>NZ_JAHXYH010000009.1 GCF_019970065.1 Chryseobacterium sp. OSA05B | reverse complement strand
CATTGGGTGGATTGTCACCTGTAATGTGGAAAAATGGACAGCAAGCCAAAGCAAACCCAACGCTTTTTCCTAAAACAACAACAAAATATTAACAGAAATTAATACTTTTGATTAGTACTGATAAGGGAAAGTCTTCACAAGCAGCTGAACAGGCACTCAATGATTTTGAATACAAATGGGAAAGTAAATATTCTTATGCTATCCAATCCTGGCGAAACAATTTGGATGAATTGAACGTATTCTTTGAATTCCCTCCCGAAATCCGAAAAATAATTTATACTTCTAATTTGATTGAAAACCTCAATGGGAAAATCAGAAAATATGCCAAAAATAAAATGTCTTTTCCTATAGATGATGCCATGATAAAGTCAGTTTACCTCACCCTAAAAGAAGCAATAAAAAAGTGGACGACTTTTCCCCAGAATATGGAATAGTTTAAAATAGAGAAATTTGTGTTTTCCGACTATTATCAATGAATTCATTTGGTGTTAAATTCCCTAGCGAACTATGAGCTCTGTAAATGTTGTGATCATCTTTCCACAAATATAACTTTTACTGTACATCTTCTAATGACAAAAACCAATTAACATTAAGACACTCACTCATCTCGTAATGATCCGTTAAAACTTTCAATGCATTATTATCAGTAGGCTTTCCTGGTCTGGAAAACCCCAGTTGTATTTTCTCTTCATATGCCCATCTGTCTAATTCTTTACTTATAAACTCCTTCCCATCAAAGAGGGCATCACTAATAAAGTCAATACTCCAACATTCATGTAAAGTAAAGGCTTTACCGTTAGTAGGAACTCTGGATCGTGACGATTTTATTCTTTTGTTTTCTTTTCGTCTCAAATTTAACCCTTCTTCACTATAAATTCTATAAACCCGTTTCTGATTATCTTTCCAACCTTCACGCCTGAGCAGAAAATGTAAACGCTCAATACCATAGCGAACATAGATATTAAATAATTCTATCAGTCGCATTTTAAGCGCTATATCATCCCTTCGATGTAGATGGTAATAATAAAACACTGGATTGTAAAAATATCAATCGACAGCTTCTTTTCTGGAAATTCTGCAATAATCCTCGCCAGTTCACGCTTCTGAGCCGGCTTTAGAACTTTTTTTTCAGCATACTGAAGAATCTGCTTATCCAGACTTAAATCGGCTACCAACTTTTTGAGTTGACTGTTTTCTTCCCCCAATTGCCGTAAATACCGAAGTTCCGTAACGCTTAAACCTCCGAATGTCTTCTTCCAATTGTAGAAAGTTGCCTCACTTATACCCATTTTACGACAAATTCTCCAACTCTTACTCCCGTCTCTGATTGTTTCAATGCAAGTACAATCTGGCTCTCTGTAAATCTGCTCTTTTTCATTCGATTTTTCTTTATTTAAAACTAATTATTTCTCGAAAAATATCTAAACTTTTATTGCTACTGTTTTTTGGGAGAAGATCAATCTAATTCTTTTTGTTGCATTCGATTCAGGAATTGTCATTTTCTAGCTTCTATATCCGGGACGTTATTTTTATCATTTGAATTGTGCAGATTTGCATTACTATTGTTGATTTTTTGGAGAATAATATAGGATATTCTTAATTATTGCAAGGATTTTATAGATCTTAAGTTTCTAATTTAAACTAAACTGAATTAAGCTATGAATATTATTTTGAATATAATCTAGATTATAAAGCCCCTAAATTTTTTAAAAATGACTTTTCAAATTAAACCATTAGTTGTATGCAGTATTTTTCTACAAAAAAGGGACTAGTGGAATTAGTCTTCACTGCATTTTATTTGACGGTATTCTGTTTCAGTGATTGTTTTATCACCTAAGAAATCAATTACCGAAGAGCTTTCTTTTACATCAGAAGTACTACAACCCCTTTTATCAATTTTTTCTTTGTTAACAAATTTCCAGCCAGAGTCATTATATACAGAGCCTGAGGGGCTTTTCTTAATTGTACGTTGATATTTGTCTCCATAACAGTCACAATTATTCTTACTACAAGATAAAATAGCGAGAATAATTCCCAACGTAGATACATACTTTTTCATAATTTTTATTTTATTATATCACTTTTTTTTAGTTTTATTATTGTTTTTAAGAAAATTTTAGACGTGTACATACTTTTGAAAATTAAAAACGTCTTATACTAAAATACTACTGTTCAAATTCTAAATTTTATTTAATTTTTAGAATTTGTATTTTTCTATGTATAGATGAACCTGTAATTTCGTCGTCATAAAAAATATGCCTAATTTAAAAACTAATATTATGGCGCAAAAATAATATTTCACTTTTTTTACAAGTTTATTTTTCTCGTTAATAATTGTTATGCGGTATTTAATAAATGTTATGCAGTGTTTATTTATTAAATATATAGTCAATATTTACGAATTATCTTGTTTTAAATTTTCGAATGACGAAAATAAAGAATTCAAAGTGTTTATATCATGATGATATTCGTTGTCTAACTCGTTTGTATATATTGCAATAATTACAAAATGATTTGGGGATTCATTAATTAAAACAAAATTTGCAAAATTGTAGATCGTATTTCATTTTCATATCGTATTGTGCGAATTTTAGTATTATTTAATTTTATTAACGTTATTTAGAAATGGAAAGTTAGTTGATCAACTTGTTATTTTTCTCTTTGATAACATTTTTACCTTTTGTTTAAAATTTAAGTAACAATTATTAATCATAATGATGGTGATTATTAGAAAATAATAACCTTAATTTGAATTCTATTATTGTGTTAATTTGATTAGATAGAATTTTTGATTAACCAAAATAAGTTTGGTAAACTTTGTTGTTTTTCAGCGGTGATTTTTCTTTATTATTCATCTATCAACGAAAAGCCATAATTAGATGATTATAACCTTCACGTTATGTATACAATAGTTTCTCTAAATATAGTATTTGATAATTAACACACAAAACTTTAAAATAAATGATTAATCTAATTTTTAAAATGTATTTTATTCTCGCATTGTTACTTGTGGCAGTGCCAGGAAAATTAAAAGCACAAAATTCTGATAAGGAAAAAGAATTGATCCGTATTCTCAATCTCGGAGAGGTTCATATAGACAAAGATGAGATTCTTCCAATAGAGATCATCGATGACATGATTGTTATTAAAATCAAAGTGAATGGAGTAGAAGAATCTTTTCTATGGGATAATGGTTTCTCTACATCAGCCCTGGACATAAGTATTCAAGATAAAGTCAAACTTACTAGTGTACCTTCATTGAAAGATTTTGATGCCAGGGATGGTAATGCTGTATTTGTCAAAATGAATATAAAATTTGCTGACAAAGTTGAGTTGGGCAGTGTAAAAATTACGAACACAACCTTTACAGATGTGGATTTTTCCAAGATGATTGGCAAAGTGAAAATTAAAGGAATTCTGGGTTCATCAATTATCAGCAAATTGAATTGGAGGTTTGATTTTGATCATAAAAAAGTAACTATTTCCAGGAATACTTTTACCGGACAGGGAATTGTTCTTCCTTTCGAAATAGATCCATACAATAATTATAAAATTCTTTTCGGGGTTAATTCCAGTATGGGCGTAGCGCAAATTGACTTTGGTTATAATGGAGATAAAATAGAAATGCCGATACAGACCCTGCCTATTTTTGGAAAAGTTAAAAAATCCACCACAATCGGGAGTATCGCTTCTTCAGTAAGTGGAATTTCGAAGGTTGATACCACATATACTATTAAAGAATTTGATTATAGAATAGGAGATAGTATCACCAAATTAAAAGATCCTGTAAAAATATTGCTGACAAATAAGGGCAGACCGGTCATAGGAAACCGTTTTTTCCGTCATTATAATATCTGTTTAAATAATTCAGCGGGAAGCATGATATTAACGCCCAGAATAACTTCTATTAGCAATTATCCGCAGAAAACATATGGGTTTTCTATCGCGATTCAAAATAATAAGTTTGTAGTAGTTGCTATCACAGATAATCCCAATGTTATTCGATATCCAGAGCTCAAGTTAAACGATGAGTTTATCTCGGTCAACGGCAAATCAGTTGACGACTTTATCTACGTATCTGATTTTAGGTTACTATTGATACAATCTCTATTGGCCAATAAATCTATTAAAGTTACAAGGAAGGACGGTAAAGAGTTTTTGCTTTCACCTAAGGAAGATATTTATAGATAATGCTGGAAAAATAGGTAATTATGAAAAATAGTCCAAAATTTTTATGTCGCTGGAATATGAACAGATCAAATGTATAAATTTAAGTTATACTGAATAATCAGATTTATTTTCTGCATTTAAATTAGGCGGTAAAAGGATATATAGAAACACGAAAATTTAATAGTATCAGATTATGAAAGAAAAGAATATTTTAAAAACAATTAATATATTTTTTCTGTTTTTAAGTTTCTTCTTAAATGCACAAAATCATTTATGGACGATTAACGATATCCGGCAAAATGAAGAAGAATTGATAAGATCATTGAAGAAATATGAGAAAAAACTGTCTAAAGATCAACTGAAAAAAGAATTTTTAATGCTTTTCAGGGAAAGACTGGCTTTTCACGAATCAATTGTTGATGGGATAATAAAAGAGAATGATGATAAAAAAGACTGGATCAATTGGATCAACAGAATAACATCTCTGAGGTATATCTACGACCTCTCAGCGTCCGCTCTTGCAAAGAATAATATTCCACAGAAAAATTTTAATACAGTCTTAGAACGTGTAACATCGCAGGCAGTCACCCATCTCTATGCAAGAGGTGTCAAAGCAGTTAACGATACCTCGGCCTCTAATCATCTTTCTGTGGCATACCGTACATTGAGTGTGGTGCAGCAATTACATCCTGGATATAAAGATACAGATGAATTATTGGCCGGTTTAAAATTATACGCAAACAAAACGGCCTATCTGGAACCTTTGGAAATGGGGAATAAAGGAAATTTTTTTCATGTAAAAATAGGCAGTTCTTCTTCTTTTGATGACCATATAAGAAATAAGATAGAAGAAGTGGTTAATCTAAAAGCTATTGGACTTAAAATTGAGAATGTGTCAACTCTAAAAAATGATTATGATATTTCAATCGAATGGACCCGCATTGATTATAATAATGGACATCATTTTAAAAACACCTATGAAAGAACGGGAACAGTCAGAAATAATACAGTCAAAGCGACTGTGGTTTATGAAACTCAGAGGATTAATTTAACTTCTTCTTTTGAGGTAGTAATCAAAGATAAACTAAGTAGAAGGACGATTAATTCACAAATTTTTAACAACACAGAATCTATAGATTACATTACGGCAAGTTATACTGGCGATAGTGCAGCTCTTACCCATGCAGATAATGAAGTCATTAACAATTCAAGATTTAATACGATTCATCAATTTAAGGGAGATTATCTTTATAGCTTTTACGATCAACATTTAAATCCTAAGATTGCTGAATTTATTATCGGGACTTTAGGTTGGTAGAAAGTTGATTTTATAATGCCTTCAAAATCTATTACGCAGTCATAAAGATATTACAATAATAATGTAAATTAATTGTTGAAAGATATTAAAGAAAAATGCTCAAAAGATTGTTAAAATAAGCAATTTTTAATCTAATATCAATTTATTTTTTTCATTTTCCAGTAAGGATAAGAATAAGGATGATCGAAAACCTTTTCAGGTAAGACTTTAAATAGAGAAAGATCTGTTGATACTATTATAATAGAGAGTGCATGTCTTATTTTTTTTAAATCACTCATCTCTATATATAAAATACTGAAAAACAAACAACTTGTAGTACAAAAATATTAATAATGCAACTTGAAATTAAAATAATCACAAAGATGTTTGGTAAAGGAATGGTAGGACTTTCAGACTTTTCCATCATCATTGAAAAAGGTGTGTTAGGACTTCTTGGACCTAACGGAGCTGGTAAATCTACTTTAATGAAAATTATTGCTACCATAAGCAAACCAACTTACGGCAGTGTATTACTGGATGGAGAAGACGTCGTTAAAAATCCGGATTTGATCCGAAAAATCTTAGGATATCTTCCGCAGGATTTTGGGGTATATCCAAATCTTAATGCTTATGAGTTTCTGAAATATATAGCGGCAATGAAAGGAGTTGGCGGAGCAGGTCTTAATAAACGTATAGATCTGCTTTTGGAAGGGGTAAATCTTACTGCAGATGCAAAACGTCCTATTGGCACCTATTCCGGGGGTATGAAACAGAGAATAGGCATTGCCCAGGCGTTACTTAATGATCCAAAAATATTAATTTTCGATGAGCCAACAGTAGGTCTCGACCCTGAAGAAAGGGTCCGTTTCCGTCAGTTAATATCAGAAATGGCTGGTGATGCTATTGTCATCGTTTCCTCACACATTGTTTCTGATATAGAAACAGTAGCCGATGAGGTCACTATCATGAAAAGCGGAATGCTTATCGAAAAGAATACAGCTCCGGAAATTATCAGTAATGTAGAAAATAAAATGTTTGAAATTACCCTTTCCCAGTCGGAGATTGAAAGGTTTAAATCACAATATCTGGTGGTGAATACCACAAGGCAATCGGACAAAACATTGCTAAGGTATATTTCAAGTACGAAACAGCCTGCAGCAAATTCCAGACCTGTTAATGCAACGCTGGAAGATGCCTATTTGTTTTTAATAAAAAATCAACCGTAATACGATGAGAAATTTATATAATATTATCAAGGGAGACTACCTGCAGCGCAGCCGTAGTTATGCCTTTCTCATCACATTAGCTGTGACAATCTATGCGGCGCATTCTTTTGTCCCGTTGCCTGATGCAAGCTATACAACATTGACGATCCCAGGATATAGAGGTGTTTACAATTCAGCCTGGGCCGGACATATTTCAGCGTTAATGAGTACGGTTATTTTATCTCTGTTTGGCTTTTACCTGATCAGCGGGGCCATCAAAAAGGATATTGATACAGAAGTGGGGCTAATTATAGCCTCTACTTCCATTACCAATTTCGGCTATCTTTTTGTGAAATTTCTGGGGAACCTAATGGTGTTGCTCACGATTTCCGCGATTGCTCTTCTCGCAGGCATTCTTATGTTTTTTATTCAAAACTCAGAATATCCTTTCCATATAGGAGATTTCTTGCGGCCTTACTTTTATATGGTTGTACCCTCCCTAATTTTAGTTTCTGGGTTAGCGATATTAGCGGAGGTTTTTCTAAGCCGGAAAACAATTCTTCAAAATGTACTGTACTTTTTTATCTTTACTTTTATGCTATCTGGTATGATGGAAAAGAATGATAAATACAGTTCCAATATACGGGATGGCTTTGGGATGGGAATTGTAACAAACAGTATTCAGAATCAGGTGAATGAACAGTTTAATGAAGATATTTCCGGGGTGTCTCTTGGCTACACTATCACAGAAAAAGAAAGTTTCAAGACTTTTGAATGGAAAGGTGTTTCATGGAATAAGTCATATTTGATAAGCAGATTGGTATGGATAGGATTTACCTTGTTGTTGGTTTATATTTCATCTTTTTTCTTTCACCGCTTCGATTTTAAAGTAACAATGAAAAGCAGCACGGTTCAAAAGACTTCACAAGAAAAATCAGCCGTAATTTCTTATTCTGGATTTCAAAGATCTAAATTGCCTCCCATAACGCCAGACTATGGTATTTCTTCATTTTTGAAAACAGAATTAATACTGATGATAAGGAAAGATTCCAAATGGCTCTGGCTTCTAAATATTGGTTTGTGGATCGCTATCATATTTGCTCCATTAAATACTGCCTATGTTTTTTTGCTTCCTGCTCTGCTTTTTCTGCAGGTGAACAGAATATCAGATTTGGCAACGAAAGAAGTGACAAACAAACTGTATTATTTTACTTTTGCTTCATACAAACCATTGCAAAGAATGCTTCCCGCGCAGATTCTTGCCGGAGTTTGCCTCTTAACTGTATTGGCATTACCCATGATCTTACGTTTATTACTAAACGTTAATTTTATATCGATCATACAGGTTTTAAATGGAGTGGTGCTTATTATAGCTTTAAGCATATTTTTGGGGATTGTAAGTGGTGGAAAAAAACTATTTGAAATCCTGTTTTTTCTACTGACTTATGCTGCTTTTCAGGCCCCTCAGATAAATTATCTGGGAATAATCGGAGACACCAATTATGCAATACTTATAGTTCTGTTGGGAACCAGTATTTTGTTACTAATTTTTAGTTTTATGATCAGAAAAATTCAGATAAGAAATGTTTAGATGAGAATTTAATTGGTATGAAAACAGGGAATTTTTTTCAATATTTTTTCAATTTCTGTATCGAAAGTTAAATTTGACTTTTACATATTGTTGAAATGTTCTATATTTACAACTAGAAATTAAAGCGTTCTTTCATTCAAGTTATAATAATTTTGCAGAAATAATATGTTTTATTATCTGGATCTATAATTTAAAAACCGTGGTGATTTCATCGTTTTTTTAGATTTGGAAAATAAAAGTAGCATAAATAAAGTATTTACTGAGCATGGGTAATTCCTTCACTCTTCGAAAAAAAAGCGATTGGAACAATAGATTTTTTAATCTGACTTTCAGTAGAAGTTGTGGCAATATCATGGCACCAATAATTTTGAAAGGCTAATATGGAGTACTGAAGCAGTTTTAGATGGGTAAGTTCGAATCCCTCTCTCTCCGCAAAAAAAGCCTTAGAATAAAATGTTCTAAGGCTTTTTTATTTCTGAATAAGATGTATTGATCTTATCTGGTATAGTCAAAATTTTCAAAAGCACTCAAAAGTAAAGGATCCAGGAAAGGCTGGGTACTGATTTATTTCTCATTTTAGATAAGGGTAATTTATTCGGGTTTTGATTGCCTGCCAATTCGTATATTTTTTAAAGCTCCTCCTCCTTATCTTTGACACTCATGAAAGTTTTTTATTAAGTACCTAATTCATAATAAATATTTATCTTAGCGACCAATGTCACGAAATGTGGATATAGGTATTTTTTTTTCGAGGTTTTTATATCTTTTGTTTCGTGGAAAATATTGCTAGGCGTCATTTTGTAAAAACAGTAACCAAAAAATATTAATTTAAAAAAATCTATGAGTTCAGCCGAAGTGATAAATAATACAAAATGGTTTTCGAAATTTTCATTATCGTTTTTAGCCATTGTTGGGGCTACAAATACTGCTCTTTTTATAATCTTACCTCTATTACCTTATAAAATTTCAAAGTTTATATTTCCTGTAGGATTTCTAGCATTAGGATTGGCCATACTATGCTCAATTGGTTTTTCTATTTATTGGCACAGAAAAGAAAATAACGGAACTTTTAATTCTATACAATACATTTCCTGGTTTTCAACATTGTTACGGTATTGGATGGCGTTTCTGCTATTGGATTTTGGCTTTCAAAAAATATTTGAAGTTAACTTTAATTATTCCTATCATATCAATGATTCTTTAGCAAGCGTATTAACGGGGCCGGAATTAACCTGGAAATATTATGGATTTTCTTACGGACTTGCTGTGATTTTGGCGTTTTTTCAAATTATTGGCGCTATTCTGTTGTTATTCAAGCGGACCACTTTATTAGGCATTACCATACTTTTACCGGTCATGCTGAACATTGTTTTGATTAATGTTTTTTATAATATTGGACCCATTACCTTATTTACTTCTATCCTGATAACATTAGGCTTGGTTCATCTGTTTTTACAGCAAAAAGTTGATATCATAAACTTCTTTAATCAACACAAAAATAAACTGCCCTCAATGGGTAATCATTTTTCACGCTCAATCGCTCGTGTGTTATGTATTCTAATTCCTTTATTGTTTGTCATTTACTATAATTATGACGTTCACCTTTCAAAAAAATATTTTGGAAAATGGAAAGTCACATCCATGATACGTAATGGGAAATTGGTTAAAGAAAATCAATGGCAACAGGATACTTTGGCCTGGAAAACAATTTATATTGAAGAAAGAGGAAAAATGTATTATTGTCCGAATCCATATATGTATGTGGATAGTACTTCACTATTTATGAAATACCATCACGATGATAAAGAACAGAATTTTAAGGTGATATCTTACGAAAAGAATCCGAATAAGCCTGACACAATTCCTGTTCAGATTAACAATTTTAGAAATAACTCAATGCAATGGAAAATGATTTTATACAAGGACACTATTCAAATGGAATTAAAGAAATAAAATTTTTAACAAAAAACGATGTTTAACAGCCGTTTGGTGAGATGGCGATATTTGATGCAAGATTAATAATCGTTTTGACGTATTGAAAAATAACTACAAAAAACTAAAACAGATCTTGATAAAATCTGTCCAATCGAATTTCCAGACATTTCCAAATATATCACTGTTTTTATAGTATGTTGTTTAGCTGGAAATACTCAATTTAATAGCATATAAACGTTGAGAAGAACGAAAACGTTATATGCCATCTTTATAACAAAAAAAATATGATCAGAAAATTATCCTTATTACCCTTTTTTATTTTTAGTTCTGCTTTTTCCCAGGAAAAATATGAAGACAGCATAAAAAACATTATTGAAAAAGACTTTGTTAACATTAAGGCAATGGATTTCAAAAATTTAGTTCCTTTTGAAACTGAAAAAGGAATGGGTTATTTAAATTCAAAAAACAATAAAATTGTTGTAAAGCCCAACTATTACAAATTAGATTTTGCTAAACCAAATTTAAGAGGGAATTACGATAATATTGCTTATTTTGAAATCAACAAAACAACTAAGAAAATGGAGGTGTTTTTACAGAATTGGCAAATTTTTGAAGATTCTCCAGGACAGGGTCCTATAAAAAAGGCATATGCAAAAGGGTTTTATGTAGTCAATAATTCAATTTTTTCTTTTTCAGACACTTATACTTACTGTCCGCAATTATTTAAATACAGGAATGAAGATTTTGCTATCGCGATTAAGGATGATAAATATGCAGTCATAAAACCAGATGGTGAAACTTTAAAAAACCTGGGTTTTGAGTATTCCAGTTTGCAAATTATAGACATAGGAAATGACAATATTTGGTTCAAGTACAAAACAATAGATGGAGAAGTGGGTTTCATCACAATGAATGGAGAGAAAAAGCTTATAAATGATATCATCAGCAATAGCAGAAGTCAAACAGAAGGTTATTTCTCTTTTATTGATTCAGAACATTCTACAAGAAGAAAGTACTACGGGTATTCTATTGAATCCAATGATGAATCATATGGAGTACTGGATTTGTTGACCATGACCTGGCTCATTAAACCACAGAAAGCACTTAAAATTGATGAAATTAATTACACAACGGATCAGAATGTAGACGAAAAATATGATTTAGAAGATAGAAAAAAATTAAAATTTTATTTTTTGGTTCGTGAAGAAGGAAAAGAAACAGCATATTATATTGACGACAAATTAAAAAAATACGTACCTAAAAAATAAAAAACCTATTTTTAAATGTTTACACTGTGATGTGTGATCACAAGAAGGCCGGATTCATGAAAAAAACGTACTGAACGATCAAATATTATTGTCTTGAAGTGTAAGGGTAGGAAAATCAATATTTTATAATTTCAATCCGCAGTTGTCAAAAACTACAGATAGGTTTGTCAGCTTGTAACTTTCCATTCTTAATTCAGAAGACGGTCGAATTATGACAGGACAAAATTTTCAGTCATTCAATGGTGTTGCCTTAAAAATTATTGAATGGATTGAGAAAAATAATTAAAATAACTGATCAGCAGGAAGATATGAACAGGGAACTGCCATCTCGTTCTTTATGAATATTCTTTTTTCAAGCTTCTATCCAGGATAAACGGAACAAACGGGAGTACCGAAGCTATGAGATACAACATAATTCTTTTAAAACTCCACCTGTATTTTATGGCGGCTAGCACAAGTGCTACCATAAATACAAGAAACAAAACCCCATGGATCCATCCAAAATATTTTACACCTTCCGGTATATTGAAAAAGTATTTTAAAGGCATTGCAATGAAGAGAAGAATCAGATAGGAAAGCCCTTCAACTAAAGCTGTTTTACGGTATATATTGATCATCTGAATCATTATAGTATCAAAAGATTATTTTTTGACAATAATAACTTATTTCATTGGAATAAACAACCGTGGAATCCTTCTTCTGAATGTAATCATGATTGTTTTACGTTGATGAAGAATGAAATTGGTGAAATGGTTCCTGTGAAGAATTATGATCAAAAGATCTGTTGTTTGGTGGCACTTTCAGATTCACATGATAAAAACAGTATCCATGAGCACATACAAGAGAGGTTCGAATCCTTCTATCTACTGAGAAGTAATAGGGAAGAGAAGTTGCAGGAAAAGGTTGGAATAATAGTCGCTGGTGACATACGAAGCGGTTTTATTTGATTTTGGCAATAGTTGCTAAAAGACGTTTTCAATATTTTATAGTATATTTGCAGCTCAATTTTTAATGGTATCAAATAAAGGTTAAAAGGGGCATCAAGTGCTCGAAAGTAATCTTCCCCATCTCCGCTGAAAAAAACTAATTCCATTAGAAGGCTAATGGAACTTTTTTATGTGAAAAAATCACGGATACAGGATGTAAATTTTTGGAGACCAGACGGAGTAGGATCCGGCATAACTGCTGAAAAAGCATATGGAAACAACACCCTCGTAATCGAATCAATACAATTGATTCCCTCTTTGCATCCTTTATAATAGGCAGAATGAGAATCAAAATTTGTGTTAGAAAAATAAACGGTCTGTAGTATGAATTAAGACTAGTTGATGCTTGATTGACGTTAGTGGCCCACGAAGTTAAATATGTTCTTAGAATTTTTAGTGAACAGAAATAGCTTCAGTAGAAAGAATTGTTCTTTTTTGTATTTTAGCATTCTGTAAACAGATAGATTGAGAGAGTTAGATCAACTTTATTGATCATTTAGGTTTACAGATTATTGTGTTAATTAAACTATTTAAATGTTATGAAAAAAATAACCATGGTAATGCTTCTTGTATTGGGAACTGCATTTGTGAATGCTCAAAAAATTGAGATAAAAGATGATAATGTTTTACTTGATGGTAAAGCTATACTCAAATCAGAGAAAATTAATACCTTCCAATACTCATTTTATACATTAGATGACAATGAAATCTTAATGTTTAGAATGTTTGATAATGAAACTCCACAATATCAGGCAGATGATTACTATGTTATCAACTTTATTGACCAGAGGGTCAAAGTTCAATGTACTGATTTCAGTCGTATAGTCAGTGGGCTGGGGATGAATTCAAAAAAAAATATGGAGAAACTCATGACTTGGCTTTTGAAAGAAAAAGTAATTACCCCTGAAGGAAAGGTGAATCCTGATAAAGTGGGTGTATTCTTTGATAAGTATGATGAGAAAATTCTGGAAAGAACAGTTAGATAGATATCAATAGTGGGTGGAATAATGATTATTGGAGATGATTTAATTAGCTAGATAATTTTCCGTTAAAAATAAATAGATCCATTAGATTTCTAATGGATCTATTTATTTTACTCTGTTGATTATCTGGGGTTAATACTGCTCAAAAATTAAAGGTTATATACAATATGATTGCATTTGAATAAGAAAGTTTAGATGACAAAATTTTAAGCACAATGTTGTTTTCACACTGGATTTATTTAAATGCAGAAGAGATAATTTCATTATCATGTTTGATAGATTAACTATTGAATGTAATGGTACAGAAGAAGCATAGAAGAAAAGAATGAAAATCGATTTTAAACATATATTAGCTCAGAAATCTATTTATATAGCGGCTTTGTCGGCCTGCTTCATTGCGGTGGTTGCGTTTGCTGTTTTGAGCTTCCTCATTACCCGTGACAGCCGGAAAAATAATGAAGGATTTGCGAAGAAGACCTTTTTTCAGAAATACGAAACGCTAGAAAAAGAATTCAGAAATATAGAAGAATATCAATACCTTCTGCGTGCCCTGATTCAGAAAGACGGATTGAAAAACTACAAAGAATATTCTTCCGTGCTAAATAATATGAACCGGAAAGGGAGCCTGCTGCCCTACAGCTGGTATTCCTATTATGACGCTGCTTCCGGAAAATCTGTAAGCAACAGGACGTTATCAGATGTGCTCACCAGGACGTCAGCAGATACAAAGTATACCAGAATAGAAAACAACAGATCCGGACATTTCAGAGATTTCCTGACCATGCGAAAAGATACCACTTATTGGGTAAGTTACGACTCGCTGGTGCTGCCGAAGAAAAATATACTCTATTACGGTTCTGCGGTAAGCCTTAACGACCTTCATGAGTATTTCTCCAATATCGATAAAAGCCTGAACAATTATGCCTATGTTTTCACCAAAGAAGGCATCTGTATTTCCCATCCGGAAAAGAAATATTTGGGAATGAATATCTTTGATTTTACAGATATTCAGCCAAAAGATACTCTATGCAGTACCATCAAATCAGGTTATACAGAAGGAACAGGGATTTCGGAGTATCTTAATCTGGAAGTTACCCGTTTCGTAAAACCTCTGAAAACGGATAATTTCGATGGCTATGCTGTGGTCAACCACGTGAATTTCCTGATCGATGAAAGTGTCAGCAATACAAAAATGTATACAGTCTATATTTTTCTGGCGGCTTTATTCCTTATTGTAGCGGTCTTTATTTTGTTTCACAGGGCTGCTAACATGGCATATAAAGAAAAAGAAAAGATACAGTCTGAGAAAAACCTGCTGTTGGTTGAGAATGAAAAAATGCACAGGGTAGAAGCCATGCACCAACTTCAGCAACTTAAAAACAATATCAATCCACACTTTCTTTTCAACTCGCTGAACGCTCTGTACATGCTTATCGGGATCAATAAAGATAATGCACAGCGGTTTACTATGAACCTCTCCAAGATCTACAGATATCTTATTGTGCCTCCACAGGAGAATATTGTTCCTGTAGCGCAGGAAATCAAGTTTATCCGGCAGTATATGGAGCTTCTCAAAAGCAGATTTGATGAAGAGCTGACCTTTGATCTGATCGTTCATCATCCCAAAAGTCTGGAAAAGCGGATTCCTTATCTATCCCTTCAGATGCTGGTGGAAAATGCCATCAAGCACAATATCGCGACCATAGATCATCCATTGGACATCCTCATTACCGTAAACGATGAAGAAATCACAGTGAGGAATACCTGGCAGCCCAAAACAGATGAAGATGTGCGGGGAGCTAAATTTGGAATTGACTATTTGAATCAGGTTTATGATTTTTTTAAAAAGAATTCTGTTAATATTTCTGTAGATGGTGAATATTTCATATGCATTTTGCCATTATTGGAATAAAAAATGAAATCCATTCACTCCCGAAATACTGCCTCTCACTCCCTAACGCTGTTGATATTATTTCTTTACGTATAGTTTTGCGAGCTGAAACTGAGATATCTAATAATTTGGAATGAATCGGACTATGGTAATGAAGAACTACAGACTTGCATTGTACTTAGGGCTGGCGTTAGCCTCACCGGCAGTACTGGCACAGAAAAAAGACACATTAAAAACAGATAAAGAAAAATCGGAGAAAACGGATGTTTCATCAAAAAAAGCAAAGAAAATTGATGATCTGATAAAAAAAGGAACTTATAAAAAAGGTCTTTTTAATACCATCCAGGTGAAGACTGATGTGTATTTTGAAATCCCAGACAGTTTAATGGGACGTCAGTTTTTGGTAGTCAATAAACTGTCTCAGGTACCGATGCAGGTGAATGAAGCCGGCCTGAACAAAGGAATGAACTATGAAAACAAAGTCATTTCCTTTCACCGTGATGCAGTAGCTAAAAAGGTATGGGTGAAAACAGTGGTTCCACAGGTATCATCACCTAAAAACGATGTGATCACAAAATCTGTGAAAGACAATTTTTCAGAATCTGTGATTGAGGTTTTTGATATTGAAGCGCAGAACAATGATTCTACGTCTGTAGCCATTAAAGTGAATAAGATTTTTGACGGAAATCAGAAAAGCTTTAATGATGTTTTGGCTAATGTAGGTCTTGGAGGATCTGTAAAGTCCAATCTTTCCTATATCGAAGGTGTAAAAACCTTTCCTCAGAACCTGGTCGTTAAATCTCAGCTGACAACATCTGTCAATGAAGGTGGAGTAGATCTGCCGGTTACCCTTGGAGTCACCACGAATCTGGTATTGCTTTCCAAAATACCGATGCAGCCGAGAATTGGAGATGCAAGAGTGGGGTTTTTCAGTGAAAAACACTGGGCATTCAATGACCGTCAGCAGAAAATGGATGAAAAACAGTTCATCACCAGATGGCGTTTGGAACCTAAAGATGAAGATAAAGAAAAATACTTAAGAGGTGAGCTGGTAGAACCCAAAAAGCCGATTATTTATTATATAGATCCTGCAACGCCTATCCAGTGGCGTGAGAAGATTATTGCAGGTGTTTTCGACTGGCAGGCCGCTTTTGAAAAAGCAGGTTTTAAAAATGCAGTGATTGCAAAAATGCCGGATGAAAACGATAGAGACTTTGACATTGATGATGTAAGATATTCGGTGATTACCTACGTGGCTTCCCCAAAATCGAATGCCATGGGACCTTCTGTGGTAGATCCGAGAAGTGGTGAAATCATCGAATCGGATATCATCTGGTGGCACAATGTGATGACTTCTCTTCAGGAATGGATGAGAATTCAGACCGGACCCATAGATGAAAAAGCACGCGGAAATGTATTCAGCGATGAGCATATGGGCGAGGCGATCCGTTTTGTATCGTCACATGAAGTGGGCCATACCTTCGGGCTGAAGCACAATATGGGATCTTCCTTTGCCTTTCCTGTAGAATTTCTGCGTTCCAAAGAGTTTACGGATAAAATGGGTGGTACTGCACCTTCCATTATGGATTATGCGCGATACAATTATGTTGCTCAGCCGGAAGATGGAGTTACCGCAATCACTCCAAAGATCGGAATTTACGATAAACATGCTATTGAATGGGGTTACCGTTGGTACCCGGATGCAGTATCGGAGAAAAAGGCGCTGAGAGACTTAATAGAAAAGCATGAAAATGACCCAATGTATTTCTACGGGGAGCAGCAAAGTTATCTGGAAACCATCGATCCGCGTTCGCAGTCTGAAGATTTGGGAGATGATGCAATGAAGGCCAGCGAGTACGGAATGAAAAACTTAAGAATCGTTGTAGACAACCTTCTGAAGTGGACCTATGAAGACGGAAAGACGTACACGGATGCAGGAAAACTGTACATGGGTGCTATCGGGCAGTGGGATCTGTACACAGGTCATGTGATGGCGAATGTAGGAGGAATTTACCTGGATAATACAGTTTTCGGAAGCAAGAAAAAAGCGTATGAAGCGGTACCTGCAGAAATTCAGAAAAGAGCGGTGGACTATTTGGTTAAAAACTCGATCCATCTTCCGGAATGGTTATTCTTTAACCCGATTACGGAGAAAACATATTCTGTGAAAAACTCCCCGATGGGACCATTTGAGCAGACTCCGTACACCTTAGCAAGAGGAATGCAGTATGCCAATATCTATTCCCTGCTGATGGACGACAGACTTCTGAGAATGATAGAAAACCAGTTGAAAAATGAAGTTTCAGGTTCAAAGGAAGAGATCTATACGGTGGAAGATTTATTCGACCAGCTTCGTGGATCGGTTTTCAGCAAAAAAGGAAGCCTGACGATTCTTGAAAAGATGACGCAGAAAAACTATGTAGACGCCTTGATCGTTTCCGTGAATAAATTATTTGAAAAAACGGCAGTGAAAGCCTTAAAGGTAGAAAATACACTGAACATCCCGATGATCTGTAATTTCCATGAAGAAGACCACGGTTTGAGGAATATCAACTACTCATCGATGAAAAGAGTATCTGAAGTCACTACCTATAAAAGGGCGGAACTACAGAAAATATTGAACTTATTAAATAAAAGTAAGAATAAAGGAGATGAAGCTTCCAGGGCTCATTACGCAGACTTGATCATCCGAATAAAAGAGGCTTTAAATAAATAATCAGCTATGAAAAAAACTCTAATACTTTTACCTCTTTTGGCGGCTCAGGTTGCATTGGCCCAGGAAAAGAAGACTATTACCGGAAAAATAGAAGACGGAAATACAACGACAGTTATTTCCGGAGCTTCTGTGAAGATAGAAACCCAGTCTGTTTCTACAAAAACTGATCTGGCAGGCATTATTGAAAGCGTATCTGTAGGGACAGTAACCGACAGTAACGGGAAATTTATTCTGGAAATTCCTGCAGACACCAAGTCTGTACTGGTAAGTTATCCGGGCTACGAATCCAGGGTGATTCAGATCAGTGATGGGCAGATCAATTATACGATAAGACTGATTCCTGAGGTTTCAGACAAAAATAAAATCCAGGAGGTGATCATTACCGGATATCAGAAGATTGAAAAACGTAAGCAGACTTCTGCCGTTACTACGGTGAAGATGGATAATATCAATCAGGCAGGTGTTGCCAGTGTAGACCAGATGATGGCGGGACAGATCGCCGGAGTAGTGGTGACTCCTGAGACCGGAGCTCCGGGAAGTCCGGCAAAGATAAGAATCAGAGGTACAGCTTCTCTTTCAGGACCGCAGGATCCGCTTTGGGTAGTGGATGGTCTTCCATTAGAAGGAAATGATGTTCCCAATTTCAGCGATAAAGATAATATAGACCAGCTTCAGAATTTTTCTATTGCAGGACTAAACCCTAATGATATTGAGGATATCACCATCCTAAAAGATGCTGCTGCCACTGCTATTTATGGAGCGAGAGCGGCCAACGGGGTGATCTCTATTACCACCAAAAAAGGAAAAAAAGGAAGCATGCGAGTTAATTTCTCAGCGGATACTTTTGTCACCTCACGTCCGGATTTTGACAAGCTTAATCTTCTGAATGCTTCTGAAAAAGTAGATCTGGAATTAATGCTTGCGAGCCGTGCAGATTTAACCTACCGTGCCGACAAAGGGGAGGTGATGAGAATTCTAATGAAAAACGGACAGCTTGATGCTTACAGAAGCGGAGGTTTGGGCGCATTGAATTCAATGACCCGTCAGCAATTGGATGGTTTAAGAAGCAATACCACAGACTGGGGGAAATTATTGTACAGAAACGCAATCAATAAGCAATACGGATTAAGTGTTTCCGGTGGAAGTGATCGTTCGGATTATTATTTCTCTCTGGGATATTATGACGAACAAGGAACAACGATCGGGACAGGTTTCGAACGTTATAACCTGACTTTAAAAAACAATTATAAATTAAGCGATAAATTAAATGCTGGAATCTCTGTTTTCGGGACCAGTAGCGAACGTACATCGTTTGTAACAGATGTGGATGCATCTATCAATCCTATCAACTACTCAAGAAATGCCAATCCTTACCTGAGTCCATACAATGCAGACGGAAGCTACAGATATGATCAGGATATAGATGGTGTAAAAGATGCCTATATCCCTTTCAATTTTCTTGAAGAAAGGGAAAATACAAGTTATACGCTGAAAAACCGTTCATTAAAAGCCATATTGGATTTAGAGTATAAAATTACCAAAGATCTGAAGATTACATCTCAGTTTGGCATGCAGTATGACAGCAACAAGACAGAAAAATTTGCCGCTGAAAATACGTACTCTACCCGAAAAATGAAAGAGGGAACGCGTTATTATAAAGATGGAGCATTCCGTTATTTCCTTCCCGCCGGAGGGGTAAAACAAAACTGGGATAATGAATTTTTCCAGTACAACTGGAAATTACAGGCAGCCTACAGTACAAAAATCAATGCAAGACATGAAATTGATTTAATGGCCGGAACAGAAATCCGCAGAACGGATGACAATACAACACTGACCAGAGCTTTTGGGTATAACAGCATTACCAGAACCGGGACACCTATCGTTTTTCCAAGTTCGAATTTTGCAGGAGATAAGAAGTATGAAACCTACCGTGAAATGGCACCCGTTGAGAATGCGTATGCTTCCATGTTTGCTACGGCTTCCTATACTTTCGATCAGAAATATACTTTCTTCGGAAGTGTGAGATATGACGGAACCAATTTATTCGGGGTGAATAAAAAATATAAATACCTGCCGATATGGGCTGTTTCAGGTTCATGGCTGGTAACGAAGGAAAACTTCATGAAGGATCTGACGGCTATTTCTAACCTTAGACTAAGAGCTTCTTACGGTCTGCAGGGGAATATAGACCGTAACACGTCACCGTTCTTTATCGGTGAATACAAGGAAACTACTATTCTTCCGGGAAGTAAAGAGAATATCATTAACGTAATCAGTCCTCCAAACGATAAACTTCGTTGGGAAAAAACAACCAACGTCAACTTTGGTCTTGATCTGGGAATGCTGAAGAACCGTGTGAACCTTACCGCGGATATCTACAGCAGAAAAGGAACGGATATGATCAGTATGAAAGAAACGCCACTCGAAACCGGGTTTGAATATACGATGATGAACTGGGGAAGCTTGACCAACAAAGGTTTCGAACTGGCGCTATCTACAAGAAATATCGATAAGGAAAATTTCAAATGGAATACCACCATCAACTTCGCGCACAACAAGAGTAAAGTACTGAGTGAGCAGCCCCGTAACAATGCCCTGCTTCCTTCAAGAGAAGGTCTTCCCGTAAATGCTGTATTTGCCTTAAAAACAGCTGGAATGGATGAAAACGGAAACCCGATGTTCTGGAAAGGAAATGAAAAAGTAAAAGCCGAAGATTTCTTCAAACTGTATGACGTATATGCAGACTTCCTTCCGGGGCAGCTTGTGGACACTAAGCTTTCCAACGAGGAGCTGAGAAACCTCTTCACATATGTAGGAGACAGAGATCCTAAATTTACAGGAGGTATTATCAACACATTCAAAATACACAATTTTGATCTGACGGTTTCTGCAACTTTCAATTTAAAACAAACCGTGATGAGAACCACTTCTTACCGTGGAATGGATCTGGACAGAGGGAGAAATTATACCAAAGATATCTACGAAGCCGGAACAACACTTCCGGGAATCACCAGTCCTGATATGGAAAGCAATCCGGGATGGATGGCCAATAAATGGTTTGCCGATAACCGTTCCAATGCCTACAGCTTACTTGATGTGTGGGCAAAGGAGATAAGTTATGTAAGAATCAGCAGCATCCGTTTAGGCTATACACTGCCTAAAGAATTTACCAGCCCAATGGGAATCAGCAGTCTGAGACTGAGCGTGGAAGGACGTAACCTTTTTGTGTTCAGTAATGGGTACAAGGGCTATTTTGATCCCGAAACCTATGGTAACATCTATGCACAGCCGATTACCAAATCAGTGACAGTAGGATTTAATGTTTCTTTTTAAAACTTGAAAAAATGAGAAAAATTACAACATTCATTGCGATCGCAGCCTTAAGCTTTTCCAGTATCGGATGTGACCGTTTTTTAGATATACAGCCTGAAGGGAAAATTATCCCGGTGAGCGTAGAGGATTACCGAAAAGTGCTTACATCAGCCTATTCCCAATATCCGGTGCATAAATCTTTAACCGCTCTGCGAACAGATGAGCTGAATATAGATGAAAGTCTGAATGAATTTAATGTCTACCGCGAAATTGCGATGTGGAAAGATTCAAATAATGATCAGGCCACAGCCGAGTTTCCATGGGTAGCTTTTTATTCCGTGAATTTTTATCTGAACCAGATCATCAACGAAGGAAGCAAGACCATGGCAGATTCTCCTGAAAAAAAGCAGATTCTGGCAGAAGCTTATGCACTTCGTGCGTATTTATATTTTGACATGGTTAATCTGTACGGGAAGCCTTACAACAGTGTTACAGCCGCTACAGACAGAGGGGTGCCGATCAGTCTTGAAATTGATCTTGAGCAGGTATTGAAACCTTCTTCCGTACAGGAAGTCTACGATCAGGTGCATTCCGATATCATAAAGGCAGAGGGACTAATGGTGGAAGAGAAGCAGCCGGCTGGAATCAATTACAGATTCTCAAAGGTAGCTTTGAAAGCATTTCAGGCGAGAACGGCCCTTTATCAAAGAGACTGGAACAAGGCTTTGAGCTATGCTGAGCAGACTCTTGCCGTTAAAAGTGAATTGAGCAATTTAAATACGACTGCTACTGCGCCTAACCATTATGCTTCTGTAGAATCTATTATGGCTTTGGATAATGCCCTGAATATTGGAGTGCAGAATGTATCTTATGCATCCACAGAACTGATTTCAAAATATAGTACGACGACAGACAAAAGGTTTAATCTTTATTTTGAAAAGAATGGCAGCAAATACAAAGTAATCAAAGGAGGAACTACAGATTTCAGAGTGTCTTTCAGAACAGCAGAGATGTATTTTATACAGTCTGAGGCATTATTAAAACTGAACAGACTGAGTGAGGCTAAAGAAGCAATCCTCAAAGTCCTGAAGAACAGATACACACCTGATGGATACATCACCGTTCAAAGCCAGATCAATCCAATGAACACTTCAGAATTCATGAATTTCATACTGGAGGAAAGATTCAGAGAATTTGCTCTGGAAGGCCACCGCTGGATGGACTTAAGAAGAGCAGATCAGAGAAAAATCATTCATAAAGTGAATGGTACGGAATATATTCTTCAGCAGAATGATGTGAGATATACCATAGAATTTCCTATGAGTGCTAAGAAGAATAATCCCAATTTATAACATTTCATATTAACAACCCGTGAAACCGCTAGAACTTAATCGTTTTAGCGGTTTTTTTGTACTTTTGTAATGTTATGAAAATTGCCATTATAGAAGACGAATTGCTGGCTGTGAATTATCTCAGAAACCTGTTGGACCAGCAAAGCATCGTCCCTGTGACGGAGATGGTGATTCTGCGGTCAAAAAAACAGGCCATAGACTTCTTCGAAAACCATTCAGCAGATCTTATCTTTATGGATATTCATCTCGGAGACGGGATGAGTCTGGAGATCTTTGAATCTGTGGAATTATTCACACCCATCATTTTTATAACCGCTTTTGACGAATATGCCATGAGGGTGTTCAGGCATTTCACGATAGATTATCTTCTGAAACCTTTTGAAGAAGAGGATTTACATAAGGCACTGCAAAAATTCATTTCCATCAGGTCTAATTTCGATCCAGAACCCGTCCTCAGATCTATTTCCTCACTACGACAGGCTGAAGGCCCTGAACTGATGAAACGCTTTATGGTCCGCGACGGAAATAAACTGAAATCAATAGATGAAGGAAATACAGCCTATTTTTTTGCCTCAGGAAAATATCTTTTTCTGACGACCGTGGACAACCAGACTTATATTTACGATGATACCATTAAAGATGTCATTCATAAACTGAATCCACAGCTGTTTTTTAAAATCAACCGTAAATTTATCATCAATAAAAACGCAATTGTTGAGATCATCAAGCATTCCAGCCAGAAAATAGAACTGAAACTGGCACCTGCTCCTGAAATCAATTCAGATGTATTTATCAGCAAAAGACAGATCACGGAATGTTTAAACTGGCTGAAAAGCTGATAGATTCTTATGAAAAATTCTATGGACACCAAAGCAAAAAATGCCCTGTGATGGATCAGAATGTGATCAATACGTATGCGGTTACGTTCGAAAATAAAACCATAAGCTGGGACGGATTTCGGGGAAAAGAAAATTGTAAGGTCATAGAAACCAATAATTTTTGCTTAACCTGTTTCTTAACCAGCTGGAAGTCTGTGTCACAAATCAACGATTCATTGCTGCCGGATATTAATGCAGCTTTGGCGGATCCCGCCTCAGAAATTGAAAGCGAGACGGCGCCAGTAGATATCATCATGTGTAATAATCTGGTAGATTTTTATGATCGTCAGGGCTATGTAAACAGTATACCTTTGCAGGATTTCAAAGAAATTGTAACAGGATGGAGAGATTTTCTGAACACACGTCCTTTGAACGGCGCAAAAATTTACTTTACCTTCTTTGGATTCTCTTTCTGATAATCAGATCTTGATAGGTAAGTTTAAAATATCAATCAAAATCCTGGATTTCTATACGTTGCTGTTGGGTAGAAATGAAATTTATCTATCTTAGTGGTTCATGTAAACGTAATTCCGAACACATTATATTTTATGTCAAAACGTGGCCGTTTTATAGTTTTTTATTCTATTTGGATTCACGGAAATGTAAGAAGTTTGGAGTGAGACAGAAATAAACGCCTATGAAAAATCCAGATCAAATACATTCATTTCAATCGACGATTAAAAAAACAGATTTTGGAATACTGACCACATTGTTGTCAGAAGCCGGTGTCTCGGCACATGGAAGTATTTCTTACGGGGATAAAACCCTTATGGCTAACTACGTTTACAATAAAAGCGGGACCTATAAATTAGTCTACACCATCATCGATAAAAACGGAAATGCTGAAAGTTTTGTAGAAGATGACGGGATTTTACCCACCTTATTTTTAAGTCCGAATCAGGAAAATTATGTTTCATTGGTCCCTTACCATCCTGATAAAGAATTAGAAATCAGTATTCCTGTTTTTAACCGTGAAAATACAGATTTGCCGAAAGGAAACAGACCTTTTACCGGGAAGTTCATTGGTACTACCGATCAGTTTTCAATCTTTCATGAGGCAGATATCTGGTCGGAAACCAAACCTGACAAAATGCTTTCCATTGAATTTAAAAACGATGCGGTAAAAAAGAAACACAATATTAAAATAGATTTGCCAAGGAATAATAAAATATTCATCAATAACGGTGAAATTCATTTACTGGCCAATGATAAAAAAGGTTGGTTGCACAGGCAGATTGATGAATTGGGAAATGTAATAAGGGAAAGATTGATCAATCCCAATAAAGAATGGTTTTGGGAGATACTCAGTTTGTCTTTCGATGAAAATTCCTACATCCTTTGTGAAGAAGAAGGGAAAATATCGGTGGAGGTCATCTCGCCGGATCTTCACTGTACCACTACAGATATAGCGGATATCGGAGATGAATTTTTCAATACCTGGCAGCCTGTAAAAATGGCTGAAAATACTTTTATCATCCAATTCAACGGAGAATTCGGAAACGGCTGGTTCACAATTAAAAATGATGAATTGTTGGAATTATTCTACAGCAAAAATGAAAAAGGCTATAAAAATATAATGACCGATGAAATAATACCTATGGATAAGGAAAATCTGATTAGTTCCAGTATCAACAAAACAGAGGAAAACAGTTATGCCGTTATCTTTTACTTATCAGATAGCCAGAAAATAAAAAATAAGGAATTACTTATTTTAAACCGAAGCCTTACATAATATCAGCAACCAACTTTCACAACTAAATTTCTAAAAATGACCATCAAATCAATTGTAATTATTCTGACCTGTATCATCTTTCAGACTTCCTGTTCTCAGAAAACAGAACAGAAAAAAAGTGAATTGAAAAATGAACAGACTAAAGTAAAAAAGGACTTAATTCCAGATAAAGATGATAAAGTTTATCAGGGAACTGTCAATTTAATTACTCAGAAAGACATTGATGAATTTGGGAAAAACAATTATACTTTTATTAATGGAAGTATGAATATTTGTGATATAAATTCTTCCGAATATTCTAAAGAAGAAATCAATCTAGATGCTTTAAAAAGTATCAAGATTATTAATGGTGGACTGCTTATTACAAGATTAGAAAATCTAAAATCTGTCAGGGGATTGGAAAATCTTGAAAAGGTGAACGGAGATTTTGTTCTATCCGGCTGTGGATTAAATTCAATCAGTACATTTGAAAAATTAGCGACCATAAGTGGTGACTTAGTTTTTGGAAATAATGATTTTAATGATGTAAAGCTTACTGCAATAACCGGATTTAATCATTTAACCGAGGTCAATAGTATCTTTATTTCGGGAAATTCGGGATTACAAAAGCTGGATGCTTTTCACAAAATAGAGAAGACCGGAACCATTCAGATTATGAACACCAGCCTTGAGAAAGTGGACAATTTTATAAATCTGAAAAATGTAAAAAACTTCTCGGTGGAATATTCATCGCCTTTAAAGGAAATTAATCTGGAAAAACTTGAAACCGTAAGCGGTTTATTCGCATTGAACGAAAATACGTACTACAATGGAAAAATTAGTATGCCCAACATCAAAAAAATAAATCACCTCTTTATTGTAGATAATAACGGGTTAGAAAATTACTGTGATTTTTCAAGTGCAATTAAACAAAATAAGATAGACACACTGTCTGCTGGCGGCAATAAAATAAACATGACAAAAGAGCAGATACTTGCAAAATGCAAATAAGGAAACGAGTAGTGCTGGCTCCCTGGTAATTACAATCATCAAAGTCATGTTCATTATTCTTGAGTATTTGTAATGTGTTAACCCATAGAGTTTTATTGTCTCATCATGATCCCGTGTTTTCCCCCTGAATTCAATCGTAGAAATACGACAATTTTCTAAAAAAGGGCTAATTCATTTGCCTGTGATTTTTTTATGTGATAAATTTCCACTACCAAACCACAGAAAAAACTTATGAAAAAAGCCGCATTAATCCGGAGCTGCCAATGATAAGCAGTTAGGCAGAGCTTACTCTTAAAAAGGCTCTGACAGAACCATCTCAGAACAATCAAACTGTACTTGCAACGGAGACCGATGCGGAGTACTGATTATTCATATGAGTCGAATGGTCTCATTTCTAACAAGGAAGAAATTCCTGTTCACATCCACACTACCGAAAAAAAGTATACCATGTTTCAAGAAGAAAAGAATCTGTCCAAGAAGGGACTAGATTCAGCTAAAATAGACATAGCAGACAATATCCAGGAAGTTGCAAAAATTAAAGATTCTAAAAAGGCCATATCACAGATCAAAACAGTAAGTGATACGGCGCAAAGTTTTATGAATCAGCCTCTTTTGCAAAATTCACCGACTGTTATAGAAAATAAAGTATGGGCAAAGCAGCCGACCTCCAATATCTTCAATGCCCAGGCCATACCTGAAAGTGCTGTTGCAGGAATAAACAGAGTGGTCAAACTTGAAATTTTTGTCGAAGGAAAACCAATCAAATTTTTCAAGCATTTTAAGCTGACCCAAAGTGCCGTTAAACATCATCAGTTTGATCTTACCCTGGCTCACGATACCTTAGGGAGCGCTGAAAACCATAATCTGGAAGAAGCCCAAAGCTTTCTGGGAAAAAGAATCACTGTGGTCTTCAAATACAAAGATGTAGAGGAGGGTCCTGAAAGAAATTTCGTCGGAGTCATTACCGAAGTAGGATTCGATCAGGATAACGGAAGCCTTGGAAATGTTATCCTTACAGGCTATAGCCCAACGATTCTGCTGGATTCCGCTCCGCATACGCAGAGTTTTGGAGGTAAGCAGGAAATAAGTCTTAATAATATTGCAGATCAGGTCATCAAAGAAGGTTTAGGCGCCAGTAAATTCGATGTCCGGGTAGATGCACAGTATGGGAATATTTCTTACAGTTCCCAGTATCACGAAACCCATTACAATTATTTGTCAAGAATGGCAGAAGCTTATGGCGAACAGTTCTTTTATGATGGTGAAGTGTTGCATTTCGGAAAACTGCCTCCTCAGCAAAAACCGGTAAAGCTTACCTACGGAAGCAATGTAGCTGATGTGAAAATCAAAATGTTAGCCCAACACGTAAAGCCTACGTTCTATGGCTATAACAGCAGTAAAAACGAAAAACTGACCGCAGGAGCTTCAAAAATCAGTCATACTTCAGATATTGCGAGACGTGCTTACGAAATTTCAGAAAAGACATTCATCACTCCATCATTAAGTATAGCCCCTATAAAAGCTTCAAAAGTGATGGATATCGATGTGTCCCAAAAAGGGGCTGCCGGAAGCAACTCAGTGGACGTATTCACCACTTCCGGAACCACTTCTGTACCCTTTTTATACCCGGGCTGTACTGCTGACATCGAAATGCGTAAACCGGACTCCAATGAGACCTCTTATTTTACAAAACTCATGATGACGGAAGTACGGCATGAAGTAGATGCAAGAGGCTATTATACAGGATCTTTTGATGCCATAGCTGCGGATACGGGATTTATGCCGAGACCTCAGTTCCATTATCCAAAAGCGGAACCCCAGTTTGCCAAGATTATTTCCAATACGGATCCACTCAATCAGGGAAGGGTACAGGTACAGTTTGACTGGCAAAACGGTCCCGATACCACAGAATTTATCCGTGTCATGACTCCCGATGGAGGAAGCAGTGATAAAGTAAGTAAAAACCGTGGATTTATGGCCATTCCGGAAGTGGATGATCAAATTATGGTCAATTTTGTTCACCAGCATCCCGACCGTCCTTTTGTCATGGGCGGAATGTTTCACGGTGGTGCCGGAGGCGGCGGCGGTCAGGGCAATAATATCAAAAGCCTCAGCAGTAAAAGCGGACATATCGTAAGCCTTGATGATGCCGGTGCGATCACCATCAAAGACAAATCAGGCGGAAACATCATAACGGTAGACGGAACCAATACAATTTCCGCCGTAGCCAGTAAGAAAATTTCTTTGGACAACGGAAAATCCTCTATTGTGATTGAGGATGAAACCATTACCATTCATGCTAAAAACATACATGTTGTAGGGGATACCATCGTTTCTGTGGGAAGCGGAAAAGCTGGTGTAGAACTGAGTTCGAAAGAAAATGTGGCAGCCATAAGCGGAGTGACGGTCACTGCATCCGGAAGTAAAGAAGTCCAGATCACTGGAAAAGAAACCAGCATCAGCGGAGCCAAGGTTTCAATGAATGGAGATGGGGAAACTATCATTACAGGAGGTTTGGTTAAACTGAATTCTTAACTATGGAAACATCTTCAATAGCACAGGAATATTATAAACTCCGAGATCTGTGGTCTGCTGCCGAAAAAAATAAGTCATGGAAACTGGCCGTTTGGGTAGCACAGTATGCAGATGTGGAGATTATCGATAAGTTTATGCAGATCGAGCAGTCTCCTGTGGGAGAAGCCAATGATATTTTTTTTCGTTTCGAAACCGAATACAATGGCAACAGGGAATGGTTTGAAGAACACTTATGGAATGAATTTCTCACCTGGTTTGTGCCCCATCCGGAAAAAGATAAAGACCTTCACCGGGCCCTTTGGGAAAACAATATGATCAGCGAAGCTTTTGTTCCGGATGATATGTTGCCTCCCAATATATCCAGTCTCTTTAGCGAGCTGGAACGCCTCAAGATGAGTATAACGGATCAGAGCGAAGATTTTTGTTTCTGTCTGTATTTTCCTCTTTCAGCTCATAGCAAGGAAAATATAGCCCACTGGTTTCAGCAGGTCATCGAAACGGTTCCGGATAATCTCCGCCTAGTAACCATGGATCTTGCGGAAGAAAGACGTGTGGAGCTGCAGGGTAAAAAGAACGGCGAGTCTCTTTATTATTATCTGCATCCAAAGCTCAAAATGGCAGAGGCTATTAAAAACGAGATGTACAAAGCAAGTGACAGCTATAATACGGTAGATCCGGATGCCAGATTCAGAAAGCAGGTCATTGTGGTCATGGATTCTACCACGAAGAAAATACAGAACCGTACAGATGTAGAAGTAAAACGTCTTTTAAATATCACAGACGAAATTGGAACGGTATCTTCTAAAATAGCAGGTTTACTTGTCGCATCACAGGCTTATTTTGCCATACAGAACACAAAAAAAAGCGAAGAATATACAGATAAAGCCCTTGAAGAGTCTTCAAAAGCGATGCAGGAAGATGATGCTACTGGATATCCGGTCTGGAAATCGTGCATGCTTTTAAAAGCCGCATTATTATATGGAAACAAAAAAACGGATGCAGCCTTAGTGATTTATGAGGAGCTATCGGAAAAAGCCTCCGAACGTCAGGATGTCTATTACATCATGGAGGCCAACAGGCTTATCGCTCATATTTATTACGAAAAAAATAATGTACAGAAAGCCTTTGAAAATGTCCTGTTTTCTTTGTCGGCAGGAGCATATTTAGATATCCGTGTAAGAAGACAGTCTACTTTTTTACATGCGGCTTTTATGGCACTTTATTTAGGCGGACAAATCAAAACACCCGCAGAAGTAAACGAAATAAAACTGCAGTTGGCAGATTGGTTAGGTGATGACTGGGAAATTTTATTAGCGCAGGCTGGAGTGGATTCAGCATCGTTAAAAATGGACCAGTCTGTTTGGAAAAAGCAATTATCAAAACTTAAAAACTAACCTATGTCTGATTTAATAGGAAAAGTAGCCACATCACCCGCCCCGCGAAGAGGCTTTGGTGAGCTTTTTGGAGAAGCCAAAAACAAACTGGATCATTTGCAGAAAGACATGGCCAGTATTTTGCCTGCCATGCCCGGAATGCCGGTTGGGAAATATTTTGATCTCGCGATCGGGATCGATTTCCATGAAACCATTTTTCCGCCAATGCCTTTGTTGCCGGTACCTCATATCGGGATGGTTTTCGATATTATGAGCGCCATCATGAATGCCATTTCAAGCGTTTTACCCGAACCTCCGGCTCCTCCGGCAGATGGCTCTGAGCCGCCAACAAGTTTAGCTTCCGTTTGTACAGCTATCGTCAATGGAATGAAGCCATCGGTTCAGGTTCACGGGCAATGGGTAGCTAATGCAGGTACGGGAATTCAGCATTTACCCGGGATCTTTTTACATATTCCGTTTCCGATCGTAAAACCTATTGCAAGTTCTGAAATGTTTTTGGGAAGCAGTACCGTTTTAGCAGATGGCGGGCCGTGCAGTACCCAGTTTCACCTGGCTTTATCATGTAACCTGATTGGGATTCCTGCACCGTTCCGTATTACAAAGCCAAAACCAAAGGTTGCTTTAATGGCACCTACCTCCATGCTGCTGATCATCACTTCAGCCGGAAAACCTGTTTTAGCAGGTGGTCCGCCGACTATTGATCTTTTCCAGCTGGCCATGAGTCTTGGTTTAAAAGGAATGGGAAAATTATGGAAAAAAGCAGGCAACAAATTACAGGATTTCATCCACAGAATTGAACCCAATAAACCTAAGCTGGCAAAAGTTTTACAGCCGGTAAAATGCCGCCTGTTCGGTGAACCTGTAGACGCCGCTACCGGAAGAGTATATTCTACAAACACCGATATTGAGTTATCCGGACCTATCCCATTTGTATGGCAGCGTACTTATTACAGTGACGCTGAGGTAAACGGGCCACTGGGCTTTAACTGGCATCACAGCTACAATATGGGGATTTTTGATCTTCAGAATGATTTTGCTTCTGTGCGTTTGTCAGACGGACGGGAAACTGTAGTTCCGTTGATAGGTTTAGGCGAAAAATATTTTAGCAGAAAAGAACAGTTAACCTTTAGTAAAGATGAAAAAGGCTATGTATTAACGGACTCCAATAAATTACAGTACAGATTCAACGGAGCATTGAATCAGGAAGGCTACAGAATGCTTTCTTCAATAACCACTGCAGATGGATTTACAATAAGTTTTGATTATCATTCCAACGGATGTTTAAAAAAGATAACAGACAGTACAGGCAAAATCATAAAGGTAGAAACCGATTCTGATCATCGCATTACCCGCCTCTATACCATTGCTGAAAACCGGGAGATCACCTATATTCAATACAGCTATGACGACCTGGGAAATATGGTACACAATAAAGACGTGATAGGAGCAGAAAAACATTTCCGCTATCAGGGGCATTTATTGGTTCAGCTGACCAACCAGACCGGACAGAATTTTTATTGGGAATACGAAGGAGCAGGTGATGATGCAAAATGTATTCATACCTGGGGTGATGGCGGAGTACTGGAATATTTTACAGAGTATCATCCTGGACACACCATTACTAAAAACAGTTTAGGTTTCACATCAGAATACTTTTATGATGAGAGCAAACTGATCTATAAAATAATAGACGAAAACGGAGGCGTTACCCATCAGAAATACAATCAGTATCAGGAGCTTGAATTAATAATCAATGCGGAAGGTTTCACTCAGAAATACCTGTACAATGAAAATGGTTTACTAAAAACAATTGAAAACGAAAATAACGGGCAGAGTCAGTTTCAATATGATGATGCATTCAATTTAGTTAAAATAACAAGTCCGGGAGGTGCAGAAATAGAATGGACCTATGACGAATTCAACCGGATTATTCAAAAGAAGCTTCCTTCCGGAGAAAAGTTGTATTATCAATATAAAGATAAGCACCTCAGAAAAATCACTGACGACAAAAACCGCGCGGTTCATTTTTTCTATGACCAGTCACATCAGGTGGTACAGATGATTTATCCCAATGAAACTTACAGCAAATGGGATTATGATGAATTGGGAAATGTGATAAGTGAGCGTGATCCAAGAGGAAATGTAACGTTCTTTCAATATGATGATGCCGGAAATGTGATCTACTTAAAAGAATCCGACGGAAACGAGCATTATTTCGAATATGATACCTCGTATAATATTATTCATGCGAAGGATGACTTACATGATGTGAGGTTCAGATATGGCAGTTTAGGGATTTTACTGAGCCGGACACAGAACAATCGTACAGTAAAATTCAGATATGATACTGAATTGCAGTTAAAAAGCATCAGTAATGAAAAAGGTGAAGTATATCGCTTTGCGCTGGACGGAGTAGGTGATGTGATCAGTGAATGGGGATTTGACGGATTGCACCGTCAGTACGAACGCGATGCGGTAGGCAGAGTGAAAAAAGTAGTCCGCCCGGATAACCGCTGGACAGAATATGACTATGACGGCATTGGAAATATCATTGCCGAACAGCACAGTGACCTTTCATTCACCGGATACAGCTATAATAAAGACGGATTTTTAATCGGTGGATTAAACCAGGATATCAGCATAAAAATACAGCGTGGAAAAGATGGCCGTATTATTAAGGAACAGCAGGGCCAGCATTGGGTCAGTAAAACGGCTGATAAACAAAATGATTCCTTACTGACCGAAAGTTCATTAGGAGCCTATATTACCAGCCAGTATAATCATTTCGGACAGCTCAATACCATGGAAAGTGGAAGCTGGAAAGCGCAATGGCAATATGATGCCACGGGGTTGGAAATACAACGGGATCTTACCGGCGGGATCAGCCAGATCACTGAGCATGACCAACAGGGACGGGTGATTCGTCGCAGCATCAACAGTCATAATGTGGAGAAAAACCGTACCCGGTACATGTGGGGAACGGCGAATCGCTTACTGAAAACCGTCAATGAAATCACAGGAACCAGTGCCAGTTTCAATTATGACGCGTGGGATAATCTGGTAAGTGGTACCTATCAAAGTGGTAAGGAGACGGATACCATTTATAAAGCTCCGGACGCTATCGGTAACCTTTTTGAAACTCCTAACCAAACTGACCGAAGCTATGGACCGGGTGGAAAACTGTTGACAGATATACGGTATAATTATTACTACGATGCAGAAGGAAACCTGATTTTTAAAGAATTCAGGAAAAGCACCCAACAGGCAGCTATTTCTTCTTCCCCTGTAGAGCATAAATACGGAATCAGCCTGATGGGAAGCGGCGTTGGCTGGCAGTATGAATGGAAAGGAAACGGAATGCTTGCCAAAGTGATATTGCCACAGGGCGGAGAAGTAAGTTTTTCATATGATCCTCTGGGAAGGCGTATTGCCAAGCAGTATAAAAATAGAGTGACCCGCTGGGTATGGGATGGAAATGTCCCTTTACATGAATGGCAGTATGAAGGGGAATTCCCGCCAAAGCTGAGTATTGATGAAGAAAATAATGTAGAGGAAGCTTCTGAATCTGCAGAAAATGTAATAACTTGGCTGTATCAGGAGGGAAGCTTCGTTCCTTGCGGGAAAATTGTTGGAGAGGAGGAGTTTAGCATTATCAGTGATTATCTCGGAACACCTACGCATGCCTATGATCAGGAGGGTATTCTTGTCTGGGAAAGGGAACTGAATGTATATGGTTCTCTGCGAAAAGGGGATAATGAATTTGTTCCGTTTTTGTATCAGGGACAGTATGTTGATAGAGAAACAGGATTGGCTTATAATCGTTTTCGGTATTATGATAATGAGAGTGGGAATTACTTAAGCCAGGACCCGATTGGGTTGAATGGAGGTTTGTCTTTATACTCTTACGTTAAAAATAGTAATTCTATAATAGATTCATTTGGGCTTAATGATATAGAATGGGTTGATCCTTCCAAATTAAACTATTCTCAGGCGTATGTTTCTGAAAACGTAAATGAGTATGTTAGAGATATGAAAAACGGTGACTGGGATTGGGAGCGATCAGGACCATTAAATGTTACGGATGTTGATGGGCAGCTTTTATCATTGGATAATAGAAGATTATTGGCAGCTCAGGAAGCTGGAGTAAAGAGTGTACCTATTAGAAAGGTAGATTTAAAAGATCCATTGCCTAAACCTGCTACCGGAGGAACCTATGGTAGTAATTTAAAGAAAAAATTGAATTCTAAACCTAAAGGATCAGATGTTCCAAGAGTACAATTACCTAATAACGGAACGCCGAATAAACCACAGATTGTCCCTAAGAGCCACTAGATATTTAATAAACAATAATTTAATAATGAGTAATGTTTTACAAGAGCACTGGAGCCTCTTAGAATTAGTTGGAATAGATTCAATGGTTTTTTCAGATGGGAGGATTAAAATAATTGATATTTTTTCTAAAGAGAATAAGGAAATAGTAAACACCTTTGGGAAGGAATATTATTTGAGTATGGTAAGAGAAACGGATCTGAATGAAATTGTAGAAAAATACGATGATGATATTTGGTCCAATTGTCAGATCAATGATCAGATTATAATAGATAATAAGTTCGTTTTCGTTTGTGGTGAGGGGGAAATGGGGAATGAAGGTTTTATAGTGAAACTTGATATGGATGGGACTATGATTTGGTCACTTTATAGTACAACATCAAATCCCTTTCTTAAATTTATTTGTTACAATGGACAATTGCAAGTGGTTTCATCCGCCGGATTTGCTGTTGTAGTAGATGTATCCACAGATAATATATCAATAGAAAATAATCTGTCATAAACAACAAGCTGTGCAAAGTCCAACTCTGCACAGCTTATTTTTTACCAAAAAGATTATCTTTACCGGATTCCAATGAATCCATAATAATGAAACAATTTTACATTCTGATCACCGGTTTTCTGATGTTTACAGGGATCAATACCAATGGGCAGTCTGACAGCGTCAAAAACTATGTAGTGAGCGCGCTTGATGTCATGAAGGCCAAATCGGTCAACAAACACCGGATCAACTGGGACTCTCTTTATACGGATTCCCGCAAAAAAGCAGAATCTCTTCATACGATTAGAGAGACCTATCCACTTATTAAAAATATATTGGGTGCTCTGAAAGATGCCCATTCCAATTTCTTTCCGCCAGAAATGGTTAAGGCCTATACATTAGGTTACAGAGCTACCGGGCAGGAATTTCCTGTTATTGAAACAAAAATGACGGAAAACCAGATCGCTTATATCAAACTTCCCGGAATTGCCTGTTATCATTTTGCAGAATGGGATGAGTTTGTCAACACATTTTATAAAAAAATTGAAAAGCTGAATGCACAGAACCCAAAAGGGTGGATTCTGGATCTCAGAGACAACGGCGGAGGAATGTTTTATCCCATGTTTGCTGCTCTGTCACCAATGCTGGATAAGAAAAATGTGATTGGAACCATAGATTCAGAAGGTAAATATGCGTTTTATGATTATGACGGCAAAGGAAACCTGTATGAGGGTAAACAGCTTGCCCATCATTTTAACATCAAAAAATTTCCTCAGCGCATTACGAAGCCAATTGTCGTAATGGTCAACAAAAAAACGTCAAGTTCTGGCGAATTCTGTACGGTTGCGTTTGCCGGACAAAAAAATACAATGATTATCGGGCAGAATACAATGGGACTGACCTCCGGAAATCAGGAATACAAGCTTTCCGATGGAGCATTTCTTATTTTAACGATAGGAAATATCGTAGACCGTAACAAAAAAGAATATGCCAAAGTAGGTGAGGGATTTACTCCAAATATACTGCTGGAAGACCTTTCAGATGATAGATATATGATCACGGCATCTGAGATATTGTTAAAAAAGTAATCTTTAAATTTTTATGGAGCGTTTCTGCGCGAAGTCGAAGACTTCGCGCAGAAACGTTTACATTTTAAATTTCTAATGAATCAGCTGTTTAAAAGAAAAATCAGGCTGTCTCATTTCAATTTCGTTTGTGTTTGAGGCAAGTTGTGCTTCACGGGCATAGATGAACATTTCAGTTTCATAGCTTGTAATAGCAGTTTCCAATGAATCATAGGACGCATTAGTGAGCTTTTCAGATAGGATTAATGCATCCAACAAACCGGTATTCACACCCTGACCTGCAAAAGGAGGCATCAGATGAGCTGCATCTCCGATAAGCGTTATAGGTAGAGGACGGTTATCATTCCACGGTTGGTCCAATGGAAATTTTCTGGTCGGAAGACAGCTAAATGAAAATGTAGAGCGGAATAAGTTTTTGAACCCATCATCCCAGTCAGAAAATCTTTCCAAAAGAAATGTACGGATGAGGCTCGTATCCTGAAAGTAAGATTCATTATGAACAGACCATTCTTCAGGCCTTTTAAAAATGACCCCGTAGGTCAGCATTCCATTGTTGTTGGGATTAGCCACTAATAAATTACCTTCATAAGCAGCCATCAGCCTTTTACCACTACATAATTGATAAAATTCCGGACATTCTGTTTCGGGCTGAGGAATATCTCCCTGGATGATCATAGTTCCGGTATCTTCTACCTGTATGTTCGTAAGATAAGATCTTACCTGAGACATTCCGCCGTTCGCTCCAATAACCAGATCTGCAGTTTCCTGAATTCCGTTTTCAAAATGCAGCAGCCACTTTCCATCCAGAGCTTCAAGTCCGGTGCATTTTCGGTCCCAGATTACCGTATTGCTGGTTAAACTTTCTAATAACATATTCCTCAAAACATTTCTATTGATTTCAGGATTGTCATATTGATTTTTGGGAGTAGCCTGTTTCGTAAACAAGGTTTCTCCTTTTTCATCAGTCATAATGATCCCCATCGGTAGTGCCAGTGTATAGTAACTGTCCAGCAGTCCTGCTTTTTTCATAGCTTCCTGACCTGAACCTTTATGAAGATCCAATGTGCCGCCCCAGATTCTGGCTTGTGGATCTTGATCTCTTTCGTAAACGGTAACGTCTGCACCATTTTGTTGTAATAATCTGGCTAATGTGAGACCAGCGGGTCCCCCACCGATAATTGCTGTTTTTTTATTCTTAAGTAACATAATTTTTTGTATTGTTTAATATCAATACAAAATTGAGGGTCATTTTAGAAATAAAATAACTACATTAGACTTAAAAATAGCCGTAAAAGACTTTATGGAAATAGATGATCAGACCATTCCGGGTGTTCTTCAAAAGCTTGCCCATGTATTAGGAACAGCAATAAAAAACAGAAAATTAGAAATCCCTTCCGAATTTGGAAACGGGTACTGTATCGGATTTGTCTTCAATCCGCAAATGAGGATGCTGATCAGTAACTATGAGCTTAATAATGATATTGTAATTGAGAATACGGAGCGGAATACTGACAAAAAGGTCATATTTTTTAAGTTTCAGAACATTTTTCCAAAAACCGAATCATTATCTGCGGGAAAGTACCCCAGGGAAATACCTTCTGTTTTAATTGCAACCAGCCGCATCAATACCGATAAAATTATTTCCATCCATTCCAATACATCTACTATTAATATTGAAGTAGAAGCAGATTATCTGAGTCAATTGTTTAATGTATCAGACCAGTCAACGGTTTTACAGAGCCTCCTGCAAAATAACAAACCTTATCTTTTTGAGCAGATTATTTATCCTTCTTTGCAGAAAGTGGTAGATGAAATGGTATCAGAATCGGTTGGTGAAACTTTCGAACTGTTTTTTATGAGGATCAAAGCGGAGGAAATGATCTGTAGATTGCTGATGGAGCTGGAAAAGCGGGAGGAAAAACACATATATGCCCTGAACAGTCACGACATAGAAATCCTTTACAAAATAAGGGATCAGATCCTTGACCATCTCGATATTCCTCCTGTTATCGGTGAGCTGGCAGCTGATGCCGGAATGAGCCCCACAAAATTGAAACGACTGTTTAAGCAGGTTTTCGGTGACAGCATATTCAGCTATTACCAGGAATTCAGGATGAAAGAAGCTGCTCTTCTGCTGCAAGACAAGAAATATTCTGTTTCAGAAGTCGGCTATAAACTTGGTTTTACCAACCTGAGCCATTTTTCAAAAATATTCAAAGAACATGTGGGAGTGAATCCGAAACAGTATGCGATGATGCAGTGATTATTTCAATGAGTTGTAAAAATGAGTTGCAGTAATATGGGTAGCTATGTTTTTAATGAATTCATCTTTTACATAAAAAAAACTTGTTGTATTTCTAAAAATAAATGAATAATAATTGGTCTTTAGTTTTTTAAAAGTAACTAATGACTGATCTATTTCTTTTTTCAGTTGATTCTTATCTACCTGATCAAGTATGATGAACTGATTAAACTTCTTCTCCTCAACACTTGAAATGTAATCGCAGGAATAAATCATACCCAATAGCGAAGCATAGGCATCATTGATCTTACCCAACTGCCTGTATGATGTTGAGATGGATAACAGTAAATCTTCAACATGACTGCACACCCGCGATTCATCCGAAAGCGGAAAATCAAAAACAGCTTTCTTATAATATTCAATGGCTTTATTGTAATCCTGTCTGGAAAAATAATAATCTCCCAAAGTATGGGCAGACACATGTTTAAGACCATAAATGTCAGTGTTCTCAGCACCATCTTCCAGGAGTTCTTTTGGGAATTTGAGTTTCAGAAAATAATTAAACATGGCAGATTGATTGCCCAAACTGTCTCGCTTAATTCCTTTTTCATAGCTTTCAGTGTTTTTTAAAAATTCTTTGTCATTACTGAAGGGACCGCTTTCCCTGAGACGTTTTACGTAGGAATAGATGTTATGGCCATCAGAGGAATGGGCGAACGGATATTTTTCTAAAAAAGCAGTGAATTCCTCTTCTTTTTCCTGTTTAATTTTCTCTACTACTTTCTTCCCTGAAATTTCTCCATCCGCCAGACTTAATTTAAAAGCATAGATAATAATGCCCTCACTTCCAAAACTAACAGCGTACATCCAGTCATCATCACCACGAATAAACGAAACATCTGCAGGGCTGACTACCTTATACTCGTTTGGCAGTTCAGTATAAGTGCTTTCTGCCTTAGGATGATCGACTAATAATGACTTAAAGATTTTTGTTTTTCCTATGCTTCTCCAATTATTCAGAAAGGCATCTACATATTCTTTCATGTCATCATTGGGCTTTTTAGTAACACCTGATCGAAGAGCTGAAATATCTACTTTATCTTTATCATAAGTATACACTGCAGGAAATAGATCCAGATTGCTGTTTCCTTTATCTAAAAATATTGCAATACCGGTAACATCTTTGGTAAGATGTCTGGAATTTATTTTTTTAGCCGTTTTAAAATGGGTTACCAGATCCTCAAGATATTTAAAGTTGGAACTTTTGCCATAATTTTTTAAAGCAGTATCCAGTTTAGGTTCATAATCTGAAAATACTTTTTGTTGTGCTTCTGCGGTAAAACAGGTTAAAAGCATCAGTATGATGAATAATTGTTTCATGGGTTACATTTTTATTACTTTCGATTTTTGAAGAAAGTATTTGGTATGCTGTGTTTTCATAGTAAACATAAGGATTAAAAATTAACAAGATTATAAATAAATGTAAAAGATTTTATCCGCATAAGTAATTGTTTAATAGGTATTTAAAGTAAGTGTAAGAATGAATCTTAAAAAGTACGTGGTGATGTAATGAACAATGGACCAAGAATGTCATATAAGCAGGATCCTCCTGATTTAAAAAAGCCTTATAAATTCGGCTGATACGTAATAAAACTTAAGTATTTTTGACAAACTAAATTTCAAAAGATAAATGAAACCCAAAACTCCATTTTACGCTGTGCTTATGATCGGAATGATATATACTCCGGCATCCGCACAGACAAAATCCCAGTTCAATACCGAAATTGCCAAAGTAGAGGCTGGATTAATACCTGCCGTCCGTTTTCAGGGTGAACCGATGTGGACATTGGAGTCCAGGATGAAACATTACAATGTTCCGGGAGTAAGCATTGCTGTAATTAAAGATTCAAAAGTGATCTGGATCAAAAGCTATGGCTTTTCAGATGTGGAATCTAAAACTCCGGTCAATTCCAAAACACTGTTTCAGGCAGCATCCATGAGCAAGCCGGTAAGTGTTTATGCGGCATTGACAGAAGTGGAAGCCGGGAAAATAAATCCCGATGCGGATGTCAATTCCTACCTGAAATCATGGAAGGTTCCGGAAAATGAATTCACCAAGGAGAAAAAAGTTACTTTTAAAAATATAGTCAGCCACACAGCCGGTTTTACGGTGAGCGGATTTCCCGGATATGAAGTCGGAAAGCCCATTCCTACCTTAGTTCAGGTGTTAAACGGGCAGACTCCTGCAAATACTCCCGCAGTTCTCGTAGATAAAGCTCCGGGAACCCCTTTCCGTTATGCAGGCGGCGGATATTGCGTACTGCAACAGATGCTCATCGATCTGGAAGGAAAAGATTTCACCTCCATTATGAAGGAAAAAGTGCTTATGCCGCTGGGGATGAACAACAGTACTTTTTCACAGCCTTTATCTGATGTGCAGTCCCAATTTGCGGCTACAGCGTATAATCAGGACGGGATAAAAGTTCAGGGAAAATCACATACTTATCCTGAGCAGGCCGCTGCCGGTTTATGGACGACACCCGAAGATCTGGCTAAATTCGTCATTGATGTTCAGAATACCCTGAGCGGAAAAAGCAGCAAGGTTATTTCACAAAAGACAGCTGAACAGTTTACGACTTCCTTTATCGATCCGTTTATGGGATTGGGAATTTTTCTGGAAGACCGAAGAGGCCATATGTATTTTCACCATGGTGGATGGAATGAAGGGTTCTCCAGCAGATTTATTGCCAGTAAAACAAGCGGTGACGGAATTGTCGTATTAACGAATACCAACAAACCTGAGTTTGTAGAAGAACTCGTGCGTTCGGTGGCAGAAGTTTATCAATGGCCTTTATTTAATGGCCCTGTTCAGAAAATATTGCCTTTAAATCAGGATGATTTTAAAAGTGTAGGACGTTACAGAAACGGGAAATATGGTTTTTCCAGGGTCTATAGTGAAAATGGAAAGCTGATGACGGCCACTAATACAGACACTCCGATAGAAATGATTAAAGTAGGGGAAAACAAGTATGCATTTCGGGATTGGGATTTGACTACAAAATTTGTAAAAAATGCCGCTACCGGAAAAACAGATGTCGTGCAGGTCTTTTCCAACGGAAAAATAAGATCGACAGAGGCACAGATGGGGCCTGATGAGAAAGCTCCTTTAGAATGGGTACTGGACGGAAATTATGACAAAGGTCTGGAAGCTTATCAGAAAGCCAAAACTGAAGATGCCGGTAATGATCTTCTCTCAGAAGGTTACCTGAACGGAGTAGGCTACACCATGTTGAAGAATAAAGACCTTACAAAAGCTATAGATATTTTTAGAGTGAATGCCGCATTGTATCCTAAGAGTGAAAATGTCTACGACAGTTTGGGAGAAGCTTATCTGAAAGTAGGTCAGAAGGATAAAGCCAGACAGAATTACCAAAAGGTTCTGGAGATCAATCCCAAAAACGAAAATGCTGCAAAGGTTTTAAAAACATTATAACCTGAGCTCGGTTAGATGGCTGGAAGTTGGAAGGGAGAAACTGATTTAACCCTGTCAAGGTTCAAAACCTTGACAGGATTCACTGAATGGTCAACTCATTATAAAAGCAAATGTCTTATCCCGAACTCAGGTTAAGAAAATAAAAACATTGGTTTTCACAAAATACGGAATAAAAAAAATGAGTAAAAAAGATCAGTACGGACTGGAATTTCTGAAAGTAACGGCAGGCAGTGATGTTGGTTATGATTGTATCCGCAAGAACGGAAGGGTTGATGAAAATAACCTGCTGCAGTTTTTACGGTATTTAAATATACAAAAGACCGAATTTCTTTTAAGGGAAGTAAATGAGTATCTGGATTATACTCCCGATCCGTTCTGGGAACCTTACGATTCAATGGTGCTGGAGCATATTGATTTACAAATTAATTATCCGGATTTTATAATTGATGGGCAGCCAACTTCTTTTCCATTGGTGGATATCAGGGATTTATTGCAGGAATGGTTGGAATTTTTACAAACTTGAATTTCTGGAATAAATAAACCTCCTGTTCGGTGTCATTTATGTAACAGATTAATGCTTTTTTTGACAATAAGAAAATATATATAAATATTTCTTTTAAAAATTGATTTATAAGTGTATATGTGTGGTATGTGGCCATAAAATGATTAAAAAATCAATGTTTTTCGAAATTTTGTGAGTATTTTTGGCGGGATTAATTATAAACAAACCACCAAGTACTGATTCATCTTATGATCTTAATTGTTGATGACAACCAAAGTAATCTTTACTCACTGAAAAAACTGCTGGAATCCAAAGATTTTCAGGTAGATACAGCCGATTCCGGAGAGGAAGCATTAGGAAAAGCCATAAAAAATAATTATGCATTGATTATTTTGGATGTGCAGATGCCCGGCATGGATGGGTTTGAAGTGGCTGAAACCTTAGCCGATTACAGCAAAACGAAAGAAGTTCCCATTATATTTTTATCCGCAGTCAATACGGAGAAGAAATTCATCACCCGCGGTTATGCCTCGGGAGGGAAGGATTATGTAACAAAACCTGTGGATCCCGAAATTTTATTGCTAAAGGTTAAAACTTTTTACAACCTTCAGGAGCAGAGTCTTGCCATGAAAAAGACCCAGCAGAGTCTGGAACTGGAAGTCAAAGGCAGGAGAGAGTCTCAGGTGACTATGAAGTCTCAGATCGATCATTTTCAGTTGATGCTGGAATCTCTGCCGCAAATTGCATTTACGCTTAACGAAGAGGGAGAGATAGAATTTGTGAACCTTAAATGGTACCAGTATTCAGAGTCAGATCTTGATTTCCCGGAAGTTCATCCGGACGACTTCAACATCAGAGAAGAATTTGAACGTTGCAGAAAAAAAGATAAAGCCCTTGAGCTTGAAGTCAGAATAAAAAATATAGATTCCGGAGACTACCGCTACCATCTTCTGAGAGTAACACCGGTAAACGATGGAAATGGAGTCAAAAACTGGGTAGGAACCTTTACCGATATCGATGATCAGAAAAAAGTCGAAAAAGAAAAGGATGAATTCCTGAGTATTGCCAGTCACGAACTGAAAACACCTTTAACCAGTATCAAAGCCTATGTTCAGCTGCTGGACCGTAAATTAAAACTGGATAAGCAAAGCGCTGAAGCCGGTTTTATGGGCAAGGTGCAGGATCAGATTGAAAAACTGAATACATTGATCACCGATTTGCTTGATGTTTCCAAAATAGAAAACGGAAAGCTGAAGATCAACAGAAAACCCACCAGTCTTGAAAACCTGATCAGCAGTGCGGTGGAAACCATTATACAGACCCATGACGAAAATAAAGTCAAAATAAAACGACACGGAATAAAACCCGAGATCCTGATTCCGTTGGATGAAATACGCATAGAACAGGTCCTGATCAATTTCCTGACCAATGCCATTAAATATTCTCCTCAGAACAACCAGGTGATTGTCACCACATTTGTAGATGAAGAAAAGCAGGAAGTTAAAGTAAGTGTCACCGACTTTGGAATAGGAATTCCTGACTTTAAACAGGATGCCGTATTCCGTAAATTTTACCGTGTAGAAGAATCATCACTGCAGTTCCAGGGAATGGGAATCGGACTGTTCATCTGTTCCGAGATCATCAAACAACATCACGGAACTATTGGGGTATCAAGCAAACTGGAAGAAGGATCTACATTTTATTTCACCTTACCTTTAAATTAATCTCATGCCGAAAAAAATAATCAGAAATCTTCAGTTTGGGGTCGCATTATCGTTACTGATCCTGATTGCCAGTTCAGTAGCATCCTATATGAGTATCCAGAAACAGATGGATCATCGCGAAAGCCTGTCTCAAAGCAGAAAATCTATAACGGCTGTAAAAGATGTTCTCGTGGCTTTACTCGATGCCGAAACCGGAAACAGAGGGTATCAACTTACAGGTAGAGAAAACTTCCTGGAGCCGTATAATCGTAGCTTAAGTGAATATTCAAAGGCGTTTGAGCGTGTGAAGGCTTTGGATATTACCGATGAGAATCAGCTTGAGCGTCTGGATGCTTTAGAAAAAAATGTAAATACCAATATAGATAATTTAAAGCAGTTTGTTCAGAACAGAAGAAACGGTACGGTTATGACGCAAGAGCAGATCCTGATGAGCAAAAGCTATATGGATAAATGCCGTCAGATCGTTCGCGATTTCGTCAAATATGAAGAAACGCAGCTTGATATTAAAAATAAAGATCTCAACCGTTCATCCAGTACCACTGTGATGTTCATCGTCTTTTCGGCGATAGCGGCGGTAGTGGTTACTATTTTCTTCTACATTAAACTGAGAGCAGATCTGATCCGAAGAGATAAATTAGAAAGTGAGTTACGTGCAAAAGACCTGGAAATAAGCAGACGTGTAAGCGCTATTCAGCAGATTGCCAATAGAGTAGCTAATGGTGATTACAGTCAGAAGGTGGTGGATAATTCAGAGGACGATTTAGGAGATCTAGTAGATTCGTTGAATCATATGACTGACTCACTGAAAAAGTCTTTTGATAAGATTAATAAAAGTGACTGGCGTCAGAAGGGTCTTGCTTTACTGAACGAATCTTTAGTAGGAAATAAATCCGTGAAAGAAGTGTCCGATGCCTCTTTAAACCAGCTTGTTGAATACGGAAAATGCATTAACGGAGCTTTGTACCTGTTTGATGAAGGAACCCTTAAGCTGAGTACGGCTTTCGGCCTGGAAAATACCATGAAGAAAACTTTCGAACCGGGAGAAGGAATGGTAGGACAGGTCTTTACAAATGAAAAAATGCAGGTGTACAACAATCTTCTTGAAGAGGATTTTGTAGCAAGTTTCGCCAGCAGCAGAATAAAAATAAACGGGATATTATTACTTCCGATCCATGCAGACGGACACTGTATCGGCATACTCGAATTGGGATCCGGTTCAGATTTCGATCAGGACAGACTAGACTATTTCGAAGAATGCAGCAGAAATATCGGTATTGCATTAAATGCAGCAAAAGGCCGCGAAAAAGAACAGCAGTTACTGGAAGAAACCCAGGCGCAGTCTGAAGAATTGCAGGTACAGCATTCCGAACTGGAAAACCTGAACACGGAACTGGAAGCCCAGACCCAAAAATTACAGGCCTCCGAAGAAGAGCTTAAAGTACAGCAGGAAGAGCTGATGCAGGCCAATGCCGAACTGGAAGAACGTTCAAGACTTCTTGAAGAAAGAAACCACATGATCGCCCAGAGAAACGGTGAGATCCAGAAAAAAGTGGAAGAGCTTGCTTTAAGCACCAAATATAAATCTGAGTTTTTGGCCAATATGTCTCACGAACTGAGAACGCCACTGAATTCTATCCTGCTTCTTTCCAGACTGATGGCTGAAAATCCGGACGAAAATCTAAACGAAGATCAGGTAGAATCTGCAAAAGTGATCCAGAGCTCAGGAAGCAGCCTGCTGACCCTTATTGATGAGATTTTAGATCTGGCCAAAATAGAATCCGGTAAAATGACCCTGGAATACCAGGATGTAGTGGTGAATGATGTCATCAGAGATCTGAGAAGTCTGTTTAACCCGATTATTCAGGAAAAACAGATCAAATTTGATATTCATGTGGATGAAGAGGTTGAAAAAACCATTGAGACGGACAGGCTCCGTGTAGATCAGGTATTGCGTAATCTTTTGTCGAATGCGATCAAGTTTACGACGGAAGGAAGCATCAGTTTAAACATCAGAAAAGATACAGAAAACAGGGACTTCATTGTTTTCAGTGTAAAAGATACAGGAATTGGGATTCCGGAAGAGAAACAGGCTATTATTTTTGAAGCATTCCAGCAGGCGGATGGTTCTACAAGACGCAGATTTGGCGGTACCGGATTAGGACTGTCCATCAGCCGTGAAATTGCAAGACTACTCGGAGGAGAATTGACCCTGAAAAGTAAAGTGGATGAAGGAAGTGAATTCAGCCTGATTATTCCTATAACAGCAGTTTCTGAAGTCATTCAGCCGGAAAACGATCAACATCTGGTGGCTACCATTCGTGAGGATGTGGAAGAGATCCAGAATATCCTGGAAGATACGGAAGCTTCCACGGCATTACATTTAGAGAATCTGGAAATTCCTGAAGATGTAGATGATGACCGTGATGGAATTACAGCTGAGGATAAAGTGATCTTAATCGTAGAAGATGATATCAATTTTGCGAAAGCACTCCTCAAGTATACCCGTATGAACAATTATAAAGGAGTTGTAGTGGTAAGAGGAGATTATGCATTGTCTGCAGCGGTTCAGTACCATCCGCAGGCGATTTTACTGGATGTTCAGCTGCCTGTAAAAGACGGCTGGAAGGTAATGGATGAGCTTAAATCCAATTCTGCCACAAAACATATTCCGGTGCACATGATGTCTGTCCTTCAGCTTGAAAAAGAGAGTCTGATGAAAGGAGCTATTGATTTCATCAACAAACCGCTGGCCTTAGATAAAATGACAGATGTGTTCAAGAAAATTGAAGACGCCCTTCTGATGTCTCCACAAAAAGTTTTGATCGTGGAGCATAATGCCAAACATGCCAAAGCATTATCATACTACCTGAGCAATTTCAATATCTCTTTATCCGTAGAAAATAATGTGGAGGACAGTGTTAAAGCACTGACTTCAGACCAGATCGACTGTGTGATTTTAGATATCGGAGATTCAAGAAGCAGCGAGTACAAGGTGATTGAGTCCATCAAGAGCCACGAAGGACTGGAAAACCTGCCGATCATTATTTTTACGGAACACAGTTTATCCAAATCCGAAGAACTTAAGATCAAGCAGTACGCAGATTCAATCGTTGTAAAAACCGCTCATTCTTACGAAAGAATTTTAGATGAAGTAGGTTTATTCTTACATTTGGTGGAAGAAAAAAACAACTCTATTGAAACGGTAAGGAACAAAGTTTTAGGTTCGCTGACAGAAGTATTAAGCGGGAAAAAAATATTGATTACCGATGATGATGTCCGCAATATTTTCTCTCTGACGAAAGCCCTGGAGAAATATAAAGTAGAAGTCGTGGTGGCAATGGACGGAAAACACGCCTTAGAGCAGATCAAAGAACATAAAGACATAGACGTAATTTTAATGGACATGATGATGCCTGAAATGGATGGCTATGAAACCATAAGAGAAATCAGAAAGATGCCGATGTTTACAAGGCTTCCTATCATCGCAGTGACAGCGAAATCCATGATCGGGGATCGTGAGAAATGCATCGTGGCAGGTGCTTCGGATTATATCTCAAAACCGGTGGATATCGATCAGTTATTGTCCTTATTACGCGTCTGGTTATATGAAAGTTAAATGATGAATAAGAAGATTTTGATTGTGGACGATGATCCACGTAATATATTTGCACTGAAGCTGACGCTGAAATCAAGAGGATATCAGATTGAAAGCTGTACAATGGCTCAGGAAGCCATTCAGATATTAAAAGAAAAGGCAATAGACATCGTCCTTATGGATATGATGATGCCTGAAATGGATGGATATGAAGCCATCAAAATGATTAGAAATACACCGTCTATAAGCCAGATTCCTGTGATTTCCGTTACAGCTCAGGCCATGCCGGAAGACCGTCAGAAATGCCTGGATGTGGGAGCTCAGGACTATGTCTCAAAACCTGTGGACGTAGACCAGTTAATGATTGCCATCGAAAAACTGTCATAAATGCTGGAACCAAGTATCGTAAAAGATGAAGAAGTAGAATACTTGATAAAAGATGTTTATGAGATGTATGGGTATGATTTTTCTGAGTATAGCAGAGCTTCTTTTAAACGCCGGGTCAATCGGATTTGTCTGATCGACAGATTCACCAGTTTCGCGGAGCTGAGGTACACCGTTCTCAATGATCCCGAATACCTGAAACGTTTTGTAGAAGAAATCACGGTGAACGTTACCGAAATGTTCCGGGATCCGCTGTTCTTTAAAAAGCTCAGAGAAAAAATTTTGCCGCAGCTGGGAACGTATCCGCTGATCAGAATATGGGTGGCGGGATGCTCTACAGGGGAAGAAGCCTATTCAATGGCTATTTTGCTTAAAGAAGCCAATCTCTACCACAAATCACTGATCTACGGGACAGACCTGAATCCTACCGTTTTGGAAACGGCCAGGGCAGGGGTTTTTCCTCTGCAGCAGATGAAGCTGTATTCGGAGAACTATATTTTGTCCGGCGGGAAAAAGGATTTTTCAGATTATTATACGGCTAATTATGACAGTGTGAGATTTGATAAAAGCTTACAGGAAAAGTTGATATTATCCACTCATAATCTGGTTTCAGACAGTTCTTTCAATAGTTTCCAGCTGATCATTTGCAGAAATGTACTGATCTATTTTGACCGGGAACTGCAGGAGCGCGTTTTTAAACTTTTTGACAACAGCCTTGAAAATTTGGGATATCTGGCTTTAGGATCAAAGGAAACCCTGAGATTTTCAAAACTGGATAAAGTATACCACCAGGTCGATGACCAGCGAATCTGGAAAAAAACAGAGCACATCTAATATATTGACCATGGAACCTGAAAACACAAAGACAGAATTGGTAGTGATAGGAGGATCAGCAGGAAGCCTGCAGGTCATTCTGGAAATGCTGAAAAAAATAAAAACCGAATTAAGTTTCCCCATACTGCTGGTCGTACACCGTAAAGCATCCTCAACCAATGTTTTACAGACCTTACTGCAGCAGTTTGTTCCGATGGAAGTGATCGAGGTGGATGACAAAACGGAGATTGAAGTTAATAAAATATATATAGTCCCTGCAGATTATCATTTGCTGTTCGAAAACAAAAAAATGATGTCGCTGGATTTTTCAGAAAAGATGAACTATTCCCGCCCGTCAATTGATGTAACCTTCAAGTCTGCGGCGGAAGTATATGGTGAAAATCTTGTCGGCGTTTTGCTGTCAGGAGCCAATGCTGATGGCGTGGAAGGTTTGGGATTTATTAAAAAGAACAAAGGAAGAGTCTGGATTCAGGAGCCGGAAACTGCAGAGGTTGATTATATGCCCAAACATGCGGTCCAGGAAGTTGACTATGATCTGATCATTAAGCCTGATAATTTGGCGGACTATATCAATCAGCTGTAAAAAAGAAATTAAATAAACTTAAGATTTAAATAGAACTACTATGAGTACAAAGAAAATTTTGATTTTTGATGATGATACAACTATTTTAGAAGTTATTACCATCATTTTCGAAGAGAATGGTTATCAGGTCGAAATTTCAGAAACATCTCATGACATATTGGAAAAAGTGGCGCAGTTTCAGCCGGATGTTATTCTTATGGACAACTGGATCCCGAAGATCGGCGGAGTAGAGGCTACTAAACTTTTAAAAAGTCATGATGAGTTCAAATCTATTCCTGTCATCTATGTGACGGCCAACAATGATATCGTGAGACTTGCTGAGGAAGCTCAGGCTGATGATTATGTGGCAAAACCGTTTAATCTGGATGATCTGGAAGATAAAGTGGCTAAATATTTAAAATAATAGATTGAAATCAATTGTTATTTCTAACAAAGAAGAGCTTTTGTTTGTAAAACCTTTAGGTTACAAAATGGTCTGGATGCGACCTGGAAAATGGAACGTTAAGAAAATGAATTCTGTGAACGTTAAAAAAATTCTATTGTTTGAGTGCGGGATCAATATTGATTCTAAACATAGATTGCTACCGCACGAGTTTTAGAATTTTTAAAGAACAGATTTCATTTTTAGTGGAAGTTTCCAGTCTTGAATTTTTGGTTCATTTTGCTTCAAGGCAAAAGAACATATAAAGAAATAAAGAATCAACTCTTATCCGAACAATTATAATACAAAAAAGAATCCTTACAGCATTTGTAGGGATTTTTTTCTAAATAATCCTTCTGGCAGGCCGCCGCCTTATTTCTTCATAATGTCTGATCCTTTCACGGATAAGCTCAAACGTACATCTTCCATTATTAATTTCAGTAATCAATGCTGATAAAAATAATTTCAACTGACGATCAGACAGTATTTTATCTGTAAATGTAGTGGCAATGATGATCTTTTTAGAAACAATATTCTGTGTAAAGATATATTCACCTTCCAAATCCACATTGATATGAAACTGATCTGCTATACTGACTGACAGGTACCGATGGATCAGGTCGATATTTTGTAACATATTTTCCATCTTGGTGTATTTAGATGATATACAATAATATTCATGCCATAATTGTTTTTTTAAATTTTTTTTAATTGATAATCAATGACAACAGAGATGATCACTGTATATTTTAAAATAAATATTATCTTGCTGTCTGTGGTAAGTTTTCAGAATGACCTTTGAAAACTCGGATCCATACAAGTAGAGCTTCATATTTATGTTAAAAGATATTATTGCCAAAGACCTTACTGTTATTTTTTGCGGAATTAATCCCGGATTGAAATCTGCTGAAGACGGGCACCATTTTTCGGGAAGAAGTAACCGGTTTTGGAAAGTAATGCACCAGGCAGGATTTACCCCATACCAGATTGAAGCGGAGAATGACAGAAGTATTCTGGATTTCGGATTGGGACTCACGACTGCTGTAGCAAGAGCAACCTCCCGAGCCGATGAGCTTTCAAAAGATGAATTTGACAGTTCATTAGAATCTTTTAAAGTGAAAATAACAGAATTTCATCCGAAATATATTGTATTTCTCGGTAAAGCTGCGTACCAGGCGTTCTCCAAAAAGAAGCAGATTTCATGGGGGCTGCAGCCTGAAGATTTCTGTGGTTCCATCGTTTGGGTTCTGCCCAATACGAGCGGCCTGAACCGTGGATTTTCATTAGATGACTTGGTTGAATATTATAGTGGGTTTTATGTTGAAATTCAAAATGAGCAGAAAAGGATTTCTTTACTATAAAAACTGAAAAAGACTGCCCTGAGACAGTCTCTTCCATGGATTATACATTTCACATTGGAAATTGACCTTAATCCCATTTACTTTTCGTCGAAACTGCATATTTTCCAGCGCCGGCAAAAAAGAAGCTTAATCCTACCAGCATATAGATCGCCAGGAGTTCCAGCGCCCATCCTCCGAATTCATTAAGTTTGAATAGGCTGCCGGTCTGTGCAAGGATAATTGCCGTAAAACAGTTGGCTGCAAAAATCAATCCCGCCAGTCTTATACGGAATCCCGCAATGATCATAACCGGTGCTATAATTTCACCCATAAAGACACCATAAGCAAAGAAGGGTGGAAGACCCCGCTGTACCATCATATTTTCTATAAACCCGACTCCGTGTATCAGTTTACTGATTCCATAAACCAGCATCGGAAATCCGATAGCTATTCTGGTGATAAAAAGTCCTAAATCAATGTTTCTGTTCATGTTGTTATATTATTATTATTATTATTATTATTATTATTATTATTAATCAGAGAGGCTGGCTCAATAACTTCTTTCTTCCTGCTTCTGAGTTCCAGTCTTCCTGTATTACTTAAAAATTATATTTTACGAATGCTCCGATATTTTCCAGGGTCTTTTTGGCATTATTAAATTGGTCAAAATTAGTGGCAACACCATACATCATTTTATCCTGCTTCAAACCTAGTCTGACGAACTGCAGCCCTCTGGGATAGCCGCTGTCATCTATATTTCCGATCGCCAGCACACTAAAATACCCCTGAAGGTTCTCCTTCAGGTAAGGAGCATATTCCAATGATACAGACTGTTCAAGAGAAAACCCTTTCTGATAGGTAGTTCCCAGAGAATAGGAAAAAGAATAGGAGGGACCGGTGATCTTGTATTGTGCATAGACACTGAAAAAAGCCCCGGGATTTTTCATTCCGAAAGCAGCATTCACGTTAAACCTTTTATGAAGGCTGTAGGATAATGTATTTCTTATGAAAAATATGTTGTCTTTATCCCTGGTGTATTCAGTGTCAAATAAAGTAAGGTTGTTGATTTTCAGTTGTTCATTCAGCTGATAATTGATATTGTGCATATAGGTATAGGAACGGTGTCCCACAACAATATCAGGGGTATAGGAAATTTTTTGTGCATCCAGCCCGGATAATGCCGATGCAAGAGCCAGTGCAGCTGCATATTTTGCCGTCATAATTTTACTCGTTTGAAATTCTGGGAGCAAAATTATCCATGGCAGAACGGAATCAACTTAAGAAATCTTAAGAAACGTCAGACAGGTGTTTTTTTCGTAAATAACTCAGGTATTCAACGGTAATTCCCAGATAGGAAGCGATCATAAACTGTGGGAAGCGCTGCTCGATATTACGGTAGGAAGAAACAAAATTCCTGTATTTGGTATAAGCATCAACTCTTGAATGCTCGAATGTTCGTTCCTGCAGGGTAACGTAAGCAGTCTGCATTTTCAGGCGCCAGAAATCAGAGATGGCGGGAACTTTTTTATACAGCATTTCAAGATTTTCCTTGCTGATCTGTATCACGGTAGTTTCTTCATTGGCCTGAATAAACATTCTGGAAGGCTGCCCGCTCAGATAACTGTACAGATCATTCACCCACCAGTTTTCAATACCCAGCTGGGTGGTGTTTTCTCTGCCTTTTTCATCCAGATAATAGGCATAAAGACTGCCTTTTACAATAAAACGCATATGTTTTGAAACCTGTCCTTCACTCAGCAGAAAGTCCTTTTTTTTGAGGTGTATAATTTCTAATGCTGGAATGATGGCTTCAATATCTGCCTCTTCCAACGTAATGATCTCTCGGAAATGTACTGTTAACTGTGAAAGTATTGTATCTGTATCCATAATAAAATAGCGGTCTGCAAAAGTAAGTAAATATTAAAATCTGTCCTTTTCAAACATTGCAGATTGAATTATACAGTACCTTTTATTTGTGACATATTTTTACATATCAGGCTTAAAAAATTGTGTCATTCGTGTTTAAAATCAATGAATTGAGCAACTAAAATTTAAATAAACAATATCTGTTTAAATGAATTGATCCAGTTTCCCTATTTTTGCGGAAACTCCATGATTCATGAAAAGTGTCCTAAGCTGGATATTAATTGCATTTCTTACGGTTTCCCTTTTGAATAACTGTTTCAGCAACAGTGTTCAGAAGGAGATCAGAGAAAAAGCCTCGTTCCTTGCCGAACTGAGGAAATTATATTCTTCCGGAGATTCTTCAAAATGGCCAAAACCGATCTTAGACCCGGATGCAAAACCCTATTTTGCTGAGATAGGTCATCTTCCTGACATTCAGTTTCCCGCAGATAATCCCTATTCTGAAAACAAAGCAGTATTGGGAAAAACGCTTTTCTTTGATCCACGACTTTCCAAATCCAATCAGATCGCCTGTGCTTCCTGCCATGATCCGGAACTGGGGTGGTGTGATAACAGAACCTTCTCTTTCGGGCATGATAGACAGCTTGGTATCCGAAATGCGATGAGTATCCTCAATGTAGCGTACGCAAAATCTCTATTCTGGGACGGACGTGCTGCATCTCTCGAAGAACAGTCGGAAATGCCAATCAGTGACGAAAGGGAAATGAGCGGGCACATTGATCTCGCAGCCGGAAAAATTGCCAGAATCAAAGGATATGAATTATTATTTGAAAAAGCTTTTGGCGATAAAAAAGTATCAAAAGACAGGATTTCCAAAGCCATAGCTGCTTTTGAAAGAACGATTAAAAGCGGAACTTCAAAATTCGATCAGTTTATTGATGGAAAATCGGAAATTTATTCTGATGATGAGTTGATGGGACTGCATCTTTTCAGAACCAAGGCGCAGTGTATGAACTGTCACAGCTCAGGGTATTTTTCCAATAATCAGTTTGAAAATGTCGGGACTTCTTTATTAGGTTCAAAGGGAGAAGATTTGGGAAGATATCTGGTAACAAAGAAACCTGAAGATGCCGGTAAATTCCGTGTACCGGGTCTTCGTGAAGTATCAAGGACAGGACCATGGATGCACAATGGCTCTATGACGACACTTACGGAAGTGATTCAGTTTTACAGCAGAGGAAATCCGGAGCATTCCCAAAAACGCTCAACAGTTCACCAGGGCATTACACTTTCCTCGGAAAAATCAAGTTTTGTGAGATTACTGGATCTCACTGATATAGAAATTGCTCAGCTGGAAGCTTTTCTACGGACTTTATCTACGAAACCGGAAAGAGTCCATCCTCCTGCACTTCCTCAGTAATTAAAGCTTAAATCCGTAATTATTAATGGTTCATTGACCAGAATGTAAAGCTTTTTTGCTACATTTATCTGTAATCACTCAGTAATACCATCAATTCATGAATATTCAGCTTTTTTCAAAGAATGCTTTAGTAGGAGCAGCCACCCAGGGAATCGGTCTGGGAATAGCCCTGGAACTCGCCAAATGCGGTGCTAATGTTACGGTCATGGCGCGTAATGAAACGAAACTTAAGAGCGTGGTAGCATCACTTCCGGTCATCAATCCTAATCAGAAGCATCAGTATCTCGTGGCGGATTTCTCCAATTTTGAGGACTACAAAACCATTATTTCTAATTATTTTGAAAGTCATTCTGTAGACATTCTGGTTAATAATACCAACGGTCCGGAACCGGGCTTGGCTGTAGATAAAGGCGTGGATGATTATCAGAAAGCATTTGATCTTCTTTTTAAAACGGTTTGTGAGACAACACTGCTCGCTTTGCCACATATGATTCAACAGAAGAGCGGACGTATCATCAATGTATCTTCACTGTCTGTAAAAGAACCGATCAATAATTTATCCCTTTCAAATTCCATCCGTTCGGCAGTGATTGCATGGGCCAAAACATTATCCAATGAAATAGCGGAACATCAGATCACGGTTAATAATATTTTAACCGGATATTTTGATACGGAGCGTATTCAGAATCTGATCAGCCATGAGGCCCAACAGACCGGGAAATCTCAGGAAGAAATCAAAAAAGGAAGAGAAAATAAAATTCCAATGAAAAGACTTGGAAAAACTGAAGAGTATGGCCATCTGGCAGCTTTCCTGGCGTCAGAATACTCATCTTATCTTACCGGGACCAGTATTCCTTTAGATGGGGGACTGAATAATACATATTGATTCAGAGGGTTTTAAACACAAAATTTGAATATTATGCTTTTATATTTTAGGGATGCACAGGAAAGAATCAATTAAAATTGATTCTATGAAGCGTATGAAAAAACGTTCTCTTATTCAGTGACGCAGTCACACTTCTTTGCCTTCCTTGAAACTCTATATTTAGCATTAAATCTTTGCGTTTTAAAAAAATCCCCCCGAAACATACAGGAATCAACATAATCATCTGCGTAAATCCGTGCAATCTGTTGTTAACTACCTTTACTTTAAAAAAGCTATTGGTATTTTTCTCAATGATACACTGAGCTATTCAAGATTGTAGTAGATATCCAAATGAAACTAAGCATTCATTAAAAACCGGCATCATCAGGCCATTCTTCCCTTCCGGTTCCGATGTTTTTTCGTAGTTTCACTTTCTTTTAATAAAAATACCACCACAATTTCCTATGAAAAGAAACTTTATCAACCAGAAAGAACTGTCCGACAAATTTTGGAATATTGAGTGTTCCGGAAATGTACAGAAAATATCTTTTGGGAAAACCGGAACCAAAGGCCGGGAAACAGTTAAAGAATATGCCGACGAAAAAGAATGTATTCTGGAATCTGAAAAGCTGATTAATCAGAAAATAAAAAAAGGCTACACTGAAATTCAGGAAAATGATGCCATTCCTCAGAAAGTTGAGCTTTCGGATAATGAAAAGGCAGATATTTATTTTTGGGAAGCCATTGAGAAATCCAACAAATTTAAAAAAGCCCACTGGAGCGAATATGACATTGAGGAACATATTGAAAACCTAACCGATTATTTATCCAAGTTCGGAAAGGAGAGAATGATCCTTTTTGAAAAAACACTACAGGAAAAGCTTAGTGAACTGTATACTGCTGAAATCGCTGAGCTTTCAATCATTCTTGAATGTGATTTTAAGAAAGAAAATGGAGTATATATCTTTGATGACTATTTTTCAGATGACGGATTTATCTATTTCAGATGCTGGCTGATCTTAAAAGGGAAAGAGTTTTTTGATGACATACAATCAGATATTCAGTCGTTTGTAAGCGGGAAATACAGCTTTAATGTTGGAGACTGCTGGGCGGAAGGGTTGCTTTACGTCGCTGATGATGCGTATGCCCAAAACCATGACGATGAAGAATCCATCATAAAAGATACGGTATATGAATTATACCCTGAAAACGACTACGATGGCATGGATCGAAGCATGAGCCGTGAACCGAAAGGAGGTGCCGATTTACATACAATGTATCCGAAACTAGTAGAAGAAATAAGTCAATTAAGGAGTAACTAATATCAGATTGAACAAATAATGCAGAGAGTGATCTTGCATGATTGTAGCTGAATTCAGAATTAATAATCAATAAATTCTTTCGGAATTCAATTATATTTAAATAAGGATGTAATAATTCACCTGTCTGGGTTGTCTTACTATGTATTGAAATTACATAGTATATGAAGAACTGGTCTTTTAAAAAATGGAACACCGTTTTAGGATGGGTGATTTTCACAATTGCCCTGATGACTTATCTCTCCACCATGGAGCATTCCTTCAGTTTCTGGGACTGTGGAGAGTATATTTCCTCGGCTGCCAAACTTGAAGTAACGCACGCTCCCGGAGCCGCTTTATTCCAGATTGTGGGTGCTGTGGCCAGTATATTGGCACTGGGGAATGAAGAGAATTATGCCATAGTAATCAATTCAATGTCTTCATTGTTCAGCGCATTCACCATTCTGTTTTTGTTCTGGACTATTACCCATTTTTTAAGAAGGCTTTTAAATAAAGACTTTGAAGAAATAACCAAACATCAGGAAATTTCCATTCTTTTTGCCGGAGCGATTGGGGCATTGTGCTTTACCTTCTCAGATTCGTTCTGGTTTTCTGCAGTGGAAGGAGAGGTGTATTCCATGGCTTCCATGTTTATCGCCTTGCTGGTATGGCTTGTGACCAAATGGGAAAACGAATACAAAGTGGTGGATAATGAAAGATGGGTCATTCTTATTTTCTTTATACTGGGACTTTCCGTTGGGGTTCACATGATGTGTATGCTTGCAGTACCGGCTGTATGTCTGGTCTATTACGCAAGAAATTACAAATTCACCTGGAAAAACTTTATCTGGGCCAATGCGATCACACTGGGAATTTTGATCATTGTTTTCAAAATTATCTTCCCATTGATCATGACGATGTTCGGAAGACTTGAAATATTCTTCGTGAACGGACTTGGACTGCCTTTCCACTCGGGAACGGTAGCCGCATTTGTTCTGATGGCTACAATCTCTTATTTCCTGATTAAATATGCCAGAAAAGCTAAAAGAAATGTATATCAGACAATTGCTTTATCAGTAGTGTACATGGTTGTTGGTTTCTCATGCTGGATGGTGATTCCCGTAAGAGCCAATGCCAATCCTCCGATGAACCTTAATGATCCGGATACGGCAATCGGTATGCTGGATTACTACAACAGAGAACAATATGGTGACTGGCCAACCATTTATGGGCAAAATTATACCGCTTTCCTTGATGCGAACGGAATTGAGAAAAACGAAGACGGAAGCTTCAAAACCACCAAAACAGGGGAAATCTACGAAAAAGATGAGAAAACCGGAACGTACAGAAAAACCGGAGACCGTTTCAACTATGTTTTCAGCAAATCTCAGATCAGCTTACTGCCAAGAATGTTCAATCAGGATAAAGACGTCATGGCCAACTATATTTCGATGTACGGAGCTCCGGATTTTACCTTCAATTACGATAACGAAGAGGTGGCAGACAATCCTCAGGCAAAACAAATTTTCGATGAATTAAGATCCAAATACGAAGATAAATCCATTACAGCAGAAGATTATCTGAAAGTAAAACCTTATAACCTGATTAATGTTCAAAAGCCTTCATTGGCTCAGAATATGGATTATTTTATCACCTTTCAGAACGGGTATTATTTCGTGAGGTACCTGATGTGGAACTTCGTGGGAAGACAGAATGACCTTGAAGGAAAAATGGAAAACACAAGAGGGAACTGGATCTCGGGGATTCCTTTTATAGATAACGCTTTGCTGGGAAATCAGGACAAGATACCGGCTAAATTCAAAAATGACAGCACCGTAAAATTCTTCTTTCTACCCTTAATATTAGGATTGATCGGATTTTTCTTCCAGCTGAACAGAGACTTTGGAAGATTCTATGCACTTCTTTCACTATTTGTTTTAACAAGCTTCGGAATTGTTTTTTACACCGGGGTTAAGCCTTTTGAAGTAAGGGAGAGAGATTATGCGATGGTAGGCTCGTTCTACGCATTTGCCATCTGGATCGGACTTGGAGCAGGCTCTATTTTATGGTTGATCCAGTCCAAAGTAAAATCCAATACCGCTAATATAGTTTTAGGTATCATCTTGTTGGGCGTTCCTTTTATGATGGGTTTCCAGAATTATGTACCGCATGACCGGAGCAAAAAATCAGCGGCGCGGGATTATGCTTATTCATTCCTCAAATCACTTTCTAAAGATGATATTATTTTCATCTACGGAGACAACGATACTTTCCCGGTGTGGGCTATTCAGGAGACGGAACGCTTCCGGGATGATGTAAAAACGGTCAACTTTACGCTTTTAGCAACTCCATGGTATATTGACCAGGTGAAAAGAAAAACGTATAATGCAACGGGGATTCCTACTCAACTGAGCCATGATGATTACAGAGACGGTGTGAACGACCAGATTTATATGATGAAAAAAGAAGACTGGGAAGGTGTTTTCTCTATGTTAAAAGAACAGGGCGTTCCGGATACGGAATTCGGGGCCTTTAGAAAATACCTTACGCAGGATTCTATGACTTTGAAAGAGGCGGTGAATTTTCTGAAGTTCAAATCTCCTGAAAAAGACCATCTTTTAAAAATGTATTTCGGAGAAGAAAAATTTGAGGAATACAATATTCTTCCCGTTAATAAATTCATCCTTCCGGTGAATAAGGAAAATGCATTAAAGGCTGGAATCATCACCCAGGACGATCTTCCGAACGTCGTGAACCAGATTCTGATCACCTATAAAGGCAACACCCTTTACAAAAACAACCTCATGATGCTGGATATGCTTGCGAATTTCGACTGGAAACGTCCCATCAACTTTTCTTCCGGAGGAGTTTATGATAGCGAAAATATTTTCTATCTGGATGAATACCTGCAATTTGAAGGATTCAGCTACAAACTCGTGCCTATTCGTACCGCTCCTAAGCCGGATGGTGATATGGGCCGGGTAGATGTGAATGCTCTTTATCATGTGGTGAAAAATTTCAGATGGGGAAATTTTAAAGACCTTAGTATTCATTATGATGAAGCCGCGACATCCAATATCATGGTTTACAGAATGACGGCAGGAAGAGCCGCCTCAGCATTAGCTTTAAATGGACAGAAAGGAAAAGCGCTGGAGATTTTGGATCTGGTTTCAAAGGAAATTCCGGCCCAAAAATACAATGATCCGCGTTCGCTGAGTTCCATTGTGACAGGGTATATCATGACAGGACAGGAGAAAAAGGGTCTTCAGCTCGCCGAAATCCTTAAGAGAGAAATTTTTGAAGAATATGATTATTATCTGAGTCTTTCTCCTGCATTCCAGAAGCAGTCAGCCAGACAAATGCGGGTGAAACCTATGGAATATTCTATGGTCGTAGCCGCAGTCACAGATGCTTATAAAAAAATTGGTCAGAATGAGAAAGCCTATGCCTATCTGGTGAAATCCATAGAACCTATCGATAAAAAGTTCAATGTTTTCATTAAAGAATTGCAACAAATGGGAAAAGAAAAGGCAATGAAGGAATCTGAAAATGTGCAGAAGATTGCCCCTTTCTATCAATATCTGTTTGATGTAATGCAGCCTTTTGATTCCACTTATTCAAAAGAAAAGGAAGATCAGATTACCAGAGCTATGATTAAGGTGACACAATAAACTAGAGAAGTATTTCCATAATATCAAAAAGCCTCCAAATTTCGATTTGGGGGCTTTTTTGTATAGAATTTAAACTAAATAAAAAATAAGAGATTTGGCCGAAACGGTATCTTTTTTGTCATTGCAGACAGAATGCTTTATCTGTAAATTTGTACCACAAGGAATGAGCTATGAAGACAGCAGAAAACAATTCAGAAACGAAAAATATAGTGCTTTTGGTACTGCCGCAGGTACAGCTGCTTGATATTGCAGGTCCTTGTGATGTGTTTACATCTGCCAATCGTTTTATGGTCAATGAGCAGCCTTATTCCGGGTACAGGATTCATTTGTTATCGGGAACTTCAGAGAAAATATTGTATTCAGGTTCCGGAATGCCGATTATGTGCAGCCATACCATTTATGATATAGATTTTCCTGTAGACACTTTATTGGTTGGAGGAACGGACCTTGCTGTTCTGAATGATCTGAATACAGACATTTATACTTTTCTCCAAAAATTAACCCCGAAAGTACGACGGATGGGATCAGTCTGTACCGGAGCATTTGTACTCGCCAAAGCCGGTCTTCTTCAGGGGAAACAGGTAACGACGCACTGGAAATTTGCAGATATACTACAAAAGTCTTATCCTGAACTGGAGGTGAATGTCAATCCATTTTTTATCCGTGATCAGCAGATCTATACCTCAGGAGGCGTTACTTCAGGGATGGATCTCGCATTAGCGCTGCTGGAGGAAGATTTTGGTAAGGCGACGGCTTCGGAAGTAGCCCGTCATCTCGTTCTGCATCTGCACAGACCGGGGATTCAGCCACAGTTCGGAAATGCCCTGCCGGATTATGATATGATGAGCCCTTTCATCAAAGAAGTCAGGGATTTGCTTAAACATAAACTCGGAGAACATATTTCAGTAGAAGATATGGCCGAAGCCGTCAATATGAGTGTGCGAAACTTTTCCAGGGTATTTGTAAAAGAATCCGGATTGACGCCCGGACGGTTTCTGGAAAAGATGAGGCTGGACCAGGCGAAAAATATGCTGGAATTTACAGATTTGAGTATTGAGATGATTGCAGATAAATGTGGTTTTGGAAGTTCTGTTTCGCTCCGAAGGCTGTTTCTGAAACACATTTCCCTTTCTCCTTCCCAGTACAGAAAGGCTTTTAAAGGAACCGAATAATCATTTTATTTTTTTGAATTTACCATTGACCGCGAAAAATAGCTTCGGGGAACAATATTCTTGTGAAAATTTTGAACTTTGATAAGGACATCCTAACTATTTAAAAGAATGCCAAATAGTAACTTCTGTCCTCCCTCTTCCAGCTTCCAATCCTGGTTTTTATTTTCTTAACATAAAATTCAATTTAACTCTAAATATCACATTATGAAAGATGTAGAAAACACCAAAACAATGAATGCCGCATTTTTAATCTATGATCAGGTAGAAGTATTGGATCTGAACGGTCCATTGGATGTTTTTGTAAAGGCCAATGCTTTATTCCCCGGAAGTTACCATTGCTATACGGTGGGGAAAACCAGAGAGCCTGTATATGCTGAAGCCAATACCATGGCGCTTATTCCAACGTATGACATTGAAAATTGTCTGAAACCGGATATGATCGTGATTCCTGGAACCAATCCTGAACATGTGATGAAATATCTTCAGGATGACGTTTTTCAGAGCACAGTACTGAAGTGGGTAAAAGATCAGTATGAAGACGGAACAACGATCTTTACAGTGTGTACAGGATGTATGCTATTGTCCAGAACAGGTATTCTTGTCCATCATGAGATCACCACTCACAGTATGCTGCTGGACGCACTGGAACAGCACAATCCGGAAAGTATGGTCAAAAGGGGAGTACGATATGTAGATCAGGGACAACGTATTACGACAGCCGGAATTACAGCCGGAATAGATGCTGCATTATATTTGATTGGAAAACACCAGGGGCAGGAAGCTGTAGATACAATTGTAGCGCTTTTTGAATATCAGCATGCGAATTCGGATAAATAGAAAGGTCCGTTTAAACAAAAAAGTAATCAAAAAGCCGATGATCACCTTTATTTAAGCAGATTTTGAAATTTTTTTTAATATTTTTCAGTAAGATTTTTCTGTGAATTATATTCATTTTTCATTGTTATCAATTCTTGTTTTTCCCTTTGCTGTGGCTTAATACAAGTGAATTCGGAAACTGAATGTTCTATGAAGCTGCCTCGTAACAGAAACTTACTGATAACTTTGACCGGCTCGATTCTTCCCGTTTTCGTGATTTTTTGTTTTATATGTGAAATATTTTTTTATTTTTGTTCTGCAATTAAAATAATTAACAACCATGAAAAAATTAACAAAACTTAAATTTGATAAGAAAGTTATCAATGAGTTAACAAAAGTAGAGCAGAGCTCTGTAAAAGGAGGTGCATTAGAATTGGAACAGGAAGTAGGTGTTTCCAAAGATTTTGATACCCCAACATTTAATGACAAGTGTTTTGACGGAGGTTCTACAACTTTCAGAAAAGCTTGTACATGGTGTGGTTTCTTCCACAGTACGAAGTGGTAAAAAATAGCTAACTATTTGCTGCAGATGATTTGTTTTAATTAACAGATCATCTGTGTTTTTATATGGATATACTGCCGGGAACTTCTTAGCCGTTAATTTTATGAAAATCAAATTTTTTTTCGGAATTCTTGTTTCGGTTTTGATCGGGATCTTTTTTTTCAGTAAAAGAAATACCACCAAAGAAGGCACAGTCCTTTTCTACAATAACATTCCGGATATCATAAGTGATTCTTCCGCGGTAGGAAAAGAGAAAGAGCTGCTGGAATTGTGTAAAATCTGGGGGGCCATAAAATACCATTCATCCGATCGCGATCTTATGCTGTCTTCCGATGCCTCGCTTATCAAAGTCTATGAAAAAATCATGGCGGGCAAAGCAGATCTTAATCATTTAATTTCCCGGGACCTTCAGTTACCCGCACATAATAAGTCCGAAGCCCGTCAATCCTACATCGGTTTTCTACCGGATAAAAACTGGATTGAAACTTCCGGAATCATTAACCCGGAAAATAAGAAGAATTTAATAGAATTTATTGCTGCATCTTATCGGAATTCCGGTGAAAGGACGGTGACGGCTGAAAATAATGGAGAGTTAAATTTTGAAGATGATTCCTTATTTTTTGATGAATCAAAAACAACACCTGCAAAACGTTTCCTTTCCCTGTGTAAGCTGTGGAATATTACCCGTTATTATTATCCTTATTTTCAGACTATTTCAGGAACCTGGAATGAGGTCTTTTTTGAAATGCTGCCTCTATTCATTAATGCTAAAAATGAGCAGGCATATTATGCGGCGGTTCAGTTATTCGGTTCCAGATTAATGGATAGCCATGTTGCGGTCAAAATGGGGGATTCTGATGAATATGAAGGAAAATATGTAGGAAATGTTGTTTTAAAAACCATAGAAGGAAGAACTTTTGTAAAAGGTTTCATCATCAATTCTGTTCAGAGCGCACTGAAGAAAGGAGATGAAATACTGGCCATTAACGGACAGGATGTTATTTTGGTTCAGGACAGTTTAAAAAGGAAAACTTCAGGTTCCAATGATATTGTTTTAAGCCGTGATATCAATCGTTTACTGCTACTTTCCAAAAAGAAAACAGTTCAATTGGAGATTACAAGGCAAAACAGAATGATGACCGTTCAGGAACATTTAACGCATATCAATACGGCAAGAGAGGCTGAAGAAAAAGAATATAAAAACAATGCCGGAAAGGCTGTGTCTAAAATTATAGACCGGAATATCGGATACATTAGAATCAATGATATTTTTTCCGGGAATTTCAGGGTTTCTTTTGAGAAAATAAGACAGACTAAAGCCATCATTTTTGATTTAAGGGCTTATCCTAATGAAATAGCCGTAGATTTCCTCAAGTATTTCGATACCAGACCTTTTCAAACCATGAATTTATATCGGGCTGATGTCATATATCCGGGAATGATGAGAACTATAGAAAATGAAATGCATATTCCTGATTCAAAAAAAGACGCTTATACAGGACCTGTTGTTCTTTTGATCAACGAATATACCCAAAGTCAGGGCGAAAGCATGCTTCTGGCTATGAAATCAATAAAAAATTCAGTTACTTTAGGCGATTATACAGCAGGAACCAATGGAAATGTAATGGTGATCAAACTACCCGGAAAAACGAAGATCCGGATGAGCGGAATAGGGGTGCTCCTGCCTGATAACAGTACCACTCAGAGAACGGGAATCAGACCTGATATTCTGATTCAGGAAAATTCAGCTTCCTTGCTTAGAGGTGAGGATATCCAGCTGAAAGAAGCGATTAATTATATCAACAAAAAACTATGAAAACCAAACGTATTATAACCCTTTTTTTGATAAGTTTTATCACGGTAAACTTATTGATGTACCTAGACTATGAAACTGTTTCACTGATAGAAATATACAGGAATTCCGAATCAACCATGGAAGTGGCTTTCGGGACATTGATCCTGTTTATTGTGCTGTTGGTGATCTATTATATTGCGTATCTGATCAGAAAAAAAATGCTGCATGGAAAAACAAGATGAATTGAAAAAGCTGATTGAGATCTGCGAAAAAGAAATTAAGGAAGATATCGTAGACCTGGGCATTTTCACCGGATATCCAGGGCTGGCCCTGTATTATTTTGAAAAACATAAGCTTTTTAACGACAGTGAGGCATTTGAAAAGTTTGAATATTATCTGGATAAATCCCTCAACGGACTTCAGGATGACAAGGTTTTTTCTTTATGCTCCGGTTCTGTGGGGATCTATTATCTGATCTTTTACCTTACCAAAAATAAATATTTTGACGAACCAATTGAAGAATCCTTCGAAGAATTTCCCGAATATGCCGATGATCTTCTCGAATACTATGCCGGAAAAAGAAATTTCGATTATCTCCATGGCTTTATGGGTGTTCTGTTCTTATGTCTGGAGCTGTATTCATTTAGCACGGATAATGATTTTAAACATAAAATAAAAGACAGAATCATCACGGTGGTTCACCTGCTGAAATCCCTGTCTGTGCCGGTAGACGAAGACAAAATAGCCTGGATCTCAAAAGGTCTTTACAGTAAAGTGGAAGGCTTTTCATTTGGTTTTGCGCATGGAATTCCAAGTATCATAAGTCTGCTCAGCAATGTATATACGGCCGGTATTGAAAAGGAAATCATTAGAGAAATGCTGGATAAATCCTATAATTTCATCAGATCTGTACAGGGAGATTACGACGGTTCAAGCTTCCCGAATTTCATCACTGTACGTGACGGAGAGCGTATAGCCACCGACAGCAGCCGTCTGGCCTGGTGTTATGGTGACCTCAGTGTAGGGATCGCAATGCTGCATTACGGCAAAGCAATGGGAAATGAAGAAAGTATTTCCGAAGCTGAAAAAATACTTTTAAAAACCACGGAAAGAGAATACGGAAAAACAGGTGTTGTAGATGTATTCTTATGCCACGGCAGTTCCGGGCTGATCATGATGTACCAATATCTGTACAGGGTTACAGGAAATGAAGCCTTTAAAAAAGCGACAGATTTCTGGACCCGGGATACCCTTACCATTGGCAGCCATCCGGAAACCGGCATGAGAACATGGCTGGGCAGTGAAGGCTGGATAGAACAGGATACCATCCTCGAAGGCCGCACGGGACTGCTGCTACAGCTGTATGCTGTAACTCATGAAAACTATAAAAACCCATTAGAAAAACTATTTTTACTAGACCATGAACATTGAATTTATAGATAAAATGATCCTCAGGACGCCCATCGGGTCTATTGATGATCTTAAACCTATCAGTGAGATCAAAGATATTGCTACAGACGGACTGAAGTTTGTGGAAAAAACTTTTACAGGACACTTCAGACTGGCGCTTCTGTATGCCACAAAAAATTTATTTGAGGAAATTACAAAAGCCATAGAGACCAAAGACCTTCCTGAGAAAATGTTTTTCAGCTATGTAAAATATTATGTGCGCTACTGCTCAAGGTCTACACCGTTCGGGCTGTTTTCTACCTATGGTGTTTGCGATTTTAAAGAAGGTGGTGACTCGTTTTCCGTGGAGATAGAGGAGAGCGAAATCCGTATGAGAATAAGCCTGAGCTATATCTACGAATTAAGCAGGGAAATCAGCAGCAGTAAAAACCTTTGGAAGTACAGCTTTCTGTATCCTAATCAAACAGCTTTCAATATTGCTGATGATATTCGGTATAATGAACTGTATATCAAGCCGTATTCGATGAATTACAGATTGTCATCGGTAGCTTCCAACGATGTGCTGGAATACATCTTTTCAGAAAGCGGGCAGGGAATCTATTTTGAAGATCTTTCCGCAAAACTTCAGGAAGAAGGCTACGAAAGTGATGAAGTAGAAGAATATCTTTATGAACTGATTGAAAATAATGTTCTGTTGATGGATATTTTTCCGTCACCTGCCACGAATCATTATGTAGAGGCATTCATAGAAAAATTAAAACAGTTTAAAGATAATGACGAAGTTATTTCAATAAAAGATAAGGAAAAAACGCTGAATCAAATTATTGAAGAGGTAACTCAACTTCAGAATCATCTTAAAACCGTGATCAAAGAATCAGAAGCCGGATCATCGGAAAAACTTGAAAATCTGCTCCTGAATGAAATGCAGAATATCGATGTAACCAGTTTCAGAGACGGTGAAGCGGAGATCAGCAGCAAAGTCTTTCACAATGTAAGAAATACGCTTCTTTCACTTTCCCACCTGAATTCCAGACGGAAAGAAAAAGATCCTTCACTGACCCAGTTTATTGAGGAGTTTAAAGATAAATACGGCGAATCGGAACTTCCGCTTTTGCATGTGATTGATCCGGAGCTCGGAATTTTTACGGATCGCGTGAGCAGTATTTCCACACCATTTCTGGATGGAATTCTTTTTCAGACCGGAGGCGGAAAGGATTATAAATTCACAGAAGTTGATCAATACCTGTTCAGCAAATACCAGCATGCTCTTCAGTTCGGGAAAAGCGAGGTTGTATTGACGAAAGAAGAATGTGCAAAGTTCAAACCTTCCTACTCGAGGGTTTTCAGTCAGACTCTGAACTGTAATATGACTCTGTTTAAAGATCAGCAGAATCAAACGGTAACAGCTATTCACGGGGCATTCGGGTCCAGTGCGGTGAATAATATGGGGAGATTTACCCATGGTTCTGAAAAGTTACAGAAACTGGCCGAAAAAATCGTAGAGATAGAATACGAAAACCTGCATGATTCGGTAGAATACGCTGAAATTGTAGATCTGCCAAGTTTAAGGCATGGAAATCTAGTGGTGAGGGAAAATTATCTGAAAGACGAAATTCTGATCAATATTCCAGCCCCGTCTGATACAGGAAAAAATACCATAAAATTATCCGATATTACCATTTCCATACGAAGTGAAGAGGTGATTTTAAGAAATAAAAATACCGGGAAGATCATCGTTCCCCGCTTGAGTAATTCTCATAATTTCCAGCTGCAGAATCTATCCCATATTTACAGATTTCTGTCGCTCATTCAGGTTCAGTGGGACTGCTCGATCAGTTTTTCATGGGGCTTTATAGATTCCTTTGCGAAATTTACTCCTCGTGTAAAAATTGAAAAAGTAATCGTCAAAGAAGCAGCCTGGAATCTGAATCAGGTCGATCTTACCTTTTTAAAAGCAAAAGAAGAAGACCTTTTCTCAGAATTCAAAAAATTCAAAGAAGAATGGAAAATTCCGGACCATGTTTATCTGGTGGAAGGGGACAACAAACTTCTGTTTGATCTTTCCTCTGAAGTTTTTATCCGTCTTTTCGTTTCTATGATCTCGAAAAAAGGGAAAATTACCTTAGTGGAAGATCTGGTTACGGAAAATTCCAATGTTGTGAATGCGGATAAGAAACCTTTTTATTCTGAGCTCCTGATTCCGGTTATCATACAGGATGAAAAGCAGAATTTCCAGTTTAAAGACTTTTCCGGTAATCGTTCCAAGCTATCCCCGCTGTCTGAATGTTTATATATGAATATCTATACCGGCGAGCAGCAGATGGATTCTCTGATCAGGAATGAGCTTTTTGAACTGAACGGAAAATTGTTTGAAAAAGATCTGATCAACAACTTTTTCTTTATACGGTACAACGAAAACGGAAACCATATCAGACTGAGGTATTTTATCAAAAATTATGAAGTCTACAATGATCTTTTTGCCCATATCCGGGAAGCGATGGGTAAATATATCGAGCAGGATATCATCAAGTCATTTGAGATCACCACTTACAAAAGAGAGCTTGAAAGATATGACTATGCCGGTATTGAATTTTCTGAAACCTATTTCGGGAAAGAAAGCACCATGATCATGCTCCTGTTGAGAGAGCTTGACGAAATCGGGTTTGAAGACCGTTGGCTGGCGGGAACTGTTTTCATAGATAAACTGTTGGATAAGTTTGCGTATACACTGGACGGTAAAATGGAATTTTTCACTCAGCTGAGCAGCCAGTTCAATCAGGAATTCAATTCCAATAAAGCACTGACAAAAGTAATTGCTACAAAATATAAAGCATCCGAACAGTCGATCCACAGCTCTATTGGGTTGAAAAATGATGAATTAGCCAATGTTTACAGACTGTTTGATTCATTCCTGAATTCTTTCTCACTTGATAATCTTTTAAGTGAAAAGGGCAGGGAAGACCGCAACAGCTATGTGGGAAGCTTAATTCATATGTTCTTTAACAGGCTGCTTGTTTCCCAGCACAGAAAGCAGGAACTTGTGATTTATAATTTCATGCTGAAGTTTTATAAAACTCAGTTGAATAAAACGACATCGGTGAAAGAAACTCCTGTTGTATAAATAAATAATTCAAAAATAATTGAAAGTCCACCGAATCGGAGATTCGGTGGACTTGTTTTTATCCTGCGGTATGAAGATAAAGTTGAGTGTTACCGGAATTTTCATTTTGCCAGCTATCTTCAATGACCTCTGTAAACCCGATTTTTCTGTACAGATTGTAGGCTTTTTCATTTTTATCCGTCACTTCTAAGAAAATGGTGATCCCGGGAAACCTTTCAGAAGTTTCTTTAATCACAGCCCGAATCAGTCCCAAACCGATATTCTTTCCCTGAAAACTCTCTTTTACATACATCTGGTAGATACTGCCTGTAAGATTTTCTTCTTTTACAAAAGCACAGATTCCGATCAGTTCATCATCTGAAAATGCACCTGCCATAAATCTTCCTTGCGTCTGATTCTCGATATCGGATTCCATTCTGAACTTTTCAATTTGTAAAGCTTCCTGATAAACGTCCCCGAATGATTCCGGAAATTTTTCCAGACTTTCCAGCCTGATGTTTCTGTAATTTTTGCTTTCGTGAGGTAAGAGTACGCGGTAATTAATATTCATATGAAATAAAATTCGGATTACTTTTTTTAGTGATATTAGTTAAATTTGAGGAAATGTTTTTAAAATAAAATCATTCCTTTTAATAAAAAAATAATTATTCCCTTTTTTAATTAATACATTTAATAAGAATGTTTCTAATTAATATTTTTGTTTTCTGTTTTTTATTCAATTTTAAGCGTGAATTTTCTTATATTTATCACGTAAAAAACGAATAAACCATGGATATGTCTAATATTGGTTATTAGACATTAAAAAACGACAAGCTGCATAGAAATACCGATTACTGGAAAAATAACGGATAAATTGTATATGAACACCATCCTATTATGAAAAATTTGATAGTCCGCACATTACGGATGAGTATACTATTTATTATTATTTCATGCAACCAGACTTCTACTTACGATCATACAGAAGACTTTGATGTACCCTTAATCAGGCAGAATAATGACCTGAATGCGTCCGGGGAATTTGAAGCCCTTGTCCGTCTTAATGGGGAGTACTTTAAAAAAGCGGGTAAGATGGGATATGAAGAAGGAAAAGGACTCTGCTTTCTAAACGTTGCTAATGTCAATTCTACAGAAGGGGACTATGAGAGGGCTCATACTCTTTTGGATAAGGCCGGAGAAAGTCTCAAAAGATCAGAAAATAATTTCCACAGGGCAAAATTTTACGACAGCTACGCCCATTATTATTCACATCTCAAGCAGTATGATAAAGCGATCATCTACAGTGATTCTGCCCTTCATTCTTTGAAAAAAGCACCTGATTCGGAGCTTAAAAAAAAGCTTATGCCCCGGATTTATACCAATAGGGGAACTTATTTTGCATGGAAAGGACAATTAGGAAATTCACTGAAAAATTTTCATAAGGGAAATGCTTTGGAGAAATCAGCGTATTCCAATTGTATGATCGCCCAATATCATCTTTACACCGGCAGACCGGACTCGGCAGGAATATATGTGCTAAGGGCAGAAGAGCTGATGAAGCATCACAAAACACCTGATATTGAGAAACTTTGGGTCTATTATACACTAGGGTATTACAACAACGAGATCAACCATTATGATGAAGCTGAGAAAATGCTGAAGACCGCCCTGGAGCTCAGTATAAAAACCAGACTTACCTATTCTTTTCATATTAAAGATGTATACAAAGCGCTTGCAGACCTCTATAAAAAGAAAAATGACAGAGAAAAGGCCTATTTTTATCTGAATAAATATCTGGAGGAAGACAACAGGCTCGCGGAGGCAAGATTTGCAGCCATCAACACCACTACAGACAGTTTTATAGCTGAAGCCAAGAAAGAATCTGATAAACGCGAAAATGATCTATGGATTATTGGAATTTTGTCCCTTATCATCATTTCGGTATCCGGAATGTCTGTCTGGAAAAATATACAGCATTTAAAACTCAAGAAGAAAAGTCTTAAAACAGAGACCGATACACTTAAAAACCGCGTATACGAAAAGAAACATCAGGAAGTGGTGGATCTGGCCAAAAGAAATGATTCTTCTTTCCTTATGAAATTTAAAGAATTATATCCTGAGTTTATCAGCAGTCTGCTCACCATCAATCCCGATCTTGAAAATTCCGAACTGGCCTTTTGTGCCCTGCTCAAACTGCATTTTTCTTCCAAGGAAATAGCTGACTACACATTTGTTCAGCATAAATCTATTCAGCAGAAAAAGTACAGGATTAGAAAAAAACTGAATATTGAAGGGGATCAGGATATTTATGAATTTTTAGATGCGATTTAAAAGACGGGTTTATTTTAGAGCCGGGGAAAATGGATGTATACCTTTATTGATTAACTTTATAGAAAAACGTATCATGATACGCTGTCTTACTTTCGTACTATTTCTCATCCTGCTTTCGTGCAGTAAAGATCCTGACCAATATGAAAAGGATTTTGACACTCCTTTGCTGAAACAGAATGAAGAGCTGCGTCTTTCGGGTAATTATGATGCTTTGGTTAAACTGAATAAAGATTATTATCAAAAAGCAGAAAAGAAAGGGTATGCGGAAGGAAAAGCACTGTGTTTCCTGAATCTCGCCAATGTAAATCTGCCCCTTGAAAACTACAAAAGAGCCGAATTTTTCTTTAATAAAGCAGAAAATATCCTTAAATATTCGAAAAGTAATATTCACAGAGCTAAATTCTACAATGACTTTAGCAATTTTCAGTTGCACCTTAAACGGTTGGACAAATCTTTTAAGTATAATGATTTAGCAATGAGTTATATAAAAGATACTAAAGACTCGCCGTTCCGCAACGATGTTCTCTTTAAAATCTACTATAAGCGCGGAGATTATTTTTACAGAAAAAAGATGTATGATCCAGCGCTGGAATATTTTCGTAAAGCAGGGAAATTAGACCATTCAGGACGCATTGAATGTGCTATTGGAGATCTTTATCTTTATGGATTTAAAAATATGGATTCAGCACGGTTTTATCTGTCTTCTATAGCCGAAAAATCTAATCTGCAGGGTAGGGTTGATGGTGTGGCTCTTAATGCCAATACTGTTCTCGGCGAATATTATATGATGAACAAGCAGTATGATAAAGCGGAAAAATCACTATTGAAGGCATTGGAAATCAACAAGAAAACGAAATATGTCTTTGCTCAGTATACCAAATATGTGTATACAGATCTTAGATCCCTGTATGAAAGTATGGGAGATAAAGAAAAGGCACTCTTATTTTTGCAGGCCTATACAGAGGAAAGAAACAAATCCGATGCGGCTTTGCTGGAAGCAATCAACCATGACATGGAAGGCTTTATCACAGAGACCGAGACCGATTCGGAACATCATAGAAGTAAGGTACTGCTCTTGTGTATTGCTTCAATATTTGTTTTGTCGCTGGTTGGGATGTACCTGTGGAAAATTGTCAGACAGCTGAAAGAGAAAAAAATAGTACTTAAATACGAGGCAGAAAAGCTGAAAAACCAGATGCATGACAATACTCAGGAAGAAGTGATTGAGCTGGCAAGAAAAAATGACCCCGGATTTTTAGACACTTTTAAAAAAGCGTATCCAGGCTTCATTGAAAATGTACTGGCTTTGAATCCTGATCTTGAAAATTCGGACTTAGTTTTCTGTGCGATGCTGAAACTGCATTTTACTTCCAAAGATATTGCAGGCTATACTTCAGTTCAACCCAGATCTGTTCAGCAGAAAAAGTACAGACTTAGAAAAAAGCTGAACATTCCAACGGAAACAGATATCTATCAGTTTTTTGACAGCTTGCTGTGAAGGGTTCGGAGTGAAGAGGTTTCGTGATTCGTGATTCGTGTTACAGGTTACGAGATCTGTACGGATATTTCCTTAGACTTATCCTAAAAGCTGATGAAGGGCTGCCTTAAAAATAAATGACATTCTGTATTTTTCTTACATCTTCTTTCATCAAACTTTCTTCCTTTTTGAATAAAAAAAAACTGCCTGATCATATCAGACAGCTCTCGAAATATTTTTTTCCATCATAACTGAAAACCCATTTCACCACTTGTTGTTTGTTATTTCAAATTTGCACTTTTTATTAAGAAAATAGAAAAAATATTATACTACATGGGTACTACATTGTTATTTTTTTTCACTAATTATCAAATTTTAATTAATTTTTAATAGGCAGTTCGAATGCTTTTTTAAGGGGTTATGTAGTTGATTTTTAGTCAGGTAATGTCTGTGGGTGCAAGCTGTATGATCATGTTTTTCCTTTTTTATGGGAGTTTAATTTTGATTGACCGGCATTTTTTATTATTGATCAGTTATTGGCTTTACTTTTTGCAGTAGTATACAAGTAGAGTGTTCATTTTTGGATTTCTTTTTTATATACAGGAATTTTGGACAGGATAATTTTTTCGATTATTCGTAATAATGAAAATTTGGAATAGCTGCCCGACTTTGTCAGGTGGCTTTTTTATTTGATGGGATCAGTGAGTTGGATCTTTTAATGACCAAATCATTAATAGGTTGAAAAAGTTCAGCTTAGGATATTGATAATTTCCTTCTTCTTTTTCTACAGTTATCTTGTACATTTTCGATTCCATAGAGAAAATTATGTTAAGTCTCCTCAAATGTGATTGATTTCTAATTGTTTGTTAATAAGTGAATTATGACTTGGAAGTATCTGAGTAGTAGGTGATTTTATAATAGTTTCAATGCAATAATGATAGATTTATTTTTTTTAATGAAGTTTTATTGTTTGATGAAATTTATTCACAACAAATACCTTCGGTTTAAAGGATCATTTTTAATGAATGATTATGAATCAGGGATAGTACTTCAGTTAAATTAAACCACCTATTTATATTAACCCCTTTTATGAAAAAGAAAATTTTATTAGTTAGTGTTTTAGCTGCCGGATTTACATCTGTTTATGCCCAGAGATGGGAGCCTGTAGGACAGAAAGTATCTGAAATCAGAAAAGATGTTGAAATCACAAAGGCGTACAGAGTAGATCTTACATCGCTCAGAAATCTTCTGAAAGATGCTGTAGAAACAGGAAAGAACGCAAAACCTGTGATCATATCTTTGCCTACAGCAGAAGGTAAGATTGAGAAATTTGCGGTATACAGTAATCCTGTGATGGCAAAATCTCTGGTAGAAAAATACCAGTTGGGTTCCTATGTCGGAGCCGGGATCGATGATCCCTCCAAATATGTAAGATTCAGCACATCGCCTACAGATATGCAGTCTATGATCATCAAAGACGGGGTATTCCAGTTTATAGAACCTGTTTCAGCGGACAAAAAAACGTACGGTGTTTTCTATAAAACAAAGAGAACAACGGGAGAACACGGCTTTGAATGTGGAATGAATGAAAAAGATGTCAAAGAAATTAAAGCACTGGAGGCTAACGGAAAAAAAAATCTTTCTAACGTAGGCATTACCAGCAGACCTTCCAGCACAAAATACAGAACATACAGACTGGCACTTTCTGTTACCGGAGAATATACCCAGTTCCATGGAGGAACTCCAGCCGGAGCACTTACCGCAATGAACAATACGATGAGCCGTGTGAACGGGATCTTTGAGAAAGATTTTGGAATTCACCTTACTGTTCAGGACTTACCGGGAATTATTTATACTAATGCTGCCAATGACCCTTACTCAGACTCAGGACCTGGCGTTGATGATGCCTTATGGAGTGGGGAATTAATGAATACGCTTACAGCAAATGTAGGAAGCGGATTGTTTGACATCGGTCACCTTTTCGGAGCTTCCGGTGGTGGTGGTATGGCAGGTTGTATCGGATGTGTATGCAGCGATGATGCAGCTCTGGATAGTGACGGTATTCCTTCGAATTACAAAGGGGCAGGATTTACTTCTCCAGCTGATGCCGTTCCTCAGGGAGATTCATTTGATATTGACTATGTAGCTCATGAAATGGGGCATCAGTTTGGAGGAAACCATACTTTTTCACACAATTCCGAAGATAGCGGAGCGAATGTTGAACCGGGAGGAGGAACAACCATTATGGCTTACGCAGGAATTACCAGCGATAATGTTCAGATGGTGAGCAATCCTTATTTCCATTATAAAAGTATCGACCAGATTCTGACGAATATGGAAGGGAAGGTAGGATGTGGTACAGAACTGGAAATTGACAATAATACGGCGCCAGCTATATCTCCTATTGCATCTTATACAATTCCTAAAGGAACTGCTTACTATCTGGAAGCTAATGCGGTAGACGCTCAAAATGATCCGGTAAAATATACATGGGAACAAAATGATAGCGTAGGGGGTGGAACTACCATTTCAGGAGACACCGGTTGGGGCTATAATCCTCAGGGAGCTTTAACCAGATCTTATACAGGAACGGCCAGTGGAAGAAGATATTTTCCTAAAATGGAAACGGTAATGAATGGTTCACTAACCAACAAACAGGATTGGGAAACGGTTTCTTACATTCCGAGAATACTTAGATATGCCGTAACGGTAAGGGATGAAAATCCTCAGCGTCCAATGCTTTCTTCTTCAGATGTAACACTGACTGTAGGAAACGACGGACCATTCAAGTTTAATGGACTTACAGCAGCTAGTGTACTGTATAACAACGCATCCAATACCATCACCTGGGATGCTGCCAATACAAATAATGCCCCTTACAATGTGGCCAATGTAAAAATAGATTACACAGCCGATAACGGAATCACCTGGACAGACCTTGTCGCCTCAGCTCCTAATACAGGAAGCTATACAGCACAGATGCCTGCCAATCTTACCGGTGCCGTTAAACTGAGAATATCTTCATTGGGGAATGTGTTTTACGCGGTGTCTCCTGCCGTTAATGTGGGAGCAGCTCCAACGTCGGCAGCAGCAGCTCCAACAGGAGTTTCTTCAATAGATAAAGAAGTCTTCAAAACCACAGCCCGAATATCCTGGAATAGCGTACCGGGAGCTAATACCTATTCTGTTAATTACAGAAAACAAGGTGAAGCCAACTGGCAAAATGCTACAAGCCCGACGAATTCTTTGGTACTGACCGGTCTTGAAGATGAAAAGAATTATGAAACACAGGTAGCAGCTGTTGTCAACAGTGTTCCGGGTAGCTTCTCTGCCAATTACGTTTTTAAAACTAAAGGTTTAACAACGGGAGTAGATTACTGTATCCTTAATTCAGGAATATCAAACTACTCTGCTATAAGAAGAGTACGTGTCGCTAATATCGACTACGATGATCCTACATACAGAACGTATAAAGACCTTAGCGAGGACCTTACAAAAACAGTCAATCTTACTAAAGGGACTCAATATACCTTTAAACCGACGATCCGTTCATCGCCAGGCTATGGAGCTAACAGACCTGTGAACATTTCTGTTTGGATCGACTATGACAGAAACGGAACATTTGAGGCTTCTGAAAGAGTGGGACAAACTGCTGGAAATTCTCCTGCCGGAGCCTCATCTATTAATTATGGGGATATCATCTTTACAGTACCTGCTACAGCCTATGCAGGAGATAAACTGTTAAGAATGAGGGTTGTTGCTAAATATGGAACTGCAGCATTAGGCAGTGTGTGTGGTGAGCTTTCAAGTGGAGCAGGCGGTATTATGGATCTTCCTGTAAGGATTACAGGCGGACTGGCTGTCAGTGAGACTAAGAATACAAAATCAGAACTGTCCATTTATCCAAATCCTGCAGATACCTATGTAGAAGTGAAAAACATCAAAGGAAAAGCAGATTATAAGATTTACAGTGCAGACGGAAGACTGGCACTGGAAGGAAAACTGGAAGGAAAGAGAATTAATGTAGCAGCATTGGTTAAAGGAGTGTACATCATTTCAATTACCGGCGAGACTGAAACTTACAGCACCAAGCTGATTAAGAAATAAAAAATGAGATACTTCAGGTTGAAGGGCAGATTAATCACCTGTCCTGAACTGGAGAAAGATTTCATGGTACCTTTTGTGAAGAAAGAGCCTGGTATTGCACCGGGCTCTTTCTATTTTATATATTGTTTAGCCAATCGGTTCCCAAAGCTGAATTTTATTCCCCTCAAGATCCAGAATATGAAGGAATTTTCCATAATCATAGGTTTCAATACTGTCCAGGATCATAACATTCTCCTTTTTCAATTCCTCTGCCAGAGCTTCCAGATTTTCCACTCTATAGTTGATCATGAAATCCTTGTCAGAAGGTTCAAAATATTTTGTAGTTTCTGCAAAAGGAGCCCATTGGGTCAGCCCTTTTTTGTTCGGATCTTCACTTTCGCGCCATTCAAAGCTGGTTCCATATGGACTTGTTTCAAGGCCAAGATGGTTTTTGTACCATTCGTTCATGGCGGTCGGATCTTTTGATTTGAAAAGGATACCTCCGATTCCTGTTACTTTTTTCATGTCTATTTTTTTAATCGTTAGAATTAAGATCATCGGAAGCTGATCGGTGCTTCCGTCTGTTTTCAAATATATGTAAAACTTTTCACCGGAATATTCTTTTTGTTTTAAATGATAAGCTTTTCCGGATGAAATAATGTCAATGATGATGGTATAAAAGCTGGTGGTTTAAGAAAAATACAATTCCGTGATTTACATACGAGATTCGTGATTCTGCAAACATCCACCTCCTGATTTATGCTGAATTTTGTATCAATAAAAATCAACAATATGAAATTGAATCAGGTAAAATTAGGCAATCAGGGTTTGATAATCCCCAATATAGGATTAGGCTGTATGGGAATGACCGGTTTTGAAGACGCCAATATGTATGGCGAAGCAGATGAAAACGAAGCCATTGCAACCATCCACCGCTCCCTTGAATTAGGCGGGAATTTTCTGGATACCGCTGATCTTTACGGACCTTTTAAAAATGAACAGCTGATCGCGAAAGCCATGGGAAGTAACCGGGATCAGTATATCATCGCAACAAAATTCGGGTGGGAAATAGACGATTCCGATAAGGTGACCTGGGCGATTAACGGAACCAAAGATTATGTGAAAAAAGCGGTAGAGAGATCGTTGAAAAATTTAAAAACGGATTATATCGATCTTTACTACATGCATCGCCTTGACAAAAATACTCCGATTGAAGAAACCGTTGGTGCAATGAGCGACCTTGTTAAAGAAGGAAAAATCGGGTACATAGGTTTATCTGAAGTATCTTCTGAAACCGTAAGAAGAGCGAATGCAGTTCATCCTATTACGGCTGTACAGAGCGAGTATTCTTTATTTGAAAGAACTGCAGAGGAAAAAGGAGTTTTAGCAACGCTGAGAGAACTTGAGGTGGGTTTTGTGGCGTATTCACCATTGGGACGCGGTTTTTTATCCGGTCAGATTCGTTCCATCGATGATCTTCCGGAACATGATTTCAGAAGAGGAATTCCCCGTTTCCAGGAAGAATATTTTCATAAGAATATTGAACTTGTGAATGCAGTAGAAAGTATGGCTGCAGAAAAGAATATAACATCTTCACAACTCGCTCTCGCATGGATCATCAGTAAAGGTATCATCCCGATTCCCGGAACAAAGCGCAGAAAATACTTAGAACAGAATATTGAAGCGGCCGGAATTCAGTTAAGTGAAGACGATCTTTTAAAACTGGAAAGTATCGTACCTTTGGGAACAGATACAGGCGCTCCGTATGATGAGTTCAGCATGGGGCTTTTAGATTAACCATATATGATAGGCTATGAATACCATTCACTCTGTTTCCGCTTTTCACCGTTTGCTTTCGCTGCCGGAACCTAAACATCCGCTGGTGAGTGTGATCAATTTATCAGAAAGTATATTTCTGGACGACGAAGTCTGGAAAGGTTTTGTCAACAGATTTTACTGTGTTGCCCTGAAACGGGAATCAAAAGGAAAAGTAAGATATGGCCAGCAGCATTATGATTACGATAAAGGAGTTCTGAGTTTTACTGCACCCAACCAGGTGCAGTATCTCGACTTCCACAATATGGAGTGCGGCGCAGGTTATCTCTTGATTTTCCATGAGGATTTTATACTGAGACATCCTTTAGCCCAGACTATTTCCGGCTATGGATTCTTTTCCTATGCTGTGAATGAGGCTTTGCATTTATCTGAAGATGAGGAAACTAATCTTATTGAGATTCTTCATAAAATTGATAAGGAATGTCAGCATATTGATCAGCATACGCAGGAAATCATTCTCTCACAAATCGATCTGCTACTTAATTATTCCAATCGCTTCTACGAACGGCAGTTTATTACCCGGAAAAATGGCAGCCAGCAGCTGTTGGCGAGGTTTGAGAAGTTTCTGAATGATTATTTTGATCAGGATCAGTCTGCAGAAAAAGGGCTTTTGAGCGTACATCTCATTGCCGAAGCCATGAATCTTTCACCTAATTATCTGAGCGATCTTCTGCGAATCCACACCGGTCAGAATACCCAACAGCATATCCATGAAAAGCTGATCAGTAAAGCCAAAGAAAAGCTGTCTGCAACCGAATTGTCAGTGAGTGAAATTGCGTACAGCTTAGGCTTTGAGCATGCCCAGTCTTTTAGTACTTTGTTTAAAAAGAAAACAAAAATGGCTCCTTTAGAATTCAGGGCGGGATTCCGATTTAACTGATTAAAAAAAGTATTTTGAAGGAATTTCCTGAAATGCTTACATTTGGGTTCTGCCTGTATGGCCAAACCTGATCATTTATGAAAAAAAAAATATCGAGCTTTGTCAAGTTCACCTGGCTTCCTTTATCACTTATCCTGATCTGCGGATGTTCAAAAGAAGAAAAAAAGCCTCAGTCCACTGATAAAATCGTCTCAGATACTACAGCAGTTACCACTTCTGAAAAAGCTGAACCTGTTGTTGAAACGAAAAAAGATCCCGCCGAATTTGTACCGGAAGGTTATAAGGTTTTTGAGAAATCTTTCGGAGACTTAAATAAGGACGGAGCAGAAGACTGTATTCTCATCATCAAAAAAGTAGATCCCGCTAATATCGTCAACGACGAATCCCGCGGAAAACTCGATCGCAACCGCCGTGGAATCATCATTCTTTTCAAAAAAGGACAGGGGTATGAACTTGCCTCTAAAAATGAAACCTGTTTCTCCTCAGAAAACGAAGAAGGAGGAGTGTATTACGCACCCGAACTGGATGTTTACGCTGAAAAAGAAAAGCTGTACATTCATTATGCCCATGGCAGATATGGCTATTGGACCTATACTTTCAGATATGGAAGCTCAGATTTTGAACTGATCGGCTATGATGGCAGCTCTAATACAGGTCCAAGAGTGAACAGTTCGACCAGTATTAATTTTTTAACCGGAAAACAGCTTGATAAAACCAATGTCAATAATGACGCGGAAGGCGGTGATGAAGTATTTGAAGATAGATGGAAAAAATTAAAAACAACAAAACTGATGACGCTTTCTGAGATCAAGGACTTTGATGAGCTGGATTTTTATGACTAAAGAGATATCAGAGGCTAGACATCAGATTTCAGACACAAGATATGAGACTCTTTGAAAATCTTTGATTTTCTTGCGCCTTAAATATTCACATTTAGAAAAAACCTTGCGCCCTTACGTTTATCCAAAAATCCATCTGCTTATCTAAGCATCTAAACAAGGATCGGATTAACTTATTTATTACGAATCAACAAACAACTGCATTATTTTAACTAGCAACTGACAATCAGCTACTCAAAACTGTAGCTACAACCTCACACTCATATCCTGAACCTCTTCAGCCGAAAAGCCGTAGATCTGGGGAGTTTTCACATCCAGCAGATTGAGGTAGATGTATAATTCGCCCCTATGATGGATCTCATGTTCTATCATGGCCCTCAGCCATTTCCAGACAGAAATTTCATTTCCCGGAGGTGTCAGACATTTGCGGTTGAGGTCTTCGTCAGAAAGCCCACGAATAATTTCTATCGTCTGCCTGTGCATTTCATTAAAGAATGCGATGATCGTCTCATAACCATCTGCCAGCTCTTTTCCGCAACCCTGGTACGCACTTTTTCTTCCCGAAATGGTTTCACCGTACATATATCTTTCGATCGCAGCAATGTGCCTGATCTGATCACCAATCGTAAATTTTCCCGGTTTATACGAAAAATCAAGGTGCTCCGGCGGAACCACTTCAATAAGCCGAAGCGTTCTGGCCCGTACTTTTTCATAATAATCAATAAATGATGTTACAGAGGTGATTTCCATAAATAGGTCTTTTGCTCCTGTAAATTATTGAAAATAAAGGGACGGGCAAAAACATTTCAGACTATTTTGTGCTAAAAAACTTAATGACTGGTGAAAAATTCCAGCATCGTAGCCAATGCCGTTTCAGAATGCATCTTTTCTCCATTGTCTAAAGAATCTTTGGTAGCTTCAGCAGCTCTTTGACGCATCTGATGTTCATAAAGGGAAATGGCTTCCTGCAATGTACCGAATTGATCAGAAGTCAGACATTGGCTGAGTTCCAGGGCATCCAGCATCGCCATATTCGCGCCTTCTCCGGCAAAGGGAGGCATCACGTGAGCGGCATCACCAAGCAGAGTCAGATTGGGTTGAGCTTTCCATAGCTGATTTAAAGGCATCGAATAGATTGGACGCGGAATAAAAGGAACCGAAGCGTTTTCAAAAAGCTCGTACCAGATGCTGCTCCATTCAGGATATTCTTTTTTGAACCATTCCAGAATCTGCTTTGGATCAGAAAAATCTAGACCGCTTTCTTGCGCCCAGTTTTCATTTGTTCTGAAACTGGCGTAGAATCCAAGATCACCGCTTCCTTTCTGACCCAGAAGTAGATTTTTATTATTTCCGAAAGCCATTATTTTACCGTCTTTGATCAGTTCTTTGATACGAGGAGCCGTTTTTTCAGCATTGGAAACATTCCCTTCCAGCATTAAAATTCCCGAATAGATCGGTTTAACGTCTGTAAGGTAAGGGCGGATCTTTGAATTGGCACCATCGGCAGCAATCACAATATCTGCATACGCTGAAAAACCGTTTTTAAAATGCAGGAGCCAGCCTCCGTTTTGTGCTTCCATCGAAAGAAAATGGCTGTCCCATACCACGGTTTCTGGTTTTAGAGAGTCGAGAAGCATATTTCGCAACGGTCCACGGTCTATTTCAGGACGGAAATGCTGATTCCCGAAATCTTCATCAGGTTTCGTTTCATGATCACTGTAAACGATTTCCGCATGTTCGTTCACGATCAGTGTTTTGTCTGCACCGGGACGGTAATTCTGTTTAAATTCTTCCAGCAGATCTGCACCGCGCAGAGCATCCATACCCGAACCTTCATGCATATCGAGCGGGGAACCCTGTACCCTTGCATTTTTATTGAGATCTCTTTCATAGACTTTTATATCAGCACCTTTAAGCTGTAAAAGTCTGGCCAGCGTCAGTCCTCCCGGACCTCCGCCTACTATGGCAATTGATTTATTTTCTATTAACATTGTCATTCATTTTACTGATGCAAAATTATTTCTGTTTCAATACGGATAATAGTATAAATCGGTCATTTTTATTTTTGGATAATTCTTTCGGAGGTACGCCTGAAAATTTTTTGATTTCTTTGATGAAATGAGTCTGATCTGTAAAATTGAGCTCCGGAAATAGTTTACCATCAGCAATATGTTCCAAGGATGCTCTGAAGCGAAGAATCGTGGAATAGGCTTTTAAAGAAAGTCCGAACTGCTGATTAAAATAACGGTTGATCTGTCTGCTGCTCCAGCCTATCTGTTCCGAAAGATCCTTTACGCTCATTTCGCCGTTTGAGGAATAGATGAGGTCAAAAAGTTTTCGTTTTCTTTCATCAACGGTTTCAGGGAGAAGTTTTGTTACGATTTGCGATATTTTTTTGGTGAATGTGTTGAGATCTTTAAAATCATCCGTTGTGAGATTCCAAAAGTCATCAGGAAGAATTCTCGCGGTATTGAGCAGATCAGCAATTGAAGTTTTCAGGATATATTCAACGGCGATTGGCCTGAAACTGACAACAAAAGCGATCGTTCCGGGTAAGATAGCTCGCTGTTCCGGTGCCGTTTCCAATCCGATGAGAAAAACACTGAATGGATCATCAGGTCCGAACCGCATAAAAAACAAATCGACTCGTCCGTCAGGCATTACGACAACTTCTTTTGCTGTATCAGACGGATTATGAAACATGCCGATATTTTCTACAAAGCTGGCCAGAGAAGGATCCGGTTTGATAAATTGGTAATAGAATTCGTTGTTCATAGAAATGTTGCACTGTTTTTTGATCGGCTTTTTCAGGAAATTAAATTACAAAAAAACTGGAATTAAAAACAAAAACAGGTATGATTGATCTTAAGTAAAATCTGTTTATATCTTTAATTAGTGAATAATTTCATTGTAAAATTTGGAAAATATTCAAATAACTGATAATTTAGTTACAAATCACAAGTATGAAAATCCTGATTTGCATCTGCCTTTTTATTTCCAGTATTTCAAACCTTACTGCTCAGGCAATCGATAAAGAAAAACTCCTTGAGTATTATGAATCCCAGCGGTATGCCGAAGCTGCCCAATATCTGCAGGATATCTATCCTGAAGATACGAAAGACATCAAAGCATTGACCCAAATGGCTTATTGTCATATGATGTCGGGAAAGTTGCCGGAAGCAGAGAAAAACTATCTGAAAGTGAATGCTGCTGAACCCAACAATATTCCTGTTTTATTCAGTTTAGCAAATATCAATTCCAGAAGAGGGAACGGAAAGAAAGCCAAAACCTACCTTTTACAGATTGTTCAGCTGGACAGTCTCAATTTCAATGCCTACAGACAATTGGCGGGTTTCGGAGATACTGCTGAAGAAAAGCTAAATTACCTGAAGAAAGCCAATACCTTGAATACTACGGATCCTGATGTTGCTTTTGATCTCTCTACAGCTTACCGTGAACTTAAGCAGTATCAACGGGCCTATGATGTGCTCAGAATAGCTATCGAGGCTGATAATGGCAACTTTACATTACAATCTGCACAGCTTCCTTTAGCTAATCAGCTGGGAAAATACAAAGAAGTCATTGAAACCGGGGAGAAGCTGATAAAAGAGGATTCGGATGCCAACGTGATTAATGAGATGGGGCAGGCTTATTTCTATTTAAAAGAGTATCAGAAATGTGCAGCTCTTTTTAAAACATTGGAAGACTTGGGCATTCAGAATGAAGGAACTTTATATTATATGGCTCTGAGTTATCGCGAACTGAAGGACTATGATAACGCAATACTATATGCTAAAAAAACCATCGATGAAGGGATCTCAAAGCATACGGCGCTTTACTATACTGCTTTGGCGGGCATTTATGAAAATAAAAATCAGTTTTCAGAGGCTTTGGAAGCGTACAAAAGAGGTCTTACGTTTCATCATACTAATCATACAATTTATTACCGGTTGGGAGTTCTTTATGATTTCAACCTGAAACAGACCAAAAATGCGGTAACCTACTATAATCTGTATTTGAAAAACAAACCGGATCCGGAGAAAGAACAGGAACAGATCACATATGCCAAAGCACGAATCATAGCATTAAGTTCAAAGACATAGGCCTCTCAATCGATAAATTATTTTTAGTTTTACAGTAAAGTAAACAGCTGGTATGAAATTAAAATTAGGCATTCTGGATCAGTCTCCAACCGTTGAAGGAGGGAGTGCTTTACAAGCCTTAAAGAACAGTATCGATCTCGCCGTATGTGCAGATGAAGCAGGTTTTCATCGTGTGATCTACTCTGAGCATCACGGGGTGGAAGCCTACGGGAGCTCCAGTCCGGAGATTCTTTCTGCCGTGATATTAAGTAAGACCAAACGCATCAAAGTAGGAACAGGAGGGATTATGATGAAGAATTATTCAGCCTATAAGATCGCGGAATGGGCGAAAATGCTGGGAAGTATGTATCCTGAACGTTTTATTCTGGGACTGGGAAAAGCACCGGGAGGTTTAAAGGATGCCGTTTCAGCGCTTAATAATCACAGACCTGTTGTTTTATCCAGCCAGGAAACAAAACTTGAAGAAATTATACAATATATTAAAGAAGAGAAGGGGATTTATGGAGGACTTATTGCTCAACCTACACATGTTGCCCACCTTCCTGAGATTCTTTGGCTTGGCTCGGGAATCCAGTCTGCTACAGAAGCTGCAAAACATGGCGTAGGATATTCCTATGCGGATTTTATGAGAAATGATCAGGGAGTGGACAGTACTGAAACCTATCTAAACAAATTTGACAGAAACCGGTATAGCCCGGTTCCTTCACTGCAGGTTGCTGTTGCAGTTTCAGTGGAAGAAGATCTGAAATCGGCCCGATATAATGCCTACGGGATGGCTTACCAGTTTCTGCAGGCAAGGCATATTCAGGCTCCTGAAGCCCTTCTTTCCACTGAAACAATTGAAAAGAGGATTCTCGGAACTGAAGATGAAGAAGAATTTTTTAAGATTCTGGATCATATTATTCTGGGAACTCCCGGAAATATATCAGAAAAGCTTCTGGAAAAGGCTGAGGAATACAATACGGATGAGCTTTTGATCCTCTGTAATATGTATCGGGAAACAGACCGTATGGATACCTACAAAAGTATTATATTGGCCAATTAATAATCACACCTTGCTTATGAGCTACAATATCCAGTTATTCACCATTAAAACAAAAGAAAAAGAACAGGCAGCCGATGACGACAGCTTTTTTGACAGGGAAGAAAATCTTGTACCTTTTACAGAAAAACAGGTCACCGGATTAAAGGAACGTCTTTTAAAATACAACTATCAATTAACAGGAGAAGATGACTACGGGCTTCATTTCAGTCACCCGGATGAAGATTTTGGAAATGCTTTACTGACAGAAAAAGGCCTATATTTCAATGCGAATTTAAGTGAAAGCTCTATTTTTGAAGTGGGAATGACTGCATCTGAATTTACCGATACCGGCGAATTTGCAAAATATGATCCACAGAATGAAGGATGGGAGGAATTTTAGTCATGATTTCCTTTATTCATGGTAATTCTCATGGAATTTATGTACTTTTGAAAGTGGCGTGAAACGCATTGAATTATTATGGACAAATCATCTATTAATACCTATTTCCACTCTCTGTTTGACATCAAAGAAGAGGTGGTGGAGAAAATTACAGAGACATTCATCCCCTTTGCCTTAAAAGCGAATGAAGTACTCCTGAATAGAGATGAGGTCAGCACCAAAACATTTTTTTTGGAGAAAGGCTATGTCCGTTCCTTTATTCTGAATGAGGATAATGAAGAAATCACTACCAATATTTATGCAGCGCCCTGCTTTGTCAATGACTTTCTGTCGTTCTTCAGACAGCAGCCTGCAAAGGAAACCTACCAGACCATTACAGCCTGTTCGTTTTGGCAAACGGGGTTGGAAAATGTACAGCATAATTTTCATAACATCCCGGAATTCAGAGAATTCAGCAGATTGCTCTTTGTACTGAATTATTACAGCATCCACGACCGCTTGATCGAAATGGCTAGCCAGAAAGCTTCTACACGGTATTTCAACCTGATGAAAAAGCATCCGGATATATTCCAGCATGTACCGTTGAAAGTTATTGCTTCCTATCTGGGAATAAAAGACAGTTCCTTGAGCCGGATCAGACGGGACATCAATAAAATGTAGTCGTATGGGTTTGAGAGTTTGGGGATACGTGATACGTGTTTGGGCGTCGGAGGGTTTGAAAGTAAAAGGGAGCTACTGGTTGCTGGTTTCTAGTGATTTATTTAATGAGTTGCCATCTGGTGACTGTGGGCCTCGAAGTCACAGTCATACTATCTGATGTTTTTGCATCTTGACTCTTGGTTCTTGAATCTACCAATCACTATTGATATTTCTAACCTCAACCTAAAAGTCTCATGTCTCGTGTCTGAAATCTGATGTCTAAAATCTGCTGTCTAAAATATACCCTCCAATTTCTTCGCATTTGTCAAGTGATATATTCAGATTTGAAAGCCATCTTTGTTAAAAATTAATGTATGACTAAGAAACATATCGTAGTGGCCGGATTAGGTGGAGTAGGCGGATATTTCGGTTTTAAAATCAATCAGGAAAATGAGACTGCCCAAAAATATAAGGTAACTTTCATCGCAAGAAGTGAAACATATAAAAAAGTAAAGGAAAATGGTTTGGTTCTTCTTTCTCCCGAACATTCTGTAAACCATACCCATCCAGATGCTATAGTGCAGAGTGTTAATGAGATCAATGATCCGGATTTGGTGTTGATTTGTGTCAAAGAATATGATCTAGAGAATATCTGCCGTCAGCTCAAAGACACCATCGGCAAGGATACCATACTACTTCCTATGATGAACGGTGCCGATATTTATGAAAGAATAAGAAAAATAATTCCGGATCATATTATTCTGCCGACATGTCTTTATGTAGCTTCACATATCAAAGAAAAAGGGGTTGTTGAGCATAAAGGAAAAGCAGGAAAAATGATCGTAGGCAGAGATCCGCAACATTTTTCAGAGGATGTAAACTGGATCGTAGATCTCCTTAAAGAAAGTAAAATCGACCTTGATTTTAAAGATAATTCCTTAACAGATATCTGGACCAAATATATTTTCATCGCCAGCTTCGGGCTTGTAACAGCAAAGCATAATTCCTCTATCGGAACCGTTTGTACGAATGATGAACAGAAACATGAAGCATCAGAGATCATGAAAGAGATAAAAGCGATTGCTGATAAAAAAGGAATCGTTCTGGATGAAGATATTATTCAGAAAACCTTTGACAAAGCAGCTGCATTCCCTTTTGAAACGCCCACTTCTTTGCAACTCGATGTCAATTCCGGGAAAAAAAATAATGAGCTGGAACTCTTAGGGGGTGCCGTTCTGAATTTCGGAAAGGAACTGGATATTGTAACTCCTTGTACCCGGAAAATATACAATGAGATCAAAGCTTTTTAATTCCTTAAATGGTGAAATGGTAAAAACAGGACAGGAGGCTTGGAATATGAAAAGATAAAATTCTTGATTATTACGATGAAAGGAAAATAATACCTCCTGCCTGTTTAGAAATAAAAAGTGTTATCGTATGTCTTATTTTTTATAAAAGCGTATCCTGTTAATTATTAAATACAAATACCTGCATTTTGGTCAGCATAGCTTCGGTATCACCATTGTAGCCAGCAAAATTGGATGGGACGAAGTTGACAATTTGATTAGCAGACCATGCTGCATATTGAACCCTAAAAGTATAAGTACCAGCAACTAATGTTACAGCTTTAAAAAAGGTTATTGGAGCCGGTAAATTATTAAGTCCGCCCGAAGCATCAGAAGAATTTGAAGATGCATACGCTGATGAAATTTTTACGTTATTCTGTAATAAAGTAAATACACCCTGTGAAGATGCTCCGCTTACAATAGTAGGTCTTAGAGCATAGCCTAAAATCATAAATAAAACGGTTTGGGTTTTACCCGCAGGTACGGTAATGGTGGTTGTCACTCCGGGTACATCCAAAGTGCTTCCCTGATTTATGACTTGAGGAGCTGTCCCCTGTATATAGATTGAGTTGGCTATTGATCCTTTCAAGGTTTCAATACTCTGCCACTCAGGATGTGCATTACTTCCTTTTGAAGTAAGCACCTGGCCTGAAGTTCCCGCAGAACCTTCTGTGTTGTCAGTACCTCCAACATTGACTTCGTTGGTAACCTGTAATGATCCGTTGACATGAAGCGTCTTTTTAGGCGTATCGGTCTTGATGCCGACCTGAGCATACGCTGTACAACACACCAGTGAGGTGCATAAAATACTGAGAATTTTTAACTTTGTTTTCATAATATTGTATTGTGTATCATTTGCTGTTACTGAAAATGTTTCATAAACGGAAGGTTGTTAAAGCTTTTAAATGACTGCAGGCATCATATTAAAATTCTGCCTGCAGCATTTGACACTAGTCTTTAATCACTTTTTTAGAAATATGTATTGTTTCGGTTTTAATTTCTATGATATAGATACCTTTGGCATAAGATGACAAATCCAGAGATTCCCTATCACTGATGATGATGCCGTTTTGCAGCTTTTTGCCGGACATATCATAAACCGCATAAGTCGATTTTTTCGGGGCTTTAAGTATAGTAACAATATCTTTCGTCACAGCAGGGATGACCGCAATACCGTCGTGCTGTCTTTCCGCTTCACCAGTGCTCAGAACCTGCGTATAGCCTGAAACAAGAATCGCGTAGTTTTGTGGTGCATTGGCTCCGGTACCGTTGACCAGACTGCCTTTATTGGTGATCTCTATTCTGTATTCCCGGCTTGCAGCTGGTGTTGGGATAATCACCTGCTCAACGTTATCTACCGTATTATCTCCTTTTATGGCTGGAGTCATTGGGCTTAAAGCGTTTAATTTCCAAGGTTCGTAGGACATATTCGTGGTCGTATCAATAATTCTTACATCCAGATCATTTACTAATTTTGAGGCTCTGTTATTGTGAGCAGTCTGAAAGGTGAGATCAGCAGGAACTGCATAAGCAGGGTCAACCCATGAAATAGTTACTTTCAGAGGTTCGCTTCCTGACGCAATTACTCTCTTTTTATTAGGTGTGCCACTGGTTAAAGTTTCATCATTGAACAGGATCGTGTTATTGGATTTACCGACCAATAATTCCGCTCCTTTTTTGGCATCAATAAATCCCCATCCAAAATGAGGATCCGGACCGATATTTCCTGCTTCCTGAGCAGAATGTATCATTAGGGTTTTAGCAGAGGCAGCGTTAAGTTCAGTACCTCCGAAAAGCTGCTTGTTAATTTGTGTCCAAAGTCCAATAATTCCTGTTACTACAGGTCCGGAGAATGAAGTTCCGCTGTTAACAGTAATTCCCTGGCTTCCCGTTGTATTTTCTGCTGTCGAAGCGCTTCCTACACTGGTGCCTACAGCCGTAATGTCAGGTTTTATGCCTCCGTCATCTCTTGGTCCGGCACTGCTGTAATTAGAATGAATAACGTCTGTTGCTGTGGTATATCTTCCGGCGTTGGCCGTAATAATGTCTGTAGCCCCTACTACAATAATATTTTTGGCCAATGAACCCACCCCGATACAGTCATATCCTGATACACAATTGGCTGCCGGCATCGTATCGGTTGCCGCAAATGGAACGGGATTGTCATTACTGTCGATATAATATTTCGGAAATGCTGAAGTTCCAGGATAGGTAGGTCCAAATCCGTAACTGTTCCCAGCTGATTTTACAATGACATAGGAAGGATTGGTGTAGACAATCTGATCATAATTCTGATCAGTGGTAAAATAGGTTCCCTGAATATCATAAGAAGTGGCAGGGCTTGTAAACTCACCATTCCATACCCATGCATTTGCTCCATTGATGGTTTGCAGATCCCAGCCGGGATTTGTTCCGTAAGAATGGTTGGATATTTTAGGCTGTGCAGTTAAAATTTTTTGAAAAATAGTACTGGTAGATGTGCTGCCGGGTAAGACTGTTGTTGCAAAAGCATAGGAATCTATAGTGGAATTTTTAGCGATTCCCTGAAAATTGATGACTTTTGTCGTCCCGTTCGTGAAAGTTACGGACTGTATATAGGGTTTTGCTCCAATGAATCCGGCAACTGAAGTGGCGTGGCCTCCGTAATTCATTGTGGATGCTTCTTTATTGCTGATTCTGTTGGGAAGATTACTAAAGAATTCATGTTCGGCAAATACTCTGCCTGAATTGGCGATTTCGCCACCGTCAAAAATAGTAAACTTAATATTTTCTCCATTAAAACTTCCTGTCAGGCCACTTACAGTTCCGTTCTGAATAAAATCGGAATTGGAGTTTTTGATCTGGTCGATGTCATGGGGCTGAAGAAAGAATGGTTTTCCATTGGGTTGAAAACCTCCCAAACGGCTTCTTTTTTCTTCAATTTCTTTTTGAACCTCCGTGTTTTTTTCGCCTGATCCATATTGTTTTGAAATATATGAGTCAAATTTTTCGCTGTTTTCCTTATTTTGTCTTTCAAATTCTCTTTGAAGAGCTTCATTATTTTGTGCAGAAGCAAGAAAAGTGATTAGCGTACTGATCAGAAGTAATTGTTTTTTCATATGTGTTAAGCTTTTTATTCGAGTTAAATAACTCTGCAATTAAAAAAACTTTATCAGTGATATAAAAAAAACACCATTAAAAACTTGTTAACAACTTGAAGTATTTTCCATTTATTTTGTTAACTAAAAAATAAATAAAATACTGAATATCAATGTTTTGTTTTTTATAAATGTTAGCTTTTTGGCTTTCATAAATAATCCTACTCTGTATGTAAAAATCGTTGACGGTCCAACAGCGTTTCTTCGGTCTCACGATGCTCAGGATCGTCTACACAACAATCTACGGGACAAACTGTTTTGCATTGTGGTTCTTCGTGAAAACCTTTACATTCCGTGCATTTTCCGGGTACGATGTAGTAGACATCATCTGAGTATGCCTGTTGAAAGGTGTTTGCATCTGCTTCTTTTCCGTCCGGAAAGACAAATTTTCCTGAAAGTTTTGTCTTGTCCTGCCAGCGCCAGTCGATGGCGCCCTCATAAATTGCTGAGTTAGGACATTCAGGTTCGCAGGCTCCGCAGTTGATGCAGTCATCAGTTATTGTAATAGCCATAAATAGGTAAGGTTTTAAAGGGTGGTTTTAAAAAAGGGATTTCCTTCGACTTTTGGCGTGGGAAATCCCTCCGTCTAAACATAACTTAAATGAAAAAAAACAATAGGCTATAAGCATCGATCGGTCCAGTGCTCAAGCAATTTTCTTTTATTTTGAATTAATTCTGTGCAATTTCTATGGAAAGGCCGTCCATTTCAGCCGTGAGCTGAATCTGGCAGGCAAGTCTGCTGGAAGGGAGTGTCGTAAAAAGTTCGGATAAGAGCGCCTCCTCCATATCACCTTTTTCTGGAAGCACTGAAGCTTCACTCAGAATGTAACAGTGGCAAGTCGCACACATCGCCATTCCTCCGCACATCGCTTCCATAGGCAGTTCATATGCTTTGCAGAGATCTTTGAGACTAAGCCCCATTTCCAGAGGGCACATCAGTTCATGGATATTTCCTTCCGGATCCTTTACTGTGATTGTAATTTCATCCTTCATTATCATCAATCAATCGTTGTTATTCATTTTGTTGTACTTTCTATCCTTTTTGTAGTGGCAATGCTGATCAGTTTATCGAATTTTTCAGAATACAAGAGAGATATTTTCGAGGGGTCTTCGGGATCAAATAATGCAGTTCTCATCACAGGGACGCTGAAAGGCAACGGCCATGCCCGTAGTGATTTAGCGACAACATCCATCGTATTGATGCCCTGCATGGCATGCAGCCCGTCTGCCCAGCAAACCAGTCCAATCGTTTTGTCCGTGAGGTAGGGCTGATAATACCCCGAGGTAACTTCAAGCCAGTCCAGGCAATTTTTCATCACTCCGGGAATGCTTCCATGATAAAGAGGAGCAAGCCAGAAATGAATGTCTGCTTCCAGAAACAGCTGGGTCATACGTTGTACGGCCAATGGTGTTTTGGTGAGTGTAACATCGAAGAGAGGAATCCCCGAATCTGCCAATGTAAAGATTTCACTTTGGAAACCGGATTTCTCAAGTTTTTCTGCAAAGTATCGGGAAATCCTGCCCGAGGTTGACCCAGATCTTCTTTCCAATGAGCCGTTGAATATAATTGCTTTCATTGTTTTTTAACTTTTAAAAATTACTTTCGGCAAGCCTATTTCACCATACATCAACGTTTTAACCAAAGGCTTAAGGAGCCCGGCCGCCAGTAAATAGAGTGACGGATCGTGATCGGCTCTTGCCCTGACGACCACTTTCTGGTTTTTATAGCATTTCAGATCTGCATACATCAGGCGGCGTTTCCAGAGATCCAGCAAAATGTTTTCTGCACTGTTTAAATCTGCGTAAACAGCATAAGGAGACAGTTTTTCCATTAACATCATAAATGCCCAGGGCGGAATAATGGCATCTGTAGAGCAGATAATCCCTACAGCTTTTTCGTTGTACACAGAAAAATCTACAGCAGAAATTGATTCTTTAAATTCTTTTTCTTTTACAATCATTCCCATGAAAAGGTGGTCTTTAATATCCAGCTCTACGATTTCCGTAGTGGGTTTATAATTTAAAAGATCCAGAGCAATGATTCCTGAAGCTTCTGCTTTATTGATAAAAACTTTCTGATCCATAATTGATTCTTTTGTTAAGGTACGGAAGTTCCAAGCGGGAAGAGAGAAGTTTAAGATAATTTTATCATGCTTATACTCATTTTTCCGACTTCCAACCTCTTATCTTAATTTTCTTAACCCGAATTCAGGGTATTAAATTTGATTTATCTGATTTTTGAAAGCGCTTCTTCGTATTTTTTTTCTACCGCTGACCAGTCGAGAACAGACCAGAGATAATCAAGATAATCCGCTCTTTTATTCTGATAAGCCAGATAATAGGCATGTTCCCATACATCTATTCCAAGAATCGGGAAGCCTCTGTTGGCAGACTGGGTATCCATCATTGGATTGTCCTGATTGGGCGTAGACGTAATAGCGATTGAGCCATTGAATTTTACATATAACCATACCCATCCTGAACCGAACTGTCCGAGACCGGCTTTTTTCATTTCAGCTTTAAAATCTTCAAGACTTCCAAAAGTGCTGCTGATCGCCTCTGTCAGTTTTCCTTCAGGGTTTAATTTCGGCTGAGGGGAAAGAATCTCCCAGAATAAGGAATGATTGTAATGTCCACCGCCGTTATTTCTAATAGCCGGACTGTATTCACTTATTCTCTGAAGCATGGAATCGAGATCTGCAGACGTTTCATCAGCTGCTTTTAAAGCTGCATTCAAATTATCAACATACGCCTGATGATGACGCTGATGATGGATGGTCATGGTTTCTTTATCGATGAATGGTTCCAGTGCATCGTAGGCATAAGGAAGCTGTGGTAATGTGAATGAGTTCATTTCTTTTATTTTTTTGATTAATGTGTTTCAAAGGTAATCATATATTTTAATAAAAAAACCATTTAGTTGTTTTATGTTGTGGTTTCCATTTAATATAATGATCTGATTTTTACGTATTTAATGAATTAAATGGTAAATTATAGAAAATGACTATATTTGTTGTAGTAAATAAAACAACTCAAATATTGTCAAATGAAGAAGCCGGCAGCTGACCGCATCCTGATGTTTTTAAAGATGAGAGGGGAAGTCACATCCCTTTTGATCTCTAAAGAACTCTCCATTACAAAGGAGGGTGCGCGAAAGCATTTACTGAATCTAGCCGAGGAAGGTCTCATCAGATCAGTCAACAAAAGTGAAGGCGTAGGGCGACCATCTACTTACTACACACTTACAGAAAAAGGACTTTCCCAGTTTCCCGATTCTCATGCGGATGTTACGGTTCAGATCCTTCGGTCTGTAAAAAATCTTCTGGGGGAAAATGCTTTGGATCTTTTGATTAATGACAGAGAAAAAAACACGTACGAACGCTATGAAAAGGCTTTAGTAAAAGCAGAATCTCTGGAACAACGCCTGGATGTACTGGTAAAAGTCCGCAGCGAAGAAGGGTATATGGCAGAATGGACAAAAGAAGGAAATGACTATTTTCTGATCGAAAATCACTGCCCGATCTGTGCTGCCGCCACTGAATGTCAGGGATTTTGCCGTGCCGAACTCTCTAATTTCCAAAATCTGATTGGTAAAAATTATCAGGTGGAAAGAGTTAATCATATTTTGTCTGGAGGGCAGAGATGTGTGTATAAAATTAGTGATGAATTTTTAGTTAGGTAGCAGGTTGCAGGTATAAAGTGACAGATTTATGTTAAAATATCAATAAGAGCGGGCTTTAGCCCGCTTTCAATTTATATATATCGCAAAGGCTTTAGCCAAAACTTAAATTACAATCCCACAATATTGTCAAATCCATTTTTCAATAAGATGGAGCCAAAATGCTCTTTCTTCACCAATCATAAAAACGGCTGATGATTTTCTGCGTGTTACTGTATTTCCTGTCGTCTGAATCTCAATATAGAAAGCCAATCCATGATTTTCTGTAGTATGCACCTCAATATTTTCGAGAACAATGTTTCGATCCTGAAATTGGCCATAAGCGCCCGGTAGCCATTCTGAAAAATCGGTAAAAGTGATGGTGTCACTATTACCATTCACCATTTTGAAATCTGCATTAAAACCTGCCAGAAGCTTTTTGTAAAGACTTTCCTGATCTCCTTTTCCACGAAACCATGCTTCAATATCGTTGTGGAATTCTTTAATTTCTTGAATGACTTTTTCTGTATTATTCATAATTTTAAATAGATATATTTTGTATTAATGGTAAGAACCAAGATCAGGCTAAGGTTGAGGCAAAGATTGAGGTGAATGGCAGATTCAAGCTCAACAATTCCGAACCAACAACCCATTTACGCTCAAATTCTCAAACTCTCTCACTCCGAATCCCGAAACTCGTAATCTGAAATTAATCTTTACTGTATTTCAACAGGGTTTTATTGATGAAAATTCCAATGATCTGAACTGCGACAATCATCAAAACAGCTAATGCAAAAGCTTTTGGAAATCCCCAATATTCTATGGCACTGAAAAAGGCCGTTCCAATAATAGTTCCCCCGGTTACACTTCCGATCTGTATACTGATACTGATCAGACCTGATGCCTGTCCCGCTTTTTCTTTACTAATCAAAGCAATGGCTTTACGCATCATCACTGGCATAATAATGCCATGACCAAGCCCGGCTAAAAACAAACTGATATCAGTGCCGAAAGAAGGCTTTTCCTGACCATAAATCAATAATGAAGTCAGGGAAAATCCTGTAATTAATAAACCCAGGCCTACATAGATCATAAAATGGGAAGAAAGCTTTATCCTCGAAACAAGTAACGGTCCAAGAAAGAAAGCAATCCCGTATGGAATAATAGCCAAACCTGTTTCTATTGGATTCTGGTGCAGAAACTGCTGCAAATAATACGGATAGCAGATAAACAGTCCTGCTGTGAAATTGTAAAAGAAAATAATCAGAAGGCAGAGAACAAATGGGCGGGACTGTAAAAGAGTAGGGTCCATTAATACAGGCTTATTCTTACGCAATGATTTAACTTCATATCTGTAAAATATCATTAACAGTAAAATGCCTGATAATAGAATCATAGAAATCCACCACGCCCAATGGTATTTCCGGCCGAATATAATGGGACAGATAAGCATCAGTAATGAAATGATCAGTAGAAAAGCTCCGGTAAAATCAATGTTTTGTTTCGTTTCTTCACGGTTATTATCCATGGTAAAATGAATACCGATGATACACAATATAGTGACAGGAACATTCACTAGAAATACCATTTCCCACGAAAGCGTGGTCCAGTGAAGATTAAGCAGAAATCCTCCTAATAATTGTCCCGCAACGGAAGCCAGCCCGAATACAGAACCGAATAAACTGACTGCCTTAGGTTGCTCATTACTGTTGAACAGAACCCTGATGGAAGCCAGAACCTGAGGCGCCAGAAAAGATGCTCCAACTCCCTGAAACAGGCGCGCGATGATAAGAAATGTAATATCAGGAGAAAAAGCACAGGCAAGAGAAGAAAGGAGAAAGAGGTATAATCCCAGGATGAATATTTTTTTTCGCCCGTATAAATCTCCCAGCCGGCCTCCACAGACAACAAGGGCAGCATAAGTCAGCCCGTAAATCGCAACGACTAACTGAAGCTGATGATCACTGGCGTTAAATGCTTTTTTGATGGAGGGAAGTGCCATATTGACGATAAAATAATCCAAAGGAGAAAGAAAAGCGCCTGCAGTCAGATAGCTGAGGGCCTGCCATCGTTTGGGATAGGTATTCATATTTTTTTCTGCAAAATTACCCGCTTATTGTACCTGTAAAATTGTACTTTTGGAGGAAAAATAAGTACTGACACATGAAGATATTACCCGTTGAACGTATTGATGTGAAAGAAATCAAGCTTTGTCATGAAGAAATTCCACTCAAAACGAAAACCTTTCTTTCTTTGGTTTATGTGCTGAGTGGGCATGGAACGCTTACTTATGATGAACGGACTATTACTTTCAAGGAATCTAAGCTTTTTATTATTCCCCAAAATCAGCTGTATCAATTTAAAAGTGAAAATGCAGAACTCGTTGCTATACGGTGCCCGATTGAATTCATTGATAAAATAAGACTGGAAGCCGACCGCATAGAAAGCTGCGAAAATCTCTACAAACTTCAGTATATCAGCAATAATTATCATGCGAGGGCAGGATGTGTATTCCGCAATAAGGATGATGAAGGTTTTGCAGAAGCCCTTATTCTGCAGATTGCCAGAGAGTACAGGAATAAAACCAACGACTATCTGATTATCCGGAACTGTATTTCCATTCTGCTGAATCTTATCGCCCGGAATATCATTGAAAGCGAAACTTCTGATCTGCAGCAGAACAGGAAAGCTTTTTCCATCATGAAAATCATCACTTATATTCAGGAGCATGTAAAAAATAAGGAGAAAACGAGAATTCAGGTGATTGCTGACCATTTTGGAATTTCAAAGAATTATTTCGGGGAATATTTTAAGCAGCATACCGGAGTTTCCTATCAGGATTATCTTTTGGATTATCGCCTGAAACTGGTGGAGACCTATCTGAAATACAGCAGTGCCAGGTTGAGTGAAATTGCTTACGAACTTCAGTTCAGTGACGAAAGCCATCTGTCTAAGCTGTTCAAGAAATACAGAAACATGACGCCTAAAGAATACAGGAAGAATAGCTTAAACCTGAATCAAGGGAGCTAAAGTTAAGAGTTTGCGAGGTGGAGTGTTTGAGAGTTTAGAGTGAATAGGTTTCTAAAGTGCTGATTTCATTTCTGATGTCTGAAATCTCATGTCTGACATCTTACTTCTTTTTAACAAGATCAATAAATTTTAAAATAAATATAAAGTCAACTATATAGTTGACTTTATATTTATATATTTGTAATTAAATCAATAGGAAATGGATCAGGATTTTATTAAAGAATTAGGATATAAAGCATTGGACAGCAGGTTGAAAAGAATAAGCGACCGGATGTCCCATGATGTGAGGAAATTTTACAAAGAAATGAATATTGATGTAGAACCTAACTGGTATCTTGTATTTATGCTGCTTCAAAAAAATAGCGAAATGTCTATTGTAGATATTGCAGAGCCTTTAGGATATTCGCATCCTTCTGTAGTCGCGATTGTAAAAAAAATGGCTGATAAAGAGTATCTGATTATTAAAAAAGATCGTACAGACAAACGCAAACAGATGGTCTCACTTACAGAAAAGGCCATCAAAATGCTTCCGCAGCTGGAGCAGGTCTGGGACAGTTGTGAGAAAGCCATTTTGCAGGTTCTTTCCGATGATCTGGGAATTCTGACTTATCTGGACAGTATAGATGCCCGATTGAAAGAGGACTCTTTTCATGACAGATTTAAAAAAGAATATTTAAAAACAAATATGATATGAGAACACTTATTTTTATGGTAGCTTTTCTGGTCTCTGGACTGACAGCTTCTGCCGCAGAGACTAAAATCATGATCAGGGCAAAAGCAAGAGATGCGAAATTTATCGGAAGTTCTTTGGGAGGTGCCCATATTATTGTCCGAAACAAAATAAACCGACAGATTTTAGCAGAAGGGAATACCACCGGAAGTACCGGAAATACAGATCTGATCATGAAAGGAGCCAAAACAAGGGGCACTTCCATCACAGATCCACAGACGGCAGGTTTTCTGGCCTCAATAGACATCAGCGAACCTACATTTGTAAGTATTGAAATACTCTCTCCGCTGAACAATAAACAGGCACAGGCCAGCGTAAATACGGAGCTGTGGCTGATTCCAGGAAAACATATTCTGGGCGACGGAATTATTTTAGAAATTCCGGGATTCATTATTGATATCCTCAAACCGAGAACCCATCAGTATATTGCTTTGAATTCCATTAAGGGAAAACCTTTTCCGTTTCAAGCCAATATTGTCATGATGTGCGGATGTGTTGTGGACAAAAACGGGGTCTGGAATTCTGACGAAATTGAAGTCAAAGGAATTATTAAAAAAGATGGTCAATATATCAAAGACGTTACTTTATCACTCGTCTCTACCAATCTGTTTGAAGGAAGTGACATGCTGAATACGCCCGGAAATTATGAACTTACTGTATATGCTTATCATGAAAAATCCGGTAACACGGGAGTTGATAAGGTAAATTATGTGGTGTACGAATAACCGCTCTGTTTAATATTTCGTCAAAAGTTCCATCAACATCAGGATAGATGCCAGTTTTTTAGAAGACTGGTATTCCGGGTTGAGCTGGTCCCGTATTTCCCCTAATGCTTTGCTTAATTTATTACTTACGGTTTTGTTGCTTATTCCCAGAGCTTCTGCCGTTTCATCAACAGACATATTTCTTCTGATTCTCATATCATACACACTCTGCTCCGTAGAAGGAAGCTGTGAAACCACCTCATCGATCATCAACAATAAAGCAGAGATCTCATTTTCTTCAATAATTTCAAAATATTCTGTGTCCGATATATCGATCTCGCCGGTAGGATCATATTCATCGATACTGATGGTAGACGGTGTCTTTTTAGAACTGTTGTAATGATCGATGATCCTGTAATGCAGGTAGCGGAGCAGGTATCCTTTTGCACTTTCTGATTCATCGGTCTGTATGGCAGCTGTATCTTCCAGTATCTTGACCCAAAGATTCTGCAGGAGTTCCTCAGACATCTCCTTATCTCTCGTTCTCGTGAAAACAAAACGGTAAAGACTATCCCAATACCGCTCGTAAAGCAGCATGAATGCAGGACGGTCGCCTGATTTTATTTTCTTTAATATCGTAGAGTCTGTTGGTTTCATATTGTTACCGCAAAATTACCTAAAGGAAAATTAACTTTTTATGAACTTTGGGGATTCTAAGATTAATTATTTCTGAAAAATATCCCCGGAATGTGAATCAAATGTTGAGAAAATAGATAAATGGCTTAAAATTATTAACAAGCTGGTTTTAATGTGAATACAATATTAAGAACCGCTTGGGGAAGTTTTTCATTTTCACAGTCTTATAGATAGAAGTATCTGTGAATACCATGAAATATTTTATGAAGAGCCAAAAATATAAAAGTACTGCCGCTTTCGTTTTTAAGCTGTGGCAGAGGGAAGTTTCCGAAGAAAAAATCTCAGCAAAGGAAGATGAATTATTGAGTCAATGGAAAAACCAGTCAGAAAAAGATCTTGATGAGATCCATATGAAAGAATCTAAAGAAAGAGTCTTGTCTGCGCTGGAATTATATTTCATCAAACCGGTAAAAACCACCCCGATCTATCCATTAAAAAAATACGCTTATACCGCTGCAGCGGCATTGATACTTCTGTTATCAGTTGGAGGAATCCTTACCTATACTACTTTCTTTAAGCCGGATACTTACACCGCAGATACCGGAAACCGTAAAGTCTATCTGGCAGACGGTTCTGTGGTCACCTTATTGAAAGGTGCAGAACTTACCGTGGACAAATCATTTCCCGGTTCCACAAGAATGGTGGATCTGAAAGGAGATGCCGTTTTTTCCGTGGCAAAATCAAAAATACATCCATTTATAGTACGTGCAGACGGCTTCAGTACCAAAGTATTGGGAACTGTTTTTAAAATTTCCCAGTCCGGGAAAGATAAATCTGTACACCTTTATGAAGGAAAGGTAGCCGTATCCTCAGTAGGAACGGAAGTTTCTTATCTGAAGCCTAACCAAAAGTGGACGAATTTCGGGGTAGCCCATACCGCGGCAGTATTATCATTGACCACAGAAAAAAAATCAGGAATGCAGAAAGTAAAATTACTGTCATTGAGTTTCAACGATGTTTCATTCAAAGAAGTGGCGGATGTCATGCAGGCTAATTATAAAATTAAAATTGTGTATCCGAAAGAAACGTCAGAGAAAAGAATCACAGCAGATTTTACGGGAGGCACAGCTGATGAAAATATGGAAGCGCTGGCATTTATACTAGGACTGGAAGTACATAAAGAAGATCATATCTACACCTTAAAAAAATAAAATCACCCTACAGAATTAACCCTACAAAATAAAACTTTTAATAAGAGAACTTGAACATATGAAAAGATTGAAATGCGGTCTTACCGTTGCAGCAGTATTTTTTACGTTAGCAGCCGAAGCACAGGAACTGGTCCAGAAAGTATCATTTGCCGTCCCGGCAAGCAGACCTCTTATTGAGGTACTGGAGGATTTTGCCGGAAAAACGGGAATGAGGCTGGCTTATTCTAAAATGGACATCAAAGAGCTGAAAGTGAAAGGCGTAAAATGTGAAAATACTTCTGTCAACAACTGTCTTAAAGATATTACAAGCGGACTTCCGGTAGCATTCCGTCTCCGTGGAGACCTGATTTCAATAAAATATGAAGGAAACGGCATCTCGGTTATCGGTAACGGAAAAATCTCAGGAAAGATAGTGGATGAAATTGGAAATCCTGTTGCCGGCGCTGAAGTGACAGTAGCAAAGAAAACCATCTTAACTGATAATAACGGTGATTTTGTAGTGGAAGTTCCTTCAGGAGTCTATACCCTTATCGTAAAAGCTTCAAAATACAGCCCATTGAGGGTAGAAAAACTTTCAGTGAATACCAATGAAACCAGTACGGTATCATTTGCGATGAAGCAGGCATCCGATAAGATAACGGATATTAAAGAAGTAGTCCTTACGGCAACCCGAAAGGCTGATACCCAGGCAGGACTATTGGCCCAGCAGAAAAAAGCAGCCCAGATGAGTGACGGAATCTCTGCCGAGCAGATCGCAAAAACGCCTGATAATGACGTTGGGGGAACATTGAAAAGAGTCACGGGAATCACGACGATCGACAATAAATATGTAGTGGTACGTTCCATGGGAGAACGTTGGAATACTGCAGCCATGGACGGGATTAACCTTCCAAGTACTGAGGCTTATAACCAGAACTTTTCATTTGATATTATTCCCACATCCATGGTGGAAAGTATAGTGGTGAGCAAGACTGCAACACCGGATATGAATGCCAGTTTTGCAGGCGGTTATGTAGAAGTACGAACCAAAGATATTCCCAATGAAAACTTTACGACGGTAAGCTTAGGAACTTCCTATAATGATCAGTCGGCGTTTAAAGAATTTCTGACCCGCAAGCAGGGAAAATATGATTATTTCGGATATGATGACGGAACAAGAGATTTTCCTAAAGGCCTTGAACCCACGGACTGGAACAATCCTCTGTTTTTTGAACAGTCTAAAAGATTTACCAATGATAATTTCAGCACTTTCAAAACGAAAGCGGATATGGGATCCAATCTGCAGCTGGCGCTGGGAAGAACCTTTGCCCTTAAAAATAACAATAAGTGGGGATTTGCGGGAGCATTTACAGTAAGAAACGAGCAGAATAAACTGGATATAGACCACACAGGAAGGGGAAACTGGCTGGATACGACAGCACCCTACGATCCAAACTGGCAGGCGAATGGAACGGATCCTATCGTATTTTATAATTTTAAAAACAAAGGAGCTTCCTATAATTATAATTCCACGCTGGCGGGAATGTTGAATTTCGGTTTACAGCTGGGGAAAAACAGAATTTCCTTCCGTAATTCATACACCCATATCTATGATAATACACTGACAAGGGTGACGGGTTGGAATGAATATACAGGAGGAAGCGGAATGGCCGCCAATGCGGAAGCATCCTATAATTATTTCTACAACGGAATTATTCCCAATAATGATCCCGCACAGATAAAAGCTCTGGACAAACCGTATACTGACAATACCAATTATCCTATTTATCAGACGCTTTTGCAGAACAAACTGGAGGGAAATCACAAAATCGGAGATGTAGATATCAACTGGTTTGCTGCAAGGACAGGCGTAAAATCTGACACCAAAGACTACACGCAGTATCTGAGCCAATATGATTTTGTGGGAAGTGAGATTCTTACCTATCATATGGTATACAATTCAGCAGCAAATTTTTACAGGGGATATATCGCCAATAAAGAAACGGATTATAACTATGGAACTTCCCTGAAATGGAATATAGATACGGGAAATTTTAAAACTGACATTAAAGCAGGTTACGCCGGTGTTATAAAAAACAATACCAATCAACAGCAGAAATTCTTTCTTAGAGTGGATGAAAACAGGGATGTTCCCAGCAGTGAAAAAGGATTTATGTCGTTGTATGGTTCTTTGAATCAGTGGTTTGATGGTTCTAAATATGTTCCGGGAGGAATTGGCTGGCAAACAAAACCGATGTATAAAAATGACAAATATGAAGGGAAGGTGACCCAAAATGCATTTTACGTCATGTTTGACAACAGATGGAAGAATCAATTCAGGTTGGTTTGGGGAGTTCGTGCGGAATATTTTAAATATGACCTCATTTCTCAGCAAGTGGACGATTCGGATAATCAAAATGTTAAAAAAGCGCCTATTGATGATAAGGCATGGCAGTGGATGCCGTCTTTCAATTTTACGTACAGTCCTACCAATAAGATCAATGTAAGACTGGCTTACAATAAAACGGTCATTAGACCTCAGTTTAATGAAAGAACAGGGCTTCCGTATTTTGATCCGGTAGCCAATGGATTAATTTACAATACAGAAATGACCTCATCAGTTGTTAATAACTACGATTTCAAATTTGAATGGTTTCCAGGTCTGGGAGAAATATTCTCTGCCGGATTGTATTACAAGGATATCGACAGGCCTATTGAGCGTGAAGGACGTCTCTCAAATGAAGGAAATCTCTTTCTGTATAATGGGAATTCTAAAAATGCAAAGCTGAAAGGATTAGAAGTGGAGGTAAGGAAAAATCTTGGATTTATTGCGGATGGATCTCTGCTGGAAAAACTTTTTGTTAGCGGAAATTTCACTTACAATACAACTAAGGTCATTGCTTTCAAAGACCAGTATAAAACAGGGGAGAATGGTGAAACCTATGAAGTGGAGAGACCATTATACGGACAGACTCCTTATGCCTATAATTTAGGAATGACCTATGACGGAAGCCGTTTTGGTGCCAGTTTTTTATACAACGCCAAGGGTGATCAGTATATCACAGTAGGTTACGACTATAACGGAGAGGAAATACAGCGTCCTTATGCGGTAGCAGATGCCCAGCTTTCCTATAAATTTTTAAGAAACAGAAATCTCGAAATTAAATTCAACGTTAGAAACCTTTTCAACCGAGTGAAGGAGTTTTATAACAATTTCAATTCCTATTCAGTGCCCAACGGATCCGGCGGGAGTACCATATCAACGGACCGTGAGGCGTGGCAGCTTCTTCCGGGCGCTACAGACAAATATGACAAGAATATCGATAAGATCACATTTCGGGCCTACAGTGGAAGAGTATTCGGGGTAAGTGTGAACTATACATTTTAAAAGATTATAAAGAACAGAATACAAGAGCTCATTGATGTAATGCACAGGTTTCGGAAACCTGAGGACGATCCGGATCAATACTGATGATGCGCACAGCAGTACAGGATCAGATAAAAACCGGCCGCTGTTGTTTTTTTTCCGGACAGCAGCGGATAAGCAGGGAACCCCGGCAGGACAGCTCCTCCTGAAATGCAGGGTGATTATACAACCAAATCGCAGGAATATAGAGGCGGATGTTCCTAAATATTAAAAATTCGGTCATAAAAATAATATAACCGGGTCTACTAAAAATTATAACAATGAAAAAACTAACTTTAATTGCTATTGCAGCATTATCTCTTACTGCTTGTCAAAATGATAACCTTGCAGATTCTTCTTCTCCTTTTGAAATGAAGCCTGCTTCTGCTGAGTATCTTACAGCTTCTTCTCTTCCTGTAACTACCGTAAGCGGTGATATTACTTCAAGTACTACATGGAGTGGTGTTGTAGAACTTGATGGTATCGTAACTGTGAAGAATGGTGCTACATTAACTATTCAGCCGGGAACTTTCATTAAGGCAAAACCGAATACATCCAATACTGCTACAGGAGTTTTAGTAATCTCTAAGACAGGTAAAATCAATGCTACCGGTACAGAATCTCAGCCGATTATTTTTACAAGTTATAAACTGTTAGACGGAGACGAAAACACAACGGCTGCTCCAGGAGACTTCGGTGGGGTGATTATCTTAGGTGATGCACCTGCCAATACACCTGATACTAAAACAATTGAAGGGTTAACAGGTTCAGATTTTTATTACGGTGGTTCCAATGCATCTCACAACGGAGGTACATTGAAATATGTTCGTATTGAATTTGCTGGATTCGATCTTTTAGCGCCTAACTCAGGAAATGAGATCAACGGTCTTACTTTAGGAGGTGTTGGAAATGGTACTACTTTAGATCATATCCAGGTTTCTTACGGTAAAGATGACTCTTTCGAATTCTTCGGAGGTACGGTAAACGCTTCTAACCTTGTTTCTTTTGCTGCAGATGATGACAACTTTGACTTTGACAACGGATACACTGGAACTATTACCAATGCACTTGCTTTAGCAGATACAAACTCTACACACAGTTTGAGTGGTGGTGTTTCTGATACTAACGGTATTGAATTGGATAATAACGCAACAGGTACCGCTACACCATTGATCACTAATCCGGTAATCAACAATCTGACAATTGTAGGATCACGTACTAATGTGTTATATACTACAGGTACACCTTCAGGATCTTATTATGAAAACGGTATTCACATCAGAAGAAACGGAAAATTAACGCTGAACAACGCCGTAGTGACAGGATATCCTGTTGGAATCAAAGTAGAAGGTACAGGTTCTGAACTTACTTCAGCTTCTAACCTAAGCTCAATCCAGGTACACGGATTTACAACTTCTGTTACAGGTACAGGTACATCAGGAATTCCTGCTGCCAACCTATTGACAGGAACTACCGCTTCATCTTGGGGTATGAGCCAGCCGTTCTTCAACGAAGGACCATGGAACGTATCTCCTAGAAATAGCGGAAACTTCCAGGGAGCATGGACTAAATATGACTTCTCTATTGTAGAATAAAACATTAAATGCAGGGGAAGCTTCCCATGTCTTTCCCTGCTTTTTTTAAATCTCTAATAATCTGTATTATGAAAAAACTATTTTTATTATCTATTGTACTGGTATCTCAGGCTGCAGCAGCGCAGATTCAGGTATGGAGCAATTCTTTTGATACACCCGCTGATCTTCAGGGATGGACTACTCATGACCTTAACAACAACGGAAACGGATGGGTACAGGGACAAAATATTTATTTAAACGGTACCGCTCTTACTTATGGTACTTCCGGGACGCTTCGTTATTCGACAAGTCTGGTTCCTTCAGGTACAGTTCCAAGCCTTGCTACTGAAAACGACTGGATTATTTCTCCGCAGATCAATCTGGAAGGAGCATCCGGAACCATCAATCTGGCAGCGTATATCGGAAGACAGAGAACCACGCACCTTAATTTCGGACGTGATATATATATTTATGTAAGCACCCCTCAGAAACCCGTTCCTACATTGGCAGACTTTCAGGCAATGACTGTGGATGGAAGTGGAAATGATATTCCAAGTCCATACAGAATTATAGCTGGAACGCTCAGCAACCCTTTTCCAACTGATCTTACTCAGTTTAAAGAAAACGTTCTAGATATTTCTGCTTTTGCCGGTAAAAAGATCTACATCGCCTTATGGTCTAACAGAAAAACAACAGGAAACAATCTGCAGAATATTAACATTGATGAAATGGCGATTTATGCTTCAACATTTTTGGGAACAAAGGAGGTAAAGAAGAAAGAAAATCTAACTAAAATAACGGAAAACCCGGTAAAGGAATTTCTTCAGTTTCAACTGAATCCAGACTTTAACGGAAATAAGACGGAGGTGAATATTTATAGTGTAGCCGGACAGAAAGTGCTTTCAGTACCTTATAACAGATCTGTGAATGTAGCATCATTACAGGCAGGAATATACATCGCTGAAATTTCTGACGGAAAAACAACGGAAAGACTGAAGTTTATCAAAAAATAATCACAGTCACTATCCACCACCTACAGAGCATTCTGCAGGAATTGAAATGAAAACTTTAATCGGTCAAAAATGATTTGAAGCTTCCCCGCAGAGACTTTTTTTGACCATAAACATATCTGACTTAGTTTTTTTATAATTATCCTATTGTCCCGCTTATCGACGGGCGGGACAATATTTCTAAGTCCGGTTTTATAATTTAAATTGATATAAATGAATAAGTTCATTACACTTTTATTTTTTACCCTATTGGTTTCCTGTGCAGACAGCAGCGTAATGCAGCCGTTTGATAAATCGCAGAAACCTGCTCAGGTTACGATCAAAGGATATTCAAAGCCGGATGTTATCCAGCTGAGGCTGAACGGAACCCCGGTATCCATTAACGGAAGCACGTCTTACACCAATAAAATAGAAACCAGAATTGATTTTGTCCTGGATGAAGGCGAAACAGACAGACTTGGAATCTACAACAATGAAACGGGCGCTGAGGTAGCCCATTATAATATGACCTACAACAATATCGACGATTACAAAACCCTGAACTTCTTCAATCTTCCGGGGATTTTTCTTCAGGCTTCAGCTGTAAAACCACAGGTCAATCTGGGGAAAGTAGGATTTGAATTCATTTTCCCAAATCTTGGTGAATATTCCGGGACCACATTAGCCAATGTGAAAGGAATTCTGAGAAGAGAAAATGGAGTCGTGCTGGCAGAATTTGACAACATCGGAAAGAAGAGCTTTACGGAAGTAAAAATATATAACTATTTCAGTAATACAGCTCCGGTTTATCTTGAACTCTATAAACCAGGAACTACCACTCCCTATATCGGATCTGAAATCATCAAAGTTAAAATAAAACAGGACATGGGAGCGAATCTGATTGTGATTCAGGAAAAAATGGAAAACGGTGTCCTTACGGTCAAAGGAGATATCGATGTAGCAGATTATCTGTAATACCAGCCCGTCTCTATGAAAAGCTTTATTTATTTTCGTCTGTTACTGCTTGTGGCAGTTTCACTATTGGTCTTATCATGCAATAATGATGATGAGAGCGGTCCCTGTTTTCCGGAAGGAAGCACAGAATCTGTCAACCTTTGGGTACAGGACAGCATGAGGCGGTATTATTATTGGGCAGATCAGATGCCTGCGAAACCGGATTACCATCTTCCGGTGAAAGATTTTTTTAAAAGTCTGTTGTCATCTCAGGACCGTTTTTCATTTGCGGTAGATACCCAGGATCCCTCTTCCTATCCGCGGTCTGTCCGGAATATGTATGGTTTTGATTACGCAGTGATACAGCTACCGGATGGGAATGTAGTCACCACGGTTAAGCTGGTAATGAAAAATTCTCCGGCATTCAATTCAGGCTTGCAGAGAGGAATGATAATTACAAAAATCAACGGCCAGGCGATTACTGCATCCAATGCAGAACAGCTAACCTCATCGATTAAAGACCAAACTGTAATAGATCTCACGGTAGGAAACTGGAAAAACGGAACGGTTGCGGATGAAAAGACCATTAAAGTTTATTATGGATATTCTTTTGAACAGCCTCTGGAATCTAAAATATTTGAAAAAAACGGTAAAAAGACAGGGTATCTCTACATCTACGATTTTCCGGATGGAATGACATCAGCGCTGAATCAGAAATTCGCTTTGTTCAAAGCTTCCGGAGTTCAGGAACTGATTCTGGATCTCCGTTACAATTACGGTGGTTCTGTATCTTCAGCTGCAGCACTCTGCTCCCTGATTCCGTCAAATATTACAACATCATCACCATTTATTGTGTACAGAGGAAACAAAAATGGAGGCGAGGTGAAAAGAACATTTGCCCAGCAGATTGCTTACGATCCCGCTGCTCTTGATTTCAATACCCTGCGAGCGAATGCCCTGGGACTGAATAAAGTCTATGTCTTAAGTTCTAACAGTACGGCTTCTGCGTCAGAGATTGTGATCAATAATCTTAAACCTTATCTGCAGGTTATTCAGATAGGAGATGTGACATTGGGTAAAGATATGGCCGGATTTATGGTGGAAGATAAGCGGAAACCTAAAAAAATCTCCTGGCAGCTTCACCCTGTGATTTATAAAGTCTTTAATGCCAATGGGGAAGGAGCTTACAGTAACGGAATCCCTCCACAGATTGTAGCCAGTGAATATGAAACATTGCCGCTGCTTCCGTTGGGAGATTCAGAAGAAGCTTTGATTTCATCTGCCCTGAACAGTATTTATTCAAAATCAGCAGGAAAAGATGCTATAAACAGCAGTATTAAGATTTTATTTCAGAGTGATACGCCTTCTGCTGCTATCGGAAAGTAATTGTCCTTTTTAGCTTTAATACATAAACCAACAGCCTATGCAGGGAATAGAACCTAAATTTCACAGCAGCCTCACAGACCGGATGGAGTATTACCGTGGTCTTCTGAAGAAAACAGCCGGGACTTCGGATATCCAGCCTTCTGACATGATTTCAAAAATATCGGAATTGAGTGAACTGTATGAAGATTATCTGGCCAATAAAAGACAATTGGAAAGGAGCATCAAAAACTACAGACAGTATCATAATGATCTGCGTAAACAGCTGACTCTTCGGGTGCGGGAATTACGACGCAAAACGAGGCAGAAGTGATTTTATTTAACCACAAAAGTCTCAAAATTTTTCTAAAGTTTGGTTGAATAAAGTTGAAAACAAAACTGCATTGAAGAACACATAAAATAGTCTCAATCATCTGCGTAATCCGTGGGAAAAATAATTAACTATGCATTAATGGGAAAAGTTTTTTAAACACTTTAGTTATATTTAATGTAAATGCATTGAGCATATAAAGTTCACTTAAGTTTTTTGAAAATCTTTGATCTTCTATGAATGTGAATTTAATGTTTTCAGGATATTTTCAAGCAGATTTTTAAGTGTTTAGAAGATTGAACGGGGTATTTATTCTGTCTTTATTAGATTCTTTAATATGAAATTCATACATTTATCAAGTTTGACAGATAACGGTTGTATGTATCTTGATTGGTTTCAATTTTCGGAGTATGTAAAGATATTTTGGCAGTTCTCATGGCTTCAATGGATCATATTCAGCATTCTATCCAATATTTTTTTGTGCTTATTTTCAATAGGCTTATATCAGTTTATTGATAAAACATGTCGTAAAGACTTGCTGCAGGAACAAAACCACCCTGTTACTAAATCAGATTTATATCTCAGCCTTCTTACTGTTTTCTGTAATAGTTTAGTGATGCTGTTTGGTGCCTTTTTATGGAAAAACAATTGGATTGTTCTTGACACTGACCCATCTGCAATATCTGTTTTTCTGGAAACCATTGCTTTAATCCTCTTAATGGATCTTCTGATGTATTTTTTTCATTATGCTGCTCATCTGCCTTTTGTGTATAAACTCTTGCATGGCAGGCATCATGAACATGTAAGTACTAATTTTCTAAGTCTTTTTGTATTACATCCTTTCGAAACCATAGGTTTTGGATTCATGATTTTAGCCTTACTCTTGAGCTATGATTTTTCTATAATTTCTATAAGTCTTTATTTACTCATCAATCTGATCTGGGGGACCATAGGACATCTGAACAGGGAATTCTTCCCGGCATCCTTTGATCAGTTTTTTGTTGGAACGACAAGGTTTCACAACCAGCACCATCTGGATGGAAGTAAAAATTTTGGTTTTTATACCTCTATCTGGGACAGGCTGTTCGGAACATATCGATCATAAAATATTCATGTATTTGACATTTTCAAGTTTTATGCGTCATGTTCTGTCGCTGGGTAAGAATATCTTTAAAGTATCAGAATATATCATTAAAAAAGACACACCTGATACATTCACATTAAATCTCATGAAAGAGATTTGCGTGTGTTAAGAATTGTTAAATTTGTCGTGTTATTTATAAAACTAATATGAATTTAAGCACAAATAGATGAAGAGATTCTATTCAGGTGCATTGACCTTATGCGCGCTTCTGGGGCTTTCTGCCCAGGAAGTATTGTGGCAGAAAGACATTAAATCTTCTACACAGAATTTTCTAAGCTAGGTGACCACGACTATTGATCAGCAATATCTTATTTCCGGAAGCTCTATACAGAGCAGTAAGCTTCAGGCTGAAGGCAGTAAGCAAAATAACGGTTACGATTTCCATTTAATTAAACTGAACCAACAAGGTGAACAGGTCTGGGAAAAATATTTCTCAGGACAGAACCATGATTATCTCTCAGCTTCCGTAGCAACACAGGAGGGAGGATTTCTTTTGGCCGGGACTTCTTATTCCGGAAAAGGACTGGATAAAAAAGAAGATTCCAAAGGAGGATCTGATATCTGGCTCATCAGAATCAATGAATTCGGAGATGAGCTTTGGCAGAAAACATTGGGAAGTGCTTCTGATGAGGAAGCCAGGTCAGTTATTCAAACTACGGATCTGGGATTTTTTGTCGCTGGAAATGTTCAAAATTCCTCTAAGGGTTATGGTTCAAAAGATGTTTGGATTTCAAGACTGGATAAAAACGGTAAAATTCTTTCTGAAACTGTTCTGGGTGGAAAAGGTTTGGATGAAGTTGAAAAGATGATTCCTACGAGAGACGGTGGCGCATTGTTAGGAATTTACTCGAGGAGTTCCGAGATCCGGGTTTCGGGTTCTAGTGATAAGTCGTCTTCAGCAACCTCGTATCCTGTATCCCGAACCTCTAAATCTACAGAAAACTTCGGTGAAGGAGACTACTGGATCGTAAAGCTTGACAAAACTGGAAAAGTAGAATGGGAAAAGAATTTCGGAGGAAAAGGAGATGATCATATCAGAACATTGGCCTTAACATCTGCAGGATATGTAATCGGTGGAGAATCCAGATCAGAAAGGTCAGGAAATAAAACAGGAGGTATTGAAGAAGGAACTGATTTATGGTTGATCTCTTTAAATGAAAGAGGTGATGAGATCTGGCAGAAATCTTTCAATTTCAAAAACAGAGATATCTTAATGGGTATGAGTGTCCTTCATTCTGCAGATGAAAAATCTTTAAAAGGAATTCTTTTAGGTGGCTACACACAGGCAGAAGGAAAAATACAAACAGATGACGAAACATTCTGGATGCTGTACCTGAACCAAGACGGAAATGAAGAGTGGAGAAAATATGTCAAAGGAGAATCCAGAAAGAAAGAAGAAAGACTTTCAGATATTAAATTAAACAGAGACGGCTCCATCATTCTGGCAGGAACCAGCGCAGAAGAACTTGGAAAAGAGAACTGGAAGATTGTGAAATTGGGAGACAGTCAGATCAATAAGCTGATCGAAAAACAAGACATTAAAATTTATCCGAATCCGGTATCCGATTATGCTTACGTGGAAATAGGCTTTGACTTTAAAGAAGCGGATATTATGCTGTATGACATGGGAGGAAGACAGCTTCAGAGTTTGAAGACGAAGAATAAGGTGACGAAGATCAATACTCAGAATTTGATTCAGGGGGCTTATCTGGTGACAATAAAGACGGATACGAATAAAACAGCTAGCGCTAAATTGATCAAGAAATAATAACCATGAAAAGAAATATAATTTTAGCCTCAACATTATTGAGCTTTTTATATCAGGCACAGGGAATACAGAATTATAAAAATTTTGGAAATAATTTCTTTCCTCAAAGTCCCAACACGACGCCTTTTGCAGCTACTGGAAAATATCCTGTTAATATGTATAAGGGAGTTCCTGTTATTAATATTCCATTATTCAGCACACAGAAAGGACAAAGTACTTTCGCCATGTCTTTAGATTACAATGTAAAATCAGTAAAGCCTTCTACAATTCCTACATGGACAGGTTTGGGGTGGAATCTGAATGTAGGAGGTTCCGTAACAAGAATTGTAAACGGAGGAGTGGATGAGGTGTATACTGGAATATATACCGTTCCGTATAACCACTTTTCCTACCTGGATAATTATTCCATGCTGGATAATCCGAATTGGGACACACAACAGGCATTGAATGATTTTTTTGCCACCAATTTTGATAGTAATTTACCCAACACATTTCCAACTGTAGTTCCTGCACCTGATGAATTTATTATTAACGTAGGCGGAATCACAGGTAGTTTTTATTTAAATGAAAAAGGAAAGTGGATTGGTCGTACCAGAGAAGGAAGAACTTTTAAAGTGGAACATCAATATAAGTTTGATTATAAATTACCTGAGAATGTTATTGTAGGAACAGAGTATAACACAATTCCATCATATTATACACTGAAAAGGATTCTGTACGGATTCACGATCACCATGGATGATGGAACAAAGTATATTTTTGGCCTGAATGATACTGCTATCGAATTTTCATCAACATCTGAGCAAGTAGATACCAGTTTTAATCCTCAGATTGTTCCGGCTTCATGGCAAGTAAAAGAAATTCTCTATCCAGACGGCAGAAATACAAAATTTACTTATACTCGTGATGATAGGAGTGTCTTTGTAGTAAACCGAAGTGGAAATGCTTCGTGGGATAAAAATGGATCATTATTCGGAAATATCAGTAATTCCTCTTCTACAGGACAAACATTTATTTTGACCAGCAACAGGTTGAATAATGTTTTTTTAACAAAAGTAGAAGGAGAGGATTTTGTTGTTAACCTTAACAGATCTATGGCCAATCAGAAAGAATATGATGAATTCGAATTTCCCGCAAGCGAATGGATTCCACCCTATAAACATCATTTGAAAAGCTATGACATGCATAAGCATTGGTATAAGCTTGATAATATTACCGTTACAGATAAAGCAGGGAAAATAATAAAAAATATTGCTTTTAACTATAATAATGATCCTAACAATCGACTTTTACTTAATAATTTATCCATCAATACAGTAGAAAAATATGTGTTCCAGTACAATGCTACGAAATTGCCAAAATACACGACTGATAAAATTGACGGATGGGGATACTATAACGGAAACAATTTTGAATCCGATTATTTCTCACTATATACCATGACTCCTGACCAGCAAAAAAACGTCTATCAGAATATCTATCCGACTTACAAATTGCCTAATCTTAATCTGACCAAGGCACAAACATTGGAACAGATCACTTATCCTACTGGTGGAAAAACAAACTTTGAATATGAATTGAACGATTATTCGAAATATGGAGATAAGGATATGAGCCAAAGTAGGTTAAAGCTGTATACAACTTCTGCAGTTAAAGAGACGGGAGGTGGCTTAAGAATTAAAAAAATTAGTTCCTGTAATGAAAATAATAATTGTTTTAACAAAACGTATTCCTATATAAGTGATGATGGAACTTCTTCTAGTGGAATACTCCCATACAAACCTATTTATTTAATAGAGGGGGGCGAGTCATCGATAAACTATAGTTTTTGGGATTTCAATTTTAATTCTTACCAAAGCCTTAAAGATGAAGATAATTCGGTAGGCTACAGTAAAGTAACTGAGATTGATGATAACGGTGGAAAAAAAGAAAGTTATTTTACCAATTTTGATCAGGAAAGTTCAAATGACCTGAGAGGTAGAGCTTATATGGGCTGGGGAATATCCGCATTGTATAAGCAACTGCCTTATACTTCATATTCATTGATGCGAGGAAAGGCTTTGAAAGAAATTATCTGGTCTGATACTAAAAAGATAAGTGAAACCAACTATAATTATATACAGCAACAGGATTATCTGAGAGCTTACACATCGATTCATAAACGTTTCAGCCAAAGTGTAGGGACACCAGGCTCATCCTTTCAAAATGCCGGAACATGGTACGGGGTTTTGCTTGATGCGTACCATGTAAATTTTAATACCAGTTTTCTGTCTCAGAAGAAAACAGTTTTTGAGAATATAGAGACGATTGAAACCAATACCTATAATAGCGCATACAACACACTTACTAACAGACTAAAAATGATGGAGCTGACAGCTATGCTACAACCTATAAATATGCTTCGGACATTAATAATCCGGCAATGCTTAATGCATATATGGTAGGAATTCCTGTAGGAAGTGAAACGAAAAAAAATAATAAAACAATCGAAAAGACGGATAATGTTTATCCAACATCATTGCCCACAGGGCAAACTGGAAATCTGTTGCTCCCCACATCTATTTTGTCATATGATCTTCAAACAAATTTGCCATCCGAAGAAGTGGTAATTAACCGATATGATAATAAAGGAAATCCTATACAATATACCACAAAGGGAGGTAATACGACAGGAATTGTCTGGGGATATAATAAAACCCTTCCCATTGCTAAAATAGAAGGTAAAGATGCGGCTTTCTTTTTGGGTATGTTTGACACAGATATTGTTTCTTTAAGTAATGCTTCCAATAATGATATTAATCCTGCTACGGAAGACACATTTAGAGTGAAATTAGATGCTTTCCAAAAAAGACAGTTTAATTTAGATGTATCTATTACTACCTATACTCACGATCCGTTGATTGGTGTAACTAGTATTAGTCCGCCATCAGGAATGCGAGAGCTTTATATCTATGATACAGCCAACAGGTTGAAAGAGGTAAAACAGCTGGATAAGGATGCAGCTGGAAATCCTGTGTACAAAATTGTGAAAGAATACCAATACAACTATAAAAACTAAACACAACCATGAAAAAGATAATTATTCCCATCGGGGCTTTGCTGATGGCTCATTCAGCTCATGCTCAGCTTACCCAGGGAGAAAACTATGTGTATTCCAAATCTTATCTTGATTATAATATCAGCGGACAGCCTACAAAAACGTCCGAAACCGTACAGTATATGGATGGTCTTGGAAGACCTAAACAGGTCGTTAATGTAAAAGCCTCGCCTTTAGGAAAAGATGTGGTTACCCATATAGAATACGATGGTTTCGGAAGACAGGTCTATGATTTTCTACCCGTTCCTCAGGCCGGAACTCAAAATGGAGGGATTGTCCCTATGTCATTGGCTAATGCAACCCAACCCGATATCTATGGTTCTGAAAAGATCTTTTCAGAGAAAGTTTTAGAAAACTCACCCTTGGATAGAATCCTTGAGCAGAAGCAAGTCGGAAATGCATGGAGCACTAAACCTGTTACATTTGGCTACGATGCTGTTACGGTAGGAGATGGAGTAAGAAAATTCACCACTGTAACCACATGGGAAAATGGCGCTACGAAATCTGTTTTGGGAGAAAACTGGCTCTATACCGACAATCAGCTTTATAAAAATACCGTAACCGATGAAGACGGTAATAAAACCATAGAATTTAAAAACGGAAAAGGACAGACTATCCTTCTTAGAAAAGTGGTCAACAGTACCGACAATGCAGATACCTATTATGTGTATAACGAATATGATCAGCTCGCCTTTGTTCTCCCTCCCATAGCTGGTATGAGGGGCGACATTGTCGCCAACACGGTAAAGCACGACGAACTTTGTTACCAATACCGCTATGACGGAAGAGGGAGATTGGTAGAAAAGAAGCTACCGGGCAAAGGTTGGGAATATATGGTGTACGATAAAGCAGACCGGCTACTTCTTACCCAGGACGCCAATATGAGAGCTTCGGGTAACTGGT
>NZ_JAHXYH010000099.1 GCF_019970065.1 Chryseobacterium sp. OSA05B | reverse complement strand
CGATGTGGCCATCACCTACTTCGGCGACGGCGCCACCAGCCAGGGCGACGTCAGCGAGGCGATGGTCTTCGCCGCCAGCTACCAGGCGCCGGTGCTGTTCTTCTGCCAGAACAACCAGTGGGCCATTTCCGAGCCGGTGGCGCTGCAGAGCCGCACCCAGATCGCCGACCGTGCCCACGGCTTCGGATTGAAGACCTGGCGCGTGGACGGCAACGACATCCTGGCCGTCTACGCCGCAACCCAGGCCGCTTTGGCCCACTGCCGCAACGGGCTGGGCCCGACATTCATCGAAGCCGTCACCTACCGCCTGGGCGCGCACACCACCGCCGACGACCCCACCAAGTACCGCATGTCCGAGGAAGAAGCCGCCTGGGCTCCGCGCGATCCGCTGATCCGCCTGGAGACCTACCTGCGCGAGAACAACATCGTGGACGACGCCTTCTTCGAGCAGCTGGCCAAGGACGCAGACCAGATG
>NZ_JAHXYH010000098.1 GCF_019970065.1 Chryseobacterium sp. OSA05B | reverse complement strand
GAAGCGAGGAGCCCAACCGCCGAGCTCGTCGGTGAAGTCGGGTTCCTTCTCGAAGCCTTCCATGCCCTCGCGGCGGACCTTGGTGAGGTTGCTGTCCTCGCCGGCCAGGTTGCCGGGGAACTGGTTCTCGAAGTCCGGATGGGCGCTGAGCACGTCGCGCATCTGCTCGGCGTAGTTGGACCAGTCGGTGGCCAGGCGCAGGGTTCCACCGGGCTTGAGCACCCGCGACACCTTGTCCAGGAATGAGGCCTTGATCAGGCGGCGCTTGTGGTGGCGCGGCTTGTGCCAGGGGTCGGAGAAGAAGATCCAGATTTCGTCGGCGCTGTTCTCTTCGAGCATCACATCCAGCACCTCGGGGGCGTTGGCCTGGACGGCGCGGACGTTCTCGATGCCGAAGGACTCGACCTTGAGCATCAACTGGGCCAGTCCCGGGCGATAGACCTCTACCGCGAGGTAGTTGCGCTCGGGATCATCC
>NZ_JAHXYH010000097.1 GCF_019970065.1 Chryseobacterium sp. OSA05B | reverse complement strand
TCGAGGGGCCGATCGAGGTCGTGGTGGTCTTCGACAAGATTTCCGTGGACCCGCTCAGCGACATCGAGGTTCCCCGCGGCCGCAGGCTCGTGACGATGGCCAATGCGCGGACACCGGGATTGGCCGGCGGGCGGAACACCGGCATCCTGGCCGCCCAGGGGGACGTGATCGGGTTCTGCGATGATGACGATGTCTGGCATCCGGACAAGCTGGCCCAGCAGATGGCAACGTGGCAGCAGGCGCCGCAGGCGGTGGCCATTGCCAGCGGCATCGATATCCGCACCGACGGCACGAACATTGTCCGCACCCCGCCCGTCCAGGTGACCTTCGATAATTTCCTGCGCTCCCGGGTCACGGCCATCCACCCCTCGACGATGCTGTATCGGCGCGAAGACCTGGTGGGCCGGGTAGGGCTGGTCGATGAGCAGCTTCCTGCCGGTTACGGCGAGGACTACGATCTGCTTATCCGCGCCACG
>NZ_JAHXYH010000096.1 GCF_019970065.1 Chryseobacterium sp. OSA05B | reverse complement strand
GCCTGGGAACATTTCCCTGGCGGCGGGGCCTTTCCCGTCTCCTCCGGCCGAGCGTGCGTTTCGGGGGATTAATTGGCAAGTCAAGGGACATTTCCTAGACTTGAACATGACTTATCCGGCGGACGGCCCGACAACGGGCGGCCCGTCGATGCCGAAAGGGGCAGATCATTTCCAGCGAACGCGTTGAGGCCAGAAACCGCACAGCATTGCTTATCCTGCTATTCCTGCCCATCGCGGTGATCGCGCTGACCCGGACGCTGCTGGGGGATTCCCTGCCCAGCATTACCGCAACCCACTGGTCGGACAGTGCCTTGCCGGACGGGTTCGCCGACAGCGCGGTGTTCTTTACCGCCTCCATGACCTTCGCAATCCTCGGAAGCCTGGTCGGGTGGGTTTCGCTGTATCTGACCCGTAAGCCCATGGTGCTGCTGGGGCTGCTCTTCGTGGGAAGCCTGACCACCTGGACCAGTGCAGGGG
>NZ_JAHXYH010000095.1 GCF_019970065.1 Chryseobacterium sp. OSA05B | reverse complement strand
CGTTACCAGCTTCGTTGCGAGATGCCACGCCGGCGTCCCTTTCGTCCTGATCCCGATTCTTGCGTGCCGAGTCCGATTGAAGAGGGGCGACAGGCGGCAAATTCCAAGCGATCATGTGGTTCGCTCGTCCTGCTGCGCGGCCGGGATCGACACAGCCGATGCCCGTGAACATTTGCTTTGCCAAGCGAACACGCCTGAACGACAGACGGGTGTGGTTGCGTTGCGCGTTTGGTTGCGACACCTCCAGGTCTTTCGGCGGACCAAACCTCGCCTTTGGTCTACGTGACCTCGTCCTAGGCTCGATATTCCTGAGGGCAGCAATCGCGCAATCTCATGTCAAAGGAAATGTCTGACGGAGAAACCTTATGCGAGGGGCAGTCAAAATTTTACTTCTTGCGGCCGCGATCGGCGTGTCGCCTGGCTCTCCCGGCTTCGCTATGTCGCCTTCCCCAGAGCCGACGATTGTCCTCGTTCACGG
>NZ_JAHXYH010000094.1 GCF_019970065.1 Chryseobacterium sp. OSA05B | reverse complement strand
CCCAAGCCCTACCCGCCATGGCTCATCGAGGATGCCGCGGCCCTGGATACCGAGCTCGGGATCCTCAAGACCGGCAAGGAAGGGGATGTCTTCCTCGTGGAGCGGGCCACCGAGGCGCGCAGCGCGTTGCTGGCGGCCAAGCGCTACCGCGGCCGGGAGCATCTGCAGTTCAGCCGCTCTCAGGCCTACAGCGAGGGCCGCTCCGCGCGGCGCTCGCGCGATAACCGTGCGGTGAAAAACAATTCCAGCTACGGCCGCGAGGTGGCCGCCCTGCAATGGGCAAGCGCCGAATGGACGTATCTGCGCCGCTGCCACGAAGCGGGGATCCCGGTCCCCTATCCGGTACAGATCGACGGCACCGAAATCCTCATGGAGTTCATTGCGGATCCGCAGATCCCGCGGGCCGCCGCGCCCCGCCTGCAGCAGCTCTCCCGCAACGATCCGCGGCTGCCGGCCCTCTGGGACCAGCTGGCCGACGC
>NZ_JAHXYH010000093.1 GCF_019970065.1 Chryseobacterium sp. OSA05B | reverse complement strand
ATGCTAGGTTGGCCGAGCTCGCCACCGCGGCCGGTGCCAACGGGGCAGGTAAATTCTATGAGAAGCACGGTTGGACATGCGTCGAGCAGCGATTCTCCAAGGATGGAATGGCAACCAGTATCTACCACCGCTATCTTCAGTAACCGGAAATGTAGGCTTCGGCCGGATCAACGACCCGCCGAACGTCGGTCACGATCTCTAATCACCGCAGGTTAGCTCTTAGGCACCGTGTTCCTCCAAGATCAGAGAGCTAGGAGTCGAAATACCAGACGGCGGCCAGCGGCATTGCAGACACGGCGGACCGCCAAAGCGGCATGAGGCTGCGTAAAAACCGTAATCCGTTGGATTGACTGCGCGCCACGAGCTGGCCGCCATCCTCTATTTTCCTATGCTCCCCCAAGACTCACACTTCATAAAGGACTGCTTCATGACTTACCAATTCAACCGACGTTCCTTCCTTGGACTGTCCATTGCCACGACC
>NZ_JAHXYH010000092.1 GCF_019970065.1 Chryseobacterium sp. OSA05B | reverse complement strand
CATCGGTGGCGTTCATCTGCTCGCCGATCAGCGGAAAGATCGCCGCGAAGGTGGGTGCGCGCCGTTCGCTGTTGATCGGCGTGGTCGTCTGCCTGATCGGCTATGGTGCGCTGTTCTGGGCGCAGTACAACGTGCTGTCCTACATCATCGCGATCAACGTGGTGTTCATCGGCACCATGTTCGCCTACACCGCGTTCCCGAACCTGGTCGCCGAGTCGGTGCCGGTGGAGAACACCAGCGAGGGCATGGGCATCAACACGGTCACCCGCACCATCTTCATGGGCGTGGGCACCACCGTGACCACCATGGCGCTGGCTTCCTCCACCGTGGAGGGCACCGGGGTGCCGAGCGAGTCCGCCTACACCCTGACCTACGTGATCATCCTGGCTACCAGCCTGGTCGGCTTCCTGGTGTCCTGGCTGATTCGCGACAAGAAGAACGCGCAGGCCGCCGCCGGTGACGAGGATCTGGTCGGAGCCGT
>NZ_JAHXYH010000091.1 GCF_019970065.1 Chryseobacterium sp. OSA05B | reverse complement strand
CGCACGAAGCGTCCCGACGGCATACGCGGCAGGTCTTCGGGCAGTTCGCCCAGCGCGGCCAGGGTCTTGCCCATGGCTTCGGTGCGCAGGCCGAACAGGACTTCGCGGATCAGGATCCAGACACCGAACGCGGGAACCACCAGAATGGCGACACCCATGATCTTTGCCGTCAGCGAATCGGTCCCCATGAAGCGGAACGCCTGCGTGAAGGCCATGCCGATGTACAGGGCGAAGAGAATCAGGATTCCGCCGACCCAGAGTTTCGTTTTCACTGGCCCAGCTCCAGGTAACCGTCCAAGCCGTAGGTCAGCCCCGGGCGCGAGGCGACGGTGCGCAGCCCCAGCAGCACGCCGGGCATGAACGAGGCGCGGTCGTAGGAGTCGTGACGCAAGGTGAGCTGCTCGCCCGGGCCGCCAAGCAGGACTTCCTGGTGGGCAACCAGTCCGCGCAGGCGCACAGAATGCACGCGGATGCCGTCCACG
>NZ_JAHXYH010000090.1 GCF_019970065.1 Chryseobacterium sp. OSA05B | reverse complement strand
GCCCCAGGCGGAGCATCCTGCACCCGGTCCGATGGCCGGGCGCGTGAAACCCCGTCCCGGCGGGGATTACCGCGGGGACGGGGTGGCATTTCCGCGTACGCCGTGCCGGTCAGGCGTGCCCGGCGGCCTTCATCTGGCGCAATTCCTTCTTCAGCTCGGACACTTCATCGCGCAGCCTCGCGGCCAGCTCGAACTGCAGCTCCGCTGCGGCGGCATGCATCTGCCCGGTCATCTCCTCGATCTGGCCCAGCAGGTCCTCGGCCGGCGCAGCGGCCAGCCCGTCCTTGCGCACGGTCGACGATGCGGAGGTGCGCTTGCCGCCCTTGGCCAGGCGGTTGTTGTTCAGCAGCTCCTGGGTGTCGGCATCCTCGCGGGCCAGCTGGTCGGTGATGTCAGCGATCTTCTTGCGCAGCGGCGTCGGATCGATGCCGTGCTTCTCGTTGTGCGCCCGCTGGATCTCGCGGCGGCGGTTGGTCTCCTCG
>NZ_JAHXYH010000008.1 GCF_019970065.1 Chryseobacterium sp. OSA05B | reverse complement strand
CTGCCGTTGGGGGAAGCTTTCAACAATGGACAGGATAAAACAGTGCCACCTTATCGCATCTTTAGATTCAAACCTCTTGCAAAAGGGATCTTTGGAAAATAAACAGGTGAATCATAAGAATATCCTTCCGATGTATATATTTTTTAATAGACGTCAAAAGAACTAAAATATTTTTACAGGAATAATCAACAAAAAACAGGAAATCGAAACTCAGAGGCATGGTATTAATCTTAGTTGTAGTTCTTTTGGTTTTACTTGGAAACAAAGAACTTCTAGTAAATATTCAAGAAGAGTTGCAGGAAAGGAATAAAATAAAAGATCAAAAGAAGATAGACTGGTTGAAAGAACATCATTTTGAAACACAGGAACTATGCACCATCAGCTTATAATAAACAACCATGGGAGATACGTCTTGTACAAAATAAATTATGGCTTGACGAAGTAAATAAGCGCTATGTGAACACCCAGGTGAAAAGTGGTAACAATCCGGATGTAAGTATTTTCCATCATGCTCCGACTCTCGTCGTAATAGCACGGGATAAAAATAGTGTTACCAGTGCTTTGGATTGTGGTATTATTCTTCAAAATATCATACTTAGTGCACACGGAATCGGTTTAGGCACTTGTCCAATGGTATTAAGTATAAGAACAAACGGCATCTCTGGGTTTACATCCAAGGTTTTTATCAACTTCTGATTAAATAATTCTATGAAATGCTTACAGCTTTAAACTTTACTTTAAAAATCTTCAGTTTTATATTGGGTATCGAACCATTTTTTGAAACTGAAACAGTTTAAATATTAAAATAAATTTAAAATAATTAAAATAAAAAATTATGAAATCTAAAAACATTTTTATTTTTTCAACATTTTTGTTACTATTCTCCTGCAGCGAAAAACTTGAGAATAGACTTGATAAAGAAAAAAGAGGAACTTTGTCTGATAGCCTTACACAATCGTCTGCTGGCATGAACGAAAAACAACAGGTTCTGGACATGGTTAAAAAATATACTCAGAGTATTAATGAGGGTGATATTCACCCGGAGATCATTGACGACCTTTGGGAGCATAGTCCTGATGTTTCTAATATTAACATTCGCGGACATCAAAAAGGATTCGAAGAAATTAAAAAGAATTTCTACGCACCATTGTTTGAAGTTTTAGAAAATAGAAATCTGAGGATGGTAGAAGAAGAACATCAGCCGGCGGTCTATATTTTCGACAATACTGCGATTGTGGAATTTTATTGGACGATTGATGCTAAAATTAAGGAAGGTGGTAAAGCCGTACATATGTCTGGACGTGAGACCCATGTTCTTAGGAAAAAAGATGGAAAATGGAAGCTGGTCCATCTGCATTACTCTGGAATGCCAGTAAAGGGATTCTAAAGGTTTCTAATGGATAAAAACAAAATGATTATAATTATAAAATGCTAATTTATAAAGGCAAGGGATGACTTGACCGGAAATAAATTTTGTATGTTGATAATAAGAGCCTGTTTAAATTTTAGTGCAAAATTTAAACAGGCTCTTATTATTCTCGAGACCTGTATCTCTGGTCAAAATCTTAAAATTTGTTTAAAATTTTAGTTTACTGTAAATAAATAGTATAAACTTTCGTAATTTTACCCAATGGAATTAAGTATTGGAGAAATGGCATTGATCGCGGTGGCGATTGTTGTATTATTCGGTCCGGATAAACTTCCTCAGATAGCGCGTGACTTAGGGGCAGGCGTTAGAAAAATGCGCGGTGCAGTGGAAGACATTAAAACTGAGATCATGAAAGAAACTGATAATCCGGTTTCTGAGATCAAGCGTGAAATTGAGAAGGTAAAAGATGCGGCAAAAGACTTCAATCCCATGAAGGATATTGAAAAAGATATCGTAACGGAACCTTCGACGACTAATGAACCTCCCAAACTAAAGCCTGCCGACGACGAAACCTACGAAGGGCCTGTAAGCAGATAATTCATGGAGGAAATCATTCAGGAGGACAAAAAGGTGTTTCTATACCTTAATAATTTGGGCGATACTTCTTTCGACCAGCTGTGGATGCTGATTTCCAGCACATGGATCTGGGTACCGCTTTATATTATATTTCTTTACTTTTTATACAAAAATTACAAACTAAAATCTTTAGTTTTTATTCTGATATTCATCGCACTTGGAGCTACGGTTTCAGATCAGCTGGCCAGTGTTTTCAAATATGGGGTGGCCAGGCTGCGGCCGTGCCATGATCCAAGTCTGGAACATTATATGAGGATTGTGAAGTGTGGCGGACAATACGGGTTTTATTCTGCCCATGCGTCGAACACCTTTTTTCTGGCAGCTTATTTAAGTATTTTATTGAAAAAGAAGCTCAATTGGTTTCCATATGCTATATTTGTATGGGCTGTAGTAGTTTCTTATAGCCGAATATATTTAGGAGTTCATTTCCCGATAGATATTTTGGTGGGGGCGTTTGTTGGATCTTTATTGGGAGTGATATTTGGAGTACTCGCCAAAAAAGTCATCAACAAACAAACTATAACTTCATGAAAAAAACTTTATTACTGACCGCATGTATATGCACCTCATTCAGCCTTTACGCACAGGACAAAAAAACAGCCGAAGAATGCTTTAAAAAAGCAGACTATAAATGCGCCGAAGAACAATACACCAAACTGGCAGAAAAAGAGCAGATTCAGAAATACCAGTCTGAATATTACAACAGTTTGGGTACAGCCCAAAGAAGACTGGGAAAAACGGCACTGGCTCTGAGGTCATATGATTCAGCTTTAAAGGCTAATCCTTTGTCGGCTCCGGTTTATGCCAATCTCGCTTCATTAAACAGCCAGAAAGGAAATAAAGCCAAAGCCCTGGAATATATTGCAAAAGGTCTCACTATCGATGCTGAAAATCCTGAATTCTATCTTACCCGTTCCAAGATCTACGACAGTCAGGGGAAAAAGGACCTTGCCCTAAATGATCTGAAGCAAATTTTAACCTTTGCACCGGATAATATTTATGCTAAAACAGGACTGGCCAATCTCAAAAAAAATAACGGTGATTTGGATGGCGCTTTAAAAGATTACAATCTGCTGATCTCCGAAAAACCGGAATCACTTCTCTACAACGGAAGAGCAGACGTGTATTTCAAAATGAAAAAGCCTAAAGAAGCCCTCACAGACGTCAATAAAGCCATTTCCATTGATCCGAAATTTGCTCATTCTTACGTAACCAAAGCATTGGTTTTATTTGATACGGCAAAGCCTAAGGAAGCCTGTGAAAATCTGGACAGAGCAGTCAATTTAGGCTATGAAAAGGCTATTTTAGCGGATTATTATGCTAAGTGTGTCGCAAAACCCAAATAAGACAAAGTAAATAAATAGTTCCGGCTATTTTTGAACCCCATAAAGAAAGATAAATAGATGTTGAATATTGTTCTTGTAGAACCCGAAATACCCAACAATACAGGTAACATAGGACGATTATGTGTAGGGACAGAAAGTAAATTACACCTGGTTCATCCCTTTGGATTTGTCATCAATGATAAAAACCTGAAACGGTCCGGTTTAGATTATTGGGTGCATCTTGATGTTTCAGAATATGCCAATGTAGAGGAGTGGATGAAATGTGTTCCGGATCCTTCCCGTGTTTTCTTAATGAGCTCACATGCTGAAAAATCCTATCTGGAAAATGAATTTCAGGATGGCGACTGGCTGGTCTTCGGTAAGGAAAGTGTAGGTTTGAGTAAAGAAGTTCTGGATCGTTTTGAGAATCATCTTACCATTCCGATGTCAAAACTGATCAGAAGCTTTAATATAGCCAATTCTGTTGCTTTTGTAATTGGTGAAGCGAAAAGACAGATCGGTTTAAAAGTTTAGAATATTCATTCTGAAAACCGAAAATTTTTAATCATTATGATAAGGCTTTCCCTGCAGGATCTGGTCCGCACGGTAAAGTTGCTCCACAATAAATAAACGGATCATCTGATGCGTGAATGTCATTTTAGATAATGACATTTTTTCGTTGGCTCTATTATAAATCTCTTCGGAAAAACCATAGGCACCTCCAATCAGGATATGAACTTTTTTAACCGAAGAATTCATCCAGGTATCGATTTTCTGGGCAAATTCACGGCTGGTGAACTGTTTTCCTTTTTCATCGAGGATGACGACAAGGTCATTTTTGTCAATATAATTCAGGAACAGCTTAGATTCTTCCTTCTTCAAAAGTTCCGGTGAAAGGTTTTTTGCGTTTTTTACGTCTGGAATCTCTGTGATCTCGAAGTTCCAGTGTTTGGGAAGTCGGGTCAGATAATAGCCGATCAGGGAAGTGATCTCCTTGTCATCTGTTTTACCGATACAAAGTAAGCTGATTCGCATGTATAAAGGGTTTCAAAAGGCAAAGATACCATTTTTAAAGAAAAGGACTGAAGCCGTAAACCCTAAAAATATATTAAGGCACGGTCTGCTCCTGAGTTTTTAAATTTTTCAATAACTTCAATCTTTCAAGAGCTAATCTCCTGCCCCTTAAATTTATTTCTGTAATCAACCGGCGTTAATCCGGTGATCTTTTTAAAGACCGTTCTGAATGTTTTTAAATCATTGTACCCCATGCTGTAGGTAACATCCGCAATATTAGCATCTCCGGTTTCAAATGCCTTTTTGGCAGCTTCCACTTTTACCCTTTGTATATATTCAATTGGATTTAAACGGGTTGCATTTTTAAACCGGCGGATAAAATTCCGTCTGCTCATATGGACTTCGCCTGCAATCTGCTCAACCGTGATATCTGTTTTAAATGTTTTCTCGATGTAGCTCTGTGCCTTATGAATTTGATCATCGTCATGAAGCCGCTGTCCTGAGAATACGTTGAAAATACTTTGTGAAGTTCGTCCGTAATCCAATGCGTAGAGCTTACTCAGCTCAACGGATATTTCTTTGCTGGAATTCTGTTCAATAAAATACAGCATCGCATTTAAAGAAGAGAAACCACCGCCGCCTGTGATGATTGCTTTTGAATAGGTCACCACATGATCAGGTTTGAAATCAATGAGAGGATATCTTTTTTGCAGATCCTCCATGGCGCCCCAGTGTGAGGTAGCCGGCATATGATCCAGTAAACCGGATTCTGCAAGGAAATAAGCTCCTGTACACAGACTGATCAGCTGGGCTTTCTCGTGGTATTTTGTTTTGATCCATTTGATGAGAACATCATTTTTAGCCAGCAGGGAATCAATATCTGTTAGATCCATGCTCATGGGTGGAATGATAACCACATCAGTATCAAACTTCTCAGAGATCATTTTTGGACAGCAGAACTGCAGAGGGAGATGAGATGGTACGGTTTTATTCTGTACGCCGATCAGCTCTATCTCAAAAGGAATGTCAATCCCTTTTCTCATGGCGGATTCATTGGCGCTCATCAGTAGAGAGGCGGTATTGGATACGGCTGTGGACAGGACACCGTCATAGATAATGATCGAAATATGTTTCATTGCTGTACGTATTTGATAATAAAGTTATATAAATTTTGGCACAAAATACACTGTCGGATGTCGTTTTTACGTACCAAGATTTTTTAGAAACCATGATACCTTTACAAAAAGAATCGGTTATGAAAACAATATTTGACCAAAATACACGGGAAGAGCTGATCAAAAGGATTGATACGCTTTCACAGAAGAATACTGCCCAATGGGGTAAAATGAATCTTTTCCAGATGATGAGACACTGTACAGTATGGAATGACTGGATCATGGGAATAAGTCACCATACCTATAAGCAGGAATTTCTGGGCTGGCTGTTTGGGAAAATGGCACTGAAAGGTCTTGTAAAAGATGAAACCCCGATCAAGAAAAATGTGCCCGCAGGGAGCTTTGCCATAAAAGAAATGAACGGTGACACGGAATACGAAAAACAGCTATGGATGCAACAAATTGTGGCCTATGAAAATTATTCAAATCCTGATTTTATCCATGATTTTTTTGGAAAGATGAAAAGAGAAGAGATCGGGATTTTTGTCTACAAGCATATGGATCATCATTTGCGGCAGTTTAATGCATGAAATTTCTGACAAAGCTTTTATTGAACAGATGAAAGAATTTTAGGACTTACATTATTTTTCAAATAACATATCCTTTCCCGGAATGTCAGGAGTACAGGTATTCTGAAGGATTGATGCGCATCAATCAATTCCAGCGGTATAGGAAGGATAAGGAAAATGTTTATATTTGTATAAAGACTTAAGTGAAACCGCAGATGTTTCTCTGTTAAAGGAGATAAAATCAATTGTTTTACAAGTGAAATACACCAAATAGATGAGTATTAAAATTCCCAGATTTATCTTGAAAATTCAAGAGTTTTTTGACGGCATACATATTCCTGTTCTCGGAATATCGCTTTGGCAGATGTTTCAGATTTATATTTCTGGAATTTTCAAAGGAAATATCGGTAGAAAAGCGGCTTCTATTTCATGGAGTTTTACCATCAGTTTGTTTCCCTTTTTACTCTTTTTACTTTCCGTTTTGCCCTATATGCCGCATTACGACAAGCTTCAGTTTTATATTTTTGAAGTCTTGATGCACAACGTTTTTCCATCCAATATGGAAGGCGATGTACGAGGATATATAGAAACCAATATCATCCCGAATATGAAAGGGATCAGCAACCTAACGATTGTATTGGCATTGGTTTTTGCAACTAACGGAACTTTTTCGCTCATCAATGGATTTAATGAGAATTCAGACGAAAAACTCACAGATGTAAAGGAATTTATCCTTTCTTTTTTCATCACAATAGGTTTTATTACGATCGTTTTCCTGGCACTTTTCGGGGTGTATTATGTGGAGGTTGTTATGAAACTTTTTACGCCGGCTTATGATGTTTCATGGCTGGTGAATAACCTGTCCAAGATCATTGGATTTGTGTCTTTTCCGCTTTTCTACTTCATTCTTCTGACCCTTTTCTATTGGTTAGGAACAGTAAAGATCGCGAGGTTCAGACAGGCGGTTCCAGGTGCCATCTTAACGACAGTTCTGTTTGTGCTGACCACTTTTATCTTTGCGATCTACGTAAAAGATATTGCCCGTTATAACGTTCTTTACGGATCCATTGGAAGTATGATTCTTCTGATGGTTTGGGTGAATGTGAATGTCTATCTTCTCCTGTTCGGAAATGAATTGAATATGGCCCTGAGAAAACTAAGGATAGAAAAACTGCTTTCCGATGAAATTAAAAGAGAAGCAGTTCGTTACCATGCAGCCATTACAGAGCCGAATCTGGAAAGCGATGAAGAACACCGGAGAAAGCTGGAAGAGAGGGAAAAAGATTAATTCTCTACTGCATTCTCATCTTCCTTCGAACTCATACTTAAGATCACGAATCCTAAAACTGCTGCTAAGAATGAAGCGATCAGAATGGCAAATTTAGCCTCATCCTGAATCGGGATATCGTCTTTAAAGGAAAGAAGCGCTATAAAAATAGACATTGTAAATCCTATTCCTGCCAGCAGCCCGACACCAGCCATCTGTGGCCACGTACTGTTTTGAGGCAGAGAACTGAGTTTCAGTTTAATCGCAATAAACGAGAACAGATTGATCCCGATCAGTTTTCCTAAAATCAATCCGCAGATAATTCCCATTCCTAAAGTACTTGTAACTCCCGCTACCATTTCACTGGTAAACGCAATATTGGTATTCGTTAAGGCAAATATCGGCATGATCAGAAAACTTACCGGAAAATGAAGTTTATGCTCCAGCTTTTCAAGGGGAGAAATGTCTATATTCGAAACATTTGTAGGAATCGAGAAGGCAAGTAAAACCCCTGCTATGGTCGCATGAATCCCTGAATGATGCAGGAAATACCATAAAAACAATCCCGGGATAATATAGAAAACAAGGCGTGTAACCTTTAAAAAGTTTAATAAAAATAATAAAGCCGCCGTTCCAAAAGACAACAGCAGATACGTCCAGTGAATCTGTTCCGTATAAAAAACCGCAATCACCAGAATCGCACCCAGATCATCAACAATGGCCAGTGCAGCAAGGAATATTTTGATCGAATTAGGGATCTTTTTTCCAAGCATTGAAATGATGGCAAGTGAAAAAGCAATATCAGTCGCCATAGGAATTCCCCAGCCGCTGCTGTAATCCGTTCCGGCATTGAAAAAGGTATAGATCACCGCGGGAACCAGCATTCCGCCCACAGCTGCAAAAATAGGAAGAGAGGCATTTTTAAAAGAAGAAAGCTCTCCTTCCACCATTTCCCTTTTGATCTCTAGTCCTACCAGCAGAAAGAAAACAGCCATTAGGCCGTCATTGATCCAGATGCTGACCGGATAGGTAAGGTGGAACAGGTGAGTGCCCACTTCTTTGTCTAAAAAGTTCTGGAAGCCTTCACCTGCAGACGAATTTGCGATTAATAATGAAACCAGTACACAAAAAATAAGGATAATTCCTGATGCCTGATTACTGCTGAAAAATTTTTTGAAATATAGAGATAAATTCATGCTTAGGATTGTACCCGTCTCACTCTTGAAACGCCGTCAATATTTTTAAGTTTTTTAAATGTTTCTTCCAACTGACCTTTATTTTTTACTTCGAGATTGATATTCCCGGTAAAAATGCCGTTGTTGGATTCTATGGACATGCTTTTCATATCCATTCCCATACTTCCGCTGATCACCGTGGTAATATCGTTGATCATTCCCATTCTGTCCAGACCTTCGATTTCGATCTTCACTCTGTTCTTGAAGCTTTCCGCATTCACCCATTTGGCGGGAATCACACGGTAATCGTACTGAGCTCTCAGGTTGATCGCATTCGGGCAGTTATCGCTGTGAACTTTAATACCATCAGAAATTGTTATAAATCCGAAAATTTTATCACCGGGAATTACCGTACAGCATTTTGCATAGCTATAATTCAGTTTTTCTTCGTCTTTCCCGAAAATGATCATGTCGAGGTTCTGCTCTTTCGGCTCCTCATAATGCACGTTTTTCGGTGGCGATTTTCTGAATCTTGAAAGTAAATTGTTGAATACGTTTTTACTTTCGATATATTTTCTCAGGCTGCTGACATCCAGTTCATTGCTTTGAAATTTAAGGAAGAGTTCCTGAGAGGTTTTTAAATTAAAGAATTTCTGAAGTTTGTTGACCTCTTCATCATTAAAATTGATTTTCGCATGGCGCAGTTTTCTCTGAAGGATTTCTTTTCCTTCTTCCACCAATTGGTTTTTCTGAGAGTTCAGATAACTTTTAATCTTCGACTTTGCTTTGGACGTAACCACAAATTCCAGCCAGTCAGACTTCGGTTTCTGGTTTTGTGAAGACAGAATGTCGATCTGGTCACCATTCTGAAGCACATAGGAAATAGGAACAAGCTTTCCGTTGATCTTCGCCCCAAGACATTTCATCCCAAGGTCAGAGTGAACGGAAAAAGCAAAATCCAGCGCCGTAGCATTGGTGGGAAGGATTTTAATTTCCCCTTTTGGCGTAAATACAAATACTTCCTTGGAATATAAATTGAGTTTAATATTATCCAAAAGTTCAGACGTAGAAAGATTTTGCTGCTGTTCAAGAACTTCACGGATTTCCGTCACCCATCTTTCGAAATTACGGTCTTCAGAGCTTTGTTTGTAGCCTTCTTTGTATTTGTAGTGAGCGGCAACCCCTTTTTCTGCAATCTCATTCATCCTTTCCGAACGGATCTGTACTTCGATCCATTTTTTATCCGGACCGAGAACCGTTAAATGGAGACTCTCATACCCTGTGGAACGGGGCTGTGTGATCCAGTCTCGCATCCTTGACGGATTACTGTGATAAACGTCGGTTACGATAGAATAGATCTTCCAGGCAAGAAATTTTTCATTTTTTGCATCCGATTTGTAAATAATCCTGATCGCATAGTTGTCAAAAACTTCCTCGAAAGAAACCCCCTGCTTCAGCATTTTTCTATAAATGGAAGAAATAGCTTTTGCGCGGCCTTTGATATTAAAGTTTAAACCTTCTTCTTTTAATCTTTCCGAAACTTCGGTTTTGAACTCTTCAATATATCTTTCACGGTTTTCTTTGGCAGATTCCAATTTTTCCGTGATCTCGTTGTAAACTTCCGGGTTGTTATATTTTAATGAAAGATCTTCAAGCTCTGATTTGATATTATACAGACCCAGACGGTGTGCCATGGGAGCATAAATATACACGGTCTCCGAAGCGATTTTTTTCTGCTTATCCGGAGCCATGCTTTCCAGCGTTCGCATATTGTGAAGGCGGTCGGCAATTTTGATCAGAATAACCCTGAAATCTTCAGAAAGAGTCAGCAAAAGTTTTCTGTAATTTTCAGACTGAACAGAAATGTTCTGATGGTTCATGATGGAGATCTTCGTGAGTCCGTTCACAATATTGGCGATCTTTTCTCCAAAAATCTTTTTCAGATCCTCATAGGTGTAGTCAGAGTCCTCTACTACGTCATGCAACAGGGCACAGGCAATAGAAGTAGCCCCCAAACCGATCTCAGTAGCTACAATTTTAGCAACGGCAATAGGGTGGTAGATGTAAGGTTCCCCGGATTTTCTCCTTTGGTCCTTGTGAGCATCCAATGCGATATCGAATGCCTTCCGGATGAGCTTGTTATTTTCCTCGTCCAGAGTTCTGTATGTATTAGAAATCAGATCCTTATACCGGGCAAGGATCTCTTTGTTTTCCTGTTCTAAATCGTAACTCATTTGTGCTAATGCCTATATTTAAACGAAAATACGAAATTTTTTAAACTTTTCACGCATAAAAAATCCGCAGAACGCTCCGCGGATTTCCGGTTATTAGATTTTATGTTTTTTGTCAGAATTTCACTTCTGAATCCATGCCACTGCTTGATGCCTTTATTTTCACATCGGGGCTGTTATGGATGTCGGCTCTGTTTCTGGCATCGATAAATCTTTTGAGATTATCGTAATTCGCCTGCCCAATACCCATATTCTCGAATAAATAGGTCTTCAGTACTGAATTTTGGCTAAAAATATTCCGGGCGCCATCAGTTTGGTTATTATCTTTTACCGCAACACTCGCCAGGTACTGAGAGGTTTCAGAGCCATTAAGATATACTATGTAATCTGAATTTTCAAATCCTGAATTTTCCAGATCGGCTTCAAGCTTTTTGTAATCGCTGTGATGTGCAAATAATCCAGCTAATATATTTGACATAAGCAATAGTTTTTAAATTGTACTTAAAGATAATAAATATTTTCTAATATAACTACTATTAATTTAATAAAACTTATTATTTATTATTTTATCTATAATATAATGTTAAAATGTTTGAGGATATCTATTGAACATACGTTTGATTTTTCATAAATTTTAAATTTTACATGCTTCAAAGTATTGTACGGATCCTTTAAATAATTCAAATTTGTTTTTTTATTAAAAATTAATCAACCATGAGAAAAATTTTATTTACTTTTTCCTTACTGTCTTCGCTGATGCAGGCGCAGTACAGCTGGACTGCTTTTTCCTATCCGCCATCTAACGGAGGTGGAAGATATGATGATGTGTTTTTTCTGAATGAGAACTTGGGTTGGGCAGTACGCGGAGGAGGCGGAGCTGTTTTTAAAACAACAAACGGAGGAGATACCTGGGTGCAAAAGACGGTGAACGGGCCTGCTAATCAATATTACCGGAATATAGAATTCCTCAACGAAAATGTAGGCTTTCTTGGAACTTTGAATAACAGTTTCTATAAAACCGTTGACGGCGGAAATTCATGGGAAAGAATAAATAATATTTCACCTTATCCTGCTGCCATCTGCGGTTTAGACTGTGTAGGTACGTCCACCGTTTATGGCTGTGGCGCATGGTTTTCCCCGGCCTATATTATAAAATCTACAGACAGTGGAACTACATGGGAGTATATTGATATGTCTTCGTATGCCAATGCCCTGGTGGAAATTACTTTCATTAACGAAAATGTAGGTTTTGTTTCAGGAAATGACAATGACGGAGCTGTCATTCTTAAAACGCTTGACGGTGGGGCAAGCTGGACAAAAATTTACAACAGCAATATCGCCAGTGAATTTGTTTGGAAAATGCAGCTTCTGGATCATAATAAAATTTTTTGCGCTATTGAATCTGAGGCTACCAACGCGGGGAAACTTCTTAAATCAACGAACGGGGGATTTACATGGGAGACAAAAGATTTTCCGGATCCCTATGTGCAGGCTGTTGGTTTCATATCGGAAACCCATGGCTGGATGGGCGGACACAGTACAGGATTTTATGAAACCTTAGACGGTGGAAGTAACTGGACCAATACCGGAGTAGGCGGTTCTTTGAACAGAATCTTTTTTGTTAACAATAATCTTGCTTTTGCTGCGGGATCTAATATTTATAAGATGACGAGAGGAACTTTAGACGTTAAAGAAAACCCTGGTGAAAATCAGGAAAGAAAGCTGAAAGTGGAAGTCGCTCCGAATCCTGTAAAAGATAAGCTGAACCTTAATGTTTATTATTTACATACCGATCATATCGTTGTGGGGCTGTATGAAGCTTCTGGAAAGTTTATTAAAAATATTTTGAAAGATGATATTGATGCTAAAGGATTGAAAAAATATTCTTTGGATTTCAATTACCCAAAAGGACATTATCTTCTTGATGTGCATTCTAATTTGGGAAGACAGTCGATTAAAATAATAAAGTAGGCTGGGGAAGGAAGTTGGAAACCTGAAGAGGGGAGTTGTTGAAAGCTACAGGAGGAATCTTAAAACTGCCTTTTACATCTATATGCCGGATCAATTTCAAAACTTGATCTCCTTCCCAATTCTATACCTCATACTCCTGAAACTTATAACTCATCATTTTAAAACTCATAACTCTGTTGACTCGAGCTCAGGTTAAAAATAATAAATGCGCAGAAAAAACTCTGCGCATTTACTTTATAGTGTTTAGATCAATTTATTTAACTGATACTCTCATTTTTGATTTCCTCTACGATTTCCGGATTCAACAGCGTAGAAATATCTCCGAAATTACTGAAGTCTCCTTCTGCAATTTTTCTTAAAATCCTACGCATAATTTTCCCGGAACGTGTTTTCGGCAGCCCGGAAACAAACTGTATTTTATCAAGCTTGGCAATTGGCCCAATCTGATCTGCAATAAGCTGGTTAATCTCCTTCTTCAGGTTTTCTTTATCACGGCCTTCTCCGGTTTCTTTTAAGATCACGAAGCCGTATAAAGCATTTCCTTTGATATCATGAGGATAACCCACGATCGCAGATTCAGCAACGGCAGGATGTTCATTGATGCTGTCTTCGATGGGAGCAGTTCCCAGATTATGTCCGGAAACAATGATCACATCATCTACACGGCCTGTAATCCTGTAGTATCCGACTTCATCTCTCAATGCTCCGTCACCCGTGAAATATTTCCCCGGAAAAGCACTGAAATACGTTTCTTTATATCGTTGATGGTCGCCCCAGATCGTTCTTGCGATTCCCGGCCATGGAAAGCGGATGCAAAGGTTTCCGGTCACCTGATTGCCTGTAATTTCATTGCGTTTATCATCCATTAAGACAGGCTGGATTCCAGGAAGTGGAAGGGTAGCGTAAGTCGGTTTGGTTGGAGTTACAAATGGAAGCGGGGAGATCATGATACCTCCTGTTTCCGTCTGCCACCATGTATCAACTACCGGACATTTTTTCTTTCCGACATGGTCATTGAACCAGTGCCATGCTTCTTCATTGATAGGCTCACCTACGGAACCAATTACCTTCAAAGTACTCAGGTCATGCTTGTCTACCCATTCTGTGCTTTCTTTAGCTAATGAACGGATCGCAGTAGGAGCCGTGTAAAACTGAGTGATCTTATGTTTTTCGATCACTTCCCAGAAACGGTCCGGTTCAGGATAGGTAGGAACACCTTCGAAAATAACGGTGGTCGCCCCATTAAGAAGCGGTCCGTATAAAATGTATGAATGTCCTGTGATCCATCCGATGTCTGCGGTACACCAGTAAATATCATTTTCTTTATAATTGAATACATTTTTAAACGTATACGCAGTGTACACCATATAACCTGCGGAGGTGTGAAGCATTCCTTTAGGTTTTCCGGTAGAACCTGAAGTGTACAGGATGAAAAGAGGATCTTCGGCATCCATGATGACCGTTACGAAATCAGCGGAGGCTTTTTCATACAGATCAGCCATCCAGTGGTCTCTGCCTTCTTTCATTTTGATCTCGTTGTGTGTTCTTTTCACCACAAGAACGGAGTCTACACTTGGTGTTTTTTCCAGTGCTTCGTCTACGATCGTTTTCAGATCCAGTACTTTATTACCTCTGTAACTTCCATCTGATGTGATGATCATTTTGGCATTACAGTCATTGACTCTAGAAGCTACGGCAGAAGCAGAAAATCCTGCAAAGATCACGGAATGTACGGCTCCCAGTTTGGCGCAGGCCAGCATGGTGATAGCCAGTTCGGGAATCATCGGAAGGTAGATACAGACTCTGTCTCCTTTTTCAATGCCCATTTCACGTAAAACATTGGCGGTTTTATTGACACGGTTGTACAGTTCATTGTAGGAAATATGCTGTGCTGCCTCTTTTGGGTCGTTGGGTTCCCAGATGATCGCGGTTTTTTCGCCTCTTACCGCAAGATGTCTGTCTATGCAGTTTTTGGTGATATTTAATTTAGCATTTTTAAACCATGTGATTTTGGCTTCATTCATATCATACTTAACCACCTTGCTCCATCTTTGGTACCACACAAAATTTTGATCAGCTATTTTGTCCCAGAATTTCTTAGGATTTTTAATAGACTTCTTATACTCTTCAAAATAATGCGGCAGATCTTCAATTAAGTAATTTCTCATATCCCTTCTTTTTTGAAATTTGAATTTTATTAATATTAAATATATGTTTAATTTATTGCCTAAGCCCTATAGTCATTGATTTTTTCCTGAATTTCCTCAATGATTTTTTCATCGTCGATGGTTGACGGAATCTGAAACTCTTTTCCATCCAGCAAGGTTCTTATCAGTTTTCTTAAGATCTTTCCTGAACGGGTTTTTGGTAAGCGTTTGACAACCATGGCATTTTTTAAAAAAGCCACAGCCCCGATCTTTTCACGAACCATTCTGATGATATCTTTTTCTAGTTCTTCTTCAGAGATGGCTGTTCCGTTTTTCAAAACAACCGTAGCAAAAGGAACCTGTCCTCTCAGTTCATCATCAATGCCTACGACAGCGCATTCTGCGACATCGGGATGTGATGAAACAATTTCTTCCATTTCCGAGGTGGAAAGCCTGTGTCCGGCTACATTGATCACATCATCCACTCTTCCGGTAATGAAAATATAACCGTCTTCATCCCGAATAGCGCCGTCTCCCGAGAAATAATACCCCTTATACTGCGAAAGATAGCTGCTCTGAAAACGGTCATTATCATTCCAGATGCCTAAAAGCGCCCCCGGAGGAAGAGGGAGTTTGATGATTAAGTAACCTTCCTGATGAGCGTCAAGTTCGTATCCGTTTTCATCAAAGATCTTAATATCATATCCGGGAATCGGTTTTCCGGCGGAAGCTCTTTTAATTTTATATTGATCATCGAAAGTCATCAGTCCCAGCATAGGCCATCCGGATTCGGTCTGCCACCAGTGGTCAATGGCGGGAACTCCAATGTGTTCTGCAAACCAGTCTAAAGTGGCTACATCACATCGTTCTCCGGCCAGAAACTGTTTTTTGAAATGAGACAGATCGTATTTTTTAACCAGCTCACCGTTCGGATCTTCTTTTTTTATCGCTCTGATGGCTGTAGGAGCTGTAAACATCGTAGATACTTTGTATTCTGAAATAATTCTCCAGAACGTACCTGCATCAGGTGTCATGATAGGTTTTCCTTCAAAAATAATCGTTGTATTCCGGTTGATAAGCGGTCCGTAGACGCTGAAACTGTGACCTACCGCCCAGCCGAAATCTGAAGCCGCCCAATAGGTTTCTCCGGGCTCAACTCCGTAAATATATTTCATGGAAAACTTAAGCGATGTGGCGTAACCTCCGGTATCCCGTGCAATTCCTTTTGGTTTTCCTGTAGTTCCTGAGGTGTAAAGTAAATACAACGGATGGGTAGATTCCACGGAAACGCAGTCTGCGGGCTCTGATTTTTGAACCAGTTCTTCATAATCAATCAGTCCATCGAACATTTCATCCTGATTGTCTACCAGTTTTCTGTTGTAAACGATGATATTGTCCACTTTATCCTGCGCCAGTTCAACAGCTTTTTCAACGAGTGGTAAGTAAGGAATTCTTCTGGCTATTTCTACACCGGCAGTAGCGGTGATCAATGCTTTTGGCTTACAATCATCAATTCTTACCACCAGTTCATTCGGGGCAAAACCTCCGAAAACCACATTGTGAATCACTCCGATTCTTGCACAGGCCAGCATCGCAAAAAGAGTTTGCGGAATCATCGGCATATAAATAACGGCTGTATCTCCTTTTTGTAAGCCTAATGAAACCAGTCCTCCTGCCAATTTTGAAATTTCTTCTTTGGCCTGATTAAATGTATAAGTCTTCTTTTTATCCGTAACCGGAGAATCATAGACAATGGCAATCTGATCTCCGAAACCGTCTTCAATATGCTGATCAATGCAGAGATAACACATATTGAGTTTTCCATCCGCATACCACTGCGGATAATTGTTTTTATCTTTAGAAAGAATATGTTCCGGAAACTCAAACCATTGGATCTCTTTGGCCTGTTCTTTCCAGAAACTTTCTTTGTCTTCTATGCTTTGTTTAAACAGAGTATCTGCGTCCATATTAATTTTTGTGTTTCATGTTTTTTTTGTTTTAGATCCATTGCCTAATATTCAGTTGTAAGTCTGAATTTTCTATCCCTGGCAAGGATGTCTCAAAACTCACATCTCTTGTCTGATATCTGAAATCTTCTTACTCAAACATCTCTTCAATTTGCTGCATCAGCTTCTTAATGGAATAAGGCTTCGTTACATACGCATCAGCGCCCATTTTGAGACCTTTTTCTATGTCTTTGGGATTGTTTTTTGCGCTCAGAAATATGACTTTTGTGTTATTCATTCTTTCGTCTTTTTTAATGGCTTCCAGTGTGCTGTATCCGTCCAGATTCGGCATCATGATGTCCAGAAGGATGACGTCGGGAACCATGTTCTTTAGAAAATCCAGAACTTCTGTTCCGTCTCTTGCGATATAAACGTCGTAGCCGTTTTTCTTAAAGCTGTATTCCAGCGACATTAATATTTTGTGTTCGTCATCGGCAATAATGATCTTTCTCATAGATGGTTATTGGTTTTGTTCAACTTCATTTATAATCTCTTATAGTCTATTGTAAGGAATGCGTATTGTAAAAGTGACACCCAAACCGCTGTTTTCTGCCTGTATGGTTCCGCTGTGAGCCTGAACAATCTTTTTTGAAATAGCCAGTCCGAGTCCGCTTCCTGTGGGTTTTAAAATATTCTGATTTTTTGACTGATAAAATTTGTCAAAGATCATCTCCAGATCTTCTTCCGGAATATGTCTTCCGGTATTGAAAATGCTGATGATCAGGTCATTTTCTTTTTCAGACAGTTTGGTTTGTATGGTTCCCAGTTCATCGGTAAATTTTAAAGCATTTCCGAGAATATTCTGGAAAAGCTGAATCATTCTTGCCTCGTCGTGTTCAAATGTAGGATGATTCAGGAGATTCACTTCACTTAAATGAATATTTTTCTGCAGGATCAGATGGAGTAGAGGATTTAAAGCTTTCTTGTAAGTTTCAAGAATATTATTTTCTTTAATGTTCAGAGCAATTTCGCCGTGTTCCAGTTTGTCAAGATAAAGAATATCGTTGATGATTTCGCTCAGCCTGTCAGATTCAGTGATGATGTTGTTTAAAAATTCCTGCTTGATATCTGTTGGAATATCGTCATCGTCCGCTAAAATTTCTCCTGCTGAACGGATGGCGGTGATCGGTGTTCTTAATTCGTGAGCCACTGAATCCAGGAAGTCGTCTTTCTGACGGTCTTTGACGATTAAGTTTTCATTGGCTGTTCTCAGATCATCAGAAAGTTTCTGTAATTCTTCAGACTGTTCCGTCAACTTTTTATTGAGCGTGATATTTTCTTTGGATTCCTCTAAAATGTTTAAAACTTCCCTTAAGGATATTTTATCTTCTTTGGTTACACCTTCGATCAGAATTTTTGCAGATGCGGTCCCGATTCTTCCTGCGAGAAGGTTTTCAGAGAACTTGATAAACCTTGAATCCGCGGTTTCCGTTTTAGAATCAATATTATACTTTAAATTAAAAATTCTTAGAGCCTGCTCCGTTTTATTTTTGCCTAAAAATCTTTCCAGAATATTCCTGATATCTGAAACATAGGCAGTTCCTCGCCATACAAAAGCATTTTCATGATTTAAGATATGCTTATCAATATCCACGTATAATTCTGCGAAATTTCTTTCGCGGTAGTTTCCTTTAACGCTGACGGAGATAATCGTAAATAAAGCAGTATTGGTAAAAATTGACCAGAAAAAGATCTCAGGAATTCGGCTTAAAAAAGAAATATTAAAAAACCCGAAAGCATCATACGTTTCCCGAATAACGCCTTTGAGTTCCTGATTGTATGAGAAGTAATACTGCGGAATAATCAGTCCGAAATAACAGATCGCCAAACCTGCCAGAAGCCCTGCCACAGCACCTTTATAACTTCCTCTCCTCCAGAATATCGCTCCGAAAAAAGAAGGTGCCAGCTGCGCGATCACAACAAATGAGATAAGGCCTACAGAATCCAATGATGTTTTCAGGATGAAATATTTATAGAAAACAAAAGCCATGATGATCAGCGCAAAAATGCTGAATTTTCGGATATTCGTAATGTTTCTTGTATTCTGAACCTCGTTGTCGGATTTGAATTTTCCCAGCAAACCATAAGGAATGATAAGGTTATTGGAAAGCATAATGGATAGCGTGATGGCTGAAATAATGATCATGGAAATGCATGAACTCAATCCCCCAAGAAATACAAAAACGGTGATTAAAGTATTGTCAAAATGTTGGGGAATCAGAATAGAATAGAACTCTGGATTTACCTTTTCACCGTCAAAAATAAGTCTTCCTCCCCACGCAATCGGGAAGATGAATATGGTGAAAATCAATAAGTAAAGAGGAAAAAACCAGATCGCTGTTCTGATATGTTTCTCTTGTCTGTTCTCAATAATCGCGGTGTGAAACTGTCTCGGCAAAATGCAGATGGCTGTAGCGGAAATCATGCATAAAACCATCCAGTTCATCGCGCCTTCAATACCGTTGAACGTATTCTTTTCTTTAAAATCTTCAAACTTGCTGGCCTTTTCATAAATATCGGAAAAGCCGTCGAATACGAAGTAAATGACAAAAATACCCAGAATGATAATAAAGAAAAGCTTTAAAAAACTTTCCAGGGCGATGGCGGAAATAATGCCAAGACGTTTTTCTGAAGCATCCACATATCGCGTCCCATAATAAGATGAGAATAAAGCGATTAAAACAACCACAAACGTCGCATTGTCAGTCAGTATATTGTTTGACATCGAAGTTTCAGTGACCAAATGAAAAGTTTCGGAGATGGCTTTGATCTGAAGTCCGATGTATGGAACGATGGCTAAAAGGCAGACGATTGTGATGATCGCACTGAAGCTTCTGCTGTTCCCGTACCGCAAAGAAATAAAATCGGCAAGACTGCTGATTTTATTAATTCTGGAAATTCTTACAATTTTCGTATTGATGTAGATCCATGCGGGAATAATCATAATGGGGCCAATGTAAATCGGCAGATAATTCAGTCCGCTTGTGGCAGCTACGCCGATGCTTCCGTAGTACGTCCAGGCTGTGCAATACACCGCCAGGGACAATGCGTAGATGTAGGGATTGTTGATCCACCGCTTGCTCTTCTTCTTCTCTGCCAGGTGGGCAACTAAGAACAAAAGGGCGAGATAGAGTAAAACAACAACAAATAACGCGAAACTACTCATCATATTTTTTTACGATTACAAAAGAAATAATGATGGAGATCATCCAGACCGCGAACAGATAGATCAGAATCATCGGATAGCCGAAAACATCTTTTTCACTGTTGAAAAGCAGTGAAATAGGGATGCTGAAAGCCATCATCAGTCCGATGCTCAGGATAATCAGTTTTTGTTCGTGTCTTTTTTTCATAAATGATGATTGATAAAAGATAATTGATGAGTAACCTATCACTCATCAATTATCATTAATCTTTTATAAATTAAATCTTATCGTCTGAATATTCTCCTATCAGCGAATAGTATCCGAAAATAGCCATTCCGCCCGAGATGATCGGCATCAGCACAAATAAGATGATGATCCCGAATACCAGATCTTCCTGCTTTCCGGAAGTGATCTTTGGAATTCCCAGAACCGTAGTTCCGAAATATCCCACCAACAGTGCCACTGCGATCCAGAGTATGCCTAATATTTTTTTTAGTCCGTTCATTTTAGTAGTTTTAAAATTAGTAAAAAATTAAGTGATGCGGTGTTTAATCATGAATATTATTATTCTTATTTTTAAGATAAAACAATCCGATGACTAAACAGACTGCGGCGACTCCAATCGGATACCAAAGTCCTTCCAGATACCACGTGGGATGTCCTGCATCTTTCCCCTGAGTGACCAGATATGTTGCCACTGCCGGAAGAAGTCCTCCAAATACTCCGTTTCCGATATGATAAGGCAGAGACATTGAAGTGTAGCGAATCCTAACCGGGAACATTTCAACAAGGAAAGCAGCGATAGGACCATAAACCATAGTTACAAACAATACCTGAATAAAAACCAGAAACACCAGATACCATCTTGTATCATTATTTAATGTAATAGATTTTGTAATTTTTGGTTCTTCCGCTTTTCCGTCTTTCATCACAGGGCCGGCTGCGGACCAGTGTACGATGCTGTCTTTTTTCATGAAAGTTCCGTCTGTGTACGTCGTTTCTTTGTGAAATGTAATTAAGCTGTCTGATGCAATATCTTTATGAATGGCGGCCGTTCTTGTCTCTTTGATCCCGGCGTTTGCAACCGTTTTAGCTTCTATGTTGACACTTTTGTACATGCTGTCATAAATCGGCCGGTAGGCTAAAATAGCCACCAGCATACCGGTCATCATAATTGCTTTTCGTCCGATTTTATCAGAAAGCCAGCCGAAAAACACGAAGAATGGGGTTCCCATTAACAGCGCAGTAGCCATTAAATAATCCACCTGCATCGAATCTATATTCATGACTTTTTGCAGAAAACTCATGGCGTAGAACTGTCCTGTATACCAGATGACACCCTGTCCCATTGCAGCACCGAAGAGTGCCAGTAAAACAAATTTAAAATTGAATTTATTTCCGAAACTTTCTTTTAAAGGATTTTTAGAAGTTTTCCCTTCGCTCTTAGCCTTTGCAAAAAGCGGAGATTCTTTCATGTTTTTTCTGATGAAATAGGAAACGCCCACCATTAAAATTGAAATCCAGAACGGAACTCTCCATCCCCAGGAATCAAATTCTGCGGCTGATAACGTGTTTTTAGTAATCAAAATAACAATCAGTGAAATGAAAAGTCCTGCAGTGGCTGTAGTTTGAATCCATGAAGTCCAGTAGCCTCTTCTGTGAGGTTGTGCGTATTCTGCAACATAGGTAGCGGCACCTCCGTATTCTCCTCCCAGTGCCAAACCTTGTAAAAGTCTTAAAATTAAAACTAAAACCGGTGCCATGAATCCGATGGTTTCATATCCGGGAATACATCCTATTAGGAAAGTGGAGAATCCCATGATCAGCAAGGTGACAAGGAATGTATATTTTCTTCCGATGATATCACCCAATCTTCCGAAGAACAAAGCTCCGAAAGGCCTTACCACAAATCCGGCTGCAAAAGTGGCCAGTGTGGATAAAAATGCGGCAGTGGGATTATCGGCAGGGAAAAATTTGGTCGCTAAAACGATCGCTAAACTTCCAAAAATATAAAAGTCATACCATTCTATCAGAGTACCGAGTGATGAGGCGGTGATCACGCTCCAGATGGTGCGGTTCTTCTGCCGGTCGGTCATATTCTCGTAGTTTTCGTGGTGATTTTCGCTCATGTTGATTGATTTTGATGTTAATGGATTAAGATATTAAGTTCATCCTGAGTTTAAAGGTAAATTTGAAACTGTACAATGAATTCGCCTTTTGAGGAAGGGCTTTCCGTAGGACTGGTATAAACCGGTCTTGTGGAATATTGGGTAGTAATTTTTGCGTGATGTCCGTCTATGAACCAGTTGGCACCTACATCAAACTGTGAAGATGATTTGTCAAATGCTTCAAAGCTTTTGTGCGTATACGCCGCGAAAGGCTGTATTCTGATCTTAGGTTTTTCTGTTTGATTCGGAAGAAGTAAGCCTGCCTGAGCATACACTACATTTCCCGTTCCGATCATAGGTTGTAAGTTTCCAGGACCTGCAATGGCTCTATTTCCCGCAAAATTGGGGTCATTGGCTGCAATATTCATTGTTCCCAGATTTCTTATGTAGTTGGGGCCGAAATTATAGTTGTAATATCCGGCATAGGCAGAAACTGCCATCTTATGTTTGGCATTTCCCAAGGGAATATCTGCAAATGCATCTACGGCTACGAGGGTGATGTCATGTTTTTCAATATTGGAATTGATGGAAGTTCTGGTTCCGTCAGCCTGATGGTAAAAACCGGCACCCACATTGAACACTTTCTTTGTTCCTAAATACGAACCCACCTTGAAAGGAAGCGTATTGGACTCTTCATCAAGGAACTGGTATTCAACATAACCCGCTTTTGAAAAACTTGGATTTCCATTGTTATCTACGGCTGCAGCTCTTGAGGGATCTGTAACATTGACCGGAACCAAATCTGTCGCAAAAGGTTTGTTTAAACTGAAGCGGTATTCCAGTTTACCATACTTTCCTTTAGCAAACATTCCAAGCTGTCTTGCAAATTGATCTGAATTATCGATTAATGGCCATGAGAAAATAGGAGAGTCTACGGTAAGGAAATTCAAGGTCGAAGCCATGGTCATACGGGAAAGTCCCATATAGTAATGAAGCCCTGCTCCTAAGGATAAACTGAATTTTCCGGCTTCTCCAGGTAAAATAACTGCGTATTCATTCCATGCATCATGAAAAAATAACTGCGGTTTCTTACCATTTCCGTAACCTCCTGTTCCTGTGGTGCCTGTAGCTCCGCCATTGATGAAGGTTTGGTTATTGATCCCAAAGTGAGCCAGGATCATGTATCTTTTAGAGATTTGGGCATACATTAAAGCACGTAATCTTCTGTTTCCCAAGCTCCATGAGTTGTCAGTAGGTTCTCCGCCTACCATACTTCCCTGATTCATTTGGGTGTTTCTGAGCCAGAACTGGTCCCATAAAATAAATCTGATGTACTTATCTCCTTCCTGATTGAGGTTTAATTTTAATCCGCCTCCGTAATCAGGAGAACCCTGTGAATATAAAGAACTGCTTATTAGGGCTAATCCAATAAATGAGAGTAATTTATTCATAAATTATCAATTTTTGGCGTTGTTTTTTGTGAAAGCCAAATTGTAATTAATAATTTAGTTACAAAAATTTAATATATATTAGTGGTAATGATATAGTTTTTTTGTAACTGTTTGGTTTTTAGTTACGAGTTGCGAGATTCGGGTTGGAAGGTTGGAGAGTCTGAGAGCTGGGAAGTAAATAAGTCTGAAGATGGTTACTCGTTCAATCTTGGCTAACGAGGGGTATGTTTGGTGGCTTAGGTTCTCGAAGCCACCACTTCTCATGTCGGAAATCTGAAATCTGATGTCTAGTATCTTGGCCCTTGGTTCTTGATTCTAATATCTCAGCTACTTCTTAAACCTCTCCCACTTAATCAGCATATACTTATCCGCAAACTGAGTAATGATAAGGCCGGAGTTTTTGATATTGTCTTCCTGGGCGATATATTCAATCAATTCATTCTGTTTTAGTATTTTATAAACCGGATGGAATTCAGAATGGGGTGGTCTTGTGATGTTGTATTTTTTGATCCAAGAGCTGATCGTAACGTGGGAAACCCCGATAATCCGTTCTATTTCACGGAAGCTTAAGCCTTCAAGATAGAGCTGGAGTGCCTTGGTTACATAATAGTCGTCGATCTGTTTTCCCATTTTTTTGACGGTGAAATAGTAGTTGCAGTCTTTGCAGAGAAAACGCTGTTTTTCGTTGATGATTCCGCTTTTTACAATGGTGTGGCCACCGCATTTGGGACACGTGTTTTCCATAACTATATGTTTTTAGCAAATATATAATAATTTAGCAAAGTTATATTTTATTGTAAAGATAAAATTACCTGTTTATTTCTTTAAATCAAAAAAAATATCTTTTTAATTTGGTTTTTAAAGTTATTATGCTTTAAATTTGCCAAAAAAATCAGATAAATAAATGGAAATAGAAATTTCCTCATGCGAACATCTCATGTATGTGAGTGAAATACAGCAGGAAATGTATGATTCAGCACAGCGCAGAGGAACGGGGATCGCAAAACGTTCCATCGAATACTTAACGAAAAAGATTTCAGAAGGTAACGCTGTGGTTGCCACTGAAAATGGCGAATGGGTGGGTTTCTGTTACATTGAGACCTGGTCACATGGTCAGTTTGTAGCTAATTCGGGACTGATTGTATCTCCGAATTACAGGAACAGGGGAGTTGCCACTTTGATTAAGAATAAGGTTTTCCAGTTATCTAGAGAAAAATATCCGACTGCGAAGGTATTTGGTTTAACCACAGGACTTGCCGTCATGAAAATTAACAGTGATCTGGGTTACAAACCGGTGATCTATTCTGAATTGACTCAGGATGAAGAGTTTTGGAGCGGGTGTAAGAATTGTGTGAACTATGAAATTTTAATGAAAAAGGAACGCAAAAACTGTTTGTGTACAGCGATGCTTTTCGTTCCTGAAAATAATAATAAAGTAAACGGGACTGAAATTCAGCAGTCCGAAATTGATGAGTACAATGGAGAAAAAGAAAGTCGTCTTAGCATTTAGCGGAGGTTTAGATACCTCTTACTGTGCTAAATATCTTAGTGAAACACTTGGATATGAAGTGTATGCAGTGACTGTAAATACCGGAGGTTTTTCTAAAGAAGAAGAAAAAGAACTGGAGAAAAAAGCCTTCAATCTGGGGGTGAAAGAATACAGGTGCGTTGATGCTCAGGAGGATTATTATAATTCTTGTGTGAAGTATCTGATCTTCGGAAATGTGCTGAAAAACAATACCTATCCATTGTCTGTGAGTGCGGAACGTACGGTTCAGGCACAGGAAATTGCAAAATATGCCATTGAAACCGGTGCTGGTGCTATTGCCCACGGAAGTACGGGAGCTGGAAATGATCAGGTTCGTTTCGATTTGATTTTCCAGGTGATGTGCCCGGAAGTGGAGATCATTACGCCAATCCGTGATATGAGCCTGTCCCGTGAAGAAGAAATTGAATTTCTGAAAAATCATGGGTATGAAATGGAGTTCCATAAAGCACAATATTCTGTGAATAAAGGTTTGTGGGGAACGTCAGTTGGAGGAAAGGAAACATTGACATCGAGAAATTCTCTTCCGGAAGAAGCTTTTCCATCGCAAATTAAAGAAACCCAGCCTTCAGAACTGGAAATTGAATTTAAAAAAGGTGAGGTTGTAACGGTAAACGGAGAACATTTTGAACATTCCGTGAAGGCGATTCAAAAAATTGAACAACTGGCTTCCGCTTATGGAATCGGTCGTGATATTCATGTTGGAGATACCATTGTTGGAATCAAAGGAAGAGTAGGATTTGAAGCAGCGGCAGCATCAGTGATCATCAAAGCGCATCATTTATTGGAAAAACATACGCTTTCAAAATATCAGCAGATGATGAAGTCCCAGCTTTCCGACTGGTATGGAAACTGGCTTCATGAAGCATTATTCCTGGATCCGGTGATGAGAAATATTGAATCTTTCTTAACGGATTCTCAGGAAACGGTCAGCGGAAAAGTATTTGTAACCCTTCATCCATACAGGTTTGTGTTAAACGGAATTGAATCCAAGCACGATCTGATGTCCGATAAATTCGGAAGTTACGGTGAAGCCAATAGAGCCTGGACAGGTGAAGATGTAAAAGGATATACAAAAATTGTAAGCAATTCTTTAAACATCTACCACCAGATCAATTCAAAATAAAAAGCGTCAGTTAAGGAACTCTAAATAAAGATTTATAATTAAAGAGTTCCAACGGAACGATTTACCCCAGGATAGGATGAAATCCTATCAATCATAATCAAATCATCATATCATTAAAAATATGAAAAAAGCAGGAATTGTAGGCGCCAACGGCTACACAGGAAGCGAATTGGTCCGTGTGCTGGCTTTTCATCCCAATGTGTCATTGAGTTTTTTATATAGCCGTTCCAATTCGGGGACAAAAATTTCAGATTTGTACCCGGATTTAACGGCAGTTTGTGAACAGGTTTTAACGGATCAACCGGAAGACGTGGATATTTTATTTTTGTGTCTTCCTCATAAGGAAAGCAAGAACTGGCTTATTAAAAATCCAGTAAAGGAAGATACTTTAGTTATTGATCTTGGAAATGATTTCCGTTTGGACGGAAGTTTTGGAAAAAGAAATTTTACCTACGGACTTCCTGAAATCAATAAAAAAAATCTGGCAGGAGCAAAAAGCATTGCCAATCCGGGATGTTTTTCAACGGCTATTCAGCTGGCTCTTCTTCCGTTAGCGGAAAAAGATTTGTTGAATGAAGTGTATACGACAGGAATTACAGGTTCTACAGGTGCGGGTCAGTCTTTGCAGGCAACGACACATTTCACCTGGAGGAATGATAATATTTCGGCATACAAAACGCTGACGCATCAGCATGTGGATGAGATTTTACAGCAGTTAGTTTCGTTTAATCATAAAGATATCAGTCTGAATTTTGTTCCATGGAGAGGAGATTTTGCAAGAGGGATTTTTACAAGTTCTACAGTGAAAACGGATTTAGTACTTTCAGATATCATTCAGTTGTATCAGGATTTTTATGAAGGGGAGCCTTTTGTGAAGGTTAGTGAAAATGCAATTGATTTAAAGCAGGTTGTCAATACCAATCGCTGTGTGATTCATATAGAAAAGAGTGGGAATGTAGCGGTTATTCACTCAGCGATTGACAATTTGTTGAAAGGGGCTTCTGGACAGGCGGTACAAAATATGAATATAGCGATGGGCTGGGAAGAAAACCTGGGACTGAACTTAAAGCCGGTAGCATTTTAAAAAAAAGTGAATGGTTAATAAGTCAATTGTGAATTGAAAAACCGAAATATTCGACTTAGGAAAGCGGAGCGGGAAGAAAATTAATTCTATGAACGTTAAGAAAATTCTACTGTTTGAAGCGCGACAAAAATATTGAATCGAAAAACAAATAGTGAAATCGCGCAAGTTTAGAATTTTTAGAGAATAGAATAATTTTTAGCGGAAGTTTCCAGGTCTTGAACTTTTGTTTCTTTTGTTTGACTACGTCGAATCTTCGATTTCAAGACAAAAGAAAATTAATAAAATAAAAAACATGAATTTATTCAACGTATATCCATTATTTAACATAAATCCGGTAAAAGCTAAAGGATCTTTCCTTTGGGATGATAAAGGAGAAAAATACCTTGATTTCTATGGCGGTCACGCAGTGATTTCCATCGGACACAATCATCCGCATTATCAAGCGCAGTTGAAAGAGCAGCTGGAGAAAATATCTTTTTATTCAAACTCGGTTCAGAATGAATTACAGACTGAACTGGCTGATAAATTAGGCAAGCTTTCAGGCTATGAAGACTACAATCTTTTTCTGTGTAATTCAGGAGCTGAAGCTAATGAAAATGCATTGAAGCTTGCGTCTTTCCATAACGGAAAAAGTAAAGTGCTTTATTTCTCAGGATCCTTCCACGGAAGAACTTCTGCGGCGGTTTCTGTGACGGATAATCCAAAGATTGTTGCTCCGGTTAATTTTTCCGAAAGGTTTATTAAATCTGAATGGAATGACATCAAGCAGCTCGAAGAGATCTTTGAAACTCAGGGAAGTGAAATTTCATCCGTTATCATTGAAGGAATTCAGGGTGTAGGCGGAATTATGATCCCAGAGGCAGAGTTTTTATCCAAAATTAAAGAATTGTGTGAAAAATATGATGCAGCCTTGATTCTTGATGAAGTCCAGTCAGGATATGGAAGAAGCGGGTATTTCTTTGCTCATCAGGAATTTGGTGTCGAACCGGATATGATCACGACAGCAAAAGGAATGGGAAATGGTTTCCCGATCGGAGGTGTTTTGATTCATCCGAAGTTTGAAGCAAGCAATGGTTTGCTAGGAACGACTTTCGGAGGAAATCACCTGGCCTGTGCCGCAGCCATCGCTGTTCTGGATGTAATGAAGGAGGAAAATCTTACGGCCAATGCTCAGCAAATGGGTGATTATATTGAAAACGAAATTAAAGACTTTCCCCATATTAAATCCATTCGAAGGAAAGGTTTAATGATTGGAGTAGAGTTGGATCAGGACTGTTCTGAAGTGAGGAAAAGTCTGTTGTATAATCATCACATTTTTACAGGAAATTCCAATGATAAAAGTGTATTGAGGATCCTTCCGGCTCTCAATATCGGCAAAGAGGAGACAGATCTTTTTGTCGGTGCTTTAAAAGTAGTTTTAGATAAGATTTAACTTACAAATGATGGTTAAGATTATCACAATTAATTAAAAAATTCATCAAATGAAAAAATTCACCTCTGTAAGCGACGTAAAAAACTTACAGGAAATCATAAAAAAAGCTTTACAGATTAAAGAAAACCCCAATTCCGAACCGGAAAAAGGAAAGGGAAAAACCATAGGCCTTGTGTTTTTAAATTCAAGTTTAAGAACCCGTTTAAGCAGCCAGATTGCCGCTCAGAATTTAGGATTGAATGTGCTGACTTTAAACGCAGCTCAGGAAGCCTGGAATCTGGAATTTGCAGACGGAGCCGTAATGAATGGCGATACGGTTGAACATATTAAAGATGCGATAGAAGTACTGAACCAATATTGTGACATCATTGCAGTGCGTTGTTTCGCAGGGATGAAATCTAAAGAAGACGATGTTAATGAAAGTATCCTGAGTCAGTTTGAACAGCATGCCAAAGTGCCTGTGATTTCTCTGGAATCCGCAACGCGACACCCGCTTCAAAGTTTGGCAGACTGTATTACCATTACAGAAAACTGGAAAGAGGAACGTAAACCGAAAGTAGTTCTCACCTGGGCGCCACACATCAAACCGATTGCTCAGGCTGTAGGAAATTCCTTTACAGAGTGGATGCAGGAAATGGACGTGGATTTTGTAATAGCCAATCCTGAAGGTTATGATCTGGATAAAAATTTTACGAAGGACATCAAAGTGATTCATAATCAGGAGGAAGCTTTACAGGATGCTGATTTTATCTATGTGAAAAACTGGTCCTCTTTCGATGATTATGCAGCTATGCCGGAAGTAAAAGAAAACTGGATGCTGACCGGAGAAAAACTGGAAAACACCAATCATGCAAAAGTAATGCACTGTCTTCCTGTCCGTCGTAATGTAGAATTAAGCGATGAGGTGATGGACGGAGAAAACTCCATCATCTATCATCAGGCCAAAAATAGAATTTTCTCTGCACAAGCCGTTTTTTCAGAAATTTTGAATGAATTGAATTCTAAATAACTGGAATTCATCAAGGTTCAAAACCTTGACAAGGATAAGAATCTCAAGAACGTTTTTTAATATCTTAAACCCATAAAGAGTTCCAACGGAACGATTTAATCAAGGATAGGATGCAATCCTATCAGTAATATCAAACCAAAATGAAAGAAAAATTATACATCATAAAAATAGGAGGTGCTCTGATCGACGATCCAGAGTTGCTTGACCAATTTTTAGAGCAGTTTTCTGAAATTAAGGAAAAGAAAATTTTGGTTCATGGAGGCGGAAAATTAGCAACTACGCTGGCTGATAAATTGGGTGTTGAACAAAAAATGATCAACGGAAGAAGAATTACGGATAAAGAAACGCTGGATATTGTTGCGATGGTATATGCAGGAGGAATCAATAAAAATATTGTGGCTAAACTGCAGCAGAAAAAATGCAAGGCGATAGGTTTTTCCGGAGCTGATGCGAATTTGATTAAAGCAAAAAAAAGAGAACATCCCGAAATAGATTTTGGATTTGTGGGAGATATTGAGAAAAAAAGTGTGGACAGAAAATTGATCTCAAAGTTGATTAAACTTAAACTTGTCCCGGTTTTTTCAGCGATTACCCATGACAAAAAGGGAAATCTTTTTAATACCAACGCAGATACGATTGCTTCAGTCATTGCTCAGGCTTTATCTTCAAAATATGATGTGGAATTGTTGTATTGTTTTGATAAAGAGGGGGTTTTGGAAAATGTTGAAGATCCCGGATCGGTTATAAAAAGTGTATCCGCAGAAGAGTTTTCTGTGTTAAAAGAAGCGGGAAAACTTCATAAGGGAATTTTGCCCAAACTTGAAAATGCTCTAGGAGCTGTAAAAAATAATGTAAACAAGGTGTTCTTAATTAAAGAAACCCAATTAAAAAACCATATAGAAAGCCATCATGGAGGAACTGAAATCTGTTTATAGTAAAGACGAGTTACTGACTCACGCCGTTGAATTGCTTAAAAAACTGATTGCAATTCCTTCATTCAGTAAGGATGAGTACAATACATCCGTGGAAATTGAGAACTTTTTCAAGAAGCATCATATTCCTACGAAACGTTTTAAAAACAACATCTGGGCTGTCAATAAAAACTTTGATGTGTTGAAGCCGTCCATTTTGCTGAATACCCATCACGATACGGTAAGACCGAATAAAGCCTACACACTGGATCCGTTTCTTCCGGTTGAGAAGGACGGAAAACTGTACGGATTGGGAAGTAATGATGCCGGAGCTTCTCTGGTTGCTATGGCTCAGGTTTTTTTACATTTTTATGAGAAAGAAGATTTAAAATATAATTTAGTGATAGCGTTGACGGCTGAGGAGGAGATTTCAGGATTTGATGGAATTGAGACCTTATTTCCACAGCTTCCGAACATAGAACTCGCCATTGTAGGAGAACCCACGCAGATGAATCTGGCGATCGCGGAAAAAGGACTGTTGGTGATAGATGGGGAAATGAAAGGAACTCCTTCTCACGCTGCTCATCCGAATGACGATAACTCTATTGTAAAATGCATGGAAGATCTTCAGCATATTCTGAATTTCAGATTTCCGAAAGTTTCGGATTATTTGGGGGAAGTTAAAGTGACGCTGTCGGGTATTCATGCTGGTGTTCAGCATAATGTAGTTCCGGAAGCCTGTACGTTCACTTTGGACGTGAGAGTTACCGATGAATATTCCAATAAAGAAGCTTTTGAAATCATTCAGTCTCAAATGAAATCTTCATTAACGGCCAGATCTTTCAGGTTAAATTCCTCAAAAATAGAAATGGATCATCCTTTTGTACAGGCAGGTCTGGAAATTGGAAGGACTACTTACGGTTCACCAACATCGTCTGACCAGGCTATTATTCCATGTACATCCGTGAAAATAGGTCCCGGCGACAGTAGGCGCTCCCACACGGCAGATGAATACATCTATATCAAAGAGATCGAGGAAGGAATTGAGATCTATATAAGGATCTTGGAAAAAGTTTTATAAAGAGAAGTTAGAGGCTAGAAATTAGAAGTTAGATGCCGGAAATTTACACACACACCTTAGCACTAACATCTAATTTCTAACATCTAACATCTAAAAAAAATGTTTTAACCACGCTCAGCAGGCCAATCAAAGTTCAGTTTTTAATAAGGATTTATGCAAAAAAGAAAATTAAAGACGAAGACTTTTCAATGCGGAGATGTTTTTTTATAGTTAAAGAGGCTTTGCTGAGCAGGTTGAAACGAATTGATTATTGTAAAGAATATTATTATGAAAAAAATATGGCAAAAGGATGACCTGGCCACCAATATATTAGTCAACACATTTACAGTCGGGAAAGATCTTGACTTTGACGAACGTTTAGCAAAATATGATGTTAAAGGTTCTATGGCGCACTGCCAGATGTTGGCAGAAACCGGAATTATCACCGGTGAAGAATCGGAGCAGATGCTTTCTGTTTTGGGAGATATTTTAAAAGATATTGAGAACGGAAGCTTTGAAATCGATAAAGAAGCAGAAGATATCCATTCTCAGATTGAAGCGATACTGATTGAAAAGTTGGGTGATATCGGAAAGAAAATTCATACCGCAAGATCCCGTAATGATCAGGTTTTACTGGATATCAAACTTTATTTACTGGATGAGATCCGTGAGATTACAGCTTTAACGGACGAGTTTTTCCAGATTCTGATCCAACTGGCTGATCAGCACAAAAATAAATTGCTTCCGGGGTATACTCACCTTCAGATCGCAATGCCATCATCGTTTGGATTATGGTTTGGAGCCTATGCGGAAGCATTGTTAGATGATGTTGAACTGTTGTTTTCGGTGAAGAATATCATCAATAAAAATCCTTTGGGCTCAGCGGCAGGATATGGTTCCTCTTTTCCTATTGACAGAGAAAGTACGACCTATAATTTAGGTTTTCAATCTATGAACTATAATTCGGTGTATGCGCAAATGACCCGTGGTAAATCTGAGAAAATGTTGTCTATGGCCATGGCTACTTTGGCGGGAACGCTTGGGAAATTTGCCTACGATGTCTGCTTGTATTTAAGCCAGAACTTCGATTTTATAAGCTTTCCAAAAGAATTTACCACAGGAAGCAGCATTATGCCTCATAAAAAGAACCCGGATATTTTTGAATTGGTTCGGGCACGATGCAACCGAATTCAATCCTTACCAAATGAGCTTATCTTATTGACGAATAATTTACCGTCAGGTTACCACAGAGACGTACAGCTGACAAAGGAAATTCTTTTCCCGGCTATCGATTCCTTGAAAGAATGTCTGGAAATTCTAAGTTACACCCTTCCGAATATTCAGGTAAAAGACGGAATTCTGGCAGACGAGAAATACAAATATCTTTTCAGTGTAGAGAAGATCAATGAAGAAGTGAAGAAAGGAAGTTCATTCCGCGATGCTTATGTAAAAGTAGGGCAGGAGATTGAAAATAATGAATTTGAGTTTGAAGTTGGAAACTTAGACCATAGTCATCAGGGGAGCCTTGGAAATCTCTGTCTGGATAAAATAGAATATCAGTTTAATAAGCTGAAGAATAAATTATTGGGTTAGTATTATCTTGATGTTTCGGCTCGCTCAGCATGACGTCGCTACAAAATGACGTTTAGTATTAGAAATGTCATGCTGAGCATAAACTATCGGTTTACGAACGAAGTTCACGAAGCATCTATTAGTTTAAATGAAAATTATTCCAGATCAATTTTAAACTTAGTCGATTTTTTAACCTCGTGAAGCACAATAGAACTGTGATACTGGCCAATGTTTGGAATATTTGAGATGACATTCACTGCGAAATCATTATAAGAATTAATATCCTTTGCTATGATCTTAAGCATGTAGTCGTACTCACCGGAAAGACTGATGATCTCCTGAACTTCATCATGTTTCATAATGTTTTTCTCAAAGGTTTCCAGTACTTTCTGGGATTGCTCCTTAAGACGGACATTACAGTAAACCACGATATTCAAACCCAGTTTTTCACGGTTCAAAAGACCGACATATTTCTCAATGATGCCATGTTTCTCCAGCTGTTTAATCCTTTCATACGTAGGAGTAAATGTAAGACCTATCCTTTCTGAAATTTCTTTTACAGATAGAGTAGAGTCTTCCTGAATAATGCTGAGAATCATTTTGTCTTTTAAATCCATAGGGAGAATTGAGTTTTAACAAAAATATCAATTAAAAATGAAAATAAGGAAAGATTACAGGTTTAAATTTTTTTAGAAATTTGGTTTTGTAGATTCGTGAAAATATTATATCTTTGCACCTAATGAATAAAAGAGTATTTATATCATTAGATTTACCGGGCGAAAGCGCCCTTTACGATATTTATTGTTATTAAGCGAAGATCCTGTCTTCGCTTTTTTTATGCTCAAAAAATAAGAATTATGTTTACGATTACAGAACTAAGCACCGAGAGAATCAACAGTATACTGGCCGAAGCACTGGCTTTTGCCAATGGGAAAACTGCAAAAATTGAAGGAGAAATTTTCTGCTCAAATCTTTTCTTTGAAGACAGTACAAGAACAAAGACAAGCTTTGACATCGCAGAAAGAAAACTGGGACTTCAGGTAGTACCTTTTGATGCTTCCCACAGTTCTGTAAACAAAGGGGAGAGTCTTTATGACACGGTAAAAACCATAGAAAGTCTGGGTGTGAATCTGGTAGTGATCAGAGATAAGAAGGACAGGTATTTTGAAGAATTAAGCAATATCAAAATTCCGGTGATCAACGGAGGAGACGGAACAGGAAATCATCCTTCCCAATGTATGTTGGATCTGATGACCATCTATCAGGAATTCGGAAAATTTGAAGGACTGAAGATCGGAATTGTAGGAGATGTAAAACACAGCCGCGTGGCCAATTCAAATGCTGAAGCATTAAGAAGATTAGGTGCTAAAGTATATTTCTCAGGACCGGAACACTGGTTTGATGAAGGCGCTTTAATTAACGGAACCTATTTACCGGTTGATCAGCTGATCGCGGAGGTAGATGTTCTGATGCTGTTAAGAATCCAGCACGAAAGACACGATGCAAAAATGAGTTACACCGCTTCTGAATACCACAGAAAATACGGTTTAACGAAAGATAGAGAAAAAGCAATGAAAAAAGGAGCGATCATCATGCACCCGGCACCTATCAACAGAGGTGTTGAAATAGATACAGACCTGGTGGAATGCGATCGTTCAAGAGTGTTCAAACAGATGCAGAACGGAGTCTTCGCAAGAATGGCCATCCTGAAAGAAGCACTGGAAAAAGAAGGGTATACCTTTAAATAGTTAAAAGATCTTAAGATCCGGGTGCCGAGTCTTGGACATACAAAAATTCCCCTCCCATGGAAGGGTGTCGAAAAAATAGAATATTTTTTGACGGGGTGGTTAAAAAGAAAAAAAATAAAACAGAACGAGGAAGTTTAACTTCTAACTTCTTAAATCTAATATCTAATTTTTAAAAATGAAGAAAAAATTAATACTGGAGTCCGGTGAAGTGTTTCATGGAGAAGGTTTCGGAGCAGAATTGGAAACTGCCGGAGAAGTAGTTTTCAATACCGGAATGACAGGGTATCAGGAGTTGATCTCCGATCCGTCATACTGCGGTCAGATTGTTTGCATGACCTATCCGCTTATCGGAAATTATGGTATTAACCGTGATGATTATGAAAGCATTGAGCCGGCTATTAAAGGACTTATCGTAAAGGAACTTTGCGACCTTCCTTCCAATTTCCGTACTCAGATGACTTTAGAGGAATTATTTAAAAAGAAAAACCTTTCAGGAATTTCCGGAATCGATACCAGAAGACTGACCAGAATTCTACGTAATTCAGGAGTTGTGAAAGGGAAAATTGTAAACGTTGAGGCTGATGAAAACGAAGTGGTTGCAGAATTAAAAGGCACCAACTTCCCGACCAATCAGGTGGAAGCAGTTTCTACAAAAACAGCTTATGCCAATCCTGGAAGAGGATTTAAAGTGGTACTAGTAGATTTTGGTTCCAAATTAGGAATCATCAGAGAACTGTCTCAGAGAAACTGCGACATCACTGTAGTTTCCCACGACACCACAGCAGAAGAGATTTTGTTAATGGATCCGGATGGAATTATGCTTTCAAACGGTCCTGGTGACCCGGAAGACAACCCTCAGGCATTAGACATGATCCGCGGATTACTGGGGAAAGTTCCGATCTTCGGAATCTGCTTAGGACATCAGCTGATCGGTTTGGCTTGTGGGGCAAAAACATTCAAACTGAAGTTCGGACATAGAGGAGGAAACCACCCGGTACTGGATCTTGAGAAAAACAAAGTATCCATTACTTCTCAAAACCACGGCTACGCAGTAGATCAGGAAAGTCTTAAAAATACAGATCTAATCGAAACTCACATCGCCCTAAACGACAGAACCAACGAAGGTCTTAAACACAAGATCCACCCATGCTTCTCCGTTCAGTACCACCCGGAAGCAAGCCCCGGTCCTGAAGATGCAAACTATTTGTTTGATGAGTTCATCGATTTAATGGAGGGATTTAAGAAGTAAGAAAGACTTCAGATATTAGACATCAGATAACAGACTTTATCATGCACAATTTTGAGAAACTACTTTTCTGGCAGAAATCAATAGAACTTGCGAAAGAGATCTATATAATTTGTACAGAGTTACCCAAAGATGAAAAGTTTGGTTTGATTTCTCAAATTAAAAGATCTGCAGTTTCCATTACTTCAAATATAGCTGAAGGAGTGGGAAGAAACAATGACAGTGAGTTTTATCACTTTCTGGTATTGCCAATGCTTCTTCCTTTGAATTGCAGACCCAGTTAATTTTAACAAGAGAGCTGAAGTTGCTGGATGTTCAAAAAGTTAACAGTCTGATATCAAATGTAAATGAAATCCAAAGAATGATTTATACATTCAAATCTAATTTAAAAAAGTAAAACACAACGCTGGAAGTCTGAGATCTGAAATCTGACATCTGGTATCTAAAAAAAGAAAAATGGCAAAACGTACAGATATAAAAACAATTTTAGTAATCGGTTCAGGGCCCATCATCATCGGGCAGGCAGCTGAATTTGATTACGCGGGAACGCAGGCTTGTCTGTCTTTGAGAGAAGAAGGCTACAAGGTGATTTTGATCAACTCAAATCCTGCGACCATTATGACGGATGTAGAAATCGCAGATAAAGTATATATCGAGCCGATTTCACTTCAGTTTGTAAGCCACATCATCAGAAAAGAACGTCCAGATGCTTTGCTACCAACGCTTGGAGGTCAGACAGGTCTGAATATGGCGGTTGAACTGGAAAAATCAGGAATTCTTGAAGAATGCAAAGTGGAAGTTTTAGGAACTACACTTTCTGCGATCAACAGAGCGGAAGACAGAGATCTTTTCCGTGAACTGATGAGAGAACTGAATGAGCCGGTTCCTGAGTCAGATATCGTAACTACAGTAGAAGGAGCGATCCGTTTTGCTGAAGAAATCGGATATCCGGTAATTGTTCGTCCTGCCTTTACAATGGGAGGAACAGGAGGAGGTATCGCCTCTACGGAAGCTGAATTGAAGGAGATTGCTGAACTGGGATTAAAATACAGTCCGGTAACGCAATGTCTTATCGAAAGATCAATTGCAGGTTTCAAAGAAATTGAATACGAAGTAATGCGTGATGCGAACGACAATGCAATTGTGGTTTGTAACATGGAAAATATAGATCCGGTAGGAGTTCACACAGGGGATTCTATCGTAGTGGCACCTTCTCAGACACTTTCTGACAGAGAATATCAGTTATTGAGAAACGCTTCTCTAAAGATCATCAGAGCCCTGGGAATTGAAGGAGGATGTAACGTACAGCTGGCTTTAGACCCGCATTCATTCAACTACTATATCATCGAGGTGAACCCTAGGGTTTCCCGTTCATCAGCATTGGCAAGTAAAGCGACAGGATATCCGATCGCGAAAATTGCAGCAAAAATAGCAGTAGGTTTAACGCTTGACGAGATCATGAACCCGGTGACAGGTAAAACATACGCATGTTTCGAGCCTGCTCTTGACTATGTGGTAACGAAATTCCCAAGATTCCCGTTCGATAAATTCGAAACCGCAGACAGAAGACTGTCTACACAGATGAAAGCGACCGGAGAAGTAATGGCCATCGGAAGAAACTTCGAGGAATCTTTACAGAAAGCCGTTCGTTCTTTAGAAACCGGTTTAAGACACCTGGGATTAAAAACAAAACAGGCAGCTGCTTTAACGGACGAAGATATCGAAAGAAGAATCAGAGTTTGTGATGATGAAAGACTGTTCATTATTTGTGATGCTCTAAGAAGAGGTTACGATTGGGAGCAAATTGTAGAATGGAGTAAAATTGATAAATTCTTCATCTGGAAATTAAAGAAACTTGTTGATTTTGAAAAAGAAATTGCGGCAAATAAATTCGACAAAGAAACTTTAATTCAGGCTAAAAAATTAGGATTCTCAGATCAGAATATCGCTCACTTATGGGGATCTTCCCAGAGAGAGGTTTATAATTTCAGAAAAGAAAATGGCGTGATACCGGTTTACAAAATGGTAGATACGTGTGCGGCAGAATTTGAAAGTGAAACCCCTTATTTCTACGGAACTTACGAAGAAGAAAACGAAAGTGTAGTAACCGATAAAGAAAAAGTGATCGTTCTGGGTTCAGGACCTATCAGAATCGGCCAGGGAGTTGAGTTTGACTACGCAACAGTTCACTCGGTTTGGGCCATCAAAGAATTGGGTTACGAAGCGATTATCATCAACAATAACCCTGAAACGGTTTCCACAGACTTCTCAATTTCAGATAAATTATACTTCGAACCTTTAACGGAAGAAGATGTAATGAGCATCATTGATCTTGAGAAACCGATGGGAGTGGTGGTTCAGTTTGGAGGTCAGACCGCGATCAACTTAGCAGATAAACTGGCTAGCTACGGCGTAAAAATTCTGGGAACTTCACTGGAGGACTTAGACAGAGCTGAAAACAGAGATAAATTTGAAAAGGCCCTTCAGGAAATGGGAATTCCACAGCCTCTGGGAAAAACTTCAACGTCAAAAGAAGAAGCAATAAAAATTGCCAACGAGATCGGGTATCCGGTTTTGGTTCGTCCAAGTTATGTATTGGGAGGTAGAGCAATGGAGATTGTGTATACGGAAAGCGAATTGGCTCACTACATGGAATTTGCGGTAGATGCAAGCCCGGAACACCCGGTTTTGGTAGACCGTTACATTACAGGAAAAGAAGTGGAAGTAGATGCAATCTGCGACGGTGAAACGGTTATTATTCCAGGAATCATGGAACACATCGAAAGAGCGGGAGTTCACTCCGGAGACTCTATTGCAGTGTATCCGCCTCAGAATGTTTCGCAGGAGGAAATTGATACTTTGGTAGATTATACTCAAAGACTGGCAAAAGGATTGAATGTGATTGGTTTAATGAACATCCAGTACGTTCTTTTCGAAGGAAATGTATATGTGATCGAAGTGAATCCGCGTTCATCAAGAACAGTTCCTTTCCTGTCTAAAATCACGGAAGTTCCTATGGCGAACTTAGCAACAAAAGCAATTTTAGGACAGAAACTGAAAGATTTAGGATACAAAAACGGATTGGTTCCGAATAAAGAAGGAGTTTTCGTAAAAGTTCCTGTATTCTCTTTCTCAAAACTGACGAAAGTAGATATCTCTCTGGGGCCTGAAATGAAGTCTACAGGAGAAGTAATGGGGAAAGACACCACATTGGAGAAAGCCCTTTACAAAGGACTGATCGCAGCAGGAAGAAAAGTTCCGATGCACGGATCAATTTTGTTCACAGTAGCAGACAAGCACAAGCAGGAAGCCGCAGATCTGGCGGCAAGATTCCATGAAGTTGGCTTCAGAATATGGGCAACGGAAGGAACGGCTAAATTCTTTGAAGAAAAAGAAATTCCTTGTAAAATAGGATACAAAATCGGAGAAGATGATGTCAACCTGATCGACCTGATCCAGAAAGGAAAAGTGCAGTACGTAGTGAATACCATGACCAAAGGTAAGCAGGTAGAAAGAGACGGATTCCAGATCAGAAGAATGAGTGTGGAAAACGGCGTTCCTTGTTTAACATCTATGGACACAGTAGAAGCCATCCTGAAAGTAATTGAAAGCATGAGTTTCAAAATGGAGACGATGTAAAACATAATTTTATGATTTAACCCCCCTCGTAAGAATGCTTGCGAGGGGGCTTTTATTTAATATAATCTTGTCATTGAAATACTACAAAAGGGTAATTGACGAATAAACATATGTGTAGTAATTTTAAGCGATAAAAATAAAACTACTATTATGAAAACTATTACAACATTCGGATTATTTGCATTGTCTCTGTTGACTTTTTTTCTATCATGTAATAAATCAGCAGGTGATAAGCCGAAATCAAAAACAGAGCCTACCACAAATATGAAAATTGCAACTTTGTCAAATGATTCCCTGAGAAAAATAAAAGTTTGTACAGCTTTAATAAACGAGTCACATGCTCTTGATTCAGGAAAGGAAGCTTTTGGTAACTCTGACTTATTCTGGCCTGAAGACAAAAGAACTCTCTACGTCAATTTTCTCGATGGAGATCCAGTGGTTCAACAAAAAGTTATGAATGTAGCAAAACAATGGGAAAATTATTGTGGCATTAAATTTATTTTTTCAAATAGCCCTAATCCCGATATTACCATTTCTTTTAATGAAATAGGCTCCTGGTCTTATATAGGAAAAGATTCCAAGGGTAAAATACCATCAATGAATTACGGTTGGCTTAATGCTGATACACCACAATCTGAATATGACAGAGTGGTACTGCATGAGTTTGGACATGCGATTGGATTGCATCATGAGCATCAAAATAATAATAGCAATCCAATTATTTGGAATAAACCGGTTGTTTATCAATATTATATGGGGCCTCCGAATAATTGGAGCAAAGAAGAAGTAGATTATAATCTTTTTGCGAGATACAGCTCAAGTGAATATAATGGAACCGAATTCGACCCGTTTTCAATAATGCAATACTCACTACCAGCAGAATTTACTACAAATGGATACCATTTGAGTTCTGTTTATAAGTTATCAGAAACGGATAAAAAATTTATTGCAAGTATATATCCAAAGTAAAATAGATATGTGTAAAATTTTGTTTTTAACTATTATAGGGATTTCTACTTTATTGTATGTGTCCTGTAATCCAAAAAGAGCTGAGGAAAATTTTGTTCTGCCAACAGAAATGAATAAAGGTGCTGTAGAAAATTTCAAAAAAGCATGCTTTTTTGTTTCATCACAAAAAGAAATAGATTCATTAAAAAAAGTTTCTAAGATAGATATAGAGCTGCCTACAAATAGGGAAATTGAACAGGTTAGACAAATTACAGACTTTATTGGGCTGCCTCAAAATTTTGGAATTTATAAGGGAAATATACGTAATGCAATGGCAGTTGTTATTAACGGAAAAAGAATTATTATTTTTAGAAAAGATTTGTTAAGAAGAATTGATAGAGCGGGAGGAAGCGAATATTGGTCTTCAATGTTTATACTTGCTCATGAAATTGGGCATCATTTAAGTAATCATTTTTCTAATGATAGTATGGATTCAAAAGATGCAGAACTTGAGGCTGATTTTTTTGCAGGATCTGTGCTTTGTAGGCTTGGAGCATCATTAGAAGAAACAATAAAACCAGTTAGTTTTGGGTTTTTAACCACCTCTCTTGATCATAATAAACATCCTGATAAAAAAAGTAGAGTAACAAGGATTACAAATGCGTGGAATAGTACTAATTTTCAACTTAATAATACTTTTGCTGTCCCGCCACCGCCGCCAGATGATGATATAGATTTTGGAACACAATCAATATTTACACCGGAAGATTTCCATTTAATGCATGATGATATATTAAATAATGTGATTGAAAATAAGGCATATTACGAGTTGGAGGGCATTATTACCAGAGTTCATTATAATGATTCTATATATTTCAATTCGATAAATAATATTCAAGAAATCCAAGTTGAGATAACCAAAGACAATACAGGTTTCTACAAAAATAAAGAAGATGGTATACAAATAGGGAATCGGATATTAGTACAGGTTCCTGAGGGTAAAGAAATGTGTCACGCCTGTATTCGAAATTATCTCTCTATTTTAGTTAGAGGCAGAAAAATTCGTTTCAAAACATATGTCTATGGCTCTGGTTTAGATTCATATATGTTCCATTTGGAAAAATTAAAAAGATAGTATCAAAAAAATAATTTAAAAAATCGTTTTAAATGTAAAATTTAAAGCGATTTTTTGTTTTTAATTAACAAATTATTGACGGTTACTAAGGCGAAAAAGCACCACGAAATCGATAAAATATGTAAATTTGCATCCTCGTAAAAATAATATAGAAAAAAAATCAAATGAAATCAAAGTTTAAAATTTTTGTTTTGGGTGTTTCATTAACTTCTTTGACAAGTTGTGCATTATCAAATTCCGTTCAGCAGATTAATTATCAATCAAATTTGAAAATTGAGAATAAGCTGGCTTCCAGTAAAATTGTTCAGATTGAGCCTATGAAGGATGTAAGAGGGTATCAGGATGACAAAGTTATTTTCTACAAGAAAAACATGTACAACCAAACCATGTCTGGTGCTTATATGGCTGAAAAACCTGTTTCGGAAATTCTGACAGATGCAATAAAACATGGGCTCAGCGAAAAAAATATTACACTAAGTACTGATAATAAAAATTTTACGTTAAAATCAGAATTACAAAAACTAGATTACGAAGCTATTTCTGGATTTTCAACAGTTCAGCTCATTCCTCAGATTACAGTTAAATTTCAATTGATTGATAATGAAGGTAAAGTCGTATGGACTGATTTAATAACCGGAAAAGCGAATACAAAAGGATCTAAATTTGAAAAATTTCTGCCCCCGGCTATTGACAATTTAGTACAGCAATTAATCAACAGCCAAGACTTCTTAAATAATGTAAAGAACGATTAACAGTAATTTCTGTTAATGAAAAAATGGAAACGATCTAACTATCGGAACCAGATGATATATTTTAAACCCTGCGAGTTTTCTTGCGGGGTTTTTAATGAGATAAAAAATACTTGTCCGTTTTTCGGTTGTGTACAAACAGGATCTGTATTACTTTTATAAAAAAATAAAATGACAGCAATTCAGAGATTCAGAGAGCTGCATAAGCAGGATGATCCATTATTAATAGGGAATGTTTGGAATGTACAAAGTGCCAGGGCATATGAAAAACTGGGCTACCAGGCAGTAGCAACTTCGAGTTCTGCGGTAGCATTTAGTCTGGGATATGAGGACGGCGAAAACATGAGCTTTGATGAATACTTTTATATCGTCGAAAGAATTTTGAGATCTATCACCATTCCTCTGTCTGTGGATCTGGAAGGAGGTTATGGGAAGACGGTGGAAGAGATTGTTTTAAACATTTCCAGGTTGGCAGAGGCCGGTGTCGTTGGAATTAATATAGAAGACAGCGTCATTATTGATGGAACCAGAAAACTATTGAGTACAAATGATTTCTATGAAAAACTAAATGCAGTCATTCTCCAACTTAAAGAGCAGCATATTGATATTTTCATCAATGTCAGAATAGATCCGTTTCTTTTGGGTGTAGATCATATCATAGAAGAAACGATCAACCGGATGAAAATCATTGAGGAAGCAGGTGCGGATGGAATTTTTGTCCCATGCATTACCGGAGTGCAGGATATTGAGAATGTTATCATTACTTCAAAACTTCCGTTCAGCGTCATGTGTATGCCGGAACTTCCGGATTTTAAAACCCTTAAAAGTTTGGGCGTTAAAAGAATTTCCTCAGGAAATTTCTTAAATGGTTATATTTATGGGCAATTGGAAACCGCATTAAAAACCATTGGAGAGGCCGGAAGTTTTTCTCCGATTTTTTAGATATAATGAAACTTACAGAAGAAAGAATGTATCAGGCATCTTTAGAAAAAGATTCCTCATTTGAAGGCATTTACTGGATGGCTGTAAAAACGACGGGTATATTTTGCCGGCCCACATGTACAGCCAGAAAACCCAAAAGGGAAAATGTAGAATTCTTTGTCCATCCGGAAAACGCGATAGAAAACGGCTACAGACCATGTAAAATCTGCAGACCGCTTGAAAAACTGAACGAAACACCCCGGTACATTCAGGATTTGTTGGTTGAACTGCAACAGAATGAATCATTAAAAATCAAAGATGCAGACCTTCTGAAAAGAAATATTGAACCGGTAACGATCAGACGCTGGTTTCTGAAAAATCATGGAATGACCTTTCAGGCTTTTCAAAGAGAATTCAGAATGAATAAAGCATTCAAAAAAATAAAAAACGGTGAAAGCATTATGGAAGTAGCAATGGAATCAGGCTATGAAAGTTTAAGCGGCTTCAGTGAACGGTTTAAAGGAGTTATTGGAATTACCCCTAAGAATACAGGTCGCCGCACAATAATTGATCTGAAAAGAATTGAAACTCCATTAGGCCCCATGTTCGCCTGTTCATGCGAGGAAGGAATCTGCCTGCTCGAATTTACGGACCGGAAAAATGTAGAACGGCAGTTTGCCCATTTGTCCAAAGTGATGAATGCAGAAATTGTTCAGGGTGAAAATAAACATTTCGAACAGCTGGAAAACGAACTCAATGAATATTTTGAGGGAAAACGAACACAGTTTGAGGTACCTCTTTATATCACAGGAACAGATTTTCAGAAAAAAGTATGGCAGCTTTTAACAGAAATACCCAAAGGAGAAACCCGTACCTACAAACAGCAGTCTGAATTTTTGGGTAATCCCAAAGCCGTACGCGCCGTAGGAACAGCTAATGGAATTAATAAAATTGCCATTATTATTCCGTGTCACCGGGTGATAGGCTCAGACGGGGAATTGGTGGGATATGCCGGAGGAATCTGGAGAAAGCAAAAACTCCTGGAACTGGAAGGCGCCATCTTATTTTAAATATCTTTATAGGAAAACAATACCATGGCCTCAGAATTTGACCCCGTTCTACATCACTTCAGCCAATATATAAAGCTCAGCGAGACTTTAAAAAAAGAACTGCTGGACAGATTATCCTTTCAGACTTTTGAAAAAGGGGAACTTCTGCATGATGCTGATAAAATCTGCGCCAAAAGTTATTTTATTCTGAACGGACTGACCAGAACTTATTATCTGAAGGACGGAACCGAGATCAGCGAATATTTCTCCAGTGAAAACGAATGGGTCAATTCCCCAAAGAGTTTTATAGGACGCATAAAAGATATCTATTCCATCGACTGTCTCGAAAAAACAGAAACCTTCTGCCTCAAAATAAATGACCTGGGCTATTTATTCGATCATTTTCCAGAAATGGAGCGGTATGCAAGACTGTCAATGGGAAGCGTATTCGGGCACCTTATGGAACGGATTACGTCTCAGAGATTCACCACTGCTAAAGAAAAGTATGAACATTTTCTGACTGTTTATAAAGGAATTTATCACAGAATTCCACTGGGAATGACAGCATCTTATCTAGGAATTACCCAGTCTACGCTCAGCAGATTGCGGGCAGAAAAGTAGTTTTTGATCTGGAGCAAAAATTATCCGGATTCGCTGTGATATTTTTGTTAAAAAAAAACAATGAAACTACTATCTAACATTTTCTTCCTCCTGATGTTTGTTTGCACTTTTGTTAAAGCTCAGGATACCATTCACTCAAAGAATACGGATGCCATTTTGTATCAGCCTTCCAAAAATATTCAGGGTCTAGTCGTAGGACTTGGTGGTTCGGAAGGAGGAAATGCATGGGCATCAAAACATTGGAAAACCGTAAGAGATCAGTTTTTAGACAAAGGATATGCATTTCTTGCGCTGGCTTATTTCGGCTCAAAGAATTCTCCGAAACGGCTTGAAAAGATTGAAATTCACGATGTATATAATTCAATGAACCTTTCAAAACAGAGAATTCACACAGATAAAGTTGCTATTATAGGTGGTTCGAGAGGAGCAGACCTTGCTTTACTTCTGGGAAGTTATTATCCTGATATCTCGTGTATCATCGGACTGTCAGCAAGCCATGCTGTTTTTCCGGGGAATACAGATCATTTTTCGACTTCAAGCTGGACTTTTGGTGGAAAGGAACTTCCTTTTGTTCCGGTGAATGAAGCGGCAGTCCCTTTTATGATGGAGCGGAAAATAAGAAAAGCTTTTGAAGCGATGCTGCAGGACAAAGAATCCGAACAGAAATCCCTCATCAGAGTGGAACAGATTAAAGCTCCGGTTCTACTGATGTCCGGAACTGAAGACGAAATCTGCCCCTCATCAGAAATGTCTGAAAAAATCATTCAAAGATTAAAAAACAGTCATTTCAAATACCGTTATGAGCACATACCGTTCAAAGGTGGCCATTCCGAACCGTATCAGCATTTCGATAAAGTCTTCGATTTTCTTCAGAAAAACTTCTGATTTACTTAATCTCAACCTTAGCCTAAGTTTTAGCCTCAAACCCCTCTATTCATCATCTATTGTAAAAAGTTAATTTTATGATATCTATCAGTTTTTATTTAGAATTAATAAAAATAAGATAATTTTGCGGAACTAACTTACTTATACAATGAAAAGAATAATTATTTCTGCTTCCTTACTGGCGGCAACGATGCTGAGTGCCCAAAAAACGGATACCGTCAAAGTTTCTGAAATTCAGTCCGTATCGCTGCAGGGAACCCACAATTACAGAACGAAAAAATCTGAATCTGTAGCGAGACTTCCTCTCGAAAACCTTGAAAACCCCACAGTGTACAACATTGTTCCGAAAGAAATCATCAGTGAGATGAACGCCGTTGATTTTAATACGGCAATGGCTTCCGCACCGGGAGTTGTGGTGAATAACAGTGTGAACGACAGTGGAAATGACATCTTTCTCAGAGGTTTCAGTTCCTCTGCCAATTTCAGAAACGGACTGCTTCAGAATCCAAGAGTACAGTCCGAAATTGCCAATGTGGAAAGGGTAGAAGTGATCAAAGGGCCTTCGGGAACTCTATTTGGAGGAACTCTGGCGAATTATGGAGGTGTCGTGAATATTGTTACCAAAAAACCTCAGGAAAATTTCGGGGGAATCATTGGATACACCACCGGAAGCTGGGGAATGAGCAGGATCACGGCAGATGTGAACACTCCTTTGAATAAGGAAAAAACGGCATTGGCAAGATTTAATGTAGCAGCCTATTCTCAGGATTCTTTCCAGGATGCTGGCTACAATAAAGGTTTGTTTTTCTCAGGAAGCATTCTGTACAAAGTCAGCGACAGAACAACCGTAACTCTCGATACAGAATTCCATGCACCGGAAAAAACATTGAATGCCTATGTAAGACAGTCTGAAAAATTAACGATCGGTTCCATGAAAGATCTCGCAGGAGCGCATGAAAGATCATTTACCAGCAATGATATCGGATCGAAAAGAACCAATTTTGTGACGATGGCTGAGGTGACCCATAAATTCAATGACCAATGGACTTCCAGAACTTCATACCAAAGAGGTCAGGCCAATGAAAACGAATCTATATTTTTAGTTTTGAATTATTTAAGCAATAATTCCGTTAGCAGGAGCATTCGTCCCTTTGACAATTACAAAATAACGACAGACAATATTCAGCAGAATTTTATTGGTGATTTCAGAATCGGAAACCTTAGAAACCGTTTAGTAGTGGGAGTAGATTATTTCCAACAGACCAGCAAGAACCAGTACCCAACGTTTAAAGCGGGAAGTAATATGTCATCTGTTTTTGCCCCGTATCCTTTGAACGGAGTATTTACAAGTGATTATGGTACTCCGAAAGGAAATGACATTGTCATGCTGGATTCCAGCTCTCCATGGACTTCAATTTCCAGAGATGTGGTCAGATCCATTCCAAGAACAGGGACGGGATATGATATCAACAAGATCAGTACTTTCAGTGTATACGCTTCCGATGTCCTGAATATCACAGATAATCTGTTGGTGATGGCAAGTTTAAGAATGGATAATTACAAAAGCGATAATATTATTTCCAATGGGGTAGAAGGAAAGGGGAAATATACCCAGACCCAGTTTGCTCCTAAATTTGGTGTGGTATATGAAATCGTAAAAAATGAAGTTTCATTCTTTGCTAATTACGTCAACGGATTCAAGAATGTAGCCCCAACAGTGGACCCAAGAGATAAAAATAATTATATAGAATACGATCCTGAGCAGGGAAACCAATTTGAAGCAGGTTTTAAAGTAGACTTATTTGGTAAAAAACTTCTGACTACGGTAAGTTATTACAACATGAGAATTAAAAACCGTTTGATGCCTGATCCTTCAGGAATTACAGGACTTTATATTCAGGATGGAAATATTAAAAACCAGGGTTTTGAACTGGACTTTGTAGCCAATCCTGTCAAAGGTTTAAATATAGTCGCCGGTTATGGATTTAATGATAACAAATTTGATGACAGAAGTAAAGATGCAGGCAAGAGAAGTGCATGGTCTCCAAAGCATGTTGCCAATCTCTGGACAAGCTACAAGATCATGGATGGTTCCTATGAAGGTCTGGGATTCGGAGCTGGATTTAATTTTGTAGACAAAACCTATATCAATATCACCAATCATTTTCTGGCACCGGCTTACACTACCGTAGGAGCCACTGTTTTCTATGATAAAAAGAAATACAGAATCGGGGTGAAGATGAATAACGCACTGAATGACACCTACTGGAATTTCTACGGCCAGCCTCAGAAGCCGAGAGAGATTCTTGCCAACTTTGCCTTTAAATTCTAACCTTAATGAAACAAAAATAAGAGCGGTAATTTCTTGCCGCTCTGCTGTACTGATAGATATGGAAAAGAAAACAACAGATAAAAAGAAAAAACAGGGAAAGTCCCTCACCAAAAAAATTACAGGATGGCTCCATCTCTGGCTGGGACTGGTTTCGGGAATTATTGTACTCGTGGTGACCCTTTCAGGAACGATGTTCGTCTTCTGTGACGAGATTATTGATCTCTGTGGAGGCAACGCCAAATATGTACAGGCTCCGGCCAATGCAAAAAAAATGTCACCTGAAGAACTGCTGGCCAGATTCCATCAGCAGGTTCCGGACAGAAAAGCATTTTATTTTGACACCTATAAAGATGCAGACAGAACGTTCAGGGTAGCTTCAGCCACAAAACCTCCCAAGGATAAGAACGCTCCCAAAGCAGGAAAGCCAAAGGGCCGCGGACCAAGAGGGGTATTTGCCTATCATTATCTTGATCCTTACACCGGTAAAATAACAGGTTCTACGAAAAGTTATGAATTTTTCTATATCGTGGCGCATATTCATGCCCAGCTTCTGGCCGGAAAATTCGGAAAAACAGTAGTCGGGGTGGCTTCCATCATATTTTTTGTTCAGCTGATTGGCGGGCTCATCCTCTGGTGGCCGAAAAAGTGGAACAAAACGACCAGAACAGCTGCCTTTAAAATAAAATCAAGAACCAAATGGCGCAGGAAAAACTATGATTTTCATAATGTTTTCGGGTTCTATTCATTATTACCGGCTGTATTTATTACCATTACGGGATTAATTATGGCCTACAAGATTTTGACAGACCTTACCCAGGAAGCCTTTGGCGGAATCGCAGATGCCCATGAAATTGCTGAGAAATATGAACCCAAATTTGATCCTGAGAAACAAGCATTGTCTTATGTAGATTTCGTAGATAAGAATTTCAAGGAATTTCCGGAAGCGAAACAGTTCAGAATGAGTATTCCAAGGAATGATTCAGCGACAGTGTACAATGTCGTTGCCGCAAAATTTATCGGTTTGAAAAGCCTTGTCAACGGTAAAAGTATGGAAACCAATAAATATACCGGCGAGGAAATTCAGTATCCAAAGGAAGTCATCATGCATGAAGTGATCGAACACATGAACTTTGATCTGCATGTAGGATATTGGGGCGGCATGTTCGGGAAGATTTTCACCTTTGTGATCGGAATTATCTGTACAAGCCTTCCGGTTACGGGCTTTCTGATCTGGTGGGGCAGACGCAAAAAATCACCGAAAAAATCAACAGAAGTTAAAAACATTCATCAACACAGAAAAGAACATCATGAACAGCCGGCTTAAATTTTTATTATTGAACCTATTCCTTCTTTGCAGTATCTCTGGCAGAGCACAGGAAAAAATAAATATCGGAGAAAAACAGATCATATCCTCAGCGATTCTTAATGAAAAAAGGGAAATCTGGATCCATCTTCCGAAAACCTATCACGACAGCAGCATCAGTCCTGCAAAATATCCGGTGATCTATCTTCTGGATGGAGAAATCAATTTCGAGTATTACAGCGGAATGAGCGATTTTCTATCCAAACCGCCCTATGCCGAGATTCCTGAATGCATCGTTGTCGGGATCAAAAATACAGAAAGGACCAGAGATCTTACTCCAACAAAATCACAGAAGAAAAGCCCGATAAATCCGAATGTCGTTCTTTTCGGGGACAGCGGCGAAAGTGAAAATTTTGTCAGATTTATGCAGGAAGAGTTGAAACCTTTCATCAGTAAAAACTACAGAACGCAGGATTACTCTATCTTGGTCGGGCATTCTTTCGGGGGACTTTTTGCCGTGAATGTACTGCTTACCCATCCGGAATATTTCAATGCTTATGTAGCTAATGATCCCAGTTTATGGTGGGATAATAAGGTTCTGATTTCCAAAACAAAGGAATATCTGGAAAAAAATAAAACGTTTCCGCTTCACAAATTCTTGTATGTTGCTCAGGCTGACAATGAGGAACAGAATAAAAACTGGAACTCGGATATGACTCAGGCGATTGATGAGTTTAAAAGAATTATTGAGAAAAACGGCACACTAAGTTATAAACACCATTTCTTTGAAAGTGAAGTTCACGGGACGGTTTCTTATCCGGGAAATTATGATGCTTTGAAATTCATCTTTAAAGGTTTCAGATCCGATATTAAAAAACTGTCTAAGAACCCGCAGCTGCTTGAAGAAGAGTATAAAAGATTTTCAGAGAAAGCCGGAACTGTTTTTACCCCTTCCGAAACCTATCTGAATACGATCCTTAAATTCATGAAAAGCAATGGTTTTAAAGAATCAGAGGATTATTTTATAAACTTAAAGAACAGACAGTATCCGAAGATTAAATAATTGATTAATCATATAAAAACTCATTAGTTTAGGGTAGATTGAGGACATATTCAATCTGCCCTTTTTTGTTGGTGATCTCAAAACAATAATGTAATCCTTTTTAAATGGGCCTTTTTTGAGTCTAATTAATTTTTGGTTTCATGAACATAAGACAGACAAAATTGAATAGCGCGGAAATCACCCAGAAAGGAGAAGCAAAAACGACCGCAAATACAAAGAGAGGAATGATTCCCTTTAATCCTGCAATGATGATTCCGTCCGTAGCCATACGGGTAGCCATTGAAGTGAGAATGCAGGCAAGCAACAAGGATGAAAGGCTTAAACCGATAGCAGTAGCGGCCAGTTTCCATTTTCCTGAAATCCCTGGATGTACATGCATTCTGTAAAATACAGCACTGCACATTAAAAAGATACCTGATGATATAAGAACAGGATAGATAGGAGATAAATCTGCAGCCATGATCACTAATGCTAAATTGGCAACCAGTACATTAATGAAAGTACACAGTATAAAAAGGAAAACATTTTGTGTCATGGTCATTGGTTAATCAGTGACTTAAATTACAACTATTTTTCAGACTTTATCCTGAAAAGTAACTTAGAAATCCATGATATATTAAAAGAGCAAATCTGAAGATTTACAGATTTGCTCTTTAATTTCTATAGAAGAATCAGGCTCGGTTCTTTGATAAGGTCTGCCTAATGCCTGTTGTCACAGTTGATGGTAAGATCCTTATGTGCTTTATCTAAAAATGTAATAGAAGGGCAGCCAAAAGATTGGGAAACAAATCCAAATACCACCGGAGGTTTTCCTTTGAAAAGATTGCCGGTCCATTGGAATCTATTGGCTTCGTCAGTGTCTATTCCATTCAGTGGAGTAAATTCTGCACCATCACCACCCGTGATGATCGTTTTATCAAAGATTTTTTCGTTACGGTTGTTAATTACTGCGAGCTGACGTTCCTGCACGATATCGTCTTCAAGAAAATCCTGAAGATAATAGGTGAGGTCGTTATCCTTAAATTTAAAAGTCTTTCCGTATTTAAATCGGGAGCCAGAGAAATATTTTTTCGAAACATCTGTGGCTGATTTTTCCCACTGCATAGGTTTTATCTTATTTTGAACAAATGGATCCTTATTTCCAAAATAGGCAATAGCGTTCGAATAACGGTCAAAAATACCCATATCTTTTTGAGTTTCGATCTGGAAACCAATCATATAAGACCCAGCGTCAACTTCTTCTCCTTCTGGGGCATATGGCGTAAGATAGGCCACCGCTTTTAACTTGTTGAGAGGAGTTTTCTGTAATTTATTGAATTCATAATTGAAAAGATACAGAGAATCATTCTCAGTAAGATGCATGCCGGTGAGCATTTTCTTTCTGTGCTCACTGTCAAGTTCCAAATACTGAAGCTTTTCAAAAGGAATATCTTTCTGATTTTTGATGAAGTCTGAGGGGATAGAAAGAGAATCTGTATAGATATCTGATACAGAAATAAAAACATCCATCAGCTCATTACGCTGTACAAGAGAGACATTATAAATATTGAAATGATTATAGTCTATTTCATTGGTCGTCTTCGCTGTTTTTACAGAATCATTGGTGATGCCTTTTGAATGGGTTGCCTGCTTACTGTCATCTTTTTTACATCCCGTAATAACCAGTTGTAAAAATAAAAGGACTAAGGCTGTACTGAATTTCATCATGTTTCTTACCTGAAAATAGGGATGGTGTTTAGAATGTTGCACGTTTTAATTATTTTATAATATAATAGGGTTCTGAAAAATATTTGCTAGGCTTGATATAGGCCGTTTTCCTGTCTGCATCAAACACCCAGTTGAATCTTCGCAAAAGGTCTGCACCAAAATAATTGACTGTTTGTTTTTTCAGGTCACCGATAAAAAATCCGGCTGAAACATCTTTTAAAACACTATTTCCTACCTTCAGAAAAGGAAGTATACCTTGTTTGGTGATGATGCTTTTCCCGCTGGAATTTTTTAAGGTTTTTTCGCCGGTGATCTTCAGTTTTTTGTCCAGTTCTTTTTCTGCAGCAAAATCATTACTGTACAGCAATCCTCCTGAGTATCCGGATTGAAGTACAAAATAAGCTTCCTGCTGTTTGTCACCGTCAATAACGTTGTCCGCTACAATATAAAATGCTTCCTGATCATACATTGTGACAATAGGTTGGTAGCCTTTCACATCTGGTGCTTTATCATAGACAATAAACTGATTGTGGTCGTAATCGATTTTAAATGCTTTTCCTCCAAACAGGACGGTTCCGATCTTTCCGTCTGCCTCGTGACCAGCCATTTGATTGTCTATAAAACGGACGTTATTCAGTGTTAGTTTTCCAATCTGCACGGTATTATTTTCGCTGATATCATCTTTGTCAAAAACAATATGATCTGCTTTTCGCTGTCTTTCCGGAGAAATAGCGGCATCTTCCATTGCGATCTGAAACATCAGATCCAGAGAATCCTTTTTATTGACTAAAGTCTTTACGATGATATTATTGTGTTTTGTGAGTCTGAAAGGAATGGTCTGCTGTGCCTGTACACTGAAAAAGACCGTAGAAAACAATAAAATGAGACCTGTTTTTTTGAACATGATGAAGTGATTAGTGGTTAAAATCCGGAATTTTAAAATTACCTATTATCTTTGGAACAGCAAACATTAATATCAAATGATTCAAAAACTGCTTAATGGTGGATTGCACTGGGAAAAAAAGGAATTCAAACGGAATGAATTTCTGAAGATTTCAGGGAGTTCCGATACCGATATTTATTTTGTAGAAAATGGCAGCGTCCGGATCTTTATCATGGACGAAAATGAAGAAAGGATTATCCGTTTCGGGTATGCCGGAAATATTGTGGTTTCTATGGATTCGTTTTTGTCGGGAAAGCCTTCGGATTTTTATATTCAGGCGATCAAGAAAACAACCGTAAAAGTGGCTTCAAAAAAGGATTTCTATACATTGATCCAGTCTAATGAAGAGCATCTTAAGTTTTGGATCTCAATTTTAGAAGATCTTGTCCTGCAGCAGCTTGAAAGGGAGAAAGATCTTTTGACCCATTCACCTAAAGAACGTTTTAAAAGAGTTTTGAAAAGAAGCCCGAAACTTTTTCAGGAAGTCCCGAATAAGTATATCGCCAATTATCTCAGAATGTCTCCGGAAACTTTATCACGACTTAAAAAATCTTGAGTTCCGTCAAGATTTAAGAAGAGTACGATTCGGAAATTTGCATAAAAATCATCAATGAAAATGTCTACATCACAATTGCTGGAAGAATTGAAAAGTCTTGCTCAGACCCATTTGAAATATGCAGAAAACCTTTTGCAGGAAACGGATGAAAAACTCAATTCCAGAATTTCGGAGGGCAGCTGGAGTGTGCTGGAATGCCTGGAGCATCTCAACCGGTACGGCGATTTCTATATCCCTGAAATCAATCAAAGGATTTCTTCTTCAAAAACATCTTCTGCCCCTGTTTTTAAACCTGGATTTTTGGGTAATTACTTTGCAAAATCGATGCAGCCTAAAGATAAATTAAACAAAATGAAAACTCTTAAAAGCATGGATCCCATCCACAGTCAGCTGGATAAAAGGGTAGTGGAGAAATTTATCCGACAGCAAAATCAGTTTTTAGATTTGCTTGAAAAAGCGGCAAGTGTTGATTTAAATACAATAAAAACCAGCGTCAGCATTTCAAAACTGATCAAAATTAAGTTGGGAGATACTTTTCGTTTTGTGATTTATCATAATGAAAGGCATATTCGTCAGGTAGAAAGCGTTTTGAAGAATTTGTAATCATAATGAAATCGGCATTTTAATACCTTTTCACCGGGTTATTGGCTCAAACGGAGGGTTAGTGGGCTATGCAGGAGGATCATGAGAAAGCAAAAATTATTGGAATTAGAGAAGGCTGTTTTATTTTGATTTTCGTAAATTTAGGCAAAAATTTACACGTGAAAAAGTTACTATTTGCACTTTGCATATCGGCTTCGGCTTTAAGTTTTGCTCAGGATTATTCTGTACCGGCTGCAAGTCCGCGTCAGAAGGTAGAGCAGCAGTTTTCAATGTCTAAAATAAGCATTGATTATGGAAGACCGGGGGTGAAAGGACGTAAGATCTTCGGAGAACTGGTTCCTTACGGACAGGTTTGGAGAGCTGGAGCGAACTCATCTACCAAAATCACATTCGGACAGTCTGTGAATTTCGGTGGGAAAATGGTTCCGGCTGGAACATATGGTCTTTTCATCGTTCCTACAGAAAAAGAATGGAAAGTAATATTGAATAAAGATTTCCAGCAGTGGGGCGCTTACACTTATGACCCGAAACAGGATGTAGTAGATATTACAGTACCTGTCAATAAACTGGCAGATAAACAGGAATGGTTTGAGATTACCTTAAATCCTACCGACGAAAATTCAGGGAACTTAGTCATTAAATGGGATATGGTTCAGGCAGAAGTTGCATTAAAACCTGCAAAACCTGATGCAGTAATCAAAATTTCAGATAAGCTGAAAGAAATCAAAAAAATTGAATCAGACGCAGCAAAAGCTAAAAGCTAAGCAAATGAAATTTTCAATACAATCTGTTTTAGACAGTCAGGAATACCAATTAATCCCCTTACAGCAAGGGGATTTTGAGTCTGTATATGAAGTGGCTTCAGATCCACGGGTTTGGGAGCAGCACCCTAATAAAAACCGCTATCAAAGAGAAGTTTTTGAGAGCTTTTTTAAAGGAGCTATGGAAAGCGAAGGAGCTTTTAAAATCATTGAGAAATCCTCAGGTGATGTTCTCGGCAGCACGCGTTTTTATAATTATGATGAAGCTGAGAACCGTATTTTCATTGGCTATACGTTCTACGGAACAAAATCCTGGGGAAGGGGAATCAATCCCAAAGTGAAAAAGATGATGCTAGATTATATCTTCCAGTTTGTAGATAAAGTACATTTTCATATCGGTAAAGAGAACATCCGTTCTCAGACTGCTTTGGAAAGAATTGGCGGGCAGAAGATCGGTGAAGAGGAAGTGGCTTATTTTGCAGAGCCTACAAGAACTAATTTTGTGTATGAAATAAAAAAAGAAGATCACACATGAAAAAATACAAAATACAGAAATCACCGTTTGTAGTTCCCACGACGGATGGGAAATTAATACAAGAACATTGGGGAAATTCCACAGGAAATTCAAACGTTTCCATTGCTCATATGGTGGCACCACCGGATTGGAGTGAGCCGCATCAGACTCCGGATTTTGATGAATTCACTCTGATTATTTCAGGGAAAAAACAGTTTGAAATAGATGGTGAAATTGTAGTTCTGGAAAAGGGACAAAGTATTCTCATCGAGAAAGGCTCAAGAGTATGTTACAGCAATCCGTTTTCAGAACCATGCGATTATATTGCCATCTGTCTTCCTGCGTTTTCTATGGAACTGGTGAATAGAGAGGAGGGTGTTTGAGTGTTGTAGAGTTTTAGAATTGGAGGGTTTGAGTGTTTTAGCGTAAAAAACCTGAAATATAAAGAAACTTTTAACTGATTTAAGATCAAAATATAAATGCTTCGACTCCGCTTAGCATGACAAAGCTAATACTAACTGTATTTTCTCACTGTCATGCTGATCGGAGTCGAAGCATCTTTTGTTATATTAGGCCAAATATTTGTAAAGATTCTTAATTATCACATCATCCAATCATTTCAAAACTTCTTTTAAAAACATCACCGTATGATTCCACGCTCTTTTGGCCATCATCTCATTATAATCCGGTGACTTCGGATCGGTGAAGGTATGTTTTGAATGCGCATAAGTGATAATTTGCCAGTCGGCATTACCTTCATTCATTTCTTTGATTAAATTATTGTAATCTTCCGGAGTTACGCCTTTATCATCCGCAGGGTTTTCAACTAAGATCTTTGCAGCAATAGGTCCGTTTTTTCGGGTCTGATCTTTTCCGATACTTCCATGAATAGACACAACGCCGGCAACCGGAAGACTTCCTCTGGCAGATTCCAAAGCACCCGTTCCACCGAAACAGTAGCCGATCACGGCAATTTTATCAGAAATAGCTCCGTTTTTTTTCAATTGTTCCAAAGCCAAAGAAATACGTTTTTGATAAGCGTCATAATTCTGTTTGTAATATCCTGAAGATTTCCCTGCTGAAGCATTATCTGCCGGAATATTTCCTTCCCCGTAAATATCTGCAATAAAAGCAATATACCCTTGTTTCTCAAGTTCGGCAGCGGCAGTTTTAGCTTCATCATCAATGCCTTTCCATGCGGGAAGGATGAGAACTCCCGGGAGTTTTTTTCCTGCGTTGGAAGTGACCAGACCATTCAGTTTCTGTGAACCGTCCTGATAGGAAACCGTTTTTAGTTTTTGACCGAAAATAGTTCCTGTACTCATTATACAAGCTGTTAATAGAAGGTTACGTATCATATTGCAAATTTTAATTAATATTTTGAATGTGTGCGGACATAAAAAATCCTCAACTAAATTACTGAAAATAACTTAGATTGAGGATCAGTTGTATACATAAGAAAATACCTTGATTTTTATTTTAAACTTAGCAAAAGCTGAATGTTTAAAACGAAAAAAAGATTTCTATTGGGTCGAAAGATACTTAAGCGCTTCTTCTATGACACGGTCTATGAATGTTGCCGGACTGTTTTTCATCTGCTGTAATTCTGCATCGGTAGGAGGTGTTACATAGATGTCAGGTTTCACTCCAATTCCTTCTATAACTGCTCCGCTAGCATCTTTTGCAGCCATTAATGGTATATAGAATTCAAGAATACCACCGGCAACAAGATCTCTGCTTCCCCCGTTAAAATCATCAGAGCCTCCAAGTCCTGCAGTTGCACCAGCGCTGTAATCACCCATTGAAATTATATGATTCCCCTGGCTCTTCAGCATCAATGTTGTTATTTCAGACATACTGGCACTTGCTTTATCTGTTAAAATGACAGTAGGAATATTTTTTGGAATACCAAATAAATGAGGAGTAGTCTGTACAGGCACCCATGGTGTATAATTGAATTGCCCGTTTCCTTCTTTGGTTCTCTGGTAATAGGCGATCGCATTTTTAGTGATGAAGCGATCTGAGAAAAAGCGGGCATCAATAACTGCCCCACCACCATTGCTTCTTAAATCAATGATGATTTTTTTGATATTTCCCCTACGTAAAGGATTTAAAAACTTTTTGTAAAATGGAGCTTTCGCTAAAATTGCGGTTGCTGCCGTTTGAAACTGGTTTAAATTATATCCATATTTTACATGTTCATCCATCTTCTGAATAAACCATTGGATATAGGGCAGGGTTTCATTAGTCGAAACCGATGAATAGGTTGCAGCTGCAGAATACTTTACCAGATTATTTGATTGCGTTAGCGCTTGCTGGGTCAGGGTTAAAAATGGGTCTGATAAGATTTCAGTAGTTTTAAAAGTCTTGATCTGCTCATTAAATGCTTTGATATCATTGGAATTTGGAAAAGTATTCCATTGATTTAAGATGTTGAGCGTGAAATTTTTAACCTGATTTCGTACAGTAATATTGGTGATAGCATTGAGTTCAGAGCTGTTTTCAATCATTGCAGGGGTTAGTACCAGATTGTTACCGGGGTCAGGGCTGAGGTATTTGTCAGAAAGATTAATCTTTTGGGAGGAAGACAGCGTAAAATTCTTAAAACTGAAGTAATAGACTCCGGGATTTGCTTTTAAACTTCCTGCCAGTAAAAAATTATTAGATAATAAGGCTCCATCTTCCAACCTCTCTTTCATGTAAGCGTATTTGTTGTCAAAAGGATAAGTATTGGGTCCTTTGGTTTTCATACCCCCATAAAAGGTATACGTAATATTAATTCCTGAATTGGAATAAGGCATTTTTATTTTCACATTAAAATGACGGTCAATGATAGGATCTACAATTTCTGTAAAATATTGTCTTGCTTTTTCAGCATCTGCCTGATAATCAGCATCGCTTGCTCCGGAATTTTGGTTGTAGGATTTCAGCGCTTCAAACTTCGGATAATAGGTTTTATAGATAGTATTCCAGTCCATATCATCGTTTCTCTTTTGCTCATAAAAGTAATTATAACGCTGATCCATAACCTTCCAGAAGACTTTGAAAAGATCTGCATAAGATTTTACATCATTACTGGTATACCGGGTAGCCTCAGTAATAGATTCGCTTTCTTCAAGACATGAATTCAATGTTCCTGAAGCCATAGATAACAGTAAACCTAAGGTGATTAATTTCTTTTTCATATTGTATTTATTTAGTTATTTAAATTTATAAGACGCTCCTACAGAGATCATATAAGACCTTACAGATGCTTTTTGTTTTTTATCTTCATTATCTTTATTGATATCCGAAAGCCCATGCTGATAAGAATATGATGCGTATACATTCATCTTTTTGAACGAGTAGCCCAGCTGTGTTTTTCCTGTTAAACCATAATTCCAGCGGTTCAGCTGATTTTCATTTTTCTTGAAGTCATAAGTATCTGATAATTCCGTATAATTGTAAGTTCCGTTTTCCTGCAGTTCCCCGAATACAGGATATCTTCCTTTTCTTTTCATGCTAAGCCAATACTCAGAATACATTCCACCTTCCACTTTAAGCCATACTCCCGTAGTTTCATAGGGATTGTTGAAGATATATGCACCTACTGTCAAAGGGAGGGTAAGAAAGTTATTGGTGTACCGGGTATACCAGCCCGTACGGCTCCCTGTGCGTTGAAACTCATAGTTTTTCTGTTGAAAACCAATTCCCGGGGAAACGAAAAAGGATTTCCAAACTAAATACTCTCCGGATAAATTGACACCAAAACCCAGGCGGCTTTTATATTTGGAGTCCACAAGGTTTGAAAGATCGGCATGTAATATACTGGATGTATATCCTGCATCCAGTCCTAAATTAAAATGATGCTGGGCCGAAACAAATGTGCCCAAAGACAACAAGCAAAGACTGACTGCTTTACATAATTCTTTTTTCATAAAGTGAGTTATTTAAATTTTGTAGCGGCCAAAATAATGAAAAATAGCCGGATTTTAAGCGTTTTTAATTTTTTAAATAACTGATTATGATTTAGTTATGGTGTTGTTGGGGTTGCTTTTTTTAATCAATTAATGGAAATGGTAGGAATATTTAACAATGAATCTTTTCACAAAGAAAAATCCTCAACTAACAATTGAGGATCTGTAGAATATTATTAAAAGTAAAATTTAATGAAGTTTTACCCCTAAGTGATCAAGTTCTCTTTCTAAATTGGTCTCCGGCAGCACATGAATCGTATGAAAACCTAAAGTTTTCGCCATCTCAATATTTTTTGGATTGTCATCAATGAAAACAGACTCATCCGCCTGGATATTGTATCTTTCCAGTAAAACATGCCAGATTTTAGGATCGGGTTTGATCAGCTTTTCGGTTCCTGAAACCACAATCTTTCCATTAAAAATTTGAAAAAAATCATAATTTTCCAAAGCGTAAGGGAAGGTTTCCTCAGACCAGTTGGTCAGTCCGAACAATTGATAATCCGTATTTTTTAAACGTCTTAAAATCTCTACATTCTCGGGAATATCGCTTTTCAGCATCACCGTCCAGTTATCATAGTAGGCTCTGAGCTCCTTTTCCCATTCCGGAAATTTTTTCACCTGAATGTTGGTGCCTTCTGCCAGACTTCTTCCTTTATCTTGTTGCTCATTCCATTCAGACTGAGCAATATTCTCCAGGAAATGTTCCATTTTTTCATCGTCATTGAAATAATCTTTAAAGAAATATCTTGGATTCCAATCCATTAAAACGCCGCCAAAATCGAAGATGATATTTTTAATTTTCATAGATGTTTTTAAACTTATTTGATTACTTAATTACAAAAGTCGCAAAAGTTTTGATATTTAAACCCTTAAGAATACTTAAATTTCAAAAGATTCTTATGCTGGAAATGCAGGGTTCATATAAGTGGTTAATTAAACTTTTATAATTTTATTTCACCACAAAAGTCACAAAAGTTTTAATTCATTAAACACTTTAGATCACTTTAGCTTCAAAAGATGACCATCCTGAAAAAAATAAGATCACATAAGCAGAAAATCAGAGATTTTCATAAAAACTTAAGTGTAATTATTTTGCGTAATGTATGTACTTTAAAATAACTAAAGTGTTCAAAAACTTTTGTGGTAAAAAAAAACAGCAGTTTATTCCGGTTTATAGAATTGATATTGCTCATTTTCATAATACGCATTGATATGATGAAGACCGTTTGTAAGGATAATTTCTTTCGCTCCAATGACGGAATTATATCTCGCTGTCTGTTCAAATGTTTTCTCCGTCAGTTTGATCTGAGGGGCTTTGCATTCGATCAGGATTACGGGTTCGGTTTTTTCCGTTACCAGAAGGTCTATTCTTTTGGTAAGGCCGTTCAATAGGATCTTTTTCTCTGTGATCAGGGCAGATGCAGAATAGCCTTTTACCGTAAGATAATAGTGAATCCAGTGCTGGCGTACCCATTCTTCAGGAGTGAGCAGAAGGTAAGTTTTTCGGACTAAGTCATAAATAAAAAACTTATCTTTGTCTTTCTTGAATTTAAAATCAAAAGTTTCCTGAAAATTCAGTTTTGGAAGTTCCATTAATAAGATGAAAGAATTAGATTTAATCCTCAAAAATATTAAAAATAAAGAAGTTTTACCTATTTATTTTTTCCACGGAGAAGAACCTTACTTTATTGATGCTGCTGTAAAAGTGCTTGAACACGACTTTCTGGAGGAAGATGAAAAAGCTTTTAACCAGACGGTAGTGTATGGAAAAGATACTTCTTATCAGGAGATCCTTTCCCTTGCCAGACAGTTTCCGATGATGGGCGACAGGCAGGTGATCATCGTTAAGGAAGCTCAGGATCTGAAATTCAATGAGGAAGAAAACCGCGTTCTGGAAACCTATGTGGAAAATCCGGTTCCTTCTACAGTCCTTGTTTTTGCCCATAAGCATAAGAAGCTTGACAGCAGGAAAAAAGCGACAAAAGCATTGGATAAAGCCAAAGCACTTTTCCTAAGTGAATCTGTAAGAGACAGCAATCTTCCCAAATGGATCGCAGACGAATGTGCAATGCTGAAAATCAAAACTGCCCCGAATATCTCCAATCTACTGGCAGAATATCTCGGAAACGACCTTTCAAGAATTGCCAACGAACTGAACAAACTCAAGATCATTCTTAAAGAAGGTGAAATGCTGGATGGAACGATCGTAGAAAACCATATCGGGATCAGTAAAGAATACAATGTTTTTGAACTTCAGAAAGCTTTAGGAACCAAAAATGCCGATGCAGCCTTCAGGATTGCTCATTTTATGGGTAAAAACCCAAAGAACAACCCGTTTGTGATGATGCTCGCCAATCTATACAGCTATTTTTCCAATGTGATCATTTACCAAACCATGGCCGGACAGCCGCCACAGGTCATTGCTTCACAAATGGGCGTTAATCCCTATTTCATTAAAGATTATGCGGAAAGCGCAAGACTGTATCCCCTGAAACACGCCACCAGAGTTATTTCTATTTTAAGAGAATTCGATATGAAAGGAAAAGGCCTTGGAGCCGTGAATATGGGAGAAGCTGAGCTGATCAAGGAGTTGGTGTATAAGATTATCAATGTGGATAAGATTAAGATGAAGGTTTGATGAGTATTAGCGTTGGAGAGTATGAGAGTTTTAGTGTGGGAGCGTTTTAGAGTGGGATAGTTTAGGATTTTATTTTTTGTTGGTATGAGAAAAAGTGTTTTCCTGATTGTTTTGTCTGCGGTTATAATGGTTTTTGCGACTCAGAATGTTTTAGGACAGATAAAAGGGAGTCATTATGAATTAACTATTGCACCGGATCAGAAAGCAGTCCTTATTCTATTTCCCTGCTTTCCCTGCAATATACAACATACAAAAACGGAAGCCGGATTTTTAAAAAACATCGAAAAGAAAGGCGTTACTACGATTCTTTTAGACTACAATCAGAAATTATTTTTAACGGAATCTGAAAAGCAGGAGTACGCAAAAACTTTACACAGGATCTTTAAACGCAACAAAATTTTGCCCGATAATATATACATCGGAGGTTTTTCCGGTGGTGGAAATGTTGCCCTTTTGATGACGGCTTTCCTCATTAAAAATCAGGATCCTCTACAACCCAAAGGCCTGCTGGTCGTAGATTCTCCAATCGATCTTGAAAAGCTCTATGATAACGCCAAAAAAGATGTAGCCAAAAATGCGGATCCCGAAGCTGTAGAAGAAGGAAAGTTCCTGACGGAACTTCTGGAAAAAGAAATAGGGAAACCAGATATCAATCGCGAAAAATATAAAACGTTTTCACCTTACTTAATGTCTGCATCTCCTGATGAAGGCAATATCCAATATCTCAAGCATATTAAAACAAGATTTTACTGTGAACCTGCCCTGAAATGGCAGCTTGAAAACAAAAACCGAACCTACGAAGAACTTAACGCCTACATACTGGAAAAAGCCCATCAGACATTACTTAAAGCAGGAAATATACAGGCAGAACTGATCCAAACCAAAGACCGGGGCATCCGTGCTGACGGAACAAGACATCCTCATTCATGGAGTATCGTGGATGGGAATGAGCTGGTGAAGTGGATGGTGAATTTTAGGTAGCAGATATTAGGTAGCAGGTTGTAGGGATTAGGGATTAGGGATTAGGGATTAGGGATTGTGCTGAAGGTTGAAATTATATTTTTTCGATTTTAGTCAACAGCTAGGATATAAGACATCAGATATCAGAAGCTGAACTTATTGTCTTAATTACTACGAACCAGCAACCAGAACCTAACAACCTCTCAAACCAAAAAAACTCGTCCATTGAGAAACCCGAAACTCGCACCCCGCACCCAGGGTATCTCAACTCTAAGAACCAGCAACCAGCAACTGACAACGTTCCCCCAACTCATTTACTCTAAAACCCTCCAACTCTCCAACTCCGAAACCCTCCCACACTCAAACACATACCTCCCAATCGACAGCCCCCATATTTCATATTGACAAGTATCATTAAAAATACTTTAATAAAACATTAAAAATTACGAAATTAGCGGTCTGAATTAAAATCTTTTTGAACAAAGTAAATTATGGAACAAAACATTTTAGATTGTGTGATCGTTGGATCCGGGCCTTCTGGCTTTACAGCGGCTATTTATGCAGCAAGAGCAGACTTGAAACCAGAATTATACACAGGTTTGGAGCCGGGCGGACAATTAACCACAACTACGGAGGTTGATAACTTTCCAGGATATCCGGCAGGGATTACAGGGCCTGAAATGATGATGGATCTGCAGAAGCAGGCGGAAAGATTCGAGACTAAAGTTCATTATGAAATGATCACTAAAGCTGAATTCTCCAAAGAAGAAGGCGGTGTTCACAAATTATACGCAGGAAATAAGGAAATCCTGGCCAAAACAGTAATTATCTCTACAGGAGCTACCGCAAAATATCTGGGCCTTGATGATGAGAAGAAATATGCAGGAGGCGGTGTTTCCGCATGTGCTACGTGCGACGGATTCTTCTACAGAGGAAAAGACGTGGTAGTAGTAGGAGCAGGAGATACAGCGGCAGAAGAAGCGACTTATCTGGCAAAGCTTACGAAAAAAGTAACGATGCTGGTAAGAAAAGACGTGTTCAGAGCTTCCAAAGCTATGATCCACAGAGTAGAAAACACCCCGAATATCGAAGTGAAATTCAACCATGAATTAATTGGAATTGAAGGGGAGAACAGCCTGGTAGAAAGAGCAATGATCATCAACAACCAGACTCAGGAGAAGTCTTCAGTAGATGTAGACGGTATCTTTATCGCCATCGGTCACAAGCCGAATACCGATATTTTCGTGGGACAAATCGATCTTGATGAAAACGGATACATACTTACTGAAAAAGGGTCTACAAGAACCAATCTTCCGGGTGTATTTGCTGCAGGAGATGTTCAGGATCATATCTACAGACAGGCAATCACCGCTGCAGGAAGCGGATGTATGGCTGCTATGGATGCAGAGAAATATCTTGCTGAATTACATTAATATTCAGCTTTTACAATACAGAGCGTACCCGGTGGGTGCGCTTTTTTTATTTCACTTTATCCCTTTTCTTGCCACAAAACTTTTAATTAGTGGGATCACATTCCCCTCCTCCGGAGGGGTGGCGAAAATTCAAAGAATTTTTGACGGGGTGGTTTAAAAGATATATATATAAACCCCACCGTTTCATGAAAATCTTTAGTTTTCCATTGAACGGAAACTTATTTTATTCAAAATTTCATCCGGCTTCAGCCAAAACCTACTGTTTCAGTTTTTATCTCCCGCAGATTTCTCAGATAACACAGATTTCTTAGAGCCATGTTGAGGTTTTTATCCTTCAGCCAGCTCTAAACTCCTTCCTGATGGTCTGTAAACGGGCTCTCTCCGGTTACTGAAGTGGTTGCAGGCTCTTTGTAAGTGTCTGTAGGTTGTTACTGAACGACCTAGACCCGGTTGATGAACGGGTTTTATCCACTTATGGAAGGGGAGATACCCCCTTGTGTAAGGGGGTAGAGGGACTGATGCAAGGGACTCCCGACGGTTGTAGCACGGGGTAACGGCCACAAACAAAAAAACTGCTTCCGGTGTGGAGCAGTTTGGGTATAATGATCTGTTTTACAGATTTATTTTCTGGACTTTAACTTCTTATTTTCCTCTTTTAAAGCTTCTATCTGTTGTTTCAATAGGACGATGTATTCCTGTTGGTTTTCTAACAGATAATTAGGAACATTACAGAATTGATTATAGTTGATACTTGAATTATCATTAAGAGTAGAATTCTCGTTGTTTTGGATCTGAGCTTTTCTTTCTTCTTTAATATCCTCTACCTTTACGTCCAAAGCATTAGCCAGCTTTTTATAACGTATGTAATTATAATCACGTCCTCATCAAGCCATAATTGTCAACAGTCTAAATTTGTATTAAGTATTAACAAATTGGCTGAATAATATTTTTCTAAAAAAAAGATTTACACTCGCCATCACTAGAAAAACGGATAATTACTTTTGGTTAAAATTTTATATATGATAAATTTAAAACAAGACGAGAAAGGTAAAATTAAGGAATCGGTAAAGTTTCAATTAGCAAATTTTGTGAGAAAAAAAGGCTTAACGAAAAAGAATAATCGAATCATAGATCCGGAGGGTTTATTAAAAAAGTTTCGACTGGCATCAGAGTTTGTATCTATATGCACATATTCGAATAATGATATAGATTTAAAAGAATATAAAGATTATTTTGAATTGGAGGTTAGTAAAGCAAGTGATGAAATTATTAATTTTTATCTCTAAAAGTATAGCCCCAATTAAGGGGCTGTTTTTTCTATATCTGACTTGTTTAAAAACAAAATAATATTCAGTTAAACTAAAATCCCTAAATTTATCCCCCAATCAAAAAACATCATGCACAACAAAATCATACAAATAAAACACATCACAGGAACCTACACCATTGATATAAAGGAGGGAAAACTGAATGAAATGCAAACTCAGCTGGACAAATGCCTGAACGATGAGCAGGGCGCCATTGTGGTGAAGGGAGAAAACGGAGATCAGTTTGTATATCCGGCGGATCTTCTGAAAAACAGCTTTATTTCCATTGTGGGTAGGGAAGAGGTGAAGGAGCTTTAAGCAAAACAAAAGTCCCAAGGGAGTTTTGAGACTACAGTTTTAGTTGTGGAACGTAATAATTGGGATCTGTTTTAAAGAAATGACTAAAAATAATTCCCCTGATTTTAAGCCTATTATTAAGTTTCGTTAAAATTTATCAGGGAAAAGTTTTGCAGAAATATAAAATCGTTATATATTTGCACCACTGAAAACAACGGTATAGCCGTGATTCAGGAGAGATGGCAGAGTGGTCGATTGCGATAGTCTTGAAAACTATTGACTGTAACAGGTCCGGGGGTTCGAATCCCTCTCTCTCCGCTGAAAAGTAAGAGTAAAACTCAAAAAATGCTTACAAAGCTTGTTAAAACCTGCAATTTTAATTAATTGCAGGTTTTTTGTTTTTTGGGCTATATAGCCATAATTTTCAAAAACACTCAAAAACAATGTGGCAACTTCGTGGCACTTTTAAAATCTCAGAATAATTGCCACAGAAATTGATGTAATCGATTGTTTATCAATAGGTAAAAGGCGTTAACGACTTGACTTAGGGACACTTTAATTCGACATTTACTAACATTTAAAAATTGTTGAATTATGCTGGAAAACAGTTATGGGTTAACCTTCTTTCTGAAGACCCCAAAAAGAAAATCTGATATGATCAGATATGTGTACTTGAGAGTTACTGTCAATGGAGTACCTAAAGAGACCTCGACTAAAAGAAAATGGGATGCCAAAAGATGGGATCAGAATACAGAAAGGGCTGTAGGGACAAAAGAGGATGCAAGAAGTCTTAATTTTTTTCTTGATTCATTGTTGACTAATGTCAGTAACTATAGAACTGAATTGATCAATGAAGGAAAGACAATTACGGCAATGCGCATTATTGACTTTGTGAAAGGTAATAATCCGTCGAAATCTAAAGTTCTTCAGGAATTTCAGGAGCATAACGATGAAGTGTTTGCATTGGTTCCTACTGAATATGCTCTTGGAACGCATACCCGTTTTGTGACTGCAAGGTCACATGTGCAGGAATTTATTCTTTTTAAATACAGCAGAGAGGACCTTGAGTTTCGCGAACTCAATTATGAATTTATCAAAGACTATGAAATGTATTTAAAAGTTGTTCGGAAATGTGCGAACAATACAACTTTGAAATATATTGCCAACTTCAAAAAGATTGTTCTTCGCGCTATTGCTAAGGAAATTATTCTTGCAGACCCATTTAAGCTTTTCAAGGGCAAAAAAACCAAAATCAAAAGGAAACCTCTGACTAAAGCTGAACTATATGCCCTTGAAAGTAAGCAGTTTTCAACAGAGAGGCTTTCTACCATACGGGATGTTTTTGTTTTTCAGTGTTATACAGGTCTTGCCTATATTGATGCCTATCAGTTAAAAAAAGAGGATATTAAGCAGGGTGACGATGGTAAACAGTGGATTATGAGCAGCCGCCAAAAATCTAAATCAGACACAGATATTCCTCTACTACCGAAAGCTTTAGAGATCATTGAAAGATATAAGTATCACCCTATCTGTATTTCAAGAGGATCAGTATTGCCAGTGAAATCTAATCAGAAAATGAATGAATACCTTAAAGAAATAGCAGAGCTTTGTAATATCCACAGTAAGCTCAACACGCATAAAGCAAGGCGTACCTTTGCCAGTACCATTACCCTTAACAATGGCGTGCCGATTAATGTCGTTAAAGAAATGCTGGGACACCATTCCGTAACGCAGACTGAGGATTATGCCATTACAGAGCAGGAGACTATAAGTCGGGAAATGCTTCAGCTCAGGGATAGATTGTCTGGACAACTTAAGGGGAAAGGAAATAATAGATTTTCGTCATTGTTGGAACAATTTGAAAATGATTTGGCAAATTTAAAACGAAGCCATCAATTAGGAGAAAATATTGATTTTAATGAGAAATTTGCGCAATTTGAAGAAAGATTAATTAAATTTAAGACTGATCTTAGCTAAAAATATTTTAGCATGCTATCGGAAAAAATAGAGCCTTCAAGGCAATAAAAATTCAACAGTACTACGATATCCAGGGTGATAATTAGGAGTGTATTTTATATAACCAAACTCCTGAATTTGTTTAAAATATTTGTGATAGGTAGGAAGAGTGTTGATATGCGAAAGTGACATCAATCTGCTTCTGCTTACCCTTATAATGTTGCGCTCATTTTGTAAATAGGCAAGCTGTACTAAAGCGAGAAGAAGAGCTATATGCCATACATTTAGTCTGGAATCACTTAATGCTATTTTTATGAAATTTAACCAATAGGCTGCATTATTTACTTTCATCTTCGAATAATTTAAGTAAATCGGTTTTATTGTAATAATATGAGCCCATTACTTTACTAAAACGTATTTTTCCTGTTATACGCAAATTCTGAAGAGTAGCGGGAGATATATTCATTATTCGCCTTATAGTTTTGCTACGTAGCCAATCAATATCAAATTCCTGTTTATCAGTTCCTTTCAGATTTATGATTTTTTGTATGTCACTGACTATTTCCAACCTTAGCTGTGTTAAGTGGTCTTTTGTTATTTGTTCCATTTTTTAATTGTGAATTTGAAACATTCCACATTGATATACTGATTCTGTCGGAGTCAGGAATAATATGGCTTTTGTTTTCTGAATTTTAGCATCAAAATTGAATGGGTAAAAAACCTTAGCAGTGTCAATTTTTATATTTTAATAGCCTTTTAAAAATAAACTCTGATACTCTTTTTTTTAAGAAAATTTTTCATCATCAATCGGTAAAAAGGCAGCTAAGGTACAGCGGCCAGCCATCTTCTATTGCCATCCAAAAGACTACGGCATAAACGGTTTGCTCCCTAAAGGTACCCTCCAATTATTCCGTTTCCTTTTGACCTTCCGCATTGTCTGCTTAGATTATCTGCTTTCTTTTTTCCGGTTTTTCTTTTGGAAAATATCTAAAGAAGCCTTATGAAGGCTTTAATATAAGGCAGGAAAAAAGGTGAGAAAATAAAGACATTAATTAAGTGCGGGAAATATCAGTCTCTGCCGTACTCAGAGCAAAAAAGATGAGATTTAATGTAGTTAATGAAATTAAATTAAGTTATTCCAGAGAAGGGAACTGTGAAAGACTAATAACGGACTCAAGAGATGCTGTAGGTGTATTTAGAGAACATTTTGACAGTGATGAGATCGATTATAGAGAATCATTTTACGCTCTCTATCTAAGTCAGGCTAATAAAGTTTTAGGAATAAAGAAAATTTCTGAAGCCGGAATTTCCTCAACTATTGTAGATGTTAGGATTATCATGCAGGCCGCTCTTTTATGTAATGCATCATGCATTATTATTGCGCATAACCATCCTTCAGGTAACTTAAAAGCTTCGACTGAAGATGTAAAAATGACTCAGCAAATAAAAGAAGCATCAAAATTTCTAAATATACAATTGCTTGATCATTTTATTCTAACCTCTACTGAATATCTTTCATTTTCAGATGAAGGACTATTGTAAGTGTTTTTAAGAATATAAAGAGAACGGCGATTAAAAATTGCCGTTCTCTTTGGAGAATTTTTGGGCGAAAAGATCAGACTTTCTCTTTGATCGGAAGCTTCTTTTTGCTGTAAAACAGAAAAAATATTGTTTTTGAATCTGGATTTCAATAATCAAAAAATAAAGAAGAATTTTGTTTTTCTTATGGGATTTATTGGTATAGATGTTAATATCTACTATGTTTTACTTCATTTTTAAGTCAGTCCCTTGAATAATCTTAGCTCTAATCAGATCTGTATTTTTAATTGTAATTTTCTGGTGACGCCCGCCATTTCTTTCAAATATTTCGATTTCAAGTACTTGACCATTCAGCAAGGTAAATTGGTCCAAAAGATAAATAGCCTTTGCCTCAATCTTATAATTCACCACATTAATCGGTTTATATGTGCGGAGTGGTATTAGAACTTTATCCTGAACAATAGTGCGTTTCAGTCTTTTTTTATCAGCTATTTTGAAATTGATAAAATCAACATTATAATTGACATTACTTCTGTTATTAACCTGAATGACAAAATAAAACTTTCCGTCATCTACATACAGAGAATTTAATAAAAACTGAATTTTAAAACTTTTTGTGCTGATATGTTTAATCGTACGCTTATTATTTTTATACAATGTTCTCAGCATGTCTTCGGTAAGCGACGATGAGCTTCCTAAGAGTTCTTCAAACAGTATGTCGGAAGAATATCCATTTTCAGTTATTCCTTGTAATTTCACAAGGTCATAATTAAGGGTCTGTGGATACGAACTGTACAATACATCAAAGGTGTAGAATTTGCCGTCCTGAGTAATCACTGAAAAGTTTGTTTCTTCATCAAAATCCCTTACTGAAGATTTTATTCGAAGAACATTTCCAATTTCATCAGCTTTGCTAGCAATTAGATAATTACTTCCTAAATCCACATAGCGGATCGGGGAAGGAAATAATAGATGTGTCGTTTTATTGTATGTAACTTCCATTTTATAAGGCTCCAATCTCCCATGATCAAGGGAACTTAAACCTGTTGATTCCTGAGCATTTATCTTATATAAACAAAATATAATCAAGACTGACACCAGCCATTTATTTAGTATAAATTTCATTTTTTTTAAAATTATTGATTAATTATTCTTTGAAACTAAAAAGACCTGATGCCCTGCTTTGATGGTAACTTTTGGTAATTTTACTTTTTTCTGAAAATAGCCCGATATACCCTGAACAATTCCCCGTGTAAGATCAGCGGCGACCTGTTGTCCTGCAGATTGGGTCATCATAATATTTGTTCCTGAGTTTTGGCCCATATTACTTACGATATCAGTCATGGCACTTTGTTCAGGAGAGTAGGGAATATACAGTCCTAACTGTCCATCATTATCATGAACGTTGATTTCAACAGGTTGGATAGATCCATTATATTCTATGATAGATATTTTCAGTTGTAATCTTCCACCCTGAAATTTTCCCATAGCTTTTAAAAGTGTTCCCGGGGGAATTTTAACTTTCCCAATGATTATGGGTTCTAACAGTCTTAAAGAGAGTGTGCTTTCAGCAGTCATCAATTTTGTTTCATGAACTACCGCTTGGATACTATTGCTATTTTCAAAATCGGTTGAATGTTCATTTTGAATTCCTGTAAATCTGTTCTGATGAAGTCTTTCTAAAAATAAACTGTCAGAAGGTTCACGATATAAAATGGAAACAATACTGCCTCTAACTTGCTTTACGGATGTAATATCTCCTTTGTGATGATCATGAACTTCTTCGGAGGTTTCTTTCACTCCAGCTTTTTCTTGCTGTGTAGGTATCGGAAGATATTTTGCGGCCATCTTATATGATTTTTCCATCAGTTCAAGCTGGTCGTTGATTCCAAGACTCTTCGGTAACAAATCTTTTTGAGCTGCTTCACTTTTAAGTCTGCTGATCTCCCGTTTCAGATTATCAACTTCCTGTTGATTCCGACCATAAAAGGAACTAAGTGCCTGCTGTGTGTTTTGATAGCTGTTGATTGCATTCTGAGTTGCTGCACCAATATTTTTAGAAGGGGCATTTGAATTCAAATTGAATGCTTTATCGTTCAAATTATTCGACGAACTTGAATCGTTCCAATAATCAGATAGGGTGGTCAAGGCTTTCTTTTTTTCTTCATTTTTCTGCTCCAACAACTGTTGTTCATAAGCTTTCTGTTTGTCGGACTGAAGTTGATCACCAGCTGCCTGGGGAACGACTGAATTAAAACCTGCATTATTAGTAATGGCCTGATCTTTATTTGGTTTAAAGATCAGATATAAACACCCGGCACAAACAATTGCCATTAAAAGAAAGATGAGAGGTTTTTTTAATTTTTCCCATTGTCGCTTTCTGGTATCTTCAAATTCTTCTTTACTTGGAGATCGGGAAGATCCTTCCGTGATTCTTATTTTACTCTTGATTGAATCTTTCATTGTAATGTTTTTTGGTGCGAATTGATTCCGGGATTTTTTTTGCGATCAGGCTCTGAGGGAACACTTTTAATAGATGTTCCGGGAAGAATCTTTGGAGTATTTGCCAATTTTGACCTAATCTGTAGAAATGCAAACACACTTAACAGTAGATAGGTGGCGAAAAATATCTTTGTAAACATTCGCTGTCTATCATCAGAGAAGGCTTTCCACTTTTGCTCTATCTGATCAATATAACTGTCTATGGCTTTTCTTAACTTTTTCATGATATTCGGTTTTATCGGTCAACAGTTTCAATATCCTTGTTCTCAACGACATTAAATTTTTCTATGGTAAATCCCTGGGGATTGCTGTCAGATCTTACTGAGTTGACCAGTGAACAGTGGGTAATCAGACTGCGTATGGTCAGATTGCTTGAACGTATAATGAACTGCCTGGCAAAGGTCTTCACCTCATAAGGGTAGTTGCTGAAACTGGCAATCACACTATCGACTTCAATTCTTTGCTGAATATTTCCGGAAATAATCCTGTTATAGTATCCTTTTTCCGAAAGGTCTTTATAGTAGTCAAATGCCGACTGATCAGCCAGATTAAAAGCTCTTTTGACATTGCTTTCAATTGCATTTTTATCAGGAGCAATAGTAAAGAAAAGTTCGTGAAAACGTCTGACATGCTCCCTTGCTTCTACAGGACGGTTGATCGACATATCCTGAGATAATGCTACCATGAGAGATTTTCCATTATCCAAAACATAGATCTTTTTTCTTTGCTCCTGAGCGAAGCTATAGGATTGATAGACAACCAGTCCTACAACACCAAAGCATAACAGGGCAAAAACAAAAGTAAATAGCCTGATCTGCTTAAAACTGTTTTCAATATTTCTTAAGGTTTTAAATTCCATGAGGATTTGATTTTAATTATTTAAGCAGTTTCCCGGATATATTACCTGTTGCTGCTCCTGCCGCTGCTCCTGCAATATTTCCGGATTTCTGAGCGGTCTGGTTGACATTGCGTATAAAGTTTCCTGCTCCTCCTGCCTGAATAACCCAGCTTGTGACCGTTGGAACGGTAAAATATCCGATGATTCCAATAATCATATAAATGATATATACGGTGTTGGAAGTATCAGGAATGAAATCAGGATCAGAAAGCATTTCAATATCTCTTTCCAGAATAAGAGACTGAATCTTCGCCAGTATAGCACTGAACATATCCGCAACGGGAAGCCATAGATAAACGCTGATATAACGGGTCAGCCACTGGGTGAGTGTCGTTTGAAAGCCGTCCCATACAGAAATGGCGAAAGCTATAGGTCCGAGTATAGATAGTACAATGAGAAAGAATGTTCTTATGGTATCAATCACGAGCGCTGCTGCCTGAAAAAGAATCTCCAAAAACTCACGAAAGCCATCACGTATATCTTTTTTGATAGCAAACATTTCTCGCTCCATATACATTCCCGACATCGTAACCAGATCGGAAGGTGACCAGCCAAGCTCTTCCAGTTTTTTGTCAAATTCTTCGTCAGAGATCAAATAGGCCATCTCTGGATTTCTGAGCATAGCCTCTCTTTCCAGTACATCTTTTTTTTGCTGCAGTTCATTGAGATCCAAAACCTGACCTTCAAGCATGGAATGGCTTCCCTGTACAAGAGGACTAAGGACTCCATTGATACTTCCCAGCACAATCGTTGAAAAAAACATAATGCAGATTCCAACAGCAAAAGGCCGTAACATCGGAAACAGGTCAATGGGTTCAGCACGGCTTAGTGCCTGCCATACCTTAAGAGAAACATAAAATAATGCTCCCAGTCCCGCAACACCCTTTGCCACTGCTGCCATATCAACACATAAAGGCAGCATCTCCTCATACACCGAACGGAGTACCTCGTGTAAGTTAGTGGCTTCCATACTACCAGTATTTTTGATTAGAGGTTCCGTAAAGGTCCAAAACCCTTTTGGTATTGTTCTGTTTCTTTGCTCTTAAGTAGCTAATAGAAATGTTTTTGTTGGTATAGTATCTTACCAGATTATGATAATTTTTGACCTCTTTATACACCTTGTCAATCACATCCATACGTTCTTTATCATTGAGTGAAAGTTGGGTAGAGGTTACGATTTGCTTGAGCTCTTTAAGAAGCTCGGTGCTCTCTGTTAGTAGGGTAGAGTATCCATTGGCAATGGCTGTCAGTTCCTGCGCATTGAAGTTGGGATCATTAAGCATCTTTCCGAAATTCTTCACATACATTTCTGAAACATCACCAACGAGCAAAACCGTCTGCTGAACTTTCCGGGCGTCTTTAACCAGATTATTAACTGCTTTCAGCTTGTCATAGTATTCTTTACCCTGTTCATAGACTTTTTTAACTTCATTAAAGTTCTTCACCACGTTACTTACCGTATTTGAGGTCTGCACAATTTCATTGGCTGAATTAAGGATTCCGGAGGCAAGATTGGCGGGATCTGTGACCACAAATTGTGCTTTGATTAATGCTGTTGTTGCAAGAAATGCTACTATTAGTGTTTTAATGATTGGATTTTTCATTGTCGTAAATTTTTAAATGGTTTAATTTTCTTTGTTCGCTTTAATCTTTTTAAGAGAGAGCCTCTTAATAGCCTGTTCAACATTTCCGTCGAGTTCCGAGGCCAGGTTCATGACTTCCATTTTTTCAGTTTCTTCAGTTGTATAGGCGAGATATTCTTCATTGGAAACCTCCGTAGCATACACCGCTGAATGAGTTCCTCCCAGTCCAATCCATACCTCTTTATAAAGCCTCTTCGGATCATTGTTCATATTGATCGACAGCACCTGAGATTTTTCTTTATCAGTAAGACCAAGCATGGCCTGAATATCATCGAACTTATTCATGTACTTACGCTGATCCAACAAAATCTTACAGTCAGAATTATTGATAATGCTATCCTTGACAATTGGTGATTGGATGATGTCATCGACTTCCTGAGTTACCACAATGGCTTCTCCAAAGAATTTTCGTACGGTTTTAAACAGGTATTTAATGTATTCAGCCATGCCTTCCTTAGCAATGGCCTTCCAGGCTTCCTCAATCAAAATGAGCTTCCTGATCCCTTTCAGTCTCCGCATTTTGTTGATGAAAACTTCCATGATAATGATCGTTACTATAGGAAACAGGATCTTATGATCTTTGATGGCATCTATCTCAAAAACGATAAAACGCTTGGATAAAAGGTCAAGCTGTTTATCTGAGTTGAGTAAATAGTCATATTCTCCTCCCTTGTAATAAGGTTCCAGTACATTGAGGAAATTAGCAATGTCGAAGTCTTTTTCTCTAACCTGTTTTTCGTTGAGTATCTTTCGGTAGTCATCTTTCACATATTCATAAAATCCATTGAAAGAAGGGTAGGTGTTACTTAACTTAATTCTTTCTATATAACCGCTGACTGCATTAGACAAGGCAACTTCTTCAGAACGGGCAGGAGGTTCATCATCTCTTTTCCAAAGGGTAAGGATTAATGTTTTAATGCTTTCCCTTTTCTCGATATCAAATACCCCATCATCCGTATAAAATGGATTAAAAGCAATGGGATGATCTTCAGTGTAGGTGAAGTAAACACCATCTTCGCCTTTAGTCTTTCCTTTGATCAGCTCACATAAGCCCTGATAGGAATTTCCGGTATCTATCAGAAGAACATGTGCTCCCTGTTCATAATACTGACGTACCATATGGTTGGTGAAAAATGATTTTCCGCTTCCTGATGGTCCCAGTATAAATTTGTTACGGTTGGTAATAATCCCCTGCTTCATCGGAAGATCTGAAATGTCCAAATGAATGGGTTTTCCTGTCAGTCGGTCTGCCATCTTAATGCCAAATGGGGATGGCGAATTTTGGTAGTTGGTTTCTTCGGTGAAAAAGCACAGCGCAGGTTCGATGAATGTGTAAAAGCTTTCTTCACTTGGAAAATCTCCCGCATTACCGGGAATTCCCGCCCAATATAAAGTGGCAGCGTCGGTGGTATTATGGCGAGGCTTGCATTCCATCAGTGCTAGGGCGCTTCCAGTATCATTCTTAAGCTGTTTGAGCTCAGTTGGATCATCAGACCATGACATTACATTGAAATGGGCCCGAATAGACTGCAGTCCGAATGAATGGGCTTCATTGAGATATTTCTCGATCCATTCTTTGTTGATCTGGTTGGCTCTGCTGTACCTTGCTAGTGAATGCATATTGCGGGCAGACTTTTCAAATTTACTGAGATTTTCATCGCTGTCATCAATAAACAGATATTGATTGTACATATGATTACAGCTCAATAAGAGACCAACAGGAGAAGCAAATGATAAGAGACAGTCACTTCTGTCTGTACTTAGCTTTTCATACCGGGTATGTGAAGACACTGTTCCCGGGAGGTCATCAGTATCAGATAATGTATGAATGCTGATACGGTTGTTTCCAATTCGCATTTCCTCGGCACCAAGTTGAAGATCCTGAAGTGAGGCTCCCGATTCTCTTGATAAGGTTAGGTATTGTTCCAGTAAACCCGATTGATGCTGAGTTCCTGTGATTTCATCTGCGGTCATTTTTTCCAGGTGGATATATCCGCTGTCATTGATGATTCTTTCAAACTGATCGACTGCCTCCATAAACCGGGTAATCGTTTCTTTATCCCTTATATCCCTTGGGATGAGAATACCTTTGCAAAGCGATGAAAAATTGCTTTGCATTTTCATTCTTTCCTTACTGGTTTGGGTAATAAACAGATAACAGTAGTGATTTAGAAAAGCTCTCTCATTGAAGTGTCTTTCAAAAGATTTTGAAAGAAAACTCTGGTCTTCTGCTGACAGATCAGGAGCATAATTTTCTTTGATGAACCAGTCCTGTTTGTGAACTATCGTGTAGTCAGGGAGTGTCTTGATAGCTTTAAACCAAGAAGAATGTATGGCATCATATTCTGATGAGGCTACGGTAAAGAGTTCCGGTAATCTAACTTTAAAACAAACTGTAACATCAGCATCTTTTGAAATAATACAGTGATCTTCAACGGCGAGTAAAGGGAATTTACTCTCCAGTGTTGTTGCTTTGGAAGTGTTTCTCATACGGACTGTCTTTTAGGGATTATTTTGATATACCTCAATACATTCTTACGGCTGATGATGTATCGTGGATGCTTCTTTTTAGCACCCAGCTTCATGAGTCCGTGTTCTCCATATTTTCTGTTCATTGAGAATGTCTGCCAAATCAAAAGACCGCCTAATGATCCTGCTGTAAAGAGGCAGATGTAGTGAGTGACTCCTGCCATATACATAATCATTACCAGTACAAGTAGTGCTAACAATCCTCCTGCAAAAATGAACAGGTACTGAGCTTTGAGTCCTTTGAACTCAACGGTTCTTCCGATTCCTTTATTAATGTGATAGGTATTCATAATCAATACGTTTAAAGGAAGAATGAGCGAAGAATTGTTGCCGCTACAATCAGAAAAATACAGGCGCCAAACCAGCTGGCAGCAGTCTTTGAGGTATCCGGATCGCCACTGCTGAATTTATTATACACTTTAACTCCTCCAATGAGGCCAACTACAGCGCCGATAGCATAGATGAGTTTTGTGGCGGGGTCAAAATAAGAGGTGACCATTTGGGTAGCTTCAGTGATTCCGGCAGTGCCGTTTCCCTGAGCTGATAAATGGATGGTTATCAGCAAAGACAATACTGAAATCAGAAGCTTTTTTCTTTGTTTTTTCATAATGTAAACAGATTAAATTGTTAGCATTACTCACAGTCTGCGAGCTTTGGAGACAAAGATGATTTTTAGGATGAAATGGAATTATAGTCTGTCTTTAAGAGAGTTTGTTTGGCAATAGGTGGAAGTTTATGAAGCTGGAAATTTTTAGTGTATATATTATTTTTACATGAAAATCTCTGCTAAGAGAATTTAAATAAAATAATAATGATGATGAACACTGAGCGGCTTGACTTAAGACCTTTTATCATTGAACTTAAATATTCAGATACTGAAGGAGCATATATTAATGATAGTAATGACGTAATTTGTTTTGACCCAAATACAAATACAACGACATCTACAATCTCATCTCTTTTAGTTCGTAAGAAAAAATTGCTAGACGCATTAGAAAAAAATGATCTGGACATAATTTGGGCATCTCTTGGGGAGAAATTACGGTAGGAGGTGATTTGGAAGTTGGATTGGTAGATTAATATTTATGATATTCTTCATCTTAATAACGACAATATTTACAACAACATTCATTCTTTAAAGAAGAAAAATAAATGTGGTCAATAAAGATCACTTCTGTAAATATTAGTTTGTATTGTCAATTAAAAATATTTCAAAAAAAAACCTAGCCGAAGCTAGGTAAAAACTAATAACCATGAAAACTCAAATTAAACATGAGAATCGCTTCTTTTTGAAGCAATAAAGGTGCCTAAAAAGTCTAAAAAAATTATAATTATAGTTATAGAATGTTAAAAATAGTTTTAAACATTAGTAATCAGGTAAAATCACCAATATCAAATCCATCAAGATTGTTATTTTGTAAAAAAGAGGAATTAGAATTATTTTTTGAAGAAAGGCTCCCATCCAATAGCTCAGCTATTTGACGGGAGGCACTTTCTATAGAACTATCCAGTAGATCGAATAATTCGGTTCCATTTATTTTCTGAACAATGGCTGCCGCTGTTTCCTTTTGAGATGGCTCCAAATGTTCTCTTTGCAGCATCGTCTCCACGGAGCTTAGTTCTTCAAAGGTAACCCCTTGGGCAAAACCGTTATCCTTACCGGATATTCTATATTTTTTCCATTCTTCTTCCTCCTCATTATAATCTGGTTTAGTACTTAAAATCGGGTCCTGTTCTTTATGTGCAAGCTGAATTCTGATACTTTCATGAATGTCATATTCTATGTCTAAATTATCAGGATTTATTTTTGGTTCGTGAATTTGGCATTTTGAGGAAACCTCTTGCTTATGTTGTCTTACTTTAGTTTTGGGTTTTCCTATAATGGCCGGAAATTCCGTATTATTTTTGCTTGATATGTGAGTTTTATCCGGTCTTGTGTTTACTGCCACCTTATCCTGCACGAGCAGGACTATAATGATCAGCAGGCAAGTGATGATAAGTATTTCCATTGTTTATAAAATTGGTTTGAAACGCTGATTGAAATAATGGGTAATATCATCCCCAAACTCTCTGAAATGATACTCCAGAATATTGTCTATATAAGAGTAAAGGGTTGTTTTTTCATCTCTTGTTAATTGAACAAGCCTAAGCAGCCTTTCGTGATATTCGGGACGTATATACACTACTTTGCCGTTACGCCCTGATGGAAATCTGTTAATTAGAAATGTTTGCTCATAATCTGCTTTTTTTGATGAATTGCTTCTGATCTTTTCTTTAGTTTTTTTGTCTTTCAGAAGATCTTGTTGGGTCTGAGAAAAAGCAGAATTAGACTCTTCACCACTGATAATATTCATCAAATATTCCTCATCTACATGGGGTTTCTCAAAATTGTTGTCTTTGTTGTCCTTAGCCATATTCAGATATTTTTAAAGATGAACAATACTTAAAAATTCCTCGACGAATTTGTCCATTCGCGTTGCTTTCATAAGATGAGGTTCAGCAGGCAGCAAACTAGATCTGAATATATAATTACCGCTGTCATCGGATTCTTTTCTGAAACGCTTACTGTCCATAATCCTTGTTTTCATAATAGGGATTTGAAGCTTATCCATGACATTTTCATAGTCATTATACAGGCCTGTTTTTTCTCTTCCATCCACCTGATTCCAAAATAACCACAGCGCTTGAGGGTGACTATTACCGCCGTTTTGCGGAAGTCCGAGAAAAGCCTTGGTGAATCCTAATGTGCTTTCTACTACAAGTCGGTCGGCGGTGATGGGCGAAAATATAAAGTCCATCGCTTTTAATGTGGTCAGAACACCTTTTGTATTGGCTGTTCCTGGAAGATCAAAAAATACAACCTCAGGGATAACTTTAGATTGTTGTATGTATTGCTGGGCTTGTTCCAATGCATTTTCAGCTTTGCATTTGATAATAGCGTAAGCTTTCTTTTTAATAGACTGGAACTGCTTCATCGCTGCTTTCTTATGATAGTCATTTTCCATGATGGTCTTTTTATCACGTTCTCTCATATTGCTTACACTGTGCTGGGGAAAATCACAGTCCATAACAAGGACATTAAACCCTAAACGGTAATGAATAATACTGGCAAGCAAGGTGGTTATGGTAGATTTTCCTACACCGCCTTTTTGAGTAGAAAAGCTGATTTTTAAAGTTATCTTTATTGTTTCCATTATTTAAAAATTTATAATTGTCTTGTTTTTATGTTGCAGAGCAGTAGAGGGGTATGTGTTTAAATTGTTCTCCCTTTATGTATTTCCGTGAATATTTGGGGTGGGTTATTTTCAAATAGATGTGCTTTTCTGTTTGCTGGGCCAGCAGTATTCTCTGGAAAGAAGCAGGTCTGGCAAGAGGTAAAATGCTTTACTGCTTTTATGCTTTTAAACCTGTATGTTTTTATGACAAACTTCCCGTATACATTTCCATTTTATTTTCTTACTCGAATACCCTTTTTATATCCTGTAATACAACTTTTGGGTAAAGAAAGATATTGATAGATAAGAGGGATGATCTCTGGTAGATCTTGACATTGAGTGGAAGTGTTTGACCCTGTTTTAAATAGCAATGATTTGTGATATAGAACTTTACTTTGTAGCTGAGTTGGCGTGGAGGTGTACAAATGTTATGTGGGAAAGATAGAGGGAAAGATACATTGAAGTGAAAAGCTTAGTGCTTTTCCTATTATATACAATCATATAATAAGAGGGATTATAGTGTTCACCAGAACACGGCAAGTTGTGTTTTGAGGCACTCAAAACAACTTGCCCCACAGGGAGCTTAAAAAACACACTCCGAAGTCGAGGTTTTATTGAGTAATTAAAAATTGATGTCTAATGGATGATAAAAAAAGTAATTACAGAAACAAAGGGGGTAGGAAGCCCAAAACCAATCCAAGTATTCACCGTCATGTATTTAGATTGAATAAGGAGGAAAATGATAAGTTAATGTCGCTTTTTGAAGCATCGGGAATGGTGAACAAAGCCAAATTTATTATCTCTTTATTATTTTCCAGGGAGATAAAGACTATTATAATTGATAAAGGATCTGTAGATTTTTACATGAGGTTAACCTCTTTTTACAGTCAGTTTCGTGCAATTGGAGTGAATTATAACCAGTTGGTTAAGTTGTTATACACTCATTTTTCGGAGAAGAACGCCGCTGTATTTCTTTATAAATTGGAAAAGCAAACTGCTGAAATGGCCGTGTTATGTCAGAAGATTATTAAGATAACTGAAGAGTTTAATAGAAATCATTTGAAAAAATAAGGAGAAAATGATTGCAAAAATTGGAAGAGGAAGTAATTTATATGGAGCATTGGCATATAATAATGTGAAAGTTGAACAGCAAAATGGGAAAATATTGCTAACCAACAGAATAATTGAAACACCTGATGGGAGGTATACTGTTTCACAATTGGCTAAATCTTTTGAACCTTATCTTGCAGCTAACCGGAATACTGATAAGCATACGTTACATATTTCCCTTAACCCTGACCCAAAGGATGATGTCAGTGATGAGCGTTTTATTCAGATAGCAGAAGATTATATGCGGGAAATGGGCTATGGTGAACAGCCTTATATAGTATTTAAACATACGGATATCAGTCGCTCCCATATCCATATTGTCTCGGTCTGCGTAGACGAAGAAGGAAAAAAAATATCTGATCAGTTTGAAAGAAAAAAGTCTATGAATATATGCAGGGATCTGGAACAAAAATATGGGCTTTTTCCTGCAGTTGGAAATATGGATCAGCAAAAGGGAATGATGTTTAATCCGATTGATTATCAGGCCGGAAATATTAAAAGCCAGATTGCTTCTGTTATAAGACATCTTCCCAAATATTATAGGTTCCGGACTTTGGGTGAATACAATGCGCTGCTTTCACTTTTTAATATAAGTGCTGAAACAGTTGAGGGCGAACTTCATGGAAAAATGGAGCGTGGTTTATTATATTTTTCGGTGAATACAGATGGAAAAAGACTTGGACATTCCTTTAAAGCCTCTTTATTTGGTAAAAGTAGCGGGCTTCCAGCTTTGGAATTATATTGTATACAGTGTAAGGAAACTTTAAAAAACAGTGAATCAAAAATGCATATCAAAGCTGTCCTTGCTGGTGCGATGCAATCTACAGATAATGAAAATGACTTTAGAAATAAGCTGATTGGGCAGGGAATCAATACCGTAATCCGAAGAAATGATACAGGACTTATGTATGGAATCACCTTTATTGATCATCATTCAAAAACAGTCTGGAACGGATCAAGCCTGGGAAAAGAATTTTCTTCCAATTTCTTTAATGAACGATGGGAAACCAAAATAAGATCGGAGAAAGAAATTCCTGTTGTTGAAAAACTAACAGGGGCAGATGAAGTAGAGTATTTTTCTTTAGAAAAACAACATTATATCTTTGATAATGGGCAAATCCCTGATCAATCTGAAGCTGGTTTAATTGATGCCTTAGGCGGATTATTCTTTTTTACCAATGGAGAAGATCAGCATGAGCAGGATTTTGCTCATCATATGAAAAAGAGAAAGAAGAAACGGACACGCTGAAAAAGAGCATAGCTGCTTTTACTCAATTCCTCTCTAGCCTTCTTTTTCCAGAATGGCTTGCACCTTGTTTTGCAGTTCTTTTTTATCAGGCAGGTAGAGCTGATATTTGGAAACAAAGATCTTATTGGAAATTCCACCGGTAGCATATTCGACCAGTACTTCGTCTTTTTCTGCAGAGAGAATAATACCAATAGGTTCATTGTCATCCTCAACGTTTTCTTCCGATTTGAAATAATTCAGATAAAGATTCATTTGCCCGATATCATAATGTTCAACCTGCTTTATTTTTAAGTCAATGAGTATAAAACATTTTAAGATGCGGTGGTAAAAAACAAGATCAATATAAAAATGTCTGTTACGGAGTGATATCTTATATTGTCTTCCCACAAAAGCAAAGCCTTTTCCTAATTCAAGAAGGAACATTTGAAGATTATCGATGATTTTCTGTTCCAAAGCTTTTTCTGTCACTCTGTGGCTTTGAGGTATTTTAAGAAAATCCAGTACGTAAGGATCTTTTATAGCTTCGGATGAATCTGTGATAATATGTCCTTTTTCTGCCAATTGTAATACTCCCTTTTTATCTTTACTCAGCGCCAGACGTTCAAATAGAGAAGAGTTAATCTGTCGCTCAAGCTCACGGTAACCCCAATTCTCTAGTACAGTCTGTTTTTCATAGAACTTTCTGGCAGTATCATCTGAAACCCCAAGTAAGGTAACAATATGAGTCCAGCTTAATTGGGCAGGCACTGCCTGCCATTTTTGATAAGCAAGATAAAAGCGTCGCATATCCAGGATATTCCGCCTGCCAAATCCTTTGCCATATCTTTGTCTTAAGTCTTTAGAAAGTGTCGATAATAAGCTGCTTCCATACTCTGCGCGTTCCTGCCCATGCTGCTCATATTCCACGATATGCCTGCCAATTTCCCAATTCGCTTTTACCAGCTCGGTATTAACAGCTTTGACGGCATTTTGCCGGGCTGTTTCAATGGTTGAACCGATAGTATCCAGAAGTTCAGTGTATTTTGCTTGTATAGGTATCATCGTACTTTTCTTAAACAAACAAATTTAAACAATCTCATCCAAGCATTGTGCATCATCAATAGTAAAATGTCCTGTTGATGTTATGCCAAATACAGCCACTGCCTGCCAATTTGCGAAGATGATTTTTGAAGGGATTTATATTCGACTCCTAACATTAAATATTATAGAGATGCAGGGAGAAGACGATTTAAGAGGTTTGGCGAAGACCGTGGCATTGATAAGAGCGGTAAGTATTCTTATCGTATTAATGCATCTGTATTGGTATTGTTATGGTTTCTTTTTAGAAAGGGGATGGACCCTGGCGGTCATTGACAAGATTTTACATAATTTCCAGAAAACAGCCAACCTGTTTTCTTATCCAATCTATACCAAAGTATTTGCTTTGGTATTACTGGCTTTAAGCTGTCTGGGAACGAAAGGGGTGAAAAGCGAGAAGATTACATGGCCGAAAATTAACCTGGCTCTATTCTTCGGGTTTGTATTGTATTTCTTAAATACACCATTACTATTGTTAGCTCCTTTAATTGGGGGTTTTTTTTATATTCTGACGTTGACTGCGGGCTATATGCTATTATTGATGTCGGGATTATGGATGCATCGGCTACTAACTCATCATCTGATGGAAGATGTTTTTAACAATGAGAATGAAAGTTTTATGCAGGAAACCACACTACTGGAAAATGAATATTCGGTCAATCTACCCACCAAGTTTTATTACAAAGGAAAATGGAACAATGGCTGGATCAATATTGTCAATCCCTTTAGGGCAACCATTGTACTGGGAACACCGGGATCAGGAAAATCATATGCCATCATCAATAATTATATCAAGCAGCAGATTGAAAAAGGCTTTTCAATGTACATCTACGATTTTAAGTTTGATGATCTCTCCATGATTGCTTATAATCATTTGCTAAAGAATCAACACAGGTATAAAGTGCCTCCCAAATTTTATGTTATCAATTTTGATGATCCGAGAAAAAGTCACCGCTGTAATCCCTTAAATCCAGATTTTATGACGGATATTTCGGATGCCTATGAAGCAGCTTATACCATTATGCTGAATCTTAATCGAAGCTGGATACAAAAGCAGGGAGATTTTTTTGTTGAATCACCCATTATCCTACTGGCAGCGATCATCTGGTTTTTGAAAATATATGATAAAGGGAAATACTGTACATTTCCCCATGCAATTGAGCTTCTCAATAAAAGATATTCAGATGTATTCACCATTTTGACTTCTTATCCGGATTTGGAAAATTATCTTTCGCCTTTCATGGATGCATGGCAGGGTGGGGCGCAGGACCAACTACAGGGTCAGATCGCATCAGCCAAGATACCTTTGTCGAGAATGATCTCTCCCCAATTATACTGGGTGATGACTGGTGATGATTTTTCTCTGGATATCAATAATCCTAAAGAGCCGAAAATTTTATGTGTAGGAAATAATCCGGACCGTCAGAATATTTATTCTGCTGCACTCGGATTATACAATTCACGTATTGTTAAGCTGATTAATAAAAAGGGACAACTCAAGAGCTCGGTCATTATCGACGAGCTTCCAACGATTTACTTTAGGGGGTTAGATAATCTTATAGCTACCGCAAGAAGTAATAAGGTAGCCGTTTGTATGGGGTTTCAGGATTTTTCGCAATTAACCAGGGATTATGGCGATAAGGAAAGTAAAGTCATACAAAATACGGTGGGGAATATTTTTAGTGGCCAGGTAGTGGGAGAGACCGCTAAAAGCCTTTCTGAACGTTTTGGTAAGATCTTACAGAAACGTCAAAGTATGACCATCAACCGAACCGATACATCAACATCCATATCTACTCAGTTAGACAGCTTAATACCGGCTTCTAAAATTTCTACTCTTACACAGGGGATTTTTGTGGGGGCTGTATCGGACAATTTTGATGAGAGAATTGAACAGAAAATTTTTCATGCTGAAATTATTGTCGATAATGATAAGGTGGCTTCCGAAAATAAAGATTACCAGAAGATACCGGAGATTTTGTCATTTTTAGAAGGTCATGGTGAGGATCTAATGAAACAGGTAATTGATGCTAATTATAGAGAGATAAAACACGATGTTGTTCAGATTATTGAAAAGGAATTGGAACGCATTAAAAACGACCCCGATTTGCAGCATTTAATACAGCAGGAATAATGGTAAAACACAAAATGAGGTGATTAACAATCAGCCTCATTTCTTTTTAATAACTAAAGGATGGTAGTTATTTTCGTTGCGGAGTTTTATTATTCTCAAATTCAAAAGTGGTTGTATAATCCTCGTTGAGTACGATATAAGCATTAAACTTAGTTCCACTTTTGCTTTTCATCCCTTTTATTAAGGATGTTTTGCCTTTATTAATAAGGGTTTTGATATCGTCTATACTGACATGCACTCCGCAAACACTGCGGAACTGAATCCAGTTACAGACCTCGTCAGGACATTTGATAATGGTATCCCGTATCATCAACTGATGGGTTTTGCATTTGGGACAAATGAGTTTTGGAAAATTAGGTTGTGCGATGGTAATTTGAAGAAATTCATTCGTAACAGATTTTGTATAGGTCTCAATTTCATGTTGAAAATCCAAGGGATTGAGCTCATTTCTTTCGATTTTTTGCATCGCCAGTTCCCATTCTACGGTCATGGCTACATCAGCAATTTTCTTGTCTTTAGTGAGCTGATAAACCTGTAATCCTTTTTCAGTGGGAATTAATGATTTATTGTTTATTTGAATATAATTTCGGGAAAATAAGGTTTCAATAATACAAGCTCTGGTAGCTGAAGTACCTATTCCAATATTTTTTAATGCTATCCTTTCCGCCTCATTTTCGATCTGCTTTCCGGCTGTTTCCATAGCTGAAAGAAGCCCAGCTTCGGTGTAAAGTACAGGCGGTTTGGTTTTCTTTTCCAGAATGCCTGCAGATTTAATTTTAATTTCGTTGCCCTCTTTGAGTTCAGGCAATTCTTGCATATGCTCGGTGTCATCAGAAAAACTGCTATGGATAGAGCGCCACCCAGCTTCCAGAATTTTACAACCTTTTATGATAAAATCGTAATGGAGAGACTGTAAAGAAATATCGGTAACTTCTTTTATGCACGGTGGTGAAACAGCTTCCAGCAGTCGAAAAGCAATTAAACCATACACTGCATTTTCTTTAGGAGGTAATGCTGAGGGAATTTTTTCTGTGGTAAGCAGTCCATGGTGATCCGTAACCCTTAGATCATTGACGATACGCTTGTTGAAATGACCCCATTTGATTTTACCTACTGCTGACTTGCAATTTTCCTTTTCCTGCAAAGCTCTTATCAGCTGGGGAATTTCTGTCCATACATCTTCAGGGATATATTGGCTTCCTGTGCGGGGATAAGTAATAAATTTCTTTTCGTACAGACTCTGAGCGATATTCAGCGTTTCTTCAGCCGATAGATTCAGCTTTTTATTGGCTTCCTTTTGTAAGCCTGTAAGGTCAAATAATAAAGGAGGCTGCTCAGTTACAGTTTTACTTGTTACAGAAGTAACTGTCGCTGTATTTCCGTTCCTTTCGATGGATCTTAACAGATCTTCTGCCTGCTTTCTGTATTTAAATTGGATTTCGGAAAGGCTCTTAAACTCTATAAAATCCTTAGTATGTGTTAATTCTATCTGCCAGTATTTCTGTACCAAGAATGCTTTGTTTTCCAGATAACGTCTGCATATTAATGCAAGTGTTGGGGTCTGAACCCTTCCCAATGAATAGACGCCATTACACGCAGCTATACTTACTGCTTGTGTAGAATTGATTCCCAGGAGCCAGTCGGCATGGCTTCTGCTCTGGGCTGCCTGGTATATTCCTTCAAAATCATCACCAGGTCTTAAGTTCTCAAATCCCTTTTTAATGGCTTTTTCCGTAAGAGAGCTTATCCATAATCTCTCAAAAGGTTTTGTACATTTCAGGTATTGATAAATGTATCTGAAAATAAGTTCTCCTTCTCTTCCTGCGTCCGTAGCGACAATAATGCTTTCACAGCGATTGAAAAGCTGTTCAATCACCTTTAGTTGTTTTAATGCCCCTTTATCAGTGGCAAATCCTTTTTCTTTTTTGATCTTTCTGACAGTCAGTAGAAATGGCTGAGGCAGTATGGGAAGAGCTTCTTTTTCAAATCCTGAAATCCCATAATCCTCAGGCATGCCTAAGCCAATCAAATGCCCAAATGTCCAGGTAACACAATAGTCTTTACCTGACAGATAGCCCTCTTTTTTCTCAGCTACACCAAGCACATGGGCTATCTCTCTTGCTACGCTTGGTTTTTCTGCTAGTATTAATTTCATGGTAACTTTTGTGGATGTTTAATATTCTATCAAATAACATGAAATAGGCTATATTTTTCGTCCTCCTGATTTAATAGGTGCTTTCTGCTGTTCCAGCTGTTTTTTATCTTTAGGTGACTGCTGTCGCGACTGGAGTGGTTGTTTGATATTCTTAGTGGCTTCATTCGTTTTACCTTCTGAGTTAATAGCGATCTGCGTCTTATGAGCTTCTGCAGGCTTTATCTGTTCTTTAAGTTTGTTTGGATTTTGGAAAGAGAAGTCTATTTTACCAGTATCCTCATTCAGTGTGATGTATCCCTGGTATTTTTGCCCTTTTTTATCGGTAAGATCATCTATGTATACTGTTTGTCCGACTTTAAATCGAGCATACTGCTCATCATCCAGTTCTTTGCCTCTAAACATTCTTGGAATATCTGATGACTGGGTTTGCTCTACACTTTGTGTTTGATGTTGGGTATTTCCTCTGTCAAAAAGGAATTCTACGTATTTCTTATCCGCATTAAACTGCACAGAAGCACTGAAGGGCTCTCCATTTTTAGAGATCATCCCTTCAATATACAGAGGTTTGCCTTCCAGTAAAGTTTGTGTTTGATGATCATCCAGTTTCACGCCTTTAATCTCATCTGGAATTTTGATATAATCAGTTTTTAAAGCAATCAGTTCATTAGTGAGCCTATCTACACTAATAATAGAGGGTATCGTTTCTCCGGATTTGGGATGGGTGAGATCGACTATTCTTCCCATATTTCCTGTAGTCAAAAGATTCTCTTTATCTTCCTTCGTAAATTCATGTCCAAAAAAAGGAAAATTGAGTTGAGGCTCTTTTCTGATTCCGTGAATAGCAACAACGATTTGTCCCTGATCGTTGGGCTGTAGTGATAGCCGTGCATCCAGTTTTGTAATGGCAGTACCAAGATTAAGGCTAATAGGAACAAGTTCATTGGTCTTATATCCCTTTAATAAAGGCACAAGTAAATTCAGTTTCTCTAGCCGATCCTTACTAAGTCCAAGATTTGATAAAGTTTCCCAATCTAATTGCTGCGGTTGGTAACGGTAGTCATTGTTTTCTGTTGTAGGTTGTGGTGTTTCCATATCGATTTTATTTTCTGGTTTAATAGTATTTTCTGGTTTTACTTCAAAGGTGTCTATCAGTACCTTTCCCTCTTCAGTAGGATGGTTAATATGTTGTTGTATTTCTTTAGCCTTTTGTATAGCCACAAGGGAAGGGACTTTGAAAAATGAAAATCGGGTAGGGTCTTTCAACTGGCTGAAAAAATTGGAAAAGAAATTGGAAAATAGATCACCGGACTTATCTACCCGCATAAACTGGTTTTGATTTTTTTTGGTTGGATCAACCGTTTTTAATTCTCCGTTCTCTCCGATACCGGTAACTGCCTGAATCTTCATCTTGACTTTATCAAGTACAAGTAAGATATCAGAAAATTGTTCTAATTTTTGTAAGGTTTCTTTAGTCTCATCCATAGTCATAGAATTTAATTGGATGATGAAATTAGTGTATGGGATTAGAATATCGTGACTATGGCTTTCATTGGCAATTATCGACACGATTTGTCAGCGGTTATCTTGAAAATAGGGACGATTATAAGGCTGATAAAGGACATGCTATACTTCCAGTAAATGGAATGATATTGAGGTTTTTCGTAGGAAGAAAACGGAATTTTAATTACGAGAATTTGAAACGAGAATAGAAAATTTTAAAAAAATAAGTCGACATTTTAAAAACAGTGGCTATGGTTTGATAAAAATGAAAAAAAAATCCGTACGAGATCAATTAAAAAACAGAAATGAATATTTTATATTAAAAGCTTTTAAGAAGAATAGAAAGATAAGATCTTTGCTTTATGGAATTAAATTAGTTTTTTATTTAGGTTAGCTGGTCAATTATAAGCTTAACCTGAAGTGGTCTTTGTTTCCTATCCACTTCTAAGCGATTATAGAATCCCGTCTTTACAATAACCATGTTTTTCTCCGGAACCATGATAATGAATTGACCTAAAAAGCCATAGAAAAAACGGCATCGTGGTTCGCTATCATCATTTGCCCATATAGCATAACAGAAGGCATCGTTGGCTTTTGTTGTAGTAAGAAGTCTCTTACAATAGTCTTGACTGATAATCTGACGGCCCTTCCAATTCCCCTGCTGAATAATAAGCTGCCCAATTTTTGCAAAATCGCGTGGAGTTGCGTGAATACAGCAAAAAGCTTTTTCCATCTCTTTGTCGTCTGTGCTCCATTTTGCGTAAAATTCCATACCCAGTGGTTTCCAAATTTTTTCCGAAAGATAGACTGCGAGCTCTTTACCCGTTATTTTTCTTAATGCAAGACCTAAAAGCTGTGCAGCAACACTCTGGTATTCATATTTCTCTCCGGGCATTTCTTTAATATCTATACCGAAAGCCTGTTGGGCAAGATCTGCTATGAAGTACTGTTTAGAATTAGGGGAAAAGGGATGATGATATTCTTCTTCCCAATCCATGCCCGCCTGCATAGTCATAAGATGACGAAAAGTGAGATATTTTCCGTAATGACTATTTTTATATTTGGGAAATACAGAAGATATAAGTTCGTCTTCAGATTGCAGAAAACCATCATCAATGGCACATCCAATTAATATGGCGAGAATACCTTTAGCCATTGAAAAAGAATTCATAAGAGAAGATGGACTGTGGTCTTTCCAATATTGTTCATGAGTAATTTTACCATTGTGTATAACAAGAATTGATGAAGTTCTGGTTTTTTCTAAATCAGTTAACAGGCATTCTGATAATTTTTTCTCATTGTATGCAATATCTTTTTCCCATGGTTCGGGATTGCTTGTATTAATACTGTGAGAAGGAAATTTTTCTTCATCATCAATAGAAGGAGTGAAAGGTCCATTTTTTATATTAAGGATAATGGCATTTAAGATATAGCCATATCCTGAAAGATATACAATAGCAGCCGCTGCTGAGGCTGCTATTACTGCAGACAATAATTTTTTCATGATCAATAATTCATAAATTGTATCCTTCAAAGGTTATGCCGTCGGTTTATTTGAGACACCGGACATTAGTTTATTGAATTTGAAATAGATTTAAAAAAGATCTTATTGCTGACGGGTAATCTCAGCTTAAAATCACTTTTTATTTATGTAACAAAAAAAATAAACTGTTTCTATAATGGTAAAAAATTTGTATGCGTCTTAACATCCTTAAAAACTTACTCTTTTAATTAAAAACTATGAATATTTCTTATTATGACTTCAAGAATTTATCAGATCATGCACAATGTGAAATTGTAATGAATCAGGGGAGTAGGGTTGAATGAAACTATTGCTAATCAGCTCAGATATGTTCTTTGTATTGTAGGCTGTTTTTCAGTCGAAATCATTTATAAAATATTGGATGATAGAATTACTGGGGAGCAATGTGTATCAAAATAAGGATGTCTTGTCAAAATAAGAATAGCAAACCGTATTATTCTACTATATCTTTTTGACAAATACTTATGGAAAAACTGAAATACATCATATGTGTGGTATTGGAATGTCAGCTTATAATGAGTAATTTTATAATGTTAATAATTAAATTTAATGGTCATTTCTGAAGATATTTTGCTTGCTCACGGAGCGAAGACAGAATTATATCAACCCAATGAATTTATCTTTAAGGAGGGAACAATAGCTAAATTTTATTTCCAAATAAGACAAGGGTTTGTTAAGATTAATAATTTCCTGGAAGACGGAAAAGAATTTGTTCATGGATTTCCCTTTGACGGGCACTGTATAGGAGAGAGTTATTTATTCACCGACCATCTCTATGCGGTTAACGCGATGACTATTTCCCAATGTGAAATTATCAAATTGGAAAAAAGCGCCTTTTTGAAATTACTGTTAAAAAATTCTGCACTTCATTTTAAAGTCAATCATTATACCGCTGACCGGTTGCATTTTAGGTACTTAATCTCTTCTTTACTTTCTATTGGAGACCCTACCATAAAACTGAAGGTACTTCTTGACCATATTAAAACATATTTTGGTTTTGATGCTCAATATAGCTTTGAAGTTCCTTATACAAGACATCAATTAGCTACTTTGACCGGTCTTCGCATAGAGACTGTTATAAGAGCGTTTAATAAAATGGAAAAACAGAAACTTATAAAGAAATATAACAAAAAGATTTATTATTAATTCATATAAATAAAACAAGTACAGTTTTTATAATTTTTTAAGACCAAAGTCAAAGCTTTAAAGATGTGTTATTCCGTTTATGTTATATTTGAAAATGTGCTTAACTCAAAATACTCCCGATAGATTACAGTAATCCTATTAGTCAGACGGGTGATATTAGGATGTAAGAGAGCTCTCTGGGAAATTACAGAATTGCTGTTTGCGCGCACTTTCAAATTGCAGATGGATTTTTACCTAGCAGATGATGTGAGTGGAGTTGTATCGAAAGTTACTTTTAGTTTAGGTCTGGTCAGCTACTTTTTCAAAAAGTCCCGGATACTTTTGTACCCAACCTTTTTCATCAATCAAAAGATCAGCTTTAAAATCATTTTCTATATTTTCATAAAAATAGTGGCAATCGTTAACTTTGGTATAACGCTGATAAGTAGTTTTAATTTGATGGTTTAATACATCAATATAGATCACACTAATTTCTTTAGGATGGTTGGTTTTTAAATGTAAATTATTGATAGGTAGGCTGTTGGTTGAAGGTGTTAGAGAAATATCAATATACTCAAATCCATTAAAATCTGATTTGATTAATCCGTTGATTTCCCATTGGTTTCCTATCTTTTTTCCTGTAATAAGATGCCTTATACTATTAACTTCGGATATAATTTTAAATTCACTTATAAGCCAATGATTATCAATAATTAATTCATATATAACTTTATAAAGATTCTCTTTATAGCTACCAATAATGGTGGATTCAACAACATATAAGTTATTTTTATGGTTTAAGTTAAAATATTCAAGAGAGTGATAATTAATGCCTCTCCATATTAATACCGGCATGAATTTTATATTAAAATTTAGAAAATAGAATGATTTTAGACGTATTACACCATTGATTTTAATAATGCAGCTTCAATAACATCAATGTACTAATCCATTGGGAATTCATCTGGCAGGATGTGCACTGTCTGATACAGCGGCATTGATATTGCCGGAACCATTACCCGTATTATTATTGCTCGTTTTTCTGCCACTAATATGGGTTTTTGTATTGATGCTGTCGCGATCCGTTAAACTGTCTTCTCGGGTCTTAGGCACAGAAGTCGACGTGTCAGAAATATTGTTTTGTGTCCTTGCTGAATCAGCAGGACTTTTGTATTGCGTTGTATCATTTTTTTTGCAGGCTAAAACCGAAATACTTATAGCAATAATTGAAAGTACTAAATTTTTCATAATAATTTTATTGATGTTTAATATACTTTGTCCTTTAATTTAATTATTTAAAAGTAAATATTAATTCACCAATAGATTATGAGTAAGATCATATACGTTATTGCTGTTTCTATTTTCAATAATTGCATTATGAGTGTGGTATATAGATGGTATCTTCAGCTATATTATGGTCTGAAAATTGATAATAATTTTAAACCATTTCTCTTTTACTAAGACTTCATTGTTTAACCATATTTAATTACTATTACTATGATAATTAATGAAACTGTCTTGCTTGAAAATGGAGCAAATTATGAAGATTTTGCAGCTAAGCAGACGATCTTTACAATGGGTAATCAACCTAATTATTATTTGCAAATTGTTAGTGGTATTGTTGAACTAAATAACTACCATGATGACGGTAAAGAATTTACGCTCAATATTCTTTCGGATGGTGAAGCAATCAATGAATCATTACTTTTCAGTGAAAACAGTGAACCAGTGAACGCAGTGGCCAGAACGGATTGTAAAGTGCTAAGACTTTCTAAACCTAATTTCATGAAAATGGTTAGAGAGAATTACGAGATTTTATATGATATGCTCCGGTGTCTTTCCAATAGAATACTTTATAAGAATTTCATGCTTTTCAATAATTCATCTGCAGATCCTACTGCTAAAATACAAGCTTTATTAGACTATCATAAAAAAATGAGCATGAAAAAAGATTCATATGGTTTTTATGTTTCTTTAACCAGGCAGCAAATTGCCAATCTTACGGGACTTCGCGTTGAAACGGTTATCAGGACAATAAAAAAAATGGAGAAAGCAAATGTTTTAAAAATTGAAAACAGAAAGGTTTTTTATTGAGTGAATGATAAGTTTAATCAGTGATTTTAACAAGAAAATCTCTTTAGAATAAAAAGCGTACACGAAAAAATCAGGAAGAGATTATGTGTTTTTAAAGTACAAGTCACTATGTTTTATGACTCAAATCATAAATTAGACATTGTATATACAATAAATTTGAATCAGAATTACACGTCATTTTTGCACCTTTACTTATCAGCTCTCCTACAATTTGGAGAGCTGTTTTATTTATAATTAATTTTTTAAAATTTCAATACCAATAGAAATCCTTCTTAAAACAAACCTCTATCATTAACAGTAGATAAAATATCTTCCGAAAGAAATAGTCAATTTACCAGGTAGTTCCGATAGACAAAAAGATAAGTTTATGACCAAAATTTTTATTCCTTGAAATGAATAGCTTTATCTATCTCTATAGGATTGTTGTATTTCCTGATCACCTGCTGCATGTTTTTTGTTTGACTATTCAGTTCGTCAACAGTATGAATCTCTGTTCCGTTAATATTAATCTTTAAGTTTGTATTTGATTTGTTGAAATTATTTCGCTCAAAAGCAAAAGGATCATTGTAAAAATCCTTAATTAGTTTAACTTTCTGTTTTTCATCGATTGGTATTGCTCTATTTCCAAAGTTAGATTCTACAAAATTATCAGTGGAATAAATGCCTGTGAGCTTTTGGCTCTTTACCAGGTGATAAATGAAATTTTCTCCGGAATCCCAAAGCTCAAAAATAAGGCCCGGAAGTCCCCGGAATTTATAGGGGCCTTCGCTAAAAAGAATATCTTTACAGAACCATGCAGTCCAATTCCTTCCTCCAAATCGGGTAGAGGCTTTCTGGAGAGTGTAATTTTCCACTTTTTTTGTTTCATCCGAAATAATCCAGGTTAGCTTGTCTGCGGTTTTAAAAGAATAATAACCTTCTTTTATTGCAATGAAATTAGTGTTGTCAAAAGTGTTTATTTTTCTTTTCACAATTTGGCCTGACATATCTGTATGACTATTGTTTGTGCCAAATCTTTTATTCAAGGAATCAGTAGCCAGTAAATTCTGTCCATAAAATTTAACTTCTCCGGGGCTAATGTCCAGTAGCATATTTAATTTTTCATAACCCGCTTCTGTAGAATCCATTTTGTACTTCAGTTGATAAGTGAATCTATAGGTCTGTGACTGAATGGATGTAAAAAAGAAGCATATTAACAGAGCAAAAATACTTTTCATAAGTGTTAATTTTTAATAGGGTAAATAGAGATGGTGATAAACGTTAAGAAACTGTTCTAAAGGTTTTTCATTTTTGAATTATTGTTTTTCATTAAAGACTAGATATAGTATAAAAATAATATAAGTGCTTAGTCTTTGGGATCTTGTATGTCGCTTCCGTCATTGTACTGTCTGATTAAACTGACGGCTTTACCGTTTTCTGTATTGATTTTAATATGAAGATATGGGAGTTCCTCAATATGGAAGGTTTTGCCGGATAGTGGAACAAGCTCATACCTGGGCTCACCGTTTCTCTGAATATATAGTTTACCTTCTTCATAGGTCAATTTTCTAATTCCGCCTGCATAACTTCCCGTATAAGATTTCAAAATTACAGGGGATATGGCAATGGGCTTTATCCGTGCCTTAACAACTTCCAATGCCCATGTTTTACTTCGGCTTTTAGCTTGATCTTTCACAACACCTTCCAGTGCTGCAATATGGGCAGTAGTTAATGCTTCTTTCTCAGATACGACAATATCCGGTATAACACCAGTCCCTTCCCAATCAGTGTTTGTAATTGGATCTATGAAGCGGGCATAAGGAATGAATAGGGTAAATCTGTCGGTAAGAATTTTATGATGGACAGGATGTGCGCCACCCCCTGTAACCTGTCCGACAAGTATAGCCCGGTTACGATTCTTCAAAAAATAGCTTAAGCTTTCTGCTGCCGAAAAAGTAGCTTGTCCGACCAGCAAATATAAAGGCTTGTCAGGCATACGTTTGCCTGGTAAATAAGGCAATGTCCAATCCTGCCTATGATGGTCATCTTCTCTTGAATAGATGTCTGCAATCATAATAGGTTCAGATTCAAAAAAGTAGCTGGCAATCAGCTGTACCATATCACCGCGCCCTCCGTCGTTTTGGCGCAGGTCGATGATAATTGATTCTGTATTGCTGAGAAAATTCATAACTGAGGTTGCCGTGTCACCGCCTAATGCCGGGGCATAAAACCTGGTAAGATTGAGATAGCCGATATTACCGGCTAGTATATCTACAGTCTTAAATCCGAAATTATCAGCAAGGGCATTGGGGAAATCCCTGCTTAGCAGCTCTAAACTATCTTTTTTACTTATTGCTTTCCTGCTTGTTTGTACCCATATGGGATCAAAGGTGATGTTGATATGGCGATCTTGTGAAATGTTTACTAAGTCTGCTGCAAGCTTGCCTGCAAACTGAGAGGGATCATCAATAATATTGTAATCGCCGCGATCATATTTGTAGGAAATCCCGTCTGCCATCTTTTTTGCTTTTTCCGGAAAGATGTATATATCTTTAAGCCTTTTGCAAATGGAGTCGATAACCAGTTTTTTCTCTGCGGGTGTTAACTTGACGATTGGCTGCTGAGCAGAAAATAACTGGCTGAAAAAAATAAAAAACATAAAGTAAGCAAATGCTGTTTTAGCGGTAGAAATCATAGGGATTGTTTTTGATACACAAAATTACCCTGAAAAACAGCTTAGATTGTTCCGCTGGATATATCCGAACAAGTTTACCGTTTCAAAATGTTTCTGGTATACTCGGTGGGTGACATTCCGGTAAATTTTTTAAAAGCTGTATTAAAGGCTGTCTTGGAATTAAACCCCGAAGCAAAAGCAATTCCAACCATATTGAGCCTTTCCGTCTTTCCGGAAGCCAGGAGTCGTTTTGACTGTTCAATTCTTTGGCTGTTGATATAATTATAAAAATTGTTGCCCGTGACTTCCCTGATCATATAAGAAGCATCGTGGACACTGATTCCAAGCCTATTTGCTAAAATGGGAAGACTTAGCTCATTATCTAAGAAAATGTTTTCTTCATGCATCAATTTGTTTAGCTCTACGGATAACTCAGATAACTCTGCTTTGTTAAGTCTTGCTTTTTTTTTAGGAGGTTCGTATGGGGATATTTCAAGGAGAGAAGGGTTCTCTATTAATTGCTTCGTATTAAATTCAAGAGTATGGTGCTGTTTAATAGAATAGCTGGCAAGAAAAAAAACAGCGCTCGTATATGCGATTGGCATTGCTTTGAGCATTAAGGTTTGGCCAATTAAGGCGTCATTTATCCAGAAAAACAGTACAAAAGTCAATACCAATAAAAAATACCCAAGCCAACTGTAGTTTGTTTCTGAGGCAGATGTTTTTAAGATACGCAGGTTTCGTTTATGGTGGATTAACACAAGATAACTTAGAATAATATATACTGCCAACTGTAAAGGTAAAAGGTCACGAAGTAGGAAATCTGTAGAACCTATGCTGAAAATTTTTATGACCATAGGGTTCGTACTGCTCGGAAATCCAAGAAGTACAATTACTAAAAAAATCAGGAATGGCAAAAAATGGAGCAAGTCTTTCCTGCCAAAAGATTTATTAGGATTTACGAAACTTACTGTACTTAGAAAAAGACTTGGTGCCATAATAAACTGAAAGGAGTTAAGACCTATTCTGATCTGAGTAAAACGTTCCGCCCATTCTCCGAAACTTATTTCTAAAAATGAGATTCCCATCAGAAAGAAAAACACCGCCAGCCATCTGTTAGCCTTTAAATTTTGTCCCCAAGGAGAGAAAAAAAGCAAAAAGCTCCAAAGGAGACAGCCACCAGCAGAAAAGCACATCAGAAAGGCATTCATGTAAAGTAATATTTAAATATTCCTGAATAAAAGTACAAAATCTTGTAAAAATAGGAAGAGAAATAGTATTTCTTTTTATATAAATATTTATTAAACAGTATATTATAGTATTGTGTTGCCGAAATTTTTTTATACCCACATAACCCAGAGAAATCGAGGTAAATATGTTCTTGTGGGTAAATACGAACAGTCAGATGTAAGTTGGATGGTAAATTTGCAGGTATATCAAAACCATTATGAAACGTAAAATTTATATCATTCTTTGGATAATTACAGGGATGATAACTGTCGTAGATTATAAGGCATGTACGATATTTATGGCCAATGACGGAAAACATGTTTGGGTCGGTAACAATGAAGATGAGATGCCCTCGCTTACCTACAGGTTATGGTATTATCCCAGGCTCAGGAATCAATATGGTTATATGATCTGGACCGAACTTTCATCTGATGAAAAGATAAATCATCTGATGTACAAGAATCCACAAGGTGGAATGAATGAATATGGACTGTTAATGGATTACACCGCAATAAATGAGATTCCGTTCACAAGGAAACGGAATAGACTGGACAGAAGCGAGGAAGTAATAACCGATGTGCTTAGAAAATGCAAAACGGTAGATGAAGCTATAGACTATATTTCAAAGTTTAATCTTGTAAAATTGACCGCGGCACAATTATTTGTCGGTGACGCCAAAGGAGATTATGCGGTTGTTCACGGGAGTTACATCATGAGGCGGACAACCAGAAATTTTGCACTTACCAATTATCCTGTTAGCAACCATTATGAGCCTTGCGTGCGTAGAGATACTGCACTCCGGTATCTGTCCGTAGAGAAGGATTATTACTTAAAAGATGTGGTTTCTTTACTGGAAAAAACTGCACAGACAGATACTCATGATATTGTATCCAACTATTCAATAGCTGCAGACTTGCGATCCACCAGAATTCACTTATACTACAAAGGTGATTTTTCCAAACCGGTTATTATCTCGTTAAAAAAAGAATTGAATAAGGGTGTACATCAACGGGACATGGCCGCTTACTTTTTGTAGCAAGTAAGCAACAGGTGGTGTTCCCATGGAGTAAGCATATTAAAATTACATTTTCCGGCTATATCCTAGCTAAGTGCATGATAGTAAACTTTTCTGAGTTAGATAAATCCCCAAATATCACATGCATGCTTTCTGTAAGATGTTGTATTAAATTTTATCTTTTATTTGAGGATAGATTTCTTTTTATGTCTTTCAACTGGGTGCCAGAACCAATTGAGATTTTATCAAGCCAGCATCAACTTATAATTACTGACATTCTCTTGGCAAAATCAAAATTTAGTGTCATGAAATTTCCTTTAGGAAGAAAATGAAAGACATTATCTTGATGTAACCATTCCGAGGAATGGTTATTTTAGTCTCTTTAATGTTACTTGGCTGATAGCACCGGAACCGGTAGCACCTGCGCTAAAAGCTTTTACCGTACAGGCAATTCCAGCAGAAGCAACTATCCTAAATGAATAGGTATGTGTAGAATTCATATCAACAGATGTTATCACTGTGTAGGTTTGTCGTCGCAAATTAGAGCCAGTAACTTCGGTTGCCGTGTAAAGATCATTACCTCGCACAACCCAATCCCCTGTTGTATCATCCCAAACTCCTATAACGGGATTTGAAGCTGCAGTTTGGGATAGTTGCATATTTAGTATAACCTGATAAACACCACTTGAAGATACAGTAAATGAGTTAGTAGTTGCTGTACTATTGTATTTACCTTCATTGTCAATAATTTCTACATTAAGATTTCCTATAGGAGTGGCTACCGCGCTAGAAATCGTAAAGTCAGCTGACAATTGGGCGGTTATCTCCTGAGCTATCAATAACTGTCCATTGACTGCGATTACAGTACCATTTGAAGTTGGTACAATTCCAGCTAAACTTTGCCAAGTGGGAGCAACACCCGGACCGTTGGAAGAAAGGAATTGTCCAGCTATACCTGCATTTCCGGCAGTTGTTGCATTCCCTCCAATGCTCAGCTCATTCGTTACCTGCAAAGTACCATTGACATGCAGGTTTTTTTGAGGAGTGATAGTTCCTAAACCTATTCTGTTATTGGCTGCATCAACTGAAAATGTAGTACCGTCAACAGAAAATCCGTTGGCAGCATTATTTCCAGTAAAAGATAAAGGAAATGTTCCTTGCGATACGGTTCTTGCACTTGTCAACACGCCATCTGTATTGTAGATATTTGCATCTGCAGCCATCGTGGTCCATGTTGGTGCTGATCCTGCGCCTCCAGAGGTAAGAACCTGTCCTGTTGTCCCTGCGCTGCCAGCAGTAGATGCATTTCCTCCAATATTGAATTCATTGGTTAACTGTAAGGTTCCGTTTACATGCATATTTCTCTGAGGTGTCGTTGTGCCTATCCCTAATCTATTATTAAGTGCATCTAAAGAAAAGGTATTTCCATCAATAGAAAATCCATTTGTGACATTCCCTCCCGTGAAAGTCAAAGTATTAGTTCCTTGGGTAACAGTTCGGTTATTTAAAAGAGTTCCGTCTGCATTGTAAATGTTATTATTAACACCTCCTGACACTGTTGTCCATGTTGGTGCTGATCCTGCGCCTCCAGAAGTAAGAACCTGTCCTGTTATGCCTGCATTTCCCAAGACAGATGGACTTCCCCCCACTTTTAAATCATTGATTAGTTGCATATCTCCATTCACTACCAACTTGCTCAACGGTGCAGTTGCACCAATTCCTATCCTACGATTAGTTTGATCTATGGACAGTATAGAGTTGATTTTATTTTCAGTACCAGAGACCGCATTAAAATGTAAGCCTTCCGCTATCGTGAAATCTGTGCTTTGAGCAGTTTCATGTCTTATATTAATACCATAATTTGAGTCTAATTCTCTAAATTCTAAAATACCACCTGCACCATATGAATTACTATTTGACTGAAGTCTTATATTAGGGTTTTGCTCTGTGGTTTTATTACCTATTTCTAGGGACGCCACAGGAGTTGTTGTTCCAATACCAACTTTATTATTAGCCGCATCCACTGACAATGTTGTTCCGTCAACAGAAAAAGAATTATTAGCCGTTCCAATAAAAGCTAAAGTATTAGAACCCTGAGTTACAATTCTGTTCCCTGTGAGTAATCCGTCCGTGTTATAAATATTACTGGGAATACCTGCAGACGTTGATAGCTTCGTCCATACAGTTCCGTTATAATAATAGTATCCTGTAGCATCAATATTCACTGCAATTCCAGTTTGAGTTCCTGTACTGATGTTATCAACATACAGAAGGGTTGAAGTAACAACCCCGCCCATAGATTGGGCACGCTGCCTATCCACTCGTGGTATGATTAAACCTTCTACATTGGTTGTTATTCCAGTAGGGTTTTTAGCAGCTATTTCCAGCGAAGCCTTTGGTGATGTGGTATTAATTCCAACTTGTGAGTAGGTGTACGTAGGAAGTAATAAAATTCCAAGTTTTAAATAGTTTTTCATAGTATGAGTGTTTGGTTATTTTAATTATATACCAGTTATAAAATTCAGCTGTTATACTAAAGCTCAACTCTTAGTTAGTAAGGTAAAATCGGGAGATTGTTAAATGGTTATATCGTGCATTATGAAAATGGAAAGCTCCTTATTTCTACTAGTCGCGTTTATCTACTATTTAAGAGTGAAAAAATTACAAGTAGTGAGTACTATTAAATAAGAAGTGGAAAATTTTAATTTTCATTGTTTCTTTGTTTTTACATTCAGTTTGAGTACAAATGAAGTGATAAAACTAAAGTTTCAATAAAAAATAGCCCCTCAATAGGCCCTCTAATATTGAAACAAATTAAGATCCATTTGATATCTTGTAATAATTAACTATACAACTTTTTAATATGAGTGTACAGAGATCAATTCAGTTTGTTTCCAAATAGAAACATAGGGAATTTTGAAAAATTTAATCTATTATCCTTTTGAATAGGCTTTTTTTTCTAGAACTAGTGGGCTTCATTAGTAAATTTATAATGTTTTGATTATCAATGTTCTTTTAAATAGAGGGCTAGTTGGGGGATTCTTTTTTTTGCTGATTTTCGATTTTTAGTTTGATTTGTAATGCATAAAATGATTAAAAAACAAACAGTTTTAATTTTAAAATATAATCGATGACAAATTTCTTTTCCCTCAATTTCAATGGTAACAAGAAAGTTATTAAGAACAAGTTTATTTTATTAACAGTACTCTTATTCGCTTTTTTTTCAAAGGCTCAACCATTCGGATGTACGAACAATAAATTATATCTTTCACAAGGTGATACATTATATGATATAGATACGTCAACTAACCCTTTCTCCTATATTCCTATTGGAACCTCATCTAATGCTTATAATTCTATTGGGATTAATCCACTTAATGGCATTATGTATGGTATGCAAAATAATACAAATACTATTTTGAGGATCAATTCCAATGGTACTTCCACAGTTCATGGAGCAGTAACAGGCTTGCCTATTGCAACTTATGTAGCCGGAGAAATAGATAATTTGGGCAATTATTATGTGAAAGACAATACTGCTAATAGCCCCATCTACAGAATAAACTTGACAACTTTAATAGCTACACCAATTCCTCTTTCTATTCCTTCTAATTTACCTGATTTTGCATACAATACCATAACAGGACTTTTATATGGTATTGAGCTTGGCGGGCCCTTAAAGTCTATTAATCCAGCTACTGGCATTGTCAATGTAATAGGTTCAGGGGCGGGCTTTAATTATGGTGCAACTTTCAGTTCTAATTCAGGGACATTTTATGCTATTAATAATGCAGGATTAGGTTTTTATCAATTTAATCTTTTAACAGGAGAGCGTGTTCGCATTTCTGATGCACCAAATGGTATGAGTCTCGATGGTGCGCATTGCGTTACTTCGCCTATTATATTCAATACTGACCTTTCTATTACCAAGACGGATGGGGTTTCAACATATATACCCGGGGGTACAACTACTTACACGATCGTGGCCCGTAATAATGGACCTTTTGGAGTGTTAAACGCGAGGGTCTTAGATAATGTCCCATCTGGAATTCCGGCTTCAAACATGAGTTATAGCGCAGTGACATCAAGTGGTTCTACCACTTCTGTTTCCGGAACGCAGACCGGCACTATCAATGATTTAGTCGGTTTACCTAACGGAGGTACCATAACCTATACGGTAGTAGTAAACGTTCCCCTTTCTTACACAGGAAATCTTCTGAATACTGTTACGATTACTGCTCCCTCTAATGTAACAGAAGTTAACAATACTAATAATACCGCTACAGATACTGACACCCAGTCAGTATGTTATAAAGCAGCAGTTACAGTAGGGACGCGTTTGACTTCTCCTATGGGGATAACCTCTCTTGGTCGAGCCGGGGCTCCTTCAGGAGGGGCCAACTGGCCAATGGTAAGAAATGGTGCTTGGACCGTTTTGGAAGCCAAAACTAAAGGCTTTGTTCCCAATAGGCTTACTTCAGTACAGATTGCAGTGATTCCCGCTGCCAATCTGGTGGAAGGAATGATGGTGTATAACATTACACTGGACTGCATTCAGATTAATACAAACGGAACTTCAGCAGGATGGGCATGCTTCAACACTCAAACCTGCCCTACTAATTAATAATAAAAATATATTTAAAAATGAAAAATATCTTCGTAATCATATTGACCTCATCCTTTGGATCTCTTTTTTCACAAGTTGCTATAGGGAAGACGTCTGTTTCTTCCGTATCTGTTTCTCTGGAATTTGGAGTAGCTAACAGAGGAATAGTATTGCCATGGGTAACATCAACGGCAGCTGTAACGGCAGCTGTTAATGGAACGATGGTTTATGATCTTAGCGATAAAAAAATTAAGATTAAGTATGCTTTAGGATGGAAAGATCTCTCGATAGATACTTCAGGTACAACCATTGATCCTTTAACAGGTTTGGATGGTGTGACTATTCAGAATATAGCAACAGAAAACCCATTTGCAAAAACATCAATTGGTACTCCAACTTCTACTCCAGGCATACTGGTCTTGGAAGATGCCACTAAAGCGATGGTACTGCCGAAAGTTACCAGTCCGCATATCAATATTATAAATCCATCTCCAGGAATGATGGTATATGATACTTTTAATAAGCAGTTAGCTGTTTTTAATGGTAGGTCATGGAGTTTCTGGAAGGAATAAAACGTAAATAATCAAAAATCAATAAAAAGTTTCTTCATATTTGAAGCAGCTTATACTATTTTGCATTTAATATATCTACGCTCCACAGCATTAAAAGTTTTTATATTGTGTCCAATGAAATCAGAGAATTCATAATTTTCTATTATTAATGAACGTGATTTTTACATATCTCAGTATTTAAGTATAATTATAACAGAATTTCAACGGCAAGAATTATTTTTTGATTGTATTAATAACATATGTTAATGACATATGTTGTAAATCTTCTCTATTTATTGAAAATAAATAAATAATTATAATTTTTTTTTGATAGCTAAATTCATAATTTAAAAAAATCATAATTTTTTTTAAATCGATTGAAAATTATAAGATTATTCTTATTATCTCTCATTAGAGATTTAATTTTGATTCTTTTTTTACCAATAAGCCACTCATAATGACATAAGTTACAATAAAATAAATCTTTCGGTTGTGATGTTTTTAATGTGAATCACTATTTATGAGATTTATAAAGTTAAAATTGGTTAAATAAATGTGTTATGTGTTTTAATTTGGTGTATATTTTATTAAATAATTAATTTTTATTATTATTTATTTATATCTTAGCAACAGTTAAATCACTAAAAATACTGGATTCTAGAAACACATTATTTTTAACAATACTACATGGGGATCATGAGGATGTAGTATTGTTTTTGTCAGGTAGTTTTTGATTGTTTGTCAGGTATATAATCTAAGTACTAAATGAATGAAGAAAAATACTTTATTATTATCTCTGATCATTTAAGGATTTGCTTTGGGTCAGGCTATAATCAATATCACTGATACTGTTGTTTTCCTGAATATTAATGTTGAAAGCAAAAAGGAAAAGCTTTTTGGGGACATTAGGTATATATGTGATATCAGGGACAGTGGAGGACGATAGTTACTTCACGAGAGAAGTATTACATTACTGCATGCTAATTTTCAAGTTAGTTCTTCTGTATTGAACTTTCTTACAAATATTCTAAAGCTTTTATTGGACAATAAAAAGCTAAAAGTAGGTCTGGAAATTTGGAAAATTGGATAGCTTTTGCTTTTAACCGGACCAATCTACTAAATTTTGTCATAAATAGGACAAGTAATTAAATGGCAAGTAAAGTAAAAGTTTCAGGGGATAGAGCTGATTGATGTAAAAACCATTGGAAGTCACTTATCATGTGAAGATCGAAGAGTAGTCCATTAAGGTATTAAAAAACAGAAGTTGACTGGTGTGGAATAAAAATAAGAAAAATGAATTTTAAAAGTACACTTCTATTAATCTGTCTATTATTCGTTTCAGTTTACAATGCACAGAATTATACGGCTTATCAAATAGACAGCTTACAGAGTGCTGGATATAAGAGATTGAGTAGTGTGGGGGATTATAAGGGGATTGTTTTACAGCAATTAAAGCTTATTGAGAGAGCAAAAGTAATTCATTATGATAAAGGTGAAATAGCAGGATATCTTAATATAGCCATAGTACTACGCGTTATAAATGACAGTAAGAACAGCTTCCGTTTTTTGGAAATTGCAGAAAAAAAATTGGAGAATTTTAAGGATAATGAATTGAAATCACGTCTTGTTTTTTTTTATGGGACGAATTATCATTCATTAGGACTAGATAGGGAGGCTATCCAGAGTTTTAACGAATCTTTGGAAATTGCTCGCAAAATTAAAGATTCAAAGGTAAGAGAAAATATGAAATATCTGATCTATGATTGGAAGCTATCCTCTTTCAGTAATTTAAATATCATTGATTCTGTATATATTTACGAGCGGAGGTGTTTGAAATTTCCAAAACCTATGTTGTTTATTACAATCGCAAAAAGGCATTTGAAAAATGGGAGTATAGATTCTGCAGATTTTTATGTTCGTAAGGCAAATGATCTTCTTTTAACCAAAAAAGTTCCGATTGAAGGAAAAGCAAATGTATTACGTGCATTTGGAGAATTATCTATTGCGAAAAAAGAATATAAAAAGGCGCTGGTATATCTCAATGAGTCCCTAGAAATTACTGAAAAGATGGGCTTTAAAAAAAGAAACCTTGAAGCCTATAAATTAATTACAGATGCATACAGATATCTTCATAATACGGAGAAAGAAAATGAATATCTGTTAAAATATTCAAAGCTGAAAGATAGTCTAACGAATTCTGAAAGAAATATTTTATATATCCCCATATCTAAGTTTCTTGCTAATCAAGATAAAGATGAACAGAAGAATATAAATAGCCTGTATTATATTATTATTTTTATATCCATAAGTATATGTATAGTAATTTTTGTTTTTTACAAAAAATCATCCATTATAAAAACACAAGCTGCAGCCAAGCTTCTTTTAGAACAAAATCAAAATAAAGGTCTTCAGCAAAAGATTAATGAATCATTTGCAGAGGTATTAAAGATGGCGAAAAATAACAGCCCTCAATTCTGGACCCGTTTTCAGGAAGTATACCCGGATTTTCTTGGCAAAATGCTTTTGGCAAATTCAAATTTGAAAGTTTCAGAACTGACCTTTTGTGCTTATATTTATCTTGGCTTTTCAACCAAGGAAATTGCTGAGTACACTTTCAAAGCTGTCAAGACTATTGAGAATAATAGATATAATCTTCGGAAAAAACTGAATCTATCCCCTGAACAGGATCTCGCCATATGGATGCGTGGTTAGTTGTTTGTTATAGTCAATTGTTTTCCAGTTTTTTATTATTGCCCTAAATAATTTGTGTTACCTATTTAGAACAAGCATTATTATTCGGTTTTAGTTTATTTTGTTTATTTAGAGTATCTGTTGAGGGCCTTGTTTTTGTTGAACTTTTAATTTTTTTACGTTATTTGTAGATAATGATGTCATTTTAAAAATTGCTTATATAGCTTTGAACTAAAAGAGTAGTGAAAAAATGCAAGAATAAATTTGGTAAAAATCTATATTTTAACTTTATAGTTCGTAGTACTGAGAAACAAAATAGACACTTGGTTTCTCATTGACTTTCAGGATTATTTTGATCATCATATTTCATTACTTTCCTTACGATTAGCGGACTGCTTACTTGTAATATAAATGATATTATTTACTGAATCTAAATCAAAAAAATAAGGATTAGTTTACAACGCTAAAAAATTCAACAAAAAATACCGTGATGATTTTAAAAAATTTGTTTTTAATAAGTTTGCATAGGAATTTTCTTTTTTTTGCTCAAATGAGCAGGGTAGGAAATAATAGAAAAAACTCTGTATGGGCCGATGTTATAAACTCTGATCATTTATTATTAATGTTATCTTTTCCATTACTTCATAATCTGTGTATTTAGTCTTCAATGTTATTACTTAACGAAACAAATGAATTTTAGAAATACACTATTCTTAGTCTCTATCTTATCTATTTCACTCCTTAAATCACAAAAATACACACATTTACAAATAGACATTTTACAAAATGAGGGTTATGAAAAATTAATTAAGAAGGGGGACTACAAAGGAATTATTTTACAGGAAATGAAGCTTGTTAAAAGAGCAAAGGCAATCCGTTATGATAGAGGTGAAATAAAAGGATATCTTAACATAGCTGCCTCATTAAGAATAATGAATGACAATAAAAATAGCTTTCGTTTTCTTGAAATTGCTGATAATAAGTTGAAAAAATTTCATGATGATGAATTGAAATCGCGCCTAGTTTTTTTATATGGAACCAATTACTATTCACTCGGTCTTCATAAAGAGGCCATTCGAAGTTTTGATGAATCTTTTCAGATTTCTTATCATATAAGAGCCCCTGAGATCAAGGAAAAGGCGATATATGATATCTATGACTGGAAACGCTCCTCTTTTGAGAATCTAAATATAATGGATTCTGTCTACTTCTATGAACGAAAGTCTCTGCGGTTTCCAAAACCTATGCTATTTATTACGATAGCAAGAAGACATTTAAGAAATGGAGATATAGACTCTGCAGATTATTACGTTCGCAAAGCAAATGACCTCCTCCTCACAAAAAAAGTTCCTATCGAAGGAAAAGCAAATGTATTGCGTGCATTTGGGGAATTATTCATAGCAAAAAAAGAATATAAAAAAGCTTTGGTATTTTTGTTTGAGTCCCTTAAAATCACTCAAAAAAGCGGATTTAAGAAAAGAAATCTAGAAACATATAAACTGATTTCTAATAGTTATCGATATCTTCATAATACAGAGAAAGAAAATGAATACTTGTTAAAATATGTGCATTTAAACGACAGTTTAACGCTTGTTGAAAGGAAAATTTTAAACATTCCCATATCTAAGTTTCTTGATGATCAGATAGAAGATGATCGGAAGAGTACGGAAAGGCTGTATTATTTCATTGTATTTTTATCATTAAGTGCTTCATTTTTTATCTTTTTCTTTTATAAAAGGTCAAATACTATAAAAAAGCATTCAGCAGCCAAACTTCTGTTAGAAAAAAGATATAACGAGGCTCTGCAGCTCAAGGTTAATAAATCATTTTCTGAAGTATTAAATATGGCAAAAAGTGGACACCCTCAATTTTGGACACACTTTCAGGAAGCCTATCCAGGATTTCTGGGTAAAATGCTTGAGGTTAATGCCAATTTGAAAGTTTCAGAACTGACTTACTGTGCATATATATATCTTGGTTTTTCAACAAAGGAAATTGCCGAGGCTACTTTTAAAGCTGTAAAAACAATTGAAAATAATAGATACAATCTTAGGAAACGACTCAATCTATCCCCCAAGCAGGATCTTGCAATATGGATACGTAGTTTTATTAATAATTAACAATGGGTATTAGCTTGTTGAAAATTAACAAACTGCTGAATATATTTTCAAAGCTTTCTATATTATTAAATAGGAAATGAAATTTTTGGAAAAAACTATTGATTCTCTGAAAAGGATTTTGCTAAATAGACATGTGGTTGGTTTTAACGCTTTGATTATCATGTTGTTTTGGTAATGGAGGGCCTGTTGAGGGGCTCTTTTTTTTGTTTTAAATCCCATTTATTACTTCATTTGTACTTCAATTCTAATAGGTATACTACTATATTTTCAAATGATTATGACATCAGGAAAATGTAAGATAGAAAAAAGATTATAACTGTTCTCTTGCTTTAACAGGTGCATTTATCTAATTTAAAATGAAGTATGTATTATGCCTCAAAGCGATCTGTGCATATAGAGCTTACTAGTATTACTTTTCATGGAGGGTAGAATAAAATTTTGTTTATCCCATAATATGCAATTTCTAAATCTGACAGTTGAAAAGTATAGCTTATTGTACATCAAAAAATTAAAAACACAATTCTATTATAAGAGTCTAAATTTAAGGTATGAATGCTCATTTTAAAGATATTAACATTGGCTTACTGATCAGGGAAAGGGTTTCTGAACATGAAATAGAACTAATTAGGATTTGTAATTTTTTTAACTGTGAAGAATCTGAGATTGAAAAAATGTTTTTAAAGAAAGATTTATCCACTGATATTTTATTAAAATGGAGCAAACTGTTGAAATATGATTTTTTCAGATTGTATTCCCAGCACCTTATTTTGTATTCGCCACCTGTGAAAGTAGGTAACAATACTCTATCTCGTCAAATTAAAAATGGAGTGAGTCTCCCGGAATTTAGAAAACACATATATACTGCTGAGATCATTGAATTCATTTTAGGACTTATCAAATCAGGGGAGAAAACAAAGAAACAGGTGATATGTGATTATGATATACCCAAAAGTACATTACACAAATGGATAAATAAGCATTATTAGAATAAACAAATGAGTTAAAATAACGTTCAAAGCTACAACCCTTATGAAACCCAATAAAAATCCAGATTACAAAAAAATTTATAGTGATATTCTGCAATTTTTACATCCTGAAAAAAATGAAGCTTGTAAATCATTCATGTCCAAAGATATTTTTTCTGTTCAGGACGTAATTAAGATTAATACAATTATTTTTGGAAAGAGGACAGATACTAATTTCTCTCAAAACCAGAAATACCGATCATATGATGAACGGGCAATTTTAGAAATTCTTGACTATCAAAAAAAACACAAATTAAACAATATGCAGTTAGCTCAACACTTTAGTCTTAGCCGAAATACAGTAACTAAATGGAGAAAAATATTTAACAATTAACGGCTTTCTTAGTTATAATAAAGGTCATCAATCATTAAACAATAAGGACAGGATCATCATCGAATACTTTTATAACTGATTTAATGCAGTTAGTTTATTGAAGTAGCTGAATTTTCCTATATTTACTTTGATGGTGCCGTAATATCGAAAGTTAACTAACTCGTTATATCCTAGTACGAAATTTTCTTAATTTATTTTCAGTGGAAAATTTAGAGAGCAAAAATATGATATTATGAAATATTTTGGAGTATCTCTAAAATATACAGCTAAGTCAACAACTTTCTACTACCAATGTACATCTTTAATTGTTTAGATATGCTATGATAGATAAAAGTCACAGCTCATAACTAAGGAATTCTCTATATTTGTTTATTAATGAGGGGCAATAATTTTAAGGCGCCTAAAAAAGCAATGGAAATGAAATCCATCATACTATCTGTATTTATTACTTTTTTTTCAGTAACACTGGCTTTTTCACAGACTTCTGAAAGAAAATTTGTATCCATTAACAAAAAGCGAATCGCATATAAAACTTTTGGCCTTGATGAAAGAAAAGCTAATGAACCCATAGTAATCTTTGAAAGTGGTCTCGGTTCGGGAGGTGGAGGTTATGGAAGTTTGTTTCCTTTTATTCAAAAGAGTTTTGCAGGGATAGTTTATGATAGGAATGGAATTGGAGATTCAGAAATAGATACTTCCATAAAGACAGATGAAGATGTTATAAAAAGGCTTCACGATTTATTGACCACTTTAAAAATAAGCCCACCCTATCTATTTGCAGGACACTCTATAGGTGGACCATTTATACGTTTGTATGCCTCAATATATCCGGATGAAACTTGCGGCCTGTTTTTCATAGATCCCACAGATTTTATGCTGACAAAAGAGGAAGACAACAAAGTGAAAATAAATACATCAAGCTCTACAGGTTATAGGGAATTATTTGTGATAAATCTTAAAAACATCATAAATGATCCATCAACATCAGATGGTTTTCGAAATGAGGCTAAGAGAGTACTAAATGAAAGTTCACCAGAATTCTTTAAAAAATACAAATCCTTACCACCTCTTAAAGACATTCCTGTAACTGTAATGATTTCATACAACAAGCATATTGAACATTATGAAACAGAAATGAACGAAAATCTGAAGCTAGGGATCAACTTAATCCCATGGTGGAAAGAGTTGGATGAATTAAGAATAAACCATTATGCAGAGATGATAAAAAATAACAGCAATAGCAGGCTCATATTGTTGCCGCGTTACAGCCATGGAATACACCAGCAAGATCCCAAAATTGTAGCAGAAGCTTTGATCGATACATACAAAAACGGTCTAACTTTCCTAAAAAGTAAGTAGTTTTTTTTTGATAAACCCTGTTAAGCCAAGATCATTTCTTAACAATTCGCTTTTATAAAGAAATGGAAAAGAAACTAATTCTTTTAATGGTATTAATGACTTTTTTTACATCTTATGGGCAGAATAATCTCTCCATAACTGACCTGAAAAGAATTAATATTGAAGAAATTACAACAAAGTTCGATATACAATGTTATTTTGATGATACGATGCTATTAAAGAAAGATGAATATGCTGTTGTTAGAAATACAAAGCTGTTTATTAAAAAAAACAAGAAGAAAATAGTATTTATTATAATTTATCTATCTGGTCTCCTAAGAGAGACACATTAGCCAATTTAGGTACAATTAATTTTGATTATATTGAAGGGCTTACAAATAAAGAGAACTCTTTTTTTGGATTGGTATTTAAAAGTACGAAGGAACTAAATGAACAAACCTATCAAGAAAGGGTGAATTATCTTAAAGGTAAATTTGGGATACCGAATTTTCAATTTAGAGAGCCCGTTTGGGATTTAGTTGGCCCCAAACTATATAGTTGGAGATTGAAAGAATTTATTTACATAGTTCATCTCGATGGGCAAAATGGATTATGCCTTCATTTAATCAACTTCGAAAAGTTTAAGGAAGTACAAAAGGTAGAATTAGGCTGGCGATTATTAGATATATGATTTCGCATGTATGTCCATCCAATTCCAAATAATCAGTCGAAACGGAAGGTTAAAAATAACTGTAAAATATAAATCTCAAAAGGCAGAAACAAATTATGGAGGAAGAAACTGCATTACTTGGTTTATTACAGAATTACCTTTTGGAGATGGTCCATATATTTTCAATGGTTTACCTGAGTTGATTGTTTCAATCCACGATTCAAACAAGGAATATTCATTTAATTTGATAAAAGTCAAAAGAGGCGGGTATTTTTTTAACGCACATACAAAAACAATAAAAATTGATTGGAAAAAATATGAAACACATGTAAAATCATATTTTTAATGATCCATATGATGTAAATTCAAAAGTAAGGAAAACAGATGCATTTACCGACCTGAATGGTAATAAGATGGATATTTCTATAAAGAGTAAAGAAATGCAAAATAATATTTTACAAGAAAATAATCTAATTCAATTAAATCACAAAATAAACTATAAATAAAACTCCTGCTTACATAGTATTGAAGAATCATTCGCTACGTTTAGTGGTTCTTGAACTAAAGTTTTTCGAAATCCAGTACTTTGCCAATACTTTTTCCGTTATAGATGAAATTAAATCTCAAAAAACGATTAATTAGATGAAAAAAATAGTAATGATCTTATTGCCGAGCCTGCTGGCAAGCTGTGATCCGGGTTATGCCATAATTATTGCAAACAGATCCGCCAATAATATATATTTGGAAACTGACCCTCCAATAGAATCTCGTTTTTCTATGATAAAAGATTCTACATATAATAGTATTATATCGAAAAAGGTTTTATCTTCAGATGTAACTAACAGATATCAATTGGAATCAGATCAGAAAATTAGATTATTTGGTAATGTAGGATTTCCATCACAAAATTTTTTCCCATATAAAAAAATTAAAATAATAAAAGGATCAGATACTCTAAAAATTGATAAAAACAATCTGATGCAGAAAATTTCGAAAGGAAAAAAAGGTTTTTATTATATAAATATAGAGTAATTCAGCTCCTTGAGATCGTAGATGCTTGCAATAGAAATTAACTATGGTTTCTACTTTGATATTGCTTGGAAGAAAATCCTTTATCAGTAACTAATATTCCGCCTTGGGGCTTCTATCCCTTAAGAATATATTCATTAACTTCTTTTTCTAAAGACTCTAGAATTGGATTTGAAATTACTTTGTAGTACATATTGATATTTTTTTTCAATATACAAATAATCCAAATACAGAAATTACGGTTTCCCTTGAATGTGTATGTGATCTTCAAAATGATTACTATGATAATTATGACCATAAAATAAGTGAATAAAATAACCCCTGTATTGGCAGAGGTTATTTTATTTTGGAAGCATAATCATTCTGTAATTAGTTCCTTCTCTTATTTATATTTTCTTTTCATCGGCCATTCTTAAGGAGAGGTTCAGGGAATGTTCAGAGGAAAGAAACTTAAGAATAGCAGATGAAGAAATTCAAGGTAGGGTGACGGCGTATGTTGATGGGCTGGTGAATAGGAACGGGAAGAAGTGTCAGAGAAATATTAGTTTTGATTAGTACATTGAGGACAAAACAAGATTGCATCACTAGCCCTTTTTCAGTAACATCTCCTTTGATTGGTTTTTATGCTCCTTTTTTCGATTAACTAATGAACTGAAGGAACATAATGAGAGTTTTGAAAGATTGATATCCCATAACATTTCATTCTGGTTATCGATAACCAGCGTTTTGTCATTCATATCAAATTTCTCCACAAAACAATAATAAAGCAAACGGGAAATCATAAGCAGAGTTCTTTTCTCCTTGCGGTTGAGCCGTATATAAAGATACTGGTTATCACCTTTGCCCATTAAATTAATAGACATTATCTGTTCTTCACCGTAAAAAATGTTATGATCAGAAGTCCAGCCACTCAATCGTTTTATTCTTCCTTTATCTGAAATCATATACCGATGTTCAAATTCTGGTAAGGGCTTCCAATGTTCCTTTGGAAGATTTTTAATTGAGAGATTCAGACATGCAGGAGGATTGTCTTTATCAATGGGAGGCCTGCCTAACTTTTCCCACAGAGAATGGTTAAGGATAGGGTCTGGATTAAGTGTTTGATTTGCTTTCTTCGATAGAAAATCTTTTTTCTGGGGCGAATAGTCTTTTAAAAACCACCGGAAGCCACCTGCAGTAAAACTTTTCTTTTGCAGGACATACAAAATATTTCTGCAACCAAGACCAAGAGCCTTATCTGCGTCATAAATACTTTCAAAAGTCTTTACCCAATCACCTTGCACCGTATACTGCTTGACCGGTTTCTGGTATTCAATATTTCGGTTTTTTACCCGGTTTCTTTCAACTGCCATAACAGATTTTTCTCTGCTTGATAGCATTTGTAAATTTTTATAATACAGATGAAGACTATTACCGTCTTTATAAGAAATAACAACTGAAGTGTTTTTTAGATTGAACTTTTCCACGAAATAATAGTAGACCAGGCGGGCTACAGACTTATTATAATGGATGCCTTTGAATGATAAACTGCATTGTACACGATAAAAAGAGTGATTAAGATATTTATTAAAATACTTTTTGAATGACGGTTTTTTAATCAGTTCATATTCTTTCCGGAAACTGCCATTGGGAAACTCTGTCCAGCGCTCAAGACTTTTCACACGTCCGAAATTGGAAATGGCATAACTGTCAAAATCCTGAATAATCTTCCATTCTTCTCCGGGAATATCTTTAAGGGAAGTATTGTAAAGAACTTCATTTAGGTAGGGGTCTTCTATGTCTGGAAGTGTCTTCATAGATTGAAAAATTTCTTTTATTGCTGTTTCTTTTCTGTAAGCTAAAGTTTTGATTGAACAAAAATAAAAATTACGTTCCGGAAAAACAGGCAATGTGGTAGTGTGGAAAGTTACGTTAATTGAGAATTTAATCGTATAACTTACTGAATGGAGTTTTTGAGACCATATTTTGGGAGTATTAAAGAGTAATCTTTTCTGATGTTTTTTTACAAACTTCTATGTCTATTGTAACATCAAAAGGAATTCTGGTTGATGGATTCTTGATGAAATAATCTTTAATACGGACATTTTTGGAATATCTCTTTAAAAATTTTAAGTTGCTATAATACGACAGGTTTTGTCGTTGTGTTGGTATACCTTTGTATTATTGGGAAAAAGCACAGAAAAACATAGGTAAGTGATAAAATTTATATTAAATCTTATACTAGAGACTTGTAAGTGTGTTAAATAATGTTAAATTTGTCGCACTATTTATAAAACTAATATTAACTTAAAACGCAAATAGATGAAGAGATTCTATTCCGGTGCATTGACCTTATGCACGGTTCTGGGGCTTTCTGCCCAGGAAGTATTGTGGCAGAAAGACATTAAATCTTCTACACAGAATTTTCTAAGCCAGGTGACCACGACTATTGATCAGCAATATCTTATTTCCGGAAGCTCTATACAGGGCAGTAAGCTTCAGGCTGAAGGCAGTAAGCAAAATAACGGTTACGATTTCCATTTAATTAAACTGAACCAACAAGGTGAACAGGTCTGGGAAAAATATTTCTCAGGACAGAATCATGACTACCTCTCAGCTTCTGTAGCTACTCAGGAGGGAGGATTTCTTTTGGCCGGAACTTCTTATTCCGGAAAAGGACTGGATAAAAAAGAAGATTCAAAAGGAGGATCTGATATCTGGCTCATCAGAATCAATGAATTCGGAGATGAGCTTTGGCAAAAAACATTGGGAAGTGCTTCTGATGAGGAAGCCAGATCAGTTATTCAAACTACGGATCTTGGATTTTTTGTCGCTGGAAATGTTCAAAACTCATCTAAAGGGTACGGATCAAAAGATGTTTGGATCTCAAGATTGGATAAAAATGGTAAAGCGCTTTCCGAAACTGTTCTGGGTGGAAAAGGTTTGGATGAAGTTGAAAAGATGATTCCTACGAGAGATGGAGGAGCATTACTGGGAATTTACTCAAGGAGTTCCGATATCCGGGTTTCGGGTTCTACAGATAAATCATCTTCGGCAACCTCGTATCCCGTATCCCGAACCTCTAAATCTACAGAAAACTTCGGTGAAGGAGACTACTGGATCGTCAAGCTCGACAAAACCGGAAAAGTAGAATGGGAAAAGAATTTCGGAGGAAAAGGCGATGATCATATCAGAACATTGGCCTTAACATCAGCGGGATATGTAATCGGTGGAGAATCCAGATCTGAAAGGTCAGGCAATAAAACGGTAGGAATTGAGGAAGGAACGGACCTATGGTTGATTTCTTTAAATGAAAGAGGTGATGAGATCTGGCAGAAATCTTTCAATTTCAAAAACAGAGATATCTTAATGGGTATGAGTGTCCTTCATTCTGCAGATGACAAATCTTCAAAAGGAATTCTTTTAGGTGGCTATACACAGGCAGAAGGAAGGATAGAAACAGATGATGAAACGTTCTGGATGCTATACCTGAACCAAGACGGAAATGAGCAGTGGAGAAAATACGTCAAAGGAGAATCCAGGAAGAAGGAGGAAAGACTTTCAGATATTAAGCTGAACAGAGACGGCTCAATTATCCTTGCAGGCACCAGTGCAGAAGAACTTGGAAAAGAGAACTGGAAAATTGTAAAGCTTGGAGACAGTCAGATCAATAAGCTGATCGAAAAACAGGACATTAAAATCTATCCGAATCCGGTATCCGATTATGCTTACGTGGAAATAGGCTTTGAGTTTAAAGAAGCGGATATTATGCTGTATGATATGGGTGGAAGGCAGCTTCAGAGCTTTAAGACGAAGAATAAGGTAACGAAGTTGGGTACTCAGAATCTGATTCAGGGGGCTTATCTGGTGACGATAAAGACGGATGGGAATAAAACAGCAAATGCGAAATTAATTAAGAAATAAACTCAGATGAAAAAATTCATATTAAGTGCTTTTTTATTGACTGCTCTTTTAGGAAATATCAGCATTTTTGCACAGGATAAAGTAGGGCTTCAGAAAAACGATTACATAACCAATGGCGATGCGAATGTATTTCAGGGAATTCCCAACATAGGCTTTCCACTATTCAATGTAGCTGTACCTACTACAGGTATTGGTATCAACTTATCTTTAAGCTATACCTCAGAAAGTGGTTCTTCTCTGCACATGACCAGCGACGTAGGAAAAGGATGGAACCTTTCCAACATTGGAAGTATAGTAAGAAACAAGACAAGGGTTGATGACGATTTTCATATTTCAACCACCCACACCAATGAAGCTTTATCTGATGTATATTACTACAGTTATCCGGGCGGCAATGGAAAATTTTATATAGGAATGGATAAAACCAGTCAGGAACTGACGGGCGTTCATACCATTCCCTCCAATGATAAAATTATAGTAACTAAAGATCCCGTAAAACCAAAGCGAGTGCAGTCATTTACCATTGTAGATACCAAAGGAAACCGCTACCTGTTTGATAAGATCAACATTGATAAAATATATTTAGGAGACGGATCGGATCTAAGCGTTGGTGGTAAAGCACTAAAAACAAAATTTATCAACAGTGGTTTTTTCCTGTCTAAGATCTTTAATGTTAAAAATGAAGAAGTTGTCAATATTGAATATCTGACCACTACACAGGCTACTACATGGCCTGCAGGTACTTTGCAAAATCAAAAGATCAAAAAAATAATGGTACACGGAGTCGGAAGTATAGAATATTTGTACGCCGACACTGGCACTCCTATCAATCTGAATTCCTCAAAAGATCAAGACTGGTACAGGCTCAACAAGGTTGTATTAAAAGATACCCGAAACCAGATTGTTAATCAGTATGCATTCACTAGGGGAGTGTATCTTAGAGAACTGATTAATCAGGATAAAAACAATAATCCGGTTCAGAAATTTTCTTTTGAATACAATAACGAAAGCAGCATCTCTGGTCCGGATATGCTTACCGATATGTATGGTTACCCTTCTTATTATCTTGCCTGTGACTTAGATGGAGGCGAACTGCGTACGCCCTATGAGATCAACCGTAATACAGTCAGCTATGGTGCATTAAAGCGTATTATCCTGCCTACCGGGGGAATCACTGAATACGAGTTTGAATCTCATTCAACGGCGGGAGATCCAATCAACTGTTCAGGACCTAATTGCCCCTTTGACAATTATGATTTTGACAAAATTTACACATTAAATTTTGATACAAAAATAGCTGATCAGTATACCATTAACTTACCTGCTGGTTATCAGAAAAAATTCTTTGTAAAATATAACTATACTCTTCATCCTGCTGCCCCGGGGCATCCTGGAATTGATTATGAAATAAAGTATAAAATTAATGATGAAACAGGAGAACAATTAGTAAATCCACTTAATGGGCAGGACTGTTCACCTAATTTAAAGCGATTTGATTACTTTTATTCTGCTACCTCACTCGATGTTAAATTTTCAGGGATAAAAAAGGGATATGGCACGGTGGAAATCTATGCACCCAAACAACAGCCAAAAGATAAAAATAGGTATGGATATGGGCTCAGGATTAAAAGTATGAAAAATTTCAATCCGGGATCTGCTACACCTACCAGTTATACTCGCTATGAGTATGATACGTTTACCGACCCACTATTATCAAGTGGAGGAAGTCTTGATTTATCTGAAAAAGTGCTGTATATAGATGAAAGTCCAAAACCAAGTTCCCCGGTAGGATATTTCAATATAAAGGTTACCAATATGATTGACGGTAGTTATTCAAAATATTATTTTGCTGCACCAAATGAACTGCTCACTTTACCATCCGCTTTCCCTAGTTTGGATGACAAGGATATGAGAAATTATCTTTTAACCACTGGGCTTTTACAAAAAAGAGAAGATTATAGCGGCACCAACCAGCTTTTGCAAAAATCTGAAACGCAATATGAATACAAAGAAGTACCCTTAAGCAATATTAATTTCTGGGGGAATACGGTGAAAAAGATGAACATATCCAAACAGTCTTCTTCCACAGAAACTTATATTGCCGGAACCTCTAAAAAACTGGTCAGCAGCTCGGAAAGTCTTTTTGATGACAGGTATAATTACATCACCGCATCAAAAGAAATCCTTTCTGATGGAACTCTTATAGAAAAAACACTGCTCTATCCTCAGGATAAAGGAGTTCAGAAGCTTCTCACGGCCAATATGGTAGATATTCCATTGGAAACCACTATAAAGAAAAACGGCAAGCTGATAGGTAAGGCAGAAACAAAATTTGAGGATCCTTCTCATGTATATCCTACATCCGTTACGAGCTACAATATGCAGACGCAGGCCCCAGTAACCAGTGCGACACTGGATATTTATGACAGCAAAGGAAACCTGGTACAGACTACGGCTAAAAATGGAATCCCAACTACAACGATTTGGGGATATTACCAAAGTAAGCCCATTGCTGTTATTCAGGGGATTTCTTATGCACAAATTGCGTCACTTTCTGCTTTAACAGCTGCTGTTGCAGCCTCTGATGCTGATTTTGATAATCCTGCCAATGAACCCGCTCTTTTACAGGCCCTTGAAAACCTGAGAAAAGATCCTGCCTTGAAAGGATATGCAGTGACGGCAACCACTTATGATCCTATGATTGGGGTGACCAATTCCATTTCTGCCAATGGAATTAAAACAATGAATGTTTACGATTCGGCGAACAGACTTATCAAAGTAACAGATGCCGCAGGAAAAACATTACAGGAGTATCAGTATAACTACAAACACTAATCATGATGAAAAAGAATAAAATAGTCAATCAATTTTCAGCATTGAAAAAGAAAAAGAAAAGAGGATATTTTTCACTTTTTGCTCTTCTCTTTTCACTCACTGTTTCTGCACAGACCACGCTCAGTACAGCTGAGAATTATGTATATACCAAGAACTGCCTGGATGCAGACTGTGTGAAAAAAGCAGAAACCGTACAATATTTTGACGGGTTGGGAAGACCTCTCCAAACTATAGCCATTAATGCTACCCCACAGGGAAAGGATATGGTAAGCCCGATAGAATACAACCCACATGGAAAGCAGGTGAAAAGTTATCTTCCCATTCCGCAGCAGACTGCCGGCGGAGCCTTTTACCAAACACCATTCGCCAATGTTTCAAATACGTACGGAAATGAGAAAATCTATTCCGAGAAAGTATATGACAACATCTATACAGACCGCATAAAGAAAGTGATCCCGGTAGGAGAAGCATGGGCACAGAAATCTGTCGAGATGGGCTATGATACCAATGCCAATGGAGAGGTAAGGAAATATATGGTAACCACAGAAAACTGGATTGAAGGAAGAACAGATTCAAAGATCACTTTATCTGGAACCTATGCTGCCAATCAGCTCATGAAGACTTCCATTACCGATGAAGACGGGAATATCACTACAGAATTTCAAAACGGAGAAGGACAGACCGTTCTCGTAAGGAAAAATGATGGTGAACACGATGTGGATACCTATTACCTCTACAACGAATTTGGCCAGCTGGCTTATGTCATTCCTCCATTAGCAGTGGCAAATACTGCGCCGGATCTTACGGTACTCAGCAACCTTTGCTACCAATACCGTTATGACGGGATGGGTAGAACGGTAGAAAAAAAGCTTCCGGGAAAAGGCTGGGAATTTATAGTGTATGATAAACAAGATCGGGTTGTTGCTGTACAAGATGCGGTGATGAGAAACAAAGGACAGTGGCTGTATACCAAATATGACCGTTTTGGACGAGTTGCATTTACCGGAATCAGTACAGGTGGCGAAAGATCTACGGAACAGGGTATTGCCGAAGCATATGGAAATAATAATGCAACCAGAACTTCAGGTGTTTTCTTTAACCGGGAGGGAATGGATGTTTATTATGATCCTAACGGAACGTATCCCGGTGTTGGTTGGGTAAAACTTTTGTCCGTTAATTACTATGACACTTATCCTTCATACAGTTTTAATCCTGCTTTTCCCGGAACAATACTGGGAGAGCCCATTATTACGGATGCACAGAATGCTTCGGTGAATACTTTGGCCATGCCTACCCTAAGTCTTGTGAAAAATATTGAGGATGACAACTGGACCAAAAGCTATCTCTATTACGATGGTAAAGGAAGAATTGTAGGCACTTATTCTATCAATCATCTGGGTGGCTATACGAAAACGGAATCACAACTGGATTTTGCAGGTGTAACAAAACAGACAAAAGTCTATCACAAAAGACAAAACATAGATACCGAAAGGGTCATCTCTCAGACATTTGAATATGATAGCCAGAACCGTCTGAAAAAACAGTGGCATCAGGTTGATGGTCGTGCATCAGAACTGATGGCAGAAAACACCTACAACGAATTATCTCAGCTCTCTAATAAAAAAGTGGGAAACAACCTTCAGAGCATCAATTACACGTATAATGTAAGAGGTTCTTTAATTAAGGTGAATGATCCTGCTAATCTCGGAACTCAATTATTTGGCTATGAAGTAAAGTATCAGAATCCTCAAAACACATCCGTTTCTGTAGGAAAATACAATGGGAATATTTCAGAAGTGATTTGGAAAACGGCTTCCGATCATATTGTAAGGCAGTATAACTACCAGTATGATGCATTAAACAGATTAAAAAAAGGAACCTATTCCGAACCGGGAGCATCAGTTCCACAAAACGGTATGTTTAATGAGACGGTAGTATATGATGTGAACAGCAATATCACTTCGCTTCAACGAAACGGGAAAAGTGTTTCATCATCTGCACAACTCATTGATAATCTTACCTATAATTACAGCGGTAACAAGCTCAACTCCATTACAGATGCGTCAGGCAATTACAACGGCTATCCTGATACATCCGGAAATACAATTTCCTACGACGACAATGGTAATATGAAAGACCATATTGACAAAGGTGTTTTAAAGATTGATTATAATATCCTTAATCTTCCTGATTATATAGAATTTGATAAGCTGTATGTTTCGAGGGAATATCCCGACCTTTTTTTTAATGTGAATACAAAACACCTGTACAGGGCAGACGGAACCAAGCTTCAAAAGACGTATACTTCCGGCTCCGGAAAAACAAACACAGAAACCGTAACGATAACTGACTACCTGGATGGTTTCCAGTATGAAAGCAGGTATACAGGAACCAGGACAGCACCTGTATTAAAATTTGTGCCTACTGCTGAAGGATATTACAATTTTGAAAATAATAAGTATATTTACAGCTATACCGACCATCTGGGAAATGTACGGTTAAGCTACTCTAAAAACACATCTGGCAGCGCAGAAGTTCTTGAAGAAAACAATTTTTACCCGTTCGGCTTAAAACACGAAGGCTATAATGCACTCACCGGGAACCCTGCCTACAATTACGAGTACAACGGAAAAGAGCTGCAAAAAGAAA
>NZ_JAHXYH010000089.1 GCF_019970065.1 Chryseobacterium sp. OSA05B | reverse complement strand
ATCATGTCCCTGGTGGAACCATCCTGGCGGACCTCGCCATTCAAGCGCGTAGTGATCGCGACGTCATCAGGATCTTCCAGTTCGGTTTCGATCCAGGGTCCGAGCGGGCACGAACCATCGAATCCCTTGGCACGAGCCCACTGCGGGTCGGTGCGCTGCGCGTCCCTGGCAGTGGGTCATTGGCAATCGTGTATCCGAAGATGACGTCGCTGGCCTTTTCTGCCGGCACGTCCTTGCAGATACGTCCAATGACGACGGCCAGTTCTCCTTCGAAGGAAACCTCCTGCGAAAACGCCGGAAGGGTCACCGGTTCGCCGTGACCGACCACCGAGGTATTCGGCTTCAAGAACATCAGCGGCTCCGGCGGGACCTCGTTGCCGAGCTCCTTGGCGTGCTCACTGTAGGTTCGGCCGAATCCGACGACCTTGGATCGCGGAATAATCGGCGCTACCAGACGAACGTCGTCAAGCGGGTGCACGGCAC
>NZ_JAHXYH010000088.1 GCF_019970065.1 Chryseobacterium sp. OSA05B | reverse complement strand
GTGGTCCTGCGCGTCGAGCACCGCCGGCTGCAGCATGCGCTCCAGGTCCGCGATGATGTGCACCCCGGCGGCGTCCAGCAGGTCGGCGCCGAAGTTCAGCCGCGAGGCCGAGTCGTGGTTGCCGCTGGTCATGATGATCCGCGCCCCGGTGCCGGCCAGTTCGCGCAGCGCCCAGTTGCACAGCTTCACCGCATCCACGTGGGGCAGCGCCCGGTCGTAGATGTCCCCGGCGATCAGCACCGCATCGATGCTCCGCTCGCGGGTGATGTCGATGATTTCCTGGAGCACCGCACGCTGGGATTCCAGCAGCGAAGCGCCGGGGAAGGTGCGGCCCAAATGCCAGTCTGAGGTGTGAAGCAATCGCATAAAACCCACTTTATGCAAAACCACCGACACAAAGGACATTAGACTGGGAGATGTGAATGAAACGGTGAAATTGCACTCCTGCCAGAGAACTACTCAGACAAGGTGTTCGCCATCCTGCTC
>NZ_JAHXYH010000087.1 GCF_019970065.1 Chryseobacterium sp. OSA05B | reverse complement strand
GCTCACCCCGGGCCTCGGCGCCCAGGGTGCGACGGCGCAGGATATCGCGACGGCTTTCGCCTCCAGCTACCGCCAGGTGCTGGGCACCAGCAGCCGCGACATCCTCAAGGCCGGTCCGGATGCGCTGGGTCTGCGCGACAAGGCCCGCAGGGTTCGCGACGAACTGATCGCCGCGAAGTAGCAACAACTGGAAAAGTAACCCAATCGCGTTGTGGCCAAGAGAGTTTCTACTGGCCACAACGCGATTAGTCTTGCCAAACGCGTGTTGGAAAGCTATGTTCGGTTCATAGCCTTAGTCCACTACACATTAAGGATGGCTGAACGATGGTTCTGCGAGAACTCTCTGACGAAGACCGCATCCGGGCACGCGCCAAAGCACTTGCTGCCCGCACCCGTCGTGCTGAAATCAAGGCCCAGTTCAGTGCCGGCAAGATTTCCATCACCGAGGTACTAGACTTGGTATACGAAGATGAGGCCGTGGGGCGC
>NZ_JAHXYH010000086.1 GCF_019970065.1 Chryseobacterium sp. OSA05B | reverse complement strand
GTCCTGCACGTCGAGCGTTTCCAGCAGCGTGTTCAGGTCGGCGGCGAAGGTGTCGTAGTCATAACCCGTAGTGGTTTTGGAGCTCTTGCCGAAGCCCCGGCGGTCGTAGGTGATGACCCGGTAGCCGTCACCGAGCAGCGCCGCGGTCTGCAGTTCCCAGGAGGATCCGTCCAGCGGATAGCCGTGGATCAGCACCACCGGCTGCCCGGAACCGTGGTCCTCGTAGTACAGCTCGATGTCGGTGGTGTTCTCTGCTGCCACTTTCACGGTTGCCATGCTGGCCCTTTCGCCGACGGGGTGTGCGGCGGTTTGCCGCGCTGCCTCCCACGCTAGGCATCGGCGGGTCCGGCTGGCAAGGGTTTGGCGCAAAGCGCCAGCGGGGCCTCAACCCAGATAGGTGCTCGCGACGCTGAAGGCGGTGCGCTCCAGCAGCGTCAGCGCGGCGGCGTCAGCTGCCGTCGGCGGGAAGAATCCGAGGAGGCTGATGC
>NZ_JAHXYH010000085.1 GCF_019970065.1 Chryseobacterium sp. OSA05B | reverse complement strand
GCAAAGGTTTCCCCTGCGTCGATAGAGCGTTTATTTGCTGCCATCTCCCGGTAGGCACGGCGGAGCTCCGCTTTCATATCAAACTCTGAAGACTTATTTTGGGGTGCAGGCTTGGACCGCGGCTTCTTAGATTTACCCATCTCACTCAGTATGCAAGTTCTAGGCTTGTTCTAGCTGGCATCTTGCTGATTTTCTTTATGGATCGCGTAGTGAACCGCACGGGCTGAGATGCCTAGTTCTGCAGCAATCGCGCGCATGGAAAGCCCTGCCTCGCGTAGTTCATGGATCTTTTGATGACGGTCTGCAGCTCGGCCAAGGTAGACCTCGCGCGGTTCAGAAGTCCATCGAATAATTGTGTTGGTAGAGTAGCCAGTTTTCTTTGCTAACGAACGAACGCTCATGCCGTTTCGAGGGATTCGTTGCGTGGTCATCTGATCGCCTCCAAGATATTCTTCGCAGTCTGGCTGTGTTCCCGTCGTTTTTCAATACTTT
>NZ_JAHXYH010000084.1 GCF_019970065.1 Chryseobacterium sp. OSA05B | reverse complement strand
GCCGCGGCCCATGCCGCCGCGCTCGCCGAGGCGCAGAAGCCCGCCTTCGCGGACGACGACCTGGCCGGAGGCCCGCTGGAGCTGGGCGGCGGCTACCGCAACTACCACCTGTTCCGCGCCGATGCGGCGTTCTTGAGCGACCCGCTGTGGGCGAAAACCGCGGCGGGGGAGCAGCGCCAGCGCCCCTCGCTGGTCTTCCCGGAGGACCGCTCCTGGATGCTGTCCACCGAACCCTATGACGACTGCACGTTGGTCGGCGGGCCGTCCGCGCTGATCGAGGCGATCTTGAAGGATCCGGGCCTCGAAGCCATCGAGGTCGGGCAATTCACACGGATCGGGCATTCAAACTAGGAGCGCGAAGCTCGTACCATGGAAGGGATATGAATACTTCCGCCGTATACCTGGACCACGCGGCAACCACGGACATGACCCCGGCGGCGCTGGCCGCCATCACCGCGCAGTTCGCCGCCACCGGCAACCCCTCGTCGCTGC
>NZ_JAHXYH010000083.1 GCF_019970065.1 Chryseobacterium sp. OSA05B | reverse complement strand
CCGCTAGGCTCCCCGGCGTTACCGTGTCGCATTCGGAAACGCACAGGTCAAAGCGGCCAAAGATGGTCGGCGTTACTACAAGCGCGTCCAAATGGCATCAGCGTCATGAAACTTTCAATTTGAGTTACCGGGCTTGCATTAACTAAATATCTTATGTTCTTAATAGTTGTCGTTAGGTAAGCCTGACCATACATTCCCGCGCAAAACTGAGGAGCATGCACTTGGGTACCCCATTGCCTTCCATGCAAAGAGCCACCGTCATTTCACGACGTCATGGCAGCTCGCTGTTGTCTGCACAGACCGCGGCACAATTCGAAACCAAGTCGGCCCTCGTACTGAGTCACCTGACCGCACACCTATCAGGCATAGCCTCCCCCGCCACCGGTGCCAGCCCCGAGGAGCTCCGACCGGCAATCGAGGCCGTGGACCTCGATACTCCGCTGGGCAATCTCACCGATGCCCTGGAAGAGATCCAGCGGCTCTATCTGAGGG
>NZ_JAHXYH010000082.1 GCF_019970065.1 Chryseobacterium sp. OSA05B | reverse complement strand
GAACTTGACCAAGGAGGCCTTGCCTCCAGGCCCGATCATGCGGAAGGTATGCACGCCAAAGCCTTCCATCATGCGGTAGGACCGGGGAATTCCGCGGTCGCTCATGTTCCACATGGTGTGGGCCTGCGCCGGGGTATGCAGGGAAACGAAGTCCCAGAAGGTATCGTGCGCCGACTGGGCCTGCGGAATTTCCCGATCCGGCTCGGGCTTCACCGCGTGGACGATATCCGGGAACTTGATCCCGTCCTGGATGAAGAAGACCGGGATGTTGTTCCCAACGAGGTCGAAAACGCCTTCCTCGGTGTAGAACTTCGTTGCGAAGCCTCGGGTGTCGCGGGCCGTGTCCATCGAACCGCGAGAGCCAGCTACCGTGGAGAAGCGCACGAAGACATCGGTCTGCTTGTTCGGCTTCAGGAAATCCGCAACGCAGAAGTCAGCGGCATTGCCGTAGCTGACGAACTTTCCATGGGCGCCGGCACCGCGGGCATGGAC
>NZ_JAHXYH010000081.1 GCF_019970065.1 Chryseobacterium sp. OSA05B | reverse complement strand
GGTGATGGGCCGGCACGTGGGCTGGATCGCGCTGCATGCGGGCATGGCCTCCGGCGCGCACGCCATCCTGATCCCCGAGGTCTCCACGAGCATGGAGCAGATCTGCCAATGGGTCAACGAGGCTCACGACCGCGGCCGCGCGCCGCTGATCGTCGTCGCGGAGGGCTTCGTGCCCGAGGGCATGGAGGAAGCCTTCTCCGTGCGCGGCGTGGACACCTTCGGCCGGGCCAGGTTGGGCGGCATCGGCGAGATGCTTGCCCCGCTGATCGAGGAGCGCACCGGCATCGAGACCCGGGCCACCGTGCTGGGCCATATCCAGCGCGGCGGGGTGCCCACCGCCTTCGGCCGCGTGCTGGCTACCAGGCTGGGCATGGCCTCGGTGGACTCGGTGGACGACGGGGCGTGGGGAACCATGGTGGCGCTGCACGGCACCAAGATCAACCGCGTGCCGATGCGCGCGGCCCTGAACAACCTCAAGCGGGTTCCCATGGAT
>NZ_JAHXYH010000080.1 GCF_019970065.1 Chryseobacterium sp. OSA05B | reverse complement strand
GCCTAAAACAATCCAACCAATGAAACCCATGACTTCCTCCTAAAGGATCGAGTGACTTCGTTCAGCATCTGGACTGAGATGCACCTTGTGAACAATACAGTACTCTGAGGTAAGTTCGCGCGCAGGCAACGTCTCTGGGGGTGTAATTTCACATGATCCCCAACCTCGCAGGGGTAGTCTGCCGTGAGTCAGAAGTATTCAATTGCCCGAAGCATGGACGTGTGTAATGCGCACGGGCATTATGAACACGCGGCGCGCCTCACTGGCAAAGATAAGACCCCGAACGAAGCGGTGTTAACGGGTAGTACTAGCGCCAGCCCGGAGGCGTTCTTCTTGCCGCATCCCAAGTCCATCTTCGTCTTCAAGAGCCCGTCGTGGGCTTTCGTGTCTCCTGCAAGCTCCTCGGTGGGCGTTGCGGCCGCTGCCACCGAGTGTGTATTCAAGTGCCCAGCGCGCTGCGCATCCCTACCGGGGCGACGCTCGTGATTATCTGC
>NZ_JAHXYH010000007.1 GCF_019970065.1 Chryseobacterium sp. OSA05B | reverse complement strand
AAGTTCCGTTAATTGTTAATCCTCATGGTGGACCTCAGGGCGTTAGAGATGAATGGGGGTTCAATCCTGAAGACCAGCTTTTTGCAAGCAGGGGATATGCCACACTGCATGTGAATTTCAGAATTTCAGGAGGTTATGGAAAAGAATTTCAACAGTCAGGATACAAGCAGATAGGCCGTAAAGCGATGGATGATGTGGAAGACGGAGTAAAATATGTAATAGAACAAGGCTGGATCGATAAAAATAAAATTGCAATCTACGGAGGAAGCCACGGAGGATATGCAACCCTGATGGGACTTATTAAAACTCCGGATCTGTATGCCTGTGGAGTAGATTATGTAGGAGTTTCCAATATCTTCACATTCTTTGAATCTTTCCCTGAATACTGGAAACCTTACAAAGAAATGGTAAAACAAATCTGGTATGATCTGGATAATCCGGAAGAAGCAAAAATTGCTAAAGAAGTTTCTCCTGTGTTTCACATCGATAAAATCAAAAAACCTTTATTTGTAGTTCAGGGAGCCAACGATCCGAGGGTGAATATCAATGAATCAGATCAGATTGTAAAAGCAATGCGTGCAAAAGGAGTTGAAGTTCCGTACATGGTAAAATATGATGAAGGGCACGGATTCAGAAAAGAGCCAAGCAGAATAGAACTGTACAAATATATGATGGGCTTTTTTGCCGAAAATTTCAACAAGAAATAATACAGATTGTATCATTATAGGAACGGAGAGTGTTAGGCTTTCCGTTTTTTGTTTTTAAAACAGATTAGAAGTTAGAAATTATGGAATAGAGGCAAGAATCGGGAGCCAAGATGCAAGATATTAGATTTCAGACATCAGACATCAGACATCAGACATCAGATTTTAGATTGAGATTGAGATTGAGATTGAGATTGAGATGAAAAAGAGGTGATTTGGCATGTCAATAGTTGAAAGTCATCATCTAGTAACCCGCAACACGAACCCCGTATCATATTTTTAATGTTCCGGTTTCGATATTATTTTACTCTAAAACTCTAAAACTCTAAAACTCTAAAACTCTAAAACTTTAAACTCCGAATCTCGTACGCCGGAAGCCCGCTCTACAAAAGAAAATCCTGACAATCAATAATTTTTTTTAAATTTATTAAAGTAAAACCAAAAGGCAGATCGTCATAGCAATATGGAGGTTGTCGAAGAAATAACAATGCCACAGGAGGAGAAAGCAAGTATCATCTCACAAACCGTTTCAAAGTACGGAGGAAAGCTGATGTCTTATATTCGTCCGAAAGTGAAAAACACCGAAGATGCGGAAGATATTCTGCAGGAAGTGTGGTTCCAGTTCAGCAGTCTGACCAATCTTTCGGAGATTGTGAATGTCGGTGGCTGGCTGTACAGAGTGACTGCGAATAAAATCACAGACCGTTACCGCAAGAAGAAAACCGAAAATCTTGAAGATTTCGTGTATGAAGACGAAGATGGAAGCTTTTCTATCAAGGATATCTTATTGCTGGACGAGAGTGCAGGGCCTGAAGTGAAAATGTTTCAGGATGAGATCTGGAAAAAGCTCTTTGAGGCATTGGACGAACTTCCTGAGAAACAAAGACTGGTGTACGTAGAAAACGAACTGAACGACAAAACCCTGCAGCAGATCGCAGATGAACAGGGCGAAAATATCAAAACCATTATCAGTAGAAAAAATTATGCTGTGAAGCATTTAAGAAACAGACTGAGAAGATTATACGAAGATTTAAATAGTTAGTAAAGAAGAAATTATGAATCATAAACACAAAAAAGGCTGGATTTTTTTATTCTTATGTCCGCCGCTGATCTTATTGGCCGTTACATTTATTGTAATGTCGCTTTGGAACTGCCTGCTTCCTGAGATCCTGGGTGTAAAATCCATTACATTCTGGCAGGCGATGGGAATATTGGTCTTAAGTAAAATTCTTTTTGGAGGTTTCCATTTCGGAAAAGGAATGAGAGATTTCAAGGAAAGAAAAATGAGACAGAGAATGGCCGAACTGTCCCCTGAAGAAAGGGAAAAATTCAAAGAAGTTTGGAGAAATAAATGTTCAGGAGGGTTCTTCAACAGAAACAACGGATAATTTAAAAATTTTAAGAAGTAGTAAAGTAAAATTGAAATTCATCCGTCTATATAAAAAACAAGAAGTAGTAAAATTTAAAATTTTGAAAAAATGAAAAATTCAGCATTAAAAGGAGCTCTTGGAGCACTAGCTGTTGTGGGCATCGCATTGGCTGCCAAAAAAATAGCACAGAGAAAAAGATTTATGCAAGGTATTTTTAATGAATACGGAATCAAGGAAAGATCACCTTTCGGTCTTGCAGACAGGATCAGAGAAATGAATGATGAGCAGTATCAGGAACTGAAAGGGAAGTTCAAAAAAGAATTCTCTTCAAGATGTTGCAGAAAGGACAGTAAGGACAATACTGTAGAAGCATAAAAAATCATTCACTAAATTGAAATTGTTTAGTTCCGGCGCGGGAAGCAAAGCTTCCCGCGCCGGAACTTTTTATAGGCAAAGGTGGCTTCGACTGCCTCAGTCACCAGAAGTGTAAGGAGAGTTTATAGCCACCAGAGGAATGAGCAATTTCATAACTGAAAAATAAATACCTGAATATTTTGAACCCTGCTGGGCAAATACCTTCACGAACTTAAAACATTAAGTTATCAAAGAAACTTTGTAATAAAAGAAATCACCATTACAACAATATTGTGTCCATTGCTGAAAACATTCGTGTCATTCGTGTTTAGAAAAGCATTAGCATTTTACTGAAATATTCCCCTGAAGAATAAACCCGAAAAAAAATAATTCCTTATTTTTGCCTAGCTCAATGAAAGATTACTACTATTTTCTCGGGATTTCTCCGGATGCTTCAGAAGAAGACATCAAAAAAGCCTATAGAAAGCTATCTTTAAAATATCATCCTGATAAAAATGACAACGACGATTTCTTTGCCGGGCGTTTTCGTGAAATTCAGGAGGCTTATGAAATATTAAGTGATTCCGGAAGCAGACGTACATACGATCAGAATCTAGAGAACCATCAGAAAAGTTTCAGATATAACACCCCACCAAGTATTAAAACGTTTACAGCGAATAAAATTCATGCAAAAAAAGGGGAGGAGATCATCATCAACTGGCAGACGAGCAATGCGGATGTGGTGAAAGTATTGCCTTTCGGTCTGGAAAAGCCTTTCGGGGAAAGAATCTTTAAGATTACTGAATTTAAGGACGGGAAATTTCAGATTTTACTTCATGCAACCAATTCGCTGCTGCACAAAACGGCGGTGCAGGGAATCACCATTACGGAAGTCTTTGAAAATGATGGTGCTCAGTTTAAAAATAGCGTAGAGGAAATGTTCAAGCCTCAGCCCAGAACACATATGAATAAATCCGGCCAGCCAAAGATCATGATGCTGATCTGGGGAATTATTATTCTGGCGTTGGCGGTATATTTTTTAGTCAGGAATTTCAGCTAATTTAAGCCATCTTTTTTCTTCCCGGACACTTTTTACATCTCTTTCCTTTCTTGAATTTCTTGCAGCAGGATTTCTTTTCACAATACATATCTTCATTATTAAATGCAAATACAGGAGCTAAAGGTGGTACTTTAAAAGGGACTATCATATTCATGCTACAAATATATTAATTTAGAATAAATATAATTAATAAATTTTCATAAAATTGACAAGACCTGTTGATCAGCGTATTCGGTGACAACTGAGCCCTTTATTTTTGATGGAAAATGAAGATTTTAGAAGCATCCGACTTCCCGAAAAGTGAAACAACATCACATTAAAAATGCTCTGAACACAGATTTGTTTAAATGAGTCTGATGATTATTGATGAACCATTATGAACTTAGTGTGTACTTATTTTAAATATCAAACGTATAAATTCTAAGTTTTAATGTTGATTTAATAAAACATTATGATGAAGATTGGAGAATAAACGGGTTAGTTTTTAAGTATTAAACAATTATTACAGTAATTTATCTTAAAAATGATATAGATTTTCGTTATTGTTTTGACAATTTTGAACTGTTGTACAATCGTTTAAAAAAATGTAATTTTACGAATCTTTTTTACGAACAAAATCTAATAAATAAAAATGAATACAGAACAGTTTGTGAGCCGTCACATTTCCCTTAATGAAGCCGATAAACAGGCAATGTTGGAAAGATTGGGCGTTTCAAGTATTGAAGAACTAATTTCTCAGACCATTCCTTCTTCTATCCGTTTAGAGAAAGATCTTGAGATCTCTGCACCGCTTTCAGAATACGAGATGCTGAACCATTCGAAAGATCTGGCATCGAAGAATACTGATTATACGAGCTACATTGGTTTTGGATACCACAATACACTTTTGCCATCAGCTATTCAGAGAAACATCTTTGAAAACCCAAGCTGGTATACGGCGTATACTCCTTATCAGGCTGAAATTGCACAGGGAAGGCTGGAAGCTCTTCTTAATTTCCAGACAGTAGTGTGCGATCTTACAGGTTTTGGACTGGCTAATGCTTCTCTTCTAGATGAGTCTACAGCTGCTGCAGAAGCAATGCACATGTTCTTTAACAACAGAACGAAGGACCAGAAGAAAGCCAATGCCAACAAATTCTTCGTTTCCGATCTTGTTTTACCTCAAACAGTTGCCGTTTTAAAAACGAAAGCTGAAGGTTTAGAAATCGAAATCGTGGAAGGTGACCATAAAACTCATGAGTTTGACGGAAGCTATTACGGTGTTTTATTACAGTATCCGGGGAAAAACGGTATTGTTTTAGACTATACTGAAGATATTGTAAACTATAAAAAATTAGATTTACAGGTAGTTGTAGCTTGTGATCCGATGGCTTTGGTTAAATTGAAATCTCCTGCTTCTATGGGTGCTGACTGTGCCGTTGGAACTTCTCAGAGATTCGGTATTCCATTAGGTTACGGAGGACCTCACGCTGCATTTTTCTCTTGTAAAGAAGATTACAAAAGAGACATTCCGGGAAGAATCATCGGGGTTTCTCAGGATATGTACGGAAAACGTGCATTGAGAATGGCGCTTCAGACCAGAGAGCAGCACATTAAAAGAGAAAGAGCGACTTCCAATATCTGTACGGCACAGGTACTTCTTGCGGTAATGGCAGGAATGTATGCGGTTTATCACGGACCAAAAGGATTGAACTATATCGCTGATCAGATCCACTTTAAAGCGAATGCTTTGAAAAACGGGCTTAAAGCATTAGGATACCAGACGGTTGAAGAGCCAATCTTCGATACTGTGAAAATCACGATGAGTGAGGATGAGAAAGGAAGATTGATGAGAATGATGCTTGATCACAAACTTAACCTGAACTATTTTACAGAAGGGGTGGTAAGTATTGCGATCAACGAAAGTACAACATTGGAGAAATTAAACTATCTGATGGCTTCTTTTGCTCAGTTCAAAGACAAACAGACTTTCAAATTAGAAATAAAAGAAGGATACAGCATTCCTGAGGAGAATTTAAGAAAAGACGAAATTCTTACAGAAAGCGTATTCAACAAATACCATACGGAAACGGAATTGATGCGTTACATCAAATGTTTGGAAAGAAAAGATTTATCATTAACACATTCAATGATTTCTCTTGGTTCTTGTACCATGAAACTGAACGCTGCTACTCAAATGTTGCCTCTTTCATGGGATAACTGGGGAGCTGTTCACCCATTTGTACCGGTGGACCAGGCTGGAGGTTACCAGGAAATGATCAGAGAATTGGAGAAAGATTTAGCTGAAATCACTGGTTTCGCAGGAACTTCTCTTCAGCCAAACTCTGGAGCTCAGGGTGAATATGCAGGATTAATGGTCATCAGAGAATATCACATCTCAAGAGGTGAAGGCCACAGAAATGTAGTATTGATCCCTCAGTCTGCACACGGAACCAACCCGGCATCTGCAGCGATGGCAGGAATGAAGATTGTTGTCGTTAAAAACCTTGAAAGCGGAGAAATTGATTTCGAAGACTTGAAAGCTAAAACAGAGCAGCATTCTGAGAATTTATCTTGTGTAATGATCACATATCCGTCTACTTACGGATTCTTCGATGCGAACATTAAAGAAATTACAAGTTTAATCCACGAGCACGGTGGACAGGTATATATGGATGGTGCGAACATGAACGCTCAGGTAGGATTCACAAGTCCAGGAAACATCGGAGCAGACGTTTGTCACCTGAACTTACACAAAACTTTCGCGATTCCTCACGGAGGTGGAGGTCCTGGAGTAGGTCCAATCTGTGTGGCTAAACACTTAGTACCTTTCCTTCCTTCCAATGCGAATATCAGAGTTGGTTCTAAAGAAGCCATCGAAGGTATTTCTGCAGCACCTTACGGTTCTGGTCTGATCCTTAACATTTCTTATTCTTATATCAAAATGTTAGGAACAGATGGATTGAAAAAGGCAACAGGACATGCGATCTTGAATGCGAATTATCTTAAGGAAATTTTAGCAGAGCACTTCCCGATCTTGTATTCAAACGAGAGTGGAAGAGTAGCTCACGAGTGTATCGTAGACTTCCGTCAGTTCAAAACTTTAGGAATTGAAGTAGCTGATGTAGCGAAGAGACTAATGGACTATGGATTCCATGCTCCAACTGTTTCTTTCCCTGTAGCAGGAACATTAATGATCGAGCCTACAGAATCTGAAAGCAAGTCTGAAATCGACCGTTTTGCAGAAGCATTAATCTCTATCAAAAAAGAAATCGATGAGATTGCTAACGGAGAGGCAGATCAGGCGAACAACGTGCTTAAAAACGCTCCACACACTGAGCAGCTGGTGATCTCGGATTCTTGGGATAAACCATACAGCAGAGAAAAGGCAGCTTATCCGTTAGACTGGGTAAGAGACCACAAATTCTTCGCTTCCGTATCCAGAGTTGATGAAGCTTATGGAGACAGAAACTTAGTATGTACTTGTGAGCCGATTGAAGCTTATATGTAATCATTGATTATAAATATAAAACACCCGTTTAGACTCTAAACGGGTGTTTTTTTGTTATATTTTTATTTTTTCTTACCTTCTTCGATAGCTGTATGCTACAAGAAGTGCAACAGCCATGGCACCAAAAGTGACCATTGAAACTGTTTTAATGGATAGCTCACTGTCTTTTGCTGATGATGTATTTTGAGATTTCTCACATGAAGACAAGAATACTGCTGTCATGAATAGACAGCCAAAGAGTAATTTTTTAATCATAGTATATTTGTTTGGTTATTAATGTTTTACGAGCAAAAAACATACCGGATATTCGGTGGTAATAAGAATTCTGTATGTTGTGAATAGGAAATATTTGAAAAGATAGATTTGAAATTGTAAATAAAAACCCTTCTCAAAACAGAAAAGGGTTTATTATTTTATACCGGAATAACTATTTTATTTCCCGTTCAGCACACTATTCACATAATCCGTCCATTCATACACCAGAATACTTCTGTCCAGAAAAAAATCAGGCTGCAATCCTTTTGCATCGATCGTAAAATCAGGAATACGCATACTTCTTGAAAGCGAGTAGCCTAATTCAAATTCCTTACACGGCGAAGGAACATAATACATATTGGAAACATCCAAAACACCATAAGTTGTGGTTCCGAATAACTTTACTTTCTTACTTTGTTTAGCCGCAAGCAAAAACTGCTCGTCGGTACTTCCATTTCGTTGATTAATGATAATTCCTACATTCTTGGGATAAGGATAAATGGTATCAAACTTATTGATGCTCACTATACCTTCATTGAGGTTGACAAATTTTCCCTGTTCCTTTTCCAGTGCATTAAATGCAGATTGGGCCCATTTTTTATTCTCCTCACTGAATCCGTATTCCGGTTTATTGATGAAATCCAGCATTCTCTGATTATTCAGTTTTGTAGAAAGATATTCTACGCCTACAGTTCTGACCGGATTAGTGTAAATCAAAGGAAGAATATTGCTATAACTGGCATCACTTCCTCCGGTTCCGTTTCTGATGTCAATGATCAGGTTTTCAGTGGAGGTGATTTTATCTTTGTTGGCGGTAATGACACTGTCAATTTTTTGCTTTTCAGAAGCCTGGAAAGAAGGAATTCTTAAGTAGAGTGTTGTTTCGTTTAATTTTTCTATATAAGGTTTGTTGGCACCTATTGATTTAAAATATTGTGCATATTTTGGCTCATCGTCAATCTTAGGATAAACTCTTGAAAGGCTGAAATCCCCGATTTGCAAATGATTTTTTCCGGTCAATGTGATTTCTTTAGATTCCACTGCGGAACGGTCACGCATATAATAAACAGAGCTCATTTTACCCTCCAAAGAATTGAGTTTCAGTTTTACCTGTCCTTTTGTCCAGGTTTCCGCCCCCGATTCTACGATAAATCCTACATATTGATTTCCCACTTTTTTAATTCCGATGGTATAGGGTTCGATTACCCAGATTCCTTCATAGTCGGATGTTTTCTTTTTGTCCAGATAATTCTTAAAATCCTGTGTTTCTACGGCTAAGGTTTCCCAATTGACAGATGGGCTTTCCGGCTTCGCATTATTAGTCTGCTTTGGTGTTTCCTTATTAATGGGTCTTATAGCAATATGTCCTGAACGGAAAAAAGATAACCATTCGTAAAGAACAGGTCCGCATTCGGTATAAGTTTTAATTGATTTTACTTTCTCGGCTATGGTTTTATTATGGGCTTCGTAGGCCTGATGGCCTTTTTGCTTGAGTGCGTATTCAAAACCTGCATCGTTGGTCTCAAAAGTTTTCTTTACCCATTCATAATTTTTTGTGCAATCACAATTCTGGGCGTATACCGATGTTGTTAAACATGTAAATAAAGATGAGATGAAGACGGTTTTTAAGTTTTTCATGGGCTTAATTATAGTATAAGGACATCCGGCTTGTAGAAAATATTACATGCTTTTACTTTCATTTAAGTCGATGTAATCAGTCAATCCGGATGAGCGCTAAAAATAAATAAATATCGGGTGAAAAGCAATTTTTAAATCAATGCCTAATGGAATCAATACTTTTTAATGAAGATGCTTAACAAAAAAAGCTGAAGGTAAAACTTCAAATTTAATATTCTCTTAGTCTTTTTTCCATTGAATTTCGACATATTTTGTACAGTCGTTTTTCATATCATCAAAGCCGTCAAGTAAAATTGTCGAACCTCCTTTTTTTACTATATCTTTTATTACATCATAAATTTCTTTAGCTCCTTGAGGACCTTGTCCGCGTAAATCGAATACAATACTTTTAGTCTTTGAAAGGTTGGCATATAAAGAGAGTATTTTTCTATGCTTTTCATCAAGTCTATTGACTTTTGTCTTTTCATGGATCCATTCAGTCTCATAAATTTTTGTTGTGTACGGACTTACTGAATTAGCGTTCTTTTTTAAGTATTCTCCAACCGTTATGGGATAAAAAAATCTTCTGATTTTTGCTTCAGAAAAAGGCTCAATGAACGTCAAGTTTTGATGAACTGTCACGTTTTCATTTTGTATCCTGCCACAAAAAATGTCTTTGAGAAATAGAGCCGTTTCGTAAAAGTGGGCACCATTGAATACATTTAAAACAACAATTTCACCAGCATCCAATTTAAATGATGGTATATAAAACCTATTGGTCTCTATTCCCTTATTTTCGATCAGCATATTTTTATAATTTCAAATGATCTTCTCAGAATTATTAATTTTTTCTACAAAAACTAATAATCCGGAAATAAATGACACAACTCTAAAACCCTCAAACGCTAAAACTCTCATACCCTCAGACTCAAACTCCTTCCTCGTTCCAATAATAAGAATCCGGATACACTCTCGCACCAAACACCGCGGTTCCTACACGAACAATAGTGGATCCTTCTTCAATCGCAGTTTCCAGATCTCCGCTCATTCCCATGGAAAGCTCTTTCATTTCCACATTAGGAATATTCTGGCTGATGATCTGCTGTTGCAGTTTTTTCAGGATTTTAAAGCAGGGCCTTACTTTTTCTGTTTCCGCGCTGAAAAGACCAATAGTCATTAATCCTTTGATCTTCAATGTGCTGAATTCAGAAACCTTTCGGGTCAGTTCTAGAGCTTCATCAGGATGTACTCCAAATTTACTTTCCTCAGCGGATGTATTCACCTGGATCAGAACGTCTATTGTTTTTCCTTCTGCTGAAAGCTTTTGGTGAAGTTTTTCTGCAAGATCCAGACGGTCCAGAGACTGTACACAAACCACCTCATATTTTAAAATATCCTTAATTTTATTGGTCTGCAAGTGTCCGATAAAGTGATTTTCATGCGGTGTACTTTTCAGTTCTTCATATTTCTCTTTAAGCTCTTGCACTTTATTTTCAGCAATTAAGGTCTGTCCGTTTTCTAAAGCTGTTTTAATATGTGCTGCTGAAACTGTTTTCGTCGCCAGCAGCAATCTGACTTCTTTTGGATCTCTGCCTGATTTTTCACAGGATTTCCTTATTCGGTCATTGATGATCTTAAGATTATGGAGGATGTCTTCTTTCATGGCTGTGTGATTTCCTGGGATTCCAGTTTTTTAATCAGGGCTGATTTTACGGCTGTCAATGCATGGTCTTTCGCTTCGGCAAAAGAAATGCTGTATTTGCGGTCTATACTTCTCAGATCCTCTGGGAATTTAGACAAGAGATCATCATAAAAGGTGTCCAGAAATTCAGCGGAAGGCATTTCATAATTGATCTTCAGTTGGAAACGTCTCAATAGGGCAGTGTCTATGATCTCCGCATGATTGGTGGCACAGAGCAGTAAAGCATTTTCGGGATAATAATCAATCAGCTGAATCAGCGTATTGACAAGTCTTCTCATTTCCCCTACATCCTTGTCGTCACTGCCACGCGCTTTTCCGATCTGATCCAGTTCGTCCAGAAAGAGAACAGATCTTTCTCTGGCTGCTTTATCAAAGATCATTTTAATATTCTGCGAAGTTTCCCCAATCCGAGAAGAAACGATATTGCTTAGATTTAATATCAGAATACTCTTGCCTAAAGCATTGGCAACAGCTTTAGCGGTCATCGTCTTCCCACAACCTGAATTTCCCTCCAGAAGAATCTTATTGTTCACAGGAAGTCCGTATTCCTGCAGTTCTTTGACATAGTTATGCTCCTTAATAAGCTGTACCAGTTGGTCACGGTTATGGTTACCAAGAAATACGTCGTTGAGGGTTACTTCCTCTTTATCCTGAATGATGAGATTGTACAGATTCATACTACACTAAAAATAATTCTTATCTGTACAAAGATAAAGCTTTATAGAATGACTTTCAGGGACCTGAAATACAATAAGCGGGTAGACCAGCGAAGAGAATGGAACATATAAAAATAGTAACCAAAGAAAATTGAATAACAAAACTTTCATTGAATGTTAAGGCTGATCCTGGCCTAGGAAGCTGTAGTGTTAAAAAAATAAATATTGTGAACGTTAAAAAAAATCTTCTGTTAGAAGCGCGAAACTATTTTCGAGTCGAATAACCTATAAGGAATGCCCGCAAGTTTAGAATTTTTAGAGAACAACATTTATTTTTAGCGAAAGATTCCAGCCTTGAACTTTTGGTTCATTTTGTTTCAAGACAAAAGAACAGGAAAAAATATAAAAGAAAGCAGTTTTCGATTGGTTTTAAAAATATAAATCATAAATCCGCCCCATATTCAATAGGAACGGGCTTTAGCCTGTTTACAAGATTATCCTTCATCAGGCTCTAGCCAAAATCTAAATTGTACGACGATATCAACAAGAAAAGCCGAACAATTTGTTCGGCTTGACTATTTGGATATATAAAATTTGCTATGAAATTCAGTTAAGGGATTATGTTTTTGGGCCCTTTTACTCCAATGAGTAAAAGAGCAGAATCTGAGTATTCAGATTAAAAACATAAACAATACAATTAATATAGATGCTCTATAAAATTTCTTTTAATAGAACTTAGTTTCTTTGTTCTCTTTTTACTGTCATGAAATAAGAAGTGAACACTACTAAACATGTTGCGATACCGATGTAAGTTACCATTTTTGTTTTATTTAATTATTTGACTTTATTTTATCAATTTTCTAATTGCAATATTACAGTTTTCAAATCACGTGCCAAAGCAAATAATCATGATGTATATCAGTGTGTTAAGTGTTTGTAAACTTAATTTCTGATGAATGTTTGTTTACAAAAAATTAATATGTTTTTAGGAAATTATTAATATATTTATTGTCTTATCTGTAAAAAAATAAAAAGTTGACAACGGTTTGAACACTTCTATATTGGACTTGATAAAACAAAAAATAAGAAATGCGATGCATAACACTCACATTTAGCTTTGTTTTAAAACGTCAGATTTTGGGAAGTGAGACAAATATTATGTTAAGAAAACTTATTATTTGTGACTCCATTTTAGCATGAAATTTTTAAAACCTGTTAGATTTTGTGACATCAACTGTAACCATTTGTCACATATATATGAAATACTGACAGGTTTGAAACGCTCACTGTCAGACTTTTTTATAGCAGATTATTTTATACCGCGTAAATACTTTAGAGTAATTTTTTTAAAAAAAATATCACCGGTTGGTGTATTGATGTGGCTCTTTTTAACATCCTGATTTTCATGTCGAAATGCTCAGGAAAGGATTGGGAATAAAAGAGAATCAGGTACCTGTTTTGAACCTGAGAATTTGAAGCTTTCGGAGATTTTAGCGGTCATTTTCCTGTGAAAAGAAACCGTTTTTCCTTATTTTTGTAGAAAACAAGCCTTATGGGACGCAGTTATATCTTTCTTGCTTTAGCGATCATATTTGAGATCATCGCGACTACTTTTCTGAAAAAATCTGAAGAATTTTCAAAACTCTGGCCATCTGTAGTGACTGTGATAGGATATGCCGCTGCATTTTACTTTCTAAGCATGACGCTGCGCCACATCCCTGTAGGAATCACCTATGCGATATGGTCGGGAGTTGGGATTGTCTTTATCACAATGATTGGGATCATTGCTTTCAAGCAGGTTCCGGATCTGCCTGCCATTATAGGAATTGCATTGATTGTAATTGGGGTAATCGTTATTAATGTGTTTTCAAAGATGGGAACGCATTGAGGGGTTTGATTTAAAGATTTAAGAATTTAGCCATTTAACTATTTAAAGTATTAAAAGAACCTTGTTAAAATTCAATAGGAGTGGGCTTTAGCTCACTTACTTCCAAAAAAGCAAAACCAATTGGCTTGAGCCAAAATCTAAAAATTATCCTAAAACCTTCAAAAATCATGATCTTGTTTTTTCCAAAGCTCTTTAAAGGTTTCCAGAAATTTGAAATCATTTTGCTCGAGGCTTTCCAAAAGGATTATAAGATATTCCGACATTGAAATAAAATGAGGGTTTATAACTCGCTTCAAAAATATAGTCTTTAAAAGATTCCTCCTTATCAAAAGCTCTCGCCCGCGGCACCGCTCTGATTCCCGTTTTTAAAGTTCCTATAAAATTACTGCCTAAATTGTGTTCATAGATCGCTCCGGAATTGATTTCCAGTTGCCGGAATTCATACGTCCTGTCGTTTTTATACATATAAAAGGAAGTATTATCCATCTCTGTTCCCAGGGAAATTCTTCCGTTGGCGAAAACATCTTTTCTTACCAGTATTTTTTTAGGAAGAAGAATATCAAGCATCCAGCCGTTATTGAACCTGTTTTCATAGGTAAAAATCGGAAGGACAGGAATCTGTGCACTCGGATCAATAAAGCCGGCAATACCGATGAGCATTTTTGTTTTTGGAGTAGCTTTTAAAACTACGGAAGCCGTAACCATTCCTCTCATTCTTTCAAAATGCTGATCACTTCCGTCCACAGAAGCAGTAGCTGAATATATCGCTACCTTATTGAACAGTTTTGAAAAGTAGCTGAAATTAACGCCTTCAGAATGGTAATGAAAGTCATTCTTTCGATCTGTTTCCGGCATAATCGGTTCTTCGGTATTGAAGGCTGTATAACGGTAATTTAAAGAGGTACTGAGGAGCCAGGTTTTCTTTTTCACCAGATAAATATTGACCCCTGCACTCAGTTGCTGAAAACTTTTCATCTTGTTGTCAGGCAGGTCTTTTCCGTCAAGCTTTGAAGAAAACTGAAAAGGAGCTGTTTGTGTAAACTCAATATTCAGATCCCGGTTCTGGGGAAATTTATCTGCAAAATAAGCCCTTACTTTTAGCGGAATACTGTCTCTTTTTTGGGCATAGGCAATATTCTTTAACGGGAACATCGCAAGGGGAAGAAGAACTCTTCTCAGTGTTTTCATGGTTTTATTTTAAAGGTTGAATGACAGATTGAAAGAAATTGAACACGAATATTTTATCGTAAAAAATCTCTAAACTGTTTTCGATGATAAAATCGGTATGGCGGAGGGTATCAGAAATAGGATCTTCTTCCACAAAGACAAACCAGAGCTCCCTGATATGATTTCGTCTTTTAAACTCTTCAAAAGCATTCCAGTCGAAGGGTGTTAAATATTTAAGGTCAAAAAATAAAATTCCTTTTTTAACCCCATTTTCTTCTACAATATTAATAGGATGTTGGATATAGCTTAAAATCCTGATCTCCGAATGGTAGCATTCCACAAAGTGATGCAGATCGATCAGCTGTATTACTTTCTCCTCTTGCTGGGATTCTGTCATATAAAAACATTCTAAGGTTATTTCTTCTGTAAGGTCCTGAAAAACGGCTAATTCCATAAGCATAAAAAAATTGAACAGGACAAAGGAAAAGAGAATTAAGCCGCGGAAATTTGTTTTTATACCAAACGGGTTCTAATTTATACGAAATCCACCTCTTTTAAAATTCGTATAAAAAAAAGCAGGGTTGGTATAATATTATGGATATTCTTTACGTTATTCTCTATTTTTGTTTTGTATTAAAACAGACAGAATATTATGAACGGTACGCCAAAATTTAAGGAAACACTTGTCATGGACTTTTTGGTGGAAGACCGGTTCAGGTTCCGCAGGCATGTGCTGTTCCTTATTTTCTTTTTTCTGATGATGTACAGCGCTAGGTTCTGGCACTGGTATTCCGGGATCTATCAGTATTATGTTCTATTCTTTGTCTATTGTGTACTGATTGGAATGGTGTACATTAATATATATATTCTCGTACCTAGGTTTTTCTTTAAAACAAAATATGTGACGTATCTGGTCCTGTTGATCATAATGGGAGTTGCCGGACTGAATATGATAGGCTATAGTTTTAAATTTTTCTTTGAAGACTTCAGAGTGGAAAATATCAAAAAGGAAGGGGATAGAGGAAGTATCTATGAAGGCATCCTGATGTGTGTTCCTATTATTCTGACCACAACTACCGTGAAACTGCTGCAGAAATGGATCAGTGATACCAAGAGGATTACAGAGCTTAAAAATCTTACCCTACAGATGGAGCTGAATGAACTCCGGAATCAGATCAATCCGCATTTTCTGTTTAATATGCTGAATAATGTGAAAGCACTTACCAGAACAGATCCGGAAAAAGCATCTGTGGTTATCGTCAAGCTTTCCGAATTCTTAAGATATCAGCTGTACGAGAATGGAGAGGAGAAAACACTCCTTGTTTCAGAAATAGATTTTCTGTCTAATTTTCTGAACCTTGAAAAAATAAGACGGGATAATTTTCAATTCACTATCAGCGCAGATACGGGTGACAGAACGGTAAAAAGTACTTTTATTCCCCCGAATTTGTTCACTACCTTTGTTGAAAATGCAGTGAAGCACAGTGTAGATATCAGCAGTCAAGCATCTTACGTGAAAATAGAGATCCGGGTAGAAAATAAAACCCTTTACTTTACCTGCACCAATTCCATGAACCCGGGTATGACGGTCCCCAATGCCAATTATGGCGGACTGGGGCTGGCCAATATCAAAAGAAGACTTGAACTCCTGTACGGCAATGCATTTGAACTGGATATTATTTCCGGAGAAAAAGAATATACCGTCAATTTAAAAACGCCTGTATGAATTGTATAATTGTAGATGATGAACCCCTGGCAAGAGCAGAAATGCGCTCGCTGATCAATGAAATCTCACAGACGGAGATTCTTGGAGATTTTTCCAATGCCCCTTCCGCTCTTGATTTCCTTAAAAACAATGACGTAGATCTTATTTTCCTGGATATTGAAATGCCCATGGTCACCGGAATGGAATTCGCAGAAATGCTGCCTGAGCAGAGCCTGATTATTTTTACAACAGCATATTCACAGTACGCAGTAAAGAGCTATGACCTGGAGGCGGTAGATTATCTTCTGAAACCTATTGATCCTCAAAGGTTGGATAAAGCCATAAAAAAAGCGGTTCAGTATACAGAATTGCTGTCTAAAAATACTGTGAAAAACACCGTAGAGTCCAATACTCCTGAATTTTTATTCATTAAGGCAGACCGCAGATTTTATAAAGTCAATATTTCAGATATAAAATTTATTGAAGCTTTAAAAGACTATGTTGTTATTCATACCCGCCAGCAGAAGCTTATTACAGCCATGAATCTTAAAACCATTCACCAGAAGATTCCATTGGAACTGTTTCTGCGTGTAAGTAAATCCTATGTGGTCAATATGGATTTCATCGATTCATTTGACAATCATAATATCTATATAGACGAATCGGAAATTCCTCTGGGTGAAGTATACAGATCTGACTTTTTTACAAAATATGCTGGCGGGTTCCTTAATCCTGAAGCGTAAACTTAGCGTTTTCTCCCTGTAAAACGGATCACCGAACCGGTTCCGTTGTGAAATAAACCTTCATTAAGTTCAATTTCTTTTTCCTCCAGTTCAATATGATCATAATCGGGAAAATCAGCTTTGAGTTCCTCAATGGAGAATAAAGATCCGATATCTTTCGGACCACCCACTTTTTCGTTTTTCAGAACATAATCCAGATGGCTTTTACTGAAAGCTTCGAAAATAATCAGATCTCCTTTACGAAGATATTGATCAAGTGCTTTATGAACAGAGGATTTGATATCTGCCGGAAAATGAGCGTAGATAAGGGCAATCACATCAAACTGTTCCTCTTTAAAATTCAAAGTCTGAAGTTCTCCTACCTGATAATCAATGGTTACCTGATGATTTTCAGCAAGCTGTAACGCTTTATTTTTCCCTTCGCTGCTGATATCAAAAGCAGAGACTTTCCATCCTTTTGTAGCGGCAAAAACAGCATTCCGTCCTTCTCCTTCAGCGGGAAAAAGGATAGAACCCGGTTGTAATTTTTCCAGCTGTTCTTTTAAATAGGTATTCGGTTCTGTGCCATAAGCGAACTCTTCGCTGCTGTACCTGTCGTTCCATCGGTCTAGCCATGTGTTGTCGGTCATTGTTTAAGAATTTAAGTTTTTGAGGTTATTGTTGTTCATTGATGATCAATGAATCAGAATGTATAGAATTTCCCCCAAATATAGGACGTTTCCAGCCGTTTCAGTGAATGGAAAAAACACTGGTCAAAATAGATTTTGTAAATAAGGATTCTGAATGAATCGGAGATAAAGGCAGTTTAATACAGCTTCTGATCTTTTTCACAGTAAAAACTCCGTCTTTTCCCGAGCCCGGTCTGCTTTTTTACGAGCTTCTGACCGCATATCGGGCAAATGATTTTTGTATGGGCGAGCCAATGTTGCTTTAAAGTAAATTCCCGTTTCCATTTAAGAAAGTCAAAACTGTAATTTCTGGCTTCAGCAATCAGCTCCTTTCGTTTCTTGGGAGGAAGATTTCCCACCAGACTTTCAGGCTGAACTCCTATTCTGAACAGGACTTCATTCTTAATGATATTTCCCACACCCGAAAAGATATCCTGATTCATCAGGGCATCACAGACCATCATCTCAGGTTTGGATTTCAGTTTTTTTTCTGCTTTTTCAGGATTCCAGGCATCGCTCATAATATCAGCTTCCCAGTCAATCGTTGATAGATATTTCAGGTCTACCGCTTTTACAGAGCAGGTGTAAAAATAGAGACTGCCTTTTTTAAAATGAAGAGAGAGACGGAGACTGGTATCCGGTTTCGTCTGTTCATCCACACTGTATGATCCAAACATCAGTAAATGAATCCGGACCGCCATGGTATCAAAAACAAGGTAGGTCTGCTTTCCGAAAGTGCGGATCTCTTTAAGTGTTTGGCCAATAAGCGGTTCTTTATCGAATTTGGCATTACCCGAAGCTTCTGTCACTGTGTTTCCGACAAAAGGCAGCAGGTTTTCTTTCATTAAAAGTATAGATGGACCTTCAGGCATGGCTTTGCTTTTCAAGAAAAGTTCAAATACTATTCCGTAAAAATAAAATTTGGAGTAATTTTGAAAAATGATGAATTTAAACCAGATTTTCACGAATCAGCGTACAGGGAACAATCCGCATACTAAAGCTTCAAGAACTGATTTTCAGAGAGATTTCGACAGAATTATCTTCTCTTCTGCGTTCAGAAGACTGCAAAATAAGACCCAGGTTTTTCCTCTTCCCGGTAGTGTTTTTGTACACAACAGGCTGACGCACTCGCTGGAAGTCTCGTCTGTAGGCCGTAGTTTGGGAAGTATTATCGGAGAATTTATCTTTGATGCCTATAAAAATGAGCTTACCGAAGACTCAAAAAACTTTTATCTTCATAATTTAGGAAACGTTATTGCTGCTGCCTGTTTATGCCATGATGTGGGAAATCCTGCATTCGGACATTCAGGAGAAGATGCGATTGCGAGCTACTTTGAAAGAAATGAAAAAGACCTGAAGCAGAAGTTTAATGAAAAAGAATGGGCAGATCTCGTGAATTTTGAAGGAAATGCCAATGCGATACGAGTTCTGGCGCAACGTCAGCAGGGGAAAGATGAAGGCGGAATTCAGCTGACTTTCTCTACACTCGCCAGTATTGCCAAATATCCGTGTGAAGCCGTTGCTAAGAAAAAAGGAATTATTCACAGAAAGAAATTCGGGTTTTTCCAGAATGAGAAAGCTATTTTCCTTGAAATCGCAAAGGCGACGAATTTAATTTTAGAAAACGAAGAACCATATATATTCAAAAGACATCCTTTCGTATGGCTGGTAGAAGCTGCAGATGATATCTGCTACAATATTATAGATATGGAAGATGCTCACAGATTGGGAATCGTATCTACTGCAGACTGTGAAAACCTGTTTTTTGAACTGATCAAATCTGAAAGCAGCGATATGGACAAAGTGAAAAATAAGCTGGCCTCCATTTCCAATGAAAATGAAAAAATCTCTTATCTGCGTGCTAAAGCCATCAATGCTTTAATCAATAAATCGCTTGAGATCTACAAACATAATTTTGAAACCATTCTCCAGGGAAATCTGGACAACGGGCTTCTTGATATCTATAAATCTGAAAACCGTGCTTTACAGGACATCGAAGCATTCTCTATTGAAAAGATCTACAATCATAAAGCGGTGGTAGAAATCGAAAATGCCGGGTATAATGTAATGTACGAGCTTCTTGATCATTTTATTCCTTCCATTCTGAAACCTGAGGATGAAAGAAAATCTTATGATAAAAAAGCACTGAAACTTCTTCCGAGACAATTCGTTTATGAAGAAGGGACAGATTATCAGAAAGTACTTGGTGTCATCGATTTTGTTTCAGGAATGACGGATAATTTTGCCACCGATCTTTACAGAAAAATCAAAGGAATTGATATCGGAATGACGGTTTAATTTTTAACCAGAAATACTACTATTTTGTCTCAATATATTAGTGTTATTAGTGAAAAATATTTGTGAAATTCGTGTTTTTATAAACGCAAAGTTTTATCACAGCATCGCATAGTTTAAAGTAGTGCAAAGAAAAAAATCAATCTTTGATTGATTCGATGAAGCGTCTGTATAAATTGGTCGCTTAGTCAATGGCAAAGCCATCGTTCTTCGCTCCCCTTGAAGTCAAAAGCAGCTTTGCGTGAAATAAATTGTAAGATTTTAAATGCTTTTTTTAACCACAAAAACCACTAATATTTTCACAAAAGCCACTATTGAGTCCAAGACATTAGTGTTATTCGTGAAAATATTAGTGTAATTCGTGTTTTAATAATTCAAGGTAAAATACTAATCATTACTGGCAGTTCGGACAGATCCCGGATACCGTCAGATTGATTTTATGAACCTTGTAGCTTACCGGTAATTTAATCTTTGGTTCCACATCTTCTACACACGTCACTGTTTTGCACTGCTCACAGCTGAAATGCAGATGGTCGTGATGATGAATTTCCATTGTGCAGGTATGACATTCTGCGTACTTGATGGTACCGTCAATATCTACCACTTTATGGATGATGCCTTCATCCATTAGTCTTTCCAGTACTCTGTAGGTTGTTACACGATCACAGAGTCCATCCAATAGACCCTGCAATTCCGCATGGGACAAAGCTACTCCCGATTCGTGGATGAGCCTTGTGATTTCTTTTCTTGCTATTGTATTTCTCGACTGTTTCATGATTTCTGAATAAATTTCAATATAATTAATGCCATATTGTTGCAGTAACAAATATAATCTTTATTTTTGAAACATTATTGCATTAAAGAAAGCAATAGAGGATTTAAATCAAATAGAATATAGGTTATGATCAGGATTGAAAACATAAGGAAATCATACCATGGAAAAGAAGCGGTAAAAGGACTTACTTTATCTGTGGCACAGGGCGAAATTTATGGTTTACTAGGTCCGAATGGTGCCGGAAAATCTACCACTCTGAATATGCTGTTGGGATTTTTAAAACCCGATTCCGGAGCTACACTTCTTAACGGTATCGATACCAGTACAAATGCCAAAGAAGCCCGAGAAATCATTGGGTATATTCCGGAAAATGTCAATCTTTATCCTTATTTAACGGGTATTGAAAATCTGTATTATTTCTGCAAACTCGCCGGGAAAAATTACAGCACGGAAGAGCTTTCCGGGATTCTTAGTTCGTGCGGGCTGCAAATAGATTCTCACAACAAAAAAACCGGAGCGTATTCCAAAGGGATGAGGCAGAAAGTAGGTATTGCCATTGCTTACGCGAAAAAAGCGAAAGTGTATTTACTGGACGAACCGGCTAGTGGTCTGGATCCATTGGCCAGTAATGAACTTTCCACTTTGCTTAAAAAACTGTCTGATGAAGGAGCTGCTATACTTATGGCTTCCCATGATATTTTCCGGGTAAGAGAAACATGCAGCCGCATTGGAATCCTTAAAAGTGGAGTATTGGTAAAAGAAATGAAAACTTCTGGAGTCACAGCCAATGAATTGGAGGAAATATACATGGATTATATGCAGAGATGATTCATCATAATACCAATTAATACTTCTGTCGGATTCACCCAAATTCCATATTTAAATTCAGGATAAAAATTTTTGCTAAATAATTTATTGCAACAATAGTGCATTATTGAAATTATTGATTACTTTTGCTACAATGTTGCAATAGTGGTTTGAGAAAACCGATTGATTCTTATTGCCCGTGAAATTGTTTCAGAAGTTTCATATCAGAGATTATCCAAAGGTGAAACAGTCAAATATGAATACATGACAAATTTAAAGATAACATTTTTAGTGGCTAAACATGAGTTTAGAGTATTTCAGGAAAATGGGCTGAAAATATTTGTAATGTTTTATATTCTGATTTTGCTGGGTGTGTGGGCAAGCAATTACACACAGCTTAGTACAACTTCATTTAAAAATAAGAATGCTAAGGAACTTGTGGACAGAGAATGGAAAGATCAGGACCGGAGCAATCACAGCGCGGCACACTGGGGAACTTTCCTTTTTAAACCTGTAAGTTATCTGTCCCTTCTGGAATCGGGGACGGCTGTTTATTCTGAAAATTATTATAGAGTTGAGGCGCACAAACGCCCACAGATACATTCTAACAGACTGCCGGATCTGGAAGCCTTTATGAGAAGACCGGATCTTAATACTGCGTTTTTTTTTCAGTGGCTGATGCCGTTATTTGTTATTGGTTTGGGATTTTCGTGCATCTCCTCCGAACGTGAGAAAGGTTTTTTGAAACTTCTGTCCGTGCAGGGCGCTACGTTTGGACATCTGGTTACCGGAAAATTCATGGCCCTTTATCTGGCAGTTCTGTTATTTACCGTTCCTCCGTTTGCTGTTATTGTAGCAGGCTTTGTTTTTGAAAACGAACCTGTCAACCATTTGATAAGAGCATTTTGCTGGTTCGGTGTGTATATGATTTATTTCTTTCTGATTTCCGGTGGTGTTCTGCTGATCTCAGCATTCAGCCGCTCTTCGTGGTCGTCGTTGATGACTAATATAACGTTGTGGATCCTTTGTGTTTTGCTTATTCCCAAATTCAGTAGTTCGGCAGCTGACGGTCTGTATCCTCTTCCGTCTTACCACGAATTTGACCATAATGTCAAAACAGGATTTGATAAAGGACTTGGTCAGGACGGACCTTATACGGAAAGATCTGAAGCTTATCTGAAACAGCATCTCAATCAGTTTAATGTGAATAATATCAGTCAATTACCTGAAAAAATCCGGTTTGCCCTTGATCTGATACAGGCCGAAGCCTATGAAAATAAAGTGAATAAATTTTATTCTAAAAAGGTGGAAGACCAGTTTGAGCAGCAGCAAAAATTGATGGATAATATGGGACTGATCAATCCTTTTATCGCGGTGCGTCAATTATCCATGGGCCTTGCCGGAACAGATGTATACCATCATATTGATTTTTTCAATAAAGCTGAGCACTACAGAAATGATATGATGAACAGACTTAACAAAAGAGAGCTTCAACTTGCCGTTTCTGATAAAAATAAAATAAAAAACCGTGACTTCTACAGCAGTCTTCCGGATTTTCAATATGAATATCCGTCTGTCGGGTCTGTGATCTCGCATCATATGACGGCGGTTTGGTCTCTGCTTTTTTGGACCTTACTATTGATCGTATCCTTCGGATTAATTATTAAACTAAATTATTTTGTGAGCTATGAAGGATAAGATCATGTTGCTGTTATACGAATGGAAACACATTGCCCGGCAGCCTGCTGTTTGGATGCTGTTCTTTTTCTTTTTTGTAATTGGAGGATATGCCATTTATTCAGGAAATGTTTTGACCCAAAAGAAACTGACAGCCATTGATGAAGCAGGAAAAGAATCTATGAAAGACTACCGTAATACACTGCAGGCCTTTACAGATACGGTAAGCGTTGAGAAAAAGCAACAGGCCGAAAATGCAGGAAATCCTTATGTAATCGATTACAGATATCCGCGTATTGCTTATGACCAACCGTATCCATTGACGGGTTTAGCTTCTGGAATAAAAGATATTACGCCGGTTACGGAAAAGGTGAATTATTATACGGATTATGCAGCTGTTGACAGGGAAATGACCAATCCTTCCATACTTTTCGAAGGACGTCTGGATCTTTTGTATGTTAATCTGTATTTAATTCCGCTTCTGATTATTGTTTTGGTGTATAATGTCATCTCTTCCGAAAAAGAAAAGGGAATCAGTAATCTTCTGATTGTTCAGGGCGGGACCTTAAAACGGGTGTTACTCGGAAAACTTCTGACCCGGTTAATTGTTGTTTTTTTAGCCGCTTCCATGGTGAATGTTTTGGGGATGTTGCTGTCTCCGTCGGGATTTCCATCGTTTAAGGATGCTTTTCTCTGGCTCTTTTTACTGTTTTCCTATTGTGTACTCTGGATATCCTTATGTTTTGTCATTATTACTCTGGACGGAAACAGTGTATTCAATTTGTTTACCTGTATAGCATTCTGGGTTTTCCTGATGTTTTTGTTGCCTCTGGCGATCAATAAGACTGCACAAATGAAACATCCTTCCGATCTGAAACTCCTTGATCTTGAAGAAAAAGACAGGCAGATCAGTGATGAAGTCTGGGCTATGAAACCTAAGATGGTCGTCGATAGCTTTTACAAAAACTTTCCAAGATATGCTCCGGCTTATAGCCCTTCGGATACCATTGACAATCAAAATGATGCTTTTTTCGCAGGTTATTATTATATCAAACAAAACCGTATGAAAGCGGTCATTGATTCTTTGTGGGAAGGAGACAACAAGGCTAATCAGACAGCATACAGATTAATCAGATGTAATCCTGTTCAGAGTACGGAACATCTTTTTACTCTTTTGGCGAGGACAAGCCGGGTAGATTATTTGGGATATAAACAGGACGTTAAAGATTTCCGTCACGTGTGGCAGACCTTCTTCTATGACCGGGTTTTTTCCATGAAAGACGGAAAACGGGAAATATCCAAACTCACCCCTGAAGAACTCACAAAACTGCCCACTTTTGAAGTGAAGCATCACGAAGTCAAAATATCAGATTTCATATGGGGAACACTGTTCCTGTGGATCATAAACATAGGTTGCTTTATCGGGGGACTGATCATGATCAGAAAATTTAAACAATAAATATTGACGAAATGAAGAAAAATTACGTCCTATTGACGGCTGCCCTTTTGGGGTCGTTTTCTTTAGTATGTGCACAGGAAAAGAAAGATTCCCTGTCTGCAAAGAATATCGATGAAGTAGTATTAACGGCCATGAAGCAGATCAAAACAGACAGTCTTTCCGGAAATCTGAAGCGAAATGGCAGGCTGCTGGAAATTCCGCAGAATATGGTGAGTATCAAAAGCAATCTGCTGAATCTTCAGGGTGCTTTTGATGTGCAGGATGCGCTTCGGAATGTGAGCGGAATCTATATTGGTGATGCTACCGGAGCGGGAAATGTTTTTGCCGGAACATACAATGCCCAGCTACGCGGTTTTAGTCCTGTGAGCACTTTCAGGAACGGACTTCCTTCTTTTGCAGGAGGACTTTCGCAGGAAGATGTGTCCTTAATAGAGCAGGTGGATGTGATTAAAGGACCTGCCGGTTTTGTCAATTCTATGGGTACCGGCGGCGGTTCTTTAAATATTAATACCAAAGCTCCGCGTGCCAACAGAATCGGGGAGGCCAATATCGCTGCCGGCAGTTTTGGATTCTACCGGGCTGCGGTGGATCTGGGAAGTGCTGTTAAGGAAAAAGGATTTTCTTTTCGGTTCAATGCGGCTTATGAATCTCAGGGTTATTATGCAGAATATGCAAAGCGACGAAAATTCGTTGTAGCCCCTGTTGTTCAGTACAATATCAGTAAAAATACCTTCTTACTTGCAGAATGGAATATGATTCAGGGAAGAGCTTTGGAATCGAGCAATTTTATTCAGTATGAAACGGAGAAAACGGTTCAAAAGCATTCATGGAAAGCCAATTATCAGGGTGACCCGAATTTACCGACTTCGAAACTTGATGAACATTACGGAAGATTGGTGTTCAATCATAATTTTAATGATAAGTGGAAAATAGTTTCCCAGTCTTCTATTAAAAGTACTCCGCTAGATCAGTGGAGCCTGCTGGGAGGAACAGCCAGCTATACACCGCCGATGTTTGATGATGAAGGAAATGCAATTCGTTCCAGCTTCAGAAATAAACAGAAATACCTGACTTACAATACCCAACTATTTGTGAGCGGAAGCTACAATATTACTCCAAATATCGTTCATACCGTACTTTCGGGGATAGATTTTAACAGCAGTAAAAGCAATACGGAACATATTCAGGGCGCTAATGAATTTATCTTTAACCGAAACCTGCTGAATTATGGGATAGACCGTGATTTGCTGACCCAGCCGGAAGCCGATGATCAGATTGATTACACCACCTCGAAAGACAAAACTGTTGGTGGTTACATATACAATACGATTAAATTCTGGGACCGGTTATTTGTAGATGCAGGATTCCGGTACAGTAAAAATACGAGAGACCGTTATCTTAAAGGGCCTTATAATCCGGAAGGGGAAAACAAAACCTTCAGACATCATGCATTCAATCCGAGGGTTGGTGTTACGTATATGATTCAAAAGAATTTTGCGGCTTTCTTCTCTTATGATCAGAGTTTTGACCCGATGGCAGGAACGGATCCACAGGGAAAAGAGTGGAAACCTCTGGAAAGTTATAATACTGAAATCGGAATAAAAAAGGATTGGTTTGATGGTTTATTGTCAACTTCTGTGAGTGCTTACAGAATCATCAGGAATAATTCATTTTCTCAGAATCCGGCTACCGGAATCATGACTCAGCTTAATCAGGTGAGAAATAAAGGAATCGAGATCGATGTAATCGGTTCCATTTATCCCAATATTACCCTGACAGCGAATTACTCATACATTAATTCTGTGTATTCAAAAGATCCTTATGCATCGGAATTGGTTGGAAAGAGATTTTCAAGTGTACCGAGACATCAGATCAATACCTGGGTGATGTACAAATTCCAGAAAGGAAAACTGAGCGGCTTTTCTTTAGCGTTGGGTGAGACTGCTGCACTGGTTCGTGAAACCGATGTGCCGGGAGTCCGTATCCCTGATTTTATAAAACTGGATGCCAGTATCATGTATCAATACAAAAAATGGTTTGTCCGCGGAATATTGGATAATCTTTTGAATAAAAGATACATCACTGACGGAAATGTACAGGCGAGATACAATTCCGACTGGACTGCTGTGGTAGGAGAGGCGTGGATGTATAAAGAAAGTAACCCGTTCAATTTTAAATTGCAATTAGGACTAAAATTTTAACATTTAAATGCAACTTTGTTGCAATAAAATAAGTATCTTTACAACAAGGGAAAGCCGAAACCCTTAAAGAGTAGGCCAAATTAAAAAAATGTTTTATTATGGAAAACAACAAAAAGATGAAGCTAAACATCGACGATCTTAAGATCGAAAGCTTCGTAACAGCTCTGGACAAAGATTTGTCTAAAAAATTACAAGGTGGTTTAGGAATTGCTCCTGCAGGAGATCATGATCACCCGACTCATACCATTAAAACTCAGGACAGACTTCACGTTTGCGGAACTGTTCAGTGCTAATTGAGTGAGCGAAAAATAATTTCAGGGCTGCTTTATCCGTAAAGCGGCCCTTTTTTATTTTACAAGAATCTTTAAATGCTTAAATTTTTAAAAACATAAATGCCACAAATAGGTTCACGAATATCACTATCATAGCGTGAAAATTCGTGTTATTAGTGCAAAACATTAGTGTAATTCGTGTTTAAACTATTCTTATAAAAAAACTTTTCAGCAACTCCACAATCTGTTCCGATAACTTTTTCTTCATCATTTCCTGTTCATTCTCAGAATACTGAAAACATTCCACCAACTCATCAATACTTAACGGATTTTCCAACAGCTGAATAACCGCTGCAGGGAAAGGTTCTACAAGAAGATGAAACATTTCCTGATCTGTACTGTAAAAAACATTGTTGTATTTTCCGGCCTCGAGGCCTTTGTTGTGGTCTTCTTTCCAGTTCCATCGGGTTTCATAGATATCAATAAACGGATTGCGGACGAAGCGCTTTTTCAGAAGTTCAGTCGGATCATTTTCCGAAAATGCAGACCATTCATTTTTTAAAATCGTCAGCCGCGTTTGAAAACACAAAGCGCCTTTCTGTCTTTTCCGGATATCGATTTGTACTGTTTCCCATTGATGGAGGTCTGAAACATATATTGCTTCAGCTTCTGTTAAATTGCCGATGATATCCGCTAAATTATTTCCAAATTCTTCTATGGTCTGAGAATCATAGAGGGGTTCGTTAAGTGGAATAAATGTCTTTAAAATCTCAAGTGTTTTAGGATAAAATCGTTCAAAAATTGCTTTTTTAACTTTGAAATTTTTCAAAATCGTATTGTTTCCGGTTTCACTGACAGGAAGTTCAGGATGAAGAATAGAGTTCAAAGATTTACCCTTGATTACCGCCAATAAAGAAAGTCCAATGCCTGCTGTACCGGTCATCAGTCCGAGGTCTTCACTGTTTTGAATTCCCCATTCGGAATGATCATGTGATCTGCTTTTTTGTAAACCTTCCAGAACAATTTCTGTGGCAAGTTCCGAAGCTTCTTTATTGTCAAATACTTCGCTATACTGTAACAAAAAATCGGAAAGTCCGCCGTAGCCACTGAACAGGATGTGATTTCGTTTAGATCTTGTCTTTATATCGTGCTTACATCGTTCAAATACTTTTCTACAGTCTTCTTTGTATACATATTCAGCCGTAATTGTGAATGCCCGAATCCTCGCACTTCCAATCCCACAGGCTCCGTGCGCCCAGGCATTGAGGTCAAAATCTTCTTGAAGAAAAGTGTTTTTGTTCCAATCGAACAGACTAGGAAGATGGTTTTTGGATTCCTCCCATCTTAAATCCATCCAGTTGTTTTGAGCTGGATCATAGTACAGATCTTCATAACGGAATGCCTCTTCAGCTAGCCAAATCAATTCCTTATTATCAAAATATTTTCCCAGCTGGAGCAGACAGAATGCAATTCCTGAATTACCATGTGAAAAACCGCACAGAGAATCCATTGAAAGAAGATTGTTTCCCCATTTAATTCCAGCTTCTGCAACGAGTGATTTTTCCAAAAGGGTAGTGATCAATGCTTCAATGTCATCACATAATTTCTGATCTTTTGTATAATGATAAAGACTAGCCATCATCATTAAAATCCCTGAAATCCCAATCAGCATATCCTCAGTCTGTTCCGCCAGTATTTTCTGTCTGTACATTTCATACAGATTCAAGGCTTGCTGGAGATACAGTTCTTTTCCAGTCACTCTGAACAGCTCTAAACCTAAGTAAATAATTCCGCTTATTCCATCGTAAAGACTAGGATTTAACAGGGTTTGGTGGGTAGAATAGCTGTATACTTTTGAAAAAGCAGCTTCAGCCACATCAAGATGTTTTTCGTTTTTGGTATGTTCAAAAAGCACCAGAAAAAACCAGGCAATACCTCCGGTTCCATTCCATAAGGAAGGATTGAAAGTAAAAGAAAGTGCTCCTTTTTTAGAATCGCGGGAAATGGTTTCCCAGTAGAAACCCTCTTTATCATGTTTCATTTTTGAGAGAAGAAATTCACTGATTTCATTCAAGCCGGATTGCAGGTCATTAAGTTCTTGGTTGTTGATCATAGTCTTTTATTAGAGGGATCGTTCGCATAATTAAAAAAAGCAGATAGGATTCTTCAGCATTGACAATTCCCAGCCGGTTATTGGTCATATGAATAAAACTGAGGAGTGCTTCATCTAAGGCCTCCGAAGATAATGGAGACTGAACATAGCCTTTCCAAACCTTTTCATTCATTTCCAGATACTGCTGTACAGAAAGATCTGCGGTGGTATCCAGAGAATTCCAGAATTCTTCAATGCTTTCCTGTAATAGAGCTTGATAAGCTTTAAACTGCTGCTGAAATGCAGATAACACCGTCTTTCGGTTTTGTTCCTGTTCACCCAGATCGTTGGAAAAAGGTAACGGAAGCCAGCTTTGAACAAATTTGTCACAGAGTTGCTGACTATCGTTTCGTGATAATCCCATGCCTTTAAAAAATGCAAAGTGGGTTTTCAGGGCGAGAAGATATCTTTCCGAGTTTGTTAATGGAATATTTTGCTCCAAATGATGCAGCACAAACCGGGATGACGCCCAGAACTGGGTTTCAGCATACGCAATGGTATGATCGTTACCATATCTTTCTGTTTCCGGAATGTATTCTGCCTGCTTCAGTTCCAAATGGACTTTGTTAAGATGTTCATAACCTGAAATGTAATCCTTTAAAATCGTAAGAAATAAAGTTGATTCTTCAACATTTAAAAGTAATCGTAACCGGATATGATAACCGTTTTCAAAATATCGGATAAAAAAAAATTGTACTTCTTTTGCCAGTTTTTCGTTGATATCCAAAACAGAGGGGTGCACGATTTCTTTCAGGAAGTCATCCGCATTCCCGGTATGATAGATGTAATAAGTATTCCAGTGCTTTTGCATTATTCTAAAAATTATACCATTGGATTAAATGTTCGGCGACTCTTTCCTGGGACCCATTGACAGAGGGCAGGGATTCTTCCATGTAAATGTGGGATCCGGCTCTGTTGAGAAGCTTGATGAACAAGTGAAACAGTAAAGGCTGTTCAAAATCGATACACTGAGGTTTGTAATCATCTCTGGTTCCCGTAGCTTTTTCCGGTGATTGATCTTCAGGGATGTAGGAGGACTGCAAATAAAGAAATACAGAGGAAGGCAGACTGTTTTGTGAAAGCCACTGGTGAAAACGTAAAAAATAAATGCTGCTGCTTTCATCTTTGTTTTGACGGGGAATAATATTGAGACTGATCAGCCATCCTTTACGGCGGAGCACAAGTTTCTTCTCAAAGACAATTCGTGGAAATATCTGAATGTCCTGATCTTTAAACTGTTTGGAATAATGATCATCAATCGTTTTGATCAGTGGAAAATAATTCACATAAGTACAGGGATTGAACAGAGACATCAGCTGATAAAGATTGGATCTGTTTGTGATGGTTTCCAGACACAGATCAAATGCATAGATCTCTTTTCCTAGAACGGTGTCCATCAGAAAAAGCGAATTATGATCTGCATTATAACCGACAGATATCCGGTCCAAAGGAATCTGCTGAGGCTTTTTCATCTGTGTATTGGAGGCCGGCATTTTCACTTCATGATCAAGCAATGGCGGATGAATATTGGCATTAAAACTGGAATCATCATTAAGTTCGATAAGCAATTGATCTGAAAATAACCGATTGTTATAATTTCTATGTTCTTCAGAAATCTTTTTATCAAATAAGTGAAGAAAGCGGCCGCTCATTTTGCCCATTCCCTGCATCAGTCCGTTCACTACAGCCTTAGTTCCCGTTTCTGACAGCTGATCAAAAAACTGAAGGAATGCTGAACCTATTGGTGCAGAGTTATTGGATAAAGGGAGTGGGTCTAAATTTTTCCTTTGAATCTGTATTTCATCAGACTGCTGTTCTTCCAATTGAAGATCTTTCCGGAAAAGTTCAGACCATAAGTTGTCCTGCGTTGAGCTGCCTTCCGTTTCAGATTCATTTTTGTAACGATAGTATTCATGATAAAAAGTAACCAGAGGAATCTTTTGATCCTTGCTGTATGTGGAGAGGAAGAATTCTTTAATGCTGGTTTTTTCCTTACCTCGGATATCAAAAGCGGTTAAACGATTGCTCAGGTCAGATAGCAATTGACCCAATTCATTGACTGTACTTTCATTGACCGTATTGATTTGATCCGTGTAGGCATCTTCATAGATAAATCCTTCCTGCCGATAATCAACCGGAATGTAGGGGAGTTTCTCAAACCCCTGACCATTTCTGTATTTCTCGAGAATACCTTCAAGTACGTTTTTTATCTCCTCTTTTGGAAGTTTGACGATGCCGGCCTGATTTTCAAGATCTGAAATGGTGCTGTCAAAAATCTTTGAAGTGTTGTTCAAAAGAATCTCCCGGGAAAAAAGGTCTGCGGTCTCAAATTTGTTTTTGGCCAGCTGTAAAATAGTGACAAGCTCGTAAACCTGTTCTGCAGCCTCGTTTGTTTTTTTGTGCTGCTCAAGAAATGTTAAAAGATGAAGATCCCAATCCGGATCAATCTCTGAACACTCCAAAGTCAGTTCCAAAAAACCTGAATCAATCAGTTTTAAAATATAATGCCGTAATTCTGAAACATCCGCTTCAATATGCCCGGAAAGAAGGTCAATGAATGATGACAAGGAAATGCTTTCCTCCGAATGATAGATCAGTTCTTTGATATACTGATTGACCGGAGTCGCCTGAATCTCCTGAAAAACCTCAATATTCGCGCAATTCATCAGAAAACTGAAACGTCCATTATTTTCTGTAATGCTGCTGTTGATATTTACAAACAATAGGCCCTGAAGGTCAGGATGTCTTTCCATCAGCTTTTTGATGCGTTTCAACAGCTTATTGTTCAGTCTTATTTTACAGTTAACGATGTCTGGAGCTGATGAGAATTGTGATTGATCATCCGGAACCATTTTGGTAAGACCTAAATACGTAAATGTGCTGAATGGAGATGTTTTATAAGCCATCCGGGTAAGATACCGGAGTACACTGAATTCAATACGTTCGCTGTCTTTATTGAGTGATTTCACATCGGCATTGGTAAAACTGTCCAGCTGCTCATACAGATCTTTACTCGAAAGCAAAACTCCGTTTCTGAATGGATATTCTCCCGTCAGTTTTTGGATATTTTCTCTGTGAGTCCATAGATAATCATTGAAACCTTTTTCCCAATATTGCTCGAATTCTTTACATTTTTTACCTGCATTTAACCAGTTTCCCCAAGCTTCTTTAAAGGCCATAAAAGTTTCAGACGGTATTTTCTGTAACAAAGCATCTGCATTGGATCGTCTGTTGTACACCGAGCGTTTCAGATTGAGCAGCAGCTTCCGTTCCTGATCATCAGAAGACTGTTGAATAAGTGTATACATTTCGTCGCAGAGCTTTTCATTACAATGCTGATCATGGTCAAGAGTCATTTGCCATTGCTCCGATAGATCTTTAATTTCCGGGATTTTAAGTGCATTGAAGCTTTTTACGGGTAAGGCGGCGTATCGGGTAAAAATGTAGGGTAAAATAGTCAGGCTCATATTCAAAATTTATTTTCCGAGTTCAAGTTGATTTTTAACTAAATGATAGTAAGCTCCTTTCGATTGTGTTAAGGTCTCATGCGTTCCCTGCTCAACAATATGACCTTTGTCCAGCACTATAATTCTGTCTGCATGAACTACCGTGCTCAGCCTGTGGGCCACGATAACGACTGTTCTGCCCTGAAAAAAGCGGTTCAGGTTTTCAACGATTAGTCTTTCATTGTTGGCATCGAGAGAATTGGTGGCTTCATCCATGAATATATAATCCGGCTGGCGGTAAATCAGTCGGGCGATAAGGAGACGCTGTTTTTGTCCTTCACTGAGTCCGGTTCCTTCACTTCCGATTTGAGTTTCATAAGAAAAGGGAAGGCTTTCAATAAAGTCCTGCATATTGACCATTTTACAGGCATTTTGTACCCTCATCAGGTCTTTCTCCACACTTCCCACCCAGATATTTCCGGCGATGGTATCTGTAAAGAGGAAAGAATCCTGCATAACGGCTCCGCATTGTCTCCGCAAGCTTCTGGCATTGATGGTTTTGAGATCCAGTCCGCTGAAAGTGATCATCCCTTGTGTGGGATGAAAGAATTTAAGCAGCAGTTTTAAAAGGGTCGTTTTTCCACTTCCGCTCATTCCTACAATAGCGGTTACTTTTCCGGCAGGAATCGTTAGGGATACATTGTGCAACACGTCTGGCGATAATTTCCCATACCGGAAACTGACGTCCTTTAATTCAATGGAGCCGGAATTTCCCCGTGCTAAATTCAGGCTGGAATGAGCATCTTCGGTCTCTTCATATTCCACTTCCGAAATCCGTTGCAGGCTGAATTTGGCCGTCTGCATGGAGCGGATGAAATCTGACAGTTGATTGACCGTCCCATTTAATGAACCGTACATATACGTAATAGCCAGCATGGCTCCGAGGGTCAGACTTCCGTTGATGACCAGGGAAGCGGTTAAAAAAGTAGTTAATACCCCTGTGGTTTCATTGATGAAAAGGGCTACACCCTGTATCCGCTGATCCAGTTTCAGGTTTTCCATTTTCACTTGGTAGGTTTCTTCCTGCATGGTCTTCCATAACTGGTTTTTTTCCTGCTCTGCTCCGGTCAGCCTTATTTCTGTCATCGCTTCAAAGGTTTCTATCTGATGACGCTGAGCGTTGGCAAGAAGACTGAAAGTCCGCTGATCCAGACGTCTTCTTTTCTCTTCAAAAAGATGGGTCCAAAGCACACTGATCATACTGGCAGCTAGAAACAGGATGAAAAGCTTCCAGTTATAATAGCATAACAACCCGCCATTCACGATAAGAATGATGACGGAAAGTCCCGCACTTACACAGTTTTTGGTAAGGAATTCCTCTACGCGCTGATTATCGTAGATTCGCTGTAAATTGTCCCCGCTGCTTCTGTATTCAAAGAAAGAAAGTTTAAGCTGCATGAGTTTGTCTACGAATTCATAGATAAGTTTAATACTGATATTCATGCCTAGCTTAAAAAGAATCCTGCTCCGAAAGAAATCGGTTAAAATTCTTCCGGTGAACAAAAGAAGCTGTCCTGCACAGATCAGAGATAATATCCCGATATCTTTTTTAGATATGGCCTGATCAACAACGGCTTGGGTTAATAATGGAATGGCCAGTGTCATAAGAGTAGCTGCCAGAAGTGCGGCTGCCACATAAGAAATATTCCTGTGATCATCTATTTTTTTTAGTAGTGAAAACAGGCTGACAGAGGGATCCGGCTGATCTTCAATCCGGTTAAAAGCTTCTGTCTGTTCCACAAATATGGCGATCCCTTTATTGTCCTGTCCGGGGCCAATCCAATGCTCTATAAAATCATGAAGGGTGTAACGCATATTCTTTCCCAATGCAGGATTTCCCACATAGGCATGTTTTTCTGTAAGATGCCACAGCACGACAAAATGATTATGATCCCAGTGAAGGATGCAGGGGAGTGGTGCTTTTTCAGAAAGAATCTTCAGATTGAGTTCAGCGGCTAATGTTTTGAGTCCAAGCTGTTCTGTTGCATGGGTGATTCCGGCGACTGAAGTTCCTTGGCTTCGTACATCACAAAGATCCCGTAGATGGTTTAATGACAGTTCTTTTCCGTAATAGGCCGTAATCATTTTTAGGCAGGTAGGTCCGCAATCCATGGTGTCCAGCTGTCGGAAAAAAGGATAATGTTTTCCTTTAAAATAAGAGGGAATTTTTCTCAGTACTTTACTCTCCATTTTGATTCATCCAACGTTAATTGTGGTTTAGTATAAATTTCATTAATCGCAATATTATTGCTAATGCAATTATGTTGCAATTTATAAAAAATAACAGTGCCTAGCGTTTATTTCTTCAATAAAATCTGAAGATCGTTTATCATTGGATGTTTTGCTTTATTGAAAAAGCTGAAGATGAAACGGAAATGAGCTTGAGAGGAAGCAGGCAGGAGAAAATTGGGAGTATCAGAAAAAAGAAATTTCAAAAGTTTACGAAATACCCGTAAGAATCGAGTCTTTAGATGAGGAGAGTAGAAAATAAAAACTCCCGAAATTTTCGGGAGTTTTTGGTTTTATTTTTTGGTTTTGGAAACCTCTTTGATCAGTGTGTATTTTATAGATGATCCGTCAGCGGGCGGATTGGCAATCTTTTCTGTTTTTACTTTTAAAACATATTCATATCCAGGCTCATACGTAAATCCTTCGATATTCGTATAGAAATTGGTCCAGCTTTCTGAAGCTTTTTCTTTTACCTGCAAACATTTCATGGGTGCTACTCCGGTACAGTCTGCAGTTTCAGGTCCTACGATGAACGTTTTTTCGTCAGCTCCGGCAGTATTGGCCGTAGTGGTACATTGTGTCATTGCGAATAGTACTGCTGCAGGAAGAGCTCCTTTTAGAATGGATGCTATAATTTTCATAAACTTTATTTTAAACCTTAGTTCGCAATTACTGTGCCGAAGTTTTTGACGCAGTTTTTCTATTGTTTTTTAGTTTATAATTATTTAATTTGAGCGCTTCTAGAAATTTAACCAAAGGACACAAATACCACATTATTATATGAATAATCCGATTCAGATTGAAAATTACAAAATTCAAAAACCTGAAATATGGGCAGGAAATATCACAGATGAAGAACTGATTGACAAAATAAAAGATTCTGAATTTGCCGCAAAACAGATTGATGAAGGAAGAGATTACTGCTATTTTCTCGATAAAAAATATTACACCAGCAATAAAGAAAACAGCGAATATGTCTGTATGGCATACACCCTGAATGAACCTGGGAATCTTGAACGGGCTTCCGTTTCTGAGGTTGTCGTGGAGGAAAATGAAGTGTACAGCATTCATAGAATCAGTGTATGGAGAGACGGAGTGTTGATTGACAAGATTTCTGATACGAATATTAAGGTACTCGATAGTGAGAACCAGAGCAGCGGAGGGATATTAAGCAGTAATAAAAAGATCAATATTACTATTAAAGATCTCAGGCTTTACGATGTCCTGATCATGGAAGATTCGAGATGTAAAGCTTTTACGGAAAGAGATTTTCTGAGAAAGGAATTTTCTAAATATGTTTGGGTAAGTCCTGATAATTACTGGGCATACGGAAGCTTTAAGTTTACGTTCATCAACGACCGTGAGGAGAATATTGATTATAAAAAAACATTTTTCAGAGATGCACAGGGGAATGTACTGGAGCCTGAAATTCATCATTTAAAGAAAGGGGAGCGCTTTGTTATTGAAGAAAGCAACTATATCAATCCGGTAGATGCCGGTCGTGAGATTTTTCCATTCATTGATTTTGCTACGGAAAACACATGGAAAGAGCTTTCCAACTATATTGTCCCGATCTACAATGAGGTTTTTAGTAGACATTTGCTGAAAGATTTTGCACCCCATCTAATTGAAAAACTGGATGCAGTGAATGGTCAGGATGAAAAACTTCAGTTGGCGATAGAATATGTGCAGAATCATATTTACTATATTTTCAATGCGGATGAGATGAATGGGCATAAGCCACAGGAACCTTCAGTCACCTATGAAAATAAACAGGGCGACTGTAAAGCAAAGTGTGTTTTGCTGAAAGTGATTCTGGATTATATCGGAGTGGAAGCGTCGGTAGTTCTTGTCAATTTCCATACGGATTATTATATCAAATATTATCTGCCATCACTGCTGAGCTTTAATCATGTAGTGGTTAAAATCAATTATAAAGGCCAGGAGTATTTTGTTGATGCTACAGTTCGTGATGAATTCGGGTTAATAGAAAACCGCGGGTTTATTTATTTCATGCATTATCTGGAAGTAAAACCGGATCAGGTGCTACAGCAAAGGAAGCCCTATAAATTCCCTTATTGCTGTATTGATGAAAAAGTTGAGTTGAATGCCCAGAATACAACAGGCCGGCTGAAACTTACCACCACCTATAAAGGCAACCGCGCCAATGCTATGAGAAGGTATTTTAAAAGTACAAATAAAAGAGAGATCATCGATAGCTGGAACAGTTTCATGTTTTATGGGCTTAATTATTCCAATGACAGAAACGGAACCGATATCAGGAATATATTCAAAGATGCATCCATTGATATTGTGAGCGATGATAAGAAGTTAAATGAATTCAAGATTCACTATACCGCTACCGTAGAAAATCCTTATTACGTAGATCCACAAAACAACCGCTTCCTGATGTATTTTGACAGGAACGTTATCAAGGCAAGCGCCAGAGATTTTATGCATAAAGATCTTCCTTTCTGGCATAATTTCGACAGTGAAAAATACGAGATCAGTTTGTATACAGATCAGAAAATAGATACTGAAGAAAAATATACGGTTCAGGAAAGTACGATCAGCAATCCGTATTTCGACTATAAAAACCGTAAAAAAATCACTAAGAATGGTGCCACCGTTTCTATAGAATACAATCCTCTCGTGAATCTGGAAATTCCGCAGGATCAGTTTGAAGCTTTCAGAGAAGACCATCATAAAGTGGCAGACAGCAACTTCGGATTGGGGATTGATATTATAGAACCTGGTTTAATGAATATGATTAAGTTTAACTTTAAGAAGAGGTTTAAATAAATTTGATATTCAGTAATTTGTATTAAATATTTAAAGTTTAAATTCAAGATGATATTTTAAGATTTCGGCGGCCGAAGGCCGCCGAAATCTTAAACCTTATACTCTCCATTTTAGTGTCCTTATTGTTTAAAACAATAAGACTTTTGTGCCTTGTGTGGTAAAAAAAATCAGTGTAATTCCTCAGAAACATCACCATCTTTTGGCTTCGGAGCTATCCCTCTAAACTTTTGTTTACCGATCAGCAGCTCAAAAAACAGTCTGAAATCCGAAATCAATGACCATAGAGGGTATTTGAAAGTTGCCGGTTTATTTCGCTCAATAACGGCATGACTTAACCAGGCAAAGCCATATCCAAAGATCGGAATGTACCATAGAAACCTTTCTTTCCCTGAACTGATGACATACCAGATCACAAGAAATACCAGAAGCGTTCCGATAAAATGAAAGATTCTCGTTCCTGTTTTACTGTGTTCGGTAAGATAGAACTGATAAAATTCTCCGTATGTTTTGATTCTGTCTGACATGGCAAAATTAGTTTATAGTTGTGTTGAAATCTATGCAATAATTCTGCCGATTTGATAAGGAAGATCAAGCGTGAAAAAGAAAAAAGGCAAATCTGCGGGGATGCAAATTTGCCTTTTATATTTTATGATTTGTCAATCAGTATTTTAAACTGTTTCTTTTCTAAGCTTACTGTGTTTATAACCGTAGCAGAAATAGATTACAAGACCCAGTGCAAACCAAAGTCCGAACCAGAACCAGTTCTCATGGCTCATTCCCGTAAGAAGATATAAACAAGAGCTTAAGCCGATCAAAGGAATTAAAGAGAAATTTTTAATAAACGTAAAAACACAAAGTACCAAGTTGATCAGGATGAAAACAAAAATAGACGCTCTGAATTCACCCTCTTTAGGATCATTCCAGTCCATTAAGTTGGTGAAAAATTCCGGCTGCCAGATATAGAACCCGATTAATCCTCCGATAATGATAACCGGGAATATGATCTTACCGTTAATATAAGGAAGGTGGAATCTGCCTTTGATCTTTTGTTTGGCTGGAAGCATTAAAACCCCGGCACATACCAGTACGAAAGCGAAGATGGTTCCAATACTTGTGAAATCCAGGATGAATGTTTTATCCGTAAAAAGAATAGGAACTCCTACAGCGATACCTGTAATAATGGTAGCAAATGAAGGTGTTTTATATTTTGGATGTACCGTCTTGAATTTTTCAGGCATCAGTCCGTCACGGCTCATCGCATACCAGATTCTCGGCTGTCCCATCTGGAATACCAATAACACGGTCGTGATGGCCACAATAGCTACGAAAGAAACCACAAGTTCCATCCAGGCTACATTGGCATTTGATTTTTCGAATATGAATGAAAGTGGGTCTCCGATACCATCGAACTTCCTGTAATCAACCATTCCTGTCAGGACCAGTGTTAAAGCAATATAAATAACCGTACAAAGCACCAGAGATATGATCATCCCTTTCGGAAGTGTTTTCTGAGGATCTTTGGTTTCTTCGGAAAGAACACTTAATGCATCAAAACCGATGTAAGCAAAGAAAACTCCTGAAACCGCACTCATAACTCCTGCAAAACCGTTCGGCATGAAAGAAGCAACCTGAGTGTCCGGATTGACAGGCGTCCAGTTGTCTGTATTGATGTAGGCAAAGCCTACCAGAATTACTAAAACAATCACGGCCAGTTTTAAAATAACCAAGGAATTATTAAAGTTCTTACTTTCTTTCACCCCTACATAACAAAGCCATGTGATAAGGCCGTTGATGACCAGTGCAGGAAGGTCAAGGATGAGTTTTAAGTTACCGATTAGCGGTGCAGTATTCCATGCACTTAACAGTTCTTTATTTTCAGAACCGTTCTGGAAAGCTTTTCGGGCTTCTGTGTAGCTGCAGGTAAGGTAATCGGGGATATGCATGCCCAGACGCTCTAAGAAGCTGGTGAAATAGTCGGACCAGGAAAAAGCCACGTAAATATTCCCGAAAGAATATTCCATGATCAATGCCCATCCGATCACCCAGGCAATCAGTTCCCCGAAACTGGCGTAAGCATACGTATACGCAGAACCGGCTGTAGGAATTCTGCTCGCAAATTCAGCATAGCACAATGCCGTAAATCCACAGGCAAAACCACAAATTAAATATAGTAGAATAACTCCGGGGCCACCTCTGAAAACTGCTTCACCTAAGCTGCTGAAACTTCCTGCTCCTATAATGGCCGCAATACCAAAAAAAACGATATCCCAAACACCTAGAACCCTTAAAAGACTGGTAGATGTATCTGTTTCTGAATAGTTTTTTCTTCTGAAAAGTTGATTCATTCAATATTTATATTTGAGTTTGAAAAAAAGCAAATGTAATCATTTTTTATTTTGGTGTTGGCTGTAATCATAATATTTCGTTAAAAAGACTGAGGTTCTCATGGCTAAACGCCTTTATTCTTGGTAAATAGGTATTTCCACATAGCTGTCGTTATACCACTTTATTTCCAGTGGTTCACCGGAATCTTTGATCGTTTCGTCACTTACATCTTTTCCGGATCCGTAATTGATCTGCCAGCTTGGGTTTTTATTGACACCCACCAGTAGAACCAGTTTGCTTCCCTTTTCGATCTTTTTACTCATGAACATTGAGTTTTTTATCGGGATCTGTACTTCTTTACCCGGTTTAAGGAGCTGACGTACCGCATTATTATTTGCATAGCTAGCTCTTACAATATGTGTGGATAATAGGAAAGTCTTTCCATCAGGCCTGATCTGATACAAATACATATCCGTATCAAAATCTTTTTTATTAATGGAAACATTGAAGAATCCAGCCGGATTTCCGCTGAAGATAAGGTCTTTGTCTAAAACTTCACTTTCAAAATAAACGGAGTTTGTGGTTTTTACACTGTCAATCTTACTTACTGCGTGATAAGTGTCCTTTTGATCACGATTTTTAAAATCAACCGTCTGTTTAACGAAGCTTTTTTCCGTGGGTTGAGTGAAAACCGATGCAGTCCCTTTACGATTCTGAAGGTAAAACTTAAGCGTTGAAGTATGCATTTTCTCAAGGGTAGGCGCATGTTTCCATGTATTGGTATTCATCACCTGGAAATTGATCCTGTCTTTTAAAAGTTCCGGTTTCTTCCCGTCTTTCATAATGTAATCAAACCAGGAAAAAGCAAGGTCATCAATACTTATTCTAGCTGCTGGATCAATAGGATTTCCGTTGACGTGAGTATATCCAAAGCTTTGTGCCCCTCCATGATCATAAGGACCGATTACCAGATAATGATTGGCATTTTTGTTATACTGATGATGTTCTTTAAAATAGTACAGTGCCCCGATCTGATCATCATCATAATATCCCGTGGTTGTTAGAATAGGGATGTTGATCTTGGCGAAATCCTCTTTATAAGGTACCATTTTATGGTAATATTGGTCGTAGCCGGGATGATCCAGCCATCTTTGAAATATCTTGCTTGGCTTCCCGCTGATGGTATCCAGAGCTCTGAATGATTTTCCGCTTTTGTACCAGGCCGTATTAACAGAATCCCATTTTTTAGCGTTGTTGAAATCTGCTTCATCGGTAAGCTTATTGTTCGTCACATACTGGATCCATTGTAGCATATAGCTCATGAAGATATTATTTTGGGCAGGGTAGTCTATTCCGATTCCTACGGCAACCTGTGGAACAATTGTTTTTAATGCCGGATGTATTTTTTTGACAGCAGCCCACTGGCTGAAGCCCAGATAACTTCCACCGATCATTCCAACTTTACCGTTGCACCAGGGCTGTTTGCTGATCCAGTCGATGACTTCGTAAATATCCTGAGATTCGTGCTCGAAAGGATTGTTCACGTCATTGCTGTTTCTTTTGCCACGGGTATTCACAACAGCACCTACATAGTTATAAACGGCCGCTCTTTTTCCAAAATAGCCATCAATTGGTCCGGCATAAATATTACTGCTGAGCACAACAGGAAGTGGCGAGGTATTGGTCTTCTTTCTGACAATGGTGATCGTCAGGGTACTTCCGTTTTTGGTTTTAATATCTTTGGTTTCTGTAATGAATTTTTCCCCGTCTTTTGCGACAACCAATTGCATGATCTGAGGTTTAGTGGCGGAGAAAGTTTTGTAATTCAGATAACTTCTGCATAAAGCCAGAGCGGATCCGTAATCTATACTGTCTTTATCTTTCTGCTTGTCCAGCGTTTCTTTCAGGAGTTTTCGTGCGGCCATGACATCTCCATCTACTGCAATACTCACTTTGGTGATCAGTTTATCAGGGAGACTTTCATATTTTGTATTGAAGGCTTTTTGAAGGGCATTCGGGAAAGAAATCTTTTCTTTTGCTTCGATTATTTTTGCCATGCTGTAAAATTCGTAGGCAATATATTTATTCCCCACCATGTCATGATCTGCAAATTCCTTGCGGTATTCCACTAAAGTGGCATTGGATTTTTTGTAATCTTTAGCAAGCAATTCTAAACGCAGAAGATTATCCAGATAAGCCAGTTTGTTGGTTTTTTTAAGCTTCAGCAATGGAGCCTGAGTGATCAGTGTTGAAGCCAACCGGGGCATTTGTTTTTCCAAAATAAGTGTGTCAGTGACAGCTGTTTTAGGAAAATAAAACTTTTGAGCCTGCAGTAGGTTGGCAAATATTAATGCTAAAAGTATTTTAATTTTCATGTAATGGTATGTTTTTAGCTGGTGTAGATTGAGGATTCCGTCAGAAAACTTTTTTGAAGGTTCCAAATTGATATCCATTTCATTTTTATGACACTAAAGTAATCATTTTTTATCATCAAATAGTGAAATGTAATCAATTGTTAATTTATGTTATAAAACCTTTAAAACTTGCTTAAACAATAAGTTTTTAATATTTTCGTTAACTTATATAGCTAATCTTTTTATTCAGAAAAAGAATGAATTCAAAAAAAATACTTCTCTCAGCTGCCGTGCTTTATTTCGGAATTTCCGGAGCGCAACAGTCACAGTACTTTACCCAGAAAGAAAATTACAGGTTTAATCTCGCAGAAAATCTTTATCAGACCAAAATATACAATGCTTCTCAATTCGAATATGCAAGACAATATTTCTACAATCAGAATTTGTCCAGATCGAGAAAAGAGGCGGCGCAGTTTTTTGATAATGTGATTGGCGTGATCTTGCAGAAAAACCATGCAGAGGAAGGACTGACAGCCTTTATGAAAGAATACCCGAATTCTGCGTATTTTGCTCAGGCTAATCTTCCACTGGCAGATTATTATCTGGCTAAAAAGGATTTCGATAAAGCCTTGGAAACCCTGAAAAAAGTGAATCAGTATCAGCTTTCAAAAGAAGAAAATACACAGTATATTCTGAAGTTGGGTTATGCTAAATTCATGACCGGTGATACCAAAGGAGCTACCGATGCATTGGAAGAGGCCTATAAAACAGCTGATGAATCCCAAAAAGGAGATATCGCTTACATGCTGGGACACCTGTATTATTCGGGTGGGCAGAATGATAAAGCATTCCAGTATTTCGATTCTGTAAAAGATCAGCCTAAATTCTCCAAACTGGTACGTCCTTATTATGTACAGATGTATTACAATGATAAGAATTATGATCAGGCTATTTCTGAAGGAACGGCTTTATTGAACGAAAGTATTTCGGACTCTTACAAAGCAGAGGTTCATAAGATCATCGGGGAGAGTTATTTCATGAAAAATGACTATACTTCGGCTTATCCGCACCTCAAAGATTATCTGAGTGTACAGCAGAACCCGTCTGAAAATGACCTTTATGAAATGGGATTTGTGGCCGCTCAGCTTAAAAAATACGATGAAGCGGTTTCTTATTACAACCAACTTGTCAACAGTAATTCAGCGCTGGCACAGAATGCTTATTATCAGTTAGGAAATGCTTATCTGGCGGTAGATAAAAAGCAGGAAGCCCTTTCAGCATTCCGATCTTCTTACCAGATGAATTACGATGCGAAGGTTAAAAAATTAGCCCATGAACAATACGCAAAACTAAGTTACGATATCGGAAACCCGTTTGAAAGTCCTTCTGCAGTGATTCAAAGCTATATCAACGAGAATCAGAATGACACGAATGCGCCTGAAATGCGGTCACTTCTTGTGAAATCATATCTGTATTCCGGAAACTATAAAGAAACGCTGAACGCGATCGACAGACTTCAGAATTCTACCCCTGAGATCAATAAAGTAGATCAGGAGGTTTCCTATTTATTGGGAACAGAGGAGTTCAACAAAGGAAATTATGACGAAGCGGAAAGGTATTTTCTGAGAAGCTTAGGATTTAATATCAATAAAGAATTTTACAACAGAGCACTATATTGGTTAGGACAGGTGTATTACCAGAAAGGAAATTATCCGTCTGCCATTGCCCGTTATGAGAAGCTTCTTACTGAAACTTTCCCTGAAAAGCAACAGTTGCCTTATGATTTAGGATATGCTTATTTTAAAGCTAAAAAATTTGATCAGGCACAGACGTATTTCAAGCAGTATCTGAGCAATCCGAAGCCTGAATTTAAAAATGATGCAGAACTTCGTCTGGCAGATATTCATTACGCCAACAATGATCTGAATGAGGCGATTGCGATTTACGATAAAAATGAAGACGCCACCGACTATACTTTGTACCAAAAAGCTATGGCTTTAGGATTTAAAGGCGATACACAGGCGAAAATCACCAATCTGAAAAATCTTCTGTCCAAATACCCGGATTCTGAATATTATGACGATGCCCAGTATGAAATGGGAACAGCGTATTCCGCACAGGATGATTTTGCGAATTCCAATGATTATTTTGCAAAAGTAATCAAAACGTCTTCGGATAAAGATCTTATTGCGAATGCATCTATCTACAGAGCACAGAATTATATTGATCAGAACCAGAGTGACAAAGCTCTTTCCGAGCTTAAATCTTTAGGCGAACAGTATAAAAATACGGCTTATGCTGAGAAGATCGTTCAGGCGGCCAAACCTATTTTCACGAAAAACGGTGATGTTTCCGGATATGAAACTTTTGCAAAAAATATTGGGGTAAATGTGGATGCTTCAGAAATAGATGAGATCAACCTTTCTACCGGGAAACAGTATTTCACGAAGAAAGACTACAAAAATGCTATTTCTTACTACGAAAAATATCTAACGCAGAATCCTACCGGAGAAGGCCTTTATCAGGCTAAATACGAGCTGGGAGAAAGCTATTATCAAACCAATAATGCTACGAAAGCGCTTCTTGTTCTTCAGGAAGTAGCCTCGGTACAGAACGATTATCAGGATGATGCGCAAACGCGTCTGGCACAGATCTTCGTGGCTCAGGGGAATACGGCAGAAGCTAAAAAATACCTTGAGAATATCAAAAATTCTTCAGATATCAGCATTAAAAATTATGCGAATGTTGAGTTGATGAAGGTTTATGCCAGCGAGAAAAACTTCTCTCAGGCTGAAAAACTAGCTGATGCAGTAATCGCGAATACGAAAAACTCGGCCGCAGTTATTGAAACAGCGAAAGTGATCAAAGCGAGAAGCCTTATGAATTCAGGGAAAGATAAAGATGCACAGTCAGCGTATACTTCTCTTGAAAAATCGTCCAATACATCGGTGGCGGCAGAAGCTATTTATGCAAAAGCTTATTATCAGAATAAAGGAAAGGCGTTCAAGTCTTCCAACGAGACCATCTTTAAGCTAGCGAACAATTATGCCTCTGAAGATTATTGGGGAGCAAAAGCTTTGGTACTGATGGCTAAAAACTATGTGGGACTGAAAGATAATTACCAGGCAAGTTATACATGCGACCAGATCATCGAGAACTATAAAGATTTCCCGGAGATCGTAGCAGAAGCAAAAGAGGTTAAAAAGCAGATTAAAAAGTAAAGTGTATAAAGTATAATGTAAAAAGTAAAATGTACAAAGTACACAATTCGATAGATACATTATACATCCGACATTATACATTAATACAAATATTGAGCAATGAACAGAAAAATTCAATTATTATCCATATTATTTTTAGGGTTTTCGCAGTTTGCGTTTTCCCAGATCAAGGAGGAAAAACTGATTCTTAATAAGAAGCGGGAGCCGGAGGTGAGGAAGATCGAGAAGAAGAAAACCTCTGTGGAGACCATCAAGAATTATCCGCCGGAAGAGAAATCCCAGAACCCTGTGAAATATACCATCGTAGATGTGCCTGCGGTTTCGGATTTTAAAACATCTACCATTCAGGGACAGGATGTGACTCCGAAATTTGAAGGAACGGCTCAGAACAACTATGTGCAGTTTGGAATGGGGAACTTCGGGAAAATTTTGGGTGATGCCAATATTTCCAAAACCCTTGACAATAAACTGGAAGTAGGAGCGGATTTCCATTTTCTTTCCACTCTGGGTCTGAAAAAAGAATATACCTGGGATTCCAAGCAGAGTTCTACAGCGATTGGAGCTTACCTGAATTCATATGGTGAAAAAGGAAAATTCAATCTGAATGCTGAGTATGCACTGGATAATAACAGATATTACGGAATTTATGCCATGGAGCCTTCTGCAGATGTTGATCTGAAGCAAAGGGTGAACCAGTTTAAGGTGAACGGATATTATGATTTTTATTCCAATGAAATCTTAAATGATGTAAGGGTAAAATCTTCTTTCCTGAAAGATCATTTTGATGCACAGGAAAATCAGGTTTCCATTTTGGCGAATCTTTCCAAGCATGCAGTCGAGATCGGTAAATCGGGAATTGTTTTAAATGCTGACTTGGGCGTTGGAGTAGAAGCGGTGAAAACCGATTTTGGGATTGTCAACAAAAACTCATCCAATTTCTTTAATACGAGTCTTACTCCGAAAGTAACCTTCAGAAAGGGTGATTCCTACTTAATGCTAGGTTCCGGATTCTCTTTCCTGAATGCTAAAAATTCAAATGATGCCCTTGGAGGAGAAGTGAAAAATAATAAAACCTACTGGTTTCCACAGGCTGAGTTCCAGGTGGCGGCTGCTAAAGAATTTAAATTCTACGGTGGGGTAGACGGCGGACTGAAGCTAAATACCTACGGAGATCTTCTTCAGGCGAATCCATTCGTGCTTTCTGACCAGTTTTTAAAGCCCACAGAGACTCAATATCATTTTTACATAGGTTTACGAGGTGATATCGACGAAACGTTTAAATACGACTTCTCTGCAGGTTACGGACAAATGAGGAATATTATGTTCTTCCAGGGAAACAACCTTTTCGACAACGTATTTACTTTAAACCGTTCTGCCTACAATTTTGCGAATACATTCTCTGCCGTGTATGATGACGGAAATGTAAGCGATATCAAAGGAAGTGTACAGTATTTCCCGCTTGAAAATCTTGTTTTAGACGGAGAAGTAAGGTTTACAAAGTACAATCTGAAGAATTATGCGGATATTTATAACGTTCCTTTAGTGAATGCAAGTATCGGAGCGAAATATACGATGCTTGATAAAAAGTTATTGTTAGGATTCAAAGGAATCTTCGCAAGTGACAGAACCACAAACTCTTTCGCGATTGAAGGAGTAGCTAATCCGAACCTGGTTTACCAGTCTACAGAGAACAGAAATGATAAAGTTGGGGGCTATGCAGATTTAAACCTTTCTGCAGAATATAAATTCCATAAAAACTTTAGTGTTTTTGCCATCGGAAACAATCTTCTGAACTCAAACTACCAGACCTACAAAGGCTATAAAGTCTTAGGTGCACAAGTTCTGGGAGGGGTGAAGATTACCTTCTAAGCGTAAAGACATATTCAAAGATAATAAAAGTCTTACATTTCAAAATGTAAGGCTTTTTGTTTTTATGACTGTTGTGCTTTATTTTTTGTCGGTAACAGTTGGCAGGACATCATTCAATAAGGTAACCAACATTTTTCCGGGCTCTTCCCAGGGAATCAAATGAGCTGAATTCTCGAACCAGATTCCTTTTTTTGCGGGTGCTTTTACATTTCGGAGCCAGGTGTCGGTAGGTTCAGAAGGTGTGGTATAATCATGGCGGCCCATGAACATGAAGACTGGAATCGGAAAGCTTTTTATGCCTTTAAAATCAACTTCCAAAAACTCAGGTAAAAGTCTTTTCAATGTAAATAGACTTCCTGCGCCAAGTGCATCAAGATCCTTTTCCGAATACTCAGAGAAAAGGAGAGGTGCCTGGAAATAATACCTTGAATCATTCCTGAATGCGGTAAGTCCGCCATAATATTGCGGCCATTTTCTTGCGATGATAATTCTTTCTCTTGTTACCGGCTGATTTCCGGGATATGGAGCAATGGATTTCAGCTCTTTGATCGCTGTATCATTTTTTGAGCGGATGGCTTCTTTCATGGCGTACTCCACGCTTAGCCGTTCATTATCTTTTGTATTGATGATCTGCCCGATGCCGACATAGGAGTAGAACAGATCTGGCGTTTTCAGGGCTGCATTCATAGAAACGACAGTTCCCCAGCTGTGCCCCATCAGTATGACTTTTTTCTTCTTATATTTTTTCTCAATATACTCCGCCACCTCAATGACGTCTTTTACATACTGATCGATGTGTATGGTTTTCCCTAAATTAACGGTATCATTGATCGAGTAGGTCTTTCCCGCCGCTCTCTGATCATAGTTGACCACCGTGAAATATTCTTCAATGGGCCTCTGAAACATCCACATAGCCGGGCTCATAGGCGATGCGGGACCACCATGTACGAACAGAATAATCGGATTTTCTCTATTCTGGCCTCTTATGTACACCTGTTGCTTTATATTTCCTATAGTGACAGGATAGCTTTCCTGAATTCCATTGGGTGAAACAATAGAATCGAGATCTCTAACGATTTCTTTTGCTTTAGCATACTCATCATTAACCACCTTATTCTGCGCGAAAAATGTGATTGTCCAGAGCAATAGAACCGCTGACAATATTTTATTTCTCATAATTTTTAATCTGTGAAAAGTATCAAATGTTTCCTGTATAGGTCTGAAGTTTTTTTTGAATGTTACATATTTTGTTTTTAAAGATCTGACCTTTAAATGTTTGCCCCGAGCCAGTTTCTTTTGTTGGATATTACTTTCAACGGATCATTCTGCAATCCTGAAATAATTTTTAGAATTAAACTTTTGCAGGCTTTATAAATTGTAAAAAAAAGAGTATTTTCGCAGTCTTAAATCATAGTAACATATGAATTGGAAGTATTCCTAGCTTCTTATTCACTGCTTATGAAACAGGCTGCGTAGTTCAACTGGATAGAATATCAGATTTCGGCTCTGAGGGTTGGGGGTTCGAATCCCTTCGCGGTCACAGTTTTAAACAAAATAACCTGCTGTAAAACAGCAGGTTATTTTGTTTTTTTTGCCTTCTCTTCTATAAAGCTATGCTCCTCGCTACTGCACAATTATATCAAAGGGTTATCTTTCCCAAAGAATAATTGAAGAATCGTAAATTATAAATTCCATAATCCTGAAGAATTATATTTCATAAGTTTTGCTGTTAGAGGCTGGCTGTCTTAGTAGGAGTGGAAACAAATAAATTCTTTTGGAATATTTGACTTACAATATTAAACCACACGAAAGGATTCGTGCTGTTGCAGGGACCACAGAGGTAAATAGCACACAGCTTGAATATAATATTACAGCTCAGGGATTAATGTTTGACCTATTGAGCTGTAAGTTTTTCAATGCAAATGATAGCTGGTTTTCCAGTTCTTCTCGGCCAATGGTGTAAAGATACTACTCGTTGAATATGTAAATTAAATCAATTTCAACTTAGGACTCCTCATTTTTTGGCTTAAAGTTTCTTCCGGCACCTTGCCTTAGGAATGTGATTTTTCCTTGTGTTTGCTTAGCTTTTTCAAGAACTTCCATAGCTCTTGTTCGTTCGTTCATTTTACCGGCATGTGTTATACTGCCCTGATTTTCACTTTTTTTCATATATCAATATAGTGAAAATAATTGACAAAAACAAATATTAAACATTTCTTCTCTTGTCCGGGTAGCTATTTGTTGTGGATTGTGATAATTGTTTTGTTTTTACTGGTTACACTTATTGTCTTTACAGCAGTTATCCAAAGGACTTCAACTGGTCTTCGTGGCATGTTCACCGTGTAAATGCTTCAGAACAATGATCCTAAAAGCATCCACTGAACAGATCACATAACTTTGTCGGACAACTGCAGGATAATTTCCACTCATGGTTCCCGGAAAATCATTAGAGTTTGAGAAGGGAAAAAGTAAGTCTTATTTTTTAGAGGAAAATAAAAAGTACGTACAGGAAAAATCCCCGATATTATTCGGGGATTTGTTTTTTTTCAGAATAAATAGAGAAAAAAGAGCGTATGATCTCTATTTTTCCTATTGGTAAATATATTGTGTCATGAACCCCATGTCTACAAATGTTAGACTTTGTAAACCTGGCATTGTTATTTTCCATCCGTTAGGTGTTGGAACCTGTGTGAAATACGAACAACTTGTTCCTGCCATTCCAGCAAAATTACTTACTGTGGTATAAAATCTCATGCCTCTAAATACTACATCCGGTGTAGTACTGCATACCGGAGTTGGAGATGTACCACATACATAGGCATGTGTAAGTTGGTTAGCTGGAACTACAACACCAGTATTCATATTTGTAAGAACATTTGAACTTGATAGTTTCAACGGAAGTATGTCTCCATCGTAACAACCCATTCCATTAGCTGGACTTGAGTAATAAACAAATAAACCTTCTACGTTGTAACTTCCAAAATTATAATAAAAGGTTGGGACTGCCGTTGCAAAATTTACTGCGCCAAATACAAGCGTAAGTGATAAAAGAATCTTTTTCATAATTATTTTTTTAAGTTAAATGCTGTAAGTATAATAGTTTTGTAATCGTCGCCCAATTTATTAATGGCATCTTCCGTATATCCATTTTCCATAAGAAGTTGTTTGCATTTTGGCAGTAATTTCATGGCCATATCCTTTTGCACTTCCTCCTTGGTTAAGCCCGAAACAGAGGAATGATAATCCTGTGTTGTAAAATGTTTGAGCAGATTGTCGATTTCTTGCTGAGTTTTGCTTACAGACTTGTTGGCTGTTACTGCCTGCTTCTGGCCTTGAACCTCTTTTTCTTGCTGAGAATCGTCTGAACAACTGGTAAAAACTAACGAAGTTGCACAAATTAACGTAAAAATTAATTTTTTCATAAAAATATATAATTTGGTATTGATAATGTGAAGATAATTCATATTATTAAAATATAAACATTGTATATTAACTTTATTTTTAATATTTTGTAAAATTAATGCCGTGCCAAAGTCGATTGTTTTGAATTTTTTTCACTATTCAATGAAAAGGAGATTGAAAAGACAAACAATGGAGGATATTATCAAAGACTAATGGCTGGTAGTATTGTAACCTTGATTTACAATGTTGGGAAGATGTAAAATATAAAACCAGATTAAAAGTGGAGACTTTTGTTTCAGAGTTAAAGGTAGCAATGAATAAAAAATACGAAGGCAGTAACGACTGGTAAAATACGGATGAATAAAGAGAGTTTTTCGTAACAAAAAAGTAACCGTCAAATTTTCTGATGATTACTTTTTTCGTTTAAAATACATAAAATGAGGGTTTATATATTTTGGGTTTTCATTGTGTTATTAGAATCTTGGGATATCAATATTACCCCTATAAACTATTGATGTTTAAAATTTAATTAGCGATTTTGTAACCATAAAGAGAGCTAACGACTATCTGGTAGATATTACCTCCGGTAACTGCTGCTGCAGAAGCCATACTAACGGTTTCTCCGGCATTTAAATAGGTGATGCATGAGACATTGGTACCAACTAACATTCCGGGATTAGACTGATAAGACTGAACCAATATATTATTGGGTGTGGTACTGTAATTCTTTATAAGATATAAGATGGCCCAGGCAAAGCCAGGTGCCCCTGAAACGGCCCCATTATCAAACTGTGTTGATCCATAGAACATATAGTATCCGCTCGTGGGTGCAGTAAATTTTCCATTCGAAGTATTTAATACATTACCGGTATTTACGACTGTTCCATCAGGGTAATTGATCTCAGAGACAATATAGGGACCGGTAGAGGCCGGAAGAGTCTGTCTGGTCGAGGTACTTACTGTGGAAAAAGGATATGTGGATGCGGCCACAGGTAAACTGTCTGAGCTTGAAAGTAAAATAAGCTCCCATGTTGTTCCTGTAATTGTTCCTTTGCTGATGAAAAAGGCATAGTATCCTGGGGGAACATTAACGGATGTTATACCGACTCCCGTATGGTTATCAATTAATTCAGATCCGCCGGCTGCAACAGAAAGTATTGCTGTTCCTGTGTTTTTGAAATGGTATGTTCTTCCGATAAAGTTACCGGTCCCGTTTATGGCTGTAGGTAGAGTCAATGTTCCATTGCTATTGCCATTATAAGCTAAGTAATAATCATGAGCATCTACAGCCCCACTCGTGGTAATCGATCTATAGCTTGCCGCAAATGAACCGTTCACCGTAAGCCTGCTGCCGGGAGAAGGTGTATTGATTCCTACATTTCCAGCCTGAGAGTATACCAAAACACCACCCATTACTGTCAATAAGAATAGAAAAATTGAATGTTTAGTCATATAAAATTGTTTTTATCAAAATGTTCAAATTGAATGATATAATGATTGTATTTTATTTTGAAACTGATCTGAATATTAATTCTGAAACTTTACAAAATCCAGATAGAAAACAGGGTTACCTCCATTGAAACTAACGGGAACTACACCATTAGTTTTGCCAGCCAGGATCGTATAGTTTCCTGGGGCTGCAAAGTATAGTACCCGGTTTTGATCTCTTGGAAACATAAAAGCTGCCGTATTGGATCCACAATAGCTTCTCCACACATCTCCAACACCATTAATGTAAAAGAAATAGTCATTACAGTCGGAATTGATAGCAATGCCGCTTCGGAAAAAATACCAACCCTTTGCCGGGATGGTTACTGATATTCCTGTAACCAAACCACCACCACCTGTTAGTCCGGTAAAAGGATTGACAAGCGTTCCTGAATAGGCGGTCCAATTATTAGCAAATGCAGTAGTAACGGTAGATGACCAAGTTGCCAAACCATTAGCATCACTGGTCAGTACATATCCTAATTGCTGTGATCCGTCTTTAATTTGCAAAGCACCATTCGTTGTACCGTTATCGATAATGAATTTAGCATCTCCAGCACCCGCCGGAACATTATTTGTCCCTATTAAAACTTTACCAGTTCCGTTTATACTGAGGTTATTTCCTGCTGTTGCAATATCTGTAACCTGAGACAGTGTACCCCCAAGCTTCATTTCATTGCCCAAAACATTAAGACCATTGTTGGCGGTTAAAGAAGTACCCGCTGAGACAATTTCCCACGTAGAACCAGCTCCGGTAAGGCCGGTACTGATCAATTGTACACTTTGATTTTGTGATACCGAAACACCGGCATTTCCATTGATCGTTTCAGAACCTGCTGGATTTACTGTAAGTGTAAAATTTGTATTGTTTTTGATGGTGTATATACGCCCTTTGAAATTTCCAATGCCATTGATAGCAGATGGAAGAGTAAAGACAGCGTTTGAGCTACCATTATACGACACATGAAAATCCGTTGCAGTTAAAGTATAAGGTGTTGTATTTACTGCAGTGTAATTGGCTGCCAGAGATCCGTTAATATCCATTGTAGATCCCGGATTTAGAGTATTTACGCCTATATTTCCTGACTGTGCAAAAGCAATAGAAGCAGTTAGCAATCCTACTACTTTTAATAATGTTGTAAAATTTTTGTGCATTTATTAGTTTTTAGTTGTTTGATAATCTATTAATCCTTTGTTTATGGTCTATAGAGCATATAAGTGTAACACTTTATAATGGTGTAAAATTATAGAAATACTTCTACGGGAAAATTAACAGCACGTAGAATAAAAGAAAGCGCCATGTAGAAAATTTTCTACATGGCGCTTTGCAAATTGATCCAAATAATAGCTTATTTTATTACATTTTTAAAGGGTTTTGTTATTAATAATTCAATAAAAAAGTGTCTGACCAACTAGTTTTTCATATTAGGATATATAGGTCTCGTAAAGTTTAATGAGAGTGGCGAGGTTATTGGTTTTTAATTTAGTATGGATTCTTTTTTTATAAGTGCTAATCGTTGTCATTTGGATGTTCATCGTATTTGAAATTTCTAAATTGCCATATCCTTTTACCATTAAAATGAAAATTTCATATTCTCTTTCTGAGAGATTTTTGATGGAATCCAGCGGAGAGGTTTGTAAAAGTTGGTTGACGATACTTGATGGATAATAAAAACCCTCGGAGAATATTTTTTTTACGGCCTCTGAGATTTCATCAACCTTACTGAGTTTACTGAGGTATCCATTGGCTCCTTCCTTTATGTACTGAACGGCTATTTCTTCTTCATAAGCAGAAAAGATCAGTATTTTTATATCGGGGTCCAGCTCTTTAATTTCGGAGATCATTTTTTTATTTTTGCTCTCAGGCATATTGATATCTAAAATAACGAGGTCGTACTTTTGTCTGGAAATTTTAAGGATCGCTTCCGGATAATCTTCGGCTTGATGAATAATTACATTTTGTATTCTGGATTCTAAAATTAAGCTTGTTCCTGCCAGTACAATGTCATGATCATCAGCTATAAGAATAGATCTATTCATTTTTTTTATTTTTTAGAATTAGTTTGAAAGAAGTGCCCTGAACTGCACTTTTTTTAAAGACAATTTTACTTTCAATCATTTGTAGCAACTGCAATACGAGATGTAGCCCCATACCATATTTCTGGAGTAATAATTTTTCATTTTCAATATTGTCCTGAAGTCTGGTATAGTATTCTATTTTTTGTTCATCCATCCCAATACCCGTATCTGTAATCCATAAAATAGTATTTTCATTTTCAGTGGTATTATGTATGGTAATGGTGCCGCTTTTCGTGTATTTTACAGAATTATCCAGCAGGTTATGGAGAATAACGGCCAGGATATTTTTACTGATATTTGTAGATAAATAGGGATCTGTATTATTTATAATTGCTGTATTATGGTTGTCTGCAATAGGATTAAAAAGGATTATTTTTTCTTCAATAAGATGATAAAGAGAATAAGATTCTATTGTATCAGACCTATGACTGTAGATGTCCGCATATTCTTTTAATGTCATTGTAAAATTATACAGCTGATCCGATGACTTATAGATGGAAGTAAGTATCTTTTCTGCCCGGTGTTGATCAAAATCTTTATTTTCCAGCACTTCTTTTGCGGTAAGAGCAATGAATTTTATCGGAGTAGTAATATCGTGGGTAATGGTACCAATGAGCTTTTTCTGTTGTTCAATCTCATTATGGAGCTGTATTTTGGTCTCTTCTAATTTTTCTACCGTGTCAGAAAGGTTTTTTGTTCGAAGGTTGACTATTCCCTCCAGCTCATAATTTTTCTTTTTAAGAAAGCTGATTCGCCATCTGATCAGAAAATTTAATATCAGTAAAAGGGTTGAAACAGCTATTACTTTAAACCAAAGAGTCTGATAAAAATAAGGCGGAATAATAATATTTATTTTTTTATAGACATATTTCCCACGATCATTCACAAGCATTCTTACCATGAATGTATAATTTCCATGTCCCAGATTAGAAATATAGAATTTCCTGTCTTTACCTATAAGCTGCCATTTTTTTTGAGGGGTGTCGTTCAGTTTTGCCTCTATGATCACATTGTCAGGGTTTGCGTAATAGGGGACATCAATTAATACTTCGGTGCGGTCAGCTTCCTGATTGATATATAAAGTATTTTTAAAATAAAGTTCCCGATTATCAATAAGAGCTCTTTCGATGTATATATTTTGGGGGTAATAATTTTTAACTTTAAGAGGATCAAAAAAAACCAGACCATTTAATGAAGGAAGAACGAACTCGCCATTTTTTAATTGATTACCGGATGTATTACCTCCTCCATTAAATTCATTCGTATTAAAACCCGAATCTTTTGAATATCGATAATAATTTACTTTGCTTTTATGATCATCAGCATATTTTAAAAGTTGGGTTTCTGATGTTTTATAGAGTCCGTTATTGGTAGGGATCCAAAAAAAACCATTCCTGTCTTCCAGTATAGTGTGTGATGATGAAATGTTACCATTAGTATCATAAGGCATTTTAATCAGTCGGTTTCCTTTGAGCAGATAAAATCCTTTTCCTATCGTTGTTATCCAGAAGTTCCCATTTCTGGATTGTATGATACTACGGACGGATATATCTTTTTTGAGGGTTAAATTGTATACTTTATTTGTTTTCAGTGATACTTTGTACAAACCTTTTATGGTACCAACCAGGATGTTATTCTGGTCAAGACGGATAAATTTCGTTGGCTCATCACTAAAGATGATTTTTTTATCTATTGAAGAAAAGGATTTCCCTTTATACACTGCAAGCATTCCGTAATAGCCTTTTGTACCTTTTTTTTTAGGTTTTACAATAAGTGCATAATATCTGGTTTCGTCGAAGAAAAAATCAGCCAAAAAAAAATCCTTTATCGGGATAGAAGTAGAGCGGGTGTAAAAATTTTCTTTTTGATACATGATGGCATCTCCTTCTTTTCTGAGGATAATGTTGGCGTTTTCGTCATAACCCATAAAAAATGAAATGACATCTTTAAAATGAAGTTTTTTTACCAGTCCGTTTCTGTTGTAAATCTCCCCAACCGGCGTGATTACGGAAGAGTTATCGTAGGGTAATGTGGAATAAAATACGGAAGGAGATTTTGATTCGTAATTTTTGGAGGTCATAAATTCTGAAAAACTTATAATTTGTAGCCCCTCCGTACTGCTTCCCAGATAAAGTTTTTTGTAAAATTCATCATAATAAATACTGCACAGATTATCTTTATTGATATCATTATTCATCTCAATGAGCTTACCTATTTTCAGCTGCCCATTTTTGTTATGACAGGTGTAAAGGGTGTTTTCATTGAGAATAAAAACCTGATTATTGATTTGGCTCCAAAAAATTTTACTTTTGATATCGGTAAGTAGCGGAATATTTTGGTTATTGACCATTTTTCCTTTTTCTATCTGATTTACCTGATGATTTTTAAAATCCAAATAAAATATCGACTCATCAATTGCGAAAATTCTGATAATATTCTTGTAGAATGCTTTTATGGCAAGGTTTTCCTTTTTTTTGGCCAGGTAGGGTCTGTAGAGTAAGGAATTTTCTTTTATATAATACATCCCTTTTTTTAGCTTCATATAATAGTTGATATCCGGAGAAGCACCATAGTTGTAATTGGAACCATACAGGAGATAATCATTATGATTGTAAGAAATAAAATTTTGATTGCTTTGGTTATTTTTAAAGATTGCCGTTTTTTTTTCATGCAGAAGGATGGTATTGCCATAGTCACCATTAGTGAAAATACTGTCCTTTTCAGAAGAACCATAGAAATAAGTGAAGCGCTGACTGTTTAAAGGAAAATTCTTATAAACCAGAAAATTTATGCCATCATATCTTACAATTCCATTTTCGGTGGTCAGCCAGATAAATCCGTATTTATCTTTTATGATATCTTTTACACTGTTTTGTGGAAGTCCGTTGTCTGTGTTATATAATTGAATATTATATCTCTGACTATAAACTTTAAAAAAAATAAAAATCAAGATTAAGAGATTATTTTTACGCAAATCTTATCATTTAAAGGTGAGACAAAGATATAGATGAAAAAATAAAAATTAAATAATCATAAATGAATTTTTGTTCTTTTTTTTAAAGAATTTAAAGGAAGGTGGAAAAGGATATGTAAAAGGAAAAAATGTATTAAAGAAGTGGATACGATAATATAATTACCAGTAAGGATACTGACTAAAAATTGGTTATCTTAATCAGTGTTGAAAAATGCTGTCTTCAGCTATATTTACCCGTTTAAATCGTCATATTTACTGGCTTTTACTCATCCGTAGATTTCAAAGCCCAGGCAATTAGGGGAGCCTGCATGAAAAGCCTGGCCAATCTTTGATTATCCGTATTAAGTCCGAAAGAATCTTTCCTGTTTTTGTACTGAGCAATATTTCCGGGAAGAACCGCAGCAAAAAATGTTGCTACAACCTGACCTACAGTTTTTCGGTGTTTTTTAGGAGTTGCAATAATGGCCGTACCCAGAAGAATTTCAGCTATTCCCGAATAAACAACGGTGTCATCTTTCTTTAAAGGAACCCAATCCGGTACCTGAGCCTGAAATTGTCTTCTTGCAAAGGTAAGATGACCTATACCTGCAGTGATCAAAAATGCACCAAGAGCAATTCTTGAAATTTCTTTAGTTTCCATAATAGTGATATTTAATGATTAAACTTTATTGCTGTTTACTGGTATTAAGATTGAGGTGAAGGATACGTCTTATAAATGAATAATGCTGATAAATAGAGGTGAACCAATCTAAGGTCTGCCGAATTTTGCTTATACACTCAAATAAGAGAATTGATACTAAAAACTTATTCAATAATAAGACCAAAAAAAAGAAGCTTACCTCTAATAAATGATTTGATTAATCCTGTTTTAACTGTGTCATAATGGTAATTAGCGCAAAAATATTTAGGTTTCAATCTAAAATAATTTCATATTCAGCAGCTTAATCACAAGTCAGGCCTGTAAAATATAATCTGCTTTGTGGTACCTAGTTTATTTTTTACGTTAAAACCTCATTTTTTGCTTCTATTGGCTTGCAAATTGATATCAAAAGCTTTATCGAATTCTTTAATTATGACGAATAAACTACTTGCAGTTTCAATTTTCCTTTTATGTGGCTTTTCTCTTCTGAATGCGCAGGAGAAAAAGGATTCGCTTTATTACAAAATAGAGAACTTTTCAGATAAAACGAAAGTGACCAAATTCATCCACCGTTTTATATTTCGAAGACAAGCAGATTCCGCATCGGTTAGGACAACCACGGAGAAATTATTGCAGGAAACTCATAACGGAAAACACATCAGAAATATTAGGATAGAAACCATTGACCCCTTTGGATACGGTTCGAAAGAGAAAAAAGAAAAAACCAAATGGTATGACTGGTTCACCAATCACCTTCATGCCAATACAAGAGATACAACCGTTAATAATTATTTGCTTTTTAAGGAAGGCGAGGAGTACAATGCCCAGAAACTCTACGAATCTGAGCGTTTGCTGAGAACCATGCCTTTTATTAACAGGGTTAATATCAGCGTTTCCGACAGTACATCCAGCAAGGATTCTATTGATGTGGTGGTAAAAGTCCTGGATTCATGGAGTTTAAAACCCAGAGTCAGTTATTCAGGAAGTAAAATAGGCTTGGGCGTTACCGAAGAAAATATGTTGGGATTAGGCCACGAATTGAATTTGCTGTATAGAAACGATTCCAAAGAAAAACAGGATTATCTGTTAGGAAGTTACACTGCATATAACCTCTGGGGTTCTTATATCAACGCTCAGATTCTGGGAGAAAGAGATTTTTTGAGAAATGAAAGAATCAATTTGAATGTCAGAAGAGATTTTTTCTCACCCCTGACGAAATGGGCCGGTGGATTTACATTCGAATATTTCATGCGGAATGTGGCACTCCCGACCGCTCAGGATACTAAATTTCCGGAAGTACAAATCAAGGTGTACAGCCAGGATTTATGGGGCGGTTATCAGATTCCCGTTTCTTCTGATTCTAAAGAAAGGGTCAACAGTAATATTGCCTTAATAGGAAGATTCCAGAATTATCAATACAAAGACAGCCCCGGAATCGACCAGTATCAGTATTTTAGCTCTTATAGCAGTTTTCTGATGTCTGTAGGATTCATTCGCAGAAATTTCTCAGTTCAGAAGAATATTTTTCAATATGATTTGCCGGAGGATGTAGCGTACGGAAATACCGTTAATCTGACTGCCGGAGCTTTATCAAGAAGTAAAGACGTGATGCCTTATGTGGGCGTTTCAGCGTCGTATGGTAATTTTATAAAGATCGGTTATTTCAATGTGAAAGCTGAGTTTGGAAGATTTTTTAATGAAAACAGCCAAAATCGCGAATCTTTCCGTTTGGATGGAACGTATTTTACCAATCTTATGGACTGGAAATTTGCCAAAGCAAGACATTTCTTTTCCCCGACTTTAGCATTGGGAAATCCACAGCATAATTATTCTTATAAAGACAGGATCAATCTTTCTGCTGCTGACGAATTCCCTGTTTACAATTCAGATTTTATAGGAACTAAAAAATTGGTTTTAAGATACCAGCTTCAGCTCTTTGTCAATAAAACATGGAAGAACTTTCATTTCAGTCCATACTTAACTGCCGCTGTAGGCTGGTTGGGAATGCCTGATGATAAGCTGCTTAAAACCACTGCCAACACCAAAATAGGCGTGGGTGTTTTAATCAATAACCCGTTCTTGGTTTTCAACAGGATTCAAATTTCTTTCACCTATTATCCACGTGTTCCTTTCGATAATAATTCGGTTTTTGATTTTAACAGCAACCGTAATAATATTCTGCCGATGAACGGTTTTACAACAGATATTCCTCACTTCGTCAATTTTGGAAACTGATCATGAATTCTTTGAAGTTGTATTTAATCTGAACGCAAATGAGAAAATGATTACCGATGTACCGGTATGTATTTCCCGATCATCATAAATAACAACTAATAAAAATAAAAGCCAAACAACACATTGTTTGGCTTTTGTTTTTGTTATGCTTTTGATGAAGACGCTTTCATTATTGTTTTTTGAATTGAATGAATAGTCACTTTTGATCATTTCAATGAAATTAATTATAAAAATCCTTATTTAGTGAATTTTCTAAAATAGCTTGTTTTTATATTGTTGATATTGTGCTGTTTATGAGGTTTAAGACGGTTGATTTTAATTCAGGAGTTTGTGCCTTCTTTTTTTAACGAATTTTTTTCTATCCATTTATTTTTTTCCTGATAGGCATTTACGTAATTTTATTCTCTGTATAACAGAATTCATATTAAAAAGTAAATGGAAAGATACGATTACGGAATGATTGGCCTTGGAGTAATGGGGCGCAATCTTCTTTATAATATTGCCGATAACGGCTTTTCTATCGCCGGATTTGATCTTGATGGAGAGAAAGTAAAAGAACTACAGGACGGCGCCACTTCAGAGATGAAAGTAAAAGGAACGGGTACCATGGAAGATTTTGTATCTGCTTTGGAAACGCCCAGGAAAATCATTCTTATGGTTCCTGCAGGAAAACCCGTTGATGCGGTACTGGAAAGTATTACGCCGCTTTTAAGCAAGGGAGATATCGTTATTGATGCAGGTAATTCTTATTTCAAAGATACCAACAGACGTGTCGCGGATTTGGCTGCAAAAAATCTTCATTTTATGGGAATGGGAGTTTCCGGAGGTGAAAAAGGAGCCAGGACAGGACCAAGCATCATGCCGGGTGGAGATCTGGAAGCTTTCCATCTTATTCAGCCTATGCTGGAAGCCATTTCAGCCAAAGTAGGCGATGAAGCGTGTACAGCTTATATGGGAAAAGACTCCGCCGGGAACTATGTGAAAATGGTTCACAACGGAATTGAATATGCGATTATGCAGCTCATCAGCGAAGCATATGATTTGTTGAAAAGAGGAGCCAATTTAAATAACGACCAATTATATCAGGTTTTCAAAGAATGGAATAATGGTGAAATGAATTCATTCCTGATCGAGATCACAAGAGATATTTTTCAGCAGAAAGATTCGTTGACAGACGGTTATCTTGTAGATCAGATCTTAGATAAAGCAGGAGCCAAAGGAACCGGAAAATGGACCTCTGAGCAGGCCATGGAAATTGGAGTTTCTATCCCGACTATTGATATTGCTGTAACTTCAAGAATTTTATCAGCCTATAAAGAAGAGAGAGTTCAGGCTTCTCAGCTGTATGCAGAAAAAGAAATTGCAAGCCCGGAAAATACAGAATTATTCATTAAAGAAGTGGGTGATGCTTTATATCTGGCGACGTTGATCAGCTATGCACAAGGTTTGGCATTACTGGTAAAAGCTTCCGAAGAATATAGTTTTCAGATTCCGTTAAAAGATGTGGTGAAAATCTGGAGGGGAGGATGTATCATCCGTTCGGTTCTGTTGGAGAAATTTTATTCCGCATATACCAAAGATCCTCTTTTGTCCAATATTTTACTGGATCAGGATATTTCCTTGATCGTTAAAGAAAAAATAAAATCATTACGAAAAACGGCTGCTTTTGCCGCTTCAAACGGAATTTCAAGTTTAGGAATTCAGACTGCCCTGGGGTATTTTGATGCGTATACTACCGAATCTCTGCCGGTTAACCTGATTCAGGCTCAGCGTGATTATTTCGGAGCACACACGTATCAACGTACGGACAGGGAAGGTGTTTTTCACACGTCATGGCAAACTGCAAACGATTAAAATTGGGAAAAATGAATGAAAATAAAGTCCTGAAACCAACTACGATCATTATTTTTGGTGCTACAGGAGATCTGGCGAAGAGAAAACTTTTTCCGGCTTTTTATAATCTGTACATCGATGGCAGGATGCCTAAAGGTTTTAATATCCTGGCATTGGGAAGAGCAGATAATACCAACGAATATTTTAAAAATTACATCAGGGAAAATCTTGAAAATTTCTCAAGGAAAAAGATAACTACAGAAGATTGGGCAGGTTTTCAGGCCCACATTACTTACTTTCAGCATCAGCTTGATGAGGAAAGTTCTTACAAAAATCTACGAGAGAAACTGGAGGATTTTGACAAAGTTTACGGAACAAGAGGAAACCGGTTGTTTTATTTATCAATCGGGCCTGATTTTGTTTCCACCATTTCCAATCATATCAAAAATTCATCATTGGCTTCTGATGCTAAAAAAGACCGCATTATTATCGAGAAGCCATTCGGTCATGATAAACAGTCCGCAATCGAGCTGAACAGTTTGCTGGCCGAGACTTTTGAAGAAGAGCAAATCTACCGTATCGATCATTATCTGGGGAAAGAAACCGTGCAGAATATATTGGCGTTCAGATTTGGAAATTCCATTTTCGAGCCGTTATGGGATTGTAAACATATAGAATCAGTGCAAATTACGGTTGCCGAAGAGGTAGGCGTTGAAACAAGAGGTGCTTTCTATGAGCAGACCGGAGCGCTTAAGGATATGATTCAGAATCACTTGTTGCAGATCCTGTGTATGGTTGCGATGGAACCACCGGCTTCACTGGAATCCGGTGAGATCAGAGACCGTAAAGTGGATGTGCTGAAGTCGATTCGCAGAATTTCTGCTGATCAGGTTGATCATTATGCCGTAAGAGGACAGTACGGAAAAGGAACTGTCAATGGAGTGGAGGCTAAAGGCTACCGTCAGGAAGATGGTATTGCCAGAGATTCCAATACGGAGACTTTCGCAGCTGTAAAATTCTATCTGGATAATGAAAGATGGCAGGATGTTCCTTTCTACGTTCGTACAGGGAAAAAAATGAAAGAGAAGCATTCTTATATAACGATTCAGTTTAAACCGCTTCCGCATTCCACATTTTCTGAAAGTTCACAACATTTATCGGCCAACAGGTTGATTATCAATATTCAGCCTTTGATGGATATCCGCCTGCAGTTTATGGCTAAAAAACCGGGACTTTCATTGGTTTTAAAGCCTGTTGAAATGATTTTTGACAATTTTGCCTGCCAGGAAGATACGCCTGAAGCTTACGAAACATTATTGCTGGACGCGCTTATAGGAGACCTTACCTTATTTATGCGTTCCGATCAGGTAGAAGAAGCCTGGGATGTTGTCAAAACCATACAGGAGGCCTGGGGAGATAATAAAGATGCATCTTTTCCCAACTATGAAGCAGGTAGCTGGGGGCCGAAAGAGAGTATTGCACTGGTGGAAAGACAGGGGCACAACTGGGTGTAAAATATAAATTTAAATAAGACAAAAAATGAATATCACAATATTTGACGATCTGGATAAATTATATAAAAAAGCAGCGGATACCTTTGTGGATCTTTCCAATCAATCGATTCAGAAAAAGGACCGTTTTGTAGTGGCATTAAGTGGAGGTTCCTCTCCTAAAGCCATTTTTAATTTGCTGGCGACTGAGGAATATGCCGGTAAAATTGAGTGGAACAAACTCTACTTTTTCTGGGTGGATGAACGATGGGTTCCTTTGGATGATGATAAAAGCAATGCAAGAATGACTTTCGAGACACTTCTGAATAAAGTCCCAGTTAATAAAGACCAGATTTTCTCAATGTATGAAGACGGAATACTTCCTGAAGATTATGCTGCAAAGTATGAAGAACAGATTAAAAATGTTCTTGGGGATGAAGGAGTTTTCGATTTTATCCTTTTAGGAATGGGAGATGATGGTCATACGGCTTCTCTGTTTCCGGGTGAGGCTGTTTTGGATGAACAGGAAAAGTGGGTGTCCGCTTATTATCTGAAGCCTCAGGAAATGTTCAGAATCACACTGACAGCACCATTGATTAATAAAGCTGAAAATATACTGGTTATTGCATTCGGCGAGTCGAAAAAGCATGCTTTGAATGAAGTATTAAATGGGGAGTACAATCCAAAAGTATACCCATTACAACTTATTGAGAAAAAAGAAGGTTTCCAGTTTTTCACTGATGAAAAAGCGAAAGGCTAAAAGACCATACCCTTAATACTATACCGCACCATTAGATTTCTAGTGGTGCGGTCTTTTTTTTTGATTAAAATGATGAAATTATAAACCATTTTAAATACAGTTCAATACATTGATAATGTATTTTCAATTTGTCATTAAAAAAAATCACCATATATGGAAATAATAATTAAATTTGTTCCTGGCAGGCCGCCGGGTTCAAGATTTGTTATTTCTTTTCGGATCTGGGCGTGAACTGTCTTATTTTTTGGAATACGTATCACTAATGTGTGATATTTTAACGCGCACACTAAATAAACTAATAACATATAACCTTTATTATGAACGCTTTAATTATTATCGATGTACAGTATGATTTTTTGCCGGGAGGCGCTTTAGCCGTTAACCAGGGTGATGAAATTGTACAAATAATCAACGACTTACAGTCAAAATATGATTTAGTGGTAGCCACACAGGATTGGCACCCCAGAGGTCACAAAAGTTTCGTTACGTCTCATCCGGGGAAGGAACCGTTTGAAGAAATATCATTAAACGGACTGAACCAGGTATTGTGGCCGGAGCACTGCATCCAGGGAACAAAAGGAGCAGAGCTGGTTCCGGAGCTTTTAACAGATGCTGTTGAGGCTATTTTTAGAAAAGGAATGGATAAAGAAATTGACAGCTACAGTGGCTTTTTTGATAATGGCAGAAAAAAATCTACAGGTATGGCCGACTATCTTAAAGGACGGGGCGTTACCGAGGTGGCCGTTTGCGGAGTAGCCGCCGATTATTGTGTGTATTATACAGCCCATGATGCCTTGGATTTAGGCTTTAAGTCAAGTATTATAGAAAACGCTTCCAGACCGATAGATTTAGAAAGATATGCACGCGTTAAGAAAGATTTTCAGGAAAAAGGAGGAACTGTTATCTAACGGTTTATGTTCTCCTGAATATTTTATAGAATATGGGATAAATAATGTGGGGAATCAGTTTTGGCAGATCCATTAATTTCCACTAAAAGAATGAAACCTTCAAATTGATTTGGAGGTTTTTTATTTTCATCATCAAGATCTGCCGGCCTTCATTTCCATTTCTGTATTCAGCGTTTAAAAATTCAACAAATGTAATGTCAATAAAAAGTAAAAATGTCAACATATGTTGAATGTTTTAAAGAGGTTGAAATCTACATTTGCTTTATTAATTCAATACAAAAAATATCATGAAGCGTATATTATTTACCCTGTCTGCTTTCTGCATAGGATGTCTTGCCTTTTCACAGAGTAAAGATCACAATAAAATCAGCACACCATCTGTCATTAACAAAAACCCCAAAACTCTTTTTGATCCCACTCCGTTTGCTTTTTCTCATGCGATCACCCATGATGGGGAAGGCCAATATGTATTTATATCCGGGCAAAGCGGCGGAGAAGATTTGAAACATAGTCTATCCGAAGATTTTAGAACTCAGGTGAGGTATTCTCTGAAGAATCTGCAGACTGTGCTTGCAGAATATGGATTAGGAGTGAAGGATGTTCTTAAAATCACGATACTCATTGTTGATCATGATCAGGAAAAACTTAAAATATGGACGGAAGAAATGCATAAAACATGGGGAAAACATACGTTCCCGGCAAGTACTCTGATTCCGGTTCCTAAATTGGCACTGGATCATATGATGATTGAAGTGGATGCGATTGCTTTCAGTAAAAAATAAAATACATTGAATGATTTAGACAATAAAATGATTTCAGTCTTATTTCATTCATGGATTACTTTTTTTCTATGACAAAAGCTTTCAGTTCAGCCATTAGACCGTTTTCAAATCTCCAGATGTCACAGTAGTCATAGTCGATCCATTGCCCGTCTTCATTCATCAGGCTAATGGTCCCTACTGCCGTTACATAATTACCCTCGCCAATCATATGTTCTACATTGAATTGGGGAGGTTTTTTGTAGGTATCCGCCATATAACGGCGTATTTCGTCTTTTCCTGAAAGTACCCGGTCTCCCACAAATGTCCATTTAACATTTTCGGCACAATAAGCAAGGAAGGTTTCGTGATCACCCTCCGAGATGGCTGCATTGGCCTTTTTCAAAACTGTTTTATGATCCATAGGTGTATATTGGTTTCTGTTTGAAATGAATAATTAACCTAAATTTATGGGCCGGAATACGGCTTTTGGATGGCAATAAGGCGATCAATAAAAATGTTTAGCTCAGCTGATAATTGGCAAGCACCAGACTCAGAATGAAGTGAACATAATCCTGATCGGCTTCTTTTCGGTTGATCAGTTTGTTTTTATAATCATAGGAATTCAGGACTCTTACCAGTCTCTGGTATGTTTCAAAATGATCTCCTTTAATTTTTACCCTTCCATTACCTTCTCTTGTTTTAATGATTTCATTATCCAGAGTTCTGATTTTAAATAAGACGTAAGATAATTTAGGATGGAAATTCATCTTTCCCACATATCTTTCAATTATATTAACCTTGAACGGATCAAATACGATTGTGTTAAATACAATATTGGAACCAGGTTCCTGTGTATTGAGCTCAAGTGTATAGTTCATGAATTTTATTTTTATACAAATTTACCCATAAGCTAAAATAAATCAAAGGAAAATAAAGATTAAAGCACAAAAGAAATTATTTTATTCAGATTTATTATTATTTTTTTTGAAATCTTATATCATTTTTTCAGTGCCGGATTCATATTTTGCATTTGGAATATCCTGATGATCAGCTGGAAATGGATGTTCTTGCTGTGTTGCGCATAAAAAATGAAACGAGCTGAATTAATGATGATTTTATTTAAATAATTTGTGTTCATGAGTGAAAAAATTAAAATTAAGGACCTTAAATTGGAAGAGGTAAGCCGAAAGTTCATGTTGAACTCATTAAGATTCGCCGGAAAAGCCGCTTTTTTTCCTCAATTAAAAGTAAAATAGATTGAATAGAGTATTTTTAAATTAATTATATTGGATTATTATAAAAATTAATAACTATCAGCCTAAAACATGAAAAAAATATTGGTATTGCTTTGTATTTGTGGTTTATCATTCCATCTGAATGCACAAAAAATAATGACCTCACAGGACAGTATAAAAGTGTTCTATGATAAACTCCTGATCATGCTAAAATCTGATTATCTTCTCAGGAAAGATGTAGATTGGAAAAAGGTAGGAACTGAAACGAATCAGAATTTAACCAAGTACAGTGATTTTAAAAGTTCATTAAAGGAAACAGAAGTGTTATTTGGTAAAATAGGAGGCACACACTGCAAAGTTTTTTATAAAAATAAATCCTATGGAACAACTGTAAAAGCATCAACGGATAATTTAAGTGCCCAATGGAAAGAAAAATTTGCGACCAAGCCCGGCTTTGAAGTGAAAGCTCTGAACGGAAATATTGGATATATCTTAATGCCGAATATCACGTTCTTGGATTTCAGTCCTGAAAATGTCCATAAAATAGCTCAGCCGATGTATGATCAGATTGCTGATTTTAAAACCAAAAATAAAACAGAAGGCTGGGTTCTTGATCTGCGCTTTAATACAGGTGGGAACTCTGCTGCGATGTTGCTTGCTTTATATGATTTATTGGGGGATAACGATATTTGGGGTACTGTAGACCGCAATAAAAAACAGAATTCTAGAGTAAAGCTGGAAAAAGGAAATTATGTAAGTAACTCTAAAAAATCGTCTTATATAAATCCGAAGGGAGAACTGATTGACAAAGCGAAAGTAGCCGTTATTACAGGCCCACTAACCGCCAGTTCCGGAGAAGTAACGGCATTGGCATTTAAAGGCAGACCCAATACCATTTTAATAGGAGAACCCACCTTTGGAATGACCACATCCAATGTTGATATCAGATTACCTTTTGATACGATACTGATTTTAAGTGTAGCCTATGACAGTGATAGAAACGGCAATTATTATGAACATATCGTTCCTGATATCACTGTTTCAAAACAGGACAATTTCAATGATCTGCTGGCAGACAAAAACATTCAAGAAGCGATCGGTTTTATTTCGAAAAAATAAAATGGGTGGGTTTGAGAGAGTCAATTGTGAAGCCAAGAGCTAAGAACCAAGATACAAGACGTCAGATTTTAGACATCAGACGTTCCGAAACCCTCAAACCCTCAAACTCTCCAATCCTCCGACTCTCAAACCCAAAACCAGAATTCTAAATCAAATACTTCTTCAGCCCCTCCATAATTCCCTGCCAAAGTGTATTAAAGAAACTCTTATTGGGATCACGCTTTACATCAACTTCCACATGATTGGGTTCACCTTTTGAATCATTTTTAACAAAAATATTGGCAACAGCACTAAGCAGTTTTCTTTCTTTACCTGTATTTTTATTTAAAAAGTTGACTTCCATATTGGTGTATTTAAAATAAAAATTACCCCCGATTTGCTTACTGCTTCCTTTATAATCAAATTTCAGATAATGAATCTGGCCATCAAGGCTTACGTTAAGATAAGGTCTCACAAATAAGTTGGCATTTTGCACAGACAGGTTTTGTATAGTTCCGTTGATGGCATAATCATCATTTTTGTTGGCAACATCAAACTGCCAATGCACATCTGTAGGGGCGTCACCAAAAAAGTCAAAATTCGAATCTACTTTCACCAGTGTCGGTTTCCCTTTCATCTTTGCACTGTTTACGTCTCTGATTTTCGCGTTAAAATGAGCAAAAGTAAGCTTACCCGGGATTTTCGCCTTCTCTGCCACTTCCTCGTAGGTAAGGTGTGAGTTTTTGATGTCTATATTTTTGATGTAAAGTGGGAATTTCACATCACGAAGCTTTTTACTGAACATATATCTTATCCCGATATCATCAGGTGGAGCGAGGTCATGATAGATATTACAGTCGATACCGTCAAAAATAATCTGATCGAGGTCTATGCTTGTTTTTGACCCGAGTGTTGAATTTTTATCAGTGATCATCACAGATTTTGCCTTTATCGTATACAAATCCTCTTCAACGGCGATTAAACGGTTAAACTGGGCTCTTGAATATTTAGGAAGGAAAGCAAAGTTGCTAAGAGCGGTAAGTTTTCCTGTATTTTTAATCTGATCAACTTTCAGGCGATAGTATTTCCCGGCATCAACATCGATTTTTTTAGCGGTAATAAGTTGGCTTTTACTATGAAATGGGATTGATTCTTTCAGGATGTCCTTATTGGTAGTAACTGAATTGAGCTGTACGTTAAAATTATCAATCTTCATTTTATCCTGACCGGCTTTTTTCTGAACAAAAGTGCCGTCTATAATATGAAGCGCTCCCAGATTGGCCAGCAGATCCGGTGTGGCAGTATTGCTTTTTTTAGTAACCTTCGGTTTATGAGTTGCGGCAATGATTTCTACATGGGGACGGTACACATTAATTTTTCCCAGTTGAAGCTGAAGCTGCTGTCCTGCAAATTTTGAGGTGTTGTTCAATATTTCTACTTTCTCGGTTTTAATATTGAAAACGTCTTTCTCTGCACTTTTTCCAAGGGCAGTAAACGCTATATCATTAATGAAAATATTAGAATCATTTGATGTGATTTTTTTTATGTTCACCGCCTGCACAGGATCGGTTTTGAAATAGATGTTTTCAAATTCAATATTGTGGGTTGAAAATGCAAAAGGAATCTTCTCCTTCACTGTTTTTTTGTCGAAGACAATATCTTTCAGATTCAGGTGGAAATTATCTACAGAAGCCACTTTTGTTTTGTCCCGTTGCTGAATAAGAACGGAACCCTGCCCGAAATCAAGATTTTTGATGCCGATCTTCAGGTTGACTTCTTTAGGATTTTCTTTGACCTCTTTTTTGTTGGTTGAAGTAACGGTCAGTTGGGGTTTTACAAATTTTGCATTTTCAATGATCAAAGAATCCTTATTCACCGTGAAATTGTCCGCAGCAAGCTGATTGATTTTCAGATCAAAGACATTTTTAGCGTTGTAGAGTGCAGGACTTTCAATTGGTTTCAGATGAAATTCGGAAATATGAAGCTGTTTATTTTTTGCATCAATTTTTGTGGCGTAGATCTGATAAAAATCGTTTACAGTAATCAATACGTCATGAGCATCAATCTTAAAATTTTTAAATTCAACGGGGATTTTTGATACATTTTCGCTCAGTTTGATTTCCGTCAGATTAATATTGATATTTTTTCCGGTAGCCACATCTTTTTTGTTATTATCCTTCACCGAAATATTTCCGTTGGTCACCAGAATATTTTCAATTCCAAAATTGATTTTTTTCTTTGGCGCATCCTTTTTTTCTTTTGATTTTCCCAGTATCACTTTTACATCAGGATCAATCAGCTGCAGCTCTTTAATATGATAAGATTTGTTGAATAGAGCCTTCCAGATCCCAAAATTCTGTATACGCAGACTTTTAATATTTCCGTTGATCTGAGTGACGGCCGGATCTTTTGTCTGTTTAGTGGTAATGTTTATTGAGTTCGCCGAAATATCGCCTTTAAAAAGATTAAGATTGAAATCTGTAAGACGGATTTGATAAGGTGTTTTTTCATTCACCAGCGCCGGCAGTTTATTTTTGAGATACATATTCAGGGCAAACGGGAAAATAAGCCCCAGAACAAGCAGAGTCCCAATGACGATCAATGCGACTCTCTTTCTTTTTCCGCTTTTTTTCGAAATTATTTTTTTTTCCATTGTATTGTTTTTATTGGTGTTTATTTCCTAGGGAAGCCGGAAGAGGGAAATTATTCAGGTGAATTCCTGATTTAAGTTCCTTACTCCTGATTCTTTAATCCAAGCTAAGCTTAAATTACTTTCCAATCCTGTTCCAATTTACACTATAATTCAAATTATTTTACAAATTCTGATGATTAAACTCTTTATTTGTTGAAAATGCAATTACAATGTGGTATCAAAACGAATTATCTTGATACCTGAAGAAGTAGAATCTTTATTTTTCTAACGTTAAAATAAATTTTTACAAAGGCTCAAAACCCAGTCAAAAAATAGATTAATAAAAAAAGACTCAGATTATAAAATCCAAGCCTTAGTATTGAAACAATATTTTTGCTCTATCACTATTTTAGTCCTGCTTCGTTGTAAATTTTTCCACCGACTCTTTTGTTACTGGGGTAAAGAAATTGACCAGATTGCCATCAGGGTCCCTGAACAGCATTGATTTGTTACCCCACGGCATGATTGTCGGTTCCTGTACAATGTAAGGAGAAATAACATTTTTTAAGCGGTCAAATTCCCCATCTACATCATCCACTAAAAATTCTATGATTGCGGTACGGTTTTCAGCGGGTTGTGCTACACTTTCTCCACCAAAAAACTGCAGTGTCCTTGTGCTTCCGATCGCAAGGGTTGCGGTTGATGTTTTAAGTTCGGCAAAATCCGGAGTGTACTGTATAGCAATGATATCAGTGATTTGCTCATAAAATTTCACAAGATTTTCGATGTTGGCCGTGATAATGCGTATGGATACTAAATTCATTTTTGAATATTTTAAATTATCCAACAAAAATAGGGTGTAGGTGTGACAAGAGGTTGTCAGTAGAAAGTAGCATCTTTATTTTTAACGTAAATATTCGTCCGGATAAAGGCATCGTTTTGAGAGAGAGAAAAATGTTTCGCGTGCCTCCATTTGATTATGTTTCAAAAAGGATTCCGGGAAATAAAAAAAACAGCACCATTAGGGTTCTAATGATACTGCTTACATTGCGTGTTTTTACCTTAGTAAATTGGTTCGAAATTGTCTTTATGTTACGGGTACAACCACATTTTCGCTGTTTCAAAATCTCATTTCTCAATTGCTTCTTTCAATGGTGATGGCTGAAGCATTTTTAAACTGAGAGAACCATTTAACGATAGAATCATTCAGTTTTGCTTGATTCATTTCTGCAGCAGCTGGGATTGATGCTGTAAAAGTGATACCGACTGATCCTGTTCGAAATCTGGAATTCAGATCGCTAGTGTTTTAATCATCAGCAGTGGGACAACCTTCGGAATCAGGATAAAAGATAAAATCTTTAAAAGAAACCTTTATACTTCCCATAAACATTATATCCCCGGATAATATGAAAGGAGTAAGGATCTTATTTTCCTTGCGCCTGAAGGCTGTTTTGTACTGACCTACGCCACTAGTGCGATCGGAATTGTTATTAGTTTTTTATATATGGAATGGCTTAGTTTGTGCAAATATATAAAATTAGACACTAACAAGTGTCTAAAATAATTAAAAATTTCATAAACTTGTATCATCGAATGTTTAATCATGGAAAGAAAATCAGCAGCAGGCAGTATCCGAAACAAGGAACGCAGTAAAAAGAAATTTTTGGACGCGGTTGGAAAAATCCTGAAAACGAAAGGATACGCGGGACTAAAGGTTAATGATATAGCCACCGTAGCCGGGGTAGATAAAAAAATGATTTATACCTATTTTGGCGGAATGAACGGTCTTATTGACGAATACATAAGATCTCAGGATTATTGGAGTAATGTAACGACCGATAAAATGGTGCCGGATTTCGAAAGCGGAGGAAGATTATTTACAGAAGCCATGTTACTCGAACAGTATGATTATGTATTTAAAAATAAGGAACTGCAGAAATTGTTGCTTTGGCGCTTATCCGAACCCCGAAAAGCATTAAACAACATGACCAATGCACAGGAGGAAAACGGAGAAAGCCTTTTTAAATTCATTATCGAACCTCATTTTAGAGAAAAGACACAGGATTTCCGTGCCATATCGGCTATTATCATTTCAGGACTTTATTATCTGAATATGTATTCTGCTTTAAACGGCAGTGTTTTTTGTGGGATAGACCTCAGTACGGAGGAGGGCCGCGAGAAAATCAAAAAAGCGGTGTCTTTCTTAGTAGATCAGACGTATGAGAATCTGTAATATTCTGCTGGATAGGTATATATTTAGACTTTTTATAATCGCCGGAGAAATAAAAAAGAGGCAATAATCTGCCCCTTAGTTTTCTTTTTTTGAGTAATTCTATCCTTTATGATAAGGACATCCCGAAGCCGCATTGGCTGTTTCAACAGCGTCGCTCGCCGCTGCAGGTTTAATGTCAAAGAACTGTTCTTCTATCACACGTCTCTGGTCTTCAGGGATATCTTCTAATTTACGAAGTGTATTGACCTGGATGTGAGGCCAGCTAGTCGTTCCACCATCATTTCCGAAATCAAATTCAAAAAATACAATCTGTTCGTACTGTAGCTGAAGAATTTCTTTTCCATCTTCAATCACGGTTTCGATCCACAGACGGAAATCCACTTCAACGGTAGGAACAAAACGGTTGACAAAAGGAACATTTAAAATTCCTCCCTGAGAACCGGTCTTCATTTTTGAGGACATCTGAACAAGGACGTAGTTGGTCACATTTTGTCCGCTTAAAGTATCTCTTAAACGCAAATCCGGTCGTACGGAATACGGATATAAATCATTGGCAAGGATTCGTTGTGTGTAAATTTTATTGGAACCTTTGTCATTGTGATCATTTAGTTTTTCATGAACCCACGCTGGTGCCGGCTGATCCAGATCGATGGGGTGTGTAGCACTTGCGCCCGCGCCGCCCATGGTTTGTGAAATCGCAAGGTGATCGGTCTGCCACGCAGCATTGCCATATGGGAACTTTGGAGAACCATTGATTAAGTAATTGTTACCGTCCGGTGCAATATCTCCCAATAAAGTAATGGTGCTGCCATGAGGAATCACACCGCTTCTTGAAATAGAGTAGTCAGGAATAAAATAAGGCCCTTTTATACCGTCTCCCGGCTTGAGCTCCTGAGCTGGAATGATTTCATAGTATTCCTGGCCCGGCTGCAGCTCACTTAAAAGGATATACTTTTTATTATTCGCATCCGCAGATATCTGAACCAGGGGTTCATCTCTGTATTCTCCTGTATATCCGTAATTTTTAAAATCTTCGTCAGAAAAAGCATGAATACCACGGTCTTTTTCAATGGATTCTTTAGTGGCAGCATGATTGTAGACATCGCTCAGCCATAAATACATTCCGTTTTCCTCATGAATGGAGGCGTACTGTAAATCTGGTTTTCCTTCTTCTTTATTGACACTTATAATAGTCTGTTCATATTTTACGGCCCCACAGAATAATTCACTGGCGCCACCACGGTTACGGACACCGCCGGGAACAAGAGAAAATGTCAGCTTTTCGATATACTCTTCGCAATCAAAGCTGAATTTGCCGGGAATTGTTCCGGAATTCGTACCGGGTGAAGGCATAATTGTCGTATGGATTCCGCCTGCTAATGATGGTTTGCCTATATTTTTATTGTAATTGGCGTTATAGCTTACCCATGTGCCGTCCAAAGCTGCCAATACTCCATAATCTACATTGTTGGCGATGTCCTGCAGGTTTTCCTCCTTAAAGGGTAATACAGGATCATCGATGAGAAGTTTGGAGTATCCGTCCATTACTTGTGCCAGAGTTCCCTGATTTTCTCGTGAACTCTTACGGAGCAGTTCACTCCCTTTTTCAAGACTTTCTTTTTTACGTTTAAGCATGATATATCGTTTTTATGGTTATCAATGAATAGGTTTGAAAATTGAATCTGGTAAGTATTGCTGAGGCATAGGCAGACACGTCGAAATAATAATCGTCGTTGGTGAGAGTATACTCATTAATAAGTTCGTTAAAATTTGATGGTTAAAATGTCTTCAGCACCTCGTCACGAGGAATCTGTACTTTTCAGACTTTCCGGCATACCGTTTTAGAATCCATCTCCTTTTTGAGAAATGGCTGGTTGTTTTCTAAGCGATCCATAATTTTCAGTTTTTGTTTACTCAAAATTAATCAGAATGAGGTACATGCTATTCAGTATTTCTACTTAATTTAGATTCAGTATTTTAAAGAGTTTTCAGGAAAGTCTTTGTTTGAAGTGGTTTTAGAACTTTTTAGAAATTATTGTAAAAGAGAAAGTTTGAATTTACGACTGGTTCCCTTCCTTTCATGGGAAAAGGATTAATTGAGATCATCAGAAACAGATCACGTCAATTTTTCGCAGAAAATAATTTTTTCCATTTTGTTATTGTATTTCTGCTGAGTTTGAAATGCGAGGCAACCTGAGTGTTGCTGAGATTATTTTTCTTTTGGTATTCTAAAATCTCACCTATGGTATTTTCATCATATGAACGAAGTTGCTGGTTGGATTTGCTATTTTCTTTAGTATTAAATAGTAATGCATTTAATTTTAAGATGTCTAAAACAGATAATTCTTTTTTATTCAATATGTTTTGGCAAGCTTCTCTCTTTTCAGGAAGCTTTTCGTTGATAATATCGGTATAAATGCGTTTATAATCAGGAGATGAATTTTTCATTCTTAGTTGTTTGTTAAATGTTTTGCTTGAAACAAGGCTACTGTGCCGGTTTTTGGTATTTAATAATCCATCTGTACAAAGTTGCTTTTGGAATTCTGTACTCTAGGATAATCTGATTTTTTGATTTCTTTTTTGTTTCCACAAGCTCTAAAATGAAATCTATTATTTCCTGTGTATAAATATTTTTACGGAATTGCGGTAAAAGCGTTTTCGATTTTTTAATCCTGTCTCCCGCTGCAGATGGGGAAAACAAAATAAGGTGCTGAGAATAAATTCTGAAAAAGTCATATTCCAGAAGCTTGCTCCATTTTAATAAGATATCTGTGTCCAGCTTCTCAGATTGATACATTTTTTCAATACTTTCATGAGTGTCTTTAAAAAAATTATAAATACGATCCGTATCTATGTTCAATTCTTCTTTTCTTCGTTTGATTAGGGCTCCGATATGGATATGTTCAAAATTTTTCATTACCGTTTTTTAACATTTAAAACTTTAAAAAGTCTTCAGCCGGAGAATCAATACATCTATAACAGACAGGCTTGTTTAACCGGCCGAAGAACTCACACAATAGACTCTAATTAACTTATTTTATATTCATGGCTTCCAGAAGCTCCATGTTTTACCATTAAATACAGCCAGCAGCTTTTTCGCAGTATCAAACACAACCATTCCCGGAGAAGGATTGATGATATTGAGATGGGGATTGGCTACTTTTGGAAGAATCATTGCTTTGTTGGGGTCTTCCAAAACCAGAATTCCGGGTGTTGATGAGAGAGTTCCGATAGCAACTTTTGCAGTAGCGCGTTCAGTGGCTGAATTTTGAATTAAGGCTCCGTCAACACCGGTCAAAGGATCTACTGTGGAACCGGTGGCATCAACAGATAAATCTTTCCAGGCGGAAGTATATTTTACTTTTACTTTGTGATCAGACAGGTCGTAAATCATTGTTCCGTTCACGGCTCCAGTAACACCCGGGGCTGAACTTACCCAGGGAAGTATCATTCCTCTGTTGGCACTTTCAAACTCCAGAGATACGGAAGTATTTGTTATGGTAGTTTTTCCTATTGCAACCTGGGCGGAAAAGTTCAGGGATAGCAGCATTATTTTTATTAGCAGCAGATTTTTCATTGTGGTACTTTTTTGTTTATAAAATATCCGGACAGGTTTGGTTGTTAAAGCATTTCCAGCCTGAACCGTCATAAATACTCAGGCAGTCCAGTGTGGTGTCGTATACCATCATTCCTTCTGCCGGAACCAAGGCGTTTTTTTGAGCAGTAGTTAATCTGTTGGGCACAAATCCTTTTGTTTTTGCCTCTAAGGCTATCCACGCACCATTTCGTACTATAGGCCAGTTGCTGCTGTCTTTTGCTCTTCCCAGCGAAGTAATTCCCTGTAACGTATTTAAAACGATTCCTGATGTGACCGAAGGTTTATAGCAGATGCATGCATTTGCCAAGGCATTTTGCGAAGATCCTGATCCTTGCCCTGCATCATTCCCTATATCTGCAGCACCTCCTGAATTTACCGGATTAGGTATTCCCTGGGCGTTGACGCAACTGCCTGTTGCACATAAATTTTGGTTGGCTGCTGTGGAGCCCGTTCCGACAGTAACGGTACCGCCTGCAGTTACCAGCATAGAAGTGATAACATTTTCATCTCCCTCTACAGCATCTAAACATCCGTCATTATCAGAATCCAGGTCCAAAAAATCTGGTATTCCGTCTGTGTCTGTATCTGCAGACAGGCATGTTCCAAACTGGAAATCTTCATAGGCTACCGTAGTATCTGTGGCAGCGGCTCCATATATATATACTCTGAAAGTGTAAGTAGTATTAGGTAATAATCTAACTGAATTAATAAGTGCGGTTGTTATGCTATATTCATAACCGGATCCTGATCCGTCTACAACCTGAAAATCCTGGAGTAACAATGTTCCGGCACTGGAAAAACCGTTTGTTGAAACTTCAATTCCAACTTTGTAAGTGCCATTGTCGTTCTGATCTCCCCATCCAAATTTTGAAAATTCTCTGTAGCCGGTTAACGTAGCCGGTGTCGTAAATGAATACTGAGCATAATCATTTCCTGCTTTTGCTGATGCCAGAGTTGTTGCATTTACCCCTGTTAAAAACCAGCGGCTAAGAGTTCCGCCATTTGTAGAAGATGTTAAGCCCGGTCCAAAGGTGAAGGGTGCTGCAGTATTTACCACACTGCTATTATGGGCTCCTCCGTAGATAATTGATGCCGGATTAGCCGGTGCGGAGGCCCAAAATCCATCCTGGTTCTGAGTACTGGTTGGAGAATTGCCAAACCATCCTGCATCAAATAAAGAATTTGTACAGAAGCCTTCGTTTATGTCGGGAATTCCGTCATTATCATCATCCAAGTCATTAACGTTAATAAATCCGTCTCCATCACTGTCCTGAGCCTTCGCCATATGGAATCCGGCAAAAAACAGTACAATAAATGAAGCAATAATTGTTTTTCTCATAATTTGATATTTTCAGTTCTGACAGTTTTTATCTGAAGTAGATTTGAAACCGATCCAGTCTCTGTCATCTGTTATTTCAACCAATTAATATTAAAAGCCAGGTGTATCCGGTCGTAGCTTATGGAACTAAAACTTTGGAATAAATAAGGAAGGAACTTTGGGGTAAATTTTTTTCGTCAGTTTATTATTTTTTCAATAACTGAATCAGGAGAGTCTTTGTGTTTTTGTGTTTTTTTTAATCCCGGATGCAAATTAAATGTATAGAAAGAAATTATAAGTCACGTAAGAGATTAAAACTTGTTAGCAAAAACTGTTTATTTCAAAGAAAAGTGTTAGCATTTCAGTTTTAACATACTGTTTTACAGTCTGTTATTTTTTTAAAATATTAAATATGAATTCTTGTAAATCAATATCATTGTAGATTTAAATGGTATAAATGATTATTTTAAGTAATAAAATTAAATATTTATATTATTGATGAAAATAACATATAATTTGCTGGGGTGTAATGGATAGTGTTGAATTTTTAATGATTTAATTTTTATAACCTATTTTCAATATATTAGAAAAAAATTAAGCTTATCCGTTACGACTTATGAAGATAATGTTATATATTATTGGTTTATCATTGATATGGATGTCTCTTTATCCTGTGCCTGACGGGAATGTATATTTTCATAAGATAACTCAGGAAATCACACCTATTGTTGATGATGCTGCTAAAATTGCTGTAATTCAGAAAAGAGAGCTTGAAAAATTTAACAAAGAAGGGGACGAGAAATACCTGATTAGTTCTAAATATGCAGAATTATTTTTGTACCGTAATAATACGAACAGACAGATTTCTCTTGTTTATAATTTATTGAAAATCAATAATAACAGGTATGAATATATTTCCATGATATCCTATTTTAGTGTGGCGATCGGATTGGAAGAAACTTCTCCTGAATTGGCAATGCATTTCATTGATAAGGCTATCGAATATAATAAGACTTTATCCGCACTGTATTATACGGGACACCTTTACCATATGAAAGGAAGGCTTTATTATAATAATAAGGATTACAACGCTGCTATATATTATTTCAGTGAGGCATTAAAAAAATTCAGACCGGATGACAGGTTTTATAACTCATCAATGTATAATAATTTCGGACTGGCCTACCACAAACTTGGTCGTCTTGAAAATGCGGTCCGGGAAACCCAAAGAGGGATAGAGATTCTGGAAAGTAAAAAGAATCATACTAATGAGGAATCTGATTTTCTGATCAATATGAAAGGGAATTTGGGGCTTTATTATTTAAAATTAAAAGATTATCCTGCTGCTGAACAATTACTACTTGAAGGATTTGAGTACTCCCGAGGCAAAAAAGAGCTCTACACCTATATGATTAAAGTAGCTGAAAGGCTTTTTGATCTATATACATTCACAGATCAGAAAACGAAGCAAAAACAGATTGTGGATCATCTTATTCAGACCGAGCCTTTGCTGAAGAATACCCTTAATAAAATTACGCTCAATGAAATTGTTCAGAAATATTATGTTGGCAATAATGACATTGAATCCCTGAAAGCCGTATCAAAGAAACTCGTTCTGCTGAATCATACATTTGATGACGAAAATAGAAGAAGCATACAAAAAACATCAGATCTGTTAAATAAAAATCTTATCAGCATTGCCAATGAAAGGTATGAATATGAAATGAAGGCGCATAAGAAGAAAGAGCTTTTAACCGTGACGATGTGTTGTTTGCTGATCATCATCGTCGGACTCGTTGCTTTCAATATATGGATAAAAAAAATAAGTGAACGGAAGGATGCTGAAAAACAGAGAGAAATTCTTGAAACAAAGAAAAAAATACTTGAGCAGGATGTTCTTTTTCAAAAAGAAAAGATTAAAAACCTTCATCAGAATCTTAATTTAAAAATAGAAACGGAAAAAGCTTTTTTACAGAACGTAAAAAAAATCAAAAGAACCAAGGATACTGAGTACGAGCAGGTTTTCAGAGATCTGCATTTGAAAATCAGCAATCTCATCCAGATCGATAAAAAAAACGACGATTTCGTTAATGAAAGCAGTATCGAGAATAAAATGTTTCTGGAAAAACTTAAAAAAAATTATCCGTTTTTAACGACCAGAGAGTTGAAGCTTTGTACCTATTTCAGAATGAATCTTTCTTCAAAAGAAATATCTAGCCTTGAAGATACCACTACAGCCACAATCAGAGTGTATAAGACAAGAATAAAAAATAAAGTAGGGCTGGGCAGACAGGATGATTTAAACATCTTTCTGAATGAAGTATCGGACTGAGACGGATAAACACAAAATCCGGAGCCACAACAGCTCCGGATCAAAAAACATTGGATAAAAAGGATAAAACGACTATGTTGTCAGTAAGCCCGAATCAAGAATCCAAAGTCTAGATTTCAGACATGTTTCGAGATTCAAACCAGCAACTGTCAACTAGCAACAACGTTACTCTAAAACTCTCAAACCCTCCAACTCTCAAACCCATATCCATTACCAATATTTCAACCTTCCGGCTGTAGCATACAGCGGTTATGGTATTGAAAACGATAAAGAATAATAAGATTTATGAGTAGGTTCCTGCATTATATAGCAAGGAATCATCAGTTGAGAAGCCTGACGAAAGGATAGGTTACTTGTATTTGATGAAAGTAGCCAGTACTTTTTTAATTTTGATGTTGGTGGTTACAGATCCGCCGGTATACGTATTGTTTTTACTTCCGTTTTTCATACTTCCGAAATCACTTTTCTGGCTTCCTGTAACCTCTTCCGTCAATTTCATAATGACACCGTCTGCACCTTGCGCTTTGCCCAGTTCAATGACTTTTTGCTGTACGGCATTTAGAGAATTAAATCCCTGGCCTACATCTGTTGTTCCCATCACTTCATGTTCTTTTTTTACATCGGCGGCATCGAAATACACATCTACATTCTGCGTCGGTGAATACGTTTTTCCGAAATAAGATGGTGTGCATGATGTAGCTGCGGCCAGGGCGAAGATTCCAATAGATTGGATGAATAATTTTTTCATTGTTTTTGATTTGTAAATTAAAATTGTTAGATTTTTATGTGGTTGGTTATTAATTGATTTATCGGATGGGATCAATGGGACCTGGCTCTTCTCTTCCTTTATTGGTGAGTACTTTGTCCATCATCTGGGTCATAAAAGTATCGCGGTACGTTTGTCCGATCGGGATCTGGTTTTTTGTAAATTCCAGCTGTACCATATTTCCCTGAATCATGATGATAAATGGAATCGCGATGATAAAAGATTTATGGATCCGTTTGAAACGGTCTCTCGGTAGTTTTTCTTCCAGGCCTCCGATATTCAAAAGAGCCATAATCTGTTCTCCGTCTTTCGTGTGGAAGCAGACATATTTCCCTTTTCCTTCAATGTAGATGATGTCGTTGATTTTGATCTTCAAAAGCTTGCCTTTGTACTCGGTTTTGACAAGGATGAAATCTTCCGTTTCCGTTTTAGGGACGGAGCTTGTTTCCTGTGCCCGCTGTACAGCCATGAGAAACCTTGGAAAAAAGATAGGTTTCAATAAATAATCCACTACATGATGATCAAATCCATCGAGAGCATATTCTCTGAAAGCGGTGGTAAGAATGACTTTATAACGGCCGTTCAATACCTTTAGCAATTCAATTCCGGACATACCCGGCATCTGGATATCCAGAAAAACAAGGTCAACTTCCGTGCTGTTCAGCAGCTGCAATGCCTCCGCAGGATTGGTGGCGGTGCCAGCAAGTTTCAGAAACGGAGTCTGCTCAATATGCAGTTTCAACAGTTCTATGGCATGAGCCTCATCGTCTACAACAATACAGTTCATCATAATTTTATAGATTAATGATAATTTCGTTTAAATAATAATTCTCATCTTCCTTGATGGTAAAAGAATGCTTGATCCCATACATCAGTTGCAGTCGCTGCTGCACATTGTTCAGACCAATTCCCTTGGAAGGTTCTTTAGGACCTGTTATCTTTTTATTGCTCACGAGGAAGCATATTTTACTTTTCGTAGCAATGAGTTCAATGGAGACTTGGTTTTTCTCATCATTCAGATCACCGTGTTTAAAGGCGTTTTCCACAAGGGTAACGAATGCCAGAACCGGAATGTAAGCATCATTCGCCTGCATATCCTCGTAATATTTAATTTTCAGATTATGACTGAACCGGATCTGGTTCATTTCAATCACCTTTTTCATATGCTCCACTTCCAGCGCAAGAGGAACCGTTCCCAATTCTCCCCAGTCATCAAGCGCATAGCTCATAATTTCAGAAAGAAGATGTACCGCATGAGCGGCCTCCGGACTGCTTCTAAGGGTTTTGGTATAAATAAAACTTAATGAATTAAACAGAAAATGAGGATTGATCTGATATTTGATCGCAGCAAGTTCTGCTCTGAGTTTTTCCTTTTCCAGTTCCTCTTTGTGCTTTCGCATTTCATTGGATGTTATGAGTGTAGCCACGAAATAAGAGATGAGTATAATAATGCAGTCGAGGATAGCGGCGGTAATGAAAAATACTTTGGGTGAAACATAGCTGCTGCTCGTAGGATCGGTCTTTAATACCGTAAAATTCCATACATATTCATAAGCGGTAAGTACCACAAAAAGCAGGATGCATCGTAGAATAAATTTTTTCCCGTTTCTGTTCCTGATGAATGGAATGATCAGGTGATAGATCAGGATATAATAAACAATGGTTCCCTTAATAATGGTATGAGTAAAATTGACATAAAGCTGATTTCCGATTCCAAACTGCTTCATGGTGGTCTCAAGTCCCTGCAGCCTGACGAGAAACAAAAATACCGCGATATTCCATGCTGTGTACAACATGAGGATGACCAGAATCTGTTTCCATTGTTTTTTGATCGTCTCTAACATTTAATTCCCTTCTTTTATTTAATGGTTTGGTTTTGTTGTCTTTATGAATGAATATTTTTCTGTAAATAAACTTAATCACTTATTAAAATTACAACAATTCTCTTTTTTGACATTGCAATATTAATTCTTATCATAACAATGCTAAAATATAATCCACCAATAGCTGTATGAGTGGAATCAATCATAGGATTGTAGCAACTTTATAGATTTATACAGAAAAAAATGATCATAATAAATTCAAATGCAGAAGAAAAATAAGAGCATAAAAAAAGCAGAGATTAACTCTCTGCCTGTTCTTTTTTAACCGCCTGGTGCATGACGAGAATAATTCCCAAAAGTACAATGGCAATCGCCAGATAACGCCAGGCAAGGCCGCCCTGTTCCGTGACGGTTCCACTGACTGATATAATAAAGCTTGTAATAGATGTGATCACATAAACCAATCCTCCCATCAGTCCACCCGCTGTTCCTGCATTTTTAGGGAAATAGAGCATACTCGTTGTGAAAAACGAAGTAAACAGAATCCCGGAACAAATGTGAATGAAAAAGGCAAAAGGAACCATGATAAACAGGCTTTCTGCGTAGAAACTGGTGGCGATCAGTCCGGCAATTAAGACCAGCTGTAAAATAATAGGCTGTAAAATTCTTGCTTTAAAATCTAATTTAAGTCTTCGTTTTCCTATAAATCCTCCGATCATCCATGAAAACCCTAAGATCAGCGTACAGTATCCTATAACTACAGGCGTAAAGTGAAAAGTGTTCTCAATAATAAAAGGACCCGTCAGATTGAAAAGCATAACAATAGAATAACTCAGTCCTAAAATAATGATCCCCAACATAAAGATTCTGTTTTTCAGCATCATTTTGTACAGGCTGATGTTCTCAGAAAGATTAAGTTTCTTCTTTTCCGGTAAGCTTTCACCACTGAAAAACCATTCAAACAGGAATAATGCACCTGCATAAAAAGCCAGGAAATAAAAATTCGCATGCCAGTTAAACAGCTTTTCAAGATATCCACCCAGAAAAGGAGCCAGAATTGGTCCACACGACCAGACAATCGTGAAATAGCTCAGATAATGCTTTACTTTTTCCGAGTCGTAAAGGTCTACAAAAATAGCACGGGTAGCTACAACCAGTACGGAAACTGCAGCTCCCTGAAGGATACGTAACAGACAGATCAACAGAATACTGTCCGTCATCGTAATCAAAATACTGCTGATGATCAGTAAAAACAGAGCGATCAGCTTAGGACGGTAGCGCCCGATACTGTCCAGAATACCGCCTACAAAAAGTTGCGAGATCCCGTAACTCAGCAGATAAGACGTTAAAGTGATCTGGATATCCTTTTCAGAAACCTGCATTTCCTTGGCCATTGAGGGAAATGAAGGCAAATAAATATCTGTGACAAAGCCCGAAAGCGGGATCGACACAAAAGCCATAATAGTGATTAATCTGATTCTTTTTTCAGATGCTTCTTTCAACAACATATTCGTTCGTTATTTTACTATGCAAAAATAGGGTAAGAAAAGGGCAGTTCAATTTAAAAAGACAAAGTAAAAATTACAAAAATCAAAGATTTAATAAGCGTTTTTAAATTTCAAAGGAGAAACCTCAGCATGTTTTTTAAAGAAGTTATTAAAATGGGAAGGCTGATCAAATCCCAGTGTGTATCCGATCTCAGCGATATCCCAATTCGTATATTTCAGAAGGTTTTTAGATTCTTCGAATACCTTTTCTTTAATGATTTGTGTCGTCGTAAGCTGCGTTACTGATTTTACCGATGAATTCAAATGATTGACATGTACATTAAGATGTTCCGCAAAGTCTGAAGCCGTTTTCAGAGCCAAAGGGTAGGCCGGGGAATCTAATGGGAACTGTTTGTTCAGAAGCTCATCAAATAAGCGGTACAAACGGATATTAGCAGGAAGTTCATTGGGATTAATATCATCCACACGAATTTCCAAAGCCAGGTGCATCACAGAAGCGAGGTGACTTTTAATACTTCCGCAACGGAACGGGTACGCCGAATTATTAAGCTTGTACATCTGCTCAAAATAAAGGGTCGCCAGCTGAGTCTGTTCATCCGTTAAAAAAACAATTGGCTTACTCCATTCTTTAAACAGCGAAGTCTTTTTAAACAGATTAAATTCAGAATTTCCATTAAAAAACTCCTGATTGAACAGGCAGAAATAGCCTTCCTGAAGATCTCCGTCACACTCCCATGAATACGGAATATTAGGGGAGGGAAAAAATAAAGCAGGACGGTCGATATACAGTTCATGAGACCCATACTGAAATGTACCTTTTCCTAAAATAAAACTCACTTTATAGTAGTCACGGCGGTTGTAGGGGCTTTTAAAGCTGCAGTATTTCCGCATAGAAACATTGAAATGCGACTTTCCGGTTTCGAAATCATCCGAATCGAACATTTTCATCTGATTCTTTCTGAGACGTCTGTAATAATCTTCGATGGTTTCCAGCTGATCACTCATAAATTTAGAAATTATAAAAATCAAAGATACATAAACGGCGTTAATCCTGATCCATTTCTGTTATGTAATGATAATCGACAAAAGTTTTTCTCAATTTTGTTAAATCTGTGATGAAAAATATGAAACTACAAAAGTCACAAAAGCTTTCCTGATTCGTTTGATCCGCAGGAGATTAAAAAATGTTGAACCCAATCTGTATGATCTGATTAATCTGCGAGAATTAAAAAAAATAAAACCACAAAAAACTTTTGCATCTTTTGTGGTTAAAAAATAATAGTGTCAAAATATTTTAAAGAGCAGAAAAATATCTAACCTCTGCTGATTTCGAACTTTAATATTTGAGAAGGAAGCTTAAAAGGTCCCGCCGTAGCATCTGCTGCTACAGTAAACCCTGATTCTTTTAAAAACGGTAAAAGTGGATCATGATTCATCATATTGATCCAGATAATATCCGTAAAACTGGCTGCTGATCTGCTTTTTTTCCAAAGCGATTCCCTGATTTCCGGTGAATCAAAATCCTGGAGGATCACAAAGCTTATTTCTGTTGCTTTTTTATCTTCGGGAAGGGAAGGATGGCTCATTCCGCTTCTGATAATGCTGTAACCTACCGGTTTGTCGTCTGCATAGGTAATGATCAGCTGGTTGGAAAGATCATTCAGGTCATTGATCATTTTTCTGGGATCAATATTGTTTTTAATATATTTTTTGATGTCCTCTTCAGGTATCAGTTCCTTGTGCAGGGCATAGACTGAAGAATCGATAATGGTTATAAGATCAGAAATTCCCTCCTCAGAACCCACTGTAAATTTTGAAATTATATTCATGAATCTTTTTTATTCAAAATTAGAAGATTATTGGATTTAAAAGGGATACAGTTTTCATTAATTTAATCGGTACAGTTGTTTATTTTGTAAATTTGTTCAGTACAGTTTAATGAAAGAATGATGAGATCCTATAAATATGAAATTTTCACATCGGTTATAGAAGAGCAGATCAGAAATAAGATTTTGCTGAAAGGAGAACGTCTGCCTTCCGTAAGGGAGATCAAAAACAGATATCAGCTCAGTACAAGCTCAGTTCAAAGTGGTTTTGAATATCTGATGATGAAAGGATTAATAGAAAGCAGTCCCCGTTCAGGATATTTCGTGTCCTCCGTTGAAGAAGATCGTACTTTGCAGTTCAGGACAAATCTGATTCCTGTTGTGAGAGACACCATATTCGCCAAAAATTTGATGCTGACCTCTGCCAGAAACAAACCTTCAGAATCCAGTTCTTTCCATATGGCAGCGCCGGGAGATCTTTTCATTCCACAAAAACTGATCCTCAGAACGATGCAGGAAGTGATCCGCGAAAAAGGAGCTGCATTATTACGTTATTATCCTTCAAACGGGTTGTATGAATTAAGGAAACAGATTGCTCTGCAGATGGGAACTCACGGATGTTTAATGAATCCAGATGAACTTATCATTACAGACGGAGCACTACAGGCATTGACTATTGCTTTAAGAGCGGTAACCGATCCCGGAAATATTGTTGCTGTTGAAAGTCCGTGTGTGTTTTCAGTTTTGGAGGCTGTAGCGAATCTGGGCCTTAAAATCATCGAGATTCCCGTGCATTATGAAAACGGCTTTGACACAGAATATTTCAGGAAAGTCTGCACTTCGAATGAGATAAAAGCCGTAGTATTAACACCCAATTTTCACAACCCTACAGGTGTTATGATGACTGATGATGCTAAAAAAGAACTCCTGGCCATCGCATCTTTGCATCAGGTCCCGGTTATTGAAAATGATATTTACGGCGATCTTTATTTTCGAGATAAGAGGCCTCGTTGCATTAAAAGTTTTGACGATTCAGGATTGGTGATGACGTATTCTTCATTTTCAAAAACGCTGGCACCGGGCATTCGTTTGGGCTGGCTGCATGCCGGACGTTTCTATGCTCGCTCGGAAAGGGCAAGGTTTGTTCTGGGAAGATCAGTTGCTCCTGTTTATCAGGAGTTGATGCTGAAAATTCTTGAGGGAACCAGCTATGAACGGCATCTGCGGTCATTTCGCAAGTTGTTGAACAAACAGGCTATTGAGTTGTTGAATGCTTTGCGCAATTACTTTCCTGAAGGTTGCTATTTTCACAGTCCTGAAGGAGGTTACAGCATTTGGGGGAAGCTCCCGGAACAAACTGATATGAAGAGATTCTTTGATTATTGTGACAAAAATAAAATTTTGTTCACGCCCGGAAATACATTTTCATTAACCGATGAATACAGCCACCATTTTCGGATCATTTTTGCAGACCGGATCACACCGGATAGTCTGGCATTGTTGGAAAATGCAGGGAGAAAAGTAAACGAGCTGCTTGAAGAAAAGAGGCGGGAAGATGGGAGCGGGAAGTATTGAAAGCCGCCAAAAATCCATCTCTGTCTTTTGGCTTGACCCGTTATAAAATATATTTCACTTCTGTATTTTTATCCGTCTGAAGCTGTGGAATACCATCTATTGTTTTAAACTCAAAACCATTGATCCATTTTTCACTGAACAGATCAATGTCTTCACCGCTCAGGATATGTTTCTGGAAAAAGTAGGACAGGTCCTTCTCCAGATATTTTTGAACAAGATCAAGAAACAGTTCGTCCGTAAACTTCAGGTTTTTCTCCGTACAGGTTTTTAAAAGTTCCTGCATCAGGTCGTCCAGTGATTTTTTATGACCGCTTTGGATCATGATCTGATTATTCAGCCAGAAAGCGAAGATAGAACCTCTTCGGTACGGAACTTTTTCTACATTCCGGCTTTTCCAGAATTCATCTTTTATTTTGTAATTCGGGAGATTCCGCTGTGGATTTTTCCAGTGACTTTTGATCACTTCTTCATTGAAAAGTTTCAGCCATTCTTCGGATGAAATATCTTTGATTCTAAGCCTGTTTTTATAGGTGTAATAATCCGTAAACCCTTCACTGAACCAGTAATTGAGTTCTTCATGTTGGTTTTTGATCCTGTTTCCGATCCAGTCGTGCATCAGTTCATGGTGAAGAAGGTAGAGATAAGCATTTTTATTGTTAAACGGATTATTGGTTCCCTGGATCATAAAAGCATTTTTTATCGCTGAACCCTTGGTGCTGTAGCCTTTAAATAAGCTGTCTTTTTGAGAAACGGTTGGGCTCATGATCACGGTAAAATAATCCTGATCGTAATCTTTCCAGAAATCCCGCTGCGCCTGTGTCGCTTTTTTAAGATTGGAAAAAAGAAAGTCATCAGAAAATCCGTTATTCCATTCATCCCTTATCGCAAAATAGACCGGCTTATCATGAATTTTAAAATCATAAATCCGGTAATCTCCACCTACAAAAAGGGAATGATAAAAGCCTTCCCAAAGTACTGTTTTGATCTTTTGTTTTTTTATCTGGCTTGCAAAAGTATTGTGTATTTTGAAATCTTTAGGAAAGCCGATCCATTCAATCGAAAATTCAAATTCATGATCATCCGGCATTTCTGTGAATGTTTTAGGAACGATGAATAAATTCTTGCCCATGACATGGAAAAAATTATTCCTTACCTTTGGACGGTTGAAAATACGGTGGTTCGGATCTTTGAAATCCTGTATAATATGGTACACAAAAGAAACCTTTCTGCTGTCTTTGTGCAGGATTTTTATTTCGTCATTGTCCGGCTTTGTTTCGAAACTGATACCGGGATTGTCTTCTTTCAGCAGATTTACACTATTATACAGGTTTTTCTCACCCCAGTTTTCATTACGGTAATAGAAATATGTCGTTTCCGAAGATTTTTTCTGAGTATAATCTACCTGAATTTTTAAACCATTCTGTTCGAGGTTTTCGTCATAATACACTTTATAGCTGATCTTATTCTGTGAAAAGATATACAACGGAATGAAAAATAAAATAAAACAGAGTGGTCTGATCATATTTCGGAAAGATTAAAGGTATTTCTACAGAGTAGAACAATTCAGGTCTTTTATTTCTTACATCAATTGTAGATTTAGAGAACAATTTAACAGAAAAGAAAATCTTTCCCGGAAAAGTTTTGAAATTGATGTCACTTAAACCCGATGTTAATTAAATATTTTTTAATTTCGCAGCATTCAAGTTCAATCAGCAAATCTATCCATTGAGAGTCACAAGGCATTTTAAACACTTTCTGACGGCAATTTTCATTGCTGTGTATGCTTTTGCTGTTTCTCCGGCGGAATATCTTCACCATCATTTTCTTCACAGTCAGAATGCAGGAAATACTTTTCAGCAGTCCAAAAGAGAGCATGTAAAGATTTTCAAAAAGGCATTTTCGTCATGCGATACCAAGTGTCCTATCTGCCACCATAAACTGTTGGGTGAAGGTGGACTCGGAAAGATTTACACCACTGTTTTTTCTGTATCAAAAATTACGGGAAAGATCTTCTCTTCTCCCGAATTTCTATTTTCTTACACTCTTTTTTCCCTTTCAGACAGAGGCCCACCGGCTGTATTATAATTTTAAATATCCAATGCCTGCTTTTGCGGGCTGAACTTTTTTTAATTATTTAATTACATAATACATTTTCATGTCAATATTACAAGCTATTGAGCTTAGTAAGCAGTACAATAATGTCACTGCGCTAAGCGGACTCAATATATCCGTACAAAAAGGAGAAATTTTCTGTCTGCTCGGACAAAACGGAGCTGGCAAAACCACAACGATCAATATATTCTTAGGTTTCTTAAAAGCAAGTTCCGGACAGGCTCTCATTAAAGGAGTTCCGGTGGAGGTTAATGGAGAAACCACCAAAAAGTTCACAGCCTACATTCCGGAAGTCGTGCAGCTGTATCCTAATCTTACAGGAATTGAAAACTTAGATTTCTTCAGTCAGATGGCAGGTTTCAGGTATTCCAGAGAAGAACTGGTAATATTGTTGGACAAGACAAGTCTTCAGAAGGAGGCACATCACAAAAAACTGGCTGCCTATTCCAAGGGGATGCGTCAGAAAGTGGCCATTGCCATTGCTGTTGCTAAAAGTGCAGACCTTATCTTAATGGATGAACCTACTTCAGGACTTGATCCGAAAGCCACTGCAGAATTCACCAGAATATGTAAAGAACTTGCTGCAAAGGGTAAAACGATCATGATGGCTACCCATGATATTTTCAATGCAGTAAATGTGGGAACACGAATCGGCATTATGAAAGAAGGGAGATTAGTTCACATTCTTGATGCTCAATCTGTTACTGCAGATGAGCTGCAGAAAATTTATCTGGAAACCATTTAAGAACCGCGGAATGAAATATTTGTATATCACAGCAGCACTGGCCGTCGCCAGTGTGAAGGTCTGTGCGCAGGAAACATTGTCCGGGGAATTGATTGGCGATTATCATCAGAGGCTTAAAAATGCCAGAATCATTATTAAAAATAATGAAAACAGATATGAAACGACATCCGACAACGGGAATTTCAGCATACCGGATGTCAGAAAAGGAACCTATGAAATCAGTGTCAATGCTGAATCTTATGATACCTATACCGAACAGATTGAAGCGGACAGTACGTTTTTAACCAAAAAACTGGTCATCCATCTCTATAAGGTAGGAACTATTCAGGAAGTGGAAATTTTAGGCAGGGCAGCAAAAAAATACCAGAGTGATTATTCTTTCTCAGCCACTAAAATTGGAGTTCAGAACAAAGATATTCCCTTTTCAATTTCTACGGTGAGTAAGGAGCTGATCAAAGACCGACAGGCTTTTCAATTGGGTGATGCCGTGAAAATGGCCAGCAGTGTAACGCCTGTGAGCTATTACAACCAGTTCAGTATACGTGGGATTGCACAGAACGAAGAAGGTACGATCATCAATGGAATGCGGACCAGGCAGTATTATTTTATGCAGCCGATTACGACGAACCTTGAAAAGATAGAAGTTATAAAAGGTCCGGCCAGTGCCGTTCTTTCCAGTGTGGATCCGGGAGGAAGCATCGTTTTGGTGACTAAAAAGCCATTGAAAACCCCAGGCCGGGAAGTAACCATGAGTGTAGGAAGTTTTAGCACGATAAGAAGCTCACTCGATTTTACCGGACCATTGAACAAAGAGAAAACACTTTTATACAGGTTGAATGCAGGGTATGCGCAGGCTCAGAGTTTCAGGGATATTCAGTCCCAGAAGAGTGTTCTGTTGTCTCCTTCAATTTCCTATATCCCGAATGACAGGACCGCAATCAACGTAGAAATGATTTACAGCGACCTGAATGGTAAAATAGACAGAGGTCAGCCTATTTTCGGAGCGGTAAATGGGATGACGGATCTCCGGAGCACTCCGATCAGCTTTAATCTTGGAGCCATTAATGATTATTTTAAATCAAAGGAACTGATCATTATGTCCAATTTTACACACCGGATTACCGATAAAATCAGCATTAATGCATCGTATATGAAGCAGACCTGGAAAGAGGACCTTCAGGAACATAGAACCACAAATGCTTTTGCTGTAGATGCCAATAACAAGCCTATCCCAACGCTGGCGGGAATGCAGATGGTTCAGAGAAATCAGTTCTGGAATACGGATAATCTCAATGCTTATCTGGTGTTTAATCTTAAATCAGGACCTATTGAACACAAAGTTCTGGCTGGCTATGATTTCATCAGCACGCATAAGTACAAAGGCGGAGCACAGAACACGGCAAGAGGATATCTTCTGACCAATGGGAAAACAGCTTCTTCCTATAATCCACAGAATGCCAGTGACTATCAGATGGTGACGGTCAACGGGATTACCATGCCTAAACCCAATGTAGAGCATTTCAATCTGGCCAATCCGGTCTACAGTATCAAAAATCCGGATGAATATATATTTTCAAAGGCTGCACTGCCACCGGCTTTGATACGTTCTCATGGAATTTACATTCAGGATCAGATGAAATGGAACCGTTTTAATCTGTTTCTAAGCCTCAGACAGGAGTGGTTTCAGGATATTACCCGTTATAAAGAGAATAATGAAATCGTAGTCAAAGACAGTAAGCTGATCCCGAGAGTTGGTCTGACCTATAATGTGAATGAACAGATCAATGTTTACGCTTCTTATATCGAAGGATTCCAGCCACAGTCGAATACGGCTTCACTGGCTCCGGTAGTTATTCCTGAAGGCAGAGCTTTTGAACCTTTGAGAAGTCAGTCCAGAGAGGTCGGAATGAAAGCAGATTTCTTTAATAAAAAAATTCATGTTGATGTCGCATTCTACGAAATCCGTCAGCGGAATATCCTTCTGAATGCCAATGATCCTGCTGAACCGGACCGTCTGATAACCAGAGGACAGGAACGAAGCCGCGGTTTTGAGATGGACATTATAGGAAATATTTCGCGGGCATGGCAGGTGTTTGCGTCCTACGGATACAATGATGCGAGAATTATTGACGATATCAATCCTGCATTGATAGGCGCCAGAAAACAGAATACTCCATTCCACAGTGCCAATATCTGGCAAAAATACAGCTTTAGCGAGACTTCTTTTCTGAAGGATATCGCGGTGGGATTAGGCTTTCAGTACAGTGGAAACAAAGTCCCGATGTATAACCGTTCCTTCCTGGTTCCTGAATATACAATCTTTGATGCCGCTGTTTACTATACTCCGAAACAGGGACCTGTGAGCATTTCGCTCAATATCAATAACCTTTTTAACACGACTTACTGGCTGGGCGCGCAGAATTATCTCCGTCTGTTTCCTGGAGCTCCAAGAAACGCAGTGCTTACGGCAGTTTATAAATTTTAAATCTTAAGATTATGAGAATACATATTATCCGTCTGATTTCAATACAGCTTTGGAAACAGTCATTACAGAATAAGGCGGTCATTGTTCTTCTGTTGATCCTCAGTCTCTTGTTTGTATTTGCTGCCTATACGGGGTGGCAGGACTATAAAGTGCAGGAAGATACCAGGGTAAAACATCAGGTTGATGTACGGCATCAATGGGAAAACAAACCGGATAAACATCCTCACAGAATGGCGCATTACGGGTATCTGATCTTCAGGGCAAGATATCCTTTAAGCTTTTTCGATTACGGTTTGGAACGATACATGGGAAACTCAGTATTTCTGGAAGCCCACAAGCAGAATACCGTTAATTTTTCTGAAGCCGGATTTTCATCTGGAATGCTGCGTTTCGGAGAGGTAAGTACGGCAATGATCCTGCAAACCCTGATTCCACTGTTTATATTTTTCCTCGGATTCAGCTGCATTTCGGCCGAACGGGAAAATAATACATTAAAAGTACTGATCAGCCAGGGCGTACTATGGAAAGAGCTGCTGGCCGGAAAAATACTGGGACTGCTTTGTCTGGTGGGACTGGTTTTTGTTCCGGTGATGATCCTGTCTGCGGTCATGTGGTTTTCTCTGACAGGTTTTAAAAGCGCGGTTGATGAATTTCTTCGTCTGTTCTGGATCGGCGGAACGTATCTGATCTACTTTTTTATTGTCTGCAGCGTTTGTGTAATGATATCCGCAGTAAGCAGAACTTCAAGATCTTCTTTAGTTAAGCTGATCGGCTTGTGGCTGCTGTTTATCGTGATTATTCCCAGAACGGCACAGGCTTTCGGTGCGTATCTGCATCCTGCGCCATCGAAGATCGATTTTGATACCAAAGTGGAAAATGAACTGGTAAAAACCGGAGACAGCCACAATCCGAATGACAGTTATTACAAAGGAATAAAAGATTCTCTTCTGCAGGCTTATCAGGTGAAAACAGTGGAAGAATTGCCGTTTAATTACAGCGGCTATATCATGGCGGAAGGAGAAAAGATCAGCTCAGGAATTTATAACAGACACTGGCAAAAGCAGCTTGATATTTATGAGGAGCAGAACAGCATTAACCGTTCTCTGGCTTTTGTGAATCCTTTTCAGGCGGTTAAAGACCTTTCGACAGCATTGACTGGCTCAGATTTTAATTCCTATATCAATTATCAGGAGCAGGTGGAAGCGTACAGGTACCAACTGGCGCAACTCATGAACAAACTGCAGATGGAAAATATCAGCAATAAAAAGCAGCAGGAAAATGATAAACCCTACACGATCAGCAAAGATCACTGGAAAGAACTTCCTGATTTTCAATATAGGTTTATAGGACAGAGAGCTCTGTTTCAAAATGAATTGGCTTCTGTGCTTTCCCTTCTGGTGTGGGCATTGGGGCTTCTTTTCGTCCTTCATTTTATGTCTAAAACAATAAAAATAAATTAATCATGTATCTTTTATTATTTAAGAACTTCATCCGTTCCCAGTCTGCCTATCTGGGGATGCTGTTCCTGCTTTTGTCAGGACTGGTCAGTATTTTTGTGGGAAGGCAGTTTATAGAGAAGCAGAAAGCCAATATTGAGCATACGGCTATCTATCAGAAAGAACATATTGAAAGATATACGGGCTATATAGAAAAGGACCTCGGACTCTTATTATATTATCTGAAATTTGGATTGGTTAATACAACAGACAATCTGAATGCGCTTTCAATAGGGCAAAGAGATGTCAATCCTTCCATACAGAGCTTAACCATCAGAAATCTGGAAGGGCAGAAGTATGATACGGATCTTCAGAATCCTGTAAGTCTGCTTCTGGGCAGTCTGGATCTGGGATTTGTAATTATTTTCCTGTTTCCGCTGGTGATTATTTCTTACTGTTATAATCTGCTGTCTGAAGAGAAAGAGGAAAGCACCTGGATTCTGCTGTCCGTACAGTCGCAAACACCTTTCAGGATTTTATTTAAAAAATTCATGGTGCGTTTTGCAGTGATTACCGGAGTTTTACTGTTTCTGATTATTCTGGCCATTCCTATCCTGGATTTGAGGATTAATGGAGCATTAGCAGGTTTTGTTCTGGTCTCGCTTTTTTATATTATCGTTTGGTTTGCTTTAAGTTTCTGGGTGGTTTCCTGGAATAAAAGTTCCAGAGCAGGTGCTGCAGGGCTTTTGTGTTTCTGGATTGTCCTTACAGTTATCCTTCCTGCCGTTCTCAATCATTTTATTTTAAGCAAATATCCCTTACCGGAAGCATTGGATACGGCAATTGAACAAAGGGAAGCTTATCACGAAAAATGGGATACGGATCAGAAACCGACTATAGACAAATTTTACAGACATTATCCGCAGTTCAAATCCTATGGATATCCGAAAGAAAGTTTCAACTGGCTTTGGTATTATGCCATGCAGCAGATGGGAGATGATGAATCTAAAAGTCAGTCTGCTCAGTTGAAAGCAAAGCTTTGGAAAAGAGAGAAAATGAGCCGTACACTTTCTTATTTTGTTCCCGGAATTCATATGCAGTTTCAGCTCAGTGATCTTACAGGATCTGGATTGGCTGATCAGCTGAGGTTTACACAGGCTGCGGAACATTTCCATGAAGGCAAAAGGCTTTTGTTTTATCCCAAAATATTTGCCAACGAACCGACGGGAAGCATCAACTGGAAACAATTTCAATTGGAATATTACAATGAACGAAGCAAAATCAACTGGTTAACCATGCTGGGGCCGCTATTGCTGTTCAGTCTGCTGTTTTATTATCTGGGAAGCATCAATTTCAGGAAGCAGACGATTTTGTAAGATTTTGGGGCTTAAAAATATCTTATTTTACGAAGCTAAAACACCATTCAGCTGCAATGAAGGATATATGACAGTCATAGAATTTTGGAATAAGAATAAATGTACAAGACGAATGGATGATATAATGCTTGAATAATCCTTTTATAGAGCGGCTAACCCTAATAAAAGACATGAATTTTTAACATAAATGTAAAAAATGACAGTTCGGTGGAGGAAAAGAAGAAAAAAATAGCATTTTAGGTCAAAATTTTCTAGCCGAAGCTAGGCTGGAATTACCATAAAACCTATATTTGCACCCTAAATTTTAAAAATAATGAAAGAACTAATTGAAAAAATCAACGCTGAATTCGAAGCGTTTGCAAGTGAGGCTAACCAACAAGCAGAAAAAGGAAACAAAGCTGCAGGTACAAGAGCTCGTAAATCAGCTTTAGAACTTAGCAAATTGTTCAAAGAATTCAGAAAAGTTTCTGTAGAAGAAGCTAAAAAATAATTCGTTCCCAAACCGGCTCACTGAGCCGGTTTTTTTATGCCTTATTTTTTCATTCATCAGGTCTTCATAGCCAATAAAAACCTGGGATCAGACAAAAACATTTATAGCTTGCAGTCTTATGAAATTTTTTCATGCAAAGGTCTATAAAAAGTGCTTTTTAGTTCAAGGAAAGCAAAGAGGCCGACTGCGTCGCTGATGAAGTGTACGTGTTATTCAACAGCTTCATCGAATCAATCGAAGATTTATTTTTGCCTTTGTTTTTCTTAAAATACGCGATGTTATAATAAAACTTTGCGTCAAAAAATAAGCATCCTATTTTCTCCCCAACCTTCACATCTGATCCGTTTCATCCTTTAATAATCAATTTTTGATCAAATATACAGATCGTCCTTTCCTTTCTTACTCCAACACATCATCTCATCATCCCATTATTAAATCGCCAAATCATCCCATCAACTCATCAAATTCCCTTCGTTATTCCCACAAATTCCTTTATCTTTAAGCATTCAATATATGTTATGAAGATAAATAAATTTTTTGCTGTACCGGCAGTTGTGCTGGCTGCCCAATTTTCATGGGCTCAGGTGAAGGTAGATCCGAAAGAAAAACTTGACCCTATCGTAAAAAGCTTTGTAGATGAAATTAACACCAGTTCTCAGCTGGAAAATATGGCCTATGAGCTTCTGGACGGTATCGGACCGCGACTTGTAGGAACTCCTGAAATGTTGGCTGCCAATGAATGGTCTGCGGCTAAACTCCGTTCATGGGGAATAGAATCCAACCTTCAGCAGTTCGGAACATGGAAAGGATGGCAGCGTGGGATTACGCATGTAGATATGACATATCCACGTGTGAAATCACTGGCAGCAACACAGCTTGCATGGAGTCCGGCAACGAAAAAAGCCGTTGAAGCTGAGGTGATCGTACTTCCAAAGGTTTCTTCTAAAGCTGAATTTGATGCGTGGCTTCCTTCCGCAAAAGGAAAAATCGTGCTTATGGCCCAATATCAGAAAATCGGACGTTCTGATGAGCAGATCAAAGAATTTGCAACTCCGGAACTGTACGAAAAACTGAAAGCAGAAAAAGAACAGGCCGGAAAAGACTTCCGTGACTATGTGAAAAATATTGGCTATGATAACAATACACTTCCGGAAGCTTTAGAAAAAGCAGGAGCCGCTGGAATTGCTATTTCTAACTGGACCGGAATTATGGGAGCAAACAGAATTTTCGGAGCTAAGACGTCAAAGATTCCAATGATTGATATCGATGTGGAAGATTACGGGATGCTTTACAGAATGGCAGAAAAAGGAGCAAAGCCTAAGATTAAGGTAGAAGCTCAGTCTAAAATACTTCCTGATGCGAAAAATTTTAATACCATCGGGATCATTAAAGGAAAAGAAAAGCCTGAAGAATATGTGATCCTTTCTGCCCACCTTGATTCGTGGGACGGAGCACAAGGGGCTACAGACAACGGAACGGGTACGCTTACGATGCTTGAAACGATGAGAATCCTGAAAAAATATTATCCGAACAATAAAAGAACCATCGTTGTAGGACTTTGGGGAAGTGAGGAGCAGGGGCTGAACGGTTCCAGAGGTTTCGTGGCTGATAATCCACAGATTATGAAAGGTACACAGGCTGTATTTAATCAGGATAACGGAACGGGGCGTGTCATCAATATCAGCGGTCAGGGATTCGTAGATGCTTACAGCTATATCGGAAAATGGCTGAATGGAGTTCCTAAAACCGTGAGAGATCACATTAAAACAGATTTCCCCGGAATGCCCGGCGGCGGTGGTTCTGACCATGCATCATTCGTAGCGGCCGGAGTTCCAGGATTTTCTTTAAGCTCATTGAACTGGGGATATTTCGGGTATACATGGCACACGACGAAAGATACGTATGACAAAATAGTTTTTGATGAGGTGAAAAACAATGTGGTTTTAACGGCTGCATTAGCGTATATGGCATCAGAAGATCCTGAATTTACCAGCAGAGAAAGGAGAGTAATGCCTAAGGACGATAAAGGGGAAACGGTAAAATGGCCGGAAGCCAGAGAGCCGAAGAGGGATTCTAAGGAGTATAAATAGAGAGTCAAGATTTCAGACATCAGACATCAGACTTTATTAACCGATTTTTTAATTGTGTTTTAGAATATCCTGAAAATATAAAAGGCTGTACAGATTACTGTACAGCCTTTGTTTTTTGTGGGTAGAGAAGGTTTCTTATTTCCTGAATTTTTCTGACCAATCAAAAATAACAATAATACTTCAATAAAACACGTCAACTTCTGTCGTATCGCGCGTCTACATTTGCATTAGTAAAATTAAAGAAGAAATATTTTACCAATTAATTTAACCAAAAAACAAAATTTTATGATTTACGCAAATGCTTTTTTCACACCGGGTAATAGTTATCCTAACGAAGACGTTGTGCAGTTGGTAGATAATTACACCCACGAGGCTGTTGTTTACAAAAAAATTGGGACTGCCGTTGAGGATGGGGTTATCCACCGAAAAAAAGACAATGATTTTTATGAAAGACAATGGTCCGGATATGTCAATGTATTATGGTGGAATATTAAAGAAGCCGGAATCCTGGCACCAACAGTTACAGAACGTATCAACAAAGCCTTAGCTCTGGGATATAATACATTCTTTGATGAAATGTACATTGAGATTGATGGGACACTTTATCTTCAGAGCAACCAAAAAATCCTGTCAAATAAGTGTACGATAAAGCAGAAAGAAAAAAGCAAAGAAATTTTTAACTGCGAGGATAAAAGCAATATCTCTATTGAAGGTTTCAGTTTAGAAGGAGAGGGAGATGAATATGTAGGCAGTCCCAGTTCCAGAAATGTAGGTATTATGGCTCACAAATCTACAAATCTTATTATCGAAAAGAATATGTTTAAAGATTTCACTTATTCTGCCGTGTCAGGATGGGAGGGAGTGGAGCATTTCATTTTTAGATTCAACAGGGTTAAAAATGAATTTCCCCTTGGTTGGGCAACACAAGGTTACAGAAAAGATAATATGGGCATTGTTGTAGCTGGGAAAAATATCACAATTTTTAAAAACCATTTTGAAAATTCGTCACAGGGTATTTACATAGCAGAAAATTCTAATGTTGTAAGTATTTCAGATAACGACATTGAAAGCACTATGCTAGAGCACGGGATGTACCTTGATTCTGGTATTTCAAACCTTACGGTGACAGGAAACAGAGTGAGGAATACCGTGAAAGTAGGAATTAAGCTTCAAAATTCAGATAAGGCAGGTTATGTCAGTAATAATATTGTAATCTCCAATAACATTGTTGAAAACACAGGTGAAGGTGGAGATGGTATTTTAATTAATAATACAACATCACCAGCGGTTCCCCAGCTTTATGCAAAAAATGTGGTAGTTTCCGGAAATGTAGTGAGAAATGCCGGCCAGCACGGGATTAATATAAGATTTGTAGATCTGGGTGTGGTTTCCAATAATGTTATCAATGATATCTCGTATGCGGGAATCTATATTTCCGACACCAAAGGAGTGGAAGTTAGTAATAACAATATTAAAACGACTCAGGAAGCGGGAATTATGATTGAAGCTCATAATTATTTATTGTCAGCCAATTTTAACACCATTGAAAATCCCGGAATGAAGAATTCAGGTCTGGAAGATCTTTTAACAGGGATTACCTTAAGGGGGACAAAAAATAAAGAGATTTCATTAAGATATAATAGAATGATAGGCAGCGGTGATGCTATGAGATATGGTATTTTTGTTGAATTTGTAGAACCGGCAGGAACTAATCCTCAACAGCTGACTTTTCAGGAGACCTATGAAATTATAGGGAATACGATATTGAACGGTTACCGAAATGAATACAGATTCTTAAATGCATCTACAGCACTTAGAGTGTTTCGTAATAATTACATGAATTTATCAGGCTTTCCTCCTGTAGAACAATTCTAAAAAATCTAAAAGAAATAAGGCTGTCCTTTTGGGCAGCCTTATTTGTATGTAGTTTTGATGATATTTAAACAAAGTTCTTAAGATCCGAAAACTTCGAAACAGCAGGCTTATAATTACCTGCACTCAGCTTTCCAAAACCATATTCACAGAAAATAAAAGGCAGATTATTGGAGGTGGCAGAGTCATAATCGGTTTGTGTATCGCCAATATAAGCGGAGTTTTCAATGCTTAAATGATTCCTTTCCATGAGCAGTCGAATGTTTTCTGATTTCGGTTTTTTAGTCCGGCCATAAGATTCAATATCCACAAAGAGATTATTGAATTGATAGTACTCTAAAAAAGATTCAATATATCCGTCCTGGCAGTTGCTGACAATAAAAAGGCTGTGGGTTTTTGCTAAATTCTTTAAGGTTTCACCAACTCCTTCATAAAGAATACCACCTTCAACGCGCAACACCTTATTTTCAATGCTTACGATTTCAGATAATACTTCATAAACCTTTTGATCTGAAATACCGGGAATGATCGCTTTTAAAATGTTATCAGCCAATAATCCCATATACTGATCCATATCCTCAGGTTTCAGGTCCTTTTGAATCAATTGATATTTATTTAAAACCTCATTCCATATTTTGATGATCGTTGCTCTGGGGTCCCAAAACGTTCCGTCTAAATCAAAAATTAAATTTTTATAGCTCAAAATGTAGTGTTATTTTGTTTGATTAATAGTGATGAACAGATTTCAGCATTATTATAAAATCATGCTTAGCTGAACTCTTTTTCTGGCTTCATCTACTTCCGTCACTTTTACGCGGACATGCTGGTGGAGTTTTACCACCTCATTCACATCAGATACAAACCCGTCTTTTAATTGGGAAATATGAACCAGTCCGCTTTCCTTGATTCCCATGTCTACAAAACATCCGAAAGCCGTAATATTATTGACAATTCCGGGAAGGATCATTCCGGCTTTCAGATCTCTGATGCTTTTTACATTAGGATCAAATTCAAATACTTTAGCCGCTTTTCTTGGATCTAATCCAGGTTTCTCCAGCTCTTTTAAAATATCTTTGATCCCTAAAATTCCTATTTCTTCCGTAACATAATTCTCAGGCTTCACTAAGGCTGTCTTTTCTTTGCTGGCAATCAGTTCATTGGTTTTGATACCTAAATCTTTTGCCATTTTTTCCACGATTCCATAAGCTTCCGGATGCACAGCAGAATTATCAAGCGGATTTTTAGCATTGGTAATTCTTACAAAAGCTGCAGCCTGTTGGTAGGCTTTTTCGCCAAGTCTCGGAACTTTTTTAAGCTGTTTTCTGTCCTCAAAAGCACCATTTTCCGTGCGGTAATTGACAATATTCTCCGCCATTTTCTCCCCGATTCCGGAAACGTAACTTAATAAAGATTTACTGGCTGTATTTAAATTGATTCCAACAGAGTTGACACATTTCATCACCGTTGAATCCAGTTCGTTTTTCAATTGAGTCTGATCAACATCATGCTGATACTGGCCCACACCGATAGATTTCGCATCAATTTTTACCAATTCTGCCAACGGATCTGCCAGTCTTCTTCCGATAGAAACCGCACCACGAACCGTGACATCATAAGATGGAAATTCATCCCTCGCAATTTTACTTGCAGAGTATACCGATGCTCCTGCTTCAGAAACTACAAATACCTGTAATGGCTTATCAAAAGCTATTTTCTTGATGAAAAACTCAGTTTCCCGGCTGGCTGTCCCGTTTCCTATGGAAATCGCTTCAATATTGTAGGCGTTCACCATAGAACGGATCTTTTTCATCGCCATTCCGCTTTCGTTCTGAGGAGCATGAGGGTAGAGGGTTTCATTATGCAATAAGTCACCTTTTTCATCAATGCATACCACTTTACACCCGCTTTTGTATCCCGGATCAATCGCCAGAATTCTTTTTTCTCCCAAAGGCGGAGCAAGAAGCAGCTGACTCAGGTTTTCAGAAAATATTTCAATGGCTTTTTTATCTGCCTTTTCTTTGGCTTCCTGCAGAGCTTCGTTGGAAATAGCAGGTTCCAGAAGTCGTTTGTAGCTGTCTTTAATCGCCAGAGCGATCTGGTCTGAACTTTCATTATTAGATTTAATGATGGCTTTTTCAATGAAATCAACCGCTTCATCCTTATCAATGCCAATATTAACCTTTACAAAACCTTCAGATTCAGCTCTGAGCATCGCCAGAAGTCTGTGAGACGGGGTTCTGTTGAGATTTTCTTCCCATTCGAAATAATGAGTGAATTTTTGTGCATCCTCTTCCTCTTTTTTGGCTTTCACCGCTTTGGATGTGATCATTGCTTTGCGCTGAAACAGACGGCGAAGGTTTTTACGGACGTACATATTTTCATTAATCCATTCTGCCATGATATCTCTTGCACCCTGAAGAGCTTCTTCCTCAGAAGGAACGTCACTGTTAAGATATTTGGAAGCCAGAAACTGCAGGTCATTGCTTTTCTGACTCATAATGATTCTGGCTAAAGGTTCCAGTCCTTTTTCTTTGGCAGCATCTGCTTTTGTTTTTCTGCGCTTTTTGAATGGCAGGTATAAATCTTCCAGCTCAAGAAGATCAAAGCTTTCTTCAATTCTCTGTTTCAGTTCAGGAGTCAATGCATTTTGCTCTTCAATGGATTTCAAAATACTTTCCTTCCGCTTCACAATTTCTTCAAACTGTTTGCTGATTTTTGAGATCTGTTCGATCTGAACTTCATCCAGATTCCCGGTTTTATCCTTTCTGTAGCGGGAAATGAATGGAATTGTGCAGTCTTCGGCCAATAATTGCAGGGTATTGTTGATGCTTTTTTCTGATATATTAAGCTGTTGCTGTATAAATGTTACGGTCGTCATTATTTTGTTTTCGGAAGGCTAAAATAAGTCTTTAGAATGAAAAAAAGGCGAGTTATCCCGCCTTAAATGTTTATTCTTCGTTAAAGAAAATGAACTGACTGAAATTTAATTGACAATAGCGATTGCCATTCCGTCATATTCTTTTGCACCGACGGTTTGCATAATCGTAGCGGTAACTTTTGGGTTGTTGGCCAGCATTTGATTAAACCGCTGTACTCCTTTCACTCTTTCGTCGGTGGTATTTTCATCCAGGACTTTGCCTTCCCGGATGACATTGTCACAAATAATAATCGTTCCCGGATGTGAAAGCTGCAACGCTAATTCAAAATATTCGGTATAGGGAGGTTTGTCAGCATCAATAAAAATAAAATCAAAAGCTTCTTCGCCTTTGGAAATAAGTTCATTTAATACATCCATCGCTTTGCCGGTTCGCAGATCTATTTTATCTGAAAACCCGGCTTTTGCAATATTCCGGCTGGCAACCTGGGCATGATGAGGATCAAATTCTACTGTAATTATTTTACCATCTGCAGGAATTGACCTCGCCATCCATATCGTGCTGTAGGCTGCTAAAGTACCCAATTCCAGAACTCGTTTGGCTTTACAGCTAAGCAGCATCAACTGTAAAAACTTACCCTGAGTGGGCGTTACACTGATTTGGGGGATAGAAGCATCATCCAAAGACTGAATAGTTTCCTGAAGAACATTGTCTTCCTGGGCAAACAAATTACCGATGTACTGATCTACTTTTTCAAATAACTGTTGATTCATATTTTTTGATTTGATTTAATGATGAGTAATTTCTCTACCAACATTTTCGATATAGTTCACTTTCTAATAGGAACCGGCTCAAAATTGTAATCTCCATGTGAGTTGTCATGAGAGTCTTACCTGCATAAAGTTAATGAATTTTGAATTCTTAAATCGGTTGTTTCCCCTTCATATGCTAGCTGTGCATAGTAAAATCTGAAATTTTTCATTTCTTGATGTATGTTAAGATGACAGTTAATAACGTTTTTTATATTTGAAATTCTTAAATTTAAAGTTTTAAACAATTTTCTAAACAAATAAACAATATGAAAAAACTTAGTGTAATTGCATTGGTAGCAGTTGGATTGCTTGCAGCATCATGTAATAAAGAAAAATCAGCAGAGACTACGGCTACAGCTACGGAACAGAAAGTGGCAGAAAGCAAAGGTGAAGTTTTGCCGGTTGATGTTGCTACTTCTGTAGTAAACTGGAAAGCTTTCCACAAAGGAGGTATGGCACCTCGTTGGGGAACTCTTAACGTAAAATCAGGAGATCTGAGCATTGAAGGAGGTCAGTTAACTGCCGGAAACTTTGTGATCGATATGAATTCTATCAAAGTAGATCCAGCTTCAGTAACAGAAAAAGATAAAAAGCCTTCAGAACTTGAAGCTCACCTAAAAAATCCTGATTTCTTTGATACCGCAAAGAATCCTACTTCAGATTTCAAAATTACAAGCGTAACAGACTTGAAAGATGCACCTAAAGATGCTGTTGCAGGAGCTAACAAAACAGTAAGCGGAAACCTTACACTATCAGGAAAAACAGTCAATGTAACTTTCCCTGCTAAAGTAGATGTAACGGAAAATACAGCATCTGTAAATGCTAAATTTACGGTAAACAGAGCAGATTGGGGAATTAAATTCGGTACTTCAGAAGCAGATCCTGCAGAATGGATGATCAGCAAAGATATCGAGATCGCTGTTGACGTGAAAGCTAAAAAATAATTGTTAGATACAATACAAATACGGAGAGCTGCTTTTTTATGAAAGCAGCTTTTTTTATGGTGGCTAAAGATCACCCAATTCACTATTTTTGTACCATGATCTACATTCTACTTATCGCAAGCGTGGTTACTTTCATCATTTTTGGCTGGGACAAAAGACTTTCCATCAAACATAAAAGAAGAATTCCTGAAAGCACACTTTTAGGATTTACTTTTCTTGCAGGAACAGTTGGAGCAATTTTAGGAATGCTTGTTTTCAGGCACAAAATTTCAAAAAAATCTTTTTTATTGAAATTGGGCGGAATTATTTTAATTCAGGCCATATGTATTTATTTTTTGGAAAAATATTCATAAGATTAATCATTTAAACCTAATGGTAGATTCTTAATCTTCAATTTAAATGGAATTCTAAAATCTTCAATTTTAAAGCTTTAACAGGGTAAACTGGTGAATGTGCTCATTATGAATTTGTTAATTAATTTATATTCTTGCTTATTATTCATTAGAAATCACTATTTTTGCACCCGTAAAAATCATTCATGCAAAACATTAGAAATATTGCGATTATCGCACACGTTGACCACGGGAAGACGACTTTGGTTGACAAGATTATTCATGCTACAAACATTTTCAGAGAAAATCAGGAAAGTGGAGAATTAATAATGGATAATAACGATCTTGAAAGAGAAAGAGGTATTACCATTCTATCTAAAAATATTTCTGTTACTTATAAAGACGTTAAAATTAACGTAATCGACACTCCCGGTCACGCCGATTTCGGTGGGGAAGTAGAGAGAGTTTTAAAAATGGCGGATGGAGTTATTTTGTTGGTGGATGCCTTTGAAGGGCCGATGCCTCAGACAAGATTCGTACTTCAGAAAGCATTGGAATTAGGACTTAGACCATTAGTGGTAATCAATAAAGTAGACAAGCCAAACTGTCGTCCTGAAGAAGTTCATGACCAGGTATTTGATTTATTCTTCAATCTTGAGGCTACTGAAGAGCAGCTTGATTTCCCAACATTCTACGGTTCTTCCAAGCAAGGTTGGTTCAACACTTCATTAGAGCAGACAGAGGATATTTTCCCATTATTAGATGGTATCCTGCAATATGTTCCGGAACCTAAAGTAGAGGAAGGAAACTTACAGATGCAGATCGTTTCTCTTGACTTTTCTTCTTTCTTAGGAAGAATTGCAATTGGAAAAGTGATCAGAGGAGAAATCAAAGAAGCTCAGTGGATCGGATTAGCTCAGGCAGATGGTAAAGTTTTAAAAGGAAAAGTAAAAGAACTTTACGTTTTTGAAGGATTAGGGAAGAAAAAAGTTACAGAAGTAAAAGCAGGTGATATCTGTGCTGTTGTAGGTTTTGATGCTTTCCAGATCGGTGATTCATTCGTAGATCTTGAAAATCCTGAACCATTGCCAAGAACTGCAATTGATGAGCCTACATTGAACATGACGTTCTCTATCAACAATTCACCTTTCTTCGGTAAAGACGGTAAATATGTTACTTCTAACCACCTGAAAGAAAGATTAACAAAAGAATTAGAGAAAAACTTAGCATTAAGAGTTGAACAAACTGATGATGCCAACACATTCTTAGTATTCGGTAGAGGTATTCTTCACTTGTCTGTTTTAATTGAAACGATGAGAAGAGAAGGGTATGAAATGACAATTGGTCAGCCACAGGTTATCCTTAGAGAAATCGATGGAGAAAAATGTGAGCCTTATGAATCTTTGGTAGTAGACGTTCCTGAAGAATTTGCTTCAAGAGTAATCGACTTGGCTACTCAGAGAAAAGGTGACCTTCACATTATGGAAACTAAAGGAGAAATGCAGCATATGGAATTCGAAATTCCTTCAAGAGGTTTGATCGGATTGCGTTCTCAAATGTTGACCGCTACTGCTGGTGAAGCTATTATGGCGCACCGTTTCACAGAATACAAGCCTTTCAAAGGTGCGATTCCTGGAAGAAGTAATGGAGTATTGATCAGCAAAACTCAAGGTCCTGCTACAGAATATTCTATCGCTAAATTACAGGATAGAGGTAAGTTCTATGTAGATCCGGGTGAGGAAATTTACGCTGGTATGATCATCGGTGAACAAAACAAGCCGGGTGACCTTGTAGTAAACATCGTTGAAGCAAAACAGTTAAACAACATGAGAGCTTCAGGTAAAGATAAAGATACAGGTGTTGCACCGAAAATCTTATTCTCTCTTGAAGAATGTATGGAATATATCCAGGGTGATGAAGCAATTGAGGTGACTCCAAACTTTATCAGAATGAGAAAGAAAGTTCTTTCTGAAGAAGAAAGAAAAAGAATGGACAGATCAGCGAAAGCATAAGAAATTCTTATATATTAGAAAAGCCTCGAATTTTTCGGGGCTTTTTTATTATACTATGTCTTAAAATGTTTATTTTGGCATAATAATCTCTTAGAAAAAATAAATTTTAAAAGTAGTTTGCAGACGATGAGAATGAATATCATAAAGCTTACTGTTTTAGCCGGAGTTTTTGCATCATATGCCAGCTGCTCCGTCCAGAACAATACCGTAAAAGCAACCCCAACAAAGAATACAGCAAAACCCAATACCAATATATCAAAACCGAAAGAGCCGGTTTCCACAGTAAAACCAGGAACTCCAATTTCTCCCGCGGAAGAAAACTTCAGAACCGTTCTTCCCGAAGTTAAAAGAGAATTTCGTGGCGCATGGATTGCAAGTGTAGCCAATATCAACTGGCCTTCAAGAAATGACTTATCTGTGGATCAGCAGAAAGCAGAAGCTATAAGCATGCTCGATATGCTGAAAGACAATAATTTCAATGCAGCCATCTTCCAGATCAGACCTTCTGCAGATGCTTTGTATACGAGTAATATTGAACCCTGGTCTTACTTTCTGACCGGCCAGACCGGAACTGCTCCTTATCCAAATTATGATCCCCTTCAGTTTTGGATCGAAGAAGCCCATAAAAGAGGCCTGGAACTTCATGTCTGGTTAAATCCTTATCGTGCTCACCATTCAAACGGAGGCGCTGTCAACAGTCTTTCTATGGCGAACAAGCTGTCCGATGTCGTTATTAAATTAAGGAATGGAATGTATTGGTTCGATCCTGCCAATCCAAAAACGCAGGGCCACGTTTCCAATGTCGTAAAAGATATTGTGAAAAGATATGACATTGATGCCGTTCATTTCGATGACTATTTCTATCCATATGCCACTTACAACAGAGGCGCGGATTTTCCGGATAATGCAAGCTGGAATGAATATCTGAGAAGCGGCGGAACCTTGTCCAGAGCAGACTGGAGAAGAGATAACGTGAATAAATTTGTTGAAAGGATTTATAAAGAGATCCATGCAGAGAAAAATTATGTACGATTTGGAATCAGTCCGTTTGGAATCTGGAAACCCGGATATCCCGAAGGAATCGTTGGTTCATCCCAGTACGACGAATTGTATGCTGATGCTAAATTATGGCTGAATAAAGGCTGGGTAGATTATTTCTCACCGCAGCTTTACTGGCCGATCGATTCAAAAGGGCAGGGTTTTGAAGCTCTGTTAAACTGGTGGAAATCTGAAAATACAATGAACCGTCACTTGTGGCCGGGACTTAATACAGTGGAGATCAAAGTATCGGACCGACCTACGGAAATTAAAAATCAGATTGAAGTGTCCAGACAGATTTTAAAGAATGATGCCGGAGAAATCCATTGGAGTATTGCAGGGCTTACAAAAAATCCAAATATGCTTCCTGTCCTGAAAAACGGACCTTACAAAGAAAAAGCACTGATTCCAAAAACATCCTGGATCAAAGCCATTCCATTACAAACCCCAACGATATTTGTCACAGACAGCGGAAGCTCAGCCAGAACAAGCTGGAGCACCAAGAATATCGGTGATGTATTTCAATGGGTACTTTTCACCCAATACAATGGAATTTGGGAAACAGAAATCCTTACTTTAGATACCCTTTCAAAAGACATCCCAAAATCTAAAGACGGCAAAAAACTAAATGCAGTAGCCATCAAAGCAGTTGACAGGCTAGGAAATGAGAGCGACTATATGGCGAAGAAGGTAAAATAATTTTAAAAGGCTGGAAGAGGGAAGAAGGAGGCTGGAAGTTAGTATTCGCCTTGTGATTGTCCGCGATTGTCAATTAGATTTAACAGCCTGGAAAAAACGAATAAAAACCGTTTACGTATAATAAAAAAACAATTAAACCAGTTCAAACAATGGACTGGTTTTTTCTTTGAATAAAACATTCATCTGGCAATATAAAATTTTCATGGAGATAAAGTATTAGTGTATTAAAACAGTCGAATCAGAAAATAATTTGCGTACTTGCGCTTATCAAAAAAATACAAATCCCATTCAAGAAATGAGATCAATTTATTTTAGAATAACTATAAATTAAACATCTAATCGCATATAAATCAACAGATTAAAAACAGTCTAAAATTTATTGGGAGAAAAAAGAAACACGGGCGGAACCATTTTTGCATTATTATTTCCATAATCACAAAAATATAGCATTATGAATACCAACAGACTTTCAGCGACTATTGAAAAAGCATTGAGTGATCAGATGAACAAAGAGATTCACGCGTCACATGTTTTTCTATCTTATGGAATATGGGCAGATGACAAAGGATATGGAGGAATTGCCAACTTCCTTTACAGACATTCGCAGGAAGAAAGAAACCATTCCATCAAATTCATGGAATATGTACTGAACAGAGGCGGAAAACCGAAAGTAGATACCATTCCGGCTCCTCCGGCTGATCCGGATTCTTTAACGGCCTGTTTCGATGGCGTCTTTAAGCATGAAGTAGATAATACCACTGCGATTTATAAAATTGTAGATATGGCGTTAGAAGAAAAAGACTGGGCAACCTGGAATTTCATGCAGTGGTTTGTTCAGGAACAGATCGAAGAAGAAACGCTGGCGGCCAACCTGATTGATAAATTGAGAATTGCAGGGGGAGACAGAGCTACGGATGAATCGTTATTTACTTTAGATAAAACATTACAGAATGCACCGAATGACGTTCCTCTGGCTCAGGAAGCGACCGGTGAGAATCCATAAAAACCAATGGGTGAACTAAAATTATTAAAAATCTGTCAGAATTACTGGCAGATTTTTTTATTATGAATCTCCCCATAAATTCACTACCTTTGCAGGCTGAAAGTTCAATGGTCCAAAGTTGATAAGGGGAAACCTTAGGTATAAGACCAGAACCTTGAACTGAAATCGTATCATTGAACATTAAACTTTGAATTTTACAATATGAAATGTGGAATTGTAGGCCTTCCGAATGTAGGTAAATCAACTCTTTTTAACTGCTTAAGCAATGCTAAAGCACAGTCTGCGAACTATCCTTTCTGTACCATAGAACCGAACTTAGGAACGGTATCGGTACCGGATCAGAGATTATTCGAGCTTGAGAAATTAGTTAATCCGGAGAGAGTACTTCCTGCGGTAGTTGAAATCGTTGACATTGCAGGTCTTGTAAAAGGGGCTAGCAAAGGAGAAGGATTGGGAAACCAGTTTCTGGCGAATATCCGCGAGTGTGAAGCCATTATCCACGTTTTAAGATGTTTTGACAACGGTAACATCATCCACGTTGAAGGTTCTGTAGATCCGATGAGAGATAAGGAAATTATCGACATCGAGTTACAGCTGAAAGACCTTGAAACAGTAGGAAAAGCAGTTGACAAAGCTAAAAAATTCATCAAGTCTGGAAAGAAAGACGATATCCTTGTATATGAAACCCTTCAAAACTTAGAAAAGTTCATTGAAGATGGAAAGAATGCAAGAGAATTTCCTGTTAATGATTTAACGCAGCCTATCATTGATGATATTCAGCTTTTAACGAAAAAGCCGGTATTATATGTGTGCAACGTAGACGAAAACTCGATCAAAAACGGAAACGAATGGATAGAGAAAATCGAAACGATGGCTAAGAATGAAGGAGCAGAAGTTGTTGTTTTGGCAGCACAGATCGAGGCAGATATCAATGAGCTTGAAACATTTGAAGAAAGAGAGATTTTCCTTGAAGAATTAGGTCTTGAAGAGCCAGGAGTAAACCGTTTGATCAGAAAAGCTTACGATCTGTTAAAGCTTCAGACGTATTTTACAGCGGGTGTAAAAGAAGTAAGAGCCTGGACAATTGGTCAGGGATGGACAGCTCCACAGGCTGCCGGAGTGATCCACACAGACTTTGAAAAAGGATTCATCCGTGCAGAAGTAATCAAGTACAATGATTATTTAACGTACGGTTCTGAGGTGAAAATTAAAGAAGCGGGAAAACTTTCTGTAGAAGGTAAAGAATACATTGTACAGGATGGTGACATCATGCACTTCAGATTCAACGTATAAGAATATATTAAAGTTAGTTATAAATGAAAAACGCTTCCACGAAATATGGGGAGCGTTTTTTGCATAAAAAACCACCCTGCAGGAGAGTGGTTCTTTAAAAATATTTCTTGACCTTAGAACATTCGCTCGATAGGATCTATGATGATCAGCTGGCACTGCTGTTCAGCACATCCTCTTCCGTATTTTCTGCATTCTCCTGTAGCAGGATCAATACACATTTCTTTTCCACCAACGATTGTTCTTAGTTCTCTTTTGTTGAGTTTTTTTCCGTTGCTTAAATTTTGATTTTTCATAGTCTTTGATTTATTTTAATTAGTTTTTTGTAAACGGGATAATAAAGATTATGGTTCAAATACAGGTTCCGGTTGTGGTCTGCATATTTTTTGTGCACAGCCTACAGAGATTTTTGTACATGCTCTTGGATCATCCGGTGGAATAGGTTCACATGGAAACTCTGTACAAACAATAGGTTCCATACAATTGATCATACCTCCGGAAATAGTTTTAAGCTCTTTTTTACTTAGCTTTTTTCCGCTGTTTAAAATTAGATTTTTCATAGCTTTCAATTGAATTAATTCTTGATTAATTTTAAACTTAAAGCTGCGGTCTGCATTCTTTTTGTGCACAAACCTTAGAAATGATGGTACATCCATAAGGATCTGAAGAAGGTTCGCATGGCTGATTCGGGCAAAGAACCGGTTGCATGCAGTTCAGTAGGCCTCCTGCGATCGTTTTTAATTGTTTTTTGCTTAGTTTTTTCCCACTTGTTAAAAATAGGTTTTTCATTGTTTTGATTTTTAGTGTGTTAGTTGAAAACTAAGATATGAAAAATATTAATATATTTCACTTGTCGAAGAAAAAATATTCAAAAATTGTATTTGATGACCGAAATAAAAAAACCGCTCAGGAGTGAACGGCTTTTTTGATTCTTTATAAAGGATCTATGATAGGTCTGCATTGTAATTGTGCGCAGCCGATTGAGATTTTTCTACATCCTCCGGTCATGGGATCAATACAGTCCATTAATCCTCCTGTGATGCTTCTTAATTGCTTTTTGTTCAGTTTTTTTCCTTTCGGTAAGTCTTGATTTTTCATTGTTTTGATTTTTAGTGTGTTAGCTTTAACTAAAATAAAGAAAATAATTGATATTATATCACGGCGTTATGATAAATATTCAAATAAAAAACAAAAACTATGTCTTTGTATAGGTGTATGGCTGATTACCCTGTGATATTCATAAAAAAACCACTCCTATGGGAATGGTATTTTGTTTCATCGGTTAATCCAATGGGTCGGGCCTGCATTGCGGATCTGCACAACCTTGTGAAAAAATCCGGCACTGATTGGTTTTTGGATCACGACAGATCATCAATCCGCCGGTAATGCTTCGTAATTCTTTTTTGTTTAATTTTTTTCCTTTTTCTAAGTTTTGATTTTTCATAATAGTATAGGTTGTTGTTTGGTTAAGCCAAGGTATAAAAAATATGAATTGAATGGCATTTTAAAATTTCAGTTGTATTTGATTTTCATATAACAGCAACTTTGTATATTTGAATTTTACAAATCGTTAGTTATGGATAAGATCGCTCATGCATCCCTTGAAGATTTTTACAGAGAAATGACCGCCAAGCTGGGAAAAGACCTTGAAAGTATTTTTCCAAAGGGACTTCATAAAGATATCGGACACTTTAATGTTTTCGATATCAGGCAGACGATAGAAAGGGTAAAAATGACTTCGGAAATGCCGTACAACAGACGGAAGTATTATAAAATCAGCCTTATCAGAGGCCGGAACAGGGCAGAATATGCTGATAAGATCATCGCAATAAAGAAAAACGCTTTGCTGTTTGCCACTCCGAAAGTTCCCTATCACTGGGTTCCTGAAGATCCTGATCAGTCAGGAAGTTTCTGTGTATTTACCGAAGACTTTTTCATTAAGGCACAATCACGGTTTTCACTGGAAGAACTGCCGATATTTCAACCCGGAAATGTTCCGTTATTTGAAATTGATGATGAGCTGGCAGATGAAATAGAAGTGCTTTTTACGAAAATAAAAAGAGAAATAGACTCAGATTATGTATTCAAATATGATCTGATCAGAAATTATGTCCTGGAGCTCATCCATTATGGACAGAAGCTGCAGCCTGCCGCGAAATTATCGGCTGCCAATGATGCTTCATTACGGGTAGTTTCACTATTCATAGAACTGTTGGAAAGGCAGTTTCCCATCGAATCTTCAGAACAGAGGCTGCAGCTGAAAACAGCCAAAGACTATGCAGACCGTCTTGCCGTGCATGTCAATTATTTAAATAAAAAATTAAAGGAAAGCACGGGAAAAACCACGACTGAATTAATCGCAGACCGAATGGTACAGGAAGCTAAAATCCTTTTAAGACAGACTAAATGGAATGTTTCTGAGATTTCTTATGCATTGGGTTTTGAGGAGATTGCCCACTTTTCCAACTTTTTTAAAAGAAAAACATCTTTCACACCGATGGAATTTCGCTCATGATTTGAATTTTGCAAATTTAAGATTGATTCAGGCAACCCCATATTCTGCAAAATTTTCCAACTTTGTATCATTAAATATTAAGAACAAATAATATAAAAGATGAATACAAAAACAAAAATTGCATTAGTCACCGGGGGAAGCCGCGGACTTGGAAAAAATGCAGCATTAAAGATCGCTCAAAAAGGATTGGACGTTATCATCACGTATAAAAACAGTAAGGAAGAGGCAGATGCTGTGGTGAATGAGATAAAAGCATTGGGTCAAAAGGCCATCGCTTACCAGCTGGATACCAGAGATGTGAAAAGCTTTGATGCGTTTGTGAAAAATATCACCGGTCATCTGGAAACCGAAACCGGAAGTTCAAACATTGATTTCCTGATCAACAATGCAGGAACAGCTTTGTATGCTCCGATCACGGAAACGACGGAAGAGCAGCTGGATGATATCGTCAATGTCCATTTTAAAGGCGTTTTCTTTCTGACACAGAAAATGCTTCCTTTCATCAATGATGGAGGTGGAATTGTGAATATTTCATCAGGATTAGCCAGATTTGCGCTACCGGGATCATCCGTTTATGGTTCCATGAAAGCAGGAGTGGAGATGATGACCAAATACATGGCTAAAGAATTGGGCCCTCGTAAAATCAAAGCCAATGTCATCGCGCCGGGAGCGATTGAAACAGATTTCGGAGGCGGAAGAACGAGAGACGATCAGAATGTAAATTCAATGATCTCCAATATTACAGCCTTAGGAAGAGCCGGACTTCCGGATGATATCGGAGGGGTAGTTGCTTTTCTTTGTACTGAAGACGCAGGCTGGATTACAGGGCAGAGAATTGAGGCTTCTGGTGGAATGTTTTTATAGTGGAAAACAGATCAATTCACATGCTCCTATCATTCCGGGGTGCGAAGCAACGAAGAAATCTTATCATATGAGTAGAACCAGTTCTGAAAAGGGCTGGTTTTATTTTTTATCACAGATTGAGAGGATAAAGAAATTTTTAACAAATTTACCTACCTTTAATAGCAATAATAAACTCCATTCCTATGATTAAAGAATTTTTCAACTAGTTTCCCTACGTCCTTGTGGGGCTTGAAGTTCTTTATCTTGCTGCGATTATTTTTCTGGCTGGAAAAATTATTATGGATACGAAGAATACGAGCAAGACTTTGGCCTATCTCATGCTGATTATTTTCCTTCCGGTGGTGGGAATTATTATCTACTTTGTTTTTGGGGTCAATTACCGGAAAAATAGATTCTATACTTTTAAAATAGAACGGAATGAGCAGGTTTATCAGGCTGTAAGTGAATATATCAGAGAAACACATCATAAAACACTGGAAAGCCACAAAGAAGATATAGATCAGTTTCTGACGACGGTTAATTTCCTTTATAATGCCGGGCATTCTCCATTGTCACAGGGGAATTATGCGGAAGTGCTGATCAATGGGGAAGGGAAATTTGAAAAAGTTTTTGAGGTTCTTGAAAAAGCGGTTCATCACATTCATTTGGAATATTATATTTACGAGAATGACGGAATAGGGAACAGGCTAGCCGATTTACTGATCAGAAAGGCAGGAGAAGGCGTGATTGTCCGATTTCTGTATGATGATATGGGCAGCGGAAAAATCGGAAAAAAGCTTCTGAAAAGATTGAAAGAAGGGGGAGTACAGGTGTCTCCTGTAAATAAAATTACGTTCAGACTTCTGGCGAACCGCGTCAATTACAGGGATCACAGAAAGATCATTATCGTAGACGGGGCAGAAGTTTTTACGGGGGGAATTAATGTTTCGGATAAATATATTAACCCTAATCCCAAGCAGTATTGGAGAGATGTTCATCTGTATATGAAGGGAGAGGCTGCTTTCTATTTTCAGTTTTTGTTTTTCAGCAACTGGGTTTTTGCAACAGAAAAAATTCCTGAGATCTCCCAGCTTTATTTTACAAAAAAGAGAGAAGAAGGAACTTCACTGATTCAGACGGCAGCTAGCGGACCGGATACAAAGCCTTCCATAATGCTGAGTACAACTTCTGCTGTGCTTTCTGCTAAAAAAAGAATCTATATTGTTACCCCTTATTTTATCCCGGTTGAGACTGTGCTGAATGCCATTAAACAGGCTGCTCTTTCCGGCGTTGATGTAAGGCTGATGGTTCCCAAATCAGGTGATTCTGTTATCGTAAACGCAGCGGCCTATTCTTACTATGAAGAACTTTTAGAGAATAATGTGAGGATTTTCTTTTACAAAAAAGGTTTTATCCACGCCAAAACAATGCTCATCGATGATCAATTTTCATCGGTAGGTACAGCGAATATGGACGTGCGAAGTCAGGAACTGAATTTCGAGGTAAATGCATTGGTTTTTGATCAAAAAATAAATGGGAAACTCCAGGATCTTTTTCATGAAGATATGAATGACTGCGAAGAAATTTCCCTTGAATTCTGGAGAAAAAGGCCAAAATCAAAAGTGTTCTTTGAGCATATGGCCAGACTGCTTTCCCCGCTGATCTAAATCTTAAAGTCTGGAAAGATTCTCTATTGCTCTTTCTAAGGTCTCCTGTTTTTTCGCAAAACATAATCTGATGACGTGATCATTTCTTTTGTTTTTATAAAACGATGAAAAAGGCACGCTTGCCACTTTATGATTGATGGTCAGGTCAGAAGCGAATTCAAAATCATTTTTATCGGAAATTTTATCATAGCTAAGCGCCTGGAAATAGGTTCCCTCACAGTCCAGAAGTCCGAAAGAAGTGCCCGCAAGCCCTTGTCTCAGAAAATCTCTCTTTTCCTGGAAGAATGTATTCAGGTGATTGTAATGATCATCATTTTTCATGTACTCTGCCAAAGCCAGCTGGATGGGTGTATTCACACAGAAAACATTGAACTGGTGTATCTTTCTGAATTCGTCGGTAAGATTTTTAGGCGCTGCACAATATCCCGTCTTCCAGCCTGTGACATGGAACAGCTTTCCGAAAGAAGCTACAAGAAGACTTCTCTTTTTAAGTTCCGGATATTGGCAGATACTTAAATGCTGCTTTCCGTCAAATACAATATTTTCATACACCTCATCGCTCAGAATAAAGATGGAGGTGTCTTTCACGATGCTAATCAGTTCCTGCAGATCGTTTTCTTTCAATATCTTTCCTGAAGGATTATTCGGATTGTTCAGAATAATCATTTTCGTTTTCTCACTCACGAGGCCTTTTACGGTATTCCAGTTGATGTCATAATCCGGAGCTTTCATCTCAAAACGTTTTACAATTCCTCCGAAAAGCTCTACTGTAGGCTCATAACAGTCATATGCCGGCTCAAAAATAATGACTTCATCATCCTTTTTCACAAAGGTGGCAATGGCGGTGAAAATAGCCTGGGTACCTCCTGCGGTAACCGTTATTTCAGAATCCGGGTGATACACTGCCTGGTGGCTGTTCTCAATTTTTCTGGCGATCTCTTCCTTTAAAGGTATCATCCCTCCCAGCGGAGCATACTGGTTGAAACCTTTTTTAATGAAATGGTCTACATGGTCCAGCAGTTCAGCATCCGGCATAAAATCCGGAAATCCCTGAGAAAGGTTGATGGCCTCATTTTCGTTGGCGAGTTGTGTCATCTGGCTGAAAATGGTAGTTCCTACATTAGAAAGCTTGGATAAAGGAAGTTGTATCATGAAGATCAATTTTGTTGATCCGAATTTAATTTATTTTTTGCAACCATGAAACAGAAGAATACAAAAAAGGCCGCCTCTTTCGAAACAGCCTGTTATTTATTTTGCTTTATTTTAAAACAGGATCATAGATTCCACTCTGTTATTGACATAGCCAAGGATTCCCCAGAACATCACGGTAGAGCCTCCCCATCCGGAAAGAGAAACTAAATGTTTTCTGAAAAACTTTTTGTCATACAGGTGTTCCACCATATAGATGTGCTGTCTTTTATAACATCCTATTTTATTATTCCAGTTATCAAAAAACCAGAATCCCAGTGTAGGTGTAAATGGGGACATCACATATTTGTTGGAACCATAAGGAATAATATCATCATAAACCCGCAGCCATCCCGGACTAAATGCTCCGAAAAAAGCCTGATACTGATGCTTTTCAAAAGCATAATAGCTGTCAGGAAGCTGTTCTCCGGCTTCTGCCACCTGAACCAGACCGTTGGCTTCGGCATATTTCTGTATGATTTCATTGAATGCTTTGGTTTCACGGAATTTCAAGCCGTTCTGGTCGCCGTACTGCAGGTATTTTTCTTCTGAAGAAAAAGTCCTTACAGTGATCAGTGCAGACTGATCTACTGGGTTTTTCACCAACGAGGCTACCGGATATTTGTCTTCCAGATCCGCAATGACGTCAACCTGTTGACCATCAGAGAAATAATTGACTCTTATTTTATCAATATCAATGCCGTCCTGGGCGAATTCTTCCCTGATTCCCGGTGGAGGAGGAGGCAGGTTGGATGGTTCTGATTTACTTAAAGTAGTTGGAGCAGTTTTTTGTTCTTCAAGTTGTTCGTTGCTGTCGCGGCATCCCGATAAAAAGAAAAGGCCTGCGGACAATCCTAGAATTACGATGTTTTTGATTTTCATGGTATTAAAGTTCTATGGTTGGTTAGTTTTTTAGGGATGATCAGATCCGGAGGTTTTTGTAAATCTCTTCGGTTTTTAGTTCTGAATAAAAGTAAGAGGGTTTTAAAATTCCCAACTGTGTGAATTGGTAAGTGTTGACGATTTTCTAATAAGTGTATCTGATCGACAGATAAGTGTGATTTCAGATCTTGATTTAAAAGAATAATCCGGAATATATTTTATGGTAAAACTGAGATTGCTCACCTCTTTATTATCACAGGCCTCTTACATTTGTGATGATAAAAACTAAAATCTCCTAAAAGCCGATACGATGAAAATTGAAAAGACCGAATTACCTGAAGCATCTGTTTTGTCAAAAGAAAAAGCATTTTTCGACTATACGGACAGTTTTAGAGGGGAAGGGTTATATGGAGAACGGAATTTCAGTATCGCAGAAATAGGCAATACTTTTTTCATCAGCACTCCTCAATGGGGAAAGAAAATGTTTTCTTTCAGGAACAGCATTGTTAAAATGTTCGGGCTGAAAACCGGAGCAGACAGAAATATACCTTTGGAGCCTGAAGATTTTAAAATTGAAGTGGGAGCGCAGGTTGGAATCTTCACAATATTTGATAAAACTGATCGTGAAATTATCATGGGTGAGAATGATAAACATCTGGATTTCAGGGTTTCAATTCTTTATGATAAAGCAAGTCACCATACTGAAGGGAATTCTTTAACGATTTCAACCACGGTAAAATACCACAACTGGTTGGGAATACTGTACTTTCTGCCGGTACGTCCTTTTCACCGGCTGATCGTTCCTGTAATGCTGAAAAAGATGATTACAAAACTGGAATATTCTTCTGCGCCTTAGTTTTTATTCTAAATTTTCAATCTTATGTAAGAAATCATTCTTTTTGCGAACGGATACATCCAGAACAGAATGATCTGCCATTACCACCTGACCGCCTTTGCCTTTGATGTATTCCTTAAGGTGAAAAAGATTAATCAGATGCTTGTGGTGAATCCGGAAAAAATTATACTTTGAAAGCTGCTCTTCAAACTCATGCAGGGTTTTGGAAACAATGATTTTCGTTTTATCCGTAAGATAAAAGGTGGTATAGCTGGAATCTGCTTCACAACGAATGATATCGCTGATGTTGGTCAATCTGAAACCCTGAAGCGTCGGAAGGCTGATTTTGTTTTCGTTCAGGGAAACCGCTGAAGAATTTTTACTTTTCTTTATGTTTTCCAAAACTTTATTAACGGCGATAATGAAATCCATTTTTTTGATGGGCTTCAGTAAATAATCGGCCGCACTGTTTTTGATGGCCTGGATCGCAAAATTTTCAAATGCGGTAATGAAAATAATCTGGGCATCTACTTCCCTGAATTTGGCAAGAAGATCGAAAGCAGTACCGTCTTTAAGCTGCACATCCAGAAAAATAATGTCCGGAGTGTTTTTAGAAAGATAAATATAGGCTTCCTCCACGCTTGATGCCCGAAATGCCGTCTGGATCTCAGGGAATTCATTCTCTAGCAGAAGAGCGATATAGTCTCTTCCGTCTTGTTCATCATCAATGATGCATGCTTGTATTTTGGTTTTCATAAGGCTTTATATATAGTTTAATCTGGGTTCCCGGTCTCTCTTCTTTTTTATAAAGATCATAAATCTCCAGCAGGATATAAGTATCAAAAAGCTGCCGGAATGTTTCAATTCTTTTCTGAGATAATTTGACCCCGAAAGAATCAGCTCTCTTTTGTTTTCCATTACCGATCCCGATCCCGTTGTCTTCAATAACGACACAAAGTGAATTTCCGGTATGGTCAAATGAAACCTGAATGTTTCCTTTTCTATCCGTTAATCCTGCAATGCCGTGTTTGATGGCATTTTCCACAAAAGGCTGGATCAGCAGGGAAGGGACGACCCAATTTTCATTTACGTTCTCTGATATCGTGATAGAGTAGTCAAACAGGTCTTTAAGTCTCAGTTTTTCCATATTCAGATAAAGCGTAAGATATTCTGCTTCCTCTTTGATTGGCATAAATGTCTTCTCCGAATAATGCAGGGTTTTTCTGATCATCTGAGCGAATATTTCCAGATAATTTTCCGTTTCCTGATAATCTTTTTTGTATAGCAGAAACTGGATGGAATTGAGGCAGTTATAGATAAAATGCGGGTTGATCTGCGCTTTAATGGCCTGTAGTTCCAGCTCTGCAATCTTCTTTTCATAATACAGCGTCTCCAGTTTTTTATTTCTTTTTTTCTGAAAATAAACAGTGATAAAAATAAACAATGCAGCAGCACCCAGGCTGATGATCATAGTCTTGAACCACCAGGTCTGCCAGAATTTCGGACGGATTTCAAAATGCAGTTCAGTAGCCGCAAAAGAACGCTTGCCGTTGTATCCGATACCGAAAACTTTAAACGTATAATTGCCGGGCGGCAGTGCATTGAAAATAATCTTCGGAGAACTGCTTACCTGCCAGTTGCCACTGGTGCCCTCGAGCCTGTAGCGGAAACTTATATTTCCCTGGGAAGTAAAATCCGGGAAGCTTACATGGAAAGTGACATCATTATCCGGCGTCTGTCCTATTAGTGGCTGGCGCGTATCAAAAATCTCTTTTCCTCCGATTTCCACGGAATTGACAATTACTTTTTTATTGATGAATTTTTTCTGACTGAGCAGGTATTTGATGGAAAGAATTCCCAATCCTTTGGAAGTTCCGGCATAAATAGTATCACCAGAGATCACACATCCGGCTACAACATTTGAAGGAAGGCCGTCTGTCTGGGTGAAATTATCAATCTTTATTTCCTGTCCGATCATCTCTATTCTGCTGAGACCGCTGTTGGTACTCGCCCAGATGACATGTCTGTTCTCTATGTCCAGTTTTTTGATCTGGCTGGTGGGTAAACCGCTGCTTTCGGTAATGGTTTTAAGGATTCCTGAGTTGCTAAAAAGGATAATTCCGTTCTGGTTGGTTGCTCCTGCGTACAGATTCGGCCTGAGCTTTTTTATATCGGTAAAATAGTACCCTTCCAGGAACAGAGTTTTCTTTTTGGTTGATGTATTCAGCTTATAAAGATCCTTGAAGGTTCCTGCAAACAGGCTGTCTTTGTCGTAAAGAAGCGCAGTATAGAACCTTTCGTTTTGAAGTATTTCTTTGTAAGTGTGTGTACGGTAGTTATAAGCTGTAAGCCCCATGTCAGTACAGAGCAGAACGGATCCGGATGTATAGGGTAGAATATTTTTAAGAACACATTCTTTCAAAAACTGTTTTTCTCCGGTTTCTGTATTATATTGAACAATATTTTTTGTAAGCCCGAATATGACCGTATTGCCTTCAGAGAAGATGCTTTTATGTTCAATCTTAATGTTTTTCTTAAAAACAAGATCTGTGATTGTTTTATGACGGTAAATACCGCTCCTCGCTTCATCATAACCGAGGAAAATACCCTGCTTATTTTTAGCAATGGCTTTGATATAGGATGAATTATTTTTGACCGGAAGATGGATGTAATTTTTTAAAAATCTGTCGGTTATAAAAAATACACCGTTGTTTCGGGTTGAAAACCAGGCGTTGTTGTCTTTATCTACAAGAATATCGTGGATGATGTATTGGTCCATTATTTTGATAGGAATGGTAAGGGGGGAGCTGTCTTTCAGAGATTGTCTGAAGTATTGGACGCCTCCTTTTTCCAGGCATGCCCATATTCTCATTTCTTTATCGATCACTATTCGATATACATTTTCTTCAAGGGTAAGGCTGTGGATCTTTTTAAAGAAAAATTTATTGTGAAGCTCGTAGATATCTATATTTTTTTTATTTCGGAAAATGAAATAATGGTCTCTCTTAAAGATAATAGTGTTCTTTTCTACGGAAATGTTACAGGTGGTTTCTTTTTTAGAAACGATGTTATATGCTTTGAGATTTTTTCCTTTGCTTTGATCATAGAAATAAAGTAATTTGTTTTGAGGATCAAATCCAAATGTATAGCGTACCTGTGCCGTATCTCTTTTGGGGTCCAAAGGAATTCTGGTCACTTTTTCGTTCTGGTAGACAAAGATATCATCAGGATCCGTCGCGGAAAACATGTATAATTCATTTTTACCGTAGGCATAATCAGGATTATGTTTGAACTTTATCTTCTTAAGTTCACTGTTCATGTCCGAATTGATGACTGTTCCGTTTTTGAGATAAGCAAAATTATTTAAAAAAGTGGCAATGAAAATTTCACCGTTCGGCATAGGATAGGAGTACAGTGCTTCAATATTTTTTAAACCGCTTTTGCTGCTGAACTGCTTGAATTCCTTTCCATCGAAACGGAAAAGGCCGTTATCGCTCCCGATCCAGATATATCCGTTTCTGTCCTGTATAAGCCCGTAGGTATATGAGCTGTTCAGGCCATCCTCTTCATTATAATTGACCATTCCGGGAATCTGCGCGAAAAATAATGATGGAGATAGTAAAATGAACAAAAATGAGAAAAGTATAAATATTTTTTTCACATCACATTGAATAATGATGTAAATATAGAATTTGATTGATAATAATACAACACATAGCTGGGAATATTATTTAGAACATTTTTTTAAATAAGTAGTGTCTGGAATGAAAACAAAAACAGTAGAAATTCTGAGATTTCTACTGTTTGTAATCAGTTATGTATGTCTATGACAAAAAATCAATAATCTTCGATATGCAAAGTATGAGTGCCTCCACACCCGACAATATTAGCATATACATTAAATTCTTTTAAAGCATAGGTACTTTGGTAGGGCCTGAATGTAGCCTTATTCCCATCATGAGACCATGCTATACTGTTTCCCCAGCTGTCCGGATCTCCGCCCCAGTATTCCGAACCGCCGCATCTTCTTTTGAAAGTGTAAGAAAAATAAGAAATGTCCGGATATTGGCTGTTATCACTAAACCATATGAGGGTACGTTTTTGACCTTTTGCTTCACCTACGATCGAAAAATAAATTCCCGCCGATTGATAAGTCAATTCTTTTTTTGTTCTTTTTCTGTTTTTAGTACAATGTACACCTTGATTACTCTCATCTAGTTTTTCTTGTCTTTTGTTTGCCCACCGGTCATTACACCCAATAAAATTAAATACATAAGAAACCAGTTCAGTGTTAGGACTATGTGAAGTAACAACAGATTCATCGGTTGGATTGTTAAGAATAATATCTACCGCATTAGGGATCGTCCTGGAGATCGTATAAATTTTGTCATTAGCAAGATCTACCCGTACAATATAATTTCCAAGCTGCACTAGCTTTTTCTGATTTAAAATATCCAGAAGGAGCCCATAGTTCTCATAAATGGCGTCTTTCATAATAGGATTGTTCTCCAGTTCAGGATCTTCAGACTCACTTAAATGATTAATCTCATCAATGGTATTACGAAGCGGTGAATAATCTGTGGTTTCTTTGATCTGATTTGCAAAATCTGCATTTTCGAAAAAATTTTCGTAGCTATCCAATGTCTCAAATTTTAACATTTTCCTCGGATCATTATCTGCATTCTTATGGCTGCTTACCCGCTTATATTGTTCTAAAGGCTGCTCAGTAATATCATCGAGAGTTTTTTGGCATCCTAAGGATATTACAGATATGAGCACGACGAAAAATACCTTATACATATACATACTTTGTGCTGTGACAATATTTTCCCGAACGTTTGTTTTAAAACCGGCTTTTTTTGCTGCGTACCGTATCATTACAGATGATTTTCTTGTTTTCATAATAATTATTTTAAATGTTTTTATTCATAAATGATGAATAAGCTATTGGGAAATGATCAGCTTTTGTGAACTGATTTTGTCCTTTGACTGCAGCTCGACAATATAGTTTCCCTGATTCATTTTTTCAATATTGAGCTTAATGCTTTGATTTCCGTTTTCAAGGACTTCAGATTTTTCTAAAACTATTTTTCCTGATATATCTATAAGTCTTACCAATACAGCTTCTCTTCCGGTAAAGGTTGTTTGCAGCTCTACATAGTTATTGGCAGGATTGGGAACCAGAGAAAAGCCTTTGTGATCACCAGACTGAAGTTCTGCTTTTGCAACTGCCCGTACTTCCGTAAAGGGAGACTTTGTCATGGTTGTTGTGCTTTCATCTCTTGTGGCAACAGGGGACGGTTTATAACAAAAAGTGAAACATCTTTTGCATGTAGAAAACTTGCCCCGGCTTTCAGTAACACATATGGTATAATTGCCTGCAACAGCGTAGCTATGACTTACCGTCGGGTAAATGTAGGCAGAAGAAGTCCCGTCTCCCCAGTCTATCGTATATGTTGGACCCGGATTACCCGGTGTAGAAAAAAGAATTGGATTTATCAGCGTTAAAGAAGCTGTGGCAGTTGTGCCTATTGTACTGTACGACATCGTAACATTAAAGTCTGCGGAACATCCGTCACATGGCTTTACACAAATATTGTCAAAAAACATGATTTCATTTTGTGTGGTGGTAATATCCGGAGTAATGGATAATATTCTTGAATACAGGATGATATTATCAAAATCAGCAGCCGTGGAAGTAGGATCGTTCAATATCCATGCTCCTTCCGAATTGCTGGGAAGAACCCCTCCGCTGGAAAGTTGAATAGGAGCTTTAACCCGAACCCATCCGCTTCCGGGAGTTACTGTTACGCTGGCGACAAACGAAGCACTGCGGACACCGTCTGAGAGCGTGATAAACGGATGATAGGGCTGTCCGTAGCCGCTGTCATTTTTAAGATAAAAGTCAAAATACAAACATTGCCCCAGAAATCTTTTCCCCAGATCTTTGTAATCTGTGGCATTTTGATACCATGAACCAAATGATAAATCACCTAAAATGAGATATTGAGACCCATCCAAAGCATTGGCAGAACCGAAATTTACGGTTACATTTCCATTGGGATAAGGTGAGGGAGCCCAGTTGCCTGCGGGATTGGAGGAAGCGTTGAAATCAGAACAGGGAGCCTGCGCATCGAATACAAGGCAGCCTAAAAGCAAGTATATTGCTAAAAAATACATACGTACCATAATGTATATTGGTTTTATACATCAAAAGCCAATAAAAACTTTAAAATTAATATTTTGTGAGGGTGAGTAGGTCATATCATCCGATGATTCATTGCCGGATGATTTTTCTTTGGAAAAATAGATTCCAGCCGCACGGCTGGAATCTATTTTTTAATTCATCACTATTTAGGCTCCACCCATGGAAGACCACCCCACGGCATTGTGTAAATAGCGGGAATTCCTCCAATAGGTTGTTGTGGATTTTGACAGATAGGAGGTTGAGGAGAATTAATTGCCCCCGGATTGCTAGGTGTGATAAAAGCAGTTCCTCCTGAAATGGAATTCATTTGATTTTTCTTAAGTACTTTTCCTGTAATTGTTTTCATAATGTTTCTATTTATTGATTAACATGACGAAAATAGAGAAGTGCCTTAACAAAAAACAGATACAATTAACAGATGCGTAGGTTGAGCCAGTAAATGCGGAAAAAACGATTAATCTACGTTTCCTATTTTATGAAGAAAATCATTTTTTCTGCGGAAAGATACATCCAGAACAGAACCGTCACTCATAACAACCTGTCCGCCTCTGCCTTTAATATATTCCTGAAGATGATCAACGTTAATAAGGTGCTTATGATGTATTCTGAAAAAATTAAGGTCAGGAAGGACCATCTCAAACTCGTGAAGGGTCTTGGATACCATTATTTTGGTCTTATTGATGAGATAAAAAGTAGTGTAACTGGAATCTGCTTCGCAGCGGACAATATCCGCAATACCGATCACTCTGAAGCCCTGCAGGGTAGAAAGAATGATCTTGTTATCCTGTAATGTATTGTTGTGAGCCGGCTGTATTTTTTTGATATTTTCCAAAGCTTTATTGACGGCTATCACAAAATCAATTTTTTTTATTGGCTTTAAAAGATAATCGGTAGCTCCGTTTTTAATGGCCTGAATCGCAAAGTTTTCAAAGGCTGTGATAAAAATAATCTGTGACGTAATCTCTTTGAATTTTGATAAAAGATCGAAAGCAGTACCATCATTCAGCCGGATGTCTAAAAATAAAATATCCGGAGTGTTTTTCGTAAGATAAATATAGGCTTCTTCTACGCTGGAAGCTTCAAAACTGATCTCTATTTCTGGAAATTCCTTTTTTAATAACAGAACAATATAATCTCTTCCATGTTTCTCATCGTCAATGATGCAGATTTGTGTTTTGGTTTTCATAGGGGCTGATGTATAGTTTAACTTGTGTTCCTTGTTTTTCAGATTTCTCAGACAGATTATTGATTTCCAAAGTAATATGGGTTTCAAAAAGCTGCTGAAAGGTTTTGATTCTTTTTTGAGATAATTTTAATCCAAAAGAGTCTGTATTGACGGAAAATTCGTCTTTAGTTTTAATTCCTGTGCCATTATCCTCAATCGTTATACAGAGAGTAGAATCTGCATGGTCAAAAGATATTTTAACGAAGCCTTTGGCGTTTTTCAGGCTGGAAATTCCATGTTTGATCGCATTCTCTACAAAAGGCTGAATTAATAGGGAAGGGATAGCCCATCTCTTATTGACTTGTTCAGAAATATGGAATTCATAATCAAAGAGTTCGTTTTGGCGAAGCTTTTCCATATCCATATAAAGAGAAAGATATTCCACTTCTTCCTCTATAGGCATGAAGGTTTTTTCCGAGTAATGAAGCGTTTTTCTAATCAGCTGTGAAAAGATATCCAGATAGTTTTCCGTTTCCTGATAATCTTCCTTGAACAGCAGAAATTTAATGGAATTGAGACAATTATAAATAAAATGAGGATTGATCTGTGCCTTGATAGCTTGCAGTTCCAGCTCCGCAATTTTCTTTTCATGAAAGAACTTTTCTAATTTTTTATTACGCTTTTTCTGCAGCCACGAATTAATAATCAAAGTGATTATCATGATGATAATAATCGCCAAAGCCGCCATGAACCACCAGGTCTGCCAGAATCTGGGTTTGATTTCAAAAAGCAGATCAGACGAAATATAAGACTGCTTTCCATTATAACCCAATCCATAGACCCGGAATACATATTTCCCCGGAGGAATGGAATTAAATATAATGGTTGAGGAATTGCTTACCTGCCAGGCTTCGTCAAGCCCCTCCACTTTATATTTATAACTTATTTTCCCTTGTGAAGCGTAATCGGGAAAGCTGAGCTTGAAAGTAACATTATTATTGGAATGGCCGGTCAGGTTTTCGCTTAGATTATAATGCTCATTGTTTTCAATAGTTATAGAATTGATAATAACCTTTTTGTGTATCGATTTTTCCTGAGCCAGCAGTTTTTTTATAGAAAAAATTCCAAGGCCTTTAGATGTACCAATGAAAATGGTGTCGTTTCTGATAACACAGCCTGAGACCGCATTCGATGGCAGCCCATCTGTCTGGGTGAGGTTGGTGATCACCGTATTATGATCGTCTGTGAATTCAATTCGGGAGATGCCGGAATTGGTGCTGGCCCAAAACGTATTTTGGTTTTCTATCTCTATTTTTTTAACCTGGTCGTTGATTAAACCATTCTTCTTTTCAATCTTCTTTACAATGCCCTTATCGTTAAAAATAATAATTCCGTTGAGGTTGGTTGCTCCCAGATAAAGATTGTCTCTTAGTTTTTTTAGATCTGTAAAATAATATCCCTTTAGGAACAAAGACTTTTTTTTAGTTTTAATATTGAACCTGTACAGATCACTGAAGTTACCAACCAATAAATTATCTGTATCAAAAGGGAGAACCGTATATACTCGTTCATCAAGAAGGCTGGTTATTTTTCCGGTTTTTAAATGGTAAGTCATTAAGCTGCCGGACGTGCAGAAAAAGACCGAGTTCTGAGTGTAAGGAACGATGTTTTTTAAGCTATACCTCAGTTCTTTACTCCTGTTTGTAGAAAGATCATGAACGACGATCTTAGCGGCCATACCGAAAATAGATAAGTTATGGTTCAGATAGATGGATTTGTTTTCATCCTTGTTGTTTGCATCAAGCGTAATATCATGCATCTTACCATTCCTGTAAATAATGGCTCCATAGGAATTGTTATAGCCCAAGATAATATTCTGATCATCTTTAGCGATCGCTTTGATATACTCGGAATTGCTTTTCACCGATAAATTGATGTGATTGGTAAAAAGAGCTTTTGGGATAAAAAAAACACCGCTGTTTCTGGAATTGAACCAGACATTATCATCTTTATCCACCAGAACATTGTTGATGACGTGCTGGTTTAATATTTTTACAGGTGGTGCCAGATATTTTTTATTTTCAAGCAGTGATTGATTAAAATACAGAACACCGCCATTTTGAACATTGAGCCAAAGTTTATTATTTTTATCAATAACACCGTAGAAGATGTTCTCTTTTGTATCGTAGGAGTGAATTTTCTTTATATGAAGAGCATCAGTCCGTTGATAGACCGTAATTTTTCCCTGATACTGAAACACAAAAAAATCATCCTTTTCACAGATTATACTTCCCGGATCTATTCTGATCTCTTTTTCTTTCCGGGTAATTAGGCTGTAAATTAATATTTTTCCGGTAATACTGTTATTTAAATATAAATTCTGAGTTCGGAAGTCATATTTTACCGTTGAAAATTCTCTTTTATTATAATTTAAAAGGATTGGGTTTTTCTTTACTTTTCCATTCTCATAAATAAAAATATTCCGTGGACTTTGTGTGCTGTATAAATAAAGTCTGTTTCCATCACGCGTGATTTTGGGAATTGAGCCTGAAAACTGGTTTTTCAGATAATCGTTAATATTTAAATTGATCACCCGCCCGTTTTTCAGATAAGCAAAATCATTCAGGAAAGGAAGTATAAAAACCTCACCGTTGGGCAAAGGCTCACAGGATATAATATCAATATTCTTCAATCCTTCCTGTTTTCCATACTGCTTAAAATCTTTTCCGTCAAATCTGAATAATCCGTTGTCACTGCCTATCCAGATCAGGCCATTTTTATCCTGCCGCAGGTGATAAGTATATGAACTGTTGAGGCCATCCTCTTCATTATAATTGACCATTCCGGGAATCTGTGGAAAAAATAATGAGGGAGATAGCAAAACGAAATAAAATAACTGCAAAAGAACTGTTTTTTTCACATGATATTGAATAATATGGTAAATATATAATTTGCATGATAATAATGCAAAGGTTCAGGTTAAATGTTGATAAAAATCGAATTGAAAAAATTCGGATAATTTTGTACAATTTCGTACTTTTGTATGTTTGCTGAAATCATATATGTCACAAGAAATAAATCCAATCTACTCCGAAGATAATATCAGAACCCTCGACTGGCAGGAACACATCCGTCTGCGCCCCGGAATGTACATCGGGAAGCTCGGAGACGGCTCCTCTGCTGACGATGGTATTTACATCCTGCTGAAAGAAATTCTGGACAACTCCATCGATGAGTTCAGAATGAAATCTGGGAAAAGAATCGAAATAAAAGTGGACGACGGGAAAGTCAGTATCCGTGACTTTGGCCGTGGAATCCCACTGGGAAAGGTAGTAGATGCCGTTTCTAAGATGAATACGGGAGGGAAATATGACAGCAAAGCCTTCAAAAAATCTGTAGGACTGAATGGTGTAGGTACCAAAGCTGTAAATGCCCTTTCAGAATATTTCCGTGTACGATCTTTCCGTGAAGGAAAAATGAAGATGGCGGAGTTTTCCAGAGGATTGATCACTGAAAACCACGAAGAAAAAGATACTTCAGACCGCAATGGTACGGAAATTTCTTTTGTTCCGGACGGAGAAATCTTCCTTCATTTCAAATACAGAAAAGAGTATATAGAAAAGATGCTGCGTAACTACGCGTATCTGAATCCCGGACTGAAAATTATTTTTAACGGTGAGACCTATTATTCTGAAAACGGATTGAAAGACCTTTTGGAAGAAGAGATGGAAAACGAAATTCTGTACTCCATCATTCACCTGAAAGATACGGACATAGAACTGGCGATCACCCACTCGGACAAATCGCAGACGGAAACGTATTTCTCTTTCGTTAACGGGCAGAATACCACGCAGGGAGGAACACACCTTAATGCTTTCCGTGAAGCGTATGTAAAGACAATCCGCGAATTTTTCAATAAAAACTTTGATGCTTCAGACATCAGAAAATCAATTATAGCAGCTATTTCCATCAACGTGGAAGAACCTGTATTTGAATCCCAGACCAAAACAAAACTGGGATCTAATGATATGGGCCCGAACGGACCTACCGTAAGGACTTTTATCATTGATTTCCTGAAAAGCAAGCTCGATAATTTCCTACATAAAAACCCTGAAATAGCCGAAGCGATCCAGAGAAAGATCCTGATCTCCGAGAGAGAGCGTAAAGAACTTTCCGGAATCCAGAAGCTGGCCAGGGAAAGAGCTAAAAAAGTATCTCTGCACAACAAAAAATTAAGAGACTGCAGACAGCATTATAACGACCAGAAAAACGAAAGAAAAGGAGAAACACAGATCTTTATTACCGAGGGAGACTCTGCATCCGGATCCATTACAAAATCCAGAGATGTAGAAACTCAGGCTGTATTCTCACTGAAAGGAAAGCCCTTGAACTGCTACGGACTGACGAAAAAGGTGGTGTATGAGAATGAGGAATTCAATCTTCTCCAGGCTGCTTTGAATATCGAAGAAAGCTTGGAAGACTTAAGATACAACCAGGTGATTATCTCTACCGATGCCGATGTGGATGGTATGCACATCCGCCTTCTGATGATCACATTCTTCCTTCAGTTCTTCCCGGACCTGATCAAGAACGGTCACCTTTATATCCTTCAGACCCCATTGTTCAGGGTAAGAAATAAAAAGGAAACAAGATACTGCTACACCGAAGCAGAAAGAATCAAAGCGCTGAATGAACTGGGAAAAAATCCGGAGATTACCCGATTTAAAGGACTGGGAGAGATTTCTCCTGATGAGTTTAAACATTTCATCGGAAAAGATATCCGCCTGGAACCTGTAGTGATAGGTAAAGATCAGACAATAGACCAATTACTGGAATTTTATATGGGTAAAAATACACCGGACAGACAGGTGTTTATCCTCGAGAACCTGGTGGTTGAAGATACGGATATTGAGAAGAAGGAGATATTGGATGAGGCTGCAGGTTAAAAAAAAAAACTAAACTAATAAACATAAAAACCTAAAATGAGACTTAGCAACCGCAATAAAGCTTCAGTTTACAATTTTGTACACACGGTGCTGCTGATGATGGTCATATTTGGGATTGCCGCATTTTTACTGAACGAATACAGATTTCATGCTGTAGGAAAAGAAAGCTATATCCTTCTTGTTCTTCCGATCTTGATGCTGGTGACTTTTCACCTGAACGGCAGACAGATCTTTGAATATGATAGTGACGGAGAAGCTCTGAATTTTAAAAACAGGAATATTATTCCTTTTTTGGACAGGCCTCTTCATGATGAGTTTCCGAAGTATAAATTAATCAGGTATGAGATCATAAGGGTGTTCTTTATCAAAAGATTATACATCACGATCTCAAGTAAAAACAGCGGGTCTACCATACTTAAATATGAAATATCGTATTTGAGCCAAAAAGAAGTTAACGATTTAAAACTCTCTCTGAATAAAGTAGTGAAAGCTAATGAGGAGAAAAATGATTAAAAACAGATGACGACAGAAGAAAACTCGCACGAAGGTGAGAGCTTGAAAAAAGTCTCGGGACTTTATAAAGATTGGTTTCTGGATTATGCTTCCTATGTGATTCTGGATAGAGCGATTCCTTCCGTTTATGATGGGCTCAAGCCCGTTCAGAGAAGGATCATGCACTCTATGCGGGAACTGGAAGATGGCCGTTACAACAAAGTAGCCAATATCGTAGGGAATACCATGAAGTATCACCCGCACGGAGATGCTTCCATTACCGATGCCATGGTACAGATCGGGCAGAAAGAACTTCTGATAGATACTCAGGGAAACTGGGGGAACATCTATACCGGAGACTCTGCTGCTGCGGCAAGGTATATTGAAGCGAGGCTGACTCCTTTTGCGCTGGAAGTAGTCTTTAATCCGAAAACCACAGAATGGGCGAAATCCTATGACGGAAGAAATAACGAACCCATCGATCTTCCCGTTAAATTCCCATTGCTTCTTGCACAAGGAGTGGAAGGGATCGGGGTAGGACTTTCCACAAAAATCCTTCCACATAATTTTAATGAACTGATCAACGCATCCGTAGCCCATTTGAAAGGAAAGAAATTTGAGCTCTTTCCGGACTTCCTGACGGCAGGGTATCTTGATGTTTCAGAATATAATGACGGACACAGAGGGGGTAAAGTAAGAGCGAGAGCCCGAATAACCCACACCGACAAGCATATGCTGGTGATCTCTGAGCTTCCTTTCTCAAAAACAACAAGCGACCTGATCGATTCTATTCTGAAGGCCAACGAAAAAGGAAAAATCAAGATCAAAAAGATTGAAGACAATACTTCAGATACCGTAGAGATCCTGATTCATCTTCATAACGACGTGTCGCCGGATAAAACCATTGATGCACTGTATGCCTTTACAGACTGTCAGGTGACTATTTCTCCGAATGCGTGTGTCATCGTAGGTGACAAACCGATGTTTATGAATGTTTCCGATATCCTGAAAATGAATACGGAGCACACGGTTTCTTTACTTAAAAAGGAACTTGAAATTGAACTGCACGAGCTTCAGGAAAGCTGGCATTTCTCTTCACTGGAAAGAATCTTCATCGAGAACAGGATTTACCATGATATTGAAGAAGTAAAGACCTGGGAAGATGTGCTGAAAACGATTGATAAAGGATTAAAACCTCATACCAAGCATCTTTTAAGAGCCGTAACGGAGGAAGATATTTTAAAACTGACCGAGATCAGGATAAAGAGAATTTCAAGATTCGATTTAGATAAATTTAAAGAAAATATAGCCGCCCTTGAAGGGAAAATAGAGCAGGTAAAATACAACCTTGTCAATCTTATTCCTTACGCTATTGATTATTATTTAAATATTCAGAAGAAATACGGAAAAGACAGACAGAGAAAAACCGAGCTTAGAATTTTTGATACCATTGATGCAACAAAAGTAGCCGTAGCCAATGAAAAATTCTATGCCAATTTCGAGGAAGGCTTTATCGGAACATCGCTGAAAAAAGATCAGTATCTGTTCGACTGTTCGGATATTGATGATATCATTATATTCAGAAAAGACGGAACCATGAAGGTGGTCAAGGTGGATGCGAAAATATTCGTCGGAAAAGACCTTCTGAGCGTTGCCATCTGGAAGAAAAACGATAAAAGAACGGTCTACAACATGATCTACCGCGAAGGCACCGCCGGACCTTACTATATGAAACGTTTCTCCGTAACGGCGGTAACCCGAAATACAGATTATCCGCTGGCTTCCGATAAAAAAGGCTCTGAAGTACTGTATTTCTCTGCCAATCCTAATGGTGAAGCAGAAACTGTAACGGTGCTTTTAAAACCGAATCCAAGGATCAGGAAAAACAAAATGGAAATCGATTTCTCCGATCTTGCGATCAAAGGAAGAGATTCCAAAGGAAATCTGGTGACCAAATATTCGGTGAAAAAGGTAGATATGAAAGAGGAAGGCGTTTCTACACTGGCTCCAAGAAGAATCTGGTTCGATGATACCGTGAGAAGACTGAACGCAGATGCAAGAGGAACCCTTTTGGGCAGCTTCAAAGGAGACGACAGGATTCTGACCATCAATACAAACGGGGAAGTGAAGCTAGTTTCTTTCGACCTTGGAAACCGTTTCGATGATGAATACCTGGTGCTGGAAAAATGGAAACCACAACAGCCAGTGACCTGCATCTATTACGATGGAGAAAAAGATATGTATTTCATCAAGAGGTTCCTGTTGGAAAATACGGTGAATCTGCAAACTTTTATGCCTTCGGAGCACCCGAAATCATTCATAGAGAATGTCATTGTAGCGAACGGAGCGTCAGCAGAAATTATTTTTGCTAAAGATAAAGGCAAGGACCGCGATTCTGAAATCATCCATATTGATGAATTCATTACGGTGAAGGGAATCAAAGCGATCGGAAACCAGTTTACTAAATTTAAAGTAAAAACTATTAATATAAACATCCCGGAGCCCGTAGAAGAGGAGCCGGAAGTATATGAAGAGCCGGAAACCGGAGACGGTATTGTGGATGACGACCGGACTGTAATCGGGGATCTGTTTGAAAGCGGTGAACCTGAAAATTAAGCATTAAACTTATGAATATTCTAATCGTATTTATCATCATTACGGCCATTATCAGTTTTGTTGCCTTCAACAATCCGGGTATTACCGAGAAATATAAATTCAGTGTAGGACCTATTCTGCACAGGAAAGAGTACATCCGTCTTATTTCATCAGGGTTTCTGCATGCGGATATAATGCACCTGGTGTTCAATATGATGACGCTGTATTTCTTTGGACCCATTGTTATTCAGGCTTTCGGAAATGTCGGGTTCGCGATAGTCTATCTGGGCTCTATATTGCTTGGGAATTTTCTCTCGCTCTATATTTATCAGAAACAACCATGGTATTCTGCAGTAGGAGCGAGTGGAGGCGTGTCAGGGATATTATTTGCTTCCATAGCCATGATTCCAGATATCGGAATCTATATATTCTTTATTCCGATTCCGATTAAAGGATATATTTTCGGATTGCTGTATTTCGGATATTCCGTATACATGATGATGAATCCTAGACAGCACGATAATATCGGCCATGCAGCACACCTTGGAGGTGCGTTCTTCGGATTGGTGTATGCGGTGGCTGTAGCTCCGGATACGGCAATGCACAATGCTCTTTATCTGGGAATTATGTCGCTGCCATTGATCTATCTCGGCTACGAAATTTTTGTAAGGAAGAGAATAGGATAAAAGCTATCTTTACTTAAAATATCAAAACCAATGAACACATCAGAATTAAACCGTTTCATCGTTGTATTAATCTATGGTTCATTGGTTTTGCTTTCTTTACTGAAACTGTCCAATCCTTTACGGGTCAACAGGAAAGCCAATTTCTGGTTCGGCATATTTCTTTTTTTATGGTCAAGTTTCTGGCTGGATGAAGTCCTGACCCTTGTCAAAGCTTCTCAGGTAGAGGTTCATTCCATCATTTCGGTTCAGATCATCCAGTTTCTGACGCCGATCATGTTCTATTTCAGCGTGTTATTTTACACCAATCCTTCATTTAAATTTAAAATTACAGATCTTAAATATCTGATTCTGCCCGTCATCTTTTGGATCAATATTCTGTTACAGCGCTTCGGGGAATTTAAAGATAATACCGTTTTTAATGTTGCCTTTATCAGTTTAATCCTTTTCCAGGCCTTATTCTATACCGGTCTTTCCTACTTCACTATTCGGAAACATAAGAAAAGAATCCAGCAGTTTTCTGCCAATACGGAAGGGATCAATCTGAACTGGCTGGAATATATCACGATTATTATTTTCATTATCAATATTGCCTACGTAGTTTATAATTTATCTTATGACTCCACGGCCCTGAATTTCTTCATTAACGGAGCTTTCCTGCTGGTAATTTATTTTGTGGGCTATTATTCTTTAAAACAGAAAGAAATTTATCCTTTGGAAGAAAAACAGCGTGAGGAACTGATATCAATCGATGAAGATCCGGAAATGGAAGAGGTGAAAAAGAAACTGATTTCTGATGAAGAACTCCTAAAGATCAAAATCCAGCTTGAAGAAATCATGAATAAGCAAAAGCCTTATCTTGACAGTGAACTCAATTTGATCCGTCTTTCGGAACTTCTGTCTATTTCCACACACCATCTGTCGTATGTGATCAATACCGGATTTAAAAAGAATTTTTTTCAGTATGTGAATGAATACAGGATCGCGTACGCCAAAAACCTACTTAAAGATACTCAGAGCAAACTTTCGATTTTGGGCATTGCTTACGAATCCGGATTCAATTCCAAAACTTCTTTCAACACCACCTTTAAAAAACTGACCGATCAGACTCCTTCAGAGTATAAAAATGGTTCGGGTTTATAAATTTTAACGTTCTAATTTGAATAACTGACTGTATTTCAATTTTTTATGTGGTTTTATTTTTGGTTTGAAAATAGGTTCACTCAGATAATCCTGAACATAGAGAGGTTCATTTCAGGATAGCTTTGTACCATAAAATTGTTTTATGAAAACCAAAGAATCATATGCTGTAGTGACGGGAGCAAGTCAGGGACTGGGAAAAGCATTTGCAGAAAACCTTGCCGGTAAAAATATCAATGTGGTTCTGGTAAGTCTTCCGGGGCAGCATTTAAAAGAACTGGCTCACCGGCTTGAAGAGACCTATCAGATCAAAGCCCATTACTATGAAGTAGACCTTTCCGTGAATGAAAATGTCATGAAACTTACAGAATGGCTGAACCAGTCTTTTGAGATTCATATCCTGATCAATAATGCCGGGCTTGGCGGGACCAAAAAGTTTGTAGAGGCATCACCATCTTATATCAATACCATTTTACAGGTTAATGTAGCTGCCACTTCCTTGATCACTCATCAGCTGTTGCCCAATTTATTGAGACAGCCGAAAGCCTATATTTTAAATGTATCCAGCATGGCTGCGTTTTCTCCGATAGGCTTCAAAACAGTGTATCCGGCTTCCAAAACCTTTATCCATTCATTCTCAAGAGGGCTGCATGAAGAGCTGAAGGACACCAATGTTTTTGTTAGCGTTGTGAATCCCGGTGCCATGAAAACCAACATCGACGTTTGCAAAAGAATAGAAAAGCAGGGAATTTTAGGAAAACTTACCCTCTTAGATCCGAATAAAGTGGCCGCTTACTGCATCAGGCAACTTTTCAAAAAAGATTCCGTTATTATGGTGAATCCCATCAGCTGGCTGGTCATGAAAATCCTTCCCATATGGATCAAGTTGCCTCTGATGACCAGTGCCATAAAAAAAGAAATTGAAGCATGAAAAAAGTTTTCGTGACCGGAGCCACAGGGCTTCTGGGTACCAATACCATTATTAAATTACTACAATATGATTATACTGTTATTGCTCTGGTGCGCAAAAAAAGCAGCTGGATGGGCGAAGAAAATGAAAATCTCAGACTCGTAGAAGGAGATCTGTTCTCTGATATTTCAGACGACCTGCAGGATGTGGATGCTGTGATTCATATAGCTGCAGAAACCAGTCAGGATCTGCTGCATTATGAGGATTATAAAAAGACTAATTACGATGCTGCCGTTCATCTGTTTACTCAGGCTGCGGCGGCCGGAGTAGAGAAATTTTTGTTTGTAAGCACAGCCAATACTTTGGGATATGGAAGTTCTGCGGTTTGGGGAAGTGAAAAAGCGCCTCAGATTTATCCATTTACCCATTCGTATTATGCTCAAAGCAAACTGGAAACCGAGAATTACCTTCTTCAGCAGAACAGAGGAACAAAGGTGGTTATTGTAAATCCGACTTTTATGATTGGGGCCTACGACCGCAAGCCAAGTTCGGGGAAAATCATTTTTTGGACCTGGAGAAAGAGATTGGTTTTCTATCCTAAAGGAGGGAAAAACTTTGTTCATGCCGAAGATGCAGCAGAAGGAATTATCAAAGCTGTTGAAAAGGGAAAAAATGGTGAGAAATACCTGCTGGCCAATGAAAACCTGACCTACAAAGAGTTTTTTGGAAAAGTAAATACCATCACGGGACAGACTCCCCTCATGATTCCAATTCCTGATGCCGGTCTGGCGATGCTGGGGATGATCGGAGACTTCCTGAGAAAACTGAAGATAAAAACCAGTCTGAGTTCTCCCAATATGAAAGCGCTGCGAATCAATAATTTTTATTCAAACCGGAAATCTTCCGAAGAGTTGGGAGTTAGGTATCAGCCGGTTGATAAAGCCGTTGAAGATGCAATCCGTTTTTTTGAAAGGAAGAATAGCGAAATTAAGGTAGGGCGGCAGATCTAAAATGGCCTGCCTATCACTGTTTCTCTTAGCAAAAAAAAGAAAGTTTATACATCAAAATTTCACAGGTTTAATTTGTGAAAACATCTGTGAAAATTTGTGGCATCTGTGGTTAGCTTTTCTTCACAGAAACACAAATTAGAAAATACTTCCTAGATTTTTTCCGGTTTAATTTGATCTGCAAGATATTTGGGAAGCTTTTGTACAGCCCTCATCAGCTTTATATTGTTGATCTTTTTCTCTCTTTCATTTTTAATATAATGATTGCAGTTCACATAGAAAAAATAGGATATGATCCTGTTATAATCATCCAGCGTTTCATCCCCCATCATAGAAAGAAGCTGAGAGAGAAAGAGTTCCCGGTCTTTAGATTCTGCAACCGCTCTTCCAGATCTTGAAATACTGGCATAATAATGATTGTTGGCAGGATTTTCCATTCTGAAGGAAGTCCCTAAAATAAGATCGGGAACATTGATGTTAAGTGTTTCAAGTTCTTTGATGTAAGTCTGCCGTCTTTCTCTGGCGTAGCTGGCATCTGATGCTCTTTCAAACCTGTCGTTCATAATGTCCAGATGAGATTTCAGGAAAACCGGCCAGTTCGCAGTTTCTGCTGATAGCAAAGCCAGATATACGCCCTGTACTCTTGGAGATTCATCTTGACTGCATGATCCTACAACCTGCACAGACCTAAGCTCATCAAGCAGTTTTTCTTTCTCAGTTTTAGACAGCTTTCTCCAGTTTTTGGGAATCTCATTGGGAAATCCTCCTCGTTTGGCATCTTTTTTTAACTTGGAAGAAGAAGTATCGATAAGACAGTCGGAATAGATGATCTGTCTTGAATATTTGGGAGCCAGGGGAATACTTTTAAAATTATCCAAAAGATAAAAGGCTTCAATATATTCTTCGGAATATGAAGTTTTTTTGTTGTAGGAATACACCCATTTATTTTTTGCAGGCTTGGTGTGAAGTTCTTTTTTATATGGAATCTCTATTTCCATCTCGTCATAATCATTAATAGACACTTCTCTTATTTCTGTTACCTCCTTATCTCTGTAGTTTATTGTTTTGGACTTGATCAGTAAAAGATCCTTTTTAACCACTGTTTCCGGATATTTCTTAATAAAATCATCAAATGAAATATTCAGATCCATATCTTTTTTAGCCTGGGTAATCGGGCCAGACTTTAGCTTGACAGAATAACCTTTGGTTTGTAATTTGGAATAAAAAACCTGGTTCAGATCACAGGTTTTGTATTTTAGATTGAGTGAATCAACAATTTTCCCAAGCTTATTCATCGTCTCTTCACCATAAATGAAACCATTTTTATAAGTGGCAAATTCCTGAGCGGTAAGAGAACAGCTTAATACAGTGGCAGCGGCGAGAACTATTTTTCTGATCATTGTGTTAATAAAATCTTAAATTGAATGTATAACGCAAATGATCCTATAATTATTTCAAGGATAAAAATTTAATTTTTTATTCACCTTCCCAGCCTTTCCAAAGCCTCTTCCAGTGTTTCCTTAAAGTTGATATGTTTCGTTTTATTGCTTTCAAAAATAAAATCCCTGATGCTTTTACCCGGATACTTTTCAAAATCTCCTACGATGGCAAGGCTTATACGGTAATTGGAGAATTTTTGCAGGATATCTCCGGCTATTTTCGTTTTCAGGTCAAAGAATTCAGGTGTGATGTTTTCCTCGTAAATTACCACCTTATCAAAGCCCTGATAATAAATGTCTCCGAGAAGATCCAATCCATCCTGAGCTGATTTGATGAAGATTTCGTCAGAAACAACTTCTGCAATTTTGATGGTATTAATGTCGTGAGATTTGATCTGCATACGGTTTTATTGTAAGGTTCTTTTCATATCTTTTAAAAAATCATCCAGTGGAAATGCATCCCCCTGATTGGTCAGCGCTATGATGCAACTATTACGTTTCAAATCTCTCCAGAATATCGCTCGGAAACCACTCAATCCGCCAGTGTGGCTAACGGTTTTTCTACCATCAGATTCTTCAATAAACCATCCGAAACCGTAATATGATAGTTTCCCGTCCGTCAGTTTAGCAGGTGTATACATGAGATCCGTATTGCTTTTATTGATTAGTTTGAAATTCCTTAATCCCTGATCAAAGCGGTGCAGATCTTCGGGAGTAGAGTAGATGCCGCCATCTCCGGTCGTTAGAATCGAATAATCATCCAACTGTTTATTTTTATTGTATCCCGTAGCTCTGTTTTTACTTGCAGTTGAGGAATCATATACCCAGGTATTCTTCATTCCCAGCGGAACAAAAATATGTTCACTGAGAAAGGTTCCATAAGATTGTTTTGAAACTTTTTCAATGATCAAAGACAGGATAATGAAACCGCTGTTGCTGTATTCAAACTTGCTTCCTGAGGGGAATTGAAGTTGAGTTAAACCATTCAGCCAGCCCAGCACATCCTGATTGGTCAGTCCTTTTTTGCTGAAAATAATAGATTCGTAATCTTTTATTCCTGAAGTATGGTTTAAAAGCTGCCTGATGCTTACATTTTGGGCATATGCAGGCAGCTCAATATATTTTGATGCTTTATCGTCATAATTCAGTAACCCCTTTTGTTGCAGCAACATAATGGAAGCAGCGGTAAAAGGCTTGCTTAAAGAAGCAATATAGACCGGAGTGGTTTTCTCCAGCTTTATATTTTTCTCCATATTGCTAAGCCCTAATGCCGTATCACAAACTGTTTTTCCATTGTTTACAGCTAAAACAGAACCGTTGAATTCTCCTTTGTCATAATAACTTTTGACCGTATTATTTGGGGTTTTCTCACACGATGAAAGCTGTACAATAGAGATAATGCCGAGCATTACACTGAATAAGGATTTCCGCATAGAGTTGTGTATGGATTAAGAAGATAAAAGTACTTATTTCTTTCCAACAATAAAGCGGTCGTTTTCAGTTTTTATTTTCTTTCTATTTTTACAAGTCCCTGTCGTGTTGCGAGATATAGATTTCCATTTTTATCGAATTTCATGGTAGAAATGTAGGATGTGGGAATTTGTGAATTTTCATTATGATAGTTTTCCCAGTTTTCTTTCAGGTCAAAACGTACCAAGCCTGCTCTGTCAGTAGAAATCCAAACTATTTTTTCTTTTTTATCATACAAAATACAATTAGCATGATTAAAAGGCATTCCTGAATTTTCAGTTGTAAATTGCTTAATAGTTCCATCATTATACCTGATGGCAATTCCCTCGTTATTATTTACTTTCTGTTTATCGGCTCGGTTAATTTCATATAAAGTGAAATATAAATTACCTTCTTCATCTTCATCCATCGAGGTGATGGATTTGCCTTTTAATACTGTATCTGAGCTTTCGAAGCTGCTGGCTTTACCATTTTCATCAATCATAATTGAGCCGCTAAAAGTGCCAATCCATAGCCTGTTTTTAGAATCTCTTTTCGCATATGAAACTCTGTTTGATGGCAATGCATCTACCTTGTCTTTGTTGATATTTGACCATTTGCCATCCTTAAAAATCGTTAATCCTTCATCTGAACAAAAAAAGACTTCACCGGTTTTTGCATTATTGATGATTTCATAAGCACCATCAATACCAATAACTTTAGGATCATATATTGTCCACTCTTTATCATTAAAACTATAGATATTGCTTTTTCCATAAACCCATTTCAAATTATTATTGTCAGATTCCAGTTCATAATAAGCAAAGAATTTTCCTTTATCCGTAATATTTTGCTCAGAATTAATAAAAGTATTTCCGTCAAATTTTACCAGTCCCTCATCTACCGTCAGCCAGATTAATCCATTTCCGTCTATAGCAATATGATCAGTCATATTGTTGGGTAAATTAGAATTCTTAGAATTCCAGACTGTTATTTTATAGTGATTTAAATTTTCGTTTTTATACTTGTAGCTTTTATTAAATATTTCTGGTTTTTTAGGCGTATCAAAAGACTTTTTAAAAACGTTCATGTCTACACGCTCCACCTGACCCCTGATCGTATTGTCTTTGATTAAGAAGGCAAGCGTAATAGATGATTTTTCTTCCGTTTTATTGCTGGTAGCAGCAGGTTTCCAGCCCTTAAAACTGTTTAATTCATCAATGATTTTTTGAGTAATTATATTATTTGACTGATCTGTATGGCTTAATACACATGCTTTTCCTGTTGAATCTATTAAAACCTGAAACTTTATTCCCCCTGAAATTCCTTTCAGATTAAGAGATGAGTTTAGTCTGTCAGTTACGTTCTGAAAATCTTTTTTATCATAACCGGCTTTGATATCCCCACAGTCGAGACAAAATTTTTCAACTTTACAACTGTTTAATTTGACAGGGAAAATATTTTGAGAATAGGCATTGCCTGATAATAAAGCAAAAGATAACAGTATAAGAGATCTTTTCATTGAATTTGAGTTTATAGTTTTTATTAAATTATTTCTTTCCAACAATAAAGCGGTCGTTTTCAGATAAATCTTTGATGAGTTCGGCTTTAGAAAAATGTCCGGTATATAATTCAAGGGTTTCTGGTCCGAGTTTCTGATTGATTTCCAAAAATAAAAGGCCGTTGTCTTTCAGATGTTGCTGAGCATCGTCTGCGATTTTCCGATAAAAGATCAAAGCATCCTGAACTGGTGAGAAAAGTGCCATTTTGGGCTCGAACTCCTTGACAGAATCAGCGATCTGTGTTTCCTCTTCAATTCCTATGTAGGGAGGATTGGAAATAATAATATCATAACTTTCAGCTAATTCGAAGTTGAGATAATCACCATGAATGAAATTGATTTCCAGCTGATGATGTTCCGCATTTCGCTTAGCCGTTTCCAAAGCTTTTTCAGAAAAATCAATAGATGAGACTTCCGCTTCAGGGAAATGCTTTTTTAAAACCAACGGAATCACCCCGCTTCCGGTTCCGATATCCAAAATTCTTAAGCCCTGAACAAGAAGTTCTGAATCATGAATCTTTTGAATCGCTATTTCAAGCAGTTCCTCCGTTTCAGGACGAGGAATCAGGACATGTTCGTCAACGAAGAATACCATTCCGTAAAACTCAGTTTCTCCCAGAATCTGCTGATAGGGTCTGCCTGTTTTTAAATCGGAAACAATTTGAATAAGCTGTTTTTCATCATCCATGAGGAGTTCCTGATCCGAAAGCCTTCTCTGGTGAAATGAATCGAAACCTACTGTTTTCTGTATAAAAATGGCAGATAAAAAAGCACTTTCCGAATCAGTATACAGTTCGGAAAGTTCAGTTTTAAAATATTTTTTGAATGCTGATATTGTCATTTATCTTGTGAAAACCAGTTTTGTGTCCGTAGATTTTTCCTCATCGATCAGGTAGCCTTCGTAGTTGAATGCTTTTACATCATTCAGCGTCTTCGCATTGGTTTCCGCACAGAATCTTACCACAAGACCTCTTGCGTGTTTGGTGTATACGACGATGGTTTTCAGCTTTCCTTCTTTCAGTTCGTAAAATTCAAAATCAATCACCTGATGATTTAATTTTTTCCTATCGATCACTTTTCCGTATTCATTACTGGCCAGGTGAAGAAGGAATTCGCCTTTTTTCATTTCAGAATTCAACTGTTCCGTGATCTTTTCTCGCCAGAATTCATAAAGGTTTTTATACTGATCGAACTCGAAATGACGTCCCATTTCCAACCGGTAAAGCATCACTTTATCAGAAGGCTTAAGTAAACCATACAGTCCGGAAAGCATTCTGTAGTTTTTCTGTAAGTAGTCTACCGCATTTTTGTCCAGGGTCTTGGCATCCAGCCCTCTGTAGACTTCACCGGTAAAGGCGAACATCGCAGGAGCGGATTCTTTTGCCGTCGGTTTATCTTTCCATCTTTGGTTTCGTTCCCAGTTTTCATCAGCCAGCTTAGGCGATATTTCCATGAGCTCGGAAAGATATTTTGGTGATTTATGTTTTAAATAGGATTGTATAAATGCAGCTTCTTCGATGAATTTCGGAGTTGTAGATCTCAGTAAGTCGGTTGAATTCTCAACGTTCATCAGTTTCGCTGGAGAAGTTATAATTTTCATAATGTTTAGAATGCAGATAAATGTTTAATGTCAATAAAATTCATAATCATCATAGACACAAAGTCGTACATAGAATGGCAGATGATCAGAATCTTAATATTTGAATATTTTTTATAAAACAAAGCAAAAACGGTTCCGATAAAGAAAGGAATTACCACCTGTCCAATCGTTCCGTAGGTACTGTGAAGAATCCCAAATAACGCAGCAGAACCTATAATGCCAACGTACGGGCTACGGTATATTTTTTCAAGTCTCGGCTGAATATATCCCCGCATCAGAAATTCTTCCACGGCACCCGCAGTAAAGCAGATAAAGATAATCAACGGATAGTTATTTTTAAAAACAGAAGAGAACTGAACCAGTTTGTCGCTCATCCCTTCCCGGGTCAAAAGCTGAATGACAAGATTCAGAAAAGAACCTCCGAAAGCACAGATCAGATATAATGCAATGACTGCCCTGACGTAAAACAGAGTGGAGTATTTCTTATCCTTCCATAGCAGAAAAGTATTTTTTTCGATGAAAAGGCTATAAAGAAAGATTAATCCCAGCACTACCCAGAGCGCGAATCTTGTATAGAAAAAATTAGTTGCGTTAAATTCCCTTACTTCAGTGATGAAATAAATGAGCGGAAAAACATACAGCATTACCGCGGCAAGAAGCACAAAGGTCAAAAGAATTCCCAGTGCATATTTTCCGTTTAAACTCATATTCCAAATGATCAGCCCTCTACAATTAATATTTTATTAAATAGTTCCTTTTCCCTGACGGATGATTTCCGGTTCTCCGGAAGTAAGATCCACAATGGTTGAAGCTATATTATCCCCGTAACCAGAATCGATGACGATGTCTACCAGATGATCGTATTTTTCTGCGATCAGTTCCGGATCTGTAGAGTATTCAATGATTTCGTCATCATCCTTTATAGAGGTTGAAGCGATGGGATGTCCCAGTTTTTCCACGATAAGCTGTGGAATCGGGTGGTCTGGAACACGAATACCGATTGTTTTATGATTCTTATAGGCTAAAGGAAGACTCTTATTGGCATCAAGAATAAACGTAAACGGCCCCGGAAGATGGCTTTTCAAAAACCTGAACACAGAAGTGTCGATAGGTCTTGTAAAATCTGAAAGATGGCTTAAATCATTACAGATAATCGAGAATTTAGACTTTTCCAGCTTGACTTTCTTGATCTGGGCCAGCTTTTCCATGGCTTTTATGTCAAAAATATTACATCCTAAGGCATAGATTGTGTCAGAAGGATAGATAATCAGTCCGCCATTTTTTAAGGTTTTAATCACCTCATTCACAAGATTTTCCTGAGGGTTATCAGGGTAAATTTTAAGTATTTTTGCCATAAAACAAAGATACAAATAATAAAATAGTTTTCATAAAAGTCCTTTATTTAAAAGAAAAATTAGGGTTTTTAAAAAATAGTCGTATATTTGCAATCCAATATCGCGGGATGGAGCAGTAGGTAGCTCGTCGGGCTCATAACCCGAAGGTCATCGGTTCGAGTCCGGTTCCCGCTACTAAGTTAAGTACTTTCGGTAAGTACTCTAAAAATATACCGCGGGATGGAGCAGTAGGTAGCTCGTCGGGCTCATAACCCGAAGGTCATCGGTTCGAGTCCGGTTCCCGCTACTAAGTTAAGTACTTTCGGTAAGTACTATAAAAATATACCGCGGGATGGAGCAGTAGGTAGCTCGTCGGGCTCATAACCCGAAGGTCATCGGTTCGAGTCCGGTTCCCGCTACTAAGCTAAGTGTTTTCGGTAAGCACTCTAAAAATACACCGTGGGATGGAGCAGTAGGTAGCTCGTCGGGCTCATAACCCGAAGGTCATCGGTTCGAGTCCGGTTCCCGCTACTAAGAAAGTACTTTCGGTAAGTACTCTAAAAATATACCGCGGGATGGAGCAGTAGGTAGCTCGTCGGGCTCATAACCCGAAGGTCATCGGTTCGAGTCCGGTTCCCGCTACTAAGCTAAGTACTTTCGGTAAGTACTCTAAAAATATACCGCGGGATGGAGCAGTAGGTAGCTCGTCGGGCTCATAACCCGAAGGTCATCGGTTCGAGTCCGGTTCCCGCTACTAAGCTAAGTGTTTTCGGTAAACACTCTAAAAATACACCGTGGGATGGAGCAGTAGGTAGCTCGTCGGGCTCATAACCCGAAGGTCATCGGTTCGAGTCCGGTTCCCGCTACTAGAACGAAAGAAGCAATAATTTTATTGCTTCTTTTTTTTGTTGTGTATATTTAGGTAAAATATTCTTTAACTATGACTTTTTTTAATGCAAGGTTCATCCTGGTAACGTATAGTTTTGAGGAATGCAAAGAGTTCGACTAAGTCGTTGATTAAGCTGATGGATAAAACGCTCGCTTCATCAAATCAATCTCTGATTGATTCTATCTTTTTAACACTCAAAGCAATACATTATTAAGATGAAACTTTGTGTTTTAAAATAAATAAGAAGAAAGCAATCATTCCGAATTTAATCCAGAAAAGTAGTATGGCTCCTGATTCTATCGGTCATTTTTTTAGTCTTTTCATTTCCGTATTCATCAAATATCTTCATATTGCCATTGTATATCGACGGGTTTTCCTGATAATTCTTCCTAGCTTCCAGAAACTGTTCTTTGGATTTGGTCTTTACATTGCTTCCGTAATTCAACGGTTCTATGAGTTCTTCCGATTTTTTAATATCGGTGGCATAGATTTCAATCGTTCTGTTTTTGTTGTACACTTCTAACACCAGACCGGATAAGCCTTTAAATCTGAAAGGGCCGTCAGGAATCGCTATCTCATCAGTAAACCATGCATAAAAAGTCTCCCCGGTGTCCGTTGTGGTTTTGGCCAGCTGGCTGCTAAAGCCCTGTATTTCTTTTCTGTCATTCAGAATGTCCCACTTCAGTTTAGGCTCCTCGTAAGTAAAAAAGTACCTGCCCACAGGCATGGAGACCATTAAAATATCTTTGGTTTTATAAACACTGCTTACCGATTTGGGATATTTTGGAATTCCTCCATAACTCGTTTGAATAATTTCTTTAGAATTTCTGTTGTAAAAAACCTTCGCCTCCTTGCTGGAATAAGATGATTCCAGGGTATTGGACAATAAATTAGAGGAGTAGATATTAATCTGACTTTTATGGATGCTGTCCTGAGTGATTTTAGTTTCATAATTGATCTCCATCACCGCCTTTTGAGCACTGACAGATAGGAAACCGAGGATAAAAAATACAGAAGCTCTGATTCTCATACAAGATCAATTCTATTCATTTTACAATGGTATTAAAAAAATGATATTTTCAAGTAGGGGATTAGGATTATCTTATTTTTTACACGACTTATTCTTCCAAAGTTGATATTCTTCTTTCATGCAATGCCCGCAGGGACGGTATTTATTTTCCAATGCATCCTTTTCTGATCTAAAAAAGATTCTGTTTTCCCTTTTCATTTTTTTACCGGAAGAACAGGTGAGTAATCCGTAAATTTTCAGGTTTCGGTTCCCTGCAAAATGAATTTCTCCGCGTCTGATTTTGCGTCTTAAATCAATACCCGATATTTCAGTATGTTTTTCCATCAGATAAAGATCTAAAGTTATCTGTGTGTTTACAATCCGAAATCTGTGGTATTTCTGAAATGACTTAATATTCAGAAACCATCCAATGCAGTTTGTAAGAAATCTACCGTTTTTTTCAGTTCTTTCTCGTCCATTGAAGCAAAACCAAACCGGAAAGCATTGAGTTTTTCATCAGCACGTAAAATCTTCAATTGAGGGATTTCCAATAAACGACGGACAGGATATTCAGCCGAAAGTTGAATCCAGAAAGCCATTCCGCCGGATGGACGTACGTATGAAATATACCGACTCAATTTCTCTTTTAACAGAGTATCGAGAAAGTCTCTTCGCAGATGATAGATCTTTTTTGCCTTTTTAAGATGCCGCTTAAGTTCTCCTTCCCTGATCAGAAGAGCCAAAGCATTTTGCATATATCCGTCACCTCCGACATCAATGATTTTTCGTAAAGCTGTACATTGGCTGATGAAATTTTCCGGGGCAACCATAAAACCTATTCTGAGTGAAGGATCTAATATTTTGGAGAACGATCCTATATAAATGATATTTCCCTGATGACTGCTTCCCGCCAAAGGAAGGTAGGGTGAAGAAGTATAATGATAATCATAGTCGTAATCATCTTCAATGATCGCGAAAGAGTAAACGGTTGAAAGTTCCTGCAGCTTCATTCTCCTGGCTGCACTGAGTGTGACGGTAGTTGGATAATGATGATGGGGAATGACGTACACCGCATTGATTTTTGTCTTCCTGCAAATGATTTCGATTGCTTCGGTATCAATGCCATTTTCGTCTACAGGTACTTCTGTAAGTGTTGCTCCGGTCTGTTCAAATGCTGCATTGGCTGCAGGATAATTGGGAGATCCTACAATGATATTCGAGCCGGGTCCTAGAATAAGCTGTGCAGCGAGATAGATGCTCATTTGTGCACCGTGAGTAATCAGAAGATTTTCTGCACGGATATTAAGACCTCGTGTTTCAGAAAGGTAGTTGGCAAGTTCTTCCCGAAGTCTTACCTTGCCCTGTTCGGTCCCGATATTGGCATTTTTGATGGTGTGTCTTCTGGACGTGTAGGACCGATAGGTTTTCAGAAGGTCATCAATGGGAGAAAGCCTTACATCCGGATGTCCGTCATCAATGATGATTTCAGGAAGAGGTTCAGTATGAGTTTTTTCTATTTTCTGATCAATAATTTTAAAAGGAAGGTTGAAATGATGTTCATAAGAGGGAAGAACATCTGCTGCATTCCACTGTTGGGGCCTTAATATCGGAATACGGTCTGCTACTGCAGTATATTTTCTTGGAATGATAATGATCCAGTCTTGTGCATGGAGCTCTTCGTAGGCTGCTATTACAGTTTTCCGGTGTACTCCCAATGTTTTTGAAAGTTCACGGGTTCCGGGAAGGTGATAACCGGATTTTAATACACCATTTCTTATCGCAGTGATAACAGAGATCGCGATCTGTCTGTAAACTGCAGTTTTACTTTCTTTATTAATATGGATGATGTGTTCGAATGGAAGCATACTGGACTACCTGTAGTTTAAAATCTGGAGTACAAATGTAGTCCTATTTAAAAATATTTTTGTGCTGTTAATAAAAAATAATGACAGAAATGAATTACACCATTAAAAAAGCAGGCCTTGAAGACTTAAATGAAGCGGCAGAACTATTTAATCAGTACCGAATTTTTTACCGTCAGGAATCAGATCTAGAAAAAGGAAAAGCATTCCTGAAAGAAAGATTTCTGAACCATGAGTCAGATGTATTTTTGGCTTTTTCAGAAGGGAAAGCAGTAGGTTTTGTACAGCTTTATAAATTATTCCATTATACAAAATTGCAGAAGCAATGGCTGTTAAGCGATCTGTTCGTACATCCGGATTACAGAGGGAAAGGGATTTCCGTAGGACTTATCAACCGAAGCAAAGAATGGTGCGAAGAAACGGACGCCTGTGGACTGATGTTGGAAACAGAAAGAACCAATGATATCGGAAATACTTTATATCCTCGCTGCGGATTTGAGTATGACGGACTTCATAATTATTATCATTGGTGGAGAAGCTAGTGATTAGAAGTTAGAAGTTGGAGGATTTCGGTATTATTTCTGGTGGTCAGTAATCACATCACCACATCACCACATCATCAAATCACCATATTGTCTCAAAAGTAGTACTACTTCTACACGGCTATCGATTTAATTCTACAAAATATTTTTTAACGGGACCTATCGGAAGCTTACTTTTGTACCGCTCTTACTGATCAGGAGACTGGTTGTAGAGTTTTATTTATGTTTAATAGATCTCCGCCTTCATTTTCTACTTTTTCCCGAATGTTTTTATGATTAGTACATAACTGCTTTCATGGCGGGGATCTTTTTCCACTACTTATTTTAAGCGATTTTTATCGGATATATGATGAAAGAATAGTATATATTCCTAACTACAAAGAGAACTGCATGGTGGTTCTCTTTTTTTATTCAAGACAAAGGGTAATGGTTTTTTAGACTAACTTGGTACACTAAGATGTAAGGTTAATTTTTTCATCTTTTTACCATCAAAATCCCGGGCTTATGGAAACTATTATCATCACAGAGCGGAAAAAATCAGTCATCACGGATTCGATTTTACTGACTTTATTTGGCGGTGTACCCTTATTTTTCCTGGTGAAATGGTTGATTTTAGCAGATGAAGGTAAAATTTTCATTATTTTTCTGATCATCGTTACGCTGTTTTTTCCTATCGTTACCCTTTTCGGATATATCTGGGATGTAAAACAGAGCATCATTTTATCTGAAGACAGGATAAAACTCTGCTATGGACGAAATATCGTTGACATCATGCACTTTGAAGGCGCTTTTTCCATACCGGATGAACATAAAATTCCATGGTCAAAAGTGACCGGATTTCATATCGATGCTTACGAACGCCAGGAACCGACTGAAGGTGGCGGCTATACGACCAGCACCAAGTTCAGTCTTATCGTTACATTAAAAAATAAAGAAAAAGGTGAAGCTGATTTTGAGAAATTCAATCCTAAATATTATGCGATCAGGCTGGGTAAATTTGAAGAACATCCCAATACGATAGCCGCAATTTGTGAAAATTACCGAAAGCAGATCGAGAATACGAAACAATAAAATAAAAATCCCACTTAAAAAAAGCGAGACCTGTTATATTTAAATGATGATTGGTGTTTAAATAAATTTGAGGAAAGATGATTATTCAATGATTATCTTTTTAACGGTTACCTTCTTTTCGTTATTGGATTTTACAGATAGTAAATAAACTCCATGAGAAAGATGGGTAGATTTTAAAGAGAGCGTATATTGATTGCTGCTGTCTAAAGTTACTTTTTCAGACAGGACTTTTCTACCGTTAAGATCTGTTATTTCTAGCTCTATATTGAAGTAGTTCTTTGGAAACCTAAGGGTAATATAGTCCCTCGCAGGAACGGGAGAGACGGAGAATGTAACAGGAGCAGGCACATCCGAGACTGCCAAACTGCTGTTCTGAGTGAAAAACTCCCAGATCTTTTGGGTGTAAGAAATATCATTTTGTGAGGTAAGCCATGTGTGGCCGGCATTATTGACTTTAAAAAGCTCAATTACGGAACTGTTGACCGGACTGGTATATCGGTAGTTGTCTACTGTATATCCGTCATTGGCCGTGTTGGCCAGCGCCGTGTATACAGGAGTGCCGTTTGATGAATTATTGGTTTTCCAGTAACTGATCAACTGATCCACAGAATTTCCAAAATTATTGTTCGTATAACCGATAGTGGCATCAGCGGTACCATGAAAATGGGCAATAGACACCGGACGTCCGGGCGTTCCCTGAGCGACAGGCAGGATTCCGTTTCCGAAAGTTCCGGCCACAGAAGCAAATACTTTTATTTTATTATTCAGAACCAGAGCCAGCCGTTCCGTCAAAAATCCTCCCATAGAAAACCCACAGGCAAAGACTTTATTGTTGTTGATGCTGTAATCCTGCTGTACTTTATCTATCAGTGCGCTTATAAAGCCGATATCATCCACATTGGCATTGGGTGTATAAAAAGAATATCCGGCGCCTGAATTCCAGGCTGTTCCTGATAAAGGATCACTTATTGCCTGCGGGCAGATCACAATGATATTTTGGGTTTCGGCGAGATCAGCAAAACCAATATTTCTGAAATTAGCCATGGTATCTCCCAATCCGTGCAGGGTGAGAACCAGCGAAGCGGGATTTTGAGCATTATAATTGGAAGGAACGTAAATAGAATATTCCCGGAGTCCGGAAGCATGCTGAAAAGTTGCCGTCTGCCACTGTTGGCTGTAAAAAATACCGGTGATGAGCAAGAATAGAAACAGAATTGATTTTTTGGTCATATCTTTTTTTTCAAAGATATTACCCGGACTTACATAGTCAATTTGACAAAAATCAAATTAAAAAATAAATGTTTTGACATTTGTCAAATATTACTTTTTCGAGCGGATCCTGCTTAGCGTTTCCTGTGTTATTCCTAAGAAAGAAGCAATCATACCAAGAGTAAGAAGTTCAGCTGCTCTCGGATGTGATTTTACAAAATCATCATATCTTTCTTCTGCTGTCTGAAAAAGCATTCGGTCTATTCTGTTTTGGGTCATGATTAAAACGCTGCTCATGATCATCCTGTATAAGTACTGAATATCCGGATAGGTGGCAGAAAGTTCTTCCAGATCTTGATAGCTGAGCTTCCATAAAATACAGTCGTCTAAAAGCTCGATCCCCCTTTTGTCAGGTTTCTGACGGATAAAGCTTATGATAGACAGAAGTAAGGTTTCCTCTCCTCTGAAACCATCCGTTACATCTTTTTCATCCTTATAGTAGAAAATTCGTGCTGCTCCCTTTTCAATAAAATAGATATGTTCACAAATCTGATTGGGTTTTACCACAATACTGTTCCGGGGAAGTTCTTCTTTTTTCAGTTTTGTGAAAATAGCCATCATCGCTTCCAGAGATAAAGAAACGGGTGAGGTATCTTCATGATTGATCATTGAGCTGATGTAGGAATTGATTGCAGTAAAAATATTGAGCATGGGATAAAAATTGAATGGAGTAGAGGCTTAAAAAAATCCCACTTTTTTTAAAGTGGGATTCATTATGGTATACGTTAATATTATTGAGCTAATTGACCGAAAGGTGTAAGCTTGTTATCATCAGACATGGTCTGTCCCAAAAAGTCTTTTTTCTGATCACCTTTCATTCTTCCTGCTGCTTCCTGTGCGTTGAAATAAGCTTCGCTCAGTTTGGTAGTAATGTCAGCCGGTTTGAAATCAAATTTTGTATCCCCTTCCACACCCAGATATCCGTTCTTTCTGGTAAGGTTTGAGATATAGTTTCCGTAGTTGATGAATGTATTTCTCAGGTATTGCGTATGGTAATCCATACATTTTTTAGCTTTTTTGGAGGAATTGTTCAGGATACAGTTCTTCATATTATTTCTGTACAGGAACCATTCGGATTCCAGAATCCCATACTCTTTTCCTAACGCCGTTTTCCCGTTGGTGACAATGTTGTTGTCTCCTTCTTTATCAGCGATAGCCTGAAGATGTTTGATGACCAATGGAACCGTATTTTCGATTTTGGTTTTGGTTTCCTTTAAGATACTGAGATCTGCCGCCGGAGAATTTTTCTTTTGAGCCGCAGTCACGTTAAAAATAAGAAGTAATAGTACAATCAATAAATTATATCTTTTCATGAGAAATTTTTAAAGCACTAAAATAAATATATTTTCTCACTTTAAACAAGTTCATTTTAATTTTCTTTAATAAATTTTAACAAATCTTTAATATAATGAGTTCATTATTGTACAAATGATGATTGCAGGATGTTTATTAATGCTATTTTTAAACTGAATGAGTGGCTGTAATGAAAATTAAAGTTCCATTTATTGTTCGACTTATTTAAATCTGAATCATATTTATTGAGAAACAATCTTCGCTACTATCCATGTCAAGGTTCAAAACCTTGACATGGTTAAAAAGTCAAAATTACTCATCCTGTATTATATGCAGAAAACAAAAGTGGAGACAAGGCTCATTTGCCGTGGTAATAATCATTAGCTTAATCTAAGCATGGGATAATTTAAGTTTAAAGCTGGAGGAGGTAAGGTATGATATCAGAAAAAATAATACCAGATAACAATTTCCAGCTTCAATTTATGAAATCAAAGCCATTAATGCCTGATAATAGTTTTCCAGTAAATCAATATTCCCATTAAGGAATAAATAGGGCTCTATCAATTCCAGCTCCATTAATGTAAATTTATTGTTGATAAGAACACCGTCCACTCTGGCATAAAGTGTAGGTTGTGCCAGACTTTTTAGATAGGTTCCCGCCTGTTCTATATGAAGCGGATCAGGTGCAGGATAACTGATGCTGCCGCCGTGATAGTGCTGTACCCTGAAATCATTTTGCTTGGGTGTTTTTAATGAACAGTGACTGTATTCACCATTGAAGAACAGAAACGACCACTCGCCATTTTTTATTTCCTCCACAAAAGGCTGTACAATATAATCTTCCGTTTCTAAGAGCTGCCCGATTTCCTCCTTACGTTCTTTAAGATTGTTTTGAGTAACAATGCCCGTATTTTGAGCGCCTGCACTTACACAGGGCTTTACAACCAACTGATCAGTCCCGAACAAATCAAAAAAGCGACCGTCAAAATCAGAACCTTTATTAATATACTCTGCTGCAATGACCGGCAGTCCGTTTTGGGCGATATCTTTAAGATATTTTTTATGACTGTTCCACCGGATGATCTCCACCGGGTTTAAGACCCTGACATTGAGTTTTTCCAGTTGATTCAGCCAATTTAAAAATGCCGGTAAATGGTTGTGATAATCCCATGGAGATTTAATGACAGCTACATTAAAACCGGTCCAGTCTGCATTCTCATCATTCCAGATGACCGAGGTAACATCTAGCCCTTTACCAATTAAAAAATGTAAAAGATCTGAATCCTCATCATTGGCAACTCCCTGTGTCAACTTTTCCTGTTTTTTATAACCAACCAGCGCAATTTTCATATTTTTTCCCATTTAATACAAATATCATTAAACAGGATCAATCTAAATAGTTACAGTTTGGGCTATTTGGATAGATACAGATCGTTTTATAAAAGTAAAAGAAGTTTGTATGAGATCAGATTGTTTGAATCGGAATATAAATTATCTAACCCGTATTTTTTTTAACCAAGTTTTAAGAATGTATAGCTTAATCGGAGCTTTTCATGCCTATTAAACAGGTAATAAATAAGAGTATTAAAAATTTAACATATTTTAATAAAATTTATCTTTCTGATTTTCAATGTGTTATAATTGGCTATCTTTTATCACTAAAAAATTAGTTGTTTGATTCATATTTATTTCTACATTTGTATAACTAATTTCTTAGTGATATAGAATTCTATGAAAATTCTACATCATTATAATGATAAATGAAAAGGATATGATAATTCAGAATTTAACGAAAGCGGAAGAGCAGGTAATGCAGTATTTATGGAAACTGGAAAAAGGATTTCTGAAAGATGTTCTGGATTTATTTCCCGAACCGAAGCCGCATACAAATACAGTCTCCACGATTTTAAAGGTATTGAAGGATAAAGAATTCGTAGACTATCATGTATACGGAAGACAGCATGAGTATTTCCCGTTGGTCACCAAAGAACAGTATTCCGGGAAAACGATGAAAAGTCTCGTGAAAAATTATTTCAAAGGTTCCTATAAAAGTGCGGTTTCCTTTCTGGTGGAAAAGAATGAAATGACCGTGGAAGACCTTGAAATGCTTTTGGATGAACTCAAAAAGAAAAATTAGCAGACTATGGAAACTGTACTTCTATACTTTGGAAAAGTAATTCTAAGCTCCGGTGTAATGTTTTTGTATTATCAGTTGTCTTTAAAAGACAAGACATTCCATCATTATAACAGATTTTATCTGTTGGGTGCGATGGTGATATCGCTGCTGCTGCCCCTCATCAGGGTGGATGATTTTACGATAGAAGTGAATAGTGACCTCTATATGCTTCTTGATAAGATACAGAATTTTAATTCAGAAAAAAACATAGACAATGGCCACACTTATTTTAGAATTATTTTTTCAGCTTTGGGACTGGTTTCTCTCTATTTTTTAGGGAAGTTGATTTTTGGAGTCATTAAGATCCAGCAACTTAAGAAACAGTTTCAAAAAGAAAGTTTTGACGGGATCAATTTTTACCGTACAGACCTGACTGAAGCTCCGTTTTCATACTTTAAAAATCTATTCTGGAAAAATACCATCACATTGAATTCTGAGGTAGGAGAACAGATTTTAAAACATGAAATGGTCCATATTGAGCAGAAACACTCTTTCGATAAGATATTTATTGAGATCATCACTTCTGTTTTCTGGTTCAATCCGTTTTTTCATATCATTAAAAAAGAGATCAGCCTGATCCACGAATACCTGGCGGATAAAAAAGCCGTCAGACAATCGGACACCAAAGCATTTGCGCAGATGCTTTTAGCAAGCCACTTTTCCGGAACACAGTTGCCTGCAGCCAGTCCGTTTCTAAGTTCAAATCTAAAAAAACGACTCAAAATGTTACAAAAACCCAAAACCAAATTCGGATATGCGCGTAGAATTTTTGCATTACCGGTTTTATTTTCAGTGGCTTTTGCCTATATGGTGAATGCCAAGAACAAAGAAATTAAGGAAACCAATATAGCAATTGAAGATGCCGTTGCACAGATCAAAAAAGATACGGTACGACCTGAAAAAATCGAAAGAAAAGAAGTTATAGAGCCTAAATATTCAAGACAGTCTTCCAGCGAGAAAAAATTGACAGAGCTTGGAAAGAAAATTGAAGAAAAAAGCAAGGCTTTAAAAAATCTGAAACCTGAAAGCAAAGAATTCCAACAAAAGATCGATGAGATCAGTGAACTTTCAGGAGAATTAGGAGCCATTACCAGTTCCGATGACTTTAAAATAGCGATGACGACTTCTGCGGCAGAAGCCAAAAGAGTAAATGATTTTTTCAAATCGGACGAATGGAAAAACAAAACCAAAGCTCTTGAGAATATGGGGGTAGAAATCCCGGATTTATCCAATCTTAGGATAGAGTTTCCAGAAGCTCCAACATCACCTCCTATGCCACCCAAAGCTAATGGAGTGAGAGTATTCAGATTTAATAATACGGCCGGTTATCAGAACTGGGGCCCGGTTACAGAAAAAGAAGCCAGAAAGGCTATGAAAGAAGGAAAAGCAGCCAGAAAAAAAGCTGAAAAAGCAAGAATTGAAGCCATGGAGTTAGGTGAAAAAGCCAGACAAAAAGGGGAAGAAGCAAGGCTGCAGGGAGAAGTTGCAAGAAGAGCAGGTGAGAAAGCCAGACAGAACGGCGAAATTGCCAGGATTCAGGGGGAAGCTTTAAGAATAGCCGGAGAAGGATCCAGAATAGATGGTGAAAAAGCGAGACAAATGGGTGAAAAAATCAGACTGGAAGTGACCAAAAGGCTGGCAGAAAATGGAGGTGCAAACGTTTATTTTTATAACGGAACGGACTTGAATAATCTCAATTCAAAGGCGAGAACAATGATCATGGAGGCCGATTACATCAAGCGAGATTCCAACGGAAGCATTGCGATGAATGGAGTAAAAAAATTTAAAGTGAGTGGTTCAGAGGATATGAAAATATTTCTGGACGGAAAAGAGATCAGTAAAAGTGAGCTGGATGCACTGAAACCCGAAAAAATACAAGCGATCATCATTAATAAAGACTCCTCAAAAAACAAAAGCGACGAGATAAGAATTCAGACAAAGAAATAAAGTACCCTAAAGCTTTGTCAATGATTGATTGGCAAAGCTTTTTTAATTAGAGGAAAAATACATCAATTATGAAAAGAAATTATTTTATTGTATTGGCATTTCTGAGTGTGTTCGCCAATGCACAGGTCAACAGATTCTTTTATGACTACAAATACATCGCGGATTCTACCAATAAGGCGGAAGTGAAAAGTGATATCATGCTTTTAGATATAGACAAAAGCGGATCTAAATATTATAGCCGTGAAAAATTTATTTCAGATTCTGCCACAAAAGCAGATATTGCCAAACAGATGAAAGGCGGATTTGGAGGAAGCATCAATATCAAGAAAAATATAAAGCCGGGAACTATTTTTTCAAGCGTTACAAAAAAGTATCCGGACTATAGTGTATCGTTTTCTGAAAAAGTAGGGAATACTACCTATAAAGTGGCAGAAGATCAGAAACCGGAATGGAAAATTCTTCCGGATAAGGAAAAAATAGGAGAGTACAATACCCAGAAGGCCACGACCAACTATGGAGGAAGAAGCTGGACTGCATGGTTTGCAACAGATATTCCCATTCAGGACGGGCCATATAAATTTTATGGACTCCCTGGGCTTATCGTAAAAATTGAAGATAAAACCGGATCTCACATTATGACTTTAATAGGCAATAAGAAAACGGAAGCAGCTTCTGAAGAAGACCTGCAGATACCAGGGCTTACCATGATTGGCTTAGGAGGAAAAGAAATCGAGGTCAATAAAAAACAGTTTAAAAAAGCATGGAAAGACTACGTTACAGATCCTACAAAAGATATGAAGCAAACGATGAGTACATTGCCCGCAGGCGCAGTAGTCAATATGAAAAATGCGGATGGGAAAAGCATTGATATGAATGAAATGTACAGGAATATTGAAAAAAGAGCTAAGGAGGAAATACTAAAAAACAACAATAAAATAGAACCGGAACTTTATAAGTAATAAACTGGTTTCCAATGGTAAAAGAAAGCAGGGTGATTTTTCTAATCATCCTGTTTTCTTTTATGATCCTGAATGCTTAAAATTTAAACTTAAATCATAACAGAGAAAGAAAAATGTCAATGAATTGTCGTTAAAAACATGAGCTGATAAAGTAGTTTATGTAATTGTTAATACAGAAAAGAATGGTTATTAATGACTATCCTGTTTTTTTTGGTATTATCGTATCTTCAACCCCTAAACTTTGAATCCTAAAAATATGACAGAAAAGGAAAAATGTGAGGCGGGACTTTTATATAATGCTAATTATGATCAGGAACTCATCAACGAAAGAATTGCTGTTAAAGACCTATGTCTGGAATATAATCAGCTGAAGAACTCTGATGCCGAAAACAGGAATCAATTAATCAAAAAGATTCTCGGAAAAACCAGGGAACATATTTGTATTGAACCTAGTTGCTGGTGTGATTACGGTTATAATATTGAAGTTGGAGAAAACTTTTATGCCAATCATAATCTGACCATTTTAGACTGTGCAAAGGTAACGTTCGGAGATAACGTTTTCATCGGACCCAACTGCAGTTTTTATACCGCCGGACATCCGCTTGATGCCAAACAGAGAAACGAAGGCCTTGAATACGCCCATCCTATCACATTAGGAGATAATGTATGGCTGGGAGGAAATGTAGTGGTTCTTCCAGGAGTGACGATCGGAAGTAATGTAGTAATTGGAGCGGGAAGTGTAGTTACCAAAAACATTCCTGACCATGCCGTTGCGGTGGGGAATCCATGTAAAGTCATTAAAAAGTTATAAGAAAGCTATTTAGTCCTATTAAAATTGATCTTTTAAAACAGTGTTAATATTTATATTATTAAATAAAATTTCAATTACATCTAATTGTTTTTCTATAATTAGGTAATATGTAGTAATAAATACAAAACGTAAAATATATGGAATAAAATTAATAATTTTACATCAAATTGATTCTAAGGTAATTGATTTGTTTAAATGTAATTATTAATAGATATAAAAACGAAAATGGGAAAATTTAAAAACACAATGAAAATCTTAATTCTTCTTGTCGGTCTTGCTCCTCTGTATTGTATGGGTCAGTCGTCAGGAAATGATGTTTTGAAAGGATTAACTAAATTGGATAAAAATGAATTAAAATTAAGAAGTAAAGAACTTCAGTTTGATGGTGAAAGTATCCCGGTTTATTTACCGGAAGGAACAAGGGTAAAGGGAATGGAAATGATGCAGGCTATTCAAAGTGATGATTATAATGTTGAATTCTATAAAAATACAGCTGGAGAAATAAAGGCCATTTATCTGAAACAATTATCAGAAGAAGAAAAAGCTAAACAAAAAGAATATATTGCGAAGGCCAGAAGTGAAAAGCCGGAGCAGCCCAGAACTCCTGCAAAAGATTTTACTGCTGTAGATTTTGAGAAAAAACGTTTCAGTCTGAAAGAACTGAAAGGAAAGATAGTTGTGATCAATTTTTGGTTTACAAGCTGCAAGCCTTGTCTGGTGGAAATCCCTGAACTTAATAAACTTGTAGATAAATATTCAGGAAAAGATGTTGTCTTTCTGGGAATTACTTTTGATAATCAAAAAGCTTTACAGAAGTTTTTAACTAAAAAAGAATTTAAATACCATTTGGTACCGAATGCTAAAAAGATTATTGATGATTATAAAGTAAACAGCTATCCGACACATATTGTCATTGATAAAGACTCAAAAGTTGCTTTTTCTATCAATGGTTTGTCATCACAAGCAGTGCATGAAGTAGATGATACGATTGAAAAACTTTTAAAGTAAGTATAATAAATCCGCCTCACATTAAATTGTAAGGCGGATTTATATTTTAAAAAAACGCTGATTTAAGCCAGTTTCTGAGAATCGGCAATAAACTGAGCCAGTCCGCTGTCCGTTAATGGGTGCTTTAATAAGCTCAAGATCGGAGCAAGTGGAGAAGTGATGACGTCTGCCCCGATTTTAGCACAGTCGATGATGTGCATAGAGTGACGGATAGATGCTGCCAGGATTTCAGTCTCATACATATAGTTATCAAAAATCAATCTGATCTCCTGAATAAGACCCAGTCCGTCTGTAGAAATATCATCCAGTCTTCCTAAGAAAGGAGAAACGTAAGTAGCTCCTGCTTTAGCCGCTAAAAGCGCCTGTCCTGCAGAGAAAATAAGTGTACAGTTCGTTCTGATCCCTTTATCAGAGAAATATTTTAATGCTTTGATCCCGTCTTTGATCATTGGGATTTTTACCACGATATTCGGGTGGATAGCTGCCAATTCTTCCCCTTCTTTGATCATTTCTTCGTACGTAGTAGAAAGTACTTCAGCAGAAATATCTCCGTCTACAATCTCGCAGATCGCCTTATAATGGTTTTTGATCGCTTCATTTCCCTGAATTCCTTCTTTAGCCATTAGTGAAGGATTAGTGGTTACCCCATCTAAAATTCCAAGGTCTCTTGCTTCTTTGATCTGTTCCAGATTAGCTGTGTCAATAAAAAATTTCATTTCGTTGATAGATTTATTCCTGCAAAGATAATGATTCCCTTCGTGAGTGGAAAATTTTAATTTTGCCAGATGCCAGATGCCAGATGCCAGATGCCAGAAGCCATAAGCTAGATCACCATAAAATATTATCTTTGTTAAACATGAAAAACAACAGTTTTACAGCCATACTGGAAATTATAGGTATTAATCCTTTTGTTTTCGTTCCTGAAGAGATTTTGAATGAAATTTTCAAGGCTTCAGGTAAGGATAAAAGCCCGATTCCGGTGAAGGGAACGGTCAATGGAAAGGAATTTCAGCAGAACCTGATGAAATATTTGGGGGAATGGCGGCTGTATGTCAATTTGGTGATGCTGAAAAACTCACCCAAAAGAATAGGAGAAACGCTCGAAATTGTCATAGAATTTGATGACTCGGACAGAAGTATACCCATTCATCCCAAGCTGGATGAAGCGATTAAAGGTAGTACGGTAGCCTCCCATAATTTTGAAAACCTGATTCCATCAAGAAGAAACGAGCTGATCCGCTACATCAACAACCTGAAAACGGAAGCCAGCATCGAAAGGAATATTGAAAAAATTATTCGCCATCTTCATGGAGAAACAGACTTCTTTGGGAAAAGAATTGATTAGAATAAATCATCATTTTCAGCATTCAAAACAATATGAACTGGTTTTAAGATGAGAAGAACGAGACTGCGCCACTTAAAAAGCAAACATTTTCTCCATACGCTTCATCGAATAAAAATATTCATTTAAATTATTGGAAAAGGAATAGGTAAAAGGTAGAATTTGCGTTGATCGTGTGATCGTTTTAAACGTTTAATAATCGCAAGGATAAACAAAGGTTTTTGAAATAGCGCCATTTAAAAAAGTAAAACAAAAAATGTCTGGAAAACCTCAAAAATTAGATTTTCTGATTTTTAGTGAAAATTCTGTATGTAAATAAGTGAAACGCCTTTGTTTATCAGTTCTTTGTTTTCTTTGCGTGGTAAAAAATAATACATAGCTTAATTTATGAAGATGTGCAATTCATTAGAGTTTGTTTAAATGCGAAGTTTGATTTAATATCGTTGATTGTGACGGGTACAATGAGGGATTCAATTTCATTGATTTGATTAAGCGGCCACTTTACTATATATTTAAATAAAATGCCCCTAAAAGTCTAACTTTTAGGGGCAACCCATATATTTGGGATTTTGTTTTTATTATGAGTTTAAAACTTTACTAAGTTTTACAGCATCCTGATTGGTTGGATCATACTGTATAGATTTGGCAATATGCTCTTTTGCTTTGGCAGGATCACTTTTCTGTTCTGCAAAAGCAATATAGAAATAGGCATAAGCAAGGTTTTTCTTATTCTGATCTACTTCTGCAGGTTTTACGGTAGCAATATATTTTTCATAAGCCAGTTTTGCATTGGCATCGTCTTTAGCAGACTGATACGCGTAGGCCTGACTGTAATAAGATGGAGCCCAATCCGGTAGTAAAGCGGATATCTTTTTCCAGGTATCTATGGCATTGGTCCAATCTGAGGCATCCTGATAAGCTGTCGCTAATTTTGCTAAAGCATCCGTATCTTTTGGATTGGCTTCAATTTGCTTTTTAAGAGCGTCAATGGCTGGGTTTGATTGTGTAGTGGTGGTTGCAGCTGTCGTCGCCGTTGTGGCAGTTGCTGTATCTGTTTGAGTCGTTTGTGCATTTACAAAACTTGCACTTCCTGCAAGGATCAATCCTAAAAATAGGTTTTTGATATTGATTTTAGTCATTTTCATAATCTTACATTTTTAAATTCTACATTCTAAAATTCAATAATAATTCCACAAAGTCTCAAATTTTAGAAGCTTTAAGGTTTTTTGGAAAATATTAACGGATAATTGTTTTTTTTTAGCTTAATTTTTGATTCGTTGATGATTGAGTTTATCTTTGTGATTCAAACATTTTTTAATAATCACTATAATTTCCTTACTTCAATGAATATCATATTAGCCTCAACATCCACTATTTTCGGTGGTGAATATCTGGAATACTTAAGAGAAGAATTAATACAGCTATATAAAGGAATAGATGAGATCATTTTCGTTCCTTTCGCCAGACCTGGTGGAATTTCCCATGACGATTACACGGCAAAAGCCGGTTCTTTTTTTGAAACTATTAATATTAAAGTAAGAGGTCTTCACGAATTTGACAATAAAGAAGGAGCCTTAAATAATGCTCAGGGATATTTTACAGGAGGTGGAAATACATTTTTACTGGTGAAAACTTTGCATGAAGAAGGCCTGATGTCTGTTCTTAAAGATAATGTAGAAAACGGGAAAGCCTATCTGGGATGCAGCGCCGGAAGCAATATCGGAGGCCAGAATATGAAGACAACGAATGACATGCCTATCGTATATCCGCCAAGTTTTGAATGTATGGGACTTGTTCCGTTCAATCTCAATCCGCATTATCTTGACCCAAATCCTGAATTGAAGCACAATGGCGAAACCAGAGAAACAAGGATCAGAGAATTCCTGACTCAAAATGATCTGAAGGTCGTTGGCCTTCGTGAAGGAAACTGGATCAGAAGAATTGGAAATACGATCACCGTAGAAGGCAGTGAATTGACCAGAATCTTTGAAAAAGGGAAAGAACCATATGAAATAGAGGCGGGGACTTCAATTTAGTAATTCTAAAATTATTTTCATGATTAAAAGATTACTCATCTGTTTTGTTTTATTTTTTGGAACTTGTAGATCACAGGTTCCAACAATTTCAGATGAAGAGATATATGATGTTATTAATTATGTCATTAAAGTAAAAACCGAACATATTAAAAATATAAAAGTTATTACGGAAGATGTAAATTATAAAACTCATCAAAGTGATGATTACTTTTTAGACATTAAAATATTAAAAAATGACTTTAATCAAAAAGATATTAAATCAATAAAGCAACAGTACGAAGATTCTGAAGGGTTCGTTCTTAACCCAAAATATATTCAGAATTTAAGGATCGTTCATAAAGCAAAATTGTTGGCATACAAATCAGAAGGGAAACATTTTTGGGATGAGTTTAATAAAAAGCATGGAAAGACATCTTTTATGTTTGTTGGTAAACCTTTATTTTCATCTGATAAATCTAAAGTAATCGTAAGTTATGGTCATTACTGTGGTGGTTTATGCGGAAACGGAGAAAGAGTATTGTTAAAAAAAGTAAACGGAACCTGGACTTTAGAAAGAAAATTGTCAGGTTTCATAAGTTAATGGGGAGATTTGAATTAAGGCAGAATCTTTTCTATATTTGAATAAATAAGCTTGTAATGAAAAAAACACTTGCAGTTCTTATACTGTCGGTTCAGATATTATCTGCTCAGAATATGGCGCAGAAACTGGATAAAGCTACCAAAGACCTGATGGATTCTTCTGGTGCTGTTTCATCCGGTTTATCGTTTTACGTAACAGACGAAAGCGGTACTTTGATCTACGAATATCAGGGGAATAAAGGGCTTTCAACGGCTTCTACCCAGAAAATATTTACAGCTGGGGCTGCTCTTGAAATATTAGGAAAAAATTACACCTATAAAACAACGGCCGGTTATTCAGGGAATCTTTCATCAGGAACGCTGAACGGAGATCTGATCATCGGTTCCAATGGTGATCCAACCCTTGGAAGCTGGCGGTATGAAGCATATAAACCGGAAAGTTTTAAGAAGAAATTCATTGAAGCGCTTAAAAATTCAGGCATAAAAAAGATTGCAGGGAATCTGGTGATTGATGATTCCTATTTTGACCATCAGACCATTCCGGGAGGATGGCCCTGGGATGATCTGGGGAACTATTACGGAGCGGGAGTCTGGGGAATCAACTGGAGAGAAAATCAGTTTGACATCAATATTAATGGCACAGAATTCAAAGGGTTTTCCTATCCGCTTGACCATATAAAATGGCTGAATGACCTCAAAGCCGGTGGAAGCTCAGATCAAAGTCTCATTTTTACGGCACCTTATTCTGACGTTGCTTTGATCAATGGAACGCTGCCAGCCGGAAAAACAGTCACGGTTTCCGGTGCTTTACCCAATCCGCCACTGCAGTTGGGAACTGAGGCATTACAATGGCTTAAAGAATCAGGGGTTGAAATCTCCGGAAAAGCAATCACAGGTTCACAACTGCAATTAGAAGGAAAAACGATCCCGGGAGCTCCTAAAAATACAATTCTTACCTACGAATCGCCAACTTTAGATAAAATGGTCTATTGGTTTTTGAGAAAAAGTGTTAATCTTTACGGTGAAACTTTCATTAAAACCTTAGGAAAAGAAAAAAAAGGGAATTCCAGCTTTAAAAGCGGAGTAGCTTATCTGAAAGAATTCTGGAAATCAAAAGGGATCAATCCGAATATGATCAATTTTGCAGACGGAAGCGGACTGTCTCCTCAAAATTACGTAGCTGCCAAAGCTGAAGTTCAGGCCTTGATCTATGCCAAAAAACAAGCTTGGTTTGATGCCTATTATGACGGTTTTCCGGTTCAGGACAATGGAATGAAGATGAAAAGCGGAACCATGAGAGATACCAAATCTTTTGCAGGCTACCATACCGCGAAAGATGGCAAAAAATATGTATTTTCAATCATTATTAATAACTATCAGGGAAGCGGGGGTGCAGAACTGCAGAAAATTCTGAATGTCTTAAAATAAAAAGCTTTGAGGAAATCCATACTGGCCAGACTGAATAACTGGATTATATTTTTATTGATGACCATTGTGGTGGTGACCATTGTAGTGGCCTCAACGATTCTGATCAACTTTCTGAGAAAAGAAGAGATCAAAAGGGTAGATATTCTGGTAAGTGCCCTGAAATTTCAGCAGGAAGTGACACCGAGTCTTGAAGTTCAGGAATTGATCCTCAAAATATACAGCTCGAATACCACCATTCCCATGGTTGTCCTGGACAGGGATGACCGACCGATGGTTCATAAAAATATTCCTCAGGAGATTGAAAGTGATCCTTTACAGGTTACCATTCTGGCCAAGAAAATGGCGAAAAGCTATCCGCCTATTGAAATTAAGGTGCCTGACGGTAATAATCAGTTTGTGTATTACGACAACTCGCAGATACTTAATAATTTACGGTATTCACCTTATATATTAGGTTTTTTTATTTTATGTTATTTCCTGTTTTCATTCTGGTTTTTAAGAACGATCAAAAAAACGGATGAAGGCTATCTCTGGGCCGGACTGGCGAAAGAAACGGCACACCAAATCGGAACTCCGCTTTCCTCGATGATCGGTTGGATGGAGATTATGAAGCTGGATAACCCGGAATCTGAAGGCATACACGAAATTGAAAGAGATATTGAAAGACTCAGGACGATTTCCGAACGTTTTTCAAAAATCGGTTCTGTTCCTGAACTTAATGATTTGAATTTTAATGAAACCATCTCAGAAAATTACGACTATCTTAAGACAAGAATTTCAAAGAAGATCAATTTCACGCTCCATCTTCCCACCTATACCATTTTGGTTCCCCATAACAAGATCCTGATGAGCTGGGTGATCGAAAACCTTGTGAAAAATGCGGTAGATGCCATGAAAGGAGAAGGAACACTGGATATGTACGTTTTTGAAAGAAACAAAAATATACTGATCGAAGTCAAAGATACTGGAAGCGGAATGACCAAGCAGCAGGCAAGAAATGCTTTTAAACCAGGCTACTCAACAAAGAAGAGAGGTTGGGGATTAGGACTTTCCCTTGCTAGAAGGGTTATTCACGAATACCACAACGGAGATATTAAAATTTCCCAGACTGAGGTAGGAAAGGGAAGTACATTTAGAATAACGGTTAAAAAAGCGTAATGAATCGTGTTTTGTTTGTATTGTTTTTTTTATTCTTCCTTGTAATTAATTCTCAAGTAAGGCAGGAAATTTATAGTATTACGGACAGTATATGTGAAGCTTACAATAAAATACCCACACATCACATCTCAGAAAAAAATAGTAAAGATATCAACCAACTTCAGAGATTCAGATCGGATCTTGCACTAAAGGCTAAAGATCATGAATTAGTCTATATCTATAAAAATGATTCCAGACCTCTTATCAAAATTGAAGTTTTAAAAGAAATTTTCAATAGAAATCAAATTGATAAGCTAAAGCTATTTAAAGAAACGGTGCATTTTACAGATGAAATTAAATTACTTCCGGGAGAGGAACTTTACCCGATTCAATGTATTTTCTTTGATAAATTAACTTATGATGAAACTAGTTCCGAATTATCAGAGGACTTAGTAGAGTATGTTTTTAGATCAGAGCCCTTAAATTTATCTTTAATTGAAAATATTCAACATAAAATTCCAAGTACAGATAAGTATTATAAGAAGGTCCGAAAATTAACAATTGAGAACAGATCGGTCCTTCTGCTAAGTTTTATTGCTTCACTTAAAAATGAAAAAGATATTGATCTTATTAAAAGTTTTGGAATTAATTCTTTTGCTGCCATTCAGGTGTTTCCTGATGAACAATTTATTCCTTTCTTAGAATCGCTGGTAAAAATAGAAAATTTAGACCATGAATATTTATCTTTAGCCGCTAGGTTTTGTAAAGATCCTAAATCTAATAGTCTTATTTATAAAATTTTTGAAACCTTAAAAGGCTCTAGGGCACAATTAAGCCTCTTTGAAAGTCTTTTGAAGGATAATAAATGCAGGTTAAAATACGAAAAGGAAGCAAATTTAAAGAGATAGAGTCTTCATAATTGCTGTCTTCTATTAAAAAAAAGTTAAACCCCTTTTCATTCTCCTCATTTTATCGAAATTATAATTAGTTTCGCGGTTCGTTCAATTCGAGGTCTAGGTTTGAGAATCGGAATGTTTTAGAGTTTAAAAGTAACTTAGTTGCTTGTTCAAATCTCGGAACCCGTATCCCGAAACATATCTGAAATCTGATGTCTAAAATCTTGGCTCTTGGTTCTTAAATCTTATATCACATTACAAATCAATTTAATACTATAAAAAATTATGAAGAAAAGTGTTAAGGTCTTTACAATGTTGTTTTTATTCTTAATTAATTTTTTTAATGCGCAGCAGGTACGCGATTTTGAGATCGAGCCACCTCTTAGTCCCAACCTGTATTTATACAAAACATTCGGAGTTTTTGGGGGTAAAGAATACTCAACCAACGCGCTTTATCTGATTACAAAGAAAGGGGTCGTGTTATTTGATGTTCCATGGCAGAAATCCCAATATCAAAGTCTTATGGATACCATCAAGAAACGTCATGATTTACCGGTGATTGCTGTATTTGCAACCCATTCGCATTCTGACAGAGCCGGAGACCTGAGTTTTTACAATAATAAGGGAATCAGCACTTATGCAACAGCAAAAACGAATGAACTGTTGAAGAAAGAAGGTAAAATCACTTCAACTCAACTGATAAAAGTTGGAAAGAAATATAAAATCGGAGGCGAGGAATTTACAGTTGATTTCCTTGGAGAAGGACATACTGCGGATAATGTAGTGGTATGGTTTCCCAAATATAATGTTCTGGACGGTGGGTGCTTAGTAAAAAGCAGTTCTGCAGTTGATCTTGGTTACACAGGAGAAGCCAATGTTCAGCAATGGCCAACGACGATGCAAAATCTGAAAGCTAAATATCCGGCCAGCGCCAAAGTAATTCCAGGCCATGATGAGTGGAAAGGCAACGACCATGTAAAGCATACGCTAGAACTCTTAGAAAAGCAAAGCGGTAAATAAGAAATACAAAAAGCGGAGAAATTTTCTCCGCTTTTTTATTAACTATTAATTTTTCAATGTGTTATTTCTTTCCTATCAGCCACTGAGTTTGCAGTTTCAGTTCTGCCGGGGTAGGATTGGCTTTATACTGAAGACTTTCAATCGTCATTTTGTCTAAAATAGCTTTTCCTTTAAGTTCTATTTTATCAGTCTTATCACCATTTTTTCTAAGGATGGTAACGGTAACATTCTGCCCTTCCTTAATTGATTTAGCATAATTGATAAAATCCTGCATTTTCTGAATATCGATTGTTTTTCCATCAAGAGCAAGAATCTCATCTGTAATCTTGAATCCTACGCTTTTCGCAAAAGGGGATAATGCTGAGCTTTCATCAAAGATAAACGTATTGTTCTTATCATTATAACCTGTCTGATTCGGGTCTTTAATGAACCAGAACAATGGAGGTGTATCCTTCTTTTTCGCTTCTACGCCTACCATATTCAGATATTCTGCATAGGGTGTAGGCTGGTTTCCTGCGATATATTTGTTATAGAAATCCTTTACTTGAGGATACCCGGTTACGGTTACCAGTTCATCGATCAGTTTGTCATCTTTGAAAGGTTTATTTTCCCCGAACCTCTGGGACAGCTTTCTGATCATATCGCGATAGCCCATTTCCCCGTTAGATAGTTTTCTAAGTTCAATATCCAGACACATAGCCAGCAAAGCTCCTTTTTCGTATACGTTTCTGTACTGATCTTTATATTGGTCCTGCAGGACATTTTTACTCATCACCGTAAACGGCATCGTATCATCGTAATTCTTGGAATTGGTGATCTTTTCGTTCATTCTCTGAAGGAATTCATCCTTATTGATCAAACCTTCCTGAATCTGGAAAAGATTGGCAAAATATTCTGTTCCTCCTTCATACATCCATAAGTGCTGAGACATTTTCGGATCTGCATAATCAAAATAATGGATCTCTTCAGAATGTGTTTTCAAAGGATTCACCGTGTGGAAGAATTCATGCGAAACAACATCTGTAATCGTTTTGTCGATCGCTTCTTTCGGCATCATTTCAGGAAGTACCACACTGGTAGATTCATGGTGCTCCAATGCTC
>NZ_JAHXYH010000079.1 GCF_019970065.1 Chryseobacterium sp. OSA05B | reverse complement strand
GCTCGATGCAGATGGCGTCACGCAGGTCAGCCTGCTTGTCGGTTGGCGAAACAGGGAAGTAGCCGCCCTTGAACGGGGTCTTGTAGCCCTGGTTTCCGCCTTCTTCCTTGCGACCGGTGTTCCACGGGGCTTCGTCCGAGTCGATCTTGTAGAAGGAACCCTGCGGCTTGGATTCGTAGCGGACGTCTTCGAAGATGAAGAATTCAGCTTCGGGAGCGAAGAATGCGGTGTCGGCGATGCCGGTCGATTCCAGGTAGGCCTCGGCACGCTCGGCCACGCCGCGCGGGTCGCGGTGGTACGGCTCGCCGGTGCGCGGGTTGATGATCGAGAAGTTGAAGGCCAGGGTCTTCTCGATGCGGAACGGATCGATGAACGCGGTGGTGACGTCTGGGATCAGCTGCATGTCGGATTCGGAGATTCCAGCGAAGCCGCGGATCGAGGATCCGTCGAACAGCTGGCCGTTGACGAAGAAGTCTGCATCGACGGACTTGGCC
>NZ_JAHXYH010000078.1 GCF_019970065.1 Chryseobacterium sp. OSA05B | reverse complement strand
GATCCGGCCGGCGTTGGACATCCGCCAGTCTGGTAGTCGCCAGTTCTTACTCGGCGGCGACATCCGACCTGCGGGCTTCCAGCAGGTCCTTGAGCCGTTCGAGGTCTTCTGCGCCTTCGAGCATCAGCGAGATTTCCGCCAGTCCGAACCCCAGCTGACGCAGGGCGACGATCCGGTGCAACCGGTGCAGTTGCGAGGGATCGTAGGATCGATAGCCGCTGGCCTGATCCACGTGGGCGGGGACCAGGAGGCCAGCGGTGTCCCAGTGCCGAAGCATCCGGTGGGTCACCTGGCCGATCTGCGCGAACTGCCCAATGGTCAACATGTCTACAGTTATCCCATCTGACACCGTGTCAGGGTCAAGGCCCTCCTGGGTTTTCGCGGTCACTTGGCGGAGACACTGAGCATCATGGCCTTCAGTGTGCGGTACTCCTGAGATTTCATGATTTGCTGCGCGGCTTCCATCGTCACGTGGTCGTCGTCGATCCCCAGGGC
>NZ_JAHXYH010000077.1 GCF_019970065.1 Chryseobacterium sp. OSA05B | reverse complement strand
CGCGCATCAGATGGAATTCAGTCTCGTGCTCAGAGCGCATCGGCTCGGCCGTGCCATCTTCGCCTATGACGCCGGTGCCTCGGTTGGGACTCTTCCCTGCAGCAGGTCAGGGCCGGCAGCCCGTGGGATGCCGGCCCTGACGCAAGCCAGTTCTAGCTACGCTTGATCCTTATAATCCTGCACGCTGTTCTTGGCTTCCTGCTGTAGATGCTCGGACTCGCTCACGGCCTCCGATTTCACCCGATCCACGGACTGTTGCGCAGTGTCCCGCAAATCATCGACCACGGCCGAAACCGGCTCTTTCATATCCTCGGCAACCTGTTTCGCCGCATCTGTCAGCTCAGTGGTCAAAGGCTCGGCCTTGTCCTTCAAACGCTGAACCATCTCTTCCTCCTGGTGGCTTCCCGGAATCAACGACGAGGCCAGCAGCCCCGCCCCGAAAGCGATGAGCCCTGCGGCCAGGGGATTGCCGCGGGTCTGCTGCGCTACCTTCTGG
>NZ_JAHXYH010000076.1 GCF_019970065.1 Chryseobacterium sp. OSA05B | reverse complement strand
CGCCAGGCCCAGCCCGAAGCCCGGGCTGGCCAGGTCCAGCCGCACGTAGGGCTGCAGCACCTGGCTGCGCAGTTCGACGGCGATACCGGGGCCGTCGTCCTCCACCTGCAGGCACAGCCATCCCTCGTTGAGCGCGCTGACGATGCGGATCTGCCGGCGCGCACAGCGCAGCGCGTTGCCCAGCAGGTTGCGCAGCGCCAGTTCCAGCATGTGCCGGTTGACGTTGACCAGCCCTGCCGGTGACAGGTCCTGCTGCACCGGTATCGTCAGTGGTGCGAACTGCTCGACCACACCGCGTACCAGCGCGGCCAGTTGCAGGCGCTGGCGGGTGACCTGATGGCAGCGGCCGAGCGCGGCGTACTCGACACCCGCATCGGTCAGGTGCTGCAACCGGTCGATGTCGATGCGCAGGCCGGACAGCGCATCGCGCTGGGCGTCGTCCAGTCCGGTGTCTTCCAGGTCGGCCAGGCCGAAGCGCATGCGTGCCAGCGGTGTGCGTACTT
>NZ_JAHXYH010000075.1 GCF_019970065.1 Chryseobacterium sp. OSA05B | reverse complement strand
ACGTGGCCAAGCTCTTCGGTTGTGAGCTCCAAGAATGCCGCGATTGCCGCTGCCCGAAGGTCCACCAGAGTGTCGTCAATGTCAAAAAGTACGCCTTGGATGGATCCTGTGCCGGATCCACCCAAGGCGTTGCGTACTTCGTTCACGAAATTGGAGTTTTCCGCTACCGTGAAGCGCCGAAGGTGCGCAGACGGTTAAGGCTCGAATCCCGGCCGAGAATTTCCATGGATTCAAACAACGGCGGCGAGACGCGCTTGCCGGAAACGGCAACGCGTGCCGGTCCGAACGCCTGGCGCGGCTTCAATTCCATCTCTTCCACCAGCTTGGTCCGCAGGGCATTCTGGATCTCTTTCGCGTTCCAGTTCTGCACGCCCTCCAATGCCTCAAGCGAGGCATTCACCACTTCACCCAAGTTGGCTGGCATGCCCTTGAGCGCCTTGTCTTCAACAACAATCTCGTCATCATTCTTGAAGAGGAATTCAAGCATGTCTGCAGCTTCGCCC
>NZ_JAHXYH010000074.1 GCF_019970065.1 Chryseobacterium sp. OSA05B | reverse complement strand
GTGCAGGGAGATCTCGGCCCGAAGGGATCCGCTAGTACCTTGACCCCCTGGCCTTATGGACAATCAGCAAGATGACGCTGGTCAGCATGGCGGTGGCGAGGCTGACCAGCACCGGGCCCTGCCATTCCAGCTTGGCCACGGCTTTCGAGGTGCCGCTCACGAGCGTGCTGAAAATGTTCCCGATGCCACGCTCCTCGCCTTGGCCGAGCGCTGCAGCACTTTCGAAAAGCGCGGGCGTGATCCACTGGATCACGAGCGACAGAATCCAGATCAGCAGATTGGCGGCCTTCAGGAATCCCAGGACGCCCAGCACAAGCCCGAGGACTGCCGGCCCGGCATACCAAAAATATTGAGTGTAGGACTGCGCACCGGAAACCAAGGAGGCCACGACCTGCAGCCAGTAGCTGATGCCTACTGCGATCAGCGCAACCAACGGGGTTGCGGCAATAAGCTGGAGCTTGACGATCAGGAAGTACAGTATCTGGAACACCACAAACAGTGTGCCC
>NZ_JAHXYH010000073.1 GCF_019970065.1 Chryseobacterium sp. OSA05B | reverse complement strand
CTTGGACTCCTCGACGATGCAGATCATCGAGCCGTCGCGCCGCTCATCGCGGCAGATCGCGCAGGTGTCCTGCTCCGAGATGTTGAAGCAGATCTCGCAGAACTTCACCTTCTCCTTGACCAGCTGGATCGAAGCGGCCAGGCGGGTGATCTTGATGCCCAGCGGAGCCAACGCGCGCACCAGATACACCGCGGTGGCCTCGCCCTCGAGATTCGGGTCGGTGGCCAGGATCAGCTCGGTGATCGAGTCGTCGGCCAGGCGGGTGACCAGCTCGCGGATGTGCAACTGCTCGGGGCCAACCCCGGCCAGCGGATTGATGGATCCGCCCAGCACGTGGTAGCGGCCGCCGAAGGCTCGGGTGCGCTCGATCGCCAGGACGTCCTTGGACTCCTCGACGATGCAGATCATCGAGCCGTCGCGCCGCTCATCGCGGCAGATCGCGCAGGTGTCCTGCTCCGAGATGTTGAAGCAGATCTCGCAGAACTTCACCTTCTCCTTGACCAGCTGG
>NZ_JAHXYH010000072.1 GCF_019970065.1 Chryseobacterium sp. OSA05B | reverse complement strand
GCATCCACCACGGCGCGAAGCAGCCAGGGTGTGCTCGTAGGCCAGCTCTGGATCTTCTTCCAGCAGACGGCCTGCCATCACCAGGTGCTTCGCAACCCAGCTGGCAGAGCGCTCTTCCAGGTAACGCAGCTGGGCGCGGGCAACGCGGTCCAGCTCCTTGCCGGTGACGTCTTCATCGATCTCCGGGGACTGCGAACGGTCTGCACGATTGGAAATGCGCAGATCGCCAGGGTTGTGCGCCTTAGGCTCCTGTGCGTGGGGATCTTCGAACTTCTTCTCGCCACGAGGCTTGAAGTCGCGGTCGTTGCGCTTGAAGTCGCCGCCACGGTTGTCATCGCGACGCTTGAAATCACCACCGCGGTTGTCATCGCGACGCTTGAAATCACCACCGCGGTTGTCATCGCGGCGCTCACCGCGGAAACCACCACGATCATCGTTGCGCTTGAAGTCGCCGCCACGGTTGTCATCGCGACGCTTGAAGTCACCACCGCGGTTGTCGTCGTTGCGCTTG
>NZ_JAHXYH010000071.1 GCF_019970065.1 Chryseobacterium sp. OSA05B | reverse complement strand
GTCCTGGACCGCCTGACCTACTTCGATGCGGAGTCCGGCAAGCTCGTTGGATGGATCGCTGAGGACTTCAAAGCAAACAACGACCAGACCGAATTCACGTTCACCATTCGTGACGGGGTGACGTTCTCCGATGGATCCGCGCTGGACGCGGAAGCGGTCAAGCTCAACCTTGACGCGCTGGGCCTGGGCATCAAGGACGCGCAGGTCGCTCCGAACGTGGACTTCGGCGCCTATAAGTCGGCGGAGGTCCTCGGCAAGAACCAGGTGAAGGTGACGCTGAAACGTCCAGACGCCAACTTCCTGCGTGCCACCTCGTCCGTCGCAGCAGGCTTGGTTTCCCCGAAGACCTTGAAGCTGGATAACGCAGGACAGTCCGCTATCGCGAAGATCGTGGGCTCTGGCCCGTTCGTCTTCGAATCGGAAAAGCCGGACGAGGAAGTCGTCTTCACCAGCCGAGACGACTACGCGTGGGCACCCGAAACCGCAGAAAACCAGGGCGACGCCTATCTGGAC
>NZ_JAHXYH010000070.1 GCF_019970065.1 Chryseobacterium sp. OSA05B | reverse complement strand
CACTTGTTCCTTATTGGTCGCAGTATTCAAATCCAGGAATAGTCTATCCGAGAAGAATGGCGATATTGGTGACATTAATTTCGCAATGGTATCCAGACAAGTGTATAATGTCTGATATGCAGAAATCTTATCTTCGGTATATTCTCCTTTCCAGAAACGACGACGGCACAAACGAACGTACCAGTTACTCAAGTGTTCGTCCACAAAGTTTTGGATTGCACGTGCGGCTTTCGTCGGTTCGTAATCCGCCAGATATTCATCCACTTCTTTCGTTAGTGAATTTAGTAACGAGATAATCCAGCGGTCAATTTCAGGACGGTTTTCCAATGCAATATCTGGTTCCGCATAGGAGAACTTATCAATGTTGGCATAAAGTGCAAAAAATGCATAGGTATTGTATAGCGTACCGAAGAACTTACGGCGTACCTCATCCAATCCTTCCATGTTGAACTTTAAGTTGTCCCAAGGAGCAGCATTGCTGATCATATACCAACGAGTAGCATCAGCACTATAT
>NZ_JAHXYH010000006.1 GCF_019970065.1 Chryseobacterium sp. OSA05B | reverse complement strand
TGATAAAAGATCAATGATGGCTTATCAATCATCAATCATCAATTATAAATCATGATTGATCAGTAATGAGTAATGTGGATCAAGACCTTCCAGTCAATACATCAGCGATCAATCATCTTTTATCAATGATCATTCATGATAAATGTTATTCTCATATCAGGCTGCGTGAGCTTTTGTCCCAAAACCGTAAAACGATCTATATATGCTTCCTATATTTATTCAATAGGAGCGAGCTAAAGCCCGCTTACAATATATACCCAATGTAAAAGGCTTCAGCCAAAACTTATGCTCTAGAATTCTTTATAATTCCTTCTTATATATTTATCCTATAATAGATCATTTTTCAATGCATACCAGAGGTCTTATTCATTAAATGGGGTAATAAATTCAAAAAACAAAAAACCGCTCTGAAAAGAGCGGTTTTCTTATTCTTTCTGATTTTCAATCTTACATAGTGTTGTCCGGACATTTGAAATCATCACTGCAAGTTGCACAAACTACAGTACCGTTGCAGTAGTACATACAGAATTCAGGTTCAGGAAGTTTAATGGCTCCTGCTCCGGAGATACTTTTTAACTGGCCTTTGTCTAGTTTTTTTAGATTTTTCATATTGTTTTAATTAAAAATTTGATAGTAAAGTAAAGATAATTAAAAAATTATTAACTAAAATAAAATGAGTTAGCTTTTAGTCGTAAAATCTTGTGAGATACATGGACTTACAAAAACAGAATGTCTTAAATTTCATTATCGAGTGAATAAAATTGTTTAAGTCTTTGATTTTTAACGAAAAATATTTAATTTTAGATCAATCAAAGCGGTATCCGAAAAGCTTATAGAGTAGGAAACATCAAAAACAAAGAACTATGAAAAATTTAAAAAGACTTTCCCGTGTGGATCAAAAGAAAATTTCAGCCGGAGATTTAACTCCATCTTTCTGTTTTGAAGGCGAAGGGCCGGGAACTGGAGGATGCTCAGCAGGACATATCTGCTCAGGTGGAAGATGTGTACCGTATGTAGATCCGGGAAATGGTGGTGGAGGCCCAGGCACGGGCGGTGATAGCTATACATGCATTTGCCCATGGGGAACATTTACGCAAACCACTCCATGTCCGGAATTTTATTGTATAACAGGATAATTTTATAAACTAAGGAAGATTGAAATGAATGAGGAAGTTATTGAGGCTGCAAAGAATAATTTTAACCAGTTTTATAACTTGTTTAAAGGTTATCATCAAAACTTAAAAGAACTGTCAGAATAATAGCTTTCCAGCCTTGCTTAAAGGCTTCCGACGTCTTCAGTAATTAATACAACTATAACTATGAAAAATCTAAAGAAAATTGAGAGAAAAGATCTGAAAGAAATCAGAGGAGGATCAAAAAAATGTTTTGAAATAAGAGATACATTCGAAGATCCCTGTGCAGAACTGAATAATGCGGGAATGGCATGCTACCGGTTTAACAGCTGCAGTCTTACCTGTGAGGTGATGCCCTGCGGGTTTGGTTTCTAACCGGCTTTCGATATAAATAAAAGTCAATAATTAATCTGAAGGTTACAACATTAAGCGGATAACCGGAATACAGATCAATTATTGACTTTTTTATATTACTTTTTGATAAGTCCTAATTCAATAAGTCTTTCATGTAAAAATTCTCCTGCCGTTGTATCTTCATATAACTTAGGATTGTTTTCGTCAATACAGTTTTCAAGAGCATTTAACGACATTCCGCTTACTGGATGCATAAAGAACGGGATTGAGTACCTTGAGGTTCCCCATGATTCTCTAGGTGGATTAACCACTCTGTGAATAGTAGATTTTAATTTGTTGTTGGTATGTCTTGACAACATATCTCCCACATTGATCATTAATTCATCCGGTTCTGCAATAGCATCGATCCAATCTCCGTTGTGGTTCTGAACCTGTAACCCTTTCCCCTGAGATCCCATTAAAAGAGTAATCAGATTGATATCTCCATGAGCAGCAGCTCTTACGGCATCATCAGGCTCCTGAGTAATTGGGGGATAGTGAATAGGTCTCAGAATAGAATTTCCTTCCGCGATTTTATCATCAAAATAAAACTCATCCAGACCAAGATAGATCGCTAAAGCTCTTAGCACATACTGTCCTGTTTTTTCAAGCATCTGGTAGGCTTCTTTTCCTACTTCGTTGAATTTCGGAAGTTCATCAACGATGACGTTGTCCGGATACTCTGATTTGTACTTTGAATCATCAGACACATACTGCCCGAAATGCCAAAATTCTTTTAAATCACCTTTTTTGAAACCTTTGGCGGTTTCTTTACCGAATCCTACGTAACCTCTCTGGCCACCGATTCCTGGAATTTCATACTTCTGCTTCGTTTCTACTGGTTGGTCAAAAAAGTTTTTAACCTCTCCATAGAGTTCATCTACTAGTTTGTCATCAAGAAAATGGCCTTTTAAGGCTACAAAACCAATTTCTTCATAAGCTTTTCCGATTTCATTTACAAATTTCTGTTTGCGTTCCGGGTTGTCCGAAAGGAAATCACGCAGGTCTACACTAGGTATTTTATCCATTTTTAGAAATTTACGAATTACAAAATTACATTTTTTTTGATTGAAATGATTTTAAAATAGGTATTTATCCGTTAAATTTGCTGTATGAAAAAATATTCTTCTAAGAGAAGTATTCAGATACTTGCCCATCTTCTTCAGCAGTACGGAATTTCAGATGTCATCATTTCCCCGGGATCCAGAAATGCACCCCTTGCGATTCATTTTTCGGAAATTGATGCCTTCAACTGTTACAGCATTGTAGATGAAAGAAGCGCTGCTTTTGTAGGAATAGGAATGGCTATAAGCGAGAAGAAACCTGTAGCGATAACTTGTACCAGCGGTTCTGCCGTGGCCAATTATTATCCGGCGGTAACAGAAGCTTTTTACCAGAATGTTCCGCTTTTGATCCTGACCGCTGACCGACCTACAGATTTCGTTGATATTTTTGACGGACAAACCATCAGGCAAAAGGATATTTTTCATCAGCATTCTTACGGTGACTTCCAGCTTATAGAAGACAGCAAAGAGAATGCGGAAGACATTAATTTTGACATTATTAAAAAAGCCATCGAACTCTGTTTTGAAAAGCGGGGCCCGGTGCATATCAATATTCCTTTAGAAGAACCATTGTACGAGTTAGTTTCTGAACTTCCTTCTTTCCCAACTGTTGAAAAAACAATCAGACATAAGGAATACGAGATTCCGTCTAACTTAATTGCAGACTGGCATACTTCTCAAAGGATCATGCTTTTGGTGGGAACCAGAGATTACAGCCCGGAGCTGGAAAATCAATTGACCCAATTGGTGAAGAATCATTCTGTGGTGGTATTGAGTGAAGCCAATTCCAATTTGTATCATGAAAAATTTTTCAGACATATTGACCGTTATATCTTTAATTTTACTGAAGAAGATTACAAGACCTATGCTCCGGATCTTTTGATCACAGTAGGGCAGAACGTCGTTTCCAAGAAAGTAAAACAGTTCCTGAGAAATGCACGTCCAAAACAGCACTGGCATCTGGATGACGTATGGCAACCTGATACGTATTTCTCTCTGACGGAGAAGATCGAGGTGAAACCGGAGGTTTTCTTTTCTAAACTATTGAAATTTATCAATCTTGAACCGAGACCTTATTTTAATCTTTGGGATGTTTTAAGGGATAAAAAAGATGCTAAGCACGAATTGTTCCTGAATAAAGCTGAATTTTCAGATTTTTATTTCTTTAATAAAGCTTCTCAAACCATTCCTGAAAATTATAATATCCATTTCAGCAATTCTTCAGCGATCAGATATGCACAGCTGTTTGATTTCGGGAAAAGGAAAATCTACTGTAACAGAGGAACAAGCGGGATAGATGGTTCTACCTCTACAGCGATGGGCTTTGCCATTAAAAACGCGAATCCAACGTTGCTTATTACGGGAGATCTAGGATTTTTCTATGACATCAACGGACTTTGGAATCAATATATTCCGCCATTCGTGAGAATTATCATTTTCAATAATGGTGAAGGAAATATCTTTAAGATTATTCCGGGGCCTGGAAATGCAAACCCTAATACATTGGATGAATTCATCGCGACCAAACACCGGAAACATGCTGAGCATTTAGCCAAACATTTTGGATTCTCCTATATCAAAGTAGAAGATGAGCCAACATTGGACAGAGTGCTGGAGAATTTCTTCAAACCAGATCTGCAGCCGAAAATCCTGGAAGTAAATACCTACGGGAAAAACAGCGCAGATGTTCAGAAGGCCTACTTTGAATTTATGAAAGGAAGTTAAAAATCAAGATATTCTTCATTCCCTGGCAGATTGTTAATTCTGTCGATCGGATAAATAAACATATCATCAAAGTCATTCAGGGCATTAATCAGTTGGAAATGAGAAAACTGCTTAATGTTCTGAAGCGTGACTTCTGTTTCTTTTATCTTCTTGTTTTTCAAAAGGTTCTGCCTTTGAACACCATTCAAAAGGTAGGTATTTGGTGTGAACCAATCCTTGCTTTTAAGGAAAAGAATGTTCGAAAAAGACGTATCGGTGATATGATTGTTTTTGACAATAATGATTTCCTCTGCTTTGGATTTCATTTTCATCTTCTCCAGTTCCTTACGGTCCTCAAATTTGAAAGAATAGTCAAAGCTGTTGTTTTCCACCAGCTGGAAGCTCTGTATTTCAGGGATGGCGTAGGGAATCATCTGAGTTCGGATTCTTTTATCAAGATCATAGGAAAGTCTCAGCTTAAACAGACCGTCTTCGTCATGCTCAAGGTTTTTGAAGATCTTACCCAGATCAATAGACCCTTCCTTTCCGAAATGGGCAAATGTCTGGTTGACACGTTTTTGATGTAGTTCTAATAGGAAAATCTCCTTATCTTCTACCTTTATGCTTTCAATGAATTGGGACATAGATTTTATTTTTCATTTCCTGATATTCGTCTTCTAACCTGCTCATGTGTGTTATACCGCCACCACTTTTGAAATAAAGGTGATCTCCCTCTTTTTCAATAAAGCGTATCATGACGCAACTGTCCAGGTTTTCACCATCAAACCAGCCACATACTCCGGTATAATATCCTCTGTCGTATCCTTCTGCTTCTAAGATTATTTCCAGCGTTTTAGGCTTTGGCGCTCCAAGAATTGATCCGGCAGGAAGCAGTTTTTTCATCATGCTCCCTATTTTTCCTGCAAACTCAGGTTTTACCGTTCCTGAAATTTCAGAACTCATCGCATACAGATCTTTCTGCTGCGTCCTGATGAGATCTACATGCTGGAACTGATCCACTTTCACATCGTTTGCCACCATACTGAGATCGTTCCTCAGAAGATCTACCACCGTATAGTGTTCCGCTTTCTCTTTTTTATCGTTTTTCAAAACTTCGGCCGCATTTTCCAAAGATGCATCAATAGTGCCTTTCATTGGGTAGGTTAAAATTTTGCCGTCTATAATCTTTACAAAAGTTTCAGGAGAAAAAAATACAAAAAAATCTTTAGAATACACTTTGTACTTCGCAATTGAATGATAAAAAATTTCATCAAGGCTTAAATTCGTCTGAACTTCCGTTTTTCTGGTATAATTGGTAAGATATGAATTTCCAAGACGAATATTTTTTTGAACCTTGTCAAATCCGTATTTAAAACTTTCCAATGATTCAGGAAAAGGCGTCCATTCAATTTTTTTATTGAGAACGTGCTGTTGTTTTGAGTTGGAAAAGCCTTGAAAATCAATTAACAAACCTGATTTGTCAATTTCATATTCTTTGTAGACCTCTACATTTTCCGCAAGGAAATCGATCATGAAAAAGAACGGCACCTTCTGAAGGGAAAGTTCGTCCATTTCCAGAAATTTTTGATGATTCATTGAAAACATCCTGCAAAAATAATTAATGATGATTACTTTTGTGTAAAATTTTTTTGATGCAGAGCAGATATCCACAGAAACCGGGAATAGATTTTATATTGAAGCAGGCTTTTTTCTATTGGAACAAGACACTTTTCTTTCAGTTAGTATTTTCAATCTTTTATTTTGGAATTTTCTTTTCAGTACTTTTTTTCTTAGATGGAAGGTATGGTATTTTAACCCAATATATAGAAACGGCTAAAAATATAAACATGGGAATGAATGCGTCGGAACAGATTTTAAAATTGCAATCCAATCCGGGAGCGATGTATTTTTCATGGACCCTTATTGGCACAATGATCTTTCTATACCCACTGAACATAGGCTTCTATAATATTTACAGAAAAATTGATCTGAAAGAAAAACTGGAATTAGGAGATCTGCTTGTAGGCTACAATGGGTTGAATTTTTTCAAATATATAGGATATTATACCTTTTGGCTGTTTGTTTATATCTATACATTTCAGACCATTATATTAGTCATTATATGGATCTTGATTACCACTTTTGTGGCGCCACTCATGTTTTTTACCAATAAGAGAATTTTTGAAGCAATATCTTTAAGTTTTCAGGCCCTGAGAAGATATTTCCTGGAAATATTGGTATGCACTATAGTGGCTGTTTTCTTTAAATATATTGGTTTCACCTTATTTTTTGTGGGTGGACTGTTCACATTTCCTTTTTGGAACGCGATGATTTACTCTCTGTACAAAACAGTTTTCTCTGAAAAAAGTTAAATTTTAAAAAGGTTTAATATGTTTTTCTGCCAAAAAAAGTTAATTTTGGTAAAAATCATTAAATATTAAACTATGTCAGAATTTAACGAATTTGACCAACAGGGTTCCGTTCCAAACAGAGATACCGGATCCATCATTTCGCATTCCTTTGAAATGTTTAAAGGAGTTTTCCTTTATGGAATCGTAGCGATGGTAATTTACATGATAGCAGGTTTTGCGATCCAGTTTATCAGCGGGTTCAATTCTGCTTCCATGATGGAGGAAATGAAAGATGCCGGCGGGGATTATTCAAGCTTCAGCTACTGGAATGTTCCGGGATTTTCATTGTATCTTTCATTATCGGGTCTTTTAGGAATCTTTCTTGCTCCTTTGTATGTAGGTTTGATCTACATTGTTAATAAGTACAATACCAAAAGCCAGATCGATTTTGCTGATCTTTTCATCGGGTACAAGCAGAACTTTGTGAATATCCTTATTTATAGTATTATTTCAGGGATCATCTCTACGGTTGCTATGTCATTGTGCTTCTTCCCTATTATTTTTGTTTACCCTCTGCTTTTATTGGGTTATCCAATTCTATTGTTTGAAAATGCATCAGCAACTGAGGCGTTAGGAAAGTCTTTCAACATTGCAAAAGAAAATTATGGAACGTTTCTTGGAGCGACTGTAGTTGGAGCATTAATTTCTGTTGCAGGAATTATTCTGTGTGGTATCGGTATTATTGTGACGGCTCCGTTCATGATGATCGTGATGTATTCTACATATTGTGCTTTCTTAGGTAAGCCAAGACAGATCGAATTTAAAAAATAAATACAAAATAAATGATAAATAAGGATAAACAGATAAGTAGCGTTGCGATAAAACAGGTCGCTCTGCTGGCCATAATTCTGGTGCTGACCGGGTTGATCTGCTTTAACCTTTCGCTATTCATACCGTCGGTACTTGGGGCAATCACGATTTACGTGGTCTGCAGAAAGTATAATTTTTACCTGCAGGAGCAGAAAAAGTGGAAACCCTGGCTTTCAGCGCTTGTACTGATGCTGGCGAGTCTTATTATCCTTATCCTTCCTATTTATTTCATTGGAGATCTGCTGATCGAAAAATTAGGGAATGCCCAGGCTTACATGGCTAAATTCAATGTATTTCTGGATAAAATCCACTCGTATGTTTACTCAAAAACGAATTTCGATTTTCTCAGCAAAGAAAATATGGATAAAGTAAAGAGCTCTGCCGGAAGAATTTCCACATCAGCGCTCAGCGGGACCTTCAACACACTTACGGTGGTGATGTCCATGTATTTTATCCTTTATTTTATGCTGGCAAGTCCGAGACTGTTTGAAAGAATTCTGAGTTCGTCTGCTCCGCTGAAGAGAGCGAATATTTCTTTGATCGGCGAAAAGCTGAGAAAACTGATTATGGCCAATGCCATTGGGATTCCAGTGGTAGCATTGGGGCAGGGGGTTGTGGCACTTATAGGGTATTTCATCTTTGGAGCACCCAGTGCGGTTCTTCTTTTTGCTTTAACGGCGGCTGCTTCCATGGTTCCGGTTGTAGGGGCGGCTATTGTGTATGTCCCGGTCTGTATCTTTATGATTGCAGAGGGAAATACCGGTCAGGGACTTGGTCTTGCAGCTTACTGTTTGATCGTGGTAGGTCTTACGGATAATCTGCTTCGTTTTACGCTCCTGAAAAAACTGGAAAATATCCATCCGCTGAATACCGTATTCGGGATTATTATGGGGATGAATTTATTTGGTTTTATGGGACTTATTTTCGGACCGATTCTTATCTCTTTTACCTTACTGCTGATTCAGATTTACAGAAATGAATTTTCAGATGAAGATACACCTCCTGAACTTGAACTGCCGGATAAGGACAATGATCAGGGAAATAAAGTTAATTTAATTGTATAAAGTGGAAGGAGTCAATCCAGAAATATTAAAAGAGATCTGCATCGTCAAGATGCCTTTCGGAAAATACCAGGGAACAGTGCTTGCTGACCTTCCTGTAAGCTATCTTGAATGGTTTAACAGGAAAGGAATGCCTCCAGGGAAACTGGGCATGCAGCTCGCCACTGTTTATGAAATTAAACTGAATGGCTTGATGGAACTCCTGATTCCGATCAGAGCTTCAGTAAAATAAATGAAAGCAATTAGCGTTTGACCATGTCAAACGCTAATTGCTTTTTATAATACGTGTTCATCAGATACTTTAACCTTTAATAGCAAACAATACGTTTAATAAAAATGTAGCTCCCCATGAGGTATTAATATTATCAACTCTTACAATTGTAACGGTAAGTCTGGTTTTTCCTCCCACATTTTGTAGTGAGACAAAAGAAGGAACAAATACATCTGTAAATCCAGAAGCGTTACCTGCTGTCATTTGAGGAAAAATTTTGGCTGGATCTGTAAATGCGGTACCCTGGAATTCATAGACTATCGTCATTCTTGGAGTTGTATTCGCGGTTGCTATGGTTGATGCTTTTGAGATGACCCACCAATTATCTGAATCAAATCCGGTATTTGAATGATTGGTAAAATCAGCAGTATTAGAAAGTGGGGGTATTCTTAGCTGGTAGCTCTGCAACGATACATTAGAAACTGCTGCAGTACCTAGTGTCCCGTCTGTTTTCATCACTACAGCTTTGGGAAAGTCCGTTACATTGCTTCCATCCGCAGCTCCTCGAATCCTCACATTACCATTTACATCAAGTTTTTCAGTTGGTGTAGCAGTTCCAATACCCAATCTATCATTGGCTGCATCTACAGAAAATGTAGCACCATCTACAGAGAAGGCATTCACTGCCGTTCCAGTAAACGCTAATGTCTTATCAGCCTGAATAACCGTTCTGTTGGCAGAAAGGGTTCCATCTGTACTGTAAATATTATTGTCTGCAGCAGCAAGACTACTGGCATTTACCCATTTAGGGGAAGCTCCGGCACCGCCTGAGGTAAGAACCTGTCCTGAAGTTCCTGCGCTTCCTGGTGTAGTTGCTGTTCCTCCAACATTTAGCTCGTTGGTAATCTGAGCTGTACCGTTCACGTGAAATGTTTTCTGAGGGGTAGCTGTACCCACTCCCACATTTCCGGTTTGATCAATAATCATTCTTAATGCTGCTGATGTATCAAAACGCAAATCTGTCAGGTTATCAGTTCCATTGCCCTGATACAAAGAATACATCCTTGACGTCTCATACAACCAGCCTCCATTTACTCTTGGTTTAAAATTTATAGAACCTATGTTGACTCCTGCTGTTAAATTGATAGGCGCAGCTTCTGTGCCTCCGGCTGACCCAAGAAATAAGGCAGGACTAACAGAAGTTCCATAACCGTCAAAATAAAAATCATTAGCTGCTCCCAGACCCTTATTCTCAGTAACAAAATTCACAATTCCTTGTGGTGCTGAAGTACCTACTCCCAACCTGTCATTGGCAGCATCAATAGAAAAAGTTTTTCCATCTATAGAGAAGGCATTCACAGCCGTTCCTGTAAAAGCTAATGTCTTATCAGCCTGAGTAACCGTTCTGTTGGCAGCAAGGGTTCCATCTGTACTGTAAATATTATTGCTGCTTCCGGAAATAAGTTTTACCCATGCGGTACCGTTGTAATAGTAATACCCAACCGTATCCACATTGATGGCTGTCCCGGCCTGTGTTCCGGTTGCCACGCTGTTTACATACACCATGGTTGAAGTCTGTACTCCCGTCATGCTTTGAATTCTTTGCCGGTCTACCCGGGGAATCAAAACCCCGTCTGCGTTAGTGGATGTTCCGGTTGCATTTTTTGCGGTAATGTCAAGAGTTCCCTGAGGAGCTGTGTTGTTAATACCTACCTGTCCAAAACAAACAGCAGGAAGTAGTAACAAACCAAATAAATTAATTTTCATTGTTGCGTATTTTTAAGTTAAATAAATATTGGCAATTGTGTGTTTTTAGGTAAGAAATCATGCAGTAATTTTCAGGTTCAAAATGGGTTATAAAGATCCATATCTGGAGTACTCTAATTGACAAATATTTTTCAATTAATCATTACTAGTTTTCTAAGCAAAATTTTGTTGTTCATTTCCATCTAGAAAACATTTTGTGGAAACAAACTTATAAATTCTGTCAAATTTTTCAAATTCAAAATTGTTAATTCATGAATTTTACCTTCAAAAAAATTATTAGAACGCTTTTATATTTAAAATTTATTATAAAAAAATGCAAAAAAAAAACAATATTCATAAATATTTATTATATCAAAATGTGTTGATTTATTGTGTTCAGAATTAAAAAAACAAGGGCTCTGTTTTATAATACCTTTTAAAAATATCATAAAACAGGGCTTGTTGATCCTCGTGTTAGCGATTTTTAAATGGTTTAAAAAGAAGAATGCTTCCGGTAAAACCGGGAGTGAAGTTTTTCCCCTGCTGATGAAATTAAACTGAATGTCTGATAAACTTTTGAGTTCGATCAGAGCTTTTAGATAAAAACTGAGTTTTTTTATGATTGAAGAATATAATTTTAGGGGCGGCATCGAAGATGCCGCCCCTAAAATTATATAAATGATGTAACAAGTCGGAAATTATTAGTCCTAAGAGAAAATCAAAGTTCAATGTTATTAATTTCCTCTAAGATTACTGTATCAGATTAAGCACCATAGCCAATCGTGAATTTTGTTTCGCAGGTGAATGGTGAATTTAAGTCATGAGAAACAGGAGCTAAGAGTCCGTACATTTTATATGAATTCAATAAATAGCAGTGCTCTCAAACCATATCACATAACTTCCCCTAACCCGCTTATATTATTCTCTCAAAGCCGCAATCTCATCTCTGAGCTTGGCTGCTTTTATAAAGTCAAGGTTTTTAGCCGCGGCCTCCATTTCTTTCTGTTTCAGACCAATCATTTTTTCAATGTCCGCATCTCCATAGTTGGCTTTTGTTTCTGCTGCTTTCTGAAGGATCTCCTTCTGAGTATATTTCGGATCGGGGAAATCCTTGCTTCTTCCCACAAGATTCTCAGAGATCTTTTTATTTAAAGCAGTTGGAACCTTATTATTGTCTTTATTGTACTGGATCTGCTTTTCACGACGGTAATTGGTTTCGTCTATCGTCGCCTCCATAGATTTTGTCATTTTATCAGCATACAGAATCGCTTTTCCGTTAAGATTTCTCGCAGCACGCCCAACCGTCTGAATCATTGATCTTCTGCTTCTCAGCATTCCTTCTTTATCCGCATCTAATATGGCTACCAAAGAGACTTCAGGTAGATCCAAACCTTCTCTCAATAAATTGACCCCAATTAATACGTCGAAAAGACCCACACGCAGATCATGCATAATCTGGATACGCTCCAGGGTTTCTACATCCGAGTGAATATATCTCGTCCTTATCCCGAACTTCATAAAGTATTTGGTCAGCTCCTCAGCCATTTTTTTCGTAAGAGTCGTTACCAGAACCCTTTCGTCTAAATCCGCCCTTTTCCGTATCTCTTCCATTAAATCATCGATCTGGTTTAAGCTTGGTCTGACTTCAATGACAGGATCCAAAAGACCTGTAGGACGAATAATCTGTTCTATATACTCTCCGCCGGTTTTCTCCAGTTCATAATCAGCTGGCGTTGCAGAAACATAAATAACCTGATTTTGAATAGATTCATATTCTTCAAATTTCAATGGTCGGTTGTCCATCGCAGCAGGAAGTCTGAACCCATATTCTACCAAAGCTTCTTTCCGGCTTCTATCACCGCCATACATGGCATGTACCTGGGGAACTGTAACATGGCTTTCGTCAATAATCATTAAATAATCCTTCGGAAAATAATCCAGTAAACAGAAAGGTCTAGACCCGGGAAGTCTGCCATCTAAGTAACGTGAATAATTTTCAATGCCGGAGCAATATCCAAGCTCTTTTATCATTTCCAGATCGAGCTCAGTTCTTTCCTGTAATCTTTTAGCTTCCAGCGGTTTTCCTATTTCGCTAAAGAAATCCACCTGCTTTACCATATCATCCTGAATGTTTTTAATCGCTCCGTTCAATGTTTCTTTTGAAGTAACAAAAAGGTTAGCAGGATAAATCTGAATTTGGTCAAAATTGGCTGTAACATTTCCCGAAACCGGATCAAAACTCTGAATTTTTTCAATCTCATCGCCATAAAACTGAATTCTGACAGCATTATCCGCGTAGGCAGGAAATACATCGATCACGTCTCCCTTTACCCGGAATGTGCCTCTTTGAAAGTCACTTAAGGTCCTTGAATACAAAGCATTAACCAAAGAGTGAAGAAAAGCGGTTCTTGTCACCTTCTCTCCGGTAGAAATTGATATTAATGACTTGTGAAACTCAGCAGGGTTTCCCACACCATAAATACAGGAGACGGACGCAACGATTAAAACATCTCGTCTTCCGGACAGTAAACTTGCAATGGCAGAAAGACGCAGTTTCTCAACCTCTTCATTGATGCTCAGATCTTTTTCGATATAGGTTCCGGTTGTTGCAATATAGGCTTCCGGTTGGTAATAGTCGTAATAACTTACAAAATATTCTACCGCATTATCAGGGAAGAATTCTTTAAATTCCATGAAAAGCTGCGCCGCCAATGTCTTGTTGTGAGCCATGACAATCGTTGGCCTTTGTACATTTTGCACAAGATTGGCAACGGTAAAGGTTTTCCCGGATCCGGTTACACCCAGCAGGGTCTGATACTTCTCACCAATTTCTATTCCTTTGGTAAGTTTTTCGATCGCCTGTGGCTGGTCGCCCGTTGGTTTATATTCTGATTGAAGATTGAAGTTCATAGGAAATGATGTATACAACAAAAATACGAAAGAAATTTTTAGCCTTCATAAAGTATTTGAAGATGACTATTTTGATAGTAAAATTTTCACCTGTCTGGAATGTATACAAAATAAAAAGAGCGCTGAATCATAGCGCTCTTATGAATTGATTTTACTCAAAAGTCATGGTTGCCGGAAGTTTATAGATGGAGGCTACTGCCTTTCCGTCTTTAGTGGCGGGCTTCCATACCGTTTCATTGTTGATGAGCTCGGCGGTTTTTATAATTTCATTAGTAAATACTTCATTATTACCTGATCCTGTTACCTTTGTTCCTTTTCCGTTCTCATCGATGTGGATGTAAACCATTGAACTGAGCGTCCCGTTTGTAGAACTGAACAGACGGGTGTCTACTGCCATAACCATTTTTTTTCTTAAAGCGGTTTTTCCGCCCGGATATTCTGCTTCGGTAGTATTTTGATTGGTGTTGATATTTGTGTTTTTACCTTCATTGTTATCTGCCTGTGCTGTTTCTTTAAGAGGAATGGCATCTGTAATTTCTTTGATACTTTCCTTTTTAATTCCCATTACCGTATGAGACTTTTCTTCCTTCTTTTTTTCGAAATAATCATGGGTCATTAGACTCACCTGATACGGCTGCGGATTTTTTGCTGTTCTTGCATTCTTACCGACTCCGCTGATGAAAACATGGGCAAAGTCAGATGCTTTGTAATTGTTAAGACTATTGTTATCTATCTTTTTTGAATCGATCCAGACGGCATAATTGCTTTTATTGATGAATGATTTCAATTCGTTTTCGGTCGGAATCCTTTGTTTTAAGTCGGGGGTACGGAAGAATGTAATTTTCTGCTCACTTTTTTGCGCATCGGTCAGATTTGGATAAAGCTCTTCCAGTCTTTTCTTGTCATGATCAGAAACCTTTTTAGAGAATTCTGCATATTTTCCACTGTTTAAAAGATCAGAATATGGGCTTAGGATATCAAGGAATTCCTTATACGGATCCACTGTTGATAAATTTCCCTTTCCGGTATGTTTGACCTTTTGGATGTCTGTCGAGAGAACAGGATCAATGGTATAGGTTCTTTCTGCGAATAACGCTGCCGCTGTAACCAATGCTGTAAGGCCAACCGTCTTTTTCAACAGAGTGAATCTGGATTTTTTTGCTGTCATCATAATAAATCGTTTTTTGGTGTTGTTAAAATTAAATGAGTGCGTAAAAGACATGTTCTGGCGGGCTGTAATCTCCTCAAGGATCAAATTTTGATAATCCCTGATGCTGTATTTGCTCTTCAGAACTGCTTCATCTGCGAGAAATTCATGGTTTGTGATAATGGCTTTTTTATAAAGAAATAAAACCGGATTGAACCAGGTAAAAACCTGTAAGATGTTCAGTAGGATAACGTCAATGCTGTGTTTCTGATCCAGATGGCTTTTCTCATGGAGGAAAATTCTGGAGTCGATGACATTGTTTTTTATATAATCTTCTCCTAAATAGATAGTATTCCAAAAGCTGAAGGGAGCCCTATTTTCTTCTGTGACGATTATGGCATAATTCTGATAAATGCGTCTTTCGCCGTTTATTTTTCTGACGGCTCTGAGGGAGCGAATGCTTCTTATCAGAAAGAAAAGCGTAACTGCTCCATAGATCATCCACACTACATTCGTCCAGTCAAAGCTTTCCTGAACAGGTTGAGTGAAAATGATTTGCTGTGCTGTATCCTCAAAGATAACCTGAGGCTTATTCTCTTGTTTGGGCAGCTGTACCGTGATAGAAATAAACGGGATCACATAAGAAAGAATCGTGGAAGATAATAAGTAAAACCGGTTGAACCGATACATTTTCTCTCTTTCCAAAAACAAATAGTACACAGCGATAAATAAGGAAGAGCATAGAATGAGTTTTAGAATAATGGTAAGCATTTTTATTCTTTTATCTGTTCATCAATGATATCGCGGAGTTCTTTCAGTTGCTTCTGACTGAATTTTGCATTGGAAGTAAAAAATGAAGCGAACTGAGTCACTGAACTGTTGAAAAAACGGTCAATCATAGAGGTCATTTCCTCGTTGAAATATTCCCCTTTTTCTACTTTTGGATAATATTCACGGGAATTTCCATACAGTTTGTATCCTACCAGGTCTTTGTTCTGCATTCTTTTAAGCAGAGTAGCAATGGTGGTTGCGGCCGGTTTGGGTTCCGGATAAGAATCAAGGATATCTTTCATGAAAATGCGTTTCTTTTCCCAAAGGATTTCCATAAGACTTTTCTCGGAATCGGTTAATTTTATTTCTTTCATTCTACAATGTTGTAATTTGTTCTACAAATGTAGAATAAAAATTTATACCTGCAAATTTTTATGGCATTATTTTTCTATCTATCTTTTTACCATCTAATCACAACCCTATGAAATTCAATCATCTTTATGTATCAGCGCTCAGTGTTTTTTTACTTTTATCTTCGTGTAATAAGAACAGTGCAAATGCGCAGCAGATAGGAAACGACGGCAGTGTAGAAACAGAAAAGCCCAATACAAATTATAAACCGGCGTTTAAAGGACAAACCAGGATTAAAGCGGTCAAAACTACGGCTGCTTATAAAGTGGAAGTTTTGAATAAGGATCTCGGAAGACCCTGGGGAATAATCAATCTCCCGGACGGAAAGTTCCTGATAACCGATAAAAACGGCCATATGAACGTAGTTTCCACAGACGGGAAACAGGTTTCTAAAATTGAAGGATTTCCAAAAGTAGATGCAAAAGGACAGGGTGGAATGCTGGATGTAGCCCTTGATCCGGATTTTAAATCCAACAGCATCATTTATTTCAGCTTCTCAGAACCTTTTGGGGATGGGAATCTGACTTCTGTTGCCAAAGGAAAATTATCCGCAGACCTGAAAAATATTTCCGAAGTAAAAGTTATTTTCCGTGCTGAACCTTCTTATGATGGTGATAAACATTATGGAAGCAGGCTGGTTTTCGACAAAGACGGATACTTATTTGTAAGCACCGGTGAAAGATCGGATAAGGAAACCCGTGTTTATGCTCAGAAAACAGATAATTATTTAGGAAAAATATTAAAAATAACCAAAGATGGAAAACCAGCTCCCGGAAATCCATTCATTGGGAAACAGGGATATAAACCTGAAATCTATGCATACGGGATAAGAAGCCCACAGGGAATGGCCATAGACGCAAACGGAACACTCTGGGATGTTGAAATGGGTCCAAGAGGCGGAGATGAAATCAACCTGATACAACCCGGGAAAAATTATGGATGGGGAGACGTAACCTATGGAATTGAATACTCTGGAGCAAAAGTAGGAAACGGAATTACCCAGAAAGAAGGAACTGAACAACCCGTTTATTATTGGGATCCTGTGATCTCTCCAAGCGGAGTCACTTTCTACACCGGAAATATGGAAGAATGGAAAGGAAATCTTATCATTGGATGTCTGAGTGGAGAACATATCAACAGAATCGTGATGAAGGATAATAAAGTTGTTGGGGAAGAACGTCTTCTAGCGGATCAGAAAGAACGCTTCAGAGATGTTCTGGATGGGATGGATGGCCATCTTTATGCTGTAACCGATAGCGGAAAACTATATAGGATTTCTAAAAAATAAAAAAAATCTCCAGAAATATTTTCTGGAGATTTTTTTATATGTTTCTTTAAAACTTAAAATTTAGTCTTGCGAAGGCCTGCCTTCCTGCAAAGCCCATCTGTACTGGATCAAATATCCCTCCGGATTCTGTATTCCCGTCTACATGAGCTGTCTGCAGCGTCGGGTAACGGTTAAATAAATTTTTGCTTCCGATCGTTAAATTGAAATTCTTAGAAAATTCATAACCGAAAGAAATATCAGTGGTCACTTTTGCACCATACAATTGGTAATCATCTGCACCGTTGTAACCTATTAGTTTTACTTTGTCAAACCTTACCAACTGAAGATTGGCATTGAACTTATCGATTTTGTAATTTAAATTCAGATTGATCTTTGTTTTGGGAGCAGAAGCTAAGATGAACGCTCTTTCTCTAGGGCTCAGATAAACTTCTTCTTTTCCTTTCAGTTTTTCTGAAGTGTTAACTTTGGTAATTTCCATTTCGTTGTAATTTCCGGCTAAAGTGGCTGTCAGTTTTCCCGAACCTATATTTTCGGTGTAGTTTAAGATCACATCGACCCCTTTTGTTCTGGTGTCTATTGCATTGGTAAAAAACTGCGCCTGGTCAATATGGTTATCCGCCAAAATTCCACCGATGGCATCGTCATCCTGTGAGAAATTGCCGGTCAGTACAATTCTGTCTTTTACCTTAATGTAATATCCATCTATGGTTGCTGTGAATTTTCCTGTATTAAACGTAAATCCTGCACTTCCGTTTAATGAAGTCTCTTGTTTTAACTGTGGGATTCCGACTGTTTTTGCCAGATCACTGTCATTAGAAGCCAGTTGAATAGTAACCAGATTTCCTCCCTGGAAGTTGGTGAACTGAAGGCTGTAGTATTTCTGTGCCAGAGAAGGAGCCCTGAACCCTGTAGAAACTGACCCTCTGAAGGCGAACTGAGGGGTAAATGCATATCGTGTAGCAAATTTACCATTCAAAGTGCTTCCGAAATCATTGTAATTTTCAAATCTTCCGGCAACACTGATCATCCAGTTTTTGGTAATGTCAAGTTCAGTGTCTACATAAGCGGCAAAATTATTCCTGTTTTTATCTACAGCTTGAGAATAACCTGGGAAACCCTGTGAGCCACCGGGGCGTACATCTCCTGAAATCGGATTGGTAACGAGCAAACCTTGAGGTGTATTGGATGTTACAATATTTCCATTGATGTCATACATCGCATAGGAGGCTTCTTCTCCTTTAATGATTTCAAACTTTTCATACCTGAATTCAGATCCGAAAGCTACGTTTAATCCTTCCAGTACTTTAAATGATTTAGATGCATTAAATCCTGTTGTATTCTGCAGAAGAGAATGCCCACCAGCATTAAAACTGGTCGGTGATTGTATTCCTAAAGTAGCATTGATGGTATTGTCGATTTCATACGTAAATCTATTGCTCCCGAATGCGTTGTAGAAGTCTACATCCCAATCAGCGACTTTAAATTTCAGACCGTTGTCAAACGTGAAATCCGTAATGCTGGTGTTTTGCATTGGGTTAAATCCGTTTGGATAGACTTCCGGTACGTTTCCGTCCGCATCTGCTGATCTTGTCCATGCATAGGCATTGGTTTTACGATGAGAAAAGCCCTGGCGGGAATAGAATTTCAGACCTTCGAATAAAGGAAGTTCTATATTTCCGAAGAAATAAATATTTTGCGATTTGGCATCTCCGAACTTCTCTCTGGGAGAAGAGTATTTTTCAGGATTAGCATTTCGTATGGTACGGTCTTTATTAACAAATTCTACGGTGAAATTTCCAAAACCTCCATTGTTCCCGATTTTTGTTCCCAGATTTCCGTTGAAATTGAAGGTAGTTCCGTCTATTTTACGCTCTGACACTATATCTTTGTCTCCCGGGCTTTTAAACAGATTCATTCCGTAAAAAGCATTTCCTTCAAAGCCTTGATTACGGTCATTGAGGATAACATTGATGACCCCGGCTATTGCATCGGAACCGTACTGAGCAGAAGCGCCATCGCGGAGAACTTCAATTCTTTTTATTGCTCCAATGGGGATCGTGTTCATATCTGATCCTGTATTTCCTCTGCCTTTTGTACCGAAAAGGTTGATCAGTGATGACTGATGGTATCTTTTTCCATTGAGTAACAGAAGCGTCTGATCCGGTCCGAGCCCACGAAGCGTTGCTGGATCTACTGCATCAGCTCCATCTGAACCCGACTGTTTGTTGGAATTAAATGAAGGTGCACTGAACTGGAGAAGTTGGTTTACCTCTATCTGTCCCGTCGACTGGCTTACTTGCTTGATATCAATAACGTCGACAGGAACAGGGGTATTGGTAACGGTTCTTTTTTTATTCCGGCTTCCGGTAACGGATATTTCTTCTATTCTGGATTCTTTGGAAATGGTATCATTGGTGTTTTGCGAATAAAACATCGATACGGTCCCTAAAAAAAGAACACTTGTGTATATTATTTTCATATTCCATATTGGATTTGGTGATTGTTTCAAAAATATTGAATTTTATCCTCAAATCAATATGAAAATGAACTATTGTGTATGAATTATTTAAATGAATGTTGTTTTTCGTTAATTTTAGAAAAATATTAATTGATTATAAAAAAAATGCGAATTTTTTTAATCTTAAAAGCTTCTAATAATTCGATTCAGACCTTCCTCCAATATTTCCTGTGAAGTAGAGAAACAAATCCTTACATGGCCTTCCGCACCTTTTCCGAACCATCGCTCAGAACCGGGAACAATCGCGACTTTTCCTTCTTTTAAAACATGCTGGGTGAAGCTGTCACTTGAAAAACCATTTTCAATTTTTGGGAAAATCACAAAAGTCGCTTCAGGTAAGTTCGGGGTCAGGATTTCTGATTTACTTAAGATATTATAAGCAAGATCTCTGTTGTGCTGAAGGTGAGTCAGGAAGTCATTGAACCATGGTTTGGCCTTTTCAATAGCCACGCTTGCTGCGATTTGTGATAAGGTAGAAACCCCTTCGATGGTTGAATTAAACTGAGATTTTTCTGTAAAATCCTCCAAAAGCTCCTGGTCATTACATAAGACAGCTCCAATTCTTAATCCTGCAATTCCGAACGATTTCGAAAATCCAAAAACGGTAAAGCTCTTTTTCTTGGCTGCTTCTGAAACTGAAGAATAGGTATTGAATTCTTTTTTATCAAAAACAATATCACTCCAGATTTCATCGCTCATTACCCATAGATCATGAGCTTCGGCTATTTTAGAAATTTTTTTTAAAACTTCTTTTGAATAGACTCTTCCTACCGGGTTGTGAGGATTACAGATGCTGATCAGTTTTGTTTTGGGTGAGATTAACGAAGTCAGCATTTCAAAATCAATTTCTCCTGTTTTAGAATCAACAGAGCATAATTTAATATTGCCGCCTGCTGCTTCAACTGTTTTTTTGAACAGGAAATCAACTGGGTCGAAAATAATGGCTTCATCACCTGGCCCCAATACATATTTTGCAATCAGAAACATACCCTGAGCGGCACTGTTCACTGCTAAAATATTGTCCGGTGTGAAGCTTCCTTTTTTTTCTGTGTTGAAATGTTCAGCGACACTTTTTTTGAATTCAGGAATTCCTGAAAATGGTCCATAGCTGAGGTAACCGTCTTTTATATACTCAATAATTCCCTGTTCGATCTCGGATGACATTCTGAAATCCGGGTCTGCTGCAGTTAAAGGAATGATACCGTCCTCAAGGGTTGCCCATCTTCCGTTGTAGGCTTTTCTTTTCAGAGCGTCGAAATTAATATCTTTATTTGTAAACATGTTATTTGTATGAAATGGGTAATGTATTTTTTTGTTGCTCGCTTAAGGGCAGCAGGAATTGGTTCAATAATGCTCTTCCATTATTGATGTGAATGTCAATTTCAGCTCTTCTGTCATCATTATACTTTTTAAACGTCTCCGGAAGACTATTTCCTTCCATTAAGAGATTGGTAAGCATAAAAGAATCTTTAAGCGCAGAGGTAACTCCCTGGCTTGTAAAAGGAATCAGCGGATGTGCTGCATCGCCTATAAATACAACATTTTCGTGATAAAAAGGATTGAGCTTTTCCAATTCATACACTCTCCAGATATGTGCATTTTCATAGGACGAATCATTGATGATCGATGAAACCAAAGGATTCCAGTCTCCGAAATTATCCAGGATAAACTGTTTGATGCAATCCGGAGTGTAGTCTTCATTGATGAAGAATCTGGTAATATCAAACTGACAGTACCACAGAACTTTTGTAGAAGAAAGTTTTAAGACTCCGAAAGTCAGACCGCCATTTTCATGATGAAACTTCAGGAAATTGTTTTCGAGTTTACTGGCAATCTCTACATTTTCTATAATGTTCACAACTTCGTTTTCCAGGACGGCTTTCATTTTTTCATTCTCAAAAGTTTTTCTTCTGATTCTGCTTCTTGAACCGTCTGAAGCGATAACAATATCAGCTTCTAGAGATCTGCTGTCATTGATGGTGATGGACGCTTTGTTTTCAGAAAAACCATTAAGGGTGACCGTAGTGTCATATGAAATCTTATCGGCAGGAATACCCTGAGCTAAAATCTCGATCAAAGTGCTTCTTGAAACCACAAAAACATCTTCAAGGTCTTTTTCAGAAAGAATCTCACCATTTTGATGATAATGAAGGTACTTTTTCAAAAAGCGGCCCTTTGTGTAGAGATCATTGATATCAATGATGTTGGAGAGAAATTCGATACCCTCTTTGGGAAGGATAAATCCGTGTCCTTTCAGGTCGTTTTGGGTTCTTCTTTCGTAGATATGGTAATCAATATTATTCTTTTCCAGATAATTGGCCATGCTTAACCCCGATACTCCTGCTCCAATGATTGCAACTTTGTACATCCTTATTAGTTTAAATAGTGTTATTAGTTTTTATTAAAAATCCAAAGATCTCCGTTTTTATATTTTTTGCGGGACACTTTGTTTTCTTCTGTGAGTTTCTGAAGTTTTTCAAATGATTTTTCGAAAGAAATATTGGAAAGAACGGCAAATTCCTGAGTGGTTAGAGTAGGGTAGATAGCGAATAGCTGCTCAGGCTCAGGAGAATATTCTTCTTTTGTAACGTCCGCGCTTATTTTTTTTATTCTGTGTTCAAAATCTGCATAAGGCTTGACCCCGTAAAGAATATCCAAAATCTCATCATCTTTGGTGAAAATCAAAGTAGGAAACCCTCTTACACCAAGCTGACGTCCAAGATCCAGGTCTTTTTTGAATTCGATCTGAGCTTTGGATTCATAATCTTCTTTCCACTGAGTGACATTTAATCCGGCAAGTTCTGCTGCTTTTTCAAGATGCTCAAGCTTTGTGATGTTTAATTTATCAAGAAAAACCATTTCACGGAGAATTCTCATATAGACCACAGCTTTCTTTTTATCCTGCATTTGTGCCGCTTTAAAAGCGATTGACGGCGGATAAGATGAGTTTAACGGGTCTGTGATCCAGACTCCTCCTTCAATAGGCATTTTGTAATAAGGACTTACTTCTTCCCAGTGGCCGGCAACATCACTTGGCTTACTGATCCCTCCGGAATTATAAATATCCCAGGATGGTAAAAGTCCACCCATTCTGTAATCTAATTCTACAGCGTTTCCATATTCTAATTTCAGTTTTCTCAACTGGGGCTCAATTCCCCAGCAGGAAGAGCAGATAGGATCCGTATAATAAATAATAGTAATCTTGTCTTTGGTGCCCTGTAATTGTTCTGTTGAGGTTTCTGAATTGGGTGTTTCTCGGATTTCACATACTCCTTTTTCGTAATCGCAATTTAGAAGAGGATTCTGGTTCATATTGTTGTATTTATTTGAGTTTAATAAATTGAAGAATAAAAGTATATAGGTAAAGATGTCCAAAATAATATTTTTTTGGTTAACATAATATTTGAATGGAATAAAGGTATACAATAACCAGGTCGGCTATTATAGAAAGAATGAATAAGGTGGATTACTCCGGAGCCTTAAATATATTATCGTCAGAATGGAACCCGGCTACACCGCCACTCACTGCAAACTTCATGGCAGAAGCTGCATTCATCCCCACTACAGGTTTGATGTTTTTTTCTTCAGTAACAATGACCCATCCTGAAATAGCGTAGGAATGAGGCAGATATACTGCAACGTAATTGTGCTTTTCAACGTCTGACATCTCTTTCTGGGTCAGAAAACCGATTCTCCAGATCTCCGGATTTTCATTGGTCTTTACCCAGACAGGATCGTTGAATTTCTTTTTATCTCCTACAAATGAAGACATGACGTCTTTTGTAGGGGTATAAATGTGTTTTACCCCCGGAGTTTTCTCCAGAAGGCTGTCCATGGTGTCGAAAAAGAATCTTCCCACGACAAATTTATTTCCCAGATAACCCAGAATAGCGGTCATCAAAATTGTTGAAACGAAAACCAAACCGGGAATCTCTTTGGCCACAGAAGGGATAATATTGTCGATAGCGCTGACAATATACCAGATCACAAAGATTGTAAGCCCGATGGGACCAATAATGACCAGTCCCTGAAAAAAGTTTTTCAGGAAAAAATTGGCAATATTTTCGAAGGTCGGTTTTTTCAACGTGGATTTTTTACTTTTTATGTTATCCGTGGATGGTTTCTTTGTTTCCGTAAGATTTGATAATGCTGGCTTCATATTCCAGCCATTCTTCCCAGCGCTTGTTTACTTTTTCAATATCGCCAAGTTGTCTTGCGAAACCAATAAAAGTGGTATAGTGATTAGCTTCCGAGATCATGAGTTCTTTATAAAAAACTTTAAGCTCTTCGTCTTTGATATTTTCCGTCAGTACTTTGAATCTTTCGCAGCTTCTTGCTTCAATCATGGCCGCGAAAAGCAGTTTATCAACAATCAGATCTTCTCTGCTTCCCTGAACAACAAATTTAGCCAGTTCATTTACATAATCATCTTTTCTGGCCTTTCCGAAAACTAATCCCCTTTTTTTGATGATTTCGTGCACCTGACTGAAATGGTCAAGTTCTTCCTGCGCAATGGCAATAAGTTCCGTGACGATTTCCGGGTGTTCTGGGAGCATATTGATCAAGCTGATGGCATTGGTTGTGGCTTTCTGCTCGCACCACGCATGATCCGTTAAAATTTCTCCTATGTTTCCTTCTGCAATATTTGCCCACCTTGGATCGGTAGGAAGTTTCAACTTAAACATGTTTTGAATTTTTTGTAAAATTAAAATAAATTGCGATAATAAAGATTATTTTATTTCAAATTGGCTGTTAATCTGTTAAGAAGCGGTTTTTTTTCTTAAAAAGGCTAAAATTTTCCAACCCAGATCGTCTACTTTTTTTAATCCAGCAGCGATCATGAAAGCAAGAATAACATTGATGATATAAATGAGAACCATCAGCATCCACCAGGACATATTTTCTTTTAGAGCAACAACGATAAAGTACACCAGCGATGAGCTTATTCCCTGAGCAAAGTAAAAGAAGATGGCATTCTTCCCTATATGGGTGACGAAGTTCTCTTTTGTAATTTTTAATCTGTTATAAAGCACAAATAACGTGGTAAGAGAGAATAATGACCATATGATATAAGGAATTTTAGGAGGGAACTTATTTTTGTTGATTTTATAAAATATCTCACTTCCATAGTACCAGAACATCCAGATCAAAGCTGCTGCAACGATTGCATACAGGACGGGGATTAGTTTAACCGGGATTTGTTTGCCCCGCATTCTGTTGGCAATTAAAAAGATTGTGAGGTAAAAAGCGACGTATCCCACTTGGCCGTTCGGGTAAATTTCTGGAAAAATATTGAATACTAAAGTCAAGGCAACGCAAAGTCCGATGAACCAGTTGACGTGTTTTGGAAAAAATCTTAAGATCAGAACTCCGAAAACAGCCAGAATAAAATAAACTTTCAGATACCAGAAACTTCCCATGACCACGGGGAAGGTATCCGCATTGGTATATTGGTGAAGGTACCAGTTTCCCAGATTCTGCCATTGTGGAATATCGGAAACACCCGTTGTGGCGTATTTTGATCCGAATGTTGAATAAAAACTCTGGAGCCATTCCATGGAAAAGAAGGTGAGCCCGAAAACCTTGAAAAAATAATCCATAAAGAACAGGAAGGTCACAAAGATCATATAGGTGATCTGAAGTTTTAAGAGCCTGTAAAATGTCTTTTCTACGTTTGATCCGGACGTAATTCCACTTAAAGCGTAAAAAAGCGCTACATCAAATACCAGAGAAAATACCCTGACGTCCGCAGGAATGTAAAACTGGCCGGACCAGAAAGCGGTATGGATGAATATGATGGAAAGGGTTGCCATTCCCTTGGCAAAATCAATGTAGAGATCTCTGTTCATTGTCGTAGGATATGTTTCAAAAGTAAATAAACTTTGGGAGATTTATTGATAAAAATAAAAGAGGCAGGACATCGCTGCCTGCCTCCTTTGTTAAATATGCTAAAAATGAATGTTTATTTAAGTTGCTTAAATTCTTCTGCAGAGATTTCTCCATTCTGGATTTTTCTAAGTTCATCCATGTACTGGCTCATATAAGCATCGATCTCCGGATTTATAGAGTTCTTGCCCATTTTATATGTTCCGTTTAATACTCCCTGATAATAATAGAAGAAGTTATAATCGAAATTAGCTGCATTCAGGTCATACTGTCCTAAAAGGAAACCTAAACGCACGGCAGATCTTCTTTGTGGAGGAGTTCCGTGGTGGTTGGCACTGTTAGTCTGGTAATCTCCGATGCTTTGTGCGAATTCATAAGCAGCGGCAATTTCAGCGAAATTCGTTTTATTATAACCGTTTGGTCTTCGTAGGTAATAGCCCGCGAAACCGTCTGCTTCCAGTTCGTTTGGTCTTGCAGTAGATTCATTTACGGTAGGAAGATTAAAGATATACTGGAGTTGGTGACCATATTCGTGAGCCAGGATCATGGCATTGACAATATCTCCGCCTTTGTTTTTAGCATCAGCATAAATGGCATATCCATAATAAATTTTCCCTGTCGAATACGAGATTGCATTGTAAGTGGAATTGAAATTGGATGGATCATCTACAAAACGAAGTGTTGGATTACTTCTTCCCCAAAGACTTGCAATCTTAGTCATTTGAGCATTCATAAAGTTGGTGTCTGTAGAAGTAGAGAGGGTGGTTTTCAAAACTGCAGATGAGCTCCAGTACTGGTCTACATATGAACAACTCTTTTCAAGGTCTCCGGGTTGTTCAAGCTTGGCGCTTGCAGATTGAGATTCAGGAAGAACAGATTCCTCCATTTTGTCATCGCGGCACGCTGATAGTGAGAAAGCGGCAATGGCTCCTGCCAACAGGCAGAATTTGAAGTTTCTTTTCATATAAAATATTTTTTGGTGATAACGAAGGTATAAAATTATCTGATAATTATCAGCACTTTAATGACAAAAATTATTCAAACCATAGTGAATTTATCTTTTTATTTGAGTTTTATGAAAAAAATAAACCTAATTGTAAATGTGTGTAGAAATTTATACATAAATTTTTTGTTTGTGCTTTGAAATAACTAAGAAATACGTAGGATTATGCCATTGAGTAATGGTTGTAAGAAGAAAACGTTCTTTGTTAAAATCTGTTTGTGAATGAATATTTTACAACTGGGAACGCGTTCAAAGACCATAAATTGTTTTTCTTGAAAAATACAGATCTGATTGCAAGCTATTTAGAAATTTATTCATATATTTGCACCTCGAAATAACTAAAAATTTATAAACAATGTTTGCAATTGTAGAAATAGCAGGGCTTCAATATAAAGTTGAGCAAGACCAGAAGTTGTTTGTAAACCGTTTAAAAGGAGAAAAAGGAGACAAAGTTTCTTTTGATAAAATTCTTCTTACTGTAAACGGTTCAATCACTGTTGGCGCCCCAGCTGTAAGCGGAATCACTGTAGATGCAGAGATCCTAGACCACGTAAAAGCTGATAAAGTAATCGTTTTCAAAAAGAAAAGAAGAAAAGGTTACCAAGTTAAAAACGGTCACAGACAATCTTTAACTCAAATTAAAATCACTGGTATCACTGGTTTTGAAGGAGGTTCTAAGAAAGCTGCTAAAAAAGAAACTGTGAAAGCTGAAGTTCTTTCAGACAACGCAACTGTTAACTTTAGTGAAGATCACGAGCTGAACTATCACTTGAAGAAAAACAACTTGTCTCAGTCTAAAGAAAACAGAGAAACTTTAATTACTTTAGGTAAAGCAGTTAAAGTTGAATTAGAAAAAACTATTCTTACTCACGAAGAAGTAGATGCTGCTATCGTTAAGAATATTGATACATTTAAAGCACTTAACAAATAATCCAGTAATAAAATGGCACACAAGAAAGGAGTCGGTAGTTCCAAGAACGGTAGAGAGTCTCACTCTAAGAGATTAGGTGTGAAGATTTTCGGTGGACAAGAAGCTATTGCCGGAAATATTATTATCAGACAAAGAGGTACTCAGCACCACCCGGGTGAAAACGTGGGTATGGGTAAAGACCACACTTTGTTTGCACTAGTAGACGGTAAAGTAGTTTTCAGAAAGAAAGCAAACAACAGATCTTTCGTATCTGTAGAAGCAAACGCATAATCATTTAAGCGTTTTATAAAAAACTAAACCTCGGCATTTGCTGAGGTTTTTTTATGTCTATATGCATCGATTGCAAAAATATTTTCGTTAATATTCCAATTATTGTGAAATATTTATATATTTGTTAACTATCAAATAACAAATCATTTGCGGATGCCGAAAAGCGTATAGAGTAGGCCAACAAATTAAAACAAATTATTATGAAAAATCTGAAGAAACTAACGAAGAAAAATCTGAAGGACATCAATGGAGGTGCAGAAAGATGTCCTCCTTTAGCTAACTGGTGCTCGGAATGGTGCTCATGGAGTGTGTGGCAAAAAGCACATTGCTTAAATGCTGTACTTGATATGCCTTGTGACTGCTAATCTTTGTTCAAAGAAATCAAAACCAATTTAAAACAAAACTAGTATGAAAAATTTAAGAAAATTATCTAAAAAGCAATTGAGAACAATAGAAGGAGGAGCTTTGGCTTGCCCGCCACCTGCAACAACCTGCGGAGAATGGTGTTCATGGACTCCACAGCAGAGACTTAGATGTCCTAACATGGTTATGGATCCGGATCCATGCGGATGTTAACATAAATAAAGTTATTGAAAATGGCCTCAGCATAAGCTGAGGTTTTTTTGGAGGTTTTTTTCTGGAATAAATATTTTCGTTAATATTCCAACTATGGTGAAATATTTTTATATTTGCTTAATAATCAGATGAAATTGACTAGCGAAAGCCGAAAAGTATTGAGAGTAGGCGCACAAATAAATACAATACCTATGAAAAATTTGAAAAAATTGACCAAGAAGAATTTAAAAAGTATTAACGGAGGTGCAGGACAGTGCCCTCCTACTCCAAGCAAGTCATGTGATACATGGTGTAGATTAACACCTTGGCAAAAAATACATTGTTTGCGGGATTTTGATGAGTCTTGTGAGTATTGTATCTGATGATGATTTAATGTTAAAAAAATAAATAAAACTAAATAGTTATGAAAAATTTAAAGAAACTAACCAAGAAACATCTTAAGCAAATTAACGGAGGAGGATTGTGCCCGCCAAACCCAATTACCTCATGTGATATCTGGTGCGGAATGACGCCTTTACAGAAAATGCGTTGTCTGCTTTATGTTGATGACGGTTGCGAATGTCCAATATAACATCACTATATTCATTGCTCATGAACTTTAATAAAAACGGGCTGCGTCTTTGAAGATGCAGCCCGTTCCTATCTTATGATTAAAATCCTACCTGGAATCCGGCTTTTACTCCAAATGTTGAGATGTCCGGTCTGTCAAGGTAATTTCCTCTCCAGTTAAAATCTACCCTGAAAATTCTCAGGTTTCCGATTCCGATGTTTTCAATCCCGAATCCGTATTCAAAATAGACCTGCTCACTTGGTGCCGAATATTTAAATCCATCTACGTTGATGGCTTTGGAAGCATCGCTTAAAGTTCCGTACGCGCTTCTGATAAATGCGATTTCTCTAAGCTTCAGTTTCTTGATCAATGGGATATATGATAAAATCTTTCCATTGAAATGATGTTCAAGGTGAAGGGTTGTATAGGTGTCCGCTACAAATTCATAATAGTTAAGCTGCGCAAAAGTGTTCTGTGCTAAACTGTAAGACTGGTTTCCGGGAACCACGTTTTGCAGAGCTAAAGGAACGGTATCGAACGTTTTTCCAGCCTCAAAGCTCACAAGGGTTTTACCCCAGCTTCCCATCAAAACAGGTTTGTAGAACATGAACTGAAGTCTGTTATAATTGAAGTCACCGTTGAAAAGGCCTTCAATTCCTCTTGTATATTTCAGGATGATCGTTGGTGCCAATGTTCCGTGCTCATAGCGGTCTACGCCGGTCTGGGAGAATTTGGCGCCTGGTCTGGCGATTAAGCTAAGGGTAACGTGAGAATCATTAAGGGTTTTGCGTAAATCACCATCGCGGAAGTACATCAGGCTGAATTTCTCGGGATTGGCAGATTTAATACTCTGTAAAGTTCCGTCCACTCTTACCTGGAAGTTTTTCCATGGCTCAATGGAAGCGAAAATATTAGTCTTGTTAATGGAGCTTAAAGACGCATTTTCTCCTCTTGCAAAAAGGGTAGAAGAGGCAAAAGTACGCGCCATAATTCCGTCATCGGTGGTAAGCTGTACTCCGAGCTGTTCAATATCCCGTTTAGTCCCTGCTCCGATCATAAACCGGTTGACTCTGTTGAACATATAGCGTGCTTCAGCTCCATATTTCACCTTTTGATCCTTAAAGCCATAAGCTGTATAAAACTGAACTCTCCATGGGTCATTTTGCCCGAAATAAGTTCTCGCTCCCAATCTTATTCTGTCGCCTTCCACTTCATTTTTCCCATAAATTGAAAAAATAGGACCGATATCAATGCCTTTAAAAGCATTGTAGTACCCAGATGCCAGCGTTTCGTAAATTTTTACGATACGGTTGAATTTTGGAGTTTGTTGAAGTCTGTCAAGCATTTCATAAACGCCCTGCTCGGCTTTGGATAATGAATCCGGTCTTGCTTTTACCCAGTATGCATCGTCTTTATCCACAAATTTTGCGTCGTACTCTTCTGCTTTTCGTGTAAAGGTTTTGTCGTCAATAGGCTTGTTGAATTCATATTGTGAATAATCTACCGAACGTTTTGCGATAATACTTTTAGAAGTTCTCTTTTTGGCGAAAGGGGTAAGTTCGATCTCTGTGATAAACTTTTTCGGCAGAAATGTATTTTCATCCGGATTATCATATTCCAGCTCTGTGGAAATACTGTTGATAAAGTTAACGTTGATTTTCTGTGTAGATTTTAAAGTCGCCCCCAAAACCGCATAGCTGTCCGTGTCTATATAAAGATAGCCCTGGAACGCCAGAACCTCTTTTCTTTTGGGCTGATATCTGATCTTGTAGGCATTTTCACCACGAATGGAAATCGTATCTGTTAAATTATAATCGTAAGTGCTGAAACCGTTTGAGCCTACAGGACTTGGAAATCCGATATCAAAATAATTTAAGGTGTTATCGTAAATATTAATATCCCTGTAAAGGTTTTTAGCAGTAATGGTGATTACCTGGTTATCCTGGAATCCTGAAGTCTTCTGAGCGACCAGTAATCTTTTTGTCTTTTTTCCGGGTTTGTTTTCTCCGAAATTTTCATAGATCGATTCATTCAGGAAGATAGGAAGCCCTATTTTTCCACTGGCTGTAGAATCTGCATACTCAAAGATAAAATCCAGTTTATTGAAGATTTTCTTACTCATGAAAGCGCTGTCCAGATTGTTAGCGTCAAACTGAATCTTTTCGTACTCTTTGTAAGTATAGGTATCGAATTTTTCTAAACCGTTATTTCTTTTTCTTTTCCACACTTCCTGCATGATCGCGTAGGCAGGGTTTTCCTTCTTATTTTTATATTTAGGTTTTTCGTTGTGGATCACAATTTCATCGATGGTGCTTACCTTCTCCTGTGAAAGTTTCACGAAGACATTTTGAGCATTTTCCGGAGTAACAGTCACTGTTTCCGTAGAATAATTCTTTTTCGAAAATTTTAGTTTAGTAATAATACTGTCAGACTGAACTGTGAAGCTTCCCACGGAGGTCTTCAGGGCAGGTTCAGTATGGTCATTGATAAAAATATCTACACCAGTGATTTCTTTATTGGTTTTTGCATCTGTAATCCTTCCGTTTGCTGTGTTTTGGGCATACGTAAGAGTGGATATAAAAAGCAGAAAAAAAAGGTTGTAATATTTAGAGTTGTTATTTAACATCATTTGGTACTTCAGGCAATTAGCACAAACAAAAAGCGTGCTGTTTATTTAAAAAAGATCATATTTTTTAACGTTTTCTATGAAAAATCACAAAACTACAAATGTAATGAAAATAACAGTAAAAGATTGTGATCATTAATTGCTTACAAGAATGCATTTCATAGCAAAATAAACACTGCTCAAGGGATAAAGAGAACGATGTAAAAATGAGGATTAATTGTTGAAACAGATTTTCATTATTCACAGCTTTTCCACAATTTCTTCACGCTTTAAAATCATTTATTAATAGGCTTTTCACAGGTTTCTGGCACATTATTCACATTTTATCCACGTACTTCTCAGGTATTCTCCATGATGTATTCATATCTTGCCAATAGTTTTTCCACAGGTTATTAACAATGTTAATTGACTTATTCCTAGTTGATTATTTGTGTTTAAAACGTTTTTCCACAAATAGGAGTAGTGGATTGTGGATATATTCAGTTACCGGAAAAAAGATCGAACTAATTTTCTTTATTGTTTTGTGGAAAAGTATCGGAGTGAGGGTGTATTTAGAACTTGCGGCTGCCTGTTTGTGTATTTCAGATAGATATTGATTTATTATCTGAATTAAGGACATAAAAAAAGACCTACATTTCTGTAAGTCTTTTTGCTCCTCCTGCTGGGCTCGAACCAGCGACCCTCTGATTAACAGTCAGATGCTCTAACCAACTGAGCTAAGGAGGAATTTTCCTCTGTTTAAGGTGCTGCAAATATAAAAGGAATATTAATATCAGGCAAATTTTATCCCTAAATAACAGCCGATTTTAACCAAAAATGTTGAATTTCAGATAGAAATATTTCAACCCCTTTTTTATTTAACTCTAATAATCTTCAAATAAATGACGGAAATAGTGCTCCGGAGATTCTAAAAAATTCTTTGTTAACTGGTAATGCTCGGTTTCTTTATAATTTGTCTGTTGAATTTTATCGTCCAGTAAATAAATTTCTGCACCGGGATAACACATTAGAATGGGTGAATGGCTGGAAATAATAAACTGCGCTTTTCCTGCTTTTTCCAGTTTATGAATGATGGAAAGTAATGAAAGCTGTCTTTGAGGGGAAAGTGCAGACTCGGGCTCATCAAGGATATAAAGGCCATTCTGGAAGTGATTGTGGAATAATGAAAGGAAAGCCTCGCCGTGGGACTGCTGATGCAGAGACTTGCCTCCGTAGGCATCAAGAACCCTTCTGTCTTCTTTGGCAACTTCATCGATATAGGTGGCAAAGTTGAAAAAGCTCTCAGCTCTCATGAAAAATCCCTGAGCAGTTTTGGTTTTCCACGAGAGAGTAAGGTAGTCTGACAGTCCGGATTCGGTCTTATGAAAATCATATCGGTGATTCCGGCTTCCTCCTGCGGCATTGAAATCACATTTTTCCGCTATGGCTTCCAGTAAGGTGGATTTCCCGATTCCGTTTTCGCCCACGAAGAAGGTGACATTGCTTTTAAGTTTCAGATCTAAGCCGTTGCTCAGAAAAGGCAGATTGAAAGGGTAGTCCTTAGGGCGCTCGTCTTTTAAATAAATCCTGGATAGGTAGGGCATAATGTTTGTTTGATTGCAAATGATGGAATCTGTCAAGCAAAATATATGCAAAAAAAACAGGAATGCCTCATGAGGCATTCCTGTTTGAATATTTATACTGTAGAATTTTACTTCTTTAAGTCTTTTAGTATTTCCTGAACCGCCCGTTCCAGCTGAGGATCGTTGTCCTCTTGTCGGTCGAGGAAGGTGTTTTTAATGTAAATATCCGGTTTTACACCCGTTTTTTCAAGATTCTGTCCATCCAGGGTATAGGTTCCCCAGGAAGGAAGTCTGTAATAAGAGCCATCCACAAGGCTTTTCCCTGAAGTAAAGATAATCCAGCGATAGGTATCCTGACCGATGATTTTCCCCAGTTTCAGTGCTTTGAAACCGGCAGCAGTCATTTCAGCATCACTTAGTGATCCTTCATTAATCAGCAGGACGATAGGTTTTCCGGCGGGAGCAAAGTTAGGTTGCGCAGTCATTTTTCCTTCACGGTATTTCCATTGCAGATAAGGCTTTTGAGCAAGGAAATTCAATACTTTATCATGGACATTTCCGCCGGTGTTGTATCGTAGATCGAGGATCACGGCATCTTTCCTGTTTTCCTGCTCCACCATATCCAGAAGGAAATGATCCAATTCATCAGTAGACATGTTTTTCATGTAAGAATACGCAATGCGGTTGTCGCTGAGCTTATTCACACGTTGACGGTTGTTGAATATCCAGTCGTCGTAAAGCAGTCCTTTTAAATCTGTATTGGCAATCGGATGTACTTTCGTAGTTATATTTTTTCCATTACGGCTGAAAGTAAGAATCAGCTCATCCTGTTTTTTCGGACTTGTGAAATAGGCTTCACGGTTTTCGTTAGGGTCAATATTTTTCCCGTTAACGGCTATTAGCTGATCTCCGGGCTTAACATCAACCCCTGTGCGGAATGCCGGAGATTTTCGTACAATGCTTTCTACGGTATAAGGCTGGTCTGCTTTAAATACAATTCCGGTTTCATTGGTAAAATAGTTCAGATATTTGGTTTCCTCTTTTCCGGTTGAGGAAAACCCGGTGTGTGAAGAATTAAGTTCACCCAAAAGATCATTTAATAAAATTCGAAGATCGTTTCTGTTATTTACATACGGAAGATATTTGGCGTACTGTTCTTTTTTTGCTTTCCAGTTAATGCCGTGAAAATTTTCATCATAGAAGTTTTCTTCAACGCCCGTCCAGGCTTCATCGTACATTTGAGTGAATTCGGAAGCCAGATCCTTATCAAAAGTATACTGAATATTAATTTTTTCCGGTTTTAATGCCTCCAGGGTCATCTTGTAAATATTGCCTTCTATTAATGCAAAAATATTTTTTTCAATCCGGGTGATGTTAGAGGCTTCTTTATCGAAGACCTTCTCAGACTTTGCAGGCTCAAAATCTGTGAAAACTTTTTTGAATAACTGCTTTTTTCCATTATCCTGATTGGAATTAAACAATAGAATTTCTTTCTTGTCCTCAATAAAAACTGTAGGATCGTCCTGGTATCCATATCTGTCGGTAACCAACTCGATTCTTTCCAGCGTGTTTTCAGGATTAACTTTCAGTTCCTTTATAACAGGTTCTTTCTCTTTCTTTTTGTCTTTGCTTTCTTCTTTCTTCTCTTTGGTGTCCTTTTTTGTTTTAGTGGATTCTTTGTCTTTTTTCTCTTCAATAAAAAGCTTGTCGAATTTTTCCGATTTATAAGGTTCATCAAACCAGTCCAGCGCCATGCGGTAAATGTTGGATTTTTGCATCCCTAAAGGGTAAGAAGGGTTGGTTCTGTCGCTGCTGAAATAAATGTATTTACCATTGGGAGACCAGAAAGGATCTTCCTCCGAAACACCGGTATTGGTAAGGTTGATGGTCTGGCTTTTTTTGATGTTATAAATGAGAATATCCAGTTCGAAATTCCTTTTTGCGGAGAATAATACATATTCGTTATTGGGCGAAAAAGAAGGCTTTGAATTTTGGAAAGCCCAGATTTCATCTTTTACAATAGTAGTAGAATTGAAACTTTTCAGATCCATTATTCTTACTTCATCGCGACCGCTTAAGTAAACTGCTTTTGAAAGATCGCTGTTAAGGGTTATATTACGGTTATTCCGTACATCATGAGTTAATTGCTTAGGTTGGCCTTTTCCGTCTGCAGTAATGCTAAACCAGTTTTGATAACCTTTGTCCGTCTGATTGAAAAGTAAGGTACGATTGTCTTTCAGCCATTTTGCTTCCATTACACGCTCCTTTCCATTAGATATTTGTTGGGTGAATTTTCCTTCGATATCAGAAACGAAGAGAACACCACGACTTACAAAAGCCATCTTTTTGCCATCCGGTGAAACATCATAATAGGAAATGTTGTTTTCTACACTGAAATTCTGCTCTTTTTCCAGTGTTTTATTGGTGTTGAGGCTTGTGTTCAGAACATTAGTGCTTTTTGTTGCTACATCGTAGATATAGAGCTGGTAGTCCTTTTCAAATATGACTTTAGATCCGTTTGCTGAAACAAAAGGTTTTTTGATGGAGGTGTCAAACTGGGTCAGCGGTACCTTTTTACCATTTTCAATTTGATAAAGGTTATATTCATTGTTATTCTCATCGGAGATAAAATAAATACGGCCGTTTTTATCTACACTTGGGTTGAAATCTTTTCCCTCGTAATTCGTGTATGATCTGAAAGAATTGGTTTGTGGATTGTATCCAAGAATATCAGGATTGTTTTCTCCTTTATAACGCTTACGGTGTATCTGATTGGCTGCTTCCGAAGAGCTGGTGAAAAGATATTCTCCCGCAGGGGTTTCAGCGATCCCGCTGGTGTTATTGAAGTAATTGTTGAAAAGCTTTTGTGGCGTTTTTCCTTCAATAGTCGTTTTGAAGCTTCCAAAATTATTATTCCTGTTTGAGGTAAAATAAAGCGTTTTGCTGTCCCATCCCCAGTTTTCTATTTCATCTTTTCCGGTATGAAAGGTAAGCTGTTTGATGGTTCCGCCTTCAACGGGCATTATATAAACATCGTAATTACCATACTGATTGGAACTGAATGCCAGCCATTTTCCGTCGGGAGAAATGCGGGGATTGATTTCTTCTCCGTCTAAAGCTGTGATTCTGGATGCGTTTCCTCCATTAGAGTCTACTTTCCAGATATCTCCGTCATAAGCGAAGTAGGCTGTTTTTCCGTCGGGACTCAATGAAGGACTGGATAAAAAATAAGACTTTTCCTGTGCTGAAATCTGAATGATGGAAAAGGCTGTTAATAATGAAATATAAAGTTTTTTCATGAAACAATTTGAGATTTATATCCTATTATAGTATTATTTAATGCTAAGATATAATTGATTTCTCAAACCCGAAAAGTTTAAAGCAAAAAAAACACCTACAAATGAATGTAAGTGTTTGTCCTTAATGGCTCCTCCTGCTGGGCTCGAACCAGCGACCCTCTGATTAACAGTCAGATGCTCTAACCAACTGAGCTAAGGAGGAATGTCCTTTGTTTTAAGTGGTGCAAATATAGGACGAATATTTATACCTTACAAATATTTTTTAGAAAAAATTTCAAAAAAATTATAAACTTCCGGTCACTGCTTTGAAAATGTCGCTTCCGAAGATCAGTAACATCAATCCTAACAGGAAGATAACCCCGATCATCTGTGCATTTTCAAGTACTTTTTGCGGTACTGGTTTCCCCGTAATCACTTCCCATAGGGTAAATAATACGTGACCACCGTCAAGACCCGGGATAGGAATAAGGTTTAGGAACGCCAACCATACAGAGAACATTGCTGTAAAACTCCAGAACATGCTCCAGTTCACCGATACCGATCCGTCTTTCGACTTCTCTACCGGCATATTCTTTATGATCGCTAGCGGACCTCCCACTTTCTTATATCCCTGAACTTTTTTGTTGAATACCAGTTTAAACTGCTTCACCTGATACGTCAAACTTTCGATACTTCTCGTAAATCCTCTTCCGATAGACTGCATGAAAGTGAAATGCTGCGTATTGGCATATTTCTGAAGCTGCTTGTAAGAAGCAATTCCCAAAGTACCTTCCTTAGAAACCTCAAGGCTTAAAGGCTGTACTGCGCCGGCTCTGATGACCTCCATATTAATAGTCTTTCCTGCATTTTTTACAACAACCCCTTGCAGCTCGTCATAATAACTGATTTTCTGACCGTTTACCGAAGCCACCTGATCTCCTATTTTTAAACCTGCTTCAGCCGTTTTAGGATTTACAATGGTATCAATTACCGGTGCATATCTTGGCGTAAGGAATGCTCTTGGATTTTCATCTTTGAAAGCCAGTGCTTTTCCGTCGTCATTCGTGTTAAAAGTAACATCCTGACCTTTTCTTAAAACCGTTACCTGATCACTTAGTAAAATATCTAAAGACAGTTTATCCAGATTGTTCTGAACTTTTCCGTCTACTTTTAAGATCTTATCACCGTCCTCAAAGCCCATTGCTTTTGCAATATTGGTATAATGCATCGGTGCTTCCACTCTCGTGGTATCAAAAGAAGTTTCTCCATTGAAATACGAAAGACATCCGAAAATAATCCATGCCAGGAAAAAGTTAACGGTAACGCCGCCAAGCATAATGATCAGTCTCTGCCAAGCCGGTTTTGATCTGAATTCCCACGATTCTGCAGGTTTCTTCATCTGCTCGGTGTCCATGCTTTCGTCAATCATTCCGGCGATTTTCACGTAGCCACCGAAAGGAAGCCATCCGATTCCGTATTTCGTTTGCTCCGGATGTTTTCTCCAGTCGTTGTCAGGAAGTTTTGATATATCGATAGGAACTTCTTTCTCTTTTCCGTCTACCACGATAGTTTCTGTATCCGGAAGGTTTTTGGAAAGAAATTTATACTGCCATTTTCCGTTGATCTTTTTCATTGAAAAGATCGAAATCCATGGATCGAAAAACAGGAAGAATTTCTCAGCTCTGGTCTTAAACCATTTTGCCGGTAAAAAGTGTCCAAGCTCATGAAGAACCACTAAAATAGAAATACTTAGTATGAACTGGAAAATCTTGATTGCTAATTCCATTAATAAATTTTAGATTTTAATTTGCAAAGGTAACAATTATCAAAACTATGCCAAATAAAAAAGCCTCTCTAAATGAGAAGCTTTGTCATATATTTAGCGGATTTTACAGATTGAAAGAAACACCGATACTGCCGTTGTTGCCTACTTCTGCAAAAACACCCACTTTCTCCGTGAAAAAGTAACGGGCTCCGATGTGCGCCCCGATTCCAAAATCCTTACCCAGCACTCCTACGTCTACACCAGGATAGATATCCCATTTGGAGGGCAGATCAAGAGCTTCCTGAAGGTGGAAATTCAGTCTTCCGAATACAAAAACACGGTTGTCTTTGTCATTATCTTTATAGTCACCAAAATACGCATTAAGACCGGCACCTACCGAAATAAGTTTGTTCAACCCATAGTCATAAGTTCCCGTAACTCCCGTTCCATAGCCCCATGCACTCAATCCCAGCTGAATTTTCTGGTCACCTTTTCCTGTATAAGCCTGAGCATTGGCTGCCGTTCCGAAAAAAGCGATCATCAACACAAAAAACAATTTCTTCATAAACTTTACTTTTATTAAATGATAATAATGAAAAATATCCTCATCAAAAATAGAACCGAAATCATTGGAAAATCGTATTTTTATTGAAGTTATTTAACAAAGTTTATGAGAATAGCAGGACTTAATTTAGATATTGTCTGGAAAAATAAAGACAAAAATTTTCAATTGATCGAAGAACAGTTTAAAGATGTGGAGGCTGATATTTTCCTGCTTCCTGAAATGTTCTCTACCGGCTTCTGCATGGATGCGGCTGAAGTTTCGGACAGGAATGAAGAATCTCTGGAGTTTCTGAAGAAAATGGCTAAAGAAAAAAATGCAGTCTTCTGTGGAAGTGCTCCCGTAGAACAAGGGGGACATTTTTACAACAGAATGTACTTTGTACAGCCGGATTCTGAAAGTTTTTTCTACGATAAAAGACATCTGTTTTCATTTTCAGGAGAAGATAAAGTGTATAGTCCGGGACACAAAAGGGTCATTGTGAATTATAAAGGATTCAGGATCCTGTTGCAGGTTTGCTATGACCTTCGTTTTCCTGTTTTTGCAAGGAATAATGATGATTATGATGCCGTCTTATATATTGCCAACTGGCCGGAGAAAAGAGTGGGAGCCTGGGAACATCTTTTGAAAGCTAGAGCAATAGAAAATCTGTCTTTTGTCTTTGGTTTAAATCGAATTGGGACAGACGGAAATAATCTTTTTTACCAGGAAAGCTCGCACTGCTTTTTTGCTGATGGAACTGAGATTTCTCAAAAGAACGGAAATATCATCTCTGCAGAACTGAATATGGATGAATTAAAAAATTTCAGGCAACATTTTCAGTTTCTGAACGACAGAGATCAGTTTTCAATTGAATTATAAGAGTAGATTGAGGCTAAGGTTTAGGTTAATATTCATGCTAAACCTTAGTCTCAGTCTCATTAAGCATATTGTTTAAGCAGTTCTGTAAGTGAATTCACGTCATGCACACCGCTTTCTTTCCATAAGAGTTCACCATTTTTGAAGACCGCAAGGGTAGGAACACCTCTTACTCCGTATTGAGCAGCCAAAGCCGGATATTGGTCTACATCCACTTTGATGATTCTCGCGCCTTCGCCAATATTTTCTTTTACCGTATTTAAAACGGATGACTGTACTTTGCATGGCTGACACCACGTGGCAAAAAAGTCAATAAGTACCGGTCTTTCCGAATTGATGATTTCCTGAAATTTTTGTGACATAGTTTTGGTTTTTTGTACACCATCAGAACTTCATTGAGATAAATCCTGATGGCTCATTATATTTTATTTTCCGGAGGTGTTCTCTTCCTGAATAGCTTTTACATTTTTCCAGGTTGTACCGTCGTAGGCTTCTACGCCGTTTTTCTTTAAGATGTCCATAGCCTGATCAGCCTGAATTCCCTTATTGCAGAAAACAACCACCTTTTTGCCTTTCAGCGAATCGATATTGTTCTCTATTTCAGCTAAAGGAATGTTGATAGCGCCTTTTGCGGTCCCTGCCTCATACTGTTCCGGAATTCTTACATCTACCAGCGTGATATCAGAACTCTTGACTATTTGTTTGATGTCTGCTTTTGGATGATCAGCTGTAGATTTTGTTTTACAGGCTGTTAACGCTAAACTAGAAATCAGAATATATCCGAAAATCTTTCCTTTCAGCATGCTATAATGTTTTTGACTGACAAACAAAATCTGTAGTCGGGAATTTTTCTGTTTTTTTGATGCCGCTGAAACCTCCTTCTATTTCTGTAAAGTTTCTGATTCCATGAGCGTTAAGGATGCTTGCGGCGATCATGCTTCTGTATCCTCCGGCACAGTGCAGGAAGAAATGTTCAGAATCATCAATGGTCTTTACCCAGTCACTGATGGTGTCCAACGGTTTGTTGTATGCATTGTCAACATGTTCAGCAGAATACTCGCTCAGCTTTCTCACATCAATCACTTTGGCATTTTCTGTAAACTGTTCTGCGAATTCAGCGGGAGATATTCTTTTAATTTCGTCAGTTTCTTTTCCGGTAGATTTCCATGATGCAAAGCTTCCGTCTAAATATCCTACCACATTGTCGAATCCGACTCTGCTTAATCGGGTAATTACTTCTTCTTCAGTTCCTTCGTCGGCTACAAGCAGAATAGGGTGCTTCACATCTACGATCATATTTCCAACCCATGGTGCGAAATCTCCTTTCAAGCCTATGTTGACAGAATTTGGAATAAATCCTTTATGGAATTCTGCAGGGCTTCTGGTATCTAAAATCAATGCACCTGTTTCTTCTGCAAAAGCTTCAAAATCTTCGGCAGCAATAGGGCTTAATCCTTTATTCATCACCACATCAAGGCTTTCGTATCCGCCTTTGTTCATCGCCACATTCATTCCGAAATACTTCGGTGGAGCGGTAAGACCGTCAAGAACTTCTCTGATAAATGATTCTTTGTCCGGCTGATTAAGGGCGTAATTGGTTTTTTTCTGATTTCCCAGAATGTCCACGGTTTCTTTCTGCATATTTTTTCCGCATGCTGAACCGGCGCCGTGTGCAGGATACACCGTAATGCTGTCATCCAGTGGAAGGATTTTGCTGTGAAGACTGTCATACAGAATTCCTGCAAGATCTTCCTGAGTAAGATTGGTTGCTTTCTGCGCAAGGTCAGGTCTTCCAACATCCCCTAAAAACAGAGTATCGCCGGTGAAAATAGCGGTTTCAGTTCCATTTTCGTCGATTAAGAGATAAGTGGTACTCTCCATCGTATGTCCGGGAGTGTGAAGTACTTTTATTTTTATGTTTCCGATCTCAAAGATCTGGTTGTCTTCAGCGATGATAGCCTCAAATGCAGGCTGGGCAGTAGGTCCGTAAACAATAGGAGCTCCTGTCTTTTTACTCAGATCCAAATGTCCTGAAACAAAATCCGCGTGGAAATGGGTCTCGAAAATATATTTTAAAGTTACATTGTCTTTGTCAAGGCGATCCAGATAAGGTTTTACCTCTCTCAGCGGATCAATAATCACAGCTTCATTTTCTGATACAATATAATAGGCACCCTGAGCCAGACAGCCCGTATATATTTGTTCAATTTTCATTGGGATCTTTTTTAAATTTTAGATAAAGATACAAAGTATTAGATGAATTGTAAACGAAATGTTAAATCCGGACGATAGTTTATTTCAATATTATGCGGCTGTAAGCCTTAAAGCCCTTTGTTTTCAAACGAAAAACAGGGAAGAAAGAACCTTAATTTTGGAGACTGTTTTTTATCATGCTCAGGAAGTGAAAATAATTATGTAGTGCCTTTGTTTAAAGACATTGTGTCCAGTGTATTTCACTTCATGGTTTAAAATTTGCAAAGGATGGGTTTGACCTATTTTTTTCCGTCGTATTAACTAAGATTATTATGTAATATGACTTTAATACCCAAATATTTTACAAAAACTTTTATATTTATAAGTTAAAAAAGATCAGATGGCAGATAAAACACAATTTATTGAAGAACTAAATGCAAGATATACTCCAAAAGGAGAACACATTATATTAGGAAAAGGAATGCTGGACGGGGAAGTAGTTCCGGAAGTAAATGTAACGATTCCTTTGAAGACTATCAACCGACACGGACTTATTGCGGGTGCTACAGGAACTGGGAAAACCAAAACACTTCAGGTTTTTGCAGAACAGCTTTCTCACGCAGGAGTTCCTTCTTTGGTGTTGGATATTAAAGGTGACTTTTCAGGAATTGCAGAAACCGGGCAGATGAATCCCATCATTGAAGAAAGATATGCTAAAACCCAGCTTCCTTACAATCCACAAGCTTTTCCGGTAGAATTGATGAGTATTTCCGGTGGGAAAGGAGTGAAGCTGAGGGCGACCGTGACAGAATTCGGACCGGTTTTATTAAGCAAAATTCTTGAGCTGAATGATACCCAGCAGAGTATCATGTCTATTGTTTTCAAATATTGTGATGATAAAGGTCTTCCATTAATTGATTTAAATGATTTAAAGAAAGTTCTGCAATACGTAACAGATAATGCACAGGGAAAAGCTGAACTGGCAGCCAACTACGGATCCATCGCTTCGGCTTCTTTGGGAACTATTCTAAGGTCTATTGTTGCACTGGAGCAGCAGGGAGCATCTGATTTCTTCGGTGAATTAAGTTTTGATGTTCATGATCTTCTTGAAATCAGAGATGGAAAAGGAGTCGTAAATATTTTAAGAGTAGCTGAGATCCAAAGTAAGCCACAGCTGTTCTCCACATTTATGCTTTCGCTTTTTGCTGAAATTTATATGACTTTCCCTGAAGAAGGAGACAGCGGAAAGCCTAAATTAGTTCTTTTCATCGATGAAGCCCACCTGATTTTTGATGAAGCTTCAAAAGCATTGCTTTCACAGATTGAGACAATGGTCAAGCTGATCCGTTCCAAAGGAGTGGGTATTTACTTTATCACTCAGATTCCGGGCGATGTTCCTGAAAATGTTTTGTCTCAGCTGGGATTAAAGATTCAGCATGCTTTGAGAGGGTTTACGGCAAAAGATAAAAAAGAAATCACGAAAGCTGTAGAAAATTACCCTACCACGGAATTTTATAACGCATCCAGCCTGATTCAGAATCTGGGAATCGGAGAAGCTTTTGTCACCGCTTTGGATGAAAAAGGAATTCCTACACCACTTGTTCATACGTATCTGATCTCTCCGGAATCCAGAATGGATGTTTTAAGTGATGCAGAAATTTCGGAATTAACAGGGAATTCAGCTTTAGTTGCCAAATATGAAGTGCCTGTTGATAAAGAATCAGCTTACGAAATATTAACGAACAGAATGGAGCAGGCCGCACAGAATCCTGCACCAACCCAAAAATCCAGACCACTAAAAGAAGAGCCGGGAATGTTTGAGCAGGTGCTTCAAAGCAAAGCCGGAAGAACATTCACCAGCACGTTGATGCGTGAAGGAGCAAAAGCCATCCTGGGAATGTTCGGACTGGGTGGAAGAAAGAGATAGTATCTTAAAATTAATTCGATATAAATATAATCCTGCTAAGAAAAGAGTATCAGTTTTTTAATGGATCGTACTGGCTGTTTTGAATCCGGTTATGAAGGGGATCAATGCCCGGTTTACTTTTTTTTGACATATTTTTTGTTATTTTAGCAGGACTGCCTTTGCCGGCGGATAAAAAATGGCTCTGTCAGTTATTTGGAGGAATAATTTCAGGGATCGGTCTGTATGTAATTTCTATGGTATTTGTATTGAATATCAAAGATGGACAGCAGATACAATTATAGCTAGTATAGACAGATGGCATGGGTTATGTACTAAGCTTTATAACTTTATGCTCCAGGCTGATGATGAAGGAAATTATTAATATTAATCATAAAAAATAGCAGTATAACTACAACTCAATGTATTCGATTATAGATATAGAAAGTAATGGTGCAGGTTATAGAAATGAATGCATTATAGATATAGCCATCTACAGGTACGATGGTCAGAAAATCACTGACCAGTTTATATCTCTCGTAAATCCTGAAAGTGACATCACCCCTTTTGTGCAGAAACTGACAAGTATTACGCCCAAAATGGTTAAAACCGCGCCTAAATTTCACGAAATAGCCAAAAGAGTCATTGAGATCACTCAGAATACAACGCTTGTAGGGCATAATATTGATTTTGATTACAGGATGCTGCGCCAGTCTTTCAAAAGGCTGGGTTATGATTTTCAGACCAATACTTTAGATACGATTCCTTTGGCGAAGAAAATGATTCCGGATGAGGTAAGCTACTCATTGGGAAAACTGGTTAAATCGTTGGGGATTCCATTAACGAACCACCACAGAGCAGAAGGGGATGCAAGGGCAACGTTGGAACTGTTCAAGCTTCTGATCTCAAAAGATACAGAGAATGAGATTATCCAGAAGCAACATGACGAAACCAATGCCAAGACCTACATTAATAAGATTAAAGTCCTGACCCAAGATCTTCCGAATGAAAAAGGTTTTGTCTACTTCCAGAACGAAGCAGGGAAAATCATTTTATCAGATTATGTTCAGGATATCAATAAATTTTCAAAGAAGATCTTTAATTCCAAGTCCAAGAAGTGGGAAGAGCTTCAGAAAGAGGTGGAACAGATCAATTATGAGCTTACGGGAACAGATATTATCGCCAAACTGATCCTGAATTCCAAGAACATCAAAAAAAGAGAAACATTTCAGTTCGGGCTTTATTTCAGAAACAATAAATACATTGTTGAAAAGAATAAGCTCAACAAAACAGAAAAGCCAATCCTGAAATTCAGATCATTTACGCAGGGAACAAAAGCCGTTCAGTTTATCAATCTTCATGAAGAATTTAACGATGTTAATGCTTTCATGAAAAAGATCGATTTCAGAAAGAGAAATGAACTTTGGCTGGGACAGGGAAGAAAATTAGGTGAAAAAATGTTCCTGATTATTGAAAACGGAAAAATCATGTCTTATGGTTTTTACGACCTGTTTACGCAGATTCAAACGATGAGCAAGATTGCGAAACTGAAAATTGATCTTCCATTGCCTTCTACAGATTTGCATAATGATCTTCAATTAGCGCTTCTTCGCGGAGATTTTGAGACATTGCCATTGCCTAAATAGCAATGAGTTTTAGAATGTAAGAGTTCTATCAAAAAGGAGATGCCTTAAAATCAATTTTCCTGAAATAAAAAATAAATAGTATTTTTGTAAAAAATAAATAGAAGCAATGCAACATTTTAAACAAATAAAAACTGGAAAGAAGGGAACTGTAAAGTTCTCTAAGGTTTGGAATATTTAAAAGACTTGTCTTGCATAAAAATAATCAATGTGGCAGGCTCTTTATCTAAGAATCTGCCTTTTTTTATGTTAAAATGAAATTATGAATTCAAAAGAATTATTAAAGATTGCCAATGATTTTGGCTCCCCGGTGTATGTTTATGATGCTGAATCCATCAAAGTTCAATACGAGAAACTTACATCTTCTTTTTTAAAACACACAAAGTTTTTCTATGCGGCAAAGGCGTTGACAAACATCAACATTTTAAAGTACGTCAAGAACTTGGGTGCTTCTTTGGATTGCGTATCTATTAATGAAGTCAGATTAGGACTAAAAGTAGGGTTTCCGAAAGAGAAAATCCTCTTTACTCCCAATTGTGTTGACCTGGCTGAAATAGAAGAAGCAATGGCTTTCGGAGTTCATATTAACATAGATAATATTTCTATTCTTGAGCAGTTCGGGAATAAATACGGAAATACGTATCCGATCCTTGTAAGAATCAATCCGCATATTTTCGCAGGCGGAAACTATAAAATTTCAACGGGACATATCGACAGCAAGTTCGGGATTTCTATCCACCAGGTTCGTCATATCGAAAGAGTCATGAAAAGTACCAACCTTAATGTGGAAGGTCTTCACATGCACACAGGAAGCGAGATCAAGGATCCGGACGTTTTCCTTCAGGCACTGGATATCATGCTGGAACTGTCTGAGCATTTTCCTAATCTTAAATATCTTGATATGGGAAGCGGCTTCAAAATTCCGTATCAGGACAGTGAAGAAGAAACGGACGTGAGAACATTAGGTAAGAAGGTGGAAAAAGTAATATCCGATTTTACAAAATCTACAGGAAGAAAATTCGAATTATGGTTTGAACCAGGAAAATTCTTAGTAGGAAAAAGCGGATATCTTTTAGTAAAAGCTAATGTCATCAAGCAAACGACAGCTACTGTATTCGTAGGAGTAAATTCAGGATTTAACCACCTGATCCGTCCGATGTTCTATGACTCTTATCACAAGATCGAAAACCTTTCCAATCCAAAAGGAGCGGAAAGAATCTATACGGTTGTAGGAAACATCTGTGAAACCGATACTTTTGCATGGGACAGAAAGCTGAATGAAGTAAGAGAAGGTGATATTCTGGCTTTTCATAATGCAGGAGCTTACGGCTTTGAAATGAGTTCCAACTTTAATTCAAGATTAAAACCGGCTGAAGTATTATTCTTAGACGGAAAAGCGCTCCTTATTCGTAAAAGAGACGAGTTTGAAGATCTGCTAAGAAATCAGATAGAAGTAATTTAATATCCACATAAATAACAAAGGCTCCGCACATTGATGCGGAGTTTTTGTTATTAGAAGTTAGAAGCTAGAGGTTTAGTGATCAAGATAAGCAACCAGCAACTGAAAGCCAGCTCACACATATCCCAAAACCATAACTTTCATTCTCCAATTTAACCTGAATTCAGGTTAAGCTTAGTTCAATATGATGAAATTTTAATAGTTTATAGGGATAGGAATTATAATTTATTAGCTAAATTTGAGAGAGGTAAGGATTTTTTATAGTAAAAAGGCTTGCGTTATATCTATATTTTCTCAGTATTCTATAACTAAAATAACCACCAAAAAATAGTAATTATGGCTAAAAACATAGCAGAGCAGATTGTTGAAATGCTCGAAAATGCCAATGTGAAAAGAATTTATGCAGTAACCGGCGACAGTCTTAATCATCTTAATATTGCCGTTAAAAAAAGCAGCATCGAATGGATCCATGTAAGACATGAAGAAGTAGGTGCCTATGCAGCAGCGGCAGAAGCTGAACTTGATGGTTTTGCGGTGTGTGCAGGAAGCTGTGGTCCGGGACATGTTCATTTAATCAATGGAGTCTACGAGGCACACAAATCCCATGTTCCGATGCTGGTCATCGCGTCCACTATTCCGAGTGATGAAATGGGGATGGATTATTTCCAGGAAACCAATACCATAAAACTGTTTGATGACTGCAGCCACTACAATCAGATGATCACCAGGCCTGAACAGGTGCAGAGAACATTGCAGACAGCGATCCAGCACGCTATTTCAAAAAAGGGAGTTGCCGTGATCGGACTTCCCGGAGATGTGTCAGAACTTGATGCCGAAGAAGGATCTACTTCCACCCAGATATTTAAAACAAATCCGGTGATCAGACCTTCTGATGATGAATTGAAACGTCTGGCAACTTTAATTAATGAAAGTAAAAAAGTAACCCTTTATTGTGGAATCGGAGCGGGAGAAGCTAATGCTGAGGTAGTAGAACTTTCAAAATTTTTAAAAGCTCCGGTAGGGTATTCTTTCCGAGGGAAGATGGCCATTCAGCCCAATAATCCAAATGAAGTGGGACTTACGGGTCTTCTTGGATTTCCATCCGCTTATCATGCCATGCACGAGGCTGATCTTCTGATCATGTTGGGAACTGATTTCCCCTATCAAAAGTTCATGCCAGTTAAAAATAAAATTGTTCAGATCGATGAAAGCCCTGAAAGGCTGGGAAGAAGAGCGAAACTGGAGCTGGGACTGGCGGGAGATGTAAAGGAAACCATTAAAGCTTTACTGCCTTTACTTGAAGAAAAAACAGATGTCCACTTTCTGAATGAGCAGCTGGCATTTTATGAAAAAGTAAAAGAGAGTCAGCTTACCTATGTGAAAGATTCCGGAAAGGAAGACGCTATTCAACCTGAATACGTAACACATACTTTAGATCAGCTGGCCAAAAAAGATGCCATTTTTACGGTAGATACAGGCATGTGCTGTGTATGGGGTGCCAGATTTATTACAGGAACCGGCGAAAGAAAAATGCTGGGATCTTTCAATCACGGATCCATGGCCAATGCTATGCCGATGGCTATAGGAGCGTCTTTGGCGCATCCGGGCAGAGAAGTAATTGCCCTCTGCGGAGATGGCGGACTGTCTATGCTTCTCGGAGATATGGCCACGATCTTCCAATATAAACTTCCTGTCAAGTTAATTGTTTTTAATAACCGGACCCTTGGAATGGTAAAACTGGAAATGGAAGTAGGCGGAATGCCGGACAATGAAACGGATATGATCAATCCGGATTTTGCCATGGTAGCACAGGCGATGGGCTATCCCGGAAAAAACGTTCACAAACCTGAAGAAGTGGAAGACGCTATAAAAGAATGCTTGGCCTATAACGGACCTTACCTTCTCAATATCTTTACAAATCCAAATGCACTGGCTCTTCCTCCGAAAATAGATTTCGATCAGGTATTGGGCATGACAAAATCTATGGCTCAGCTGATGTTGGGTGGCAAAATGGAAGAAGTTCTGGATACGGTGAAAACCAATTACAAACATATTAAAGGTCTGCTGTAATGAGTGCGTCCTTAAAAAGATTCTATATCATCGCCTGGCTATTCGGGCTGGTGTTTTATTTTCTGGATTACGTGGTTCGTTCAGCACCGGCAGTGATGATCCCGGAATTGGTCAGTAATTTCAGTACAACAGAACTGAAGTTGGTCAGCCTGATCGGAACCTATTACTATACCTATTCCACCTGTAGCCTGATTGCGGGAATAGCTCTGGATAAATTCGGAGGGAAAAGATCTCTTTTTGCCGGAGCTTTAATTCTGGGAATCGGATGTCTTCTTTTTCTCGCATCTGCCTATTCCGGTGGTGTAGCGGGAAGACTGCTTCAGGGAGCGGGATGTGCTTTTGCATTTCCTGGATGTGTCTATCTGGCAAGCAAAGGGTTTTCTTCAAAATCTCTGGCAACCGCTGTTGGATTTACACAATGCATCGGAATGCTAGGCGGAACTGCCGGCCAGTTTGTAGTAGGACCATGGGTAGAAGAAGGGATTAATATCGATACTTTCTGGCTTTGGTCAGGGATTATTACCGTAATTACAGCATTCTGTCTGTTTCTGGTGATTCCCGGCGAAAAACAGTCTGAGTCACAGTCTGGGGAAGCGGTTAAAAAGGTGGGATATTTAGAACCATATAAAATCGTTTTTAAAAATCCCCAATCCTGGCTGTGCGGTATTATTTCCGGACTTCTGTTTGCGCCCACGACGATATTTGCTATGACCTGGGGTGTTGCTTTCTTTGAAAAAGATAAAGGATTTATATTTCATGATGCCGCCATCACAAGTGCAATGGTTGCTTTTGGCTGGGTATTCGGATGTCCGCTTTTAGGATTTATTACAGATAAAATAGGAAGAAGAAAACCTGTTCTGATTGGAGGAGCAATTCTGATGATTTTAAGCTTTCTGCAGTTGATCTATTTTCCTGAACTGTATCCGGCGAAGATCAGTATGTTTATTTTCGGGCTTGGTTCCGGAGCTGCGATGATTCCGTATTCTATCATTAAGGAAGCCAATCCGGATTATGTGAAAGGAAGTGCCACCGGTGCTATTAATTTTATCACCTTCGGAGTAACTACGTTGGTGAGCCCGCTCTTCAGTAGGTGGTTTGGGAAAAGTCTGGAAGCTTCATCTGGAGAAATGCATTTTCAGTATTCCATATTGTTCTGGATCACAGGAATTGTACTCGCTGTTTTGATTTCATTTATGTTAAAAGAAACGGGAAGCAAGGCACAGGCACACGTTTTAAATGCTTAAAAGAAATTTAAATAATTAATACAACTTCGGGTGAAAGCCTGAAGTTTTTCTTTTTAGTAAAGCATTTAAATAATTAACTTTGTTACAGTAATATTAATAACTAATGAATACGGTTCTATGAAAGCTTTTACATTATTTATAGCCCTCCTTATTGCCAATTTTACATGGGCTCAGCAGGACGTTGAAGACAGAGATGATAATCCGATCACGGAGATCAATAAAAACTTATTGAAGATAGATATCAAAGAACCTCTTTTACAGGTTGCCGTGAAAAACTGTAATGATTTTAAACCTGCTGCATTTGAGGGCGGTGTTGTAGTCTACAAAGAAACACTGCGAAAATTCATGTATGATTATCTGAATTCAGATTTTTATGTACTGAACGGAGATTTTACATTCACCCTTACCGTAGATCAGACCGGAAAAGTAACTAATATTGAAGGAAGTCCTAAAGTGTCCAACAGTGCTTACTTTTTTGATGATATGAAATATGTGGTGAGACGTATCAAAAAAAGCTGGGTTCCTGCTTCATGCAACGGACAACCTGTTTCTTCACAAATCAAACTTAAAATGAGTTTCTCCTCAATAGCCACAGATCTCTAAACTAATTACATGAAAAAATACCTTTTCTTACTGCCTTTACTGTTCAGTGGAATTAAAGGTTTCTCTCAACAGATATCACAGGTTGAAGTAACACCATCATATACTCAGAAAGCAAAATTTCCGGGCGGTGATGAAGCTTTCCGTAAACAGTTTATGGATATGCTTCATGCGTACGTAGATACCCAGAGCTATGCGATCAATGGGAAAGTCATTTTTGTAATCAATATTGCGCCGGACGGGAAGATGAACCGTTTGAATGTTCTTCCCAGGATCAAAAACAGTGAAATGTTTATAGATGATGTGAAATACGCGATGAAAAAGATCAAAGGAAAATGGAAGCCGGCCATGAAAGAAAACACACCTGTAGATTCTGACATTACGGTAAGGGTTAATTTCAGTACCAATGGATATGATCATGATTAGAATACTGTTTTTATTGTTGACAGTTTTTTCACTAAAGCTTTCAGCGCAGGAAACTGCACAGAATACTTCAAATAAATCTATGCCCGGAGGACTCAACAGCTTCAGAGCAGAAGTAGCCAAGCAGATTGACCTCAGTGATTTCGTCTGGAATGAACCCTTTAACCTGGTTGTGACTTTTGTCGTAAGCAAAGACGGGAAAATGGAGAATGTAAAGCTGGAAGAGTCTTCAGGAAACACAGAATTCGACCAAAGAATTCTGGACGGAATAAAAAGAATCAGAAAGAAAAAATGGACGCCGGCAAAAAGAAATGAAGAGCCTGTAGAGTCATTTTATAGGCTTCCGATGACTTTTCATCCTCCGAAATAATATTCAAATTCAAAGGTTATTAAAAATACATAGATGAGCACCATGAAATTTTTATTTTTTTTCCTACTTACCATTTCTTCTCAGATATTTTATGCACAAATGAATGTCTTAGAGGAGTATCCCAAAAATCAATACTTTTATGAAGGTGGAGCGGTTGAGTTTTATAAACAGGCCCATGATTATCTGACCCATAATAAATTCAAAGAATGTGGTGAAAAAGAAATTTATCAACCCAGAATTATTATTACAAAAGATGGAACCGTTAAGAAGGTAAAGGATAATGATACGGCAAATATTGGAAAAAACAAATGTGCCTTTGATCTTTCAATGGAAGTTCTCAAAAATCTCAAGCAATGGAAAGCTGCTGATGTAAAAGGAGTTAAAATGGGTGCTATTACAGAATTTATCTTCTATCCTAAAGATCTGATGAGTAATTATAAACCGGGGTATAATGCCAGTGATTTTGTAATCTATGCCCAGTATCCCGGAGGAAACAAAAAACTGAATTCGGATTTCCATGATAACTTTATGACCCTTTTTGCAGATTATCAAATCAATGGAGCCCTTAGTTTAGAATTTTATGTAAATGATAAAGGGGAAATTACCAACCCCAGAATCTATCCTGAAATAGGTAATCAAAATTTTAATATCAACTTTATGAGAACTCTTTCCAGGCTTAAAAAGGTTTGGAAACCAGCTCTTTATTCGAATATTCCGATCAAACAGAAAATTGTATATCCTATGGAATTTTCTGTAAATTTTATACAAAGATAGTCCTGCCATTCTGTCACAATATTTTGTATCTTTGCAGACTAATCTGTTTAGGAGTAAAAATTCATGAATCAAGACCGAACTTTACATCTTAAACATTGAACTTAAATTGATCATTGTGCAGGAAAAATATATAGACGAAACAAAACAGGGAGAAGCTTTTGCTATCGCTGAACGTCCTGAGAATTCTAAAAAGCTCTTTCTGGAAAGCTACGGCTGCCAGATGAATTTTTCTGATTCTGAGATTGTTGCATCTATTCTTAATGAGCAGGGGTACAATACCACGCTGAAAGTAGAAGAAGCAGACCTTATCCTTTTAAATACCTGTTCTATCCGTGAAAAAGCGGAGCAGACCGTAAGAATGCGCCTTGCTCAGTTCAAAAGACTGAAGAAAGAAAAACCGAGCATGACAGTTGGCGTTTTAGGATGCATGGCAGAACGATTGAAAACCAAATTCTTAGAAGAAGAACAGTTAGTAGATCTTGTCGTAGGTCCTGATGCCTACAGAGATCTTCCGAACCTGCTTAAGGAAACGGAAGACGGTAGAGATGCCATCAATGTAATTCTTTCCAAAGAAGAAACGTATGCAGATATCAATCCGGTCCGTCTAGGCGGAAACGGAGTTACGGCATTTGTAACCATCACCAGAGGATGTGATAATATGTGCACGTTCTGTGTGGTTCCGTTTACCAGAGGAAGAGAAAGAAGCCGTGATCCGCACTCTATCATTGAAGAATGTAAAAATCTTTTAGATAACGGGTATAAAGAAATTACCCTTTTGGGGCAGAATGTAGACTCTTACTTATGGTATGGAGGAGGCCCAAAGAAAGACTTCGCCAAAGCTTCTGAAATGCAGAAGGCCACGGCAGTTGATTTTGCACAGTTGCTTGATTTAGTGGCTAAAGCGGTTCCGGAAATGAGAGTGAGATTCTCTACTTCCAACCCACAGGATATGAGTCTGGATGTATTCAGAATGATTGCAAAACATGACAATATCTGTAAATACGTTCACCTTCCTGTACAGAGCGGAAGCAACAATATGCTTCTTGCGATGAACAGACAGCATACCCGTGAGGAATATTTAGATTTGATAAGAAAAGCAAAGGAAATTGTTCCGGATATTTCTTTTTCTCAGGATATGATCATCGGTTTCTGTAATGAAACGGAAGAAGATCACCAGGATACCTTAAGCCTGATGAAAGAAGTGGAATATGACTACGGTTATATGTTCGCCTATTCAGAAAGACCGGGAACGCCTGCGCATAAAAAGATGGAAGATAATATTCCATTTGAAGTGAAGCAGAGACGTCTGAACGAGGTGATTGAACTTCAGCGCGAATTATCCAGAAAAAGAATGGAGACTTACGTAGGAAGAACACACCAGATTCTGATCGAAGGAACGTCCAGAAAAAATGAAAACCAGTGGAAAGGAAGAAATTCCCAGAACGCGGTTTGCGTATTTGATGTGCTGGAAGGACAGAAAATTGGTGACATTGTGAACGTTTTTGTCTATGACAATACACAGGGCACACTTTTAGGGAGAACAGCAGAATAATCCGAGATGTTGATAAAGGCGGCTTGTTTCTCTGCGTTATTTTCTTTTGTGCTGATATCATGTCAGACTGAAAAAAGCATGAGTAAATATCCCGTAACGGTTGGAGATCTTGAATTTGACGAAAAACTGGATGACCCTGCATTTAAAAAATGCACTACGGAAAAGCTCGTTGGTCTTCAGTATTATCAGGGATCAAAAGGGTTTGACTATAAAGGAGAGAAAATTGCCATTACAGAAAAACTTGAAAAAGAAAAAATATCTTCCGAAACTAAAACGAACGGTTATATTACCGTAAGATTTTTAGTAAATTGTGAAGGAAAAACAGGACTGTTCAGAGTTCAGCAAATGAATGCAGAACTTAAGGAAATAGTTTTAGATAAAGAACTGGGAGACCGTTTGCTGAGGTTTACAAAATCTCTGGACGGGTGGAGCCCGAAAGAGATAAAAGGTTTTAAAGTAGGCTATTATCAGTATTTAACCTATAAAATTGAAAATGGAAAAGTTTCAGAGGTATTACCTTAGCTTTTTGATGCTTATCGTTTACACCAATACTATTGCGCAGGTCAACTGTAACGCAGTAGAGGGTGAGAACTGCAAAAAAGCTTGTGAGTTATACAACTGGGCTTCGGACAGACAGGGCACCAGGGAATCTCAGGAAGCTTTTGATAAAGCCATCGGATTGTGCCCCGATTTCTCCAATTCGTATATGGAAAAAGCCGTTCCATATCTTAAGAACGGAGATTTTGTAACCTGGAAAGTCCTCATAGACAAAGCGGTTGCCGTAGATCCTAAAATGCATCTCGGTTACAGAGGCTGTTGTAAATTCCAGTTTCTACGCGATTACAAGGGAGCTGTTCAGGATTTAGAGGAATTAAAAAAATACTATCCTGAGGACTTAGGAAGATCTTTAAATGGAGATTATCATCTGGAGGTGGTGAAAGCCATGTCTTACAGTGCTTTGGGGCAGAAAGAAAAAGCTGCAGCGATCATTGAAAAGGCTTTATTGTCCAAAGGCTATTTCAAAGGCATGTATGACCATTATCAGCTGGGAGTGACCTATTTCGAGCTGGGCAGATACGACAAAGCTTCAGAAAATTTCGAAAAACAGAGCAAAGAATACGACTTTGCGGAGAATATATATTTTAAAAGTAAAGTTTCTAAGATCAGAAACAAAGATTATTTGGATTTAAAAACCTTAGCATTAAGGACTTATGATGAAGGCAAGACCATGAAAGATGTCTACACTCATCACTTTAACAAAGTCTACAGGAAACAGATTGAGGCCCTGTAGATTATTATTAAATCAATAATCAAAAATTTACTTATGAGCAACGACTTACAAAACATAAAGAACCGCTTTGGAATCATCGGAAACTTTCCTGCACTGAACAGGGCCCTGGAAAAATCAATTCAGGTGGCCCCTACAGATATTTCCGTTCTGGTGATTGGAGAAAGTGGAGTAGGGAAAGAATTTATCCCGAAAATCATCCATTCAGAATCCAAAAGAAAACATCAACCCTATATCGTCGTGAACTGTGGAGCTATTCCGGAAGGAACGATAGATTCTGAGCTATTTGGGCACGAAAAAGGTGCATTTACCGGAGCTACAGCGACCAGAAAAGGATATTTCGAAGTGGCAGACGGTGGAACCATTTTCCTTGATGAGGTGGGAGAGCTTCCCCTTCAGACGCAGGTTCGTCTTTTGAGAGTCCTGGAAAGCGGCGAATTTATGAAAGTGGGTTCTTCGCAGGTTCAGAAAACCAATGTGAGAATTGTGGCGGCTACGAACGTCAACATGATGAAAGCCATTCACGATGGAAGATTCCGTGAAGATTTATTCTACCGTTTAAATACGGTTCAGATCGATATGCCTCCTTTGAGAGAAAGAAAAGGAGATATCCACTTACTGTTCAGAAAGTTTTCTATAGATTTTGCAGAAAAATACAGAATGCCGGAACTTGAGCTTGAGCCCAGTGCCGTTCATTATATTGAAAACTATACGTTCCCGGGAAATATCCGTCAGCTAAGGAATCTGGTAGAACAGATGACCGTGGTGGAAAGAAACCGCGAAATAACAGTGGAAAAACTCGCTGAATATATTCCTATGGAAACCCACCTTCCCATGGTGGTTAATAATCAGAACTCTCAGAAGCAGAGTGATTTCGGAAGCGAAAGAGAAATCATGTATAAAATTCTCTTCGATATGAGAAGTGATATTAATGATTTAAAATCGCTAACTTCAGAACTGATCAAGAACAGAGGCACCGCTGATCTGAGTAACCAGGAAAAAAATCTGATCAACAGGATTTATTCTGCAGAACAGTCTCAGCCGGTAGCACAGAACTCGCTGCTGTATTTTGAAGACAAATCACCGGTGGTACAGTCTTCACCAACCATTATGTCAAATGCTGATGACAGCTATGAAGATATTGAAGATATAGAAATAGAAGAAAACAGACCGGAATCTTTATCACTTCAGAATAATGAAAAAGATTTAATTATCAAAGCATTAGAGAAGCATAAAGGGCGCAGGAACAGAGCTGCGGACGAGCTTGGCATTTCACAGAGAACATTATACAGAAAAATAAAACAATATAACTTAGAAGACTAATCAACAGGAATGAAGAATTTAGAAGGACTGAATGTAAAAGAATATGATTTTAATATCGGGAAATATGTATCCCAGGGAACTGATCTGTTCAAAAAAGATATTGGTGGATTTATCGTGGCCACATTGCTCTTATTTGTCATCAGCTTTATCCCTTTTTGTGGTATTCTTGGACTGGGGAACTTCTATAAGATCTGCAAAAAAGTAGATGAAGGTCAGCAGGTTTCGGCAGGAGATATTTTCGACTTTACGGATTTCGTAGTGTATCTGAAATTGTTTCTGCTTATTTTCGCCATATGTATCGTGGCAATGATTCCGATACAATTTATACTAGTCCCGTTTTTGATTGCTGCCGACAATGAAGGCGGACAGGTATCAGATACCGGTGCAGCCTTACTGGCAGGTGGAATGGGATTGTGGATGATGCTGATTATGATATTTTTCATAATTCTGTCTATATCCATGTATTTTGTACAGCCTTTGATCTCGCTGTACAGAATCACAAGTGTAAGAGAAGCATACAGATTTTCCTGGAAAATTGCTAAGAAAAACTTTTTTATGATCCTTTTGTTTTCCATTGTAGTCGGCTTTATATCCCAGCTTGGGATCATTGCATGCGGAATAGGAATCCTGTTTTCTATACCTTTGGGAATCTGCATTAAGTATGCTGCTTATAAAGATGTTTTGGAGTCTTTAAATCAAAAAATGATATGAGTAAATTAAAAATAATATTCGGGTTGATCATTCTTTCACTGTTTCACCAGTGTTACTCATTTACCGGATCTTCACTGACGGATGAAAAGACCGTTCAGATCAATGAATTTCCAAATAATGCAGCACTTGTAAACCCCACTCTTTCCCAGCAGTTTTCTACAGATATCCAGAACAGATTTCTGCAGAGAACAACTTTAAAAGGAACAAAATCAAATCCTGATATTTTGATAGAAGGTGAAATTTCCGACTACGGTTTCTCACCTACTACGATCAGCTCCAATACATCAACAAACCCTTCGGGCGGTGTAGTACAGCAGGCACAGAGCAAGCTGACCATCAGTGTGAAAGTACATTACGAAAACAAAATACATCCTGATTCCAGTTTCGACAGAACCTATACGGATGAAGCCGTTTTCAACAGTGACCTGACGCAGAGTCAGATAGAAACTTCCCAGGTGAAGCTTGTGACAGACAGAATTATTAACAAGATATTTAACGATATTGTAGCCAATTGGTAAGATGAATCCCAGAGTTTTAGAATTATTAAAGAACCCCAAAAACATTCAGTCAGAAGATCTCGGTCTTTTGAAAGAAGAAATCCATGCTTTTCCTTATGTTCAAAACATCAGGGCACTTCATTTGTTTGGGGTACACCTTTATGATAAAGAAAACTATCAGAAAGAACTTTCTACAACGGCGGCCTATACCACCGATAAAAAACTTCTTTATCAGCTGATCAACGGGAAGATTCAGCGCGAACCGAAGCCTGAAGCGGCAGAAGAAAAACAGCCTTCCAAAACCCCTGAAAAAGCGGTTAAATATTCCTATAAAGACAAGGCCTTCCCTATAAAAAGAGAAGAGTCTTCCGATAAAAAACAGGATCAGTACGAGGCAGCGGCATCTATGATACCGCCTGTTCAGGAGATCAAACATATCCATGTGAATGGCGAGAGAAATAGGATTCTTTTTGAAGGAGAAGAAAACTTCCTTGATGAAACCCATTCCGAAATCATAGACCTTGAATCCACCATGGAATCAGGCGTAATTGTAACCCAAAAGACGGAAGCTGTTACAGAAGATCTTAAAGAAGAGGCTGTACAGCAGCCGGAAGCAAAAAAGGATGAGCAGTCAGAAGATTCAGAAGCCGGACTAGAATTCATGCCTGAATTGATTATTGATGAAGAGCAGATTGATGAACCGACTGAAGAGCAGGAAATCGATAAAGAAGAAGATGTAAGTTTCCATGAAGTAGAAGCAATAGTACCGGAAACTGAAGTTGCAAATGAAGAAGAGCAGAAAGAAACTGTTGAAGAGCTGGTAGCGATTGAAAAAGAACAGGGTTCTGAAGTCATTGCTGAAGCTGAAAATACTGATGAACCCCATGCGGAAATCAGTTTCCATGGGATGGATGAATTCCTGCCGGAGGTTAAAATTCAGGCAAACAGCGATGATGAAGCCGTAGCTCCGGAAGTCTCTAAACCGAATGTCAATAAGCATGAGGAGGAAATGAGACGCCTGATCGAAGAGGTGGAAAAGAAAATGAAAGAGGCGCAGCCAGCTCCAAAAGTTGACCATGAGGAACCTGAAACGGCCGACCACGAGATCAGTTTTGCAGAGACCCAGAATTTCCACTTCTGGTCTACTGAAAAAGAAGAACCAAAAACCGCTGAAGAATCTAGTCTTGAAAAAGAGGAAGAGATAACAGAGCAACCAATACAAAACGAAGAGCCGACAGTAGTAGAAGAAGAAAAACCGGAAGGACAGAAGATCGTAGCTCAGGAAGTCTCCACATGGAAACCGATGAGCCTGGAATCTAATGTACCGGATTCTATGATTTCCAAAGAACAAACAGTTCCTGCTTATAAAACTGAAGCTCAAAAACAGGAAGAAATCCCTGCTTTAGAAGAGAAGCCGGAAGAAGTTCCTGCAGAAACGAACGAAGAGCATCAAAAAGAAGCTGAAACCATTTCGGAGGAGAATCTTGCACCTATTGCAGAAGAAACACCTGAAACGGCAGAAGAACAGCATACAGATGGTAAAGTCTCTGAAGAAGTAACTGAAGTAAAAACATCTAAAGGAGAAGAAGCTCCAGTGATGAATGTTTCTTTCTTCGGTTCAGATATTTCAAGTTTATCCGTAGAAAAAAGAGAAAAAGAAAACATACAAGCAGAACCTGTTCAGAAAATTAAAGCCCAAAATATTGCACAGACACCTTCTGACAGCAATGTTCCCGGTTTTATCAATACATGGCAGAGCTGGCTTAAAATAGACAGACCGGCAGAAGAAGAGATTGTTGTACAGAAAGAAGAGGTAGAAGAAGAAGTAATTCCTATCCAGGAAAAGGTTATTGAAGCCTTTATTGAAAACAATCCTAAAATCAGTCAGTTAAGAGACGAAAGCACCTATGTTGTCAGAGAAAAGAACGACGATATTTCTCACCTGATGACGGAAACGTTGGCTAATCTGTATTTTGAGCAGAAGCTTTATACCAAAGCCATCAAGGCATTTGAAATTCTGATCAAGAAAAATCCTGAGAAAAAAGAACATTTCCAATCCAAAATAAAGGAGATAAAAGATTTCAGAAGCAAAGGCTAGCCCTGCTGCAAAAGATATAAAAAAGGCTGATCAAAGAGGTGTTCAGCCTTTAATTTTTTTTATATATGATCAGGTTTTTTTTTGATGCCACGCAACTTACGCCACGCTTTCCGGCCGAAAATAACCACAAGAATAATCAAAATAACTGCAAATATTGCCGCAATTACCGGTGCAGCCATCGCCAGTACAGACATAATACCCGCTCCGGCCGTTTCAGTAGTTCCTACCACCGAATTCCCCAAACCACCCGTTGTGGCGGTAGAAGCCGCCCGTATCCCTGCAAACCCCGAACTTATTGTGGCTGCAGTTCCTCCCCCGGCAATCAGGGCAAGGCCCCACTGTGGAAAAGTTCCCAGATCCGCAAACTGACTGGCAAATAAAACAGAACCCGCTACAGTAGCCAGAGGGACCGAAATGGTATCCAGCAAATGATCTACAAAAGGAATGTAATACGTTAAAATTTCAGCAACAGTGGCAATACCGGTTGTAATAAGTGCAGGAAGTCCCGAAAGCCATTCAAAATGCTCATTCATCGGGATCCAGTGAAAATAAGAGGCAAGGCTTACTGCAAACATCGGCAGAAAAACTCTGAAGCCGGTTGCCGCCGCCAGCCCGATACCGATAAAGGCACTGAGCACATAAGAGAGATAGGGAATATGATCTAACATTTTAATTTTCAGATTTATTGTTTTCCCTAAAATTACAAAAACTATGCAAGCTTTTATAAAAATTTAAGCCTGGCTCATTCTTTTTTAATGCAAGAATCCCAAAATTCATGGATGAAATTTTGTGCTTCTATGACAATAAACATTTCCTCACAGACACTTTTCGCCACTCCTTATCTGTGAAAATCTGTGAATCCGTGGAAAAAAATAAAAAAGCATTGAGTAAAAGACCACCCTCATTTTTTCCGCTCTCACCTTTGTATTCTGTGTAATCAGTGGAAAAATAAAAAGCAATTAAGTAAAGAGCCTCACATTTTACGCATTATTTCATTGGTAAACTGTTACACTGCTCCATTGTTACATTTTCAAGACCTCTTCTGCATCTGGCATAGTTTAATAAACTGCTCCTCCACATCCTGAAACTTAGCAGGCATTTCAGGTGAAACCCAAAACATCATCGCCAGCGTTTTTTCTCCGAAAGCTTCTTTAAATAAATCCTTATTCAGGCGATAGCATTCCCTTAAAAGCCTTTTTACGCGGTTTCTGTGCACCGCTTTCTTAAAATATCGTTTAGAAACAGAAACTCCAAATTTATGGCTGTCTACCTGCAGGTTAGGTTTATCTTTCAGAATGATGATCCTTAGATTTCCACAGGTCCTCCATTTACCTTTGTCAAAAAGTAAAGCAATCTCAGTGTTTTTCTTGAGTTTTTCTTCTCTGGAGTACGTATAGTTCATTAATCTTGTTTCACTAAATAATTAATCACTTCAGCTGCCGCATACAATCCGAAGATCGCAGGAATATAGCTGATAGTGCCGTAGAAAGACCTTTTATAGTTGGCTCCGTCCGTCAGTTTCAGGCTTTCCTCCTGTTGAAGTTCATTGGAGAAAACACATCTGAAGCCTTTATTGATATTTTCCTTTTTAAGTCTTTTTCTGATTTGTCTGGCAAGGAAACAGTTTTGCGTTTTGCTGATGTCTCTTACCATCACCTTACTTGGATCTGTTTTTCCGCCGGCTCCCATGGAGCTTACCAGTTTTATTTTTCTTCTTTTGGCGGCTTTAATTAAAAACAGTTTTGGGGTCACACTGTCGATACAGTCTAAAATATAATTGAACTTGTCAGAATCAAGGACTTCATCCATTCTTTCCGGATTCAGGAATTCATTGATTTTGATTAATTTAAGATCCGGATTGATGTCCAGCAGTCTTTCTGCCACCACTTCCACCTTATGTTTTCCGACTGTCGAACGTAATGCCGGAAGCTGTCTGTTGATATTTGTAATGTCTACCGTATCACCGTCTACAATCGTCATATGTCCTACACCGGCTCTGGCCAAAAATTCCGCAGCGAAAGAACCTACACCTCCTAAACCTATAACCAGGACATTAGCTCTATTAAGCTTTTCCAGTCCTTCTTCTTTCATCAGGAGCTCTGTTCTCTCCAGCCAGTACTTATCCATTCTTTATCGTGTCTAAATTTTCTAATATCTGTTCGTTCAGTTTTTCCAACGAAATCCCCTTTAATTCCGAAACTTTTGAATACAATTCTTCAATATTAAAGCATTCATTATCAGTTTCTAAAAAGATTTTATGTAAGGGTGTTATCTTTACAATTTCCTGCAAAGATAAATGATACAAAACAGCTTTTCCAAAACTCAAATAAAAATTATTTTTCAGCAGGTCTTCAGCAATGCGTTCCTTTTTGTTGAAACCATGAATAATAACGGCTTGTGTGGCTTTCTTTTTAAAAGAAATTACCTCATAAAACTTTCTTACACAGTGAATGATCAGGGGTTTTTTGATCTCATTGGAAATAAGAATCTGTCTCAAAAAAATCTGTTCCTGGATCTTTTGAGGGATCTGAACTATAGAGTCGAGCCCGCATTCTCCGATGGCCAGACAGTTTTCAGAAATATTGGATTCCAGCCAGCTGAACTGTTCCTCTATTGAATCCACGGCAATATCTTTGGGATGTATACCTATAGAGTAGGGGGATTCCGGGGGAACCGTTCCGAGGTCTATGTTGTAGATCCCATAGAGGGTGTTTTTCTTATGATGATGAAAATCAAAAAAATCCATTAACAAAAGTACGATTATTCAGAAAATTAATTTAAAATTATTAAACGAACGTTTATAAATGTGTTAAAAATTTCTTAACTTTACTCAAAGTGCACTTCATGAGAAAAAAATTTACGGAAAAACAGATCCATATTCTGGATATTGCAGAGGAACTTATTGCCAAGAAAGGGTATGAGGGGACTTCTGTAAGAGATATCTGTTCCAAGGCCAATATCAATGTGGCCATGATTTCCTATTACTTTGGTTCCAAAGAAAAGATGATGTCTTACCTCTATCAGTACCGGGTACTGAAGACCAGAGAGAATTTTTCAGAATTTGCAGATACCATCAAGGACGGCAAACCGGAAATGCAGCTGAGAGAGATCATCAAGTATATTGTCTCCCAATTATTCAAATACAATTATTTCCACGGATTTGTCACTCAGGAACTCAGACATACCGAAAATTTAAAAGACGAGCTGCTGGACTTCTATCAGCTGTTTGTAAAGAAACTGGATGATGTGATTAAAAAGGGTGTAGCTTCAGGCGTATTTACTTTCACTCCCAAACCTGAAGACATCCTAACGATGATCATAGGTTCTACTTTGTTTGTCATCCGGAATAAAAATTTCTATGAGCTGTATGTTCCAAGTAAAAATGAGGAAGCTTATACGAAAGAAGCAGAGAAAAAAGTAAGAATGAATCTTTTACTCAGTGTTTTTGCCATTTTGGGATACGCTGCAGACTAAATTTACGTTAAATATTCATAAAAAAAAATCTATTGACAAAAAAGTTATATTTTTGCAAATTAGTAAATCGGCTGTAGAATCCGAAAACTGTTGAATTTTTTATATGAAAAAATATATTTTAGGTCTTTTTGCTGTAGCAGTTGTTTCTTCATGCGTAAGCCAGCAGGAAAGGGCAATGAAGAGTGCTGACAAGAACGTAATCTTAAAAGCAGCGAATGAAAATTTCGCCAAAAAGAAGTGGAAAAATGCATTGGCTCTATATGACAGGCTGACTAACCTGGTAGCTGGAACGGATGATTTTCCTAACGTAGGTTTTAATACTGCTTATGCCAATTACTATGATAAAAGCTATAAACTGGCAGGACACCAGTTTAAAAACTTTGCTGTAAACTTCCCTAAAGACCCCAGAGCCGAAGAAGCTGCATACATGTCTGCATTATGCTACTATGAAGGTTCTATGGACTACAATTTAGACCAGTCTACGACAGAAACAGCGATCAATGAGCTTCAGGACTTCCTGACGAATTATCCTAATTCTGAGCGATCTAAAAATATCAGCCAGTTAATTGATGAACTGTCTTATAAATTAGAGTTCAAAGCATACGAAAATGCAAGACAGTATTTCAAAATGGGTGAGTATAAAGCAGCTAACGTGGCTTTAGAAAATGTATTGGAAGATTTTCCAAGTACAAAACTTCGTCCGAAAATCTATGATTTCATCATGAAATCGCGTTATGAACTGGCTTCAAAATCAGTATATGAACTTAAAGGAGAACGTATAGAAAGTGCTCTGGCTTATACCAGACTGGTAGAAAAAGAACTTCCGAATACAGAATACTCCAAAACAGCAGCAGATCTGAGAGGAAAACTGGAAAAAGAAAAGGAGACCTTTGCGGTTGTAAAAAAACAGACCGAAGCAAGAATTGCAACATTAACGGCAAAACAGAAAAAGGAGGCTGAAAAGATGGCAGAAAAAAATAAAACGGAGCAGCAGATCAAAGATCAGATCAGCAATGAAAAGAAGGCAATGCAGATCCAGAGGGATAGTGCGGCACTTAGTACCCCTCCTCCGGCAGCCACTTTCAAAATCCAAAGATAATTCGTAAATTTGCCATCTTAAAATAAAATAATTTTCTCAAAATGAGTGTAAAAGATACAAAAGCAGAAGTAAATACTATTACTTACGATAAAGACAAGATTGAAGATAAAGTAGGTTCAATCTATGAAGCTATTGTTATCATGGGAAAGAGAGCAGAGCAGATCAACGCGGAGATCCGTACGGAGCTTCACAATAAGTTAGACGAATTTGCTGTGCACAATTCTACATTGGAAGAAGTTTTCGAAAACAGAGAACAGATTGAAATCTCTAAACATTACGAAAAACTTCCTAAGCCTACTTCTATTGCTATCGAAGAATGGCTGAATGAAGATATCTATTTCAGAAAGACAGAAGACAGAAAATAATTATTTTTGTTTTTAATCATATGAAGGTCATAAAGGAATTCAATTCTTTTATGACCTTTGTCTGTTTGTACCCGTCTTTGTGCGAAAAAATAAGTAATTTAGTATTTCAAAAATTAAAACTAAATGAGTGTTTCCGGTAAAAAGATACTTATCGCTGTTTCTGGAGGAATTGCGGCCTATAAAATTCATTTCCTGATCCGGGATTTTGTGAAAAAAGGAGCCGAAGTTCAGGTGATTATGACGCCCGATGCAGAACAATTTGTAACGAAATTAAGTCTTTCAACGCTTTCAAAAAAACCTGTATATTCAGATTTTTACAGTGATAACGGTACCTGGAACAGTCATGTGGAAATGGGCCTTTGGGCAGATGTCATCATCGTTGCTCCTTGCACGGCCAATACATTAGCCAAGATGATTCACGGAATGTGTGATAACCTGGTTATTGCCACCTATATGTCTGCGAAATGCCCTGTATTTATCGCTCCTGCGATGGATCTTGATATGTACGCACATCCTTCTACCAAACAGAATCTTGAAATGGCAGAAGATTACGGACATTTTATCATTCCGGCAGAAAGTGGTGAGCTAGCCAGCGGACTGATCGGGCAGGGAAGAATGGCTGAACCGGAGACGATTTTTAAAACCGTTGAAAAATTCTTTACTTCCGGAAACCATAGCAAAAGTCTTGAAGGAAAAACAGTACTGATCACAGCCGGACCTACCTATGAAGCCATTGATCCTGTAAGGTTTATCGGGAATCATTCCTCCGGGAAAATGGGCTTTTCACTTGCTGAAGAAGCTTCAAAGAGAGGGGCTAAAGTGATTCTGATTTCCGGACCAAGTTCTCAGGCTACTGACGATAAGAATATTGAACTTCATAAAGTAACCTCCGCCAAAGAAATGCTGAATAAAGTTTTTGAATTTTATGACCGCGTGGATATTGGTATTGCCAGCGCTGCAGTGGCAGATTACGCTCCAAAAGAGGTTGCGAAAGAGAAAATTAAAAAAAATGATGATAGTTTAACCATTGAACTGGTGAAAAATCCGGACATTCTTAAAACCATGGGTGAAAAGAAAACCCATCAGTTTCTGGTAGGTTTTGCCCTGGAAACTCAGAATGAAGAAGAAAATGCCAAAGGAAAACTTGAAAAGAAAAATCTGGATATGATCGTCTTGAACTCGCTTCGTGACGAAGGAGCCGGATTTAAAAACGATACCAATAAAATCAAGATATTTACCAAGACAGGAAAAAAGGAATTTGACCTGAAATCCAAAGATGAAGTAGCTAAAGATATTCTGGATTTTGTTGAGTCTCAGATTTTAAAATAATTTTAATAAATTTCCGTTCTCAATTTTTAATAGATAATGAAAAAAATCATAAGCCTATTCTTGCTGCTTTTTATATATAATCTGAGTTTTTCCCAGGAACTGCTTGCAACAGTACAGATCAACTCCCAACAGCTTGGAGGAAGTAATCAGCAGGCCTATAAAGCGCTGGAGAAAAGTCTTAGAGACTTTATCAACAATACCAGCTGGACCGGAAAAAAACTACAGAATTTCGAAAAGATAAAATGTAATTTTGCCGTTGTAATTGCAGAAAGAGACGGAAACCGATTCAAAGGGAGTATTGTGATCCAGGCTGTACGTCCGGTGTACAATACGAGTTATGAATCTCCCCTAGTCAATCTTCAGGACCAGAGATTTGCATTTGAATATGTGGAAAATGAAAACCTTGTGTTTAATGAAAGACAGTTTTCCGGGAAAAACCTGATCGATGTGATCAGTTTTTATGTTTATGTGATCTTAGGCTATGATGCAGACAGTTTTCAGTCTATGGGAGGAACGCAATGGTTCTCAAAAGCGCAGCAGATCGCCCAAAATTCGCAGAACAGGAACTATGAAGGATGGAATGTCATCAATGAGCCCAGAAGCCGTACCATACTCATCAATGAGATTATCAATCCGAACTGGAGCCAATTGAGATCTACAATGTATACATATCACAGAGCCGGTTTGGATAATCTGTTCAATCAGGACCAGACTGCCGCCAAAAAAGTAATCTTTGATGCGATTATGCAGCTGAAAATGTATGAAAATTCATTTCAGCAGTCCTATTACTTCAATTTATTCCTAGATAATAAAAGTGACGAAATTTTCAATGTTTTCAATTCCGGAAACAATGGCGGGCTTGTGATGAATGACCTTAAACAGCTGATGATGATCTTTACTCCGAAATATTCAGAGAATAAATGGAGCAAGTGGAAATAAAATCCGCTGGCTTTAGCCATTGAATACCGAATACTAAATTCTATATTTGCATTACTTAAAGTAATCAGCTATTATCCATGCTTTCGAGAATTTACATTAAAAATTTTGCCCTGATTGATACCCTTGAAGTATCACTGAATAACGGTCTGCAGGTAATTACCGGGGAGACCGGAGCTGGTAAATCTATTATCTTAGGGGCTTTAAGACTGATCCTTGGCGAAAGGGCAGAAGTAAAATCCATTTCCAAATCGGAAGAGAAAAGCATTGTAGAAACCGAATTTGATCTCAATAACCAGTTCAAAAAATTCTTTATCGAAAACGATTTGGATTACGAGCATCATACCATCATCAGAAGGGAAATTCTTCCTTCGGGAAAATCCAGAGCATTCATCAATGATGTGCCGGTGACCCTGGATGTGCTTAAAGAACTTTCTTCAAAACTGATCGATATTCATTCCCAGTTTGAAACTTCCAATCTTTTTACGTCAGAATATCAGTTTAAAATTATCGACGGACTTTCTGAAAACAAGAAGGGCATTGAAGACTACCAGAATGAATTTTCAGATTATCAGAGTTTAAAAATTCAGCTTAAAAAAATTCAGACCCAGCTTTCAGAGAACAGAAAAGAAAGCGATTACAAAGATTTTCTTCTGAACGAACTGGAAGAACTGAAGCTGGATGATGTGGATTATGAAGACCTTCAGAATCAGTTGTCTATTCAGGAAAATGCAGAGATGATCTCTGAAAATCTGGTACAGATCCTGTCAAGATTTCATCAGGAAGAAGTGGGAATCCTGTCTTTTTTTAACGAAGCCAAACATAAACTTTCCAGAATTGCAGAAGTATCCAACGGTTTTTCAGAACTTGATGAAAGGCTGGAAACCTCTTTTGTAGAACTGAAAGATATCATTTCCGAACTTGAAAACGAATCGGAAAGAATAGAAATCAATCCGGCTAGCCTGGCGGTTCTTGTTGAGCTTAATAATAAGATCAATGCCTTGTTTCTCAAGCATAGTGTTTCAGATCTGGACGAATTGAAAGCACTCAGAGATCAATTGGCAGGTGAGCAGAAAGGCGCTTCAGAACTTGAAGATCATATTGCAGAGATCGAAGAAAATATTTCTAAAAAAGAGAAAACACTTCAGACTCTTGCTGAAAAACTCTCAAAAAACAGAAAAAAATCTGTTCCTGTCTTTATCAAAAAAGCAGAAGGACTTCTGAAAAAATTAGGTCTTGAAAAAGCCAAGGTGGATATTGAACTTCATGATACCACAGAGTTTAACGCTTTCGGAAAAGAAAATATACAGATGCTCTTCCAGGCCAACTCAGGTTTTCCTTTAAAGCCTATTCAGACTGCTATTTCCGGGGGTGAAAGATCCAGAGTAATGCTTGCCGTGAAAAAGATCATTGCTGAAAGTGATGAACTTCCAACCTTGATTCTGGATGAAATTGATACCGGAGTTTCAGGAAAAGTTGCCGAGGAAATCGGAAACCTGATGAGAGAAATGTCTGCGGATATGCAGCTCATCGTTATTTCCCACCTTGCACAGGTTGCGGCCAAAGGAAACAATAATTACAAAGTCGTAAAGCGAGATATTTCCGGGAAAACCCAATCTACCATCATTCCTCTGAACGACGAAGAAAAACTGAACGAAATTGCCCAGCTTCTTTCCGGAAGCAAAATTACTGAGGCTGCTCTGGCACAGGCAAAAGAATTAATTGGCTAAAAAAACTGTAACATATTTTACTTTATATTTACTAATATAAAAAAAACTAAAAATATGTTTCTAAAGTTCCTCAGACTGGAAATCAAGAGCTTTTTCCGTGGTACCTCTGTAGGCGTGAATCTGGCCATGAAAATCCTCCGTTTTATAGGAATCCTTTATTTTATGGCTTGTCTGGCAGGAGGTGCTTTTGCTGTGTTCTTCTACGTAAGGGACGAGATGCATCAGGATCCTTTAAAAGTGGTTTCAAAATTTTTAGTGATAGCATGGGCTGCAGACTTGATTTTCAAGTATATCTGGCAGGAAATGTCAACCCAGAATATCAAGCCGTTCCTGACTCAGAATATTCCTAAGAATACTTTGGTCAATTATATGCTCGTGAAAACTTTTCTTTCCGCATTGAGCTGGCTGAATTCCCTGTTCTTCATCACATTCTCAATCATTGCGATGTTCAATGGATACAGTATTGTGGGTATTTTAACCTGGTTCATCGGGATTTCTTTCTTATTTTATCTGAATAATTTTATCAATATCCTGTTCAATGATAAAGAAACGATTGCCATTATCATAGGCTGTCTATTTGCCGGAGTGGGCGCGCTTGGCTATTACAATATTGTACCGGTGCTTTCTTATTCGGAGAACTTTATTTATAATTTTTATCAGACCCCTTACTGGATTATAATCCCGATTGTTTTGTTCTTTGGCTTATGGCGAATCTGTTTCAGCTATGTTCGTAAAGAATTCTATCTGGATCAGGGACTGGAAGCTAAGAAACAGTTTGGAAAAACCGAGAATATTGCCTTCTTAAATAAATACGGTGTCATCGGAACATTTATCAACAACGATATTAAAATGCTGAGACGGAATAAAGTCACCAAAGGAATTCTGATCGGAAGTTTTTTCTTCCTTTTCTACGGATTGCTGATGTTCTCTTCTGCGATTTACAAAACCCCGGCCATGATGATGTTTATGGGACTGTTTGTAACCGGAGGTTTTCAGTTTCTTTTCGGGCAGAGGGTTCCTTCTTTCGACAGTTCTTATTATCCGTTAATGATGACCCTGAATGTTCCGTACAAAGAATATCTCAAAGCAAAATGGTGGCTGATCAACATCATGACAGCAGCTTCAATTATCATTGCGTTATTTTATGCCTATTTCGGGTGGGAGCTCTATATCACATTTTTTGCGGCAGGAATTTATAATATCGGGGTGAATTCCCAGCTTACACTTTGGTCCGGGGCATTCAATAAAACCCAGATCGATCTTAATTCAAAAGAGAAAAGAATAGGCCAGAAAAACAGCTTTAATCTCAAATCCATGCTCCTTCTGATCCCTAAAATGTTACTTCCGATGGGTGTTTTTGCCCTGTCAAAATATTTCTTTGGAATCACGGCAGGTGTAGTAAGTATTGCTATTTTGGGACTTGTAGGATTTTTACTCAGAGAAAAAATATTCGATATCATCGTCAAACAATACAAACGCGAAAAATACAGTACGCTGGATGCATTTAAAAACAAAGACTAAATTATGATTACTATCAATAACTTATCCAAGACCTACGGAACTGCTACAGTTCTTAATATTGAGCATCTTGAAATTCCTAACGGTGAAACTTTTGGGCTGGTAGGAAATAATGGAGCCGGAAAAACCACGCTTTTTAGTCTTATGCTTGATCTGATCCAGCCTACGACGGGGTTTGTAAGCATTGAGGATATTAAAGTCAATGAATCTGAAGCCTGGAAAAACAAAGTGTCTGCTTTTGTGGATGATACCTTCCTGATCGGTTATCTGACCCCCGAGGAGTATTTCTATTTCATCGGAGAACTGAGAGGGCAGAACAAAGCTTCCATCTATGAGTTTCTAAAACCCTTCCATGATTTTTTCAACGGTGAGATCCTTAATTCAGGAAAATACGTCCGTGATCTGTCAAAAGGGAACCAGAAGAAGGTCGGAATTGTAGGTGCAGTGATTGGAAATCCCGAAATCATTATTCTGGATGAACCTTTCGCGAATCTGGATCCTTCTACCCAGATTAAACTTAAAAACTTAATTAAAGAACTTTCAAAACAGGACGGTGTGACTTTTCTGATCTCAAGCCATGACCTTTCCCATACAACAGAAGTCTGCAATAGAATTGTTGTCGTAAACAAGGGACAACTTGTGAAAGACATCAAGACCAATCCTGAAACATTGAAAGATCTGGAACAATATTTTGCAGATCAGGTTTCTGCGCCGGCAGAAGTTTAATTGATATAAAAATATGAGCACAGAATCACAAAACGTCACAGACTATCCCAACAGCAACACTATTTTCATGGTATGGAAACTGAATGACAGCCCACAGCTGAAAGACGTTTTCCGGCAGCTTTGCGCTTTGGTTCTCAATCTTAACAATTCGGTTTTCGACAGATTTCCGGACAGCCGGGCAAGCTGTGTCATGGGAATCGGTGCTGAAGGCTGGAAAAAATTAGAGCTACCGACGCCATTACCAAAAGAGCTGACCGATTTTGAAGAAATTAAAGGAATAAAACATACAGCGGTTTCCACACCGGGAGACCTTCATTTTCACCTGAGAGCAGATAATAAAAGCCTTATTTTCGATATGGCAATTGAGATCTCAAAACTTTTGAGCTCCGTTGCCGAAAGTATTCTCGAAATCCACGGATTCAAATATTGGGATGCCCGTTCCATCCTGGGTTTTGTAGACGGGACTGAAAATCCGCATGGAGAAGACCGGGATTATTTTGCAAAAATCGGTGATGAAGATCTTCAGTATAAAGGCGGCAGTTATTTATTCGTTCAGAAATACCTCCACAATTTGGATGCCTGGAAAGGGCTTTCAACAGAAGAACAGGAAAAAGTGATCGGAAGGTCGAAGGAAAATGATATAGAAATGTCGGATTCTGTAAAACCATCCAATTCCCATATCGCTTTGGCCAATATTGAAGGGGATAATGGTGAAGAGCTTAAGATTGTACGAGATAATATGCCTTTCGGAAGTCCTTCTTCCAATGAATTTGGCACCTATTTTATTGCGTATTCGAGTACATTCAGTACAACGAAGAAAATGCTGACGAATATGTTCATTGGAGATCCGCCTGGCAATTATGATAGAATTTTAGATTTTAGTACAGCCGTTACGGGAACACTTTTCTTTGTTCCTACCCGAAATATGTTGGATGAATTTTCAGGATAAATAAAAAGGCCGGAACTTGTTTCCGGCCTTTCCATCAATTATTTTAAATAGGATCTTCCTCGATCGGAGTAGCACACATATCGACATGTATCATGCATCCTGACTGTGAGCAGGGATTGTCTGTGGGAACAGGACAGCACGCATAATATCCGTTATATTGAATTAAATACCAGTTGGCAGGACATCGCGGAATAACCGCTCCTCCAAATACTTCTTTCAGGCTGGCTCTGTTGAATTTTTTCAGATTTTTCATGGGAGAATAGTTGAGTTAGTATTTCATCTTACATGGGTTCACTGGAACACATTCCCTCGGGAATAAAGCAGAACTTTCCTTTGCACGGATTTCCTTCAGGAGGCATATTCAGGCAGCACGCATGATAGCCGTTGAATTCTACATGAACAAGATTATTCGGGCATGTGTGTCCTCCCATTACTTCTCTTAAATGGTCTCGGTTTAATTTTTTTAGATTCTTCATAAGGATAGTTTAAAATGATAGTTATATCACTAATATATGAAAAAATAGAATTGCAAAATGTATTTTGATAAAAAATTGTAATACAATGTTTTACTTAAGATAAAAACCCCAGAATTTCTGAGGTTTCTATCATTTAATCTATAGGTGCTAAAATTCTATTTAAGGCTTCCCACCATATCTTCCGGCTTCACCCATTCGTCAAACTGCTCAGCCGTTAAAAAGCCAAGATTCACGGCTTCTTCTTTTAGAGTCGTACCGTTCTTGTGGGCTGTTTTTGCAATTTTTGCAGCATTTTCATAGCCGATGTGGGTGTTTAAAGCGGTAACAAGCATCAATGATTTGTCTACCAATTCTTTAATTCTCTCATGATTCGGTTCAATACCTTCTGCACAGTGATCATTGAATGAAATACATGCATCCGCAATTAACTGAGCAGACTGAAGGAAGTTGTACGCCATAACAGGTTTGAACACATTAAGCTCGTAATTCCCCTGAGTTCCTGCAAAAGAGATCGTCGTATCATTACCGAGAACCTGAGCACAAACCATAGTCATTGCTTCATTCTGTGTAGGATTTACTTTCCCTGGCATAATAGAAGATCCCGGTTCGTTCTCAGGAATATGAATTTCCCCGATTCCCGAACGTGGCCCTGAAGCCAGCAATCTGATATCCTGAGCTATTTTAAATAAAGAAACAGCCAGCTGTTTTAAAGCACCGTGAGATTCCACAATGGCATCGTGAGCGGCCAGAGCTTCAAATTTATTCTCTGCCGTAACAAATGGATGGTTCGTAAACTTTGCGATATATTCAGCTACTTTTACATCATAACCATTGGGTGTGTTTAGTCCTGTACCTACAGCAGTTCCGCCCAAAGCAAGTTCAGAAAGGTGTGGCAGGGTGTTTTTCAACGCTTTCAGTCCATATTCAAGCTGAGCTTTATAACCTGAAAATTCCTGTCCAAGCGTAAGGGGAGTGGCATCCATAAGGTGAGTTCTCCCGATTTTTACAATATCTTTAAATGCTTCTGCCTTTGCAGCAATTGTATTTTTTAGTTTTTCGACAGCGGGAATTGTTACTTCAACCACTTTTTTATACGCAGCAATATGCATCGCCGTTGGGTAAGTGTCATTGGAAGACTGGGATTTGTTCACGTCATCATTCGGGTGAATTTCAGATTGATCGCCTAAAGTTCCGCCATTATTGACGTGAGCTCTGTTGGAAACCACTTCATTGATGTTCATATTGGATTGCGTCCCTGAGCCCGTTTGCCAGATCACCAGAGGAAACTGGTCGTTAAGTTTTCCTTCCAGGATTTCGTCACATACTTTAGCGATCATATCTCTTTTTTCGGCAGGAAGAACACCAAGATCCGTATTGGTATAAGCAGCAGCCTTCTTTAAAAACGCAAAAGCTTCAATGATTTCGTGAGGCATAGAACCCTCAGGTCCGATCTTAAAATTGTTTCTTGAACGCTCAGTCTGTGCTCCCCAAAACTTGTCAGCAGGCACCTGGACCTCTCCCATAGTATCCTTTTCGATTCTGTAATTCATTGTGATTGAAATTTTTATAAAGTTAATCATAAACGCAGAATCCCGCAATTTATAACCATTATAAATATCAATATGGATGAGTGATTTTACTCATGTTTTTTTAAGGATGACGTATTTTTGCACAAACAAAAATTGAATGGATTTTAGATATCAGGATCCGTATCCGATCCAGAAAGATGATACGGTGTATAAAAAATTGACATCAGACTATGTAACGGTTGAAAAATTAGGAGAAAGAGAAATCTTAACCATTGATCCGAAAGGACTGGAGCTTTTGGCTGAAGAAGCTATGGCTGATGTTTCTTTCATGCTTCGTTCTTCTCATCTTGAAAGTCTAAGAAGAATCATCGATGATCCTGAAGCTACAGATAATGACAGATTCGTTGCTTACAATCTTTTGCAGAATGCTGCTGTGGCGGTGGAAGGAGCTCTTCCTTCATGTCAGGATACAGGAACTGCCATTGTCATGGGTAAAAAAGGAGAAAGTGTGTATACCGGAGTGGATGACGGAGAATATCTGAGCAAAGGAATTTACAATACTTATCAGAAAAGAAACCTAAGATATTCTCAGGTAGTGCCTTTGACGATGTTTGAAGAAAAAAATTCAGGTTCCAACCTTCCGGCACAGATTGATATTTATGCCAAAAAAGGAGATTACTATGAGTTTTTGTTTTTAACGAAAGGAGGAGGATCTGCCAATAAAACATTCTTATACCAAAAGACAAAATCATTATTGAATGAAAAGTCTCTTGAAGCATTTGTAAAAGAAAGAATCTCAGACCTTGGAACCGCTGCATGCCCGCCTTATCACCTGGCTCTTGTAATCGGAGGAACTTCTGCTGAAGCGAATCTGGCTGCCGTGAAAAAAGCCTCTGCAAAATATTATGACAACCTTCCGACAGAAGGAAATGAAGGCGGACAGGCTTTCAGAGACCTTGAATGGGAAGCTAAAGTTCAGAAAATCTGTCAGGAAAGTGCTATCGGAGCACAGTTTGGAGGGAAATACCTTACCCACGACGTAAGAGTGATCAGACTTCCGCGTCATGCTGCTTCTTGTCCTGTAGGAATGGGAGTTTCATGTTCTGCAGACAGAAATATCAAAGGAAAAATCACAAAAGATGGTATTTTCCTTGAGCAGCTGGAAGAAAATCCGAAGAGATTCTTACCGGATACGCCGCCACACCTGGAGGAAGCCGTTGAAATCAATCTAAACAAGCCAATGCCTGAGATATTGGCTGAGCTGTCCAAATATCCTATCAAAACAAGATTAAAACTAAACGGAACGCTGATCGTTGCCAGAGATATTGCCCATGCAAAAATCAAAGAAATCATCGATAGCGGACAACCGATGCCTGAATACTTCAAAAACCACCCGATTTATTACGCAGGACCTGCAAAAACTCCGGAAGGAATGGCTTCAGGAAGTTTCGGACCTACAACGGCGGGAAGAATGGATGTCTATGTAGACGAATTCCAGAGCCATGGAGGAAGTATGATTATGCTGGCGAAAGGAAACAGAAGTAAAGATGTGACAACAGCTTGCGGTAAATACGGAGGCTTTTATCTGGGGTCTATCGGTGGACCGGCAGCGATTCTTGCCAAAGACAATATCGTATCTGTAGATATCGTAGACTTCCCTGAATTGGGGATGGAAGCCGTAAGAAAGATCGAAGTAAAAGACTTCCCGGCGTTCATCATTACGGACGATAAAGGCAATGACTTCTTCGCAGATCTTGCCCACTAATTAGTTTAAAATCAAAATAAATTAGAAAATAGGGCTTGTATGTTTTGTGTACAACGCAAAAAAGTCCTATTTTTGCCTAAAATCTTTAAGAGAATGATAACGATTTTATCAGCATTTTGGCCGTTCTACCAGTTCCTATGGACTGTATTCTTTATAATTATGTTCTTAGTAGGATTCTGGTGTATCTTCATGTTCTTCGGTTTGGTAATCCCAATGTGGTTAACTGAAGGTCTGAAAGAATATTTCGGAAAAGTAAAACCTTTTGATCCGGAAGATATCAGAAGAAAAGAACTTAATGAGCAGGAGGGCGTAGAAGTAGTCTTCAGCAACCCTAAAGGAAACGGACCGTTCCTACACGATCACGGACATCATCATTAATTGACTGTCATTGCTTTTTCACCTTAATTCTGAAAAAGTAATATCAAAGCAAAACAACATATATAAACCGCTTAATTTTTTAGGCGGTTTTTTTATTACCCGTTTCTCAGTTTTTCAGGAGAAACCCCGAATTTCTTTTTAAATGCCCGGGTGAAGTTTTGTACATATTCATACCCGCATTCAATGGCAATTTCTTTGATCATAATGCCTTTGTCGATGATCATTTTCTTTGCTTTCAGCATTCTCAGTTCTGAAATATAATCGGAAACCGTCATCTGGTATTGCGCCTTAAATTCTTTCCTGATCTTATTCTGGTTGATTCCGGTAAGCTTTCCGATATCTTCCGCACGGATGTTTTTGTGATAATTTTCATCAATGAATTTTTTGATCACAAAAGAAGTCCCCGGTTCCGCCTGTACGGTGTTTTTTTCATTAAACTGTTCAAAAATCAGAATCAGAAGTTTAATGATCTTGGCTTCCACAAATAACCGCTGCACCATTCCTTTTTTTGAATAGCTGATCAGTTCGTTCAGAATCATATGCATTTCTACGGTCATATAAGGTGGCGTTCTTTGATGAAGGAAAATATAATTGTTCCGGATCATGTTTTCCAGGATATCTGCATTTTCCTTGCTCGATTCCGGATCGATGAGGTTAAAAATATACTGGTAATTAATCTGAATCTGTAAATACTTTAAAGCTTCCTGGCTCTCTGTCCAAAGCTCTGCGGTACTTTCCTGGGAAGAGTAATGTAGAATATATTGATTTTTCCTGAACAGAAATTTAGTCTCACAGTCATTGGCTTCCAGTTTAATATTAGAACTCAGCAAAAATAGCAGGCTGAAACTTGCCCTGCTTTCAATCATATGCAATCTTGAAAACTTTTCAGGCTGTGGGTCTTCCTGCATGACGATCTTGATGTTGTCGGAACTGAATAACAGTCCACTCCTGGAGAGATTCTTCATAGGAAATGATTTTACGGATAGGGTACAATTTGAATCAAAAGCCTTACATCGGATAACAAAAAGTTTGGAAATGATAACTCAGGGTTAAGAATGAAAGGTAATTTTGCGCAAAATTAAATTAAATTTAGAATAATTAAAAATAATATTAGATATGTTTCAAAATTTACATTTTGCGATCCGTAAAATAGGAGCAGGTTTAGCATTGCTAACCATCGTAGGAAGTTATCTATATGCCCAGCAATGGGAGGATGTAGGAGGTGCGCAGGGAGTTTCAGCAGGAGGGAGCAGTTATAATAATCTGGCAGTAGATCAGGCTGGAAACTATTATCTTTCTTATTATGATACTTCAGTAGCTAAAGGCTCTGTGCAGAAATTCAACGGGACTGCATGGTCTTATGTAGGTGGTGTTGCGGGAATTACAGATGGGAGTGCAACCTTCAATTCATTATCTCTTGACGGTTTGGGAAATATTTTTTACACCAATCAGGTAGGATATCCGGGATCCGGAATTGAAGTCCGTCAGTTTAACGGAACTTCATGGACACAGCTTCCAAAAGCTACAGAATCTGCTGCCAACTATCATGCTTCTGCGGTTTCTCCTTCCAATGTACTCTTTACATTCGGGGGACAAAACTCAGGAACTGTCCAGCGTTATGCCAACGGAAACTGGGAGCAGGTAGGAAATACAGGCTTTTCAAATGGAGCATCATTTGCAGAAATGGTGATCGGGTCCAATCAGAAAATTTATACATGCAACATTGCATCGGGTGTAAGAGTATATGAGAACAGTACATCAGCAGTAGCTACAGATACATGGACACTGGTGGGAGGAACTATCGTAGATGCGGCTTCTTCTTCAGAGCAATACACCTCTGATATTGCTATAGATGGTAATAACAATCTGTATGCAGCTTATGTTGCCAGCTCCGCGAACGGACAGAAACTTAACGTGAAGAAATTTAATGGAAATGCATGGATACAGCTTGGTCAGGCTGATTTTTCTGATGGAAGGGTACAGCATGTAGCTATTGCAGTGACTGCATCCGGACAACCTTTTGTAGTAGCCAGCCGTTTTGAGGACAATGATTTGCTAAGAAATACGGTTTATAAATTCGATGCTGCTACACAGAATTGGGTAACCTATGGTGGAGATTTTATTTCTGCAGGAGAAGCTAAATATAATGACCTTGCGATTGATAAGGCTAATAATTATTTGGTACTTGCTTATTCTGAAGACGTTACCAAAGTGAAAAGAATTCCACTGAACGGAACACCTCCGGGATGTACCAATACTGATCCGGGAAGCAATGCGGGAGATACAGGCTGTGTGACGTTTACTTATCAGGGACAGACAGTAACGTATTCAACCGTAAGAGGGAGCGATGGAAATATCTGGCTGCAGCAGAATCTTGGAAGTTCTCAGGTATCCTCTTCACTGGGTGATGAAACATCGTACGGTGATCTTTTCCAATGGGGAAGATGGGATGATGGCCACCAGCTGAGAAATTCGGCTACGGCAGCACCTACAACACCGAATTCACCGGACGGATTGGTCGGGTCAAACGCCTTTATCATCGGATCACCTTCATGGTGGGGGACTTTTGCGGCTACCGATAAATGGACTGCTTCCAATGCTGCGAATGTATCCGTCAATGTAGGAGCAGATCCTTGTATGGCTGTAGGACCAGGCTGGAAAATGCCTTCTCAGGCTGAATGGACCGCTATTGTAAATTCAGAAAATATTGCTAACCCGGGAACCGCATTTAACAGTCACTTGAAGCTGCCTGCATCAGGATACAGAAGTTCTTCCAACGGAGCGCTTACCTTTGCGGGACAGAGAGGATATTTCTGGAGCTCTGACACATCCAACTCAGGAGGGAAATACCTATACATAGGGGCTACTATTGCCAATCCTTCTTCTGGAGCGATGAGAGGGCAGGGATCTGCGGTAAGATGCATCAAGACAGGTTCTGCTTTAGGAACATCAGATATCATCAAAAATACACCAGCAGTAGGATTTTATCCAAACCCTACGAACGGTGTTCTTAATATCAAAGCAGATGCATTGATCGAAAGCGTCAATGTAATCAATATGGTAGGGCAGAAACTGAAGAATATCCAGTATACCAATAACCAGATTAATATGAACGGACTTCCGAATGGAATTTATATGGTAGAATTAAAGTTAAAGAATGGACAGGTTTTTTCTAAGAAAATTATTAAAAACTAAGTCCCGATACGTTTGATTGATCAGCAGGGGCTTTTTTAGGAAAGCCCTTTGTTGTAAAGGCATAAATTGATTTATTTTAAAAAAAGTTCATTACAATTACTTTTATCGTGAAGGCTCATGAAATTTTTCATGGGTCTTTTTTGATGGCTTATTTTTTCACTGTGAAATGAAGTGATAAAAAGAAAATTAATACTATATTCGATTAAAATAAAGAAATGAAGAAGTTTTATTCCCTTGTTTATCTGTTTGTTGCAGCATTGGTTTTCGGGCAGATCAATTATACGATTACGCCTAATCCATTCAATGAAACGGATGTTATTACCCTGACGGTTCCGGGAGATCAGATTGATGAATCAGCCTGGAATGTTTCAAATAATGCCATCTACATGTGGTCGTGGTCATTTGACACTAATTATCAGAACAGTCAGGATTGTCCTACCAACGGAAGCTGGAACAGTTCCAGTGATTTGAATAAACTCAGTTATAATCCAGCAACAGATACTTATTCTTTAACCATGACTCCGACTGCTTTTTTCGGAAGAACGGGAATCGGAAGGTTTGGGTTTCTGCTAAAAGATAAAACAGGTTCCCACCAGACCTCACCGGACATTTTTGTCAATGTAGGTGTTTTAAATTTAACCCTGACTAATCCTGTAGCGAATAGCCTGACTACAATTCCGGCAGGAACCTCTGTTAATATTACAGCAACAACAAATGTAAATACGACATTTCAGCTGAAGGCAAACGGAACGGTTGTGAATACGGCATCCACTCCTTCACAATCCTATACTTACAGCTATGCCGTAACTCAGGATGCCAGCATGGAACTCATTGCGACCGATGCGAATTCAAACTCAAAGAATGCTTCTTTCCTGCTGCAGGTTCCCAGAACGGTCATTTCGGAAGCCATTCCCAGCTGGATCAGACAGGGAATCAACTACCACGCTTCAGATCAGACAAAAGTAGGACTTGCCCTGTATGCGCCTCATAAAAACTTTGTACACATTATCGGGAGTTTTAATAACTGGGCGGTAGATGATGCTTATTTAATGAAAAGAGACATTGCCAATCCTGATCTTTACTGGATTGAATTAAACGGACTAACCCCACAACAGCTATACACATTCCAATACAGAACCAATGATCTTAAAAAAGTGGCGGATCCTTATTCACCACAGATTCTATCTTCCTATGATGATCAGTGGATTTCCAGTTCTACCTATCCGAATTTACCTCCGTTTCCTGTGGGACAGGACTTTGAGGTTTCAACCTTTAAAACGGGACAGATTCCTTACAACTGGCAGGTGACCAATTTTCAGAGACCGGCTAAGGAAGATCTCGTGGTATATGAATTATTGCTGAGAGATTTTACACAGGAAAAAAACTGGCAGTCACTGATCAATAAGATTTCCTATTTAAAAAACTTAAATATCAATGCCATTGAACTGCTCCCCATTATGGAATTTGAAGGAAACTTATCCTGGGGTTATAATACATCTTTTCATTACGCACTGGATAAAGCGTACGGAACGCCTGAAAAATTCAAAGAATTTGTAGATCTGTGCCACCAGAATGGGATTGCTGTTATTTTGGATGTTGCCTTTAATCATGCAACAGGACGTTCTCCACTAGCCAGACTTTGGAATATAGATCCAGACGGAGACGGTTACGGCGAAATTGTGGCCAACAATCCTTATTTTAACCAGGTTCCTAAACATTCTTATAATGTATTCAACGATTTTAATCATACAAGTCCTTCAACTCAATATTACGTTGAAAGAAGTCTTCAGCAATGGCTGACCGAGTATCATATCGATGGTTTCCGGTGGGATTTAACGAAGGGTTTTACCCAAAATTGTTCTGAAAATGATGAAACCTGTACCAATGCTTACCAGCAGGACAGAGTAGATATTATGAAACATTATGCCGACAGACAATGGGAAATAGATCCTAACTCTTATATGATCTTCGAACATTTGGGAACAGATGCGGAAGAGCAGCAGTGGGCGAATTACCGGGTTGCTGAAGGAAAAGGCGTCATGCTGTGGAATAAGCAGACAGATCCGTACAATCAAAACACAATGGGATACGCGGAGAACAGCAATTACGACAGAATGAACCATGCGCTTCACGGTTTCACCAATAAAAATGCGGTAGGATACGGAGAAAGTCATGACGAAGAAAGGTTAATGTTCAAGAACCTTGCCTATGGAGCTGTAAACGGAGCCTATAATGTAACCAGTCTGAACACAGCTCTTGAAAGGATGAAGACATTCGGTGCTACTTTCTTTACGATTCCCGGCCCGAAAATGATCTGGCAGTTTGGAGAGCTTGGGTATGAGTTCAGTATTAACCGTTGTGCAGACGGGAGCATCAACAGCGGATGTCGTACAGATGAGAAGCCGGTTGCTTTCACATTAGGCTATGATACCAATGCAAACAGAAAAGCGGTTTATGACACCTGGGCTAAAATAATCAATATCAGAAAGAATTACCCGGTTTTCAAATCAAAAACCTATACAATAGAATCAAATAACCTGACCAATGATCCGCAAGGTCTGATCACAAGGATTTATGTGTACGATAATGCCATAAACGGAGTGAAGAATATTGTGGTTCTGGCCAATTATTCCACTTCGGCGCAGAACGTGGTTCCCTATTTCCCATATGCGGGTCAATGGCAGAATCTGATGGACAATTCAATCTCAAATTTTGCCTCTACAACAACTCCGATTATGCTGCAGCCTGGAGAATTCAGAATTTTTGGAAATTACGCAGGAGCGTTATCAACAATGGATGTGAATGCTGCCAACAAACTATCTCTTCAGATCGCAGATAATCCTGTGAAAAACGGCTCTGCAAAATTAATTTATCATAAAGCTAAGAACGGAGAGATCGTCATTTTTGACTTGAGTGGTAAAAGAATGGATTCATTTAAATTAAACAATGAAAACGGAACTTATGAACTCAAAGCAGATTACCCACCGGGAACCTATCTCGTTCATCTCCGCTCTGAAACAGGCACAGCCATTCAGAAGATGGTCATTCAATAATACAGATAAAAGGGGTAATGAAAGTTATCCCTTTTTATTTTTTTTGACCACGAACTTTCCAGATGTCCACATGATTGAAATAAACTTAATATTCACCTGTTGATTATGCTGAATAAACAATCCGATTAGACACAAACCTCTGTGTGCATCTGAGAAATCGGCGGTTAATTTAAATTATTTTTCGGATCATTATTTCAGCGATTCCTCTTTTGGTCAATTAAAAATATTAGTCTACTTTTGCAGTAGATTTATCAAGAAAGGTGGAGGGATTTGGCCCTATGAAACCTTAGCAACCTGCACGTCTCTAAAAAGTGTAAAGGTGCTAATTCCAGCCCGTTGCGGGGAAGATGAGCAAAAGTCACTATTCTGACAGCAATTCCATTTCTTGAAGTCTTTTTTATTAACTGCAGATCAAATCTGCGGAAGCATTTTATTATTAATTTACAAGAACGAAAGATGAAAAAATTAAGTCTGTCTGTGATACTCCTGGGAGCTGTTTTAGTGAATGCACAGGAGCAGGAAAAAGGAACTCAGATCGAAGATGTGGTGATCGTAGGAAACCGGAATACCAAAAGAACAAAACTGGAAACCCCGGTTCCTGTAGACATTATCAATATAGAAAAGCTGCAGAGATCCGCTCCGCAAACTACGGTTCAGGATCTTCTGAACTATGTGATCCCATCATTTAATTCCGTGAGACAGTCCGCTTCAGACGGGACAGAACATATCGATCCGGTAACTTTAAGAGGAATGGGACCTGATCAGGTTTTAGTCCTGATCAACGGCAAAAGAAGACACAGTACTTCATTGGTCAATTATCAGAATACCGTAGGAAACGGATCTGTAGGAACGGATTTAAGCACGATTCCCGTGATTGCTATCGACAGGATTGAAGTTTTAAGAGATGGAGCATCCGCTCAGTACGGTTCTGATGCTATCGCAGGAGTAGTGAATATTATTCTTAAAAAAGACATCGGGGCATCAGCTTCCGCATCCTACGGAATCAGTGGGAGAAATGATGGGGAGACCTATCAGGCAGGAATCAATTACGGGTCTTCTCTGGGTAAAAAAGACAGCTATGTCAATCTTTCATTGCAGTTAAGCCACAGAGGTAAAACGACCAGGACCCAAAATCATGATCTTGACATCTTTGGGGAAAATTTTGCCTATGAATTCGCAGATGATCCGGAAGGAGCAAGGGCACTTGATGATCAGAAATTAAGGGAAAGAGGACTAACCCGTGATGATTTTAATTTCCAGATCGGAGATGCACAGATCCGGCAGGCACAATTGTTTTTTAACTCCGAATATCCGTTAAGTGAAAGTCTGAAACTCTATTCTTTTGGAGGTTTCAGTTTAAAAGAAGGGAAAGGTTTTGGCTTCAGAAGACTTCCAGGTGAAACATCCAATGTGGTGCCTTCTATTTACCCAAACGGATTCCAGGCTTCTCTGGGCTCGCAGGTTTATGATTTTTCATATGCTGTTGGGGCGAAATACAATGTGAATAGCTGGTTTATCGATTTAAGCAACACATTCGGAAGCAATACATTCAATTACAACGTTAATAATACGAACAACGCTTCATTAGGTGCAAAATCTCCCACCAGATTTTATGCCGGAGCGCACAGCTTCCTTCAGAATACCGTTAATCTTGATGTGTCAAAAAAACTGAATCAGTTTAATGTCGCATTTGGTGGAGAATTCCGTTTTGAACAGTACGAGATAAAGCCGGGAGATGAGGCCTCTTACACCCGTTATGACATCAATGGAAACCCAGCAGTTCCGGGCTCCACAGTGGAAGGAAATGGAGGATCACAGTCGTTTATCGGTTTTTCACCAGATAATGCTTTGAAAAAATCCAGACATTCGGCGGCGGTTTATGCCGATATTTCTTATGATATCGCTAAAAAATTGAATATAGATCTGGCGGGAAGATTTGAAAATTACTCAGATTTTGGAAATACGTTGAATGGAAAACTAGCTGTCAGGTATGAGTTTGTAAAAAATTATGCAGTACGGGCAGCTGTGGGAACAGGTTTCAGGGCTCCGTCACTTCAGCAGCAGTATTTTAATAATTCCTATGCAGATATTTCTACCTCAGGATTGGGAATTGTGACCAAAGGAATTTTCAGGAATGACAGTGATGCGGCAAAAGCACTCGGATTTGATCAATTAAAACAGGAAACTTCTGTAAATGCCAGTGCAGGATTTACGTTGAAACCTGCCAACAGATTGTTTATAACCGTTGACGGATATTGGATCAAAGTAAAAGACAGAATTGTCATCACGAGCAATATCGAAGATCCGAGAATGGCTCAGTATAACGTAGAAAGCGGGAGGTTTTTCGCCAATGCCATTGATACCGAGACAAAAGGAGTTGATGTCGTAATTACCTACGACTGGAAACTCGGTGGCGGAAATCTGAATATCAACCTGGCGGGAAATTATACGGAGACGAAGATTAAAGATTTCCATTTTCCTGAAAAGCTTGTACCTACACAGGATCAGTTTTTCGGACCGGATCAGATCAACATCATAGAAACCCTTTCTCCCAAAACAAAAGCTTCGCTGGGATTGAATTATGCTATAGGAAAATTCAATTTCATGGTAAGAAATACGTATTTTGGCCAGGTCATAAGAGACGGTTATCCGTTCGGAAAAGTACAAAGCTTCTCTCCAAAGGTGGTTACGGATGTGAGTGTAGGATATGATATAACGAAAACCATCAACCTGACCGTGGGTGCCAATAACGTATTTGATGTTTTCCCGGATCTTCAGATCTATGCGAATTCTTATTATGGCGTGTTTAAATATGCACCGGTTCAAATGGGAACGCTGGGGAATTATTTCTTCGGAAGACTTAATTTTAATTTTTAACAGATCAATGAGTACTGCTACACACCAGATCGGCTGGAAAACCGCTGCTGCTATCGTTGTGTCCAATATGATTGGGACCGGGATATTTACGACTTTAGGTTTTCAGCTGTCTGATATTACCAATACCTACAGCATTTTCCTGTTGTGGATCATTGGCGGGATTCTCGCTTTGTTCGGGGCATTTTGCTACGCGGAGCTTGGATCCTATTTCAAAGGAAACGGAGGAGATTATATCTATCTCAAAGAAACATACCATCCGGTTTTCGGGTATCTCGTAAGCTGGATCTCTCTGATTATAGGATTTTCTGCACCGGTAGCGCTGGCTGCCCTTGCGATGTCAAAATACCTCTCAGCGTTTAACTATTCCTTTGGAAACGGTTTTGCGATAGTGTTTATATTTCTGGTGGCTGCGACGTTATCATTCAGCCTGAAGACTTCCAGCAGGTTTCATAATTTTTTCACCTTTATCAAAATTGCTTTTATCATTGTTCTGGTTATCCTGGGCGTTGTACTTCCGGGATCTTCGGCAGGGAACAGTCTGGAATTTGGAAACAGCTGGCAGGATGAAATAATGCTTCCCGCTTTTGCAACGTCGCTGGTTTTTGTCACTTATTCTTATACCGGTTGGAATTCCGCATCATACATCGCGGGAGAAATAAAAGAAGTGCAGAAGAACCTTCCCAGAGCTTTGATTGTGGGTACAGTTTTCGTAACGGTGAGTTATCTGCTGGTCAATTTTATCATGCTGAAACACGCCCCCGTAAGTCAGATGGCCGGAAAAGAAGATGTGATGGGTGAAGCAGCGGGGAATATGCTGGGAACAAGTTTCGGAAAAATCGTCAACATTTTTATTGCACTGCAGCTGATTGCGACGATCAGTGGTTATTTATGGGTGGGATCAAGGTTGACGCAGGCTTTTGCAAAGGAAAATCATTTGTGGAGATCTTTGGCCGTCAATAATAAAAAAGGAATTCCGGTAAGAGCCATTTTTGCCCATGCATTGATAGCTTCAGTGATTATCCTGACGGGAAGCTTTAAAGAGATCTTTGTTTATACCGCATTCATTCTGCAGCTATTTGCCAGTCTCTCTATTTCCACGGTTTTCTTTCTTAAAAAAGACCAGCGGAAAATATTTAAATCCAATGTGTTCTATATATTTCCTGCCGTTTTTCTGCTTTTCAGCATCTATATTCTCTACTTTACCCTCATCCATAATCCTAAAGAGAGTATCATAGGACTGGGAATTGTAGCATTCGGACTGATCTTATATGTTGTGGATAAAAAGTTTTTTAAAAAGCCATCTGAATAAATAGGAGTTGGCATTTTTATTAAAATATCTTTTTCCATTTAGATAAATCTGAGTTCAGAATGGCATGGTGGGTAAATAGCCTGTTCATATATTTAACGCAAGATCCGCAAGCTCTATTGATAATGTTATTTTTCGTTCGCAAGGGCACTTTGTTAAGCAAAGGCTGCTTGCTGTTTTTGCTGAGTGGTATGCCTTTGCGAACAATTTTTTTCAGATTGAATTAAAAATTTTTTGCGACCACAGCGTTTAAAGTTATTTGAAATCAAATTTTATGACAACCTTTTATGATTAATGTCTAATAACAATTTCCAGCCTCCTTTTTCCGACTTCAGTCTTTATCATCTTAATTTTGTTAACCCGAACTCAGGTTAGATTATAGGAAAGTATGGAATTTTCGCTGTTTTTGTTTCAGGACAAAAGAATATATACCAAATACTTATGCTTTATAAAAATGGCATTGAGATTTGAATTAATAATTCTTATCTTTGCACTCTCAAAAATTGCAGAATGTCTAAATCATTAATTCCAAAATTAGAAGCTATTAAACAAAGATATAATGAGGTTGCAGACCTTATTATACAGCCTGATATCATTTCAGATCAAAAAAAATATTCTTCTCTGAACAAAGAGTACAGTGATTTGGGAAAGATTGTAAGAGTGTACGATCAGTATAAAAGTGCTTTAGATAATATTGCAGAATCTGAAGAAATCATTGCTGACGGCTCAGACAGAGATTTAGTAGATATGGCAAAGGAGGAAAAAGTAGAAGCTCAGGCTAAACTTCCGGGATTGGAAGAAGAGCTTAAGGTTTTATTGATTCCTAAAGATCCTGCCGACGACAAAAACATTATTGTAGAACTTCGTGCCGGAACAGGAGGTGATGAAGCGGCTATTTTTGTGGAAGATGTTTACAGAATGTACAGCATGTATTTCAAAACAAAAGGCTGGAGACATGAAGTGACTGATTCTAATGAAGCAGCAAAAGGTTATAAAGAACTGATCATGAAGGTGGAAGGAGAAGGCGTTTACGGAATTATGAAATTCGAGTCCGGAGTTCACCGTGTACAGCGTGTTCCTGAAACAGAATCTCAGGGTAGAGTTCATACGTCCGCTATCACCATTGCCGTATTACCGGAAGCTGAAGAGGTGGATTTTGAACTGAATCCTGCCGATATTGAAATGCAGACATCCCGTTCAGGTGGAGCCGGAGGTCAGAACGTAAACAAGGTTGAAACGAAAGTTCAGCTGACGCACAAACCTTCAGGGATGGTGGTTGTTTGTCAGCAGGCACGTTCCCAGCTGGCTAACCGTGAATTGGCAATGGAAATGTTGAGAACCAAACTATATGACATCGAATTGCAGAAAGTTCAGGGTGATATTGCAGCCCAACGTAAATCTATGGTTTCTACCGGTGACCGTTCTGCAAAGATCAAAACCTATAACTATCCTCAGGGAAGGGTGACGGATCACAGAATCAACAAATCCATGTATAATCTGGATGCCTATATGAACGGAGATATCTCTGAAATGATAGATGCCGTAATCATGGCGGAAAATGCAGAGAAGATGAAAGGAGAAGAAGAGAATTATTAAAAACAGATATATCAATCAGCTCTTGAATTTCAAGGGCTTTTTTTTGCTTTAAATTCAGATATTTTAAAAACTACACTATGAAAGGAACGATGAGAATTGTATTGGTGATGCTGCTGTTCTGTATTCAGAATCTTTCTGCACAGACTGACGCTCTGAAACCGGAGCAGGTATTCGGGATCTATTTTAATACTTTTGTAAAACAGGACGAACGTGCCCTGCAACAGCTTAATGACTATCTTGCCCCATTCCTTGGGACGGAAAATACGTATACAATAGACCTGAACAAATCTTTTAATGATGAGATTCAGGTTCTTACTGGGAACTTCCTTGCCAACCTTCCAAAGGAAACGGCGGCTGCATGCCAGGCCGAGGCGGGGGAATATTTCAGTGCCCTTTTAAACAATGTAAAGAACACCGGATACGTTGTAAAAAGTACAAAAGAAGTCAAAAATGAATATGCAGCTAACAGTTGGGTGACAGAACTTAGCGTGGATCTAAGTTTTCCTGTTCCCGCAAACGTTTCTACACTCAAGCTTGAGGAAGCGAGGAAAATGAATGCAGAAGATTTGAAGAGCTATTTGAAAAACAAAACAAAAGCTTTTGCAAAATCAGAAAAGAAATCGACGGTACATCAGATTTTTAAACTTTATCAGGTTAAAAAAGAAGGAAATACTTACTACTGGAACGGCGGCCCGCAGGAATTAGTCTGGAAGCTGAATAATTCCTACTTTAAAAGCTTAAATCATTAGAAAAAATATCAATATGAAAAATTTTAAGATCATCATAGTGCTGATGCTGGCTGTTTTAAGTCAGAATCTGATGGCTCAAACCGAGGTGAAAAAACCTTCGGAAGTCTTTGAAATGTACTTCGGTACTTTCGTTAATAATGATACGGCTGTTCTGAACAAGCTGAATGATTACTTAAGACCGACCGTAGAAGGTGAAACGGCTTATCAGGTTGACTTTAATACAGTATCCCTGGAAATGATGAAAGAAAGCACAGATCATTTTTTATCTGTTTTTTCCAAAGAAACTGCTGATGCATGCAGAAAAGAAGCAGAAGGATACTTTAGTGCAATGATGGAGAATTTCAAAAGAGGAAAACTTACCGTTAAAGACGTAAAAATAGTCCAGAATGAACATGTAGAAGATCAAAAAATTGCTGAGGTCAGTTATTCCGTAAGTTTCAGGGTTCCTGCAAAATTTTCTGATATTCCGTCTGGTGATATTAAAAATGTAAAGCCGGAAGAGCTTAAAAAATACCTGCTTCAGAGCGTGCAGGATTTTAAAAATGCAGATAAAACAGTCGTTACCGAACAAAAGTTTAGTCTGTATCAGTTAAATGAAGGTGGAAAAACTTACTATTGGAATGGCAGTCCTGATGAAATAGTTTCAGGATTGACGGATTTTTACTTTGAAAGTTTCGGGTCCAAATAAGGATCTGTAGAAAATATTTTTTGTGATTAAAAGCTCTGGTATCAGGGCTTTTTTTATTTCACATACTTTACGTATTTTTGAGAAAACCCTTGATTATGAATTTTAAACCTCTTTTATTAACTGCTGGAGTCCTGTTTTCAGCAACTTTTTATGCTCAAAAAATGAATTATCCTAATGCCATAAAAGGAAGTCAGACAGATACCTATTTCGGTACAGCTGTTGCTGACCCTTTCAGAGATCTTGAAAACGATTCTGAAGCTACAAAGAAATGGGTAGACGATGAAGTAGCCTACAGCCAGAATTATCTTGCTAAGATTCCTTTCAGAAATAAGATCAAGGATCAGCTGAAAGATATCTGGAATTACGAAAAAATTTCAGCACCTTTCAAAGAGGGAGATTACACCTATTATTATAAAAATGACGGCCTTCAGGCACAGTCTGTCCTATACAGAACAAACAATAAGACCAAAGCAACGGAAATCTTTTTAGATCCGAATAAATTTTCAGAAAAAGGAACCACTTCACTTTCCAATCTGTCATTCAACAAAAAAGGAAACCTGGCTGCCTATTCCATTTCTGAAGGCGGAAGTGACTGGAATAAGATCATCATCATTGATGCAATCACTAAAAAGCAAATCGACGAAACGCTGGTAGACGTAAAATTCAGTGGAATTTCATGGCAGGGTGATGAAGGGTTTTACTATTCAAGCTATGATAAGCCAAAAGAAGGAACCGTACTTTCAGGAATGACCGATAAGCATAAAGTGTATTTCCATAAATTAGGAACCAAGCAGTCTGCTGATCAACTGATTTTTGGAGGTGATAAAACACCCAGAAGATATCTTGGGGCTGATGTTTCTGAAGATCAGAGATACCTTATCATTTCTGCTGCCAATGCAACGAATGGAAATGAACTGTACATCAAAGACCTGAAGAAAGGTGGTGATTTTGTACAAATCAACAAAGGGTTTGATATTAATGTAAATATTGTGGACACACAAGGAGATGACCTGTTTATATTTACGGATAAAGATGCTCCGAATATGCGTCTGGTAAAAACAAGTATTGCCAATCCTTCCCCGGAAACCTGGAAAGATGTTATTCCGCAGACAGAGAATGTTTTGGGAATCTCTTCAGGAGGTGGATACTTTTTTGCAACGTATATGGTGGACGCGATCGATCAGGTGAAGCAGTTTGATAAAACAGGAAAGCTGGTAAGAGAAATTACACTTCCCGGAAAAGGAAATGTAAGTGGTTTTGGGGGTAAAAAGGAGGAAAAAGAGCTTTATTTCTCTTTCAGCAACTATATCACACCGGGGACTACCTATAAATTTAATGCAGATTCTGGAAAATGGGAAGTTTATCAGAAGCCGAAAGTGAAATTCAATCCTGATGATTACGTTTCTGAGCAGGTATTCTATACTTCAAAAGACGGTACGAAAGTTCCGATGATGATCAATTATAAAAAAGGCACCAAGCTTAACGGTAAAAATCCAACGATTCTGTATTCTTACGGCGGTTTCAATATCAGTCTTCAGCCTTCATTCTCTGTAGTAAACGCCATCTGGATGGAAAACGGAGGAATCTATGCTGTACCGAACATCAGAGGTGGTGGTGAATATGGTAAAAAATGGCATGATGCAGGAACAAAGACCCAGAAGAAAAATGTTTTCGAAGATTTCATTGCTGCAGGAGAATATTTACAGAAGAAAGGCTATACTTCAAAAGAATACATGGCGCTGTCCGGAAGATCAAACGGAGGACTTCTGGTAGGAGCTACCATGACGATGCGTCCTGATCTGGCTAAAGTCGCTTTCCCGGGTGTTGGCGTGCTGGATATGCTGAGATACAACAAATTCACAGCCGGAGCTGGATGGTCATATGACTATGGAACGCCAGAAGACAGCAAAGAAATGTTTGAATATCTTAAATCCTATTCTCCGGTTCATAATGTGAAAAAAGGAACATGTTATCCTTCTACAATGATCATTACAAGTGACCATGATGACAGGGTAGTTCCGGCGCATTCATTCAAATTCGGAGCTGAACTTCAGGAAAAGCAGGGATGTAAAAATCCAATATTATTAAGAATTGAGAAAAACGCAGGTCATGGTGCGGGAAGAGCAACAGAACAGGTCATTAGTGAAAATGCGGACCTTATTTCTTTTGCTTTATATGAAATGGGAATTAATAAATAGTTATAAATAACAAAAAAAGAACCAAAATGGCTAATTTTATTAAAATTAGCCATTTTTTTTAATTGTACTATGTTATAAATTGTTATTTTTGTTCTGGATATTTAAAATTTATTAATTCTATTCATGTAGTTCAGTTATGAAAAAAAGAATTTTACTAGTTTGTGCATTGGCAGGCAGTTTGGCCAGTCTTAATGCACAGAGGTGGGTACCTGCCTCGCAAAAAACTTCTGAAATCAGAAAAGAAGTTGAAGTTAAGTACTCTTACAAAGTGGATGTTTCATCCCTAAGAGAGCTTTTGAAAGATGCAGTAGAAACAGGAAAAGGAGCACAGGCTGTTATTGTTTCTCTTCCTACAGCAGAAGGGAAAATTGAAAAGTTTGCGGTATACAGCGATCCTGTTATGGAGAAATCTATGGCAGACCGATATCAGCTGGGATCTTATGTAGGAGTTGGTGTAGATGATCCTTCCAAATATTTGAGGTTCAGTACTTCTCCAAGAGAGATCCAATCGATGATTATTAAGGATGGGATATTTCAGTTTATTGAACCCATAACTAATGATAGAGGGACTTACGGTGTTTTTTATAAAACTAAACGAACTGAAAGCGAGCATGGCTTTGAGTGTACATCAGAAGAAAAGAATTTAAAAGATATTAAAGCGTTAGAAGCTAACGGGAAAAAGAATCTTTCTAATGTAGGAATTACCAACAGACCTGCAAGTACAAAATATAGAACTTATAGATTGGCTTTAGCGGTTACTGGTGAGTATACCAAAAAATTTGATCCAGCTGGAGGAACGGCAAATACAGTAGCACAAATGAACGCTACCATGAACCGTGTTAATGGAATTTTTGAAAAGGATTTCGGAATTAAACTGATCATTCAGGATCTTCCAAATATTATTTACACAGACCCGGCAACAGATTTTTACACGCCTCCTGTAGTAAATACTGATCCATCATTAAACTTACAGCTACAACAAACATTGACCAGTATCGTTGGTAACGCCAATTATGATATGGGACATGTCTTTAACGCTGCAGGTGGAAATGGTAATGCGGGTTCTATAGGTTCTACCTGTGTAAACCCGGCGACGGCTACCACTCTGGCAAAAGGATCTGCATTCACTCAAAGCGCAAATCCTATGGGAGATGCATTTGATATCGATTACGCAGCGCACGAAATGGGACACCAGTTGGGTGGTAATCATACATTTTCTCATGTTTCAGAAGGATCTGGCGTAAATGTAGAACCAGGAGGTGGTACAACCATAATGGGATATGCAGGAATCACAGGAGATAATGTGCAGGATGTTACGGATGCCTATTTCCATTATTCGTCTGTTAATCAGATATTAAACAGCTTGGATAGTAAGCCAGCATGTGGAACATCAATGGAAATTACAACAAATACGGCTCCTGTTATTTCACCTCTTACAGCTTACAGTATTCCTAAAGGGACTGCATATTACCTTGATGCGACTGCTACAGATGCTGATCCTATTAAGTATACTTGGGAGCAGTATGACAGTGTTGACTCTTACAATTCCATTTCTGGAGATAGTGGATGGGGATATAGCGCGCAGGGTGCTTTAACAAGATCTTATTTCGGAACAGCAAGCGGAAGAAGATATTTCCCAAGTTTACCTTTGGTAATGAGCGGAGTTTTAACGAATAAAACAGTCTTTGGAAGCGCTACAAACCCAAGTTGGGAAACTGTTTCTTATGTTCCTAGAACTTTACATTACGCAGTAACTGTAAGGGATGAGAACGCAACAAGACCTATGCTTGCCTCTGCTGAAACAACGGTAACTGTTGGAAATGACGGACCGTTTAAGTTTTCAGGTGTTACAGCTTCTACAACTTTGTATAACAATGCTTCTAATACAATTACATGGGATGTTGCCAATACCAATACAGCACCATATAATGCAGCCAATGTAAAAATTGAGTATACTACAGATCTTGTCAACGGAGCTACGTGGACAGAATTGGTAGCTTCTACTCCAAATACAGGAAGCTATACTGCACAAATGCCAGCTAGCTTATCCGGAGCTGTTAAACTTAAGATTTCTGCAATTGGAAACATATTCTATGCAGTATCTCCACAAGTGACTGTAGGCGCAGCCCCTACTTCTACTACAGCAGCCCCAACAGGTGTTTTTGCATTAGGAACTGAAATTTTAAAAACTACGGCTAGACTGTCTTGGAACAGTGTACCAGGTGCTACATACTCTATTAACTACAGAAAAGTAGGACAGACGAACTGGTTGAATGCTACAAGCCCTACAAGCTCTGTTTTATTAAGCGGTCTTGAAGATGAGTCTAATTATGAAGCTCAGGTAGCAGCTGTTGTAAACAGCGTACCGGGAGCATTCTCTACAAACTATACTTTCAAAACAAAAGGTCTTAGAACAGGTACAGATTATTGTTTAATGACTACTGGTGGAAATAGCTTTGCCAGCTTTGGCTTTAATAGTGGTTTGGCTCAATTAAACCTATCTAATTTAGCCTATTCACAATTAACATATAAGACTATTTTCAGCACTTATCAGGATTTTAGTGAAGATGCGACCAAGGTGATTAATTTAACTAAAGGAACACAGTACACTATGTCTTATTTCAATGTAGGTAACCAGGCTGGTTATAATGATAAGATGGAAGTATGGATAGATTATAACAGAAATGGAGTTTTTGAAGCTTCCGAGAAAATAGGTTCTAAAAGTACAGTTCCACCTGCTAATGGACAATATCAAGGAACAATCGTGTTTACTGTTCCAGCTGCTGCCTATTCAGGAGATAAACTTTTAAGAATGAGAGTGGCAAACACTTTCTTTAATACGGCTACAGGGCCATGTGGAAGCCCATCTGTTGGTGTAACAGGAGGAGGAGTTATTTCTCAGGGTTCATTTAAAGATTTCTCTGTAAAAATCACTGGCGGATTGGCAGTAGATGATGTAAACGGACCAAAAACATCTGAAATTTCTATCTATCCAAACCCTGCAGATACTTTCGTGGAAGTGAAGAACCTGAAAGGGAAAGCTGACTACAGCATCTTCAGTGCAGACGGAAGATTAGTTCAGCAAGGTCAGACAGATGGTAACAACAGAATTAATGTTGCATCACTGATCAAAGGAATGTATGTGATCACTCTTAAAGATGACAAAAACACATACAATACTAAACTTATCAAAAAATAATAAGTAAGTATATCTATAAAGGAGACCGGGCATTTTGTCCGGTCTTTTTTTATGCTTAAAATTCAGGAAAACTGAATGTTAACATAAGTTTCATGTTTCGTTCAAAAAAATTAACTTTACGCTGACAAAAATTATTGGAATGCGAAAGACAATTTCTGTGAAAAAACCGGATTTTAGCGTAGACCCTCTGGAAAGAGAGATCTATAATTTTGAAAAAGACGGATTAGAGTTAAAATCATCTTACACCCCAAAAGATGTTAAAAATGAATCTTTAACACAGACTTCTCCAGGAATTGCTCCTTTTCTCAGAGGCCCGTATTCCACAATGTATGTGCAGAAGCCATGGACTGTGAGACAGTACGCAGGTTTTTCCACCGCTGAAGAATCCAATGCATTTTACAGAAGAAATCTGGCAGCAGGGCAGAAAGGACTATCGGTTGCATTTGACCTTGCCACACACAGAGGATATGATTCCGATCACTCAAGAGTGGTAGGAGATGTCGGAAAAGCCGGCGTAGCCATCGATTCTGTGGAAGATATGAAGATCTTGTTCAACGAGATTCCGCTAGATCAGATCTCGGTATCCATGACCATGAACGGTGCGGTACTTCCTATTTTGTCTTTCTATATTGTAGCTGCTGAAGAGCAGGGTGTAAAACAGGAACTTCTCTCTGGAACCATTCAGAATGATATTTTGAAAGAGTTCATGGTAAGAAATACCTATATCTATCCGCCGGCTCCTTCCATGAAGATTATTGCAGATATCTTTGAATATACTGCGCAGAATATTCCGAAATTCAACTCTATTTCCATCTCAGGATACCACATGCAGGAAGCGGGTGCCACTCCGGTACTGGAAATGGCTTACACGCTGGCAGACGGCCTTGAATATGTAAGAACAGGAATCAAAGCCGGAATGAATGTCGATGATTTTGCTCCAAGACTTTCATTTTTCTGGGCGATCGGGATGAATCACTTCATGGAAATTGCAAAAATGCGTGCTGCAAGATACATTTGGGCCACTCTTTTAAAACAGTTCAGTCCACAGAATGCAAAATCTTTAGCATTAAGAACCCACTCTCAAACTTCAGGATGGTCACTTACAGAGCAGGAACCATTTAATAATATTACCAGAACGGCTATTGAGGCCCTTTCTTCTGCTTTAGGCGGAACCCAGTCGCTACATACGAATGCACTGGATGAAGCTATTGCACTTCCTACCGACTATTCAGCGAAAATTGCAAGAAATACCCAGATTATCCTTCAGCAGGAAAGCGGGATCTGTGATGTAGTAGATCCTATGGGGGGAAGTAACCTTGTGGAAAGCCTTACCCAGCAGATGATTGAGGAGGCGATGAAATACATCGATGAGGTAGAGCAGGAAGGGGGAATGACCAAAGCCATTGAAGCCGGAATTCCTAAAATGAGGATTGAAGAAGCTGCAGCTAAAAAACAGGCTAAAATAGACAGCGGTGAAGAATTCATCATTGGGGTAAATTCATTCAGAACAACCTTAAAGCAGGACGGAATTGAGATCCTGGATATCGATAATACGGAAGTTCGAAGAAAACAGATCGAAAGACTTGAAAAAATAAAAGCAGAAAGAAATCCTGAAGCCGTTACGGAAATCCTGGACGAAATCCGTGAAAGTGCTAAAACAGGAAACGGAAACCTTTTAGCTTTATGCATCGAAGCAGCAAGAAGAAGAGTGACTCTTGGTGAAATGAGTGATGCTATGGAAGAAACTTTCGGAAGATATAAAGCCAATATCAGAACAATCTCTGGAGTATATGCTATGAACGCCGGGAAAAACGAATATTTTGAAAAAGCCCTTCATCTGACTCAGAAATTTGAAGAAGCAGAAGGACGCCGTCCAAGAATTATGGTCGCTAAAATGGGTCAGGACGGACACGACAGAGGTGCCAAAGTGGTAGCTACCGCATTTGCAGATATGGGATTTGACGTCGATGTGGCGCCATTGTTCCAGACCCCTGAAGAAGTAGCGAAACAGGCTGTGGAAAACGACATCCACATTCTTGGAGTTTCCTCTCTCGCAGCAGGCCATAAGACCCTTGTTCCTCAGGTTGTAGAAGAACTTAAAAAACTGGGTGCTGATGACGTAACCATCGTAGTAGGAGGCGTTATTCCGCAACAGGATTATGAATTCCTGTATGCCAATGGTGCCGATTTCATTTTCGGCCCGGGAACCAACCTTCCGAAATGTGCGGTAGAAATCCTACAGAAATTTTTAGAAAACTAAAATAAAACTTCACTCGCTGTGCAGATTGGTTGAAAAGTATTAATTTCAGTTCTTCAACCATAAAGTATACCGTGAGATGAATTTTAAAAATATAACAAAGCCTGCAGCCAGTAAGATCATTATTGTTGCAGGCTTAATTTTTATCGCTGTATTTTGTTTCGCGACAGACTCCGGAAACAGGCCGGTTCAGAAATCTCCGGTACCGGCGGATATCAATCTGGTTAAAAGCCATCTCAAAGCTCTTACACAAATCCCTGAATTCAGAAATCACAAAAATGTTGATCAGCTGAATGCTGTTGCAGATTATATTAAACAGGATTTCAGTAAATATGGTGACAGTACGACCTTTCAGGAATATACTATTGAAGGTAAAACCTATAAAAATGTTATCACTTCTTTCGGTACGGAACATCAAAAAAGAATCATTATCGGTGCCCATTATGACGTTTGCGGAGATCAGCAGGGAGCAGATGACAATGCTACCGGAGTGACAGCCCTTCTGGAACTTGCCAGAATGCTTAAGGACCAAAAACTGAATTACAGAATAGACCTTGTAGCCTATACATTAGAAGAACCTCCCTATTTCAGGACGGAAAATATGGGAAGCCACATCCATGCTCAGTATTTAAAAGATTCTAACATCGATGTATATGGAATGGCAAGTGTGGAAATGATCGGGTATTTCAAGGATGGAAAGGACTCACAAAGCTATCCATTAGGGATTTTGTCTTGGGTTTATGGGAATAAAGGAGATTTTATAACATTGGTCAAAAAGTTCGGAGCCGGGGATTTTGTAAATAATTTCAGGACGCAGTTTAAAGAAGCCAACCAGATCAAAACAGAAACTTTTACCGCTCCGAAATTTATAAAAGGAACAGATTTCTCAGATCATCTTAACTATTGGAAATTCGGTTATTCTGCGCTGATGATCACCGATACATCGTTTTTCAGAAACAAAAATTATCATGAGACAACAGATACTGTGGAAACACTGGATCTTCCTAGAATGACCAAAGTAATAGACGGTATTTTTCTGAGTCTGATCCATATGAAGTAAAAAAAATATTTTAATATTAAGAAAAAATATTATATTTGCACCTGAAAATAAAGTTTAACCAATAAAAAAACAACGAAGCAATGTTCAAAACGAATCAAAATTCTTCAGCTGGAGTACCACTTATGGTGGTAAGGCTTCGTGGTTTGGTATACTCTTAGAATAATAGTACAACGAAATATCAAAACCCGAAGTCGTAAGATTTCGGGTTTTTTATTGCGCAATATCTAAACTCCAGTTTCCCGAAATTTTTTAGTGTCATTTAAGAACAAAATGAAAAGATCCTGATGATTCCTATTTCATGCTGTTCATTATCGTAAAACCAATCAACTTAAGTTTTAGTTGAATAAGAAAGGATGTAAAACAAATCCAAAGTCTTGGACCTTGTATCTGGCATCTTGTGTCTTATCATTAATGGAAAATAATAACGTTCTGTTTCACCGCCTTAGAAGCGCTAGAAGCAGAAAAAGAACAGGTATAAAAGATGTAGAAAAACAGATAAGAAAAAAGTATAATCGTAGTGAAAAGCTGTGGGATATCAGAAGAAATATCCCTTGGATTCCGCTGGAAAACCCCTACCAGAGAGGATTTTTGAGGTTCTTCGTACTGAATGATGAGGTGAAAAGATCCAAAGACGCAGACTTCTTTGAAGGAATTCTGAAGAAGATCAACACCTATATGTATTCCGAAAGCCGACTGTTTCTCAAAAAGAGAAAAAAGTTCGGACGAAGGATCTATGTGGAGAAAGAACAGAAGCTCAGCCGCATTTCCTTCTATGCATGGACAGACCCCAAATTTGGGCTGACCCCAAGAGAAAGGCAGTATTTTCTTAGAAAAGAAGAATACAATCCATTCAGAAAAAGGAATGAAACCTACTACGAATTCATTGAACCTTGGAGATTCACCTTACGGATAAGACCCAATATGATCACCCATTACAAACCATTGGATTCAGAACTGGAAAAAGAGTTCGATGAGCTGGGATCATATTTAAAGCAGTATAAAGTGGCCGGTATTATTCAAAAAACAATTAACGGTAAATCAAATCCATGGAAAAGGGAATATGAAAATGATCTTATCAAAAGCAGGAAATATGCAAACTGCATCCTGTCTGCAACGGAGATTGCAGACTATTTTGAGGACTTATAAGTCCAAAATTATTTAAAACAAAAACAATGGGAAATTTAAAACTAAAAGGAAAAGATATATTAAAACTGGGATATCCAAATAATCAAAGCGTCAATGTGGCTTTGGAGGTGATGAAAAGAAATTTTGCAACGACGAATATTCATCATGTAAAATCTATTTTAAAAGACATCCTCCTCCATCCGGAGAACTTTGAAAAAGACCTGACTTTCGGACAGATTGCAGAATCGCTGCTTTCATCCAGAAAAACAGAAAAAAGAATGCTTAACACCCAGCGCGCTTCATTCCAGATCTTTGGAACCAATATTTCGGAAGAAGCCAAAAACCAGCTGTATACAGCTTTAAAACTGCCAATCTCAACGCAGGGCGCTTTAATGCCCGATGCACACAGCGGTTACGGACTGCCGATTGGGGGTGTCCTGGCTGTAGAAAATGCAGTAATCCCCTACGGAGTAGGAATGGATATCGGCTGCAGGATGAGCCTCAGTATTTTGGATATACCGGTTTCATATCTTGACGGAGCAAGAGACAAATATGAAAAAGCGCTTGCGGAACATACCAAATTCGGGATGTACGAAACTCACAAATCTCATATAGATCATGAAATCTTTGAGAGAGATACCTTCGACATGATTCCGGTTTTGAGAAGATTAAAAGGAAAAGCCATCAAGCAGATGGGCTCATCCGGAGGTGGAAATCATTTCGTGGAATTCGGAGAAGTGGAAATCACGGAAGAAGATGATCAGATTGGATTGCCGAAAGGAAAATACCTGGGAATACTTTCTCACAGTGGTTCCAGAGGCTTGGGAGCTGAGATCGCACAATACTACTCAAGGGTAGCTGCAGATCAGTGTCCGCTGCCAAAAGAAGCGCAACAGTTTGCCTGGCTGGATCTGAATACCCATCTCGGACTGGAATACTGGACGGCGATGAATCTTGCCGGTGACTATGCTTCTGCCTGTCACGATGACATTCACAGAAGGTTGGTAAAAGCTGTCGGAGGAAGAGTAAAGGCCAGGATAGAAAATCACCACAATTTCGCATGGAAGGAAATCCATAACGGAAAAGAAGTGATTGTCCACAGAAAAGGCGCTACACCGGCCAATGAAAATGAATTGGGAATGATTCCAGGATCCATGACTGCAAAAGGTTTTATCGTTCGTGGAAAAGGAAATCCTGATTCTTTGAATTCAGCATCACATGGAGCAGGAAGAGCCCATTCGAGAGGCGAATGCAGAAACCTTTTCACTCAGAATGACATCAAAAAAGAACTGAAGCTGAAGAAGGTCACTTTAATGGGCGGTAACACAGAAGAGGCACCGATGGCTTACAAAGACATTCATGAAGTGATGAATGCTCAGAGTGAACTGGTAGACATCCTCGGAACATTTCAGCCTAGAATTGTGAGAATGGATAAATAAATTTCAGTTGCGGGTTTCTGGTTATTAGTTGTGAATTTCAACTGGCAACCGGAAACTGGTAACTAAAAAAAAACGAAAAAATGGGAGCACCTCATAATATAAAAAGATATGGAGAAGTCTGGCCGGAATTTAGAATCCGCCACGGACTTGAAATTTTAAATAAATTAAAGGATAAAGTCATCATATCCGGCGGCTGGGCATGGCATTTTATGTCAGAAAAAGGGCATAGGGAATACAAACATGCCCACGACCATAAGGATATTGATGTTTTTGTAAAAAAAGAAAATACAGCAGAAACAGTCATGATCCTTCAACAGGAAGGTTTTCAGAAAGTATGGACCCGGTATGATCATATTCAGAGTGAAGAAAAATTCAGGAGATATGAGAAAACGGTAGAACTGGAAAATGGGAAATCTCATAGAATCACCATAGATTTCTTTGAAAAAAATGATCTGGATACGATTGAGATAGATGGTTTTACTGTTGTTAAGCCGGATGTTTTACTGACTTTTTACAGAAATATCCATTCCAGTGATAAATGCTGGGCTGTAATGGCAACCAAAGATTTGGTGGAAAAAGGAATTGACCCTGTTGGTCATCCAAAATTAAATGAAATTCCTAAAGTAGATTAAAATGGAAAAACTCATACAAATAACCTCAGGAAGAGGACCTTTAGAATGCCAGTGGGTAACCGCTAAAGTACTGAAGGTCTTCCTTGAGGAAGTGAAAAACAATACAGTAGATTACGAAATTATTCACCGAGAGAATGGTGATGAAAACCTGACCTTGAAGTCCGTAACCTTACTTTTAAAAGCAAAAGAATTAGATGCATTTTTAAAAACATGGTTGGGAAGCATATGCTGGACTGGTAAAAGTACGTTCAGGAAACTCCATAAAAGAAGCAACTGGTTTATTGGTGTTTTCGAGCTGGAAGGGCTTGAGAAGATCAATTTCAATGAAAGAGATATTCAGTTTCAGACGACAAGAAGTCAGGGAAGCGGCGGCCAGAATGTGAATAAAGTGAATACCGCTGTCAGGGCAGTTCATGTACCCACCGGAGAAAGTGTATTTGCACAGGATTCGCGGTCGCAACTGGAGAATAAAAAGCTGGCCATTATGCGGTTGAAAGAAAAAGTGACCGGACTTTACATCAAACAGCTTGAAAAAAGAATGCAGGATACCTGGAACAATCATCTGCAGGTGCAGAGAGGAAACCCGGTCCGAACATTTTCAGGAACAAATTTTAAAAAGAATCATCAGGATAAATCATTTAAAAAACAGAGAAATATCCTGAAAAAAGAATTAAAAAACGACAGACATGACCTTAACTAAAAGTAAATATTATTTTGAAGCTCTGGACAATTATCCATACAGCCTTCCGGATTGCCTGGAAGCATTGAATTATGCTTTGTTCTACGATCCCGAAGATGCAGACAGCCTGTGCCTGATGGGAAGAATATACAGCGAAATGCTCACCGATTATGAAAGAGCGAAAATGTATTTTGAAGAAGCCATGCAATGCAATGTGGCGAATCTCAACACGCCTTTACATTATATTAAATGTCTTCTGGATAATGAAGATCTGGATGAAGCCGAAAAACTCATCAATTATGCCTTAAAAATCAAAGGAATAGATAAATCACGGATACTGATCCAAAAATCGTTATTGTTGGAGATCAGAGGTGAATATAAAAAAGCCTTGGAACCTTTGAAAGAAGCAAAAAAATACAGCTATAATAAGAATATGGTTGATTTTTTAAAGGCTAGAATTAAATTTGTTAAAAATAAAATAACAAAAACGAATAAAAATAAAAAATAAATCTTATTTGGTTAATAATTTTAGATTAAATATCTTTTTTTGTTAAAAAATCATAACTTTATTGCGAAAAAAACAACCTTATGGATAGAAAATTATTTTTATGGCCGGTGTCAGTGGCCGTATTCTTTGCTTTTGGCAAAATTAATGCACAAAATTCAAACACACTTATTCAGAACTACTACAAGAACAATGGGCAGCTAACCCAAAAAAATGGGGATGATCATAAAACCGGGGTTATTGTTCTCAATGAAGATGCTTCCAAAAGCTTAGGCGTAAATGTGGTTAATGTTCAGCAGACCTACGCAGGGCTTAGAGTCTATAATGCTTTGGGTAAAGTAATGATCAAAGAAGATAAAATTATCGCTGAAAAAAATGATTTTAAAAGAAATATCAATGTTTCTGGTCAGAAAAAAGCTAAAGAAAGTTTCTCAGATGATCTCCTTCAACAAAAACTGGAAATTAAAGAAATATCAAAAGTAGACTACTTTCCAAACGTATATTTTGAAAAAAACGGAGTGTATGTGCTGGCAAAAGAGCTATTTGTTTCAGATAAAAACTCAGCAGATGTATGGCATATAATTGCTGATGCAGATACGGGAGAAGTTCTTACTAAAGACAATTTAACGTTAGACTGTAATTTCACCCATGAAAGCCACTCAGACCATGAATCAGAATCATATGATGTACAGGCTTCAGGATCAGAACCGGCTACAGTAGTTTTTGCAGGGGCATCGAATAAACTTTCAGACAACAGTCTGTTTGCGCCTACCAATGCTTCTTATAATGTTTTTCCACTTCCTGTAGAAGCACCTACATTTGGACAGCGTTCCCTTCTTAATAATCCGTGGGATATCACATTTTCTCCTGAAGGATGGCATTCTGACGGGGTTAACAGCTACACCAATACAAGAGGAAATAATGTATATGCCTATTCCGACCAGAACAACACCAATAGCCCGGGATATTCACCGGATGGAGGAAGTACACTGGACTTTAACTTTCCTTTTGATGAAGGAAGGTATATAAGCCCCTTCACACACAGAGATGCAGCCATCACGAATCTATTCTATATGAATAATAAGATGCATGATATTTTCTATAAATTCGGCTTTACGGAATCTGCAAGAAATTACCAGACTAAAAATTTCACGAACCTAGGAATGGGTGGTGATGCCGTAAACGCAGAAGCTTATGACGGAAGCGGTCTGAATAATGCCAATTTCAGCTCAGGATATGAAGCGACAATTAACGGACAGGTTTTTCTGGCTGCTCCAAGGATGCAGATGTATATCTATGACAGAACACAGACGGCAGCAGATCCTATTTCAAGATATCAGTATAACACTCCGGCAACAGCGGTCAGCAGACCTAAAGTGATGACCGGAAGCGCATCTTTTGGACGTCTTTTGTTTGATGGACAAACTGTGACTGGGGATCTTGCAGTTTCAGTACCTGCAGATGCGTGTACTCAACCTGCGTTAGGAAGTCTTACCGGTAAAATAGCAGTTATTACAAGCACAAGCTGTGAATACGGGCTTAAAGTTTTGAATGCACAAAAAGCAGGTGCAGTGGGAGCTATTGTCTACAGACCATCTACCGATACCCCTATTGCTATGGGAGGAGGAGCTTCAGGAGGACAGGTAACCATTCCTTCTATTAATATTGGAAAAACAGAAGGATTGTATATGGTGACAGAGCTTGGCAACGGAAATACAATCAATGCCACCTTAGGAAATGATTTTAATGGCTTTAAACATTCAAGTCTGGATAATGGAATCGTTGCTCATGAATACGGACACGGTATTTCAAACAGACTGACAGGCCAGGGGTATAGCTGTCTTTCCGCCACAAACAGCGCAGAACAGATGGGAGAAGGTTGGTCTGATTATTTTGCTTTAATGCTGACCACAAGACCAGGTGATACATCTGCTTTGGCAAGAGGAATGGGAACTTATGCAAAAGGAGAACCTACCACAGGATTGGGAATCAGACCTGCGAAATACTCTCCGGATTTTGCCCTAAACAATTATACCTATGGAAATACAAATACAGTTTCAGGTTCACACGCTATAGGATTTATATGGGCCACCATGCTTTGGGATCTTACGTGGAAATACATAGAAAAATACGGATATAACAGTGATGTACTTGCAAGTACGACTTCGGGAAATGCGAAAGCGCTTCAACTGGTGGTAGACGGACTTAAGTTACAGGCTTGCAGCCCGACCTTTATCGATGGAAGGGATGCTATCCTTCAGGCCGATGCTGTTGGAAATGCAGGTCTCGACAAATGTATGATCTGGAAAGCGTTTGCCAAAAGAGGATTAGGAGTAGATGCATCCGCAGGCGTAAAAGCAACGGCAAATGATCAGGTTGAAAGTTTTGCTGTTCCTCAGGAATGTAACACTGCTTTAGCCACTCAGGATCTTAAAAAAGAGGATAATAAGTTCACTGTTTTTCCAAATCCAACGTATGATGAATTTTTTGTTGGCAATTTAGATACATCTTCACAAGACGTTCAGATCAAAATGTTTGATATGTCCGGAAAATTAGTGTTTTCTGATGCAAGGGATTCTCAATCTAAAAAAGGAATTTCTACAAAGGGGCTTCAAAAAGGAGTGTACATGGTACGTATAACGCAGGGAGAAAAAGCTCAAACCGAAAAACTGATCGTAAGATAAATGTATTGAGCTATAAATAAATTGAAAGAGATCACTTGTGGTCTCTTTTTTTGTAGCTTTAAGATATGGAACTGTATTTTGAACTTAAAACCCTTCAGTTAAAGGAAACCTTCTCCATTGCCTACGGAAATTATGACAAAAGAGAAGCCCTCTTGGTGGAATTATCTTATCTAAACTGTAAAGGCTATGGCGAATGTGTGGCCATAGATTATTACCAGATTGATCTTAAGAAGTTTATTGTCAGATTAAAGGAAGTAAAGACGTTGCTGGAAAACCAGTCCATCATTCATCCATCAGAATTTTTTAATTTTCTGTCGACAATGAATCTGCATCCGTTTTTATTATCTGCTTTAGATTGTGCCTATTGGGATTTGTTTGGAAAACTTGAAAATAAGAGCTTTCCCGAATTAAATGCAATTTCTTCCCAGCATTTAGTGGAAAGTTCAATTACGATTTCAGTAGCGGATATCAATGATCAGATTAGAAAAATAGAAATAAGCCACTGGAACAGATTTAAAGTAAAATGTAAAGGACTACATAAAGAAAATATTGAAAAACTGTTGAGGTTAAACCGGCATGTTGCCCTCGATTCCAATGCCAGTTTTACAGATCAGGATTGTCTTTGGCTTCAGGAAAATGAAATGGTAGGTCAGTTTTCTTATCTGGAACAGCCAAGGCCGGTCGGAAACTATAAAATACTTAATAAAAGAAGTGCTGCAAACTGGATGGCTGATGAAGATTGTCAGCATCTCGATTCTCTTGAAGAGCTGTTGCCTTATTACAAAAGTGTCAATATAAAACTGATGAAGTGCGGCGGCCTCACCCCGGCATTGGAAATGATCAGAAAAGCAAAAGAACTGGGGTATAAGGTCATGATCGGATGTATGACAGAATCAACCGTTGGTATATCTGCAGGCTGTATGCTGGCAGGTCTTGCCGATTTTGCCGATCTGGACGGCGCTAATCTGATCTCCAATGACTATGCCTCCGGAAATGCTATAGAAAACGGAAAAATAATCTTGTCCGGAAAACCAGGTCTGGGAATCGGTTTGAGAGAGTTATGAGTTATGAATGATAAGTTTTTGCAGATCAATACTCTCAAACGCTCCTATTCTCAAACCCCTCTAACGCTATTTTTTATTCACAGAAATCAGATAATCATAAACCATCTGGTGCTGTTCATCATTTAATTTAGCCTTCGGAGCCATTCTGCTTAACGTTTTGATCCATCCCTGATCATCATGCTTGGCCGGATCAGGAAGTTTGTGGCATTTGGCGCATGAATTTTCAAAAATAGTTTTCCCTTGAACCAGCTGCTCAGACGCGGTATACTTCGGTCCGGTCACAGCCGTACTTTTGGGTCCGCATGATACCATAAACAGGGTACCTGCTACCATACTTAAGATTATTTTTTTCATACCCGTATTTTGATTTGGTGATTATTTTTTCACAGAAACAATATAATCGTAAACCCACTGATGTTGCTCGTCAGTCAGTTTCGCTTTCGGCGCCATTGAATTCATGATTCCTACCCATTGTACAGAGGTGTGTGCTGTAGGATCGGGGAGTTTGTGGCATCTTCCGCAGGCATTTTCAAAGATTGTTTTTCCTTGTGCTATTTGTTCTGCAGTGGAAACGGCTGGTCCTATAGGTCCGGCCGTAGAGGCTTTGGGTGTACAGGAAGCCATAAATAGGCTGATACAAAATGCAGCAGCGGATATTTTTTTCATGTTTCTTAATTTTGATGAATAACAAATGTAGGAATTTCCCCCTCCTGTTGATGATGCAAGCTCTAGTTTTAATTTAGAAGAAATAAAATTAATGCCTGTTTGTATGGGAGTTTGAAGGTTATTTTTATATTTTTGAATCAATGAAATTTTCTACAGAAGAACTAATCGAAGGAATACAGTCAGGAAGTAAACGTCTGATCGGAAAAGCTATTACATTAGTTGAAAGTAAAAAAGCCGAGCACAGGACCCAGGCTGAAGAACTTCTGAAGCAGATTATGCCTTTTACAGGAAATTCCGTCAGAGTAGGAATCACAGGAGTGCCGGGGGCAGGGAAATCTACTTTCATTGAAAATTTTGGACGATTAGTGATTGCTAATGGGAAGAAAGTGGCAGTTCTGGCCATAGATCCCAGTTCTTCAATCAATAAAGGAAGTATTTTAGGGGATAAGACCAGAATGGAAGAATTGGCCAAGGAGGAGAATGCTTTTATTCGCCCTTCCCCAAGTTCAGGATTTCTCGGTGGGGTGGCCAATACCACCTTTGAAACCATGATGATCTGCGAAGCCGCGGGATATGATTATATTCTGATCGAAACAGTTGGAGTAGGGCAGTCTGAAGTGCTGGTGTCAGATATTACCGACGTGTTTTTATTCCTTAAGATTATTGGAGGAGGAGATGAGTTACAGGGTATCAAACGGGGCATTATGGAAATGGTAGATGTTATTTTTATCAATAAAGTAGACCAGGACAATCTGCAGAAAGCAAAAAATACGAGACTCGAACTGAAACGGGCGCTGGATTTTATTCCTCCCAAAGAAAAAGGATGGAAAATTCCTGTTTTATTGGGCTCTGCACTTTACAATGAAGGCCTTGATGAGGTTTATAGCAAGATCTATGAATTCATTGATCTGAAAATGAAAGCCGGACGTTTTAATGAAGTCCGTACCCAGCAGGCAGAAAAACGATTTGAATACTGGGTTCAGGAATATATTCTGGCTATGATGAAAAGAAGCAGCTCTGTGGAAGAGGCCTATGTACAGCACAAAAAAAATGCTTCAGAAATGGTTTCCAATCCCAGTACTGAAGCAAAAATATTTGTTGAAAAGTTTCTGTCTAAAGACTAAGGTTTTTCCTTTTCTTTAGCTTTTTCCTCGTTTTTTGAAACATAACCATCATAAGTGATCGGTTGTCTGTCACTACTTCTTACGGAAACGAATGCTTTTCCGTTTTTAAAGACTTCCAGATTAATTTCATCAACATTACTTACATCGTTAGGTTTAATCTTTAAAGTCCACTTTCCTTTTTTATTCTGGGATTTTTCAATCTTGAAATCCTTTGATGTGAATCTGTAACTGTTTTTATCTGTATTTCCGAAAGTAGGATTGAATAATCTTCCGAAATAAGGAAGCACTACCTCCAGATTGTTTTTGGTAAGGGTAATGGTGTAATCTCCATTAAGTTCCAACATCCTTGTGGATGTAGAATTCGGCATTGAATTCATAACGTTGATCACGTCATAGTTGGTAGGATTGGCGCGCTGTGCATAGAAAGTAAGCTCCTGAGAATTTACCAGTGCATCTACTGTTTTGGAATCTAATGAGCCCTGTGATGAACAGCTCTGAAAGAAAAAAAGAAATCCAAAAATAAATATAAGTGAAATATACTTTTTCATAACCATATTAATTGTTAAATTTAAATAGCAAAATGTATGCAAATATATTCCTTCTCAACCGTTTTGGAATAAAAATTGTAAATGTTGAATTATTAATACACGAACTATGAAATTTACACATCTATTAGGAATAGGAGCAGTTGCCCTGTCAATTGCAGCTTGTACGACCAACCCGATCACGGGAAGATCTTCATTACAGATTGCAAATAACTCTGAGATCCTGACGATGTCTGCTCAGGAATATAAAACGACATTGTCTAAATCCAAGATTATTTCAGGAACTGCCGACGCTAAAAAAATAGTAAGTGTAGGAAACAGAATAAAAAGTGCAGCGGAGAGATACTATCAGAGCATCGGCAGATCAGCAGACCTTGCGAATTACAGCTGGGAATTTAATCTTATCCAGAGCAATGAACTGAATGCATGGTGTATGCCTGGCGGAAAAGTGGCAGTTTACACAGGAATCCTTCCGGTTACGAAAAATGACAACGGTCTTGCAGTTGTAATGGGGCACGAAGTTTCACATGCCTTGGCAGGACACGGAAATGAGAGAATTTCACAAGCTATGGTAGCACAATACGGAGGTTCAATCTTGGGTGGAACGATTTCCAACTCACAGTGGGCTGGGATTTTCCAGAAAGTATATCCGATCGGGTCTCAGGTAGCGCTGTTGAAATACGGAAGAAACCAGGAATCAGAGGCAGACCAGATGGGACTGTATTTGATGTCTATGGCAGGATATGATCCAAGAGAAGCCGTTCCTTTCTGGAACAGAATGGAAGGAGCATCTTCAGGAGCCAGACAACCGGAATTCCTGTCTACCCACCCGAATCCTGAAAGCAGGATATCAGACATCAATAGAGATCTTCCGAAAGCCCTGGAATATTATAAGGCTGCTGGAGGAAAAATATAATTTAATCTTGTAGAGCCTTATTTAATTTTCACTAAATTGGGTAAGGCTTTTTTTTAATACCAACCACTAAACACAATATTTATGAAAAGTTTATCAATTACCGGACTTATCCTGCTGGCCGTTTCGGCACTGCTTTTTTATCTGACTACTGATTTTACGGTAGGTGGAATTACCATCTCTCACATGATGGGTGTGATGGCAGGCGTAGGAATAGGTCTTATTATCGGCGGAATGGTAGGATATGTAAGCAAAGGAAGTGCGCTGAAAGCTGAAGAAAAAAGAAAAGAATTCAAACAATTACAAAAAGACAAAGAAGAACTGGAAAAGCAGGCGGCAGAAATTGCCCAACGTGAAGCAGAACTTCAGCGACAAAATCAAAACCCTCAAATTTAAATATTTGAGGTTTTTTTATAGATGTTATTTTCGAATTATTTAAACTTATAGCCTATACCTACTAAGAACAGGTTAGGTCTGTTGTCATATCTGATCTCCGATCCGGAAACCTTATTGATGAAATTTCTTTCGTCTTTGCTGAATGACCCTTCATATCTGGCATTGATAAGCAGTTTCTTGATTTCAAGCTGTGCTCCGAACTGATATCCTACCGTGAAATTGTTTTTAACATTTTCCTTAAAATCGTTGTAGGTATTGTCCTTACTTAAATTATAGCTGGCCACTGGTCCTACGAAAACTCCAAGCATATCTCCCAAAACATTATGTCCTAAAAGAACAGGCATATCTAAACGGTTGCTTTTCACATCAAAAGTAGTATTCTCCGTAGTGAATTCATTTTTGAAATGGGTGTAGAATAATTCCGGCATTACATAGAATGAACCCGGAAGTTTAACTTTTAATGAAAGACCCGCGTTGAAACCTGCATTGTTCTTTCCTGTTCCCTCAATGGCGTCATTCACTGTTCCTTTAATGTTTTTCCATGAAGGAGAGCCCGTCGGGAATATTAAGTTAGCTTTTGCTGCCAGTGAAATCTGTGCAGAAGCGAACATTGAAAACCCGATTAACGCTATACTAAGTACCTTTTTCATTATCGTCTATTTTAGTGATTGTATTTTCAATCGTTTTATTATTTTCAAGTAAATATTCTCTCAGTTCTTTAAACAGTTCTGAAGAATAAACGAAGTCAATAAGATTTTTATTGCCTGCCGTGATCAGAACGTCTTTGTTCCCTTCCCATTCTTTGATTCCCAATCTCAGGTATACAATTTTCTCCCCGATCGTCATCACAGAGTTCATGTCGTGTGTATTGATGATGGTTGTAGTATTATATTCTTTGGTGATTTCCAGGAGAAGGTCATCGATAATATTGGAAGTGTAAGGGTCAAGTCCGGAGTTCGGTTCATCACAGAACAGATACTTAGGGTTATTGACAATAGCTCTTGCGATGGCCACACGTTTCTGCATTCCTCCCGAGATCTCGGATGGAAATTTTCTGCCGGCTTTATCAAGATGTACCCTTCCTATGACTTCAAAAACCCTTTTCTTTTTTTCACGGAAAGTAAGGTTGGTAAACATATCCAGCGGAAACATGATATTTTCTTCCACCGTTAACGAGTCAAAAAGCGCACTGCCCTGGAATACGGTTCCGATTTCTGAACGCAGGTGCTGTTTCTGATCTCTGGTCATCGTATTGATATCATTCCCGTCAAAAAGGATCTCTCCCGATGAAGGCTGGTATACATTCAGCAGGCTTTTCAGGAATACAGTTTTCCCCGAGCCGCTCTGCCCGATGATCAGGTTCACCTTTCCTTTGTCGAAGGAAGTTGAAATTCCCTTAAGTACTTCAACATCACCAAAACTCTTCTTAAGATCTTTTACCTCAATCATCAGCTTAATATTAATTGGGTTAAAATTAATTCGGAAATGATAATAAATACCATTGTCCATACTACGGCCTGTGTACTGGCTCTACCTACTTCCAGCGATCCTCCTTTTACGTTATATCCGAAATAGGAAGGAACTGTAGCAATAATAAAGGCAAATACAGTAGTTTTTACAAATGCATAATACACGAATAAATTGGGCATATACATCTGAATCCCTACGATATAGTCGTTTTCAGTCCAGTTTCCGGTCAGCATACCTGCCAGATGTCCGCCGCCGATACCGAAAACGATACTGATGGCAATAAGGAGAGGATTGAAAATAACACAGGCACAAATTTTAGGTAATATCAGGAAGTTTGGCGAGTTCACCCCCATGATGTCCAGGGCATCGATCTGTTCAGAAACCCTCATGGTTCCTATACTGGATGCAATATATGATCCTACTTTACCGGCCAGGATAAGACTGATAATGGTTGGGGAAAATTCCAGAACCAAAACGGCTTTCGTAGCATATCCCACGAATGATGGCGGGATAGGAAAAGAGGACGAATCAAAGTTGTTGAACATCTGGATAGCGACTACAGCTCCCACAAATATAGAAGTGAAGATCACAAGCCCAAAAGAATTGACGCCGAGATCATTAATTTCTCTCATGAACAGCTTCCAAAAAACCCTCATTTTCTGAGGTTTCTGCAAGGATTTACCTAGAAGGATAATGTATTCTCCTACTGCTGTAAAAAACTTTTTTAACATGCTGCTAAATTAGACTTTTTTATTTAATTAAGTAAGGCCCGGTTGAAGGCCTAAAGTATATTTAACCTTAGAAGCAAATATGATTCCTCAATTGTAATCTTAATCTTTTGTTTGATTTATTTTGCGTTTTTATCTCCTCCGATCACCAGTAAAACGGTCTTTAAAACAATGACCAGATCCAGAACAAAGCTCCAGTTCCTTACATAAAAAGTATCGGCAAGGATTCTCTTTTTCATTTCCACTTCCACATCTCCGTAATCTCCACGAAGTCCGCTTACCTGGGCAAGACCTGTGATACCGGGAGAAACCATACTTCTTAAGCTGTATCTTCCGATCTTTGGTTTATAATAATTGTCTACGGCCAGCATATGTGGACGGGGACCTACAATAGACATTTCTCCTTTCAGAACGTTGATAAACTGTGGGAGCTCATCAAGACTGGTTTTTCTGAGAAATTTCCCGATTGTTGTAATTCTTGAATCATTTTCTTCCGTAGTTTTCGTCGCCGATTCATCATTCACGATCATCGTCCTGAATTTCAGGCATGAAAACACTTCCTCATGGAAACCGTATCGCTTCTGTATAAAAAAAACAGGGCCTTTGGACGTTGCTTTGATGAGAAGGGCAATAATGGGAAATAACCACGAGCAGATAAATAGTAATATTGATATTGAAAATGCAATATCGAAAGTCCTTTTTACGAGGTAATTGGAATAAAAGTCTAGAGGATATTTTGCCTGGCTGAGAACCGGCTGTGTCTGGATATACCCAAGATCATAAAGGAAGAAATCACTTTGCGTAATACTCGGAATTAGGGAAACATGAACTTTATTGTCTTCCGCCAGCTTGAAGATTTCTCTTTCTATATCTTCATTGAACAGATTTTCGGTGGATAAAAATAGGGTATGGATTCCGTTCTTTTTCCAGAAACTGACAAGTTCATTGGACTCGATGGTGATACTTTCGTATTCGAATATTCGGTACCCGTAATCCTTTCTGTCTTTAAATATATTCCTTAAGATCTCGGTAGAACCCGTTTCTCCCAGGAACATTACGTTTCTGTAATTGATCCCCAGTGAACGGAAATATTTGATGGTAAAATAGATGACCGATTTTGCAAGGAAAATAAAGAAAAACAGGTAAAATGAGAGCCAGTAAATATCCGAATTGAAAAACACATTTTTGCTGACCCTTCCGATGAGGAGAACTCCCAGTATAAAAAACAGGAAATGAATCAGAAGACGTTCCAAAAACAAAGTATACGTAAGATTCCTCTGAATGTTATAAATTTTTGTCCTGCCACTCAGAAGCATCCAGAACAAAAACAGTAGAATCAAAGAAAAAATATTTTCATACCATGTTTCTCTATGGTATCTTAAGTTTTCATTCCTGCTTATAAAAAAGAATATAAAGATAGATGCAATAACCATAAGGTCAAGCAAAATAATAATCGATTTCAGGTATCTAGAGTATCGAATTCTCTGCATCTATCGGTGTTTAAACGGATACGAAGAGCTAAGGTACATATTTTTTATGGTATATCTCATATTCGATGAATATTATCAATTTTCGTCCTACTACTTTGATACTTCATGAAGAAAACAAGTCATAAGGATAAAAAATAATCTTATTCAAATTTGCTCTGTAGAATCTAAGTGATCTTTATGGGATATTCAAATATTTATGAGTCTGAACTGAAGCCTGCCATTCCGGATGAGCCAGAATGAAATCTGTGATCTTTGGATACATTTCATTACGTTTGCTCCATTCGCTCTGAAGATATAACCTGCAGCTTTCAGAAACTTTTGCCGCTTGTTCGTCAGCAAATTTAAAATCATTATTATTAAAAATAATCATTTTAAGTTCGTGAGCTTTAGCATAAATTTCTTCTTTCGGAAGCCCGGTTTTCTTTGGTGAAAGGGTAATCCAGTCGATTTGTCCGCTCAAAGGATATGCTCCTGAAGTTTCAATATGTATAGTGCAGCCTAATTCTTTTAATTTAGAAGTCAAAATATCTAAATTCCACATTAATGGTTCGCCACCGGTCAACACAACAATTCTACAGTGTTTCGCGGCAGTTTCTGCAATTTCTTCAGCATTCATCAAGGGATGCAGTGTAGGATCCCAACTTTCTTTCACGTCACACCAGTGGCAGCCAACATCGCAACCTCCCAGTCTGATAAAGTAAGCTGCTTTTCCGGTATGTGCACCTTCTCCCTGAATAGTGTAAAAATGCTCCATCACAGGGAGCATTTTACCTTCTTTTAATAAAATATCTTCTTCTTTATTCATTTTAAAATTAGTCGTTATAGACCGAAGTTTTGTATGCGATGATGGTGTTCTTCATCAGCATGGCTCTGGTCATTGGGCCTACACCTCCCGGTACCGGCGTGATCCAGCCTGCTTTGGCTGCACAGCTGTCAAAATCTACGTCACCGGCAAGGTAATATCCTTTTGGAGAATCATCATCTACTCTAGTGATACCCACATCCACGATTACAGCGCCATCTTTGATCATATCTCCTTTTAAGAAATGAGGATCACCTAAAGCTGTAATAACGATATCAGCCTTTTTTGTATATTCTTCGATGTCTTTTGTATAAGAGTGGGTCAGAGTTACGGTAGAGTTACCCGGGAAATCTTTTCTTCCCATCAGGATGCTCATAGGTCTTCCTACGATCTTACTTCTTCCGATGATCACACAGTCTTTTCCTTTGGTTTCAATATTATATCTTTCCAATAATGTCAGAATCCCGAAAGGAGTGGCAGGAAGGAAAGTGTCCATTTCCAAAGCCATTTTTCCAAAATTTTCAGGGTGGAAACCATCCACATCTTTTCTTGGATCAATAGCCATAATGATTTTTTCCTGATCGATCTGGTCCGGTAAAGGAAGCTGTACGATAAAACCGTCCACAGACTTAGATTTATTCAGCTCATCGATTTTTTCCAATAGTTCAGATTCAGAAACCGTACTTGGGAATTTTACAAGCGTAGAACGGAATCCAACTTCCTCACAGTCTTTTACTTTACTGTTTACATACGCCTTGCTCGCTCCGTTGTTTCCTACAAGAATCGCTACCAGGTGCGGTGCTCTTTTCTTGCTTTCAAGGATCTTTTCCACTTCAACCTTGATCTCCGCTTTTATTTCTTTGGATACTTTAAGTCCGTCAAGAATTTCTGCCATTTTTACTTTTTTTACTTTTATTTAGATTTTATTGAATACAACAATATCCTGGAATTCATCGGCACCTTCCTTTTCTACATCGGTTCTCCAGAATCCACCTTTTACGGTTGTTACTTTTAATCCGGCTTCTGCTGCCATCCGGTTCAGCAATGGAATGCTTACCGCGATATTGGCTGCAGTTACTTTATCATCCATAAGCCTGTACCCTTCGTACTGGTGCGGAAATGGCATCGTTCCAAATTCCGTTTTAGACTCATCATACAGAAAGAATGTAGCAAGACACTGTCCGCCGCTGTTCAGAACCCGGCTGATCTCGCTCAGGTATCTTTTGATCTCAGGAATCTGCATGTGAGTGAACACTGAGAAAAGAAATGCTTTGTCAAACTGAGCATCATCATAAGGAAATGTAAAATTTTCCGCTTTTTGGCTGAAAGTATTGTACAGATCGTTATAAATCGGGGTAAACTTGAATTTAAAATTCGGATGTTTTTGACCGATATTTTTATTGCACCAGTTAATTCCTTTTTCTACAGCATCAAAACCGTCGTAGGTTCCTTCGTCAATGGTTCCGGTAAGGGCTACAGCCGTTCTACCGATCCCACATCCTATATCAAGAACCCGGTCAGTATTTCGCAAGCCAATATACTTTTTCAGTGCATTCACCTGACGGATCCCGTGAGGAATAAAGTCACTGCCTCCTACATAAATGTCCCCTTTCTTAGGCTCGTTTTTAGATCTTTTTCCGGTAAGTCCGTCATAGATGTCTATCGGGAAATAATAGATCTTTCTTCCCAAAAGCCTGAGGCCCGGAGGAAGTTTATAATAATATGACCGTAATGCAGACATCTGCTATTTGTTTCCTTTATAATAATTAATCAATCCGTTGGTAGAGCTGTCATGAGAACTTACCGCCTCATTGTTTTCAAGCTCGGGAAGGATTTTGTTGGCTAAAACTTTTCCTAATTCCACTCCAAACTGGTCGAAGCTGAAAATATTCCATATCACACCCTGAACAAAGATTTTATGCTCGTACATAGCAATCAGCTGTCCCAGTGAAAAAGGAGTTAATTCCTTGAATAATATAGAGTTGGTAGGCGTATTTCCGTGGAAGACTTTGTAATTTAACAGTTTGTCAATTTCTTCATCGCTTTTTCCTTCATTTCTCAATTCCTGTTCTACTTCCTCTTCAGATTTTCCAAAAGCAAGTGCTTCAGTCTGAGCAAAAAAGTTAGCTAAAAGCTTCGGTTGGTGATCAGAAACGGCATTGCTGCTTTTCGCATAAGCGATAAAATCTGCTGGAATAAGTTCTGTTCCCTGATGGATCAGCTGGTAAAAGGCATGTTGTCCGTTTGTTCCTGGCTCGCCCCAGATAATGGGTCCTGTTTCATATTCTACAAATTCACCGTTTCTGTCTACGCATTTTCCGTTACTTTCCATATCTCCCTGCTGAAGATAAGCTGCAAATCTGTCCAGATATTGAGAATAAGGAAGGATTGCATATGTGGTGGCAGCATAGAAATTACGGTACCAGATTCCTATTAGTCCCATTAAAACCGGGATGTTTTCTGAGAAATCTGCCGTCTGAAAATGCTGGTCCGTATCAGAAGCTCCTTTCAGAAGCTCTTCAAAGTTGTCATATCCAACTGCCAGAACAATACTAAGACCGATAGCGCTCCAAAGAGAATATCTTCCGCCTACCCAGTCCCAGAATTCAAATATATTTTCTTCTGCAATTCCGAACTTTTTAACGGCCTCAACATTAGTAGATAAAGCCACGAAATGTTTGGCAACATCTTCCTCTTTTCCTGCTTTCAGGAACCAGTCTTTCGCAGAATTGGCATTTGTCATTGTTTCCTGAGTCGTAAAGGTCTTGGAAGCAATGATGAATAATGTCGTTTCAGGATTCAGTTTTTTAACGGTTTCGGCAATGTGATTCCCGTCAACATTTGAAACGAAGTGAACGTTTAGTCTTGTTTTAAAATGCTTTAAAGCTGAACAAACCATCACTGGTCCAAGATCTGAACCTCCGATCCCGATATTCACTACATCAGTGATTTCTTTTCCGCTGAAGCCTTTGTGTTCTCCCGAAATAATTTTTTCAGAGAATACTTTCATGTGGTCAAGAACTCTTCTGATCTGAGGCTTTATATTTTCACCGTCTACGATGATCTCTTTATCTGAAAAATCCCTCAAAGCGGTATGCAGAACTGCTCTTCCTTCCGTTTCATTGATCTTGTCTCCTGAAAACATTTTGGAAATAGCATCTTTCAACTGACACTCTTCTGCCAGATGAAGTAAAAGTTCCTTCGTTCTTGAATCAATCAGGTTTTTAGAATAATCAAAAAGGAAGTTGTCCTTTTGTAGAGAAAATTCATTAAAACGATCAGGATTGTACTGGAAAAGACTTCTCAAATCAAAGTCATTTCCTGCAAAATGTTCGTCAAGAGCTTTCCAGCTTGTGGTTTGTATAGGATTTATTTTTGATAGCATACTTTAAGAATTTTGTGGATTCAGAAAATGATGGTGTGGATCAGAATGTTTAAAATCCATATCATTTAATTTCTGATGTGCAAATTTAAGGAAAAATAAAACCTCAGATAAATTTGAGCGGGATAAATAACATTTTTTTAAAAAACAAACCCCAGATCAGGTCTGAGGTTTCATGGTTATTGTTTTGTAAAAGATGGATCAGAAGATTATTCATCCATTTCGTTCAGAATGTTTTCAAGACGCTTGGCATTTCTTCCGTAAATGTATTTTGTCCATAGCACAATGCTGGTGACGATGGCTAACGTTCCGATAAGAACGCTGATGATTAAAGCCTGTTGATAAGTACTTGACATATTACCTAAAGATTCTCCTTTTTTCTCCAGTATATTATAGAACTCCAATCCTAATGTGATCATAAAGTGAGGAAGAAGAAGGAATCCGAAAGACTGGTATCTTTCCATGTTCAGTTTCAGTTCGTGGTATATTTTCCAGAGGCTGTTTTTGGTGTTTCCGTCGTACAGTTCGGTCTGCTTATAAAATTTATAGAATCCGAACAGATAGTAAGAGGAGATCACCACCAGCATCGCATATGACGTATAGTAAATAATATATTGGGATTCCGGAAAATGGAGCTGCTGCGGAAAGAAGGCGATAAGAATGACGGCAATCACCTGCATCGGAAATTCCGCTTTCATACTTTTCTGGATCTTTTCGATAGGGTGTTTGCTTTTCTTTAGCTGTTCTATGGTGTTGGGAATGTTGACGCTGTCGCTGTCTTCGTTATTCCACTGTTCTTTTAATTGATCAAAATTCATAGCCTGATTTTTTTATGATTTGCTGTATTTTTTCTTTGGTTCTGTTAAGTTTTACGCGGGCATTGCCTTCGCTCAGCCCCAGGTTGTCTCCGATTTCTTTGTGGGACATCCCTTCCATGAAATAAAAGATGACGGCTTTTTCAAGTACCTTAAGTTCCTGAACTGCAGCGTAAAAAACTTCTAACTGCTTGTCCTTTGAAGGGTTGTAGTCTTCGTGTTGAACTTCAAAATGATCCGGCACGTCGGTTTGATTATTGGTGCGCTGCTTTTCCTTTTTTAAATAAGTGATGGCGGTGTTGATGGCTACACGGTACATCCATGTAGAAAATTCACTGTTACCCTTGAAGTTCTGGTACGATTTCCACAGCTGAATAAGGATTTCCTGCTGCAGGTCTTCCCGGTCTTCCAAAGAATCCGCATAGATACGGGAGGCCTTGTACAGAATGCCTTTGTGCTGGTTGACGAGCTTTAAAAAAGCGGTTTCAGTTTGACTGCTCACGATGATTTCATGGTTTGGTTATACATTATAAGCTTGATACCGGTTTCACGGTGTATCCTTTCGCTTTCAGGAGATGGATCACTCCGTTGTCACCCATAAGATGAGCGCCTCCTACTGCAAAGAAAGAACTTTCTTTTTTCATCATCTCAGGCATTTTTTCTGCCCAGTTTTTATTTCTGTCCGTAAGCATCGCTTTTTCCTGCTCTGCGGTCATCATTTTATCATCTTTAAAGAGGGTATAAAGAGACTGTACATCTTCTTTTTTAAAAGCAGCGACCATTTCCTTGAGAAGGATTTCATATTCCTTTCCCATTTTTAACTGTTGAATGACTGCTTTCAGATCATAAGCTTTATTAATGGAGGTCATCTGATCCTCTACTTTTTCCAGCCCGAAGACTTTCTTTTTACTTTTCAGCGCATTTTTGAGAAGTTCTATTTCATACAGTTTTACTTCAGTTTGTGGACACGGAATGGCTTTCATCGAAATCAGCGCATACAATGCCTGTGAGCTGGAATTGTCCATCTTCTTTAAATCTGTTCCGTAGTCAGCGAGGATTTTATCCAGTTCCTTTGCTTCTGCAGGATTAAGCTGATCCGACAGTTTTTTATCCGTCTGATACATTTTCTGCATGGCTGTCATTTCAGCAGGATCTGTATAATTGATCTCCATGACAAACTGATCAGATTTTTCAAGAGCTTTCATCACCTTTGGCTTAATCTCAAAATCCTGACTGCACATAATATGACAGGTTCCTGCAATATAAGAAGGTTGGGTAAGGCCGTTTCCGGAAACTTCCCAGAGTGTACTGTTTTCCGGGTTGGTATTTTGAGCTTTTACCGTCATAATGGTTGCCGATAATACTGCTGCGAACCCAAGTTGTATTAAATTTTTCATATGGTTAAAGTTTTTTATTATTCATTCTTTTAAACAGTAGGTAATGGCAGGATAATGATCGTTACAATTTTTTTTGAAAAAAATAAAAAACCTCCGGTGAAGGAGGTCTGTAAAATCTAAAATTATGATGATAACCAGCTGGTTAGGATTGCTTTTGTTATTCCTGAATTTTTGTGCGTTCCGGTTTTGTAAGTTTCCTTTTTCTTAAAAAGTATACAACTGTCCCTAAAATTAAAAGTAGAGGCCAGATGGTAATAAGTCCCACAGCTATCTTTTGAATCAGGTAAAACCCTTCTACAAAGGCATTTTTAGCGTCATATAAAAAATTGAATTTATATTGATTGTCAATATTGCGGGTATTGGTTACGGCAATTTCAGCAATACGAAGTTTAGGCTCTTTAATGTAAATATCTATCGTGCTGTATTTGATATTGTCGGTGGTATCCATATTGGCGAGCTGCTGCAGATTTCCTTCCGCCATATTGTCGTTATCCAGCTGCACTTTGTCTTTATTTGTTTTCAGCTGATCGATATTTTCGCCTGTCTTTTTAATTCTTTTGCCTTCCATTTCTGCATATTTGATGTTGGAGGTTACATCTTCAGCATTGATCGTTCTGGAATTCAGGAAAAGTTTTTTATCATTAATTTTCACAAGCAATTCACCCAGTTTTTCCGTCGGAACGCGCACCTGCATCGTATTTTCTGTCTGGTACTTTTTGATGAGCATCGCGTCATTATCGGAAGTATTGTAGGTTTCCTGTGAAATCACATTGCTCTGAAGATTGCTGCGGGTCACAAATCCTCCGAGATCCTGAACTGTCTTTTCAATGGAAACGGTGGCTTCATAGACATCTTTGACTTCCATATTCACATCAGCTGTTTTAATGAACTGTTTGTCCTTTACCTTCATAGTAGCTACCGAAGAAACACTGTCTGTAACTATGGCAACTGCAGAGTCTGCAGCATAGCTTTCAGTGGAGACAGCTTCTCCTTTTTTACATGAATAAATTCCTAATAAAAGAACTGCTGCCAGAGATAATTTAATGTAAGTCGTTTTCATAGCGTTGATTTTTGTGGGTTTTCTTAGGTCAAAGTTCAGGCAGGATCCTTTGTAATATTTGAAAATCAATCGCAAAAAGTTTGTAAAGAAATATTTGTATTTTAATTTGTTGTAAATGAGTGTTTTGTAAAATAATACCTCATAGAATGACTTGTTTTCGGAGCAGTTTTTGCTTAACTTTTACAAATCAATCCCACAAAACATTACTATGTCAAATACTTTTTCCAAAATCAGAAACGCGATAGAATTATTCAGATCAATAGATTTTGACCAGCTGAGTGCTATTTCTCAAAAAGTTGATCTGCCGAAGCTGATGCAGAACTTCTCAAAACTGGATGACAAACAGTTGAACGGAATGATGAAAATGCTTGATCCCAATAAGAAAAAGCGGGAACTTCCGCCTATTGATGGTGATTTTTATGATATCTACCATACACTGACGCCGGAACAACGCGAGATCCAGCTTAAAGTAAGAGCATTCATGGAAAAAGAAGTGAAACCTTTAGTGAATCATTACTGGCTCAGAGATGAATTCCCTTTTGAACTCATTCCCAAATTCCAGAAACTGAATATCTGCGGTGTAACCTACGATGGATACGGCTGTCCGGGCATGCCTTTTCTGATGGAAGGCGTTATTGCGATGGAAATGGCGAGAATAGATGCTTCTATTGCGACTTTCTTCGGCGTTCAGTCAGGGCTGGCGATGGGCTCTATTTATATTTGCGGATCGGAAGAACAGAAACAGAAATGGCTTCCTCAGATGCAGAAATTTGAAAAAATAGGAGCTTTTGGCCTCACAGAACCTGAAGTAGGATCTGGAGCAGCGGGCGGCCTGACAGTAACCTGTAAAAAAACTGAGGAAGGCTGGATTCTTAACGGCCAGAAAAAATGGATCGGAAATGCAACATTTGCAGACCTGATCATTATCTGGGCAAGAGACCTCGATAGTGGCGAAGTGAAAGGATTTATTGTAGAAAAAGACAATCCGGGCTATTCCGTTGAGAAAATAAAAGGTAAAATGGCACTGAGAATTGTGCAAAATGGATTAATCACCTTGAAGGATTGTCTGGTAACCGAAGAAAACCGTCTTCAAAATGCCAATTCATTTAAAGATACAGGAAAAGTACTGCGTATGACCAGAGCCGGAGTGGCATGGATGGCCACAGGTTGCGCGAGAGGAGCCTATGAAAGCGCATTACAATATACCAGAACCAGAGAGCAGTTCGGGAAACCTATTGCCTCATTTCAAATGATCCAGGGGCATCTGGTGGAAATGCTTTCCAATCTTACGGCCATGCAGACCATGGTTTTCAGATTGTCCGAAATGCAGGATGAAGGAATTTTAAAAGACGAGCATGCCTCACTAGCCAAAGTTTTCTGTACTCTGAGAACCAGAGATATTGTTTCCAGAGCAAGAGAAGTAATGGGAGGAAATGGTATTCTCCTAGAATATGATGTGGCCAGATTCGTGGCCGATGCTGAAGCCATCTATTCTTATGAAGGAACAAAAGAGATCAATTCACTGATTGTGGGAAGATCTATTACCGGATTCAGTGCGTTTGTATAGATAAAAGGTCAGGTAGCAGATAAAAGGTTGCAGGTTAATGCGTGCTTTGTTACCTGCCACCTGCTACCTTTTCAACTAATCAAAGCCTTATATTTCTCCCGGTCATCAATAATTGCCCAAATATTGATCAGGAACATGACTACAGCTGTGATGATCCCCATCTGGTTCGGGTCTCTGTATATATTATGAATAACAATTCCCACCATAACAGGAAGGAGGATAATAGCGCCCAAAGCTTTGGTCTTCTGGAAGATAAATAGGACTCCGCCAACAATTTCTACGATTCCCACTAAGGGTAGCAGCCAGCCGATTTCCCCGAATGCAGCAAAGATCTTTATCTGCTCATCGGACATCTTAGGCATTGGTGAATAGTGAAAGAACTTGTTCAGTCCTGCATGAATAAACATCAATGCAAAGATGAACGAAAGGATAAATTTTACGATTTTCATGATTGTTGATTTTATATCAAATGTATAACAAAAATGATATTCGTTTATGTATTGCTATTAAAATTTGTTAATGTTGTTTGTTTTTCTCTGTAGTGGGAGTATTTCTGATTTTCATTTAATATCTTTGTCATTCAAATTAAACTAAACAATCGTATTATGTTGAAAAAACTTCAAAAATTAGATCGGGAGAATTTAAAGAAAATTAATGGAGGTGGAAGAGAGCCAATCTGTGATATCGGACCGGTAGGTTGTCCTTGTAAAATTCCACCGGGAGACCCTTGCTTAGGAGGAGGTGGCGGCGGTACCAATCCGGGAACGGATTTAGGATACTGTCCGGACAATCAGTCTTACATTCCTTGCGACCAGATCTGCCCAAGCGGAATGAGCCCGTTCTGCGCTGCTATAGTTTAAAAATAATGGCTGTCTTTTTTAAGGCAGCCCTCTTTTTTTATAAGTAATGGGTAATGAGCAATAAGTAATAACTACTATTTGTCCTTATATGTTACTCATTACCCATTGCTTATTATTCATGATTAATCCATTTCCTTCAGCGTAATATTCTTAGAAATCTTGTAACTCTTCTTCTTTTTGTTAGGTTTTTCTTCCTCCCCGAGCAGTTTACCCCATGGTTTTAATCCATCTACTCTTTCAAAGATAATTTTAATGATGGCAATGGCCGGAATACAAAGAAACATACCTGCAATTCCCCAAAGATGTTCGCCTAAAATAATGCCTATAAAAGAGAACAGGGCATTGATCTTTACTTTTGAACCCACTACAAATGGAAGAACGATATTTCCGTCAATAATGTGAATGGCAATATATCCAATGGCTACATACACACAGGTAGATGGTGTTCCGGTGGCAAAGGCGATGAAACATGAAATTAAAAGGGAAATACAGATTCCCAGATAAGGAATAACGTTGAGTAACCCTGTCAAAACAGCAAGTAGGATCGCATATTTTACGCCTAAAATGGTTAGAACAATAGAAGAAAGAATAGAAACAATCAAAACCTGCAGGCATAGCCCGAAAATATATTTTTTCGTCATTACCCGGATTTCGGTGACTACTTCCTGTACGCTGGCTTTATGCTTTTCGTTAAAAACCGTTACAATGAAATTATTAAGAATTCTTCTGTAGTTTAAGATAAAGATAAAAAACAGCGTGAAGAATACAATAAAGCCAAATCCACTTGAAAATATCCCGAAAGTGAAACCAAGAATCACTCCCGAAGAGGATAGCAGTTTATTCAAACCCTGATTAATATAATCAAGCTGTTCATCGATTTTTACGTTGAATGTTTTTGAAATCCAGTGCTGCAGATTATTAAAAACTGTGGTCATCTGATCTCTGAGATGCGGCAGGTCTTTACTGAAATCGGAAAGCTGTGATCCGAAAAAATAAATAATCCCGGCTAAAATAGCGAGCATCACGAAAACCGAAGTCATCGTGGAGATGGATCTTGGAAATCTTAATCTTCTTTCCATGAAAGTCGCGGCCGGAAGAAACAGCATGGCCATTAAAAAAGCCAGGAAGAAAGGAGCTAAAATGCTCTGTCCAAGCGCTAACAGGTAACCGAGACCAATGATGGAAATGGTGACCATTGTCAATTTAACAAGAAACGGGAGTCTAAGGAAATTCATAATTTTTCAAATCTGTCGGATAAAAATAAGAAAACACAACTAATTAATTGGGTGTTTTGGTTTAATTAACATAATTCTTTTTCAAAGGGAAGATGCCGGAACAGCGCCGTGTGGTATGTATTTTCTTTAAAATAATTTCAACGATTTTTATTATTAATGGGCAATGTAGATTTTGAAAATCTCGCGCAGATTTCTCAGATTGTACAGGTCTGTTTGTTTTACTGAAGAAAATCTTAGATTTTTATAAAACTTAAGCGCTCTTCCTATGCGCAATGTATTGAGCTAAAGATCACTTAATTTTTAAAAGACGTTTGCACCCTTTGTGGTCAAACAAAAAACGCACCCCAGATATAATCTGAGACGCGTTTCCTTATTGAGAGTTGATATGTTCTGAATTATTTTTCGATTGCAAAATCGATCACATCTTCCATTCTGTTTACATAATGAACAGTCAGGTCTTTAAGATAATCTTTTTTGATCTCCTCTACATCTTTTCTGTTGGCTTCACATAGAATCACCTCTTTGATGCCTGCTCTTGTGGCAGCCAGAAGTTTTTCTTTGATTCCGCCTACAGGAAGTACTTTTCCTCTTAACGTTATTTCTCCCGTCATCGCAAGGTGAGGTTTCACTTTCTTGTTCTTAAATGAAGAAACCATGGATGTAAGCATAGCAATACCTGCAGACGGTCCGTCCTTAGGAGTTGCGCCTTCCGGAACGTGAACGTGGATGTTCTTCTTATCCAGATCTTCCTGTGCGATTCCCAGGTCATCATGTCTGGCTTTGATATATTCCAGTGCAATGGTTGCGGATTCTTTCATCACTGTTCCTAGATTTCCGGTCATGGTAAGACTTCCTTTTCCGTTGCTTAAAATGCTTTCGATGTATAAAATATCTCCGCCCACATTTGTCCAGGCCAAACCGGTCACAACACCAGGAACCCCTGTAATTTCAGACAGACTTTTAGGTCTTGGTACACCCAGGATTTCATCTATTTTTTCAATAGTGATTTTTGGATCGTATTCCTTTATCAGAGCGGTCTGAAGTGCCACCCATCTTGCAATGGATGCAATTCTTTTCTCTAATGTTCTTACACCGCTTTCTGAAGTGTGTGCTTCAATGATATGTTTAAGTTCAGGATTTCCAAGCTTAAATGATTTCGCATCCAAACCGTTTTCTTCCTGTTGTTTCTTAATTAAATGTCTTTTCGCGATTTCCGTTTTCTCTTCCATCGTATATCCGGCGATCTGAATAATTTCCGTTCTGTCGAGAAGAGGAGTCTGTATTGTTGAAAGTGAATTGGCCGTGGCAATGAACATCACTTTGGAAAGGTCATAGCCCATTTCTAAGAAATTATCATAGAACGCATTATTCTGTTCAGGATCAAGAACTTCTAAAAGCGCAGAACTTGGATCCCCGTGAAGTCCCTGAGCAATTTTATCAATTTCATCAAGAACGATTACCGGGTTGGAAGTGCCTGATTTCTTGATGGATTGCAGAATTCTTCCCGCCATAGCTCCGATGTAGGTTTTTCTGTGTCCACGGATTTCGCTTTCGTCATGAAGTCCACCTAAAGATAATCTTACATACTTTCTTCCCAAAGCATCAGCAACGGATTTTCCTAAAGATGTTTTTCCTACTCCCGGAGGCCCTACAAGCAAAAGGATAGGGGATTTCATGTTGTTTTTAAGCTTCAAAACAGCCATGTGCTCCAGGATCCTTTTCTTAATATCTTCAAGTCCGAAGTGGGCTTTATCTAAAGTTTTTTCAGCTTTTGCAATATCGAAAACGTCTTTTGTGTAGGTTTCCCACGGAAGATCTGTGAAGAAATCAAGATAATTTCTCTGAACGTTGTAATCCGGAGAATTCGGGTTCTGACGCTGCAGTCTGTTGATCTCCTTCTGGAAATGATCTTCCACTTCCTGGTTCCACTTCTTTTTTCTTGCTTTCATGATCAGGTCTTCCACATCGCTTTCCGGACCGCCTCCCAATTCATCCTGGATGGTTCTGATCTGCTGGTTCAGAAAATATTCTCTCTGCTGTTTATCAAGATCCTTTGAAGTTTTCTGATGGATCTGATTTCTCAATTCCAGTTTTCTGAAATCCTCATGCATCATTTCGTAGCACTTGTTGGCTCTTTCCATCAGGCTTTTTTCCTCAAGAAGTCTTTGCTTTTCGATGGAAGGGAAGCTGGAGTTGGTGCATATGAAATTAAGCAGATCATCATTATTATTGATATTCTTAATCGCAAAATTGGCTGCATTCGGAATATTCGGATCCAGTTCAATGATTTTTAATGCAAGATCTTTGATGTTCTCAAGAAGAGCATCGTATTCTTCCCTGTTTTTAGGCTTGGAATCTTTTAATTTGGTGATTTCTGCTTTGAAATAAGGCTGGCTTTCCACGATCTTTTTGATCTTAAATCTGTGGAAACCTTTAGTAATCGCTGTAATGTTACCTTCCGGCAATTTGATGATCTTAATGATCTTGGCAAGCGTACCGGTCTGATACATATCTTTCTCGGCAGGCTGCTCCAGATCTGAGTTTTTCTGGCTCACGATCCCAATGAAATCACCATTTTTCTGTGCTTCTTCAAGCAGCTGTATCGATGTTTTTCTTCCGGCAGTAATGGGAATTACTACGTTTGGAAACATGACCATATTTCTTACGGGAAGTATAGGGAATATTTTCTGTTCGGAATTCTTATCAGTCTCCGAAAAGTCTGAAAGATTGATCTCTTCGGCTACAATGTCAAACCCATCGCTGATCATTTCCTCTAAACTGATATCTTCAAATTCTGTCATAGTTAATGAAATGACAAATTGTCATCTTCGTTTTAAATCGTTAAAATGATATTTTACAATATGCGCTGAAAACGTGCAGCGTATTATGGTTCTCTAAATTGCACAATACCTATGCCATTTGTTTTTTGCTAAAAAATATGGTCAAAATTTCCTTTTTTCAATAATCTTTCATTTTAAAAATTAAAATAAAGGACTTCTGCTTCTCTAATTTCTTAAAAATGTGTATTTTCGCAAACTGATAAAAAACTATAATATATAAAATGGCAATTTTAGGACAGATTAGGAGTAAGCCTTGGCTTTTGATGGGAGTGATCGCATTGGCGCTTTTAGCGTTTCTCGTAAACCCAGACAGTATCGACAAGGTTTTTGGAAAAAATCCTGATGTTTTAGGAAAAGTAAACGGTGAGAAAGTCACCCGCGAAGAGTTCAATGATCAGCTTTTCGTACTGCAGCAGCAGGCTGAACAACAGGGTCGTCCAAAAACGGGACTGGAAGAGCAGGCTTGGCAGTTACTTGTACAATCTAAACTTATCAAGCAGCAGTTTGAGAAATTGGGCTTTGAGATGACTGACGACTATTTCTGGAATCAGATCCAGTATGATCAGATGTTTGCCCAGCAACAGCAGTTCTTTGATGAGAAAGGTAATTTTAAAACTCAAGAGCTTAAAAAAGAAATTGAAACATTAAAAGGCACCAATCCGGAAGGCTACAACCAATGGTTGAAAACCAGAAAAACAGTTGAATACAGACTGATGGCAAGACAGGTGTTTACTAATATTTCAGCAGGTATCACTACTGGCAAGAAAGAAGCTGAAGAGCTGATGAAGCAGAGAGACCAGTTAGCTGACATCGATTTTGTAAAGATCGACTATGCAGCATATCTTCAGAAAACGAAGATCAACGTTACTACGGCAGACCTTGAAAACTACATCAAGCAACACCCTGTAATGTTTAAAGCAGAACCTAGCAGAAATGTTGGAATCGTATATTTTCCTTCTACACCTAGCCCTGCAGATGATGCAGCAGCTCAGAAGGAAATCAATAAACTATTCTCAGGCGGTACAGACGCAAGCGGTGGAGCAGAAAACTTCCAGAACACGAAGAATGACTCTATGTTTGTAATGGCTAATTCTGATATGCCTTTCAACAACCAGTATGCAAAACCTAACCAATTGCCTCAGAACATTCAGGGACAGATTGCAACGGCTGCTATCGGACAGACGTTCGGACCATACAAGGAGCAGAACTTCTATGTAGTTTCAAAACTTTTGGATAAAAAGACTTCTGATTCTACATTGTCAAGACATATCCTGATCGCTTTCAAAGGAAGCCCTGCAGGAGAAGGGGTAACGAGATCCAAAGAGCAGGCTAAGAAATTGGCAGACTCTATCGGAGCTATCGTTAAAGCTACTCCAGCTAAATTTACAGAGTTTTTAAAACTTTCTAACGACCCAAGTTCAGCAGCTCAGGCAGGTAGCTTAGGATGGACGACTCCGGAAACGCCTTTCGTACCGGAATTCCTTACTTACTTAGCGAATAACCCTAAAGGTGCTACAGGTGTTGTAGAAACACAGTTCGGATACCATATCATCAATATTGAAGATAAAAAACCAGGGTCTATGAGCTATAAAGTGGCTAACCTTGTGAAAGAAGTGAAGCCATCAGACGCTACAGAAGCAGAGTCTGATAAAAAAGCAAGAAGATTCATTCAGCAGGTTCAGGGGAAATCTTTCAACGATTTCGTGAATATTGCTAAAAAAGGAAACTATCAGTTCTCCAATCCTAAAGCAGCCAAAAGATTTGACGGACAGCTTCAGGGTCTTGGTACCGATAAAGACGGAGAGATCTTAGCCTGGGCTTTTGATAAGAAAAGATCCAAAGGAGATTCGGAATTATTTACTGTAGAAGGTACGGGAGATAAGATTGTAGTATATCTTAACGGAAAACAGGAGGCAGGTCTTGCAGATCCTGAATCAGTAAGAGATCAGATCGAAGTGATTGTTAAAAATAAATTAGCAGCAAAACAGATCTCTGATAAAATTGCAGCAGCTAAAGCTTCCAACCTTGATCAGATCGCTAAATTATTTGCTTCTACAAAACAGGCTGCTCAGGTTAATATGCTTAACCCTTCAGTAGCAGGTTCTATGGAGCCTAAAGTTACCGGTGCAGCTTTCGGTGTGGCGAAAGGAAAACTTTCTAACCCTATCGAAGGTGGAACAGGAGTTTATGTTCTGATCAAAAAATCTGAAACTATAAACAAGCAGCCGGGTGACCTTAAGCAGTTTACAGAATCTATTACCCAGAGAAATGCTGGTATGTTCGGACAGGCTTGGATGAAGAGTCTTCAGGATAATGCAGATATCGAAGATTACAGAATCGAGATCTGGAATAAGATCGGAAACCAACAACAGTAAGAAATTTATTTTTACAGATATAAAGCGGCAGAATTTTCTGTCGCTTTTTTGTATTTAACGCAGAATAATAAAGAAAAAGATTAATTTAAAATGTGTTATATTTGCTCATTAGAAAAAAATTAGCAAGTGAAGTTCAGTAAAGAAATAAAAGCTGGTGTGATCGCACTTTTGGCTATTGTAGGTTTTGTAGTGTTGTTTCAATTCATGAAAGGCAGAAGCCTTTTTACCACCGATAATATATTTTACGCAAAATACGATAACGTAGAAGGACTGGCACAGTCGTCTGCGGTTTCCATCAATGGTCTGAAAGTAGGGCAAGTCGATAAGATTATCCCGAGGACAGCAAAAGACGGAAAAATCAGTTTTATCGTAAAAATTACGGTAGATGACAAGTTCGAGTTTTCGAAAAATTCAACCCTTGAAATCTTTGAACCGGGTCTTATGTCCGGAAAAGAGATGAGAGTAAATCTTATGTACGGCGGTCAGACGGCCAAAGACGGAGATACACTTCAGGGAGCTTTCAAACTGGGAACGCTGGGAAGTCTTTCTTCTCAGGTTGGTCCGGTGAAAGATCAGCTGCAGACTGTTTTACATCGTGTAGACTCTCTAATGGCTAATGCCAACCTATTGGTAGATGCACAGAACAGAGCAGAGATCAAAGCGTTACTTTCCAACCTTAATAAGACGGTAGGTGCTTTACAAGCTACCGCAGGAAGTGTAAATACCCTTGTAGGACATAATGATCCTAAACTTCAGAAAGTCCTTGATGATGCAGCGATTACCATGCAAAGTGGTAAAGTAACATTGGATAAATACGGGAATCTTGCAGAAAGCATTGATACCAAAAAGTTGAATTCAACAATAGCGAATTTAGACGCAACCGTTGGAAAACTTAATCAGGTAATTTCAGGAGTTGATAATGGACAGGGAAGCTTAGGTAAACTCATGAAGGATGAGCAGCTTTACAATAATCTTAATTCTGCTTCTACCAACCTGAATTCATTAATTGAAGACATGAAAGCCAATCCTAAGAGATATATTAATTTCTCAGTTTTCGGTAAGAATAATAAAGACTAATCACCTTATGCAGTACATCGATAACATTATTTTTCTGATCTTATTAATTGCTGGATTTGGGCTGTTTGCAAAAAGCCTGCAAAAGATTTACAGAAATATTAAGCTGGGAAGAGAAATCAACAGAAGCGACAGGAAATCTGAGCGCTGGGAAACCATGGCCAGAGTCGCGATGGGCCAGAGCAAAATGGTAAAACGTCCTGTAGCCGGTATTCTTCACCTTTTTGTTTACGTAGGTTTTGTGATTATCAATATTGAATTGATCGAAATTATCGTTGACGGAATCTTTGGAACCCACAGATTTTTAGCTTCCATTTTCGGACATGGTTTCTACAACTTTTTTACAGCGACTTTAGAAATTCTGGCGTTGCTTGTAGTAATCGGAGTAGTTGTGTTTTTCATCAGAAGAAATTTTTATGGCGTTAAAAGACTCACCATGAAAGAACTTTTCGGATGGCCGAAAAATGATGCCAACTGGATCCTTATCATTGAATTTGCCCTTATGATGGCGTTCTTTAGTATGAATTCTGCAGATTATGTTCTGCAGATGAGAGGTGTTCTTGCGGAGCATGGCAGCTTTCCGATCAGCGAAATGACATTAGTTCCGTTTTTAGAGATTTTCAGTTTTGATAACGGGTTTCTGATGTTTGTTGAAAAAGGAGCTTGGTGGTTCCACTTTGTGGGGATTCTTTTCTTCATGAATTATCTTTATTACTCAAAACACCTTCATATCATTTTGGCGTTTCCAAGTACTTGGTTTGCGAATCTTGATAAAAAAGGAAAATTCAATAATCTTGATTCTGTAACCAAGGAAATTAAATTAATGATGGATCCTAACGCTGATCCTTACGCCGCACCGGCTGAGGGAGATGCTGCAGAAGTTCCGTCTAAATTTGGAGCAGAAGATGTATTTGACCTTAATCAGGTACAGTTGCTTAATGCCTATTCCTGTACGGAATGTGGGAGATGTACTTCGGTATGTCCTGCCAATATCACCGGGAAAAAACTTTCTCCGAGACTGATCCTGATGAAAACAAGAGACAGGCTGGAAGAAGTAGGCAGAAACATTGACAAAAACGGAAAATTCGAAGACGACGGTAAGAAGCTTCTGAATGATTATATTACCAAAGAAGAACTTTGGGCGTGTACCACGTGTAATGCATGTACGGAAGCATGTCCGGTGTTGCTGGATCCGCTTTCTATAATTTTCGAAATGAGAAGATTCCTTGTGATGGAGCAGTCTGCTGCACCTCAGGAACTGAATCTGATGATGACGAACGTAGAAAACAATGCTGCTCCTTGGCAGTATAACCAGGCAGACCGTTTGAACTGGGCAAATGATTAATTAATGTAACAATGTAAAATAATGTAGCAATGTAGCAATCATTGGTAAACTGGTACATTGACATATTGGTAAATTTGAAAAAATGGATTTCAATATAAAAACAATGGCAGAATATGCTGCCGAAGGAAAATCCCCGGAAGTTTTATTTTGGGTGGGATGTGCAGGAAGTTTTGACGACCGTGCCAAAAAGATAACGAAAGCATTTTGCAAGATATTAAACAAAATAGACGTTGAATTTGCTGTTCTGGGACAGGAAGAAAGCTGTACCGGAGATCCTGCAAAAAGAGCAGGAAACGAATTCGTTTTCCAGATGATGGCCCTTACCAATATCGAGGTCCTGAATGCTTACGAAGTGAAAAAGATCGTTACGGCATGTCCTCACTGTTTCAACACCCTTAAAAATGAATACCCAAGCCTGGGAGGACATTATGAAGTGGTGCACCATACTCAGTTTCTGAAAACCTTAATGGAAGAAGGAAGACTGAAGATCGAAGGAGGAGCTTTTAAAGGAAAAAAGATCACTTTCCACGATCCATGCTACCTCGGAAGAGCCAATAATGAGTATGAAGCTCCAAGAATTCTTCTTGAAAAACTGGACGCTGAGCTTGTAGAAATGAAACGTTGCAAAACTAACGGTTTATGTTGTGGAGCAGGAGGTGCACAGATGTTTAAAGAACCTGAAAAAGGAAACAAAGACATCAATATTGAAAGAACGGAAGAAGCTTTATCTTTTCAGCCTAAAGTAATAGCTACAGGATGTCCGTTCTGTAACACAATGATGACAGACGGTGTAAAGCACTTTAATAAAAACGAAGAAGTAGCTGTAAAAGATATTGTAGAACTTCTTGCTGAGGCAGAAGATTTATAATAACAGTACTAAAGATATATAAAAACTCAAGCATAAGCTTGGGTTTTTGTTGATTATAAACTCAGGAATATTTCTTAATTTTATACTTTAAAATTGACAGGATATGAAAATTGAAGAATCCAGTATAGTAGAAACCAGCGACTACAGAGTCATTATATACCCCGCATCAAGACCTTTTGAAACAAAGGAAGCAAAAGCCATCACCGAAAAACTGTTCGATTTCCTTGCGACTTGGGCAGCACACGGAAAACCGCTTGATTCATCCTTTAAAATCGAAAAAAATCAGTTTATCGTGGTATGTGTAGACGAGGAGAAAGAAATGGCTTCAGGATGCAGCATTGACGCCTTAGGGAAGATCATGCGTGAGATCGATGAACAGTATCAGCTAGGCCTTTTCGATAGAATGAAAGCGAGCTTTGTACAGAATAATGAAATAAAGACCCTGAAACTTCAGGACTTTAAATCTCAGCTGAGAAGCGGCGAATTGCCAAAAGATATTCAGGTATTTGATTTTTCTAAAAATACCTATCTGGATTTTCTAAGTCACTTTCTTCTGCCATTCGAGAAAAGCTGGGCAGCCGGGATCGCTTAAACCTATATAAAATACAATCTACTAGAACTTTAGATTGACGCCTTCAGGAAGTTTTCTGTTAAAAACAGTCTTTGTGAAGTCTTCAATATAAGGTTCTTTTTGTTTGATCACCTTACATGGATTTCCCACCGCGATGGAGTTGGACGGAATATCTTTCGCAACGATGGAACCCGCCCCGATGACTACATTGTCCCCGATTTGTACCCCGGGAAGGATTACAGAATTGGTTCCCACAAAAACATTATTTCCGATAACAATTGGCCCGCATTCATCATGGATGCTGTGGTCATTATGGTTATGGTTCGCAGAAATTAAAGACGTTCCCGCTCCGAAACCTACATTGTGCCCGATAATGATGCCGTTGTTTGCCTGAATATAAATATTGGGGTTATCACCCGGGTCACACATTATTCCCTTTTTAATCTTCGTATGATTCCTTACTTCTGAAGTAAAATGTACCGGCCAAGGAACGTTTCCGTTTATTCTCAGGATTTTTTGAGGAACCAGATAATGGAAAAAAAGAACATGAGGGAGCATGTACTCATATTTTTGACGGTAGTATTCCGGATAGAAAAAATTATTAATTCTATGGAAAATCTGGTATTCAATAAATTTTTTAAACGGATTCATTTTTCTTCAGGATAAACATGATGTAAAAATACAAAAATCCATAGCCTATAAATAAAAACAGGGAAAAAATACCCACCAGATAAGAGATTCCTTTTTCTTTTCCAATGAAGATTGCTGCCATATTGGCGAGGAATAAATAAATATTAAAGATCAGCGCTACATTATTTCTCTTTAAGATAGTAAGAATATCAGCAATAGGATTGATAAGGCTTCGGGTAAGGTATCCGAATGACATCAGGAAGATAAACAGTCCGAGATGCTCCCAGTTTTTATTAAAAAATAGTTCCAATACAGGAATTCCGGCTACGTTGACTAAGATGTATAACCCGAAAATAATGTAAAAATTCATTAAGCTCATCTTTTTGGTATACGCAAACAGTTCACTTCTGCTTCGGCCTCTGTTGTTAAGTTCAGCAGCCCTGGGATAATACACCGTTGCGATGGAAGACGAGATCAGAAGAAGCGGGACAGACATGATTTTCACCGCTAAAGAATATTCTCCCAGCAGCGAATCCGCAAAATAAAGCGAAATCAGGATGGGCATAATATTATTACCCAAAGCATTGATCAGTGTGGAAGGATAGGCGTATTTAAAAAGTTCCGGCCTTTTTTTCGCATTGTCTATATATTTTTTCAGATCCGGTTTTACAAAATATTTTCTGCAGCAATAAAGAGCGGCAAGAAAAGCAGCAATATACCCGATCAGGCTCCCGATTACAAGACCATTTTCTATCTTGATAAAGACAAATACCACCTGAAACAAAAAGCTCACCACGGAATCTACGATGGTAAGTACTGAAACCAGTTTAAACAGTTTTTTTTTGGCCAGCAGAAACTTGGCATTATTGGTGAATAAATACAGAAAACCGGAAAAGATCCCAAGAAATACGATGTTTTTAGGAATGTCAAAGGGAATAATGATCAGCAAAAAAGCCAGAATCATTACTGCTGCTGAAATAATTCCCGCCGTACTGAAATTATTATTCACTTCCCCATCATCTCCTTCAAGCATAATCAGATGTTCCTGAGCAAGGCTGAGTACTACCGTAAATATACTCATGATACTGAGGTAGATACTGAAAATACCATATTCAGATGAGCCGTAATATTTGGCCAGCAAAAGCCCGCCGATCACTAAAACAAACTTGGAAATAAAGTTCCCCTTAAAGATGGTGGTGATGTGGCTGCCGTTTAATCTTTTGAGTTTGTTTAAAAACATGGTAAAATATTACGAGAACAAATATATAATTATACATTTGCATAAAAAAAATTATTGAAAATTAACGGAAGATGAAATCTAAGCTAAATCATATTTTCATACTTAAACTTATAGCTGTCCTTTTTTTAATGGTTTCATGCGGAAATGATGATGATTCTTTACAGAGAATCGATCAGATTATGAATTTCTCCATAAAAAATGCGGCAGGGCAGGATCTGATGAACCCTAAAAAGGCAGGTTCCTATACCAGTTATTCTGTGAATGACGATAACGGAGCTACCGCTGTGGCAGCCGTGGCTGTTCCGCTTAGAATGACAACGGATTCCCTATATTATTTTGAATACATTAAAGGAGCGAAAAGGATTATAAAGGATTCTGTCAGCCCTGATAACAGAACCTATAAATCGAATCTGACTTTTACACTGAGTAAAATTGTAAATAATCAGACGGTGAGTGTCACGGATGCTATGGAAATCCGTTACCGGTGGACGCCATCCGTATTTCAGATTTCAGAGGTGCTGTACAATGGGGAGGTGGTATTTTCAAAAGCTGCAGACGCTCCCAATGCGATAAATACCTTTACTATCAGAAAATAATTTAAATTTGTAAAACGGTTAGCTTAATATGTAAGTTAACCATCTAATATTTAACATCTAAATAAAATGTTACAAGTCAATTTTTTACGCGACGATAAAGAACGCGTTTTAGAAGGTCTTAAGAAAAGACAATTCAAGAATCTTGGGTTGGTAGACGACGCTGTTGCTGCCGACGACGAAAGAAAAAGAATTCAGTTTGAATTAGATTCCCAACTTTCCGAAATGAACAAAATCTCGAAAGAGATCGGGCTTTTGATGAAAGAAGGTAAAAAAGAAGAAGCGGAATCTGCAAAATCTAAAACACTTCAGTATAAAGAATCGAGTAAAGAACTGCAGTCCCAATTAGATGTAACGGAAAAAAAATTACTGGATATTTTATATCAGATTCCAAATGTTCCTTACCAACTGGTAAAAAGCGGAGTTTCTGCGGAAGACAACGAGAATATTTACCAGTCTCACGATGTGGAAGGTCTTGGAGAAGGTGCTATTCCTCACTGGGAACTTGCGAAAAAATATAACCTGATTGATTTTGAACTGGGCGTGAAAATTGCCGGTGCCGGTTTCCCTGTTTATTTGGGTAAAGGAGCAAGACTTCAGAGAGCTTTGGTTCAGTATTTCCTGGATAAAAACATTGACAAAGGATACATGGAGGTGAATCCTCCTCACGTTGTGAATGAAGCTTCAGGATACGGAACAGGACAGCTTCCTGACAAAGAAGGGCAAATGTATCATATTGGTCTTGATGATCTTTATCTGATTCCTACGGCAGAAGTTCCGGTAACCAATTTGTACCGCGATGTATTGTTGGAAGAAAAAGAACTTCCGATCAAAAATACAGCGTTCTCTCAGTGCTACAGAAGAGAAGCAGGAAGTTACGGGGCGCACGTAAGAGGACTGAACCGTCTTCATCAGTTTGAAAAAGTGGAGATTGTAAGACTTGAAAAGCCTGAAAACTCTTATGCCGCTTTGGAAGAAATGGTAGAGCATATCAAAGAAATCCTTACAGACCTTGAACTTCCGTTCAGAGTACTGAGACTTTGCGGTGGTGATACTGGTTTTGCAGCTGCCATGACTTATGACTTTGAAGTATGGAGTGCGGCTCAGGAAATGTGGCTGGAAGTAAGCTCTGTATCCAATTTTGAAACCTTCCAGTCTAATCGTCTGAAATGCCGTTTCAAAACAGATGGAAAATCTCAGTTGGTACACACCTTAAATGGTTCTGCTATGGCTCTTCCAAGAATTATGGCGGCGTTGCTTGAAAACAATCAGACCGAAGAAGGAATCAGAATTCCTAAGAAAATCGCAGAATATGCGAGATTCGATCTGATCAACTAGAATATATTTCTATATCATAAATAATCCCCTTTCAAAACTGAGAGGGGATTTTTATATACTGTTTAAAGTTCGGTTTCTATTCTGTCACAATCACAATAGTCTTATCAGCATTTTTAAGTTTTGCTTCCTTATCATACATCGCCTTGAGATCATAGTCTATTTTTACGGTATAATGATCGATCTGCTTTACCCAGTCATGTTTTCCGGTGATGGATTTTATTTTGTTTTCAAATTTCAGGGTGGTTCCGATGCTTTTGAAGAACATAGAGATCATTCCTTCTACTTTTTCGGCTTCCTCTTTTGAGGTTTTGCTTCTGAGGGTCTGCTCGATATTTTTAAGATTGAAATTTTCTGTATTGATGGTCAGCGTTTTTCCGTCCCAGTTATTGAAAATATTCTGATCCAGCGGAAGCTTTTCCTTTTTGTTATAACTGCTTAAAAACTGATAATCAGTTTGTGTGAAGTGATCCATTTTTAGAGACATACCGGCCGGTTCATTGTTTTCTTTATTCATTTTCATAAAGATCTTTTTCATGATCCTGATAGAGTCCGGATCCGAAGTCTGCTTTTTTCCATCCTTTTTCTGAATATCCAGAAAACTGGTCCATACGGTAGGCAGCTTATCCATATCTCCGAATTCAGTCTGCTGTTTTAGAGAATCAGGAGTCATAGCTTTCATTTCGGAGATAAACTGCTTCATGTCGATATCTGTAACCGAAGTGGATGCAGCATCTTTGTGGTATACGATTTCAGAATTGATGATACACGACTGCAACACAAAAAGGGCCGCCGTGAATAAAAATAGTATTTTTTTCATGGAATTAGTTAGTTGTATTAATGACAGTTCGTCGAACTGTGGTCATGTCCTTCAATATGACAGTTGGCACCATTATGATCTTTGGAAATCGTCATCGCTTCAGCTCTTGGAGAAATGTAAGGAATTCCCAGTTCCAGACCTCTGAGGATAAATAATCCCCCTAAAATGATCATAATTACCGGAACCGCTTTTAAAACTTTTACTCTGAAAGCTTGATTCATGAGGTTTCCGGCCAAAACTACTGCAAACATGAACGGAAGTGTTCCCAGCCCGAATAAAGCCATATATGAGGCTCCCTGCCATATTCCTCCGCTTGCAAGACTGGCAGTAAGAGCCATGTAAACCATTCCGCACGGCAAGAAGCCATTCAGAACGCCTGTGGTGAATCTTGAGCGGTAATCTGCTTTCTGTAGTAATTTTCCTAAATTCAGTTTGACGGAATACAGAAATTTAGAAAGAAAAGGAATTTTAGAGGCAAAATCTTTTCCGCCAAACGAAAACAAAGCCATGATGATCAGAAGAATTCCTGCTACGATCGTAAGATACTGCTGAAATCCTGCCATTTCAAAACCTTCGCCTATTATTCCGAGAATCGCTCCCAATAATGAATAGGTGAAGATTCTTCCGAACTGATAGGTTAGGTTCTGAAGATAGAAATTGGTGGCCTGTTTTTTTGTCAATCCCATCGATAAGGCAATAGGTCCGCACATTCCGATACAGTGAAAACCGGAAGCAAAGCCTAATGCGATTGCCGATAAAATAAGTCCTATTTCCATATCACATCATAATCCATTCTGTAGTCTGTTTTGTCTTTCGTCCACATGAGTCTGAGCGTGTAGTTTCCTACTTTCAGTACCTGTGCAGGGATCATGAAAGACTGTGCGGCATCAAGCTGAACAGGTTTTTTGATATCTAAATTCTGGTCGTCGGTTCTGTTTAAAACAAATTTAACCGTAGTATTGCTATTGTTATAGTCTTTTGGAAAAACAATTTTGATTCCGTTTTTTTCCTGACTATAGACAGGTTTTTCCTGTAAATCATCAGCTCTTTTTTTAGCATCAATGACATCCTGATACTTAAGCTCCTCTTCGTAATAATTATCGGTTACCATTTCAGAATTCTTCTGCCCGTTCGGGAAAAGAAACATCATGGACAATATAAAAACAATGAATGCAAATAATGCGATTACAACACCATGTCCCCAACTAAAGTTTTTCATTTCTTCCGGATTTTTTATTGATAATGATTGTAAGAATCCTTCACAATCTTTTTAGATCATGAAGGCGTCCTACATTAGAATTGCAGTTTGAATGGTCCCTCGAAGTAGGTCTGATAAGAATCGACAAGCTTGCCTTTCATATCATATACTCCGATGGTTATATTTTGTTTTGAAAGTTTCATATCATCTTCAGGGAAGCTGATATTAATGGTTCCTTTCGATATTTTGTCTCTTTCTACCTGGATCTTGCTGGATGCACTATACGTGATCTCGCCGTGAGCCGGTTCCAGAACTTTTATTGTAACGATTTTCTTGTCGTTGGTCTTGTTCAGGAAAGTATAGTTATACGTGTTGGTGATTTTACCGTCTCTTACAAAGAAGGTACTTCCTGCCGGTTTAATGAATTTAGCCTCCATCTCACCTCTGCTGTAAAGAAGGAATCCTAAGAATCCTACCAACAGCACAAGAACCACCGCAAAACCTTTCATTCTTCCTGTAAACTTAAACTGAGTCTGATTCTCAATTTCGTTCTCAGAAGCATATCTTACCAGACCTTTCGGAAGGCCTACTTTTTCCATGACCTCGTCGCAGGCATCAATACATGCCGTACAGTTCACGCATTCCAGCTGCTGTCCGTCTCTGATGTCAATTCCTGTAGGACAAACCACCACACACTGGTGGCAGTCGATACAGTCTCCTTTTCCTGCGGCCTTACGGTCTTCTCCTTTTCTCCATTTTGATCTGTTTTCCCCTCTTTTAAAATCGTAGAAAACGTTGATGGTATCTTTATCGATCAAAACACCCTGTAATCTTCCGTATGGACAAACCAATGTACAAACCTGCTCTCTGAACCATGCAAATACAAAGTAGAATGCAGAGGTGAACAGGACCATAACGATAAAATTGGTAGGATGGGCAAAAGGTCCTTCTGAGATGATTCTTAAAATTTCCTCATAGCCTACAATATACATCAGCATAAAGTGGGTGATGATCAGTGAAATAATGACATAAACCGTCCATTTCAAACTTCTTTTCCAGATCTTTTCAGTGTTCCACTCCTGTCTGTCCAGCTTCATTTGCCTGTTTCGGTCACCTTCAATAAGATATTCAATTTTACGGAAGATAGATTCCATAAAAATTGTCTGAGGGCATATCCACCCGCAGAAAATTCTTCCGAACGCAATCGTAAAAATGATAATAAAAATTAAAGACGCGATAGCACCTAAAGTCAGGATAAAAAAGTCCTGTGGATAGAAAGGTTGTCCAAGAATGAAAAACTCTCTGTCTATAACGTTGAATAAAAAGAAAGGGTTGCCATTGATCTTAAGGAATGGCACCGTAAAATAAATGATTAATAAAGCATAGCTTACAAGGTTTCTGTAGTTGGTGTATTTCCCTTTTGGTTTTCGGGGGAATACCCATCTTCTCTTACCGGATTGCTCCATTGTCCCGATAGAATCTCTGTAAGTCTCAGGGTCCAGAACCTGTCCCTGTCCGCCGCGTACTTCTATTTCTTCTATATCTGACATTTCGTAATAGGTTTAAAAAAGAAAAAACATAATTCGTTACTATTTTTATTAATAACAAATTATGTTTTTTTCATATGTTTTCTAATTTTTTAAATTATTCTTTTTCCCAATGCGCTTCAGTTCCCTGAGGAGCTGCTCCTCCCTGAGCCTGCGTCACTGGTGGTTGTTCCTGATTGATGTGATATACATAGGCTGCAATCTTCTCAATCTCTGCTCCGGAAACCTCTCCGTTTTTACCGAAGGCTCTCATCGCAGGGTTAGTAGGCGAACCATTCCAGTCCATGTGGAAAACCGTTTTAAATAAAGTCTTCTCAGGCTGGTTGATCCAATAGTTATCCGTAAGGTTTGGACCGATACCTCCACTACCGTCTTCTTTGTGACAAGATGCACAGTTGGTTTTGAAGAGTTCTTTTCCGTCTGCAATATTATCAGCAGAATATTTTGCCGTTTCTATCGTTACAGGAGGCTGAGACTTTTCGTATTCTGCAATACTGGCCATCTGCTCTTTATATTCTTGCTCATATTCGCTCAATGGGTGTGCGAAATCTGTGAAAGAATAAGCTGCGATATATACAATACAAAAAGCAGTCCCAAAATAGAATAATCCTACCCACCATTTCGGAAGCTGATTATCCAATTCCATAATTCCGTCGAAACCGTGGTCAATAAGGATATCCTTTTCTTCCGTATCAGATTGTTTCTTGAATGCAGCATCATACATTCTTCTCAGGAAAGGCACTTTCTTTTCTGCTAAATAAGCTGCCTTTTCTTCCGGAGATAATTTTTTGAATTTATTGTTTTCAATCAAATCTCCGATAGAGCTGTGGATGTATGCCAAAATAGCACTAATCACCACAGTTCCCCAGAAATAAGGTGAAGCTAGGAACGAGTAGCTCTGTACAAACAAATAATAAAAAACTATTAGAAGTCCGGTTATTATTAAGATGTTTACAACAACAGGTGTTCTTTGTTTCATAATAAATAGTTTAATTTTTTAAATTAAAATCGTCATCCTCATCATCCCCAAGCGGTGCTTGTTCTTCTTCTCTGTAATATTTTTTAGGCCTGCTAAAAACATAGATTACCAGAGCTACGAAGAATAGCATAAAGAAAATCAGAGCCAGCGTCTGGTATAGACCAGCGTTTTCTGTATTGGATAATATATCTTTAAAGTTCTGAGGAATCATGTGAACCTTTTAATGTTTAGTTAGTACTTGCTGTTTTAATTTCTGTAGTCTTGATATCCGTTCCTAATCTCTGAAGGTAAGAGATAAGAGCTACAATCTCTTTTTTCTCCAGTTCTCCCTGAGGTCTCTTAGCATAGGCCAATTTAAGGTCATTCGCTTCAGAGAAGATATCTTTTACAATCTTCGTTGCCTGGTTGTCTGCCCATGCGTTGGCTGAATCAATTTGAGCTTTCGTATAAGGAACGTCAAATGCATTCTTCATCAGCTTCATTTTGTCTACCATTTTAGATCGGTCTAAGTTGGTAGCAATTAACCAAGGATAACGAGGCATGATAGAACCGGCAGATGTAGATCTTGGGTTGTACATGTGTTTGTAATGCCAAGAACTTGGGTTTTTCCCTCCTTCTCTATGTAAATCCGGTCCTGTTCTCTTAGAACCCCATAAGAATGGTCTGTCATAAACGAATTCTCCCGCTTTGGAATATTGTCCGTTCTTTCCGTTGAATCTCGTAATCTCATCCCTGAACGGTCTGATCATCTGAGAGTGACAAGCATTACATCCTTCACGGATATAAAGATCTCTACCTTCTAATTCAAGCGGTGAATATGGTTTTACAGCTGAAATCGTAGGGACACTTTTCTTTAAAGATAGTGTAGGGATGATTTCAATTGAACTACCAATGGAAATTGTAATGAAAGATAGGATACCTAATAGTACAGGCATTCTTTCAAGCCATAAGTGAGTACCTTCACCTTCTTTACGTTTGTTTCCGATATTGGCCAGTGCAGGTGCTTCAGCAGGAACTTCTTTCTGGAATGAACCTTTTCTTACCGTAGCAACTACGTTCACAATCATTAAGATCATTCCTGAAATATAGAATAAACCTCCTACGAATCTCATTTTGAAATATGGAATGATCGCAGTTACCGTATCCAACCAGTTTTTCCATAATAGAGTTCCGTCCGGGTTGAACTGCTTCCACATTAACCCTTGTGTAAATCCTGAAATATACATTGGTACTGCATAGAAAATAATTCCTAATGTCCCTAACCAGAAATGCCAGTTAGCTAATTTTACAGACCACATTTTTGTTCTCCACATAATCGGTACCAAATAATAGATAACCCCGAATGCCATGAAACCATTCCATCCAAGAGCTCCTAAGTGTACGTGGCCGATAACCCAGTCTGTAAAGTGACCAATTTTGTTGATGTTTTTAGTCGCTAAAAGCGGCCCTTCAAATGTTGCCATACCGTAGCATGTTACAGCCACTACGAAGAACTTAAGGATAGGGTTTTCCCTTACTTTATCCCATGCTCCTCTTAGCGTAAGAAGTCCGTTTAGCATTCCTCCCCAAGACGGTGCGATAAGCATGATAGAGAAACCAGTTCCCACAGCCTGCGCCCATGCAGGAAGAGCTGTATACTGAAGGTGGTGAGGACCAGCCCAGATATATACGAAAATTAATGACCAGAAGTGAATAATAGACAGTTTATAAGAGAAAACCGGTCTGTCTGCTGCCTTCGGAAGGAAGTAATACATTAGACCAAGAACCGGAGTCGTCAGTACGAATGCAACCGCATTGTGACCGTACCACCACTGTACAATAGCATCTTTTACCCCTGCATATGCTGAATAAGATTTCCAGCCTGTGAAAGATAATGGAACCTCAAGGTTGTTGAAGATGTGAAGCATTGCTACCGCAATCCAAGTACCGATATAGAACCAGATAGCTACATAAAGGTGTCTTACTCTTCTTTTTGCAATCGTCAGGAACATGTTGATCCCGAAGATAATCCATGAGAACGCAATCAATATGTCGATCGGCCACTCGTGTTCAGCATATTCTTTTGAGGTATTGATCCCCATAAAGAAGGTAACGAACGTAGCAACGATCATAAACTGCCAAGTCCAGAAATGTAACCAGGATAATGTATCACTGTACATTCTTGTTTTTAATAATCTCTGTAACGAGTAATAAATACCGGTATAAACGATATTACATACAAATGCAAAGATCACGGTATTGGTATGAAGCATTCTGATTCTACCAAAACCAAATGCACCATGAGTTTTTATTAACCCTTGAATATTGCCCGACGCAAGACTCTTGATGGTTGTATCATCAGTACCGAATACAAATTCCGGCAATTCAGGGTAGAAAAGCATTAATGCCGCCGTAAGCCCGAACGTAAATCCTATAAGACCGAAAACTAAGGTCGCATAAAGGAACGCACGGACAATACTGTTGTCATAACTAAACTTTTGTGTTTCCATATCAACTATTCACTTTTTTCTTCAATTTTATTATTCTCTCCTATTTTTTCTCGTCTTTATCTTTGTTGCCCTCCTCCTTTTCCTTGATTTCTCCACTATCAAAAAGGATTCTGACAGCAGGAGATTCGTCATCTTCAAACTGTCCTTTTCGGGCATACACTATAAATACGACCAAGAAAATCGCAGCCAAAGAAACACTGCAGAGGATCATTAAATATAGAATATCCATTGGACAACAAAATTAACCTATTTTCGGGGTTCAAATTTAGTGAAAAATAATGACATTCATCACGAAATGCCGATTTCAGCTAATTTAAAATCAGTCTAAATAAGGGCTTCTACGCCTGCTTTTTGAAATGTTTTCTGCCCAAAATCCAGGTAGAAAGAGTAGTGAATGTGACCACCGTGATGGAACTGATTGGCATGATGATTGCTGCGAAGAGCGGATGCATATGACCTGTAACTGCGTAACTTAAACCGACAATATTGTACAGAAAACTGATTATGAATGTCATTTTTACAATAGTGATCGAGCCTTTGCAGACACTCAGGTACTTATCCAGAGTCACTACTTTATCCCCATTCATGATGACGTCAGACGAAGGTGTGAAGCTGTTCGTGTCATCCGCAATAGCAATTCCTACGTTGCTCTGTTTTAGGGCTCCGGCATCATTCAGTCCGTCTCCCAGCATGGCTACTTTCATATGCTGATCCTGAAGGTTTTTGATGTAGTTCAGTTTGTCTTCAGGGCTTTGGTTGAAAGCCATTCCTTTAAAGTTCGGGATCAGTTCTTTAAGTTGATTTTCCTCAGAAGAATTATCACCGCTCAGGATGAATATTTTGTAAGTGCTTAATTTCGTAAACAGCTCTTTTAATTTCGGTCGGTATTCGTTTTTGAAAATGAATTTACCTACAAATTCACCGTTTTTACTGATGTAAACTGCCGTTTCCAGATTCTTAGGTTCCTGATTGTTGTAGCGGGCAGAACCAATTTTATAAAGGCTTCCCCTTACGCTGGCTTCATATCCTTTTCCTGAAATTTCCTGGAATTTTTCAACAGGATAATAATCGTCATTCACCTCAATGAATTCGTATAGCGATTTGGAAAGCGGGTGATTGGAATTTTTTAATAACGTTTTGATATTCAGTTGATCAAAATCATTGATTTCAATACCTTCATATCTGATATTTGATTTTTTTCTGTGGGTAATAGTTCCTGTTTTATCAAAAACAATCGTATCCAGTTTGGCAATCTTTTCAATTGTCAGCGTATCTTTTACGTAAAACTTATTACGTCCTAAAATCCTCATAATGTGCCCGAATGTAAAAGGGGCAGACAATGCCAGGGCACATGGACATGCAATGATTAGAATCGCTGAAATCACCTGGAACATAATATTCAGATCAATAAATGCCCAATATGTTCCGGAAACAACTGCGATACCTAAAATAATGAATGTGAAATATTTGCTGACGTTGTTGGTCAGTGTGTCAAGGCCTGTTTCGTGTTTCTTGAATGCTTCCTTATTCCAAAGCTGTGTCAGATAACTCTGGTCAACATCTTTGATGACTTCTAATTCCAGTGAAGATCCGATCTGTTTTCCACCGGCAAAGATTTTGTCACCCGGCTGCTTGCTGATGCTTTCGCTTTCTCCCGTAATGAAACTGTTGTCTATATTCCCTTCCCCGTTGATCAGAATAGCATCCACCGGAATAATTTCCTGGTTTCTTACCAGAATTCTGTCTCCCACTTTGATTTCAGAAAGAAGAATGTTGTCCTGCTTACCTTCGAAATCTACTTTGGTAACGGCGATAGGGTAGAATGATTTATAATCTCTGTCGTAAGATAATGCGCTGTACGTTCTTTTCTGGAAAATTTTCCCCATCAACATGAAGAACAGCAATCCGCATAGGGTGTCGAAGTATCCAGGACCGTAATCGGTGACTACTTCATAAATACTTCGTCCGAAAAGAACAAAAATCCCTAGCACAATCGGAACGTCAATATTCACGATCTTATTTTTTAATCCGTACCAGGCCGATTTGTAGTAGTCCGAAGCGGAATAAAATACCACCGGACAGGCCAGAAGGAACATCAGCGTTCTGAAGAGTCCTTTATAGTGCTCCATCCAGAAATCTTCACCTCCCACATATTCCGGAAAAGCGAGGAACATTCCGTTTCCGAAGGCAAAACCTGCGATCGCGAATTTTATAAGGAGAGATTTATCGAGATGATCTACATTTTTATCGGCCGTTTCAAGGCTGATGACGGGCTTGTAACCAAGATTGGTTAAAAAATTAGCTAGTTCGCTTAATTTGAGATCGTTATGATTGAATGAAATCTGCAGGGTCTTTCTGGTGAAATTCACCTGAGAATAGTTGATGTGCTCATTCAGCGTGTGGAGGCTTTCAAGAAGCCAGATACATGAAGAACAGTGTATTACAGGGATTTTAAAAGTAACGAGACTGGTCTTTCCCTCCGAGAAATCGGTGACCTTTTCGAAGATCTCCTGTGTATCAAGATATTCGAACTGTGAAGAGCTCTCGTCGCTGGGACGGATTCCGGCTCTTTTATTTAGTTCGTAGAAATTAGTTAAATTATTGATATTCAGAATTTCGTAGACAGACTTGCATCCGTTGCAACAGAAAGTCTTTTCATCAAACAAAATTCTCTCTTTTTCTATCCCTTGACCACAATGAAAACAGTTCTCGCTCACCACATAATATATTGAACGACAAAATTATAACAATTTTTTTTGTTTATCGCGTTAAAAAGTTCTATTTTTGTGATAAATGTCATATAAAATGTCGCAGGAACAACAGATTGCAATTGAAGAGAGGTTCGCCAGAGTTTTTAATGATAAATCATTTAAGGAAAGACTTTCTAGCACTGATTTTGAAAAATATATTAACGGCAAGAAAAGATTGAGTTTTCAGAAGCACGATACCATTTTCGAGGACGGAGAAACACCGAAAGGAGTGTTCGTTTTAGAAAAAGGGGCAGCTAAGCTGTCAAAATCGGGAGCATTTGGAAAAGACCAGATCCTGAGATTTATCAAAGAGGGGGACATCATCGGCTATCGTTCATTGCTTTGCGGGGAAAATTTCCAGGCAAAAGCAGAGGCTATGACAGACATTGAATGCATTTTCCTTCCTGCAGATATCTTTATGTATCTTCTGGAAGTAGATCCACAGCTTTCTTTTGCAATGCTTCAGAAAATCTCTTACGAATTAGGAGAATCGTCCAACACCATCACTTTCCTTGCTCAGAAGACTGTAAGAGAAAGACTGGCTGAAATTCTGATCCTTCTGGAACAGAAATTGGGTGTTGATCCTGAAGGATTTATCAAAATCTCGCTTACAAGAGAAGAAATTGCCAACATTATTGGTACTGCTACAGAAAGTGCCATCCGTTTGATCTCTGAATTCAAACAGGACAGTCTCATAGAAGTAGACGGTAGAAATATCAAAATTCTCAACCACGACAAACTGATGAAACTAGGTCACGTAGTTTTATAACCATCATACAACAACTTAAGTCGGCGAAAGCCGACTTTTTAACTTTTAAAAAATAGATAAATTATGTCTGTTCACTCTGAAATTAAAAAAGTTACAACTGAAACCTTGCGAAAAATGAAATTCGACAAGGAAAAAATAACAATGCTTACGGCCTACGATTTTACCACCGCTAAGATGGTAGACGCAGGAGGAGTTGATGCAGTTTTGATCGGAGACTCTGCAGCCAATGTAATGGCAGGATTTGAAACCACACTTCCTATCACATTGGACCAGATGATCTATCACGCTCAAAGTGTAGTAAGAGGAACTGACAGAGCTCTTGTGGTAGCGGATCTTCCATTCGGAACCTATCAGAGTAATCCTGAGAAAGCATTGGAGTCTGCAGTAAGAATGATGAAAGAAGGAGGAGCTCATGCCGTAAAAATCGAAGGAGGAAAAGAGATCTCAAAATCTATCAAAAAAATCATCAACGCCGGAATTCCTGTGATGGGGCATTTAGGATTGACCCCACAGTCGATTTATAAATTCGGAACCTATAAGGTAAGAGCAAAAGATGAAGCGGAAGCAGAGAAATTAATCGCTGATGCACAACTTTTAGAAGAATTAGGATGTTTCGCCATTGTTTTAGAGAAAATTCCTGCTGATTTGGCTAAAAAAGTAACTGAAGCCATTTCAATCCCTACGATAGGAATCGGAGCCGGTTCTGATTGCGACGGACAGGTTCTTGTTTATCATGATATGGTTGGAATGAACAAAGGCTTCAGTCCGAAGTTCCTGAGAAGATACCTTGATCTGTATACGGAAATTACCGGAGCCGTAGCTCAGTATGTAAAAGATGTGAAAAGTGTAGAGTTTCCTAATGAAAATGAAAGCTATTAATAGATGAAAGACCAACAACAACGATCTATCCAGGGGATTTTATCAATTGCAGCACTGATCTGTATGGCCATAGGCTGGTTCAATTTATTTTCACCGGAAGTTAACGCTCTGCTTTCAGGGAAAGTGTTCTATATATTGATAGGAGCAAGTTTCTTTATTCAGGCTCCTACCTTGACCAATAAAAATTTTATGTACGGGATGTATGCAGCGGCTGGAGCTTGCGTATTGGGAGCTTTTCTGCCGGCAGATTCAAAGCTTTCGGTACTTAAAACCATCGGCCTTCTGGGTGGAGTGATCCTTTCGATATCCAGCAGACGTCAATAGTGGATTATGGAGGAGCAGATTGCATATGAGGACAACCATCTTCTGGTGGTTAACAAAAAAGTAGGACAGCTTGTTCAGGGCGATAAAACCGGCGATGAATCTTTGCTGGAGTCCATCAAAAATTTTATAAAGAAAAGAGATGCCAAGCCGGGAAATGTTTTTCTCGGTTTGGTTCATCGTATAGACCGCCCGACTTCGGGTCTGGTTATCTATGCTAAAACTTCCAAAGCGCTTTCCCGTCTTACCCAGATGGTGAAAAACAGGGAAGTAAAGAAAACCTATTGGGCTGTCGTAGGAAAAGAAATGATTCCTCAGAGTCAGAGATTGGTTCATTACTTAAAGAAAAATGAAAAAAACAACAAGGCTATTGTTTTTCCAAAAGTAACCGAAGGGGCAAAAGAAGCGATTCTGACGTATCATGTTATAAAAACATTAGATAACTATATGCTTCTTGAAATCGATCTGGAAACGGGAAGACATCACCAAATCCGTGCTCAGCTCTCTAAAACCGGAATTCCCATCAAAGGAGATCTGAAATACGGGGCGCCCCGCTCTAATCCGGATGGTGGAATCAATCTTCATGCGAGAAAGCTGGAATTTATTCATCCCGTCACCAAGGAAAGTATTGAAATTATAGCTCCTGTTCCACAGAACGATGCAATATGGCGTGCCTGTGAAGAATAAGCTCGTGATGAATCAGTACAAAGCGAGATGTGATTCCGGTTTATATTTCAATGTATTTTGAAAAACCTTGTTATTGAGACCACTAAAAACATAAAACCATTTCAAACTGAAATGGTTTTCTTTATTTAAGATTCTATGTAAAGTTATGTTTAAATATATTTTTTAATTATTTTCATAAAAAAAGATAAATTTATTTTTATTTCATATTAATATGATTGTTTAATTGCTGTTTTGGTAATTTATTTTAATTTATTGCTAAATTGATCCAATAATATAATCCTATTTCTATGAAACATTTTTACCACTTTCTTTTCAGTAACCAAAAGAAAAAAAAGCTTATACAGTTATTGAACTGCTTTGCTCTGATTGCAGCCACAGCTATTGCAGAAGCTCAAGTAAGCTCTTATAGTTTTACACAGGCTGCTGGGAATTACGCATCTATATCCGGGAGCGTTTTGGGAGCAGCTACCGGAAATACTTCCGCAACAAACCTTAACAGTAATGTTTATCCTTTAACCTTACCATTCAATTTTGTATTTAACGGTGTTTCGTACAATTCATTGAATGTATCATCAAACGGATTTGTAACTTTTGGTGCTACAGCTCCTGGCACAACTGCTACAATACCTCTATCAAATACTACAGCTTATGATGGGGCAATCTCTGTTTTCGGAAGGGATTTGAGCAGTGTTTTTAATATAGGCTCAACGACCGGGGACATCAGCTGGGAAACAATAGGGACGGCGCCCAATCGTGAAGCAATTATTCAATGGAGAAACTTCCGGCCTAACAGCAGTGTATCCACAAGTACGGCTTATACCTTTTCCTTCCAGATCCGTTTGCAGGAAACTTCTAATGTTATCCAGATGGTTTACAGTAATGGAGCTTATTTAGTAGGCTCCACATCTATTTCGGGAACAGCTCAGATAGGCCTGAGGGGAACTACTGCCAATGATTTCAATACCAGGCTTAATGAAACAACCCTGGAGTTCATAAATTCTGTACCAGGTACAGCAAATAGTAGTACACAAGCCTTTAGTACCACTAACGCAATTCCCGGCATGCCAGCTGCAGGATTAACTTATACATGGACACCTCCAACCTGTTATGCTGTATCAGGTCTTACTGCAGGGGCAACCACAACTAACAGTGCCGCTATATCCTGGACGTCTTCCCCATCAGTACCTGCTGGGTACGATATCTATTACAGCACGTCCAGCACGTCTCCTACCTCTTCTACACCTCCTGTCACTCAGAATGTTTCAGGAACTTCTGCATCAATAGGATCTTTGACACCTTCTACAGTATATTACGTCTGGGTCCGGTCAAATTGTGGATCCGGAAATACAAGTGCGTGGTCTCTTCAGCCAATAATACTCGTTACCAAATGTCAGCCTCCTAATATCCTTTCTTCTACAGGCGCTACTGCTTGCTCTGGTTCAACTGCAATCTTACATGCTACAGCTGATACAGGTGCGACAGTAAAATGGTATGATGCAGGAACAAACGGTAACTTAGTGGGAACAGGTAACTCGTTTACCACTCCGCCATTAAGCTCAACAACCCATTATTATGCTTCTGCAGCAAATGTAACAACGGCGATGGTGGGTAAGACAACTATAGAGCCCAATGCAAGCGGTACCGGAGCAGGAATTACCTCATATCTTGAATTTACTGCGCTATCAGATTTTACATTGCAAACTCTGGACTTATATCCATATTCATCAACTGCGGGCACAACAGGTACAGTGACCATTGAATTGCGTACTTCTACCGGAACTCTGATAAGATCTGCTACTGTGAATGTTACAGGTTATGATACAACAGCAACATCACTTCCACAAACAGTTACCTTGAATTTTCCCATTACAGGAGGTGCAGGCTATCGTTTAGGAGTAGGTGCATGGACTGGAATAACAAATATGTTCAGAGACGTAAGTAATATAGCTTACCCTTATTCACTGCCCGGTGTTGTAAATATCACCGGAACAAATTTGAGTACGAATTATTATTATTTCTTTTACAACTGGAAAGTGTCAACCAATTGTGAATCTTCCCGCCAGCAAGTAACGGCAACTTTAGATTCCAATTGTCTGAGTACGTCAGAAGTGAATGCCAAAGATAAGATGAAAGTATATCCAAATCCGTTTAAAGATATCATCACGATTAGTGACATTGAAAAAGTAAAATCCATTCAGGTTTTTGACAGTGGAGGAAGAATGATGAAAACAATTGATCACCCGTCTCAGCAAATCTATCTTGGGCATTTGGAAGCAGGTCTTTACATTCTCCATCTGACTATGAAGGATGGAAGTTCTACCCGTATAAAAGCAATTAAGAACTAAGATCTTTTAAAAAAATAAATGTACCCGGAGTTTTAAAGACTTCGGGTTTTTGTTTGGACATATTTTGTCTGTTCTGAAAAAATACTTACCTTCGTCACAACTTTAGGGGTGTCTGTAGATATACAGACTGAGACTTTACCCTTTGAACCTGATCTGGATGATACCAGCGTAGGGAAAAGTAAATGACTTTTGCTGTACATTCTACTGTACAATAAGAGCCATTCCTAAAGTATATATAAAATAATTAGGAATGGAACTTACAATCAACCACACAACGAAAACATTTGAAGTACTTCCCGATACTCTGGAAGCGCTTATGGCTATGGAAATTCCCGGAAAGAAAAAAGGGATCGCCGTAGCTGTCAATAACCGTATTATTCCACTGTCCGCCTGGGCGGAAACCCTCCTTAAAGATAAAGATTCAGTGTTAATCATTACTGCCACTCAGGGCGGATAATTCTCATTTAATAAAACAAAAATTTATGGCTCATTCAATCACATGTTCGCCATTTCCGAACGCCAAGAAAATTTATGTTGAAGGAAAAATACATCCTATCAGCGTGGCAATGCGTGAAATTCACCTCAGTCCTACCAGGCTTACGAACGGTACCCTGGAAGAAAATCCCCCGGTTACCATTTATGATACCTCGGGTCCTTATACGGATGAAAATGCATCCATCGATATTATGAAAGGACTTCCAAGAATCCGTGAGCAATGGATTCTGGACAGGAAGGATGTAGATATCCTGAACGGTATCACCTCAGAATACGGAAAAGCACGTCTGGCAGATCAGCGTTTGGATGAACTGCGTTTTGCTTATGATCACAAGCCAAAAGTAGCCAAAGAAGGAATGGAGCTTACGCAGCTTTATTACGCAAGACAGGGAATCATCACTCCTGAAATGGAATATGTAGCGATCAGGGAAAGCCAGCGGATCGAACAGATGGATACGGTTTCCAAAGAAATGGCATTTCAGCATCCTGGAGACAGTTTTGGGGCCAATACACCAAAAAGCAAAATTACGCCCGAATTTGTAAGAGACGAAATTGCAGCCGGAAGAGCGATTATCCCGAATAATATCAACCATCCGGAAAGTGAGCCAATGATCATCGGACGTAATTTCCTGGTTAAGATTAATGCCAATATAGGAAACAGTGCCGTTTCATCCAGCATAGATGAAGAAGTGGAAAAGGCAGTTTGGGCTTGCCGTTGGGGAGCAGACACGATTATGGATCTTTCCACAGGAAAAAATATCCACGAAACCAGAGAATGGATCATCAGAAACAGTCCGGTTCCTATCGGTACAGTTCCCATTTATCAGGCGCTTGAAAAAGTAAAAGGAGTCCCGGAAGATCTCACATGGGAAGTTTTTAAAGATACTTTGATCGAGCAGGCGGAACAGGGAGTTTCTTACTTTACCATTCATGCTGGAGTATTGCTGAGATACATTCATCTTACTGCGAAAAGAGTAACGGGAATTGTTTCAAGAGGCGGTTCCATTATGGCGAAATGGTGTCTTTACCATCATAAAGAAAACTTTTTGTACACTCATTTCGAAGAGATCTGCGAAATCATGAAGAAATACGATGTGGCTTTCTCACTGGGAGACGGTCTGCGTCCGGGATCTATCGCAGATGCCAATGATGCGGCACAGTTTGCAGAACTTGAAACTTTAGGTGAACTCACTAAAATAGCATGGAAACATAACGTACAGGTGATGATTGAGGGGCCAGGTCACGTGCCGATGCATATGATCAAAGAAAATATGGAGAAGCAACTGGAAGTTTGTCAGGAAGCTCCATTTTATACTTTGGGGCCTTTAACAACAGATATTGCCCCGGGATATGATCACATCACTTCAGGAATCGGAGCGGCAATGATCGGGTGGTTCGGTTGTGCGATGTTGTGCTACGTAACCCCGAAAGAACATTTGGGTCTTCCCAACAAGGAAGATGTAAAAGTAGGAGTGATTACTTACAAACTTGCTGCTCATGCTGCTGATCTTGCAAAAGGCCATCCCGGTGCTCAGTACAGAGACAATGCATTAAGCAAAGCGCGCTTTGAGTTCAGATGGGAAGATCAGTTCAATCTTTCATTGGATCCGGATACGGCGAGAGCTTATCATGACGAAACATTACCGGCAGAAGGCGCTAAAATTGCCCATTTCTGTTCCATGTGTGGTCCGAAATTCTGTTCTATGAAAATTACACAGGAGATAAGGGATTCCGCAGAAAAAGGAATGCTGGATAAGTCCCAGGAATTTATTGAAAAAGGAAAAGAAATTTATATATGATCCTTGTGATCACACCTGAAGTTTCTGTTCAAAACGAGACGGAAATAATTAATCAGCTGTTTCAGGAAGGATTGGATCTGCTGCATATCAGGAAACCTATGTTCATCCGGGAAGAAATGAATAGCTTCTTGGATAATATTGATGAGACATTTTATGCTCAATTGGTACTGCATGGATTTTATGATATGGGAAAAGAATATCCTATCTACAGGTTTCATTTCAGGGAAGCAGACCGTCTGACCGGAGGTTTTAAATCTTACACAGACCCAACTATTATTTCAACCTCTGTGCATGATATGAAGACTTTTAATGGTCTGGAAAAAGAATGGGAATATGCGTTTGTTAGCCCAGTCTTTCCAAGTATTTCCAAAAAAGGCTATGGTGAAGAGTCTAGTGTTATGGAAGACCTGAAACACAGAACTAATTATAATGTCAAACTGTTTGCTTTGGGAGGAGTTAATGAAACCAATATCAGTAAGGTCTTTGAAAACGGAGCAGACGGAGCAGCGCTTTTAGGAGGAATATGGGAAAGTGATGACCCTGTAGATTCATTCAAAAAGTGCAGAAAGAAAATCATAGATCATCAGTTTAATTAATCATGGAAAAACTACAATACATATCACAGGGACAGACAAGGCAGGAACAGGAGTTCAATATCCGAACGGCACTGGACAATGGGATAGAATGGGTTCAGGTTCGCTGGAAAAATGCTTCAGATAAAGAATTAACCGAACTCTGCTCCGTATCAAAACAACTCTGCTCAGAATATCAGGCGGTCTGTATCATCAATGACCATGTTCAGATGGCAAAAGAAATTGATGCGGACGGGGTTCATTTAGGTTTAAATGATGTATCAATTGAAGAAGCAAGAACTGTCTTAGGAGCTCATAAAATCATTGGCGGTACGGCGAATACTTTATCAGATGTGATTCAAAGAATAGAAGAGCAGTGTGATTATATCGGTCTCGGACCCTTGAGATTTACTTCTACAAAAGAAAAACTCAGTCCGGTGCTGGGGTTCGAAGGCTATCAGCATATGATTAACAGTTTAAAAGAAAAATCAATCACCATTCCGAAGATCTTTGCGATTGGAGGAGTTGTGCCTGAAGATATAGAGCTGCTGCAGCAGATCGGAATCTATGGAGTGGCGGTTTCGGGACGGATTACCAACCGTCCGGCTGCCATTAGTGAATTTAAAAAAGCAATGATATGAATAATCAGAAATTAATAATAGCAGACAGAATATTCGAGTCAAGACTGTTCCTCGGAACCGGAAAGTTCGGAAACCTAAGCGAAATGGCAACTTCCGTGATCGCGTCAGGAACAGATATGGTCACCATGGCCTTGAAAAGAATAGATTCCGGTGCAGCTGAAGACGGATTGCTGGACTCCTTAAAAGAAACTAATGTCCACCTTCTTCCCAACACTTCGGGAGCCAGAACCGCAAAAGAAGCCGTACTGGCAGCCCAGCTTGCAAGAGAAGCTCTGGAAACGAATTGGGTGAAACTTGAAATCCATCCCGATCCGAAATACCTTCTTCCGGACCCTATTGAGACCCTATATGCGACAGAAGAATTGGCCAAACTTGGATTTATTGTGATGCCTTACATCCATGCGGATCCTGTTCTGTGTAAACGTCTGGAAGATGCCGGAACCGCTGTGGTAATGCCTTTGGGCGCTCCAATTGGGACCAATAAAGGTTTACGAACATTAGATTTCCTTGAGATTATCATCAGCCAGAGCAATGTTCCTGTTGTGGTGGATGCCGGAATCGGGGCACCTTCGGATGCGGCAAAAGCGATGGAAATGGGAGCGGATGCAGTTCTTGTAAATACTGCAATTGCCGTGGCAAGAAATCCTGTCAATATGGCTTTAGCCTTTAAAGAAGGCGTCATTGCCGGAAGAAGAGCTTTTGAATCAGGGTTGGGAGCTATTGCAGATCACGCCGAAGCGTCAAGTCCTTTGACCTCTTTTTTATTTGAATAATACAGCAGATTAATGAACAGCTTTAAAGATGTTTTTGAACGCTATCAGTGGAATGAGGTAAAAGCAAGACTCGGAAAAGTGACCCACTCAGATGTACTGAACAGCCTTCAGAAGAAAAACAAAACATTGGATGATTTTCTCAACCTGCTTTCTCCTGTTGCTGCACAGGAGCTGGAAAGGATGGCCAAAATGACCCAACAGCTTACCCAGAAACGCTTTGGGAAAACCATTCAGCTGTATGCACCCATGTACCTCAGCAATGAATGCCAGAATATCTGTACCTATTGCGGTTTCAGTCTCGATAATGATGTGCGAAGAAAAACACTTTCTGATACGGAAGTGATGATAGAAGCCTCTGTTTTGAAATCTATGGGTGTCAATCACGTTCTGTTGGTCAGTGGAGAAGCCAATAAAACAGTGGGAATTTCCTACTTTTTGAATGCAGTTCGTTTGCTGAGACCTCATTTTGCCAATATCTCGATCGAAGTACAGCCTTTATCGGAAAATGAATATCTGCAGTTGCATCAGGAAGGCGTTTATTCAGTGTTGGTGTATCAGGAAACCTATCATCAGGAAGTGTATAAAGAATACCATCCTAAAGGGAAAAAATCAAATTTCCATTTCCGGCTAGATACTCCGGACAGGATTGGAAGAGCCGGAATCCATAAGATCGGACTTGGTGTTCTGCTTGGGCTCGAAGACTGGCGTGTAGACAGTTTCTTTAATGCTCTTCACATTGATTATCTGCAGAAGAAATACTGGAAGAGCCGTTTTTCAGTTTCCTTTCCAAGACTCAGACCCGCAGAAGGAATCATTGAACCTAATTTTATCATGGAAGACAAAGACCTGCTGCAACTGATCTGTGCATACAGAATATGGAATGAAGACCTGGAAATCTCCATATCCACAAGGGAAAATGAAAAATTCAGAAATAATATCATCTCACTTGGGGCAACAGCGATGAGCGCCGCTTCTAAAACAAATCCGGGAGGCTATGCCGTAGATGTAGAATCTTTGGAACAATTTGAAACCAGCGACGAAAGAAGTATGGAAGAAGTGAAAACCAGCATCAGGAAAGCAGGGTACGACCCGGTAATGAAAGACTGGGATCCTGCGTACAGTGGATTTTAAAAATTAAACCAATAAGAATATGAAGTCATTAAGATCAATTAAGAATCAAATAGATTATTAAACCTTAAAGCAGAGATTATCTTAATACTTCTTAAACTCTTAAAAAAACTTAACGGTTCAAAGTATGTAATTTAGAATGAAAAGTGAAGATATTTTTGCAAGATACAGCCGGCAGATATTTATAGAAGAAATCGGGCTGGAGGGACAGAAGAAAATCAGGTCGTCCAAAGTCCTTGTCATTGGAGCAGGAGGCTTGGGAAGTCCCGTTATTCAATACCTAGCAGCAGCCGGAGTCGGAACTTTAGGCGTGGCAGATTTTGATGAGGTGGAACTTCACAACCTGAACCGCCAGATCATTCACAATGAAAGTACCGTTGGAGTTTCAAAAGTCAAAAGTGCGGAAGCCTTTGTTAATAACCTGAATCATCAGATAAAATTTACAGGAATTGATAAGAAAATAGAAACCTCAAATGCGGAAAAGATCCTTTCACAGTACGATATTATTGTTGACGGATCCGATAATTTTACATCCAGATATTTAATCAATGATACTTGTGTAAAACTGGGAAAACCGCTGGTGTACGGAAGTATCTTGGGGTTTTCAGGGCAAACTGCTGTATTCAACTATAAAGGCAGTAAAAATCTCAGAGATCTCTTCCCTGAAGCACCTTTTGATGAAGATATACCGGATTGTGACAGTCTTGGAGTTTTGGGAGCACTGCCGGGAATCATAGGAAGCATGATGACTATGATGGTTTTAAAGATCATCACAGAACTTCCTGTACATACGGATCAGCTAACCCTTATTGACACTCTGAACTGGAGATTCCAGACTATAGATTTTTAAATTCCAAAACTGTTTTACGGATGTAAGCGTTAGCGGCTTTGTTTATCGTAAAATCATTATTAAGTAAAAAAGTTTTGTCTTACTTTGCGGGAAAAAAATAAGGCAGTAAAAAAAATTACTGCCTTATTTTATGTGGATAAGTTACTGTGGACTCTGCATTACGCCCGAATCCTCTTTTTTAGTCTGGTTCAGGATATTTGGATCCTCCTTCGCCAGTTTATTTTTCGTAGGAATTTTATAGTTGATTGAAATTCCGAAATTTCTCGTGTCATACTTACTTCTGATCATCACAGCCTGTCCTTCAGGTGGATTGGAATATACCTGCATCACCTGTCCGTTGAAAATATCATTCGCGAAGACAGAAACCGTAAGACGGTTGTTCATAAACTTCTTTGTCAGCGTGATATCCAGATTATTGTTAAATGGTTTATCTGCTGTAAAGTAGAAATATCCCGCTTTTGGAGTCAGATAGCTGTAGTTAGCCGTCATTTTGATATCTTTCGGTAAAAGCAACTGGGTCATGATATTGAAGATCCAGAACCCTTTGTTGTTTAAATTATCAATCTCATGCTTCTGGTAGCCTGCGTACAAGTACATGAAATTAATTTTATCAGGATTAAAATTAAACTTCATAATCTCGCTCATCGGTTTGCTGAAAATCATAAACGGAATCGGAAGACCCAGGTTGAAGTTGTGAATTCTCATATTCGAAATATTCACCTGCTTGTTGAAAAGGTTCTTGCCGTCTTTCATCACGATCTGAGCTACCTGATCTTTAGCAGAACTTACACTGTACCCGATAAAAGCATAGTCAAAAGCCGATACTTTTAATTCATAGTTATCAAAGATCGTAGGCTGAAGATCCGGATTACCGGTAACTTGTGTATTCGGACTGCCGAACGTTACGTTATTCGGATTCAGGGCAGAAATACTCGGAAGGCTGATTTTTTTGTTATAGTTGGCAGCCACATAAACCTGGTTCATCAGGCTGTACTGTACACTTGCATTAGGGAAAAGCTTAAACCTGTTGAAGGGGGTAAGATCTCTTTCAAGAACAGCATCGTCCTTTATAATTCTTGTAATCCCGGAAATATCATAATTTTCCGCTCTGGCACCTAAAGTAAAATCAAACTTCTTCAGTTTTGCCTGAAATTCAAGATAAGTGGAAGCCGTCTGCCTCTGGTATTCCAGATTGGTAAGGCCTTTGTTTTCCGTGTCATAATCCTGTCTTTCATATAAACCTCCTAAACTTACTTTCCCACCGTCCATAAGCTTGATCGGCTGCGAGTAGTCTATCTTGAAATTGGCGACTCTCATATCCGATTTGTTATCAAGAACATTTTCTCCGCCAATATTAAGGAAAGGTTGCCAAAGATCTGTATAAAATCCTCTCTGGAAAAAGTTATCCTGAGCGAATTTAGACGTAGATTTGGTATATCCAAACTGAAAATCCATCTTTTGAGACTTGTCACTAAAACGTTTCTGATACGTCACAACAGCTTCCTGTCTTAGGTTGTTGGTATGAGCAACATCTGATGCTTCATAATCAGCTTCACGGTAGGTGATAGGATTAAGACTGACAGGGATGTCGGCAAGTCCTCTACTCGCAGTATAATTGTCGTTATTATTGTGATAAATATCGTAGTTCACCAATAGTCTGTCCTGTCCAAGATCGAAAGTGAGCCCTGACTTAGCGAAATAACCGCGTCCGATTCTGTCTGTATTGTTGTGCAGGAGTACATCCTGATCACCGTTCAGCATGCTTTCACGGTAATTCTGGCCTACATTCAGCTGCCATCCGAACAGTTTGTTTCTTGCATTAAGATTCAGAGAGTGGGTGGTTCTGTTTCTGAATTTATCGTAATTCGTAAACGAGTAGTTTCCGGAATACGTTGCCGTTAAATATTTATTGGCATTCTTATTCGTAATGATATTCATGATGGCACCTCCTGAAGTAGCAGGATATTCAGCACCAGGTTGCGTGATCACTTCAATTCTGTCTACCGAGTTGGCCGGCATCCCTTCCAGGAAAGAATTTAATTCATTCGAAGTAATATTTAAAGGTCTTCCGTTCAAATATACATCCAGAATTTTGCCCTGATACATCATTCCCGCGATATCAGTAGAAACAAGCCCCGGAAGTTTTTTGATGCCCTCCAGAACGTTACCGTTATTAAGCTGTGGCTGTTCAGAAAAATCAAAAATAGTACGGTCTGCTTTCTGTTCAACGGCTTTTTTAGTTTTTGTAATTACTACACCTTCAATTTGCTTCTCCTTCTCTGTACCGCTGTTGGGCTTCTCCTGTGAATAGGCAAAAAAAGATCCCAGCAGAGATAAAGTTAATATAGTTTTTTTCATAATGTTTTTTTACTACTCTCCAGTTAGACGTAAAAAAGATTCATTTGTTACGGCAAAATTTGCGAAAAGTTAAATTTTTAGGCAATTATTTTTTTTATTCCGGAATATTTATATCTTTGCCACGTAATTATCAAGAATCTCATAGATGGGATAGCAACCTGCAAAAACAAGCAAGGTGCTGAAATAGATAAGCCGGTATGCCCGGAAAAAATGTTTTTCTCTATTTTCTCCCCATCTTGACATTTTTGTTTTAAAAATAAAATCAATGTTTAAAGACAAGGGAAACCACAAGACCAATTTAAATTTTCGTTTCTCAGATCATGAAGTGCCACTTCGTTATTCTGACCTCTTTTCATGCCATTTCCATATGCGTATGTGTTGTTGTTTCTAGACCTCTTTAAAAAATAATTTAAATATTCCGGCTTTTTGCAGCGACCTGAAATACAGGTTGCAGGAAAACTATGGCCTGAAATCAAATAAACAATCAATAATAAAAAAACAGAAAACACATGCGCAATTTCGAAAAAAAAACAATCATAGCTTCAGCAGCATTCATTTCAGCATTTTACTTTGGACAGTCAGATTCTACATCATCCAAAAAGATCGACGATGTAGTGATCCTGGGATCAAGAGGATCCGGAAGATCTCTTACAGACACTCCGGTGCCGGTAGATATCATCAATATCTCAAAAATCTTAAGACAAAGTCCTGTTAACAATATCAGTCAGGCCCTCAACTATGTGGTGCCGTCATTTTCTTCCACTTCACATACGGTGAATGATGGAACCGATTTTGTAGATCCTGCTCTTCTCAGAGGACTTGGTCCGGATCAGGTTTTGGTCTTACTTAATGGAAAAAGAAGATATCAGTCTTCTCTCATCAATGTTACCTTGACTCCGGGAAGAGGCTCGGTGGGAACGGATCTAAATGCAATTCCTGCATTTGCACTGGAAAGAATTGAAGTTTTAAGGGACGGAGCTTCTGCACAATACGGTTCCGATGCCATCGCAGGCGTCGTGAATTTAGGCCTTAAGAGAAGACTTGGACTTTCAGGACAGGTTTTTCTGGGAGGATATGCATCATCAGTTGCCAATAATTTTTCGGGAGGAATAGACGGGCAGACCATTTCTGCGGATCTGAACTATGGAGCAAAAATCGGGGAGAAAGGATTTATCAATGTTACTGGATCAGTACAGTATCGCGATCCGTATTCAAGGGCTGGTGTGCGTCAGGGAGATATTTTTAATGCCTATAATGCGATTAATTACAGGGCATTGCAAAGCGGAGTCAATATCGACGGATTGTATAAGAATGTTACCAATACAGCCAATAGCCAGCAGATCATCAATACGGTCAAGCAGTATGCTTCGCAGGTAGATTATTTTTCGCAGGATTTTAAAAATCAGATAGCGGGAGCCAACAGTATTGCGGCGTTGCAAGGCTTGCTAGGGAAAGATTTTACAGATCAGGAGCTTAACTACAGAGGTCTGGAAAGAAAAGACTTCAGTCTGAGAGCGGGACAGTCTAAATTACAATCGGGACAGCTTTTCTTCAACTCTGAAATTCCGGTGAATGAATACTGGAAAGTGTATTCCTTTGGAGGCTACAGCTACCGCTTGGGAAATGCCGGAGGATTTTACCGTTTACCGAATACGGAAAGAAATATCAATGCGGTTACTCCCAATGGATATTTGCCGCAGATTGAAGCCAATGTAAATGATTATTCATTAGCCGGAGGAATCAAGGGAAAATGGAACGGGTGGAATGTAGATCTGAGTAATACTTTCGGAAAGAATGCTTTTAATTTTGGGGTGGTCAATACTTTTAATGCCTCTTTGGGCGACAATTCCCCTAGAACCTTTAAAGCAGGAGGATCTGAATTTTTACAGAATACCCTGAATCTGGATTTTTCTAAAAAATATGATGTACTTCATGGTTTAAATGTGGCTTTCGGAGGAGAATACCGTTATGAAAATTATAAAGTGAATGCAGGAAATGAAAACTCTTACGCTTCCTATGATATTTTCGGGCGTGTAGTGACTGCTGCTACCCCTGACAATGAAAAGGTAACCGACTTCTTTGGAGCTACAAGACCCGCAGGTTCCCAAGTATTTCCAGGTTTCAGCCCGGACAATGCCGTTTCAGGAAGCCGAAACAGTTTAGCAGCCTATGCCGATGTTGAGATTGAACCAACAGATTGGTGGCTGTTGGAAGGTGCTGTACGTTTTGAAAATTATTCAGATTTCGGTTCTACCTTTAATTATAAACTTGCGACCAATGTTAAACTGGCTAATAATTTCAATTGGAGAGGAGCGGTTTCCACAGGATTCAGAGCGCCTTCTTTAGCACAGATCTACTACAGTTCTACCTCTACACTGATCCAGCAGGGACAGACTACGCAGGTGGGTACTTTCAGAAACAATTCCGAAGCAGCTCAGGCCTTAGGCATTCCGAAACTGAAACAGGAAACTTCACAGTCTTACAGTACGGGAATTACCTGGAAGATTCCGGCTTTAAGTCTAGTATTTACAGCGGATGCCTATCTGATCAAGATTAAGGATAGAGTGGTACTTACGGATCTGTTTTTCCGTCCGTCCGGAAGTTTTACCCCGGGATCAGACCAAGCGGTTCTTCAGGGAGCTTTTGATCTTGCGAGAGCCAGTGCTGCGAATTTCTTTGCCAATGCAGTAGATTCCCAGACCAAAGGACTGGATATCACGGTTTCGCAAAATACAAGAATTTCGGAGGGAATAGCTTTGGAGAATAATTTAGGACTTAATTTAAATCAGACCAGAAGAGTGGGAGATATTCACGCTTCACCAAAACTGGTAAGCCAGATCAATAATTATTTTTCTGAGCCCAACAGAGTCTATTTTGAAGAAGCTGTACCCCGCATCAAAGCTACACTTGCCAATACCCTGAAATTCTCCGCGCTTACGGTTGCTCTCAGAAATTCCTACTTTGGAAAAGTGACGGATGCTGATGTCCTGGATGCCAATTTTGATGGCGTTACCGAAAGCACAGAGCACTTCGTTTTAAATGACCGTTTTGTGACAGATCTTTCCATAGGCTATGATTTCAACAAAAATATTTCAGCCACAGTAGGAAGTAATAATATATTCAATGTATTGCCTTCCAAAAGTCCGAACATCAGCTCATTAACGGCTGATAATCAGTTTGTGTATTCCAGACAGGTTTCGCAATATGGGATAGGAGGACGATTCGTTTTCGCGAGGGTAGAATTTAAATTTTAAAAACAGATAAAGATAAAAGCAAAAAACAGAGAAACATTCTCTGTTTTTTTTGTTTGAGTGAATAATAAAAACAATTACTGTGCTCTTTCTTTTTCCTCAAATTTGATATTCTTCTTACTGATTTTCTTCTTGCTGCTTCCAAAAGTATAATTAACACTTAATCTGAAGCTTCTGCTGTCCCAATAATTATTCATATACTGAGTGTTATCATAGAAATACAATTCTCCACGATATCTCTGTGCAAAAATATTGGTCACTGTGGCATTGATCTGAAGCTTCTTTTCCATAAGCGAAACCTTTAATCCTGAAGTCAGTTCCGGGAAAGCCTGGAAATAAGAGTTCACATTTTTGTAAGCGAGGCTGTGGCTGTAATTCAGAAAGAATATAAGCGTCTTGCTTTTGTTTAAAGTAAACGTATTGTTGATGGAGTAGCTGAATGAACTTCCTTTCTGAGTTTCCGCATCAACATTGAATACGGATGAATTCTGAAGCGATGCATTCATCGAGATGCTGGTTTCCCAGAATTTGAAAAAAGTATCCGTATAAGAGGCATTAAGACCCCAGAAATTATTGTTGTAATAGTTCAGATAAGTTGAAATCTGTGAAATGTCATCAATGGTAGAGATTTGACCGAATGCATTTTTCATTCTCAGATAATAAACACTGGTTGAAAACTTATTGTTGAAGGTATATCCCAATTCCCAATTATTGATGTAAGCCGGTGTCAGTAAAGGATTTCCTGAAGAATAAGAATAGGGATTTGAGTACCAGCGAAACGGGTTAAGATTCCCCATACTCGGGCGGTTGATCCTTCTGGAATAGGAAAAACTGAATACATTTTTATCTTCTTTATAGGAAACATACGCGGAAGGAAACCATTGTCCATAATTGTATTTGTTTTCTGAATTGGAAGAGGGGGTGAAGCTTTCTGCATTCGTATGTTCGTAGCGAAGGCCCGCTTTGGCTTCCCAATGCTCACCGAATGTTTTGGCATAACTGAAATATCCGGCATAATTCTCTTCCTGATACGTGAACAGATTAGCTCTTGAAAGATCAGGAACGTATTGTCCGCTGTTCAGGTTAAAATACTGAATGTCCGTACTGTTTTTAAACTGATTAAACTTCACTCCGGTTTCAATGGTTCCGAAAGAAAAAGGAAGTTCCAGATCCGCCTGAGCAGAAAAGATCTGTGGCGAGATCAAGGAAGTGGTTTTTACATCCTGAACAGAATGATCTGAAAGTGTAAGCGTAGAAAAATTGACTTCCGTATCAGAATTGTTTTTATAAAAATTCCCTGCAATGCTCAGTTTCTTCCCCAATGAATCCAGCTTCAGGTCATAATAGGCGCTTAAGGTATGAGTAGGCAGTTTTTCACGGTGAAAAGTATTGGTTAAAAGGTTCTCCTCATTAAGACTAGCATCAATATTTTTTGTGGTATTAACGATGTTCATTCCGGATTTTTGATGAGCGTAGATGTATTCCAATCCGATTTCAGCATTTTTACTGATTTTATAGGAGAGATTAAGGGTTGGTGTCAGTTCTTTCCACATATCTTTCCGGATCGAGTTGCTATAGTTTTGAGAAGCTCCGATAATGTTGTAATTTTCGTCGGTACGTTTGGCGGAATCATAATACGTCAGTTTCAGGCTGCTGCTGAATTTTTCGGTCTGATAATTAAGCGAGCCATTGGAGCTGAAACCTGAATAACTTCTCTGGATGAGGTTTGAATTGATATTTCCGCTGAAGCCTAAATTTGGATTCTTTTTCAGGATAATATTGATGAGTCCGCTGTTTCCCTGAGCTTCGTATTTTGAAGGAGGTGTGGTGATCACTTCTATTTTTGAAATATTTTCTGACCGGATGGATTTGAGGTAATTCAAAAGAGCATTTCCCGAAAGGTTCAGCATTCGCCCGTTGATCATTACATTCACACTGCTTTTCCCGGTAATTGAGATAGAACCCATGTTTTCATCTACTTTCAGCATAGGAACATTGGCGAGGGTTTCCGTTGCGTCCATTCCCTGGGAAGCTATCGATGCTTCTACATTAAAGATAAGGCGATCTGCTTTTCTGTCAAGAAGTTTTTTCTTAACCAAAAGATTGATCTGCTCCACATGCCGGATACTGTCTTTTTGAACCTGTGCAGATAGCGCTGCTGATATAAGGGTGCTGATAAGGATATATTTCAGTTTCATAGTTTAAAATCTTGGTCCAAAGGTATTTTCAAACTCCTTTGTATGAAATGGCGTTTAGATTTCAGCACAGATTAATCCGCTCAAAATATTTTCATCGGAAAAAAAACGGGTTTCATCGGAAATGTGTAGGAATTTAAAACGGATGAAGCTTAAATTTGGGCATGAAGCAAAAACAAGTTCTCCTCCTGCACGTTTTTTATTGGCTGCTGATTATTTTTAACGGCCTCCTTTCCAGGGCGGTGTACAGTAAATCTGGTCTTGATGTTTTAGATATCACCATCTTTCTGGCCAATTTCCTTGGTTTTTACGTTAATTATTTTTTCATCGCGCCACGTTTTTTCAATCCGAATAGATTCTATATGATGATCGTCGGTTTTTTTGTGGGTGTATTTGTTTTTGTTCTTTTCAGGTATTCAATGGAAGAACTGTTGCTTCCTGCGCTGACAGGTTTTAGAAATTATGCAGAAGGAACTACTTTCCTGTACTATTTTTATGACAACATCTATTATTCTAGTTTAACGGTTTTCGTGAGTACAAATCTGTGGTTTTTTAAGTATTATTTTAAAGTTGAAGAAGAGCGGAACAGGCTTGTTGAAGAAAGAAAACACGCGCAGCTTCAGGCGTTGAAAACCCAGATCAATCCTCATTTTATTTTTAATTCTTTAAATAATATCTATTCTCTGGTGTATCAGAATTCGGATAAAGCACTTCCGGCTATTGAAAAACTGAGTGAACTGCTGAGGTACAGCACCAAAGATCTTGAAAAAGATGTCATCAGTCTGGATAAGGAAATAGGTTATATTGAAAGCTTAATTGGTTTGGAAAAACTCAGAATCAAAAATCCTGAACTTTTGGTCATTGAAAAAAACATCAATCATCCTAAAATCAATATTTCACCCATGCTGTTGGTCCCGTTTGTTGAAAATGCTTTTAAACATGGGGATTTCCGGGAGAAAGGATTCGTATTGAAAGTATCGGATGACAATAAGGTGCTTCATTTTTACCTTCACAATTATAAAAACCAGAAAGTCAAAGATACCGCGTCCGGAATCGGGATCGATAATGTGAAAAAAAGATTAGAAATTCTGTACCCGAAGAAGCATGAGCTCTATATAAAAGACCTGGAATCCGAATTTATTGTAGATTTAAGAATTATTTTCCCTTATGAAAACGATTAAATGCATTATTGTAGACGACGAACCGCTGGCGATATCACTGCTGGAAAATTATGTCCGGAAGATTCCTTTTTTAGAACTGGTTTTTTCTGCGGAGAATCCTATTATGGCGTTGGAATATATACAAAACAATGAAGCGGATCTTATCTTTCTGGATATTCAGATGCCTGAACTTTCAGGGATTAATTTCATGAAAATTGTAGGCGACAAGAAAAAATATATTTTGACGACAGCCTATTCCGAGTACGCGTTAGAAGGATATGAGCACAATATTATTGATTATCTTCTAAAACCGGTTTCTTTTGACCGTTTCCATAAAAGTGCATTGAAGGCACAGGAACGTTTTTCCTTTTCTGAAAATAATGACGAATCCTATTTTTTTGTGAAATCTTCCGGTCAACAGCACCGCATTAACTTTAGTGATATTCTCTACATTGAAAGCATCAAAGATTATGTGAACATTAAAACCTTCAATGAGGAATATATTGTTCTGGATACGCTTAAATCTCTGGAAACCCAGCTTTCTGATAGATTTGTCCGGATCCATAAATCATTCATCGTGAATCTGGATAAGACTAAAAATATTGGAATTAAGAAAATGGTTCTAATCTCAGAACAGGAAATTCCGATCGGAGAAAGCTACCGGAGCCATCTTCTGAGTAAGATCAAATGAAAAGCGGCTTCCAAGGAAGCCGCTTTTCTATGATTAATTAAATCTAACAATTAATTTTCCTGTCTTTTAATCAGGTTAAGTGCAGAACCTGCCTTAAACCAATCAATCTGTTGATCATTATACGTATGGTTCGCCATAATGATGTCTTTAGTTCCGTCTGTATGAACGAATTCTAAAGTCAGCTGTTTTCCCGGAGCAAACTGTTCAAGATCTAAGAAGTTAACCGTGTCATCTTCCTGGATTTTGTTGTAATCAGCTTCATTAGCGAAAGTGATCCCTAACATTCCTTGTTTTTTAAGGTTGGTTTCGTGGATTCTCGCGAATGATTTTACCAATACCGCTTTTACTCCAAGGTGTCTTGGTTCCATAGCTGCGTGCTCTCTTGAAGAACCTTCCCCGTAGTTCTGGTCTCCCACAACGATGGTAGGAATACCGGCAGCTTTGTAGGCTCTCTGTACAGCAGGAACTTCACCATATTCACCCGTTAATTCATTTTTAACACGGTTGGTTTCCATGTTATAGGCGTTGACAGCTCCAATCAGCATGTTATTTGAAATATTGTCAAGGTGACCTCTGTATTTAAGCCATGGTCCTGCCATAGAAATGTGGTCGGTTGTACATTTACCGAAAGCTTTGATCAATACCTTAGCTCCTTCGATATTTTTACCATCCCATGCCGGGAATTCTTCCAATAACTGAAGTCTGTCAGAAGTAGGACTTACGTTCACCACAACTGAAGAACCATCTTCAGAGGGTGCCTGATATCCGTTATCATCTACAGCGAATCCTCTTGGTGGCAATTCAGAACCTTTAGGCTCATTCAGTTTTACCTGCTCACCGTTTTCAGCGGTTAATGTATCTGTAATCGGGTTAAAGTCTAATCTTCCTGAAATGGCTACCGCAGCTACCATTTCCGGAGAAGCTACGAAAGCATGTGTATTGGGGTTACCGTCAGCTCTTTTTGCGAAGTTTCTGTTGAAAGAGTGGATGATAGAGTTTTTCTCACCTTTATCAGCGCCTTCTCTGTCCCACTGTCCGATACAAGGCCCACAAGCATTCGTAAAGATTCTTGTATTCTCGAATTTTCTGAAAGAATCCAAGAAACCGTCTCTTTCTGCAGTGAATTTCACCTGCTCAGAACCTGGGTTGATTCCTAAGATTGCTTTAGGTTTAACTCCTTTTGCTACTGCATCTTCTACGATAGAGGCAGCTCTTGATAAATCTTCATAGGAAGAGTTGGTACAAGAACCGATCAGTGCCCATTCTACTTCTATTGGCCATCCGTTCGCTTCAGCTTTAGCTCTGAATTCAGCGACTGGTGTGGCTAAGTCTGGAGTGAAAGGTCCGTTTAAGTGTGGTGTAAGTTCAGAAAGGTTGATTTCAATTACCTGATCAAAATATTGCTCAGGGTTGTCATATACTTCAGCATCACCTGTTAAGTGTTCTGCTATTTTATCAGCGGCGTCTACTACATCCTGTCTGCCTGTTGCTGCCAGATATCTTCTCATGGAATCATCGTATCCAAAAGTAGAAGTAGTGGCTCCGATCTCAGCACCCATGTTACAGATGGTTCCTTTACCTGTTGCTGAAAGAGATTCTGCTCCTTCTCCGAAATATTCTACGATGCATCCTGTTCCACCTTTTACGGTTAGGATTCCTGCCACTTTCAGGATAACGTCTTTAGCTGACGTCCATCCGCTCATTTTACCGGTTAATTTCACCCCGATAAGTTTTGGCATTTTTAGTTCCCATGCCATTCCGGCCATTACGTCTACTGCATCTGCACCCCCTACACCGATGGCTACCATTCCTAAACCTCCTGCATTTACCGTGTGCGAGTCAGTACCGATCATCATTCCTCCCGGGAATGCATAATTTTCCAGTACCACCTGGTGAATGATACCGGCTCCGGGCTTCCAGAAACCAATTCCGTATTTATCACAAACAGAGCTCAGAAAGTTGAAAACCTCCGAGTTTTTGTTGATACCTTCCTGTAAATCTGCTTCTGCACCTACTCTTGCCTGGATCAGGTGATCGGCATGAGCTGTTGAAGGAACCGCTACTTTAGCCTTTCCAGCCTGCATAAACTGTAAAAGTGCCATCTGTGCGGTGGCATCCTGCATGGCTACTCTGTCCGGTGCGAAATCTACATAAGAGTTTCCTCTTTCATGCGCTGATGTGGCATTTCCTTCCCAAAGATGGGTGTAAAGGATTTTTTCTGAAAGGGTAAGAGGTTTTCCCACGATTTGTCTTGCCGCAGCAATTCTCTCGGGATAACGCTCGTACACTTTTTTGATCATATCAATATCAAAAGTCATATCTTAATTTAATTTTTCTTCTTTTTTAATAGACTTTTCCGTCATTCATTTTAAAGCTCAAAAACGGAAAATGTTCTTTTGTTACTACTATTCATCAAATTCTGTTCCTTCGGTCTGTAAAAAGGATACTTCTAATCAATAATGCGGATGTTTTATTTCTATCAAGTTAAGAAAAAATGGAATTTTAAGTCCCAATTTTATATAAAATAATTGTTAATCGGTCTTAAATGGAAAGGTTCTAAACAAAAATTGAAAGATTTTAAATCCCTCAGGACTAAAATCTTTCAATGATATTATTTTTAAAAAGTCCTGAGACTTCGTTAAATTCTATTAATGACCAACCTGAACCAACTCTTTGATAGGTGGAGCAAATTTAGTCAGGTCAATACCTTCAACAGCTGCTTTGTATTCATCTATATTAGGAATTCTTCCGATGATCGCTGAAAGGACAACAACCGGAGTTGAAGCCAGTAGAGATTCTCCTTTTTTACGTTCGGAATCCTCAACGACTCTTCCCTGGAAAAGGCGGGTAGAAGTGGCCAATACAGTATCTCCTTTAGCAGCTTTTTCCTGGTTACCCATACAAAGGTTACATCCAGGACGCTCAAGATACATCATGTTTTTGTACTCAACACGTGCTTCGCCTTTAGGAGCATTATCATCAAATTCAAAACCTGAATATTTTTCTAAAAATTCCCAATCTCCTTCTGCTTTTAATTCATCGATGATGTTATACGTTGGAGCTGCTACTACAAGAGGCGCATTGAATTCTACTTTTCCTTGCTGCTTTTCGATATTTCTAAGCATTTGAGAAACAATCTTCAAATCTCCTTTGTGAACCATACAAGATCCTACAAAACCAAGATCTACTTTTTTCTCTCCTCCGTAGTAAGAAAGGGTTCTGATGGTATCGTGAGTATATCTCTTGGAAACATCATCATTGTTTACATCCGGGTCAGCAATCATGGGTTCCACGATGATATCAAGGTCCACAACAACTTCAGCGTAATATTTAGCATTTGAATCCGGAGTTAAAGCAGGTTTTTCACCTGATCTGATCTCTTCAATTCTCTTATTTGCTTTATCGATCAATCCCTGAAGAACCTGGTTATGATTATCCATGCCCTTGTCGATCATGATCTGAATTCTTCCTTTTGCGATTTCAAGTGATTCAATCAGGGTTTCGTCTTCAGAAATGTTGATTGAAGCTTTTGCCTTCATCTCTGCAGTCCAGTCTGTAAAGGTAAATGCCTGGTCAGCAGGAAGTGTTCCGATGTGAACCTCAATGATTCTACCCTGGAATACGTTTTCTCCTCCAAACTGCTTAAGCATCTGAGCTTGTGTTGCATGAACCACATCACGGAAATCCATGTGTTCTTTCATGTCTCCTTTGAATGTTACCTTCACAGATTCAGGGATTGGCATAGATGCTTCACCCGTAGCCAATGCCAGTGCTACAGTTCCTGAGTCTGCTCCGAAAGCAACTCCTTTAGACATTCTTGTGTGAGAATCACCACCAATGATGATCGCCCACTCGTCTATGGTAATATCGTTAAGAACTTTGTGAATTACGTCAGTCATGGCGTGGTATTCACCTTTCGGGTCACGGGCAGTGATCAAACCGAATTCGTTCATGAATTTCATTAGTTTTGGAATATTAGCCTGAGCTTTTTTATCCCATACTGAAGCGGTGTGACATCCGGACTGGTAAGCACCGTCAACAATCGGAGAGATCACTGTAGCTGCCATTGATTCCAGCTCCTGAGCAGTCATAAGGCCTGTCGTATCCTGAGATCCAACGATGTTAACTTCTACACGAACGTCAGAACCTGCGTGCAATACTTTTCCTGGCGTAGAACCCACAGCATTTCTGTTGAAGATTTTTTCTACTGCTGTAAGACCTTGTCCCTCGTGAGAAATTTCTTTAGATGGAGCAAAAACAAGAGGAGTATCTATTCCTAAAAGTTTTGCAGCAAATGTTTGTAGCTTTTTACCGAATACGATAGCGTATGATCCACCGGCTTTGATGAACTCCATTTTCTGAGGCGTGAATGCCTTAGCAATGTCAATCAGCTCCTGGTCGCCATTATAAAGTTTTTTTGTTTTTGTATTGATGGTAAGAACAGTTCCTGTAGCCACAGAATATGCTTCTTCAAGAATTGGCTCTCCTGCTTCGTTACGGATTGGCTGTCCGTTCTCATCCAGTTTTTTTACCCAGTTTTTAAGGTCAAGACCAATACCACCGGTAACATCCACTGTAGTAAGGAAGATCGGAGAAATACCGTTTGTTCCTCCAACGATTGGAGCAATATTTACGAAAGGAATATAAGGGCTAGCCTGTTTTCCAGTCCATAAAGCAACGTTGTTTACCCCTGACATTCTGGATGAACCTACACCCATCGTACCTTTTTCAGCAATAAGCATCACGCTTTTGTCAGGATGTTGTGCCTGTAAAGCTTTGATTTCTTCCTGTGCCTGAGGCGTGATCATACATTTTCCGTGAAGTTCACGGTCTGATCTTGAGTGAGCCTGATTTCCTGGAGAAAGTAAATCTGTTGAGATATCACCTTCACCAGCGATGAATGTCACTACTTTAATTTCTTCAGCAACTTCCGGAAGTTTCGTGAAGAACTCAGCTTTTGCGTAGCTGTCAATTAATTCTTTTGCGATTTCGTTACCGCTATTGAATGCTTCCTTCAGACGGTTTGTGTCCGCTTCATAAAGGAAAACCTGTGTTTTAAGAACGTTGGCCGCTTCTTTGGCGATAGAGGTATCATTCCCCAAAGCCAGATCCAATAATACTTCAATGGAAGGGCCTCCTTTCATATGAGATAATAACTCAAAAGCAAAAGCCGGAGTTATTTCTTCTACTACGGATTCACCGAGAATGATCTCTTTTAAAAATTGAGCTTTCACCCCTGCTGCACTGGTCGTTCCCGGTAAGGTGTTGTAGATGAAAAATTGCAGAGAATCCGATCGGTATTCGTTACCTGAGTCTTTAATTTGTGCAATAATTTCGCTTAATAATCCGGCACCGTCAATTGGCTTTGGATGAAGCCCCTGGTTTTTTCTTTCCTCAATCTCTTGGATGTAATCCTGATACATATTCATAATAATAGAAGTCTTTTAAATTTTAAAAGTAGAGTCCGTACTGTTATTCTTTCTTAACAGGGTTATAAATTACAATAAAACATTTAAAGTTGCCGCAGCAAAACGGCTATGGTAATAAACAACATCATCTACCACTTTTTAAAATGTGAGATAATGTTCCGTTTTGAAGTGAAGTATATGATCTTTATAGAAGTGTAAGTAGTTTACCTGCGGTTTGTCTTGTTGAAAAAACTCTCTTTGGGTAAGATTTATACACTTTTTTGACAGCATGACTATCAAAAATTATATCTCCAAAACGTTTTTAGATTATCAAACACTTAAAAAGTGCTCCCAAATTTACGTATTTTTAATATTTTATAAGGATGAAATTATTTAGATTCTTTATAAATATGATTTTGATAGTTTCTATTTTTGGCCGTAGTTTTGCACGCAAATGGTGAATATGAAAAATATCCTTAAATTTTTGTGCGTATTTATTTCGATTTTCGTTTTTTCCCAGTCAAAATCTGTGAAGAAACTGCCGGTTAAAAGCGTCACGAAAACTGGAGTAAAGAAAGCGTCTGCAGGGACTAAGCCCAACCCGGATCTTGTCGTTATCCATCAGGATCTTCCTATGCTGATCCCGAAAAAGGAGAATGGAAAATTCGGATACGTGAATCAGAACGGAAAATTCATCATCAAGCCTGAATATCATATCGCGGTCTTTTTTTATGAAGATTGTAATTTGCTGAATTCTCCTAACATGAAAGCAAGGAAGTTCGGAACCGGTGACTATGCTACGGTTGAAAAAGATATGATCTCTTACCGCGTAGACAAGACAGGAAAAAGAGTGTATCAGTTCAAAGATGCTGATCTTGGGAAATGTAAGTTTGGAGACTATAAACAGCAGCTTTATCAGGCCTATGTCCTGAATGGATTTTACGGAATCATTGAAAAAGCCAAATTCGTGAACGCTGCAGATTACAGACAGTACCAGATCTATCCTCAGTATCAGTATTTATTTATCATGGAAGGTGACGACACCTCAAACCCGATGATAGTGGCTTCCCACAATGACAGATTCGGAGTAATCGATGTTAATAATAAAGTGATTATTCCCTTCGAATATTCTAATATCAAAAGAAACTTCAGCTGGAAACTGGGGAGAATGTTTGAAGTGACAAAAGACGGGACGAACTATTATTATATTGATGTGAGGAATAAGACGTATTAGTGCTGTAGGCAGTAGGCTATAAGGGATAAGCTTTTGGCGGATGGCTTTTGGCTGTTTGAAATGTGTAGAGAATGAATCTTTAGTCTTTAAAATTTCATGCAGATCAAACAAATTGAACAGATCTATATAATTGGACCAACCTCTATAACTCAAATCTCTAACCCCGAATCTCAAAACCTCGAATCCCGTATCCAAAAACCCGTAATTTTTTCGTAATTTCGCGGCTGAAATAAAGGGGTGCTTTAACAGGCTGAGATTATACCCAATGAACCTGGAACGGATAATGCTGTTTAGGGAAATTTGAAAATGTACCAATGGAACCGTATAACAATATACCAATCTCATTGCTAGACTATTAAATTAGTAAATTGCTACATTATTTAATCCGCCCCTTTTATTCATTAAATTTTAAAGATTTATAGAATGAAGGGATTATTTTTTTTAGGGCTTACCATAGGCTCTGCAGCCTTTATCCAGGCTCAAAATAAGGATTCTCTGAAGATCAGGGAAATTGAAGCGGTCAGTTTTACAAAAAGACTGCCCGTTGCTAAGGAAATCATCAACGTACAGAAAGATGTAGACAGCAGAAACCTGGGCCAGGATCTCCCGATCCTCCTGAAAAATCAAACTTCCATTATCTCTACTTCTGACGCCGGAAACGGGGTGGGTTATACTGGATTCAGGATCCGTGGGGTAGCAGGAAGAGGAATCAATGTGATGATGAACGGAGTTCCATACAACGATTCTGAAAGTCAGGGAACTTTCTTTGTCAATGTTCCGGATCTTACGAGTTCCGCTTCTCAGATTGTGATTCAGAGAGGGGTGGGAACTTCCAATAATGGGGTTTCTGCGTTTGGAGCGAGCATTAATGTGATCTCCAAAGAACCGGACGAAAAAATGTATTTCAAAACGGATGACAGTTATGGCTCATTCAATACCTATAAATATTCAGCAGAAGCAGGTTCCGGAAAATTCTGGAAAAACAGACTTTCGGTAATGGGTAGATATACAAAAATTCATTCCGATGGATATATTGACAGGGCTTCTTCGAATCTGGACTCTTACAACTTCACGGCATTATTTGAAGAAGGAAAAACAAGGCTTCGTCTGATGGCTTTCGGAGGTAAAGAAAAGACCTATCAGGCCTGGAACGGGATTGACCGACCGACCTGGGAAACGAATCCAAAGTTCAATTATTCAGGACAATATACAGATCTGGTTACCGGAGAAGAGAAGTTTTATGATAATGAGACGGACAATTACAGACAGAATCACTATCAGCTTTTATGGGAGCAGAAATTCAATGATAACTGGAGTTTAGAAACCACGCTTCATTATACGAAAGGAAGAGGATACTACGAAAACTATAAAAGAGTGGATGAAACGGATGCAGAAGCCACGCATTTTTCCAATTATAACCTCCCGGTGCCTGTAGTGAATGGCGCTCCGGTTGAAATAACCGATTTTATCAGAAAAAAATGGCTGGATAATGATTTTTACGGTGCCGTTTCCACATTGTATGGAAAGCTGGAGAATGTAGATCTTAATTTCGGCGTAGTGGCTAACCAGTATTACGGAAGACACTTTGGAAATGTGACCGGAGTTTATTTTCCTCAGATCAATGAGTATGAATACTACAGAAACCGTTCTGTGAAAACTGAATTCGCAGGTTTTGCGAAAGCTTTATGGAGAACGGGAGATCATTTTGAATTCTTTGGAGATCTTCAGCTCAGAAATATTGATTACGATACAAAGATCCTGACAGCAGGAGATGGAGAAGGAGGCAACCTTGATAAGAACTGGCTATTCTTTAATCCGAAAGCCGGTGTGAATTATAAGATTGGAAACGGAAAAGTCTTCCTCTCGTACGCCCATGCCCAACGTGAGCCGAACAGAGATGACCTGATGAGTGACAACAACGTGAAAGCAGAAAAATTACACGATTTCGAAGCGGGTATCGAAAAACAGTTTGGAATTTTATCCGTAACAGCCAATCTGTATTATATGTACTACCTGAACCAGCTGGTACTGAACGGACAACTGAATAATGTAGGCGCATTTATCAGAACAAACTCAGGGAAAAGCTACAGAAGAGGAATTGAGATCGGAGCCTTGGCTAAACTTTCCAGGCAATGGGAACTGACGGGAAATGTCAGCCTAAGCCAAAACAAGAATCTTGATTTTAATATTAAAAATAAAGGAGTTCTTCAGAATCTGGGCGATACCGAAATATCATTCTCCCCGAATGTTATTGCCAATCTGGGTCTGAAATTCAATCCTAACAAGAATTTCCAGTTTGCTTTAATGAACCAGTACGTTGGAAAACAGTATCTTGACAATACCGGTGATCAAAATCTGCAGCTGAAAGATTATTTTTTAACCGATTTTAATGCCCAGTATCACTTTACCATCGCAAATAATGATATCGCTTTGAAATTATTGGTGAACAACCTTTTCAACAAAAAATATGTAAACAATGGTGCCGTTTACAGTGGCGATCCATACTATTTTTCACAGGCAGGAACTAATTTTATGTTCGGGATCAGCTGGAAAATTCAATAATCTGCAAAATAAGTTACCAAACAGGTTTTAATACTTTCAATTTTATACATATTTATCAAAAGACTGTTTCGGCAGTCTTTTTTTATATCCGATAAATCTCTTCAAAAAGTCACGAAAAAATTATAAATTTGCTGCCAAATGAATATTTCAGCTTACATTTTAGAATATCTGAAACAATTTGGAACTGTGACGGTTCCGGGCTTCGGTGTGTTTTCGCTTAAAAACTCCAAGGCAATTATTAATTCTGAGAACGGAAGCATCCTTCCGCCCGCCAGCGAGATCGTTTTCGCGGTGGATTATGAGATACAGTCTGATGAACTGGCTGCTTTCATTGCGGCACAGAAACAGATGTCTCTGGAAGCATCCAAAAGCGACCTGAAGATCCAGACGGATTTTTGGAAGAAAAAACTTCAGGCAGATCTGGTTCTGGACATTCAAAACCTTGGATTCATCAATATTGAAGAAAATCATACCCATTTCAAAGGGAAAAGAATAGAATCCGGGCATCCGGATTTTTACGGTCTCGAAGAAATCAGGATTTCGGATATCAATAACGGTGAAAAAATCAGCACTGCAGTCAACAGGGAGAAAGATTATCAATTCAAGAAATCGATTCTCTGGATTTTCCTTCTTGTGATTCCTGTTCTGGGAATTCTGTATCTGGCATTTACCCAGCAGGAGCTTCTTTTCGGAAAAAAATCTTTTGATAAAGTTTCTGTACAGACTTCTACCCACAGAATTGTAAAAGATACGGTAAAAGCTATCGTTGCTCCCAAAACAGCAGTTTCGGATTCCCTGAAAAAAGATTCATTATCAAAACCTGCCGGGAAGGTTGTACAACCAGCTCCGGCCGTTCAAAACAACACTAAGACTCAATGGCAAAAGTAAAAAAAGCGTCAGAATCCCTGACCATCATGACCAATATTGTTCTTCCGAACGAAACCAACTCTTTAAGAAACCTTTTCGGAGGTGAACTTCTGGCAAAAATGGACCGTTGTGCTTCCATTTCTGCAGCCAGACACTGTGAAAGAAGAGTAGTAACGGCATCAGTAAATCACGTTTCTTTCAATCATCCTATCCCTGAAGGGGGAGTAGTTGTTCTGGAATCTAAAGTCTCCAGAGCTTTCTCAACTTCAATGGAGGTATATGTAGACGTATGGTTGGATGACCCGATCAATCAGAAGAAAATTCACACCAATGAAGGAATCTATACTTTCGTTGCAGTGGATGAATTCAACCGTCCTATTCCAATCCCGGATATGATCCCGGAAACAGAAGAAGAAAAGCTGAGACATGCTGCGGCAATCAGAAGAAAAGAGCTTTCCCTTATCCTTTCCGGAAGAATGAAACCTCTTGACTCTGTAGAGCTTAAAAAACTGTTCCAGGAGCCGGAAGAAACAAAGGATTCAAAGAAGGATAAGAAATAATTTTTTTACTTGACATTTGTTTGCTGAGCATTAGCGCCCCTGCGATCTTAAAAATAAAAGGTATTTACAAATCTTTGTGCGCTTTGCGTTAAAATAGAGTCACGTTTTATTATAATTATTCGTGTTTAAAAATGAAAATTCTCCTTTTAGATAAAAACCATCCTCTCATCACAGAGCAGCTTCTGGCTAAAAACTTTGTGCTGGAAGAGGATTTCGCATCTTCCTATGATGAGGTTTGCCATAAAATTGAAAATTATGACGGAATCATCATCAGGAGCAGAATTCCTTTGGATAAAAACTTTCTTGAAAAAGGGAAGAACCTGAAATTCATCGCCAGAGTAGGAGCGGGAATGGAAAATATTGATATTCCTGTAGCAGAACAATTGGGAATACAGTTGATCAACTCACCGGAAGGCAACAGAGATTCTGTAGCAGAGCATGTTGTAGGCATGTTGCTGATCCTTATGAACCGCCTTTTCATCGCTTCCAATGAAGTGAAAAACGGAATCTGGAAACGTGAAGAGAACAGAGGTGACGAGCTGCTTGGAAAAACGGTAGGACTTATTGGGTACGGAAATATGGGAAAAGCTACTGCAAAAAGATTCTCAGGATTCGGATGTAAAGTTGTTTTTCATGACATTCTTCCCGGACTTGCGGATGAGTATGCTTCTCAGGTCAGTCTGGAAGAGCTACAGCAGTCTGCAGATATTATAAGCCTGCATATTCCGCTTACTTTTGATACTCACTATCTTGTTGATGAAAAGTTTATTTCAGAAATGAAAAAAGACTTCTATTTTGTCAATACCGCAAGAGGGAAAAACGTAGAAACTAAATATTTAGTTAATGCTTTGAAGTCAGGAAAAGTAAAAGGTGCCTGTTTAGATGTGCTCGAATATGAAAAAGCATCCTTCGAAAAACTTGAAACAGAAAATGAAGATCTCAAATACCTTCTGGAATCAGAAAAAACAATTGTAACGCCACACATTGCAGGCTGGACGCATCAAAGCAAAGAAAAGCTGGCGCAGGTAATTGTAGATAAAATAGTAGCATCATATTGCTAAACCAACAGAAGTTTTGAAATGATCCTTCTCAAGGTTTTAAATCTTGACAAGGATTACAAGAATACTTTAAAGATAAGAGAGCTGAGAAGGACAACTAACCATTTGCCTGCTCAGCTCTTTCTCTTTTTACCCTTTTATAATTTCTTTTTATGTTAAATAATTCATAATGTACGCTCCGGACTGAGAATTTATTTTGAGTTTTATTAAATTGCTGCTCATTTTTTGATACTCATGACGACGCGTAATTTAGTACTTATTGTAACTGTTTTTTTATCCCTTATTTCCTGTAAAAAAGATGCTGATTCCAAAACGGCTTCAGCAGAAAATACAACGAATCTTCCGAACTATGGAAACGTAGATCTGAATAGTGTTTTTACCAAAGCTGACAGCCAGCTTGGTGACAAAGGAATACTCACGGGGTATATTGATCAGTATTACAAAAAAATCTGGGAAGGAGGAGACCTGAGTGGAGGAATTCTGGTAGCAAAAGGAGACGAAATTCTGTACGAAAACTACAGAGGTTTCGGAAGAGAAGGAAACCAGATGCCGATCGATAAAAATACGCCACTCCATGTGGCTTCCGTTTCAAAAACCCTGACGGCAATGGCGATGCTGAAGCTGGTAGAAGCCGGAAAAATCAAACTGACAGATCATCTTACTCAATATTTCCCGGGATTTCCTTATCCGAACGTTACAGTGCAAACCTTACTGGATCAAAGAAGTGGTCTTCCGAAATACGAATATTTTATCACCAAAATACAGCCGGCTCCGGCAGAACTTTCAAAACCTTTCATTACCAATCAGGATGTGCTGAATATGATCATCAAGTATAAGCCTGATCTTGCAAGAGATACAGATACAGGGTTTATGTACTGTAACACTAATTTTGCGATGCTGGCTCTTTTGATCGAAAAGATCACAAAAACTCCTTTTCCACAGGCGATGAAAGAAATGATATTTCAGCCTCTGAAAATGGAGCACACATATATTTTCCAGGAGAAAGATATTCCTACGGCGGCACAGTCTTTTTATTACGGTGGAAACAGATTATATCCTCTGGACAGACTTGATCTTATTTATGGGGATAAAAATGTCTACACCACGCCAAGAGACCTTTACAATTTCTCAAAAGCGATGTATTCAAAAGATTTCTTAAAATCTGATCTGATGCAGATGGTTTTCACGCCGTACAGCAACGAAAAGTCAGGAATGAATAATTATGGGCTCGGTTTTAGGATGAAAATTTTTGACAATGGGGAAAAGCTTACCTATCACAATGGTTGGTGGCACGGGACAAACTCTGTATTTGCACATCTTCTGAAATCCAAGGTGACGATCGTAGCCATTGGAAACAGATATTCAAATAAAGTCTATACTGCCCTTTCACTGTCTGGATTATTTGAGGATTTTCCTGCTCAGAAAGACAAACTTCACAGTGTAATGAACGACAATAAAGATACTTTGAATGCCGGACATGAAGTTTTTGGAGAATAATGTTTAATTTTGCTTAAACATATATGAAAAGACTTCTTCTATTATTCGTTATCTCTTTTCTTGTACACTCGTGTGCAAGAGTGGGGGCTCCCGTTGGTGGCCCGAAAGATACCCTGGCTCCAAAGTTTTTAAGTTCAAATATTGACACCACAAGAGTGAATGTGAAAAGAGACATTCATGAGCTCAGACTGGATTTTGACGAATATATTACCCTAAAGGATATTAATAAAAACCTGATCATTTCTCCGCCCATCAAAAATATCAAGCGGATTCTTCCTTCCAATATCGCCAATAAATACGTGATGATCCAATGGGAAGACACCCTTCAGGCGAATACAACCTATAATTTCAACTTCGGAAATTCAATTGCAGATAACAACGAAGCCAATATTCTCCGTTATTTTAATTTTGCTTTCTCTACGGGAGAGAAACTGGATGATCTGTACATCAGCGGAGACATCATTGATGCCACAGCGATTAAAAAGAAACAGGGCGAAAATAAGCTGGTTGTAGGCCTTTACCAGGTAAAAGATACCATTAATTATAAACAGAAACCGTATTACATCTCAAAGGTGGATGAAGATGGGTATTTCGAGCTAAATTATCTGACAAAAGGAAAATACAAGATCATCGCCTTTGAAGATGAGAACAGCAATTCCGTATATGATCCGGGGAAAGAGAAAATTGGGTTCCAAAAAGATCATGTAGATGTTGAAAAGTCTATTTCTGGATTAAAATTAAAAGTATATCCGTCCAAAAAGCCTTTGAAATATGTGGAGATGAAAGAAAATCCGGGCGGAGTTGTTATGACATTTGAAGGAAATCCGGAAAGTGTGAAAGTAGCCTCTGTAAACGATAAACTTCAGGATATAAAATTCACTCACCGTCCGAAATCAGATACCGTAAGGATTTGGTTTGATCCGGTGAAAAGTGATGTAGGGCAGACTGTTACTGAGAACCTTAAATTCAGCTATGATACCGGTACAAAACAGGATACCGTATCCGTTTTCTACAAATACAATAAGAAAAATGCGATGGATCTTGAGAATGATAACGGTGGTCCAGCCTTAGCTCCGAATTCTGATTTTAAGATAAGATCCAATTATATCATAGATAAGATCAGCCCTGAAAAGTGGATCTTGAAGAGTGACAGTTTAACCACTCAGGAGTTTACAGCAAAAATTTCAGAAACAGATCCGTATCAGATCATGATTCATTCAGATTTTGTACCGGGTAAAAAATATCAGCTTACCGTTCCGAAAGAGACCGTTTCATCTTATTATGCTAAAAATGTACAGTCAAAACGTTTTGATTTTGAAGCAGAAAAAGTAGATCAGTTCGGAAGTCTGGCGTTTACCATTCAGAATGCGCCGGAAGCCAGCTATTGGATTCAGCTTTTAGATGCTTCGGATAAAGTCGTTTATTCAAGATATACCAAAGGAAACAACGTAAAATTTGATATCCTGAAACCTAATGAATACATCGTTAGGATACTGGTAGATAACAACGGAAATAAATTCTGGGATGTCGCCGATTTCGAAACGGAAACCCCGGCAGAAGACTCCTATGTCTTCTACAAAAAAGCCATTGTAAGGCCACTTTGGGAAACCAAGGAAGACTGGGATCTGAAAGACACCAGAACACTGGATAACCCTAAAGGAACTGTGGTTCCTAAACCTGCAGAAGCTCCGACGGAAGAAACCCCGAAAGAAACCGTACAGAAGGAAGTAAAAAAAGAACTGAAGTCAGAATCCGGAAACGCAGTACTTACACCGGTAAAATAGAAATATGAAAACGGTAAAAAAAGTATTGTTCTGGACATTGGTCGCTTTTGCGCTGATCCAGTTTATCCCTATTGACAGGGTGAATAAACCTGTTGATAAAGCAGCTAATTTTGTGGAGGCAAAGAAAACTCCGGAGAAGATCCGGGATTTGATAAAAGGAGCCTGCTACGACTGTCATTCCAATGAAACGGTATATCCCAAATATGCTTACCTCGCACCTATCTCATGGTCTGTAAAAAGCCACGTGAATGAAGGCAGGGAACACCTGAATTTTTCCATTTGGGGTACTTATAACAAGGAATTAAAGGAGAATATGCTGAGCAAAGCTATTCAGACGGTTCAAAATAGAACGATGCCTATGCCGGGTTATATTGTGTATCACCAAGAAGCCAATCTTTCCGAAGCGGAAAGAACACTGATGGTTCAGTACTTCGAAGAGATGCTGAAATCTAAATCTTACTAAAAAAAATCCCACAGATATCACGGTAGCACAGTATTATTGAAAATTGCTATGCTTTTTGTGAGATCTGTGGGAAATATTATAGGTTTTTATTCACATATTCCTCAAAAAACTTCTTCTGAGAATCAAAAGCAATGTCATCAAGATCCAATGTACTCAAAGGAATCCAGACCGCTTCTGATATTTCAGAAAGTTCAAGACTGACCTCAAACTTTTCCTGAACAGTATACTCGTAAAAGAGATCGATGGTATTGTAATCAATTTCCTTATACTGATAGACATTCGGAAGGCTGGTCAGATACTTTAAATTTGAAATATCCACATCAAGCTGAAGTTCTTCAAAAAGCTCTCTTTTGCAGGTTTCCTCAGCACTTTCCTTCGGATCTACAAAACCTCCGGCCAGATCCAGTTTTCCTTTTTTAGGGTCTCGGTTTCTTCTGGTCAGATAGATTTCATCACCACATCGGATAACAACGGCTACTGCGCCGGCTACGTTATTGTAGAGATTAAACCCGCATTCAGGACAGCTCCATTTCTTTTCACCGTCCCAGTGAAGCGTTTCTTTGCCACAGCTTGGGCAATATTTCAATAATTTCATCTGTCTATTATTATTTTTTCAAATCCAGATGGAACTTCGTATCACTGAGCAATATTAATATTTCTCGGGTGATAATTTAGGATCACATCCCGAAGTTCTTCTGTCTTCAGATGGGTATAAATCTCCGTAGTGGTAATACTGGAATGTCCCAGCATTTCCTGAATATAACGAAGGTCTGCACCATTCTGTAAAAGGTGTGTAGCAAAAGAATGTCTGAACGTATGCGGAGATATTTTTTTGCTTACGCCCGCTTTGTCTGTTAGTTCCTTGATGATCAGAAATACGATCACCCTGGACATAGAGGTTCCACGGCTGTTAAGAAACAGCGTATCCTCATACTTTTTATTGATCTTATTGGTAGAACGTACCTCGTTGATGTAGGTTTCCAAAAGTTCTGCAGTATAATCTGCCAAAGGAACGAAACGCGTTTTATTGCCCTTTCCGTTTACTTTGATATACTGTTCTTTGAAATTGATGTTCGAAATTTTAAGGTCAATAAGTTCGGAGACACGTAATCCGCATCCGTATAGAACTTCAATGATACAATGATTTCTCTTTCCGAGATCAGAATTGGCCTCGATGGCTGCGATAATCTTGTTGATATCCGGCAGGCTCAAGGTGTCAGGAAGATATAATCCCAGTTTCGGGCCTTCAAGCAGTGATGCAGGATTGTCTTCTCTGAACTCGTCCTCAAGAAGAAACTTGAAGAAAGCTTTTATAGAAGAAATCCATCTTGCCTGAGATCTTTCGCTGAACTTCTGTTTGGAAAGATTGAAGATATATTCCTGTAAGTTTTCATAGCCTATAGTATCCGGACCGACGTTTTCCAGATCCACTATGGCATAATCTTTTAATTTTTTGATGTCTCGAATATAGGCATCGAGAGTGTTTTCTGAAAAATTTCTTTCGAAGCGAAGAAATATTTCAAAATCTTTGATCTTTTCATCCCAAGTCATTTGTGCTTATTTTTTTAGTTCACAGTCCGATATTTGTTCTATTTCAATATTATGGTTTCTCAGGAACGATATCCCGTCGTCGTCTGAATACTCATTGATATACACAAGTCTTGTAATTCCTGCCTGCAGAATCAGTTTGCTGCATTCTTTGCAGGGCGACAGCGTTAAATATAACGTGGCACCTTTTGCAGACTGAGTGGAAGCGGCCAGCTTTAATATCGCATTGGCTTCCGCATGAAGTACATACCAGTGTGTTTTCCCCTCTCCATCTTCACAGCAGTTTTCAAACCCCGAAGGTGTTCCGTTGTAACCATCTGAAATAATCATCCTATCTTTTACGATAAGTGCTCCTACCTGTTTTCTCTTACAGTAGGATAGTTTTGCCCACTCCTGGGCCATTTTTAGATAAGCTTTATCAAACTTATTCATACCGCAGCATTAGTTTTTTTCGAAATAATTTGGATTAAAAATCTTAGAAGTTAGGCTTTCTTTTCTCTAGGAAAGCGGTAACTCCTTCTTTCTTGTCTGCCAGGTCAAAAAGTTCCCCGAAATACTTGATTTCAGATTCAAAACCTTTATCCGTATCAGACAAGTTAACGGCTTGGATGGCCTTAGATATAGCCATTGGTGAGTTGCTGGCTATAATACTTGCTAATTCTTTTGTTTTGGTTAATAATTCTTCAATAGGGTATACTTCATTCACCAATCCGATTTCCTTTGCTCTTTGCGCAGGAATCATTTTGGCAGAGAAGATCATTTCGTTGGCGATACCTTTTCCTACAAGTTTAGGAAGTCTCTGTGTTCCTCCATAACCCGGAATCAATCCCAGGGTTACTTCCGGAAGCCCCAGTCTTGCATTCTCTGATGCATATCTGATGTGGCACGCCATGGCAAGCTCTAAACCGCCTCCTAATGCAAAACCGTTTACGGCCGCAATTACGGGTTTAGATGTGTTTTCAATTTTATTGAACAGGCTGTTTTGCCCGTTTCTGGCCAGTTCTTCGGCTTTTTCCTGTCCAAAATCACTGAATTCTTTTATATCTGCTCCGGCTACAAATGATTTTTCTCCGCTTCCCGTTAGAACAATTGCTCTACAGGTGGTGTCAGCGTTCAGTTCATCTATGGCCGAGCCAATTTCCTGAATAGTTTTCGCATTTAAAGCATTTAAGCTCTGAGGTCTGTTGATCGTAATGACAGCAATCCTGTCTTCTTTTTCTAATAATATATTTTCGTAACTCATTTTTCCACTTTAAAATATTATTTTCTGCAAATTATAAATTTTTTACAAAAAAAAGGAAAAAATATTGGTTTTTTTTCCTTTTAATTGATTTATCTTTCAAAATACTATTTCGAATGATTCATCATATTTGCATCTATATTGACATTAAGCTGAGATGCCACTTTCATGCCAAGTTCAATATTAGTCCTGAAAAAGTGACATAACTGGCGGTTGATGATCTCTCCTTTTTTAGGTCCGTTGATTCCTTTCATACTTCCTACGATGTTGCTGATTAGGTGTTCTCTATCCTCAGCAGTCATAGATTTTGTATACAATAATCCGGGTTGGGTATAGTGATCGTCGTCATTTTCGTTCCTGTTATAGTTGGCAACATGGGCACTGTCCAGTTCATATTCGTAATTCTTATAGGAAGGATCCGGCTTCACATCATCAAAGCTGTTCGGGAAATAATTCGGTTTGTCCTGGTATTCACTAGAGTCTGCCATGAAACCATCTCTTTGGTAGTTATTTACGGCAAAAGGGCATCGGTTCACTTCCAGCTGATGAGCATTGACTCCAACTCGATACCTGTGAGCATCAGGATAAGAGAATAATCTTCCCTGAAGCATTTTATCCGGAGAAAAACTGATTCCGTTAATCAAACTGCTTGGTGAAAAGGTAGACTGTTCAACGTGTGCAAAATAATTAACAGGCACTTCATTCAGTTCCATTTCGCCTACTTCGATCATTGGGAAATCATCATGGAACCAAACCTTCGTTACATCAAAAGGATTCCATCTGAAATCTTTTGCCTGCTCTTCCGTCATCACCTGGATAAACAAGGTCCATTTCGGGAAGTCTCCGTTTTCGATGGCGTTGCAAAGATCTTCCTGGGCAAAGTCCGGGTTTTCTCCGGCCATTTTTACCGCTTCGGCATCCGTAAAGTTTTTAATTCCCTGTTTGGTTTTAAAATGGAATTTCACCCATACTCTTTCATTCTTATCGTTGATCATCGCGAAAGTATGAGATCCGAATCCGTGCATATGTCTGTAGCCGTGAGGCGTTCCTCTGTCGGACATTAAAATAAGAACCTGATGAAGAGATTCGGGATTATGGCTCCAGAAATCCCACATCATCGTGGCACTTTTTAAATTGGTCTTCGGTACTCTTTTCTGGGTGTGGATAAAATCCGGAAATTTTTTAGCATCCTTAATAAAGAATACCGGTGTATTGTTTCCTACCAGATCCCAGTTTCCATCTTCCGTATAAAATTTTAAAGCAAAACCTCTCGGGTCTCTTGCGGTGTCTGCACTTCCTTTTTCTCCACCCACGGTAGAGAAACGGGCAAACATTCTGCATGAATTTCCTATTTTTGAAAATAGTTTGGCTTTGGTATACTGGCTGATGTCATGAGTAACCGTAAATGTTCCATAGGCACCGCTTCCTTTGGCATGTACAATTCTTTCAGGGATTCTTTCCCTAACAAAGTGCGCGAGATTTTCCTGAAGGATAAAATCCTGCAGCAGGACAGGCCCTCTTGGACCTACGGTTTGTGAGTCCTGGTGTTCAAAATAAGGAGCGCCGTTGCTTAGCGTTAATTTTTTAGAATCCATAGAGTTATGATTTGTATGATTGATTCATCTTGTAAACTGTCTTATGCAGACGTATGAAATATCAAATTTACTTGAATTTTTGATTACTAATAGCAAAAACATTTTATCTTTGTAATAGATAATATTAATCAGATGAACATTCAGCAACTGGAGTATCTTATCGCTGTAGATAAGTACAAACATTTTGGTAAAGCAGCTCAGGCATGCTTTATTACGCAGCCCACGTTAAGTGCGATGATACAAAAATTTGAGGATGAACTGGATGTGAAGGTGTTCGACAGAACTACACACCCGATCCGTACTACAGATGTAGGGCTTCAGATCATTGATCAGGCAAAGGTAATTATAGAATCTGTCAATGAGCTTAAAAATAAAGCTAATCTTCTGAATAATATTTTAGGCGGAACGATCAATTTGGGAATCATTCCTACCGTTTCCTCTTTCATTTTACCGACAGAAATCTTTAAGTTTTTGGAAGAAAACCCAAAAATCCAGATGAATGTGAAGGAAATGACCACAGATAATATTATCAAGGCCTTAAAAGCCGGTGAGCTGGATGCGGGAATTATTTCCACACCCTACGACACGGCTGATGAATTCTATCAGGATTTCCTTTTCAATGAGGAACTGATGATTTACAGCTCCAATACGGAAGCGAATAAAAAGAATTCTTATATCATCCCTGAAGAACTGAATGTTGAAAAAGTTTGGCTTCTTGAAGAAGGAAACTGTCTGAGAAACCAGTTTGAGAATATCTGTCATTTGAAAGAAAATACACTGAAGCCTAAAAATCTTGATTTCCTGGCGTCCAATATTCAAACATTGGTGCATATGGTAGACAAGGTAGGCGGAATCAGCATTCTGCCGGAACTGGCATTGAGTCAGCTTTCTGATGAGCAGAAAGAGAATGTGTTCAGATTCAAAAAACCTTTCCCTTACAGAGAGATCAAGATCATCTATTATAAGCCGACATTCAAGCAGAAGATCATAGATGAATTGTCTCATTCTATCAAGAGCTCTTTAGAGCAGAAGCTTAATTATCACATCAACCCGAAAGAGTTTGTGAGCATTAAGCCGCAATGAACTAAGAAGTCCGCAAAGTGATATAAATCATTAATTTTAAGAAAATTATAATTAATAAGCAAAAATCTTGAGTATTAAAAAAATAGTACTTAAATTTGCAGACGTTTATAAACGAGGAAAAATTTGACCTGATTGCAACCTCTCTAAAAATATGCTAAAACAGTATTCTTTTTTGGGCAATTTATTCTTATTTTTCTTCACTTATTTTAATCTAAAAAACAAAGAATAATATGTCTTATCTATTTACATCTGAATCCGTTTCAGAAGGACATCCGGATAAAATTGCCGACCAAATTTCCGATGCATTAATCGATCATTTTTTAGCATACGATAAAAACTCTAAGGTAGCTTGTGAAACCCTTGTAACGACAGGTCAGGTAGTACTTGCCGGGGAAGTGAAGTCTGACGCCTATCTTGATGTTCAGACTATTGCAAGAGACGTTATCAACGGAATAGGCTATACAAAAGGAGAATACATGTTCAACGGTGATTCTTGTGGGGTAATCTCTGCAATCCATGAGCAGTCTCCGGATATCAACCAAGGGGTAGACAGAGCAGTAAACGACGAATCTTTCGAAGCTAAGGCAAACGCACAGGGAGCCGGTGACCAGGGGATGATGTTCGGTTACGCAACCAACGAGACGGCTAACTATATGCCTCTTGCTTTAGACCTTGCCCACACGATCCTTAAAGAACTTTCTGTATTAAGAAGAGACGGAAGCGAAATCGCTTACCTACGTCCTGATGCAAAAAGCCAGGTGACTATCGAATATTCTGATGACCACAAACCGGTAAGAATTGATTCTATCGTGGTTTCTACACAGCACGATGACTTCGGTACTGAAGAAGAAATGCTGAACAAGATCCGTGAAGATATCAAAAGTATCCTGGTTCCAAGAGTAGTGGCTCAGCAGACTGAAGAGATCAAGGCGTTGTTCAATGATCAGATCAAATATCACATCAACCCTACAGGGAAATTTGTGATCGGTGGTCCTCACGGAGATACAGGTCTTACTGGAAGAAAAATCATCGTAGATACCTACGGTGGAAAAGGAGCTCACGGTGGGGGCGCTTTCTCCGGAAAAGATCCTTCAAAAGTAGACCGAAGTGCTGCTTATGCGACAAGACACATTGCTAAAAATTTAGTGGCTGCAGGAGTAGCTGATGAAGTTTTGGTGCAGGTTTCTTACGCAATCGGTGTCGCTGAACCTTGTGGACTATATATCAACACCTACGGAACTGCGAAAGTAGATATTAACGACGGTGAAATTGCTAAGAAAGTGTCTACCATCTTCGATTTAAGACCTTATGCTATCGAGCAGAACTTGAAATTAAGAAACCCTATCTATCTGGAAACGGCTTCTTACGGACACATGGGGAAAGAGCATTATACCGCTGACAAAACATTTAATAAAGGTCAGAAAAATGAAATTACCCTTACAGGACTTGAGTTCTTTACCTGGGAAAAACTTGACAAAGTAGATGAAATTAAAGCCGCTTTCGGTATTTAATTCTTCTTCAGAAATAATAAATAAGGCTGCTTTATCTTTGGGTAAGGCAGTTTTTTTTAATTTTACACCTTAAATAATTTAGAGATGATGAATTTTAGAGCTGCAGCTGCTATACTATTTGTATTTTTCCTGAGCATAATGGCAAAGGCACAGTACACCATGCATAAAATGGTTACCGTGGGGTATACCTACCAGAACCAGAGCTTTGGAGAAGTGGGGGGCAAGTTGCTTTTCCTGAAGAATGATGATGTAATATATAGGCTTGGCGGATCTGCTCTGATGGGGTCAGCCGGTTCCAAATTTGCGATCATGCCAAAATTACAGGCTGATGTCATGCTTAATTTTGAGAAAAATGTAGACTTTTATCATTCCTACTATCTTCTGGTAGGTGCGGAGGGAACCAATAAATATATTGCTCCGAAAATAGGGGTTACACTTTTCGGGATTCTGGACCTTGCCGGAGGATACGCTTTCCCGATCGGAGAGGCGCGTTTGAACGGAAAAGAGATGAAAGGGTTAAATGTTAATTTAACATTAAATATCCCTACCGTCTTTATTCATGATATGTTTAAATAAGTTTTTTTACATTTTTATCGTAAAAATTTAATAATTGCTTAACAGTTATTAAAAAATTATTATATTTACACCATATAATAATTGTACCGCCTATTGATTTTACTTTACTCCAAAAAACTGTTTTGTATTTACAGCTAGGGCCAGATAGAATATCTGGAGAATTGCTGGTCTGCAAATTTTTTATTATTGAGAAGAGTTATGAAATCAAAAACGGACAGCCTACTAATTTCCCTTTACCAGAAAGGAGACGAAGAAGCCCTATCAGCCCTTATTCATCGTCATCAGAGAGAACTGTTTACATTCATTTTTTACAAAATTAATGATGAAGACCTGGCCAATGATGTTTTTCAGGATACATTCATGAAAATCATCCTGATGCTGAAAGAAGGACGGTATAACGAAGAAGGTAAATTTATTCTTTGGGCAAAAAGAATCGCACACAACCTTATCATCGATCATTTCAGACTGAAAGCGAAAAACGTTAAAGTTTCGGAAACCACTTTTGAAACAGACGAGTATTCTATTTTTGATCTGATCAGAGAACCATCGGAAAACATTGAAGATCAGCTGGTAACCCTGCAGATTCAGGAAGACCTTTTAAGGATGCTTCAGTTTCTGCCACAGAACCAGCAGGAAGTCATTAAATTAAGGTTTTTTGACGGGCTGAGCTTCAAAGAAATTGCGGACCATACCAATATGAGTATCAATACCACATTGGGCAGAGTACGATATGCACTCATCAACCTGAGAAAAATCATGGACGAAAATAATATTGTATTGACACGTTAGGATAATAATTTCAGAAAATTCACGTTTAAAGGAAAACATGCTTTCGCCTATGAAAAAAAATGATTCCTTAAAAGTGAAAACTTTGAAACCTAAGAAACAAACCATTGATTTTCTACTGAATTACTCAAAAAGTATTGAAGTGGTACCAACCAAAAACAAGAATTTCCCAATTTCCAAAAATTAAATTGAGTAATTTTGTGCTGTATGAAAATTCAGCACATTTTTTTTGACCTGGACAATACGCTCTGGGATCACCGTAAGAACGCATATCTTACGATCAAAGACCTTTTTGAAAAGCAGGAAATCACTTTACATTATCATATCGACTTTGAAAGCTTCCATACCGTCTATCATGACATCAATGAAAGCCTTTGGGAGAAAATCAGAGACGGCCTTATCGATAAAGAATATCTGAGAAAGCACCGTTTCTATGATACTTTCAAACATTTTGGAGTGGATGATGAGGAGCTTTCCCAATATTTCGAGGAACATTTTCTGGATAAAATCCTTAACCACAACGAGCTGGTAGAAGGTGCAGAGTACATTTTGGAATATCTGAAATCCAAACACTATACGCTGCATATAATTTCCAACGGATTCAAGGAAGTGACGGAAAGGAAATGTGTTCTTTCCGGAATCGATAAATACTTTAAAACCATCACCAGCGCTGATTCTGTAGGGGTGAGAAAACCCAATCCAAAGATCTTTGAATATTCTCTCGGACTGGCAGAAGCGAACAAGGAGGAAAGCATCCTGATCGGCGACGACTGGATCGCAGATGTGGTAGGTTCTCAAAACTACGGGCTTGATGTGATCTTCTTTGATGTATACAAAGAAAATAAGCAGGAAGAAGGGCTTAAAGCCATTACGCATCTGTTGCAGATCAAAGAATACTTATAAAAATACAGTTTTTCAGGAGCTGTAATAAACTGAATTTTTGAACCATTAAGATGATGGAAGGTTTTAAGTTTGATGAAGAAAAGTCAAATGATTTTTTTGGCAGCAGCCTTCCTAATTTTCTTAAGCACTTATCGTATCTTAATGGTTCAGATATTTTTCACTATTTATTCTCCACTTTCCGTTTTTCCTAATTCTTTCCTAAATTGATTCTGAACTTTGCTCCATCATAAATACAGAAAAAATTTAACATTATGAAAAATTTTAGAAAAATCACAGGAGCGCTTGTTATACTATTCTTAATGGCAGGCGGATTTATTTTTGCACAGGACAAAGCGATTAACGCGAACCAACTTCCAAAAACTGCCAAGACTTTCCTTGCTACCCATTTTAAAGGGATTACAGTAGGATCTGCTATTGAAGACAGGGAAATCTATGGCGTTGACGAATATCAGGTATATCTTGCTAACGGTACAAAAGTAGAATTTGACAGTAAAGGAAACTGGAAGGAAGTAGACGGAAAACATCAGAAGCTGCCTTATGGATTTATTCCGGCATCGATCAGAAATTATGCAGCTAAAAACTTCCCAAACACCTATATCGTTAAGATAGAAAAAGAAAGATGGTCTTATAAAGCCGAGCTTTCAAACGGACTGGATCTTGAATTTGACAGAAACGGAAATTTCAAAAAAATAGACGATTAATTCAAATTAAATAACCTGAGTCCGGAAGAAGGTTGGAAAATGGAAGCTGGAGGATGGAAGTGGTTATCCGGGAATAAGTTCAACCGTCTTCCTTCCCATTTTTCATATATTTGATAAGCCAATACTGCAGCATGAAGATATTAATCGTAGAAGATGAGCCGGAACTGAAAGACACTGTACAGACTTTTCTGGAAGCAGAACATTTTATTGTGGAATTTGCCCTTTCCTACAGTGCCGGGCTGGAAAAGATTATTTCGTATGAATATGACTGCATTCTTCTGGACATCATGCTCCCGGACGGAAATGGTATGGATCTGCTGAGAGAAATCAAGAATCTGCACAAAAAAGATCCTGTGATTATTCTATCGGCGAAAGATTCTGTAGATGATAAGGTCGCAGGACTGGAGATCGGAGCGGATGATTATCTGGCGAAACCTTTTCATCTTGCTGAGTTAATGGCGAGGATCCGTTCGGTGATCAGAAGAAAGAATCAGGATGGCGAAAATACCATCACGTATAAAAATATCAGCATCGATCCTGAAAACAGAACGGTAAAAGTAGGTAATGAAGAACTGATCCTCAACCGTAAGGAATATGATCTGCTGTACTATTTTGTGATTCATCCGGAAAAAACGCTGCAGAAAACTACTTTAGCTGAAGCCATCTGGGGAGATTATATAGATCAGGCAGACAGTCTGGATTTTATCTATTCACAAATCAAAAATCTCCGCAAAAAACTGAAAACGTTTAATGCAGAAGCCGATTTCCAGGCCGTTTACGGAATAGGTTATAAATTTGTCTGATGAAAGTTTCGTTAAAATACTACACTATCAAATACATGATCGTGATCCTGCTGCTCATCATTGCAGTATGGGCAGCGCTCTTTTACGCATATATTCTGGATGAAGTGTATGATAATGTAGATGACGGACTGAAAGACAGAAAAATACAGATTATTAAAGCGGTGTATCACGATCCCAAGCTGTTGGACAGTAAGGATTTTGGATTTAATGAATTTAAAATCAAACCGATTTCAGAATCTGAGTATAAAGACAAGAACCGGCTTTATAACAAGATGTTTTATATGGAGTACGACGACAAAGACCAGCCTTACCGCGTACTTGAGACCGATTTTATAGATCAGTTCGGAAAACGCCAGAGGCTTGAAATACGAACCTCTACGGTGGAGCAGGATGAATTGGTGTATGACCTGACTACGGCTTTGATCGTGTTGTACATTCTTCTTGTGATAAGTATTTTGGCCGTCAATGGCTATCTGCTGAATAAAGCGATGCGGCCTTTCTATACCATTCTTGACCGGCTTAAAAAATATCAGTTCGGGGTTTCTGCTTCCAATGAGGCCCAAAATTATTCCATCAAAGAATTTGAAGAACTGAATGTGGAAATAGAGGAAATGATTGAGCGTAATGAATTGGTCTTCCACCAGCAGAAACAGTTCATTGAAAATGCATCACATGAACTTCAGACACCTTTGGCTATTGTGATTAATAAAATTGATCTCGTGATTCAGAATGATGATCTGGACAAAAAGAATATGAATTTCCTTACCGAAGTAAAAGGAGATCTGAGAAGAATGGCGGGACTGAATAAATCCCTCCTGATGCTTTCAAAAATAGAAAACAGCCAGTTCAATAAAACGTCAAAAGTTGATTTTAATGAAATGATTGCGGAGCTGGTGAAAAGCTACGAAGACTTTATTGAGTTTAAAAAAATTAAAGTCAGCATTATGGAGAAAGGATTCTTTGGAGCAGACTTTAACCCTGATCTGGCAGAGATTCTGCTTTCCAATCTGCTTAAAAATGCAGTGAAGTATAACAGCCACGATGGAGATGTCAATATCATCATAGAAGACAACAGACTGGTCTTTCAGAATAGCGGTAGCGGTGTTCCTTTGGACAAAACACAAATCTTCAACCGATTTTATAAGCAGGGTTCAGACCACAGTTCTACCGGTCTGGGGCTGTCTATCATCAGGACTATAACAAAACAATATCCCGGATGGGATATTGTCTATGAGTTCCAGGATGGAATGCACTGTTTTATTCTTTCGAAAAGCTAACTGTCATTTATTTTTCCTGAATCAAAATATTGGGAGATGAAGCGGGATGATTTTTAAACAAATACCGATATCTGGAATCTTCGTAGGCACTTATAATAAACCTGTCCCGATTATTGTTCTGAACTTCATGAAAGTTTTTCAAATCAATGAAATCTTTTAGTTCAAGAACCTGGTCTTTGTATAAAACATAGTTGAAAAAGCGGGTAACTTTTCCTGAGTCTTCAGGATTTCTGCTTTTGAGAGTGATCGTCTGCTTTAAGAACAAACCATTTTCATTTTTATAGATCAATTCATCCTTAATATTGATATATCGAGGTTCTTTTTTGCATGAAATCAAAACAAGAAGAATAAGTAACCCTATATTTTTATTACAATAAAATTACAAAAAAACAAAAGCCTTTCGATGGGAAAGGCTTTTTTATATTTAAATAGCAGGCTTTAAATTCCTAAGCTTGCTCTCACTTTTTTAATGGTGTTGGTAGCAACCACTCTTGTTTTTGCTGCCCCTTCCTGCAATTTTGCTTCCAGCTCGTCCAGATTGTTCATATAATACGTGAACATTTCTCTTTCTTTTGCAAAACGGGTTAAGATCAGATTTAACAGTTCTAATTTGGCGTGCCCGTAACCGAAGTTTCCGGCCAGATATTTCGCTCTTAATTCCTCCGTCTGCTCAGGAGTGGCGATCAGTTCATAAATCGCAAAAACCTTATCTGTTTCAGGGTCTTTTGGTTCTTCCAGACCTTTAGAGTCGGTTTCTATACTCATCACCTGTTTCTTCAGCTCCTTTTCAGGAAGAAAAATGTTGATGATATTTCCCATGGATTTTGACATTTTACGGCCATCTGTTCCGGGAACATATTTCGTGTCTTCCTGAAGCTCAGACTGAGGCAGTACAAAAACTTCTCCCATCTGATTGTTAAACCTTGAGGCTACATCACGGGCGATTTCCAGGTGCTGAAGCTGATCTTTTCCTACAGGAACTATTTCTGCATCATACAGTAAAATATCTGCAGCCATCAGAATAGGGTAGGTAAACAGCCCGGCGTTAACGTCCTGAAGTCTGTCTGCCTTATCCTTAAACGAATGGGCAAGGGTTAATCTCTGGTAAGGAAAAAAACATGATAAATGCCAAGAAAGTTCACAGGTTTCAGGGATATCACTCTGTCTGTAAAAATATGTTTTTTCTGTATCCAGCCCACAAGCAAGCCAAGCCGCAGCGATCTCGTAGGTATTTTGTTTTAAAACCTGCGCATCTTTAATCTGGGTAAGGGAGTGAAGATTCGCAATGAATAAAAATGATTCATTTCCTTCCTGTTTGGAAAGTTCAATAGCAGGAATGATCGCCCCAAGGAGATTTCCAAGATGGGGAGTTCCGGTGGCTTGAATGCCGGTAAGAATTCTTGACATTTGTTTTGGGTTTATAAAAATTAATGAATGACAAATTTACGAGGTTTGTTGGGAATAGGAAATTAAATAGGAGAGAGTTTTAGTCCCTCTTCAAAAAATTATTTTATTTCAATCTTTTCTCCTCCGAATTTCGGCTGCACCCCGAAAAGAAGGTCCCAGTACACTTTTGCTTTCGCAACGTATTCTCTCAGGTTGGTTTTTAAGCCTGCATATTTGTTCACATCTGCCGCATTGAACCCGAAAGCTTCCATTCCGTTTTCCCTGGCGAGAAATACAGCTCTCTCATTATGAAACTTCTGTGAAATGATCACCAGCTTATTTTGCCCGAAAATCTCTTTGGCTCTGACCACAGAATCCAACGTCCGGAATCCGGCGTGATCCATCACGATTCTTTCTTTCGGAATACCATACTTCATCAAAGTCAACTGCATGTCTTCGGGTTCATTATAATCTTTAGTGCTGTTATCCCCGCTTACAATGATGTATTTGATTTTTCCGCTTCTGTAAAGATCAATGGCCGCTTGAATTCTATTGTAGAAATAGGCATTCGGCATTCCGTTGCTTAATGTTTTTCCAGTTCCCAGCAGCAAAGCGGTTTTCGTTTCAGGAACATCAGCAATGCGGTAAGAAACAAAAGCACTGCTTTCTTTTCTGATGCTGTAATTGGCCCAGACTATAAAAATAATTCCCGCCGCAAACAGCAGCAGGAATATTTTGAGAATATTTTTAATTACTTTTTTCATCCGGAATACTGTTTTTTAAAACTCAAGTCCGTTCGGGAAAGCTTTTTTTCTGAATATTAATAATAAAGCCGCGCCTACCGTAATGGCAGAATCAGCTACATTGAAGATATATTTGAAGAATTCAAGGTGTTTACCTCCGATCAAAGGGATATTTTCAGGAACATACCAGTCTACCAAAGGGAAGTGAAGCATATCTACCACACAGCCTTTCATAAAGGAAGAATAGCCCTGTCCGATCGGAACAAACTTAGAAACGCCGCCGTATCCGATCCATCGGTCGATGCTTTGGTCGTAAACGGTTCCGCTGTCGAAGATCAGTCCGTAGAACATACCATCAATGATATTTCCGATAGCACCAGCGAAAATAATAGCCATTGGAATCAGAAGATAATTGGAAGCCCCTTGTTTCAGCCATTTCTTAAACATATAAACCATTCCTCCGATTAAGAAAAGTCTCAGGATTACCAGGAAATATTTCCCAATGATTCCTCCGAAATGAAGTCCGTAAGCCATTCCGGGATTCTCTACAAAAGTCAGTTTAAAGCCGGGAAGAACAGTGATGCTGTCATCCAGATTGAAATGGGTTTTGATGTAAATTTTTGAAGCCTGATCAATTAACAATACTAAAAATGTTATAGCTAAGATCTTTTTCATTACTGTCCTTTTGGTTTAGAAGGTTTTTCCGTGTTTTTCTTATCGAAAATTTTCTTCGCCACCTTTTCTGTATGGAACGTATTTTTGGTCTGAGCACGCTCATATCTGATGTTCATATCTTTTAAAACACTTTTCAGTGCACTCAGTTCCATAGGGTTTTTAGGATGTACTATGATAGATTCCATTTTCTTTTCTTTTTTAAATGTTACATTTTGGACAGTTCATCGAGTCTTTTCCGGTCTTTTGCGGACAGGTCACTTATCCCGTTTTTGCCCATCTTACTCAAAAGTCTGTCGATTTCTTTTTCCCTTTCGCGTTTATCAGAATTAAACTGATCATCGATGGTATAGTTCTTATGCTGATCGGGGAAGAATCTGTTTTTGATCCAGGCCCTGTTTACAAACAGCAAAACTACGGCCACGATGATGCCTAAAATTAATACTCCGTTCATGGGTATACATTAAAAATTAGGTTTATAAAGTATCCGCGAATACGATATAAACCCAATATTATTTTTACAAACCTTAATGGTTTATTTCTGCATATTTTTCGCTTCAATGCTCAGCGTAGCATGAGGAACGGCTAAAAGTCTTTCCTTAGGAATCAGCTTTCCTGTCACTCTGCATACGCCGTAGGTTTTATTTTCGATACGGATCAAAGCATTCTTAAGATCACGTACGAATTTTTCCTGGCGCCCTGCCAATATAGAGTTCTGCTCCTTGCTCAGTGTCTCTGCTCCTTCTTCAAAAGCTTTGAAGGTAGGCGAAGTATCATCCGTACCATTATTCTGGTCGTTGATGAAACTTTCTCTGATCAGCTGAAGATCTCTTTCTGCTTTTTCTATTTTTTCTTTAATGATAGCCTTAAATTCCTGTAAATCAGCATCGCTGTATCTAACTCTTTCGTCTGACATATTCTTTTCTCTTTTTTAATAAAATTATGAAATGGAATTTGAAATACAATAACTATATGTTAATTTTTTTCGACATTTATCTTAAAACTAACCTCATCTATTTCGATTTCGTTAAAATTTGAAAGTGAAGATACAATTTCTATTTTATTTGACAAGACCTCAGATGAAATATATTCCTCATTTTTCTTAACATCTTCAATGAAAGGTGAATTTTCTTCAATGGAGATTTTGATCCTGTCCGTTAGTTCAAAGTCCTTCTCTTTTCGCAGGTTCTGAATTCTGTTGATGAACTCCCTTGCGATACCTTCAGATTTTAATTCTTCTGTTAATGTCAAATCTAATGCCACAGTTGTTTTCCCGTCGGAAGTTACCGTCCATCCCGGGATATCTTTTGTAGATATTTCCACATCATCAAGGGTGATCTCATACCCCTGAATATCTATTTTTCCGTCTTTTTCAAGACTGGCAATCTGCTCTGCGCTGAAATTCGCAATTTCTCCGCCTACCGTTTTCATGTCTTTCCCTAATTTAGGGCCTAAAGCTTTGAAATTCGGCTTGATTTGTTTTACAATTAAATGAGATGCTTCCTCAGCGTTGATCAACTGTAATTCTTTCACGTTCACTTCCTGCTTGATCAGGTCTGCAACCGCTAAGATTTGCTCTTCGGTTTTCGCATCCAGAACCGGAACCAATACTTTTTGTAATGGCTGGCGAACTTTCACATTTTCTTTCTTTCTCAGGGAGAAAACCATACTTGTGATGTTCTGAGCTAAGTGTGTTTTTTCTACCAGATCCTGATCGATCAGACTTTCGTCCGCTACAGGGAAGTCTGTTAAATGCACAGATTCACAGTTTTCTTTTCCTGTTACCTTATTTAAATCCTGATACAATTGATCCATAAAGAACGGAGCAATAGGCGCGGATAGTTTCGCCACCGTTTCAAGACAGGTATATAAAGTCTGGTAAGCCGAGATCTTATCGTCAGAATAATCTCCTTTCCAGAAACGTCTTCTACACAGTCTTACGTACCAGTTGCTCAGATTATCATTCACAAATGTGCTGATGGCTCTGGCTACTCTTGTCGGTTCGTAATCTTCGTAGAATGCTTTTACTTCTTTAATTAGAAGATTAAGTTCGGAAAGGATCCATCTATCGATTTCAGGACGGTTTTCCACTTCTTTTTCTGTGTAATTGAAGCCATCCACATTCGCATACAGGGCAAAGAATGAATAGGTATTATAAAGGGTTCCGAAGAACTTTCTTCTTACTTCATCAATTCCTTCGATGTCGAATTTCAGGTTTTCCCAAGGATTCGCATTCGAGATCATATACCATCTCGTAGCATCTGGCCCATATACAGAAAGTGTTTCGAACGGATCTACTGCATTTCCTTTGGATTTTGACATTTTCAGTCCGTTTTTATCCAAAACAAGCCCGTTGCTCATTACATTTTTATAAGCAACTGAATCAAAAACCGCTGTTCCGATCGCGTGAAGAGTATAGAACCAACCACGCGTCTGGTCAACGCCTTCCGCGATAAAATCTGCCGGGAACGCTTTATTATTGTCAATTAATTCTTTATTCTCAAAAGGATAATGCAACTGAGCGTAAGGCATCGAACCTGAATCGAACCAAACGTCGATTAAGTCGCTTTCACGCTTCATGGCTTTTCCTGAATCTGAAACTAAAATGATTTTGTCTACTACATTCTTGTGAAGATCCACCAGTTCATAGTTCTGCTCAGACATATTTCCTATGATAAAGCCCTGGAACGGATTTTCTTTCATCAATCCTGCAGCAACAGACTTTTCGATCTCATTATATAACTCCTCTACAGATCCGATGATCTTTTCTTCTTTAAGATCTTCAGTTCTCCAGATCGGTAACGGAACTCCCCAATATCTTGAACGGGATAAATTCCAGTCGTTTACGTTTTCAATCCAGTTCGCAAAACGTCCTTCTCCCGTTGATTTAGGTTTCCAGTTAATTTCTTTGTTTAAATCCACCAATCTGTCTTTCACAGCGGTCATTTTCACAAACCACGAATCCAGCGGATAGTATAATACGGGCTTGTCAGTTCTCCAGCAGTGCGGATAGCTGTGAACGTATTTCTCTACTTTGAAGGCTTTATTTTCAGTCTTCAGAACGATGGCAAGTTCTACATCCCACGATTTCTCAGGCGCAGTTCCATCATCATAATATTCGTTCTTGATATATTTTCCTGAGAATAATTCAGGCACATTTTCTCCCCTGATAAATCTTCCCTGTAAATCTACCAGCGGAACCAGATTATCATTTTCGTCTTTGATCAACATGGGCGGAATTCCGGCTTCCTTTGCTACTCTTGCATCATCCGCACCAAAAGTAGGCGCGATGTGAACGATACCGGTACCGTCCTCAGTCGTTACAAAATCTCCCAAAATCACTCTGAAAGCTTTTTCAGGGGAATCATTAGGCGTAAACCAAGGGATTAACTGCTCATAATGAGTTCCGGCAAGCTTTTCTCCTGTAAATTCTTTTACAATTTTGAAAGGAATCACCTTGCTTTCCGCAGTATAACCAGCGAAATCTTCATCGGTTCCTTCAGCATATTTCTTACCGAATACTTTAGGTAAAAGAACTCTGGATAAAACAATAGCTATTGGCTCAAATGTATATTGATTGAATGTTTTAACTAAAACATATTCAATATCTCTTCCTACAGCCAGTGCTGTATTAGATGGCAAGGTCCATGGAGTTGTCGTCCATGCCAGAATGCTTACATCTTCTTCCACATTACTAAATAATTCAGAAGATTCTTTTTTTACTTTGAACTGAGCTACAACGGTAGTGTCAGAAACATCGTGATAAGTTCCCGGCATATTTAATTCCGCAGAAGAAAGTCCTGTTCCTGCTTTCGGAGAATAAGGCTGGATCGTGTAGCCTTTGTACAATAATTCTTTATTATACAACTGCTTCAGCAACCACCAAACCGTCTCCATATATTTTGACTTATACGTGATATACGGATCTTCTAGATCTACCCAATATCCGATTTTTTCCGTAAGGTTGTTCCATACGTCTGTATATCGCATTACTGCTTCACGACAAGCTTTATTGTAGTCTTCAATAGAGATTTTTTTGCCAATATCCTCTTTAGTAATTCCTAATTCTTTTTCTACGCCCAGTTCTACAGGAAGTCCATGTGTATCCCAGCCCGCTTTACGGAAAACCTGTTTTCCGTTCTGAGTCTGGTAACGACAAAAAATATCCTTTAATGCTCTGGCCATAACGTGGTGAATTCCGGGCATACCGTTTGCTGAAGGCGGACCTTCATAAAAAACAAACTCGGCATTACCCTCGCGAATCTCAACACTTTTACTGAACGTTTTATTCTGTTTCCAAAACTCCGATACATTCTCGGCTATGTCAATAAGGTTGAGGTTTTTGTATTCTTTAAATTGGCTCATTGTAAATATCTCAATATCGTTGATTAATTAAGTCTGCAAATTTACTAAATTTTGTCGGTTTATAAGATATGTTTTATTTAGCTTATATCTATTAAAAAGTTCAATTTCAGAAATATAAATAAGGGAAGTGATAAAATGGGAATGGGGAATGGTGAATACGTCAATTTTTACTATTTATTTTATATTTTTTTTCTTTCATTTTCTGCAATAATAGATGGCTTTATCTTGCTTAAAAAATAAATACTCTCCTGTCCGGCTTTAGCCAAAATATAGCCCAGGATGGATAAAGTCCTATAGTTTTTAACGCAATCATCCGTGTAAATTTGTGTCATTCGTGGTTAAAATAAAAAAATCTCACTTAGAATAATTAAAATTTTGTAAATTTAAATAGAACCCCAAACCCAGATGCTGTATGAAAACTTTCTGTAAATTAATCATAATCGTTTATTTCCTTAATAGCATCTTTACATCTGCTCAGAAAAACTATCCGCAAAATTATTTCCGGAATCCTCTGAATATTCCAATGCAGCTCGCAGCCAACTTCGGTGCCGTCCGTTCCAATCATTTTCACATGGGATTGGATTTACGGACCAACAGTCAGGAAAACCTATCCGTTGTTGCGGCGGCAGATGGTTATGTGAGCAGGATAAAAGTAGAAAGATATGGCTTTGGAAATGCGGTGTATGTGACGCATCCAAACGGGTACACCACACTATATGCGCATCTGAATAAATATTATGATAAGCTGGATGAATTTGTAAAAGAAAGACAATATAAAGACGAAAAATGGGAACAGGATATCACTTTTTCCCCCGGACAGTTTCCCGTAACCAAAGGACAGCTTATTGCTTTGAGTGGGAATACCGGAGGCTCAGCCGGACCGCATTTACATTTTGAAATCAGAGATACAAAAACGGAAGAATGCATCAATCCTTTGCTTTTCGGATTCAATATTCCGGATGGTATTGCGCCTATTATCAGCGGGCTTTATTGGTATGACCGACGTTTCAGTACCTATGAACCAGGTGCCAACGGGATTGCTGTAAAAAAAGCTGGCAGTACATATACAACGGATGTAGTGCGGGTAAGTTCACCAACGATAAGCTTTGCTATAAGAGCTGTGGATAAAGCCAATCAAGGGTTTAATCTTGGAATTTATCATGCAGAATTATTAATGGACGACCGTTTGATCTACAGTTTTTCCATGGATCAGGTGAGTTACGATGATACACGCTATATTAATGGCTGTATCGATTATACCAAGTTTGCAAAGGATAAAATGAGCATTCAGCATTTATCGTCTTTACCGGGCATGAATTTGAAAAATTACAGCCAGCCGGATTTAAATGGACTGATCACGCTTCAGGATGAAGATATTCACCAGATTGAAATTATTTTAAAAGATGTCAACGGAAATACAAGCCGGTTGAAAACAAAAGTGCAGTTGAATAAAAATTCAGAAGCAATTTCGCAAACGGGAAAAACCGTACTGCCCAATCAGGGAAAAACGATGACCACTGAAAATGCTGAGATCAATTTCAGTAAAAATGGAGTGTATGATGCCGTGAATTTTCAAATGTCTGAAAAGCCGGCGACCAATGCAGATGGAGTTTCAAATACACTTATTCTGCAGTCCCCTTATATCCCGGTGCATGACGATTATACCTTAAAAATAAAACCCAACAGAAAATTAACCGGTGAAGAAAAAGGAAAAGTAATTGTTCTCTTTGATTATGGAAGCGATACAAAGGTGATCAAAGGAAAGTGGGATGGTGACAGAATGGAAGCACAGTTTAACAGACTAGGGACAGCAACATTGTTATTGGATCAAAGTCTGCCGTCTGTTTCTTCGGGTTGGAAAGATGGAGCTCTTATAAACAGCAGTACTTTGCGGTTGAGCGGAAGAACGAAAATCGGAGATATCGTATCATTCCGTGCGGAAATGGATGGGAAATGGCTTCGATTCGCCCGTGTTAAAGATGATTTTGTTTATGTTTTTGATGAAAAATGTCCCAAAGGTTCAGGTGTACATACTTTAAAAGTAACCACTACCAATACAGCCGGAAATACCAATACACAGACTTTTAGCTTTCAGCGATAAAATTATTGGGACTTCAGGTTTTTAATTTTTTAATCATTCAATCTTTTAATTTTAATTAAATAAATTTGTTCCTTAAAATTAAAATCATTGGAATTTTATCCGGCCATCGAGAAATCAAATCTTCAGGACATCAAAAAGTTTCAGGAGCATAAGCTTCAGGAGCTTCTGGTTTATCTTAAAAAAAAATCACCTTTTTATCAAAAACTGTTTCAGGAAAACAGGATCAATATTTCGGATATTCAGACGTTGGAAGATCTGCGGAAAATTCCCACCACCACAAAAGATGATCTTCAACAGCATAATCACGACTTTTTCTGTATTCCACCGGATAAAATTGTAGACTACAGCACTACTTCCGGAACTTTGGGTGATCCGGTTACTTTCGGATTGTCCGACAGCGATCTTGAAAGACTGGCTTACAATGAAGCGATTTCCTTTGTCTGTGCAGGAATTCAGAAAGGAGATGTTGTGCAGATGATCACCACCATTGACAAAAGATTTATGGCTGGTCTGGCTTACTTTCTCGGATTGAGAAAAATGGGTGCCAGTGTAGTTAGAATGGGACCCGGTATTCCGGAGCTGCAGTGGGATTCTATTTTCAGATACAAACCCAAATACCTGATCACCGTTCCGTCTTTTCTATTAAAGATGATCGATTATGCTGAAAAACATGGAATAGATTACAAAAATTCAAGTGTTTACGGAGCCGTTTGTATCGGGGAAAGTATCAAAAATCAGGACTTTACGGATAATATTCTTTCGCAGAAGATTAAAGAGAAGTGGGATATTAAATTATTTTCCACGTACGCTTCTACAGAAATGAGCACAGCCTTTACAGAATGTGAGTTCCAAACCGGAGGCCATCATCATCCGGAACTGATTATCACAGAAATTCTTGATGATAACGAAAATCCTGTCGCAGAAGGAGAGAACGGCGAGCTTACGATCACTACTTTAGGGGTTGAAGCTATTCCTTTGCTTCGTTTCAAAACGGGAGATATTGTAAAAGCTCATTATGAACCTTGCGATTGCGGAAGAAATACGATGAGACTGGGCCCTGTTGTCGGAAGAAAACAGCAAATGATCAAATACAAAGGCACAACGCTGTATCCACCGGCGATGACTGATATTTTGAACGACTTCAGTACGATTTTATGCTATCAGATCGTTATTCAGTCTAATGAAATCGGGCTGGATGAAATTATCATTAAACTCAGTACAGACCAGGATCAAGAAACCTTTGTAAATGAAGTCCGCGACCATTTCCGTGCAAAACTGAGAGTAAGTCCTAAAATTGAAATCATAGACTTTGATATTTTGTCCAAAACTGTTTTTAACCCGAACAGCAGAAAACCGATCACTTTTATAGATTTGAGATAGAAAATCAGAACTTCAGCACAAAAAATGAAACCCATTTAAATTAAAAAAATATAAAACCATGAAAAAATTATTATTCTTATTGCTGGTTGCCATTTCTACCGTTGCAATGGCACAAAAATTTAAGATCCAAAGTGGAGATGCAAAATTCTTGAAGGGAACTGAAACAGTGAACGTTGTTTTTGATTACTCAGAGATGAAACTGCTGAAAGAAAATTATACCGAAGCAGAATATATTCCAAGAAGAATTGAAGAGCTGAACAAAAAAACTGAAGGAAGCGGAGAAATCTGGAAAAAGCAGTGGGAGCGTGTTAAAGAAGAATTGTGGAACCCGAAATTCATTACAATATTTAATAAGGTCTTGTCAAAAGAGAACATCAATACAAAGCTTAAGGAAAATGCTCAGAGTCCTTATACTTTAATGGTGAAAGTAAAGTGGGTGTATCCGGGTTGGGATGCTGGAATTATGAAGCAGCCTGCAAAAGTGACTACGCAACTTACTTTTGTGGAAACAGATTCTAAGAAGGTCTTGTTCGACATTGAAAGTGTAGATGCGCCGGGAGACCAGTGGGGAAGTAATTTTAATAACGAAACCAGAGTGGGAGAAGGGTTTGCAAAAACTGGTAAAACACTCGCCCAGAGAATGGAAAGAGATTTAAAATAAAACAAAACCGGTCTGAAATTCAGACCGGTTTTGTTTATGATTGTTCCTGTTGTTGCTGTTTTTCAAGCTTAATCAGATTCGCAAGATTTTTAATAACCGTATCGTGCTTCTTTACAAACGGATTGTCTTTATTCCAGACATATCCTGCGAGTACTGCACATATTTTTCTCTTGACGTCTTCGTTTTCCGGTCTGTGGAAGAAAAGCTCTTGAAGATTTCCCGTATACCATTCTTTTACATAGGTGGTGAAAACATCCACACCGTAAAGAATATAATCTGTGTATTCCGTCTGCCAGTCGATCTTCTCACCGTTCAGCTGACGCAAAGCCAGTTTTGCAGCAAGCATTCCCGATTCCGTGGCAAAGGCCATTCCTGATGAGAACACAGGATCAAGGAACTCAGATGCATTTCCGGTAAGTGCATATCCGTCTCCGAATAATTGTTTTACCGAACACGAATAATCTTTCAGATGTCTTGGTTCAAAAAGGAAATCTACATTTCCGAAACGTTTTACATAATAATCAGACAGAGAAATAGCCTTTCTTAAAGCCTCTGCAGTATCGCCGTTTTCAGAAAGTTTGTCGATGTATTCCGTAGGACCTACAATTCCGACACTCGTATTTCCGTTGGAGAAAGGAATCACCCAAAGCCATACTTCAGTTTCTATAATATCAAAAGAGATCAAAGTTCCTTCTTCACCTTCCTCTCTGTTAATGTCTTCTACGTGGGCAAAAATAGCAGAATGCGGAGAAAGCTTGGAAGGTTTTTCAAGATCAAGAAGCCTTGGAAGCACTCTTCCGTATCCGCTTGAATCGATCACGAACTTAGAATGGATTTCTTTGGTTTCGCCATCTTTGGTTTTTACGGTAGTGATAGAATCTGTACCGTTAAATTGAATATCAATAACTTCGGTCTCAAATTCAAGATCGATGCCTTTGTTGATCACTTCCTGAGCAAGAGTATTATCAAAATCAGCTCTTGGAACCTGCCAGGTCGAGTCCCAGCCTTCTCCGAACTTATCGCTGAAATCAAAAATGCAAACCTCGTCGCCTCTTAGGAAACGGGCTCCAAGCTTTTTTTCAAAGCCCATTTTATCCAAAGCAGGAAAAAGTCCGGCCTCGTCAAAATGATCCATTACCCTGGGAATTAGGCTTTCACCAACTACAAGTCTTGGGAATTTTGTCTTTTCAACAACTTTTACGTTGACATTGTTCTTCTTTAAATATGAAGAAGATACGCATCCGGAAGGCCCAGCCCCGATTACAAGAACATCAACAAATTCTTTGCTCATCTTGATTTTTTATTTTAATAATAACTTCTATCTTTGCCGCAAAATTAGTGACAATTAATTAATATTTTACAAAATTATCAACTATTACTTTTAATTGATGAAAATAAATAACTTTTTAGAACTGAAGGATTTTCAAAAAATTATCATTGAAAATGAAAAAATCGAACTGGACACACCACTTTTAGATAGAGTGGAGACGAGTTTTCAGTTTTTAAAGGAATTTTCGAGAAATAAAGTAATATATGGTGTGAATACCGGTTTTGGGCCTATGGCTCAGTTCAAAATCAGTGATGAAGATACCCATCAGCTTCAGTATAACCTGATCAGAAGTCATTCTTCAGGAATCGGAAATCCGTTGCCTGCTCAGGAAGTAAAAGCCTGTATGCTGGCAAGGCTTAATACCCTTTCACTTGGAAATTCCGGCGTTCACCAGTCTGTCGTTCATTTACTTAAGGAATTGATCAACAGAGATATTACACCTTTGATCTTTGAACACGGAGGAGTGGGAGCAAGCGGAGATTTGGTACAGCTTGCCCACCTTGCTTTGGTGCTGATAGGAGAAGGGGAAGTTTACTATAATGGCGAAAGAAAAGCTACAAAAGATGTTTTTGAAGCGGAAGGATTAGAGCCTATCAAAGTTGAAATTCGTGAAGGACTTGCTTTGATGAACGGAACTTCCGTGATGTCCGGGATAGGAATTGTTAATGCTTATAAAGCGAATCAGCTGACCGATATTTCAATCAGGCTTTCATGTGCGATCAATGAGATCGTGCAGGCCTATGATGACCACCTTTCGGAAGCTTTGAACGGGACGAAAAAACATTACGGCCAGCAGAAAGTGGCAGAAAGAATGCGTGCTCATCTGGCAGACAGTAAGCTCATCAGAAAAAGAGAAGACCATCTTTATACCCATTTCGAAGAACAGGAAAAAGTATTTAAGGAAAAAGTGCAGGAATACTATTCATTAAGATGTGTTCCACAGATCTTAGGCCCTGTTTTAGATACTTTGGAATACACTGAGAATGTTCTTGAAAACGAGATCAATTCAGCAAATGATAACCCGATTATCAATGTAGCAGACAAGCATGTTTATCACGGTGGAAACTTCCACGGAGATTATATTTCATTGGAAATGGACAAATTGAAAATCGTAGTTACCAAGCTGACGATGTTGGCAGAAAGGCAGTTGAACTACCTTTTAAATGCAAAGATCAACGAAATTTTGCCTCCTTTTGTAAATTTAGGTAAATTAGGGTTCAATTTCGGGATGCAGGGGGTGCAGTTTACAGCAACATCTACTACGGCGGAAAGCCAGATGTTATCCAATTCCATGTATGTGCACAGTATTCCTAATAATAATGATAATCAAGATATTGTAAGCATGGGAACCAATGCAGCGGTGATCTGCAGAAAGGTGATAGAGAATGCATTTGAAGTATTGGCCATTGAAGCTATTACCATTATTCAGGCTGTTGAGTACCTTGGATTCCAGGATAAAGTTTCGTCTTCTACCAAAGAACTGTATGACGAAATAAGAAAAATTATTCCTGCATTTTCAGATGATATGGTAATGTATCCGTATCTGGAAAATGTCAAGCAGTATCTTAAAAATATAAAGTAAAAAATGAAAAAGGCACTGATTTTTTCTCTGTTAGCTATAGGACAAATACTTTTTGCCCAGGAATTAGCTTTGGTGAAGGAAAAATCAACAGTAGGATATATCGATAGATCCGGGAAGTATGTTATTTATCCGACTTTCGATGCGGCAAAAAACTTCTCAGATGGCTTGGCTGCTGTGAAGATAAAACAACTTTGGGGATTCATCGGAAAAGACGGTAAAATGGTTATTGAACCTTCTTTTACCAATATAAGGGAATTTCATGATGGAATCTGCATCGTTGAAAAAGAAGGAGCATGGATGTACATCAATAAAAAAGGTGAAAAACTGACGATGCCTTCTTCAGAAAAGTTATATGATTTTAATGAAGGTTTAGCTTTTTTTAAAATTAACAATAAAATCGGAGCATTCAATACAGCCGGAAAAGTAATCATTCGTGAAGAATATGACGTGATTAAACCTTTTCAGAACGGTTTTGCAAGAGCTTCTAAAAACAGCAAATGGGGAATTCTCAATACAAAAGGCGAAACCATTGTTCCTTTTGAGTATGACGATCTTGGAGAATATTCAGACGGAATTACCTGGGCACAAAAAGACAAATCCTTTGGGCTTGTTGATGGCAAAGACTTTAAAGTAATCGACGGAGTTGATAAAATTTGGGATTTCGATAATCAGCCGATGACTCATGCCAGAAAAAATGGCAAAATCGGTTTCGTAGATAAAACGGGAAAATGGACTATCGAACCGCAATTTGAGAAGGCGAGAAGCTTTAGTCAAAACTTAGCTCCGGTTTGTCTGAAAAATAAATGGGGATATATTGATCCCACAGGAAACTTTGTGATAGAGCCACAGTATAGCGATGCAGAAGTTTTCAGCAGTGACAATCTTGCTCCGGTAAGAGGAAAAGGTTGGGGATTTATCGACAATACCGGAAAAATAGTTATTCCGATGGGATACGAAATCTCTGCAAGTTTTGGCTTCGGAGAAAAAAATAAAGGATTCAACCAGGGCGTATCAAGAGTGAAAAAAGGCGGAAAATGGGGATTCATCGATACATCCGGAAACCTGCTTGGCGATAAATGGTTCTATAATGCAGAGCTTTTTCAAAATTAAAAAAACTAACACTAAGACATGAAATGTGCAATTATAACAGGCGGATCCAGAGGAATTGGAAGGGCAATTTGTCTCAAACTGGCAGAAGAAAAAAATTATCATATTTTAATTAATTATACCTCAAACGATACTGCAGCCAAGGAAACTTTAACTAAAGTACAGGAGTTGGGGGCTACAGGAGAGCTCCTTAAATTTGACGTAGCGAATGCAGAAGAAAGCCTGAATGTTTTGGCCCAATGGCAGGAAGGCAACCCTGATGCCATCGTTGAGGTGATCGTAAATAATGCCGGCATCACAAGAGACGGTTTGTTCATGTGGATGCAGAGTGAAGACTGGAACAGTGTCATCAACACAAGCCTGAACGGCTTTTTCAACGTAACCAATTTCTTTATCCAGAAACTTCTGCGCAATAAATATGGAAGAATCATCAATATGGTTTCTGTTTCCGGAGTAAAAGGGACGGCTGGACAGACCAATTATTCTGCAGCAAAAGGAGCTTTGGTAGGTGCTACAAAAGCTTTGGCTCAGGAGGTGGCGAAAAGAAATATCACGGTCAATGCAGTAGCTCCGGGATTTATCAGAACAGATATGACTCAGGACTTCAATGAAGACGAACTTAAAGCGATGATCCCTGCCAACAGGTTTGGAGAAGCGGAAGAAGTAGCAGATCTGGTTGCGTTTTTAGCCTCAAGAAAAGCGTCATACATTACCGGAGAAATAGTGAACATCAACGGAGGAATTTACTCTTAACAATAAAAAAATAATGTAACAATATAGCAATGTAACAACCTTCATCCGAAATATTGTTACATTGCTATACTGATACATTGTTACATTCAAATATAAAGACATGGAAAATAGGGTTGTAATTACCGGAATGGGAATTTATTCTTGCATCGGGACCTCTTTGGAAGAAGTCAAAGAATCCCTATATCAAGGAAAATCCGGTATTGCTTTAGTACAGGAAAGAAAAGAATTCGGATTCAGATCAGGCCTTACAGGTGTAGTCCCGAAACCGGATCTTAAAAATCTACTCAACAGACGCCAGCGTGTAAGCATGGGTGAGGAAAGCGAATATGCTTATCTTGCTACCAGCGATGCACTTAAACAGGCAGGTTTAGACCAGGATTTCCTGGACAGCCATGAAGTTGGGATTCTATACGGAAACGACAGTGTTTCTCAGGCGGTTGTAGAATCTATCGATATTGCCAGAGAAAAAAAAGATACAACATTGATGGGATCCGGAGCGATCTTTAAATCAATGAATTCTACAGTAACCATGAACCTTTCTACTATTTTTAAACTGAAAGGAATCAATCTTACCATCAGTGCAGCGTGTGCCAGCGGCTCGCATTCTTTGGGACTGGCGCATATGATGATCAGTAATGGTTTTCAGGATATGATTATCTGCGGCGGTGCTCAGGAAACGAACAAATATTCAATGGCAAGCTTTGACGGGCTGGGCGTTTTTTCTGTGAGAGAAGATGAACCTACCAAAGCATCAAGACCTTTTGATTCCGGAAGAGACGGACTGATTCCAAGTGGAGGTGCAGCCAGTCTTGTGGTGGAAAGTTTAGAATCTGCCCAGAAAAGAGGAGCTACCATTCTTGCCGAAATTGTAGGATACGGCTTTTCATCAAACGGCGGACATATTTCAACACCGAATGTGGATGGTCCTGCTTTAGCGATGCAAAGAGCGCTTAAACAATCAGGATTAAAAGTAGAAGATATCGATTATATCAACGCTCATGCGACTTCCACACCTATCGGAGATGCCAATGAAGCCAAAGCCATTCACGAGATCTTCGGAAGCGAAATTCCAGTAAGTTCTACCAAGTCCATGACCGGTCATGAATGCTGGATGGCAGGGGCAAGTGAAGTTGTTTACTCCATTTTGATGATGCAGAATGATTTCGTTGCACCGAACATCAATCTGGAAAACCCTGACGATGAGGCGAAAAAGATAAATTTGGTCTCAAAAACGAAAACTCAAAAAATTGACGTATTTTTGTCGAATTCTTTCGGATTTGGGGGAACCAACTCTGCATTAATAGTTAAAAAATTTGATTAAAAACATGGAAAGGGAAAAAATTGTTGACATCGTTAATGATTTCTTAGTAAACGAATTCGAGGTAGACGGCGATGAGATCAGTAATGACGCCAACCTGAAAAAGACGCTTGGACTGGACAGTCTGGACTATATTGATATGGTCGTAGTGATTGAATCTAATTTCGGAGTGAAATTAGGTGAGGCGGATTTTAAAAAAATGGTCACGTTTGACGATTTCTATACTACGATTGAGCAGAAGATCGCTGAAAAAAACGCATAACTATCGATTGAACTTTATTCTTTTTAATAATGTAACGATAAAACAATGTACCAGTGTAACAATAACTTCAGAAGAAATATTGTTACACTGGTATATTGATAAATTGGTAAATTGAAATATGAACAAGTGGAAAGGTAAATCTAAAGGAACCATACTGGGATATAAAATATTCGTCTGGTGTATTAGAAATATCGGGATCCGGAGTTCATATGTTGTACTCTATTTCGTAGCTTCCTATTACTTTTTATTCTTAAAAAAGAGCAATCGCTACATCTTTTATTATTTTCAGAAAAGACTGAATTACGGCTACTGGAGATCAAAAGCCTGTGTCTTTAAAAGCTATTTTACTTTTGGAAAAGTTTTAATTGATAAAACAGCAATTTCTGCCGGTTTAAGGGAAAAATACACCTATGAATTTGATGGTGTAGAAAATCTTAAGAATCTTTTGGCCGAAAAAAAAGGCGGGGTGCTTATCAGTGCTCACATTGGAAACTTTGAAATTGCAGAACATTTCTTTGCTGATATCGATTTCGACTGTCAGATCAATCTGGTGACTACAGATCAGGAAGTGACGGTCATTAAAGAATATCTTGAAAGCGTTGCCGTAAAACAGAGCAATATCAAATTCATCTATGTCAAAGAAGATATGTCCCATATTTTTGAGATCAATCAGGCTTTGTCAAATAATGAACTGATCTGCTTTACCGGAGACCGTTATTTCGAAGGTTCAAAATATCTTGAAGCCGATCTGCTGGGAAAAAGTGCTAAATTTCCGGCCGGTCCTTTCCTTATTGCTTCCCGTCTTGGCGTTCCCGTTGTCTATGTATATGTAATGAAAGAAAAAAATCTTCATTACCATTTGTACGCAAGGGTAGCACAAAATATTAAAAACCGTGATTCTCAGGGACTTCTCAATTCTTATGTCCAGAATCTGGAATCTATGATCAGAAAATATTCCCTTCAATGGTTCAATTATTTCGATTTTTGGGATGATATTGATTAATTTTTCTAATTTTATCCCTGAAAACTAATTAATAAACTCAAATCGTTAAATAAATTCAGAAATTGGAGCGTTGAACCTTTCATTCGGGTTCATCTATTATTTTTTTAATCACTGGATTTCTTAATTTTTGAAATAAAAACACATCTTTTCTCCTTTTGAAAAAAGAATACGACATACTTGTAATCGGTAGCGGATTGGGAGGTCTTGTTTCGGCTCTAATTTTGGCGAAAGAAGGTCTGAAAGTCTGTGTCCTGGAAAAAAATAACCAGTATGGCGGAAATCTGCAGACATTCTCGCGGGACAAACTGATCTTCGATACCGGAGTTCATTACCTTGGAGGCCTTTCAAAAGGACAGAATCTTCACCGTTTCTTTTCCTATCTTGAGATTATGGATGATCTGGAACTTCATAAGATGAATGAAGATGGCTACGATAGAATTTCTTTTGGTGAAGAAAGCATAGAATATCCTCATGCGCAGGGCTATGAAAACTTTGTTGAACAGCTCGCCGCATATTTCCCCAACGAAAAACAAAATCTGGAAAGCTATTGCGAAGAGATCCAGTATGTCTGTGCACAGTTTCCGAGATATCAGGTCATAGGAAAAGACAGTTATAATGAAGAAATTCTTCACCTCAATACCAAAAGATTCATAGAGTCCGTGACTCAGGATAAAAAGCTGCAGGCCGTATTGCTCGGGTCCAATTTTTTATATGGCGGTGATTCGGAACATATACCGTTCTACGTTCATGCCCTTACAGTGAATTCCTACATTCAGAGTGCCTATAAATGTGTCAAAGGAGGAAGCCAGATTACCAAACTTCTGATTAAAAAACTTCGCCAGTATGGAGCCGAAGTTCACAAGCATTCCGAAGTTTCGGAATTTATCTTTAATGAAAATAATGTTCTGTCTTCAGTAAAAACGAAGGATGGAAAGGAATATGCAGCGAAAAAATTCATTTCAAACATAGAAATTCGTTCTGCCATGAAACTGATGGGGGAAGACCGATTGAGAAAATCCTTTTCCAACAGAGTCATGAGCTGGGAGCCTGTTTCCTCATGCTTCAGCGTCTATCTGGTATTAAAACCGCATTCTTTCCCAAATTTTAATTACAATATTTACCACTATTCATCGGAAGAAATGGTGTGGAATGCATTCCGTTACTGCAAAGAAAGCTGGCCGGAAACCTATATGCTTTCCTCTACACAATCAAAGCATCATCCGGATTATGCGGAAAGCCTTACCGCAATTTCTTATATGGATTTCGATGAGGTTAAATCTTGGGAGAAAACCATCAATACCGTTGCAGAAGAGCATGAAAGAGGATTAAAGTACGAACAGTTCAAGCTTGAAAAGGCGGAAAAAATGATCTCGGCCTTAGAAAATAAAATTCCAAACCTGAGACATTCCATAAAAAGCATCTATACTTCATCGCCGCTGTCTTATAGGGACTATATAGGCAGTTTTGAAGGAAATATGTACGGATACATGAAAAATTCGGATAACCCGTTAAAAACAATGGTTTCGCCCCGCACAAAGACCGATAACCTGTTCCTTACCGGACAGTCTGTGAATATGCATGGAATTCTGGGTGTAACGATAGGCGCATTCAATACCTGTGCGGAAATTCTCGGAAAAGAAACGATAGACGATCGTCTGAAACAAATGATCAACACCCATGAAAACAAATAACAGACTCGCTGCAGTATTCCGGGGAATTCAGTTTTTCCTGATCCTTTCTCTTGTGTCGTGTGGCGTTTCAAAATCGGTTCATCATATTCCGGATATCAGCAGATATGCTTTGGAAACTCCAAAAGTCAATAAGATCAATGATTCTACATTCAGTTTTAATCAGAATTATTTAACCAAAAACAAACAGCAGCTCTGGGAACTTTATATCAAAGGAAATCCTTTACAGCTGGGATATAACAACGGAGCTCTGACTCAAAATCTGATGCAGCAGCAGGAAGAGATCTTTTTTTCCAAAGTGGAAGGCTTTGTTCCTTCAAAATTTAAACAAAAACTGCTTCGTGGATTTTTAAAATGGTACAACAGGAAAATGTATCTGAATGTAAGGGAAGATTATCAGGCTGAATTGTACGGTCTGGCGCAGTATTCCTCAGATCAATACAATTTTATTGCTCCGAAATATCTTCGTAACCTCTATCTTCACGGTGCTCACGACATTGGCCACGCCATGCAGGATCTGGCGATGGTAGGATGTACCTCAATTGCGGTCTGGAATGAAAATACGGAAGACGGTCAGCTGCTGATCGGAAGAAACTTTGATTTCTATGTCGGAGACGATTTTGCTAAAAATAAATTGATCGAATTTGTAGAGCCGGACACCGGAATTCCCTATATGTCCGTCAGCTGGCCGGGAATGATAGGCGTAGTTTCAGGGATGAATAAAGAAGGGATCAGCGTAACAATCAATGCAGGGAAATCTAAAATCCCGCTGACTGCAAAAACTCCAATTTCTCTGGTGACACGGGAAATTCTGCAGTATGCGAAAAATATTGACGAGGCGATTTCCATTGCAAAAAAAAGAAAAGTATTCGTCTCCGAATCTATTCTGGTGGGAAGCGCTCAAGATAAAAATGCGGTGATTATTGAAGTTTCACCTGAGAATTTCGGAGTCTACAAAGTTGAAAATACAAGCCGGGTTTTTTGTACCAATCATTTTCAGTCGGAAGCCTATAAAGACGATAAAAGAAATCAGAAACATATAGTAGAAAGTCATTCCGAATACCGCTACGAAAAGCTTCAGGAACTTCTTGAGGAAAAGAAAAAGCTCAATCCTGAAAAAATGGCAGCTATTTTACGTGATCAATCAGGGTTAAAAGGCCAGAAGATAGGCTACGGAAATGAAAAGGCAATCAATCAGCTGCTGGCACATCACGCCGTTTTATTTTCACCTGAAAAAAGGCTTGTCTGGGTTTCTTCCAATCCTTATCAGCTGGGGGAATTCGTATGCTACGATCTCAATGAAATCTTTTCCGGTAAAAAGGCAGCGGAAAGCTTACAGGCAAAAACAGTACTGAATATCGCGAGAGATCCTTTTGTAGATTCTCAGGAATTTGAGAACTATGAAATGTATAAAATGATGAGCGAAGAGGTAAGTGCTGCGACAGATAGTAAAGATATAGTCCTGACAGACGATTTCATTCCTCATTATCAGTCTTTGAATCCTGATTTCTGGTTGGTCTATTACCAGTCCGGCCAATATTATTACAGTAAAAAAGAGTTTTCAAATGCTAAAATAGCTTTTGAAAAAGCTCTGACAAAAGAAATTACTACCGTTCCGGACCGGAAAAATGTGGAGAAATATCTCAAGAAGACTTTAAAAAAATTAAAATGATCCCTAAACATATCAAACTGCTGTTCTGTATTCCTTTCGTCATCATTATCGGTTACACCGCTTATTTGCTTACCAGATACAGCGCTATTCCGGATATTATCCCAATTCATGGGTATGGAGGAAAGAATGACGGATTCGGTAGTAAACTGTTTCTTTTTGCACCCATCGTCTTAAATCTTATTATTCTAGGTTTTATCTGGCTAATAATCAGAAAACCAGACAAAATTAAATTTACTTTTGAAGTGAAAGAAGAAGATAAAGAAAAAAGCTATTATCAGTACCAGCTCGTTTTAATCATTCTCGCCATATTTGTAACCTTGATTATGAGTCCGTTATCTTTTTCGCATGTTGTATTTAAATAAATAGGAAGAATCATTACCATTTCATTTTTTGGATCAATGGATAAGTCATATTGAATATGAAATGAACTTTTTGCTTCATATGATAATTAATTTTTAAAGTTAAGATGTGAATCGTGTAACATTTTGTTATTTTTACTACTAACTAGGGAAGTAATTTAATTAATATTTCGTTAAAAAGTAATCATATGAAAAGAATTCGACTAAGTGTTAAGTTTTTATTGCTTTGTTCTTTTTTTGGTTTTGGCGCAATATCTGCTCAAAAACACGAGCAGGTGATCAAAGACTACGTTAATTCTGAAAAAACATTTCAAAGAATAAATCCCGAACTGAAAGCATTTACAATTGTGAATGTTGACCCTTCTAAAAGTTTGAACGGAGACATTGTAGGAATACAGCAGACCATTAATGGAGTTCCTGTCTTTGGAAGTTCAGCGAATGTACTGATCAGAGAGAATAAAGTACTGAATTTTGCAGATACTTTTCTTAAAACCTATCCTTCCAGCGTAAAAGGTAAGCAAAGTGCGCAAAAAGATGTACTGGTAGCACAAGCAGCAAAACAATTGAACGGACTGACTACCGCTAAAAATAATGAAGGAAAAGAAGAGCCTATAAAAACTAAGCTTGTTTATTTCGCAAAAGGCGGAGAACTTATCCTTGGATATTTGTTCAATGTAGAGGAGAAAGGAAGTGGCAATCTTTGGAGTTTGGTGATCAGCACAGAAGATGGTTCAGTTCTATACCGTGAAAATCTTACTATTTCATGTAATTTCCATGACGGTGACCACGAACATCTTCCTACCGAATTACATCAGTCAGAACTGAATAATCAGCCTTCCGTACTTCCTGCTTACATGAAGCAGGAAAATAACAGCCTTAACAAGAATTTTGTTCTGGCTCCGGACAATGCCTCTTATAATGTCCTGCCTTTCCCTGTGGAAGCACCTTCTTTTGGGGCAAGAGCACTGCTTAATAACCCTTGGGATCTGACCGCTTCTCCTGAAGGATGGCATTCGGATGGAACCAATCATTACACCAACACAAGAGGGAATAATGCCTACGCATACACCGACGAAAATAACAATAATACAGTTCAGTTTTCTGCCGATGGCGGAGCAGCAAGAGCTTTTGATTTTCCAATGGATGTGACCCTTCCTCCACAGAACTATACCTCTGCGGCTGTAACTAATTTATTTTACGTCAATAATAAAATGCATGATGTATTTTATAAATTAGGATTCACGGAGACGGCAAGAAACTTTCAAACTAATAACTTCGGCATTGGAGGTACAGGAAATGATGCTGTTTTAGCAGAAGCCAGAGACGGTGGAGCCTATAATAACGCAAACTTCCAATCACCGGCAGACGGATCTGCACCTAGAATGCAGATGTATCTGTTTGAGCCTACGCAGATGCAGAACCTTTTCTATAATTCACCATCAACTTATACAGGAAGAACACCGATAAGTAAGACGGCACAATTTGGTCCAAGGCTTGAAGGAAATGCGCCTGTAACCGGAAATTTAGCGCTTTCTGTACCGGCAGATGCATGTACCGCTGTAGCAGCGGGAAGCTTAACGGGTAAAATAGCAGTAGTAACTGCAGCAACTTGTGGTTTTGCAGTTAAAACCAAAAATTTGCAGAATGCCGGTGCTATAGGAGTTGTACAATATCATCCAAACAGTGATACTCCAATACCTTTAGGAGGGACTGACACTACGATTACGATCCCTACGATTATGATCGGAAAAACGGAAGGAGAATTTTTGACGGCTGAAATTACTGGTGGGGCAACGATTAATGCAACATTAAAATATGATAAATTAAATTACGTTTATAAAGACGGAAGCTTAGACAATGGAGTTATGGCCCACGAATATGGACATGGAATTACCAACCGTATGACGGGTACAGGAAACAACTGTCTGAATTTTGGTACTTCCAATGAGCAGATGGGAGAAGGATGGTCTGATTTCTTTGCCTTAATGCTAACCAACAAACCCGGAGACAATGCTGCTATTCCTAGAGGTATGGCTACTTTTACAGCCAGCCAGACTACAGATGGACCAGGGATAAGACCTGCTAAATATTCACCTGATTTTGCTGTTAATAACTTTACATACGCAAGAACTAACGGGATGAAGGTGAATGATATTCTTGGCGGAGTTCTTCCTGTTACAAGAGCTGATGTTCACAGTATAGGATTTGTATGGGCAACGATGCTTTGGGATCTTAACTGGAAATATGTAGAAAAATACGGCTATAACAGTAATGTACTGGCTAATCCTAACAGTGGAAGCGCAAGAGTACTGCAACTGGTTGTTGATGCTCTTAAGTTACAGCAGTGTAACCCCAATTTTATACAGGGAAGAGACGCCATCTTAGCTGCGGATCAGGCTAAAACTAACGGAGCAGATAAATGTCTGATCTGGAAAGTATTTGCGAAAAGAGGTCTTGGTGTCAATGCGGCTCCTGGTGGATTGACGGGTGTTTGGCAGGGATTCAACCAGCCGGCTCCGGATTTGAGCGACCAGGTTGAAAATTTCGATGTTCCTGCAGAATGTAATGCATTGGCAGTGAATGAAGCTGCTGCTAACACCAAAGGAATATCCATCTATCCGAATCCTGTGAAAACTGAATTTACCATCAAAACACCTTCAGGAATGGATCTTTCAGGAATCACTACAGTTTCAATTTATGATTTTACCGGGAAATTGGTTTCTTCAGAAAAAATCAATCTTAATAAGCAAACTACAGTGAATGCAAGTCAATTACTGAACGGAGCTTATATGGTGACGATCAAGGGTAATACCATTGATTACAGCCAGAAAATTATTGTTTCAAAATAAAAGTAGAATAATAACCACATAGAGAGGAAAGTCCTGGAGCTCTGCTTCAGGGCTTTTTTGTTTTTTGGATGTGTTTCTGAGTTTGAGAATGTCTGAAATCTGAAATTTCCCTACTCATTCTCCGGATTCAGTTTATTCAGGAAAAGGAATGTTGCAATACCTGATAGGGCAGACATAGATGTGGCCAGAATAGCGCTCCCGATCACATATTGAAGTAGATTATTCTTAATCAGCTCAAAATTGAGTTCAGTGCTTAAAATATTACTGTCGCCGTGTACAAAAGGAGAACCTAAAAATAGCGAAGCAGCAATAACAAAAGGAATAAATGGCGGAAGACTTACGTTTGATGCCACAAAAGCCAGAACTTTATTCAGCTTGAAAAGAATAGACAGCGAGATGACAAGAAGCGTGTGGAATCCCCAGAACGGAGAAAACCCTATAAATACGCCGAGAGCGATAGAAAATGCCTTTGTACGGTTGCTGCCGTTACTTTCAAGAACATCTTCCTTTATGAATCTTTTAAAGCTTTTTTTTTTGAAATTATTCACGAAGTTTCGCGGAATAATGTATAGAAGCGTGATCGTCACCAAAATCGTATTCAGAATGCTGATCCGCGTAAAATCTTTGAACGGTCTGAAATGAGAAACCCTTTCTGCAGGGTCGTATAAAACCTTGATCGGTACATTTTTTACAGGAACATGTCTCCAGGCAGTCCTTACAATGATTTCGATCTCAAATTCAAATTTTGGCGTAAAATATTTCTTCGGAATTTTTAACAATGGATATAGTCTGTAGCCGGATTGGGTATCTTCCAGCTTGATTCCGGTCTCAAACCAGAACCAGAAATTGGAAAACCTGTTGCCAAAGCTGCTTTTTTTCGGAATTCCGTCCTGTGACATATTGCGGTTTCCGATCAGAAGCACATCGTGTTTTTCCTGAAGGAGTGCTTCTACAAATACAGGAATATCATCCGGATAATGCTGACCATCAGAATCGATGGTGATCGCGTAATGATAACCCAGCTCTTTGGCCTTTCTGAAGCCAATTTTAAGCCCGTTTCCTTTGCCTTTGTTCTCAGGCAGGGAAATAACCGTTATTTGTGGATAGTTTGCTAAAATCTGTGGAGTAGAGTCGGTAGACCCGTCATTAACCGTAATAATGTTTTCGGTGTAATCCAAAACACCGTCTATTACTCTTTTCAGAGTTTTTTCATTATTGTAAGTAGGTATTAAAATACAGATCTTTTTCTCGGTCACTGCATTTTGTACTTCTGGAAGGGTCATTGTTTTATTTTATAGTGGCTCTATCTGCGTCTGTAAAGGATTTAGACTGCATCGCAAACTTTTTTACATAGCTTTTCAGGGTTGCGTTCTGCTTGCTGTAGTTACTGATAAGAAATGCTTTATCATCTTTGATACTGCCTCTATATCCTACTATTTTCGGAATATTTTCCTGAACACTCAGTCTGATCAGGCGTAATTCTATATTGTTCGGATTACTTTTGATAATGCTTTCCAGGCTAGTCGCACCGGTTTTTACAAGGGCTTTTCTGTTCTTTTTAGCAATCTTCGCTTCCATGATCTGTGCAGCGGCTTTGTAGCCTGTGGTAACGGCATCAGAACCGGATTGTTTTTCTGCAAGATTGATGAACGCCTGGGTATTTTCGTTGGACTGATTGGCCTTTGCATAGCTGTTTCTTAAAGATTCAAGATCAGTCTGGAAGAAAAGGATAAAAGCGGTTACGAGAGATAGGAGAAGTTTCATGAAATTATTTTTTATAGCTTACAGACATTTTTAATGCAATAGTCTCGCCAAAAGAAGTGATATTCTTTACTTTAACATCTTCTTCATTTTCAGTAATATCCAGCTGAAGTTTCAGGTCCGGCGTCTCAAAAGGATTGATAATGGCCATGAATTTTACATTCGAGGCTGTTTTTAAAAATAATTTGGAACTGGTGAATTCTTCTGTAAGCTCTTTTACGATCTGCATCATACAAACTCCCGGCGTCACCGGATTGCCAGGAAAATGGCCTTTAAAAATATCATGATCTTTATTCAGATGAATGTTTGCGGTGAAACTTCCATGGTCTCCCTTTTCAAAGGATTCTAAAGTGTAAAAGTCTGTAAGAATAGTTTGCATACAATTATTTTTTCATGTTAAAGGTATAATAAAGCCCTGTCTGGAAAACAACGTTGGAGTGATTCCTGTTGTAGCTGTCCACCGGTACAAAACCTTTTTTCACTCTGGCTTCGATACCGAAATTTTTGGTGATATCATATCCTAATCCGGCGGTAATTCCCAAATCGACCTCATTTTCAGGATCAAAATTCTTTTTATCTACAACAAATTCTAAAGTTGGTCCAACATGTACATTAAACTGGTTGAAATAGAATTTATTGATCAGCTGTAATCCGAGATAAGATACGGAAAGCGTTTTTCCGTCCCAGTTGTTTACATTCGTGCTTATTTTCGCTCCCTGTCTGGAATAATTGATCTCCGGCTGCAAAGCATAAAATTTTGCAAAACGGATATTTCCTATAAAACCGATATAAAAATCTGTTTTGGTTTTATAATCCAGATAAGGCGTAGCCGCATTGGGGAATTCCTGCTGATAGTAATAATTAAACTCTTCACTATTGGAGAAATGAGAGAAATTAGCACCCGCTCTGATTCCCGGATTGAAAGTCACCTGTGCAAAGGACAGTCCTGACAGTAAGGCGACAACTAAAAATAGAAGCTTTTTCATGTTAATTTTTTTCGGTTTCGGTTATTTGAAATAGTTTTATATTGATCTTAAAATCCTTATGTTGCAGGCTTAGGCTATCTGCGAAGATATGTTTTTTTGCTGCAAAACTGAAATCGATTTTTTCCTTATTGTTTTTGGTGTAAATGATGTTCTTCAGTAGTCCGCTTTCCTTATTGAAAAACAGATAGTAAGCCCTTTTGTCGGCTTTGGAAAGATAGATTTTAGAATGATCGTTTTCGAAAGATTCACTCACTGGAAATTTTCTTTTCAGGAGCTCCCGGAAGTCGTTCTTTAAAAAATTAATGACAATTTTTTTATCAAGATCCGGAAGGACATAGTTCAATTTAAAATCGTTCTCAGAAATTTCAAAATCAATTAATTTATTTCCAAAATCTGAAGTCATGGCCACGCGATGCGTTGTTTCATTGAGCTTTTTAATAATTAGAATTCCGCTTACATGATTTTTATAAATATCCATCTGACATTTATAAACATAATCTTCTCCGGAAGAAAAATATAAATTTTCGACCTTTCTCTCAGAACTCTGAACCGGTTTTGCATCTGTCAGTTGGTAGCTTTTGCACGAAACAAACAGCAGGAAAACCAGACTATAAACTAAACTCTGAAGCTGCAATCGCTGCATTGATCTTGGTGTTTTTGAATACAATATTGGTCGTATCTCCCGAAGCTTCCGTCATATTCACCTGTGAAACCGTAGATTGGTTTTTGGGAAAATGAAGCTCGATCTGTTTGATGTATTTCAACAATTGGGAAGATTTCGGGGTGAATTTAGCCACATTGAAATTTCCGTTTTTATAATAGGACACTGTAAATTCAGGATCGCTGAACATTTTTCCGTTTGAACTTCCTACGATAAGCTTATTGATCTTCTCAAAAGTCTTACTCTTGGCATCTACAGACGATTTTTTCCCCTGATCATTGATGAAAATTTTACCTTCTTTAAAAACAATGCTGTACTGATAAGGTTTTGTATACTTCCAGCTCAGCATATTCGGCGATTTTAAAGACATTTTTCCGTAAGTAACAATGCTTTTATCCAGAAAATCCATCTTTTTGGTCTGGGTAAAATCGCTCTGAAGTGTTTTGATCTCCTGGGTTTCGGAAGATACTTTTGTGACAAATGCTTTGGCTTCTGCCCCGGACATTGCGGTCATCTGGGCTGAAAAGAAGCCTGAAATGAATATAAATGCTCCGAAAACAATATTTTTAATCATTTTTATTTGATTTTGTTAATTGAATCGACTGTAAACGTCGAATATTTTTTATCCTTCAAAAATAACAATAAATCGACCAATACCTTATACGTCTTTTCAGAGGTATCGTGAAGAAGGATAATGCTTCCTTTCTTCAGGCCTTTGGTTACTTTTTTATAGATTTTCTTTTCATCTTCTGTAATGGTATCCAGTGAACGGACATTCCAGCCGATGCTTTTTTTATGAGTTCTTTTGATGGCTTTGGCGATATTCGGATTCGTAACACCAAAAGGAGGTCGGTACAAATCGGTTTTAATATGACCGGTTTTTAAGATGATTTCGTCACATTTTTCAATCTCCTCTGCCATTTTTGAGGTTGACAGAAATCCTGTATTGTTTGAATGTGAAAGCGTGTGATTTCCGATGGTGTGGCCTTCAGCAATTATCCGCTGAAAGGTTTCCGGATATTTCTCGATCTGTTTTCCGATACAGAAAAAAGTAGCTTTTACCTGATGTTCTTTAAGCAGATCTAAAAATTTCGGAGTGAATTCAGTGGGTCCGTCATCAAAAGTCAGGGCAACTTCATTGATTTTCGTTCTTTTATGGGTAATGCTGTTCACAAAATATCCCAGCGTGATATCAAATGATCCCCAGACCACAACGAAAGAAAAAGCCAGAAAACCTGCCAGATAAACCCAGAAACTTCCATGAAACGCGTAAATAAATACGTTGCAGAAAAGATAAAATAGAATAAATGGATAGTGCTTCATCTTCCGGTATTTTGAATTGTAATTATTTTAATCAGTGTATGCGGAAAGCCAACGGGTCACTTTCTTCCTTTTATTAAGTTCTTTCCAGCAGCATCAGACTATGGTCATTTCCCGCCAGATGATTGTACAGAAGGATATTTTTAACTTCTGTCTTTTGTGCTGAACGGATCATCATGATTTCCGGAATGTGCTGTTCCTTCAGAATATGACAGGCCATAAATGTGGAAAAACCACTTGCCGTATTGAATTCCCCACTCAGATGTTTATAATACAGTAAAGCTGAATTCTGGAATGCATCCATTGCTTTTGTATAATAAACATCGGATGTAGAGTCACTACTGAATCCTAAGATCACAGCATCGATGTCTTCATGTTTCAAATTGTTTTTTGCTAAAAAGTCTGCTATAAAAGAAGGTGTTTCTTCTGCATCCAATCTATTAATAATCTGAATGTCTCTAAGTTTTGCGTAAGAACTTTCCGTCTGATCTTTTCCTAAAACAAAGAAAGCAGCACCTTCGCCCCAGATCACACCATCCGTTTTTGAATGTAAATAATCAGCGGGAAGATCATCTTCTTTTTTAATGGTATTGTTGAGACGGTAAAGTTCCATTGTTCTGTCCGTCTGCTCATCTGCAGCACCTACGAGAACATTTTCAGCCTCTCCGTCGTTGATCTGAAGCTTAGCGTCCAGAAAAGAGAATTCCAGTGAGGAAGAGGTGTTGACATACGTGAAATTATACGCATGACACTGAAGTCCCAGAGCAATCTGCCCTGCAACGGTATTGTGAGTCGACTGGATAAAAAATGTCGGAGTCAGGAACTCTTCATTATTATCGATGACGTTTTTCAGAAACTTTTCAGAATCTTGGGAACATCCCATTCCCGTTCCTACAATGATGGCATCCGGTTTTTCAATTCCTGCTTCTTTTAAAGCGTAACTGGAAGCTACGGAGCTCATTTTTACAGTTTTAGACATTCTCCTGATCATCGCAGGCGGAATAAATTCTTTATAGTTAGGATCTACAGCTTTTAAAATCTGAACCGACTGGTCAGCTTTAAGATCCCAGAAGAAATTTTCTTTTAAAGTGTCCTGAACAGAGATGCAGGATGCACTGTTGATGTATACTGCGTTCATGATTTTGAGAAAATTAAGGTGGAACAGTTACCGCCGAATCCAAATGAATTGGAAAGAACATGATTAATATTTTTCTCTTTCAGTTCTGTAACCGGAGTTAAATCAAATTCTGTCATTTTCGTTTTGAAATTCAGATTGGGGAAAATGATGCTGTGCTGCATCGCCAAAATGGAAAATACGGCTTCAATTCCCGCCGCTGCTGCCAGAGTATGTCCTGTAAAAGCTTTGGTAGAACTGAATTCAGGAACCTGTCCTTCACCGAAGATTCTGATCATGGCAATTCCTTCTGATAAATCATTATTGGGAGTCGCCGTTCCGTGAACGTTGATGTAATCGATGTTCTTTTTTTCCAGTCCGGATATTTTAAGAGCCTGCTGCATAGCGAGAAAAGCTCCCTGTCCGTTTTCTGACGATGCGGTCTGATGATGGGCGTCATTCGCATTGCCATAGCCGGAAAGATAAGCCAGGACTTTTTTGTTCTCTTTTTTTACGACTTCATCAGATTCAAGAATGATAAAAGCAGCAGCTTCACCAAGATTCAAGCCTTTTCTGTCGTTATCAAATGGTGTATTGTAAGAATCTGTAAGGATCATCAGCGTGTTGAAGCCATTCAAAGTAAATTTTGAAAGAGAATCCGTTCCACCCACGATCACACGGTCTAAAACTCCGTTTTTAATCAGTTTAGCACCCATCATGATAGCATTCGCGGCTGAAGAGCAGGCTGTACTGATGGTGGAAACCATACCTTTTAATCCAAGATAATCAGCGATGGCCAAGGAGGAATTTCCTGCATCGTGAGCATCGATGTATTTTTGCTTTTCAGGAAAGTCTTCGTAAGAGTAGAAATACCTTTCAGTGATATCCATTCCGGCTACACTGGTAGAAGAGATCAGACCGGTTTTGTATTCATTGATATCTGAAATTCCGGCAGATGCTACAGCTTCTTTTGCGGCCATCATGCCCAATAAAGAAGTTCTCGTCACATTATTGTCTTCAGGCAGCTGAAGCTGTTGTACAAGCTCTTCATTAGACCATTTTATTTCGCCTGTTTTTATACTTCCGGCATGGCGGGTTTCAAACATCTGGATGTCAGAAATTCCGTTTTTTCCGGTTTTTAACGAAATAAAATTTTCCTCCACATTGTTTCCGATGGAAGAAATGATGCCCATTCCTGTGATGGCAATTTTCTTGTTCATTTATTATTTTAATATAAACAGTATACCAATGTATCAATGTACCAGTTTACCAATAATTGCTGCACTGTTAAACTATTACATGGGTACATTTATTTATTTTGTTCTGTTGTCTTCAATGAACTGAGCCATTGTATCAATAGATTGGAAAATTTCCTTTCCTTTTTTAGGATCGGCTAATTTTATTCCGTAGTCTTTATCCAAAAGAACAATAAGCTCAAGAGCGTCGATAGAATCAAGACCCAATCCGCCTCCGAAAAGAGGATCCGTATCTTTGATCTCCTCTACAGAAACGTCTTCAAGGTTTAGAACTTCAATGATTTTGTGCTTTAATTCTGTTTTTAAGTTTTCCATAATTATTTAATTTACCAGTTTGGCAATGTACCAGTTTACCAATAATTGTTACATTGCTACACTGTTATAGTGTTACATTTTTATAAGGTTAGCAAATATACAAAAGCTTTATAATTTTCCTGATAAAGTTCCGTCCAGCCGCAGAGAACTTTTTCTGCTTTCCCGGACAGCAGGATCTGCTCTGCATAGTCGTTTAAAAATTGTTCATCCAATTCATCCAGAACGAAAAAAGCATTTTCCGTCTGCATTTGATGTTTAATGCTGATCTCACCTACACAGATATTAGGTAAGGTGTAGACAAATACGGCAGGGCTCGGGAAGTAATTTTCTTCTGAGTTGATACTTTCCTGATATTTGAAATCGGTATCCAGACTGGATGATCGGTTGGCAAGAACCACTGCTGTTCTGCTGTGATCTTCGTCTTTTAAAATCATTTCAGCAGCGAGAAAAGCAAGCTTACTCAGGTTATCCATCTTGTGAAATTTGGAATAATTGAGTTCTAAACTTTTATAAGCTTCTTTCGCGAAATCGTGAAATGTTTCCGCCTGGCTTTCAAAAACAGGAAGTCCGTTAACGGTTATTTTTGAATGTTCTATGGTACAGCTGTCAGTTTTCTTCATCACTTTCATTTTAACATTTTTCCAAAACAATCGCTGCATTGCATCCGCCAAAGCCTGAAGCTGTCTTTAAAATATATTGAATGGATGCAGACTGGTTTTCTGTAATGATATTTAAAGATTGGGAAACTCCCGTTTCTTCAAAGTTTTTAGAAGGAATCAGCAGTCCGTGGCGGGCGCTTTCCATGGAGATAATGCTTTCCAAAAGTCCCGACGCACCAAGACAGTGTCCGTAATATCCTTTCATGCTGTTCAATGGAGCATTTCGAAGTTTCATTCTGTTGAAAGCGATGGCTTCCATCTCGTCATTATAGATCGTGGCGGTTCCGTGGGCGGAAATAAAATCAATCTGATCAGCGGTGATATTCGCTTCAGTCATTGCATTTTTGATGCTTGCATACAGTCCGTCTCCTGTTCTGGAAGGTCCGGAAATATGGTTGGCATCATTTACTGCGGAATCGCCCAGTATTTTAAACCTAAATTTTTCGTTTTCACTTGGGGCAGAAGTAATATATACTGCTGCTGTGCCTTCACCGATATTGATTCCGTTTCTTTTTTTGTCGTAAGGTTTGCATGGCTCTGTTCCGATGGCCTGGAAAGAGTTGAATCCTGAGATTACAAACTCCGAAACCTCATCACCTGCTATTACGAAGGCATCTTTGTATTTTCCAGCCTGGATCATGTTTTTAGCAACAGCAATAGCCATTACTCCTGAAACGCAGGCATTGGAAACCACGATGGGTTTTGTTTTAAACCCAAAATAATCAGCAATTTTTTGTGCTAATTTTGAAAGATAAACACCTTCCGGTAATGCCGTCTGATTTTTTAATAAGCTGATATTCCCCTTGGTAGTTGATAAGATAAAAGCGGTTTCTTCAGTAATTTCATGCTTTTCAACCAAAGATTTTAAGCTGAGAAGAAACATTTTTTCCAGTCTTGTAAAATCCTGATCGTCAAAATTGTTTTTAAATTCTTCTTCTAGCTTTTCAGTGTCAATAATGGAAGCATAAAAAGCTTCCTGATTTTCTATCACCTGATGCAGACCAACGCCTGATTTTCCTTCTACCAGATGATTCCAGTTCGAAGTGATGTCAAATCCTAAAGGAGTGACACAGTTGTAGTCTGTAATATAAATTTCTTTCTTCATTATAATCCCATTTTATCTTTCCATGCCTGAAAAAACTCAGGATTATAAAGGCACAGGCTTCCGTTGCTGTCTAAGAAAACCTGAATGGTTTCTCCACTGCATACCAGCTGATCATCCTGATTTAAAAGCTCATAGGTATAGATCAGTTTGGCAGATACCGAATTCACAAACGTGGTAACGATCCTGAATGTTTCTCCATATTTTAACGGAAGGAAATGTTCGCAGGTGCTTTTTACGATAGGCGTCACGTAGCCTTCTCTCTGAATATCAAGATAAGTAAGGCCATGCTCTCTTCCGAAGGCTTCTCTTCCATCTTCAAAATACACGATATAATGTCCGTGCCAGACGATGCCCAGCGGATCTGTTTCATTGAATCTTACCCTTACTTCTTCTGTACAGGTTAATATGTTTTCTTTAGACTGCATTTTGTTTCCTTTCGTAAAAAATAGAAATCGCGACCATCGCAATATAGAACGCAAAGAGGAAAGCAAGTTCTTTGGCAATTCCTCCGATACCACTGTTTCTTAAAATAATATCATAATAGGCATTCAGTCCCCAGTTCATCGGGGAGAATTTAGCTACAGTCTGCATAAATTCCGGCATTAAAAATACGGGAACCCATATTCCTCCGATAGCTGCTAAGACCACTACTGAAGTGGCTCCGAAAGGCGCAGACTGCTCCTGAGTATCTGCAATAGTTCCCAGCAAAACTCCAAATCCGATGGCTGCCAGTCCGGAAAATAAAGTGACCACAATAAGCTGTAACATTTTTCCTGAGACATCAAATGCCGGCAGATCCATATAAGGGAAAAGATAGATTCCCACAGCGACCATCAGTAAAAATTGAATGATACAGATGATGAGATACGTAAATGTTTTTCCTAAAATATGAACAAAGTACGGTGTAGGGCTGATTCTTGCTCTTACGCTGGTGCCCTGACTTTTTTCTTTGACTAAATTGATAGAAAGCGGAACGACAATAAAGAAGATCGCAAAAAGCGTCCAGGCCGGAACATTGTGCTGAACCGAGTTCGGCATCACATCCATGGCTCCTTTTTTCGGGGTGATCTCTTTGAAGCTGATGAGGTTTTTGTTTTCATCAAGGTTTTCTTCCGTTCCTAACTGATCCTGAAATGCTTTGTAGATCTTTTTGTTTTCGATCTCAAAAACCATTTTATTCACGGAATTCATCACGGAGTTTTTGAATCCAACATTGGTTGCCGGGTCAAAATACAGATGAATTTCTTTGGCTTTCGGAGCTGCTTTTTTCACAGCTGCCGTATCTCCCTCCAGTCCGAATGAACTTACGATCGTCTGAACTTTGGAATCTATATTTGAATTTAAATCTTTCGTTAAGTTTTCAGGAATAACAATCGCCATCTGGTAATCTCCGGAAAATACAGCTTCCTGTGCTGACCTTTCGGTGTAATTGGTCAGCAGCTGGAACGTTTTGCTGGTTTCCAGTTCCTGTTTTATGTTTTTAGATACCTCGGATTTGTCATTGTCAATGAAAATAATCGGGATTTTTGAACCTTCCAGATTTTTGAAAGTAGAATCCTGAATTAAAGTAATCGTTACAATTAACAGCAACGGCATGACGAAAATAATGACTATTCCCCCGATATCTCTCTTCAGAAGAAGGATTTCCTTCACGAAGCTTCTCCAAAGTTTATACAACAACATCTCTTAGTTCTTTTCCTGTTAATGATATGAAAACGTCTTCCAGGTTTTCAGCGTTGGCAATCTGTGCCACCAGTTCTTCCGGCGTTCCTACGGCGTGAATTCTTCCTCTGTCGATAATGGCGATCTTTGTACAGAATTCTTCTGCCTCGGAAAGGTGGTGGGAGGTGTAGATGATACACGTTCCGTTTTTATTCAGCTCCTGCAAGAAATCAATGATTACTTTCTTAGACTGAACATCAACACCTACCGTAGGTTCATCGAGAAACAGTACTTTAGGATTGTGAAGCGTTCCTGCGATAAGATTGCAGCGGCGTTTCATTCCTCCGGAGAACTGTTCTACTTTTTTATCTGCAAACTTTGAAAGGCCCATGATTTCTAAAGATTCATCGATGATTCTTTTAAGTTCTTTATGCTTTAATCCGTACAGACTTCCGTAGAACATTAGGTTTTCTTTTGCCGTAAGAGTAGGATAGAGCGCATATTCCTGAGGCACGATTCCGATGATCTCCTTGATCTTGAAACTGTCTTTCTGAGGAGACAGACCGTTGATCGTAAACTGTCCGGAAGTGGGTTTGATTAATCCTGAAAGCATGGAAATCAGAGTGGTTTTTCCGGCACCGTTTGGCCCCAGAATACCATAAATTTCATTTTTCTCAATATTCAGCGAGATATCATTCACAGAAAACTCTTCGGAGTTTTTGTACTTTTTGTATAGATTTTTGATCTCAATCATGTTCTCCGCCATATCAGATCGCTTTTCTCAGTTTTTTATAGAAAGCTTCTTCCAGGTCTGCAATATGAAGCATAGATTTTGAAAGGTTGTTGTAGATGTCGCTTTTTGAATTTCGGTTTTTGTAAACACGCGCAATATCTACGGCAAAGTCTCTCCACAGATCACCGATGGCGGTGATTTCTTTGGATAGTTCTTTTAATTCATCATTTTTAAGAATCACGGCCGCTTCCTGAAGAAATGCTCCGTAGATAAATCTGAAACCGCCGCCGCCGGTACCGATCTCTTCCTGCATTCTGATCAGCTGTCCGAGATAATGGTTGGTGACTTTGGTTCCTTTCTTTTCTGCCCATTTCGGGATGCTTTTAGCAACCCATCTCATAGCTTTTACACCGATAAGGGGAACCGGAGCCAGCATATTTTTGCAAGTATCTTTGATTCCTTTTTTAATGGCTTCTTCAATATTTACATGGTCCGGGATGTACGTCGGGTAGTACATATGTCCTTTTGGAGGTAATGCGCCTTTGGCATATCTTACCTTTTCCAGTTCAGCTTCGGACAGGGAAGTTGTATAATCCATTACCGGGTCGCTGATCAGGAATTTCCCGTCCTCTTTTCCGTAGACTACAAGGTTGTGGGCATTGAAGTGGAATTTATATTCTTCAGGGAAATAGGTAAGGTTGAAAACGCCTACCTGAAGTCCTGTCGGGATATTCTGATTTAAGTTTCTTTCCAGAGCGGACTGGGCCTCTTTAGGATTAGAAAATTTTTCTCTTTTGATTTTAATTCCCAATCTTTTGGCTGCCTTACTGAAAATAGCACCCGGCATCGGACGATAGCTGAAGCCTGGAGCAAAATTGACTTTCAAAAATGGCAGATAGACAAAAAACAGTCCGGAACCGATCCCGAAGATCATTGGTTCACTGAGTTTTAAGCCTTTGTTGAGTAACAGATTGGAGGCAACACCGTTTTCGCAATGTGCGGTCTGATGGTGTTCAAAGTTAAGTTTCATTTGCTGCTTTTATCTTTTTCATTGGCGAAATGAAATTATGCATAGGATGGTATGCTTCATTTCAATATTATTTTCCGTCAAAGTTCTTTAATTCATCCACTGAAATCCCGAATGCATCGGCATATTTTTTCAGTACGGATTCGCTTAGTGTTTTAAATACTTTTGGTTTTGCGTGTCTTTTCACTCTCCACTGCCACATTCCGACATAGGAAGCGAGCACACTCAGATCCATTTTATTCAGTTCCATGAAATAAATGATGGGACTTGATATCTGATTAGCGACGTCCTGTCTGGCTTCTTCAATTCTTTCATGAATAAGTTCCAAAGATTCTTCCAGGGCTGCTTTTTTAGCTTCCCAACCGATGCTGTTGGCCGTCGTATAATTATCGTTTTCATCCGTCACATACAAGACTTCAGTCATGTTTGCTGACTTCAGATTGCTTTCATCCTGAGGCAGGTCTTGTTTTTTCATGTAAACCGTATTATTGTTTTACTTTAAGATGAAAATTCATTCACCTTTTTAATTCTTTTTAATCAGTTGGCTAAAATAGTGAAAATACATTATATGTAAATCATATTAAATCAGAATGCTCAGGATGGGCTACTGAAAGGGATCAGACTGTTTTTGATGCAAAATTATTAATTCCTAATTTGTAACATTTATGCTGTAACAACTGTATAATATTCGTAGACTAATAGAGTTCTAAGAAATTTGGATAAAATAAATAAGACTTATGAAGAAATTTTTTATTTCTGTTTCGCTTTTCTGTATGATCAGTGCGATGGCGCAGAAATTTGACACACAAACACTTACAGATAACCAGGGCTATACCTATCAAACGGTAAAGAATGATCAGTCCGGAGTAAGGGTGTATACTCTGAAAAACGGATTGAAGGTGTATCTGGCTAAAAATGATGATGCTCCGAGAATTCAGACCTATATTCCGGTAAGAACAGGATCCAATAATGACCCTAGCGACAATACCGGTTTGGCGCATTATCTGGAGCATATGGTTTTCAAGGGAACTTCTCATTTGGGAACTCAGGACTGGGCAAAGGAAAAAGCATTGCTGCAACAGATCTCTGATCTTTACGAGCAACACAAAGCTGAAAAGGATCCTGAAAAGAAAAAACTGCTTTATAAGAAAATAGATGAGGTTTCTCAGGAAGCTTCCAAATATGCGATCGCTAACGAATATGATAAAGCGATTTCTTCATTAGGTGCCACGGGAACAAACGCTCACACCTGGCTTGATGAAACGGTTTATAAAAACAATATCCCATCCAACGAGCTTGAAAAATGGCTGCAGGTGGAAAAAGAACGTTTTTCCGAACTGGTACTGCGTCTTTTCCACACAGAACTGGAAGCGGTGTATGAGGAATACAACAGAGCTCAGGATAATGACGGCCGTCTTGTCAATTATGCCATGATGGAGGCTCTTTTCCCAAAACATCCGAATGGTCAGCAGACAACTATCGGAACTTCAGAACACCTGAAAAGCCCGTCAATGGTTGCTATTCATAAATATTTTGACACCTATTATGTGCCTAACAATATGGCAGTTGTTCTGGTAGGAGATCTTGATTTTGATAAAACCATAAAAATGGTAGATCAGTATTTTGGAGCTTTCAAATACAAAGAGCTGCCGATGAAAAAGATGGTATCGGAACAGCCTATGGAAAGCATTGTGACGAGAACCGTGAAAAGCCCGAGCACACCGAGAATGACTCTTGCATGGAGATCCGATTCCAATGGAAGCCAGAATGCAAGGTTAGCAGACGTAGTTGCAGAAATTTTAAGCAACAGGGGAGATGCCGGTCTTATAGATCTTAATATGAACCAAACACAAAAAGTACTGGGTGCAGGCGCTTACGAATCTGCCTTTAAAACCTATGGTGCTTTTACAATGTCTGTAACTCCGAAAGAAGGACAGAGTTTTGATGATGCTAAAAAATTATTGTTAGATCAGTTGGATCTTGTGAAAAAAGGACAATTTCCGGATTGGATGCTGAAAGCGATCGTTAATGATAAGAAAGTACAGCGTATGAAGTCGTGGGAAACGGCAGACGGATTAGCGACCACATTGTACAGTACTTATATCAACGAGCAAACCTGGGAGCAGGAATTGAATGATATCAATCAATATGAAAAAATCACAAAAGCTGATGTCGTGAAATTTGCCAACGAATTTTTCAAAGACAACTATGTGGTTGTGTATAAAGAAAAAGGAGTGAATGATAAACTGGTTCGTGTACAGAATCCTGGAATTACCCCGATCAAGCTGAACAGAGAAGCACAATCACCTTTCCTTAAAGGTATATTGAGCAGTAAAGTAGCTGAGACGAAACCTGAGTTCATCGATTATAAAGCGGCGATCCAGACCACTCAGATCAAGGACAAGAAAGTTAGCTTTGTAAAAAATAAATATAATGATGTAGCGCAGATCAGCTATATTTTCCCTTTCGGAACTGATAATGATAAGGAGCTGTCCATCGCAGTGACCCTTTTCGAATATCTTGGAACGGATAAATATACTCCTGAACAGCTGAAAGGTGAGTTCTACAAACTGGGAATCTCTTACAGTTTCAGAACTTCAAATGATCAGGTGATAATCACTTTAAGCGGTCTTGAAGCCAATATGAAGAAAGGTGCTGAGCTGATGAATCACTGGCTGACGAATGTAAAAGCAGACAAAGACACTTATTCGAAGACTGTAAAAACTATATTGGAGGCAAGAGCCGCCGGTAAAAAGGATAAAACAAGAATCATGGCTGCTCTGACGAATTATGCTAAGTATGGTAAGAATTCAAGAATGACGGACATTGTTTCTAAAGAACGTCTTGAGAGTATTGATGTGAACGAACTGACTAAGAAAATCAAAGTACTTAACCAGTCTCCCTATGAAGTATTTCTTTACGGACAGGAGCAGTCAGGTTTAGAAAAAGCAGTGAAGCCATATATCGCTGAAACAAGTGTTCAGCCGGCAAAAGCTAAAGAATATGCTGAGCCTGCTGCTGAGGGAAAAGTATATTTCACCAACTACGATATGGTTCAGATGGAAATGTCTAAAGTAGCCAAAGGAAATGAGGTGAACTTAAGCAACTTCGGAAAAGCGAATGTTTTCAACGAGTATTTTGGAAGAGGACTGTCTTCTATTGTATTTCAGGAGATCAGAGAAAGTAAGTCACTGGCTTACTCTGCTTATGTTTCTTACGCTAATGCAACGGAAAAGGGACATGCGAACTATATCACAAACTATATCGGAACTCAGGCCAATAAGCTTCCGTTAGCAGTCAATGCAATGAATGATCTTATGGTGTCTCTGCCACAGATTCCTGCACAGTTCGAGAACTCAAGGGGTTCTGCGCTGAAGCAGATTGCTTCTAACAGAATTAACAGAACGAATATTTTCTTTAATCAGATGGCACTGAAAAAGCTGGGAGTAGATTATGATATCAGAAAAGATATATATTCTGAGATTCAGGGGCTGACCTTACCGCAGCTTACGAGCTTCTATGATACTGAGATCAAACCTGTAAAATACAATACAGCGATCATTGGTAAAAAAGAAAACCTGAATATGGAATCCATCAATAAAATGGGAACGTTCCAGGAGGTATCTCTTGAAGAAATCTTCGGGTACTAACCCTTTATGATACCAATTTTTTAAGCGGAGCAGCAATGCTCCGCTTTTTTATTTTCTGATTTTAATTTCGAAATACATTTATCTGTTTGGACGGTAAGTCAGTTTTACCAGCAGATATACTTCCTCTTTGTCAAGATCGTTGCACCAGGTGCGCTGAGAAACAACAGCATCATTATACAGATCAAGATCATCCATATTGTTATAATATTCCAATCTTTCAGAGGTCTTGTATTTAAAAAATGAAATAAGATTCACTTCATCCCCAATTTGCGGAGCGATTGGAAACTCAACAGAATTTTCAAAATCAAATTCAACATTATCTGAATAGAACCTTACTTTTACACTCATACTTTTATTTTCATCAAATATATCGAAAAATAAGGGTTATTAAGTATTTGGGAAAGGAAGATGAAGGCTGGAAGTTACTGGCAGGTTTTTAATGTATGATAGCTTATTATACAATTTGATAAGGGAGTTTTAAAGGAACAATAAAACAGGCATAAAGTTATTCCCCGACTTCAATAACTCCCAGCCTCTATCTTTCTTCTCCACAATCATCTTTGAAAATCCGTGCCATCCGTGGTTAGAAACATAAAAACTCATCTTTTCACGAATAGGCAGATCAATAGAAGGACTTTAGTCTGTTTGGCGCTTAACGTTCAACATCCGATCGATCCGGATTTAGCTAAAACCTACATTTGATCTGATGTAGCAAAAAAAAAACCGCACGATAATCGTACGGTTCTATATTTTCACTGAAGTGGATTCTTAAGATTTTACCTCCTGAATAAACAGATTGATCTCTGCCCTAATCAGCAGCTCCTCATTATTAAATGTCTCACAAAAAATATTGCAGACATTTTCATACTGAGAGATCAGTGAGGCTTTTGAAATGATCTTATCTCCTGTCTTCGGAAGACCAAAAAGTTCGATCTTTTTAATATTGGTGATAAAGCCGATCACTTTGGTATCTGCTTCTGGATTTTCGAAGAAGCTTTGTCCCAGAATAGAAGAGCAGGTTTGAGCAAGATTTTCAATCAGGCCGGCTTCTGCAAGTTCATTATTGTGGACGAAAACATTATCTTCTTTAATTTCAAAGGAAGTCACAACTTTTTCTTTGGTCAATTCCAGGATATAATCTGCCATCAGCATCGGTTCGCGGTGCGGCAGAAAGTTATGTATATTGATAAGTTGGTCTTCTCTGATCTCCATGACAGTTATTTTACAGCAGTTTTCATTTGGGATTTTGCAATGATTGCGCCATTCAGTTTCGTGACAATATCTACCAGCGTTACGCCCATTACTTCATTCAGGATCGTTACTTCCGATACCAGACGGTCACCTGTTTTAGGAAGGGTTTCCGCTTCAAAAGATTTGATGGCACCGATATATCCGGTAGGCGCTTCTTTTCCTAGAAGATAATATTTGTAACCGGTATGTAAAGCCACACTCTGTGCCTGATGCTCTATAAGTCCGGAAGCCTGAAATGTTCCGTCCTGGATAAAAATATTATCATCTTTGATCTCAAATCCTGATATAAGATGACTTTCAGAAAATTCCGTAAGCTCATGAACCATGACAAACGGAAAACGCTGTGGAATAAGGCTTCCTACAAAATCTGTATCGGATGTTGGCAGTTGGTGTTTCATTAGCAAACCGTTAATAGCGCACAAGAGTAAGCAAATCTTCCGCTTTCAGGAACACAAAGTAATACTTTTTCTCCTTTTTTCAGCGTTCCGGAATTCATTAATTCTTCCAGGGCTACGAAGATAGAACCGGCTCCGATGTTTCCGATGTCAGAAAGGTTGTAGAACCATTTCTCTGCCGGGAAATCCATTCCTTTTTTAGCAAACTCGTCTTTCAGACCGTCTTTGAAATAGCCTGAAGAAATATGAGCCAGAACGTGATCGATCTTTGCGGGATCCAACTGATGTTTGTCGAAAGAAGATCTTAAGCTTTCCGCACCCTTTACCAGGATGTATTTGTCCAGGATCTTGGTATCTTGCTTGATCGCAAAGATAGATTGCTTCAGCCATTCATCAGAAGGGTAGTCTGCCCATGATTTAAGGCTTCCGTCCTCCTGCTTGTCGCATCCTGCATACATACACGCTTCAATCTCGTGAGCGTAAGAATAGAAATCGATGAATTCTATTTTTAAAGAAATTCCAGTTTCTCTCGGCTTATTTTCAAGAAGGAATGAACCTGCACCGTCAGAAAGCATCCATCTCAGGAATTCTCTCTTGAAGGCAATGATAGGTCTTTCTTCCAGTGCTTTTAAATTTTCAGCTTCATGGTTGAATTTATCGGCGGTCATCCATGCAGACATTCTTTCTGAACCTGCGCATACTGCATTTTCATTCACACCGGCCTTTACAGAAAGGAATCCGTAGTTCAGGGCATTCATCCCGGAATTACAAAGACCTGTAGCGGTATTAATTTCAATAGATTTACCGATATTCAGCTCACCATGAACCATAGAAGCGTGTGAAGGCTGCATCTGATCCGGAGAAGTAGTTCCTACGGACAACAGTTTCATATCTTCCTTTTTGAAATTTTCATCGAATAGTCCTTCTACAGCTTTTGCTGTCAGCTGTGCATTGGTGTGAGTAGGATTTCCTTCTTTGTCCAAAGCATAGTATCTTGTCGTGATCTTGTTGTTTCTTAAAATCAATGATTTTGCTTTAGAAGGAGCGTCATTTATCAGACCAAGATAAGTCTCCATTTCATCATTTGATACCGGGTTGTTAGGTAAATATGTTGATGCTTTTGTTATAAATACGTCGTACATTCTATTTTAAATTAATTCCTTGTAAATATGTTTTTTGTTTTTGTCTTTTAAACCAGAATATGGGGGTTGTCAGTAGGTGTAAAACTAAGACGACAGGTGAGATAATCCATATCGCGGCCATCAAATATACCTTAAAGAATTTTATCAGCAATGGACGTTTCTCTTTTTTCTTTATAATCAGATTAGACCATATGGTGAATATTTTGTTTCCTACTTTTTCCACTCTCACTAAAAAAGGGCGGATTTCTATCGCTCCGTTTTGTACCAGTTCAGGTTGAAGACCGGACAGATTTCCACTGTTGAAATGCTTTTCTATAATGCGGCCATACTTTACAGATCCTGAAATCTCTTCATCCGAAACCCCAGCAGCAGGAAGCATTCCCGATTTCTCTTTCTTTCCCGTAGTCAGCCAGCGTAAGATCGTCAGTACACTTGTATAATTGTCGTGTCTGTCCACTAACGCTATGTTTCCTACTAATTTTGCTCCAAGGTCTTTTAGATATACCTTCAGTTTCTCCTGAGAAAGCATCCACATATTTCTGGTTCCGGAAATGGTTACCACATCAGTATCTTTCAGAATCTTTTCCGCAAAGCCACTCTTTAAAAAGGAGATGATGGGAATAGACGGGGTAAGATACCATACCTGATATCCGAATAAGATGAGGTCATACTTTTTGTTCAGTATCTCTTCAGAAGGTGGAAAGATCTCTTTCGGGATCTGAAGATAAGATTCAGGAAAAGTATTGAAGAAAACATCTTCCGGCCATGGAAAAGGAAAGTCCTCTTTCAGCTGAATATTATAATACGTAACATCATATTCCTCTTTTTTGGCTTCAAAAGGTTGCGCCACATTCTTCACAATATCTTCCAGCTGTCCTGTCTGCGAATAATAGATTACGAGTATATTTTTTTTCATTAATATTCTTTAGCGGTTACAAAAATATGCTTTTCATATTTATTTAGTGTTTTTTGAATATTTTTATTCCTTTTGAATTAAATTGTTCATAATAATCTGAATTATTAAAGTCTGAATTAATTGTATTCAGGAAGATAATCGTCTCAGGAAGTTTTTCCAGCGTATGAAGGTCAAAATGGTGATCCGTAACCAGAAGAGTATCAGTGCTCTTGTGGATCTCAGAAACAGTTTTGATGTAATGAATCTTTCTCCTTTTCACCAGATAAGTCTGCATAGCAACCTGCCTTTTTTCTTCATCTGTAATGAGTGAAAAAATCCTTCTTTCTGCCTGATAAAGGGTTAAAAGTACATCTTTTTGTCCAAAGTCATTAGCCATATGCAGAATAGATGCATCCCTTGCAATGTGCTTATTCAATTCAAAATAAACTGATTTGTTCGCATTGAAATCATCTTTAACTTCTTTTACCACCTCACTGTCTTTGAATAAATAGCTCAGGAATAATTTTTTCCTGAAATAATTTTCATCCTCCAGTTCGTTTCTAAGCGCGGCAAATTTTTCTCTGAAATACGCATTGATCTTTTTCGTTCTTTCTGAATAGTTTTTCCCAAAGCTCATATCATCTTTGCTGATCCTGTCACCTACTTTTACCGTAATGCTTCCGTCGTAGATGATGAAATCCCCTTTCGGCAGTACTTCAGAATTCCCATGAATGTATAATGGAAGAATATCCAATCCGAACTGTTCTGCAAGATAGAATGCTCCTTTGTGGAATCTTTTTACATCATTTGTATAAGAACGTTCCGCTTCCGGAAAAACAACCAGCGAATATCCCTGATCAATTTTTTCTTTCAACTTTTCTATACCGTTCTCTATTCCCTGCGAAACCGGATAAAAGCCGAGCGCTCTTACCAGTTTTCCGAAAACCGGAGAATCATACACCCAGTCATTCACCAGATAAATGATCTTATGCGTTGCCATGGCGATGGCAAGTGTATCCAGGAAAGAGGTATGATTGGCAATGATCACGGCCGGTCTGCTAAAATCTTCTGCCGGATTTTTTATCACTGTTTTCTTTACAAAAGGACTGATGTGCAGTACCGATGTTAAAAATTTAGCTAAAATTAATTTAATAATATCTAACATTTTCCCTTTTGATTTTTTGACAAAGACACTTCCGATCAGTGAAAAAACCAAACCTCCCAATCCATAGTAAAAGAAGGAAATGATACATCTTAAAAACAGTCTGAAAGTGATAGGCGAAAGTCCTTTTTTGGCCCTGTTTGTAATGAGTAATCTAAACCAGAAGGGATAAAGCGTTGAGGTAATAATGATCACGGAAAACATCCCGATCAAGGCCACCAGCGCCAGTGAATGTAAAGCCGGATGTTTGGCAAAGATCAGAGAGCCAATAGACAATATCGTTGTGAAAACTGCCAGAATAATGGAGGTTCTGTAAGTCGGAAGTTCATTTTTCCCGGTTGTATGTTCCTTCTGCATCGCCTTTGTAAGGAAAATACTGAAGTCATCTCCCACACCGAATACCAGTGTACAAACTACTGTACTGAAAATATTCAATTCCAATCCCAGGAAATAAAGAATACCAGCCGTTACCACACCGGTCAATACAATCGGAAACATGGTAAGAACCGTAAGTTCGAAGTTCCTGAAGAAAACAATGATCGTCAGAACAATGGCGAGAAGAGAATAATTGATCAGCGTACTGAAATCTCTCTTCAGCAGTCCCAGAAAGTTTTCGTTCATCTGCTGGCGGTCGATAGCCAGTGCATCATGATGTTTCTCAACATCTTTTATAAAGTTGTCTCTTTTCTTCTCATCTACCTTGACGACATTGGAAACCGTATAAAAACCGTTTTCATTGCTCAGGAATTCGGAGATCTGTAAAGCTTTTACTTTCTCATAATCTTTGAGGCTTAATTCCGTATAGTTTTTATTTAAAACTTCATTGAAAGTATCAAAAGCACTGCTGTTGAAGCCAAACTTATTTCCACTGCTCACCATTTCTGAAACCGTTCGGTTTTTCTTATCCGGATCCCAGAATTTCTTCCATGTTTCGATTCTTTGTTTCTGATCCTTTTCAGACAGGACAACGTTTCCAAGGGAGCTGTAGCTCAGGATTTTTCCTTCCTTTTTTTCTTTTTCAAGGAAATTGCTCAGGCGGGAGTTTCTTGCCAGTGCCTCTTCCTCCGAATCTCCATAAGAAATGGTATAAATAGATTTGGAAGTGATGTCCGAAAGCTTCTGCAACTTGGCTTCACTTATCTTTAAGTCTTTCGGAATGTAATTGAGGTCCCCGATATCTTCATTAAAACCTACATGCCTGAAGCCAAAAAGACAGGCAACGATGATGATAGAACAGCCTATAATCAGAGGTTTGTTTTTCTCATAAGGATAAGACCCGATCTTATCGATGAAATTGGTACTGTGATGATCTTCTTTCTGTTTAGGTTTATAAAGTTGAGGTACAATGATCAATGCCGTGACCGAAGATAAAATAACAGTAATTGCGGCAAAAAGACCTAGATCCTTCAGCGCTTCAGAACGTACAAATACCAGACACAGAAAAGAAACAGCCGTCGTGGCACTGCTCAGTACGATGGGCTGTGTGATCTCTTTGTAAAGCTCTTCTATATTGTTATTATGCTTGTAATGGGTAAGAATATGAAGAGCATAATCTATCGTAATTCCAATAAGGATAGCGCCTACACTTAAAGAAATAGCGGAAATTTTATCTTTAATGAAATAAAGGATCAGCAGGGCAAGGAGCACCGAAAACACAGTCGGAAGAAATACGATGATCGGAGTAAAAAAGTTCCTGAAATAATAAATCAGAAGGACCAATAGCACTGTCATTGAAATCATGACCGTATTCTGGATATCTTTTTTGATCTGTTGAGCATTCGCCACGGCAATTACCGGAGAACCGAAATAGCTGAGCTCTGTTTTTCCTTTAAACTGTTTGTTGATACCATCTTTTATCTCGTTAAGTTGGTTGATAAAAGCCTCATTGCCCTTGGTGTCATTGCTTTTATTTTTCGGTTCAATGAAGAGAAGAAGATTTTCCCCGTCTTTGGTTACGATATAATTATCTTCAAGTTTGAAATCTTTGCTGATGTTTAAAGCATTTAATTTTTTGATGCCTAAATACGTAATTCCCAGCGGATCTTTTTTGATAAACTCTTTTGTCACAAGACTCGTTGGAGAAACCAGGGACACATAATTGTTCTCTACCTGTTTTGAAATGCTGTCTTTCTGAAGTTTCCGTTCAATTTCCTTATAATCGTTTTCATCAAGGAACAGGGGGAGATTTTGGTTCACAAAATCAAATGTTTCAGAGATTTCACCGTCATTGACCTTTCCCTGAACAGAGCCGATGTATTTTTTCAGAGGTTCCACTTTCTGAAGAAAAGTGTCAGCCGTCTCGGAAAGCTGGAATTCATCTTCCTTAGATTTGTTTTCTATGATCACGATGATCTTGTCTGAAAAATTCAGCTGTTTAAGAACTTTTGCTGTAAGATCTGATTTTTCATTTTTAGGTATGATCTGGTTAATGTCCTCTTCAAAATTAATTTTTGAAGCAAAAAAACCGCATATTACAGCTATTCCTAGCGTAATAATTGCAGAAAGAATCTTATTTTTGGAAATCAGATAATATAAAAATATAAAAAAACGATGCATTACATTGTGAAATCAAGTCTGCAAATTTAATTTTTTCAACATTAGTTCAAAACATTTGGGCTATAAGTTTTGTCTGAAAATCAACAAAATATTCTAGGCAGAATAAAAAAATATTCTACTTTTGCAAAAGTTCCCTTTCAAAAAATATATTTTCAACCCATATTATTATTAAAGAAATAAGAATCTGTTTTAGATATGTTGAAAAAAAATGATGAAAAAATAGACGGATTTCTATTTCCCATAGTATTTCCTTTTCTGCTGTATTTCCTATCTAGTGACAGATCTGGATTTTCCCTGTGCAATGTACCGATTAAAAAAAACGATAGACTAGCATGAGTATATTACATCCATATTTCTTAGTTGCAATGGTCTACATGCTTTTTTTCAGTCTGATGGAAGTATTTGGAAAAAAAGTAGAAAAAAAGTGGCTTTGGCTTTTGGGAGTATATCTTATTATCCTGGTTGGTTTCCGTGATAATGTAGGACCCGACTACGGAAGTTACAGAGGATTGTACATCTATTCCGATACCAAAAGTTATGAAAGTATCTTTCTGAAGATGCTGCATATTGAAGGCCCCGATCAGCTGGATGTAGAATGGCTGTATACTCTGATCAATAAGATATTGCTCAATATTTTTGATGCACCTTTTTACGTCCTCACGCTCGTGATTGCGATCTGCGCTATTTCTTTTAAGATAGAATATACGGAAGACAATACTTTTTATCCTTTCACATTTACCCTGTTTATGTTTGTCCCCTACTTCTTTGTTGGGGAGAGTGGGCAGATCCGGCAGAACTTAGGAACATTCATTGTTTACTTTGCCATCCGGTATATCAAAGAGCGGAAACTCTGGCATTATCTCTTCTTTATATTTATTGCATCCGGAATCCACACGGTAAGTTATCTGTTTCTTCCGCTGTATTGGCTAGCCCGTATTCCTCTGAGCAAAACCGTAATGCTGGTGCTGATCATAGTTTCAATATTTCTTTCGCCGTTTGAAATCTACCGGGTTTTTGGAGATTTCCTGAGTGGTATGGCGTCTGACAATATCCTTGTAGAAGGTCTGAATGGATACATGGATGAGTCCATAGAAAGACTGAATGGTGGTTTCGGGATCCCGGAGGCCATGATGATGATCCTCACCTTCTTCCTCTTTGCGTTCGATACCAAAATGAAAGAACTGTATCCGTACTACGAATACCATAGAGCCTATGCGGTAATAGGGATATGTTTTTACTTTATTTTCAGAAACAATCCCGTATTCTCATCCAGGCTGGTAGGAGCATTTATCGGGTTTTCTTATATCATTATCCCCAATACAATGTATGTGGTTTCCAGTGGAATGAAAAAGGTAATTTACTCCTTTATCATAGCCCTTGTTATTTTTAATTTTGTGGTGTTCTGCTCCTTTAATAATATAAAAGTAGGCAGATTTACAACCGAACTTTATAAAAATCACATTCTTCCTTAGTAATTAATCTATCGATCATATCATATAAAAGACAGCGGCAGACCTGTCTTTTTTTTGTGGTCTTTTCTGGATGATTTCCTCCGGAATATTAAGATATATTCAAGTTGAAATTTCCGGATCTGATATGTCATTTGAATCATCTATTTTTGCATCCTGTGAAACGAATTGTGCCGTTTTTGTATTTATAATCTTTTACTTATTGATTATTAATATTGTAATTTGAATATAATGTTCTTATTTATATTATTAATGATTTATGATTGGCGAAGGCTTAAAAGTTGTATTTCCTAAAGGGCACACAAGTCTAAGGATATGAAAAATTTAGTTAAAAATTTTGCGGCAATTTTTTGCTTAGTGTCGATTGGTACCTATTCCATGAATAGCAGGGAATTAAATGAAATTCCTCCCTCGTATAGATATACGGAAAGATTAGTGTCAGCAGGTGATACCTTACGGAAACTTGGTAGCAGAGAAGCAGCTCAGGACTGGACAAAAGCTCCCAACAGCTATGTTTTTGATCCCGGACAAAGTAGTGAAGGCCTTCTGGTTCCGGTACGAAAAGCCTACGCCATGTGGGCAGAAGATAAATACGTTAAAGCTGGCGGAATTCCTGCCGGTACGGTAACAGCGGATGTATTGTGGGAAGATACCCACGGTCTCATCAAATCAGGAACGGGCTATGCTCTCGAGATTCTGGATTCTAATCAGAATGCCAAAATAAAAGTTCCCATCAATAAAACCAAAAAAGGAAATGCGGTCATTGCATTAAGGGTAAACGGAGAGATCTACTGGAGCTGGCATATCTGGGTAACTGATGATCCCGGTAACGGATCAACTTACAAAAGCTTTAGCAATATTACAAGAATGAGGGCCAACGGAACTGTTGAGCCCATTCCCGATGCGGAGTGGGGATGGATGGACCGTAATCTCGGTGCTTTGAGCAGTTCCATTACCTCCTCAGACTGGAACAGAAATATAGGATTGCTCTATCAGTGGGGAAGGAAAGACCCGATGCCACCCTTGGTAACGAGAGGGAATGATTTTTATGAAGTCTCGGGTTCCGTGGGGAGAGTTAGACACAGAGCAGCGAAGAACTTTAACGGTGCTGTAAGTATCGATAACCTCACGAAGTTCGTCACATTAGCAAATGCTGAAGTGATCGGGAATATCAGGCTTTCAGTGAAAAATCCGTTAAGTCTGATCTATGTAAATAAAGATGACAACAGCAGCCAGGCCTATTATAATAACAATCCGAATCTTCCTGTCAACTGGTTTGGGCGTTTCTCAGAAATGGGGGATGGAAGGCTTTCGGAGCTTAATCTTTGGTCTGACAATTCCCGGGGAATGATCAATGATGACTATAATAATGACGGCAGCGCACAGCCATACAGGGACAAGTCACCTTACGACCCGTGCCCGAACGGATGGAGAGTGCCCTCAATGCTTGTTGCCAATTTAGGTTCTCAGTCTTATGCAGATGATATCAGGGTAGATTTTTCTCCTTTTGGGGTCAGAACCAATATGGCTAAAAACGTTTTTGAAACGAATAAATACCATATCATAAAACCTACCGATGCCGGTGTCCCTTCATTCATGACCGGATTCCGGGTTTATCCCAACCTCGGTTTTGATCTTTCTAATGTAGGCGGGTTCAATATGGGCATGTTTCCGGGGACAGGACAGTTGATCAGGGCTGCACATGAAGGACAGTATACCGACCAGCATCATGTAGCTTTATGGACCGCTACGATGAGCAGACATTTTGATGGATCTCCCACGGTACTTACAAGAGGACTTTATATGATCCCCGACAAAGGGCAGCCGGATGTTCCTGATCCTGCTTATCCCAATATTAAAGGAAGATATACGTACATGCCAATGTCCGGAATGTATACCTCCGAAGCCAATGGCTGCCGATGTATCAAAGACCCGCTTTATGTTGTGAATAAATATAATTTCCCTTCTGAATATTTAGCTCCGGCTTCAGAATACGGAGAGGGCATCAATAATCCCAATACTTATCAGGCTGTTAAGAGTACTCAATCTTTTACAGTAGAAATTCCTGTAAGCAAAGCATTTTCAGTTCAGAGTCAGTTACTGAATAACCAGGGAATTCTGAATCCTTCGAGTTTCAGCAATTTAAAAGCAAACGTGCTGTGGACGACCAATACCGCTTTGATCAATAAAATCAGTGTGTTTAATCCTTCACCGTCTTCACTTCAAAGCATCAGCAGCTCAAAAATTTCAGTGGAGATCAGACCCAATCAAAGCGGAAATGCTGTGGTAACACTTCATAACGGAAGTATTACATCTCCGCTATACTGGAGCTGGCATATCTGGATCACGGATTCTGCTCTTGGATCCTTTAATTATACCACAGAGCTTCCGTCCATTGAGGCGGTGAATTATGTGAATTATGTGAATAAGGCAGATGTTGTTCTTCAGACAGAGTTCATGGACAGAAATTTGGGTGCAACAGATGTTTTTCCGATGGTGGGGAACGGACTTAGTCCCACTACTGCAGAGCTTGCCAAAATCAGATCTTCGACAGGAATGCATTATCAGTGGGGAAGAAAAGATCCGATTCCTACCTTTCAGTACGCAGATAACAGAGCTTCCTATAATATATTTTTAGGAGCAGCGGCAGATAACGGAACAGTGACCTATACAACACTTACTCCTGCTACTTATAATAATATGTCAGGAAATTATATAGTTCCTTACAGTACGTATGCAGCGGCTTCCAATGCACAGAGTACAGACAGACCGGCAGAAAAAATAGCGAAAGTACTGTCGTACTCCGTTAAAAATCCTTTGGTATATATGATTCCGAGTTCTTTTGCCCCCTATAACAGTGCAATGCCGAATTACACCAATGGAACGGACTGGCTGGCCAATGAACCGAATCTTGCTCCGGACCGATGGGGAAGAGGAGGGAAGAAGTCTCCTTTTGATCCATGTCCTGAAGGCTGGAGAATTCCGGATATTACAAGCTCTGCTTTGATCTCGAACCAGGATTTTGGACAGTCGCCATGGTATAAAAAAGATAAAAATGCAGCCACTTTTTATAGTGTAACCACAGATTATTCAGGAACAAGGGTGAGAAATCCTTCTACAACATCCACCATAGGATATATGTTTAACGGTCCTAATTACACGGTAGGAAATTTTCCCGATTCAGGATCCCGCGGATTCAGAAGTGTTCTGGCGAATCAGTCTCCGCAAGGAACCTTCAATACAGTAAATTTCCAGTTTCCGGGTGTATGGACGGGAGCCTTGGCGGCCAATTATCTGGGAAGATCCATTAATATTTTATTTGATGCAGCATCTACATCCAACCGTTTCATTGCTTTTCATGATAATAATGATCCGTATTTCGGAACAAGCTGCCGATGTGTAAAAATGAAATATGATTCCGATGGAAATGAAGCCGGCCCTATTCCGAAATTACAGGTTACAGCCTTAGCATCAGGAAAAGGAGCGGAAATTTTAAGCAGTGTTGAGGTGAAAGAAAAAGTAAGTGAGAACAAGATCACTTTATTCCCGAATCCGGTAAAAGATATTCTTTATATCGATGCACCGGAAAAAGACGGATACTTTTATCAGATCTATAATATGTCCGGACAGCTGGTAAGATCCGGCAAGTTTGAAAACGGGAAAACAGATCTTTCTGCCCTTATTTCAGGAATATATTTGGTAAGAATCAATAATTCTGAAAAAATTGTGAAAATCATCAAACAATAAAACTTAAAAAAGCAATAGCAGAGCAGAATAGGGTTTCCTGTTCTGCTTTTTTATGCCTTCCATATACTTTGCATCTATCAGCATTGGTGAAAAATTCTATATCATTTATTTTATAAGCGCTGGAATTTGCCCTAAACCGTACGTCCTAAAGGACTTGATATCTATTAAAATGCCCTCGGGAAGGCCTGTTAAACGCATCTAAATATTAAATTAAACTGTTTTAACAAAAAGTATATAATAAAAAAGCTTTACTTTTGCAAAAAATTTTTTTAGAATGTCGAAAAATTTAGTAATCGTAGAGTCCCCGGCAAAAGCAAAAACTATTCAGAAATATTTAGGGAAGGATTTCGAAGTGAAATCGAGTTTCGGACACATCCGTGACCTTCCAAAAAAAGGAATGGGAATAGATCTTGCCACCTTCAGTCCTGATTACGAAGTTTCGGCTGATAAAAAGAAACTGGTAACAGAATTAAAGGCCGCAGTAAAGAAAGCAGAGATGGTATGGCTGGCTTCCGATGAGGACCGCGAAGGGGAAGCTATTGCATGGCACCTTGCAGACGAGCTGAAATTAAAACCTGAAAACAGAAAAAGAATTGTTTTCCACGAGATTACTAAAAATGCCATTCTGAAAGCCATTGAAAATCCAAGAGATATCGATCAGAATCTTGTCAATGCCCAGCAGGCAAGAAGAGTTCTGGACAGAATCGTAGGTTTTGAAATGTCTCCGGTACTCTGGAAAAAAGTAAAACCGGGTCTTTCTGCAGGAAGAGTACAGTCTGTAGCCGTAAGATTAATCGTAGAGAGAGAAAAAGAAATCCGTGAGTTTGTTCCGAAAGCGAGCTTTAAACTGGACGGAATCTTCTTAAATAAAATCGAGCAGGAAATTTCTGCTAAACTTAAAAAAGACTTCGAGAAAGAAGAAGACGCAGAAAAATTCCTTGAAAAAGCAAAGACTACAGAATTTAAAGTTCTGAATGTGGAAACAAGACCGGGAACACGTTCTGCATCTGCACCGTTCACTACTTCCACATTACAGCAGGAAGCTTCATCAAGATTAGGATATAATGTAACCAACACCATGCGTCTTGCCCAAAGGCTGTATGAAGAAGGATATATTACCTATATGAGAACGGATTCCGTGAACCTTTCCCAGGAAGCTATCGAAGGCGCAAAAAAACAAATTACATCAGAATACGGCGCTGAATATTCTTCACCAAGAAATTACACCACAAAATCTGCATCGGCACAGGAAGCTCACGAAGCGATCCGTCCCACTGATTTTGCCGTTAAAAGTATCGGTGATGCCCAACTGAACAGATTATACCAATTAATATACAGAAGAACGCTGGCTTCTCAGATGGCGAATGCTAAAATTGAGAAAACAGTGATCGAAATAGGAAATGCATCACTGCCTCAGAATTTTGAAGCACAAGGTGAAGTGATCATTTTTGATGGTTTCCTAAAAGCTTACGGAATTGTAAAGACAGAAGATGATGATGAGGAAAACAATGAAAAGTTACTTCCTAAAGTAAGTGTAGGTGAAATCTTAAGTTATAAGAAAATCACAGCTTCAGAAAAATTCACGAGACCAAGCGCAAGATATACGGAAGCAGGTTTGGTGAAAAAGCTGGAAGAATTGGGAATTGGACGTCCGTCTACTTATGCGCCAACGATCCAGACCATTCAGAACAGAGAATATGTGGATAAAAGAGAGATCGATCCTCACACCCGTGAGGTGGTGAGAATGTCTCTTACAAAAGATAAGATCAAAAAAGAAGTTCTTGAAGAAAAATTCGGGGGCGACAAAAATAAATTTATCCCTACAGATATCGGTGAGGTTGTAAATGACTTCCTGACGGATAACTTCAAAGAAATCCTCGACTACGGATTTACAGCAAGAGTAGAAGAAAGTTTTGACGAAATTGCCAACGGAGATCAGAAGTGGAAAGAAATGATGACCACTTTCTATTCAAAATTCCACCCGAGAATTGAAGATGTAGAAGAAAATGCAGACAGAGCCAATGGTGACAGATTGCTTGGAGTAGATCCGAAGACCGGTAAAAATGTTCATGCAAGAATCGGAAGATTCGGAGCGATGATCCAGATCGGCGAAACGGAAGATGAAGAAAAACCAATCTTTGCTTCACTGATGACAGGGCAGAATATTGCAACCATTTCTCTGGCAGAAGCACTGGAACTTTTCAAATTGCCGTTTGAACTGAGCGCATTTGACGGGCAGCCTGTTTCCGTGGGAGTGGGGAGATTCGGACCTTATGTGAAATGGGGCGAAACATTCATCAGCATTCCGAAAGGAGAAGATCCACTTTCAGTAAGCCAGGCGCGTGCAGAAGAGATCATCAATGAAAAGAAAAAAGCTGATGCACCGATTGCTTCTTATAAAGGAGATCCTGTAACAAAAGGAACCGGAAGATTCGGACCGTTTATCAAATACAAAGATCTGTTTATCAATGTTCCTAAAAAATACAATTTTGATAATCTTTCTCAGGATGACATCAATGAACTGATTGATGCTAAACTTGAAAAAGAAGCCAACCGATACATCCAGCAATGGGAAAAAGAAAAGATTTCTATTGAAAACGGAAGATGGGGGCCATTCGTGAAATTCGGGAAAGCCATGTTCAAAATACCGAAGAAAAAAGACGATACCAAATATGAATCTGAAGAGCTGAAAGATGTGTCTCTGGATGAGGTGAAAAAGTGGATCACGGATCAGGATAAAAATGCTTTTGCAGAGAAAAAGAAGCCGGCCACTAAGAAACCTGCTGCTAAGAAAACAACTGTTGCCAAAAAGCCAGCCGCCAAAAAGAAGTAATATTAAAATAAGTATACAAAGCCGTTAACAATATGTGTTGACGGCTTTTTTTATCAACAAAAAGCGCCACAGCATATGTACTTGCTGTGGTTTTTTTGTATGTTTGTTCGGTAAAGCAATTAATAAACTAACATTTTCTCAAGTTTTCAAATTAAAAATATGGATTTTGAAGATTTTATCATTTCACCAAGAAATTTCAAAACGGAAAGCTGGCAGATAGGCAGCAGGATCACGAAAGATATCAAAGAAGACAGCATTGTTCTTCTCTTTGTTTCGGATTATAGAGGTGCGGGCGGCGATGCGGAAGTTCAGGATTTTACAGCGGTAAGGAAGGAGTTTTATAAACTTTCACAGCTGGATTTTGAAATTCCTGTCGTAGATCTTGGAGATCTCGTTTCCGGAAAATCTGTTCAGGATTCCCATTATATTCTGCAGGAGGTTTTGTCGGCATGTCATTACAAAAGAGCTCTTCCGGTGATCATCGGGGGATCCAATGACTTTGCTTTTTCATTGTTTTCCACATTGAATTTTCATAAGAAAAATATCAACTATACCCAGATCAGCAATATTATTTCCCTGCAGCAGGGTGAGCAGATTAATGAACATACTTTTTTAGGGAAAATATTAGGTTCCAAGAATTTCTCGATTAAAAATTACCATCACTTAGGCTATCAGAAGCATTTGAATGAAGCAGATTCCATCAGACTGATTAAGGAAGTGCAATTTGACATCGTCCGCCTTGCTGAAATGATGAATTCTACTGAAAAAACAGAACCTTTCTTCAGGAAAACTGACCTAGTGACACTGAACTGTGATGCGGTTGAAAGTTTCAGTGAACCGTTTTCTATGAATCCTCAGGTCAACGGATTGAACAGAAGGGAGATTTGTGCCTACATGAAAGAAATAGGACTGAGTGAAAATTTAAAGTCTGTCGGGATTTTTAATTATAATATTTATTCGGAAAACCAACTGAATCACCAGTTACTGGCTCAAATGATCTGGTATCTGATCGAAGGAATCAATATCCAGCGGTCTCATCCCAGAGAAAGACATTATGAGCTGTTCTATGTTTTGATAGATGATGATCAGTATGCCTTCAAACGGGATACTTTCAGTAATTTATGGTACTTCGGAGATGATGACAATATCGAAAACTGCATTCCATGTTCCAAAAAAGATTTTGAAGAAGCAAAAAGAGGAACGCTTAATCCCAGGCTGACCTTTTAAGTATACACAAGATGAAAAAAAAGATTGTTTTAAGTATTGTTCTGTTAGCCGGAGCCTTCTGCTTCGTTTATTTCTGGAATAAATACGCTTATGCCGGTGAAGAAAATTATTTTTCGTCCGTCACAAAACCCGAACAAGGTTTACAGATCGGTATTATTGGTGACAGCTGGGTGGTGCGGCAGAACCTGGATTCCCTTTTAAGCAGGAAGTTGTCTGATCAGGGCGTTCATGCAGAGATCTATTCATCCGGAAATCCGGGTGCGAAGACCAAAAGGATCTATGAAAACCTTTTTAAAGAGGATGGTGAAGAATTTTCTTCCAAAAAAGTGATTGAAAAAAAACCTGACTACTGTATCGTTATTGCCGGGGTAAATGATGCAGCGACCCATGTAGGACCGGATTTTTACACCCATCACATGATGATGATCATTAAAACACTGCTGCATTATAACATTAAACCGGTTGTCGTTTCTATGCCGGAGTTTGGAGTAGAAGAAGATTTTAAAAATAAAAATATCATTAGCGGATTTGGCAACAAAGGTGCTGAGCTGGTTTTAAACGGAGGTGCAGCATTTAAAATACAGGATTACAGAAATGCTCTCCTTGAAGATCTAAAACAGAATGGTCTGGATCAGAAAGTCGTCGTGTTAAATTTCGACGAGGTGACCAAAGATTATGAGAAAGACCGGAACCTGTTCGGAGATCCTCTGCATTTGAATAAGCTGGGATATCAAAAGTTCAGTGAATTTTTAGCAAAAGGAATTGTTAATTTAACAGGTAAAAGATGAAGGTTTCAATTATAGTTCCCGTATATAATGTCGAAAATTATCTGGCCAAATGCCTGAATTCTCTGGTTCACCAAAGTCTTCAGGATATTGAGATTCTCGTCGTTGATGACGGGAGTAAAGACGGTTCCGGACTGATCATTGAAGAATACGCCCGGAATTTTCCGGATAAAATAAAGGCTTTCAATAAAGAAAACGGAGGCTTAAGCGATGCCCGGAATTTTGGTCTGGACAGAGCTTCGGGAGAATATATTGGTTTTGTAGACAGTGACGATTATGTGACTGAGACCATGTTTGAAGAAATGGTACAGCTTGCAGAAAAACATGAATCCAAAATGGTGATCTGTAATATCCAGAAAGTGGATCAGAATGGAAAAGTAACCCAGAAACTGACGCAGATTCCCAATATGACTGAAAAGATAGTACTGAAAGATCATTTTTCCGTTTTTTCAGATCTGAGTTATTTTGCCTGCAATAAACTGTTTAAAAAAGAGCTTTTCGATCATAAAAGATTTAAAAGGGGAGTTCATTTTGAAGATATTCAGCTGATTCCACAACTGCTTCTTGAGTGTGAAGTGGTGGCTCAGACCCAGAATTTTCATTATCAGTATCTGGAGCGCACGGATTCCATTACAAAAACCCACACAGAAAAAGGGCTGGATATCCTGAAAGCCGTAAAAGATGTAGAATCTGCATTCGAAAAATCTGGATATTCCCATAAAAGGAAGGAACTGAAAAATTTTCAGATATTTGAAGGGGTATATTCATTTCTGGCTTATGTGGCTTTTGTGAAAAATGAGGAGACTTTTAATAAAATGGCCGATGAACTGGCTGTTTTTAAGCGTGAAAGGAAAATAAATATTCAAGATATATTGAACTATAGTCGTTTTGGTAAGAATTATCTTTTATCTTTGCCAGTGAAAAAAAAGATTTTTTATCTGTTATTTTTTGCCGGACAAAAGAAGCTGATAAGAAAAATGTTATAACACAAATGATAAGTACAATTATTTCAGTCATCACTAAAACTTTGACAGAAAGCCTTTTATGAGGAATCCTGATGAGTTTTATCAAAGACGTTGATGATGTGCTTGATAAAAAAAAATGAAGAATTTTGAATTGTTCTTAAGCGAATCAGGAATTTCTATTTTTTATGTGAAAATAGGATTAGGTTTTCTGTTTGCTTTTTTAATTACCTTTTTCTCCATACCCACCATCATTAAAATATCCAGAAGAAAGAATCTTATGGATGAACCTGGAGTAAGGAGTTCCCACCTCAGAAAGATCCCCAACCTTGGCGGGATTGCCATCTTTTACTCGATCGGAATCAGTGCATCAATCTTTGCCTATGAACTCTTTGATCTCTACAAATTTTTATTCGCCTCATTAATTATCCTGTTATATGTCGGGGTGATGGATGATATTGTCGTGATGCGGGCCTATAAGAAACTTGTGGCACAGATCGTTGTTTCATCACTGGTTGTCATAGGATCAGATATAAGGATCAGAAGTTTATTCGGAATTTTCGGGATATATGAGATGAATTATATCGTGAGTGTGCTGTTCAGCATTGTTACTTTTATAGTTTTGATCAATGCTTTCAACCTGATCGACGGGATAGACGGACTCGCCGGAGGATATTCCGTGATCTGCAGCGCCATGTTCGGAATAAGTTATTACCGACTCGGGGAATATAATTACCCGTTGGTGGTTTTATCCGCGATCATTATAGGCACCGTCCTCGCATTTCTCTATTATAATTTATCGAATTACAGGACCAATAAAATCTTCATGGGAGATACCGGATCAATGCTTCTGGGTTTCCTGCTGGCTTTTACATCCATCTGTTTCATCGATATTTTCATTGATAAAGAACTTCCCAATGTTCCGAGGTATCACCTTCAGTCGGCACCTGCAGTAGCGGTAGCTATTCTTATTCTGCCAATCGTGGATACTTTAAATGTGATAATTGTAAGACTGTGCAATAAAAAATCGCCTTTTGACGCTGACAAAAACCATATCCACCATAAATTACTGAAACTGGATCTTACCCACAGACGTTCCACATTTTATATCATTGTGTATTATCTTATGATCGTTACCGTGGCTTATTATTTAAGACACCTTAATATAAATCTTTTACTTCTAATAATCGTTTTATTAGGTTTTTTTGGAGCTTATCTACCAGATTTGATTTATCATTTACGAAATAATAAGAAAATAACAATTTAATTTTTACTTTTGCAAAACATTCAAATATGATGAAGAACTTAAAGTATTTATTTTTACTATTACCCTTTTTTATGACATCCTGCATCACCAAAAAAGATGTAAGGTATATGCAGCCGAGCGAAAGCCTGGTCATCAATGAAGAAGGACTTATTCCCTACAATATTCCCGTTTACCGAATTACAAAAAACGACATCCTTAATCTCAACATTGTGACTACTCCCAAGGGAGATGCTGCTCAGTTTTATTCATCTTTGAATACATCCGGAGGAATAGGGGGTGGTGCTAATCCCACTGCATTAGGATCAGGTGTTGGCGGCTCTGCTACCGGTGGAAATATGAACTTCTATTTTAATGGTCTGAAGGTAGATTCCAAAGGAGACATCAATGTTTTCGGAGTAGGATACGTGAAAGCGGAAGGAAGAACAGTGGAAGATATTACCCAGGAGCTTCAGGAAAAAGTAAATGAAAACTTTCAGGAAGGAAAAGCGGAAGTAAGACTGAATACGAACGGAATCACTTATTATATTTTGGGAGATGTGGAAACCACAGGTCTTTCAGGTGAAAAAGTAGTTCATAAAAATACGCTGACGATTACAGAAGCATTAGCTATTAACGGAGGTTTGAACAGAACCATTGACCGTAGAAATATCGTTATCCACAGAAAACTTCCGGAAGGAATCAAAAAGGCAAGAATTGACCTTACCCGTGAAGATATAATGAATTCGCCTTTCTACTACGTGCAGAATGGGGATGAAATCTATCTGAATACCAGAGGGAAAAGCTTGAACGGATTTGGAAAAGATCCGGTACAGACTTTAACCACCGGAGTATCGGTGATTACTACAGCACTATCTATTTACCTGCTTCTTAAAAATCTTTAACCATGATTCCAGAAAGAGACAACAAAGTAGGGAAAAGCGAACCCCAGAAGGAAAAGTACGGATCGTTTGCATTATTTGATATAGAACATTTCCTGAGAAGAATACTCAAAAACTGGTATTGGTTTGTGTTTATGCTGTGTATCGGATATGTCGTTTCGTGGGTATACAGTAAATACTATGCGCAGAACATTTATGCTTCAAATCTTTCTTTGAGCGTATCCAACAATACTTCCAGCTATTTTACCCCCACGCAGTCTATCAACTTTATCTGGGGACAAAACGGAAATCAGGACGGAGTTTATCTGAAAAAAATGCTTTTATCCAGATCTCATAACGAGTTTTTGGTGAAAGAGCTGGATCTTTTTGTGAACTACTCTACGAAAGGAGTGATCAAATCCACCTATATTGATAAGACAGATTCACCGATCTTTATGCAGATCGATAAAAAACATCTGCAGCAGATCAATTATCCAGTGACTCTTATTCCCAAAGGGAAAGACATGTATGAAGTAGTTCTTCCTGAAGAAGGTCAGTCTACCAATCTATACAGTTATGAATCAGAAGGTTTTCAGTCAGTTAACGAATATGCCAAACCTGCCAATAAGATCATCAGAGTCAATGAATGGTACAATTCCCCGAATCTGAGATTCAGACTGGTTAAAAATACAGAGACCCCTAAAATAAAAGTGGATAATATTATTGTAACACTTAATTCTGTGAACCAGAGTGTTAATGATATTGTTTCTACCATATCCGTAGAATTTGACAAAGAGATCGGGACGATCATGATTATTAATAAAAAAGGATTTAATCTTAACAGTACCGTTAATTTCTTAAATAAATCAGTTGCAGAGCTTCAGAAGAAAAGACTGGCTGACAAAAATATTGTCAATAAGAATACAGATGTTTACCTGCAGGCCAACATCGATAATATCCGCAAAAAACTGGATTCCAGTGCGGCGGTCCTGAACTATTTAAAAACTTCAGAAAAACTCTACAATATTAAAGACAGAGACGAGAAGTCTTTGGATAAAATAAAAGAGCTTGAAGGAAAAAAAGCTGATATCATCAGTAAGATCAGTTCTCTGAATAATATTAAAACTACGTTGCAGACGCAGGACTTCGATAAGATGATCAGCACCAATGCTGCCGGTTTTGAAGACGGCTTCTTTTCAGCGACAGTTACGGAACTTAAGGCGCTGTACACAAAGAAAAGAGAGATGGCTACCATTTATAAGCCCAATTCAGAGCCGATGAAAGAAATAAACAGGCTGATAGATGAAGCAAGATCAGGCTCATCGGGTACTTTGAGAAATTATTATACGAGATATTATGATGAGATCAATAAGATAGACCGACAGGTAGCAGATGCCAATTCCGATTTGAACTCATATCCGGAAAAAGAAAGAAAATACCTGGATGCAGAGAGAGGATACAATATGATAGAAGCTACCTACAATAGTCTTTTATCCAGACAGAATGAAGCGCAGATGAAAGTAGCGACCAATCAGTCTGACATTACGGTGATTGACCCTGCGAAGAATCTGGGTCAGGGCGCGATAGGGCCGAATGTGAAAGCAATCAAGTTTGGAATTATTTCCGGGTTGTTGCTGTTGCCGCTACTATTCATCCTTATCGGAGAAGTTCTGGATAATAAGGTAAGAAATATCAAAGAATTGCTTAGTGCAACGAAGATCCCGCTTCTGGGGGTGATTGGAAACAACAGCAACGAGAATATGCTTACTGTTCTTGAACAGCCTAAATCTTCAGTATCAGAAGCCTTCAGAGGAATACGTGCCAGCATAAGATTCCTGATGGACAACAAAGAAGAAGGAAAAGGAAAAACGATTCTGATAACCTCTTCAATTGGTGGGGAAGGGAAAACCTATATTTCCATCAACTTGGCTTCCGTAATTGGACTGAGTGATAAAAAAACAATCCTTCTGGGGATGGATCTTAGAAAACCAAAGATCTTCGGTGATTTTAAAATTGATAATAAATATGGTATCTCGAATTATCTTACAGGAGAAGTAGATATTGAGCAGATCATCAACAAGACCAAAATCCCGAACCTGGATGTTGCTACTTCAGGGCCGATTCCTCCCAATCCTTCAGAACTTTTGATGAGTGAAAGAAACATCAAATTTATTGAAGAGCTGAAAGAAAAATACGATTTCATCATCATAGATTCCCCGCCGGTAGGTCTGGTAGCAGACTCTTATGAACTGATGAAGTATTCTGATGCCAATATTTATGTAGTGCGTCATGAATATACAGAAAAATATATGCTGAAAATGATCACGGAGAAATACCACCAGGGAGAGATTGATCATCTGGGATTGATATATAATGATTATAATACGAAGCAGGGATATGGATATGGCTACGGATATGGTTACGGATATGGATACGGCTATTTTGATGAAGACAAAAATTATAAAGAACCGTTACTGATTAAAATACGAAATAAGGTACAGGCAATATTTAATAAAAAATAGCGTTTTAAACCCTCAGCAAATGGGGGTTTTCTTATACTTTCAGTATTTGGAATCTAAGGAAAAAAGAATATTTTTGGCACTTTGCCGTTTACTTTATAACAAATTATGTTTTTTTGTTTATTTTTAACTATACATTAAGAATATCATTAATATAAAAATGTTTTATATTTGCAAAAATTAAATTTTAAAATAACCATAAATCCATATTCTTTTATGAATAAAAAATTATTGTTTAGCTTTCTTGCCTTCCTTGGAATGGTAAGTGTTAAAGCACAAAGAAACGAATTGGGAGTTCGTCTAGGGATGAGTAACCTAGTAGGGGACATCGGAAGGACCAATTATATTTTACAAAAGCCGTTGGATTTAGACAGGATGTCAGAATGGGGATTCCCGTTTTATGGAGGTTTATTATATAGATTTAATTTTAACCCGCACCAGACCGTGAGATTGGACTTGGGTTACAATCAGGTTCAGTTCAGCGATAAAGCTGCGAAAGAAGAATACAGAGTAAATAGAAACTCTTATGGAAAAAATAATGTATACGAAGCGAGTTTAATGTTCGAATACAATCTTTTCCCTGTTAATAATGAGCAGGTAAGCATGGTAAGTCCATACATCTTCGGAGGTATCGGTGCTTTGATGTTTGATGCTCCAAAGGCTGATCTTGTGAATGACTTCAGAAGAGATGCAGACGGAGTGGCACAGGCTCCTCTTAATGAACTGGATTTTAAAAGTACTCCGGTATATACATTAGGAAAAAAAGTAACAATGCATATCCCTTTTGGGGTAGGTTTAAAATATAAGTTCAACCATAATTGGGCTATATTTGCAGAAGCTACGTTCAGATATACAATGACAGATCAGCTTGATCATAGCAGATTAATGTCAAAAGATGTAACATCCAGCTTTAATGCGGATATTCTGGATCCTGCTACCGGTGCTTCACTGCTGCAGTCCGGAAACTATTATGCAGTTTCTAAAGAAAGAGAAAAAGAACTTCTTAACAAAAGAAATATAGGGGATGACAGGTCTAAGGACTGGATGAATACTTTTAGTTTAGGACTTACCTATTCATTCGGAAGACCTCCATGCTATTGTGATTAATTAATATGTCGTTGATTAAAGATAAAATAAATTCTGAGAATTTACCGAAACACGTCGCCATCATTATGGATGGCAATGGAAGATGGGCAAAAACTCGTGGCGAAGAGAGAACCTTCGGTCACAAGAATGCCATTAATGCAGTAAGAAATGCCATTAATGCCTGTAATGAGATTGATATACCTTATTTAACACTGTATACATTTTCTTCTGAAAACTGGAGCCGTCCGGCAGATGAAGTAAGTACACTGATGAATCTGTTGGTGGAAACCTTATTGCTGGAAGCTGAAGAAATCTTTAGCAAAGGCCTCAGAATGCATGTTATAGGGAATCTCGAAAAGCTCCCTCTCCTGGTGAGAGAACAGCTGGAACGTGTAGTAGAGCTTACAAAAGAAAACACAAAAGGGAACTTAGTGCTGGCAATAAGCTACGGCTCACAGAACGAAATACTAGATGCCGTAAAAAAAATCAGTTCTGACGTGAAAGAAGGACAAGTTGATGTGGAGAATATTGATGAAAAATTATTCGAAAGCTACCTTTATACAAAAGACTTTCCTCCTGTAGACCTGCTGATAAGAACCAGCGGAGAAATAAGAGTAAGTAATTTCCTCCTCTGGCAGATTGCTTATGCGGAACTACAGTTTTTAAATGTCCTATGGCCCGATTTCACAAAAGATATTTTCTTCCAGTGTATTGTTGATTATCAAAACAAGGAAAGAAGATACGGATTAACCGGCGATCAGATAAAAGCCCAATAAATTTAAAGAAAAGAAAGACTCGATAAAATGAAGTTTAGACTATTACCCATCATAATGTTTGCTGCTTCTGCGCATTTTTATGGACAAGTGACTCCTCAGGACAGCACTAAAGTAAATAATGCTGTACATGCAGAAAATGGCACAGGCACTTACACGCTTAAAGACATTGTTGTAGATGGGGTAAAAAAATATACGCCGGCTCAGATCTTAAGATTTACAGGCTTAACAAAAGGCGAAGTTGTAGATATTCCGGGACAGAAAATCAGCAATGCTGTTAAAAAGCTTTGGGATACCCAGTCTTTTTCAGAAGTTGAAGTGTATGTTCAGAGTATTGAAGGGCAAACCGTAGTGTTAAGATTCTATCTGGAAGACCTTAAAGAACTTGGTGAAGTAAAATTCGCAGGGAAAGGGATTGGTAAATCTAAAAACGAAAAACTGATAAAAGACAATAATCTGAAGCCAGGAACAAAGATCACCCAAAACCTGATCTCCGGCCTTAAGACAAAAGTCCCTAAGGATTACGTGAAAAAAGGTTTTGCCGACGCTAAAATTACGATTCAGGATAAAGTAAACGCAAATGATCCGTCTATGGTAGACTGGACCATCAATGTAGAGAAAGGGAAAAGAATAAAAATTGACCATATCGAATTTGAAGGCAACGAGAGCGTTACAGATGCCAAGCTTAGAAAAAAAGCATTCAAAGAAACCAAACAGAGAAGATTTGGTATCGGCGGAATTCTGAAATCTTCTAAATTCATTGAAGAAAAATATCAGGAAGACAAGCAGAGTCTGGTAAGCTATTATAACTCTTTAGGATACAGAGATGCTACCATTGTTTCAGATTCTGTATGGAGAAATAAAAGAAATAACTACGAGATCAACGTAAAGCTTAAAGAAGGTAAGAAGTATTACATCGGAGATATTACATTCACCGGAAATACAGTGTACGCTACAGAGCATTTACAGAGATTATTAGGATATAAAAAAGGAGATATCTACGATGCCGTAGGTTTCAATAAAAAAGTAGGAGAAGACGGGGGTAAGGAAGATGACTCAGATATCAAGTCTGTGTACATGAATAACGGTTACCTTTTCTCCAGCGTTACACCGGTAGAAAAATCGGTATCAGGAGACGCGGTAAACCTTGAGATCAGAATTACTGAAGGAGAACAGGCAACCTGGAACAAAGTAACGTGGCAGGGGAATACTACTACCCATGACCATGTGGTACTTAGAGCCCTGAGAACAAAACCGGGAGAGCTTTTCAAAAAGACAGAGATCAAGAGAACATACTTTGATCTGGCAGGAATGTCATTCTTTGATCCACAGCAGGTAGGTCAGGATATCCAGCCTAATCAGACGGATAATACAGTAGATATCAACTGGAAATTAGTTGAAAAAGGTTCTTCTCAGGTTCAGTTACAGGCAGGTTACGGTGGTAACAGCTTTATCGGTACTTTAGGACTTACGTTCAACAACTTCTCTCTGAAAAACTTCCTTAAGTTTAAAGACTTCAGACCAGTACCTCAGGGAGACGGGCAGACCTTGTCTATTCAGGCACAGGCTGGACAGTATTTCCAAAACTATGGAATTTCATTTACTGAGCCATGGTTGTTTGGAACAAAACCAACGGCTCTTTCTGTAAGTTTAAATACTTCCAGAGTAAAATATAACGATAGCAGTGGAAATGACCAGAAACTTAATATTTTCTCGGCATCAGTAGGTCTGAACAGACTATTAAACTGGCCAGATGATTATTTCTCACTGTACACAGGGATTCAGTTTCAGAATTATAAATTCAGCAACTATCCTTTCCAGTTTGGAGATACCACCGAATATTATGGTGATGCCAATAACTTAAGTCTTAACTTAGGTTTAAGCAGAAACTCTGCAGGTCTTGACCCTATTTTCCCGACAATGGGTTCAAATATTGAGCTTTCCGCGAAAATGACTGCACCTTACTCATTGTTCAGCAATAAAGATTACTCTACAATGTCACCGGTGGATAAATACAAGTGGATGGAATTCTATAAAATCAAGTTCAAAGCCGATATCTATAACGAGATCGCTGGAAAACTGGTATTAAGATCTTCTGCTGAAATGGGATTCATGGACGGATATAACAAAAAACTTGGGGCTCCGCCATTCGAAAGATTCTACGTAGGAGGTACCGGTTTATTCGGAGGTAGATATGACGGTCGTGAATTGATCCCTTTAAGAGGTTATGAAAATGCTTCCACTTATGGAGGTGAAGCAGATGATATTACACAAAGAGGAGGAGGAACAATTTATAACAGATTTACGTTAGAATTAAGATACCCGATCTCTATGAACCAGACCGCTAAGATCTATGCACTTACTTTCGCTGAAGGAGGTAACGTGTGGAATAGCTGGAGCGGATACAATCCATTCCAATTGAAAAGATCAGTAGGGGTTGGAGTAAGAGTATACATGGGTGCTTTTGGTTTGATCGGATTTGACTTTGCTTATGGATTCGATAAGACCGTTTCAGGCACAGAACCATCCGGATGGAAAACTCACTTCCTGATGAACCAATCATTATAATTCATAGATATGAAGAACTTTAAAATCATTTTCACATTTGTATTGTTCCTTCTTTTTGGGTTTTCAAACGCTCAGAAAGTAGGGGTGGTAGACACAGGCTATATTTTAGATAAGCTGCCTCAATACAAAGAAGCTGAAGCAAGATTAAATTCCCAAATCGATACCTGGCAGTCAGAACTTCAAAATCTGCAGTCTGAGTACGAAAGAAAAAAAGCGGCATTTGAAAGTGAGAAAGTATTGTTGATAGGAGACCAGCTGAAGCTTAGAGAAAAAGAAGTAATGGATCTTGAAAAGAATATCAAAACGACAACAAGCTTGCGTTTTGGAGTCAACGGAGAAATTACAAAACTTAGAACAAATCTTGTAGTGCCGTTCCAGGATCAGATCTGGAATGCTATCAAAACGATGGCTGAGAAAAATGGATTGGGCACGGTTCTTGATAAAACCGATAACAATGTGCTTTTCCTTTTGCCAAGATATGATTATACAGAAAAAGTATTGACCATCTTATTAAAGGGAACTACATCTGATAAGAAAGAAAAATCTAAAAGCAAAAAGTAAATCAATTAACTTTTGCTTAAATTTACAATCTAAAAACAAATTAAATTATTTATTTTACCAATTATGAAAAAATTAAGTGTATTATTTGCCGCGATAATAATGGTTGTGTCGGTAAGTATGGCAAAAGCTCAGAAATTTGCTACTGTTGATGTAATGGGGGTTCTTAATGCAATGCCGGAAAAGAAGAAAGCAGACGCTGATATAAAAACTTTCTTGGATACAAAACAATCTGAGATCAAGAAAAAAGCAGATGCAGGTCAAGCTAAATTGAAGCTTTATACAGAAGAAGCTCCTAAGAAAACAGCTGACGAGAACAAAGCTAGAGAAGGAGAATTACAGAAGCTTCAGGAAGAAATTGGACAAATGCAGGAAAAAGCGGCTAAAGATTTAGAAGCTAAGAAGGATGTAGTTTTTGGACCAATTGAGAAAAAATTGAATGATGCGATCGAGAAAGTAGCTAAAGCTAACGGATACGAATTCATCATGGATGCAAACTCTCCGGCATTTGTTTACAGATCAGGAGCTGATGCTACAGCAGCTGTTAAGAAAGAATTAGGGATCAACTAATAAATTAACAAAGTTTTATAAATTAACCGCCTCTTTTAGAGGTGGTTTTTTTATTTTTGCGCTATGGAAAAAGAAGTATCAACAACCGTAAAAGTTAGGTTCAGCGATTGTGATCCGATAGGACATTTAAATAACGTAAAATATCTGGATTATATGTTCAATGCCAGAGAAGATCACGTAGAAACATTTTATGGATTTACCTATGAAGAATACACCAAAAAAACAGGATGTACATGGATAGCCATTCAGAATGAGATCGCTTATCTGAAAGAAGTGAGATACAATACACAGGTTGTGATCAGCAGCAAGACCATAGAAATACAAGACAGAACAGCTAAGGTGGAAATTTTAATGAAAAGCCTGGATGAAAAAACAGTTCATGCCGTGCTATGGGTTACAGTAATCTATTTCAATATCAAAACAAGAAAATCAGAAATCCATCCGGAAGATATAAAAGAAACGTTCCATAAGTTCTATGTAGACCTTGAACAGAAAGATTTTCAGCCTAGAGTGAAATTTTTAAGATCTCAAAACGCAAAAAATTCTTAATAAAGAAAAATAAACCCTTATTATAAAAGTGAATATTTTCTTTTAACACTACATTTGATAAGTAAAATAATAAAATTGCAGATGAAAAAAATAGCCGTATTAGGAAGCAATGGACAGTTGGGGAACTGTATCAGAAAAATTGCACCTGATTATGAAAATTCATATGAGTTCATATTTACAGATTCACAGACCTTGGATATTACAGACGAAGATCAAGTCAGTGGTTTTTTTTATGACAACAAACCGGACTACTGTATCAATGCCTCTGCATATACAGCAGTTGATCTTGCCGAGAAAGAAAGTGATAAGGCTTTTGCGGTCAATGCTGATGGAGTGGGATATTTGGCTCAGGCTTGTACAGATCACAAAAGTATCCTGATCCACATTTCCACCGACTACGTTTTTGATGGAGATACAAATCTTCCATATTCAGAAGATGATTTCACCAGCCCGACGGGAGTATATGGGGAATCGAAAAGAAAAGGAGAGGAACTGGCTTTGGAGATCAATCCGAAAACCATTGTTTTAAGAACCTCCTGGCTCTACTCAGAATTCAATAAGAATTTTGTTAAAACAATGCTGAACCTCTTTTCTCAGAAAGAAGAGCTTGGAATTGTTGCCGATCAGTTCGGTCAGCCTACCAATGCTAATGATCTTGCAGAAGCGATCATGGATATCATTCAGACTTCAAACAAGACCTTTGGTATTTTTCATTTTTCAAATTATCCTGAAACAACATGGTTTGAATTTGCAAAAAAGATCGCAGCATTTTCAAACGCTTCAATACAGTTAAATCCTCTTACTACAGAACAGTATCCTACGCCTGCAAAAAGGCCGGCCAGAAGCACCATGTCTTTAGATAAAATAGAAGAAATTTACAGAATTGAACCAAAACATTGGGAAAACAGTCTTGAGGAATCTGTCAGAATACTAACACAACAATAATTATGATAAAGAATCTCACCGTTGCCTTTTCCTTATTCTGTGCCCATTTGTGTACCGCCCAGAATGTATACCTTTCAAAAGTTGAAAAAACAAATGACCACACAGACAAGTTCCTGTATCAAAAAACAGAAGCTACAGTAGGTGCAGAATATCTGGGAGAAATTGAAGTTCAGGGATTCTCAAATGATGACGCTGCTATTTTTTCATTAATATATAAGAAGGCAAAAGAAATTGGAGCCAATACATTTTCATTTAAGCCTTTTGAAAACATAGATGGAACTCCGCAGTCCCTCAATCCGGCAAACTATAAAATTGCTTTATACTATACTCCTAAAGAAAATTTGACGGTACAGAAGGGGATGTTGTATGTTTTTGCTTCATCAGATAAAGATCAGAAGATTAATATCAATAAGAAGGACTATATATTGACACCAAGATCTTACCTGACTCTGAATATCATTCCCGGGGAAATCTATACCATTTCAACCAAAAAACTTCTGGGCTCTACAATTAAGGTTCAGCCAAAGACAGCCGATGAAAACTTATATTTCCAGGTTTCTTCGTTAAAAGTAAAATCTGATACATCAGGAAGCGGCGGTTTAAATCTAAAATCCGGTGATATCATAGGTCTGGAAAAGTCTTATGCCGAGTTTTTGAGCGTTATCTATGAACATACTAAAAGGTAGAATCACTACCACAGAAAAGGAAAGCGAAAAAATTAAACATTAGTTTAAAATTTTTCACTCTGCATACCAGTCGTTTATGATTAAATCTGGGTTCTTCATGAATTTTATGTTAAATAA
>NZ_JAHXYH010000069.1 GCF_019970065.1 Chryseobacterium sp. OSA05B | reverse complement strand
CCCATGACGTCGTCGACCACGGAGGAACGGGCATACGGCAGGAAGGAACCGCGGCCGTCGAATACGATGACGTCCCCACGCTGGGGCTCGGCGTCGTCGTAGGCGCGGCGGTCCACGGAGATGGCTTGGCCGGGATTCAGCGTGGACTGCATCGAATCAGAGCGGATGCTGAATACGTCGACGAAAAATGCGCGGATGATAATCACGGCGACCAATGCGCAAATGACGGCGAGAACAGCGAAGCGCCAGACCCAGTAAAAGGCCCGGCGCTTCGTGATTGCCGCTTCAGGGCGAGCAATCTGGTTCATGGAAGAACGCAGATTACTTCTTGCCGCCGAAGTCGCGCTTCTCGCGGATGCGAGCAGCCTTGCCGTGACGATCGCGCATGTAGTACAGCTTGGCACGACGTACGTCACCCTTGGACACAACCTCAATCTTGTCGATGATTGGGGAGTGAAGCGGGAAGGTACGCTCGATGCCGGTGCCGAAGGAAACCTTGCGAACGGTGAAGGTC
>NZ_JAHXYH010000068.1 GCF_019970065.1 Chryseobacterium sp. OSA05B | reverse complement strand
GCGTAACGCTCACCGTCGAGGGGGCGGAGTTCCTCGGCTACGCCAGGCAGGTCCTCGAACAGGTGGAACTGCTCGAGCACCGCTATCTGGGCCGGCCGCCCTCGCGGCGCCTGCTGGGGATCTCGACCCAGCACTACTCGTTTTCCGTGGATGCGTTCGTGCGCATGGTCCAGGCCAGCGGGGCCGAAGAGTACGAGTTCTCGCTGCGCGAGACCCGCACCGAGGAGATCATCGAGGACGTGCGCACGCTGCGCAGCGAGATCGGGATCCTCTACCGCAACGACTTCAACGCGAAGGTGATCGACAAGCTGCTGCGCGAATCCCGGCTGGTGTTCCACCCGCTGTTCCTCGCCGATCCGCACATCTTCATCTCGCGCAGCAACCCGCTGGCATCCCGCCGGCGGGCAACCCTTGCCGATCTCGAAGACCTGCCGCGGCTGACCTTCGACCAGGGCGCGAACAACTCCTTCTACTTCGCGGAGGAGATCCTCTCCACGCTGTCCAGCAAGCGCGA
>NZ_JAHXYH010000067.1 GCF_019970065.1 Chryseobacterium sp. OSA05B | reverse complement strand
TTTGGAGAGGGATTGTTACCTAAGGCTGCCATTGCATTTCTATACTCTTGTGTCTCACCAAAGGTTTTTGGACTGCCACCCCCATCGGTTCTAAAATAAAATAGGCCCATTCCGTCACCTAATCCAAGAAAAGCCGCGACACTAGCACGGTCTCCCGCACCTAGATAACTTATCATTCCAGTAGTAGGCTGATACTGCGTCATCAGACTTTCTCCATTTCTACCGGGTGCCTGAATTTTTCTTCCATCAGGATCAATGAACATGATCGGATTATTAGCAGCATAATTATAAGGCGTAAATCTTCTGTACTGCTCAGCAAGCGGATCTATTACGCCCCATCGGCCAATATCTGACATATACATTCTGGCTCCGTAATCATTCCAGCCAGTTTCTTTTTGCAGCTCTTTTCCGTTGTACTCGTAATTGTAGGCAGGGTTCCCGGTGAGTGCATTATAGCCTTCGTGTTTTAAGCCGAACGGGTAAAAATTGTTTTCTTCAAGAACTTCTGCGCTGCC
>NZ_JAHXYH010000066.1 GCF_019970065.1 Chryseobacterium sp. OSA05B | reverse complement strand
GAACTTCTTTATAAAACTTACTTACCGGAATTGTCTCACTTTTAACTCCCGTATAACTTATATAATCCAATTCATAATTCCTGTTTTTGCGGGCTGTACTTATTGAACTTACATCATATACAGGATTAGAATACACTTCTTTTATAATAGCATTCTTTTTCAGATCATACAGCACGATCCGGTCTTTATCACTGTCTAAATTGGTCGCTACATACGCTTCATCTTTATTTTTGGAATTATCATTTAACCCAATAATACTGAAGGTGTTTTTCCAGTCTGTTGATTTAATAAGATTAAACTTCCCCGTCTCTAAGTCTTTATAATATGTTTTTGTGGTCAATCCGTTTTCCAGAACTGTGTATCCTCTCAGATTCCCTTTTTTGTCAAAAACATACCCGTCAATAGGGTTATTAACGTCCTTATTCTCATAAAGCTGAGTCATTTCCCCTGTATTAAAATTGATTTTATAGGGTTCGAAGATCTGCTTGTTATTCTTATTCAGGGCTACAATGACAA
>NZ_JAHXYH010000065.1 GCF_019970065.1 Chryseobacterium sp. OSA05B | reverse complement strand
GAACTTCTTTATAAAACTTACTTACCGGAATTGTCTCACTTTTAACTCCCGTATAACTTATATAATCCAATTCATAATTCCTGTTTTTGCGGGCTGTACTTATTGAACTTACATCATATACAGGATTGGAATACACTTCTTTTATAATGACATTCTTTTTAAGATCATACAACACGATCCGGTCTTTATCACTGTCTAAATTGGTCGCTACATACGCTTCATCTTTATTTTTGGAATTATCATTTAACCCAATAATACTGAATGTGTTTTTCCAGTCTGTTGATTTAATAAGATTAAACTTCCCCGTCTCTAAGTCTTTATAATATGTTTTTGTGGTCAATCCGTTTTCCAGAACTGTGTATCCTCTCAGATTCCCTTTTTTGTCAAAGACATACCCGTCAATAGGGTTATTAACGTCCTTATTCTCATAAAGCTGAGTCATTTCCCCTGTATTAAAATTGATTTTATAGGGTTCGAAGATTTGCTTGTTGTTTTTGTTCAGGGCTACAATGACAA
>NZ_JAHXYH010000064.1 GCF_019970065.1 Chryseobacterium sp. OSA05B | reverse complement strand
ACTACCCTCCACACGGTTCATTTACTGTGTAAAACTTTGCCACTTGTCGCCCGATTTTCCTACCACCGGGCGGGGCGTGGCGCAAGATTAGTCGACAAGTTCACGCAGAAAGTTGCGTTCGGGCTTCCGCCGTGGGCATAGCCCGCCGAACGCGGGCAGTTTCCAGGGCCTTCGGACGTTATACTTCTATGCCGGAATGAAAATCCTTCCGCGGATTGACGTCCACTTCATCGCCTGCAGGAAAGAGCTGACAATCACCATGGCCACACAGTCTGCCGCCGTCCACCCGGCCGAAGCCGAGAAGGCGCGGGTCCGGGAAATTGCCGCGCTCAAAGCCGGGAAAACCGCGGCAATGGCGAACTTGATCGATGAATCGGAATCCGAGCTGGCCGAGCTGTTCATCCTGCCCGGGGGAGAAGCCCAGTCCGAAGAGGCCAGCATCGACATCGTGCCGGAGCAGGCCGACGAGTTCACCTGCGCATCCTGCTTCATGGTGCGCCACCGCACCCAGCTGGTG
>NZ_JAHXYH010000063.1 GCF_019970065.1 Chryseobacterium sp. OSA05B | reverse complement strand
CCTGTGGAGATTCCTTCCACTAGGCCCTAGGGAACTAACGCCGCTGTTCAAACGTTGAAGAAATTTCTCGTTTGAACAGCGGCGTTTTTCGGTATTCTGGGTGCCGAGAGGGTAAGCTCTACGTTAAGTAGTAAAACTATGTTTCGCTTCATAAGCCACCTCACCGTGCAAGCAGTAATTCGCGAGGTGACTTATGAAGACCACATTCTGCACCAACAAAGAGGAAGGGCCGTCTGTGAGTTCGCAAGACCGAACCGGCAGTCGCGGTAAAGCCAAGGCCAAAGTATTAGCCTTGGTCGGCACCAGCGCATTGCTGTTGACGGGATGTTCAGCGGAAGTTCAACGCGGTTGGCTTCCGAACGTGGACCGCGACACCACCAACCACACCGCAGCTATCCAGGACTTCTGGGTTAACTCGTGGATTGCCGTGGTTGTCATCGGTGTTTTGACCTGGGGCTTGATGCTGTGGTGCATCATCGCCTACCGTCGCCGCAAGAACGATACTGGCTACCCACGTC
>NZ_JAHXYH010000062.1 GCF_019970065.1 Chryseobacterium sp. OSA05B | reverse complement strand
GCGCTGAAGAACGTCACCGCCACCAAGGAAGGCCACGTCGTCATCATGCCGGCGGACACCTACACCAACGAAGGCATCCAGACCTACACCGAATTCCTCAACGAATTCGCTGACGCCCTGGAAGCGGCGAAGTAATCACACCGCGCATCACAGCGTAGAAGTGGCGGGACCGAACACGGTCCCGCCGCTTTGCACCATCACCACACATTCATCGGCGGCCTCATGACTACCACGTTGTCCACACCCCGCACCAAGGGCAGGCTCTTCAGCTGGCAGCTGCTCCTGGGCATCATCGGTGTGCTCATCCTCCTGGCGTTCTCCCTGTTCACCGGCGTCTACGACATCTTCGGCGCCCAGGACGGCGCGCAGATGTTCGCCATCACCCGCATTCCGCGCACCATCGCACTGGTGCTGGCCGGGGCGGCGATGGCGATGAGCGGGCTGGTCATGCAGCTGCTGACGCAGAACCGGTTCGTCGAGCCGACGACCACCGGCACCACCGAATGGGCGGGCCTGGGC
>NZ_JAHXYH010000061.1 GCF_019970065.1 Chryseobacterium sp. OSA05B | reverse complement strand
GTCTCCCACGCTCCTTGCCGACTTGGTCGCGCTGGCGCTGGAACAGCTGACCCACGACGAGCAGGCCATCGTCGGCACCCACGGCTTCTTCTCCGTCGTCCACCGCGAGCCCGAGCTGCTGCAGCGCATGATGCAGATCGGCCCGGAAAAGGAAGCAGAGTTCCTGGGCCTGATGGCCGAACGCGAGGGCGTGGACCCCGATCATCCGGGACTCGTCGTGCTGGTCCACACCCTGCGCCTTGCCGCCATGAAATCCGTCGACCGCTTCGTACAGGGTTCCGGCGAGCGCTCGCTGAGCGAAGAATTCCTGGACTACATGGCCGCCGCCCAAGACGTGCTGAGCCAACCGCTGACCCGCACACACCCTTAGCCTGAAAACTCCTGCAAGGAAAACCATGACCACCACCACTTCCCACGGCAAGCCGCCGGGCGACGCACCGCTGGTGCTGACCCAGCGGCGCATCTGGATCATCTTCTCGGCATTGATCGCCGGCATGATGCTTTCCTCGCTGGACCAGAC
>NZ_JAHXYH010000060.1 GCF_019970065.1 Chryseobacterium sp. OSA05B | reverse complement strand
ACGGAGATGTACGCGAGGTCGGCCGGCTGCCCGACGTGGATTTCGGCGGCGAGGGCGGACTGCTCGCCCTGGCCTTCAAGGCCCCGAACCGGCTCTATGCGTATTCCACGGGCCCTGAAGGCAACCGGATCCAGCGGTTCACCCTGGCCGGGTCCGCGGGAAGCTACACCCTGTCCGAGCCCCGGACGCTGCTGGACGGGCTTCCGGCCGCATCCAACCACAACGGCGGGCGGCTGGCCTTCGGGCCGGACGGCATGCTGTACGCCAGCGTCGGGGACGCAGGGCGGCCGGACAGCGCGCAGGACCTGGGCAGCCTGGGAGGCAAGATCCTGCGGCTGGAAGCGGCTGGCGGCGTCCCGGCAGACAACCCGTTCCCGGGGTCGTATGTCTACAGCTACGGCCACCGCAACGTGCAGGGACTGGCTTGGGACGCTGACGGCACCATGTACGCCAGCGAGTTCGGGCAGAATACCTGGGACGAATTGAACAAGATCACCGCGGGCGGCAACTACGGCTGGCCTG
>NZ_JAHXYH010000005.1 GCF_019970065.1 Chryseobacterium sp. OSA05B | reverse complement strand
CAATTTTTAATGCAGATATCGTTAAGCATATTGATTTTTATAAAGGCTCTTTTCCATCACGCTATGAAGGGCGTTTATCATCCGTCATCGATATCAAAACAAAAGAAGGCAATATGCAGGAATATCACGGAGCTGCGAACCTGGGTCTTCTAACCAATTCGGTTATGCTTGAGGGGCCAGTCGTTAAAGACAAGGTTTCTTTTATCGCAAGTGCTCGCCGGAGCTGGATTGATGGCCTTATTGGCCTTCTGGATAAAGAAGCGTCAGATTTTAAGTATTATCTCTATGATGTAAATGTTAAACTGAATTACAGGATTGATTCAACAAGCCGGGTCTACCTGTCCTCTTATATGGGCAGCGACCGGTTTAGCCTGGGGATATCCGATGAAAACCGTCCTGCTTTTGCACTCAATTGGGGCAATAAGCTTATTTCTGCCCGGTGGAACAAGGTGTATAACAGCAGGGTTTTCCAGAATAGCACCTTATTGTTCAGCAATTACAGCAACCTTGTACAGGATGGAGAAGTAACAGGAACCGAACAGTTCAACAGGATCACCGATGTAGGCATCGATAACGACTTAACTTATCAGTGGAACAACAACCTGCAGAGTTTTATTGGCTTTAGGGTAAATTTTACAAGGTTTAGTGCTGCGGCATCCAATTTTTATTCTGAATCTGTACCGGATGTGGAAACACAGAAATCTGTACACCTGAAGTTTTATTCGGACAATGATATCAGCCTTTCGGATAAGCTGAAATTAAAGGCAGGACTACATTATACATCGTTTTTGGTAAAAAACAAAACCTATCATTCTTTCCAGCCGCGTACCGCACTTTTTTATGACCTGAATGCATCCAGCCGGTTTTTTGCGGCCTACTCGTTTATGGCCCAGTTTTACCATCAGATCAGTCTGAGCGGGATATCCGTACCTAATGAATTCCGGGCACCCAGCAATAAGGATCTGCCTCCGGAAGAGGCCTTCATTTTCGAGCTGGGATACCGTCATTCATTTTCCTCAGGTGGAGGTGTCAGCATTGAACTGTACCGGAAGAATTTCAATAATATTTTAATGTACCGGCTGGATGAAAATTATATGCCGGTAGATGAGGCTGCGCCATGGCCGGATAGGATTATTTCCGGCAAAGGTTATAGTGAAGGTTTAGAAATAGAATATAAGCAAAAATTAAATTGGCTGACGCTTCAGGCGAATTATACGCTTAGTAAGACGATGTATTCATCTGCGCAGATCAATGGAGGAAAACTTTTTAAGGCGCCAACCGATTTAAGAAATCAGGTTACCTTTATGGCAACAGCTAACCTGGGCGGGCGGTGGAGTGTTTCGGGTGTTTTTAATTACACTACAGGAAAGTCTATTACCGTACCACAGTATACGCTTATAGACATTGGTGATGGGCTGGCCGGTAAAAACAGGTTGGAGAATTTTGAGGGGTATGAACCGGAACCGAATAACTATACACTTTCAGATAATTATAACCTTGATTTGGGTGCGGCATATTCTAAAACCTACCGCTCTAACAGGCAGGGAGTGCTGCGCTTTGGGATAAACAATCTCATTGGCAATCCTGCTCCACTATTTGTCAATGCAGAAATTGAAGATAACCGGTTTAGGATATATGAAACCAACTCTATTAAGATTCTTCCCTATATTGGCTATTCTTTTAGATTTTAGGATTCTTTTGTGAATGATTGTTTACCCAACCTAATCTATATCAATTTTATACCTTAATACTTATTATCTCGGGAAAGTGAACCGGATAAGCGGGAAAATTCTAAGGATCTGGAGATCTGAAGTTCAATCTTTAAAGATGATCCGGACCCTAGATAATTTCGCACAAAAAGAGACTGACCTGTTTGGCCAGCCTCTTCGGTATACTTTAAAAATCAATTTCCAATCTAACTATAACATGATTTTTTATGTATGTATCATAAAATGTGAAGGTTTTATCTCCTATAACCAGGTTACAACTCCTGTTTCAACATTATAATTGGCTCCGACTATTTTAATTTTACCTTCGTCTTCAAGCTTTTTAAGGGTTGAACTTTGTGTACGTATATCTTCGATTGCACTTTTTACGTTTTGCTGATTCAGTCTTTCCAAAAGCGCCCCGTTTTTTGATGAACGTTCCTCGCCTTCTTCAATGATTTCATTGATGATCGGATCAAAGTGATTGATCAGATGGTTAAGGTTATCCATTCCCATTCCCTGAATTTGTGCTGCGTCCAGACCGCCTTTTAATGCACCGCATTTCGTGTGTCCTAAAACAACAACAAGCTTGGAGCCTGCAACGTTACAGCCAAATTCCATTGAACCTAGAATATCCTGATTTACAAAATTACCGGCAATTCTAATACTGAAAACATCTCCTAATCCCTGATCGAAGATCAATTCTGCAGAAGTACGGCTGTCTATACAGCTTAAAACTACTGCAAAAGGCCATTGACCTTCACGTGTTGCATTGACTTGTTCAAGAAGATCTCTGTTTGCTTTTAGGTTATTGACAAATCTTTGGTTTCCGTCTTTTAAAAAAGTTAATGCTTTTTCAGGAGTGATGGTAGATTGAGTTTCGTGTGTATGTGCTTTCATATGATTGATTTGTTCTTTATAAAATTAAAAAAATTATTGTAATGAGCTTACATAGCTCTTCTGTGCGTGATCAGGATGTGAGAATCTTCATCTCTTTCATAGTCTTTGTATGAAGTTTTGAAGCCTAAGAGTTCCACATTAATGTCTTCTTCTTTTGCCCTGATATTGGCGAAATCCTGGATCATTTCCAGTACGTCTGTGGCAATGTATGAAGTTCCTCTCGCATCGATGGTCACGGTAGAGTTAGATTTGATGTTTTTCAATGTCTTTTTGATCGCTGCCTTATTTAAGAAAGAAACTTCCTCGGCAAGCTTAATATTAATTCCGTCTGCATCATCCAGTTTTTCCCTGCTCAGATAATAAGCACGTTTCATATTTCCCTGAAGAATATAGAATACAGATATAGCAAGACCGATACCTACCCCTTTCAGAAGGTCGGTGGCTACTACAGCTACTACCGTTGCTACGAAAGGAATGAACTGGAATTTACCTAAATGCCAGAAATGTTTGAATGTCGCTGGTTTTGCCAGTTTATAGCCTACAAGGATCAGTACTGCGGCAAGGGTAGCCAGCGGTATAAGGTTAAGGATAAACGGAATGGTCAATACGCATACCAACAGAAGAACCCCATGGATCATCGCAGATAGCTTTGAAGTGGCTCCAGCATTGGCATTGGCAGAACTTCTTACGACTACAGAAGTCATAGGCAGTCCTCCGATAAATGAGCTGATCAGGTTACCAATTCCCTGTGCTTTAAGCTCAAGATTGGTATCCGTAATTCTTCTCTGCTTATCCAGTCTGTCGGAAGCTTCGATACAAAGCAGGGTTTCAATAGAAGCTACAATAGCAATGGTTGCCCCTACAATCCATACCTTAGGATTGGTGAATCCTCCAAAATCAGGCATCGTAACAAGATTTTTGAAGTCATCCAATGATTTGGGAACGGGTAGTGAAACCAGATGCTGTGTACCGATGGCCAATGAACTTCCGGACATTTTGAACAGTTCGTTAAGAAGTATTCCTGCCACTACTGCTACCAGAGCTCCAGGAAGCATTTTCATTCTTTTTAAAGCCGGAATTTTATCCCAGGCGATAAGAATACCTACCGAAACCAGTGTTACCACAATAGCTCCCGTATGTATAGCTCCGAATAATTCTGTAAAATATCCGAAATTAAGTCCGTTGTCAAATATAGATTCATGCCCTTCGTAATCCTTATCGAATCCCATAGCATGAGGAATTTGTTTTAAAATAATAATGATACCGATGGCGGCGAGCATTCCCTCGATGACGTTGTTCGGAAAATAATTCGAGATACTACCGGCTCTGATAAATCCCAGAATTAACTGAAGTAGTCCCGCAATGATTCCTGCACAAAGGAAAAGTTCGAATGCGCCAAGATCTGTGATTGCTGTTAAAACAATAGCGGTAAGACCGGCTGCCGGACCTGATACTGATATATTGGAGTTACTTAGAAATCCTACGACTAATCCTCCTACAATACCCGAGATTACCCCAGACAAGGGTGGTGCTCCTGATGCTAAAGCGATTCCGAGACATAATGGAAGCGCTACTAAGAATACAACGAGTCCGGAAGGGAAATTCTCCTTGATTCCTCCTATGAATGATGTTTTTTTCATAATGTTTATTGAAAAATACTATAACTGGCTGATCTATACGCAGATAATCAGTTATAAAAGATTGGAAATTTAAATTTAAAAAGCACGCGTATCCGATATCCGTTTTTGATATGAATACTATTAAAAAAATCTAACTATACTTTAAAATTTAAGCTTCCGGAGGCGGAGAAAATATGGTAAGTAAAGGCGACAGATGAAAGGAATCATCTATCAGCTCAAAAGAAACGCCCTGAAGATCAGGCTCGGAAAACTTCACGTAATCAAATACGTCCAGAGTTTTCGGAAGCGTTTTTTCATAAACGATAAAAGAGGATGGGTGAGAATGCGGTTCTTCTTCATTGATGATCACATTGGTCCTTGCCAGATCCCAACCAGCTACCGCAGCAATGCCAGGCAGTGCTGTGAAGTTGAGAAAGAAGGTCAATACAATAATACTCCAGAATTTCATCTTACATTCATTTTTAGAAAAACTATGTCGTTTTTCTGCTCATTACCCAATCAGAACTTGTAAGGTTATATATTTTTTGGATGTCTTTCAGGATTTTCTCGAAATCGATATCCAAATCTATGATCTTACCGGTTCTAAGGTCAAAAACCCAGCCGTGAACAGTAGGATACTCCTCTAAAATGTATCTTTCCTGTACGCAGGCCATTTTGATCACGTTGATGCACTGCTCCTGAACATTAAGTTCAACAAGTCTGTCATAACGTTTTCCCTGATCTTCAATAGAATCTAATTCAGCCTGGTGAATTCTGTAAACATCACGGATGTTTCTCAGCCACGGATTCAGTAATCCTAAGTCCTGAGGAGTCATCGCTGCTTTTACGCCGCCGCAGTTGTAATGTCCGCATACGATAATGTGTTTTACTTTAAGATGTTCTACAGCATATTGAATAACCGCTGTGGAACTCATGTCTAAAGTGTTGACTACATTCGCAATATTTCTGTGAACAAAAACATCTCCGGGTCTTGCTCCCATGATTTCTTCCGCTGTCACCCTGCTGTCTGAACATCCTATGTACAGATAATCGGGATTTTGAGTTTTGGCAAGCTCATGGAAAAATTCAGGATCTTCTGAAATTTTAGATTCTACCCATTGTCTGTTGTTTTCGAAAATATCTTTATACGATTGTGACATAATTTTAAATAGTGAAAGTTTATAATTATTTATTTCGTTTAAATTATTTTCAAATTCAATAGATTAAATCAATAATTATGCAAAAATATAATTTTTGCGGAAAATGCAATCACTTTTAACAATATTTAATATTAAAATATGCTTAAAATCATGTTTAAAATGACTGATAGATGCAGTTTCCGGATGAATCGGCCTGAAAAATTAATAATCCAAACTTAAAAAGACTATATAAAATTACAAACTATAAATGATAAAATTAAAAATAGAGATTAAAATATTATTAATTCTACAAAAAAACCGCCTCAAAAAATGAGACGGTTCAAATTTTACTTTATTTAAATATTATTCCTTAATAATTTTCACTACTGTTTCAGAATTGTTGATTCTTACTAAATAAGCTCCCGATATTAAAGAAGAGAGATCCGTACGGTCAATTTCAAACTTCCCGGACTTCACAAGCTGCCCGGACAGGTTGTAAATCTGATAGTAATAATCTTTTGCTTTGTTATTTCCTTTGATGTACAATGTACTTTTCACAGGATTAGGGAAGAACTCAAGCTTGTTCTGAGCTACTTTTTCCTCAATCACTGATTTTGCAAGGACATCTTTTGCTTTCGCCAAAGCATTTTTAGGAACCGGAATCGCGAAAGGTTCGTATCTTCCGATCTCGTTTCCATTGGCATCATACTTGATTTCTGCACAACGGCATGACATCGCGGCCTGCGGACGGAAACCGAACGTTGGCGTTAAATAATACAGCTTATCCGTAGCCCCAACAGTTTGGGTGATCACCGCATTAAACAGCATTCCTAAAGAAGAACCGGCACCACCCTGATTGGCGGCAGTCCAGATTCCGGACTTCATAAAGGTATCCGGATTTCCTCCCAGTTTGGACGCGTCTAAGGTATTTCCTCCGTTGAATCCTCTTATTCCGTTGTTAGGGAATGTTCCGATATTGTATTCAGGCCTGTTTAAAATAAATCCATATCTGAATGAGCCCATACCTGAGGCATTTCCATAAACAAAACCGCCCAGATAATTCATTTTGTTGATATCATAAGCCTCATTGCTTACATAGGTATTGTCTTTACCAGGATCAATCCCATAAGAATTCGTGAATTTTGCATTGTAGAACCAAGGCGTATTTCCTTTTGAAATAAGGTTTCCAAGAATAACACCAGTAGACACACTTTCCATATCCACGATTCTCCAGCCTGCAGGACAAGGATCATAGGCCGATTTTTCGGTGGCATGTCCCCATCTTTCAGGCATATTGCCATTTTCGTCTGAAACCCAGTCTGTTTTTGTGACATCAGACTGATACAGATAACTTAAAGGATTGGTGACGGAATACTTAACGACCTTTTTCAGTTTATCAGCTTTAGAATCAGATGATGAAACATTAGCCGTTGCAGAATAAGTGGTGTAAGGCTGGGTGTAACTTGTTAAGTATTCAGGCTCCAGCATATTGTTCGCATACGGAATAGCTCCCGTAGTGGCATTGGCAGGATTATTCTGTCTGTATACAAAATAGTCATTGAACGGTCTTTTACTGTTCACGAAATGATTATAAAACATTCCCGGATTATAAAATACCGGCAACGGATCTTTTCTTCCCCACTGGAAATGGAGACCGCCGCTGTCATGCATTTGGTCCAATCTTGCCACTGCAGCCGGATTATTGTTGTTGTAAGAACCTAACGGACCTGTATAAGCAGATGTATTATATCCATAAATATGCTCACTGATAAAAGGTAGTTTTGCTCCTAAATCTCTGTCCATAAAGGTAGTTTTCATAGGAACACCTGCACTCGTCATTGGGTCTACAAACTGATTATTGGCAGGAATAACTCCGCCGTTGGTAGCATTTTCCGGATCAAAGGTGTATGTTTCAATAACCGATCTTGGTGCCCAGATATGCCAGCTCCACAATACCGGATCATTGTGCTTATTCGCTGTCCAGGTACCGCTTCCTACGTGAAGGGCAACGACAGCATTTCCTGTAGCATTAGGATTTAAGGTAACTTTTAAAATGGCAGTATCTATCGGGCCATCTACAATTTCCATCTTCTGGATCAGGCTCGTATTGTTGGTCCAAACCACGGAAGAAGACTTTGTGCTTTCTGCCGGGAAAGAGAAATCTGTGCTTAAATGCAGCTTGTGCATCGCGTAGGCTTTTCTTATCGGAATTTCAATGATCCTGTCATTATCCTTATTGGAATCTACTTTATTTCCATTCGGATTGGGAGTTACCAAAGCAGGATTGGTATATTCTACGTAGCTGTTGGGCAGTTTGGTCCATGATTTTACAGTTTCCGGAGAATAGGTTTCCGTAGTTGAAGCTACGAATTCCGTTTCAAAAGCTGCCGGCATAAAGGCACTGTTAGGGTCGTATATACAACGAACACCACCGCTGCTGCTGTAAGCACTCGTTGAGAATCTGTGCCATCCCGGTCTTGGTTTGGAGCCGCTTAACGGATCTGAAATTAAAGTTAGACCTGCAGCACCAAATGAAGGATATCTTACCTGATTGATCACTTCAGTTGCCGTTATAAATGTAGACGTTAATAAACCGCCATCTGCACTCTGATCCTGAAAGTTGACCACCGGAGTGATCCACCCTGTTCCGTATTTTAACGGACTGGTACCGTTTGGATAGTTTTCATAATTTCCGTTGATAGGGAATTTACCCAGATTCATTCCGGAAACGCCTGAAAAATCAAATCCGAACTGAGGATACACCTTGATCCCCGGATAATCAGCATTTAAAGTCGTAGCACTGAATTCAGGATCAACTGTATTTCCGGTATGTTTTCCCCAAGGGCTGTATCTGTTTTCATTAGGCATTGGAGTACCTGAATTTCTTCCTCCTGAAAAATAACTTGAAGGAACTCTCCAGTTACACGGACATGGATCATAGGGTGATTTAAGAGCGTATCTTGAACTGGCTTCTCCCACCACGGCATCATCAATATCTGAGTAATTCCCCTGACGAGTATCTCCCCAAAGATCCCACGCTGCTATATTTTCACGGTAAGGAGGAAGGTATTTCTTGTATTTTTCTTTTGAAAACCACGTGGTGATACCAACCTGTGTCCAGCTGTTGTTGTCATTCTGTTTTAAGAAATCTTCACCGTCATTTACTAAAGCTTCTCCTTTTTTAGCGACAAATACCGGCGTTGCGATAAAGCTGATCGGGTTTTGTATCGAAAATCTGATATTTCCGTTAGGCGTATCTGTTCCCGTATTGATTTGGGTAGTATATTTATTTCCTCTTACTTTTATGAATTTAGACTGAAAAGCAGGATCTGTGTAAGACAAATTGATCTCCCCATTGATTGGATAAAGGCTTAAATCCTTAAGGCCAAACGATGGAAACGGATCTTTTCTTCCCCACTGGTATTGCAGTCCGGCAGATTTATGCCAGTCGTTGCCTACAAAATTCGCATTAGTTGCACCCAGGTTTCTGTCCATCCACTTCCAGTTGGTAACAGGATTACCATCTTTATCTTTTTCGAAACCGTGATGATAGGTGCTTCCGTTTACAGAAGGGTCATCCGTCGCCCATACGTGCCATGTCCAGTATATCTGGTCATTGACTTTGTAGGATACAACAGCGTTACCTTCTTTTATTTTATTGATCAGGACCTTAATCCTGGCATTTTCTCCGGTTCCTTCGAGGGTAACAGATTTAATAAGGCCAGGTTCATCTTCCCAGTACAATCCTGCCTTAGCGATGCCATCAGGGATTTTGGTATAGACTCCGTTGTCATTCTTCATGAAATCGCCGCCTTTAGCCCACATTTCGTGTGCTTTTTTAACAGGGATATACAAACCGTCTACCTGATTTCCATTCTTGTCTTTTCCTGTGAAAATATAGCTGTTAGGAGCTTTGGTCCAGTCTGTTACCAGCGTTGGCTGTGCTCCCGGATTAATGGTGTAGCAGTTGACAGAACATTCCGATGCTTCATTTTTATACGCCGTAGTATTTCCAAAAATACCGGTATACTTAATGAACTTGGAAATTTCTCTTTCTATATCCTGTAATGATCTTTTGGTCTGATAGGAGATATTCACATCATTTCTCAGCGCTCCCACACCATAAAGGGTCATTTCAGAGGTATCGGAAATCAATAAATTTTCAGATCCTGGTCCTCTTCGAATTCCCAGTCCGTTGGTGTACCCAAAATAGGGCCCGCCATAATTACTGGTTGTATTTGGATTTAAGTCAATGTAAGTTCCATCATTTTTATAAACTCTTAAACCTGTCGAAAGACTGGATACAATCACTACCGGCTCCTGATCAGGAATGATTTCAGATAAATTCTTCCATGTTCTGTTATAGAGATTGAAATATCTGCTTTCTAAACGGGTTGGATCTTTGAAATTGAAATATCCCGGACCATCAGGTTCTCCCGGCCATTGACTGAACTTCATGAAAAATCCATTGGTGGAAAATTTACCGGCAAAAATATATACCGGATCATCGTAACTGTACAGATACGGAATAGGGTGTCCGGCTGCTTCATTGTAGATGAATTCGGGCGTAGATCCGAGTACATTGGTAATGGCTCCCGTATTGATCAGTTTTACAGATTTGGTATCATTCGGTTCTGTTATAACATCTGAGGGATTGGTTGGAGAAAAAACAACATCGTTTTTTTTATTATCCATTAAAACATTACTCAGCTTGTTCCAGGAATAGGCTGAGGTTACCCTGTCTTTGATTCCTGTAGCTTTTCCGTTAGCATCTGTGATCAATGTACCTGCTTTTTTAGGGGTTAAAAGCATGGTGTATTCATTTTCATCCAGCTCACAGTTGCCAATAGCATAATCTCCCTGTTTGTAATGGTTTACCGTTTTCCCCCAGACTACACTGCTGAAATTGGCTGTGCTCGAATCAGAGCTTAATTCCACCTTTACATTGTAATTGGGGTTTACGGAGGCGGGTAATTCAAAAGTTGCTTTTAAATTTTCGTTATACTGGTTGTACGAGTATAATGTTTTACACCAGCCGGTTACCCATTCTCCCAGAGCATTCTGGTACTTAATGGAGAGGAAAATGTTACTGTCGGTGAAAGGTTTGGAAAGTTGTCCGTTCATAACGACGAGTCCTTTTTCATTCACATTTTGTGAAATGATAATGAGTGGATCCAGATCATAAATGCCGGGTGGTATTGGCGTTTTAAGTCTGGATCCACTGGGTTTCTCATTAGGCTTCGGGATGGGGATGGTCCCCGAAAATGCATGAGACGATGCAATACAAAAGACTGCAGCAAAAATCTTTAAGGTCGATTTTTTTTTCATACGTATTAAAATTAAAAGTGTTTTTAAGGTAAGTGAGGCACTGGAAGTTGTTAACAATCAGCAGATCAATAGCAGTGAAAATTTATATAATCAATGTTAGTTTTAATCCCAACCTGAGTAATATGAAATGAAGATTTTACAATTAAAAGCTATTTGCTGTTTCCTGATTTAAACTAAATCAGTGGCTAATGAGATTTCTGAAACAGTGATGTTTTCGGAATTGAGGGAGAAGGAGGCATCAAAGAAGAATGCATGATCCTTAGAAAGTAATTTTTTTTCATGGGTGTGTTTTTAAGTTATTGTGTTTCAGAAATGATTAAAAATTTTAACTAAAAAGTTTAATTTTCAAAAATTCTCTAACAAAAATCGACAAAAAAACTTTTTCCCACAATAGGGACATTGGCTTTTTCAAGGAAAATTTACTAATATCGATAAAAATCTATGGAAAGGTTTCTCAGACCTTATGGTTGATATAAGCTTCTGTAGCTCTTTCGTTTGGATAAATGGTTCCCGGATTTCCCATAACTACAGAATGAGAAGGGACATCAAAATTCACGTATGAATTGGGAGCAATCAAGACATTGCTTCCGACGGTAATTCCGCCTACAATAACGGCATTGGCGCCAATCCAGACTTCGTCACTGATGGTAGGAAACCCCTGAAGTTTACCCCGGTTCTGCTGCCCGATAGTTACTCCTTGGGCAATATTGCAGTTTTTCCCGATTTTAACCTGAGGATTGATCACCAGGCTTCCCCAGTGACCCAGATAAAAACCTTCCCCAATTTCGGTTTCAGGATAGATCTGATAACCGTATTTGATTTGATAATGTCTGAGAACGAATTTCCAGAATATTCCCAAAATAGGTTTGTTGTGATATTTCTGGGCTTTTCTTAAAACATAAATAAAATGCAGATTGGGATTGATACATTTTTTCCAGATCTCAAATGAAGAGAGCCATTTTCCGCTTTCCCTGTAAAAATCCTTTTGTGTAAGTGTATAACCCATTCCTAAATTATTTATAATTCATCTATAATTTCCTGAAGCTGCGCCACAGACTTCTCCAGTACAAACGGCAGATCTGCAGTTTTAATTTCATTTTCGTAACGGCTGACAAATTCCCGGTCGGTTAGAAACTTTTTCATTCCCTCGTAGATCCCGTCCTCTGAATTGGGCATGATCAGTCCTAATTTCCCATCCTGCAATAGATCTTTAATTCCGGAAACATCTGTTGATACTACCGGTTTATTCAGGATCAGTGCTTCAGCGATGATGGTAGGGAAACCTTCATGTCTGGAGGACATCACATAAAAATCGGCCTTTTTCAAATAGGGATAAGGATTGCTTCTGAATCCCAGCATTTTTACGCTTTCCTGAAGTCCGAGTTCGTTGAGCTGGCTCTGCGTTTTCTCAAATTCAAAACCGTCCCCAATGATGATGATCTGGTGTTTCAATCCTTCATTGATCAGTTTTTTGTGAACATCTAAAAGTCTGTCATAACCTTTCTGTGGATAAACCGTTCCAATGGTGATAAACGTAGGAATGTCATTGGAAAAAGGGTAATCATCAATGGTTGTATTCGCCTTTTTTAACGTATCCTGTTTATCGATCGGATTAAAAATTTTCACCACTGCCTGCTTTTCTCTGTCGTTTTTCGCGGCCTTCTGCATTTCTTCTTTCAGTTTATTGGAAATAACCAATATTCTATCGAATTGAAAAAACTGTCGGATGATATCCGGTGTATATTCTTTCAGATTAAAAATATCATTCTGAATCCAGATGATTTTCTTTGAATCCTTTTGCGGACTGGATAGCAGCTCTCTGTACATCCCATGGATAGCACCTATTTCTACGTCATATTTTTTATTGTTCAGAACGAACTTATAAAGCAGGGAAGGGAACCAGAGAAACATTTTCTGATACAGCACCCTGAATGCTTTCACCGGAATTTCGTGAGGTTTGTTCGTGGTAATCATTTCACCCTTCAGCAGATAATGAAGTTTTACCCATGACGGAACTTCCTGGATGTACATCCCTGTATAAAGGTTGATCAGTAAATCAACTTCGTATTTGTCTTCCGGTAGGTTTTTGAGAAAATTAATCAAAACTTTTTCTGCACCTCCATGTCGGAGTGAACCGATGCGTATCAGGATTTTCTTTTTTGCAGCCATTATCTTACAGGTTTATAACGGTGTGGAAGATGTTCCTTGATGTAGGCTTCCAATTTTGGACGGTCTAATTCAAGTTCTCGCGGATACATGACATTATTTTTAAGGGCTTTGTCCCCATATTCTTCAATAGTACAGATGAATTTTGCCGGAACCCCTGCAAAAACGGAACCTGCAGGCATAGAAGTTGTCAGGATAGAACCTGCACCCAAAACACAGTTATCACCCATTTCCACCCCCAGCATAATCGTTGTATCTGCACCGATTAAGCATTGTTTACCTATTTTTATTCTTCCAAATGCTCTTACATCTTTATATTTTTCAAAAAAATGAAGGGCATTGTAGCCTCCGTCATGATTAATAAATCTCACATTATTTGAAAATGTGGTTTCATCACCTATTTCAATTAAAAAAGGTTCTGTTCCGAATTCAGGAACATCTACAAAACGCACATTCTTTCCTACTTTCAATCCTTTTGCAATATTGACTTTAAGGTAGATTTTTTGTATCATCAGCTGATAAGTAGTATGGATTTTTAATATAACCCGGAATAGGAAAATCATCATTTGAGTAATCTGCTTTTTTGTTTTACTTTTACAAAGAAAAAGAATTTCTATGATAAAAGTTTCCAAAATAGAATATTATTTGCCGGGCAATGTTCTGACCAATGAGGATCTTGAAAAAGAATTTCCGGAATGGAGTTCTGATAGAATTCATGAGAAAATAGGGATTAGACAGCGTCATATTTCATCAGACAGCGAGACCGTACTGGAGCTTGCTGTAAAGTCGTCCGAGAAGCTTTTCGAAAATTATGACAGAAACAAAGTGGATTTTATTCTGTTCTGTACACAAAGTCCTGATTATTTCCTTCCCACAACGGCCTGTATTCTTCAGGATAGGCTGGGGCTCAGAAGGAATATCGGAGCTACAGATTTTAATTTGGGATGTTCCGGATTTATTTATGGACTGGCTTTTGCTAAAGGATTAATCATGTCCGGAATTGCGAACAGTATTTTACTGATCACGTCAGAAACGTACTCGAAGCATATCAACCCGAAAGATAAAGCCAACCGGAGTATATTTGGAGATGCATCAGCCTCTGTGATTGTGGAGAAAGATGAAAATGCGAAGGACTATCAGTTCTGTCTGGGAACAGACGGAAGCGGTGCAGAGAATCTTATTGTAAAGAAAGGTGCTTTCAAAACAGATTTTGAACTGAATCCTGAAAATGATTTTGAACCCGAAAATCTGTACATGAACGGACCGGAAATTTTTAATTTCACGATTGAAAATATTCCCGGGCTTGTAAAAGAAACGCTGGAAAAGAACGGGTTGACCATGGATGATATTGACCATTTCGTTTTTCATCAGGCTAATTCTTTTATGCTGAACTACTTAAGGAAAAAGATTAAGATTCCGGCAGAAAAGTTTTATATTGATATGGAAAACACAGGAAATACGGTATCTGCAACCATTCCGATCGCTTTGAAAAATATGATGGATCAGGGAATACTGAAAGAAGGTGACCGCGTATTAATGGCAGGTTTTGGAGTAGGATATTCATGGGGAGCAACCGTGATGGACATTTAAATAATATAAAAGCCATAAAATAAAAGAGATATGAAGACATCAGTTTTTTTAGAGAAATTACAGGAAGAATTAGAAGAAGATGAAACGCTTACAGTGGACACCAATTTAAAGAGTCTGGAAAGCTATGACTCCATCAGTTTGCTTTCAGTGATTGCATTTGTGGATGAAAATTTCGATAAGAAAATCGATACAAGACACTTTAAAGATATAGAAACCGTTTCTGATCTTATGAATGTTATTGGTAAAGAAAATTTTGAGGATTAATGAATCAGTTTTCTTTAAAAGATAAAACAATTCTTATTACAGGGGCTTCTTCCGGCATCGGGAGAAGCTGTTCTGTAGAATGCAGCAGGAGCGGGGCCAGTCTTATTCTTATCGCAAGAAACGAAGACGAACTTCAGAAAACAGTATCTATGCTGAATCCTGATACCAAAGCAGAAACCATTATTGCAGATATCACCACAGCTGAAAATCTTGAAGAATTGATTGCTGAAAAAGCAGATGTTTTAGGGAAGATTTCAGGATTTATCCACTGCGCAGGTATCGAAAAGACGTTACCGTTGAAAAAGCATACTCCTCAGCTGTACAAGGATATTTTTGCAGTCAATGTAATTTCCGGTTTTGAAATTGCTAAGATTTTATCCCTAAAAAAATATAAAACCGAAACTTCCAGTTTTGTCTTCATTTCCTCAGTAGCAGGAATGGTGGGCGAAATAGGAAAAGCTGCTTATTCAGCGAGCAAAGGAGCTGTAGTTTCTGGAGCACGTTCTCTGGCGATGGAACTTTCAAGAACTGGAATCAGGGTTAACAGCATAAGTCCGGCCATGGTTAATACGCCGATACTTGAAAAAATGTTTGAAAACATTGGGGAAGAAGCTGCTGAAGAAATCCTTAAAAAACATCCGCTCGGAATCGGACAGCCTGAAGATGTGGCTAATGCATGCATTTTCCTGCTTTCAGACGGAGCGAAGTGGATCACGGGATCTAATCTTGTGGTAGACGGAGGATACTCCGCCCATTAATTTTTTTGATAAAGGTCTTCAAGAATTCCTTCCACTGCATCAAAAATTTTCTGATTGTCAAACTGGTCCTCTATGGTTTCCAGATTTTTTCTGATTCTGGCAATAAGCTCAGGGTCCGTTAGAAAAGTTTTCATAGCAGAATACATTTCCTCCGTTTCATAATTGATGAGGTAACCGGTTTCGCGGTCTTTGATCATCACTCCTACATCTCCCGTATCGGTAGCAATAATAGGCTTCTGAAGGATTAATGCTTCAGCGATGACCAGCGGCCAGGCTTCAGATTCAGAAGGGAGAATGAAATAATCTGCATTTTTAACATACGGATAAGGGTTCATTTTGTTACCTGCTAAAATAAAGGTCTCCTGAACATTATTCTGACGGATCTGTTCGGTAAGGTTTTTCAGTTCTTCACCGCTTCCTAAAATCATAATCGTATGGCGAAATCCTTCATCCATAAGCTTTTTGTGGGCATCAATCAGTTTGTGATATCCTTTTCTGTCGTGAAGACGTCCCACAGAAACGAAAACCGGGCCTTCAGGAAGAGCTTCTGTTTTTTCTTCTGCTTTTCTTTTGATTTCGTCAATAGGGATGGCATTGATCACTACACTTTCCTGAGGATAACTTAAGTCAGGATAATATTGATGCATCATATCTTTGATCTTCTGAGAACAGTAGATCATATGATCAAATTGAGGGAAATTTTTAAGTATGTCCGGAACCAGTGGTTGTAATTTAGGCACATTGATTTCAGAGTGGAACCAGCCTACTTTTTTGGATGCAGCATTGCTTGAATTGATAACAGATGAAAACGTTGAGTAGCTGGGAGCGATCTCAATATCAAATTTTTTATTCCCTAAAAGACGGTCAGAAATTTTATGGTCTTTCTGAGCACGGGAAAGCTTAAGTCTTCTGCGAAGCAACTGCAGTTTATGGATCAGCGGATTGTTAGAAAAATCTTCTTTACCGTCCGTGATGTAGACTTTTTTGATATGCTTCGGAAATTCATTTCTCAGCTCACCCTGATTCAGATTCAGACAGACTGTGATGTCAAATTTTTCAGGATTGAGATTATTAAGGATACTGAGAATTACTTTTTCCACGCCGCCCATCTCCATGGAACGGTGTCTGAAAAGGACATTGATTTTATTATTCTTCATCATTAACTAAAGATTTGTTGTGCAAATATTTTTAGCTTTTTCTTTATTCTGAAAGTGATAGAACTCTGATATTCCAGTAAACTATAAATTTCAGCAGAGTTGTGATATTCAGTCGGAACAGGCTTCCCGTTTACCGTTTTAAGATTTCTGCGATGCATGGCATTGAAAATGACTTTTGCAAAATATTCGCGGGATTTCGGCCGGTTTTCATTCTGAGAAATTCCTCCCGAATGGGTTCTGTAAAGATAATTGGCTTCATTGATAAATTGTACTTTACCTTTTTCATACATCTTTAAGTACAGATCCTGGTCTTCTGCAATTTTCATTACGGTATTGATCTTTTCCGTCTGGTCATAAATACTTTTTCTGAAGCTGACAAAATGAACAATGTGAACAGGACAATTAAAAAAATAAGGGTCATGGTTCGGAACGCTCATCGTCAACCTGGGAATTTCTATCGGAACAAGGTTTTCGTCACATTTTACGAATTTGGAATAGGTAAGGACTACTTCTTTGTTTTTTCTGAAAATCTCAATGCTTGAAAGCAAGGCATTCGGAGTAATCGCATCATCAGGATCTACAAAACCACAAATGTCTCCGGTGGCGAACTCAATAAGTTTACTTTTTGTAACCCCAACACCGCTGTTTTCTGCATTCTCATATATTTTAAAGCGGAAATCGTTTCCTATGATCTGTTTGATGACTTCCAAAGAATCGTCGGTAGAGGAATCATCAAGAATGACAGCTTCCCAGTTATCATAAGTTTGCGCAATAATAGAGTCATAACAGGTTTGGAAAAATTTACCATTATTGTAATTGGCAATCAGGATAGAAAACTTCATTGGACATCTTGGTGTTTTTGGGATAAATAAATTTTCACAAAGATAAAAATTAAACATTACAGAAAAATAATTATTTTTGTGGACTAAACTTTAACACAGTGAGTGAAATAGCAAGAGTTCTCAAAACTTTTATAGGGTATCTGAAAAGACCCGATCTCTATCCGGAATTGGGCCGGAAAATCATTAAAAACACAATAAACAGAAGTAATTCCTTTAAAGGAAAAGATAAAACCAAGTCATGGGCTGCAGCGAGATCTGTTTCCCAACAGGAAGCGATTTCAAAGCTGTTCGGTTTTGAAATAGAGGACTTCCGTAAAGACTATGCAGATGTTCTGAAGACGTCTGAACAGAGAGAAAAAGCATGTCCTGTAAAAATGGGCGGTCCCGGAGCTTTAGAGCTGATGTATTATGCATGTGAATTTACCAATGCACATAACGTTGTGGAAACCGGCGTAGCTTATGGATGGTCTTCCCTGGCTTCCTTGCTGTCTCTGGCAAAAAGAAACGGAACGCTGTACAGTTCAGATATGCCGTATCTGGCACAGGACGGTGATCAGTATGTGGGTTATGTAGTGCCTGAAAACCTGAAACCCAACTGGAAATTATACCGTTTTGCGGATAAAGAATCGTTACCGAAGATTTTTGCTGAAAATTCAGTTTTTGATGTACTTCATTATGATTCGGATAAAAGTTATAACGGAAGGATGTGGGCATACCATGAACTGTATAAACATCTAAAAAAAGGAGGCGTATTCATCAGTGACGATATTGGTGATAATTCTGCTTATCAGGACTTCTGTGAAAAAAATAATATAGAAACAACAGTAGTGGAGTATGAAGGGAAATACATTGGAGTTTTTATAAAGTAATTTCTATACTTATTATATTAAAGAAAACTCTATGCTCTTTAATTCTATTGCCTTTCTCATTTTTTTACCCATAGTTTTTATTTTATACTGGTGTGTATTTAATAAGAATTATAAATTCCAGAATATGCTTTTATTGGCAGCCAGTTTTTATTTTTACGGCTGTTGGGACTGGCGATTTCTGTTTCTTCTTGTGTTTTCTATTTTGCTGGATTATTTTTCAGGGATTCAGATTGAAAACAGTAAAACTAAAAAGCAGGCTACCTTCTGGCTTGTCTTGAGTATCGGAATCAATCTCGGCTTTCTGGGATTCTTTAAATACTACAATTTCTTCATCGAGAATTTTGCTGAATTATTGAAAACATTTGGATTTGGGGTCAATATGTGGCTGTTAAAAGTGATTTTACCGGTGGGTATTTCCTTCTATACATTCCATGGATTGTCTTACGTGATCGATGTGTATAAAAAAAGAATTCCTGCAGAGAGAAACTACGTAGATTATGCCGTTTTTGTAAGCTATTTCCCGTTATTGGTTGCAGGACCTATTGAAAGAGCCACACACCTTCTTCCACAGATCCAGCGTAAAAGATCTTTTGATTATGAAAGAGCAAAAGATGGGATGGCACAGATTCTTTGGGGATTTTTTAAGAAGATGGTGATTGCTGACAACTGTGCCCCGATCGTTAATGAAATATTCACGAATTATCACACGGAAAGTGCCAGCAACCTTATTTTGGGAGCAGTTCTTTTTGCATTTCAGATCTATGGTGATTTCTCAGGATATTCAGATATTGCGTTGGGAACCTCCAGATTATTCGGTATCGAATTATTAAAAAACTTTTCTTATCCGTATTTTTCGAGAGACATTGCGGAATTCTGGAGAAGATGGCATATTTCGCTTTCTTCATGGTTCAGGGATTATCTCTATATTCCTTTGGGAGGAAGTAAAGGCGGGTTATGGATGAAGATCAGAAATACTTTCATCATCTTTCTGGTAAGCGGTTTCTGGCATGGTGCGAACTGGACTTTCATCATCTGGGGTGGTCTGAATGCACTGTTTTTTCTTCCGTTACTGATAGCTGAAAAGAACCGACATCACCTGGAAGTAGTAGCGATGGGCAAAATTATCCCTTCCTTCAGAGAGATTTTCAGTATTCTGATCACTTTTGCACTGACCTGCTTTGCATGGATTTTCTTCCGGGCAGCTAGTGTTTCGGATGCTCTAGGATACATTAAAGGAATGATCAGCCCAAGTTTATTTTCGTTTCCGACAGCATTTCATCCCGTTTTAGCAGGATTGATTATTTTCATGCTTGGAATGGAATGGATGAACCGGACTCATGATTACGGATTGAAAATTCAGGAAAGGAAATGGTGGATTCAGGCGGTGATCTATATTGTGGTAGCTTATCTTACCTTGAATTTTGCGAATTTCGGGAGTAATGAATTTATATATTTTCAGTTTTAAATGAAAAGATTTCTTTCCATATTGTCTTTGTTTGTAGCCATAATGTTTCTTATTGGCCTGATAAAGCTTGCGCTGAGCCCGAACAGCAATTATTCCTATCCGTTTTTAAACGCTAAAAAAGAATATTTAAAACAACATCCGGAATATAATCTTTATTTCATTGGCAGTTCGAAAATCAATGACCAGATCGACTGTCAGGTGATTGATGAAAATATTCATGGTTTAAAATCCTACAATTTAGGGGCAAATGCCGGGTTCAATCTGGAAAACTTTCAAACCCTAAAGTCTGTACTTGAAGATCCTTCTTTTCAACCGAAATATATTGTTCTTGAACTTCAGGATAAAATCAATATTACCAAGCTGAATCTTAAAACAGAACGGAGTTTTGGGGCTTTTAATTATGAAAATACCGTTTTTGCAACGCACTTTCAGATAGACAATGGCAACTATAAACAGGTGGGTCTGGCTTGGGCTTCATTTGTTCTGAACGTTTTTCGGTTTAATAAGCACTGTGATGAAAAAGCAATTAAAGATAACTACAATAGCTCTGTCTATAAAAATCAGGGTTTTTCCCCGCTGGAAGACAGTACAGTTCCAAGAACAGAAGAAAATGAACTGAAGAACGTTATTAAAGACAGATTGGAGCGTTATCATGCAGATGACAAAAAACACAGTCCTAATAAGGCTTTGGTTGAAAAAATCAATGAACTTGCCGATCAGTGTGAAAAAAGAAATATTAAGCTGATCATGCTGATTCCAGGGCCTGCAGAACCTGATGCGAAAAAGCTTCTGACTTACCGGAATGCATTCAAAGTTCCTGTTATAAGTCTTGTAGATCCGGAAGAATACCCAGCGTTTTATCTGTATGAGAACCGATGGGATTATGGACATTTAAATGAAAGGGGTTCAAAAATCCTTTCAAAGGAATTAGTCCCTCTTCTGAAAAATGTTTTGGAAAAAAAATAGAAGCTCAAACGATATAAATGCTGTTGAACAGCTTTGATGAATGAAGATCAACCAGATTACCTTTACCCGATTTCTTGCAGCCATCGCTATTGTTATTTCTCATTTTAACAAAGATATGTTCGTCTATAAAACAGACTATATCGCAGATATCTTTTTGAAAGCAAATGTAGGGGTGAGCTATTTTTTTATCCTATCGGGATTTATCATGATCGTGGCTTATCACAAGAAAGAAAAAATCGGTTATCTTGAGTATTATAGAAATCGATTTGCACGCATCTATCCGCTCTATGTACTGGGACTGCTGCTTTATCTGGTGACCAGATATTCAAATTTCAGTATTGGTAAAGGGTTTCTGTATCTGTTCGGCCTGCAGAGCTGGATTCCGGGCAAAGCGATGATCTTAAATTTTCCGGGGTGGTCTATTTCCGTGGAATTTCTGTTTTATCTGATTTTTCCGGTGCTTTATAATTATTTCTATTCCAAAAAGAATAAAAGCATCTGGGTAGTAGGTATTGTTTTGTGGATTCTGACTCAGGTATTTTCGCATCTGTATGTGGGTTCTCCTTCTTATAAAGGACCGCACACCGAAAGTCATGAGTTTCTGTATTACTTTCCGCTGATGCATGTCAGTGAATTTTTAGTAGGAAACCTTGCCGGACTGTTTTTTGTGAAGCGTTTTAAGCAGAAAAATTATGATATTCCTGTGATTGCGATCTTTGCAACCATTATGCTGGCCCTGATCTTTGTTCCACTTTTTTATCACAACGGGCTGATGGCAGTACTTTTTATTCCGCTTATTATTTTACTTTCATGGAATAACGGGTTGGTGACCCGGCTGTTTTCATTAAAACCGCTGGAATATCTGGGCGAAGCGAGCTATGCAGTGTATATTACCCATATTCCTGTGCTTTATATCCTGAGAGAAATTATTAAAGCGCAGAATTATAAGCTGGATATCAACAGTGTATTCTGGATTTATCTGGTCGTTTTGATCATTACTTCGATGGGGTTTTATCAATTTATCGAAAAACCGCTCAGAGATTATCTTAAAAAAGTAAATATCAGATAAAATCTTTATTTTTGTAACCAAACAACACAAAGAAAAAATGACAAACATTCCCACTACCTATATGTACAGTGAAAATTCCGGATTTCGGAAAGCCTGTAAACTCACTATAAACAACAGACAGAATTTGGGAGCCGGTACATTCATATTGTAATACCATAAAAGAGTTTATGTACAAAACGTTTTCGGAACTGAAAAAAGAACTCCGCAGAGAAATTCCTCAGCTTAAGAAGATCAAAATTGCATTACTGGGCGACACTGCCACACAGTTTCTCAATGTAGCTTTGAGAGGAACTGCTATGAATGAAGGCTTTGAATTTGAAATTTTCGAGGCAGATTTTGGGCAAATTTCAAGACAGATCTTAGATCCTTCCTCAGAATATTATGAGTTTAATGCAGATTATACCATCATCTTCGAATCTACCCATAAATTATTAAGTCAATATTATAAATCATACGATTCACAAACTGCTTTCGCGGAACATAAGATCTCTTATATTGAGGATCTGTACCGCACGATTCAGAGCAGAACCAAAAGCAGGGTGATCTACTGTAATTTTCCGGGAATAGACAACCAGGTTTTTGGAAACTTTGCCGGTAAAGTAGAATCTTCCTTTATTTTTCAGCTGAATAAGCTTAATTACCTGTTGTCTGCGCAGATTGCTATTCATCACAATAATTTCTTTATTGCAGATCTGCTTTCGATTCAGAATAAATGGGGACGGGACTTTCTGTTCTCACCCAGCATTTATGTGAACACTGAAATGGTGCTTTCACTGGACGCACTGCCCATTGTAGCGCATCATATCACCGGAATTATTTCTTCACTGGAAGGGAAATTTAAGAAATGCCTGATCCTGGATCTGGACAACACCACCTGGGGCGGAATCATCGGGGATGACGGACTGGAAAAAATACAGATCGGAAGTCTGGGAATTGGAAAAGCATTTACTGAGTTTCAGTATTGGATTAAGGCCCTTCAGAGAAGAGGTGTGATCCTTGCAGTGTGCAGCAAGAATGATGAAGATAAAGCCAAAGAACCTTTCGAAAAACATCCGGATATGGTGCTTAAACTGGATGATATTGCCGTTTTCGTTGCCAATTGGGATAACAAAGCGGATAATATCAGAAAGATCCAGAGCATCCTGAATATTGGCTTTGATTCTATGGTTTTTCTGGATGACAACCCGTTTGAAAGAAATATTGTAAGGGAAAACCTTCCTGAGGTTTGCGTTCCTGAATTACCGGAAGATCCGGCAGGATATCTCGAGTATTTATATGGTCTGAATCTTTTCGAAACGGCGAGTTTCTCAGAAAATGATGCCGAAAGAACCAAACAGTATCAGGTAGAAGCACAAAGAGCGGTGGATCTGGACAGTTTTACCAATGTGGAAGACTTTCTGAAAAGCATGAATATGACCTCTGATGTAAAAGCATTCGATAATTTTTCAAAGCCAAGAGTTTCCCAGCTGACGCAGCGTTCCAACCAGTTTAACCTGAGGACGGTAAGATATACAGAACAGGATGTAGACCATCTAATCCATTCAGATGACCATTATACCCTCTCATTCACCCTTAAAGATAAATATGGAGACAACGGACTGATCTGCGTGATCGTTCTGGAAAAGGAAAACCCTGAAACCCTGTTTATCGATACCTGGCTGATGAGCTGCCGGGTGCTGAAAAGAGGAATGGAGGATTTTACCCTGAACACCATCGTAGAAACAGCGAGAAAGAATGGCTATCAATATGTAGTTGGAGAATATCTCCCGACCGTCAAAAACCAGATGGTGAAAGATCATTATGAAAGACTGGGGTTTTCAGCGAAGGAAGGTCAATGGATTTTAAACGTAAATGACTATCAAACTAAAGAGGTTTTTATACATCCTAACTTATGAAAATAGAACAACTCATTGAAGAAATTGCGGCTAAAAATACCATTCATGGTAAAAAGCTTCAAAAGAATTTTTCTTTACTGAAAGAGGAAGAAAATTACATATCCGATTATACTGTTTTTATCAATAAGTATAAAGGAATTCTTGAAAAACAAAACCTCACGTTTGATGATTCCATCAATTATTATCTTAAAATGATTGGTGATTTTAATGAAGAAATGCTGGATTTCGTGAGAACAGGAAAATACAGAAACACTTCATTCGATGATGTGAACAAAGCGATGTACAACAATCCTGATGTGATGGTTTCTCATATGCACGGTCTATTGCTTTCACAGTTTCTTTGGAAACATCATTATTCTGTTTATCAGTATTTTAAAAATAATATTCAAAAGTATACCCCTGTAAAAACGTATCTTGAAATCGGGGCCGGACACGGTTTGTATTTTGAGGCTGCAATGGAAAAAATTGGGAACGACTGTACTTTTGAAGCCCTGGATATCAGTGAGTCTTCACTGGAGCTTACCAAGAGCCTTATAAAAAGCGATAAAGTTCTTTATCATCTTAAAAATGTATTCGATTATCATGATGATGAAAAGAAAGATTTTATTACGATGGGTGAGGTTTTAGAACATGTGGAAGATCCTTTATCGTTATTAAAGAAAATCAAGGACTTAATAAAACCGGAAGGAACGATCTTTATTACAACGCCTACCAATGCACCTTCAATGGATCATATCTATCTTTTTAACACCATTCAGGAAATCAGGGATCTGATCGATGAAGCAGGTTTGGAGATCGTGAATGAAAGTTATTTCGTAAGCGAAGATGTCGATCTTGAAAAAGCAGAAAAAAGAAAGATTGCAACGATGTATGCATCATTTTTAAAAATAAAAAATATTTAAGCACTATGAATAAGAACGAAATTTTATCAAAACTGTCAGAAATTTTCCGCGAAGAATTAGACAATGAAGAAATCACTTTAACCGCTGGGACTACAGCAAATGATGTGGAAGAATGGGATTCACTTTCTCATATCCAACTCATTGTAGCAGTGGAAAGAGCTTTTGGAATTCGTTTCACTTCTTCTGAGATCCAGACCTGGAATAATGTAGGAGAAATGGCAGACTCTGTTGCTGCAAAGCTGTAATGAAGTTTCACCACATAGGAGTTGCCTGTAAGGATTTACAGGCAGAACTCCAGAATATAAGAAAGCTACATACGATCATAGAAGAAACGCCCGTTGTTTTTGACCCGAAACAGGAAGCAGAATTATGCATGATTACGGTTGAAGACGGTCTTAATATTGAGCTGGTTTCCGGAAAACCGGTGGAAAATCTTTTAAAAAAAAGAATTTCATATTACCACATCTGTTATGAAGTGGAAGATATTGAAGCCACGATAGAGGACCTTACGGAAAAAGGAGGAATGCTGATCTCGCCGCCTAAAGAAGCTATACTTTTCAATAACAGAAAGGTAGCTTTTTTAATGCTTTCTTATGGAATTGTTGAACTTTTAAACAGTCACTGACGATGCAGTTTACCTCTTTAATATTTGTGCTTTTCTTCTCACTTTTTTTTGCCATTTATTGGTGGGTTTTAGGGAAAAATCTTAAAGCACAAAATATATTTCTGCTGCTGGCAAGCTATGTCTTTTATGCGTATTGGGACTGGAGATTTCTCACACTTTTGATAGGAAGTTCTGCTGTCGTTTATTTTCTGGGATTAAAAATTGCTAAAAAAGGACCTAAGACAAAGCTTTGGGTCAATCTTGGTTTAATTTTTTCTGTTGGAACATTGTTGTATTTTAAGTATTTCAATTTCTTTATTGAATCTTTTACCGATCTGTTTGGAATTGAAAATGATCTGACATTAAAAATCATTTTGCCGCTGGGGATCAGTTTTTATACGTTCAGAATGATAAGCTATCTGATTGATATCAAGAATAATAAGCTTAACGCTGAGACCGATGCTTTGGCGTTCTTTAATTACATTTCTTTTTTTCCAAGCATGACCTCCGGACCTATTGATAAAGGCGGGTTACTGCTTCCTCAACTTAAAAAAGAAAGAGTTTTCACATTAGAGAATGGCTCGGATGCCGCAAGACAGATTTTATTCGGAGCCTTTAAAAAATTAGTAGTTTCCAACAGCATTGCTCCTATAACTCAGAATATTTTTGCCAATTACGAACATCTTTCAGGAAGTACGGTTGCTTTTGGAGCCATACTTTTCCTTTTCCAGATGTATGCTGATTTTTCAGGATATTCGGATATGGCCGTAGGTATTGCCAAACTTTTAGGTTTCAAAACGACCAAGAATTTTGCTTTTCCTCTTTTTGCCCAGAATATCGCTGACTACTGGAGAAAATGGCATATTTCTCTGACCTCATGGCTTACGGAATATGTTTTTACCCCTTTGGTCATTGCTTTCCGTGATTATGATAAAAAGGGATTGCTACTCGCCGTATTCCTCAATTTTGTCATTATAGGTTTCTGGCATGGTGCCAACTGGACATTTATCTGTTATGGCGCACTACAAGGATTATATTATATTCCATTGGTCGTTAATAATCAGATTAATAAAAAGAAAAAATTATCCAAAACCATCCCGACATTCAAAGAATTAGGCAATATTCTGTATACCATGACTTTGGTTTGGTTTGCTTTAATTTTATTTGTAGCTCCCAATCTAAAGGAGGCTTTTGGAATGTATGGAAAGATCTTCAGCTTATCGCTATTTTCGATTCCACAATTTATTAAAATTAAAATTTTAGGGCTAATAGCCATCGTTATTTTAATTGACTGGATCAACAAAGACCAGGAACACGGGCTTGATATCAAAAGGTTGAATCCTTTGGCAAGAAGAGCAATGTATGTTTTTCTGATCTTCCTGATCATGTATTACGGGATATTTTCCAACGGTAGCTTTATTTACGAACAGTTTTAATATGGGAAAGTTTTTATTTAAAATATCATTCTATATCATCGGGATTATTGCTGTGCTAATGCTTCTGGCTTCTTATGCAGACGGTAATACGGATGATAACTATATGCACTTTGCGGTGGAAAAACCGAAGAATATTATTTTAGGAGACTCCAGAAGTGTGCAGGGAATTGTGCCTGAAGTTTTGAAAGATAAACTTTCAACTCCCTTTGACAATTTTTCACTGAATATTGCCCAGTCTCCTTATGGCGAGATCTATCTCAAGGCTTTGAAAAGAAAACTGGACCCTAATACAAAAAAAGGAATTTTTATTATCACCATCAATCCATGGAACCTATCGTTGAAAAATGATGTACTCACAAAAGCAGACTATCCTGAAGAGAATTCCCCGTTTAAAAACATGTATTTTTATAACATGTCTCCCAACTATGAATACCTTCTTAAAAATTTAAATAAGAGCTGGTTTAGAATATACCTTGACAGGGAAGCGGTAGTAAGGTCCAAATCATTCCTTCATAAAGACGGGTGGATGGAAGTAACTGTTGATATGAATAAAGATTCTGTAAACGCCAGAATAGCTAAGAAAACCCAGGAATATCAACTTATGCTGAATAATTACAAGCTGTCTGAGTTTCGGATGAAAGCACTCAATGAGATCATAGACTATTTACAGCCTAAAGGAACCGTATATCTGGTTCGGATTCCTGCTACTCAAAATATTATGAATCTTGAAAACAAAAGGTTCCCGGAATTTAGCGGACTGATGAGAGATCTCTCCAGAAAAAGGAATATTAAATTTTACGACTTTTCCGGACGCTGTGATGATTTTGTTTATACAGACGGAAACCATATGTACAAAGAATCCAGCAAGGTTCTTACTGCTCAGATCGCAGATTCTATTCAAGCAGACCGGAGACAATTAAAATAAACGGTCTCTGAAATTAATGTTATAAAGTCCTGAACGGATGCTTTTGTAATCGGTTACCAGATATTTCAGGATCATTCCCCATTTATTGACTGTGGATGCATTAGCAATCTGAAAACTGCGGTGCATTCTGCTGATGTGCTGTTTGACATGGTCCGGCATTTCTTTTTCACCCGCGGCCCAGTTTTCAACTTCTTTCCATAAAATAACCCTTGTGCTTGCCGGGTTTATTTTCTTTGAATCTACCAGGGTGATGCGGTTATTTTCATGTACACCCCTTACCGCTATAGCTTCGTCCAGAATTCCCGGATAAAGATCAAGGTAGAAAGAGAGGCGGAAAAGAAAATCAGTGTCCTGGTGAAGCCTTAAAGTCGTTCGGAATAAGACCTCCATTTTTTTCATCATCGGTTCCTTACGGATGGTAAGAGCATCAATGCTGAAAAGGCCAAAGCTTCCCAACATATGAATCTGGCCGAGAAAAACATCTTTCGGGCTGTGTCTTTTGTAAACCGTGGCAAGCTTATCTTCAAACAACGGATAATACTGTTCTTTAGCTTTTTCAGTATAGTAATGTACTCCAAGAGCGCCGTAGACACCTTCTACATCAGGATTTTTAAAAAGTTCATTTTCTGCATCGAAACGGTTGGGAAGAAAATAGTCATCAGCATCAAGGAAAGCAATGAAATCTCCCGTAGATTTTTCTATTCCCAGATTTCTGCTGGGACCCGCTCCGTGGTTGCCTTTGTCCGGATGCTGATAAAGACGCACCCTGCCATGCTTTTCTGCAAGCTGTTCACATACCTGCAGAGCATTGTCAGGAGATTGATCCTCTACCAGAATCACTTCATGCACTTCATCAAATTGTAATGCGGATTCGACGGCCTGAGAAACAAATTCTTCAGCATTGTAAACGGGAATAATTACTGAGATTTTCATTTTTGTACTAAAATAAGCAACCACAAAGATAATGAAGTATAAAACGTTATAGGTGTTTTAATTTCACGCTGTTACGGAAATTTTATTATGTTAAGAAATTAATGAACGTTTAAAATTAATATTGTACAATCCGGACCGGATACTTCTGTAATCCGTGAGCAGGTATTTTACCACCATTCCCCATTTTTTTAATCGGGGAGCTTTGGCTATTTCAAAACTGCGGTGCATTCTTTTGATGTGAGTAACTGCCTTTTCAGGAACCGTACCTTCTGTCTGGGCCCACTGATAGATTTCATTCCATAACAAAGCTCTGGAGATAGCCGGATCTATGACGCGGGTATCCACTTTTGTTATTCTGTTATGTTCGTGTACGCCCCGTATCGCAACGGCTTTATCAATGCTTCCGGGATACAGATCGAGATAATATGACAGGCGGAAAAGGAACTCTGTATCTTCATGAAGTCTTAAATGGCCTTTGAAAAGCACATCCATTTTTTTCATTAAAGGTTCCCTGCGTAGGGTCAGAGTATCAATGCTGAAAAGACCGAATGTTCCCAGCATATGAATCTGCCCGAAAAACAGATCTCTCGGATGATGCTTCTTGTAAACGGTAGTCAGCCTGTCCCTGAATATCCTGTAATATTGTTCCCTGGCTTTTTCAGAATAATAGTGTACACCAAGTGCACCGTAAACACCTTCCACTTCAGGATTTTTGAAAAGTTTTTTTTCCGCATCAAAGCGGTTGGGAAGGTAGTAGTCATCAGCATCTAAAAAAGCGATGAAATCTCCGGTAGCTTTTCCTATACCTAAATTTCTGCTGCTTGAAGCACCATGATTGCCCTTGTCCGGATGTTGATAAAGCTTAACTCTTTCATATTTTTCAGCCAGTTGCTGACATACCTGCAGTGCGTTGTCCGGAGATTGGTCTTCAATCAGGATGACTTCAGCAACTTCATCAAACTGAAGCGCCGATTCTACAGCATGAGACACAAATTTCTCCGCATTGTATACGGGAATAATTACTGATACTTTCATTGGGAACAGTTAAAATAATATTTGTGTTTTTAGGGATATTACTTTATGCTATGCTTTTAATTTAAGCTTTAAATATTCAGTTATTTTTTTCTCTACAAAATAATATAAAAATGCGGCAACGCCGATGACAATAATCAATTTTAATACAAAATATGGGATATTGAGATATCCTTCTACCTTAAATCGTCTGAAAAACAGCTCTACAAAGGGGTGTGAAAGATACAGGGAATAGGAAATATCACCTAAAAAGATAAGCAATCTGTTCCCTTTGAAATGGAGCGTGTAGTCCAACAGTAAAAACGATAACACGAATAAAGATACAACAAATAATACCAATACACTGTCTGATACGGCTATAAAATCAAAGAAGAATGCTGAAAATAAAAGAATACTGCTGATACACAATATCAGAGCCCAGATTTTACTGATAGAAATTTTGTCCAGTAAAAGGGCAAACAGGATTCCCACCACAAAATATAAGTTGAGGTGACTGGAAACCATCTTCAGATAAGCATTTTCAGTTGGAAATAAAAGGCCTGCTATATAAGTGGCAATGAAGAATAGGGAAATAAAAATATATCTTCCTTTTTTGAAGAACAGGGATAAGCCGAATATCAGGTAAAAAAACATCTCGTAATTCAGAGACCAGCCAAGGTAGAGTACAGGGAACGTGTCCTTTTGGGGAAGAAATAAAACGGAATAGATAAATCTTTTTAAACCTTCACCATGAAAATAGTACATCAGCGTTCCTCCAATCACCATCCATCCTGCGGAAAGCAGAAAATAAAGGGGGACAATCCTGATGATTCTTCGTTTATAGAACAACTTGATTTCCTTTGAAGTATTAATACTGAAATCCTTTTTTAAAGTGGTAAACGCCATGATAAACCCGCTGATCACAAAAAAAATGCTCACCCCGATACTCCCTTTTCTAAACAGAATATCCCCAAGGGGAAGATCTTCAAAATTGATATATTCTCTGAAGTGAAAACAGCACACCAGCAAAGCGGATATGCCTCTTAATATTTGGAGATTATTGAGCTTCATGATGGGTGTAAGTAAATCTGTATTTGGTTTTTAGAATGTTGGGATTTTTTAGAATGGCGGCAAAAAGAGTTTTTGCTTTGGGAAATCCTTTTTTTAAAGAAAGCTCAAAAGCTTTTTTTTGCAGACTGATATGTTGTTTTGCATCATGGTCCATTGTATTGGCCTGAGCCCACTGATACAGTGAATTCCAGAAAAGAAACTGCCTCTGATTATACTGCCGGGAATATTTTTTGATCTTGGTGATCCTGTTGTCATCATGGATGCCCCTCATGGCAACAGCTTCATCTATAATTCCGGCTTTTAAATAGCAGTGATAGGCCAGTTTGATAATAAAATCGGAATCCTGATGAACCCGTAAATCTTCGTTAAATTTTAAACCGCTTTTTTCAAGAGCGGATGTTCTTACGGTAAGGGCATCCAGTGTAAAAAACGTGCCGAATGTTTTTGGAGTCTGGCCCAATAATCCTTTAAAAACTTCAGGACCTTCCGCGGGATAATTGACGGTCAGCAGATAAGTATCATTGATGTTGGATAGAAACTCTTCTTTGCCTTTGTTCGTTAAAAATTCCGTGCCGATGGCATTGAATACACCTTCTACCCTGGGGTCGTTAAAAAGTTGTCTTTCCGCATGGAATCTGTTGGGAAGAAAATAATCATCGGCATCCAGAAATGAAATGAAAATGCCTGAAGCTTTTTCAAGACCCAGATTTCTGCTGGCTCCGGCGCCATGGTTACCTTTGTCCGGATGCTGAAAAAGCTTTACCCTTTCATTTTGCTGAGCAAGTTCCTGGCATATTGAAAGCGAATTGTCTGGAGACTGGTCCTCGATCAGGATCACTTCCTTAACTTCCTTCAGCTGCAGGGCGGACTCCACGGCTTTGGAAATATACTTTTCCGCATTGTATACAGGAATAATTACTGAGATTTCCATGGTTATCTGTTGTAGTAGGTGAAGCGGTATTTCGTCTTTAATAAGTCCGGATTTTTCAATATTTCAAGAAAAATGCTTCCATATTTTGCCAATCCCTTTTTCAAAGACAGATCGAATGATTTATAAATTAAATAAATTCTCTTTCTGTATTCCGGAGCGATTTGCTGAGAAACAGCCCAGTCATTCATAGATTTCCAGAAAAGCAGTTGTCTCTGGTTATACTGTGGGGTATATTTTATGATTTTTGTAATTCTGTTGTCGTCGTGAATTCCTCTTATGGCAATAGCTTTATCGATAACACCGGTTTTCAGGTGACAGTGGTAAGCCAGCCTGATGATCAGTTCTGAATCCTGATGAACACGGAGAGATTCATTAAAACGGATGTTATTATGCTTCAGAGAATCTCTTCTCACGGTCAGTGAATTCAGGTGGAATGATGTACCGAAAGTTTTAGGTGTTAAACTTAAAAGTCCCCGGAAAACCTCTTCTCCTTCCGCCGGATATTCCACTGTACTTAAAGAAATTTCCTTGAATTTAGACTCGAATTCCTGTTTCCCTTTTTCTGTTAAATATTCTGTACCGATCGCACCAAAAACACCTTCAATTTTCGGATCTGTGAAAAGCTCTTTTTCTGCATCAAATCTATTGGAAAGGTAGTAGTCATCAGCATCTAAAAATGCGATAAACTCAGAGGTTGCATTCTCGATCCCCAGATTTCTTGAGGCACCGGCACCGCGGTTTTCACCATTCGGGTGCTGAAACAGCTTGACTTTAGGAATTTCCCTAGCCAGTCTTCTGCAGATGTCCAGGGAGTTATCTGTAGATCGGTCTTCAGCGAGAATGATTTCTTTTACTTCGTCAAATTGTGCAGCAGAATGAACTGCTTTTTCAAGAAAATCACCGGCGTTGTAAACGGGTATGATAACAGAGATTTCAATCATTGCGGAATATTATAAGACTGATTGATATTATCCGCCCAAAGGGCAAGCTGCAACAGGTTCCAGTGTTTTTCATCCTTATTCAGGAACTGCTGGGTGGCTTTATAATCAATGAAATTAAACACTTTATGATTGGAGTTATGAAGCAGATCATTGGAAAGATTCATCAGGTTTTCTTCTGCAAACCAATTTTTCACTCCTAATCCGAATCCCTGCTTATGACGTTGTCTGATAGTTTCCGTCCAGTAAGATCCCATGGCTTCACGAAGAATGATTTTGTCATTTTTCTCGTCCAGTTTAAGCTGATCAGGAAGCTGGATACAGAATTCTGCAAAATCCAGATCCAGGAAAGGCGTCCGTACTTCCAGTGAATTGGCCATAGCCATTCTGTCTGATTTTACCATCATATTGGCGGGAACATAGTTTTCCAGATCCACTCTCATAATGTCATTAAGAGAATCGGGATCAGGGGTAAAACTGTAATCCTGAAGATAATTGGCTTTAACGCCGAGGAGATTGCGCTCTTTTTTGTTAAATGCATTTCTCACTTCGTTCAGGTGGAAATCCAGGATGGATGAATGTTCTAAGTTTTTCTGCGTCAGATAAGACGTTGGTCTTATTTTTTGATACAGATTCAGACCAAACTGGGCCACTATATTTTTATAGCTGAAATGCTTTTTTAATTTATTTTCAACGGTATAGAAATGATATCCGCCGAAAAGTTCATCTCCAACATCTCCTGATAATACGACCGTAAGATTTTGTCGGGCGTATTTACAGATCTCATAATGCGGGATAAATGAGGCATCAGCAAAAGGTTCATCAAAAAACGGGGAGATTTTCAGCAGAGAGGCAACAAGGTCTTCTTTTTTTTCGTGAACTTCTATATGGTTGGTATGGTATTTCTCGGCAATTTCTTTGGCATATTTCAGCTCATTGTCTTTATGGTCATATCCAAAGCTGATGGTGGTCTGATGAGGCAGAAATTCATCTACCATAGCGACTATCGATGAAGAATCCAGGCCTCCACTCAGGAAACTTCCTACCTGTACATCGGCAATAAGCTGTTTTTTTACCGCACTTTTCAGCAGATATTGAAATTCTTCTTTAGCGTCAGAGAGACTTAACGTTCTGTCTTTTGCGGGAAGGCTGTAGTAACGGGAAACCGTAATTTTTCCATCTTTCCAGATCAGCTGGTGAGCAGGAGGAAGGGTGAAAATATTACTGTAAATACTCTGATAAGTGCTTACATATCCATATTGAAGATAGTGGGAGAGGGCTTCAGAACTTACTTTAGGCTGTATTAATCCGGAGGCTAAAATAGCTTTGATTTCTGATGCGAAAATAAATTCATTATTGTTTCCTATCGCGTAGTAGAAGGGTTTTTCCCCAAATCTGTCTCTGGCGCAGAACAGTTGCTGTTGCTGGTCATCCCAGATGGCGAAAGCGAACATTCCCGGAAGATCATGGATGAGGTTTTCCTTTTTTCTCTGGTACATAGCCAGGATAACTTCTGTGTCTGAACCTCCATGAAAAGGATATTCCCCATATTTTTTCTTAATATCCAGATAGCCGTAGATCTCACCGTTGAGGACAATACACTCATTTTTGGTACTTGAGAACATGGGCTGTTTTCCATTTTCGGAAAGATCGATAATGGAAAGCCTGCGGTGGCCCAAAGCCGCATGGTCATAAAATTCATAATGCGAAGAGTCCGGGCCGCGGTGTATCATAGAATCCGTCATTTTCCGTATTTCCTCCTGATAGTTTCTGGCATTACTGCTTATGATTCCTGCTATTCCACACATAATATTCTATTTTTCATCATTTATTTTTCGTTTATGTTCAGGCTAATTTACGACAGATTAAGAAAAGCCGGACCTTTCTGCATCACCTGATTTCTGAAACTGCTTAATTTTGCACTGTCTGACGAGATTTTCTTATACTTTTTCGACAGCTTTTTATAGGTGTCAAAGTTTCCGGTGATGATATTTTTAAACATACTCTGCTGGAGAGATCTTTTTTCAAGCTGAAGACCATTGGGAAGGTTGGGATTCATAGCATTGATCTCTATTCTTACATCTTCAAACTTTGTAAAATCTATTTTATGAAGTAGTTGAACACCGTCGTGCACCACTTTACTTCCCGGAACCAGAATCACTTTCATGTTGTGAAAATGCACCCTGTTGACATATTCGTCATCTTCTCCATAATGGAAAAAATAGGGATTGAAGCCGCCTACAGATTCTATTGTCTTTCTCGGGAGAAGCCAGTGTGCGGCATTGATAAAATGAATCTCATACCAGGGTTTCAGGGTCTGAAAATAAAGATCTGAGATCATTCTGGTCTTTTCGTAGTTCTTAGCAATATACTGATCCAGGAAAATATCCATGTATTTTTCTGTTCCGTCTATATGGATGGGGCTTATGATTCCCACTTCTTCCTGACGGGGATGATTCTGATATACTTCCAGCATTTTTTCCATGCTGTCTTCATACAGCCATGCGTCCTGATTCATCAGATAAAAAAAATCTGCTCCGTTTTTGTATGCTTTTTCAATGCCTATATTATTGGCTTTCCCAAAACCCAGATTGGTTTCGGATTGGGTAAAATCTACTTCAGGGAAATTATTTCTGATATATTCCTGAGTGCTATCCACAGATCCGTTATCTACCACAATACATTTCACGGGAACCGAAGATTTTCTCAGGCTCGTAAAGCAGCGTTCTGCCCATTTCATGGCATTGTAGGTGACGATGATGATATAGATCTCAGGTATTTTCATACACGCATTAATTGATAAATATATTATGAATTTTGTAGTAAATAAAATAATAGGCTTTCTTCAGTAAAGAGTCAAGAGCCGGGAAGGTTAAAAAGCCTTCAGTCTTCAGCATCATGGTCCACGAAAGATTAAACAGGATTAGCAGAAAGGTCATGATTTCCTGTTTCCTGGTAAGAATTGATTTCTGGTCTGTAACAATAAATATAGTCAGCAGGGAAAAGAAGATATTAACCCATCTTCCCCAGTCCAAAGCCAGATAAAATAAGGGAATTAAAAAAGCGGTCTGTACTACTAAAAACAGTCTGCTGATTTTCACTTTATTCAGTCTGCAGTAGACATAAAAAGTAAAGGCGCCAATCAGGATGCTAATGATATAGGTTTGATAACTGTATATATTTTGTTTGTAAAAATCTACTACATTGTATTTCGTGTCATACTCATAAATGCCTAATTCTTCAAGGATTAATCCATGGTTCTTTAGAAATAATACGGAATTTTCTGTATTGATACTAATCCCGAACTGATAAAGAATGAGCATGAGAATGGTGGCAGGAATCAGTTGATAAAAGGCTATTTTTTTGATCTTATCCAATAATAAACCACTATTTTTCACAAGATAGGTGAAGCTTACAAAAGGGATGTAAAAGTAGGCTGCTTCATGGGTTAAAATAGCAATAAGAATGAACAGGGTAATGATAAAATCTTTCACAACGATTTTGGATCGAAGACAAAGAATGTACATCAGGTAGAAAAGAAAGAATATAATTTCTTTTTTTGATGCAATGGAAGGATCTTTTACCATCATCCCGAAACCTGCCGGCAGCAGTACAAGCGCAAGAACCAGAAGATTGTTTTTTTCTTTCCAGAACAGTTTAATTAGCAAACAAAAGAATAGCGTATAGACTAAGAACAAAAAGGCGAAGATGATGTGCTCCAGATTAATTTTAGTGATTTCATTAATTGCGATAAAAAGGGTACCGAAGAATCCTCTTCGCTTGAATCCTCCGTCCTGATAGTTGATCAGCCATTCTCCAAGATACCATCCTCCTTTATTCTCCACAATAAGTGAATAGGTGGTTTTGATACTAACAAAATAATAAATTGCCAATACGATGCTGATTATATAAGTAACTGGTTTTGGTTTCATCCGCGAAATAGATTAAAATATAAAAAATAGTACACTTTTTTTATCAAAACATCAAGCAGTGTAAAGCTTGAGAATCCCTGATAAAACGCCATCATCTTCCAAAAAGAATTAAAGATAATTAATAATACTGCAATAAGGTCTTTTTTCCAATGGCTGACTAATTGCTTTTCTCCGATTATAAAAAGGGTTAGCAAAGAAAAGAAAATATTAATCCATCTGCCCCAATCGAAGCCCTTAATAAATAATGGAATCACGAAAATGATCTGTATGATAAGAAAAACAGGATTGATTTTAATCTTATTCAGCCTGCAGTAGATGAATACAGTAAGGGCACCCAGAAATAGACTGATGCTGTACGTCACATAGCCATACAGATAGGTCTTATAGATACTCAAGACATCAAAATCAGATTCATAATAATCATATATTTTTAATTCTTTTAAGAGATAACCATGATCTTTAAAAAATAATACAGTATTTTCAGTTTTGATGTTGAGCCCGAATCGGTACAACAGCAACATAGCAAGTGTAGCGGGAACTAGCTGGTAAAAGACTATTTTTTTTATTTTGTGGACCGTTGGCGCAGTGGTTTTTACAAAGTAGGCAAGGCTTACAAACGGCAGATAAAAAAATGCCGCTTCGTGGATGAGCAAAGCAACGACAATAAAAATAGTAATCACATAATCTTTGATCATCATTTTAGACCGTAGACATAGAAGATATATAAGATAAAAGAGAAAGAATAGAATCTCTTTTTTAGGGATGATGGTGTGATCTTTTAAAACCATTCCCAAACCTGCGGGCAGTAGTAAAAGACTTATCGTTAAAAGGGTATTCTTATTCGTCCAAAGGAATTTTATTAAAAGGATAAAGAAAAGCGTGTAAATGATAAACAGGAAAATAAAAACCACATTGGCCAGATGAACTCCGGTGAGCTCATTGATGAAGACAAATAAACTTCCGAGGAATCCTCTTCGTTTAAATCCGCCATCCTGATAATTGATCAGCCATTCTCCAAGATGCCAGTCATTTTTATTCACGACCAGCTGCAGATAGGTATTTTGCAGATATACGCAATAATAAATGGCTAATAATAAACCAATGAGATAGTTAATTATTTTGGCTTTCATACATTAATCAATAAAAACTTTCTTAAAAGTATCCATCACCGGATGTGGCAGGAATTTCCGGAATAATTCTTCTGCAGACATACTCAGATCCGCATCTAAAAGAATATCTCTGAGCTCCTTTTCATTACGGTAATAATAGGCCTGATCTCGCAGATGGCTGATGTGCGCTTTCTCAGGAGGATCTGCAAAAGCTACCACCGGTTTTCCCTTAATGACAAATTCCGCCACTGTGATTCCGAAAGTTTCCCCTCTTTCACGTGCATGAAGCAAAGCATTACAGGTATTGATGAATTTTTGCTTCATGATAATATCCGAGCTCGGCGGCAGGAAAATAATGTTGGAAGGAGCAGATTTCCACCATCTTTTTTTCACAAACGAATCTACACCCATAAAAATAAAGTAAACATCCTTATATTTTGAGGCTATTTTTTCTATAGTTTGCTGCGCAAAAATGATGTTAAAACTGGCATGGCCGCCATAGTATCCAAACACTTTTGCATGGGGAGGAATATTCAGATCTTTTCTGAGATCCTGGTTGGTTCCTTCTTCAAAATTAACCATGTGCGGAACAAAAGGATACTTTGAACCTGTCATTTCGTGGCTCAGCCATTCGGAAACGTAGGCATACACATCACCGTGCGGTTCAAAATGTTTGAAAACACTATGGATGCATGTTTTACATTCTTTGGTTTCTATATGATCGATATCGCCGTTTTTAATGGCGTAAAACAGGTCTATATTATTTTTACTGATGAGGTGATCTACTTCTTTAAAGTCGGAATAGCCAATCACATTAAAGCGTTTGGAAAATTTATCGATACCCAACGGATGGTTGGTCTTCGAATTTTTATCATATACAATCAATGATTCGTTTCCCAGATATCTTTCATTGAAATCTGCATAATCATATAATGCGATGGAAGTCCCTCTGTAATTGAGTTCATTCTCATGGAAAAGGATTTTCATTCCGTACGGTTTATTTAAATTTATTTTTCAATTTACTAAGTATTTTCCGAATGATGCTTTTTTTCGGATACTTGGTAAGATCATTGTGTTTGAAAAGGCCTTCGCCCTGTGCAATTTTGAAGTCCTGCTTTACCCACCACGCTGCAATATTTCTTTCAAGTGATGCCGTTTCCCCTGAAAAAGGAATGATGGTACTCAGCAGAAAATCTTTGCGGACAAGATAAGGATTATTCGTCCAGTTGGCCCAGCGGGAAGTGGTTACAAAATAGTCACCCTGCTTCTGTATTTTGTCCGGAAATTCTTGGGCAGGATCCAGCCAGTGCAGCGATTCCAGAAGGTGTGGAGAAGTACATTCATGCCAGTCATCATAGTAATCAAGCTCATTGCCTTTATGTCTGATGGAAATCAGTGGATACCCGGGATTTTTTCTGTTTCGATAACGTACAACATCAAATCCCTGACCGAGAAGTTCTATGCCGCCTTTAAGCTGTGAAAGAGTGGTTTTTTGATCTTCAATCAACTCCCAGTCGTGTTCCAGAAAGAGAATGTTTTCAGACAAAGCATTTTCAGCCAGCAATTTCATTCCTTTTCCGATCCCGATATTTTCATCCAGTCCTATGTATCGGATTCCGTATTTTCCGGCCGTCTTTTTATCCTGTTCACTTACTTCCTGAAAAAGAATGACAATATCATCCGTCATCTCAAGAAGACCGTGTTTTTTATAAGATTTTAAAGTGTTTTTCAGCGTTTCTCCGGTTTTCCAGGAGAGAATGCAGATGCTTATTGGTAATTTTTCCATAGGAATGCCTTAAAGATTGAGAAAAGGATGCTGGCCTGTCATTGAAATCTTTCTTGCCGCTTCGATCTCTTTAAATTTTTTTGAAAAGTACTGATACTGTTCCAGATAAAATTTAGATTCGTTGATATTTCCTTTAGCACTTAATTTTAAAATATAGGAAAGGATTGCCGTTTTTTCTCTTTTGATGTTATAATCATAATTGGGATCCAGATACTTGGTTTCCCGCTGCATTCTCATCGAAAGACGGTTATTGGCCAGTAATTCAGCTTTATCTTTCGGCTGTTTTTTATGGAAAGACTGTACGGCGTCATGCACGACTTTACTTTTTGTACACACCAATATCTTTAATCCGAAATAGGTAATTCTGTTCACATACTCATAGTCTTCGGCACCGTAAAAAAAGTAAGGATTGAATCCGCCTACTTTTTCAATGATATTCCTGGGAATAAACCAATGGGCAGCATTCACAAAACTGATTTCATAAGACGGTTTGGCCTCCCCGAAATAAACATCGGAAAACATTCTGTTGTTTCTGACATCTTTAGCCAGATAATTCTCAAAATGGATGTCAAATTTTTTCTCGCTACCGTCCAGATGCATAGGACTTAAAATGCCAATCTTGCTTTTATCCGGAGCATTATTATAAACATCCAGCATATTTTGAAAGCTGTCCGGAAAAATCCAGGCATCCTGATTCATGAGATAAAAGAAATCTGCTCCTTCCTGATAGGCCTTTTCTATTCCTAAATTATTGGCCTTTCCAAAACCCAGATTTTCGGCAGATTCTATCAGATCAATTTCAGGAAAATGGGTTTTAATGTATTCCTGGCTTCCGTCTGTAGATCCGTTGTCGATTACAATACATTTTACAGAAACTGAAGAATGTCTTAAGCTGGTAAAACATCTTTCCGCCCATTGCATAGCATTGTAGGTAACGATGATAACGTGAATAGTAGACATTTTCATCTTAAATATACTTTTGGGTTAAAGTTTTCAAATAATCTTCCGGTTGTATTCCGGCAAAAAAAGTTTCTATAGATTCATCAAAGCTAACTTTGTAAAAGTCGCCTTCTTCCACTTCAGAAAAACAGGCCTTTTTCCGGGTTTTGTCTTCAATGGCATTGATAATTTCTTTCAGATCATAATAATAGGGGAAAGCCAGATTAAGGGTTTTGTTTTCCATATCCAGGCAGTGTGAGCCCAGGAACTTTGCAATATCATCAATATCCAAAAGCAGTCTTCTTGCCTTTACATGGAGCGTAAATTTATTGTTTCCGGAGATCTGGGCCGCAAGGAAATTAAATAAGGTATTAGGATTTCCTCCTTTTCCTACGATATTGCCTATCCGCAAAATAAGAAAATGATCACATCCTTTTTTGATATGGTCTTCAATAACCTTTTTATGCAGCACGTATGGGCTGTTCTGTTTAGATTGGTCATGAATGCTCAACGTAGAAAAATAGACCAGTTTTCTTTCTTTATTTTCTTCAATCATGGTTTTCAAAAGAGAAAATTCTCTTTCGAATTCTGAAGTCCTGGTTTCGAGGGAGTTTGAAACACCGGAAGCAAAGAATAATAAGTCTTCTGAATCTATATTTTTTAATGAGTTTGCGATAAGACCGTTTCCTACAATCATTTGTGTTATTTTGTAGTGTTTAGCTTTTTATTAATGTCTGAAGAATACCTCAGATAATGGTAATACTTTTTAGCAATTAAAAAATGATCTTTAAAATTAATCCTTTTAAACGGATAAAATTTCATCGTAAAGAGGATATTTTTTTGATCAACGGGATAATACTTAAAGTAATTATATAAAAAGCCTAAAAATATTTTTTTTTCTGTTTCGGGGTCCGGTATTTGCTGAAAGTCCGAACCTTGTTTTTGTTTAATGAGAATGTTGGCATCAAGCCATTTCTGATCTAAATTTCCCTGCGAAAAATGTTCTATAAGGATATCATCAATAATATAGTTTTGGAATTTTCTTGAAACCCTTAAACTGAAATCGAGATCATACCCGTGAAATCCTTTGAGAAGCTCTTCATTAAATTTAAATGCATTGAAAACTTCTTTTTTTAAAGCGATAAACACACCGTCTACGGCATATACTTTATGGAGATGTTCTTTGGTGGTATTGATCAGTGTAGATGCTGCTTTTTCTTTATTTCCCTGAAGAATATGTACAAAATTGTATTTCTCGGAAACCGTCCAGCTGCTGGGTGCCACAGGAACGTAAGAAGATCCTGCCAAACCGATAATACCGGCATTAGGCTGGTTAAGATGAGCCAATAGTTTTTCTCCCCAACCGTTGGTATGAAACAGAATATCTTCATGAATGAATAAAAGATGCTCATAAACGGATTGTTCTGCTCCCTGATTGTAGGCTTTTGTAATCCCCATCAGATTAGGATTCCATATTTGAATAATTTCATACTGAAAACCATCACCGATTGTTTCGCTAATATTCTTAACGAGATCATCATAGTAGGTTTGCTGGTAGGATGAAATTATAATGGACAGCATTTTACGATAGTTTGGTAATTAATTTGAATAAAAACTTTGTAACCCCATTTTTGTGAACGGCTTCATTATAAAAATTAAGATTTACGCCAAGTTTTTTCTGCTGATGGTAATATTCAATAGCATTCAAATTCTTGGGAATGTATTTATTCAAATGTTTTTTATAGATGTAATTTAAGGAAAAATCTTTTTTAGCTTTGTTCTGGTTGATCTCAATATCCATGGATTCTAGTTTCCTACGGTAAAAGAACCCTAAATAATTCAAACGGTGAACCTTCTTTTTTTCATCTAGAACGGATAACCAGAAATCCCAGTCTTCTTTCCCGTGAATTAAGTTGACATCATATCCTGAAGCCTTTTTCCACTCACTTTTTTCGAAGAATGCTGAGCAGAAAATAAGGTTTTCCAGTAACAACTGTTCGTAATTGTAATCATTCAAATTCCAGGGTTCTGTGGTTGTTCCGAAGAATTCTGCCTTACAATAAATGACCGTATACCCGTCATTGAATTTTTCTTCGGCAAGTTTCAGATACTCATCACCGATTCTGTCATCACAATCCAAAGGTAATATCCATTTCCCTTTAGCATTTTCTATTCCGGTGTTTCTTGCCGCGGACAAACCTCCGTTTTTCTTATCAATATATTTAAAACGTTCATCTTTCTGGGTCCATTCCAGAGCTATTTCCCCGGTATGGTCTGTAGAGCCGTCGTTAACAATAATACATTCCCAGTTTGGGTACGTCTGATTCAGGACAGATCTAAGACATTCCTCCAGATAGTCGGCTTGATTGTAGCAGGGTACGATGACGGAAATTTGGGGATTCATCTTAAATAATTTTATTTAAAAGTTTGTACAAGAAGACAGGCAGCCTTTTATTGAGCGCAAAACTCAGCCTTTTAATATGAAAAGGATATTTGCTGTAGGCCAGACGATATTCCGGCGGCAGCTTTTTTCCAGTCAGATAAAATTTCTGAGTCTGCCCGTTGATTCTTTCTTTTGCAACTCCTTCTTTATCAAACATCATTTGAAGAAGGATGGTTTCTATGTGTATTTTTTCTTCTTTTACTTTTGAAATATTTTCCGGATGCAAACGGTAATAGGCTATTTTTTCCGGAACATAGGCGATTAGATACTTCTCGTTGATCTTTAGCCATCGGTAATAATCTTCTACTGTCAGTCGGGAATCATAATTTCCGGTTTCCTTTAAAACGTTTGTTCTTATCAGAACTGTCAATGCAGCAATCCGGTTGCCTTTGATCAGCTCTTTTCTGAAAACATAAGGATCTATATTTCCCAAGGCATCATAATCAGCCATATCTTCTATGATCTGACTTTCATTATTAATGGTATAAGTATGCGTGAAAACCATACCGTAGGATTCGCCTGAAGTTTCCAGTTTAGAAACCGATTTTTCAATAGCTTCAGGATGAAGAAAATCATCTGCTGCAATAAGTTTGATATATTTTCCTTTTGCAAGAGCAATGCATTCATTGAGCATGGTAGCCAGTCCTGTATTTTTGGCATGGAAGTTTTTTTCTGCAGAATAATTGTTTTCTGTCAGCCATTGATTAATAACATCCGCCGAATTGTCGGGAGAAGCATCATCGCCTACAATCAACTGGATGTTGCTGTAGGTCTGATTTTTTATGCTGTCCAGATTTTCCTTAACAAATTTTGAGTGGTTATAGGAAACGACAACGACTGTTACTAACGGTTGCTCCATTGTTATTGCAGACTATTTATTCTAACTGTTCTTTCGATCCTTCAATACCCAGAAGGCCCTGTACTTTTTCCCCCTGTTCATCCATTGAATAGATCATCTCGCGCACGCCGTCTTTTACCAGATAGATTTCAGAAGGAACGATGTTGGAGTTGATAATATGCTCAGGAATCACGAGATCCAGAGTATATCCATCGAGGAATTTTTCATTAAGAAAATCCGGCTTGATATGAAGCGTGGGATTAAGGCTGTCTACAGAAACCCTGTTCAGCTTTGTAGCCAGTAATTGTGAGTGTATAGGGCTCATTCCGATACCGAAAAGCTTACGGTATCTGATATAGCTGAAACCTCTGTCTTCAAGGGTAACCGGGTTGTGATAACTCAATGGTTTCAGGTGTTTAAGGAGTCCTTCTGAATGATAAATGGTACCATCTACAGCAAAAGGATAAGACCAGTGATGCACCTCGGTATCTGTATAATAATCCCACTGATAGTAATCTCCTTTTTTCTCAAGATAATCAGGGTGTCCTTCAAGATTGTCTCCTACATAGAGTCTGTAAGAAGCATTTTCAGGATTGTTTCTTATGATATTCAGCACTTCATCGGGAATATGAACATCCTTAAAGAAAATACTGTCATCCGTACAGAACATGACAAACTCACAGCCACTGTTTTTGATGATTTTCTGAAGAGCTCCTTTAAAGTTATCTCCGTTTTTCTTGAACAGGTTTTTTTCTTTAAAAAACTCCCAGTCTCTTTCCGTATTGAGGGCATGAATGTAAGAGAAGTCAAAAAAGACATGTTTTCTTTCAACGAAAGAGATATGCTGATATCCGGCGTATTTTTTTTTCAAGAGATCATAACCTTTTTTGTGTGCTCCAGTTGTATGGTATAGGATCACCAGCTTAGCATCTGCTTTAAAATGTCTCAGAGAAGACTGAAGCAGATAGTCCAGCTGTACAGCGCGGTTGTAAGAAAATATTACATTAAGTATCATAAGTGATAAGCGTTTAAGATGTGGATATAAATAATGCCGGTAAAGAAACTCTTTATAATTTCTCTATTGAATGGGTGATTTTCGGAAACAGAATTCCCGGAGATTTTACAATTTCACCAAATTCATTCTGTATTCCGTGGATCTCAAAACCAAATGCCTCCGTTCTGTATGCCACATTCGTTCTGTTGATTCCCCAAAACAAATCGAAATAATAAGAATCTTCATTAATGGTATAAGGCGGAATTTCAAAGCTTGCCGTATAATCTCTTTTTTCTATATTTTTATCTTCGCTGATCATCATTCCAGTACTCATGATTGTAAGATCGTGGCTGTTTCTGAGATAAAATGACATATCAAGATCTACCCCAACCATTTTGGATGTAAAAGTTACCGTTACGCGAATACCGGATTTCACGGTGATGATGTCTCCGTTGATAGGCTCAGCTTTGTAAGATTTTACCAGAATATTCTCATTTTCGAATACAGTGGGATCATCCATATAGTTGTAAAAGAGTTTTGTATCAGCATTTTTCTGATAATCGATGATGCATTTGTTCACATCACCCTGAGTGATCAGTCGGCCTTTATCCAGCAACAGTCCTGTATTGCATAATTCCTTGATTGCCGTGATGTTATGGCTTACGAAAAGAACGGTTCGCCCTTCTCCTTTGGTAACATTCCCCATTTTTCCAAGGCATTTCTTCTGAAATTCTGCATCTCCTACTGCAAGCACTTCATCTATAATAAGGATTTCAGATTCCAGATGGGCTGCTACAGCAAATGCAAGACGTACATACATTCCTGAGGAATATCTTTTTACGGGAGTGTCAATGTATCTTTCTACACCTGAAAAATCTACTATTTCATCAAATTTTCTTGTGATTTCTTTTCTTGTCATCCCCAGAATCGCTCCGTTGAGGTAGACGTTTTCCCGTCCTGTCATTTCAGGATGAAACCCTGTTCCCACCTCCAGTAACGATGCAATTCTTCCGTTTGTATGGATTTTCCCTGTGGTAGGTTTTGTAACTTTGCTTAAAAGCTTAAGCAGTGTAGATTTTCCTGCCCCGTTTCTTCCGATAATCCCCATTGCATCTCCCTGAGCAATCTCGAAATTAATGTCCTGTAGTGACCATACATATTCCGATTCGCCTTTTGTGGTTCTGTCATTGGATTCCCCTATTTTGAGATAAGGGTCTTCTTTTCCTCTTACTTTATACCAGAATCTGTTTAAATCGTGGGAAAGAGTTCCTGTTCCCACTTGTCCCAGACGGTACTGTTTTGATATGTTTTCTCCTTTTAAAGCCAGCATTTTTTTAAGTTTAAATTATACAGTATCCATAAATGTTTTTTCAACTTTATTGAAAATAACAAGGCCTATTGCGAAAAGTACAAGAATAATCGCGGTGCTTATTCCCAGCATCAGTGGAGAAAAATCTCCGGAGCCAAGCCATCCGTATTTGAAGCATTCAAATATACCGGTTAAGGGATTGTAGTAAGCCAGCTTTTTGAAAGGGCCTACCAACGCAGATACGGGATAGATAACCGGCGTAGCATACATATATAAACTTATACCAAAACCTAACAGCATCCCAAGGTCTTTATATTTAGTGGTCAGCGAGGAAAAAATCATTCCTACCCCTAAAGCAAAAATAACCATAAGGATAATGAGCAAAGGAGTAGCGAGGACCCAGATATTGGGATGAATTTCGCCTTTTGCCAGATAGTACGCCCAGACCAGTACAAATAACAAAATCTGTACGCCAAGACGCATTAAATTGGATATGACAATGGAAATAGGAGTAACCAGTCTCGGAAAATAAACTTTTCCAAATATATTGGCATTCCCTACGAAGGTATTGGAGGTTGCCGTAAGTGAGCCTGAAAAATAATTCCAGAGGGTAACTCCTAAAAGATAAAACAGGATTGGAGGAGCCCCGTCTGTAGGGAGTTTGGCTATTTTACCAAATACAACGAGGTATACAATTGTCGTAAAAATCGGATTAATGAAAAACCAGACAGGACCTAAAATAGTTTGCTTAAAACTTGAAATAAAGTCTCTTTTGACAAACATATATATTAAATCCTTGTATCTCCATACTTCTTTAAGTCTTAAATCAAATAAAGAATGGTCGGCCTCAATCGTTTCTGTCCACTTCTGTTGTGGTTCATTCATTTGTGCGGGTTTTTGCAAATTTAAAATATTTAATTCTTATCCAACTTTCCTGATTAGTGAATAATGATTCACATAAAACGGAAAATAACAACTAATATATTACTATTTGTTAGTATGAGCAAAGAACTATCAGCTATAAAGCCAATAGCCCTTAAATTTTATAATAATAATTCTTATTTAGTAACGGGGAGTTAATGGCATTAAGCATGGCTGTTTTCCGATAGTGGAACATGGGATTTTCAGCCGGTTTACTTTCACTTTTTAAAACTAAAACCCGTTTACAGCATCGATGATCGCCTGAATTTCTTCTTCTTCCAAAACTGAAGAGATCGGAAGGCTCAGTACTTCTTCATGCATTTTTTCGGTGATAGGGAAAGTAAGGTCATTGTATTCCTTATATGCTTCCTGCTTATGAGGCGGGATAGGATAGTGGATGATGGTACTGATTCCTTTTTCTGTTAAATAGGTCTGAAGTTCATCTCTTTTTTCAGTTCGGATTACAAAAACGTGCCATACATGTTCATTCTCGTCAGCCGGATTTTCAGGAAGGATGATCTTTGGATTGTTGATCTCCGAGATAAACCTTTTAGCGATGTCTCTTCTGGTTCCGTTTTCATGGGCGATATATTTCAGCTTTACGTCTAAAACGGCAGCCTGAATTTCATCCAGTCTTGAATTTAATCCTTTATAGATGTTGACATATTTCTGGTTGGAACCGTAATTGGCTATAGCACGGATAGCTTCAAAGACTTCTTTGTCATTAGTCGTTACAGCTCCTGCATCACCTAATGCACCGAGGTTTTTACCAGGATAAAAACTGAAACCGGCAGCATCACCCAGATTTCCGGATTTGATACCGTTCCATTCTGCTCCGATGGCCTGTGCATTATCTTCTACGATTTTCAGATTGTGCTTTTTCGCGATATTTTTAAGTTCTTCTGAAAAAACAATTCTTCCCTGAAGGTGAACGATCAGGATGGCTTTTGTTTTCGGGCTTATTTTTTCTTCAATTTTGGTAATGTCAATATTATAGGTATTGACATCCGGTTCTACAAATACAGGAACCAGTCCGTTGTCTGATAAAGCCAGAACGGAAGCGATATACGTATTGGCAGGAACAAGAACTTCGTCGCCGGCTTTCATAAAACCTAATTCAATATAGGCACGGAAGATCAGACGCAGAGCATCCAGACCATTGGCTACGCCCAGAGCATATTCTGAACCGATATATGATGCCAGGTTGGTTTCGAAATTTTTAAGTTCGCTGCCCTGTAGGTACCAACCACTGCGGAAAACACTGACAAGTTTGTTTTCAATCTCCTCCTGATACTGTAAATTGACCTTTTGAAGATCAAGAAATTTTATCATAATACTATTATTTTAAGCGCTCAATTATTTTTTTCTTAAACAGACTGCTCCCCAGGAATAGCCTACACCAAAGCCAACAAGCATCACATTTTTGGAATCTCTTGTTGCAAATGAATTTTTAAAGGCAATAGGAATGGTAGATGATACGGTATTCCCATAGTCTAACATATCGATAACGAAATTTTCCTGTGGGATATTGATTCTTTTTCTTAAGAAATCGAGCATGAAGGTGTTGGCCTGGTGAAAAATGTAAGTGTCAATGTCACTTTTTTCAAAGCCGTTTATTTTCAGGTTTTCTTCTACAAGTCCTGGAATGGCTTTTGAGGTGAAATCAAAAATTTTCGGACCGTTCATGTGAAGGTAATTGTCTTTGTCCTGTGTGTCGTCTGTTTTCTTGTTTCTTACCGCACCGTTTTTAACGATCAGGTTTTTGGCACCTTCTCCGTCTGTACCTACAGAAAACTTCAGGATTTCAAAATCGCCGTCTTCAGAAATTAATGTTGCCGCTGCAGCATCTCCGAAAAGGCTGATATTTCCTTTGTCATCTTCATGAATGTGTTTTGAGTACGTTTCTGCAGTGATCAAAACGACATTCTTCATCATCTTGGAATCAATAAGGGCATTGGCCAGAGATAATCCATAAATATAGCCAGAACATCCCTGATTGATATCTATAGCTCCGCAACTGGTATTTAAACCGGCTTGCGCCTGAACGAGGCAGGCCGTTGCAGGAAGAAAATAATCAGGACTCTGGGTACAGACAATCAGATAATCTATCGTAGATTTGTCTATCTGGTATTCTTCAACGAGTTTATGGAGTGCTTTTACAGCAATATCTGATGTAAACTCATCTTCTCCGGTAATGTTCCTGTTTCTGATTCCTATTTTTTCAAGGATCTTATCACTTTCCCAATCCGGAAACTTCTTTGAAATCTCCTCATTGGAAATGACCTTCTCAGGAATATAGGTTGAAATATGTTTTATAAAAGCCATTGTTTAATATTTACTGTTTTTTCTCAACAATAAAAGAATAAAGTTCGTTGATATCTTTGAACGAAGTAATCTGCTCAGGCTCGATATCCAGTCCGTACTCATCTTCGATCATTACTTTGATCACCATAGCGGTAAGCGAATCCCAGTAGCTTTCCTGGCTATATGCAGTTTCTGGCTCTATTACGGTATCTGTGTTTTCAAGTTGAGACTGAAAATTTTTGATAAATTCATTGATTGACATAAGCTTATATTTTAAATTTTTTGAGAATATCCGGAAGTACCGAATTAAAGGTGTCTTTTGTTAATAGGTAATAATTGTTTTCCTCATCGCTTCTGATGAGCTCAGGCTTAAACATTTTGTGATAGCTGTTGACGGATGTATTCTGCTTTCTTACTTCAAACTGAATGGTATCGAAATTCAATTCGTTCAGCACGAAATCTTTCACGGCCATATCCACTTTTACTGAGTTTTTAACGTTTGAATACTCCGGTTTGGAAACCCAGCTTCCTATTTCAGGAAGGCCGGAATCTATTTTGTAAACTCTGTACGTCGCAAAGTCTTCATTATTTTCATCAAAGGCAATAAAATAATATTCCTTCTGCTGCTGTTCACGTTCTTTATAGCTTTGTATCCATTGCTTTTGAGCGTCTACATCTGGAGAAGTCTTTGAAATAAACCTGGACTTTTTTTCATTATTTCTGATCGATACTATAAATGAAGCATCATCAGTCTCAACAAATCTCAGTTTAATTCCTTTGTATTCAATTATCATCTTTTGTTATTTATATTAATACATTCATCCAAAGAAAATTCAATGGTGAAAATTTATTTTTTATCGATTGCTTCTTTAAAACTTTCAAAATCTCTGAAATAGTCTTCCTCATCATATATTTCAGAAGCCAGGCAAAGCAGTACTGCATTGTGGGAAAACTGAATGTCTCTCCATACCAGTTTGGGAATATATAAACCTTGTGTAGGATGATCCAGGGTGAACGTTTCTTTATTCCCATCCTTATCTTCCGTATTAAAGACAATGGTTCCTGAAACAGCAAATATCACCTGCTGCAGTTCTTTGTGGGCATGTCCGCCTCTTGTTACATCATGAGGAGTGTAGTAAGTCCAGTAGACACGCTGTATCTCAAAAGGAACATTTTTCTGGGTTTCCGCTATGGTGATATAACCCAGTTGCGATGATCCTATCTTATCGAATGTGATGATTTGTGGTTTATTGTATTCCATTAATGTTTCTAAATAGTTCTTTAAAGTCTTCAAAGTTAATTATAAAATTACTATCGGAAAAAAGGCTGTCATTATTATGTATCTGCCAATAAAAATCGACCGCCCATATATATTTCATGTTGAGAAAAATTAACATATGGCTTTAAATTAAAAAACTATCGGCGCTAAAGCCAATAGTTATATCATTTACATGAATCTATGATTATTTTTTCACCAGCTGCTTCAGGTATTCCCCATAACCACTTTTACCATATTTTTCCGCGGTCTCAAGAAGTTTCTCTTCGTTGATGAATTTATTTCTGAATGCGATTTCCTCAATACATCCTATTTTGAAGCCCTGTCTTTTTTCAATAACGCTTACAAATTCAGAAGCGTCATTCAGAGAATCGAAAGTTCCGGTATCAAGCCATGCTGTTCCTCTGTCCAGAACGCCAACTTCAAGTTTTCCTTTGCTTAAATAAACATTGTTGACATCCGTAATTTCAAGTTCTCCTCTTGCAGAAGGCTGAATGTTTTTGGCAATATTAACGACTTCATTGTCATAAAAATACAGTCCGGGAACTGCATAATTGGATTTCGGTTTTAAAGGTTTCTCTTCAATGGAAACGGCTTTGAAATCATCATCAAATTCTACCACACCATATCTTTCCGGATCAGAAACGTGATAGGCAAAAACAACTCCTCCGTCGGGATTGGTTTTGTTTTTAAGTAAGGTACCCATTTCGGAGCCATAGAAAATATTATCTCCTAAGACTAATGCAACCGGATCACTGCCAATAAAGGCATCTCCTAAAATAAAGGCCTGTGCCAGTCCGTCCGGGCTTGGCTGTACCACATACTCAATGTTACATCCGATTTGTGAACCGTCGCCTAAAAGCTTGATAAATCCAGGCTGGTCGTGAGGGGTTGTGATGATCAGAATGTCCTTGATTCCTGCCAGAAGCAGTGTCGAAAGAGGGTAGTAGATCATCGGTTTGTCATAAACAGGCATCAGCTGCTTGCTTACGGCAATGGTAAGAGGGTAAAGTCTGGTTCCGGATCCTCCGGCCAATATAATTCCTTTCATCGGTTATTTTTTTATGTTTTCTATGGCGTAATCTATTTGGTTTTTGATATTCAGATCAATAGTCGGAGTCATTAAAAGAGCAGAATTTCCTCTGGATAAGCTGCCTCCGATAGTCTTATGAAATTTAATCAGTTCTTTTAGGTTTTCTTCGGGGATTAAAGAAAATGAACTGTACATTGAAACTTTAAAGCCGTCAAAATCAAAATTCTTAATGATACTTCTGGCCTGATCTTTAGTCAGTAGTTCCTTAGGAGGATCTACATTATAATCAAACATTTTAAGTTCAATGTATTCTTTGGCATAATTGATCAGTGCTTCCTTGTAATGTGAAACTTCTATAAATTCGTCGATCAGATTTTTTTGTGCTACATTGGCCATAGCCGGAGGCGGAAGAAGGGTCTGAGCTCCTGCCAGAGAAGAAATCACAATGGAAAGCAGTAGGATAATTGGCTTCATGATAGTCTTAATCATACTGTTTTTCGTAATACTTCTGGTAGTCTCCACTGGTGACATTCTCAAGCCATTCTTTGTTCTCAAGGTACCAGTCGATGGTTTTGCCTAAACCTTCCTCGAAAGTGACAGATGGTTTCCAGCCTAAGTTTTTATTCAGCTTGTCAGCATCGATAGCATAACGTTTATCGTGTCCCGGTCTGTCTTTTACGAAGGTGATCAGTTTTTCAGAATAGCCTTCCGGTTTACCCAGTTTAGCATCCATCTGTTTGATCAGTTCTTTCACAAGATCAATATTCTGCCACTCATTGAAACCTCCGATATTGTATGTTTCTCCGGTTTTAGCCTCATTGAATATCTGGTGAATGGCTCTGGCGTGGTCTATTACATATAGCCAGTCTCTGGTATATTTTCCGTCACCGTAAATTGGTAATGGTCTTTCGTTGATGATATTTGAAATACAAAGAGGAATCAGCTTCTCAGGGAAATGATTTGGACCGTAGTTGTTCGAACAGTTGGATACGATGAATGGCATTCCGTACGTATTTCCGTATGCTCTCACCAAATGGTCAGAAGCTGCTTTTGAAGCGGAATACGGAGATTGCGGATCGTAAGCAGTTGTTTCCAGGAAGAATCCTGTCTCGCCAAGACTTCCGTAAACCTCATCTGTTGAAACATGATAGAACAAATGAGTTCTTTTTTCGTCCGGGAACCTTCCGTGGGTATGGTCAGGATTCAGGGTCCAGAATTCTTTACATAAATTAAGAAGATTGGCCGTTCCGTTGACGTTGGTATTGATGAAGGCCATCGGATCCGTTATACTTCTGTCCACATGGCTTTCTGCGGCCAGATGCACGATGGCATCAGGATTATATTTTTCGAAGATCTTTCTCAGTTCTTCAGGTTTTGTAATGTCTGCTTTTTCGAAAACATAATTAGGCTCATTTTCAATGTCCTTCAGGTTTTCCAGATTGCCTGCGTAAGTAAGGGCGTCAAGATTAATGATCGTAGTATCCGGATTGTTTTTCACGAATTCTCTAACGACATGCGAGCCTATGAATCCGGCTCCCCCGGTAATAATTATATTTTTCATCTATTTATTTTCTATGGTCTTTCTACCTATACTCTTATAATGGAATCCATTCTGTTCAGGAATTTCCAGTGGATACATATTTCTTCCGTCAAAAATGACTTTGTTCTTCATTTTCTTAGCCATCAGTTCAAAATTAGGATTTTTAAACTCAGGCCACTCTGTTGCAATGAATAAAGCGTCTGCATCTTCAAGGGCATCATACATGCCTTTTGCATACTGTATTTTGTCACCGAGAAGTTTCTTTACATTACTTTCTGCTACCGCATCGTATGCAGCAATTTCTGCGCCTTTCTCTAATAACAGGGCGATGTTGTCCAAAGATGATGCTTCACGAATATCGTCCGTGTTGGCTTTAAAAGCAAGTCCCCACATCGCAATCTTTTTTCCTTTGATGTCTCCTCCGAAGTATTTTTCGATTTCTGAAACCAGAATGACTTTCTGAGTGGTATTGACTTTTTCTGTCGCTTCAAGGATCTGGAAATTGAAATCTTCCTGAATTCCTGATTTGATGAGCGCTTTTACATCTTTCGGGAAACAGCTTCCACCATACCCGATACCCGGGAATAGAAACCTGTGCCCGATTCTGTCATCACTACCCATTCCAAGTCTTACTTTGTCTACATCTGCACCTACTTTTTCACAGTAATTGGCGATCTCATTCATAAACGTAATTTTTACGGCAAGGAATGAATTGGCTGCATACTTCGTAAGCTCCGATGATTTCTCATCCATAAAGATGATGGGGATTCCGGTATTGGTAAATGGCTGATAAATTTTAGCCATAATGCTTTTTGCTTTTTCGGAACTGGCGCCTACCACCACTCTTGAAGGATTCATGGAATCTTCCACAGCAAAACCTTCTCTTAAGAATTCAGGGTTGGAAACTACATCGAAAGGAATGTCTGTTTTAGAAGCAATCACTTCTCTTACTTTATCAGCGGTACCTACGGGAACAGTACTTTTGTTGACAATGACCTTATACTCAGTCATCATTTCTCCAATATGGTTGGCAACCTGAATCACATACGAAAGATCTGCAGAGCCGTCTTCACCGGGAGGGGTGGGCAATGCCAGATAAATCACTTCGCTTGTGTCTAAAGCTCCTTTAAGATTCGTGGTGAAAAATAATCTCTCGGATTGAATGTTTCTTAAAAACATCTCTTCAAGGTTCGGCTCATAGATGGGAACTACGCCGTTTTTCATACCTTCTACTTTTTTTTCATCAATGTCAACACAGTATACTGAATTGCCAAGTTCTGCCAGGGTAGTACCTGTAACCAGCCCTACATAACCCGTTCCTACAATTGTTATATTCAAAATGTCTGTTTTTAAATTTCAAGACAAAAATAATAAAAATACTTTCACCTGCTTGTTTAATTTACTTTAACCTGAGTTTGAGACTGAAAAAGGTGAATGGTCAATTTTGTTTCGCAAGTGAATGGGGAATGACGGAGGTAAGAATAAAGAACAAAGAATAAAGATTTAGACATTAGATTTTACACTAAGGCTGAGCAAAGATTCAAACTGAGAATAACATGAGTATTTGAGAACAATCAAATCCTTAAGCTCTTCTACACTCAAAACTCTCTGACTCTCCAACTCTCAAACCTGTATCCCGTAACCTTAATGAAAATCCTAAGGTATTTACTTGATAATTAAGTAGATTTTGCTTTTTTAGAAAAAATGCGTATATTTGCACTGGATTTACAGGAAAAATGGGAAGGCTTCGGAAGAAAGCCTTTTTTCGTACTGGTAAATCAAGATATTTAATGTATGGAGTTTAGAAAAAGAATTGAAGAATTATTAAACGAATTCCTGGGTACCAGAGAGGATTTGTTTCTTGTGGATCTTAAATTTTCTGCAGGAGATGACATCACGGTAATCTTGGATGGTGATAATGGGGTGACTCTTCAGGACTGCCTTGATGCAAGCCGTGCGATAGAGTTTAATATGGACCGTGAAGAGCATGACTTCAGCCTTCAGGTAATGTCTGCAGGACTGAGCGAGCCACTTTCGGCTCCAAGACAGTTCAAGAAAAATTTTGGAAGAGAGCTGGAAGTATTGCTGAATGATTCTACCAAAATAGAAGGTGAGCTGGCCAAAGTAGACGATGAGAAGATCACACTTATTTTACGCTACCGGAAACCGAAAGAGGTCGGAAAAGGGAAAGTGGATGTGGAGGAGGAAAAAGAAATTCCTTACTCTGAGATAAAAAAGGCGTTAGTAGTAATTAAATTTTAAAAGAAAAAAGAATAGATGGATAATATAGCGTTGATTGAATCCTTTGGTGATTTTAAAGACGAAAAAGGGATCAGTAAGATTGATCTTATGGCAATTATTGAAGATTCACTGAAGACCCTTTTGAGAAAAAGATTTGATTCAGATGATCATTTTGATGTAATTGTGAACCCTGATAAAGGAGATTTTCAGATATTTTTAAATAAAACGATTGTAGAGGACGAGATGTCTGAAGATGATGATCTGGAAATCGAACTTTCTGAAGCTAAAAAAATTGACCCTACTTTTGAAGTGGGTGAAGATTTTACCATGGAAATTCCGGTGGCCCAATTGGGAAGAAGAAATATCCTTACTTTAAAGCAAATCCTGGCTACAAAACTTCAGGAGCATAACAATGCGATGCTTTATGAACAGTTCAGAGACAAGATCGGGGAGATTGTAATTGGAGAAATTCACCACATCCGTCACAAACATGTAATTCTATTGGATGATGAAGGAAATGAATTCATCCTGCCAAAAGAAAACCAGATCCCGTCCGATTTCTTTAAAAAGGGCGAAAATATCAGAGCTATTGTTGAAACAGTAGATTTTAAAGGTTCAAAACCACAGATTATTATTTCCAGAACTGCACCTAAATTCTTAGAGAAGTTATTAGAGCTGGAAATTCCTGAAATCCAGGACGGAACGATTATGCTTAAAAAAGTAGTAAGAATTCCTGGTGAGAAGGCGAAGATTGCAGTAGATGCTTACGATGACAGAATAGATCCTGTAGGAGCCTGTGTGGGTGTGAAGGGATCAAGAATTCACGGAGTGGTAAGAGAGTTGAGAAATGAAAACATCGATGTTATTCAGTGGTCTAAAAACGCTGAAATTTTGGTAAAGAGAGCTTTAGGAAATGTTACCATCAACAAAATTGACATCAACGAGGATGCAAACTATGCTTTAGTTTATACGCCGGTTGAAGAGATTTCTAAAGTAATCGGAAAGCAAGGTCAGAATATCAGACTGGCTTCTTGGCTGACAGGATATGAAATTGATGTATATAGAGAAGCTAGCGAGGATGACGATGTTGATTTGAGAGAATTCAATGACGATATCGAGCAGTGGATTTTGGATGAATTTAAGAAAGTAGGTCTTACTACTGCGAAATCAGTACTGGATAAGGATACAGAAAGTCTTTTAAATATGGTTGATCTTGAAGAGGAAACTATTGAAGATGTAAAACGTATTCTAAAAGAAGAATTTGAAGATTAAGATTTTAAATAAATTTTAATAAACAGTAAAAAAGAAATACTTTAATTTTAAGAATTAAAAAAATAGTAAATAATATAGATGCCAAAAATAAGATTAAATAAAGCGGTTAAGGAATTCAACATTTCGATGTCCAGATTAGTAGAATTTTTACAGTCAAAGGATTTCGAAGTTGAAAACAATCCTAACGCTCAATTAGAAGAAGCGGCATATTCTGCATTGGAGGCTGAGTTTGCCAAAGACGGTGAACAAAGAAAGGCTTCCCATGAGGTGGTGATCACGAAAGTTCCGGAAGAAAAACTGGAAATTGAGGAAAAGAAAACCCCTGAAGTAATAAGAGCTAAAGCAAACAAACCAGAAACTAAGATTTTAGGTAAAATAGATCTTGAACCTAAAGCCCCGGAAGTGGAAGAAGTGCCTGTTGTACCCGTAGCAGCACCTGTACCTGTGGCAGCACCGGTAGAAGAGAAGAAAGAAGAAGTTGTGGCTGAACCGGAAGTAAAAGCTGCTCCTGAAAAGCAGGAATTCAAAGTTCTGGATAAAATTGATCTGTCCCAAATAGAATCCAGAAATAGACCTGTAAAAAAAGATAAACCCAAAATGGAGGAGAAAAAAGAAGAGGAAAAACCGGCAGAACCTGTGAAAGAAACTCCAAAGCAGCCAGAGCCTGCTGCTGAAAAGAAAGCAGAGCCTCAAAAACCAGCTGAGCCTGAATCTCAGGAACCTCAGAAAATAGAAACCGTTTATCAGAAACTTGATGGTCCTAAGATCGTAGGTGAAAAGATAGACTTAACGCAATTTGCACCAAAACCTGGTTCAGGCGCTAAAAAGAAAAGAAAGAGAATTGAAAAACCGGGAGGTCCAAATCAACAAGGCCAGGGGAATAATCAAAACTCAGGAAATAATAACAATAACCAGGGAGGTCAGGGTAACCGTCCTCAAGGTCAGGGAGGCCCGGGAGGTAACCGTCCACCAGGACAAGGTGGCCCAGGAGGAAACCGTCCACCAGGACAAGGAGGTCCGGGAGGAAACCGTTTTGGAAATAACCAGGGAAATCGTCCACCAGGTCAGGGAGGCGGATTCAAGAAAGGTCCAGGTGGTGGAAACAACAACAGACCAGGGCAAAGAACCATGCCTGTTGAGCTTACTGACGAGCAGGTTAAAAACCAGATCAAGGAAACTCTTGAGAAATTGACCAACAAAGGAGGTAAATCTAAATCTGCTAAACACAGAAAAGACAAGAGAACATACCGTAGAGAACAGGACGAACGTCAGCAGGAGATCGACGCTCAGGATAGAACATTAAAAGTAACTGAATTCATCACAGTAGGTGAATTGGCAAGTTTAATGAACGTTTCTCCTACAGAAGTTATTTCTGCTTGTTTCTCCCTTGGAGTAATGGTAACAATGAACCAAAGACTTGAAGCCGATACCTTATTATTGGTTGCCGATGAGTTTGGTTTTAAAATTGAATTCTCAGATGCTGATTTAGAAGAAGTCGAGTCTGAAGAAGATATGGATACAGAGGAAGATCTTTCTTCCAGAGCACCAATTGTAACTGTAATGGGTCACGTTGACCACGGTAAGACGTCCCTACTTGACTACATCAGAAAGACCAACGTTATCGCTGGTGAATCAGGAGGTATTACGCAGCACATTGGAGCATACAATGTAAAATTAGAAAACGGACAGAGAATTACATTCTTAGATACACCGGGGCACGAAGCGTTTACCGCGATGAGAGCCAGAGGTGCTCAGATCACCGATATCGCTATTATTGTAATTGCAGCGGATGATGATGTAATGCCACAAACGAGAGAAGCAATTTCTCACGCACAGGCTGCAGGAGTACCAATGATCATTGCATTAAACAAAGTGGACAGACCAAGTGCTAATCCTGATAATATCCGTCAACAACTTTCCGGGATGAATATCCTGGTAGAAGAATGGGGTGGAAACGTTCAGGCGCAGGAGATATCTGCGAAGTTTGGTAACAACATGGATGTTCTATTGGAAAAAGTATTGCTTCAGGCAGAAATGCTTGATCTTAAAGCTAATCCGGATAGAGCCGCTCAAGGAGTTGTGATTGAAGCTTCATTAGATAAAGGAAGAGGATATGTGGCTACCATGTTGGTTCAGACAGGTACTTTAAGAGTAGGAGACTATGTAGTTGCTGGTAAAAACCACGGTAAGGTAAAAGCAATGCTTGATGAAAGAGGAAGAAATCTTAAAGAAGCTGGCCCGTCAATTCCTGTTACGATTCTAGGTTTAGATGGAGCACCTACAGCAGGTGATAAGTTCAAAGTATATGCAGATGAAAGTGAGGCTAAAACCATTGCCAACAAGAGAGAGCAGTTACAGAGAGAACTTTCTATCAGAACTAAGAAGCATACTACGCTTGAAGAGCTTGGAAGAAGAATTGCATTAGGAGAATTCAAGGAATTGAATATCATCCTTAAAGGTGACGTGGATGGTTCCGTAGAAGCATTATCTGATCAGTTACAGAGATTGTCTACAGCAGAGATCAATGTAAACATCCTTCATAAAGGTGTTGGACAGATCACTGAATCTGACGTTAACTTAGCAACTGCTTCTGATGCTATTATCATCGGGTTTAACGTAAGAGCGGGTGCCAATGCTAAAGAATTAGCAGATAAAGAAGAAATCGAGATCAGAACGTACTCCGTAATTTATGCTGCAATTGATGAGGTGAAAGAAGCCATGGAAGGTATGCTTTCCCCTGAGATCAAAGAACAGGTAATGGGTAACGTGGAGATCAGAGAAGTATTCAAAATCTCTAAAGTAGGAACTATTGCAGGTTGTATGGTTCTTTCGGGGAAAGTAACGAGAAGCTCGAAAGTAAGAGTACTGAGAGACGGTATTGTGAAATTCGACGGAGAGCTTGAAAGCTTGAAGCGTTTCAAAGATGACGTAAGAGAAGTAACAAAAGGTTACGAATGTGGTCTGAACCTGAAAGGATACAACGATATTGAAGTCGGAGATATTCTTGAGGTTTATGAACAAGTAGCCGTTAAGAAGAAACTGAAATAACAGTTTTTTAATGATAAATACAAAACCACTTTCTTAGGAAGGTGGTTTTTTTATTTTGTCATTTATTTAATTTTTATCAATACTATATCTTGTTTTTGATTTTGATAATTTGAGACAATAATAAGTTATTATTTTCTGCAACTTAAATGTTAAAATATGAGAGCCTTATAAGCAAAATGCCTAAACTGAAATAACGCAGGGTTTTCTGAAAGAAATCACGTATAATAAATGTTTTCCGAAACAAACCCGATGATGGAGTAAATCTAAATGATCTATACTTATATTGAAGGCAGATATCAGGAATAAGATCAGAGAAAACCAATTGTGCAGAAGAAATTAGAATAATGACATATTAGTGATAAATACATGAAAACCACTTTTTTATAGTATCAATTTAATGTTAAAAAACATTTTAATTTAATTTATATTGATTCTAAATAATATTCTATATAGTGATAATAATTTGTTAAAAAAAATAACTATAGTGAAAAAAAAATATTTATACAAATAAAGCTGGATATTATTGTTTAATCTTTATTATTTCACGGAATCGTTAAAAACAATATATAAAAAAAACATTCTGCTTACAGAAGCACAATACTTGTGGATGTTAATATTTATTAACATATTTGCGAATTAAATATATTAAAATTTGTTAATATGAATGTTAAACTACGTGTATTAAGTGCTGGAGCATTGTTCTTCTTAGGACAAGTTGCTTTTGCGCAAAAGACGAAAAAAGACACAGCTACTACAGAGATTGAAGAAGTAGTAATGGTTGGATTCGGACAAAAGAAGACAGTGCAGGAATTAACCGGATCTGTAGGTACAATGAAGAGTGACGCAATCAAGGATGTTCCTGTAGCGTCAGTTGATAAAATGCTTCAGGGTAGGGTTTCTGGTGTTCAGACAGGTAATGCTTCCGGGCAGCCTGGAGGTTTTGCATCAGTTCGTGTAAGAGGTATCACTTCTGTAAATGGTGGTGTAAACCCTATTTATGTGGTTGACGGTATTAGAGTACAGAGTGGGGATTTAACAAGTGGGGCTACTACTGCTAACATCCTTGCCAACCTTAACAGTGATGATATTGAAAGTGTAACAGTTCTTAAGGATGCTGCTTCAACAGCAGTATATGGAGCGGATGCAGGTGCTGGGGTAATTGTTATTACCACAAAATCAGGAAAAAAAGGTAAACCAAAGATTTCATTAAACTTCGAGTCAGGGACAAACTCCCGTGCTATTGAAGGAATGAAAGGCTTAAATACAGAGCAGTATAGACATATATTATCTTATGCTTTTGCTAATGCAGATCCTACAACAACTCCTGAGGGGGTTTATGCAGATATGATAGCTGGTTTATACGGAGCTGCACCAAAGCAGATATTTACCACTACCAATGATACAAACTGGAGAGATGTAACGAGCAGAAGCGGATATCAGAATTCGGTAAATGCATCTATCAGCGGTGGAAATGATAAAGTTACTTTTTACAATTCTGCTAATTATTTCCTTCAGGAAAGTGAATTGAAAGGATCTGATTTCAAACGTTTAGGTTTTACTACAAAAGTAGATGTTAAAGCTACAGATAAATTCAAGTTTGGTACAGATGTTCAGCTTTCATACAGTAGAATCAATACCCTTCCAAACGGAGGTGGATTTGCAAACCCAATCTTATTTGAATTGTTTGCAAGACCTACAGATCAGGCTTACAATCCGGACGGAACTTATTATCTAGGAAACAGCGGAAGATTAAGTAACAACTTATTCAACTCTGGTTATGTACAGGATAATAACTACTTCAGAGCTTCTACGGCAAGAGTATTCGGTAACTTATATGGAGAATATCAGATCTTAAAGAACTTGTCATACAGAGTAGTTTTCGGAGCTGAATTCAACAACATCGAAAATGATACCTATTACAACCCTGTTCATGGTGACGGATATCAGGTAAATGGTAGAAAAACTGAAACTACTGCAAGATACTTCAACTGGAACTTACAGAACATTGTTAACTATAACTTTAAGTTAGGAGACAAAAACAGATTCAATATCTCAGCTATCCAGGAAGCTTACCAAAGAAATTACAGAGCTGTTGCAGGACAGGGAGTGAACGTAGGTTCTCCAACCCTTGAAACATTAAGTAACTTCATTAAGCCAATCTATGCAACCGGAGATAGATCTGTAAGTTCAAGAAACGGTTATGCTGCTGTATTGAACTATGACTATGATAAGTTGATCTTAATTGACGCTTCTGTAAGAAGAGATGCATTGTCGAACTTTGTACCAGGACAGAAATGGGGAACTTTCTATTCAATTGGTGCCGGAGTTGATTTGGCAAGACTTCAGTTCGTTAAAGACTGGGACAAAATTTCTCAATTTAAATTCAGAGGATCTTATGGTAAAGTAGGTAACACTATTACAAGTATTCCTTATTCTTTATACCAATATACAGGAAACTATAATGACCAACCTGCTGCTGCACCGAGATATGTTTACAATCCGGATCTAAGATGGGAGACTGTAAAACCTTTGAGTTTCGGTCTTGATATGGGCTTCTTTAAAAATAGACTTACCGTTACGGCAGAATATTATAACAAGAAGACTGAAGACTTAGTATTCAGTGTACCTTTACAGTTATCTCAGGGATTACCTGCTGAAACGACTCCAACATATCCATACAAAGACATCAACGTAGGATCATTGGTCAACAAAGGATTTGAGTTTACTGTGAACTATGAGATCATCAGACAGGAGGACTTAAGCCTTAGTATTGGTGGTAACTTAAGTACTCTGAAAAACGAAATTACATCATTATATGGTGGTCAGGACGTGATTACAGGTGCTACTATTCTTAGAGAAGGTGAAGGAATCGGTACTTTCTATATCAGAAAATGGGCAGGAGTAGATCCTACGAACGGAGATCCATTATGGTATAAAAACGGTATGGATGGTGAAACTACCAACAAATATGCAGATGCAGCACTTGCCGTACAAGGAAGATCTTATTCAAACGTATTTGGAGGGGTGAACCTTAATGTAGCTTACAAAAACTTTACTCTATCTGCTTTAGGAACATTCGGATTTGGTGGTAAAGTACTAAACGATTGGGGATCTTATACTCAGTCTGATGGTCAGTATACTTATTCTTATCCTGGTTCTACAGACGCGCTTGATTTCTGGACTCCTCAGAATCCAAACGCTGCTAATCCAAAACCGATATATAATAACGCAACGAACTCAAACAGAACTTCAACAAGGTTCTTGGCGAAAACAGATTATTTAAGACTAAGCAACGTTAGAGTTGGATATAAATTTGATGCTAAGATGTTAAAAGGAACAGGACTTCAAGGTTTCGAAGTATATGCTCAAGGGAACAATATCCTGACGCACCGTTATGATAAGAACCTTAAGTTTGACCCTGAAAACAACTTGAACTCAACCAATAACCTTAACTTGCCGGTTCAAAAAACTTATTCACTAGGGTTTAATATTCAATTTTAATTAGTAAAAAATGAAAAAATATATTTTAAAATATGGAATGTTAGCAGCTTTATCAGCTGTAACATTAACGTCATGTAGTGATGACTTCATTGAAACTGAATTCTTTCAGCAGGTTCAACAGTCACCATTAAACACCATTGAAGAATTAGATGCTTTTGTTAAAGGACAGTATTTGTCAATGAGAAATGCCTCTTATTATGGATGTGATTTCACAATGATCGGAGAATTGAGAAGTAATAATATGTACTCTGACTTTGCTAATGGTGCAGGTTATTACCAAACAGTCGCTTCCTATTCTATGACAGCAGCGGATCAATATTCTTCTGGACCGTACGCGGAAATGTATAAAGTGATTGCAAAGGCTAATATTGTAATTAATAACGTGCCTTCAGGACAATTAACTTGGAAGCAATCTCAGGATCCTGCTGTGATTCAGGCAAGAGCGAATTACTTAAAAGGACAGTCTTATGCTTCAAGAGCTTTAGCTTTATTTGACTTATTGAGAATGTTTGGACAGGAATATTCTGGAGGGACTACAGGAGTAGTTATTCCTACAGTTTACAACCCGGAAGCTAAACAAGCCCGTTCTACAGTAGCTGAAACTAGAGCTCAGATCGAAGCTGATTTTGATAAGGCACTTTCCTTAATGGGAACTCCGACAGCTAATATACACTTAACCAGAACAGAAATTAACCAGTATGGAGTGAAGGCTTTAATGTCCAGATATTATCTTTACAAAGGGGATTATGCAAAAGTGAGAACTTTAGTTGCTGATTTGGTAGCATCAGGTAAGTATTCTGTAATTGGTGCATCTGATTTCTCCGGAAGTTTCTCAAAGCCGGATTCTTCAGTTAACTCAATTTTTGAAATTGCAGTAGGGGCTACTAACGATCTTGGAACAACATCTACTTCTAACAAGTTAAACCTTGCTCCAAAAGGATATGGAAATATGAAAGTTGTTCCGGCTTTAAGACTTTCTTATATTCCGGATGATGTGAGAGGTTCGGTTATTTCAACAGCGAACGTTCTTAATGGTAAATATGTAAACAGTTTTGACAACATTCGTATTGTGAGATTCGAAGAGGTATTGTTAAACGGTGCTGAAGCTGAACTTCAGGCAGGAGGAACTGCTGCAACTGCATTGACTTATTACAATATGATTCAGGCTAAACGTGGAAAAGCTACGGGAGCTTTAGCACCTGCAGTGACACTTACATTAAACGATGTTTACACAGAAAGACAAAAAGAACTTGTAGGAGAAGGATTTGGATATTGGGATTTACTGAGAAGAAATCAACCGGTTATTCAAAGAAGCTCTAGCGGTGCTGCTGGTACTGTAAGAAATGTAGGAAACCCATTATTAACATTCCCTATTCCTAGAAGCGAAATTAACGTTCCTGGAACATTGGTAACGCCTAACCCTGGGTTTGGTGCTTAATAATAAATAAATAATAAAAAAGCCGCTCTAGAGCGGCTTTTTTAATCTTAAGACCAATATTAATATGAAAAAAATACTTTTTATTACTGGAATGCTCGTAGCACAGAGCCTTTTTTCTCAGGAAACAGATATTCTTAATGTGGTGACTACACCAGACGGTTTCTACAGTAAACCCGGAAGAGTTCGTAAAGAAGATCACAAAATTGATGGTTCTCCATATGTGAATGGAGATAAATTTGAAAAAGTAGTTATAAAAGATTACAGTAAAAATGTACAGGATCTCCGATACAATGCTTACCGCGATGAAATGGAATTCAAGATAGGTGACGAATTGTATAACGCTAATAAAACAGAAGGACTTAAAGTCAGCTTTCCGTCACTGAAAAAAACATATGAATCTATTAACTATTCGTATGACAGCAGAACCAAGTCAGGGTATCTGGTATTGCTCGTAGACAATCCAAAATTTTCTCTGTATAAAAGAGAAAAAATAGAACTGATGACAGGAACCAAAAGTAACAATGGCTTTACACAGGACGCCAACGACTATTATGAAAGGGATAAAGACCTCTATCTTGTAGCAAAAGATAAGAAATTCTCCAAATTTCCAAAGAACGTATCAGAAGCATCAGAAATTTTTTCAGTAGATAAAAAAGAGCTGGAAACCTTTGTGAAATCCAATAAAATCAATTTCAACAAAGAACCGGATATGATAAAACTGGTAGAATTTATAAACAAGTAAACATCATAATATAAACCCCTGCAGTTCGCAGGGGTTTTTGTTTCCTTTTATTTCTTATTTTTGCTGTACAAAATGAACAATGAAGCCTACGGGTGCAATATTTCTTTTGAACATATAAATAAACGCATGAAGTACATCCTTTTTATCATAATCTTCTTCGGTTTTGTCTCGAAGGCTCAAGTTGTTAATAAAACAGATATCAAGAGTCCGCAGAAAGAAGAAGACACCCTTGTTGTAGACAACGGGAAAAAAGATTCCCTGAAAATTTTTAAACCCACCATTAATGATTACCTGTATCAGACCCAGTTTTCTGAAAAGAAGATTTTTGATACTGTAATGACTTTTGACAAGACGCATATCTATTCACAATATAATAATACAGACAACTTCGGGAAAGCTCAGGTTGCCAATATAGGAGCAGGATTCAATCCTTTGGTATATGAAGTCAATCCGGAGCAGAACCTGTCTCTATTGCCTTCCAATAAATCGTACATGATCATCGGTGCCGATGATGTGAAATACTACGACGTAAAAACACCTACAGCCACTTTCATCTATCATACCGCGATGAAAAACGGAGCCGCTTTGAACTCTACTTACACGCAGAATATCGGGAAAAGATTTAATTTTGCCCTTAATTATATGGGACTGCGTTCTCAGGGATTTTACAGAAATTCATTAGCGTCCAATAACAATACTTTGTTTTCAGGACATTATGTATCCAAGAGTGGGAACTATGAATTGTTTGCCCATTATCTACACCAGAATGTCAATAACCAGGAAAGTGGAGGGATCACGGAAGATGATCTGTTCCAAAATGGGGACAGCAACTATAAGAATAGACAGAATGCTCAGGTTAATCTGGCGTCATCAAGTTCTCAGTATTCCTACAGAAGATATTATCTGAGTCATCAGTTTACACCGTTCAATGCAGAGAAATTTCCTTTCAGCATCAGACATACCCTGTCTCATCAGGGAAATAAATATTTTTACAATCAGGGAGCTGTTGAAGCGTACTGGTACGATAATGTTTCGGAACTGACGAATGGTTTCCCTTTGACCACAAAAAAATATTCAGACAACTTCAGCAATACAGTAAGTTTGGTTTTTAACAATGAAAAATTCAAGCTTGATGGTGGAGTACGTTATCAGATGATTAAATTTGGAGTGAGAGATCTTGCTGCGGTAAACGGAACAGCGCTTCCGGGTGAACTTAAAGAAAACAGAATCGGAGCCGTTGGAAACTTACAGGTTAAACTTTGGGATAAGTTTCAGCTGAAATCATTTTTGGAATTTTCAAATGGAAGCCAGTTCGGAAGTTATCTGAGAACAACCAACAACGTTAAGTTTGAGCCGATAAAAGATTATTTCGTAAACGCGAAAGTGAATTTCCAGAGTGCATATCCTTCATTTAATTACCTTTTAAATACTTCTGTTTACAATAAGTACAACTATTATCTGGAAAATGCCAAAAACCAGACGGTAACGGAAATTGGGGGAAGTGTTAATCTAAAATGGTTCAAAACCGAAATTTTTGCCAATTATTTCAGAATAGACAACTACACGTATTTCAATGCAGAGGGAGCGCCGCAACAGAGCAGCAGCTCGCTGAATATTTCTCAGATTGGAGGTGATGCCACATTCAGTTTCGGGAAATTCCATCTTAATACAAGACTTCATTTCCAGAATGCATTGACTAATAAAGAACTTCTTCCCATGCCAAGTTTCATCGGAAGAGCTAATTTCTTCTTCCAGAGCAAAGCCTTTAAAGATGCGGCAGAGCTTCAGATGGGTCTGAAAGTTTATTATTTCTCAAAATTTGCATCAAGAGATTACTTCCCGATTCTCAACGAATATATTTTGCCTCGCGCAGATTCATTCTCTATCGGAGGACAGCCTATTGCCGATCTTTATATCAATATGAAGGTGAAAAAAATGTTCTTCTACGTAGAAGGACAACAGATAGGAACGTTTATTTCCAATAATAAAGCATATGCATTTCCACATTATCCGGTTTATGATTTTAGATTAAACATCGGGATCGTGTGGTATTTGTTCAACTAAAAGCCAAACAAAGTTGAAAACAATAAATAAGATATCATTTAACGATATAGAAAGCATTCCTCAGCTGGTAAAAGATTTTCTGAACCAAAAGATTGAGGGCTTTGAAAACAATACCTTTTCTTTAGATCACTTTAAAGATCAGATCCATCTCAAACAGAATTCCTTTACACCGGATCAGAGACAGATTCTGTCTGATGTGCTGGAAAAACAACTTTCAGAACTTAGGCTTTCCTCAAAGCAGAAAGAAAACCTGGAAAACCTAAGACAACCCAATACCTTTACAATAACTACCGGCCATCAGCTAAACCTGTTCTCCGGACCGGTCTTTTTTGTCTATAAAATTTTACAGACCATTAAGAGCTGTACCTACCTGAATGAGAATTTTCCTGATTTCAATTTCGTTCCGGTATACTGGATGGCGTCGGAAGATCATGATTTTGTAGAGATCAATCATTTTAAGACGGAGAACAATTATTATGAGATCAATGAAAAGTCGGGAGGCCCCGTAGGAAGAATTACGATCAGTGATACCTTTTTCATCTCAGAATTTGAAAAAGAATTTAAAGATTCCGTATTCGGGACAGAGCTGATTCTGATGATGAAGGAAGCCTATAAAGTAGGGAATACATTAACACAGGCTATCAAAACCTTAGTGAACAGGCTTTTCTCTGAATTTGGTCTGATCATCATGGATGGCGATTCCAAAGAACTCAAAAACCAGCTCAAAGATATTTTCAGAGACGAATTGCTGCATTTTAGTTTACAGAAAAATTCAAAAGAAAAAGTGGATTTTCTGACAAAGAAATATGGGAAAGTTCAGGTGAATCCAAGGGATATCAATCTTTTCTACCTTTCGGAAACCAGAGACCGAATCGACTTTGACGGTGAAAAATATAGTGCAGTAGATACAGACAAAAGCTTTACGCAGGAAGAAATCCTTCAGGAGCTTGAAAATCATCCGGAAAGATTCAGTCCAAATGCCTTAATGCGTCCGGTGTATCAGGAAAAAGTACTTCCCAACTTAGCGTATATCGGCGGAAACGCGGAAATCATGTACTGGCTGGAGCTTAAAGATTATTTTACTGCAGTCAATATTCCGTTCCCTGTTTTGATTCCGAGAAACTCTATGCTTTTCATTAAAGAAAAAACGGTAGGGAAAATTGAAAAGATGGATCTGAGTATTGAAGACTTTTTTGGAAACTTTACGGCCATTACCAACCGGAAACTTTTAAAAGACAGCAGCGTATTAGCGTTGCTTGAAGAAAAGGAAATACTATTGGAGAATGGCTTCTCCGAACTGAAAAATATAGCCGAAACTACAGAGCTTTCTTTCGGGAATATGGTGAAAGCAGAAGAAGTAAGGCAGCTTAAATCATTTAAAAGAATGAAAAAGCGTCTGCTGCATGCCGAAAAAATAAAACAGGGCGAATTGCTCGAAAGACTGGAAAAGCTGTTTTTAGATGTTCACCCTTCCAAAACCTGGCAGGAAAGAGTCTATAATTTCAGTGTATTCTTTTCGGACTATGGCTATTCATGGCTTGAAAATTGTTGGGAAGAAATGGTGGTTCAAGAATCCAAATTAATAATTGTTGCCATTTAATTTTAAAGAAGTATTTTTGTAAATTATAATTATCGAGTATGATAAAGAGGTTTTTTATTTTGTCCAGTTTATGTATGGTTTTGGGAGTATCTGCTCAGAACTCACACACCGTTGTAAAAGGAGACAATCCTTATAATATTGCAAAAAAATACGGGATAACTGTAGATGAATTGTTAAAGCTGAACCCAAAATTCAAAGACGGTAAGCTGGCCATAGGAGATGTTGTCACAGTGAAAGCTGAAAAACAAGCCGCTCCGGTGTCTAAGCCTGCAGTGGTTGAGAAAGCGAAACCAAGTCATTCCAATACGCAGGTAGGAAAAATTATCCTTCAGCCAAAACAGACGATTTACGGAATCACAAAACAGTACCGTATCTCTGAAACAGACCTGAGAAAGCTGAATCCTGAACTTGATGCCCATATGAAAATAGGGGACGAGATCACTTTACCACTCGACAGCATTAAAAAATATGGCGGAGACCAACAGGTGGCTCCTGCTGTAACTATAGATCCTAGACCTACAGAACCGCATAGTGGAATTCCTGCTACAGCAACTGTAGAAGGAGCAATTTATGTCATTCAAGCCAAAGATAATTACTATAGAATTACAAAACAGTTTGGAATCAGTCAGCAGGAATTATATACCTTAAATCCTGGATTAGAAGAAAAAGGACTTAAGCCGGGAGAAACCATCATTGTAAAAAATGTAAAAAGGGATACCCATTCAGTTGCTGAGCCTGTAAATCCGAAAACTAAAATAGATTCAGGAAACGAAAAATCTACAACATCAACTGTGACTGAAACTTCAGCTGATGATTATGTTACCTATACCGTTCAACAAGGAGATACCGTGTTCTCTATCGTAAATAAATTCGGAATTTCTATCGATGAACTGATCGCCCTGAACCCAGATCTTTCAAAAGGTCTGAAATCAGGAATGGTCCTAAAGATCAAAAAGCAGGATCCTGCTTATGTAAAGAAAAGCGGTGATGCATTAAGCGTTGTTTTAATGCTTCCTTTCGGATACAGTACCAATGAAACTCAGTACAGAGGAATGGCGCTGGATTTCCTTACCGGAGCTAAATTAGCTATCGAAAGAAACGCAAGAGGCGGACAGAAATTGGATATCAAAATTGTAGATTCAGGAAACGAAGCTTCATTTAAAAACTCAATGGCACAGATCAATCCGGAAAATACGGATCTGATCATCGGCCCATTCTTCAAATCAAACGTAATTGATGTTCTTGATTTTACCAAAAATCAGAAAATTCCTGTTGTGGCACCTTTTGCTAACTCTCCTGAGCTGTACAATTACAGCAACCTGATCATCGTGGAAACCAATGACCAGACATATGCTGATAAAATCGTTGAAGAAGTAAAAGGAGTCTATTCAGATCAGAAAATTTATGTAGTTGCAGACAGCAAAAAAGAAATTGCAGGCTACATCAAAGGAGGGCTTGAAAAAGCAGTTAAAAATCCAAACGTAATTATCGTGAACTCTCCTGCAGAAATTCAGCTGGACCAGAACATGATGACAGGACAGTCTGCTCCGGTGATCGCTATTCTTGCCAGTGACAATGATGCTGCCGGTGAAGCTTTTGCCAATAAAATCATAGCGCTTTCCAAAGAAGTGCAGGGCGTAAAAGCTTTCAGCATGTACTATTCTCCAACTTTTGAGAAAAAAGTAGATGAGCTGAGCCAGGCAAGCCTTGTTTATCTGATGGACAGAAAGATCAATGCAGACGGGAATTTTGAAAAAGAAATCTTGGCAGCATATAAAAGTAAATACTGCAAAACACCTCCAAAATATGCCATCGTTGGTTTTGATGTAGTCAATGATATGCTGACGAGAGAAAACAAAAAAGGAGAAATCTTCAAGCAGATGAACAAAGTTCAGACCCAGCTTGCTACCAAGTTTGAGTTTGTAAAATCCAAAGCAAACGGAGCTTATGTGAACACCGGGTACCGCGTGATTAGATTAGTTCCTTAACTGATTTATGCCTTTTTAAAGGGATATTTTTAACATTATCTTTATATTTGCATAATATTTAATTCATTACATGAAAGCACTTGTATTTCCTGGGCAGGGTTCTCAGTTCGTAGGAATGGGAAAAGAATTGTACGATTCTAGAAAAGACATTAAGGACTTAATGGAATCTGCCAATGAAATTTTAGGTTTCGATATTCTTTCGTTGATGTTCAACGGAACAGATGGAGATCTTAAGAAAACAGAGGTTACCCAGCCTTCTATATTTATACATTCAGTAGCTGCCTTAAAAGCAGTGAACGGTCTTGGAGCCGAAATGGTTGCGGGACATTCTTTAGGAGAATTTTCAGCTTTAGTTGCCAATGGCGTTTTATCTTTTGACGACGGTCTGAAATTAGTATCCGAAAGAGCAAAGGCAATGCAGGAAGCCTGTGATGCCAATCCAAGTTCTATGGCTGCGATCCTGGGTCTTGAAGACGCAAAAGTTGAGGAGATCTGTGCACAGATCAGCGGTATTGTAGTACCGGCAAACTATAACTGTCCTGGCCAATTGGTTATTTCAGGAGAAACATCTGCAGTAGAAGAGGCTTGCATAAAGCTTAAAGAAGCGGGAGCAAAAAGAGCGTTGTTACTTCCGGTAAACGGAGCGTTCCACTCACCCTTGATGGAGCCTGCGCAGGTAAGACTGGCAGCAGCGATTGAAAATACAAAATTCAGAAAAGCAACCATTCCGGTATACCAGAATATCACCACTACAGCAGTGACCAATCCTGAGGAGATCAAACAAAACCTGATCGCTCAGCTTACAGGTCCTGTAAAATGGACGCAGTCTGTTCAGAATATGATCAAAGACGGGGCGTTTAATTTCGTAGAAGTAGGTCCTGGAAAAACACTTCAGGGGCTGATCAAGAAAATTGATCCGTCTGTGGAAGTTGCTTCTGCTATCTAATAAAAAAATTATGAGCGGGATATTTTCACCGGGCAAGCTTATGCTTACTTCTGAATATTTCGCAATAGACGGAGCTCTTGTCCTGGCGGTACCTACCAAGCTTGGACAAGAGTTTTTTTTTGAAGTAAAAGAAGATGAAAAATCCCTGATCTTTTGGGAAGCCTATCATCAAAACAAATTATGGTTTAAGGCTGTCATAGATTATAGAAACTGGCAGATCCTGGAAACCAATATTCCCTCAAGCGCTGAATTTATTCTCAAAACCTTACAAAATGTTCAGCAGCTTTCTCAGACTCAATTCAAAAATAATTCTACCTATCATCTGAAGACCAATCTTCAGTTTCCTGCAGATTACGGACTCGGCAGCAGTTCAACCCTGATGAATAACCTTGCGGAATGGGCAGCTATTGATCCTTTTCATTTAAACAGCATCAGCTTAGGCGGAAGTGGTTATGATATTGCCGTTGCCAAAGAAAAATCAGCCATCCTGTTCAGAAGCAAACCTGAGATCTTTTATGAGAAGACAGATTTCAATCCTCCGTTCAAAAATGAACTGATCTTTATTCATTTAAATCAGAAACAGGACAGTCGGGAAGGAATCAATTTTTACAAGTCAAAACCGAAGTCTCAAATACTCGTGGATGAATTTTCGGATATCACAAAAAAAGTTTTATTATGCAGTGAATTGGAAAATTTTTCCGAACTGATGATGATTCATGAACAAAAAATTTCGAAATTTCTTGAAATTCCCACAGTTAAAGAGAAATTTTTCGCAGACTGCCCGGTTTTTGTTAAAAGTTTGGGAGCCTGGGGTGGAGATTTTGTGATGAGTGCGAAATTTGACGGCTACGAGGACTATTTTTGGGGAAAAGGTTTTAATACCGTTTTTCAATGGTCTGCTATAATTAATTTATAATCAATAAATTACAATCCTTTTTTTTTATTTGTCATTCTGACTTATATCATTATATTTAAACCACCTTTAACAAATAATTAATATTAATTTTGTTGAACCCAATAAAGAAATAGAAAATATAAGTAAAATGAAACACGCTAAAATCATCCAGGATTTAGAAAAATTAGGGATTAAAGGAAATTATGAAGTAGTCTATAACCCGTCTTACGAAGAGTTATATCAGGCTGAAGTGGCTTCTGATAATCAAGGCTTTGAGAAAGCTGAACTTACGGAATCCGGTGCAGTATCAGTAAAAACTGGAATTTTCACAGGTCGTTCACCTAAAGACAGATACATAGTTCAGGATGATGTTACAAGAGATACAATTTTCTGGGATGGGAAAGTAAACCTTCCTACTACAGCGGAAAATTTTGATTCTTGTAAAGGATTAGTGCTGAACCAGCTTTCTGAGGCTAAGAAAATTTATGTAGTGGATGCTTTTTGTGGTACCAATACAGATACCAGGCTAAAAGTAAGGTTCATCGTTGAAGTAGCGTGGCAGGCGCATTTCGTTACTAATATGTTTATCCGTCCGTCTCATTACGAGCTTGAAAACTTCGGAGAGCCGGATTTCACAGTGATCAACGGTTCTAAAACAACCAACCCGAACTGGGAAGCTCAGGGATTAAATTCTGAGAACTTCATCATGTTCAATCTTACTGAAAAATTACAGATCATCGGAGGTACCTGGTACGGAGGTGAAATGAAAAAAGGAATGTTTGCGATGATGAACTATTACCTTCCGTTGAAGGGAATGGCTTCTATGCACTGTTCTGCAAACGTAGGGGAAGAAGGAGATGTTGCTCTTTTCTTCGGTCTTTCCGGAACAGGAAAAACAACTTTATCTGCAGATCCTAAAAGATTCCTGATCGGTGACGATGAGCACGGTTGGGACAACAATGGTGTATTCAACTACGAAGGTGGATGTTACGCTAAAGTGATTGACCTTTCCGAAGAGAAAGAACCGGATATTTTCAGAGCGATCAAAAGAGATGCTCTTCTTGAAAACGTAGTCGTAAACAACGGGGTTGCTGACTATACCGACGGATCTATCACTGAAAATACAAGAGTATCTTACCCAATTTACCATATCAACAAGATTGTTCTTCCTTCCAAGGCCGGACACGCTAAGAAGATCGTTTACCTTTCTGCTGATGCATTCGGAGTATTGCCTCCGGTTTCTATTCTTGATGAAAATCAGGCTCAGTACCACTTCCTTTGCGGATATACTTCCAAACTGGCAGGTACCGAAAGAGGAATCACTGAACCGGAACCATCTTTCTCTCCTGCATTTGGAGAAGCTTTCCTTACTCTTCACCCAACCATGTATTCTAAAACACTGATTGGAAAAATGAAGGAGCACGGAGCTAAAGCTTATCTTGTCAATACAGGATGGAACGGAACAGGAAAGAGAATCTCTCTGAAAGATACTAGAGCAATTATCGATGCAATCATAGATGGTTCTATCGAAAATGCTCCTAAAACTCAGGTTCCGATCATGAACCTTGAAATTCCAACTCAGCTTCCAAATGTTTCTGAAGGTATCCTTGATCCTAGAGAAACGTATAACAATGCTGCAGATTGGGAAGAAAAAGCAAAAGATCTTGCGGCAAGATATATCAAAAACTTTGAACAGTACTGCGATACTGAAGAAGGAAGAAAGCTAATCGCTTCCGGACCTCAGCTTCAACAGCAGACTACTTAATACACAAAGCCTCATCATCGATGAGGCTTTTTTATGATCCTTTCTTGATTTATACTATCTCTTTACTCCAGAAGAGTCACCTACCTTTCCTTTAAGCAAAAGAGCAATCATCTGTGTAAATTTGTGAAATCAGTGGTTGATAAATAAATATTACTTTTTCAAACTCAATATTGCTAATCTGTATCCATCCATCCCAAAACCGGACAGCACCGCATCGGTATTTGCTGCCGTTACAGATTTCTGACGGAATTCTTCCCTTTTGTAAATATTACTGATGTGAACTTCGATTTTAGGTTTTCTGATGTTCTTTAAGCAGTCCGAAATAGCATACGAATAGTGCGTATACGCCCCAGGATTGATCACCAGCGCATCAAAATTATCCTCCTGAAGCCTGTTTATAATTTCCCCTTCAATATTGGACTGGTAATACTCCAGTTCATCAGATGTAAATTCAGATCTCAGTTTATCCAGACAGGATTCCATGGAAGTACTGCCGTAAATCTCAGGTTCTCTTGTGCCCAACAGATTCAAATTGGGGCCGTTGACAATTAAAACTTTCATTCTATAAATTTAAATAGTTTAGTTCTATTTTCGAACTTTTTTTTACAGTTTTGGTTAATTACATTATACGTAATGATATTTATCATGTTTGGTTATTTCGTAATCCTGTAACTCTTTACTGTAGCGTGCTTTGATCAATAATTAAGTTAATTTTTGAAAATATTTCATAATAAATTTTAAAGTCTACTTGTTTTGTAGACTAATTGTTTTTAGATTTGCAGACATATTTCGATCGGCTTATAAAGAAAGATGGAGGGAACTGACCCTGTGAAATCTTGACAGCCTGCCCCTGCGCAAGGTGTTACATTCAGCCTATAAAGGAAAAATAAGCATTTGGTTAATCGTATGTATCGATGCCCTTTGCTGATTTTTCTGCAAAGGGCTTAATTTTAATATATGACAAATAAAATTGATTATGATTAGTAAAAATTTAATTAATTCTAAAGTTTGGATTCCATCTGTTGCTGGATTTTTCTTAGGAATGATGAGTGTGCAGGCTCAGGACGCCAAACCGAAAAAAGATACCATCAAAGAGAAGGAAATTGATGAAGTGGTAGTGATTGCTTACGGTAAGGCTAAAAGAACAAGCTATACCGGTTCAGTAGCCACCATCTCCAGCGATAAGATCAATAACAGACCTGTTACCAATATAACCAAAGCTCTGGAAGGACAGGTTCCGGGAGTTCAGGCGGTAAGTGCATCAGGGCAGCCGGGTTCAGCAGCTTCTGTGCGTATACGAGGAATCGGTTCCATCAGTGCTTCCAGCGATCCTCTGTACGTGGTAGATGGAATTCCTTTTGACGGAAATATCAATTCCATCAGCCCTAATGATATAGAATCCATCAGTGTTTTGAAAGATGCTACGGCAAGTTCATTATACGGATCGAGAGGGGCCAATGGAATCATCATCATTACAACGAAATCCGGGAAAAAAGGAGAGTCAAGGGTGAATTTTAATATCAACCAGGGATTTTCCAGCAGAGCGGTAAAAGATTATAAGCAGGTAAATACAGATCAGTATTTCCAGCTGTACTGGGAAGCATTGAGAAATGGTTACAAATCCGGTCAGATTTCTTCACAGCAGGCCGGTCAGATGGCCAGTGATAACCTTGTGACTGCTCTTGGAATTAATCCTTACGGAGCCGGATACCCACAGCCGGTAGGGCCGGACGGGAAACTTCTTCCGGGAGCAAAACCTTTATGGAATGACGACTGGAGAGATATTCTTCAAAGAACGGCTTCCAGAAGTCAGGTAGATTTTGATATCAGCGGAGGCAGCGAGAAAAGTAATTATTTCTTTTCATTAGGCTATCTGGATGATAAAGGAATTGCCATTGAATCAGGGTTTCAAAAATTTGCAACCAGACTGAAAATTAATACGGAGGTGAAAAAATGGCTGAATGCAGGAGTGAATTTAAGCTACACCAACAGTATTCAGAATGCACCGCCATCTTCAGATTCAAGACAGGACAATATTATTCTGGCTGCGAGGGTAGTTCCTTCTTTTTACCCTTATTACGAAAGAAATGCCGATGGAACCTACAGATTGGATGCAGAAGGAAACAGGATTTATGATTTCGGTAAATACAGACCTACCAATGCACTGCAGAACCAGAATGCTGCTGCAACGTTACCTTTAGATAAAAATGAAAATAAAGAGGATAACTTCTCTGGAAAAGGATTTTTGGAATTTACTTTCCTTCCGGAACTGAAATTTAAGAGCAGCTTTTCTGTTGATTTAGTGAATTACAACGGACATTATTACTCAAATCCGCTTATCGGGGAGGGTAGTGAGATCGGTGGTTCCGTAACGAGATCCAACAGCAGAACGTTTTCTTATACCACCAGTAATATTCTGACGTACGATAAGAAATTCGGGAAGCATCATCTTAATATTTTAGGAGGTCAGGAATTTTATAAATACGATTACCAGACGATTTCAGGTTCCAGAAGCCAGTTTTCACTTCCTTATTACTATGAGCCGGATGCGGCGGCTTTGTTGGGGAGCTTCGGTGGAAACAGCGATAAATTCTCTCTGTTGAGTTTCCTGGGAAGAGCGGAGTATGATTTTAACAATACTTACTTCCTATCCGTTTCAGGAAGAGCTGATGGTTCTTCAAGATTCTTTGCCGATAACCGATGGGGTAAATTCTGGTCAGTTGGAGGTTCATGGAAAGTTTCGAATGAAAATTTTATTAAGGATCTGAATTTCTTCAATCAGCTGACATTGCGTGCAAGTTATGGTGGACAGGGAAATGATAAATTAAGACGACCTAACGGATCTTCACTTTATTACGCTTATCAGGAATTGTATAAGTTTTATAATAACCTCGGTGAGCCGGGAACTGTTCTGGAAAAGATACAGACCAATGATGTGAAATGGGAGACCAATCTTAATTTAAACGTAGGCCTGGAGTTCGCTATTCTTAATAACAGGGTTAAAGGTAACGTAGAATATTTTAAACGTAAGAGCCAGGATCTTTTGTTTAATATGCCGGTTGCCCCATCCCTTGGAATCAGTGATTTTCCTTTTAATGTGGGGACTATACAAAATACCGGTTTTGAATTCTCATTATTCACAACACCGATCAAGAATGATAATTTCCAGTGGAATGTAGATGTAAACCTGAGTACTCTGCAGAATAAAATTACAAAACTGCCAAAAGGAGCTGTGGTGACTTCCACAAAACGTATGGAAGTAGGAGGTTCAATTTATGATTTTTATCTTCAGGAATGGAAAGGAGTAGATCCTTCGAACGGAAAACCTCTATGGAGGTATATTTATCAGGATGCGAATGGAAATACCGTAGACGGAACCACTTCCGAATATGCAAAAGCGACAAGAACCCTTCAGGGATCAGCATTGCCTAAAGTAACAGGTGGGATCAGCACCAGTGTGAGGTATAAAAACTTCGACTTTTCTGGATTACTGACATTCAGTCTCGGAGGAAAGATTCTGGATATGGATTATACCTCACTGATGTCTAACGGAAGCTCCGGAGGACGCGCATGGAGTGCAGAAATGCTGAACAGATGGACTCCGGACAACCCTAACACCGACGTTCCTGCATTGAGCACAACGACGAATAACTGGAATTCTTCTTCTTCAAGATTTTTATACTCGGGAACCTATGCAAGACTTAAAAATGTGAGTCTGGGATATACACTGCCTTCGGATTATTTTGAAAAACTGGGACTGAAAAAATTCAGAATCTATGTTCAGGCTGAAAACCTTCTGACCTTCTACAAGCATAAAGGAATGGATCCGGAACAGGCTCTGGATGGAACTACGTACTATAGATATCCGGCGATGAGAACGATAACCTTCGGTCTTCAGGCGACTCTTTAACTTTTTAAAATCGAAACAATGAAAAAATTAAAATATATATCTTTTGCCTTGGTTGCGCTATGGTCGCTAACAAGTTGTGAAAGCGAGCTGGAAACGGCTCCTACCGATCAGGCTAATGGTGCAGAAGTTTTCAAAACAGCTGAAAGTGCAGAAACCGTGATTAATGGGGCCTGGGCTAAACTTAATGATGATGGCCCGAACTATGCCAATAGCGGCTATTCAACCGTTTTGAGAACGAGTGATGCGATGGGAAGTGATGTAGCGGTTCTGACCAACAAATATGGTTTTCCGTCTGCGTATGCTTTTACAGAGTTGATCAATAATACCCTCTCTCGTCCGCAGTTTATATGGACTACCCTTTATTCCACGATCAATAATATGAATAATGTGATTGCCCGTATTGACCAGACAGAAGGAAGTCAGGCGAAAAAAGACCAGGTCAAAGGTCAGGCTAAAGCATTGCGTGCTTTCTGTTATCTGAACCTGGCCAGTTTTTACCAGTTCAGTTATCTGAAAGACAAGACGGCTCTTACCGCTCCGATCTACACGGAACCCTCAACAATCAGTTCTGTGCCGAAGAAAAAAGCAAGTCTGGAAGAAATTTATACGCTGATCAAAAGCGATCTTACGGAAGCAGATCATCTTTTGACCGATTATACGAGAAATAATAAAGACAAGATCAACAAAACTGTTGTCAACGGACTTTTAGCCAGAACCTATCTGAATACCGGTGAATGGAGTAAAGCTGCAGCTGCGGCCAAAATAGCCAGAACAGGATATCCGTTAATGATCCCTGAAAAATATAAAGAAGGGTTCAATGATATCAATAACGGGGAATGGATCTGGGGACACGGACAAACTCAGGAACAATCGGGAGCGAGCTATGCCTTCCATTTTCTGGATGTGTCTTCATCGGGAAGTTATTACTACAGCTTTATGGCGGATCCGTTTTTCAAAAATTTATTTGACAGCAATGACATCCGATCTCAGCTGTTTCAGTGGGATGGTCTGCCGGGTAGAGAAGGTCTGTTAAGATATTCCAAGTTTAAGTTTAAAACAGGACTTATCGCAGATATCGTATTAATGAGATCAGCAGAAATGTATCTCATTGAAGCTGAAGCTGAGGCCAGAAATGGAAATATTACCAATGCGGTTACAGTTTTAAACCAATTAAAAACGACCAGAAGTGCCAATCCTTACACAGGATCTCTTGCTCAGAATGATGTCATCAAAGAAATCCTGATTGAAAGAAGAAAAGAACTTTTCGGAGAAGGATTCTCCCTTTCCGATATTATCAGAACGCAGGGAACCGTGGAAAGAAAACCATTTGTAGACGCCAGTGGACAGCCTATAAAAGTTCAGATTACCACTCCTAATGGAACCGTGAAAACAGTGAACGGAAGAGGGCATTCAGTCTTTAATTTCCCGGATCAGACCCAGTTTACTCCGAACAGCAGATACTATATTTTCAGTATTCCGCAGAAGGAGATTGATAATAATCCGAGCCTGTAATTATTTATTTAGATTTGATTTTTTTATAATGAAGCCTCTATGTTTTTAATATAGAGGCTTTTTGGTTTAGTGAGAACTAAGAATTTTAAAGATAGTTTAAAATAGTAATACCAACAGTATTAAAGAATAGATAACAATACAGATCACAAGAGGTATTGTTATGCTTTTCTTTTTATATTTAATAGCAGCTAAATATTTATCCCAAAAATAAAACTGAAGAATGGCAGCTCCGCAACCTGTCATAAGAATAAGTAAGAAAATATAATAATCAGCTACATAAATCTTTGCAGATGTATATATCAGATATAAGAGAATTGAATAAGTGATACCAAATAGAATAACCAGCCAAGCCTTACCTCTTTTAGAACTATTTGCTCCGGTAGTTAAACCAATACCAGCACCAATGGTAGCATACGATGTGACAATGGTTTTTGTCATTTTAAATTCAAATTGAGCTTTTGTTATAGCCCCTTCCCTATATTCTAAATGTGTTATATAGATTTCTCCACCAGCATCTAGGAAATCAAGAGGAGTACCAAATTTCCCAATAAAGGAACTTCCTTTAATTGGCTCGTAAAGCCAAGAATCTATATCTTGCAGACTTTCTATACTATCTCTTAATAATTGTATTCGGACTTTCTTTTTTTGAATTCCTTCATTTGAACATTTCCGAAGGTATTGTAAAAGGGATACCCTGCTTCTGTTTTTATTTTTATTGATTACCAGTAGTTTACCGTCCTATAGTCCCTCCATCGTCATACCAATTTTGCTTAGTTATAAATTTTAGATTAAAAAAATCATTATCTAATAGTTCGTTATTATAATGGGAAGTTATTTTCTGAATTTTATCTAAAATCTTAATACCATTTTCCTTATTGAAAAAATATTTTTTAATATGATTATCTTTATTTACTTTAACTAGTACTAACGAATTCTTTACGTTTTCTCTTTTTTCTGAATAACATATTTTTTCAATTTTCATTAAATCTTCTTTTTCTATTTGATAATTAGTTACTGGGAAAACGTTTTCATTCGGCTTCCTATTTTTAAGAACAATTATTGGAGGTGAAGCGTCTCGTGGACCTATATAGGTTACCGTTATTTGATAAACATTAATATTCTCAGTTTCTTTTTTAGAACAACCTAACAATATAACTAAAACAATGAGTAAGTTTTTCATATTCTATTTTTTTAACCACCAATATCTATTTTTATACTCCCTACTCATAAGGGGCATAGTTAGACTATGACCTGATGGATATAAATTAAATCCATACGTAACTGTGTGTAAAGCGTGAGCTCCACTACTGTTTATGCCGACCAATGACAATTCAGCTCTCCAGCCTATGGGAGTACTTATTCTAGCTCTAGTTGGCGTATCTGTGAATATATATTTATTTCCTTGTTTTATCTGAGGATAGTTAATATAATCGCTCTTGGCATAATAAAATGGACCTTTATTTTCATATGGTAAATGATGATCATTATATTCACGATAACCACCACCTCCTGGAGGATCATTTGTACCTACTGTTTGAACCCATTTATAGTCAGAGTATTTATTTGAAGCATTGGTAAATTGAAGTTCTATATGAAGTCCTTGTTCGCCATCCTCTGGATTGGTATATAATTCGTATGATTCAACTTTCATTTTCCCTACATAATCGCCATCATTATCGTAAACTTTAAAAGAAGTTTTAGGTTTGTGCTCCAAATGGTTGAAAGCCATAACAAAAAATCCACTCATCGCTCCCTGCCAGAAGTTTCCTCCGGCCAGTACAGAGCCTACACCACCCGATATAATACCAGTGATTAACATTCCTGTATTGCTTCTAAGTGGGTTAAAGTCAAAAATACCATCGCTGGGAGCTTTCAATAAGTCTCCTGCTAAACTTGCAAATGCACCACTTGCTGCACCACTCCAAAAACTACCTCCTGTAACGGAAGAAAGAACACCCATACTTACGGCATGTAATCCTGCTCTTGCCAATACAACACCTGTAGTACCCAGAGAATTGGCAATAGTTGCGACCTGAAACAGTGTTCCTATCCCAAAAGACAATGCCCCGCTTACCATTCCGGTAATCGCTGACGAAGAGATAGACCTAAAAAATCCGCTAACCGTCCAATTACCTTTTATTAATGCTGTAGCAGTATAGGTTGCGGCAGTTATTGCGACTGCAGCAAAAGCTGCTTTAGCCATTACCGCTACCAAAACAGCAAATGCAAATTCCCCACTTGGGTCATTGTACATCAGGGGATTATTCAGGACATACCCATACTTATTATAATTCTGGGTATTGGTAGGGTCCTGTATATTTTCATCAGCATTTAAGAACCTTCTTAAGAGCGGATCATATAGCCTACCATTCATGTGAATAATTCCCACTTCTGCAAAATGCTCATGGCTGGTATATCCTCTTTCTACTAATAACGAAGTAGTATCAATTATATTTTTATCAGTGAGAATGGCTCCGTTTCCTATTTGCAGATGGGTGAAATTACCCCAGGCATCAAAATGTCTCTGTTCCAGTTTATTTCCAGCTTCATCGGTAATGGCTAAGATACTTCCTATATAATCTTTATGCAAGAATTTATAAGAACCAGCTGTTTCATCAAAATTCTTAAGATAAATAATATTGCTTTCATAAGGACTTCCACCAATATACAAAATATGCTTTTCCTTTCCTGTTATATTGTCCTTAAGAACTTCAAAGCTTCCATCTTCACTGTAGTACTTGGTGAATTTTCCTTCCTGATCAGGATCAAAGTTTCCTCCATAGCTTACTTTCTGTCTCATGCTGGTAAGCCCGTACTGAAACGCTACATCCCCCTTTTCACCGTCAATAAATATTGGATCATTATTTTCGTTATAAGCAATGCTCTGGATAAGGTCATTGTTATAATTTTGAGTTCCTTCTGCGTTCAGGGTCATCCCGGTAGGTTGGTAGATCTTAGTTGAATTTTCGTACTTCATTTTTCCTACCTGATCATTTTCCATGATCCTACCTTTAATGTCATAGACATTTCTGTTAGTGGAAGGTTTAATGCCCGTTACAGGATTCGTCCAGTTGATCAGTCTGTTATTGTCATCATAATCAAATGATTCTACAATATTAAAATCTCCTCCGGTTGTTCTAACCTCTAATTCATTTTTAATAGCATTGAAATTATACGAAAGTTGCAGAATGCTTGGTTTAACAGCTGAAGAGTGATTGACTTGGCTTAAAGTTCCATCATTCTCATAGCTTTGATTAATTTCAGCCGCTCCCAATTGAGCTTTAAGAACCTGACCTTTTGAATTGATCTCTTTAAGTTCCCAAAGAATTTTCCCTGAGTTTTTATCCTTAATCTGGTACAATTCCCCATTCCATGCACTGTATACATTTTCAACTTCTACTTTAGTCAAAGTTCCCGAAGAATATAATTGTTTATCATAAGAAATTACCCTTGCCTTATCATCATAGGTTATTCCTTTTTGGATGAAGTATTTTCCATTACTATTTTCGGATGAAGACAATATTCTTCCCTGAGGATCGTAAGAAATATTAGAACTGTATGCTTTTCCTTTTGATGTCCCCGATTTGGTAATTATCCTTCCTTTATCATCATATGAATAGGAAATCATCTTATTGGTAGCCTGACCGCCATCTGTTGTAGAGATTTCTTTCTGGTAAATAAGCTGGCCCGCAGTATTGTAAGTGTACTCTTTATTACCTTTAGGGCTTATTATTTTCTTAGGCTGTCCGAATCCGTCATATTCGTATTTGTACAATCCGTTGGAAGGATCATTGAATTCAGATTTTCTACCCCAAGAATCGTATTTTGTAGTAACGATATTTTCGGCATACTGAGCCTTTATCTGTTTTCCGGCAGCATTGTAGGAGAATTGGATAGTGCCTCCCGGATCATTTGAAGACAGAACATTACCTAATACATCTGTAGTTTGGGAGTTTGTTCTTTCGTATCCATTGAGTTCCTTTACCGTCGTTGTTAAGCCTGAAACAGAAGTTACAACCTCTTTTCCATTGAATGATTTTGCCGTTATTTTTGTTGGAAAAACAGTATCATCATAAGTGATTGTGTTCCATTGGGTAGGATTACTTCCTTCGAAGAAAGGCTCACTTTCTGCAGTTTTTCTTCCCAGTATATCATATTTGGTTTTTTTTGACACAAACTTCCCCTGTGTAAATGCTTTGGTTAAAATTTCAGACTTCTGTCCCAGTTTGTTGGTGTATGTTTTTGATACATCACCATTAGGGGCATATTGTATAATTGTTATGCTGGAAATGGCATCTCTTACATACTGATAAGTTGTTGTACCTTCCACATTGGTTTTGGAAGATAGAAGTTTGCCCCATTCGTCATATTTATTGATGAGTATATTACCAAGCGGATCGGTTTGCTTTTCAATCTGCCCCCAATTATTGTAAATAAGGTGAGTTTCCAGACCTAAATTATCGGTTTTCTTTTCTACAAATCTTCCTTTAGGTTCATATACCGCTTTGTTAGTTTGTACCTGAGAATCTATACTATTATTGATTGTTTTTTGAGTGAGGTTTCCAAAACCATCATAATTATATGTTTCTAAAAGATAACCAGTATTGTCTCTATTCCAGGTTTTGAGCGTTTTTAAAAGGTTATTGTCATAAGTATATTCCTCTTTGGCAGATTTCGTATCTCCATAAGCCTGAACGATATCAGTTTTAGATTCCGGGCGGCCAATATAATAATCTGATCCGGAACCTGCTGGATTATGGATGTAATTGAATGTGGAAGTTGTTGTTGCATACCCATTATTAACATTTAATACCGTTTGTACCGGAAGATAATAACCATTATAGGATACTGTGTTACTTGTTATGGTATTTGTTAAAAAATCTTTTGTCCTTGTGCTTTCCGGAACAATAGCGGTAACAATTTTCGGTTTGTCAGTAGTATATATCGAATAAATGTCTACGATCTGACCGTTTAATAGACTGATGGTTTTATAAATGGTTGATTTTAAACTTAATAATTGGCTGTTACTTTCCGAAATATCTGTTGGGAAAATTTTTGATTCATCATTAGTTCTGATGCTCCATTCTTTTACTGGAACGCCTTCGTTCAGAAGGTCTATTTCTGTTCCGGACCATATTTTTGTATTCTCCAAGCCATCAGCATACCAGGAAGAACGTGCGGTCTGATAATATCCTATCACTCCTTTTCCCTGCATATGTACAGTCATCCCTCTGTATCGGAAGTCCTGTTTTCTGCCTTCCTGTTGAAGTTGAGAGACAGCATACCCTCTGTCTATTCTATTTAAGGAGAAATAGGGATACAGTTCACTTTTTGTATTTTTATAAAAATTAGGAGTAGTCACATTATCAGGAACAATTTCCAAATAGGTAGCAGATGTGGTAATTCCACCTTGAGTAACAGACTGTATTCTTTTTAATTCATCTACCCCTGTAGGTGCCTTAATTTTAAGGACATTATTTTTTCTGAATAAGAAAACATTATAATAGTTATTATTGGATCTTATCACATTGGTTATTGGCTGATAGATGGAAAGATCATCATACGGTTGAATTATAGTATACTGAGGTGGGGTAGGAAAAGTATAAATATTCTGGGTTACAAAATCTATAGCCCCGAACGTGGGAGTTCCTTTAGAAATCAGCCCATTTACAGCAACCCCTATAGTTCTAGTAGTTGGAGTTAATGAATTTGAATAGGAATGCACCTGAACAATATCTGATTTTCCATCTGCATTAAGATCCGAAATGGAATACATCGTTCGGCTAAATCTTAGCCACGCCCCATTATTTTGGGTAGATTCATTTTTATACATTAAGAAATTAGGTTTGAATGCTGTATTAAAGCTTTTTCCTGTTCCTATGTAAAATTTCCAGTCATCTTTACCCACTTTTCCTTCCGTAAGAGGAAGGGTAAAGTCAAGCTTTCCATCCCCGTTGAAATCTCCAAATAATACAGGAAACCCGTTCCCTTTAGTTTCTTCTAAATTTCCGGAAAACTTAACCTTTCTTATGTACTCATCGTTTGCTACCTTTACAAATTCAAATATCGTGTATGCAGTGTTGGATATATTAATGATATCTACTTTTCCATCACTGTCAATATCTATATATTTTTGATCCGTATATAAACTTTCATTAATCCCACTATCTAAAGTATGAGTAGCGACAGGATTTCTTACGTTGCTCAAATCTACAATGTATCTTTCTACAGATCCTGATCCTGATAGAGTAAGAAAGACATCAGATATTCCGTCACCATTGATATCTCCTTCATTTAGTACAGGTGTACATGTTGTACATACTGTATGAGAAATCAGCTTTTCAAATACCTTGACAAAAGTATTGTTTCTAAAAGCATATACAGAAATTTTACCGCCTTCATATTCAGCAATCCCGTTACCATTAATCACCTTTTTAGTCTCGTCCAGAAATGTATTGACAACCACAGAACTGGAATTGAATATTTTATTAGTCTGAATAACATTAAAATCATCATTAAAAACCCCCAACTTGATAGTCCCATCGGTCATTACAAAATCCAGGTAAGCATCCCCATTAAAATCTCCGGTAAGTTGAATTTTATCAAACAAGGCCTGACTGTCTAGATTCCAGCCACTAATAGAGGTTGGACTTACAGCCGGATAATTAAATTCAATTGGATTCGCCAACTCGCCTGTCGAGTTAGATTCAGTAATATTTTTAACGTACTGATAACCTGTATAGTCGGTTGCATATTTTGGTTCATATTTCTTGAAGACTAGTCCATTTGTTTTTACTGTAATATCTTTTAGAATCTTTGTTTGGGTAAACAAAGTTCCGGAACCGTTGATATATGCACTTTCCGGAATATTTCTATTTTTATAATCGAATATAATTTCGTTGAAAGAAGCAGTTCCTAGCTTCTCGTTTCCTCCCCAAGTTATCGATTTAATGACGTTGACATTCTCTTCCTGATCATAGCTATAATTGATAACATTTCCTTGAGCATCTTTCCATTTTACGATACTGAATCCTAAACGATTGGTAGCATTATTGGAGCCGGGAGCTGTTCCGCCATACCAGGCCTGAGAGCCATCTTCAAAGGTTACCTCCCAATATTCAGGCTGTTTCCAGTTAGGCATATTTCCAAGGGACTTAATTTTGATGTTAGAATACTTCTCTGTAATATACTCTGCACCGTCTTTGCCGTATTCTCCTGATTTTAAAATAAGTCTCTGTCCGTTGAAGCTGTAATAGTCCGAATAATCAATCTGGATACTTTTTACCTCTCCGTCTTTTTCGATGTTTTTTCCAGTTCTGGAAATAGAAGTGATACCGGATAAACTCCAGCCATAACCGGCAACTCCATTTCCGGAATCACTGGAATAGACAAGATTGATTTGAGGAGCGACGCTTTTTACTCCCGGAGGTAGGGCAATTGGTAAAGTAAATTGCAACTGGCCACCACCTGCAACTTCAATATTCCCCTTAGTATCATGGAATTTTTGGTTACCAAAAACAGTTGTTCCACTTGGGTTATTCGCTCCTGCATTAGAGTCCAAAGGACCCCCTCCGGGATTTACTGTACCGGGTCCTATTTTAGCAACAAAAGGATCAGCCACTGTGGAAGAAGCATGGAACCCTTGTGCAAGCACCACAGTCTGTGGGTCCTGAACCGTTCGCGAGGCACTTTCCGGCTGGTATAATATAGTTTGTGAATAGCCTAATACCGAAATACAGGATATAATGAATGAATAGAAAATTTTCATATTCTTTTTCTTTGTGTTAATAAATTGATAAATAACGAAATCAAAAACAGTTTATCGTTTTGTAACATTTCTACCGAATACTCTTCCGTCTTTCAGGGTAAATCGGAGAATATAGATTCCCCAATCATATCCCGTCATATTGATCTTCAGTTGACGGTTTAGCCCCGGAATATTCTGTTGCTGGAATTTCCAGTGTACGGTGCTGTGCTGATAGAGTGAAACGGATTCTATAAGATCATCTGCTTCTTCAGTCCAATCGATGGTAAGAACATCATTGACAGGTACCGGATACAGCCTGATCTGTTTCCAAAATGTTTTTTCATCCATTGCAGCTGGCTGTTGCAAAGAAGCTGCGGTTGTAGTTTCTTTTTTTGCTGTTTCAGCGGGAGCATTTTTTCCTGCAGCATTTGGACCTCTGTATCTTTGGTTTCCAGCTTCGTCATATTTAAAATAGACTTCAGTTTGAGAAAACCCGAAAAAGCCTATAAACAAAGAAAATATCGAAAGTAATTTTGTTTTCATAAGTGTTTTATTTTTTTTCAGAAAGGAGTTTTTCCAGTTGTCTCTCTATTTTCTCGATCTTTTCAGATTGAGCTTTTAAAAGCGCATTTTCTTTTTGAAGACTTTTTATTTGTTTGTTTTGCTCAATAGAATAGAGAGTAAGCTCTTCAATTTTTTGTAATAGCTTAATTTGAAATTCACCGACATTGACGCCTTCTTTTTCCATTACATTAGCTGAAGCGATTTCCGGAAGATGTTTTTTCTCTTTGATATGTTTTTCTACATCTTCGAGCTTTGGAAGGTCATACTTCTCATCAAAAACAAAATCTGCTGTTGGTGTAAGGGTTACTTTAACTTCTTTTGCCTCGAATTTACCTTGAAGAGAAGCATTTCCATTAGGCATAATGGCCATTTGTATTTTCTTATTGGAAACAAAATTAATAGCTCCTAAACTTGCGCTATTATTATCATTTTCGATATTAAAATCACCATAGCTTCCATATCTGAATCCACTGCCTGTATAGCCTGAATTGAGTTCCAGATTGGCAGTAGTATGATATCCTATACTCACCATCGCGCTACCTCCGGTTGGACCTGAAGCCATAAATTTACCCAAAACTACATTTTGGTTATTTGTATTCTCTTTAAGGACATGTAGCTTTGAATTGGGATCAGTGGTTCCTATACCAACATTCCCATTGTTTAATAATTGTACTAACGCCTCAGATGTTTGCAGTCTAATACCACCATACCACTTGATATCCAGGCCGTCGGAACCCGTTACAGGATAGTGGGTAAGGTAATAATTTGTGGGGTCTGAATTTCCATATAATTTGTCAAAAGGAATATTTTGAGAAAACAGTGTTCCAAAGGTGGCTATTCCGATAATTGATAAAATTTTTTTCATAATGAGGTATAATTGTTTCTGTTTAAATCTTAAAAATATTTTTTTAGTTTCCATGAGAAATCTGTTAAATTCAATACAGCTTCTCTGATCGTAAATTTTATAAACATTCCTTTATATAAATAAAGGGGATATCATTGCCTATAAAGTTTAAAAATATAATTTATATATTCTGGAGATGAGATAATTAAATATATAGAATGCTTTTTTCACTTACCGTGGAGATTTGTGTTTTTTTGGCAAAAGTAAATAATATCTTTATTAAATCCATCTAACGTTGATACATATCATCTAAGAGAGATCTATTGGGGTTTAAGATGAAGAAAAAAAGAAAATATTTAATTAAATATTAAAATTGAATGAAAAATACACCATAGAAGGAGATCTTTAATAGTCCTAACCTGTAATGAATCTTTAGATCAACAGGTAGAACGTATTGAAAAACCTGCCTGATTATTCAGAAAGGTTTCTTAATTATTCGATCTTAAATTGCTTCTTCTCCGGAGGAACTACTTCTATGACAACCTGCTGCTGATCTTTTAAATCTCCTTTTGCATATTCATCAGAACCAAAAGCATGCTGGGGACCGAAAGTCATAAAACTATATCTCTCTCTTTTGTCAAGATTCATTGATACTGTTCCCAAACTATCTGTAAAATATTGTCCGACTTCTACATATTTTCTGGTTGGAAATCCCCACGATCCCATTCTGACCTCAACTCTGTCATTTACTCTGGGTTTCTGCGTGTAGGAATCAACGACCTTTATGGTGACCTTAATTTCATTTTCTTTTGTAGAATTACTACAACCGATTAACAGCCAACAAAAAAGCATTTGCATTATTACTTTGACCGCCATAGCCTTTTTTTTAAAATTTAAATAAGTAACCGTCTTATGCATACTTTCTACTTATTAATAGAAACAGTAACCCAATAATAATACTTAATACCAGATATAAATAATTTACAGAATTATTAATGATGGTTTTACTATCTATTTTGAGTTTCTGTATTTCAATATCTCTATAATTTTTACTTTCTTCCTCACCAACCCAGATCGAAATTTTGCTGCCTACCGGAATTTCAGATGCAACTTTTTCAAGGTATTTACTTCTTAGATCATTTCCAGTGTTTTCATAGGTATAGAATCTATGATCAGTAGACTCCGTTTCAATGTATAAATAATTGATATTCAAATTGGTTTTTCCATACTTGAACTCACTTTCTGTCTTTTCTTTTTTGATGTAAACTTTTTGTACAGTTTGAATTATTGAGGTTAAATGTTGAAGGTGATAATAATTATAGAGCATAATGATTATGGAACCTGTTACTAAAAAAGAGCCTAAAACCGATAGCTTATTTTTAAAAAGGAATCTTAGCATATTTTTTATATTGTAGATTTAAAATGTTTTATAATCATATAACATCCAGGAATACATATTAAAAGAAGAAACAAGAAAATCCCAATCTCTTTTTTGTTCATCAGATTAAATTTTAGGATAAATATTTTTAGTGATATAAATGATAATGCTAAGTAAAAATAAAAAATAACTTAGAATTGTAAAATTCTTTGATTTTGTTTTTACCAAATGATTGAAAAATTTTGAAAACTCTCCTTTAGATACCTTCTCATCACCGGCACTCGTAATATAGTTTACCAAAATCGAAAATAGTCCAAATAAAAATAATGCTATTGAAAGTTTTAAAATCTTTTCATCCATAATTTAAATTATATTTTGTTTTCAGGAATGGTTTTGGCGGGTTTCTAAAATACCTACTGTTTTTCAATTCTATAATAAATCAACGAATCAAAAGTTCTCATGAATCTTTTTAGTTTTCCACTTTTATCTTGGTCTATTTTATCTTTTCTGTCCATAAAATAATGATAAGTAATAGACAGCTTTCTTTTGTTCGTTTTAATGCTGATGGTCTTAGGAAGAGATATGGAAGTTGTGCTTTCACCTATGTCAGAATCATCATCTAAGGTATAGATCTGATTTTTATCAAAGCTTTTTCTCAGAATATCCCAATCCTGGTTGGAAAATCGAATTTTAAAAGTATCAGACTTTGATTCTTCCGTAAAACTGTTGCTCTCGTACACCACAATTCCTTGAGTCGTGGAAACAAAAGTATTCTCCTTTGAAAGAGAGAGATCTCTGCCCTCTAACTGTTCCTTTTCTGTACAGGAAAAAAGCACTGCAAGAGAAAGGAAGGTTACAATTTTTTTTATTTTAAACACATTCTATTTTTTTTTACTGTGTAAGAATCGGTACTCTTCATTATGTCAACTTTCATCCTCTCTGAAATAGTCTGCGACAGAAATTCAGGATTAGATCCTACACCCAAAAATAAAGAAAATATATCGTCCTTTCAAAAAACACTGCAATGTCAAGAATATATTAAATAGCCCATATAAATCTCCCGTTTTAGAAAAAAACTTTACCTTTGTCCATATGAACCTGTTAAGATGGATACTTGCATTCTATTTCATGGCATTGTCACTGATGCCCTGCGAAGATGTGCACCGTCCTGCAGGGCCTTCGGAAATTAAACTATCATTCAATATTCAGGAATCCCATTCAAAGGACAAAGGTGATATTTGTTCACCGTTGTGTACATGCAGCTGTTGTCAGATGACGGTATCTTCTTTTAAAATGGATTCTTTGTTTGAAATTCCAAGCCATGTTCAGGCTTATTTTTCAAAGAAAATTCTTTTCCAGAAAAACAATTTCGCTTACCAGATGTACGATCATATCTGGCAACCTCCTAAGATTTAATTTTATTGATTATTAGAAAGTTACGCTTTCTATCTATTGAACTTTGCAATACCGTTGCAGAGGTCTTCGTGATATTTTTGCAACGGCATTATTGCCGTATGCAGTTATTACCAATAAAAAATTAAATACAGATCGTGTTAGATAAAATCATAAAATTCAGTATCAAGAACAAGGTGGTTGTGGGGATCATGACCTTACTTCTCATTATCTGGGGAGTGTGGAGTGCTACAAAACTTCCCATAGATGCGGTTCCTGATATTACCAACAATCAGGTGCAGATTATTACGGCATGTCCTACACTCGCAGGACAGGAAGTAGAGCAGCTTGTTACCTTTCCCATAGAGCAGAGTATTGCCAATGTTCCGGATATCCAGGAAACCAGAAGTATTTCAAGATTCGGACTTTCCGTGATCACTGTGGTATTCAAAGAAAATGTAGACGTTTATTTTGCCAGACAGCTGATCAATGAACAGTTGAAGCTGGCTGCTGAAGAAATTCCTAAAGGAGTGGGAACTCCCGAACTTGCTCCTGTAAGTACAGGCCTTGGTGAAGTGTATCAGTATATTCTTCACCCGAAAAAAGGCAGCGAAAAGAAATATTCTGCCAAAGAACTCCGTACCATGCAGGACTGGATCGTCCGCAGACAGCTGAACGGTACGCCGGGTGTTGCAGAAATCAACAGCTTCGGAGGAGAATTGAAACAGTATGAAGTAGGGGTAAATCCTGACCGGCTTAAAGCAATGGGCGTAAGCATTTCCGATATCTTTACAGCCTTAGAAAAAAACAACCAGAACACCGGTGGAGCTTATATAGACAAAAAACCGAATGCCTATTTTATCCGTGGAATCGGCTTTGTAACCTCTTTGGAGGACATTAAAAATATTTCCGTTAAAAATGAAACAGGGAGTGTTCCGATTTTTATAAAAGATGTTGCAGACGTACGTTTCGGAAGTGCTGTACGGTACGGAGCATTGACCTATAACGGAAAAGTAGATGCTGTAGGCGGTGTCGTCATGATGCTGAAAGGAGCCAACAGTAATGACGTTGTCAGCCTTATTAAAGCTAAAATTCCAACCATTCAGAAATCCCTTCCCGATGATGTTGTGATAGAACCATTCTTGGATAGAACAGATCTTGTAGGAAGAGCAATCAATACCGTGGAGAAAAACCTGATAGAAGGTGCGCTGATCGTTATTTTCGTATTAGTGGTTTTCCTTGGAAACCTGAGAGCAGGACTTATTGTAGCTTCAGCCATTCCATTGTCTCTTCTTTTTGCTTTGGGAATGATGAATGTTTTTGGAGTCAGTGCCAATCTGATGAGCCTTGGAGCCATAGATTTCGGATTGATTGTGGATGGCGCCGTAATCATTGTGGAAGCCACTTTACATCATTTAGGCGTAAGGAAATCGGTACGGAATCTCACGCAAAGTGAGATGGACAAGGAAGTTTTCCTTTCTGCATCAAAGATCAGAAGCAGTGCTGCTTTCGGTGAAATTATTATCCTTATCGTTTACATTCCGATCCTTACACTGGCCGGAGTAGAAGGGAAAATGTTTACCCCTATGGCTAAAACAGTTGGATTTGCCATTTTAGGAGCATTAATCCTTTCACTGACCTATATTCCGATGATGAGCGCCTTGTTTTTGTCCAAAAAGATTTCGCATAAAGAAACCTTTTCAGATAAGATGATGAGCTTCCTGCAGAAGATCTATCAGCCAATGTTGCACAAAGCAGTGAAAGTAAAATACATCATTGTTTCAGCCACGATTTTCATTTTCGTCATCAGCGCCTTTATTTTCAAAAATATGGGTGGCGAATTTATTCCCCAGCTGCAGGAAGGAGATTATGCATTTCACTGTATCCTGCCGCAGGGAAGTTCACTTAGCCAGAGTATCGAAACCTCCATGCAGGCTTCAAGAATTATCAAACAGTTTGATGAGGTAAAAATGGTCGTTGGAAAAACCGGTTCCGCTGAGGTTCCTACCGACCCGATGCCTCCCGAAACTACCGATTTGATTGTCGTTTTAAAACCGCAAAAAGAATGGAAATCAAAAAAATCATACACAGAACTCGCCGATGAGATCAGTGAGAAATTAGAAACTATTCCAGGGGTATTCTTTGAAAAGAACCAGCCGATTCAGATGCGTTTCAATGAGCTGATGACAGGGATCAGACAGGATGTTGCCGTTAAAATTTTTGGGGAAAATCTGGATTCACTGTCTATTTATGCAGATAAAGTAGGAAAGATCATCCAGACCGTTGACGGTGCGACGCCTCCTCAGATCGAAAGAATAAGCGGACTTCCCCAGATCAACGTAGAATATGACAGAACGAGAATGGCCAATTATGGTTTAAATATAGAAGACGTAAACAATGCCGTAAGCACAGCCTTTGCCGGAAAAGCAGCCGGTCAGGTGTTTGAAAACGAAAGACGTTTCGATCTTGTAGTGCGTCTCGACAGTCTTCACAGAACGAATATCGATGATGTGAATAATTTAATGATTGCAACAGGTACAGGAGCACAGATTCCCCTTTCCCAGGTGGCCAATGTCAGCTATAAACTGGGGCCTGCACAGATCAGTCGGGAAGAAGGGAAAAGAAGGATCGTGATCGGTTTTAATGTAAAAGACCGCGATGTACAAAATGTGGTGAAAGATATTCAGGCGAAATTAGATGAACAGATCAAGCTACCTTCCGGATATTACTTTACCTATGGTGGACAGTTTGAAAATCTGCAGGAAGCCAGCAAGCGTCTAATGATCGCGGTTCCGGTTTCCCTGTTTCTGATTTTTATGCTGCTCTATTTCACTTTCCACTCATTTAAGCAGGCTGCATTGATTTTTACAGCCATTCCGATGAGTGCCATCGGAGGGGTTTTTGCCCTTCTTTTAAGAGATATGCCGTTCAGTATCAGTGCCGGAATCGGGTTTATTGCCCTTTTCGGAGTCGCAGTTCTTAACGGAATTGTTTTGATAGGAACTTTTAACCAGCTGGAAAAAGAGGGCGAGACGGATGTATTGAAGAGAGTATATGAAGGAACAAAAACCAGATTAAGACCGGTTCTGATGACCGCAACGGTAGCTTCATTAGGATTTCTGCCTATGGCGATTTCTACAGGAGCAGGAGCTGAGGTACAGAAACCATTGGCAACCGTAGTTATCGGAGGATTGGTGACCGCTACATTCCTAACCTTATTTGTTCTGCCAATGCTCTATATTATTTTTAATTCAAAGATTCCACGAAAGATGAGTAGAATTAAGCCCATCACAACAGTTATTATTCTTGGGTTGCTGATGTTCGGACAGACGTTCAATGCGCAGACCAGACAGATTTCTGTTGATCAGGCCGTAGAAATGGCTGCCGAAAATAATTTGGTTTTAAAATCAAAAGATCTGAATATAAAATCTGCAGAAGCTTTGAAAGGGACGGCAAAAGAACTTCCCAAATTAAATTTTGAAGCTCAGCTGGGTCAGTATAACAGTCCGAAATTCGACCAATCATTTGCCATTTCGCAGAGTATTCCTTTTCCTACGCTGTTCAAAGCAAGGAGAGAATTGATCACTGAAAATATAAAAGCCAGACAGATTGATAAAGAAGTTTCTGCAAACGAACTTACAAAACAGGTAAGAACGTATTATTATCAGATCGAATATCTTCAGTACAATAAATTTAAACTGAAAGATCTTGATAGCCTTTATCAGGATTTTATCAGGATTGCAACCGTAAGATTTAAAGCGGGAGATATCAAGAAGATTGAAATTAATACAGCAGAAACCCAAAAAGGAGAAATCAATCTGCTGCTGAAACAGAATGAAGTGTATTTAAACAATGCCTATAAAAATTTAAAGACATTACTGAATACCTCCGAGAATTTCGAAGTTCCGTTTAAAAGCGATTATGAACCCCTGAAGACAGAAAATATTCTGGACAGTTCATCTGTAGCCAATAATCCGACAGTTAAAGCTTTTTATCATGAAATGGAAATGGCCGAAAAGAATAAAAACGTGGAAAAATCCCAGGGGCTTCCTGAATTCAGCCTTGGTCTGACGAGCCAGTCACTGATAGGTTTACACACCAAAAACGGACAGGAGAAATTCTATAATGCCGGCGACCGTTTCAATTCGTTCTCTGTCGGGGTTGCGATTCCATTGACGTTTGGAGCAACAAAAGCAAGAATGCAGTCTCTGGAATATGAAAAATATGCCGCTGAAACCAATGCGAAGATGCAGCAGAAACAACTTTCGACACAGCTCGAAAATGCTTTCGGACAGTATCAGCAGGACATACAGCAATATGAATATTATGTCAATCAGGCTATTCCGAACGCTGAAAAAATTGTCAAGGCAGCTCAGTTAGGCTACAAAACAGGAGAAATCTCTTACGTAGAATATCTTTTTGCCCTGCAGACCGCCACCAATATTCAGTTGAAATATTTAGAATCCATTCAGCAGGTCAATCAATCTGTCGTTACCATTAATTCAATCATCAATAAATAACATGAAAATAAAGCACAATATCATATCTCTGACCGTCACGGCACTTTTATTTTTAAGCTGCGGGAAAAAAGAAACGCCTGCAGAAAAACCCGAAGTGAAAACTGAAAAAGCTGAAGCCGGTCATGAAGAAGCACCGCAGACTATTGCTTCTTTAACGGAAGAACAGATCAAATCGGTCGGAATATCTTTAGGTCCCTTAGAAATGAAAGAACTTACGTCCACCGTCAAAGCAAACGGTCTTTTGAGGGTTCCAAATAATAATAAAGCCACCATCACCTCTCTGTACGGCGGAGTGATCAAAACTCTGAATGTACAGGTTGGAAGCATCGTGAAAAAGGGACAGGTGATCGCAACCATCGCCAATCCTGAATTTATCCAGTTACAGGAAGAATACCTGACGACGAACAGCAGAATTACCTATTCAGAGCAGGAATACAGAAGACAGCGTGAACTTTTTGACAACGATGCAGGCGCCAAGAAAAACCTTCAGAGTTCAGATGCCGAGCTTAAAACACTGAGAACGAAAAAAGCTTCCCTTATGAGACAGCTTCAGATGATGGGGATCAGTCCGGGAAAAGTGAATAATGGGAATATGAGATCAGGGTTGGTGATTACAGCCCCAATCAGCGGAACCGTCAGCAGTATTTCAGCACAGATCGGAAGCTATGTAGACGTTTCATCACCTGTGGCAGAAGTTATCGACAACAATTCGATTCACCTTGACCTGCAGGTTTTTGAAAAAGACCTTCCTAAAATGAGAGTAGGGCAGATCGTGCATTTTAAGCTGACCAATAATCCTGAAACGGAATATGATGCCATGGTGTACAGTGTAGGATCTTCTTTTGAAAATGAAAGCAAAACCGTTTCTGTACACGGCACAGTGACCGGAAATAAAGCAGGTCTTATCGACGGAATGAATATCACCGGAATTGTCAGTCTTGATAAAAATACAACGCCTGCTGTTCCTAATGAAGCCATCGTAGAGGCAGACGGAAAATACTATGTCTTCATCCGTACCGATAAAAAACCGGAGGAGCATGAAGGGGAAGAAGGTGGAGCCGATCATAAAAATGAAAAAGGAGAACCTGCACAACATCAAAAAACCTTGAACTTTGAAAAAGTAGAAGTGATAAAAGGAACATCAGATATGGGATATACAGCCATTACGCCTGTAAAAGGAATTCCTGCTGATGCCAGAATTGTAGTAAAAGGAGCCTTTTTCGTGAATGCTAAACTCTCCAATTCCGGCGGGCATGAGCATTAAAATAAGGAAATGATAATCGATTTATAGAAACTGGCCGGAAGAACTACCGATTTTTATGCCTAAATTAGAGGTGTTTACGGTACATTTTCAGGGGCAGAATATAAAAAACATTCTAATACATCATTCAGTTATGCTGTTAAACAAGAAAATATCCATCTGGTATTTCATCCGTGAAATAAAAACCCAGATACTGTATATGGGAATATTTGCTGTGTCCATAGGATTATTAGACCTTCTCCCATGGTTCCGGAAAATTTCACTTCCCCTTAATATTCCGGCTCTTTTAGGAACAGCTGTTTCGTTGCTGCTGGCATTCCGTACTTCCCAGTCCTACGAAAGATGGTGGGAAGCCAGAACAGTCTGGGGTGCCATAGTGAATGATTCAAGAACGCTGATGAGGTTGATCATCCAGTTTTTCCCGGCAGGAGAAGATAAAATCATAAAGGAATTTGCAGAAAGGCAGATCATCTGGACGTATGCTCTTGGTGAATCTTTGAGAAGACAACCTTTTTCAGACCGGGTTCAGAACTATTTGGATCAACATAAGATCAAAGCGGCCAACGTTCCGAATGCACTTCTGGATGCCCATTCCCAACAGCTCAGAGATATCGCTTCTTCAAAAGGTTTAACAGACTTTCAGCAGATGCAGCTGAACGACATCATCACAAGGCTCTGCGACAGTATGGGAAAATGTGAAAGACTGAAGAATACGGTTTTTCCAAGGTCTTACAGTATTTTGCTGCATACCTTGATCTATGTTTTTGCGGCCATCCTTCCTTTTGGACTGGATGATGGACAGCTGGCTGTAGAGATTATCATTACGTTCCTGATTCCGGTGATGTTTCTTGCGATCGAGAAAACATCTATTATCATGCAGGATCCTTTTGAAAACGGACCTGTAGATACACCTGTGACCGCATTGGCACAGACCATTGAAATTAATATTAAACAGATGACAGGAGATCAGAACATTCCTGCCAAAAAAGATAATTCTTTGTATTACGAAATGTGATCCACTAAAATTTCAGAAAAACATGGAAGAAATAAAAACACAGACAGGTTCACCGGCCAGCAGACATAAAAAGAATCTGCTTTTTGTGCTGATATTGAGCGGAACCTATATGATCGCTGAGGTGATCGGGGGCCTTGTCACCCAAAGTCTTGCCCTGATGGCAGATGCGGCACATATGCTGACCGATGTGGTCGGTTTATTTTTGGCATTTATCGCCATCAAAATAGGAGAGCGGAAGGCAGATGCTTCTAAGACATTCGGGTATTACCGGACAGAGATATTGGCAGCAGTAATCAATGCAGTGGTATTACTAGGTATTTCCCTGTATGTACTGTATGAAGCTTACCAAAGATTTCAGAATCCTCCCGCAGTCCAGAGTAAAACAATGTTGATTGTAGCGGGAATAGGACTTGTAGTCAATATTATCGGAATGATGATCCTGAGAAAAGATTCAGAAGGAAGCCTGAATATGAAAGGTGCTTATTTTGAAGTGCTTTCCGACATGCTTACTTCCATCGGAGTCATGATCGCCGGAGTCATTATGCTGACAACAGGTTGGTATTATGCAGATCCAATTATTTCTGCATTGATTGGTCTTTTGATTTTCCCCAGAACCTGGCGTTTGCTGAAAGAAGCAGTTAATGTATTATTAGAAGGAACTCCCAAAGATGTAGATATTCACAAGCTGCGTCAATCACTGGAAGAAGTTCCGGGAGTGAAAGAAGTTCATGATCTTCATGTATGGTCATTGACATCAAGCGTAAATGCGATGAGCGTGCACATTATAAGAGATAACAGAACGGCTCAGAATCCATTGCTGAAAACTTTAACGGAAGTGACCACCGGAAATTTTAAAATCATTCATACTACTTTTCAGATTGAAGAGGAAGGGTATGAAGAACAGGAAATGCACTTATAAAAATTAATTGTAGAAATGAAAAAAGATATAGAAAACAAACTCATCGATAAAAATACCAAACCCACCAGCATGCGGATTCTGGTGTATGATTTTTTGAGTACACAGGAGGCGGCACTCTCCCTTTCAGAAGTGGAAAGTCATTTTGATAATGCGGACAGGACAACGATTTACCGGACACTGAAAACGTTCGAAGAAAAAGGAATTGTCCACAGCATACAGGAAAATACCACTACAAAATACAAATTATGTGATGACGGCTGCGATGAGAAAACCCACAAAGACTGGCATCTGCATTTTTACTGCAAAATATGCAAGCAGACGACCTGCAGAGAAGATATTTCCTTTCCTCAAAATGTTCAGTCCAATTTCAGAATCGATGAAATAAGACTTTTTGCCAAAGGAATCTGTGAAAACTGTCTTGAAAGTTTGCAATAGTATTGCATTGAGTATAACTTTAATTTTACATCAAAATAGTATTTATGGAAGAATGTTGCAGTACAAAACCCAAAAAGAAAGAACAGCATACACACGATCATTCCGAAGGAGACGGGCATGATCACTCTCACGATACAGGAGACAAAACACCTTTTCAGATGTTTCTACCTGCTATCATCTCTTTCCTGTTGTTGCTGATAGGAATAGCATTGGACAATTATATAAAAACAGAATGGTTTACAGGCTGGGTGCGTTTGGTCTGGTATCTGGCGGCCTATATTCCTGTAGGATTTCCTGTATTAAAGGAAGCCTACGAAAGTATCGTTCATGGAGATGTCTTTTCTGAATTTTTCCTGATGGGAATTGCCACAGTAGGAGCATTTGCAATCGGGGAATATCCCGAAGGTGTTGCTGTAATGCTGTTCTATTCCGTAGGAGAAGTATTCCAGGGAATGGCCGTTTTAAGAGCCAAAGGAAACATCAAAGCCTTGCTGGATCAGCGTCCTGATGAGGTAACGATCATTGAAGCCAGCCAGCCAAAGACCATTAAAGCAAAAGAAACCAAAATAGGAGACATCATCCAGCTGAAGCCGGGAGAAAAACTGGCCCTTGACGGTGAACTGATGACTGAGTCAGCTTCATTCAATACCGCAGCGCTCACAGGTGAAAGTAAACCGGATACCAAAACAAAAGGGGAAGCCGTATTGGCCGGGATGATCAATATGAACAGCATTGCTCTCGTAAAAGTAAATACGGCTTACGAAGACAGCAAACTGAGTAAAATTCTGGAACTGGTTCAAAACGCAACCGCGCAGAAAGCCCCGACCGAATTATTCATCAGAAAATTTGCAAAAGTATACACGCCGATTGTCGTATTTCTTGCCATAGGAATCTGTCTTCTGCCGTATTTCTTTGTTGATGATTATCAGTTCAGGGACTGGCTGTACAGAGCCTTGATCTTTCTGGTGATCTCATGTCCTTGTGCATTGGTGATCTCCATTCCTTTAGGATATTTCGGGGGAATTGGAGCAGCGAGCAGAAACGGGATTCTGTTTAAAGGAAGTAATTTCCTAGACAGTATCGCAGAGATTAAGAATGTGGTGATGGATAAAACCGGAACCATGACGGAAGGTGTATTCAAAGTACAGGAAGTAAGCATTAATCCAGAATTCAATAAAGAAGAGATCCTGAAACTGGTCAATCTACTGGAAAGCAAAAGTACGCACCCTGTGGCTACAGCAATTCATAATTATGCAGGAGAGATTGAGCATTCTATTCCCCTGGAAAATGTGGAAGAAATTGCAGGACATGGTTTAAAAGCGTCAGTCAATGGAAAAGAATTGCTGGTCGGTAATTTTAAGCTGATGGATAAATTTAATATCAGCTACGATACCAAGCATGCTAATATTGTGTATACGCTAATTGCTATAGCTTATGATAAAAAGTTTGCAGGGTACATCACCATTGCAGACAGTATAAAAAGCGATGCCAAAGAAACCGTTGACAATCTTCACAGAATGGGCGTAAAAGCAACCATGCTGAGCGGTGATAAAAGTACTGTTGTCAAATATGTGGCAGATCAGTTGGGCATCGACAATGCTTTTGGAGATCTCTTACCGGAAGACAAAGTCAATAAAGTAAAAGAGATTAAAGCAAAAAATCAAACCGTAGCCTTTGTTGGTGATGGCGTAAATGATGCTCCCGTTGTTGCGCTCAGCGACGTAGGAATTGCCATGGGAGGACTCGGAAGCGATGCCACGATTGAAACCGCAGATGTAGTTATCCAGGATGATAAACCGAGCAAAATTCCAATGGCGATCAATATTGGTAAGCAAACCAAAAAGATCGTTTGGCAGAATATTGTTCTTGCGTTTGCGGTAAAAGCTGTAGTCTTAGCGCTCGGAGCCGGAGGTCTGGCAACGATGTGGGAAGCTGTATTCGCAGATGTAGGAGTAGCGATGCTGGCTATTTTAAATGCGGTGAGGATTCAGAGGATGAAGTTTAATTAGGGAGTAGGTATAAGGAATAGGTTGCAGATAGCAGGTAAAAGGTGCCAAACAATAGCTTCTAGGTTGAAGCGACCCATTATTAACTATTAAAACGGTATAAAATTTTATCGGAGATAAAATCCTTGCGTCTTAAAGCATCTTTTTATAATATTCTTCGCGGCTTTGCGATAAAAAATACGACATCATCGGTTTAAAAATAAAAACACCCAAACCTATAAGGTTTGGGTGTTTTATGCGCAAAAAGAATCTGCAAAATGACCATAATCTGCGAGAGCAAACTATCATAACAATAAGAAACCTTATTTTCCCCTAATCCCTAATCCCTAATCCCTAATCCCTAATCCCTAATCCCTAATCCTAATCCCCAAAATAATCAATGACATTCATCATAAATAATACATAAACCCAATTTGAGTAGTATATTTGTAGAACAGAACTGATCATTGAGACTTTTTATTTCCATATTCATCATTTTTACCATTGCATTACGCCCTGTTTTGCCATTGGTGAACTATGCCGTGAACTATGATTATATTGTAAAAAATCTCTGTGAGAACAGAAATATTCCTCAGTCTACGTGTAAAGGGAAGTGCTACGTCAGCAAAGAACTGGCGAAAACAGAAAAGCAGTCCAATAATTCCCAGGTCATCAAAATATCCGTTCTGGATGTTTTTGTTTCCCACGGTACCCTTTCATTTTTAGGACTGAAAGCATCTGATGCTGAAAATGAGGCTATACATTCAGATTATCATATTAATCATACTTCGGAATATTTTTCCAGAATATTCCATCCTCCTTTAGCTTAATTTCAACTATTCTTTTAGTTTTTTCTCAAAGTGTCTTCTTTTTTTACGACCTCATGTTGTAAAATCGGTGCTTAGCTTTGCATTAAAAATTAATTCACACATTCATAATACTATCAATTTCAATTTACCATTAAAATGAAATCAAAAATTATTTTGACTGCATTATTGTCAGTTTCATTATTTGCCTGTGCCCAGGAAACCCCTAAAGTAAAGCATAAAAAGAGCAGTGCCTCTTCAAAATCAACGGTTAAAAAAGTAAAATTTGCCAATGCTGAAGATCCTATCTGTCACATGAAAACAGAAGATTATATGAAAGATACGGCAGTCTATAAAAATAAAACGTACGGTTTTTGCAGTAGTCTATGTAAGGACGAGTTCAAAAAAAATCCCGAGAAATATGCCAAAAAATAATAAGACCAAAAACGGAGCCAAGAGAAAGGTGATCATTCCGATTGCGATTTTCGCTCTTCTGTTTCTGGGAATAGGTGTAGGAATGGGATATTTCAAGAAGAACCTGTACACCGTAATGAAGGTTCCCGATTTTGAACTCACCGACCAGAATAATAAAAAAATCACCAATAAAGATATGCTGGGAAAGGTATATCTGGTAGAGTTTTTCTTTAGCAGATGTCCTACGATTTGTCCTGTGATGAACCGGAATATGAGATTTATTGAAGATGAGGTGAACAGTCCTGAATTCGGGATCATTTCAATAAGTATAGATCCGGAAAATGATACACCTGCTGCGTTGAAAGAACATGCTAAAAGTGTAGGTGCAAAATCTCCGGACTGGCATTTTCTTACCGGAAACAGAGATTATATCGGAAAACTGGCAGACCAGTTCAATATCTATGTGGGAGATAAGGAAGACGACAGTGAAAGCCTTAACCATAGCGGAATGATCGCTTTGGTGGATAAAGAAGGAAATATCCGTTGCAGATACAATAAAGATAAAATGCCGATCCTGTATTACTCCGGACTGAATTATGAAGATCCGGAAGGGAAAACTCCCAAGCTTACCGGAAAGTATCATCCAGACCGAGAAATATTGATCGAGGATATTAAGAAATTATTGAAATAGATTTGGGAAAGGAAGATGGAAGAATGAAGCTGGAAGTTTAATGATGAGGGTAATGATGAATGAGAGTCATCAATGTAGAGGATTAAAAGACTGAATGAATTGGTGATCATGAAGTAGGGTAGTCTTAATGTAGAAAGTAATGACTGGGATAATGATGGGTGAAAGTCATGAATGCTGAGGGTTAAAAAGAGAGATGAAGAAGTATCGATGAAGTATAGTTATCTTAAGACAGAAATGACTTCCCTCTTCCATCCTCCCGCTTCCCTTCTATAAGTATAAAAATATTGTTAAACCATAAAAACAAAACGTTATGAAGATTTTGAAAATAGCAGCTTTAAGTGCCGTATTTGCCGCACAGTTTGCTTTTGCGCAGTTTAAGCAGACACCGCTTCCGTATGCATACAATGCACTGGAAGGTTCAGTAGATGCACAGACGATGGAAATTCACTATTCAAAGCATGCGGCAGCCTATGTTGCCAATTTGAATAAAGCGATTGCCGGAACACCACAGGAAAAACAAACGCTTTTCCAGATCCTTTCAGGAGTTTCTAAACTTACGCCGGCAGTAAGAAATAATGCAGGTGGACATTACAACCACGAGCTTTTCTGGACGGTTCTTACGCCTGTAAAAAATACACAGCCCTCTGAAAAATTAGCCAAAGCGATTACGGAAACTTTCGGAAGCATGGATGCGTTCAAAGAAAAGATCAGTAAAGCAGGGGCGGACCGTTTCGGTTCAGGATGGGCATGGCTTTCTGTGGATAAAAACGGAAAATTATTCGTGTCTTCTACAGGAAATCAGGATAACCCTTTGATGGATGTTGTAGAGGAAAAAGGAACTCCAATATTAGGAATTGACGTTTGGGAACACGCCTATTATCTGAAGTACCAGAATAAAAGAGCAGACTATCTTACTGCTATCTGGAATGTGCTAAACTGGAAAGAAGTGAGCAGAAGATATGATGAAGCCGTAAGCAAGAAATAAAAGATGAATTTAATTTGCAGCATATTCCTCACTCTTTATATGGTGTTCAGACCTCTGATCCCACTGATGGAGTATGCTGTAAATTATGATTATATCTCCACCGTTCTCTGTATCAATAAAAGCAAGCCGGAGCTTCACTGTAACGGAAAATGTTACCTGAGCAAAGAACTTGCAAAAACGAATGATTCCGATTCTTCGCCTTTAAACAAAACCAAAAATTCAGGACAGAAAATTCTTGACATCTGTACACTCCCTGAAATTACAGGAATCAATAAAGCGGAAAGTTTCCTTTCTGTACACTCCAATTTTCTCTACGAAACAGCCTATTCTTTTCTGTTTCTCAAACACATTTTCAAACCACCGGTTTTTTAAGTTCAGTTTTAATCATTACAAAACTACAGAACGCATATAAGGTTCGCTGAAATTCAGTGTTCTTCTATATAGTTGTTCAATACACTTTACATAACTGAAGTGTCAAAAGCTTTTGTGCCTTTGATGTGATATTTTTCACCACAAATTGCACAGATGTTTACACATATTATTCAGGTAAAAAATCTTTGATTTTTTTTAAACTTAAGTGATCTTCTTATGGAAAAGCATTTCAACTTCAAGTAACTAAAGTGTCAAAAAACTTTTGCGCCTTCTGTGGTTAATATAATGAATGTTCACGCATTCAAAAGTATTTCTATTTTAAAAATTCAACTTAAAAAATCAAAATGAAAACTTATAAATTTTTATCATTATTCTTTATTGCCTTTAGTTTATTCACTTTATCGTCATGCCGAAACAACGACGATGACGATCCACAGGATACTTCAACCGGAAACCTTCAGATAAAATTTGAAAACGGATTCAATAACCTGGGGAATATCGTACTTAACCAAACTGTACAGACTTCAGCTGCCGGGCAAAAACATAATTTCTCCGCTGTAAAATATGTTATCAGCAATATCACACTGATTGACGAAAGCGGAAATGAATTCAAATACAATGAAAATAACCCTGATAGAGGTGCTTTCATCGTAGATCAGGCAGATGCCGTTGCAGGAGTTGTTTACCTTGATCTGAACGGAATTCCGAAAAATAATTATAAGAAAGTAAAATTCGGACTTGGGATAAGTCAAAAGGCTTATCTGTTGGGGCAAAACGGTCAGGCTGAATTCTGGACGAAAGCCAAGCAGAAAGGAATGTCATGGTCATGGGCAGCCGGTTATGTCTTTGTAAAACTGGAAGGTAAATACGGAACTGCCTCCGCAGATACAGAATTCATGAATCACACCGGAAATATGGGAAATGTAACGGCTAATAATACGCCGGATCTTTACCGGGAAATTACGTTGAATCTTCCGACAACCGCCAGAGTAACGGCTCAGGTAAGACCTTCCATTCACATTCTTGCAGATTTGAATCAGTTTCTGAGCGGCAGCAAAACGCTTTCCCTTACTACAGAAAATAACATGATGATGGGTTCAAGCCAGCACTTGGTGGATGTTACCAATAACCTTACCGCAATGTTTAAAGTAGATCATGTTCATAATGATTAGGATTTTATTAAAAACAATGCTGCTGGTCATTACATTTCTGAGCTGTTGGTCCTGTTCAGATGAGGTGATGCAGCCGCTGGAAAAAGATGAGGCCTATTCATTGCAGTTTCCGGCGTACTTTCCGGAAATGACGTTCGATGCATCCGGGAATCCGGTGACGAAAAAAGGAGTAGAGTTGGGAAGAAATTTATTTTATGAGGGTAGACTTTCCAGAAACAATACCATATCATGTGGTTTCTGTCATATTCAGGAAAATGCTTTCACGCATCATGGCCACACGGTTAGTCATGGAGTGGACGACAGAATTGGAATCCGTAATGCACCACCCATTCAAAACATGGCCTTCCTGAAAAGGTATATGTGGGACGGAGTGATCCATAATTTGAATGAGCAGCCGATCATTCCGATCACGGATGCCAATGAAATGGACAGTTCCATGCCCGAGGTGATTTCTAAATTAAAGGATGATCAGAAGTATAAAAAACTCTTCATGGCGGCTTATGGTGACGAAAATATAACCGGTGAACGAATATTGAAGGCTTTGTCACAGTTTATGGTCAGCATGATTTCTGCAGATTCGAAATATGACAGGGTGAAACAGGGAAAAGAAAATTTCACCTCTGACGAATCTCAGGGACTAGCTCTTTTTAATCAGAAATGTGCTTCCTGCCATGGCGGAGAATTATTTACCGATGAAAGTTTCAGGAATACGGGGATGTATTACAATGCCCAGTTCAAAGATGCGGGCCGTCATCGCGTGACCCTTGATCAGAATGACTGGATGAAATTCCGTGTGCCGAGCCTGAGAAATGTAGAATATACCGCACCTTATATGCATGACGGGAGATTTTACACGCTGAGCGCAGTTCTTAATTTCTATTCAGATAGTGTGGAGGATAATCCCAATCTGGATCCGCAGCTAAAAAAGAACGGGCATATCGGAATTGCGATGAATACGCAGGAAAAGCAGTTTGTCATCGCCTTTTTGAAAACCTTATCCGATAAAAACTTTATTTCTAATCCAAAATTTGCAGAATGAGCATCATGAACATGAAAAACATAATTTTTATACTGAGCATCACATTATCATTAGTCTGTCAGGCTAAAACAATCAACGACAGTTTGTATATCGCAGATCATATAGATAAAATTGTATTTGACGACTGTGATGCGTGCGGCTGTGCTGCAGGAAACGGGTCTTCCGGTTTTGAATCTTTGCTGAATCCGCAGTTTATCGGGATCAAATATTTTGCCCAGCATTATAAAGCTAAAGAAAATCTTTTTGTAAAAGATCTTACACAGGATCAGTATTTCAATACCCTGCAGGTTTGGGGGAAAATTCCATTGACAGAAAAGCTGAGTGTATACGCCAGCCTGCCCTTTCATTTTCATGAGAAGAGAACCATGCAGGGCGATATCAACATTAATGGGATCGGAGATCTGAACCTGATGGGAATTTATCGGATCGTGAGTTCTAAAGATAATTTTCACCAGCTTAATGGAGGTTTGGGAGTCAAAATTCCTTTAGGAAAATTTGATGAAAAAGGAGCTTCTGGCGTTAATCCAAGTTTTCAGCTGGGAACGGGAAGCTGGGATTATCAGGCCGCTTTGAATTATAAGTTTCAAAAGAATAAGCTGGCTGTACTGATCAACACAGATTACACCGTAAAAACCGAAAACAAAAAGAATTACCGTTTCGGAAACCAGTGGAATTACGCCGCGACAGGTTTTTATCAGCTTTCAGGAAATGAAAAGGCCATTTTCTCTGCAAAAGCCGGACTTCAGGGCGAAGTTTATGATAAAAACAAACAGTTTGACGAGGTATTGCCCAAAACGGCCGGAAGCGCTTTATATGGAAAACTCGGTTTTGAGGCTTCCTATAAAAAGTTCAGTCTGGGAGGAGAGGTCATGCTGCCTGCTTATTCCAATCTGGCAAGTGGGGACATTGAAGCAAAATCAAGATTCAGTGTTTTTATCAATTTTGGAATTTAAGGTCATGGTGGCTTCGAGCCTCAGCCATCAAGTGTAGGTTATTCAATGTTCATTACATGAGAAGTAATTTTACATTTTACTGTAATTTCTAAAAAAACCGCTGGCTGAGGTTCCCAAAGCCACCGGTTTTTGTACAATCTCTTCTTTGCACACTTGCTTTTTTCCATTAAAAAAAAGAGTCTTTACAATTTTTAGTCATTAAAAATGTCGTTTAAGATGTTTTTATAGTGTTGATAGTTAATTTATTATGTGATGTATTGCATCTGCTAATTATTTTCTATCTTTGCCGAAATCTGGTGCGCTGTAAAAAGCACTTAAAAGGGAATCCGGTGAAAATCCGGAACAGACCCGCTGCTGTAAGCTCCACATCAAAGTTTTTGAAGAGTATATCCACTGTTTTTTAATGGGAAGGATTTCAAAAACGGAGTAAGTCAGAAGACCTGCCAGAAGATAAACGTTTGATGCTTTCGTGGAATAAAGCTTAGGACAACAATGATTCTGTGCAGTAACAGCTGCGCTTTATCTTTGCTATCTTATATCCATTAGCGTCAACATTATTCTCAATGAGCTAATGGTCAGAAAATATACTGCTTCACAGTTTAAAAAAGGCGTTATCACATTATTTGTGGCAGCATCTCAACTTATATTCTCACAATCCGGAGACACCCTCAGGGAGAAAACCATTCTTCCTATCCAGCTTTACAAAAAAGATTTTAAAGAAATTCTTCCCGCACAGATCCTTTCAGGGGAACAACTTGAAAGATTGAACAGCCAGTCGGTGGCCGATGCTTTACGGTATTTTTCAGGAGTTCAGATCAAAGATTATGGCGGAATGGGTGGCCTGAAAACGGTCAATATCCGAAGTATGGGAAGCCAGCATGTGGGTGTTTTCTATGACGGTATCCAGCTGGGAAATGTTCAGAACGGAATCGTGGATCTTGGAAAATTTTCACTGGATGATCTTCAAGCCATTTCTTTATATAATGGTCAGAAAAGTGAAATTTTTCAGCCTGCAAAGGACTTCGGATCTTCCGGATCTATTTATCTTCAGCCTAAAATACCTGTTTTTAAAGGAGATCAGAAGACCAATCTGACGGTTAAGCTGAAATTAGGTTCGATCAGTTTGTTTAATCCTTCCTTCCGTCTGGAGCAGAAGCTTTCAGACAGAGTTTCGGCAAGTTTCAGCTCGGAATTTGTACAAAGCGATGGATTATATAAATATAAATACGAAAAGAAAAATTCCGACGGATCTGTTGCCAATGATACCATTGCCAGAAGATATGATTCCTACATCCGAGCGAAACGTTTTGAAGGCACCTTAAACGGAACCATTAATGACGGAAGCTGGAGTGTACGCGGATACGGCTATATTTCCGATCGTGGAGTTCCCACAGCCATTGTTAATAATAATTTCACACCTAAAGGTCAGCAGATGCTGGATGAAAACTATTTTGTCCAGGCCAGTTTCCGAAAAAAGCTGTTTCCAAAATTTGAAACGCAGTTCAAAGCTAAATTTGCTTACGACTACACCCGGTTTTTAGATACAGTGAATATAGCCAACACAGCGCTGCCGATAGATAATTCTTATGTTCAGAGAGAGCTCTATTTTTCCAATTCAAATATTTATTCTATTAATAACAACTGGGATGTAAGTGCGAGTTTTGATTTTCAGTATAATAATCTCAATGCCAGTCTGAGGGATTTTTCATATCCTACCCGTTATACTTCGCTCGTTTCTTTTGCTACGACCTATCAATGGAATAGATTTAAGTTTCTGGGAAGTGTTCTGGGAACTTTTGTCCATGAAAACGTAAAAATGAATGCGAAGTCTCCCGATAAAACCGAATGGACCCCTTCCGCTTTCCTGAGCTATCAGCCTTTTGAATCTAAAGATCTTACCGTTCGGGCTTTCTACAAAAGAGTTTTCAGAATGCCTACTTTCAATGATTTGTATTACACCATGATCGGGAATGTAATGCTTAAACCTGAATACACGAACCAGTATGATGCAGGTTTCACCTATCAGAAACTCTATGACCATCAATTTTTTAAAGGAATCTATGTGAAAGTGGATGGCTATTATAATGAAGTTGAGAACAAGATTATCGCGGTTCCTACCACCAATCTTTTCAGATGGATGATGGTGAATTTGGGTGAAGTAAAAATCATTGGGGCAGACGTGAATGTTCAGGCTGAATTTGATATTAATAAATTGAAACTGAAACCTTTGGTAAGCTATACCTATCAGCGCGCCGGAGATTATACTGATAAAAGTGACGATTATTACGGTGACCAGATCTCCTATGTGCCATGGCATGCATTAACTTTTACCATGATGGCAGACTATAAAGACTGGAGTTTCAATTACAGTTTTATGTACACCGGAGAACGCTATGATGCCCAGCTGAATAATATCAAAGCCAATTATCTTCAGCCATGGTACACCCATGATTTATCCGTTCAGAAAAAATTCAACTGGCATTCTCACCAGATTAATGCCGGTTTTGAGGTCAATAACGTCCTTAATCAATACTATGACGTGGTCAGGAATTATCCGATGCCCGGAAGAAATTTTAAACTTATTGTAAGCTTTACATTATGAAAAAACTAAACTTTTGCCTGCTGGCCTTTACTCTTTTCTTTCTGTTCTCATGTAGGACAGATGACAATATAGTTCCTTCGGAAACAAAAGAGGTAAGCAATGGAGAAGATACACCTATTAAAGGATTTTATCTTCTGAACGAAGGAAATATGGGCAGCAACAAATGTACGCTCGATTATTTCGATTATGCGACAGGAACATACCGTAAAAATATTTATGGGGAAACCAATCCGAGTGTGGTAAAAGAGCTGGGTGATGTGGGAAATCATATCATGATCTACGGTAGCAAAATGTATGTCGTAGTGAATGTTTCCAATAAAATTGAAGTACTGGAAGCGAAAACAGCCAAAAGAATCAAGACTATACAGCTGCAGAACTGCCGTTATCTGGCTTTTAAAGGCAATAAAGTCTATGCCAGCAGCTACGCAGGTCCCGTTGATCTGAATCCGAACTCGCCACCGGGAAAAGTAGTGGAAATTGATACCACATCACTGAACATCGAAAGGCAGGTTGTAGTTGGATATCAGCCGGAAGAAATAGAAATTATGGGAGATCAGCTTTTTGTGGCTAATTCCGGGGGATATATGTTCCCGAATTATGACAAAACCGTTTCCGTTATTGATTTGAACAGCTTTACGCAAATCAAGAAAATTGATGTGGCCATTAATCTTCACCGTATTAAAAAGGACAACTATGGAGATCTGTATGTAAGTTCAAGAGGAGATTATTATAACATTCCATCCAGTCTTTTCCTTGTGGATGCTGCTACAGGTACTGTGAAAAAAGACTTTCACGTTGCTGTCAGCGGAATGACAATCGTCAATGATAAGCTGTACTATTACGGAAATGAATTTAATTACAATACCCATACATACGTCAAAACCTTTGGAATCATTGATGTAAAGACCGAGCAGGTTATTTCCAACAAAATCATCGACCAGCAATATGTGGACGAGATCAAAGCGCCTTATGGAATTGCTGTAAATCCTTATACGGAAGACATTTATCTAACGGATGCGAAAAATTATGTAACCACCGGATATGTATACTGTTTCGACAAGAGCGGAAAATTCAAGTGGAAAACAGAAGGCGGAAATATTCCTGCTCACTTTGCTTTTTTATATAAATAATCAGATCAGGAAAATAATGGAAAGAAAAACGAAACATATTTTAAAAACACTTCTTCTCTCTTCCTTGCTGTTGGGAACGGCAGCCTGTAAAAGCGATAGTGAAGAAGTGATGGAGGAAGTAACTTTTCCAGCAGAAGTTCTTAAAGAATCATATACAATTGACAGGCTTAAACTTTTAAGTATAGATCCAAAAATTGACGGCAAGCTGACCTGGAGCATCAATGATGCTGTTATTTCCGATCATCTGCAATTGGATTTTGTGAGTTCCACCGTGCAAAACTATCCTTTGACATTGAAAGTAGAGGTAAAAGGAGCGGTGAAGATTTATAAGTCGACTATCATTGTTAATAAAGAACTCACGCCTTACAGTAAATATATTTCAGATGTCTTTGAATTCCGTCCCGCTATAGGCCAGTTTATCAATGAGAACCCGGAATATTTGAACGGAAATACGGAGTTGGATATGATCAAAAAGGCAAAAGAATCATTGGTAGGGGGAAATTCAACGATGGTTACGCTTGGCGGTTTCGGAGGCTATGTTGCTTTCGGCTTCGATCATACGATCCCGAACCTTGACGGAAGAGATTTTAAAATTCTCGGAAATTCATTCTGGGGAAATGATGCCAATGCTACCAGAACAGGATCATGCGAACCCGGTATCATCATGGTTGGCTATGATAAAAATAACAACGGTAAACCGGACGAGGATGAATGGTATGAGATCGCCGGCAGCGAATATTTTAAAAATTCAACAACGAAAAATTACAGCATAACCTATTTCAAACCCAACGAAAGCAAGCCGCCTGTTCCCGGAAGTGATTTTTGGCAAGCTGATGTGGAGTACATCAAGTGGCAGGATAATATAGGGAATTCTGGATTTAAAACCAGAAACGCCTTCCATGCGCAAAGCTATTATCCTTTATGGCTCCCGACTGCTTCTTACACACTTACGGGGACCAGACTTAAGGATAATTTTTACGACCAGAGCGGAGTGGGGACTTATTGGGTGGGAACCTCTTATGAGTACGGCTATGCAGACAACGCCCCGAACAACGATGAAGCTTCCAACATAGATATTTCCTGGGCTGTAGATAAGAACGGAAAGTATGTAAAACTTCCGGGCATCGATTTTATAAAGGTGTATACGGGAATCAATCAGGAAGCCGGCTGGCTTGGAGAGGTTTCCACAGAAGTGGCAGGAGCCTATGACCTGCATCTCAATTAGAAAATGGAAAACAAAATTTAATATATATAATTCGAAAAATGAAAAAGTTTTATCTTTTTACCGTACTGTTTCTGTTTGCGTTCTTTGCGAATGCACAGGTAAAAGTACAGGGCGTACCCAGAAATGATATTCAGGGTACTGGCAGCAATCAGCTGAATACGACAGTAACCACCAATATCAGTTTTTCTGATATTCAGTATTGGGTGGGAAGCGGTACCAACGAAGCAGCTTTCGTGGTACAGTGGAATGACAGCAAAAATCCTGATGCTTTGGTATGGGGATTCAGATGGAACGGAAACGCTACCGGAGAAGACATGCTGAAAGCGATTGCACAGGCAGATCACAGATTTTTCACATTGCTTTATCCGGGGACACAGTTCGGAACTGCAATCGGAGGAATGGGCTTTGATTTGAACGGACAGAACAGCAATGCACTCTATAAAAGCGGGAATGTAACTTATCCTTATTACCCTGTCAATGGTATCGTAAATACAGCTGCTTATGATTTTGATGATTATACGGCAGCCGATGCTTCAGATCATTGGGGATCAGGATGGTACAACAGCTACTGGTCATATTGGGTAAAAGATCCTACAGATGCCGATTTCGGATATTCAGGAGTAGGTGCTACTTCCCGTGTCCTTCAGAATGGGTCATATGATGTTTGGAATTTTAACCCGGGAATGGCTTCTTTCCCTATTTCATCAACGATGACGCCAGTATCTCCTTATGTGGCATCAACCAATTTTACGAATGGATATTTTATTGTGAATGAAGAATGGTTCGGGCATACCAATGGTTCTGTGAACTTCATTGACAGTAACGGACAGATCAATTACCGTGTGTACAGCAATGCTAATAATAACCAGGCCTTTGGTGCTACAACGCAATATGGAACAATCTACGGAGATAAATTCTATTTTATTTCTAAGCAGGCTGCAGACGGTGGTGATACACAATATACGCCTGGAGGAAGGCTGGTCGTAGCGAATGCGCAAACGATGCAGAAAATCGCAGGATTTAATAATATCGGCGGAGGTGACGGAAGGTCATTCGTCGGAGTTAATGAGAATAAAGGATACATCGGAGCTTCGAACGGTATTTTTATATTTGATATCGCGAATATGCAGGTGGGAAGCCTGATCACTGGAACAGGCGGTGGCGGCCAGTATGCAGGACAGATCGGGAATATGGTCCGTTCTTCGAAATATGTATTTGCCGTGAAACAGTCTGCCGGAATTTTAGTAATTGACCCGGCAACGGATACGCTGGTGAGCACAATTCCGGGAGCTTTCCATTCTATTGTTCAGGCAAAAGACGGAAGTATCTGGGCCATTCAGGATCAGAAAGTAGTGAACATTAATACAACGACATTTGCAACGACTCCTTATAACATCCCGACGACTAAATATTTAGGATCCTGGGGAGCCTGGAATGCTGGAAGTTTTACAGCAAGCAGCAAACAAAATGTTTTATATTGGAATAATTCAGTAAACAGTTTCGTGTCAGGAGCACAGATCGTAAAATTTGATGTAACGACAAAAGTATTTAACGAAAACTTTGCTGCAATTCCTGGTCAGACAGGTACTTATAAGCAAATTCCTTACGGTGCCGCACTTCGTGTGAATCCTATAACGGATGAGTTGATCTTAAATACAACAGAAAGTGGCTTTGGTGCCCACTACCAGAAAAACTGGATCCATACTTATGATGCAACCGGAACCCTTACCAATACAAAAACGCTTAATGATTATTATTGGTTCCCTGCTGTAACCGTATTCCCGGATAATACACTTCCTACAGTAAGCAGTACGTTCCCTTCACAGGTTAGTGTGAACAGTGCATCTGTGATTGATCTGAAAACAATCGTTTCTGATGAGGATAACCTTTCATCAGCTATTGTAAAATCAATTAAATCCAATTCAAATCCGGCAGCTGTATCTGCAGTAATCAACGGAAATGATGAACTTGTTCTGACACCGATTGCTTCAGGAATTGCTGATATCAAGATCAGCTTTAATTCAAACGGAAAAGTGGTTGAGAAAACCCTTACCGTAAACAGTACAGTTTCTGTTTTAGCGACAGCAGAAGTGAAGAAAATTGAATTCAGCATCTATCCGAATCCGGTGACCGATATTCTTACCATCAAAACTCAGGAGAAAATTCTAACCGTTTCCGTTTATGATGCTTCCGGAAAAATAGTGAATACGCAGCTTAACAATGGCCAGATCAATGTAAGCATGCTTCCGAACGGAGTATATATTCTGAAAGCGGTAACTGATAAAGCAGTATACCAACAAAAATTGATCAAAAAATAGTTTTCACAGTCTATTTTATTTCAAGGAATCGGCGGCCCTTCGGGCCGCTGATTTTTTTTAACTTGTAATTAACTTCTAAAAAGTTTAAAAATGTTCAAAAAAAACTCCGGCAGGCTAAAAGCCTGCCGGAGTTTTAATAAGTCCTGTTACTTAGTTTGTAATTCTGATCTTACGGGTGTAAGTCTTTTTATCTTTTGCTTCCACGGTCAGGATGTAAACACCTTCCGGTTGTGGAGTAGACAGTTCAAAAGTATTTGATTTCAGGGTAGAACGGTGTACTTCTTTTCCTGAAGTATTTCTTAGAGTAACTTCAGCTCCTTCTAATGGAACAGTACCACCCAGCGTAATCTGTCCGGCTTTGCTGTAAGCCATGATCGTAGCAAGCGGATCCTGGTAAGCATAATATACTCTGAATCCACCACCAAGACTTAATACACCTCCGCTCAGTCTGATTTTAACGGCGTTGTATGAGCTGGCAGGAGTAAGTTCAATCGTTGCTCTGTTAGGAGTGTCTGCTAGCTTCAGTAAACTAGCCGTGATCATTTGGCTGTCATTATTAGACGTCGTTCCGCTGATCGTTTCTATATACACACCGCTTAACAGCTGAACTGTCAGAGGAATGTTATTGGTTCCGATACCGATTACTAATTTAGTGTTGATTCTCACATAAGGGAATCTTAGGGTCTGTTCAACGCCCCCCAATAAAACGGTACCCATGACCATGGTAGAGTAATTGTCTTCGTTGTCTCCCACGGCATTCAGAGGATTCTGTACGGCACATCCCAGACATACTCCATATACATTGGAATGCTGATCGTTTGCATAGATTCTGCTTTGTGCCTGTGAATTATTCGATTGGAATAAAAAGGCTAAAAATAAGGCGGCCTGAAAAAGGCGGCTTTTGGAAAGTAAAATAGATTTCATACTATAGAGATTTACGGTTAATGTTTTAACCAAATTTAAGCATAAAAGTATATGTATACAATATTATCTCTATAAAATGTGAAATATATAATGATTCCTTAACCTTGAGCATATTGCCCGTCAGAAAATAGTATGATCAAAATGGATAAAGGATGTTCTTTACAGCTTTTATTTTCAGCCTATTTTTTATGACCTTTAATATTGGGTAAGAAAGCTGTGATAATACCTATAAGAGGTAAAAATGCACAAATTCTGAATACATATTCGATTCCGGTATCATCTGCTACAGCTCCTAAAACTGCAGAACCAATTCCTCCCATTCCAAACATGAACCCGAAGAATAATCCCGCGACCAATCCAATTTTATTAGGCATAAGATCGGTAGCATACACCAATATGGCAGAAAATGCCGATGCGATAATTAACCCTATTAAAACAGCAAATACGATGGTCCATCCCAGAGAAAGGTAGGGAAGACAAAGGGTAAAAGGGGCTGCTCCCAGAATAGAAGCCCAAATAATTTTCTTTCTTCCGTATTTATCACCCAATTTTCCACCGAGAATAGTTCCTATAGCCACGGCTGCAAGAAACATGAATAAATACAGCTGGGAATCCTGTACGGAAATATGAAATTTATCAATCAGGAAGAACGTAAAATAGTTCGTCATGGATGCCAGATAGATGTATTTGGAAAATACCAAAGCCAACAGAATGGTAATAGAAAATAGGACCTTTTTGCGGGAAAGCTGTATCTCAATAATGTTATCAGGATGTTTCGCTGATTTCTTAAATGATAATCTTTCTGCATACCAATTTCCGATTCTCCATAATACGATGATTCCTATAAAAGCGGCAATCGCAAAAAGAGCGACATAGCCCTGTCCCAGAGGAAGTATAATTAATGCAACCAATAAAGGCCCGATAGCGCTTCCCGAATTTCCGCCTACCTGAAAGATCGATTGAGCCAGTCCTTTTTGTCCGCCGGATGCCAGTTGGGCAACTCTTGAAGCTTCAGGATGGAAAATAGATGATCCCATACCAATCAGTCCAACGGCAATCAGAATCACATAATATTGATGAGCAGCGGCCAGAAGTAATAAACCGGCCATTGAAAGTCCCATTCCTATGGCCAGAGATCTTGGATTGGGCTTTTTATCGGTGTAAATTCCAACAAACGGTTGTAAAATAGAAGCCGTAAGCTGAAAAACCAGCGTGATGATCCCGATCTGCGCAAATGATAAACTGAATTCGCCTTTCAGAATAGGATATAATGACGGAATAGTAGATTGGATCAGATCATTCAGCAAATGCGAAAAACTGATCATAAATAAAATAGGATAAACAATTTTAGTGGTATCAATGGTTTGTGTATGTACCTTTTCCATAATGTAATCTTTAATTCGTCAGGTCATCTGATGAATTTTGTTATAAATTTAATGTTTAGTATACTTTTTCAACAATCAGCTGGGCAATACGCGCAGCAGTGTCGGAATCTTTATTTTCAATAGCATTATAAAGATCAGTATGTATTTTTTGAGAAAGCTTAAAAGAGTCCGTATTGTTATTGTGACTGCTTTCAAAAGTTCTTAGGATATGTTTGCTTGCAATTCGGTAAATTTCTTTCAATAGGGTATTGCCACATGCTTCAGCAATAGATATATGGAAATTAATGTCTGCCTGATAGCACTCCAGTGCCTGGTTTTCTTCTGCAAACTGATCTCTGAGATCCAGATGCATTTTAATAGTCTCCAATTCCTTCTCACTTCTGTTAACAGCTGCTTTTGCCGCGATCTTTGAATCTAAGAGAGAACGAACCTCATACACTTCATTGAATTCAGCATTACTGATCTGATCTTCCAGTGATTCCTGGATATTCTTTGAAGTCACAAAGGTACCTACACCTTGCTGCACACTCAGAACCCCTTTTATCGATAAAATTTTTATAGCCTCACGGATGCTGGACCTGCCGACCCCATATATTTTCATCAATTCCGGTTCAATCGGAAGCTTATCCCCTACCGCATAGTCTTCATTCGTAATTCCCTGAATTAATCTTTCTGCGACTTCCTGAGCCAATGATTTTCTTTGAATTTGCATATACATCTTATCATCTGATGAATGCAAAGGTATGACTTTTTTAAAATATTTAAATACAATTTCCGAAAGGATTTTATTTACATTGAAAAAGAACGAAAAAATAAGTTGTATTCAGGGAGCTCATCAATAGAAAAAAGGCTATCTCGTTTAAGAGATAACCCCGGTAATTGCTATAGATAAGACTATTTTATTTTTTTAAATTCAATATTGACAAGATTAGATCCAGATAACATAAACTTCGTAACTCCATTATTCTGATCATATTTAAAATCAAGTTGTCCGAAATAATCCGTTGTGGAGTAGAAGCTTGTAGATGTTAACGGATATAGTTCAATATCACCATTTAAAGGATGCATTGCTATGAGCTTATTGTTTTCAATGACGAGCTGATAAGTTGTATTAAATTCCTCATTCCTGTAAAAACCGACCAGTTTGTTCAGAACCGTTTTATCAATTTTAGGCGGGTTCAGGGTCACCTTTTTTGCAGTGTACGTAAAATCGGCGATTCTAAGGACAACCGCACCGCTATTAAAGGTTAAACTTGCTGTAGGAATAGAAGTAATCTTAAATTTATTATCCCCAATGATCTGAAGCGGTTCCTTGCCTTTTCGATTATAGGTTCCTACATTAAGATCTTTCCCTTCCGCTGATATTTGAAGGAAATTTCCCGGACTGAATTCATAAACTCCTTCAAATTTTTTGAGTTCAGTTGGAGTATAGATTGTTTTTTGTGGCAGGGAAGGAAGCGTCTCTTGATCTTTGAGAAAGAAGTCTACCAATTGATAAACAATCTGTAAACCTTCAAAGCTCTGCTTATTGCCCAGCATTACTACAGAAAACTGTTGAGAAGGAACATGTAAAATATAGGCACGATAGCCCACTGTACCACCACCATGAAATACAAGGTCTAAACCTTTATACTTTTCAGTTTGCAGTCCCAATCCATATTCTATGGTCTTGCCGGTATTGAGGGCGGTATTCTTTTGCATTGTGTTATAAACCTCACGGCCTCCCTGCACCGGCTTCTGGAAATTGATGGCCCATTGACACAGATCATTCAGTGTTGTATAAATATTAGATGAGCCGTTCACCATTTGTGCGATAGGATATTTCAGAAAAGTGTTGCCCTTTGACCTGTAGGATTCAGCTACATTTGGAATGATTGTATCAGGATGATCTATTGCCATGGTGTTTTTCATATGCAAAGGGTTAAAAATAAATTCCCTTGCGATTTGATTAAAATCCTTTTTGTAAATCCTGTGGAGAATTTCAGCGAGCAGTGTGAACCCCGTGTTGTTATATTGGTAATTTTCCCCGGGAGGAAAGTTGATGCTTTTAATTCCCAGAATGGTTTGCACTCCTTCCTCATGAGTTACCTTAAATTCGTCCCCAAAACCCTGCAGTTTTTTTATTTCCGAAAAGTTGGGTAATCCATGGGTATGATTGGCTAACTGGCGGATCGTAATTTTATAAGGCAAATGTTTCAGTTCAGGCAGATAGGTTCTGATGTCATCATCCAGAGATAGTTTTCCTTCCTTTTCAGCCAAAAGAGTAATGAATGCAGTGAACTGCTTGGAAACGGAGGCTATATTAAAAGCCGTGGAATCTGTGATCGGAGTTTTGTTTTCCAGATTAGCCAGTCCGTAGGTTTTCTTATAGATTATTTTTCCGTCTTTTATAATGGCAATGGCCATACCCGGAGTATTTTCCTGTTGATAGATAGTCAGCAGAGAATCTGCTCTCCTGATCGGATCAGTTGGTTTGGATTGGGCGGAGCATAGTCCGGAACTTAATAAAGAAAAAAGGAACAATGCCCATTGGATTGATAGCTTCATTTGATTTAATTTTTAAATGATGAAGCAAATCTGGAAATTTACCATGGGATAAACATCCGACTACCGGAACCCGGACTGATTTTGAATCATAAAAATTGTCCGACTTAAAATCGGACACAGTTAAACTATTGATTTTCTGTAATCTGTAGGGGTTAAGTTGGTTTCCTTTTTAAACGCAGTATAGAATGAAGATTTTGAGTTGAACCCCACTTCGTACAATACTTCCAGTACGGTTAACTGCGATTGCTCCTTGAGGAGAGTTTTGGCATCATTAATTCGGAACTCATTGATAAAATCAAAAAAATGTTTCCCGGTATGTTGATTGATCAGCAGGGATAATTGCTTTTCGGGTAAACTAATCTGTTCAGCTAATTTCTGCAATGTCAGTTTGTCATCTAAATAAGGCCTTTCAGTTTCCATGAATTTCAGAAGGCTTTTCAATTGCTCCGGTTCTTCCTTTACTTTATTTTCCGGTTGTACAGGAACCAGATCTTTATTGATCCCGGCAAAAAGATTAGGACGGTATAAAGCATTCAGTACAAACCAGGTGATCACAAATAAGACAAACACAGAGGTGAAAGTGAATAAATAGTTATAAACAGGACTATTGTTCTCTACGAATCCTCTGATCAGAACGAAGAGGTTTCCAATCAGAAAAAGAATAGTGGTTTGCATCAGCCATTTATAGGTAAGATGATGATTACTGGAATAATTTTCCTGATATAGTTTTCTGAAATTCCGCAACACCAGAAATACAGCAATGATGTAATAGTAATATTGAATGATAGAGATCACATCAAATATCTTATAACCCTTTTCTGAAATTCCAGTTATGCTGAAGAAGCAAAAAACGAATAAAAACGGGAGTCCATGGAGAAGGTGTTTTTTATGAAGCTTGAAATTATAATAGCAGGCTGAGTTGACATATAAATAATACAGAGGCATCTGCAACAGAACGCTGGCCAGTTTTCCTCCTTTGATTATTTTGGAGTCTGGAGGGGATAGGAAAAGACCGGAAAAATCTATCACAGATACCAGGAGAAAAGCAGCAAATAAATAATCAGGTAATTTTCTTTCGGATTTTGCGGTAATCAGAAAAACACTTAACAGTAAAAACAAAAAAACAATAATCTTACCTAGGTCGTTAATGAATGCCATGTTTTTATTTTGAATACTACAAAACTACAAATTATAGTTTCTCTTCTGAGAATTAATATGCAGATCAATGGCTCTAGCCCATTTTTAAACCCGATATGCTCTATATTGATGAATCCAGTTTCCTGAAATGATGATTGAAGTTGAAAACAAGCCGAAATTTAAAAAAATATAATAGGTTTTGGAAGAGACTACATAAGAAAGATTGTAGAAAATCCGAAGTATAATCCACAAAAAAACTCTGATAAAATTACCAGAGTTTTTTGTTGTTAAGTAGCCCGTAGGGGAATCGAACCCCTCTTACCAGAATGAAAATCTGAGGTCCTAACCGATAGACGAACGGGCCATCTACCAAACTGTAAATAAAATACCTACAGGGTTAGTTTTTTGTTTTTATAAGTTTCAACTCTTAGTATAACCACCCGGTTAGTAGTGATTAAGTTTTGTAGCCCGTAGGGGAATCGAACCCCTCTTACCAGAATGAAAATCTGAGGTCCTAACCGATAGACGAACGGGCCAACTATGCTGTTACGCTAATTTATTAACGTGCTTTGCCAATTTGCTTTTTAAGTTAGCAGCTTTGTTCTTATGGATGATATTTTTCTTAGCTAATCTATCCAACAAAGCGATAACTTTTGGAAGTTGCTCAGTAGCTGCAGCTTTATCTTCCTCATTTCTCAAAACTTTGATTGCTGTTCTAGCAGTTTTGTGGTAGTATCTGTTACGAACTTTTCTAACTTCGTTTTGTCTAATTCTCTTTAATGCTGATTTATGATTTGCCATATCGTTCAAATGTGAGTGCAAAACTATAAACTTTTTTTTAATCTGCCAAATTTATTTTTAAAATTTTTTAATTTTCTTCTGACAGGTATTTTCTGAGTTTATCTATTGCTTGTTCTATTTTTAAATTCTCTTGTTCTCGTTCTATTTTCTTGATTGTGCTACTTAACATAATCATTGCGTTGTTCCATTCTCCAGTCGTGTTGGTGAAGGTAAGTCCATCAATTGTTACTTCAAAGGCGACCCTTTCTCCAGTCCGGTAAAGTCTGAAACTTATTTTATCATCCCTGCCTGTAATCCCGTCTTCATTGATTTGTAAATCGTAACTTTTTGGGTTAGAGTGGATTTTCTTAAAAAGAAGTTTTGCTTCTTGTATTTTTAAATCCGGCATGATATCAAATTTGGTAGCCTATAGGAGAATCGAACTCCTGTTGCAAGGATGAAAACCTTGAGTCCTAACCACTAGACGAATAGGCCAAATTTTGAGGTTGCAAAAGTAATGATTAACTTTTTAACTTCAAAATTATTTTTCAAATTATTTAAAAACTTTTTGAATAATCGTATTCTTGATTCCCTTGGTTTCAAGGTCTTTTTGGAGCTTTACGGCATCCTCCAAAGTGAATACTTTTCCATACGTATAATAGAAAACTCCGTTCTCTTTGTTGCGTTCTACATCCTTCAGTGTCTGTAAGATAAATGAGTTTCCATTTAGCTTTTCGCCCGTATAAACCTCAATAGTATAGTAGCCTGAAAGCAGTTTTTGATTAGGCATAAATCCTACCGCATACGCATTTCTGAACCCTGCATCTTTGGCTGTTTTTAAATTGATGTCTTTTACCGAAGCCATGTTCGTTACACCGTAGTAATATTTGTACTGTCCGTTATCTTTAAGAGGAAGAATATAATTCAGACCTTTTAAAGCAGGATCTCCGTCGTTGTATTTCGTAGGTGAACTTAGCAGCAGAATTCTGAAATCATTTTTCAGAGGAGACTCAGCGGGTTTCTCAGGTTCAGGTTTTTTCACTGAAACTGATCCTCCTGTTTTTCGGTCAATCGCTTTTTTATAATCGATGATGGCGTTGTAGATACTTTCCGAAATTTCGGTCTGTCCCTTTTCGGATGCCAGATAGTGGCTTTCCTCAGGATGGTTGATGAATCCGGTTTCTATCAGTACGGAAGGCATGGCATTCATACGGAGAACGTGAAGGTTCTTCTGGAAAACACCCCTTGAAAATCTTTTATCTTTATTCACGAAATTATCTTCTACCAATCCGCCAAGCAGTAAACTGGACTCCAGATATTTATTTTGCTGCAGTTTCAGGGCGATAAGAGATTCTGGAGAGCTTGGGTTATAAGAACCGAAGGTCTGTCTGTCTTTTTCATCCAGAAAGATCACATCGTTTTCCCTTTTGGCTACTTCAAGGTTTTCATCGTTCTGATTCGGTCCTTGTACATAGGTTTCAGTTCCGTAAGCGGTAGGTCTCTGTGAAGAGTTACAGTGAATGGATACAAAAAGATCTGCTTTACTTCTGTTCGCCAGGTTGGTTCTGTCCGAAAGAGAAGGATATTCGTCAAATTTACGGGTGTATATTACTTTGAAATCTCTGTTTTTCTCCAACATTGCCCCAACTTTTAGGGTAACGGCAAGCGTAACATCTTTTTCTGCGACTCTTCCAATGTCTGCATAAGATCGGTTCGCTCCATGGTCACTTCCCCCATGCCCAGCATCTAAAACGATCGTAAACTTCTTTTGCGAAAATATTAAAGTGCTCGATAAAATAAGGAGAAATGATAAAATTATTTTAAAATTTTGGTTGTGCATCTTACAGTTTTAAAAATTATATTAATTTTGAGCCTTAATTATATAGAACAAAAATTGGCCAAAACCGTCCTCAAAAATATATTACAAATTTTAATTATCCTAATTTTTAACAATTTTTTAGCACAGAAAACACCTGAAAAATTGCCTAAAAATGTGGTTAATGATACTATTTCCAAAAAGGATACCATTGTTGTAAAAAAGGAATCTTTAGATGATATTCTCCGCACAAAAGCGGATGATCAGCGAAGAGACATCCCAAAGAAAATGACATTCCTCAATAAAAATGCCCAGGTAAAATACCAGGATATGCAGATTGATGCGGATTATATTTCTATCGACGATAATAAAAATCTCATCTATGCCCGTGGAAAACAGGATTCCCTGGGGAAGATTATTGAACCCGTAATCACTACTCAGGCGGGGAAAAAATATGAAACCAACGAGTTCAGCTACAATACCAAAACGAAACAGGCTATTGCATTCAATGCAAGAACCGAAGAAAACGAAGGGGTAATTACCGCACAGAAAACCAAAAAGTATAACGATTCTGTCTTCGCGATGAAGAATGCAGATTATACCACCGATGAATACTATATCAAGAAAAAAGATACGGCATCGGATTATTTTATGCGTGCCTCCAATATCAAGCTGATCAAGACTAAAAATAAATCACAGATCGTTACCGGGCCTATCCAGATGTATATCGAGAAGGTTCCTACCCCTCTGATTCTGCCGTTTGCCATCCTTCCGTTTTCAGACAAGAGGGCAGCCGGTATTCTGATTCCGAGTTTCGGGGAAAGGGAAGATGTAGGGTTTTTCCTCAACGGACTGGGGTATTATCAGCCGATAGGGGAACATTTTGATCTTAAAGTGCTTGCCGATATTTATACCAAAGGAAGCTGGAATATACGGCCACAGATGAACTATCTGAAGAAATACAGGTATTCCGGGACATTTACAGCAGATGTCGGAACGATGATACGTGGAATCAAAGGTCTGGATGATTATAACAAAAACAGTACGTACAGAATTGCATGGACACACACTCAGGATTCAAAATCAAATCCTTTTCTGACGTTCAGTGCCTCTGTGGATATCGTAAGTACAAAGTTTTACAACAATAACCTGAACAATAATTATATTTTCAATCAGAATGTCCTGAACACGCAACAGAATTCAGCGGTAACGGTAACCAAAAGATTCTTGAAACTGCCAATTACAATTACAGGATCTGCATCCTATGCTCAAAACTTTGCCACCGGACTGGCGGATCTTCGTCTTCCTCAGATGAACGTGGCGATCAATCAGTTTTATCTGTTTAAATCTAAAACAGGAGTAAGACAGGGACTTCTTGAAAATATTACAGTGAATACGGGTTTCAATCTGACCAACTATGTAAGCACCCAGGAAAATGAGCTTTTTACAAAGGCGATGTGGGATAAAATGCAGACAGGTCTTAAAAATAATATTGCTTTAGGAACCAATACAACGGTAGCGAAATATTTCACGTTCAGTTTAAGTGCGAATATTGATAACGCTTTAACGACGAAAACACTTAAGAGATATTATGATCCTATAAAAACGGTTGATGTGGACGAAGTTCAGAAGAACGTTGCAGGGTATTCTACATTCTCTACTTCAGCAAGTCTTCAGACCACGCTTTACGGAATGCTGAAATTTAAAAAAGGAGCTGCTGTAGAAGCGATAAGACACATGATGACACCGAGTCTTAGCTTTACGTATTCACCGGATTTCTCCAGTCCCGGTTTCGGATATTACAGAAATTATTACAATGCGGAGGGTGCTTTAACGCCTTATTCTATTTTTGATAAAGGAATTGTAGGAAGCCCGTCAAGTGGAGTAGTAGGAGCTTTAGGTTTCAATATCGGAAACAATATCGAAATGAAGGTGAAATCTAAAAGTGATTCTACGGGAGTGAAAAAAATAAAGATCTTCGAATCACTTAGCTTATCCGGAAACTATAATTTTGCCGCAAAAGATCACCCGTGGTCTGTATTCAGTATCAACGGGCAGTCCTCTTTCTTCAATAATAAACTAAGTGTGAACACCAGTCTTTCACTGGATCCTTATAGAATTGATTTTGCTCCGGGTGCTACGCAGGGAATAAGAACGGAAGAGTTCGGTCATTTCAGTGTACAGGGATTCAACGTACAGCTTTCTTATCCTTTGAGCAGCGAGATATTCGGAGAGAAAACAGATTATGCTAAAAAGTATCCTGCAAAAGGAGAAGTGAGGAATGAAAATTATTATTTTGATGATGATAATTATGCCCATTTCGATCAGGCCTGGACCTTAAATATCAATGCAAACTACGCTTATTCAAAAGGGACCTCCTTACTTGGAACCAAAATTGCTTCTGTAGGGCTGGACGGTAGTATTAAGCTGACTCCTTACTGGAATATCAACGGAAGTACGCATTTTGACCTTGTGACGAAAGATCTGGCCTATACCAGAATCGGATTCTCAAGAGATCAGCGAAGTTTTACGATCAACTTTAACTGGGTGCCTTTCGGACAGTATAAGGTATATGACTTCTTTATCGGGATCAAAGCCAATATCTTAAGTGATGCACTGAAGTACAAGGACAGAAGTTTTACACAGCCTAACGCACCTTTCTAATATCAGATTGACTATTGTAAATATAAATTTTATATTTGCAACCAAAATAAATTCAATGAAATCACGGTTAACGAATTGAGTGAGCAAACGAATACCGGAAATAGTGATTGCATATGACTTTTGAAAAAATAAATACCCATATATGAAACAAATAATCAACACAGTTAATGCACCTGCAGCAATAGGGCCTTATTCACAAGCTAATATGGCCAACGGAATTTTATATATTTCCGGACAGATTCCTGTAGATCCTGCAACTGGTAAATTGGTAGAGGGAATTGAGAAGGAAACACATCAGGTGATGAAAAACCTTGAGGCGATCCTTACTGAAGCTGGAATGACTTTCAAAAATGTAGTAAAAGCGACCATCTTCCTTAAGAGCATGGATGATTTTGCAGTTATGAATGATATCTATGCTTCATACCTTGATACAGACAGCTATCCGGCGCGTGAAACGGTACAGGTTTCTTGTCTGCCTAAGAATGTGGATATTGAAATTTCTATGATTGCACATCAGGATTAATGAATTTTATTAGAAATACAGTTGCGGTTCTTGTAGGCCTTGGTATAGCGGGGCTTATTATCACTCTTGGTATAAGAGTGTTTCCGCAATGGATCACTTTCGAAGCTTTTGCTCCTTTTGAGCACTGGCAGAGATTTCTTTACAGCATGAAGAACGATAATGCATTTTTCGGATTTCTGCTGTTTATTTCAGGGCTTGGATCTACGATCGGAGGAGTCGCTACTGCTCTTATCGTGAAGTACGCTAAAGTGGCTTATGCTATTCTTATCGGCTTTATTATGCTTTTCATTGCCATGCTGGATGTTATTATATTTCCGTACCATCCTACGTTTTATAAGATTTCTATTTTCCTTACATTTTTCCCGTTCTCGTGGATTGGAGGAAAGATTGTAGAAGTTATTTATGAGCGGAACAAGAAGAAGAGAATTGCTGAGAAAATGAACAAAACCAAATAAAAAACGCTGCAGATTCTGCAGCGTTTTTTGTTGATATGAATAGACCGTTGCCTTTATGGATTAAGGCATTCTGAATCCTTTGGTATAGATTCTTCCGTAGTCGTCCACAAACTTCACCTGTACATTACCTTGGTATTTATCCAGTACCTTTTCTACATCTTTCTGTGAATTCACCGGCTTGCCATTGATCTCGATGATGATATAATTATCTACGATTCCGATCTTCGCCATTTCGCTGCCTTCGCTTACGTTTTTAGCAACTACACCGCTGTTCAGTCCGTATTCTGTTTTGAATTTTTCAGTAAGCGGATCAAAGTCTGCTCCTATTTTTTCAGTCACGCTCAGATCAGCTTTTGTTCTGGTGGTAGTTCCTCCTTTCTGGTCTTTAAGGGTTACCGTAGTTGTACTTTCTTTACCATTTCTTGAGTAAGTTACCTGAACTTTATCTCCCGGACGTTTGCTTCCGATAGACATGGAAAGATCCGCGAAATCTGTAATATCGTACGTATCAATTTTAGTGATGATATCTCCTTTTTTCAGACCTGCATCTTCAGCACCACTGTTATCTCCAAATCCGGTCACATAAACTCCTGAACCTACTTTCAGAGTGGTTTTGAACTGCTTGTTGTAAGCCGTTACCTGCTGATCGCTGGAAAGGTCTAATGATGAAACCCCTAAAAATCCTCTCTGTACGATTCCGAATTTCTTGATATCCTCAACGATTTTTCTTGCCAGATTAGCCGGAACTGCAAATCCATATCCCTGATAGTATCCTGTAGTAGACTGGATCGCAGAGTTAATCCCGATCAGATCGCCATTAACGTTCACCAGCGCTCCTCCCGAGTTACCCGGGTTAATTGCGGCATCGGTCTGGATAAAGCTTTCAATTGGGTTGGTAGCCTTTCCCTGACCTCCTAAGATCCCGATTCCTCTTCCTTTAGCTGAAACAATACCTGCGGTTACTGTAGAATTTAATCCAAGCGGATTTCCTACGGCAAGTACCCATTGTCCAACCTCAATATTATCTGAATTGGCGAAATTTAAATAAGGAAGCCCTTTTTCTTCGATCTTAAGTAAAGAAATATCGGTGTTTGGGTCAGTTCCTACTAGTGTTGCGATATAAGATTTCTTGTTGCTTAGAACAACCTCCAGTTTATTCGCTCCTGCTACCACGTGGTTGTTGGAGATGATATATCCGTCCGGTGAAATGATCACCCCGGATCCCATTCCTGATGGCATGTTGTCCGGAGCCTGCTGCTTCTGTCTCTGCTGTCCTCTTCCTCCGAAAGGATCTCCGAAGAAAAAATCAAACAAATCCTGTTCTGAAGCTCTGCTCGTAGATCTGCTTTGATAATTTTTAATGGTTACTACAGCCGGAACGGTTGTTTTTGATGCTTTTACAAAATCATCGCCCACAGTTGCTGTGTTCATTCCTACGAATGAAGCGTTAGGGGCCGCAGCGGTGAAGTAAGACTGGTCAGCGTTACTGTTATGCTTACCGAAATATTGTAGTGTCCCAACGGTAGTAGCTCCTGAGACAACGCCCACTACTGCAAATGGTAATAGTTTTTTTAAAGTACTCTTCATTGTATATCTTTCTTTTTTATTTATTGATTTTTTTTGTTTTAACGTAAACAAATTTAATGCTAAATAAGTAAGCAATTAGCATGCTGTGTTTCAATTTTAACTAAAATTTAACGGCTATTATGTCATTTTATGTATTATGTCATAATTACGAATAATGTATTAACAAAACTTAAAAAAATATTAAAGCCAAAATGTGACATTTTGTAAGCTGAAGGAGGATAAAATGTCATGATTAAGATACGACAATTTATCTAAAAGTCTTTCATTTATCACCATTCGGTGACTCATTACCTGTTATTTCCTGATCATGACTCATATCAGGAAAAAGGGATTCAATTGAAAAATCATTATATTTGCAAAAATATTTTTCTCACTTAAAACGTTTATAGCATGCAACTGTATAACACCTTAAGCGCAGAAGAAAGAGCTCAACTTATTGATGAAGCTGGTAAGGAACGCCTTACGTTGTCTTTCTATGCGTATGCCAAAATTGAAGATCCCAAGAAATTTCGCGACGAATTATTTATAGCCTGGAACGCCCTTGATGCACTTGGCCGTATCTATGTAGCCCATGAAGGAATTAATGCTCAAATGAGTGTTCCCGCGGATCAGTTTGAGGCTTTTCGCGAGACGCTGGAAGTGTACGACTTTATGAAAGGCATCCGTTTAAATGTAGCGGTGGACCAGGATGATTATTCTTTTTTAAAACTGACCATCAAAGTCAGACATAAAATCGTTGCCGACGGTTTGAACGACGAATCTTTTGATGTGACCAATAAAGGAATTCACTTAAAGGCACAGGAATTTAATAATTTGCTCGAAGATCCCAATACGATTGTTGTGGATTTCAGAAATCACTACGAAAGTGAAGTGGGGCATTTCGAAGGAGCAATCACTCCTGATGTGGAAAACTTCAGAGAAAGTTTACCGATTATCAATGAGCAGCTTCAGGATTTTAAAGAAGATAAGAATCTATTGATGTACTGTACAGGCGGAATTCGTTGTGAAAAGGCCAGTGCTTACTTCAAACATCAGGGCTTCAAAAATGTGTACCAACTGGAAGGCGGAATTATTGAATATACCCGCCAGATCAAAGAAGAAGGGATAGAAAGCAAATTTATCGGAAAGAACTTTGTGTTTGATCACCGTTTAGGGGAGCGAATTACAGAAGATATTATTGCACAGTGTCATCAGTGCGGTAAACCTTGTGACAACCATACCAACTGTTCCAATGATGCCTGTCATTTATTGTTTATTCAGTGTGATGAGTGTAAAGAAGCCATGGAAAACTGTTGTTCTACGGAATGTCTGGATATCATTCATTTACCTTTGGAGGAACAGCTGAAATTAAGAAAAGGATTGCAGGTTGGAAATAAGGTGTTCAGAAAAGGAAAATCTGATGCTCTGAAATTTAAAAATTCAGGGGACTTACCAAGTAAACCTTTAGCAAAAGCTGAAACCAAAAATATCCGCCAGAAAATAGCCATTAAAAAAGTATTGGTTGGAAAGGCCGAACATTATTATACAAAATCGAAAATCGGACAGTTTTTAATTGAAAATAAAGAACTTTCAATAGGCGACAAAGTTTTGATTTCAGGACCTACAACCGGTGAGCAGGAACTTACCATTACGGAAATTTATGCAAATGGAGGTCCTTGTGAAACGGCTAAAAAAGGTGATCAGATCACTTTTGAAATTCCGTTCAGAGTCCGTTTGTCTGACAAATTGTATAAAATTATACAGCCCTCTGAAAACGTATAAAATGATTGAGTAATGCTAAAAGCTGAACTTAGAAAAAAATATATGCAGAAAAGAAAAGCCTTGTCAGTTGATGAGGCTTTCCTGTTATCTAAAGAAATATTAAACAATTTTCTTAATTATTTCAAGCCTGAAAAAGGGCAGAAGGTGCATGTATTTTTGCCGATCAAAAAGTTCAGTGAAATAGATACACAGCTATTTATTGATGCTTTTTTAGAAAAAGGGATCCGTGTTTTCGTGCCTAAAGTTGTAGCAGATGATCTTATCTCAGTAGAAATTACTGAAGATACGGCATTTGAAACCAGCATCTGGGGCATTTCCGAGCCTTTTTCCAATGAAGATTCCGGAGAACTTCATTTTGATTTTGTGATCACGCCCTTATTGTATTGCGACGATAAAGGAAATAGAGTAGGCTACGGAAAAGGCTTTTACGACGTATTTTTCCAAAGTATTTCTGCCGCATCCAAAAAGATTGGTGCTAACTATTTCAGTCCGGATGAATCTATTGACGATGTCTGGGAAAATGATATGCCCCTGAACTACTTAGTGACGCCTACTGAGGTACTGTCTTTCTTCAATGGGGCAGAATAGAAATCTAAGAAATAAAATTTAAATTCTTTTTTAATCATCGGGGTGGAAAGTAAAATGTATTGTGCATTTTTCTCAAAAGTTCCCAAAGATTTATTTTTTGCATCAAAATATTCCAGATTGAATTTAGCATAATCCAATGTATCCTTTTTATAGAATTCTTTGTAAACATTCAGGCTGTTTACTTTCACCGATTTTACTTTCAGACTGTCCAGTTCTCGTAAAAGCTTTTTAAACGTCAGAGAATCCGGTTTGTGGAAATAACTTTCCATCTGTGAAAAAATTACCGTATCGATTTCTGTATTTCTGTTGCCGGACAAATATAAAGTAGACAGGTCAAGAAGTTCCTGTACCTTTTGTTTTGTAATGGAATTAATGGCCTGCATGCTGTCCATCTGTACCGCCGGATAGCTTTTTACATTGGTGCTGTTTCTCAGCTTATCCAGATCGCTTACTTCAGTCTTTTTATTATTGCAGGAAACAAATGCTAAAAAAAGTACTGCGAAAATTAAAAACTTATTTATTCTCTTCATCTGTGGATGCAATTTTAAATTTAATAGATACTATTTTTCCTTTACTGTCTTTTTTCATCTCTATGACATTAAGGTTTTTCAGAGATGTGGTAGGGGTTGTGACCAGTGTAATGTATTTTTGCTTATCAAGCCTTTCTATACCGTATGTCTTGTTGTCGTATACCTGATAAATAATGGCGCTGTTGCTGATCAGATTTTCCAGTTGGTTTCTTTTCTGCTTGATCAGAGCGATCTGTTCCTCAGGATTTCCGCCTTTCACATCTTTAATGGAGAAATAATAGGCTGCCATTTTATAATCATCAGGTTTCAGCTCGATCATTTCCTCTTCAGGAGCATTTTCTAGATTACGGTTGACTTCCAGATACTCATAGAAGGGAGCACTGATCTGCATTTTTACATTTTTATCCTTGGTAGAATAATAAAAACATTCCCCAGGTTTGATTTTAAATAAAAGCGGAGATTCATTTTCCTTAATCACTCTTATTTCAAGAGTATTGATGACGGAAACGCCACGGTCCTTATCCGTAAAACAATATTTATAAGTTTTGGAAAAAATTTCGTCCTTGAAACCAAGAACTCCGGTAATGGTAATTAAGATAGAAGTAATAATAGCCCAGGCGTTCTTTTTAAAGAAATTCTTTTTAATTATTACAGGTTGTATTTCTGCATTATTTACCGGTGTTGTGTTTTGTGTAACAATTTGATTATCAGTGTTTGATTTTTGTAAATCAAGGTTTTCCTGTGGCAGATATTCGATTTTTTTGGATGAAATTTCAGTTTTCGGAAGATCAGGCGCTGCGGCAACCATTTTTTCTAATTCCTCGATTTCTTCCTCTTCAAGATCTTCGTTTTCAAGCAGTAATTCTCCTGCAAAAAGATGTTGTTTTTTGAAGTCATACCATGATTCGTATCCCGCATAGATACTCAATAAATTGAGCATATCAATTCTTGGTAATTTGGTAACCGGCGAAGTTTTGAAATAGGTGTAAAATGACTTTTCACTGATGTTGCCTTTGGCTTTTTTGCGAAGGTCTTCCTGGAAATATATAATATCTATCCCCTTCCATTTTGAAATATCATCATGGGAAGGGGTGGATCTTTTTAAATATTCGGTCTGAACGTCTTTTTTTAGCTGTTCAAAATGCAATAGATCTAAATCTGTCAATTTTTATAAAATAATTAAATTGTTGATTATCAGCTTTATTTATTTGTAAAACTATTTTACAAATGTATTACAATTATTTTTCATAAACAACTTTCTTATCTGGTCTACCTTTGTCTTGTTCAAATAACAGAACAGAAGAAAATTTATAAAAACAATATTAACAAAATTAAATTTAATTTATTATGAAAAAGTCATTATTCGTAGCTGCTATCGCTGCAATCTCTCTAGTTGCTTGTAAAAAAACTGAAGCTACTTCTACTGAAGGAGCAACTGATTCTGCTGCTGCTAACGTAGCTGATTCTGCTGCTGTAGTTTCTGATTCTGCTGCTAAAGTAATCGATTCTGCTGCTACTACTGCTGTTAACGCAACTAAAGATGCTGCTGCTGCAACTACTGCTGCTGGTGCTGATGCTGCTAAAGATGTAGCTAAAGGTGCTGCTGACGCTGCTAAAGGTGCTGCTGATGCTGCTAAAGACGCTTCTAAAGAAGCTGCTAAAGAAGTTAAAGACGCTGCTAAGAAATAATTTTAGCTTAAGCTTAACAATAAAAGAACCGTTTCACCTGGTGAGACGGTTTTTTTATGCTTTATACTCTCGAAGATTCAAAATAAGGATGACTTTCATAATCTTCCCACTATAATCTTCCAGCTTTCTTCGCCTTACAGCCATCTATCCTTTTTTCTGCTTCAAAGATTCATAGCATGTGATAGCCACCGCATTACTTAAATTCAATGAATCAATACTTCCCGCCATCGGTATCAAAGTATTTTTTCCTTTACCGATCCAGAAATCACTTAAGCCGGAATGCTCGGTTCCGAATAATACCGCAGAACGCTGTTTGAAATCTCTTTTGTAAAGGTCTTCAGCAGTCTCATCCATAAGGGTGGTGTAGATATTGAAGTTGTTTTTCTGCAAAAACTCAAAAGTTTCTTTATTTTCAGCATCATAAACTTCCATTCCGAACAGGCATCCGACACTTGATCGTATAACATTTGGGTTATAAAAGTCTGCTTTTCCATCCGCAACAATCAGAGCATCAATTCCAAAAGCCTCGCAACTTCTCAGAATGGCACCCAGATTACCAGGTTTTTCAACACCTTCTACAATAATTACCGTTGAATTCTCTTTAGGAACAAATGATGAAAGCACATTATCTTTGGTGTTATAAATTCCGATGATCCCTTCCGAGCTTCCCCGGTACGCGATTTTTTTGTATACTTTCTCACTTACATAGTGAATTCTGCCTTCAGGAAGGACTCCCTTAAAGATATTTTCACAGATAAAAAACTCTACAGGTTCAAAATCATACTGTAGAGCTCTTTCATTTTCCTGCTGTCCTTCAACAACAAAAACCTTTGATTTTTTACGAAACCGATTGTCTGCCAGAAGTTTGGTGACATTTTTTATTTTATCGTTTTGAAAACTTTCTATCAACATCCTGCAAAATTATGCAAAATTTGTGATTAGGCCGTTTTAGTTTTCGTGAAAAGGGTTTTTGGGGTGATTCGGAACAGAACTTTATCATTGTATTTTCTATAGATAATGATGGCTATAATCAACATAATGGATAAAATCTTAAATGAATTCCCGTACAGGTTTCCTGAAACATTTTCCGAAACATTGAAAATTTCCCAATACAAATTCATTAAAATATGAAGAAATATGGCTGCCCAAAGATTAAAATCCATTTCAAAGTAAACCCATGAGAAAAAAACGGATCCGAAAAATGTAATCAGAAATATCTCTATAATTTCCGTTCCGCTGCTTCCCTGATATAAATGAACCTGCGCAAACAGAAGTGATCCGAATAAAGCAGAAGTGATAAATCCCAGTCTGCTAAACCTGTAGAGGATGCCTATAAGGAATGCTCTGAAAATAAGTTCTTCAAAAAATGCAGATGAAATCGTATTGATAAACAGAGATTGAATATCAATTTTGTCAGTCAGGCTGAAATTGATTAAATAACCTGCGAGCATTGGAAGTGTACCTATAAAAGCCAGATTGAAACCTTTTAAAACAGATTTGTTGATTGAAAACAGATCAGCTATATTCTTTTTAGGGAATAAGATTTTTAAGGTAATGATGAGCGGTATCATAGTGACTGAGTATGCTGCAACATGAGCGAGGGCTTTACTTCCTGACAATTCTCTTACGAAAGTTTGAATGGTCTTAAAATAAAAAAGATCAAAGAAGTAATACACAGAAAATCCGAGTACAAAAAAGAAAAAGAAAGAAATGATTTTGTTCATTGTTTATAAATTTTGAACAAAATTGCAGTTTGCAGAAAGCTTGACCAAATTAAAGTGATCAATGACAAAGAAATGTGACGAATTACAAATGTTAGGTTTTTAAATCTTTTAATTTGGGAATAATCAATGAGATAAAGCTTCTGGAAACTGGGACTTCAAAATCAATTTCAGAAAGAAAAAGTTTGTAGCCCTGTGCATTTCCTTTAAGACTTTTGACGTGATTTAAATTGAGAATATAAGAACGGTGACATTTTTTTATACCATCGGTCTCTATCTGATTCAAAAGATCGGACAGGCTGATTCTGATCAATACCTTTTTCACCATATGATCTTCTATAAAGTAAACCGAACAGTAGTTTTCCATAGACTGCGCACAGATAAAATGACTCTCAGGAATCTGCAGATTCGTCTGATTGGCAGCTATATTCAGTGTTGTATCGGGTTTATGATCTGTTGGCTGATGATAATCTGCCAGCTGCTTTGAAACCAGGTTGGCTGTTCTTTCGTGAATGCTTTTTAAATAAATATATCTTGACAATATATAAATGGTGGAAATAGGAATTCCCAATGCCAGACAGTAGAGAAACATATAAAGAAAGTTGCTGAAACTCAATTTGACATGACTAACGAATAAAGTATTGTAAAAATAAGACAGGATGGAGGCTAAAAAAATAATCCCGATCAGCTTTAGTAATTCGAAGCCGATGTTCCAGTCTTTGAAACGGATGATGCAGAAATCTGCAATAAAAAAAGCGGCTCCAAATATCAGAGAATACGGGAAAAGCAGAAGATACTTATACTGATGATGGAAGTTTTCTGTTCCAAAAGGCTGGAAAACGATGAGAAATATATAGAATAAAAGGCCTGCAACCATTGACGAAACCAGAATCTCTTTATAAGAATCAGATTTGGGATACGGATAGGCTGCAAAGGAAAACATACAATAAGTTTTTGGAGTTTAATTTTTCAAAACGGTCTGAGAATCCGGTTTGGAACGTAAGAGAAGTAAACTGCCGGCAAACATGGTAAGACAGCTCGCCAGCCACAGATAATATCCCGGTCCGTAGGACGTTATAGGAGATTTATGTCCTGCTTCATTAATGGTTATTTCGGTTTCCGTAAAATAATAAAGCGCCACACCTACAGAAAGTAAACCTAAAAACGCTGCCAATTTAGGCTGTTTGACCAAGAGGAAAATCCACGAGAACAAAAGAATAGGATTCGCCAGCCATGAAGTTCCGTCTCCTAAAAGATCAGTCCATCCCAGTAGAAAAAGAGCCAAACCATACATCTCATTATCCTTTCCTGTGAAAACCGCGGGCAAAGCCAAAGAAATTACAAAAACGAGAATACTGATTATTAAAATGATGTGACTTTTTTTCATAAGATTAGTTTTCTGTATCTAGAAAATTACCATTGTCAATAAGACTTTGTGGTAAATCTTTTTTATTTTTAATACCCAGCGATTTCAGTTTCTGGGTCTGGATCACAAGATTGTCATTCCCGCTGGAAAGCTGTTTGTAGGCATCATTGTAAACATTTTTAGCCTGGTCCAGATTTTTTCCTACTTTTTCAAGGTTCTCCACGAAGCCTACAAATTTATCATACAGTTTCGCACCACGTTCAGCAATCTCCATGGAGTTTCTGTTCTGATATTCGCGTTTCCAGAGATCTGCAATAAGCTTCAGAGAAGTGATTAGATTGCTTGGGTTGAGCAGAAGGATCCTTCTGTCGTATGCAAAGTTCCACAGATTCTGGTCTGCCTGCATCGCTGCAATATAAGCGGGTTCACTAGGAATGAACATCATCACAAAGTCCAGCGATTTTCCATAGTCGTCATATGCTTTCTGACTCAGTTGCAGAATGTGATTTTTGATTGAACCTAAATGCTGGCTGAGTTTTATGGCATATACATCCTGGTCGGTTTCATCTACCAGTTCTGTAAAAGCAGTCAGAGAAACTTTGGAATCAATGATCACATTTCTTTCATCCGGATATTTTATAACTGCATCGGGACGCATTTTCTTTCCTGAAAATTCGGAAAAAAGGGCTTTATTATCTTCATCACGAAGTTCATGTTCAAGAAAATATTCTCTTCCTTTGACCAGTCCTGATTTTTCAAGAATGCTCTCAAGGATCATTTCACCCCAGTTTCCCTGGGTTTTGCTTTCCCCTTTCAAAGCTCTTGTCAGTTTTTTTGCATCTTCAGAGATCTGTTGATTTAGTTCTGCCAGTTCTTTTACTTTTTCAGCAAGTGAGAAACGTTCCTTATTTTCCTTTTCATAGGCTTCGTTCACCCTGTTTTTAAGGTCGGTTATTTTTTCCTGGAAGGGTTCCAGAATATTTTTTAAATTATTTTGATTGAGAGTGGTGAACTTCTCTGTTTTTTCTTCTAAAATTTTATTGGCCAGATTTTCAAACTGCAGTTTTGATTCATCCTGAATTTTGGTAATTTCTTCCTTCTGTGTATCAAGAGACTGCTGCATGCTTTGATTTTTAGCAGAAAGTTCAGCATTTTTTGCAAAAACATGTTGCTTTTCAGAAATCAAAGTTTCTATTTGGGTGGTCTGCTTTACATTGAACTGCTTCTGTTCTAAAAACTGAGAATGTAATGAAGCGTGTTCTGCAGATATTTTTGCGTATTCATTTTTCAGATCGTTCAGAAGATCAGCCTGCTCTTGGTTTTGTTCTTTTTCTCTGGTGATATTTTGGCTCAGTTCCTGAGCTTTCAGATGAAGATTTTCAAGATCAGACTGTGTTTTGATATGCAGATTATTCAGTTCATCATAAGAACTTCTTGAAACCGTAGACGATTTTAGGGCAAAATACAAAATAACGGCTCCCAGAACTCCGCCGGCAATACATCCGATAATTAAATAGGTCATCTCCATGTTTCAAAATTACAAAAAGAAAAATTGATTCTTTTTACGGAAACCCAGCAAAATTTCAACATATGATTCTGTATTAAATATTTTTGGTTCCGGATAAGATTTCAATATTCTTCACCACATCGTTGCTCTCACATTTTTTCAATTCTTTAGTAAGAGCCGGGGTCAATATTTTAGGATTTAAAATCTGCGAAGCTACTTTTGCTGCGGCATAATCTACAATATGGATAACAGATTCTCTTAAAAAGTTGGGTGTGTTGGATGCAATAACTGCTGTTGCCCAGGAGGTTTCTCTTGCTTTGGAAATGGCGAAATCCAGAATGGCGTTATCTTTTCCGTTGGAAATTTTGTCAATGAGGTTGACGGGATAGCATATGGTATTTAACGAGTCCTGAACCTGTTGATTGATCGAGGCGATGACCGTATTGATGTTTTCAAAATCTTTTTTAAGCGAATTTATTTTACGGTAGGGCATCACCATTGCTGCAGAAATCCCGAGGTCCAGATTAATATGGGCATTCATTCCCAGGAAAATATGCTGTAAAATCAAAAGGTTTTTATTTTTCGTCGCTTCAAAAGCGGTGTACCACGATTGGGTGCATTTTTTTCCTTTGCTGTAATTTTCCCAGGCTTCCAGGTATCTTTGCGCAAAAGCGATGTCGAGTAGGATCATTCTCGGATTGTCTTCAAATTTTTTCTGTTGAATTCCTTTTAGCACCTGCGCGGTCATAATGCGGTACGTGCATGCGAAATATCCCACCGGGCTTTGGTTTTCTTTGCTCCAGATGATGATTCCATCCAGTTTTTTCAGTACTTCTTCAATCGTTTTCATAGCAGTTTTTTGTTTATTTAAAGATAATAAAAACCTGTGATCAGTGGTGTATTGCTTTGAAAACGAGTATGGTGATCTTTTTAATAATGAAAAAGTGAGCCGGAAAGCTCACTTTATTTTTGTTGACCAGATTATGGAGTGACGATAACCGGACCTGGAAAGGGCTCAAGGATTAATGGTTTGCACATTGCGGCCGGTTCACATCTGTTACCCATGCATATAAAATTAGTCATCGTGGTGGAGCCGTCAGGACATCTGATCATGGCCTCACCCGGGCATCCTCCGGGACATGGTGCCGGATACAGTGTTCCTCCGAATACTTCTTTCAGTTCCGTTCTCGATAGTTTGGATAGGTTCGTTTTTTTCATGGAATTAATTTTTTGATGGTTTTAATTTGTATATTTCTGAAAATGAATCCCTAAGATACTAAAAAAATAAATCACTACAATGTTACATAATGATTTATTTGATTTTTATACAATCTTTATCAAGTCAGACTAAGGTTTGACGATTTATAATTCATTTAGCAATTTTTCTGAACTCCATACATTGGCAAATTCCTCATTTAAATTAGCGAGGCTGGTAAGATGTATTAATTCTGAATCGTATTTTTCACCATGTATTCCTACTCTGTCAAAAGTTGCAGTGGCATCTGAAATTACATAGGTTTCATAGGCATAATTTCCAGCCATTCTTGTGGTGGTAGAAACACAATGATTGGTCGTTATTCCAATAATAACTAAAGAATTTATGTCCTGTTGATCAAGTTGTTCTTTTAAATCAGTTCCAATGAAAGCGCTATTTACATTTTTTGTAATGACAGGCTCATTGTTTTTTGGCAGAACATAATCATTGAATTCAAATCCGGTATGGGTTTCATGCAGTTTTGAATCGGGATTTAGTGAGCTGTGTCTGATGTGGAATATGGGCAGATTCAGTTCTCTCCATTTTTCTAATATTTTTCCACTGATTTTTTCCGCTGTTTTATTATTTCTGTTTCCGCCCCAATACTGTTCATCAAGAAATCCTTTTTGAATGTCAATTAAAAGTAAGGCTGGTTTTTTATCCCGAAGTTTCATATCATGTGATTTTAATTAGATACCCTGCTGGGTAATGGAGATGTAATTTGCTTAGCTTCCTAAATTCATAGAGAAAGTTGGTGTGTCATTCTCTTCTTGCCCGGCATCGTTTGGTGTGAGACCTTCAAAAAAGATGTGATCTCCGAGGTCTTTTTGACTGACCTGATTTTGTAACTGATAGAGCAGATCCAGAGCTGTAAAGTTGATCCCGTTGCCTGCTTTTAGTCTTGCAGAAAACTCAACCTGAAACATGCCATAGTCACTATTGTCTTCACTGAATACATCATCTTCATCACCAATGATTGTTTCATTATCTGCAATATCTTCTTTCCCTTTAATCCAGGCTTCATAGAAAACGTTTATTTCAGGTGCATCTATTACGGTTTTATAAGGTTCCCAGGATGCTTTCTCTTTTAATATCAGTGTCTGGTAGTCTGTGATTTCTTTATTGAAATCTTCGATGCTACTGTAGCCTTTCCTTTGAAAAGCCCAAAGAATGTTTGATAATAGGCCCATTTGTTTTGTTTTTTTAGAGGATTATCTTATTATGAATAATTAATAAGAAAAATAAGATACACAAAATTAAGTACAGAGGCTATAAATGAAGCAATAAATACAGCCAAATTATCACGTGTTTTTCCTGTGAATAATCTTATGATCCAATAATTAATGATGTAAGCAGGTATAAGTAAACCAAAAGAGAAAACGGATAGAAATATAAATTTGTATAAAATGATCAAAATAACAATAGTACTGACAACCGAGGCTATGATAGTCCCAAAAATGCTGAACATCAAAGTATCTGAATCAACTTTTAAATTCTCCACCTTCCGATGGATCTGATTGTATTTTGTATTAACAAGGATTCCGATGGTTTTATCAGATAACAAGTCAGAATTTAGTAATGCTAAACATTCCTTTTTAGATAATTTGTTCATGTAATGGCCATGAATCTCTCTTATCAGTCTGTTTTGTTCATTCAAAAACAAATGTTGATTTTTAATTTTATCATGAAAATCTTCCAGAGATCCTCTGCTTAAAATTTCGTCTATGATCTCTTGATCCGGTTTGCCCTGATAATCCATCTGATTCTTATAAGATTCGATCAGATCCTGTTCTGAAAATTTACTGTAAAAACCCACTTCTTTTACGGATTCACTTTAGATATTTCCTCATGATGCTTCAGATATAAAGGTAGCGCTGCAGATCCGTACCACGGGAAAATTTCATAACTGAAGACGCCTGCCTTTACAGCGGGATCTGTTTTTACCCATTGCTCAGCTTCTTCCTTAGATTTTGTATTGAAGATAAACATACCGCGGTAGTTTTCTTTGTTCTTCTCCAAAAATGGACCGGCTACTACAATTTTTCCTTCATCAGCCAGCTTTCCGATATTGGTCATATGGCCTTTCATCACTTCGCCCATTTTAGCTTTGTCTTCAATTTTTGTACTGCCAGTGGTCAGCATGACAATCGTGTAGGCTTTCATTCCATACTGATCTGCACCGAGAGAGGTCGCTAGTTCCTGGTTGAATTTTGCTTTTTCTGCTTTCTTTTCCTGGGCAAAAGATAAAATTGCCATTAAAAAAGAGATGGATACATAAATTTTTAATTTCATAGCAATGATTGTATTATAAGTCCAACATCTAACATCTTATGTCTGAAATCTGACGTCTGATATCTAAACTCTAATCTAATCTTTTATTCTCAAAAATTCCTTAGCCAATTCAATCATTTTTGGATCTCCTGTATATTTTCCATGTTCGTCGGAAAGTTTTACCGTTGGAATCCATTCTTTGTTTGGAGCCTGTACACCGATCAGTTTCATGACGATATTCATTGGTTTTAAACCGACATCGTTGGTAAGATTGGTCCCGATTCCAAATGAAACTCCAATCTTTCCTTTGCAGTAATTGGTGATTTCTTCTACCTTTTCAAGGTTCAGGGCATCGGAGAAGATGATGTATTTGAATAAAGGATTGATTCCGTTATTTTTATAATGGGCAATGGTCTTGTCTGCAAATTCCAGGGGATCACCGCTGTCGTGACGAACGCCGTCAAACAGTTTCGCGAACTTCTTGTCAAACTGCTGGAAAAAAACATCTGTGGTATAGGTATCGGAAAGAGCCACTCCAAGGTCTCCTCTGTAGACGTCTACCCAATGTTCAAGAGCCATTTCATTGGCCATTTTGAATCCGTATTCTGCCGCGTGGAACATAAACCATTCGTGGGCGTGGGTGCCGATTGGTTTTACCCCGAACTTCATCGCAAAATGAACATTGGAGCTTCCTATGAATGTGGATTGTTTATTTTGTGTTAAAGCTTCCATGACCAGATTCTGTACTTTGTAAGAGTGTCTTCTTCTGGTCCCGAATTCTGCGAAATTAACGCCAAGTCGTGCCAGAGAATCTGCTTTTTCCAGAGTTCTGCTCATCACGATATCATTGGAATCTCTTTCCATGTGATTCATTTCGTAATGAAGCTCACTGATCAGGGCCAGTAATGGAACTTCCCAAAGGATGGTTCGGTACCAGAGTCCTTCCACGGTTACAGAGAGCTCGCTTCCTTCCTGATGGATTTTCACCTCAGACGGATCGTAATGATAGCCTTCAAGGAAATCAAGGTAGGGAAGGTCTATATAGGGACAGGTTCTTGCCATGAATTTCTTTTCATCTTTGGTCAGCTTCAGCTCTGCCATTTTATTGACGGCTTCTTTTAAAGCTGCATCAAAGCCTTCCGGAAACTGGTGCTTTCCTCTGTTGATGAATTCGTATTTTACGATAGAGCTTGGAAATAATTTGACCACTGCATTCTGCATGGTGATTTTGTAGAAATCATTATCCAGTATAGAGTTTAATCGAACGTCGTACATAATATGTGTAATTTTAACGCAAATATAGTCATTTAAAATAAAAACCGCCTAAATGTAAGGCGATTTTTTTATTTATCAGTGTATTTCTGTCGGTTACTTCCCTAAATAAGAATTGTACATCCATACTTCTTTTTCCTGTTCTGTTATGTAGTCGCTCATCTGGGAATTTGTCCCTTCATCTCCCGCTGCATCTGTAATGTCCAGAAGTTCTCTCTGTAAATCCAGAACTACTTTAAATGAACTTAAAATATTCTCTACGCTTTTTGTACCGTCACTTACTTCTTTACTTTCCTTGATCGTAGATACTTTCAGATAGTCGGAGTAGTTGTGGGCCGGAGTGGCTCCTAATGTCAGGATTCTTTCTGCGATCTCATCGATCTTTAGTACCAGACTGTTGTACAATTCTTCAAACTTTGGGTGAAGCGTAAAGAATTGATCTCCTTTGATGTTCCAGTGTGAACCTCTTGTGTTCTGATAGAAAATGGAATAGTTGGCTAAAAGGATATTTAGTTTTTCTGAAATGTTTTTACAGTCGGCTTCTTTTAAACCGATAATGCTTGCATTTTTCATAAGTTTATTTTTTATATTAACAAAATTAGAAAATATTGTGCCGAAAGGACTTCAATGTCAATAGAAGATAACTATAAGAAAATGTTTTAAAATAGTTTGGAAACATGATACATATTCAATTTAAAGTAATGACGAAATAATACTATATAATAAGGTATAAATGAAATTGGTTTGAGAATGCACCGGAATGTATTTTTCTTTAAAAGAATATAGAAAAGTCATAAGATGAAAAAAAGGTGGAGCGCAGAGTGGATAGAATAAATTTTACAATTATTTAATACAGAGTCTATAATAAAAAATAACCTTCTTTATTTTACATTTTCTCAGCATATATCGGAAGTCTGTTATTGAGCTGTTCACAGGCAATGTCTTTTTGGTGTAAGTGTTTGATTTTAATTTTCATATAAGTTTTTGTAGATTGGAAAAATATTCCTATTTTTGCACCCTAAAATAAAAAGCAATTAAATGCCTACTATTCAACAATTAGTAAGAAAAGGAAGAGCCACGCTTGCCAAGAAGAGCAAATCGGCTGCCCTTGATTCTTGTCCACAAAGACGAGGTGTATGTACGAGAGTATATACTACCACTCCTAAGAAACCTAACTCTGCACTTAGAAAAGTTGCAAGGGTAAGACTTTCTAACGGGAAGGAAGTCAACGCCTACATCCCGGGCGAAGGACATAATCTTCAAGAGCACTCGATAGTATTGGTGAGAGGCGGAAGGGTGAAAGACCTACCGGGAGTACGTTACCACATCGTAAGAGGTGCTTTAGACACTGCAGGTGTAAATGGAAGAACACAGAGAAGATCGAAGTATGGAGCTAAGAGACCTAAGCCAGGTCAGGCAGCTGCTGCACCAGCAAAAGGAAAGAAAAAATAATCATTAAATAAGGTACAGAAGCAATGAGAAAGACAAAAGCGAAAAAAAGACCGTTGTTACCAGATCCGAAGTTTAATGATCAATTGGTAACTAGATTCGTAAACAACCTAATGCTTGATGGTAAGAAGTCAATTGCATTCAAAATTTTCTATGATGCTTTAGAGATCGTAGAAACTAAAAAAGGAGAAACTGAAAAGACTGCCCTTGAAATCTGGAAAGATGCATTAACAAACGTTATGCCTCACGTAGAAGTACGTTCTAGAAGAGTAGGTGGAGCTAACTTCCAGATTCCTATGCCAATCAGAGCTGATAGAAAAATTTCTATGGCAATGAAATGGTTAATCCTTTACTCTAAAAAGAGAAACGATAAGTCAATGGCTTTGAAATTGGCTAACGAAGTTGTAGCGGCTTCAAGAGAAGAAGGTGCTGCTTACAAGAAAAAATCTGATACTCACAAAATGGCGGAAGCTAACAAAGCTTTCTCACACTTTAAATTCTAATTAGAAATGAGTAGAGATCTTAAATTTACAAGAAATATTGGTATTGCTGCGCACATTGATGCTGGTAAAACTACTACTACAGAAAGAATCTTATTCTATACGGGTGTTAACCACAAAATTGGTGAAGTTCACGATGGTGCTTCTACAATGGACTGGATGGAGCAGGAAGCTGAAAGAGGTATTACCATTACTTCTGCAGCGACTACTTGTAACTGGAACTTCCCGACTGACCAAGGTAAAATTTTACCTGAAAGTAAGTCTTATCACTTCAACATCATCGATACACCGGGACACGTTGACTTCACAGTAGAAGTAAACAGATCTTTGAGAGTATTAGATGGATTGGTATTCTTATTCTCTGCAGTAGATGGAGTAGAGCCTCAGTCTGAAACAAACTGGAGACTTGCTGACAACTACAAAGTAGCAAGAATGGGATTCGTAAACAAAATGGACAGACAAGGTGCTGACTTCCTTAACGTGGTAAACCAGGTTAAGACTATGTTAGGATCAAACGCAGTTCCAATCGTTTTACCAATCGGTGCTGAAGAAGATTTCAAAGGTGTAGTAGACTTAATTAAAAACAGAGCTATCGTTTGGGACGAAGCAGGACAAGGAGCTACTTTTGAAGTAGTGCCAATTCCTGAAGACATGAAGGCTGAAGTTCTGGAATACAGAGAGAAATTAGTTGAAGCTGTTGCTGATTATGATGATACTTTGATGGAGAAATTCTTCGAAGATCCGGATTCAATTTCAGAAGACGAAATCAACGAAGCTCTTAGAAAAGCTACTATCGATTTATCTATTATCCCAATGACTTGTGGTTCTTCATTCAAGAATAAAGGAGTACAGTTTATGTTGGATGCAGTATGTAAATACCTTCCTTCTCCATTGGATAAAGATGATATCAAAGGTACTGACCCAAGAACAGATCTTGATATTACAAGAAAACCATCTGTAGACGAGCCTTTCGCAGCTTTAGCATTTAAGATTGCTACTGACCCGTTCGTGGGAAGATTAGCATTCTTCAGAGCATACTCTGGAAGACTTGATGCAGGTTCTTATATCTTGAACACTCGTTCAGGTGATAAAGAAAGAATCTCTAGAATCTATCAGATGCACGCTAACAAGCAAAATCCTGTAGAATATATTGAAGCAGGAGATATTGGTGCAGCGGTAGGTTTTAAATCTATCAAAACTGGTGATACAATGTGTGATGAGAAACACCCAATCGTTCTTGAATCGATGGTTTTCCCTGATCCGGTAATTGGTATCGCTGTTGAGCCTAAAACTAAGGCAGACCAGGATAAAATGGGTAACGCTCTAGCTAAACTAGCTGAAGAAGATCCTACTTTCCAGGTTAAAACTGACGAAGCTTCTGGTCAAACGATTATCTCAGGAATGGGTGAACTTCACCTTGACATTCTTGTAGATCGTATGAGAAGAGAATTCAAAGTAGAAGTTAACCAAGGTCAACCTCAGGTTGAATACAAAGAAAATCTTACAAGAGTTGCTCAACACAGAGAAGTTTACAAAAAACAATCTGGTGGTAAAGGTAAATTTGCTGATATTGTATTTGAACTAGGACCAGCTGACGAAGGTAAAATTGGTTTAGAATTCATCAATGAGATCAAAGGTGGTAACGTTCCTAGAGAATTTGTTCCTGCTATTGAAAAAGGCTTTAAAGCTGCAATGAAGAACGGTCCTTTGGCTGGTTTCGAAGTTGAAGGTATTAAAGTTGTTCTTAAAGACGGATCTTTCCACGCGGTGGATTCTGATGCTCTTTCCTTTGAAATGGCTGCTAAATTAGGATTTAAAGAAGCGGGACGTGCTGCTAAGCCAGTAATTATGGAGCCTATTATGAAACTGGAAGTTGTAACTCCGGAAGAATATATGGGTAACATCATTGGTGACCTTAACAAGAGAAGAGGTACAATCAGTGGTCAGGAAGAGAAAAACGGAGCTGTTGTAATCAAAGGTTCTGTTCCACTTTCTGAAATGTTTGGATATGTTACTACTCTAAGAACACTTTCATCAGGAAGAGCTACTTCTTCTATGGAATTAGAGAAGTATCAGGCTACTCCACAAAACGTTGCTGAAGAAATCATAGCTAAAGCAAAAGGTTAATTTTTTAAATTAGAAAAATGTCACAAAGAATCAGAATAAAACTAAAATCTTACGATTACAACTTGGTAGACAAGTCTGCTGAGAAAATCGTAAAAACGGTAAAGGCTACTGGTGCTGTTGTAAACGGACCAATTCCATTGCCTACTAATAAGAGAATCTTCACTGTGTTGAGATCTCCGCACGTAAATAAGAAAGCAAGAGAGCAGTTCCAACTTTCAGCTCACAAGAGACTAATGGATATCTACTCTTCTTCTTCTAAAACTGTTGATGCTCTAATGAAATTAGAGTTACCAAGCGGTGTAGACGTTGAAATTAAAGTGTGATAACTGCATACTTTGCAATGATTATAGATCCGTCCCTTTTTAGGGGCGGATTTTTTTGTTTAAACTATCGGCTATTATTAAGAGATTCACCACTCACTTGCGAAGCAAAATTGACTATTCCCATTTCTTAACCTTAATTTAAGCCATTTCTTAAAAGTCTCATTTCTGAAATCTGAAATCTTGATTCTAAAATTGACCATTCACATTTCCTGCTATTTCATCCTTTATACCCATAAGTCTACTTTAACATGGTCCCTTGAATGATGCTACGGTATCGTTAAAAGATCTCTACCACATACGGAGGCTCATTTATAATCTGATAATGATTAGTCATATCGAGGTGAGATATGTCACTTAGGTTTATTTATTTAGAATTATTAAAAATAATAATTTTGCAAAAAATTATCAGATGAATAAAGTAGTATCCTTTTCTCTGCTTGTATTAGGTGGGGTTTTTGTAAACGCACAGCAAGTGAATGATTCTATTAAAAAATCAAAAGAGATTGATGAAGTAGAACTGTTTGGTGAAAAAAAGAAACAGCCGGTAGGCCTTGAAGCCATTACCAGACTTCCTTTGAAAACCAGAGACCAGATCCAGAGTATTTCCGTGATCTCCTATAAAGTAATTGAAGATCTTGGAGGACTGACTGTAACTGATGTCGCTAAAAACATCCCTGGTGTTACCCAGTTCGGAAGCTATGGGGGAACAAGAGAAAGTATGTCTATCAGAGGGTATCGCGGAGTACCAGTTTTAAAGAACGGGGTTCAGATGGATTCTGATTTCCGTACAGGAGCTATGCTTACGGACATGCAGGGAGTGGAAAGTATTCAGGTGATTAAAGGTTCTGCTGCAGTAACGCAGGGAATCGGTGACGGACTTGGTTCTGCCGGTGGTGTCATCAACGTAGTGACTAAAGTTCCTAAGTTTATTAATGAAACCAATGTTGGTTTCAGATACGGAAGCTGGGATTTTTACAGAGCCACAGCAGACTTCCAGAGAGTTCTGGATGCTCAGGGCAAAGTAGCCGTAAGATTGAATGCTGCTTACCAGGATAACAACAGCTTCAGAAGATTTATCAATACAGACCGTATTTATGTAAACCCATCTATTGCATTCCGTCCTGATGATAAGACGGAGATCATAGTGGAGATGGATTATATGCAGAATAACACCACACCGGACAGAGGAACAGTGAACCTTGCCAAAGGAGATGTGGAAGCGATATACAGAATGCCGGGAAGGAAGTTCCTGGGTTTTACTTCAGATAATGCAAAAATCGAGACCTTCAATTTCTCTACAACGGTAACAAGAAAACTTACCGAAAAATTAAAGTTAAGAGCAGCTTATATAAGCTCTTCTTATCACTCTGAAATTGTAGGTGCTGCTTTGGCACCGGTGAATAGAAACAATCCAAATGAACTACGTGACCGAACACTGACTAGATCAGACAGAGAAGATTTAAACAAAGTCTTTCAGTTTGACTTTATCGGGGCAGATGTAAAGACCGGTTTTATGAAACATACTTTCCAGCTGGGATTTGACTGGAAAGAATCTAATGTGACTACAACTTCTTATAAAGCAGAAAAGGTTGACCAGATCAATGTTTTGAATGATGTTAATAATATTCTTCCTGCAGGAGTTAATATCAATCTTGCAACAGCTAATGCCGTTAACGCAGTAGCCCCAACTATGGGAGTAATGGCACAGGATGTCATCACTTTTAATAAATACATCAAAGCCCATTTAGGACTTCGTTACAGCAGATTAATCGGTTCTGATAAAGAAAAAGATTTTGCTTGGAACCCATCATTGGGAATCATGGTTTCTCCTATTGAAAATATGAATGTTTTTGGTTCATATACAAGCACTACTTCATTAAGAAGTTCAAACAATGCATTGCTTGGTGGTGGTACAGTAGGAGCTTCCACAACAAAGCAATGGGAAGCAGGAATAAAGTCCGACTGGCTTAATGAGAGATTAAGATTCAATGTTACGTTCTTTGATATTAACACGGATAATTTGTCCTATGAACTTCTGAAAGACGGAAACAGTACCGGAATTTATGCAATGGCAGGTGAATTAAGAAGGAAAGGGATGGAGATAGAACTGATCGGGAAAATCCTTCCCAATCTTCAGGTAATGACGGGGTGGGCTTATGTAGATGCCCAGTATAAAGACAGTCCTTCATTTGTAAATGGTTCGGCTCCTATCAATACTCCCAAGCATTCTGCAAATGCATGGCTGAATTATAAATTTAATGAAGGAGCTTTAACAGGACTTGACGTAGGAGCAGGAATTTATTATGTAGGAACCAGGCCGGTTGATGACTTCAAGCAGATTTATACGAATTCTGAAAATGGTCACGTCAACGGAACACAGCCTGGTGAAAAACCTTTCAACATGCCGGAATATACTACCGTAGATGCTCAGATCGGGTATACCTTCAAAAACGGATTGGGGCTGAGAGGTTTCTTCAACAATATTTTTGATGCTGTAGGGTACAATTCATATTTCAGAGGCGGCTACATCGATCAGATTCAACCGAGAAACTTTGCCGTACAGGTAAATTATAAATTCTAATCAGCAAAATTATTCATTATGAAAAGTGTAAAAACATTATTCTTAGCCTTTGCTCTGGCTGCAGTATCTATTGCATGTTCAGGGGACAAAAAGAAAGGAATCGACTATAATCAGTTTAAAACTGAAGTACAGCTTACCCCGGATCAGGTGAAAAGCTTTGACGGGATTACTAAGAAATACCAGGACCTTCAGGAACAGAACTTCCAGGCTGCAAAAGCGCAGGGTGGAAATATGGACCGAGTGGCATTGGGAATCAAAAATGAAGAACTGAGAGCACAGCAGTCTGTTGAAATGGCTAAAGTTCTTGATGGTCCTCAGATGGAAAAGTTCAACAAATTCGTTGATGAAAATTCAAGAAAAAGACCGAGATATGACAACGCTATTCTTGAAAGAATCAAAACGGAAGGTCAGCTTTCAGAAGATGAATTCAAAGTAGTGAATGCAGCCAACGATGCATTTGAAAAAGCATTCAATGATGCCCATGATGTGTATCACGGAAACAATGATCTTGCTAAAGAATACTGGGAGAAATTTGATGCCCAGAGAAAAGCAGCGATCAAGACCGCTCTTACCCCGGAACACTATACGAAGTTCGAAGAGATCGTAAAAGATATCAAGTTTAAGGGAAGAAAATAATTAAGTTCTAAACTTAGCAAAGGTTCGAAGTTGGAAGTCATGTTAGTCGGTAACTGTTTTTTTTGGTCTACTTATTAAAGTTTGCAAAAGTCATTCTTTAAACTGAGATAACTTCCATCATCAGGCTTCGTGCTTCCATTCTGAATTAAGAAACATTCATATTAAATTTTAATTAGAAAACATTAAGGCAGTATTTCCTGTCTTAATGTTTTTGCTGTTAAAGAGATTGTTGCCGGAAACTGAAAGGTCAATAGTGAATTTTGCTTTGCAAGTGAATGGTAAATTTTAGAGTCAAGATATCAGATATCAGATATCAGATTTCAGACATGAGATCTTTTTATAGCAAATTTTGTAAACGATATGACCACAATCAACCAAACTCTCCATTGAATCTCGTACCCGATTAACTCGTATATCCTCAAACCCGAAACCCGTACCTCGTACTCCCGAAACTCAATGAAATCATTATTTAAAAGCCTTTACCGAAAACGGAGAAAAAATGAATCATTCATCAAATACCTGATGTGGATCATCCATCTTTGGCTGGGGCTTCTGTCGAGTAGTATTGTGTTTGTGATGTGTCTTACCGGATGTCTGTATGCCTTCAAAAATCAGATCACAGACCTTTACAATAAAGACCTGGTTTATATTACTGCAGGTTCATACGTTGCCCATACGCCGGATCAGATCCAGGCCGGGTTGCTGAAAAACGGAAAAGAACTTACAGGACTTCTCATACCGGATCGCAAAAACAGAAGTTATGTCGTTTCCTACCGGGAAAACCAGTTGGATAAAAGTTCGTACTATAATCAATATACCGGTAAGATTCTGGGGCAGGCTGATACGGGAGCCAACCGCTTTTTTGAAGTTGTTCTCGATATTCACCGAAATCTGATGATGGGAAATGCCGGACGGCAGATTGTTGGAGCATCTGTCCTGGTGTTCTGTCTGCTGTTAATTTCCGGATTGATTCTATGGCTGCCCAAAAAGCTGAAGTTCCTGAAACAGGGACTCGCCGTAAAACTTAAAGCGAAGTTCCAGCGTGTGAATTACGACCTGCACAATACATTAGGTTTTTATACCTTTCTCATGCTTTTCTTTATTGCAGTTACTGGATTATATGTCACGTATCCCTGGGTGAAAAACGGTCTTATTGTAAGCTTAGGCGGTTCATCGATTGACCGTATTGCCGAAGAAAAAAGCGGTGATGATCCTTTCGGAGGACTTCTTAAGGATATGCTGCAGAAACAGGATGAAAAAAAGAACCTTAAAAATACAGCTTCAGCATCTATAGACAAGATTCTCGAGCTTTCCAACAAGCAGCTTCCTTATACAGCGGTGACCAGTATCGAACTTCCCAATAAAGAAAATCCAAGATACGTTGTCATCAAGACGAATACCCAAAATTTCCTGGGGATGATGCTTCCGGATGAAATCACTTTCGACAAAACCGGAGTCTTTAAAACCAAAGAATTGTTTTCAGCTAAACCATTGAATAAACAGTTCACCGCTTTAGTCAAACCACTGCATACAGGCGAAATCATGGGACTGCCAAGTATCATTCTGTATTTCATCGTTTCATTGATTGGATGCTCACTACCCGTGACAGGATTCCTGATCTGGTGGCACAGATTTAAGAAAGGAAACGGGAAGATGGAAGCTGGAAGTTCATCAAAATCAAAGTAAAATTTTACCTGAGCTGGGGATGAAATATTTCTGTTTTTAAATTATGTCTGGAAGTTTAAGTTCTGAAGAAATGCCTGGCAAGGTTTTACAAGAGATTGATGGATATCTATTCTTCTTCTAAAACTGTTGATATTCCAATGAAATTAGAGTTACCTTCAGGTGTAGATGTTGAAACTAAAGTGTGATAATTTAATGATCATTATTATACAATCCTTTTTCGAAAGAAGAGGGATTTTTTGTACTTATTTTGAGAATTTTAAAATTAACATTATTAGGTATTGCAAGGTTCTGTTTTAATTGTATATTTGAAAAAAAAGAACTATGAAAAGAATCCTGTTAATAATGTTGTTTATCAATGTGTGTGTAATTGCGCAGACTCAAAGATTTATTTATGAAATGCAATTTAAGATGGACAGTGCAAAAGAAGGACATGAAAAAATTAACTTCGCATTAGACATCAATCCAAAAGATGTAAAGTTCTATGAATACGATTATCTTAAGGCAGACTCTATTAATAAAGCAAATGGAAATTATGCACATCATTACGGAGGCTGGTTTCCGTCAGTAAAAAGAGACAGAAACTCATTTAAGAATCAAAATTATGAACTAGTAGGGCACGATATGTTTTCCTTTCCATCTGAAGATAAAATAAGCTGGAATTTAACCAACGAAACGAAGAAGTTCGGTGAATATACATTACAAAAAGCGACTACGAATTTCGGAGGTAGAATCTGGACGGCATGGTTCAATAAAGAAGTAAATATTTCAGAAGGTCCGTATAAATTCCGGGGACTTCCGGGCTTGATTTTTCAGCTGGAAGATTCTAAGTCAAATTATATTTTTACACTAGTTAAAAACAGCAATTTAAAAGAAACGTACAATACGGTTGGTTTTCTTGAAACATTTTACGGAACAAAACCATTGGAAATATCAGAGAATATAAGAATCAGAAAAAAAAAGGAATTCTATGATGATCCGTTGAAGGATATGCGAAATGAATATAAGGATAATATGAAGGGAGAAATGAATGTAATGGGAACTAAGATTACAAGCAAAGAACAATTCAACGAGCTCAATAAAAAAGTTCAGGAAATGATGAGGAAAACCAATAATCCAATTGAACTTAATAAGGCCATGAAATATTAATCATAATTACCCATAAACGAACCTCAAAACTCTGCCACTTCGGCGGAGTTTTTGATGGTTAAGAATTGATTAAAACTAATAATATGGCTAATAAAGATAAAAGTATTTTTGAAAAATTTTCAGACTGGGCAACCAAATTTACAGGCAGTTCGTATGCATTTCTCGGTGCAACAGCTATCGTTGTAGCTTGGGCGTTTTCAGGACCTGTTTTTCACTATTCCGAAACATGGCAGCTCGTGATCAATACCGGAACTACCATTATTACCTTCCTGATGGTTTTCTTAATTCAGAAAGCACAGAACAAAGACTCCAAAGCGATACAAATCAAACTGAACGAACTTCTGGCCGCCAATGAAAAAGCAAGTAACAGAATTGTAGATATAGAAGACCTCACAGAAAAAGAACTGGATCAGCTTCACTGTTACTACGAAAAGCTGGCAGATTTTGCGGAAGAAGACGATGACATCCATACCTCTCATTCTATTGATGCTGCTAAAAGAAATCAGAATTATAAACACGATTTTTTTAAAAGGAAACACGAAGAATGGTTACAGAAACAGCAACAAAAAAAGGAATCGTAATGATTCCTTTTTTTATATAATTAAGTCTTGAAAATTATTTTCTCAGGAAATATCCGAAATAGCTACAGCTTCCTGATAGTCCTTTCAGTGTTTCCGTATCTGCATACTGGGATTTCAGCTGGGCAAAATACGTTCTGTATTTTTCATTTCTGATATTGTCCAGTTCAGTCTGGTGAGCCTGTTCCTTTTCAGAATATTTAGGATCTGAATAGTCAATCGTCTTTACATTTTTCGCTTCATACTGATAATACTTTCCTTGCTCTGCACTGGCCATCTGGAAAAGAACCCTTGCTCTCTGTTCCTTGTCTTTGGACAGTTTCAGGGTCTTTTGATAATAATTGATCGCGAGGTCAAAATTATCCGGTTCGATATAAGTAGTATAAAGGAAGTTCTTATAATAATACTTGTAAGGATTCTTTCTGTCTGTGTTCCAGAAGTCATACTTTCCACCATTGCTGTTATCGATATCCATCACGAATAATTGACGGTAATAGCCTAAGCAGGAAGTATTGTACATTAAGTTTCCGATAAGCTGGCTGGCTGTGGCTGCCTTTTCATCAGTTCCGTTGCTGATCTTCTTCAGCTGGATCAATGCATCTGCCAGTTCCAGTTTATTCATGCTGTTTTTAATGAAAGGGAACGAAGTGTAATCTTCAGCCTCCATACTTTCAGTTTCCGCACTTCCGAAACTTTCCCATACATTGTGCCCGAAGACCAGATTGGAAATATCTCTGAATCCATTGTATTCGCCGGCTGCATATTGTTTCGCAGTGATCTTTTCACCTTTATCGGTCCAGTCATAATTCATTCTTGGAATTCCTGCAAAGCCCTGAGCTTTTTCGTAATATGATTTAGCCTTTTCAAAATCTGCCTGTTTCATGGCTCTGTCTCCATAGATCATGCTGAAGAATGCATCAATATTTCCTACGTTGTCCATATTTTTGGCGATGATCTGCTGTTCAAACTGGGTCTTGTTCGGTTTCTTGTAAAAGTCTTCAACGCTTTTTACCAGACTTGAATTCGGGTTGTACTGAAGATCGGAAAGTTTGTTGTTCATTAAGAACGATTTTCCATCCTCACCCTGTAAGAAGTATCGGTTGGCAAGAACATCTTTAAGGAAGTCTGCGGTAGATGGAGTTTCACCGTAGTAGTCATAATCTGAAACGGCTGCAGTATCTTTCTTCACTTCTTTTTTAACGAAATAATCTGCATAGTCTTTCATCAGATGATCTTCGAATTCAGCATCAACTTTAGGATGTGAAACGATATCATTCAGGACTTTCATTCTTTTTATTTCTTCCAGATATTCCGGGTTCGTTGTTTTGATATCTTCCAGGATCTCGGAACTAGCTTTATAGTCTTTTTTCAAAAACTTAAGATAAGCATCGGCGATCTGCCAGTATTCATCCTTGGATACTTTCTTGGTTTTCTCAGTGAATTTTTCCAGGTTGTCCAGATAATCTTTCGTTTTTTCATCGTAGCCGTAACCTGATTTGGTGTAAAACGGAATTCGGTCCGGATTGTTCAATAGCTCGTTGTCGCTCTGGTCATTTTTACCACCATCTGCGCTGTCAGATTTTGAACCTCCGAAAAGATTTTTGAAAAACCTTACAATCTTTTGCCAGAACGAAAGCTTCTCTTCTTTTTTTACTTCTGCAGTTGCAGGTTCAGATTTTGTATCGGTAGAAGCTTTGTCGTGGTCATCCGCATTTCCTTTTTGCATATAGACATTATCTGAAGCATCAGAAGTATAGTAATAGATCGGCAGATAACTTCTTTCAAGCTCATTGATGCTTCTTACCGCCATTACTTTTAGGATCTCAGAATCAGGATTGATGTCGTACATCTTTTCCATGATGGGAATAGGATCTGTGAAACCCTCGTAGCCTAGCAGGAAGTAAGCCATGTTCTTTTCATCGCTGGTACCCGCTCTTTTCATGATATTACTGAAAGAAGCCGTATCCGAAAGCTTCATGGAAACGAAAGCAGATTCCTTACGGTCTTTGCTGTTCATAAAAACCTGGAAGAAATTCCAGTTCGCATCACTGTTCATTTCCTTTCCTCTCTGAGCACCGGCAAGCTGATCAAGCGCCATAAAATACACGGCACCTTTCTGTTTGATCGGTTCAATATACGTTTTGAAAGCTTCCAGTGCGGCATCATAATTTCTCGTGTAATGATTGAAACGCACCAGTTGATATCCGTAACGCTGCTTGATCTCCGGATTTCTTGTGGCATTGTATAAAGATGTCAGTGCATTGACTGTTTTCGCGTAATCAACGGAAGTGGCATTGAGATTTTTTGAAGGACCATTGTTGTAAAAAGAATCCGGGCTTTCCACATAATTGATGCTCATGTAAGGCTCCAGATATTTCGCTTCAATTAAATAATCGATGCCCTCCTTATACTTTTGGTAGAATCCTGTTCCCAGTTTCTGCAGAAGAGGATTGCTTGGCGTTCCGTTTTTCAAAGCATTCAAATCTGCCATGCTTATTTTGTACACCAGATTCTCTGTTTCCGCATAATTGAGCTGGTTGTTGAAGAATTTCTTCCACGTCTCAATATTATCGTCAGGAATCGTCATGTTTTTATAATCACCGTAGAACCTGTTGGAATACGTGAGAAGAAAAGGAAGATAAGATTTATCCTTAATGATGCTCTGCGTAAACAGGTTGAAGTATTCATAATCGGGGTCTGACCACGCACAGGCGTCAGATTTGGTATAAAACAGCGATAGAACCGCCAGTGAAAGAATATACTTTTTCATATAGTTGAGGGTGTTTTTATTTTTATAATTAAATGTGATCAGCAGGATTTAAAACCTGCTTAAAGTGCTCAATCTGCGGGAGATAAAATTTTAAAAATCCCGGTTACTTACAAATTTACTATCTAATTGATAATAAATTACATTAAAATCAGGTATTTTTTTCTCCAGAAAACGAACGACGTCTTCCAGCTGTTCAACAGAGATTTCCTCCACCTTTATCCTGAACCCTTTGCTCAGAAAACTCCCGAAATAGAAACCGTCTTTCGTAATCTCGACCTCATTGTCGGAGATCTTTTTAAATCCTGGGGTTTTAAGATCTTTTCTGGAAAGAGCATTGATTAATTTATGCTTTTCAAGATGATTGGTAACAATTCCCCAGGAGTAGATCGGCAGCGCGACTTCAATTTTCTTTACAGGATAATCCTCAAGTTTGGAGAGGTAGCTTTTTAAAATCGTGACATCAAGGATAGAATTCTTATTGGAGTTTTCCAATGGCGAGGAAGTAGAGTAGCACATCAGGTAGACTTTTTCTACAGGCGGAACCCCGGTCTGGTTTTTATCTTTAACCTGATGAAGGCGTAAAGTACATGTGATTTCTTTTCCGGAAACCCTTTTCAGTTCTTTTAAGAATTTAAAATAATCATCTCTGGTTCCGGCTGTCCAGTCACAGTCGATCTGAATTTCATTGTTGATTTTTAAACCGTATTCTTTGGATTTCTTCTGAACCAGATCATGAATATTTTTTGCCAGAAATCTGATCTCATCCGCTGAGATCCGGTACATCGACTGATTGGTAATGAAAACCGTCGGAACAATCTGTTTGTCCGTTTGGAAACTCTTGTCTTTCGTAATCACGGCAACCGGCTGAAACTGTCCGCCGATTTTATCTATATCAAAAAATCTTGTGTATATATAAGGAATTGACGCCTTGTCCAAAACTTTCTTCTCTTCCTGATCCAGCTTAAGGTGAGTCTTCCAGTAATAAAAAGTATAAGGATGGTTCTTTTTCCCGCCGCATGAAACAGCGAGAAGGAGGATCAACAGGAACTTTAATGTTTTCATTTCTTGTACAGTTTGCTTTCGCAGGTACAGGTGTCGTTGGAAGCGCTTTCCATGGAAGAGCAGCAGTCTTCAGATTTCTGGATGTTTCCTTCTTTATCGGTAAGGTAGATATTGTCTTTGTCAAATTTCACATAAAAGTTTTCGCCATATTTTTTGAAAACCACCTTCATGACTTTTGGGTTGTATTTTCCGGCATTCATTTCTTCGGTAGTTTTGGTTCCATCGGCCTGATTGACCTGAACAAACCCGAAATAAACATCACCGTTTTTCTTCACATCCAGATAATAAGATGGGGTTCCAGATCCGCTGAATCCTTCAATGATATTAAAACTTCTGTGACCGACAAATGGTGCTTTTGTCTGTGCAAAAGATAAAATGCTGATGCATAAGATCACTAAGCTGAAAATCTTTTTCATATTTTTTTTTTTCAAAAGTAAAAATATTTAAGCAAAAATGAAACCGTAAAAACCCGGTGATTGGCTGTTTGAGGTTATTGTAGCGTTTTTTTTTAACCACAAAAGCCACAAAAGCTTTTTAAACACTTTAGTTATTTTAAAGTTACATACATTACGGATATAAAGTACATTTAAGTTTTATGAAAATCTTCGATTTTCTTACTTATGTGATCTTACTGTTTTCAGCATCATAAAACTTTTAAATTAAACTAAAGTGTTCTTAAGTGTTTAAATGAATTAAATTTTTTGTTTAATAAATTGAACCATTAAGCTTCATTAAGTTTTTAAAAATATTACGGCGAGCTTCGCTTTAAGATGTACTGCTAAAAAAAATCATTATATCTTTCCTTAATTTTTCTTATCTCCTTTATTGATCTTAATGTTTTAAAAACCAGCCTACATCAGGCATCTATTTGAAATTAAACATATCGAAGATCAGCACAAAAAGTACAATGATCACTCCAATTAGGGGTGATCATTGTATAAATTGATTTAAAATTCAGATTAAAAAACAGTGGCTGCCAGCTGAATTCTTGCATACTTATTTGATGGATTCCACATGGCCATCATCGCAACCGGAAGACTGTAATGTTCCGTGATTTTGACGGTCTTGCTGGCTTTTACCCCAACGTTAACAATGTCAAAACTGTTTTTGCCGTTTCCATACAGGAAATTCCTGTCGTTCAGCGCAAATCCTGCACCGATGAAAGCATCCAGATTGACTTTCTGTCCTGCAATGACGGGATAGCTTACCTGAACGTAGGTCGAATACTTATTCTTTTTATAGCTTCCGTCAGATTCCAAAACCACTTCTCCTGCATTGGCTCCTCCGTACAGCATGATGTCAGCTTCAATATTCATTGGGAAAGAAGGTCCGAAAGTATAATTGGTCCTAAGATCAATGATATGAGCCGTTCTTGTTCTAGAATAATGGAATATGTCTTCTGAGGCAACCGCAGTATTGATGTTTCTGGAATTAAAAAGATCCCAAAGCCCGATATAAAGCCTTCCGTCTGAATACTGGATGTAATAATTGATCTCTTTATAATGTGTTCCGTCTTTGTCATCCGTCAGGGAAGAGGCACCCCAGATTCCGGCTTTCCATTTCTTTTCCGCATCGAAGGCATACGACAGATTTCCCATGACGACTGGTTTATCTGTAATGATCAGACCTCTCCATAAGTGGTTATTCTGAATATTCGCCGTGAAATCGAGTCTGTTGTTTTCCTTAGGTTCAGTGTTCTCCTGAGACCATAGTTTTCCTGTGCCCAAAATAATCAGGCATACTATTTTTAAAACTTTCATGGATGTATTTATTTTAAGATTCCATATAGAACTGCTGCGATAATACAGCCCAGAATAGGGCCTGCAACAGGAATCCAGGCGTATCCCCAATCACTGCTGCCTTTTACGGGAAGTATGGCGTGCATGATTCTCGGGCCTAAATCTCTGGCGGGATTAATGGCATAACCGGTGGTTCCACCTAAAGATAAACCGATAGCCCAAACCAGTAAGGTAACAGGAAGTGCTCCCACGGAGCCAAGTCCTACTTTAGCCGTTGGATCTGCATTCAGAGCAATGCTGGGATCCGAAAAATGAAAGATGACGAATACCAGGACAAACGTTCCGATGATCTCACTGATGAGATTGGAGAACGTATTCCTGATCGCGGGACCGGTACTGAAACAGGCCAGTTTAGCACCTCCGTCTTCGGTAATGGAGAAATGGTCTTTATTAAAAAGCCATACAAGGAAGGCTCCAAGCATTGCACCGAGAAACTGCGCAGCAATATACGTGGGAACCAGATCCCATGAGAATTTTCCTGCAACAGCCAGCCCGATTGACACGGCTGGATTCAGGTGAGCACCACTTACCGGTCCTGCTACTGTAACGCCTACAAAAACGGCCAATGCCCATGCCGTTGTAATGACGATCCATCCTGAATTATTTCCTTTGGTATCCTTTAAGACAACATTCGCTACAACGCCGTTGCCTAATAATATCATAAGCATGGTGCCTATGAGTTCTGCGGTAAATGGGTTCATGAGTAGTTTTTTTAAGTTTAGGATTTAATCTTCTATCCAGCTTTGGGAACGCTTCACAGCTTTATTCCAGAAATGGATCATATTATCTGCTTTTTCCTTATCCACTTTCGGAAGGAAATCTTCGTCTACAATCCATTGGGATTGAATTTCGTTGATGTCTTTCCAGTATCCTACTGCCAATCCTGCAAGATACGCTGCCCCTAAGGCTGTTGTTTCAAGGGTTTTCGGTCTTGTAATTTTGAAACCGAAAAGATCAGACTGGATCTGCATCAGAAGGTCACTTGCAGAAGCGCCGCCGTCTACTCTAAGCTCAAGACTTGGTCTTCCCGAATCCGCTTCCATAGATTTTACAATATCATACACCTGGAATGCAATTCCTTCCAAAGTCGCTCTTGCGATGTGTCCGTTGGTTGTTCCACGGGTTACGCCTACAATCGTTCCTCTGGCATATTGGTCCCAATAAGGAGCTCCCAATCCTGTAAGTGCGGGTACAAAATAAACGCCTCCGTTATCTTCAACACTTGCTGCCAGATCATTCACTTCTTCAGAGGTACGGATTAGTTTCAGTCCGTCTCGCAGCCACTGTATGGCTGCTCCACCTACGAATACACTTCCTTCCAGTGCATAATTTACTTCTCCGTTAATTTTCCATGCTACAGTTGTAAGAAGATTGTTTTTAGAAGAAACCGCTTCTTTTCCTGTGTTCATGAGCAGGAAACATCCTGTTCCGTAAGTGTTTTTTACCATTCCTGGCGTGATGCACATCTGTCCGAATAATGCAGCCTGCTGGTCTCCTGCAATTCCTGCAATAGGAATTTTAGTGGAAAATAGAGTGGTTGCCGTTTCTCCGTAAATTTCACTGCTCTGTTTTACTTCAGGAAGAACAGATCTCGGAATGTCGAATAAATCCAACAGTTCCTGATCCCATTCTAAGGTGTGAATGTTCAGAAGCATGGTTCTGCTTGCATTGGAGACATCAGTGATGAACATTTTTCCGCGGGTAAGTTTCCAGACCAACCATGTGTCAACGGTTCCGAAACATAATTTTCCTTCTGCCGCTTTTTCTCTTGCCCCTTCTACGTTATCCAGGATCCATTTTAATTTGGTTGCAGAAAAATAAGCATCCAGAACTAATCCTGTTTTTTCTTTGATGGTTTCGGCGTGCCCCTGTTCTTTTAATTCATCGCAATATTTGGAAGTCCTTCTGTCCTGCCAGACAATCGCGTTGTAAATAGGTTCGCCGGTTTCTTTATCCCAGACAATGGTTGTTTCACGCTGATTGGTGATTCCTATGGCAGCGACTTCCAATCCGGAAATGCCTGCTTTAGCGATAATTTCTGCGGCAACGGATATCTGGGAAGACCAGATTTCGTTGGGATCATGCTCTACCCATCCCGGAGTAGGGAAGATCTGTTCAAAATTTTTCTGGGAGATGTATTCTATAGCTCCGCTGTGGTTGAATAAAATGGCTCTGGAGGATGTCGTCCCCTGGTCCAGAGCGAGAATCAGTTTTTCCTTCATACTGCAAATTTTTAGTTATGAGTAATAGTTTTGGGAGAGTAAGGCGTTAATAAATATCCTTGTGCTAATTCAATAAATTCTTTTTCCTGATCATTTGCCCATTCCTGAGAATATCCTTTTTCTTTGGCAATAAGCTGTGCAATCGTGTGGGCACTATCGATAGCAGCTCTTGCGTCTAAAAATAAAAGTCGGACTCTTCTGGCGAGAATGTCTTCGATGGTTTCTGCCATTTCATGTCTTATGGCCCAAACTGCTTCCGCAATAGTGAAAGCATGATCGGGATGTATCTTTTTGGAATATTGCGGGTCGCTGTTTTGCAATGCTTTTATAGCTGGGATATCAGATCCGTACACATAAAGGTGGCTGGTACGGTCTACAAGTTCTGCTTTTATATTCCCGTGAATAGACATGTTTTCTGTTTGAGAAGGTCCTCCGTTTAAATGAAGAATTTCTACCGCTTTATCTACAGTGTCCTGTGCCATTTTACGGTACGTGGTCCATTTTCCACCGATGATGGAAACCAATCCTGTATCTGAAGTAATGACTTTGTGGCTTCGGGAAACTTCTTTTGTGTTTTTACCTCCTTCTTTGGGTGCGGCAAGCGGTCTCAATCCGGCGAACATAGATTTTACGTCTTCTCTCGTTGGTTTCTTCGCTAAATATTGTCTGGCTGTATTCAGAACGAAATTAATTTCAGATTCCAGAGCATGGGGTTCAAAGTTTGGGCTTTCCAGAAGGGTGTCCGTTGTTCCTACCAATGCTCTGTCGTGCCATGGAACCACAAAAAGAACTCTGCCGTCTGATGTTTTAGGGATCATGATGGCATCATCACTTTTCAGAAAAGATTTATCCAATACCAAATGGATGCCCTGGCTTGGAACGACAAATTTACCGTGCTTAGGATTATTCATATTCAGAATATCATTCGTGAATACGCCTGTTGCATTGATCACTGCTTTTGTACGAAGCTCATACTGCTGGTTTGAAAACTGATCTTCTGCTTTTACGCCATTTATTTTTCCGGAATCATTTTTCAGAAGGCCGGTCACTTTCATATAATTAACGGCACTTCCTCCTTTTTCTATAAGAGTCTGGGAAAGATTGATCGCTAATCTTGCATCGTCAAACTGTCCGTCCTGATACACCACACCGCTTGCGAGGTTGTGTTGTTCAATTGTCGGCAGCTTTTCAATGGTTTTGGCTTTGCTGATGTATTTTGTTTTTCCAAGGCTGAGTTTTCCGGCAAGGAAATCATAAACAGACAATCCTATCTTATAGTAGATGCCTCCCCACCATGTATAGTTGGGAATAATAAATGACTGGTTTTTGACTACATGTGCTGCATTTTGGGCAAGCAGTCCTCTTTCTTTCAGGGCTTCCTTTACAAGTCCTACATCTCCCTGGGCAAGATATCTTACACCGCCGTGCACCAGTTTGGTGCTTCGGCTGGATGTTGCTTTTGCAAAATCGTGGGACTCAAGGAGCAGGGTTTTAAATCCTCTGCTGGCTGCATCTAATGCTGAGCCCAGACCACTGGCTCCACCTCCTATGACAATAAAGTCCCATTCCTGCACACTGGTCAGTTTACTAAGTTCTTCGTTTCGTTTCATAAATGTTTCGTTTATGTTTCGTTTTCAAATGTATAAATTAAAAACGAAACTAAAAAGAAAATAAATGAAATTTTATCGGTCTCGGAAAAAAATGGTATTTTTGATGAAAGAATCAGAATGGAAAAGTTAATACCAAGGCACGATGATATATTAAAGGAACTGGATGAAAAAGGGCATGTTCTGGTACAGGATCTGTGCGAGAAGCTTAATGTTTCGTCAGTTACGGTTCGAAAGGATCTGAATTATCTCGAAAGTCTGGGTTTACTTTTTCGAAACCATGGAGGTGCGAGTAAGCATGTGCGTTATGCTTATGAAAGGAACGTAGATGAAAAGGAAACCATCAATGTAGAAGCGAAGCAGAATATTGCGAAAGCGGCTTTGCAGCTTATCCAGGAAAATGACTGTATCATTCTGGCTTCAGGAACCACGATGCATTATCTGGCGAGGATGCTGGTGAATTTCGGTCCGCTTACGGTTCTTACTTCTTCTTTAAGGGTGGCACTGGAACTTTGCAATAATCCTAATATTAATATTATACAATTAGGTGGGGAGGTGAGGAAGAGTTCTACTTCTATTGTAGGGTCTATCTCAGAAACGATCCTCAGACAGTTTTCCTGTAATAAGCTCTTCCTTGGGGTAGATGGTATTGATATGGAATTCGGGATCAGTACTTCAAATGCCGCTGAAGCTCATTTGAATCAGCTTATGATAGAATGCTCGGAAAAGGTGGTCATTCTTGGTGACTCTTCTAAACTGAACAAAAAAGGTTTCGGCAAGATCGCGCCTCTGGATAAAATAGATTATCTGATCACGGATAATGGGATTTGCGATGAAGATAAAGCCGGCCTGGAAGAAATAGGGGTTTCGGTTATCGTGAAATAAATTTCTGCTTCATTTCTTTTTTAAGGACAAAATAATTTCTCTGAAAATTTCATCCGGATTTTTTCAAAATGATCTAATCGATTAAAAATCAAAATATTTTACTCAAAATATTTGTCAGTTATAAAAATATTCATAAATTTGCACACTCCATTTTAGGGGCGTAGTATGCCTATATCAAAAGTAGAAATTACTTCAGACTTCCTAAAAATGTAGAAATAGAAAGATAAATTTTATTATAACATAAACAATGTCAGGTATTATTGGTAAAAAAATCGGTATGACGTCTTTGTTTAACGAAGAAGGAAAAAACATTCCTTGTACAGTTATTCAGGCGGGTCCATGCTCGGTTTTACAGGTCAGAACCATAGAAAAGGACGGCTACAAGTCAGTTCAGTTAGGTTTCGATGACAAGAGTGAAAAGAACGTAGGTAAAGCGTTAGCTGGCCATTTCAAAAAGGCTGGTTCTGCTCCAAAAGCTAAGTTGGTAGAATTCTACAGAGAATTCGTAGACGAAGTAAAAGTAGGAGAAGAAGTAAAAGTGAACTTATTCGCTGAAGGTGAATTCGTTGACGTAACAGGAACTTCAAAAGGTAAAGGTTTCCAAGGTGTTGTTAAAAGACATGGCTTTGGAGGTGTAATGCAAGCTACTCATGGTCAGCACAACAGACTTAGAGCTCCAGGTTCTATCGGTGCTGGATCGGATCCTTCAAGAGTATTCAAAGGAATGAGAATGGCGGGTAGAATGGGAGGTAAGCAGGTGACTGTTCAAAACCTTCAAGTATTAAAAGTGGATCAAGAACAAAATCTTTTAGTAGTAAAAGGTGCTGTTCCGGGAGCTAAAAATTCTTATGTAATTATCAGAAAATGGAACTAGTAGTATTAAATACATCAGGAAAAGAGACCGGAAGAAAAGTAACTCTAGACGAATCAGTATTCGGAATTGAGCCAAATCAGCACGCGGTTTACTTAGAAGTTAAACAGTACCTTGCAGCACAGAGACAAGGGACTCATAAATCAAAAGAAAGAAGCGAAATTACTGCTTCTACTAAAAAACTTAAGAAGCAAAAAGGATCTGGTTCTGCTAGATATGGTGATATCAAATCTCCAACTTTCAGAGGTGGAGGTAGAGTATTCGGACCAAAACCAAGAGACTACAGATTCAAATTGAACAAAGCTCTTAAGAGATTAGCTAAAAAATCTGTTTTATCTCAGAAAATGAGAGACAACAGCATCAGAGTAATGGAAGATATGAGCTTAAGCGCTCCTAAAACTAAAGATTTTATCTCTATCTTAAATGCATTGGCATTGAACGATAAGAAATCTCTATTCGTTCTTCCTGAAGCTAACAAGAATGTGTATTTGTCTTCAAGAAACTTACCTAAAACTAAAGTAATGAACTTCAACGAAATTAGTTCATATGACTTAATGAATGCAGGTGAGATCGTATTCTTAGAAGGTGCAGTTGAAAAATTCCAGGAAAATTTAAAGAAATAAATCATGTCACTTATTATTAAACCAGTTATCTCAGAAAAGGCTAATTACCTTACAGATTTAAGAGGTTCTTATTCTTTCTTAGTAGATCCTAAGGCTAATAAGATCCAGATTAAAAAAGCTGTTGAAGCAGCTTACGGTGTAAAAGTAGCAGACGTTAATACAATGATTTATGCTCCGAAGGTTTCTTCGAAATACACTAAAAAAGGTCTTCAAGTAGGAAAGACAAACAAATTGAAAAAGGCGGTAATCAAGCTTGTTGAAGGTGAGGTTATCGATATTTTTGCTGTAAATTAATTATTAATTATAAATAATAGTAATGTCTGTTAGAAAATTAAAACCTATCACCCCAGGACAGAGATTCAGAATTGTTAACAATTTTGAGGAAATTACTACCAACAAACCAGAGAAATCTCTAACAGTTGGTATTAGTAAGTCAGGTGGACGTAACCAAACTGGTAAAATGACCATGCGTTACACCGGAGGTGGACACAAAAAGAAATACAGAATTATCGACTTCAAAAGAAACAAGCATGATGTTGAAGCAACGGTAAAAACTGTAGAATATGATCCAAACAGAACTGCATTTATCGCTTTATTAGAGTACGCAGACGGAGAGAAGAGATACATCATCGCTCCAAACGGTATCAAAGTAGATCAGAAGGTAGTTTCAGGAGAAAGCGTAGAACCGAATATCGGTAACGCAATGAAATTGAAAAATATTCCATTGGGTACTGTTATTTCTTGTGTTGAAATGAAGCCTGGACAAGGTGCTATTTTAGCAAGAAGTGCTGGTTCTTCAGCTCAACTTACTTCAAGAGACGGAAAATATGCAATCATCAAATTGCCTTCAGGAGAATCAAGAATGATCCTTACTGAATGTTATGCAATGATTGGATCTGTTTCTAACTCTGATCATCAGTTAACTGTTTCAGGTAAGGCTGGTAGAAGCAGATGGTTAGGTAGAAGACCTAGAACTAGACCGGTAGTAATGAACCCTGTAGATCACCCAATGGGAGGTGGTGAAGGTCGTTCTTCAGGAGGTCACCCAAGATCTAGAAATGGTATGCCTGCTAAAGGTTACAAAACCAGAAAGAAAAACAAAGCGTCTAACCGTCATATCATATCTAAACGTAAATAATTATGGCAAGATCACTTAAAAAAGGACCATTCATTCATCATACTTTAGATAAGAAGGTTCAGACAAACATAGAGTCTGGTAAGAAGACAGTTATCAAAACTTGGTCTAGAGCGTCTATGATCTCTCCAGACTTCGTAGGACAAACTATTGCTGTACACAACGGGAAATCTTTTATCCCTGTTTATGTTACAGAAAACATGGTTGGTCACAAGTTAGGCGAATTTTCTCCAACAAGATCTTTCAGAGGTCATGGTGGTAATAAAAACAAAGGAAGTAGATAATCATGGGATCAAGAAAAAGAGAAAGTGCATTAGCACGTAAATTAACAAATCAAGATGTAGTAAAAGCATTACATAACGATTGCCCTTCTTCTCCAAGAAAGATGAGATTAGTAGCTGATATCATCAGAGGCGTAGAAGTAGACAAAGCTTTATACATCCTAAAATATTCAAAGAAAGACGCTTCTAATAAATTAGAAAAAGTTTTACTTTCAGCAATGGCCAACTGGCAAGCTAAAAACGAAGGTGCTGATATCGAAGAAGCTAATCTTATCGTTAAAGAAATTTTTGTAGACAGTGCAAGACAATTGAAGAGACTAAGACCAGCTCCACAAGGTAGAGGGTATAGAATCAGAAAAAGATCAAACCACATTACATTAATCTTAGGTAATAAAGAAAATTAATCAAGGTATGGGACAGAAGACAAATCCAATTGGTAACAGATTAGGTATCATCAGAGGATGGGATTCAAACTGGTTTGGTGGTAAAGATTATGGAGACAGAATCGCTGAAGACTACAAAATCAGAAGATACCTTGAAGCTAGATTATCTAAAGGTGGTATTTCAAAAATTTATATTGAAAGAACTTTAAAATTAGTTACAGTAACTATTACTACTGCTAGACCGGGACTTATCATCGGTAAAGGAGGTCAGGAAGTTGATAAATTGAAAGAAGAATTGAAGAAACTTACAGGTAAGGATATTCAAATCAACATTTTCGAAATCAAAAGACCTGAACTTGACGCAGTACTAGTAGCAGATAGCATCTCTAAGCAGATTGAAAACAGAATTTCTTACAGAAGAGCTGTTAAAATGGCGATGGCAAGTACAATGAGAATGGGTGCTGAAGGTATCAAAGTTCAGATCTCTGGTAGATTGAACGGTGCTGAAATGGCAAGAAGCGAATCTTTCAAAGACGGAAGAATTCCTTTGTCTACTTTCAGAGCTGATATCGATTACCACTGGGCTGAAGCTCACACTACTTACGGTAGATTAGGAGTGAAAGTTTGGATCATGAAAGGAGAGGTTTACGGTAAAAGAGACCTTTCTCCACTAGTGGGACAACAGAAAAAAGGAGGTCCTTCAGGAGGCGGAAACAGAGGTGGAGACCGAGATAACAGAAGACCTAGAAAAAATAACAATAATAACAATAATAATTAAAAATTTTAGGTTAGAAATTTTGAATTTTAAATTACCGTTACTTTTTTAAAATATAAAAAATCTAAAATCTAAAATCTAAAATCTAAAATTTAGAAATTATGTTACAACCAAAAAGAACCAAATTCCGTAGAGTTCACAAGATGAAGATGAAGGGGATTGCTCAAAGAGGTAATCAACTGGCTTACGGAACATTTGGAATCAAAGCTATAGAAGGTGCTTGGATCACTGCAAGACAAATCGAAGCTGCTCGTATCGCTGCGACTAGATATATGAAGAGAGAAGGTCAGCTATGGATCAAAATCTTCCCGGATAAGCCTATTACTAAGAAACCAGCCGAAGTAAGGATGGGTAAAGGTAAAGGTGCTGTGGAATATTGGGTAGCTGTAGTAAAACCAGGTAAAATCATGTTCGAAATCGGAGGAGTATCTTACGAGATCGCTAAGGAAGCTTTAAGACTTGCTGCACAGAAATTACCGGTAATTACTAAATTCGTAGTTGCTAACGATTTTGTTAAACCTCTATAATCTTTGATACAATGAAACAAGCTGATATTAAAAATTTAAGCGCGGGTGATATTCAAGCAAAACTTGCTGAATTGAAAACTCAATATTCAAAACTGAAATTGGCTCACAAGATCAGTCCAATTGAAAACCCGATTCAAATCAGAGATTTGAGAAGATCGATCGCTAGACTAAACACTGAGTTAACCACTAAACAACAATAAGATTTTCATACATTATGGAAAGAAACTTAAGAAAAGAAAGAATCGGAATAGTTTCCAGCAATAAAATGGAAAAGACCATTGTTGTAAGTGAGACTACGAGAGTGAAGCACCCGATGTACGGTAAATTCGTATTAAAGACGAAAAAATATACTGCACACGACGAGAACAACGAATGCACAGAAGGAGATACAGTTCTTATCCAAGAAACTAGACCTTTGAGCAAGAGCAAGAGATGGAGATTAGTAAGAATCATTGAAAAAGCTAAGTAATAATGTTACAAACAGAATCAAGATTAAAAGTTGCTGATAACACAGGTGCGAAAGAAGTACTAGTTATCAGAGTTCTGGGAGGAACCAGAAGAAGATATGCTTCAGTTGGTGATAAAATCGTTGTTACTATCAAGGATTCTACGCCATCAGGAAATGCTAAAAAAGGTCAGGTATCTAAAGCTGTAGTAGTAAGAACTAAAAAAGCAGTAAGAAGAAAAGATGGTTCATACATCAAATTCGAAGACAATGCTTGTGTATTACTAAACGCAGCGGGAGAAATGAGAGGAACGCGTGTTTTCGGACCAGTTGCTCGTGAGTTGAGAGACAAAGAATATATGAAAATCATTTCATTAGCTCCTGAAGTACTTTAATTTTTAAAATTTTTAAAAGAAAATGTCAAAGTTAAAAATAAAAAGAGGAGATAACGTCATCATTACTACTGGTAAGAAAGATATCAAAGGTAAGACTGGTGAAGTTATTGAAGTGATCAAAAAAGAAGGAAAAGATCCTAGAGTTATCGTTGCCGGTCTAAACATCGTTAAGAAACACGTTAAGCCTTCAGCTTCTAACCCTCAAGGTGGAATCACTGAAAAAGAAGCTTCAATTCATATCTCAAACATCGCTCTAGTTGGTAAAGACGGAAAAGCGGTTAAAGTTGGTTATAAAATCGACGGAGATAAGAAAGTAAGAATCGATAAAAAAACGGGTGAAACTTTATAATTTGAATTAACACATGGAATTTATAGCAAGACCCAAAAATATATACAAAGAGAAAATTGTTCCTGCAATGATGGAAGAATTTGGGTACAAATCTGTAATGCAGGTACCTAGATTAGAAAAAATCATCCTATCTCAAGGATTAGGTGATGCCACTGCGGACAAGAAAATCATTGATTACGCTGTAGAAGAATTAACGATGATTACTGGCCAGAAAGCAGTAGGTACCATCTCTAAGAAAGACGAAGCGGCTTTCAAATTGAGAAAAGGTATGCCTGTAGGTGCTAAAGTAACATTGAGAGCTCATAAAATGTATGAATTCTTAGACAGACTTACTGCTTCTGCTTTACCACGTATCAGAGATTTTTCTGGTATCAAAGCAGACGGGTTCGATGGTAGAGGTAACTACAACTTAGGTATTACTGAGCAGATTATCTTTCCTGAGATCGTAATTGACAAAGTGAAAAAAATCCAGGGGATGGACATCACTTTCGTTACAACTGCGAAAACAGATAAAGAAGCGAAAGCATTATTAACTCACTTCGGTTTACCATTTAAAAAGAACTAAGAAATGGCTAAAGAATCAATGAAAGCGCGTGAGCGCAAAAGAGAAGCACTAGTTGCTAAATACGCTGACAAAAGAAAAGCTTTAAAAGAAGCTGGTGACTATGAAGGTCTTCAGAAATTACCTAAAAATGCTTCTCCTGTAAGATTACACAACAGATGTAAACTAACAGGTAGACCAAGAGGGTACATGAGAACTTTCGGTCTTTCTAGAGTAACGTTCCGTGAAATGGCCAACAACGGTCTTATCCCGGGAGTGAAAAAAGCTAGTTGGTAATAATTACTAATTAATCGGGACAATTAAGTTGTCTGGATACTAAAGAATAAAAATATCAGACCCAAGTTTTTCTGAAGTCTGATATTTTAATCTTCAAGTCCCTTCAATACTGATTGTCTTTAACCAATAATTTAAAATAGAAAAATGGTAACAGATCCAATTTCAGATTTCCTAACAAGAGTAAGGAACGCACAAAGCGCAGGCCACAAAGTGGTGGAGATTCCTGCATCGAAAATCAAAAAGGAGATTACTAAGATCTTATTTGATCAGGGTTATATCTTAAACTTTAAGTTTGAAGAAAGCGCTGTTCAAGGTACGATCAAAATCGCTTTAAAGTATGACAAGCAAACTAACAAGCCGGCTATTAAATCTATCCAGAGAGCTTCTAGACCAGGTTTAAGACAGTACAAAGGTTCTACAGAACTTCCAAGAGTACTGAACGGTTTGGGAATAGCTGTTATCTCTACTTCTAAAGGAGTAATGACTGACAAGAAGGCTAGAGAAGAAAAAGTAGGCGGTGAAGTAATCTGCTATGTTTATTAATTTTTAATCAGAGGAAAATGTCAAGAATTGGTAAAGCAATTATAACAATTCCAGCTGGAATTACAGTCACTGAAAATAACAGTGTTGTAACGGTAAAAGGTCCTAAAGGAGAACTTTCTCAGGAGCTTACAGCAGGAATTACTTTAGAACAAAAAGATGGCGAACTTACAGTAAGCAGACCGTCTGAGTCTAAACAACACAAAGCGCTTCACGGTTTATACAGAGCGTTGATCAACAACATGATTATTGGTGTTGCACAAGGTTTCGAAAAGAAACTAGAACTAGTAGGGGTAGGATATAGAGCTTCACACACAGGTCAAAAACTTGAGTTAGCTTTAGGATTCTCTCACGGTATCGTATTGGAACTTCCAAGCGAAGTAAAAGTAGATACATTGACTGAAAAAGGTAAAAACCCAATTATTACTTTAGCGTCTCATGACAACCAACTTCTAGGAATGGTAGCTGCAAAGATCCGTTCTTTCAGAAAGCCTGAGCCTTACAAAGGAAAAGGTGTAAGATTCCTGGGAGAAATTGTTAGACGTAAAGCTGGTAAATCTGCTTAATAAATTATAAGTATTATGGCATTAAGTAAATTAGAAAAAAGAATAAGAATCAAAAGAAGAGTAAGAGGAAAAATCTCTGGATCTTCTGAATTGCCAAGATTATCTGTATATAAAAGTAATAAGGAAATTTACGCTCAGTTAATCGATGATAAAAATGGTACAACATTAGTTTCCGCTTCTTCCAGAGAGAAAGGTGTAGACGCTAACGGTACTAAGACTGAAGTTTCTGCTGCTGTTGGTAAAGCTATCGCTGCTAAAGCTATCGCTGCAGGAATCGAAAGTATTGTATTTGACAGAAACGGTTTCGTTTACCACGGAAGAGTGAAAGCTCTTGCTGATGGAGCGAGAGAAGGAGGACTTAAATTCTAATCATAAAAATTTCGGAAATATGTTAGGACTAGATAATATAGAAAGAGTAAAACCGGGAGGATTAGAATTAAAAGATCGTCTCGTAGCTGTTAACAGAGTAACAAAAGTAACCAAAGGAGGTAGAGCTTTCGGATTTTCTGCTATTGTTGTAGTAGGTAACGAAGACGGAGTAATCGGTCACGGTCTTGGAAAATCTAAAGAAGTAGCTTCTGCAATTGCTAAAGCTGTTGAAGATGCTAAGAAAAACCTAGTGAAAGTTCCTGTAATGAACCACACTATTCCTCACCAGACTACTGCAAGATACGGTGGTGCAGATATCTTCTTAAGACCTGCTTCTCACGGTACAGGACTTATCGCCGGTGGTGCGGTAAGAGCAGTACTTGAGTCTGCTGGTATTCACGATATCCTTTCAAAATCTAAAGGATCTTCTAACCCTCACAACGTAGTGAAAGCTACTTTCAAAGCGTTATTGGATATCAGAAGACCTGAAGAGATCGCTAGAATGAGAGGAGTTTCTCTAAGTAAAGTGTTTAACGGTTAATATTAGAACAATGGCAACAATCAAAGTAAAGCAAGTAAGAAGCGCTATTGGAAGAACAAAAACCCAAAAGAGAACGCTTGAAGCATTAGGATTTAAGAAACTTCACCAAGTTGTAGAACACGAAGCTACGCCTTCTATTTTAGGAATGATAGCTGCAGTTAGTCATTTACTTGAAGTTCAAAAATAATTTTAAAACAAAAATTAAAATGAATTTAAACAACATAAGACCTGCTGCAGGTGCTACTCACAACTCTAAAAGAATTGGTAGAGGGCAAGGTACAGGAAAAGGAGGTACTGCTACGAAAGGACACAAAGGTCAGAAAGCTAGAGCTGGTTATTCTCAGAAAATCGGTTTCGAAGGTGGACAGATGCCTTTACAAAGGAGATTACCTAAATTCGGATTCAAAAACGTAAACAGAAAAGAGTTTAGAGGCGTAAACCTTGACACTATTCAAACTTTAATCGAGAACAAATCCATCACTGGAGAGATCACGAAAGAAGTTTTAGTAGAAAACGGGATCGTTTCTAAAAACGAATTAGTGAAAATTATGGGTAGAGGAGAATTGAAATCTGCGGTTTCAATCTCTGCTGACAAGTTCACTAAATCTGCTGAAGAGCTTATTGCTAAAGCAGGTGGAAAAGCAATTACCTTATAATACTTACTAATGAAAGAATTTATACAAACCCTTAAGAATATTTGGAGCCTAAAGGAATTAAGAGATAAAATTCTCTTTACGTTAGGTATTATCCTTGTGTATAGATTCGCATCTTATATCTCACTTCCTGCAATTAACCTTGCAGAGGTGGGAGATCTCTTAGAGCATTATAAAAATCAAGGCGGTAACAAGCAAGGAGCAGGTCTCCTTGGCTTGCTTTCGTCGTTTACGGGGGGAGCTTTCAGCCACGCTTCCGTAATGGCGTTGGGTATCATGCCTTATATTTCTGCTTCTATTATTGTTCAGTTGATGGGAATGGCTATTCCTTATCTTCAGAAACTTCAGAAGGATGGAGAGTCAGGTAGAAATACATTGAATCAAATTACTAGATGGTTAACGATTGGTGTTTGTCTTGTACAGGCTCCTTCTTATTTAACTTCTATTACTCAATTGTTTTTACCATATGCTCAGTTCTCTTCTGCATACTATGTAGAGCCAAATTCTATCATGTTCTGGTTACCAAGTATTGTAATCTTGGTTGCTGGTTCAGTATTCGCAATGTGGTTAGGTGAGAAAATCACCGACAAAGGTATCGGAAACGGTATTTCCATCCTTATTATGGTGGGGATCCTGTCAAGATTACCGGAAGCATTCGTTCAGGAAATGGCCGTGCAGAACGGAAAAGGAGGAATGGGATCTATTATGATCCTTATTGAAGTAATATTCTGGATGCTGGTAGTTCTTTTAGCAGTCGTATTATCGGTTGCTGTCAGAAAAATTCCAATTCAGTATGTAAGCAGAGCTCAAGCAAGAGGAGGTGTAAACAGAAATCTTATGCAGGGAGCAAGACAGTGGATTCCATTGAAAGTAAATGCTGCTGGTGTAATGCCGATTATCTTTGCTCAGGCATTGATGTTCGTACCAGGATTATTAACTAAATTCGATGAGTCCAATACTTTTCTCGCAGGTTTCAAGAATGTTTTTAGCTGGCAGTACAATGTATTGTTTGCGCTATTAATTATTATATTCTCATTTTTCTATACTGCAATTACAATTCCGGTGAACCAAATGGCTGATGATTTGAAGAGAAATGGAGGTTTAGTACCGAAAGTAAGACCCGGTAAAGAGACAGCTGATTATTTAGATGATATTTTATCTAAAATTACCTTGCCAGGTGCAATATTTTTGTCTATCTTTGCAGTCCTTCCAGCAATAGTGCATGGAAGCTTTGTTCAGACAGATGCGTTCGCCCTATTTTTCGGGGGAACATCACTATTGATTATGGTTGGAGTTATTTTAGATACCGTTCAACAGATTAATACATATCTGCTGAACCATCACTATGATGGCTTAATGCAGTCTAAATTGTCAAGAACGACTGGATATTAATTTATGGCAAAACAAAAACATATTGAACAAGACGGCGTTATCACGGAAGCACTTTCGAACGCTCAGTTCCGTGTAGAGCTGGAGAATGGGCATATACTTATCGCTCATATTTCCGGTAAAATGAGAATGCATTATATTAAACTTTTACCTGGAGACAAGGTAAAACTAGAAATGTCTCCCTATGATTTATCGAAGGGGAGGATCACATTTAGATATTAAAAACAGCTGCCAAATGGAATGTATGTTCCATTTGGCTCTTGTTGAAAAATAAATACTATCAAAATGAAATCGTATGATTCCATTTGGCAGTAAAAAAAATAAATATTTCAAATGAAAGTTAGAGCATCAATTAAAAAAAGAAGCGCTGATTGCAAGATTGTACGCAGAAAAGGTGTACTATTCGTAATCAACAAGAAGAACCCAAAATTTAAACAAAGACAAGGCTAACATTAAATTATGGCGAGAATTGCAGGTATTGATTTACCAAAAAACAAAAGAGGTGTTATCGGTTTAACTTACATCTACGGAGTTGGAAGAAATACTTCTTCTGAAATCCTTAAAGCTGCCGGTATCAGCGAAGACAAGAAAGTCAACGAATGGAATGACGATGAATTGGCTGCAATCAGAACATATATCTCTGAAAACGTAAAAGTAGAAGGAGAATTAAGATCTGAAGTGCAATTGAACATCAAGAGATTGATGGACATAGGATGCCAACGAGGAATACGTCACAGACTAGGACTACCTTTAAGAGGCCAGAGAACGAAAAACAACTCTAGAACCCGTAAAGGAAAGAGAAAAACAGTTGCTAACAAGAAAAAAGCAAGTAAATAATCGTTAGGAATTATGGCAAAACAAAGTAAAGTAGTTAAAAAAAGAAAAGTAAAAGTTGAGGCTATTGGAGAAGCGCATATTCAAGCGTCTTTCAATAACATCATCATTTCTTTAACAAATAAAAGCGGAGAAGTTATCTCTTGGGCTTCTGCCGGTAAAATGGGATTCAGAGGTTCTAAAAAGAACACTCCTTTTGCTGCTCAAATGGCAGCTGAAAATTGCTCTAACGTAGCTCATGAAGCTGGATTAAGAAGAGTAAAGGTGTATGTGAAAGGTCCAGGTGCAGGTAGAGAATCTGCTATCAGAACAATTCACAATTCAGGTATTGAAGTTAGCGAAATTATTGACGTTACTCCTATGCCACACAATGGATGTAGACCACCAAAAAGAAGAAGAGTTTAATTTTTAGAATTTACCCATTATGGCAAGATATATTGGACCTAAAACTAAGATTGCTAGAAAGTTTGGTGCTGCAATCTACGGAGATGACAAAAACTTCGAAAGAAGAAAAAACCAACCGCCAGGACAACACGGTCCTAACAAAAGAAGAGGTGCTAAGAAATCAGAATATGCAATTCAGCTAGCTGAAAAGCAAAAAGCTAAATATACTTACGGTATTTTAGAAAAGCAGTTTGCTAACTTATTTGAAAAAGCACACAGAAGTAAAGGTGTAACAGGTGAAGTTCTATTACAGCTTTGTGAATCAAGATTGGATAACGTAGTATTCAGATTAGGTTTTGCTAAAACAAGATCTGCAGCTAGACAGTTAACTTCTCACAGACACATTACTGTGAATGGGGAGATCCTTAACATTCCTTCTTATTTAGTAAAAGCAGGTGATGTGATCGCTGTAAGAGAGAAATCTAAATCTCTTGAGGTTGTTACTGATTCATTAGCTTCTAAAGCTAATTATGAGTGGTTACAATTCAACGATGAGAAGAAAGAAGGTACTTTCGTTTCTGCTCCTGAAAGAATCCAGATTCCGGAGGACATCAAGGAACAGCTTATCGTCGAACTTTACTCTAAATAATTTTTTAATCAAATTTTTGCTCAACCCAATAATATGGCAATTTTACAATTCATAAAACCCGATAAAGTAATTTTACTTAACTCTGATGAATTTAAAGGTCAATTCGAATTCAGACCATTAGAACCAGGTTTCGGGCTTACAATCGGTAATGCTTTGAGAAGAGTGTTGCTTTCTTCTCTGGAAGGATATGCTATTTCATCTATCAAAATAGAAGGTGTAGAGCACGAATTTTCAACTATTCCAGGAGTAATCGAAGATGTTACCGAAATTATTCTTAACCTTAAGCAGGTAAGATTAAAAGCTTCAGCAGAAGGCCAGGCCAACGAGCAGGTAATTGCTAAAGTATCAGGTCAGACGGTTATTACTGCTGGTGATTTAGGTAAGTCTATCAACGGATTTGAGGTGCTGAACCCGGATCTTTTGATCTGCAACCTAAACAGTGATGTAACTTTCGAAATCACTTTCAATATTGAAAAAGGTAGAGGGTATGTTCCTTCAGAACAAAATAAGTCAAACAATGCTCCTGTAGGAACTATTGCTATTGACTCTATTTTCACACCAATCAAGAAAGTACAATACAGCATTGAAAATTATCGTGTAGAGCAAAAAACAGACTACGAAAAACTTGTATTAGATATAGAAACTGATGGATCTATCAGTCCTCAAAATGCTTTAACAGAAGCTTCTAAGATATTAATTTATCACTTCATGCTATTCTCTGATGAGAGAATCACGCTTGAAACTGAAGCCGTAAAAGCATCTATCCAATATGATGAAGAAACACTTCACACAAGACAATTACTTAAGTCTAAATTAGCAGATATGGATCTTTCTGTAAGAGCCCTAAACTGTCTGAAAGCAGCTGAAGTAGAAACTCTTGGAGAGCTTGTTTCTTACAGTAAGTCTGATTTGATGAAATTCAGAAATTTTGGTAAAAAATCTTTGACAGAACTAGAAGAATTAGTGCATTCAAAAGGTCTTAACTTCGGTTTCGACGTTGCAAAATATAAGTTAGACGCTGATAAATAATTAATAATGAGACACGGTAAAAAATTCAATCACTTAGGAAGAACAGCTTCTCATAGAAGTGCTTTACTTTCTAATATGGCTTGTTCTCTAATTGAGCATAAAAGAATCAACACTACTGTAGCTAAAGCTAAAGCTTTAAGAGTATATGTTGAACCTCTATTAACAAAGGCAAAAGAAGATACTACACACAATAGAAGAATTGTTTTTTCATATCTTCAAAGTAAAGAAGCAGTTACTGAACTTTTCAGATCAGTAGCTCCTAAAATCGCAGAAAGAAACGGTGGATATACAAGAATCATCAAGACTGGATTCAGACAAGGTGATGCTGCTGACATGGCTCTTATCGAGCTAGTTGATTTCAACGAACTTTACAATCCTAATGCTGAGGAGAAAAAAGCTACAAGAAGAAGCAGAAGATCTGCAACTGCAAAAAAAGTTGAAGCTGTAGTGGCTGAAGCTCCAAAAGCAGAAGAGAAAGTTGAAGAGCCTAAGGCTGAAGCAACAGACTCTGCAGAAGAGAAAACTGAAGAATAATATTCATTCAGATATAAATGAAAAGCCATCCGAAATCCGGATGGCTTTTTTATTGGGGTACCCCGAATCATAAAATCCGGCACCCGATTGTTATCCAGGGATAGGGTTAAATCTTCGTTCTCTTGAGTTCAATTATATTATTCCCTTGCTCCAGATGTAAGCTATCACCTTTTACTCTTGCGGTCATATCATCTTTCTCATAGATGGTTTCCCCGTTTTTTGTTTCAGTTTTATGTAGGGTAAAGGTTTTTTTATTGCTGGTAATGGCAACCGTACTTTCCTTAGGATCATTTTTGAAAACCACCTTTACCAGAGTTCCGTCTGTGGCTTTGTATACAAAATCTGTTTTTTCAGTTTTCTGCCCATTCACTTCCATGGTGGAAGAACTTTCGGTTACAGAATCTATTTTCCCGTTGTTATCTGTGACCACAGTAGTAGAACTGTCCATTTTGATCACGCTTTTGTTCCCGCTTTCATTTTTTTTACAGCTCGTTAATAATAATGCCACAGCCGAAGAGGCTATTAAAAGACTTTTTCTCATGATATTTATTTTTTAATGTATCGGTAATGAATTGTTTTCGTATCGTAACAGAAATTTAAGTAAATTTAGTAGAAACAAAAAACAAACCAATAACCCTGAACTCAAGTCTTAAAATTACACAAAAGTGTAATTGATTCCGCCTTGTTTTCTTACGAAATTTGTCTTAAACAAAAAAACAATGAGCATTTCCATCGCCATAGTAGAAGACGAAAAGAACTACAACAATGCGTTGAAGAAAGTCATCAATTACCAGGATGACATGAAGGTGGCCGCCCAGTTCTTTGACGGGAATGATGCCCTGAAAAATCTCCCCGATATTGCTCCGGATGTGGTGATGATGGATATCCAGCTGCAGGATATGCTAGGCATTGAAATCATCGAAAAGCTCAGAAAAGAAATGCCTGAAACGCAGTTCATCATGTGTACCAGTTTTGAAGATGATGAAAAGATTTTCAATTCTTTAAAAGCCGGTGCGATGGGTTATCTCATCAAAGGTGAAAGTATGGATAAAATACTTTCTTCCATTCGGGATGTTTATAATGGTGGTGCACCTATGAGTCTGTCTATTGCCCGAAGAGTTTTGAGTCACTTCGAAAAAAAACTTCCCGAAACTAAAGAGTTTGATGATCTCACAGAGCGTGAAAAGGAAATTCTTGAACTTCTTTCACAGGGACTTTTATACAAAGAAATTGCCGACCAGAAGTTCATCAGCATTGACACCGTAAAAAAACACGTAGGAAACATTTACCGAAAGCTGCATGTAAGCAATAAGGTAGAGGCAATCAATAAATTTAACCATTTTAAAAACTAAGTGACTATGGAAACATTAGAATTAAGAGACCCGGTGTATGGAACCGAGGCTGTTGGTAACAAACTTGAGAATTTAGTGTCTGAAAAGATAGGAATTTTTGTTCCTATGGCTGAAACAGATATGGATCATGATGTGGGTGTCATGTTCAAATATCAGGCAAGGAAAGGGGTTTTGAAGTGCTTTGGCAATGATGAAGCCAGTAAACCTTATTTAGATAGCTATTTTGTAAAAATAGATATATTAAAAACCCTTCACAGTAAATATAAATCTATTGGAAAGGGAATTAAATTTGATTTTGTTTTTATTGACAGACTAGATTATATGAACCTGACAGGTCAAACAGGTATTCCTACCACTGCAGGGAAACTTCTGTATTTTATTGCCACTCCAATAGATAATAGTGACAATCCTGCTAATGAACATTATGTGATTTTTAATCTAGATCATGATTTTGTGCTGGAGAATGACATGATTGATGGCAGTATTTTAGAAAATCTTGTTGGAAATTACAAAGCTGAAAAGGCATTCACGGACATGGCCGCATACAGTCATCCCGTAGTGCCTACATATCATGTATATTATACTTGGGATGATATACATGACATATTTACTGAAACGAATAGTAAGGGGCAGCTTTATGATTCATTAAAATTTATTCCTGGTGAGGTGATAGAGTTCGCTGTTATTGTCCAGCATTTCAAAGACACGGGTTATGATTTTGCCGAAGATGATTATAAGGAGGCTTATCTGAAACATGAAAAGAGGCTTACAATACTCGGTATGTATATGCCTGATGATAAGAAAGAAAAAGAAGGTTATTTCGATATGGGCTCACTATATCCGTAAAATGTTTATTCAGATATTATACATTACAGTACTGTTCATAGATACTGTGAGATCAATGGTTTTAGCTGGGAAGAATGGTCTTTCCAGCCAAAACTATTTTGTGGTTTATCTTCTTCTCACATTGGGGCTGGAGCTTTACGGACATTATAAAATATATAGAGGAGAGTTTGATTTTGCCTACCTCTTCAATTATTACAGTATTTTTTTAATTCTGTTTTTTTATCGCTATTACGCAACGATTTTTTCAGAAAGATTGAAAAGAATATCGTTAGGTATTATGATAGCAATATGTTTATACATAGGCTTATGTACAAAATTTTATGGTGAAAACTATGAAAACAAAATTGGAATACTGGTTTGTTTTTATTTTATAATTACGGCATTGGTGTGGTTTTATCTGAGACTTAAAAATTTTGATGAAAAGAGAATCATTGATGATCCGCATTTCTGGGTTTCTTGTGGGATATTGTTTTGGAGCATTTTTTTTATTTTCCGATCTATACCCATGTTTTTTCTTAAGGATAATGATCCCGATTTCCTTACTATTTTAAAAACAATCCAGTATGGTGTAAATACAGTGATGTATACTCTCTTCTACATAGCTTTAAGAAAATTTGAATACAGCAGCAAAACAAAAACACAAATATGAAACAGTTGCCAGATACAATAAGGCTGACTTATATTATTGCAGTTATTCTGCTCATAACTTTTGTCGTCTTTATTGTTTTAATTGTTGTTTTGTATAATAAAAAACAGGTCTTTTTTATTCAGCAACAAAAGCTCAAAGAAGCAGAATACCAAAACCAGCTCCTCCAGAAAGAGCTCGAAAAGCAAAAGTCCATAGAACAGGAACGCGAACGTATTTCCCACGATATGCATGACGATCTGGGAGCCGGCATTTCAGCGCTGAAATTGCAGGCAGAATTCCTGAAACAGAAGGCCGAAGATGACGATCTGCAAAATGACATTGACGAACTTCTGAAAACTTCCGAGGAAATGAATCTTTCCATGAGGGAAATGCTTTGGAGTCTGAATTCAGGAAATGATACCCTGGGAAGCTTTATAGATTATGCCATTCAATACGCGGATAGCTTCCTGAAAAAAACAAAAATCAAATTATGGTCGGAAAGTGTGGACGTCCTGTCAGAAACTCCAATTTCTACAGAATTGAGGAGGAATATGTTTTTATGCTTAAAAGAAGCCATTAATAACGCCTATAAACACAGTCTCGCGAATACGTTGAAACTGTCTTTCTCACAGGTGAATAATGTCTTTTCCATGAAAATTTCAGATGACGGATCCGGAATTCCTGAAGGGCATCCCGAAGGAAACGGGTTGAGAAATATGAAACGAAGAATGCAGGAGCAAAACGGAGAATACCATATTTTAAAAAATGTACCCGGAACTCAGATACTTTTCAGAGTTACCATTTAGACTTTTATACAGGACCATTTTCGCTTTAATCACCCTTTTGTGTAATTGACATGAGAAATTTTTAAGCTGAACTTTACTGAAATAAAAACTAATTACAATGGATAATCATTTTTTTTCAGTATCAAATACAGGTGAACTGGCAGAGTTTGAAAACAAAACGCTACCATCACCCTTTTCTCAGGTAGAGGGGCTTGATACCAATACTCTGGAAGAAGTTCAGGGATTTAAATTACGTAATGCAGACTGGCTTGAAGCTTTATCAGATGATATTGTGAATATTCCGCACATTGACTCATTCCTGCCGGAAAGCACTTGTGGCAACGATGACAGGGTAATGGTCAACCCTCAGAATGTACCGTACAGATACATATGCAGTTTGATTATTACGGCAAGCAATGGAGGGCAATACATCGGTACCGGTTTTTTTATTAACAAAAGATGTATTATTACGAGTGGCCACTGCGTTTTTATAAAAAATGCCGGAGGCTGGGTTCGTTCAGTTCAGGTTATTCCCGGTCGTGACGGAGGAGATGCACCGTTTGGATCACAGGTGAGTACCAATTTCAGAACCATGGAAGAATTTATCCGGAATGAAAATTCTGATTTTGATCATGGCGCTATTATTCTTCCGGACAATACGCTTTTTAACAGAGTCGGCGGTTATTTTGGCTATTCCGAATTGAAAACTTCTACCATTCTGAATAATTCAGGATATCCAAAAGATAAACCCCGAGGAACCCAATGGTTTAATGCCGGAGCACCAACTAATGTGACCGACTACATGCTTGAATATATGATTGACACAGAAGGAGGGCAAAGTGGAAGCCCTGTTTATGTAAATGCTCCGGTTCGTTCAGTAGTAGGCGTTCATGGCTATGGAGGCTGCCCGAATAAAGCGGTTAGAGTAAGAGATTACTTTTTTCAAAGATGGGCTGAATGGTCAAGACTGTAATGATATTACCCATCTACAAATGGAATTTCGTCTACAATAAGATATAAACTAATACCAATAACCATAAAAACTAATCACCATGTCATTGTATTATATCGTAATCATTATGGCTGCAACAGGTATTTTTGGAGGAATTGTCAATTTTTATTCAGATGCCAATGCACAAAGAGAAGCTGAAAGTACCACCATAATAAAATTACGGCCTATAGGAGTCTGTATCCTTTTTGGATTGGCTGCGACGGTCCTTGTACCCTTGTTTCTGAAATTTGCAGACAGCAAACTATTGCAGGAAATTCATATTCCGGTAAAGGTACCTCCAACAGAGACCAAGCCATCAGGAAAACCCGTTCCTAAGGCCGCAAATTACAGTTTGGTAAAAAATGATTCTATACAAACTACGCCGTCCAATAATAACACAGGAGCTCAACCCGTATCTACGAAGCCTGATGGAGGTAAAAAAACGGAAGAAAAAGAAAAATCCGTTGCCACAGATTATATGATCTGGACTGCTTATTGTCTGCTTGCCGCGTGTGCCGGTATGAGGTTTATAGACCTGCTGATGTCAAAGATTATTACCAAAGAAACGATGAATCAGAAAAATAATGAGATCCAGGAACTGAGTAAGGAAATTAAAGGGAAGGAAAAAGAATTGACTACATCTCTGAATAATTATAAAGTAAGTGAATCTATTCAGCTGAAAGATGCCGTGGAAAGCAAAAGTTTCACTGAGATTGGAACCAGTGCACTGGATCAAAGTGCATTATTAATCTCATGGCTACCACCGATTACTCATTCCAATGATCCGCAGAAAGGAAGATTCGGAGGAAAGAGCAGGGTCAATGGAAAATCGCTTACCGCAGATTATGACCATTCCAATCTTCCAGGTGTCCTGAATCTGATCATAAAGGTCTCTTCCGTAGAAGGGGATTTAAATAGTGATGTTTACTTATTTCTGCATAATTCTTTTGCTAAATCCATCATCCATCTTGAAGGAAATGGGAAGAAAGTAGTAGAATACAAAATTCCTGCTTATGGAGCGTTTACCATAGGAGCAATTACGGATAACGGGAATACCCATTTAGAACTTGATCTTGAGAAACTGGAAAATTTCCCGGAAGATTTTAGAAACAGATAATATAAAAGAAATTAGCTCCAAATTTTTCATACCCATTCTCCAATCAACAAGGTTGGAGAATTTATGATTTATTACCAAATATTAAAGCTCTGTTTTTTTCATCAGGTTAGTTTTTTCATTAAATTTGTGATCAAGTATAATTATTAATAAAAACAGCCTGAAGCATTTGCTGATGGTTTAAAACTAAACAATATGAGTGCAATTTCTTTTATAGAAGCGAGACAAATTTTGGATTCCAGAGGTAATCCTACCATTGAAGTAGATGTATTTACGGAAAGCGGTGCCATGGGACGTGCTGCAGTGCCTTCAGGAGCATCTACGGGTGAACATGAAGCAGTGGAATTACGTGACGGTGGTTCAGATTATATGGGTAAAGGCGTCCTGAAAGCTGTAGAAAATGTAAAAGAAGTCATTGCAGAAAACTTAATTGGACAACCGGTTTTTGAGCAGAACTTTATCGATCAGATCATGATTGATCTTGATGGAACTGCCAACAAAGGAAACCTGGGTGCTAATGCAATTTTAGGAGTTTCTCTGGCTGTAGCAAAAGCGGCTGCTGCTGAATTGAGAATTCCTTTATATAAATATGTAGGAGGTGTGAATGCCAACACCCTTCCTGTTCCTATGATGAATGTTATTAACGGTGGATCTCACTCTGATGCGCCTATCGCATTCCAGGAATTCATGATCATGCCGGTAAAAGCAGAATCTTTCTCTGATTCATTGAGAAAAGGAACTGAAATCTTCCACAACCTGAAATCTATTCTTCATTCAAGAGGTCTTTCTACTGCGGTAGGTGACGAAGGAGGTTTTGCTCCTACGTTCAAAGGAACTGAAGATGCTTTGGATACATTGCTTCAGGCGATCGAAAAAGCGGGTTATAAGCCTGGTGACGATATCATGCTGGCACTGGACTGTGCAGCTTCAGAATTCTACAAAGACGGAATCTACGATTACAGAAAATTCCAGACTCCGGATGCAGCTCAGTTCTCTAGCAGCGAGCAGGTTTCTTACCTTGCTGAATTAGCTGCTAAATATCCTATCATCTCTATCGAAGACGGTATGCAGGAAAACGACTGGGAAGGTTGGAAAATGCTTACAGATAAAATCGGTGACAGAGTACAGCTTGTAGGGGATGATTTATTCGTAACCAACGTTGAAAGACTGTCAAGAGGAGTAAAAGAAGGTATTGCTAACTCTATCCTTGTAAAAGTAAACCAGATCGGTTCTCTTACCGAAACTATGGATGCTGTACAAATGGCTCAGAACAACAAGTTCACTTCAGTAATGTCTCACAGATCGGGAGAAACTGAAGATGCTACCATTGCTGACCTTGCAGTAGCGATGAACTGCGGACAGATCAAAACAGGATCTGCTTCAAGATCAGACAGAATGGCGAAGTACAACCAGCTGTTAAGAATTGAAGAAGCATTGGGTGATACTGCTTATTTCCCTGGATTAGATGCATTCAAAATTAAAAGATAATTGAATTTATAAATAACGGCAAGCGATAATTTTTGTTTGCCGTATTTTGTAATAAGTAGTATATTTAGAAAAAAAAATAAAATAAATGTCAGACAACAAAGTAATATTGAATTACGACGGTAATTCATATGAATATCCAATCGTGGATAGTACTATCGGAGACAGAGGAATTGATATTTCAAAATTAAGAGACCAGACAGGTTTAATCACTCTGGATTTAGGGTACAAAAATACCGGAGCTACTCTTAGCGACATCACTTACTTAGACGGAGATAAAGGAGAATTATTCTACAGAGGTTATCCAATCGAGCAAATTGCTGAAAAATCTAACTTCACAGAAGTAATGTATCTTTTATTACATGGTGAATTACCTACTCAGGACCAATTCGGTACTTTTAACAATAATATTAAAAAATATAATTTTATAGCAGAGGAGATGAAAAAAATCATCGATGCTTTCCCTCGTTCTGCTCATCCTATGGGAGTTTTATCTTCTTTAACTTCCGCTTTGACCGCTTTCAATCCTAAAGCTGTTAACGTAAACTCTAAAGAAGAAATGGACCACGCTGCAGAATTGATGATTGCTAAATTCTCTCACCTTTGTGCATGGACGTACAGAAAAACTCAGGGGCTTCCGCTTAACCACGGAGACAACAGCCTTAACTACGTAGAAAACTTCTACAAAATGGCTTTCAGATTACCAAACGAGGAATTTGAAGTAAACCCTGTCATTGTAGATGCTCTTGATAAATTATTAATCCTTCATGCTGACCACGAGCAAAACTGTTCTACTTCTACAGTAAGAATGGTAGGTTCTGCTCACACAGGTCTTTTCGCTTCTATTTCTGCGGGTGTTTCTGCACTTTGGGGTCCTCTTCACGGAGGAGCGAACCAGGCTGTAATAGAAATGCTTGAACTGATCGAAAAAGATGGTGGAGACGTTAACAAATGGGTAGCAAAAGCTAAAGATAAAAATGACAGCTTCCGTCTAATGGGCTTCGGACACAGAGTATACAAAAACTTTGACCCAAGAGCAAAAATCATTAAGAAAGCAGCTGATGATATCCTTAACGCATTAGGAATCCAGGATAAAGCTCTTGACATTGCAATGCAGTTGGAAAGAGTAGCTCTTGAAGACGAGTACTTCGTAGAAAGAAAACTATATCCAAACGTGGATTTCTATTCAGGTATCATCTACAGAGCGCTAGGAATCCCTACAGAAATGTTCACCGTAATGTTTGCATTAGGAAGACTTCCGGGATGGATTTCTCAGTGGAAAGAAATGAGAATCAAAGGAGATCCTATCGGAAGACCAAGACAGGTTTACCAAGGTGCTCAGAAAAGAGATTACATCGATATTACAAACAGATAATCACTGTTTCTATTATAATTAAAATCCCAAAGCTTGCTTTGGGATTTTTTATTTTACATTGTTGTTTTGAAATTAAATTTCCTGACTGATAAATACTAAAGTTCTTACCCCATAAATCATAATCATTGAAGCTTTGCCAGTTTCGACAAAATAGAATAATCTTTTACCTATAGATAATTCAACTTCACCTAAAGTATACGAATCCGTTTTGCTTTTAAATTCTCCATACCATTTGTTTTTAGCATTGATCAAACTTCCGGATTCTATATTTCCCTTATTGTTTGTTATTAGTTTTCTTGTAGTTAGAATACTATAATTGTCGGAATCAATAATGACAGAACAAATAATAAGTTCTTCTTCAGCAAAATCAATTGGGAAATTTTGAAATAATAATTTAGGTTCGGAATCTGAATCATAAAACTGAGTCCATTTGAAATCATAGGGTTTCATTGTTTTCCGTTTTATTGAAGCTATGCAAATATTGTAAAGGGATTGATCAGACTTTTTCATTGATTTAAGAATAGTCTAAAGTACAAAAATTTAAAGGTGAATCTTTTATCAGATTAAATCAATTCGAACACAATAATTTTATTAAATTTACTTCCATAAGTTAATAACTGTCAATAGGTTTCGGCTAAAGCCGGATGATGAGGTTTTATTGGTAAAACGGACTAAAGTCCGTTCCTATTGAAATCACCCATACAGATTAATAAAAGCGGCTATTGATCATCTTTACAGCAAATAAAAAACAAATACAATGACTTTCGGACAGCAGATGTTATTTTTCTTTAGTGCGGTAGGAGCCTTTAATGGGTTGCTGCTTGGGATCTATCTTCTGTTTGTCAAAAAATTCAAATATCTTCCGGATTTCTTTTTAGGCTTAATTTTACTGACTTTAAGTACCAGAGTAGGTATTTCAGTTGGAATGTACTTTTATCCGGATTTGCCGAGAATTATTCCTCATTTTGGAATGGCAGCATTATTTTTTACAGGACCGGCTTTATATTATTATATCAGATCATCATTTTTACGGGAAGAATTTGATTTAAAACAGTGCAGAACTTCTTTTGGTATTCTGACGTTGATCCTTGGAGCTGTCGGATTGGTGTATTTATTCTTTCCGATGACCTGGGATAGATATTTCGGAACCTTTATTTATACCATTTGGTCAGTATTTGTAGTGTTATCGGTGTACCAGTATTATGTTTTTTCAAAACAGACGACTCAAAACCCCAATAAGTTTATCCTTCCGGTGATGATCAGCAATGTGATTATCTTCCTGTCCTATCAGCTAATTTCTACGGGTTGGCTTCAGATCTACTGTGCTAGTGGAAGTCTGCTGTTCTCCTTTGTGCTGTATGCTAATTTTTTAATTATATTCAGTAAAAAGAGTGATCAGGAGTATGTAAAGGAAGTTCCAAAATATACTAATAAAAAGATTTCAGAAGAGCTTGCAGATAGTTTTGTTTCAAAACTTGAACGACTGATGAATTCTGAAGAATTATACAAAAATCCAAATCTGAAATTAAGTGATCTGGCCACCAAAATGAATATGTCTGCCCATCAACTTTCCCAGCTGCTGAATGATAATCTTTGTAAAAGCTTTTCAACCTACATCAATGAATACAGGATCAGCGAAGCTTGTGACAAAATAGAAAACGGTTCCTTTCTGAAGATTGAAGAGATTGGTTATGAGGTTGGATTTAATTCCAAGTCTACCTTCTTTTCCACATTCAAAAAAATTAAAAATACAACACCACTTTTGTACAAACAGTCTCAAATGCCTTCTGAGGGCAGGTTCCAGAGTTCAGAATTATAATTTCGTACTGCGGAATTTAAACTTCAAAACCTTATTTTTCCTTCATCCCACTACTTTTGGTTTCATAAAATTTAAAATTTATGAATATCAGATTATGGCTTTTCCTGCCGCTCTTATTTATTTTCTGTTTTGGAAAAGGTCAGGAAACAATCAAAGGAAAAGTTTTGGATTCAGAGACGAAAGCACCGGTTTTTCAGGCTGAAATTTCTCTACTTAATACATCAGACCGGCGCATCATTCAAAAAGTTTTCACAGATTCTTTAGGGGTTTTCCAGCTCAACACCACGGTTGATAGCTCTTACATTGTTATTCAGAAAAACGAATACCGGACTAAAGAATTGGATAAGACCGGAGACCTGGCTCTGATTGAGTTGAAACCTGCCACCGAAAATATTTCTGAAGTAGTAATCCGTTCAGCAGCGAGAAATATCAAGCTCAGTGATGGAAATATCGTCATGAGCGTTTCCGGAAATAAAGACTTTAAAACATCCGCCAATCTTCTTGAAGTTTTAAGGAAAACTCCCGGTGTTTCCATAGATCAGGAAGGTGGGATTTTTATCGGTGGAAGAATTACACCCGCGATATTTATTGATGGGAAACCTATTGCCATGAGCAGTCAGGAATTGCAGTCCTATTTACGTTCGTTGCCTCCTGAAATGGTAGAATCTCTTGAAGTGAATACGAATCCGTCTTCAAAATATGATGCGGAATTTAAAGGCATCATAGATATCAGACTGAAAAGAAACGGAAATCTCGGCTGGAAAGGAAATTACAATGGAAATACCTATGCAAATAAGTTCAGCTACAGGGAAAACTCTTTAAATCTTTCCTACAACACGGAAAAAACAGCTTACAGTCTGCTGGTCAGCTACAATAACGGAATTTCCACCTACCGTTATAATGCGCTACAAAAGCTTGCCAATACCAATGTGATGCGAACCAATACGTATCAGGAAGATGAAGGAACGGTGTACGCTATCCAGACCGGAGCAGATTTCAGGATGAATGATAAAAACAGGATGGGTATCAGCTTAAGAGGGAATTTCAGACAGAGTGACCGGATCCGCTTTGGATCGCTTTATACGACTAACAAGGATGAATCACAGCTGATCTTTAATACCCAAAGCGAAAATCCGACAGCGTATTCCCAGGAAAATTATGGAATCACCGCTGATTATGCATTTCAGAACAAAGGTTTTAAACTCAACTTTTTAGGAAATTATCTTTCCGTTAAAAATAAACAGAATGATGATTTTATAAATAGAGATCAACCGACCTCCCAGCTTTTATCCTACTGGAAATCTGATCTGCTGAATAAGATTAATATTCAGTCGATACAAATTGATGCTTCCCAAAAGATAGGTAATGCAGATCTTGAAGCGGGAATGAAATACAGCCGTTCAGATACGGATAATAATATCCGATATGATACACTGTCCGTAAACAACCGTTTTGTTTTTGATCCGGAACGTAGCAATATGTTTTCATATAAAGAGAAAATTTGGGCCGGTTATGTATCTTACAGGCAGAAATTCGGAAAACTTCAGATAAATGCGGGACTGCGGTTTGAGAATACACAGAGTATTTCAGATGCTGTTACCAGAGATTCCATCGTATCGAGAAATTATCTGGAATGGCTGCCGTCTTTCAGTACATCCTACGCATTTAATAAATCCAATGAACTGTCTTTATCCTACAGCAGAAAGATGACAAGGCCTGTTTTTTCACAGCTCAATCCATTCCGGGTTTATTTCAGTCCGCTGAATTACTGGATCGGGAATCCTTATCTGCAGCCTTCTTTCACCAGCCAGATCAAACTTACGTACCGTTATAAGAATTGGGTTGCCAGTTTTACAGCAGGAAAAGAAAAAGATGCGATGACACGTTACCCGATCTACAATCCAAAAACCAATGTTCTCGAATATTTGGGCACGAATCTTCCGTACAGAAAATTTGCCTCCATTGAAACCAGCTTTCCATTGAAACTGACGAAGTGGTGGAATATGACCAGCCAGATCGCAGGATACTATAATGATGAATTCAGGCCATATCTCGATGAGGTTTTTGCCTTAAAAGTATATAATTATGAACTCAGGATCAATCAGGTTTTTTCTTTGCCAAAGGGATATACCGTTAATCTCTTTGCCAATTATGAATCCAAAACCGGAAATAGCCTCTACATTATAAAACCAAGATATACGGTGGATCTGTCCCTGCAGAAATCATGGTTTGACAATACGCTTAATACAAAAATCAGCTATAACAACATTTTTGATTCGTACGATCAGAGTCTGGAGTTCAGGCATAAGCAGATCATGGACAACCGCTTAAACCATTGGTGGGACAGCAGTCGTCTTATTGTTTCTGTGGGGTACAGCTTTGGAAGTTCGAAGTATCAGGCTAAGGAGCTCCAGAAGACTGAAGAAGAGAACAGGGCCAGATAAAAAGAAAACCTGCTTGTGATAAGCAGGTTTATTGTTTTTTGATTAAGGGCAAACGCAGTTTCCGCAAGTCCAGATCGTACATTTTCCATTGTCGTCCCATTCACAGCAGTATCTTGGTCTGTTGATGCCGCCTCCTACGATTGATTTCTGTTGCTCTCTTCCTAATTTTTGTGCGTTTTTCAGCACTGGATTTTTCTTGTTCATGATTTTGATTTTTTGATGTTAATAATTAAGTTTTTAAAATGATAATTCCATCGGAATTATATCACTAATATAGGAATTTATTTTATAGAATCTATACTTTTTTATTTCTTATGTAGATGGATAATAGAAGGTTGTAGATAAATAGTAGGCGTTTTTTGAAATATTAAAATAACAAACCCTGCTTGTAAAAACAGAGTTTATTATTTTGTTTGGATGCCGACCGGCTTGCTTAAAAGGTTTGGAGAGTGATCTGATAAAGAACATGTGTACCTGAATGAATTGCTTTTAGGCGTATTCTGGCTTGTGGTATTGTTACATCTATTTCATTACCACTATTGGCACCTATTATCTGTCCAACATTGAAGGTATAGGTCCTGGAAATTGGTAATCCATCTTGATAAGCAGTCCAAATCACCTTTAAATGAAACAGTTCAAATGTCTGAGCTGTATTCGGACTGGGAGCCGGAGCGATAAGATAAGTAACAGTTGTTCCATTAATAACATATTTGCTCTCGAGAACAGGGGTTGTCTGCGTAGAACTGTTAGGAGGAGAAATAATGTGTTTATGACGATCATAGTCCGCTTCTACTTTTATTACTTCAGGTGGAGGAGCGTTAAAGCCTGACTGTGCAACGTATTTAACACTAAACGAATTCTGTGCAAATAAACTGGTTACTGATACCACTGTTAATAAAACAGTTAATAAAAAGGTAAGATTTTTCTTCATAATAATAAGATCTAAAATTAATACGGCTAATGTAGTGGTCACCAGCAAGTAAAACCAGTCCAACTAAGTAAGTGCGTACACTTGAGCTATAAGCGCGTACACTAAAATTATATGTGAGTATGATGTGGTGGTATTTTCTGTATATATTGTTTTATGCGGATAAAATAACTGTAAATAAAACCATCCTTAGAGTAACCTGAATATTGGATAAAATTATAAGGATAAAGCAATTCAAAAGTTTCCCAGATACAGACCTTTACTTATATTTGTAGTATTGCATAAATCTTTATGAGACTAAACATTAAAAACGAAACGGGCAGGCTGAAATCAGTAGTTCTAGGTCAGCCTAATTCAATGGGAGCTGTTCCCACACTAGAGGAGAGTTATGACGCCAAATCATATTACTCCATCGAACACAATATGTATCCTAAGGAGGTGGATATCATCAACGAAATGAATGCTTTCGAAGCAGTACTTAAAAAATATGATGTAGAAGTACTTCGCCCAAGCATTATCAAAGATTATAACCAGGTTTTTTCAAGAGACGTAGCTTTCGTGATTGACGATAAAATGATCATTTCAAACGTGATCGCAGACAGAGCCGATGAGCAGGATGCCTATAAAAAAGTTTTTGAAAAAGTAGCCTGGAGAAAGATCATCAATCTTCCGGAAACTGCACACATCGAAGGCGGGGACGTTATTGTATGGGACGATTTTCTTTTTATCGGAACATGCTTCAGCGAAGATTACAGAAACTATAAAACAGCGAGAACGAACGAATATGCTATTGAAATTTTAAAAGAATATTTTCCGAAGAAAAGAATCATCGATCTTGAATTAAAGAAAAACGATAAAATTCCGTTCGAAGGAATTCTGCATCTGGACTGTACCTTCAATCCGGTAGGAAAAGATAAATGTCTTATTTATAAAAACGGATTTGTAGATGAAAGTGATTACCGCCTGATCATCGATATTTTCGGGGAAGAAAACTGTTTCCATCTCAATGATGAGGAAATGTTTGAAATGTTCCCGAATATATTCTCCATTTCTCCGGACGTTGTGGTATCAGACAAAACATTCACCAGAATGAACAACCACCTGAGAAACGAGTGGGGAATGACCGTGGAAGAAATTCCTTACCGGGAAATCTCTAAAATGGGAGGATTGTTGAGATGTTCTACAATGCCGCTGGTAAGAGAGTAGATTGATGTGAAGATTAGACGATTTGCTGATGGGGTAATTACCAAATCTTTTAATCTTTCAATCTTTTAATTTTTAAATCTAAAATAATGCAAACAACAGATACAGTTTTAATGATAGAGCCGATTGCATTCGGCTACAACGCTGAAACGGCGAAAAATAATTATTTTCAGGTAGAACAGAAAGGTTCTGATATTCAATCCAAAGCTTTGGAGGAATTCAACACTTTTGTTGGAAAGCTGAGAAACAAAGGAGTGAATGTCATCACTATAAGAGATACATTGGATCCTCATACACCGGATTCTATTTTCCCAAACAATTGGGTAAGTTTCCATAAAGACGGTAAAGTCGTTTTATACCCGATGTTCGCTTCCAACAGGAGAGTGGAAAGAAGAGAAGATATTCTTGAAACCATCAAAGAGCAGGGATTTGAATTGACCGAAATTGATGACTGGTCTTTACCGGAAACTCAGGGGCACTTTCTTGAAGGAACAGGAAGTATGATCTTCGATCATGATAATAAGATCGCTTACGGTTCGGTTTCTTTAAGACTTGACGAAAAATTGTTCAGAGAATTCTGTAAGAAATATGGCTTTACACCGATTGTTTTCCATTCTTACCAAACTGTAGGAACAGAAAGACTTCCTATTTATCACACCAACGTTATGATGTGTGTGGCTGACCAGTTTGTCGTGATCTGTTTAGACTGTATCGATGATGAACTGGAAAGAGAAAAGGTAATTGAAACCATCAAAAACTCAGGAAAAGAAATCATTGAAATTTCAGAAGAGCAAATGCAGCAGTTTGCTGGAAATATGCTTCAGGTTCAGAACAAAGAAGGACAGAAGTTTCTGGTGATGAGCCAGACCGCTTACCAGTCTTTGACCTCTGAGCAGGTAGCTGCTATTGAAAAATACTGTGAGATCATTTACTCAGATCTGAATACGATTGAAGTGAATGGTGGAGGAAGCGCAAGATGTATGCTTGCTGAGGTTTTCCTTCCGAAAAAATAAGAATTGAATAAAATTCTATTTGAACATATTTCCGGCCCTATGACAGGGCCGGAATTTTTTTTTGATCTGTTTCACTTATTCAAATTGAGACAAAAGACAAAAAAGTTACCTAAATTTGTTCATTAAGCAAAAATTATGAAGATGCAGCAGTATTTTTTAGCATTCGCTGTTCTGTTCGGGATGCTCGTAAGTGCCCAGCAGAAAACGTTCTGTAACCCTATTAACATCGATTATGGCTATACGCCTTTCGAGGTTTTTTCAAAACAGGGGAAACACCGCGCAACAGCCGATCCTGTGATTGTTAATTTTAAAAATAAACTATTCCTTTTCTCCACCAATCAGGAAGGATACTGGTACAGTGATGATATGCTGGACTGGAAATTTGTCAAAAGAAAATTCCTGAGAGACAATAAATACATCCATGATCTGAATGCTCCGGCAGTGTGGGCAATGAAAGATACGCTCTATGTGTACGGTTCTACCTGGGAACAGGATTTCCCGATCTGGAAAAGTACCAATCCTACCAAAGATGACTGGAAAATTGCGGTGGATACTTTAAAAGTTGGTGCATGGGATCCGGCTTTCCATTATGATGAGGATAAAAACAAATTATATCTGTACTGGGGATCTAGCAATGAATGGCCGTTACTGGGAACCGAAGTGAAAGTGAAAACCCTGCAGTCCGAAGGTTTTACAAAGCCCATTATCAGACTGAAGCCGGAAGATCACGGTTGGGAAAGATTTGGAGAATATAATGATAATGTTTTCCTTCAGCCCTTTGTAGAAGGAGCCTGGATGACGAAGCATAACGGAAAATATTATATGCAGTACGGTGCTCCTGCAACCGAATTCAGTGGATATTCCGATGGGGTTTATGTCAGCAAAAATCCACTCGAAGGCTTCGAGTACCAGCAGCACAATCCATTTTCCTACAAACCCGGTGGTTTCGCAAGAGGAGCGGGGCATGGCGCTACTTTTGAAGACAATTACAAAAACTGGTGGCATATCTCAACGATTTTCATTTCCACTAAAAATAATTTTGAAAGAAGATTGGGGATCTGGCCTGCAGGATTTGATAAAGATGATGTGATGTACACGAATACGGCTTATGGAGATTACCCGACCTTTCTTCCGCAGTTTGCCCAGGGAAAAGATTTCTCAAAAGGACTTTTTGCAGGATGGATGCTTTTAAATTACAATAAACCCGTTCAGGTTTCCTCTACTTTAGGAGGGTATCAGCCAAACTTAGCGGTAGATGAAGATATCAAAACGTATTGGAGTGCAAAAACGGGAAATTCTGGAGAATGGTTTCAGACTGATCTTGGTGAGGTTTCCACCATCAATGCGATTCAGATCAATTATGCTGATCAGGATGCGGAGTTTATGGGGAAAACCCTGGGCAAAATGCATCAGTATAAAATCTATGGTTCCAATGATGGTAAAAAATGGAATGTAGTTGTGGATAAAAGCAAAAACACCAAAGATGTTCCCCACGATTATATAGAACTTGAAAAACCAGCACAGGCCAGATTCCTGAAAATGGAAAACCTGAAAATGCCTACCGGAAAATTTGCATTAAGCGGGTTCAGAGTATTTGGGAAGGGAGCGGGAGAAAAACCAAAGAAAGTGGAAGGATTTGTTCCTTTAAGATCAGAACCTAAAAAATTCGGTGAAAGAAGAAGCATCTGGATGAAGTGGCAACAGAATCAGGATGCAGACGGATATGTGATTTATTGGGGAAAATCTCCGGATAAATTATACGGAAGTATCATGGTATACGGAAAGAACGAATATTTCTTCACCGGAGCAGACAGAGCTGATTCTTACTATTTCCAGATCGAAGCTTTCAATGCCAATGGAGTTTCGGAATGGACGGAGGTTGTAAAATCTGAGTAAGATAAAGTAGATGATCTCAAATGAATCATCGGTTATTATATAGAATGCCCTTACAAAGTAATATGCTTTTAAGGGCATTTTTATGGGAAATTAGCTGTTTCAAAATTGCATAAATAAGTTTATGAATCATTGAATTTTTCAGTTAAAACCTTTTTATAGTAGTCTTGACCAGGATCATTGTTGTGCTCAAGATAATTGTATTCTTTTTGAAAATAAAATCTTTGACAGCTTTTGGGAAGATATTGATTGATAAGATCAGAATCTGTATGCTCAACAATAGGATAGGTTGGGAGCTCAACTTGTAACGACTCCTTATTCTTCGCTAATATTTCGATGACATTATACTGATAAACACTGTTACAGCTGTATTGTGCAATATCTGATTCTATGTATTTGTTATAATAGTAATTGATGGCTTGTTCTGTAAATGCTTTGTCCTTCCTGGAATTTACAGTGGTAAGCACGGTATAAAGCCAGTTGTATTTGATATGATTTTTTAATTTTTTGGTAGAATTCTTGTCGTCAGGAGAAACAAGCACGGAAGACAATTTTACTTTCTTCAAAACACCCGAAAGAAATATTTCTGAAGCGTTTTTTAATTCTTCGATATTCTTCTTGTTAGAAGCGGTTAGATAGTCTTTCATTTTTCCGAAAGTTTCCACGTTCAGTTTTTCATTAAGGTATTCATGGATATCTGCTTGGTCTCCAGAATAAGAAATGGTATTGCCCTGTTTTAGGGTAATGGTGAGCTTTTCTGTCGGTTCGAGGAATACAAGTATGGATCTGTTCAGATTTTGAGAGCCGGTGACTGATAATCTATTGGTTATACCTGAAAATTCCTTTTTGTTTCCTTCATTTATGACAACTTCTTTTTTATCATTCTGTACAGTAAAAGGTTCAGTGGTGCTGTTAATGATAATAAGTTTTTGGGCGGATAATGTTGAAAAACAAAAAAAGAAGATGTAAAATATCCACCTATTTAAAAATGATTGCTTCATGTTTTTAATGTAAACCTAAATCGTTGTAATGAGAAAAAAAGGTCTGTAAATATATAAATATAATTCCTAAGTGCGGGAGTTTTATAATGTGTCAGCTTGTTTAAGGAAAACCGCAATTTTATCAATCAAAAACTGATCATGAGGCGCTTTGTCCCAATCCAGATGGCCGCCGCTGAACTCATAGCTTTCGTGGCTTACCTTATTTTGGGTGAAAACAGAATCCAGTCTTCTCTTTTGAGATAAAGGAATAACCTGATCTCTGTTTCCATAATAGGAGAGTGTAGGAACAGAAGCAGAATTCACCCAGCTGATCGGGCTTGCAAAAGAGGTCGCAGACATTCCGGGAGCAACTGCTTTGGGATTGACCAGATAATTTTTGACAAATGAATAATCCACATATTTTTCAAAACCCGGATCTGACAGATCGGAAGGACCGACAATATTCACCACAGCTTTTACTCTTTTTTTAGCATCAAAGTGATAGGCATACAGCATTGATAAATGAGCACCGGCACTGTTTCCAAGTAGAATGAACTTCGGGTTATACTTTAGCTTTTTCTCTACATATTGGACCGCATTTTCAATATCATCCGTTTGGTTGGGAATCCCGGAACTGGTCGCGGTGGCCAGTCTGTAATTGAGATTAACGAAAATATGATCCGGAAATTTCTGCATCATCGAAAGGGTAAAGAAGGTCAGTTGGGATTTATCTCCGCCCCGCCAGCCTCCGCCATGAATGATCATAAAAACATCTTTCTTTTTTGAAGGTTCCTGATGAGGTAGATAAAGATCCATCACCTGCCCGGAATCATTTCCGTAATGAATGTTTTCTTCTTTCTGAAAGCTGATGTCTTTTCCAAACGTCACTTTTGTTTCTTTGCATCCGGTCCAAAGAAAGCACAGCAAAATACAGCCGATAATAATTGAAAGACGTTTATCCATAATCATAAAGATAGAAAAACCCGACGGACATACCGACGGGTTACCACAAAAATAGTTAATATGAAGAAAGATAGTCTCTTTATCTTGTTCTGCTCTTGATGGCATCTGATGCCCCTTCGATGTCTCTTACTTTTTTCACTTTCTGATTTCCGAAGTTGTACACAATACTGAACGTCATCCCACGTCTGAACTGATCGTTTTTTACATAATTGTAGTTTCCTGATGACTGATAATCTTCAATTTCCACAACATTGGTTCTTAATACGTCTGTTACATTAAGAGAGAAAGTCCAGTCGTTCCAGTTTTTCTTGATGCTCAGATCTAAACTCATCAGGTTTTTCAACATTCCCAGCTCGATCTGCTGCTTGTCTACGTAGAAATAGTTGACACCCAGAAACCAGGTTTTCTTTTTATCCAGACGGATGGTATTGTTCGATTGAATCACCATACTCGTCGATTTGGTTTTATTGATATAGGTGTCAAAAACCTGTCCTGTCGTTGGATCTGTATTCAATGTTCCGTTATTGATGTTATGCTGAACACCGATATTAAAGTTCGTGGTCAGATACTGCTTGAAAAACGTTTTCTGCATTCCGACCATGGCAGACATTTCCTGCTTGTCACCGAAGTTGGTTCTGATATAAGCTAATTGTCTGTATTTTACATGATCTCTTTCGATCTCTCTCTGCAAAGGTACCTGAGTGATGATATCTTTGAAGTAAGAGTGGTTCAAGATCAGAAAGTATGAGCTTTTAAACATATACGTTAACTCCTGATTATAGGTTGAGGATGATTTTACAAATGGATTGTTCTGAGTATAATTATCCTGAGTAAGGATGTTCTTTACCGGATTTAGCTCCCAGAAGCTTGGTCTTCGCATTCTGCTTGAGAAGGCATATGAAATGTTGTTCTTGTCATTGATGGTATAATTGAAGCTTAAATAAGGCAGGAAGTTATTGTAATTCCTTTCTATTTCCTGATAAGGTGCTTCCGTATTCTGAGGATTGTCAGAGGTTCCTAAACTCTTCGTGATTTCATATCTTGCGCCTACTTTTCCTGAAAGTTTATCGGAAAACTTTTTTTCAAGAGTTACATACACCCCATAAATACTTTCATCATAAATAAAGTGATTGAAATCGGGTTTTGTAGTGATAAGATCTCCGTTTCCATTGTAGGAATAGTTGTAATTTTTGGTATCGTTATCTGTTTTCGTTTTATTAAAGTTCCCGCCAAGAGAAACAGTAAAATCATTTTTAAACTTTTGAATATAATCTACCGTCCCTGAAAAGTTATTGATGACCTGAGGAATGTCCTGGGTAATTTTTTGACGTAATAATGAGAAGTCATTTAAAGTTCCCGGAACTAAAGTCCTGTTATCGGAAAACTGAAACCTTCTGTAGTTGAGATAAGCAGCATTCACATTTAATTTACTTCCCAGAGAATCTGTTTTTAATTCATAGTTTAAGTTCAGGGAATTGTTGTAATAATGTGCATCTTCTCTGTTCTGAGACTTATTTTGTTCAGTCGATTTTAAACTTCCGTCCGTATTGTAATTCCTTAAGGTATTCAATAGATCTACCGTTGAATTATTACTTTTATTGTACCACGAATTCCAGGTAAGTGCTAAATTACTGTTATCCGTTAGCTGATAATCGAAATTTAAATATCCCCCAAGATTTTTATTGGGATCATTAATGTCACCCACAGATTCATTGGAAATTAAACTGGTTCCGTTTCTTAAAACATAAGACTGAGCCTGGATATTTTCTCCCGTAAAAACATTTCCACTGATTCCCAGTTTATCCTTTCTGTAATTCAGAGAAAGTGAAGCGCTGGAGCCATTGAATTTATTCTGCATATTACTCATCCTCATGTTTCCGTTCAGACCGTCACTCAGTTTTTTCTTCATCACGATGTTGATGATTCCATCTGAAGATTCTACCTGATATTCACTCCCAGGAACGGTAATGACTTCAATTTTCTGAATGTTTTCTGCCGGTGTACTTTTCAGAAGCTGTACGAGAGATTCTGCATCCATATTGGTTTTTCTTCCGTTGATATAGATCAGAGCATTGTTTTTTCCTGCAATCTTCAGTGTTTTATCGTCTGTTGAAGAAAGTAGGGGAGTTTGTTTCAACAGGTCGAAAGTGGTATTTCCTTTGGCCACCGGTGAAGCGGCAACATCATACACAAAACGGTCGCTTTGCTTTTTGAAAACCTGTTTTGTAAGCGTGATTCCTTCGATAGATTTTGCTTTTACCGTATCGGATTTCTTTTCCTGAGCAAAAGCTATGCTTCCTGATATAGCTGCTACCAGTATAATGATCTTTTTCATGATTATTCTTATTTAAGTGCCGTTGTGGCACGGGTGTGGTTTGTGGTTGTTTTTATTTTCGGTGGCTGCCTGATTAAGTCCTTGATTTGATAGCGTCGTTGGCAGATTTTATTTCTCTTGCCTTTTTCAGTTTCTGGTTTCCGAAATTGTAGGTCACTCCGATGTTGAGAATTCTTGGGTATTCGAAATTGATCACGTTATTGTAACTTCCGTTAGGTTGTATCCCCTGAATGCTGTTGTAATTTTGGTTAAAGACATCATATACTTCTGCTACAAATGTCCAGTTGCCCATGATTTTCTTTAGACTCACATCAAAGCTCTGTCTTACGCCCAGTGTTCCGCTTTCAATTTTCACTTTACTGCCGTAATAGTAATTCACTCCCAGGAACCAGTCTTTGTTCGAAGAAAGACGAATGTTGTTGTTGATATTCCCTGACATGTTGAAGTTTTTGAAATTGATTACGTAAGGTTCTACAACTTCTGTCTGGCCCTCAACAGGAACCGAGGTTGGATCTGCCGTTACCGATCCTTTATAAATATTGTATCCTAAATTCACAGAGTAGTTGGTTGTCCAGATTTCTTTGAACCATGATTTGTTCATCCCTAAGGTCAGTCCAAACTGTTTGTTGTCACCATAGTTGGTTCGGATATATCTTAAAAACTTCTTCGTGACCATTACCGGATTTCCGTTTTCATCATTTTCCGGACCGGTTACACTTCCCTGAAGCGGTATTTGGTTCGAAGCGTCTTTTACATAATTGAAACTTACATTGGCGAAAAATGCATTTTTGTACATATAACTGATTTCCTGATTGTAAAACTTAGAAGCCAGTACGAATGGATTATTCTGCGTATAATTATTAGGCGTGAAATAAGTTCTTGAAGGATTCAGTTCCCAGAACCTTGGTCTTCTGATCCTGCTGGAGAAACTGTACGTTAGATTATGATCAGAATTGATGGCATAGTTCAGGTTAAGATAAGGTAACAGGTTGTTGTAATTTCTGTCAAAACTTGTTTTTCCAAGAATTTCACCGCTGCTTCTTGTGAGCTCATATCGGGTTCCTATTTTCCCTGAAAATTTATCGCTTAGTTTTCTTTCATACGTAATATAGGCTCCCAGGATTCTTTCTTTATAAATGAAATGATTGGTCTGATTGGTGTCATTGATAATAGCGTTGTTAATAATCTTGTCCTGTCTCGTATCATTATCCGTATTCGTATGGTTGTAGCTTACTCCTAGTAACCAAGTGCTGCCTTTAGGTGTTTTTTTCAGATAGTCGATATTCGCGGCATAGTTATTAATGATCTGTGGAACCGATTGCTGTAATGCACTGTATTTATTGTCAGGATCAGTATTTAAAGGAAAACTTTCATTGGTACTCATTTTATCCCTGTTGAACCATAAATAAGAAACGTTAGAGGTAAGTTTGCTTCCTATAGAATCTGTTTTTATTTCGTAATTTAAATTGAAAGAGTGATTTCTTGTCTGTGCATTTTCATTGTTTACCGTTCTGTTGATAAGCGCTCCGTTTTCCCAGTTCGTTACATCAAGGATAGAGTTGAAACTCTTATTATATCTCATATTGTAGGTAAATCCTAAACTGTGATTTTTATTAAGCTCATAATCAATATTCACGCTTCCGCCCACATTTTTATTAGGATCAGAATTGAATCCGAAAGACTCATTTCTGAAAGTGGAATCTCCGTTGGATAAAGTATATCTTTCTCTGTCGGTCCAGCTTCCTGTATTGAAGTTTGAATTCACAGACCATTTATTTTTTCTGAAGTTGAACGAAGCTCCGGCAGAAGGGTTGTTGTAGTACGCCTGTTCATTATTCATTTTCAATGTTCCGTTGTAGCCGTCATTTTTCTTCTTTTTCATCACAATATTGATGACCCCTTCATTGGATTCTACCTGATATTCACTTCCGGGAGTTGTGATCACTTCTATTTTCTGGATATCTTCAGATGGAGTTCCTTTCAGCATTTCGATCAATGCTTCAGCATCCATATTGGATTTTTTATTGTTGATGTAAATGACCACATCAGATTTTCCCATGATCTTCAGAGATTTTCCGTCGATGCTGGAAATCATTGGAGTCTGTTTCAAAAGATTGAATGTATTGGTTCCCTTTGCAATCGGGGAAGAAGCTACATCATAAACGAAACGGTCACTTTGTTTTTTGAAAACCTGTTTCTTGATATTCACAGCTTCAATATTTTTTACTTTCAGGGTGTCTTTTGTTTGCTGGGCAGCTGCGAGTCCGCTGAAGAATAAGGCGGCAATTAGAATATGAGTTTTCATAATTATTTTGTTTTAGTTGTTTAATAGCTTGTATGGATGATTATTTAACATTACAAAGATATATAATAAAAACAGTATCATGCAATACAAAGTACTTAAAATGTTTTCAAATTATATTTAACTGTCTGTTTATCAGGTGCTAAAATTTTAAATTAAAAATTCAACTTGTTTTGACTTTCTAACTAATTAGACAATTGAGCAAACTTAAATGTTACATTCAAAGAAGAAATTTCTGAAATTATCAAAAAAAGACTAACTTTATTTAAACTACAAATCATGAATTTCCTACTCAAATTTTGCGTTGTCATCGCATTCTTTTGCTTCGCAAAAATGAGTTCACAAAATATGGGTAACTATTCTGTGACAAAGATTACACAAGATGAAGGACTCTCGCAGGGCTCTAATTATTTCTGGTTTGAAGACCGTAAAGGTTTTGTATGGCTGACGTGCAATGATGCCCTCAACCGCTATGACGGCTCATCTGTTAAAGTTTATAATCTCAATTACTTTTTCAAAAACTGTCCGGCGCTGCAACAGGGTTATGGTTTTGCAGAAGATGGAAATCATTTGTACATCGGAAGTACAAGAGGTTTGTATATCTACAATTATCAGTTGGATGAGTTTACCTTAGTCGATATTTATAAACCCTATTCAAAAAATAAAACTGCCATTCCCATTGGTTTTGAAGAAGGTAAGATCTGGATCTTTAATGAAACCTATCAATTGGTAAGTTTTGATGTCACTACCAAAAAGGTCACGCTCGAAGCTCAAATTCCAATACAACACTTAAAGTCAGTGCATATTTACGATAGCGACGGGAATGTCTTTTATTTCAGAATGCCTTTTTTGGATAAAAATCGCAACCTGTGTTTTATGGGAACAAAAGAAATCGTCACCTACAATCTGGATTCTAAAAAAATATCTTTTCCTTTTCACCAATTCCCCATAGATCCTTCCATGACACTTCAGTCTGCGGCATATGATAAAAAAAATGATGCCCTTTACCTTGGAACGGCTGATCATGGGATATTAATTTTTAAAAACCATTATCAGAATATAGAACATCATCAGAAATCTCTTAAGAGAATTGGCGGAATTACCGTTAACGATGATAAAGTTGTTTTTAAAAGTGGCAGTTCTCTTTTTATTTTTGACAAACAGCTAAGGAACAACACTGTTTTTCAAACAGGTTATGAAAGAGTTTTCAATTTTCAGTTCGATAAAATTGGAAGGCTTTGGATCTGTGATGATGGCCAGGGGGAGATTGTTATGGATTTTCGGGGGGCGATGCTTAAAAATACTGCTGATGGAACAGATCCTTTGATGCAGACGTTTAAACAGCGGGGAGTTTCAGATTTTGCAGAACTGCCCGATAAGAAAATCCTCATCAATTCATCTTTTGTTTTTGACCGTGAAAATTTTTCTGTTATCAGATTTGCATCAGATAGAAACAGCTATTATAACAATTCGAGAGGGAAAAGTTACAGCAATCCATACACTGGAGAGGTTTGGATGTTTGAAAATGGAATGAGAGGTAATCAATCTAAAATCGCAGTTTTTAATAAAGATTTAAAATTTAAAACCAGTTATTCTTTTGATCATATCGTAATGGGTAGGCTCCAGCACATGGTTAATTTTCCAGATCTACCTTCTGTATTTTCTTTTTCCACAGGCCTCTGTCTTTTAAATACAACAAATGGGAAATTCGAAAAAATAAACGGTATTCCGGACAAGAATCCTTTTTATATTAATATTTTGAGTGATAACAGAATTGCTGTAAGTTATCTGAATCGGGACATGATGTTGATAAAAATGGAAGGCGAGAAGAGGTATAAAACGATCGGAAAAATTCTTCCTAAAGTACAGAGTTTTTATGTACAGGAAGATGTAAAAAAAAAGCAGTATTGGGTAGGAACCAATCAGGGAGTTTATCTTTTGGATAAGGACTTTAAATCCATAAAAATATTTGACAGCAATAACAATCTGGCCGGAACCTATATTTATGGAATTCTGCTGGATGACTTTGGGAAGCTCTGGTGCAGCCATCAAAGAGGCTTGTCAAGTATCGATACAGAAACACATCTGATCTCTAATTATGATAAAGAAGACGGAATTCAGTATTGGGATTTTAATAACCGTGGTTTTCTTAAAACTTCAGATGGAATGCTGTATTTTGGAGGCGTAAAAGGATTTAATTATTTCAGACCTCCTTTAAAATTCAGTTCATTCTATAAACCTGAGATCTATTTCGATGAAATTTTGATTAATAATAAAAGATATGCCGCCCCAAAAGGAATTAATTTTTTGAAAGAACTTCATCTCAAACATGATGAAAACAACATTTCCATAAAAGCATTGATCAAAGATCTGGAACATGGCTCGCAGAGAAATATGATGTACAGGATTAAAAATATTGATCAGAGTTGGAAGAAACTCTCAAAAAAAACGCCGCTTAACCTTAACAGCTTAGCCCCCGGAAAATATGAAATAGAATTCGGGATCACGGATAAATTTACAGGTAAAGTTTTATCTCAAAAATTGATAACGCTCAATGTTGCCAAGGTTTTTTACCAGACTTTTGTGTTTTGGATTATTCTGGGAAGTTTATTTTCCGGTGTGCTGATTTTAGCGGTAAGTCGGTGGGAATTCATCAAGCAGAAAAATGAATTTAAGGGGAAAATGGCCCTTGAATCCCAAAGAAATAAAATTACAGCGGATTTGCATGACGATATTGGTTCCACCTTAAGCAGCTTGCAGATCAATTCTATGGTTGCCGGAAAACTGATTGAGAAACAAAGAATTGAAGAAGCCCAAAAAGTCCTGAGAAATATTGAAGATCAATCCCGGAAGCTTTCCGAAAATATGAGTGATATCGTCTGGAGCCTTAAACCCAATAATGATTCTCTGATGACACTCTCTACCCGAATAAGAAATATTGCCAGTGAAATTCTTGGGAATACAACTATTAATTATAAAATAGATATTGATGAAACCATTGATGCCGAAATTCTGGATTTTAGTATAAAGAAAAATATTATTCTCATTGCTAAAGAAGCTCTGAATAATATGGTAAAATATAGCAATGCCGATGAGGTTTTTATTAATCTTAAAAAAAATGAAGACAGTTATATTCTTGAGGTTAAAGATGACGGAATTGGTTTTGATCAGTTAAAGATAAAAGGAAATGGCATCGGAAATATGAAAAAAAGAACCCTGGAGATGAATGGTATTTTTGAATTGGAATCACAAAACGGAACGACCATCAAAATTCTAATCCCTAAATTTAGGGATTGATGAAAGCCCGGTAAGACGATAACTTTGAATACATCTAGCAGTACCCACCATGATTAAAATATTTGCCTACGACGACAGTCAGGAACGCCTGAACAGTATGAGAATTCTGATTGAACTTTCAGAGAATATGAAATATATCGGAGAAGCGCTGAATTGTGAACATGTAGAAGCAGAAATGGAAGCATATCAGCCGGACATCGTTCTGATGGATATCAATATGCCGGTGGTAGATGGAATTGCCGGTTTGAAAATCATTAAATCTAAATTTCCACATATTAATGTTCTCGTACAAACGGCTTTTGACGACAGCGAGAAGGTGTTCCGTTCTATTTCCAGTGGGGCAAGCGGCTACATTTTAAAAAGTGATAAACCGATGAGAATTCTCCAGGCTATCGAAGAAATCTATGAGGGCGGAGCATTTATGAACCCGGCGATTGCTAAACGGGTTTTGGAATATTTTCAGCCTACAGCGCAGCAAAAAATTCTGACCCAAAAAGAACATGAAGTCCTGAAATTATTGTCAGGCGGACTAAGCTACAAAATGATTGCAGACCAATTAGAGATAAGCTATTCAACAGTAAATACCCATATCAAACATATTTACAACAAACTTCATGTATCTTCTTTGGGCGAAGCGGTCTCATGGTATTTTAAAAATATAAAGGAATAAAAACGTTGAAAAATTCTGCATTCAGCTTTTGGAACGTCCCTATAATTAGGGATTTTTTTATGTTTTGTTTTAAATGAATTTTGAGAAACAATTCTAAAAACAAAATATTATGAAAAGCAAATTTACTTTTATGAGAAAGACGGCGGTCTTCTTATGGGTTTTACTTTTTGTGACGGCTGGAGCACAGGAAGAGAGACCGGGACAACCCATCAAAGGGGTTATTGTGAAAGGTGGGAAAAATCCCGGAGGAAATCTTCTGGTTTCTGTAGGTGGAGGTGGATTGTTTCCCGGAAATACGTATGGACAGGAGAGCCATGTTGGAAACGGATTTAATGGAAATATTAATCTGTACGTTCCTGTTTTTACATGGAATGGTTCGGCAGCAAATTATACCTCACTGGGGCTGAACGGAGGTGCCGGATTTTTCGGAATGAAAAAAGAATACAAACCTGAAGGACCTTTTTACAATATTGCAGGACAGTCTTCACCATCTTCATTTAAAGCGGAAATAGGTAATGGAAGCCGGCAGAATGGTTTCATAGGAGAAGTAGGGCTTCAGTCTAACTTTTCCTTTAACAAATTTACAATATCACCTATTGTGAATGCCGCCTATATCAGCTCAAAGGAAAGTCAGTTTACAGCTGTTCAGACCTCAAGTATCAACGGACAGACCCGAAGTTTTGAAACTTCGAAAAGAATAGTTTCGAAAACGGATGGCTTAGGAGTTATTCCAAAACTGAGGCTGTCTTATTTTCCCGGAAGAATTGGTTTTTTTGTAGAAGGAAGTTATCTGGCCGGGCCTGATATAAAAAGTAGTACAACGATCTTTAAACCCAACGGTGCTCCCAATAGTGAAGGCTTTTACAGCATTGATCAAATCATGGCCGGAAAATATGAAACTGTAGATACTAAAAATAGATTCAATGCACTTGGACTTAATGTAGGAATAGTCTTCAGTATTCTTTCGAAAAAAGAATATAACTACCCTAAGAACCCTGAAATTACTGATGAACCTCAGTCAAAAACAAATAGTAATTGTATATGTCTTGATTCGCCCACTGCTTCCGTACAGTTTCCTAATACAGGGGGACCGTCAATTAATCCCGGTGGTACTTTGACAATTCCGTATAACCCTGCAAATTCTTCAAAATTCTTAAGGGTTGAAGCATCACCGCATCCATACAATTCATTGAATACAGGAATCTGGTCTTCCATCATCACTATTTTCACCAATGGAAGTCCGAGTACAGTAAGTTCAGGCGGAAATCCATATACCCATAATACCGGGCAGAATTCTTCAGGAAGATTAATCCCTTTTTCGAGTCTGAATGTAGGAACAAATACCATTTGTGTTAATGTGAAATGTCCATCTTCTGGTACGACCTGCTCAATAGGCTGTTTTACGGTTATTGTAGAAGGTCCTCAGGCATCATCCTCAGGTACTGTTACAGCAACGCCTGTTTGTTGTACAAAATTTATTGTTGCGCCGGGAAATCCTCACAAAGAAGTACTCACAGGACAAGTCAGTTTTAAAATGGCAGGAACGGTAGTCAATGCAAAATTGAAAATAGTATCAGCCGGAGGAAATATTGCGTATGAAAACTTTGTGCAGAACGGTTTTACAGGATGCTACACCATGCCGGTAGATATTTCGGTAGTCAGCACTGCCAATCTGCCGGTACCTTCCTCTACTGTAAATAGTTTACCTGTTTATAAATATTCAAACAAATTTGCCTGTAAAGAACTGGGACCAAAATTACCTGTAAAGATACTACCAGGTATAAAATTTCCATAATAGGGCTATCTGAAATAATGATGGGGGAAGTGAGGCAGCCATGTCTCACTTCTTTACTGCTCTCAGTCTTTTTGGCTAAAAACTTTTCACTTCAGAGATTGAAAATTCGTGAGACTTAAAAAAATTAAAATGAAAAATCGAATAAAAGATGGATGTATCCATTTTATGATTAATTTAGTATAAACTAAAAATTAATAGCATATGAGAAAATTTTACCCTCTGTTGTTGTTATTATTGTTAATATTTTCATGTAAAAGTGAAACCTATTTAGACATTGATGACAACAACTCAACCCCTGAATCTAATTTCAATTTTGGAAACACAGTACAAAGAAACTTTCAGGGAATAGTACTTGATACCGACGGAAATCCTGTCAGCGGAGCCACCGTAACCATCGGAACAAATACGGCTCAAACCAATTTCAAAGGTTTTTTTATTTTTAAAAATGCAGAGGTAAAGGAAAACTTTGCCCTTGTGAAAGTGACGAAATCCGGATTTGTAGATGGTTCAAGAGTAATGGTTCCTACAAGTGGGGTCAACCGTGTAAATATAATGATGATCCCCGCAACCACCACTGCAAGTATCAATTCGGGAGCAACTTCTACGGTTTCCTTACCTAACGGAACTAAAGTGAAATTCGACGGAAGTTTCAAAGATGCAAGCGGAAACGCATACAGCGGAAGCGTGAATGTTGCATTGTATAATTTAACATCTTCCAATCAGTATCTGACTGAATTGATGCCCGGTTCTCTGCTGGCAACCAACTCCGGTGGAAACGCAAGAATTATGGAAACCTTTGGAATGGTGCATGTTCAGCTTACAGGAAGCTCAGGACAAAAATTACAGATTGCAAACGGACATACCGCAGAAATGACGGTTCCGATTGATGCTTCACAAACTTCAATGTCTCCGAATATAATTCCGTTGTGGTCATATGATGAAAATACGGGAATGTGGAAGGAAGAAGGCTCTGCAACAAAGATTGGGAATACGTATGTAGGAACCGTAAGTCATTTCTCCTGGTGGAATTGTGATGCTCAGTTTCCACAGGCCATCCTGAAAGTAACGGTGAAGAATCCTGCAGGCTTACCAATGGTGAATACAAAGGTGAGTTTAAAAAGAAGCAGCCAGGCCTATGAAACCTACGGAATGACAGATAATCTGGGTACCGTTTCAGGAATTATTCCAGCGAATGAAACTCTGGTTCTTAAAGTATATGATGTATGTAATACGGTGGTTTATACATCCAATGTAGCACCTGTAACAGCAGGAACTACCATGGTATTACCTGATATTACAGTAACCTCGACAGGGAATCAGTATGTGATACAAGGGAATTTGAAAACCTGTGCCAACACGGATGTTACGGATGGCTATGTGCTTTTAAGACCGGCTGCGGGTACCAATTATTTTCAGTATACATCAGTGCCGGTAAGCAGTACAGGCAGCTTTTCATTTAATGTATACTCATGTACAGCGAATCCACAGTTTATTTTGGAAGGATATGATTATACCAATTTGCAGACTTCAGGAGAAATTCCTTTCACAGCTAATTTACCGGTGATGAATTTTAATAATCTTTCGGTTTGTAATTCAGTCAGTGAATTTATCAGTTATAAAATAGATAATCAGAATGTGAAATACGTTTTGGGAAGTATGTATGCTCAATGGTCAGGACTTACGCCAACATCTCCCAATATGCCTGCCAAACAATTAAGAATTAATTCTACATCACCTGCCGGGAATTCTTTCTTTATGATTCAAAATAATATGCTTGGAACTCCGGGTAGCTTTACTACAGATTATACTTTTGAATTCTCGGGAGGATTTTTCACTCCTTCTACAGGAAACGTAGCGGTTCAGATAACCAATTTCGGAGCAGTAGGAGCATATATAGATTTTACTGTAAACGGAACGTATACGGATACGAACGGAAACCATACTTTTACAGCGAATGGGCATGTACTCAGAGATCTTTAATCGTTATAAATAGCTTAAATAAAAAAGGACCGAAATGGTCCTTTTTTTATATCATATTTTTATTCTCTGTCGAAGCGGGCTAATTTTTTGTCTATCCAAATCGTGGCAAAAGGAAAAAATGCTGAAATTAAAGCAAAGACACTGTCTTCGTCATCCCAGGTAAATATTTTTCTTATCGCAGGGAGAAAGATGAGATACAGTGTAAAAAATAATCCGTGAATACTGCCAATAGTACTGATGTATACAATCGGGACAATACCTTCCGGATCAACGCGTATCCAGATCATCGCTGTGAATAGGAAAAACCATGAAACAGCTTCTGCCAGACAGATTTGTCTAAACCATCTGATAACTTTTTCCTGAGGATATTTTGAGAAAATTTTTTCGATAAATTCCATGTTGTGGGTATAAGTGATGAATTAAAAGTTCACTGCAGTCTTACAGCATCTAACTTCTAATTTCTAGCCTCTAATTTCTGATTTGTAAAATTACTTATAAAAACTGCTTCCGTCCAAATATTCAAAGACTTCCGGTGGAAGCATAGGACGTACATTTTTTCCTTCTTTGATCATATTCCTGATCTCTGTAGCAGAAAGTTCAATAACGGGCGCCTTGATCATGGAAATGTTCTCATGCTGCAAATATTCCGAATCTTTCTTTTCCCCTTCAAATACCCGTGGATACACAATGATATGATGATTTTTGATCAGCAATTCAGAGTTTTTCCATTTATGAAGACTGCTCAGATTATCTTCACCCATGATCAGACTGAAAGAATAATCCGGATATTTTTCATGAAGATAAGTCAGTGTGTCAATGGTATAACTCGGTTTGGGAAGTGAAAACTCTACATTGGAAGCTCTCATTTTAGGATAGCTTTTCACGGCGACCTGAACCATATCCAGCCTGTTGTGATCTTTAAGAAGTGATTTTTTATCTTTAAAAGGGTTCTGCGGGCTTACTACAAACCATAATTCATCCATATCGGTATGCTCCAGAATGTAATTAGCCAGAATTAAATGTCCGATGTGTATCGGATTGAAAGAACCGAAAAATAAGCCGATTTTTTTCATGAGTTGGTAGATCGAAGATGATAGGTAAAAGGTTGCAGATAGCAGCAGCTCCTAATCCCTGAATTTAACATCTCTAATATTCAAATAATGAGTTACATTTCCTTTCCAGTGGTTTTCTTCTAAGGTGAAAGCAAGGTCGAAGTTTTTGTTTTTAAAATCTTCCGCATGCTGTCCGAGTTTGAAGCCTACACACTCTATATTTCTTCCCGTAGATTCCTGTTTGATGTAAAACTTCAGGTGATTGTTGTCTTTCCCCATTGTCTTCACATAGCCGGAAAGCTTCTGGTTGGTGAGTGTAAGGATCGGTTTCATATTGTGAGGCCCGAAAGGAGCCAGTTTTCTGTGGAAATTGATAAACTCACGGTTGATCTCATCCACCTTAATCTCGGAATCAATGGTAACAGAAGGTTCCTGCTGATGTTCCTGGATTTTTTCTGAAACAATCTGTTCAAATTTGATCTTGAAAGCTTCAAACTTATCCTTTTCCATGGAAAGTCCTGCAGCAGCATGGTGACCACCGAATTTCAGGAAATATTCAGAACACATATCAAGCGCTTCATGAACATCAAAATCAGAGACAGATCTGGCTGAAGCCACCATTTCTCCGTTGTTACCATCTGTGAAGACCAAAGTCGGTTTGTAATAAGTTTCGATAAGCCTTGAGGCTACAATACCAATCACGCCCTTGTTCCAGTCCGGATGGTAAACGATGGTGGAATGTTTGCTCTGTTGCTGGGATTCGATGATCTGGTTCAATGCCGAAAGTGTAGAATTCATATCGAGCTCACGTCTTTCATCATTCAAATTCATAATGTCACCCACAATCTGATTCGCATGTTTCAGGTTGTCGGAAACCATAAGCTCTACAGCTGCTTTTCCGTGAGAAATTCTTCCCGCCGCATTGATCTTCGGAGCAATTTCAAAAACAATATTTGAAATTTCAAAGTGCGACAGTTTATCTTCCGGAATTAATAATCTTAATCCAAGGTTTCTTGTTTTTCTGAGAACCTTAAGTCCCATTTTCGCAAATACCCTGTTTTCGCCGGTCATGGAAACAATATCCGCAGCGATGGAAATAGCCAGAAGGTCGGTAAGCTCAAATAACTCGGCCTCCGGAATTTTATAGATGGTATTCAGTCCCTGGCACAGCTTAAAGCCTACACCACATCCTGAAAGTTCTTTAAAAGGATATCTGCAGTCGGTTCTCTTCGGATCCAGAACTGCCGCAGCATTCGGAATCTCGTCACCCGGAAGGTGATGGTCGCAGATAATAAAATCTATTCCCTTTTCCTGAGCATAGTTGATCATGTCAATGGCTTTGATACCGCAGTCCAAAGCGATGATCAGTGAAAAGCCGTTTTCTTTGGCAAAATCAATACCTTCAGTAGAAATTCCGTATCCTTCGGAATTCCTGTCAGGGATATAATAATCTAAGTATTTTTTCTCAACAATTTTGCTGAGGTAAAGGTACATGACGGCAACAGCAGTGGTTCCGTCTACATCATAATCTCCGTAAACCAGTATTTTTTCTCCGTTTTCAATGGCGGTAGCAATGCGCTCTACAGCTTTCTGCATATCTGCCATTAAGAATGGACTGTGTATATCGTTGAGGTTAGGTTTGAAGAATTCTCTGGCCTTTTGATAATTGTCAATTCCCCTTAAAACGAGGAGTTTAGATTCAAAAGTACCAAAACCAAGTGACGAACTTAATCTGTCCACAACTTCCTCATCGGGTTCGGGCTTGTAAATCCATTTCTGACTCATTTCACAAAAATAAGGAAAAAAAACAGCATTTTGAAATGATTAAGGATGAACTTGACTTACTGAATGTTAAAAAAAATTATCTATCTTCGCGGTCCAAATTAAAAATGATTATGAAAAAAATGACTCTCTGCCTTTTATTCTTAGGGGCTATGAATGCTGTATCAGCACAGAAAATCAATCTTGGAAAAGCTGCAGGTATTGTTTCGAAAGGAGCAAAGGCGCTTACTTTTACCAATGAAGACGCAGTAAAACTGTCTAAGGAATCTGTGGATTGGATGGACAAAAACAACGAGGTTGCGGGTCCAAAAGATCCTTATACTGTAAGACTTAACAAACTTTTCGGAAAACACAAATCTCAGGACGGACTTACCCTGAACTACAAGGTTTATAAAGTGAAGGATATCAATGCTTTTGCTTGTGCAGACGGAAGTGTACGTGTATTTTCTTCGTTAATGGATATCATGACGGATGAAGAACTGTTGGCAGTAATCGGACACGAGATCGGGCATGTGAAAAACCAGGACACTAAAGATGCTATTAAATCTGCTTATTTAAAGGCAGCGGCACTAGATGCGGCATCATCAGCATCAGGAACGGTAGCAGCACTTAGTGAAAGCCAGGTAGGAAAAATGGCCAATGAATTCCTGGATGCTTCTCACAGCAAAAAACAGGAATCTGAAGCAGATACATATTCTTATGACTTTATGAAAGCGAATAGCTATAATGTAGTGGGAGCGTATTCAGCATTCAAGAAACTGGCTCTGCTTTCTGAAGGAAGTACTCAGACCGGTTTTCAAAAAATGTTCAACTCTCACCCTGACAGTGAAAAAAGAGCTCAGGCTATTAAGAAGAGAGCAGAAAAAGACGGTTTATGGAAAGACCCGGGAACGATAGCTCTTCCTAAAACGAAGCTTACCAAATAATTAATTCAATCTTCATTTAAATAGAAATTCCTCAAAGTTGTCTTTGAGGAATTTTCTTTATGGGGAGTTGAACGTAATCTTAAAAAATTAAGAATACATTTTTTCTCTGATTTCTTTTACTTTTTTGTCAGCAAGATATTCATCGTAAGTCATTTCTCTGTCAATGATTCCTGTAGGAGTCAACTCGATGATTCTGTTACAGACCGTCTGAAGCATTTCGTGGTCATGAGAGGCTAACAGAAGATTTCCTTTGAAGTTAGACAATGAGTTGTTCAATGTTGTGATACTTTCAAGGTCTAAGTGGTTGGTAGGTTCGTCTAATAAAAGAACGTTGGCTTTCTGAAGCATCATTCTACTGAACATACATCTCATTTTCTCACCTCCTGAAAGTACTTTACAAGATTTTAAAGCTTCATCACCTGAGAAAAGCATTCTTCCTAAGAATCCTCTTACGAACTCCTCGTGACGCTCTTCGTCGTTTTTAGTGAATTGTCTCAACCAATCTACCAGGCTGATATCATCTTGGAAGAATTTTGTATTATCCAATGGCATATGAGATTGGTTTGTAGTCACTCCCCAAGCAACTGTTCCCTGATCTGCCTGAACATTTCCGGCAAGAATTTCGAAAAATTCTGTGATGGCTAAAGAGCTTTTAGAAAGAACAGCAACTTTATCTCCTTTTTTAAGGTTTAAGTCGATGTTTGAGAATAACAATTCTCCATCTTTTGTTTTTTCAAGACCTTTTACATCTAAGATTTGATCTCCGGCTTCTCTTTCCATTTCGAAAATAATAGCAGGGTATCTTCTTGAAGATGGTTTAATATCATCGATGTTTAATTTATCGATCATTTTTTTTCTTGCTGTGGCCTGTTTAGCTTTTGCAACGTTGGAGCTGAATCTTGCGATGAAGTCCTGAAGTTCTTTCTTCTTTTCCTCTGCTTTTTTATTAGCCTGAGCTCTTTGTCTTGTTGCAAGCTGAGAAGCCTGATACCAGAAAGTATAGTTACCTGTGTAAAGGTTAAGTTTCGCGTAATCTAAATCTCCGATGTGTGTACAAACCGTATCTAAGAAGTGACGGTCGTGAGAAACCACGATCACTGTGTTTTCATAATCTGCAAGGAAATTTTCTAACCAGGCGATAGTTTCAATATCAAGGTCATTCGTAGGTTCATCCAGAATCAGTACATCAGGATTTCCAAAAAGAGCCTGTGCCAAAAGAACTTTTACTTTGTCCTGATTTTCAAGCTCGCTCATCATCTGCCAGTGCATACCGTCTTTTATCCCAACGTTTGAAAGCATCGTCTGTGCATCAGATTCTGCAGTCCATCCGCCCATCTCATCATAGATTACCCCAAGCTCACCCGCTTTAATTCCATCTTCATCAGAGAAGTCTTCTTTAGCATATAAAGAATCCATCTCTTCTTTTATTTCGTATAATTTTTTATTACCTCTTAAAACAGCCTCAAGAACAGTAAATTGATCGTAAGCAAAGTGATCCTGCTCCAAAACTGACATTCTTTTTCCCGGCTCCAAAGATACATGCCCCGTAGTTGGATCCTGCTTTCCTGTTAATATTTTAAGGAATGTAGATTTCCCCGCACCGTTTGCTCCGATAATCCCGTAGCAGTTTCCTTTGGTAAACATAATATTTACCTCGTCAAAAAGAATTCTTTTCCCGAATTGTAAAGATAAGTTAGATACTGTTAACATATAGTTTTGTAAATTTGGCGCAAAATTACGAAAAGAATTTGGGTATTTCGTAATAATGTAATAGTCAAGTTTTTAAATATGAGGTATTTTTTCTATATTTCATTAATGAAATAATACACGAAGAGTCCCGAAGGAATGATTTAATGAAGAATGGGACAACCCAATGAATTAATCACGTAATATATTATACAAATATATCACGGTAACTACGAATTTTTAAAATGAAGATCGAGAAAACAGTCAGTATATTAAACAGAAGAGCCCGTTTTGAATATGAAATCCTTGAAGAGTATGAAGCCGGGATGGTTTTGACGGGAACAGAAATAAAATCTTTACGTTCATCCAAAGCATCTATCACAGAATCCTTTTGTCAGTTTATTGATGGGGAGTTATACATTATTAATATGATGATTGACGAGTATAAACTGGGAACTTTTTACAATCACAAAACAAAAAGGGAACGGAAATTGCTGTTGCACAAAAAAGAATTGCAGAAGCTTGAGAAAAAGTTAAAGGATGCAGGGAACACAATTATACCTCTTAAATTATATATCACAGATAAGGGGAAAGCAAAAGTCTTGATTTCGCTTGCCAGAGGGAAAAAACTCTTTGATAAAAGGGAAGCGATAAAAGATAGAGAAAATAAACGTAACCTGGATAGAATATTAAAGAAAAGTTAAAAATCATTCAAAAAACTTTGTATATAAAGAAAAATTATATTTATTTTGCATTATCAATTATTTAATCATTTAATTCTATGAAAAATCTAAAATTAGGAATTTCAGCATTGGCGCTTACTGTAGCCTCTACTGTGTTCGCTCAGACTACCAACAATCCGTGGTTAATCGGGGTTGGTGCTCATGCGGAAAACCACAAGGCAGCACAGACAGGATTCAGTAACACGTTCTCTGCTAATAATTTAACGAAGACGATGTTCAATTTGAACAACTTCTCTATTACACCTCCATTATCTAAATTAACAGTTGCTAGAAACATCGGTAAAGGTTTAGTTATCGACTGGCAGACTTCTGTAGGTAATGTAGATAACAAGAGATTCAACATGGGGAAAGAATTTTTCCTTATGACAGGTCTTGGTTTCCAGGCTAAAGCAGCTGGTCTTTTATGGAATGAAGAATCTTGGTTCGATCCATATTTAAGAGTTGGTGCTAACTACCTGAGACATGATTACACTGCACTTACTTTCCCAAGAAACGATTACAAAGGTGAATCTGTTCCTAACGGAGACGGTGGTAACGAAAACGGTAAAGCTAACCACTTTGCAGTTTCTACAGGTGCTGGTGTTAACTTCTGGGTAACTAAGAACTTCGGTCTTGGTGTACAAGGTGACTATGTGTCAACTCCAGGGGATAAATCTACAGTTGCTAACTTCTGGCAAGCTTCTGCATCGATCTTATTCAGATTCGGTAACAGAGACAGAGATAAGGATGGTATCCTAGATAAAGACGATCTTTGTCCAGATACTCCAGGTCTTCCAGAATTCCAGGGATGTCCTGATACTGACGGTGACGGAGTTCCAGATAAAGACGATCAATGTCCAGAAGTAGCTGGTCCAGTTGAAAACAACGGTTGTCCTTGGCCAGATACAGATGGTGATGGTGTTATCGACAAAGATGATGCTTGTCCTACAGTTGCAGGTCCTGCAGAAAACAACGGTTGTCCTTGGCCAGATACAGACGGTGACGGAATCTTAGATAAAGATGACGCTTGTCCTACTGTTCCAGGTCTTCCAGAATACAACGGATGTCCTAAACCAAAAGAAGTAACAGCTACTGATGTTGAAAAGAATCTTAAGAGTGTATACTTTGATTTCAACAAAGCTACAATCAGACCTGAATCTAAAGGAGCTTTAGATACTGCTTCTGAAATCATTAAGAAAGATGGAGGTAGATTCCTATTAGTTGGAGAAACTGACAAAAAAGGAAGTGATGCTTACAACTTGAAATTATCTAAAGAAAGAGCTGCTTCTGTAGTTGCTGCTTTAGATGCGAGAGGTGTAGATGTTAACGCATTAAAATCAGTTGGTATTGGAGAGCAAAATGCTAAAATTGCAGAATCTGCATCTGATGCTGAAAGACAAGCTGATAGAAAAGTAACTGTTAGATACATTGGTGATGACAGTGAATGGAACAAATATCAAAAATCTGATGTTGTTGCTCCAGCAAAAAAAGCTACTAAAAAAGTTGCAAAAAAAGGAGGTAAGAAGGCTCCTGCTAAAAAAGTAGTTAAAAAGAAAAAATAATTAATTTTTCTAAATAATAAATACCTCCAATTTTTTGGGGGTATTTTTTTTTTGTAGACTTTTAGTTAATTTTGTTGAAAATTTAAAAATTAAAATGGGAAGAGCATTTGAATATAGAAAAGCTTCTAAAATGGCCAGATGGGATAAAATGGCCAAAACTTTTTCTAAGATAGGTAAAGACATTGCATTGGCTGTAAAAGCCGGAGGAACAGATCCTGAAGCCAACCCGGCTTTAAGAAGATGTATCCAAAATGCTAAGGGTGCAAACATGCCTAAAGACAACGTAGAAAGAGCCATCAAAAAAGCAGGTGGTGCTGATGCTGAAAACTATGAAGAAATTACCTATGAAGGATACGGACAAGGTGGAGTAGCATTCTTTGTGGAATGTACAACCAATAATCCAACAAGAACCGTAGCCAACGTAAGAGCGATCTTCAATAAATTTGATGGTAACTTGGGTAAAAATGGAGAACTGGCTTTTATCTTCGACAGAAAAGGTATTTTCAACCTTGATTTATCTCAGATCAAAATGGATTGGGATGATTTCGAAATGGAAATGATTGACGGAGGTGCAGAAGATGTGGAAAAAGATGAAGAGGAAGTAATGATTACGACAGCTTTTGAAGACTTTGGTTCATTGTCACATAAACTGGATGAATTGAAAATTGAAGCAAAAAGCGCAGAACTTCAGAGAATTCCAAACAATATCAAAGAAGTAAATGCAGAACAGTTCAAAGCGAATATGAAAATGCTGGAGCGTTTCGAAGATGATGACGATGTGCAGAACGTGTATCACAATATGGAAATCACAGAAGAGTTGATGAACTCACTGTAAAAAATAATATAGCATTCATATACAGTTAACTTTCAATTAGTTTCTTTGTATAAAACTATGAAAAGAAACGTTGAGTTGGTTGTCATATCGGATGTTCATTTGGGAACTTATGGATGTAAGGCTAAAGAGCTGTTACGGTATCTCAATTCTATCCAGCCAAAAACATTAGTTTTGAACGGTGATATTATCGATATCTGGCAGTTTAAAAAGTCTTACTTCCCTAAACCTCATTTGAAAGTGATTAAAAAGATCCTTTCATTTGCTACCAATAAAAATACACAGGTCTACTACATTACGGGTAACCATGATGAGATGTTCCGGAAGTTTACGGATTTCGAACTGGGAAAACTGAAGGTATGCAATAAGATCTGTCTTGATATCGATCAAAAGAAAACCTGGATATTTCACGGCGATGTTTTCGATGCATCGGTACAGCATTCTAAATGGATTGCAAAGCTGGGTGGAAAAGGCTATGATCTCCTGATTGTCATCAATAACGTTGTCAATTGGTTTCTGGAGAAAATGGGCAGAGAAAAATATTCATTTTCCAAAAAGATCAAAAACAATGTAAAGAAAGCAGTAAAGTATATCGGAGATTTTGAACTGACTGCTTCCGAACTGGCCATCGACAACCACTATGATTATGTAATCTGCGGACATATCCATCAGCCTCAGATCCGTGAAGTTATCAATAAAAAAGGATCATGTACCTATCTGAATTCCGGAGACTGGATCGAAAACCTTTCGGCTCTTGAATACCACGATAAGGAATGGAAAATCTTTTATTACGACGATCACAAAGATTCACTTAAAGATGACGAAGCAGAAGAAATCCAGGATATGGACAGCTCCGAACTTCTGAAAATAGTAACTAATTTTTCTTAAATGAAGGTTTTGTATGCATTTCAAGGAACAGGGAACGGTCATGTTGCCAGAGCACAGGAAATTATTCCTATCCTCAAAAAATATGCTTCGGTAGATACGTTGATCAGTGGCCATCAGTCGCAATTAAAGGCCGATTTTGACATTAATTATCAATACAGAGGCATTTCTCTTCTTTACAACAAAACAGGCGGTTTATCCTATCGCAAAACGTTTACAGAGAATAAATTTCTTGAAGCGGCAAAAACAATTAGGGAATTGGAGCTTTCACAATATGATCTGATCATCAATGATTATGAACCGCTTACCGGATGGGCAGGGAAATTAAAAAAGCTGCCGATGATCGAACTGAGTCATCAGGCTTCCATGAGTTTTGCTGAAACACCGAAGCCAAAACATAAAGATTTTCTGGGTGAACTGATCCTGAAATACTATGTTCCGAGCGAAAGAAAAATAGGTTTCCACTTTGAGAATTATCATCCGCAGATCAAAAAACCTGTGATCAGACATAAAATCCGCAACCTTAATCCTGAGAAAAAAGGCTATTATCTCGTTTATCTTCCAAGTTTTGCAGACGAAAATATCATCAAGGTTCTGAAACAGATTCCGGTACAATGGAAAGTATTTTCAAAACACAGCAAAGTACAGGTGAAGGTGAAAAACGTAGAAGTTTTCCCTATCGACGAGATGCAGTATCTGAAATATTTTGAAAGCTGTGACGGAATCCTTTGCAATGCAGGTTTTGAAACTCCCGCAGAAGCCCTTTTCATGGATAAAAAACTCTTTGTGATCCCGATTCATAACCAATATGAGCAGGAATGCAACGCCTGTGCTCTGGATCTGATGGGTATTCCGAATTCCAAAGCATTAAAACTTCAGGAAATTATGGAATGGGTTGCTTCAGATCATCACTTACAGGTAGATTATCCGGATGATATTGAGGAGATTCTGGTGAAAGATGTTTTAGCTCTTTAAAAAAATATCATCTACATCACTCATCCTGGTCATTACGGCTCGTGCATAAGAACAGTGAGGATAAACCTTCCAGTTGTTTTCTCTTGCAAATTTTATCGCCTCTTCTACCAGATACTTTCCCATTCCACGACCTTCAAATTCAGGGTGTACGAGTACGAATGAAATAATAAATTTACTGTCCTCAGGGAAAATAGTATACGTCAATCTTCCTACTTCTTTGGTTTCGTTATTCAGCATAAATACGCCACCATTTCCTGATTTATTGTTCTCAAATTTCATAATGTTAAGGTTTATATTTAAAGATACAAAAATTGCACCGACAGGGATTTTGGGGATAAGTAATGAATAATAGGTAATGAGTAATGGGGGAAAGTCAATTGTGAATTGTGAATTTGCTTCGCAGTCAATTTTTAACTCGATTAAACTCAAGAACTAATTTTTCTGTAATATTATTAATTGACTATTGACCATTCACTCGCGCACCGAAATTGACTATTGACATTCTCATCAGTTCTCCTTCCCCGTATAGTAATTATAATCCTTGATCACCACATTGATAAACTGTCTTTCCGTCATCTTCTTCGAATCAATTTCCAGTTTTAAAATCCCTTTGATTTTATCCGAAAGTTTGCTGATGATCTGGCGGTCGTCTACTTTCAGCGCTTTGGTGTAATTATCTTTAATAATCCTCATATCATTGTCGCTTAGGGCAATGACCTGAGGGAACGATGGAATATAATCTTCAGTAATATTTTCCAGGATCGTGTGAGAAATATTGATGTTGTTCTTAAGAGAAATCACAGCGGTACCGGAAGCAATATCACCCAGACGCTGATTATTTTTAGAAACAATCATTGAGATTAAACCTACGACACCGGCAGCAGTTGTATCGATCAGGCGGAACATCCATCGGATCAGATAGTCCCCAAAGCTGGCCTGATAGCCGTCAATTTTCACAACGCGGATCTTCATCAGTTTTTTTCCGGGAGTCTGTCCCTCCATAAGGCTTTCCAGAACTACAGGATAAATGTAAACCGGAAAAGTAAGCATAATGTAAACAGCCATGATGGACCATTGATCCAGCCCATCCAATAAATACCCAAGATCAAAAATGTTGAAGAAAAGGTAGAGGACAATAATGACATAAGCCACCTTGATCAGGAAATCGATAATGAAGGCAAGCATTCTTTCTCCGACACTTGCAATATTAAAGTTAATATTTACATTTTGTGAGGTATTTATCGCAATTTGAGACATAATTTTTATTATTTTAGCCTTACAATTATGAGAGAAGTTTATTTCATTAAACAAAATAAAGAAAAATGGTTGGGAATTGAACAGGTTATTCAAGGGAAAGTAAAAAAAAATCCTGATGACCTGTCTTCGCTGTACATCAACCTGATCAATGATCTTTCATTTGCTCAGTCCTATTATCCTAAAAGCAATACTACGGTTTATCTGAATCATTTGTCCTCGCAGATGTTCCAGAAAATTTACAAAACCAAAAGAGTAGAGGAGAACAGGCTGATTTATTTCTTCAAAACAGAAGTTCCCTTGCTGGTCCATCAGTACAGAAGATATCTTTTGTATGCTTTTCTGTTTTTCATTCTTTTTACGGCGATAGGAGTGCTTTCCGGAGCGTACGATAAAGATTTTGCCAATATTATTCTTGGTGAGGAATATGTGAACGAAACCATAGAAAATATTAAAAAAGGAAATGCTGTAGGCGTTTATCAGAGCGGTTCCACATGGGGAAGTACCATTGGGATCATTTTCAATAATATCAGAGTTGGTGCCAGATTATACATTTATGGAGTCACGGGAGGAGTGGGGACATTGTATGCGTTGCTTTCGAACAGTGTCATGCTAGGTTCTTTCCAGTATTTTTTCTATGATTACGGAGCTTTGAAAGACAGTGCAAGAGGAATATGGCTTCACGGTGTTTTTGAGATCTTTGCGATGGTGGTTGAAGCAATGTGCGGATTGATTCTTGGAGCAAGTATCCTGTTTCCGAGAACGTTTTCAAGATTTAATTCTTTTAAAACAGGTTTTAAAGATTCGTTTAAAATTTTCCTGAGTACCATTCCGTTTACCATTTGCGCGGGAATTATTGAAGGGTATGTCACAAGACATGCTTTAAGAATGCCATTGGTTGTCAATTTAACAATAATCATCACCTCACTGGCCATTATAGGATTTTACTATTTCGTTTATCCTTCACTGGTTTATAAAAAAATTAATACCCACACCAATGATGCAGTTTTATAAAAAAAGAGAATTTGGAGCTTTCATCAGTGACAGCTTTAATTTTTTCAAACTATACGGAAAAAATTATTTTAAGAATTATATCCTGATCAACGGGCTGCTGTTAATCTTGACAATCGCTGTGGTGATTTTTGGGTTCAGAGAAATTTTCGGACAATTGATTGGGGGTAATCTCAGTGGTGAAAGTTATTACTTTGAGAAATATTTTTCAGATAATGCCGGAATGCTTACGATAGTGGGAATATTGGTTTTTGTGCTTTTTGTCCTTCTGGGGATTGTCAATTACCTGTATCCTGTTTTTTATATGAAAAGAATCGCTGAAGGAGCTCAAAAGGTAAAAACAGATGAGATCCTTAGTGATTTCAAAACCAATGCAGGACGAATCTTCAAAATGAGCCTCGGAATGCTGTTGATCGTGCTTCCGGTGATTATGATTGTCCTTGGATTTTCTTATCTGCTGCTGCTGATCTTTATAGGATTTTTCCTGATTCTGCTTGTGTATCCTACGGCATTCAATGTTTCGGCATTTTTGATGTACGATTATTTCAATACAAAACGGGGCTTTTTTGAAAGCTTAAGTTATTCCATAAGATCCCAGTTTTCCTATCCGAATGGAAATGAAAAATCTCCCTACTGGAAGTATTGGGGAGCATCCATTATTATGTTCATCATTATGTACATGATAACGTCTGTATTTACATTTGTTCCAATAATATTTATGTACGGGTCCATTCTCACCTCTGCTCCAGATGGGAATTTTGAAGAGAATCCTTTTACGGGAGCAATGGGGATTTTATTATTTTTATTTTATGGGATTTCTATATTGGCAACATTCATACTTTACAATCTGATGTTCATCAATGCGGGGCTGATGTATTATGACAGCAGAACAGACCTTCACACAAAAATTGAACTTGAAGAGATAGAAACTATCGGTATTAATGAATAAATTCCTACTTTTTCTGCTGATCTTTTTCTCCATTTGTCCTGTTTATGCACAGGATGAGGATGGAGGTGAAACGGTGGAAGATTATATCATAGATTCCTTAGGAACGGGACATTACAGGAATATGCTCCGTGCAGATTCTGTGCTGATCCTGAAACCGGTTTCAGAAAATACCCTCTACCCGAAAAAGTTCAAGGAAAATATTCAGTCCAGATATAAAGGAAATGAATTTGATTATTCGGTATCCAAACCGAAAGAGTCTTTCTTCCAAAAGCTGATGCGCAGGATTGACCGGTTTTTACAAAGCATTTTCGGAGAAACCGTTTTTAATAATTCCGCAAAAATAACCACAGTTTTGATCCGCCTGTTTGCCATTATTCTGGTAGGATTTCTTCTTTATTTTATCATTAAATTTCTTCTTGGGAAAGATGGAAATCTGTTCTTCGGAAAGAAAAATAAAAAAATACACATCAATGCGGAAGAGCTTCATGAGAACATCCATGAAATCAATTTCCCGGAAAGTATAACCCAATTTGAAAGGAAAGGAGATCACCGTTCGGCAGTCCGTTATCAGTTTCTGTTTATCCTTAAAAAACTGAGTGATAAAAAACAAATCAACTGGAATCCCGAAAAGACCAATAAAGACTATGTTGCGGAACTGAAAGACGGCAATTTGAAAAGTAAATTTTCAGACCTTTCTTACATCTTTGATTATGTTTGGTACGGAGAATTCAGTATTGATGAAGAAAGCTATCTGAAATTTAAAAACCAGTATCAGGCATTTAAGCCTTAATTAAACTATTAATCATGAAAAAAACCTTCAAAATATATGCTGTGATATTCATCGTTGTGATGGTTATTCTGGCGTTGCTTGAAGTCAATAAAACAGAAAGAATAAGCTGGCGTAAGAATTTCAACATCAATGAGAAATCTCCTTTCGGTCTGTTCGTTTTTAATAATGAGGCCAAAGACCTTTTTAAAAATAACCTGAGAAAAATAGAAGAAGCACCTTACGACTATTACAGCAGGAACAAAAAAGAAGTGCACAATATCGTGGTCATTGAAAAGGAACTGGATAAGCAGTCTTGGAAAAAAATCCTGGATCAGGTGTCAAACGGTTCGGATGCAATGATTCTTGTGAGCCGTGTTCCGAAAGATATTTCAGACACCATCGGCTACCATAGCGCGGATATTTCTTTTGCAGAGGAAAATGTATTGAAGCTTACGGATAAGGAATATCAGAACGATTTTATTAAACTGGATAAATTTCCATCCGGCAGAGGATTTTCATACATCAAACCTAAAGTGGAAGTACTGGGTAAAACCGTGGAAAAAGATAATTCATATCAGGCTAATTTTATTAAAATCAGCTTTGGAAAAGGAACAATCTATGTGCACAGTGAACCGCTATTCCTTACTAATTATTACCTGTTGAAACCGGGAAGTGTAAAATACACTCAGGATGTTTTTTCGTATCTTCAGGATAGGGAAACCATCTGGTTTGTGGAAAATGACACCAAAGTTTCACGCTTCTTTATGAGGTTTGTACTTTCCAATCCGGCATTGAAGTATGCCTGGTGGGTGCTTTTGGGAGGGCTTGTCCTGTTCATTTTCTTTAATGCCAAAAGAAAACAACGGATCGTACCTGTTGTAGAGCCACTGAAAAATACTTCCCTGGATTTTGTAAAAAGCATTGGAAATCTTTACCTTCAGGAAGGAGATTTTCACGATATGATGGCTAAGAAAGGCCAATATTTCCTGAATAAAGTAAGAATGGATTTCCTGATCGATACCCAATATCTGGATGAAGAATTTGCTAAAAAACTTCACCTGAAAACAGGGAAAACACTGGAAATGATCAATGAAGCCATAGCCCTAATTAAAAAAGGTCAGGATCCTTATGCCAACGTCATGAAAGAAGACCTAGCCAGGATGAACAAGCTTCTTGATGACATTTTGAAGTAGTGTAACAATTTAACAATTTAACAATGTAACAATGTAACAATGTAACAATGTAACAATGTAACAATGTAACAATGTAACAATGCATATTGGTAAACTGCCAGACTGATACATTGTTAGATTATAAAAGAAGTAAGAGTCCCAACAGGACGATTTAACAAAAAATCGGATGAAGTCCGATAGATTAAACCCAGATAGATTAGACCTCATAGACTAAAAACCACAGATAGAAAATTATGGAAAACCTTGAAAATCAAAACTTAGAAAATCAAAGTTCTATAAATCTAAATAAAAAAGAAGATCAGTTTCAGTCGAGAATTGATATGATTGAGCTTCGTGCCAGCTTAGAAAAAGTAAAAGCTGAAATAGCGAAAGTAATTGTCGGTCAGGAAAGCATGATCGAGCATCTTATTGCGGCGCTTCTATCAAACGGGCATGTCCTGATTGAAGGAGTTCCGGGAGTGGCGAAGACCATTACGGCAAAGCTACTTGCCAAAACAATAGATGTAGGCTTCAGCAGAATCCAGTTTACACCGGATCTTATGCCTTCTGATATTTTGGGAACTTCAGTTTTCAGTGTAAAAAACTCTGAATTTGAATTTAAAAAAGGCCCGATCTTTTCCAGTTTTATATTAATTGACGAGATCAACAGATCCCCGGCGAAAACTCAGGCAGCTTTGTTTGAGGTCATGGAAGAAAGACAGATCACAATGGATGGAATCCGCTATATAATGGATGAGCCATTCCTGGTAGTGGCTACCCAAAACCCAATAGAGCATGAAGGAACTTACAGGCTTCCCGAAGCCCAGCTGGATCGTTTTCTGTTCAAAATCAATGTAGGATATCCGAATCTTGAACAGGAGATCGCCATCATCAGAAATCAGCACGAAATTGGAAAAGAAGACAAAACAGAAGGAGTAAACCGTGTTATTACTGCAGAGCAATTAAAAAGCTATCAGAATCTGGTAAAAGAGATTATTGTAGAAGCCCAGCTGATGGAATATATTGCGAAAATCATCGTCAATACAAGAGAAAACCAATTTCTGTATCTGGGAGCTTCTCCAAGAGCTTCCCTGGCATTGCTTACAGCTTCAAAATCGTTCGCAGCCATGAGAGGAAGAGACTTTGTAACCCCTGAAGATATCAAAGAAGCAAGCTACGCAGTATTAAGACACAGAGTAATCGTTTCTCCTGAACGCGAAATGGAAGGCTTAACGGCAGATGAAATTATACGTCAGATCTTAGAGGGAATAGAGATTCCCAGGTAGATCGTAGGGATTAGGGTTTAGGTCAAACAGGTATTATTTATCGGAGTTGAGTCCCTAGTTCCTAAATCCTATCCCCTAATCCCTTAAAAAAATGAAAAACCTATACATCAATACACGATTTTTCTTTTCGCTCATTGGAGTGGGGGTACTGTATGTCCTTGCTTTTTTCTTTCCGGTTCTGATGTGGGCAGCGCATATTATGCTTCTCATCTGCGTTCTGGCCGCAATGATCGATTATCTTTTGTTGTTTAATCAGAAAAAAGGAGTACTTGCCCAGAGAATACTTCCGGAAAAACTATCGAACGGGGATGAAAATTTTGTGAAGATTGATATTAAAAATAATTACAGTTTTAAGATCAGCACAAAGATTATCGATGAGATTCCGTTTCAGTTTCAGAAAAGGGATTTTTTAATTAAAAAAAACATAGAACCCGGTAGAAATACCTATTTCCAGTACAGTCTGGAACCCAAAGAAAGGGGAGAGTACAGTTTCGGAAACCTGAATGTGTATGTTTCTTCACCATTAGGATTCGTTTCAAAGAGATTTAATTTCCAGAAAGATGCAATCCTGCCCTCTTATCCGTCTTTTGTACACCTCAGAAAATATGAACTGATGGCACTGCAGAGTGAATTTATGCTTGGTGGAATCAAGAAGATCAGAAAATTGGGGCATACTATGGAATTTGAGCAGATCAAAGAATATGTTCCCGGAGATGATATAAGAACCATCAATTGGAAAGCTACGTCTAAGACCAACCGATTAATGGTGAATCAGTTTCAGGATGAAAGATCACAGCGAATTTTTATCCTGATCGATAAAGGGAGGACCATGAAAATGCCTTTCAACGGGCTGAGCCTGCTGGATTATTCTATTAATGCTGCCATGGCTCTGTCTCATATTATCCTTAAGAAAGGGGACCGTGCCGGAATGATGACCTTCTCTAAAAAGACAGAAAATAAAGTCGCTGCGGAAAATAAATCGGGGCAGCTGAGAAAGATCTCAGAAGCTTTGTATAACATTAAAACAGACTTTTTTGAAAGTGATTTCAACCGCCTTTATCAGGATGTGAAATATTCTCTGAACCAGCGAAGTCTTGTCCTGCTGTTTACCAATTTTGAAACGCTTGATGGATTAAACCGTCAGTTGAAATACCTCCGCGGAATAGCCAAAAACCATCTTTTGGTGGTTGTATTTTTCAAAAACTCAGAACTGCAGACCCTTATTCAGAAAAATCCTGAAAATATGCAGGAGATTTACGATGAAATCGTGGCAGAAAAATTTGAGTTTGAAAAGAAGCTGATCATTCAGGAACTAAGGAAATATGGGATTTACACGGTGTATACCTTACCTGAGAATTTAAATATCGACGTTATCAATAAATATCTTGAGATAAAAGCGCGGGGAATTTTATAATTTTGCATTGATCATAAATCTAATCACTCCGGTTCTGTTCAGAGAGCCGAAGAATCTTACAACAAAATTCGAAAATGAAAATAACACTAAACAGAATTAACGACGATTTTTTATTTGAGTGTACCAATTCACAGGGAAATTCAATTCTCTTAGACAATACCTCACAGCCCGGAGCTAAAGGCGTTTCTCCGATGGAAAGCGTGTTGATGGCTGTTGCCGGCTGCAGCGGAATAGATGTTGTAGCTATCCTGAAAAAACAACGTCAGGAAATCACAGGTTTTCAGGCAGAAGTGGAAGGGGAGAGAGTTCCGGTAGAAGATGCAAAACCTTTTAAATCTATTAAGGTGAGGTTTCTTCTGGAAGGAAATATTGACCCTAAAAAAGCATTAAAAGCTGCTCAGTTATCTTTTGAGAAATACTGTTCCGTGTCAAAAACTTTAGAACCGAATGTAGAAATCGGATACGAAGTTCTTGTGAACGGAGAGAAAGTTTAAATATTTTTTTAATTGATTATAAGCGGCCGGCCCATTCGGGCCGGCCGCTGCCTTTATACTGTTAATCTTGGTTTCATAAGTTTGGCTACCGTTGCCGTCCACCCTGTCTGATGGGAAGCGCCTACGCCACGGCCGTTGTCTCCATGGAAATATTCAAAGAAGGTGATATAGTCCCTGAAATGTTCATCGTAATTAAACTTGGCATTTCCTCCATTAAAAGGTCTTTGTCCGTCTTCATCTTTTAAAAATAACGAACAGAGTCTGCGGCTGATATTCTGAGCCACTTCATCAAGATTCTTTTTCTCACCGCTTCCCGTCGGGAATTCAACTTTTAAGCTGTTGCCATAATAAAAATGGAAACGCTGTAAACTTTCCACAATCAGGAAATTGATCGGGAACCAAATGGGGCCGCGCCAGTTACTGTTTCCTCCGAACATTCGGCTGTCGCTTTCTGCAGGAGTATAATAAACCACATTTTCTGTACCGTGAACTGAGAATACGAACGGATTTTCCTCATATACTTTTGACATAGCCCGGATTCCGTAAGAACTCAAAAATTCATTTTCATCAAGCATTCTCCTCAACACCTTCGTCAATCTGTTCTTACGCAGAATACTCATCAGGTGTTTTCTGCCCTGCCCTTCCTCGTCCCAGTGGGAAACAAGCTTTGTAAGCTCAGGTTTATTCTTTAAAACCCATTCCATTCTTGCCTGAAAATTGGGCATCTTATCCAGTAATTTGTGATCTATGATTTCAACGGCAAACATAGGAATCAGCCCTACAATACTTCTTAATTTCAGAGAAACGCTTTCTCCGTTACCAAGCTGCAGCACATCATAGAAAAAGCCGTCTTCCTCATTCCATAAGCCGTCTTTGCCATCTCCCAGATTCTCCATGGCTTCCGCGATATACAGATAATGCTCAAAAAACTTGATCGCCATATCCTCATACACCTGATAATACTGCGCAAGTTCCATGGCAATTCGCATCATATTAAGCGCGTACATAGCCATCCAGCTGGTTCCGTCGGCTTGTTCCAGATGCTGGCCATCTTTCAGTTCCATATTCCGGTCGAAAGCTCCGATATTATCCAGTCCAAGGAAACCGCCGCCAAAAATATTATTACCGCTTTGGTCCTTTCGGTTCACCCACCATGTGAAATTCAGGAGAAGTTTCTGGAAAACTTTCTCGAGAAATAAAAGGTCAGGTTTACCATTCTGCTTTTCATCAATTTTAAAAACCCTGAAGCAAGACCATGCATGGACCGGCGGATTCACATCGCTCAGATTCCATTCATAGGCAGGAAGCTGGCCGTTAGGGTGCATATACCATTCTTTCGTTAACAGTAGAAGCTGTCCCTTTGCAAATTCACCGTCAATGATGGAAAAAGGCACGCAGTGAAATGCCAGATCCCAGGTTGCATACCATGGATACTCCCATTTATCGGGCATAGAGATGATATCTTTATTGTGAAGATGATTCCATTCCGTGTTTCTTACATAATCATTGAAATTTCTCGGAGCCTGATGATTGGGATCACCTTTCAGCCATTTTCCAACGTTATAGTGATAAAACTGCTTATTCCATAAAAGCCCTGCAAAAGCCTGTCTCTGTACATTTCTTTCATCTTCGTTGGTGGTTTCACTCTGAATTTCTTTGTAAAACTCATTGGTTTCGGCAGTTCTTGCTGCGAAAATTTCGTCAAATTTTTCAAAAGGTTCATCAAGCTCATCTGGGCATAATCTGAAATCAAAAGTTTTTGACTGTCCTGCTCCGATGACCTCATCAATAATAAATGAAGCCTTAGTCCCTCTTTTTTCCGGATTCACCGTATTGCTTCCGTAAATAATATGATCATTGATTCCATCCTTAAAATAAGTATTCCCGGTGTACGGCGTACCATATAATTTCGGTGTGTTTGTTTCATTTTCGCAGAAAGCACTTTTGGCAGCCAGATTTCTTGAATACAGCTTTTTGATCGAAATACTGTCGTGATTGATATCAATGCATCCGTCGTACGAAGCATTCAATTGGGCTTTGTAGGTATTATAACCCCATTTCCAGTTATTCCTGAACCATGCTGTCGGAGCAATCACGATCGGAGCCTCCTGACGGCTTCTGTTATGAACCGTTACCCTTGCCAGAATATCATTGTGATCTGCCTTACAGTATTCAATGAAAATATCGAAATACTCATCATTGTCGAAAATTCCCGTATCAAAAATTTCATATTCAGGTTCCTTTTTGCTGCGTCTGCCGTTTTCAGCAACGAGATCATCATAAGGAAATGCATTGATCGGATATTTATACACCATCTTCATATAGCTGTGAGTAGGTGTATTATCCAGGTAATAAAAGATTTCTTTAATATCTTCTCCGTGATTCCCCTGAGGATTGCTCAGTCCGAAGAAACGTTCTTTTACTATTTTATCTTTTTTGTTCCAGAATGCAAAAGCAAAACAGAAAATCTGCTTCACATCAGAGATTCCTGCGATACCTTCTTCTCCCCATCGGTAAGCGTAGCTTTCGGCATTATTGTGATTCGCGTAGTGCCAGGCATTTCCGTTCGGGCTGTAGTCTTCACGAACATTTCCCCACTGGCGGTTACTGACGTATGGGCCCCAGTTTTTCCATTGGGTATCTTGTAATCTTTCTTTTTCAACAGTCATATTTCATCATTTTTTCAATACGAAGTTAGTTTTTTTGAAAAATAATTCCAATTCCTTTCATCTGAAGAATTCTTAACACAGCCTTGAAACAGTTATGGTTAGAGACTTTTTAAATATTAAATATTTTTTCTTTTTTAATTTAAAAGAAAAGACATATCTTTGCAGAGCGTTCATTCAAATATTGAAAATGTTATCAAGAAAGGTTGAGGGATTAGACCCTATGAAACCTTAGCAACCCTTTGTGCAAACAGAGAAGGTGCTACGTTCTACCAATTTATTTTGGACAGATAACTTACTGAAGTTCTTTTCAGCCATTTCCTGTGGCATTTTCAATTGTATTAAAATAATAATAGAATTGAAAACAGAACTAAACTATATAAATCTTTCGTATCAGACTTATTCCCAAAAGGAATACCATATCCCGTTGACTTATCAGATCTTCGGGAAAGACCTGTTTACAGCACCTGTTATATTGATCAATCATGCCTTAACCGGGAATTCAAATGTTTCCGGAGAAAAAGGATGGTGGAAACAACTGATTGGTGAAAATCAGGTGATCGATACGAATCAATACACAGTTCTCTGTTTCAATATTCCCGGAAACGGATTTGATCATTTTTTAATTGACGACTACGAAGACTTCACGCCTTCAGATATTGCTGAAATATTTCTGAAAGGACTCGAAGCTTTACATATCAAAAATTTATATGCCATTATTGGAGGCTCTCTCGGAGGAGGAATCGCCTGGGAAATGCTTGCCAAGAAGCCAGAGCTTGCAGAGGTTTTTATCCCGATTGCCTGCGACTTCAGAACCCACGACTGGCTTCACGCGCAGTGCTTGATTCAGAAATTTCTATTAAACGGAAACGATGAACCCCTGCAGAAAGCGAGAATACACGCCATGTTGTGTTACAGAACTCCACAGTCCCTAAACGACAGATTTCAAAACAGATACCATCAGGAAAGCAAGCGATTGGAGTCAGAAGACTGGCTCATTTATCACGGAAATTCATTAAACGATAGATTTAGTTTAAAATCTTACAAGCTGATGAACCATCTCCTTATGAATATCAATACCTATGAAAACCAGCTGGAAAAAATCAGCGCACGAATGCACCTGATCGCTGTAGATACAGATTTATTTTTTCCGGCTTCAGAAATTCGAATGTGCTTTGAACAGTTGAAAGAGAAAAATAAAGAGGTTTTCTATCATGAAATACAGTCAATTCACGGGCATGATGCCTTCTTAATGGAATACGAACAATTAAATAATATCATCAACAATATTTTCAGAATGAACAGAAGCGAAAGCGAAATTCCATCTGATAATAACAAACAAAAAGTAAAGAACAGATGAAAAATGCGAACGAAATAAAGTTTTTAAAAAACAGATCGATCATCAAGTTTGAAGGAGAAGATTTCCTAGGGGAAATAGGAATCGACGGAAGAATTTTTAAAGCGCTTACGTTAGCGCGAATCAGTGTAGGAGTAATCTCCCAGCAGGCTATTGAAAACGGGCTTTCTATTCTGGTCAATGAAGCTGATGCAGAAAAAGCAGTGGCCTGCCTGATTGATGAATTTGAAGCAGAAAGAAAATCAGGAAAAGTTTCTCAGATCTATAGCATTAATAATGTTTCCGTCCTTGGTTTTGTAGCGGAAGATTTCAATAAAGTTTTAACAGAACTGGCAAGAAACAATGTTTTCCCGCTTTTATTAAATCAAGTTGCAGGAGAAAACAGAGTCAATATCGTAGTGACCTCTTCACAGGATGAGAAGACCAAGAATGTTATCGAATCCGAAATTTTCAAAAAGCCAAAAACTGTTCATCTGGCGATTATTGGTCACGGAAATGTAGGAAAGACTTTAATAGAACAGGTTTTACGGTCTTCGGAAGAAATTAAAAGACGTAAAAAGATAGATCTTAAAGTAGTTGCAGTAGCAAATTCAAGAAAAATTGCATTCAATAAAAAAGGTTTTGATGCAAATTGGAATGATGAAGTTTTAACGGCAGAACACCCTTCAAATGTTGAAGAACTGATCAACTTCTCAAAAGAAAATCAGCTGGAAAATCTTATCGTAGTAGACAACACAGCGAGCAAAGATTTTGTGAAAAACTATCACGCGCTGGCTGAAAATGGGTTTGACCTTGTTTCTTCTAACAAAATTTTCAACACTCTTCCAATAGAAGAATACCGTAAACTAAGATATACGTTGAGCAAAAATAACAGACGCTATCTGTATGAAACCAATGTAGGAGCGGGACTTCCATTAATTGATACCATCAAATTATTACACCTCTCAGGAGAAAATATTACCCGAATCAAAGGAGTATTCTCCGGTTCATTAAGCTATATCTTCAATAATTTCTCTGTGAGAAACGATAAGTTTTCAACCATTATCGGAGAAGCAATGGAAAAAGGATATACAGAACCGGATCCACGTGAAGACCTTTCCGGAAACGATGTAGCAAGAAAGCTTCTGATTCTCGCCAGAGAATTAGACCTGATCAATGAATTCCAGGATATCAACATTCAGAATTTAATTCCCGAAGACCTTTTGGCTGTTGATAAAAATGAATTTATCTCAAGACTGGATGAACTGGATGAAGAATATAAGAAAATCAAAGAAGAGCAGGAACCGGGCCACGTGCTTCGTTATGTAGGAGATCTTCATGGAGATCTTCAGAAAGAGAAAGGCCAGCTGGATGTAAAACTGGTTTCCGTACCGGGAAGTTCTGCTTTAGGACAGCTGAAAGGCTCAGATTCCATCTTTGAAATCTACACAGAAAGTTATGGTGAAAACCCAATTGTCATCATGGGAGCCGGTGCCGGAGCTCAGGTAACCGCAAGAGGCGTTTTCGGTGATATCTTAAGAGTAAGTGAAACTAAATAATATTAATAATGTAAAAATATAGCAATGTAACAGTCTAGCAATCATTGGTACATTGTTATATTGATTCATTGATAATTAAACTATATGGAAAATTTTGAAACCTCAGCAATAAGAACCCAAACTGAAAGAACGCAGTTTGACGAACATTCCACACCATTATATCTTACATCCAGCTTTATTTTCCAGGATGCGGAAGATATGAGAGCGAGCTTTGCTGAAGAGAAATCTAAAAACCTGTACAGCCGTTTTTCTAACCCGAATGTAACGGAATTCACAGATAAAATCGTAAAAATGGAAGGCGCAGAAGCAGGATATGCATTTGCAACAGGAATGGCGGCTATTTATTCTACGTTTGCCACTTTACTGGATGCGGGCGATCATATTGTAAGCTGCCAGTCGGTTTTTGGTTCTACTCATACCTTATTTACGAAATATTTCCCGAAATGGAATATCGAAACAACGTATTTCAAAGCAGAGGATGCGGAAAATGTTGAACAGTATATTAAACCCAATACTAAAATCTTATATCTTGAAACGCCTACCAATCCGGCTATTGAAATCCTGGATCTTGAGTTTTTCGGGAAAATCGCGAAAAAACATAATCTTATATTTATTGTAGATAACTGTTTTGCAACACCTTATCTGCAACAGCCGATAAAATATGGTGCAGATGTTGTTGTACATTCTGCAACGAAATTAATTGACGGACAGGGTAGAGTATTAGGAGGTGTAGCTGTAGGAAAAGAGGATCTGATCAGAGAAATTTATCTTTTTGCAAGAAATACGGGACCCGCGATGTCACCTTTCAATGCATGGGTTTTATCGAAAAGTCTGGAGACACTGGCTATCCGTGTGGAAAAACACTGTGAAAATGCTTTGAAGGTTGCTGAGTTTTTGGAAAGTCATCCGAATGTAGAATTGGTAAAATATCCTTTCCTGAAATCCCATCCGAGTTATGAGATTGCGAAAAAGCAGATGAAGCTGGGCGGAAACATCGTAGCCTTTGAAATTAAAGGAGGGATAGAAGGCGGAAGAAACTTCCTGGACAAAATAAAGATGTGTTCCCTTTCTGCCAATTTGGGAGATACGAGAACCATCGTTACGCATCCTGCATCCACAACCCATTCAAAGCTGACCGAGGATGAAAGAAATGAAGTGGGCATTACAGCAGGTCTTGTCCGTTGTTCAGTAGGTCTGGAATTTATAGACGATATCATTACAGATCTGAAACAGGCTTTAGATTAATTTGTAGAAATATTTTAGCCGGTTCAGATTATTTGTTTGAAATAAATCAACGAGTCCCAAAGGGACGATTTAACAAAGGATAGGACATCGTCCTATTTATCATATCAAAAACATATGAAAAATTCAGAGCAATTATATAAAGCAATATCAGAGAGAATTTTAATTCTCGATGGCGCAATGGGAACCATGCTTCAGCGCTACAAATTTGAGGAAGAAGACTACCGAGGAGAACGTTTCAAAAACTGGGAACATCCGGTAAAAGGAAATAATGACCTTCTTTCCCTGACACAGCCTCAGGCAATCGAAGAAGTTCACAGGAAATATCTGGAAGCCGGAGCAGACATTCTCGAAACCAATACATTTTCGGGAACCACCATTGCAATGGCAGATTATCACATGGAAGAACTGGTATACGAACTGAACTATGAGTCTGCGAAGATTGCCAGAAAAGTATGTGATGAATTTACCGCTCAAAATCCGGATAAACCGAGATTTGTGGCTGGCTCCATCGGACCTACCAACAGAACGGCAAGTTTAAGTCCGGACGTTAATGATCCTGGATATAGAGCAATTACTTTTGAAGAATTGAGAGTGGCTTATAAACAACAGTGTGAAGCTTTACTGGACGGAGGTTCAGACATTCTTTTGGTCGAAACCATTTTCGATACCCTGAATGCAAAAGCAGCTTTGTTTGCCATTGATGAACTTCAGGATGAAAGAAATATAGAAATTCCAATCATGGTTTCAGGAACCATTACCGATGCTTCAGGAAGAACATTGAGCGGGCAGACGGCAGAAGCTTTTCTGATCTCAGTTTCACATCTGAATTTATTAAGTGTAGGATTTAACTGTGCCTTAGGTGCGGATCAGCTTACTCCTTATCTGGAAACCCTGGCTCATAATTCAGAGTTTTATGTTTCCGCTTATCCGAATGCCGGACTTCCGAATGCTTTCGGGAAATATGATGAAACTCCGGAAGATATGGCCAGACAGATCAAAGAATATGTAGAGAAAGGATTGATCAATATTATTGGGGGATGTTGCGGAACGACTCCGGATCATATCAAAGCGATTTCAGATCTGGTGGCACAATATCCGCCAAGAAAAACGAAAGAGTTTGTATAATCAGGTAGTTTTTAATTAAAATAAGAAATAGAAGCTGGTTTATAAAAAGTTTCCGCTGTTTACAACTTGAAGCAGAGCTATAGATCTGCCGGGACAGAACACAAACAGGGCCTATTATAATTTAGCAGAATAAAAAATTAATGAAATATTTAAGATTATCAGGCCTTGAGCCTCTTATCATAACGCCGGAAAGTAATTTCATCAATGTTGGTGAAAGGACAAACGTTGCCGGTTCCAAAAAGTTTTTAAGACTCATAAAAGAGGAGAAATTCTCTGAAGCACTTGATATTGCCCGAAATCAGGTAGACGGAGGGGCACAGATCCTTGATGTCAACTTCGATGATGGATTGATCGATGGAAAAGCATCGATGATCAAATTCCTGAATTTAATAGCCTCAGAACCGGATATTGCAAGGATTCCGGTGATGATAGATTCGTCCAAATGGGAGATTCTGGAAGCCGGACTTCAGGTGGCACAGGGTAAATGTGTAGTGAATTCCATCAGTTTAAAAGGAGGTGAAGAAGAATTCATCAAACAGGCCAAAGCAGTCAAAAGATATGGTGCTGCGGTTATCGTAATGGCATTTGACGAAACAGGTCAGGCCGACAATTATGATCGTAGACTTGAGATTTCAAAACGGTCGTATGATATTTTGGTTAATCAGGTTGGTTTCCCGGCAGAAGATATTATTTTCGACTTAAATATTTTCCCTGTAGCAACGGGAATGGATGAGCACAGAAGAAATGCTATTGATTTTATTGAAGCTACAAGATGGGTAAGACAAAATCTTCCTTATGCATCCGTGAGTGGTGGTGTCAGCAATGTTTCCTTCTCTTTCCGTGGAAATGATACGGTGAGAGAAGCGATGCACTCCGTATTCCTTTACCATGCTATTCAGGCTGGGATGAATATCGGAATCGTCAACCCTTCCATGTTGGAGGTTTATGATGAGATCAACAAAGAACTTTTAGGTCTTGTCGAAGATGTGATCCTTGATAAAAGAGAGGATGCCACAGAAAGACTTCTGGATTATTCCGAAAAGCATAAATCTGTCAAGAAAGAAATAGTTGAAGATTTAGAATGGCGGACAAGGCCTCTGCAGGAGAGGATTACCCATGCTTTGGTAAAAGGAATCGACCGTTTTATTGAAGAGGATGTTGAGGAAGCGAGACAACAGGCAGCAAGACCGCTTCACGTCATTGAAATTAACCTGATGACCGGAATGGGCGTTGTCGGAGATCTTTTCGGGAGCGGAAAAATGTTCCTTCCACAGGTGGTAAAATCCGCGAGGGTAATGAAAAAAGCCGTTGCTTATCTGCAACCTTATATTGAAGCTGAAAAAGACGGTGCGAGACCAGCTAATGGAAAAATTCTGATGGCAACAGTGAAAGGTGACGTTCACGATATCGGAAAAAATATTGTGAGTGTTGTTTTGGGTTGTAATAATTATGAGATTGTGGATCTTGGAGTAATGGTCCCGGCTGAAAAAATTATTCAGGCTGCCATAGAACATAAGGTTGATGTCATTGGTTTGAGCGGATTGATTACACCAAGTTTGGACGAAATGGTGTACATCGCTTCTGAATTAGAAAGACAAAATCTCAATTTTCCATTATTAATCGGTGGTGCAACAACTTCAAAAGCACATACCGCTGTGAAAATTGATTTAAAATATAAAAATGCAGTTGTTCACGTTAATGATGCCTCCAGAGCTGTGAATGTGGTAAGCTCGCTACTAGGTGACAGAAATAAAGAATATGTTTCAGAACTGAAAGACGAATATTCCGATTTCCGTGAAAAATTCCTGAACAGACAGGTGGACAAAGACTACGTTACTATTGAAGAAGCAAGAGCAAGCCACTTCAATATCGATTGGGAAAACGAAGAGATCTTTACACCGAATAATCTAGGCGTAACCGTACTGGAAGATCAGGATCTGAGAGAATTGCTTCCGTTTATCGACTGGTCTCCGTTCTTCAGAAGCTGGGATCTGCACGGGAAATACCCGAATATCCTGGAAGATGAGGTTGTGGGAGCGCAGGCTAAAGAATTGTTTAAGGATGCCCAGGTTATTTTAAAGAGAATTCTTGATGAGAAATTACTGAAGGCAAAAGCCATCTTCGGAATTTTCAAAGCCAATTCAAATGAAACGGATGATATCCTGATTTTTGACGAAAATAATGAAGAACAGGCTAGATTTCTGACCTTAAGACAGCAGGCACAACGATCCAAAGGAAAAGAATATTTAGCGTTAAGTGATTTTATAGCACCTCAGAGTTCAGGAAAAACTGATTATGTTGGGGCTTTTTGTGTCTGTACCGGATTCGGAACAGATGAACTTTCGGATGAATATGAAAAAGCCAACGATGATTACAATGCCATCATGGTCAAAGCCCTTGCCGACAGATTCGCGGAAGCTTACGCTGAATTTTTACACAAAAAAGTTAGAACAGAATATTGGGGTTATGCCAATCAGGAAAACCTGAGCAACGAAGACCTGATCGCCGAAAAATACAAAGGAGTCCGTCCTGCACCGGGTTATCCGGCATGTCCTGACCATTTGGAAAAGAAAACCATCTGGGATCTTTTAAAAGTAGAAGAAAATACAGGCGTTTTCCTGACAGAAAGCTTAGCCATGTTCCCGACGGCAGCAGTTTCCGGATATTATTTCGGAAGTCCACACGCAAAATATTTTGGACTTGGGAAAATTACAGAAGATCAGCTGAAGGATTATGCAAAAAGGAGAGGATGCTCTATTGATGAAGCAAGAAGATGGTTATCTCCGAATTTAGCTTAAAAAGTTAATGATTGTAAGTCACAACCTATAAGCCATCAACAAAAGATAAAAATAACTAAACTATAAAATGAAGATCACTGAACACATTAAAAACGCCAATGGGAAGACCTTATTCTCCTTAGAGGTAGTTCCGCCCCAGAAGGGAATCGGAATTGAAGATCTGTATACCAATATAGATCCGCTTATGGAGTTTAAGCCGCCTTTTATTGATGTAACCACTTCGAGAGAAGAATATATTTATCTTGATAAAGGAAACGGGTTGATGGAGCGCCGTATCACCAGAATGCGTCCCGGAACCTTAGGGATTTGTTCTGCAATCCAGCATAAATATAATGTAGACACTGTTCCCCATCTTCTTTGCGGAGGTTTTACCAAAGAAGAAACAGAATACCTTCTCGTAGACTGTATGTATCTGGGAATAGAAAATATAATGGCTTTGAGAGGTGATGCTATGAAAGGGCATCAATATTTCGAGCCTACCCCGGGAGGTCATGCCAGTGCGATGGATCTCGTTCATCAGATCAATGATTTAGGAAGAGGGAAATACCTTCATAATGATGAGGAAGCCTGTGATGAGCTTAACAAATTCTGTGTAGGAGTAGCCGGATATCCTGAAAAACATATGGAAGCACCTTCCATGAATTATGATCTGAAATGGCTTAAGCAAAAAGTAGATGCCGGAGCAGATTATATCGTCACACAGATGTTTTTTGACAATAAACGGTTTATTGAATTTGTGACAAAGGCAAGAGAAATGGGGATTACAGTACCTATTATCCCAGGTATCAAACCTATTGCAACCAAAAAGCATTTAAAAATTCTTCCGCAAATATTCAAGATTGATCTTCCTGAAGAGCTGATCAATGAAGTGGAAAAAGCCAAAAACAACGAGGCTGTCAAGCAGATCGGTGTAGAATGGGCCATTAACCAATGCAGGGAACTGCTGGATTTCGGAGTTCCTGTGCTGCACTTTTACTCCATGGGGAAAAGTGATAATATTAAAAAAGTAGCCGGTGAGCTATTCTAATAGAGTATCTAATGAAAGGAGCCCTGTCATTCAATGGCAGGGTTTTTTATTTAAAGGATAGGATGTCTTTCAAATTCTTTATTTCGGTCAAATAAATACCGGTACGTAGCTAGTTTTCTGGTCACAGTGGTATTAAGACTTTCTGCAATTTTTATCATTTTAGGATTAAAATCTCCGATCCACTGAAGTTCCGTCGTCTTGAAATCCGTATGTTTTCTCAGGTGCTGCGTTCCTTCCCAGATCATGTACCCATCAATACCTTTCTTCTGCCATTCCGGAATAACGCCGAAAACCAGACCTACCATTTTTTCGTTCTTCGTGAATTGTTTTATCCACAAAAATTTGAGTTTTTCCACAATCCCAAATCGGCCGTTCAGATATTTGAACCACTGGTTTACATCCGGAAGATTCATCCACATCGCAATTGGTTTTTCATTTTCATACACAAACCAGGAAATATGTTCATTGATGATGGGTTTCATGGTATTAAACATTTTCAGAACTTTTGCTTCCTCCAGCTGCTTACCTTCTCCGTGACACGCCCATGCCTGATTGTAAATTTCCGTAAAATCTTTAGCGAATTTAGGAAGATCATTCTTTTTCATCGGTCTTGCAGAGATGGCGGGATTTCTGCTGTGCTTGGTATGCATGAGCGTAAAAATCCTTGAAACTTCTGCGAAAATGGGTCTTGAAAAACAAAGCTGTTCGAAATATATTTTAAAACCGTAATTCTCAAACAGATCTTTATAGTAAGGGAAATTATAATTCATTCCGAAGAGAGGCTCGGCAAAACCTTCCGTTAAAAGTCCCCAGAATTTATCCCGTTCGCCAAAATTAATCGGGCCGTCCATGGCTTCCATACCTCTTTCCTGGAGCCACATTTTGCAGTGATCGAAAATGAAATCAGCGGTTTTCTGATCATGAATACTGTCGAAAAACCCGATGCCTCCTGTAGGCTGCTTCTGCTCGTAAGGAGTTGAGATGAAAACGGCCACTTTTCCCACCATTTCATTCTGTTTGTTCTTAAATAAAAAGCGGGCACATTCTCCTTCTTTGAAAGATTTGTTTTTTTCAGGATCAAAAATCTCTTCGATGTCCTGATTTCGGGGTCTTATATAGTGTTTGTCGTGCCGGTAAAGTTGGGCGGGAAATTCTAAAAAGTCCTTTTTTTGTTTTTCGTTCTGTACTTCTTCGACAATAATCATAGGCTAAGTTGAGAATGGACAATGTTTTTCGTTCAAATTGAAATCGATGAACAGATTTTATCCGTATTTTTGTTGCAAATTAAATAAAAATGGTTGATTTTACCGATAACGACGATGATATTTTCACTGGAAAAGAACATACGCCTATTAGGAAAGATGCATTTGATAAATCGCCACAGGAAAAAATAGAAAAAATTACCGAACTTTTCGGTGAAATTATGGAAACACTGGGGATGGATATGACGGATGATTCTTTAAAGGATTCTCCGAAGCGTGTTGCCAAAATGTATGTGAATGAAATTTTTGGAGGTCTTCTTCCCGAAAACAAACCGGGAATTTCAACATTTTCCAATAAATATAAATACCGCCAGATGCTGGTGGAAAAGGATATTACCGTGTATTCTTTCTGTGAACATCACTTTCTGCCGATCATCGGAAGAGCCCACGTAGCCTATATTTCAAACGGCGAAGTGATTGGCCTTTCCAAGATCAACAGGATTGTGGATTATTATGCAAAAAGACCGCAGGTTCAGGAAAGACTGACGATGCAGATTGTAGATGCTTTGAAAGAAGCATTAGGTACCAAAGATGTGGCATGTATTATTGATGCAAAACATTTGTGTGTGAACTGCAGAGGAATAAAAGATACGGCAAGTTCTACAATCACGGCGGAATTGAGTGGTATTTTCAGAACGAATCCTATCACGAGACAGGAATTCCTTCATTATGTGGGAAGTCATGCGAAATTAGATTATTAGTAAACAGATGAACTATCAGATCCTTAAAAATATTGTGAATGCCGGGCTTCAGAGATTTGAAACTATTTCTGAAGAAGATTGGAATTATAAGATTTCACCTGAAAAATGGTCGAAAAAAGAAATTTTAGGCCATCTTTGTGATAGCGCACTCAGCAATATCAGACGATTTGTAGTCACCCAATACAAGGAAAATGATAATATAGTATATGATCAGGATTTTTGGGTAAAAGCACAGAATTATCAGAATATTCCTGTTCAGGAGATCATCGGTCTTTGGAAATCGTTGAATTTTCAGATTGTGTATACCGTAGAAAATATCCCGGATGAAGCTTTGCAAAGAACCTGTGATACTACAAAAACAGTTCCTCAGACCTTTACACTGGAATATATTATTCAAGATTACATTGATCATCTTCAATATCACTTAAAAGCAATTTAATAATGGTCATATTTAAAAAAGTTTCAAATAAAATTTTTCTCACAACAATTATTTGTTGTGGATAGAATTATTTTAACTAATTTTTAAATCCTTTAATCATTGAATCTTTTAACATAAAAAAATGCAATTAAAATTATATAACTCTCTTACCGGAGAAAAAGAAATATTTAAACCCATTCTAGAAGGAAACGTAGGAATGTATGTCTGCGGACCTACCGTGTACAGCAATGTGCATTTGGGAAATGTAAGAACTTTCCTTTCCTTTGATTTTATCTACCGTACCCTGATCCATTTAGGGTATAAAGTAAGATACGTAAGAAATATCACCGATGCAGGTCACCTTACAGACGATGGAAATGTAGAAAACGACAGATTCGTAAAACAAACCCGTTTGGAAAAGCTTGAACCTATGGAAATCGTACAGAAATATACGGTAGATTTTCATAAAGTTCTGGAAATGTTCAACCTGCTTCCTCCGAATATCGAACCTACCGCGACAGGCCATATCGTAGAACAGATTGAGCTTACACAGAAACTTATCGAAAGAGGTTTTGCCTACGAAAGCAATGGTTCTGTATACTTCGATGTTTTGGAATACAATAACAGAGGACTGAATTACGGTGAACTTTCAAAACGTAACATCGAAGAACTTTTTGCCAACACCCGTGATCTGGACGGACAGGGTGAAAAGAAAAATCCACAGGATTTTGCCCTGTGGAAAAAAGCATCTCCTGCGCATATTATGAGATGGAATTCCCCGTGGGGCGAAGGTTTCCCGGGATGGCACCTTGAATGTACTGCCATGAGTACAAAATATCTTGGTGAAAAATTTGATATCCACGGCGGAGGAATGGACCTGAAATTCCCACACCACGAATGTGAAATTGCACAGGGAAAAGCCTGCAATGATACTGCTCCGGTGAATTACTGGATGCATGCCAATATGCTGACGATGAATTCCCAGCGTATGAGTAAATCTACAGGGAACTATATCCTTCCTATGCAGTTGGTAACAGGTGAAAACGATTTCTTTGAAAAACCTTTCCATCCTACCATCGTACGTTTCTGCTTCCTGCAGGCGCACTACAGAAGTGTTTTGGATATTTCCAATGATGCGATGATTGCGAGCGAAAAAGGTTTTATCAGACTAATGGAAGCCATTAAAGTATTAAACTCGATCACTCCGGATAATGAAAAACAATCTGGTTTTGATCTTAAAGAGTGGAAAACTAAAGCGTATGATGCCTTAAATGATGATTTTAATTCTCCGATTCTGATCGCTCACTTATTTGAAGCTGTAAAATATATTTTCGCTTTAAATGATGAGAAAGAAACGATTTCTTCTGAAGATCTTGAAGACTTAAAAACAACGATGAATGCTTTTGTATTCGATGTGTTGGGACTTCAGAATGTTGAAGAAAATAATAATGAGAAGCTTGATCAGACTCTAAAAGTTTTAATTGAACTGAGAAATCAGGCCAGAAAATCAAAAAACTTTGACCTTTCAGACCAGATCAGAGACAAACTGCTTGCTGAAGGTATCGAATTAAAAGACGGAAGAGACGGAACGACCTACGTTCTGAATTAACCTCAAAAAATAAATAGTACAACTCCCGCAGCTCGTGTGGATTCTGCAGATCATATCATAAAAATCTGTTGTAATCTGTGTGATCTGCGGGATTTTTTTATGCTCATTTGTAAGTAATTTCTTACTTTTTGTCATCTCTCGCAGATGTAGCGCATACAGCATATTTAATCCGAAAACCTTACTCATGTTGGCGGAGCGAACAATCTTTGCATTTAAAAAACACAAATTCCACTAATCTTTTTTCACGAATAACACGAATTTTACTGTCTTTCAATAGTGATCTTGGTGAACACATTTGTGCTATTTGTGTTTAAATCGAAGTTTAAAAAACACAAATTCCACTAATCTTTTTTCACGAATAACACGAATGTTAGAGTCTTTCAATAGTAGCATTTGTGAAAAAATTTGTTCCATTTGTGTTTGAAAAAATAATAATTTATCGAAATATCAACGTTTACATTAAATGATTGTAAATGTTATGTAAATACTGCTATTTTTTTATGATTTCATTTTTAAATTGTGTAACTTAGTCATACTAAAATCATTACGAATCTAAATTCTACATTGTATGAAAAAACATTTATTCCCTCTTTTCCTGCTTGTGTTGGGTACCAACGCCTATGCACAACAGGATTTTTTCGCGATTGCCGGAAAAGATACTTCCAGTATTGTTTTCAGTGATTTCCGCGTGATGGATGCTGCCAATGGTACTTCCGGAGATAAACTTTTCTCGGCTGATGCTGTGACACAGGTATTTTCTCAGGAAAGAAAAGGTAATGTGTCGGAAGATAAAAATTCTTACAACCATTCACAGTCGACTACCATGGCGGCTCTGGCTTATGACCCGATGAATAATAACCTTGTGTATATGCCGATGTTTTCGTCCAATATTTATATTTTGAATGCGAAGACAAAGGAAATTACGCTAGTTGAAAATACGGTGACTAAAGTAACGTCGTGCGATATCAATTCCCATATCACAAGAATGACAGCGGGGTATGACGGAAATATTTATGCCCTGAACAATGCAGGATCACAGCTTTTGCAGATCAGCAGAAAAGGCAGCCATTACACTGTTAATGATCTTGGGATTATTAAAGATGATGCTGCCAATGGAAAGAATTCATTCACAGCTATTGAAACAGGCTTTGGAGGAGATATGATCGCAGATGCTGAAAATAATTTCTATGTCTTCTCAGCTTCCGGAAATGTCTTTAAAGTGGTAGCTAAAGAACTGAAAGCAAAATTTGTGGGTAAGATATCAGGTCTTCCGGAAAATTATTCAGTCAACGGATCTGCAGTCAATGCCAGTGGAAAAGTAGTTATTGCGAGCGCTAAAGGAGACGGTTTGTATGAAGTAGATTTAAATACGCTTCAGGCAAAAGCACTTCCTGGTGGAGAAAAACCACATATTTATGACCTGGCGAGTAAATATTTTGCTAATGACAGAGCGACTTCAGTCAATGCATTGGCTAATATCGATATCTATCCGACAAAAGTGGATGAACATTTCATTAACATCAACGTCAATGATCAAAAAATAAAAGGAAATATTCTCCTGAATGTTTTCGATATTTCCGGAAAAAATGTGATGAAACAGAAGTTGTCTGTAAAAGACGGCTCGCTCAATCAGCAGGTCCATTTGAAAAGCCTAGTCAATGGAGCTTATATCGTTAACATTACAGATGAATCCGGTAAAGCTTTATTAAACAAAAAAATTCTGGTAACGGAATAATAAAGACAGAGATTTCATTAAACTCTATTAAAATTTAAAACCTTTTCAACTTATTTTGGAAAGGTTTTTTAATGATTATTTGATCTTCAATAAGTTTTATTTTTCGATATTAAAATGTATTTTTATAAAAAAATATAGATGAAGTTATACTTTAATGTAGGATATAATGCAAAGGCCGGGCAGAATCTGCAGCTATTGATTGTAGATAACAAAGGCGCTGCTGTCCAGACTCATACCTTATTTTATGCAGAAAACGGCATTTGGAAATGTGAGGTAGATTATTTCTCAAAATCAGTTTCATATAAATACCAGGTTTCAGACGAAAAAGGAAATGTTCTGAGAGAAGAATTTGTTCTGCATCATCTTAATTTTCCTCATAACTACAAGGAGTTTATTATTTTTGATGAATGGAGCAATAAGAATTTCCCTGAAAACTATTTAAACAATAAAATTCTTTATAATAAGCTCAACCAGTTTGTTCCTGAAAAAGCGACAGTTTTAAAAAAGCATACCCATTTATTCAGAATAGAAGCGCCCGTCTATAATCCGGACTGGAAAATTGTACTCTTCGGCAGTACGGCTTCTTTAGGAAACTGGAATTACGAAAAAGTGATCCATCTTTCGCAGACCGATTTTGGAATCTGGGAAGCTTCCGTTGAAATTCCGGAGAACGAGTTTATCCAGTTTAAATATTGTCTTTACGATACAAAAGAAGGAAGAGTGATTGATGTGGAAACCGGTGAAAACAGATTCACTCTGGCTAATCCGCTTCCGGATGTTCTGCAGATCGTTTCCAATCAATATTTTAAATTCAGGTCTTATCAGATGTATCATGATGCAGGAGTAGCGGTTCCTGTTTTTTCTTTGAGAAGTAAAAACGGTTTCGGAGTTGGAGAATTTTCAGATCTTAAGAACCTTGCCGACTGGACCAGTGAAACCAATCTTGGAATTATCCAGATCCTTCCGATTAACGATACCACGGCCAATTATTCCTGGACGGATTCTTACCCTTACGCAGCAGTTTCTGTTTATGCACTGCATCCGCAGTATATTTCACTAGAAAACCTTGATTTTGATTTACCGAAAGAATTAGTTTCTGAATATCAGTCTGAGAAAGAGGCTTTAAACGCTTTGGATCTGATTGATTATGAAAAAGTAATTGCCGGCAAATGGAAATTTTTAAAAGCAGTTTTCAATGCTGAAAAAGAAAAGATTTATAAGGACAGAGGCTTTAAAAAGTTTATAAAAGACAATGAGCACTGGCTGGTTCCTTATGCTGCATTCTGCGTTCTGAGGGACAAGTATAAAACCCCGAACTTCAACGATTGGAAAACCCATAAGAAGTATATTGCAGGAAAAATTTCACAGTTCTTTGCTGTAAAAAGTAAAGATTATGATGCTTCCATGCTTCATGCCTGGGTGCAGTATCAGCTACATGTACAACTGAAAGATGCTGTAGATTATACCCACAGTTTAGGGGTTTCATTAAAAGGTGACCTTCCGATCGGTATTTACAGGCATTCTGTGGAAGCCTGGACGGAACCTGAACTTTTCGGAATGGATTTTCAGGCCGGAGCACCGCCGGATCAGTTTACAGAACTGGGGCAGAACTGGGAATTCCCGACATACAACTGGGAAGCGATGAAGGAAGACGACTACCGATGGTGGAAAAACAGATTCAAAGCATTGGAGCAGTATTTCGATGCGATGAGAATCGATCATATATTAGGTTTTTTCAGGATATGGAGAATGCCGATATCTGCCACCCAAGGGATTTTGGGGTATTTTTATCCTGCAGTTCCGATTGTTGTGGATGAATTCAAAGCCAGGCATATCCCGTTTGATTTTAACCGCTATTGCAGGCCTTTCATTAATGATAAAATTCTGTGGAAATATTTTGGGGAAGAGCATCATGCTGCACTTGAATTTATTAACAATAATAATGATGGGACTTATACTTTTAAAGAAGAATTTGATACTCAGAGAAAGTTAACCGACTTTTTCAAGAAGAACCCGAAAGGTGCTATTGAAGACAAACTGGTTTCACTGTGCGCAAACGTTTTGTTCCTGACTGAAGAGAGGAATGGGGAAACAGTTTATCATCCAAGATTTAATGTTTACAGTACAGATTCTTATAAATACCTTCCTGAATGGGAGCAAAAAGCAATCTATGACCTATACCATGACTATTTCTTCAGAAGACAGGATCACCTGTGGTATGAAAAAGCCATGGAGAAACTTCCGGTTATTCTGAATGCCACAAAAATGCTGATCTGTGGTGAAGACCTAGGAATGGTTCCGGCTTGCGTGCCTATAGCGATGGACGAACTGGCAATTATCGCGTTAAAAGTTCAGCGTATGCCTTCTGATAATATTCCTTTTTATAATCCTAAAAATGCGGATTATATGAATGTAGTCACGGCTTCTTCTCATGACAGTTCTACGCTGAGACAGTGGTGGAAAGAAGATCCGGCTTTGACTCAGAAGTATTTTAACCAGCAGCTGATCCAATATGGAAAAGCTCCTGAGGAAATGGATTCTCACTTAGCTGAAATTATCATGAAACAGCATCTTTACAATGATGCGATGCTGGCTATTTTCCCGATTCAGGAGTTCCTGGCAACTGATCCGGAACTTACCAACCCTAATATGGATAACGAAAGGATCAATAATCCTGCGGTTTTTCCACATTACTGGCGATACAGGATGCATCTGAATCTTGAGGATCTGAAAGAAAAGAAAGAATTCAATGAAAAAATAGCTTATTGGATAAAAGATAGTGGAAGAGTGTAAATTTAACATTTGATTATCAATCAGTTAATGATAAATTAAAAGAAGTTTGATCTTAGGATTTAACTTCTTTTTTTTATTTACATCCAAAAGATAGAATAGAGATATTCTGCTATATACTAACCAATTAACGACTATAGAGATGAAAAAAATACTTTTGGGATTTGCCCTGGGACTGGCAGCTTTGTCTTCCGCCCAGCAGTATCCAAATAACGGATGGGGAGATGACGGGTATTACCAGAACGGAGGTTATACCGATGAAGATGACAGAAATTATTTCCCGGACGATTATTATTACAACTATCCGCAGGACTATTATCCAAGCGATTACTATCAGGGATATTACAATGATTACAGAAACAGTATCACGAATATCAACTGGAATGTCTTCTTCAGAGAAAACAGGCTGAACCGCTGGCAGATGGATCAGATCATGAGTCTGAATAATTTGTATGTAAGTTTCTCTACATGGGATAATTTTTACAGATATAATCCGGACAGGTGGTACTATGACAGATTCTACGCACTGGAAAGAATTTTAGGACCAAGGGTGTTTGTTGTTTTTCAAAACAATTATTACCGTGGATCAAGCCCAATCGTTTACTTCCAAAATTACAGAAGAACGTATTATGTGCCGAGATACGCCGTAATGCCGAGATACAGAAATGTAAATATCAATGTTTACAGGGTAGACAGAGCAAGATTCAGAAGAATGGATAACCCAACCTTCAATGTGATCCGAACCAGCGACAGACCAAATAACGGATTCAGAGGACCTGTAAGAGATGGCAGTAATACAGGAGGTTTCAGAAATCAGGCTGGAAATAATGACAGAAGATCTGAAAACTCTGGAGGTTTCCGTAACGAAACCAATAGAGAAAGAAATAACGGTGGTTTCAGAGGAAGTTCTGAAAATAGAGGAACAAGAGGATTCGGAAATAATGGAGGCTTCAGAGGAAGCGGTGAAGTAAAAAGAGAAAGTGCTCCTCGAAGAGAAAATAACAGTGGAGGATTCAGAGGAAATGGAGGAAGCTCCAGATCTGAAAGTCAACCTTCAAGATCACAAAACAGCAATGGAGGTGGTTTTAGAGGTAGTCTAGTAAGCAGTAAATAATTTTCATATATTATATTTAAGTGGTGTGAAGGACAGGTTTTAGGATCTGTCCTTTTTTTTATTTTCAATTTTATTATTTTGATATTATAATTTAACATTTTTTATGAATATTTTGATTTAACTTATCTTTTAACTAATAATCAAAGATATGTATAACAATTAATTAAATATTTTTTAAGATGAAAAAATTAGTTTTAGCAATAGCATTTATCGGAATAGGAGGTCTTGCCATGGCGCAACAGACAACAACTCCACAGGACAAAGAAGCAAGAAGAACAGAGATGCACCAGAAAATGGAGCAGAAGCATCAGAAGCACCTTGATGAGATGAAAAAAGATCTGAATCTGAACGATTCTCAGGTTGCACAGATAAAAAGCCTTCATGAAAAAAGAAAGTCTGAAATGAAAGCCGACTTCGATAAGAATAAAGAAGCAAGACAGGCCAAAATGGAAGACATGAAAGCCAAAAGAGCGCAGATGGATGCTGATATGAAGAAGATTCTTACCCCTGATCAGTATGATAAATGGCAGGCCGACAGAAAAGCTAAAATGGAGCAGAGAAAGACCGCAATGAAGGATAGAAAAATGATGAAGAAGCCTATGAATACTGCAGCTCCGGAAGCTAAATAACAGTTCATAATTTTGATTTTTTAATGTGAGAAGGGCGGGTTTTTTCCCGTCCTTTTTGTATTAAATTTCATTAAAACTTTTGATGTCGGGCTTTTATTCCTTATTTTTGAATATAAATTTATACTTATGATCAGCGAAAAAATTGCAACGTTAATTAACGAACAGATAGCTCACGAACAATATGCCGCACAATATTACCTTTCCATGTCTGCCTGGTTCTCAGGAAAAGATCTTGACGGTATTGCGAACTATTTCAGAGTTCAGAGCAAAGAAGAATTGATGCATGCAGATAAAATGTTTGACTTTTTAAATGATGTAGGCGGAGAAATCATCATCGGAGAAATTGCAAAACCTCCCCATGAATTCGAAAATGCAACGGATATCTTCGAAAAAGCATTAGAGCATGAGAAAAAAGTAACTAGAAGCATCTTCAACATCGTTAAAAATGCAAACGACGAAGGTGATTTTGCAACGACTTCTTTCATGCAATGGTTCATCAACGAGCAGGTAGAGGAAGAAGCCAGCGCTTCACAGTACGTTACAAAAATCAAGATGGTTTGCGATAACCCATCTGCATTATATCTTTTTGACCAGGAGTTGTCTCAAAGAGTTTTTGTACCGGCTACAACAGCTTAAGTACATAATAAGATTAAAACTGCCCGGCCGTTCGAAGAACGGCCGGGCAGTTTTGTTTTTATTGAACCTCAAATTGTGGATAATGTTGATAAAATGCAAAGTTATCCACAGTGATTTTCAGGATTTCCCCACAGTTATGAAGAATGTATTTTCTTTTTTCTAAATATATTTGTTTGTTAATCAGTATATTGATTGACGATTTTGAAGTTATCAACACTGTATTGTGGAAAACTTTGTGGAAAATCTTTTCTAGAGATAAATAAGCTGCGTCTTTAAAACCTTTCTTCCCAGACTTTCCAGAATGTTTTTATACCTTTCGATCTGGTGTTCGTTTTTTTCCGTTTGTTCACCGGTTTTAAAATCGACAATGATATACCCTTCCTCACTCTTTAGAATACGGTCCGGTCTGAAAATATGACTTTGGCCTCTGTCTGAGATCATAATGTCTTTTTCGTTGATCACTTCCCATTTCTCGTCAAAAAACTCCGCATATTTATGAATGATCTGAATCAGGGTTTCCTGAATCTCATCTTTCTCCTCCCGCGTGATTTGCCCGTCCAGTACATAGCTCTCCAGTACTTTGGCTGTATCTTTCTCTGTATTGATTTTCGACAGTAATTCATGCACGAAAAGACCGATCCTTACCTTTTCATTTCGTACCTGATAGTTTTTGGATGGAGTAGCGATTTTTATAGAAGATCTGTTTTCATTAATATTTTTAAGGTTTTGAATATCCTTGGTTTTAAATAATGATGTTTTGTCCTTTGACTGTTTTTTCAGCATCTCCGGACGAACTTCATACAGATCGAATTCATCAGCTTCTTCCGTATTTTTTCCGTTAAAGAATTCCAGCAGTTCAAGATTATTGGACGTTTTATTCGCTTTCTGCAGATAGAAAAACAGCTGTTCTACAGGACGTGTCGTAGCCACATACTGAAGGCATAATCTGTCGATGAGGTTTTTGTAGGAATTCTTTTTGTTGAAGGCCTCGATTTCCTGATCATACACTTCAAGGTTTTTACTAAACTGATTGATGTTGACCGATTTCAAAGCATCATCATTATTATTGGTGTCAAACCAGTTCGTAAATTCACTGTCCCGGTTCTTATTCATCATCGGGATAAATACAATCGGAAATTCCAGTCCCTTTGATTTGTGGATCGTCATGATCTGAACGGCATCAATGTTTTCTGAAGCCTGAATGGTGTATGCTGAAGCCTCTTCATCCCAATATTTCAGAAATTCTTTCGTACTGGCTCCTGCATTTTGTGTAAAATTGAAAAGCATTTCCAGGAAGTTTAGAAGGAAATCCGTTTCCTTATTATCCACCGCGAATTCATTGATATAATATTCCACAAAATTGTACAGGTTGAACCTTGGGAAATTTTCCTGTTTCAGTTTTAGGGAATATTTGCTCTGGATGAACTGAAGAATTTCCTCATGCGTTTCAAGTTCCAGAACTTCCTTCATTTCCAGCGTAAAATCTGCCATATGAATTCTTCCCAACGTATTCAGATAATACATCATCATGATCAGATTGGGCTTGTTCTTTGGATTAATTTCCCATCGCAGAAATTCAATGACTGCTTTCAACGTGTTGGAAAGCTCAAGCGTCAGACCTTTGTCGGAAATTGTTTTGATATTGGTTTCTTCTCCGCGGTATTTTACTTTCAGATTTCCCAGCTTTTGAGAATAACTGAAAATATCAAAATTACCCCGGCATAAAATCGTAATGTCTGAAAATTTAAAACCGTTATCCAGACTTTCCTGAATATCATTCCGCATTTTCTCCGAAGTGTCGTTATAAAAATCCTCATTGGTGAGATTTTCGATCAGACTTACTTTTACACGTCCGTCAATCTGGGATCTTGGACTTTGTTCAGCATCTTCCCCGAAAATATTGCGGTGTTCTTCTTCGAGGTTTAACGAATGGTAACGATACAACTCATTATTGAACTGTACAATGTTTTTGGCACTCCGCCAGTTATCTTTTAAAACAAGAAGACTTGCCTGTTTGGGCGAAAATTCCTTTTTGTTGATAATGTCCAGCATCAGTTTGCTCTCTCCACCACGGAATCGGTAAATACTTTGCTTTGGGTCACCTACCAATGTAAAAGATGTATATTCCGAGGAAACACTGTGGTCCCGAAGCGGAACAAAATTCTGCCACTGCAATTCTGAGGTATCCTGAAATTCATCAAAGAAAAAATGCTGAAACTGTGCACCTACCTTCTCATAAATAAAGGCTGATGGCTCATTTTTAAGATTTTCATTGATCAGTATATTAAATTTCGAAAGCAGAACCAGATCGTTCTCTTCCTCAATCTTTTTTAATTCATCCTGAATATCTTTGTTCACCTTCAAAGGGAGAAGAGCAGATAAAATCTTTTCTTTCTTTTGAGTCTCAATATAAAGAAGAATCAGCTGCATCCTGTTGTCCAGAAGCTGATCAAGTATTTCCAGTATTTCGGGTTCTTTACTTTTGGATTTAGTAGCCGCTCCCTTTCTGTAATTGTTGACTACAGATTCTTCCTGCGTGGTAGGAAACGGAAAACCAGGCCTTTTCTGGTTATAAAAATCCTGAACCTTCGTGAAAAATCCTCCGATTCCATTTTTACCCTGAGCGAAATCTTCAATCTCAATATTTCTGGACCGGAAGAGTTCCACCGAGGCTGTGGCAAGTTCTGCAGATTTCTTTTTATTCTGTACGATTTCTTTTCTGAGCGTATTTTTTATATTCTCATAATTCGTATCATCAAAGCTTTTATTGCTTTTCAGATGTTCGTAGTGAATATCTTTGACGAATTCCTTGGCGGAATCATAAAGACTTTTATTGAGATTGATCCTTTCATTGTTTTCCAGACTGTAATCCACATAATCCATGAAGGAATTGGAGATGTTGTCATTTTCACCGATCTGGTCCAGCATTTTATCCACAGCTTCGATCAGAAACGGCTCTGCATCGATCTCAAGATTAAAATTTTTCGCTAAACCCAATTCATAGGAGAAACTTCTTACCAGCCTTGAATTGAAACGGTCAATCGTTCCGATATTCAGGGTTGAATAATTATGAAGAACGTAATCCAAAAGTTTTTTTGAACGGTTGTGAAGCTCATCAATTGTGATTTTTAAACCATCAGCTTCAAAAGCTTTCTGAATGTTTTTCAAGTCTCCGTTTTCTGCAAAATTGTCCGCGGAAAAATTCCCCAGCCACGACAGTATTCTCTCCTTCATCTCGTTGGCTGCCTTATTGGTGAACGTAAGCGCGAGAATATTCCTGATCGACTGCTGCTGATTGGGATACCGGAGACAGATCATCAAAAGCCTCTGGACAAGGGCGTATGTTTTCCCCGACCCGGCTGAAGCATTGATCACTGTGTAAGAATTTTGCATTGCTGAATTTAGAATTGAGACTGCAAGTTAGCTAATTTTTAAGTGAAATTTTAACAATTCAGAGCATCGATTTAACAGTTTAATCCGCAAAAATCAAAAAGAAATCCCAAAACGCGTTAACTGTGGTTAAACTTGTAAATTAATTTAAAAATAATTTTAGATTTGCTCTATAAAAAACTGTCCGTGAAACTTAAACTACTCTTTTTTTTAACCACCCTTTTTTTCATTAACATCAATGCCCAGAATTACATTTTCGGAAAAGTGATTTCTGAAGACAGTGCAGAGATTCAGGATGTAACGGTCATCAATATCAGAACGGATGAAAGAACGGTAACCAACCGGGATGGTCACTTTATGGTTTCAGGAAGGGCAGGGGATGAACTCCGCTTTATTAAGGCTGGTTATGAACGTATCGTCCAAAAGATTTCCAAAGAGATTATATATGCACCCATCAATATTACTTTAAAGAGAGAAACCATATTAATCCCGGAAGTGGAAATCAAACAGGGACTTACAGGTGATCTGAAAATTGATGCTAAAAACCTTAACCGCCCTAAAAAAGTAGAAAAACTCATCAAAGACATTGATCGATACATCGCTCAGAAATCAGATCCGAGGATACTGGCAGCGAGACCGGGAGAATTTGTACAGCCGAAAGGACAAGGCTTCTCCATTGGAAAAGTGAAGAACAAATGGGATGATATTGATCTGATGAAGTACCTGCATTCCGCACTGGGAGATGAATATTTTATCAGTCTTAAGATAGAAAAACCTCAGATTGAACATTTTATCAGCTATGTTATTGCCGGTGGTTTTGAGCGGAAAAGTATTCTGAAGTACGGGTTTTGCAGCGATGCAGATCTGTATAGATTTCAAAGATTTGTCCTGACAAGAATTTCTTCCTACCGTGCCCCACAGACTCAAAGATAAACACAGATGAGAACGTATATTAAACAAAGTCTTTACGCAGTTCCGCTTTTTGTGTCTGCTGAATTTTTTTCCCAACAGCAGGTAAACGGAGTTGTAACAGATAACAGCAAAACCAATATTAATCCGGTTTTAATTATTAATATTTCCAGCCAAAAAAGCACTCTGAGTGATACTTCAGGAAAATTTAGCATAGAAGTATCGGAAAATGATGAATTGCGTTTTGTGAAGGAAGGTTATTACCGTTTCGATAAAAAAATGGGTAAGGAAGATTTCAGTTCTCCTTTAATGATCAACCTTGAAAGAGCAGAAATAGAAATCCCGGAAGTGAAGATCACCTATAAGCCCACAGGTAATCTGGAAAGAGATAACAAGCATCTTAATGAATCGCGGAAAGTGGTTTCGTTAAGATCGGAACTGGATGAATATATGAAGAGTCCGATGAACGAAGCGGTACCGGATAATGCAATTTCGAAAACCTTCAAACCGGATTATAATGCCGGTCAGGTAAGTATTTTAGGGGTTCTGGATGCAGCTGTAGGTTTGTTCAAAAAAGCTACGGAACTTAAAATTACGAAAGCCAATTATAAGGAAACCCGGGATTTTATCCAAAGAATAAAAAATGAAATAGATTTACAGTTTCTGAAAAAATACGGCATGGATGAAGAACAGATCGATGAATTCCTGATTTATGCTAATGATACAAGAATGATGGCGAAAAAATTCAGAAAAAACTTTAAAGCAGATGTCGTGGAATATGAATTGAGAGCTGCGTTTGCTGAATACCGGAAAACCCGCAAGGTGAGTAATATTTAGTTTAAAAACATGAAGATGAATGTTGGATGCAGAAATACCACTATTGCCGGCTGGAAGAAAGCTTTCTTTCTTCTTATTTTTGTGTTTAATAGTTTCATAGCGCAGCAGACAGTCAGCGGACGGATCACAGATGATGACGGGGCATATTTAAGTTCAGTTCTTGTTATCAATATGTCTACCGATCAGAAAACCTCTTCCGATGCTACGGGAATATTCTCTATTGAAGCTTCTCCGAATGACGAACTGAGATTTGTAAAAGCAGATTTCAACAGAGTGTCCACAAGAGTTCTTATAAACGGTAACAATCCTCAGCTGCTGGTTACCATGATTCCGATACCGAGAGATGTCGGAGAAGTGAAAATCGTTAAAAAACCAACCGGTGATCTTGAGACCGATTCCCGGATGGTTGCAAAAGTAGATAAAGGAGAGATTGTACAACAGGCGGTAGGCTTACCACAACCTGTCGGGAAGATGCGTGAAAAACCTGCAGAAGTGAAACAGGTTCTTCTTCCGATCCTTTTAGGAAGTCTGGATGTACAGGGCGCCTACGATCTGATCAGTGGAAAAGCAAGACGTCAGAAACGACAGTACAGGTATGATGACCTGCAGGAACACATCATGTGGGTGAGAAACCGGGTAGATAATGAGTACTTTACCAATGCCGGAATTCCGGAAGAACGGATTTCAGAATTCATTCAGTATTCCTTTGAGGTCAAACCTCAGGTAAGAACCTATGTGAAGGCAAAGAACCTTTCAGGTGTGTTACTAAGAATGGAGGAAACCATGCCGGCTTATCTGGAAAGATTAACGCAAAGGAAAAACAAAGAATAATGTTAAAGAATTCTTAAAAAGCGGAATAGAAATTGATGTACTGCTACACAGAATCAATCAATCACAAGTTTTATGAATAAAAATATTATTGCGGTAGCAGTAGGAGCACTGGGATTTGTCCTTGGGCTCGGATTTTTAGGGAATGCTATTAAAAACAGAAATAAATCTGAAAATACCATTTCCGTAACCGGATTGGGAACTAAACAGTTTACGTCCGACCTGATCACCTGGTCCGGAAGTTTTTCTAAAAATAATTCCGATTTAAAAGCGGCTTATGATGAGCTGGCCATAGATAGAAAGGTCATCAATGATTATCTTGTTTCAAAAGGGATTAAGCAGAATGAAATTGTATTTTCTTCCGTAGATATTCAGAAGCAGTTCAGAAGTTACAATGACTCCAATGGAAATTACGTACAGGGTGAATTTTCCGGATACAACCTTACCCAAAAAGTTTCTATTGAAAGTAAGGAGGTCGTTAAAATTGAAAACCTTTCAAGAAATATTACAGAGATCATCAATCGTGGTATTGAATTCACTTCATCATCGCCATCCTATTTTTACACCAAATTAGCCACGGTAAAGCAGGAAATGATTGCCAGTGCAACGAAAGATGCTAAAGAAAGGGCAGAGAAGATAGCTGAAAATTCAGGAAGCAGTCTGGGAAATCTTAAAAAAGCGACCATGGGTGTAATCCAGATTACAGAGCCCAATTCCAATGAAGATTATTCCTACGGCGGAACATTCAATACTTCCTCCAAAGAAAAAGAAGCGAACATCACCATAAAGCTGGAATATCAAGTCAACTAATACACATCATCTCTGAAATCAGTGGTTATGAAAAGATTAAAGATTTTACAAGATGCTATAAAAACAAACCGCCGGAAATCTTCCGGCGGTTTTTATATTTTAATGATATACAACATCATAAATTTCGTCTTTCACACTTTTCAGATGTTCAGGCGTATAATTGGCCAGCAGCCAAAGGTCCAGGGGCTTTTTCCCTTCGCCATAACTAGGCTGTACATACATTTCGTCAATCAGGGTAAATCCGTTTTTCTGATAGAAAGAATAGCGTCTTTTCGCATCTTCTCCCAAGTGATCAGGCTCTATTTCCAAAATAATTCTAGGATAATTTTTAAACAGATATCCTGTAATATGCGATCCCAGTTTCTGACTTCTGAAGGCTTCAAAAACTTCAAAATGCTCGACGAAAACATAAGAACTCAGCTCCCAGATGATCAGATATCCTATTGCCTGAGATTCATGAAGCACAGATATTACCTTCACATTAGGGTTTGAAAATAAAGCGGTAAATTGGTTCCAGTCCCTTTGCTCGTCTGCGGGGAATGTGCTGGAATAAGACGCATAGATGTCCTGAACTCTATAGTCTTCTGCAGAATTAATCGGTAAAAATTCCATAATTATAAATCAAAAACGCTCGGCCTTCTTGTGATAAATATATCTTTGATCCAAAGCGTAAATGCCAGTCCCAGATAAATCAGAAAGAAAAAGCCGGCAGTGGCAAAAGTAGAATAGATAAAGAAGATCCTTAATTTAGATACAGGGATCCCCAGTTTGGCTCCCGTTCTCGTAAGAACACCGAACCATTCTCTTTCCATTTTGTGGCGGATATTATCAAACATTTGAAGATTCTTTTAAAAGTTTAAATCCAATACCGCAATTTAAGCAATTTTTTTCTTCGCACGAGGTTTTATAGTGATAAATCAGACTCTGGCTTTCCAATGCATTATTCATCTTTAACCCAAGTTTTTTCCAACCTGCAGTTACTGAATTCTTTTCTGCAGCACTGCTTTTGTACAGTTCTACGAGTTCATCTGCAATTTCTTCACGATGGTATTTATGATAGGCATATTTTAATGGAAGTACCGTATTGAGGATAATTAATTCAATGAAATCCCGGCTTAAAGTTTTAGGCTGAAACTTTGATAGGGTTCCGAAGTTAAAATGGAAATCCCAGTATTCTGATGCTTTTACAGGCTCAAAAACTTCGTACAGCTGATCGGTATTGCTCATCCGTATAATTTTTGAAAATAAATTCTGATGCCTGTGATAAAGATCTGCCAGTTGAGAAAGGCGGATCGTGGGGAAATTAGGTGGGCGTAATCTCAGAAACTTGGGATGAAAGGTCAGATTGGGAATACTGAATTTTTTTCGGATGAATTCAAATTCTCTTTTCCAGATCATCATTTGTCCATCCTTCGGATGATCCAGCCATCCCGAAATGCCGAACAGGAGGGCTTCCAACTGTAATTCATTCTGCCGGAGTTTATTGATAACACTGAAATCTATAGATTCTGCGATCTGTTTGAAAATATGAGCATTTACTTTTAATCCGAAAGAGTAGGCGAGGCTGTGAAAAAGTACGGCTTCAAAATTATTTTTATACTGTTCCAGGTTTTTCTCCAGCTCCATAGATTTTTCATCCAGCTTTTTAAGGACATTGCCTTCGTGAAAATGAATGGGAATTTTATTGGGATCAAAAATATTTTCGCAGGGAATAAATTGAGTTCCGTTGATCAGTTTTTCATATTTCCACAGCATATCCGGGTCGATATGATCCTTAAGCTCCAGAGTCGGAACATTTTTCCGGATGAGGTCATCGATCTCGGTATCGTTTTGATAGACTACATGAAGAATGATATTCTGGTAATTGGGATCCTGGGAATGATTGTGGAAAATCCAGTCAGAGGTGCGGATGTGGAGTTCTATATGTCCGGCGATGGTCAGTCCTTTGGTTTTAATTTTTGCATTAAGAAAATCTGGTCCCGCATCGGTATTCCATTTTCCAAAATGGATGATTTCAACGGGATTCCCTTCAAGATCCTTGAAGTCATAATTTTTGAAAACTTTATAGTTCCAGAGATATTGAAGCAGTTTTTCCGTCATAAGTGTGAAGATAAATATAATGGAAATCCTGTATTTGTATTAACACCCTCTTTAAATTTTCTGTCTCTGTACTGAAAAAAATGCTAAAGATAGAAACACGGTTTTTAAAATAAAGATTTTTGTGCTGTTCATTCTTTTTTAGCGTTGTTCTCATTAAAAATATAATGCCTTCCATATAATTTTGGAAGGCATTGTGTTGGTATGGGTTTATTATAATAGTTTGAACCTTTTTCAATGAGTATGACTAAGCTTTTGTCAGTTCCTTCTTGAAATTTTCTATAGTCGTTCTGTACATTTCTTCGTAGATAGGAAGGATGTTTTTCAGGTCAAATTTGATAGCCTGGTCTTTAGCATTCTGCTTCATGGTAGCTAAAAGTTCATCATTGCTCAAAAGTTTGATTGTATAATTGCTCATCGCTTCTACATTTCCGATCTCGGCTAAGAATCCTGTTTCTCCCTGGATATTTACCTCAGGAATTCCTCCTGCATTGGAGCTGATTACCGGAGTGTAAGCCGCCATAGCTTCCAGGGCTGCCAGACCGAAACTTTCCTGTTCCGAAGGAAGCAGAAATACATCGGAAAGCTGTAAGATTTTATAAAGATCGTTTACTTTTCCTAACAGACGGATTTTTGAAATAAGCTCAGGATTTTCTTCCAGAAACTGGTTTACTTTTTCCATATCCGGCCCTTCACCGATGATGATCAGTTTGGACTTCACTTTTTTCTCAACGCTCTTGAAAATCTGCAGAACTTCATCTACACGTTTTACGGGACGAAGGTTAGAGACATGGATCAGAATTTTCTCATCCGGATTGGCAAACTGTGTTCTCTGGCATTCCGTTAAGTCGTCAAATTCAGAATTATCTATAAAATTGGTAATCACCTGTATCTGTTTCTTGATGTTGAAAAACTGCAGCGTATCTTTTTTCAGGCTTTCAGAAACCGATGTAATGGCATCTGACTGGTTGATTGAAAATTCCACCGCATGTTTATAGCTCGGATGCTGTCCCACAAGGGTAATATCTGTTCCGTGAAGCGTTGTTACCAATGGAATATCATTATTATCTTCCTTCAGCATCTGTTTTGCCGTAAATGCAGCATATGCGTATGGAATGGCATAATGGGCGTGTAACAGATCCAGTTTGTAAAGATTCACGACACGGTAAATCATCGAGCTTAATGCAATATCATAAGGCTGATACTGGAAAAGCGGATAAGTCTGCACATTCACTCTGTGAAAGAAAATGTTCGGGTTGGTAATGTCCAGTCTCGCAGGGAGCGCAGAACTTATAAAGTGAACCTCATAGCCTTTGTTGGCAAGAGACATTCCCAGTTCTGTTGCCACGATTCCGCTTCCTCCGTAGGTCGGATAGCAAAGTATGCCTATTTTCATTAGATTATTGTTGTTTTGGTGTTGTAAAAACTGTTGTATTCACATTCGAAGCAGAAGATGGAGCTTTTTCGATTCCCATTCCTGCTTTCAGCTGGTCATTCACCAGTACAGGCAGTTTGCCCCATATTTTTGTTGTTCCGTTCAGCGCAGCGGCTGCAGCGGTCATAGAGTCGTCATTGTTTTCGTAAGAGACCAATACAGTAGATACTTTTGAAATATCGATATCTTTTAAAGCGTATGCACTTCCGAATACATTTAAAATAACATTCTGATTTTTGGTGAGATCAGCAAGAACTTTCTTCGATTCTGCTGATATTTTATAAGGTTTATAAGCTGTTGAATTATCCTTGTGAAATCCTACGATTACGGTAGAACCTGCGGGAATACTACCAATTTCGTTGGCTTTCTTAGTGATCACATGAGATCCTAATCGATTGGCGAAAGTCTGATAAGGTGCTTCTTCCAAAGGAACATAATATGTCTGTTTCCCAGTGATCGGAAGCAGTTTCTGATCATCTTTTAACAGTGTCAAAGCGTTGGCGTATAGATTTTGCACCAACGTTTTGTGAGAGTCGTTATTCAGATCGCTATTGATATTTTCAGGATTTTTCGGGGTGTATTGAGTAAGGCCCAGGAAATATTTCGTCAGTAAAATCTTTTTTACACTTTCCTCGACTCTCGATTGAGAAATTTCACCTTTTTCAATTCCTTTCTGAATTAATTTTTTTCCTTCTGAAACGCCCTGAGAGAAAAGCATGATATCATTTCCGGCTTTAAATGCAAGGGCATCCAGTTCGCCCGGCTTATATTTATTGGCTACAGCGCCCATATTTAGGGCATCTGTGATAATTAAACCTTTATATCCCAACTGATCTTTTAATATCCCTGTAATGATGTTTTTAGAAACCGAAGCAGGAATACCTTTTCCGGATTCAAGGCTTGGTACATATAAGTGAGCCACCATCACACCACCGATTCCTTTATCCATCAAAGCTTTAAAAGGAGCCAGTTCCACCGTATTCAATCTTTCCAGACTATGTGAAACTACCGGCAGATCCAGGTGCGAGTCTGTACTCGTATCACCGTGTCCCGGAAAATGTTTGATCGCAGCAAGGATCGTATTATCCTGAAGTCCGTTGGAATAGGATAAAGCTGAACTGATCACATTATCCACTTCTGAACCGAAACTTCTGTTTCCGATAATAGGATTGTTAGGGTTGGTATTCACATCAACTACCGGTGCAAAATCCCAGTTGATTCCCATTCGGTGGCAGTCTTCCGCTATTTTGGCGGACATTTGGTAAATAAGGCTTTTATCCTGTATCGCGCCAAGGGTCATTGCCCATGGAAATTTGTGAGCCGTAGCAATTCTCTGGAAAATTCCCCATTCTGCATCCATCCCGATCATCATCGGAATTTTTGATTTCTGCTGGAATTCATTCACCAGATTGATTTCTCTGGCTGCATCGTCCTGCATCAGAATCAGTCCTCCGATTTTATCAGTAACCACAATGTTTCTGATCTGGTTAATATAGTCTTCCCCTTTGTTCGTATAAAGGGCTACAATAAACAGCTGACCTAGTTTTTCGTCCTGTGAAAGTGACCGGTAGGTTTTGTCTACCCAGTGATGAGCCTTTTTCAGGTCTTCTTTGGAAATGTTTTTAGGTTGGTATTGAGCTTTGGCTGTAAAGCTTATTAATGAAAAAATAAAGAGGGAAGTATATAACAATTTCTTCATGATCTTTTGAATAAGAACAAAAATACAATTAAAAAAATGATGAAAACAAAGTTTTTGCAACTTTTGGTATATGATTTGAATACGCTTTATAAATAATAACTAAACTTTTCTAAAAATGAAAAAAATTCTTCCTTTTCTATTCCTGGCATTTGTATCATTATTTATATTCAGCTGTGATAACAAAGATGATTCAGATAGCGACACATATTCAAGAATGAGAGATATCACAGGATCATTCACCAATGGAAACGGATATGCGTTTACACAGGGAATTGATATTAACCAGACAGATGTGGTTTTAGTGTATAGAGCGGCAGGTAATGCATGGCAGCAGATTCCAAAATCTGTTTATTTACCAAATTCAGGAACTTTACCAACAAACAGAGTATTTGATTATAATTTCGTTTTTGATTCTCAGAATGTACAGATCAGAATCGATGATCAGAATTTTGATCTTGGAACACAAATGACACCCGCTGAGACAGCAAGTTATTTAAACAATCAAAGATTCAGATTAGTACTTGTTCCTGCACAAGCAAGCAAAAATGCAAGTAGTGTAGATTACAGTGATTATAACGCTGTGGTAAAGTACTATAACCTTGATGAAACTAAGGTAAAGAATACCAAGGTTAACTAATTAAGAAATATCTTTTCAGTTTTTTATAATTATTATGAGCTTCGGGAGCAATTCCGGAGCTTTTTTTTATTCCATTCTTTACAATTTTCTTTGTGTAGAAATAAAAAAGATTAATTTTATCTTCAAACTATGAATCAAATTATGATTAAGAACTGTTATTTTAAATTTTTACTTATTGTTCCTTTACTCATGTTATCTTCATGCAGGGAGACTGAGGATCATAATGCAGATGAAAACTATGTTTCTCCTCATATGGGAAAATGGGTGGGAACCTATTCAGGAGATTTGAATGGAACTTTGATTATGAATGTCTCAAAAAGTGGAAGTATAGAGGTAACAAGAACTGTAAATAATAAGGTGGAAGAGGTCTATTCCACAAGCCTTCAGCCCAATGGAAGCGGTGCTATAAGCTCGTCTGTTTCTCCAAAAGGTTTTGTTCTGACCGGAAGTTTACAAACCAAATCCGGGATATGGAAACAGTATCATTTTAGGGGAAACTGGTCAGTGAAATATTTCCCTACTCCTTTATAACCGAATGTTGATAATCAAAATAAAAAGCTCCAGAATTTCTTCCGGAGCTTTTATGTTTTATCTAATTGTCATTATCATCTAATAAATGACCGAAGAAATCTTTTTTTGTCTGCAGATAGCCTTTGCTCATCTCATTGGCAGGAATCTGTAAAGGGATCCTTGAATTAAGATGAATGTTGCTTTCCACTACATATTTTACCTTTTCCGGATTATTGGTTAAAAGATTAATATCTTTTACATCCAACAGATTCAGGATATCGATAGCAACACCGAAGTTTCTGTCATCAGCCGGAAGTCCCAGTTCGAGATTGGCCTGTACAGTATCGCGCCCTTTTTCCTGGAGTGAATAAGCCTTTAGCTTGTTGATAATCCCGATATTCCTTCCTTCCTGACGAAGGTAAACAATAATGCCTCCGTGCTCATGGGTATATTTCATTGCGGCATCCAGTTGCTGCCCGCATTCACATTTTTTTGAATGGAAAACTTCTCCTGTAATGCATTCTGAGTGGAAACGTACGTTCACCGGTTTTGAAAAATCTGTATTTTCTGCTACGATGGCCATGTGTGGCATCCAGTCGTTTTCGTTTTCGGAGAAAGCGATCATTCGGAAAGAGCCGTGTTCTGTAGGAACATTAGCTTCTGCCTGAATTTTAATCATTAATAGTGGTTCGTTTTTAATTTCCTTTTAAAGAATCTTCTATGACAGAAATATTGGTTTTTAGACGTACGAGATATCTGTTGAGAACTTCATCATCATCTTTATCAAGCTGCTGTCTGAGTTTTTGAATTTTCTTGTATGATTTTTCGAAGCTTTTAACTGCTCTGTTTTTTCCGTTAGAGTTGTTGGCATCTATGGCATATAAATAATTCTGCAGGCTATATTTCAAGCTTGTAACTTCATCATTTAACCCGTTATTCTTGAACTTTGGAAAAGTAGAAATCAGATTTGAAATTTCAGAAGCATTTACATTTTCTTTGATATTGATATCAAAACCTTTCTTTACCCCTCTGTCGGAATCAGAACCTTTAGTTTCGCTGTAAAAATTATTAGACAACGGAGAAAGATTAAGCTTCTCCGTTGCGCAGGAAGTTATAATTAATAGTAGTACTCCAAAAAAAAATAGTTTTCTCATTTCTGTTGCCCCTTTTGATAAAGGATCGGATTAAGACTATCATCGTTATACATTTTCATTTGTTTGTATACTTTCATCTTAATATTACCGTATTCAATATCAGTAAGCAACTGATTTATAGAAGTTGATAGATCTTCTTTCTGAGTAAGCAGTACATCCAGTTTAGCCTGGCAGTTAGCACGGTGCTCTTCAGAAGCGGATTCTCTATTGGCCTCTAACGACATATGATAAACCTTTAACGCAAGAATTGATAGTCTGTCTACTGCCCAAGCGGGCGTTTCAGTATTGATTTTTGCATCAGGTCTAGGAGTTATATTTTCAAACTTTGTAAGGAACCAGCTGTCGATAAATTCTACCAGATCTGTTCTCTTCTGGTTAGAAGCATCTATCGTTCTCTTCAGTTGAAGAGCTTCAGCGGGATCAATATTTTCATCTCTAATAATATCTTCTAAATGCCATTGAACGGTATCAATCCAGTTCTTTGCATACAAAATCCGTTCCAAACTGTCTTTTTCGAACGGGTTATTAATTAGAGAGTTAACGTCATCGGACACGTGATAGTCTTCAATAGATTGATTGAAGACTTTCCATGCAGTCTCGGTAAAATTCATTAATTCTGAGGAATTTTAGTTGCTGGGAGTATTATTATTGTTGTTGGTAGAAGAGGTTTTATCAGAACCTGGTTTGTCCTCTTCCTTCACCGCATCTTTAAATTCTTTGATACCTGAACCAACTCCTCTCATTAATTCCGGAATTTTCTTTCCTCCAAAAAGCAATACCAAAAGTATCGCTACGATAAGGATGTGCTGCCAAGATAAGGCAAGTATTGTTAGTGTATTCATCTCTTAAGATTTTTGCAAAGTTAAAGCTTTTTTTAATACGAAATCCAACCTAATGGGTCAACTGGTGTATTTCCGTTCCATACTTGGAAATCAAGGGTATAAGAACCATCGAAATCCTGAGCTACCGTACCTACCGGAGTACCGGAAGAAACCTGCTGTCCTTTGGAGACACTTACGTTTCCTAGGTTAGAATAAATCGTGAAATAGCTTCCGTGCTTTACCATAACGGTTTTTGTTCCGTCGCTGTTTGCCAATACAGAAGAGACTGTTCCCGGATATACAGATTTTGCACGAGTTCCTGAAGGGACGGCGATTTTGATTCCTGTATTATCTTCAACAATATTTTTGAAAACCGGGTGCGGCTGTCTTCCAAATCGGTGGGTTACCTGTCCGGCTCTGTCCGCAGGATATCCTAATTTCCCTCTGCTGTCTGCAAAACTGCTGCCGGTAGAAGTAGTTACTCCGTAGCTGGTCATTGCTTTTGTTTCAGCGGCTTTTTTCTCTTCTTCTTTTTTCTTGTTCAGTGCAGCTTCTGCGGCTCTTGCAGCAACAAGTTTATCTGTAGCTTCTTTTGCTCTTGCATTCGCTTCATCAGATGCTTTTTTCGCGGCTACTCTTCTGGCTTCGTCTTTTGCACTGGATTCAGCTCTTGCAGCCTCTTCATTACGTTTTCTCTCCTCTTCAGCTCTTTTTGCAGCAAGATCAGCTGCTTTTTTAGCTTCAATTTCTGCCAGCTTTCTTTCTCTTTCCAGGGCTTCTGCTCTGGCTTTAGCTTCCGCTTCAATTCTGGCTTTTTCTCTTTCTGCAATCAGTTTAGCCATACGGATTTTTTCGGCTTCGGCTTTTCTTCTGGCTTCTTCTTCAGCTTTTGCTATTCTGATTTCCTCCGCGATGATAGCTCTGATCTGTCCTTCCAGAGTTTTAGACTGAACCTGCTTTTGCTTAAGTTCTACCGTAAGTTTGGCTTCATTTTTCTTGAAATCCGCCAACAGTTGCTCCTTCTGTGCTCTTTCTGCATTGATGGTAGCCAGATCTTTCTGCTGGTTCACCAGAAGATTATCTTTTTCTCTTGCGGAGCTCTGTTTCTGTGCGATTGATTTTTTGATCTGGGCAGCTGCGTTGCTGATCTCTGCAGCTTTTTTATCCTGATAGTCAGCGTACTGTTTAAGGTATTGAACCCTTCTTATGGCTTCACCCAGATTTTTGGATGAAAGAATGAAGGTTACTTTATTCTGTACTCCTTTGTTTTTGTAAGCATTGACCAAAACCTGAGCATAATTCTTTCTGAGAACTTCCAATTCTTTATTCTGGCGGTTGATTTCCAGCTGACGCAGATAGATTTCGTCCTCAATAAATCTTTTTTCTTTCTGAGTATTGGTATACACTTTTTCTCTCAAAGTCAGTTTCTTATTGACGTTGGTAAGATAGGCTACGGAAAGTTTAGATTCGTTTCTGGTTTTAGCCAGATCTGTATTTATCTGTACAATTTGTTTTTTAAGATCGGCATTCTGTTTCTGAAGCTGTTCCTTGTTCTGCTGTCCCTGATGCAGGCCGAACAGTAGAATACCTATTAAAAAGCTAAATTTTTTAATCATTTAATCTCAATTTTCTTATAACTGGATGGTACAGAATAAGGTGTTTCCATCCTCGAAAAGTCAAATTTCGTGTTTTCCAGTAAAATCTGACTAGATTTTGAACCTTTTATAATTATTTTAACATTTTTCGGAAGACGAATTCCATTGTATTCATTCCAGTTACTATAAGAGATTTCCAGTTCGTCGGTAGATAAAACATCTTTTAAATTTACGCTTAGCAGATCATAATTCGTATCATAGTTAAGCTCAATTTTATACTCTCTGGTTTTCTCATCCGTCGTAATTTTTTGATTAGCGTTGGAAACCATTTTAAAGCCCTGTGCGTTTTGGGTCAGGGTAAACTGAGAATCGCTGATCTTGACAAAAGTCCTGCCCATCAGTATTTTTTCAAGTGATTTGTAATCGATGAAATTGACATTAAGCAGTTTATTCAGGTAATCAAAATCGGAATCGATATAGGTTTTGCTAGTCTTATCCTGACCTTTAATTCCTTCAGGTGTCGCGATACCTTTGGCTACATTGAAAAACAGGGCCTGAAGGTTCATCCATACCTTTTTATCGTTTTCAATATAGATGACGGCATCAAGGGTTGGAATAAAGCTGCCGGTTTCCACATTCACTTTACTGTTGATCTTGATCTGATCAAATTTCAAAGGAACCACAACATGCTCGTAGAACGAAAATTTATCTCTTACCGGCTCGTTGGCATCTTTGGGATTACGGTTGTCGTCTGTGATAACAACAGTGCTGTCCTGCGCTTTGCCGTTGTTTTTGGCAGCATTTCTCGTTTTACAGGATGAAAGGGTAAGAAATAGTAAAAGTATCGGGATCCAGTTTTTCATGTATTTATCTTTCAATTAAAGAAAAAACGCTGCAATATTAAAGCCAAACCACACAAAAAATGTTGTGTGGTCTGGATGTATCTTATTTTATATTAATTATTTCTGATCTTATTTAGATAAAAAATCTAAAACAGAGTAGTCACCTAATGAGATTTCTCTGGCCACTCCGAAGTATTGTGCAGAGTTGCCAATCATAGAGTTGGAAAGATTTCCGTGGTTAATTCTTGTGTTTTCCTGGATCAGAGAGTTTTCGATATTGGAATTCACAATGATCGTATTATTTCCTAATGAAACACCCGGACCTACTTTTGAATTAGAGATCTTCACATTTTCTCCGATGAAGCACGGCTGGATAATCAATGAATTTTCGATCACTGCTGATGCCGGATAATTATTCATTTCTTCTATCTCGTAGGCAAGAATTTTACTGTTGGTTTCTACGGTAGCATTTTTATTTCCGCAGTCCATCCAGTCGTTTACTTTTCCCAGAGTGAATTTTGCTCCTTTTGCTCTAAGGTTCTCCAAGGCAGTTGTCAGCTGATATTCGCCACCGTTTTTTATATTATTGTCCATAATATAATTGATCTCTTCCATCAGTTTTTCAGCACTGTTGAAATAATAAATTCCGATGATGGCAAGGTCCGATACAAAGGTTTGTGGTTTTTCCACGAAGTCTGTAATGAAACCGTAGTTGTCTAATTTTACCACTCCGAAAGCAGACGGATCTTCTACACTTTTCACCCAGATTACTCCATCCGAATTTTTATCCAGCTGGAAATCTGCACGGAAAAGGGTATCTGCAAAAGCAATCACCACATCTCCCTGCATGGAGTCTTCAGCACATTTGATAGCGTGTGCGGTACCCAGCGGATCGTTCTGGTAATATATACTGCCTTTTGCTCCCAGTTTCTCGGCTATCTGAAGAAGAGACTTTTCAATCTCCGGTCCGAAATCCCCAATGATAAATGCTACTTCTTCAATTTTTTCACCTGCTACTTTAGCAATATCTTCTACCAGTCTCTGTACGATAGGTTTTCCTGCAATCGGAATAAGAGGTTTTGGAACGGTCAGAGTATGTGGACGTAATCTGGAACCGCGTCCAGCCATAGGAACAATTATTTTCATAGACTATATGACAATGTTTTTATTTGTTAGTTTTTATTTTGGTACGGCTAAAGGTAATAATTTAAATCATTGCTGATCGTAATATTTATCATCTTTGCCAACTGCTGTTTAATTTTTTTTAAAAGAACTCAATAGTATCAAATTAGAGGCCATATCCTAAGACTTTTTTAGTATTTTGGATACGATAGCCTTCTCTTTATAGGCTACGAGGCCAATAAAAAGGAGTAAAAATAAATTTCCTACATAGTAATTGGTTCTGAAAAAATAGAAAGATACCAGAGAACATGTAATGGTAAAGACTAAATAGAGTGCAATCTTTCCGGTATTGTAATGAATCGGGTACTGTTTTTGTCCCCAGACATATGAAATAACCATCATAGACATAAAGGTGATCAGCGCAGCCATAGCACTTGCCCAGTACCCATATTCCGGGATAAAGAAGAAGTTAATGAAAACGGTAATACATGCCCCAATCACTGAAATATATAGACCGACTCTGGTTTGATCTGATAATTTATACCAGATGGAAAGATTAAGATAAATCCCCAGAAATAGGGCGCCCAACATCACAAACGGGATGATTTCAATCCCTTCATAATAAAGCGGGTTGCTCAGATATTTTTCCGAAATCCACTGAAGATTTACCATCAGACCCATATAAATAATACAGCTGCAGATGACAAAAACATCCATCAGTACTGCGTAGGTTTTATGTGAATCCTTATTTTTAAAACTTGAGAAGAAATACGGTTCTATACCCAGCTGATAGGCCTGTCGGAAAACTGTAATAAAAGTAGCGATTTTATAAACGGCTCCGTAGACTCCGATCTGATGGCGCGCTTCATCCGGAGGAAGGAGATATTTCAAAAACTGTCTGTCAAGCGTCTGGTTGACGATTCCTGCCAGTCCTGCAATCATTACCGGCCATGAATAATTCATGATTCTTTTCCATAATTTAAAATCAAATTTGGAAAGACTGAAGCTGAAGAATTCCTTTCCTACGATCAGTAATGTGATGATACTCTGCACTAAATTGGCAATGAATACATAACCTACTCCCAACTGAGGATCATATTTTAAACCGAAAATTCCTTCCGGATGTTTTGGAAGCCATCTGATGAAAAATATAACCAGTAAAAAGTAAACAACAGATCCGGCCACCTTGGAAAACATATACTTGAAAGCTTTCCCCTGCAGCCTTAATATAGCTGAAGGAATGGTAGAAAATGCATCCAGAGAAAGGATAAATAAAAAGATAACAAGGTAGTTGACCTGATCAGGGGTTTCAAATGCTATGGCAAGTTCGTTCCTGAAAACGTAGCCTAAGCCAAGGTAAATCAGAGCAATGCTGATAATACTTACGGAACATGTTGAAATCAATGTTTTCTTATCAATGCTTTCTTCCTGTGCAAAACGGAAAAAAGAGGTTTCCATACCGTGGGTAAGGAGAACCGTAATCACTCCTGCGATGGAATACCAGTCTACAAAGGGAGATGAAGCCGCGGGCCCGAAAGCCTTTGTCACAATAGGTGCAATGATGAACGGGAAAATACGGACTAATACTGAACTAAGCCCATATACGGCGGTCTGACCGAATAACTTCTTATACAAACTCGAAAATTTTATGCAAATGTAAATATTTAGAAATTGATTTATATTCGGCGACATTAAAATTCATTCATAAACCTTAATTTTGCTTTTTAACAGAAGTTAGAAACTAGATGTTAGAAGTTAGTGAGAGCATTCTTATGGATCACTCATGATTTTTGATACATAGCTATTCCTGGCTTCTGATTTCTAACATCTAATTTCTAAAGTAAAAATGAAGACTCTAATCAAAAATGTAAAAATCGTGAACGAAGGTAAGATCTTCGAAAGTGATGTCTTAATAGAAAATGACCTGATCTCGAAAATAGATTCCTCAATTTCAGAAGAGGCAGATCATATCATTGACGGTTCCGGAAAATATCTTCTGCCTGGTGTCATAGACGATCAGGTGCATTTCAGAGACCCGGGACTAACGCATAAAGGAGATATCGAAACAGAATCGAGAGCTGCCATCGCTGGTGGAATTACAAGTTTCATTGATCAGCCGAATACAGTTCCCAATGCGGTCACTCAAGAATTACTGGCGGATAAATACGAGATCGGTTCTCAAAAAGCATATGCCAACTATGGTTTTATGATGGGCGGAACCAATGATAATCTTGAAGAAGTTTTAAAGACCAATCCGAGAAATGTTCCGGGAATTAAATTATTCTTAGGCTCTTCTACGGGAAATATGCTTGTTGACAATCCTGAAACGCTGGAGAATATTTTCAGCAGCACAAAAATGCTGATTGCTGTTCACTGTGAAGATGAAGCTACGATCAGAGCCAATACGCAGACGTATCTGGATGAATACGGAGAGGATATTCCTGTGAAATTTCACCACCTGATCAGAAGTGAAGAAGCTTGCTATAAATCATCTTCGAAGGCAATTGAATTAGCAGAAAAAACAGGAGCAAGACTTCACGTTTTTCACCTTTCAACGGCTAAAGAAATGAAACTTTTCAGAAATGATATTCCATTAAAAGATAAAAAAATTACCGCTGAAGTATGTGTTCATCACTTGACATTTACCAATGAAGATTATGAGACCAAAGGTTCACTGATCAAATGGAATCCGGCTGTAAAAACTCAGAAAGACAAAGATGCGCTGTGGGAAGCCCTTCTGGATGACAGGATTGATGTCATAGCAACAGATCATGCGCCTCATACGGCTGAAGAAAAACAGAATGTATATACAAAATGTCCTTCCGGTGCTCCTTTGGTACAGCATTCATTACCTGTGATGCTTGAAAATTATCATCAAGGAAAAATTTCTTTGGAAAAAATCGTTGAAAAGATGTGTCACAATCCGGCTATACTTTTCAGAGTTGAGAAAAGAGGTTTTGTGAGAGAAGGCTACAAGGCAGATCTTGTTTTGGTTGATGTAAATGCAGACTGGACGGTAGCTAAAGATAATCTTCTGTACAAATGTGGCTGGAGTCCTCTGGAAGGAATGAATTTACATTCTAAAATAACCCAGACTTTTGTCAATGGACACCTTGTTTATAACAACGGAAATATTACTGAAGAAAAATTCGGGGAAAGACTTCTTTTTGAAGTAAGAGATTAGTGCTAAGACAAACATCAAAATAATAAAAGGGCAAATACAACTATTTGCTCTTTTATTTTCTATTAATTCCGGATGCGAAAGTAGAATCTTTATCTGAGAAAATTTTGAGTTATATTTTTTTTGACCACAAATTTCTCAGATGTACACAGATATTTGTGAACATTTGTGTCAATCATTTGTGGTATTTATGTTTGAACTATAAAAAAACTATTTCTTTGCCTTTGCACTCATATAAAAAGTAAGTTTTCCACCCGCTGTAATCTCAGAATGTTTTAGGGTGAAATTTTTAATCTCCTTTCCATTCAGAAGAATCTTTTCCACATATACATTCTTCGGATGTTGATTGATGGCTTCAATTTCAAAAGTCTTTCCGTTTTCAAGATTCAGAACCGCATGATCCACTGCCGGACTTCCAATCGAATAATCTTCAGAACCGGGAGCTACAGGATAAAATCCAAGCGAGCTTAAAATATACCATGCACTCATTTGTCCTACATCGTCATTTCCTCCGAGACCGTCCGGTGTCGCTTTGTACTGCATTTCTAAAATACGGCGAATCTGAGCCTGGGTTTTCCATGGCTGTCCTGCCCAATTGTAAAAATAGGCAACATGGTGAGCGGGTTCGTTTCCGTGAACATAGCCACCGATAATTCCTTCGCGGGTAATATCTTCTGTATCGGCGAAAAATTCATCGGGAAGATGCATGGTGAAAAGTTCATCCAATTTAGCTGCAAATTTTTTCTTTCCTCCCATCATCTGCATTAAACCATCAGGGTTTTGAGGAACAAAAAAGCTGTAGTTCCAGGAATTTCCTTCAATGAAACCCTGTCCGTGGGTGCTTAGAACATCAAAATCTTTTTTGAAACTTCCGTCTGCTAATCTGGGACGCATAAATCCGACTTTCAGGTCAAAATTATTTTTCCAGTTTTCAGAACGTTTGATAAACTGACTGTAGATTTCTGTTTCGCCTAAATGTTTGGCCAGTTGAGCAATCGCCCAGTCATCGTACGCATATTCCAAGGTATTGGAAACTGAAGTTCCGTTTTTCTCGGCTGGGATATACCCCATATCTATATAATATCCGATGCCTTCATAATCTCTTTTATTGGCGGTTGCGATGCAGGCTTTCAATACTTCTTTAGGATCACCGGTGTAATTTCCTTTGATCACGGCATCGGCAGCTACACTTACGCTGTGATACCCGCTCATGCACCAGTTGTCGTTGGCATAATGCGACCATATCGGAAGCATTTTCATGGAGAACTGATCATAATGGGCCATCATCGATTTGACCATATCATTGTTGCGTTTTGGCTGGATGATATTAAAGAAAGGGTGTAGGGCACGGTATGTATCCCATATGGAGAACGTGGTATAATTTGTAAAACCTTCTGCTTTGTGATTATTCTGATCCAAACCTTTGTATTCCCCGTTGATGTCCATATAAGTGGTAGGGCTGATGAAAGTATGATACATCGCAGTATAAAAGTTCGTCTTTTCTGTCTCGGAACCTTTAATAACGATTTTATTCAGTTCTTTATTCCAGTTTTCCTGGGCTTTTGCTTTGATCTGATCAAAAGATAAATTTCCGGTTTCTTTTTCAAGATTTTCCAAAGCATTGGCCTGACTTACCGGAGAAATGGCCAGTTTCACTTCAACCGCTTCATCTTCCCGGGTGTCAAAATCAAAATACATTTTCAGGTTTTTCCCGGCTATTTCCGGGAAATTTTTACTCTGGTCAAATTTTCTCCAGAATCCTTTGTATACCTGAGGGCCGTCAAAATTTTTCTGTCCGTATGATTTAAAAGGTTTTGAAAATTTCATCGCGAAATAAACCGTTCTGGTTCTGGCCCAGCCATTGGTCTGGCGATAACCGGTCACTGTACCGTCATTTTCTACGCGTACATAAGTCCATACATTTTTACCTTCATAATTATAAATTCCTGCGGTGAGATCTAAAATAATATGTGCCTGATCAGATTTTGGAAACGTATACCGGTGAACTCCGGTTCTTGTGGAGGCTGTCAGTTCTGCAAGAATATTGTGATCATCAAGCTTGACTTTATAATATCCGGCTTCTGCTTTTTCATTTTCATGGGAAAATCTGCTCCTGTAGCCGCTTTCAGGATTGGATGCAGTTCCTGGATTCAGCTGTAGTTTACCAACAGTGGGCATTATCAGAAAATCTCCCAGGTCAGAATGTCCTGTTCCGCTGAAATGGGTTGAGCTGAAGCCTACAATTGTTTTGTCTTCATAACGGTATCCTGCACAATATTTATATACCTCGCCGTTGTATTTGCCATTGAGTTCATATGAGATGGTATCTGTTTCCGGACTAAGCTGTACAGCTCCGAAAGGAACGGTGGCTCCGGGATATGTATGTCCCATTTTTTCGGTTCCGATGAATGGATTGACGTATTGTATTAATCTTTCAAATTTTTGAGCTTTAAGAGGTAAACCAAAAAATAAAAGGAATAGAAAAACAGTTGTTGCGTGATTTTTCATTAAGAATTCATTTTCAAAGTTTAAAATTAATTAAAAATCAAAGAATAATCTGTTATCGTTGTAATTTAAAAACAATTGGATCTGTATTTAACCTGAATTCGGGATAAGACATTTGTTTTAGATTTCAGACATCAGACTTTTTTATGAATCTTAGTACTTAACGTTTCGGAATGTGGGTTTCGTGGTTCAAACCAGAAACTACTTTTTATTTCCATATACTGGATCAATTTTAAAACCTGGGGAAGAGATAAGTTTTTTACGCAAAGTTCTATTCTAATACCGTACAGTAAAAGGAGAGCAAAGAGAGGAATCAATTTCATTGATTCGATTAAGCGGATGTTTTATACCGAGAGCTTAATCAGTGACGCAGTCACAGTCTTTGCTTTCCTCAAAACTCAACATTAACAAGATGAAACTTTGCGTAAAAAAAAACTTATCTCTTCCAAGTTTTGCAGGCGATCCCATACTTTCAAATCCTCAATTCCGTACCTTTTATCCTGAAACTCATTACTCATAATTCAAAACTCATAGCTTTCTAAAGACCTGTACCGCGTAACTTTATTTTTTTTCAGAAAAACGAAAGCCTATTCCGTGCAGATTTTCAATTAAAATATTCTGCTCATCCGCCAGAACTTTTCGCAGCCGGGAAATAAATACATCCAGGCTTCGTCCCATAAAATAGTCGTCATCTCCCCAGATCGCTTTCAGGATATCCTGTCTTTTAACAACAAGATTTTTGTGGCGGATAAAGTACAAAAGCAGTTCAGATTCTCTTTGGGTAAGACTGATGCTGTTTTCCGGATCCTGTAATGTATAATTCTTGGGATCAAAATCATACCTGCCGACTTTGTATTTTACCGGGGAAGTATCGGTTTTTTTAGTGCGTTTCAGGAAAACCTCAATTTTAAGGATCAGTTCTTCGATGCTGAAAGGTTTGACCAGATAATCATCGGCCCCGATTTTCAGGCCTTTGATTCTGTCTTCTTTTAAGGTTTTTGCAGAAATGAAAATAATGGGAATGTCTGAATTTTTATTACGAATATGCTCCGCGAGTTCAAACCCGTTGAGTCCCGGCATCATAATATCTAGCAGGCAGATGTCAAAACTCTGGCTGTTGAATGCATCAAGTGCGGATCTTCCATCCGGATAGCAGTTGATGTCATAATAGCTCTCCAGACTGTCCTGGATCAAAAAAGCTATGGTTTTGTCATCTTCTGCATATAAAATTTTAGATTTCTCCATACGTACACATGATTAAATTTAAGACGGGAAAAAGAGCGTCGTGGTAATTCCTTTATCGGCATTATTTTCAACTGAAATTTTCCAGTTGTGCTGCTGAACGATTTTTTTTACGTAAAACAATCCCAATCCAAATCCATTGACCTCCTCACTCTTTCTGGTGCTTACCCTGTAAAACTTGTCAAAAATATGAGGAATATTTTTAGCAGGAATACCCATTCCGTTGTCTTTAAACTTTAAATATAAACCTTTTGAATCTTTATACGTTGAAATAACAATCTGAGGCTCGGTTTCACAATATTTTATGGAATTATCCAAAATGTTGTAAATGATGTTTGTAAAGTGAAACTCATCTGCCATTACGGAAAAACTGTTTTCGATGTTGAGATCGATCGTCATATTTTCATTATTCTGCCGGATGGTGTCAGCGATTTCCTGAATAAACGGAAGCAGGATAATTTTCTGCGGTTTCAATGACAGTCCGGAAGTGTCATTTTTAGCGATATTCAGTATTTTTTCGATATGATTATTGAGCTTGTAGCTTTGATTGATAATGATGGATGTGTAAGTCTGTAGTTTGGGATTTTCCTGCACGATACTCTGCTTGTTGAGAGACTCTGATGCTAAAAGGATTGAAGATAAAGGAGTTTTAAACTCGTGGGTCATATTATTGATAAAGTCCCGTTGCAGTTCCGAGAATTTTTTTTGCTGGATAATCGTGTAGATAGAATAAACATAGACCAGAAGAATGATAATAAGGGCAAAGGTAAGTACATACCAAAACCGTAGTGAACTGATCAGGTAAGTGGTTTTGTCGGGAAAACGGATGGAAAAATAATAGATGAGATTTTTATGCTTTGGAAAATTAATCACCTTATCACTCGGGCTTTCCTGATTTTTCGACATGTATTTCCCATAGATCATTTTATCACTGTGACAGTTGTACAGGGCGTACACATAATCTGTATTCACCTGAAAACGGGTGAATTCTGTTTTCAGATAGTGTTCCAGCACTACAGGATGAAATTCATTATTGGTATTAACCACGTAATAATCATTGGCAATGATCTGTACCGGGTTTTCAGTAAAAGAAGTTTTTCCCCCGGATAATTTTTCCGCCACTTCCATTAACGCGATATTGACTTTCTGATTGAATTTTTTATCCTCAAGATTATAAGCCTGCCGGGCCCACAGAAGCTGAGCTATTAAAATCCCGATAATAGCAATGAACCCCAGCGTTATAATGATATTGAGTTTTTTTATTTTCATTTCCTGAAGCAATATTATCTAAAAATATCTATTTATCTTTGATCATTAACAACTCGTTAACAAATGTTTGATAGTGATTAACAAGTTGTATGAATCATCCGTTCTATATTTGCTATATCAAACGATAATAACCGGTTCCTTTGATTTTTATTAACTATTAAAATTTATACTCATGAAAAAATTACAAATCTCAGCTCTTTTAGCAGTGCTTGCTTTTTCACCGTTTTATGCCAACGTATTTCCTGGTGAAACAGTTTCTATCGTAAGAACAATTGCAGATGCCATTAAGTGGAAATCAGAATCTATAGACGTAGGAAACATTCCTCAGGGGAAAGCGAAAATTATCAGATTCGAATTTACGAATACCTCTTCAAAACCAATCGTTATTGAAAATGTAGCTCCATCTTGTGGATGTACAACAGCAGACTACACTAAAACTCCGATTCTTCCTGGAAAAAAAGGATTTGTAGAAGCGAGCTATAATGCAGCAGCGGCAGGTGCATTCATGAAAACAGTGAATGTAACGACCAGCGAAAGCAAAACACCTAAAACTCTTTCATTCAAAGGAGTGGTGGTTTCATAATCCGTTTTTTTTAGCAGACATTCATAACAAATACAGCAACCTTGTAATCCGTTACAGGGTTGTTTTTTTTATTTCCTTTAGAATTTGCTTTTGGAATCTGTATCAAGGTTTTAAATCTTGACACGGATTAAACGTTCGCTTAGTCGAATAGATCAGAGATCGATTCCCTCTTTTTAATCCTTAGAATATGGATAATTAATGTAAAACTTTTAGTTTAAAAAAATAGACATACTATTTTACCAGTCTTTGCACCTGTTCACTTTCCCCAGTCTGAAGTTCATTTTTATCTCAATTTTTATAAACCTGCTATTGTTCTTGTAGCTGGAAAAGAGAATCACTATTTATAACATTATGATTTATCCCATTATTTTAAAGGGCATGAATTCAATATTTAGTATTTTTAGGAAAAAATAAGATCATATGAATTTATATACACAGCCAATGTTGCGCGAAGGTGCATTACAGGATAAAGTTGCTATTGTAACAGGAGGCGGAAGCGGCCTGGGAAAAGCAATGACCAAATATTTTCTGGAACTGGGGGCAAAAGTGGTGATCACTTCCCGTAATCTGGAAAAACTGCAGGGTACTGCAAAAGAACTGGAAGAGGAAACCGGAGGAAAAGTTCTGTGTGTGGCATGTGACGTGAGAAACTGGGATGAGGTGGAAGCTATGAAAGAAGCTGCGTTAAAAGAATTCGGAAGAATTGATATTCTGTTAAACAATGCGGCCGGAAACTTCATTTCACCGACAGAGAGACTGACGCATTCAGCTTTTGATTCTATTTTGGATATTGTTTTAAAAGGAACAAAAAACTGTACCCTTTCCATCGGAAAACACTGGATCGATTCTAAAAGTCCGGGAACCGTTTTAAATATTGTAACCACTTACGCCTGGACAGGATCTGCTTATGTAGTTCCTTCAGCCTGTGCAAAAGCAGGGGTTCTGGCAATGACCAGATCTTTGGCGGTAGAGTGGGCAAAATATGGCATCCGTTTCAATGCGATCGCGCCGGGGCCTTTCCCTACAAAAGGAGCCTGGGACAGATTGCTTCCGGGAGATCTTCAGGAAAAATTTGACATGCGGAAAAAAGTTCCATTAAGAAGAGTGGGAGAGCATCAGGAGCTTGCGAATCTTGCGGCTTATCTGGTGTCAGATTATTCTGCTTATATGAATGGGGAAGTAGTGACTATAGACGGTGGCGAGTGGCTTCAGGGAGCAGGAGAATTCAATATGCTGGAAGATATTCCAACAGAAATGTGGGATGCGCTGGAGGCGATGATTAAAGCGAAAAAAACAAACTAAAACATTTTTAGTTGAAGAAGGTAGCAAGCCTGAAGCTGGAGGAGGGAAGATATTGAGACTTCAAAGAGAAACGTTAATAGTCATTTTGCTTCGTAAGTGATTGGTAAATGTGAGGTTGTAGACAAGAGACACGACTCAAATATGCATTTCGAAACTCTCAAACACTCAAATCCTCTGACTCTCAAACCCACATTGAGGTTGCTTATAGAACTTCAATTTATTAAAATTTTTATAAAAACACCCCGGAGTTGTAACGATTCCGGGTTTTTTTATAACTTATCACAGAAATAGTATAAATTACCCCCAATGAATTATAAACTTCCAGGCCTTGTGGCAGCAGCGGCCCTATTCCTTTTTTCAGGATCTGCTTTAGCACAGGAAACACCGAAATACAGTTATGTAGAGGCATTTAAGCCCTTCTTTTATCCTCAGACCGGAACAGAAACCCGTTCTGCAAGTGGGCAACCGGGACATGCGTATTGGCAGAATTCAGCAGATTATGATCTGAATGTAAGCCTTAACGAAGCGAAAAATGAGATCACCGGAACCGCTGATATTACTTACACGAATAACAGTCCTGACCAATTGGGCTTCCTGTGGCTGCAGCTTGATCAGAATTTATTTGCAAAAGATTCCCGCGGTAATGCGGTTGTTCCTCCATCAGGAAGTAGAAACGGAGCTCACGGTGAAGAACTGGAAGGCGGTTATAAAATTAAATCAGTAAAACTGGACGGTAAAGACGTAAAATATACCATTACCGATACCAGAATGCAGATCGATCTTCCGAAAGAATTGAAATCTAAAGGCGGTGTTGCCAAAATTAAAATCGAATACTCCTTTATTTCTCCTGAATATGGATCCGACAGAATGGGAGTTCATAAGACGAAAAACGGAAAGATATTTACGATAGCCCAATGGTATCCGAGAATGTGTGTATATGATGATGTGATGGGCTGGAATACCCTTCCTTACGTTGGAGCATCAGAGTTTTATCTGGAGTATGGGCATATTTCTGCTAATATTACAGTTCCTAGCAACCATTATGTGGTCGCATCCGGAGAACTTCTGAATTCTAAAGAAGTCTACAGCAAAGAAGAAAACAACCGTTGGGAGCAGGCTCGAAACAGTGATAAAACAGTGATGATCCGTCCGGAATCTGAAATCGGAAAAAACCAGGCTTCAGGGACCAAAACATGGAAATTTAAAATAGACCAGACGCGTGATTTTGCATGGGCTTCATCACCGGCATTTATTCTGGATGCTGCAAAAATAAACCTTCCAAGCGGTAAAAAATCTGTGGCCATATCAGCTTATCCGGCAGAAAGTGCTGGCGAAAAAGCGTGGGGAAGATCTACAGAATATACAAAGGCAGCTATCGAACATTATTCTCAAAAATGGTACGAATACACCTATCCGGCAGCCACCAATGTAGCCGGAAACGAAGGAGGAATGGAGTATCCCGGAATTGTATTCTGTCATATGGATTCTGCGGGGGAAGATCTTTGGGGAGTTACGGATCATGAGTTCGGGCACAACTGGTTCCCAATGATCGTAGGTTCCAATGAAAGACTTTTTGCATGGATGGATGAAGGCTTCAATACCTTTATCAACGAGTTATCCACAAAGGCTTTTAACAACGGAGAATACTACACCAAGAAAAATATTGCGAGAGCCGGAGGTTTTATGATGGGGGACAATCTTGAACCGATTATGGTAGGTCCTGATAATATGAAAGAAAGAAGCATCGGAGCTTTGGCTTACTTTAAGCCGGGAATGGGACTGCAGATTTTAAGAGAAACCATTTTAGGTCCTGAAAAATTCGACAAAGCTTTTAAAACGTATATCGACAGATGGGCTTTCAAACATCCTACACCATGGGATTTTTTCCATACGATGGAAAATGTTTCAGGAGAAGAACTGAACTGGTTCTGGAGAGGATGGTTTATCAATAAATGGAAAATCGATCAGTCTGTAAAAGATGTAAAATATGTGAATGGTGACTTTAAGAACGGAGCTCAGATCATTGTTGAAAACCTTGGTCAGCTGCCGATGCCAACGACGGTTCAGGTGAAATTCAAAGACGGGACCAAACAGATCATGAAAATCCCGGTTGAGGTTTGGAAACGTAACACGGAATGGTTGCTTAAAGTGAATTCAACTAAAGAAATTGATGAGGTGATGCTGGATCCGGATTCTATGATTCCTGATGTGAATGCAAAAAACAACGTATGGAGTTCAGCACAGGCAAAACCTGTTGAAAAGATCAATGTAAAAGATTTTACAGGAACTTATTCTATGAAAGGAACATCGGTTAAGTTGGTTTTGTCAGATAAAAACGGACAGATTTATACTAAAATTGGTGAACAGCAGGAATTTCCAATTGATTATACAGGAAATAATCAGTTTACTTTTGAAGAAGGTGAAATAACACTTGTTTTCAGTAAGGATAAAAAAGACGTTGCCTTTAAGCAGGGCGGAAGAGAATATAAATTTACTAAAGACTAAAAACATAGCTTATTCCTATTGAGAAGCCTGAACTTCATTTGAAGTTCAGGCTTTTTTATGAATAAGGAAGAGAAACAGACGTGAATGGTCAATTTTGCTTCGCATGTGAAATATGAAATTCTCCAACTCCGTGATCTGCCTCACAAAACTCAAAACTCATCACTTCCCAAAAATTAACACAAACCTCCATCAACTCTCAGAAAGATGTTATATTTTTGTTATTGTAATTTAAAAATAGGACTATGAATTTCAGATTTTCAATCTTATCCCTGTTGTTTTTTGCATTGGGATTTTCGCAGGATCTTAAAGTGATGAGTTTCAATATCAGGCTGCAGGTGACCTCAGATAAAGAAAATGCATGGACGGAAAGAAAACAGGATGCTGTAGATTTATTAAATTATTATCACCCGGATTATTTCGGTGTTCAGGAAGCACTTCCCGAGCAGATGAAAGATATTAAAGCAGGCCTTAAGAATTACGAATATGTAGGAGTAGGAAGAGATGATGGAAAAGAAAAAGGAGAATTCTCAGCCATTTTTTATGACACGAACAGACTTCAGGTCGTAAAGTCTGGAACATTCTGGCTTTCAGAAACACCGGAAACGCCTTCCAGAGGATGGGATGCTGCGCTTAACCGAATCTGTACCTATGCGTTTTTTAAAGATAAAAAATCAAAAAAAGAATTTCTGGCGATGAACCTTCATTTTGATCATATCGGAAATGTGGCAAGAGTGAAATCTTCCGAACTTATTCTGAAAAAAATCAAAGAGATGAATCCTAAAAATCTTCCGGTCACTTTAACCGGAGACTTTAATTTAACAGAAGATTCAGAGCCCATAAAAATCCTTTCGAAGAATCTGGATGACAGCTTTTATCATTCCGAAACTAAACCTTACGGACCCAAAGGAACGTTCACCGGTTTCAATGTCAATGAGGTTCCAAAAGACAGAATTGATTATATTTTCGTGAAAGGTTTTAAAATAAAGTCCCAGAGACATATCAATGACAGAAGAGAAAACCTGCTGTATCCATCGGATCATTTTCCGGTATTGGCAGAGCTTTCCTATTAATTAGCAGAGGTCGTTAGGAATAGATAATAAGGTTAAGTTTGGAAGAGGGAGGATGGAAAGTTGATATTGGAAAGTTATTTTTATCAGTTACCTTAAAAGATATGGCAAGTGTACCAACAATACACCAAACTAAATTAACAAAAATAAAAGAGAACTTGGATTGAGTTCTCTTTTTTATTAATTCATTAATTAGGAAATCACATTTTGTTCATTGATCTTAATATTTCAAGAACTTCTTCTGTGTTCATTTTGTTTTCTAATTTTTTTGTTATTTCAGCAATTTGTTCATTTATGCTATCTTGATAGATAACTTTTTGTTCATCTGTCAAACTGGCTATTAATGCATTTAGCTTAATAGCCATAATCATTGAACTCTGATAAGAATCCATAGCAATTGTTTGTAAATCCATAGTTAAAGAGTTTATAATTATACTTTAAAATATTTAAAAATTATATTATGATAATAAAAAAAATATTCACCTACATACATTGAGTGTGAAGATGTATATTCTATTCCTGATGAATTGCATACAGAAGAAATGAACGGAATATTTGCTGATGAAAGTTTTACAGTTTTACAAGCTGAATTTATTATAAAAGAAACAGATTCATTTATAGTATTAGCAAACCAATTGAATTAACTTAACTAACTTATCAACAGGTAAATATTTAGGACTCCATAGAATACCAATAGGTTGTGTTTACGTAAAAGAATTGAAATTACTTCTTTTTTGGAGTCTTAGGTGGAGATTTTTTAGGTGCCGACTTGTCAGTTTCCTTAACAGTTGTTTTAGGATGTTTCTTACCATATTCTTCTGTTACATACTTACCTGTTCCTGCGTCTCTGATCTTTGCCATAGTTTTATGATTTTAGTTTAGATAAAAATACAAATATTAATCATATAACTTAATAAAATAACAACAAAAATAAATAATTAAAGCTCTAATTAAGGAGCATTATTAATGCCCATATATTATCAATATTAAAGATTCATAATAAGATGATTTCTTAAAAGGAATCGTAAAGATAGTTGAAAGGTTAAACCTTGTAATAGGATGTAAGGGTTTAGGCAAATATTTACAATTTTATATACTTCATCAAATGAATATATTGAAGCCTTAACTAAATTAATAGAAAAGTCTAATAAATAAATTTCTTTGTCTCATTGTCAAACCATTCAAGTATTACTTTGTTTGTCGAATGAATAGACATAATTGTTAGTAAATCGATTAACTTAACTTGCAAATCTTTTATGAAAGGATGCGTGATTTCTATATCTAAATCAAAATTTATTTCTTCAGCAATTTTATAAAGATTAGAGTTAAAATCACCTTGTAGACTATACTTTGAATCAATTATAAGTTTTTCCAATTCTTCTTTAGTTAACTGTGATTTAGATTTTATCATCTCCATGTAATTATTAAAAGAAACCAAATTAGCTCGATGATACTTGGTTAAAAATTGAGATATTAATTCTACTGACATATTGTTAATATTATTTTTTAAATATAAAGATAAATAAAGCCGCGCGTAATTCTACCTTCTTACCTCGATAACTTCCAGCTTCAAACTTCAAACTTCCTGACTTGATTTCAGATCAATTTAACGGAAAATCAACTTCAAATCCAATTCCTCTCAGGGATTGGATTTTTATTTGAGGATCATTCATGAAATATTTCCGCAGACGGCTGATAAATACATCAAGGCTTCTTCCCGTGAAATAATCGTTCGTTTCCCAAAGGCTGTCCAGAATATCATCCCTTTTGATCATGGTACCGTTGTATTTCAGAAGGTACAGAAGAAGTTCCCGTTCCCTGATCGTAAGGCGTACATTGCCCTCAGGATGGGAGAGCAGCAGCTTTTCTGTATCGAAAGAATAATCTCCGACTTTGATCTGCACTGGGGTGGTTGGCTGAGTTCTTTTAAGGATATTTTTAATCCTCAACACCAGCTCTTCCGGATCGCAGGGTTTGGCAATATAATCGTCTGCTCCGATCTTCAGGCCCGTCAGACGGTCTATTTTCTGATTCTTGGCAGTAAGGAAAAGCAGCGGAAAATTATTTTTCTCCTTTAAGATTATTTTGGCTAATGAAAAACCGTCAATGGAAGGCATCATAATGTCCAGAATACCTATGTGAAAAGGAAAATCTGTACTTAAAAGGTTTACAATATCTTCCGGATTCTGAAACCAGGTAACTTCAAAATCCTCCAGCTCAAGATACTGTTTCAGGATCATCCCGAAATCCGGGTCATCTTCTGCTAAAAGAATCTTAGTTTTCATAAGGAAAAGATATTTTAAAGGTAGTTTCGGTTCTAGGAAGGCTTGAAACCTCTATGCTTCCACCGTATTTCGTGACAATCTTTTTGACAAAATAAAGGCCCAGTCCCAATCCTTTGGTGTTGTGGATATTATTAGACTGGATTCTGTAAAATTTTTCAAAAATGTGATCAAGTTCTTTTTTCTCAATGCCGCAGCCGTTGTCGGTGATCTCTATTTTGAGAGTTTGAGGAGAATTATTGATATTGATTTTCACATCGGAAGCTCCGTATTTTACACTGTTTTCACAAAGATTTTTGATGGCGGTTTCCATAAGATGCTGATCAAAAGGAAGCTCTTCTATGATTTTATTGGACAAATCAAAATTGATTTCAGGATAAGTGAAGGCCAGATCCTGCACAAAAAAACTCCAGTCTTCCGGTTGTATGGAAAGGGTTTCCTCAGAAGTTTCGTCTTTGTGAAGCTGAATCATCAGGTTTTCCAGACGGTTGATCTGCCGGTCGATGAGGGGCAGTGTTTGAGGATTCCATTCCTTTTTTAAAGTTTTTGAGGCTATTTTTAAAGTCGCGATCGGCGTTTTAAATTCATGGGAAATATTATCCACAACGGTGTGGAGAACTTCTACCTGTTTCTGCTGGCGGGCTAGATTTTTAACGGTGAAGATGTAAAGTAAGAGCACACTTGCAAGGATGGCAGCACAGCATATGGTGAGCAGGGCAAGCTCTTTAAATATGATGGTTTTGATATTTAAAATCTCGAAACCGGTATTACTTTTCAGAAGAAAAGAGTCGTTTCTGCCGGGAGTGTCATCGTTAGTCGTGGATCTTGATGTGGTTTCCCATTTTCCTGTATTGGAAATTTTAGGATTGGAAACTTTGTTTCGGGTTTCGTACAGGGTGATCGGCTGATCAATCAGGCGGGTACTGTCGGGGATATAAATGATGGAAATGTATTCTGTTTTGGTGGCAATTTTATAACCTTCTTTTTTAAAACTTGCATCTACGTAGTCGCTGAGATGCTTTTCATTTTGCTTTTTGTTCTTTTTAAAGTACTCCAAAAAATCTTTTTTACTGATCTTTTTATCATGATATCGGATTAAGATCTTCTGAATGGTGTCATCTGCTCTGCTTTTGATACCACCTAGATCTTCCAATCTGTCGGTAAAGTTGGTAAGTTTTGCATGAACATCTCTGTATATTTCGCGTTCTTTTACCTGATACGTCTTGTACATGAAATAGGCCTGTATCCCAAGCAGAAGCAGGAACAGGGCAGCGAAAAGAGCAATAAGGTTTTTGCTTTTGGTGATCATTGAAACAAAGATAAAACTTTAGGCTTTCCCTTGCTGGCATTAACCCATCATTAACCTTCCATTAACCGAAATTCTCTCTGTAAATACTGAATTTTGAACCCGGAAGCAGAGTCACATCCATGCTTTTCAGAATCAATTATGTATAAAATTCTTTTTTTCTTGCTGTTTCCAATGCTGATGTCTGCCCAAACGCAGGTCATTAAAGGTTCAGTAAACGATACCGAAGGTGGTAAAATAGCTTTTGCGGATATCACAGTTTATAATTTAAAAAATGAACGGATCAAAATCTTGACGACAGATGAAAGCGGTCATTTCATTTTAGAAGGAATTTCAGGGGATTCCATTAAAATAACTATCAAAAAAACGGATTATGTCCCGTTTGAAAAAATAGTGGATTTGCAAAATGAGAAAGAGCTTCTAAAAGTCATCCTTAAGAAAGAAGCCCATGAAATAGAAGCCGTTGTGATGACCAAGCAGAAACCTGTAGTCACCAGAAAAGTAGACCGTCTGGAATTCAATGTGGAAAACAGCAATGTTTCTTCGCTCAATGCGTGGGAGATCTTAAAGAAAACGCCCAATGTAACGATAAACAATGATGTTATTGCGATCAAAGGAGGTATGGGAATTCTGGTAACGATTAATGACAAAAAAGTAATGCTGACCGGGGATGAACTTAAAAACTTTCTTGAAAATACCCAGGGAGACGAAATTAAATCCGTTGAAGTGATCACCAATCCGCCTGCAAAATACGAAGCATCCGGCAGCGCAGTGCTGAATATTGTCATGAAGAAAAATAAAATTGAAGGCTATCGCGGAATTGTTTCATCAAAATATGTTCAGACCCAGTATGCAAAAGGAGTGGCAGGCATATCCCAATATTATAAAAAGGATAAACTTTCATTAATGGGAAGCTATTATAGAGGTTTCGGAACTTATTACCGTGAGGGAACTGATTTCGTTAATTATCAGGAAAGCCAGACCCGATGGGTGAGTACGATGAATAGGAAGGATAAGAACAAAGCACAGAATACCCTTAACTTCAATGCGGAATATGAAATTGACAGCCTAACGAATCTGAGTCTGAATTATTCAGGATATTTCAGTCCGAAATCTTTTGGAACCTACGTAGTGCCGACACTGATTTACAACAGCCAGAATATGGCTGAATCCAACTATACCACCATTAATGATCATCAGTCCAGAACGATCAATAATTCACTGAGCTTTCAGATAGACCGCAAACTGAACAAGAAGAGCAGCCTTTCATGGATCAGTTATTTTACAGGAAACAATGTGGATAAATATCAGAATGTGCTTACCCATCTAAATTTTGCCGGTGAAACCTCGAGGGATGATAACTTCCTTACCCAAAATAAAGCCGATGTCAAATTGTATTCTACACAGGCAGATTATCAGTGGAAAGATAAAAAACTGGAGGTGGAATCCGGAGTGAAATACAGTTTTGTGAAGACAATGAGCGGACTGGACTTTTCAGACAACGAAAACGGAATTCTGCAATTACGCCCGGAGAAAAGCAGTCTGTTTGATTACAAAGAACATAATTTCGCAGTCTATTCTTCACTGGCTTATAATCTTGGAAAGTGGAATTTTAAAGGTGGTCTTCGTGCTGAAATGACAGATCTGGAAGGTGTGGTTTCCGAACCTTATGAGCGGAATAAAAATAAGTACTGGAATATTTTTCCTACTTTTTATGCGCAGTATACTACCGAAAGTAAGCATGAATTCGGGTTTTCTTACGGGAAGAGGATCAGCAGACCGTCTTATTCATGGCTGAATCCGGCAAAGTCGTACTATAATTTATTTTCTTATTATCAGGGAGATCCGAAACTGAAAGCTACTATCATTCATAATTTGAATCTTACCTATTCGTGGAAAGGCTGGAATCTGGATCTGTACTACCGGAAAGAGATGTATCCGTCTATGGAAATTTCATATCAGGAACCAAGCACGAATAATCTCATCTATTATTTCACCAATATTGAAAAAGGACAGGCATTTGGAGCAAGTCTTTACAAAAGTTTCCAGATCAAACCATGGTGGACACTCATCCTTTCTGAAAATCTGGAACACAACGAAAATTATTTCAAAGGAATGGATGATCTCCTGTATAAAAATAAAGTGTGGAACTGGGTATCGAATGTTTCAACAGCTATTACTTTAGATAAAAGCAATGACTGGAAAATGGAAGTGGGGCACAAATACTATTCACCGGGGATACAGGGAACTTTCACGATTTCCAGCGCATGGTCTGCTTATTTCGTAATGAACCGTAAATTCTTTGATAAAAAACTGGAAGCCTCATTTATTGTCAATGATATTTTCAGAACCATGGGGCAGAAGGTGAGTACGAAATATGCCAATCAGGACAATTATTTCCTGGATTACGGGGATACGCAGGGATTTACTCTTTCCCTGAAATTCAATTTTGGAAACCAGGCGGTGAAGAATGCCAAAACAATTAAGAAGACTGATGAACAGGATAGATTGTAATCGGATTTCGTTTTACGGGGTGGGAGCGTCGGAGTGTTTTAGGGTTTGGGAGTGTTTTTGAGTTATAAATGATGAGTTATAAGTTTGTTTCACATTTCAATTGCGTAGCAAAATTGACGATTGATGTTTCTCAATCATTGAACCTAGCGACCAATAGTACATCCATCTTCCGGCACCCACCTTCCTTTCCAATAGATAAAAACTGATACTCATAAAACATTATTATAAAAGAAATGGCTGCCCGGTGTTACATTTTCGCTAATTTTGATACTTATTTTTAAAAATTAGAGATATGAAACGATTTCTTTATGCTCTGGCAGTTACTGTTTCGATGCAGCAGATTTCTGCACAGGAGCTTTATATGCCAAGGAATATTAAAAAAGCCTATGAAAAAGGAACCCGGGATCTTTCCGGTGCGCCGGGCAAAAACTATTGGCAGAATAAAGGAATTTATAATGTTGAGGTAAAAGTGGATGCCGGAACGAAGACCGTTTCAGGAAAAGAAACCATCACGTATACAAACAACAGTCCGGACGAGCTTCCTGAGCTGGCCATCAGATTTGTGAATAATCTTCACAAACCACAGTCACCGAGATCAGGAACGGTTTCCAAAGATTTCCTGTCTTCAGGTCTTCATATCAAATCTTTCATCGTAAACGGTGAAAAATATACGGTAAACAGCGATGACTGGGGAACCGTTGAAAAAGTAAAACTGAATAAATCCCTTAAAGCCGGATCTAAAACGGAAATCAAAATAGAATGGGAATACCCGCTTTCCATTCAGAGTGGAAGGGAAGGACAGATAGATCCTGAAACTTTTTATGTAGCTTATTCTTTCCCAAGAATTTCGGTGTACGATGATTACAATGGTTGGGATATGCTTCCTCATTCGGACAGACAGGAGTTTTATAACGACTTTAATGATTATAGTTTTACCATTTCTGCTCCGAAAAATTTTGTGGTTTGGGCCACCGGAGATTTTCTGAACCCGGATGCTGTACTTCAGCCGGAATATTTAAAAAGATACAAAGCTTCCCTTAAAAGCGATAAAGTGATCCATATTGCTTCCGAGCAGGAGATGAGGTCCGGAAAAGTAACCAAGCCTAATAAATGGAATGTCTGGAAATTCAAAGCGAATCATATCACAGATTTCTGTTTTGCATTAAGCAGTCACTATGTTTGGGATGCAGCAAGTGTTCAGTTAAAAACAAAAAGAGCAAGTGTTCAGTCAGCGTACAAAACAGGAGCAAAAGATTTTGAACAGTATGTGGAATGGATGCGCTATAATCTGGACTGGTTTTCAAAGAAATGGCCGGGTGTGGAATATCCTTATAATGTGATGACCGCTATTCAGGGATATGCTGATATGGAATATCCTATGATGATCAACGATACCAGTATTCCTGACGATCTTCGCGATGCAAGGCTTACCGCAGATCATGAGATTGCCCATACTTATTTCCCTTTTTATATGGGAATTAATGAAACCCGCTATGCTTTTATGGATGAAGGCTGGGCTACTACCTTTGAATACCTGATCGGAATTGATGAAAACGGAGAAGCTGCAGCGAAAGAATTCTATAAAAACTTCCGTGTCAAAAGATGGATCAAAGACCCTTCCGCTGAGCAGGATCAGCCTGTTATTACGATGAGTACCCAGGTGAGCGGTGCCGGATATGGAAACAATTCTTATGTAAAAGCATCGTTGTCTTATCTTGCCCTTAAAGATTATTTAGGAGACGAGCTGTTTAAAAAAGCGCTTCTGCATTATATGGACAATTGGAATGGGAAGCATCCTGTGCCGTGGGATTATTTTAATTCCATGAATACAGGTTCCGGGAAAAATCTGAACTGGTTCTTTCAAAACTGGTTCTACACAAACAATTATATTGATTTAAAAGTTGCCGGTGCTTCACAGCTTAACGACCTTCTTACTGTGAATGTAGATAATGTAGGAGGATTCGCCATTCCTTTTGATGCGGTTCTTAATTACGAAGACGGAACTGTAGAAAAGCTTCACTTCTCACCCGGAATCTGGGAGAAAAATCAGAAACAGACAGATCTTACCGTTCCTATTAAAAAGAAAGTGAAATCTGTGACTTTGGACGGAGATATCTTTATGGATTATACGCCCGATAATAACACAAGAGCATTATAAAAATAAAAAGATTACCTCGTTAAATATTTCTAACTATTTGATCTGTAAAATAAGAAAAGAGCCTGAATATAAAATTCAGGCTCTTTTTATGTAGAGTTAATTTGGTGTGTATTCTTATCTTAATCCTGCTCTTGGACCAGCCGCAGCTACTACAGCCTGCATTCTTGTTTTTTGGTTCGCAGAGAACATAAACATTGCTTTGTCATCTACATAATCCATATAATTCATAAACATCTGAGAACGGCTTACTCCTCCACAAGTTCTGTTTAAAGGATATGATGGCGTTCCGTAGTTAGGGCCAGGAGACGTTGGTGTGTCATTAGAATAATCTGTCTGGCAACCTGTATCAGATGATCCCCAAAGGTGAGGTAAGTTTAAATAGTGACCTACTTCGTGCGTAACTGTTCTTCCTAAGTTGAACGGAGCAGAAGCACCTGTTTTTCCTATGTATTGGTAACCTATTACAAGGCCGTCATACCACAATCCTGCAGATTCCGGATAGTAGGCGTATCCTAATATTCCAGGCTGATTGTTTTCATCAAGAATAGAATTCACTACCCAGATATTCATATTTTTTGTTGCGTCAGTTGGATTGATACCGCCGGTAGTTGATTTTTTCATTTCGTTCAAGTCAGATCTCCAGGCTGTTTTGGAACTTTGCTTACGGTTGGTAGCCACCAGCTTGAAACTGATTTTTACGTTGCCGGCAGCAGAAGGCTGGAATGCCGCAGGTATTTTATTGATGTCAGAATTGGTAGCACCGTAATCTGCATTCAGTACTGCGATTTGTTCTGCGATTCTGGCATCAGAAATATTTTGGGAAGAAGTATTGTAGATTACGTTGAAAACAACAGGGATTTCAACGGTTCCGTCTGCAAGTACTTTACCCATAGAAAGGTCTCTTAAAAAGTTTTCAGATTGTAATTCGTTAGCTTCGAATCTGGCTCTTAATGCAGGATCGCTTTTAAGGGCTTTTTCTCTTATAAGGTCGGAAGGGCAGGCTCTTTTTGAGGCAGCCATACCGGAAGAAGTAGAAACATCCTGTGATGCTTCGTCCTGATTGGAGAGATTATCACTGTTACAGGCTGACATGAAGCTCAGGATAAGAGCTCCAAATAATAGCTTTTTCATATATAAATTGTTAATGGTTTGGTATCCAAATTTATATTATAAAAAATTAATAAACAAGATAATTTGAAAAATATTTAAATATTTTTCATTTAATATGGTGTGTTGTTGAATATTATGTATGTTTTTGGTGATTTAGTTGAATTTTAATCATATCACCTATGTGTGTCTAATTATTTTATCCCTTAATTTGTTTTTACTGAAAATAATCCTTCAAATCGTTTAAAATGATTTATATTTTTAAGTATAAATTTCGCTTTTTAATCAACCTGCAAAACCGTTTTTAATCGCAAATACAGCCAGTCCTACACGCGTTTTCAGGTCCAGTTTATCACAAAGCTGGTCACGGTAGCTTTCCACGGTTCTCGGGCTGCAGCACATCCTGTCTGCAATTTCCTTATAGCTCAGTTCAGTTACGGTATATTTCAGGAATTCTCTTTCACGATCTGAGATTCGTATGGCGTTTTCCGTTTCTTTGTCCTTGTTCAGGTTGGAGAAGATGATTTTTGAAGCCCATTCAGGATAGAAAAACCCATCTGAATTCAATTTTGTTAAGGCTGTTTCCAGATCTTTGGGATGGGTGTTTTTCAGCAGGTATCCTTTTGCTCCGTTTTTGATCATCTTGATTACACTGTTGTCGTCACCCTGCATGCTCAGTGCCATTACTTTGATATCCGGATGATTTTGGGTAAGCCATGCAGCCGTTTCAAAACCGTCCATGATAGGCATACTGATATCCAGCAGAATGATGTCCGGAATTTTACCGTTATCTTCAAACTTCTGGATCAGATCCTTCCCGTTTTCACATACATAGATTACTTCGAAATCACTGAAATTTCCAATGATTCCTTCTAATGCTTTAGCGATAAGAACGTGGTCGTCTACAATCACTATTGTTTTTTTCATGGTTGTTTTTTTAAAATAATATTGAGGGTAGTTCCGGTGTTTTCCTTGCTTTCCAGGCTGAAGTCGGCACCTATGATCGCCGCTCTGTTTTTCATATTGGTCAGGCCGATGCCGTTGGATTTTATTTTTGTACTGTCGAATCCTGTGCCATCATCCCGGAGATTTAGTTCCCAAAGTATGTTGTCAGAAGTATTCAGTTTAATAAAGATATTTTTACAGTGTGCATGTTTGATACTGTTCTGAATAAACTCCTGGGTGATCCTGAGCAGGACATTTTTATGGACAAATCCAAGGTCAAGCTGCTTGAAATTATGTTCAAAGGTGACATGGCATCTTTTAAAAGTATTTGTATTGTCTACCTCTTCCTGGATCAAAGTTACGATTTCCTTTTGATTGATGTTGTCATCTGTCAGTGTTTTTGAAAGGCTTCTGAGGTCCTGCAGAGACTGGTTGATGATTTGGGAAACCTGATCAATTCTTTCGCTTACCTCGGGAACCCTGTTTTCGTACAGGAGCTGTTGGGTATAGAGGCTTACCAGCGTCAGTTTCTGGCCGATATTATCATGAAGTTCACGCCCGATCTGCTGCATCGTTGCCTGCTGAATTTCAAGCTGGGTAGCCAGAAGTTCACGCTTGTGAATTTCGTTTTTTACTTCAATTTCATTCATATATTCTCTCTTCCTCTGCTTGTACTTTCTGATGTATACCATGACGGCAGCTACAAACAGCACAAAGAAGATGTTGAATAGAATAATGGTGATTATGAGCTCCGTTTTCCCCATATGAATGAAATTGAGAATAAAAGATACATTGTAATTCCGGATACCAGAAAATAATTAAAATACATATCCCACAGTTCTTTATACTTGGCCAGAAGACTGAAAAATGTCCAGAATGGCAAAGTTCCAATGTAAAATAAAGTTACCCCTAAATTAATATAAAACATTTTATTCTTGCTGAAGTTTAAAATTTCAGTAGAATTAATCTGTTTGTAGTATTCCATGATCACTAATATCATTAACATAAGACATCCAAATGTATAGTTGAAGGAGAAAATGATTTTCTTAGTGGTAAAGAATATTTCGCTGGGTAGAAATGACAACAAATACAGTCCTGATAAGGTGTAGAAAAGTTTAGGCCTTTCCAATGATTTTGCGGCATACAGCCAATAAAAGAAAAGGAATTCAACCGGAATGACAAAATAATTAAAGAATTTTGGTTTGTCATATTCTATCACGAGATGTCCCCATTTTCCCATTACCTCACATAAAAACATAAGAATAAGATAAAAAGAAAAATACTTCCAATATCTGTCCGTATTACCACGGTTATAGTAAATAATGGATATTAGGGCAGCAAGTCCTTCTACCCAGATTAGGGATTCCTGAAGTATCTTCTGAAAATCAGTCATGTTTCGTATCGGGTGAAAAATATATTATTAATTAGGAAACTGTTCAACTTTTGTATTGTGTGGCGGAGATAATGTGCCGTGATTTTCTGCAAGAGTTTCAGGCGGAAATGTCTCGCCGTCACCATCACCGTCACCTTTTGAAGCCATGGCTAAAGTTGATCCCCCAATTAAAGGACAGAAATCATAGTCCAGCATTTCACCGTTTTCATCTGCTTTCTTTAAAGTAGGAACCATCACCAGGGTGTGTCTCTCTGCATATTCTCTTTCTACCGGATGGTTTTCCATAATGCCCCAGTCTTCTGCTTTAGGATAGGCAGCATAATAGAATCTGATACCCAGATCAGCTTCAGAAACTTCAGGGTTCACTTTTGCCGCTTCATTTTCTATACACGCAATAAAATTTTTCAACTTAGGAAGGTCAAACCATATGGCATGGGAGTCGGTAATTCCCAATTCTTTATTTACGGCCTGCATCTGGTTGTCCCTGTAGTTGGAAATCAACTTCTGAACAAGCTCTGAGGCAATGGTGTTTATCCCGGAAACGGCTTCAAGGGTTCCGTCTAAAGTAGGTTTTGTTTTCATAACGTTAGTTTTATAAAAGAATGTTAGTTAGTAGTGCAAATTTCGGAATTTTTTATGTTAAGTGGCATGTGTTTTTTCCCCTTAATTTTCCGTGTTTTTACGGATTGCAAATTAGGCTATAAAACAATAAAGTCCCCAAATAATTTGAGGACCCTATGGTTTGTTTGGGTGGTTATCTTTATAGTAATCTCAATCCGGCTCTTGGACCATTAGCCGAGATGGCAGCCTGCATTCTGTCGTTCTGTTTTTTTGTAAACATGAATAAGGTCGTTTCATCAGAATAATCCATATAATTCATGAACATAGTAGAACGGGATACGCCGCCGCATGTTTCCATTTTCGGATAGGAAGGAACACCTCTGTGGTTAGTGATCTGCTGTGGAGTATCATCTACGAAGTCATTTCCGCAGTTAGCATCACCCCAGATGTGTCTTAGGTTAAGATAATGCCCTACTTCGTGTACCGTTACTCTTCCTTTATTGTGAGTGGCTACTGGTCCTCCTTCACCTACATATTCATCCATCATGACAACGCCGTCATTCCAAAGACCTGCAGATTCAGGGAAAGTAGCATATCCAAGTACGTATCCGGTTTGGTATGGCATATAGTTGACTACCCATATGTTCAGGTATTTGGTAGGGTCTGTAGCGTTAATTCCTCCTGTTGAGGTTTTTTTCATATTATCATTAGGAGCCCAGTTGGAGGTTGTCGTAGATTTTCTGTTGATCTGAGCCAGTCTGAATTTAATCTTCGTATCTCCGGCATTCACAGGTTGAAATGCAGAAGGAATGTTGGATACATTAGCATGAGTGGAAGCGAAAGCTTTGTTCAGTACATCGATCTGTGAGTTAATTCTTGTATCAGATACATTATTCGTTGAATTGGTGTAAAGGACATTGAAAATAACCGGGATTTCTACACTGCCGTCAGGAAGCACTTTGCCCATTTTCTTTTGCTCAATGTAATCTGCGGTGTTGTTTTCGATCTGAAGCATACGTTGTGCTGCGTCAGGATTCTCTGAAAGGAATTTTTGTCTCACTAAATCCGAGCCGCAGATGGCTGTTGATTTATCTGCCATGGCAGACTGATCCTGAGCCTTGTTTTCATTGGTGAGATTTTCGGATTCGTTGTTACACGACACGAAAAGAGTAATCAATACTCCTAATACTGCTTTTTTCATAATATAAATGGTTTGTGGTTTGAATGTGTCACAAATGTATGAAAAATATGTATTGATTGATTATTATGTGGTGTTTTAACATTATTTATTGTTAAATCGATATTTTAATGAAGTTTAAATTATTCGTTAAATTATTTATTTTATTGAAATATTTTAACCATTCTATTAATATATAAAATTGATAGACTATATCTTTTAAATTCCTCGAAAAATAATAATTTACGTTAAAAGCAAAAAAAAACCGGAGAAAAAATCTCCGGCCTGTGTTTTATATGCAAGGATATTTTTTACGGTCCCTGCAGATATTTCCTGTTGAGCAGCAAAGCCCGGTCGGGCAGTTCATGTCAATGTCACATTCTGTAATGACAGCTGTTCCGCTACCGCTGATTTGCTTTAAATCATTTCTTTTTAACTTTTTCATACGATGATTTTATGGGTTAATCAATAAGGCCGGGACGACATTCAAGTTGTCCGCAATTAATGTTGATCTGTGAGCAGTGTTCCGTTGCACAAGTTCCGCTGGTGGAGCCATCAGGGTAAATAAATATGTTGCATCGGCAGTCAATTTTTCCTCCTAAAATGGTTTTTAGTGAGCTTCTTTTTAGCTTTTTCATGTTGATTTTGTTTTAGTTATAATTTGTTTGGTTGTCTAAATGTACAAATATTTCACCATATTTAGATAAATGCAGATTGAATAAAAAATAAGTGATGCAGATTGGGGCTGCACCACTTACTTACAAAAATAATATATATGAAAAAAACTACTTTATTGATCTGCCGGTCTGAATACCAAACCGGTTTCTTCGAAATAATCTAAAGTGATTCTGTCACCTTCATTCACCGTTCCTGCAAGAATCTCTCTGGATAATTTATTTAAAACTTCCTGCTGGATCACTCTTTTCAGTGGTCTCGCTCCGAAAGAAGGATCATATCCTTTATTCATCAGATAATCTACCGCGTCCTGAGTGGCTGTCATGATAATGTTTCGTTTCGCAAGCATATCATTATAACCTCTCAACTGATACTGAACAATTTTTCCGATCTCTTTTTTGTTTAAAGGCTGGAATAATACCACTTCATCAATTCTGTTCAGGAATTCCGGACGTAGCGTCTGTTTCAGAAGATCAAAAACTTCATCCTTGGTTTTGCTGACAATCTGATCTTGATTCTCCTCAGTGATCTCTTCAAAATTCTCCTGGATCAGATGTGAACCTAAATTGGACGTCATAATAATGATTGAATTCTTAAAATTCACCACACGTCCTTTATTATCCGTCAGACGTCCGTCATCCAATACCTGAAGTAAGGTGTTGAAAACATCCGGATGCGCTTTTTCAATTTCATCCAGAAGAACCACAGAATATGGCCTTCTTCTTACTGCTTCCGTCAGCTGTCCGCCTTCATCATAACCTACATATCCCGGAGGAGCCCCTACCAGTCTGGAAACGCTGTGTCTTTCCTGGTATTCACTCATATCGATTCGGGTCATATTATTCTCATCATCGAATAGATATTCAGCCAAAGCTTTAGCAAGCTCAGTTTTACCGACACCCGTTGTTCCTAAGAATAAGAAAGATCCGATGGGTTTTTTATCATCACTTAATCCGGCTCTGTTTCTTCTGATGGCATCCGCAACCGCTCCAATGGCTTCATTCTGTCCTACAACACGGTGGTGAAGTTCAGCTTCAAGATTCAACAACTTCTCTCTTTCGGACTGGATAAGCTTGGTAACAGGGATTCCCGTCCATTTTGCAATCACTTCAGAGATATTTTCAGAAGTTACTTCCTCTTTAATTAATTCATTCTGATGGTTCTGCATCTCAAGTTCCAGTTTCTGCAGAGCATCTTCTTTTTCTTTTATTTTTCCGTACTGAATTTCTGCAACTTTCGCATAGTCACCTGCTCTTGAGGCTTTTTCTGCTTCCAGTTTTAAAGATTCAATATCTTTCTTAATCTGTGTTAAATCCTCAGATTTTTGTTTTTCCTTCAGCCACTTGGCATTGATCTCATTTCTTTCCTCAGAAATTTTTGAGATATCTTCTTTCAGGTGATCGATTTTGGTCTGGTTGCCTTCTCTTGAAATAGCGGCCAGCTCAATTTCCAGTTGCATCAGTTTTCTGTCCAGTACATCCAGTTCCTCCGGTTTTGAATTGATCTCCATTCTCAACTTCGCTGAAGCTTCATCAATAAGATCAATCGCTTTATCCGGTAAAAACCGGTCTGAAATATATCGTTGAGACATTTCCACCGCAGCAATGATCGCTTCGTCTTTAATCCTTACTTTGTGGTGAGCCTCATATTTATCTTTAATTCCACGAAGAATCGAAATCGCAGACTCTGTATCCGGTTCTTCCACCATTACTTTTTGGAAACGTCTTTCCAGTGCCTTATCTTTTTCAAAATACTTTTGATATTCATTTAAAGTCGTAGCACCGATCGCTCTTAATTCTCCTCTTGCTAAAGCAGGTTTCAGAATATTGGCCGCATCCATCGCTCCTTCACCGCCTCCGGCTCCTACCAGAGTATGGATCTCATCGATAAAAAGAATAATTTGTCCTTCAGACTTGATGACCTCATTCACCACAGATTTCAAACGCTCCTCAAATTCACCTTTGTATTTGGCTCCGGCAATCAATGCACCCATGTCAAGTGAGTACAACGTTTTGTCCATCAGGTTTTCAGGAATATCTCCCGAAATAATTCGGTGGGCGATACCTTCGGCAATGGCTGTTTTACCTACACCCGGTTCCCCGATAAGGATCGGATTGTTTTTTGTTCTTCTCGAAAGGATCTGAAGCACTCTTCTGATTTCTTCATCACGCCCGATTACAGGGTCCAGTTTTCCTTCCGCGGCTAATTCATTGAAGTTTTTAGCATATTTATTTAAGGACTGGTAAGTCTCTTCCGAACTCGCAGAAGTAGCTTTGCTTCCTTTTCTTAATTCTTTAATAGCACCTTCCAAAAGACTTTTGGTGACACCCATATCCTTAAGCATTTTAGATACTTCAGAACTGGTTTCCAGTAACGTAAGCCATAAATGCTCAATCGTTACATATTCGTCGCCCATTTTCTTGGCAATGTTCGGGGCATCCAGCAATACTTTGTTCGCTGACTGGGAAAGATAAATATTTCCTCCCTGAACTTTTGGAAGCTTTTCAATATTCTCACGGTTGCGCTCTCTTACCAAAGCAGCATCTGCTTCAGATTTTTTTAATAAGAAAGGCGATATATTTTCATCTACCTGAAAGATCCCTTCAAGTATATGTTGTGGCTCTATACTCTGATTGCCAAATTCCAGAGCAGTTTGCTGTGCCGCCTGGATGGCTTCCTGTGATTTTACAGTATATTGGTTTAAGTTCATATTTTTTATGTTTTTTGTAATAATTTGTTGTTGGTTGTGCGTTAAAAAGACATCAAGAAACTGAATTTTGAGGCCCGGTTTCTTAATGCCATCAGTTATTTAATCATTTAATCGATTACCTTACCGCAAAAACTGTTCAATTATTAAATTTACAAAAAAAATGGACAAAATTTCCGGATTGTTTATTTTTAACGTTAAATTAACTTGACAAAATTTCCGATTCTTTTACATTTGCTTTGAAATAATGGAAAAACCGTCATAACCAGAGAAAACATAAAATGGAAAGAAGTAGAAACTTCTGGATTTAACGGCTACTGTATATAAAATTAACCTGAAATTCCTCTCCGCCGGAGGGGTGACAAATTGAAGACTTGACGTGGTGGTTTAGCAAAACTCCCGCTTCAGTGTTTAAAATCATAGTGTTAAATTAATTTTTTTAACCTTAGAATAATTACTTTTGCATTTTACAGATGGAACTTAAAGAAAAACAAAGGAAAATTTTAGACGTAGCCGTAGAACTTTTCAAAGAGAAAGGGTATATGGGCAGCTCGGTAAGAGATCTTGCCACAAAACTTAATATCAAAGCTGCGTCGCTGTATGCCCATATCCGCTCAAAGGAAGAAATTTTGGAATGGATCTGCTTTGGTATTGCACAGGATTTTTTTGATGAACTCCAGGAAGTGAAAAATACCGACATTGCTCCAAAAGATAAACTCAATTTATTTTTAGACAAACATTTATCGGTCGTTCTCCAAAACCGGGATGTTACCCATATTTATTCCAATGAATGGAGACACCTTGAAGAAAGACTTCCCGAATTCATAGCACTGAGAAAGAACTATCAGGATGAGGTAGAACAGTTGATTTCTGAGATCTACGAAGCTGAAAAATGGGAATTGAAATCACCGACTTTTACGACAAGATTTATTCTTCATACCCTTAATAATTCCTATTTCTGGTTCAAAAGAAATACAGAATCCACTTCTGAAATTACCGATGAAATAAGGGCTAAGCTTCTATACGGGCTGTTGGGCAATCAGAAACAATAATTTTTTTACCGCAAAGGGCACAAAAGTTTTTAAAATGTTTTAATTATTTTTAAAACTGAATACATTACGCGTATAAAGTATATTTAAGCTTTTATTGAAATCTTTGATATGGCACAAAATTACGGGATTGACAATTAAAAAATATCTTTGATAGTTACTTAATTTTCGTTCACTCCTTAAAAAATCTTAATGGTTCAGATAAAGAAATCATTCCATGTGACCTAAATATTTGATACTGTTTACGGGCGAAATAACTCATCGCCTCACTATTCAATTATTTAGAATCATTCAAAATATGACGAAAATCATAAAAATTTTGTCAGCATTGAAATTCTTTTTAAATTTACACCTAACAAATGTTAGTTAGTAGGATATGGATTTTGCAGTTGAATATTTAAAACTCGACCAGTTGAGACAGCTTCAGTCTGACCGGTTGACAGATTTGATCGGCTATCTTGGAGAGAGATCAGAATTTTATAGAGGGAAATTGAATGAATCAGGAATATCTCCACAGGATATAAGGACCATTGAAGATATCACGAAACTTCCGATTACTTACAAACAGGACCTGAGGGATCATTATCCATTCGGACTTTTTACCGTTCCGAAGAATGAGCTGCAGAGAATTCACTGTTCCAGCGGAACTACAGGAAAGCCTACAGTAGTGGGCTACACAAAAGAAGATGTGGATCTTTTCAGTGAAGTCGTTGCCAGATCATTATATGCAGCAGGAGCAAGACCGGGAATGCAGCTGCACAATGCTTACGGATACGGAATTTTTACCGGAGGATTAGGACTTCATTACGGCGCTGAAAAATTAGGAATGAGCGTTCTTCCGATTTCTGGAGGAATGACTGCCAGACAGGTTGATCTGATTTTAGATTTTAAACCTGAAGTAATTTGCTGCTCGCCGTCTTATGCATTAACGATTGCTGATGAATTTACGAAAAGAGGTGTTTCTGCAGACGAAATCAGTCTGAAATATGCTGTTTTAGGCTCGGAGCCATGGACGGAAATTATCAGAAGCCACATTGAAGAAAGACTGGGTCTCCATGCCACCAATATTTATGGATTAAGCGAGATCATCGGTCCCGGAGTATCCATGGAGGATTTTGAAGAGAAAGGAGGCTCTTATATTTGGGAAGACCATTTTTATCCTGAAATATTAGATCCGGTGACGAAACAACCGGTTCCGTTCGGAGAAGAAGGAGTATTGGTGATTACCACTTTAACGAAAAAAGCAATGCCGCTTTTGCGTTACTGGACGAATGATATCACAAGTCTTTACTACGATGAGAATGCAAAGAGAACGATGGTGAAAATGAGACCCATCAAAGGTAGAGCAGACGATATGCTGATCGTAAGAGGGGTTAATGTATATCCAAGCCAGATCGAAGAAGCATTTTCACATGTAAAAGGAGTGGTTCCGAACTATTATCTTACACCAGTTGAGAAAGAACAAATGTGTGTAGCACTGGATATCGACGTAGAAATTGATGATGAATTGGTGAAAGCTCAAAAAATAGATGCTGATACCGATGATTATTTTAATTTTGTCGGCAACTTTGGAAAAAACATAGAAAACGAAATAAAAAAGCGGGTAGGAATTACCACGAAAGTAAAAATTCATGCCCAGGACAGCCTGCCGAAGTGCGAAGGCGGAAAAATTAATAGAATACTTAAAAAATAATGAATTCATTTTATAAACTTAAAACGGTAAGGGTTCAGAAAGATACTCCTGATGCGGTCAACGTGGCAGTAGAAGTTCCTGAGGAGCTGAAGGATAAATTCAGGTTCAAGCAGGGACAGTATCTTAATTTCCGTATGATGATCAACGGGAACGAAGAAAGACGTTCTTATTCTATCTGCAACGCCCCGAGCGAGAAAAGCAATACACTGGAAGTTCTGGTAAAGCTTTTGGAAGGCGGAAAGGTTTCAGGATATTTCAATGAGCATCTTCATATGGATGAGCTGCTGGAAGTAATGCCTCCGATGGGTGGTTTCAATACGTCTTATCACCCTACCAATGTGAAAACCTATGTAGGTTTGGCTGCGGGAAGCGGGATCAGCCCGGTTTTATCGAATATTAAGGAAAGTCTTTACCAGGAGCCGAACAGCTGCGCTTATCTTTTCTACAGCAACAGAAGCATGAATCATGTGATGAAAAGAGCTGAGATTGATAAATTGGTAGAGCACTTCAACGGAAGACTGAAAGTCATTTATCTGGTAAGCCGTGAAAAACATGAAGATCCGGTATTTGAAGGAAGAATTTCTGCTGAAAAACTGGAGCAGCTGTTTGAAAGATATGCAGATATTGATGTAAAAGAAGCGACTTATTTTATCTGTGGACCTGCAGAAATGATCAAGGGGATCGCAGATTATTTAAAGAAAGAAAAGAAAGTGCCTGCTATTCAGGTTTTATTTGAATATTTCACAGCTCCGGACGAAGAGAATTCTGAGGAAATGAGTGACGAATTCAAGGCTATTGCTAATTTGGAAAGTATGGTAACAGTAATCATTGATGATGATGAATATTCTTTCCACCTGAATTCTAAAAAAGAGAGTATCTTAGATAAAGCATTAAAAGACAATCTTCCGGTGCCTTTCGCATGTAAAGGAGGAGTTTGCTGTACGTGTAAAGCGCAGGTTTTGGAAGGAGAAGTTTTCATGGAGAAAAATTTCGCGCTTACCGAAGATGAAGTAGCCAGAGGCTATGTTCTGACGTGTCAATGTCACCCGACAACGAATGTGGTGATGCTTAATTATGATGTGTAAAAATTAATGTAACAATCTAATAGTTTACCAATGTAACAATCATTGGTATATTGTTAAACTGATACATTGCTAAATTGAAAATTATGGATTTAGAAAAATTTGTTCAATACGTTCACGACGAGAATAAAGTAGAGCCAAAAGATGTAATGCCCGATGATTACAGAAAATTATTGGTTCGTCAGATTTCACAGCACGCCCATTCTGAGATTGTGGGAATGCTGCCGGAAGCCAACTGGGTTTCAAGAGCGCCTTCACTGAGAAGAAAAATGGCTCTTTTAGCTAAAGTTCAGGATGAAGCGGGCCACGGTTTATACCTGTATTCTGCAACCGAAACTTTAGGAAACGGAACCATCAGAGCGGACAGAGATGCCACTTACGAAGATATGTTGGAAGGGAAAGCGAAATACTCAAGTATTTTCAACTATCCTACGCTGAGCTGGGCAGATATCGGTGCTATTGGCTGGTTGGTAGATGGTGCAGCTATTATGAATCAGGTAATGCTAATGGGGAATTCTTACGGTCCCTATTCAAGAGCGATGGTGAAAATCTGTAAAGAAGAATCTTTCCACCAAAGGCAGGGCTACGAAATTTTGATGGCACTTTGCCGTGGAACGAAACAGCAGAAAGAAATGGCTCAGGCTTCGTTAAATCGTTTCTGGTGGCCGGCTTTAATGATGTTTGGTCCGAATGATGACAGCTCGCCTAACTCTAAAATCTCAATGAATTACAGAGTTAAAAGAGAAAGTAACGACAGTCTTCGTCAGAGATTTATCGACGTTACCGTTTCTCAGGCTGAATTTTTAGGATTAACCGTTCCGGATAAAGATCTGAAGTGGAATGAGGAGAGACAGCATTACGATTTCGGAGAACTTCCATGGGATGAATTCATGGAAATCCTAAAAGGAAACGGACCTTGTAATAAGAAAAGATTACAGACCAAAGTAAAAGCGCAACAGGAAAACCTTTGGGTAAAAGAAGCGGCAATAGCTTTTGCAGCTAAAACTGTAAACGTAGAATAAAATGTCAATATCAGATAAATGAGATTTCTCCTTCAACTATTTTTAGTTTTCATTTTAATTCATTGTCAATCAAATGAAAAAAATGATTTTAATGCTAAAATTTCAGGGAAATGGATTTTTGCTGATGAATATTTTATCACAACTTATTCTACCGACGGGACTGAAGAGCCGCCCAGCCCACCGAGAGAAAATTTTGGATTTAATTTTTTTTCAAAGGACAGTTGTGAATCCAATTATCAGTATTTTAAAAAAAAGGATTCTACAAAACTGAAGGGCAAAATTGGAGTAAGTCACGATAACATAAAGAACGTAGGACGTAAAACGATTTATAGAATAGACAAAGATTCTTTAAAAGTTTTTGATAGAGGACTAAACAAATGGCAGGCATTCAGGATTATGAAACTTGACAATAATAATTTTATAATAAATGAAAATGACGCCATCATTAAAAAGTTTGTCCGGGTTCTTAAAAAATGATAATTAATAATCGTCAAACCTATATTTTTTAACCTTATGGTGATCAATAAATGGTTTAACATCATTCAAAATCTAAAATTTAGAATTTAAAATTAAAATTTGACTATGGCAAATTTAGATATGTGGGAAGTGTTTATTCAGACTAAACCGGGATTATCTCACAAACACGCAGGAATAGTACAGGCGCCAACAGCAGAAATGGCTTTGCAGAACGCAAGAGACGTTTACACCAGAAGAAAAGAAGGAACTTCTGTTTGGGTAGTTCCAAGTAAATATATTGTGACTTCAGAAGGAGTAGACAAGGAAGCTTTCTTTGATCCGGCAGATGACAAACTATACCGTCATCCGACGTTCTACGATATTCCTAATGATGTAAAAAACATGTAAAACAGCTGATGGCTGTTAGCTGCTTGGAATTTGCTTTAAATTACAAAAGCTAGACGCCAAAAGCCAAAAGCTTAAAACAATGAATTCATTATATAATTATTTATTAAAGTTTGCTGATGACAGCTTCATCATGGGACAAAGACTGTCTGCATGGTGTGGGGAAGGTCCTTATTTAGAGGAAGATATTGCATTGACGAACATTGCATTGGACGAACTTGGCCAGGCCAATAACTTTTATGTGTATGCATCAAGAGTTGCGGATAACGGGAAAAGTGAAGACGATTTAGCTTTCTTAAGATATGAGCACGAATATGTCAACGCACATTGGGTTGAACTTCCTAATGAAGATTATGCGCAGACTATTCTTAAAGTCTATGTATTCTCCGTATATCAGAAACTGATGTATGAGGCATTGTCGAATTCTGTGGATGAAGAACTTTCTGCATTGGCTCAGAAATCTTTAAAAGAAGTGAAATATCACTATACTCACGCTTCTTCCTGGATGAAAATTTTCGCTCAGGGAACAGAAGAAAGCCGTGAACGTTTGGTAAAAGCTCTTGATAATATTTGGGAATATTCAAAAGGTTTATTCGCGAAAGTGGAAGGGGAGGACGATTTAATTGCTTTAAATATCGCCCCGGACGGAGATGAATTATACAAAGAATTCTTAGCCATCACACAAAAAGATTTTGCAGAATATGGATTGGAATATCCGGCAAATCCTTTCATGCAGCCTAAATCAAGAACAGGATACCATACAGAATATTTCGGATTTATTCTTTGTGAGCTTCAGTATATGCAGAGAGCTTATCCGGGCTGTACGTGGTAAGAAATGAGAAAAATGCTTCTTGGTATACTTGCTTTTTTTCTTGTTGCCTATGCGATGCTATGTACAGGAGTATATTTCTATCAGGAAAAAATAATTTTTTATCCTGAAAAGTTAGCTAAAAATTACGTGTTTAATTTTAATGATGACTTCGAAGAAATAACCATTAGGACAAAGGATGAGAAGAACTTAAACGCTGTTTTGTTTAAATCTCAAAATCCAAAAGGAATTATCTTTTACCTTCATGGAAACGCAGGATCAATAAAAGGATGGGGAGAAGTAGCCCAGTTTTATAATAGTATGAATTATGATGTATTTATACTTGATTACAGAGGGTATGGGAAAAGTGAAGGAGATATCGTTAGTAAAGAGCAGTTGTTTTCAGATATTGAACTAGCTTACGATGAAGTAATTAAAAGATATTCAGAAAATAGAATTATTATTTTAGGATACTCTGTAGGAACTGGTTTAGCAGCAAAATTAGCCTCGCAAAAAAATGCAAAGCTATTGATTTTGCAGGCACCTTATTACAGTATAGCAGATGAAATGAGTCAGAAATTCTCATTTCTTCCGAAGTTTTTACTGAAATATAGTTTTGAAACCCATGAATATTTAAAAACCGTTAAGTCACCTGTGATTATCTTTCATGGGGAGAAAGATGAAGTCATAAATTATAAGTCATCTTTAAAACTAAAAGAAAATTTTAAAAAAGGAGACAGTCTGATTATTTTGAAGAATCAGTCCCATAACGGAATAACAGATAATTTAGATTATCAAAACTCAATGAAGAAGATTCTGGAGTTTGATAAAAAATAAAGTATGAACAAGCTTTTAGATTTATTAAAAACAGTTCCGGACCCGGAAATTCCAGTTATTGATATTGTGGAATTAGGTATTGTGAGAGAAGCACATGTCACAGGTGATCACACTTGTGAAATTACCATTACACCTACCTATTCCGCGTGTCCAGCCATGTTTACCATTGAAGAGGATATTATTAAAATGATGAAGGAAAACGGCTGGGATGCGAAAGTGCTAACCAAAATGTTTCCGATATGGACGACAGACTGGTTAACGGATGAAGCGAGAGAAAAACTTCGTGTTTATGGAATTACACCTCCTGAAAAAGGAGCAGACGAACATCACATCGGGAAACCGAAAAAATGTCCGCGCTGTGGTTCTATGAACTCAAAACAGATCAGTAGGTTTGGATCTACCCTGTGTAAAGCCTCTTATCAATGCTTAGACTGTCTGGAGCCGTTTGATTATTTTAAATGTCATTAATTAATTAATTAATTAATGTAACAATGTATCAATGTACCAGTCTAGCAATAATTATTACACTGATACATTGTTAGATTTTTCAATTAATATACCAACGAATCAATGTACCAGTTTAACAATAGCAAAATAATTGCTACACTGTTAAACTGATACATTGCTAGATTTATTTGCAGCATTGTTAATCTGTTAGATTGTTACACTACAGGGATTGCCACATTATTTTATATTGTTAAATTAGAGCAGTGTAATTTTTTAATTCTTTAATCATTTAATTTTAAATTTAAAACCATGTATACACAACTTGATATTGAAACGCATTTTGACGGAAAACTGAAAATTGCTTACCTCAATCAGCCTGAAACGATGAATGCGCTTACAAAACCATCTTTATCAGATCTGAAAGATTTTGTTAAAGAATGTAGTGAAGACCCTACCGTAAGATGTGTGGCGATTTCGGGAAGAGGAAGAGCTTTCTGTTCCGGTCAGAATCTGGATGATGCTTTCGTACAGGGTAACGAACACCATGATAACGATATCATCAGAAAAATTGTAGTGGATTACTACAATCCTCTGGTAACAGAGATCACGCGTTGTAAAAAACCTGTTGTGGCATTGGTAAACGGGCCTGCAGTAGGAGCAGGCGCGATGTTAGCATTGATCTGTGACTTTGTTTTGGCAGTAGATAAATCTTATTTTTCTCAGGCTTTTTCAAATATCGGATTGATTCCTGATACGGGTGGAACTTATTTCCTTCCGAAATTATTGGGAAGACAGTTAGCTAATTATTTAGCATTTACAGGGAAAAGACTGTCAGCGGAAGAATCTAAATCTTACGGTTTAGTGGCTGAAGTGTTTACTGAGGAAGAATTTGCTCCTAAATCTATGGAGATCCTTGAGAAAATGTCAAATATGCCGACTGCAGCGATTAAATTAACTAAAAAAGCCTTTGCTCAATCTTATACCAACACATTAAAAGAGCAATTGGAACTGGAAGGCGATCTACAGCAGGAAGCTGCCGAAACAGAAGATTTCATCGAAGGTGTAAATGCCTTTTTACAGAAAAGAAAACCTAACTACAAAGGAAAATAATTAGTTTGAAAATGAATTAATTTGAAAATTTGAAAATGAGAAGTGACAAAGAAAATATTATTGTAAATAAGAACTTTTGGGTTTGCACTACACATTATTGAGTTTTCGGAAATATTATATAAGAATCATAGATTTTCACTTGCCAATCAAATTTTTAGATCGGGAACTTCAATTGGTGCGAATGTGAGGGAGGCTCAAAATGCCGAAAGTAAAGCAGATTTTATTCATAAAATAAAGATAGCAGCTAAAGAAGCAGATGAGACTGAATATTGGCTTTTATTATGCTCACAGTCTCCACATTTAGATTCTCCCGATGAAAAATTATTTTTTGAGATAAAAGAAATTTTATTAATTCTTTCAAAGATTCTTTCAACTTCAAAAATTAAATAATTGTCTTCATTAATAAATTTTCAAATTAGCTCATTTTCAAATTTTCAAATTTAAAGTATGAATATAGGAATTATTGGGGCAGGAACCATGGGCGTAGGAATTGCTCAGGTGGCTGCAACAGCGGGATGCAAAGTCGTTTTATTCGATGCAAATGCTCCGCAGATTGATAAAGCATTATCAGGCTTAGAGAAAACACTTCAGAAATTAGTGGATAAAGCTAAAATTTCTCAGGAAAAAGCCACAGAAATCAGAACAAATATCGTTAAAGGTGAAGCTTTACAGGATCTGAAAGACTCAGATCTTGTCATAGAGGCCATCATCGAAAACAAAGACATAAAAACCAAAGTATTTACAGAACTGGAAACCTATGTTTCAGAGGATTGTATCATCGGTTCCAACACATCATCCATTTCTATCACCTCTCTGGGTGCAGAATTAAAGAAGCCGGAACGCTTCATCGGAATTCACTTTTTCAACCCGGCGCCATTGATGCCTTTGGTTGAGGTGATTCCTTCTCTATTAACAGAAAAATCATTGCCGGAAAAAATCTATAAACTCATGAAAGAATGGGGTAAAATTTCTGTGATTGCTAAAGATATTCCCGGATTTATCGTCAACAGAATCGCCCGTCCTTACTATGGCGAAGGATTGAGAATTGTTGAAGAAAATATGGCAACTCCTGAACAGGTGGATGATGCAATGAGAACATTAGGAAACTTTAAAATGGGACCATTTGAATTAATGGATCTTATTGGTGTGGATGTCAATTTTGCCGTAACAACAACCGTTTACAAAGACTATTTCTACGATCCGAAATACAAACCGTCTCTGCTTCAGCAAAGAATGGCTGAGGCCAAACTTCACGGCAGAAAAACCGGAAAAGGTTTCTATGATTATGCAGAAGGTGCAGAAAAGCCGGTGGCTGAAAAAAATGATGCATTGTATCAGCAGATCTTTTTAAGGATTATTTCAATGTTGATCAACGAAGCCGTAGAAGCCAAAAGATTAGGAATTGCCAACGATGAAGATATTGAGCTGGCCATGCAGAAAGGAGTCAATTATCCAAAAGGCTTACTAGGCTGGGGAAAAGAAATCGGGTATTCAAAAATCTCCGAAACCCTGCAAAATCTTTACGGAGAATACCAGGAAGAAAGATACAGACAGAGCCCATTACTTCGCAAAATGTAACAATATAAAATGTACCTGTTATCAATATCTAAATAATGAGTCCCAAAGGGACGATTGACCATAGAATCGGATAAAATCCGATTTATATAAAAAAACAGGGTTACGTTGATAAATTAAAAATTATGACGCCGAGACAAGTTGCAGATTATATGTTCGGTCAGGATTATTTTTCCCAGTGGATGAATATCAAAATGATCGAAGTCAAAGAAAATTATTGTTTAATAGAAATGCCCATCAAGAAAGAGATGATTAATGGGCTGAAAACGGTTCACGGAGGCGTTACGTTTGCTTTTGCAGATTCTGCACTGGCATTTTCGTCCAACAATTCCGGAGATGCGGCCGTAGCCCTGAACTGTATCATCAATTTTACCAAAGCCGGGAAAGAAGGTGATGTTTTCAGAGCAGAAAGTATTCTGGTGAACGAGACCAGAAAAACAGCCGTTTATGACATAAAGATCACCAATCAAAACAATGAGCTGATCGCAAAATTTGTCGGAACCGTTTATAAAATTGGAAAAAAAGTAACAGAATTATAAGATGTGATGATGTGTCGATATGTTAATTCGACGATTAATCAACACATCACCATAGCAACTAATTATCAAATTAAGATCATGAACAACGTATACATTATAGACTACGTAAGAACACCCATTTCAAAACTACAGGGTGGATTATCAGAAGTAAGAGCCGATGATCTGGCGGCAGTGGTTATTAAAGAAGTTATGGCCAGAAATCCTCAAGTTCCTGCTGAGGAAATTGAGGACGTTATTTTCGGATGCGCTAATCAGGCAGGAGAAGATAACCGTAACGTAGCAAGAATGGCTCTTTTATTGGCTGGACTGCCTTACAAAATCGGAGGAGAAACGGTCAATAGACTTTGTGCTTCTGGAATGTCTGCAGTGGCTAATGCTTTCCGTTCCATTGCTTCCGGAGAAGGTGAAATTTATATCGCCGGTGGAGTGGAACATATGACCCGTTCACCTTACGTAATGTCTAAGCCGGGTGCTGCTTTCGGAAGAGACAGCCAGATGTTTGATACCACTTTCGGATGGCGTTTTGTTAACCCGAAGATGAAAGAAATGTACGGGGTTGACGGAATGGGAGACACCGCTGAAAACTTAGCGGATATGCACAGTATCAGCAGAGAAGATCAGGATAAATTTGCCCTTTGGTCTCAGCAGAAAGCCACAAAAGCTCAGCAAAGCGGAAGACTGGCGGAAGAAATTGTAAAAGTTGAAATTCCTCAGAAAAAAGGGGAGTCTAAAATTTTTGATCAGGATGAATTTATCAAACCTACATCTTCTATGGAAGGTTTAGGAAAACTTCGTCCGGCTTTCAGAAAAGAAGGAACGGTAACTGCCGGAAATGCTTCAGGAATGAATGACGGAGCAGCAGCGCTAATCCTGGCCAGTGAAGAAGCCGTGAAAAAATATGGTTTAAAACCAAAAGCTAAAATCTTAGGATCTGCAGTAGCTGGTGTAGAACCAAGAATTATGGGAATTGGACCAGTAGAGGCCACCCAGAAATTATTAAAAAGATTAAACCTTTCTCTGGACGATATGGATATCATTGAACTGAACGAAGCATTTGCAGCACAGGCATTAGCTGTGACCAGAAGCTTAGGTTTAAAAGATGATGATTCAAGAGTGAATCCAAACGGGGGAGCTATTGCTATCGGTCACCCGCTGGGAGTTTCGGGTGCAAGAATCATTGGTTCTGCAGCTATGGAACTTCAGAAACAGGATAAGAAATATGCATTGTGTACCCTTTGTATCGGTGTCGGACAGGGCTATGCAATGGTCATTGAAAAAGTATAATTAATGTGATGATGCGGTGATATGTTGATGCGGTGACCAATCGTCAAATCAGCATATCTTCACATTATCAAATCATCCCATCAATATTATGAACATCTACTCATACCACGGTATCCGCCCCATCATAAAACCCTCTGCCTATATTCATCCGCAGGCGGTGATCATCGGGAATGTGGAAATCGGTGAAGAAGTATATATCGGACCCAATGCTGTGATCCGCGGCGACTGGGGGAAAATTATCATTAAAGACGGAGCCAATGTACAGGAAAACTGTACCCTTCATGTGTTCCCGAATATTGAAACCATTCTTGAGGAATCAGCACATATCGGACATGGAGCGATTATCCATTCCGGACATATCGGTAAAAACTGCCTGGTAGGTATGAACTCAGTAGTAATGGATAAAGCTGTTATCGGTGATGAATGCATCATCGGAGCATTGGCTTTTGTTCCTGCTAATTTCACATGCGGACCGAGAAAACTGATTGTGGGAAGCCCTGCAAAAATCATTCGCGATGTTTCGGATGAAATGATCCACTGGAAAACAGAAGGAACCAAACTGTACCAACAGCTGGCAAGAGAAGGAAAAGAAGCTATTCTGCCATGTGAACCGTTCTCAGAATATGTAGAACAGACCGCTACCAAAACTGTGGATTACAGTATCTGGGCGGATTTAAAATAAACTTTTAAACCTTATTCAAAATTATAAGGTTTTATGATATAATGAAAATGAAAATGATCAAAAAGATGCTCATTGCCTGTAGTATGCTGTTTGCTTTTCAATTCATGGTTTTAGCCCAGAATGAAAAAGTAAAACCGTTGACTATCGGAGAGGTCAGAACATTTAAATCTAAGATCTTAAATGAAGACAGAACTTTAAATATTTATCTGCCGCAAGGTTTTGATAAAACAAAATCATACCCGGTGATCTATCTGCTGGATGGCTCAATGAATGAAGACTTTATCCACGTTTCAGGACTGGTACAGTTCTTTAATCAAATGTATGCCATGCCGGAAACCATTGTGGTAGGAATTGCCAATATCGACAGAAAGAGAGATTTTACCTTTCATACAGATCTGAAAGATTTACAGAAGGATTATCCTACGACAGGACATTCTGATAAGTTTATTGATTTTCTGGATAAAGAACTACTTCCTTACATAGGAAAGCAGTATAAAACAACAGAGAAATATGTATTCGGACAGTCACTCGGTGGGCTTCTTGCTACAGAAATCCTATTCAAAAAGCCGGAAATGTTCAATAATTATTTTATCATCAGCCCAAGTTTGTGGTGGGATGATCAGAGCTTATTGAAACAGGCTCCGCAATTGCTTTCCAAAAGCCCGGATACGAAGAAATTTATTTACGTTTCTGTAGGAAAAGACGAACATCCTGTAATGGTAAAAGATGCAGGATCTCTTTATGATGTACTGAAACAAGCCGGTAAAAAGAACTGGACGGTGGAATATAAAGTAATGGAAACAGACAATCATGCTACCATTCTTCACAGAAGTTTGTATGAAGGTTTGGTAAAATTATTCCCGTATAAAGAGCCCAAAAAGTAAACCATCAAAACACGAATCATGAGATATTTATTTTTCGCCATTTTCTTTTCAGTTTTGATAAATGCTCAGAAAAAGCAGGATAAGAAAATTAATGTAAAGCTTAAAAATGAATTGGCCACGATTCAAAAAGATGATCAAATTTACCGTGAGCTGATGGAGTCTGACCTTTCCCAGGAGCAAAAGGAAAAGGTCATGAAAGAAAAAAATCTTACTAAGGAAGATATTACGGATAGATTATGGTCACTGATGGACGAGCAGGATAAGATCAATCTTGAAAAAGTTGAAAAAATCATTGCTGAATATGGATATCCGGGGAAATCTCTGGTAGGGGAACCGGAAAATGAAACCGCATGGTTTGTTATTCAGCACTCCCCTAAAATCAATCAATATATGCCCCTCATTAAAGCGGCAGCTGATCATCAAGAAATTCCGTTCAGATTGTATGCCATGATGCTGGACAGACAATTGATGAATGATGGGAAAGAGCAGATCTACGGAACTCAGGGGTTTTCTTCTCACGATGGAGAAAAAGAAAGCGAGCCTATTATCTGGCCGATTAAAGATGTCAAAAATGTAAACAAGCTCAGAAAAGAAGCCGGTTTTTATGATACGGTGGAAAGTTATGCCAAGCGTCTTTACGGAAAGAGTTTTGTTTTTAAAAATTATACTTTGGATGAAGTATTAAAGTTCGGAGATAGCCAGAAAACGGAAGAAAAACCACTCAACCTTGAACTTAAGAAAGAGCTTGCTCAGATTTATAAAGACGACCAGATCTACCGTGAGTTGATGCAACCCAATATTACCCCCGAAAGAAAGGCAGAGATCATAAAAGAGAAAAACCTATCTACGGAAGATGTGAGTACAGGGCTTATCAAATTGATGGATGATCAGGATCAGAAGAATTTGGTTAAAGTTGAAAAGATCATTGAAAAATATGGCTATCCCGGAAAATCTATGGTGGGCGAACCTGAGAATTATGCCGTATGGTACGTTATCCAGCATTCTCCTAAAATTGAACAATATTATCCCCTGATCAAAAAAGCAGCCGATGAAAAAGAACTGCCGTTCAGATTGTATGCTATGATGATGGACAGAAAACTGATGTACGAAAACAAAGAGCAGATCTATGGAACACAGATACGTTCCGTTTTTTCAACAAAAAACGGAAAAACGGAAACCCTTTCATTTGTATGGCCGGTAAAAGATCCGGAGCATGTCAACGAACTGAGAAAGAATTCCGGATTTGGTAAGACCATCGAAGATTACGCTAAAGATGCAGGAGGCATCGAATACAAAAAATATACATTGAAAGAAGCCTTGGAGCTTCTTCAGAAAAAGAAATAAATGATAGACCGCGTAAAGAAATATTGGATTTTCCTGTTGATTGCCGTAGTTGGGATCAATTATGCGGGGTTCTATCTATTGTGGGAATCAATGGGTATTTCCGATGCACTGGAACACGTAGAATCAGAACATGTGATCAGAAAATTGAAACAGAAGGATTTTTTATATACCCTGTTTTTAGATGCAGTCCTGATCCTGGATTTTTCCCTTATTCTGCTGTTGCTGTTTATGGGAGGAAGGAAAATAGTACAACTCATTATTAAAAAATAAAAGTCAGGTAAAAAGTTAAAAATAATATGGAAAAACTGAAAAATTACATCTACGGAGAATGGGTAGAAGGTACCGGAAACGGAGTTCCTTTATACAATGCCGTTACAGGCGAGCAGGTTGCTGTTTCAGATACAGAAGGGCTTAATTTTGAGCAGGCTCTTGACTACGGAAGAACAGTAGGCTACAAAAACCTTTCTTCCATGACGTTTTATGACAGAGGAGAGATGCTGAAAAAAGTGGCTCTTTATCTTTTGGAAAGAAAGAAAAAATATTACGAATTATCATATAAAACCGGAGCTACCCACGCAGATTCATGGGTAGATATAGAAGGAGGTTTCGGTACTTTCTTTACCTATTCCGGATTGGCAAAAAGAATGCTTCCCAACACTCCGTTCTGGGTGGATGGCGAAACTCAGAAAATCTCCGCGAATGGGACTTTTCTGGGAACCCACATTCTGACACCAAGTGAAGGAGTTTCTATACAGATCAATGCTTATAACTTTCCGGTTTGGGGAATGTTGGAAAAATTATCAACATCCCTGTTGGCAGGTGTTCCTTCTATTGTAAAGCCATCTCCTTACGGTTCTTATCTGACGAACGCTGTGTTCCAGGATATGATCGAAAGTGGAGTGCTTCCGGAAGGCGCGCTTCAATTGGTATGCGGTGAGCCGGGAAATATCCTGGATTATGTTCAGGATGGTGATTCCGTATTGTTCACCGGTTCTGCTCATACAGGAAGGAAACTGAAATCAATGCCTTCTATCGCAGGAAATGCAGTGCGTTTCAATATGGAAGCAGATTCTCTGAACTGCTCAATTTTAGGTCTGGATGTAAAACCGGGAACTCCTGAATTTGATCTCTTCATTAAAGAAGTACGTAATGAGATGACCACAAAAGCAGGTCAGAAATGTACGGCAATCAGAAGGATTATTGTTCCTGAGCACCTGATCGGAGATGTTCAGAATGCTTTGTCTAAAGCTTTAGATCAAACCAAAATCGGAAACCCGTTAAGCAGAGAAACCAGAATGGGATCACTGGTAGGAAAACAGCAGTACGATGAGGTGGTTAGAAAAGTAAATATTTTAAAATCAGAAACAGAATTAGTTTACGACGGAAAACACGAACTTGTAGATGCAGATTATGATAATGGTGCATTCATGAGTCCGAAGCTGTTCTTAAACGATAAACCTTTCGAAAAAAACATCTCTCATGATGTAGAAGCGTTCGGACCGGTTTCCACGTTAATGCCTTATAAAGATGCTGAAGAAGCAGCGGCTCTTGCTAAGAGAGGAAAAGGAAGTTTGGTGGGATCTATTATTTCCCACGACGAAACTTTTATCGCAGAAACTTCATGGAAAATGGCTTCCCAACACGGTAGAATTTTTGTACTGAACAGAGATAACGCCAAGGAAAGCACAGGTCACGGTTCTCCACTGCCTACTTTGATGCATGGTGGTCCCGGAAGAGCTGGTGGAGGCGAGGAAATGGGCGGACTGAACGGTCTTCATTTCTTCCTTCAGAAAACAGCAATTCAGGGTTCTCCGGATGTATTGAAAGCGATTACAAAAGTATATCAGCAGGGTGCAGAGAAAAAATTCTCAGACAAGCATCCTTTCCAGAAATATTTCGAAGAAGTTGAGGTAGGAGATTCATTAGAGACGGCAGGAAGAACGGTTACCGATGCGGATATCGTTAATTTCTCCAATGTTTCCTGGGATCATTTCTATGCCCATACCGATGCTACAAGCTTAACCGGAACTATCTTTGATAAAACAGTAGCCCACGGATATTTCATCCTCTCAGCAGCAGCAGGACTGTTCGTTTCAGGGAAAAAAGGACCTGTTATTGCCAACTACGGTTTGGAAAACTGCTCATTCTTTAAGCCGGTTTATGCAGGAGATACCATCACCGTCTATTTAACCGCAAAAGAAAAAATAAACAGAGGCGTAAAAGGAAGAAACATTCCTTCAGGTGTTGTAAAATGGCTGGTGGAAGTGGTGAACCAAAGAGATGAAATCGTTTGTGTAGCGACAATCTTAACATTGGTGGCAAAACATTCTCCTTTCATCGATCTGAATGTGAAAAATGTTCAGAAAATATTGGGTGGTTTAACAGAAAGTACACCGATAAACTGGGGTAAAATGTCTCCTCAGCAAATGATCGAACATCTGGAACATGGAGTTCTGGTAAGTTTAGGCGAACCGGAAGCTGACAAATGTTTCACACCGGAAGAGCAATTGGAAAAATGGCAGGATTCCCTTTATAACCACAGAAAAATGCCGAAAGATTTCCCCGCTCCATTCCTGGCTGAAGATGAAACCTTATTGGAATTAAAGCATAAAAACCTGGATGCTGCGAAACAGTCATTCCTGGATAACTTGCAGAGATTTGTAGTCTATTACAGAGAAAATCCACAGGCTGAGCACATGAACTATGTATTCGGAAAGCTGAATAAAGAAATGTGGGAGCTGATGCACAAGAAGCATTTTACGCACCACTTTGAACAGTTTGGATTGATTTAATTCAAAATAAATATAAATTTATGATCCCTTTTGGTTTTTACTGAAAGGGATTTTTTAGTACACCTTGTCAAGGTTTAAGAAGTATGCCGTTAAAATAAAAGTTTATATTAAAATGAGTAACTTTAATAGGCGAAATCCGAAAAGCATATAGAGTAGGAAAAAAGATTAAAAACTATTTACTATGGAAAACTTAAAAAAACTTTCAAGAAATGAATTGAGATCTGTTAAAGGTGCCGGTCCAAACTGGGCTTGTTTCCCTAATTCCTGCCCTCCGGGAAGTTGTTGCCGTCCTGGAAGATGGCCGGATATTGCAAGATCGTGCTATATATGTGCTGATTCTTAAAATAAAATATAAATTGATACTCCCTTTTGGTCTTTACTGAAAGGGATTTTTTTATGCGCGGTGTCTGGGTTTAAAATCTGGATAAAGATGAAAAATCTTAGTCGAAGAAACTTTTTTATTAAAAATGATAATTACTTTTACAGTACAATCAAAATCTTACTTATTTAAGACAGAATATGGAACTACAATTTTTCAAAGACTTTGACTTTACGGATTTCTGGAACGAAAGCAGCTATTCTGTAAGAGATTATATAGAACCGTTTCCGGATGATGAGCTTATTGCTTCCGTAGAAGAAGAGCTTGGCTACAAACTTCCGGCTTCTTATATCGAATTGATGAGACTGCAGAACGGTGGGTTGGTTGATAAATCCTGTTTTCCTACATCAGAAGAAAATTCATGGGCAGATGATCATATTGCGATTACCGGAATTATGGGTATCGGAAGAGAGAAAACCTATTCCATCTGTGGAGAACTCGGAAGTCAGTTTATGATTGAGGAATGGGGATATCCTGCAATCGGTATTTACATCTGTGATTGTCCTTCGGCGGGGCATGATATGGTTTTGCTTGATTATTCCAATTGTGGAAAAGACGGTGAGCCGGAATTGGTTCACATTGATCAGGAAGATGATTATAAAAAAATATTTCTGGCCAAAGACTTTGAAACTTTTATAAAAGGACTGAAAGATGAAGATGAATTTGACGGTGAATAAATAAACAGGTACTTTTAAACTTTAAATCAGATCAAAAAAATTAAAAACAATGAACGAAAGCTGGATGAAAAAATGGGAAGAGGTAAAAGATATTCTTACCTGTCCCGTAGATTTGGAAACTTATTTTACCTCGGACGAAATTCTGGATCAGAAAATGGAAGTAATGGAGATCGGGAATGTTTCCCTGCCGTCCGGAAAAGTAATTGTAAGAGATCCGTTGGTCTTTTTAAATGCAGGAGAAAAACCCTATTTCGATCAGGCTCCGAAAGGAGATTTTCCTGTGAAAATTGCGGTGGTAAAGTCAGAGGAATGGGGCAATCGTTATGCTGCTGTGAAAGTGGAATTCACCAAAGAAAAGCCGGTTCTTTACAGAGAAGCGTTGATCGGGATAGAAAATCTTGACGATTTAAATGAAGGCGACTACTTCGGATTCATGGTAGATGCGGGATTGGGATGTATTACCGATGCAGAAGTGCTTCCTCATTTTGATAAGTTTCTTACCGAGGTGAATGTAGAAAATGTTTACGATGATTATTTTGCCGGACTGTTTGCACAGAGTTACAAAGAGCATCCGCAAAACCAGAGAGAATCGGGAGATTGGATCAACTGGAAAATTCCCAATACAGAGTATCATATTCCGATGTTTGCAAGCGGTTTCGGAGACGGAGGTTATCCCGTTTATTTTGCATACGATGAAAAAGGGGAAATCTGCGGACTGTATATTCAGTTTATTGATATAGAACTGGCACTGTCTGATGATGAAGATGAAGACGAAGATGATGAATAAAACATTTGCAGATAAAGTCATAGAATTCAATAAAAACCTTCAGTTTTCAGGAGATCTTCCTGAGGGCTTTGAGGCCATGAATCCATATCTGGATAATCTGGAAACGATGACCGTCATGGAGGAATTTTATCACAAATACTACAATGATATCAGCACAAGGAAATTCATGATCGGGATCAATCCCAGCCGGAATGGAGCAGGAGTGACGGGCGTTCCGTTTACCGATACCAAAAGGCTGGAAGCTGTCTGTGGAATTACAATGGAATCGGCCCGTACTCATGAAGTTTCTTCGGTTTTCATGTATGATATGATCGCGGAATATGGAGGAGCAGGGGAATTTTATAAAGATGTTTATATCAATTCACCCTTTCCGCTGGCTATTGTACGAAAAACAAAAACCGGTTGGCTGAACGCCAATTATTATGATGATAAAAAACTCTTTGAGGCAGTAAAAGATTTTATGATCGATTCTCTGAAGAAACATATCAGTCTGGGTGTGGATACTTCCGAAGTTTTTGTTCTCGGTAAAAAGAATTCAGAATTTATTTCTGCACTGAATAAAGAAGCTCAGCTGTTTGATACCATGACGGTTCTAGAACATCCAAGATATATCCAGCAATATAAAACAAAAGAAAAACAGCTGTACATTGACAAATATATTTTGGCATTGAAAAAATAGCGGTTAATTGTCTCCATAAATGGACCCGTAAAAAAAAATTCCCTGAAAATTCAGGGAATTTATCATTTATGCATTAGAATCTTTTCGAGGGCACAAATCACTTATGAAAAATTTTTATTTTTTGATGATCTTGGAAGATCCTGATGGTGTTTTGAGAATGTAAACGCCATTCGGAAGTTCCGAGATGTCTGCCTGATTGGTTCCTTTCTTCATTTCCAGTTTTTTAAGCAATTTTCCATCCTGACTGTAAATTTCAGCCGGCGCATTATCTTCTGTCTGAATAGAAAGAGATCCGCTGGTAGGATTAGGATAAATGCTCATCACTTTTTGTGAAGAAGTAGTTTCGTTTGTTGCCAATACAAGACCTGGATCTTTTACCCATGTAAAAGCATCGAGTCCTCCATACCTGTAGCCACCTCCCATGGTAATTCTAAGCTCGTCAATAATGATATTTGAGTAATTCTGACCGTTTAAATTGGTGAGATCTATCAGGGTATATCCGTTTGCCGTAGCCATAGAAGTGTTGAAGCCTGTAGATTTAGTCTGTGTAAATTTAGTAACACCGCTTAGCCTTCCAGTAACTGTTAGAGTTCCCGCTACAGTCAGATCTAAATTAAGAGCAGAAAGGTACATCCAGAAACGGTTTACTTTAAACAGGTTCGATGTGGTTTTAATACTGAAAGACGGTGGTGAAGCCGTATCATTGGAGTTATCAATATATCTGTTGTCGTTAGCTGTTCCGTTCCATCCTGTACTAGGAAAATTCGCCTGGATGTCAAAAACTCCTACATGTGAAATGATGCTGAAGATCACTCCGTTATCAGTAAAACTCGGACTTCCGTTCGATTCAGTTTCAAATTGTTCTGTACTCGTCTGTCCAAAAGAAAATAAGGAAATGAACAGACTACAGATGGTTAAAAAAATAGTTCTTTTCATGATTTAGGTTTTAAAATAAGTTGTTTTTTTTAGCTGCGTGGAGGATAGATTCCCTCTATACAGATGATGTAGTTAAGCCCTAAGTAAGGTGGCATATTGTTCATCGGAAGATTTTGTCCGACGTATGATAGAGATCTTGCGTTAATAGCGGTATCAGGATCAACGGCAGCAAAACTAGGTACCGCATTAAAATCTCTTCCTACCTGTGTTCCTGATTTGGCTATAGAAGTAGTCGCTGTAGGAGTAGAAACGGTAGCATTTGTATTGGCCACTTTCAGTTGAAATCCTGAACCTATACTTGGAAGGTTCTGTGCCATAATGGTATTCTGTGTAGTTCCGGCAGCAACTCCCAGAGGATAATATTCGTTTGAATTTACATTTCCGGCTCCAATGGCCATACGTCCTTTTAGATTAGGCAGTGCAAAAGTATCCACGCCGTTTCCTCCGTAGGTTGTTCCTAAGATGGAAAATAAAGCAGAATTATTTGAGATTCTCAGTAAGCTTCCGTCACAAAACATCCAGCCTCTAGGGGCAAAGTTTCCGGCAAATAGTTTTACAATTCCAATGTATTCGTCCATGATAATAGTTTTTCAGTTGTTAAGTTTCCTACTCTGTTATGGGCTTTTCGGATTCCGCCGTTGGTTGTTAGTTTTTTTGATAAGCCAAAGGAACAACATATAAAAAGGCAGTACTAGAGTAGAAAATACCAAATTGGAGAGTCCGTATTTCTACGTAATGGATATTCTATTTCGCGTCTGGGAAAGGTTTTATGGCGCAAAAAACATGGAGATTTGATAGGCTGTGTTTAATCTGTAATTTGTTTCTTATAATTTTTCCGGGACAGCGGTATTTAGTATTTTTGTAAGAATCCAATTAAATTAAAAATGAACGAATTCGTAGCATCAGAAATTAAAAACAATATCGCCGAAATCACATTCGGAACCCCGAAAAGCAATTCCCTTCCGGGTGCCATTTTAGAAAAACTGGCTCAGACTATTCTGGATGAAGGAGCTAAAGAAGAAGTAAAAGCTATTTTAGTAAAAAGTGAAGGAGAGAAAGCATTTTGTGCTGGAGCAAGTTTCGATGAGCTTTTGGCTATTGAGGAGCTGGAAGCATCTACGAAATTTTTTGGTGGTTTTGCAAAAGTTTTGAATGCTATGAGAAACTGTGGAAAAATAGTTGTCGTAAGAGTTCAGGGGAAAACTACCGGTGGAGGTGTGGGAATCGCGTGTGGTGCAGATTATTGCTTCGCTACAAAAGATGCAGCGTTGGCCCTTACAGAAATTAATCTCGGAATCGGACCCTTTGTGATCGGACCATACGTAGAAAGAAAGATCGGAAAATCTCAGTTCTCCGCAATGGCTATTGATGCAGACTTCAGATCGGCAGAGTGGGCAGAGCAGCATAATGTGTATCATTCCGTATCTGAAAATATTCAGGAAATGGATGTCAAACTGGAGAAGTTTATGCAGACATTGGCTTCCAGAAGCAGTGATGCATTAGCTTTGATCAAAAAAGTATCATGGGAAGGAACAGATCATTTCAATGAACTGATGCCGGCAAGAATTCACATGAGTGCAAGCTTAATTCTCGAAGATTCTGCCAAGAAAAACATTGAATCCATTAAAGAAAGATTGAGAGCAAAATAGTATTTTGTACATCATTATCATATAACCGCTGAACATTTCAGCGGTTTTTTTGTGGAAAGCCACATTATAGTGCCTTAAGAGAAATAACCGTTTTACTGTACTTTAAATAAATCATGACTACCTTGGTTCCAACGTGATAATTCAAGTAGTCAGCTTTAGAAACCGGAAGCCTTATTTTTTCTTTTCTGTTTCGGCCGGAGAAGGTGATGATGTATTCGTCATTTTCAGTTTCATGGCGGCTGATAATAATGCTTGTTAATATGTTTTTACCATGCTGAATATCCTTCTCCCAGTTTTTTACAGAGCGGGCGTGGACCAGATGCATGATGCCATAGAAGAAAGCATAAAGCACTAATGCAATCCCGAAAAACAGGAGATAATGATAGTATTTGAAATGATGAAACTCATCTTTCAAAAGATAACAGGCTATGAGTACCATCAAAAGTAGGACGGACAATAGAATACAGGGAACATGTTTGAAAAAATCCTGTTTTTGGATCGCTATAGTATTTTGTTCCCCTTCCGTTAAAGGAATATTTTCGTGCAGTTCAATCTGAGAATAATCTATCGAAGTTTCCGCCATGACATATTCATTTATAGGTACAGAATTACTTTCGATTTAAAGTTAAGAATTGTATGGTAAAAAGTTGTTATTAAAATTTTTAAAAAAATAATTGGCAGATTCAAAATAAATTATAACTTTGTAATTCAAAGTTCTTTTTATGGATTCGAAAAACTATCACGAAGACTTATCACATATCCGTTCCATGATGGAGCGGTCTTCCAGATTTATTTCATTGAGCGGACTGTCCGGAGTTTTTGCCGGTTTGGCTGCGCTGATCGGTGCAGGATATGTATATTGTATCTTCCAGAGGGAAGGAATTAGCTATTTAGACGGTGACAGAAATTTTTTCGGTCCGGCATTGGTCAGAGAACTTGTACTGGTGGGAACGGTAATTTTGCTGACTGCTGTTTTAAGCGGTTATATTTTCACCGCCAATAAAAGCAAAAAGAAAGGACAAAAGATTTGGGATAGCACAACGAAGCGTTTGTTATTTACGTTTGCCGTTCCTTTGGTAACAGGTGGAGTGTTTTGCCTGGCGCTTCTTTTTCACCACCTGTTTGTATGGGTAGCGCCCGCCACGCTTATATTTTACGGAATCGCCTTAGTAAGTGCAGAAAGATATACACTCACGGATATTAAATATTTAGGATACTGTCAAATTATACTGGGACTCATTTCTCTCTTCTTTTTAGGATGGGGACTTGTATTCTGGACCATCGGTTTTGGAATTTTACATATTGTGTATGGGCTGATCATGCATAAAAAATATAAATAAAGATTAAATTTGCAGACCTTTTAAGAACAGCTTCTTAGAAACCTGCAGCTATTGCCTTACTATGATAAAGATAAATCAACTCAACAAAGAATTCGAAAGCCGAGTAAGACTGGGGATTATGTCCGTTCTTATGGTCAACGACTGGGTTGATTTTTCTGAAATGAAGGGGCTTCTGGAAATTACAGACGGTAACCTCGCCAGCCACAGTAATGCGTTAGAAAAAGCAGGATACATTGAAGTGAAGAAAGAATTTGTAGGCAAAAAACCGAAAACATCTTACCGTGTGACCCAAAGTGGGAGACAGGCTTTCAATGAACATCTGGATGCTCTTGAAAAATTGCTGGGAAGATAGGGCTATATTTTTTTGAAAATTTACTTTGAAATACAAAGTACTTTATATGAATTAAAATGATAACACAAAAACAAAAAACAATCACGATTTACGCGCTTCCATTGGTTTTACTGTGTATTCCTTTGGTAGGAAATTTAACATCAAATGAGGTCAATTGGTCAGCTTCAGATTTTCTGATCGCCGGAGTTTTACTTTTTAGCACGGCTTTTCTGATCAATGTAGTAAGAAGCAAAATTAAAAAACAAAGCCAGAGAATTTTAATCTGTGTTTTCGTTTTGATCGTCTTTACATTGATATGGGTCGAATTGGCGGTAGGAATCTTCGGGAGTCCCGTCGCTGGAAACTAAGAAAGATTTCAGTGATGACAAGAAAAACTTTCATTAAAAGAGTAGCACAGCTTTCATTGATAGGAGCGTTCCCTGCATTATATTCCTGGCAGGTGGAACCTTTCTGGGTAGAATTTGTCCAAAGAAAGTTACCGGTTAAAAATCTTCCGGAAACATTAGAAGGGAAAACGCTGATGCAGATATCAGACCTGCACGTCGGAGACCGTTTCGACTGGAATTTTCTGATCGATTCCTTTGAGAAAGCAAAACAGTTTAATCCTGATTTTGTAGCATACACAGGAGATTTCGTCAATCACGGAACGGTAGAAGAGCGCGAAGACTTGAAGAAAGTAATGAACCAAGCAGTCCATGGAAAGCTGGCAACATTCGGGATTCTTGGAAACCACGACTACGGAAAGAACTGGGACGATGTAGAATGCTCAGAAAACATCTGTGATATTCTTGAAGATTTAGGAATCAATATGCTTAAAAACAATGCTGAAGAAAGTCACGGTCTGAACTTTATCGGGTTTGAAGATCTGTGGTCACCTAATTTCTATCCTGCGGAAGTGATGAAAAATTATGATCCTTCAAAAGCCAATATAGTGCTCTGTCACAATCCGGATGCCTGCGACAGAGATATATGGAATGGCTATCAGAGCTGGATTCTGAGCGGTCATACCCATGGAGGACAATGTAGAATTCCCGGAGTCATCACACCGGTTCTTCCTGTAGAGAATAAAAAATATGTCTCAGGGGAAATAGATCTTCAGGACGGAAGAATGCTCTACATAAACAGAGCCATCGGCCATTCCTTCCAGATAAGATTTATGGTCCGTCCGGAAATTACCGTCTTTACTCTAACACAAGCTTAAAATACTTTATCGATGAAAGATCATCACATAATAAAACTTGGAAAATACATTTTCGGATTGTGCTTTGCGCTCGGGAACATCTGCCTTTTCGGTTATCTGATCACTGACATTGATGACTTTGCTTACTATGGCTTTCTTTTGCTCATTTTCGGAACAGCTTTAAATCTACCTGTTGCATTAGTACTGTTGATTTATGGAATTACTCATGAACCCAAGTCTGATGCCTGTCTCAAATCTATCGGTATAATGATGATCAATATTCCCATTGCCATAATTTACGCTGTAATAGGACTTCATATAATCTAAAAAAATAAACATTATGAAAAAAGTACGTGTTCAATTTCTGCTTTTTGTCTACGATAAAACCCAGAAACTTTACAGAAAATATTTTAAAAAGAAAAAAAGACAGTGGCAGTTCAATGAAGAACAGCTGCTGCAGTTCCAGGAAGATTCTTTAGGACGAAAACTGGGCGAGTTCTATAAAAAGCACGGATTTTCCATGATCCCGAAAATGGAAGACCATGACGTCCATCACCTGATCACCGGATGCGGAACTCATTTCGAAGATGAGGTTGCGATGCAGTATCTGCTTCTTGGAAATGGTAAGCTCAATGCCCATTTGCTGGCTGCTGTTGTATTGGGAACGCTCATCCTTCCAGAGTACCTGAAACTGTATATGAAAGCATATCGAAAAGGGCAAAGCATGCGACCATTTTACCACTGGGATTTTGAAAGCCTGTTATGGCAGAATTTCGATCATCTGAAAGACTATATCCAGCAGAAAGAAACCGCACCGCTCTATTAATGATAAGCCATGAAGAAAATAAAATACACTGCGCTGGGCAGAAATACTTTTTTGACCTCGTTTGTATCAGGGACTTTAATCTTAATCTGTTACCTGATCACAAAAGCAGACCTTCTCATGGTATTCGGGTTCTATTTTGTGATCCTTGCAGCGGTGGTCAATTTGCTGATTCTGCTGTATGAGCTGATGGAATTCCTGATCCATATTCCTGATAAGAAATCCTCCGGAAACTCCGTATTGCTCCTTCTTGTCAATATTCCCATCACCATCCTTTATATGGGTATCCTCATTGATTTTAAACTGTAAACCATCAGTTTTTAAATCAAAAAAGACATGAAGAACCTTTAAGAATATAAGATTAATTAAGAAAATCAATTTGATTTTTAAGTTTAAAGCGGAGCTATCTCTTAATATTCTTAAAATCTTACCTATTCTTAATGGTTTAACTCATTAACTCATTAAATGTTTCAATCTTTCAATTTTTAAATCTTTAAAATCATGAAAACACATCACTATATATTCTTTACAGCCGCCTTGTTTGTCATCGTATTCTACGATCAGGACATCGGATTGAATCTTGGTATTCTTGCCATTGTTTATGCATTGCTTACTTTGTTCAAAACTCCTGAGAGAAACAGGACCAGAACTTTCCTGATACTTTTTGTTACAAGTATCATGTCAAGCTTTGCTTTTATCTGGTACAGGGACTTTTCTTCCTTGCTGGCGGTTGTAAGTTCCATTCTTTTGCTGGGCTACCGATCAAGAAACAGAACACTTAAAATACTGTTCCTGATCCCGGTTTTTATCATCAACAGTTTTACCTCCATTTTCCGGTTTTTCAGCTTTGATGCATGGCTGCCGAAAAAGAATATTTCCGGTGTGTGGCAGAAAACATTGGCTTTCATTGTGATTCCGCTTGTATTTATCTCTATATTTTTCGGAATCTATTCTGCGGGAAGTGATCATTTTGCGGCACTTTTCACAGATTATGAGCTGGATATTGATGTATGGCAGCTGTTATGTCTTTCGGTTCTGGGCTTTTTTATTGCGTTCAATTACTGGAACTATGCAGTGGAAAGATTTATTTACAAGAAAAATTATCTGCTGGATGATAACTTTTATAATCAGGCTAAAGTTCAAAAAGCCACTTATTCTTTTCTTGATCTCGATGCAGAAAGAACCAGCGGAGTTATTTCATTCTTTTGCCTGAATATTTTATTGGTATTTTTCATCATCACTTACAATTACGAACAGTTTTATGAAGTTTCAAAAACTCCCGTTCAGCTTTCCGAGGAAACCCATGAGAGAGTGAATGCGGTGATCATGTCGATTGTGATGGCGGTGATGGTAATCATGTTCTATTTTAAATCCGGATTCAATTTTGATCCTAAAGCAAAGCTGATGAAAACGCTCGCAAGAATCTGGATCATTCTGAATGCAATTCTGGTATTTTCCGCAGCACTGAAAAACTACGAGTACATCATCACCTACGGATATACTTACAAAAGGTTGGGGGTGTTTGCTTTTCTTCTGCTGGCACTGATGGGTCTTGCTCTTACCTTTATTAAGATTCAAAAGCAAAAAAGAAATGCATTCCTGTTCAATGTGATGACCTGGTATTTTTATGGAACAATTTTGGCTTGCAGTTATGTCAACTGGGGCGGAATCATTACCTCCCAGAATATGAAACGTAAAGATTTTGCGGTGAATTATCACTTTGAGCAGATCAGTTTCAGCGAAAGAAGGCTGCTGAAGTATGCGGATGAAAAGAATGATCTGCAGCTTAAAAAGAAAATACTTGACAAAGTTAAAGGAGAAAAAGGCAAGCCTTTCCTTTCAAAAATCCTTTACTACGAAACATTAAAAGATTAGTTATTATGAAAAAATCCTTATTGTTAATTCCATTGATTATTATTTCATGTAAAAAAGAAGCGAACATAACAGAAACTCCGAACAAAGATTCTGCTGTGATCACAGAAATGCCTGATGTTGCCGCTAAAGCAGATTCAGCGGCCATCAGAAAGCAAGATTCAATCATTAACAATGCTCCCGTTACCAAAGAAGTACTCCGCAAAGGTGTGATGAGAAGTGAAAAAGAAGGCCAGATTATAAGAACGGCAGATGCATCTCAGCTTCCTTTCACACTGGGAGAAGAATTCACGAAAGACGGTCAGGAACTTGTTTTAAAACTAACCCATTATGATAAACCGACTATTAAAGCTAAAATTTCAACGAATGAAAAAGACTTTAATATCAGATTTAACCAGATTAAACTTCCCAACGGAGACTATGACGGACCTTTCAGCAGAGAAATCACTTACGAAACCAAAGGTACCGGCGAAGTCTGGCTGATCATCGGTAAAAGCAATATGGCTTCCGGAAATACAAAAGGAAGTTTTAATGTAAGTGTAGAGTAAGTTTTATCCCTTTGGTATAATTTCTGCAAACTCATTACTAAAGTTTAAAAGTTATGAAAAATATATGGTTAATGACGGCAGCGGTTTCAGCAGTAGTAGTAAGCTGTGGAACGGTGCAGTCACTGGTTCAGAACACATTCCCTTATACCGCCAGTGTTTTGGTGTCTACGGGAGTTCCGGCCGATAAAGAAGTTTCCTCAACATCGACGGCTACCAATGTGCAGACGTGGTTTGGAGGAAACAATAATGCGAAAATTAAGGATGTTAGAATTTCTGATGCCAAAATCTCTGTAGTATCTCCTTCAGGTGGAAACTTAAGCGCAGTGAAATCTGTGAAAGTATATGTTTCATCCAGCGGAACAGGAGAGAAATTGGTAGCATCTCGTTCCAATATCACAACAGACTCTTCCAGTTTAAATCTTGACCTGAATGATACGGGATATCTGGATGAGGTGGTAAAAAGTTCAGGACTTACCGTAAGAACAGTCTATGAGTTGAAAAACCAGACGACTTCGGATATGAATCTTAAAATAGCCCTTAATTTCAACAGTGTTCCAGCGAAATAATTTTTGTACCGTTTAAGATAGAGTAGGTTGTCCTGAAAAGGCAGCCTATTTTTTTGTAAGTTTTTATTCAGATAATTGTGTCAGAACTTCAAGCGCTTTTTCAGTATCTTTTGTATTCACAAAAATGTGGTCATGGTAATAGGCTGCTACGACATTACAGCTGATATCATTTTCAGAAAGTGCTTTTGAAAAAGCAGCCGTTAATCCCACGGCTTCCAGAGAAGAATGTACTGTGAGAGTGATCCAGGACATCACGACGGAATAGTCCAGTTGTAATCTGTCTGCAGTTTCCTTTTTTACAATAAGGGTAAATCCTTCGTCTTCTCTGAAGAGCATTTCAATTTCATTCAGATTAAAACTGTTTGTACTTTTAGTCGTACAGAAAACATAGTCACCCGGATGGTGTTTGGGTTTCATACTTTTTAAAAGCTTTTCTAAGTCTTTTTCTCCGTTCATTTTTATTTAAGTTAAAAAAGAAAACAAGATACATCTATTTTTTAAAAGCAAAATGAGGTGACCCAAATCCGGATCACCTCATTATAAATTTTAGTAACTGGTAGTGTTTCAGGATGCGGGTTTCGTGGTTCAGACCGGCAACTCTAAAAACCCAATTCAGTTAAATATATCTGAAAGATTTGATATTACAGTTTAGTGAATTTTTCAACTACTCTTCTTTGGCCTTCAGTGATATTGATGATGTACTGACCTGTAGGAAGATTCGAAGTATTGATTTTTTCATCCGGTGAAACTGAACCTTTTGTAACGGTTCTTCCATGCATATTGATGATCTCGAAATCAAGTTTTTTATCATCATTGCTGTGAATCGCAACAGAGTTGGTCACAGGATTCGGATAAATCTTAATTTCTAAAGGAGCCTGAACTTTGACATTAGCTTTAAGACTTCCTTCCAGTTGTAATATGGCATTTTTTACATTCGGGAAAGGACCGATTTTTTGATTAACCACAGTACCGCCCTGAGGAATTCCTGTAGAGATTAACAGGTTTTTCATAGCAGCCGGAGTAAGATACTGACCTGTATTCTGGTAATAATAAGACTGGATCAATGTAGCTGCAGAAGCTACCACAGGAGTTGCAGAGCTCGTTCCGCTGAAATAATTATAAGTTCTGTTATTGTCGTTATCATACTTTTGGTAAGACCCGTATCCTGCCGCAAGAACGCTGCTTCCCCAGCCCTGTACATCCACACGGTTTCCGAAGGTACTGAAGCTTAGTTTTGAATGGGTTGTGTTTGGAGAACCTGCCCCCACAATGATGGCACCGCTGTTTCCTCTTGCTCTGTACGCTGCATAAAAGGGATCATCAAGATTCTGATTTCCGTTTCCTGCTGCTGCGATGATGATAATTCCGGAGTCTGTAGCTGCTTTCGTTAGATCCCAGATCACGCTATCATATTCTGCAGGGCAATACTGGCCGTCTTTCCCGCCGGTCTGCATTTCATATAAAATAATATCTCCGGCCTGCGATGCATTGATGGATCTGCTTACCGCGGAAGCTCTATTGTATCCCACAGTAGTCCATTCCATATAGCCTTTGATTTGGGAAGCACTGTAGGCCGCCCCTGAAAGACCGATATTATCCTTTACAGAACCCAAAATACTTACCACAGCCGTTCCGTGATCGCGGTAGTTATTATTGGCTAATCCTGCATTCGGGCTATATCCTGGTTCCAGCTGGATAGAATTTTGATTGGAAAGCATCTCGTGAGTCTTGTAAAAACCATATTCTACATCACGGATTCTGATATTCTGTCCTGTGATTCCTCTGGACCACGCATATTTTGCATTGATCCCGGGGTTGTCATTAAGGTACGTCTGAAGGCTTTCCAGATCAGGAGTTGCTACAAATGCTTTAACGAAAGGAGGTTCAATAGGTGTGCTGCTCATCACGGAAACATATTCCACTTCAGGGAATCTTTCAAGCGTGTGCGCCAGCTTTTCAGCATCTTCATTGTTTTGTAAAGGAATATTTACTTTGAATATCCTTCTCAGTTTTTCAACAGATTCACCGGAATTACCGTTGGCTCTGCTGTCTTTGACCATTTCTTCAATTTTCTGGTTACTAAAACCAAGATCGTTCACGAACGAAATTCCATTGGTTTTGACAAATTCTGCCAGTTCCGGATTTCCGAGTGCTGCTTTTTCAGAAGTTATGTTTTTTGAAAAACATACATAAATGTTCGGGTTGGGCTTATCATTTTTCTCCGATGGATTCTGGCCGTAAGAAAGGATAAAGCCGAAAATAAATAATGTGAAAAGTCTAATTTCTGTTCTCATAATATCTTATTAAATGGTTGTTAATCAAATATATAATTTATATCACAAGAAATGGAAAAATAGAATGAAATAAATTAATTTTATTGCACAGTTGTTAATTGTAATCGATAATTGATGCAAATGTTGATAAAATTAATCTAAATCACGTTTTTGTGAAATTAAATTAATGACGAAAAATTTAATATCTGCTTTCGGTTGATGTTAAAATATTGATGAGGGAATTTAGTTGATATACTTCATCTTAAGAAGTATTCTGCGAATATGACCGGTAATGAATTTATTATTATTGGTCAGCCAGATAATAGAAATCTTTTTTTCAGGAATCATGATGAGGTGGGATTTGAAACCTCCCTGATCACCGGAGTGCTCTATGACGTTTACATTTTCTTCTGTTGAAGTGTCGGCGTAAAAACCTTTGTGAACAAACCATGTTCCCGTGTGGTAAACAGGTTTTTGGCCATTCCAGTGTTCAGGTTTATAGAGGGTATTTGCTGCTTCAATAACAGAGCAGTTGGTAAATTTACATTGATTAATTGCGGTAATGTATTTTTTCAGATCTTCAATAGAACTCCAGACACCGCCGTTTCCGGCAGCAGCAAAAGTGGGGCATTCGCCATAGTCGTATTCCGTGTATACTTTATCTTTCAGAATATAGCCGTGTGCCACATTTTTTTCAGGATAGCTTCCATTTGTGATACGGCTGTTCTTCATTCCGGAAGGTTTGAAAATATGTTCTCCGATGAAGCGCTGCCATTTCATACCGGCTGTTTTTTCAATGACCAGCGCCAGTCCGTTGTAGGCGGGATTGGAATAACTGAATTTTGTTCCCGGTTCAAATTTCAGCGAATCGGCAGATTGTAAAGGCCTGAAATTTTCCTCATCCTTTGCTGTCAGGTAAAAGATGCTGTCTTTCTCCACATGTCTGAGATCCGGCAGTCCGGAACTATGGGTAAGAACATGACGGAGCTTGATGTTAGAGGCAATATTCTTATTCTTAAAATCCGGAAAAAATTTCAGCAGGCTGTCGTCGGTTGAAAGCTTATGTTGATCCTGAAGTATCAGAATACCGTAAGACACAAAAGTTTTGGAAATAGAACCAAGATTCGAAACCGTTTTGGTGGTAAATTTTTCCTTGGTCTTCAGATCAGCCAATCCAAAAGAATTTTCATACAAAACCTTATTTCCCTGCTGAATCAGAATAGCCCCGCCCGGTTCGTCTGCCTTAAATAATTCTGAAAATGCAGAATCAAGTTTTGATTTTAAAAGATCCTCGCGCGTTTGGGCAAAGCTTGTCAATGGGATGCTGAAAGTGACTAAAAGTCCAAATAGTAATTTAAAATTAAAGGGCATGAATAAGGTGTTTGATTTCAAATCTTAAGTTGTAGCTGTCAATAGTATTTTCTGACGGATCAGTTTTTTGTGATGGAATCCATGACGATCGTCACGGGGCCGTCGTTAACAAGGGAAACCTTCATGTCTGCCCCGAAAATTCCACTTTCGGTTTTTAATCCGGACTTAGCGATTTCTTCTTTGAAATAATCAAAAAGAGGAATGGCTTTATCGGGTTTTGCAGCTTTGATGAAGGAAGGGCGGTTGCCTTTTTTATAGTCAGCGATCAGGGTAAATTGACTGATGCAAAGAATTTCTCCTGAAATGTCCTTTACGGAAAGATTAAGTTTGTCATCTGCATCACCGAATATTCTCAGATTTAGGATCTTCTGAACCAGCCAGTCTGCATCTGCTTTTTCATCATTTTCATCAATTCCGGTCAGCAGCATCAGTCCTTTCCTGATTTCCCCTACAATTTTTCCGTCTACTTTTACACTGGCTTCAGAAACTCTCTGGATAACGATCTTCATTTTAATAATAAATATTTAAAGTTTTGGTGGCAGGATCATAATTGTTAAGATAGGTTTTAGGTGGAAGAGAAGTGGGTGATCCTGACTGTGGCTCACCTGTTCTCAGGATCCATTTGGTGTTATCCTTAGGACACAGAATGCTGATATTATCCTTTACTTCAAGAGTGGTATTGCTGTCCGGGCAAAGGTGAGGGGCATTTCTGTCATAAGCTTTAAAGTTATCCCCCACACGCACTACAATCAGTCCTCTTGTACCGGCCTGTTGCTCGTTTACATAAATCCAACCTCCATCATAAGTCAGATTGTAATAAGCAGGGAGGTTCAGATTTAAAGTTACATTGATAGGGTTGCTGGGAAAACAGCTTACGGTGTCTTCTCTGCTTCCGCATGAGTTTATAGTTAAAATACTGAAAATCAGTATCGTTAAAATAGAAAGGATTGAAAAAGTTTTTTTCATTTCAATTTAAATTTTTATATATTTGTAAAAGTTAAACGATATAACACGTAATACATTGTCCGGCAAATGTCGGATTATTTTTTTATACCAAACCTAAATTTTGAAAATTATGGCAAGCTATGTAACAAAGGAGGGACAAGAGAAAATGAAAGCTGAGCTGGAACAGTTAGAAACTGTGGAAAGACCAAAAATTACCATGCAGATCGCAGAAGCAAGAGATAAAGGAGATTTATCTGAAAATGCTGAATATGATGCGGCTAAAGAGGCTCAGGGGATGCTTGAAATGAGAATTTCCAAGCTGAAAGATATTATCGCAACTTCCAAGATCATAGATGAAAGTCAATTAGATACTTCAAAGGTTTCCATCCTTACTACTGTAAAACTTAAAAACAATGTGACCAATCAGGAGCAGGTGTTTACATTGGTACCGGATAATGAAAGCGACCTTAAGACAGGAAGGATTTCTGTAAATACGCCTATTGCAAAAGGATTGCTTGGAAAAGTAATCGGTGAAACAGCTGATATTACATTACCCAACGGAAACAAACTTTCTTTCGAAGTATTAGAAATCACTCTATAATCTAAAGTACGATATCCGCAATCTTATTTCAAAAATCTAACCTCTAATTTCTACCCTATGAGCAGTATATTCACAAAGATCATTAATGGCGACATTCCCTCTTATACCATTGCAGAAGATGATCACTTTATCGCGTTCCTGGACGCAATGCCTTTAGTGAAAGGACATACCCTTGTAGTTCCCAAGAAAGAAGTCGATCTGATTTTTGATCTGGACAGTGAAGAATATAAAAACCTTTGGGGATTTGCCCAGCAGGTCGCCAAAAAGATTAAAAATGCAGTGCCCTGCGTAAGAGTGGGCGTAGCTGTAGTAGGACTTGAAGTTCCTCATGCCCATATTCACCTCATTCCCTTAAACAAGGTGGAAGACATGAACTTCAAAAATGAAAGACTGAAACTAACAGACGAAGAATATAAAGAGATTCAAAACTCAATTATTTCTTAAAAGCATAAAATCGTAAAAAAGAAATTTTTTACGATTTTCTTTAACATTATTATATAGTATGAATTCAAACCAATGTTCTTTCTGCGGCAGAAAAAGAAATGAAGTACAAATGCTCATTTCAGGGCAGACCGGCTTTATTTGCGAAAACTGCATCGAACAGGCGCATGTTATCGTAAAAGACAGCGTTTCTAAAACGGGAACTTCTCCGGCAGAAAGTATAGACGAACTTAAAAAACCGAAAGAGATCAAAGAATTCCTTAACCAATATGTTATTGGACAGGATCAGGCGAAAAAACAGCTTTCGATCGCGGTATACAATCATTATAAAAGACTGCTTCACGCTCAGGATGAGAACAGGGAAGTAGAACTGGAAAAATCAAATATCATCATGATAGGCGAAACCGGTACAGGAAAAACGCTTCTGGCAAAAACCATTGCTAGAGAGCTTAACGTTCCTTTCTGTATCGTAGATGCTACTATTCTTACGGAAGCCGGCTATGTAGGGGAAGATGTGGAAAGTATCCTTTCAAGACTTCTGATGGTGGCTGACTATGATGTGGAAAAAGCAGAAAGAGGAATTGTATTTATCGATGAGATTGATAAAATCGCAAGAAAATCTGACAATCCGAGCATTACAAGAGACGTTTCCGGAGAAGGGGTACAGCAGGGATTGCTGAAACTTCTGGAAGGAAGTATCGTAAACGTCCCGCCTCAAGGAGGAAGAAAACACCCGGATCAGAAATATATCCAGGTGAATACGCAGAATATCTTGTTTATTGCCGGTGGAGCTTTTGACGGAATCAAAGATATCATCGAAAGAAGAATGAACAAGCAGGCCATTGGCTTCAGTTCTGAAAAAATCAACAATACGGACGAAGAAAAATATGTATTGACAAATATTAATGCCATTGACCTTCGTACTTTCGGATTAATTCCTGAACTTTTAGGAAGATTCCCGATCATTACTTACCTGGATAAACTGGATAAAGAGACCATGGTAAGAATTATGAAAGAGCCTAAAAATTCGATCATCAATCAGTTTATTGAACTGTTCAAAATGGATGGCACGAATTTGGTATTTACAGACGGCGCTGTCGAAAAGATAGTAGAAGAAACCATTGAAAAAGGATTGGGAGCCAGAGGTTTAAGAGGGACCACTGAAAAAGTTCTGGAGGACTATATGTTTTCAATAGGAGAGGAGAAAGAAATCATATTAACGGAGGATAATATTTTTGTTAATAAATAAAATATTTTTTTTTCTTTAAAAAAAAATCTTACCTTTGCGGGTGAAGATTGTATTAACACACAAATAATTTATACAATGAGAAAAAGTTTATTTGCTATAGGTCTTTTAGCAATTAGTTACTCTGTTCAGGCGCAGGTACTATGTCACGTTGACACTAATGCTAATATGTATGTGAGCGAAGGCACCCTTGTTTATAGTGGTGGAGGTGTGCAGACGAAAGGTAATGGCCTTTTGGATGTGCACGGAAACGTTATGGTTGTAGGTACAACCGGAGATGCTTTTAAAACAATAGACGCCGCCGGGGGAGATAAAACCGACGGTGGAAATATCGTTTTAAGACTTAATACTCCAGGGAATACCGACGACGCATCTACTTATGGACAGTTATATGTCGATGGTTTAAACCAGGCACAGATTACTGGAATCGTAAGTAAAGAATTCAGAACCAAGAAACATGGTAATGGAGATTTTTATCAGCAGGTGGCAATGCCTTTCTCTGGTAAAGTTCTGAACACATTATCCACTGAACTTGGTAAAACATTTGGAACTGTAAGAAGAAGTAAAAACGAAATCCTAAAATGGAACAACACAGCAGCTGTTGCCGATTTTACAGATTTATCCGTTCCTACAACTGATGCTACCACCTATTATATGTTGGGATCTGCCAATAATAATCTGGATACCAGTAGCTCGCTTCATACCGTTAATGGTCGCCCTTATACTTCACTGGCAGCAAACACAACTCTTCAAAACGGAGGAAATGTGAGTTTCGGTGTTGGAGGAACGACGATCAATGGATACAATGAAAGATATAACACGTATCTTCAGGATCAGTTTGAAGTTTCAATTACTCCTTGGGGGAATACATACGGTAAAAATATTTACCAGTTTGGAAATCCTTTCTTAACTAATCTTGACTTATCAAGAATAGGGTATATCGAAAACGGAGGAACTACGGACGGAAATAATATCTCTAATATTTGGGGAGTAAGATACGACCCGGGAACAGTAGTAGTAGGAGCTCAGGGAAATGCATCCAGTACAGGAGCATTGATCCAGACCTATGCTGCTAACGGAGTACCAGTTGGTGATATCGGTATGATTATCAAGCCAATGCAGACTTTCGTTCTGAAATTGAGAGATAATACAGTTCAAACCTTAAATTTTAATACCCTTAGAAGATTTAACCAAACGGTTAGATTAGCCGGTACTGATTATAGTGTGACTGCTGCCAAAAACGGTAGTAAGAGCATTGACGGAACGGTAAAACAGCTTGGGGTAATTGGTTTAGATGCTAACGGAAACGAAGTGGCAAGAACCTATTATGTAGTTTCACCTAATGCGACTACAGGTCACCAGACTTCTATAGCAACTACAGTTCAGGCTACGGCTACAACTGAGAACATGATCGGTACATTTGAAGAAGCTTTAAATGGTGGTTATGATTCAAACTATACAGCACAATATTGGTTATATATCAATGAAGCCAATGAAAATAACTTTAAAGGAAAAAATGTTAAACTTGTAAACTATAAGACTGATAAAGTTAAATCTTACAAGTTCGAAATAAGAGAAAACGGAGAGTTGGTTCCGACAGGAACACATTTACTGTCTGCTGGTATAGGTTTCTACTATAAAGCATCAAACGGGACTGTACAGCAGGCAACACAGGGAGGTATTGCACCTAACGCTGTTGCATCTTACGATTTATATTATGGTGATCCAAATAATGTGGTGTTAGGTACAAAAGATACAAGTAGCGTACCTTCAAGAACAATGGTGGTATATAATCCAGAAATTACCAACTACATTGTTAGATTTGATCCAAACTGGAAAAAAGCAGATATTGAAGTTTATGATATGAGCGGTAAACTGGTTATCTCTAAAAAGGCAGTTGATGCATCTAGGGATTTTGTAATTGAGCTTAACGGCGCTGTTAAAAATTCTTATGTTGTAAAAATTGTTTCTGATAAAGGAGAAACCGTTAACACTAAAATCTTAAAATAAATATTATGAAAACTATTAATAAACTAGTACTCGCTCTTTTCTTATTCGGAACATTTCTGGTCAAGGCGGACGAAGTTCCACCAGTACCTGGAGGAGGTGGTACCGGAGGTGTAGGCCCCGGAGCTGCTGCATCACCTATTGACATGTATGTTTATCTGCTGTCTGTAGTGGCCATTGCACTTATTCTATTCTATACAAAGAAATTAAAAAGCGTAAAAGCCTAAAATTTTATTAAAATAACATTAAACTCTCTGATTAATCAGAGAGTTTTTTTATTTTTACTCTATGAAAAAGATATATATATTATCTGCAGTATTAGCTGCATTTTCTCTGCAGGCTCAGTTTACGGTTACCGTTCAGGCTCCTGCCGAATTTAAAGATCAGGATGCCATTCTATATACATTAAACGGCTCAAAAGACATAATCGTTACAAAACAACAGAACAAGAACAATACCTGGACCTTTAAGTATCCCACTCATTATATGGGAATGATGAAGGTGTATTTTCCGGCTTCAAATAATGCAGTGAGCTTTGTCTCGGAAAATAAAAATGTGAGCATCAAATTAGATGTTCAGAATAATAAGATCAAAGAAGTAGCTTATCTTGATGAAGTCAATGATCTCATGAGCAAGCAGCAGGAAGGTTCGCAGAAAAAAGAACTTATTCTCCCGGCACTGGCACAGATCAAAGAATACTACAAAGATAATACGGACTTCGGAAAAGCCCTGAAAATTGAAATAGACAGACTATCCGGTACTAGCAATGGAGTTGATGCTGCCAAGCATCCGTTTATTGCTTATTATAATAGCAATTACGCTAAGTTCTTATCCAATTCTGCAGACCCTGCGAAAAAAGTTACCCAGGATGATATCGTTAACTTCCTGGATAAATCCAATGATATGCTGGAGTCTTCTTCTCTTCTGAGACCTGTTTTGGTTTCCTACCTTAATTCCGGAGGGAATACCAATGTTGCAGGTTCGGTAGATACGCTTTTAGACCGTTTAAAAGTAGAAACACCGAGAGGGCAGACTGTTTTATCGGAACTTATTGATATTTTTGATGCCTATGACATGGAAGAGTTTAAAACCAAGTATCTGACGCTTGCTAAAAACCTTAAATGTACCATTACCGACAGATTGGCAACCACTTTAAAGTCGAATGCGAATGTGGAAATGGGAGCAGCGTTCCCTAATGTCAAGTTCCAGTCTGCAACCAACACCTCTGCAAAGTCACTGTATGACGTGAAAGCAGACAAGAAAGTGATCATTTTCTGGTCTTCTACTTGTTCCCACTGTGAAAGTGAGCTGCCACAGCTTTTAGCGAAATACAATGATTTAAAAGCGAAAAATATTCAGGTTGTCGGACTGTCTTTAGATACAGATAAAAATTCATATACTCAGAAGATCGCTGCATTTCCTTGGATCAATGACTCCGAATTGAGAGGATGGAACAGTACTTACGTAGATACATACAATGTTCATGCAACTCCGACGTATTTTATTTTAGATGCTAACAATAAGATAATCAATAAACCAGATCACGTAGGTGATGTTTTGGAATATTTTAAGTTAAAATAATTTTGGTGGTAAACAAATATTTTCTATATTTGCACCACCAAAACGGCGAGGTAGCTCAGTTGGTTAGAGCGCAGGATTCATAACCCTGAGGTCACGGGTTCAATTCCCGTCTTCGCTACAATAAGAGGGAAAGTAATAGATTTACTTTCCCTTTTTTATTTTAATGATTCGTCGTTACTTATTTTAAAAAGATGAATTAAAAATTTCGCTCGATAAGTTTTACGTGACTTATCTATTCTTTTTCTCATAGACTTTTTCATCATTAAATTTCCAATAAGCTGTTTTAACTTCTCGCAAAAGTTTTTGGTAAATTTCACCACTTGGTGATAAATTACGTATTTATACGTAATCCTTTTTCCTGCCATGTGCGTAGATTTGTGATTAACATGAGATCTGCTTGTAAAGAGCAGTACTTTTTGATAAAAACTTTTAATAACCAGAAAAACTAAAAATTAATTCTATGGCTAAGTTTACAAGAAAAAATGCGTGGGAGTATAACGGTACTTTTGATAATCAGGATCTTTTGTGGTACGCAAAGGCAGTTGGGGTGATGCAGTCCCGTACTTTAAATGACGAAAACAGCTGGTGGTTTTTTGCAGCCATGCATGGTGAGCAGATGGGTGGAAGTAAATTTCCCAATTGGAATGTTCTTCCCGGACCACCAAACGTTCCGACAAGTCCGCTTCCAGACCCCGATACAATGAAAAAATACTGGAACCAGTGTCAGCACCAGAGCTGGTATTTTGCGCCATGGCATCGCGGGTATCTTATTGCTCTTGAAGAACAGATCCGTCAGGCAGTAATCAGTTTAGGGGGACCGGCAGACTGGGCGCTTCCTTATTGGAATTATCTGGGATCAGGTGACCAGTACAAAATACCTCCGGCTTTTACCCAAAAAACTCTTCCGGACGGAAAGACCCCGAATCCTTTATATGTAACCGCAAGATACGGCCCTAAAAGTGATGGAAACGTTTATGTACAAATTCCACCGCTTTCAGAAGCTTGTCAGGGAAATACCATCTATACGGGAAGTAATTCTGCTACCTCAAAACCAGGATATGGCGGACCGGAAACCAGATTCTCACATGACGGTGCCACCAGTGGTAACCTTGAGAGTAATCCTCACAATTTGGTGCACGTACAGGTAGGAGGGAATGACGGAATAATGTCTGATCCGGATTCCGCAGGACTTGACCCTATTTTCTATCTTCACCACTGTAATATCGACAGAATGTGGGCTGCATGGAATGTAAAGAACAGTAATCCCATTAATCCGCTGTGGTTGGGAGGGCCGGCACTTTACGGTGAAAGAGAATTCATCATGCCTTTACCTGACAATAAGGCCTGGGTGTATACTCCTGAAGAAATGACCAGTTTGGCTAAGCTTGATTATACCTATGATGATCTTGAACCAACAACGGCTCCTCTGGTAGAGAAAACGCTTTCCCAAAGATTGACTAAATTAGGAGCACAATCTGTAGAAACAGAAAATTTACAAGAACAAGATATGGACTTAGGAGACAACTCAGAACTTGTAGGGGCCAATACCGGACAGGTTCAGATAGACGGATCAGGAGCGAAAACTACCGTTAAGTTAGAAAGCAGTTCCTGGAAGAATGTACCCAACAGCCTGATGAAGGCCTCTGTTTCCAATTTACCGGATCAGGTTTATCTTCAGCTGGAAAATGTGAAAGGAACCAGAGATGCCAATATTCTGAGCGTTTCTGTCAATCATCAGCTTGCCGGACATGTTTCTCTTTTCGGATTGCGTAATGCTTCTGATAAAGACGGGCACAATGGTGGGACAGGACTTACATTTATTCTTAATATTACAGACATTATCGATAACCTGTTTATCAATAATCAACTTGATATTAATTCTCTGGATGTAACGATTCTGCCGGATAATGTAGTTCCTTCCGATGAAAAAATTACGGTAGGCCGTGTAAGCATCTATCGTGAAGAGCAGAAGCTATGAAAACCTCGAAAAGGATCCGTTATTCAATAAGTGTAGTGATTCTGTCGGTAAGTGCTTTATTTTGGGTGATCCTGCTGTTTAATCCGGGTGGTATCATGACGGTGAAGCACTGTCATGTGACGCTTGAAGGACCATCAAAAGCTTCACTTCAAATGATGCTTCAGATGAATCCCGTTTCTGACCTGATGATCGGCTGGACGCTCATGGTACTGGCGATGATGTTGCCTAAACTGATTGTGCCGGTTCAGTATATTTATGACCGTAGTTTTAAAAACCGTAGATTCTGGTCTGCATTACTTTTCATATTGGGCTATACCGCAGTATGGATCGTTATGGGGTTTTTCATGAATATGATCATTATAGGACTGAATCTGCTCTTACCAAATTCTTACATTCCTGCTTTGGGAGTGGGAATCATTGCAGTGATATGGCAGTTTTCTCCCATCAAGCAAAAGTGTCTGAACCGGGGACATGATCACGCTCCACTTGCCGCTTTCGGTTCCGAGGCGGATCGTGATGCATTTATGTTTGGAATTATGCACGGAGTTTGGTGTGTGGGAGCGGGATGGGCACTGATGCTTTTCCCGATGTTGCTGCCTTCCGGACATAATCTGGCCATGATTGTGGTTACTTTCATCATGATCAGTGAGCATATGGAGCATCCAAGATTTCCGGGGTGGCATTTCAGTTTTCGCCTTAAGCTACTGCGTGTTATCATTGCACAGACTAAGCTTAATCTGAAAAATGTCTTGAAATTTAATTGAATACTTTTGTTTTCTACTATATTCTAATTCACCGGACTTATTTAAAATCAGGTGAAAAACCGCACTTCAGGGTGTGGTTTTTTTGTGACTTAAAATGAAGTTTCCATTGGTGGGATTTTCATATTTTATATTCTATCTGTGTTCAAGGGCTTTTGACAATAGGTAAAAACTTTGAAAAATAAATTTGCGTAGAAATACGTAAAGAATATCAAAGGAGAATTTCTAGCTTTGAGTATCATAATTTACTTTTCAAGTGAGCATCAGTAGAAAATTACTTTCTGGTGGTGCTTTTTTTGAAATCAGACTTTCACTGCACTTTCGTTGCTGATGTATTGGAGAAGGACATGCTTACTACAGTTACTTCAAATTCTTAAAACTACATACCATTAAAAATTAAAACCATGAAAAAATTTGACACGCCGGCCTATCAGGCTGACAAAGATTTTAAAGACCAGCCGGATCTGAAAAATCAGATTGAAAATGCCTGGAGCAATTATGTAAAATACTGTACGATTAATTCACAGATGGGAAATCCATGGTCAAGCAGTTATGACCATCCCAGAAGCTGGTACTATAATCCTCTTGTAACATCGGTTACTCCTGATAAAAATAATACAGTCCCAATACAGTGGGGTGCTTTCCCAAACAGAATCAAGCATTATTTTACCAGTTTGTTTACTAAGGAGTTTCCTAATGAAGTCCAGGACAAGCTGCATGAGCTTGCTGATATAGGTCCGAAGGCATTCACTGCCAAATATGGCACTCAACTGGTGGTTCCTAAAAATCCATGCGATCTCACTAATACGGATACAAAAGCATTTGGTCCTTCCGGTCCAAGAGGCTGGCAGGATGAATACTGTGAATGGAGCGTGACAAGAGATACCAACGGAGATATTATCGCTGTAAATTTTACCCACGAAAATCCGGAATACTGGTTCCATATGTGGAAGGTTTCTCAGGATATGGTGGTTTCACTTTATCAGGAAATTCTTAATAATCCCAATGTGCAGAAGGAAGATCTCTATCTTTTGGATGCAAACGGGAATCCTGTTATAGTAAGGGAAACAGGTCTCCCTGCCTATAATCCGATTAACAAATGGAACAGCGGTTCTTCAGCTACAGCAGATGGAGGAGGAGCGGTACACCTTACCAGTCCGCCCAATTCTTTAGGAGCAGAGATCTATCTTGGAGCAGCAGCTACTATTTTAAGAGTAGTGGGAGGAAAAGTGATTACCGATGCCAACACACTGATCTGTGCTGCACAGTACGGACAGATCTACAGAAACAGTGATCCCCGTATCGGTCAGAATGTGAATGCACTGGTGCATAATAAAAAACTGAAAATATCATTGACTAACCCGATCGCACTGTACGGTCAGGTACCTGATTTCACTCAGTTTACAATGCCTGATTCAGCGAATGGATATACCATTAAAGACTGTTATAAAGTTATCAGAGGATCGGCTACCAATCCGGGAACTGATTTCTATCCTTTTAATATGATCCTTCATTCAAGATTTGAGGTTCCTGCCGGGGCAAAATTTAAACTCAGTGAGATTAAAGTACAGGGGCAGCCTTTAAAATGGGGCTCACAGATTGCAGATGTTTTTAAAGTACAGCTTGCAGGAACAGGAATCCAAGGAGGAAGCGACAAACCTCAGGAATATCCACCGGTAGGAGATCCCGATGTTACCCTGCCAAGTGTACAGTATCTTCTGGATAATAATCTGCTTCAGGCGAGTCTTTACAACAAACTTAATACTTTTTCTAATTTAACCTCATGCATTACCCAGATCGAAGCGGGAGCAACCACAAGCGGAATTGCTGTGCTAGCCAGTGATGCCAACAGGGAAACAGGTTTTGATTTTGGAGCAGGAATCAGCGTATCTGTGACAGATTTTCAGGATCTTGGAAATGATAACCAGCTGTTCATGATCGATATTACCGTTCATGCTGCAGCCAAGTTGGGAGAGAAACCGCTTGCGCTGTACAATAATGCTTCAGATCCAAAATATACGATTTCGGGAGTTCTTGAAGTTGTGGCCCCGGGCTCACTTCCAAAACTGAATATTGAGCCAAATCATGCCTTACTTTCCGATCAGCAAATCAAACAGGTACAAAAAATAATGAAATGAGAACACTATTATTTTCCTTTTTTCTATTGAGTTTAATTTCAATTTCATGTGAATCCGGAAAAAAGGACAAAAAATTAAACTCCAGAGTCGGTTTTTCTCAAAAGATGGCAGATTTCGACTGCGGTGCCTTTTGTGATCCTCCTTCGGTAACGTATCAGCTGCCTGCAGATTCCAGTTGTGTGAACAGTTCTCAAAATGTAATGAACTGTTTTGCATGGAAAAATTTTCTTGCATTGAACTGGTTGGCCTCTGATGAGAGGGGAGTTCCTGATACCACTGCCGTTGCCTCTGACTATGGTATGCCCGGAGATTACAAACCCACAGTATGGGAAAGCTACCTGAGCAGTGATGATGTATTTACCAACAAACCAGCTGCGCAATGGAACCTTAAAAGCAAAAACGGGTACATGAAGTACATCAATGAAATCAATAAGTTCACCGATATCAATGCGAGTCTTCCGAAACCTAAGCTGAGAGCAATGCTTGGAGGAAATGTAGATGAAATCATGCAGGCTAAAGGGGCATGGCTTACTGACCAAAGCGGAAATATCGTTTGGTATGAGATCCGGATGAATACGATTGAAAGTGATTTTGTACGTGATAATAAACTTTATAATTATGGAAGCTTAAGTGCCTTTGCAGCCCAAAATCAAGGGGTTTGGTTTCCGATGGAATCTATTGAGATCAAAGCCGCATGGCGAATCATCCCGGAAAATCAATTGGAATCGCTGAAGAATTTTTACAAAATATCCGTGGCGATGGTTCCGGATATCAAAGGTTTTGATAAAAATAATAAACCGATCTATGGAAAGTATTCACAGAAATATTTAGGATTGGTAGGCCTGCATATCATCAGAAAAACCAATCAGTCTCCACAGTTTACCTGGATGACTTTTGAGCATGTGAACAATGCACCGACAGATGGACAGGTTGATCCATCCGTTAAGTACTGTTTTTATGATCCTAAAAGCCAGGACAAACCTAACCAGTCTCCGGTACCCGGAAAGGACAGTTTAAACAAACCGGTTCAGGTAGTTCGTATTGCAGACAATGCCATTACGCCGGAAATACAACAGTTGAATAAGCAGATTCAAGAGATGATTAAGGCCAGCAATCCTAAATCTGTGTGGCAGTATTATCAGCTGGTGAATGTACAGTGGCCGGAAAACCCGGTGAAGGATAAAGACAACAATAAGAAAGCGCCTCTGATGACTGGCGGAATTACTCCGAAAAATATAGCCAATGTTACCATGGAGACTTATATCCAGGAAAAGCAATGCATGGATTGCCATAAAAATGCATCGGTTGGAGATCAAAAATACCCTACAGATTACAGTTTTATATTTTTAAAGGTTAAACCTAAACTGGAAAAGTAAAACGTGAACTTTAATCATTGTACTCATCATAACAATAAAACCGCAGTCTTTGTAAGCTGCGGTTTTTATTATTTATATTTTTAAAGGAGCATTAAGTCTGGTACCCCAATAATTTTCTGATCTGGTAGAAGAATCTTTCGATAAGTCGAAGATCCTGGGTTACGATTTCCGCGTTCCCTCTGAGTTCTTTGTCAAAAGTAAGGGTTTTATTATAGCTGGTTCTTAATCCTTTTGGAAGGGTAATATCTACATAATAGTTTCCTTTATCATCGGGAATAAGAGAAATATTCTGCACTTTTCCTTCCACAATACCATATTCCTGGAAACGGTAGTTGTCCAGTTTGATCAATACTTTCTGACCCGTCATCACCTTTCCTGAGTTAACGGTAGGAACGGACATTCTTCCAACGAGCTTTTCCTTATTGGTAGGAAGGATGGAAACAATGGGCTCTGACATTTTTACAAACTGATTTTCTCCAAAAAACTGCTGAAAGCTGGCCATTCCATCTGTAGAAGAGATCACAAGATAATTCTGTTCCCATTGTTTTAAAGATTTACGAAGCTGTTCAAAAAGCTGTAAAGTCTGAGAAGAATAGGTAATCTTGTCTTTTTCTGTGTTAATGGCTGTTCCGCTTTTCGTTTTATTCAGATTGGAAATCCCTTCATCCATCTGAGAGATGGAAATATTGAGGTTTTCAAGGTTCTGCTGAGCCTGAAGAAACTTTATTTTTTCATTTTCAAGTTCTACGGAAGCAATGACTCCCTGATTGAAAAGTTCCTGAGATCTCTGATAGCTCTTTCTTGATAACTCATATTTTGCTAATTCCAGGCTTTTCTGCTGTCTTAAAGTCGCAATTCTTACCCTGTATTCTGAGATGCTCTGGTTGGCCGCTATATTTTCCGGTGCATAGGGTTGAAGTCTTGTGAAAAGTTCCTCATCCTGAAAAGCTTTCGCAAAACTGTTGTAATCTCCCTGCAGTTCACCAAGTTTGAATCTTGAAGTCACTGCGATCGGGAAACTCTGCAGCTGTTGAGGCGAAATAGAATCCACCAGTTTTTTCAGTTCTAAAACATCTTTATAATTGGCCGTGGACTGCATAACCATTAGCACGTCATTTTTCTTTACCTGTTGATGATCTTTGATGAAAATCTTTTCAATTTTCGCGTTCATCCTGGCCTCTATTTTTTCAGGAGGATTTTGTGATGTTACCATAACCGGAGCAGCAACAAATTCCGGATATTTGATGATGTAGCTCATCACAAGGATAAGCAGGAGTATAATTAATATGACGCTGTTTCCCCAGCGTATCATCCAATGCGGAGGCTGGGTGAGAATGTCCTGAACACTCTCTGAGCGGAGTTCAATATTGTCTAAAATATCTTCTTTCATGTTTCTGAGATAAAATTTCCCCCATGTTTCAGAGGGAATATAATTTAAGCAAATGGACAGTTTCCGTCATACCATGATGGAGCATTGGTATCTGAATCCGGTGGGCAGTCAAAATGTTTGATTCTGCATGGTATCCAGCTTCCGTTACACCATGATCCGCAGCAATTAGTACCGGGAATTATTACTCCTCCGTCAATAGAAATTAATTCCTTTCTCGACAGTTTTTTCAGATTTTTCATAATTAAAAGTTGCTTAGTTTTTTTTCCTACTCTATGAGCTTTTCGGACTCCGCTTTATGATTTGTATTAGTTTCCTAATTCAAGCTGATTTTTTACCAGTCTGTAGTATTCTCCTTTTAAAGCAACCAGGTCGGCATGGTTACCTTCCTCTACGACCACACCTTTATCCAGAACGATGATTTTGTCAGCATGTTTTACGGTGGATAGTCTGTGAGCAATTACGATGGCTGTTTTGCCTTTAAAAAACTGTTCCAGATTTTCCATGATCACTTTTTCATTGTTGGCATCCAAAGCGGAAGTCGCTTCATCGAAAAAGATAAATTCAGGAGATTTGTAAACGGCTCTGGCAATGAAAAGCCTTTGCTTCTGACCACCACTTACGCCTACACCTTCATTTCCGATCTTTGTGTTATAGCTTAACGGAAGACTTTCAATGAAATCTTTGATGTTGGCAATTTCTACAGCACGTCTTAATTTTTGTTTGTCCACGTGATCTTCTCCTACCGCAATATTATTGGCTATGGTATCATTAAATACATATCCTTCCTGCATAACCACTCCGCAATGATCTCTCCAGAATCTCGGAGAAATGCTTTTCAACTGCGTACTTCCAAGCCTGATATCTCCTGCCGTAGGTTCGTAAAATTTCATCAGAAGTTTTAAAAGCGTGGTTTTCCCACTTCCGCTGGCCCCTACAATAGCTGTAGTTTTCTGATAAGGTATCGTAAGGCTGAGATCTTCAAATACAGGAACATCTGATCCTATGTATCTGAATGATATATTACTGACTTCAATGTCTTTCTGAGGAATTTCTCCTGCATACTGCTCATTTTTGTCTTCTTCATCTTCTTTATCGTGGATTTCACCTAATCTTTCAAGGGAAATCTTAGCATCCTGAGTCTGCTTGATAAAATCGATAAGCTGTAACAATGGACTGTTCAACTGTCCGATGATATACTGTACCGAAAGCATCATCCCTAAAGTAAGATTTCCTTCTAATACAAGTTTGGCTGAAAGGAAACTTACCAGAATGTCTTTCATCTGATTAATGAAATTTCCTCCTACCGACTGCCATTGCTCCAGGGATAGAGACTTTATCCTGATTTTAAATAATTTAACCTGCAAGAATTCCCAGTCCCAACGTTTCTGCTTCTCAGCGTTATGCATTTTAATCTCCTGCATCCCGTTGATCAACTCGATCACTTTACTCTGTTCCTGTGAAACCTGAGAGAATCTTTTATAATCCAGCTCCTTTCTTTTACTAAGGAAAAAGCTGATCCATCCGATATAAAGACCTGCTCCTATCAGATAAACGACAAACAGCCTGTAATCGTAAAACAGAAGAACAATACTGAAGATAATAAGATTCACCAAAGAGAAAAGGGTGTTTAACGAAGAACTCGTCAATAACTGCTCAATTCTGTGGTGGTCATTAATCCTTTGCATGATATCTCCCGTCATTCTCGTGTCGAAAAAGCTTATCGGAAGCTTCATCAGCTTGATAAAGAAATCCGAGATGATAGAAATATTGATCCTTGCAGAGAGGTGGAGAAGAATCCAGCTTCGGATCACCTCAATACCCATTCTTCCCAGAAACAACATAATCTGAGCAAGAAGGACCACATAAATGAAGTTAAGATCCTGATTCTGTATCCCGACGTCTACAATACTCTGGGTAAGGAAAGGGAAAATAAGCGAAAGTAAACTTCCCGCCAAAAGACCCACCGCAAGTTGTATGACAAGAGACTTGTACTTAAGCAGGTATTTGGATAAGAAAGAGAAACTCGCCTTGCTTTCCTCTGTATCAAATTCGGTCTGAAAAAATGCAGGAGTCGTTTCAAGAATAAGGGCGATTCCTTCTTCCGTATTTTCGTTGGCATTTTCCCCGATCCATAATTTGATGAATTCATCGCGGGAATAAGTGATCAGTCCATAGCTGGGATCTGAGATATAGACTTTGTTATTTTTATCAATTTTGTATACAACAACGAAGTGGTTCTTGTTCCAGTGCACGATGCAGGGGAATGGTACTTCTTCTGCAAGGGTATTAAAATCGATCTGGACTCCAAGGGAACGGAATCCTAAATTTTCTGATGCATCGCTCAGTCCTAAAAGGCTGCTTCCTTCACGTGTAGTTTCAGAAAGGGTACGGATCTGCTGCAGGGAAATACTTCTGCCGTAATATTTACTTACTATTCTAAGGCAGGTAGGGCCGCAGTCTTTAGCATCCGGCTGTTTATAAAAGGGAAATTTCTTCAAAATTGATATTCATTATAAAATGTCGCCAAAATATGACGACATTTTTACTTATTCAAATTAATATTCAAATGTATATCGTTCAATTATATGATGCACCGTTTTTATGCCAGGCACCGATACAAATTAAAGGATCATTAACAGTATATTTTTCGTGCTGTTAAATTAGTTTAATATTGCAGACTATTAACCAAGTGGCGTAAAATCAATCATGGGAGGTGGTGTGCAATAGTAAGTGTTGGGTCCTGCTCCTGCTATAGGTCTGCATACCCCGTTGGCACAGCATTGGTCTCCACCGCATTCTCCATTATCCGGACATCTTCTAAGCCCTCCTTTAATAGATTTTAAATTTTCTCTTGAGATTTTCTTTAAGTTTTTCATAGTGTTATTTAGTTTGCTGTTTTTTCCTACTTTTTCAAAGCTTTTCGGACTGTGCTTATATTTTTTCCTAAGATAGTGAATTTTTCAATTCATGAATGATTTCTTAGTGCAAGTCCTCATCTTCCATTAATTCATCAACGAAAAACCAGATATCATCACGGTCATATTTGTCCGGAAACTGGTGTCCGTTAAGAATGAAGATAGGCGTAAAGTTCAAGCCTGAAGCGCTGTTATCTTTTGTCATTTCAATAAATGGTGTCAGGTCTTCTGTTTCAGATGAGCCTGAAAGGGCTGCGATCTTGTTTTCGTCTCTGGTTTCAAACCATTCTTCAACAGCGTTCAGGAATTCTTTCTGAGGTTTATTGTGGTAGATATGGTTGAACGCTGAAAGCAGCTTGGTATACTTTTCATCAGCTCTTTCCTGTGAATAGTTGAAACGGATCTGTACGGAAATATCATCAGGATATTTTTCAAGAAGTCCTTCCATGATTTTATGGCCGTCTTTACAGAATCCGCAGTAAGGATTGGATACAATGGAAAGACGGAGTTTAGCATCTTTATTCCCCAATGAGAAAGTTTGCGTATCTTGGAATTCTATCTTTTCATTTTCCAGAAGCTGGCTTTTGAAAAGCTCATAATTTCTTTTAAATCTTAGGTTTTTGGCATTGGATTTCTGAAGGCTTTCTTTCTGGGAAAGGATATTGCTGAAATAGAGAACAGTAGAGAAGACCAAAATCCATAAAACAGCAGTTAATAACAAAGCTCCGATGCTGAATGATGTATTCTGGAAAAAGATAATGCTCAACGCCAGCTGTCCGACAAGAATGGAAATAATTAAAAGACAGACTCTACAGAACGTTTTTTCTACAAAAGCCTGAATATATAATGAATATCCAATGGCCAGGATAGAAACGAATGTAAATCCTTTTACAATATATGATGTAGCTGGAAGGAAAAGTCCCAATATGGCAAGTCCTGCAAAATAAATCAGAGAAAAATCTGAGAACTTTAAGCCTAAGATACTCGTCTTGTCCTGTTTGATAATTTTATCACATGAGTTGGTGGCCTGCTTGGCGGAAGTATCTCCACAAATACTACCGATCACGGTAGAGGTATTCCCGAATTTTTGGTTGAAAATCTCCATAGAAATATAAACACCTGCCAGGGAAAGGAGATTAAAAAGAGCTTCGTATATGTTTTGGGTAAAAAAAGAATAGACCAGAATGATCGCAAAAACAAGATATAAAAGTGGTGTAAAATTAAAAGCCTGTTTGCTTTCTGCATTCTCACTCTTTTCAAACAACAGGACGAAATCTGTAGATTTTTGATGAAGTTCTTCTTTATTAAGTGTTTTTGCTTTTTCTGAATAAACTGAATAACTGGCTCCCGATTTCTTTACCAGAGAAAAGGAGTTATCTACAATCGCGATAAATTCTTCCGGCAGTTCATCCCAATATTCCTTATCAAGTTCATAAGCATCATTTTTTACGCCCATAAAGTTAAGCGTATCACTAAAAGCCAATGCTGAAGGGTAGTTGGGGTGTGAGTTGAACTGGAAAGAAAATTCCTGTTTATCGAGTTTTAGATAGTTAATTAGTTTGTCGAAAATCATAGTAATATTTTTAACTAAAATACGCAGATGTTTTAAAAAAACAAATTTTTTTTCTTTTGTTAGTGATATACTTTTGTTAAATGCTTGATTATGTGTAAATATTACTGTATTTTTTACATTATTTAGTATAAAATAAAGCTGATTCCATAATAAAATAGAGGTGAGAAGTTGTCTGATTAGAGGTGTCACACGGTATCAGGAAGGATGTAGTTTAAAAATTTTATAACAGTAGAATCTTGAATGATTACGATCGATGTAGTGATCCGTTTATGGCTGAATACTCTAGAATATGTCTGAGTTTATAATAGAAATAAAAGTTCTGTTTTGAAATGAAATATTATTAGTTTTGGAAAGACAAAAAAGGTAGATGGTTTTTGTTGTTTTAAAGAAAAATATAAAACAAGAATTGGCATTTTTTAAGCTTGAAAATTCTAAAATATAAAAAATCTTCCGATCCCGGAATAGAGATATATTTTGATGAATATATTTTTACTTTTTTTTCTTCATTTTTACCCACTTACAGATAATAACTCTAATTTTTAGTAGTGGAAAAATACCGAAAAATTCAAATATTTAATTCTTAAACAAATGTTTAAATTTATGCACTTTTAATACTGGATCTAAAATTTATATAATGATTTATTATTAGATTATTTGTTTTGGTAAAATTCTAATTTCCAGTGATGAACTCAAAAAAACTTAAAAAATCATAAAGTTTTCTTAAAGTTTTAAAAAAGGATGGAAATGTTTTTGTATTTATAAAATATGTTGTACTTTTACATCGCCTTGAATGAGGGAACAAGTCAAGGTAATAAATTTTTTTTCATCATTTGTGTTTTTAGAATCGTATCGCCTGATACGATTCTTTTTTTGTGGGCTACTTTTCATAGTTCAGAAGGAGATCAATAAAGTAAGAGTACGTAACCGCTCCTTCCTGTTGGTTGCTCTTCAAAAACAGGTTATTCGTAAACCCGAAGAAGTCATCCAGCCAGCCTTGGTGTCTGAAAATAAAACTTCTTTCATAAAGCCTATCTCTTTTCATAGCAGGAGAATATTGGGCAAGAACAGACTTTACAAATGCAGGATCTTCCCCTACTATAAATCTTAAAAGACTTTTTAACGTAAAATATTCAGTGCTGTATCTCAGGTCTTTATTTTTTGCATTAATACCAATTAGATAGCCTATGAAATTGGCTTCCTGCTCTCTGGCAAAACCTAGCTGGTGCGAACTCTCATGTGCTGATGTAAATGGAATGAAAGTGTGGGGAAGTTCACTATTGTATTGTGCTTCTGCCGTAAAAGGATTGTAATACCCCAATATACCTGTGAAATTCATGACAGTCTTAAAAAGGCTGGGTTTAAAAGCATTGATTTCCGGTGCGTATTTATCTGAGATAGACTTAGGAAGCAGAGTCTGTTGTTGAAGAATTTCAGTTTGTACCGCCTTCAGATCAGTGATAATGAATACTCCGTTTTTATCTTCCATTACAGATTGTCTGGTCGTTTTGCATTTTTCCAGATAACGCAGGGCTAAGGTCTTTGCCTTGTTGATTTCCGGTTCTTTCTGACTGGAAAGTTTTTTGATAACCGGAGTCTGGAAATACAGCATTCCCCAACAGATCTGATAGATGAAGTAAAAGATATTAATGCCTGCCAGAAGCCTCAAAAGAGCTTGGTTTCTGCTTTTCTTTTTAAAACAGAGTATAAGGCCATATAAAAGAAAAATTCCCAAAAGAATATAGATAAGATCGCCGAAAGAAAATGGGATCCAGCTGAAAAGCAATTGATGAATGTTTTTCTGAAGTTCAAAGAACCATTCGAAAAACGAGATCATTGTTTTTGACTTGGAGAACGCATAGAACAAAAGAAATTGGGCAAGTAATCCACCTGCCCAAAATCTTTTCTTATATATTTTTTTTGTTGTATTAGTGACCTCCATCAGATTCTAAAATATCAACATTGATTCCTTGTTTAGACAAAGCCTTTTTGGTTATGTATGCGAATAATGCAATATACGCAAAACAAAGCACCGGAATAAAATATGAATTGTGAATTCCGATAATATCAGACAGTTTCCCCTGTAGTGGCGGGATAATACCACCACCTAAGATCATCATTACTAAGAATGCAGATCCCTGAGCGGTATACTTTCCTAAACCTGTAATGGCTAACGTAAAGATAGACGGCCACATGATACTACAGGCAAGACCTCCGGAAAGGAATGCATAAATAGCGATGTTTCCTGTGGTAAGAAGTCCTACGATCATTGCAATCACTCCAAACAGACCAAAAATCGTCAATGTAGTAGCAGGTTTGTTTTTACTAATCAGGAATAAGATTACCTGAATAGCAATACAGATCGCATAGAAATAAAGATGTGACATATCTTTTTGTGCAATGGTATTGATACCGATAATGACAAGGAATGCCACAAAAGGAACCACAATGGTAGCAATGGTTTGTTGTTGTTTATTAAGATTGAATACGGCAATAGCACCAGTCCATCTTCCGATCATCAAACTTCCCCAATACATCGAAATGTACGGAGCAAGATCCGAGGATTGATGACCGCCGAACGCAGGGGTACTTAGAAGCTCACCCAGATTACTTCCTATCGCCACTTCCACTCCCACGTAGCACAGAATGGCAATCATTCCCAACACAAGCTGTGGATATTTCATTGCGCCCCAACCGTCCGGATTCTTTTTCGAACTGGTGTTGGCGAAAATAAGACATACAATAACGGAAAGTAATGCTCCTCCGAGATAGATCATTCTCTCTTTCTCAAGAGGATGTTTTATGGTTTCAAGTTCTGTTTTCTTGGTAGCGATCTGTGTCGTGTATTCAGCTGTTTTTGCAGCGTCTGTTTCTTTCTTCAGATTTGTGTCAAGGACTGAAATTTCATTACCCAATGCTTCAATTTTCTTGGCTTCATCAGAGTTGTAGCTGCTGAATACCGGAATAAAGAATAAGATCACCAGGATGGTCATCGCTATAAGGGTTTTTCTTGCTTTTCCAGCTTTTTCCATAGGCTCAGTTGAGATCCCGTCCGGAAGTTTTTTAGAAAAATAGAAGACTCCGGCAGCAATTAGAAACAGGGCTCCTACGGCAGTGTAAAGTAAAATTACTTTATCCAGCGCCAGGTGTTTGATCTGATCGTCATCTACCGTCGCAGTCGTTCCGAAAAGCGCAAGACCTACAATGATGGGCCCGATGGATGTTCCAAAAGAGTTGATTCCCCCGGCTAAATTCTGCCTGCTCGCTCCTGTTTTCGGGTCTCCCAAAAGGACGGCAAAAGGGTTGGCAGCCGTCTGTTGGATAGAAAAACCTAAGGCTACAACGAAAAGCCCGATAAGCATTCCGTAATACACATTGGCTTTAACAGCTAAGATCATAATGGCAGCTCCAATGGCTGACAGCAGCAGTCCGTATACGATACTCCTCTTGTAGCCCCATTTTCCTATGATATCAATACCTTTGATGGTACTGGATATGAACAGCAACAGTGCTCCTAAGAAATAGGCCGTATAAAACGCAAAGTCTATTAATTGGGACTGAAACTGGTCAAGGGAAAAATAGTTTTTACAGAAAGGGATAAAAATACTATTGCCGGCTGCAATAAAACCCCAGAAAAAAAATACAAGCACCAGCGTGTATAGTGCAGGGTAATTAGTCGGTTGATTTGTTTTAGACATGTTTGTTAAAAATTTCGCAAACAAATATAACTATTTCTTTTATATAGAGTGTTCCAGCAGCGTTTTTTTTATTTCTTTGTAAGCCTCTGTTTTTAGGTCTTTTGGAGAATCGGAAGGCTCCATGATTCCGTTGAAATAGACTTTTACACGGCCTGGATAGCCTTTGGTACTGTCGAAAGGGAAAATTTCCTTCAGTCCTACAAAAGTATAAACGGTGATCGGAGAGTTGTGTTTGGAAGATAAAGTAAATGCTCCATCTTTGAATTCATCCAGAACAATAGAAGTGTCATCCGGTACACCGCCTTCTGGAAATATGGCGATGCTGTTGCCTTCTTCCATTTTCTCTGCACATCTTCTGTAGACATCTGCCCGGCTTCTTGCGCTGCCTCGATCTACCATCACACATATCCTTTTATATATGGTACCGAAAATCGGGATCTTTACCAGTTCTTTTTTGCCCACAAAACAGATCGGATGGTCAGGCATCAGGATACAGGTAAGCATGATATCCATAATCGAAGTATGGTTCGAAATGAAAACGTAAGGTTTGCTTTTGTCTTTTTTATGGTCGGAAAGATGGGTGAGATCATACCTCAGACCCATACCGTAGAACATCCCGAAACACCAGATGCGGATGAATTTGTACGCGTATTTGTAATGCTTTTTACTAAAGGATAAAATATAGACAGGGATTCCCAGTGTGACTGTTAAGACAAACGCCAAGAGCAGCAGCCAGAATCTCCAAAGATAATTTAAAATTTTTGTCACCGCTTAACCGTTAAAAATTACTTTCTTTTTCACTGAATAATTCAGAATGGATACCAGTAGAATCGCAGCGATCTTACTGATCATTTCAGGGCTTAAGGTATAAAAAATTAAATTGATATTGTCCTTAAATATAAAGCTGTAGAAAATCTGAAAAAAGCCTAAGCTCAGTAAGGTTGATACAAAAGAAACACCCATGAAGTAGGCGAATTCTTTGCTTTTGGAATGTTTTCCCCTTTCAAAGACAAACCAGATGCTTAGAAAATAATTGGTAATGATTCCGCAGCTGGTAGAGAAAATGTTACTCAAAGGATAGTGGATGCCGTGAAAATTGGTTTCTCCAGCGAAAAAATGCGGCAGGTAGGTACTGAAAGCTTTGAAGCTTCCAATTTCTACAATAGCGCTGAGCCCTCCGGCTATAATGAAGAACAAAACCTGTTTCTGGCGTATTAGTAATTCTCTCATTCAATATATATGAAAGTGCAAATTTATAATTATATGTCAATAATGTAAGAATAAAAGATTATTTTAAAATAGAAAAGGAATGTATTCTGTTGATTTTTAACTCAATACAGGTGTGTTTTGTACGGAGGATAAAGGGGAATCTGTATACCCATATGATATAACGTACTTTTTTGAACGGTTTCTGATAATGATCGGAATAAGGCGGAAAATTACTTTATGATTATTTCACAGATAGCAGATAAAAAGGATAATCGTTGTAAGCAAAAGGGATTGAAGATGATCCGGAATTTTAGGGTCGCAAATATTGTGATAAGCATATGTTAAACAATGAAAAAAGTTGTTAAATAATTTTTTTGAATCAAAATAATTTCTAAATTTATTCTTCTGAATGATGTAATTATAACCTGATAATAAATTCATTTTCAACTTCTTGTGTTGATGGTTTTTTCTATCTTGGAATGTGCGCCCTAACGCATAATACCTTAATTTTCACGACCCAAACTATAACAATATTTGTATGAAAAGTCAAAACAAATACAGAAAATTCCAGCTTCAGCAAAAAAATATTGAGGCTCTTGAGAGAGAGAATTCCCGCTTCAAAAGAGTGTATTCAGAGTATGAAAATATGGCAGATGAATTGTGGAACCTTGAAAACTCCACAGACCAACCTGTGCCGGATGATTTTATTAACGCCATCATGCTTCAGAGTTCTTATCTGGAGGATGAAATCGAAGACTGGCTCATCAAGTTTAACAATCAAAAAGCTGATATAAAACATTAGAAGCTTCCAGTCTGTTTTTAAACGCTATTTAAAGATAAATTCATAATTTAGCATCCTTAAACTAAAATGTAATATATGGTTGCTATTGTTGATAGTGGTTCTACCAAATCAGATTGGGTGATACTTGATGACTTTAAAAAAGTGTTTTTAAAAACAGAAACTATCGGCTTTAATCCTAATTTTATCAACAGAGAACTGATCGTTCCTGAAATAGAAAAGAACAGCAGCCTTATATTGGTCAAAAACTCCATCACGAAAATTTTCTTCTACGGTTCCGGATGTGGTGTGAAAAAAAACTGCGAAACCATTGAAGAGGAATTGAAAAAAGTATTCACAAAAGCTGAAATCGTTGTGAGGGAGGATCTTGTGGCTGCTGCCTATGCTGCCTACAGTGGAAAACCTGCTGTTGTGTGTATTCTGGGAACCGGATCCAATTCATGTTATTTCGACGGTAAAAACATTAAAATAGAATTGCCTTCCCTTGGTTTCCTGATGGGAGATGAAGGAAGCGGAAGCGCCATTGGAAAACAGCTGGTGCGAAGATATTTTATGAAAAAACTGCCGGAAGATCTTCATACTGAATTTGAACAGAGTTACGGGTTGAAGATAGAAGAGGCTTTGAAAAATATGTATCACAGTTCAAGACCAAACGCATGGCTGGCGGATTTCAATAAATTTGTCATCGAAAGAAAGAATCATCCTTACTTTAAAGATATGGTATACGAGGAAATGAAAAACTTCTTCGAATACCAGGTCATTCCTTATAAAGAATCAAAAGATGCCGAGATTAATTTCATCGGCTCTATTGCGTATTATTATGAAGATACTCTCCGTTCTGTAGCGGAAGAGTTTCAGTTAAATGTAGGACATGTTGTCCAGAAACCCATCGAAAGTTTAGTAGACTACCATATTAAGTATATACTTTAATAAAAAACAAAATTCTATGTCAAGTAAAACCCACCGCGACGAAAAGAACTTTAATCAGGCCGCGTTAGATTATCATAAAGCCGAACCTAAAGGAAAGATCGAAGTTATCCCTTCGAAGCCTCACTCTTCTCAAAGAGATTTATCATTGGCATACTCACCAGGGGTGGCAGTTCCTTGTATGGAGATCCACGAGAAGCCGGAAACCGTTTATGACTACACAGGAAAAGGAAACCTGGTAGCTGTAATTTCCAACGGAACGGCTGTATTAGGTCTTGGTGATATCGGAGCTGAAGCTTCAAAACCGGTAATGGAAGGAAAAGGTCTTTTGTTTAAGATCTTTGCAGACATCAATGTCTTTGATATTGAGATCGATGAAAAAGATCCGGACAAATTTATCCAGATTGTAAAAGGAATTGCTCCTACATTCGGAGGAATCAACCTTGAAGATATCAAAGCACCTGAGGCTTTCTATATTGAGCAGAAACTGAAAGAAGAGCTTGATATTCCTTTGATGCACGATGACCAGCACGGAACAGCTATTATTTCAGCTGCCGCACTGATCAACTCCCTTCAGATCGCCGGTAAAAATATCGGTGAAGTAAAAATGGTTGTGAACGGAGCCGGAGCGGCTGCCATTGCATGTACCAACTTATACATTTCTTTAGGTTTGAAGAGAGAAAATGTTTTAATGTGCGACAGTAAAGGAGTAATCAATCATAAAAGAGAAAATCTTACCCCTGAAAAAATAGATTTCATTGCCAATACCGATATCGAGACACTGGAAGATGCCGTAAAAGGTTCAGATGTTTTCATCGGATTGTCAAAAGGAAACGTAATGACTCCGGAAATGCTTTCCAGCATGAATGAGAATCCTATCGTTTTTGCTTTGGCGAACCCGGATCCTGAGATCGCTTACGATCTTGCTCTTGAAACCCGTAAAGACGTGATCATGGCAACCGGAAGAAGCGACTATCCTAACCAGGTGAACAATGTATTGGGATTCCCTTACATTTTCCGTGGTGCATTGGATGTTCAGGCGAAAGGAATCAATGAAGAAATGAAGCTGGCTGCGGTACACGCCATCGCAGATCTTGCGAAAGAACCAGTACCTGAAGCAGTGATTCTTGCGTATAATGTTCAGAATTTACAGTTTGGAAGAGAATATTTTATTCCAAAACCGTTTGATAACAGACTGATCACCAAAGTATCAAGTGCTGTGGCAAAGGCAGCGATTGAAAGCGGTATCGCCAGAAAAACGATTGAAGACTTCGAAGAGTACGAAAACCAGCTGCTTGACAGAATGGGAAGAGACGAGAAGTTGGTAAGAATGATGCAGAGTCGTGCCAAATCCAATCCTAAGAGAATCACTTTAGGAAATGCTGAAGAATACAATGTACTGAAAGCAGCGCAGATCCTTTACGAAGAAGGAATTGCCTTCCCAAGTCTTTTAGGAGATAAAAAATACATCAAAGAACAGATGGAGCGTTTCGGTATCAGTCTGGATATTCCGATTATTGATCCAAGCGATGATGATCAGAAGGAAAACAGAAAGAGATACAGAGAAACCCTTTGGAAACTTCGTCAGAGAAAAGGAATGAACGAATACAAGGCGAAAAGATATGTACGCCAGAGAGATTATTTTGGTCCTTTGATGTTGAGACACGGAGATACAGACGGTCTTATCGTTGGTTTTTCTAAAAACTATACGTCAGTGCTTCGTCCTGTTTTGGAAGTGATAGAAAAAGACAAAGGGGTAGATAAGATAGCGGCGATGATGATGATCCTTTCAGAAAAAAAACCTATTTTCTTTGCTGATACATCTATCAATCAGAATCCTACTGCAGAAGACCTTGTGAATATTGCAAAAATGGCAGAAATTACAGTAAAATCTTTCGCAATAGAGCCTAGAATTGCCATGCTTGGTTTCGAAAACTTTGCAGCGATTTCCGAGACTTCCAAAAAAGTAGCGAAAGCAGTAAGCATCCTTCACGAGAAATATCCTAAAATGGTTGTTGATGGTGAAATCCAGCCTGATTTTGCTATGAATGCAGATCATTTGAGTGACTATCCATTCTCCAAATTAGGAACTACGCCTGCCAATACATTCGTTTTCCCGAATCTTGAAAGTGCTAATCTTTCTTACAAGATCATCAGAGGAATGAAAGTAGCTCAGGTAATCGGGCCAATCCTTATGGGATTAAAGCAGCCGGTACATGTTTTACAGATGCGTTCAAGTGTAGATGAAATCGTAAACTTAGCGACGGTAGCAGTACTTGATGCTCAGAGAAGAGAAAAGAAAAATTCTGAAAAGAACAACGGTTAGAAATAGTAAAATGGTCCCTTAAAAGACCGTTTTTAATTATCATAAAAATAGCAGAAGACTCCAGATTTTGGAGTCTTTTGTTTTTCTATTAAATCATTGAATTTACATTCAAAATTTAAGTTAAAAATCATTCGTACATGAAATGAAAATATTAATTAGTTTAAATTGCTATATTTGGGAGTTTTAAAAATTAATAATGATATTTTCCTTACAAGGCAGCGTTCAAGAACTTACGCCCACTTACGCAGTGATCAACGTACAAGGAGTTGGTTACTATGTAGGTATCAGTTTGATGACCTCCCAGGCACTGGCCCTGAATAAGCCAGCATTCTTATTTATTCAGCAGATCATTCGGGAAGATGCACATCTTCTCTTTGGTTTTAACACTCGTTCAGAAAAAGAAATGTTCAATCTGTTAATAAGCGTTAACGGAGTAGGAGCTGTTTCTGCCCTTATACTTCTTTCCACTTTAAGCCTTGAAGAGATCGCTACGGCCATTCTTTCCAAGAACAGCGCCCTCATTCAAAAAGCCAAAGGAATAGGGGCTAAAACCGCAGAGAGAATCATAGTGGATTTAAAGGATAAAGTCCAGAAATTCGGCATTGAGGCGGAAAATATTTCTGCTTTTGTAGATAATAAAGTCAAGGAAGAATCGTTATCTGCATTAGAAGTTTTAGGGATCCCGAAACGTATGAGCGAGAAGATAGCAGACAGAATGATGAAGCAGAATCCGGAGATCTCGGTAGAAGAATTGGTAAAACAAATTTTAAAAAACATTTAACATTTGGTGGCGAATATTAAGCATCTCAAAATATTTTTGTTCCTGTCGTTCCTGTGCATGTCGGTAAGTGCCTTTGCGCAACAGGTACGTGATACTGCGATCATAAAGAAAGAATATCAACTGGCTGACCCCACACGGTATGAAGCCTTTTACGACATAAAAACCGGAATGTACTACGTATATCCTAAGATTGGAAATACCTATACCGGTCCTCCTACAGCGATGTCTCCGGAAGAGTATAAAGAATTTATGCTCGCTACCCAGACAAAAGCTTACTACAAGGAGAAATCCGATAAATACAGTCTCCTTTTCAGAAGAGACAGAACAGATGCCCGAAAACAGGGGCTTATTCCATCTTTAACGATCAACAACAGACTGTTTGAAACCATTTTCGGAAGTAATAAAATCGAGATCATTCCGTCAGGATATGCCTCTTTAGACTTCGCCGGACTTTACCAGAAAATAGACAACCCGCTGATCCTGCCCCAAAACAGGACCAGTTTTACATTTGATATCGACCAGAGAATACAGCTGGGACTTTTAGGAAAAGTAGGGGAAAACCTTCAGTTGAAAGCCAATTACGATACCCAAAGCGGTTTTGCATTTGAAAACAGAATGAACCTCGTATGGCAGGCAAAAGGAAGCTGGAAAGACCTTCAGACCAAAGGCCTCGGTGATGTAGACAAACCAAGTGCCGGAGGAGAAGATAAAATCATAAAAAGAGTAGAATTCGGTAACGTGAATATGCCGCTTTCTACAAGTCTTATCCGTGGTTCACAGTCCCTTTTTGGGGTGAAATCGGAATTCCAGCTTGGAAAGACCTTCGGAACAGTAGTTCTTTCCCAACAGCAGGGTGAAGCCAGAAATATTGTAGTGCAGGGTGGTGGTGTGATGAATAATTTTAAGGTCAATGCCATCGACTATGAAGATAACCAACACTTTTTCCTGGGGCATTATTTCTTAGACCGATATGACCAGGCATTGCTCAACTATCCGCAAATCAATTCCACGGTAAACGTGACCAGATTAGAGGTTTGGGTACTGGATCAAGGGAACAGTAATCTGGCTTACCAGAAAAGTATTATTGGGATCAGGGACCTTGGAGAAGGAGCCGGAGGATTACCGGATAACTCGCAGAATGGATTGTACCAGTCTATTAATGCTGCCATAGGGCCGAGAGAAGCCGGTAAAAACTATGCGACTACATTCCAGGGACAGAGTTTCCCGGGAAGTGCACAGCCCTATGATAATGGTGAGCAGTTTATTTTCAACACAAAAGCAAGAAGGCTGAATGCCAATGAATATACATTACAGCCTCAGTTAGGATATGTTTCATTAAACCAGAAGCTGAACGAAAATCAGCTTTTAGCCGTTTCTTACTCTTTTACAGACGGAACCAATAAAGTATACAAAGTAGGGGAATTCTCCGAAGAAAGCCCTGTATTGGTAACCAAGGTTCTAAGAGTAAACAACAAAGTGAATACGGAATCTCCGATGTGGGACCTGATGATGAAAAACATCTATTCTCTGGATGCTGGACAGGTAGCGCAGGACGGGTTTATCCTGAATGTTTTCTACAGAGATCAGAAGACAGGAGGTAAGGTAAACTATCTTCCGGGGACGCCTGTTCAGGATAAGAATTTACTGAAGTTATTCAACTGGGACCGTCTGAATATGAACGGTGATATCCAGGCCAGCAGCGGTATATTGGGAGACGGGATTTTTGACTTTGTCAACGGGATCACCATACGGCCGGAAACAGGAAGGATTATCTTCACCAAAGTACAGCCTTTCGGTAGTTTTATGGCCAGCCAGGTGGGTAACGATCCACAGTTTGTCTTCACCGATCTTTATAAACAACAGAAGCAGGTAGCGACTTCCAGTAATCTTGCTCAGCGTTATACCATAGAAGGACGTTACAAAGGAACACAGGGACAGGGAATTTCTCTTGGAGCGGTAAACGTTCCGCAGGGATCTGTAAAAGTTTCTGCTAACGGGGTTCAGCTGACGGAAGGCGTAGACTATACCGTAGACTATATGCTTGGAACGGTAACTGTGATCAATGAGAACGTTAAACAGTCCGGACAGGCGATCAATATCTCACTGGAAAACCAGCTTACATTCAACACACAACGAAAAAGATTCTTAGGGTTAAACCTTGAAAGAAGATTCAATGAGAACTTTATCATAGGTGGAACGGTTGTCAATTATTCTGAATCTCCGCTTACCCAGAAAGTAAACTATGGGCAGGAGGCTGTTAATAACACCATGGCAGGGGTGAATATGATGTACAACAATCAGATGCCTTTCCTGACCAGACTGACCGATAAAATTCCGTTGGTCAATACCGAGGCTCCATCCAACCTTAACTTTAAAATGGAAGCGGCTTATTTGCTTCCGGGATTGAATAAAGGGACCAATGATCAGTCTTATGTAGATGACTTTGAACAAACGACTTCTAAAATATCACTAAAAGAACCTGCTGCATGGAGTCTTGCGTCAAGGCCGGAGAAAAATACATTAGCACCATTCAACGGAGCACCGGGTAATGATGTTTTGACAAGCGGCTATGGAAGAGGACTTCTTTCATGGTATAATATTGACCCGAGATTCTGGGGTGTAGGAGGGAGAGCTCCTGCGGGAATTACTGCACAGTCCGTTTCCAATCACGCGTCCAGAAGAGTTCAGTATTCCGAGATTTACAATAACAGAGATTTTGTTGCGGGCGAACAGACCTTCACCAATACTTTAGATATTTCTTACTATCCTAATGAAAAAGGTCCTTACAACGTGAATCCGGGCTCTGAAACAGCAGCTTCAAGATGGGCGGGGATCATGAGGCCAATCAGTGTTTCCAACTTCGTGAATTCAAACATTGAATATGTGGAATTTTGGATGATGGATCCGTATGCCGACGGAAACACTTTAGGAGACAAAGCAAGACTTTTACTTCAATTAGGAAACGTTTCAGAAGATATTCTGAAAGATGGTAAAATGCAGTATGAAAATGGTCTTCCTACTCCGGGAGCCCCTTCTACTACAACCACTTCCAACTGGGGAGTGCAGCCGAAACAGCCACCTATCCTTTATGCATTCTCCAGCGAAGGAGACGACAGAAGATCTCAGGATTTAGGATACGATGGATTAAGCTCTGATCAGGAAGCCATGAAATTTGGAAATACATTCGTAAACCCGGTGACCAATCTGGCTGACCCCGCGGTAGATGATTTCGTATTTTTTATGTCTAGTAAATTTACAGGCGGACAGGCGGCATCTCTTGTTCAGAGATACAAATACTTCAGAAATCCGGAAGGAAATTCTCAGGCCAACTCTCTGGAAGTAGCTTCACAGACTCCGGATGCAGAAGATATCAATAAAGATTACAACCTTGACCAGACAGAAAGCTACAATGAATATATTGTAAAACTGGACAAGCCGAGCCTTTCATTGGGTAGTAACAATATCGTAGATGTAAAAACGGTAAAAGCCACTTTCCAGAACGGACAGACGTCAGATGTAAAATGGTACTTATTCAGAATTCCGGTTTCAAAATATGCAGAGCCTGAAGCGGAAGGAGAAAGAAATCAATCGGTACTGAACAACGTAAGATTTGCAAGATTAATGCTTGCAGGATTTGAGCAGACGTCTACTTTAAGATTCGGGACAATGGACCTTGTAAGATCTGACTGGAGAAGATATCCAAACCAGATTGCCAGCCCAACGGTGAGTTCACAACAGGAAGGTGTGGGAATAGCACAAAATAATAACTTCGAAGTAGGAAGTGTAAATATTGAAGAAAATGCATTGAACCAGCCACCATATGTACTTCCTCCGGGAATCGACAGACAGGTGCTAAGCGGGAATGCAGGAGCACAGAGACAGAATGAGGCATCTCTTTACATGAAAGTGGAAGGTCTTGCCGGAGAAGCCAGAGGAGTATTCAAGAATACAACACTGGATATGAGAAGATATAAAAAGCTTAAACTTTTTGTACACGCTCAGGATCCAACTGAAAGAACTCAAGGCCTGGATCCGGAATCCAAATTCTTCATCCGTTTCGGAAGTGATGCTACAGATAACTACTACGAGTACGAGTCTTCAGTAATGCTTACTCCGAGAACAGCCACTACTCCTTTTGAGATTTGGCCTATTGAAAATAATGTTGACCTTGAAATTCAAAATTTTGTAGACGCAAAGATTCGAAGAGACAAGGCTACATCAAATATCGTGGACAGGATTCACGATCCGGTATTTGGAGATGACTTTAAGAAGATCTATATCAAAGGACGTCCAAGTCTTGGAAATGTTACAACGATTATGATCGGGGTAAGAAATACCAGCCGATTTAACAATATCACAAGGATTCTCTGGGTAAACGAAATCCGTCTTTCTGAAATTGAAAACGATGGCGGATATGCAGGGAATGCAAGCTTGAACTTTAACCTTGGGGATTTTGCAACCGTTAATACAAGTGCATCTTATACTTCTGTAGGTTTCGGTAATATAGATTCAAAACCGGCAGAAAGAAATCAGTCTACACAATCAGCGTTCAGTATCAATACCGCGGTGAACGTAGATAAATTCCTTCCTGAAAAAAGCGGAATGAAAATTCCATTAAACTATTCTTACGCGCAAACAATTGAAGATCCGAAATACAATCCTCTTGATACCGATGTGGAATTCAGTAAGGCAGCGAATAAAGAACAACTGAAAAAAGTAGCAAGAACATACACACAGCAAAGAAGTATCGGCGTTGTGAATATGCACAAGGAAAGAGTAAATCCAAATAAAAAACCTAAATTCTATGATATTGAAAACGTTTCCGTAACTGCGGTTTATAACGATGACTATTTCAGAGATATTTATACTTCTAAAAATTACAGACAGTATCTGAGAGGGTATGTGGATTACAATTATACCTTTAAGCCGTGGGTGATTAAGCCTTTCAACAAAATGATCAGTGATACGGCAAAATCTACAAAATATCTGAGATGGGTTAAAGAATTCAATTTCAATCCGATTCCTACAAGATTATCTTTCAGAACGGAAATAGACAGAAATTACAACGAACTTGAATTTAGAAATGTAGAAGCGATCTTAAGTGGAAATATGGGCGACAGTTTCGCGGCGATCAAGAACAGAAACTTCTTCTTCGGATGGCAGTATGGTTTAGGATTCAATTTCACAAAATCATTAAAACTGGAGATCAATTCTGCGACAAGAACATTGAACGATAATATTGATGTGAATGGAATGGACGGTAAATCCATCTTTGGAAATATCTTCAGAGCGGGTAGGCCGGTATTGTACAATCACAGAGCACAGTTGAGTTACAAACTGCCGTTCCAGTACCTTCCGTATCTAGACTTTATTGATGCAGAAGTAAGCTACGGACTTACCTATAACTGGAATGCCAGATCTACAGCACTGCTTTCAAGCCCTGAAGGAAGCTTAGGTTCAGTAGGACAGAATACAAACATGATCCAGGCTACGGCTACAGCAGATATTCCTAAGTTCTTTGGACAGTTTAAATATTTCAAGAATATTTCCGGAAAACTGCAGAAACGTAAGCAGGAAATCGATTCCCTTAATAACGCATACACCCAACAGTGGGAAAAGAAAAGGTACAGATTTAAAAGCTATAAATTTAAAAATAAGCTGACGATACTTCAGAGCGCAGCTTTTGTACTGACCTCATTCAAGCAGTTGGATTTTAGCTATACCGAAAATAACGGAACAGTGCTTCCTGGTTTACTTTCTGCACCGAATATGTATGGTTACGGCCAGACATTGGGAGGTCCTACCATCGGATTCCTTTTCGGGTCTCAGGCGGATATCAGAAGAACCGTGCTGGAAAACGGATGGGTAAGTGATTCCCCATATATGACGGATCCTTATATCAAGATGTCGACCCGGGAATTAAGGGCCAATCTACAGATCGTTCCGATGAATGATTTCAGGATTGATCTGAGCGCACTTCATAACTATAACAGGAACTTCTCCCAATCTGGATTTAACAACCGGAATAACCTTGGAACAGTCAATCATGATTATGCATTCGCAAATGATCAGATAACGTACTCCAACTCTGTGGTGCTTCTTAAAACCTCATTCAAAGAAACACAGGTTGTTTACCAGGCGATCAGGGAGAATGCAAGAATATTGTCACAACAGCTGGGCTTAGGGGAAGTATTGAACCCTGACGGTTTTGCAGAGCATTACAGTATTGCCAATGCTTATGTACTGATTCCTGCATTCAGAGCGGCAATGGAAGGAAAATCTGTCAAACAGATCGGAAATGCCAAGAAAGCCGGAATCCCGATTCCAAACTGGAAGGTGACCTACTCAGGTTTAAGAAATGTTCCGATTATTAACGGCCAGTTCTCTAAATTTGATTTACTGCATGGATATACTGCAACGTATACAGCCACAGGAATCCAGTCAAGTATTGATTATTTTAACAGGATTTCAGGTGGAAATGCATTCGATGTTAATAATGATTACATCAATCCGTTTACATTCTCTCAGGTGGGTTATGTAGAATCTTTCTCACCACTTATCGGAATCGATGTTACCATGAGAAACAATATGCAGTTCGGACTTCAGTACAACAGAAACAGAATGATGATTCTGGGATTGGTCAATCACACCCTTACGGAAGATTCCAATAGTGAGTATGTAGTGAGGTTAGGATACATTGTGAAGAACTTCAGATTAGGAATGGCTAATACGAGAGGATCCAGAGGAAAAGGAAGTGATCTTAATATCAGAGGAGATATCTCGTTAAGAGACAGCAAAACCTCTATTATGAATATCCTGTTGGATGATTCACAGATCACAGGAGGCCAGAAGCTGATGAATATCAAGATTTCTGCAGACTACAATGTTTCGGAGAATCTGAACTTAAGAGTCTTCTACGAGCAGATGACTTCCAAGTATAAAATATCGACGGCATTCCCGCTGTCTACCATCAGAGCCGGTCTGTCTGCGACGTTCACATTTGGTGACTCAGGCGGTGGTTTCTAAAATAAAATCAACAAACCTTAAATGTCCTTCAATTTTGAAGGACATTTTTTATATCCGATATTTGAAGCTACTATTATTTTGAATACATTTGTACAAAATAAAAATTAAAATGAATACACCATCAGAATTAAAGTACACGAAAGATCACGAATGGATCAAGATTGAAGGTAATGTAGCTACAATTGGTATTACAGACTTCGCACAAGGAGAACTTGGCGATATCGTATACGTAGATGTGGATACTGTAGATGATGATCTTGAAGGTGGAGCGGTTTTCGGAAGTGTAGAAGCGGTGAAAACGGTTTCAGATTTATTCTTACCTATTGCAGGAAAAGTTATTGAATTTAATTCAGAATTGGAAGATCAGCCTGAGCTGTTAAATACAGACCCTTATGGAAACGGTTGGATCATTAAATTAGAACTTGCTGATGGTGCAGATCATTCAGAACTGCTTACTGCAGAAGAATACCAGGCAATCATTGGATAAGATTTCAAAAATATTTAGTAAGATTTTGCCCATTTATTGGGCATTTCTTACTTATATGCTCCTTAAGCCAGGTGAAGAGAACCAGGAATACTGGTTTATGTTCAGCGGCATAGACAAGGTTTTGCATGTGAGCATATTTGCAATGTTAGGGTTCTCCTTCGTTGCAGCCTTTCCCAAAATCAAATTTTCATACTTCTTTCAGATCATCCTTATATATGCATTCCTTACTGAGATCCTTCAGGATGAAATGGGATTGGGCAGATCTATGGAATCTTTAGATATCGTAGCAGATACCGTAGGGTGTTTAATAGGATACTATATATATAAGGTATTAGTCAAGCGTTTTTTTTAAGCCAGGCACTATTATTTATATGGTATCATAAGTTCATATGTATTTTTTCTTCTCTGTAGTAAACATCTTCAATAGAAGTAGGCTTTGGTCCGCTTACAACAGAAGCAAAATAGAAAGGCTTTAGCTAAAATCTAGACTCTAGGCCTTTTCCTTCATCTTTTTATTGAACTTTTAACTCCTATTAACCATAACCCCTCATTGTGGATAACTGTATTTTTGGTGTAATATATTGTAAATTAAAATCTTATAATGATACTTATCCCCAATATGAATGGAGTGTAAACTTTATGTTAAATAAATTTGTTTTGCGTTTGAATAAGTTGTTATCTTTGCCCCACTGAAAAACGAGAGAGTTTCGGTAGCACAGAAGAGCTTTTAGATAAGCATAATGATTTAAATGAGCTTTAGGATGGAGACGAAAAGCTTCTTAAAATTTTTAGAAATAAAAGTTGCGAGAGTTAAAAAAGTTTGTATCTTTG
>NZ_JAHXYH010000059.1 GCF_019970065.1 Chryseobacterium sp. OSA05B | reverse complement strand
GATCCGCAGTGTCCGACAAGGAACTCGAACCGCAGATTAATGACGAGGTCGAAAACGAGTTCGTTGAAGCCGCCGGCGATCAGGTGGAGGCAGCTGAAGAAGCTGCCATCGACGAAACCGAAGAGGCAACCGTAGCGGTTGACGAATCCTTCGAGGCTTTCGTTGCGGACGTGGATGCCGATGATGCAGACGCCGAGGAAGAAGCTCCAGTTGAAGAGGACGCTGCCGACAAGGTGGCCAAGCTCAAGGAAGAATTCCGCGCCAAGCTGCGCCGCCTTCCGGGCGACTGGTTCGTAATCCACACCTACGCAGGTTACGAAAACCGCGTCAAGGTCAATCTCGAAACCCGTATCCAGACCCAGGACATGGAAGATTTCATCTACGAAATCCAGGTCCCGATGGAAGAGGTTGTCGAGGTCAAGAACACCCAGCGCAAGATCGTACGCCGCGTGCGTATCCCGGGCTACGTCCTGGTCCGCATGGAACTGACCGACGCATCATGGGGTGTTGTTCGCCATACCCC
>NZ_JAHXYH010000058.1 GCF_019970065.1 Chryseobacterium sp. OSA05B | reverse complement strand
GTTCCGATGACCTCGAGCAGATCACGCAGTTCACCCGGCTCGCGGTTGAGGTTGTCGGTGGAGAGCATGTAGAGGGTGACGACCTTGATGTTCAGCTCTTCGCACCAGTCCAGGAACTCCAGGATCTTGTCCGCGCCGGCTTGGTGGCCTGCAACCGTCGGCGTTCCGGCCAACTTGGCCCAGCGGCGGTTGCCGTCCACCATGACGCCGATGTGGTGCGGCAGCTTGTCGGCAGGAAGCGACTTCGCCAGGCGCCGTTCGTAGAAACGGTACGCGAGGTTGGGAAGCTGCACCGCGCCCTGCCTTTCCTTGAAAATTAAAAACCCTAGATTCCAAATCTACCGTGTCCGCCGGCCCGATCCCTTCATCTGGCATGGCAGAACCGGTGTTTCAGTGCTTGTACAGGGTTTGCACAAAGCGCTCCAAGGAGTCCACCGGAGCCTGGCACAACTCCTCACGGCATCCCTGGATGCGCAGCATCCCCGCCGGGTCCGCCGGGTCCTTCGCCGCGCGTACTTCAAGAC
>NZ_JAHXYH010000057.1 GCF_019970065.1 Chryseobacterium sp. OSA05B | reverse complement strand
CCGCGTGACCCTGCCGGTGCTGACCGAGGAACGCCGCAAGGAATACGTCAAGCTGGCACGTTCCAAGGGCGAGGACGCCAAGGTCTCGCTGCGCAGCCACCGCCGCAAGGCCAAGGACGCCATCGACAAGTTCGTCAAGGACGGCGAGATCGGCGAGGACGAGGGCAACCGCGCGGAGAAGGACCTGGACGCCCTGACCAAGAAGCACGTTGACGCGGTCGACGAGATCCTGAAGAACAAAGAAGCCGAGCTGCTGGAAGTCTAATGCCGGGTTCGACAGATCACACTGAGGGCACGGCTTCGGCGGTGCCCTCAGTGGCATCCGGTGAAGCCAAACCCCTGACCCGCCGCGAGGCGCGAGCCCTGCAGGAAGCCCAGCAGAAGGAAGCCAAGCGCCGCGGCGCGAAGCCCGCCGCGCAGGACCCCCAGGCCGTGTCCCCGCAGCCGCAGATTGAACCGGTTCCGGCGGACCCTGGCGCCGCGGTGGACTCGCAGCAGGCCAAGGAACGTGCCAAGGCGGCCTTCACCGCAG
>NZ_JAHXYH010000056.1 GCF_019970065.1 Chryseobacterium sp. OSA05B | reverse complement strand
AATCCTGTATATGATGTAAGTTCAATAAGTACAGCCCGCAAAAACAGGAATTATGAATTGGATTATATAAGTTATACGGGAGTTAAAAGTGAGACAATTCCGGTAAGTAAGTTTTATAAAGAAGTTCACGATCAATTAAAAGCTGAATTCAAAGACAAGGAATTTTCAGTGGTGTCTTCTGATGAAAATGAAAATAAGTTATTAGTAGTCGTTGGAAGTGACAGACTTTATGGGACTTATTATGAATATAATACAAAATCCAAGCAGATAAAACTTCTGTATAATCTGATGCCTCAGCTGAAAGAAGAAGATATGGCAGAAATGAAGCCTATCGAATTCAAGAGCAGAGATGGCCTTACCATCCGTGGATATATCACCATGCCTAAGGATGCGGTTGATGGGAAGAAAGTTCCGTTAATTGTTAATCCTCATGGTGGACCTCAGGGCGTTAGAGATGAATGGGGGTTCAATCCTGAAGACCAGCTTTTTGCAAGCAGGGGATATGCCACACTGCATGTGAATTTCAGAATTTC
>NZ_JAHXYH010000055.1 GCF_019970065.1 Chryseobacterium sp. OSA05B | reverse complement strand
AGGTTGATCAGGTGCTGGCGGTTGTCCACGTGGTTATAAAGCGCCGGTGTTCGCACGCCCAGTGAACGGGCGAGCTTACCCATTGAGAAGTCTTCGGCCCCACCCTCATCGAGCAGCGAGAAGGCGGCCTCGACGATGCGTTGCTGAGTGAGGATCGGCTTGGCCGGGCGTCCGGCAACACGATGCGGCGTAGAAGACATGCACTAACTCCCTTGGTTATTTCCTATCCAATCATGGACAGCAAAGGACCCAGTGGTTAGACTCAACGATAATTAATACCATTCATTTAGGAGTCGAGTTGACGCAGACGCCCCAAACCGTGATCTTCGCGGACACCATTCACAGCCTGGACGGCGAAAAGCAGTACACCGCCATGGGCATCACTGCGGGAGTAGTGACGCACCTCGGCTCCCGCTCCGAGGCAACTGAGTGGTCGGGACCGGACACCAAGTTGATCGATCACGGGACGGCAACCATCACCCCAGGTCTCGTCGATGCGCACATTCATCCGATCTTCGGCCAGTCGGTCGCCCGCGGAGTATTCC
>NZ_JAHXYH010000054.1 GCF_019970065.1 Chryseobacterium sp. OSA05B | reverse complement strand
GTCACGGGATGATTCTTGGCGGTGTTCCAACGCCACAACATGCTTAAGTGAAAGGGCCGATGTTGTCCACAACACGTACTAATAAGGATCCAGGGCAGGTATCCCTGGCCAAGACCCTGGGCAACTGGGATGCCCTGGCCCTTGGCTTCGGCGCCATGATCGGGTTCGGCTGGGTCGTCCTCACCGGCGGCTGGCTGTCGAGTGCCGGAACCATGGGAACCATCGTCGCGGTTCTGGTCGGCGGCGGCATCATGGCCGTGGTCGGGCTGACCTACGCCGAGTTGACCGCTTCCATGCCCAAGGCCGGCGGCGAGCACAACTTCATTCTGCGCGCACTCGGCCCGCGTCCCTCATTCATCGGATCCTGGGCGATCACCGGCGGTTATGTCACGATCGTGGCCTTCGAGGCCGTGGCCTTCCCGCGTACCGTTGAGTACATCTTCCCCGGCATGAGCAAGATCCCGCTGTGGACCATCGCCGGCTTCGAGGTCCACCTGACCTGGGCGCTGGTCGGCGTCTTGGCCGGCATCCTGATCACCTGGATCAACA
>NZ_JAHXYH010000053.1 GCF_019970065.1 Chryseobacterium sp. OSA05B | reverse complement strand
TTCCACCACAGGGTGGAACGGGGCCCGTCAGACGTCAGCCAGCGAGATTACTCGGCGGCTACGGCCTCGGCTTCGTCCTCGACGACCGGTGCCAGCGACAGCTTGCCGCGGTCATCGATCTTGGTGATCTCGACCTGGATCTTCTGGCCCACGCCGACAACGTCTTCGACGTCCTCGACACGCTTGCCGTCGTTGATCTTGCGCAGCTCGGAGATGTGCAGCAGGCCGTCCTTGCCCGGGGTCAGCGAAACGAACGCTCCGAAGGTGGTCAGCTTCACGACGGTGCCCAGGTAACGCTCGCCGACCTCAGGAACCTGAGGGTTGGCGATGGCGTTGATGGCCGAACGGGCAGCCTCGGCGGATTCGCCGTTGGTTGCGCCGATCAGCACGGTGCCGTCATCCTCGATCGAGATGTCTGCTCCGGTGTCTTCCTGGATCTGGTTGATCATCTTGCCCTTAGGGCCGATGACCTCGCCGATCTTGTCAACCGGGATCTTCACCGAGATGATGCGCGGGGCGTTGACGTTCAGCTCGTCCGGAGCGTCGATGGCC
>NZ_JAHXYH010000052.1 GCF_019970065.1 Chryseobacterium sp. OSA05B | reverse complement strand
GCAATCGACAACGTTATCGGGAGCACCAAGGCAAGCATTACGCCGACCGACGGGTACCCGCTTTCGATCTCCAAGCTCGACTCCAAGGATGCGACTAAGGTCATATCGGACAAGAACGCACGCTTCCAGGTCCTCGACTCAGAGGGCATAGTAATTGTCGACAATATTTTCGTTGACAATGGAGCATTGCGTGTTGTCGATGGCGATGTCATCAAGAATGTGATGGTCCCGAAGCCGGGTAGTTACACCATCAAGGAAATTACCGCACCGGCTGGCTACGTACTGTCGGAAGAGCTCCTTGCCGTAGAAGTTTCCACCGAGGGTACGTCCGAGGCCGCGAGCTTCTACAACACTCCGGGCGATGCGCCTGCTCCGAAGACCTATGCCGTGGGTGACTACGTGTGGGTTGATGCGGATAAGAATGGTGTCCAGGGTGATGCCGAGGTTCTTGCTGGTGTGAAGGTGACTTTGCTCGATGGCGAGGGCAAGGAAGTTGCTACCACTACCACCGATGAGAATGGCCGTTACATCTTTGATGAGCTGCCTGCTGGTGAGTAC
>NZ_JAHXYH010000051.1 GCF_019970065.1 Chryseobacterium sp. OSA05B | reverse complement strand
CCCTTGATAGAGGCGAAATCCACGAAATGCCCTGAGTCGCGGAAGACTTTCCACGGATGGGCTGCTTCGGCGACGTTGTAGCCGGTTGGCTCTCCAGTGTCGCCGAGTTCAGAAACGCTGGTAAGGACCATGAGGATTTTCTTCAAGGTGTACTCCTTTCGCTTTCGTGCTTCCAGCCTTGTCGATGGAAACGGAGGGTTCAAGGAAATGGAGGGACTTGCCAGTTAGGGCAAGGGGCTTGATGGCCTATGCCCAAGGTTCGTGCCGGGAATCTGATCAAAAAATTTGTTCAGTGCGGTTTTCTGCTCGCGGATCGACACCCCCAACGAAAAGTCACGCTGATTCCACAGGCAGCGACAACTGAACAAAAAATTTGTTCAGTTCAGTGCTTTCTGAAGGGTTTTCAGAGTAGTCTGGCGAGATCTGAACCCGCATCTCACGGGAACTGCCACCAGATCAAGATGAATCTAGAACAACAATGATGCAGTTAACTCGAATTTTTCACCATATTTTTCTTCCTATTTCGCATCCCCAGTGAATTCTGCATCGAACGGTTACAC
>NZ_JAHXYH010000050.1 GCF_019970065.1 Chryseobacterium sp. OSA05B | reverse complement strand
CCGTCCACCGGGCTTCAGGAAATTCAAGTTTCTTTCGATGAAAAGAATGTCGCGACCGACCTTCTTTGCTTGTTTTCCTGCAGCTGTCTTGCCCAATTCGTACTTCGCCAACACTCGTGATTCTTTGATGTCGCCAGCGAAAGGCGGATTTGCCATAACAACGTCAAATTTGAAGGCACCATCACTGGCCCGATCTTCACGAAGTTTGCGCAGTTTGCGCCACCCCGGCCCATAGGTGTCCTGCCACCCTTCTTCACCGGTCGTTTCGCCCCACCGTTCGTAGTCAAGGGTATTCAGGTGAAGAACATTGGTTTGCCCATCACCGGCGATCAAGTTCAGCGTTCGTCCTACGCGAGCAACCTTTTCATCAAAATCAATTGCGAAGACGTTATTCTCTACATAGTCCTCGCATCGTGCTGGCTTTCGTTCAACAGTAAACAAGTGGCTACGATCGAGACCTTCGTCCTGCATGATCTTGTTCCAAACATGAAATATCGCATGTACAGGGAAACCGCAACTCCCAGCAGCGGTATCAATGATTTTCTCAGACTCTTGCGGGT
>NZ_JAHXYH010000004.1 GCF_019970065.1 Chryseobacterium sp. OSA05B | reverse complement strand
TGAATTTTTATGGCTCGGCAGCGGCAGGTGTTAATCTTACTTCGTCAACAGAGCGTAAAAACGGCCAGACTGCCAAAGACAGCAAAGTTGGCTTTGCCTATCAGGTAAGTCCTGCGGGATTAAGAGTCGGCAAAAAACTGGCAGGATTTGCTGAAGTAGGATATGGAAACAAGGGTATTGTTACCGCCGGCATCAGCTATGGGTTCTGATAGAAAAGCAGCAGGTTAAAAACAATAAAATGATGGAACGTCTATTAAAATTCGTTTTCCTACTTGGAATTATTGCTTCTTTTTTCTCATGCCGGAGTGATAAATGAAGGAAAAAATGTGAATTACTTCACGGAAATCCATAATATATTATCATTCCACCCAAAACAATTATACATCAACCTGAGTTCGGGATAAGACCTTTCTGTTTTTATTAATAAGGTCTGAAGCCCTAAGATATAAGTTATAGAGGCCCACAGAAAGAATTGCAGCCTGGTTTTATTAATTATTTAAAACTGCTTCAACAAAATTAAAGGTAACTGTTTAATATTTAGTACCCAACAGTACTTCCATCCTCCAGCCTTTTAATCCTTACTTCTTAACCCGAGCTCAGGTTAATTACTTTCCGTTAAAAGCAGACATGGTATTCCCGATTCCTGCAAAAATAAAGGACAGACTGGCTTTAGAGAACTTCTCAATTCTTTCGCCCAGCTTTTCATTTTCTTCTTCGTTCCATGTTCCCAGCACATAATCTGCCTGACGTCCTTCTGAAAAATCTGCAGAGATTCCGAAACGGAGTCTTGCGTAATTCTGAGTCTGCAGCATTTCATTGATGCTTTTCAGTCCGTTGTGCCCCGCATCGGAACCTTTCATTTTCATTCTCAGGGTACCGAACGGAAGCACAAGATCATCGGTAATGATCAGTACGTTTTCCAAAGGAATATTCTCTTTCTGCATCCAGAATTTTACAGCATTTCCGGAAAGATTCATGTACGTATCCGGCTTCAGAATCAATACCTTTCTTCCTTTGTACTTTCCTTCTGCCATCCATCCGAAATTTGTCGTATTAAATGGAGCTTCCAGCGTTTCCGCTATTTTCTCTGCTACTTTGAACCCTATATTGTGGCGTGTGTTTTCATATTCCGGGCCTTTGTTTCCTAGACCGACTATTAAATATTTCATTGAGAAATTTTTTGCAAAATTAAGAGATAAAAAATAAAAAAGCCCAATCTTGTGAAGATTGGGCCTGTATATTATAAAGATTCTTTTTAGAAAGGCTTATAAATGTAGTTTACACCAAATCCTCTCGTCATATATGTCTGAGGATCGTAGTTGTAGTTGGTCGTTCTGATAACCGGTGAAGGTATCGGAGGTAAAAGATCTGTTACAGATGCTTTTTTAGGGTTGTTCGGAGATAAGATATGACTTTCTCTGTCATTAATTTCCGTTGATAAAAGTCTTGAAATTTTATATACTGAAGGAAGCAGTGTAAATGGACTGATCTCCGTATCATAATTAAAGAACTCGTAAGCATACTTATTAATAGGTCTTCCGAATGTACCTCCGGCAATAGGTCCGTAATGTCTTACCACTTTAGAAACATTGTCTCCAAGGTAGGTATATCCTGTTTTGGAATAATCAGTGTAAGCGAAAGGTGTTCCCGATACATCAGGACCGTTTCTCATAATGATGGAATCCATCTTGGCAGTAGACGCATTATACTTGATATTGTAAAGGGTCTTTGTCTTTCTTAAAAGTGTCTGAGGTCCCGGATTGGTTGCAGGTGGTACAGGTGGAGGTCTTCTGAAAACAGAACGGTTCTCAGAAACTGTTTCCAGTCTGTCATTAGGCCCGTAAGTAAATAACTGGCTGTAAGACACACTGTCTTTATCCAGTTTTCCATTACCATCAAGATCCAAAAATCCATTGAAGGTAACCTGACTTACTTTGTTTCCGCTGTATGCGATATCCGTAATGGAAGCACTATCTGTGATCACTTTAGTTACCAAAAGTCCACTGTAGTGATATTCCGCTAATGTATCTTTATTTGTAATTTCTCTATATAATGCTCTTGGACCGGTTAATCCTCCAGTATCATTCAAATCCAATAATGGATCCCCGTCTTCGTCTAACATGTCTTTGCAGGAATGTATTGAAGAAAATCCTGCTATTAATAAAATAAAGTAGAAAAGTCGTTTCATTTCCAGGTGATTGTTTATTTTTTGACAAATATAACTTTTTTCTGAATAAAAGTTATGTTTTTATTTATATTCAAATAAAACCGATAATCAAATCCGGTTTATAAAGTTCTGTACACATATTTAAGCACCTGATTCTTATCAGACACAGGATAATTAAATGCATCATACAGATAGGTCATCGGAGTATCTACACCAGGCGCGGGAGCCGGAGGCATTACAAATACCGATGTAGGATTGTTCGGAGAGATTCTGTAGAAGTTCTCAGGACGAATAAGACTCCATGCTGTAAAGAATGATTTTGGAAGTGTAGAGTACGGATTGATCTTGGAATCATAGTTCTGGTAGCTGTACACCGTTCTCTTCGCTGTAGTCATATTGGGATCTCCTGTTCCTGTAAGCGTTCCTTTCGCACAGTCTGCCTTGAAAATATTGTCTCCTATATAGGTAAAAGTACTTTCTGTAAATAAGCTGTACGCTGTATTTCCGGCTACTTTTCTTTTTTCCAGGATTTTTACAAGTTTTTTACCATCTGCATCGTAAGTAAAAGTATAATCACTTATAAAAGAATCCAAAGCCACAGCAGCTGTAGCAGTACATGTAGCACTATAGACATTACCTTTGCTGTTTTCACTTACACTGAAATCATAAACCATACTGCCGGTAAGGCTTCCGATAAATTTTATTTTCCCGATCTTGTTATTGATATAGGTTGCAGTACCTGTATAATAATTATTGGTACTTCCGTCTTTTAGCATTCCTTTCTGAAAAACAGTCCCATTCATGGTATATTCTTCCAGAACGGTAGCGTTAGAAGTGATCTTTTCCAGCACTCTGGCAGGGGGCGGTGTTGTATTCCCGTTATTACCTCCATTATTCGCACTTGGTTCGAATTGGTCTGAAGAAGAGTTGTCACATGAAACCAGAAGTCCGAAAAATACTCCGGCAATAACTTTAAAAAGATAGTTTTTTCCCATGAAAAAATATTTTAGTGAGTTTACAAATATAATTCATTTTTTCGATGAAAACATTTACTTATTCAACAAATCCGTAATAATCTATATCTTTTTTCAAAAAAAACCTAAAAACATGATGTTTTTAGGTTATATGATCTGAGTCCGGATTAACAAAATTAAAGTGAAAAGCCAGGATGATGAAAAATCGACGCCGTAAGTTACAATTAACTTCCCGATTGATTACAGATTGTAAAATTTGAAAAAGGCAATTGCAGCTGATCTTTCTTACCTCATAACTCCTCTTTTGCAACGTCAGAATTCCTGAGCTGCATTCTGTTCCGGATTCAGGTATTTATTTTTATGTTTAATAAGGCTGAAGCACTGAAGTAGTTAAAACAGACTGCGACATTTCATTATTCAGAAATTCTGTGTTGACCGCCGTTCCAATTCCCAGCGTCCCCGAATTCAGATTCCTCTTTGTACAGGCCACCTTTACAGCATAATTGTTTTTGGGCGTAAGATTGGTCAGGGTAGCATTCAGATTAAAGATCTTATAACTGCCCTCAGAACCGATCAATACATCCGTTCTCACCGCTCTCAGGGTATTATCTACAAAAATACCACATGCAAAACCTGATGAAGCATTTGTATTTCCGGTCTTCTGTGCTGTAGTCTGGAAAGTAAAAGCTACTTTATTGACAGCATTGGTGATGGAAAAAGTATCATTGGTTCCGGGAAGAACAGTCCATGCACTTGTGATGGCCGTCCCTTCTGTATAAGGAGTGGTAACCCCGTTTGGAGAAGAAAATACCGCACCGGTCTGATCCGCCACCGTATTCAATGAAAATACAGACATACTTCCCTGTCCGTCTGCTATTTTTATACTTTTCCAGTCATTCGTATTCATTTCAGAATTGTTGTGAAGGATTGTTCCTGCCGCTCCTGCGGATCCTCTCAACAGATTCGTTCCTCCGGTTCTGATCTCTTTTCTTACATTGATATCCCCGTTTACATCCAGCATATTAACAGGGTTTGGGGTATTAATTCCCACCTGCGCATGAGCCAAAACAGCCCATAACAAAGATTTTACGATAATAATTTTTTTCATGACTGGATTAATTTATAATAGGGTTAAATACCTGAGGGATTTCGTATACATCCACTTTTAGGGAAGACTGTGCGATAAAACTGTTAATGTTGGTTTCTGCATTGATTCCAATGGCCAATACAACATCACTTGTCGTACTGTAAGATCCTAACCTTGAGCAGGCAACACTTACAGTATGCTGCCCTTTGGAAAGATTAGCAACAACCCCGATCTGATTATGGGTAATGAAGGTACTGCTTGCACTACTTGCTTTCAGGTTTCTCTGTCTGAGATTCACCAGTTTGTCATCAACAAAAATACCACAGGCGTAATCTATAGAAATATCTGTCGTTCCATTGGAAGGAAGATTGGCCTGCACTACTGTTTCAAACTGAAAATAAGTCTTGCTGTCTGTACTGAATACGCTGATAGGCTGTGAAAGACCCGCGATCTTCTTAAATCCAGGAAGACTGGAAATATCAGCGCCTTTCGTGAAAGCTGTATTCTTGGCAGCGATGGTAGACTGTTCTGAACTGGTAAACTTCACTCCTGTTCTGTCTGAAAAGGAGTTATTGAATATCAGATAGAATTTATTGGGTTCGTATTCCGGAATACGGAGACTTTTCCAGATCGGTGGATAGCCTTCACCCTGAGAAACAAGGATCTGGTCATTATTCCCCTGAGAAAGAGTATTGTCCGGAGCATTCAGAACAACGATTTTATTTCTTAAATTGACATCACCATTGACGTCCAGTTTGGATTTTGGCGAGCTGGTGTTGACTCCCACCTGGGCAGAAAGAGACAGTCCTGCTATAAGAAACAGGATTGATATAATATTTTTCATCAATTAATTGCTTTTATAAGTAACGTATTCAATCACATCTATTTTCATGATAGACTCAAGGGTAAATGCATTGGAAACCGTATTGGTATCGGAAACATTACGTCCGACGGTAAACTGTGAGTTTGAATTTGAGGAGTTGATCTTTCTACACGCCACCTCAAGCTTCTGTGCTCCTACAGGAACATTCTGCTCGGTATAGTTTAATGTAAAAATATAATCCTGAATACCGGATTTCTCTGTATTATTGTTTGAAACAACCTTATCCGGACGCACCGCCACCAGCTTTCCGTTTCTGAAAACACCACAGGTGAAAGTGACAGACTGGGAAACATCAGAAGCCGGAGCTTTCATCTCTATACCTGTCTGAAACTGGTAAGTAAGCCTGTTCTTTCCGTTTTTAATGATAAAATTATTTTCAAGCCCGGCTATTTTAGACCACTTCCCTTTTGACACATCCGTGATGTCATCGCCCACATTGTTTTTGTAAACATTATCTGCCGCGATACCGTTTGAAAGTGCTGTAATACCCGTTTGATCTGATGACAAGTACGAATTAATCAATTTGTACTGACCTTCCTCCATGAAGGAAACATTCAATGATTTCCAGACAGGAGGCAAACCTTCTCCCTGTGAAACCAAAACCTGGCCGTTCAATCCTGCATTTCCTGCCTGACCTGAAGTGCCGCCTACTCTAAGTTCTTTTCTTAAGGTGATTTTCCCGTTGACATCGAGAGTAGATTTAGGAGAAGTTGTCCCAATTCCCACCTGCGCGTTGACACAAAGCGATAAAAATACGGTTGTGCAACAATAGATAATTTTTTTCATAATATGGGCTGCAAAGGTATGAATTTAATTCATAAAAAAACATTTATCCCATCATAAACATGTAGAAATAAAGCGATTACGCTATAGAATTAATTGTACAAAAAAGTAGAATTATTACTACAAAGAAGCGCTTTTTTTTATCTTTTAAAAGACACATATCCCCCAAAGCCCGTAATAACGGTAGATACAGCCTTATTTTTTATCATTATACTGTGATTTTAAAACACTGTAAAACACGCTTGATACCACATTTTTTGGACCTTTAATTCAAACTTTTTTTCATAAAAAAAGACCCGAAAAATTCAATTTCAGATCTCTTTTTTTAGGAACGGTAAAAAAATATAGTACGTTTGTTCTAATTAACCTTGGATTTCAGATCAAAGTTGAGATGAAGATGAAGAAATAGGAAGGGTCAATTTTGGGATAGATTTTAGACATGAGATTTTAGGCTGAGGCAAAGATTCAGACTGAGATTAAGATGATTACCAGAGAACAATCAAATCCTTAATCTCTCCTACCTCAAAAGCTCAACTCTGAATTCCGTAAACCCAAAAATCTAAAACGTTCCGACTCTCAAACCCATAACCAGAATCTTTGCTTACTGATGTCCGATAATCGTCTTCAAAAGAACATTCACCTCATCTACATTTTTCACCTTTTCTTTTCTCATCATCAGCAGGTTTCCTTCTTTCCCGATCTTTTCTTTCAGCTGGGCTTCTGCAGGATTTTGTGTTAAATAACTGATAATATGTCTGAATCTGTCCGTCTGATAAAATTTGTCCTGAGGATTGGCCGGAAAATATCCTAAAAAGACCCCGTTCTTCATGACGATCTTCTCAAATCCTATTTCTGCCGCCAGCCATTTCAGCGCAACACTTTTTAATAAATTGACAGCCTCTTTCGGGAGTGCCCCAAATCGGTCAATCAGTTCAAGTTCGAATTGATAAAGATCCTTTTCATTATCAATTTCTGCAATTTTCTGATACAGCAAAAGCCTTTCCTCAGTATTCGAGATATAGAAATCAGGAAGCATCAGCTCAAGATCAGTATCAATATTCACATCTTTCACAGATTTGAACAGTTTTTGTCTGTCCTCTTCATTGTCGAAAAGGTTTTCAAAGTCTGCATCATCTTTTAATTCCTCAAGAGCTTCCTGCATCAGTTTCTGATACGTCTCAAAGCCCATTTCATTGATAAACCCACTTTGTTCCGCACCCAGAAGATCCCCTGCACCACGGATCTCAAGATCCTTCATCGCAATCTGGAACCCGCTTCCGAGATCAGAGAACTGCTCGATGGCTTCAAGACGTTTTCTCGCATCGGAAGTGATCATATCATACGGAGGAGTGATCAGGTAGCAGAATGCTTTTCTGTTGCTTCGTCCTACCCTTCCTCTCATCTGGTGAAGATCTGCCATCCCGAATCTTTGGGCATCATTGATAAAGATGGTATTGGCATTGGGAACGTCTACTCCACTTTCAACAATAGTAGTCGCGACAAGAACGTCGTACTTCCCTTCCATGAAATCAAGGACGTTCTTTTCCAGCTGCTTGCCTTCCATCTGCCCGTGACCCGTGATCACTCTTGCATCAGGAACCAGCCTCTGGATCAGACCTGCTATATCTTTAAGGTTCTCCACTCTGTTATTGATAAAATAAACCTGTCCGTCTCTCTGAAGCTCATAAGAAACGGCATCTCTCAGAATTTCCTCGCTAAACCCGATCAGTTGCGTATCCACAGGCTGTCTGTTGGGTGGTGGAGTTTTGATCACCGAAAGGTCTCTAGCCGCCATGAGTGAAAACTGAAGCGTTCTAGGAATCGGCGTCGCCGTTAGTGTGAGCGTATCTACATTATTTTTAAGTGTTTTCAGTTTATCTTTTACGGATACACCGAACTTATGCTCTTCATCAATGATCAGCAAGCCAAGGTCTTTGAACTTAACAGAGCTGCTTACCAACTGATGGGTTCCTATAATGATATCTACTTTTCCGTTTTTAAGCCCGTCTAAAGCTTCTGTTTTCTGCTTGGCTGTTCTGAATCTGTTGACATACGCCACATTCACCGGAAAATCTTTCAGTCTTTCTTTGAAACTTCTGAAATGCTGGAATGCCAGAATCGTCGTTGGAACCAGTACTGCGACCTGCTTTCCGTCTGTTGCTGCTTTAAATGCTGCACGAATCGCCACCTCGGTCTTACCGAAACCAACGTCTCCGCAGACAAGCCTGTCCATCACCGTATCCGCTTCCATATCCCTTTTTACGTCAATAGTTGCCTTTTCCTGATCCGGAGTATCTTCATATATAAAGCTGGCTTCCAGTTCATTCTGCAGGTAAGAATCGGGAGTATATGAAAACCCTTTTGCCGTTTTTCTTTCTGCGTACAGTCTTATAAGGTCAAAAGCAATCTGTTTTACTTTGGCTTTTGTTTTCTGTTTTAATGATTTCCAGGCTGGCGAACCGAGCTTACTCAGAACAATCTCTTTTCCGTCCGGACCGTTGTACTTTGAAATTTTATGAAGTGAATGGATGCTTACATATAATAAGTCACCATTTTTATAGGTTAGTTTAAAACATTCCTGAATCTTCCCGTCATTATTTACCTTAACCAATCCCATGAATTTCCCGATTCCATGATCGATGTGAGCAATATAATCTCCAATTTTCAGGGACATGAGATCTTTCAGGGTAAGCTGCTCGGATTTTGCAAAGGTATTTTTGGCTTTATATCTCTGATAACGGTCAAAAATCTGGTGATCGGTATACACCAGAATTTTGTGTACATGATCTACAAAACCTTCATGCAGTTCCGATCTGAAGCTTTTAAAAGGAAGTTCATTTTCCAGTTCTTCAAATATAGATTCCAGTCTTTCTTTTTGCTTTTCAGTGGAAAAAGAGATCCAGGTATCAAAACCTTCGTTCTGCTTTTCTTCCAGATCTTCAATCAGGAGTTCAAAATTTTTATGGAAAGAAGGCTGTGGAACCTGTTCCACTTTTATCTCAGTGATTTCTTTAAGCCCTTCCATGGAAATGCCTGCGAAATCTATGGTTTTAAACTTTTTAAAATCAAACAGAAATTCCTGATCTGAAATAAAAAGCTCCTGCGGTCTTCTGTGAGCGATATCTTTATTTAATGTATCATATTTTTCGAGTGATCTCTCGTAAAATGTTCTGATCTTCTGCATCCCTACAGCTCCGTTTCTGGATACTACAAAACTTTCTTTAGGTAAAAGCTGAAGTAAAGAAACTCTGGTTCCCGTCACGGAAAAATTCATATTGGAAACCAACTGAAAATCTTTGACCTTATCAATGGACAACTGGGTCTCAATATCAAAGGTCTTGATGTTTTCCACTTCATTTCCAAAGAAGGTAAGACGGTACGGCTTTTCATAGGAATACGAGAATACATCCACGATTCCTCCCCTCACAGAAAATTCTCCAGGTTCGGAAACGAAATCCGCCTGCTGGAAATTGTAATGATTCAGCAATTCATCCACAAAATCAAAATCCAGCTGGTCTCCCACTTTTATATGATGCGAGATCGCTTTAAAATCTTCTTTCTTTAATACCTTTTCAGACAATGCTCCTGCGTAGGCTACAATCACTTTGGGAGACTTTCCGGAGTTGATCTTATTTAAAACTTCTGTTCTAAGCACAAGATTGGCATTCTGCGTCTTCTCCACCTGATAAGGTTCAAGATGGGTAGCTGGAAAATACAGAACCTTTTCCTTTCCAAGCAGATCTTCCATTTCCGTATTGGCATACAGGGCATCTTCTTTGTCATCTACCAGATAAAGAACGGTTTTCTTCTGAGTTAAAAAAAGTTCGGCAACAAAAATGGAAACCGACGAGCCTGCACTTCCCTTCACGGAAATATGCTGACTGTTTTCTAGCTGAGTAAAAATTTCTTTTCCGAATTCTTTCTGAAGAAGATCGGGAAGAAACTTTTCGTGAATAGGTTTTAGCTGCATAAATAGTAATGGTATAAAACGACAAAAGCGATTTCGGGAGTGTTCCGAAACCGTTTATGCTCCACAAAGGTAAGGATAATTTTTTCTTCGGGTCATTTGAAATCATTTCTCAAACTTAACTAAAATCCTAAAAACATACCCAAATCTTAATTTTATACAAATTTTTCTAATAAAGAGTTAAAAAAAATCATGTTTTGTTGCGTGGCATGGTGTTTGGCCTTTTCATCGTATCAAACTCTTAAAGAAATAATATTATGAAAAAAGCAATCAGAATCTTGGGCGTATTTATGCTGGTATTTGTGGCAACACTATCTTTTGCCTCGTGCAGCAGTGATGATGATCCTGTAAACAATGATTTCTTCGCAGGAACTTATAAGGGAAGCATCTCTTATAATGATGGATCAACTAACAACAGTACTGATAACGGAAGTGTTTTTGTGACAAAAATCGCCAGTGGTACGAAGTATAATTTCGGATTCTCGAACGGTATTCCGGATCTTAACGGAGTGGAATTTCAGCAGTCTGGTGATCATACTCTGGTGATGGTAGGCGGTAGTGCTACATCATATATAAGAATTGACAATAATGAATTGAAAATCTTATATATCAAAGACGGTAAAACATGGACAGCTAACTGTACAAGATAAATCAACATTCATATTTATAATTAAGCCTGTTTTCGTCATGAAAGCAGGCTTATTTTATTTTCAAAACGACCGCTTTAAGTTTTTTTTAAGCAGTAATAAACTTTAGTTAAGGTTCTGAATCGCAGTTTTTCAGCCCGCTTTTTGTATATCTTTACTCAAGAAAAAATAAACAATACACCCTCATGAAAAAATTATTAACAGCAATGTCACTAGCACTCGGACTAGGATTTGCAACTGCACAGCAAACGGCTCCAGCCACTACCGCAACTCCTCATCAAGCTACGAAAACAGTAAAAGCTCCGGCTGCCAAAACAGCTCAGCCAGCAGCAACAGCTAAAACAGCTCAACCTGCGGTGAAAATGAAAAAAGACGGAACACCGGACAAGAGGTATAAAGAAAACAAAAACCTTAAAAAGGACGGTACTCCGGATAAGAGGTACAAAGCCAACAAGTAAACTTTAACATATAGTTGTTATTTTCATAATCAAATTTCGAAGAACCGGTGAAACTCATTCACCGGTTTTTTTATGCTATATCGTGTGAAAATGATTTCATATTCTATACTTATTTATAAATTTGAGGCATGTTAAATTTCTTCAAGAAAAACGCGGCACTGGTCTGGGCAAAAAAGCATGTTCAGAAAACCGGGGAATTCAAAAAAAACTCAGAGAAAAATCAGGAAGCTCTTTTACTGTCTCTTGTAAAGACGGCTCAGAAAACTCTTTTCGGAAGGGAGCATGATTTCGAGAACATTCATTCCATCCGGGAATTTCAGGAGAAAGTTCCTGTTGCCGACTATGAAGATCTTAAACCTTATATCGAAAGGGTAAAAAAAGGACAGGCCAACATCCTCTGGACAGATACTCCGGAATATTTTGCAAAAACTTCGGGAACGACGTCAGGCTCAAAATACATACCTATCTCAAAAGAAGGAATGCCGTTTCAGATTGCCGGTGCTCAGAGTGCCCTGTTCCATTATATTGCACAGAAAGACAACGCCGATTTCGTGAATGGAAAAATGATCTTTCTTCAGGGAAGTCCCGAAATGGAAGAAGTTTTCGGCATAAAAACCGGAAGACTTTCGGGAATCGTTGCACATCACATTCCTAGCTACCTTCAGAAAAACCGTCTTCCAAGCTGGAATACGAATATCATGGAGGACTGGGAAGCCAAAGTAGATAAAATCATACAAGAGACGGAACACGAAAACATGACACTGATCTCAGGAATCCCACCCTGGTTGATCATGTATTTTGAAAAACTTACCGAAAAACACGGTAAGAAGATCAAACAGCTTTTCCCTAACCTGCAGCTTCTGGTGACGGGAGGGGTCAATTATGAACCCTACCGCGATAAAATGGAGGATCTGCTTGGCGGAAAAGTGGACATCATTCAGACTTTTCCTGCCTCTGAAGGCTTTTTTGCATTTCAGGATGACTATACCAAAGAAGGACTTCTTCTTTTAACCAATCATGGGATTTTCTATGAATTTATTCCCTTGGAAGAATATGGTAAACCAAATGCCAGAAGATTAACGATTAAAGAGGTCGAACTTCATAAGGATTATGCTTTGATCCTTACTACCAATTCAGGTTTATGGGCGTATTCCATAGGTGATGTGGTAAGATTTATCGATAAGGATCCGTACAGAATTCTGGTAAGCGGAAGAACGAAACATTTCACCTCTGCCTTCGGGGAACATGTGATCGCATTTGAAGTTGAGGAAGCTATGAAAGCGGCTTTGGAAAAACACCCTGCCCAGATCACAGAATTTCATCTTGCCCCGCAGGTTAACCCGGCCGAGGGACTTCCTTATCACGAATGGCTGATTGAGTTTGAAAAGGAACCGGAAAATTTAGAATCATTCAGAAATGAGCTGAACACTGAGCTCCGGAAGAGAAATACTTACTATGATGATCTTATTACCGGAAATATTCTTCAGCCGCTTCATATCAGTCTGCTGAAAAAGAATGCGTTCCATGAATATGCAAAGTCTCAGGGTAAACTGGGCGGACAGAATAAAACACCAAGACTGGCCAATGACAGAAAAATTGCAGATCTATTGGAAATTTACAAACTTTAGAGATATTTTTTCAATTCAAAAAACATATATTCGAAAAAAATTATAAATTTGGAAAAATAAAAAATAATAATGAGAGCATCTGTACTTTTAAAATCATCTTTACTAACATCCTTATTTGTGATTTCATCCTGCGCAACGACCAAGTACAGCGAGGACATTTCAAAAAATAATTATTCTAATCTTCAAGCTGGAAAAGTGTATGTTGTTACCATGAAAGATGGTTCCAAAAAACAGAAGATGCTGTTCCGAAACACGGATGCTGAAAACCTTATCGGAACTGCCGGTAAAAAGGACAGTACAGAAGTGATCATTCCAAAAGCTAATGTTGCTGCGGTGAAAGACAGAAGCAAAGCAAGAGTTACAGCAGGTGCTACCGTGATTGGAGCAGCGGGTGTAGCAGCGATCGTTATCAGCTCATTGAGAGCAGACTAAAATAGATTTTATCTTTCGGAACCTATTTGATTTATCATTTAAAAAAACAGCATATAAACAGCCTTAAATAAATATTTAGGGCTATTTTTGTGCATGATTTCCTTTACCCCGTTAAAAACATTGCAAAATGTTGAATTCAGGAATCTTCTTACAGGAAGATTTTTTATTGTTTTAGCCTTCAGAATGCTTGCTACTTTATTAGGATGGTGGGTATATCAATTAACGAAAGATCCGTTTTCAATAGGACTTATTGGTCTCTCGGAAGTCATTCCGGCGGTAAGCTGTGCCCTGTATGCCGGTCATGTGATCGACATGAACGAAAAAAAGAGGCTGCTCCTGATCTGTAATTATGCTTATATTTTCCTGATCGGCCTGCTCCTGATTCCGGCATTTTTCAATGTAGAAATGCATTTCAACGGGCATGAGATCACTTACTATATATATGGTGTCATCTTTTTCACAGGGATTGCCCGGGCTTTTATCGGACCTATTGTTCCTTCAATGATTCCAAAAATTGTAAAAAAAGAAAATCTTCCCAATGCGGTTACGCTGAACCAGGCTACCTTTCTTATTTCTTCGGTATGCGGACATGCGGCTGGCGGACTTCTTATCGGGTTTTTCGGCGTAAAATGGACACTGATCGTTATTATTTCATTGATATTTATCGCTTCCTTATTTTTCTGGCAGCTGAAACAACAACATTCGGAATATAAGAAGGAGGAAGTGAATGTGGTTGAAAGTATGCGTGAGGGTATTTCCTATATTTTTAAGACGAAAGAAATTTTAGGTGCCTTATGTCTGGACATGTTTGCCGTTCTTTTCGGAGGGGCTGTTGCCATGATCCCGGTATTTGCGACTGACATTCTGGATGCCGGAGCGGAAGGTTTCGGACTTCTGAATGCAGCTTCCGACATAGGTTCTATGTGCATCATCACCCTGTTAGCTATGGTTCCGTTAAGAAAAAATCAAGGAAAGATCCTTCTGGTTGCTGTGGCCGGATTCGGGCTCTGCATCATTGGTTTCGGATTATCCAAGCTTTACTGGCTTTCATTTATGTTCCTTGTCATGAGCGGGATGCTGGATGGAATATCGGTGGTCATCAGGGGAACGATTGTACAACTGAAGACTCCGGATCACATCAGAGGACGTGTACTGAGTGTAAATTCTATATTCATCATGTCCAGTAATGAAATGGGGCAGTTCGAAAGTGGGTTGATGGCAAAGTTACTCGGGGTAGTGAAGTCTGTGGTCTTTGGGGGAAGCATGACCGTACTCGTAGCGCTCTTAGTAGCAAGTACCAATCCCAAGCTGAGAAAAATGAATTATTAAACAATAATATGCTCATTCTATTAAATATATCACAAAATCTTTAAATTAACTTTAATAATTTTTTATATTTGTCTTTTTTAAATCCCCCTTTATGAAAAAAGCATTACTCGTTTTTCTAATCATCTGCTCGCGCATCTTATATGCTCAGTCAGATTGTATTAGTGCAATATCTGTCTGTGGAAACTCAGATATCTCATATACCCCTTCCGGGCCTGGAAATATACTGGAGGGCATTGGTGTAAATTCATGTTTGAATGACACTGAAAACGAACACTTTTCAGTATGGTATTCATTTACGGCAGCAACTTCCGGAACGTTAGCGTTTGTTATTAACCCTAACATAGACACCGACGATTATGACTTTGCGGTTTATGGCCCTACCACAAACGGTTGTACTTCTTTGAACAACGCTAACGTTTTCGTTACGCCTTTAAGATGTAATTACAATGGTACAGGTGCCTCTCAGGGAAACACAGGCTTACTTCTAACGATACCTCCTCCGCCACCTCCTAACACCAATGGTAGCGCAGGAAACCAGGCAGAATGGAGCCCCCATATGGTTGTACAGGCTGGCGAGACCTATTATCTTGTAGTAGACAACTTCAGAAGTTCACCAGATGGATTCTCACTGACATGGACCGGTACTGCAAGCTTAAGTTCAGCATTCAACGATCCGGCTTTAGCTCCGTTTCCGTTTGTAACACCTGGACAGCCTGCAGCAAACCCTGCTAACCCGAATGAAATTACTGTATGTTCACTGGCTACACCTTTCAACTTTGCGGCACTTAGCGCTGGAATTATTAACGGTAACAGTGCCAACTTCAAGGTAAGCTATCATAAAACAACCAATGATGTTATTACAGGAGCAAACCCTGTTACTTCAGAGGTAGTAAACTTTACAGCCACTTACCTTTACAGAATTGCATATCAGGATCCGACGAATCCTACAAATCCTATGAATGGCTGTTTTATTACAGGTAAATTCAAATTCAGGGATGGAAGCTTTACTTTAAACAATGCTACGCTTACAAGTTGCAGTAATAATAACTCCGGAACAGCAATGTATGATCTTACGACTGCTACGATTGGAGCTTTACCCAGCCATACGTTAAAGTATTATCCCACAATGTTCGACCTGAATGCTGGAACTAATGAAATTACAAGTCCTTCTATATACCAGTTTGTATCTGCTGAAGGAAAAATTTTTGTAAAAGCCACTAATGAATTCGGATGTACAGCAACTGCTGAAATCACTCTGAAATTCCATCCACTGGTAGCGGTAACTGATGCTTCTTTGAGAGAGTGTTTCATTGAAACTAACCATTCACTGGGCGTATTTAACCTTAACAATGCGCCAGTAACTGTAGGAACAGCAACGAAAAAATATTACCCGTCTGTAGCAGATGCCGTAAACGGAACGAATGAAATTTTAAACTTCCTTACTTATACAGCACCTACAGGAGTAGTGTATGCGAAAGTATTCAACGCACAGGGATGTTATAATATCGCAAAAATAACACTGACCGTAATGGGACCTGTTTACTCAAGCGTTTTAAAAGATAAAATCATCTGTATCGAGGACAAAACAACACTGGATGCAGGACCCGGATTCAACGGTTACGAATGGAGCACAGGAGCTACTACACAGGCTATTAACAATGCAGCTGTAGGAACTTACTGGGTTAAATTAAAAACCGGAAACTGTATCACACTACAGAAAGTAAAAGTATATGCTTCCGAGCAGCCGGTAATATCAAGCATTGATATTTCAAACACTACAATCACCGTGAATGTTATCGGAGGAACTCCAGACTACAAATATTCTATGGATAATATCAACTGGCAGGACTCTAATGTATTCACCAATATTTCAAGAGGTGACCACAAAGTATATGTAAAGGATGCTTATGACTGTGAGCCTATAGATATTACCGTTTTAGTTCCGAACCTTATCAATGTGATCACTCCAAACGGAGATGGCGTGAACGATGTCATTGATTATTCAGCATTATCTGGAAAACAAAGCCTTGTGCTGAGCATCTTTGACAGATATGGTACGAAAATCCATCAGGCTGATAAGTCCAACGGATATAAGTGGGACGGAACCGTAGCCGGGAAAAAGATCCCTACAGGAACCTACTGGTATTCTGTAACATGGAATGAAAATGACAAAAAGAATACACCATTCAAGTTTTCAGGATGGGTAATGGTAAAAAACAGAGAATAATCATTATAAAAAACAGAAAACCGCTCTACGGGGCGGTTTTTTTTCACATAAATGCTGATAACTTTATTTTTCTCAAATCTTGTTTCACTAAAATCATTTTAAACATGAAAAAAACATTACTTCTTTTAATTCTATTTGTAGCGCAGGTGTTTTATGCACAGTCCGACTGCGTTACAGCTATTCCACTCTGTGGAAACTCGGATATCTCCTACACACCATCAGGACATGGAACTACTCAAGAGAATTTATCTGCCAACGGTTGTCTGGGTAGAAATGAAAACTATTCAGTATGGTATACCTTTACAATAGCAACATCCGGCACACTGTCATTTACGATTGACCCTAACGTTAATTCGGATGATTACGATTTTGCAGTATATGGCCCTACGACCAATGGATGTACTTCTCTAAATACCAACAACACTTTTGTAACTCCTATAAGATGTAACTATACTGGCCGTGTACCTAACGGAAATACAGGTCTTAGCCTGACCGTGCCGCCGCCTGCAACACCTAATACCAACGGAACTGCAGGAAATCAGGCAGAATGGAGCCCTTACATGGACGTACTGGCAGGACAAACCTATTATCTTGTTGTAGATAATTTTGAAAGTTCTCCTGATGGGTTTAAGCTGATCTGGGGTGGTACCGCTACCTTGAGCTCCGCATTTAACAATCCAACTCTTGCTCCTAACCCTTTTATTCCACCGGGAATTCCGGGAGCTGCTCCAACCGATCCTACAACGATCATGGTGTGCGGACTTCCTTCACAATTTAACTTTAACTCGCTTACTGCCGGAATTATTAACGGTAACAGTCCTAATTTTAAAGTTACTTATCATAATGATACCAATGATGTAGTTACAGGAGATAATCCTCTAACAATTGCAACGGTAAATGCAACAACCGATTATTACTACAGAATCCGATATCTGGATCCCGATGACCCTAATAATGTGGTCAATAAATGTTTCATCAGTGGGAAGTTTAAATTTGTAAATGCCAGCATCACGGCTAAGAATGCTACCATTTTTGCATGTAACAATAATAGCGAAGGAACTGGGAAATTTGATCTTACCACGGCAGATGTATTTACCGGCGGTACCAAAAAATACTATCCGACACTGGCTGATCTAAACGCTGATACCAACGAGATCACCAGTCCTACCGATTATATTTCTGCTCAGAAAATAGTCTATGCAAAAGTAATTTCCGCATTCGGATGTACAGCAGTAGGTAATATTACATTATCATTCCATCCGGTAGTTACACTAAGAGATGCACTGGTTGAAGAATGTTATATAGAAAACGACATCCTGCAGGCTAAGTTTGACCTTACAAAAGTTGAAGTAGGTGCAATAGCAGGACAAACCAAAAAATTCTATAAAACACTGAACGACGCGAAAGCAGAAACCAACCCTATCGGTAATCCTGATGCTTATATTACCATAAGCACAGAAGTTTATGTAAGAGTAACCAATGCCAATCAGTGTTATGATATCGCAAAAATCACATTAAAAGTTCTTCCTCCTGTAAAATCTGCAGTACTGAAAGACAAAACGATCTGTGCTGAAGCTAAGACAACACTGGATGCAGGACCTGGATTTGACGGATACGAATGGAGCACCGGAGCAACTACTCAAACCATCAGCAATGTAGGAATCGGAGTATACTGGGTGAAACTGAAAACAGGAAAATGCTTTACGCTTCAAACGGTAACCGTTTTTGCTTCTACGCAACCTGTGATCTCTTCTGTAGAAATCAGTAATAATACCATTACCGTGAATGCTTCAGGCGGAACTCCTCCTTACATGTATTCATTAGACGGAATCACATGGCAGGCAGCAAACTCGTTCAGTGGGCTTCCTAGAGGAGACAACAAGATCTTCTTAAAGGATTCTTTCAACTGTAACCCTATCCAGATCACTGTGACTGTACCGAATTTGATCAATGCGATTACTCCGAACGGAGATAAGATCAATGACGAGATCGACTACTCTGCTCTGTCTTATAAGAAAAATCTGGTATTCATTGTGTACGACAGATATGGAAATAAGCTTTATGAAGCCAACAAAATGAGAGATTACAAATGGGACGGAACTGCTTCAGGCAAGAAGATCCCTACAGGAACTTACTGGTATACGATCTCATGGAACGAAAACGATAAGAACAGTACAGAAACGAAATATTCAGGATGGATACTGCTAAAAAATAAAGAATAAATCTATTCTTATATCAAAAAAAAAGACTGCCTTAACCGGCAGTCTTTTTTTTGCAGGTTACGAATACGAGTTTGAGAGGTTTGAAAAGTTGTAAATTGTGCGTTATGAGTTATTAGGAGTGGATCCCGGAGTTGGAGAACTTTCGCATTTAACTTGCGCAGCAAAATTCACTATTCACATCCCGTAATCACAATCTAAAAATCTGAAATCTCACGTCTGACATCTGATGTCTAAAATCAAAAAACTTATAATCTTCATCCAATTAAGCAGAAATTATTGAAATTTTTCTATTTTTGATCCCCGTTTTTTACTAACATTCTTATACTTCCTGTCCATTGCATCTTAAGTAGGAATGCTGATAACTTGTTAGTTACTATTTTTTAATTATTTTTTTTAAATAAACTATCTTTGCATCATGGCGCAGAAAGAAACATTATCATCCCTTACACACGGAAACTTTGCAAGAGAGCTGTCTATTGCGGATGGAAAAATGCCACCCAATGCTGTAGATTTTGAACGACTGGTGATAGGAACTTTTCTTATTGACAAGAAAGGTCTTGACCACTCTATTGACCTTCTTACTCCCGAGGTATTTTATGATCCGAGACATCAGGTCATTTTTGCCACGATTTTAAAGCTTTATGAAGGCAATCACCCTGTGGATCTTATGACGATCATCCAGGAGTTAAAGAAAGAAGATAAATTAAGCCAGGCTGGTGGCGACCATTATATCATTGATCTTACCATGGGCGTAAGTTCATCTGCCCACATTGAATACCATGTACGTGTTATTCTTGAAAAATATATCTTAAGAAGTCTGATCAATGTTTCTGCGAACGTGATTGACTCTTCCTATAAAGAATCTACCGATGTATTTGAACTTCTGGACAAAGCAGAACAGTCATTCTTCGAGATTACGAACGGTACGATCAAAAAAGGGTTTGATACGGCCAACTCATTGGTAAAACAGGCTATCGACACCATTAAATCTTTGAAGGACAAGGAAGGACTTTCCGGGGTTCCTTCAGGATTCAGAGATATTGATAAAGAAACAGGAGGTTGGCAGAATTCCGACCTCATCATTATAGCAGCCCGTCCCGCGATGGGTAAAACAGCATTCCTGCTGTCTATGGCCAGAAATATTGCGGTAGGTCACAAGATTCCCATGGTGCTATTCTCTCTCGAGATGGCATCTGTACAGCTGATCACGAGGATGATTGCTTCCGAAACGAAAATCTCTTCCGAAAAACTGAGAAAAGGAACCCTGGATGATGAAGAATGGCAGAGACTGTTCTCCAATGTATCGGAACTGGAAAATGCACCGCTATTTATTGACGAAACCCCTTCCCTTTCTATATTCGACTTCCGTGCGAAATGCCGAAGATTGGTAATGCAGCATGGAGTAAGACTGATCATGGTCGACTACCTTCAGCTGATGACCGCAGGAGGCGGAGGAAAAGGAGTAGGAAACCGTGAACAGGAAATCTCCATGATCTCACGTTCCCTGAAAGCGATTGCTAAAGAACTTAATGTACCGGTGATTGCCCTTTCCCAGCTATCCAGAAGTGTGGAAGCCCGTCCCGGAAAAAGACCTCAGCTTTCTGATCTGAGGGAATCCGGAGCGATTGAGCAGGATGCGGATATCGTATCGTTTATCTTCAGACCGGAATACTATAAAATTGCAGTTTGGGATAACGATGAAGAAGGTGCGGAAACGCCAACGGAAAACCAAGCCGAGCTGATCATTGCGAAACACAGGAATGGTGCTACAGCCGATGTGAGATTATCATTCTTAAAGCATTTTGCTAAATTTGGTGACATTGAAGCTGCGTTAGATGGCGGTATGGGAGGTTATCCTTCTAATTTCGGATCTAATGAACCGAGTGGTTTTGACAAGATCAAGACAACCATTCAGCCGGGTGCAGCATTTGATCTTCCGGACAGTTCAAAGCTTTCCGGTTCATCCATGAACGATTTCGATGACGATGATGATTTCCCGTTCTAGAATCCACACAATTTAAATTAAATAACAGCTCAGTATTCTGTAAGCTACATGTTGCGGAATACTGATTTTATATACCTGAACTTTTGAGAATAGAAATATACACTGACGGTGCATGCAGCGGAAATCCCGGAAAAGGAGGCTACGGAATCCTTATGCGTGTTCCTGAAAAAAACTATCAGAAAACATTCTCCAAAGGTTTCAGAAAAACCACCAACAACAGGATGGAACTCCTGGCTGTGATTTCCGCCATGGAAAAACTAAAATCTTCGGAGAACGATATTCATATTTATACTGACAGCAAATATGTAGCGGATGCCGTGAATCAAAAGTGGATCGCAGGATGGATCAAAAGAGGCTGGAAAAATGTAAAAAACCCTGACCTCTGGAAAAGATTCATCGAAATGTACAATAAGCATACTCCACAAATGCACTGGGTAAAAGGCCATGCAGGACATTTCGAAAATGAACTCTGCGACAAACTTGCTGTAGCTGCAGCCAATTCATCTGATCTGGAAATCGACACTTATTTCGAAGGTTTGGAGAGCAACTCACTTTTTTAATAAATCTAAATTGCTACTCATCACATACGACATTCTTTGGTTTTCCTTATCATTATTGAAAATTTGCTATCATATTCAGTAAAATTAACATTGAACACGCATTAATTAATTGGGATTTAATATATTTACACCATCTAATTAAAAGTAATCCCAATTCAATGAATAAATCTTTACTGTCTTATATTTCCCTCTTTCTGATCTTCCTGTCAGGGGGAATCTTTTCCCAAACCTATCAATTAACCGGAAATCCGGTGAGCACTACAGGGTGGACCATGGTAAATCCTGCACAGGTAAACGGTGATTTTATTCAGCTTACTCCGGATACGAATAATCAATCCGGCTCTATACGACTGAATGATCAGATTAATCTAAAATACTGTGATAAGTGGAGAGTGGAATTCGATTTCAGAATGGATTCCAACCAAACGTCCAACGGAGATGGCATCGCCTTCTGGTATCTAGCCAATCCGCCGGTTGCCAGTGTACTGGGTTCAGGTCTTGGAGTTTCTCAAAATGCAGTAGGTTTTATTGTAGGATTTGACACGTACAACAATACCACCACAGCAACAATGAGTAAGGTCCATGTGGCTTACGGACAGGTAGCCAATACATCGGATACCAATAACGTAGAGTTTTTCAATACGGCAGGAAGTTCTTTTCACTCACCGGATCTGAATACAACGATTCCTTTTCAGGGAGCTACTTATAAACATGTTGAAGTAACCGCTCAGGTAGATCCTGCCAATCCTGTTAACTGGATTGTAAAAATTACCATTGACGGGACTTTGATCTGTAACCAGTCATTCGCACCTTCAGGCACTGCAGCTGCTATGACGATTGGGTATTTCGGATTTTCGGCTTCTACCGGAGGGGCCAGATCAAGACATTCCATTAAAAATGTAAAAATTTACACGGACAAAGTTCCTATTTTGCAGGCTACAGCTACTCAGTCTTTCTGTCCAAATCCTACAACCGGATTCGGATCTGTCAATTTAACAACCTTTAATTCTCAATTTGTAAGCAACCCTTCCAACTATACCTTCACCTATTTTCAGGGAGCAACTCCAATTACAACTCCAACCAACTTCCAGTTCAATGCGAACACTACAGTCACCGTGGTCGTAAAAGATAACGCAGGAATATTATGCGACAACCCTGATGGAAAAATACAGCTTGTCCTTGCTCCTCTTCTGCTGACCGATAAAACTTTGCTGGCCTGCAACAACAATAAAGCAGGAAACGGACTATTCAACCTCAACGCAGCGGATGTGGCCGGTGGCCTTACCGTGGTTAAAAAATACTACAGAACACTTGCTGACCTGAATGCAGGCACGAATGAGATTACCAATCCGGGCAGCTATACTTCAGCACCAGGGAGTGTTTATGTAAAAGTAACGACACCTCTTGGCTGTACGGGTAATGCAAAAATCACCCTGGCATTTTTGCCGGAAACACCAGTAAGAGAAGTTACGTTGCGCTCATGCTTTTTACAGAATAATATTACGAATGCCCTATTTGACCTTACTTCCGCTAACGTAACAACCCTAACCAGCGGTTTCACAAAAAAATACTATACCTCTGTAGCAGATGCTTTAGCCGGAACGAATGAAATTGTCAATCCGCTTCAGTACATGTCCGTGAGTACTTCGGTTTATGTAAAAGTAACAGATTCCAATGCATGTTTTGCACTGGCTAAAGTAAATCTGATTGTTCTACCTCCTGTCACTTCTTCTGTTTTAAAAGACAAAATCATCTGTATCGACGGAAGAACCAATCTGGACGCGGGTCCCGGCTTTGATGGCTATGAATGGATCACCGGCGCAACAACACCGTCTATCCAAAATGTTGGCGTAGGACTCTATTGGGTGAAATTAAAAACAGGAGACTGTATCACAACCCAGACTGTAAAAGTAATTGCTTCGGCAAATCCTGTTGTAACAAGCATAGATATTAATAATACTACAGTAACGGTCAATGTATCGGGAGGAACTCCGCCTTATAAATATTCATTGAATGGTATAGACTGGCAGGATTCAAATACATTTACAGGACTTCACAGAGGGGAAGCAAGGGTTTTTGTGAAAGATTTTTACAACTGTACACCTGTTGAAGTGCAGATCACTGTTCCCAACCTGATTAATGCCATTACACCAAACGGCGACAACGTGAATGACTTTATTGATTATTCTGCTCTGGCTTATAAGAAAAACCTTGTTTTCATCGTATACGACAGATATGGCAATAAACTTTACGAAGCTGACAAAATCAGAAACTTCAAATGGGACGGAACTGCTTCCGGTAAAAAGGTTCTTACAGGAACTTACTGGTACTCCATCTCCTGGAATGAAAATGACAAAAACAATACGGCTACCCAATACTCAGGCTGGGTATTGGTAAAAAACAGAGAATAATATCTCTATTAAAAAAATCACTCTTTCCCGGAGTGATTTTTTTAATAATATAAACCTCATGTGAATTAATAATGTATTTTTTTATCCAATACAAGAAAAACATAATATCATTTTAATGTTTATATCATTCACATAAAATTAATTTTAAATTGACAATTTTAACCAAACAATTGACAATTATTCATTATACAATCACAAACAAAATAAATATATTTATAGCAATAACCTTAAACCAATCGCTTCATGAAAAGAAAACTACTCATTTATTATCTAACCATTCTATTAGGCTTTTCAGGGCAGCTGTTTTCCCAGACATATCAGCTGGCCGGAAACCCTGTCAACACCACCGGCTGGGACCTTGTTTCAAATGCAGCTGTTGACAACGATTTCATCCGCCTTACTACAGATAACACCAGTTTGTACGGCGCTATAAAACTGGCAACTCCCATCACATTAAGTTATTGTGACAAATGGAAGGTAGAATTTGACTTTAGGATCGATGGAAACGGAACTACGCAGTTTGGCCGTGGAGACGGATTTACATTCTGGTATCTGGTGAATCCTCCAACAGGATTCGTATCCGGAGGCGGGCTTGGAATTCCGGGAAATGCCTCAGGACTTATGGTAGGATTTGATATTTTCAACAATTCCACAGAAGGACAGATGAGTAAAATACATTTGTTGTATGGAACCAATGACACTGCCGGAAATAACATTGAATACAACAATACTCCAAACAGTACATTCCACTCTCCGGATCTTATTGCCACACAGCCATTCGTAGGACCTACCTACAAACACGTAGAGGTAAACGGAGAAACAGACCTTACCAACCCTACCAACTGGATCATTAAAATTAAACTTGACGGTGTTCTTATTGTTGATCAGTCTTTTGCCCCATCAGGAGGAGCAATAGGAATGTCACAGGGATATTTCGGTTTTTCTGCAGCTACGGGAGGTGCCAGTGCCAGACACTCTATCAAAAATGTAAAAGTTTTTGTAGATAAAGTTCCTATCCTGAACGCTACGGTTACTCCATTTGTGTGTACCAATCCGGCAACAGGCGCAGGCTCTGTGGATCTGACTTCTTTCAACGCACAGTTTGTTAATAATCCGGCAAACTACGTATTCACTTACTATGTTTTAGGAAGTTCAACACCAATTCCGAACCCTGCCAACTTTCCCTATACAGGCAATACAACGATTAAGGTCGTCATTAAGGATCCAAGCTCTACGCTCTGTGACAATGGGGACGGCATCATACAGCTAAATCCTACGCCATTTGCTGCTACGGACGCCACACTCACAGGCTGTAACAACAATAATGCAGGAACTGCCACATTTGATCTTACGACAGCCGCTCTTACCGGTGTTCCAGGCTGCACTATGCAGTTTTACAATACAATGTTTGATCTGAATGCAGGAATCAACCAGATTCCTAATCCTACCGCTTATGCATCAGGAGCTGCCGTGCTATTTGCAAAAGTAACCACTCCTCAAGGGTGCGTCAGTACGGCAAAAGTCACCCTGACACTTAACCCAGTTGTAGTTGTAACCGATGCTTTCCTAAGAACATGTTTCCTTGAAACCAATCCTTCACTGGGAATATTCAATCTGGCCAATGCTCCGGTAACCGCAGGAACAGCAACTAAAAAATATTACCCATCTCTGGCTGATGCTGTAAGCGGAACCAATGAAATTTTAAATTTTGCAACTTACACTGCGCCATCCGGAGTGATTTATGTAAAGGTATTCAACGCGCAGGGTTGTTACGGAATTGCAAAAGTGACTCTTACTGTTATAGCACCGACACTGTCGGCTGTATTAAAAGATAAAATTATCTGTATTGAGGATAAAACCACATTGGATGCAGGACCTGGATTTAGCGGATATCTCTGGAGTACAGGCGCAACGACACAGGCAATTACGAATGTAGGAGTAGGAACCTATTGGGTAAAATTGAAAACCGGAGACTGTACAATATTGCAACCGGTAAAAGTATATGCTTCGGAACAGCCGGTAGTAACCAGCCTTGATATTTCCGGAAGCACTGTCAATGTTTTTGTGAATGGTGGAACTCCTCCTTACAAATATTCAATGGATAATGTGAACTGGCAGGATTCCAATGTCTTCACTAATGTAGCCAGAGGAGAGACCAAGGTCTATGTTAAGGATAGCTATGATTGCGAACCTATAGAAATCGACATCACAGTTCCTAATCTGATCAACGTGATTACTCCAAACGGAGACGGTATCAATGATGTTATTGATTATTCTGCACTTGCTAACAAGAAAAACCTGGAAATCGGCATCTTCGACAGATACGGATACAAAATGTTCAAGGCTGACAAGTCCAACAGATACACCTGGGACGGGACGACCAACGGAAGCAAGAAAGTTCCTACCGGAAACTACTGGTATTCTATCACATGGAATGAGAATAACAGCAAGAATACGCCAATCAAGTTCTCGGGTTGGATCATGGTGAAAAACAGAGAATAAATAGAAATTGATTATTTTTAAATACCCGGGGATCACGTCAAATTTGGCGTGATCCTTTTTTGTTTTTTCAAACGGGAGATATTTCATTTTAAAGGCTCTTTATTCATATTCAATTCTTAAATTTGTCTTATGAATTATTTGGAAGCTTTAAGCAGAAGATATTCTGTGAAAAAATTTAATCACGAGATCATTCCTCAAGACACTTTGTACAACATTCTTGAGTCAGGAAAGCTGTCCGCCAGTTCGCTGGGGCTTCAACCTTACAAAGTATTGGTGGTGGAAAGTGAGGAGATGAAACAGAAATTAATTCCGGCCTTCTATAATCCATCGCAGATCTCCACCTGTTCTCACCTCATTGTCATCATTTCAAAGAAAACCATTGAAGAAAGCTATATACACGGCTATTTCAATCATATTTCCGAGGTAAGAGAAACACCTATTGAGAAACTTGATCTGTTCAGAAAAAGCATTAATCAGCATATTATTCAAAAAACACAGGATGAAATTTTCAATTGGGCAGAAAAGCAGTCTTATATCGTGCTGGCAAATCTGATGTACGCTGCCGCGATTGAAAATATAGACTCATGCCCTATGGAAGGCTTCCGACAGGATATGATAGAGGAAATTCTCAATATCAATCCGGAGACAGAAAAAGTAACCGTCACCCTCGCTTTAGGTTACCGTTCCGAGGAAGATCATTTCCAGCACATGAAAAAAGTAAGAAAACCAAACGAAAAATTGTTTAAATTTATTTAATATTTAAACGATTGTACCTAAAGCAAGCATATGATAAAAGCGGATGTATTAGTAATTGGTTCCGGCATCTCGGGACTTTCCTATGCCATTAAAGTTTCTGAACAGTTCCCTGATGCCAAAATCATCATCGTAACCAAATCTGACGAAGACGAAAGCAATACTAAATATGCACAGGGCGGGCTGGCTGTAGTCACCGATTTTAAAAATGATAATTTCCAAAAGCATATCGATGACACCATGCGCGCCGGAGACGGAGAAAACAAACGCGACGTTGTAGAAATGGTGGTAAGAGAAGCTCCCGCAAGATTCAACGAGATTGTAGAATGGGGCGCTAATTTCGATATGAAAAACGGCGAATTTGCTTTAGGAAGAGAAGGTGGTCATACTGAAAACAGGATTGTTCATCATAAAGATATTACAGGATTCGAGATTGAAAGAGCTTTGCTGGAAACCGCGAAAAACAGCCCGAATATTGAAATCCTCGATCACCATTACGTTATTGACATCATCACGCAACACCACGTTCCGGGGAAAGAGGTAAATCAAGGTGACATCAATTGCTACGGCGCCTACATCCTTGATGAAAAATCAAAGACCATTAAAAAAATTACTTCGAAAATAACACTGGCAGCTACCGGAGGAGCAGGACACGTTTATAAGAACACCACCAATCCTACCATTGCTACCGGAGACGGAATTGCCTTCGTAGCCCGCGCCAGAGGTAAGGTTTCGAATATGCAATATTACCAGTTTCATCCTACAGCACTATATAGTAAGATCAACGGAATGCTTTTCCTTATTTCTGAAGCAGTAAGAGGAGACGGCGCTAAATTAAGAACAAAAAAAGGGGAGAAATTCATGCACAAATATGATGAGCGTGAAGAATTGGCCTCCCGAGATATTGTAGCCAGAGCCATCGACAATGAGATGAAAATTTCCGGAGACGAATACGCCGGCCTCGACTGCCGCGATATGAACCAGGAAAAATTTTTGGAACACTTCCCTAATATTTATAAAAAATGCAGAGAAGAAGGAATCGATCCTTTCACTCAATTAATCCCTGTAGTACCTGCCTGCCATTATCTTATGGGCGGTATTGAAGTAGACAAAGACGGACAGTCTTCTATCAGAAATCTCTTTGCAGTAGGTGAATGTACGAACTCAGGACTTCATGGCGCCAACAGGCTTGCTTCAAACTCTTTACTGGAAGGTTTAGTTTTTGGACACAATGCCGCTATTAAAACTGTTGATTTACTTAAAGAAAACAATTTCAATTTCGACGACCTGAAAGCTGTTCCGGAATGGAATGAAGAAGGTATGAAGATCATGGATGAAATGGTCATAGTAAGCTACCTCAGAAAGCAGCTTCAGGAAATGATGAGCGATCTGGTAGGTATCGTAAGAAGCAACAGACGTCTGAACATGGCCCTGCAAAAACACCAGGAAATCGCCGCAGCTGTTGATGAGATTTATCACTACTCTATTCTGTCACCTCAATTATCTGAATTAAGAAACCTGACCACCGTTGCTCACCTTATTATTACCCAATCTATAGAGATGACGGAAAATAAAGGAGCATTTTATAATAAAGACCTAGTCTAAAAAACATCAATAATGAAAAGACCAAGCTACGCAACCGATAAAGCATTAAAAACGTTTATTAAAAACGCCCTGGAAGAAGACATCCAGGATGGCGACCACTCTACCCTTTCCACAATTCCAAAAGATCTGGAGCAGAGTGCTAAACTCCTGGTCAAGCAGGACTGTATTTTAGCAGGTGTTGAACTGGCGGAAATTATTTTTAAAACGTTTGATAAGGATTTAAAGGTTGAAATTTTCATTAAAGACGGAGAAACAGCCAAAGTGGGAGATGTCGCAATGATTGTTACCGGAAGCGCAAGATCCATTCTTTCCACAGAAAGGCTTATCCTGAACTGCATGCAGAGAATGAGCGGAATCGCTACGCTTACCCATGACTGGGATTCCAGATTAGTAGGAACTAAAACAAAGCTTCTTGACACCAGAAAAACAACCCCGAATTTCAGAGTTTGTGAAAAATGGGCAGTGGCTATAGGTGGTGGAACTAATCATAGATATGGCTTGTACGACATGATTATGCTGAAAGACAATCATATTGACTATAACGGCAGCATTACGAATGCTGTAAAAATGGCAAAAGATTATGTTAAAAGCACCAAGAAAAAGTTAAAAATTGAGGTTGAGACCAGAAACCTTGAAGAAGTAAAGGAAGCCATCAAAGCAAAAGTCGATAGAATCATGCTCGACAACATGACCGTGCCCATGATGAAGCAGGCAGTAGAGATGATCAATGGCTCTTGCGAGTCTGAAGCTTCGGGTGGAATTACCCGTGAAATGTTAAAAGAAATCGCTTCTACAGGCGTTACTTATATCTCTGCAGGGGCCCTAACACATTCTGCTGAAAATATAGATTTGAGTCTCAAAGCTGTGAAATAGCGTTGTATTTTTAATAAAAACACCCCCTCTTTGTTAAAAATTCAATAATATGATTTTTTTCATGCTAAAATTCAATTTTTATGTAGAATATTGAAAATCAGCATTTTAATTCTTATTAAGATTGAGTAAAAATTAACATACAGTTAATATTAGTTAAATTTTATTTCGCGAATTTTGCAGAAAATTAAATCTAACTATTACTAACGATTATGAAATTAATCAACAAATCGATGCTAACTGCAGTTATTACATTATCTACAGCCAGCGTCTATTATGCTCAACAGGTTCAGGACACAGTGAAAACTAAATCCAATGACATTGAACAAGTTGTATTAACTGGTGTTGCCGATATCGCCAAAGATAGAAAAACACCGGTAGCAGTTTCAACAATTAAAGAAGCTCAAATTGTTGAAAGATTAGGAAACCAGGAATTTCCTGAGATCCTAAATACGACTCCGTCTGTTTATGCTACTAAAGGCGGTGGAGGTTTTGGAGACTCTAAATTGAACATTAGAGGATTCAGCCAAAATAACATTGCTGTAATGGTAAATGGTATGCCTGTAAACGACATGGAAGGTGGATCTGTTTATTGGTCTAACTGGGCTGGGCTATCTGACGTTACTTCTGCAATGCAGGTACAAAGAGGTCTTGGTTCATCAAAACTAGCTATTGCCTCTGTAGGAGGTACAGTAAATATCATAACTAGAGCTGCCGATAAAAAGCAAGGTGGTATAGTTTCTTTAGGTTTAGGAAACGATGATTATTTAAAAACTCTTTTTGCATACAATACAGGAAAATCTGATAAAGGATGGTCTTCTTCATTCTTAATGAGTAGAACAGCAGGTTCTATGTATGCCGACGGAACTAAGTTTGAAGGATACAACTATTATTTTGCAGTAGGATATAAAAAACCTGGAGGTAATCATGATTTCCAGTTTACGATCACTGGGGCTCCTCAATGGCACAATCAAAGATCATTTGCAATTTCAATTGCTAACTATATTGGATTCAATCCTGCTCAGGACGGTACGCCAAACAGAAGATATAATTCTGACTGGGGATATCTTAACGGTGATGAATACTCTGCAAGAGTAAACTATTACCACAAACCGGTAATGTCATTGAACTGGGACTGGACCATGAGTGAAAAATCAAAACTTAATACAGTATTGTATGGCTCTTTTGGTAGAGGTGGAGGTACAAACACCACGGGTACGGCTAATGGAAAAAACTTAGCAAGCTTTAGAGACACTACTACTGGTTTATATAATTTTGATAATGTTTTTGCAGCTAACCAAGCTTCAACGCCTGACAAAGGAGTATTGATCAGAAATGCTTCAATCAACTCACACAACTGGTTTGGATTAATTTCTAGCTTCAATCATAAGATCAATGATAACATGAAGTTTTCTGCAGGTGTTGATGCAAGATATTATTATGGGTACCACTATCAGGTAATTACCGATCTATTAGGAGGTAGCGGATATATTGATAAAGCCAATAAAAACATCCCACCTAATTTGGTAACAGCTGTATCTAAACCTGAATCTTCTTGGAATCCATTTGGAGGAAAAATTGACGATTTAAATAATAGAATCGGTTATAGCAATGACGGTGAGGTACTTTGGTATGGCGCATTCGGACAATTTGAGTATACAAACGATAAAATTTCAGCATTCCTTCAAGGTTCCGTTTCTAACCAAGGTTTCCAAAGAATCGATAACTTCATCATAGATGGAGTGACTACTTCTAAGAGAGGTGAGGTTATGAATACCAAAACTGGATTTAAAAACCTATTTGGATACAATGTTAAGGCTGGCATTAACTATAACATCGATGAAAAACACAATATTTTCGGAAATGTAGGGTACTACGAAAAACAACCGTTCTTCAATGCAGTTTACAGAAGTAATGAAAATGTTGTTTCTCCAGACCTTACCAATGAAAAAATATTTGGTGCAGAACTAGGATACGGATTCAGAACAGCACAGTTTAATGCTAATGTTAACTTATATAGAACAACTTGGGACGACAGATATCTAAGAAGATCTAGCTTAAGAGATGCTGCTTCGGGTAAAACTTTCTATGCTGAAATCACAGGGTTGAATGAAGTACACATGGGAGTTGAAGTAGACGCCAACTATACCTTAAATAAATTCTTCTCAGCCTTCGGTATGTTCTCTTATGGAGATTGGTACTACAGAGGAAATGCTACAGCAACTTTATTTGAAGATACAACCAATTTACCATTCAACTTCCCAGGAACGTCAAGCAATGAAACCCAATTGTATCTAGATAAAGCTAAAGTAGGAGAAGCAGCTCAAATGACTGCAGCATTAGGATTTACTGTAAGACCAGTTAAAAACCTTAGCTTTGATACTACCTGGAGAAGCACCAGCAACCTTTACGCGAGCTTAGATGCTTACAATTTCAGTGTAAAGTCTACTGCAGAAAGAGGAACTTTAAAACTTCCAAACTACAACTTATTTGACCTTGGTATTTCTTACAGAATTAATCTAAATAATAAGCAACAGTACTTTACAATCAGAGGAAACGTTTATAACTTGTTCGACACAACTTATATCGCAGAATCTAACACAAGTACTCAGGTTAAGCAATTATCTGATTTTGCAACGACTACCACAGGTGGTGTAACTACAACTGCACAACAAAAGTATGATGCCTATATAAACAATCCAAAAAATTTCTATAAAGGATTGGACACATCTAACCAGGTATTCTTCGGATTCGGAAGAACATGGGCAGCAACATTGTCATTCAACTTCTAATAAGATCATTATATTAGATTTTATAAATATCTATCCCGGCTTTTAGCCGGGATTTTTTATTTTTATAAAAACAAATTTATGGAAAAGGCACTTGAAGAATTTTTAAACCAATGGAAAAACAAAAAATATGTTTTAGGAATTCTACTAACTGGAAGTTATGCAGTAGGCTTACAAACTGAAAATTCGGATATAGATATTCGAATCATATTTGACAAATCTAAAACAAAAACACTAAAAGGCCTTACCAAGATTAACAACTACACTTTTTCTTACCTTGGCAGAAATACCGATTCCATTATACGAAAACTCAATAGCGAGTTTATCAACAGGCAGAAATTTGAAGCTTATATTTTCAATATTGGTAAGATTTTATATGATAGAAAGAACACCACCGCCGAATTAAAGCATCTGGCCCAAACCTACGCATCTACACCATTTTTAAAAAAACACCATATAAAAAGCGAAGTAAAAGCTGGGATGTATGGATTATATAACCATAAAAATCACCTCATTAATTTAGATGAAAATTCTCCCTTTTTTCATTATCAATATTATATGTTTATGAAAAAGGCACTTAGCTTTTACTCATCCTATCTGGGCTTCGAATCGTTCTTAGATACAAAAACAGAAAAAGTCCTGTATGATACTGAGTACAGACAGCGATATCAGTGGGATGATTTTCCAGATAAAATATTTTCAGAAAAATGGATAACCAGTATAAAAATTGAAAATATTAGTAAAAATTCAGCCATAATCATTTATCACTATTTAGAGAGTAAAATAGAAAAAATCAATGAAGAAAATTTCACAATACACTGGAAGGAGATTTAAATTTTACTATTTTAGAGATTAATAAATTTAAAATTTCAATCCATGGAAAAGAAGAAATTAATTTTAAAAAAGACAAAAATTTCAAAACTCAACACTAATATTCTTGACATAAGTTTCAAACGAAATATAAAAGGAGGTGATGTCGTTCAGCCAAATACACATCCGTCAGAAGTATGGGGTGGAGACAATGGTTCAGCTCATGGTGTATGGATGCATGAGGGAGTTGATGCACAAACAAACGACATCCACGGAGCTACCTGCTATTTTGTTTGCGGATCTTAGACTGCTGTAACATTTTAGTATAACCAATCAAAAAAAATAATTACGTTATAAATTATTCATTATGAAAAAAAAACTAACACTAAAGAAGACAAAAGTATCAAAGCTTAACACTAATATTTTAAGCAGAAATCTAAAAGCAAACGTCAAAGGTGGTGATGTACTTCAACCCAATACGCATCCTACTCCAGTATGGGGAGGAGATGGAGGTTCAGCTCACGGCGCATGGTACCATGAGGGATACGATGCCCAGACCAATGTTATCCATGGCACTACATGCTATTATGACTGTGGTTCATAATAAAATTCTAAGATTCTAGTTTAAAATTAACCGTACTAAAACTCTATATGCATTAACATGAAAAAGAAAAAGTTAACATTAAAAAAAACAAAGATTTCCAAATTAAATTTAACAACTTTAAGCAGGAATCTAAAAGGAAATATAATAGGTGGTGATGTAGTTCAACCCAACACACATCCTACTCCTGTAATTGGTACAGAAAATGCCTCGGGCCAAGGGTATTGGCAACACGCAAGCTATGACACACAAGGCAACCCTATCCATAGTACAGAGTGCTACTATGTATGTGTATCCTAGTCCGATTTTAAAAACATTTCGCCATAGTAAGGGTAACTTTACTATGGCTTTTTATTCAATAGATTTTCATGATTTCAGCTAATCTCACAACTGACCTTGATAAAAAGTTACATGATATTTACATTCATCTTGGAGATCATTATCAGCAATATAACCGGATAGGTGCACTCAATGGCCTGGCCGGGATTGCCCTTTTTCAATTCTATTATGAAGAACGTTATAACCTTCATTCAGGCAGAGGCTTTGACTCTTTAGAGCACTGCATAAAAAAAATAAACGAGGGCAATTTCTCCGCTTCTTACTGTAATGGTCTGGCTGGCTTCGGCTGGCTTTTAAATCATTTAGAGGAATACAAATTTGTAGAAGACAATGAATTCGTCCAAATAGGATCTGTTATAGATACTTATATAGAAAATCATCTGGATCAATGTATCAGACAACATAATTATGATTTCTTTCATGGCACCCTCGGATCTATTTTTTATTTCTTAAAAAAATCAGACTCTACAAATAAATATAAAAACCACATTTCCTTGTTATTTTCAAAGCTTCCTCATCTCTATGACACTATTAATGACTATGATCTCAGCAAAGTAGCTGTGCCAGAAGCCATAGAAGGCAAACTTAAAAAAAGGCTTCATCTTGGTCCGGCACATGGCATATCAAGCATTATAGCAATACTCTGTATGGCTTATAATAAAGGTTATTTTCGCGAACAGTCTATATTGTGGATTGATGAATTTGTACAGCTGATTTTAGCATACGAAATGCCGTTAGATTCGGTATCGGAATTTCCTATGTGGATCGATTTGCAAACCAAAGAAAAAGCCACAAGTAGTCTAAGCTGGTGCTCCGGAGATACAGGTATAGGAATAACTTTATTAAATACCTCCGAGACACTTGGAAACAGAATATGGAAAGATCAGTCATCAAATATTCTAAAAAAAGCATGTCAAAGAAGACACATACAGCAATCAATGATTAAAGGCTATGGAATATGCCATGGTTATTTTGGAGCTTCAAGAATCTTTTCGCGGGCATACAGCTTAAATCCTATCCAGGAATTCGAAGAAGCTTCAATTTACTGGCTAAAGGAAGGTATGGATTCGCTCATCATAACACAGGATTCACCCATGAGTATTCTTAATGGACTGGCAGGAGCAGGGCTTGTGATGCTGGATTTTCAACACAACAAATTAAGTAACTGGGACGAATGTCTGCTAATTTCATAAATAAATAAGTACAATGAGTAAGTTTCCTTATAAAGTTTTAGATCAATATGTTCTCCGGACACCTTCCAAATCCTTTCATTTACTTAAAACTCTATTCAAAGGCAAAGATATCAATGAGCAACAATTTAAAGACTTAACAACTGATCCTCTTTTTCAGGAAGCATTATTTCTGGCATCACCCTTACTCTATAGCACGCTTTTAAAGTGGCTGAAAGAAGGATTAAATACTGAAAAAGAAGAAAAATTAAAAATATCTTTACTTAAATACATCAGCCGAATGTCTTCACGCTGTACTCCTTTCGGATTATTCGCAGGATACTCTCTGGGGCAGCTGGGTGATTATAATGAAGTGGAAATAAATGAAGAAAGTAAATATCTCAGGTACACAAGACTGGACATGCAGTATCTTATTACTTTTTCCCAATATATCTCTGTAGACAAAAAACTTCGGAATCATTTTATTTACCAAGTTAACAGTAGTGTCTATAAAGCAGGTAGCCAGTACAGATATGTAGAGTATACCTATCCCGGAGGATTACAGAGAGTTCATCATATACAAGCTATTGAAACAACACCTCATCTGGAATATATTTTTGACAAAGCTTCCACTGGATCAACAATTGTCACGCTGACGGAAGAACTTATTCAATACGATCCGGAGATCGACCGTAAAGAAGCCAAAAGATTCATCAATGAACTTATAGACAACCAGGTTCTTGTAAGCAATATCAGTGGATCATCCATTGGGGAAGATTATTTCACATCCATTAAAAACAACATCTCTCCCATCAAAAACAACTTCTACAATGAAAGCTTTAATCAAATCAGCAACGAACTCTCCGAGCTAGATAAAAAAATCCCAAATACAATCAGCAGTTATTACACTCTGAAAAGCAAAATTGATGAACTTGGAGTAAAAACAGATCCGAAATTTCTGTTTCAAACTGACCTATCCGTTACAACAAAAAAGAATATACTGGATAAAAAAATTATCCGAGATCTTCAGGATGGGCTGCATATTCTTAATGGAATATCATTTATTTCAGAAAAAAAAGACAATCTGCTGTTAGATAATTTCATTTCAAAATTCAAAAAGAAATATGAAGATCGTGAAATTCCTCTACCAATTGCATTAGACAACGAAATTGGAATAGGCTATGGTATAAATACTAATATAATTCCAGGGAATCATTTTCTTGAAAATCTTCATATCCCTATTCAAAGGAAGAACAAGAACGAAATAAAATGGAATGCTGCCAGTACACTGTTTCAGGACAGGATAATGGAAGCTCTCAGAAATAATTGTAAAGTTATTACCCTTACAGCTGCTGACGTTCCGGAAAACACCGATGGAATCTGGGACGATATCCACGATACTTTCTCCCTCATGACAGAAATTATTCATACAGATAACGAACAAAAAATATTTTTTCATGGATTTAGTGGAGCAAGCGGAGCAAACTTATTTGGTAGATTTTGTTCCTCAGATTCTTCGCTGAAAGAGCATACCCAAAATATTATTGACATTGAAAAAGAAATAAGGAAAAATTTTATTATTGCAGAAATATCACATATTCCGGAAGCAAGAATTGGAAATGTCATCTGCCGTCCAAGTTTCGTAGATTACGAAATACCCTATTTATCTATGTCCGAGAAAACCTCAGAATTTCAAATAAAACCCTCCGATTTAATGGTTTCTGTACGAAATAATAAAATACTATTACGATCGAAAAAATTAAACAAATACATTATTCCCAGACTTAATACCGCTCACAATTTTAGCAACAATTCTCTGCCTGTGTATCATTTTTTATGTGATTTGCAAAGTCAGGATAGCAGATATGGACTGGGTTTAAATTTGGGATCGATGGAAAAAAGATACAAGTATATTCCAAGAATAGAATACAAAAAATGTATTCTGAAGGCCGCTACATGGAATCTCAATAAGAAAGACATGCCTATCTTTACAAAAAAATACAGCTCAGATGAAGATCTTTTTGATTTGATGAATGAAACACAAAAGCAATGGGATCTCCCTCAATATGTTTTATTTGCAGAGCATGACAATGATCTCTTAATTAATCTTGAAAATATCTACTGTATAAAAATGTTGATTGATACCATCGGAAATCGCGAAAATTTCACCCTCAAAGAATTTTTATATACAGATGATAATCAGCTTGTGAGAAGAAACGGAAGAAATTTCACCAATCAGTTTGTATTTACTTTTTATAATAATCAAAAACTTTCTGCGATAAAAAATGCAAAATAATATTCAGCGAATTTTTTCACCTGGAGACAAGTGGCTTTATTACAACATATTTTGTGGATATAATTCCTCAGATCATATTTTAATTGAGTATCTCAGTTCTTTTAGTCAGTCTATGCTTTCTCAAAACCTGATCGATCAATGGTTTTTCATAAGATATAATGATCCCTCTTACCATATAAGGTACAGAGTAAGAATGAAAGACCAGGCAGATTTGGGTTTAATCATTAATACATTAAACAAATTACTGGAAAATCTGGTTTTGGATGAATATATCTGGAAATTACAGATCGACACTTATACAAGAGAGATTGAAAGGTATGGTTCATCCAGTATGGAAGAGGTAGAAAAAATTTTCTTTCAGGACAGCAATATGATTATTAATATCATAAGTTCTTTGGATGAAAATCAGGAGAACATCCGAAGTTTATTTGCATTAAAGCTGATTGATTTTTATCTCTCTGTTTTTAATTTTTCGATTGCAGAAAAATTAAATTTTACGGAAAAATTACGAAATCACTTTTACAACGAATTCAACATAGACAAAAATGCAAAGAAGCAATTTGATAAACTTTATTCTGAAAACAAACACAAGATTGATGATTTTTTAAGCAAAAAAACAAAAAAAATTAATAAAAAATTAATTGCAGAAAGGGCTTTAAAAATCCTGGAGTTAAGAGACAGGAAACTTCTCAATGTAGATTTCTATAGTCTGATATCAAGCCTCATTCATATGTCACTCAATAGACTTTTCGTTGGCGACAATAGAATGCATGAACTTATTACTTACGATTTCATATGGCGTTTTTATAAGAAAGAACATTATTTCAGCACATGTACAAAAGATCATGAAAACTGAAGAATATTACAATACCATAAAAAGCTATCTGCAAAAAAAAGAACTTTCCTCTCTTAATACAGGTTTAAATGGCAGATGTTCCATTTCAATCTTTATGTTTGAATTTTATAGGATTTCGTGTAATACGGAAGCCTATAACTATGGGATAGAACTTATAGAGACTGAATTGAACGGAATAGATTTAATTAGTAATATATCTATGTACGACGGACTATGTGGCATAGGCTGGACTTTGCAACATCTATCAAAAGAAAAATTAATTGATTTTAATCCAGACTCTTATCTTTCTCAATACATAGAAAAACCCTTAATGAGATTTAGAGACTCTAATGTAAATTTCAGGGACCCCATACAGCTTGAATATTTCAGCGATCTTCTTTTCTATTTTTCAGATAGGCTTTCTTATACAAACAAAAAACTCCAAAAGGAAAATTACATTCATACTCTGAATCAAACGTTGATCATCTTAAACAATCAGCTCCTTCAGATAGAAAAACATAATGATCATCAAAACATATCATTTGAAAATATATTTTCTATAATAAGATCATTGGTATATTTATCTGAAATGAATTTCAGTTCCCCGCTGATTTCAGGATTATTAAAAAAAATTATTCTTTGGATTGAAGATAAGAAAAGCCATAAAAGACCAACTGCATTCGAGTTATTTATTTTAGAAAAAGCCATACCAGACCTAGCATCATCCCAACTCATTGCTAGAAAATATTTCACTGAAAATAAAATTTCTGAAAACAATTATACAACAGAAATAAACAACCTTGGAATATGGAATAATAGTATCATAAATCATGCTATCCGGAATATTACAGCATTAAACACTAAAAAAGCTTCTGGATTAGAGTATATCTTAGAATACCAATATAATTCCTAATAATCCACCCGGGATTTTTGTTATATTTGTACTTAGAAAAATAGAAAAAATTGAATATGGATTTTTACAAGATTTTGCTTAGTGCACACAAAGGATTCGGGTATCTTGAACTTCTTTTGGCTTCATTATTTATTATTGCCCTTTTAGCTACTATGTTTGGCTTCAGTGGTAAAGTGAACAAATTTTTAAAGAAGATCACCCTCTTCACGATGATTTTCTTCCACGTTCAGTTTTTAATAGGGATCATCATGTTGGCGATTAATTTCACAAAAGGATTGGACATGGGATCAGTAATGAAAAACGCTGACTTAAGATTTCAGTATGTAGAACATCCATTTTCTATGCTGATCGCAGCCGTATTGATGACCATCATCAATAAGAAAGTAAAATCTAATGACACTATTTCTTTAGGAATCGTGATCATGGGTCTTATTGCGGTAGGTTTATTTGCATTCGCGTTCCCTTGGACAAGAGTCTTTGGGGCTTAAAAAATAAATATTAAGTGATCAATGATGCGTTGATAAACTTAGTAATAGTTTAACCTTAAATTTTTAATTAAATCAATGAAAGTAGCTGTAGTCGGTTCAACAGGAATGGTTGGACAAGTTATGCTTAAAGTTTTGGAGGAGAGAAACTTCCCTGTAACAGAATTAATTCCGGTAGCATCCGAAAGATCTGTAGGAAAGAAGGTGAAGTATAAACAGGAGGAATTTACGATTGTAAGCATGAAAGACGCTATAGCTGCCAAACCTGATATCGCTATTTTCTCTGCAGGAGGAGACACTTCTCTGGAATTCGCCCCTCTGTTTGCAGAAGCAGGTACAACGGTGATTGACAATTCTTCTGCATGGAGAATGGATCCTACCAAAAAACTGGTAGTTCCGGAAATCAATGCGAATGTATTGACTAAAGAAGATAAAATAATTGCCAATCCGAACTGTTCTACCATTCAGCTGGTAATGGTATTAGGCCCATTGAATAAAAAATATGATCTGAAAAGAGTGGTTGTTTCTACGTACCAGTCTGTAACAGGAACAGGAAAAGCTGCCGTGGATCAGCTCAATGCTGAAATAAACGGAGACGACAGTGTTGCCAAAGTATATCCTTATCAGATCTTTAAAAATGCGCTTCCTCACTGTGATGCATTCAGCGATGATGATTACACTAAAGAAGAGATCAAACTGATGAAAGAACCTAAGAAAATTTTAGGGGACGATACCTTCAACCTTACGGCAACTGCAGTGAGAGTTCCTGTTCAGGGAGGTCACTCAGAAAGTGTAAATATTGAATTTGAAAACGAGTTTGACCTTGACGAAGTAAGAAAGATCTTATCTGAAACCCCTGGTGTAATCGTAATGGACAACGTTAAAAACAACGAATATCCAATGCCACTCTACTCCGAAGGTAAAGACGATGTATTCGTAGGAAGGATAAGACGGGATCTCTCGCAGCCCAAAACGCTGAATCTTTGGATCGTAGCAGACAATCTGCGAAAAGGAGCCGCAACGAACGCTGTACAGATTGCAGAATACTTAGCAGCCAACAACTTAGTTTAAACTAACAAAATAAAAAAGAGTCTCAGAATTGAGATTCTTTTTTTTATCAAACTATGGAAAATAAAAAGACCATTACCCACAAAGACAAAATAGGATTTCAGAAAATCATTGCTGTTTTCGGAGTCATCTTATTCATTGGAAAAATCATTGCATGGAAGCTCACCAATTCCGATGCCGTATTTTCTGATGCCATGGAAAGTGTCGTCAATGTCATCAGTGCATTTATGGGACTCTACTCTCTTCATCTGGCTGCAAAACCAAAGGACGAAGACCATCCATATGGCCACGGAAAAGTAGAATTCGTAACATCCGGCATTGAAGGTGCGTTAATCGCCATTGCAGGTATTATGATCATCTATGAAGGCATCAACAGCCTTGTTGTAGGGAAAACCTTAGCCAAACTGGATCTCGGAATATGGATCATCGCTGCTACTGCGATCGTTAATTATCTTTTAGGCTATATTTCCATTAAAAAAGGTCAGGCGGAAAACTCGCTGGTTCTGGTTTCATCCGGAAAACATCTTCAGTCTGATACTATCACAACGTTAGGAGTAGTGATCAGCTTAGTCGTCGTTTATTTTACCAAAATCTATTGGCTGGATTCTGTGGTAGCCCTTATTTTTGGTTTTTACATCATCTATGTCGGATATAAAATTGTTAGAAAGTCGTTAAGCGGAATCATGGATGAGCAGGATCCCGATCTTCTTAACCAGATCATCAAGGTACTCGAAGACAACAGAAGAATAGAATGGATAGACGTTCACAACATGAAAATCCAACAGTTCGGCGCCAATCTCCATATCGATGCCCATATTACCTTACCCTGGTACTACAGTCTTCGGGAAGCGCACAACGAAATGGAAAAGATGATTATCCTTTTAGCCAAAAACACCAAAAGAAGTGTAGAATTTAATTTCCATATGGACGATTGCAAAACAGTTTCATGCCCTGTCTGCCAGATCAAAGACTGCCCTGTCCGTGAAAAAGATTTTGTCAAAAGAGTACAATGGACTCCGGAAAATGTGACGAGCGTGGATAAACATACCGTAGATTAGGGTTCAGAGTGTTGTCAGTTACTGGTTAGTTACTGGTTGCCAGTAATGAAGCTAATGAAGCATCTTCTCATTATCTTGATTCTTACTTCTGCTTCTATCATTGACCATTGACTTGCGAAGCAAAATTCACCATTGAAATTTCTCAATTTTAATTTTATTCTAAAACCTTAAATTAATAAGTTTAACTGTTTTTCTCTAACTGTTTCCTGTAATAAAACATAGGAACAATCAAAAGCAGCGCCAGCGGCTGAATGACAAACCTTCTCATATAAAAGGAAAAAAGATAACCCACATCAAACCGGTCGTAGATACAGTAAAGATAGATTGGAAAAGTAATGACAAAGATAATGGTGATCAGCAATGCGCCCTGCACCGTCCACTGTTTATTTTTAAAAAGACACTGAATGATCAGGCAGGATAAAGCAAGATTGAGCATAAACCTGAACATATGGCCTGCTATTAATTTCCTCCATTCAAACTGTGGAAACGTAATATTTTTATTCGCTTCGTGAAAATACTCCAGGAAAGGATCGTAGAAAACTTTATCCTCAAGCACACGCACGCTGATAAGGCCGCAGATTCCTGCTATGACAAGAAGCCAGTTAAGAATTTTCATTTTTTAAAGCAAAGAATTTAATCCAGACCAACCAAAGAACCACCACCGTTCCATAAATAACCGCCGGAAAAATAAAGTCATGAAACATTTTTCCATATTCTTTATAGTCTGACATCACAACATTCAGTCCTACAATCCGGAGAAGATTCATCACATACAGCAGAACAAGTCCGGCAAGGGCAAACACAAAAGTTTTGGACCCTTTATAAAATGCAAATACAAATGCTATAAACAGAATCATCACTGAGACGGCATTACACCCTTCCACCATTCGGGTTACATAATTTTTCTTTACATAAAACCAAACCTGTTCATTTTTCACATCATCATAAAGTAACGTAGGAAATCCGGAAGCTTTCTGGATAGATGCTACCTGATCAGCGATCATTCTGGAAAAAGGATCCAGCCCGCCTGCCTTGCTTCCATTCAGATAAAACTGGTACGCAAACAGCAACACCAGATAAATGACGATGAACCTCAGCAAAATGTTTAAAACTGGTTTAAAATCCTTTAGCATACTACAAAGATAAAAATTAGACTGAAATGTTAGCTAATTTAAGACATCAGATTTCAGATGTGGGGTACAGGGTATCGAGTTCCGGGATGCGAGATCCCAGTTACTACTCTAAAAATTTATTTTCAAAAACACTCAAACTCTAATACCCTCAAACCCCATAACACTCCGACCCCGTATCTCAGAACACGAACCCCAACCCCACAACTCTCGAACCCTAAAACTCTCAAACGTCACAAACACCAAACTCCCATTAAATTAGTATATTTGTTTCCATATTATGACTTCCGAAAACGCAAAACGATTTTTTGAAAACTATCTCGGTGAACCATCTTCTGAGTTCGTTACATTGGCTCAAAGCGGTTCTGCGAGGGTGAATTTCCTGGCCAGATCCGGCAACAGAAAATATATTGTCACCAGCAATGAAAATATTCCGGAAAATGAAAGCTTCCTTTATTATTCTGAAATTTTCTCTGAACTCAACCTCAATACTCCACAGATTTTTGCAGTCTCTGATGACAGAAAAATGTATGTACAGGAATTCCTTGGAGGGCAGACTCTCTCCGAGATGATTACCAACGACGGACTTTCTCCTCATGTACAGGCATTGGTAAAACAAACCTTAGAGAAACTTTTCCAGCTTCAGATTCAAACAAAAGGAAAGATTGATTTCTCAAAAACTTTTGAATACGAAAGTTATGACGAACTTCCCGTGATCCACGATCTGTATTATTTTAAAAACTTCGTGGCAGATGTCCTGGAACTGGAATACCGTAAATCTGCTTTGCTGAAAGAATTTAAACAGATCGCTGCACTTATTGAAAGTCTTGAACCTACAGGAATTATGATCCGTGATTTTCAGGCCAGAAATATCATGGTCAATGAAGAAAGTAAAGTTTCGTTCATCGATTACCAATCTGCTATGAAAGGGCCATTGATGTATGATGTAATCTCTTTTCTGTTCCAGGCCAAGGCTGATTTTCCGGAAGAGTTTAAAAATAAAATGCTTGACTACTACATTGGGCAATCTGATAATGAAGAAGTTAAAATCAAACTAAAAAATTCGGTAAAACCAATCCAAATGATGCGATTTCTGCAGGTACTTGGAGCTTACGGCTTCAGAGGACTGATCCAAAGAAAACAACATTTTATATCAAGCCTGGAAAAAGGGATTCAAAATATCACGCAGTTTGCAGCATCATGGGACCAGATGAATAATTACCCGGAACTTAAAAAAGTGATAGAACAGCTCGCTACAGAAGAATCAAAATTAAAAATTAATGCAATTTTAAACCATTAAGATTCTTTTGATGTTCTGTTAGGATAAAATACAGGCAACTGGAAAGTATTAGAAATATCAGCCTGAGCGGAGTCGAAGGCTTTACTACCAATAAAAAATAAAAACCTTAAATGGTTGAAATAAAATAAACAACAATGCTACACATCGACATACACAGTTTTTCGTACAAAAAAGGAGGAATTCCCAAGGATCATTCAGGAAACGGCGGAGGTTTTACTTTCGACTGCAGAGGAATTTTAAATCCGGGAAGAATTGAAGAATATAAAATCCAGACAGGAAATGACATTGGGGTTCAGGAATATCTTGAAACCAAAACAGAGATGCCTAAATTTCTGGAACTGGTAAAATCCATCGTATCCATCAACATTGATAATTATCTGGAAAGAGGTTTTGAAGACCTTCAGATCAGTTTCGGATGCACCGGCGGACAGCATAGATCTGTATATTCTGCCATCAAAATTGCTGAATTCATTAAGGAAAAATATCCTGAAGGAACGGAAATCAGTCTTCATCACGACGAACAGCACCAACTGAACGTGAGTAATGGGTAATGAGCAATAAGTAATATTTTACTTGTTCATCACCCTGAAATTACTCATTACTTATCACTCATTACTTATACTATATGAAAGCTTTAATTTTCGCTGCCGGAAAAGGCACAAGGCTAAAACCCTTTACGGATCATCATCCGAAAGCACTGGCCAAGGTAAACGGCATACCGCTTTTGGAAAGAAATATCAATTATCTTAAAAGCTTCGGAATAAAAGATTTTGTGATCAATATCCATCATTTTGGAAATCAGATTGTTGAATTTTTAAATAAAAACAGTAATTTCGGCTGCAACATTGAAATCTCAGATGAGACCAATGAACTGCTGGAAACCGGTGGCGGCTTGATTTTTGCTAGAAAGTTCCTCGATCACGGGGAAGATTTCCTGATCATGAACGCTGATATTTTAACGAATATCAATATCAATGCTCTGGTTGAATACCACAAAAAGATAAAAGATTTTGCTACTTTAGCGGTTTCAGACAGAGATAGTTCGAGAAAATTACTTTTCAACGACGATATGGTTTTGAGAGGCTGGCTTAATGTACAGTCGGGAGAACAGCGGCTTGCGGAATTCAACAAAGGCTTTAAGGCTCTTGCATTCAGCGGCGTTCATTGTATCAACCCTGCTATCTTTGAAAAAATAAAGAGAACCGGCAAGTTTTCTGTCATGGAGGAATATCTGGATCTGATGCAGACCGAGCATATCCACGGATTTGTGCACGACAGCATTCTGATAGATGTGGGAAGACCCGAATCTGTGATAGAAGCCGAAAAACATTTTAAATAGTTTGTAATGGAAATGGATGGAACCAGGGATGAAAGTTTAGTCAATCCGGCCCTAGATATTAATGAAACAAAGCTTCACAACAGTCTCAGACAGAAAACCTGGGACGAAACCATCACCAAAGACAGCTGGATGGTTTTCAAAGTGATGGCTGAATTTGTGGATGGCTATGAAAAACTGGCCAAGATCGGACCCTGCGTTTCTATATTCGGATCTGCAAGACTGAAGCCTGAAAGTAAATATTACGAAATGGCGGTGGAAATTGCTGAAAAGATCACCAAACTGGGCTTCGGAATCATTACCGGAGGCGGCCCGGGGATCATGGAAGCAGGAAATAAAGGCGCTTTTAATGCACAGGGAAGATCTATCGGACTTAATATTGATCTGCCGTTTGAACAGCATTTTAACCCGTACATCAACAAATCTTATTCAATGAACTTCGATTACTTTTTTGTAAGAAAAGTAATGTTTGTAAAATATTCTCAAGGTTTTGTCGTAATGCCGGGAGGTTTCGGTACATTAGACGAACTTACGGAAGCGATGACCCTGATCCAGACCAATAAAATCGGTAAATTTCCGATCGTTCTTGTAGGAAGTGAATTCTGGGGCGGATTGTTGGAATGGTTCAAAGCAACACTGTTAAAAGAAGGGATGATCGCAGAAGATGATCTGGACTTATACAGAGTAGTAGACACGGCTGATGAAGCGGTGGCCCACATCAAGGCATTTTATGACAAGTATTCTGTGAATGTAAATTTTTAATTGGCATATTATTTGTGACCTATAATTAGCAAGTATGATTGTAAATCTATTAATTAAGATGAAAAAACTTTTATATATATCAGGAATTTTAACATTTTTTGTGTTAATGAGTTTTATGTATGTAGACTTTTTCTCTTCAATGACCAAAGTTGATTATATAGATGGAAGCAAAACATTGAAGTTTACCACAAAAATGAATACCAACCATATTTCTGACGCTATTAAAATCAATCCCAATACAGCCGGATTTGAAGCAGAAGTAAAAAAATATGTGAACAATAATTTTGATGTGTATGTCAATGGCTCTCCGAAAACTATAACATTCACTGGAAGTCAGGTAAGCGGAGAAACGGTATGGGTATATTTTGAAACCGGCGGCGTGTCGGACATCAGTACCATGAAGATTAAAAACACGATCCTTTTAAGTTCTTTTCCTAAGCAGTTCAACATTGTGAGTGTTTCTTACAAAGGAAGCCAGAAAGTAATGAACTTCCAGAGAGGAAAAGAAGTGAATGAGGTTTCTTTCTAATCGGAATAATTTAAAAATAAATAAACCACTGCAGATGCGGTGGTTTTTTTGTGTTTTTATCTCTTATTTTACCAAAATAATCGTTGTTAAGATAGGGTCATAAACTTTGGGATGTGATTTTTTTTCACGCAAAGTTCTATGAAAAATGCTTTTGAGTTAAAGGAGGCAAAGAGTTCGACTTCGTCGCTGATGAAGCTTCCGGATATAGCGTCTGCTTAATCGAATCAATGAAATTGATTCCGCATTTGCTTCACTTTATCGATAGAGTAATCAATTTCTTTGCGTTATCAAAAACGCATCTGCTCTACAAGTTTTGAAATTGATTCTCAATATTCTATCTTGAGAGTAGAATCTATGTCTAAACTTTATATAGCTTATTGTAAATATATCCATTCTAAAAAACAGTGTATGGAAATTTACTTAAAATCGGCAATGACCGGAGGTAATATTAGTCTTAAAGAATTAGTGTAATCATCATCAAAATAAATAGCCCGTACTTCTTTGAACAAAAAACTTTCCACTTGCAGCCAGGTTGCATTGGGACTGAATAAATGAACTTTGAATGAATGCTCTCTAACCAGATTAATTTCCCCTATATATGCTTTATTATGGTCTTTCAGCTCAATTTTAATGATTCCGATTTTATCCTGTAAGTCTGATAATAATTCCACATGATGATCAATATTTAATAAGGTGCTTTTTTTAGAAATCATCCTTTTTAGCTTCAATATATTTTCTTTAAACCCATCATCATCAACTGTTTCAATAGTTACAATATATCTCCGGCTTATTAGCACATAACCATCAACTACATAGTCCACAGGAATATACTTCAAATAGCACCATTCATCGGACACGTCAATCAATACCCCTTCAAAGGATGCTTTATTTTTTAATGTGATTGAAACCACTCTGTTGATAAACTTTTTTGTATTCACGGTTATCATTATTTTAAATCATTCTAAAGCTCTTCATAAGCTCTCTTCAAATCATATTCTATATCACCTTTATCATATTGAAAAGGAATATTAATCAAAGACCAGGTTTCATCATACATGGTATGTTTTGGATAGATATGATGCTGTATCAGAGAATCTGTAATATCATATTTTTCAAGTATAATAACTCCGTTTTCGATATTTAAAGAATCAAAAGCGACCAGATATTTTCTTCCTTTTGTAAATTCACCATTTGCTTTCGACTCTATGATATGGCCACCGTCATACATGAATTCAAAATCATTTCCTTTCCGCCCTCTTTCTGTATAATAAGCCGAAGTAACGATTCCCACAGCATATTTGGTATTTTTAAGCATATCCTGATTAGGCGGTCCTATTCTCGACGTAAAGAAAAACATATATATACAATAAGCGACCAGTCCTGCTGCGATCGCTCCCAATACTATTTTACCTTCCTGCATGGTGCTATGTTTAAAACAAAGTTAAAATAATTATTACATAAAAAAGGCCGTCTCCTAAAAGACGGCCTGTATTTAAAATATCAGATTTTGATTATTGAACCTGAATATTATCTAATTGAATCGTAGTAGTAACACCTGTAGATGCTCCCGTATATTCAAATAAGATAAATCCGTTACCTGTTAATCCGGCCGGCAGGGTATAAGTTCCCGCAGGAGCTAGAGTACCATAGTTAACAGCCGGAGCCTGTGGAATTGTAAATGCAGATGTAATATCTGTTTTAGTGGCCGTTGTAATATCTCCAAGCGGAGTATAGTTGGTTGTGTAATATACTTTTAAAGCATTACCATTCCAGAATCCAACGTTAACGTCAAATTTCACTGTATTGGCTGCTGTAAAGTCAACCGGTACGGCAAAATAAGTCAAGTAGTTTCCAGAACCGGAATTAGCTCCCAACTGGATATACTTATTGCTGCTGAAAGTTTTTAACTGCCAGTATCTGTTTCCTAATACCGCATCATTTACATATTTAGGGTATACTTCCAGGTTAGCAGGCGTCAGAGAATAACTTTCAAAGTTTTCAAGGAATGAACCTGAATATGCAATCTCAGTCCCTCCTTTAGGTGGCGTTGCATCTACTCTTGTTCCTGTGAAGTTGATATCAGATAAGCTTCTGATCAGCATCTGCCATGTAGAATTGTATCTGCTCACTACGAAAGTAACCGTACCGTTTCCTTTTGGAATAAGCTCCCCTCCACTCTTGAAGAATCCTGAGTTTCTGATTACTGCTGAACCTCCTAATTTATCTTCAATATTTCTGTCTGTATCCAATCCTTGGTTTCCGGCATCATAATCAAGATATTTTTTCTGAACCGGGAAGATTTCACCGATACCGAACTGTACATCAGATACAGTCACTAACGTGTTGATCAGGTTAGCTTGTTTTGCATCGTTTAATGAATTAAGCTTTGTAGGGACAAGAGTCTGGATATCCAAACCATTTCCTGAACATACTCCGGAAACATATCTTCCTACAAGAGCCTGAGGAATTCTACCGATCGCAAAGTTCGGATCTTCAGACCCCAACTTAATAGAACCTCTGTCAAGACCTAAACGCAATCCTTTAGCATTAATTCTGATGTGTGCACCTACCGGGAAATCAGCAAAGTTACTTGCTTTATCTACTTCGATCTGAAGACCTACAGTAGGATTCACCGTTTTATCCTGGAAAGAGATTGTTTTATAGAAATTTCCCTGAGCATCAGAAGAAACGATATAACCGTCGAAAATCTGATCTGTAGTGATTAATTTGTATCCTGTAGCAGGAGCCTGAGCCGAAAAATCTGCCATTGAAATGTTTGGCGCTTCGAATTTATTTGAACAGGCGATCGGGGGAGTTTCCCAATCATCATTCTTTACACAAGAAGACACTGCAGACAGTACACCTACTGCTACGAATGTCGTTTTGAAAAAGTTAGTGAAATTATTCATTGTTATTTTTTTATTTTTATTAGAATCTGAATTGTAAGTTAACAAAGTACGAACGTCCCTGAGTATACCAGTATTTCGGTCCAAAAGAAGGTGTAGGGCTGTAATAGTCGGCCGCAAAATCTTTCGCTTTCGTTTCTCTCGTCTGCTCAAAACCTCCTGTAATGAATCTTTTGTTGTTTAAGATGTTATTCACAGAAGCAGTCAATAATATGTAATACTTTCCAATCATGAATGATTTCCCTGCATTGGCATTTAAGAAAAATGCAGAAGGAAGTTGTACAGGCTTCAGCATATCACGTACATCTCCTTCGGTAAGACCAAGGTAAGGTGTACTTGAGTAAGGGTTCTGAATAAAGTTATTCGTTCTTAAAGCCGGAGCCGGATCCAGATAATTGTTGTCAAAATAGTTCCAGTTAGCTCCTACCCACCAGTATTTCGGGTTGTTGTAACGGAAACCTAAAGAGAAAGCACGCTGAGGAGTTCCTCCCTGCTTATAATCTTTCAGATATGCTTTTCCGAAAGAAGTCACACTGCTTCCTGAAGCATCAGAAACCAGATAAACTTCCGGGTTATTTCTGTATGTATATTCACCTAAACTCGCAAGCCCCTGTAAAGATAAAGTAGGAAGAACTTTCAGGTCAACCCCTAGTTCAACCCCCATATTTCTTTTCTCCAGATTGGACATTACCTGAGTAACGAATGCACTCTGTACCTGAGAAACAGATCCGTCAGGGTTTGTGCTGCTTAGCTGAATCCCGTCTGCAAAGAATCTCTGTACATTGGTTTCATTCTGAGTATCTACAATAAATCCTGATGCTCTTAATTTAAGGAAAGGCGTATTGATCACATAACTTAAATCATTCGCTGTATATACCGTACTTCTGATATTAGGATTAACAAGTGCATTGATTCTTGGATTGATAAACAAATCTTCCAGGAATGGTGCCTGATTGTACATTGCTCCGTTATACACTAAGAAATTACGTCCGTTGATACGGTACACAACCTGTCCTTTAAGACCAAAGTTCCAGAAATTGTAATCCTTGCTTTTCCCGTATGAGTTGTCATATAAATAATGCTTGAAAAGACCTTCTCTGTTTGAAGTAGAATATCCTGCCATAGCAGAAACAAAAACATCAAAGTTACCTGTAGAGAATTTCAGTCCCGGATTTACTTTTGCTTCCTGTCTTCTCAGGATGTAATTGTAAGTCATACGGTCTCCTTCTCTCAGCTGAACATTGGAATCTAACGTATTATACAATCCTGAAGAACCCGGTTTTGCAGATTCTTTAAACGGATCCACACCAATAGCGTAATCACCTCCTAAAAGATCTTTCAGTTCACGGTACAACTCAGATTTATAGTTCTGATAAGAAACGTTCATGATAAACTTCGTACGGTCGTTAAAGTTGTATGTGTAGTGTGTACCTGCGTTGAAGATCTTATCATCACTTACGTCATCTACCAGATATATTTTGGAACGTTTTCCGGATATTCCGTAAAGACGGGTCATTTCAGCCTGGTCTGCAGCATCCACCTTTTGGTTATTGGCATAGATCTGTCCCCAGTTAAGCTGAGTAACATTAGGATCTCCGTTCTGCCAGGCTGCCAAACTTGTATTGTAAGCATCAATCAGAGTTCCATACTGTGTGGGATCTGGCTGCGTATTGTTGGTAGCGTTATAAATAATGCTGTTGATATAATAACTTGGTAAGTTTCTGTAGTAGGTAGGAGAAGGATTGGTAACCCCATTCCAGTCTAAACGGGAACCTTTATCTTTTCCAAACTGGTAAGATGCAGTCGTCCAAAGGCTTGATTTCTTATTAATCTTCCAGAAGTCCTGAATCTGGAAAAGTGGCTGAAATCCTCTTCGAACTCTTTCGCTTCTCTTTTCTCCATCCTGCCATCCCCAATAAGAGTTGTAATGTACCCCTCTATAATCATACACTTCCTGGGTATTTGGACTTGATGTAGATCTTCTGTATGGCGCACCAATCGCGTTGAATGTGATCGTGTGGCTGTCGCTGAATTTCTTCTCTACACCAAGGTAAGCACCGTAAGCATCATAGAAAGTCCCCTCCTGGATTCCTTCTTCTGCCCATCTTCTGGCTCCCATTGCAGTAAATGCCCATCCTTTCTTGCTCATTCCTGAGGTATATCGTAAAGATGTTCTGTTTCTGTAGTTTCTGTTGGTTAAGGATTGTGTAAACTGGAATCCTTTTCTATACTCACTTGCTTTTGTGTTTTTGTAAACCACAGAGCTGTTTCCACCAAAAGCATATTCGGATGGAGAGTGATTAGACGCGATTTCCGGATATCTCGTGATCTCGTTTAGCCCACCCCAGTTACTGAAGTCAACATTACCATTATCAGATTTTACCATGGAAACACCGTTCAGCATAGATTCACCAGTTCGTCCGTCGATCCCTCTTGGGCGGAACCAGTAAAATCCTAAATCAAACGCAGCAATTCTACTGAATACATCCATTGATGATTGTAGCAAACCTACCGTAGAAGCCTGTCCACTGCTGTTGCTGTCATCATCATCATTGTCTATAATAGCTAAACCTTGATCTGCGCTTGTAAGATTAGAATACAGGGTAATGATCCCCAGATCCTTTTTTTTCTCATCGGCTACGTCAAACTCCATCATTTTGGTTTCGAAGTTTGGTTTCGTAATCATAATTTGATAATGGCCCGGCTGCAGGTCTACAAACTGGAAATATCCAATTTTATCAGCCGTTACATCATTCTCACTCCCTTTAAGATCTACTTCTGCCCTTTCAATAGGCTTTCCTTCGGCATCCTTAAGATACGCAAACACAGTGGTCTGCGCAAAATAGAATGAAGCAGGAAGTAAAGTAAATAAAGAGACTAATGATAGTTTTTTAATCATGAGTATATTTATTTTTTTTAATACTTTTCTTGTTAGTTTTCAACAGTTTAAAAGTTGGGGGCACAAATTTAGTCAAAATTTGGAATTTCCAACTTTTTTAACATTATTTTTTCTTAACATTGCAACCTTTTATGATTCATTATATAAGAGAATTATTTTATATTGTTTTAAATTTACAAATATTTAAAATGGAGTGAATTAAAAAAAGGTAAATTTGTCGTTTAAATAATTTTAATACTCTAGAGGATGAAGAGATTTATGAGTTTTATAGCCATCGTTTTTTCGGTGATGGCTTTTGCACAACAGGGGAAACTGAGAAAAGTGGCTGCTGTTGGTTTTTTGAATGTGGAAAACCTTTGGGACACTATACGTTCTGCAGATTATATAGATGGGACTAAAGATATTCATAATCCTGCTTTCCACAGAAGCATCCCACTTGATTCCATCAAATTTCTGGAAGCAGAAAAACATGACGGACCATGGAGTGATGGAGCCTTAAAAGGTAAAAAAGCAGTAAGATACCAAAGCGGTTCTGAGGAATTCACCCCAAGCAGTGGTAAAAACTATAATACTAAAATCTACAAAGCCAAACTGGCCAACGAAGCAAAAGTAATTGCCGAACTAGGTGCGCAGTATACCAAAACAGCCCCGGCTGTGGTAGGACTTATCGAAGTAGAGAACAGACAGGTGATCGAAGATCTGGTGAAACAGCCTGCTCTTGCCAAATATGATTATGGAATCGTACATTACAATTCTTATGACTACAGAGGAATTGATGTTGCTCTTATTTATCAGAAAAGAAGATTCACGGTAACCAACTCTTTAAAGAAAGAATTAAAAGTGTTCGGTGACGACGGGAAAAGAGAATATACCAGAGATATTCTGGTAGTAACCGGTTTCCTCGACAATGAAAAAGTGGCCTTCTTTATGAATCACTGGCCTTCAAGAAGAGGGGGTGAAGCCGTTTCATTACCGAAGAGAAATGCAGCAGCAGCTTTACTTAAGCAGCAAATGGACAGCATTAGAACAGCAGATCCTACGACAAAACTTTTTGCAATGGGTGACTTTAATGATGATCCTGTAAGCTCAAGTTTAAAAAATTATTTAAAAGCAGCGGCAAGCCCTAAGGACTTAAGCGAAACTACACCTTATCTTAATTTAATGTATCCTTTATATAAGAAAGGTATCGCTTCACTGGCTTATCAGGATGCACCTAACCTTTTTGACCAGATTATCGTTTCCAAGAATTTGGTTTCTGATCAGGTGACTAAAGAGTACTCGGTATACAAAGCAGAAATCTTTGCTCCGGCTTATCTGGTAAACAAAGAAGGAAATTATAAAGGCTATCCTTTCAGATCCTGGAACGGAGACCAGTTTACAGGAGGATACAGTGACCACTTTCCGGCATTTGTCATTCTTCAGAAAGAACCATAAAAAAGCAACTTAGGCACTCATTTTGAGTGCTTATTTTATATACAATGTTTCTATTATGAAAAATATAATTAGCATCCTTCTCTTTGCGCTGATTCCTTTCAGCTGTTTTTCTCAGGAGAGTACTAAGAAAGACGAAGAGAAATCTGAAATAAAGCCTTCTAAAAATGAAGACGGCGAGTGGGACATTACTGTGATCGACACCCAATTCGATTACTTTTTAAATGCGGTAGCCAAGCCGATGAACCAGTATTCGGAATCTTATCTGAAAACAAAAAATACATTTCTAGTTACTGAATGGAATTCTTACTACAGTTCGGGAAAATACCGGAATATTATAGAATCCGGTATCGATTACAACCCGAGAGAAAACTATGGGATCAAATTTGAATACAAGCTGTATCAGGTTTTTGCTTATGTCAGCTGGAAATACGGATTGAAAATGAACGGGCTTTCGCCAAGTGATGCTACAAGATAGTTTTTTTTAAAATTAAGCGGATAAAAGATTAAGATCACTAAACCGTAACCATAAAAAAAAGGTTCAGAATTTCTTCTGAACCTTTTTACTTTTATAATAGCTGAAAATTATTTGTTGAATAATTCCTCTACTTTATCCCAGTTTACTACACTGAAGAATGCTGCTACATAGTCAGGTCTTCTGTTTTGGTAGTTTAAATAGTAAGCGTGCTCCCAAACATCTAATCCAAGAACCGGAGTTCCTTTTACATCTGCAACAGGCATTAATGGGTTATCCTGGTTTGGAGTAGAAGAAACAGATACAGATCCGTCCGCATTTTTCACTAACCAAGCCCATCCAGAACCGAATCTTGTTTTAGCAGCCTCAGAAAAGTCATTTTTGAATTTCTCAAGACCTCCGTAAGCTTCGATAGCAGCTTTTACGTTTCCTACAGGCTCATTACTTCCGCCCGGCGTTAAAATTTCCCAGAATAAAGAGTGGTTGAAGTGTCCTCCACCATTGTTTCTTACAGCTGGTTTGTCAGTTCCTATCTGGCAGATCTCTTCGATCGTTTTACCAGCTAGTTCAGTTCCTTCGATTGCTTTATTTAAATTGTCAATATAAGCCTGGTGGTGTTTTGTATAATGGATTTCCATAGTTTTTGCATCGATAGTCGGCTCCAATGCATCATAAGCATATCCTAATTTTGGTAATTCAAATGACATAATTTTTATTTTTAATGTTATATCCAAATTTAGCCAATATTTAAGCGATTATCAAATACTGGGCATTACTTTAATAAATCTTTAACATTGATATATTGATTTAGAATGAATTAATTTTTATAAGAGGGAAGCAGGAAGTTGCAAGATGGAGGTTATCTCAGTCTAAAATACATCTCAAAGTATTTTTTAATTGATAAAAAAGCTCCAACAGAACAAATTTATACTTTTACATCTCTAAAATTCTCAAACCCTATTACACTACTACTCTCAACTCATTAGCCTCAATAAAAAAGCACGAAAATCCGCTGATCTCCGTGCTTTTTTTAACAACAATTAAATTAATCTATTTATTCATAGACATCAGGAATTCTTCGTTATTTAAAGTTCCTCTGATGTTTTTGTTTACAAATTCCATTGCTTCTACAGGATTCATCTCAGAAAGGTATTTTCTGAAGATCCACATTCTCTGAGAAGTTACTTCGTCTAAGAGAAGATCATCTCTACGTGTGCTTGAGGATACAAGATCAATCGCAGGATAAATTCTTCTGTTGGCAATTTTTCTATCTAACTGAAGTTCCATGTTACCTGTTCCTTTGAATTCTTCAAAGATTACTTCGTCCATTTTAGAACCTGTATCGATAAGTGCCGTAGCAATAATGGTTAATGAACCACCTCCTTCAATTTTTCTGGCTGCCCCGAAAAATCTTTTCGGCTTGTGAAGCGCATTGGCATCTACCCCACCGGAAAGCACTTTTCCTGATGCTGGTGTTACCGTATTGTATGCTCTTGCCAATCTTGTAATAGAGTCCAGCAGGATTACTACATCATGTCCACATTCTACCATTCTCTGGGCTTTTGCTAAAACAAGGTTCGCTACTTTTACGTGCTTGTCAGCTGCTTCATCAAATGTAGATGCGATAACTTCAGCATTTACACTTCTTTCCATATCGGTAACTTCTTCCGGACGTTCGTCGATCAGAAGGACCATCATATATACTTCAGGGTGATTGGCTGCAATAGAGTTGGCGATATCTTTTAGCAACATCGTTTTACCCGTTTTAGGCTGGGCAACGATCATCGCTCTCTGTCCTTTCCCGATAGGTGCGAAAAGGTCTACAATTCTTGTTGAAAGTGTAGATCCGTTTCCGGTAAGATTGAATTTCTCTTCAGGGAAAAGCGGTGTTAAATATTCAAATGCCACACGGTCTTTGATGAACGCAAGATCACGTCCGTTTACTTCCGTAGGTTTCAGTAATGAAAAATATTTTTCTCCTTCTTTCGGAAGTCTTACAATTCCTTTAACGGTATCTCCGGTTTTCAGACCGAAATTTCTGATCTGTGCCGTAGAAACGTATACGTCATCAGGAGAAGAAATATAACTGAAATCAGATGAACGAAGGAATCCGTAGTTATCCGGAAGGATTTCTAAAACCCCTTCAATACTTACCATCCCATCAAAACTGAATTCTTTTCTGTGCTCAGAATGATGTTCCTCATTTCTGTCAGCGTGTTGTCTTTGCTGATTTTGATTTGGATTCTGATTCTGGTTAGGATTCTGGTGTTGATTAGGATTTTGGTTTTGACCCTGATTTTGGTTTTGATGCTGATTAGGGTTCTTATTTTGGTTTCCGCTGTTTTGCGGGTTGTTGTGTCTTTGTTGGGATCTGGCCTGATTTTGAGGAGTATTAGGCTTTTCTTCAGATGGAGCAGATTCTTGAGGTTCTGCATTTTTAGGAGCTTCTGCTCTTTCCTGTGGAGTTTCTGTGTTGCCAGTATTATTGGCGACTACTCTTTTTCTTTTTTTCTTAGCTTGTGCCTGATTGTTTTCTTCAGGAGTGGAAACTGTTTCAGCTTTGGGTTCTTCCTGTTTTGTTTCTTCAGCAGCGGGCACCTTTTCTTCTACTTTCTCTTCAATCTGGGGTTTTTCTTCAATGGGTGCTTTTACTTCTGCTCTCGGTTTGGCAGGTTGTCTTTTAGGCGCTGCTTTTTTTACAGGAGCCTTTGCAGGTTTGTCTGCCGGTTTTTCTTCAGTATCCATGCTGGTTTCTGTGGCGTTGAAATAATCTTTTGCAACTTTAGGGTTAGAAGCCTGAAAGTCAAGAACGGCAAAGATCTTATCATTATCATTGCTATTTCTAGCAACTTTAACGCCTAAATCTTTTAAGATTTTAGTCAGTTCCGTTACGGATTTTGACCTTAACGTTTCTATGTTAAACATACTTAATGTAAAAATGTAATTAATTGTGAGTAAGAAAAGTAAGTCCGGTGACTTTTGTTTTCAAGTACATATGTATAATGCAAATCTACACTAATTTTTGAATTGTGCAAAATTTATGTTATTTTTGCCAGGTATTTAATAATCAATGTTACAGAGAATACAGACTATATGGACTCTTTTGGCAGTTTTGGCTGCAGTTTCCCTTTTCGTTACAGGACAGGATGTTGACGTTTTCGGCAATATTCCGGTGATTGATATCAGTTGTAGTGCGCTTGTTTTGGCGGGTGCATTAAGTATTTTCAGTTTCAAAAACAGAAAAAGACAAATCATGCTGAATACGTTCAGCATCATTATAAACGCTTTGTTGATTGGTGTATTGGCGTACTGGTTACTAAACTTATCCGGAGGAATTCAGATTCCTGAGAAGGGTATTGAGCCGGTTTTCCCATTGATCGCGGTGATATGTCTGCTTATCGCAAATATATCTATCCGCAGAGATGAGAGGCTCGTAAAATCTGTAGACCGACTTCGATAGCCTTACAACGATTTTTTGAGTGAGAACAGTTCCGAAAGGAGCTGTTTTTTTTTAGTCATTATATAAACTGTTTTGATTTTCATAATTAAATTGACACACACTTCGACTCCGCTCAGTGTGACAGAGTGTTTTTTTTAATATTACAGGTCTGAGTATCAACTGAAAGTCTGGAAAATGTTTTAAAAAATTAAATGATTTACTTAATTTCGCATTACATTTTAAGTTTCTTAATGGTTGAAATGTATTCTTATCTGATTAATTTATACCATTTAATGCAACATTTCCGTTAAGAATACGACTGATCCTATTAAATTGTATCTATAATGAAAAAACTAACCTACCTTGCCCTTTCCTTCTGCTCCGTATTTACGCTGGCACAGGAAGTTTCAAAAGAAAGAGTAACTACCATCCTTTCCACACTGGCTTCAGACGAAATGAAAGGCCGTGAGATCGGAACTCCGGAAAATGACAAGGCCGCAGAATATATTGCCACACTATTTAAAGAAAACAAGCTTGAATACTGTACGGGAAATTCTTACCTGATTCCTTTTGAATATGAAGGCAAGAAAGTCTACAACGTATGCGGTATTAAAAAAGGAAAAACGGATAAGTATCTTGGATTCTCAGGTCATTTTGATCACATCGGGACGAGCGAAAAAACCGGAGACAATATTTACAACGGCGCAGATGATGATGCCAGCGGAATAGCTACTCTAGCAGGTATTGCCGATTATTTTAAAAATAAAAAACCTGAATTTTCAATGGTGTTCATGGCCTTTAATGGGGAAGAAAAGGGAATGCTGGGATCCAAAGCGATTTCTACCGATACCAATTTAGATAAGGTTTATCATAATATGACCGCTCTTTTCAATTTTGAAATGGTAGCTACAGAATCTCAGTTCGGAAAAAATGCTCTGTTTATGACCGGTGATGAGTTTTCAGACTTTGATGAACTCTTTAATAAATATGCAGCAAACGGTTTAAAAATAAACCCAGATCCTTATGCAGTGCAAAAATTATTCTACAGATCAGACAATGTAAGTTTTGTGAAGAAGAAAATTATCGCGCATTCATTTTCTACGGTTGATATGACGAAAGCTTCGCATTACCATAATGAAAGTGACGATGTGAGTGTGGTAGATTTTGATAATTTAACAGGTATTATCAACAATGTTGGAAAAACTCTTGAAAAATTAAATCCTCAGAACTTTGCCCCAAAATATAATGACAAAGTAAAATTTTAAATAAATATAATTATAAAAACCGCCGAAATGGCGGTTTTTTTCATAATTAATCTATCACTGCTATTATAAAATTAAACAAACGTTTGTAACAAAATTGACCTGATTGAAACATATTAATTAAAGTAAAAGAGGATTAAGAACGTCTTTTCTTTTAATTTTACGTAATTTTGCTATCCAATTTTTCATTGAATGAAACCATTACAAAGAATACTTTATTTCGCGAAACCGCATCAAAAATACCTTTTCGGAAGTATGTTTTTCAATATTCTGTACTCCTTACTCAATATCTTATCGGTAGGAACAATGCTTCCTATTTTGGGATTAATGTTCGGTACCATTGAAAAACAAGCTAAAGAACCGGTATGGAGCGGAGCTTTCGGCGACTATTTCAATTATATAAAAGATAAAGCGTACTATTTTGTACAGATCCAGATAGATCAGCACGGTGCTGTTTATGTACTGGCTGTTCTTTGTGCTATTACCGGAGTTTCATTTTTATTAAGAAATATTTTCAGATATATAGGATCTTTCCTATTGGTTAATTATCGTGTAGGAATTACAAAGGATCTTCGTACGGCGATGTATAATAAATTCCTTCAGCTTCCTGTTTCTTTCTTTACAGAACAGAGAAAGGGAGATATGATGTCCAGGATTTCCAATGACATCGGAGGTGTGGAAGGTGGAATCATGGGGGTTTTGGTAGATATTATCAATGCTCCGTTTATGATCATCTCTTCACTGATTGCCTTATTTTTACTGTCTCCTCAGCTTACCTTGTTCTCACTACTCGTTTTCCCTATTATGGGCTGGCTGATTTCGTGGACAGGAAAAAGTTTAAAAAAACAGGCTCATTTTGCTCAGGCTGAACTTGGAAACCTTTTCTCATTGGTAGACGAAACATTGAAATCGTCTAAGGTGATCAAAATCTTCAACGCAGATAAGATCCTTAAAAACAGATTCAACGAAACAACGACCAACTGGCAGAATTATGCGATCGATATGAGCAGAAGAAGAGAATTGGCGTCTCCTATGAGCGAATTCCTCGGTTCTATCACCATTCTTATCATTACCTGGTATGCAGGAACGCAGATTTTAGAGGATCAGACCATGAAACCTCAGGCTTTCCTGGTATTCATCGGGATGTTCTTCCAGATTCTTGATCCTGCGAAAAAGCTTTCCAGTGCAATTTCTTCTATTCAGGGAGGTATGGCAAGTTTGGAAAGAGTAGCTGAAGTTCTTGATTATGATTTAAAAGTAGAAGAGATTGCAGAGCCGGTTTCTATCTCTACCTTAAGCAATCAAATCGAATTCAAAAACATCGGTTTCTATTACGATAAAGATAATGTAATCCTTAAAAATTTCTCACTGATCATTCCGAAAGGAAAAACCATAGCTCTTGTAGGCCAGAGTGGAAGCGGAAAAACAACGATTGCTAACCTTCTGGCAAGATTCTATGATGTGAATGAGGGACAAATTTTAATTGACGGAGTTGACATTAAACATTTAAAATTAAAAGAATACCGTCAGCTTCTCGGAATGGTAACTCAGGAATCTGTACTGTTCAATGATTCAGTATACAACAATATCCTGATGGGTAAACCTGATGCCACGAAAGAAGAAGTAGTTGAAGCCGCAAAAATTGCCAACGCTGATAACTTTATTTCGAATCTTCCTGATGGCTACAACGCTAATATCGGTGATGATGGAAATAAACTTTCCGGTGGTCAGAAACAAAGAGTTTCTATCGCCAGAGCGGTATTGAAAAACCCTCCGGTAATGATCCTTGACGAAGCAACTTCTGCACTTGATACGGAATCTGAAAGATTTGTACAGGATGCCTTAGATAAAATGATGGAAAACAGAACCTCCCTGGTGATTGCCCACAGGCTTTCCACCATTCAGAAAGCAGACTGGATCGTAGTGATGGAGAAAGGAATTGTAGTGGAACAGGGAACACACCACGACCTTATCGCTAAGAAAGGCATGTACCATAAGCTGGTAGAGCTTCAGAATTTTGACTAATCGTTTATTGAATTAATTTCATTTAAATGAATCCTATACAAGAGTACTTCTACAGAATCGACGAGCCTGAAAGAAGTACTCTTTTGTTTTTACGTAAAAAGATCCTTGAATCTGATACGGAACACATTACAGAAACACTGAGTTTCGGATTACCTTTTTTTAAGTATAAAAAGAAAATGCTGTGTTATCTCTATTACAGCAAAAAGTACAAACAGCATTACGTAAGTTTCTATCACGGGGACAGACTTGATCATCCACTCCTTATTCAGGATGGCAGAAAGAAGTTTAAAATCCTTCTGATTGACATGGAAGAAGATTTGCCTGTCGAAACTATTTTAAGTCTGACAGAAGAGGTTAAAAAACATATAAAATAAAAGCTGCGGCATGGTTTCACCATGCCGCAGCCTCTTTGAATTCACATAATTAAGCATACACTCCATTCAGAATACTTAATGTCGTAAAACAAAAAAAGGAGAAAACTTAATTTCTCCTTTCTATATTCTGATGATATTTTGTATTAATCTTTCATTTTGGCGATCACATCCAGACCTCCTTTTGTGATATCTCCGATCTTGCAGGTGATTTCTGTATCCAAAGGCAGAAATACGTCCATTCTCGAACCGAATTTGATAAATCCGAACTCATGTCCGGCTTTAGCCTGATCTCCTTCCTTACAATAGAAAACAATCCTTCTGGCCACATATCCTGCGATCTGTCTGAATACGACTTTATGATTTGTTGCAGTTTCCACCGCTACCGTTGTTCTTTCGTTCTCTGTAGATGACTTTTCATGCCATGCTACCAGATATTTTCCAGGATGGTATTTTTTGTAGATCACGTTTCCGGATACCGGATATCTACAGATGTGAACATTCAGCGGCGACATGAAGATGGAAATCTGAAGAGCTTTTCCTTTGATAAATTCAGTTTCCTCCACTTCCTTGATCATCACCACCTTTCCGTCTACCGGTGCGATCACATTTTCTCTGTGCTCCAGAATATCACGTTCCGGAACTCTGAAAAACCAAAATACTAAACTGTAAACAACCAATACTGGCATAATGATCAGTAACGACCACATTTTAAGAAAATAAATAGCCAACACGCTTATGATGATAAACAGTATCGTTGCTACGGTAATCGTTCCTTTTGACTCCTTATGTAGTTTCATGAGATTAAATAAATTTTTCTAAAATAAAGTACAAATATACGACAGGAACGCAGATTAAAAAACTGTCCAGTCTGTCCAGCACACCTCCATGCCCCGGAATGATGTTTCCGCTGTCTTTAACGCCGAAATTTCTTTTCAGCTGGCTTTCCACAAGATCTCCTAATGGAGCAAATGCAGCTACCAGGAAACCGACTACCATCCAGTTCCCGCGAAGTTGAGGCTGATAATGCTCTATAAAGTAGGATAAAACCAAAGTTAATACTACTCCGCCACCATAACCCTCCCAGGTCTTCTTTGGGGAGATTTTAGGGGCCATTTTATGTTTCCCGAAAAATTTTCCGGTAAGATAAGCGAATGTATCACTGCTCCAGATCAAGATGAACAGGAAAAGGACTTCCAGTGAAAACGTCCCGTCAAAGCTGGAAAACTTAGGCAATCCCAATGCAAAACTAAAAGGCAGTGCTACATAGATGACCGTAAATATCAACTTTCCGCTGTCGAAATAAAGTTCGTTTGGATATTTGAATAAGGTAACCACTGCAATCGCGATCAGGGAAATAGCCAGTATTTCATTCAGTCTGAAATCGAAAAAGAAGTCGTGTTGGAAATATCTTTTGGAAAAAACGTAGTAAATAAAAATCACCAGCGGGAGTACGATCCATTTTTCATAGCCTTTCCCGAATTTCATGATCTTAATACATTCCCAGGTACCTACCAACAGCAGAAGAGTGATCAGCCCGTGATACAGGTATTCCTGTCTGATAAGGTCCGGATGGATCTTGTTGATCAGCTGGGCACCCAGCGGTGTTGTGCAAAGAATGATAACGGCAACGTAAACAAGCCCGGAAATGGTTCTTTGAATAAGGTTTTTGTCCAAGATGTAAAATTTATAAGTTGATGCTTAATCTTCAAGCAGCAATAAAAACAGTTTTGTATTCGTATTGGAGGAAGTATCTAAACTTGACTGCCCTCCACTGATGGAAGTAAGGTTTTTGATATTCCCGTTTCTTTTTATTTTTCCCATCGCATCATTCAGGTTGTTTACAATCTGTGAAACATTGGCCATGATAATGATCTTACCCGGCAGTCGTGAAGAATGGTAATGCAGGATATTGTTATGCGAAAGCATAATTCTCCCGTCGTAGGCGATAAGATATTCACAGGTGATGAAGGCGGCATCGTTGGAATGCTCCATTTCTGAGGTGTATGGTATTTTCACCACATTCAAAAAGTTCTGAAGCTCTTTGTCCCAGCAGAACACATTGTTTACTCCTTCTATTTTGACAATCTGATTTAAAGTCTGTAGAGCTTCCGCTTCATCTGCACAATAATTAAAAAATCCCCCTGAATGCGTAAATAATTGCGCAAACTTATAGTCAAGATCCGCATTTTTCAGCGAATCCCCGAGCTTCTCCAGACTCTGTTTTTCCTCTTCCTCAGGCTGGTTGGTAAGTTTGCTTACAATCCTCTTGAATAAATTCAACTTAATCTATTTTTAGTCAACTTTATACAAAAATAGAAAATAATTACAATAGATTCTAAAAATGTAGCTTTAAATATGAAAAAACCTGACAATTCTAAGACTGTCAGGTTTTTTCTGATATGTTTTGGAAGTATTTTAAAGTTGAGTCGGGCTTTCCGGAGCCTGAATTTCGCTTTCTTCTTCCTTGTCTTTAATAATGATCTGCTCATCCGGTTCTTTCGTTGCAGCAATCGTGCTTGTAACAGGTCTTTCTGTTAACTCAGGATCCCATGCTCTTTTACCGAATATATCTTCAAGATCTTCACGGAATATCACTTCTTTTTCTAAAAGCTTATTCGCCAAAGCATCAAGTTTATCTTTATTCTCGGTAAGAATCTGAACTGCTCTCTCGTATTGATTTTCAATAATTGATTTAATTTCAACATCAATCTTATTAGCTGTTTCCTCAGAATATGGCTTTCCGAAATTATATTCAGACTGTCCTGAGCTGTCATAATAAGAAATATTACCAATCGTAGGGCTCAGACCGTAAACCGTAACCATAGCCTGCGCTCTTTTCGTTACTGATTCCAAGTCAGACAATGCTCCGGTTGAAATATTGTTAAAAATCACCTGCTCTGCTGCTCTACCTCCAAGGGTAGCACACAATTCGTCCAGCATCTGCTCAGTAGTCGTCAACTGTCTTTCTTCCGGAAGATACCAGGCTGCCCCTAAAGAACGTCCTCTAGGAACGATCGTTACTTTTAAAAGGGGTGCTGCGTGTTCGACCAACCAAGAGATTGTAGCGTGACCTGCTTCATGATAAGCAACTCTTCTTTTTTCAGAAGGTTTGATGGCCATGTTTTTCTTCTCAAGACCTCCGATGATTCTGTCTACAGCATCAAGGAAATCCTGTTTTGTTACGGAAGTATGACTATTTCTAGCTGCGATCAACGCTGCTTCGTTACAAACATTAGCAATATCAGCTCCACTGAATCCAGGGGTTTGTTTTGCTAAGAAGTCTCTGTCAACCGTATCGTCTAATTTGATTTTCAGCAAGTGAACATCAAAAATTTCTCTTCTTTCATGTAATTCCGGAAGGTCTACATAAATTGAACGGTCAAAACGTCCTGCTCTCATTAAAGCTTTATCCAAAATATCAGCTCTGTTGGTAGCAGCCATTACAATGACGTTAACATCTGTTCCGAAACCATCCATTTCCGTAAGAAGCTGGTTAAGGGTATTTTCTCTTTCGTCGTTTCCGCCGGAGAAGTTATTCTTTCCTCTTGCACGTCCGATCGCATCAATCTCATCGATAAAGATGATAGCAGGAGATTTAGCTTTTGCCTGAGCAAAAAGGTCTCTAACTCTTGATGCACCTACTCCAACGAACATTTCTACGAAGTCTGAACCTGAAAGTGAGAAGAACGGTACTTTGGCTTCACCTGCAACAGCTTTTGCCAATAGGGTTTTACCGGTTCCCGGAGGGCCTACAAGAAGGACACCTTTAGGGATCTTACCACCCAGTTTTGTATATTTTTCAGAATTTTTCAGGAAATCTACCACTTCCTGTACTTCTTCTTTTGCTCCTTCAAGGCCTGCAACATCTTTAAATGTCACCTGGATTCTTTCTTTTTCGTCGAAAAGCTTCGCTTTAGATTTCCCGATTGAGAAAATCTGTCCGCCAGGGCCTCCGCCACCGCCCATCTTTCTGAAAAGAAGGAAGTAGAAAAGTCCTAAGATCGCGATCCATATCAATGCTGAAACCAAGATGTCCATGAACGGGTTTTTGCCTGCTCCGTAATCTTTCGTCGTTTTGATAGTAGCGTCTGTAGCTTTTATCTGATCAAACTTTTGAAGGAAAAGCTGAAGGTCTCCGTATTTCACAGAAAAATCTGCTTTTGGAGCCATTTCGAACGCAGAAAGAGGATTGCTTTGGTTGACCGTTTTACTGACCATTGCTGTCTTTGCTGCTTTTGTCAGGAAAACATCAGCTTTCTCTGTGTCTTTGTATATGATAACGTTTTGGACCTTTCCTGCCTGCATTTCCCTGAAGAAAGCATCCTCATCAATAGATTTTGCACTGTCGCCTCCTAAAAAATTGGAACCGAAAAATAACAAAAGAGCCACGATTGCAATTGGAAAAAACCAGTTGAATCCTTTATTGTTCATTTATACTTTTTAAAATTTAAAATTAATTTTCTATTTTGGTAATGGCTGCATCGCCCCAAAGTTCTTCAATATCGTAATATTCACGAACTTCTTTCTGGAAAATATGTACTACCACCGTTACGTAATCTACCAAAACCCACATAGAGTTTTCGGTACCTTCTACATGCCAAGGTCTATCTTTTAGATCGTTTCTTACTTTTTTCTCTACACTTCCTGCCAATGCTGAAACCTGTGTATTTGAGTTTCCGCTACAAATTATAAAAGTTTCCGCTACAGAGTTTTCAATCTTCGAAAGATCGAAAATCATAATATCTTCACCCTTAACATCCTGGATGGCTTCAACAATTTTATCTATTAGTGCCTGCTTTTCTGCTGTTTTATTCATTAAAATATCTATAATCTGCAAATTTATTGTTTTTCTTTTACTTTAGCCTTATTTTTAGCCCTTTAAAGTCTTAAAGTTTTCTTAAATGGATCAATTATTTTATTTAAAAGAGTGCTCTTCTACTAATGACGAAGTTTCAAAGTTTTTACTTTACGAAAATTCAGATTTTATCGGAGTCTCTACATTCAATCAAACTAAAGGCCGCGGACAATACGGAAATACATGGGCGGCGGCGGCCGGAAAAAATGTGGCGTATACGCTGGCTGTTAAGGTCCAAAGCATTCTGCTCTCAGACTTTATATTCAATTACTATACCGCAGTGGTCATCCGGGATTTCCTTGCCAATTTGACTGACAATCCGGTAAAAATAAAATGGCCGAATGATATGATTCTTAAAAATAAAAAAATCGTCGGGATTTTAATTGAAAAGAAAAAAATAAATCAAAATAACTATTTCATCATCGGTGCCGGCTTCAATGTTCTTCAGGATCAGTTTGACGAAATATCGCATGCAGGATCGCTTCTGACGCAGACCGGACAGGTTTACGACCTTGAAGATTTTGTCTTTAAACTCCATGGATATCTGTCTGAAAAACTGAAAAACATTCCGTCTGAACAGGAGATCATTGATCAGTTTAACATGAATTTATACCGCAAAGATGAGATCTCCGTTTTCGAAATCGGAAAAGAGAGACAAAATGGCATTATCCGTCATGCAGACGAAAAAGGAGAATTGTGGATAGAGCTTGAGAAAGACGGTTTAAAACCTTTCTATCATAAAGAGATCAAACTCCTCTACTGATTTACTGATTGGCTCTTTTCAGGTACAGATACAAAGTAAGCGGGAAAAACACCATATTCGGAAGCCACATGGCTACAGCCGGTGATAAACTTTTGTTCTCCGAAACAACTTTTAAAGCTTCAAAAGAGAATACAAAAACAAACGCCAGAGAAATCCCTATCGCCAGATTGACTCCAAGACCTCCCCTTTTCTTCTGGGAAGCCAGAGATAAGGCCAGGAACGTCAGAATAATAATGGCCACCGGCATTGCGGTTCTTTGGTGGAACTCGTTAAGATAAGAATTCAGGTTGCTGTTTCCTCTGTTTTTTTCCCTTTCAATAAATTTGATAAGTTCGGGAGTGGTTTTATTCTGGCCAAGAAGTTCGTTCGGGAAAAGTTCTTCGGGAGAGTGTCCGTAGCTTTTCCTCATTTCAACTCCGTTGCCGAGTTTTTCTGTATTATTTTTGTTGATGGTTTTCTCGAGGTAATTGGTAAGGATAAACTGTTTTTTAGCTTTATCCCAATATACTTCAGATGCTTTCAGCTCATAGATCATCTTTCTGGCTTTATCAAACTTCTGATAAACGAAGCCGGAACCTCTGGTTTCTCTTTTGTTCCAGGAGTTGACAAAGATGTATTCCGTCTTACTGAACTGGGCTGATGCAGGACCGGTACCTAATATTTTTTCTTTATTCGCTGCATTATAGGTATATGCTTCCAGCTCGTTTTTCTTGATATTGGCCCAAGGAAGCACCATATGATTGACCACCAGCGATATCGTAGCAATTAAAACAGAGGTATAAAGATAAGGTTTTGCAAATCTGTGAAAGCTGGCTCCACTACTGATTATGGCAACAATTTCGGTATTATTCGCCATTCTGGATGTGAAATAAATCACGGAAATAAATACCAGGATAGCCAGGAACGTCACGACAAGGTTAATGATCCAAAACGGATAAAAGTGGATCAGGAAATACACCAGATCCAGCTTGGGATCGAGTGCTTTTGCGTTTTCAATCCTTGGAATCTTCTGCTGTACATCAATCACCAGTACCACTATAGACAACAATATCAGCATGAAACTGAATGTTCCAAGATATTTTTTGATGATATAACCGTCTATAATTTTGATCATGATCGTTCTGTTTTAAAGTCTCTGTCTAAGAACCGGCACTACAGATTTTTTCCATTCATAGAAATCACCTGCCAAAATATGTTCTCTCGCTACTTTCACAAGATCTAAGTAAAAGGCAAGGTTATGTACTGATGCGATCTGCTTTGCAAGATATTCTTTTGACACAAATAAATGGCGCAGATAGGCTTTCGAATATTCTCTGTCTACATAGCTGGTTCCAAATTCGTCCAAAGGCGAAAAGTCCTGCTTCCATTTTTCATTTTTCATATTCATTACCCCCTGCCATGTGAAAAGCATTGCATTTCTGGCATTTCTGGTAGGCATCACACAGTCCATCATATCAATTCCCAGACCAATGGATTCAAGGATATTCCAAGGAGTTCCTACTCCCATAAGGTATCTCGGCTTGTCTTTTGGAAGAATATCCGTTACTTCATCAGTGATTCTGTACATTTCTTCTTCAGGTTCTCCTACAGACAGTCCGCCGATGGCATTTCCTTCTGCTCCGGCCTCAGCAATCACTTCAGCTGAAATTTTTCTAAGATCGGAATACGTGGACCCCTGAACGATCGGGAAAAGTCTCTGCTTGTGACCGTAGATTTCTTTATTTTCTTCTGTCCAGTCAATACATCTTTTCAGCCACCTGTGAGTAAGCTCCATAGATGTTTTAGCCTGGTTATATTCACAAGGATAAGGCGTACATTCGTCGAAAGCCATGAAAATATCCGCTCCGATCTGTCTTTGGATTTCCATAGACTTTTCGGGAGTAAACATGTGATAGCTTCCGTCGATATGGGATTTGAATTTCACTCCTTCTTCAGACATTTTTCTGCTTTTGGAAAGTGAAAACACCTGAAAACCTCCTGAATCGGTAAGGATAGGAAGATCCCAGTTCATGAATTTGTGCAGTCCTCCAGCCTGCTCCATAATGTCCATAGTAGGACGAAGATACAGGTGGTAGGTATTCCCCAGAATAATCTGGGCTTTAATGTCTTCTTTTAATTCTCTCTGATGAACCGTTTTTACACTTGCTACAGTTCCTACAGGCATAAAGATAGGCGTCTGGATCGTACCATGGTCTGTGGTGATCTCTCCGGCTCTCGCTTTTCCTTCAGAGTTTTTTTCTATATTAAAAAATTTCATTCGTCTATTCTTTTAATTCACCGCTATTAACGCTTCTGCTTTTAAAGACAGAAATCGTTTCCGCATCATATTTATTTGTTTAAAACAGGTACAGTTCCAGTACTTTTCAATTTGTCCTGGACATATTTTTCTGCTTTAGGATCTTTTTTTAATACTATATTCTGTGCGTTCTCCGCAATATCTTTCATTTTGTCTTTGATGACATAATATTTAAAGCTTTCTACAAAATCTTCAGACTTTACCTTATGGGTTTTAAGCACGAATCTTGTTCCCGCTTCCAGATTTTTATTCTGATAGGTCATGATCGCCTGATCCGTAAGGGCAAGATCAGCCAGGATCTCAGCCATAGCATCCGGCTCGATCAGATTTTTGGGTTTGTCAATATAGTCGCCGCATGAGAACATGCACAGCATAACGAAAATGAAGACCAGCTTTCTCATAACCTGTTGATTATTGATTTCCATTTTAAATTTAAAACTCCGAAAACAGCTTCATGAATGATTCCACCGTTCATTTTACTTTCTCCTAAAATTCTGTTCGTAAATATAATAGGAACTTCTACAATTTTAAAACCTTTTTTAAAAGCACGGAATTTCATTTCAATCTGAAAGCCGTATCCTTTAAGTTTTACATTATTCAATCCGATTTCTTCAAGAACTTTTCTTGAGAAACAGACAAATCCTGCGGTAGTATCATGAATAGGAAGTCCTAAAATAAATCTTACATACTTGGAAGCAAAATAGGAAAGCAGCACACGACCCATTGGCCAGTTCACGACATTCACTCCTTTTGAATAGCGCGAACCTATCGCCATATCTGCATTCAGACAGGCTTCAAAAAGTTTCGGAAGATCATTGGGATTGTGTGAAAAATCGGCATCCATTTCAAAGATGTAGTCATATTTATTTTCTATGGCCCATTTAAATCCATGGATATAAGCCTTTCCTAAGCCGTCTTTGACATGTCTCACGGACATATGCAGATAGTGTGGAAATCTTTTTTGAAGGTCTCTGACTATTTCTGCTGTTCCGTCCGGGGAAGAGTCATCCACCACCAGAATATGAAAGTCATCTTCCAATGCAAAAACCGCGGAAATAATATTTTCTATATTTTCCTTTTCGTTATAGGTAGGGATGATGACGAGTTTTTTCATTTCAGTTTGCAAAGATAGTTTATTTAACCTTTTTATTTTATACAAAATAATCTATAATTTTGCAAAAAATATTCCTTTGCCGTTATCACAAAACTTTATCAACCACGTAAGAATACCTGAGAACAATGACTGGGTAATCTTTATCCTGATAGGATGCATATTCCTGTATGTTTTCATGATGAATATCATAGAAAGAGATGCAAGCCTGAAAGACTTTCTGCTTCAGAAGTATTTTGATGCCAGCAATAACCTTCCGAGCTGGATCATCACTTCCTGTGTAACGGCCATGACTCTGTCGGTACTGCTTTCGCAATACATCCCCATTGTTCCGAAATATATCGCCGATCTTCAGCTTATGGGGTATCAGCTTAATAAATTCGGATACACATTATTGGCAGTCATATTTTTTTATGCATCAAAATCTGCATTGGGCTATTTATTTTATCAAAGTATAGGGGATGGCAGAAAATGGACAGTTTTTTATTTTACCTCCACAAAATTTTACTTCATTCTGTCATTTTTGTTAATAATTCTTTGTGTAACCCACTATTATTTCCCCGTAGACAGAAATAAAATATTTTTATACTATTTCGGATTCTTCGCATTTGTCGCGGTTTTTAAGATTTTCTTCTATTTGTTTCACAAAAACAACATACTTCCCGAAAAATGGTATTATAAATTTTTGTATATTTGCACCCTCCAAATCGCACCTTTATTGTTGCTATGGAAGTTGTTATTTTTTTAATAAAAGTCAATGATGAGAATAAAGTCTATATTGGTTTCTCAACCAGCGCCTAGTGAGTCTTCTCCATATCTGGATATAGCAAAGAAGGAAAAAATAAAGATTGATTTCCGCCCTTTCATCCACGTCGAAGGAGTTGACAACAAAGAACTCAGAACTCAGAAGATAGATCTGACGCAGTTTACTGGGATTATTTTCACCAGCAAAAATGCAATAGATCATTACTTCAGACTTGCCGAAGAGCTGCGTTTCGCGGTTCCGGATACGATGAGATACATCTGCCAGTCTGAGGCGATTGCCAACTATCTTCAGAAACATATTGTTTATAGAAAGAGAAAGATCAGCTTTGGGGAGAAAAACTTCTCAGATCTTCTGCCTCTGTTCAAGAAATTTCCTACAGAAAAATACCTTCTGCCGTCTTCAGATGTATTGAGCCCGGATATCGTGAAAACGATGGAAACAGCCAATGTTGACTGGACCAGAGCGATCATGTACAGAACCGTATGCAGTGATCTTACAGACATCAATGCTAAGGATTATGATATGCTGATCTTTTTCAGCCCGCAGGGAATCAAATCTCTTCAACAGAATTTCCCGGACTTCAAACAGGAGGAAACCAAGATCGGTGTTTTCGGAAACACTACTTTAGCAGCTGCGGAAGAAGCAGGTCTGAAAGTAGATCTTATGGCTCCCACAAAGGAAACTCCGTCTATGACCATGGCACTTGAAAAGTACATTAAAGCACTTCACAAATAGTCTTTAATACATAAGATAAAAACAGCCGTCTTTTCAATACAGGAAAGATGGCTTTTTTTTAACTAAATTTGAACAAGAATTAATATTGAATGAAACGTTGCTTTAAATCATTCTCAGAAAAAGAGAAAATGAATGAGTACGTTCCATCCGGCCCAATAAAAACTTAAAATATTCGGATGAAAGCTCCACAGGCAAAAAAAATAGAAAAAATACTAGAAATACACGGCGACAGAAGAACTGATAATTACTTCTGGCTTAACGAAAGGGAAAATCCCGAGGTCATCCAATACCTTGAAGAGGAAAATGCTTACGAAGAGGTGATGATGAAAGATACTGAAGCTTTTCAGGAGGAACTTTTCGAAGAGATGAAAGCCCGCTACAAAAAAGACGACGAGTCTCTCCCTTATTTCTTTAACGGATACTGGTACATTGTACGCTATGAAGAAGGAAAAGAGTACCCTATTTTCTGCAGAAAGCATAAAAGTCTTGATAACGAAGAAGAAATAATAGTTGACGTCAATGTCTTAGCAGAAGGCGAAACTTACTTTGAAGTGGGAAGCGTTGCTGTTTCTCCAAATAATGAACTGGTTTCTTTTTCATCAGACAATGTCAGCAGAAGAATTTATACGATCAATTTCAAAAATCTTGTTACGGGTGAAGTTTTCGCTGATAAGATTCTTAACACAACAGGAAAAGCAGTTTGGGCCAATGATAACGAACACGTTTTCTACATCAGAAAAGATGAAAGTCTGCGTGCATTCCAGGTGTACAGGCATAAGCTGGGAACAGACGCTTCAGAGGACGTTCTGATCTTCCACGAAGAGGATGATACTTTTGATGTGAATGTTTTCAAGACAAAATCAATGGAATATATTTTCATTGCAAGCTCAAGTACGATTTCCGATGAACACAGATTCATTCCTTCCAACAATGTTTTTGCAGAATGGAAAATCATTCAGCCAAGAATAGATGATCTGGAATATTCTGTAGAACATTATGAAGACGAGTTTTATATCATTACCAACGCAGACGATGCCACCAATTTCAAGATTGTAAAAACCAAAATCGATAATTGCGGAATGGAAAACTGGACAGACGTTATTCCACACCGTGCTGAAATTTTGCTGGAAGGTTTTGAAATATTCAGAGAGTATCTGGTTCTGGAAGAGAGAGAAGAGGGACTTCTTCAAATTAAGATCATCGACGAAAAAACTCAGGAATCTTACTATCTCCCTTTTTCTGATCCAACGTACACAACTTATATCGGAATCAATATGGAATTTGACACCGAAGTTCTCCGCTATGGGTATACATCGCTGACACAACCAAGCTCAACGTATGAATACAATATGAAGGAGAAAACGACTCAGCTTCTGAAACAACAGGAAGTACTGGGAGGAAAATTCCATCCGGAAAATTATGTATCGGAAAGAATCTGGGCAGAATCAAGAGATGGAGAAACAAGAATCCCGATCTCATTGGTGTATCACAAAGACACTCAAAAATCTGCAGACACCCCATTACTTTTATATGGTTATGGAAGCTACGGACATACGGTGGATGCCAGTTTCTCGAATGTAAGACTTTCTATCTTGGACAGAGGATTTATTTATGCTATCGCTCACATCCGTGGCGGAGAATACCTGGGAAGAGAATGGTATGAAGATGGAAAAATGCTATTTAAAAAAAATACTTTCTTCGATTTCATCGATGCAGGGAAACATTTAATTAAGGAAAACTACACATCATCAAACCACATGTATGCGATGGGCGGAAGCGCCGGTGGTCTTCTGGTAGGAGCTGTGGTTAATTATGAGCCTAAGCTTTTTAACGCAATTGTAGCACAGGTTCCTTTCGTAGATGTAGTGACGACCATGCTGGATGAAACGATCCCCTTGACAACCGGAGAATACGACGAATGGGGAAATCCGAATGACAAGGAGTACTATGGATACATGAAGGAATATTCACCTTACGACAACGTAGAAGCGAAAGATTATCCTCATATGCTGATTACAACGGGTCTCCACGACTCTCAGGTTCAGTACTGGGAACCGGCAAAATGGACGGCAAAATTAAGAGAATTGAAAACAGACGACAATCTTTTATTATTCAAAACAGATATGAGCTCAGGCCATGGCGGAGCCAGCGGAAGATTTGAATCATTGAAAGAAGACGCGTTGGAATATGCGTTTCTGTTGAAGATAGATGATAAGTTATAAATGATGAATGATGTGAATACGGACAATAATTATAATCAGGTGTTTTCACAAAGAACCAAATCTTTGACAATCGCTATTATTAATGAGTTGTCTGAAATTCCATATTCAGATAAGATATCGAATATCAGAAAACAAATTTTCAGATCAGCATCATCAACAGCCAGCAATTACAGAGCAATGTGCAGAGCCCGCTCTCTAAAAGAAAAATATTCCAAAATATGCATCGTCGTTGAAGAAGCTGACGAAACATTATTTTGGCTGGAACTGATTGATGAACTAAAGCTTCTTCAGACAGAAAAAACAAATGGTCTACTCAAGGAAGCTGATGAGATTGTAAAAGCAACATCAGCCTATAAAAAGAAACTGAGTGAAGAACTTAAAACGCATTAACAATCAATTATAAATCATCATTAATCAATCATATGAACGAAGGCGATTATTGGCAAAAAATAGAACAGTTCTTTGTAGATACTTTCGATACTGAAAAAAATCCTCCGATTGAAACGCTATTGTTTCTGATCGGGCTACAGGAACTTGGAAGCGGCCAACAAAAATATACAAAAGAAGACAAAGTAAATTTGATCCACATTGCAGTATGCAGATTACTCGAACCATTCGGGTACTACAAATTTACCCACTATGAAGACGGATGGCCACAATATGACAAACTGGAAGAACTTCCGGAATTAAGACCAAACGAACAGTCTCTTCTGATGAAAAAAGCAATTATACAGTATTTTCAAGAGGAAGAGCTAATTTGATGTGCTGATTTGAGAATACGATGATATGGCGATTAGAATGATGTACAAGGTTACAAATCTGAGGATTCTATGAACAATCACATTATTTCAAATCTCAAATGCATATGCATATATAAAATTCAATAGGGACGGGCTTTAGCCCGTCTTTTCTTTTACAAAAAAACCAAAGGCTTCAGCCAAAACGTAAAAAGACAACATCTCTGCATTTTTCCAATCATTCAAATCATCAAATCATCAAATCATCGTATCATCAAATCAACACTTCTCTCAGCTGTGTCAGCCCCGTTTTAAATCCTTCTTCAAAACCCATTTCCAGCAGCTGATTCATCGTTTCCTGAGATGGGAAATGAATATTAACGGTTACTTTCACTCCTTCTTCTATCCCCGTAAATCCAAACAGCCATTTCGATTGTCCGAAATTTTCATTGATGTTTCCTTTTTCATCACAGAAAGAATCCAGCCCATCAAAGCTTCGGTGTTCCATAATTTCGCCGTACTGAACTTGTGCATATGATTTCTCACCGTTCGGGCCTACCATTGCGTACTGCCAGATTCCGCCTTCTTTAAAATCCTGGTTTACGGTTTCACATTTCCAGGGTTTTGGGCCCCACCATTGATCAAGTAATCCAGCCTGCGTAAAATAATCCCATACTTTTGAGACATCCGCATCATAAACGGTCATGACATAAACACTGTTTGAGTCAAAATCTTTGTTAAAAACAATATTAGATTCCATAAGTAATTATTTTTACCAAAGCTAGTTAATTTCTAAGTTTGGAGGACTTTCCATAGGACAAGTAATTTAAAATTCATAAATAATTGTTAAAAAACTCCCTTTTAAGAGAAATTAAACAATTTTTTGGCTCGTTTTTTGTTTATCAAGTCTTAAAATAATTAATTTTAACATTCATTTTTCTCAATATATATACAATTAAATAATGAATAATAAATTCATCCCAATAATTTCGGTGTTTATGACAATCTCACTGATTGTTTTTGTTACGCTCCAATTTTATTGGCTGAAAGGTTATTACGGTGCTCTGGAACAGGAATTCTCGAATAAAGTGTACTCTGTTTTAGAAAATACTTCAAAAAATATTGAGGAAATTGAAGCTGATAAATACCTGAATCAAGGCTATAGTAATTTAAGAAACAATGTCATCGCCGGCAAAGACCAACCTTCTTTAACCACCATCCAGCAGGTACAAGATTCCGGTACACAACGCCAGATTATTTATTCCAAAAATATTATATCAAAGACACAGCTTCCGATCTCTCAAAAAGGGGATACTCTTAAGCTGACCACTTTATATACAGACAACGCCGCCTACAAGGTAAAAAAGGACACCACCAACCGGGAACTTCTTACCTCAGAACTTAATACCGATATTGAAAACGGAGATTATGCGGTAAAAGAATTCGTAAAAGTGGTAGGAACCAATCTTCCGATCGGTAAAAGAGTGGATCCGAAAATTCTTGATTCGGTCATCGCAAAAGAGCTGAAAATAAAAGGCATCACAGCCAAGTTCGGGTATGGAGTCATCGACCAGAACAACAAGCTCACCAGCGTTGCCAATAAAGCCTACAAAGAGAAAAAGGACAACAATACTTACACCTACCCTCTTTTTACAGACATAAAAAACCGGACTTTATACAGTCTGGCTTTGGTATTTCCTAAAAAAGAATACTCACTGGCTATGAACAACTGGCCGATGCTTCTCGGAACCTTCCTTTCCCTCCTGACAATTCTTGGAATTTATATTATTTCCATTAATTATATGATGAGACAAAAGAAACTGGCAGAAGTAAAAACAGATTTCATCAATAATATGTCTCACGAGTTTAAAACTCCGCTGGCAACGATTTCTGTAGCAACAGATTCTTTGGCCAATGACAAGATCGCGACCAATCCTGAGAAGGTTAAATACTACTCGGAACTGATCAAGCAGGAAAATTTAAGGATGAAAAAGCAGGTGGAAAATGTCCTGAATATGTCCAAACTTGAAAGAAATGAAGTAGAACTTTTCTTAAGGGAAACCAATGTACGCGAGCTGATCAAGAGAACAACAGAATCTTTCAATCTGATTGTAAAACAGAGAAACGGATCACTGACTCAGGAATTTAATGCTTCCAATTATACCTTTAAAATAGACGAATTCCATATCTCCAATATGCTGGTGAACCTGTTGGACAATGCCAATAAATATTCTCCTGAAGCTCCTGAAATTCATGTAAAAACAAGAAATGAAGGAAACTGGTACATCATAGAGATTTCAGATAAAGGAATGGGAATGGAAACGGAGAACAAAACCAAGATTTTTGAAAAGTTCTTCAGAGAAGAAACCGGAAATATCCACAATGTAAAAGGACAGGGACTGGGACTTTCTTATGTAAAGAAAATTGCAGAACTGCACAAAGGGCAAATCATCGTAGACTCCCATAAAGGTAAGGGAAGTACATTTACGATCAAACTGCCGATAACCTAAGTCATGAATGATGCGCGATGAATGGTGGATGATAAGACGGATCAATAATCATTCATCAATTATACAATATAGAACCAAATAACAAAATATAGAAGATAGAGTGAGAACGTTCATTCTTAATTTTTAATCATTAATTTTAATTATTAAAATCATGAGCAACAGAATATTATTAGTAGAAGACGATCAGAGTTTCGGGGCAGTGCTGAAGGATTATTTAACGATCAATAACTTTGAGGTTACCCTTGCTACAGATGGGGAACAGGGGTTGAAAGAATTTACAGAAAATGAATTTGACATCTGTATTTTTGATGTAATGATGCCAAAAAAAGACGGATTCTCATTAGCGGAAGACGTAAAAAAAATCGATAAAAATACGCCCATCATATTCCTTACGGCAAGAAATATGAGAGAAGATATCCTGAAAGGGTACCAACTGGGAGCGGACGACTATATTACAAAGCCGTTTGATACGGAACTTCTTTTATACAAGATCAAAGCAATCCTGCAGAGAAGCTCTACTTTAGAAAATGAAGAACAGGAGCAGTTCAAGATCAGCAATATTTTCTTCGACTCTATGCTGAGACAGCTGAAAGTAGGTGATAAAGAATACAAACTTTCTCCAAAAGAAAATGAGCTGTTGAAACTTCTTTGTATCCACAGAAATGATTTTATGCCCAGAGATCTGGCGTTGAGAAAGATCTGGAAAAAGGAAAATTACTTTACGGCAAGAAGTATGGACGTGTATATCGCAAAACTTCGTAAGTTATTAAAAGACGACGAAGGATTGGAAATTATCAACGTTCACGGAGAAGGATTCAGGCTTTTGGTTAAAAATTAGTTCTGAATTCAGATTATAAATATAAAATTAGCAAAACAATTGAAAATGTTTTGCTAATTTTGTTTCATACGATTGGATATGAAAAATACATTCTTAGGCGCTATCGCCATCTCTTTACTGGCCGTTTCATGTAATAAAGACGAAAAGGCTACTTATTTAAAAGAAGAAGCCGCTGTTCAACAGCCCAATGTAGCCGTTAACGCAGCGCCTAAAGCTTCCCTGCTGGATCAGGCAGGCGTACAGTCCAATCCAAATCCTGCTCCTATTGCAGCAGCGCCGGGAATCAAGAACCCTCCTCACGGGCAGCCAGGTCACAGATGTGATATCCCTGTCGGACAGCCGCTTAATGTAAGCCCTACAGCTATACAGACGGCTCCCGGCCAAAACCCAAATAACCCTATTAAAATAGATGCCAATTCTATGTCAGCAGGAAAAGCAGTGGTTGACAATAATGCAAAGCAGGTGAAAACTGCTCCAGGCATGAACCCTCCGCACGGACAGCCAGGTCACAGATGTGATATTCCGGTAGGTCAGCCCTTAAGCAGCAAACCAGCACCGGTACCAAACCCAACACCTGCACCACAACCTGTTCAAAGTGCACAAAACGTTCCCGGCCCGGTAACCGCACCAGCTCCAACAGGGCCAAAACCCAAACTGAACCCGGCACATGGAGAACCTTGGCACAACTGTGCATTAAAAGTTGGTGATCCTTTGTCATAATTTTTGTAGTTTTGCAGAGATGAAGCTGTTTCACATTCTTGCAGTTATTTTTTGTCTAGGAATTTTTTTAGTTCCTAAAGACAGCTTCTACTCTCAATCTATGCAGGACACCTGCTGTAAAGCCAAGCCCGAAAAGAGCGATTGCTGCAAAAATCACACTTCAAAAGATAGTAAAGACCGTGATACAAAGTCCTCATGCAATGATGACTGCTGTTCAACGTGCGTTGCATGCTATACGTATATAGAAACACCGTTTTCTAAAGGCTTACATTTCGAACTGTCTTATTACAAAGCCAATAAGAATCCTCAGTTCCAATATTCACCGCCTCATTTATCAGACCGTTTAAAAGAGATCTGGCAACCGCCCAAGATAGGTTAATTCCCAAACAGTGAGTCCGTTAAGTATTTTAATGGACCGTTTATAATTAATCAAAACTTTTAAACAAAATGAAATTATATATTTCCAAGTTTATTCTTGGTCTAATGATCCTGTCTGTACACTTTATATCAGCACAAAACCCACCAAAAAGCCACTTCAAAGTCAAAGGAAACTGCGAGATGTGCCAGACCAGAATAGAAACTGCTGCCAAAAAAGCAGGCGCCAAAACCGCTGTTTATTCAATAGATCTGCAAACTCTAACTCTAGAAACCGACGGTAAAGTTTCTGCAGATGAAATCCTAAAGAAAGTAGCCGATGCCGGTCACGACAATGAAAAATTCAAATCACCGGACAATGCTTATACAGGTCTTCCGGGATGTTGTCATTATGAAAGGGATCTGCAACCTTCTCCCACAGAAACTCATCATCAGCATGCTAAAAACGAAAATGAGTTTTATGTAAAAGGAAATTGTGCTTCCTGTAAAGCCAGAATCGAAAAAGCAGCCAAAACAGCCGGTGCAGATTCAGCAGAATGGAGCGCAGAAAAGCAGACGGTCACTCTACATTTTGACCCTTCAAAAACCTCATCAGATAAGGTTCTGAAAGCTATTGCCGATGCTGGTCATGACAATGAAAAATACAAAACAACGGATGCCGTTTACAAAAACCTTCCGGGATGTTGTCTGTATGACAGAGATATTCCTCTTGGAGAAGCAAACCCGAATGTTCATTTCGAAGAAGGAACAAAGCAGGACGATCACAAAGAACATCAGGCAGCTGCTCAGACCGAAGATCATCAACCGTCTGAAAAAAACATTGAGGGCGTTACCATTACCGGGTCAAAAGCAGCGACTGCATTAAGCAAAAAAGAAGCAGGTCTTGTCTTTAATATCGATAAGAAGGAATTACTAAAAGCAGCTTGCTGTAATCTGTCGGAAAGTTTTGAAACCAACGCCACAGTAGATGTTTCTTTCAGTAATGCCGTTACAGGAACCAAACAGCTGAAAATGCTGGGGCTGGATCAGAAATACACCAGTTTAACGAAGGAGCTTTTACCGGAGATTAGAGGTCTTGCTTCAGCCTATGGACTGAATTTCATTCCCGGAAGATGGATTGAAAGCATTCAGCTGACAAAAGGCGGAAGTACGGTAACAAACGGCTACGAAAGCATCACAGGGCAGATCAATACTGAACTTTTAAAAAATGCTAAAGAACCTGAAACTTCATTAAATATTTTCGCTGACTTCAACGGAAGAGCTGAAGCCAATATCACAAGCGTCTCTCCTATTAACGATAAATGGTCTCAGACCTTTTTACTGCACGGAAACGGAACTTTCGGAGATACGGATATGAATCACGATACTTTCCTGGACAGACCGAAAGGAACACAAATCAACGCAGCGTATCTCCTTAATTATAATGATCTTGAAAAATCAGGATTCGGATCTCATTTTGGAATTAATTTCATCAAGGATGAGAGAACAGCCGGACAGATCGGATTTGATAAAAAGCTTCCTCAGGACGAGCAGGGTGCCTATGGTGTCGGAATTGATATTTCCAGATTTCAGGTTTGGAATAAAACAGGATATGTATTTAAAGGAAAGCCTTACCAGAGTTTAGGCTGGATGAACCAGTATGTCTATCACCAGCAGGACAGCTTTTTCGGACTGAGAAATTATGCCGGGAAGCAACATACCTATTATTCAAATTTAATCTTTGAAAGCATCATCGGAAATACGAATCACAAGTATAAAGCCGGAGCCAGCTTTTTGTATGACGGCTACGAGGAAACGTATTTAAAGGATGACATGAAGAGAAATGAAATCGTTCCCGGAATTTTTGCAGAGTATACTTTAACAGGATTAAAATATACTTTAGTTGCTGGAGCCAGAGCAGATTTTCATAATCTTGCAGGTACTCAGTTTACACCAAGACTTAATTTCAAATATGATTTCACGCCTCAGACCATCTTAAGACTTTCTGCGGGAAGAGGATTCAGAACGGCTAATGTTTTTGCAGAAAACCAACAGTATTTTGCCTCGAACAGAAGTATTCAGATTCTTCAGAACGGTGGAAATATTTACGGATTAAGACCTGAAATTGCGTGGAACTATGGAGCCAGCTTACAGCAGGAATTCAAACTTTTCGGAAGAAAATCTTCTATTGTTGCAGACTTTTTCAGAACAGATTTCCAGGATCAGGTGCTTGTTGATCTTGATCGTTCTCCACAACAGCTGACTTTCTATAATCTGGAAGGGAAATCTTTTGCAAATTCTTTTCAGACGCAATGGGATTTTACGCCTTTAAAGAACTTTGATGTGAGATTGGCTTATAAATATTACGATGTTCAGGCAGATTATATCGATGGCAGAAGAGAAGTTCCTTTCATGGCCAAGCACAGAGGTTTTGTGAATCTTGCCTATGCAACGAATAAAAATAATAATGGAGGATTCTGGAGTTTTGATACGACCCTGAACTGGGTAGGAAAACAGAGACTTCCGGACACGTCAACCAATCCTGCTGAATTCCAGTTACCGGTATATTCTGATTCTTATGCCGTACTGAACGCACAGATTTCAAGGAACTTTAATAAAAAAATAAGAGCTTATTTGGGTGGCGAAAACCTTACGTCTTACTATCAGAAAAATGCCATTGTTGATTTCAGAAATCCTTTTGGAAATTATTTTGATGGCGGGATGGTGTATGCGCCTATTATGAAGGCTAATTTTTATGTGGGTCTTGATGTGACTTTCTAGTTATTCGTTTTTTTTAAACGCAAAGCTGATTTTTTGTAATGTAGATTTGAGTGTAGCAAAGGAGGAATCAACAAGTTGATTTGATGAAGGAGGCTACAAACTGATTACAAACAAACTAGCTAACAAACCTATAAAGTTTATATTCCCCCACAACATAAAACAAAACCCAGCATCGAATCGATGCTGGGTTTACTTTTTATATCATAGAAGATTATCTTCCGAAGTCGTCCTGTACTCTTACAATATCATCTTCATCCGACGGATTGGAAGCATCGGTATGCTGCCAGATTTCAGCGACTACACCCCAACCCTCAAGTCCTATCAGTCTGTGTCTTTCACCCTGCTGAAGCTTGATCTGATCTGTTGGATGGTATTCTTTCAAGTCGCCTTCTTCATCGGTTTTGCTGGTTTTAATTCCAACCGTACCTTCCACTACCTGCCAGATTTCAGCTCTGCGGTGATGGTACTGCCAGCTTAAACGGGCATTCGGGGCAACCACTAAGATTTTAGGACTCAGTTTTCCGCCTATTTTCAGACTTTCTACATCGATTCCGTCAAAATACTGATTGGCAAAATCCTGAGCCTGATTTTCATCGATCACAAAAAAGCCACCCCACGGTCTTGCATCATCTTTTGCCGCAATAGTAAAACCCTGGGTTTCCAGCATTTTTGCTACCTTATCGAATATTTCTGTTTTCTCTGCACTCATAATTTATTCGTGTTCTAAAATTATTTTCAAATATAAAGTTTGTTGATCATTATTCCTTCGACATGGAGTATGGAAAATCTCTTTCCTGTGAGCCTCTTTCTTTATTCGGCTTGCTATCCATCTGGAAGTCCAGTACGGCTCCGTTCATCAGTTCTTTGTGACTGAGCCAGTTTTTTGAATAAGACCGAAGATTTACGTTTAATGATTTAACGTATAGATTTTCAGCACTGTTGGCTGGTGCTTTTATTTCAATTTTCTTACCATTTTCCAGATGAATCACGGCTTCTTTGAAAAGCGGCGCTCCCAAAACATACTGATCTGTGGCCGGCGTTACCGGATAAAATCCTAAGGCTGAGAATACATACCATGCGGAAGTCTGTCCGTTATCTTCATCACCGCAATACCCGTCCGGTGTTGCATAATAAAGCTTATCCATCACCTGTCTTGTCCAGTACTGCGTTTTGTACGGCGCTCCGGCATAGTTGTACAGATAGATCATATGCTGAATCGGCTGGTTTCCGTGGGCATACTGTCCCATATTCATGATCTGCATTTCACGGATCTCGTGGATGACGCTTCCATAATAACTGTCGTCAAACACAGGCGGAAGGGAGAATACCTCATCAAGCTTGGCTTCGAATTTCTTTTTGCCACCCATTAATTTAGATAAACCGTCAATATCCTGGAAAACCGACCAGGTATAATGCCAGCTGTTTCCTTCTGTAAAGGCATCGCCCCATTTAAACGGATTGAATGGCGACTGGAATTTTCCGTCTTTGTTTTTACCACGCATCAAGCCCGTTTCCGGATCAAATACATTTTTATAATTATCTGCTCTTTTTTTATAAATATCAATTTCCGAAGCCGGTTTTCCTAATGCTTTTCCTAACTGATAAATGGCAAAATCGTCGTAAGCATATTCTAAAGTTCTGGCTGCATTTTCATTGATCTTGACATCGTAAGGAACGTAGCCTAAAGTATTATAATATTCTACTCCTCTTCGGCCGACAGCGTCAATCGGGCCCTCGTTATTGGCTCCATGTTTTACGGCCTGCCAAAGGGTTTCCACATCATATCCGCGAAGCCCTTTGATGTATGCATCTGCCACTACAGAAGCTGAATTGTTTCCGATCATAATGTCAGAATATCCCGGACTGCTCCACTCCGGAAGAAATCCTCCCTCCTTGAATGTATTGGCCAAACCTTCCTGCATTTCTACATTGATGCTTGGATAGACCAGATTAAGGAAAGGATACAAAGCTCTGAAAGTATCCCAGAAGCCTGTTCCTGCAAACATTTTCCCATCCAGGATTTTTCCGTTGTAAGGGCTCCAGTGTTTTACTTTGTTCTCAGCATCGATCTCGTAGAGTTTCTGAGGGAAGAACAATGTTCTGTACAGAGAGGAATAAAATGTTCTCATCTGCTGATCTGTTCCGCCTTTCACTTCTATTCTGCCTAAGGTTTTGTCCCAGATATTTTTAGCATCTGCTTTTACCTGTTCAAAATTTCTGCCTGCGATTTCTCTTTTCAGATTGAGCTCTGCCTGCTCGAAACTGATGAATGAAGAGGCCGTTCTTGCATAAACGCTTTCTTTATTTTTTAGTTTAAATCCAACGATTGCTCCTGCGTGATCGCTTGTAATTTCCAACTGATTTTTCACAAAAACGCTGTCTTTCCAGGTCGTCGTTAAATCAAAATCCTTGTCAAACTGGATCACAAAATAGTTTTTGAAATTACTGTATTTCCCTCTGGAATACTTTGTGGTGTACCCCAGGATTTTTCTTTCTTTTGGTAGGATTTTAATGTAGGATCCTTTGTTTAAAGCATCAATCACCACATATGCGCTGTCTGTTTTAGGGAAATCAAATTTGAAAAAAGCAGCTCTTTCTGTTGGAGTAAGCTCTGTCGTCACATTGATATCAGCCAGATAAACGCTGTAGCTGTAAGGTTTTGCATTCTCGGCTTTATGGCTGAACCAGCTTGCACGTTCTTCCTCCTTAAATTTTAGTTTACCCACTCCAGGCATGATGGCAAAAGCCCCGTAATCATTCATCCATGGAGATGGTTGGTGGGTCTGCTTAAAGCCTTTGATTTTATCCGCATCATAGGTATATGCCCATCCGTCACCCATTTTCCCTGTTTGTGGCGTCCAGAGGTTCATTCCCCACGGAAGTCCTATAGCAGGATAGGTATTCCCGTTGGACAGCGACGGCTTGGATTGGGTTCCCATTAAAGGATTGACATAATCCGCAGGCGATATTCCCTGCCCCAGCGCAAAGATATTGAGTACAATAAAAAAAGTTGAAAATAAAGACTTCATGATATCATTTTGTTAATTTATCTGTTGCTTTTCTTCAAAGCATACCCTGCAGCACCCAGAATGGCCGCATCTTCAAAAATAGCGGAAATTTTAATAGGAAGATTGATTTTTTGTGCTTCCAGATGTTGATTTAACCTCTTTTTAAAGTAAGGATAAACTTTTGCAATATTTCCGCCTATGACTAAAACTTCAGGATCATAGTTTCTGACATATTGTACAATAAATTCTGCGAAAGAATCTGCATACTCATCAAACATTTTCGTCTGTATGTCTTCTGGTTGATCCAGCAGGTCTTTCGTTCCTGATATTTCTCCGCCGGTTAGAGCTTTATAATGATTAACGAACCAACGTGTGGCGAGATAATCTTCACAGATAGAATCTTTGAAAGGTGAATCCCACAAATCTTCATCTGACGCTACTTTTCCATCATAAAAAGCCGTCCCCAAGCCTGTTCCCAGGGTAACTCCAAAAATTCTGCTATACTCCCGTACACAGCCACCAAAAACTTCTCCTTCGAGAAAAGCTCCGGCATCATTCACAAAATAAATCTGATCGGCTGAAATGGAAAGTCTTTCGATCAGTTCCTGTTTAATATTAACCTGATACATGTCGATAAATTTCCCCTGCTGCATCAGTGAGATCCCGTTTTCATAATTAAAAGGACCGGGCATGGCTATACCGATAAGAAGTTCACTTTTAACCAAATCATGGGTCACTTTTTCAATGGCAGAGATCCAGGCAGAAAAAATATTTTCCTTTGGCCCGAAAGAATCCACATGTTCTCTCACATATGTAGAACTGATGATTTCGCGCTTCTCTGGATCTACCTGCGCCATGGTAATATGCGAACCGCCAATGTCTATTCCTACTATATTTTGCATTATTCTATGATTTTTTTTCTTTAGTCAGACACTAGATGTCAGACATCAGATATCAGACGAGCATCATTCTAAGATATAAACTCTTTTTTTCTATTAAAACAGACAGACAAGAAAGCCGGTTGGCTCCCTGTCTGCCCATAATAAAATCCCCTAATTTATTTTTACTTTTTATTTGCCTAATGAGGATTACTTTTTTATTCTACAATCACTTTTCCGGAAGACTGTGTCTTGCTGTCTTTTGAATGTATGGTATAGATATAGGTTCCCGCAGATAAATTCTGGCTGCTGATCACCATATCATTTTTATCTATTTTTTTATTGATTATTAATTTTCCTGCCATATCATACAATGTGATTTCGCTGGCAGACTTGTCTTTGATGGTAAAATGGATATCATTTCCTTTTTTAACCGGATTTGGATACACATAACCTATCTGATTTTTTTCCGAAGAAATATCCTGTGTTGACAGAGCAGTACAGGCTACATCTGTTCTCCAGTTGGTATTGGACATCCCGATCAGCGTGGCAAAGTGCGTGTTTGCGGTAGCATCCAGAGCTCCGTTTCCGCTGCCCTCATTCATTCTCCAGTTCGCTTCAAGATTCGGCGAGTTGGCCGGAACGCTGCAGTTGTTGGCAAGAAGTTCTGTTGGAGTTAATGCTCTTTTCCACACTCTGAATTCGTCTAAGAATCCATTAAGGGTTCTGGCATTCTCATAATTTCTGGCCAGATAAAGAATGCCGTTTGCTGTGAAATTACCGGACGCGGAAACACTTGCATCCAAAACACCATTGACATAGATCTTCATTGCAGAGCCGTCATAAGTAGCCGCGATGTGATACCATGTATTGGTGCTGAATGTAGTCACAGAATTCAATTTTATCTGAGAAGATCCGAAGCTTAATATGAACTGCAGCTTATTATTGGCAAGCGTCGCATCTCCGAACCTAAGGATTGCAGAGTTACTGTCTCCCACTTCGATTCCCATTACCGATGAGATATAAGGAAATCCCGTTTTGAATGCATTTACTTTTACCCATCCTTCGAAAGTTAAGGCATTTCCGGTAAGGTTAAACTGTCCTGCATTCAGATAATGAGTACTTCCATTGAATGATAGTGATCTGGCACCAGGGCTCTGTACGGGTGCGAATCCACTGTTGAACGCTGATTCTCCCGAATATACGCTGTTATTTGTTCCACCGCACACAGCCTGTACTTTCCATACATAATTTGTGTTTTCCGTTAAAGCCGGTAGTGTATAAGAATTCGTTGCTATATTTGGAACATCTGTCCAGGTTGCTGCTGCGGATGTTTTATACTGTAAATTGTAAGAAGAAGCAGTGGCTACTGCATCCCATGATAATTTAGTCGTAGTTCCCAGATAGCTTTCTGACTTCATTCCTGATGGAGTTCCGCATGCACTCCCGGAATTAAAACGGGGCGCAAAAAGGTAAGTACTTTTTATGGTGGTAGAACAATTCGACTGTATTCTCCAGTCATATTCAGTATTCAGGGTAAGATTACTGATGATGGTATTATTTCCTGACAGATTGGTGGCTGCATTCACCCAAGTAGTTGAATTTGCTGGCTTGTAATCAATATTGTAGGTTTGGGAAGCATTCCCTGCCCAGTTTAATTTCGCTGAAGTTCCTGTGGTATTCGTCACTTCAAGGCCTAATGGCGGATTGCAGGTATCTCCCTGAGTCCAGGAATAAAGCTGGCCGCTAAGGACTGTATTTTCATTGTATAGAATATTGGATCCGGTACTCAGGTAGCTGGCGTTGTTAGCCGCATTAAGATCATACCACATAAACACTCCATAGTTATCATTCATTGTATTGGTGGCAAGCGTCGTAAGTGTAGCCGGAGAAGTTGACTGCGGATTACTGTTCTGTATCCAGGTCGCCGCCGCTGAAAGCTTGGTGTTATTAAGTGGCGGTACTGAAGGAGCACTATACGTTCCATAATACGGGTTCCAGGCATAATTGATATAATTTCCGGCTGCATCGCCATTGTAACTTTGTCTTGATATCGCCGGGCCAATGTAATAAAACGTGATCAGCTTATCCGGCATGGCTAATTTAAGTTCCTGCAAGAGCATAACAAAAGAACTGTTGTTCGGCTGTCCTGTCCCGTTATTTCCATAGCCTGCATATTCGTCATCTAAATCAACGCCATCAAGACCATAGGTGTAAACGGTATGGGCAATCTGCTGGGCAAAATCACGGGCCGCTTCACGATTCGGTAAATTAGAGATTCCCGCTCCCTGGTGGTTTCCTAAAATATCCAGCAAAACTTTAATCCCTTTTTGTTGCAAAGGTCGTACGTACGTATTGACGTCATTCAACACCTTGGTTACGTTGTTATTACTTGAAATGTAAGCTCTGCTTTTGGAAACATCGTAATTGATGTTCGCAGCAAAAATAATGGCGACGTCAAAAAGCTGTCTGTTCGTGTTCTGTAATGTATAAGATCCTGCATTCAGCATATTGCTGTTATTCACTTCCACATAGCATACGCCCAAAGGATTGAGCTGCTGTGCGTGAAGTCCGGATGCCGCTTGAATGACCAGTGCGATCAGGGCAGTAAGAATGGATTTTTTTCTCATAGTCTATTCATTTTAATGGTCGGTAAAATCATCGGGACGAAGCCCGATGACTGCTGTTTTTATTTTATAATTAGTTTTTCTGTCTGCTTCAAACCTCCGTCCGGAGATTCAAACTGAATGATATAATTACCCATCGAAAGTTTCGACAGATTGTACTGGTGATCTCCGGACTGTAACGCCTGGGTTTCTACAACACCTCCATTAAAATTATAAACCGATAATTTTCCTCTATTGTATTCTTCCGGAACAGAAACCGTAAGCGGTGCAGATGACCCCAAAGGATTCGGGTACAATCTGATCTGCTTTTTGGCGGCTATCTGCTCCAGATCTTTCTTTTTATTTTTTGCATTCGACGAGGCCTTTTGAATACCTGTCGAACATGGTAGATCTGTTCCCCAATTGGACGCATCCACCCCTGTCAGTGTTAATGTAATTCCGTTCCCTGAACCGTCCTGAACTGTTGAACCACTTCCTTCATTAAATTTCCAGTAGGCAGCAAGAGAAGTAGCCGGAAGCGTTACATTACACATTTTCTGGCTGATTTCTGTCTGGGTCAATGCTCTTTTCCAAACTCGGAACTCATCTATTTTACCCTGAAAATTACGTGAACTATCATATGCGTAGCCTACACTAAACGTTCCATTGGAAGTAATGCTTCCTGTTTGAGATCTGCTGGCATCAAGAACGCCGTTAATGTAAAGTTTCATCGCAGAACCGTCATACGTTGCAGCAACATGATACCATGTATTGGCATTTAATGCTATAGTACCTGCCAGTTTCTGTGATACATTGTTGATACTGATCACAAACTGAAGCTTGTTATTGGCAAGACTGGCATCACCTAAACGTAAAAGAGCAGAATTTCCTGTACTGACCTCTGTTCCCATAATTGACGAGATATAAGGAAAGCCTGATTTAAAAGATGAAGGTTTGATCCAGCCTTCGAAAGATAATGCTGACCCGCTTAAATTCATACTCCCAGCTGAGCCGGATTCGCTGGTCCCGTCTAATGAAAGCGATGTTGATCCGGATGGAACTGTTCCGCCCACACTTTTGAATCTCGGAGCGAAAATATAGGTGCTTTTAACGCTGCAATTCGTTCTGACCCTCCAGTCATACTCCGAATTAGCAGTCAATCCGGATATCGTAACGGATGTAGTCGCAGTAGCCGTTGCCGCATTAGTCCATGTGGTAGCTGATGCTAATTTATAATCTACATCATAGGTATTGGTTCCTACGGCAGACCAGTTTAGTTTTGCACTTGTTCCGGTAAGGTTACTGGTAAATAATCCTATGGGTGCATCACAATTGGCTCCCTGCGTCCATGATTGTAAAGGAGTACTTAAAACTGTCTGCTGTCCATATAACGTTTGAGTTCCGGCAGAAAGCTGCGCTGTTTCATTGGTTCCGTGAAGATCATACCAAAGGAACAGTCCGTATGCGCCGGTTTTAGTCTGATTGGCTAAACTTGTTGTTGTAGCATTAGAAGTATTTCCCATCCAGACTGCTGCAGGAGAGATCTGTGCTTTCGTAAGAGGAGGAACATTAGGGGCGGAAAAAGTTCCATATGTAGCGTTCCAGCTGTAGTTGATATGATCCCCTACTCTCAATCCGTTCCAGGAAAGTCTTGAAGCAGCGGGACCATAATAATAAAATGATATGATTTTATCCGGAAGCAATGCTCTTAATTCCTGAACAAGCATGACAAAAGAGCTGTCATTGGGCTGACCTGTTCCGTTTTGCCCGTAATCTGAGTATTCATCATCAAAATCAATTCCGTCCAGACCGTAAGTATTTACCGTATGGGCAAGCTGCTGTGCGAAATCGCGGGCTGCTTCACGGGTTGGAAAATTACAGAAACCTGCTCCCTGATGATTTCCAAGAATCGTTAAAACCACTTTCATCCCTTTATCCTGAAGCGGTTTTATATACGTGTTGGCATTGGTGAGTACCTTGGTCACGTTGTTATTACTGCTCAGATAAGCTCTTCCCCGGGCAGCATCGTAATTGATATTGGCAGCAAAAATATTCACGACATTAAACAGATAATTACCCGATGTCTGCAGCTTATAGGCCCCGGCATTCAGGATATTATTGTTGTTTACCTCCACATAGCATATTCCCGTAGGGTTAAGCTGCTGTGCATTCAATACAGGTATTGCATGAACGATCAGTAAGATCAATGTAGTAATGGCTTTTTTCATAATGTTTTTTTTAAGTTATTTTGATGTATTTATATCTATTCATTCTCTCTCAAAAAGAAGAAAATGATCAGCTACGGACTGAGAATTTCGTAAGGTTATCCCTCAATGAATTCTTTGTAAAACACTGCAACTAAAAAAACGGGAATAAAGGGCATTCTGCCACCTTCTGCAAAATATCGAGTCTAAGTCAGTAAATCTTGATTCTCGTTAAAGGTTTTCCATAACAGTTCTCCGAATAATGTATTGGCCCACGCAAACCATTCACGGGTAAACTTTTTATCATTGTCTTTATGGAAGGACTCATGCATAAAGCCTGTTCCTCCATGGGTTTTCTGTAAAGTGTCTATACACCATTTGATTTCCTTTCTGTCTTTTGTCGTAAGGGCTTTCATAATGATGCTCATGGGCCAGATCATATCAAGACCGATGTGCGGTCCGCCGATTCCTTCTGCCAGTTTTCCTTTGAAAAAGAACGGATTATCCTGTGACCAGACATAATTTCTGGTATTTACATAAACAGGATCGTCAGCTTTTACGGCACCCAGATAAGGAAGACCTAAAAGGCTTGGACAATTGGCATCATCCATTAAATTATAACTACCGAATCCATTGGTTTCGAAAGCATAAATCTTTCCATATTGAGGGTGATCATAGATTCCGTATTTCTTGATAGCGGCGTCTACCTCATCAGCCAGGCTATTTAACTGCTGGGCTAAAGCTTTTTCGTTTTTAATTTGTGAAACCATTTCTGCTGCCTGACGTAAACTCACGACCGCAAATAAATTGGAAGGAATAAGGAAAGCATAGATGGTAGCATCATCACTCGGACGGAACATAGAGTTGATCAATCCTACAGGTTTTGTCGGATAACCATAACCTCCCATCGGAATTCCGTCTGTAGCCCAAGCGGTTGTACGCTCAAATTGATATGGACCTAAACCTGTTTTTCTCTGCTGCTCTATGAAAGTCTGTAAAGTCAGTTTAATTCCCTTTAACCAATTGTTATCAAAAGGTTTTGTATCTCCGGTAGTTTTCCAGAAGTGGTAAGCCAAACGGATTGGGTAGCATAATGAATCGATCTCCCATTTTCTTTCGTGGGTGCCGGGTTTCATATCCGTATGATCGTATTCTTTCCACTTGCTTATTTTATTGTTATCATTATAAAAAGCATTGGCATAAGGATCTTTCAGGATGAATTCAGTCTGTTTGTGAATGACTCCGGAGATCAGCTTGTGAAGTTTTTCATCCTTCTTTGAGAACTGCAGGTATGGGAAAACCTGTGCAGAACTGTCGCGAAGCCACATGGCATCTATATCTCCTGTAATGACGTAAGTGTCCGGAGTTCCATTAATTTCTTTATAAAAAACGGTGGTATCTAAAGTATTGGGAAAGCAGTTTTCAAATAGCCACGACAGCTCTTTATTTTTCACTTTCTTTTTAAAAGCTTCAATCGCACTTTCTACCGCTTCACTCGTAAAATGTCTTTTATCTTTCGGAACGCGGACTACAGGAAAATTTTCTGTGCTCAACGTTTTTGCGAAAACATTTTGAGTAAACATCAGTCCTGCTCCTGCCAGTGCACTTGTCTTTATAAACTTTCTCCTTTCCATTATACTTTTATATTTCGTTATTGTTTGATCTATTTTACTGGCTTGCTTCCCATTACAAATTTCAGCTCGCCCCCATTCATAATATCACTGTGATTGATTTCCCAGCTCTTGAATTCTTTTCCGTTCAGGAACATTTTCTGAACGTAGATATTTTTATCCGAGATCTTATCTGCGGTTACCGTAAAGGTTTTTCCATTCTCCAGTTTTAAGGCTACTTTCGGAAACTGTGGTGCACCAATAGCGTATACTGGTTTCCCCGGAGTCACAGGATAGAATCCTAATGAAGAGAAAATATACCAGGCAGACATCTGACCGCAGTCTTCATTATTGACAATTCCGTCCGGTTTTGCCGCATACATATTATCCCTTATGAATTTGACCATTTTCTGGGTTTTGTAAGGAGCTCCTGCATAGTTGTACAGATAAGGAACATGATGTCCCGGCTCATCACCGAATCCCAGAGAACCGATGAATCCTGAAATATCCACGTGCTGCTCACCGAGCATTTTAAGTTCTTCGGTAAATGTTTTGTCCAGTTTTTCTTCAAATCCTTTTTTTCCTCCGTATAAATTCATCATTTCATCGATCTGATGAGGAACGAAGAAATCATACGCCCAGATATTTCCGGACACCCAGTGTGGCTGAAGTTTTTTCCAGTCGTTTAAAGTAAAATCCGGTAAAAATTCTCCGTTTTTCTGCTTTGGCCAGAAATGATTATTTTCTTTGTTGAAGGTGTTGAGGAAGCTCATAGAACGTTTTTTATACACTTCCGCCTCTTCTTTTTTACCTAATTTTTCAGCAAGCTGCTGAATGCACCAATCGTCATACGCATATTCCAGCGTTGCAGAAACTGAAGCTCCGTTTTCTGATGGTGTGTACCCTAATTTGATATAATCATTAAGACCGCCACCTCCATCGCTACTGCTCATTTTGTCCGTTAAGGAAGCATCTTTCATAGCGGCAAATGCTTTCTCCTGATCAATTCCCGGTACCCCTTTGGAAATAGCGTCCCAGATCACCGAAACACTGTGGTATCCGAGCATACAGAAGTTATCGTATCCACACAATTCCCAGATAGGCATGTGATCTTTACGGTCTGTGTATCTGCTGATCAGAGAGTTGGCAAATTCTTTTGTGTGTTTCTGATCCATAATGGTCAGCAAAGGGTGTGTTGCTCTGAAACCGTCCCAGTAGGAATACGTACTGTAGTTCGTAAACCATTTGGTATTCATATTTTCCTGAGCGGCTACATAATCTCCATTAGTATCCATATACAAATTAGGCGCAATGAATGTGTGATACACTCCGGTATAGAAAATTTTTCTCTGGTCATCCGTACCGCCGGTCACCTGAAATCTGTTGATAAGATCTCTCCACGTATTCTGAGCCGTTTCTTTAGCTTGTGCAAAATTCACGTTCTTAGCTTCGGCATCAAAGTTTTCCTGAGCACCTTCCGTACTTACGGGAGATAAGGAAACTTTTACTTCAATGCTTTCATTCTCCTCAGTTGAAAATCTCACAAAAGCTTTGGCATCTTTAGCAAGGGCAATTTTTTCGTTCTCTTTTAATTTTCCTTCAGAATAAGTTCCATAGGATTTAAACGGCTTTGAAAATTCCATCACGAAATAAGCAAAACGTTTTCCGCCCCAGCCATTGCTGTAGCAATATCCTTTGATTTTATTGTTTCCTTCTACACTTACAAGGGTATGGTAAATATTCCCGAAGATTTTATTAGTAGGATCAATGATGACATTGGATTCCTCACTCTTTGGGAAAGTATATTTATGGAAACCCACTCTCGGAGAAGCGGTCAGCTCGGCTTTAATTCCGTAGCTGTCCAACATCACGGAATAATATCCCGGTGAAGCGGTTTCTTTGTCGTGACTGAATGTAGAACGGTAACCACTTTCCGGTTTGTCTTCCGAACCCGGAAGCATCTTTATTTTCCCTACTGTGGGCATTACTAAAATATCTCCAAGATCTGCCCAGCCTGTTCCGCTGAGATGATTATGACTGAATCCCATGATGGTTTTACTGCTGTAATGATACCCAGAACACCAGTCCCAGTCGCCACTTTTGGTATTCTGATCCGGACTGAGCTGGATCATTCCAAAAGGGGTCGTCGCTCCGGGAAATGTATGGCCGTGCCCTCCCGTTCCGATGAAAGGATCTACCCATGAAAGGACATCATCCTTTCTTTGCTGGGCATTTCCCACATGAGAAAACAGGATCATTGATAAAAATATAAGCAGTTCTTTTTTCATAATCATAATAGGGAAATCTTAAAAATTTCTCAAGATAGGAGTTTATTTAACAATATAAAAACCGAAACAATGATTTCAACAAGCAGGAAAATAAAGTTGACCGGCATATTTTTTATATTTTGAATCAGCCTACAGCGAATTCTTTTTCATAAAGTCAATAATTTCAGAAATATATCCAAAAGCAATAGCCACAACGGTATCCGCTGCTCCATAATATACAGTTACCTTATCTCCTTCTGAAAGGGCAGCACACGGGAAAACTACATTAGGAATATCTCCCGTAAGTTCATACAGTTCTGCCGGAGCAAGTAGATAAGGTTTCGTTCTGTACAATACTTTTGACGGATCTTCAAGGTCCAGCAGCGATGCTCCCATAGAATAGCGGAACCCCCTGCAGGTATTGATGACTCCATGATAGAAAAGTAACCATCCTTCATCCGTTTTAATTGGAACAGGTCCAGCTCCTATCTTTGTGCACTGCCAAGCACTGTCTTCAAACGGCGCTACTTTCATTACGCAACGGTGCTCGCCCCAGTATTTCATATCCGGACTGTAGCTGATATAGATATCTCCGAAAGGAGTATGCCCGTTATCGCTAGGTCTGCTCAGCATGGCATATTTACCATCTATTTTCTCAGGGAAAAGAACTCCGTTTCTGTTGAAGGGAAGGAATGCATTTTCACACTGAAAGAATTCTTTAAAATCAAAAGTATAGGCTATTCCGATAGTCGGGCCATGATATCCGTTGCACCATGTGATCCAGTACCGGTCTTCTATAAAGGCAACACGGGGGTCGTATTTATAGTCAGATTCTATCATTTCAGTATTTCCGGCTTTCATATCAATAGGATCATGATTGATCTCCCAATTGATCCCATCCTTACTGAAACCTGCAAAAATATTCATCTGCACGGCTTTATTATCGCAACGGAAAACTCCCGCGAACCCATCTTCAAAAGGAACCACCGCACTGTTAAAAATGCTGTTGGACGTAGGTATTGCATATCTGTTGATGATCGGATTTGCAGAGTAACGCCACATGATATCCCGGCTGTCTCCCGGACGATCCTGCCAAGGGATCTTTGCTGGTTGAAATGTCATAAAGTATTTTTACTTTTATTTGTATGTTTAATGAATGATTTAGTGTTCTTTCGGCTGATCAGGATAAGAGAACGGAACAAGCAATGTCACTACAAAAGCCGGTATGGTAGCGATGAGTACCCAGATAAAGAACATTTTGTATCCTATCCAGTCGCTGATCATTCCGCTGAACATTCCGGGAATCATTACACCAAGGTTCATAATCCCGGTTGCAAAAGCATAGTGAGCGGTTTTATGTTCACCCGGTGCGATCTGCTGCATGATGTAGAGCATCAGTCCTACAAAACCGAATCCATAGCCAAAATATTCCACCACCACGGCAATTCCTACCGTAAGCAGTTCTGTTGGCTGGAAATAGGCCAGTAATGCATACACCACAAATGGAATATTAAAGGCTGAACACAGCCAGATCAGAGATCTTTTCAGTCCTCTGGCAGCAATGAAATAACCGGCCAGCACAGATCCTAAAATAAATGCAGCTGAACCGTAGGTTCCATAAATAAGTCCAATATCTGATGTAGACAATCCCAATCCGCCTGACGTCCTCGGAGCTTTGAAAAATAAAGGAGCAATTTTTATCGCAAATCCTTCCGCAAAACGGTACAGGATAATGAACAATACGGCCCACATGATGTTTTTCTTTTTAAAGAAAGAGATGATGACTTCCAACAGCTCTTTACGGACATTTCCTGCTTTTCTGATTTCTTTTTCCTGTCTATTTTCTTTCGGTAAAACAGCGTAATGGTAAATGGCTAACAAAAAAAACAGAAGGCCATAAATACCCATGATGATCATCCAGGCATTGACAACTCCTTTTGTTTTTTCTAAAACGCCTGCAAAATAAACCAGAACCCCACTGCTTATGATTTTGGCCAAATTATAGAAAGCTCCCTGCCAGCCAATGTATTTTGCCTGTTCTTTATTCGTTAAAAAATTGATGTAGGTCCCGTCCGCAGCAATGTCATGCGTAGCTCCACAAAATGCGACCACCGCAAAAAGGGCAATGCTGTATTTAAAAAAATCAGGCAGAGGAAGCGTTAAGGCAACCAAAGCAAACAGAATTCCTATAGCAAACTGAGTCGCAACAACAAAGAACTTTTTTGTCTTATAGATCTCCAGAAAAGGGCTCCAGAGAGGTTTTAAGGTCCAGGAAAACATAATAAGTGCTGTCCAGAATGTAATTTTGGAATCTGAAACCCCCATATCCTTGTACATAATTCCGGAAACCGCATTAATGGTCACAAAGGGTATTCCCATTGCAAAATATAATGTGGAGATCCAGAGGATCGGTTTTACTGAGCGAGTTTCAGACTTGTTGTTTCCCATATTCAAATTAAAATAGTAAAGCAAAGAGGGCCTCTCAAAAGGGTCATTCCGGATTGAAACGAAACTAAAATTGAAGAATTCTGAAACAAATGTTTTAAGAAATTTCTCCTTCCGGAATGAAAAAAAAACCAAATTAAATCTGACTTTTGAGTGGCCTCTATATCTTTATCTTTGATCTGCTTAAAATTATTACTTTTTATCCCACCAAAGCTTGGTTCCTCCGGTGTCTGTTCCTCCAATATATTGAAGGGCCTGAGCATAATTCAGCGTATTATTTCGGTATTTGGTTGGAATCGGGATTCTTCTGATCATAGCATCCGTGCTGATTGTCCCCTGGCTGTCATTCAATACATTTTTGAAAATGATCGGATAGCCGGTTCTTCTCTGTTCTGCCCATGCTTCAGATCCGTCCGGATAGATAGCGATCCATTTTTGAGTCATGATTCTTTCCAGTTTTCTTTCGAAAGAATCACCTTCGTTCCATTTAATGGTAATGGTACTCAGCATCGGATTTCCTGCCAAAATACTGTTTGAAGAATTTTTAGTATCAATATACGGGGCTTCTTTAGAAACTGCATCATCTACATAAGTAGCATAGGATCCGCTTTTTCCCCATTCTGCAAATGACATTTCAATTCCTTTGTTGTAATTAGTTCCGGCATCACCGGCTCCTGCATAACCTCTGATGGCTGCTTCAGCTTTTAGAAACCAACCTTCAGCTGCTGTGAACAATTTATTTCTTCCATTGCCTGCTGAAAAATAATCTCCTGTTGCAGCTGCTGCAATTGGCTGTGAGAAATCGCCATAGCGGTCTTTACTGCCGCCCATATCAACACCCTGTCTAACGCCGATATACTGCCCGGCTACAGTAGGGTCGGTGGCCGGCTTAGCATAAGCGGATCTTCTTGGATCATTGAATCCGTTCATAAATGCCATTAAAGGAGCTCCTATTTTACAATCTCCCCAAGAATAAATAATATCGTTAAGCGGAGATGCAGCCCCATAATTGACCAGAGCATTTTCCATATTGTCACTTATAATTCCAACAGACGATGATAAAGCCTGTTCTGCATACAATCTGGATTTTCCAGGATCGGCATAGCTGATACGCAAAGCATATCTCAGCTTTAGTGAATTGGCTAATTTTGCCCAATTTAAGGAGCTTCCCGCAAACAGCAGATCTGATTTTTTCAGTACCGCCTTATCTTCTGTTCCAATAGTCGTCTGAAGAGCAGAGATTGCTGCATCTAAATCGGTAACAAAATAATTATAGGCATCCTGCTGAGAATCAAAATCGGTGATTCCTGTTGTGGTGTTCGGGAATTCGAATTTACTGTAAATAACAGGTCCGTGAGCATCCGATACTTTTTGTGCTGCCACTATTCTTAAGATAGAAAGTATGGCTAAAGAATGTGAAAAATTCACCCCTGCATAATTTTTTGCCGCTATGGTTTTGAAGTTTTTATACTGTTGATTGACATCTTCCAACTGATTCATCATCACCCTTTCATTCCAGCCATCCATCATAAAATAGGTGGTATTATTTCTTCCGCCATTATAAGGTGTTGCCGTACTGAATAATCCACTGTACATATCTGCATTCAGGTTGGTTTGCAGTTGGTATATCCAGTTGGTAGGGCTTTGAATGTTTTTCTGCATTTGCTTCATTGGATTAGTAAGCAATAAGAAATCGGCATTCAATTGTTCCGTTCCCAAACCTTCAGAACTTTTGGAGTCTATGTCTGCAAAATCATCGGTGCAGCTTGCTACTGAAAGAAATAATGCAGATACTGTAATTAATATTTTAATATTCATTTTCTGAGTTTTTAAAAGTTAGCCTTTAATGAAAAACCAAGTGAACGTGTAATAGGCATACCAAACATATCAACCCCTACACCACCAGGATTTACACCTGATACCTGTTCCGGATCAAATGGTGCCTTTTTGTAAAAAAAGAAAAGGTTTGTCCCGATTACACTCAAAGTTATATCTTTAAAATATTTTGCATTCACATTTAAAGTATATGACGCAGATGCCTGTCTCAATCTGATAGTAGTGGCGTTATAGATATAGGCCTCGTTGATTCCATCACTTCCTCCTACTAAATTATAGTATGCATGTGCATCTGTACTCCCTGTATAAGGTGTTCCATTGGCATACACTGCATTAGGAATAACAACTCCTCCCGCATCTCTGGCATCAGCTGTAGCCTGACTTACTCCGAACTTGTCATTTAATGCCTGAGTCATTCCAAGTACCTTCCCGCCAAATTTACCGTCAATCAGGAAGTTTAAATTGAATTTTCCTACATTAAATGAGCTGCTGAAACCAAGCATAAATTTAGGATTGGGATTCCCCAGGTACTGTCTCTGATTGGGATCTTTTGAAGGCAATCCATTTTCGTCCACAATAATTCTTCCCTGATTATCTCTCAAGAATACGGTTCCATAAAGATCTCCAAAAGAACCTCCTTTTTTGATCACATTAAATCCGCCCCCGTTAAGAGTAAATAATTTTTCCGAATCAGGATAAAAACCGGAAGGAAATACTTCCTTGATTTTATTTTTATTGGCCGAAGCATTTACGGTAGCTGTCCATCCAAATTTCTCACCACTGAATACTTTATAGGATAAGCTGGATTCGAAACCTATGTTTTGAATTCTGCCCGCATTGATATCCCACTTTCCAATCGTAGTGGTATAATATCCTGTAGCGTCTACTCCCTTCAGATATTGATCTGTCGTCATGGAGTTATAATATGTGAAATCAAAACTTAGCTTATTGCCGAATAATTTGAATTCTGTTCCCGCCTCAAAACTTTTATTTTTTTCCGGTTTTGGAAAAAGAGAGGTAAGTTCAGGGTATAGGCGAATATCAACAGGTGATGATGTATAAGTTCCGGTAACCACGCCCGCATTAAAGATAGGTTGAGGCAAGGTAGAGTTAGGATCCAATGCATTTCCGACCGTCGCATATGAAGTTCTCAACTTCCAGAAATTGATAAAATCCGGGAGTTTAAAAATTTCATTCATGATTCCGTTCACCCCTACGGATTCGTAATCAAAAGATCTGTTCGGTGCTCCTGCTAATGTTGAAGACCAGTCATTTCTGAAAGTCAGGTCTAAATAAAGCATTTTTTTATACCCGAAATTGGCACTGGCAAAGAAGGACTGATCATTTCGGTTGTAATTCATAATGGTATAATTCAACCCGTTTCCAAAGGTTCCTTCTCCTGTGCTGTTCCCCCAATCCAGATTATTCAAAGCAAAAAGATTCGCGATAAATAGCTTGTTGTTTTCTATATTGGTTACCGTGGTTTTAGAATCTGAAACACTTCCACCGACTGTAAAGTCCATGCTGAGATTATCATTGATCTTAGGGTTACCCACCAATATAAAATCCCCGTAGGTTGACGTTCTTTCAATCGTATTTTTATAAATTTTACCGTTATTATTCCCACCCAGAACAATCGGTAAGGAGAAAACAGAAACATTACGCTGGCTGTCAGAGTTGAAGTAGTTATAATTACCTCTTGCCTTTGCTACAAGCCAATTGTTGATGGTATAGCTAAGCGCTGCAGACCCGTAAAAAGTTTTATTTTTTGTATTGACTGCATTTCTATTAAGAATCCAGTATGGATTCTGAGAATTTTCACCGTTAAAACCTCCGTCAGGCTTTATTGCCCACCAGTTTTGAGCCGGTAAGTAACGCGTTTGGTCAAAATAAGTATAATTATCACCACTGTAATTGTCAAAATTAATTCCCCTAGGCAACCAGTACAAGCTGTTAAGCGGTGAAAAATAAGTTCCTGGTGTAAGTCTGTTCTTCGAATCCTGCAAAGACGCCATTACATTGGCATCTAAAACCAGTTTGTCATCCAAAAACTTGCTTGTGTTTCTGAAATTCAGGTTATACTGATCAAACGTAGAAGTTGGTATCACCCCTTTATTCGTGGTATTTCCCAAAGAAAAGAAACTTGAAGACTTATCATTTCCTGCCTGGAAGGTTAATCCGTTCGTCCATGTTATCCCTGTATCAAAGAAATCCTTTACGTGATCTTTTGAACTTCCTTTAGCTCCCCAGCTGTCCTGTGATCCGGTAGTTCCGGTAGACGCGTCGTAAGGAGTTGTCTGCAGATAACTGTATTGTAATTTGGGCAAATTATACACTTTATCAAACGTAAGACTTGAGGTAAATGAAAGAAGTCCCTTTCCTTTCGCTCCTGTCTTTGTAACGATCAATACCGCTCCGTTTCCTCCGGCAGCACCATACAATGCAGCTGCAGAAGCTCCTTTTAAGAAATTGATACTTTCAATATCTTCAGGGTTTATTGTACTTAATACATCGCCGGTATCAGGCATTGACGCAAAATAATCAACGTTCGGACCTGTCGTACCCTGGGTTCCGGTATTATTAATGATAGGAATCCCGTCAATTACATACAGTGGCTGGCTGTTTCTCGTAGATTTATCTCCCCTCATGACCACTCTTACCGATCCTCCGGCGCCCCCATTGGTTTTGTTTATCTGTACGTTGGAAACCTTTCCATTGATGGAGTTTAAAAGATTGGGCGTTTTCACTTCCGTCAGTTCATCCCCACCTATCTGCTGGCTGGAGTACGTCAAAGAGCGGGCCTGCCTTTTTATCCCCAAAGAGGTCACAACCACCTCTTCGATGTTGGTTGTTTTAGCAGTATCTGCCTTTTTTGTCTCCTGTGCTTGGGCAGATAAAGAAATAGCTAATAAAACCGGTATAACAGTTTTTCTCATAAGGTTAGTTTTATTAAGATTTATTTGAGAATCAACCACATCCCTTTAAATGTTATTTACTGGATAAAACAATATTTATCTTATTCTTTTCGCAAGATTATGTTCTACCCACATCAAATAATTAAAGTTTTGTTAAGATTTAATTCATATTAGCAAATCTAAATTTTGTTGACAGCTGGATATAATGTTATTTTATCATAAAACGATATTATTTATTCAGGTCATTTTTCAAAGTTCCATTTACACCCTGATTTGCAGCATTGTAAAGTGATTTCACACTTCAGGTTTTTTCAGCAATAATTATAACATTTTTTTAACATTTCCCCATTAAAATCATCTTGATATGCAACAAAAAAATCCGGATAAAACTATCCGGATGGTGAAAATGTATCATGTATTTCTTTAATTCAAAATGGGTTACTCGATTTTCTTTACCCCTTTAAAAAGTTCTTTAAACTCTGTAGGCGTTGTTTTTTTAATGGATTTAAAAACTTTGTTGAAATTGGCAATATTATTAAAACCCGCCTCAAATGCGGTCTCAAAAACTGTCAGATTCTTCTCCATAAGCCATCGGGCGGCATAGCTTATCCGGATTTCATTCAGATAATTCACAAAAGTCTTACCTGTTCTTTTTTTGATGAACCTGTTAAATGTGACACTGCTCATATTGATCAGTGAAGCTGCGTCATGAAGTGTTATTTTACTCTCAAAATTCTTGTGTACAAAGTCGTGAACGATCTTCATTTTATCATTATCGGCGAAGGTTTCCAACTCAATGCTGTAGGAAGATAAAACTGTTTTGTCCTCGGCAATAGCCAGCTCATTAAGAATTTTCATGATCTCAATAAATGATTCAAAACTGTTCATTTTGGATAAATTGAAAAAGGAGTCTTTCAGCTTTTCTGCCGTTTCCTGAGAAAACAGAATACCCCGTATTGAGTCCTTCATAAGGTTGCTGATGGGTTTCAGAATATTTTTATCCATCATCGACTGATTAAAAAAATCCTGATTGAACTGCACGGTGATCTCATGTGTTTTCCGGTTTTTACACTTATGGTTGGCCCAGCAGTGTGGGAGATTAGGACCAACTAACACCAGTTCGATGTCACCGATTTCTCCTGTATGGTCGCCAATCATCCGGCGGTATCCCTTTCCCTTGCTGATAAAATTGATCTCGATCTCCGGATGATAATGATACGGAAAATCGAAAGATGCCTTTATACGGTCAAACACAAGAAAACTGTCCTCGGGAGATAATGGGGTTATTTCTCTCAAAATATTTTCTAGCTTACTCATCTAATCTTCGAAGAAATTAAAGTTATCATTCAATACACTACGTTTTTGCAAAATTGATAAAAAACCAATCAACTAATATATAATTTTTATTTTTTTTCTATTTTTAATTAAAAAGCAACACGAAAAAGAAAAATAAAATCCATAATAGATAATAAAAATCATATAAATTCTGGAAAATCGGATCATAATGAAAAGAGGTTTCTATTTATTAATACCGTGAAAACCTTCTTTTTTGTATCTTTAAGCTAAAGTAATTGTATGCAGCAGCAGCTTATTTTTGAAGATCACTACAAAAAACTCGGGCTCGAACTATTCTCTCAGGAAAATCTTGAGAAGATCAATGGAACTCAATTCAGATATGACATCAAAATCCTTTTCATTCCGGAGGGTTATGAGCTTACCGTAGATTTCAATCATTATCAAGTGTCAAAACCTACCCTGTTCTTTCTTACCAGCCAGCATCTTAAGATAGAAAAAGGACAAAAGGAATCTATGCTTCTGTACTATAACCGTGATTTTTACTGTATTCAGATTCATGATAAAGAAGTAGCCTGTGATGGTCTTCTTTTCCATAATGTATTTGAAATCCCTTTTGTAGAGCTTACCGATTCGGAAACTGCTGATATTAAAAATTTATTCCAGCATATAAAAGATGAGCTGCAATGGAAAGATTCTTCTGCCGAGGAAATGATTCGAACCTATGTAAAACAAATCATCATCCGTGCAACCAGGAACTGGAAAAAACAGCATCTTAATAATGACACGGTGAAAATTCCTGGATCTGAACTTGATGTCTTCAGAGATTTCAGCAGATATCTGGAAATTCATTTCAGGGAAAAACACAATGTTTCAGATTATGCGGAACTCCTTCATATCGCACCGAAAACATTAACCCATAAGTTTAAAAACCTAAATATTGAATCCCCCAACCAGTTCATCATCAACAGAATTTTACTGGAAGCAAAGAGGCTTCTTTTCTACACCGATAAACCTGTGAAAGAGATCGCCTATGATCTTGGTTATGAAGATCCGGCTTATTTCAACCGGCTTTTCACCCATAAAACAGGAAGCACACCCGCCAATTTCAAGAAAAATTACTCATCGGGAAAAAAGTACAATATTTAAGTCTTTTTATCTATTGAATCCAGCTTTTAAGCGATTTATCTTTGTATCATCAAAATCAATATATTAAAAACAACAAAAAGCAAACATTATGAGACGTAACGCAACAGCCGTTTGGAACGGTAACATCAAAGAAGGTAAAGGACATTTAACCACTCAAAGTACGACTTTAAACGAAACCCAGTATTCTTTCAACAGCCGTTTCGCAGACGGAGTGGGAACCAATCCTGAAGAACTTCTTGCTGCAGCACACGCAGGATGCTTCACGATGAAACTGAGTGCTGAACTTTCCCAGGCAGGTTTTACGCCTGAAGAATTAAAAACAACTTCTGTCATCACTCTTGATCCAAGCGTAGGAAAAATCACAAAATCTGAACTGACTTTAACCGCAAAAGTTCCGGGAATTTCAGAAGAAGAATTCCAGAAATTGGCTAAAATTGCAGAAGAAGGATGCCCGGTGAGCGCCGCTTTCAATTTTGAAATTACTTTGAATGCTACTTTAGCTTAATTATATTCAAATTTCTTTATGTAAACCATTAGGGTTTTCTTAATTAGTCTGATCTGATTAAAAAATCTTAATGGTTTATTTTTTTCCCGCAGCTCACTCAGATTATACAGACTTTATTAGAAATCCCATAGTTCAAGAAAACAAAAGGTTTTCAAAAAAACTTAAGTGGACTTCTTATGCATAATGTATTTAACTTAAAAATAACTTAAGTGTTCAAAAACTTTTGTGGTAAAAAAACAGTTACAAAATAAAATATACCAATCGGTATATTTTTGTATATTTGCATTGAAATTAAACACTTAAATGTCAAAAGCAGAAAAGACCAAACAGTTCATCATTGAGAAAACAGCGTCTTTGTTCAATACCAAAGGCTATACTTCTACGTCTTTATCTGACATTACGGAAGCTACAGGTTTGACCAAAGGAAGCATTTATGGAAACTTCGGCAATAAAGATGAAGTCGCGCTTGAGGTGTACAAATACAACTCCAGCCTTCTTGCTAAAAGTATGGCCAAATCTTTAGGAGATGAATTTCCAACCACGATTGACAAATTAAATGCTTTTGTCAATTTTTACCGTAAAAACTGGAAAGCTGTATTTGAAAACGGAGGCTGCCCTTTGATGAATGCCGCTACCGAGGCCGATGATACTTTTCCCAGTCTGAAAAAGCAGGTGACCCAATCTTTTGAAGGATGGATTAAAAAGATATCTTCCGTCATTAAAGATGGTAAGGACAACGGAGCGATACACCAAACTATAAATGCTGACGAATACGGATCATTATTCATCATGATGGTAGAAGGCGGAATCCTGCTTGCTAAAACAACAGAAGACGAAAAATATCTGCATCTGGCTTTAGACAGGATATTATTGATGATCGACAAAGAATTAAAAATACTTCCCTCATAAATTTTTCAATATGGAAACAAAAAAAGTGGCTATCGTAGGATACAGCAGAATTCCTTTCGCAAGAATCAATACAGCCTATGCAGATCTGGACAATCAGGAGCTTCTTGTAGCTTCCCTTAACGGACTGATCAACAAATACAACCTGCAGGGAAAACTTCTTGGTGAAGTAGCCGGTGGTGCAGTAATCAAACACATTTCCGAAAGCAACCTCATCAGAGAATCCGTGATGAATACGGCACTGGATCCCGCAACTCCCGCATGCGATCTTCAGCAAGCCTGTGATACGGGAATTGAAGCTGCTGTTTACATTGGAAATAAAATTGCCCTCGGACAGATAGAAAACGGTATTGCCTGTGGTGTTGAAGCCATGAGTAACATCCCGTTTGAATCTGCTCCAAGGTTAAGAAAAGCCCTGTTAAAAGCCAATAAAGAAAAATCAGTATTTGGAAAGCTAAAACAGCTGCTCACTCCAAAACTGAAAGACTGGATGCCAATTCCTTACAAAGGACAGGAGCCCAAAACAGGCCTGGTGATGGGCGGTCACACAGAAATCACAGCCAAATATTACAACATCTCCCGTGAGGAACAGGATGAACTGGCTTTAAAAAGTCATCAGAATATGGCTAAAGCCTACGATGAAGGATTTTTTGATGATATGATTATTCCTGCTTTCGGCCTGGAAAAAGACAATAATCTCCGCAGAGATACCAGCATTGAAAAACTTTCCCAGCTGAAACCGGCTTTTGATAAAGAGAATGGAACATTGACTGCCGGAAACTCCACCCCTTTTACAGATGGTGCTTCAGCCGTTTTAATGGGCAGCGAAGAATGGGCAAATGCCAATGGCTTTCCTATTTTAGCGTATGTGACTTTTTCAGAGGTGGCAGGCATTGAATATGTTGAAAATAAACAAAATCTGCTTCTGGCTCCGGTTTTCGCAGCAGACAGAATGCTTAAAAAGGCTGGAATGAGTCTCGAAGATTTTGATTATTATGAAATTCATGAAGCATTTGCTGCACAGGTTCTGGCCACCATCAAAATCTGGGAAAACGATGATCTGGCTAAAAAGTTCGGTCTAGAAAAAGCATTGGGAAAAATTGACAGGAATAAACTGAATGTAAAAGGCGGAAGTCTTGCCGTAGCACATCCTTTTGCAGCCACAGGCGGAAGAATTATCGGTACTCTGGCCAAACTGCTCCACGAAAAGGGAAGCGGAAAAGGCTTTATCTCTATCTGTGCGGCGCGAGGACAGGGGGTCACTATGATTTTAGAAAAATAAAACAAAAAATATGGACAGATTAGCACAACTGCAGCAATTCATCGGAAGGGAGTTTGATCAGTCACCGTCACCGTTTATGAAATGGCTCAATCCTATTGTACTTTCTGCAGAAGAAGGACATCTCGAGTTCCAATATACGGTACGACCGGAATGGCTGAACCCGATCGGAAATCTCCATGGCGGGGTAACCGCAGCTATCGTTGATGACATCATTGGAGCCACGATGTTCTCCCTGAACGAAAATTCTTTCATAACAACCATCAATAATGTGATCGATTATTTTTCAACTGCAAAAGAAAATGATAATATTGTAGCCGAAACGAAAATTATAAAAAGAGGCCGGCAGTTTGTCAATGCGCAATGCGAAATATGGAACGCAGACAAAACAAGACTGATTGCCAGAGGAACCTCTAATCTATTCAAAATTAATAACTAGATATGAAAAGAGTTGTCATTACAGGACTGGGCGCTGTGACGCCTTTGGGTAACAATGTCGAAGATTTTTGGCAAAACAGTATTAACGGGGTGAGCGGAGCAGGTTTGATTACCCATTTTGACTCAGAAAAATTTAAGGTACACTTCGCCTGTGAAGTGAAAAACTTTGATCCGAAAATTCATCTGACCCACAACGAAATAAAAAGAAGCGACCTGTTTTCACAATATGCCATGTATGCTTCCACAGAAGCTATCCAGGATTCCGGACTGGAGCTGGAAAAAATGGATCCGTTTGATACCGGAGTGATCTGGGGAACCGGCCAGGGCGGTATGCTCACCTTTGAAACCGAGGTCATGAATTTTGCAGAAGGCGACGGAACCCCAAGATTTAATCCTTTCTTTGTTCCTAAGTTCATCGCCAATATGGCTTCAGGAATGATTTCTATGAAGTTTGGTCTTCAGGGAATCAACTACACCACTATTTCAGCCTGTGCAACGGGAAATACAGCATTAATGGATGCTTTCAACTATATTCGTCTTGGAAAGGCCAAAGTAATCATCAGCGGAGGTTCTGAAGCGGCTGTCACACCGGCCTCTGTAGGCGGTTTCTCTATCATGAAGGCCATGTCTACCAGAAATGATGATTTTGCCACCGCAAGCCGTCCTTATGACACAGACAGAGACGGTTTTGTCATGGGTGAAGGTGCCGGAGCTCTGGTTCTTGAAGAATATGAGCACGCTAAAGCAAGAGGTGCTAAAATTTATGCTGAATTAGCCGGAGCTGCCATGACCGCAGATGCCTATCACATGACAGCACCTCATCCGGATGGAGTGAGCGCGATTAAAGCAATGCAGCTGGCTATGAAAGAAGCAGGTGCCAATTTAGAAGATCTTGATTATCTTAATCCTCACGCTACGTCTACTCCACTTGGAGACCTGGTAGAATTAAAAGCGATCAGCAAATTATTCGGAGGAAACAAAAATCTTGATATCAGTGCTACAAAATCCATGACCGGACACCTACTGGGTGCAGCGGGTGCAGCAGAAGCTATTCTTTCTATTAAAGCTGTAGAAAACGGAATTATCCCTCCCACAATTAATCTTCACAATATCGACGAAAGCATTCCTAAGGATGTGAATATCGTTTTTGGAGAGGCTAAAGAAAAGAATATCAATTTCGCGTTAAGCAATGCCTTTGGATTTGGAGGACATAATGCGACTTTGGTTTTCAAGAAATTCAACGGTTAATTGAATGAGCCTGAATTAATAGGTTTAATATAAATAATAAATTACCAATCTAAATAACAACAAAAAGCAGTCAAAATTGACTGCTTTTTGCCTTTCATTCTTCTTATTAAGAAATTTATTACTTTCTTAAATAACAGATCTTTTACTCAGAATCCTGTATAAAAAAATCATCCGCATTGTCTGCCATTGGAATATATAATCTTTCCCATTGTTCTCCTTCTTCTATTTCCCAGCTATGCCCCTCGCCTTCTACATCTTCTGCTAAAAGGATAATTCCCGGTTCGATATGGAATGTGGAACCATTACTTACCTTAAACCGGATCTTGCCTTTTAGGGTTACTACATATTGCTTTCGCGGGGCAGTGTGCACCTCTTTTTCCCACTCTTCAGTGGTCGTACTTATCCAAAAAGCGTTTGTGTTTATCTGCTTCAAAGTAGGAATTTTCCCCATTTCGAAATTACTGGTCCCATCGGGATTATTCACCAGCCTTACGGCAGGAACAGAATCACCTGTGCTTTTCAAATTATACTACTTTTTTTACAGTTATTATTCTGAATTAAGACCGCAGCCATTCCGAAGAAGAAAGGTATTTCTGATCGGGATAATAGATAAAAAGACAGTTTCGTCCTTTAATCGTATTAATGATAGGCTGTGTCAATGCTCTCGGCACTGCGGGACATCCCCAGCTTCTTCCGATTCTTTTGTGCTCTGATGCAAATTCATCGCTTACATAATCTGCTCCGTGCATCACGATAGCTCTTCTGTAGGCAGCATCATTAAATCCTTTATCCATTCCCAGCAGTTTCAGAGAATATCCATTGTCTCCCTGGTAAGTGGCATCCGTGATATAAAATCCCAAACTGCTCTGCAGCGAACTTTCCGTGTTAGAAAAATTCGCAGCAAATTCTTCGCCTGTATTTTTTCCGTGTGCTACCAGTGAATTAAACAGTACCTTCTTCTCGTTGGTATCAATCACCCAAAGTCTTTTTGTATTCGAAGACATAGAAAAATCGCAGATAGTCAATAAATGCGAGTCCTGATTCAGCAATCCTGCCTTTTTTAAATTTTCAAATCCTGTTAATGCTTTTGAGAATACCTCATAATTTAATTCATGCTCAGGATCAAATGGAATTGATTTGTACAATTCTTCTGATGAAGACGCTTTAGTGGCAGTCTTCTCAGATTTCGTGTCAGCTACTTTTTCAATTGTTGCTGTATTCACATTCTCGGTCTTTACTGCCTTTCCCGGCGAAAGATAGAATGAAGTCGTGACCATATAAACAAGGCCTAATACACTATAAATTCCTTTCATTCAATAATATTAAATTCCAAATTAGTGAGGCAAAATTATAAAAACATAATTACCAGCCTGTTATAAACTCGGAAAGTTTAACTGAATTTAAGAAACTTTAACTTCCTGATTTCGTGAATTAAAAGAGCTTATTTCTCTGAATCTCCAACAAATTCCAAACTCACAGAATTCATACAATACCGCAGCCCCGTAGGTTTCGGACCATCATCAAAAACGTGTCCAAGATGGGAATCACATCGTTTGCAGAGCACTTCTACCCTTTCCATTCCGTACGCTGTATCTCTTTTGTAATAAACGCCTTCTTTATCGGCCTCAAAAAAGCTCGGCCATCCGCAACTGCTGCTGAATTTTGACGTGGAGCGGAACAGATGGTTACCACAAACGGCACAATAGTAATCCCCAATCTCATCAAATTCATTATATTTTCCGGTAAAAGCTCTTTCTGTAGCGGCTTCCCTGGATATCGCATATAAGTCTGGAGCAAGGATCTTTTTCCATTCTTCGTTGGAAATATCAAGTTTTGCAGTATTGGTTCTGGAGTAATATGGATTGTTTTTTGCTTCTTTATTTTCCATAAGATTATTTAACTATTTTTTAGATTAAGCTTAAAAATTAAACCATAAGATACCCAAAAGCTCTTAACACCTTAGAATACGTTAGTTTTATAAAGCTTTTGTGACTTTTGTGATTAGATATTAGACTTCACAACCAAATTTAGTAAATTTGAGAATATGAATGATGAAGCCAAAAGAAAACAACTGAGAAAATATAAAGCATTTGCCACCGGATTATTTGTCCTGATGGCTGTTATTTTCATTGCCGCCACGCTCCTTCAAAAGTCGAATCCTTCCCATTGGCTGGGTTATGTAAGGGCTTTTTCCGAGGCTGCAATGGTGGGTGCTCTAGCAGACTGGTTCGCTGTAACCGCTTTATTCCGGCATCCGCTGGGTCTTCCGATTCCACATACGAATCTTATCGAAAACAGTAAACAGAGGCTGGGTGACAATCTCGGAAGCTTTGTGGTAAGCAATTTTCTTTCGCCACAGAATATCCGTCCTTATATCCAAAAGCTTAAAATTTCAAACTTTGTCGGCGAATGGCTCGCCAAGGAAAAAAGCCAGGATATCCTGATCAGGAATCTTTCAGACATCGTTCTTGATATTCTCAATAAGCTTGATGATACTTCGGTAAGCCAGTTTATCAGCAAAAAAGTTTCTGATATGACGGATGACATCAAGCTGAATAAAGTGGTTGGAAACGGGATCACTTATATTCTGGAGAAAAATGATCATCAGAGAATCATCACTAATCTTTCCAAGCAGATCAAAGAATATATTATCGAGAATGATGAAATGATCAAAGAGCGTGTTGAAAAAGGCAGCTATTCATTTATTCCGTCTTTTGTCGATAATAAAATTGCTGATAAAATTGCCAGCGGACTTTCTGATTTTTTCAAAGAAATTGAAGAAAATCCGGAACATGAAATCCGTAATCTGATTACTCAAAAAATTCACGAATTCTCTACCGATCTGAAGGAAGATCCGAAATGGGATGATGAATTTAAAACCATCAAAAACGGTCTTCTGAAAAGTGATAAACTGGACGAATATTCAAGTGACATCTGGATCTCCATCAAGAAAACATTAATGAAAGAGCTTCAGGACAACCAGTCTTCACTCAAAGGTTATCTCATTAAAAACCTGAATGAATTTTCCCAAAATTTAAAAACAGACGAAAATCTTCAGAACAAAATTGATCATTGGGTGAGAGTGACGGCTTACAAATACATCCTTAAAAACACCCATCAGTTTGGAAACCTCATCAGTTCTACCGTAGGAAACTGGCAGGGAAAAGAACTGAGCGAAAAGCTGGAACTGGAAGTAGGAAAAGACCTGCAGTTTATCCGGGTCAACGGAACACTCGTCGGCGGACTGGTAGGACTGATCATCTACACCATTGCCAACTTCTTCATTTAAAAAACTATTCACCACCAACCATGAAAAAACTCTTTATTACATTATTCCTCCCTCTCTTTGTACTCTGTTTCTGCCAGAAAGTTGAACTCAAGGCTGTAACCGATTCTTCACAAGTTTTCAAAGGCGAGATTGCAGGAGTTCCCGTGACCATGCAACTTCATTTCGCAGGGATTGCAGATTGCAGCCTGTATCAGTATTTTGTAGACGGATGGTATCATTACGATAAGTATCAGAAAAAGATCCCTCTGATCGGCATTTATGATTACGGAAAATTGTCCTTATATTATTTTGGAAACAAACAAAAGCAGAATTCCAAAATGTTGAAAGATCAGATCACTTCACCTCAGAAAGTGGAAAAAATTGCTGAGATTGCGGAAACCCTTAACCCTAAAGAGTCTATTACTTTTACAACAGATAATCCTAAAGAAAATTCTATTACGGGAAATTTTTATGCGGATAAAAAAACGCAACCGGCAAAGCTGTTTACCGGAAATGATATGATCTACCGCTTCAACAATTATCTGACTTTACCCAACAACAAAAAGATCAATACGTTTGATTTCATTAATAAACATGGAGGAAACCAGTTGATTTCTTACGCATCGGGAGACAATGGGAACCGTATTTTACTGTACTTTGAACATTCCTCCAATTTAAATGCGTGCGGAAGATGCGGAGCCAGCGAAGGGGAAAAGGGTTATAGAATCCTGTACTTTACCAAAGACTGGAATTATAAAAACTATGAAGAATTTCTTACTGAAAGCTGTCTGGAAAACATTTATGATACGATAGAAACAAAATCTCAGGACCGGAAAATTTTAAAGTATAAAATTAAAAAATCTTCATCTACAGCAGCGTACAGTCTTACCGTAGATATAAAAAATGCCTCTGTCGTAAAGGCAAAATAAAAAGAGAACCTTAAGCTCTCTTTTTTACTTTATCTTGGAAGCCTGCTAGCTCTCGTTAAAATTTCTTTATTGATCTCATTGATCAGTTCCGGGCCTTCATAGATAAATCCGGTGTAAAGCTGGACAAGACTTGCTCCTGCATCCAGTTTCTCGATCGCATCTTTAGCTGAGTGAATTCCTCCTACTCCAATGATCGGGAAAGCTCTGTTGCTTTTGTCGGAAAGGTATTTGATCATTTTTGTACTTCTTTCACGGATGGGCTTTCCGCTCAATCCACCATTTCCTATCTGTTCTAGAACTTCAGGAGAGGTTTTCAGACCTTCGCGGTTGACAGAGGTATTGGAAACAATCACACCGTCAATTTTTGTTTCTGCAATCAGCTCGACAATTTCATCTAACTGAGCGTTATTAAGATCCGGGGCAATTTTAAGTAATATGGGTTTCTGTACAGATTTTGACAGATTGATTTTCTGTACTTCCGTAATCAACTCGCGCAGATAGTCTACATCTTCAAGTTTAGCGTGGCTTCCCACATTCGGGCAGCTTACATTCAGTACAAAATAATCTACATGAGGATGAAGTCCTTCAAAACAATCCAGATAATCCTGGGTATAATTTTCCGGGGTTGTATCAGTGTTTTTTCCGATGTTTCCACCGATGATTATTTTTCCTTTGTTGGATTTCAGTTTTTCGATTGCTGCTTCAAGACCATCATTATTGAATCCCATTCTGTTGATAATCCCACCATCTTCAATGAGACGGAACAATCTTTTCTTCGGGTTTCCTGCCTGCGCTCTCGGTGTTACGGTTCCTATTTCTACGAATCCGAAACCAAGATCACCCAATTCGTTGAACAGGACGGCATTTTTATCAAAGCCGGCAGCCAGTCCTACAGGATTTTTAAATTTCAATCCGAAAACTTCTCTTTCCAGACGTTTGTCTTCAATAGGTTTTGGAAAAAATAGTTTGGTAAGAAATCCGAAATTTTTAAGCATTGAAAATGTAAAATGATGAACTTCTTCGGGATCGAATTTGAAGAGAATGGGTCTGATGATACTTTTGTACATTGAAAAAAAGTTTTACAAAAATACTTAATTTAAAATTAACCTTCGGCTACCCTATGATATTTTATCAAAAAATCTATTATAAATACCATCTATAAATGCAACTATCTGCGTGATATGTGAAATCAAACTGCTTTATCCTTGTTAAGATTTTGAACCCTAACAAAGATACTTCATTGAAATTTTGCACTTCAATTAAGAATACGAGCTCAAATCGAAATTCAAAATAGCTCCTACTCTTTTAAACTCATCATCTATAGTAGCATTTACCGTAATTCTTTCATTAGAAATTGGGTGACTAAAAACTAATTGATGGGCGTGAAGCGTCATTTTGTTGATACCAAAGGTTTGAAGCCACAATTTATTTTGTTTATTGCAACCGTGTTTACGGCAGCCTAAAATCGGATGCAGAATATGTTTAAAATGTTTTCTCAACTGATGAAACCTTCCCGTTTCAGGAATCGCTTCTACTAAACAATATCTTGAAGTCTGATGTTTTAAAAAAGGTAAATTGATTTCTGATTTTTGTAAAAGATGGTAATAAGTAACTGCATTTTGCCTGACTTCATTTTCATTGATTAAATCATAATCAATCGTTTCTTCTTCTTTTGTCCAACCCCGAAGAATTGCCAGGTATTTCTTCTCCACGTCGCGTGATGCAAACTGTTCGCTCATGATTCTAAGGGTATCTTTATCTAAAGTAAACAGCAGAACCCCCGAAGTTTTCCGGTCTAATCGATGTACAGGAAACACTTTTTGTCCTATTTGGTTTCTCAATTCCTGAATAGCATACGTATCGGCTTCTCCCGCATAAAAAGATTTATGAACCAGTAATCCGCTGGGTTTGTTGATGGCAATAATATGCTCGTCGCGATACAGAATTTCTAACATGGGACAAAAGTAGAAATTTTCGACTGATTTAGCCCTGATTGAGTGGCATGTTTGAGCTCATTTTTGGATAATTGTCGCGGCGGCTCCGCCGCCGCGACAATTATCCAAAAATAGCGAGTAGCGAAAGTAGGTTCCCGGCTCCTGAAAATAGTACAAAGTTTTGCCGTTATCAGTTTTATTTCTCTATTTTCGCGCAAAAATTACTTTATGAAATTATTATTTTCGGCTTTATTCATGGCCTTTTTCTTTATTTCGACCTCCGCACAGGTTTCAGATTCTCTTAAACTCGGGAAGAATAACCGTGAATTTTTTATCAAAGGTGATCAGAAATTCAAGTTCTCGGAATATAAAAAGGTATTTACCAATCCTGAAGCTTTAGGCTACATGAAAAAAGCGAATACCAACGGTACGATAGCACAGATCTTCGGAGCTATAGGCGGCGGTTTGGTAGGTTTCGGACTGGCAAAAGAAGTATTCCGGACGAAAACAACGTATCAAAATGGTGTTGCCTACAAGAAAAAAGATAAAGGCGGCTGGGGATTGGTAGGAATTGGTCTGGGAGCGATCGGAATCGGGATTCCTTTTGCCATAAGCTCGGGAAAGAACATGAAAAAGGCTATCAATACACAGAATCAGGCTGGAGGAACAGATGAAACGAAAACAACTTCGTACAAACTTGATCTTACAGGAAACAGCATTGGTCTTACTTATAGTTTCTAAAATCCGCATAATCTGTTCAATCTGCGAGAGTTTTTAATGCAACCTTTTATCATTTAAACTTAAATTTTAGGGTGATTAAAAGGAATCAAAAAGTTGAACTTTGAGTAATCTTCCTTGGATGAACACCTATTTTTTCTGTTAATACACTCTTTTTTTATTGAATTTCATGAATTTGGAATCCAAATTCATATTTTTGCACATCAGACGTAAAAAAATTATGGCAAAGCAAGAAGATGTTTTCAAGAAAGTGATTTCTCACGCTAAAGAATATGGTTTTATTTTCCCTTCCAGTGAGATCTATGACGGTTTATCCGCTGTTTATGATTATGGACAGAACGGTGCCGAATTAAAAAACAATATCAAACAGTATTGGTGGAAAGCTATGGTACAGCTTAACGAAAATATTGTGGGTATTGATTCCGCGATCCTTATGCACCCTACCACATGGAAGGCATCAGGCCACGTAGACGCTTTCAACGATCCATTGATTGACAATAAAGATTCTAAAAAACGTTTCAGAGCAGATGTCCTGGTAGAAGACTACTGTGCGAAAATTGAAGATAAAGAGAATAAAGAAATCGAAAAGGCAGCGAAAAGATTCGGTGACTCTTTTGATAAAGCTCAGTTTGTAGCGACGAATCCAAAAATTCTGGAATACCGTGCGAAAAGAGAAGCTATCCTTTCAAGGCTTGCCAAATCTCTGGAAAATGAAGATCTTGCTGATGTAAAAGCTTTAATTGAAGAGCTTGAAATTGCTGATCCTGATACGGGTTCTAAAAACTGGACAGAAGTAAGACAATTCAACCTGATGTTCGGAACGAAACTTGGAGCTTCTGCAGACAGCGCGATGGATCTTTACCTAAGACCGGAAACGGCTCAGGGTATTTTCGTTAATTTCCTGAATGTACAGAAAACTTCACGTCACAGACTTCCTTTCGGTATTGCACAAATCGGTAAAGCCTTCAGAAATGAAATTGTTGCAAGACAGTTTATCTTCAGAATGCGTGAATTTGAGCAAATGGAAATGCAGTTTTTTGTAGCGCCGGGAACTGAACTTGAATTTTACGAGCAGTGGAAAACAAAACGTCTGAACTGGCACCTTGCTTTAGGTTTAGGGGATGACAACTACAGATTCCACGATCACGAGAAATTGGCTCACTATGCGAATGCAGCGGCTGATATTGAATTTAACTTCCCATTCGGTTTCAAAGAACTGGAAGGAATTCACTCAAGAACAGATTTCGACTTAAAAGCGCATGAAGAATTCTCAGGAAGAAAACTTCAGTTCTTCGATCCGGAAAGAAACGAAAACTATGTACCATACGTAGTGGAAACTTCTGTAGGTCTGGACAGACTATTCCTTTCGATCTTCTCACACTGTCTTAAAGACGAAGTACTGGAAGACGGCTCAGAGAGAACAGTTTTATCTTTACCACCGGCATTAGCCCCAATCAAAGCAGCGATTCTTCCGTTAATGAAAAAAGACGGTCTTGCTGAATATGCTGAAAAGATCTTCAATGACCTGAAATATGATTTCAACTTATTTTACGAAGAAAAAGATGCCATCGGAAAACGTTACAGAAGACAGGATGCCATCGGTACACCTTACTGTATCACCATTGACCACGACTCTCTAACGGATCATACAGTGACGATAAGAGACAGAGATACGATGCAGCAGGAAAGAGTTCCTGTTTCTGAATTAAGAAGAATCATCGACGAGAAAACAAACTTCAGAAATTTACTTTCTAAACTATAGACTAAAGCCCCATTAATTGGGGCTTTTTTATTGTCTAAATGATAAAGTATAAAAAACCTGTGTCATCTGCGAAATCAGTGGGATATTTTTTAATTCGCGCTGATTTTGCTGATAATGCAGATTCTTTCTATTAATATTCATCATACAAACCTTATAGGTCTTTGAGACCTGTAAGGTTTTTCATTCTCAGAAAAACTCAATACAATAGATATTCTTCATCAGATAAAATTCGTCTGCTCCTCTGCTTTATTTAGAATATGAATAAAGAAAATGAAACTTCTCCGGCGTATTCGTTAATTTATTATTTTTGGTAAAATAATAACTATGAAAAAAATAAGTTTACTGGTATTCAGCCTTGTTCAGATGCTGGCCTATTCCCAGACTCAGGACCTTACTGCACTGGCTGCCGGTGATCATGTGGGAATGAATGCCCTCTTCGATGATAAAGACAATCTTTACGGTTATGTATCCCTTTATTCTTACGGAAAGACCGGCGACAGAACCAAAAAATTCGAATATGTAATTCTGGATAAAAACCTTAATCCTGTCGCCAATAAAGAATTTGAAGGCGATATTACAGCTGCTTCTTACCGCGGATATGTCGACTTTAAAGGACAGATCATCCTAAGACCTTCCATGATGGATTATTCTCTGGTAAAAACAAGAGAGATCTTCACGCCTGTTTCCATGGTTATCGATCCGAAAACCAATACCATCAAAAGAAAAGTATATTACGATTATCTTGAAGACGGAACCTTCAAAGAGATTAATGAACCCAAAAACTGGAAAGCACAGCGCAAGGAAAACCGGGAAGAGAAAAAAGAAAAGGGCTACAACTATGTTTCTGCGGTTGGAGAAGTAAAAGAAGGTGGATATTTCGCTGTAGAATACAAAGACTACGGAAAGTATGTGAACAACAACAGCATCATTAAATTTGATGACAATAAAAAAGAACTCTGGCGCTATAAATACAACACGGATGGTACAAAAAAAGTGTTTTCCACTTTATCCGTTCTGGACAGGGATGAGAAATACATGTACTGCATCATGAAAAAAGCGGACGATGATAAAAAGTCTTTCAGCATGGTCGTGATCGATATGAAAACCGGAAAAGAAGCTTCCAATAAGCCAATCACAGGACTTTCCGATACCACAATAGACCTCATCGACAGTTTTTCTCTGGGATATGACAGCAGCCTTGACAATGATAAGACTTTTGACGACAAGATTGTTCTCCTTGGTAGAAATTTTGCGAAGTATGATTATATTGGGTACGCCAGAATGATGATCAATAAATCAGATTTTACCGTAGATACGAAAGAGATCAATTTCAAGCCGGATTTCGCCCGCTATCTTCCGAAAATCAATGCCAATGGTATGGTAGAAAGCGGCTATATGCTTCAGACCAAGGATATGTACTTTATGAATGACGGAAGTGTAGGAATTCTTACGGAAAAATACAAACCGGCCGGACAGTACAACGCTCCTAAAACTACGGATCTCGTTTATGTTTATACAGATAAGGATTTCAAGATTAAAAATATCCAGGTTTTTGAGAAGGAAAAATCTAAATGGATAAACAGTGATTACCTTTTCTCCCAATACCTCAACGGTGGAAAAGATGTGGTATTCTTCTACCGTGACTATCAGAAGGATGAAGTAACCAAACAGAAAAAATGGAACCTTTTTATCAATACGGTGATCGATGGAAAATTCAAGCAGGAAATCATTCCTATTTCTGAAAAAGACAATTATGCCGTTACACCGTACGTTGGAAAAGAAGGCTATATTCTTCTCCGTGAATACAACGAAAAAGAAAAGTTCAATAAGCTTCGTTTAGAAAAACTGAACTATTAAAAACCAAGAATCCTGATGCATGATCAGGATTCTTTTATTGGGTAGCTGCTTTGGTAAAAGTCCGCTATATTTTTGATATCATCAAGGCTCAGATTCCACATAAAGTTCAGAAACTGCTGATAACTTTCACTTTGATTTTTAGGTTCTATCCTGTCCAGATAACGGTTCAGATTGTAATTTTTCCGGGCTTCATATATTTTATTGAAACATATACCCAGCCAGCCTTTGTAATACTTTTCCTCTTCTCCATCCTGCAGAAACTGCATCGAGGCATAAATTCCAAGTCCGTAATCTTCAGAGTGAAAATAATTGGGAAGAATCTCCATTCTGGCCATTTTTTTCATGTTTGTAAAAGTTTCAGAAGGTTTTTCTGACTCCACCGAAGGTTTAAGTTCTGGGAAGATTTTTTTCAGCTTTTCAATCCTTCTGGACATTTCGGGATGCGAGGCCAGGGAATCTTTGTCCAGTTTTTCTTTGTAAAAATTATAATTGTATAGCGAGAAATCTTCCTTCTTCATCCACTTATCATTGAAGGCCTGTTTCGGAAGGTCAAAAAGTTTTTTGTAAGTCTCTATCTTCAGTTCACGCGGGGAAATGGTGTCAAAATCCTGCAATCTCTGAAGCGCGTTTACATAGTCATTCTTTTTAAAATCACTGTTCTTAAAAATCGCGTAGCCTAATGAATCCGCCTGCATTTCCTGCTTTCTTCTTTCCACGCCTTTTTTATATGCGCGGTTTTTAAGGATGTCAAAAGCTTTTTTATTCTGGGTCTGGCTGCGGCTTACCGTCGTTTCTTTCAGATTCTGTACCGTTATTTTATCCAGCTGATCCTGCTCGATAATGCTTAAAAATGTTTTGAGCGAATGTTCATCAATTTTATGCCCCAATTCATGGGTAATCACGGCAGCGATCTGGTCTTCGCCATTCAGCCAGTTGTACAGTCCCATATTGATGACAAAAGTTCCGTCCGCAAGGCAATAGGCATTGGGTGTATTATCTCTTGCTACCAAAATTTTAAGATCCTGTGGAATTCTGGGATTATTTTTTCTCAGGCGCTGGATCAGGGTTTTTATTTCCGTTTCAAATTCAGATTTAAAAATAAAATCTTTGTTTTTCACCTGCTTTTCAAAATCGGTTCCAAATTCTTTATAGATTTTAGACAGTTCAGAACCTGTCTTCCCGGAATACTGCGATCTCAATTTTTTTATAAAAACTTCGTTATTTCCGGCAAAACTTTTTAAAAATTCTTTTCTCTGCAAATAGTCTGCGGTGTCTATCATTTTATAGGTCTGGGCGGCTCCCATCACTGAAAAAATGAAAAACACGAATACAATGAGTTTTCTGGTCATATTTTTCATCAATAATCGCAAAAATAGTTTATTTACCGTTCCTTTCTCCTTTTCTTATCAAAATTATTTTAAATTTGTTTGAGACTGATACTCATGATCATATGAAGGTATTAAAATATGTAATAGGCGGAGCAGCCGTAGGGGTAGCCGCAGTTTATCTTTTGGGATACGACTATTTATTCAGCGGAATTTCGAAAACGTATCTCAGAGGCAGATCCAGCGCTTACATCGATGATGGAAAACTTTTCCCGGGAAACCTCATCGCTACGGAGGAACCTGAACTCTGGACGGAAGATCCTGACTACAACAAGAAGGAACTGCCTGAAAATGTAATTGAAAATCTGAAACACTCCCAAACCGCAGCTTTTGTGGTCATAAAAAATGGAAAAATTCTTCATGAGCAGTATTGGGACGGCTACAACCAGCTTTCACAGACCAATTCTTTTTCAATGGCAAAAGCTGTTACGGTAATGCTTCTGGGAAAAGCACTGGAAGAAGGCATCATTAAAAATATAGATGACAGACTTTCTGATTTCTATCCTGAATTTAAGGAAAAGGAATTCGGAAGTGAGGTTACGCTTAAGAATTTAGCCCAGATGGAAGCCGGACTCGACTGGGATGAAGATTACAATAATCCTTTTCTGCCGAATGCCAAAGCTTATTACGGCAGAAACCTCATCAAAGCTGTTTTCTCAAGGAGATTTCAGGAACAACCCGGTATCCGTTTTCAATATCAGAGCGGAGCCACTCAACTTCTCGGATTTGCTTTAAAAAAGGCTTTGAATCAAACATTATCGAGCTATTTATCAGAAAAATTCTGGATTCCGCTGGGCATGGAACAGAATGCTTCATGGAGCACTGACAATCACGGGATGGAAAAAACATATTGCTGCATCCACTCGAATGCTAGAGATTATGCGAAACTAGGACAGCTGTTTTTAGATGATGGGAAAGTTGGGGAGGAACAAATCCTTAATCTGGATTTTATCGAGCAAATGAGAACGCCTACTGAAAAATCTCAGGAGATCTATGGAATGGGGCTTTGGATCAATCATGACAATCTCGTTAAACATTATTATTTCCTTGGATTACAGGGGCAGTACATCATTATGGTTCCGGAACACAATATGGTGATCGTGAGGACCGGAAGCTACAGCAATAACCCTAAAAATGACAGAGGAAGACCGGATCAGGTGAAATTCCTTGTCAATGAGTCCGTTCAATTATTTCAATAAACATTATGGAAAAATATAATATACAGGTGGATGAATATATTGAGAAATCTCCTGATTTTGCACAACCCATTTTAAATTATCTCCGGGACACCGTTCATGAATGCTGTCCTGAAGTAGAAGAAGCTATAAAGTGGAAATTTCCCACTTTCATGTACAAAGGAAAAATTCTCTGTTCAGTTACCTCTTTCAAGCAATATTGCAGTCTGGGATTCTGGCTACATGGGGAGATGAACACTTTAAAGGAAATGGAATCGACAGCCGAAAAAAGTTCAATGTTCAGTTTAGGAAAGCTTACTAAAATGGAGGATCTTCCCTCTAAAGTTCAGCTTAAAAAAATGATTAAAGAAGCTATGGAACTTACAGATATGGGCGTTACGATGAAAAAGGCGGCACCGTCCAAAGTGGAAACTAAGGTCCCTGATTATTTTCAGGCTGCTTTGAATGAGAATAAAAAAGCTTCAGAGGTTTTTGAAAAAGGATCTCCGTCTTTCAGAAAAGAATATATCAACTGGATCACCGAAGCCAAAACCGAAGCAACCAGAAACAAAAGAATGGAACAGGCTTTGGAATGGATAGGCGAAGGAAAAGCAAGGCACTGGAAGTATGAAAAGAAATAAAAACAGATGGAGAAAAAAAATTACATTCTTTCCCTTCCTTACATTTTCAAATTTCGCATTCTCTCAAAACTGCAATTTTGAAGGCCATTACAAATATGTCCGCTCACTATCTTCTAAAAACCAGAACAGTTCAGAGATTGTTCTGAACAGCATCATAGATTCTGCGCAAATAGAAAACATCAGCCGAATTATCCGCCGAAAGCTTATTACCTGAAATCATTCAATAGCGGATGCAAAATGACCGCTTGACTGGGCAGAACAGGCACTTAAAATTTCTACTGAATACAATTATGCATCGGGAAAAGCCCTTGCCTACAGAATGTTGGGAACAGAATATGTCAAACACAGGCTTTTAAAGAAATGCATAGATAATTTCAAATGAAGCACGTGCACAATATACCACAAACCAGAAACACCTCAATACGCTGAAAAACAAATAGTTAATATTTTTTAAAACATTTCAAAATTCGTAATTTTAATGAATTTTCGTAGCAAAACAGGAAAACCATGTATATTTTTTAGATTAAAAGATACACAATAGAAAATTTTTAATATTAATTGCTCCTTAATTTTGTACAAACAAAACCTTCTCACTATTATAGAAAATTATTAGGTCTATTGTGGTCGGATATCCATAATTATTTTTAATTTTGTATCAAACATTCCATAATTAAACAATGAGAGGCAGACCCACCGTACATCATGATGAAGATCTTATTTTAAAAGCTCAGGAAGTTTTTTGGAAAAAGGGCTATTCTGCAGCTTCTTTATCTGATTTACTTGAGGCTACAGGAACAGGAAGCGGAAGTTTTTACAATACCTTTAAGGGGGGAAAGAAAGAAATTTTCAAAAAATCGCTACAACAGCGGAAGGATTTCTTTATGGCTTTCAAAAATGAGCTTGATCAGGCTGAAGATCCTTTGAAAAAAATTAAAGATTTTTACCTCAGCATTGCAGATGAAGATAATGAATCTCATATGAAAGGCTGCATACTTGTCAATTCCGTACTGGAAATGACTTTTGTGGATGATGAACTAGAGCAACTCTCCGCTAACATCCTTCGGGAAGTTGAAGAAATGTACACTGATGTCATCAGGCAGTCACAGAAGAAGGGGCAGATCAAAAATCAAACTCCGGCAGATATTTTAGGTAAGTATTTAGTTACTTTCTGGTGTGGCCTTAACAGTCTGAGAAAAATATACCCGGAAAGAAACGTGCTGAAAAATCAGATTGAATTTCAATTGAAAATACTGGAATAAATTTTTTTTCTTATTTATGGAACGATCAATACAAAAATAAAATTATGAATTTACAATTAAAAGGTAAAAAAGCATTTATCAGCGGCTCCACTCAGGGAATTGGGCTTGCCATCGCAAAAAAATTACTGGATGAAGGCTGTGATATGGTCATCAATGGCAGGAATCCTGTTAGAATCGGGAAAGTTGTCCACACTCTTAAAGTTGATTACCCCAACTCAGATATCATCGGACTATCCGCAGATTTTTCACAGCCGGAACAGGTTGAAAATATGATTGCACAAATAGGTCCTATTGATATTTTAATTAATAATGTTGGAGTATTTGAACTGAAAAAATTTCATGACATTACAGATGCTGACTGGATGAATATTTTCAACATCAATGTGATGAGCAGTGTACGGCTTACCCAAAAATTACTTCCACATATGATGGAACAAAATTGGGGAAGAATTATTTTTATCAGCAGTGAATCCGGGGTTAATATCCCTTCAGATATGATCCATTACGGCATGTCAAAAGCAGCGATGAATGCAGTTGCCAACGGTGTTTCCAAGTTGACAAAAGGTAAAAACGTAACAGTGAATACACTGCTGGGTGGTCCTACTTACTCAGATGGTGTTGCGAAAACAATTGAACAAATGGCTGCCAATAACAACCTAAACGTCAGTGATATAAAATCTACCATCATACAGCAAACCAATCCGGACTCTCTCCTGCAACGTTTCATAGAACCGGATGAAATTGCTTCTATGGCAGCGTTTCTTTCAAGCCCTTTATCACAGGCTGTGAATGGTTCTTCCGTGCGTGTTGACGGAGGAACTTTAAAAGTAATATAAATCTGCAAAAAACAGGAATAAGATAAAGCCCGGAAGCATCATTGTGCTTATAACTTCTGGGCTTTTCTTTTTAAGAATTACTTAGTGCTTTATCAGGCTTAAATCATCTTCAACCGTTCTTCCTCCAGATCAATCTGGTATAAATGCTGACGGATCACTTCTTCATTTATGGTAACATCTTTATTGAGCTCTGAAAGATACTGTCGCTGGCTTTCCAGCATTTCCACAAAGATGATTTTATTTTTTTCGCTCATCCAGCCGTCATCGTTGGCTTTTGTTTTTTCTTCCCAATGTTTTAGCATCCTTTCGAATCCTGCATTTCCCTGAAGTTCGTTTTCATGTTTTGTCTTAAGGAATTGATAAACATGTTCCTTCAGTTCTCTTTTTATTTTCAGTCTTGTGAGTTCTTCTTGCTCTTCGTTCATAAAATCCTGAAATGCCCTTCCTCTTCTGATGATATATGGCAGTGTAAGTCCCTGCACCAATAATGTCAGCAAAATGACTACAAATGTGATAAACAATATTAAATTTCTGTTAGGAAAAGGTTCACCATTGCTAAGGGTAACAGGAATAGCTAATGCCGCCGCCAGCGAAACCACGCCTCTCATACCTGTCCAACCCAGAAAAAGGGGCATCAGCAGACTTCTCATTCTCGTAGATGCTCTTGGTGCCACGCTCGGCCTGAATATATAAGTAGCCACCATCGCAGCATATGCACTGATGATTCTTGCCAGAATAAGAACAACAGTTACCAGTATTCCATATTGAATGGCAATCCCTAAAGGAATGCCCTCAGAACGAAGCCCTCCTACAATTTCAGGAAGTTCGAGACCAATGAGTAAGAAAACAATACCGTTCAGGATAAATACAAAGCTTTCCCATACACTGTGCCCTTTTATTCTGCTTGCACTGTTCAAAAATATGAGGCGTCTTGCCGACATAAACAGACCTCCGCACACTACGGCAAGCACTCCGGAACTGTGAAACTGTTCAGCCACCCAGTACATAATGTAAGGCTCTATAAGGGTCATTGCAATATCAGAAGATGCATCTGTAGGCAGTCTTTTATGGGCCTGTACAAAGATCCAGCCCAATAATAACCCGATTCCGGCACCGCCAATGACCATCCATAAAAAACTCAGGGAGGCTTCCTGCCATACGAATTGCCCGGTTCCCACAGCTATGAGTGCAAAGCGGAAAATAATCAGGGAGGAGGCGTCATTTAATAAACTTTCTCCCTCCAGAACAGCGGAAGTAGTTTTCGGGATCTTTACAAATTTCATAATGGCGCCGGTACTTACAGCATCAGGCGGTGAAACAATCCCTCCAAGCAAAAAACCTAAAGCAATAGTAAATCCGGGAATAAAATAATTAGCAGTAACAGCCACTGACAGCGCCGTAAAGAATACCACGAGAAAAGCAAAACTTCCGATAATACGCCACCATCTTCTCATCTCCTTAAAGGAAATAGCCCAGGAAGCTTCAAAAAGTAAGGGAGGTAGAAATATAAAGAAAATAAGGTCCGGATCTACCTTGACTACGGGAAGTCCGGGCACAAAACTTACCAGCAGACCAAAGATCACCAACAGGATGGGATAAGCGATTTTCAACTTGGTGGCCCACATATTCAGCAATACAATAGCGGCTATCATGGCCAGGAAAAAAGGTAAAATAGTATGCATTAAAATAGTGTGTTTTTATCATTTGCTCATTTCATTTTTTACATCGTAATGAGCTGGTTTTTTACAAATATACAGTCAATTCTCTTTTCTTGTATTCATTTTTCTGATCCTATTTGAACTTAATTTGAAATAGTTATAAAATCCCTTTTAATCACCATTATAGATGTAATTTATTAACAAATAATACATTTTTTATTTAAAAATTTAATTAAACACGTCAAGTTTCGTCGCTACGGATTAATACTTTTGTACCATAACAATAAACATCATGGACAAAGTAACAACAGAGAGAATCAACAAGCTCCATCCTTCCGTAAGAGATGAAGTAAAACAAATCATCAGAGAATGCGATGAAGCTCTTACCGGAAGAGCAAAAGTCAGAATTACACAGGGTCTGAGATCTTTTGAGGAACAGGAAAAACTGTATGCTATAGGAAGAATCACAGCCGGAAAAAAAGTCACCAATGCCAAAGCCGGACAAAGCATCCATAACTATGGCCTTGCGGTGGATATCTGCCTGATGATCGACGGAAAAACAGCAAGCTGGGACACCGCCAAAGACTGGGATAATGATCAGGTAGCCGACTGGTACGAATGCGTCAAAATTTTCGCCAGACACGGCTGGGACTGGGGCGGAAACTGGAAGACTTTCAAAGACCTTCCCCACTTCGAAAAAAAGAGTATCCAAACTAAAAAAGGACTGGTGAAAACGAGCTGGCGAACGCTGTCAAAGATGCCTAGGGATAAGCAAAATTATATCCTATTTTAATTCTCTTTTATTTGAAAATAATTATAATACGACAAGTTCTGTCGCTTCCCCGGCCTACCTTTGTTTTATAAGAAAAATGTTAGTAAACTGAGATCTCAATACTAAAACCAGCATCTGTTTTCAAGGGCAGAACGTTGGTTTTAGTTGTCTCAGGACTCTAGCTTATCTTTTAAAAACCAACAAAACATCACATGAAAAAGACAACCATTCTTTCTTTGGACGGGGGCGGAATAAGGGGAATTATTACCTGCATTATTCTCCGCTACATAGAAGAACAGCTTCAGTATCATGATAATCCGGGAGCCAAACTCGGTGATTATTTTGATCTGGTAGCCGGAAGCAGTACAGGAGGACTGATTGCTTCTATTATTCTATGTCCCGATGAACACCGAAAAGCGAAATATTCTATCCAGAAAGGATTGGAATTATACGCTGAAAGGGGCGGCGACATCTTTCAGGTTTCTTTCTGGGAAAAGCTGGTCAATCCGTTTGGCCTGCTGAATGAAAAAATTTCCCAGGAATCACTTGAAAAAAACTTGAATGACTTTTTTGGACACTTAGAACTTAAAGAATTTATAAAACCATGTTTAATAACCAGTTATGACATAGAAAACAGAAGAGCCAAGCTTTTCAATTCCTGGGAGGCTAATCTGAGCACAGATAATTTTTATGTAAAAGATATCTGCAGAGCGACATCGGCGGCGCCTACGTATTTTAGTCCGGTACAGATCAAATCTATGTATGGACAGATCTTCAGCCTGATAGACGGCGGTATGTTTGCCAACAATCCTGCTCTTTGTGCTTATGCGGAAGCGAGAAAAATTCCATTTGCTGAAGTGTTGAAAAATCATCAGAAAGCTAATCATCCAGGTGTGAATGATATGATCATCGTTTCTATCGGAACGGGGATTGAAGCCAGACCTTATTCTTTTAAAAAGCTTCAGAAGTCAGGAAAGATCGGTTGGGTAAATCCGATCATCGATATTCTGATGTCTGCGAATGCTGAAACCGTAGATTATCAGCTGTGCCAGATGTTTCAGACTTTGGGTCAGCGGAATCAGAAAAATTATTATCGCCTGAACCCGTCTTTGAAAAATGCGTCTCCGGGCATGGATAATGTACGAAGATCCAATATTGAAAATCTGATCCAGGCGGGACTGAGTTATATTGATGATAACAGAGAAACACTGAACCAGATTGTACAGAAACTGATCAGAAATAAAATATAAGCTTTTTACCTTATAATGAATCAATATAAGCTTAAAAGATAATATTGAAAAAATATAAAAAGTTTTTAAAACACGTCAAGTTTTGTCGTCATCTCCCACTACTTTTGGAGTATCAATAAAGACACAAAAAAACAATCATTAAAATTTTAAAAAGCCTTTGAATTCACCATTTATCAATGCTGGACAGCCAGAAATATGTTTAAAACATAACCACAACTTTAAGACACCCAACATGGAAACACCAGATCACAATCCAGATATACTCTTCGATGAAGATCTCTATACTATTGAATGGAGCGACATTGAACATGCAGAGATGGACTATGAGAACTATCTCAACGACATTGAAAACTTTTTCAGGGAAGATTTCACAGATGGTATTCCTGAAGAAGATATTTACTAAATAACATGAGTTCGGGATAAGACATTTCAGTTTTATCATGATATAAGGAAGTCAGAAGCTCGAAGAGGGAAGTTATTGAAGGTCAAAGATAGAAATACAGGATATTTTATTCATCTTTTTAAAACGACTTCAATACATTTAAAAGGAATTGTTAAGTAGCTACTACCCAATAATAACTTCCATCCTCCAACTTTTTAATCTTAATTACTTATCGCAAACTCAGCCTAAATTTTATTTTAACACGACAAGTTCTGACGCTGTCCGGAATTATCTTTGAAACACCAAATCAAGACACCCGACATCACCCCATAATCATTCAAACACACCTTTGAATCCATCATTCACAAAATGCCGGACAGCCGGAACTATGTCAAAAACTAACCAAGAAACATAAAAAATGAATCACAACATGAAATGCACAGTGGGCATAAGTTCTACCACTTAAAAAACTAAACCTCATTAAGAGCTTCTGTAAAAAGACTCTTCAAATTATAACCTATTTATTAACCCAAAACAAAATCACAGTGTTTTTATTATGAAAACAAAACAAGAATTAAGGCTCAAATTCGAGAACGGAGACAAGCCTACACAAGACCATTTCTGGGAATGGCAAGACTCGTACTGGCATAAGGATGAGAAGATAGAAATGACCAAAATTGCAGGTCTGGAAAACGGATTTCCGCGTTTCAATGACTTTTATGCCGAGACAGATGAATCCGGAAATGCTTCATTGGCCCATTTGCAGGTGAGGAGAATCTTTATCAAACCAGGAACATTGCATATTCCCGATCTATTTGCCAATTCATTGGGGATATCTGAAGTAATCCTTACTGACAGCATACTTACCATCGGAGCTGATGCTTTTCGCGGCAACGCAGTCAAAACCTTAACCATTACAGGAAATGTATCCACTATTGGCGAGCGTGCTTTTGAAAACAATGAGCTGGTTTCAGTCGTAATCCCTGAAAGCGTCAAAGAAATTAAAGATTCTGCCTTTGCTTATAATAAGATTAAGTCATTGTACGTACCTCCAAGTGTTACCCTGATCAGGCCGAATGCCTTCAATTTTAACCCGGGCTTATCCTCTGTACTACTGGACAGAGCCACGCAATATTATCCTGATGCATTTGGAGCAAACACAAGGGTTAACGGCGGAACCTTAATCTTTGATATGTAAAAATCAAATAAAGCAACAATGAAAACAAAACAGGAAATAAAACAATATTTCGAAAACGGAGACATTCCCACTCAGGAGCAGTTCTGGGAATGGCAGGATGCTTACTGGCACAAAGAGGAAAACATTCCTCAGGATAACATCAGCGGACTGAAAGATGCTTTAAATGCTAAACTTAATAAACCACAGGCAGGAACCGGCTTTTATATTATTGCTCAAAACGGAGATATTCCCGGTTATTCAAAGCTCAATCTGCAGTCTTACAATATTCCTTACTGGAACGGATCCAGTCTTACAAGCAGCGGCATTTATCACAGTAATGATAAAACAGGGCTTGGGACACAGAACCCTTCGGAAATGCTGGAGGTAGCGGGAAATATTAAAACTTCGGGACTCATCGTTTCTAATCTTCCGGCAGCCAATATCAATTACACCAGGAATCTTGTGGCGAAAGATGACGGAACCATCGGATGGGAAGGAAAATCTACCTCTTCAGGAACCTACATTCCATTATCCGGAACACAAGCCGGCAAGCCAATTTCAGGGAACCTTGAACTGATGACAGAACAGCCTGAAGAAAACAATCTTATCTACAGAAATAACATAGATACAGGGGTAAAAAATGAAATCGGATTTTATCCTTCAGGAATGACGATCTCATCTGTGAACACTGCACAAAATGTGGTCATGTCCAAAATAGATCTTTCCAATGACGCACTGTATGTATCCGGTCCTTCTTCACAGCTGTCTATGGATCATGAAAGAACTACTATTGCCTACTACAATGGCCGGGACATGAAAGGAATTGTAATAGATTCCAATATTGACGAGCCTATTAGGATCATGCATATATCTCCTGCGGGAAAACCCAGAGGTCTTACAGGAGACGAATATTATGGAAAATATGCCGAATCCAATGATTATATCCAGAAGCAATATGTAGACAAAAAAATGTCCTACAGCCGTGAGGAAGTAAGAACGGAAGGAACCTGGATCAACGGTAAACCGGTTTACAGACAAACGCTGTTTTTCGATCAGATTCCAAGAACCGGAGAAATCGATCTCGAAAAGTATATTCCGGACATTGAAACCATCATTTCCAACGAAATGTTTACCGAATGGTGGGCTTTCGATATGGCATTCGCTGGCAACCAGTGGAGAACGCAGATTTTCATCACCGTAGAAACAAAGCTCATCAAAATTGAATTTGTGAAAGAGCCTGATTATGATTATTCCGCGATTAATTCCTTTACAATCACCCTGGAATACACCAAAAAAACTGATTAACAACAAACACAACAACACAATATTAAAATGGCAACAAACGACACAACCAACAACGCTTCACAGACTCTTTTCAGATTTGTAAGCCTTAGAAATCCACAATTAACAGAAACTAAAGCTAAAAACTTAGGTTTCATTCACAGACCTCAAACAGGTTTAACCAGCTTTTTCGACTCTTATGTCAATCCTGCTGATTCTGCACTGGCAAAATTCCAGGCTATGGAACGTGCTTCAAAATCTTTCAACTCTGCCGGTTATGAAACGGAGATTAAAGTAGAGGAAGGAAACTTCGCCGAGGCTTTGAAAATAGGAAGAAAAATCTCAAAACAGGAAGCTCTGACTCCGCTGGAAGAAAGTGTAGCAGTTAATGCTTATGAAATCACAACTAAAGAACAGCTGAGCGCTTTATGGGACAACCTGATGTATCAAACGGCCTCTCAGAATAATTTTTATGTAAAAGAAGCTGTAGCTCACATTTTAAAAGCCCTTCATTTCGGATATGTATGTACCCTTCAATCAACGGACGAACTGGTAAAAATCAACGGTTCTGATCTTAAAGCAAAAGCGCTTGAAGCAAGAATTGTTCTTCCAATGAAATTTTTTGGAGACGGCTACGAAGGCGAAGGTTCCGGAACAGGAAATCCTAGTTCCCGTAAGCCCTTCACCGTGGGGAAATCTGCTATTGGAGACGATCCAATTAACGAAACAAAAGCCGTTCTTTCTGTTCCCGCTAAAGAACAGCTAAAAGCCGAAGGGGAAAAAATTCTGGAACTTACGAACCTTAATTTAGAAAAAGACAGTTTAAATGTTCTAAAATCTGAGCTGGAAAAAGTACAGAAAATTTACCAGAAAGCGAGAAACAAAGCCTATGATGAGGCTTACAAAGAATATCTTGCCGCCAATCAGCCTGCCCTGGAAAGATACAGAGCTCAACTGAAAGAAATTCAGGACCAGATCACAAAGGAGATGACAGAGCAGGAAATCAATGCCTTGTATGCAAAGCTTGAAGAGCCTTCTATTCCTCCATTCGTTTTCACGTATAAGAATGAGATCAACTTCGGAGATTTCACAGAAATACTTTCATTGAATTCTCTAAAAATCTTCGTTGACAAGTTTACTGCATTAACCAGCGGACAAAAACCTGAAGACGGTTTTGATTTCACAAAAATAAGTGTGGTATCCGACAGAAAACTTCAGCTTGGAGCAGCAGTAGTTTCCATCACCGATGAGTTTGACACGTATCCTGAAGTCTTTGAAAAAATCGACGAGGAACATGCTGCAAAATCTCAGACCTTGTATAATAAAACACCGGCTCAGGAGCAGACATTTGCCAGCCTTGGAGGAATCCTAGTCCCTGTAGCTGACTCTTTTACACAATATGCAGCGAAAGTAACGCCAAGATCGTATTATCTCAAGGCAACACCTCAGGGAAGTATTTTTGCTGGCAGCCAGGCGTATCTTACGTTTTATTATCAGGCAGATAGTTCAGCCTGGGGAATAGCATCCGCCAAATTATCACTGATCTCCGACGTAGGTAATTTTGATGAAAGCTACAACAATATCGAAGTAGTGGATAATAAAGTGACTCTTGCTTCAATTATGGTTGGCAAGTTCAGCAAATACATCCGAAACATCAAAGTCAAAATTTACTTTAACAACGGTAAAGAGGCTTCACTGGATCTTTCAGGAATAGAACCTAACCAGGCCTATACTGACGTCTTATATGTTGAAGACATTAAAGATGAAACCGGAACTCCGGGCGGTGGTATTGAAAATCCTAAACCGGGAACTTTCATCCCTAAACATTTCGGTGTAAAGCGATTGGGAATTGCCGATTATCTTAAAGTGGAGCAAAGCGTTCATGCGTACGTTCCAGGAGAAGTTTCCAATATTGAGAATGTGATGGCCAGCGAACTGCGTCATAAGTCTTCTGTAGCCAGAGATTATTCTGAAATTACAGATACCACTTCTGAATCTATTGAAACGGAGAAGATTTCTGACACTACAAAAGCAGACAGAAATGAAATGCAGACTGAAATCGCTCAGGAGCTTAAAAAAGAGCAGGCAATTACTGCGAGCACCAAGTTTACGTATGACACAAAAGTAATGAAGTACGAGATAGGTGGAACCTATGCCAACAATACTTCACAGCAGGACAGTACCAAACAGGCTGTAAAAAAATCCCAGGAGATCACAGAACGCGCCATGGAACGTGTCCTTACGAAGATCAATAACGAGCGTGTGCAGAAAATCATTAAAGAATTTACTGAAACCAATGTACATGAATTTGATAACAGAGGCCAGGCAAGTCAGGAAAATCCTCAGCACATTACCGGAGTATACAGATGGGTAGATAAAAAAATGAAAAACCAGATCTACAACTACGGTAAACGTACTATGTTTGAATTCATGATTCCGGAACCGGCAAGACTTCATACTTTGGCTACAGCTGTATCGAAAGCAGACACACTTACGGCTCCGGCAGATCCGAGAAAAGCTGAAAAACCGTGGGGTATGGCAAGTGCTCAGGTGGCTACCAAAGATCAGATTGAATACTGGGCTAATATTTACAACGTAAAACTCACTGAACTTCCAAAGTCTCCGATCAATCTTATATTAGGAAAGCAATGGGAAAAGGTAAACGGAAACGAAGAATACAGACACAGAACGATCGACATTCCTGTGAACTACGAAGCAAGCAGTGTAAAAATGTTCTATGGTTTTGAAAGAAACAGAAAAGGAACGAGTACGCTTTATACCAGCAACTTTGCAGGAGGAATGGTTCCTTTCTCAAATGGAGGTACTTCTATTGACTCTACCGCGTATTTCACCCCTCAGAACGTCACCGGAGCTTATGATTTCGTGTACAAATGTAGCAACATTGATTCTGTCAATATTGCGTTTGAGATTACATGTAAACTTTCTCAGGCATTCATGAAATCATGGATTCAGGAAAACTTTACAGCTATTATCAAGGCGTATGACGAAGCGTATGCTATTTTCTTAGAAAAACAGAAGGAACTGCAGGATAAAGCAAAAGAAGAGGAAGCTGCCAACAAAGAAAAGCTTGGGAATTTCTACCGTGAAATGGAGTCTGTGATTCTGAAACACAACTGTATTGCTTATCTTCTTCAGGATTATCTGACTACTCTGGGACAGGCGTTCACTTCAGGAAGCCAGATGAGTGATTTCAAAGTAATTCTCAGCGAAAACCTTGAACAATATACCGCTTTAGCCAAGTTTATGGAACAGGCCTTTGAGTGGAGTATCATGGATTACACATTCTACCCGTATTACTGGGCAGACAGAAAGAGATGGCAGGAAATGTATCTTACGCAAAGTGTAGATCCATTGTTTAGAAACTTCCTTCAGGCAGGTATGGCAAGAGTAATTGTAACCGTAAAACCTGGTTTTGAAGACGCTGTACAGTTCTTCATGAGTACCGGAAAAATCTGGAGCGGAGGTGAAGTTCCTGTTATCGGAGATCCGTTGTACATGTCTATCGTAGACGAACTGAGAAAGCCAACCGGCGAAGCTCAGGGTAAATTCTGGATCACAAGAATTCCTACTACATTAACGATCCTTCAGGCTAAATCTGTAGGTCTGGAAGTAGAACAGGCTCTTCCGATCTTCCCTGAAGATGATCCGAAAAACTGCGATAATCCTAAGGAGCTGGAAACCAAAAGTCCTTTCAAGCTGCTGGATAAAGCTACGCTTGAGGCAGGAACACTCCCAACCACTTTACCAACCAATATTATCAATAAATAATTTTCATGAACGGCGGCGGAATTTTTTCTGCCGCTTTTTTACCCCAATCAAAAAAATTTTAAAATGAAAAATATAGATATAAGATATCCTGCCAATATTGGTACTGCTGATATTGATGTTTATAATGCTAAGGCAAATCAACTCTTCACTGATCAGGTAACTTTAGAATTTTTCAGATCAAAAACACATTCTGAAGGAGCAGTAGGATCTAAAGACACTGACTATCAAGGTACTTTTGGATTTGACGCCTATAATTCTAAGATAATGCCTCGGGGGGCTATCAGTAATTATCTGGATATTGAAGGTAAGGAAATACAAACCTCAGACAATCCAAAATATATTTCACCTTACCTAAGTATTTATCCTCCTGAATTTGGTGACAGCAAGAGTAAAATAACATTATATATAAAGGCTACCGATAAAAAGAAGGGAACAACAGGGGAAGTTGAATTTTCATGTGTAAGTTCCAAAGGCGACAACAAGAATACAAACATCAATATTGTAGGAAATAATAAAATATTGCTTGAAAGTGGTTCTGCCAAGCCTTTAACATTACAATGTATTAAACCCTTCAAAGATGACATATTTCTGGAAGCAAGATCCGGTACAAAAAAAATAGGCCAGATTGTTATTAAAGCCAATGCAAAAATTTATGAGACCACTATACAACCGGTAATGATTAACTGGGGAACAACAGCTTCAAAATCCGTGGAACTGGTTGATCATGAAAGTTTGGTAGAGAATATTGCAGCTTATTTTAATACAAATTCACTGAATCAAGCCTACATAAAAGGAAATCTTGCCAAGAAGACCCATTCAGTGACTTTTCTGAAAAGTGATTTCACAAAAGATTCAGTGTTAAAAGAAATTGCAGGTGAAGAAGACCCATGTGGAAATACCCATACAGGTGGGCTTTTTGTAAATTATGGCAATAAAGGAAGTTATGTTAATGCCAATTCATATAATGATCTTGTAGAAGAACGTTATGCCGCGCTGGGTTCTGGCAATAAAGAAAAACAGGACGCAAAAGAAAAAATCCAGCAGGCTATCGTAGATCTAATTACCGTATTTAAAAAAGACTTTAAGTATGATAAACAGAGTAATCTCGAGAAAGCAAAAAGTTTTCACAAAGATGCGAAAGTAACAAACATCTGGAAAAAACCAGAAGTGGTAAGTGCTTATAAAAAATATGAAGATCTCAGAAAAAGCTATAAGGGTAATGTAGAACTGGACAGAAAAAATACAATTTACATTTTTATCAATAAAAATATCGAAGGGGGAAGAGATCCTATAACGAAAGTACAAGCGTATTCTTTACAATCATCAGGCGTTGTACACATCTTCAATAGTGCCTATACCGATAAAGACGGCAGTGCACTTATTATTCACGAAGTGGGTCATTCGTTAAGCCTGAACCATACTTTCACAGATGAAAAACTCAATGCTTTAAATAAAAATACAGAAACGATAAACAAATTAAAGAAAGAAAAAGACGAGCTCGAAAACACTAAGAAAAATCTGGATTTAAAAAATTATTACGGGATTGATAAAAAATATCTTACAATCCAAAAGCTTATTACTTACAGTGAGGATAAAAGCAAACCGGAAGTTTATTATTTTGAAAGAGATTTCTTGTTCAACATTATAGGAAAAGCTGCTGTAAAAGATGAAAAACCTATTACTGGAGTGATTGATATAGAAAACCGTCCCAACCCTACCTCTGATATTTCTGTAGAAGATGAAATTGCCAAAAGAGATGCTGAAATTAAAAGGCTTACCGAAGAAAACAAAAAACTGAAGAACGAAACAGGTGTCATGCCACCAAGTAAAACATTGGAAAATATCATGGATTACAGACAGGGAACAGATTCAACCTGTGAGAAACCCTATAATGAAAATTTCCAGTATAAGGTTTTCTATGAGCGACAATGGAAAGCGATGGTAGATACAGGAATTGAAGAAGGATATATCAACGAAATAAAACAGAAAACACAAGCCGATTAGACAATACATGCTCTTCCAAAGACTAGATAACAACTGTCTTTCCAGCTAATGCTTTTTTATAAAAAATTAAAACACGACACGTTTTGTCGCATTAAGCCTATATATTTGTCTTATAAAATTTTACCATGAAACGCAGCCTGGCTGCAGCATAAATTATAGAAGAATGAAAAAAGATTTTTATCTGACAAGATATGCCTTAATTATCAAAAGATTAGAAAGTTCTCCGGCTACCTATTCCCAGCTGGAGGACTATCTTCTCAACTCTTTCGAATTTCAGGATGCTGGGATCAAGAGCTACTCGATCCGTACACTGCAAAGGGATATTCGTGAGATTTCCGATCTTTTTAATCTTTCCATTCACAACAAAAAGAAGGGTGATAACCGGTATTATATTGAAAGCCGTCCAATTATGGAAGTGGATGAATACAACCAGAAATTATTGGAATCTTTCCAGGTAAGCAATGCCCTGAATCTTCATCCGGACTTTTCAGATTTTATTTTTTTCGAAAGCAGAAAACCTACCGGCATCGAGCATTTCTATGATCTTTTCTTCGCTATCCGTAATAAAAGGGTCGTAAGTTTTGAACATTACAACTACAAAAATAAAATGATGACTTCCCGTAAGGTTCATCCCCTGGCTTTAAAGGAATCCAAGGACAGATGGTACCTGATCGCCATTGATACCAAAGACAAGGTTCTGAAATCATTTGGTCTGGATAGAGTCAATTATCTGGATGTGAGTGACAATAAATTCCGTGAAAAGTATAATTACAATTTCAGGGAGCATTTCAAAAATGCTTTCGGCGTGATGAATCTGGCAGAGCAGAATCCTGAGAAGATCGTCATGAAATGCAGCAGACATCAGGGAGAATACATCAGAAGTTTTCCGCTTCACCAGTCTCAGAAAGAAACTAAAGAAACACCGGAAGAAATCTATTTTGAGTTCTTTCTCCACCCTACCTATGATTTTATGCAGGAAATTCTTTCCTATGGAAAAGAAGTCACTGTTCTGGAACCTAAAGGTTTAGTTGATGATATCCGCACCCATCTTCAGGAGTCGCTGAACCGTTATTTTGAAAGCTGATAAACAACAACAAAAAGCTCATTTATTTTAATTATATTTACATAAATATACTCTTTTGAAAGCTTTATTTCTTTACCTGTTCTGCCTTATTTCTTCCTTTTGCTTTTCCCAGCAGAAAGAAGAATTCCGGAATGTAAAAAACTATTACAACCAACATCGGAGTATGCTGAATACAGAGTTTAAAAAGAAATTTGACCTGGAACCGGATACTTTCAGGAAAGCCAATATAAAACTTGATTTTGTTCTTTTCATGAAAAAGATGGACAGCATTGAAAATGTTGCAATGATTGGAGCTCTGCTAAAGGTGAGAAACCTTGAAGATCTGCAATCCTTGAAAAATCCAAAAGGCATATCAGAAAACAGCACCGAGAAACCAGCCATTTTTGAGAAACCTGCCGATTATCCGGGTGGGTTTAATACCCTGAGACAGGAAGTAGCCCATCTTTTTTATACACCAGCTGTTTACACCGAAGCCAAAACCGTAAAAACAGACGTGGCTTTTATTGTGGAAAAAGACGGAAGCATCAGCAATGTCCATGCAAAAGGGGATAATTTCACATTCAACCGACAGGCTGAGATTGCCCTGTATTCCATTTCGGAAAAATTCTCACCCGCTGTCATTAATGGAGATCCGGTAAGACACAGCCTGAGACTTCCTTTAACTTTAACGATTGAAGATTAAATGTTTACCGACGAATATTACATGAAGATGGCCCTGCAGGAAGCAGAAGCTGCATTAGAAAAAGATGAGGTTCCCATCGGATGTATCGTGGTTTCCAATAACCGCATCATTGCAAGAGCCCACAACCTTACCGAAACCCTGAACGACGTGACAGCCCACGCAGAAATGCAGGCGATCACCTCCGCGGCTAATTTTCTCGGAGGCAAATATCTCATCAATTGTACACTTTATGTGACACTGGAACCCTGCGTCATGTGTTCGGGAGCGCTTTCCTGGGCGCAGATCTCAAAAGTCGTGATTGGTGCCAGAGACGAACAAAGGGGATTTATCAACAAACATCTTTCTCTGCATCCAAAAACAGAAATCGTAACCGGCATTATGGAACATGAATGTTCTACCATCGTTAAGGAGTTTTTCAAAAGCAAAAGATAATTGAGGCTTAGTTATGGAATGCACTTTTGAGAGTGATGAGTTATGTAATGCGGGTATTGGAACGGGAAAACTTTCACCATTCACTTGCGTAGCAAAATTCACCATTGACGATCTTAAATCTGATGTCCGCCATCTGAAATCTATTCCATCTCTTCTATCGTCGCATGGAAAAGAGGTTTTACGGCATTCATTGTTCTCCAGTTCAATTCTTTGGTCTTTATCATATACTTTCCAAAATTGAGTGTGAGAAGACTGTCTTTTTTCTGATAGATATAATTAACCTTTGTCTTTTTGTTTGTATAATCTTCAAGGATAAGTTGATTTTTTGAGCCCTGCAGATAATGAAAATCCACCATCTTTTCATTCTTGTCCATCAGGATAAGGTAGCTGTTCCGGTGAAAGAAAATATACTGAATATCGGAGTTGACATCAATATTTTTAAAAGCTCCATGAAGCAATGGTCTCTCTGACGTATCATCATTAAAATTTCCTGAATTAATAAACGGAAAAAGTATCACAGCCAGTGAAAGTCCCACAAAAGCAGTCTTGAAAAAGATCCAAATAGCATGGAACTTTGGACTGATTTCTCTTTTCCCTTCCGGTTTGACTTCCTGTTTTAAAATCAAGAAACGGTACAAGGGAATCCAGTCATCTTTTAGTGCAAAAACAGCCATAGAAAGCAGGATCAGAGAAAAGAATTTAACCGAGATATCGAATCCGATATTGATGAGAAAAATATTGAGCAGGATGCCGATAGATACCAACAGTCCGAAGAGACGTGTTTTATGGAAAAGAATCAGGGTTGCGGCAAGAAGCTCCAGAGCTCCGGCCGATACAGAATACAACCGGGAAGTTCCCATTGTGCTCCAGAACAGAATATCTCTATCCAGATTTCCAAAACGGGAGTACAGAATATTAGGTTCGGGAAGATAGAACTGGACTTTAAAGATCTTATCAAAACCGTATTTCATCAGAACCACAGCCAGATATAAGACGATGATTTCTTTAGATAAATCAATGATTATCTGATGATATTTCTTTCTGACTAATACAACAACTAAAACCGAAACCGTTAAAAGAATCATGGCTAATGCTAACATGGAGCTGCTGTCCGAAGAAAAATCTATTCTTGATTGATTAATCGTAAAAATATTTTTCACAATCCAGCCTGCGAGATCTCCCCATAAAAACAGGGACCATTTTTGCTGAAAACCACCCAGAAAAGTTAATGGAAAGAAGAGCAGAAACAGCAGAAAAAAGATTCCTGTTCCCAAAAGAAATCTACTTCTCATTATTTTTCCTGTTCTTTTTCCAGCTGTAGAATCCTGAAGCTCCCGAAAACATCAGGATGCCCAAAAGAAGACCTCTTGGTATTTTTTCTGACTTTTCTTTTTTCGGTTTACCTTCCTTTACTGGTTTTACTTCTTTATAGGATTTATTGTGTTGGTCATATTCAACAAAGACAACGCTGTCCATATCATTAACAAAGTAATAGTCTTTTTTCAAAACATTTTTTACACTGTCAATATTCTTCTTTGAAAAAAGGGCATGATTCCGTACCACTTCCCTTCCCGGTTCCCATACTCTTTTCGTCCCTTCGGGAACTATTTTTCGTGCTGAGCTGGTCACCAAAATACTTTCTTCATCATTAAGAATGATCACAGAATCCAGTCTGGCATCTGTTACGTATCTTTTTGGAACAATACCAAGATTTGACGCATTGACATCGAAAAGATCTTCAGAAACGGCGGTATTGAAATGGTCGGAATGACCGCTATGGCTTTTGAAAGCAATAAGTTTGGTTTGAGAAAAAAGGAAAGTGCTGATGCTTACAGCAATGAGAATGTAGATTGTTTTCATGGAAGTATTTGCAGATTTGATAGCGTATTCCACGAAAGGTTAAATCATTATTTATTTTTAAAGACAGAATACATCATCACATCAAAGTATTCGCCGTCTTTTTTGAGATGCTGTTTCAGCAGTGCTTCTTCTTTCATTCCGGCTTTTTCCATGATTCTTCCGGAAGCGGGATTGTGAAGAAAATAGGTTGCATAGATTTTATTGACTTCCAATTCACGGAATCCAAAATCAATCAGCGCTATAGCAGCTTCTGTGACGTATCCTTTGTTCCAGAATGGTTTTCCTATCCAGTAACCGAGTTCAGCCTTATCATCATCTCTGTCGTGAAGACCGATAGCACCTATAATTTGTCCTTCTTTATTGCGGACTGCAAAAGTATATCCTGTATTGTTTGCAAAGGCTTCTCTGGAGATTTTCAACCAGAATTCAGCGTGTTCCAACATATACGGATAAGGAATATTGGACGTAAGGTCTGAGAAAATTTTATCCTGAAGATATAATTTCACGGCGGGAATATCCTTCTCATTCAATTGTGAAAGGATCAGCCTCTCTGTTTCTATGGTAGGAAACTCTTCTAATTTTCTCATAACACGTTTTTAATATCTTGAAATTTTAAGCCTCAGGTTTACGAAGGCTGTAAATCTTTTCCCAGGAAATAAAGTCCTTTCAGCGTATGCAGCCTGTCCATCACATGAATTTTTTCTGTCAACGGCTTATACACATGGGAAACCCCACCCGTAGCCACTACAAAACAGTCGTCATTCACCTCATCGTTGATACGGTCTATAAAACCTTCTACCATGCCCAGAAATCCGTAAACCATACCGCTCTGCATACAGGTTACCGTGTCTAATCCAAGGACTGTTTTAGGTTTCTTCAATTCGATATCAGGAAGCTGTGCAGTCTGGTTGATCAGTGAATTCAAAGAAGTCACAATACCCGGCGCAATGATGACACCCAATGTTTCTCCTGTTTCTGTAACACAGCTTGCGGTAAGAGCCGTTCCAAAATCAATAACGATCTTCTTACGGTTGGGATACAAATTGTGGGCAGCTACAAGATTGGCATAAATATCCGTACCCATCTGCTTGGATTTCGCCTGAACCCCGGAAGGTGTAGATCTGTCGACTATCACCGGTGAAATCTTATGGATCTTTTTGATGGCCGAACTGATCACTTTGGTAAGCTGAGGGACCACAGATCCTATAATGACTTTACTGATCTCTTCCGGTTCTATTTTATAGGTTTGGTACAGCATCAGCATCTGTACATACAATTCGTCTACCGTTCTGTACGGCTTGGTATTGATCACCCATGAAATATCACAGTTGTCTCCATTGAAAAGTCCGAATCTGATATTGCTGTTCCCTACGTTGATTACGATTGAATTCATTAGATTTTTTAAGCTAGTGTGGGTTAAAAAACAGGTGTAAAAATAAGGCTTTATCCTCAAAAATAAGCAATATCGATGTTATTTAACCTGAGTTCGGGTTAAGAAAATTAAGATTGAGGTCTCGAAAATTATGAGGTGCGGTTTTGAGCGGGTTATGAGTTTTAAATGATGAGTTATTAGTTTCAAGGGTAAAGAGGTACGGAATTTGGGATTTGAAAGCTTTTGGACGTAATAGGTAGCTCCAGGTTTGAACCATGAAACCAGCAGTCAGAAACTATTATGAGGTGCTATGATTTATACTTTAAACATCATGAAATCATTATAAAAGCAAATGTTTTAACCCAAATTCAGGTTATTTAGAGTAATTCATGAATCTATATTGATTACAGGCATCCATTATTGAATATTTTAATTTTGTTATATAAAATCTGAACCTGAGATTTAGAAAATTGGAAACAATTAATTACCTTTAAAACTCAAAATATTTTAAATCTCATCTTCCATGAAAAACCTGATCTTCCTATTTTTCTTTTGTATTGGTCTGAATACTTTTGCGCAGAGTGCGTCTCAGGTGAACAGCGTATTTCAGAAAATAAAAGAACAGGCAAAGATTGATAAAAACAACAGGGCTGTCTATGATCTTCTGGATGAATTTTATAACAAAAACCTTCAGGCAGAAAAAGATGAAATGACACCGGAAACCATTGAGAGAATTGAAAAACTCGCTTCAAATCCTGATACTAAAAACCTTCATATCCTCATGCTTTTCCTGATTTATCAGCAACACATCAGCCGAACAGCGGTGGTAGGAAAAACACCGGATACAGATTTCCAGATCGAAGCGATGACTTTGCTGGAGAAGGAGACCAAAGATATTTATGGAAAAGTCCCTGCGATCATCTACATCTATAAAGCAGAAGCACTGGATGGAAGCGGAAAGAAAAACGAAGCCAAAACAGCTGTTGACCAGGGATTAAAAGAATACCCGGATTCAGTTCCTTTAAAAGTATATAGCTATCTTAATACAAAAGATCCTGCTCTAAAAAATGACCTTATAAAAAATCATGCTAATCACTGGATGGTACAGCAGTTTGAGATAAAATAGGAGAATAGATTTCAGACTTTATTCAAGACAAAAAACAATCCCGCAGAAAAGTTCTGCGGGATTGTTTTTTTATTAGATCAAGGCTAAGTATAAGAAATGTCTATGGGCAATTTTTCTGCAAAATTCATAACTCATAATTTATAACTCATCACTTCCCATAGCTTCATTATTGTTTCACTTCAACAATATTATCCTCCATATTGACATCTGCCAATCTCTGGCTGAAATCTATTCCTAAAACGGCCAGCTGAGATTTTGTGTAAGGAATCGTCAGTGTATATTCTTTTTGTGTCCATGGCCAGTAAGGCATCGTCTTAAAATCACCATAGATATCTTTATCCTTCCATGTATGGGTCATATTCAAAGGAATCTGATACGTAACTACTTTTTTATCTGTAGTCAAAATGTTGAAATCTATAGGCATTGGAACTTGTCCGTTATTGATCAGGGTAATTGTCGTCGATTTTGCATCGTACTTCACATCTTTAATCCCGTAATCAATAGTTTTTGTTGTGTTGATCCAATAGTTATGGAACCATTTCAGATCCATCCCCGATACTTTCTGAGCAATATGAAGGAAATCTCTGTCAGAAGGGTGTTTCATGTGCCATTGGTCGTAATATTGCTTTAATGTTTCGGCAAGTTTCTGCTCTCCCATAATATAACCCAATTCCACAAGATACAGTTCCCCTTTCACATAAGATGCATAAGTGTAAGCCGTCCCATTATCGTGGTGATCACCCAACCATACGGCAGGTTCTTCAATTCCTTTTTTAATAAAATTCCTGTAAGCTTCCACGGTATGGGCAAAAGGATTCGGAAGTTCTTCCGGAAATAACTGATACATCACATACCCTTCTGCATAGCTTGTAAACCCTTCATCCATCCACGGACGTACGGATTCGTTGGTGGCCAGCATCTGCTGATACCATGAGTGCGCACCTTCGTGAGCCATTAAGCCCATCAGACCTTTCATATCTTTAGCTTCTCCAAGGATCATGGTACACATTCCGTATTCCATACCGCCGTCACCACCCTGAATAAAGGCGTAGGTCGGATATACATATTTCCCAAAGTGAGCGTTCATCAGCTGGAAATATTTGGTCACATAAGGCTGAGCTTCTTCCCAAACTTTAGTTTTGTCATTCTGCTGATACACAAGGAATACTTTCGGTCCCTCAGGAACATCAAAACTTTTAATGATATAATCTCTGTCTGCGCTCCATGCAAAGTCCAGAATATTATTGGCTTTCCATTTCCAGACTGCTTTTTTGCTTTTATCTGCTTTAATTTTTGCAGCGGCATCATATCCTTTTACGTCTGCCGGATTTTCAAGAATTCCTCCTGCTCCGATCACATAATCTTTGTTGATTTTAATGGTAACATCAAAATCCGAGAACGGTGCATGAAATTCTCTTCCGATATAATCAAAAGTTGCCCAACCGTCATAATCATATTCTGCAATTTTAGGATACCACTGAGTCATCGTCATATCCACTCCTTCCCTGTTGTTTCTTCCGCTTCTTCTGATCTGCTGAGGGATTACAGCATCCCAACCCATGGTAAAAGTCGTGGTAGAATTGGGCTGGATAGGCTCTGCCAGATACACCTTCATGATGGTTTCCTGGATCTCAAATTTCAGATCTTTTCCGTTTTGCTTGATCCAGTGAATATTTTGAGCTCCTTCCTGATCTTTCGGAATAGAAGCCAGTCTCGAAACACCCTCTTTCTGCAACCTGGAATCTCCGTTCTTTCCCTGACCGGTAATTCTCTGGTCCATCATTGAATTAGGCTTAAAAGCATTCCAGTACAGGTGAAAATACACCACATTCAACTCATCCGGTGAGTTATTGGTATATTCTAAGGTTTGATTTCCCTGGTAGGTAAATTTTTCAGCATTAACATCAATATCCATCTTATACTTCGCAGCCTGCTGATAATAAGCCCCCTGCTGAGCCTGAAATTGTGAAATGATAAACGCAAAAAGGATTGCAGCCGATTTTCTCATTTAAAATTTATTTTTTTTAAAGGTAGGTAATTTATGTAAAACCCTCAAATATGGAGGTATTTTAGGGCTTTTTGATCTGTTATGGATTTAGATGAGGTTTTATTCTGATGGTTAAGTGTGATTGTGCATATTTTGTTTTTTTAAACACAAATGGCACAAATTATTGCACAATTTTAAACACTAATGATTTGTGAAAATATTGTCCTAAAAGCCATGTCAAAGTTTAAAACCTTGACATGGCTCATCAGTGGCATTCGTGAAAAATATTCATGCCATTTGTGTTTCAAATTACTGATGAGCCAACATTTTCTTTATTAAAGTGATCTGTCCCAAATGATAGTAGCTGTGCTCAATCATTCCGTCTATATTTCTTCTGTAAGTTCCGTATTTTTCATCCACGAAAACCTCATCCATCTTATCATCAGGGATTTGCTCAACCAATAATCCAAACTTTTCTGAATCTGCCCAAAGTCTGTTTAACAAATCTTTCCACTGTTTTTCAGACTCAATAGGCGGAAGATCAAAACTGAACTGATCCTTTATTTCAAGATCACCTCCTTCCAATACATTCAGAACTCCGGCTATATAATAATGAATATGAAAGGTGAGCATGGCAATGGTATTTAAAGAATCTACCTTTGTGACGGCCTGCTCCCAGGTGACATCTGAAAGCTGATCTTTAAAATTCGTATTGGCGATCCACAAGCCGTCCAGCAAGACTTCTCTGAATCTTTTTGCTAATTGTGAAGCTGAGCTCATTTGTCTGACATTTTATGATTCTTAAAGATAATTATTTTTTTAAGCTTTCACGGACTGTACAGATGATCAGATTTTAACCACAAATGACGCTAATAAAACCACAATTTTAAACACTAATCAATTTGTGATATCCGTGAAAAACATTCATGTCATTCGTGTTTCAAAAAACAAAAAACCTCAAATGCAAAACATCTGAGGTTTCAATATGATTTAAAATCAAATTATTTTTTAGCCGGAATTTCTTTTTTTCCGCTTTGTAAGATCTTTTCAAGGATTCTTAAAGTGATCAGATAGGTAGGTTTTACTCCTGTAAGACCAAGACCTCCCGAAGAAAGTGTACTTCCCGTTTCCAAAGGATTATCCGAAGCATAATAAGCGTAACACACAAACAGATCCGGTGCAATATGATGTCTGATCTTGGAAGCCACCTGAATGGCTTTCTGATAATGCGCTCCTTCCATTTCAAGACCGATGGCTTTCCATGAAGTGTTCATAAAATAAGAAAGGATATCTCTGTTCTGAAGCGATGTTCCCAATACCGTGATCATTGGCCCTTCAAACGCTTTCAGCTCATCATCTTTGAAATCGTCCAGTTTTAAAGCATTTTCAAATGGATAGTTATCTGCTGTTCCTTCAAAAATATGAGAAGTTGGAATCATAATATCTCCTTTTCCTCCAGCCAGAATTCCGGCTTTACCCATAATGGAAACAGATTTTACTTTCATCATATACACCTCTCCTTTGTGTTCGAAAGGTCTCAGCAATTCATCCATTACTTCAAAAGCCTGCTCTCCGAAAGCATAGTCGAACACCATGATCACATCGTCTCCGACATATTTTATACCGCTGAATGGGGTGTTTTTAAGATCTGTTTTGCTTAAATCGATGATCTGAACGTCAATATTACTTCCGCTCTTATCATTAATATAGATCAAACCTTCTTCCAAAGCATATTTTGAAACTTTGTCTCGAAGTTCTTTTTTATCAGAAATATCTCCGTATAGCTTATAATCTACTTCTTTGTTGTCTTTTTTCTTTAAAGCATCATTTCCATACAGCATATTTTTCACGGAGTGCATGTTGGCTGAAATAATGTGCAACGGACGCATGTGAAGATCTTTTTCAAATAAAACTTCTTTCACTTTGTTGGCCCATTTCTCACCGAAATAGTGGTGTCCTACTCTTTCCTTTAATATCGCACTGAAATGAATTTCTCTTTCTCTGGTCTGTTTTGCATCTTCAAGGCTTACTTTTCCTAAGTTGTAGATGATTTTGAATAAACGGTCAGGATTTTCATCATCCCCGAATGAATTATAAGCATTCAATGTTTCTTCAAACGTTCTTCCTATTAAAGAAGACAAATGAATCAAAGCCACTTCTTTTTCTTTTCTGCTGAATTTCTTCTCCCCTTTAACTACTTCTTCGATGATTTTAAAAGCACGTGTTGGTTTCCAGTTTTCATCCTGAATGAAAGCCAGGTTTCTCACTTTGTCTGCTTCTATAAATAAGAAGGTAAGATGGGTAAGAATATCATAAATTTCCGAACGCCCCAAAAGAACTTCAATATTCATCTGGTGCTCGTCTATCCTGTAACAGTTTCTTCTTCTCTTTTTAGGTACAATAGGTTCGAAACTTCCTTTATCAAAACCCTCATCTGATGTAAGATGAATAAAAGCACATTCTTCAATTCCTTCAGGAAGTCTGTCTAAAACGTACATCAAACCATTTAATTCCAATTTATTAGGAATATTCATGGTACCATAAATCTCTGGATTGATAGTCTTTAACAAACTTCTGATACTTTCTCCAGAAACACCGGCAGGTTTAAAAAAACCTCTGTAAAAGAGGTGTCTCATAGAAATATACAATCTTTCAATTGCTTCCGTTGTTTCTCTAGCTCTAGAATTTGTCATAAAATAAATTTCACACAAATATACAAAATCTCGGCTCAACTTATTTTAAGTATCTTTTAACAAGCAGTTTAAATTTGTACCTTTATCATTCTAAAATATACTGCGCAAAATGCATTCTTGAAGCCATGGCAGGGCTAAATATTACCTTTCATAAGACAAACGCCCCCTTCAAAAAAGATTAAACCCGCGTTTGACTTTGAGTATTTTCACAACAACCCCTAAATTTTTAAGGGGTAAAATGTTTTTAATTCATTTTTTTTGTAAATTTGCCCCACAAAATACAACCTTAATATGTCAACTTTAAGATTCAAAGCGTTAGAAACTTTACCATTTAAGGACTTCAGAAGAGATAATTCTGTTGAGGTTCCCGGAAAACTGTCAGAATTATTCTGCCAGAATGTTTTCTCAGAAGAGACGATGAGAGAATACCTGACAAAGGAAGCATTCCAGTCTATCATGGATGCTATTAAAAAAGGAACAAAGATCCAGAGACACATTGCAGACCAGGTAGCCGTAGCTATGAAAGACTGGGCAATGAGCAAAGGAGCAACTCACTACACGCACTGGTTTCAGCCATTGACAGGAACTACTGCAGAAAAGCACGATTCTTTCTTTACACCTATTGAAGGAGGAAGAGCTATTGAGAGATTCAGCGGAAATCTACTGATCCAGCAGGAGCCTGACGCTTCTTCTTTCCCGAACGGAGGAATCAGAAACACTTTCGAAGCAAGAGGTTATACGGCATGGGATCCTACTTCCCCTGCATTCATCATGGGAACTACTTTATGTATTCCTTCTATCTTTATCTCTTACACAGGAGAAACTTTAGATTATAAAGCCCCTCTTTTAAGAGCGTTGAATGCTGTGGATGAAGCTGCAACTAACGTAATGCAGTATTTTGACAAAAACGTAACAAAAGTAACGCCTACCTTAGGTTGGGAGCAGGAATATTTCTTAGTTGACTCCGCATTATACCAATCGCGTCCGGATCTTGTTTTAACAGGTAAGACTTTATTAGGTCACTCTCCTGCTAAAGGACAGCAGCTGGATGACCATTATTTCGGTTCTATCCCGACAAGGGTAATGAACTTCATGAAAGAGTTGGAGATCGAATGTATGAAGCTGGGAATTCCTGTAACGACAAGACATAACGAGGTGGCGCCAAACCAATTTGAGCTGGCGCCAATGTTTGAAGAAGTAAACGTTGCCGTAGACCACAACTCTCTGTTGATGGACATCATGGCAAGAATTGCTCACAAGCACCATTTCCATATTTTATTCCATGAAAAACCATTTGCAGGAGTAAACGGAAGCGGGAAGCACAACAACTGGTCTTTAGCAACAGATACAGGTGAAAACCTTTTAAGCCCAGGAAAAAACCCTAAGAAAAACTTACAGTTCCTTACATTCTTCGTTAATACCATCAAAGCAGTTTATGAATACGCTGACCTTTTAAGAGCAAGTATCGCTTCTGCAAGTAACGACCACAGATTAGGCGCCAACGAAGCTCCGCCGGCAATTATTTCCGTATTCATCGGAAGCCAGCTGTTCAGAGTATTGGAAGAATTGGAAAAAGTAACAGAAGGAAAACTTTCTCCGGACGAAAAAACAGATCTTAAATTAAATGTAGTTGGAAAAATCCCTGAAATTCTTCTGGATAACACAGATAGAAACAGAACTTCTCCATTTGCATTTACAGGAAATAAATTCGAGATCAGAGCGGTAGGATCTTCTGCGAACTGTGCAGAATCTATGACGGTAATGAACACGATCGCTGCAAAACAGTTAATCGATTTCAAAAAAGAAGTTGATGCGCTTATTGAAACAGGTCTTAAGAAAGATGAAGCCATTTTCAACGTATTGAGAGAGTACATCAAGCAGTGCAAGAGCATTATGTTTGAAGGTGACGGATATTCTGATGACTGGGCGAAAGAAGCTAAAAAGAGAGGTTTGAATAACTTAAAAACTACTCCTGAAGCGCTTAAGCAGGAAATGGATAAAAAATTCGTTGCCCTTTACGAAGAAATCGGAGTATTTACTCACAGAGAAGTTGAGGCAAGAAACGAAATCAAATTAGAAAAATATTCTACTGTTATTGATATTGAAGCAAGAGTTTTAAGTGATATCGCAAGAAACCACATCATTCCTTCAGCTTTAAATTATCAGAACAGATTGATCGAGAACGTAAAAGGTCTTAAAGAAATATTCCCGGACAAAGAATTCAAAACATTGGCGAAAGAGCAAATGAGCTTAATCACCAATATCTCTGAAAACGTTTCCAAAATCAAATTGGGCGTTGAAGATCTTATTAAGGCAAGAGAAGCAGCAAAAGCTGTATCCAATAGTCAAAAGCAGGCAGAAACGTACTGCACCAAAGTAATTCCTTTATTTGATGTGATCAGAGAAGCTTCTGATGATCTTGAAATGATGGTGGATGACGAGCTTTGGCCAATGACTAAATATAGAGAAATGTTATTTACAAAATAACATCTGTAAAGTTCCATATTAGTTAAGCTCCCCGGTTTTTTCCGGGGAGTTTTTTTTTGTTTTATTAACATCGCTGAAAATTAGAGTTTTGAATCTTGAAATCCGATAAACAGAGGAAAGGTCATTTATTTTGTTAAAGAATCATAATAAAAAAAACCGCAGACTCGCCAAAAACGGGCGGTTGCGGTTTGTTTTTCTTTAACATACTTAAATAATATGTTAAAATGTGTTAAATAAAGAACCTGACAATAATCATATCGGGGGTCTTTTGCACGGAATCTCTACTTTTGTAATGCTTTGTGAAAATAAATATTCCTTTTAACACGGATAATCAAATATATATGAAGAAAAGAGTTTTGTTTTATTTAGTTGCTTTAGTGTCTACAGTATCAGTTCAGTCTTGCGCTACAAATTATGTAGTTTCACAGCCAGCAACTTACGCTAAAGAATACAAAACAGATGCCAAACTAGCTTCTATTGATAACAAGAAAATGGAGCAGGATAAGCAAAGACTTATCGATTCTTTTCTAGCCGAAAAGGCAGCATCTATCGCCAACGCGAAAAAAGCCATTAAGAATTCTGAGATTGCAAAAGCAGTCAAATACAATAAAACGATTGATAATATCCTAACAGAAGCTGAAACATACCTTGGAACTCCATACAGATACGGAGGAATGACAAGAAGAGGTATTGATTGTTCAGCTTTCGTTCTTTCTGTATTCGGAGCAGCAGCAGGGCTTAGCTTACCAAGAGTAGCAGCTTCTCAGGCTCAGGAAGGTGAAAGTATTGAAAAAGGAGACCTTCAGAAAGGAGACTTAATCTTCTTTTCACACGGAAGAAGAATCTCTCACGTAGGTATCGTAGAAAGTGTAACTGAAGAAGGTGAAATTAAATTCATCCACGCAGCCACTTCTAAAGGGGTAATGATCTCATCGCTGAATGATTCTTACTGGGGACCAAAATTCAGGTTTGCAAAAAGAGTAATCAACGAGAATGGGGAAGCTTATAATAACTTAGCCTCTTCTACTCAATCCACAGCGACAAGTTTTTAATTTTAAATAATTGATTTAAATAATGAAGCCATCAGATTTCTGATGGTTTTTTTATTTTTATGACTACCCCGTCTTTTTGCGTTGCAAAAATCCACCCCTTCAGGGAAGATTAATCATATGTAGGTAAAATGGTTTTAGCCATCGTAATAAAAAATGTAGTCATTAAGGTATGTTGATAGAAAGGAATAATAAGTTTTAGCTAAAGCATTATCTTGAATCTTAAAATACAAAGACGCCTCCATTGAATTTTTAATGATGTAACCGGAATAGATTTTCCGGCCTTTATTCTCTAACTTCTAATCTCTAGCTTCTAACTTCTAATTCCTATCGATTTCAATATCCAGTTTATAAAGTAGTCCGTGCACTTCAGAAAGTGAAAATCTAGCCTTTTTAAGCTTGTTTAAGGCTGGATCTATGGAATAGTTGAAGGAAGTTCTGAAAATCTGCCTTTTCAAGGTTTGTACGGTCGAAAATGGCGCCCGACAGGTCACAGTTTTTGAATACTGAATTAGAGAGGTCACATTCAGCAAAATCGGTTTCTATTAATTTTGAATTTCTGAATACGGTCTTTTTAACTGAGGTATTATAAAACACCGCATTGTTGAGAGCGCATCCATCAAAAGTAAATGAAAGTCCAAAGCCATTGCAGTCATTGAACTGAAGCCCGAACATTTTGCATTCTTTGAAAACAACGGTACGAAAAGCTGTTTTGAGCAGTTTAGCCATGCTCAGATTGCAACCGATGAACTCACAGTCTGTGAGACTGAAATCTGAGAGATCTGCATATTCAAAGCTGCAGTTTCTGAAGATACAGTTTTCATACTCGCCTGTTTGTAAGGGTTGATCGGAAAATATTACATTTTGGAAATCGTGATCGGAGGTATATCCGTTTTTCATAATAACGAGTCAAGCACTAAGAAAGCCAAACTTTTAATTTTGACTTTCTTAGATTTTTAAATTATATTTTAATGAATTGCTATTAAACTGGAGAACTGTTCTTTTAATTCTTAATTTTTAATGTGGAAACCTTACCATTATCAAGGGTAACATTCACGATAAAAACTCCATGAATTCCAATTTCAAAAGAATATTTCTGGGCATTGGCTTTCGCGTTTAGAATTTCTCTTCCTGAGGCGTCAAGAACTTCTATCTTCCTAATTTTTTCAGTTTTTGATACTACCGAAAAACCATTGTTATCTTTAAATATAGAAACACCAACATCTTTAACTGTCTCTTTCGTACTCAAAACTGTGGTTCCATATTTAGCCATATTAATGATTCCTGCAGCATTCTTATAAGGGAAATAAAGATCATTGCCATAGACTACAAATTTAGAATCCTGAACGCCCTGTCCATTATCCGGATTAGGAAATACTGTAATCGTGTTACCATCATATTTTGCAAGATAAGAAGGGGCAACATTCGGTGAAACAGCGGAAGTTTTATAGGTAAAATAAAGAGCACCGTTGAATTCTTTAAATTTTGCACCAATTCCTGTATCACCGGCAGAAAGATTAGAGATTATGGAAAGACTGGTATCTCCAGGTGTATATTTTCCTAAAAAATACTTATCTCCGGTGCCCTGATATTGAAAAAAGACATCATTACCAAATAGCACCGGGCTTCCCACAACTCCTTTATCACCAGATACGGGATTATTTATTTGAGACAGTATTGCCCCATCAAAAACTGAAAGCTTCTTATTTTCGGTAGATAGGTAAGCTTTTGAATTATGAATAAGTGGTTTATAGTTAACTGTAGAGAAGAGTGGTGGAGGTATCGAACCTGCCAATACAAAAGTATTGGATGCAGGAATATAATTTACAAGACCTTCATTTACTGAGCTCAATGACATTTTAAAATATAAATTATTAGCCAGATTGAAAATACCTCCATGATAAATAAAATTATCTTCTAATAGAGCTATATTTGTACCATCAAATTTTGCAATCCTACTTCCATAGGACCCCGTATAAGTATAAGCAAAATACAAATCATTATTATAAACTAAAGCCCAATTTCCTAAATGCGGTGTAAGAGTTGAATTAGTGAATGGATCATTAAAGTAGTATGGATTATTAATCCTAGTAAGTATTTGTCCATCAAATGACCATAAATGAAAATATGATGGTTGACTTGCAGGATAATTTGCATTTGTACTGTTTGATTTAAGTATTAATTTTCCATTATACTCAATAGGTTTATAATTACTTTCACCATCTTCTATAGTTATTCCACCTTCAGCATATACATAGTATGGGTTTAAGAACACATTATAGTTTGCTCCATCATAGGTGATAAGATAGTCTTTATTTAAATGGCTAAAAATAGGACTCTCAGGATTGTAATAATCATAGCTATAACAAAGTTTATTATTATAAACAATTATACTTCCTCTAAGTTGCCCAGCAATTGGTTGATTATTATAAGATGGCTCAGGCATACCGGTTACCGATACTCCATCAAATTTTACAAGTTTATAGTTTTTGGAAAAAAATAGAGAATTGTCATAAACAATCCCATTTTCACCATATTTTTCTGTATTGGGTATTACTACTACTGATTGTCCAAACAATCCTAGAGGTAACATTAAAGTAAGGAATAGTTGTTTCTTTTTCATAGTTAAATAATTTCACACAAATATACGTATTACAACCCTTTATGAATACTGAAGATCGATAATTTTATACTGATCGATAAGATTTTAAATTATTACATAAACAGGAAATTCAATCCATACTCATTGAACATGAAAAATTCTTTGTCTCAGACTATGATTGTACTTTGAAAAAAGAGAAAATTATTTTCTGCAGAGTAACAGGTCGGGTTCGTTTTAGTTTATGAGATCAAGATCGAATAATAATAAGCTTACACCAAGCTGTTCTTATCCGAATAATTAAGTTTAAAGAAAATAAAAGTCATCATAGAAAAGGCAAGCAGCGAGCTTCCTCCATAACTGAAATAAGGAAGCGGAATACCCACAGTCGGGAAAAGTCCCATAACCATCCCTAAATTGATTGTAAAGTGCATCATGAGGATAGAAGCAAAACAATATCCGAATACCCGGTTAAAGGTAGATTTCTGTTGTTCCGCGAGATAATAAATCCTGCCGATGTACACCATATAACATAAAACCAGCACCGCACTTCCTACAAAGCCCCATTCTTCGCCTACCGTACAGAAAATGTAATCCGTTTCCTGTTCCGGAACGAATTTCCCCTGCGTTACAGATCCTTCACGATAGCCTTTTCCTAAAAGCCCACCGGACCCGATGGCTGTTTTTGAATATAATAAGTTGTACCCGGAAGTATCTCTGAATGCTTTTTCTCCTTTATAGAGAACCTCGATTCTTTCTCTCTGGTGCTTTGGAAGCTTTTCTAAAATGTATGGCGAGCCGAAAGCCAGTCCACACAGTAATATAATTGATCCTGCAATTCCTGAAATAGAGATCACGTCCCAGGACATTCTATGATAATTCATAGCAATCAGAACTCCGGCAATGACCACAACTGTCAACGCTACATACACTGGTGGTATGGCAAGAGAGACTAAAAAGACTCCTGCAAATACAAATCCAACTCCAAACAAAAGACCGTTCAGTCCTTCTCTGTATAAAGCGATAAAGAATGCAATAAATACGAGCATGGAACCCACATCGGGAATCATCAGAACCACTGCTGCGGGAATTCCGATGATGGCTAAAACAGTCCAGAGTGATTTCTTGACTTTAAGATTAAAATCCGGTCCGGAAACATAATTGGCCAGCATAAGTGCGGTTCCTATTTTGGCAAATTCAACCGGCTGCATGGTAAAGCTTCCGAATTTATACCAGTTTTTCTGCCCGAGAATTTCCTTCCCAAAAGGGAAAAGTCCTATCAAAAGCAAAACCCCTCCGATATAGATAATACCGGACATATTCTCGAAGAACTTGCTTCTTCCTACGAATATAATTAACCCTACAAATAAAGAGATACAGAAGAATACCAACTGTTTCTCCCCTAATTTCTGGTCAACACTGTAGATATTTGCAATGGCAAAAATACAAAGCAGAAAATACAGCCCCAGACCTAGTTTATCTATTCCTTCTGCCCATTTCATTGCTTTACTTTTTTAGCGTTGTTCTTTGTTTCTTCGTCTATTTTTTTCTGCAGTTTTATTTTCTGCTCCTTGATAAAATTCAGGCTGTCCTGTTTTCTTTTCAGCTTAACAGAATCTTCTTTAGGATCTTTGTATAAGCCTTTCCGTTTCAGATCTGCCACCCACTGTCTTTTGTACTCAGGCATAAAGGTAGCGCCCGTCATCTTTTTGTACAGGTTTTCTCTTTTCAGATCTCCGGTAATATATTTTTCAGCGATCACTGTACAGGCTGGACCTGCCCATGTTGCACCGAATCCGGCATGTTCCATTACTGCTGCCACAACAATTCTAGGTTTGTCTGCAGGAGCAATTAAAACGAAGATCGAGTTATCTTTCCCCTGAGGCACCTGTGCTGTACCTGTTTTGGCCAGCTGGGTAAAGTCATTGGATTTTAAACTTCTTGCGGTACCTCTCAATACTACGGCCTCCATTCCTTTCAGTACGGGTTCGAAGTGTTTAGGGTCTACAAGTGTTTTGTGTTTTGTTTTAAATCTTTTATCCGGATTAGGTTTTCCATCGATAGATTTAACAATGTGAGGAGTATAGAACCATCCTTTATTAGCGATAGCGGCCACATAGTTGGCTAACTGCAAAGGCGTCACCAATACATCTCCCTGCCCCATTCCGTTGAAAATAGAACCATTCATGGTATAGTCACCCGTCCAGTCTTTTTTACCGCTTCTCTTTTCGTAGAACTTCCCGCTAGGAATTCTTCCCGGTGAACCTACAGCAATATCATTATTCAGATATTCTCCTACCCCAAAACTGCTCATGATCTTTTTCCATTCATCAACACCTCTGGAAGGATCTTTCGGATATTTATTCATGATGGCAATAAAGGCATGCGAGAAATAGCAGTTGCTGGAAACCTGGATGGACGGAATCAGAGGATCTGCTCCTCCATGTCCTTTAATTCTCAAACCTCTGTAAAAAAATCCGCCACCACAAGGGAAAATGGTATTTTCATCCATTACCCCCATCTGCATTCCCGCCAAAGCAGTTAGTAATTTGAAGGTAGATCCCGGAGGATAAGCCGCCTGAACTGATCGGTCAAACGTAGGTTGATTATCGTATAATGTGTCTTTGGATAATGCGTAAAGATTTTTTGATTTATATGGACCTGTAAATAAATTCGGGTCAATATCCGGACCGGTGGCCATGGTCAGAATCTCTCCGTTATTAGGATCAATGGCTACGATAGCTCCGTGTTTTCCCACCAGCATTTCTTCTGCCATTCTCTGAAGATCGTAATCAATGGTCAGCGTAATATCTTTTCCGGTAATAACGTCCTTGTCTAATGTTCCGTTTTTATAGGAACCGATATTTCGAAGTTTAATATCTTTCTGGATATATTTCATTCCTTTTACCCCGCGAAGTTCTTTTTCGTAAGATTTCTCAACTCCAGTTTTTCCGATGAAATCTCCCGGAAGATAGTAAGCCGAGTCTTTCTTGATTTCTCTTTCATTCACTTCACTGGTGTACCCCAAAAGGTTTCCGGAAGTTCCTACTTCATACTGTCGCTGAGGTCTGGATACAATACTGAATGCAGGATATTTGAAAATAATTTCCTGAACTCTGGCAATATCTTCTCTGCTGAGGTCCTTCAGGAAAGTCATCGGGGTCAGCTTTGAATAGTATTTTTCTTTCTTGATGATCTCAATTCTTTTGATAAAATCGGCTTTGCTGATCTGCATCAGATTGCAGAATCCCAACGTATCAAAATCGGGTTTCATAAGCGCCTGCGTAAAGGATATTTCGTAGGCAGGCTGGTTTCCCACAAGGATCTTTCCGTTTCTGTCGAAAACGACACCCCTTTGTGGAATGACGTATTCAATTTTAATAGAGGTATTAGCCGCATTTAAGGCATAACGGTCTGTAAACATCTGCAAATACGCAAGCCTCGCCACAAAAATAAGGGCGATTACGACTAAGGCAGAAAAGATTTTTAAATAACGTGTGTTCAAACTTTTTGTTTGATTTTAAATATTAATGCGTAAACAACGATAAATATAAAGGAAATTATACTTGTGATCACTACATTAAGTAATATTTCAAAAAAACGGCTAAATTTAAAAAATTCTATATACTGCACTAAAAGCTGATGCAGGAAGATACTTGAAAACAGGAACAGTAAAAACTGTGCCCACTGAAGGGACTGAAAAGAGAAAAAGTCTGTGGAAGTATCTGTGGAAGTTCTGAAGATCAACGTTCTAAAATACGCGATCAAAGTCGTTGCAAATGCATTGATTCCCCATGAATAGAGGAACGCATCTACTGAAAGTCCTATTAAAAAGCTTAAAGCTAAAAACTGATATTTATTTCTGAAGAAAGGATAAAACATGACGAAAACCGGATAAAGAACCGGCGTATACTTTCCGAAAAGAGTGATCCTGTTGAGTACAAAAATCTGTAATGCAACCAGGAAGATCATGATCAATATATCGGTAAATAAAGTCCTGCTAATCATTTTCTTTTTTTATTACGGTCTGCAATGTATCCTGAATTCTCTGTACTTCGGCTTTCTTAAGATTTTTCACAACGAATACTTTACTCAAAGCACCCATTTTTTCACTCAGCTCTACTGAAATATCCCAGAAACCGGTTTTATTATCTACAGAATATCCTGCGATGGTTCCTATCATGACACCTTTAGGAAAAATAGCAGATTTACCGTCTGTAACAACAGTGTCTCCTACTTTTAAAGCTACATATTTAGGAATATCTGCAAGGTGCATCACTCTGGAATTATCACCATTCCACGTTAAAGTTCCAAAATATCCGGAATTTTTCAACGATGCGTTGATCCTGATTTTATTGACACTAAGAACAGACTGAACCAAAGCATAGCTGTCTGTAGAATTGATAACAATTCCCGCGATTCCTTTAGGAGCCATCACGCCCATCTGAGGGAAAACACCGTCTCTGCGGCCACGGTTGATGGTAAAATAGTTATTTCTTCTGTTGATACTGTTAAACACGATTTCGCCGTCTACAAAAGTGTAGATCTGCCCACCCCCTAACGTATCATGTACTTTTTTGAATACAGGATTCTTGGCTCCCTCTTTTCCATAAAGCTGGAGCATCAGAGATTTATTCTGAGCCACAAGATCTTCATTGATCTGTTTCAGTTTCAGATATGAAACCCCTTCATCTATATACCCCGAAATCCATGAATTCAGCGCAGCCGACTGGCCAGCTACCCATGATTTCTGCATGGCGTTTTTAGAGAATATAAGAACCAGAGCAACAATCTGCAGGAATATAAAGAAGACAAAAAGAGCGTTCTTCGAAAATAGTCTCAGCAAAAATCCCATTCAGATGTATTGTCGTAAAAAGTTAAAATTATTTAATTAAGAAATTGAATTTATCCATATTCTTAAGGGCAATACCGGTTCCGCGAACAACAGCTCTCAACGGATCTTCTGCTACAAATACAGGAAGACCAGTCTTTTTGTGCAATCTGTCTGCAAGACCTCTCAATAAAGCACCTCCTCCAGCAAGATAGATACCTGTTTTATAAATATCAGCAGCCAGTTCCGGTGGCGTAAGAGAAAGCGTTTCCATTACCGCATCTTCAATTCTGATGATAGATTTGTCTAATGCACGTGCAATTTCTTTGTAGCCAACCATGATTTCTTTCGGCTTCCCTGTAATAAGGTCTCTACCCTGTACCGGGATATCTTCAATGTCTACATCAAGATCTTCCACTGCAGAACCTACTTCAATTTTGATTCTTTCAGCCGTTCTCTCTCCGATGTAAAGGTTATGGTGAGTTCTTAAGTAATAAGCGATATCGTTGGTAAATACGTCACCTGCAATTTTTACAGATTTATCACATACGATCCCTCCTAAAGCTACCACTGCAATTTCCGTAGTACCTCCACCTATGTCGATGATCATATTTCCTTCAGGTTTCTGTACATCAATTCCAACTCCTATTGCTGCAGCCATTGGTTCGTAAATCAGTCTTACTTCTTTCGCATTTACTTTCTGAGCAGAATCTCTTACCGCTCTTTTTTCAACTTCAGTAATACCAGAAGGGATACAGATCACGATTCTCAGTGCCGGCTGTATGAATCTACCTTTAATTCCAGGAATTTTTTTGATAAATTCTTTGATCATGTGTTCAGAAGCGTGGAAATCTGCAATTACCCCGTCTTTCAAAGGACGGATCGTCTTGATATCCTCGTGAGTTTTACCCTGCATATGCTTGGCCTGTTCGCCGACCGCAATGGGCCTACCCGTAGAACGTTCAATTGCAACAATTGACGGCTGATCTATAACAATTTTATTATTATGGATGATAAGGGTATTGGCAGTACCAAGGTCTATCGCAATTTCTTGCGTAAACATATCGAATAAACTCATATTTTTCTTCTGATTTTAAGTTTACAAAGATATAAATTTAACACTACTAAAGAAATTTAACCTGCATATAATTTGGTTAAAATTTTATTAAAATTTATAATCTTATATTAACTTTTGCTTTAATCATTTACGGAGTCTGATTTAAACTAAAATTAATGGCAATGGGGCCTGAACACGTAAGGTACGAATCTTTGAGTCAAATACAAAGAAATCTCTCTCTTAAAAAATTATAAAATGCTGATTATAAATTATTTTCCCATCGGCTGTACCATCATACATCTTCAAATTGCATTCTTTCAGCGTCTGTTTCACTCCTTCCCCACCATAGTTTTTCACGATAATTATCATATACATTATCAGAGGCTGATTAATTAAAAAAACCGTAAATTTGCCGTGCTTATGTTACAGTATTCCAACATCCATCAAACATCGAATTTTGCTGTACTTTCCATCAGCTACGAGAAGGCTGATGTAGAAACAAGAGGGAAATTTGCATTCTTTGATGACAACATCAAGAACTTTGTCACCCGGATCCATAATGTGGATTTAGGGGATGCATTTGTGGTTTCCACATGTAACAGAACCGAAATCTATACCACTTCACCGAATTATCTTCTGGTCGCAGAGGAATATTGCAAAACCATCGGGGTCCATCTTACGGATTTCCTTCAGTTTGCGAATATCCTGACCAAAGAAGAGGCACTGATCCACCTGTTCAGAGTAGCAGCAGGACTGGAAAGCCAGATTATCGGGGATTTTGAGATTATCGGACAGATCAAAAAAGCATACAGCCGCTTTAAAAAAGAAAGACAAAATTCAAATCCTTATCTGGAAAGAGCAATTAATGCAGCCATCCAGATTTCGAAAAGAATTAAAAACGAAACCGGAATTTCAAACGGGGCCGCTTCTGTGTCTTATGCTGCCGTACATTACATCTTAAACAGCCAGAAAAAAATAACGGAGAAAAACATTCTTCTTTTGGGTGTAGGTGAAATCGGGCAGAATACGGTTGAAAATCTGGTGAAGCACGTTTACCAGCCTAAAATAAAAATCGCGAACAGAACTCAGGAGAAAGCTGAAAAAATTTCCGAGAAGTACAATATTCCTCATGTTGATTATTCTGATTTTGACAAGGAAATAAAAAATACAGACATCCTGATTGTTGCTACCGGAGCAAAACATCCCATCATCAACAAGTCTCACTTTCCGAACGGAAAAGAAACGCTCGTGATTGACCTTTCCATTCCTCATAACGTTGAAAAGAACGTTACGGAAAATGAAAACGTAACGCTGATCGATGTGGATGAACTTTCAAAACAAATCCAGGAAACGATTCAGCAGCGGGAAAAAGAGATCCCGAAAGCTGAAAAAATCATCAAAGAACTGATGAAAGAGTTTCTGGAATGGGAAAAAAAGAGAAAGCTGGCTCCAAATATTCACCATTTTAAAGCAGTTCTGAAGAATATGGAACGCAATGAAATGCATAATTTTTACAGAAAAAATAAATACATAAACATCACGGACATGGAGCTTTCTGACAAAATGATCCAGAAAATCACCAACCGTTTTGCAAAATTTATCATCGACAATCCTTTAAAAGCCGAAGAAATTAGTAAATTAATGCACGAAATATTAGTTGAACAACCAAACAACGAATTCAATGAAAAGCATTAGAATCGGAACAAGAAATTCCGCACTTGCACTTTGGCAGGCAAGAGAGGTTGCGAGGCACCTTCAAAACCGTAATTATTTAACGGAAATCGTTCCTATCGTATCTTCGGGCGATAAGAACTTAAATCAACCGCTTTATTCTTTAGGAATCACCGGGGTTTTCACAAGAGACCTTGATGTGGCTTTACTGAATGACGAGATTGACATTGCCGTACATTCTTTAAAAGACGTCCCTACACAGCTTCCTCAAAATATTGAGATCATTGCTTATCTGGAAAGAGATTTCCCGCAGGACGTACTGATCAGAAAAGAATCTTCAAGAAATAAAGAATTCCACGAACTTAAACTGGCGACCAGCAGTCTGAGAAGAAGAGCATTCTGGCTAAAGAATTATCCCAACGCTGAATTTTCAGATATCCGTGGAAATATCCAGACCCGACTTCAGAAACTGGAGGATGGAGACTTTGATGCTACGATTTTATCTCTGGCAGGAATCAAGAGAATGAAAATGGACATCGATTATGAGATGCTTCCGTTAATGATCCCAGCCGCTTCTCAAGGCGTAATTGCCGTGGCCGGACATTCTGACAAACCAGAGATCAACGAAATCCTGAGCCAGATCAATCATAAGAAAACCCAGATCTGTGTAGAGATCGAAAGAAATTTCCTGAGCACACTGGAAGGCGGATGTACTGCCCCAATCGGTGCCTATGCGGAAATCATCGAAAACCAGGTCCGATTCAAAGCAGCTTTGTGTTCTCTGGATGGCAAAAACTGCATTGCTACCGATGAAAACTTCGAGTACAACGAAACTGAGAATTTTGGAGAGAAATTCGCAAAGATCGTTCTTGAAAACGGTGGAAAAGAATTGATGACTGAAATCAAGAATTCTTACTAAACGTTTTCAGACAGCTCCCTTTATCTTTACATTCCTGTTAAGCGCGGAACTATGAAAAAGTATCTGTTTTTATTAGCATTCACCTGTTATATGGGTATGGCAAGTGCACAGAATAAATTTGCACTTCAGCTATCCGATTCCGCTTTGGGATTGGTGGATAAAACGGTTACCTATGATCCCACTTACTTTGTCCTTAAATATCCCAACGGAGATGTCCCGGCAGATAAAGGCGTATGTACAGACGTCGTGATAAGAGCTTACAGAAAAATGGGGATCGATCTCCAAAAGGAAGTTCATGAGGATATGGCAAAAAATTTCACAAAATATCCGAAAATCTGGGGTTTGAAAAAGCCTGATACGAACATTGATCACCGCAGAGTCCCGAATCTTGCTGTGTTCTTTTCTAAATTCGGGAAAGCAAAATCTATTGAAAGCAATCCTGCATTGTATGTTCCGGGGGATATTGTTACCTGGCTTCTGCCTGGAAATTTAACCCATATCGGAATTGTTGTCAATAAAAAATCTGCCGACGGAAAGAGGTTTCTGATCGTACATAATATAGGAGGCGGACAGGTGGTGGAAGATGTCCTTTTTAAGTATACCATTACAGGACATTATCAATACCAGAAATAAATAACTTTTTATGAAAAACCTTATTTATGCTTTCTTTGTATTGATGGCATGCTATACGAAAGCTCAGACCGGCGAATTTAAAATCATTAATAAACCTATTGATTATTCTCCGGAAAGAGTTAAACTGAGCCTTGAGTATCTTAAAAGTCATTATAACATCACTCAGAATTCACCGGTCATTTCGCCTAAAATCATTGTTCTTCACTATACTGCAGGCGGAACTGTAGAAACGAATTACAAATATTTCAACAAGACCCATCTGGAGTCTGCCCGAAATGTTTTAAAGAAACAAAGCACACTGAATGTTTCCTCCCAGTTTATTGTAGACAGAGATGGTACCATTTATCAGCTTATGGAACCTAATATGTTTGCGAGACATACCATCGGACTTAATTACTGTGCCATCGGTATTGAAAACATTGGAAGCAAAAATCAGCCGCTTACAGAAAAGCAGGCATTGGCTAATGCACAATTAATTAAGTCCTTAACTAAAAAATACAATATAGAATATCTGATAGGTCATTCAGAATATGGTATCTTTAGAGGATCAAAACTCTGGAAGGAAACTGACCCGAATTATTTCACTGCAAAAGAAGATCCGGGGAAGGATTTTATGAAGAAAATACGATTGCTAGTAGATGATTTACATTTAAAAGACAAACCCTAATGAAAATTCTTTTCACCAAAACCATAGATGCCGCATTGCTGTCCAAAGAATTAGGATCGGATATTTCGGCTGAATGTATTGAGGTGATCAGAACGGAACCTATAAAAATCTCTCCATTTGATTTAAAAAATAGCTCATTGATCTTTACGAGTGTGAATGGAGTGCGATCTTTCTTTACAAATCAGTTTAAACCTAACGAAGATTTTACCGCAAAAAATTATAACAAAATATATTGTGTCGGTGAAAAAACGAAACGTGAACTCAGAAAATACGGTTTCGGGACTTTCAAGGTTCTGAAAAACGCAGAAACACTTTCAAGGTTTATTATCGGAAACTGCCAGCACGAGCAGTTCCTTCACTTTTGTGGCAATCTGGCCATCGATGTTCTGGATAAAGATCTTCCGCTGCAGAATATCCGCTACAAAAAGATTACGGTTTACAACACTGAAGAAATCAATCCTTTGGTACCTGAAAAATATCATGCTACAGTTTTTTTTAGTCCAAGCGGAGTTCGTAGTTTTGCAAAACTCAACTCTTTAGAAGGAATGAAGATTTTTTCAATCGGTGAAACGACCTCCAATGAACTGCGAAAGCACACCACAGCAGAGATCTTCACTTCAGAAGAAAACAATCTGGCTTCTATCTTTGAGCTGATAAAAAAAGAACTTTGAAGCAGCTGCAAGTTTGGCTGGTAAAAATAATAAGTGCCGGGAACGGCCATATTAGTTTAAATAAATTATGATTAAAAACGACTTATATTTAAAAGCACTCCGCGGAGAAACGGTAGAAAGACCGCCGGTATGGATGATGAGACAGGCCGGAAGATATCTGCCGGAATTCATTGCTCTTCGGGATAAATATGACTTCTTTACGAGATGCCAGACGCCTGAACTTGCTTCTGAAATCACTGTACAGCCTATCCGTAGGTTTCCTTTGGATGCAGCCATCCTGTTTTCTGACATTTTAGTGGTTCCTCAGGCAATGGGAATCGATTTTAAAATGAAAGAAAATGTAGGTCCGTGGCTGGACAATCCGATCAGAACAATGGAACAGGTTCAGAATGTGATCGTCCCTGATGTGGATGATACTTTAGGATACGTTTTTGATGCCATTGAGCTTACCTTAATTAAATTAGATAATGAAATTCCATTAATCGGTTTTGCAGGTTCTCCATGGACGATCCTATGTTACTGTATTGAAGGAAAAGGAAGTAAAGCTTTTGATATTGCAAAATCATTCTGTTTCCAGCAGCCTGAAGCGGCTCATTTACTGCTTCAGAAGATCACGGATACTACGATTGCCTATTTAAAAAGAAAAGTGGAAAAAGGAGTTTCTGCAGTACAGGTTTTTGATTCATGGGGTGGAATGCTTTCTCCTACGGATTACCAGGAATTCTCATGGCAGTACATCAACCAGATCGTTGAAGCCTTGAGTCCTCTTACCCATGTGGTGGTATTCGGGAAAGGATGCTGGTTTGCGCTGGAAGATATGACGATGTCTAAGGCATCTGCTTTGGGTGTGGACTGGACCATCACTCCTGAATTCGCAAGAACTTTAACCAATCATACGATGACGCTTCAGGGGAATTTTGACCCTGCAAGATTACATTCTACGCCGGAAACCATCAAGAAGATGGTGACTGAAATGATCAACCGTTTCGGGAAAGACAGATATATCGCGAATCTTGGACACGGAATCTTACCTAATATTCCTGTGGAAAATGCGGAGGCGTTTATCAGAGCGGTTGTGGAATGGAAACCGAACAACTAATAATTAAAAGAATTCAAACCTCATAGGTTTTTGAAACCTATAAGGTTTAGACAGAAATATGATTAAGTAATTAGTCAAAAAACAAAATCCCTTTCAAAACAACTGAAAGGGATTTTTTATAAGAAAAAATTGAGTAATTAATTCACTTCGGTAATAAAATCTTCTTTAGGTTTTCTCACTTTGGCAAGATTCACCAACCAGTCTGATTCAGAGTTTCTGTAACCGATAGGCAGAAGCAGAACACTCTTTAAGCCTTTTTCTTTTAAGTTTAAAACTTCATCCACCGCCTCAGGAGAAAAACCTTCCATTGGCGTGGAATCTACTTCTTCAAAAGCGGCTGCGATAATCGCTGCTCCGAATGAAATGTACGCCTGTTTTGCTGCGTGTGTAAAGTTTTCTTCTGCAGATCTCTGAGGATATGTTCCCAACAGCATCTGTCTGTAGTTTTCCCAGCCTTCATTTTCAAAACCTCTGATTTTGTTGGTCAGATCAAACATCGCATTGATTCTCTCTTCTGTGTAATTATCCCAGGCCGCAAACACCAAAAGATGGGAACAGTCCGTGATCTGCGGCTGATTCCATGCGTGAGGTTTGATCTGCTCCTTTACCTCCTGATTGGTGATCACAATGATCTCAAAAGGCTGAAGTCCGCTTGATGTAGGGGCAAGTCTTGCAGCCTCTAATATTTTATCCACTTTTTCTTGTGGTACTTTCTGACCGTTCATTGCTTTGGTCGCAAATCTCCAGTTCAATTTTTCTATTAATTCCATTACGTTAAATTTAGACCAGACAAAATTACTTCAAGAAGCAAGACGTACATACACAAAAATTGCTATTTCAAGGATTGGTAAAGTCTATTATCTATAATCAGTTTTAGATCAACCTTTAATTCAAGAAACAATAAATCCTCCAAAAAATTGAAGGATCTACAGATATTTTAATGGTTTTTAATTATCTTTATTGCTAGCACTAACCCATTAAATCATTGAATATGAAAAAATTAAGTAAAGAACAATTGAAAGAAATCATCGCAGGCGGTGAAATCTGTCTTGAATGCGCCATAGGATATATTCAGGTCATTGTTGAAGGAAGATGTTATTGTATTCCTCAGGATTAACTTCAGCAAAAAAGCAGCGGATCTGCTGCTTTTTACTTTTATCCCAACATTTTCTGAGCTTTCTTTACGCCTTCTACAAGCTTGTCAATTTCATCAAAAGTATTGTAAACAGCAAAACTTGCTCTTACGGTTCCGGCTATATTAAAGAAGTCCATGATCGGCTGTGTACAGTGGTGTCCGGTTCTTACGGCAATACCCATTTTGTCAAGGATCATCCCTACATCGGAAGAAATTCCCGTTCCTTCTAAATTAAAGGAAACAACACCTACTCTTTTGGCTTTTTCACCATAGATCTTTATGTTTTCCAGTTCTAAAAGTTGTCTCTGGGCATATTCAAGCAGTGCGTTTTCATGATTCTGAATATTTTGTCGCCCTATTTTTTCGATAAAATCAACGGCAGCGCCTAATGCAATATTTCCTCCTACATTCGGAGTTCCTGCTTCATATTTAAAAGGAAGCCCTGCGTAGGTAGTTCCGTCAAAAGAACAGGTTGCTATCATCTCTCCTCCTCCATGGAAAGGTGGAAGTTCCTCCAGGAGCTCTTGTTTTCCATAAAGGATACCAGTTCCCATTGGTGCATACATTTTATGACCTGAAAACACAAAGAAGTCACAGTCCATCTTCTGTACATCGATTTCGAAGTGAGGTGCAGACTGCGCTCCATCGATGACAATATAAGCACCTGAATTCTTCCTTGTTTTAGCAATAATCTCTTCAATAGGATTGACAATTCCTAATGCATTGGAAACCTGGTTTACAGCAACTACTTTGGTTTTTTCACTTAAAAATTCGTCCAGATAGTTCAGTTGAAGGATACCGTTTTCATCAATCGGGATCACTCTCAGTTTGGCTCCGGTTCTTTCACAAAGAAGCTGCCACGGAACAATGTTCGAGTGGTGTTCCAGATATGAAATGACAATCTCGTCGTCTTTTTTAAGCTTCTGTGTTAAAATATAGGCGATGAGGTTCAGACCTTCTGTAGTTCCTTTTGTAAAAATGACTTCAAAATCATGCTTAGCATTAATGAATGTCTGAATCTTTCTTCTTGAAAGCTCCATTTCTTCGGTAGCCAACTGACTTAATGTATGAATTCCTCGGTGAACATTGGCATTAAGCTGGGTATAATATTCATTCCAAATCTTCAAAACGGAATCCGGTTTCTGAGATGTGGCTGCATTATCTAAGTAAACCAATGGCTTACCATTCACTTCGCGGTTTAATATCGTAAACTGACTTCTTATTTCCTGAATGTCAAACATTTATTAAAATTTTAAATTAGATGGCTCTTATTTAGAACACTTCAAATTTACGGCTTTTTTTTCGAAAGGAGGTACCGTGCAAGCGGGTGATACTTGTCAGGTGATAGAAAGATTCGATAGATAAGATGGGAAAGAGGATTGACGAGGCCCATTTATTTTGTCCTGCATCCTCATAGATAAAAAAACCTGCCAATAACATTGACAGGTTTTATATGGTTTGTTGAATAAGCAAATATTATTCTGCTGTAGCTTCTTCTGCTGCTGGAGCTGCTCCTTCTTCAGTTGCAACTTCTTCATCTTCATCATCTTCTACTACTGCACCACCTTTCATTGCATTTCTAGACATCTTAACAGCTACTACAACTGCATTGTCAGGGTGTACGAAAGAATATCCTTCAGCTTTGATTCCTCCTACATAAAGCTTGTTACCAATTCTTAATGGAGTTACATCAACAACGATCTCGTCTGGTAAGTTAGCAGGAATAGCTTTCACTTTTAATTTTCTGAAAGACTGACGTAAAACACCACCAGCCACAACACCTTTAGAACGTCCGGTAATTCTTACAGGAACTTCCATAATTACTGGCTTATCGTCAGATAATTGGTAGAAGTCTGCGTGTAAAATTTTGTCCGTAATTGGGTGGAACTGAATATCCTGAAGAACTGCCGGAATTGTTTTTCCGTCTAGTTCAATAGATACCGTGTGTGCTTCAGGAGTGTATACTAAACCTTTGAATGCTCTCTCTTCTGCAGAGAAGTTCAATGGTGCTTCACCTCCATAAACAACACAAGGAACTAATTCAGCATCACGTAAAGCTTTTGTAGACTTTTTGCCCACGCTTTCTCTTTTTGTACCTTGAATTGTAATAGATTTCATTTATAAAAAATTTAAAAATTTGTTCAGTTTAATTTTGCAATCTGTTAAAAATCAATTAGATAATAAACTTACTACTGATTGATTGATGCTCATGAACCATCTTCATAACGTCTGCAAATAATGGGGCGCAAGATAGCACTTTTATTTTAGATGACAAATTATTTTTAACAGGAATTGAGTCAGTTACAATAACTTCCAGCAATTTAGAGTTCTCAATATTCTCGTACGCTTTTCCGGAAAGTACTCCGTGAGTTGCCATCGCTCTTACTGATTTTGCTCCTTTTTCCACTAGAATATCTGCAGCTTTACAAAGTGTACCCGCTGTGTCAATCATATCATCGATAAGGATTACATTCTTCCCTTCTACATCTCCGATAAGGAACATCTCTTCTACAACATTAGCTTTCTTTCTTTCTTTGTAAGCAATTACTACTTCAGCACCCAGGTGACCTGCATAGTTTTTTGCTCTTTTCGCACCTCCCATATCCGGAGAAGCTATCGTAAGATTATCCAGGTTCAATGCTCTGATATAGTCTACGAAAACACTTGAAGCATAAAGATGATCTACCGGAATTTCAAAGAATCCCTGAATCTGATCTGCATGAAGATCCATCGTCATGATTCTTGTTGCTCCTGCTGCTGTCAATAGATTAGCTACCAGTTTGGCACCTATCGGAGCTCTTGGCTTGTCCTTTCTGTCCTGTCTTGCAAGTCCGAAATAAGGGATTACAACAGTAATACTTTTAGCGGAAGCTCTTTTCGCTGCATCAATCATTAATAGAAGTTCTAAAAGATTGTCTGCTGGCGGGAAGGTAGATCCGATTAGGAAAACTCTTCCTCCTCTTACAGATTCATCCAGAACAGGCTCGAATTCCCCGTCGCTGAACTCCTGAAAGTTGATTTTTCCTAACTCTTTCCCATAATGCTGGGAAATTTTTTCTGCCAAGTCCCTGCTGGTTCTTGTACAAAATAGATAACTTAACTGATCGGCCATTTTTACTTTTTAAAGATTTTGCAAATTTAAAAAAAAACCACAAGAATTACTCTTGTGGTTTCTAACTTTTTATTTTCCTGTATTATTACGGGAATTTTACTCCTGAATATTTATTAGGATCTACCTGTGGCAAAGTAGATTTATACTTTGTGTTAATAGATTTGATAAATTCATTGGCAATAACCGCATACCCTCTTCCTGTAAGGTGAACCCCATCAAGAGAGAAAGCTCCTCCGGTCACAAATTTGGCCGTATATTTTACCCCATCGAAAGTAATACCGGACTTACCATTAAGCTCAGTCATTTTAGCATTACCATCTACAAAAGCCAATCCATAAGAATCAGCAAGTGATTTTATAGAAGTGTTGTAAGCATCTACCGCTGTTTTCACATAAGAAGCTTCTGTTTTTGTTAATACATGCTGATTTTGCAGTGGATAAGAAATTCCATACACATTTACTGGTGCCGGTGCTCCTGGCGCAGTAGTTCCGATTAGAGAACTTGTTGTAAGAAGGATATAATCTTCTGATGTAGCTTGTCTTGCCTGTCCAAAGATTTGTCCAAATGCAGTTGCTGTAGGCAATCCTAATGAAGGAGTCAAAGCAGCAGTAAGCTGTGCAGACAGATCTGTAAGTGCAACGTCTTTGATTAAAACCGGGTTGGAAGAAGTGGAAGAAAGTAAATTAATTCTGTCTCCAGCTCCAAAAGCAGTAAGCGCCTGCTTCAACGGACCATATAAACTTGTATTAAGTGTTGCTAAATTTGCTCCTAATGTTGTAGGTGTTAAAGGATTGTAAGGAACTGTCGTAAAGAAAGGAATAGAAGTAACATAAGGAATATTGGCAATAACTCCTTTTGTGGTTCCTACACTCTTAAGACCATCAAGGACCCCTTTAATAGATCCCGCTACAAGATTAGGATCAGAAATATCATTTGATTTATAAGTGAGTGGATTTACATTTCCAGTCTGAACTACCGCCGGAGTGTAAGTAGTAACTCCTCCTACCGTCTGAGAATTCGTTCCTCCGTTAGTAGCATAAGATAATACATCATTATTTCCAATCCAAAGAGAGAAGAATGTAGGTTTCTGAGCTTTTGCATCATCTAAAACAGAAACTGTGGCAGAAGTAGCAAATCTCACGAAGTATGGATTGGCAGCTCCTAAAGCAAGGTTAGCAGCACTTCCGTAACCTGGTGCCACCAAGTGGAAAGACTTTGCTCCCGGAACTCCCATATTCTGATAAGGTCCACCGGCAGTCACATTATCCAATGCCGCAGCAGGGCTGCTTGGAACCGGACTTAAACTTCCGCTGGCAGTCACTGTAAGATTCAGTTTACCCGGAAAACCAGGCAACCCTATAAATCCACCTACATCATTTGGCATCATAGGCTGCTTAAATGCACCGCCGCCTGCCAGTTTCATCTGCATCGCGATGATACTTGGATACGACTCGTTTTGTCCGCTGCTGTAAAGGGCTCCATCTCTATATCCTGAAGTTAAAGAGTTTCCTATAGAAACATAATTGGAAAAGTTGGCTTCTCCGCTTGTCACCTGAATATCTTTTACATCGGTATCAAAATCAGTCTCACAACTTGTTGTAAAAAGAAGTGCGGAAACGGCAAGTGTTGATATTATAATTTTTTTCATAGTCTTTCAATTAAAAAGGGTTGTACGATAAACCTAAACCAAAGTAGAATGCCTTAGCTTTAGCCTGTCCGTTAAAGCCTAGCGCTGCATTTCTTACATCTCTGGACTGAGGCATGGCATATCCACCTGCTAAATCCACTCCAAACTGCTTTAATTTAAAGCCAACACCACCTGTAATTACATAGGTATTGAATGAAGGAGTTTCCGGAATAAAGTTTTCATCCGTATATGGAGATTCATCATAATAAGCACCCAAACGTCCGAAGATCATATCTGTGAATGCATACTGAGTACCCAATCTGAATGTTTTGGAATTTCTGAAGTTTTTAGGAGCAACCAATACGGTAGGATCCGGCTGATTCCCCACAGGGGCATTCGCAAAATCCAAAGTCAGCTTGCTGTATCTTTCCCACCCGTGGTAGTTAAAGTCAGCAGAAACCAACCATTTTGGTGTTACTTTATACGTTAAACCAATGGTATATTCTTCCACCAAAGGAAGGGTTGCTGTAAATTTATCCTGTCCTGTACTTGGATCAAGACCTAACAGAGGATAAATAGCTGCTGAAGGGAACTGAAACGTAGCGGTTCCTTTTTTGGCCTTCATATCTATAGGGGAACGGTAAGCAATACTTACATCCAGTTTAGGGTCTGGTCTGAAATAGAACCCGAATCCATATCCGCTTCCGCTAGCTTTCTCGTCTTTAATATTTAGCTCACCACCAAACTGTGTTACAGCTTTATCCCAGTCTACTTTACCTTTAGCATAAATATAGCTCGCCCCAAAAGATACCCAAGGAGCCAGTTTTACAGATACCATCGGCTGGAAATAGAAACTTTTCAGCTCCAGTTTCTGCACCATTTCTCTTCCTTCCCAGTCACTTGGCCACTCGATCGTACTTCCGAAAGGTGTACTAAAGCTGAAACCAACAGAAAGGTTCTCTATCGGTCTATAAGCCACTGCAGCGTATAACGGAGTACCGATAGGGTTGTCTGTTGATGTACTCTGTAGTGTATTCAAGTTTTGAAAAGTAACTTTATTACTTGCACCAAACCCTCCTGCCACTATACTCAGCTTAGAAGGAATGAATGACATACCCGCTGGGTTAAAGAATGCCACACTTGCATCTTCGGCATGAGCACTAGTATGCGCCATTGCCAATTGTTTCACTCCCTGGAGAGATACCCTGAAACCTCCCGCGTAAGATAAAACACCCGCCAATAAAGCAGTTGATACTAATATTTTTTTCATAGACTGTTATTATATAACCCAAATATAAAATTATTTTGAATACGCCTGTTAATATTTCTTAATATTTTAAACAATATCCTAAAAGAAAATTATGTTTAAAATAGCACTTTAGAAATACATTCACTTAAACACATACTGTTTAGTAACTTATCCACTTTTTATGGATCGCATATTTTTTACGTTTAATGTTAAACAACAGCGATATTGAATATTTAAGTATTTTAGAATTGCATAAAGATAAATTTACATAAATTTGCAAGATTATAAAAAATAGTTATATGAGTTGTGGATGCAAAACATCCGGCGATTCTGCCCATTCTTGCGGACCCAAGAAAACCGCGAATGGTTGTGAAAGTGTAAATACCTGTGGTAATAGTTATAAATTAAGTGTTTTCGATTGGCTTTCTAACATCAACAACCCCGCATCGAACAGGTGCGACCTTGTGGAAGTTAGATTTAAAAATGATAGAAAATCGTTTTATAGAAATGTAAATAATATTCCTTTACATATAGGTAGCGTAGTAACAGTAGAATCGAGTCCCGGACACGATGTAGGCGTTGTAAGCCTCACCGGAGAATTAGTAAAGATTCAGATGAAAAAGAAAAAATTTCCTGAAGAATCTATACTCAAAATATACAGACAGGCTAACCAGAAGGACCTTGAGGTCTGGCAGGAAGCCAGAAAAAAAGAAGACGCCGTAAAGCTGGAAGCAAGAAAGATTGCCCATAGAATCGGTCTCGAAATGAAAGTCACTGATGTAGAATATCAGGGAGACTCTTCAAAGATCACTTTCTATTACACCGCTGATAACCGAGTGGATTTCAGGCAGTTGATCAAAGAATACGCAGGTGCTTTCAGAACGAAAATCGATATGAAACAGATCGGTTTCAGACAGGAAGCTGCAAAAGTTGGAGGTATCGGATCATGCGGAAGAGAACTTTGCTGTTCAACATGGTTGACCGATTTCAGATCTGTGAATACCAATGTAGCCAGATATCAGCAGCTGAGCATTAACCCGCAAAAGCTTGCAGGACAATGTGGTAAACTGAAATGCTGTCTTAACTATGAACTGGACAGCTACCTTGATGCATTAAGTCATTTCCCTTCTTCATCCACTACGTTGGACACGGAAAAAGGAAGAGCATTCTGTATCAAAATAGACGTTTTCAAAAAGAAAATGTGGTTTGCTTATGTAGACAGCTCAATGGCATGGTATGACTTTGATATTGATCTTGTTAAGAAACTAATCGCAAAAAATAAAAGAGGCGAAAGAACCCTTCCCCTGGAAGATCTGAAACAGCCTGACATTCCGGTTCCATCCATCGACCTGATCCAGGAAAACAATGTGGACAGATTCGAAAAGAAGAACAGAGGAAACAACAGGAACAGAAACCAAAATCAAAACAGACCGAACAACAACGGGCAAAACCAGGGAGGACAGCAGGGACAAGGCCAGGGACCAAAGAAAAACAGACCGGAAAGGCCTGAAAGATCCGAGAGACCTGACAGACCGGAAAGAACAGAAAACCCTAATGCTAATGCCAACTCCGGAAATCAGCAAAGGCCTCAACAGAAGCCACAGCCTAAGCCGCAACAGCCAAAAGCACAGGTAGAAAAAACTGACAATCCTTCTGATCCTGAGAAAAAACAACAGAATCCGAACAAGAAAAATTTTAAAAAGAAATATCCTCCAAAAAAAGATAAAAATGCGTAAAATTTTAGGATTATTATCTCTTATACTTTTCTTTAGCTGCCAATCTTCTTCGGAAGAAAACATCATCATGAATTCCGTTAATAACAAATGGAATAAGAAAAGTGAGCAAAAATTTAATCTTGAAGTTTCAGATCCGCAAAATCCTAAAAATATTATATTTGTCGTAAGAAATAACAATACTTATCCTTACAGCAATATAAGATTTATTGTAAACTTCACCAATCTTCAGAACAAAAAGAAGGAAACAGATACCCTGAATTACGTTCTGGCAAAACCAAACGGCGAATGGCTTGGTACAGGTTTTGGTGATACGAAGGAAGCATTATTTCAGTATAAATTGAACTATAAATTTCCGGGAAAGGGAAAGTATGAAATCAGCCTTACACAGGCGATGAGGAATGACAACCTTCCGGGGATTGAAGACGTTGGAGTAAAACTAGAAACGGCTAAACCGTAACCATCAATGGAAGACAACAGACAAAACGCAGGAAATAAGGGAAAAACCTTCCCTCTTCCTCCCAAAAAAAACAAAAATACCTCTTGGAAAAAATGGGTTAAATTTATTTGGATTGGACTCATTGCGGTCGTTTTAGGTATTTCAGGACTTTTCTTTGCCGTTTCCCAGGGCTTTCTTGGAGAAATGCCGGATGTAAAAGAATTGGAAAACCCTGATATCTATGTGGCTTCTGAAATCATTTCATCCGATGGAGTTACTTTAGGCAGGTTTGAAAAGGAAAAAACCCAGCCAATTGTTTATAAAGACCTTCCCCCTTATCTTATTTATGCCCTTCAGGCTAAAGAGGATGAGCGTTTTAAGGAACATTCGGGAATTGACCTTCAGTCTATTGCAAGGGCTGTCGTGTATGGAGGTGGCCGAGGTGGAGGTTCTACCATTACCCAACAGCTTGCCAAGCTTCTTTTTACAGGATCTGCTTCTCAGAATAAAATTGAAAGAGCTTTCCAGAAACTGAAGGAATGGGTTGTAGCCGTAAGTCTTGAAAAAAGATACACCAAAGAAGAGATCATTACTTTGTATTTCAATAAGTTTGACTTTCTTTTCAATGCAAACGGTGTAGAAATGGCTTCCAAGGTTTATTTTAACAAAAAAACTTCGCAGCTTACTCTTCCTGAGGCGGCAATGTTTGTAGCCATGCTGGAAAATCCAAGAAAAAACAATCCTTACAGATATCCGGACAGAGCAAAGGAAAGAAGAAATGTCGTACTGGATCAGATGCAGAAGACCGGTTATATTGATCAGGCTACTTATGAAAAAGCCATCAGTACACCGATCGCTGTAGACTTCCACCCTATTAAAAATATTACAGACGGATATTCTGCGTATTATAAATTTTATTTAAGAAAAGAAATAGACCGATATCTTGAAGGTTATGAAAAGGAAACAGGCAAGAAGCTTAACCTTTATAAAGACGGACTGAAGATCTACGTTACCTTAGATTCCAAAATGCAGAAGTACGCAGAAGAATCAATCAAAGAACACCTTACGGATGTTCAGAAAAGATTTGACGCAGAACAGAGAGGAAGAAAAAGCTGGCCATTCTATTATCTTACCGATAAGGAGATTAATAGTGTAATGATGCAGGCTGTAAGAAGAACCGGCCGTTATAAGCTTTTAAAGGCAGACGGTATGCCTGAAGACTCCATTATTATGGAGTTTAAAAAACCTACCAAAACTTCACGATTCACATGGAGTGGTGAAGAGGAAGTGGAAATGTCTCCATGGGATTCTATCAGATGGCACAAAAAAGTGGCACAGGCAGGTTTAATGTCTATGGTACCTGGAAGTGGAGAGATCAAAGCGTGGGTAGGTGGTATAGACTGGCAACATTTCCAGTATGACCACATTAAACAGGGTAAAAGACAGGTAGGATCTACCTTCAAGCCTTTCGTTTATGCTACAGCCATTATGAAACTGGGTATGACCCCGTGTTCAACGGTTTCTAACGGAACTTATGACCATAAGGGATGGCACGTTCCGGGAAGAGGTGGAATGCTGACGTTAAAAGACGGTCTTGCACACTCTCAAAACCCGATCGCCGCCCGACTTATTGAGATGACTGGTGTAGATGCCGTTATTCAGACCGCAAGAGACCTGGGAGTAACAGAAGATATTCCTAGAAACAATACCATTGCCTTAGGTTCATCAGATATTACCATCTATGAAATGCTAGGTGCCTACAGTACTTTCGCTAACTATGGAAACTACAACAAACCGGAAATGATCTGGAGAATTGAAGATGCCAACGGAAGGGTAATCAAGGAAGTCAATGTAGAGCCGAAAGAAGTTATGAACCCAATGTACGCCTACACCATGATCGAACTGATGAAAGGTGTTGCACAATACGGTACGGCTTCCGGAGAATTGGGAAGAAGAGGTATTTCAAAAGGTGTGGAAATTGCTGCTAAAACAGGTACTACACAGAACAATTCTGACGGTTGGTTTATGGGTATCACTCCAAAACTGGCAACAGGGGCCTGGGTAGGCTGGGAAGACAGAGCGACCCACTTCTTTGGAACCGGGGAAGGTCAGGGTGCGAAAATGGCATTACCAATCTGGGCGATCTTTATGAAGAAAGTCTGGGCAGACAAGTCACTGGGAATTACTCCTGATGATAAATTCACCAGACCATCAGACTGGAAAGACGGATGTTCAAACCTGAAAGGCCTTGGTGAAGGATATGGAGATGATGGAGGACTTCAGACGATTGATGAGATCAAAAATCCAAAAGCCCCAGATCCTACTCCTAAAAACAATACAGACAAGAAAGAAGAAAACATCAATGACAATCTTCACTCCACCGATGAGGTAGATTTCAATAAATAAATTCTCTTTTAGAAATACACAAGACCTTTCAATAATTTGGAAGGTCTTGTCTTTTATAATTAATACCTTTGATCTATGAATATTGAACAAATCAAACAGCCTTTTACCGATATATTTCCAGGTGATCTTTCTGACAACCCAATGCAGAGAAATACTCCAAAAGTTTTATTTGCCACCACAAAGCCTGCAGGCTTTGACGGACCCAAACTTATTGCTTTTAATCAAACCCTGTCGGAAGAAATAGGCCTTGGACAATATGAAGAAAAAGATCTGGGTTTTCTCGTGGGAAACAATCTTCCCGACAATGTAAAAACCTACGCTACGGCTTATGCAGGACATCAGTTCGGAAACTGGGCAGGGCAGCTTGGAGACGGAAGAGCAATACTTGCCGGAGAAATCATCAATAAAAATGGAAAAAAGACAGAAATCCAATGGAAAGGGGCTGGTGCCACTCCCTATTCGAGACATGCAGACGGAAGAGCTGTACTTAGATCTTCCGTGCGCGAATACCTGATGAGTGAGGCCATGTTTCACCTTGGAGTTCCTACAACCAGAGCGTTAAGCCTGGCCTTTACCGGGGAGGATGTGGTAAGAGATATGATGTATAACGGAAATCCACAGCTGGAAAAAGGCGCTGTAGTCGTAAGAACAGCCGAAAGTTTTCTGCGCTTCGGGCATTTTGAACTGATCTCTGCACAGAGAGAATATGATACACTCCAGGATCTGGTTGATTTTACTATCGACAATTATTATCCGGAAATTACAGCAGAGGGCGTTCAGAAATACAAAGAATTCTTTGAAAATATCTGCACAAGAACTGCCAATCTTATGACGGAATGGTTCCGCGTAGGATTTGTTCATGGTGTTATGAATACCGATAATATGTCTGTTTTAGGATTAACGATAGATTATGGTCCTTATTCAATGATGGACGAATATAACCTTAATTTCACTCCCAATACGACCGATCTGCCGGGAAGAAGATATGCTTTTGGAAAACAGGGCCAGATCTCACAGTGGAATCTCTGGCAGCTTGCCAACTCCCTTCACCCGATAATCAAAGATGAAAAATTTTTGGAAGATACTTTAAACCACTACGGAACCTATTTCTGGAAAGCTCACGACCAGATGCTTTGCGAAAAATTCGGCTTCGATGAACTCAGGGAGAGCGACGAAGAATTCTTCACCAACTGGCAGGGACTGATGCAGGAACTTCAGCTGGATTACACATTATTCTTTAATCAGCTGGAAAAACTAAGTCCTGCAAGTGACCTGAAAGCTCTTTTTGAAAACGTCTCCTATGTTGTTCTATCTGATGCGAGAGTTAAAAAACTGGAGGATTTTGCTAAAAAATATGAAGCAAGACTTTCATCAAATACCATTTCAAAGGAAGAATCTCAATCCATAATGAAACGTTCAAACCCAAAGTTTACTCTTAGAAATTATCTTCTTTATGAATGCATTGAAGAAATAAATAACGGAAATACGGAAATGCTTGAACAACTTACGCGAGCTTTGGAAAATCCTTATGAAGAATTATATCCCGAATATTCTGTAAAAAGGCCGGCCGCCTATGATGACACGACGGGATGCTCTACACTTTCCTGCAGTTCGTAATAGATAAAATACACTGGTTGTGCTTTTTAAATAAATTATATTTACCATAGTGATGTTTTTTTTGTTATTTTTATAAAAAAATCATTATGAAAAGAATTCTATTTTCCATTACGGCATTATTAATCAGCTCTGCCTCATTCGCTCAGTATTGGAGCACTCAAAACTCAGGATTTGCAGCTCCATCAAGAGGAATCAGCGGCATGGAAGTGTATGATGCTAATACGGTATGGGCTTTTGCCTATAATGGACTAAGTACAACAACCAACGTTCAGGAATTTACAAAAACATCCAATGGAGGTACTACCTGGACATCAGGAAATATCAATGTAGGCAATACGGCTTTAAGAATCACCAATATCTCAGGTGTAAGTGCTACAACAGCATGGGTAGGAGCTTTTGACAATACAGCCGGCTTGGGAGGTGTATGGAAAACTTCGGATGGTGGCGCAACCTGGACCAACCAGCATATGCTGACCACCGCCGGGCAATCATGGACCAATTACGTTCACTTTTTTGATGCCAATAACGGTATTGTCGGTGGCGATCCGGAGAATGGTGAGTTTGAAATTTACACCACATCCAATGGAGGCACAACATGGACAAGAGTTCCAGGCACCAGCATTCCCGACCCTCTGACAGATGAATATGGATATAATGGCGGATATTATTCTGTAGGTAATAATATATTCTTTTATACAGGAAAAGGAAGAATTTACAAATCAACAGATAAAGGTTTAACATGGACTGTACTGGCTACCAACTCCATTATCAGTGATTTTGGAGGTGCTACTGTAAGCGGAGATATGGCATGGAGTGATGCAAACACGGGAATAATCCTAAGAAAAACGTTCACAGGTCAAACCCCTACTGGGCTACAGCTCCACAGAACAACAGATGGAGGAGCCACGTGGTCACAAGTTACCTTCACTGGAATTACGGCTGCCAATAACATCAGCGATATCACTTATATACCCGGTACGACTATTTTGGTAGCAGCCAGCTCTTCCAACACAAGCGGAGGATCATGGAAAAGCAACAACGGAACCACATGGACTGCTATAGACGCGGTACAGCATTTAAGTGTAAAATGCTTCAACGCAAGCACTTGTTATTCGGGAGGATTCAACACATCTGCCACTATTGGAGGAATGTTTAAATCTACACAGGTACTTGCTACATCTGAAACTGTGAGCAAGGCAAAACAAACGTCAGTTTATCCTAATCCAACAAAAGGTGAAATCAATATTAAAACAGATCAAAAGATAAAAATGATTTCAGTCCTAGACATGTCCGGAAAAACAGTTATTGAAACAGATTCAGGAAAAACAGATTTATCTTCATTACCAAAAGGGACCTATATAATTAAAGCAGCGCTTACCAATGGTACATCAATCACTGAAAAAGTGATCAAACAATAATAACAATTTGTTAAACACTTATTTAAAACTCACCGTTTCCGGTGAGTTTTTTTCTTTATAGCAGCTCTATCATCATTCTAAAAAATATACTTTTCTACTAAAAGCTGCTATAGACTATTCTTCCTTTACCATGAATCAAAGACTTAAACACTATGAGCATAAAAATGCCCCCCCACAGACCAAGGAAACTTTTATCAAGATCGGCATCTCAAATATTATGTAAAGACACTGCCTTCGGATGAAAGAACAACTAAATAATTCTACATTTACACACAATTATTAACGGATAAATTACAACATTTGTCGAATTTTATTGAATTTTTTATACCTGATTATTATTTTTTCACTAATTTTAGAAAAAAATAATATTATGAAGAAAACTCTCTTTTCTCTATGTGTATTGCTTGGAATAACAGCAACAAACGCTCAGATTATACTCTCTGAGGATTTCGAAGGTGCTACATTTCCTTCCACAGGATGGACAAGAACTCAAACAGTAGCAGCCAGACCTTGGCAGCTGACAAGCGCATTTCCTACAAGTATATCCGGATTCCTTATTTCAGGTACTAAATCCGCTGGTGTAGATTATATCAACCAAAATAACAATGCTGCATTGATCAGTCCTGCATTTTCACTTACAGGTACAACAACACCCGTTTTAAAATTCAAGGTAAAGGTAGGCTGGAATTATATGATCGGCCAAAATCTTGGAAATCTTGTGGCTCAAATTTCAACAGATGGTGGTACAGCCTGGACTACTCTTTGGGATGAAGACACAGAAGCAGGATTTACTGATGACAACGACGGCAATCCAGCAACAGACCTTTACAACACAGTATCAGTACAAAAAGCTCTAACCGCTTATGCTGGACAAGCTAACGTTAAAATCAGATTTCAGTATATCGCTAATGATGCAGATGCTATTTCTATAGATGACATCCAGGTTCTAGGAAGTGCTACTTTAGGCACTCAGGAAACATCTTCTAAGTCTAAAGAGTCGGTAGCACTTTACCCTAACCCTACAAAAGGAGAAATCAATATCAAAACTGACCAAAAGATTAAATCTACTACCGTTTTTGATATGACAGGTAAATCTTTACTTCAAAACGATACTGAAAAAGCTGATATATCTTCACTTCCAAAAGGAACTTATTTAGTTAAAATTAGTTTTGCCGATGGAAGTACTTCCACAAGAAAAGTTATCAAGCAATAATCACATCATCATAAACTTTAAAACTCACCTCAAATGGTGAGTTTTTTTATTTTATTTTTGCAAAAAAACTGACACGTGTCTTTTATTAAAACAAAACTCATCTACCTATTAAAACAGGTCTTTCCCTCTTCTTACACGGAATTGGCAGTATTTATCTTCTTCCTCATCTGCTACGGAACGCTGGGTACTTATATCGCGCTTCATTATCGTATCATTTTTGACAGTAGAATTCCCTGGGATGCCTATTTCAGTTTTGACAATAAAGCCATTGTAATGACCGGTGGGAGTTTTGAAAGACATCCTCTGGCGTATTACTTTTTCAACTGGGTCAGAGAGTTCTCATTACTTATTTCGGGTGGCAAAATGGATGCGACCTTCAGACTTACCCTTGCCTGGCTAAGCAACACCGCCATAAGCCTTTGCATGGTGCAGGTTTTTAAATACCTTAAGAATATTATCCGACTTCCTCTAAGGATGAGCCTGCTCATCATTTTGTTCTTCGGTTTGTTTTCCACCAGTATCATCCTTTCTTTTACGCCTGAGAATTTCACTTATACCCTACTGTTGCTAAGTATTTATAATTATTATGCAGCGGTACAGCTCAGAAAAGATGAAAAAATACCCGGATCTGCACTTACGCTTGCCGGAATTACCATTGGTGGTCTTACCATTACTAATCTTTTCAAGGTTTTTATTCCTGTATTATTTGAGAAGGGGCTTTTCAGAAGCTGGAAAAAATTTGGAAATGCGGCATTCCGCGTAATTCTTACCACTTCCTGTTTTGTATTTCTTTATCTGCTGAGGATTGATTTTAAGTATGAAAACATCTTCTCAAAAACCAATCAGCAGTATGAAAAATTCTCCAATGTAGAATCCATTCCGGATTGGGACATGATGCTTTCTTACTTTTTTGGAGGCAGTATTCTGTTTCCAAGCTTCATGACAACGGACAAACATAATATGAAAGGTTTTGACTTTAAAGGTCTTTTAATGGAACCCTATTCATCTCCGGTTTGTTATGCTTTTATCACAGTTTTATTAGCATTGATTTTGTGGAGTTATATTAAAAATTCCAAAAACAAACTGGTGCAGATTGTGGCCATTTCATTCATCGTCGACATTGTCATTCACTGCATTATGCGATTTGGCCTTCATACGTCTTATATCTACGGAGGACACTTTGTTTTTGTCTACCCATTGCTTTTAGGATGGCTGTTTTATGCCTACAAAACACAACCCAAAACCTTCTCATTTTTGATGATAACCCTGGTTATCCTGTTTGTTTTTCTGCTGGCTAATAACCTGTACAGAATGTCAGACTTTTTCCAGTTTTTAGAAACCTACTACCAATAAAAAAGCCGGGAAAATTCCCGGCTTTGCTTTTTATATTTCCTGAAGGCTTATCTCGCTTCTGAACAGAAAATTCTGTATTGTACTGCGATCGCCGATTTAAAGTATTCTCTAATTTTAGACAGATCAGATGACGCACTTTGTTTTGTGAAATAACTTCCTGCTAAAATTTTATAGTTAGGTCTCAAAGAAGCATCCGTCTCCACTTTCAGGTTCGGGAATCTTTTTCTGAAATAAGATTTCACCTCGTTGGCCTCCTCATTACTTTTAACCGTAGTGATCTGAATTTTGAATCCTAAAATCCTAGGATTTTTTCTACAAATCTCAGCATTGCTCAATTCTCTGCTCGGAATATAGATTTTTGGCGGTTTTGTCGTGTTGACTATTCCATTATCTGTATTATTTTCTCTTACGGAAGAACCTGAAGGACCTCCTGTAGTTCTTGAACATTTATCTTCAATTCCTCCCAAAGCAGCACTTACTTTGGAATCCATAGTCATAATTAGCTCTGTCCCGGACAGCGTATCTTTTTGAACAACCTGTTGGGCTTCAAGACTATAAAACCCAAATAAAGATATTATTGAAAATATTTTGATTAAATTTCTCATTTAAACTTGTTTCTGCAAATCTATTAAAATTAAAAAATTATACCAAACAACACTATTTAGAATCAATACAAATTAAACGTAAATGATATTTTCCCTTTTCCATATACCGTTAAATTCCTGTTAAAAATATTATTTTTGCGGAATTGATTGGTTCAATATTTTACTAACATAAGATAATTTAAATGATTAGTTGGAGAAAGCATTATAAACAAACGTTGATCGCAATAGGCTTATTGCTATCGACAAGTGCTTCAATTTACGGGCAAGACGGCGATCCTAAAAACGGAGAGAAACTTTTCAAAGCAAATTGTACTGCATGTCACGCGCTGGACAAACAGGTAATAGGACCACCTCTTAAGGGTGTTGTAGAACGTGTAAAGACAGAGGGTGGTGTAGACAAAGATTGGCTTCACAAGTGGATCAAAGACAATAAAGCTCTGAGAGCTTCTGGGGATAAATACGCCAATGAGATTTTCGAAAAATTTAATAAGACTGAAATGTTGCAGTTTCCTAATCTTACGGATAAGGACATTGATGACATTTTAGCGTACACAACTAATCCGCCAGCTCCGGAAGAGAAGAAACCGGCAGCGGGAACAGCTACAGCAGACGGTGCGGCAGCAGCTCCGGCAAATAATACTACAACAAGCGTAGTTATTATTTCACTTCTGGCCATTGCAGCACTATTGGTTTGGATCTTAATTAAACTGAGACAATTGGTTAAATTGGGTCAATCCGAAGACTTAGCAGGACTTAACGAAACAAGAGTTAAATCTTTCAGCGAAATTTATGAGAAGTACCACTACGTAGGTAAAGCAGCATTGGGTATCCTTGCCCTTCTGGCCGCTTACGGAGTTTGGAACTGGATCATGTGGATCGGTGTTTACAAAGGGTATAAACCTGAACAGCCTATCTACTTCTCTCACAAAATTCACGCGGGAGAACAAAAAATCGACTGTCAGTTATGTCACTCAAGTGCCAAATACGGTAAAGTATCTGAGATTCCATCGATGAACGTTTGTATGAACTGTCACAGAACTATTTCTGAGTACAACGCAGACCATTACATGGAGCCAGGAAAAGATAAAGCATTCTACGACGGTGAAATCCAGAAGATCTATGCCGCTACAGGCTGGGATCCTGCCAAACAGCAGTACACTGGAAAAACACAGCCGGTTGAATGGACCAGAATCCACAACATGCCAGACTTCGTGTACTTCAACCACTCTCAGCACGTAGTAGCGGGTGAACAAGCGATCATTAATTCTTTCAACAAAAAGAATCCAAACAACAAAATTGATGTTGTATGTAAAGCTTGTCACGGAAAAATTGATACAATGAATGTTGTTCAAATGGCTAACGACTTCACCATGGGATGGTGTATCGAATGTCACAGAACTACTGAGGTTGATATGAACAACGGTTATAATAAAGAATACTTCAAGAATCTACATGACAAGTTGAAAAAACAATATCCTCAGGATGGCGGTAAGATCACTGTAGATGCAATTGGAGGTCTTGAGTGTGGTAAATGTCATTATTAATAACTAAAAAATTAGAAGTATAAATGGCTTCAAACAAAATACAATTTAGAAGTATTCATGAACTTAAAGACCCGGCTTTGAACAATAAGCTGGCTCAGAAAGAGTTTCAGGAAGAAATTCCGGTAGAAGATTTCCTTGGAGATGCTGAACAGAACGGATCCAGTACTTCAAGAAGAGATTTCTTAAAAATATTAGGATTCTCTACAGCAGCCGTAACATTGGCTGCCTGTGAAGCACCGGTAATCAAAACGATTCCTTATGTGGTAAAGCCACATGACATCATTCCAGGGGTTCCGAATTATTACGCTTCAACATATTTTGACGGATTCGACTTCGCCAGTGTTTTAGTAAAGACCCGTGAAGGAAGACCTATCAAAATAGATCCAAACCCGGCAGCAGGTGATTTAGGAACAACTAATGCAAGAGCTCAGGCAAGTGTACTTTCTCTTTATGATAACGATAAAGTAAAGCAACCTAAACTGGACGGTAAAGACGAAACTTTCGATAAAGTAGACAGTTTTATCCTTAAAGGTCTGGCAGATGCAAGTGCAGCAGGTAAAAAGATCGTGCTTTTGTCACACTCTTTCCCTTCTCCTACTTTCAAAAAGCTATTTGCTGAATTTAAAGCTAAATATCCAACTGCGGAACTGGTAACTTACGATGCGTATCCTCACTCTGCAGCTTTAGATGCAGCTCAGGAAGTATTCGGACAGAGAGCATTACCGGTATATGACCTTAAAGGTTCAGAATTGGTAGTTTCTTTCCAGGCTGATTTCTTAGGAGATTACAACGGAGCAAGTTTAGAAACATCTTTCGCAGCAGCAAGAAAGCCAGGTCCAAACATGTTGAGACACATTCAGGTGGAATCAAACATGTCATTGACCGGTGCTAACGCTGACTCAAGATACAGATTAAAGCCAAGTGCTGTAAACAAGACTTTAGTTGAAGTTTACAATGCAATCGTAGGGGGTGGTACTTCAGATAAGACCGCAACTGAAATTGCAACTGAACTTAAAGCGAAAGGCAGCAAGGCTGTTGTTTTAGCAGACGGTTCTAAGGGAGCACAGGTTTTAGCACACTTAATCAACCAAAAATTAGGTTCAGTAGCTTTCACAGGTAAAGCCAACTTCCTGAAAGAATTTGATAAAGCAAGATACCAGGAATTCTTAGGATGGGTAAATGCAGGTCAGGTTGGCGTATTGATCGCAAACAACGTAGACCCAATCTACTCTCACCCGAAAGGAGAAGATTTCAAAAAATCTTTAGCTAAAGTTGCTTGTGTAGTAGCCGTAGCAGATAAGAAAAATGAAATGTACAAAGCAGCGAAAGCTGTAATCCCGGTAGCTAACTGGCTGGAGTCTTGGGGTGATATCGAACCTCAGACCGGCGTATATTCATTAATGCAGCCTACGATCCAGAAGATCTACAAATCAAGACAGATTGAAGAATCTCTATTGGTTTGGAAAAACGGTAAAAACAGCGCAGCAAACAATTACTATGACTATCTGAAAGGAAGCGCAGCATCTATCTTAGGCGCTACTTCATTCAACAAAGCTTTATATAACGGTATCACTACTTCCAATAATGCAACGGCATTATCTTATTCAGGAGGAAATGCTGCTCAGGCTATTGCTGAATTAGGAAACTTCAAAGCTTCTGAATTAGAATTAGTATTATACACCAAACCTTCAATGGGTGACGGTACTCAGGCCAACAACCCTTGGCTTCAGGAACTACCGGATCCTATCACAAGAATGTCTTGGGATAATTATCTGACTATTTCTCCAAAAGACGCAGAAAAATTTGCAATTGACAACGATCTTAATGCAAGAATGCAGCTGGATGGTTCTATTGTAAACCTTACTGTAAACGGAGTAACAATAAAAGACGTTCCTGTATTTATTCAACCGGGACAGGCAGAAGGATCAGTAGGTCTTGCGCTTGGATACGGTAAAAAAGATTCCGGAACAACTGCAGATACCGGTGTGAACGCTTATCCATTATTTGACGGTACTAACCTGACTGTTTCAGGAGTTAAGATCGAAAAAACAGGGGAAGATCACCAATTCGCAGGTATCCAGCTTCAGAATACATTAATGGGACGTTATGAAATCGCTAAGGAAGTTCCTTTAGCTGAATTCATCAACGTAGCTTTCGATGACGAACATAAAGGATGGAATAAGCCTTTGGAATATCACACGATCAGTGGAGCCCTTCCGGCAAGAAAGATTGACCTTTGGGATGCTTTCGATGATACGGACGGACCTCACTTCAACTTATCAATCGACTTGAACTCTTGTACTGGTTGTGGAGCATGTATCATTGCTTGTCAGGCAGAAAACAACGTTCCTGTAGTAGGTAAAGAAGAGATCAGAATGTCAAGAGATATGTATTGGTTAAGAATTGACCGTTACTATTCTTCAAGACAGAAAGTAGAAGTATACGAAGGATTGAAAGAAGGAATGGCAGTACCTGAATTGTACGGTACCGCATTCGGAGACGGAGGGGCATTAAACCACCCTGCAGACAATCCTGATGTGATCTTCCAGCCGGTTATGTGTCAGCACTGTAACCACGCTCCTTGTGAAACTGTATGTCCGGTAGCGGCTACTTCACACGGTAAGCAAGGTCAGAACCATATGGCTTACAACAGATGTATCGGTACCAGATATTGTGCAAACAACTGTCCGTACAAAGTAAGACGTTTCAACTGGTTCACTTATAACCTAAACGACAAGTTCGATTTCAACATGAACAACGATCTTGGAAGAATGGTACTAAACCCTGACGTAGTAGTAAGAACCAGAGGGGTTATGGAGAAATGTTCAATGTGTATCCAGGAAACTCAGGCTACTATTTTAGCAGCTAAGAGAGACAACAGAAAAGTAACAGATACTGAATTCAAGAATTCTTGTGCATGTGCTGCTGCTTGTTCTACCGGAGCAATGACGTTCGGAGACATGAATGACAAAGAATCTGAAGTGAGAGAATTATATTCTAGCAACAGAAGATATTATTTACTTGAAGAGATTGGCACAAAACCAAACGTGTTCTATCACACTAAAGTAAGAAACAGAGTAGAAAAATAAAGTTTAAATAATAAATAGGTAAAAAATGTCAGGACATTACGAAGCTCCGATAAGGGAACCTCTAATTATTGGTCACAAAACTTATCACGATATTACGGAAGATATCGCACGACCTATCGAAGAAAGAGCAGGTAAATTATGGTGGATCTCACTATACGCAGCCTTAGTTCTATTTCTATACGGATTCGGCTGTATCGCCTACACTATCGGGACAGGTATTGGAGCATGGGGGCTTAACAGAACTATTAACTGGGGTTGGGATATTACCAACTTCGTATGGTGGGTAGGTATCGGTCACGCCGGAACACTTATCTCCGCAGTATTATTATTATTTAGACAGCGTTGGAGAATGTCTGTAAACAGATCTGCAGAGGCGATGACAATCTTTGCGGTTGTACAGGCAGCGATCTTCCCTGTAATCCACATGGGTAGAGTTTGGGTAGGATACTGGGTATTCCCATTACCGAACCAGTTCGGTTCTCTTTGGGGGAACTTTAACTCTCCTCTACTTTGGGACGTATTTGCAATCTCAACGTATTTCTCAGTATCAACTGTATTCTGGTTCATGGGACTAATCCCTGACTTTGCAATGATCAGAGATAGGGCTAAAACGCCTTGGACTAAGAAAATTTATACATTCCTAGCATTTGGATGGGGTGGTAAAGCAAAACACTGGCAGAGATTCGAAGAACTTTCTTTGGTTCTTGCAGGTTTAGCTACTCCACTTGTATTCTCGGTACACACTACGGTATCATTTGACTTCGCAACGTCGGTTATTAAAGGATGGCACTCTACAATCTACCCTCCTTACTTCGTAGCCGGTGCGATCTTCTCAGGATTCGCGATGGTACAGACGCTATTGTTGATTGCCAGAAAAGTATGTCACTTAGAAGAATACATCACAATGTATCATATTGAAATTATGAACATCGTAATCGTTCTTACCGGTGGTATGGTAACGGTGGCTTATGCTACTGAATATTTCATCGGATGGTATTCGGGTTCAAGATTTGAAGACTTTACATACCTTTCTCCGGGTGCTGCAGTAGGACCTTACTGGTGGGCATTCTGGGCGCTGATTACTTGTAACTTGATTGTTCCTGCATTATTCTGGTTCAAGAGAGTAAGAACAAACATTATCGCTACATTTATTATCGCGTTAATTATTAACATCGGTATGTGGTTTGAGCGTTTTGACATCATCGTTATCAACCTTTCGAGAGATTACTTACCAGGATCTTGGACTATGTTTAAGCCAACGATCATTGATGTGGGTGTATATTTAGGAACAATCGGATTCTTCTCTGTATTATTCTTACTATACGCAAGAACGTTCCCTGTAATTGCACAGGCTGAATTAAAATCGATTCTGAAAATTTCAGGTGAAACTTATAAAGCAAAAGAAGGAGATGAGCACCACTAAAATTGTATACGGACTTTATGCCGATGACGACGATTTAATGAACGGCGTTAAGGCATTCAACGATAAAGGAATTGCGATCAACGAAGTGTATACTCCGTTTCCGGTTCACGGACTTGACAAAGCTCTAGGTTTAAAGAAAACCAGAATTTCTGATGCTGCATTCTTCTATGCTCTTTATGGAGTGACCATCGGTGCTACGGTAACGTGGTATGTGATGAATCATGACTGGCCTCAAAATATTGGTGGTAAACCAGCTTTTGACTGGGCACACAACATGCCTGCATTCGTGGTACCTATGTTCGAATTAATGGTATTCTGTGCCGCTCACATGATGTCTCTAACTTTCCTGGCTAGAAACAAAATGTATCCGGGAGCTCCGGCTCAGAACCCAGATCCAAGAACTACTGATGATAAATTCCTTATGGAGTTTGTAACTGAAGACGTAGAGTCTGTAAAGCAGTTACTTATTGAAACTGGAGTTGAAGAAATAACTGTTAAAGACGCTTAAAATGAAAAAGAATGTATTAAAAATTACAGCTATTTTAGGTTTAGCAACGGTTTTACTTAATTCTTGCGGACCCAAAGAAAATACACCATTGGTATATTTCCCGGATATGTATTTTCCGGTAGCTTACGATCCATTGATGAAAGCTCAGGATGCTTATTCAGATCATGAAAATGAAATCCCTGCTTTCGTTAAAAATAGCTTTGCAACAGGTCTTGCTCCTGTAGAAGGTTCAGTTGCTCAGAATAAAGACGGCGTTTTCGAAGAAAGTCTTCTTCCTAAAAACGTAGACGAATATAACGCAGGTTACGATGCATCCAAAAAGATGACAGGATCTCCTCTTAATCCGGCTAATGCAGCTAAGGATATTGAAAGAGGAAAAATGCTGTTCGATCATACTTGTGCTGCATGTCACGGAACTGGTGGTGATGGACAAGGTCCAATTGTACAAAGCGGTGCTTTCTCTGGTGTACCAAACTATGCCGACAGAGAGCTTACTGTAGGATCTGTTCATTATGTATTAACTAACGGTAGAAATGCAATGGGATCTTATGCTGGTCAGCTTAATGCTGGAGACAGATGGAGAGTGGCCATGTATGTGATGAGCGCCTTCAAAAAAGGAGCGGCAGCACCCGCAGCAGCTACAACGGCTACAGCTACACCAGCTGCAGCTGCAACAGAGACTACTACCGAAACTAAAAAATAAGAAAAGAAATGTATAGTTTTTCACCAAAATTAAAATCAACTTCTCTAATACTTCTTGTTGTAGGTTTAGTTCTGTTTGGTATTGGTTATTTCATGAATCATGGAATCAGTACGGAGAGAATTAAAGAAATGATGGAGGCAGTTCACTCTGCAGGTCACACAGCACCTACTCACTCCAGTGAAATGGTAGGACCTCAGGATGAAGCTTCTCATTTAGAGCATGCGACAATGCAGATTCATAATTCGCCTTTAGCATCCATACATTTCGTAGCTGTATTTTTCTTCGGAGTAAGTTGTGCAGTATTATTTTTCTACTGTATTCAGCATGCAGCTCATGCAGGATGGCCAATCATTATTACAAGAGTAATGGAAGCTATTGCTTCTTATATCCCTTATGGAGGTGCTATTTTAGTAATATTAATGTTACTGAATATCTTCCACCAGGGTCATATTTTCCACTGGATGGATCCGGATTTGACAGATCCTAATTCTGCTCATTTCGACGTGATCCTATTCGAAAAGAAAAGATTCTTAAACATCCCTTTCTATGCGATCAGAACATTGATCTACGTAATCGGAGCATCATTCTTCGCATGGAAACTTAAAGCACAGTCTAAAAAAGTGGACGATACAAAATCTTTGGTTGAGTATCAGTTCCTTTACAGATGGGCAGTAGGATATATCGCATTCTTCGGATTTGCTTCTGCAGCTTGGGCTTGGGACTGGTTGATGTCTATTGACCCTCACTGGTATTCTACAATGTATATCTGGTATTCAATGGTAAGCTGTCTTTCAAGTGGAATCGCTGTGATAATCCTTCTAAGTGTTTATCTTAAGAAAAACGGATTCTTACCTCAGTTCAATGACAACCACTTACACGATTTAGGAGTATTCCTTTTCGCTACAAGTATGCTTTGGACTTATACATGGTTTGCTCAATTCATGCTTTACTGGTATGCGAACGTTCCGGAAGAGGTGAACTACTTCTTCGGAAGATTCCAGCACTACGGTATTACTTTCTTACCAATGTTGATCGTGAACTTCTTATTACCACTATTGGTATTAGTGAGCAGCAGCATCAAGAGAAATTACAAAGTAGTAACCGTTATGGCTGTTGTGGTTATTTTAGGACACATCTTAGACTACTTCAATATGGTAATGCCGGGAACAGTAGGTCCATACTGGAAAACTCCTGAAGTATTCATCTTAATATTAGGTGCACTCCTTTTTGTAGTTGGATTGTTCATGTTCACAGTATTGACAGCATTGTCTAAACTGAAACTGATCCCTACAGGTAACCCTTACCTTCACGAATCTGAAATTTATGAGTATCCTTTCTAAGGACTTGTAACAGAAATAAAATAAAAAAGACTGATTGTAATGATCAGTCTTTTTTTATGCAGACAGGTGAACCTTTTCAAACTGCTCAGGCAACCATTTTGAATTTTGTGTGTCTTTATAATGAGATTGGTCTATTAACCCAAACAAAATATCATTATGAAACGAAATTATCTGCTCTTCACACTGTTCGTTTTTCTGTTCAGTTGTATTCAGGCTCAAACTGTAACTTTTATTTCTGAACGAACCAACAAACCTCTTCCCAAAGTTTCCGTTTTCGGGAAAGACGGGAGCATTCTTGCCTTTTCTGATATTGACGGTAAAATAGATAAACAGGCCATCATCCCTTCTCAGGAAAAATTTCAATTGATTTACAATAACTTTTCTGTAGCCACACTCTCCTACTCCGATTTCAACCAGGACGTGATTAAAATAAATGATCAGGTAAAAGAAATTGAAACGGTAGTCATTAAAAATTCAAAGCCTGCGAAATATATTTTCATTAAAGGAAATTTCAATGCTTACGTAACCGTGAATAGTAAACTGAATAGTTATGCCGACGGAATCGTTACTTATATTTTCGATAATAAAACCAAAAAACTGAAAAGTACCAATGTTGAGCAATACAGGGTTTTCAGATTAACAGGTCCAAAAACCGAAAAAAAGGAAACATCATCCTGGGATTATGGCAACTCATTACAGCTTCCAAAGCTTAAAAATGTCGGGAATCCGGAAGAATACAAAACAAAAAGAAATACCATCAAAGAACTAAAAGGAGATCGTAAAGACCAGATCGAAGTGACCGGTGCGGCGCTCCAGGAAAAAGAGTTTTCGTTATTCGGATTCAGATTCTTTGATATCAGAACTATTCTGAATATGTCTTTCGAAAAAGGATCGGAAAAAACACTGAAGGATTTCCTGGAATACAATGAAGTAGCCTTTGTAAAACTGAAACACAAAAGCGAACCGGACTACAACCAGATCATCCTTTACAATAATTTTTATCCAACAGAATTCAATTTCAGCAATGACAACGATATTGAAAAGGTAAAATTTGATAAGGATAACAGCAGCTATACAGTAAAATATTGGCAGGAGTCTTCATTTCCCAATATGCAGACCATTTTCAGTTCATTTTTCAAAGATGACCTGAAGGAGCAGGAAAATAAAAAATAAAAACCGGCTATTATTAAAGGTTTTACTAAATTTGCAGTAAACAAAATAAAATGAAAAAGTTTTCTTTTCTACTTGTTCTCAGTCTGTTGCTTTTTACGGCATGCAGGAAGGATCATGTAGATGCTACGAATACTAAAACGCTGCAGTCCAGTATCAACGATATGACTTCCAGCCTTTCAACAATTAAACAGATTAAATTCAGTGAAGCTCTTTATATCCTGAAGACTTTCGGTGTGGAAGCAGAAGGTGATGTAGAAGAATTGAAAGCTCTTGGAAAACTTATCAACGGAAAAAAAGTTCCGGAGATTCTTACAATGGCTGACGAAGTGGCGCAGAAAAACGGAATCGAATGGGCCAGCACATCTCCTCCTTCTCTTGGAGAAATGAATATCTTCGGAGATGACAAAGCCAAGGAAACCGATAACAATGATGTAAAAGCAAATTCATTAAGCATTGTCACAAGACCTACTGGCGATGACGGAAACGGAGCTGCTACTGCTATTCAGATTGTTCCAAGACTTGTAGACGCTGCAGGAAATCCTGTTTCATTTACCGGTGCAGGTTTAGAAGCCACGTTGGAAGTTTTCAGCAACGGAGTAAAGCTTTCTACTGCAAAAAACCTGATGCAGGATAATAATTTCAAAGGATTTAATTTAAAATTCTCTTCCATTCCTGCAGCAAAAGTAGTTGACAACAAAATCGATATTACAGTTTCAGTAAAAACTACGGCAAAGACGTTTAAAATGTCTAAGATAGGACTTGATGTAAACCCATCGGCTCTTAAAGTTCCTGCTCCGCCAAAAACGGATTCAACGGCAGTAACACAGGATCCAAATGCTGTCATCGATCCAAACAATCCTACAGCAACGCCTACTACACCTACAGATCCAAACGCAACTACACCTACTCCAGCTGCACCTAAACAACCGACTTCAGATCCAAAAACTACAGTAAGTAAGTTTTTAAGCAGTGTGAGCTCTCAAAACCTTAAAGCAGCCTATGATAATTCAAACAACCCAAGCTGGGGAAGCTATGAATCATTCTCCAACCCTACTTCAGGTTTTGGCTCAGTGAAGAATGTAAGTGTAAAAAATATTACCACCAATGCGACCAACGCCAGCGGTGCCAGCGTAAATGCAACCTATGATGTAACGGATAAGAACGGAAAAACAACTTCTTTAAAGGTAACTTTCGGACTTAAAAATGTAAATGGAGACTGGAAAATATCCAGCTATAAAATAAACCCTTAATGGCTTCACAAGAACTGATCAAAAGACTCGAACAAACGATTGAAAATATTCCTGATTTTCCCATCCCGGGAATTCAGTTCAAGGATATTTCACCTATTTTTCTGGACCCGAAGCTTTATGAGGATGTCATCACAGAACTGGCCGCTTTCAGCAAAGGAAAAGTAGATGCTGTATGCGGAATAGAAAGCCGTGGTTATCTCTTCGGCATTGCCATAGCTGTTGCTTTGGAAGTTCCCTTCATTTTAATCAGGAAAGCAGGCAAACTTCCTCCACCGGTCATTTCAGAAAAATATGACCTAGAATACGGAAGCGCTATCATAGAAACCCGTGACGGACAGATCAAAAAAGGACAGAGAATACTCATCCATGATGATCTTCTCGCAACCGGAGGAACTACAGAGGCAGCCGCCAAATTGGTAGAAAAACAAGGCGCAACAGTTTCCCAGTTCAGTTTCCTTATCGGATTAAAAGATCTTAACGGAACGGAAAAACTTAGTAAATTCGGAGCTGACGTATACAGCATCCTGGAATATTAAGTTTTTCATATAAAACAAAAGTCTTGGTAGAAAAGATGTCACGCTGAGCGGAGTCGAAGCGTTTTTACCATTAACATCCGACAATTCACAACATTTTCACAATAATACTTCAAAGTATTTTGTAAATCATTCAGAAACAATTAAATTTGCAGTTCAATTTTTAAGAATTTATGGCAAAATTGGGAAACAATGCTCAAAACGAGCAAGAAGGTAAAGAAACGGTTGAGTTCTTTAAAGACCTTGACAGAGAGGCTTTAAACACTGAGAGATTCCTTGAGAAATATTCAAAACAATTGGGTATTGTATTCGGGGTATTGGTTTTGGGTGTTTTAGGATTCTTTGCTTACAAACAGTTTGTAGTGGCTCCTAAGAACGTGGAAGCTGTAAAAGGTTTCCTTGCTGCTCAGAAAAACCAAACATCTGGTAAAGATAAAGAAGCCTTAGGCGGAAATTCTGCAGCTAATCCGGGTTTTGTAGGAACATATAACGAATATTCAAGTACGAAAATTGGAGAGCTTGCTGCTTACAATGCAGGTTTACTGAAATTCAAAGCAGGAAAATTCCAGGAAGCTTACGATCTTTTAGACAAATTTTCATCTGACAACAAAACATTAATGGCATTGAAATTCGGTGCTATGGCAGATGCAAAATCAGGTCTTAACAAAAACGACGAAGCACTATCTTTATTAGACAAAGCGTCAACGGCTTCCAGCGATCCTTATACCACTTACTATTTCACAAGAAAAGCAGGTATTGTGGCATTAGGATTAAAGAAAAATGCAGAAGCTAAGAAATACTTCTCTGCAATTGACGAGAAATATCAGGACTACGATAACGGAATGTCTGATTCTTATATTGAAATGACTAAATATTTTTAAAAAATGGCCACAGTTAATCTATCCGATTACAAGCCACTTCATATAACAAATGCCGAAGATTTTTCTATCGGCATTGTTTTTTCTGAGTGGAATGATTTTGTAACTTACAATCTTCGTGATGCAGCCCTGGAAATTCTTGAAAAAGAAGGGGTAAAACCAGAAAACATCAGACTATTCCCGGTTCCGGGTGCATTTGAGCTAAACTACGCCAGTATGCAGCTTTGCAAAGAAAGAAAATATGACGCTGTCATTGCTATCGGATGTGTCATCCGTGGTGAAACTCCTCACTTTGACTTTGTATGCTCAGCAGTAGCCCAGGGAATCAAAGACTGTAATATCTTAACGGACACACCTACAATTTTCTGCGTTCTGACTGATGACACCAAGGAACAGTCTATTGCAAGAAGCGGCGGAGATTTAGGAAATAAAGGTGTAGAAGCAGCTGTAACTGCTTTGAGAATGATTGATTTTAAAAAGAATCTTTCAGACAAAAAAGGAAACATCGGTTTCGGACACTCTTAATTTTAATACATTTTAACAGTATATAGGACTATTTTTTAATAGTCCTTTTTTATTGGAACTCAGTTTACTGCCGTCATTTCCATATATCGATTTAGTTACTTAAAAAGTTAAATCCTCACGAATAACTCAAAAAAATGATAAGAAATATCATGTTTCTGTTTTTTTTTACTAAAAGTTATATACAAAAACTATCTTTGCGAAAATTAACTCATACTTAACGTACATGTTTCCAAGTAAAATAAAACCATTCCTGTATTTAGGGATTTTCTATCTTATCATCTCACTGATTATACGGATTGTATTCTTTTTTCATCCGATCACGACGGCCAGCTTTGGATTTTTTGAAGTAATCAAAGTCTTGTCTGTCGGTCTATTGAATGATATTTTTGCTTTTACATTAGCCAGTACCCTTTTGGCCGTTTACTTTTTATTTCTATCGAACTCTAAATACAAAAAGCCCTACGGATATATTATTTTTGGAGCGCTGATACTATTTTTCCTGTACATCCTGCTCGTTCCCAATAACATTTTCAATCAGTATGGAGGATCTATTTCTGAAGTGGCTCTTGCACTCGTTGGCATCAAGACGGTTTTCTTCGGATTAATGCTTTTCCTACCTTCAAAAAGGATCAAAATCAGAAATGTTCTGTATTTCATTACGTTATTATTATATGTCCTTCTGATCATCTTCAATGCAGTAAGTGAGTACTTCTTTTATAATGAATTTGGAGTACGGTACAACTTCATCGCTGTAGATTATCTGATCTATACCAATGAGGTCATCGGAAACATTATGGAAAGCTATCCAGTTATTCCCTTATTTTCAGTAATCCTTATTGTCACTTTAGCGGTGACATGGTTTATCTATAAAAAAACAAAAGACGAACTTTTAGAGCTTCCGAATTTCAAACAGAAAATGATACTTCTGGGATCTTTCGTGGTTCTTGCCGGCATCAGTCTTTTCGGGTTATCGTTATTAATGCAGCTCAGATCAGACAATGTTTTTGCAGATGAGATTGAAAACAACGGTCTTCCTAAATTCTACTGGGCGTTTACCCACAACGAACTGGATTATTTCCAGTTTTATCCACAGATTGGTCAACAGGAAGCTGAAAAGAACTTTTTAAGCCAGTACTCTGAACCTTCATTATCCAGAAATATTGTTTCAGAACAGCCTGAACTGAAGAAAAATGTAGTTCTGATCTCTATAGAAAGTTTATCCGCTGATTTCATGGCACATTACGGTGGCACTTTAAAGATTACTCCTTTCCTGGACAGTCTTGCCGAGCGCTCCATGATGTTCACGAATCTTTATGCAACCGGAAACAGAACTGTGAGAGGACTTGAAGCATTAACGCTTTGTATTCCCCCTACTGCCGGAGAAAGTATCATTAAAAGAGATGACAATAAAAATAAATTCACAACCGGAGGTGTATTCAAGTCAAAAGGATACGATGTAAAATTCCTGTACGGAGGGTACAGCTATTTCGATAATATGCAGGACTTTTTCGCTGGAAACGGTTACGGTATTGTCGACAGAAATAATTTCAAACCGGAAGAAATCACATTTGCCAATGTTTGGGGCGTTGCCGATGAAGATATGGCTAAAAAAGCAATTCAGACGATGAATGCTGAAGCGAAATCCGGGAAGCAGTTTTTCAACCACTGGATGACTGTTTCCAACCACAGACCTTTTACCTATCCTGATGGAAGAATTGATATCCCGGGAACTGCAAAATCCCGTGATGGCGGTGTAAAATACACAGATTATTCACTCAAGCTGTTCTTTGAGATGGCTAAAAAACAGGATTGGTACAAAAACACAGTCTTTGTCATCATTGCCGATCACTGTGCATCCAGCGCTGGGAAAACAGAACTTCCAATGGACAAATACAGAATTCCAGCGATGATCTTCTCGGAAGGATTTATTGAGCCTCAGAAATTTGACAAGCTGATGTCACAGATCGATGTGATGCCTACCCTGTTCGGGCTGTTGAATTTCAATTATCAATCTAAATTCCTTGGACAGGATGTCTTCAAAAAAGAATTTCAGCCAAAAGCTTATATCGCAACTTATCAGGACCTTGGTTTTGTAAAAGACGGGCATCTGACCATCATATCACCTGTAAAAAAGGTAAAACAGTATTCTCTACAGCTGGAATCCAGCAGTCTGGCTCCTGAATTCAAACTGTATTATGATGAAAAACTGATGAAGGATCCTGATCAGAAACTGGTCAATGATGCTGTTTCTGCCTATCAATCCACTTCATTCTGGTTAAAAGAAAAGAAACTTAACCGATAAGGTGAGGAACAAAACGGCTCTGGTTATTGGTGATCAGGTGAACACTTTCCCTGATCCCGATACCGGCAGGCTCCTGCCCAATGACCCAGCTGCCTATGACGGGATAATTGCCACTAAAGTTGGGAAGGTCAAATAACTGCTGATAAATAAAACCTTCTTTACCATACACACCATCGTTCTGCTCAACCGGAATATTGTTTTTGTGAAGGATCACATTCGCTCCCTCTCTCGAATAAATAGGTTTTTTGGCAAAATCTTTCAGATGTCTGGGTTCAAAATAAGATTCCAGCAGATAAGGATGATTCGGATACATCTCCCAAAGAATCGGAAGAAGCGCTTTGGATGAAAGTAAAATTTTCCAGGCAGGTTCTATCCATTGAGATCTGAAGCCGTTTTTTACAAGTTTTTCTCCGAAGCCGTCTGCAAGAATCCATTCATAAGGATAAAGCTTGAAAATATATTCCATCACCGAGCGGTCTCCGGCTACGAATTCTGAGATATCCTCCGCCCATCCGATGTCCTGAACAGGTATAAATTCCGTATCAAAACCCGCCTGTGAAGCACAGTCACGCATATATTCCACATTGGTTACATCTTCAATATTGGTAAGAGATGCAAAATAAATATGGTGCGGATTCATATAATTTTTCAGATGCTTCCAATATCCCACCAGCTTCTCATGAATCGAGTTAAACTGATCTTTATACGGGCACAATTCCTGAAGCCAATACCATTGAATGACCGAACCTTCGTACAGTGACGTGGGTGTATCAGCATTAAATTCCAGTAATTTCAGGTTTTTACCATCAAAACCGAAATCAAATCTCCCGTAAATAGAAGGATGATCTTCTTCCCAGCTCATAATGATATAATTCCGGAACCATTCAGGAATATTGAACTTGTCCCAAAGATTTTTTGCAATAATATAATCTACCGCTTCCAGACACATCTGCCAGAGTTCTGCCGTGGCTGTTTCTATGGTATTAATTTCTTCTGCGCTAAATTGATAATAATGACTTTCATCCCAATAAAGTCCATCCAGAGAATGATATCCGAAGCCTAGATTTTCAAGCTTATGCTGCCAGTTCTTCCTGAACTGTGATTGAATTCTTTCCATAGTTTATGATGATGCACTGAAACCGCTTCTTCCCAATTGGCCTCTTACCACATTTCCTTTGTAATTATTTCTTCCGACATTGGATTTGGTGCTTATCGCATCACTGTAATAGCCGGCTTTCTGATAAGATCCGTAGCTGTAAGCCCCGTATGGTCTGAAAGCATGATACAGGAGAATTCCCGTCATAAAACCATGGGATCTGGAATAAGAAGCCGTAGTATCGGATCTCATGTAGACTTTCTTTTCTGCTTTATCTTTAGGTTTTTCTTGAGAGCAGGCAGCCAATACACCTGTGACGAAAAGTAATTTGATAGAACTTGACTTTTTCATTATTGAACCGTTATAAAAAATTCATAGTCTTTTTTCGTTTTGGCAATATGGTCGTTGCCATCACTATCTTCTCCTCCTACAAGAGTATCTCCAAGACTTGGAATCGTGTCTTTTTTTACAATTTCTTTGAATAACTTTTTATCCTTCCAGATCTTGTGCTTGGTAATAAGAATATCAGCATTGTCGATATGTTCAACGGAGAGTTCTGTTTCAATAGAGCCAGTCTTGTCTACGCTGTTTACTTCGTCTTCTTTCTCTTTTTTACAGGCTGTAAATGCCATTATCCCAACTGATAACAGGCAAAGTTTAATTTTTTTCACGCGGGCAGTAATTTTTCACAAAAGTAGTAATTTAGTAATGATATTATTTTAAATTTACAAGGCAAAAATTTATATTATGAAATGGACAGACGATAGAGGCGGGAACGTAGATGACCGCCGTGGTTCTGGTGGCAGCGGAGGTATGGTTGTAGGTGGAGGACTCGGAACTTTGATTATAGCTGCGATTATTTTCTTTTTAGGAGGTGATCCTTCAGGTATTCTGAACTCCGGTAGTGTCCAGTCTTCCGGAAGCGGACAGAAGCGGGAACTCACTGCCCAGGAACAAAAAATTGGAGAAATGGTTGATATGATGGGTAAATGGAACATTGTTACCTGGGACCAGATCTTTAAAGAAAATGGGATGACCTATACTAAACCGGAGATTGTTCTTTTTGAAGATACCACTCAATCCGGATGCGGAACAGCTCAGTCAGCAATGGGACCATTCTATTGCCCTGCAGACCAGAAGGTCTACATGGATATGACCTTTTTTAATGAGCTTCAGCAGAGATTCGGAGCTCAAGTAACGGAATTTACTGTTGCTTATGTTCTCGCTCATGAAGTAGGCCATCATGTACAGACCCTTCTGGGAACGACACAGAAAGTAGACGCATTAAGAAGAAGCGGAAGATATTCCGAAGCAGATATGAACAGGGTTTCTGTAGCCACTGAACTTCAGGCAGATTTTTATGCCGGAGTGTGGGCAAAACGAACGAATGATACAAAAGGTATTCTGGAGCCAGGCGATATAGAATCAGCGATAGATGCGGCGCAAGCCGTAGGTGATGACAATATCCAGAAAAGATCTCAAGGATATGTTAATCAGGAAAGCTTTACTCATGGCTCTTCTGCCCAGCGTAAGGAATGGTTTCTGAAAGGCTATAATACAGGAGATATTAAGCAGGGAGATACGTTCAACCAACTTTTGAAATAAATGATCTAAACAAAAAATAAAAACCTTGAAGAGTTTCTTCAGGGTTTATTTTTTTATTGCAATTCGATCGGATTGCTGTTTCTCTTGGCTTCTTCTTTTGCTCTCTCCTCCATCCTCTTTCTCATGTCTGCCGGATTTTGATTTCCGCCTCCACCCGATGATCTTGGTGGACCAGGAAAACCGCCGCCACCGCCACTCTGCATAAATGACGCAGGGTCCTTTCTATATTTTTCCTGTTGTTTTACGTAGTCTGCTCTTTTTACTTTTACAGTATTTCCAAACTGATTTAAAGTAACGAGTTCGCCAATCTTATAATTCTTCATCAGATCAAAAGAATATTCTCCCTTATCATCTTCTACTTTAACGATCAGCCCTGGAAGGCCTCCAAATTTATACGGTCCGTCCTGATAAGGAAGATCTGTAGTAAACCAGGCTGTCCATTTTCTTCCTGCAAAATCCGTTGTCGCCTTTTGAACTTTGTACTCTCCAATCTTCGTCGTTTCAGAAGACATCTTCCAGTTCAGAGGACGATCTTCCTCATATACATAAATATCCCTTCCGATTCTGTCCTTAAATGTCATTTTCTGGCTGGATTTGTCTTTTTCAATCGAATAATTGATTTGGGTTCTGAACGCTTCCATTTGCTCTCTGTTAATGGAGCCTCTGCCTCCACCGCCCTGAAAGGCCTTCTGTAACGTGGAATCCCGTTTATATCTGTTTTCAGAATAAAAAAGCGACTTTTCGCCGGAAATATCTAAATATGCATTTTCAGTTTTAATATCGGTTTTATTTTCCGCATCAGGTTTCATCGTAACCTGATACACAAACCTGTTATTTTGTGCGGAAATATGCTGCATAAACAGCGCTAGAGCAAGAATGCCTATTTTTTTCATTGTAGAATAAATTTATAGTTTGGATTTCAAAAGGTTAACAAAGTTAAGTCATCAATAATAAAAATCGATAAAATAAAAATGCCGATTTTTATATCCTGATTTTTGTTCGTATTTTTGCATCATTAAATCATTCTAAATAAATACAATGATAAAAGTATCAGACCAAGCAAAGGCAAAAGCCATCCAACTTATGTCGGAAGATGGCTTCAACCCTGCTGAAGATTATATAAGAGTAGGGGTAAAAAGTGGAGGATGTTCTGGTTTAGAGTATGTTTTGGGATTTGACAATCAAAAAACAGACACAGATCAAGTTTTCGAAGACAATGATGTGAAAATTATTGTTGAGAAAAAATCTATCCTTTATTTAGCAGGAACAATCCTAGAATATTCAGGAGGATTAAACGGAAAGGGGTTTGTTTTCAACAATCCTAATGCATCCAGAACGTGTGGTTGTGGAGAGAGTTTTTCTTTATAGAAAAGACATTAGATAGTGGATGTCAGATCTGTTTCTGAGATCTGAAGTCTGATATCTGAAATCAAAAAAAACAATGAGTAAATATACTGAAGACGATTTAAGAGTCGATCTAGAAAATAAAAAATATGAATTCGGGTGGGAAACGAAACTGGATTATGAAGAGTTTCCAATCGGTTTAAATGAAGATATCGTTCGTGCGATCTCTGCTAAAAAAGAGGAGCCGGAATGGATGACAGAATGGCGTTTGGAATCTTTCAGGATCTGGCTGAAAATGACAGAACCTACGTGGGCCAACATTAAATATGAAAAGCCTGATTTTCAAGCAATCCGTTACTATGCTGCGCCAAAATCAAAACCGGAACTGGAAAGCCTTGATGAGGTAGACCCTGAATTATTAAAGACTTTCGCGAAACTTGGGATCAATATCGAAGAACAGAAAAGACTTTCAGGAGTCGCTGTAGACATCGTAATAGATTCAGTTTCTGTGAAAACAACTTTCCAGGATACCCTGATGGAGAAAGGAATTATTTTCTGTTCTATTTCGGAGGCTATTAAAAACCATCCTGATTTGGTAAGAAAATATCTTGGAAAAGTAGTTCCGAGAGGAGATAATTTTTATTCAGCATTAAATTCCGCGGTATTTTCTGACGGAAGTTTCTGCTATATTCCAAAAGGCGTACGATGCCCGATGGAACTTTCCACTTACTTCCGTATCAATCAGGCTGGAACAGGACAGTTTGAAAGAACACTTGTAATCGCAGATGAAGGAAGTTATGTTTCTTATCTTGAGGGATGTACAGCCCCTTCAAGAGATGAAAATCAGCTTCACGCAGCCGTAGTAGAACTGATTGCCATGGACAACGCTGAGATTAAATACTCAACCGTTCAGAACTGGTATCCGGGAAATGAAGAAGGAAAAGGAGGTGTTTTCAATTTTGTAACCAAAAGAGGATTATGTGAAAAGAAAGCAAAAATCTCATGGACACAGGTGGAAACAGGTTCTGCAGTAACATGGAAATACCCTTCTTGTATCTTGAAAGGTGACGGATCTATCGGAGAGTTCTACTCTATCGCAGTGACCAACAATCACCAGTATGCAGATACAGGGACAAAAATGATCCACATCGGAAAGAATACGAGATCAACGATCATTTCAAAAGGTATCTCTGCAGGGAAATCTCAGAATTCATACAGAGGTCAGGTGAAAGTAATGCCTTCTGCAAAAGGAGCAAGAAACTTTTCACAGTGTGACTCTCTGTTGATGGGTAATGACTGTGGTGCACATACCTTCCCATACATTGAAATCAAAGATCCTACTGCCCAGCTTGAGCATGAAGCTACGACTTCAAAAATCGGAGAAGACCAGATCTTCTACTGTAACCAGAGAGGGATCAATACGGAAAAAGCAATTGCTTTGATCGTAAACGGTTTCAGTAAAGAAGTATTGAATAAACTTCCAATGGAATTTGCCATTGAAGCACAAAAATTATTGGAGATCTCTCTTGAGGGTTCTGTAGGATAATTTAAAATTGTGGTAATTTGAAAACCTGAAAACGAAGAGTTGTGGAGAGCTCTTAATTCGAAGGTAAATTATCAGGAATATATTTAGGAAAAGGGGTTTGTTATTCAAACCAGCAAAAATAAATCATATAACATCGAAAAAGGCGGCAGTCAATAAATTGTAAAATTATCTGATGGCCAAATTATCATATTAAAACTATGTTAGAAATCAAAAACTTGCACGCCAAAATTGAAGACGGCGCAGAAATTTTAAAAGGTATTAATCTTGAAATAAAGCCGGGCGAAGTTCATGCTATCATGGGACCGAACGGAGCTGGAAAATCTACTCTTTCTTCTGTAATTGCAGGAAAAGAAGATTATGAAGTAACGGACGGAGAAATTCTATTCCAGGGAGAAAACATCAGTGAAGATGCTCCTGAAGAAAGAGCACACAAAGGAATCTTCCTTTCTTTCCAGTATCCGGTGGAAATTCCGGGAGTTTCTGTAACCAACTTTATTAAAGCTGCTTTAAACGAAACAAGAAAAGCAAACGGACTTGAGGAAATGCCGGCAAAAGAAATGCTTGCCCTTATCCGTGAAAAGTCTGAGCAATTAGGTATAAAAAAAGACTTCCTTTCAAGATCACTGAACGAAGGATTCTCTGGAGGTGAAAAGAAAAGAAACGAGATCTTCCAGATGATGATGCTTAATCCGAAACTGGCTATTCTTGATGAAACAGATTCAGGTCTTGATATCGATGCCTTAAGAATTGTTGCAGACGGTGTGAACCATTTTAAAAACGAAGGGAATGCAGTCCTTCTGATTACTCACTATCAGAGATTGCTTAACTATATCCAGCCTGACTTCGTTCACGTTCTTGCTAATGGAAAAATCATCAAAACAGGTGATAAATCTCTTGCTTTAGAACTGGAAGCAAAAGGGTACGACTGGCTTCTTAACTAAGAAGAAAACTCTTTTCAGCAGGGATTTTATCAATCCTTTCTGAAGATGCGGAAAACCCGCAGTAAATAATATTATTTTTAAATATATAAAATAAGGTGTGATGGCCGAAATATCAGTAATGGCTTTATACGATCAGATTATTGACAATCACGGTGAATTTTTGGAGAGCCTTCGTCACAGATTTCTGGATGAAGAAAGAAAAACTGCTCTTCAGAATTTCGAAAACTTAGGTTTTCCGACAAAAAAAGACGAAGAATATAAATATACCAGCATCAAAGAAATCACGGAGAAAAACTATAATTTTTTCCCGAAAGAAAGTCACAATATCACCAAAGAACAGCTGGATCAGCTGCATTTAGGTGAAGAAAATTTTGACTGGATCGTTTTTGTGAATGGTAAACTTCATAAAGAGCTTTCGAAAGTTTCTATTGAAAACGTAGAGTTTCTTTCATTCAACTATGCGTTGAATGATGAGAAACATAAAGAAGTATTTGATAAGTATTTTAATACCATTACTTCTAAAGATACTGCTTTCACAAACTTGAACCTTGCTTACTGCAAGTATGGTTTCTTTTTGAAAGTTCCTAAAAATGTAGTGATCGAAAAACCGATTCACGTTTTTTATATTTCTCAGAATCAGGAAGAAAACACATTCTACAATACAAGAAACTTACTGATTGTAGAAGAAGGCGCTAAAGTAGAGGTTATAGAAAGTCACCACAATTTCGACAGTACGTATGTGCTGACGAATTCTGTAACGGAGATCTTTACTTATCCGAATGCAAAAGCAGACTGGCATAAACTTCAGAACGACAACAATACGTCATATCTTATCGACAGTACTTTCGCAAGGCAGGAAAAAGACAGTTTAACAACTGTAAATACCTTCTCTTTCGGAGGAAAACTGATAAGAAACAACCTGGACTTCATTCATAACGGAAGCAATATCAATTCGTTTATGAATGGAATCACAATTATTGGGAAAGATCAGCTGGTAGATCACCACACGGCGGTTCACCACAATTTCCCGAACTGTGAAAGCTACCAGAACTACAAAGGTATTTTCGATGGGAATGCTCACGGTGTTTTCAACGGGAAGGTTTTCGTAGATAGAATTGCCCAGAAAACCAATGCTTACCAGCAGAACAATAATGTATTACTGAGCGAAGGGGCTTCCATTGATACCAAACCTCAGTTGGAGATCTTTGCTGATGATGTAAAATGTTCTCACGGATGTACTGTGGGGCAGCTGAATGAAGATGCGCTGTTTTATTTAAGAGCAAGAGGTATTTCTAAAAAAGAAGCGCAGGCTTTGCTTTTATATGCTTTTGCTAATGATGCGATGCAGAACATCGATATTGAACCGCTTAAAGAAAAAATTTCGAAACTTTTAGCTGAAAAGCTACAGGTGGATTTAGAATTTTAAGACTAATATAAATTGATACCCAAAAAAGCACTTCTCTTTGAAGTGCTTTTTTATTGGTAAGATGAAAGTTTGAAGCTTGAAAATGGAGGTTATTGAAGTCGAATCTAAGCTTTCTGTTCTTTTAAAGAGATAACTCCATTATAATAACTGTCGACCTAGTAGTAACTTCCAGCCCCCTCTTCTATCCTCCTGCCTTCTAATTATTTCAGCCAGGACTGATTCTCTTTCTTATCAGAACGTTTTTTACCGTTATCGATATTATAAGCGAATCCTACTCCCAGAGTCTGTTTAAGCTGTGTTTTCTGAATCTGGTTGTGGTCATACATCAGATCCAGTGTAATATTTGTTGAGATAAACTTATTGATCTTCATATTAAGAATTCCGCTGTATCCAAGCACCAGGTGGCCCGGCTTATCAAGGTAGTTTGAAAATACGGAAGCCGTATTCGTCAGGTTGATATTATCCATGATCTTGACTTTGTATATAGCCGTTCCAAGGAAACCGAACTGGAACAGAGAAGAATCACCATTGTTTTTAAGGCCGTAAGTTCCTGCTGTCTGAAGATCTTCATCCAATACAAAAGTCACTCTGGCATTGGCAGGGCGCAATGTCACTGTGAAATTTTCATTAGGACGGTAGGTAACACCCACACCTACATTCAGATATCCCGGAGCCATAAAATTGGAAATCTTTTTGGCATCAGGATTATTGCCATCCTCATAACCTCCCGCAAACTGTGTCTGAAGACCTATTCCTCCGGAAAGATACCAGTTCTTGGCAAATTCACGCCCGTAGTTGGTAGAAATGTTGATTACATCCTGTGTTTTTCTGGTTCCGATACCTTTTGTATTATTCTGTCCATAACCAAGAATAATTATGTTTTCCCAAAGGTCTTTCCCTTTTTCATAGGTAAGATTATAATTCACTCCGGCAAGCCATCCTACATTATTGGCTCCCCCACCGACCCAGTTCGAGAACGCAGCCTGATTGAGCATTAATGTATTCTGTCCCTGAATAGACCACGCTTTTACTGTATCTGTGGTGGCGGCATCAGTTTTGACCTCCTGAGCTATTGTGCTTATTCCCATAGAAATGGAAAGGGCTAATAAAAGTTTTTTCATAAGTAAGGATTTTTCGTTACAAAAATATACATATATTTTTTGGTAAAAAACTAATCACTCATTTATGAAATATGTTAATTATTATTTAATGCATTAAACAGTCACTTAATTCACTAAAACAAAAGAATAAAAACCGCAAAATAAGACCATGCTATTTAAAATATTTATTCAAACTACCTGAAATTAAAAATCACCTCGGGTTGAAGTGATTTTATATTGCTATTCAAATTGAGTCTTTATTTTTTAATCCACCACTGGCTGTCTTTACGGTCAGAGCGTTTCACTCCATTATTCAGCGTATAGGCAAATCCTATCCCAAGCGTCTGTTTCAGCTGTGTTTTCTGGATCTGGTTATGATCATACAAAAGATCCACCGTAATATTGGATGAAATAAATTTGTTTACTTTAAAGTTGATCAAAGCCCCATAAGCAAGAACTAATCTGTCAGGACGATCCAGATAATTTGAAAACACAGAAGCTGTATTCGTAATGTGGACATTCTCCATCAATTTCACTTTGTATTGCGCTGTTCCCAGAAAACCGAACTGTAATAATGAAGTATCACCATCATTTTTAAGACCGTAGCTTCCTGCAAACTGAAGATCCTTATCTAAGACAAAGGTCCATCTGCCGTTGGTAGGACGCAGTGTAACCGTCAGATTATCATTGGGCCTGTAGGTGATACCCATACCGAGGTTGAGGTACCCGGGAGCCATGAAATTAGAGATTTTTTTGGCCGCAGGATTATTTCCATCCTCATATCCGGCTGCAAACTGCGACTGTATACCTGCTCCTAATGAGAAATACCAGCTTTTGGAAAATTTACGCCCGTAATTGGTAGAAACATTAATAACATCCTGCGTCTTCCTTATACCAAGACCTTTGGTGTCGTTCTGCCCGTAATCCAGAACAATAATGTTTTCCCAGAGGTCATTGTCTTTTTCGTAAGTAAGATTGTAATTCACTCCGGCAAGCCATCCTACGTTGTTGGCTCCTCCACCTACCCAGTTTGAAAAGGCGGCCTGATTGATCATTAAAGTATGTTTTCCCAATACCGACCAGTATTTTACCGTATCTACGACTACTGAATCTCTTTTCAATTCTTCTTGTGCACTTGCATAAATCCCTATAGAAAAGGAAAGAATCAATAAAAACTTCTTCATTATTTTACATGATTTTCATTACAAAAATATTAATATATTTTTTTTTAAAGCAAATCCTGGCTCATAAAAAGCCCTGGAACAGACTAAAAGGTGTTCAAGCAACCAAAAACAGGCCAGTTTAATACATTCAATGTCAAAATATTAAGCTTCATATGTTAAAATTGAAACCTTTTGTCTTAAAATAATAAAGCCCCTGTACGATACATCGCCAAATTTTCCGAAATTTATCATTGGCTTTTGATTTGACGTACCCTCCACATGTTTAAAAATATAATTTCCAAAAGGGCTGTTATCACCCCATTGCTGATGCTTTCGGCTATGTGGTTCGGCTACTTTCTGCAGATGCAGGGCTTTTTCCAAAGCTGTTTTGGGGCCATCATACCTCTATTGCCGGAAGGCTTGCTGGGAATCATCACAGCTCCTCTTTTGCATGGAAATATTGATCATATTATGGGGAACTCTATTCCGGTAGCGATCCTCCTTTTTCTTTTGTACCAATTCTATCCCTTAGTCGCCAATAAAGTGTTTATCATCGGATGGCTCGCAACTGGTCTTCTGGTCTGGATGCTGCCACCCATAGATATTCTGACCGGAGATTATATGTACACATGTACGATTGGCGCAAGTGGCGTAGTCTATGTTCTGGCCTTCTTCTTATTTTTCAGCGGCGTTTTCAAATGGAATATGAAGCTGCTCACCATTTCGCTCCTTGTGGTTCTGTATTATGGCAGTTTGATCTGGGGAATGTTTCCGGAAGAACTTTTCTATAATCTTCAGGAACCGAGTAAAATCTCATGGCAGGCCCACCTTTCGGGAGCTGTGGTGGGAAGTATTATTGCTTTCGCCTTTAAAAATGTGGGCGAAAGAAAAAAAAAGTATATCTGGGAATTTCCAAATTACTACAGCGAAAAAGACGATAAACTGTGGCAGGAATACAAGGAAAATCATCCTGATGACTTCCTGGAACTCCCTTATAAAAAGAGAGATGACATCTGGGATCATCTGGAGGAGTTGAGAAGGAAATAAAATAGTTGGAAGCTGGAAGAGGGAGGCTGGAAGTTACTGCCAGCGTTAAAACAACTGATAGATCCCGGGATGCGCGTTTCGCGGTTAGAACCGGCAACCCAACTCTCAAACCCGTACTCCGTAACTCCAACTCAGGTTATTTTATTACATTTGGGGAAAAACACATAATGATCTCTGAAGAATACCTTTATGCAATCGCTCTGCGCGAATGCAGCCTGATTGGCGACATCAATTTCCATAAACTTGTACGAACCTTCGGCAGTGCTGAAGAGGTCTGGAAAAGAGCAAAAAAAGAGCACAGCAAAGCCGACGGCGTTGGAAGAAAAACCGTAGCCGACATTGGAAAGGAAGAGTATCTGAAATTTGCAGAAAAGGAAATAAAATTCTGTGAAAAGAACCAGATTACGATCAGATTGAGACACCTTAATGAACTTCCTTATTTGCTCAACGAATGTGATGATGCACCGGCAATTCTTTATCAGAAAGGAAGCTTTGAGGAGCTATTACAGAAAATAAGCATTGTCGGAACCCGGAATATGACTTCTTACGGTAAGCAGTTCATTAGCGACTTCTTCGAGGCAACAAAGGCCTACAAATACATATCTGTCAGCGGATTAGCACTTGGAGTTGATAAAGAAGTTCATGAACAGTCCATACAACATAAAGTTCCCACCATTGCTGTTCTTGCCCATGGATTTCACACCCTGTACCCTTCCAAAAATAAAAAACTGTCTGAAAAAATTTTAGAAGAAAACGGGGCATTAATCACCGAATTCAATTCTTCCAGAAAACCTGACCGTGAAAATTTTATTCAGAGAAACAGAATTATCGCCGGACTTTCTCCCTCAACCATCGTCGTGGAGACTGGATTTGGAGGAGGATCTGTAAGTACCGCATCATTTGCCAACGACTATAACCGGGAAGTTTTTGCCCTGCCGGGAAAGATCACAGACCCATACAGCCAAGGATGTAATCAGCTGATTTTCCAGAATAAAGCATCATCTATTTCAACGATAAAAGACCTCCTGAATTCACTGGGATTCAACCCTGCTAAAGAGAAAACAGCAGAACTGTTCCCGTATAGTGAATTAAATATACAACTTACTGAAAGTCAGGAAGCGGTTTATCAGTCGATCAAAGCCCGTCCGCAGGTATCTCTGGACGATCTGGCGCAGATACTTTCAATGGCGTCTTACAAAATTCTTCCTATAATTTTAGAATTGGAGCTTTTGGGGAAAGTAAAATCATTTTCCGGGAGGCAATTTACTGCAATTTGAGAATTAACGATTTCTTAATATTGCATTATTTGAGACGTAACTTTTAATTTTCAACAAAATTTGATCATTAATTATCAATTTAATAATATTTCGGAACATTATTATTTAATTTTTAACAATGTTGAAATAGAGTATTGTGAATCTTGAAAAAAAAATTAAATTTGTTGACAATAATATTCAACCCTAATATATGGAACAATATAATATTGACCAGAAAATCCAGGAGTTTATTGCCAAGATTGAAGCAAAAAATCCTAATGAACCAGAATTTTTACAAGCCGTAAAAGAAGTAGCTGTGACTGTAATTCCGTTTATTATGACCAAAAAGGAATACACAGGAATGAAGCTTCTAGAAAGAATGGCTGAACCTGAAAGAGTTATAATTTTCAGAGTTCCATGGGTTGATGATAAAGGAGAGATCCAGGTAAACAGAGGTTTCAGAATCCAAATGAACTCTGCGATCGGACCATACAAAGGAGGAATTCGTTTCCATCCTACTGTAAACCTTTCAGTTCTTAAATTCTTAGCTTTCGAGCAGGTATTTAAAAACTCATTGACTACTCTTCCTATGGGCGGAGGTAAAGGAGGTTCAGATTTCGATCCGCAAGGAAAATCTGACATGGAAGTAATGCGTTTCTGCCAGGCATTCATGACTGAATTATGCAAGCATATCGGTCCTGAAACAGACGTACCTGCAGGAGACATCGGTGTAGGAGCAAGAGAGATCGGATATCTTTTCGGACAATACAAAAAAGTAAGAAACGAATTTACCGGAGTACTTACAGGAAAAGGTCTTGCTTACGGAGGTTCACTGATCCGTCCTGAAGCTACAGGATACGGTGTAGTGTACTTCGCAGAGCAGATGCTTAAGACGATCAACGAAACATTCAAGGATAAAATTGTAAGTGTATCAGGTTTCGGAAACGTAGCCTGGGGAGTAATCAAGAAGGCAACTGAGCTTGGTGCTAAAGTAGTGACAATCTCAGGACCGGATGGTTATATCTACGATAAAGACGGTATCAGCGGAGATAAAATCGATTATTTATTAGAATTGAGATCTTCAGGAAACAACAGAGCTGAAGACTACGCTAAAAAATATCCTTCTGCTGAATTCCACGCCGGAAAACGTCCTTGGGAAGTGAAATGTGACGTAGCATTCCCATCTGCAACACAAAACGAACTGGATCTTGAAGATGCTAAAGTTTTGGTAGGAAACGGATGTCTTTGCGTGACTGAGGCGGCTAACATGCCTTCTACTTTAGATGCAATCAACTATTTCTTAGACAATAAAATCTTATTCTCACCTGGTAAAGCTTCCAATGCTGGAGGTGTTGCCACTTCAGGTCTTGAGATGACGCAGAACTCTATCCGTCTTAACTGGACTTCTGAGGAAGTTGACGCAAGATTGAAAGAGATCATGATCGGAATCCATAAGGCTTGCAGAGACTACGGAAAAGATGAAGATGGCTACGTAAACTACGTGAAAGGGGCAAACATTGCCGGCTTCGTGAAAGTAGCGGAAGCAATGCTGGCTCAGGGAGTGGTATAAAAATAAACAAAGGTTGGGTAGATTCCCAGCCTTTTTTGATACAGCCTGTTCCCGGGATAATGGGAAAAAAGTAAAAAGTGAAAGGAGAAAGCGCTGTACATGTTACAGCGCTTTTTTTATTGTATCAGATGTAAAAAAATTAACCGTTATCTTCAACTCAGTCTCAAAACTTGGGGAGCAAATAAGCTTTTTTTTAAAGCAAAGACATTGATTATCTTATTGATAAAGGGAAGCAAAGGCGAAATCAATTTCATTGATTCTATTAAGCAGATGTTTTATATTGATAGCTTCATCAGTGACGAAGTCACACTCTTTGTTCTCCTCAAAACTGAACATTAACAAGATAAAACTTTGCGTTAAATAAAATCAATTTTAAACAGACTATTATAAGTTAGTTTGATTGTATTTATTGTACTCCACAATTTTTGAGACTCATTCGTATCTTCACTTCAGGTATCCACCAATTTCTATGTTCCTGTTTTCATTATTGGCATTCTCAATGCTTTTCAAGATCATTTTAATTTGAGTTTTGCTTATGACATGATTGTTAAAAAACACATAATCAATAGTTTTTGTATTCCTAATATCTTCCAATGGATTTTTAGTAAGCAGCACCATATCTGAATAGTAGCCTGCTTTTATCTTCCCGGTCTTGCTTTTCATCCATTCACCGGGCTCCACCGTAGCAGAATAAATAGCCTGAGCATTGGTCATCCCGGATTGAGATAAAGATTCCAATTCATCATGAAGAGAAAATCCTGGAACAACCGTGGCAACATTAGCATCCGTTCCGGCCATAACAGGAACATGGTGATCTACCAATGCTTTGGTCATGATATGAATCGCTTCCACATAGGTCTTCCAGAATGTCAGTGACATTTTTTTTGCTTCAGGTGTATCTTTTCCATCATATTCATACCCGTTTTTACCGGGTAACCAGCCCATTTTGTACAATAGAGTGCCTTCAATGATTTTGGGATTGACATAGCTCAGCTCTATTTCTTTAAGTTTAGATTTTAAGTTAAATCGCTGGTTTAAAAAGCTTTCGCATAACCAAACGGTTGAAGTAACACTTACCTTATTTTTTTCTAGCTTTTTTGCGATCTGGTGCGACCGTACTTTTAGAAAACGTAGATATTCTTGGGGATTTTTAGAAATTGATTTTCCGAATTCATCAATTGTTTTAACGGTTATCTCTTCAATATGAGCGACTTCCTTCTGACCTGAGGGATAAAAGTTTTCTAAATCAACCAACGGAATGTGCCCTATAACCGGTATCTTATTTTCTTTAGCCATCTGTATTGTTGTCTTAAACATTTCCGGATTGACAAAACCGTACATTTTGATGGCATCATAGCCCTGCCCTTTTATTTTCTTTATGGCTTTGTCCGCATCTTTTTTATTGGAATAATTGATGGAATGCCTTGTCCAACTATAATAATAACCCGCCAGCCCGGTCTCACTAAATATGGGTGGCGAAGCAATAAACATTCTCGGCCCCAAACCGTTTTTCCGTATTGATCTCCGCCATTCTAAAGTCAACGGCTGTCCGGCCATTTCTCTAATGTAGGTAACCCCATTAGTCAGATATAAAAACAAATCATTTTTACTTTCTTTTACATGAACATGGCTGTCTACAAGACCCGGAATAAGATACTTTCCTGTACCGTCAATGATGGCAGCTCCCTTATTCACCGGTTGATTGACATCTAGCTGAAGAATGAGTCCATCTTTAATAAGGACATTCTGATTGGTAATAAAATGAGTGCAGTCTTCTGAAAGGACATTGACATTTCTTATCTGAACTATGGGTGATGGTTTAATTAATGAAGAAAAGTCAATAACCCGGGTAGATTTACCCAGGACTTTATTGAGTTCATGATCTGCCCACAAAAAACCACAGATAGCCATACACAACCCTATTACAAATGACCATAAAACTCTCCTGATCCAAAACTTTTTCATACAATATTTATTCTTATCTGAAAGGCAAAATAAAAACAAAAACACCGTTCAACAAGGTGACATGAGGGATTAGGGATGAAATACGCGGTTTTAGGTACGGAAATTATAAGGACAACAAATGTTCTCTGTAATTTTTAGAAACAGGAAGTTCAATTTGAGTAAGAGAAATGGTATCCGCATTTTTCCAGGCTTTAAAATGAGACGGATTGATAAGGTGTGAACGATGAATCTGAACCAAAAAATCAAAATCATTCTGAATCTTTTTAAGCGTGCTGCGAATGAGTTTTACCTTTACTTCATTTCCATCTACAAAGAAAATCTCAACATAATTCTGAGCATTGGAAACACAGATCAGCTCATCTTTTTTAATTTTTAAAATATCGAGTTTATTGTCTCCCCTGATAATGATGGTGTCATCCTCTGCAGGAATTAATGAAACAACAAAGATCCTTGCTAAAACTATGATGGGCGTTGAAATCAAAGCTGATTTAAGAATGATGGTCTCTAAAAACTTAACAAAACCATATCCTCCATTCAAAACAGGGCTTTTATAAAAACAATACGTGCCTATCCAAAAAAGAAATTGAAAAAAAACAATACTTATTAATTCAAATCCTATGTTCCATTTTGCCAGTTTTGTGTAAACCTTTTTCTGCAGCAAAGCAATAATCCCATAACACAGAAATGCAATGATGCTAAATCCAATACTGATGATGATCCATACCTTAAAGCTAATGGTTCCGTCGTCAAATGGTCTGATAAAAAAGGCAAAAATGAAAAGCCACATACTCAGGAAAACTCCTATCAGTACATGATGCTTAAGGGAAGGGTTTAATCTTTTCATTGAATAAATCAGCTTGGCCCGAATGATCCGGACCTATATTTACATCCGAAATATACGTAAATAATATCCTGATTGATGACTTGAATTAATAGATAACAAAAAAATCCTGAGACATGATGCCTCAGGATTTCCTTTCTACTTTGTTCAATATTTACTTAGATGACTTTGCTTTTTTCTTAGCTTTTTTTTCTGCTTTTGTTACCTCTGATGGTTTCGTAGCATCGGCGGTAGTCTCCGCATTTACGGTGGCCGTTGCATCAACTGTTGTGGCCGGAGTGGATGCTGCATCTACTGTAGCCGTTGATGTGGTAGTGGCCGGAGTATTTTGTTTCTGGGCATCTGTAGAACTGCCCGGCGTAGTCTGCTGTTTAGTAGTTTGAGTGGTCTGGTTATTAGGGGTCTCGGCTGGCTTCTGCTGTTGAGTCTGGGTCTGAGCCGATACTGCGATTACGCCGAGTAAAGTAAACGCTGCTGTTAAAACTAACTTTTTCATAATACAATATTTTAAATGGTTGTTTAAATTAAACGACTCATATTATATTAAATTATGCGTAAAAGTCTTATTTAACGTACTTTATTATTATTTAAGAGATTTTAGAAACTCTGGCTTATTTCGAAATATTCTTCATCATCTTTTCCACGAATTCAAATGCAGCGGGGCAGATAACGGTATTTTTCAGCATCAAATCATTGATCTGATAGATCTTTTTACGGTCTGTATGCGGGTATTCGCGGCAGGCTTTCGGCCTTACTTCATAAATAGAACAGGTATTGTCATTATTCAGGAAAAAGCACGGAAGATTTTGAAGGACCTTGTCGTTATCTTCGTCTACTCTTAAAAATTTGGCTTCAAAATCGGCCTGCTTCATGCGCAGATGTTTTGAAATACGCTCGATATCTTTTTCGGTGTACAAAGGTCCGGTCGTTTTGCAGCAGTTGGCGCACTGAAGGCAGTCTACTTCATCGAAAACTTCATCATGGGTTTCCTGAACGGTATAATCAAGGTTCTTGGGCGGTTTCTTTTTCAATCCGTCCAGAAACTTTTTGTGTTCCTTCTGCTTCTGTAAAGCCTGCTTTTTATAGAGGTCTAAATTCATTTATTCATTATTTCCAGCCGTGGCCGGAAGATCTGTTTTTTGATATTCATTAATTTTATCCAGATCCAGTATCGTGGTAAGATCATTCTGATCCGGATAGTACATCGGAGTAAATTTAGCTCCGTACACAATTTCTGCAGAGACATAGGAAGACCTTTGAACCACTGTATTGGAAAAGACTTCATCAAATGCACGCACCTGAACAATAATCTCAATATCCGTATTCTTAAAATCATCCTCAGAAAAGCCGTAAAACGGTGAATCTTCCTTGATTTCGTGAACAACCGTCCAGTTCAGCGCGAGCGTATTGATCTTGCTTAAATGGGTCTTTAAAGAGTAAAAATTACTTTTCGGGACTCCATTCTCGATCACTTCAATGGCTGTAGAAACAATCACATCCGCATCCGTTAAAGCATTGTTTTTAAAAGGAGCCAGCCTGAACATCAGTGCCCGTGAATGTTTAAACGGAGCAATTACAGCAATATCTGAGAATCTCAGATAAGCTCTCGGTCTTGAAAATCTTCCGTAAAAAAGTCCCGTTGCAATGGCAAAGGTAAGCAATCCCAGAAAAGCTTCAAACGTAGCCACAAGACTTGCCGTAAATCCTACAGGCGCAATTCTCCCGTAACCCACGGTAGTAAAGGTTTGGGAACTGAAGAAAAACACATCGATGAACTCGTTCAGCGGGTCACTTTTATCAATTCCGGTAAGATGCTCTACTCCGATTAGATAATAAATCATTGCGAATACGAGATTGATCAGAATATAGGCGACCACCAGATAGGTTAAGAACCGGAAAGTCGACAGGTTCAGCATGGTGTGATACCAGCTTAGCCTGTTGAATACATTCACCCCTCTCCGCTTTACATTCGGAAGTCCGTCCTTGTTGATGAATCTTCCTGATGCATTGCTTCCAAAACCACTGTTTTCGGTGTTTTTCTGACGGATCTTCTGTCCGAAGCCTCTTGCCATTTATATCATATTTATCTTTTAAAAGTAAGCGAATAAAATGATTTTTCAATCTCTTTTTTCACTATTCCCGCTGCAAAGATAAAATATTGTTTTCATGAAATTTATCAAGCTGTCAATTCAATTTTTAATTTGATTTTGCAGTACATTTGAACCATGAAAAAATTGGAATCCAGAGAAGACATTGAACATCTTGTGAATTTATTTTACGCAAAAGTCGTTAAAGATGAGACGATTGGGTTTTTCTTTACTGATGTAGCCAAAGTAGACTGGGACAAACACCTTCCTAAAATGTATTCATTCTGGGAATCTATTCTGTTTGGGCAGATGAGCTACAAAGGAAATCCTATGGGCGTTCATTTCCCGATCAATGAAATCCAGGCCATGGAGCAGAAACATTTTGACCGCTGGCTTGAACTCTGGCGAACTTCTATTGAAGAAAATTTCGTTGGAGAAAATGCCGACATGGCTATTTATAAGTCTGAAAATATCGCTAAACTGATGGCTTTTAAAATGGAGCTGGCGAGGAGGCTTTAAAATTTTGGATTTTGGATTAAAAAAAACGGAAACTGCGGGAAACCTGACTTTTCTAACTTCTACCCTCTAATTCCTAACCTCTAATTATGGAACGATGACCGTAAAGATGTAAGCGGCAAGATTCACTAATAAGACCGTTCCGTACAGGACATTCGTTTTTCCGCGGCTTAAAGAAAGCATCACAATAAATACGGATAGAGAAAGCAGGATAATATCTTTTTTATCCAGTCCCAATACCAAAGGAATATCATACATGATGCAAACGGTAGACACTGCAGGAATCGTCAGCCCAATACTCGCCAGTGCAGATCCCAACGCCAGATTTAAACTGGACTGTATCTGATTGCTTCTTGCCGCACGGATGGCTGCTACGCCTTCAGGAAGAAGTACTACGCCAGCAATAATAACCCCTACCAATGATTTTGGAGCGCCTATGCTCTGTACCATCCCTTCAATAGTTCCGGAAAGTCCTTTCGCCATCAATACAACAATGACAAGACATACCACCAGGAAACCAAAGCTGATCAACGTTTTGTTCAATGAAGGAATATAATGCTCTTCCGGATGTTCATCAGGAACGATAAAGTAGCTTCTGTGGCGCACCGTCTGTACCATCAGGAAAACTCCGTAGATCACGAGACAGGCAATGGAAATAAATATAAGTTGAGCTTCGTTATAGAAAGGTCCGTTGACACTTGAAGTAAAATTAGGAAGAACAAGGGTAAGTACGAGAATAGAAACAATACTTACCAGATAAGTGGTTGCGGAAGTTCTTGCAAAGAACTGTTCGTGGTATTTCACACCTCCTACGAGGATACAGATCCCCAGAATTCCGTTAAGAATAATCATGACGGCAGCAAAAACGGTATCTCTGGCCAGCGTGATTGCCTGATCTCCACCGGCCACCATGAGCGAGATGATAAGCGCGACTTCAATAATGGTGATACAAAGGGCAAGGATAATGGTTCCGAACGGCTCTCCTACTTTATGAGCCACTACTTCTGCGTGATGCACTGCAGATAAAACACTTCCGGTGAGCAGAAGTCCAGCAATAATGTCATTGATAACTCCACCGCCCATCAGGCCCGAAAAATAGTACCCCACCGCCAGAACAGGGAAAATATACGTATAATGTAAAAGTTCTTTTAATCTCATAAAGTGTCTACAAAATACAAAAAATCTATCAAATTTGAAATACCAAAAGAAAATATTAATGATATTTTAATGTCGCAAAGCAGGAACTCAGAAGCTTGAAGAGGGAAGTTATTGAAATTATCAACAACAAATACGAACTACTTTTATGCTTTTAAATTCTACTTTAAACTGTTCATATATTTTAACGCAATGCTCGCAAGCTCTATTGATCCTGTTATTTTTTCGGTCGCAAAGGCACTCCGTTAAGCAAAGGCTGATTGCTGTTTTTGCTGAGTAAAACGCCTTTGCGAACAATTTTTTCCAAGTTTAATTAAAAATACTTTGCGATCATAGCGTTTAAAGTTATTCAAAATCAAATTTTGTGAGAACCTTTAAAAATTAATTCCCAACAATAGCTCCCATCTTCCTTACTTCTAATGCATCCACAGGTTAAAATCCAGAAAATCCGTCAGCATATGAAACAGAAGACCAATAGCAATAATTCTGATATTTCCTTTGAAAAACAGCAGCAAAAAATACACCGCAATGGCATAATAGGAATGTAAAATATGAAAACCTATACTATTTCTTGACGGATCAAAAACAGGATTGGCAAAAAGATGGTCCAGATCCACCAGCATAGTAGCCAGCATAATGCAGTACGCCTTTTTCCAGTTTTTACGAAAAAAGACCAGCGCAATGAAAACCGGAAAAACCAGATGTAGAAAATAATGGGTAACCGTTTTCAGCAGTGCAATGTCAGATGGATTCATGAATACTTTTTATGTTTAAAACTGAAGAATTTCTACCATCTTAAAATTAAAGGCAGTTTTCCTTTCTTCGCTTTGATCTTCAGCCAATAGTTCTGTGCTTTATTTCCGTAGAATATATACTCAAAGTCAGAAAGCACTTCCTTTTCCTTAGGCGTTAAAGTACTCACTGAAGAGAGCAGCAACGGACTGTTTCTGATGAAGATATAGTTTTCTTTAAGTTTCGGGGATAATGTTATCGGTTTTCTGGTAGACTTTATAGTAAGCCCGCTATCATTTCTTCCGATATGATTGGGCTGAAATGGAATGGCTGTGAATTGGTCCTGAGCGTTAATCCATTTTTTATGCTGAAAATAGTTCCAGCTCTTTTCGGGAGCCGGACTTTGAAGATCCATCACATAATTGGGCTGAATAATTTTCTGAAAGGTCTTTTTCTCGACTTCATTAAAATTATCATCATATTCATAGCTGATGATGGTATCATTTACCTGTTCAATATCGGCAGTAGCTTTAAGATAATTGATTTGGGCAGAATCTGTGAGGTTTTTATCGAAAAATCGGGCGTAATTTTTCACATTTTGAGCATCCAGTTCAACATCTAAAAAGTAATTATTCTTCTGAATGCCTGCTACAAGAGATGTTAAAGTTCCTGTCTCTGATGTATTGAATATCTCAATTTCATCTGCCTTTAATTCAATAGAAAAATTCAGAATTTTTTGTCCTGAAATGAATGAAATACTTCCTACACCATGATCAATCAACTGATCTGCTGTCAGCGTATTTTTTTCTGAAGACTGAAAAAGCAGCTTATTAATATGTTCAAAAGCCTGTTCAGATGTTCCTATCAATGCGTTGTCACCTTGTATTTTAATGAAAACCTGATCCGTACGGAAGAGGTCTTTTCCTTTGCTGATAAACTGACGGCTCTTTAAAAAAGCTTTGAATTGTTGCGGGTCTTTGAGTTCAACCACGCTGTACCATTCTGAAAATTTGGTGTCTTTAAGGTGGAAAATCTGTAAAAAATCCGGAATCCTGATCCCTGAATCTTTCAAAGAAATCTCCTTTTTATCCTTTGTTTTGCTTCCCGACCATTTTGAAGGATGGACGATAAAGCTTGAAATATACTGTCCCGTTAATTTTTTCACATCAATTAAAACGACTGCATCTGCATTCTTAGGGACAAATTTTAATGTTTTGTCTTTATAAAAACACACAAAATAGAGCGCAATTGCGAGTACAAGAATTAACGGGACAATAAGTTTCTTTTTATTCATCTATAATATTTGAGGCTTTTTGTCTGCTTCTTTAATTTTATAAATCTCATCAAACAGATCAAAGAAATACATCAGGCTGTTTTCTGACGAATTTTTAATCTTATAATCCATTTCTGTTTCAATGCTTTCTCCTTTTACTTCAGTCTTAAAATACATTTCACCCACATTTTTTCTGAACAGATCCAACGTCTTTCTTTCGGAAGGGGTTTTAAATTCTTTCTCCAAACCGGTTACCAGTCTCTGAATATCCAGTCTTCCTGATAATGGATATTTAGAAGAATCTTTGGCCCACTGCTTAGAAATATCAGACTGACTTTGAGGATTGACATTCTCTGTAGCACTCGTCAGATAAACGATACCATCTTTTACCGTCATATACAGATGATCCATATATCCGTCTCCTTTTTCATCCTTGAAAGCGTAAAAGTTCCCAATTCTTGAGAATTTCTTAGACAAATGTTTATTGGTAGCCATTACATTGAAAACACGGTTCCAGTAGCCTTCATTCTCTGTGGCAAAAGCAAACGTAAAATTAGGAACAGCTACATCTTTGGTTTTCTTCACTTCCTTTTCATTGTAATCTTCATCATATTCGTAGTCTGTGTAGTCTACTTTTTTAGATTTCAATTCATTCAGAACAAAGATTCCGTTTCCTGGGGCTATTTTGGTGATGGCTTCTTCATCCAGAACAATTTTCATGGTTTCCATCATCAGCTCCATTTCCTTTTTGTATTCCCCGTCTCCGGTGTCCTGAAGCAGATCATACATCATATCAAAAGATTTTGCGCCATTCACATTCATCACGTAGTACCCGATGCTTTTGTCATTGATAAGTTCCACCAGTTTTTTATTTTTCTTACCCCTGTAAACAGACGAAATGGTTTTCTGGATCCCCGGATTTTTATGCTGATAGTTGTTCACCAGCTTCACTTTGTCTTTATCAAAATATAAGTTGTAGTACGAGTTGGAATCGTATGCATTTCTGAAAAACTGTCCGAATTCAAAACGCTTCATCATTTTCCCGTAGATTCCGTCATTCATCATTCTTCCGTAATCTGTGTAGACATACGCATCCGAGTTAGGGTCTCTGAAGCTCAGCATCGCCTTTGGAACTTCAAGTTCTAAATTGGAACTGAAATACAGGTCGAAACGGTCTTCTGCAATTTTCTTTACTATTTTGAAATTCTCAATATTCATGGAGTCCAGTTCTTTCTGGTACGCAGAATCTATTGCAGGCTCAGTATATTCCTCCTCTTTCGGATAAACATCCGGTTCACCTTCAGAATGCTGGGTATCTACGTTTTCCTTCGGATATTTATGATTCTTTTCCAGGTACTTGATGTCTTTCTGAATTCTGGTGATCTCTTTATTATTTTCTTTGATGTTATCTTTTAAATATTTGATCTCCTCTTTCAGATTGATGATTTCTTCCTTATAATCGAAAGGTTTTTCGGGTTCTCCTACATACACACTGTCCACAGCGACAGCAGCACTGTCTGCAACGGCTACAGCACTATCCACTTCAGCATCAGCCCAGATATTTTTATAAGGCTTGGTATAGTTCACCATACTCAAAACAGCACGGTCATTGCTCCAGGCCACAAAAATATTGTCATCTATGTCTACATAAGAATAATTCTTTTTCTTAGAAATTTCCAGTCCTTTTTTCTTGGTTGAATGGATGAATTCCTGAAACTTCTCTTTGTTGTCTACAATAAAATGAGTCGTGTAGGTTTGTATGGAGTCATTGAAACTGGCATAATGATACTGCGTGGCATCATATTTAATTCCCGTTTTGGAATAGTCATTCCACGAGGTCTTTTCTTTGTCCTTATCTTTCTTGCTCAGTTCATGCAATAGCGGATTAAGTTTCTGCCAATTGATTTTCTGATTAAGCTGCTTTCCGTTGATTTCCATATAAAATACGGCATCAATGGGAAGTTTCATGCTTTTCTGTGCGAAAACAAGCATAAAACCAAAAAGAGCGAAAGTAATTATTTGTGTTTTTTGTACTATAGATTTCATGGTTGAATGTTAGAATTTATTGAAATAATATCGTGTTTTGTAATTGTTTCTTTTGAAAAATAAGGTCTAAAATATCCGCTTCCAGCTTGACTGCTTTTTTGTTCGGAGCCAGTACGTAAGAAGAATTGGTTTGAGATTTCACCGTGTTTTCAAACTGCATGATAGACGTGTATTTGGCATCATTAAAGACTTCCCTGTCTGCCTTGCCCATCTTGTCGTAATCTGCTTTGAAGGTGTTCACCTTGTTTCTGGTCAATGATTTTTTCTCAAGGCTCTGGCTGTAAATCTGGGTAGGAATCATTTTACCGAGGATCTTTTTAGCTTTCAGCTGCTCCAGTCCGGCATTGATATTTTCAATTTTTTTGAAATTACAGCTTAATTTGATCACGTAATTATCGAAATCCATGGAGGTTTTCACATTGCTGATTCCCGGCGTTCCTTTAAAAATTTTAGCTGCTTCATTGATTTTATTCTCAATTTCAGACTTTTTTGGAACTTTTTTCCCGTTAATCGTTTCCATTTTAGAGATGGAAGCCAGCCTTGTTTTGCTTTTACTGGCATTCAGAATGATGGAATATTCCCCGGTTCCATCGGCTTTGACATTCACTTTATCTAAAATATCAAAACAGCTGCTCAGCAATAATAAAGGCAGAAGCAGCGCCAACAGCTTCAGAAAATTTTTCATAATTGAGTTTTAAAACACAAAACTACTTAATTCCGTTTGAAAATACTTTATAGACTCTGTTATTTCACTGAAAACAACCATTTTTTTAAATCCTTCCTTTCAAATAATCCTGTCTTACCTGTTCATCAAGTTTTTCAATGGCGTATCTCAGGCAGGTTCTGGGCATTTCCTGATAGTGTTTGTTTAAAAAAGCAATCAGCTCAGCTTCATTTTTCTCGCCCATTTCACGAAGCAGCCATCCGTTGGCTTTATGCATCAGATCATGCGGATGTTTCAGATTTTTGGTCACGAATTCTTTCGTCAGTTCAAAAGATCCTTTTTTCACGTAATGCATTGTGCCTACTACAGCGATTCTCTTATGCCACATTTCCTCAGAATCCGAAAGGTTTCTCAATAGTTCTTCCTTTCCATTTTCAAAGGCGTATCGTCCCAGGATTTTATAACAGCTTGAATCTACCAGATCCCAGTTATTAACATACGGAAGATGATCCAGATAAAACTGAATGATTTCTTCTTTTAGAGCTTTATCTTTTGCTTTTTCAAACTTGGAGATCAGCATAAAAAGCGCGGTGAGTCTGTGTTCGTGGTATTTTGAAGACAATATAACACTTAAGTCTTCTAAGTCTATTTTGGAATAATATGCTTTGGCTACAGATCTCTGATCCGGGACAGTTACGCCCAGAAACAGATCTCCCTCGCCATATTCTCCTTTTCCTGTTTTGAAAAACCTTGGAAAGAATTCAGCTTTTTCAGGAATGGAAAGGACGGCCAGAGCTTCCTGTATTTCTTTGATGATATTGCCCATACGATGCAACCTGGTGGGGTGGAATTAATTAAATTTTAAACAAATATAAATAATCTTCCATTACGCATGGTCATCCAAAGCAACGGTCTCCTGCGCTTCCTCTTCTTTTGCAATCGCTTTCGGATTGGCCACTTTAGCAATGGTAAGTCCCTGAACAATAATGGAGAACACCACAACACAGTACGTGATACTCAAGATAATTTCGCTGTATTCACTTTTTGGAATAGACATGGCCAAGGCAATTGAAACTCCACCGCGGATTCCTCCCCAAACCAGAACTTTAATGGTCTGCGGACTAAATCTCGTTCGTAAAGACATGAATCTTGTAGGTACCCAGATTGAAACCAAACGGGCTATCAGAACTACCGCAATGGCCAACAGACCCGGAACCATAAAGTGCTTTAAGTCTTTGATCATCAATAGTTCAAACCCAATGAACAGGAATAAAACGGCATTCAGAATTTCATCTATCAGTTCCCAGAATTTGATGAGATAATCCTGCGTGACAGACTTCATTTTAAATCTGACATTAAAATTACCCATAAATAAACCTGCGGCAACCATCGTCAACGGTCCGGAAATATGCATCTGTCTGGCGATAAGATAACCTCCCATCACCACAGAAAGCGTTACCAGAACGGAAATTATATAATCATCCACTTCACGCATCAGTCTGGAAGTAATCCAACCCAATACGACACCGAGAAGAATACCGCCACCGGCTTCTTTCATCAGGAGTAAACCTATGCTTTCAACCCCAAGATCCACTTCTTTTCCAATGGCCAGCTGCAACACTACAGTAAATACCACTACGGCCATACCATCGTTAAATAGAGATTCTCCAGCTACTTTCGTCTCCAGTGATTTGGATACATTGGCCTGTTTCAGAATACTTAAAACTGCAACCGGATCGGTAGGCGAAATAAGTGCTCCAAAGACCAGACAGTAAATAAATGGTAGCTGAATTCCTAAAAACGGCAGCAGATAAAACATCCCAAATCCTACCACAAATGTGGAAATAACCACTCCTGCTGTAGAAAATATAAGGACCGGCCGGAACTGCTCCTTAAGATCGTTGATATTGATATGGATTCCTCCTGCAAAGAGCAGGAAATTAAGCATAGCACCCATCAGAACTTCTGTGAAGTCAATACTATTCATTAAATTATTAAGATGCCCGAAAGTACGTGGAAGCACGGCTTCTCCAAACATCACCAGAAAAATGGAAACAACAATGGCAATCACCATAATCCCGATGGTACTGGGAAGTTTCAGAAATCTGTAATTGAGATAGGCAAAAATCGATGCTAATACTATTAAGGCTGAAAATGAATAATATAACTCCACTAAGTGTCTTTTTTAATTAATTTATAGGTCTAAATAAAGTATTTTAATAAATAACTGATGTCCGTCTTTTTCCCAGATATCAAACATCCCTTCCTTGGTTGGCTTTGATCCTCTCACATACTCTTTTCCAATATTCAGGATATTCAGGAGGATGTATTCGTCTCCTACGGAATTCACCAGATACGCGGTTTTTTCAGAAGTTCCGTCTCCCGAATTTTTTATGCTTTCCGTCAGTGAACGGAACTGGTTCAGGTGATGAATGAAATTGCTCCCGTCTTTCTTTGAATCATAAGCCCTGAGAAGGACAAGAAGGACATCCAGGTTCGTAGGATCTTTATCATAGAGGATTTTTCCCTGTTTGATGCATTCGTCAAAATTGCTTTCTTTAAAAGCATCTGCAAGGCTTTTGAACTGCTCATCAGATGTCGAAACTTTATCATCCCTGAAGTTTCTGCCGTAGTACAGGTACTGGGCTTCAATGCTGTCCAGGGATTTTGGGTATCCTTTGTATTTAAAAATCAGTTTCTCGTAATTGTAGGGAGAATCTTTCTTTTTAAGGCTTTTTTCAATGTCTTTCAAATCAACTTTTGATTTCTGGCTGAACCCAAAAACCGAAAATAAAACGAATAACAGGAAAAAGTGACATTTCATTAATCGTTGTTTTCTTCTACCTCGTCGTTGTCGAAATATTCGAAAAGAAAATCATTGTATGGGAATCTTGAGATATGAATCTTCATCACTTCATCGTAGATCATTTTCTTCATTTCCGGGAAATTCTCTTTCGTCAGAGCCGAGATGAAAACCGTAGGATATTTAGATTTACCCATCCATGTTTTGGTCCATTCCTCTAAAGAAATATTCTTTTTGGTGGACGGCGTAAGGTCATCCTCATCTTTTTTATCGTAGCTGAAATCATCGATTTTATTGAATACCATGATCATCGGTTTCTGATGAGCATTGATCTCCATTAAAATATTATTCACAGATTCTACCTGATCTTCAAAGCTTTCATGGGAAATATCCACCACGTGAATAAGCAGATCCGCCTCGCGAACCTCATCCAAAGTGGATTTGAAAGATTCTACAAGCTGAGTCGGAAGTTTTCTGATAAATCCTACCGTATCCGTAAGCAGGAACGGTAAATTTCCGATCACCACTTTTCTCACCGTAGTATCCAGCGTTGCAAATAATTTATTCTCTGCAAAAACATCGGACTTGGAAAGTGCATTCATCAAAGTAGATTTTCCTACGTTGGTATAGCCCACCAAAGCAGCACGCACCACTTTTCCGCGGTTGTTACGCTGAGTGGCCATCTGTCTGTCGATGGTTTTCAGTTTTTCCTTTAACAGGGAAATTCTGTCACGAATGATACGACGGTCAGTTTCAATCTCGGTTTCTCCCGGACCTCTCATCCCGATTCCCCCTTTCTGACGCTCCAAGTGAGTCCACATTCTGGTCAGACGTGGTAAAAGATATTGATATTGGGCCAGTTCTACCTGAGTTCTCGCATAGGAAGTCTGTGCTCTCTGTGCAAAAATATCGAGGATCAGATTGGTTCTGTCGAGAATTTTTACTTCTATTTCCCTTTCAAGGTTTTTCAGCTGGGAAGGAGATAATTCGTCATCAAAAATAACTGTTCCGATCTCGTTTTCCTTTACATACTCTTTTATTTCCTGTGCTTTTCCGCTTCCGATAAAGGTTTTGGAATCCGGCTGGGTTAATTTTTGTGTAAATCGTTTATGGACCGTTGCACCTGCTGTGAACGCCAAAAATTCCAATTCATCCATATATTCCGTAAGCTTGTCTTCATCCTGATTCTGGGTGACAACCCCTACCAAAATAGCCTTCTCGTAATTATGTTCTTTCTTATCTAGCATTAATTTCTGTCTATGTTTGTGATTTTCACAAGATACCAATTTTCAGGAAAAAAAACAAAATCAATTTTTAGTATTCCCCATATTTTAATGTTAATTTAAGTTTACAATAACTTTCTTTTGTAAAAAATTAATAACTTTATAAAGCTGATTTATAATTAATAAACATAAAAAATTATAAATCTTATAAAAACTAACACCCAAATCATGATTACGCGTATTAACTGTATGATCATTGATGATGATGAACTGGACAGACTGGTTCTTCAGCATCACATCAGACAATATGACAATATAGAAGTTATTGCGTCTTTTAATTCGGCGGAAAAGGCTGTTCCTTACCTGGAATTTCCTATAGATCTTCTGATCTGCGAAACCCGGCTCCCCGGCATGAGTGGTCTGGATTTCAGGAAACTGGCTTATAAAATCCCAGCCTGCATCTTTGTAAGTTCCCACGCAGAACTGGCCGCACAAGCTTTTGAAATTGATGTACTGGACTTCGTCACCAAACCTCTTAAACCGGAACGCTTCCACACCTCCATGCAGAAAGTCTTCAGTTTTTTTGAAATGAAGGAAAAATGTGACTGCTTCGATGCCCTTCTCGGTGAAAACTGTATTAAAATAAAAGAAGGCGGTCATGTTTCTCAGATCAAACTTACCGATATTCTTTACCTTGAAGCCCTAAAAGATTATACCCGCCTCGTCACTCACGATAAGAAACACTGCATCCTCGATTCTCTGGGAAATCTGCTCCATAAAAGCTTTTTCGACTCCTTTGTAAGGATACACCGCAGCTATGCCGTTCCCCGCCATTTCATCCGCGGAAAAAACAGCCATGAAATAGAACTGATCCATCAGATTAGGCTTCCTATAGGCAGAACCTACAAAGACAGCCTCTCTTTTCTCGATCCTTAATCCTTGAATACCAACATTTTTGCAACAAAGTGCCGTTGGTCGATTTTTTTTACCGTTAGTCTATTTTCCTCTTATCCGGTTGTGATATGTGGTAATTTAGTGTCTACAAATTTTCATTTGAAAACTTGGAAAACCAATTAATAACCACAAAACCATTTACATGAAAAGAACATCTATTCACTGCTTCTTTCTCATCCTGTTCTCCTTTGCCGTCAGTATATTACACGCTCAATCTGTGGTGCTGGCTACGGGAACAAATGCATCAGGAAGCAACGGCTCGGTTTCTTACAGTGTCGGCCAAACCACTTATCTGTACAAGGGAGTCAATTCCCAAATGACGGAAGGTGTACAACAGGCCTACGAAATCACTACACTCTCTGCCAGTGAAACCGTATCAAAGCAAGAAGGCATTTTACTCTATCCTAATCCTGTCAGAGATTATCTGTACATCGATTTTAATTCAGCTCCCTACAAAGGATCCGAATATCAATTGTTCGATGCTCAGGGCAAGCTGATCAAAAAGGTTATGATCTCACAGTCAAAATCCGAACTCGATTTTTCCTCTCTTCCTTCGGCAGTATACATTATCCGGATCAATCAGAGCGGGGAAAACCTAAAAACATTTAAAGTCATCAAAAAATAACGCCATGAAAAAAATATTACTCTCGCTGGGGATCATGCTGGGCCTCTTTATAGGACATGCCCAGGCTCCGGAAAAAATGAGCTACCAGGCTATCATGAGAAACGGATCCGGCCAGCTGCTGGTCAATCAAAATATCGCTGTTAAAGTAAGTGTGTTACAAGGCTCTCCAGCCGGAACACTGGTCTATTCGGAACGATTAACCGGACTTACCAATGCGAATGGACTTATCAGTATGGAAATAGGAACGGGAACTGTGCTTTCCGGAACATTTTCTACCATCAACTGGCCTTCAGGCAGCTATTATCTAAAAACTGAGACCGATCCGGCCGGTGGTACGAACTATACCATAGCAGGAACAAGCCAGCTATTAAGTGTACCTTATGCCATGTATGCCAAATCTGCAGGCGGAACCGGCGGAACCTTCGCCATACCTTACACCAATACCGTAAACAATGCTTCCACTCTATTCTCCCTCACCAATGACGGTGACGGAACTTCTGTGGAAGGGGTTAATAATACAACGACTTCCAGTATTGCCCCGGTACGCGGAATTGTAAACAGTACCGCACCGGGAGGATTCTCCAGTGCAGTAAGAGGGATCAATAACGGAACCGGAGGATTAGGAATAGGAATCTGGGGAAGCCAGGCAGGAAGCGGATGGGGCATCTATGGGGTCACTCCCACCGGCCTCGGAGTTTACGGGAATTCCTCGGGTGCAGGAACAGGAGTTTATGCGAATAGTAATACAGGAACAGGTCTTACTGCAACCAGTACCAATGGAATTGCAGCCAGTTTATCTATTTTCAACAATGCCAATAACAACAATGTCCTAAACGCGAATACCCTCGGAAACGGAACCGTCATCAACGTTTCCTCATCAGGAAGCGGTACAGGTGTTTTAAGTTCAACAGGAACCGGTTTCGCCGTACACGGAATTACCAGCGCACAGACTTCTGCAGGGATTATCGGAGATAATAACGGAGCCGGTGAAGCTGTCGTAGGCAGAACAACCAGTGATATTGCCGGAGCCGTAGTAGGAAGAAACGATGGTGGAGGTTACGGGGTAAGAGGTTTTATCTCTACAAATACTACCGGAACAGCTGTCGGGGTTTTAGGACAGGTAGGATTAAACAATAGTAAAGGACGTGCGGGACGTTTTGAAAACTTTAATGCGTCCAATGAACTCAATAATGTATTTGAGGTGGAAACGAACGGTAACGGAAATATTCCGGATAATACCCAGGGTAATGCTGCCTCTTTCCTGGTGGACAATACCAATAGCGTAGGCGCAGCGGTAAGAGGTGAAGTAAATACCATTTTCGGAAACTTCGGGGCCGCAGCTGTTTTTGGAGTTTCATCCGGAACAGGAGGGCGTGCAGGATTATTCTACGCCTCCAATCCTTCCGGAAACGGAGCCGCATTAATTTCTTTAACTGATGGTAACGGAAATGCCATCACCGCTAATGCCGGCAAAGACGGAAACGGTGTTGAAACCAATATCGACGGTGCAGGAAATGCCCTGTATGCATGGGTTCCTACTTTTGCAACAGGCCGGGCCGGAAAGTTCAATATATTTAATGATGCGAATACAAGCGATGTAATAACGGTGACCACTGTAGGTAACGGTACTGCCGGAAACTTTAAGGTTGACCGGGTAACAGGTACCTCTCCTGCTGTAAAAGGAGAAGTGAATTCACAGTTTGCCAACTTCGGTACTGCCGGGATCTACGGGATTTCTTCAGGAACCGGTGGTTTTGCCGGATTATTCCATGCCAGCAACCCGGCTGGAAACGGACCCGCATTAATAGCCATAGCAGAAGGTAACGGAAACGGAATCACAGCCAACGCCGCCAATACTGGTGATGGTGTAGAAGCTACGGTAGATGGAACAGGATCAGCAATTTATGGCTGGGTTCCTAATTTCGGGACTGGTAGAGCGGGACGTTTCACGAACTTCAATACGGCCAATACACAAACTGTTCTGGATGTTCGTAATGACGGAACGGGATCTGCTGCTGTAATAGATCACAGAGGAGCCTCCGGAAATATTCTAGTTATGAGGAATGTAGGGACTAATGTAGCCAGAATTAATAAATCAGGAATGGGATTCTTCAACGGAGGAACGCAAAACAGTGGAGCTGACGTTGCGGAAGCATTTGACGTGGAAGGTCTTACTTCAGACTATGAACCGGGAGATATTTTAATCATCTCAACGGATTCTGACCGTACCGTGGAGAAATCATCAAAACCCTATTCTACACTTGTTGCGGGAGTTTATGCAACCAAACCTGGCGTTCTTTTAACGGAAGAAAATATAGATTCTGAATTAATAGGAAAAGTTCCAATGGGAGTCATTGGGGTTATTCCTACGAAAGTATGTCTTGAAGGTGGAAAAATTAAGAGAGGAGATCTTTTGGTGACCTCTTCCCTGTCCGGAACCGCCATGAAAGCGAATCCTAAAAAGGTAAAAATAGGACAGGTAATCGGAAAAGCACTTCAGGATTATGACCAAAACTCGGTTGGTAAAATTAAAGTACTGGTAAACATTAAATAAACGATCATGAAATCACTATATATCATTGCATTTGCAGCATTAAGCATAGGTGTTTATGCTCAGGAAAATAAGAAAGCTGCCGAACCTGAAGATCAGGCCCAGGTTGTGAAACAGCTCAGAGAACGGGAAGCTCAATGGGCCAAAACGGCTCAGGAAAATGCTCCCAAAAAGCAGGCTGTAACGACTCTGGCTTCGGAACAGGGACTTGAAGTGAAGAAACAGGAGACAAAAGCTCAGACTTCTCCATCGAATAATTCAGGGAAATTACTTCCCAATACAGCAAGTCTCGCTGAAATTAAAGCTTCTATTCCCAACAGACAGGCATCTCATCCGATTTCTAACAACACAAATAAAAACGTGCAGGGCTTGCCTAATACGGCAACTCTGGAAGAAATAAAGAAAACAATCCCAAAAAACTGATAACCCAACCAGATTTCAAGCAGAAAGTCCGCACTATGCGGACTTTTATATTTTTATACTCGAGTGAATTAAGATACTGTTACTAATCCCAATCAGCTGCTACAAATTTCATAGTATTTCCGCTGTCATCCGATAAGGTCAGAAAATGTCCTTCTATGGAATAATGGGTCATTTTATCGAACTTTTGAATAAATACGTTTTCCAGATCCATATTCTGGCATGCTTTCATGGTACTTCCCACTCCTGAAATTTTCACGCTTCCTCCGCTTTTAAATTCAGAAGTAAAGAACATACCGTTGCATCCCATATGGGCACTGCCTTTTATTTTCCCTTTCTCCATGACACCTGTCAAATTGATTTCAGCCTTATTTTTAATCAGTTCTTCCTTAGAAAATTTATCGAAGGAAACGAGCATCCATTGCCTTTGAAGGCTATGATTCTTTTCAGGGACAGCAGAACAACCGGCAATGACTCCGAGAAGTAAAACGGCAAAAAAAGATAGGAGTATTTTTTTCATGCGCATTATCCTTCCATTTTCATACCATTCCGGGACAGAATATCGTAAAAATTAGTAAATTAGCGACACAAAAATTATTTTATAAAATGAAAAGACTATTTCTACTGTTCACTTTCTTATTGGGCTTTGCTCAGATGAGAGCGGATGAGGGGATGTGGCTGTTAATGCTCATCAAAAGACTTAACGGGGTCGATATGCAAAAAGAAGGACTGCATTTGACACCTGAAGAAATTTATTCGGTAAACAATTCAAGCTTAAAAGATGCTATCGTAAGCTTCGGAGGCTTCTGTACTGGGGAAATTGTTTCTGACAAAGGACTAATTTTCACCAATCACCACTGTGGTTACGGTGCTGTAGCTGCCGCTTCTACTCCTGAAAAAGATTATCTGAAAAACGGATTCTGGGCAATGAAGCAGAAGGATGAATTTAACGCAAAAGATCTTTATGTAAGATTTTTAGTTAGAATGGATGATGCTACGCAGAGAATCAATTCTAAGCTAAATAACAATATGACCGGAGCAGAGAGAAAAGCAGTTATTGATGCTGAAACTAAAGCCATCCAGACTGAAAACTCTGAAAACGGGAAATACACGGTAGTGGTAAGAGATTTCTTCAACGGAAATGAATTCTACTATTTCGTTTACCAGGATTACAAAGACATCAGACTGGTAGGTGCACCACCATCATCATTAGGAAAATTCGGAGGTGACACAGACAACTGGGAATGGCCAAGACATACAGCTGACTTCACCGTGTTCAGAGTATATGGAGATGCAGCAGGAAACCCTGCAGAATTTGCTCCAAGCAACGTTCCATTGAAGCCTAAGCACTTCCTTCCGGTTTCTCTTAAAGGAATCAAGCCTGGAGATTTCTCTATGATTCTTGGATACCCTGGAAGAACCAACCGTTACCTGACTTCTTACGGAATTCAGCAGATGGTAAACAAAGACTATCCGGCGTGGGTAGAAGCTTCCAAACTTGCTATGGACGTTATGAAAAAGTATATGGACAAAGATAAAGCGACTCAGCTTAACTATGCGTCTCAATATGCTTCTGTAGCCAACTACTGGAAAAACAGACAAGGAACTATCGATGCGGTAGATAAAAACGGAACGATCTCTGATAAACAAAAGATTGAGGATACGTACAGAAAATGGTCTGTAATGCCTGGAAATACTGCTTATGATGGTGTATTAGAAGATATCGAAGCTTATTACAAGCAGGTTTCTGAAAGAAATGTTGAAAGAAACTACGCTTCACAGTTCTCAAGAAATGCAAAATATATTACGCTTGCTTTGCAGGTAGGATCTGTCCTTAAAGCTTACGCAGCTCAGGACATGCAGGGAAGACTTGCGATGAAAGCTAAGACCGAAGCGGCACTTAAAGCAGCTTACGAAAACTTCAATCCATCTCTGGAGGGAGAAATGCTTGCTTCTATGGCCAATCTTTACCAAACCAGAGTAAAGAACAAGGAAGTGGCATCTGCTACTATTTTAGGATTAGATGCTAAAACGCTTTCTAACGTAGCTTATTCTTCAATCTTCGCAAATAAGACTTCTGCTACAAACTTTTTACTGAATCCTGATGCATTAAAATTAGATGCTGATCCACTTTGGAAAATCGCCAACGGAATCGTTGCTGACCAAAAAATGAGCACTGAGAAGTATGCTAAAGTGGATGATAACTTCAACAAAAACAACCGTCTTTTCTTAGCTGGATTAATGAAAGCGATGCCTGAAAAGAAATTCTACCCTGATGCTAACTCTACCATGAGATTAACATACGGAACGGTAGATAAACTTCCGATCAGAGAAGACAGAAACTACTTCGGTGTTACAGATAACTATTATACTGATATGACCGGTCTTGTAGGAAAATACAAAAAAGGTGACGAGGAATTCGATCTTCCACAAAGAGTGATCGATCTTTATAACCTTAAAGATTTCGGACAGTATGCTGATGCTGCAGGATATATGCCTGTGAACTTCCTTTCCAACAATGACATTACAGGGGGTAACTCTGGTTCTCCGGTAATTGACGGAGACGGAAACCTTATCGGTATTGCATTCGATGGAAACAGCGAAGCATTAAGCGGTGATATCGTATTTGAACAGGAGTGGCAGAAAACGATCAATGTAGATGTACGTTTCGTTCTTTGGACTATCGACAAATATGCAGGAGCAAGAAGATTGGTTGATGAATTAAAGCTTGTAAGAGGAGAAAACACCCCTCCTGATACAAAGACTAAAAATTCAGGAACTACTCAAATGCCTAAGAAAACAAAAAGCAAAAAATAATCTTTTTTGCTTTTAGATACAAAACCGTGAATGTATGTTCACGGTTTTTTTATTTTTGAACTATAAATCTTTCTCTATGAAACCTACAGAATTTAACGCAATCATACAACAGAACGGTGAAATGAACGCCGCTTTTGTGGAATTTCCGTTTTCTACAGAGGAACTGTTCAGCAAAAGGGGCAGGTGCGGATTAAAGCAACATTTGACCTTAAAGTAGACTACCGCGGAAGCCTTGTTAAAATGAAATCCGACTGTCATATTTTAGGACTTACACAAGAAGTACGAAAGCAACTTGGAAAAAGCTTCGGAGATGAAGTTTCTGTTTCCCTGATTGAAGATATGGAGGAAAGAAGAGTGGAAATCGCTGATGATATTGCTTCTGTTTTTAATGAAAATCCTGATGCAAAATCCCTGTTTGATAAGATGAGCTATACGCACCGGAAAGAATACATCCGCTGGATCGAAGAAGCTAAAAAGCCGGAAACAAGGGAGAAAAGAAAGATCAAGATGATAGAAATGATTCTGGAGGGGAAAAAGGGAATATAAAAAGAGCTCAGAAAATTCTGAACTCTTTGGGTTTATTTTGAATTAAATTATTTATTATGCAAATGGGGCTCTTAAACTATTAATAATATTAGGAGGTAATCCTGAAACACCAGCATATCTTACATTGTTAACCAATGATACGTCGTCAGCTGAAGGAAATACATAATCTCCGGTAAAAACACAGTTTTGGAACAAAGCATGGGTCAACCTGTCAATACTTCCGCCTTTCCATTCTACATTTTTAAACTGGATGTTGCAGTCAGCATATGATGCATAAGTATAATCAGTATTAAAACTATTAATATCTCCTCCATCCATAATAAGAGTTTCGAGATTCGCTCCACTAAACACCACTCTTCCATATCCAAAACAATCGGTTAAATATATATTAGCACGGCGGATATAATCAGTCTTATCCATAGAATATAAATATACAGCGGTAGTAGCAAGTGCATTTGTCTTAAGACTTCCGCTTATTTCTATATTCGTACTATATTCCTGTTGCTTAACACTATCTTTAATGATCTGTACTGCAGTATATTGAGTTGTAGGCTTTGCATTTACAATGGTATCCGTTATTTTCAGGTTTTTAATGTTAGTATACTTTCTATTCAAAACACCTAAAAAAAAGCCATATACTATATTTGCATCTGTATTAATAATTGGGTTGATTATATTAAGGCTCTCAGGAAGTTTTGGATCTACCGCGTACTTTTGTAGCATTGCATTCCCAACATTTCCGCCCGGGCTGGTATATGAGAACATATAAATATCTCTTGTGGCTGATTGATTACGAGAATCTTCAGTGTTAAAAATAGGATTATTTATATTTACAATTCCCCCTAAGCTGGGCGTATCCAACCTGATCCCAAAGAATATGCTGGCACTTCCATTGACTATTGGAGAGTTGAGAGTAATATCATTGCCTGCAAATTGAAATGCGGCCGCGCCTTTCCCTGTTTTTACAATGGTATTATTGGCTGTAAATCTATCTGTCCAGTGATCATCTATCCCGTCTTCCCAAACACCTCTGTTGATGGTGACATCTACACTGCTTCTGCCTGTATATCCATGTCTGCATTCTATTACATTTCCATCATTAATAATGACACCTATTGAGTAATAATTTGCAATACCATACCCAACACCAGCCTTTCTAAACCCTTTTATGAAAGGACTATTTATGATAACGTCAGCACACTCCTGTATTTCAAGAGCTACAGCTCCTACATTAACTACTCCCATATTATTTATTTTATTAATAATTTGCGGGTTGTTAAGGGTAACATTATCTCTATTAACAAATAAATATTTAGCCTCGTTTAGATTTCCATCCGTTTCAATACTAAGATTATCTATAGAAATAGGCTCTTCAAAGATGTATTTCTTAACCTTCAGTACCTGAAGGTTCTGAGGATCTTGTCTGTAAGAACAAACTAAAGGAGTAGTCAATTTACCGTCAACACTTCTAATAAACTCTATCTTTTTATAACTAGTTTCAGAAGGAGTATCATCACGGTCAATTAAAATCTCTTCAGAAACAAAATACAAATTCGCAACGCCTGTATTACTAAAACCGACATCCAAACTACCACGTTTCATTTTGACCGTATCCCATGTGCTTATATCTACTGCCTCACCATTAAATCTTCGGGCAATGGTTATATTTACCTCCCCATTCTCATTCCGAAGAATAAATTTTCCGTCACATCTTCCGCTCGCTTCAATCTCAAAAGGTTGTTTTACAACAACTTTAAATCCACCCGGAATAACCCAAAACAGATTATTGGCATTAACATAATTAAAATATGATAAAATAAACGGCGTATCATTGTATGTTCCTTTTCCTTTTACCCCAAAGTATCTGACATCCAGATCGTGGGTGAAATTATGTTCCAGTTTGATTCCTCCTGTTTCGATAATACTTCCTCCATCATCCGTGCCCAATGTAGCAGATAAATGATAAATAACAGGGCCTGGAGTATCTCTTGTTTCATAATATCCTAACAGACAAACTCCCTTATAAATGCCGTTTTGGAGATCTGCTATTTCTGCAGCCGACAGATTTCTCATCTCTGTCATCGTGTTTTTTACAATACATGGAAAACTCATAAAAATATTTTTTGTTGGTTAATTGTAAGACAGAGAGGTTATTCTCTTTCTATCTGAAGCAAATATCGTCACGCACAGCGACACAACTCGACGTGTTATATTTTTTGGAAACAAAATCGTACAAAATCCCAAAAACAATCATCCAATAAAAAAGAGCCCAGGATTTCCTGAACTCTTTGGTTTATTTTAAATGAATTGGTTTAGTAAGTATCAAAAGTACAGATTGGGAAAGTAATATCCGCATCGTTTGCTGTGACATGAGACGGAATATTAGCTGTTATCTTATTTCCTTCTTTTCCTGCAATTTTAAAACGAACAGTTCCTCCAGCTGTATTAATGTAGAATATTGTTCCAAGAGACAGTTTACTCATATCTCCTGTCTTTACGATAAATGTTCTTGATCCAACAACAGCATCTACCGTATATCCTGACAGTGTGCTTCCTACTCCAGATTCTTTAATAACTGTAGTTTTATGAGTATTAAAATTGTAGAATTTCTCACCGGTATTGAAGTTGAATCCAACCATATTTGAATCCGAAGGATCATTAACCGTTGAAAAAGTTTCTTCAGGAATCTGAAGGAATTTCACCTTCTCAATTTTCCCTCTGTCTGCTCTGTTGATCATCACCTTCAATCTTGCATTTTCAAAAGGACTCTGGATAATTCCTACATACTTTGCCTCCGGAATAAAATACATATTATTCACATAATCCCCTGCATCTTTGTCTCCTATCTTTATTATTCGCACCGCAGGATTCGGAGTAAAAATGTCAACCCCATAATCCTGAGGTCTAAAATCAAGTAAATTTATCTGAGCCTGCAATAAGGCAATATCCGTTATAATCTGTCTATTCTCATCAAAAAGAACAAATTGCGGATAACGGTGCCATTGTACCCATAAGTTGGTATTGTGATCATTGATTTTAAAAACCTGACAGAATTGATTATCATAATCAGCATTGGGGAATAAGCCTGTAAGTTCATTAAACGACTCCAGGTTCTTTACATAAAAATGACTATCTGAACCATTAGTTTTTAAGTCACCACTTAAGTCTTCGTCCAATAAAACAACAGGTTTTTCGCCCACATATTTAATGCCGTTCTGATCCGTAAAATAAGTAAGGTAATGAACTTGATTTGAATTAAAATTAAACTCAGAACCTCTGTGGAAAATGCCTATTCTTTCTCCGGTTTTAATTTCAATTCTTGGCTCTGAAATAGAAATTCCATAGCATGGAGCTGCTAAAAAATCAAAACAAAGGGTTTCCCAAGGATCTAAATCGTGCCCCCATTCGAATGACTGATTAAGGAAAAGCCAGGAATTACATCCTTCTGAAGCTGCATCTTTTTCAAATTTAACAAATGTTCTTCTACGCGTAACGGTACTAACATCAATAAATCCGGTAAAAGATCCAAATTCACCACCAATAACACGGTTCGCATTGGCCCAGCCATCATTACTATTTCTGATTACAAATGCATCAAGATTAGACTGCATTGATTTTAATTGAATCTCATTCCACGCAAAACCGGAAAATATGCCGGGTGAATTATTGGCATCACAAACAATTCCTTTGGTAAAGAAAGAAGCACCCAGATACATTTTAGAATGCTGTGAACCCTGAAGTAGAATCCCTACATAATTATCTGAAGAAACATTGGTTCCCGGCGTTCCTGAAATATTCGTGGTAATTGTATTTTTAAAACTATTCTGAAAGATCAGTACCGTTTTATCACTTGTTCCTCTATAAAAGATTTTATCTACCATAAAGTTGACAGGTTTTTTAAATAAAACTGTATCTGTGATTTTATATCCGATAGGGCTGTTTCCAACTAAAGTAACGGATTGCATTTCAAGAGAATAAATTTCGTCCGGATCAGTAGGATCCACAGAAACAAAATCATAAAGTCTGTTGACAAAATCTGCAGCTTTTAAAAATGCCTGGGTATCATCTGTTGTAGAATCTCCTTTTGCTCCGAAAAGTTCAATATTAATAGGTTTCCCCGCCAGAAAACTTGTCAGTGCATAGTATTCTCCATTTCTTTTTCTATAAATTATACCATCACATAAAGCATCTGTCATCGCTACAGGATGAGCTTCGTGATACCAGTGAGTCACTTTCTGATAGTTTACATTTTCTAAAGAATAACTGTCTACCAGCTGCACCAAATTATCTGCCGGGTCCGTAGAGGTAGGTGAAAAAAAATCGTTCGTAAATTTCATTTTGTTAATATTTTTTGATTAAAGTGAATGATAGATCAAAAATGATATGGCCATATTCTCTTTTTGTCTGATGCAAATATCGCCACGCGCAGCGACAGAACTCGACGTGTTATATTAAAAAAAAATAAATCAACTGATTACCAACGCATTAAAACAAATAAATAAAATCCCTGTCAGGATTTACCGACCTCCCCGACAGTATTTGTGTAACAAATAGTAATAACAAAAATTTTATTTATGAAAAAAAACCTATTCAAAACAGCGTCGTTAGCAGCGGGAATACTGACAACGTTTATTCTTACCTCTTGTGATGATAATGACAATATGATGATGGATAACAATGCTGTCAAGAGAACCATCACTTTTGAAAATGTGGTCACTCCAAAAGATTTTGTGGAAAGTGGAAGTTTTCAGGGAACAGGCAGTCCGGTGATTTTGCCAGGGCAATCAGTTTCTATTACATTCAGTGCGGGAAAAACACAAGCCCTGATGTTGGCAACAATGTATGGCGCCTCTAAAGATTGGTTTTTTGCATCAAAGCAGCCTGGGATCAAGCTTTTTGACGACAATGGAAATGCAGTCACGGGAGATGTTTCTTCACAGATTCTGTTGTGGGATAACGGAACAAAAAATGATAATTCCGGACAGATGGAAAGCAAACCTATTGCCCAGGTTCCAAATGTGAACGCTTCTCAACTGATGAAACTTAATCTTACGTACAACGACGTTTCTTCTGAATTCACCCTAACCATCAGCAACAATTCCGGAGGTACAGCCAACGAAACCCCATTTTCACCGGGCGTATGGGCGGTTTCAAATTACAACGGATCCCAGCTTCTCAACAGCGCTCCGTTTTTCACCGCAAATGCTTTATCAAATCCTGAAATTACAGATATAGCCCAGATGGGAAATATCAGTAAAATGATGATGAAACTAAATGCAAACACCGGCATTATGACAGGTCTTTCCCCAGCTTTGGTCGTTGTTTACACTGGTGATAAAAATCCTGTGTATGAATTGGGACAGACGGATGCAGGGAAAGGCTTAAAGGAAATTTCACAGTTTGGAAATGTTTCAAAACTTCAGAACAGCCTAAAAACTTTACCGAATGTTAAAGGAGTTTATGTAGCCGGAACCGCACCTGTCGCTCCCGGAAGTAAGGTGATGACTCAATTTGCAGCCACTCCCGGAGACAAAATTGCCTATGTTACTATGTTTGGTTTCTCCAATGATTGGTTTTATGCTAATGAACAAAGCATTGATGCCAATGCAAAAAGTGATCTTACTTCAAAAACTACCCTCTTTGATTCCGGAACTGGAGTGGATCAATATCCCGGCGCAGGAAACAGACAGTCCTTATTCGGGGGAACACCGCAAAGCGAAAGCAAACCTATTGCTAAAGTGGGAAGCATCTTCCCGGTTCCTGCAGTACAGAATGTGATTAAAGTAACCATCGATTAACCATCTCAAAGACTTTTAATTCAATTCATAAAAATACCAGACAGCAAGACTGTCTGGTATTTTACACTATAAATAAGATAACTATGAGATAGGAATTCCCAAATAGTTAAGGTAAGCATCAAGCATCTTCTTATCAAATGCAGGTTCCTCAATTCCGGAATTTTCCAAGAACTGTATCACATTTGAGCAATCCCAAACATATGTATTCTGATACAGCTCTACGGTAGAAAGCCCTTCATGCATATTATCCTTAAAAAGGCTGGTCAGAGGGTATAACCGGTTTTTACTGTCATCTTCCCACTGTTTTCTCCATTCTTTATAAGGAAGACCTTCAAGGATCAGCGGATAATATTTCTTCAACAGCGCAAAGAAACTTTCCAGAGTAAGATTGGTTTCCGGTCTGGCGATCAGATTAAATTTCTTCCCTACCGCTTCTTTATTTTTTGTGATGTGTGCCATGGCCTTGGTCATATAGTCTACTGTGATCAAGCCTTCTCTTAACTCTGTTAGCAATGGATAAGATTTAAATTCTACACAGTTTTTCACCAAACCGGACCACCACTGATAAGGCGCACTTGCACCTGTTTCGCTGTGACACATAGCATATCCCAAACGGTAAGTGATCAGCGGAAGACCTTGTTTAGCCGCCAGATCAGCGACTGCTTCCATCACCCATTTGCTTCTTACATAGCCAATGTCTTTGCTTACCGACATCAGATTCTGGGCAATGTCATCACTTTCCAGCATGACTGTTTTACCAGTGAACACGTGTCCCCAGCTGTAAACGGAAATAGTAGACAGCAGTGCAAGACATTTGGTCTTTTCGGCTCCGGCCAGTTTAATAATCTCTCTTAATCCTTCTACATTGGGCGCTTTCATATAGGAATAAGGTTCAATAAAATTCACAGAACTTCCTGAGTGATAAATGAGGTCAAGCATCCCTGCAAGATTTTTGAACACCTCATCAGAAAGGCCCAGTAACGGAAGAGAAAGATCACCAATGACTGGAATTATTCTCTGTTTCTGATTCTCTTTTCGTTCTATATGATACTGTTTAAAACATCGGTTTATTTTCTCCACGGCATGAAATTCATCCTGAGCTCTTACCAGACAGTAAATATTGGCATCCGTCGTATCTAAAAGTTCCTGCAAAAGATGAATTCCGACAAATCCGGTTACTCCAGTCAAAAATATCGTCTTTGGATGTTCCAGTTGTTTAGGATCAAAACCATCGGCAAAAACAGTTCCCGGAGCAAGGTAGACATCCTGTTGAAGAGCAACATACGGCTCAACATCTTCCACAGGAATAGCTTCACGGGCTTCTTTGGCTCTGGTGATCAGTTCATCTGCGAGCTGTTTCAATACCGGAAACTGGTAAATATCCCGCATATAGACTTTAGTATCAATTCTTGAATTCAACGCTGTAGCAACAATCGCAACAAGCAGAGAGTTTCCGCCTATATCAAAGAAATTATCTGTAACATTGATCACTGGACGTTCCAGTTCCTCGGCCCAGATATTGGCAATAATTTTCTCGGTCTCGTTGGTAGGTGGTTCTGTAGAAATAAGTTCTTTGGCCTCTTTATCTGCCAGTTCTTTCAGGAAATGAGTGTCGGTTTTTCCATTGACTGTGAGGGGTATTTTATCTACACTTACAATTTGCGCAGGGATCATGTAGCCAGGCAAGTCTTCTTTCAGTTGCTGTCTTATCCAGGCCGCATCTGCTTTTACATCAGATTTAAATACAATAAAAGCAACGATATATTTATTGCTACCCGCATGATCTTTGGTGATCACTGCAGCTTCCTGTATCCCTTCCAAACGGGCAAGAGTGCGCTCTATTTCTCCAAGTTCCACCCGGAATCCACGGATTTTCACCTGATTGTCTATTCTTCCTAAAAACTCAATATCCCCTTCAGGTTTCCAGCGGGCGAGATCTCCGGTCCGGTACAGTTTTTCGTTTTCCCTAAACGGGTTGGCAATGAATTTAGAAGCGGTAAGCTCTTCATTATTGAGATAACCTTTAGCAAGAATATTTCCTCCAATGTATAGTTCTCCGACTGCTCCAACAGGCAGAAGTTCATTATTTTCCCCTAAAATATACGCCTTTGCATTGGCAACCGGTTTCCCGATGGAAGAAACATAGGCTCCATTGATGTCTTTCACTTTTTTAAAGGTTGCATACACTGTACATTCCGTAGGGCCGTAATAATCGATCAGCTCATAACTCAATTCGCTTTTCAGAACAGGCTTTAATTTTTCGCCTCCTGTAAAAAGGTATTTAAGGTTCAGATCTGTATAATTTCTGGTTTCAGCGACGACAGAAGGAACAAGAACTGATGGTACAAATCCGTGGGTAATGCGGTTTTTACGGTAATAATTCACCAGTTCTGAAGCTTCTACTCTATCTTCATTATCTGCGATAAAAATCACAGCACCGGCCGTAAGTGCCGACCAGGTTTCCCATACCGAGATGTCAAATGCCAGTCCTGCGACAAGCGTAAGGTGTGAGGTATGATCCACATGAAAATAATGATTGTGCCATGTGACAAGATGCTGGATGCTGTGATGGGATATCATTACTCCTTTTGGATTTCCTGTAGAACCGGAGGTGTAGATCGTATAAGCCAATGCATCCTGGTGAAGCGAAATATCCGGTTGCTCCGAAGAAAAATCAGCAATATTTTCTATCTGATCCACGTAAAAAACTTCAGTCTTTATTCCGGCCAATAGCAGATTCCCCCGTAGCTGATCGGTAAGTATAATTTTTGCAGAGGTGTCTGTAAGAATATATTCTACCCGTTTTGCAGGATAAGCCGGATCTATGGGCACATAGGCAGCTCCGGTTTTAAGGACTCCAAGAATAGCGACCAGCCATTCTAATGAGCGATCCAGCCATACCGGAACATACATTCCCTCTTTTATTCCTTTTTCCAGAAGGGCGTTGGCAAGTTGATTACTTTTCTGATCCAGTTCCCTATACGAGATTTGTTCGTTCTTATAGACAGCAGCAGTATTTTCAGGATTAAGGGATACCTGCTTTCTGAAGAGGGAAACCAGTGTTTCTTCTTGAGGATAATCCCAGCTTGTGGCATTGAAATCATTGAGAAGTTTTTCACGGTCCTCTGAAGATAAAAGAACCGGCGCACCGGCGGATTGCCCAGATGGTGTTGATAATGTATTTGGCATATTAGTTTTTGGTTTTGGTTGATAATAAAAGGTCGGGATGATCTGCATAGCAGAACCGTAAACACGTTTAAAAACAGTCTATTACAATTCAACCGATAAAGAATATGATTAATTCTTCAGGAATATTATTTAACTACTATCTTATCAGATTTCGTTAATAGATTTTTCTTTCATAATGCAATATTTTTAAAAATTTGGTAATCAAATTTAACATAATATTTTACACAAAAGATTAAATAAGCGTAAACTTTCCCAAAACAGAGAATTAAATTAAAAACACTGATGTTCATCAGCTAATCGGCAGAATCAAGAAAATCACATAGTAGAAATTGAAGTACATCCAGATGAAATCCTTAAAAAACACCGAAGGTTATAAAGCCAATGAAATTATTGAAATTTAAGAATTATCATGAATTTCACAATTATATATTCCAAAATTCCCGGTCCAGGCTTCTGTATTGGATGGCTTCTGAAATATGATGGGAAAGTATGGGTTCAGATCCTTCAAGATCAGCGGCGGTTCTTGCTACTTTCAGGATCCTGTCATAAGCTCTGGCGGAAAGGTTCAGCTTCTCCATAGCCATTTTGATAAGGTGAAGTGAGGTGTCATCCAGGCTGCAGAATGCCTCAATTTCCTTTGGTCCTATTTGAGCATTATAGCTGATATTTAAATCTTTATAGCGCTCATTCTGAATACTGCGTGCTTTCAGAACGCGATCCCGGATATCTGAACTCTTCTCTCCTTTCCTTTTTTCGGCAAGCTGTTCAAACTCAACTTTCTGTACTTCAATATGGATATCGATCCTGTCTAATAAAGGTCCCGACAGTTTATTCATATACCGCTGCATTTCGTAAACGGACGAAGTATTCCCCGGATCATCGGGAAAAAAACCACTGGGACTGGGATTCATGGATGCTATGAGCATAAAACTGGCAGGATAGTTGACGGTAAATCTAGCTCTTGAAATGGTTACTTCACGATCTTCAAGCGGCTGTCTCATGACTTCTAAAACCGTTCTTTTAAATTCCGGCATTTCATCCAGAAACAAAACTCCGTTGTGTGCCAGTGAAATTTCTCCGGGCTGAGGATAACTTCCGCCGCCTACCAGCGCCACATCCGAAATCGTGTGATGAGGTGAGCGAAAAGGACGAACAGTCATGAGAGATGTTTCAGTTCCAATTTTACCGGCTACAGAATGTATTTTGGTTGTTTCTAAAGCTTCTTTAAGGGTTAAAGGCGGTAAAATTCCCGGAACTCTTTTGGCCAGCATGGTTTTTCCACTACCCGGCGGACCAATGAGGATGATATTGTGCCCTCCAGCCGCTGCCACTTCCATGGCTCTTTTTGCGGTTTCCTGTCCTTTAACTTCTGAAAAATCGAACGGGAAATCATTGATCTTTTCCTGAAATTCTTTTCTGGTGTCTAATACAATTCTTTTGATCGGTTTTCCTTCGTTAAAGAAATCAATTACTTCTTTGATATTTTCTGCACCATACACTTCAAGGCTGTCTACAATGGCGGCTTCCCGGGTATTCTGCATGGGAAGGATAATTCCTTTAAAACCCTCTTCTCTGGCCTGTATGGCAATAGGAAGCACTCCTTTGATTGGCTGCAGGCTTCCGTCTAATGACAACTCGCCCATGATGATGTAATCCTGAATATTTTCAGCCAGGATCTGGTCTGAAGCGGCCAGGATTCCAATGGCTATGCTGAGGTCATAGGCAGAACCCTCTTTCCTGAGGTCGGCGGGAGCCATATTGATGGTGATTTTCTTTCCGGGAATTTTGTGTCCTACATTTCTTAAGGCAGCGGAGATTCTGTAACTGCTTTCTTTAATGGCATTATCAGGAAGCCCGACCAGATGATAGCCTACGCCTCCAGTGTCTACATTCACTTCAATAGTAATGGTTTGTGCCGCCACTCCATGGATGGCACTTCCATAAATTTTTACCAGCATGATTGTGTTTTTGGTAAAAATAGAGAATATAATTTTTCAAAATTTATTCTTTAAAATTAACAGATTTAAGCTTCTGTATACATTTTATAAAAAATTTCAACAAAAAGACAAACCGGTACAGACTGCCTCTATACCGGCTCATCAGCGATTAACAAAAAACTAACTCATGATGTGCACTACTTTATGAACCAGCGCATTTATTGTTCACAGGGCATCAGCAGATCATTACTTATTTTACAGATCGTAAAGCTTGAAAAATAAAAGTCTTTTTCGGGTACATTGATCTCTAATAACCTATTGCCTTTCCTGTCTGATACCACCACCAAAATTTCACCATCCGGATTTTTTAAAAGCTGCCATTTTTGATACTTAATTTCATTCACCATGATGCAGTTATGAACCACAATATCCAAAAACCAATGGCAATCTTCCTGTTCTGCCACATATAGTATTCCTTCACTAACGTTGATGTTTTTAGCGTATTTAATGAATACTTCAGCTTTTGGGAATTCATTATATAGACTATTTGCACAGTTTTCTATTTTTTTATTTTTTTTCATCACGCTCTTATTTAGTTCGGAAGAAACTTTATTGGGTAAAAAGAGCCACTTCAAAAAGCAATGAAATGGCTCAAAAAAAAATAAATCCTTAAATACTTAACTTCATTTAATTACATATGGGTTTAATTAACTATATTTTTACGGCTCAGTGATGAGATCCGGGATTGGTACAATCAAAGGTCTGTCAGTTGATTTTTTACCATTCCTTTTGTTCATCATTAAATCGTTCTCAACAGGCTGTGTTTATTGAATGGAATATCGTACTCCAAATTCTAAGTTCAGATTCAGTGGTTTTTCCCTGTAGAGGGTCCTAATCTCACTTCCGTCCTTAAAGTTATACCTCAGGCTGGGTTCAAAATAGATCCCAAAATTTCTGAAAACCTTATATTGAACTCCACCACCGGCATTCAAAGAAATTTGTAATGAGTTTACGTTAAGTTTCTCTGAAAAACTCTCCACTACTTCATGATTGACTATATAATTTGTTTTCATTTTTCCCGAGATTGGTTTTTCCACCTGAACACCGGCACCGGCATACACAGATGTATTTCCTTTCTGCCATATTTTATAATGAATCTGAACAGGAACTCCTACATATTTAACGGTTTGCTCTCCTCTGATCATATTCGCTTCAGTCCCTGATAACAGATCTGAAGAAAGCCTGGCATACGTTATTCCTGTACTGACAGACCAATGATCATCCAGCTGATAAAAAACGGATAATCCAAGCTTTACAGGAAGCCGATGCCTGATGTCTGTTTTTACATTTTCGTACATATTTCCTGCAAAGATGGCCCCTAATGGCCCCTCTTCCGCTTCTTCTTCACTGCCAGCCGGAATCTCCAGCTGATTTCCGTTCATCATTACATAGCCTTCCAGCTGATGGGAAGAAGGGGAAGAACTGGATATAGGTGGCCCGGAAATAAAACCTAGAGACCACTTTCGATCGGCGTTCAATCTTTCCCTTTTCTTATAAATATCAATTTGAGCCAGGTTTTCTCCTGAATATGTTACTGTGGTTAGAGAATCAATGTTATTTTTATCGTTTTTTCCTAAAGCAGCAAGCACTCCGGTCTTTAAACTGTCGTCTTCACTATTTTGAAGATTATAGCGATTCGCAGATTCGATACTTTTACTTTGTATTTTTAAATAGTCATAAAGTTCATTGTGCAACACGTATGTTGTATTGGCTTTAATGATATGAAACAACTCATTTCCAAGAGCTATCTGACTCTTAAGGTTGAAATCCTTTTTATGAACTTCAAAATTCGAAACAACAGAGTCTTTATTAATGCTATCTGGTGAAGAAGATGACAGCAAATTCTCTTTAGTCATTTTCTGTTGTCTGCTTTCTGTAAGATTTTGAATAGCATCATTTTTCGTTTCGCGAAAAAATACCACAGAAACCAAAACTGCAATTCCAGCTGCGATACTTAATGTACCTATTATACGACGTAGCTTATTCTTATTATGCTTTTTATCATCTTGGTTTTCTGTAATGTCGTTAGCAGGCAGCAGCGGAAAAACATTGCTTTCTTCTTCCGAAAACAGTTCTTTTTCAATACTCATCCAAATGCCATCCGGTGGATCATCCTCATGACCTTCAAACTTATTTTTCAGGTCGGCTAACCATTTATCTTTCATAGGGCCTCCTTTTTAAATTGTTTGTATATATTAATTTCATGTATAAGTTTCCGTTTAGCTTTATGCAGTTGAGACGCTGAAGAACCTTCACTTATGGCAAGCAATTGCGAAATCTCTTTATGAGACTTATTTTCAAATACATAGAGATTAAAAACAATCCTGTATCCATCAGGAAGGAATTTTATCATGGTCATAAGTTCCTCCAGGGGAATATCTGACAGCTCCGGCTCTTCTTCATCTTCTTTATCTATTATTTCTTCTTCCATTGCGGAAAACTCCATCTTTGAAAAACGTCTTATATATTGCAGAACTTCATTAATCACAATACGCACAATCCATGCTTTTAAAGAGCCTTCTCCCATATAATTAAATGTGTCTATATGGTGAAACATTTTAATAAAGCTGTTTTGAAGGATATCATGAATGTCATCATTTCCTTTGAGGTATCTTCTGCATATGGACGTAAGCTCTCTTGAATAAGAATTATAGAATTCTTTCCAAGCCGATTGTTCCTTTTTAACCAAACGTGTCAACAGTTTTATCTCTGGATTATCTTTTTCAGGCATTTACCGCATCCCAAATTTAATATGAGTAAAAAGGTGTGCTATCTCAAGCACACCTGAACAATTCTTTGTTACGGCTATTTCTTCAGCATAGGAAAGTTGTATTTTATTTTTTCGAATGGATTTATTGCCGTCCCTTCAACTGTAATTTTTGTTGCTTCCAGCTCGAAGTTCAGATTTTGCGTCTTTCCTTTTGTAAACACTCCTTTCTTTGTTGGGACAAATGTTACTACTACTTTTTTACTGACCCCATCTACGGGAACCTGAATAGTCAATTCCTTTGGAGAAAAAGTAAGCTCAACTTCTTTTTTTTCTTTATTCAAAGCAGACGTATAATTCAGCTCATATTTAACCTTGCCAATAGCCGTTAATGCCTGATTTGCTTTCACAGGATCGGTGATCACAGTTGTAATGATTTCTTTTATCGGAAATTCCGTAAAGGATATGATATTTTTCTGGGCACTGAAAACCAGATTGGTTTCACCGGTAACAGTTCCTTTTGATATAACCACTTTACCCGAATAATCTCCATTTACGTCTTCAACCTTGAGGGTATCAGGATTTGGTTTTGGTTTTTTATCATCATCATCTCTACAGCTTGTTACACTAAAAGTAAAACTTAGCAAGATTAATAACATGGATAAAGCTTTGAAGTTTATGAACTTTTTCATTTTAAATTTGAATTAATTGTTGATTAAAAAATATTTACTTTGAGTACTCATTTATATAAATGCAACAAATTCAAATCCTTGCCTGAAAAACCCAACAAAACACATAAATTACTGATTATCAATATAATTATTTAACGAAAGAAAAATAAATGTGGATATCAAAGTAGAATTAATACATGTTTATCCCCATATCCTTTAAGTCTATTTTACACAATTTTGTAATCCATAAAAAGACAAACCGGTACAGACTGTCTCTATACCGGCTTATCAGCGATTAAAAAAAACTAACTCTCAGGATGTGTACTATTTACTTTTTTATGAATTTGTTCTTGTACGTGTTTCCTTCTGTGTCTTTAGAAAGAATAATATAATTTCCAGGAACCAAGCTACTTACGTCAATGGGTTCACTAAAACGATGGCTGTTTTTCTGCAGGGTCACTTTTCCGGACATATCAATAATGGTGATCTCCTTATACGTTTTGTCGGAATCTTTCCCGATATAAAGGAACTGTGCCGTAGGGTTCGGGTATATTTTCAGGCTGTTTTCTTTACGTTTTGTTTCGCCTGTTGCCAGCGTACAGAAATCAAAGTTTCCGAAATTCAGCTTTACAAAATTTCCTGTTCCCAAAAATTCACACTGATCCGGGCAATACTCGGTACAGGCATAGAATCCGAATGATCCGGAATCTACCGCTGTATAGGAATCTCCGGTTACTCCATTCACCACACAAGGATCTCCCGGTGAAGGCGGCGGGCTGCTGGGAATACATCTGTACCACACATGATTCCCGTAAAGATCAGGAAATACATCATCAAATCTTACGGATGCTCCGGCACAGACATTATATTCTCCTTCGCCCAGATCCTCGTAAGTTCCGGGGGTAAAAGTGCTGAGCATCGCGGGAAGAGCATAGGCAAATCCATCTGCCATCACTGCCGGGCTTTCTGCGGTACAGTCACCCTCAGTAACCTGTACTTTAAAATAATAGAGCTGATCATCGTTTCCATTGATTGTCAATGTTTGTGAAGTTGCTCCGGGAATTGCTGTCCATGGATTGTTGTTTGGGGTCTGCCATGTCCATTCCTGTTTGTACCATTGATAAACTCCGAATGTTTGGGTAGAAAGTGTCTCTGTTTCGGTATTGCAGAACACGATCTTATCCGGAAATTTTACGCCCAGTCTCGGGCTTGTAATGGTGGGATTACACTGTGCTTTTACATTCATTAGGGTCATGAATAGTAAAGCCAAAAAAATCAGTTTGGTTTTCATATTTAAATATTTAATGGTTGGATTTAGTTTTTTTATAGCGGTCAGTCCAGTAATAGCCTGATCCCGAACTTCATATTAAAGTTTAAAGGTTTTTCTTTGTAAATGGTATTCAGCTGGCTGTCGTTTTTGAAATGGTACCCTATTCCAGGCTCAGCATAGATTCCGATTTTATCAATAATTTTCACCTGAAGACCTATCGCAGAATTCACTGAAAATTGTATCGGCCTCACATCCAGGCGCTCGTCCTGAGTTTCTGTCACTTCATCATTGACTATATATTTTGTCCTAAGCTTTCCTGCTACTGCTTTTTCCGCAAGTACCCCGCCGGTTACATATCCTGTAAATCTTCCTTTCTGAATCACATTATAATTGACCTGAACAGGAATACCGATATAGTGGACGCTCTGTTCGCCTTTTATATAATTGGAATTGCTTCCGGAATGCAGCTCTGAGGTAAGTTTCGTATAATTGACCCCGGTTCCTATTCCCCATCTTTTCCCGATATTGTAATACATTGACAAGCCAAATGTCACAGGGATTTTATGTCTGATTCTTGCTTCAACTTCCTTACTCTGGTTGGCCAGCAGAACTTCAGTGAGCGGATCTGTTTCCGTTCCGGATATCCATATTTCACTAAAAGTCATCGGGCTGCCGCTGATGGAAGCGTATCCCGGAAACTTCTGTTCGGAGGAGTTTGAGGAAACGTTTCCTGTAAGCATACTCAGCATCCATTTTTTGGACTGACGCCCCGGAAGTTTAGGCTTTTCTGCAACAGCTATCTTTTCGTGAAGTTCATGCTCTGTATTAAAAATTTCCTCAACTTCTTTTTTGTCTTTTAATACGGGATTTTCATTGGCTAAAGGAGAGGTATTAGTGGGTTGGGTTTCCTTCGTTAAAAGTTCAGCTCCTTTTTCTTTTCCCTGGGATCCTAAGATCACTTTATCATGATCAATTCCCTGTCCTAATATATTTTTTAAAATTTGCTCAGTGCTTGTTTTACCGGTCAATATATTTTTAACATTACTGTATTTTTCAACCTTAGCAGCCTTTGTTTTATAATGGGTATCTGCTAATACAGGATCTGTGATTTTCCTTTTGGATTGGGAATTATCATCAGCATTTTCAGATTTTTTTGTAATCTGAGGATTGTTCTTCTCTGCATTCATATCCAGCAATAATTTTCCGGTAAAGAACAGCATAGCAATAGCGGCCGCAATTCCTCCTACACGATACCACAGGGATCTTCTACCTGGAGTAGAAGGATTTATATTTTCTTTTTCTTCATCATCTCCAAATATCATAGCTCCAGCTATTCCGTTTTCTTCTCCATCAGAAAAAAGCTCATCTTTTATATCTTCCCACAGCCCATCCGGAATATCCTCTTCGTGGTCTTCCATTTTCCTGTGAAGGTCATTTAGCCACTGATTATTCATATTGTGCTTTTTTTGACATTTTATATTCTTTAATTTTCTGGACAAGCAGTCCTTTCGCCCTGTGAAACTGGGAGGCGGACGAGTTTTCTGCTATGCCTAAAAGCTCTGCAATCTCCTTGTGGCTTTTCTTCTCAAATACAAACAGGTTGAAAACGGTTCTGTAGCCATCAGGGAGCAACCGGATCATTTTCATAATGACAGCCTGCGGAATTTCCTGCAGATCGGGTTCTTCCTCATTGGGGATATCCGGAAATTCAGCCAGATCCGTATCTGTTGTCATACCGGAATGCTGCTTGATATGTTTCAAAGCTTCATTGACGGTGATCCGGATCATCCATGCCTTTAATGAGCCGCTTCCTCTGTATTCAAATGTTTCAATGGACCGGAACATTTTGATAAAACTGTTCTGCAGAACATCATGAACATCATCCTTTCCCGGAATATAACGAGCGCAGACCCCGGCAAGGTTTCCGGAATAGCTTCCGAAAAGTTCTTTCCAGGCAGCTTCTTCCTTCGTGAGAAGGCGTCTTATCAAAATCTGCTCTTTGTTTTCTTCCATGTATGGGTCAGGTCCGGTTTAGCAGCCGGTTAAAATTTTAAGCAAAAATAGACTGCATCCGGCAAAACACAATCTATTGTTCATATAATCTATCTATTAATTAATCTTTATACAGTATGGAAAATTATAATAAATCGGTTCAAAAGGGGCCAGTTCTGTTCCGTTTACTGTGATTTTTTCTGCTGCAAGAACGAATCTCAGTGTATAATCCAATCCTATAAAATAACCTTTCTGCTTGGTCGCCAGGGTAACTACAGCCTTTTTATTGACACCGTCTACCGGGATCTGAAGCTCAAGCTCCTTAGGTGCGAAAGTAAGCTCTACCCAGTTTTTCTCAGCATTTAATACAGAGGTATAATTCAGCTTGTATTTCACTTTTCCCATAGCAGCCAATGCTGTTTCTGTTTTTATCGGATCTTTCACAACCGCTTTTACAATTTCTTTGATCGGAAATTCCGGAAATGTAAGGGTATCTTTCTTTATTTTAAAATCCACAACTCTTTCGCCTCTGATCTCTCCCTGAACCGTAATCAGCCTTCCTTTATAATCTCCGTTGACATGTTCCAGCTTTACCGGTGGTACTTCTATCCTGTCCTCATTCATGCATGAGAACAGGGAGAAGATGATGGATATAATCAAAACGGCGGTGATAACCTTAAGTACTATTAAATTCTTCATTTCATTATTTTTTTTAACATTAAACATTAATTGTATTGAGTACTCATCTATAAAATCCGTTTTTTGAGAAATCTTGCATGGGATTTTGAAAAAAGGATGAAATTTTATTGTAACACGTTGATTATATGATGGTAAAAATTTTATTTTATTTTGAAATGAATTACTTTTTCTATTTCATGTTTTTCATTCCCCATTTAATTTAACATTATGTTACAAAAGCTTCTAACATCAAAAAACACTCAACTCCTGAATATTTCCTATATTTATTCCATGTCAGTGCAAATACAATCCTATCCCGCATCCGTTTTTCCTTCAGACTTTAATACTGAGAATTATGGTGTAATTTTATTGAAAGGAACCGGTGTTTTTTCGGTGGATCAGATTAATTATTCTTATGAAGACTGCACTGTTCTTTTCCTTACACCTTATCAAAAATTAAAGCTGATTTCGGAAACGGATGATCCAATTTCTATTTTGTTCTTTCACGGCGATGACTACTGTATAGAATATCATAAGGAAGAAGTGGCCTGCAATGGACTTTTGTTCAATAATATTTATCTCAATCCCGGTATCAAGCTGACCTCAGATAGTTATCAATATATTCTAGGGATTTTTGATCATATCCGACATGAGCTTTCTGAAAACCATCTTTTCTCAGAATCCATCATTAAAACATACATACAGCTGATCCTGGCGATCTGCAGCAAACAGAAAAGCGGCAGCATGGAGGAACAACTATCCACTGAAAGGCTTCCCAATAAAAACGCCGCTGAATTTCAAAAACTGCTGGAACTTCATTTTAAGGACGAAAAAGAACTGTCGTTCTACAGTGGGAAGCTTAATATCACCAACAGTACCTTGAGCAAAGCCATTAAGAAAGAATTCGATAAAAGCCCCAGCCAGCTAATCAACGAACGAATAACCCTGGAAGCCAAAAGACTTCTTCATTTGACCTACCGTTCAGTAAAGGAGATCGCCTCAGATTTGGGATTTAGTGATGAATTTTATTTCAGCCGGTATTTTAAGAAATCAGTGGGTTGTTCTCCAAAAAAATACCGGGAGAAAGTAGGCATTTCCATCGTAGCCAAAATGTCCATGTAATGTCCTGATATCTCTATTTTTGTGCATTCTGCAGTGAAATACCTTTGTGGAAAAATAAATCAGATGCAAAACAATACACTCTACACCCATCTTCTCAGATTAGATTCTTATTTCCTTCATTTTTTAAGAATCTCCATATTCATCGTGATGGCCTGGATCGGAGGTCTTAAAGCTTATCGGTATGAAGCTGACGGAATTGTTCCTTTCGTGGCCAACAGCCCTTTTATGAGCTTCTTCTATAAAAATGCAGATCATAAGATACTTAACAAAGAACAAAAAACGGTTTCAGAATATACATTGTACAAAAATCCTGAAGGGAAAACGGTCAAGAAAAACATCGACTGGCACACCCAAAACGGAACTTATGCATTTTCTTACGGATTAGGAACAATGATTATTATGATCGCTATTTTGGTGCTGCTCGGTATATGGTATCCCAAGATTGGAGCTTTGGGTGGAGCTTTAACTTTCATCATGTCTTTCGTAACACTCTCTTTTCTTGTAACGACTCCGGAAGTATATGTTCCTGATCTGGGCGGAGATTTTTCCACACCACAATTCGGGTTTCCTTATCTATCAGGGGCCGGCCGATTGGTTTTAAAAGACATCATCATGATGGCTGCCGGGCTGGTAATATTTTCAGACAGTTTAAAGAAAGCATTAAGAAACTCAGGTACGACAACAGTCAACCAAAACTAAACACTTAGTTTTTAAATATTTAACCTCTAAAAAACAAAAAAGAAGCTACATTTTGCAGCTTCTTTCTGTATTTATTTAAAGATAAAATTAATGAGTTCCGCCTCCTAATGCTCTGTACAAATCAACTTCTGCGTTGAGTTTTTCCAGGGTGACATTCACGGCTTCCAGATCATTCTGAAGTTTATTATTCTGGGCTGTGATAACTTCCAGATAGGTCGCCATTCCGCTTTTATACAGTTTCAGCGCATCGTTGATTCCTTTATCTAAAATAGCCGTTCTCTGCTCCAGCAATTCCAACCTTTCAGAAGAACCTTTGGACTTAGCCATAGCATCAGAAACTTCACCTACAGCCGTCATAACGGATTGCTTAAAAGTGATTACAGCTTTTTCCTGTTCTATCACCGCCGTTTCGTAAGCCGTTTTCAGCTCTCTCTTTTGAAAAATAGGGGCTGTAAGGTTGGCTGCCAGTGTTTTAGTGATCGATCCCGGCAGGTCAAACCATGAATTAAATTTATTCGAATTCAGCCCGATTTGTGGCGAAAGGCTGATGCTTGGGTACATCGCTACTTTTGCCAGACCTGTTTTTGAATTCAGGCTGATTACATTGAGCTCTGCGGCTTTCAGATCCGGGCGACGGCTCAATAACTGGGCAGGAATGCTTTCTGACAACTTATTTTCAGGAATCATTTCTGACAGATAACCTTCTCTTTCAATACTTCCGGGATATTCTCCGCAAAGAATGCTCAAGGCATTTTCCTGAACAGAAATATTCTGTTTGGCCAGTGGAATCAACAGCTCTGCTGTTTTCTTCTGCGCTTCCGACTGCTGTACTGCCAATGAATTGATCTGTCCCGCCTTGAACTGGAGATTCATCATCTGAAGCGTATTATTGCTTAAGTCAATATTTCTCTCCGCTATTTTCAGCTGTTCATCCAGACTAATTAAATTGTAATAGGCTTGTGCCACCTGAACAATGATTCTGCTTTTTAAGGCATCCAGGTTTTCTTTCTGTGCAAAGTATCCCGCTGCAGCCGATTCTTTCTGCATTTTCGATTTCCCCCAGATATCCACTTCCCAGGAAAGCCTGAGGGTAGCACTGAAATCATCGATGTATTTATTCCCGGTGAACTGCTCATTAAGCGATCCGTTAAGGCTGTTTTTCGAGGCCCAGCTTCTGTTGGCTCCTGCACTGAAATCAAGCGTTGGCAGCAATGCATTTTTTGCCTGTTTATAGGCCTGATCCAGCTGTTCCATATTCTTAAGCGCTATGGAAACTTCATTGTTTTTAGCCAGTGCTTTTTCTATTAATCCCTGAAGTTTCTGATCTTTGAAGAACGTCTTCCAGGGGAGAACGATAGTATCTCCGGTTACTTTTACGGGATCTCTGTATGCTGCAGGGATGCTGACATCCGTTCCTGCATAAGGTTTTCTTACAGCGCAGGATGCCAATACAGAGACCATTGCGCCGTAAAAAAATATTTTATTGATGTTAAATAGTTTCATTTGATGATTGATTTTCCAGTTTCTCATTATATTTCTTTGATGAAAATTTCTCATCCAGATATTGAAAAAACATATACAATATTGGAATGACAAAAACGCCCAGTACCACACCGCTCAGCATTCCCATCGCGGCACTTGTACTGATGGACCTGTTTCCTGAAGCCATTCCTCCTGAAGAGATCATCAACGGAATCATTCCTGCAATAAATGCCAGGGAAGTCATGATGATGGGCCGAAGTCTTGCTTTTGCTCCTTCTAATGCAGATTCCAGAATAGACAGCCCCGATTTTCTTCGCTGTACTGCAAATTCTACGATAAGAATGGCATTTTTAGCCAGAAGCCCGATCAGCATGATCAATCCTACCTGTACGTAAATGTTATTATCCAGTCCGATGGCTTTTATTCCCAGAAATGCTCCTACCACTCCTGTGGGAATGGAAAGCATTACCGCCAGAGGAAGGATGTAGCTCTCATACTGTGCGGCAAGAAGCAGATACACAAACAGCAGACACAGTCCAAATATGGCAATGGTTTGATTTCCCGCTGACTTTTCTTCCAGACTTAATCCGGTCCATTCGTAGCTGTAATCGGAAGGAAGCTTATCCAGTGTTTTTTCCAGTTTCCCCATCAATTCTCCGTTACTTACACCCGGTTTTGGAGACACATTGATGTTCAGTGAATTATAAAGATTATATCGCTGAGTGGATTCCGGTCCGTAGACTTTGTTTAACGTAATCATGGTATTCGCCGGAACCATCTGACCCTGATTGTTTTTCACGAAAATATCGTTGAAAGCCTGTTCATCCATTCTGAACATACCATCTGCCTTGATATTGACTCTGTAAAATTTGCCAAATCTTGAAAAATTCTGAGACTGATCTCCTGAAAAATACGTTTGAACTGTTCCCAAGAGATTGGATATACTTACTCCCAATTGTTTGGCTTTATCTTCATCCACTTCAAGTTCCATTTGCGGATAATCTGCTCTGAACATGGTATACGCAAATCCTACTTCCGGCACTTTCATCAGTTGCCCGATGACCTCATCAGCTTTTGCTTTCAGTGCCTGAGGATCTCTTCCCATACGGTCCTGAAGCACAATCTCTGCATCATTTGTCATTCCGTAACCTTCTACTGGCGGCATTCTGAAAGTCATTACACTTCCTTCTTTAATGGAAGCCAGCTTTTCATTCACCCCATTTAAGATTTCATTAATATCCTGTACTTTTCCTCTTTCTTTTTTAGGTTTAAGTTTAACAAATCCCATCGCATAAGCAGGACCTGCACTGTTACTTAATAAATTGAATCCTGTGATGGATGTATTTTCATGAATTCCTTCTACATTTTTCAGGATAGCATTGATCTTAGCTGCTGTTTCAGTGGTTTTGGTCAGACCTGTTCCCGGCGGCATGCTTAAAGTGTACATAAAAAGTCCGTCATCTTCCATCGGAACGAAACTTTTGGGGGTACTGCTCATCAACCATGCGGCTACACCGATAATGCCCACTACCAAACCTCCTGCTATCCATTTGCGCCCGATCAGAAATCTCACACCGTTCACATAGCGGTTGGTCATATTATTGAACCCGGCATTGAATGCTACTGCGAATCTTTTCCCAAATCCTTTTGGCTGCTCTCCGGCTCCTGAATGGTTGTTTTTAAGGAATACGGCACATAAAGCAGGCGTTAAAGTCAGGGCATTAACCGCTGAAATAATGATGGCAATGGCCAATGTATAGGCAAACTGCTTATAAAACATCCCCGCTGATCCGGACATAAACCCGATCGGAATAAATACGGCAGACATCACCAGTGTAATGGAAATAACAGCTCCTGTAATTTCGCTCATGGCTTTGTGAGTCGCTTCTCTTCCGGAAAGATCTGTCCCTTCCATATTGGAGTGAACGGCCTCTACAACGACAATGGCGTCATCTACTACGATACCGATGGCCAGTACCAAAGCGAAAAGCGTCAGTACATTGATCGTAAATCCCAATACCAGAAGGAAAAAGAAGGTTCCTATAATGGCAACAGGAACTGCTATTGCCGGAATGATGGTAGATCTGAAGTCCTGCAAAAACAGAAATACAACAATAAACACGAGAATAAATGCTTCAATCAAAGTAGATTTTACCTGTCCGGTGGCTTCATCCAGTCTTTCTTTTGTACTCATCACCTTGGAATATTTTATTCCGGGAGGAAATGATTTTGACAGCTGTTTTATGGATTTATCAATGCCTACTTCAATGGCATTGGCATTTGAACCTGTGGTCTGCATAATCGCTACAGTTACCGCATTTTTCCCATTGGAAAGGTTGTCTCCACTGTAAGAAAGCGATCCGAATTCTACACGGGCTACATCTTTCAGGCGTATAACCTTGGTTCCATCGTTTTTAACGATAATATTTTCATACTGTTCCGGTTTGTTCTTTTTTCCTTTATAACGGATCACGTATTCCAGCGCTGCATCAGATTCCTCACCCAATTTTCCCGGGGCAGATTCTAAACTGTGATCTGCAATGGCATTGGAAACATCAGCAGGTTCGAGGCCGTATGAAGCCATTTTTTGTGGATTCAGCCAAATTCTCATGGAGTAATCTTTAATACCGAATACCTGTGCCTGTCCTACTCCTTTTACCCTTTTGACCTGAGGAATCAGGTTGATATTGGCATAATTCTGCAGGAATGTTTCGTCGTATTTACTGTTATCATCCGTATAAATATTGAAAAGCATTACCATGCTGTTCTGCTGTTTGGAAGTCGTCAGCCCCATTCTTACCACTTCCTGAGGAAGGATCGGAGTGGCCTGCTGAACTCTGTTCTGTACATTAACCGCGGCTTGATCTGCATTAACACCCTGTTTAAAAATGATAGAAATGGAAAAGGTTCCGTCATTACTGGCGGTAGATTTCATGTATTCCATATCTTCCACTCCGTTGATCTGCTCTTCCAGAGGTGTTACCACAGACCGTATTACGGTTTCACTGTTTCCGCCGGGATAAGACCCCATAACGGTAATGGTGGGTGGGGAAATGTCCGGGAATCTGGTCACCGCCAGTTGGTTCAGTCCTATAATCCCCAATATGACAATGATCAGAGATATTACCGTTGCCAGTACCGGACGGTCTATTATCTTTTTTAACATGTTAAATTTTCTAAGAATGAATGATTATCTATTATTTCACATCCGCTGATACCAGCGCTCCGTCTGTAAGCACGTCAATCCTGTTCACGGCGATCTTATCCCCGGCTTTGACTCCGTTTTTCACGAAATAATCCTGAGATGTGCTTCCTGAAATTTCAATCGGGGACATTTTTACCTTATCCTTACCTTCCAATTTATAAACGAAGAATTTATCCTGGATATCTTTGACAGCAGTTTTGGGAAGTTTTACAATTCCGTCCAGAGACTGATGCAATAAGACCCTCGCTGTTCCTCCCGCTCTCAATAATTTATCCGGATTCTGGAAAACGGCTTTCATCTGGATGCTTCCTGTATTTTTATCAAAATTCCCGCTGGCATTTTCCACTTTTCCTTTGTAGGAATATTTTGAACCATCAGCAAGAATCAGTTCTACATTTTCTGTCTGTTTTCCTGATGCTGTCTTTTTGCTGTATGCTATAAAATCAGCTTCATTCATTGAGAAGTAGACATTTACAGTATTGATATTCGAAAGTGATGTCAATGGAGCAGCATCTGAAGGACTGATGAGGTTTCCTACCCTGTTTGGAATCCTTCCGATATAACCGCTTACCGGTGCTTTGATGTAAGTGAAATTGGCATTGATTCGTGATGAGCCTAATGAAGATCTCGCCTGTGCTGCCTGTGCTGCTGCTGCATTATAATTGGCCTGAGCGGTTTTGAGCTGCATATCGGAAACTACTTTTCCTTCTACCAGAGGTTTTAGCTTTTCTACCTCCAGCCTTGCTGTTTCCTGAGCGGCTATGGCGGCTTTCAATGCGGCTTCATTATTATTCACCTGCTCATTATACACAGAAGGGTTGATTCTGAATAGGGTCTGACCTTTATTCACATACTGACCTTCCTTAACATAAACGGCTTCCAGATATCCTGTCACCTGAGCTTTAATATCTACATTGTCCTGGCCTTCAATACTTCCAGGATATCCCGCAGAAATGTCTGCATCCCCGGATCTCAACTGAATAAAATCTGTAGGCACTGCGGTCATCTGCTGAGCTGTTTCCTGACCGTTTCCGGAACCACAGGAGCTTAGCCCCACAACAACGGCTAATGACAGCACCCAATATCCTTTTTTATAATTCATAATTATATTTATTTTAAATTTTACACTTGCAAAATAAGTTCACAGAATAAGGATACGGATGAAGAAATCGGGTGAAACGTAATTAATCGCAGATGAAACGTAGACTAAGGAAAATGAAAAGTTTTGTGCTGTTTTTGAGGATAAAGGCTGTATATCCCTGAAAAAAATCCCTCACGAATACGGATCATGAGGGAGGTTTATTATTTACAGGATGTCAGATTTCAGAAACGAGACATCAGACATGAGACTTTATTAGGTTGAGGCTAAGAAGGGAATGGTTAATTTTGCTACATAAGTGAAATATAAAAGCCCTCCAACTTCAAGATCTGATTTACATGACTCATCATTTATAGCTCATAACTTTCCGAAACTCTCAAACCCGAATCCCGTACCTGGTTTTAATAATCCATCCAGGATTTGAAGACAGAGGCTTTTTCTCTGCTGACGATGACTTCCATGTCAGGCTGCTGTTTTCTGAGTTCCAGTTTTAGTTTTCCATTGAAGTGGTTCAAAACCTGTTTTACAGAGTCTATGTGGATAATGAACTGTCTGTTCGCCCGGAAAAAGAATTTCGGATCCAGCTGTCTTTCCAGTTCTTCGAGGGTTTGAGGAACGTTTTCGATGGCACCGGTATTCAGTACTGCTTTGCTGATTCCGAGTTCTGTGTAAAAATAGAGGATATCTTCGGCCAAAACGGTTTTATATCCGTCGCGGTGGGCAAGAAGGAAGCGTTTTCTGTAGTCTTTGGGCTGGATATAATTCAATAGCCCTTCAATGGCTGTTCCTACGAACGGAACGTTTTCTATAAAGGTTTCGTAGCGTCTCAATGCGGCTTCAAGCTCATCTTCGTCTATCGGTTTCAGAAGATAGTCTATGCTGTTGTATTTAAAAGCCTGAACCGCGTATTCGTCATACGCTGTTGTAAAAATCACCGGGCTGCGGATGTCAAATTTATTAAAGATTTCAAAGCTAAGACCGTCTGCCAGGCGTACATCCATCATAATCATATCGGGAGCCGGATGATGATTCAGCCAATCCACAGCTGAAGTAATGGATTCTTCTACCGACATAATCTCTACGTGAGGCCTCAGTTTTAAAAGAAGCCTTTTCAATCGGTCTGCATTCAATTTTTCATCTTCGATGATTAAAATCTTATTAATCTTCATATCAGGGGAAGTTTTACAATGAATTTGTTTTCTGTCTTTTCTATTTCCGGCTTTCCGTAGCCTAGAATCTCATATCTCGCTTTGATATTTCTCAACCCTACACCTGAAGAATCCGGTTTATTGATCAGCGGTAGAAATGTATTCGCAACGACCAGTTCTCCAGTTGGAAGCGTATAAACTTCTATTACCAGCGGATTAGTTTTTGAGGTTTGATTATGTTTAATGGCATTTTCAACCAGCAACTGAAGAGACAACGGAACGGTGTGCATTTTGCGGTGTTCTTCTTGGACATCAATCTTAAATATAACGCCGTTTCCGATTCTTTTTTCAATCAGAAAAATATAGGATTCCAGAAATTTCAATTCTTCTTCTACAGCAATGACATCTTTCCCGGAATTAACGAGAAGATAACGGTAGACTCTTGCAAATTTCTCGGAATACTCGTAACCCAGCTGCTGATCTTCCAGAATAAGTTCAGAAAGCACACTGAGATTATTAAAGATAAAATGGGGATCTATCTGTAGTTTAAGCGCCTGAAGTTCTGCAGCCATTGCGGCCTGCTTATGTTTTGAAGCCCTGAGTTTATGCTGGGCAGCCTCTTCTGCGGTTTTTTTCCAGTTTTCGAGCAAATAATCAACAGTATTAAAAGCACTGATAATAAGTGAAATAATGATATTCGTCGCGACCCATTGCCCTAAAAGTGTGAATTCCTTGCGGTAATCGAGTTTGGTCAGATTTTCTGTGGTGCTTTCTATGATAAAGTTGACGATGATGATGATCAGCACACTTCCTACAATCTGAAGACCGCACTGTATCAGAAGTCTTTTAACCGTTCTATTGCTCCAGGGAAGGAGCTTATTAAGGGTCCTGTCGATGAATATACTCACCTCCGACAGAAGGACAGAGAAAAGGAATACCCACAACAGATCTTCTACCATAAGTTGCCACGGCCCGTTGAGATAATCCATCCATGCAGGATCAAACGGGTCAATCAGATAGGAAAAAATATAAAAGGTAATGATAGCCACCAGCCAGATCACCAGTCTTCTTTTTGCGGTGGAAATAATTTTCCTGTTTCGGGTTATTTTTTTTCTGATCTTGGCAATCCTGTTCATATTCGGGACTTTGTAAGTGTAAATATAAAAATTGATTTGATAGGAAATCTTTCTATTTTGAACGAGCCTGCGAAAACAGCCGGTGAAACGTACAATACGCCATTTAAAATGTACCTCAACGTTTCATCATCAAAAAAACACATTTCATCACCTTATTCAGTCATATCACCCTATTTTTTATAAAGAATAATACGTTGTCATCCTAATTTTGCCGTATTGAAAATTTACCATTAGAAAATATCAAATAATAAATGCCTCATACTATCAATCCCCAGACATAGATTAAGTTCAATAGAAATCTGAAAATATTTGAATTATCCTTTTGCCTTAACGGGCTAAATTTTACACTTAATCTTGTTAGTAAGGCCCGGCAAATTGCCGGGCCTTTATGTATTAAACATCAAAATAATTCAGATTACGGGCAGCCGTATATCGTTTGCTTGAAACTTCCGTTTACTCCATCTGATGTTCCTACTTCATGCTGTACCGTAAGGAAAGACAACATAGCTTTTGCATAAGTATTGGTATTGTACATTCCCATGTGCTTTTCCATTCTTTTCTGGTTGGTATTTGATCTGCACTCATATTCAACAGGCAGATAAATGGGATCAGTACAAAAACTGGAATTGATTGGAGCTGAGAAATTTGCCTGATACAATTTCCCTTCTAAGAATTTCACGCAAAGTGTTGTTTTCTTATCTTTTCTTCTGTTCCAGTTTCCGTTGTTATCAATATGATGCAGCTCTGTCCACCCTGCCAGCGAAGATCTTGGGTTAATAAAAGGAAAAGCACTCCAATTATAATAGTCTACTTTACCCCGCAATACATTGGAAGAATTAATAACAAGGTCTTTTAGTGCTCCTCTTGCATCTGAAGAGCAGGACTGATCCATCGATCTCACATAGACATTATAGGTCTGAACCACATTCCATGCGCTTGCATTACTGTATGGACTGATTGACTTTACTTTAATCGTAGGATGGTAAGTGGTATTTGTAGCCGGATAAACATGCTCAATAGCCGGCAAAATGTACTGATTGGGAAGGAGCATAAATTCAGCAGCAGCATTGGTTCCGTCATTAAATTCAATTCTGTATCGGGCCTGCTGGGGAACGGACAGGCGGCTTAAGGTAAATCCTTCAAATTTTACTTTCCCGGGATTTCCGCAGATAAAGTTTTCATACACGGTACCGCTTAATCTGAAAATCTGCAGGGGAATGGGCGTCCCTCTGATTCCTTTGGCATCTGCAAAATCAACGGTTCCAAACTCTCTTTTTAATATTTTAGGAGAAGACACAGATATAATTTCTCTCACCGGATCGAGTTCTAATATCTGTTCCAGTGTGGGATGATCTCCAAGCGCTTCCACTTTTTTCATTACTTCAGGGTGGTCTGCCTTTACGGAAACTATAAATTCAGGATTGATATACTTCAATACATAATTCCCCACTTTTACTTCTCTGTTTACATTTAAAATAGAACGAAGGATATTGGAAGTGATCCAGTGTTCTTCAGGAATTTCCTGATAAGAAGTCCAGCCGATGGCATTTTTCTGCTCAAATTTTGCAAACGCATCTGCTCTTAGGGAATTCAGACCCAAAACCTGTTCTACTTCCAGTAAAAAGTCATTTTCACTCATGTCTTCATTGGGTGTGGAAGCTACATCCGTCAGGTAATCGTAGTAACAATAGAACTGTTTTTCATCGGTAAATTCCAACATTCCATTGGATAAGGACGGGGTGGAACAGGGTAATGTCACCTTTGACGAAGTTTTTTTTAATAATAACTCATTGTCTGTTTTTTTATTTTGCTGAAGCTCATCTTCACAACTCCAGAGAAAAAACAGCGAACACAGTACTATCATATACTGCTTTTTGAAAATTGGTTTCATATACATAATTCTTTGTCTGAAATTACTTCTTGCTATAAAATCCCACAATCAGGACTTATTAAGTGTACAATGATTTTGATTAAGTGTAGGAAAAACGGGATTACCTGTAGGATGAAGAATGCTTTTTTTAACCACAAAAAAACCGGAGTACTAAAAACTCCGGTTATCCTGTTCTTTAATCACAATCTATTCTAAAACAAATCCGAGATCTGCTTATCAATTCTGTATAATCTGAGGATTGTTATTAATCTCTTTATTAGGAATCTGAAATATAAATTTATCCGGGGAAAGGTTCAGCCTTCCGAATGTATGGTTGGTTCCCGGATATATTCTTTCCAACGGTGTTCCCAGTCTCTTCATATCAAACCAGGCGTAGCCTTCCCCCCAAAGTTCAATCCTTTTTTGAAGAATGATCTCATTGATGAGGTCGTTTCCTGTTTTAACGGATAAAGTGTAGGCACTGTTTCTTTTAGACGTGATTTCATATAAAACCTGTTTGGCTTCCGCTTCTTTTCCCTGTCTGGCCAATGCTTCCGCTTCTATATAATAAAGAGAGGACGCTCTGACGTAGATATAATCTCCCTCAAAAAGTGTAGGGTCTTTAAATTTCCAGTTTACATAAGCAGGATAGTTTTTCGTCTTGGCATTGAAGGTATACGCAGTGCTCTGACTTCCATTGAATACCTTTTTACGGTAATCGGTGTTTGGTATCGCATCATAAAGACGTTTATCGATCAGCTTGTAGATTTTTGCAGCACCGGCATAGCCTTCGTTGGTATTATCAAACATAGAGAAGAATGAAGCGTAGTAGTTTCCGATGCTCATGGTAGATACCGTGTTATGGAAGCCCCATAAAACCTCAGGATTATTGATGTTTGAGAAACCTGTTGTGGTATAATCATTTTCGGTCATCAATGCGATTCCCTGCTTGCTTTCATTGGCATATTTCGCGGCCCTAGTGTAATCTCCCGTTTCAAGATATATTTCAGAGGCAATGGCTTTTGCTGTTCTTTGGTCTATCTGAGCTTTGGACGGACGCGCATACGTATCCAAAAGGACAATGGATTCTTCAATATCTCTTTTAATCTGCTGATACACATCGTATACCGACGATCTTGCTAGACCCTGGCTTTGATTATTACTTGTCAGCACCAGTGGAAGTCCCGGAGCCGACTGATTGTCTTTGTAGCTTTTAGCATAGAAACGAACCAGATAAAAATAAGAATATGCTCTCAGGGCAAGCAACTGCCCTTTGATGGCTGCATTATTGTTTTTGGTATCGTTTTTTAAATCATCCAGAAGTTTATTGATCACAAATATCCTTGCGTAAAAAGTCGTCCACACAAATTCCGCTGCGGAGTTGCTGGCATTGGTCGCTTCATAGTTGTAAAACATTCCCAAATGCTGATTGGTAGCCTGTATTACATCATTCGACATCAGATCAGACCCTCCTTTGATGGCCATAATCCCGAAGTCAGAGTGTGCTGTAGAACCGCCAGCCCCGTTGCTGCGGAGATCCAGATAGATTCCTCCAAGTATTTTTTCGGGTTTCGACTGGTCATTACTCAATTGTTCACCGGAAATATCGCCTTCCGGAAGTGTATCTAAATCATTCGCGCAGCTATTGGTGATCATGCTGATGGATAAAGCTGCTATAAAATATTTTATTGTTTTCATCTTTTTTAAAAGTTTAGTTTAAATCCTAAAGAAACGCTTGACAGCAGTGAATATCTGTACGGATCTGATACTCCCGTTAATGAAGCTCTCGGATCATACCCTTTTCTTTTAGACCATAAGTAAAGATTGTTTCCTGTGACATACACTTTCAGACCTGATAAACCTGCCTGTTGTGCAAAATTCTCCGGCAACTGATAGGATAAAGTAACATCCTGAAGGCTGATGTAATCCGATTTGATCAGGTAAAGCGTTGAATTTCCGTTCTGATTGGTTGATGTCAGATCTACTCTTGGCAATTCTGCATTCGGGTTTTCCGGTGTCCATGTTTTGCTTAAATCTGTTGAATAATTGGAAGCATACGTATCGGAATGGAATAAAGATCTGTAGATATCGTCGTATCCATAGCCTCCAAACTGGTAGGCGAAATTAACCGCTAAACTGATCCCTTTATACGTGAAATCTGTCCCGAAACCACCATACACTTTAGGAATCGCTGATTTTCCGGTGTTATAGTCTGTTGCCTCTTTATAATTATTGGTAATCGTTCTTTCCTCTCTTTGTGTCGCTGGGTTAAATACTGTTTTATACCATTGCGCGTCACCGTTTTGAGGATTTACACCTGCAAATTCTTTCAGATAATAAGTATATCTGTCACCGCCTTCCGAAAGAATAAACAGACCGCTTACGAGACCTGTATTTCTTTGCTCCGCAGGCAGTTTAGTGATCTTATTTTTGTAATGGGTCGCATTTCCGTACACATTCCACTGGAACTGATCTGAACGGAGAATTTCCAGATTCAGACTGGCCTGTACTCCTTTGTTGATCATATCTCCGATGTTTCCGTATTTTATAAAGGAACCGGCGTTGGATGGAGGCAAAGGAAGTGCATAAATCATATCTGAGACTTTTCTTTCAAAATAATCGGCATTCAGATTGATCCGGTTTTTTAAAAGAGAAATTTCAAATCCGGCATTCAGATTTTTGGAAGTTTCCCATTTTAAATCTTTATTTCCCTGTTTTTTAAGGGACAGAACGGGTTTGTCATCTCCAAAATTATTGATTCCGTAGATATCCTGATAAGCATAATAATCCCTTGAAGAACCGTCCAGCAAGATATTATCATTTCCCTGCTGCCCGTAAGAGGCTTTTAGTCTTAATGAATTGATGACGGTATTATCTTTAATGAAGTCTTCTTTAGCCACATTCCATGCTACCCCTAAGCCGTAAAAATTACCCCATCTGCTCTCCGGAGAAAATACTGAAGAACCGTCTCTTCTGATATTGGCATTGAAGAAATATTTACTGTCATAATTATAAAGTAACCTTGTAAAATAGCCTTCCACAGCATATTCATAGCCGTTTCCGGATAAATCTGTTATTCTTACTGCGTTATCAAAAGACAGCGAATTGGGTAATAAGAGCTGCTGTTTGGTTCCTGAAAAGCCGTCACTTTTTATTTTGTTCAGCTCATGCCCTGCCAGAATATTAAAACTGTGTTTATCAAATTTTTTCTGATAGGTCAATAACTGTTGATGATTTAAGGTATATTTAAAGATAGACCCCATATTGATATTTCCTCCCACTGATGAAGACGTTCCTCCCAATGTGTTTCCAAACTGAAGGTTCTTTGTGTTTTCCAGATAAGCTCCGAAATTATAGGTGAAATCTAATCCTTTAATAATTTCATAATTCAGGCCCAGATTAGCATTCGTTATATTATTGGTTGTCTGCGATTTATCGTACTGAAGATTTCCGACAGGATTTTCAAAAACCGCATAAGATCTCGTGGCACCGTTGGGTCCCTGCCCGTCACCATAATCGTACAATACCTGTCCCGTGTTGTCATACAGAATATTATAATTGTCATCCCTCAGAAAAACAGGATAAAAAGGCGCTATATTTCTTGCAAACTGAAAAGGATTGGAAAATCCACCGGTCTCACCAAAATCCTGCTTACTGTAGGTATAGGAAAGGCTGCTGGTCAACTTTAATTTTGGGGTAATCGCATAATCCAGATTGGATCTTAACCCAAATCTTTCAAACCCGGATCCAATAAGATATCCTTTATCATCCAGATAATTTAATGAAGTATAGGATTTCACCTGATCCCCATTCGCCGTGATTCCTACGCTGGCTTCCCGTCGTAATCCCGATTTAAAAATCAGTTTTTTCCAGTTGTCCTGATATAATAATTTAGCATCAGGATTAAAAACGCCATCCTTTCCTATCAGCTGATTAAAAGGAACGCTGTAAGCATTATACCCCAACTTATTCAGGGCTGTAAGACCTACATCATGAGGGCTGGCTCCTGAAGGGACCGCTCCCGGCTGCGTTAATCTGGCCACTTCACCCACTCTTGCGCGGTTGTAATACGCCGTATAATAATCCTGTGGCGATGTATACACCGAATAATCTTCGATGGATCTGAAATTCACCCCTGTTTTTACATCTGCTTCGATGTGAAGACCTTTGGATTTACCTCTTTTCGTATTCACGATGATCACACCGTTTGCGCCTCTGGAGCCATACAGGGCGTTGGAAGAAGCATCTTCAAGAAAAGAAATGCTCTCTATATCTGATCCCGGAATGCTGTTCAGGTTTCCGTTGTAAGGAATTCCATCTAGGACAATTAACGGATCACTTGATGCATTAATGGAACCTATTCCCCTCATTCTTATGATAGGCTGCGATCCGGGCTGACCGGAAGATACCACCTGTACCCCAGCTACTTTCCCTCCGATCCCCTGAAGGATGTTTCCGTTTTGAAGATTGGCCAGATCCTTGGTTTTCAGAGACTGTACCGATCCTGTTATTTCTTCTTTTTTCTGCTTTCCGAAAGCGACAACTACCACCTCCTTGATAGCCTGTTCTTTCGAAATACTGTCTTTTTCCTGTGCAAAGGCTAATTCTGCCAATAGAATCATGGCCAATGCACCAATTTTACATGGTGTTCTCCTCATTATATGAATTTTAGATTTAAAGTTGAATGGATGCACTACTGTGTTTTCCTTCTGATCAGGGAACAAGAATCCCCTCCTCCCTTTTCGGGGAGATTGTCAGATAGAAGATGTTGAAACCGACAGGAGATTTACCTGTCTTAAAGAAATTTTGAAATTACTTCGCTTGAATTCCTACAGTAATGTATGAGTTTTGAAGCTTATGCCTGGGTCATCATCCCGCACATCATCCCATCAAAACACATCTCGTGAATGATAAATTGATGTTGTGAAAGGCATCCATTTCCACAACAATTCTGTTGAGTGGATGAAGCTTTATTGGTGCATACGTAAGGATTAAACGAATTTTTATTCATGAGAATAAATTTTAACTTTTTTTTAACTGTGTCAAAAGTATTTAATTATTCACGAACTCAATCAAGTGAGCGTATGAGATAAATCATATAAGCCTACTAAATTAGTAGACTATTAAAAATACTTAAGCGGTTTGTGAATTAATTGCTTGCTCTTTTAAGAAAAAACTCCTCAATAAATACTGCAAGATCAACCTACTGCTGTTCAGGTGTCAGATATTATCGTCTGAAAACCGCACTGGATAAGCATTGTTATTAAATGATTTATCTTACTGAAAGTCAAAACAAAATGTTGTAAATTTATTAAGCGTAAAAACAGTGTTTTCCCCCTTTTGCAGAGTTAAGCAGTTCCCTAATTTTGTTTTATAAAATTAAAAACCATAAAAAATGAAAACTCCTTTTCTATTCAAAAATCTAAGACCGCTTCTGGCAGTTCTTATTTTAAGTTTTTGCACGTTAAGCTGCACCCGCTGCTCCAACCCGCCTACAGAACCTGTAAGTGACAGCTATAAAAAGAAACTGATCAGCTACAAGGAAGGCCGAATACTTTATGATGAATATACCGTAACCAACAATGCCGTTCTCACCAAATACCGAAACGGAGAACCGGATTCACGCTGGTATTGGTTTTCTGTAGAAGATATGGAAGGCTACCTAAAATATGTAAAAGAAACCGCCAGAAAACAGCATCTGAAAAATCCAGGAATCAGAATTTATATGGGGAAATACCCACTAAATCATCCAAAAAGCAAAATGGCAAAACCGGAATATGCCGGCTATCAGACCATATTTCTGGTACCTACTGCTCAAAACCGGAAAAAAGACAACACAGCGGCCAGGTCAAGAACAGAGACATCATTGGATGAAAATACAAACGTAAAAGAAATGCAGGTCCTGAATATGACCAATCTCGCTCCGCCACCTAAAGTGTCCACCGCAGATATGCCGTAAAAAATAAAGTCATGAACTGGAATATCGAAATCGGAAAGCAAATATCTATGGTTTTATCCGTTGTCGTGATGGTGCTAATGATCGTCAAATACAGGAAAATCGGGAAAGAGAATTTATTTTTTATCGTAGGATACGTATTATTATCCCTTATCGATATTTTTTGCTACTTCTATTTTAGAGCTACGAACCGTTCTACTGAAATATTTTTTGTGATTGGCTTTTTAATGATCGTGTTTTTCCTGTATCTGCTGTATTATTATCAATTATTGTACTGGCCGCTCTTAAAAAAACTGCAGTTAATCCTTTTGATTCTTTTCGCGGTCAATATTGTAGTGATGTTGTATGTAGAGGATGATCTCCTGCATCATTTTTCATTTAATATGCTGTATACGGATATCCTTTTGCTCATGTTTTCCATTATTTTATTTTTATATCAGACCTTTAATTCCGATAAAATACTGGAACTCAATAATTATTTGCCCTTCTGGATTTCGGTCTCTTTACTGATCTTATTTATTGGAAGTATCCCGATTTTATATTTCAGAACCACCGTCTCCCAGCATATTTATTTCTTTATCTTATTTATGCTAAATCTGATCAGTAACGGAATACTTGTACTGGGATTAATTTGGAATAAACAGGAGAGGCGCGGATAAATATCTTTTGAAGTATGGAAGAAAATAATTTGGTTATCACCTTTACCATTACTTTACTGATCGTTGTCTTGACGATGATCTTCATCTATGTGGTCTTTATCAAAAAGAAAACGACCCTCCTGCTCGAGCAAAAAGAAAAAGACATGCGGTTTGAAAAAGAACTTGCGACTTCGCAGGTGGAAATAAAAGAACAAACCCTTAATTATATCGGGCAGGAACTCCATGACGACGTTGGACAAAAGCTTTCTGTAGTTCGTTTACGGCAAAATCAGCTGATCTCCAAACTGAAAAATGCAGAAAGAGAAGAGCTGAACGAGCTGAGTGAATTGTTGGGCGAATGCATTCAGGATATCAGAAATTTATCCAAAACACTGATCACCGAGCAGATTATTCATTTCGGACTGACGGAATCCATAGAAAGAGAGGTAAAAAGGATACAGAAATTAAAATTATTAAAAATAGAATTCGTTACCCAGAAACAGGATATTGATATTTCGCCCAAACACGGACTAATTCTATTCCGCATCATTCAGGAAAGCATTAATAATATTTTAAAACATTCCAGAGCTAAAAATGTATCCATACAACTGGAAGATGACCATAACACCCTACGAATCAATATTTCTGACAACGGAAAAGGGTTTAACACCACCAAAATACAGGACGGTTCGGGATTGAAAAACATGGAACTGAGAGCAAAACTTATCCACGCAGAATTTTCCATACAGTCGGAGCTTGATAAAGGAACACAAACCTCAATAACCTATTACAAACACATCATATGAAAACCATTCCCATAGCCATTGTAGATGATCATACTTTAATGTCCAAAGCACTGGAAAATATGATCATGGAAAATCCTCAGTACCGCGTGATCATGAATCATCCTAACGGAGAAGATTTTATTGCAGCCATAGAAAAAGCGTCGGAATTACCCGCCGTAGTCCTGATGGACATTAATATGCCTTACAAAAATGGCATAGAAACCACCGAATGGCTTACCGAGCACCATCCGAACATCAAAGTGATTGCCCTCACGATGGAAGATGACGAAAAAGTACTCATCAAAATGCTGAAAGCAGGGGCAAAAGGCTATCTGCTGAAAGACATGCAACCTTCCATTCTTTTTCAAGCGATTGATACGGTATTCGATAAAGGGAGTTTTTATACTGATTTTGTCGCTCAGAAACTATTGAAAGTAAGAACAGAAGATCTTAAAACCGCCTCTCTCCTGTCCGAATTAAAAGACCGTGAAAAGGAATTTATCAAATGGGCCTGCAGCGAGCTTACCTATAAAGAAATAGCTGACAAAATGTTCCTTAGTCCCAAAACTATCGATGGTTACAGAGATTCTGTTTTCACAAAACTGGAAATCAAAAACAGGGTTGGCCTGGTTCTTTTTGCTTTAAAACATGATTTATACTGATCTGATTTTTCCTTTTAAATCGAAATAGTCCAAAACCATTATAACTCAATTACTCATCCGGTAGATTTTTACAATGTACCGGTTTTTTTCGTTTTCCTTCAATCGTATCATCTATAAAATAGTTCAGTTTTAACAATTCAATTAAAAAAAACACGCCTGTTTTTCACGCAAAGTTCCATTTTAATGCCGTATAGCGTAAGTTGAGCAAAGAAGGAATCAATTTCATTGATTCGACTAAGCGGACGTTTTATCCACACGCTTCATCAGCGACGAAGTCGAACTCTTTGCCTTCCTCATCCTTTGCGTTAAACTGAATTTTTATTCTCCAAATACCAGAATCCTCAACGCAGTCATTTGTGTCAATCTGTGCAATCCGTGGTTAAAAAACCATTTCAGTACAACAAAAAAGGTGTTTTACCTACCACACAATCAGTTCTTTCCCTCTGTTTTCGCTCTGTTGAATTACGGAATTTTGTCCTGTAAAACTAATCCATGAAGGCCGAACCCGAAAAGCCGAAACAGAGTAGGGAAAATTTTAAAAACTAATCGAAATGAAAAAAGCACTCGTCGTAGGAATCAATGACTATGCACCTATAGGATCAGGAGGACCGGACTTAAACGGTTGTGTAAATGATGCCAGAGATATGGCTAACACTTTGGTAATTTGCGGATTTGCTCCGGCCAATATTAAAATTCTCACCAATCAAAATGCCAAAAGAGCCAATATACTAAACTACCTTAAAACATTGGTGAACAGCAGTGTAAAAGGAGATTCACTGGTCTTCTATTATTCCGGACACGGAACAAGAGTCGCCAATATCGGGGCAGATCTGGAAATAGACGGACTGGATGAAGCGATTTGTCCACACGATTATTCGACTGCCGGAGTCATCCGTGATGATGATTTTAAAGCGGTACTCAGTAAACTGAAAGCAGGGGTCAATCTGGAAGTTATTTTCGACTGCTGTCATTCAGGAACCGGAACCAGAAAAATGGATCTCGGACTGGATCTGGAACTCTCTTATGAAGCACCCCGTTTCATTCCGCCTATGCTGGAAGATGAATTTTATATGACCTACGCCAGCGAATTGCAATCCTCCAAAAGTTCAAAAAAAGCGACGACCATGACTAAAGCTCTGGTACCCGTTGCCGGTATGAATCATACGTTATGGGCTGCATCCAAAGACAATCAGGTCTCTATGGAAGGAAATATGAGTGGACAGATACGAGGCTATTTCACCTATCATTTCTGTAAGATTTTACGTGCCACCAACGGTAATATCGTCAGAAAAACACTTGACAAACAGATTGCGATGGCCTTAGCTGCTATGGGCGCCGCACAAATCAACCAAACAGAAAGCATCACTGCAGAATTTTCTCAAAAAATATTCTCATAAAAATCACCGGCGGAGTCCGAAAAGCCATCCAAAGAGTAGGAAAAATAAATTAAAAACCAAATCATCATGTCTAAAACTGAAAGTAATCAACCTATGACGGCGGAAGAAGTATCAAGACTTAAAACCGTTAAAGCAAAATCATCTGAAAAATTGGCCAATGCCGAAAAACAAGCCAGCCAAGGTCCCGAAATGGAAACCATTGACGGGAGATCTTATCCAAAGGGAATGAAAAGTATAGGAATGCCTGCCAATGAAAAAGCAGCAGAAGTAAAAGTCCAAGAAACCGATCACTTCTATCCTACCCATTCAGATTTTGAATACCAGCCCAAACTGGAAGCCAAAAAAGACCGTAAACCAAAATTCATAGAAAGAGAATCTTTCCTAACCACAGAAGGGGTAAAAACTATATTCGGTCCTGATCAGAGAAAAGTATATAATTCTACTGCTTATCCTTGGCGATGCGTAGGAAAAGTGGAAAGCGCATTAGGCTCAGGAAGCGGAGTGATGATCGGTCCGAGACATCTTCTTACCTGCGCTCATATCGTAGACTGGAAGCCTAATAACAGCACTGGCTGGTTAAAATTTACTCCAATGTATTATAACGGAAGTGCTCCATACGGAAGCGCATGGGGAACATTGACTTATTACAAATATAAAGTAGCCGGACCTACCATCGATTCTACAGAAATTCAATATGACTACGTAGTGATTGTTCTGGACCGACGTATTGGAGACAACATAGGCTGGATGGGCGCAAAATCCTACACTGACGCATGGGACGGGAAACCCTATTGGACTCATGCCGGTTATCCAGGAGATTTAACCGGAGGACAGCGACCTACTTATCAAACAGACATTGCTTTAGACGGTGATTTCTGGAGTGCTGATGACAATGAAAGTATGAGCCATAAAGCAGATATCTGGCCGGGACAAAGCGGAGGTCCTTTCTGGGGATACTGGGATGGTATTCCTTACGCTGTAGCTACCCAAAGTGCTCACAACCCAAGTGAAAACTTTGCAAGTGGCGGTTCAGATCTCGTGAATCTCGTGATCAAAGCCCGAAACGAACATCCTTAACCAATTTTTTTTTTAATACGAAGAGCCTGACTTTATGTTGGGCTCTTTTATTAAACGTTTTTAAAAACTTTTTTAGAGCTCAGAGAGTGATTATGAGATCCTATTTTCTTTAGCAATATTATTCATCTCTTCGAGTTCTGGATAATGGAGAGTTATTAGCGGGGACAGCTGTTCATAATTTTTGCTATCACCGGTATTTATTCCAGAAAGTTCTCCAGGCAATTTAAGATCTAACGTAAAAATTACATCTGTATATTCATAGATACTTAATCAGTAGCCTTAAATTTTAAATGATTAGTTATTTCAAATTCTACATACCTGTTTTGTGATATAGCAAAAATTAAAAGAGCTGCTATAATTAAAACTATACTTATTATAATCTTTGGTTGTAAACTCAGGTTTTTAATTTGTCTACTCATAACTCTAATTTTATTTAATTATACATTCGCTTCCCTAAATCTATATTTTACTTTTTTAGAAGATTACTTACAAAAATCTCAAATAGTCAATAAAAAAGTTGTGAATCATTGATTTAAGATACTTTTGCAAGGTTACAACATTAGCTCAAAAAGATCTGTTACACTAAAAAAGCTAGGTAAAAAAAAATAAATATTAAACATATTAAAATAAAAATATGGGATATTTTCAGATAGTCAAAGCATCCCTGTGGATAACTTTTTTATAAATATTTTGAGAATATTTTATGCATAATTTGTGCACAAAAACACCTGTCAATAAAGGATTTCCAGAAAATAGTGTTATAGTAAAGATTAAATTTAACTAAATTTTACAATAAAAAATTTGGAAACAGATGAGGAAACGTCAGATTTTTGAAATACATTTGTAGAAGATTTTGTTCTAACATATATAAAATATATAGTGGAACAAAATTAAAAAAACCTCCAAAAAGGAGGCTTTTAATTAGAACGTATTCTTATTTGCTTTTCTTAAAAAGCGTTGCAAGCGCTGAGTAAAAATTAATAAGAACCACTAGAAGTTCTACTAAAGATTTAAAAAAATCCATTTTGGAAAATTGTAAACTCGAGAGCTCAATCTCGAGTTTATTTGTTACAAAGGTCGAAAAAAAGAACTGATTTAGAAAGAGGTAAATACGAATTGATAGAATTTTACCCTTAAAAGTTTTCCACATTTACATGAAACTTGCTCTGTTAGTAGGTTAAACACGTTTATAAAGCCTAAATAAATGTAATTGTACACTTATAATTAAACAACTATAAAAAAAACAACGTAAACAAAAGATAAACTTATTAAACACTTATGTTTTATAATTAATTTTTCTTACACCAAAATAGACCTAAATACTTGATAAATAAAGGGATTTTAAATAAAAAAATCAATGTTAGTAATTTAGGATTCTTAATTAAAATAGGTGATAATTTATCGTCAAAAAGTTCTCTAACAAAAGGTGATATACTTATTAGATTCAGAATAAGAGCACATTAATTACTTAAAATTGTTCATTTTTGGGAAATAGGTAGACAATACGAAAAGAGAATTACAATCAACACTACAAAATTGATCGTTTTTAAAAACTTTTTAGAAATAGAAGAGAGATCAGTGTGACCAGCTGGGATAATTTTTGCGATCACTGGTATTTGTTCGAGAAAGACCTCCTAGGGAATTTAAGACTATCTTTTTTGAGACTATCTGCTTCTTTTGTAATTATAGATAGAATAAACCTATCTAAAATTCTATTTTTAAGAAAGTAGCACTTCAAATATTTTAATACATTTGTTTAAAACATATTCTGAATGAATTTCGAGCAGATCAATTTACATCTTGAGGCTTATAAAGAACACGACCAAATACTGGATGCGGCGAAATTTTTAATCCATTCTTTTGAACTGGAACATGAAAACTTTGCCGGCTTTGGTTTTAGAGAAGAACTTTCCCCAACTTCTATGCTTTTAACGGCTGAAGGAGAATTGGGAGGCCCTCAGAAAGTAATGATCCCTAGGAATTTATTTGATTTTGATCTGAACCTCGTATTGAATATGGTCGCCCACGAAATGCTTCATGTACGGCAGAAAGCCCCCGGACATGTCATTGAAGATAAAAATGAGCGGGAATTTCAGGCGTACTATGAAATGCTTTTCCATAAGGTTTTTCCACAGGTGCCGGAAGTCTCGGATTTTCACAAAAAATTCTTTGGAAACAAAGCGCTGGAATATTACAGAAGGATGGGCGAAGGATCAGAACTGCAACACAAATATGCAGAAGGAAAAACAGAAGTAGAACATTTAATCCATTCATTATCATGACGATAAAACCGGAAATATCCTGGACAGATTTTGAGAAAATAGATATAAGATGCGGAACAATTGTTTCCGCCAATGATTTTGAAAAAGCAAGAAACCCTTCTTATCAACTGGAAATCGATTTCGGAGATCTTGGCATTAAACAGTCTTCGGCTCAGATTACCTCCCTTTATCAGAAAGAAGAACTGATAGGAAAGCAGGTGATGGCTGTCGTGAATTTCCCCAGAAAACAGATCGCTAATTTCTTCAGTGAATGTCTGGTACTGGGCGTTTATGGAGAAGATAAGAAAGATGTTACCCTTTTAGCACCATCACTTCCGGTAAAAAACGGAATGCAGGTAGGATAAAAACACAAACACATATGATACAGCACATTCCATTAGAAAAAGTTTTATTCCTTGATATTGAGACCGTTCCGGGATCCGGTTCGTGGGAGGAACTTCCTGAAACCGAACAGAAACTTTGGGACAAGAAAACCAGATTTCAGAGAAAAGATGAGGTGACCGCTGCAGAATTTTATGACCGGGCAGGTATTATGGCCGAGTTCGGAAAGATCATCTGCATCACCATCGGAATGGTAGAAAAGAATGAGACTTTAAAAATTAAAAGCTTTTCGGGTCATGATGAGAAAAAAATGCTTCAGGAATTCGGAGAGCTCTTCAACAGTCCAAGACTGAACAATATCATTCTTTGTGCCCACAACGGAAAAGAATTTGATTTTCCATGGATCGCCAGACGTTTCCTAATCAATGGGATGCAGCCTCCGGTTCCGTTTCAGATGTTTGGGAAAAAGCCCTGGGAAATCCCGCATATCGATACCATGGAGCTCTGGAAATTTGGGGACTATAAAAGTTTTGTATCCCTGGAATTACTGGCTCATGTCTTCGGAATTCCCACCCCTAAAGATGATATAGACGGTTCAATGGTTTCATCAATCTACTACATAGAGAAAGACTTGCAGCGAATTGTTGACTATTGTGAAAAAGATGTCTTAACTTTGGCAAATGTTTTCCGGCGAATGCGCCAGGAAGATTTGTTGAAAAGGAATATCAATCTAGATTAAAAAATGAAATTTACAGACGATCAAATTGCTGACATTGGTGAGGAAATCATTAAGGTCTTAAAATCCGTATACGACCCAGAAATTCCGGTAGATATTTACGAATTAGGCCTCATATATGATGTACAGATCTCCGAAGATGGCGATGTAAAAATTATCATGACCCTTACTACCCCGAACTGTCCGGTTGCAGAATCCCTGCCACAGGAAGTAAAAGACAAGGTAGGAGAAGTGGAAGGCGTGAAAAGCGTAGATTTGGAGCTTACTTTTGAGCCTAGCTGGAACAAGGATATGATGAGTGAAGAAGCGAAGTTCGAATTAGGAATGCTTTAAAATGAAGGAAGGAACATGGAAGCGGGAGGTTGGAAGCTTTTAGAGCTCATAAAATCACTCTTTTGCTACATAAAACTTTTACATCAAATAATACAAAACCCGGAAAATTTCCGGGCTTTCTGTTTTTATATAAATATGTTTTTTTTGTAATGTTTTATATAGGGACGCAATTTCATTGATTCTGATGAAAGAAATGGCTACACATCACGTGTTTTAAAATTTCACTCAGATGAATCAAATGACGCAGATTTTTACTTCTTTAATCTGCTCAATCTGTATGATCTGTGAGAGCAAAAAAGTTATTCAATAAATGAGAAGCCTTTTAAAATCAAGCTGCCAGAAATAATAGGCCCGTCAGTAACTTCCAGCCTCCCGCTTCCTGTCTTTAAACTTCTCTTGCAATCTCCTTTCCTTCTCTCCTGCTCCATTCGCTCCACGAGCCTACATAAAGATCCGGGATAGGAAAACCTGCATAATTCAGGGCTAAAATAGTATGACACGCCGTCACACCGGATCCGCAATGGATGATAAGATGCTGAGGTTTATCTTTTAAAAGTTCTGTATATTTTTGTTTTAAAATTTCAGATTTCAGGAAGTTTCCGTTCTCATCCAGGTTTTCAGAAAAAGGAATATTAATGGCTCCAGGAATATGTCCGGCTACGAGATCAATCGGTTCAGATTCACCATTATAACGGTAAGCATCTCGTACATCCACCACCGTTGAAGAATGGCTTAAAAGTTCATTTTCAATAGTTTCCAAAGCTTTAACCGGAAGAAGCCAATCTTCTTTTTTAATAACCGAAGATTTCTCAAAGGTTTCCTCGCCTGACGAAAATTCTAGTCCGTTTTTCTCAGCAGCCTGGAATCCTCCATCCAGAACCTGAACATTTTGTAAACCGAAAGACTTCAGCATCCACCAGGCTCTTGCTGCTGCATTGGCTCCGTTTTTATCATCATATATCACGACATGAGCATCTTCCGAAACACCAAGATTTGAAAGCGTTTCAGCAAATTTTGTGATGTCCGGAAGCGGATGTCTCCCTCCAAAAGCCGCATCTTCCCCAATCTCAGCCAGATCTTTATCCAAGTCTATGAAACGGGCTCCTTTGATGTGTTTTTCCAGATAAGTTTGATGGACGTCTTTTCCTACTCTGGCATCAAGGAGGATGAGGTTTTCTGCTGAAAGGTTTCTTAATTCGGATGATGAGATGATGGGTGACATTGTTGGTGATTTTGGGGTTAAAATGATAGGTTTAGCTAAAGCCAAATGCGTTTTGATACAGGAAAGCGGGTTTTAACCCGCTCCTATTGATATTTTAAGTTATTTCTTTTTACCGTCCAGGATTTTTACAATCTGCTGTCTAAGTTCCTTAATGGTAAAGTTTCCATTTTTGAAACCAATAGGATAAGTTGTATGACCACCTTGGGATTCTTCACAAATTACAAATTCAGAATCTGTCTTTTCAATCTGAAGTGTTTTCTCTATATTAAACTTACGTTCTATTTTTTTTCCGGTTTTATCTATTAAATAAACTTTATAAAGACTGTCAAGCAATTCTTTGGGTTTATCAAAAGATTTGTGAATATTAATCCACTGCCCATTCCAGGAAAACTCATCCACAGGCACATTTTTAAATTTCATGTAGTCTTCTGAAAGAAGTTTTTTAGAGTACAGATCTTTCATTTGCTCGAAAATCCGATCTGCTTCGATAAATTTATCTTCTGCGTTCAAAGCCTTTATCCTCTTTTCATACAACTCATAATTTTGCGGAAATTTTAAAATACCATCAGCATAGATCTTTTCAGACTTTGAAAAATCTTTTGTCTGCGCATAATAAAAATTACCTGCATCCTTTATAAGCTGAAGGTACCAATTGTCATCTTGTTTTAGTGATTTCAAAAGTCCTTCGGCATATGTTTTTTCCTCATTTATGACATCGTTGGTTATACGGTAAACACGGGCTTTTTCAATATAAAATTCAGCCGTAGGATGTTTAGAAATTGCAATATTAAAATCAACAAGTGCATCATCATATTTCTCAAGAAACAGTTCAGACAATCCCTTCTGAAAAAAAATTACCGGATTGTCAAATCCTTTTTCCAATGCTTTATCGTAATACTCAACCGCTTTTATATCATTTTCCTGTCTAAAAAAAGCAAAGCCTAAATAATAAAGTTCGCGATTCGTAAAACTGTTACTTTCTTTTTCTAAAGCGGTTAATTCTGCATATTTTTCTTCATTAAAAAGCTTATCAACCTTTTGCGCAAAACAAATTGTTGAAATAAGAAACAGAGCTACAATATATATCCTTTCCATTATTTAAAAATGAAAAATATCCTTCGCTTTATTATATGAGCTTTCAAAATTCAGAAGATTCAGTTTGTGTTCTGCTTTTTCTACGCTCATAAAATTGATGACCTGTTCCGTAGGCATATTTCCTACCAGATCATCTTTGGCCATTGGACAGCCTCCGATTCCTTTGATGGCACTGTCGAATCTTCTGCAGCCTTTATCGTAAGCGGCTTTCAGTTTTGAGTAAGAATCTTCATAACGGTTATGGAAATGCCCTCCAAAATTGATTTCAGGGTATTTTGACGGAATTTTTTCGAATAAAAGCGCAATCGTTTCAGGAGTGGCAACCCCTGTCGTATCAGACAGAAGAACATCTTTGATTCCGATCTCTGAAAATCTTTTGGCCCAAAAATCTACATCTTCCCACTTCCACATTTCGCCATACGGATTTCCAAAAGCCATGGAGAAATAGATATTCAGCTGTTTTCCTTCACTTTTAACCAGTTCAAGCATTTTAATGATCTCATCAAAAGCCTCTTCCTGGTTTTTGTTGGTATTTCTGTGCTGGAATGTTTCCGAAATAGAGAACGGAAACCCTAAAATATCTACAGTCTGATGTTTTAATGCTTTTTCAGCACCGCGATAATTTCCGATGATTGCGGAAACCTTTGTATCAGACAGGGATTTATCAATATTTTTGGCCACCTCATCAGAATCAGCCATCTGCGGAATTGCTTTAGGGGAAACAAAACTCAGACAGTCCAATACATCAAAGCCAACCTCCATCAGAGAGTTGATGTAATCTATTTTTTTGCCGGTAGGGATAAATTCTCCCCAACCCTGCATGGCATCTCTAGGACATTCAGTAAGAAACATTTTAACTTTTTGATTTTCTCAAATATAATAAAACTAAACAAGTTTATATACGGCACATACAAATCTAACATTATTTTGATTTTCAAATATTTATATCCGATTTAAAATTTCGATAACTGATATGCGGCACCTGATAAGCTATGCAAGAGCCGGAATTTCAGATGCTAGATGTCAGACACAAGACATCAGGCTTTCGGTTAAGGTTGAGATTGAGGAATGTCAATGGTCAATTTTGCTATGCAAGTGAATGGTGAATTTTAGTAAAATGAGACATCAGACACCAGATTTCAGACAACCCGAAACCCACATCATAAAGTTCATCACTTTTCAAACCCTCAAACTCTCCATCTCTCAAACCTAGATCCGGAAGCTGGTTACATTAACGACCTTACAATCGTAATTAAGCTCATCACAATCACCACCACCCCTACGATGGCAAACATTTTTTTAGCAGGAAGCCGTGAAGTAAACATCGCTGAGAAAGGAGCCGTAAAAACCCCTCCAAGCAGAAGCCCCAGCACAATGTTCCAGTGATGGATTCCGATGGTGAAAATAAAGGTTAGAGCGCTTACAACAGTCAGTAAAAATTTAGCCAGGGTCGAGCTCCCCACTACATACCGCGGCGTTCTTCCCTCTTTGATCAAGGTTCCGGTAACCAGCGGTCCCCAGCCGCCTCCTGCAAAAGAATCAATAAATCCGCCAACCAATCCCAATACTCTGAGATTGGTTCTTTTTTTCCGTATGCTTTTTCCTGTTCTTCTATCCTTTCCCTTAAACGCATTTCTAAGAATATTGATCCCTAAATACAAGGTATAGCAGGCGATGACCGGCTTTACAATGTGAGCATACTTCTCTCCGAAATGAGAGAGTGCAAATGCCCCGATAAAAGCTCCCACAGCCGCCACAGGAAATAAGATCCAGACCATTTTTTTATTGACATTTCCCAATTTGTAATGGCTGATACTTCCGGCAGCCGATGTAAAAGATTCCGCAGAATGAATACTCGCACTCACTATCGGCGGCGGAATATTCAGAAGCAGGAGAATGGTGGTACAGATCACTCCGTATCCCATTCCCATGGATCCGGCAACGACTTCAGCCAGAAAACCGGCCAGCAGCATCCAGTAAAAAATATGCCCGTCCTGACTCAGGAAATTTTGAATATCTCCGGACAGATTGAACTGAAAAATGATCAGGGCCAATACCGCAATAAGTATGAAAACGCCTATAATTCCGAGATAGATATTCGCTCTCCTCTGTACTGTTTTGGTGATGTTGATCAGTTTTTCCATTTCCAGCTTTGTTTCTTCAGGCTGAATGGTTTTTTCACCTAAATAATCCGTGGTCAGCCGGTTCAGTTCTTTGACTTTGTAAGTGAAATCACCTTTTAACTGATTGCGGATGTTTTGCATATTGTCCAGCAAGCCTTCCATTTCTTCATCAGGAATGGTTTCTGTTAAAATCTCCCGTAACCGTTTGGCCACTGTCGGAGATTTTCCATTGGTTGAAACGGCAATTTTAAGATCTCCCTTTCTGACAATTGAACCCAGATAGAAATCACACAAACCTGGTTTATCAGCAATATTCACCAATGTATTATTCTGATGGGCCCTGCTGCGGATCTGCTCGGCCAGGATAATATCATTAACGGCTACAATAGCCAAATCTGCACTGTTAAAATCATTATCTGTATACGATCTTTCATGCAGGGTTAGATTGGGATAATTCTGCTTGAGTTCCTTTACCTGATCACTAATTTCTTTTGCGACCAGCTTAATCTGTGCCCCGGGAGAATTGGCCAAAACGGACTGCAGTTTTTCCAGAGCAATATTTCCACCACCAATGATGAGCAGTGATAATTCCTCGAGCTTTAAGAATATGGGATATAAAGAGTTACTCATCATATTTAAAGTTTTAGATCATAGGTGAATGCCAGATAATACAGCCCTCCGATTTCAGGTCCTGCGGCATATTGAAGATATCGTCGGTTAAGAAGATTGGTCGCTCCAATTTTAACACTCGCTTTTATTTCAGGAATTCTCCATGTCGCCTGAGCATCAATGGTATAATAGGACGGAATATTTCCGGACGCTAAAGGACTCTCCCATAAGAAACTGTCCTGCCATCTTGCAGCCACCGTAAATCCGATGTTTTTTATAATTTCTCTGTTTCCAACGCTTAGATTGACAGCCCATTTAGGGGTATTAAAAGCCGTAATAAAAAGATCTGAAGTATTGGTTGAAATAAGGTCGTTATAGGACACGTTTACATTGACATTATAATTTCTCACGAGGTTATAACGAATTCCCAATGACGTTCCAAAACTTTTGTATTTACTGGTACTGTTGGTATAAACCCTGTATCGGTCCTGCTTACTTCTGTCCAGCATCGCTAACACAGCATTATCGCTTCCGATATTTTCATTTTTGGGCACTGCCACTTCCACCTGTCCCAGAAAACCTTCATAGATATTGTAATAGAAATCCCAGTCGATGACAAGTCTGCTGTTGAATAAAGCAGATTTGTAGCCTACTTCAAAAGACGTCACCTTTTCCGGCTGTAATTTCGGCAGATTGGCGGCGGTCAGAATATTTCTGCTTTTCAATGCAGACTGATTCTGGTTTCCGCCTGCATCTACGTCTTTATTCACGGCGGAAATAAACTGATCTATAGAAGCCAGCGTGTAGGAATTTTCAAGATAACCGAGTCCATCGTTAGCCTTTGTGAGCCCGCCTACTCTTCTTACATTTCCGTTATTAACGAATGACAATGCTTCAAATAAAGAAGGAAAACGGTAACCGTTTTGGAAAGAGGCCCTGAAATTATGCTCATTAACCGGAGAATAAACCACGCTCAGTCTCGGATTTAATTTTGTGTCAAACTCTGGGTTTCTGTCTGCACGAAGGGCCAGATTCACTTTTAATTTGTCCTGGAAAAAAAGTTTGGTAAGCTGGACAAATGCACCGTATTTCTGATAAATAACATTGTTCCCGAATGTTCCGTCAGATAAAGGGATATTTCTTTCGCTGACCGGTCTTTCAAAATCAACAAAATTATTTCCGTCAGGCGTGATGCTGTAAAGACGGTAATCTGCTCCTGCGAGAAGACTGAAAACCTTTACAAATCGGGTAAAATCGTAAGTAATTTCGCCCTGATAAAAACGGGATTTCTGTTCAAGTTTTGCGCCTCCGGTGGCGGGTGCTCCTGCAATTCCGGAATTCGCTGAATCCCAGTTATTAATGCCGACAATGGTGTTTTTTAACTGCTCAAATGCTGCTGTTCCCGGAACTACACGGTTTTTATCTGCTTCCTGCCGCGCCAGAATAAAGGCATCATTCAGATTGATCCCCGAATTAAGTCTGTCCTGCAAAGCCGTCTGAAAGATATTCTTCCAGTTGGTATTGGAAAGATTCGTAAGATCCAGATTATCAGCCAACGGCTTCAGATTATAAGAATCTCCAGTATTCTCTATGGACATATAGGCTCTGAATGTCAATTCTTTACCTGTCAGCTCGACTTTATGGTTCTGAACCGTTGCATTCTGAAGTCGGATCTTGTTTCCCCGCTGAAAAGTGCCATCCAGCAATCCGTAACGGTAGACATATGACGTTCTCCACTGGTCTCCGAAGCGGTAGTATAATCCTGCATCAAACTTTATATTCTTCACTTCAGGACTTATCAGATCCTTTTCGTAATAGCCTGTTCTTGACACGTTGAAAGTGGTTGGCTTTCCATTATAATTCACTTTTACCGATGTTCTGTTGTTTCTTTCGTCACCGTATTTGTTCCAGAGATCTTCCGCCGGATTATTAGTGAGTGAAAAATTGGGATTGGCGGTAATGAATGAATTGGGATTTTGATCTGTTCGGTTATCCGAGATCCAATCTACACCGCTGAAATAGGAAGCATTGACCTTTACAGCAAAATTTTTATTGATGACTTTTGCAATTCTGACTGCACTTTCGCCTAGAGCAGCCGTTTTGTGATTCACGTTATCTACATGATTCACTCCGCCTCTGAAGTAAAGACTTACGCCTTCCGAAGTAAACGGATCTTTGGTCTGAAGACTCGCCAATCCGTTGACCGCATTCATTCCATACAGCGCAGAAGCAGCTCCGGGCGTAATCTCCATGGACTGGATATCCAGCTCTGTGGGACCTATGGCATTTCCCAGCGGAACACCGAGCGTGGCAGACTGTACATCTACTCCATCCACCAGCTGCATGAACCGGAAGTTATTCGGAGAATTGAATCCTCGGGAATTGGGAACTTTTAAAGTAAGACTTGAGGTTAAAAGCTGTAATCCCTTCACATTCTCTAAGGTTTCATAGAATGACGCTGCGGGACTTTCCCGGATGGTTTTAATATCAATTTTTTCAATCGCAATCGGTGATCTCAGAATTTTTTCCGGAACACGGGAAGCTGAGATAACCACTTCATTGATGATGGTGTTCTGCGGATTTAATTCGATGGCAATTTTACTGGACAATGAAAGTATTTCAGCAGTATGAGCTGCAAATCCTTCTTTAGTCACCACGATTCTGAAAGGGATTTTCACTCTTGTTCTCAGGTTAAAATTCCCTTCCTGATCGGTTACTGCCGTATCTTGGGTATGCTCTACCTGGATCTGGACTCCGGCAATCCCTTTATGGGTATCTGTGTGTTTAATGATTCCGCTTATTTCGATAAGCTGCTGTGCCTTTAAAACGGCAGTAAAAGAAAGGGTCAGGAATAAGATCAGGCTTATTCTCTGCTTAAGATATTGGTGGGATATAGATTTCACTTGTTTAAAATTTTAGGGTTAAAAATGATTTATGCGTCGTCAATTAATGAACAGCACATACACATTCGGATCCCTAAAAGATGATGGTAGTGTTTTCTGGCACTTTTCTGCCGGTAAAGAAGGTTGATCATATTTTTATTTTTGAGTTTGTAAATAGCGGTAAGAGAAGTCACCGAAGGTTTCCTCCGAATATCTTCCTTCCAAGTAGATTCCGAAAAGTTCATCCAGGGTTTGAAGGATTTCTTCTTCGCCGATGTTTTCTTTGAATTTTGTATTGAGGCGCATTCCAAGCCTGTCACCTCCGATGTGAAGATTGTATTTTCCGTAAGCCGTTCCTACAAATCCTATTTCGGCATTGGGTGATCTTCCGCAGCCGTTTGGACATCCCGTCATTCTGATGGTGATATCTTCGTTTTGAAGTCCGTATTTTTCAAGGATAGGTTCTATTTTCGTGACTAAAACAGGCAGGTAGCGCTGACCTTCCGCCAAAGCCAGTGAACAGGTGTTCAGTGCAACACAAGCCACAGAGTTTTTACGCAATGCGCTGGCTTCTTCCGTATAAACTGAAATCCAGTGTTCTTTAAGGAGATCTTCAATTTCTGCTTTATTCTCTTCACGGATATCCGAAAGAATCAGATTCTGATTACAGGTGAACCGGAAATTCACATTTCCTGTCTCTGCAATTTTCAACAACCCGGATTTTAAAGGATAGTCCTCTGTATCCAGAACTCTTCCGTGCTCTACAAATAAGGTGTAAAACCATTTCCCTTCATGATTTTGAGTCCAGCCGTAACGGTCTTTTCTCTGTTCAAACTTAAATTCCCGGGCAGGTTCTAAGGCAAAACCGCATCTTTTTTCGACCTCGTTTCTATAGCCTTCGATGCCCAGTTTATCGATTGTATATTTTAATCTTGATAATTTTCTGTCGCTTCTGTTCCCAAAATCACGCTGTACGGTGATAATTTCATAGACTGCCTTCAGAAGCTTTTCTTCTGAATCCACAAAACCTAAAAGAGAAGCCAGACGTGCATAAGTCGCATCGTTTCCATGAGTCGCACCAAGTCCTCCTCCTGCAGCAATATTGTAACCTACGATTCTATCTTCTTCAACGATGGCAATCACCGCAATATCATTTATGAAAACATCCACATCATTGTTGGGAGGAATCGCAATCCCGATTTTCAGTTTTCTAGGCAGGTATCTGTCCTGATACAAAGGATCTTCCTCTGTTTTTCTGTCGATTAACAATTCATCATCGATCCACAGATCATAATAGGATTTTGTTTTCGGAAGACACATCTCACTGATTTTCCCTGCCAGTTCATACACCACCTGATGTAATTGCGACTCGGAAGGATTTGAAGTACAGGTTACATTTCGGTTCACATCACCGCATGCCGCAATAGAATCGAGATGTTGTAAGTTGAAATTCTGAATCGTAGGTCTCACATGCGATTTTAAAATCCCATGCAACTGAATGGTCTGGCGGGTCGTAATTTTAATCACACCTGTGGAATGGTTTTCAGCAATTTCATGAAGTCCCGCCCATTGCTCAGAAGTTAAAAATCCTCCCGGAAGCCTTAGCCTGATCATATAGGAATACAGCCACTCCAGTTTCTTAGCGACTCTTTCTTCCCGTCTGTCCCGGTCATCCTGCTGGTACATTCCATGGAATTTGATGAGGGTCTGGTCATCTTCTCTGATGGCTCCGGTAAAATCGTCCAAAAGGCTTTCCTTTAAGGTTCCTCTGAGCCCATTGCTGCCGGTTTTTATCCTTTCTACCGGCGAAAGGTTATTCTTATCTGTCATATCGTATCCATTTATGATTTAATACACATCTTTAACATATCTCCCGTTGAGTTCCAGTTCTTCGAGATAATTCTGAGCCTCTTCCGGGCTGTGTTTTCCCTTATCCTGAATGATATTCAGAATGGTTTTTTCAACGTCTTTACTCATGGGTTCTCTGGCTCCGCAAACGTAAAGAGACGCTCCTGCCTCAAGCCAATGGAAGACTTCCTGTGCTTTTTGCTCCAGTTTGTGCTGAACATATACTTTTTCGGCGGTGTCTCTGGAAAAGGCAAGATCGAGATGGGTCAAAGTCCCTGTTTTTAGAAAATCCTGAAGTTCGGCCTGGTAAAGAAAGTCTGAAACGAAAGTCCGGTCTCCGAAAAAGAGCCAGTTTCTGCCCTCTCCTCCCAGAGCATCTCTTTCGTAGAGAAAAGACCTGAAAGGCGCAATACCCGTTCCCGGACCAATCATTATGATATCTTTTTCCGGCTTGGGAAGTCTGAAATGTTTGGCTTCCTGAATATAAAATTCGATATCTTCACCTTCTTTAAATTCTGCCAGAAAACCACTGCACAGTCCGTTCTGCTTTTTATCATTGATGAAAAATTCTGATTTAGCGACGGTGATATGAATTTCGCTGTCTCCATGGGCTTCCAGTGAGGAAGAAACAGAATACAAACGTGGTGACTGACCTGTTAGAGCAGGGATAAACTGTTCAAATTCATCTGCACTTTTTACAGGATAAATTCTCAGCAAATCGAGAAGACTTAATCGTACTTCGGGAATAGCGTGGCCTGTGATCTGCGCATATTGAGCGACTGTTGTTTTAAGCAGATAGCTGATATTAAGATATTTATAAAGCAGTTCTTCTGCTCCGGCCGTCAATTTCACTGTTTTAATCTGCTTTTCGGGATCAATTCCGGTTAAGCTAATAATTTCTTCTACTTCCTCTTTTTTATTAAAAGCTATCACTCCCAATGCATCACCGGGGCTATACACCAAAGGTTCTTCGGTTTCTATTTCTATATGGTAGGTTTCTTTGTCTGAATCTCTATCATTGAGATTGATGATGGTTGAAATTTTTCCCCGGTATTTTTTTCTTGCTGTTGATGTTTTTGTGGTAACCACGCTTTTCTGGCTGCCTTCTGCTGTTTTATTAACCGTATCAAGAATGTGTTCTGTCCAGCTATACGCATCCTGTTCATAATCGACATCACATTTTTTAAGAGGAATTATTCTCTGAGCTCCCAGTACTTCAAAACGGGAATCAATGTCCTCGCCTGTTTTGCAGAACAGGGGATAACTACTATCTCCCAAGGCAAGTATTCCAAATTTCAGATGACTGATATCCAAATCATTTTCGTGAAGATGATCATAAAATTTTCTGGCAAGAATCGGTGGATCCCCTTCTCCCTGAGTACTGATAATGATGAAGAACAAATCTTCTTTTGCAAGATCTTTCGGTTTGTACTGGGAAAGGTCAACCAGTTTTACCTGAACCCCTTTTTTCTTGATCACTCCAGCAAGTTCTACTGCGAGTTTCTTGCTGTTTCCAGTTTCAGTGCCATAGGCAAGGGTAATTTTCTTTGGAGAAACTAAATCGGTATTAATGTCCGACATAATCTGATGTTGTCCGGCAGCAGATATTCCGGCAATTCCTGCGAGAAAACCACTGGCCCAAACCGCTTCATCTCTTGAAAAATCACCTGATATTTCTTTAAGGGCTTTTAATTTAGTTTCAGACAGCATATTCCAGTATATTTTGATGGTTTGACACTAAGGTTCCGTTGGTTACAGATTTAAAGTAAATCCCTTCCTGTATAGAAGATTCCAGCCACGAAAATTCTTCATGCAGATTCACCACTTTTCCTATCACTACCAATGACGGAGATACAAAGTCTTTATTTCCAAAGTTTTGCTGAAAATCTTCCAGAGAAGAGGTGTAGACTTTCTGATAAGGCGTGGTCGCCTGTTCTATGATGGCAATTTTTTTATCTTCCGTTTTGCCTAAAGCCAGGAATTTCTCTACCAAGCTGTTCAGATTTCCTTTAGACATATAAAAGACAAGCGTGTCATCGGATGTTCCAAGCTCTTTCCAGTAGGTATCACTGAGAATTTCTTTTTTATAATAAGTCAGAAATCGGACGGATGTCGCATATCCTCTGGCTGTTAACGGTATTCCTGCGTAGGCCGCTGCTCCGGATGCGGCAGTGATTCCAGGGATGATTTCATAAGCTATATGATGTTCTTTCAACGCTTTTAATTCATCTAAAACATTGGAAAAAAAGGAGATGTCTCCTCCTTTGAGTCTTACTACAGTTTTCCCCTGTAAAGCATACTCTACAATCAGGGTATTGATATGGGTCTGAGGCGTAGAGGCATTTTTACTGCATTCTTTTCCGACGTAGATGATTTCGGTATTCTTATTCGCATAACGGTCTATTATTTCAGGACTTACGAGACGATCACACAAGATGATATCTGCTGAAGCAATGGCTTTTACGGCCTTTACAGTGATCAGATCAGGGTCGCCGGGTCCTGCACCCACAAGGTAAACCTTTGGTGTCGTATTCAGTTTTTTCATTTTAAATTTTCTTATGGATGTTATCTAGAAAAGTCCTTCGATGGACAGATATCTTTCGCCCGTGTCATAATTCACGGTGAGTACAGTGGATCCTATAGGGATCTGAGGAAGTTTTTTAGCCACTGCAGCCAAAGCCGCTCCTGTAGAAATCCCTACGAAAAGTCCTTCTTTTTTGGCGGCTTCTTTAGTGAATTCAAAAGCTTCGTCTTTATTGATCTGTACAATTTCATCCAGCAGTCCTGTATCCAGGATTGATGGAACAAATCCTGCTCCCAAGCCCTGAAGCGGATGCGGTGCCGGAGCTCCTCCACTAAGAACAGGAGATAATTCAGGTTCTACAGCAATCACTTTGATGTTGGGGAATTTCTGTTTTAATACCTGTGCAAGTCCCGTGATATGGCCGCCGGTTCCTACCCCTGTGATCAGGTAGTCCAGTCCTTCCGGAAAGTCTTTCAGAATTTCCTGAGCAGTAGTTTCAACATGAACTTTAACATTAGCAGGATTGTCAAACTGTCTTGGGATCCATGAATTGGGAGTTTCTTTTCCCAGTTCTTCTGCTTTTTCAATGGCTCCTTTCATTCCTTTTTCTCTTGGAGTCAGAACGAATTCCGCTCCGTAAGATTCCATAATTTTCCGGCGTTCCAAACTCATGCTTTCGGGCATCACCAGAATAAGCTTATAGTTTTTTACAGCAGCTACAAGGGCAAGTCCGATGCCTGTATTTCCACTTGTAGGTTCTATAATGACACTATTTTCGTTCAGCAATCCTTTAGCTTCAGCATCTTCTATCATGGATAAAGCAATTCTGTCTTTGATGCTTCCTCCGGGATTGGCTTTTTCCAGTTTGATCCAGACTTCATGTCCGGTATCGAAAAGCTTATTAATTTTTACGACCGGGGTATTTCCGATGGTTTCTAGTGTGTTTTGGAATTTCATACCGATTCAATTTTATATTGTTTTTTGTTGTTTTATATCACAAATGTTAAAGATTCGGGAAGGGTTCCGTTATCTTTTATTTTTATTTCACTTTTATGATAGACCAGAGAGCCGGAAGGAACGTTTTGTGTGATCCATACGTTTCCTCCGATGATGCTGTCTCTGCCTATGGTTGTGTTCCCGCCCAAAATCGTGGCTCCGGAATAAATAATGACATGGTCTTCGATATTGGGATGCCTTTTTTCATTGGCTTTGTCCTTTGAAACATTTAAGGCTCCGAGTGTTACTCCTTGATACAGTTTCACATGGTTTCCGATCTCTGTCGTTTCTCCGATCACGATTCCGGTTCCATGGTCGATAAAGAAATATTTTCCAATAACTGCACCCGGATGGATGTCTATTCCGGTTTTGCTGTGGGCATATTCTGAGATCACACGGGGCAGAATTTTCACCTTTTGAATCCATAGCTGGTGGGAGATCCTGTACACATATGTGGCAAAAAAGCCCGGATATGAAAGGAGTATTTCTTCCAGAGATTCTGTAGCGGGATCAAATTCTAAAATAGATTCGGCATCCAGAATCAGAGCGCTGTAGATATCAGGTAATGCAAGAAAAAAATCGTCCGTCTTTTTTTTAGCAAAAACCTCATCGTCCGAAGCATTTTTTATCAGATCCAAAAGAATTTTCTGCAAATCTTCAAACCTGTCATGAAGCTGACTTTCCGTATTGATTTCTCCAGGAAGAAAGAGCACATTGTACAGGTCTGTGACAAAATTTTCCATCTTAGTCTTATCAAAGAATCCATGTGAACCGCTCTGTTTTTTTTCAAGGATATTCCTAATAAAATGCTCTGAAACCTTCATATCTTACTGAATTATACATGCCGCAACGGTAGCATTGGAGGTTTCATCAACCAAAATAGCCGATCCCGTTTTTTTATTGCTTATAAAATCATCAAAAACCAAAGGCTGTGCGGTCTTTATGGTCACTTTCGCGATCTCGTTAAGCTTTATTTCTCCTTCTGAATCTTCCTGCTCCAATGTATTGACATTGATCTTGTAGTCTACCTGTTTTACCACTGCTTTCAACTGTCTGCTGTGATGCTGTATCAGGTATTTATTACCCGGTTGCAGACTTTTATGATCGAGCCAGCACAATAATACTTCCACTTCTTTTTCAACATGAGGCAGTTCTTCTGCAGATGTAAAGAAATCTCCACGGCTGACATCGATGTCTTCAGTAATCTGTATCACAGCCGGTTGCCCTTCAAAAGCTTCCTGAACCTCAGCTCCATTCACTTCTATGGTTGCTATTTCAGTAATAATTCCTACAGGAAGTATTGCTATTTTATCTCCTTTCTTAAAACTTCCGCTGATGATCTGTCCCGCATATCCACGGTAATCGTGAAGCTCTTCTGTCTGAGGGCGAATCACATACTGCACCTGGAAACGGCTGCCGCTGTTGTGTACTTCATCAAGCTGTACTTCTTCCAGATAATCGAGCAGTGAACTTCCCTGATACCAGTCTGTAATGGATGAAAGGGAAACAATATTATCTCCTTTCAGTGCGGAAATCGGGAAATAGGTCACATCGTTTAAGCCTAAGCCTTCTGCAATCTTTGAATAATCTGCTTTAATGGTTTCAAAAACTTCTTCCGAATAGTCCACCATATCCATTTTATTGATTGCAACAGCTACCTTTTTCAATTTAAGTAACGAAGCGATAATGGAATGTCTTCTGGTCTGTTCAATAACTCCCTTTCTGGCATCGATCAGAATCACCATCAAATCAGAGTTGGAAGCTCCTGTGATCATATTTCTGGTATACTGAACATGCCCCGGAGCATCCGCGATAATAAATTTTCTTTTTGACGTCGAGAAATATCGGTAAGCTACATCAATGGTGATTCCCTGTTCTCTTTCTGCACGAAGTCCATCCGTCAAAAGAGCCAGATCTACACCGTCTTCATTTTTGTTTTTAGAATGTTTTTCAAGTACTTCCAGCTGATCCTGTAAAATACTTTTGCTATCGTAAAGCAGTCTGCCGATGAGGGTGCTTTTCCCGTCATCTACGCTTCCTGCTGTTATAAATCTTAATATATCCACGAGCTTTTTGTTATAAATGATTAATGATGAGTAATAAGCAATGTATCCTTAGTACTATTTTCCACTCTTTATGATTGCTAATTACTTATTGCTCATTACCTATTAAAAGTATCCTCCTTTTTTCCGGTCTTCCATAGCTGCCTCCGTTACCCGGTCATCAATTCTCGTCTCTCCTCTTTCTGAGATTCTGGTGGCTACAATTTCTTCAATCACTGTGTCTATTGTAGCGGCCTCTGATTCTACTGCTGCGGTACAGGTCATATCTCCTACGGTACGGTAGCGTATTCTTTTGGTGGTAATGGTGTCACTTTCTTCCAGAACTGCAAACTCAGAATTCGCAATCCACTGTCCGTTGAGATCTACTACTTCTCTTTCATGCGAAAAGTAAATGGATGGCAGGTTTATATTTTCTCTCCGGATGTAGTTCCAGATATCAAGTTCTGTCCAGTTGCTGATGGGGAATACCCTTACATTTTCACCTTTCTGAATTTTTCCATTGAAAATATTCCACAGCTCCGGTCGCTGAAGTTTAGGATCCCATTGGCCAAACTCATCGCGGACAGAGAATATCCTTTCCTTGGCTCTGGCTTTTTCCTCATCTCTTCTTGCTCCACCGATGCATGCATCAAACTCGAATTCCTCAATCGTATCAAGAAGGGTGAAGGTCTGCAGCCAGTTTCTGCTGGGGAATTTCCCTTTGGGTTCCGTCAGTTTTCTTTTATGAATGGTGTCTTCCACTTTTCTTACCACCAGATCCACATTGATCTCTGTGGTCAGCTGATCTCTGAAATCTAACACTTCCTGAAAATTGTGTCCTGTATCCACATGAACAAAAGTGAAAGGTATTTTTCCGTGAGGAAATGCTTTGGCAGCTAAATGAGCCAACACAATGCTGTCTTTTCCGCCGCTGAACAGTAAAGCCGGACGCTCAAACTGTCCCGCCACTTCCCTTAAAATGTAGATGGACTCAGCTTCTAACTGATCTAAATAATTCAAATGATATAATGACATATTTTATTTTTTTATTGATGAACATGTAAGCCGCATTCTTTTTTATCAGCATCTTCCCACCACCATCGGCCGGCTCTGAAATCTTCCCCTTCTTTGATCGCTCTGGTGCAGGGTTCACATCCGATGCTTACAAATCCTTTTTTGTGAAGATGGTTATAAGGAAGGTGATGCTTTTTTACATAGTCTGTCACCTGTTCTGTGGTCCAGTGAAGGATGGGATGAAACTTGATAATTTGGTGATCCGGGTCCCATTCCAGCTGTGGCATTTCTTTTCTGCCTGCGGAATGTTCAGACCTTAAACCTGTGATCCAGACTTTATATCCCTGAAGTGCTTTTTTCAAAGGAATAACCTTTCGGATATTACAGCAGGCTTTCCTCTTTTCTACAGATTGATAAAAGGAATCCGGTCCGTTTTCTGAAACAAATTGCTGCAGTGATTCCGGATCCGGATAATAGGCTTTAATATTTTTTTTGAAGAACGCTCTGGATGAAGTCCACGTTTCATAAGTCTGCTCAAAAAGTCGTCCCGTATCCAGTGTGAAAATATCAATATTCAGGTTTTTTATCAGATGAGTCACTACCTGATCTTCATAGCTGAAGCTGGTAGAAAAAATGACTTCACTAGGAAACCTGTTGGCAAGAATTTCTAAAAAACCATCATTAAAAGCACCTGAAGAGGCCTTTTCCAGTAATTGATTGAATTCTATTTTCAGGGTATTTTCCATGTTGAATTGAAATTAACTCCTGCAAATATATATAAATCCTATTTATCCTACCAAATTAGTAGGATATAAAAATTAAAAAAAATTTCAACTGTTTTTTATAAAGGAAGTAAGAGTCGCCTCCATCATGCTTTTTCTTGTTTTTTCTCTTACGATCATCAGTTCATTTCTGAGATAACAGGTAGCCTCATCGACACAGTCGTCGCAAGGTTCGTAGAAATTCAATGAAATACAGGGTGTTAAAGCAATCGGGCCTTCGAAAATCCGGTAGATATCCGCCAATGAAACATCATCGGGAGACTTCAGTAAATAATATCCTCCGGCATTTCCCTGTTTGCTGTTGACCAATTTCGCTCTTTTCAGTTCGAGAAGAATCTGCTCTAAAAATTTTTTGGAAATATTTTCATCCTGTGCAATAACGGCTGTTGACAAAAATCCCTGGTTGTAGTTTCTTGCCAATCTAACCATCGCTTTCAAAGCATATTTGCAACGTTTGGACATCATAATTGATGCAAGTTATAACAATTTATTTGATTATCGAAATTGCGGATTGAGATTAAAAAAATCAATCTCGTTAACGTCCTGAAAATATCCCTCAAAGTTCAGTTTTGAAAAATTTACATTGTATATTTGTTGGAAATTTATGATCGATGAGTATAATAGAATTCAATCCATTGTGGAAAGAGAAATTACTGAACCGTTTTCTCGCCTATGTAAAAATATATTCAACCAGTGATGCGGAAAGCGAAGCAACCCCTTCTACCCCGCGACAGTGGGACATTGCAAAGTATATTGCAGAGGAACTGAAAACGATCGGCCTGGCAGATGTTTCCATTGATGACAACGGGTATATTATGGGATATGTTCCTTCTAACCTTGACAATGACAACACGCCTACCATAGGATTTATTTCACATTATGATACGTCTCCGGATTTCAGCGGGGAAAATGTAAAACCTCAGATTTGGGAAAACTATGACGGAGGTGATCTTCTTTTAAATGAAACTACAGGATTCACCCTGTCTTCTTCAAAATTCGAAAGCTTAAAAAAATATATCGGACAAACGCTTATTACTACAGACGGAAATACCCTTCTTGGAGCTGATGATAAAGCAGGTTGTGCAGAAATTGTAACAGCTGCTGAATACCTTATCGCTCACCCGGAAATCAAGCACGGAAGAATTGCCGTAGGATTTACGCCGGATGAAGAAATCGGAAGAGGCGCTCACAAATTCGACGTAGCTAAATTCGGTGCAGAATGGGCTTATACGATGGATGGAAGTGAAGTTGGAGAACTGGAATACGAAAACTTTAATGCAGCAGGAGCTGTAGTAAAAATCCACGGACTGAGTGTTCATCCTGGTTATGCTTATGGAAAAATGATCAATGCAGGGCTTTTGGCTGCTGAATTTATACAGTTGCTTCCTGCCAATGAAACTCCGGCTACCACTAAAGGTTTTGACGGTTTTTATCACTTAATGGATATCACTGCTGATATTTCTGAGGCTAAACTTCAATACATCATTCGTGATCATGATGAAGAAAAATATGAGGCCAGAAAGAAATTCATGGAAGAAAAAGTCGCTGAATTCAATCAAAAACATGGTGAAGGAACGGCTGAGGTAGAAATCAAAGAACAGTACCGTAACATGAAGCAGCAGTTTGAAGGGAAAATGCACATCATTGACCTTGCTGCCAAAGCGATGAAAGAAGCTGATATTGAGCCTAAGATCAAAGCTATCAGAGGAGGGACAGACGGAGCTCAGCTATCCTATATGGGACTGCCTTGTCCAAATATCTTTGCCGGAGGAATGAACTTCCACGGACCGTACGAATATGTGGCACTGGAAAGCATGGAAAAAGCTGTTGAGGTAATCATTAATATTGTAAAAGCTTAATACTGATGAAAAAACTTTCAGCATTAGCATTTATTCTGATCTTTGCTTTTAGCAGTGCACAGGTTTCCGAGTTTGAGAAAGCTGATTCTAAGTACGAAAGAAAAATAAAGTCTCTGTACAAGAAATATCCGAAGCCTAATGATGAAAGAACCAAGCAGGAGTGGCTCCTTACGGAAGCAAAAATATCAGCCTATCAAAATGCCTTAGAGAAGATTTCTGAGGAGGAAAAGAAAATGATAACGGATGTTCCGCCACCCATGGCGCCAAAAATTACCAAAGAAGCGGAATATGAAACCGGAAAGGCGGCTTTCCAAAAGCTTTTAAATGAAGCTGTAGATCTTACTTTCCTGAATTTTGCAGTCAATCCCTATAAAGTAACTCTAAAATTTACTTTAGATTCCAAGGGGAACGCCTACCATGTGAAAGTAAAAGGGAATAATGAAGATGTCAACGCTTTTATAGAAGCCGGTTTTTACCGTATCAGGGATAAGGGCAAATGGAAACCTGCAGAATCGAACGGACGGCCAGTCCTTTCTGTGGTGAACCTTCCTTTACAATTAAACTTCAGTAAATAATACAGATCAACCCATTGCAGATGCAGTGGGTTTTTCTTTTTCATTACGTTCAATTTTTACACCTTATTTCTCGCATTGATGAAAAGTATTTAGTTTTTTGATTATATTTACTTAAACATCAGACTATTAACTTTAAAAATCAATTTATTATGAGAAAAATGAAAAAACTATTAAGAAAGGACCTGTCAACGATCCTTGGTGCAGGTATCAATGGTTGTCATATGAACGGTGAATCTGCGTATTGCTGGACGGACTGTGACTGTTCTTTTGGAAGAGCCTGCGAAATGGATGATGATGGAAATCCTGGAAGATGTATCTCTGTAGGAAATCCTGGCGGCGGTGGTGGTGGCGGCGGATGTAATCCCCCATCTAATTGTGAAGAACAGCCTTTTTAACAAATACCATCGGAAGTACCCTCTTCCGATTTTTTTTTGTTTTTTCTCCTAAAAACAGATTCTTGTCAAAGCATCTCTGCCATTCATCAAATAAAGTTTTATCCCGCATTTCATAGCTGTTGCTTTGCATCAAATTATTAAAAGCAATTTATGAAACAGCAGTTTTTAGCACTAAGTACATTTTTATTATGCGTCATCGGTTTTACAGAGACCAAAGCACAGCAAACACCAGCCTTTCACATCGGGATCAAAGGCGGGGCAAATTTTACAAAAACCTCTTCGGAGTCCTCCACTTTGGAAGGGAAATACGGATTCGGTTATCAGGGAGGAATTATGACCAGAATGGATATCGGAAGTCTTTATGTACAAGGAGAAGCCTTATTCAACAAAAGAAAAACCTCTTTCGACGCTAATGATGGAACCTCAGCAAAACTAAGCTGGAATTCTGTCGATATTCCGGTAGTGGTCGGCTATAAAATCATCAATACAAAAGATTTTAATGTAAGAGCATTTGCGGGCGGGGTTTACAGCTATGCGTTCAAGAACAATCTGTCAACGTCCAAAGCACTGCAGGATGGTTTTAAAAGCTTTGATAAATCGAATATCGGAATCACGGGAGGTATTGGTGTGGATTATAAAAATTTCACAGCAGATCTGAGGTATGAAACCGGTCTTTCAAGCATCAGCAAAGAGTTTAAATCCAAACCCCACAGTTTTACGCTTGGAATAGGATATTTCCTGTTCTAAAAACTTAAATTATCTTTACGTATTAGAAACTGCCGGGTGCAGTTTCTAATTTTTTATCAATCTACTTGATCCTCTTCCATGACAAAACCTTTTATTTTACGAGAATATATTTTTGTTACGATGTTCTGGCTCGTTTTTGCAGCGGCTGTGTACATCAACTTTCAGGCGACCTCTGACAAACCTTCAGCTGTCTTCCAAACGATCGCTCTGGTCATTACCTCATTCTTTTTTACTCATTTTCTCACCACAAGACTTCTTCCCAATGCTTTGCGGGCGAAAAAGATGAAATTATTTCTGATTCAGGCGACCGCAGTTATTCTTTTTCTGAGTTTTATTTATTCTCTGATCTTCACCTATATTGAAGTCAACTCCAAGAACGAGCTTCCTCAAGATTTTGTTGATCATCTTCCCTTTTTATGGAAAGGGTTCTATCTTGCGTTGCCCGCTTCTTTTCTTATTAACGGTTCTGCCTGCGGAATTAAATTTTACCAAGAACACGGAAGGATAGAACGGGATCATATCCTGCTTCAACAGGCTCATCTGGAGAATCAACTGAAGTTATTACAGGATCAGATCAACCCTCATGTGGTCTTCAACATTCTTAATCACATTCATATTCTGATGAAAACCGATACGAAACTCGCCGATTATCTGTTGCTTAAGTTTTCCGATATTTTACGGTATCAGCTTTATCACTGCAGCCAGAATCTGGTTCCTTTGAGCCAGGATATTGAGCATCTTCAAAATCTGGTGGAAGTGGAAAAACTAAGATGGGGCAACGAGCTGGAGGTGAATGCAGACTGGCATATCAGACATAAGAAATCATTCATTGCTCCTCTCCTGCTGGTTCCATTCATCGAAAATGCATTTAAATATGTCTGCAGGCTGCCGGGGCACAAAGGTTATGTAAAGATTTCCTGCAGGGAGAAAGACGGTTTTCTTTTATTTTATGTTGAAAACTGCTATTCGGAGCTGGCAACCCACAAAAAGAAGGAAGGTTCGGGCGGAATCGGGCTTCAGAATGTACAAAAACGTTTAAAATTACAGTATCCGGAGGCTCACGAGCTTAGCATTGTGGCAGCTGATAATGTATACAAAGTAACTTTAACCCTACAATTATCCGACAACAATGAGCAATAGTATCCCTAAAATGAAATGCCTGATCATCGATGATGAGCCTTTGGCTAGATTTCACCTTAAAGAACTGGCAGACCAGATCGAATTTTTATCCGTGGAAGGCACCTGCGCTACGGCACTGGAAGCTGATGCCATTGTGAAGGAAAAGGAAATTGATCTTCTTTTTCTGGATATTAATATGCCTTATTTAACCGGTCTGGAGTTTCTGGAACAACTGGAAAATCCGCCATTAGCCATTCTCACAACTGCCTATTCCGAATATGCACTGGAAGGTTACCGTCTGCAGGTGGTAGATTATCTTCTGAAACCCATTGCATTCAACCTTTTTTATCAGGCAGTGAACAAAGCGCAGCAACAGTTTATCGTCTCTGAAAAGATGAAGAAAAATTCTCCTTTTGATGATCCTTTTCTCTATGTAAGACAATCAGACAGCTTTATCAAGGTTTCATGGGTGGATATTCTGTACATCGAAAGTATGCAGAATTATACCAAACTGCATTTTAAAGACAAATCCCTGGTGATCCATCAAACGATGAAGGCCATTGAAGAATCACTGCCATCAGAACATTTTTTCAGAATCCATAAATCTTTTCTGATCAACATCACCCATATCGATATGATTTCCGGTGGCCGTCTGTTTATCAATAAAACAGAACTTCCTATTTCCCGTACCCGAAAGGAGGAGCTGCTGAATCAGGTAGTGTATAAGAAGCTTATTAGTAAGTAGTTTAGAAGGGAAGATGGAGGATGGGAGCTGTTAATAACAACTTCATGCCTTCTTTATTTAAATCTATAAGGATATTTATAATCAATTGTCTACAAGCTAATAATTGTAAAATAGTAACTTCCTTCTCCCCGCTTCCATCTTCTAACCTACATCTTCCATTTCTGTCCTATGGCAGATTCCACCTCAGCGATACCGCTACATACAATGAGCTGGCAAACTTCGGGTCCATCATTTTTTTGTCTTTGAAAATATTTTTTATTTTTCTGTCGTTTTCACTGAAACTTCTCAGCAGAGCGGTTCCTCCGGTAAGCCGAAGACTAAGGTGGTCATTGAGCTTCAATTCCGGTCTGATTCCTGCTGTGATCTGCTGGTAACCAAGCAACATAGATTTCCCGTCTTTATTTCTTTCCACAGTCATTCCGCTGAGGTTAACAACAGCCTTCAAAGCAAATTTGTCTGAAAACAGGTACCCGGCTTCCATTCCCTCTGGGAAATTGATGTTGAATTTAATTTTACCGTTTGTTTTCCAGTCGAAATAGATCCACGGTAAGATCATCGGAACCCCGAAAGCTGTTGTCAGCACAGGCCCTGCTCCAAGCGCCAGATTAGGATTAAAATGCCTGATAAACAAAACTCCCCCCTGTCCGAGAATATCATCGGAACTTACCTGCTCAAGGTCTGTATAAACGCCTACTGCAGCCGTCATCATCATGCTCCATTTCTTTCCTAAAGGCCTCATGTGCTGGATTCCGACCTGTGCGTTCAGCATCTGATCAGGAAAGAGCTGCTTTTCGTAGTCTTTATGCTTCATTTTTGCATAAGATCCACTCAACAGAAGTGACCATGCTTTTACTCTTCCACTGCTGTCTTTTTTCATGGACAATGGAATGCTGAGGTTGAGGTCTGCTCTCTTAAAGTCACTCTTAGAATTCGTTTTTACACTGTCTTCAGGACGGATGTAATTGGAAAAAGGGATGTACTCTGTTTTAAGCTCTCCGGATATTCCGGACTGAGCGCTGGCCCAATACCCCAACAGGCAGCTGACTGCGGCCAAAAGATTTCTCTTCATAATTTAAATTTTATGCAAAGAGATACTTTTGGAAGTCGGCTACAAAAATTACTTGATTAAGTGTCCGAATGGTATGACCAAGCGGAAAAATGGCAGGATGATATAAAATAGGACTTCATCCTATTTTTTGGCTAAATCGCCCCTTTGGGGCTCTCCAATCCTATAGAAGCTTTCTTGCTCTTAAATGAGCGATACGCAAACCAAACTGCGACTAAAGCAATGCCCGCGCGCATGAAAACCATCGGCATAATGGAATCTGCTTCTAAAAATCCGGCTAATCCAGAAAGTAAAAAAGTAACCATCAGCTGCATAAATCCCATCACGGCAGCCGCTGTTCCGCGTCCTTCTTTAAAAGGTGATAAAGCATGGGCAGACGTAATAGGAAAAAGCACACCTATAGCCAGCAATGACAAGTACAGCATCATAATTTCCAGTGCTACTGAAAGGTTTCCCGCTGCAATAAGGATATGAAGACTGCATACAATCAGCAGTAAAAGGGTCGCTGCCAATAAAAGTTTTGTGTCCCTTATTCTTTTAATCAATTTAGGGGTAAGATACGCTGCTGTTATTAAGGCTAATGAATTAAACCCAAATATAAAGCTGAAAACACCACTGGAAAATCCGTGAAGCTCCATAAATAAAAACGGAGCATTGGAAATATAAATAATCAGAGAGGCAAAAGCAATGCTTCCGATCATTGTACTGCTGATAAATTCTTTGTTGGAAAGTATCGTTTTCAGGTGATCTTTTACTCCTTTTTCGTCTTCTGAATTTTCAGTAAGTGTCGGTTTCGAGTTGGTTTCCGGAACGTATTTGTATACCATGAACAGGGTTATCAAACCAAGGATTGTTAAAAACGCAAACGAGCTGTTCCATCCCCAGAATTTAAGAAATACACTTCCAAGCAATGGAGCAACAATCGGAGCAATTCCGCTTATCTGAGACTGTTGAGAAAAAATGGCTACCGATTTCTGTCTGTCATAAAGATCAATGACTATGGCGCGGCCAATGACAATTCCGGCACTTCCCCCGAAAGCCTGTAAGAAACGCATTGCCCACAATACATAAATATTTTCTGTAAAAAATATCGCAGTCGCTCCGATAATAAAGAGTAAAAGTCCGCAATACAGCATAGGTTTACGGCCTGTTTTATCGGATAAAGGCCCCCAAAGTAGCTGTCCGAAAGCAAATCCTGCAAAAAACACAGAGATAGAAATCTGAATATGCCCGATATCAGTCCGAAAAATCTGAGCCATACTCGGAAAAGCAGGCAGATAGAGGTCTATACTCAGTGATTCAAGGGTGTTGAGGAGTGCCAGAATAAACACTACGATACTTAAATTTCTCATAAAAGGGTCAGTCAATCATTAAAGGTTCCGCACAGGCAGTTTTTCTTCCTGCAAAATTCCCCTAAAAAACAATGCTTTTCAATACAGAAACTGAAGGAAGACCAGCACAAAGTGAGGATGCGGGAGACAAGTTTGAGAGTAAAAGGGATTTCGGGTTTGAGAATTTCGGAAAGTGATGAGTTATGAGTCATGTAACATGGGTTTTGGATTGTCTAGTGTCTGGTGTCTGATATCACCCCAAAAATTCACCATTCACTTGCGTAGCAAAATTGACCATTGACATTCCTCCAATCTTAGCCTAAACCTACAGATCTGATATCTGACTTCTTTTTTCCTGCCTTAAACCCATCCGGGTTCTGGCCTGTATGTTTTTTGAAAAAGCGGGAGAAGTAAGAGGCATCGCCAAAACCAAGCTTAAAAGCAATTTCCTTAACGGTTAAAGCCCCAAAACTAAGTTCTCTTTTGGCTTCGAGTACCAATCGCTGGGCGATCATCTTTTTAACCGTCGTTCCTCTCGAAAGGCGGACAATATCATTGAGATGATGGGCACTTACTTTGATCTGATCTGCATAGAAACGGGTATCTCTCTCAACGACATAATGCTCTTCGATCAGACTTATCAGCTTCTGAATACGTTGTCTGTCATTAATTGAAGTGTCCTGCCTGTTGATTTGTTCTGTGATGATGATACAGAATGCCCTCAGGTAGGTTTTTAATAAATCCATTCTGGATGCCCCGTTATATTCCTCTTCCATCAGCGAGATAATGGTGCTGCAGGTTTCTGCACTTTGAGGATCTAATGGAAAAGGGCATGTTCCACTTATGAGAATCGTTTCTACATCACAGGCTTCTTTAAATATTTCCCGACTTATCGCCAGCACATAGCCTTTTTCACCTCTCAGCTTCATATTGAAAACCTGTCCTGGTGCGATGATGGAGATCTGGTTATTTTTGAGGGAATGATATTCAAAATCCAATTCCAAGCAGCTGTTTTTCTTCACTTGTCTGAACCAGATGATTTCAAAGAAATTATGCCGGTGAACATCATTAAAGTTCTCCGGATGTCCGGTATCCAGAGTCATCAGCTGAAACTGCTCAGAGGTCAGGTGATGGACGGGGATATTTTTTTCTGATGAATTCATTTATTAGTGCTTATTAAATGTTGAATTTTCTTTAACAAAATTTACATCTGAAGGATTTGTAATTATGTAAACTTCCGTCTTATCTTCAGTCTTCTTCCCTTTGTAATAAATAATTTGTTTGTCAGAAACCAATTGTATATGATCTCCAATCTGTCTTTCAATATATATCGGAAGATAAATTTCAGCCTTTTTATCCCTGATTTGGTACGGATATATTCCCTGTTTCAATTTTTGAGAAAATTCTTCAACAGTAGAATGAAGCACATCGATGGTCAATATACCAAAACTATGATTGTCGGACCTTTTTATATCAGAGACCGTTCCTCCCAGAACCACTCCATTGCGTAAAACTTTATTTTCTTCCGTATATTCTTTTGCTCCCCTTTTCTTTATAAAAACGACAATTCAGATAAAAGCAAACAATAAAATGATAAATCTTACATATTTCATATCAATTTTAAATTAAAGTTTACAGCAATCGGTAAAACAAAAACCACAGCAAAAAAAGTGCTGCGGTTTTCTACAATATTCAAAATTAAATATAATTTTATCCATTCTGGTGGTTACCCAGAAAAGCATCCCAACCCTGCGCCGTAAGTGGAACAAGCTGATTGGAGCCTCTTGCAACCATATAATTTCCTTCTTCATTTTCAACAGCATGGCCAATGATTGTAAAATCAGGATGGTTTTTAATTTTATCAAAATCATTCGGAGAAATAGTGAACAGTAATTCATAATCTTCACCACCACTTAATGCAGTCATGACAGGATTAAGGTTCATTTCATCTGCTGTGGAGATCGTTAAGCTGTCCATTGGAATCTTCTCTTCGTACAGTCTGAATCCTGTTTTGGACTGATCAGAAAGATGAAGAATTTCAGAAGCCAGGCCGTCAGAAATATCAATCATTGAAGTCGGTTTGATATCCAGTTCTTCTAAGATTGTTTTCACATCTGTTCTTGCTTCAGGTTTAAGCTGTCTTTCCAGAATATAATCGTATCCTTCCATTTCAGGCTGCATATTTGGATTTGCAAGGAAAACGGCATGCTCTCTTTCCAGGATCTGAAGTCCCATATAGGCACCACCAAGATCACCGCTTACCACCAGAAGATCATTCGGTTTTGCACCGCTTCTTTTTACGATATTCTCATCATCCTCAATTCCTACAGCAGTAATACTCATCACCAACCCCGAATTGGAGCTTGTGGTATCTCCACCAATAAGGTCTACTTTATATCTTGCACATGCCGCCTGAATCCCGGAATAAATCTCTTCCAAAGCCTCCACCGGAAAACGGCTGGAAACAGCAAGAGAAACCAAAATTTGTGTAGGAACAGCATTCATGGCTGCAATATCACTGAGGTTCACAACAACCGCTTTGTATCCTAAATGCTTTAAAGGAACATAGCCCAGATTAAAGTGAACACCTTCTGCAAGGACATCTGTTGTCAAAACAACTTTTTTATTTCCAGGATTGATAACTGCCGCGTCATCTCCCACTCCAAGTTCCGAAGACTCGTTGGACAGTGGAAAATGTTGTGTCAAGTGCTTGATAAGCCCGAATTCTCCTAATTTGGAGATAGGGGTTAATTCCTCTGATTTATCTTCAAACATAATTTCTTTTGTATTAAGGTCCAGTGTAAAATGTATTTATGATTTAAAATCATATTTAAAAACATTAGACTTTGAGCTATTTTGTGAATTCTGCCGGATCCACATTATCCGGACGGAAAGGAAGTTTTTTGAAATCTTCTCTGGTCATCACAATGGTTTCAGGGCTTTTGTATTTGTTCATTGCTTCTATCACATCATCCGGTGGTGTTGTCATTTTTCTCAGCATCATATCGATCCACACTCCTGTAGCTTCTGCTGTAGCACAATGTACTCCATCCGGCGTATAGAATTTATGGACAAATCTGTAGATTGAAGAGTCTTCTGAACATCCATCGATTTCCAGGCTTACAATAACCGTTTGGTCTGCATAGATTTCTTTGAAGAAAGAATATCTTTCGTGCATGATCACCGGCCCTATTCCCCAACGGCTTAACTGGGTAACTCCCATTTTTTCTTTGGTCATAAAGGCCATTCTGGACTGCGCACAGTACTGTACATATGATGAATTGGCTAAGTGCTTGTTGGCATCAAGATCACTCCAGCGTACTTCGAATTTATGGTAAAAAATCATGTAAAAGTTGTTTTTAGTATGATTAAATTATATTCTTCAAAATTACTCAAATAAGATGGTTTATAAAAATTGTACTTTTGAAAAAATAATCTTCAGCATAAGATTACCCATACATGAAACAGATCATCATTATCGGAGGCGGTGCAGCAGGCTTTTTCTGTGCATCGAATCTTGACGAAAAAAAATACAGTATTACCATCCTGGAACAGAGCTCGGATGTACTTCAGAAGGTAAAAATATCAGGCGGCGGGCGTTGCAACGTCACCCATGCCTGTTTTGATCCACGGGAACTGGTTCAGTTTTATCCGCGCGGCAACAAAGAATTGTTAAGTGTTTTCACTAAATTTCAGCCGGGAGATACAATGGATTGGTTTGACCAGCGCAACGTTCCTTTGAAAATAGAAAATGACAACCGCGTATTTCCGGAAAGCAATTCTTCGCAGACCATTATCAATACGTTGCTGACTGAAATTAAGAATAAAAAGGTAGAGGTTAAAACAAAATGTTCCGTTAAAGAAATTGAAAAACAGGATGAAAAATATCTTGTCAAGACCAGTTTGGGAGATTTTCAGGCAGATTATGTCGTTTATACGACCGGAAGTTCTCCGAAATCACTGAAGATCATTGAAAATCTGGGTCATAAGATTGTGGATCTTGTTCCATCCCTTTTTACATTCAATATTAAAGATGAGCTTTTGCAGGATATTCCCGGAACCAGCTTTGAAAATGCGGAGATTTCAATTCCGGCTTTAAAAACAGAAGAAAGCGGACCTTTATTGATTACCCATTGGGGCCTTTCCGGACCGGCTGTTCTGAAAATTTCAGCGTGGGAAGCGATAAGTCTTGCGAAATCAAAGTATCATTTTGAAATTGAAGTGAATTTTATTTCAAAATCTATGGATGAAGCGGAAGAAAGCTTCCAGAATTTTAAGCAGTCTAATCCGAAAAAAACAATCGGGCAGGCAAAAATCTTTGAAGTCACCAACAGGTTCTGGCAAAAAGTTTTGGATGTCTCAAATGTTGATCTTAATAAACAGGTCTCCCATATTTCTGGAAAGGAAATGCAGAAGATCCTTGAAAATCTTTGCAGAAAAAAACTGAAGGTTTCAGGAAAATCTACGTTTAAAGACGAGTTCGTGACCGCCGGAGGTGTTGATTTAAAGGAAATTAACTTCAAAAACATGACTTCAAAACTTCTTCCGAATTTTCATATTGCCGGGGAAGTTCTGAACATTGATGCGGTGACGGGAGGTTTTAATTTTCAGGCTTGCTGGAGTGAGGCGTGGCTGATTTCACAACATTTAAATAACTTAAAGATATGAAAAAAATCTTATTATTCGGCTTGCTTTTAGGATTTCAATTTGCTTTTTCGCAAACATCAAAAGAAGATTCAAAAGATCAGAAAGTACCTGCTACAGATATCCATACATTTATCGAAACAGACATTGCAGCTTCTTTTCCCGGTGGAATGGAAGCGCTCAGAAGACATATCAGCTCTGAATTTGATACATCAAAAATTAATGACTCAGGAGTTTTTAAATCTGTCACCAAGTTTTTGATTCATGCTGACGGTAGTACGGAATCTATTTCGACTACTGGAAATAACGCTGCGATGAATAAAGAAATGACGCGTGTAATTAAAGCAATTAAAACTAAATGGAAACCGGCTACACGCGATGGCCAACCTGTTGAAACCTGGTATACAATTCCCATGACTATAAATATTTAAAAAAATCAATCCGTTTGACTTAATAAAATGCTTGCGGCCAGAAAATATATCCCTTCTATCTTAAAAACCCTTTTGATTGTAGGGTTTGGATATTTCTTTTGGCTGATGCTTAAAATTACGCTGGAATACATTCCCTTCAATCCGAATGTAAGCTTTCTGATGATCAAACAAACGGAAGTTCAGAACAGACAGGAATATCTTTCTTTTTTCTACACCCATGTGTACACCAGTATTTTTGTGCTGTTTTCCGGATTTCTGGCTATTCTCAGAAAGGATTTCGGGATCAAAAACTTTCACAGGAATATTGGAAAAGTCTATATTTTTTTAATTCTGATTCTGGCTTCACCCTCCGGGATCTACATGGGATTTTTTGCCAACGGAGGCTACCTTTCCAAAATATCGTTCGTTATTTTAGGTACTCTCTGGTGGTTTTCTACGTATAAAGCCTATCAATCTGCAAGGAAACAAAGATTTAAAGAACACAAGCAGTGGATGTGGCGAAGTTTTGCGCTCAGTTTATCTGCACTCACCTTACGGATCTGGAAAGTAATTATTGTATATTTATTCCACCCAAATCCCATGGATGTCTACCAGATTATCGCATGGCTGGGATGGATTCCCAATATCCTTTTAATTGAATACCTAATAACAAAAAAACATATATGAAAATTTTAAATTACACCCTGGCTTCTTTACTGGCAGTTTCTCTGCTAAACTGTAAGAAAGATGGCAAAATAGCCGAAACCGGAAAAGATTCGGTGATTGCTAAAAAGGATTCCGTTGTGGTTCCTGAAATCTATAAAGAATATTACGGAATTTATACCGGAGATTTTGCCGGAAAAGAAATGATCACTTCGGAAGATGGCGAACAATATGAAGATTTCGTGAATAAGAAAATTTCTCTGAAGATCAACAGGATTACCAAGGACAGTGTGTACGGACAAAGTATTGTCAATGGAAACCAGCGTCCTTTCAGAGGTGTTTTTAATGAAAGCATGAAATCTTTTGTGCTGGATGAGCCCGGCAATGATAAAACCGACGGCAGATTTGAAATAAAATTAAGTGGTGACAGCATTACCGGAAAATGGAATGCTTTCAATAAAACGGCTGTAAAATCGCCTTTAAAAACCATTAAAATTTCCAAAAAAGAATTTGTCTACAATCCGAACTTTATGCTGGATCAGGATTCTGATCTGGTAGACTGGTCCAATCCGAAGGATTTTGTCGAAAAATATACCGATGAAGAAACCGGAAAGACAGAAAGCTATACGACATCCAAAAACAGAGTGGCTTCTGAGGCCATATTTAAATTGAATGCTTCCAAACAGAAACTGACAGAGAAGGAACTTAAAAACTTAAGAAAACTCGATCTTGAAATCATTAAAAATTCTGTTTTTGCCAGACACGGCTATTCTTTCAAAAAGGAGACGTACAGGCATTTCTTTGAGCAAACAGATTGGTACATTCCTGTTTCCAATAATGTAGATAAAGAACTTTCCCCAATGGAAAAGGACAATGTAGCTTTGCTGAACCGTTTTATCAAGTACGCGGAAGATAAATATGACAGTTTCGGAAGATAGAAAACGTGAATGGTGAATTTTGCTTCGCAAGTGAATGGTGAGTTTTTTGGGGAGATATCAGATTTCTGACAACCCAATAGCTTCCAACGAACATGAATTGATAAGAAATGAGTTTAATAAGCGCTTAAGATGGTGAAAAATGAATCCCTGCTGAAGAAAACGTCACAAAAGTAAGGGACAGAATGTGACAGTCTTTTAATTTTCACTCTCGAATAGCGGGAAAAAACATTGTTTACAGGCTCAGTTCTTCTTCTTTTTTTGGATTTAATTTTACAAAAACATACAGTAAAAGACATCCGGCAGCATAGCACATAATATCTACCCACGAAAAAGAATTCCCAATGACAATATACATCAGGCTTCCAGGACGGAAGCCTAGTTTTTCTGCCACCGTAAAATATTGGGCAAACTCCACCAGGCATGAAAAAACAAAAATTCCCAAAATAAGTTTCTCATTATTTATCCTGACGAAACTCTTCACGAAGGTGTAGAGAAGCATTACAACGATAACATCTCCAAGATATGCTCTTACAAAGAAGATATCTGCCAGCTTTGTGGCGATAAGGACTTCTACCAGGAAAATGAAGATGGTGAGAAGAAGATATTTCAGACTGAATTTAAATTCCATGCTTTATTTTAATTTTTGGCTAAAGCCTGTATGTGATTAATTTTTGTTGAGTTAAAGCCCGCTCCTATTGAATTGAACAGCAAATTACGTTTTTAAGCCATAAAAAATCGGTATTCCAAGAACACCGACCGTATATTAACTACTAAAGCAAATATATTATTTCTTTACTTTGATTGTACATCCAATGGCAACTGTTTTATCCATTTTCACAGGTTCCCCCTTGATCAGAGCGTTTACAGCATCCTGAACATAATATTCCGATACGTCATTCGGGTTTTCGTAGTTGTTGTCGATGGCACCGATATATTTTACGATATTTTTTCCATCCTCTTTCTTCAGAACGAAAACATGGGGTGTTTTTGTGGCTCCATAAAGCGGATATACCTTCTGCCCTTCATCCACTAAATAAGGAAATGTAAAGCCTTTCTCTTTGGCTCTGTCGATCATCTGTTTGTAGCCGTCTTCAGGCTGTACATTGGGATCATTAGGATTCACGGCAATAACCGGATACCCCTGATTTTTGAATTTCTTATCCAGCTCTACTATTCTGTCCTCATATTTTTTGGCATACGGACAGTGATTACAGGTGAAAACGACTATAAATCCTTTTGCGCTTTTAAAATCGCTTAAAGAAACCATTTTCCCGTCGATGTTTTTGAGCTTAAAATCTGCGGCTGCATCCCCTACTTCATAGCCTTTTGAAGAGGGATTTGTATTGACTTTCTGAGCATTGTGCTTCTCATGATCTGCAGCTGTAAAGCTTAACAATCCCAGCCCGGCAATGAATGCCGCCATTAAAATTTTCAGGTTCTTCATATTGTTTTATTGTAAGTTATCATTAATTGTTTTTTCGAGATCTTCTTTGCTCATTTCCCCATCGTTGAAATGTACTTTTTGACCGTTTTTATAAAAAATGGTTACGGGAATATTTCCGTCCCAGTTCTTTTCAAATCTTGGAATCCAGGTATTCATCCTTTTGATGTCGTCCAGCAGGATCACTTCAGCGGTAAGATTTTTATTTTTAATAAACTTAATGACTCTTTCCTTGTCCACCAGCCTGTCCAGCGAAACGAGGATCATTTTAAATTTCGGGTTATCCTTCAGCTTATTATTAATCTCCATAAAATCAGGCAGTTCTTTCACACAGGGTGCGCAGGTCGTAGCCCAGAAATTGACAACCAGTAACTTATCATTCTCCTTCTGAATTCGTTTTTCAAGATCTTCATATTTCATTGACGGAACTTCCTTCTGTTGGGCAGTAAAGGCCGTAAAACACAGAAATACAGTCAGTAGCGTTAATAAATTCTTCATATTCAAAAATAGTCATTAATTATTATATAAATCCGAGATGCTCTTTATCTGCTCTGTGGTTGGATCAAAAACGGGAGGAATAGTTAAATGTTTTTTTGTGTATTTTCTCTATTGGGAAAAGATTATAAGCAGACCTGAAAATACATTAGCCAACAGATATTTGCTTTTCATTGATAATTTTAACATTCTTTTTTTAATCACAATCTGTTGAATTAAAAAAAATTAAATGTAAATTAGCGTACAATCAAAACCAAAATATTATGAAAAAATCAAATTTTCAGCTTAAAAAGCTGACAAAAAAAGAGCTTAAGAAAATTAGTGGTGGACTAAGACCTATTTGTCCATTGGTGGTAAGCTGCTTTGACCCGGCAACCGGGGAAGAGTTGTATGGCGTATATGGGATCCAGAATGGACCGTGCTGCTAAATAGTGATCACCATTAATCCAAAATGTATGAAAAATTCAAACATTCAAAGCAGAAAGCTCACGAAAAAAGAGCTAAAGGAAATCAACGGAGGCGCTTTATGTGCTGAAGGCCTGTGTAAGCTAAGAGGGGTACCCAGCCATTTTATGATTATAGGACCAAGAGGTAAAGATGGATACTGCTGTTAATCACTTATTAAAATAATCTAATTAAATTATGAAAATTTCAAATCTTCAAAAAAGAAAACTTACGAAAAACGAATTAAAAGAAATAAATGGCGGTAACGGACCCGTTTGTATTACCACTTGTTTCTGTAGTATTGACGGAGAAGTATCCATAAGACCTTGCAGTGCGAAAGGAGTTTGCTGTTAATAATTAAAAAAAATGATTGGACTAACCTCCAATCATTTTTTTTATCGAATTCAGCTTCATTAAAGCTTCAATAGGTGTCAAGGTATTGATATCTATTTTCGTTAATTCTTCACGGATATTTTCCAGAACCGGATCATCCAGCTGGAAAAATGAGAGCTGCATGTTTTCTTCTGTGACTCTTTTAATGCTTTCAGAAGTACTGGTTGTTTGTGTACGGCTTGCTTCAAGGGTTTTCAGGATCTCATTGGCTCTGTTGACCACTTTTGCAGGCATTCCCGCCAGTTTAGCCACATGGATACCGAAACTATGCTCGCTGCCTCCCGGAACCAGTTTTCTTAAGAAGATGATATTTCCTTTGTTTTCCTGAATGGAAACATGGAAGTTTTTCACTCTTTCAAAATTCACCGTCATTTCATTAAGCTCATGATAATGCGTTGCAAACAGTGTTTTAGCCTGTGTAGGATGCTGATGAAGGTATTCTGCAATAGCCCATGCAATGGAAACCCCGTCATAAGTAGAGGTTCCACGTCCGATCTCATCTAAAAGGATCAGGCTGCGTTCTGAGATGTTATTCAGAATATTCGCCGCTTCGTTCATTTCTACCATGAATGTAGATTCACCGGCTGAAATATTGTCGGTAGCCCCTACTCTTGTGAAGATTTTATCTAAAACACCAATTTCAGCATGTTTTGCAGGTACAAAACTTCCAATTTGTGCCAAAAGACATACAATGGCGGTCTGGCGCAGAATCGCGGATTTACCAGCCATGTTCGGACCTGTAACCATAATGATCTGCTGGGAATCTTTATCTAAAAAGATGTCATTCGGAATATATTTTTCTCCTAACGGAAGCGCATTTTCTATAATCGGGTGCCTTGCTTCTTTTAAATCTATAGCATAGCCCTGATTAAGAACCGGTTTTGTATAGCTTTCAGAAACAGCTAGTTCCGATAATCCCGCCGCTACATCAAGCTGGGCAATAATATTGGAATTACCCTGAATCTGATCCATATAGACCATGGTTTCAGCGCATACATTTCTGTACAGTTCATTTTCCAGAACGCCTATTTTTTCTTCGGCTCCAAGGATCTGGCTTTCATATTCTTTCAGTTCTTCGGTGATATAACGCTCGGCGTTGACAAGCGTCTGCTTTCTCAGCCAATCTCCCGGAACTTTATCTTTATGGGCATTCCTTACTTCTATATAATACCCGAAAACATTATTAAAATCAATTTTAAGGCTTGAGATTCCTGTTCTTTCAATTTCTCTCTGGCACATTTCATCCAGAAAACCTCTGCCTTTGCTCTGGAGATTTCTCAGTCTGTCAAGTTCTTCTGATATGCTGGCTTTGATGATATTTCCCTTTGAAATATTCACCGGAAGTTCTTCATTCAGGTGATTCTGTAAAAATTTGATCAGCTCTTCCATATCAAACAGCGGTTCCAGCCAGGCCAGAACATCTGCATGCGGGTGAAGCAAAGCTTTTATCTGATGAATGTTGATCAAACTCTGACGCAGATAGCCCAGTTCTTTCGGGGATATCTTTTCTGCAGCCAGTTTCCCCATCAGTCGGTCAAGATCCGAAATGGATTTCAAGAGCTGACATGTCTCGTATTTCAGATGATCATTTTCATTCAGGAAATCAATCAGAGAAAGCCTTCTCATAATTTCATCCACGGATTTTAAAGGAAGAATAATCCTTCTTCTCAGTAATCTTCCTCCCATGGGAGTAGATGTTTTATCAATAATATCCAGCAGTGATTTTCCCTGTGGGTTGCTTGGATATACTATTTCAAGGTTTCTTAACGTAAAATTGTCCATCATCAGATAATCGTCCTGCGGAATGATCTGAAGTTTCGTGATATGGGCAAGCAAATTGTGGTGGGTATCTTCCACCAGGTAGGCAAAAATAGCTCCTGCTGCTGTAATGGCGAGCGGAAGATTTTCAATACCGAAACCTTTTAAAGACTTCGTTTTAAAGTGGGAAGTCAATTTTTCGTAGGCAAAATTATATTGGAAAGCCCAGTCTTCGAGTTTAAAGGCACTTTTATTTTTAAGCTGTTCCGGTAACTGAACACTTCTCTGATAAACAATCTCGCTCGGATCAAAAGTATTGACGATATGAAGGATCTTTTCTAAATTTCCTTCACTCACCAAAAACTCCCCGGTGGAAACGTCTACCATGGCAATTCCGTACTTTTCTTTTTCTTTATGCAGGGAAAGCAGGAAGTTGTTCTTTTTTGAATTTAATACCTGATCATTGAACGTCACTCCGGGTGTTACAAGCTCGGTAACGCCTCTTTTTACAATTCCTTTGACCATTTTCGGATCTTCCAGCTGATCGCAGATCGCGACTCTCATTCCGGCTCTTACCAATTTCGGTAAATAAGAATCTACAGAATGATGCGGAAATCCGGCAAGCTCTATATGGCCGTCTCCATTCGCTCTTTTGGTAAGCACAATTCCAAGGATCTGAGAGGTTCTCACGGCATCCTGCCCGAACGTTTCATAAAAGTCTCCTACTCTGAACAGCAGCAGTGCATCAGGGTATTTTGCCTTAATGGTATTGTACTGCGTCATGAGCGGAGTTTCCTTCTTCGTTTTTGCCATAATAAAAAATGAGCCCCAAATTTAATTAAAATAAATTCAGGGTTGGAAATTGTGATGAAATTAATCTCGCCATGGGGATCAAAATAGTACTTATCCATTTCAGAATAAAATATTTGTCGTATTTTTCAAATAAAATAAGTGATATGATCTATCCGGTTTTAGAAACTGAAAGACTCCTTTTAAGGCAGCTGGCTCCCCATGATGCAGAAGATCTCTTCGAATATTTTTCCCAGGATGAAGTGATGGAATATTATGATCTCGAAACCTTCAAAACATTGGAAGACGCACAAAATATCATCACTCATTTTAACAATGAATTCGAGAAAGGCAAAGGTTTCCGATGGGCTCTGGAACTGAAATCTGAAAAGAAAGTTATTGGAACATGTGGCTATCACAACTGGTATCCTGAGCATTTCCGGGCTGAGATAGGCTATGAACTGAATCCTAAATTCTGGAGAAATTCCTATATGAAAGAAGCCATTCTTCCTATCCTTATCTATGGATTCGAAAGTATGAGACTTCACCGCATAGACGCGTTCACAGACCCTGCCAATATTGCTTCCGAAAAGCTTTTACATTCTTTAAATTTTAAGGATGAGGGAATTCTGCGTGATTACTTTTTTGAAAAAGGAAAATTTGTGAATGCCAAGATTTTCGGACTTATTAATGAGTAAGATGGGAGATGAGAGATGGATGCCGGAAGATAATAGTTTGGTACTGAAAACGTAAACTTTTAAGATTCAATCGAAACATCCTTATCAAGGTTTAAAACTTTGACAAGGATCCCAACAGTACCTTCTGCCTTCCAGACTATTTCCTTTTCTTTTCAAAAGCTTCCGTCCCTTTCTCATACGCCCACTTCTGCTTATAATTCACCCACTTAGCCTTAAATAACTTACGCAAGAGTTTGTCTGTATACCTCATGATAAAAACATGGTACATCATATTGGCGAAAACACCAGGTTTATTGGGAAGCGCTCTGAGCGACATCGAAAATCCCGGTTCCAGGTATCTGTTGAAATGCCAGAATGCCCCCGGAATAAAGAGTGCATCCCCGTGCTCCATGAAAATCTCGTATCCTTTTGCATATTGTAAAGCCGGAAATTTTTCATAATCAGGGTTCTCATAATCTATATCATACACGGTATGAACGGATAGCGGGACTTTATATAAGAAGGCAGATTGTTTCTGATCAAATAACAGTATCCTTTTTTTTCCTTCGAAATGAATATGAAGAAAGTCTCCGAGATCCACGTCATAATGCATCAAAACATGCGCTTCACTTCCACCGAAGAAAAGTGTGGGTAATCGCTTAAAAAATTTGATTCCAAGGTCAGGATAGGTGAAGTTTTTCAGCAGTTCCGGGAGTCTGTCTGTGATGATATAGAAAAATATCCGCAGATCTGATGGCCCGCTTTTGATCTTGTCGATATAATCTTTCATCTTCATATTCGTTACCGGTGCATCTGAGCTTTTGGAAGCATCAGCCGGTTTATTATCATACAGAGGAACGTCCTGGTCACCAGCCTTTTCACGAATATAGGCAAGATTCCATTGGTCGAAGGCATCCCATCTGGCCGCAAAATTTTTGATCAAAAGCGGCTTATGTTTTTTGAAATAATTCTTCTGAAAATCTTCTTTACTGATATCGTTGACTACATCTACGTTTTCGAGGATCATCTTATTTTGTTATTTAATGCGAAATAAAAATAGTGTTTTTTTGAAATCTGTGAAAATTAAAAAATGGTAACGGGCACTTTGGAAGCCTGATTTAAACCACAAAGTGAAAATGCTTTGAAACATTAATCCGGATAACATTAAAAATATACGGTATGATCTGTGAAATCAGTGGTTAAGAAAAATTATTAACCACAAAAGTGACAAAAGGTTTTAAACACTTTGGTTATTTTTAAGTTTAAAATATTGAGTATAAGAAGTACACATAAGATTAAAAAATCGATGATTTTTAAGAAACTTGATGGTTTAGTCCCTTTCATCTTGCATAAGCCAATTCACCCTTTGCCTTTTTAAACTTATTTTAAGGTTTCCGATAAAGCAGAGCTGAAATGAAAAAATTATATTTGCAAGACTTAGCGAATTTATGAGAGCCTACAATACCAAGCATTTCCTGAAAATCCTTTTCAGCATGCATAAAAGTGATACCATGAAGATCCTTTTTCCAACAATGATCCTTGTGGGACTGTATTCATGGGGCATTCAGTATCTGGAGGTGGAATATCTTCATCTTACGACAAAATCTGGTGTAAGCAATGTAGGAATGATTCATTCTTTATTGGGCTTTGTACTCTCGTTGCTTCTGGTTTTCAGAACAAATACGGCCTACGACCGATGGTGGGAAGGCAGAAAATTTTGGGGTAAACTGGTGAATGACACCAGAAACTTCGCGGTAAAGATCAATACAATTTTAGGGGAAGACCGTCAGAACGCAGAACAAATCTCTAGATATTTAAAGTATTTTCCGCATTTCCTGGCCAAACATTTATCTAAGGAGTCTACAAGACTGGCATTGGATGAAGATTATTCCGAAATTGAAAATGCGCTGAAACATCACGGTCCCAGTGAAATTATTATTCTTTTAACACACAAACTGAACCAGTTGAAAAAAGAAGGCAAGATCTCGGATATTGAAATGCTGTATCTTGACACTCAGCTTTCCGGGTTTCTGGATGTATGTGGTGGCTGTGAACGAATCAAGAATACACCTATTCCCTACTCTTATTCATCGTTTGTCAAGAAATTTATCATCTTATATGTACTGGCACTTCCGGTTGCCTACGTCATTACGATCGGGCTTCTAATGATTCCGCTTACCGTTTTTGTCTATTATGTACTGATGAGCCTGGAGCTTATTGCAGAGGAAATTGAGGATCCCTTTAATAATGATGAAAACGATATTCCGATGGAAGCATTGGCACAAAGTATAGAAAAAAGTGTTCATCAGATCATGGGATTGAAAAAATAATTACACTCAACTGATTATCAGTAAATAAATACCTAAAATATTTCGTATGCTAAAATTCATCATTCGGTGAATTATTTTACGGAATTCTTGTTTTATAATTTTTTATTATCTATTTTTACTAGAAATCAAACCGTTTTGTTTCATTAGAGTCTAAATCCCTACTTAGACTTTAAAAACTAAAGTAGTATTAAAACTAATACCATATAATATTAACTTAAATTTTAAAAACTATGCCAGAAACAAGACACGGTTATGCGCTTAATACACGCGGCACTTATTCCTACGGACAAGGATGGTTAGGAGAATGGAATATTCTTCAATTTGAAGGAGGAAAATTTTTTCCTACCAAGGAAATCTCAGGATTAGACAAATACCCTGAAGACACTCAGGATGGTGATCCTTTCAGACCCATCCCTCCTGATCATTTTATTTGCAGTGGAGGCTGGACCAATGAACATGGTTCCGACTGGGACATTGTCAACTCTACGGATGCAGAACTTCAGGCTAAAAAAGGAAAAACATGGCCCAGAATAAAAGTGAGCTCAGGTGAAAACTTTAAGATGAAGTGGGAATACAGCGCGCCCCATTCCACAAGAGGCTTTAATTATTGGATTACAAAGGATGGATGGAGTCCCGCAGAAAGAATTAGCATTGCTCAGCTTGAGCCAGCCCCATTTCATAAACATCATTACCCTACTCCTTTACCTTATGGGACGGTTCCCACAGAGACCAACGTATCATTACCTCAAAAAACAGGACATCACGTAATGATCGTCGCATGGATCGTATCTGATACCGGTCATGCCTTTTATCAAACATTCGATCTTGATTTTGACGGTGCTACTGAACCTGGTCCTGATATAAGCATAAATCCTTCCAGCAACGAAGTGGAAAAGGGTGAAAATGCTTCTTTTGATAGTTCGGTTAGTGGTGATGCTCCATTCACTTACTTATGGAATTTACCGTCAGGATTGCGCTCAGAGGATAATCGCCTGGATAAAGACCACATCACTTATTTAACAAATGATGCAATAGGCAACAGAACTTTTGAGATAACCTGTATGGTAACCGATAAAAATGGCAAAACATCTGAAGCACAGGCAATTTTATCAGTAAAAGACAGCTCTGCTCCATCCAACCCTACCCTGGAAATTATGCCCAATCCACAAAATGTAAAATCCGGAACAGATGCCAAATTCAATGCAATGGTAAAGGGAGGAGAAGGTCCTTTTACCTACTCATGGAATCTTCCCAATCCTTTAACCTCGCCGGATATCGGTCATAATATGTCTCACATCACCTATGTTACAAAAGATGTGAAGACCAGTACAAGTTTCGACATTTCGTGTGTAGTAAGAGACAGCATCGGGGAAACAGCCAATGCCATTGCTAAATTATTAGTAGAAGCGGATGCAAACCCGGAACCCGGCGACTGCACGGATCCATCTGCCGGAGATTATCCTGCGTGGAGCTCAGGCACGGCTTATCCCGGGGAAAAAACGCATAAAGTAAGTTATAAAGGATTAATCTGGGAAAATAAAAACTACATCAACCCTGGAGAACCTGCACCGGACATCAATGATGCCTGGAAATTAATAAGCCATATAGCAACGGCCTGGAACAACATAAAAAGCTATGAGTCCGGAAGTTATGTTAATTATAATAAATCTCAATGGAAAGCAGATTATTATGCCAATTCGGGAGATCAACCCGGAGAAGCTCCCATGTGGAAAAACAATGGCCCGGAAGCCTGTGAACCGAGGTAGTAATATGCTTTAATACATTAATTTTAAAAACAAAACCGCTTCTACTGAAGCGGTTTTTAAATTTATTTAAATTCAATTTTAATCAAAAAACAGCCTTTTAAAGTTTGATTTCTTTTATTTCTCCGTCCTCTTTAATTTCTACAAATTTGCTTTCTCTGTTTGCAGCAGAATAGCCATAGAAAAACGTTTGGTAGATCGGCGAAGAATACAGATATCCTCCGTATGCGTTATAAGAATCCGTTCTACCGGTCTGTTCCTGATAACTGCCAGTCGCCGTAAAGTTTACGATGGTCTCCAGATAGTATTTTCCGGGTTTTAATTTTTCAAACTTAAATCTTCCGTAATCATCCGTTAGCGCTTCCAGTTTATACTTAAAGGCATCTTCGGACATATATACGGTCGTCTTCTTGTTTTCATATTTTCTCCTCATGCTGTAAAACTCATCAAAATAAGGCGTTACAGGAAAAAGCATCACTACGGTTCCTTTAGGTGCATAATGTTTTGCTCCTAGCAGAGGTTTGATCCCCCAGTTATTTTTCTGTTTTGTGGAAGCCACTCCTTCAATGGTTGAATTTCCGAAACTAAGCATCTCACGAGCCATCTTTTTATCAAAAAAAGCCTGTGGATAATAGGTGTTCTGCGCTTCTGCCCATATAAAAGAGAATACCAACAGTAGTAAAGCGGATATTTTTTTCATACTATATTTTTATTTCAAATATAAGTATTTTGCTATTTTTGAAATAAAAAAATCTATGAAATACTTTTTTCTGCTAATAATGACCGCATCATCGTGGGCAATAGCACAAAAACCATGTGGATTTAAAGACGGACTTCAGGAAGGATCCTGCAAAGATTTCTTTGAAAACGGACAGGTAAAACAGATTCTTGAATGGAAAAAAGGCAAAGTGGAAGGTGACGCCATTTACTACCACGACAACGGAAAGGTTCAGGCTAAAGGGGAATACAAGAAAGATTATAAGGTGAAAGAATGGTCTTATTTCGACAAGAATGGCGTTCTGACTTCGAAGGAAGTTTTCAGAAATGGCGACAAAAATGTTTATGATAACAGCTTTACAGCTACTTTTTATACGCCCGGAGGTGTAATTGCTGAAATTTCTAATTATAAATTCGCTAAATTACATGGTGAAAGTAAAGTCTTTTATGAAAACGGAAAGTCTGTAAAGCAAATCGGGCAATATGAAAACGGAATCGCTACCGGAAAATGGAAGTCGCTTTATCCGTCAGGAAAACTGCAGCGTGAAACAGAATTTGCCAACGATAAATGGAACGGAACCCGTGTTCATTACCGTGAAGACGGAAGCGTTGAAAAGACGGAGGTCTACAGAGACGGAAAATTAATCTCAACAAAATAAAACAATTGGTACAGAAATTAAAACTGGAAGAACTTAACAGAATCGATGTAGAAACATTTAAGAAGGTTGAGAAAATTCCATTGGTCATTATTTTAGACAATCTCAGAAGCATGCACAATGTGGGTGCCTCTTTCAGAACGGCAGATGCTTTTCTGATCGAAAAAATTATTCTTTGTGGTATTACACCGCAGCCCCCTCACCGTGAAATCCATAAGGCAGCACTGGGCGCTACGGAAAGTGTAGATTGGGGTCATGAAAACGACATCAATACGGCTATCAGCGATTATAAAAGCCGGGGATATGAAATCATCGGAATTGAGCAGACCACAGACAGTGTTATGATTACAGATTTCAGCATTGACAAATCAAAAAAATATGCACTGATCTTGGGAAATGAAGTAGAAGGAATAAGTGATGAAGCGCTGCCCAATATTGATACATTTCTGGAAATTCCCCAGCTGGGAACCAAGCATTCTTTAAATGTGAGTGTATGTGGTGGAATTGTGATGTGGGAGTTTGCAAAAGCCCTAAAATAAAAAAACTGCATATGTCCTTAAAAGACAGTGCAGTTTGAAATAAATCTAATAAAAAGTAAAAATGAAAGGCGACAAAGATACCTTTTTTTTCTTTACAAACAAATTTTGATGTCACTTTTTTCATTTTTCCTGAAAAAAAGTAATGTTTTCAGAAATAGTTTCATTTAATTTTTTATAAATTAGCACAATGTTTATCAAGGATTATATCTCAAAAGACTTTCCGTGTTTTAGCCTGACTGACTCAATAGAATCAGCAAGGAACACATTAGACGATTTCGGATATTCTCATATTTTCATCAAAAAATCTCACCACTTCTACGGCGCTATCGCAGAAGACTTTCTTTATGAAGGTGATGGAACTTTGAAAGATCTTGAACATCAGATTGAACGTTTTGCGATTCTGGAAGACAATAATATCATGGACAGCATCCGCCTGTTCTACACTTTCAGCGCTAATGTGATACCGGTAATCAATAAGAATGAAAAGTACCTCGGGTACATCACCTGTGAAGATATTTTTCAGAACCTTTCCCGCTATCCCCTGTTTTCCGAGACCGGAGCTATCCTTACGATAGAAACACCAGCCAGAAAATATTCGATGACGGAGATCGCTAATATTGTGGAAAGCAATAACTCGAAGTTTTATGGTGGATTTATCTCTTTTATGTCCGATGAAGTGATTCACGTGACCATAAAGATCAGCAATGAAAATCTCTCCTCGATAGACGCTACTTTTGACAGGTACGATTACAGGATTGTTGAAAAATACTATTCTGACGAGAAATCAGATCTGTTTAAAGACCGGTTCGGATTTTTCCAAAAATTCATAGAAATATAACATGAAGGCAGCCATATATTCTCAGAAAAAAGACCTCGATACTTTTTTATATTTAAGCAAGTTTATCTCAGAGCTTGAAACTAGAGGCGTAAAATCTGTTCTGTACGATGAAATGGCTGAAGCACTTCAGTTCTCAAAGATATTTGAAACATTCAACAACAAACAGGACCTTCTGGATAAGGAGGTAGACCTTTTCTTTACTTTCGGAGGTGACGGAACCATCGTGAATTCCCTTACTTTCATTGAAGATCTGGAGATTCCGATCGTGGGTGTCAATACCGGAAGATTAGGTTTTCTGGCGAGTTTTACCAAAGAAGAAGCATTCAAAGAACTTGATGCCATCCTGAAAGGTGATGTGAAAACCAGCCGCCGTGCGGTGATTGAAGTAGTTTCTCCAAGATCTGACGATTTTTTTCCCTATGCACTGAATGACGTTACCGTTTCGAGAAAGGAAACCACCTCTATGATTACGGTAGATTCTTATATCAACGATGAATTTTTAAATGTTTTCTGGGGTGACGGGGTTATTGTTTCCACTCCTACAGGATCTACGGCTTATTCGTTAAGCTGTGGCGGACCTATCATCTCTCCGAACAACGAAAATTTTGTCATTACGCCCATCGCTCCCCATAATCTGAATGTAAGACCTTTGGTGGTGAATGACAGGGTGGAAATCAAGTTTAGAGTGGAAAGCAGAGTGCCACAGTATTCACTTTCTCTGGACTCGAGACTGGTTCATATAGAAACCGACAAAGAAATTATCATCAAAAAGGCAGATTTTCAGATCCTTCTGGTACAGCCCAACCATTTAAGTTTCTACGAAACAATCCGTCAGAAGCTGCTTTGGGGGAGGGACAAAAGAAATTAGTAATTCCTCAAAAATGATTACCTTTACAGGAATTTTAAAAAAGCCTAATAATTTAAAATAAAAAGTAAAACATGAGCAGAATTTTTCCGGCAGGAGTTGCCACAGGTCAATTAGTTACTGATATTTTTCAGTACGCTAAAGAAAACAAATTTGCACTGCCTGCAGTAAATGTAATTGGTTCAAGCAATGTAAACGCTGTTATGGAAACCGCAGCAAAACTAAACTCTCCTGTAATTATCCAGTTTTCAAACGGAGGAGCAGCTTTTAATGCAGGAAAAGGACTAAACAACGACGGTCAGAAAGCAGCTATTTTAGGATCTATCGCCGGAGCAAAACATATTCATACTCTTGCAGAAGCTTACGGAGCAACTGTGATTTTACATACAGACCACTGTGCTAAGAAATTATTGCCTTGGATCGACGGATTATTAGACGCAAGTGAAGAGTATTACAAGCAGACAGGAAAATCTCTTTATTCTTCTCACATGCTGGATCTTTCTGAAGAATCTCTGGAAGAAAATCTTGAAATTTCAGCTCAATATTTCGAAAGAATGGCTAAAATGCAGATGACTTTAGAAGTTGAGATCGGTGTTACAGGTGGAGAAGAAGACGGTGTAGACAATTCTGATGTAGACAACTCTAAATTATATACTCAACCGGAAGATATCGCTTATACTTACGAAAAATTGAAAGCGATTTCTGACAACTTTACTATTGCGGCTGCTTTTGGTAACGTACACGGAGTTTACAAGCCAGGAAATGTGGTTCTTACTCCAAAAATCCTTGACAACTCTCAGAAATATGTTCAGGAGAAATTCGGAACAGCTGATAAGCCGATTAACTTTGTATTCCACGGAGGTTCAGGATCTACTTTAGAAGAGATCAGAGAAGCTATCGACTATGGAGTAATCAAAATGAATATTGACACTGACCTTCAGTTCGCTTACACGGAAGGGGTTAGAGATTATATGGTGAACAATATCGATTATTTAAGAGCTCAGATCGGAAACCCGGAAGGAGAAGAAAAACCTAACAAGAAATTCTACGACCCAAGAGTTTGGGTAAGAAAAGGTGAGGAAACTTTCTCTACAAGACTGGTTCAGGCGTTTGAAGACTTAAATAACGTAAATACTTTAAAATAAGAACTGTACATTTGTATTAATGTAAAAAGTATTCCTGATGGATGCAATTTACATTAATACATTTTACATTTATACCCTAATACAATCAAAATGGCATTCGACTGGTTTAAAAGAAAAGCAAAAAACATTACCACCTCTACTGATGAAAAAAAGGATGTTCCCAAAGGCCTTTGGCATCAGACTCCATCAGGAAAAATAGTGGAGCATGATGAATTGAGAAGAAACAGCTACGTTTCTCCTGAAGACGGATTTCACGTAAGAATAGGAAGTGCAGAATTTTTTGAAATCCTTTTTGACGAAGGTAAGTTCACAGAACTGGATGCCAATGTGGAAAGTATTGATATCTTAAACTTCAAGGACACCAAACCTTATAAAGACCGTCTGAAAGAAGTAAGAGCAAAGACAAAACTTACAGACTCCATCAGAAATGCAGTAGGAACCGTAAAAGGAACTGAAATGGTGGTTTCATGTATGGATTTCGCCTTTATCGGTGGATCTTTAGGTTCTGTAATGGGTGAAAAAATCAGAAGAGCGGTAGATTACTGTATCGCCAACAAGCTTCCGTACATGATCATCTGTCAGTCCGGAGGAGCGAGAATGCAGGAAGCCACTTACTCTCTGATGCAGCTTGCTAAAGTACAGGCTAAGCTTGCTCAGCTTTCTGAAGCAGGACTTTTATACATCGCTTACCTTTGTGACCCTACTTTTGGAGGAATCACCGCTTCTTTCGCTATGACAGCAGATATTATCATGGCTGAGCCGGGAGCACTGATTGGGTTTGCAGGTCCGAGAGTAATCCGTGAGACGATCGGAAGAGATCTTCCGGAAGGTTTCCAGACCTCTGAATTCCTACAGGAAAAAGGATTCGTAGATTTCATCATAAAAAGAACTGAAATTAAAGATACGGTAGCTAAAACAGTTAATTTATTAGCTGCAAAAGCATAAGATCTGTAACAAACACTATACAGTCTCTCTCTAATTAGGGAGAGATTTTTATTTATGAGGACTTTTAAGATATTTTTTAATACCATCCGAAGCATGAGCCTGAAAAAGATCATGCGTCTTTTATCGCTTCTTCTCCCCCATCCTCTTTTTGCATTATTAAGCTTTCATGCAACGGTACAGGCTTTTGCCATTGCCCAGAAAAAGTTTCCTAAAACGGCATCAAATAACGGCATCGGAAATGCTTTCAGACATGCACTTTGGTGCTGTTTCATCATGATGTACTGCTGCAAGGTTTCTTCACCGGAAAAAGCATTGGATTTCTGCAAAAGAATAACCGATATGCATGAAGAACTGTTTCCCAATCAGCCTTTGGAAACCAAAATGGATCTTCACAACAACAAAATTGGCATGGATTATTTCATGGAACTGCTTCCGGGAATTCACCGTCAGTTTTTTGAAAAGAATTTTTTCATCGACAGTCTTGCCAGGAAAATGGATGATGCAAAGGTTTTGAAAAGCCTGGACGATGACTTTGAGGGATATCTGGTTTATCTTGATGAAAAATAATAAATAATCTTTTCACCGTTTACTAAAGAGAATTTCTGCCTTTATGATGTTTATATTGAAAAAACATTTACATTTAGCACTAATTCACAACTCCATGAAAAACGCTCTGCTATTACTAATTATATTTTGTGTTTCATTTTGTAAATCTCAAAATTTAAAACATGACAAAGAAGTAAATGTTCTTTTTATTGGAAATAGTTTAACCTATTTTCATGATATGCCGAAAATGCTTCAAGCCATGTTGAACGAAACCGATCAAAATTTTAAAATCTATCAAAGTACTTTTCCTGGTATGTCATTGTCTGATCATCTTGATAATATTATTGTCGCTCGGACTGAAAACATGATAAATACACGAAAAAAGACCGGCTCTGAAATTACGGAGACAGAGAAAATGATTGCCGAAAGAAATTGGGATGTCATTATTATGCAGACCGGACAATTAAGTATTTTAATTCCTGAAGATCGAGATCTGGATATTGACTATTCCATAAAGGCAATAAAGAAACTGGTTTCTAATCCGGACTGTAAATTCATATTATTCACAACATGGGCCGGAAAGGAGAATTATCCACAAAAATACTGCTATCCATCTAAGATAATACTTGCCCCGGCATCCTGCTCGCCACTGATTAAAGATTTTGTGCACCATCAAAAATTACTTTCAGAGGGGCACAGTTTACTGGCTTCCAAAAATGATTTAATTCAATCTAAAAACGGTGAAAAGTTTTATGAAGTCATAACAAAATATCCAGATATTGAACTGTTAGAAGATGAAATTCATCCAAATAAAACGGGTTCATTTTTCAATGCATGCATTTTCTATAGTCTACTTACAAATAAAGATGCATCACAGCTAAAATATTTGGGGGAAATTAAACCGGAAACAGCTAGTAGATTAAAGGAAATGGCAAAGTAAAATGTATAGCTATAGAATAGCAAAATTGGTGAGGAAATCTTAACTAAAAATCTTGCCTTTTCGGCAATACTGCTTTTTCAATTTCTCTTTTTAGTAATTTTCACTACATTTAAAATCCAAAATAAAATTAAATGGTCCTAAGCAGAATTTGGTCGGCTTTCATTATCATTGCCATTGGCATTGCCAGTATTAAATACATTTCGTCTGGCCACTACAAAACCATCTTCAATGATATGGTGGTAGGAAAAGGCGGTGATACGGTTCAGATCGCTTCACAGCCTATAAATACGCTTACCCCGGTTGTCAGAGACAGCCTGATGAAAAAGAATGATTTTGCGGACAGCAGGATCCATTATAAAACAGATTCTCTTAAACAGAATGTAAAAGTCTACAGGGTTCAGGAAGCAGATGGTGTGATTGGGACTTCAGAAACAGCAGTTAAGATCTGTATCGGTCTGATCGGGATCATGACCCTGTTCATGGGATTCATGAGTATTGCTGAAAAAGCAGGAGGAATTAATCTGTTGAGCCGATTAATTCAACCTTTTTTCTCAAAATTATTTCCCGACATTCCTAAAAACCATCCTGCCTTCGGACATATGCTGATGAATTTCAGCGCGAATCTTCTGGGACTGGACAATGCCGCTACTCCATTCGGTTTAAAAGCCATGGAAAGCCTGCAGACGTTAAATCCGAATAAAGACACTGCCAGCAATTCACAGATCATGTTTCTGTGTCTTCATGCCGGAGGGATGACTTTAATTCCGGTTTCTATTATTGCCATCCGGGCTTCGATGGGTTCAAAAACACCGACTGATATTTTTCTTCCCTGTATGATCGCAACATTTGCAGCCACCTTAGCCGCTATGATTGTGGTTTCATTGTACCAAAAAATAAATTTACTGAAACCTATTGTTTTGGCTTATGTAGGAGGAATTTCAGCCCTTATTGCGTTATTGGTTTTATATCTGGTTCAGCTGAGCAAAGACGAACTGGATGATTTCAGTAAAGTTTTAAGTAACGGATTGATTCTTTTTATCTTTTTAGCCATTGTTCTGGGTGCGGTATATAAGAAAATTAATGTCTTTGATGCTTTTATTGAAGGTGCAAAAGAAGGTTTTACAACCTGTGTGAAAATTATTCCGTATTTAGTAGGAATGTTGATTGCTATTTCTCTGCTAAGAACTTCCGGCGTTTTTGATGTGATTATTGACGGAATGAAATGGGTTGCGTATAACGCCAATCTGGATGCAAGATTTGTAGACGGACTTCCGACCGCTTTAATCAAGCCATTATCAGGTTCAGGAGCCCGTGGAATGATGGTGGATACGATGGCTACGTTTGGGGCAGACAGTTTTCAGGGGAAATTAGCCGCGGTTCTTCAGGGAAGCTCAGATACGACGTTTTACGTGATTGCGGTTTACTTTGGGGCCGTAGCTGTAAAGAACACAAGATACACGGTAATTGCTATGCTTCTCGCGGATTTAGTGGGCGTTATTACTTCGATTGTGTTGGCGTATTTGTTTTTTGCTTAATTTGTTGTCAGTTGCTGGTTGCTAGTTTTCTGGTTTCCACCCGATTGTATCATTTATTCACAGGCAAGTTGTGACGAAACAGTAAGCCATTTATTCAAAATAATAAGACTTTATCCAGACCTAATCCCAGATTTAAAGAATAAAACAGAACAATATCAACTCTTAGGAGGAAAAATAAATAATTTTATAAAATACGTCCAGTTAAGCTGGCGAACATAAACTACAAAACCGACAACTAGCAACTAAATAAACTCAATTATGATCACAGATAAAGAATTTACATTAAGATTAATACGTCAGTTAACTCAAGCGCTGGAAAAACTGATTTTAGACAAGCCTGAAGAAAGTTTAATGCAGAAAGAATTAGATTTTGATTCTTTGATGAGAGATATTTTCAAATTTGATTTTACTACCCTTTCCTCAAAAACAAAAGAAGACATTATAGAAATCGTCAACGAAAGGCAGGAAAGAGATCACAAAGACTATTACGAGATGTTGGGAAATCTGTTCTACTTTAAGGGCAGAGGAGAAAAAAATAATGAATTTTTAGACAAAGCAAAAACGTTCTACGAATTGTATCTCCAGACCAGTGGTATTTTCGCACTACCGGTTATCAACAGAATTAATGAAATAAAAAAAGCACTTGAATAAAGTGCTTTTGTATTTTTAGAATGTAATTTTATAAGATCCGGTAGAAGATGTACTTGCCTTTTCTGCTTTTACATATTTCTTAACCCAGGACACTCCTGTAGAAGATATGCAGGGATCTGATGCTCCTCCTGATCTTCTTGCAGAAACTACATTTCCTGCTTTATCTACCGTATAAGCAATGGTGATGGTTCCGCTTGCAGTACAGCTGTTGCTGGGCTGTGCACCGCCTCTTCCCATCGTTCCGGGAATATAGCCTATCAGTTTTCGGTCGATTCCTACTTTACTGTCACCGTTTCCGTCACCTCCTAAAGGATCTCCTGCATTTCCAATACCTTCACCTGTTCCCTGGCTTCCCGCTTTTGTCCCTCTTCCTCTGATCAGATTTCCGATGGCTGCCGTTCCTTTTCCATCTCCGTTTCCGGTTTTGGAATTAGCCGTTGTGGCTCCGGATTTCTTTGTATTTTTTGAAGCACTTGCACTGGTGGCCGTCTTCTTATCTGCTTTTTTGGATTCTTCTTTCTTAGGAACGCTTACCTTCGAATTATTTCCCGTAATCACCTTTTCCTTCACTTCCGTTTTTTTGGGTTCCGGTGCAGGCTCAGGTTTGATGACCGTTTTCGTTTCGGGCACAGCTGTTTCAACGGGTTCAGGAGTTACTTCTTCGGTGGCTGCGGCAAGACTTCCCGGCTGATCTGCCGGCTCTTCAATACCTTTTCCGTTTCTGTTATCACCAAAATTAACGAGCATCGTTGTAACCACTTCATCCGGCTGCTTATCCAGTTCCGGCTTCAGTTTATAAAGAAAAACAAAAAGCAGGATCCCGGACCAGATCAGGATAGAAAGTACTGCACTTTTTATCCGGTCTCTATTTTGCTCGTTTTTGTTTACTGTGTAACTTTTCATTTTAAATGATTCTTTCCGAATGCTTCGGAGTCATTATTTATCTTTAACGGTTGCAATCGCAATATTAAATTTATTCTTTTCGGCGATTTCCATGACGAAGACTACATCTTTGTGCATCGTATTTTCATCCGCACGAATGGTAAAAGATCTATTCGTTTGACCTGTTAATTTACTGACAATGACAGCTTCCAGCTGATCTCTTGTCACAGGATTATCATCTACAAAATACGTTCCGTCCGGTTTAATACTTACCGTCAAAGGATTAGGAATATTATCTTCAACTGCTCCCGCTTTTGGCAACTTTACATCAATCGCGCTTTGATTGGCGGCTGACGAAGTGATCATAAAGAATATCAGCATCAGCAAGATAACATCGGTCATCGCTGCCAAACTGAATTCGGGATTCGCTTTATTTCTTCTCTGAATTTTCATCTGTTTATTTTTACTTTTTTAATGGTCAGATGGAATCGCTATTGTTTGAAAACATTCTGGCCAGCGATTTCATAAGAAAGATTTATAAAGGTTTGTTGATAAGGTCTAAAAATTCTCCGGACATATTCTGAGCTTTCAATACAAATCTGTCAATTCTCGTTAAAAGAATATTGTAAAAAAAGTTAGCAGGAATAGCTACAGCCAAACCTACCGCCGTCTGTCCCAATGCCGTATAAATACCTTCAGACAATGTTTTTGGAGAGAAAGATCCCGTTGCATGAGAAAGGTTGAAGAACGCGATGATCATCCCGATAACTGTACCTAAAAGCCCCAGCATCGGTGCGATACTTGGTACTACAGCCAAAAGGTTAAGGTTCTTTTCCATATTCGCTACCTCTACCTGAGCCTGGGATTCCATAGCACTTACAATGTCGGAAACAGGACGTCCCAGTCTTGAAATTCCTTTTTCCAGGATTCTTCCTTCAGGAGAGTTTTGTCTTTTACAGTAATCTGCAGCAGATTCTATCTTTCCTTCTTTGATAAAATCTTCAATATTCTCCATGAAATTGGCATCTGTTTTTGAAGTCAGCCTTTTAATAAAGAAGAAACGTTCAAAAAACAGGTATAGCGAAAACACACCTAAAGCCAGAACGACAAACATCACTATTTTAGCGAAAGCCCCTCCGTGGAACATGATCTTCCAAAATGAAAATTCTAAATCGTCTGTTGCAACTGCAGGAGCAGTAATCTGTGCAAATAAAATCTGAGTAAGTTCCGTTAACAGCATTAATGTGAATTTTTATAAAATTTTAACGACAAATGTAGTGGAATATTATGAATTGCTCTCTTAAAAATTGCTTAAAAACAACTTAAAATTTGTTATAATTCAGATGCAGCAAATTTCTTTCCAAAAGAAATTTTGAAAAGAAATTTGATATAAAAAGGACGAAAAAGAGGCTATTCCTCGCCTACATCAATGTCATCCTGCGTAAATTCGCATTTTAAACGGAATGGGATCGGCGCATCAGATCCCGTATAGAAATCGTCGATAGTACCCTTCCATATGACCTGAAGCTCGCCTTCTTCATTTTTCTCAAACTGGAGCTCATTATCATAGATAAAGGCGTCTTCGTCATCGAATAAATCAACTTCCGTGTAGGTTTCTTCTTCAGAATCATTAATCCTGATCACTTTTCCTTCAATTTCCTTCGATTCGATAGGAAAATCGAAAATTTCAAGTGAAAGCTGCGGAAAGTTGTACTGTAATGAATCATCATCTACATGATCCAAACTGTCATCCGTTAAAATTTCAACCTCTAATAAATGTTGTTGGTTGCTGTAGACCGCCTTACAATAAGTGTTTCTAATATTGTATTTTAGGGTCTCCTCCGGATGGTAAATTTTTAAAATCCCTTTCATTATTTCTTAAAAAAGAGCTGTAATAATATGATTGTTAAACGTTTTAGACAAAGATAAAAAATTGATTCAAAGTTGAAAATATTTTGAAAATTATTTTTTTAAATCATTATGATTGATTATTCCGTATATGCCAATAATACTTACTTTTGCTGCATAAAGATTCTGAAAATGAAAAACATTTTATCAAAAGGTATTTTAGGGCTTGGACTGGTGATCAGCCTTGCATCCTGCAAAAAATCCGATTCTCCCCTGACAAAGGTGACGCCTACAAATATGGATTCCATTGCATCCAGGTATTATGAGCAGTATCTGAAACTATACCCTTTAGAAGCTACTTCTCAGGGAGATACGAGATACAACGACCAGCTTCCGATCAATATAGACAAGGACTTTATTTCCGGCGAGGTTGCCTTTTACAATTCTGTCCAGAAACAGCTGGAAAGTGTTGACTATAAAGGCCTTTCAGATGAAGAAAAGGTAGTTTACGATGTTCTGGATTATACTTTAAAAGATAAAATCGAAGCCTACGCCTATCACCCGGAATATATTCCTTTTACCCAGTTCGGAGGACTTCCCCTGAACTTTCCGCTGTATGGAAGCGGAGAAGGAAGCCAGCCTTTTAAAACAGAAAAAGACTACAGCGACTGGTTGAAAAGAATGGAAAAGTTCCCGGAATGGATGAATGCAGCAGCCGACAATTTCCGTGAAGGAATCACCAATAAAGTGGTTCTTCCAAAAAAACTGGTCGTTAAAATGATTCCTCAGATGAGAGCAGAAGAGATCACAACGGCTGAAATGGATAAAAATATTTTCTACGGACCGGTAAAAAATTTCCCGAAAAGCTTCACCAAAGCTCAGAAAGATAAATATTCGGCTCTGTATGCAGAAGCAATCACCAAAAAGATCATTCCGGCTTATACGAAAATGGGCACATTCCTGGAGAAGGAATATCTGCCGAAAGCCAGAGATACGGATGGTTATAACAGCCTTCCGAACGGAAATGAGATCTACAGATATTACGCTAAAAGCTGGACAACGACGAAGAAATCACCTGAGGAAATCAATAAAATCGGAGTTCAACAGGTCGCTATGCTTCGTGCTGAAATGGAAAAAGTAAAACAGCAGGTTGGTTTTTCAGGAACACTGGAAGAGTTTATCAATTTTGTAAAAACAGATCCTAAAGCTATGCCCTACAAGACTTCTAAAGAGGTTTTAAATGGATTTAACGGTATTCTAGCGAAGATCACTCCTAAACTAAAAACCATGTTCAGCGTCACGCCGAAAACGAAGTTTGAGATCAGACAAACGGAAAAATTCAGGGAAGCAAGTGCCAGCGCAGAGTATATCCAGGGAACTCCGGATGGAAAAAGACCGGGAATATTTTATATGCCGATTCCTGATCCTACCCAATTCAATGTGACTTCAGGAATGGAATCTCTTTTCCTTCACGAAGCAATACCGGGACATCACTATCAGGTTTCTCTTCAGCAGGAAAATACGAAGCTTCCCAAATTCATGAGATTCGGATGGTTTGGGGCTTATGGAGAAGGCTGGGCGCATTATTGTGAGACTCTTGGACCTGAGTTTGGCCTTTATACAGATCCTTACCAGAAAATGGGTTATCTGAGTGATCAGATGCTGAGAGCGGTAAGATTGGTCGTAGATACCGGAATTCATACGGGAACCATGAGCAGAGAAGAAGCTATCAAATATTTCCTGAGTAATATCTCTTATGATGAAGCCAGTGCTACTGCAGAAGTGGAAAGATATATGGCGATGCCGGGTCAGGCTTTAGGCTACAAAATTGGATCGTTGAGAATCCGTGAGCTTAGAGAACAGTATCAGAAACAGCTTGGTAAGAAGTTTAATTTAGCCAACTTCCATGATGAGATTTTAAGTCAGGGATGTCTTCCGCTTGATGTTCTGAACAGAAAGATGGAGCTATGGGCTAAGAAGCAGCAATAGAATTATTAAAAAAAGTAAAAATAATAGAGATGGGATGATTAATTTTAATGTCCCATCTTTTTTTGTTTAATTTAACCCGATTACAATGATCATAGAAAGCCTGAAATCTCTTTACAACAGAGATTTGAATAAACTAAAAACTGAAATAGAATCTTACCGGAATGAATCTTCGATCTGGAAAACTGATCAAAATATAGCTAATTCAGCGGGAAATCTATGTCTGCATCTGGTTGGAAATCTCAATACTTATTTGGGTGCAGAGCTTGGCAAAACAGGCTATATCAGAAACCGGGAGCTTGAATTTTCATTAAAAGATATTCCAAGAACAGAACTTATTGAAAAAGTAGCAGCAACCACGGCTATGGTAGATGATGTCCTGAGCCAATTAAACGCAGAAGTTCTTGAAAAAGAATATCCCCTTGTTGTTTTTGAAGATAAGATGACTACAGGATATTTTCTGATCCACCTGATTACCCATCTGGATTATCATTTGGGTCAGATCAATTATCACAGAAGGCTCCTAGATATTTAAACTTTTTTATTTAATTTCAGTAATCCATCCTATCCATATGGTTCATAAGCTTTCATTTATGCTGTCTTTTCTATCTCTGGTCAGTTTATACTCCCAAGGCTTAAAAAGGACAAATTCAATCGATTCTCTGCAAACTGCAGAGGACGTTCAGCAATTCATCGGCAGAAAAGAAATTACTCAGTATGTTTCTGTCACCGATAAGATTAAGTATGACTCCAATTGCATTGCTTTCGCCGACAGTCTTAAGATACAACCCTGGATAAAAGGTGATTTTGATGGGAACGGACTTACGGACATTCTCATTACCGGAAAAAAAAGAGACGGACCTGCAACCATCTGTATTCTTGACAAAGGAAGTGGCTTTGAAACCAAACAGATAAGCAACGGTCAGCTTCACGAAATATGCTCATTTACTCAGGTAAAGGATAATCAACTAGAGTATTTGAGTATTAAAAATGAATATCTCAGTGCATATAAGCTGAAAAAAGATCTTCTAGTTTATAAATTTGGAGATTTCATTGAAGAAAATAATGCGCCCAAAAACCACCGCATTTCAGCCATTGAATTCCGCGCATCCGGTTGTTATGGAATCTGCCCTGATTTTACCTTAAAGATTTCCGGACTTGATATAGAATGGACCGCTGGCAGATATAATACAGTTAATTTCCAGGAATATTCAGGAGTTTATCACTCAAAATTATCTGAAGAGCGGCTCAAAAATATTCTGGAACTGCTGAACTATATGGATTTTGAAAATCTGGATGAAAATTACAAAGTAGGTTATTCAGACCAGCCAACAGCTTATTTAACGATAGATTATGATGATCTGAAATCAAAAAACATCAGAGACTATGGCATGATGGGAACCAGAGGACTTAGAAAGCTGTACGAAGTTCTGTTCGATCTGAGAGGAGAGCTTCATTGGAAGAAACTTAGTAAAATTGACAATAGATAAAAAAAACAGCAACTTATTTCAAGCTTGCATACTCAGAAACCCTCAAACTCTCCTACTCTCAAACCCGAACCCCTCATCCCGAAACTCATAACTCACAATTTATAACTCCCCTCAAATTCACCCCTATTTCTCAAACATCATTTTCGTTAGAAAATCCTTCTCCCCTTTTCCTCTGGCCGGTGAGTACTCTCTTCCGTAGAAAATAATCTGCAGGTGAAGCTTATTCCACGTTTCTTCCGGAAATATAGCCTTGGCGTCTTTCTCCGTTTCTACGACGTTTTTTCCCGAAGTAAGCTTCCATTGCGTCATCAGCCTGTGAATGTGTGTATCCACCGGAAAAGCAGGAAATCCGAAGGCCTGGCTCATGACCACAGAAGCGGTTTTATGTCCAACTCCGGGAAGCGCTTCCAGTTCTTCATAGGTCTGGGGAACAATACCATCATGTCTTTCCAGTAAAAGCTCAGCCATTCTTTTCAGGTTTTTTGCTTTTGTATTGGACAGTCCTATTTCTTTGATCAGTTCTTTAATTTCAAATTCTTCCAGTTTGGCCATCCTTTGCGGAGTTCCGGCCACTTCAAAAAGATGGGGAGTCACCTGATTCACTTTTTTGTCAGTCGTCTGTGCAGAAAGTGCTACAGCAACCATTAAGGTGTAAGGATCGGTATGATCTAAAGGAACAGGTGTGGTAGGGTATAATTTCTCCAGTTCGTTCTGAACGATTTCAGCTCTTTGCTTTTTTGTCATTTAACCATTAAATTTGAACAAAATTAATTCATTATGCTGAAAGTTGGAGATAAATTACCTGAATTTGAAGGAACAAATCAGGATGGTGAAACCATAACCTCATCAAAACTGATCGGAAAGAAATTAGTCGTTTTCTTTTATCCTCAGGCCAGCACGCCGACGTGTACGGTAGAAGCCTGCAATCTGAGTGACAATTACTCAAAGCTTAAAAAAGCAGGATTTCAACTGCTGGGTATCAGCGGAGACAGTGTAAAGAAGCAGAAAAACTTCCACAGTAAGTTTGCTTTTCCATATGATCTTCTTGCTGATGAGAATCACGATGCCATCGAAAAATTCGGGGTTTGGCAGGAGAAGAAAACATTCGGAAAGACCTATATGGGGATCGTAAGAACCACTTTTATTTTTGATGAAAACGGAATCTGTACAAGAGTGATAGAGAAAGTAACCTCTAAAACGGCGGCTGACCAGATTCTGGAAGGATAGAAATTACAGGGTTGGAAGCTGGAAGTGGGATGATGGAAGTACTATTGGGCATTATTTTAACAGTCATCGTAAAATTTGATGACATCGTTTAAAAAAATAATAAAGTTTGTGATGCGGTTATGCTTCAGATTTCAACAACTTCCCTCTTCCTGCTTGACTTCCTGAAATTAGAATTTATTTTGTTTCGAAGTACATTAATTCTTCATCGTCATTGGGAAGCGTCACATAATTTTTGAATTCCAGTCCCAGCTTTTTAATGAGGCTTTGTGATGAAAAATTATCTTTTGAGGTGATGGCAGAGAGTTTTGTCAGGCCAAAGATATCCATCCCGATCGATTTTACCTTTTGAGCCGCTTCATAGGCATATCCTTTGCCTTCAAATTCTTCCAGCAGGGAAAAACCTATATCCACAACATCGAGGCCTTCTCTTTCAAAGATGCCTACCGCGCCTATTTTTTCGCCTTTATCTTTCGTTACGGCCACATAGTTTCCGAAACCGGATTTTTCAAACTGGGGAAGAAACCTGTTCATAATATAGTTTTCAGCATCAGCAATGCTGTTTACTCCTCGATTTCCGATGTATTGAATAAACTTCGGTCTGTTGTAAAGTTCAAAAATAAATTCTCTGTCATCCACCGATACAGGCTGGATGATCAGTCTTTCTGTTTCGTAAACGTTATTTTCGTTTGGTAGATTTCTTTGGGTCATCTTTGGTTCTTCTTTTTTCTGGATTTTTAAAAGCCTTGGATTATTGGCGCATTTTTTATTGTAAAGTTCAATGTAGGTTCCGTTGTCTTTCACATTGGAAACAGTTCCTGAAGACTTACTGACAGTCAGTGTATAATGCGTTTTCTGGTAAGGACATTCCTTTGAGGTAAGTTTTCCCAGGTCCAGATAATAATTGGCTGCATCTTCATAATAGTTACCGGCAACATCTTTAAACTCCTCGTCTACCATATATCCTTCGGCCGTTAAAACGATAGCCGCTTCTTCCGCATTGTCAATTTTTCCAACGAATTTCCTCAAACCTTCAAGATCTGTAATGTAATTCATCTTTCCGCTTGCAGCATAAGCGATATAGTAAAAGCTGTCTTCTGTAGGGAATAAATTAAAGCCGGAAAATTGTGGGGTATAGTCTTTCTTCCCGCCTGAAGTCCTGATTTCCTGATTTTTACCATAGCTGTTGTACACCAGCACCCAGGAATCGATCCTGTCATTGGGAATGATCTGCTGTAAAATATTCGGGATACTGGAAAAATTTTTCTTGTTCTGAGAAAATCCCAGAAATCCAAAAAGCAGAAACAAAAAAATGGTTGATCGTGTTGCGGTTTTTATCATAATTCAAAAATCAGCAGAAAGTTAGCCATTATTTTTACATGAACTTATCTCCTTTCTTGAAACTTTTCAGGTCAAGAACATAGTCTTTAATCAATTGATCATTGTCTCTCGGGCAGATCAGCAATGCTTTATCTGTATCTACGACAATAAAATCCTCAAGGCCGTCGATGATGACAGCTTTGTTATTGTTCTTCAGTCTGATGATATTCCCTTTGGAATTATAATTGAGGAAATGCTTCAGCTTTACAGCGTTTCCGTCTTTATCTTTTTCAGTGTTTTCGTATACGGAAGTCCAGGTTCCAAGGTCACTCCAACCCAGATCCGATGGAATTACATATACATTTTTCGCCTTTTCCAGGATTCCGTTATCGATTGATATTTTCTGTACTTTCGGGTAAATGGTTTCAATACAGCTGTTTTCCTTTTCAGAATTATATTCGCAGGCCATAAAATGCTGCATCATTTCTGGAAGGTAAAGTTCAAATGCGTGATGAATGCTTTTCACATTCCAGATAAAAATCCCCGCATTCCACAGAAAGTCCCCGCTTTCAAGGAAGCTTTGAGCAATCTCAAGAATAGGTTTTTCCGTAAACGTTTTTACTTTGAAATAATCTGAACTTTTCTTTTCTACAAACTGAATATATCCGTATCCGGTATCCGGTCTGGTAGGCGTAATACCCAAAGTGACCAGATAGTCATGCTTGGCAGCAAGATCAAAAGCAAGTTCTACTTTTTCCAGGAATACTTCTTCTTTTAAGATCAAATGATCTGCCGGAAGTACGATCATCGTCGCATCCGGATTAATTTCAGCAATCTTGTTCGCCATGTACAGATTACATGCCGCTGTATTTTTCATCAGAGGTTCGCCCACAATATTTTCTTCAGGAATTTCCGGAAGTTGTTGGTGAGAAAGCGCTACGTATTCTTTATTCGTGATCACGAATATCTGTTCCTTAGGAATGATCCGGCTGATTCTGTCATACGTCTGCTGAATCATAGTACGCCCGATTCCTAAAATATCCTGAAACTGTTTTGGAAATTTCTGTGTACTCATAGGCCAGAACCGGCTGCCGATTCCTCCCGCCATGATGACACAGTATCTATCTGATTTTAACATTCTTGCCTACATTTTTCAACCCTTGCCAGAGGCTTGAAAGAATACTTCCTTCCCGTAGCCAGGTTCTTACAAAGATAGTTTTTTTTAATCAGACCTTCTAATAAATACTTTTCGTTCCGATAGATAAAATATTCTCCTTTTTGAAGTTCTTCTATAAAGTGTAGCCTATCATCTTGTTTTTCAGTATGAAAATATCTTACAAGATCCGGGCTGGCCATAAAATTGGCTTTTGGAGATTTTGAAAATCTGACGATAATGGGCTTCAGATCTTCATCATACACATCAAGGCTTTCGAGAAGCATATTTCTGAATGTTTCTTTCCATTCAGTGCCGTGCGGCGATATTCTGCGGCCATATTTCTCAAACGCGATAAGATGGGCCAGTTCATGGGTAAGCACAAAGAAAAAAAGCGGTGGAGTCAATGTTGAATTCACCGTTATTTCATGGGAGTTATCAGGAAGTTTTCTGTAATCTCCCAGTTTGGAGTTCCGGCTGCGTGTAACTTTAATGTGAATAAAGTAATCTGCAAACCAAACCCTTAAGTATTTTAGTGTATTTTGAGGTAAATATTTTTCTAATGACTGGATAGACATTTTACAAAGTTAATGGAATTCCTGCATAGAAATTCAGCAATTTAAGACTGAAAAGATAATTGTACTTCGCCTGCGCCACGGAGCCCTGTGCGTTTGCATAGTTATTTCTGGCCACATTTACATCGTAAATAGTCGTTCTTCCTGCCGTATAGCTTTTATCAGCAAATTCTAATGCTAATTTTGTGCTCTTCTCTGTTTCTACAGCCGAAAGGAAGGTCTCATAGTTGGCATCTACATCAAACTGTGCCTTCTGTACATTTTGCCTTACCGTCTGCTTTTGCTGCTCAAGAGTAATCTTAGCAACGCTTTCGTTTATTTTAGACTGCTCTACCTGCAGTTTGGTGATTCCTTTATTGAAAATAGGAACATTCAGTGAAACACTGGCATTCTGTCCGAAATTATCTTTATACTGCGGGAAAAATTTTTTCTCTTTGACATAAAGAAATTCACTTCCAATATTATCCGTAGTTAAAAGATTATTGTAAAAACTTCCTATTCCCACACTTCCTGTAAGCGTCGGCCAGAAAGCCGTTTTACTTACTTCTGTTTGTGCTAAGGCAGAATTGATCCTGCTTTGTGCGGCTTTAACCTGAGGTTGATTTTCAAAAGCCGTGGTAAGAACTTCATCCACTGATTTTAATGGTTGTTCCAGTTGATCAGGAACCTCCACATATTCAATATCAAAATCTTTGTAATCGGGAAGCTGTAAGAGCTGTGCCATGGCAAAAAGACTTCTGCCAACGTTAATTTCAGCGGTCTTACGGTTTTGCTTCTCCCTCGCCAATGCCGCTTCTGCTTCTGCAAGAATGGTCTGAGCTGTAGTTCCAACCTGAGTTGTAATTTTTGCTCTGTCGTACTGCTTTTGGGCATTTTCAACAGCGCTCTCCGAGATCTTTACGATTTCTCTATTCAGGAGGGTTGTGAGATATTGTTGTGCAATCTGAAGGGAAATATCATTTTTGATCGTTTCCACATCATATTGGCTGGCTTCTACATCAAACTGAGTTTTTCTGACGGTTTTCTCCAATCTTCCATTATTGAACAGTAAAATATCTGCTCCCAGATTAGCACTGTTACTGAACCTGTCATTCCTCAAACTTCCTGTTCCAAATGAAGTCTGCCCGAAACTCACATTATTAGACATACTTGCGGATACTGAGGGCAGATACTGATTTTTGGCCATTTTAAGGTTTGAATCCTGGATCTGTTTAGAATATTGATTTTGGATAACCTGAAGATTATGCTCTACGGCATAGTCTACACATTCTCTTAAGGACCATTTCTTCTGAGCACTCAGGCCCAGACAGGTTAATCCAAAAACGATAATCCAAACTTTTTTCATATTAATAATTTTCAATATTAGACGAGCCAAATATAAAAAAGTTACAGTTTTAATAATTAATATTTTATTTTAAAAAAACTTTTATGAATTTTGTATCATGACAAACGGACAATATCAGGAAGCTGTAGACTGGCTTTTCGTACAGGCTCCCAACTATCAGATCGACGGGCTGAAGGCCTATAAACCTGGGTTAGACAATATTACAAAGTTGTGTGATTTTTTTGACAATCCTCAGGAAAAGATAAAATGCATCCATATCGGAGGAACCAATGGAAAAGGATCTTCGAGTAATATGCTGGCTTCTGTTTTACAGGATGCCGGCTATAAAGTAGGTTTATACAACTCCCCACACCTTATCGACTTCACAGAACGCATCAAGGTCAACGGAAAAAACTGTGATAAGGAATTTGTCTTCGGATTTATTCAAAAACTGAAAACCCTGCCCGAGGATATTCTTCCCTCTTTTTTTGAGTTTACCACAATCATGGCTTTTGAATATTTTTACCAGCAAGGGGTAGATTTTGCCATTATTGAAGTCGGCCTTGGCGGAAGACTGGATTCCACGAATATCATTCAGCCTTTGGTAGCTGCCATTACCAATGTACAATTGGATCATCAGAATATTTTAGGAGACACTATTGAGGAGATCGCAGCAGAAAAAGCGGGGATTATCAAACCTCATATCCCTATCATTTCAGGAGACGAAACGAGTACGGTTAAAAATATCATCAAACAGAAGGCTGAACTTGAAAATGCACCGTTTATTGACGCAACAACCCTACAAGCGGATCTTATCTCTGATCTTAAAGGAAATTATCAGAAGAAAAATATCCGCGTTGTACTTGCATTAGTTGAAGAATTAAAAAAGCTGAATATCAGTATTTCTGATCAAAATATAGAGAACGGGCTGCTTCATGTGCATCAAAATACAGGTTTTATCGGTCGTTGGTTTGAGTTTTCTCAGGACCCGCTTACCATCTGTGATACGGGCCACAATCAGGCCGGACTTGAGTATGTATTTTCCCAGCTGAATTCTATAGACCGGCACAAGCACGTCATTTTGGGGTTTGTTAATGACAAAAAGATAGATGAAGTCATGGCCCTTCTTCCTGAAAATTCTGAGTTTTATTTTGCAAAACCATCCATCAACAGAGGAAGACATCCCGAAGACTATGAAAATCTACTGCAGGAGGCCAAAATTTTTTATAAAATTTTCGATTCTGTGCAAGAAGCGTATCTTTCTGCAAAAGAGCAATGTACAAAAGGAGAAATGATTTTTATCGGCGGAAGTAACTTTGTAGTCGGAGAATTTTTAGAAAAAAATTTGGAGATTTCCGAATAAGTCGTATATTTGCACCACTCTAAACGAGGAAACAAGTATAGGGGCTCTTAGCTCAGTTGGTTCAGAGCATCTGGTTTACACCCAGAGGGTCGGGGGTTCGAATCCCTCAGGGCCCACACAAAGGTAACTGAAGCCTTTCAAAAAAAGTTCAGGGCTCTTAGCTCAGTTGGTTCAGAGCATCTGGTTTACACCCAGAGGGTCGGGGGTTCGAATCCCTCAGGGCCCACAAAATCTCTCAGGAAACTGGGAGATTTTTTTTGTTTATATTCACTCAAAAACTAATATTACATGAAAAATATATTTCTACTCTCTTTATTCATAACTTCATTTATAAAAAGTCAGTCTCCAGGCACTCAGGACATGTCTTTCGGAAACAACGGAACCACAGAGTTCACCGTCAGTTCAAGTCCTTTCAAAGGCTTCCATGGAAAGAGCATGATTCTTCTTCCCAATAATGATTTTCTTGTTGGGGGAGTTTCCAACTGGGGATGCAGTGCAACAAGTTATTATACGGGAATTATTTCAAAGTTCAATCAGAACGGGATTCTTGATACTACCTATAATCAAAATGGTATTCTTGATAACTCCGGTGTTGTAGATGCTATGAAACCATCAAATGATGGAAATTATTTTATCATTGACCAATATTCACGTCTTGTAAAAATGAATGCCGCGGGCTCCCATATAAGCTCATGGGGTATAAATGGCTATGTAAGTATGCCGACAGATTATTTCATCCGGGACTGGGTGGAAACCAGCAGCAACGAAATCATTATCACCGCTGTTAAAAAAAATTTCGACAACAAATACTACTCTGCCATGTTTAAGTACAATCAGAACGGAGCTTTGGTAACTACTTTCGGAACCAACGGAATAATAGATTTTGCAACCAGCCCGAACTGGCTTTTCACCAATGTGAATATTGATAATGATGGTAATCTTTTATTTACAGGAAAGAAAAGAACTAGTCCCGTATACGACGATGCGAATATTGTTGTTTTTAAAACGGATATTAACGGAACGCCGATCGCCAATTTTGGCACCAATGGTATATTTACAGTAACCAGTTATAATTCCTACTACAATAACAATACTTTTACTTTTATCACTCCTGATAACGGACTGGTAGTAAGCACAGGCGGTTCAAGCCGTTATTTAATCGTAAAAATCCTTCCCGGATCAGCCCTTGATACCACTTTCAGTAATGGCTATAAATTCGGATCTAATGTAGTCAACCCGATCAATACTTTTTTCATTGATAATAGCTTCTATGTTTTTGGAGAATTCAACGCAAATAATTTTATTGTGGGGAAGCTTAACAGCAACGGAAATGCCGACACCACATACAACACCAACGGCTATGTAACAGTCAGCAGACTTCCGGGCTTACACAATGCCACTAAAGTTATGCGACAGGGAAACAAGTTGATTATTGCAGAAACGATGGACAATTTCTATTGTGCACAGTCTAACTGGAAACTTGTTATGAGAAGATTCGATTTTAAAACGCCAAGTTCACTTTCTACCCATGAAAGCAATACTATAAAAGATTTCAACATATATCCGAGCCCTGCAGACTATGAAGTTTTCCTGGAAGGTCTGGATAAAAACATCGAGTTGATCACAATAGACGGCAAAAAAATGGAAGCAAAAGTAAAAAGAAAAGATGAAAAATTAATTGTTGACATAAGCCATCTTCCAAAAGGAACTTACATTATAAAAGGAAAAAATAATGATGGAAAAATAGTGACTGAAAAATTCATCAAAAAATAAATGCGAGAAAAAGGATAACATCCTTAATGAACACTCCCAATAAAATCTCTCAGGAAACTGGGAGATTTTTTTTATGCCTTATCTTAAGATCTAGAGATATTATTTCATGTTCTTCATGAGAAGTCCCAATTTGTACAGATCAAGATACCGCAGATTAACAGCTCCTTTTAAAAGCTTTTTCTTTACTCCCAGCAGCATTGTATCACTTAAAAAGAATCTCATAACCGATTTTAAGGGCAGCTGATTGTACAATCTGACTAATTTCACTTCAGCCAATTTTGCTTTAAGGCTTTCATCTTTGAGCATTTTAGCGAGACTTTCCACAGATTCCGCCACTTTTTCAAGATAGACCGCATTGCTTTCCAGATCATTATTAAGGATCGTATTGTCAATATGGTCAATCTTTACATTTTCAGATTTCAAATCCATTGCAAAAAGAAGATCTTCATAGCCATATTTTTGAAAATCAGGATTGAAACACACCTTTTCAAACGTATCTTTTTTGATGATAAAATTATTGGTCTGAAAACTTAAATAGGGTTTATCCAAACGAAGGCCTACAGGCAGGTTTTCTCTTTCAACGGCAAATTTCCACCTTAAATAATTTTCATGATCCGGAACAGCCCCTAAAACGCTTCTTCCTCCGTAAATAACCTTGGCCTCCGGGTTCTTTTGGATAAAATCAGTATATTTTTTTATGAAATTTTCCGCTGTTATTTTTCCATCACAATCCAGAAAGAGCAGATACTCCCCTGCCGCATATTTTTGGAAGAGGTTCCTTATTCTGGACCGTCCTATATTTTTTTCAAGGAAAATAAATTGATTGCCTTCGTTTTGAAGTAGATGATTCGTTTTTTTATAGCTCGCATCTGATGCATCGTCGATCAGGATAATTTCTGCGCTGATTTCATCGGCTTCGATCTGTTTTTTTAAATCTGACACCAAACTGCGGACATCAAAATTAAATACAGGAATACAGACCGACAGCACCATTATAACTGAATTTTTTCAACAATCTTCTGAACATTGAGTTCTTCAAGACATGCCCAGTCGCCACGGTAGCATTCTTTATCCCCAAAAACGGAACAAGGCCTGCAGGTAAGATCTTTTACCTGAACCACATCATTTTCACTCTGTCCAAAGCCTAAAAACCCCGCATAAGGATGCGTTGAACCCCAGATCGAAACACATCTGGTCCCCATAAGACTCGCCAGGTGCATATTGGCAGAATCCATGGAGATCATCAGTTCAAGTTCTGAGATCTTGTGAAGCTCTTCCGAAAGGTTTAATTTTCCTGAAAGGCTTTTTGTATTCGGGATTTCTCTTTCCCACTTTTCCAGCGTTTCGGTTTCTTTTTTCCCGCCACCGAAGAAATAGATCTTATATTTTTGCGCCAGAATCCTGGCCAGTTCGTATGATTTTTCTAAAGGAAGCATCTTTCCTTTATGTTGCGCGAAAGGAGCTAAACCAATTCCTGATTTTTCTCCCGGTGCCGGCCTGAGTTTATTGGATAATTCCACTTTAAAACCCATGGCGCGAAACACATCTGCATAACGTTCCACCGTTTTTTTTAACTGCACTTTGTTCAGATTCCACACATCGGTGAGTGCTTCTTTTTCTTCTTTTCCTTTATTGATTTTAAAGACTTTAAGTCCTTTTCTTCTGTAGATTTTATCAAGAATTTTGGTTCGGATCACATCATGAAGATTGGCGATAAAATCAGGATTAAATTCCTCGATCAGTTCATTGGCGAGTCTTCTCAATCCAAAAAAACCTTTGTATTCATCAAGATTAATCCCTTTAAATGTAACGTTCGGAATATCAGAAAACAAACTTTCGAAATTTTTTCTGGAAACCATGATAATTTCCACGTCAGGATTCTGCTCCAGAAACTCCCTGAAGACAGGTGCTGTCATCGCAACATCACCGAAAGCGGAAAAACGATATGCTAGAATTCTGGTCAAAGGCTAAGATTTTAGCTGGTAGGCAACTGCGTAAAATTTAATCTGTTTGGTCATCGCCATTAATCCGTTTGCTCTGGATGGCGAAAGAAATTCCTGAAGTCCGATTTCTGCAATAAATTCAAAATCAGAATCTAAAATTTCCTGTGTAGAATGACCGCTGTAAATACTTACCAAAAGAGAAACAATCCCCTTTGGAAGAATCCCGTCTGAATCAGCATCGAAAAAAAGCTTACCTCCCTTAAATTCAGCATCGATCCACACCTTGCTCTGACAGCCTTTGATCAGATTATCATCTGTCTTTCTGTCTTCGGGCAGACCTTTTAGCTCTTTTCCAAGATCAATAATATACTCGTATTTCTGTTCCCAGTCATCAAGAAACGCAAATTCGTCAATTATTTCCTGCTGTTTTTCTTTAATGGTCATGTTTTAACAATTATCTTTTGCAAAGATAGCCAATTTTATAAAGATAATTTGTGAGATGCTTTTTCGAAAAGCTGTAAAATTTTCATTTCTTCATTTTCCCAGCAAAATACATCTGCCGCTTTATCAAGTTCGTTACCGTAATCCTTTCTCCCTCTTTTAAGCACTCTGTTAATGGCTTTTTCAATCGTGTCCGGCTGATGATCGGTAACCATTTCTCCTATATCAAACTGGCTTTTAATACGCTGCATTTCAGGAAAATTAATCATCACAAGCGGTACCCTGGACTGAATATAATCACATACTTTGTTGGGAAGAGAATAGAAATAACTTACTCCATTATTTTCTTCAAGACTGAACCCTATATCTGCCGTTTTGGTTACTTCTCTAAGATTTTCCGGCTTCAGTTTACCCAGAAAAAAAACTTTATCCTGTAGTTTTTCCTGAACAACAAGATCTTCGTATGTCTTTTTTAAAGGGCCGTCTCCTGCAATTTTTAAAACGGCATCCTGAATGGAATGCATCGCAAGAATCACTCTATCGATTCCTCTGGATTGGTTTACGGCTCCCTGATACAGTATTATTTTAGGATGATTGTCAGGAATTGCAGGTGCAGAAAGGATTTTTCTGGGAATATTTCTTACGACAACGGCATCTACCCTATACTTTTCATTAAACCACTCGGCGTAGCTCTGACTTTCCGTCATCATGAATTCTATTTTGGGAAGGATATTTCTTTCCAGCACTCTCCATAATTTCTGTGAAAATCTGTTTTGTATTGCTGGCATTTCCGTGAAAATCTCATGGCTGTCAAATACCAAAGGAATATTCAGTTTTTTTGCAATCAGGTAATTGGGAAGAAGTGCATCGATATCATTGGCGTGAAGAATGGTATTTTGATCGGCTTTTTTCTTTAATTGCTTATATAGTTTCCAGTTGAACTCAAAATAGGCCGTTTTTAAACTTGTCGATTTTAATTTTATTCTCGAAAAAGGATAAGGTCGTTCCATTTTTTCGCTGCCGCCCCAGTCGTTTCCGATGACTTCTACAGGATAACCATTGTCGTAAAGGGTCTTGCAAACCTTCTCAATTCTTTGGTCCGTGTATAGATTACTGAAAGCAGAGGTCAATATTTTCTTCTTCATTATTTTTTCCCGCCAAATATTAAATAATAGATCTGAATAAAGCAAATCAGACCGTTTGGAATGATAACCGGCCAAAGCAAACCATTAAAAACACCATAAATGACAAAACAGATACAGCCTATCATATTGACTATTCTAATTTTTCTTACATCTTTCAGTATGAAACTCAATACTATAAAAACTGATGCAGAATATCCGATATAAGTAGTAATTTCGGGATTCATGGGGAAATTTTAAAGGATAACAAACTTAATCATTTTCAATAAGATAATAAAATTTTTTCTGCCATAAAGTCATTAATTGATTTTTGGTAAAATATTTGTAATTTAGATAATGAATAATTGGCACTGTTGCTATTATTCTAATGAGATATATTATGGATTATAAGTTTTCACAAGGTTTGAGCCAAGTGTTCAAACAAAGCAAAAGCGAAGCTAAACGGCTGAAAAGTGAATTTCTTAATACAGAACATCTACTTTTAGGTATTATAAAAACGGAAAACTCTGCAAAAGAAATCCTTCAAAACCTTAATGCGGATTTAACACAAATCAGAAGAAAAATTGAAACTTTAAATACAGCAAGTCTTAATCCTATTTCTGAGGAGGTTACTAATATTTCTTTCACCAAGATGGCAGACCATGCGATCAAACGTGCAGAGTTAGAATGCAGACAGTATAAAAGCAATGAAATTAATACCGTTCATCTGCTTTTAGGCATTCTTTACAAATATGAGGACCCTACTTCAAACATTTTAGGAGCTTATGACATCGACTATGAAGGAGTTTCAAAGGAATACCAGACGATGCTTAAAAATTCCGGACAGGCACCACAGATGAGTGCTTATGACGATGATGATGACCGCGAGGAATTTGAGCAGATGAGGAAGCCTTCAGGAAATTTAGGCTCTGCAAAAAGTAAAACCCCTACATTGGATAACTTTGGTAGAGACTTAACTTCTTTGGCAAGAGACGGAAAACTGGATCCTGTAATTGGTCGTGAAAAAGAAATTGAGCGTGTTTCTCAGATCTTATCGAGAAGAAAGAAGAACAACCCTCTTCTTATTGGTGAACCGGGAGTTGGTAAATCTGCCATTGCAGAAGGACTGGCTTTAAGAATTCAGCAGAAGAAAGTGTCGAGAGTTCTTTACGGAAAACGCGTTATTACTTTGGATCTGGCGAGTTTAGTTGCCGGAACCAAATACCGTGGTCAGTTCGAAGAAAGAATGAAAGCGATCATGACTGAGCTGGAAAAGAACAGAGACGTCATCTTATTTATCGATGAGCTTCACACCATTGTAGGTGCAGGAAGTTCTACGGGAAGTCTGGATGCATCCAATATGTTCAAGCCAGCTTTGGCAAGAGGCGAAATTCAATGCATCGGAGCCACTACGCTGGACGAGTACCGTCAGTATATTGAGAAAGATGGTGCTTTGGAAAGAAGATTCCAGAAAGTGATGGTGGAACCTACCAACATTGAGGAAACCATTCAGATTCTGAATCAGATTAAAGATAAGTACGAAGAACATCATAATGTAGTGTATACTCCGGAAGCGATTCTGGCGTGTGTCAATTTGACAGCAAGATATATTACAGACCGTTTCTTACCGGATAAAGCTATTGATGCATTGGATGAAGCTGGTTCACGTGTTTATATTAAAAACATGAAAGTTCCGACTGAAATCATTGATTTTGAAAAGAAAATCGAGGATATCAAAGAAATGAAACAGAAAGCTGTAAAAGCTCAGGATTATCTTGAAGCAAGAAAGCTTAAGGATGAGGAGGAACGTCTTCAGATGGAATTGAATGCCGCCCAGGATAAGTGGGACAAAGATGTAAAAGAGAAAAAAGAAACCGTAACAGAAGAAAATGTAGCGGAGGTGGTTTCTATGATGAGTGGAGTTCCGGTAACGAAAGTTGGCAAGAATGAGCTTGATAAATTAGCTCAGATGGATGACAAGCTGAACGGAAAAGTGATCGGCCAGGAGGATGCTGTGAAAAAAGTTGTTAAGGCAATTCAGAGAAACAGAGCCGGTCTTAAAGATCCGAACCGACCTATTGGTACGTTTATCTTCCTTGGAACAACAGGTGTTGGTAAAACTGAGCTTGCTAAAGTAATGGCAAGAGAACTGTTCGAATCTGATGAATCTCTGATCCGTATTGATATGAGTGAATACATGGAAAAATTTGCGGTTTCAAGATTGGTTGGAGCTCCTCCGGGATATGTTGGATATGAAGAAGGTGGACAATTGACTGAAGCTGTAAGAAGAAAACCTTATGCTGTGATTCTTCTGGATGAGATTGAAAAAGCTCACCCTGATGTATTCAACATTCTATTACAGATTCTGGACGAAGGTCATGTTACGGATAGTTTAGGAAGAAAAATTGATTTTAGAAATACAATCATCATCCTTACTTCAAACATCGGAACAAGAGATCTTAAAGATTTCGGAGACGGTGTAGGATTCGGAACTTCTGCTAAGAAAACAGGTTCAGACACAAGAGCGAGAAGTACGATTGAAAATGCCCTTAAAAAAGCATTTGCCCCTGAATTCCTGAATAGAATTGATGATATTGTGATCTTCAACTCTCTGGTACAGGATGATATCAAGAAAATTATCGATATCGAACTGAACAAACTGTATGGCAGACTTGAAAAATTAGGCTATAAAGTAGAGTTAACCGAAGATGCGAAAAACTTTATTTCTGAAAAAGGATGGGATAAAGATTTCGGCGCAAGACCATTGAAACGTGCGATCCAAAAATATATTGAAGACTTATTGGCAGAAATGCTGGTAAACAAACAATTAAATGAGGGAGAAACCGTAGTTCTTGACGTGAATGAAGCTAAAGACGGCCTGACCGGAAAAACTTCAAAACCGAAAAAGACGACTGAAAAGTCTTCTCAACCGTAAACAAATAATATCATTATAATGAAAAGCACCGGAATGTTCCGGTGCTTTTTTGTTTTTAAATATGTCTTTTTAAATTTTCTCCCGCGGATCTCACAGATTTGTACGGATGTTTATGCTTCAATTTTCGTCAAAAAGAAAAAATATTGCGAAATTATCTGTATAAATCCATGAGATCCGTGGAAAATAAAAAATTAAAGTCCTACCACAAAACCTATATTCGGGACAAGGCCACTTGAGAATATACTTGAATTTTCTTTCCAAAGTACATTGTACATCACCCCAAGCTGCATGAAGGAGCTCCCTCCTATCCTCTGCATATAGCCGCCTCCGAGATATAGAGCAGTTTCCTGTTCATTGGTTTTATAATCATACAATTTGTCTTTATAATTGATAAAATACTGCTGAAGATTCGCCCCTACATAAAAGGATCTTGCAAAATAGTAATTAGCAAAAGGTCCAACGCCAAACATTGTGGATTTATAATAATTGGAGGTCTGCCAGGAAACACTTCCTACAACACCCGCCTCAAGATCGTCGGTCAGCCTATATCCCACTCTTGGTGAAGCCTGCAGGTAAAAAGCACTGTTGCTTCCGAATCCTAAACCTATTCCCCCTCCGAAGGTCCATTTATTATTGTCCTGGGAATCAGTGCCTACCGAAACCTGGGAAAACATTGATCCTGAAATTATTATAAATAAAGGAATAATAAACTTTTTCATATTAATATTGTTTTTATCGATGTTTAAAATTATGGTTTTTTTGCGAATTTTTTTAATTGTATTTTTGCTGGGTCAAACTAAGAACTCCCGTTAAGAGTTTCGTAAAATTGAAATACAATGAAAGTAGTAGTAGGATTATCTGGAGGTGTAGATTCCAGTGTAACAGCGTATTTGCTGCAACAGCAAGGCCATGAAGTGGTGGCTTTGTTTATGAGAAACTGGAATGATGCTTCAGTAACGCTGGAGGATGAATGTCCATGGATTGAAGACAGTAATGATGCCCTGATGGTGGCTCAGAAATTAGGAATCCCTTTTCAGGTGATCGATATGAGCGAGCTTTATAAAGAACGTATCGTAGATTATATGTTCGATGAATACCAGAAAGGAAGAACTCCGAATCCGGATGTTTTGTGCAACAGAGAAGTAAAATTTGATGTTTTCATGAAAACCGCGATGTCTTTAGGCGCTGATAAAGTGGCAACAGGACATTATGCGCAGGTGAATTCTACTTTTGACGAAAACGGAAAGGAAATATTCCATCTTTTAGCCGGAAAGGATAACAATAAAGATCAGTCTTATTTTCTGTGTCAGCTGAGTCAGGATCAGCTGTCAAAAGCATTATTTCCAATCGGAGAGCTTACAAAACCGGAAGTAAGAGAAATTGCTAAAGAAATCGGGCTTGTGACTGCTGATAAAAAAGATTCTCAGGGATTATGTTTTATCGGAAAAGTAAGTCTTCCTCAGTTTTTACAGCAGCAGCTGGTTCCTAAAGAAGGAGAAATTGTAGAGATCTTCAAAGATTCACCATTATTCTCGGTAGAAAAACCTGAATTTTCTTCAAAAGAAGAAGAACTGGAATTTTTAGCCCAGAAAATCAATTATAAAAAAGCTGACGGTAAAGTGATCGGAAAGCATCAGGGCGCTCAGTTTTTCACGATCGGACAAAGTAAAGGACTTGGCATCGGCGGCCATAAAGAAAGCTGTTTTATCATCTCCAGAGACATGGAAAACAATATTATTTTTGTGGGCGAAGGTCACAGTTCTCCGGGACTGCACAAAAAAGCATTGAAAATCGACAATTCGGAGGTACATTGGGTTCGTGAGGATATGAAGTTGGAAAATGGGGAATCTATGGAAGTCATGGCGAGATTCAGATACAGACAGGCATTGCAGAAAGCGGTACTTTATCAGTTTGAGAATGCATTGTATGTTGAATTTGAAGAGCCACAGTCCGCGATTGCGGAAGGTCAGTTTGCAGCATGGTATATTGATGAAGAGCTAATTGGAAGCGGTGTTATTGCCTAAAGAAAAAAAATTTTGAAAATTTTCTGTAACGAATTTTAAGTTGTTAGACTTACTCAGTAAATAACAATAAAAAATATCACTATGAAAACGACTTCAAAAAACCAGTATGCTTTTGTCAACCTGCTATTAATCCCTGTTGTAAGTGCCGTTTTTGGGTATAATCTTTATCAGATGATTGTACATACGGAAGCTTCAAATATTGCTGCCACCCTTATCCTAGCTGTGATCACTTCAGCAATGGTACGCAAATACGGTTACAAACCAAATCAGGAAAAACAAGACAATTAAATCATCTTAATTGATATCTATAAAACCCCGAAGCACTTTGTTTTGGGGTTGTTTTTTTATTTTTCCGGGCCTGATCAGCCAAATACAGTTCTATCTAAAGCAAATAATCTTCAACAAAATAGTAGGTTATTTTACTTTCCACATCGCTCATTGTAAAATTGATTTCTTTTTCAATAGCATCTCCGTAGAAATTGATAAAAAGTGGTTCTTTTGTTTTTAAGCTGGAGATTACCTTATATTTTGTTTTGAAAAAAACATCATAAGAATAGATCAGCTGGCTGGAATCCAGTTTCATACCGGTGGAAAAATCATTTAATCTTAGATGTACCATTCCTGAAAAAGGTTTCGTTTCAAGAATATGCAGAATCTTCATAAACGGAATACGAATGCTTTTAGAATTTTTAACGCTGTATTTTTCAATTGCTGTGAGAAAATTATCTTTTAAAGAGGATTCTACGGCTATTTTCAGACCGATTTTTATTTCTGTTTTTCCTTCTCTGCTATTGAAAATCCGGATGATAAAATCTTCGGATCCATTCCCCTGAATAATCTCAATGTCTGCCACATCAAATGACTTTTCTACTGCGTATTTTCCATACTTTGGATACAAAATCATATTTTTCACGAGCATAAATAAAACGGCAACGCTTACGAAAGATCCTGCACCGATAGGGATAAACGCCGTCATAAAATAGAGAAAAGAGCCCAAAGTCTCTTTTTCATCATCAAAAAATGGATTATAATCAAATAAAATTATTTTGATTCCCAATACAAAAAGGATTAGGGTCAGAACAATAAACAAAACCGGTTCCCACCCTATGGCATGGCCCTGCTTTTGCAAAGGAATATTCTTGTATAGAATATTTTTCTCAACTTCCGTGAATTTCCTGGTCATGATATTGGTTTTAAATAGGCTTATGTTTTGTATTGGACTTTACACCTGGCTGACACAGAATGATCACCCCTTCGGCAATAAGTATCACAACAAGATATCCGACTGGTTTTCCTATGATTAAACCTTTAATTACTTTTACAATGCCCAGTAAAAGAATTAAAATCATAAAGTAAAACATTGTTTTTGAGCTGTTTCCCTTAAAAGATTTCAAAACCATCACTAAAGCATAAAAACCAAGCACAAGAATCAAATAAAATTTCAGAAATTCAGGGCCTTTTATTGAGATCGGGTTACAGGTCTGCTGTGTAAGAATAAGCCAGATCATGCTTATCAGTACCGGGACTGAGTAGAACAGTATTTTTTTCATAGCTCTTATTTTTTAACCGCCGCATCCGCCACAACCTCCTCCGCATCCACCGCCACAGCTGCCTCCGCCTCCACAACTGGAGCCGCTGTTGCAGCTTGAACCTCCATCGGAATTGCTGCTGACATTTTTATCCTGTTCTCTGTTGATATTTCCTTCGAAAATCCATGAAATAAACCCCATGAAGATAAAGAAGCCCATGATGCATGAAATTGTGATGATCACTCCTCCCAAAATACCTCCGGAGCAGGAACACATCAGAAATAAGAGGCTGCCCAGCGAAAGGAATTTAAGTCCATTTTTCCAGAAAGTCTGCTGATCTTTTTTCTTTATCTGATCTGTCCAGATATCTTCCGGTGCTTCCTGCTGAAAGATTTCCTTATAATGATGTAAAGTGTCATGATGCCAGTCCTGATGTTTCTTTTTCTCAGAAACGCCTCCTTTTGAAGGATGGTGATGGAGCTTTCTTTTTAAGATATTCGGGCAGAATTCCTCCCAGTAGTTCTGTGTGTAGATCAGGTGCATATGCCATACTTTGTCTACCGTTTCACTTGGAGAAGCTCCATTGGGTAGGATACAGCAGAGATAAACAAATTTTTTATACTCCTGAATGGCTTTTTGAGCAAACTCTAACGTCCAGCGCTCTTCCTTTGCCAGTTTTTTCGAAAAAGGAAAAACAGCATCTGAAGCATCCAGTGAAAAGTTCTGTATCCTTTTCCAAAGGGTTTCGTCCTTTAATAAGATTGTTGTTTCCATTGTGTTATCATTTATTTTTCTACTCAAATATCAATGGATTAAACAATATAAAAGTCTTTCATAAATCTTATTTAGATGTATAAAAATCTTATATTAGTCTTACATAACACAAGCAAACTATTACAATGAAAAAGGAGGATATTCAACATCTTGAGAAATTAATGAATTTCCTGAGTCAGCATTTTCTGAAAAAAAATCAATGGGAAGATGTCACCAAAACAGAATGGACCTACATCAGCGCGGAACTGAACGAGCTGATTACGAATGATCATTCAGAAAAAGGAATAAAGAAAGAACCCGATCTCCTGGGTACGAATTATCTTTATGAGCATCTTGTAATCAACAAATTAAAGAAGTATCAACACAATAATAATGCGGTTTTAAGCAGGCCGAATCTCGCCAAATTAAGCCAGATTGTGAAAGTATTGGGGTATTCAAATTATATAGATTTCGTAAATTCGAACACAGAAGCATTCAATTTCAATGATCTCAGGATCGATATGAATAATGTGAATCAGAATACAGCCCTTTTAGACCGTTTAGTAGGCTGCTGGTATTCGTATAACAGAAATCTGCCGGAGAATCCTTTACAGGCAAGAGACGAGCGCATATGGCGTTCTGCCATGGAGATCTACAAATCCGAAACCACCGGTGAATATTTCATCGAGCGAAGCGGCGGCGACCATCATAAATATTTCGGAAAAGTGACGGCCTACTCCGATTACGTATTCATCATCATGAACAGCAATACGTTTATCCGCCAGCGGCATTTTATCTCAAGGATAAAAGATATCAAGGAAAAGCTTAAAAATCCAGAATACAAGCTCCATGAGGTTCATTTTATAAGTACATGTATCAGTTTTAATCAGGAGCCGATAGCCCTGTTCGAAATATTCCAGAAAGCAGACCGAAAATCTTTTATTTCAGACTCTATCAGCTTCCCGATTGACAGTGATGAAATCCCAAAATCTATTATAAAACAACTTGAAGATACAGAGTCTAACAGGATAGATTATCGGTAATTAATAAAATAATTTATTTAAAGAATTCTTGTACTTTGTCCAAAGAATATGCATATCCAATTCCAACATTGGAAGACCTTTCGATCTCTCTAGCTGTACGTTTCATCTGTTCTTGGTTTATTATCAATATTTCTTTAGGATTAAAATCACCAATAATCATAGTTGCTGGAGATTTTTGAAGGTATTCAATGTTTTGGTCATAACTCTTCATCAATTCACCAAAAGCATCACTTAAGCCCGTTCCCTTTCTTGTAACTATTCCTATTACTTTTTTATTAGAAAGATTTATCAAAGGCCCTCCAGAATTTCCTTTATTAACAGATGAATCTATTTGTATCTTATTTACTCCTGCCTCTTTCAAAAGTGAAGAAATGATGCCCCTTTTAATTGATAGATTAGGTTGTAAAAATTGATATCCTAGTATAGCTGTCGATTCACCTATCTGAATCTGATCATTTGAAAATTCAAGTGAGGGTATTCCTTCAAAATCTTTCTCTGGTAGTTTTAAAATTGCAAAATCCCATGAACTTTCAGGCAGCGAATCCCTTAACATATTTAAAAAATCAGTCTTATGATACCTTTTAAGTGCACTAACCGTATTTCCGTCTTCTTTCACAAAGCTGATTTCAATATATTCTGCGGCTAAATACCCCATAAATACATGATGATTTGTGATTATAAAATTTTCAACTTTAAACCCTGTTCCTGAGCCTAAATAATTATGTGTATAATCCAAAAATTTTATTGCGCAAATCGAGGCAAAGCATTCTTTCCAAACTTCTTTATACATAAACAACAAATTTAGTTTACCAGCCATTCTTTAAAATCCTTCACCCGGTCACGGCTTACCGTGATTTCTTCCTGTGGCTGAAACTCCATATCCACTTTGTAGTATGGAGATGTATGGATGTTTTTTATATACTCCGAATTGATGATAAACTGTCTGTTGACCCGGAAAAATTTCTTTTCCTCCAGAATATCTTCCAGTTCATCGAGGGTAAAATCCGACGGGTAAACTCGCTCTTCCGTCTGAAGATAGACAATCTTATTTTCACTGAAAAAGCAGCTAATTTCCTGGGTCTGAACAATTTTCAGATTATATCCGATCTTCACCAAAACTCTGGACAGTGTAGATTTTTCCTTTCGGATCAGCTGTTTGATATCTTCAGAACCGCTCGTATTATTGGCCGGAATGAATGATTTAAACTTCTCCACCGCTCCGGAAAGATCTTCTTCCAGAATAGGTTTTAAAAGATAATCGATGCTGTTCAGTTTAAATGCTTTCAACGTATACTGATCAAAAGCTGTCGTATAAATGATAAACCCTTTGGTAGGCACTTTTTCAAAAATATCAAAAGACAGTCCGTCCCCAAGAACGATGTCCGAAAAGATCAGCTGCGGATGCTCGTTTTCAGAAAACCACGCCACTCCTTCTTCTACTGATTCTATTTTGCCAACCACCTCTATTTCAGGAAAATTACTCAGCATTCTTTCCAATTTCCTTGAAGCAGGTTTTTCGTCTTCGATAATGACAGTCTTGATCATTGAGTTTCAGTTTTTAGTTTAAATCGGGATAAAATTAGATAAAAAATAAACAGCTTAAAAATCTATATTCTTTTTGCTTTTCTTCATCTCTTTTTCTATAATACCCCTTTCCCATTCTCCGTCTAAAAGGAATAATTTTACCGCTTTTACCGTTAAGAAAATCCCCCAGATCACCAGAATAACAGATCCGTCGAATAAAGAAAAATCGAATGTCCCTTTTTCAAAAATATCATCAAAAAAGATAATTCCGGCAACTATTCCAAACCAAAGAAGGCTTTTGTAAAATTTTCTCAGTTGAGTCACTCTCTCGTATGCGCTATCGTAATCCATGGTCGTTAAAGTTTTTATGGTTAATTATAATGTTTTAATGTTTCTTGTATCCTGATCCATCAGTTCCTTGATCTTTTTTTCTTCCCATTCTTTTCCTATGCCATAAACATTGACAGCATGCGCAACAATTCCGATTCCCCATCCAAGCATTGGCCAATAGAACCATAAATGACCGGGAGATGTAAGCAGATTTAATGCTAACAAGAAAGGAATAACAAGACAGTATGAGGTCAGGTTTCCGTAGAATCCTTTCAGTTCTTTTACTCTTTTTGCTGCTTTTTTGTAAGCATGGGTTTCTTTTGTGTATCCTAATGTTTCCATAATTTTTATTGTTAAAAGGTGAGTTTATTTTTTTGTTGAATCAAAGGTAGGTCAGAAATGGGGCTTCGATCAACTTTATATGACTGAGTGGTAGATTATGCTTTCTGAATCGTAAAAAGATGGATTGGCTAGTTGTTTTTGGGGTTGGATAAACTCAAAGTCGCAAGATTTTTCCTGAATTGAGTAAGGCACTAGAAAATAAAAGATTTCCAGCAAATTATCAGATAAATATAAATCGAGTTTTGTGTTTCTAAAGCTCATTGATCTCTCGCTGATCTTACAATTGAGCAGATCCCTATTTCGAGCAAATATCAATAAATAAAGGGAATGAGTTTTTTTGTCTTTTTTCTGTACTCTACATATTCTTCCCCGAATTGTTCTACCAGAGCCTGTTCTTCAATTTTGATCCGGTAAGTGAAAGCGATAAATGGTGGAAGAAAGGCCAGAATGAGCGAAAACCAATTATTGAGATACAAGCCTAATCCAAAGGAAGTTAATAGGGAAAATGCATACGAAGGATGTCTCAGGTATTTATAGAATCCTTCTTTTTTGATCTGATGATCTTGTTTTATCGTTACATCTACCGTAAAGTATTTTCCTAAGGATCTGATGATGATAAACCTGAATATAATTCCGGTCAGGATGCAAGCTTCACCCACATACAGAATCCAGACTCCTTCAGAGATTGGGAATCTTGTCATATACGAAGCTGCTACTGAAGTTGCTATGGAAAAAGGAATGGCCATCCACAGGATGTTCAGAGTAGATTTATCTTTGTCTTTCTTATCCTCTTTGCCGGATTTCAGCATATTTTTGTAGAGGAACTCCGTGATGAACCAGGCTACCATTGAAATGGAAAATAAGACTTGTAGAAGATGCATATCTGTATTATTAGGTTAAAAAGTCAGTCTAATTTTAAACGTCATCATTCCGTAATGATTTACTTTTTCTTTTTTTTCATCAGTTTCCTGATCTGCTTTTCCTCCCAGTCTCTTATAAAGCCAATATTAGGCAGATAAACCGCTATCGCATGAGCTACCAAGCCTATTCCCCAGAAGGTCGCTGTAAAGAAGTTTTTGAACTGAAAATAGCTCTCTCCAGGCTCTAAATGCCTAATGTTATATACCACAATCATGGCATTCACTGCGATATAGGCGAATAAGTGCCCGTAAAATCCTCTTAACCGCTCCACCTGCCTTCTGGCCTGCTCGTAGCGGATGTTGTCTTCGTCATAAGTTTCCATTATTTCTATTTTTTTGTTTATTCATGATTTCCCGAATCTTCTTTTCTTTCCAGGATTCTCCTACCCCAAAAACCTGAAATGCGTGAGAAACGACCCCAACTCCCCACCCTAACATGGGAAAGTAGAACCAAAGGTTTTTAGGAGAAACAATCAGGTTGATAATAATCAGAAAAGGGATGATGGTACAGTAGGAAATCAAATTGCCGTAAAAACCTTTTAATTCCTTTACCCTCTTCTTGGCCTTTTCGTAAGAGCCGTTTTCATCTTCGTTTTTTACACTGACTGTGTTGGGCTTACTGGAAAGTATCGGAACTTTTACTTTAAAATAATCCCCGGATTTTTCTATGAAAACATTCTTCTTCGTAAGCAGCGCATAACGCTGAACAATATTGGCCAATCCTATTCCGGCGCTTTCCTTCATCTGTTCTCTTGCCTGCAGATTGTTTTCAATACAGAGCGTATCATTTTCAGAGAATATTTTAATGACCAGAGGTTTCGAAGAGGTCGCAAAATTATGTTTGATACAGTTTTCCAGCAAAAGTTGAAGGGAAAGTGGCACTACATATCTTCTGTATTCTTCTTTTTTTACATCGAAAACAAAATCTACACTATCCTCAAATCTTGTTTTTAAAAGCTCACAATAGGTTTTTGCGAATTCAATCTCGTCTTCCACCGTCACGAGTTCTTTATCTTTCTGTTCAAGTACATACCGGTAAATCTTTGACATTGAAGCCGTAAACTTCTGCGCCTGATTGGGATTCTCATCGATCAGGGAGCTTAATACATTTAAAGAATTAAAGAGAAAATGCGGATCCAGCTGGTTTTTCAGACTTTCAAACTGTGCGTTCGCAGACTTGGCAATCAGCTTCTGTTCCACCACTTCTTTTCTGGAGGTCTTCTTCATTTCTTCCATGAAACTTTTGGCATGGAGAAACGCTGAGATCAGAAGCGCGATATTGATCATGAACCAGTTGGTCGTTGCATATTCTTTAGAGAAAAAAACTTCTGTGGTGGCTACTTTCTGGATCTGTACATAGTTGATATAATTACAGAAATAGACCAGAATAAAATTCCCTATGATGATGGAGACCACACTTAATGCGGTTCTTATCCCGGTGGTTTCAGACCACGGAAATCTCTTATTGAGAAAATCATTGATAAAAGCATTTCCAAATCCAAGAATAAAGGAATACATGGTAGAAATCAACAGGGTAATAAAAAAATTGTGAAGACTTTTCTCTTTGGTAAAAAACAAGAAGAAAAATAATGCTGTTCCCAGCGATACCCAAAATAATATGATAAATCCTTTACGTTTCATGAGCGGTTTTCCTGGTTCAAAATTAGTCTTTAATAAAGGTATCAAAAATTATTATTTACCGAAGGGCAGATTTTCCCTTCCGAATGGAATTAAAAAAGCCTTCCGTGTCAAGAAGGCTTAGGTTTCATTGTTATTTTGCCGGCATACTCAGAAAATATTCCGCTTCTGTTTTGCCCCAATTCGGGTCTAAGCTTGTTTTTGGCTTATAGGCATTAAATTTCGTCAGTGCTTCTTTGAACATTTCCAGACCTTTGGTTTTGCTTCCCCCATATTGTTCAGGGGTAAAATACACATCTTCTGCTTTGATAAGCGCTACTCTCGGGTTTGAAGGATCTAGCTTCTCAGCAATTCCCATCTCTTCAGTGGCTTTCGCTCCGTCTGTCATGTAACGCTGCGCGGGATTAACCATCATTCTTAAAGATGCGGCCATTTTTCTCAGCAAATGAATCTCTGCATTATCTGCTCCTGCAAGGTTTTGAGCGCTTGCCAGATATTTGTCTGCTTCTGCAGCTGTTTCATCCAGACCCTGCATATTTCCGTTTCTCATCATCAACCTTCCCTTCTGAATCTGGGAAAATGCTGCGTAGTAAGGAGGAAGCCACTTTGAACTTTCCTTGCTTCCGATTCTCTGGAAATCATTGGCCAATGTCTGAAACTCTTCCGGCGTTTTACAGGTCTCTGTTTTCGCGATCTTTTCAGTCATTATTTTTTCGTAATCTGCCTGTGCAAAAGCTGTTGAACTCATAAAAGCTAAAGCAAAACTTAATAGGTATTTTTTCATTATATCAATTTTTTAAGTGAATTAATTGTCTTTTCGAAGTTATGTATTTTGCAACGATTGTGATATCTGTCGCAGTTATTTTTATAAATTATTATTGATGGCATCCTGCGTTCTGTCTACTCCAAAACTGATGAAAGCTCCTATAAATACAAAGGTATTGACCGGTGGAACTACCGATGAGCTTCTGGATCCGTCAAGGGAGAAATTATAACCATAGACATTTTTAGATCCTAACACATTGGAAACGCTCAATACCAATACCGTAAATGCTTTGGCATCTTTCTTCCCCAAATTCGGAAGATAATTGAAGCTGATATTCAAAGCATTGTAATCTTTCAGTTTCCCTTCATTTCTGATGTAATTGATCACATTACTGTTCTCGGTTTTCGTTGCAATATCATAATAAGGGCGACCTTTAGCATAAGTATAAGATAAGTTCACACCCAGTTTCCACTCCGGGATAAATCTTTTGGCCACAGCAGAAAGTGTGTGTGCGGAAGCGAAATTCGGCTTTAAACTCATCGGATAATTGATGAAATCTCTTTGAGAATCAAGGAAAGAGTAGCTCAGCCAGTAATCAATGTTCTTGAAAGTCTTTTTATCTCTCCAGAAAAGCTCCAGTCCCTTAGCGTATCCATCTCCATTATTGTTCAAAGCGGTCTGTACCTGTTGATTCTGTTCGCTGCCCGGTGTTATATTAAATGTTTTGATCAATTGATCATACTTCTTATAAAAAGCTTCAAAACGCAGGCTTCTTCCCTCTGACGCTCTCTGAACCTGGAAAATATAATGTTGTGATTTCTGAAAATCCAGATCTGCCGGTCCATTGATGTATTTGCTTTCAGGATTCTGATAAAACAATCCATAAGCAAAAGAAGTCGTCCAGTCTTGTGCCAGACGGTAAGCCAGTGCAAAACGGGGGGCAAAATTGGTTTTTCCTAAGAAAGAAGAATTTTCAGCCCTTACTCCTATTTTGGCGGATAATGCATTACTGAACCCAAGATCCGTTTCCGCGAAAACGGCAGAGATCAGATCGGTATAATGTTTCTGTACTTCCCCAAAATTGAGTTTTTCATCTGTATTATTTAATTCAAAACCGGCTCTTACGGCACTGATTTTATTTATTTTTCTTTCGACAACCGCTTTAAAATTGATGTAATTTCCATTCGTTAAAAGCTTTGATGGATCTGATTCCAAATTATTGGTTTCCGTAGAAAAATTAAGATCAGATCTGTTGTAGGAATATGAAGTGGCAGCATTCAGAAGATATTTTCCGAATTTTTGCTTAAAAGAAAGATTGTGATAAGTATTATTTCCCTTCAATCGTACGAGGGCAAAATCATATCCCGGTTCTAAACTCTCTGTTTTCACTCCCATTTTATTAGAGTCATACATTCCGTAATACTTCAGAAAGCCACCTGATTTTGTTTTGATTCTGAAATTAAAATCACCGTTTAACCCCTGCGGAGCATCAATAAAATCGGTATTAAAATTAAAAACGTTCTGCATAAGACTCAGGAGTGAGTAGCCTAAAGTAGCTCCAAAAGAATGGGTTTTACCTTCTCCCAGCTTCTGAAATCCTGCACTCAAAAATATAGGTGAAATTCCAAAATCATAAGAGCTCTGGTCCGGAAGATCCACACTTTCCAGCATCAGCGCACCGGAAAGAGCCTGTCCGTATAATGCAGAATAACCACCGCTTGAAAAGATATTTCCTTTAAACAGAGACGTATTGAAGCGGTCTCTTCCTGCAATCCCCGGAACTGAGTTTGAGAAATAATTGTTGATCAAACTTCCATCCATAAAGATCTTGGATTCTGTTCCCGTACCTCCTCTTATGAAAAGGCCTTCTGATTCACCCACTTTCTGAACACCTGGAAGGTAATTTAAAGCCGAAGAAATCTGTCCGTCTGCACCAGCTGTGGTGTAAATGTCAATAGGTGTCAAAAGTGCTGTTGCTCTCTTTTTATCACTGGCTTCAATGGAACCGGCAGAAACTACTACGGCATCGATCTCGCTGATCTCTTCCTTAAGCTCAGCATTGACAGAAATATCCTGATTATCAATAACAATTGCTTTTTCTATATTCTGATACTTCGGATGGGTAAAGGTCAGGGTCTGATTTCCTTTTTCTGATGTTTCAAAAGAGAAATTCCCCTGAGCATCAGTAGTTGCACCATCATAGGTGTCTTTTAAAGTGACATTGATTTCATTGACTCCTTTATTTTTAAAAGTGACTTTTCCTGAGATCCTGATCTGTGCATATCCTGCGATAAAGGACAGAAAAGCGATCAGCAGTAAAAGTTTTTTTCCTTGTGTTTTCATGGTTTTCATTTTCGAATCAAAAATAGTACGGAATATGCCTTTCTATAAAATAAATTTTACTGAAAGGCATACTTTAGCTGCTGAATGGGAAATTAATGAATCGGGATACAGAAATCCACAATCATTTTACCCTCAGGATGTTCTTTAAAATTCGAATGATAGATCTCAAAAGGGAACGCTTTTCTCATGGCATAATGATGCTCATTCATCCATAAAAACAGGGATACCCAGCACTTTTCAAAATCGTCAAGCGTAAATTCGCCGCTTCCTAAAATAAATTTGCCAGCCTCAATGGTTTCTGAAAAAACCACTCCGCTCTGTTCCTCCAGCTTTTCATCAAGAAGCATACATGCATGGATTCTGACCTTATCCAATGGAGTCACTTTACAACTGTCATTATAAATGGAGATCATCTTGACATTGTCACGGGGGAACAAATGCTTCTTTTTTGCCCATTCTATGAGAATATTAAAAGAAGGTTCCACATTAGCAATTCCTAAGCTCATTACTGAAGCCACATTCATTTCGGGCAACTCTTTTACTTCAATTTTTAAATTCATTTTTGTCCAGTTTAACAGGTTTTCTACATGGCAAATGTATTGGCTGAAAACCGTATCTACTTGTCCGTTCTTGCTCTCTATTTGTAAAATCCTGTGAAAGGTTTCCGGAGCAGAATTTCTGAAAACTGATGGCGATATCCCGTAATGCTTTTTAAAAGTCTTACTGAAAACGGAGTGATTGGAAAATCCAAGATCAAGAAAGATCTCTTTCATTTCCAAATTTTTCTTTGCAGCCAGGTAAAAGGCGCTTTTTTCTATTTTCTTTCTGGTAATATAGTTCTGGAGGGTTTCGTGTGTAATAAGCTTAAATATCCTGTGAAAATGAAAGGAAGAGTACATGGCTACGTCTGCAATTTTTTCCAGAGAAAGATCAGCATCGAGGTGGTTATCAATGTATCTGATGGCTTTTATGATTCTTTTTTTATGTTCTTCCATGGTTAATAAATGTGGATCGGTAAAGGTATCAAGATACGCTGTATTTCACTTGTCAGATATTGCTGTTTTCGAAAAAAGGATTGAAATCATAAAGTCTTTCGGAAAATGTTTTATAAATTTAACGGTATAATCACTTTAAATCATTTAAAAATGAAAGTACAAACAATAGCATTACTTGCGGGGTGTGCATTTTTAGCGGCTTCATGCTGTACGACAAAAACGTACGCAGTTAACGCTAAGAGCGGAACAGAGACTGGCGGAACGGCAAAATTCACCCAGAAAGGAGACGAGGTTGTTATGAAGCTTGAAGTAACGAATCTTACTCCTGGTATCCATGCAGTACATATCCACGAAAAAGGCGACTGTTCTGCAGCCGATGGAACTTCTACAGGCGGACACTGGAATCCGGCTAAAGATGATCACGGAAAATGGGGTGCCGAACATTTCCACATGGGAGATATCGGAAACTTAACGGCTGACCAAACCGGGAAAGCCGTCCTTACTTTCAAGACAAGTAAATGGTGTCTGGGATGTACAGATGAAACTAAAAACATCATCGGGAAAGGGCTTATCGTACATGCTGCAGCCGATGATTTTCATACTCAACCTACAGGAAATGCAGGCGGAAGAGTGGGATGTGTAGAAATTAAGTAATTCTCTATCGCATAAAAATGGCGCTGATCTTCGATCAGCGCCATTTTTATTTATGATTTAGTTCCCATATCGGAAACGATATTCATTGCTTCCTGCAGATATGGATCTTTCTTAAGATTTTTGATCCACATTTCAGATTTCTTCTTGAAAGCTTCGTCTTTTTTCTCTCTTTCAATTTCGTTTGGATACATCATGAACTTAAGACCGTTCTCAAACTTGCTTAAAGCTTTGAATTTCTCAATCTGAGCTTTTCTCTGCTTCATCAGTTCATTGAACTTATTGATGTTAAGCGTGATGTTTTCTTCTTTATCCAGTTTTTCTCTCCACTGAGCAGATTCCAACAATAGCTGATAGTTGTTGTTTTTAGCCATTCTGTCTGCACTTGCTTTTTCAAGAGCCTGAATATTAAAATAATTCAGCTTCTGGAATTTTGTCCCAGGAATCTTGTCCCAGGCTAAAGCATAATCATCATAACGCTCTCCTACTTCTGCATAGGTAAAGAAGTCCTTCATCTGAATATCAGAAACGATTCCTTTTCTCTGCGTAGATTCTCCTGTAATTCTGTAGAACTTCTGGATCGTTAGTTTTAAAGATCCGAAATCATCTTCCGTATTTAGGAATCTGTTCAGGTCTACAAAAGTCTGTACGGTTCCTTTTCCGAAAGACTGCGGAGATCCGATGATCATCGCTCTTCCGTAATCCTGCATTACACCGGCAAGGATCTCTGAAGCTGAAGCTGAAAGCTCATTCTGCATGATCACTAGTGGTCCGGTCCATATCGGAGTTTCATTTTTATTTTTTAAGGTCTGGATTTTTCCGTTTCCGTCTTTCACCTGAACGTAAGGGCCTGCTTCCATGAAAAGTCCCATGATATCCCCTACTTCAGTTAATGATCCACCCCCATTATTTCTAAGGTCAAGAACAATTCCTTCAATGTTCTGTTCTTTAAGTTTAATGATCTCATTTTTGATGTCATCAGAAGCATTTCTACCTTTAGAATCCTCAAAATCTGCATTAAAACTTGGAAGATTGATAAATCCGTATTTCTTTCCGTTTGGAGAATTCACTACGATACTTCTTGCAAAAGTGTCTTCAATAGCTACTTCCTCACGGATCATCGTTACATCTTTAATCGTTCCGTCTTTTTTCTGAACCGTCAGTGTTACCGGTGTTCCTTTTTCCCCTCTGATCAGTCTTACGGCTTCATCAGAAAGCATTCCTACCACATTTACGGCATCTTCTTTCGGTTTGGATTTTACTTTTAAGATCTTATCCCCTTCTGAAAGCTGTTTAGACTTCCATGCCGGTGCACCGATCGTTAAAGCACCCAAGAACAGATTTCCTTTTTTCTCCTGAATAAGCGCTCCGATACCAATCACTTTTCCGGTGAACTGTGTATCAAAATCTTCCTTGTCTTTTGGAGAATAGTAGTTGGTATGCGGATCGAATACTTCAGTATATGCGTTCATATACACCGTAAACCAATCCATTTTCTTTCTCTTTTTGAATCTTGTAAACGTATCTTTTACAAGGTCTTTCACTTCGTCCGTTGCTTTTTTGATCTTCTGATCCTGATTTAACGGCTGATATTTGATTGTATCTTTTAACTTATACTTCTGAACAGAATCTTTCTTCTCCTTCTGAGCTTCTTCTTTGCTATTCATAGACTCAATTTCCTGAAGGATATTGTATTTGATATACTTTCTCCACTCGTTATACTGTTCCTGCTTGTTAGCCGGTACCTTTTTAAGCTTTGGCTCAAGAGTCAATGATTCATCTTCCTGAAGATTGATCGGCTTGCTGAAAATATCCTGAGTAATCTTATCGATCTCATCTACTCTCTGATACAATCTGTCGATGGTCAGTTTGTAGAATATCAGATCACCCTGGCTGATATAGTCATCAAGCTTTGTTTCATGCTTGTTGAATTCATCCATATCAGACTGCAGGAAATATCTTTTTGCAGGATCTACCAGTTCGAAATAATGTTTATAAACGTCCTTGGAATAGGCATCATTGATGGGTTTCGGGCTGTAATGTAAATAAGAAAGTGTATTCTTTACGCTCACCATGATCGTCTGCATCTTTTCGTCGTCGTTCTTTGGCGAGTTGAAACAAAACATTAGACTTGTCAATGGAATTAGGAGTAAAAATTTATTCAGTTTGAAATTTTTCCACATAAACTGTCTTTATTTATTGATTTTTTTAAAAATATATACTACAATTAGTAGCAGCAATTAATTCGCTGTTACAAACTATCAAATTTAATACCTTATTTACAATTATCGGATAGTTTTAAATGTTTTTTACTAAAAGCATTATAGCATATTATTTACTTAGGATTCCATAATAAATTAAACCATTAATAATCAGAATATTAAAATGAATTTTTCAAGATATTTATTCTGTGTTGATAAAACGTTTTTATCTGACATTTTTCCACCACTGTTTAAAGACCTGTTTGTTGTCGTTCAGGTCTACCAATTCACCAATCATTGGCGTCGCCAGTCTGTAATTCTTATTCTGAGAATATTTTGTGATCTCTTTCAACGGCTCATTCCAGGGATGTTTTGCCAGTGTGAATTTCGAATGATGCACCGGAATCATGTTCTTTGCATTCAGCTCTGAAGTTGCCTGTGCTACTTCCTGCGGCAGCTCATGAACTGACTGCCAGGCTTTGTTATACTGACCACATTCCATAACGGCCCAATCAATTTGAGGATGTTTTTTAGCAATATCTTTAAAACGACTGCTGTACCCGCCATCACCACTGTAATAAATATTCATAGCAGGTGACTCTATAAAAAACGAAAGCCACAAAGCTTGTGAGCTCTTAAACCCTCTTCCTCCATCGTGATGGGTATTTTCAGTAAAAATAGAAAACGCGGGCTTCACATCCACACGATCACCCCAATCTTTCTCTACAATCTGTTGTGCCGTATAGCCCCATCTTTCATAATGTGCCCCAGCTCCTAAACCACAAATCACATGCTTTACTTTTGGCTGCAATGCTTTAGCTGTTTCATAGTCCAGATGGTCATAATGGTCATGAGAAAGAAGCATATAATCGATCTTTGGCATATCATTCACGGAATAAATATCGCTTCCTTTATAGGCATCTGGCTTTCCGGGAAGTGGTGTCATTTTTCCACTGAAGACAGGATCCACCAGAATTTTAACGCCATCTACCTGCAGAAAGAAAGATGAATGTCCAAACCAAATGATGACATTGCGGTCTGCGGGAATTGTTTTAAGATTTGTTTTTACAGAAGGTAATACGTCGATGGGTTCAGTATGCGGATACTTTTTAGTGAGTGCTTTCCAGATTTCTCCGGTAAAGTTATATCCTTCCGACAGGGTAGGTTTTTCTATCAGATTTCTGAACTTTCCCTCTCTATAATGAGGAGATTTCTTCATAAGTTCCAGCCTTTTTCCTTCCGGCAGAGCTCCGAATTGTGGCTGTTTCATATAAAAATAGGTTGCAATGCCCAATACAACAATCACGCACAAAAGAAAAATCAGTGTCCGCCTAAGTATTCTTAAAAATCTCTTCATTGGGTTAAAGTTTCACTGTTTTTATGTCTAATATTTTTATGTTCTAAAATTTGATCAAGCAAATTTCGATAATGTAATATAATCATACTTTGCTGAAAAGTTCAATTTTGTTTGCTGAAAGGCTCAATATTGAGAATAATTGTAGTCAATTTTCAAGATCCAGCCCCGAAAAAACTTTGATATTATATCAAATACTGTAGTTCTGGATACTGTACAATCATCCGAATCATAGCGTTTTAATAGTTTAATTTTGTCTCCTGAGCCTAAACTTATATTTCCTGAATTGCATTCATCTTCAAAAGTTTTTAGCTAAATTTGAAGTGTGAGAACTTTTTTCCTGATGTCTAAAATGACAAAAAAACTGTTTTTCAATAGGCAATTGATGCCTTATACCTTCTTAAATTAAACTTATTTTATGGAAAGACCGCTTATTCTGGTTACTAATGATGATGGAATCACCGCACCTGGTATCAGAAACCTTATACAATTTATGAACGAAATCGGAGACGTTATTGTGGTAGCACCTAACTCTCCCCAAAGTGGAAAAGGCCACGCTATTACCATCAATTCTACCTTAAGCTACGAAGAAGTAACGCTTGATGGCCCGCAGACTGATTTTTCATGCAGCGGAACACCTGTAGACTGTGTAAAAATGGCTCTTGACAAAATTCTGACCAGAAGACCGGACATTGTAGTTTCAGGAATCAATCATGGAGCTAATTCTTCGATCAATGTAATCTATTCCGGAACGATGTCTGCAGCTGTAGAAGCAGGTGTGGAAGGAATTCCTGCCATCGGATTTTCACTGATGGATTTCAGCTGGGAGGCCGATTTTACACAAGCCAAAGAATATATCCAGAATATCGTAAAAAGAACACTGGAAAACCCAATGCCTAAAGGAATTGTTCTGAACGTGAACATCCCGAAACTGACTGCCGGAGAAATCAAAGGCGTAAAGGTTTGCAAGCAGGCCAATGCTAAATGGGAAGAAAGTTTTGACGAAAGGGTAAATCCTCATGGAAAGAAATACTACTGGCTAACCGGATATTTTAATAATATGGATGAGTCTGAAGATGCTGATGAAACGGCATTGGCCAACGGATATATTTCAATCGTTCCTGTCAAGTTCGATCTTACAGCTTATGAATACATGAAGACGCTCGAGGAAGTAATGAATTTTGACTGATGTACGGAAAGCTAGACAATCCTGTTTACCATTCACTTAATGAATACCATGAAAAGTTCTGCTTTAATTTTGGGGAAACTAAGTTTTATAACCCTGAAGTAGCCTCTTTTGGCGGTGCAGTAGAGCGGTCTAGAGAAAAAGACATCACAGACTATGCAAGGATCTGTGATGATTTTCTGATTTTCGGTGCGAAACCTGACTTAGGAAATTTAAAGACTGAATTGTCACGTCTTGTATGTGATCAGTATGTTTTGGAAAACCCTATTCAGATTGATCTGACTGAGGAAATTACTGAACTGAAAGAAGAAAACCATGAAGAACTTCTGACATTTGTGATGAAGTTCTATCCTTATTATTTTAAAGCAAGGACGCCTGAATTGGGGCGTTACTTTGGTATTTTTAAGGATGATAAACTTGTAGCGGTTACCGGTGAAAGAATGCAGATGAATGATATGACTGAGGTAAGCGCTGTGATCACAGATACGGATTATCTGGGAAAAGGTTTGGCTAAACAATTGGTGACTTTTGTTTCCGGAAAAATATTTGAAGACGGGAAAACACCTTTCCTGCATGTCGCAGAAAGCAATACCGGCGCAAAAAAGCTATATGAAAAGCTTGGCTTTATGCATCGGGGAACTATCAACTTATGGGGCGTGAAAAGATGATTTTCCGCCCTTTTTTATTTTGTTTTTTTAAACCACGGATTGTAGGGATTTTCACATATGATTGCGTTGATAATTTTAATTTATTTTCACGCAAAGTTCTATGAAAAATGCTTTTGAGTTGGAGAAGGCAAAGAGTTCGACTTCTTCGCTGATGAAGCTACCGGATATAGCGTCTTCTTAATCGAATCAATTTCATTTATTCCTTCTTAGTTTCCTTTTACTGGATCACATTAATATCAAACCTTTGCGTAAAAAAAAGAAGCATGACCCTTTTGACAGGTAGACCATAACGCTCAAACCCAAAAACTCTCTCACTCTTAAACTCGTTTCACAGGTTAAAAAATCTATAAAACATTCTCTTTTCAATTTTCCCTTAAAAGTTTTCGCTACATTTATTCTTATTAATTTTTTCCAGATTATGAGAATAGAATATGATATAAAGCTTGGATTCAAGGATGTAATGTTCCGTCCCAAACGTTCTACATTAAAATCCCGTTCAGAAGTGGATCTCGAAAGAGAGTTCACATTCAAGCATACTAAAAAGAAATGGAGAGGCGTTCCCCTTATTGCTGCCAATATGGATACGGTAGGAACTTTTGAAATGGCGGTAGAACTAGCCAAAGACAAGATCATTACGGCCGTTCATAAGCACTATACTCCGGAAGAATGGAGTCAGTTTCTGGACAGCCAACCTGAAAGCATTCATCAATATATTGCTTTAAGTACCGGAACCGGAAAAGCGGATGAGGAGAAACTCAGAGTGATCCTCGAAAAGCACCCAAAAATCGAGTTTCTGTGCATCGATGTAGCCAATGGTTATTCTGAGCATTTCGTGGGATTTGTGAAGAAGGCAAGGGGTAATTTTCCTGATAAAATCATCATGGCAGGCAATGTAGTGACCGGAGAAATGGTGGAAGAGCTTCTTCTTGTAGGAGCAGATATCATCAAAGTAGGTATAGGGCCAGGTTCGGTATGTACAACGAGAGTAAAGACCGGTGTTGGCTATCCTCAGCTTTCTGCCATTATTGAGTGTTCTGACGCGGCTCATGGTCTGGGAGGGCATATCATTGCCGACGGAGGCTGTAAGGTTCCTGGAGATGTGGCCAAAGCTTTTGGCGGAGGTGCAGATTTCGTGATGCTGGGTGGCATGTTTGCCGGTCATGATGAAAGCGGCGGTGAAATCATTGAAGAGAACGGAAAAAAATACCGTCTGTTTTATGGAATGAGCTCCAAAACCGCCATGGATAAGCATTCCGGAGGCGTAGCAGAATACCGCGCTTCAGAAGGAAAAACAGTGAAAGCGGTTTATAAAGGACCTGTTTCGGAGACTGTAAAAGATATTTTAGGTGGCGTGCGTTCTACCTGTACCTATGTTGGAGCTTCCAAACTCAAAGAACTGTCCAAGAGAACTACATTTATAAGGGTTCAGGAGCAGGAAAACCAGGTTTTTAAGGATTAACAAAGATCTTACGCATTTTACAGATTCGGCGTATTTTTAATCTATTTACATAATAAAACCGGCTGTACAATTGATGTACAGCCGGTTATTTTTTATAATTAAGTCAGCATTCCGCCGTCTACGTTCAAGGTTTGTCCTGTGATATAAGAAGACATTTCGCTTCCTAAGAAGATACATGCGTTGGCAACATCTTTTGTCTGCCCTGCTCTCTTCATTGGAATTCTGTCTCTCCATGCCTGAAGTGTTTTCTCATCCAGATCTGCTGTCATTTCAGTTTCAGTGAATCCAGGAGCCACTGCGTTACATCTGATACTTCTTGATCCTAATTCCAGTGCAATAGATTTAGTAAATCCTATTACTCCGGCTTTTGAAGCTGCATAGTTGGACTGTCCCGGATTTCCGCTGATCCCAACCACAGAAGTCATATTGATAATAGATCCTGATTTAGCCTTCATCATCGGCTTGATTACCGCTTTCGTAAGGTTAAATACTGAATCCAAATTGATTCTCATTACCTGATCCCAGTCATCTTTAGACATTCTCAACAGCAGGTTATCTCTTGTGATTCCAGCATTGTTGATCAGAATATCTATTTTTCCGAACTCTTCCATTACATCATCGATTAACTTTTGAGCCGCATCATAATCCGATGCGTCAGACTGATATCCTTTGATCTTGGTTACAGAACTTAAAGCTGCCTCTAATGCTTGAGCTTTATCTACAGAGCCGGCATAGGTAAATGCTACCTGTGCGCCCTGTTCAGCATACATTTCAGCAATTTTCTTTCCGATTCCTCTTGTAGCTCCGGTGATTAGCGCTACTTTTCCTTCTAATAGTTTCATCATATCTCTTGATAATTATATTCTTAGTAAATACTTCCGTCTTTAAAAAAACGGCAATTTAGCATATTTAATTTTATACGAATTAAACAGTCCGCAAAGATATTATAAATTGTTATTCAATGCATTCCAAATCATCAAATTACTGAAAATTTTTGTCTGTTTTTTATCATATTTTAAAGACGGCTGCCACTGTTTTTGAACCTTGTAAAATAAAGAATATCAGTTTTCTTATCTTTATCCAGCTTCAAAACTTCCTTCTGCCAATAGTATTTATCATAAATAATATCTTTCAGAGGTTCGTTTTGAAAATTCACAACCCCGTATTTATCCTGTTTCTTCACGACAATTTCATTCTCAGAATTCTCAAACGCAATAATATCATCGTAGATAAAAGGAACGATCTCCTTCCCTTTTTCATCAATTATTCCATATAAATTACTGGCATTTTTGCAAACTACAGGTTTTGAATACAGGTTAAAAATATTGAAAAAATCCGGATCCTGTTCTTTGATCGCAACAATGTCTTTCAGTACAGAAGCAGATTTGCTGAGAACGGAAAATTGATAGTAACTGTCTTCTTTTTTAATGATCAGCTGATCAGGATAGAAAGCAATGACCTGGGTATTTTCATCCAGAATATTTTTCACATCCTTATTCAGAAACTGTTCCCGCTGTCCTTTTTTAAGGTAAATAAAATCTTTCCCGGAAATGCTGAAGTTCTGTATAAAATCATATTCCTGAGGAACAACGATATCTCCACTAAGGTTCACCACTCCGGTTTTCTTTGATTTATCACTGTAAACACTGAACAGATCATTAAATAATGGCGTTAAATATTTGAAATTGTTGGGATAAAGTTTTTTATCTTTTTTATTGAAAACGGTTGCCTTTCCTTTTTTTCTGAGATAAACATATTCTTTCGCTCCGAAATATTCCGGTGACGCATCATCATAGATTTCTTCAGCGAGGATGTTCTCTTGGGTATCCACCAAACCATACTTCCCAGTTGTTCTGTTCTTTGTGATCAGATACGGATAAGAACCAAGACTGTAGATCTGTGTTGAGAACTTATGCAGAGTCTGTCCGTTTTTCCCGATGATTTCGCTTTGATGATCTTCATTAATGATCAGTGCTTTGCCATTTTCAAAGTGATAATCTTCTTTAAATTCACGGGAACTGATCTGTTTTCCTTCCAGATCATATAAAAACCATACTTTATCTTTTTTCACGAAAAACCGGTCTTCTGCCACAAACCGTACCCCATCTGAATAAGGAATGATTTCTTTTCCCTGATAGTCATAAACCGCTTCTTTTCTTTCTTTTGAAGAGATGATACGCTTTTTACTCAGCCAGGGTGTGTTGAAACTCTGATCGTCTAAAGGAAGCAATTCGTTTCCTTTTTCATCAATGATGGCAGATTTGGTTCTGTAACCGGACTCTTTTGAAGTAAGGATAAACCGGTTTTTAAATATATGTGAAATGCTGTGAGGCGATTCAAACGTAATATTTCCCAATGAATCTACAATGCTCTCTTTCTTATTTTTTGAATCGTAAACCGTTCCGTAGCCTTCTGAATAGGAATGAACTTCCAGCCCTATTTTCTTTGACAAAAGGATCTTGGTATACTGATTGGTCTGGGCCATACACACTGACGAACACAGTGCGAAAACTAAGTTTTTCAATGATTTTAAATAGAATTATTGACAATAAGAACGATCTCTCCTTTTAAAGTTTTGCTTTTGGAAAATTCAATTAATTCACTGATTGTTCCTCGTTTGGTTTCTTCAAATTTCTTGGAAATTTCCCTGCTCAGGCTGGCTTTTGTTTCTTCACCGAAAAATTCTTTGATCTGCTCCAGAGTAGTATTGATCTTGTGTGGACTTTCGTATAAAACAATGGTTTTTTTCTCTTCTGCCAGCTGCTTCAGCTTCGTCTGTCTTCCTTTTTTCTGCGGTAGAAATCCTGCAAACAGAAATTCATTATTCGGAAGTCCTGATACTACAAGTGCCGGAATTAAGGCTGTTGCTCCCGGAAGACAAATCATTTCAATATTATTGTCTGATCCTGCTTTTGCCAATAAATAGCCCGGATCTGATATTCCGGGTGTTCCGGCATCAGTTATAATAGCGATATCCTGACCGCTTTTAAGATCGGCAATCACTTTTTCAGTGGCCTGATGCTCGTTGTGAAGGTGATAAGATTTTAAAGGTTTGGAGATCTCGTAATGCTTTAAAAGTATTCCTGATGTCCTTGTGTCTTCACATAAAATATAGTCAACTTCCTTGAGGACTTTTACAGCCCTGAAGGTCATATCTTCAAGGTTCCCAACGGGTGTGGGAACAAAATATAAGATTCCGCTCAAAATTATAAGAATTTATTTTCTACCAATATCCAGAGTCTCTGGGCATATTCATCTACTTTACTCCACTTTCTTTCGTAATAAAGATCGCTGAGATATTCTTTTGCTTCTTCCAGATTTTTGAATCCGTTCAACCGGGCTACCGTTTCGTTCAGATCCGTCTGGCTTCCGTCAAACAGCATTTTTGAAAAGGCAATTCTGTCATTCAGATCCAGTCTGAATTCGGGTTTTACCTTATCCGCCTCCATAAATTGGGTAGGAATGTTGGTTTTAAGAATGCTTCCCACTTCTTCTTTTACTTCGGGTGCCGGCTTTTCGTGTGGCATTTCCCTTTCCAGAGGATCGTCGTCAAATAAGCTCTGCACAGCTTTCAGTCCTTTAATATTGGCCAGTTTTATTTTTTTCTCCTGCTGATAGACATCGAGATCTTCGAAGCTCTCATCAGAGGCTAGTTTTTGGTTTTCTGTTTCCGGAAACGGCTTATCTATATCGACAATCTTTCTTCTGTCATAGACTTCCGCAAGGATGGTTTCTTCCCTTTCTTCCAAAGGAAAATCGTTTTTTATTTCGCTTAGGATGCCTTCCACATTAGAAGTGTCCGTAAGCATTTCCCCTTGTTCAATGGTAACATTTGATGCAATGAACTGCTCTTCATTTTCCTCGATCAGAATTTCGTCTTCCAGCATTTCAGTATCGAAAATACTTGGAATTCTTTCGGTCTGTTCTTTGTTTTTTTCAGACGTATGATGCTCCGGTTGTTCAGTTTCAAGGTCTTTTGAAGCATTTGTTTCATGTGAAACGTTGTCTTCATCTTCGTCTATTTCATTCAGCTGATTATTGAAAATCGCCTCCTCTTCTGTGGTTTCAGTGATGAATAAATCTTCATTGAGATCTTCATCATTATCCGGTTTCGCATCGGCAAGGATTCTTTCTTCATCCACAAAGCTTAAAACTTTTTCAGTGGAATTAAAAGATTCATTTTCATCAATTTCGTTCAACTGATTATTGAAAACGGCTTCCTCTTCTGTAAGATCATGGTGAGAAACTTTTTCCTGGGCACCGTCGGATAACATCTCTGCGTTATTTTCTTCCGCAAAGCTGACGATATTCTCATGGAATTCATTTTCTACGATTTCATCCAGTTGGTGATTAAATATTTCCTCATCATCAATTGATGTAGCTGAATAATTTTCACCTTCGTTTTCATCGATTTCATTAAACTCATTATTGAAGATCGCCTCCTCTTCCGTCACTTCATGATTGGATTCATGGGCATCATCTGATTGGGATGAAATGTACTGGCTCTCTGCATTCTGCTGAGAATGATCGGTAATAAAGTACTCGATATTTTTTTCCAGCAACCTTAAAAAAGAAATCCTGTTCGCAAGCTCATCTACAAGATCCTGCTTGGAAAGTAATTCGTCTACGTTGTTTATTTTCTCCAAAATATCGATGATATTCTTGGATTCAAAAAAAATTTTTTCCTTTAAATCTTGGATGTTCTGCATAATAAGAATCTTATTAAAATTGCTTACTTTTGATCTTAAAAATATACGGCTAATTTAACAAATGTTTTTAGAAAATACAATTAATCATTCCAAACAAAGTGGTTGGATGGAAGTTATTTGTGGCTCTATGTTTTCGGGAAAAACCGAAGAGCTGATCCGAAGATTGCGAAGAGCAGAAATGGCGGGTCAGAACGTGGAAATTTTTAAACCGAGACTAGATACACGATATTCTGAAGAGGACGTTGTTTCTCACAATCAGAATAAAATCCGCAGTACAGCAGTAGATAATCCCAATGAAATTCTTCTGCTGGCTTCTAACTGTGATGTGGTGGGAATAGATGAAGCACAGTTTTTTGATGAAAGCATTGTAGATATTGCCAATCAGCTTGCCAACAGCGGCGTAAGAGTGGTTGTGGCAGGACTTGATATGGATTTCCTGGGACGTCCATTCGGACCGATGCCTAATTTGATGGCTACCGCAGAATACGTCACAAAAGTGCATGCTATTTGCAAGAGAACAGGGAATCTGGCCAACTACTCTATGAGAATTTCCCAGGGAAATGATCTTGTGGAACTTGGCGAAACGGAAAGCTATGAAGCAGTAAGCCGACGCGTTTTTATTGACGAAATGCTTTTAAGAAAGAAAAAATAATACCGCACAGCGGATGGAGGATCTCGAAGGCGCAAAGTTATTTCTGCATGTACAAAAGTATCTGTATTAATTATTTTGCGCCTTTGCAATGATCCAGAAAAAATAAATTAACTTGTAAAGGTAAAAGGGGGCAAAACTTTAGAAGAGAATATATTCAAAAACGAAATATTTACCTTTCCCTAAAATTTACCATCAATGAGCTCAAAATAAAGCAGAACGGGTACCAATGAACTATACAGTAAAACAAATTGCAGACATCACCAATGCACAGATCATTGGAAATCAAGATTTAGTGATCAGAAATATAGCGTTTGACAGCAGAATTATTTATTCAACGAAAAATACGGCATTCGTAGCGATCAATACGCACAAGAATTCCGGAGAAAAATTCATTGAATCTGCCATAGATCGCGGTATTGATGTGATTATCTCTGAGCATCAATATCCGCAGTTTGAAAATATTACGTGGATTATTGTTGAAAATTCAGTGGATTTTCTTCAGAAACTGGCGAAATACCATTTTGAAAATTCGCACCTTAAATCCATTGGAATTACAGGAAGTAACGGGAAAACTATTTTAAAGGAATGGCTTTACCAGTGTCTTTGGAATGAATTTCCAACCGTAAAAAGCCCGAAAAGTTTTAATTCTCAGATCGGTCTTCCGCTTTCCTTACTCCCAATCAACAGCTCGTATGAACTGGGAATTTTTGAAGTAGGAATTTCAAAGCCCCATGAGATGGAAAAGCTGGAGCATATATTCCATCCGCAGATCGGACTGCTTACTCATATCGGAACTGCACACGCAGCCAATTTCCAATCTGAAGAAGAACTGATCGATGAAAAGATCATGCTTTTTAAAGGTTCTGAAGTCATTATTTACAATGGCGATAATGCATTGGTTGACCAAAAAATAAAGGATTTATATTCAGGTAAAAAATTAATTTCTTACGGATTTAAAAAGAACAACCAGGTTTTCATCAAAGAAGGTATTTCTAAAGATGAAAAAATTACGGTGGCTTATTTTGACGAAGAAATATCCTTCCCTGTTCATCAGAGAGACGAAGCTACGTTAACGAATGCTCTGGCTTTGATCACCGTTTTAAAAGAACTAAATATCGATAATCAAAAGATCATCGAAAAGATCAATTCTTTAAAAGCCGTGGAAATGCGGCTGGAAGCTATTGAAGGCATTAAAAATAATATCATCGTCAACGATTCTTTTAATCTTGATCTGGATTCTCTCAAGACAGCACTTCAGTTTCTGAATGAATATAATAAATCTAAAAAATCTCTGGTTTTAACGGATATTGTGGGGGTTAATTCTAATTCACAGAAACTCTATGAAGAAGTTTCCGAACTGGTGAATGATCAGAACTTCGATTCTGTTTTTTTAATCGGAAGTGAAATTTCAAAATTCAGTGAATTATTTAAATCTAAAACGTCTACTTTCATCAGTACTCAGGAATTAATTGATAGTAAACATCTTACAGAAATTGAAAATCAGATCATCCTGCTAAAAGGAGCAAGAAAATTTGAAATCGAGAAGCTTAAAGATATTCTTGAACTCAGAAAGCATGATACGGTTCTGGAGATCAATCTGAATGCAATTCTTCATAATATCAACTATCACAAATCCCTATTGAAACCGGGAACAAAAATGATGGCGATGGTAAAGGCAAATGCTTACGGATTGGGAAGCTATGAAATTTCTGAATTCCTGCAACACCATCATATTGATTATCTGGGTGTTGCTTATGCGGACGAAGGTATAGAATTGCGTAAAAAAGGAATTACCACTCCTATCATCGTGATGAATCCTGAACAGCACAGCTATGAAGCGATTATTGAATATAATTTAGAACCTGAAATTTACAGTTTCAGAGTTTTGGAATTGTTCTATGAAGCGGTTCAAAAATCCGGGTATGACAAAAAATATCCTATTCATATCAAACTTGAGACGGGAATGCACCGTCTTGGTTTTAAAGATTTTGAATTGGATGAGCTCAGTGAAACTTTAAGCCATAAAAATGTAAAGGTCCAGAGTATGTTCAGCCACCTGTCTTCATCAGACATGCCTGAAGAGAAGGAATTTACATTCAGCCAGTTTGAAGTTTTTGAAAAGAACTCCAGCTATCTGATTCAAAAGTTGGGATACACCCCTCTCCGACATATTCTGAATTCTTCCGGAATTACAAGTTATACAGAACATCAGTATGACATGGTAAGAATCGGGATAGGAATGATTGGAGAATCACCATGTAGTGAAATACAGAAACAGCTTCAGTCTGTGGTAAGCTTTAAAACCGTAATTTCGCAGATATCAACGGTAGACACCGGAGAATCTGTAGGGTACAGCAGAAAATACATAACTGATCATGCCGCAAAGATCGCTACCATTCCTGTAGGATATGCAGACGGAATTCCGCGACTGATCGGAAATCAGGTAGGTAATGTAGGTGTGAATAAAATTCTGGCTCCTATCGTAGGAAATCTCTGTATGGATATGATGATGATCAACGTAGATCAAATTCCAAATGTAAAGGAAGGTGATACAGTCACCATCTTTAATGCAAAACCAAGTTTAAAAGAATTCGCAGGCTACTGCAAAACAATAACCTATGAAGTGTTAACATCCATTTCGCCACGGGTGAAACGGATATATATAAAAGACTAATTATGAGAAAACTCCTGATCCTTCTCTTCGTATTCCAACTCCTGATGATCCATTCTCAAGTGAAAAAGGATCTCGTCATTCCCAAAAATCCCAGAATAGGACTTTCCCTTGCCGGTGGCGGCGCCAAAGGTTTTTCACATGTCGGAGTACTGAAAGTATTAGATTCATTGGGAGTAAAAGTAGATTATATTTCCGGAACCAGTATGGGCGCCATTGTAGGTGGTCTGTATGCTTCGGGATATTCCGGAAAAGAAATAGAGAAGATCGTGATGGATACGGATTTCTATTCTCTGATCATGGATCCTAAATCGAGACAGGAAACTTCTTTCTTTAACAAAGCTGTTGATAAATATCTTTTATCCATTCCTTTAAAAAACGGAAAAATATCCCTTCCCTCTTCCATAAGCTCGGGGCAGAGAAATGTATATCTCCTCAAGGAACTTTTTAAAAATGTTTCCAATATTGATGATTTCTCTAAATTGCCCATCCCTTTTATGTGTGTAGCCACCAATCTTGAAAGCGGAAATATGCAGATCTTTGAGAAAGGAGACCTGGTACAGTCGATTATGGCCAGCTCAGCCTTCCCTTCTCTTATGGATCCGGTAAAAATCGGCGACAGTATTTACATTGATGGTGCAATGACAGTCAATTATCCTTCAAAGCCGTTAAAGGACAAAGGAATCGATATCGTGATCGGTGTGGACCTAAACCAGGATTTATCGACAAGAGATGATTTAAACAACATTATATCCATTCTAAATCAGGTTATTGATTTCGGAATTAAAAGAGATACCAGAAAACAGTACAAATACACCGATATTAATATCAAGCCGAATCTTAAAGGGATGACGGCCACCAGCTACGACGATAAAAAGAAAATTCTGGATAGTGGATATACAGAAGGCATGAAGTATACCGCGGTATTGGATCAGCTTCCAAAACGTTCATTTGACCGCCTTAGGGAGCGCGTAAACCCAATATATTCCAATGTATACAAGATAGACAGCATTTCACTAGATGGAGGCCGTATTTACGGTAAAAACTACGTTCTGGGGAAAATGGGGCTCCGTCTCCCTTCTATGCAGACTTATGGAAGTATTAATAAGAAAATTGATAAACTTGTTGCCACCAACAATTACCGTTTTATCAATTATGATATCATCCCGGAAAATGATGCTAATTATCTGAAACTCTACGTTACCGAAGATGAAGCCCGTCACTTTTTGAAAGTCGGACTGCATTACGATGAAGTTTTCAAAACAGGACTTCTTCTGAATTACTCCGGAAAACGTCTTCTGTTTAAAAACTCAAATCTTTCATTAGATGTAGTGGTAGGTGACAAACCGAGGTATTATCTGAATTATTTTATTGATAACGGATATATCCCCGGCTTCGGGATCTACTCTTCCGGAATGAGCTTTGACCTGAAAAATATAGATAACAATATTGTAGATAAATGGGAATGGTTCAGAAACGAGGCTTATATACAGTCCGTTTGGAAGGATAAATTTGCAATTGGCGGTGGAATAAGCCATGACTATTTTGGTGCGGAAATAAACGGCGTACACGAAAGATACATGCGTTTTTTAAACCCATATGTATTCCTGAAAAGTGACACCCAGAACGATAAAGACTTCCCTTCCCGAGGGATTTACATCAATGCTGAAGGTAAGGTCATTGACCTTTTAAAATCGGAAGTTGAAAAAAGAATCATTCAGGTTAAAGCAGATATCCGACTTAATATTCCGCTCTCAAAACAATTCTCATACCGTCTGAATCTTTATGGTGGAATTACGATCGGGGACAATCTTCCGGAATTTTACCAATACAGACTGGGGGGAATCTTTGAACAGAATCTCATCAACTTTAAGAACTTTGGAGGCTTTTATTTTGCTCAGCTCAATGCAAATAATGTGATTCTCGTTTCAAACGATGTTCAGTTTAAATTCAATAAAAACTATTTTATCAGCGGGAATTTCAGCTTTGCGAATCTTTCAGATGATATTAAATTTGAAGATGCTGTTAAAGTAAATTATAGTTCACTAGGACTTACGGCTGGATACAAATCTCCTTTCGGGCAGATTAAAGTTAATTTCAGCCATTCACTTAAAAACAATCAAAAAGGCATATTCAGTGTTATTTTAGGACACTGGTTTTAATACAATGATACAATTTTTTTACGAAAACTTACAGGAATCTGTCAGTACAGATTATCAAAAATGGCTGGAAGATATCATTCTTTCAGAAGGAAAAAAAACAGGTGAAATCAATTATATTTTCTGTGATGACGAGTATCTGCTTAAGATCAATCAGGATTATCTGCAGCATGATTATTATACCGATATCATCACTTTCGATTATGTAAAAGGCAAAACAATAAGCGGAGAGATTTTCGTATCTTTGCAGCGAATTTCAGACAACGCTTCTACTCTATCCAGAGATTATGAAGAAGAATTAAAAAGGGTCCTGGCCCATGGCATTCTTCACCTCGCAGGTTACAAGGATAAGACAGAAGAAGAGGAGAAAGAGATGCGCAGAAGGGAAGATCTTTACCTGGCTAAATTCAGAGATCTAAATCCTGAATAAATTGAAGAATCACTTAAGAAGCAATTCATAAAGTGCTTAAAGCTAGATAGAATTACAAGTCACCTGGAGTGCATTCTCTAAAAATGTTTCACGTGAAACATTCATGGAAAATATTAAAATTAAAGGCTTTAAATAAGCAATATAAAAATGATTTCAGATACATATGACGTAATCGTAGTAGGTGCCGGACATGCAGGTTGTGAAGCTGCTGCAGCTGCCGCGAACCTGGGTTCAAAGACCCTACTTGTTACCATGAATATGCAGACCATCGGACAGATGAGCTGCAACCCGGCAATGGGAGGAATCGCAAAAGGACAGATCGTAAGAGAGATTGATGCTATGGGAGGATACTCCGGAATTATAGCAGATAAATCCGCAATCCAGTTCAAAATGCTGAACCTTTCCAAAGGCCCCGCAATGTGGTCACCAAGAACTCAAAATGACAGAATGCTTTTTGCAGAAGAATGGAGACTCGCTTTAGAAAACACACCTAATCTTGATTTTTTTCAGGACATGGTGAAACAGCTTATTGTAGAAAATAATAAGGTAACCGGAGTGATTACTTCTTTAGGAATTGAGATAAAAAGTAAATCAGTTGTTCTTACCAACGGAACATTTCTAAACGGATTGATTCACGTTGGAGATAAACAGTTAGGCGGAGGAAGAATGGGCGAACCAAGAGCATTCGGAATTACCGAACAATTGGTAAGTTTAGGTTTCCAAGCCGGAAGAATGAAAACAGGAACTCCTCCCCGAGTAGACGGAAGAAGTCTTGATTATTCTAAAATGGAAGAACAGAAAGGAGATGAAAAACCTCAAAAGTTCAGCTATACCGATACTCCAAAACTAACAAAACAACTAAGCTGTCATATCGTTTATACGAATGAAACCGTCCATGATATTTTACGCGAAGGTTTCGACAGAAGCCCAATGTTTAATGGTACGATCCAGAGTTTAGGACCTAGATACTGCCCAAGTATTGAAGATAAGATTAACCGTTTTGCAGAAAGAACAAGACACCAGCTTTTCGTAGAACCGGAAGGATGGAGAACTGTTGAGATCTATGTAAACGGATTCAGTTCTTCTCTTCCTGAAGATGTACAGATCAAAGCTATGAAGCATATTCCAGGTTTTGAAAATGTAAAAGTTTTCCGTCCGGGATATGCTATTGAGTATGACTACTTCCCTCCTACCCAGCTAAAACATACTTTAGAAACAAAACTGATCGACAATTTATATTTTGCCGGCCAGATTAACGGAACTACAGGATATGAAGAAGCTGCAGGCCAGGGATTAATTGCAGGCATCAATGCACACAATAAAGTACACGATAAAGAAGATTTCATCTTAAACAGAGACGAAGCTTATATCGGAGTACTGATCGATGATCTGATTACAAAGGGAACTGAAGAACCTTACAGAATGTTCACTTCCCGTGCTGAATACAGACTTCTGCTAAGACAGGACAACGCAGACATCAGATTAACTGAAAAAGCGTATCATTTAGGTCTTGCCAAAGAAGACAGATTAAGAAAAGTCGAAACCAAAGTAACTAAGAGTCAGGAACTTGAGACATTTTTAAGAGAAACTTCTTTAAAACCGGATGTTATCAATCCTATTCTGGAAACCATCGACAGTAACCCTGTAGATCAGGCTTACAGAGCAGCACAATTCCTTACAAGACCTAATATTACCTTGGATAAGCTTGATGCCATAGATACTATTAAGGAGTTTTCTTCTCAGTACGACGATGAAATCAGAGAGCAGGCAGAGATTAATATCAAATACAAAGGATATATTGAAAAAGAAAAAGAGAATGTAGCTAAGCTTAACCGTCTGGAAAATATAAAAATTCCTGAAGATTTTGATTATAAAAGCCTTTCAAGCCTTTCTTCAGAAGCAAAACAGAAAATGTCTAATGTAAGACCTAAAACTATAGCGCAGGCAGGAAGAATCAGCGGTGTTTCTCCGGCCGATATAAACGTTTTACTGGTCTATTTAGGACGTTAAATAAAAAATGTTTCACGTGAAACATTTGCAAATTAAAAGCAAAAATTAAGGTATTCACATGCGTTCAATAGAATTATTAAATACCTTAATTTTAAAATATCAAGATATCAATTCAATGAGAATAAAGGATCATTTTCTTTCACAGGAAGTATTTGAAATTAAAGAAACAGAAATAAAAGGAGTTTTCAAAACCACTCCTATTCCATCCAATATTTCCAAATATTATGAAAGCGAAGATTATATTTCCCACCATCAGGATTCAGGAAGCTTTAAAGAAAAGTTGTACAAATTTCTCCAGTCTTTTAATCTTCAGTATAAGAAGAATATTCTTGCAGACAGAATAAAAAAGGGAGCTAAAGTTTTAGATTATGGCTGTGGAGCCGGAGAATTTGTCAAATATATAGAAGAAGATTTTGAAACTTTTGGTTTCGAACCTGATGCCGATGCAAGAAAAGCTGCTCTCAGTAAAATAGCTAAAGCAAAAGTCATTGATAATATTCAAACCATTCCTGATCAAAGCTTAGAAGCTATCACATTATGGCATGTTTTTGAACATGTAGAGAACCAGGATGAAATGCTTAAAATATTTCACGGGAAATTAAAAGACAAAGGACTTTTAATAATTGCTGTTCCCAACCCCACTTCTTATGATGCAAAACATTACAAAGAATATTGGGCAGCGTATGATGTACCGCGACATATTTATCATTTCTCCAAAAATGGTATGGAAAATTTAATTTCGAAGAAACCGGATTGGAAAATGAGAAAAATCAAACCTTTGGTGTTGGATTCCTTCTACATCTCTATGTTGAGCGAAAAATACAAGAAATCCCCTCTTTTTTGGCTAAAAGCAGTCATCTACGGAACGATTTCCAACGTAAAGGCACTTTTTTCGAACGAATTTTCAAGTTTGATATACATTATCGAAAAAAGATAGAAAATCGATTTTTAAGCCACTTCTGAAGGCCAATTTTCACCTATTTTGACATAAAAAACAAAAACCCGGAGATTTTTCCGGGTTTTATTTTTGTCATTTAAGCTTTGATTAAATAATTGAGGCAAGAAAAAATAAAAAATCCCCTACTCCATTTTCTATAAAATTATAAAACTAAAAATGAGACTTCTCTAATTTATAAACTTTTAAATATTTTCAGAGAGTTTCATTTTTAAAATAAATCGGAAAAAATGTTAATTCACAAAAATTATAGAAATTTACAAACGTCGGGCTATTCACCTTACTTTTTTAAAATTAAGGATATATTCAAAAAAAACTGTCACGTGGAAAAATGGAGAGACAAAAAAAAATTAAGATTTTCTTTTTTGAACAGATTTTAAAGATTTACAAAAAATAACCGATATCCACATCTTCCTAACAAATTTTAAAATTAGATAGTGATTTTCCGAAATCCATTACTTTGATCATAAAATTAAAAATTCTCAGAAGAAAATCAATTAAAAAAAATTTTAACACATAAAATAAAAAGACCGTCATTTCTGGCGGTCTCATATATAATAAAAATTAAAATCTATTTGTTGATGGCAGCAACTCCGGGAAGTTCCAAACCTTCCAGACTTTCCAACATCGCTCCTCCTCCAGTAGAAACATAACTCACTTTTTCTCCATAACCGAACTGCTTCACAAAAGCAACACTGTCACCACCTCCCACTAGAGAGAACGCACCCAATTTTGTAGCCTCAGTAATACTGTCTCCAAGAGCAATAGTTCCTCCTGCAAAGTTCGACATTTCAAAAACTCCAATCGGTCCGTTCCAAAGAATGGTTCTGGAATTAAGAAGAACATCGTTGAACTGATCTCTTGATTTATGACCAGCATCTAGTCCCATCCATCCTTCAGGAATTGCATAGATATCTGCTTCTTTTCTATCCGCATCATTATTGAAACCTTCAGCAATGATAGCATCCGAAGGAAGATATACTTTCACCTGGTGTTCTTTAGCTTTTCCCAAGATCTCAAGAGCCAAAGGAAGTTTATCCTCTTCCACCAATGAGTTTCCAATTTTTCCGCCCAAAGCTTTAATAAAAGTAAACGCCATACCTCCTCCAATGATCAGATTATCTATTGCAGGAAGGATATTTTCTATAATGGTAATTTTAGTTGAAACCTTAGAGCCACCTAATATGGCAGTTACAGGTCTTTCTCCTTTTTTCAAAACTTTATCAATCGCCTCAAGCTCTTTAGCTATCAATAAACCGAAAAATTTAGTTGATTCAAAATATTGTGCAATGACAGCTGTGGAGGCATGTGCTCTGTGCGCAGTTCCGAATGCATCGTTTACAAAAGCATCACCCAACTTAGAAAGCTTTTCAGCAAATCCTTCATCACCTTTCTCCTCTTCACTGTGAAAACGAAGGTTCTCCAGCAACAGGATTTCTCCCGGCTGAAGCTCAGAAGCAGCCTTTTCAGCCTTTTCTCCGATACATTCATCCACAAACTTCACTTCCTTTCCAAGAACGCTGGAAACTTCATCTACGATATGCTTAAGAGAAAACTCGTCCTTCACTTCCCCTTTTGGTCTTCCAAGGTGGGTCATCAGGATCACAGAACCTCCATCATTAAGAATTTTTTCAACCGTCGGTTTTACAGCCGTGATTCTTGTATTATCGGTCACTTTCAGCTGATCATCCTGCGGAACATTAAAGTCCACTCTTACCAGAGCCTTCTTGTCTTTAAAATTGAAATCATTGATTGTTTTCATAAGTATCGTTGAATTTTCGTTTCACAAATGTAAGCTTTTAAACTTTTTCAACAGATCATCAAAAACAAAACTTTTGGAAAACTTTCCCCCAACCCAATCACCCACTAATCAACAATTTTTTTCTCTTTAAAGAAAAGAATAATGTAGTTGTTGTTGAGTATTGTTAGTTTCGGGGATAAGTTTTATCAAAATAATTGGTAACAAATAATTTTTATTCAATTCATATTTAATTCACATTGTAATATCTTGTAAATCTGCTTTTTCACACACTTATTAACAGATGTGAATAACTTTCTCACAAATCCATTATTAGTTATTTAATTATGGAAAAAGTCGGGAGTAACTGAAGAAAAGAATTTGAAAGTTGTGGTTAAAATTTTCAAATAGATTTCCCATTACGAAATAAATTCATCTTTAAAAATAGAAAGTTGGAAAAAGTTTTCCACAGTTATTCACAGACCTTTTCACAATTTACTCCCGATTAACTAACAGACTTTGTTATTATTCTTACCTTTGTCTTGAAATAAAATCTAAAAAGACTTAATACAGGTATTATGAAAAGAAAAATAGCTATTGCTGCAGACCATGCGGGCTATGAATACAAGGAGATTGTTAAGAACTTTCTTTCTGAACGATTTGAAGTACAGGATTTTGGAACGTTCTCCACAGACAGTGTGGATTATCCGGACTTTGTACACCCTGCTGCAACCTCTGTGGAAAACGGAGAGAATGAACTGGGAATTTTGATCTGCGGAAGCGGAAACGGAGTACAGATCACAGCTAACAAACATCAGAAAATAAGATGTGCGCTTTGCTGGATGCCGGAGATCGCCGTGCTTGCCAGACAGCATAATGATGCTAATATGATCTCTATGCCTGCGAGATTTATCTCTAAGGAAGTGGCGATAGAAATTGCAGAGAAGTTTCTTTCCACAGATTTTGAAGGTGGAAGGCACCAAAACAGAGTTGACAAAATTGCTGTTTGCTAAAAATATAAAGGCCTGTAAATCAAATTGCAGGCCTTATTTATTTTTTAATTTGTACATTTGCAGCAGCTGATAGAAATTACCCGTCTATTATTTCCATACCGAACCTTAAGTATTTAAAAGATATTAATCAAAGGTTTTTCTCCCCTCTTCTCCATATTTGTAGTAATTTTATACAAACTAAAGTTTCCATTGTAAAAAATTTGGAAGGAAAATTGATGCTGTTGGCATATATAGAGAAAATTTAAAACTGAATGAAAATCAAAGTATCTGCTGTACTATTTTTTATTATAAGTTGTTTCCATGCCAAGGAAATAGCAGCTAAAGATAGTTTAAGGAAATGCAGAAAGGAATTCAATAAAAAAATCTGTCTCTCTGATGATGATCGTGATGGAATTCCATTGTATCTGGATAAATGTCCGAAAGATGCGGGTGTTCAAGAGAACTTTGGTTGTCCCTGGCCAGACACAGATAAAGATGGGTTGATTGATAAAGATGATGCGTGTCCTATGGTAGAAGGACCGATAGAGAATAAAGGTTGCCCGTGGCCGGATACTGATGGGGATGGAGTTTTAGATAAAGATGATCCATGTCCTACGGGAAATACAAATGGCTGTTATGATAGTAATTGTTCGGAAGCTGATAAAAAAGAAGAGAAGAGACTTGAGCGTTTTAAAAATGAATCTAAGGATGTCAATTTTGAAAAGCTAAGCCACAAAATTATCTCGGGAATTGATAAAAACTTCTACCCGGATAAAGATCTTATTGTTCTTACCAGTCATATTCTCGCAGTTGAAGCAAGAGCTGGAGACTGCAGAAGTGAAAACCCGGCACCGGTTTATCACGGTAAAAACTTTTGGACAATGGGTTCGATTAACCAAATTTCAAATCTCTTAAAAAAGAACATCTCATTGGGTTCAGCTTACCAGAGTTTTTCTTCACCGGATATAGATATTGAATATAATGCTGAGTTCGGTTTAAAAAATATCTCAAAATTTGCTTACAAAAAGAAGATGAAGCATCTTGAGACTTTAAAGAAAGGAAGCCCTACTGAGAGTTTTACAGATCATTATGGAATGTTGATGATAACATTTACCAATGAATTGGGGAATATTGTAAAAGTTCACTATACTTATACCCTTATAAATAAAGCCAAACCGTTCCGTAGAAAAGAAGTTTATACCACCTATCAGTATGTTGGTAACGACTGGAAGGTGATGGAAACAAAAGAAGAAGAACAAAAAATAAAAATATATGAAGATTAAGGCATTCGGATTATTAGAGAGTTTTCCCCTTACTCACAAAATAAATGAATAAAGATGCCTTTAACAAATGATGAATAAAACAGATAATCCAGACCGTAGATCTTAAAAGTATCACTTCTGGATTATTATAATTAACAACAATTAAATAACATTAAAAATGCCAAGAAAAGGTAAATATATAAGCCATAAAAACGAACAGAAACTCATAGAGATCGGAAGACTGATCCTACGTTTCATGAATACCAATTCCACGAAGATCTATAATTATAAGCAGATCGCAGAAGGAATTGATTATAAAAATCCACGTCAGAGAGAGTTGGTAATCCAGGCTCTTCACAAGCTTCAGGGTTCTGAGAAGGTGAAAGAAGTGGAAAAAGGAAAGTACATCGTTAATCTGAAGATTGCAGGCACTTTAAGTGGAACGATTGATTTCAACCAGTCCGGAAATGCCTATGTAAGCGTAGAAGGGATGGAAGATGACGTCTTTATCCATTCTAAAAACGTAAAAGATGCATTGCAGGGTGATAAAGTTCTGATTGTTACATACCATTTTAAAGGTAAAAAGCTGGAAGGCTCCGTACTGGAAGTTCTGGAAAGAACAAGAACTGAGTTTGTAGGAACATTCCAGGTGGTTGCTCACAAAGATTTTGGTTTTGTAGTGTGTGATAAAAAAACGATCAATACCGATATTTTTATTCCAAGAGCAAAATTCGGAGGCGCGGAAAACGGTGATAAAGTAGTTGTAAAAATGACAGAATGGAGACCTGGTGACAAAAATCCTCAGGGAGAAATCACTCAGGTATTGGGTGCTCCGGGTGAGCATGAAACAGAGATCCACTCTATCCTTGCAGAATACGGTCTTCCGTATGAATTCCCACAGGAAGTTGAGCTGGATGCTGATAAAATCGACAGAAGAATCACCGATGAAGAAGCTGCGAAGCGTTGGGATATGCGTGATATCTGTACCTTCACCATTGACCCTAAGGATGCAAAAGATTTTGATGATGCCCTTTCCATAAGAAAATTAGAAAACGGAAACTGGGAGATCGGTGTGCATATTGCAGACGTTTCTCATTATGTAGTTCCGGGAACCATGCTGGATGATGAAGCTTACAAAAGAGCGACTTCGGTATACCTTGTAGACCGTGTGGTTCCGATGCTTCCGGAAGTTTTGAGTAACGATGTGTGCTCACTTCGTCCGAATGAAGATAAATATACATTCTCAGCAGTTTTCCAACTGAACGATAAAGCAGAAATCCAGAAACAGTGGTTCGGAAGAACGGTAATTCATTCAGACAGAAGATTTACCTATGAAGAAGCTCAGGAACGTATAGAAACGGGCCAGGGAGATCTTGCAGAAGAAATCAATACACTGGACAGACTTGCGAAAATCATGCGTGATGAACGTGTCAGAAACGGAGCGATTACATTTGACAGAAGTGAAGTAAGATTCAATCTGGATGAAAATAACTCGCCGATCGGAGTATACTTTAAAATCAGCAAGGATTCCAATCACCTGATCGAAGAATTCATGCTTTTAGCCAATAAAAAAGTGTCCGAATTTGTATCACTGAACACGAAAGGAGGTGTAACCAATAATACCTTTATCTACAGAGTCCATGATGATCCGAATCCGGCAAAACTGGAAGCACTGAGAGATTTTGTCTCTACCTTCGGATATAAAATGAACCTTGACAATACCAAAAAGGTAGCAGAATCACTAAATAAACTTCTTTTCGATGTGAAAGGAAAAGGAGAAGAAAATATGATTGAAACGCTGGCCATGAGAAGTATGAGCAAAGCGGTCTATTCTACAGAACCTATCGGACACTACGGTCTGGGTTTTGAGTATTACAGCCATTTCACCTCTCCTATCCGTCGTTATCCTGACCTTTTGGCTCACCGTCTTTTACAGCATTATCTTGACGGAGGTAAATCGCCAAGCAAGCAGGAGCTGGAAGACAAAGCCAAACACTGTAGTTCTATGGAAAGACTGGCTGCCGATGCAGAAAGAGATTCTATCAAGTTCATGCAGGTGAAGTTTATGGAGAAACACCTTGGAGAAACATTTACTGGCGTTATTTCAGGTGTTGCGGAATTCGGTTTCTGGGTGGAAATCCCCGAAAACGGTGCTGAAGGGTTGATCAAATTGAGAGATCTTGTAGATGATTCCTATTCTTACGATGCGAAAACCCATGCTGTTTATGGTAACAGAACCGGTAAAAAGCATCAGTTGGGAGACCAGGTTCAGATCAAAGTAGTGAAAGCAAACCTTATTCAAAAGCAGTTAGACTTTAAGATTGTTGATTAATGACTAAAATTGATAAAGCGATCGTGTTCAGTCTTCTGAATGCGGTTTTGCTTGTGACAGTTATTTTTAAAACTGTTCTCAATTTTTATGTATTTGTAGTGGTTATACTTCTTCTTATTGTATTGTGTCATGTTTTAATCAACAAAAACAGGATTAATATTGGAAAGGAGGGTAAAAAATATTTTTTTTTGATTAAATTTCCGCTTGTAATTAATTTGTTTTTTCTGATCAATTATATTACAGGAATGAATCCCACAAAAGAAACCTATTGTTATAAGGCACAAACATCTTATGTTGGAAGCGTTCGTAGTCATCAGGTAGGAAAGACTACCTATATATACTTAAGTGGAAATGCCTATGAATATGAGTATATGATAAGGAGTTTTTTCATCGATTACAAAAGGATGATGTTTAAAAACCAGATTACTTATACATTTGAAAGAGGTATCTTTGGGTTAAGAATCAGGAAAGATTTCCAGTTTTTTTATAATGAAAATTGTTTAGAATAGAATGTTTGAACTTGTACTTTCTGCCGTTGTCTTAGGATTTATGCTGAGCTTGGTTTTTATAGGACCTATTTTTTTCCTTTTAATTGAAACCAGCTTCACACGAGGACCGAGACACGCTCTGGCACTCGATCTCGGAGTTATTACGGCAGATATATTATGCATCGTTGCTGCTTATTATGCAAGTGCAGATATCGTCACTTTAATAGATAAACATCCCGGTTTTTACAGGATTACTTCTATACTTATTTTTGTATACGGCATCGTGATGATGGTCACCAAGACCAAAATGCACATGCCCGGTGAAGAAAAAATCATTGGACAAAACTATTTTAAAACGTTTTTCAATGGTTTTTTCTTTAATCTTTTAAATGTAGGAGTGATTCTCTTCTGGCTGGTGACGGTCATTTCAGTAAGAAATCAGTACCCTGACACCAGCAGTTTTATTCTCTACGTTGGTATCGTCATTGCCACTTATCTGTGCATTGATCTGGCCAAAATATTCTTAGCAAAACAATTTCACGATAAACTTACCCAGAAACTCGCCAACCAGATCAGAAGGATCGTGGGCGGGATTCTTATTGTGTTCAGTTTCTTTATCTTTCTGCAGAGCTTTAAGAAATTTAACCAGTTCGACAGACGTTTAGAAGAAGCGGAGAAAAAAGAAATCAAATACCAAAAAACAGGACAAAAAAAAGAATGAAAAAAATAATCTTTCCAAAAGCCCTTAAAAAAGACAATAAAATAGCTGTAATCTCCCCTGCCGGAGCTGTAGATGTTTCCCAACTTGAAAAGGGATTAGAGATGATTAAAAGCAGAGGTTTTGAACCTGTATTGGGTGAACATCTCTACACTAAATTTGCAAACGGATACAATTACGCAGGAACAGAAAAGGAAAGGTTAAAAGATATCAACTGGGCTTTAAATGATAAAGAAATTTCAGCAGTCTGGGCTTCAAGAGGCGGTTATGGATGCCATCATCTGGTTCAAAATTTAAAGCTTAAAAACTTCACGGAAAATCCCAAATGGTATATCGGTTACTCTGATAATACCGTTATTCAAAGCTATCTATTAAAGAAAGGTTTTGCTTCTATCCATGGACAGACCATCAAAACATCCAGTTTTGGAGTGACGGATGAAGGCTATGATCTGCTCTTTGATATTTTAAAAGGGAAAAGTCCTAAATATGCTTTAAAATCTCATCAATTTAATAAACCGGGGAATATTGAAGGTGAATTGATTGGAGGTAATTTAGCCCTGATTTACGCCCTTCTGGGAACCCCATATTCCTTTGATTTCAAAGATAAAATTCTATTCATTGAAGATATCGGAGAAAATTTTTATGCTCTTGACCGCATGATCATGAGCCTTGAATTAGCCGGTGTTTTCAAAAAAATAAAAGGACTGATTATTGGAGGAATGACCAATATGGGTGATGAAAAAGAGAATAAAAGCTATGAAGAAAGCTTCGATGAATTTGCCTATCAGCTGATTTCAGACAGAATTTCAAAGTATAAATTCCCTGCTGTTTTCGGATTCCCGAATGGACATATTAAGGACAACCGACCTTTGATTATTGGCGGAAAAGTTACGATGAAGATTGGAGATAAGGTTAGGATTGAGTTTTAATAGGATGATTTCAAATGAAGCTTATTGAGAATTTTGAGCCAATAAAAATCACTCCGAATCTTGTAAAAAGTTCGCTTTATATTATATTTTTAATTACAGTATTATCGTATTTTATTTTCTTTGACAAGAATTTAAAGATTGAATATAAGGAAACCTGTCCATGTAATGCTGAATACAGTCTTTCTCAATATGATGAAAGAGAAAAGATTTGGGAAAAAAGAAAATATGCTACTGACCCAGACCTTAAAACATTTAAACTCAAGAATAAGATGGGTTTTACGATCGATAGGCTTGAAAATATTGATTTTTATAAATTGAATGATACCCTTTTCAGACCTTCAGAAAAAAGTGCGTTTGACTTTTTCTCAAAACGCTTTTACTGGGACTGTGAAAACAAAGAAGTTTGGATATCAAGACACTATAAATTATCTTTTAAATAATGGCCACTCATAATGATTTTGGTAAAATAGCAGAAGATCTTGCAGCTGAATATCTGCAGAAGAAGGGCTATAAAGTTCTTACAAGGAATTTCAGGTTTCAGAAAGCTGAGATCGATATCATAGCTGAAAAAGAGGATCTAATTATTATCATAGAAGTAAAAGCACGTTCTACAGATGCTTTTATGCTCCCTCAGGAAGCAGTTACCAAAACAAAGATCAAATCAATTGTCACGGCGGCTAATCATTATCTTGAAGAATTTAACAGAAACAATGAAGTGAGGTTTGATATCATTTCTGTCCTTCCGGACGAACAAAAGAAACTAACGATCGAACATATAACCGATGCTTTTGAAGCATTTGATGCCAACTGATTATAATAATTAATCTAACAATCTAACAATGTACCAGTGTAAAAATATTGAAATCCACAATCTGTCATTGTTACATTGATAAAATGATACATTGCTACATTAATAAAGAAATTATGAAAACAATACTCATCACCGGAGCGACTTCCGGAATAGGAAAATCTACTGCAGAGGTTCTTGCCAGACAAGGAAACAGAATCATTATCTGTGGAAGGAGAAAAGAGGTCTTAGAAGCTTTAAATGCTGAACTTTCTCAATATACCGAAATGTTTAGTTTAATATTTGATGTTAGAAATCTGGAAGAAGTGGAAAGGGCAATAAGTTCTCTCCCTGACGAATGGAAGAATATCGATGTATTGATCAATAATGCAGGGAATGCGCATGGTTTGGATCCTCTTTCTGCCGGAAAGACAGATGATTGGGATTCTATGATCGATGGGAATGTAAAAGGACTTTTATACGTTTCCAAAACCATCATCCCTTCTATGAAAGACCGTAATTCAGGGCATATTGTAAACATTAGTTCAGTGGCCGCAAGACAAACTTATGCCAATGGAACGGTATACTGTGCAACTAAAAAAGCAGTTGACGTGATTTCTGAAGGAATGCGTCTGGAACTGACTGAATTTGGAATCAAGGTGACGAATATTCAGCCGGGTGCTGTGGAAACTGATTTCTCTCTGATAAGATTCAAAGGAGACCGTGAAAAAGCCGCTACGGTATACGCCGGTTATGAAGCTTTGAAAGCCGAAGATATTGCTGACGCAATTGGTTATTGTGTCAATGCTCCAAAACATGTGATGGTTTCTGATATGACCATCTATCCGAGTGCACAGAGTGAGCCGAGAACGATTTACAGAAAATAAGGTGAAAAGACTATCACTTTTTATCCTGCTTTTTTCATTTGCTTTTTGGAATGGGCAACATGTAAACACTTTTCAGAAAGATGAAAATCTCTTTGAAAATGTGAAACTGCTGGATACTTATTTGCAGAATAATGATGAGAAGATCATTGATATTTTGTGTCCGGATGTGTCTTTTGGTCATTCCAACGGCTGGATACAGAGCTTTGAAGATTTCAAAAAAGATTTTTCATCAAAAAAAGTGACATACAAAAATATTCTGCAGACTGAACTTTCCGAGGTCAAGAAATATAAAAATACGGCAAGCATCAGAAGAACAGTACAAGTTTCAGGAACTTATAAAAGCCAGGATTTTGAAATGAAACTGGCTTTGCTGGAGATCTGGATAAAAAAGAATGCTGTTTGGAAACTCTGGAGCCGGCAGAGTGTCGAAATAAAGCCATAAATTTGCAGGAATTTGAAGCAATTTTGCTTTTGCAATTTTGCCACCTAGCTTAAAATTAAAGAGATGAAAATTCTATATCTGGAAACCTCTTCCAAAAACTGCTCTGTAGCTATTTCAGATGATGAAAAGCTTTTATGCCTGTGCGAAGAAATTTCTGACAACTATAAACAATCTGAAAGCCTTCACACCTATGTAGAGTGGGCACTGGAAGGCGCAGGCCTCACTATGAAGGATATTGAGGCGGTATCATTGGGTAAAGGACCGGGTTCATATACCGGATTAAGGATCGGTGCGGCATCGGCAAAAGGCTTCTGTTATGGACTGAAAATTCCGCTTATTGCAGTGAATTCTCTGGAAAGCATGATACAGCCGTTTTTAGAAACAAACTACGATTATATACTGCCATTGATCGATGCGAGGAGAATGGAGGTTTATACGGCCGTTTATGACGGTAAAACAGGAAAAGAACTATCTCCTACCGAGGCGAAAATTTTAGACGAAACTTCTTTTCAGGAATTTAAAGATAAAAAAGTCATTTTTGTAGGGGATGGCGCAAAGAAAGCCAAAGACATTTTAAATCTTCCCGATGCGGAATTCAGAGATGACATCTACCCTTCTGCACAATACCTGATTAAAAGGACCCAGGAGAAAATAGAGCGTAAGGAATTTGAAGATATTGCCTATTTTGAACCGTTCTATCTCAAAGATTTCCACGGTGTAAAGAAAAAGAAAAGCGAAGATTAATTCTTCGCTTTTTTATGTGTTTGCAGTACTATTTTTTTAGATATCAGATTTCAGACATGAGATTCAGATCTTTAGGTTGAGGCTAAGGCTAAGATTGAGAATTGTCAATGGTCAATTTTGCTTTGCAAGTCAATGGTTAAAAGCTTCCAAATCTAAGACCCACGTTATATAACTCATCACACCCCAAAACTCTCTGGCCCCTTCATACTTTCCACCTTATTTAGGCATATCAGGAATGTCACTCGGGCTGTCTTTCTTCTCTTTTTTCTCCTTTTGTTCTTTCTGTTCCGGTTTCTTCGGTTTCTTTTTGTTGTTGGATTTCTCAGATTCAGGACCCTGTACAGATGGCTGCATCATTAAGGTGTTATCAGGATTCTGAGGAATATTTTGATTCTGAACAGGCTGCGCAGATGTACCCGGCTGCTGAGGAAGTGCATTTCCTTTGTTATCAGTCGCCTGGAAGGAAAGTTCACTTTTCAGATAGTTCAGCATTTCCTTGGCTTTTATACCTTCCGGTGTTTTGGCATAATTGAGCGCAATCTGTTCCAATTGAAGGATCATGACTTCCTTTCCACTGGTTTTCCCAGTATTGAACGCATTCAGAAGATGAAATTTAGGAATAAGGGCATCTTTTGGAAATTTCTGGATCGTCTGGTCTATAACTTCCTTACTTTCTCCGAATTTCTCTGATTCATACAGAGCATATGCTTTTTTATATTCATTTTCAACCTCTTCCGATGATTTTACGAATGAAATATTCTTAGGATTTCTTGCAAATTCTGCATAAGAAGTATAAGGATAATCGGTCAGTAGGATCTGTTTGGCTCTCTCTGAAGCCTGAGGATTCTTCAGGTAATTCATGGCAAAAATCTCGTAAAGAGCCTGTAGCATTACTTTTTCTTCAGGTTTTACGTCTACAAGGTCATAGAGTGTTTTGGTGGCTAGAGGCGTGTTGGTAAAATAATTCTGATACATCACACCCAGGCCTAAAGAAGCAGTATCTCTGTCTTTCTTTAATTGACCCAATTTCTCCTGATCTGTAGGGATCTGTTCAATATAGTAGGTTGTTTCAAAACGTCTCGGATTCGGTGCTGAAGTTACCCCGAGCGCATCGTTCTTCATATCTTCAATAGATGCCATCTTTTTAGAATAACGCCAGTTATCAGATAATGCTCTTTCACCCCAGACCTGCTTAAAGGATGATGTTCCTTTGCTTACAGTCCCCATATTACTGAAATAAAAACCTTTGGTCGTTACTCCGAAATCCTCAAAAGAATTGGAATTTTTAGCAAATATAGAGTTGGCACTGTAGTCTCCTCCATCAAAACCTTTGCTCCTTTCCGCACGTATTCTTTCCTGTTCTTCTTTTTCCTCTTTAGCCTTAAGTTTAGCGATATACTTGGTGAAAAAATCAGATTTTTGGGCATCACTCATCTTGGCTAAGGAAAGAATACTATCATTCTTCTTGATCAGATAATAGTTTTTGGAGATCTTCTTGATATATTCAGATTGGTCCTTTAAAAGAATTCTGGAAGGCTCGTATGTCATCACCGTAAGGGCTGAATCATAGTATGTTCCGGCGCCGATATAGTCATTCTTTTCAAGATAGCTCTTCCCTATTTCATAGTACGTAAGGCCTCTTACTTGTGGATCGGAAACCTTCTCAAATAAAGATTTTTTGAAGAACTGCTGTGCTTCATCTTTTTTCCCTGCCTTGTTGGCCATTAAACCTAAAGCATAGTAGAATTCGTTCTTTCTGGAACCGTACGTCCCTTTTTTACTGATTCCTTCCAGATAGTTTTTCGCACCGTTATAATCCCCTTTTCCATTGAAAGTCTTGGCAATAGCAATTTGGGACTTCACTTCAAATTCAAAGTCATTGGCGTATTTATAAGCCTGGGTAAAACTTTCGCGTGCCTTGTCATTCTGCCCAAGATTTTCAGCCACCTGTCCTCTCAGATAGGCTATTCTGCTTTTTAATTTTCTGCTTGAGTTCAGTTCAAAAGCTCTGTCTAATTCAACAGCGGCTTCCTCTGTCTTTCCTGCATCCAGAAGCGCTTCAGAATAATAGATACTCATCAGTTTTGAATAGCTTTTATTGATGTCCTCTCCTTTCAGCTTAGCAAAAGTTTCATGCGCTCTGTGATAATCTTTGATCTTTGCATAGGCTACACCCTGGTAAATTCTTGCCAGAGGAAGTCTTTTATCATCCTTCATGTGCGTAAAGACATAGTTGAGGGCATCTAGGGCCTGTACAGCCTTATTCTGGTAGATTCTTGACTGTACAAGAATCATATAAGCATCAAAAATCTTCTTGTTTTTTTCTTCTCCGTTTCTGATCACGGAGTATTTGGTGATGGCTTTCTGAGCCTTTGCTTCAGCAATTTCTAAAGTTGTTGCTCCCTTATTTTGCAGTTCATCAGGTTTACCGGGTGTTGTTCCCTGTGCGCCCGGCATTCCCGGAGGCATCCCCGGAGCTCCTCTTTCAGAAGGTCTGTTCACTTCTGCCATTTTCATAGAGTTTTCAGCGAATGCAGCAGACTGCCCGAGATCACTTCCAAGTGGTTGGTCTTCAAAAGTAAGAATAGGAATATAAGGCGCATAGAAATTGTCCTTATGCCCTTTGTCCCTGCTCGTAAATTCGCTGTTCAATGCGTCTTTAGCATTAAAAAGGGTATTGTAATATGTGTTAAATCCTTTCATGAATTTTGAACGCTGCTCCGGCTTTTTGGACTTGGTAGCACAGGAGGCAACGATACACATGATCAAAAGGAATAAAATATTCTTTTTCATTATTCAATATAACTCTCTTATCTGCTTTTTATTATAAGCAGCTGGTGATTTTGTAAAAATAATAAAATTTTATAATGAATAATATTTATATTTCATTCAAAATTTTGTAAACCAAATGGGTAGGAAGTCCCATAATGGTATAAAAACTTCCGTTCAGCCTGGTGATTTTTGCCATTCCCAGCCATTCCTGGATGCCATAGCTGCCTGCTTTATCAAAAGGTTTATAATTCTGAATGTAATAATTTATTTCATCATCTGTCATTTCATCAAGCTCTACATCGGCCACATCGGTTTCTGTAAATGTTTTATCTGCAGACTTTATGGTAATTCCCGTGTAAACCTGGTGTGTTTTTCCGGAAAGCAAGCGGAGCATCTGCCTCGCGTCATCTTCATCTTTCGGTTTTCCCAGAATCTGCCCTTCTGCTGCAACCACGGTGTCAGCGGTCAATAAGACTTCATCACCGGTTAAATTCCTGAATGCTTTTGCTTTTAATTCAGACAGATAGGCCGCTGCCTCTCTTATTTCAATACCGTCAGGAAGAATTTCTTCACAGTCTATCTTCACCACTTCGAAATCAAATCCAAGGCTTGAAAGCAGTTCTTTTCTTCTTGGTGACTGGGATGCTAAAAGTAATTTCATAGAGCTATTTTAAACAGATTGGGTATTATCATCATGCCAGTTCCCCTGAACCTTCATTACCTGCTCGATCACATCGCGTACGGCACCGCTTCCCCCCTTTTTCGTGGAAATATAATCAGATATACCTTTGACTTCAGGTACTGCATTTTCGGGGCATGCAGCAATCGCAGAACTTTCCATGATGTGGATATCCGGAAGGTCATCTCCCATCGTCAGAATCTCTTCGTTTTTAAGATTGTATTTCTTTTTAAAATCTTCAAAATCAACCATTTTATTGTGCGATTTTGGATAATAGTCGTCTATTCCGAGATAATTGATTCTATGTTTGACCATGTCATCATTTCCGCCGGTAATTACACCTATTAAATAATTGTTTTTTAATGCTTTAACGACTGCGTATCCGTCCAGAACATTCATTACTCTGCACATATTTCCACCTGGCATCAGATAGACGCTTCCATCCGTAAAAACTCCGTCTACATCAAATACAAATGCTCTAATATCTTTTAGTTTCTCTTTATAACTCATACATTTTCTGAATAGAATGATTCATTGTCTTATAAATTTCAAGACTTTCGCCTTTTAATAACTGCTCATGTAATTCTAATACCCTTACATCATTTCGTACTGCGGGTCCGGTCTGAGCGGCTTTAGGCTCAATTTCATGGATCTTCTTCACCGTCTCGTCAATAAGCGGAAGAAAATAATCAAACGGAATATCCTGGGAATCTGAAACCTCTTTTGCTCTTGCGAAAAGATGATTCACAAAATTACAGGCTAAAACAGCAGTAAGATGGATATATTTCCTCTTTTCATGGCTGCTTTCCATCACATTTTCTGAAATCTGAGAAGCAAGGTTAAAAAGAATCTGCTTATCCTTTTCATTTTCGGTTTCAATGAAAAACGGGATCTTTTCATACTCCAGTTCTTTTGATTTTGAAAAAGTCTGCAATGGATAAAAGCTTGATTTTCTGTACTCCCCTGCAAGAATTTCTTTGGGAAGAGATCCTGACGTATGGGCCACCAAAGCGTCCTTTTTAGTGATAATTTTCGAGACATTTTCCACGGAATTGTCACTCACACAGATGATGTACAGATCTGCATCCTCCAGATATTCCGTAGAATATGGGACATCCAGTTCTTCAGAGATTTTCTTCAGTTCTTCCTCGTTTCTTCCAAAAATCTGCAGTAATGGAATTTTTTTCAGACTGAAAGCTTTTACCATGTGGTAGGCCACATTTCCGGAACCTATGATTACAATTTGCATCTAACAAAGATAAGATTTTAAAGGAAGATGAATGCAGACCGCTGTAAGTTTATCATGAATTTCCGTATTGCCTGTTGCCTAAAGCTCAGAGCATAACGTTCTCATATTATTTTAAATATTTGGACTGAAAATTGAATAAGTAATTTAACTTTCGGCTATTTTTGTAATCCAAAACAGTGAAAGCATCTTATGAAGATTAAGGACGCGGAAATTATTTCGTTGATGCAGAATCCACGGACCCAGGAAAAAGGTGTCCGGGCCTTGATGGATGCTTATCAAAGCAGATTGTACTGGCACATCAGAAGAATTATTGTGGATGGTGACCTGGCTCAGGATACGCTGCAGGAGACTTTTATTAAAGCCTATCAGAATTTTCACCAGTTCAAAAATGACAGCCAGCTGTATACCTGGTTGTACAGGATTGCCACCAACGAGGCACTACAGCAGGTCAATAAGATGAAGAAAATGCAGAAGACGGATGAAGATCCTGAATATTATATGCAGAATCTGGTAGCCGACAATACGGAAGGAGATGCTGAGGAAATACAGCTGCTGCTCCAGAACGCCATACAAAGCCTGCCCGAAAAGCAGAAACTGGTATTTATGATGCGGTATTATGATGATTTGCCCTATGAAGAGATATCCAAAATTGTAGATATGTCTGTAGGGACTTTAAAAACGAATTATCATTATGCCAAACAGAAAATAGAAGAATTTATTAAAGAAAATTACGAGAGATAATTTTTTGACCCAACAAAGATGAAAGAGTTCGACATAGAAAAACTAGAACGCAAGAATATTTACAAAGTTCCGGATGATTTGTTTCAAAATATCCAGAACAATGTAATGAACGAAGTGAAAGCGAATAAGAAAGCACCGGTTTTTAAACTGAACTGGATGTATGCCGCTGCGGCATCACTGGCTTTGATATTCGGGGCAACGTATGTTTTTAATTCTGACAACGATCCGGCAAAAGATGTGTTGAATTCACAGGCATATGCGAACAACAAACAGAAGCCGAAAACAGAAAGCGAACGTGCCTATGAAACGCTGGAAGCTGATTTAACTTCCGTGGAAAATAATAATCCAACTGGTAGTAATCAGGTAAATAAAACGGTTTCATATACTCCAAAAAGCGGAACGGATAATGCAACGACCACGCAGCCTGTCAAAGCTGCCACTAAAAAAGAAGAAACTAAAATGAATGAATACCTGGATTCGTTTTCCAATTCCGAAATCTCTGAACTGGCAAGCAATTCTACTCAGGACGTTTATTTAGATCTATATAATTAAGAAAGATGAAAAAGATATTATTTACACTTTTTATTATGTATGGTTTTGGTCTGAATGCACAAAATGCGCAGACTACAGATTATGACTGGAAAAAGATGGATCCTAAACAAAGAAAGGAGGTAATAAACAATCTTTCTCCGGAAGAAAGAAAAGAACTGCTCAAGAAGTTCCGAAATAATATGGTACTGGAAAATCTGGAGATTGATGCCAGCGATAAAACAGAATTTACTCAGCTGTATAATGAGTATCTTGAAAATCAGAAACAGATCAAAGGTCAGTTTAATCCTAATTTTAACCCTGAAACTTTATCTGATGATGAAGCCAAAGCAAAACTTCAGCAGAGTTTTGAAGTGGGGCAGAAGTTACTGGATAACAGAAAGAAATATGCTGATAAAATGCAGCAGGTGATTCCTTGTCAGAAAGTATTGAAACTATTCCAGTCTGAGGGTATGATGAGAGATAAAATGAATGAAAGAAAACCTCACAGCGGGCATGATAATACGGCAAGGCCCAAACAGAACCCATAATAGTTTATTTTTTTAATGTTGGACGGCTCTTACAAAATTTTTTTGTGAGAGCCGTTTAGTGTTTACGAATTGCTATTTTTGCGCAAAAAATATATCTAATGAGAAAACTGATGCAGCTGGCATTTATTTTTGTGGCTATTGTAGCTTTTGCACAAACAAAAGAAGTCATAAAATTCAAAGGTAACATTCTGAATTACAGTGAAAATCCTTATGCTTTTTTCAAAGTAATCGATCAGAGAGAGGATAAGCAGATCGGAACACTGCCTTTCGGAGAAAAGAAGGAAATGAAGGAAGTTGTTTTTCCCTCAACGCCGGATGCTGATTTTAGTGCCTGGTATTTAAAAAGTAATCAACCCGGTAAATTAACTGATTTTGTTTTGGTTTTAAAAAAACTGAAACTTTCAACAGGAGAATCTGACGGTAAGAAGACAGAAGGGAAAATGGATTTTTCTGCCCAGACTTTTGCTAAAACCGGCGATAAGTACCAATTCCTGTATAAGAAAGATACCGTATTTACTTTTTATGATCAGGAGGTTTCCGAACTGATGGTGAAAAATATTCCGGCGGTTTTCTCTGCTTTCATCAAAAAAGCATATTCATTAAACCCTGCCGGAAATAAAGTGCCGTTAAGCGATCTTGCTGATTACAGCACCCTTGTAAAAACCAATTATGTCGCTTTAAAAGGAGAGCCATTAAAAGACGGAATTTATCTGGATTATATTTCTTTTTTTAATCAAACTCCGGAACCGGGAAATTATGTTTTGGAGAGCAACAATAAAGGAGACATCACAAAAGCAGTAAAGGAGGAAAATGGAAAAAAGACTAAGATTTCTGCTTACAAGATGTTTGCATACGTGGAGAAAGGGAAGGCCCGTAAAAGCACCTTCTCAGGATTTATGGATCTTGATCAGGACGAAAACGGATTTTATGTTTTAGGTAACCGTGGCCATCTTTTTCCGGTACAATCCAACAGTGCTTATGGCATGTTTGGCCTCATTGGAGGAGTGGCCGGTGCTATTGAGCAGGGAGCAAGACAGAAGAAAATGAAGAGCGGCGATGTGCAGAAAATTTACATTGATCCATTGACCGGAGAATACGACTTTTCTGAAGAATAAAAAAAAAATTTAATGTTATTATGATATAAAGAGAGGTAGAATGTCTCTCTTTTTTATCTTTACAACATACAAAAACCTAAATGAAAAAAATATTATTCTTCCTTTTGTTTGCAGGGGCTTTGTCTGCTCAAAAAACTGAACTCATTGAGCTTAATCAAAATATCAGAGATAAAAAAGGATTGACCAGATCATTAACCCTGATAGATAACAGAACCGATAAAACCATCGGGACTATTACTGGTAAAAAAGGCACATCAGAGATAAAGTTTGCTGCTGAAGATTTAAAAAATAAGATTGAAAACTGGTTCTCAGAAGACAATACGGTAAAAGGGAATAATGATATTACTTTAATTCTGGAAGACCTCAAAGCTTATAACGATCAGGATCCGGGGCAAAAAGAGGCCTTTGGAAAAGTCAGGATTAAAATCTCAAGCTTTCTGAAAAGAAATGATAAATATTACTTTATTACCCGCTTTGAAAATGTGATCGTTTCAGATCCGAAAAAGACAGGAGACATGCCAAAGTTTTTGGCTCAGCAGATCTCCGAAGTGTTCTCCGAATTCATTAAAGGCTCTTATTCCGGGACTGTTTTGGGGGTAATGATCCCAGAAAATGAGGTAATCAATTACAGTGTTCATCTCAATAAAAATTATAAAGCTTTTAATGAGCCTCAATTGGTAGATGGTGTTTATAAAAATTTTAAAAGCTTTTATGATCAAAAGCCGGAACCCGGTTATTCTATTGTAAAAAATAAAAAAGGAAAACTGGTGAGCGTGAAGGACAAAGATTTTTCAGTGCCGCTCAGTGAGGTTTTCTGTTATGTAGATTCCGGAAAAGCATACCGAGGGATACCTTCAGGATTTGTAGAAATGGTAAAAGGAAATAAAGGCTTTTATATCATTTCGTCAAGGGCGCAGCTTTCCGTTCAAAAAATGACAGGAGGAATGATGGTCGGAGCACTTGCCGGAGGAGTCGTGGGAGCGATTGTGGGAGGGGTTCTTGATCCGGGAACATCTCATACAGCTGCAATCACCGGGGCAAAGACAAGGACATCTTCAAAGGTTTATATAGATTCTTTAACAGGTGCTTACGTATTTGAAAAATAAATTGTACCCTGAAAAGTAAAGAGAGGAATTGTCTCGCTTTTTTTTACTTTGCAAATTACAAGGTTGTTAAAAATGATTTAATTTCAATAAATACTGGTTTTTTTGTGAAGTAATTAAATTCAAAGTTTCTGTTTAACGCAGATCTCAGTTTTGTAAAATTATAAGTATGAAAAAAATATTTTTCTTTTTATTACTTTCCGGCTTATTTTTCGCCCAGAAGACGGAAGTAATTGACCTGTCAAAGTCTATAAAGGACAGCAAAAACATGTACAACAGCTTCAGAGTAATTGATCAGCGGGCCAATAAAGAAATTGGAAGCATATTATTTCATAAAAATCAAGTGAATATTGTTTTTGAAAATGACCCGAGTAAAGACATTTCAGATTGGTTTTATAAATACAATAAGGTTAAAGGAAATGATGAATTGGTACTTTTGCTTGAAAAAATAATTATCTCTGAAGATATAAGAGAAAAATATTCTATCGGAAAGCTTGAGTTGCGGGCGAGTACTTTTAAAAAGAAAAATGACGGTTATCACTTTGTTAACAGAATAGATACCATTGCAACTATTTCATCACGGAATACACCTTATTTAGCACAAAGTTTAGCAAAGAAAATTACACTGTCTTTAGCAGATTTTCTGAAAGATTCTTACAGTAAAACTACTTGGGAATTTGGTATTTCAGAAAATGATCTTGCCAGTTATAATTCTATTTTGATGGATAAGCTTGATATTTTAAAGTCGGATACATTAAAAGAGGGGGTTTATAAAGATTCTTACAGTTTCTTTACCCACAATCCGGAACCGGGTTATACGATTGAAACCAACAGCAAGGGTGTTGTGACAAAAGCAGTGAAGAGCGATGATAAAAAGCCAATCAGAAATTTTTATGCATTTGTTCATAATGGAGTTCCATTTAAAGTAATTCCGGTGGGTTATGTTGAAATTTTCAGAGATGAAATGGGGCTTTTCATTGAAGTTAAAAAAGAAGAGCTTTTTCCTGAACCTAATAATTCTTCGATGGTAATGTTAGGCGGCGGTATAGGAGGGTTGATAGGAAGTATAGTAGCCAATGTAGCCATTGTAGCGATTGATGGCAGTGCAGCGAAAAAAAGAAATGCAATGGCGGGAACAGAAGTTTCACTTGATCCTTTAACCGGATATTATATATTGCCAGAAAATTTTGGGAAATCTAAGTAATACATAGAGAGAATATTGCTTCTTTTTTTTATTGAAATCAGAATTAAAAGAAAGCATTTGTGATTAAAAATTAAAAATGAATTTCTCCTGCATTTTTTTATCTTTGCAAATTACAACGTTCTTAAATGAAAAACATACGAAATTTTTGCATAATCGCTCATATTGACCACGGTAAAAGTACTTTGGCAGACCGTCTTTTGGAGTATACCAATACAGTTACTCAAAGAGAACTGCAGTCTCAGACCCTGGATGATATGGATTTGGAGAAAGAACGTGGGATCACCATCAAGTCTCACGCGATCCAGATGGATTATGAGTATAAAGGAGAAAAATATATCTTAAACCTTATTGATACGCCGGGACACGTAGACTTTTCTTACGAGGTTTCCCGTTCTATCGCTGCCTGTGAAGGTGCACTTCTTATTGTAGATGCAGCACAGAGTATCCAGGCGCAGACCATCAGTAATCTTTATCTGGCATTAGAAAACGATTTGGAAATTATTCCGATTCTGAATAAAATAGATCTTCCGTCTGCAAACCCTGAAGAAGTTACCGACGAAATTATGGGACTTTTAGGGTGCAAATATGAAGATGTTCTTAGAGTATCAGGAAAAACAGGTGAGGGAGTTCATGATTTGCTTGAGCAGATTGTAAACAGAATTCCTGCGCCGGTTGGAGATCCGAATGCTCCGTTACAGGCATTGATTTTTGACTCTGTTTACAACCAGTTCAGAGGAATTGAGGCTTATTTCAAAGTCGTAAACGGAAGCATTTCTAAAAACGAGAAAATTAAATTTTTCGCTACAGGAAAAGAATATGGTGCTGATGAAGTAGGAACTTTGAAACTGAAGCAGGTTCCGAAAAAGACTATTGAATGTGGTGATGTAGGCTATATTATTTCAGGGATTAAAGACGCAAGAGAAGTAAAAGTAGGAGATACCATTACCTCTTTTGTAAATCCTGCAGCTGCTGCGATTGACGGTTTCGAAGAAGTAAAACCAATGGTTTTTGCCGGAATTTATCCTATTGAATCGGAAGATTTTGAAGAACTGAGATTCTCATTGGAAAAATTAAGACTGAATGATGCTTCTCTGGTTTTTGAACCGGAAAGTTCTGCAGCACTTGGTTTTGGTTTCCGTTGCGGATTCTTAGGAATGCTTCACATGGAAATCGTACAGGAACGTCTTGAGAGAGAATTTGATATGAACGTAATTACTACGGTTCCCAACGTTTCATACCATGGATATTCTAAAAAAGAACCTGAAGTTGCAATTTTGATCAACAACCCATCGGAAATGATTGATCCCAATCTTCTCGATAGAGTTGAAGAACCTTATATTAAAGCGTCCATCATTACTAAATCCGACTTTGTGGGTGCTGTAATGACACTTTGTATTGAAAAAAGAGGAGAGATTGTCAACCAGAGTTATTTAACGGCAGACAGGGTAGAATTAACATTCAATATGCCTTTGGCAGAAGTTGTTTTCGACTTTTACGACCGTCTGAAATCTATTTCTAAAGGGTATGCATCATTCGATTATTCACCAATCGGAATGCGTTCTTCCAAATTGGTTAAAATGGATATCCTGATCAATGGAGATATGGTAGATGCACTTTCTTCACTGATTCACGACAGTAATGCCTATTATATCGGTAAAAAGATGTGTGAAAAACTTCGTGAACTGATCCCGAGACAGCAGTTTGATATTGCCGTTCAGGCAGCATTGGGAGCGAAAGTGATCGCCAGAGAAACCATTAAAGCATTAAGAAAAGACGTTACCGCAAAATGTTACGGAGGAGATATCTCCAGAAAACGTAAACTTCTTGAAAAGCAGAAAGAAGGTAAAAAGAAAATGAAGCAGATTGGTAGAGTAGAAGTACCGCAATCAGCGTTCATGGCTGTATTAAAACTAAACGATTAATATAAAAAAGACCGGTAATTTTTTACCGGTCTTTTATTTTTAGAAAGTTCGCTGTTTCTCTGTAAGATTGGCTTGTATCACCAAAGCTCCAAGTCCCAGAATCACTTCGGCAATGCCTAATGTTCTGATAAGATTGATCCCGCATACGAGACATTCAGGTTCCGGGAAAGGCTTTTTCCCTACAACGATGATCAAAACTCCTCCTATGATGATGATGACCACGATAAAGGCTCTTAATAATGTTTTCATGATGGTAAATTTTTATTTTCTATACCAAAGTTGAGCATATCTGCCTTGAAATCTATAAGGAAAATCACCGTTTCATAGAAGAGGTTTCTCCCTTTTTTATTTCTTTCTGGTGAATTTTATTTCCATGCTTTTGTGTTCTTTCCCTGTTTTAGAGTCAGGGCCGTACATTTCCATGGTGTGGTTATTGTCATCTGTAAATAGGTAAACTTCTCTGAAATCGCATTCTTTTCCGGGTCTGGCAGGATCGGCCATTTTTCCTTTGAATTCGAGAGATTTTTTAGCGGCATCCCAATCGCCCTCTGCATGCATAATTCCCGTTCCCATATTATCTACCCAGGTGCTTACAAACTTTTCCTTTGCTTTGTCATAGCCCATCAGGCTCATCCCTTCGAACGGCATTCCCATAAAGCTTCCTTTGTAATTGCTCTGCTGGTATCTTCCACCGAAAATCATTTTATTGGTACATTCAGCCTGGCTGGTAATGGGTTTTCCACCGGTTTCCATCCACATGGTTGATACTCCTGTCCAGTTTCCGTCATATTTGGCCAGCATTTTATGAAGGTCTCCGGGTGTAGCGTAGTCCATCCAGGCTTTCATGGCAGCAGCAGAATCTACAGGTTTCCATTCTGCAGAATCCGTTTTGGAGGAATTTTTTTCTGTCACGGGTTTTCCTTTCTCACAGGCAGTAAGAAGAAAAACAACTGAAAATAATAACAATAGATTTTTCATAATGAGTTAATTTTAAGTGGGTTAATGTAAAATAAAGTTAGTTAATTTTATTATGCGATCAATTGTTTTTTTGATGTCATTTATAAATTGTACCTTTGTGTATTCATAACGCAAATCAATTATGCAGGCAATAAAAGTTGCGGTAGACGCCGTCATTTTCGGGTACTTTGATAAGCAGGATCTTCAGCTCCTATTAATCAAAAGAAACATCGAACCCTTCAAAGGTGGCTGGGCGCTTCCCGGAGGCCTCGTTCTGGATGATGAGAACCTGGATGATGCGGTCAAAAGAGAACTGCACGAAGAAGCCGGCATAAAGCCCGATTTTCTGGAGCAACTCTATACTTTTGGGAACGTAGGCCGCGATCCAAGGAATAGGGTAGTTTCTGTGGCTTATTTAGGGCTTGTGAACCCTTCCTATCATGAACTCTTTGCCGATTCTGATGCCGAAGATGCACAGTGGTTCAGTGTAAATAAACTTCCCAAACTGGCTTTTGATCATCAAAGTATTATTGACATTGCGTTAAAAAGACTTCGTACCAAAATACAATATCAGCCGATCGGCTTTAATCTTCTCAATGAGGAATTTCCTTTTTCAGATCTTGAAAATTTGTACAGAACCATAGTCGGACGTGAAATAGACCGAAGAAATTTCCGTAAAAAAATCATGAGCTATGGACTGCTTAATGAAACCAACAACGTTAAAAAAGAAGGTAGCGGCAGACCAGGAAAATTGTTCACTTTTAATCAGGAGAAATATGAAGAACTTGAAAAAGAAGGCTTCTATTTCGAAATCAAATAATCTTTATCCCAGGCTAATCATGTTTAAATTTACGTTAAAATCTCTTTCTTTTTATCATTCAAAACAGATAAACTAAAATTTTAGTTTAATGTGTGTTTGTGCTATTTGTGAAAACATTTGTGTTTTTTGTATTTAAAATAAATTTCACAAAATTTAAATTTTAATATTGATAATCAGTGCTTTAAATATTTAGTGTTAAAATAACGCAAATATATTTTGGCTGTAATATGATATTGTTTTACATTTGCGTAAGAATAACACAATCATGGAATGCACCTTACAACATATTATTGATAAATTTCAGAGAAAAGAGAAACTTGAATTTCTATTCTTCTGGGGACATACGGTAAAAGAGGAGATTAGCAAATCATGCTTCAGCCAATGGTTTCCCATTCAGTTTGAAGAAAACGGAATTGTTTATAAAACTGCTGAACATTATATGATGGGCGGAAAAGCAAGACTGTTTAATGATCAGGAAATCTTGAAGGAGGTTTTAAAATCCGAAACACCCAATCAGGCTAAAAGTCTGGGAAGAAAAGTGAAGAATTTTGATCCAAAACTTTGGGACGAACATAAATATGAAATCGTAAAGAAAGCCAATCTTTTGAAATTCTCCCAAAATCCAAAGTTTCAGAATTTTCTGTTGTCAACTGATGAAAAGGTTTTAGTGGAAGCCAGTCCTTATGACAAAATATGGGGAATCGGAATGCTGGAAACAGATGCCAGAGCTCTTGATCCAAAACTTTGGAATGGTGAGAACCTGCTGGGATTTGCTTTGATGGAAGTACGAGACGAAATGAGAAGGTAAAAACACAGTCAATAAACACAAAATACTACTATGGAAAAGATAGAACTTAACCCACAGATCTTTCTCATCGAAGATTTCCTGACTTCCGCTGCCTGTAATGAATATATCGCAATGGCTCAGGAAAAGGTATTTGAAGAAGCGAAGATCAATATGAATGGTCAGCAGATGATGAGCAAAGGCATCCGAAACAATGATCGGCTGATGGTTTTTGATAACGATTTAGCAGAAGGTCTTTTCAGAAAAGCAGCAGAGTTTCTTCCTCAGGAACATAAGAACTATAAGCTTCAGAATTTTAATGAAATGTTCAGAGTGTATAAATATTCTCCTGGACAAAGGTTCAAAATGCACAGGGACGGAAGCTATATCCGGAATGAACATGAAAAAAGTTTCTATACGTTCATGATCTATCTGAATGACGATTTTGAAGGCGGAGAAACTGAATTTGAAAACCTATTCACCGTGGCTCCGAAAAAAGGGTCTGCATTGGTTTTCTATCACCCGGTAAGACATGAAGGGAAAACCCTGATCAGCGGAAATAAATACGTTTTGAGAACGGATGTGATGTATTCCAATAAGTGTAATGATCCGTAAAAAGAATAAGGATTACTATGCCCTTTTTGATTAGCGTAAAAACAATACGAAATAATAAAAGATGGAAGACGAACTAAAACCGAGATTCATCGAGTCATTGCAGAGAAACAATGACCAGATCAGAGAAGACCGTGCACGCACCATCGGAGCAGATTCCGAATTGATCTACAGGCGCAGGGTTGAAGACATTGAACTGAAAATAAAGCGGCTGGAGCGCGAGCAGGAAGGGCTCATAGATATCAGCCCTTTAGACAGGAACAGCTTGACATTTGCAGATTTTCAGCCGGAAGCATTTGTTCAGAAAGATTTAGAATATTCATTAACAATCAGAAATTTAAATATTCAGCTGGAAGTCGCCGTAAAGAGATTTGAATATTTATTCGGTAAAACATTTTAGTTATGGGAAGTACAAGATACGATATAGATGCTCGTTTTGACAGAGCAAGAAAAGCAGGTTACGGATCTAAATCCGCAGGTGAAATTTTCACTCAGAATGCAGAGAGAAGAGCTCATGAATCTATGAACCCTAAAGGAATTTCTTTCAGAGAATCGAGGGATTCTTCCGTACACCCGAACTCTGTTCCTATCATTTTAGGATTGGATGTGACGGGAAGTATGGGACATATTCCGCACGAATTGATTAAGGAAGGGCTTCCAAAATTAATGGGAGGAATTATCCAGGGAGGCGTTCCCGATCCGGCCCTTTTATTTTTGGGAATCGGGGATCATGAATGTGACGCTTTTCCTTTACAGGTAGGACAGTTTGAATCAGGAGATGAAGAGCTGGATATGTGGCTGACGCGTACTTATATTGAATCCGGAGGTGGCGGAAATGCAGGAGAAAGCTATTTGTTAGCGTGGTACTTTGCCGCTTTCCATACCAGAACTGATGCGTTTGAAAAGAGAAACCAGAAAGGGATTTTGTTTACGGTAGGTGATGAGCCTTGCTTAAAAACACTTCCGGCATCGGCGATCAGGGAAATTATGGGAGCGGGACAGTATACTTATACACATTTTGAGTTACTGGAAGAAGCGAAAAAGCGATACGAGGTGTATCACATCAATGTTCTTCATTCTGACCAAGCAATGAGAGCAGATAGCGGCTGGAAAGAATTATTAGGACAAAATTGTTTATCAATAGCTGATCACAGAGACATTCCAAATGTTATAAAAGGAGTGATTTGCGACCGATTTAAAAATGAAACGTTCAGACCAACAGAAGGCGGATTGGATCATATTCAAATGTTTTAAGTCATGAAAAAAGCACAAATAGTAATAGGCTTGGGTTTTGGTGATGAAGGAAAGGGAATCACTACAGACTTTCTGGCGGAGCAAAACCCGGAGTCTGTTGTCATAAGGTTTTCCGGAGGTCAGCAGGCCGCGCATACGGTCATGATTAATGGTAAAAAGCATATTCATTCCAGTTTTGCGAGTGGAGCACTGCGTGGGTTGCCGTCTTATTTTACGGAACACTGCACCATTCATCCTGTATTTTTATTCAATGAAAGAAAGGAATTAATGGAGAAAAACGGAAATACAGAACTTCATATTCATCCGCTGGCGAAAGTCACCACTCCGTTTGATGTCTGGCAAAACAGGACCAATGCGAAAAATCTGGAGCACGGAACCTGTGGAAAAGGAATCGGAGCCACGATGAAACGACACGAAAGCCCATACAAACTATTTGCAGCCGATTTAATAGCTCCAAGATCAATGTTGATCGAAAAGTTAAAAGGAATAGCCTATTACTACGGCTTTATGGATGGAGATGAATTGGAAGAAGGCATGCATGATTTTTTAAATGCGGTAGACCAGATCGATTGGAAAATAGATGATTATACCTATCTGAATTCATTTGAAAACCTCATATTTGAAGGCAGCCAGGGAATTCTTCTGGACATGGATCACGGCGTATTTCCGAATGTAACTTACGCGAATACCACGTCAAAAAATGCTTTTGAGATCTGCAGACTTTTGAAAATAGAGGATATTGAGATGTATTATGTGACCAGAAATTACTCAACCCGTCACGGAAGTGGATGGATGAGCAATGAAAAGGAATTACTGCTGAAAAACAATGAAGAAGAAACCTGTGTCTTTAATGATTATCAGAAAGAACTCCGTTTTGGAGAACTGGATTATGATCTGCTGAATTATGCCCTTATTTTGGATGGCGCTTATGTTTCAGCAACTCAAAAGAATCTGGTTGTTACGTGCCTTGATCAGACCGATGAGCAATTTAAAATAGAAAATTTAAAAATAAAATTTGATACAGTCTACGGATCCTATTCTCCATTTTCAAAAGACTTTAAAGAAATTTTTTAAACCAAATAATGGTTTTATATTTAATGTCAGAACGGGCCGAATACCAGTAGAACGATGAAAGAATTTGAAATAAGAGCAGATTACAGCAGAGATACGATCGTGATTTACCAGTCATACAATGAGCAGATTGCGAAATCTGCCGTGATGAATCAGAAGTTTTCTGCTCCATTTTCATTCAACAGGATGACGTGGATCAAGCCTTCTTTTCTCTGGATGATGGAAAGGAGTAATTACGGACAAAAATCCGGACAGGAATGTACGCTGGCGATCCATATCAAAAGAGAAGCATGGGAAAAAGCTTTAAGCAAAGCTATTTTAACTTCTCCCGAAAAAAGAGTGTATCCCAATCCGGGAACCTGGGAAAAAGACTTTGAAAACGCTGAGGTGTATGTACAGTGGGATCCGGAAAGGAATATTAAAGGGAATAAACTGGAGTGCCGTTCCATTCAGGTAGGCATTAGCCGGTATCTGATTGAAGAATTTAATAATGAATGGATCGTTAAAATTGAAGATTACACGCCTTTGGTTAAAAAGATATTAAATTTAACCAAGTCCGGAGCATATGATAAAGCAAAAAAACTGTTACCCATTGAAAAATCATATCCACTGCCGGCTGAACTGGCTCACAAAATAGGAGCGGTTATTTAAAAACAAAAACTATGACAACAATACCTCTTTACAGACCGGTTGGAGAACAAGAAATGATTCTGATCTTAGAGAGTGGCTGTAAAAAATTTCCACCAAGATTAGAGTGGCAGCCTATTTTCTATCCGGTATTGAATGAAAGTTATGCCTCAGAAATTGCTGAAAAATGGAATACCAGGGATGAAGCCGGGAATTATCTCGGATTTGTTACCAAATTTGAGGTGCCGGAAGAAATTATGAATCAATATACAACGCAGAATGTGGGTGCGAGAAACCATAATGAGTTGTGGGTGCCGGCGGAAGAGGTGGAGAATTTTAATGATGAGATTGTTGGGGATATTGAGGTGATCAGAGTTTTTGTTGGAAATGAATTCAAAGAATCTGTCAATACTGAAATTAATAATCTTATTTCAAAGCTACAGAACTAATGAAAGAAATACAATATTTAAAAGGAGACGCGACAAATCCTAAGTCGGAAGGAAATAAGATTATCATTCATATCTGTAATGATATTGGAGGTTGGGGAAAAGGTTTTGTAATGGCGATTTCTAAAAGGTGGAAACAGCCAGAAAAAGAGTATCGGGAATGGTTTAAAAACGGAGACAGGTTTATTCTTGGAGAAATCCAGATGGTACAGGTTGAAAAAAATATTTGGGTTTGCAATATGATTGGTCAGCATAAAATTATGACCAATTCCAACGGAATTCCACCGATAAGATATGAAGCTGTCGAAAAATGTTTAGAAAAAGTAGCTCTTGAAGCTTTAAAACTTAATGCAGAAGTACATATGCCGAGAATTGGCTGTGGCTTAGCAGGAGGAAAATGGGACGAGATAGATCCTATTATTGAAAAAACATTAGTCAGAAATAATATCCCGGTATATGTTTATGACTTTGAATAATGTAAAATAAATTTAAAAGAGTGGTTTTTGCAGTCTTGACTAAAAATGAAGAGATGCTGAAGCTGTTCGAAGAAATTAAATAAAAACAGATTGCAACAAATTATGAAAGTATATAAGTATAGGTCTATTGAAAAGGATATTTTTGAAAGAGATTTTAAGACTATTGAAGATAATTCTTTCTATTCATCCAATTATAGTATGTTGAATGATCCATTTGATATTTATTTTAATGAAGAGATAACCCAATTAATTAAGATTTTAAGGGTGTCATTCCCCATAAAAGAATTGGATAATTTTGAAACTCAGTTTAAAGAAACCTTAAATTTCAAGGAAGAAATTGGAGTTTATTGCTTAAGCACTGATTTTTTGAATGAGCAATTATGGGCTTATTATGCAGGTTCTTATTCAGGATATTGTATAGAGTATAATTTAGATAAATTAATTGATAAGGGGCAAAATTTTGATTTTCAATATAAATTTGAAATTGATTATAAAGATAACATTCCAACTTTAGGGATTGATGATCTTACAAACTTACAAGATGGGTATATTAAAAAGATGTTTGCCACTAAAAAATCAACTTGGAAGCATGAAGAAGAAATAAGACTGATTTTTGATAAGTATGGAATGAAAAAATTTCATCCATCTGCAATTACTGGGATTTATTTTGGAATTAAAACTCCAGAAACAATTAAAGAATCTTTTTATGGACTCTTCAAAGATATGGACGTAAAATTTTATGAAGTATTTCCATCAAATTTTAAATTGGATTTCAAACTCATTAATGAAACGAAAAGAAAATTAAATTATGATTTAACTAAGTTTGATTTTGAAATACTTAGATACCGAGAAAACAGATTTGAAGAGATTTTTGACGTTTATTTAAAAATGGAAAGTCAAGAAAATGATAAGCTTTCCGAATTTATTCAAGCATTCAGAGAAAAATATTCTATTAAAGAAAACACTCTATACATTTATAATAATAAAGAGATTAAAGATCTGTTAGATGTTTATCCAAAAAATGATGAACAACATATTAAACTTGCTGATTCTTTAATTACATATTTAAGTAATAATGAACTAGAAATTATTTATTATCCTTACAAGGATTCTAAATATCAGGAAATATTAGAAAACAAATGAAAAAACTAACCATATTAAGCGGTGCAGGAATCAGCGCCGAAAGTGGAATAAAGACATTCAGAGACGGAGATGGTCTTTGGGAAAATCATAATATCACAGACGTAGCCAGTCCGGAAGGATGGAGAAAAGACCGGGAGCTGGTACTGGAATTTTACAACCAGAGAAGAAGACAGCTTCATGAAGTTGAACCTAATGAAGCTCATCGATTGGTCGCAGAACTGGAAAAACATTTTGATGTTCAGATCATTACCCAAAATATAGATGACCTGCACGAAAGAGCCGGGTCTACTAATATCCTTCATATTCACGGAGAATTGTTCAAGTCCTGCTCATGCAATAATAAAAACCTGATTTATGAGGAAAAAGGTGACATTAAGATAGGCGACAAAGCGGAAGATGGCGCTCAGTTAAGACCATTTATCGTGTGGTTTGGAGAAGATGTTCCATTGTACAAAACGGCACAGGAAAAGGTAAAAGAGGCGGATATTCTTGTGGTGATCGGAACTTCTCTGCAGGTATATCCTGCGGCAGGACTGATCCATGAGATCAAAGACGACTGCCTGCTGATCGTAATTAATCCCAACGAAACCGGATTCGGGTACGGACAAAGAGCCGTAGTCATGAAAGAATCTGCAACCAAAGGAATGAAATTGCTGTTTGATAAACTTGTCAATTTAGCATAATGGAAAACGCAGTCAAAGCCGGAATTTTTGGGGTGTGCATTGGTGATGCGCTCGGGGTTCCTGTAGAATTTAAGAAAAGAGAAGATTTAAAGAGATTTCCCGTTATCGGTTATCTGGAATATATGTCCTGGAACCAGCCAAAAGGGACTTGGAGTGATGATAGTTCATTAACGCTTTGTATTGCTGATGTACTCACAAAAGGCTATGATCTGGAGAAAATAGGTCAGAGTTTTGTAAAATGGAATAAATATGGACACTGGACGGCTCACGGACGGCTTTTTGACATCGGAGGAATAACAAGACATTCCATTGCTCGTTTAATCAAAGGAGAAAGCGCAAGGTTTTCAGGAAATATTTTTGAAGAAGATAATGGAAATGGCTCTCTGATGAGAACTCTTCCCTTAGCTTTTTATCTTAAAGATGAAGAGGATATTGAGAAACTGTATCAAACGGTTAAAGGAGTTTCTGCCATTACCCACGGACATTTCCGTTCTGTTTTTGCATGCTTCATGTATGTGGTTTTCGCCATAGAGCTTATTAAAGGGAAAAGTAAAAAAGAAGCTTATGAGCATATGCAGAAACTGGCTTTAGAATATTCGGTAATTCAGGAGTTTAACCCTAAAGAGATTGAACTTTTTCATCGCGTTTTAAAGAGTGATATTTCGACCTATCCGGAAGAAGAGATCAAAAGTGGCGGCTATGTCCTCCACAGCTTAGAAGCTTCTCTTTGGTGTTTTCTCAATTCAGAAACCTATGCCGAAGCCGTATTGAAAGCCGTGAATTTAGGAGAAGATACAGATACCACCGGAGCCATCACCGGAGGACTTGCAGGTATTTACTACGGATTTGAAAATATTCCGGAAGAATGGGTTTCCGAACTTGTAAGAAATGAAGATATTGAAGTTTTGTGTGAAAAGCTTCAGAAAAAATTAATGAATTAAAGACAAAAACCATGAACGAAATACAAAACAAACGAATAAGCAAATTTCTAAGCCTTATTCTGAGACATCAACCGGAGACCATTCAGCTCACACTGGATGAAAACGGATGGGCAGAAGTGAATGAACTCATTACAAAATCTGCAAAAGGTCGAATGCATTTCAGCTTTGAAGAGCTGGAAGAAGTAGTGGAAACCAATAATAAAAAACGCTTTGCTTTTAATGAAGACAAAACCAGGATCAGAGCCAGTCAGGGACATTCCATTAATGTAGATCTGGCTTTGAAGGCTGCACAGCCACCTGATTTCCTGTATCACGGAACCGCAGAATCGAATATTTCTTCTATTCTGGACAACGGAATTGAAAAAAGAGCAAGACAGCATGTTCACCTAAGCGCAGATAAAGAAACAGCAACAAAAGTAGGAATGCGCCATGGAAAACCGTTTATTCTGACCATTAGAACCAAAGAAATGCATGAAGACGGAATTCTTTTCTATCTTTCGGCAAACAAAGTCTGGCTGACAGATTTTGTGGATGCAAAATACATTTCAAAGTAAAGATGGGAAGAACATTAGTAATCGGTGATATTCACGGAGGTTTTAAGGCCTTACAGCAGGTTTTTGAACGGGCAGAAATTACAGCAGAAGATCAGTTTATTTTTCTCGGGGATTATGTAGACGGCTGGAGCGAATCTTCAGAAGTCGTAAAGTTCTTGATAGAGCTTTCCAAAAAGCATGAATGCATCTTCATCAAGGGAAACCATGATACCTGGTGTGAAGACTGGTTGACACTTGGAGACAGTCCTGATGTATGGCTTTTCAATGGCGGAAAAAGCACAGTTGATAGTTATAATGACTATTCACTGGAAGATCTGGAACTCCATCTTGAATTTTTCCAGAGGATGAAAAGCTATCACGTAGATGATGAAAACCGTCTGTTTATCCATGCCGGATATTCGTCTATGCATGGCCCTGAAAAAGAAGTCTATTCCAGCAATTACCGTTGGGACAGAACCCTTTGGGAAACCGCAGTCGCTATGGATACAAAATTGGAAAGAAACTCTGAATTCTATCCGAAAAGGCTGCTTTTATACAATGAGATATTTATAGGACACACACCAACAACAGACATAGGAATTAAACATCCAGCCCATAAAGCCAACATCTGGAATATGGATACCGGAGCAGCTTTTACAGGTGCTTTGTCAATGATGGATATCGACACCAAGGAGTTCTGGCAGAGCGATCCTCTTCCGTCTTTATACCCTGATGAAAAGGGCAGGAATAATGATATTGCAGGAAATAAACCCCTATGAAAATAGATCAGAAATCTCTAACACACTCCAACCTTATAGGTTTCCAAAATCTATAAGGTTTTTATCGATAAAAAACTCAATATAAATAGCTGTTTCCCAAAGATTAAGCACATTCCCAGACAGCATATTATCCAATGGATATCTTCGATTTTCTTGCGCCTTAAAACATAATTAAGATCAAAAACCTTAACGCCCTTCCGACATTCAACCCTAAGAAATAGAACCCAATAAATCCACAATTTCCCTTTCCCACCCAAATCATATTAAGTAATTTTGGAGTTCAAAAACTGCTTCAATGAAACTGAAATACCTCTTAATTTTCCTAAGCACATCCTTATTTTTAGCGCAAAAATCATTTCAGACTCCTTTTGAAAAAGGAAACGGAAACCAAACGGTGACCTACGATGAAATGAATGCCTATTATCAGGATCTGGCTCAGCATTTCAATACCATTCAATACCTTAAAAAAGGAGAAGATGACAATGGAAAACCCATTTATGTCGTTATGTACAATCCTTTCCCTGAAAAAGATCTCGATAAACTGAGAAAAGATAAAGCCGTTTTATTCGTGAACAACGGAATTCACCCAGGTGAGCCGGACGGAATAGATGCCACGATGATGCTCATGAGAGATCTTGCTACGGGAAAAATAAAAACACCACAAAACTTTATTGTGGCAGCCATTTCTGCCTATAACGTCAACGGAATGCTGAACAGAGGTTCTTTCTCAAGAGCCAATCAAAACGGTCCGGAACAATATGGTTTCAGGGGGAATGCCAGAAACTATGACCTGAACAGGGATTTCATTAAAGCAGATTCAAAGAATGCCAGAAGTTTTCAGAGTATTTATCAATGGTTACAGCCGGATGTTTTTATAGACAATCATGTGAGTAACGGAGCTGATTATCAATATACTTTTACCTACATTTCCACCTTTAAAGAACGTCTTGGAAATACATTGGGAGCTTACTTTTACAATGATTATCAGACCAAAAATCTTGAAGCGATGAAGAAACTTGGCTACGAAAGTACACCTTATGTAAATATCCACGGCGATATTCCGGATGAAGGATTTGCCGCTTTTGAAGATTCACCGAGATATTCCACAGGATATACCTCTCTGTTTAATTCTCTGGGAACGGTTCCTGAGACCCATATGCTGAAGCCTTATGACAAAAGAGTGGATGCTACCTACAAATATATGCTGGTCAATCTTCAGAATTTAGACAAAGATTACAGAAAAGTAAAACAGCTGCGTCTTGATAATCTGAAGCAGTACAAAGCCGGAATGCAGTACGGAATCCGTTGGAAAATAGATTCTACAAAGTTTTCTACCATGGATTTCAAAGGGTATGAAGGAAGTTATAAACCAAGTGATATTTCCGGAAAGCCCAGGCTGTATTACGACAGAAATAAACCTTTTACCAAGAAGATCAAACTCTTCATGACGGCGGTTCCTACAGGATACATCACGATTCCTAAATACTACGTGGTTCCACAGTCTCAGTACCGGGTGATTGAAGAGCTGAAAAGAAATAAAATCCTGATGACTGCTCTAAAAAAAGACAGTACGGCAGCGGTTGAGTCTTATAAGATCAAAGATTTTAAAACCGTTAAAAACCCTTACGAAGGACATTATCTTCATTATGATACAAGCGTGGAAACGGCCAAAAAGAGCCAGGTTTTCCTAGCCGGGGACTATGTAATTCCAACCGATCAGCCTGGTGTAAAATATCTTGTTGAAACACTTGAACCTGAGGCTTTAGACTCTTTTTTTAACTGGAATTTCTTTGATGGAATCTTAGCTCAGAAAGAATATTATTCAGCCTATATTTTTGAAGACACTGCTTCGGAATTATTGAAGACTGATAAAAAGTTAAAAGAATCTTTTGAGGCGAAAAAAGCATCAGATAAAAAATTTGCAGACGACGGAACAGCCCAACTGGACTGGATCTATAGAAATTCTCCCTATTTCGAAGAAAAAACATTCAGACAGTATCCGGTTTACAGAATATTATAAATTTTAAAATTAAGGTTAGTTGACTGATAATCAAATTATAATTATCAGGTTTTTCACGCGTGCATAAAGGGTGTTTTTCCTCATAAACTTAGCACATACTCTGCCGAAATTTGCTTTATAAAACCAATAAAAACTATAGTTATGGCTACTAAAAAGCATTTTTTCGTTTCACTGGAAGGGGTAGACCTTACCGATGAGCAGTTGAAAAACATCGACAGAGGGATTCAAAGCGTTGTCCTTTCCGAACTTTCAAAGATTGACAATACCCAGGCTTTCGGAGCTCACAGAGACTTCAAAGGATTGGTGAGACCCTTGAAAATTAAAGACTGGTTTCCGTGGGGAATCATTATTTTTAAACCGGGAATTGATATTCAGAGCCAGTTGAAAGACATCCAGGGTCAAATAAAAAGCTATGGAGGCTAATTCCAATACTTCAAAAAAGATGTGTCCCAGTTATGTAGGAAAAGTTGGGGCACAGCTTTTCGGAGTGGTCAGCAAAGACGGAAAGGTACAGTTCATAACACCTCTCAACGTCACAGAAGATTTTCTGGATCAGAATCAGGATAAAAACAGTCTTGAACAGAGATTCCGGTTTACAGGAAAATGCGTTGAAAAGGGCTGCGCGCAATGGAACGCTGAAGAATCGAAATGTTCTTTATCTCAGAAAGTTCAGAATCTGGACACCCATAAAGAAAAAGAGTTGTTCTTCTGCCCGATCCGATCTCAGTGCAGATGGTTTTCCCAGGATGGAAAAGAAGCCTGCTTTTCATGCAACGAGGTCACGAGAAATATGGAGGAACTTCTTCTTAATATTCAACAATAAAAAAAGACGCTTCAATTTGAAACGTCTTTTTGTTTTATTTGGGTAAGCCTCTTTTCAGGGCCAATTCTGCGGTTTTAACGGCTGCTTTTTCTTTCCAGTCCATATAAGTGGTTTTGAAATTGGACTTCATAATATCATCAAACTTACGCTGTACAGTAAGATTCCATATGGAGTGGGCTTTCACGGCCCAGGATTTGTCCCATGCCCTTAAAGAAATAGAGAAACTTCCGTCCAGATACTTCATCCAGTGCCACCATCCCGTAGGCATGAAAAGGGTATCACCGTGTTCCAGGAAGCATTCAATTCCTTCCACGCCATTTAAGGCAGGATATTTCTCAAAATCAGGATTGTCGATATCATAATCTTCCAGTGCATAAGTAGCGTAGGGAAGTCTGTAAAGTCTTTCTTTCCATTTATATTCAAATAATTTCACATGCTTCCTTCCGTTGAAGTGCGTGTGAAATATATGGGCCATATCAATGTCAAAATGAAGGAATGTTACGGAGCTTTTCCCTCCAAAAAACATGGATGGATATTTATCCAGGAAACCTCCCATAAGCTCTTTAGGGGCAATAAAATCATCCATCAATTTATTGGCGTGTTTTATCGGGTCAAAAAAGAAAATTCTAAGATCGGTAGGCTCTCTCTGGATAAGATCTATATAATCTCCGAACTTCATTTTTGTAGTGGGCGTATTAATGGGAGCAGCAGGATCGGCTTTTTTAGAATCGTAAAGAGGAACTTCCACATCACCTACCACTTCTTTTACATAATCCATGGTCCACTTCTGATAAGCAGGCCATTTTCTTGCCATGTTTTTAATGACAACGGGCCTTCTGGGCTTTAGATATTTTTCCATAAACTCTTCCTGAGTAATGTCATCTACAACATCTATAGGCTTTAAAATAATTCCCATTCTATAAATTTTATGTTACAAAATTATTAAATAAATATATATGAATCAGTGTTTAAGTTTTTTTTAATCTATGATTCAAATCACTTTTAACTATTTAGACTAAATAAGAATATAAAAAATTATCCTTTCATAAGAACTCTTTGCTTTTTCCCTACTATAAGACAATATTTTCTTCTAAAATGTTACACCGGAATAAAAAGAAATGAATTGATTCGATATAAATTTAGCGATAAGATTTTAAAGAATTGTCATACCAAACGAATTTTAGGAAGAAAATTGACAGACTGTTATTTAAAATAAAATAATCCTGGTTTTTAAGCCGATAACCCTCTGTAATCGTACTATTTTTTAAAATTTTACATCAAATTATTGACTATATGAAAAATATAACTATTTTTGTAGTGATAAGTCATTTAACCTTTATCCATAAAATACATCTTTATAAAAAGTGTAACAAAAAACACAAGCTACGAACTAATTAGGCAAATAATAAATTATGAAAGGAAAGATATCTTTATTTCTGATGCTTTTTTTTACGGTGCTCACTTTTGCACAGAAAACGGTTTCAGGAAAAATTACCGATGAAGACGGATCTCCGGTCCCAAGCGCCAGCGTTACCATAGAAGAACCGGGTAAAGATGCTATCTTAGCGTACGGGATCACTAATTCCAAAGGTGAATATAAAGTCACATTTACTTCCTCAGAATCTAACGTAGATCTGAAAGTAAAGGCTTTCAACCAAAAACCCCTTACCAAACAGATCAGCAACAGCGATCAGACCCTAACTTTCAAAATGCAGTCTGAAGCCACAGAGATAAAAGAAGTGCAGCTGAAAACCAAAATGATCACTGCGAGAGGGGATACCATTGCCTATGACCTGAAAGCCTTTGACAGCAAAAGTGACAGAACACTTGCCGATGTAATGCGAAAAATTCCGGGTATCGAAGTCAATAAAGACGGAACCATTCTTTATCAGGGAAATGCTATCAACAAATTCTATGTGAATGGGAAAGATCTTATGGAAGGAGGTTACGGAACAATTAATAACTCGCTTCCAAAAGATGCCGTACAGAAAGTGGAGGTTCTTGAAAACCACCAGCCGGTAAAAATTTTGCAGGATAAAGTACCTTCTGACCAGGCAGCCATCAATATCAAACTTAAAAATTCCGTTACCATGACCGGAAGAGGAGAAGTGGGAACCGGTTTTGGAGATCCATGGCTTTGGAATGTTAAACTGACACCAATGTTTTTCGGACAGAAAAGCCAGTGGGTAGTAAATTACAAAACCAACAATATGGGTGAGCAGGTGGAAAATGAAGGAAATATTCTTGCTTTTGGAAACCGGTTTGAAGGACGAAGAATCAACGCGTCTCAAAATGACTGGCTGAATGTAGAAAATGCAAGCACGCCCAACCTTCCGGTAAAAAGATATTTAATGAACAATGTGCATTACCTGTCTGCAAACTACCTAACCAATATCGACAAAAAGAAAGAGTGGGAACTTAAGGCTAATGCAAACTACACGAATAATGCGGTAGAAAGAGAGTCTTACAGCCAGACAGATTATTTCGGAGGAAGCTCTAACTACACCAATATTCTTAATAATTTTTACACAGATAAAGCAAAAGGAGAATTGATATTTACAAAGAATGCCAAGAAAGGATTCTTTAAAAATACAACGAGCTTCTCTCAATACTGGAATGCAGACCGGGGGATTGTGGACAGAACAGATGCGAAAGACGGCTCATTAAGGCATGCAGACGAAGCGGTAGAATCTCCCACCACTTCATTTCAAAACTCATTGAGTACGATCATTCCATGGAAAGAAAAGATGGTAAATGTACTATCTTTTGTGAGTTATCAGACAGACAAGCAAAATCTGGAAGTTTCTCCATCATCTTATTTGGGGATACCAGGATTTACACCATCAGCAGGCAGTAATTTTGTTCGTCAGAACTTAAGACTTAAAACTTTAGAAGCCAACCATTCTGCCAATATTAGTTTTTCTGCGAAAGGATGGACATTTACTCCGGAGGTTGGATTTAATTTTAAAACAACAGATCTGGTTTCAGACCTTACCAATATTACAACAACAGGAGTGCTTCCATCACAATACAGTAATGATCTGAAATATACCACGGCAACACCTTACGGAAGTTTAGGGGTGAACTATAAAAATGAATCTTGGATGTTGTATGCCAATGTTCCTGTAAATTCCAATAACATTAAAGCAGAAGATCCGTTAAGAAATGTTTCAAAAACAGTAAATAAAGTTACTTTTGAGCCTAATATCTTTGCACAGTACTCTTTTGCTTCTTTCTGGAAAGCCTCAGTAAGTGCTAATATCAATAACAATTTTGGAGAAATAAATACGGCTTACTCAGGATTCCTGATGACTTCACCAAGCGGAATTAATGCAATGGACATCAATAATCCAATTCCTCAGAATAACAATAAATCTGCAGGAACAAGAATAGAGTACAGAAACCCATTGAATAATTTATTCTTTAATGTAAGTTATAGATTTTCTGATGCCAAAAGAAACCTGATCTCCAACCCTACGATCAACGGCCCGGGATACAGCATCATGAAATACATTGAGCAGGATAACCATATTTTAAATAATGGATACACTGCAGAAATAGGAAAATATTTCCCGAAATTTAAGACCAATGCTTCTCTTAGCTACAGTAACAATACAACGAAGTCTGATGCATTTTTAAATAATGATGCTTATACGAATAACAACAATGGACAGTCTTATGGCGTGAAATTCAACAACACCTATTTCAGCTGGATGAGTGTGGATTATAACGCAAGTATTTCCAGAACCAAACAGACCAGTACAGGAAAGATCAACTCAAGTGCCATCAGAACAGGATTTACACACAATCTTGGACTGTTTTTCTACCCTGTTGAAAATCATACGATCGGATTCAATTGGGATCAGGTCAATACCAATGCTGCCGATCAGAAATACCGCAACGGATTCTATGATGTTTCCTATCAGTTTACCTGGTCGAAAAAGAAAATTGATTTCGAGCTTAAATGGATGAATATTGCTAACAAAAAAGTATTCGAAACTTATGATATCAATACCACAAATATTACGTTTACAAGATATCAGCTACGCCCAAGCCAAGTGATGTTTACAGTAAAATTCAACTTTAAGTAATAACTAAAAAGCATAAAATAAAAAAACCAATCTCGGAAAGAGATTGGTTTTTTGTTTGAGATATATTCTGTTTTTCTAAAAGCTTTGCTGATCAGCTGTAGGGCCATAACTTCCAGGAAGAGCGATATCATTCAGTCGGTAATAAACCCCTAGCTGTGCCCTGTGATGCGTGATCTGGTTCAGAGAGTGGCGAATGGAACCGTACTTCGTCCATTTAGCGACTTCGTGTCCGTTATTTTTTAAAGCCCAGTATTCATTAAGGTCTTCCTCTTTAGCGTTACCAAGAGATTCCTGTGCAGATTTAAAGTTCTCATCAAGGGTCTGCAAAAGATCTTCTTTGGTAGAAAGATTTTTAGGCTGAAAATCTCCATTGGCAAAATCAACCTCCGAAGTTTTCAGTATGGTATCCGGCCATCCGAAAATCTCAGAAATGTGGGTGGCCAGAGGCATCAGTTTCATGCTTTTCTCATGAGGAGCATAGTCGTTTTTTCCTTCAGGATATGCTTCTAAGAACTTCCTAGTCGTCTGATACTCGGTTTCAAACTCATCTTTAAATTGTGATAAAGTGTCCATACTATTTTGTTTTTTAAGTACTTAAAGATAAGTCTTTTGGAGCGTAACATGTTTTAACGAAATCATAATTTTATTCTGAAGGGATCTCTTGAATGAAAATAATTCAGAGAATACTAAAAAAGAAACAAAATAAATTAAAGACTAATAGCGTCCTGCAGTTCAGTTATTTACAACAGTCTGAATTATTTTTTGAAAAAAAACTGTAACATATTTCATCAATTGATAACTAATTAGTAAACATTATCACAATGAAAAATCTATTTTCTGTATTCTTTATTGCTCTTTTTGCCCTGGCATCGGCGCAGGATTCAAAAGAATCAAAAGAAACAGCAAACCGTTTCTTTTATGAGCTTACTTTTAAGCCGAAGAAAGACTCCGCAAAGATGGACAATGTAGTCATGGCTCTTGATATTGTTAAGGGTAGATCTATTTACAGAGACTTTACAGCGGTTGGACAAGATTCAATTCTAAAAGTTCAAATTGAAGCAATGCAGAAGGCAGGAGTCTACAAAGACATGTCGAAATCTTTCAAGATGCCGAAGTTTTCAGAAAAAATTGTGAAGACTTATCCAAATATGGAAATTCAGTATATTGAAAGAATTGCAAGCGGATTTTCTCCAATGAGTATTGGATATAATGAAACTGCAAAATTCGATTGGAAAATTTCTGATGAAAAAACAAAAATCGGAACTTACAACGCCCAAAAAGCAACAACAGAATTTGGTGGAAAAAAGTGGACTGCTTGGTTCAGTTCTGAACTTCCTTTTCAGGATGGACCCTATAAATTTTCAGGACTTCCAGGCTTGATCGTAAAGATTGAAGATGAGGGCAAAAACTACTCTTGGGTTCTTAAAGGAAACAAAAAAGTTCCAAATTGGGAAGAAGTAACTTATATGGAAAAAATTTCAAATGTTGGTTTAAAAGTAACAGAAATGCCAAGAGATAAGTTTGAGAAAACATTTAATGATTTTAAGAAAGATCCTTTTGCAACCGTAAGACCAATGATGACGCAGGAAATGATGTCCAAATCAATTCCAGGAATGGACGGAACCATCGGAGACATGATGAAAAAACAGGAAAAAGGCTATAAAGACTTTTTCAGCGCTAACGATAACCCAATAGAAAATTCATCACAAACTCCAGAGAAAAAGAAAAAATAGAACATTCATATCAACTAAATTATATTTTTGAATCAACCCAGATACAGTCATGTATTTGGGTTGATTTCTTTCATACCTGTCGTTATTTAGATTAAATTTAAATAACGTATATTTGCCCTTACAAAAAAGCAGGTTTTGAAAGAGAAGGACTTACATAAATTAAGCACATTCCCTAAAAACAAAATGGGGAAGATTTTGGGCTATGATAATGATCACCTGAAAATGCCTAACAAGATTATAGAAATGGGGCTTCTGCCGGAAACAATTTTCAGAATATTGTACCAGGCGCCGTTCAAAGGTCCTATGTATGTAGAATTTGGAGAGGAAAAAAGCCGAATCGCTCTACGTGAAGAAGAGGGAAATTATATCATTGTTGAAGAATTGAATTAATGCAGGAAAATAAGAAAAAACAGGTCCTTTTAGTCGGGAATCCCAATGTAGGAAAGTCTACGGTTTTCAATGCACTGTGCAACAAAAAGCAGAAAACCGGAAATTACGCAGGAGTTACCGTAGCGAGCCATTCAGGAAATTACACCTATAAAAACGAGGAAGTTGAGGTGATCGACCTGCCGGGTTCATACAGTGTCTATCCAAGCTCGGAAGATGAAGCTATTTTTTCCAAATTTCTTATTGACGAACAAAAAAATTACGCTGGTGTCATCTATATTCTTGAAGCATTAAGCCTCAAAAGAGGTCTGCTTCTGTTTCAGCAGATACAGGATCTGGGTGTTCCCATGATTCTGGTAGTGAATCAGATCGACCAGGCGGAAAGAAGAGGAATCAGCATTGATATTCAGAAATTTTCAGATGCTTTGGGTATTAAGATCATCCAGACCAATGCCAAAGAACAATTGGGAATAGATGAGATCAGAGAAGCCGTCCTGAATAACGGTTTTGTAAAAGCAGAAAAAAACTCTTTCGAAACCCCGAACGAACATAAAGATTTTATTCAAAAATTAGCTGCCCATAAAGGCATCGATAACGAATATAAAGCATGGATGAGTCTTTCCTTAGGCACTGACCTGGGAAGAATTGGATCCATCAAAGACCAGATGAATGAGCCTGATTCTAAAAGTCTGGTTCCTAAAAGACTTCAGGTACAGGAAACCGTAAGAAGATATCAGAATGTTGACAAAATTTTGTCAGATGTTATCTCTAAGAAAGCTCAGTTCAAAGAACTTCTGACAGAAAAGCTTGATAAAGTACTGGTCCACAAATTCTGGGGGTATGTCGTGTTCCTGATGATCCTGTTAATTATTTTCCAAAGTGTTTTCTTCCTGGCCGAATATCCAATGAACTGGATCGAAAGTTTCTTCTCATGGCTGGCCGCCTTTACAGGAGAACATTTGCCGGAAGGACCAATTAATTCATTGATTTCAAACGGAATAGTTCCCGGAATCGGAGGCATTGTAGTCTTTGCCCCTCAGATCGGAATTTTATTATACTTCCTTTATTTACTAGAAGACTCAGGGTATATGGCGAGAGTGGTATTTCTGATGGACAGGCTTTTACGTCCGTTCGGATTGAATGGGAAAAGTATTGTTCCGTTGGTATCAGGAACTGCCTGTGCTATTCCTGCCGTGATCTCCACAAGAAATATTGAGAATGTAAGAGAAAGACTGTTGACCATATTGGTTACCCCTTTCATGACCTGTTCCGCGAGACTTCCGGTGTACAGTATCATTATCGGGCTGATTATTTCAGAAGGATCTTTCCTTGGAATCAAATATAAAGCCCTGGTATTGATGGGCATGTACCTTTTAGGTTTCGTTGTGGCTTTGCTTTCAGCGGCTATTCTTAAAGGATTTATCAAGAATGAAGGAAAAACCTATCTTGTCATGGATCTTCCAACCTATAAAAAACCACTTTTCGGATACGATTTTAAAATGGTTTTGGGAAAAGTCTGGGAATTTATTACAGGAGCGGGAAAAATCATATTTATTGTAAGTATCATCATCTGGTTTCTGAGCTATTTCGGACCCAAACAGAAACCTGAACAGTTTGTAGCGACAAACGTTGAGCTGGATCATTCTTATCTGGCTAAAATGGGGAAAGGAATTGAACCTCTTATTGAACCCCTTGGCTACGACTGGAAAATGGGGGTGGGAATTCTGACAAGTTTTGTAGCAAGAGAAGTTTTCGTGGGAACCATGTCAACGCTGTACAGCCTTGAAGATGATGCTCCCGAAGTAAAGGTGATTGATAAAATGAGGAGAGATGTAAAACCAGATGGCTCAAAAGTCTTCAGTTTTGCAACCGGAATTTCCGTACTTTTATTCTACGCATTTGCAATGCAGTGTGTTTCTACACTGGCAGTAGTCTACAGAGAAACCAAAAGCTGGAAATGGACCGGCTTTCAGGTAGCGATGATGACAGGTTTGGCCTATTTTGTGTCGTTGATAGCATATCAGATTTTAAAATAATGGATACTTCATTACTATTTCAGTACGTGATTATCGTATTGATCGTTGCATTTGCCTGCTACTCTTTATTTAAAGTGCTCAGAAAGAATTTTGCACCTAAAAAATTCAGTTCCAAAAGAACCGGCTGCGATAAAGACTGCGGATGTTCATAATCCTGCATTAAGCTCATAATTGGAAAAATTGTAGTAATTTCATTTTCTGAAACTAAAACCATTTCGATTTGAGCCCGAAATCAGCAGCAGTCCTTTTATTCTCACTTGTCACCGTTCTGGCAAAATCCCAGACCGATACGGCCAAAATCAAGTCTTACGCAGATCAGGTTATGGTCCGGGTCAACCTTGATACCAATATTGAAAAATATGTTTTTACGGAAGGTCCCGAGGATAAGGCTTTAGAAACTATTCTGACGATTAATAACAAAACAAGAGCGTCTTTTTCCATTGATTACAGGATTATAAGTGCCACCGTCTCATTTACACCCAATTTTCTTCCGGGCAACAATGATAATGAGCTTAAAGGCAGCAGTTCCTATGCGGATTTCAGATTCCGGTTTTTCCCGAAAAAATTGATCCAGACCCTTTACTATAAAAATGTGAAAGGTTTTTATTTGGAGAATATGCAGGACTTTTATCCAGAATGGAAAGAAGGAAAAGATTCATATCTCCAGTTTCCGGATCTGAGAGTCCAAAGCTTTGGAGGATCTACGGCCTACGTGATGAAGAATGATTTCTCTCTGAAAAGCATTTATACACAGGGCGAATGGCAAAAGGAGAGCCGTGGAAGCTGGGTTCCTTTTGTAGATTATGATCTTTCCGTGTTCAGAGATATTTTAAACGGACAGAAAAGTAAGGAAACTCAGTATAGTTTCGGAGCCAATATGGGCTATTTTTACAACTGGGTACTTGGCGCTAAAAAAAGAGTCAATATCGCACCCAATGTCTCACTGGGACTCGGCGGAATGTTTTCCAGCAGCTGGGATATCCGTGGTGACGGGACCAAATTCAATAAAGAAAATACACAATATTTAACCCTCAGATTTGCTACGGGGCTTCATATAGGATACAATACAGACCGAATCCTGTTTGGAGGAAAGTTCAATGTCAATGCTTCTGCCTATAATGAAAAAGGTGACCAGAACGTGCAGAACAATAATCTGTATGGACTGCTTTATATAGGGTACCGCTTCCCGCCTCCGAAAGTGGTGGAAAGAAATTATGACAAGATCCAGAAAAAGATTCCTGTTTTATAACTTAAAGGTCTTTTAAGTATCTTTGTCCGGAATAAAAAACAACTAAAAAAAATAAAAACAGAATGTCGTTAATAAAATCTATTTCAGGGATCCGAGGAACAATCGGTGGAAAAGTAAATGATAACCTGACTCCTCTGGACGTGGTGAAATTTGCTTCTGCATTCGGGACCTGGCTTCAGAATACACAGAATAAAAAGAATTTAACCCTTGTCATAGGAAGAGACGCCAGAATTTCCGGAGAAATGGTTTCTTCACTGGTAACAGCTACTCTTCAGGGATTGGGCATCAATGTCGTAGATTTAGGGCTTTCCACAACGCCAACGGTGGAAATTATGGTCCCTGAGCTGAATGCAGACGGTGGAATCATCCTTACCGCTTCCCATAATCCAAAACAATGGAATGCTCTTAAGCTATTGAATGGCAAAGGAGAATTCATCAGCGGAGAGGATGGTGCAAAAGTACTTGCACTGGCTGAAAGTGAAGATTTCAACTACGCTGAAGTAGATGATCTTGGAAAATATGAAACAAGAAATGATGCCTTTGATATTCATATTCAGCAGATTTTAGATCTTCCGATGGTAGATGTTGAAGCGATTAAAGCGAAGAAATTCAAAATCGTTCTTGATGCGGTAAACTCTACAGGAGGAATCGCCATTCCGATGTTGTTGGATAAATTAGGCTGTGAGACGATAAAACTATACTGCGAACCGAACGGGCAGTTTCCACACAACCCTGAGCCTTTAAAAGAACATTTGGGAGATATCTGTGAGCTGGTAAAAAAGGAAAAGGCAGACCTTGGAATCGTTGTGGATCCGGACGTAGACCGATTGGCATTAATTGATGAAAATGGGGAAATGTTCGGGGAAGAATATACCCTGGTTGCCGTAGCAGATTACTTATTGAAACATAAAAAAGGGGCTGCTATTTCAAACCTTTCTTCAAGCCGTGCTTTGAGAGATGTTGCCAGAAGCCACGATTCAGAATATTTTGCCAGTGCGGTAGGAGAGGTGAACGTTGTGAACTTAATGAAAGAGAAAAATGCCGTGATCGGAGGAGAAGGAAACGGAGGAATTATCTATCCTGATCTTCATTACGGAAGAGACTCTTTAGTAGGAGCCGCATTATTTTTGACTCATCTGGCCAAAGAAGGGAAAACAGTTTCAGAATTAAGAGCAGGCTACCCAAGCTACTTTATGGGGAAAAAGAAAATAGAACTGACTCCGGAGATCAACGTAGATGATATTTTAGCCAAAATGGAAAAAGAATATCAGAATGAAGAAGTTTCTACCGTAGACGGTGTTAAAATCGACTTTGAAAACAATTGGGTTCACCTTAGAAAGTCCAATACAGAACCGATTATCAGAATCTATACTGAAGCTTACACTCAGGAAGAAGCCGATAAGCTTGGAGATGATATCATCGCTAAAATTAAAAGTTTAATCTAAAATAAATCAGGAACGGAACAGAAATGCTCCGTTCTTTTTTCTTATCGAAATGTTTGAGCATATCCAGAACAGGTTTCTCTTCCCGAAAGAAAAATGGCGGAAATTTCTAAGCTGCTTTGAGCGGATGGAAGTTCCTGCTAAGACTTTGCTTTTAAAGGAAAATGAAGTTTCAGACTGTGCCTATTATATTGAAAAAGGGGTCGTAAGAGCATGGTACAACAATGACGGGAAAGACGTGACTTTCCAGTTCTTTATGGAAAATACGATGTTTTCTTCCCTCGAAAGCTTCAGGAAAGGCCTGCCCAGTATGGTATCCTTCGAAACTATAGAATCCTGTATTTTATGGAAGATTCATAAAACCGATGCAGATGCTGTCTTAGCTGAGGTATACGAAGATCCCGAACTGAGGACCCAATTCATGGATTCTCTTTTTGAAAGAATCTTTGACTATATGAAACACTTTTTCTCATTTATAAAAGATACCCCGAAACAACGTTATCTCAGCCTTGCCAAAGAACGCCCTGAAATCATCAGGAGAATCCCACAGCATTATATTGCTTCCTATCTGGGAATTACTACAGTACATCTTAGCCGGATCAAAAGCGCGATTTTAAAAGAGAATGCTTTGAAGAAATAATCAGCAGGATAACTGATAACAAATGTTATTGCTTTGCAGACCGCTCTCATTCTAATTTTGCATAAAAATTTAATAGAATGAAAGCAGCAGTCGTATTTGAAAAAGGAAGCATTCCTCAATATACAGATTTTCAGGATCCGGAAATTCCTCAGGAAAATGAAGTGCAGATAACGGTAAAAGCCGTATCCATCAAAAACCTGGACAGAGCCATAGCGGGAGGAAGTCATTATTCCGTAAGCAGTGAAGCGCATCAGCCAAGAATTATAGGGACAGATGGTGCCGGATATCTTGAAAATGGTCAAAAAGTATATTTTTTCAGTAAAAAAGGAACCACAGCGGAAAAAGTAAATGCTGAAAAAGGATTTGTTATTCTCGTACCGGAAGAACTGGACTTCGCTATCGCTGCCGCATTGCCCAACGCCGTTATGGGATCTGCGATGGGATTGAAATTCAAGGCAGGGATGAAACCCGGCGATACCGTTCTGATCAATGGAGCAACCGGAGTGACGGGAAAAATTGCAGTTCAGGTGGCCAGATTATACGGAGCCAAAAAAATCATTGCTACAGGCAGAAATGAAGCATCTTTACAGTCACTTCTTGCGTTGGGCGCAGATGAAGTGGTTTCTTTAAAACAGCCGGACGAAGATTTTAAAACAAAAATTAAAGAAATTCACAGCGAAACACCCATTGATATTATCTTAGATTATCTCTGGGGCCATTCTATAGAGATGTTGCTGTATGCTCTTAAAGGAAACGGAACATTTTCTCACAAGACCAGACTGGTTTCTGTAGGCGGAATGAGTGGTGATACCATTCAGTTATCTTCGCAGATTCTGAGAGGAACAGATATTCAGATCTCCGGATCCGGATTGGGAAGCTGGACAAAAGAAGAGACCCGGCTGCTGTTTACGGAAATTATTCCCGAAATGTTCCGGGCGGCAGTAGAAGATAAAATTAAAATAGATATGGAAACGGCAGAAATAAAGGATATAGAATCAGTCTGGAATACCGAAATTCCAACCGGAAAAAGACTTGTTCTGACTATTTAACCACAATTTCCTTTTTTTATCCACAATCCTTTTATCTGTTTTCTTTTTTTACTATCTTTAAAATAGAAATTTATGAAAAATTAATTCAAAAAAAAGTTGCAACTTTGCATAAACATTTGAATTTCAGTTTCAGAAGTTATTATTAATTAATAAAGTTTGCCGAGGTTTGTAAGCATATTCAGACATCGGACTGACAAAGACGACACTATTGGAAGAGTATTTTGGAAATGAACTTGTGAAAAAGTTCGAGGAAATGATGGAAAATAATGATGAATTCTACTTCGATACCGAAGAGTTGGAAGATATCATTGTTTATTATTTGGAGCTGGGAGATTTTAACTACGCAGACAATGCTGTTAATTATGGCCTTAAGCTTCACCCGAATTCATTAGATATCAAGATCAAAAGACTTGAAATTCTCTTGGAATGGGAAGATTATAATACCGCAAAAGAGCTCATCGACGAACTGAAAGGGGCATCGATGGAAAACACAGACTTTATGGTCTGCTATGCGAAGTATTATTCGAACCTGGGAAACCCCAGAAAAGCCATTGACATCTGCAAAAAAGCCTTAGAACTGCAGGAAGAAGAGAACTTCCTTCACAACTTTATTGCGGACGAATATGTAAATTTGGGAGATCCCTTTAACGCTCTTAAACACTACAGAAAAGCTCTGAAAGAAGATCCTACGGACGAGTATTCGCTTGAAAACTGTATGATCTGCTTCAGCGACCTGAATAAGAGCGAGGAGGCTATTGCCTTTCTTAATGAATACTTAGATGAATTTGCCTATTCCGAAACCGCATGGTTTGAATACGGACAGTTTTACTTCAACAGAAAGAATTTTGAAGAAGCCATTAAAGGGTATGACTACCTGCTGGCGATCAATTCAAGTTCTGTGGGAGTATATGCCAACAAAGCAGCCTGCTATGAAGCGTTGGGACAATATCAGAAAGCAGTGGAAGTATATGAGGAAATGCTTGAGCTTGAATATACCAAAGCATTTACTTTTTATAAGATAGGATTATGCTACAAAGCGCAGAAACAGTCGATAATGGCTCTTAATGCGTTCCAGAAATCACTGAGAGAAGACCCACAGTTTTATCTTGCGATGATGGAGCAATCTTATTTGTACGAAGAAATGGGAGGGATGAAAGAAGCGTTGCATTTTGCTCAGGAAGCCACCCACCTGAATGATACCAATCTTGACTATCAGAAAAGACTGGCATTCCTGTTCATAGATTCTGGAAAATTTGAAGAAAGCCTTACCTGCCTGAAAAAGCTGGTAGACGCTGAGCCTTCAAGGTTTTATAACTGGTATGCCTATTCAGAGGTTTTGATGCTTCTTGGAGAATATGAAGAAGCGGTTACTATCCTTGAAAGAGCCATTAAGGTACATGACAGAGCAGAGCTCTATTATCAGCTAAGCAACTGTTATTTCAACCTGAAAAGGCCGGAAGTCGGAACAGAATCGCTTCAGAAGGCATTAAGCAAAGATTCATCACTGGCTACGGATATGCAGAAAAAATATCCTTTCATTAAAGATGAGGTGAAGAAGGTCAAAGCAAAAGTAAAAAAGAAGAATTAACTTTAAATAAAAAGAAAATCCTGCATAAAATGCAGGATTTTTATTTTTTACTGATTATACTCGTAAGTATAAATTTCAGGTTGAGAAGAAGTAGGGTTTCCATTTAAATCTGTCGGCTGTCTGCTTTCATAAAGAGGATAGCCGCTTGAACTAAAAGTTGTTGTAAACTTATAAGCTGTGTAGCTGCTACCTGTGCTTCCGGGAGAAGTATAGGACACGGTTTCTTTGTAAGAACTTATATTATTCTTTAAATTAGAAAACATGTATGATACTCCATCACTCATGTCACCATTATATATAATTTTATCGAAACCTTTTACATTTTTGAAGGGATAGCTTTTATCAGTATAAGTATAAGAAGCTACTTGGTTATAGTTGGTCGTAACACCGTTGCTTGTTCCTGATCCGCTTCCCGGAGCATTTACCAAATTCCCGCCACTGTAGTTGTATACACTATTGATGACATAATTGGTTGTTGGCCCGTGAAGAACCTGTCTCTTTGCATTGATCTGGTTAGCGCTAACGTGGGTATACGTATGAATTACAGTGTATTCTGCTGCTCCTGAATTGGAGTATTCCGTATTAGTAGCTGAAGCCATAAGGTTATTGGCATACGTATAAGAAGTAGCAGATTGAAGTATGTTGTCCTCGTAAAACTTGATGTTGGTAACGAAATCACCGGAATAAGTAAAAATAATCTTATCACCTGAATTAGTGGGATTTGTGATGTTTAAGATCTTAGTACCATCATAGTTGATTTTCATGCTTTCGCCATCGGTACTGATTTTTACAGGAAGAATGACACTTTGTAAAGAAGGATTGGTGTTGTCTAAAACAGTGTTGTCGTCATCATCGGGACCACAAGATAAAGTAAGTAGGGACATTGAGCCCAACAAAATAATTTTTTTCATGATTATTAATTAAATAAGTGCCCAAAGATATATTATTTTTCAATATCTCAGGATTTATTTTTTTGCTTTAGCCCTTAAAAAGATCAGTCCACCAATAATGACTCCTGCTCCCACAAATTGTAAAAAACTCAGTTTTTCGCCATCCAGAAAGCCCCAGATAATAGCAACGATCGGCATCAGCAGCGTTACTGTTGACGCAAAAAGGGGAGTGGAGACTTTCAGTAACCGGTAATTCAAGGTCATAGCCAGTCCTGTTCCGAAGATCGATAACAGACCTACAAACATAAGTCCCAGCATATTATCTTCGTTAAAACTGAATGTCGAAAAGAATCCGGTGAATGTCAAAGCAATAAGCGATGGGAAAAATAAAACGAAGGAAAAAACAAATGCGGATAGAATCGTAGAAGAAACATCCATAAGCTTAGATTTTACCGTTGTTGTGCTTAAAGCGTAACATAAAGTGGCCAGCAATAACAGCAAAATCGGGATCAGTTTAAACTTTCCGCCTTCACCGTCTCCGCCAAACGCCAGTAAACAAACCCCTGCGAAACTGATCATTGTTCCTACGATCTGTCTTTTGGTGGTCTCAAATTTCCACACCAGCGCTCCTACAATGATCACAAAAATGGGCATCATAGAATTGATGATTCCTGCAATACTGCTGCTCACTTCTGTTTCTGCAATCGGAAAAAGGAACATAGGGATGAAATTTCCCGTAAATGCTGCCAGAATAAGCCATTTTAAATGCTTTTTCGGAAACAGTTTATACTTGGAAATGGCAACCGGCATCAGAACAATTCCTGCGATCAGTACCCTTAAGGCACCCACCTGATAGGGGCTGAAATGTTCAAGCGATTTTTTGATCAAAATAAATGAGGATCCCCAGATAACAGTTAATACAATCAGAAGGATCCATTTTTCTTTATCTGCGTTCATTGTTTTTGTGTAAGGTTTTTAAAAATTCTTTTTTCGGAATCATTTTTGCGCCTAAGCTTTCCAGGTGATCAGTATGAGATTGACAGTCAATGAGATCAAGGTCCTTTTTATGGCTTTCTACAAAGTGGATAAAACCTGCTTTAGATGCATTGCTCACTTTTGCAAACATACTTTCGCCACAGAAAACACTCCCAATCTGAAGACCGTAAAATCCGCCGACTAACTCTTCCCCCTGCCATACTTCAATACTTTTGGCAAGACCATAGTCGTGAAGCTTGATAAAAGACTCCATCAGTTCGTCGGATAGCCATGTTCCCGTTTGTTCCTTTCTGCTGGTTTGCTGGCAGTTTCGGATGACTTCCCTGAAATTTTTATTCTCTGAAAATGTAAAAACCTCCCTGTTCAGTATCTTTCGCATCGATTTGGAGACTTTCAGTTCTTCAGGATACAGGACAAACCTTGGGTCCGGGCTCCACCATAATATTTCCTCCCCGGGATTGTACCACGGAAAAATTCCCAACTGGTAAGCGAACCAGATACGCTCTATGGACAGGTCGCCACCAAAAGCAATCAAGCCTTCGTGACCGTCATAAAGTTCAGGATCGGGGAATGAAATCTCGTTTTCGTCTAGTCGGACCATTATTTTGGAAAAAAAATCCCACTTGAGCAAGCAGGATTTATATTTGATCTTTTTCTTTTAATTAAAAAGGTAAATCATCGTCATCGTCACCAGCGAAAGGGTTTTCGTTGGAAACCGGGGATGCAGATTGAGATGGCGAAGCCTGAGTAGGCTCAGATCCGTTGTCCATCACTTTTTCAATTTTCCATCCGGTGATAGAATTGAAATATTTAGTTTCACCCTGAGGAGAAACCCATTCTCTTCCTCTGATGTTGATTCCCACTTTCACATTTTCACCTTCTTTAAGGTTATCTAATAAACTGATCTTATCAGACAAAAATTCTATGTTTATCGGCTGTGGATACTGTTCTTGGGTTAAAATAACCATTTCTCTCTTTTGAAAACCACTTGCAAATGTCTGAGCATCAAAAAGTTTCTTTACCGTTCCTTGTAATTCCATATTGTAATTATTAACGTTGTAAAAGTAAGAAAATGAAATGTAATAATAGGCGGAGCAGAAAAAAAATGTGAGAATTTTAATTTTTTTTTCTGAAAAGTTTGGAGGTAAAGGAAAATGTCCTATATTTGCACTCACAAAAACGAAGCAAGCTCTTTAAAATAAACAAACCAGCGGATGTGGTGTAATTGGTAGCCACGCCAGACTTAGGATCTGGTGCCGTGAGGCGTGGGGGTTCGAGTCCCTTCATCCGCACTATGCGAAAATAGCTCAGCTGGTAGAGCACAACCTTGCCAAGGTTGGGGTCGCGGGTTCGAATCCCGTTTTTCGCTCCACACCTGCCCTGGTGGTGGAACTGGTAGACACGCAGGACTTAAAATCCTGTGTTCGTAAGAACGTGCGGGTTCAAGTCCCGCCCGGGGTACTAAAACCCTCTGTAACTTCAGTTAACAGAGGGTTTTTTGTTTTCAGGGTGGTTTGATGTCAAAATTTTAAGACCAAGATATGGATGAGGTCGTTATCAGATCTACCTTATTTAATACTATTTAAAAACAGAGTCAGATCCGTTTCTTTATCAAGCTTCATTTTCGATTTTATATTGGCTTTGTACACTCTTGCCGTTACATCCTTAATATTTTCAAGCAATGATATTTCTTTAGAGGAAAGATCCAGCTTAAAATAAATACATAACTGCAGCTCCTGATCCGTTAAAACCGGAAACCTTTCAGAGAGCTTTTCCATAAACATTTTGTTTTCTGTATAGCTCTCGTTGATAATATCATTGTTTTTTCGGTCAATTTCAAGCAGATTATTAATTTTAAAAATCAGGTTTTTAACCACTTCTTCAGCATTAAGATTTTTTGTCTTTTTTATTTGCTTGAGATTTTCCAGGAATGCTTTTTCCATTTCTATCTTCAGGTTGAGACTGAGCTGAAGGTTCTTTATTCTGTTTTTTTGAGATTGAATATCCTGGTTTAGAGTTAATTCCTGTTTTTCTGCAAACTCTTTATTTTTTTTATTTTTCTTATGCACATTAATGAAAGACCCAGCAAGAACGGTAATAATCAATAGTGCTGAAACTAACACAAGCCAGTTATTCTTTTTCTGAATGTTAACGTTATAGTCATATTTCTGATTGATACTCTTTATAAAATAATCGTTCAGCAAATCCGAAACCTGAGCCAGTTCTTTCTGATTCTTCTCATTGTACAAAGTGATAAGGTGTAATATTTTCTTAGAAGAAGCCTTTTGTTTTTCACGATCATTGATCTCCAGATAATAATTTTGCAATATTTCGTAGAGTGTAATTTTATCCGGCAGATATTGTATTTTGGGTTCAATTTCTGTTAATAAACGGGCAAGACTGTCTTTTTTATCATTTTGTCCGACTCTTTCATACATATCAAAAAGCTTCTGGGAGACGAACATAAAATCCGAATTATACTGTTCTATTTTTTGATAAAACTCAAATCCCTCATTCCAAAAAATATAGGAATTTTTGTAATCATTCTGCTTAAGATAATATTTGCCCAGATTGACTTTCATAGCAGTTATAAAAAGTAAGTCCTCCTTGTTGAGTTTTTTTTTCCCTTCCAGAATTTTAATTCCCTCCAGAGTCTGCTGTATTGCCTTATCCGTTTTGTTCAGTTGATTAAAGCACATCCCAAAATTATTATGCATAGAAGCGATGAATATTTTGTCATCTTTTCTTTTTATATATGTTTTTAAGGCTTTATTAAAGTATAACATAGCCGCAGAATAATTTTTTTCATTATAATAAAGCCTTCCTTTTGCATGATAGAGATGAGGGAGAATGTATTTTTTTCCAATTTTCTCATCGGTTTTAATAGCCTCATCCAGGAAATACATTGCAAATTTTGGAGAATTGTGCTCAAAATGTAAGGCCAGCATAAAGTTACAGGATATAGAAATATATTCGTATTGATCATTATTAAGCTTCAGCAATTCATACAAAAGAGGGATTTGCTTTAAGGCATACTGGCTATCTGTGTTGTAATAAAGAAAAAGCTCAACATATTTACTGCTCAAAAGATATTTCTTATCTCCAGTCTTTTTATATTTTGCCAGTTCTTTATCATACTGAGCGCGGATATTGGTCAAATTATAATTGCTGTACTCTGCAGAAACGTAATCATTAAGGTTATAAAAATACTCATTGTCATCCTCTGAACGACAAGAATTAATTAACAGCAAGGAGAAGAATGAAATAAAAATAAAGACGACTATTTTCATACTCTTGAAGCGGGCATTTTAGATGGGTGAAATTAGAATTAATTTTATAAAAAATATTTTTTAAGGGATTTTTTTATTTACAGACATAATTTAACTATTAATTTCATGTATTAAATGAAAAAAATAGTTAAAAAAATAATTAACGGTAAATAAAATTTAATTAATTGATATTGAGTAGATTAATTGATAGGTAATTAATGTTTTTTTAGCATGTTTTGCTTTTCAATTAATGATTACTAATGTTTAAAAAAATACAAGTACCACAAATCGATTCTAGATTTGCAAAAGATTTTCAGAATAACTCCAATTGTATTGTACTCTGAAAATTCTATCACATTAACACACACTAAGAATGGAAAAATTACAACAAATAGACTTTTATTTTTTTAAAGTCTTAAAAATTCTGTATCACGAATTTGAATCTCAAAACGATTATTCTTTAGCTTTTAAGTCTAAAAGTTATACATCACTCAGGGTTCAATTTTAAACATACAGAAGAAATATGGAAGCCTCTACAACAGGTAGTCATGTACTAATTTCTAAAACACAAAAATCCTTAAAACTAAAAAATTATTTTATGAGAAATCACCATCTTACAGCAATAATGCTGTTAATCTCAGGCATTGTATTTTCCCAAGTGGGAATTGGGACCACAACACCGGCCGCAACAATGGATATAACTGCTAAAAACGCGACAGGAGCAACGACGAACGTAGACGGACTCTTAGTGCCCAGGGTTGACAGACAAAGGGCGCAAAATATGACGGCTGTGCCTGTTTCTACAATGATCTACGTAAACGGTGTTTCCACCGGAGCCCAAACAGGGACTTCGATCAACATCGATCAGGAAGGGTACTATTATTTCGATGGCGCGGTATGGATAAAATTAAATTCCGGCGGTTCTTCACCCAGTGTTAATCTTTACAATACAGACGGAACCCTCACAGGAAACAGGGTGGTAACACAAGGAGCTAATACTTTAGCATTTAACGGGACGGCAACTAATGCATTTTCTGTAGAAGGCTCTACACTTTCTGTAGATGCGGCCAATAATAATGTCGGGATCGGGACAACTGCTCCAAACACAGCATCATCATTAGAGCTTAGCGCTACTGATAAAGGATTACTTTTAACACGTATCAGCCTTGCAAGCACGGGTACATGGGGGCTTACCGGGACTTCCGTTGCCGGGATGACGGTATACAATACCAACGCAGCCATTACTTCATCAAGTTCCACCAATGCACTCTCTGCCGGGAGCTATCCAACTAGTGTTAATGGTATAGGACTTTATACATGGGATGGATTTGGATGGGTACCACAAAATTCTGCTGCAGAAGTGATGAAGATTCCTTTCCCAACTTATCCTGTGGGAGCTTCAAGCAATGGTGCAGGAGGATCTACAGCAACCGGGGTGACCGCATTACCACTTAATAATCCATCATTCAATACAATATCCGGAGCAACAGTCACACCCGCCAGTGGTGCAGTGTTTCTTCCTAAAGGAACCTATAGGATAGGGACAAGTATTTCAATCGCGATAAGTGGTGCAAGTACTAATAACAAATATTTACAACTCATTGTTTCTACGTCCCCTACGGGAACGGGAGATGTACACGGTCTCTACACACAACCTTCAACAATGGCCGGCCTTCCGGGTTATATCAATGGTAACAGCATCATTAGAATAACGAATGCTGCAGGGGCTAATGTATATTTTACAGTATTTGTCAATGGTCTTAACAGTGGAGATACCTGGGTGGCATCAACTGCTTCCCCACAAAGCTATGCTACTATTGAAAGATTACATTAATATCTTTACATCTACCGGCAGCTTCTGTATTTATATTTCCTCAGTTTAATATGTACCGATTAATATTCATAAGGTTCAGTATGGAAATAATACGGGAGGTAAGCTTGGGACAAATAAAAATTATAAAACACAAACTCACTATAGTACAAACATAATAGAATCATCATCAAAAGTCATTTGATTCTGCTTAATCGTGTGATGAGGATATTTTCTTGAAATTTCATTTTTTTATTAATGATGGTTTTATCTCCTGCTAAGCATTTTTACTTTATGTTTTATTCTTCGGCTTAGCGGGAGATTTTTATCAACAAAACGAAATATGAAAAGAATATTGAAAATCTATGCTGAATAATAATTTTAAAAAAATCCACGTCGGAAAACTAATCAAGAAAAGAACTTCAGAATTAGAAATAAATTTATCCAGAATATGTAATTTTTTGGAAACTGATGAAACAGAAATTGAGAAAATGTATCTGGCAGAAAATATTGATACCGGAACTCTTCTCAGATGGAGTAAATTATTGGAATATGATTTTTTCAGACTCTATTCCCAGCATTTGATTTTGTACGCCCCTCCATCAGCCCATGATCAGGCAAATACTAAAGAGAAAAAAGGGTCAAGCCTTCCTCAATTCAGGAAAAGTATTTACACCGTTGAGGTTATTGATTTTATTCTGGAACTTATAGAAACCGGGAGAAAGACCAAACAAGAGATAATGAAAGAATACAGGATCCCCAAGACAACACTCTATAAATGGATCAGTAAATACAAAGACAGCTTGGGAGAGCGTGATTAAAAAATAAGCTCAATATGAAAAATCAGTATAAGTCTCTTATAGGGATCACTAAGAAAGATTTGATAGAAAAGCTAGGTGATGGGTTCAATTTTTATCCGGATACAATATGGACTTATCTTCTGCACAAAAATTTCTTTGGAAGAAAAACGTTCCTGGTGATAACATTTAAAGATGAAATGGTTATTGATGTGAATATTATAAAAAAATATGGAGACTACAAGGCCAAATTATAGGAAGATTTACGAAGATATTTTGAGATTCAAATATCCTGAAAAAATAGAAGACTGTCAATCGATACTATCTAAACCCAGAATTACAGCAAAGGATATTATAACGATAAATAATATTATTTTTCCCGAGAGTGATAGAAAAACAGTTTCTTTAAATCATAAGCACCGCTCTTATACCACGTCAGATATTTTAGAAATATTGAATTTTCAAAAAAAGAATAAGCTCAGTAATACACAGGTTGCAAATCATTTCAGACTCAGCCGCAACAGCATAGCGAAATGGAAAAAATTATTTTTGTAATTGTATAAGTAAATTAAAAAAGCGTCAATAGACCGGATGGGTATTTAACAGATTAAATAATAAAATATCTGAAATCACAATTTGTATGAAAGAAACAGGATTCTCCGAGATAAATATATCCTTACTGTATGGTATTGTACCAACCTGAGAGAGTGTTGTAATTATTGAAAATTTTCATTGATTTGCAAGTGGCTGATTGTTAAGAGTCTCAAAGAATGCGGTTTTTTATTTGGGTTGTTTATGAGTATTTATACTTTTTTAGTTCTTATTTTAAGACAAAATGTTTTATATTTGTAGTCTCATTAAGAGAAACAAGTTCTTTTAAACAAAGACAAAATCAGCGGATGTGGTGTAATTGGTAGCCACGCCAGACTTAGGATCTGGTGCTGTGAGGCGTGGGGGTTCGAGTCCCTTCATCCGCACCACACAAAAAACTCTCTGTATTATTTACAGAGAGTTTTTGTTTTTATATGTACAATTGAATATTCTTTACATCCATTCAACTGTAAATCGTTAATATGGTTTAAACCTGTGGGTTTTGTTGTCTAAGATTTTTTAATAGAAAAACAGACAGGAATAGATTTCATCCTTTAAGAAAACTAGAATCATGAAAAAAAAATACTACGTTACGAAATCTTCCTGCCTGCCTGAGAAATAATAAACTGATAAGGACTGTGAATTGAAATATTTATGCTGTTCTGCTCTTCAGGAAATGTTTTTTCCATTTGGCCACCGTATTTCTGCTAAGGCTAAAGTGGGCTGCCAGTTGAGTGTTGTTTAATTTGTTCTTTCGCTGATAATCGAGTATTTCCATCACCGCAAATTTGTCATAGGATCGGTGTTTCTGATTTTCCGAATGTCCATGAGCATCTTTACTTTGTGGGAAAATAATATCATTGATCTTAATGACGTCTTTTACAGAAAAGAAATCTTTTGATAGAATAGAAACACAAAGCGGTCTTTTTTCAGGATACTTATACGTGATAATATCTTCGTAGATCCTTTTATAGTCTGGATTTGTCTTTTTCATCGTTTATAATATTTGTTTAAAGTAATTCCGGCCGTATCAGGGTGAGGAATTAAAGTCTTCATATAAGGTTCTTTCTCCTGTGCTGATAGTCTGAATATTTTCTTTGATTCTTTGTTTAAGCACAGTTCTTAACTTCAATACCTGTTCTTTATGAAATATTTTATTGAGTACGATTCGTATTGGTATTGGTTTCAAATTCATTACGAAATACTACTTTCTTCTTTTTTCATCGATATAAAACAACTGAATATCCACAAAAATTACAGGAGAGTACCCGAGTTTATAAATTCGTTCGGAATATATTTCCGTATGCCTTTCTGGCTTCTACATTTTTAACAATTTCTCCCTCAAAACTAATGATGAGGTAAGTTTTTCTTCCGAAAAAATTTTTATTCAGAAAATAAATCCAAACGGAGTCGGGATAAAAATTAAATTCATCTCCCATCTTTTCGATCAGATCTTTCTTGGTAAGACCAATAAGATCGGTATAGGGCCTTTTCATATTATTTTCATCTTTAATATGTGGGTAATCAATTAAAATGTGTTTTTAATAAGGCTTTTATCTGCCACATCTGAGGGAAGATGTGACAGATTTAAAACCTGGGGATTCATCATTTGTGTGTTTAGAATCGTACCTTTTCACTATTCTTCAATCAATAAGTCAGCATTTTTGAAGAATATTTGTCTTTTAAAACCTTTAACTAAGCAGACGAGAAAAATAATAAACAAGGGAAATGTCACTTAGTTAAAGGCATTTGGGAATATTTAAATTCTGGATGAGTTGAGCCAGAATATTTCCGTTTTAGAATCTAAATTGTATTTTTAGATTTATTTTAATTGCCTAAAGAAATTATGGCAAATGTAGCTCCAGCTCTAATATCGTGTTGCTCGGCACCCTGTTCATATCCTATGGCGATCACAGATCCCGCATTAGCATAAGTTGTCATGGCACCTCCTCTGGCGGTATAGCTCGGACCACTCGCACCTGCTTCTTGTTCTATAGGGAATCTTGCTCCATCTATAGTAAAAAGCCATCTATAATTATATGCAGCGGTAGTTGATTTGATAGCTGCAAATAAAGAGACCTGATAATAGCCGGATGTAGGAACTGTATAGGTGTAATTTGTTGAGCTCCAGGCTCCATCCGGATTGGTGATGGATCCAAATTGTATTTTTTTAAATCCTGCCCCTGTTGTAGATTGAACCGCAGACGTTCTGCCTGCCGCTACTACCTTGGGGATAAATCCTCCCGCATCCAAACTTTTCCATGCAGGGGCTGTATTTGCACCGTTTGAAGTAAGAACCTGCCCTGAATTTCCTGCACTTCCTGCTGTATTGGCATTTCCTCCTACATTCAGCTCATTGGTTATTTGTGCTGCTCCGTTGATATGGAATGTTTTCTGTGGCGTTGAAGTTCCTATTCCCACATTCCCGTTTCCTTTTATACGCATAAGTTCAACAGAATTATTGGCACCAGTACCTGCAAAAAAACCATGATCGCTGCTCGTTTCACCTACCTGATAACGAAGTAAAGACCCATTTATTCCAAATCCATGAAACTGGTTATCATTATCACCATTTTCATACATTATTATTTTACGGTTTGTTATAGAATTGCCAAGATGTATTTGGGAATGAGGAGCTGTTGTACCAATTCCCACTCTGTTATTGGCGGCATCTACTGACAATGTAGCACCGTCTACAGAGAAGGCATTCACTGAAGTTCCTGTAAAAGCTAATGTCTTATCAGCCTGAGTAACGGTTCTGTTGGCAGCAAGGGTTCCGTCAGTACTGTAAATGTTATTACTAGTAACGCTTGCCCATGCAGGGGCTGTATTTGGACCGCTTGAAGTAAGAACCTGCCCTGAAGTTCCTGCGCTTCCTGGTGTAGTTGCTGTTCCTCCAACATTTAGTTCGTTGGTAATCTGTGCTGTACCGTTCACGTGAAATGTTTTCTGAGGAGTAGAAGTTCCTATTCCAACATTTCCATCCCCTTTAATACGCATCAGTTCTTTAGAGGTGTTGGCATCAGTACCGGAGAAAAATCCATGATCAGAGGTTGGTTCATCTGTCTGATAACGTAATAAACGGTTATTTATCCCAAAACCATAATATTGATGGTCGTTATTACCCGTTTCGTACAGGACTATTTTGCGGTTGGCCCCTGAATTTCCAAACTGCAGCTGGCCGTTAGGAGCAGTAGTACCAATTCCAACTCTGTTATTGGCGGCATCTACTGACAATGTAGCACCGTCTACAGAGAAGGCATTCACTGCAGATCCTGTAAAAGCTAATGTCTTATCAGCCTGAGTAACGGTTCTATTGGCAGCAAGGGTTCCATCTGTACTGTAAATATTATTGCTGCTTCCGGAAGCGGAATTAAGTTTGACCCATGCCGTTCCGTTATAATAGTAATACCCAATAGTATCCACATTGATGGCTGTCCCAGTTTGTGTCCCGGTAGTTACGCTGTTGATGTAAACTAAAGTGGAAGTGGGTACGGTGGTCATGCTCTGTGCCCTTTGCCTGTCAACCCTTGGAATTAAAAGTCCGTCAACGGATGTTGTGGTTCCCGTAGGATTTTTAGCGACAAGATCTAGTGTCGATGTTGGCGAAGGTGTATTAATCCCAACCTGCGAATAAGCTAATGTTGAGAAAACAGAAGCTGCTACGAATAAAATTTTTCCTTTCATAATGCATTTTTTTTCTTTCCTTAGTGTTGTAAAACGAGTTTGTGTTTTTGCTTGAAAGCTGATGCAAATGTATTCGCATAAAAAGGATAAATTTTAATTTTCCTGTTAACAAATTGTTAGCCAAAGCAAATTTTTGAAACTTATTTTGTTAATAATTTTATGTTTAACTAATTGATTTTAAGTGTTTTGTTTTTTAATTTTTGTTAACTTTAAATAACTTGTTTTTTTGCTCTGAAATTTTGATTTTCATCGGGTTTCTCTAAAAAAAATACATCAAAATATTAGAGTTATTTTATTTTAAATAGGAAAAAGCTAGTACAATGTTCTATCATATTCTGAAATCATGGAAATAAATAGAAGAAATAGGGTAAGATTATTTAATTAACAGAATTTTTAGTTAATTCTTTTTTTGATAATCTTCTGAAAGACTTTGACTTAAATTAACCAGTGTTTTGGATTAAATACTTCCGCTTTTGGGAGATCAGAAAGGGTGAAGCCTTAAAGGCGGAAATTATTGAACCCTGAACATATAGACTTGCTCAGTTTTATTAATGTTGTAAGGTGACATCATCTACTGAAAATCAAGCTGTCGTAATAATTACCTGCCAGTGATTGTCCTTTTCCAGTCTGTACCCAATATAATAGTAGATTCTGTGTCTGTATCCAAGCTTAAATACTGCCTAATTTTGTCGAAGTAAATCAGAACACTATGGAAACCTTACCACAATCCCGCGATCAGCTTGTTTATGCTGAAGTCTATATTTCAGATATGCCGGCCCTGAAAAATATGTTTCTACAAACCCAGACGCTCAAAAGACTGAATCAGAATTTCGGTGTTCCTTTCCTTTTGATTAAAAAGAAAGGTGAAGTGGCTGCGTTTGCCAGTCTGGTGATCAATGAAAAAGGAGAAATTGCTTTTAAAGTGTATGAAGATCGTCTTTCCGATGCTGAGAGAAGAAATTTTACCCTGTGTGCAGAAAGCTATTTCAGAAAAAATAATACCGCCAATTTCCGTAATCCTGAGCAGCTGAAAAGCAGTATCAGCAGAATGGTAGGTTGGCTGAACATTGGCTAAAACTAGAGGAAATTTGTACATTTACTATAAAACCCAGATCACATGTCCAAAGACGTTCTCTACCTTAAAATAGCAAAATCTGTCACTGAACAGATCAAAAGTGATACCCTGCAGTTCGGAGACAGGCTGCCATCGCTCAGAAGTGCACAGAAGCTTTATAATGTCAGTCTGAATACAGTAAAGCAGGCTTATATGGAGTTGGAAAGCCGTTCGCTGGTAGAATCACGCCCGAAATACGGTTATTTTGTGAGCCAGAGTTCTCAAAGAAAGCTGGCGCTGCCCTCTGTGGCACCTATGAAAGTAGCGGAGAGAGAAAATACAGCTGAGGTCCTTATCGATAAAGTATTCGGAACCATTGATGGATCCGATGATGTTACACAGTTTGCTTTAGGGATTCCCGGGAAAAGCTTCCTTCCTTTAGCCAAGCTGAAGAAGTCGATGATCAATGTGATTAACAGAAAGACTGACAGCGGAACAGATTATGAGCCGGTACAGGGGAATGAACATTTGCGTCGCGAATCTGCTAAATGGGCCTTGGTGCTGGAAGGGAAGATCACGGAAGACGACCTGGTCATCACTTCAGGAGCAATGAATGCCGTCTATACCTGCCTGATGGCGGTAACGAAACCCGGAGACTCTGTTGCGGTGGAAAGTCCGGTTTATTTCGGTGTTCTTCAGGCCATCAAGCAATTGGGGCTGAAAGTGGTGGAAATTCCTACCCACCCTATTTACGGAGTTGATCTGGATGCTTTGAAAAAAGTGATTCCTACGCTTTCAGCTTGTTGTTTTGTGACGAATTTCAATAATCCGTTAGGCTTTCAGATGCCTGATGAAAATAAAAAAGAGCTCGTAAAGCTGATCACTCACTATAATGTTCCCCTGATTGAGGACGATATTTACGGAAACCTGTATTTTGGAGCAGAAAGACCAAAACCATGTAAATTTTATGATGAGGCAGGACTTGTGATGTGGATTGGATCGGTTTCCAAGACCCTTGCTCCAGGGTATCGCGTGGGATGGGTGGCACCTGGGAAATTTAAAGAACAGGTGATCCGCCAGAAACTGGTGCAGACGGTATGCAGCCCGTCTATCTATCCGGATGTAATTGCAGATTTCCTGGAACACGGACGGTACGACCATCATTTAAGAACATTCCGAAAAAAATTATACGCAAATTATCTCCAGATTCAGAAATCTGTGACGGAGTATTTTCCCGATAACACTAAAATTTCAGAGCCGAAAGGTGGCTTTATGCTGTGGCTGGAACTTGATAAAAAGATATGCACTGAAGATTTGTTTGATGAAGCCATGAGTCAGAAAATCAATTTTGCTCCGGGAAGAATGTTTTCGCAGTACAATCAGTACCAGAACTGTATGCGTCTGAATTATGCCCTGGAATGGACAGACAGGGTAGAAAGCGATCTGGAGAAATTAGCAAAAATGGTAAAAAAAAGAATCTAATTTTCATTAACTGGATTATAATAACCACAAAAGTCACAAAAGTGTTTAAAAAATCAGAATTTTTAACGAGGTTATGATTTCTGAAACATTTCGAAAATATAAATAATACGATCAATTAAACCCTATAGCGATGAATGAAATGAATAATGAAGTAACCATTATCAACTACGAACCTCAATACAAAGAAGCTTTTAAAGCATTAAATGAAGAATGGATCAAAACGTTCTTTACCATGGAGGCTGGCGATTATAAACTTCTTGACAATCCGGAAGAAGAGATTATAGAAAAAGGAGGGCACATTGTTTTTGCGCTTCTGGATAATGAAGCAGTAGGAACCTGCGCATTGGTTAGAATTTCCGATGAGCCGCTTAGGTTTGAACTGTCAAAGATGGCGGTAAGCCCTAAAGCACAGGGAAAGAAAATAGGCTATCTGGTAGGACAGGCATTAGTAGATAAAGCAAGAGAACTGAAAGCAGAAAGTATTTTTCTGGAAACGAATTCTGTGCTGGTTCCTGCGATCAAACTGTATGAAAAGTTGGGCTTCAAACATATGCCGGTCTCGGGTTCAGCCTACGACCGCTGTGACACTCAAATGCTACTGATTTTCAACGACTAAGCAAAAAAAGATATTAGAACTCGGATAGGAATACCCTTGTTCTAATATCAAAAAATTAAATCTAATGCGTCGGTAGAGTTAGGAAGCTGGAAGAGGGAGGATGGAAGTTTCTGTTAGGCATTCATCTCAACAGTTTCCATAAAAAGTGATTAAAACCCACTGCAATTTCGGCTTTAGGCTAAGATAACTTCCATCTTCGAGCTTCAAGCTTCCAATCTTCACCTATTTCTTAATGAAAGTCTTCGTCAGCGACTTTGTGCTCCCGGTTATCTTTATGAAATATACTCCTGCCGTAAGGTGTTGAATATTTAATGTTTCGTTAAACAAACCGTTAGAAGGCTTTAATTTTTTTGTTGAAATCACGGATCCTTTGGCGTCAATGATTTCTGATTTAATCTCCTTATCATCAGACTGATACTGGATGCTAATGCTTTCTGAAGCAGGGTTTGGATAAAGTCTGAAATCATCCGTTTTTGTTTTAGTATCCTTCACTGCCAAAGCACCGTTAGAGCATACCGGAATACGGTTCACTCCATCAATTCCCCAAGACGGCTGTATCGGAATACACATCCAGTTCAGAACGGTAGGAAAATGATCAGTCTCTCTCGTGGTTGAGGTATAATCATAAATTTTAAATGTATTGGTAGTACCGGTAGCGTAGGCCGGAGAACCTGTTACCACAAGATTGTTAGCATTAGGGCTTGAATCGGTGAGCGTGTTTCCTGAAGTTCCGCTGCATTTCCAGTCTGCCAGTAATTGAGCATAATAAGGATGCGAAGGGGTAATATCCTGATTCGCCCAGTTAACGATCACATCGTTCGGAAGAGCAGATTTCCAGACTCTTATATCTTTATAGGAGGCGGCAAGATTCTCACTGTATACATTGGTTCCGTCCTGATTGATGGTAAATGGCAGACCGGAATCTATATTTCCAATCGTATTCATTTTAGCAAAAGTTACCGGAACGCCGTCTTCATACATCGTTGCAAGCCCGTCTCTGTCGAAACTTACGGCAATATGTTTCCATCTTCCTGTCTCTACTTTTCCTCCGGTCATGTCAATTCTGTTGGTTCCGTCGCCGATATTCATTTTGAAATTCTGCCCCGAACTTCCGGAGATGACAAAACCTTTATTTTTTCCGTTCGCCCAGTTTTTATTACTGATCATCACCGGATCACTTGAATAGGCTGCATTCGGTTTTACCCAGAATTCAATCGTGAAATCCTGATTGGCCCCGAAATTAAACGGAGTCTGATTAGCCGGTTTTGCATATGTACCAGCCGGAAAGCTAAGCTGATTAAACGTTTTATTGGATTCCAGAATGGTTTTACTGATCTGCTGAGGTGTAAATCCAGGATTGGAATAGATATTAAAGATATTTCGCTCCGAAAGGTTACCGCCACCGTGAGAGCTTTGAATAGCCCCATGATCTGTTGTTAAGACCACCAGCCAGTCTTCATTGCTGTATGTTGGCCTGTTTTTCATAGCATTTACAATCTCTCCGATATAAGTATCCGTAGTCTGAATCGAGGCAACATACTGAGGAACCGTGCCGGCAAATCCGTAAGAATGTCCTGCGTGGTCCACATCGTCAAAATCCACAAAAAGAATATCGGGATTATCATTCTGCATGGCATTAACAGCTGCGTTTTTTACGGCCAGGTCTGATCCAAGATTGCTTTTTACATCAGCGGTCTTTACAATCTTGTCATTAAGCGGAGCCCAATTAGCGAGGGACATCGTTCTTAAGTTGGGATTATAAGTTTCAGCTCTTGTTAAGAAGTCAGGATAGTTCACATAGTTTGGGCTGGTGAAATTGTTGTCCTGAACATTGTGTTTCGTGTGCCAGACACCGGTAAGCATGGTGCTCCAGCCATTTCCGCTCCATGTAGTGGCGGCGCAGAGACCGTCAAGGGAGTAAATGGATTGATTGACAAGGTTTTGGATGTTCGGGATGTTGCTGGACATCATCACGTCTGCACGGCAGCCGTCAATACCGATAAATAGAACTTTCTTGGTCTGAGCTTCAAAGAAACAGCTCATAAGAACGGCCATTGAGAATAGTTTTGTTTTCATGGGGATAAAGGGTTTTGAAAAAGAAATGTTTACAAATAGTAATTATATTTTTAATTATTGTAAAATTAATTTACTATTTGTAAACAAGTGTAAACTTAAAGTTAATAAATTGATAACTAAATGATTAAATTTTTAAACACAAATGACACTAATTTTTTTCACGAATGAAACGATAAATTATTGGTGAACATTTGTGAATCTATTAGTGCCATTAGTGTTTAAGTCTAAAAAATTGAGGCTGAAAAAAGTAAGTATGATTTGAAAGAAGAGTTTAAAGTATATCTTCAGCCTCAGAAATCGTATTAAAAATATAATCAGGATGTGCCTTTTCCAGCTCTGTTCTGCTCTGTGCTCCGGAAAGAACAGCGACGGTCAGTCCGCAGCCTGCATTTTTTCCTTCTTCAATATCAATCACAGAATCACCTGCTTTTAATACCTTTTCCGGCTCAGTGATATTGAATTTTTTCATCGCAAGGTTGATCATATCAGGGCTCGGACGGCTTTCTGAAACATCATCAGCAGTGATCAGCGCATCAAAATGAACATTTTCTTTCCATTGTAATTTATCCAAAAGCTGATGGGCAATCTCGGAACTGTAACCGGTATTGAGTACCACTTTCTTATGCTGAGCTTTCATTTTTAAAAGAAAGTTTTCCGTACCATTGATAGGCTTCACTTCCAGTTTCTGGTAAGCTTCCTTTAACTGTTCTGAAAAGTTTTGGAAAATAACGGGAGCATCTTCTACATTGCCTTTGATTTCCTTCAATAAGCTCGAAATGGCTTCCAGCTTTTCCATTCCTGCGCAGCTTGAAAGCACCTTTTCTAAAGTCACATGATAGCCATGATTGTTCACAGCCTGCGTTAAAGTTTTGTACACTACATTGTCTTCGTTAATTGTTGTTCCGGCCATATCCAGAACCAGTAATTCTATATTTTTCATTGAAATTTATGCGTAAATTTTATCTATATTAAATTTTGAAAAGCCACCGCTTCCCGTCATTCCTTTTCCTCCGATTCCTGTTATGATGTAGATATTCGGGGAAGGATTGTGTTCAAAAATATCTTTTGTCTTGCACTGGGAATAGATCCCGAACCATCTCCTCTGAATTTCATAGGTAGGAAGGTCTATAATTTTTTTGGCTTCGTGAATCATGAATTCATCGATTTCCATATTCAGATCATATCCAAGATCATCGGCATTTTTAGCATCTGCATATTCATGGGAGTCACCCAGAATAATAGATCCGTCAAGCGTCTGTTTGAATAAAATATGAACCCCGTACTTCTTTTCAAAAGATTTCGGATCTTCTGATGCTTTGATTTTCTCAAAAGAAGCACATTCACTGAACGATTCATATCTTCTGATCGAAAGCCCCGTCAGAATATTTCCCGGAAGCGAATAAATGCCCTGTGGTTTTGTCTGCAGCATCTGCAGCTTGCTCACCTCCAAATCGCTATCATCGAATACTTTAGGATATAAGGTCTTGAATTCATGACCGCCGCAGATAATGATCTTCGAAGCAGTGAATTCTGCTCCGTCTGCACTTATGGCGGAACAGTTCTGTCCGTTTTCACCCGTTTCAATAATCGTGGTATTGGAAAAGATCTGAAGTCCCAGTTTTTCCTGCAACAGTTTGTGGAGCTTGACAATCATATCGGCAGAATCTACCGAAAGTTCCTGGGGGAAAAAAAGTCCTCCTTTGCAGTAATCCGAACGCAGACCATCGAATTTCTTGATGCAGTCGTTTTTAGATAACAGAACGGATTCGTAATCATTATTCCTGTTGATTTCATACAGTTCTTCAATCAGCTGAATTTCCTCATCATTTGAAGCGATATATACGGAACCGTTTTTTCTTATGGTAAGATCTGCCTGGGCATGAAGTTCGTTATAGATGGCCAGACTTTCTCTTCCGTAATTCTGCCATGTAAGATCCATTCCGGAGGGCACTACCTGGCCGAAATTTCTCACCGTTGCGCCCTGAGGAACAGAATTCCTTTCCAGTAAAGCGACCTTAAGACCTCTTTTTAGAGCATGATAAGCGTGGAATGTTCCCAGAATACCCCCTCCCACAACGATTAAATCAAATTTTGCTGTCATTGTTATTTTAATTTATAAAACTTCGACGGATCGAAATTGATGAATTGATTAGAGTTTGAATTCGGTTTTGCCTTTTTTTTGAAAGCTAAAAAAGCAGTGACCGAAAGAATAAGAACGGCGGCTGTAATGATATAATTCAAATGAATATAAAAATTAAGCCACGAAGTCTGCGCAGAACCGAAGTTCTTATACAGCAGGATCAGTACACTTCCAAGATATCCGAAAGAGTCTACCGTGTAGATCAGGAATCCTACATTTCCTTTGATATCAAAAGCGGCAATCATCCTGTCAAAATAAATTCCGTTGAAAGGAATATAGCAGATGTACATGCCAAAACCTGAAATCACCATCCACAGAAAAGGGGATAATAAACCACTCTGAAATAAATAGGTTGATAATCCTACCGTCAGAATCCCTCCAAAAAGGATGTAATGGTAATAGGCAAACGCTTTTTTATTGTTTTTCACTTTCACCATAAAGCTTAAGATAACAAGCACCATGATGGCAATCGGAATTTCCGTGAGGGTAAAAATAGAACTGTCAAAACTAAAATGCAGACCATCCCAGATCTCTCGGTTGAAATTATCCCTGAAATCCCTTAAAACCGTTAAACAGACATACAGGAAAATGACACACACAATCGGAATAAAAAACCTGCGGATCAGCTCCTTTCTTTCTACACGGACCAAAGGCTGTCTTTTGTTTTTAAGAAGAATATCCTCTTCCGTGGGTTTTGGAATTCTCTCCAAAAGAAGAGCGAAAATAATCAAGGGAATAACGAAAGCCAATCCGGTGCAGAACGGCATCCAGAATTCTGAAACAGGGAAAGTATCCATGATAGACTTCCCGACCGATTTTGTAAATCCTGAAGAAACTACAAAGCTTGTACACAGGAAAAGTCCGATGATTTCAGTGGTTTTCCGGCCTTCAATATAAGAAAACACGATTCCCCAGATCATTCCCAACGGAATCCCATTGATAAACATGAAGACGATATTGTAAGGAGCGGGAACGGCTGCAAATCCCAGTAAGGCAAGCTCAGCCATTCCAATGAATGCCAGTAAATAGACGATCCTTTTTTCAGGTTTCAGCTCTGAAATAAATTTGATCCCGATGAATTTCGAAATGAAATACCCCACCGCCTGAGCAATGATGATCAGGATTTTATAATCAACCCCGAAATAGGCGAGTCCTTCAAATGAAGCTACTGTAAAAGGTTTTCTGAAGCCGTACATGCAGAAGTAAACACCGAAAGCAGCCAGGGCGGCCTTCAGTGTTACTAATGTTTTTTTATGGATACTTTGTGCCATTGATGATGGTTTAGAAGTTCAGTTTTATTCCAAGGTTACATCGTACTCCGTAATATTCTACCTGTTCTGGACGGTCTTCATTTTTTCCGAAATGATAGATCAACGGCTTATTCAGGATGTTGTTCACATCTGCATAGAGCATCAGGTGTTTTGTGAACTGGTATGATCCTCCGAAATCTAAGCTGCTGTATTTCCCATAATAGGAATCATTGATATCGTCTTCCGCATATTCCACGGCGTATTTTCCTTTGTAATTATAAGCCAGTCTTGCATTGAATCCCTTTTTCTCAAAGAATACCTGAACGTTATACAATTGCTTGGCCTGATAAGGAAGGGCTACCTTTCTTCCGCTTGGTTTTTCCATTTCCGAAGTCATGAACGTTGCATTCAGCTGGGTTCCGAAATACTGAAGAAATCCCGGTAAAAAGTCGAATCTTCTGTTGATTCCAAGTTCAAGACCTCCAAGCCATGCTGCGTTTCCGTTATTGGGTGCGGTAAACTGTACGCCTGTCATTCCATTGTAGTTTCCGATGAAAGAATCCTGGAAAATAGGGTCTGTGATGGATTTATAGAAAACACCTCCGCTTACGATCCCGACATTGGAGAAATAATATTCTCCCATCAGGTCGAAATTCAGTGAATACGTTGGGTTAAGGTTCGGATTTCCGCCTTTGAACTCATTGTCTGCTTCGCTGTATGTTCCGCCCGGTGTGATATCCCCGAAGTTCGGTCTTGAAAAAGTTCTCGTTGCTGCAAAGCGAAGATTGGTTTTATCGTTCAAAGCATATTTAACGTGAAGCATCGGAAGAACTGCCAGATATTTTTTGGTGTGCTCAACGGGTGTCAGAACATCTTCAACCATATTGTATCCTTTTACTCTTGTATTGGTATTGGATAATCTGATTCCTCCTAAAATCGTTATCTTGTCACTTAGTTTATACGTTCCCATTCCGTAAGCATCAGCATGCTTTTCAAAAACATCAAAGTTTCTTCCTAAGGCTTTATTGTATTCCAACGCTTCAGAATCGGTAGGATTGATTTTCAGATTTCCCTGGTTCTGAATCCAGAATTGATCCATACCTGTGGTAGAAAGGACCGGTCCGAAAGTGTTCCCGAAATGGGCATTCATTTCACTTAAATATTTAGGTCCGTTCGGCTGTGTGGTGATATAGGGAGCATAATCAGAGAGAAGAGGAGCTGTTCCGCCGTTCCAGTTATAGAAAATATCGGAGAATCTGGCATTTCTTTCTTTGTCTCTGTATTTGAATCCGTATTTTAAAGTCAGCTTATCCGATGCATTGATCTCATGATTGAATGCAGCAACGATTTTATCTTTTTCCTCAACAAAAACTTTGTAGAATTCAAGGTCTGTAAATCTCATCTGCGAAGCATCCATTTTAAAGCCCGGATCACTGTAAAAACCAAATAAAGCATCAGGATTTTTATAGTCTAACTTTCCTCCATCTGCTTTCCAGTAAGCTCTCGGCCCGCTTCCGTGGTTGGAAATATAATCAGGGTTAATGCCTACTCCGGACTGCGTATATTTAATGACATAATAGGAATTGTTCTGCTTGTCAGGAATGTTTCCGTACTTAAAACGGTTGTCATAATAAGATAGATCCCAATCGATTTTTCCTTTATTTAAAGTATGAATTCCACCTAAGGATACAGAAGTAAGCTCCGTGATCAGTAAGTTGTGGATATTCTGAAGTTCCACTCTTGCGGTATTATTCGCAGAGCTGAATTTATCAAATCTGATTCTGTGCTTGTAATGCGTTTCATCATCGGAAAGTGTTCCGTACATTCCTTTTACATAGAATGTGTTTTTTGGAGAAAGGACGTATTCAAAGGCTGCATTCACACCCGTTGTTTTTCTTACTCCGTTGTAATCGCGGAGCTCCATTCGGAAAACACCTTCGTCACCACTTCTTCTCGCTTCAAAATTATCGGTAGACCAGTTTCTGATAAAGTGCGCTATATTGAAAAGGTATCCGAATTTTTTATCTTTTGTTCGGCCTCCGTAAAGAAGTCCAAGATTGTAAACACCTTTGTCAGCTTTCGCATTGTAGCCGCTTCCCAGCGTAGCTTTGAACTCCGTTTTCATTGGAGGAGTCTTTGTAATAAAGTTGACACCACCTCCGATTCCGTCTGCCTCCATATCTGGGGTAAACGACTTATTCACATGGACATAGGAGATCAGTTCGGTAGGGAAAAAGTCAAATGCTGTTGCTCTGGAAGTGGTTTCTTCCTCTGCAGTAGGCAACCTGTTACCGTTGATGGTGGTTGATGCCCAAAACGGCGGAAGCCCTCTTAGGGAAACAAATCTTCCTTCACCCTGATCTCTCTCGATGGAAACGCCCTGAACCCTCTGAACGGTTTCTGCCGCATTTCTGTCCGGAAGTTTTCCGATTCCGTCTGAAGCGATAACGTTGGTAATATTCACCGCGTTTTTCTGAAGGTTTAGAGCTCTGGCTTCTGTATTTTTCAGAGTTCCGGTCACCACAACTTCGTCGATGTTTTTTCTCTGTTGGGATAATTTTATAGAACCTAAGTCTACAGTTTCTCCGGGTTTCACATCTACATTGATGTCTGCTGTCTCGTAACCGATATAGCTTATCTGTAAATTATACTGACCTTCTTTGATATCATTCACCGTGAATTTTCCATCAATATCTGTAGCGGTATTTTTTGATAAACCTTTTATTTTGACCGACGCGCCGGGAAGGGGTTGGCTGTCATCAAAAACAGTTCCTATAATTAACTGCTTCTGCGCTGACACAAAAAAGATCAAACAGACAAAAGCAAGGGTAAGTAATTTCTCTAATTGGGTCCTCATTTTTACATATATTAAATTTTCAATGCAAATCAAGCTAATAATTTTAATATATATAAATATTTTGTATTAAGTATTATTTAACAAATCAGGGCAATTTGTTACTTGTATTTTACTTTATTCCGCTTTGGGAAAATCAAAAATAAAATAATAAATAGTGCTTAAACCCCTTTATTATAGAGCGTTTTGTTTTAATTAGCGGAGCATTTCTTAAATGAGGGTTTTGGACAGAGAACGTTCTTGCAGTTAACATAACGTTAATTTTAGGGGTAAACAAAAAACTGGAAAGTTTACAAATAGTAAACTTTTTGCTTCAATACATAAGAAAAAGAAAAATTATTTAACCATGTCAAGGTTCAAAACATTGACATGGTTAACAGGACCGCAAGAACCTTAGAAGGTCCAGTTTCCCTGACCGTTATTGTTGAAAATAAGGCGTCCTTAAATGTAAAACTTTGCGTTTTAAAATATTCAGTACTATGCTGTATAAAAGTAAAGAACAAGCATAATACAGCTTTCATTGCTGATGCTTACTGGAACGTGTGGAAATTTTCCGTTAAAATAAAGAGAGTCGCCTTCTTTTAAGATGATTTCTTCATTATCGATGATATATTTTACTTCGCCTTTCAGGATATATTTAAATTCCCAGGCATCGGTGATCACCTTTTCCCTTTTGGAATTCGGCTCAATGGTCAGTAATACCGCTTCAAAACCTAAAGAGTGCAGGCTTTTGCTGAAGATGTGCATATATTTGAATCCTTCAGCTTCCACTTCTTTTTCGATAACCTGTTGGCTGTCTTTGGGAAGATAAATGAATTTAGCGCTGGATTTTTTTTCTACGCCTTCAAAGAAATAACTGGCATCGATCTCCAGAGACTGTATCATATCCAATAGGACAGGAAGTGAGGGAATGGTTCTTCCGTTCTCGATTCTGGACACAAGGCCGTTGCTTACATTGGCTTTGGAAGCCAATTCATTGATGGTTAAATTATTCTTTTTTCTGATATCCTTCAATCTTTTACCGATACCTATTAAAAAATCATTCATAGTGTTTGCAATTTAACCTAAATTAAGTTCCTTCATTGGGGAGACGAAAAGCAAAGTTAATATTATTCTATATAGCTTTGGCCAACTCCCGGATCAATTCACTGAAAATTGTTATTGAAATTTTTCCCTATTTTTGTGAAATTCCTTATTTGAATGAAAAAGATTATCCTCATTGAAGACGAAACCAGCGTTGTCTCTTTTATAAAGAAAGGACTTCAGGAAAGCGGGTACGAAGTTTCCGTAGCCTTTGATGGCCGTACCGGTGTACAGCTGGTGCAAGCCAATGATTTCGATCTGGTGGTTCTGGATATTATGCTGCCGGAAATGAATGGTCTGGATGTCTGCAAAGAGATCAGGAAAACCAATCAGCATGTTCCGATTTTGTTTTTGACCGCACTGGGAACTTCTGAAAATATTGTTCTTGGCCTGGAAAGCGGAGGGGATGATTATCTGGTAAAACCTTTTAAATTCATTGAACTCGTGGCGAGGGTAAAATCTCTATTGAGAAGAAGTAATGGGGTAAGTCCTCAGGAAATTGCCGAGCCAGAACCGGACAATGAACATGTGTTTCAGTTTTCAGACCTGATGGTGAATGATTATACGAAAAAAGTGACGCGCGCCGGAGATGAAATCTCACTGACTTCCACTGAATATAAACTCTTACTGTATTTCCTGAATAATCCTGAAAAAGTAATTTCCAGAGCTGAAATCCTGGATGCGGTTTGGGGCGTGAACTATGAGCTGGGAACCAATGTAGTAGATGTTTACGTAAATTATTTAAGAAAAAAACTGGACAGTCACGATGATAATAAATTGATTCACACAGTGATAGGAATGGGTTATGTAATGAAAAAATCTTAATGGATGTTTAATAAAGTTGTCACAAATCAGACCAAAACAATGGTGCTTTTAATGCTGGTATTTACTGCCATCATTCTGCTTTTCAGTGGGTTGGTTTATTTTTCGATTGTCAACTTTTCACATCAGAGGTTTTATGAGCTGCTTAAGATCCGTACAACGACGATTGTTCAGATTGAAAAAAGCAAAGACCATCTGGATCTTCCCGAAAACTATATCCTCAATAGCCTGAACGATGAGGAGCTTCCGATGGAAAGGGATTATGTTTTTGCGGTTCCTGCAGATTCCAATTTCAAAAAGATCTCACAGGAAGTCCATATTCCGGATTATTTTTTCAAAAGTATTGTCAGAAAAGGGGAGTCCAATTATAATGATAAAGAATTTTATTATATCGGGCAGACCTTTAAATATGATGATAAAGAATATATAGCGATCGCTTCTGCTAAGAATCATTATGTGATCTATTATCTGGGGTTTTTAAAAAGAACATTGATAACCTGTATTGTACTTTCCCTGTTCTTCAGCATGATCTTTTCTTTTTATCTGTCTAAAACTCTATTCAGACCGATATTAAAGATTACCGGAAAAGTGAAAGAGATCAGCTCCGAGAATCTTCACCTGAGACTGGAGGCGCAGCCTGACAATAAAGAACTGAATGAGCTGGTAGATACCTTCAACGGAATGCTGAACCGTATCGAAACTTCATTTGAAACCCAGAATCACCTGATCGGAAATGTATCTCATGAACTGAGAACGCCCCTGACCTCAATTATGGGCGAAGCGGATGTGGCTCTTTCGATCAACAGAACGGCAGATGAATATAAAGATACCTTAGAAATTATTCTTGACGAAGCTGAAAAGCTGGATAAAAAGATCAAAGCCTTACTGATGATCGCTCAAACCGGTTTCGACGGGAAGATCCAGAAAATGGACAAAGTAAGGATCGATCAGCTGCTTTGGGACGTGATCGAAACACTCAGAAAGATTGATTCAAGAAATAATATCTACCTGGATATCAGTATGCTTCCTGACAATCCTAAAAAATTAAAAGTTCAGGGTAACGAGCAGCTGCTGCATCTTGCCGTAGCCAATATCATTAACAACGGTTGCAAATATTCTAATTTTCAGCAGGTAAAAGTTTCACTGGGCGCCACAGATACCGATGTCTACATCATTGTAAAGGATTTCGGGATCGGAATTCCTGAGGTGGAGATGAACAAAATTTACGATCCATTCTTCAGAGCTTCCAATACCAAAAACTACGAAGGCTACGGAATCGGACTTCCACTGGCAAGAAACATTGTACGGATGCACCACGGCGAACTGATCGTTAGTTCTCACGAAAACCAGGGAACCACTGTACAGATGCGTTTTCCTAATTTCTACAGTACGAGGCCCGAGAGTTAAGGCTGAGACTTAGGTTCAGATATGGGTTTCGGGTCAGAGGGTTTGAGAGTAGTGCTGGTTGCTAGTTACCGGTTGCTGGTTATTGAGTTCATATTTAATATCTGAAGTCTTATATCTTGATTCTTGGCTCTTGTTTCTTATAACTTTTTACATTCTTAATCTCCTCCTTATCCTTAAAGTCTCATGTCTGAAATCTGACATCTGAGGTCTTCACTTATTTCCCTTTATGTTAACAGCCATTAACAATATTCTAATCTCATTTTAATCTCTTTAATCACATTTTAATTCCATTCCAAAGGGCTTCTAATCTTGCCGCTTTAGTTTTGTATCATCAAAATATGACAACAAACCTAAATCTAAAAGATATGACCAAAACAATTTTAATCGCCACGGATTTCTCTCTTGAATCACTGAACATATTAAAAAAAGTACTGAAAGAGAAAGAAGCATCGGAAGATCAGAATCAATATAATGTTCTTTTGGTTTCAGGATATGAAGCCGGAGATTCTATCAGAGATCTTCTTTTCAATACCAAAAGCACCATTTTTAATAAGATCAGACCACAGGAGTTTTGTGATGCTTACGGAATCATCAGAAACAAATATCCTCACCTGGTCAATAAGATCATCTGCGATATTTTCACGGGAAGCTTTCAGAGAACCTTCAATAATTACGTGAAAGTAGAAAATATAGAGGAAGCTTACTATTCTCCGTCTATTAAAAGTAAGGGCAAAGGAAAATTTGACATAGCTCCTTATATCAAAAAATGCAAAGATCTGCAGGTTCAGGAAATCAAAGTGGAAATGCCTGAGAGACTTCCGGAAAGAGGAAGACTGGCGGAGATCTTTGTAGAGGTCTAAAAAATTCATCAACACCATAAAAAAGAATAAAAATGTTAAGAAATTATAGTAACAGCCGAACATTGGGAGACAATATCAGATTGGGGACGCTGACTGCATTTACTGCAGGTACTATAAATATTGCGTCTCTGTTAATTTTTCTCTCTTTTACCTCCAACGTAACAGGACACTACGCCATATTGGCGGCGGAAATAAGTAAAGGAAACTGGTCGCAGGTGGCTGTGGTAGGAGCATGGATCTTCCTGTTCTTCTTCGGAAGCTTTGTGTCTAACTTCATCGTCATCAACTTCAATAAAAAGAGTAAATATTTTGCACACTCTATGCCGATTGTACTGGAGATCATATGCTTATTATTTGTAGGAATATACGGACAGTTTTATTACCAGAAAACACTCGAAGAAACGGAATATCTGGTAGCGCTGATGCTTTTTGCAACCGGGCTTCAGAACGGGCTTACCGCGAGTATCTCTAACTTCTCAGTGAAAACAACTCACCTGACGGGTACCACCACTGACCTTGGAATCCTGCTTTCCATGTTTACAAAAAAGAAATATAGAAAGAGCGGAGAACTGATTGCAAGAGCAAAACTGCTGACGAGTATTATGGCAGCCTATGTTTTAGGAGCAGTGTTCTCAGGATTGACGTACTATTATCTTGAATTCAGGGTATTTTATGTGATCAGTCTGTGTCTTTTGATTGTCATCGGGTATGATGCCTACAAAATTCATATCAGACACTTTAATACCAGATACCGCTACAGCAGGATTTATAAGAAACCGAATATATTAGCTTCCCTGTACGATAAAGTACACGGAATCCCAAAAAGAAAAGAAAAAAGAACGCTTGTTTTTGATGAATAAGCCGTAAAGAAATAAAGTAAATATCAGTATTATTTTTGTGTAAACTAGCTGTGAAACACCCCTTTTCGATGGTAGAGAAGGGGTGTTCTTCTTCAGTTGAAAGAACGTTATTTTCTTGTTGAACGCAAAGGTTGATATTAAAGCGTTTTATTTCTAAGTCTTCAAAAGATGAATCAATCAAAAATTGATTCGATGAAGCGTACATATAAAACTGTCGCTTAGTCAGTGGCGAAGCCACATCTCTTTGTTCAACTTAAAATTAGAGCAATTCATCATTAAACTTTGCGTTAAAAAAAGGACATCCTCCTTTCAATGTTTTTTTCCTCCATCAGGGATAAAAACAGAACCGGATGGCAAATTGTGATTAAAATGTTGATAATTAAATTTTAATTCACGGTTTTATTGTTTTAATTCCCGTTTCCATTGACTATTTTTGTAAGTTGATTAAACGTTTTATGTCAGATATTATTCAGCTTTTACCGGATCATGTAGCTAACCAAATTGCGGCAGGAGAAGTGGTGCAGAGACCTGCATCCATTGTGAAAGAACTTTTGGAAAATGCTATTGATGCGGAAGCGTCCAAGATAGAATTGATTATCAGGGATGCCGGAAAAAACCTGATCCAGGTGGTGGACGACGGTAAAGGAATGTCTGAGACTGATGCCAGGATGGCGTTTGAAAGACATGCTACGTCAAAAATCAAAGGAACGGAAGATATCTTTAAGATCTCTACCAAAGGATTTAGAGGTGAGGCACTGGCTTCTATCGCTGCGGTTTCCCAGGTTGAACTGAGAACGAAGCAGAATGATGCGAAGATTGGAACCAATATCTACATTGAAGGAGGGGTATTTCAGTTTCAGGACCCGATACAGACGGCAGACGGATCTAATTTTCTGGTGAAAAACCTGTTTTATAACGTTCCCGCCAGAAGAAAATTCCTTAAAAATAATAATGTTGAATTCAGACATGTCATCGATGAATTCCAGCGTGTTGCTCTGGCTCATGAAAATCTGGAGTTTTCCCTTTTTCACGACGATGAAGCGGTTTTCAGACTGCGGAAAGGAAGTCAGATGCAGCGTATTGTAGATGTTTTCGGACGTAAATTGCAACCACAGCTGATTCCTATCAAAGAAGATATTATCTGGTGTAAACTTCATGGATTTGTTGCCAAACCTGAAGGCGCTAAAAAATCGAGAGGGGAGCAGTTCCTTTTCGTGAACGGAAGATATTTCAGAAGCCCATATTTCAATAAGGCGGTTCAGGAAGCTTTTGAAGGATTGCTGCTACCGGGATATGTTCCTACATTTTTCCTGTATCTGGAAATGGATCCGGAAAAGATCGATGTGAATATCCATCCTCAGAAAACAGAGGTGAAATTTGAAGACGAGCACCTTATTTTTGCCCTGCTTCGTTCTACCATCAAAAGATCTCTGGGAATTTATAACGTTTCTCCAAGCCTGGATTTTGATAAAGATCCGGAAATGGATGCAATGATGAATAAGCCTTTTCCAAGCAAAGGAAACAGCGGTGGGGGTATGATCAAGATGCCGGAAATTATCGTAGACAAAGACTATAATCCGTTTATTGAAGAGAGAAATGTACGTCCGGAAGAGATCCAGAACCTTACGGAAATGTACCATCAGAATATGACGGCAGAACCTTCGAAGATCAATTTATTTGAAGACGAAGATTTCGATGAAGACCTGATGAGGTTGCCGAACGGCTACTGGTTGTTCAACAAAGGAGATGTCACCCTGATGCTGGATCTTGGAAGAATGCACAGACTGGTCGTTTCCGAAAACAATAAAACATCAAGGAAAAACAATATCAATGTGAACCCTAACAGCCATGCTTTGCTGTTTTCTCTGGAGTACCATATGAACGAAATTGAGAAGAGTAAATACAATTCTTTCAAGAAATTTCTTCCGGAACTCGGGTTTGACATGAAAATTGCACATGAAAGCGTGCTGAGAATAGATGCACTTCCCGAAGGGCTGAAAGAAACCCAGGCGATGAAGTTCCTGGAGAATCTTTTTGAGATCCTGGAATATAAGACTGAAGAGGAATTTATGCAGTTTTATCTCAACCAGTGGAATAAAATGCATTCGAAGTCAAGGTTCGATTTTATTTATAAGAAAGATGCGGAACAGGTCATCAAAGACTTTACAGCTTTAGGCTTTCCGGAATTTTTACCGGATGGCAAAAGATGTTTTTATGAAGTTCCGTTTAATGATTTTAAAAACAAATTTTAAAAAATGTTTAACAATATACCGCCCATCACAAGGAATATAATCATTATCAATGTGATCGTATTTGTTGGTACGTATTTTCTCGGAAATCAGGTCATCGGTTATCTTGCCGGGTTTTATCCTTTTTCTCCGTTTTTCCATTCATGGCAGATTATTACGCATATGTTTATGCATGGAAGTATTATGCATATTTTGTTTAATATGCTGACACTATACAGTTTCGGGCCTATTCTGGAGCAGACGCTGGGAGAAAAAAAATATTTGATCCTCTATTTTTTAAGTGGACTTGGAGCTTTTTTCCTTTTTAACCTATGGAATTTTGTTGAAGCTCAGCAGCTAACAAGTGAATTGCAGCAGCTTGGATTCAACGTAAATGCTTATTTATCCGGAGCAAGTGTAGGATTTAGTGGAGATGCAGCATCGGTTCTTAAGCAGAAAGAACTGGTGGAAAGCTTTAAAGCGATTGTGGCCACACCCATGGTAGGTGCTTCCGGAGCTATTTTTGGAGTGGTAGCTGCCTTCGCAACTCTTTATCCCGACTCAAAAATCATGATGATGTTTATCCCGATTCCGATCAAAGTTAAATATCTGATGCCTCTTGTTATCGTAGTTTCTATATACCTTGGTGTTTCCGGAAACGGGGGAGGTATCGCACACTTGGCACACGTTGGAGGCGCCCTGGTTGGTTGGATTCTTGCAAGGATATGGAAAAAACACCTGTATAGGTTTAATTAGAAAAATTCTGTGAAAGTTTTCCGTCTTATAATATTAATCCTGCACGTGGGCGTATTATTCCTGCTGTTGGGTACTTTGTTGAATGCATATGTTCCGCCTAAAATATTTCCGTGGTTCAATCTGCTTTCTTTAGGGTTTCCTGTGCTGATTATGATATACGCAGTATTCACTGTTTTCTGGCTTTTCTGCTGGAAAAAAAGAACCTTTGCATTTATGCTGGCTGGACTTCTCTTTATGGTTCCTGTACAGAGATGGATTAATTTCACCTCAGATAAAAAAGAAACGGCAGACCTGAAAGTAATTTCTTTTAATGTGAAAGCCGGTTTGCTGGGTAAAGATGCAGTTAATGAATACCTGAACAGTGCTGGTGCCGATGTGGTTATGCTGCAGGAATCGGGAAGTAAAATTTCGGTCAGAGGAATGGAGGGTAGTGGTGAGAATGGAGTACTGAAAGTCTTTTCAAAATATAAAATTATAGACTCTAAGGAACTGATCAAAAGTGATTTTGAAAGCAATAATGCTTATGCTTCCCAAACGGATATTGAAATTAAAGGAAAAATATACCGGTTTATCAATATCTACCTTGAACCTTTTAAATTTGAAAAAGGGATGATCAAAATGGATGGTCTCAAAGAAGAGGATGAAAGGAAGATGAAAAATATCGTTAAAAGACTGATTCCAGTTTTTAAAAAACATCAGGATCAGGTTGATATTATTCAGGAAAGTATTGAAACATCACCTTACCCCGTTATTCTTGCCGGCGACTTTAATTCTGTTCCGAATTCCTACGAATATTATCACTTGTCCGATGGTCTTGAAGACGCCTTTGTAAAAGCAGGAAAAGGGAGCGCAACCAGCTTCCATGACTACAAATTTCCGATCAGGATTGATTACATTTTCAGCTCAAGAACCATACGTCCGGTGACTTATAAAGTAGACCGAACTGTAAAGCTTTCAGATCATTATCCGGTGATCGGAACATTTTCACTAAAACATTAATAATCATAAAATTAGTTAAAGCTTTAGTGCTTGGTAGGATTTTTGATGAAGAGAAGCGTACCCTAGTCCGTTTATTTCATGAAGCCGAGCCAGTTATTACTATTTATTCATATTGTTGTTGCCGTGTTGCTCTTATGCACGTTGGGCAACGCATGGATTCCCCCTAATTTTTTAGGCTCTTTAAACCTACTTTCCCTTGGTTTCCCCTATCTGATTATCGTATATGTCCTTCTTACACTGGTTTGGATTGTTAAACGCAAGAAAATATCCATTGCCTTTTTATTGGGAACATTTCTATTTTACAATCCGGTAAGACGATGGGTCAATTTTTCGCCAAAAACAGAAAGTTTTAAATCCATCAGAGATATCAAAGTGATTACGTTCAATGTAAAATATGGTGATTTCGGCTGGGATAAAGTAAAAAAATACATCACAGATCAGGATGCAGATATTATTCTGGTTCAGGAAAAAGATACCAACAGGGCTATCAGAAAGGATATGGTAAAATACCCTTCCGTGATTCTGAAGACCAAGCATAAAATTGTAAGACAGGAAAAGCTGATTGAAGAAAGCGCAAGAGGAAACTCATTCTATGCCGACGTAGATATCAACGGGCAGATCATAAGAGTGGTTAATGTATATCTGGAGCCTTTCAGACTTCATAAATCAATGCTTAAATTTGAAGGTTTTGCAAAACAGGGAGGCAAAATTGCGAACCTTATTTCCCATATGACACCTACTTTTAAAGCCCATGAAGACCAGATCAGAAAGATCCGTAAAGTAATTGATTTTTCACCTTATCCGGTGATTCTGGCGGGGGACTTTAACTCGGTGCCCAATTCTTATGAATATTATAATCTGGGGAAAGACCTTCAGGATGCCTTCCTTACGGTAGGAAACGGAGCGTCAACCAGTTTTCATGATTATAAGGTACCTCTTAGAATCGACTATATCTTTACTTCAAAGTCTATCGTTCCTTTAAGCTATAAAGTAGACCACTCTGTAAAATTATCGGACCACTATCCTGTAATTGCAGAATTTCTGCTAAATTAGTTCCATGAAAAATTTACTCTCTGCGGTTTTTGTAATACTGCTTTTGCTGTCTGCCTGTTCAAAGAAGGAAACACCAGGTTTTGCGGCAGATGAGCAGGTAAAAATCCATTATGATACCGCTGCTGTGGATTCATTTTCAGCAGGTGCTACATCGGTAGATATCGTCCGACAGATCAGAATGTCATCACAGAAATATCAGGATTCTATAAAGCAGGCTGAAAAACTTCAGAAGGAAGAGCAAAAGCTGAAAGAAGAGCTTGAAAAAGAGAACAAAAAGAAGCTGGAAGAAGAAAAGAAGAAGACGGAAGCAGAGAAGAAACAAAAAACATCAGAAACTCCACCCACCAATGGAGTAAAGACAGAATAAAATTCACACCAGATTAAAAACCTTTTAAAAAAATATAAAATATGAAAAAACAAACCTTAGCAGCAGCTGCCATCGCAGTATTTGCTGTATCATGCACTAAATCTACAACTAAAACAGAACAGGTTGAAGGAGCTGACGGATCTGTAACCACGACTACAACTACCGTTTCTGAAACATCTCCTCACGTGGATACCGCTAAAATAGATAAGGCGAAGGAAGATGTAAAAGCTAAAGTAGATGCAGCAGGAAACAAAATAGACGAAGCCACCCAGAAAACGAAGGAAGACCTTAATAAGGCAGGAAAAGACATCAAAGCAGGAGCGAAAGAAGTTGGACAGGATGTAAAAGACGCCGCTGCAAAGGGAGCTGCCAAAGTAGAGGAGGGTGCGAAAAAATTGAAGGAAGACTTAAAGAAATAGTAAACTACTAAAATACAGAAAACGCAGTCAATTTTTGGCTGCGTTTTTTTATGTGGTGTTTTTTAGGGATTAGGGATTAGGGATTAGGAGGAATTTGTCTTTCATTTTAAGTAAGTATCCCAATATTGGTTTTTGGATCTCTACAACTTCCTTCTTCCATCATCAAGCTTCCTTTCTACTCACACTACTTGTTAAGTTCCAGTAGAGGATCTATATATTCCCGGTCGTTGCTCAGTCTCGGGACTTTATTCTGGCCGCCGAGCTTTCCTTTGGATTCCAGCCATTGGTAGAAAAGATCGGGTTTTGCGATGTGAACAATCGGTCTTTTCAGGGTCAGATTGTTATATCTTTTGGCTTCATAATCCGAATTGATCGTTTTTAAATGATGATCGAATGCATCGGTAAAACGTTCCAGATCATCCGGATGGTGACTGAATTCGAAGATCCATTCATGGGCACCGCCTTCATTCTCTTTCATGAAAACAGGAGCACCGGTGAAGTCTGTAATGCTTGCTCCGGTCACTTCGCAAGCCTTTGAAAGGGCAGATTCTACATTGGTAATCATAAGCTCTTCCCCGAAGGCATTGATATAATGCTTGGTTCTTCCCGTTATTTTTATTCTGAAAGGATTGGTAGACGTGAATACTACGGTATCACCAATCAGATATCTCCACAGTCCACCGTTGGTGGTGATCACCATCGCATAGTTTTTTCCGACTTCAACATCTTCCAGACTGACTACTTTCGGATTGGAAAAATGAAACTGGTCCATCGGAATGAATTCGTAAAAAATACCATAATCCAGCATCAGCAGCATTTCGTCGCTGTCCGATCTGTCCTGGATTCCAAAGAAGCCTTCAGAAGCATTGTAAATTTCGTAGTAGTTGATCTTTTTCCCGATGATTTGCCTGTATTGGTCCTTGTAGGGTTTGAAGCTGATACCACCGTGAAAAAACACCTCTAAATTAGGCCACAGCTCAGAAATACTTCCGCTGTCTGTTTCTTTTAAGACCCTCTGAAGAAGAACCATCATCCAGCTGGGTACACCAAGAATACTTCCCACGTCTTCATTCTTTACTTCTGAAGTGATGGCTTTAAGCTTGCTTTCCCACTCAGACATAAGGGAAACCTTTTTGCTTGGTGTTGTGGTGATTTCTACCCAAAAAGGGAGGTTGTCAATTAATATAGCGGAAAGATCCCCGAATTTGGTATTGAAATCTGCATGGAGCTCGGAGCTGCCTCCCAAACGGAGATTCTTATTGGTAAAAAGTTGATTTTCAGGGTGGTTGTTGGCGTAGATAGATACCATGTCTTTTCCTGCTTTCATATGGCAGTATTCCAGACTTTCGGTGGAAATGGGGATAAACTTGCTTTTTGCATTGGTTGTTCCTGAGGACTTTGCAAAATGCTTGATGTATCCGGGCCAGCTCACATCCTTGTGTCCTTGTCTTGCTCTTTCGATAAAAGGCTCAAAATCTTCATAAGTAACGATCGGTACCTTATTTTTAAAGTCCTGGTAGCTTGAAATTGAATTGAAGCCATATGCTTTGCCGTATTCAGTATCTTCAGCATGAAACAGCTGGGAAAAGAGTATACCTTTCTGAGTTTCAATGGGATGGTCCATGAAATTCTGAATCTGATCTATTCTCTGACGGATAAACCAGTTGACTACAGTATTGAAAAGTGCCTTTGTTGCCATTCCAACAAATATAATAATATTTGGATTTTTAGAGAATTTTTATCACGTTAAATAAAATAACCCTGAAAATTAACAAAGGTCCTGACTGATCTTAGTCATGTTTACAGGGAAGATTCACCTGCTTTTAGTGTTTTTTGGGAGATCTATTTCAAGAGTATTAAAAGAATATTTTTCAGTTTTTAAACAATTTTCTGAAAAATTTATTTAGAAAAATAAATACTTGTTGATGAATAGGATGTTTTTGTATTATAATGATTGTCAGTTATTTATTTTTAAATTTTAACCGTCACAACTCCGTTTATATTGCAGAAATTGAGTGGAAAAAAATGATGATTTTACATTTTTTATTTTTTTTCACGTTTGTGTGATATTTTTGTTTAATATTGCTGCAGTCAAAATTTTTAAAATTTCTTCAGGGGAATATTTAATTTATTATTTACAAATTATAGAAAAATTTTCGAGGAATATTAGAGGTCTCTCAAAATATTAAAAAACTAATACAATGGCAACCAACCAGAATGGAAATTCGTCTTTAATAACTGCTTTAGCTTCTATACTGGGCTGGGGTATGGTAGGCGTTTTTATAAGACTTTCATCCCTGAAGTCTCCATTGCTTATTATTTCTTTGAGATTCATTATAACTTGTTTTGCTTTGTTTCTTGTCTTATTCCTTCAAAGAAAAACCAAACAGGTTTTCAAAGATTTATTTTCGAATAAAATAATTGTTATTCTAAGTTTAGTTTTATTTCTGACTTATTTTTTTGGAACGATGGCTTTTATGCTTGCTCCTATTGGAGAAGTAACGTTGTTAATAAGTCTCTCTCCTTTTTTTGTCATTTTATTTAGAATATTTAAGGGCAATGCCATTTCAAAAAATGAGTATATAGGAACTGTAGTTGCTGTTTTGGGAGTGGCTATCATCATGTATCCGCATCTGAGTGCACCGTTAAATATTTCTTCGTCTTCCGTATTGGGACATATATTCGCAATAACAGGGGCATTATTATTTGCTGTTTTTGTGATGATCTCGAATAGGCAAAATCTTTTAAACAAACAGATAAATACTTTAAGTGTAACCCTAGGAACCTGTTTTTTTGGAGGTTTGGTATTTCTTTATATTCTATTATTTGATAAGGTAGGGATTGAATTAGAGAGTTTGAGTGCTTCTAATATGGTAAGCATCATTGCTTTGGGGATATTCTCGACAGCGATTCCTACTTTTGGATTTGCTTATGCCTCTAAAAAATTACCTCCTTTATTATTATCAAACCTTCTGCTACTGGAGCCGGTTTTTGCGATTGTTTTTGCATATTTATTCCTGGCTGAGGCACCCAGTATGTATATATATCCAGGTATTCTATTAATTTTTATAGGACTTTCAAAAGTATCAAAAAAGTGATATGCTTAGAAATTAAGAAGTTATGAAAACAGATTTTTCAATTTTAGATGTTTCTGGTGAAACATGTCCAATTCCGGTATTAAGATTAAAAAAGATCTTAAAAACAACGTCAGCAGGTGATAAGGTTAAGCTTATAGCCACTGATCCTAATACGAAGACGGATGTTCAGAGGTTTTGTCAAAATGGTAAAAGCACTCTGCTGGAATACTCTGAACTTGCAGGCGTTTACTCGTTTTTAATTTTAAAGGTATAATATATTGTTGCTATGAACTCAACCAAAAGTGCTTTTAGCGTTATTGAAAAGGAATTAAGAGAGATTAAAGGGAAAAATCAATCAATTATTGCAGGACATTACTGTATTGCAGATGGATTGGAAGAACTTTCTCATGAAGGAGAGTCCGAGATACATTCTTTCGAACTGGGTCTTGAATCTTTTAAGTATTTAAAAAATAAAGGAAATAAAGTTTCATTTAACTTATGGATTAACGATATCGGTGTGGATATTTCGTTTAGAAAAGAGTTTAAGGAAGTTTATAAAATTCCGGAAAACTATTTGAAGATTCTGGATCAATATGATGTAAAAAGTTCAGAGATAGAGATTTACTTTGAAAGCTCGGTAAGAAATAGAGCGATGCTGGAATTTCGGAAGAGATATAAGGTATCGCCCGAGAAATATACCCTGTTTAATAGCAATGAGCAATCACTTGTAAGATGTATTAATAATGACCAGTGCGAAATAAGTGAGTCTAAAACAGCATATACTATTTCGGGCCCGGATGGAAGTCCGATCGTCATGAGGGAGGGAGCCAGTGTGAAGTGTAATTTGATTTTAGCCACGCTGTTGCATTTGGTTTATAATAAGCATCAGTCAGAAGATATTATTCATATCTCAAATGATATTTATGTTGATCGTGTCAGATTGGGAGAATATGTAGCAACAGAAGTCTATAACCTGAAAAGCTATTGTCATAGTTTTTTTTGTGATGAAGAAGATGCATACAAGAAAGATTGGTCATAAACCTGTAAAAGAAGTAGGATAATAAAAATATCCACCCTCAAATATTTACATCTAAAAACGTCATTAATTTTTTTACAAAACTTCTTTTATGAATTATAAAAAGCTATTTATAGGAACAGATCTGTACATTAAAACATCGGATCAGGAAAAAACGGAACGCATCTATTTAGATTCGGCCGCAAGTAATCTGGCTTTAAGGTTGTCTCAGGAAATCTCTCAGGAATATTTAAACTATTATGCTAATGCACACACCAAAGTACATGCAGCTGCTAAATTTACTACTGAGCTTATTGTGTGGGCAGAAAATACAATCAAGGATTTCTTAGGAGCGGATGATACTTATGGTGTTGTATTCCTCGGAAATGGGGTTACCTTTCCATTAAATAGACTCGCGCTGGGATTAAGTAAACTGAGACCTGAGAAAGATACCGTTATGATCTCTTCTATGGAGCACCATTCTAATGATCTTCCCCATCGTGTGAACCATGAAAAAGTAATGTATATTTCAGGGTTTGATGAAAAAGGAGACTATATAGGCTTTGATTTAGCTCAAATAGAAGAGCAGCTCGCAAGCTCTAACAGAAAAGTAAACTACGTGGCCATTACCGGCGCAAGTAATGTTTCCGGTGAGATTTCTCCTTACCATGAAATTGCCAAACTGGCGCATCAGTATGATGCTTATATTATCGTTGATGGAGCACAGCTGGTAGCGCATGCACCGGTTTCATTAGTAAATAATGAAGACCCTTTATCTTCTGTCGATTTCTTTGTTTTTTCGGGACACAAAATATACACTCCGGGTTCTCCAGGGGTATTAATCGGAAAGAAACAAATTCTGGCTCAGATGGAGCCGATATTTTATGGTGGCGGAATGGTAAGCTCAGTTACATTAAATGATTTTACAGTAGCCGAACATCTATCGGATAAAGAACATGCAGGAACATTAAATATTCCGGGAATCATATCTCTAGGCTGCACGATCAATTTTATGCAACACTTAGACATGGAGAAAGTTTATGCTAAAGAACAGCATCTGATCAATTATTTATATGCTGAGCTAAGTCAGATTCCGGAAGTAATCCTTTATCCCAATGGAAATATTATAAACAAAGTTGGTGTCATCTGTCTGAACTTACAGAACATCCCTCACGAATTGACTTCCTTGATTTTAAACGATTATTTCGGAATTGCTGTGAGGAATGAATGTTTTTGTTCCCATCCATTTGTAAAAGATTGTTTAGTAGAGGAATTATGGGATATAGAAGATGAATCAGCTGTTAATCTGTATAGAGGAATGGTTAGAGTGAGTTTAGGTCTTTACACAACGGAAAAAGATTTGGAATTCTTTGTACAGTCCATAAAGAAGATTATCGGAAATATTGATTTTTACCGTATGCAGTATGAGCTGATTGATAAAACTAACTATAAGCACAGAGATTTTGATAATGATCTCAAAGATTACTTTGATATAGAGAAAAAAATAAAAAACTACTATGAAAAATCATATTCTTCATAAATAGATCTTTCAAAGAGAGATGGCTGAGTGGCTTAAGGCGTATTGTCTTCGTGACAGTATATGCGTTCTTCGCATCAAAGGTTCGAATCCTTTTCTCTCTTCATTGATTGGATGTTTGCAGTTATATTTACGGCAAAAATTCTGATAACTTATTTTATACAAAGAGAGGTGGCTGAGTGGCTTAAGGCGTATTGTCTTCGTGACAGTATATGCGTTCTTCGCATCAAAGGTTCGAATCCTTTTCTCTCTTCATTGATTGGATATTTGCGGTTGTATTTTCTGCAAAAGATCTGATAACTTATTTTTATACAAAGAGAGATGGCTGAGTGGCTTAAGGCGTATTGTCTTCGTGACAGTATATGCGTTCTTCGCATCAAAGGTTCGAATCCTTTTCTCTCTTCATTGATTGGATGTTTGAGGTTGTATTTTCTGCAAAAGATCTGATAACTTATTTTTCATACAAAGAGAGGTGGCTGAGTGGCTTAAGGCGTATTGTTTTCGTGACAGTATATGCGTTCTTCGCATCAAAGGTTCGAATCCTTTTCTCTCTTCACTGATTAGATGTTTGCGGTTGTATTTGCCGCAAAAGATGTGATCATTTATTTTATACAAAGAGAGATGGCTGAGTGGCTTAAGGCGTATTGTTTTCGTGACAGTATATGCGTTGTTCGCATCAAAGGTTCGAATCCTTTTCTCTCTTCACTGATTGGGTGTTTACGGTGGCATTTACTGCTTAAGCTAAGCTCTAATCTGCATTATCAATGAAAATGAAGCATCTTTGTTTTTTTTATTGGCCCAATTTCAGCATAAAAAACCCGCTACATCATCTGTAGCGGGTTCGTATTTTGCTTGATTGTTTCTTAGCAGTACTCGTCAAAAGCAGCCTGAAGATTGGCCGCAATAGCACCTGCAGGGTTTCCTTCGATGTGGTGTCTTTCCAGCATGTGAACCAATTCACCATCTTTGAAAAGCGCTACACATGGAGAGCTTGGAGGGAATGGAGCAAGGTGTTTTCTTGCTTCCGCTACAGCTTCCGTATCAAATCCTGCAAACACAGTTGTTAAATGATCAGGTTTTTTATCACCAGTCAAAGAATATACAACTCCCGGTCTTGCCGCACCTGCTGCACATCCACAAACTGAATTGATGACCAATAGAGTAGTTCCTGACTGCTTTAAAGCCTCTTCTACCTGTGCAGGAGATGTTAAATCCTGGAAACCTTTATCTGTAAGTTCTGCCTTCATAGGCATTACTAAATCTGTTGGATACATATATTTTGTTTTTTATCGGTACAAAGTTAATGATTTCTTAGCTTTTCTTCAATATATAAAAACTATCAATGGTTTAGTCAGATAAAATTAATATAATGTTAATACATCAATAATATTCAAAAAAATGTGAAATAAAATTATGAATAATGAGAAATATTTACTAAATTTGAAATGATTCTGAAAAACAAACGACCATGAAAAAAACATTTACTGCTTTCCCTCGAGCATTCAAATTATTCAATACGGCATGAGAACAGTCGTAAGTAACACCTATTCAGTTTTTATACATGATCAGCTGAATTAATAATTATGAATATCCAAAAAATGAATCCCGGAACGCTAGCGTCCCGGGATTCTTTAATCAAATCGATATGCAAAGGTTGGATATCCTGTTTTTGGGGTTCATGTTGGTGTTCCGGTTAGATCCCGGATCTCACACCACGTATCCCGGTTTTATGAAAGCAGTTTCTTCGCCATTTCGGAAATACTTTTTCCGTCTGACTTCCCTGCCAACGCTTTTGAAGCAGCTCCCATTACCTTTCCTAAGTCTTTTGCAGACTCAGCTCCGGTTTCTGAGATAATTTTCTTGATCTCAGCTTCCAGTTCTTCCGGACTCAGCTGTTTAGGCAGAAACTGCTCAATCACTTTCATCTGAGCCTCTTCCACTTCAGCAAGGTCATTTCTTCCCTGTGCAGAAAACTGTTCGAAAGAATCTTTACGCTGCTTGATCATTCTCTGAAGGATAGCAATTTCCTGCTCCGGAGAAACTTCAACTCCTCTCGCTTCAGTGTGTAGATTTAAAATTTGAGCTTTTACAGCTCTCAGAGAGTCCAAAGCGACTCTGTCTTTCGCTCTCATGGCTGTTTTAATAGCTTCGCTTATGATATTTTCTAAACTCATGGTATTGGTAATTTGATGATATGCTGATGGGCTGATGTGATGATTAATTATCGCATCATCAAATCAACTCATCATCGCATTATTTAGTCAACGTCTTTATTTAAAAATCTGTTCTCTCTCACCTGCATAGATCCATTGTTGTCAGACAGATACGTATTGATATTCTGATCTGAGGCATTGGTTCCGTCTATGGCGATATTCTTTCTTTTGAAAGCCGGTACAGATTCGAATTCGCTTGTGCTGTCAAAGCTTTGATAGCGTGAATTGAATTCTTTTAATTTATTTCTTCTCTCCACAATTCTGTCCTGGTCAACCGCTTTATTCACGAATGTGAATTCTGATTCTGCAGGTTTTGGAGTTTCAATTTCTATTTTTTCTTCAAAGGCCGGTTTTGTTTCAGCTTTCGGCTCTTCATATCTTGTCTGGAAGATAGCTTCAACTGCCTGAACCGGAATTTCAGTTACTGCACTTGCTGGTGCTGTAAACTCTGCTTTTGGCTGACCATAGTCAGTTTTAGGCTCATTAGATGAAGGCTGATTGTTCACAAAGAAGCTGAACTCAACAGGTTTCTCATCTGAAAAAGCACTGGTAGCTGGCGTAGACGGCGTTTCGTCTTTTCTGGAATCAAAGTCAAATTTAAAAGACTCGATTTCCAGATCATTCGGATCTTCTCCTTCTTCATCATAAGAGAATAAGCTGTAAGACTCTTCTTCTGATTCTTCTTCATTTCTCCAGTCACGGGAAGCACTGTTCTGCGTATCTCCCTCTTTATCAAAGAATTTTATTTCTGTTTTGATTTCTTCTTCCTCAATAATCATTTTTTTTTCAGAAGAGGTCATACCGAACTGTGGAGCATCATTGTCCTCATCATCCAGTCTGAAAGTATGTTTTCCGCCGAAATCACGTGTTGTTTCAGAAGGTGTTTCTCTTTCTTCCCTTGTTTTAAAAGGAGAGGCTTTTGGCGTCTCAAGACTGTCGTTAAGACTGATTCTGATCTTTTCTGTAGGACCCGCGAATCTTTTGCTGTCATTTGAAAAACCTGTAGCGATGACAAGAACGCTTACAGAATCTCCCAGTTCTTCATCAGCACCCACCCCGAAAATAATATCAGCGGTATTTCCAGCTTCTTTCTGGATGTGGTCCATAATAACCCCGATCTCATCCATGGTCACTTCTTCGGCACCACTTCTGATCAATAGAAGGACGTTTTTAGCACCGGTGATCTTGTTGTCGTTCAACAACGGAGAGTCTAGCGCTTTTTTAACCGCTTCTTCCGCTTTGTTTTCTCCTGAAGCAATTCCGGTAGACATCAAAGCTGTACCAGAGTTCTGAAGTACGGATTTAGCATCTCTAAAGTCAATGTTTACATCAAAATAACCGGTAATAACTTCTGCCATTCCTTTCGCGGCATTGGTTAAAACTTCATCGGCTTTTGAGAATCCCTGCTTGAATCCAAGGTTTCCGAACTGCTGTCTTAATTTATCATTATTGATAACAATAAGTGAATCAACATTATTTCTTAGCTTTTCAAGACCGATTTCGGCCTGTTCAAGTCTTCTTTTACCTTCAAAGCTGAAAGGAACGGTAACAATACCTACGGTAAGAATTCCCATATCTTTGGCTACCTTAGCGATCACAGGAGCAGCTCCGGTACCTGTACCACCGCCCATTCCGGCAGTAATGAATACCATTTTGGTATTCTGGCCCATCGATGCTTTGATCTCTTCGATGCTTTCAATAGCAGATTTTTCCCCCACTTCAGGATCAGCACCGGCACCAAGACCTTCTGTGATGGTGGTACCAAGCTGTACTTTGTTGGCAACGGGGTTATTATCTAGCGTTTGGGCATCCGTATTGCAGACTACGAAGTCTACTCCGTAAATCCCTTTCTCGTACATGTGTTTAAGCGCGTTGTTTCCACCGCCTCCTACACCGATTACTTTTATGATGGATGAATTTCCTTTTGGCAAATCAAATGAAAATCCTTGTGTACCTATATTTTCCATAACTATGCTTTTTATAATTGATGAGTGATGAATGATAACTGATGAGTGATAAATGGCGTTGGGCAAAAAGCTTTTTATTTATCAATTATCAATGATCTTCTATCATTTATATTACTCTACTTCTTCAAAGAATTTTTTTACTTTTTCCATAAGCGACTGCCCGAAGGTCAATTTCGCTCTTCTGTTTTCCTGCTGCTCATTCACAACGGGTTGTTCCTGAACGATCGCTGTAGGCTGAACTGCCTGAACTGTTTCTGTCTGTGCCACAGCAGTTTCTGCGTTGGCCATTTCCTCTTCCACGAGTTCTTCTGTTTCAGCGCCCTGCTTTTTGTCCCGAATCTTCAAACTCTCCATCAGCAAGCCGATTGAAGTAGCAAATTCCGGGCCTTTCAGGTACTGATTCTTGTCGTTTGCGATATATTCATTAGCAAATCCTATTCTGCTGTCAAAACCTGTTGTATAATTGGCAAGCTGGCGAAGGTGCTTTAAGTTGGATCCACCTCCCGTAAGGACAATCCCTGCGATCAGTTTTTTCTTTTGCTCGAATGCTCCGTAAGCTTTTAATTCTGTATTCACCATTTCAAGGATTTCTTCCACTCTCGCGTTGATAATCTGCGCCAGCGTTTTAAGGGAAATCTCTTTATCCGGTCTTCCGTGAAGTCCGGGAATGGTTACAAATGTGCTGTCCTTTTCCAACTCGGGAACTGCAGAACCGAATTTTACTTTCAGCTGTTCTGCGTGTTTCTCGATGATGGAGCAGCCTTCTTTGATATCTTCCGTAATGATACCGCCTCCGTAAGGAATCACGCAGGTATGACGGATGATATTATCTTTGAAGATCGCAATATCTGTAGTACCGCCGCCTATATCTACAATAGCAACGCCGGCTTCTTTTTCTTCTTTCGTTAATACGGCTTCTGAAGACGCCAGAGGTTCCAGGGTAAGGGCTTCCATTTCAAGGCCTGCCTCTCTTACACATCTTGCGATGTTTCTGATGCTGCCCATCTGTCCTACTACTACGTGGAAGTTAGCTTCTAAACGCTTTCCATGCATTCCTACAGGCTCCTGAATTTCACCTTCGGAATCTACTTTATATTCCTGGGGAAGAACATGGATGATTTCTTCTCCGGGAAGCATAACCAGTTTTTTCACCTGATCTTTCAGGGCTTCGATGTCGTCGTCTGTAATAAATTTGTCCGGATGCTCACGCATGATATAGTCGGAATGCTGAAGAGAACGGATATGTTTTCCTGCAATACCTACTGTGACCTTACGGATAGGAACTCCTGCGCTGGATTGTGCTTCAGAAACGGCCGCCTTGATTGAATTAATGGTTTGTGAGATATTATTCACAATACCTTTATGAACTCCAAGACTTTTGGCCTTCCCAACGCCGAGAACTTCTATCTTCCCGTGTGCATTCCTCCTTCCGACAATCGCGACAATCTTCGTTGTCCCGATGTCCAGACCTACTGAATACTCTTGATTTTCCATTTTATGTCGATTTGATTTTTTTTCTACTTTTTCACGTCTGGGACGGTGTCCCGTTTTTTTAATCCAAGTGGATTTTATCCAATTCTATGTTAAATCGTCCCTTTGGGACTCTATGTTATTCTATTTTTACTTTTGCCTTGGGCTTTGCAGCTGTTGGCTTTTTCTCTGTTTTTTTAGTTTCCTTTGGTTTGACAGTAGTTTTTGGCTTTGCTTTTTCCTTCGGTTTAGCTGAAGGTGTTTTTGTTTTCTTAGTTTCCGCCTTTTTAGGCATTACATCAGGTTTCTTTGCTGCAGCCAGTGCCGGGGCTTTGGCAAGTTCCAGATTTCCTGCTTTCAGAATACTGTCGTTTTCTTTAAAATAAGGGTTTAAAGTGGTTACAATCTGGTTTTGGTATTTCACAGAAACCATGCTGTATTTTTGGGGATCCTGGAATACAAGGTATTTTTCCACGAAAGTTTTTAACCCCTTTACTTTAAATTCAATATTATCAAGATCTCCTATTTCTACTTTATAATTTCCGTCACTGGTGAGAAGATTATAATCGCCTTTGCTTTTTGAAATTCCGATAAAGAATTTTTTACTGAAATCATCTTTATCAATTTTTCCCACCAGTTCTGCCAGTTTCTCGTATTCATCGGGACTTACATTTCCTGTGACCAACATGCATGGATGCGAGTAGGTTTTGGAAATGGGGAACTCAGTTCCTTTTTCATCTACATAGAAGTCTCTTCCGTCTTTATTCAGTCTGAATACTGGAACTCTCTGCTTAATATCCAGATAAAGCTTCCCGTTTAAGTTCAAATAGACATTGGCACTGTCTACGGCCGGAAGTGAATTGATCTTCTTTTCCAATACCGGAATATTTAGGTCTCCCACCTTTCCGGAAGGGTTTTCTTTTTTTACAATTTCCCGGATATCTTTTTCATCAATGAAGTATACCGGAGTTTTTTCATTCATTTTTACAGAAATCTTATTGTCCGTGATCTTCTGGCCGCTGAATCTCTTCAATGAGAAACTCAGCAGTAATCCAAGGATGATCACTGTGACAGCAATTTTTAATATTCTGTATTTATTTTTCATAATTCTAAGACGTCAGATTTCAGATGTCATACATCAGAACTGATTCATTTTTCATTATTAATTTTTCCACTATTATTTTTGTGCAATCCATTCCGTAATAGGATCATACAGGGTGTCAATGTTTCCTGCGCCTACGGTGAGAAGGATGTCAAAATCTTTTTCTTTTATTTTGTCAAAAGCACTGGAGAGATCCGATCTTTCTTTTTTATCTAAATTCACTTTTTCCAATAACCAGCCGGATGTTATTCCTTCGAAATTTTCCTGAAGTTCTCTCGCCGGATAAATATCAAGAAGGATCAGTTCATCCGCTTTACCTAAACTTTCTGCAAACCCGTCTGCAAAATCTCTTGTTCTGCTGAAAAGATGCGGCTGGAAAACCACCAACAGTTTTTTCTCAGGATAAAACGTTCTGATTGAGCTCACTACCGCATTGATCTCTGTCGGATGGTGGGCGTAATCATCGATGTAAATTTTACCGTTTGGATAAATATGCTTTGTGTATCTTCTTTTAATTCCTTTAAAATTGGCAATGGCCTTTTTCAGCGTTTCAAAATCCACTCCTAAATTGTGAAGGATAGCCAATGCTGCTGTAGCATTTTCCACATTATGGATGCCCGGGATTTCCCAAACAAAGTCTTTTACTGTTTCAGACGGAGTATGGAAATCAAAATAGATCTTATCATGATCCATACGCAGGTTGTCTGAATAGTAATCTGCTTCTTCATTGACAGCGTAAGTTTTATGGTCTCTGCCAATATCCAGTCCTTTTCTTACAAATAACTGTCTGTCGTTCGGAACAAGTGCTGCAAACTGCTTGAAGCCTTCTTCAATATGACTTTTATCACCGTAAATATCTAGGTGATCAGCATCGGTAGACGTTACCACGGCCCAGTCCGGAGAAAGAGCCAGGAAGCTTCTATCGTATTCATCTGCTTCTACTACAGAATATTGTGTACCGTTGTACAAAAAGTTTGATCTGAAGTTTTCAGAAATGCCACCTAGAAAGCATGAAAACGGAAGGTCAGCCTCTTTACACAGGTGAGAAACCAATGTGGAAGTTGTTGTTTTTCCGTGAGTTCCGGCTATAGCGATACAGTCTGTATTTTCTGTGATCAGGCCTAAAACTTTGGCACGTTTTAAAACTTCAAACTGATTCTGATTGAAATAATCTAGAATTCCCAACGATTTGATGGCGGGAGTATAGATGACCAGTGTGTTTTCTTTTTGAAGGTCGGTTATTTTTCCATCAATATGATCTTCGAAAACAATATCAATTCCTTCTTTCATCAGTTGGGTCGTAAGTTTGGTATTGGTCTTGTCATAGCCCAGCACGTTTTTGCCCGAAGCATTGAAATAACGTGCCAAAGCACTCATTCCGATACCTCCGATCCCTACGAAGTAATAATTTTGATATGTTTCTAGAATTTTCATTATTTATTAAAAAATTTAAAGATTAAATGATTAAAGAATTAAGCCCTTTATCAATTATCTTACTAACATGCTAAATATCTCATCTACAATCTCTTTTGCTGCATTGGGCTTGGCAAAATATTCCATATTCTGAGACATTTCATTTCTTATACTTGTACTGTTGCAGATTTCTTCCAGAGTATTCCAGAATTTTTCCTGCATTTCAGAGTCTTTTACCATTCTGGCTGCATTTTTTTCAACCAGATTCATGGCATTTTTGGTCTGATGATCTTCCGCCGCAAACGGGAAAGGTACCAGAAGAACCGGCTTTTTAGCAACCGCCAACTCTGAAATGGCAATAGCTCCGGCTCTTGAAACAATGATATCTGCTGCAGAGTAGGCCAGTTCCATGTCCTTGATGAATTCCAGGATCTGAATGTTTCTGCTGTCGGAATCTTTTGTTTCTTCTAAAATATCTTTATAATCAAGCTTTCCTGTTTGCCAGATGAGCTGATAGTCTTTATCGACAAGCTCGTTTAAATGAGATCTCCAGGCATTATTTAAAGTTCTGGAGCCCAAAGAGCCACCTACTGAAAGAATGGTAAGCTTATCTTTACTCAGCCCCATTTTTTCTTTTGCAAGGTCTGTTTCCGTCATTCCTGTGATGATATTCTCACGAATAGGATTTCCCAGGAATTTTATCTTTTCAGCAGGAAAACCTTCCACTTTAGGATAAGCCGTGAAAACAGCTCTGGCTTTCTTACTTAAGATTTTATTCGTTACCCCTGCATGGGCATTCTGCTCCTGAATAAAGATGGGAATTCCCAGTTTATTGGCTTCATACAAAGCCGGACCGCTTGCAAAACCTCCGGTTCCAACTGCAAAATCGGGAGCGAAACTTTTAATGATCTTCTTCGATCTGGATAAGCTTTTCAAAATTTTGAAAGGCAGCCCTAAATTCGATAACATATTTCCTCTGTCGATTCCGGCAATATCAATTCCTTCAATTTTATAACCAGCCTGCGGAACTTTTTCCATTTCCATTTTTCCGTTGGCTCCAATGAACAAAAATTCTGTATCAGGAAATCTTTTTCTGATTTCGTCTGCAATAGCGATAGCCGGGAAGATGTGTCCTCCTGTTCCGCCGCCTGATAGTAATACTTTTAGTTTTTTGTTCATTTTCTTTTTATGTTGATGGACTGCTTATTAATAGGACTGCGTCCTATCTTTTGTTAAATCGTCCCGTTGGGACTTTTTATCATTTTTTTTGATTCCGATAAGTCGTCCTGTTGGGACTCTTTATGCGATGTCATTAATTTCGGCTACGCTTTGTTTTTTGCCCATTCCTTCTTCATCGTATATCTGGATCCTTGAGCTTATATTTAAAATAATTCCAAGCTGGAGGTAAGTGACCAGCATGGAGGTTCCTCCGTAACTTATCAGCGGTAATGGCTGTCCTGTTACCGGGATCAGATTGACTGCTACAGCAATATTCACTGCAAGCTGAATGAAGATCATCACCCCGAGACTGAGCACGAGCAGGGACCCAAAAAAGGCGGGCATTTTGCTGGCAATCATTACAATTCTGATCATCATAATGAGATACAGACATATCAGGAAGGCGGCACCAATCAGTCCGTATTCTTCTACGATCACGGCAAAAATAAAGTCGGAGGCAGACTGTGGAAGCATTTGTTTCAATGCACTTTTTCCAGGTCCCATTCCGGTAATTCCACCATGCACGATGGCGGCTTTGGCCTGCATCACCTGATAGTTTTTAGCTTTTACGCTTTCATCATCTACATCAGCGGTTTTTGCTTTGCTGGAGGTAAATGTTTCAATACGGCTCATCCATGTATGCACACGGTTTCCACCGATAAGATTGGTGTTTAATGCTATAATCAGGAAGAGGACAATGGCTATAAATGAGGAAGAGATGAATCCTGCAATGTATTTCCAGTGAAGCTGTCCTATAATCAGAACAATCACGGAAACCATCAAGATCATCAATGCCGTAGAACCGTTGTCTTTTGCTACCAGTACAAATACCAACAGGATAGGCCCGAAGATGTACATAATGTTCTCTATCGGAAGTCTTTCCCGGGTTATTTTCTTGGTCAGATATCTGCAGAGATAAATGATCAGCATTAAAAACGCAAATGACGAGGGCTGGAATGAAATAGGGGTTCCGGGGATTTTCAGCCATCTTGAAGCACTGGCTCCATCAATGGTCTGACCCGTAAACATGGTGACAACGAGGAGAACGATCATTAAACCGAGCAGAATGCTGCTGAGCTTTCCGATGTACTCGTATTTCACCATTCCTACCACTCTCATGATCACAAGACCTAAGACCACAAAGAACATATGCTTGATAACGTGACCGGTTGTGGTCCCGTTATTCACGATATATTCCAGATTTGAACTTGCAGAGTATACGGGGAAAATAGAGAAAATGGAGATCACAAGGATGACCATCCAAAGTACTTTATCGCCCTTTAGAAATTCAATTCTGCTTTCTGTGTTCTGTTCGTCCATATTTTTGTATTCATGTATGATGTAGAAACTAAAATGTACCTTTTACACCCGACATTTTACTTTTTACTTACTTTAATACCTGCTCTTTAAACTGTTTTCCTCTGTCTTCATAGCTTTTAAACAGGTCAAAACTTGCGCAGCATGGGGAAAGTAAAACGGTATCTCCGCTTTTGGCCAGTGATTTTGATATTTTCACAGCTTCTTCCATGCTTGATGTATCATAGATGAATTCTTTTTTGTCTTTAAAGAAGTCTATGATTTTTGTATTGTCTATTCCAAGACATACAATGGCTTTTACTTTTCTTTTAACAAGCTCCTCAATTTCTGAGTAGTCGTTTCCTTTATCTAATCCTCCTACGATCCAAACCGTTGGAGTTTTCATGCTTTCTAAAGCGTAGTAGGTTGCATTGACATTCGTTGCCTTGCTGTCATTGATGTATTTTACGCCATTGCTTTCAGTTACGAATTCAAGTCTGTGCTCTACCGCCTGGAAAGTCATTAGTGAGTTTCTGATGCTTTCATTATTGATTTCCAATATCTTACCGGCTATTGAAGCGGCTAAGCTATTGGCAACATTATGATTTCCAAGAAGAGACAGTTTATCCATCTTCATAGAAAACTCATCCTTCATTTTTACTACGATCTGATCGCCATCAATGAAACCACCTTCAGACAGTTTTTCTTTTGTAGAGAAGGGAATCATTTTCGCTTTTATTTCCAGCTTCTCAAGAATGGTTTTACTCATTTCGTCATCTTTATTGTAGATGAAGAAATTGTCGTTTTCCTGATTTTCAGCAATTCTGAATTTAGCTAAAGCATATTCTTCATAATTGTAGTTGTACTGATCCAGGTGATCCTGAGACAGGTTCAATAGCAGTGAAATGTAAGGTCTGAAGTTCTGAATATCATCCAATTGGAACGAACTCACCTCCAGTACATAATATTCATGGTTCTCATCTGCCACCTGCTTGGCAAAGCTGTATCCTATATTTCCTCCCAATCCTACATTTAGTCCTTCATTTTTCAGGATGTAGTAGATCAGGGAAGTTGTCGTTGTTTTTCCGTTGCTTCCTGTAATCGCGATGATTTTGGCATCCGTAAATTCTGAAGCGAACTCAATTTCAGAGGAAAGTCTGATTCCTTTCTCATGAATTTTGTGAACGATCTCCGCTTTTTTGGGAATTCCCGGGCTTTTTACGATCCAGTCTGCATTTAAAATTCTTTCTTCGTTGTGGTTTCCTTCTTCAAATTCAATTTCATTTTCGGCTAAAAATTGCTTGTAGTTATCCTTAATAGCTCCTTTGTCTGAAAGAAAAACCTCCAGACCCTGTTTTTTCGCTAAATAAGCAGCTCCACATCCGCTCTCTCCACCTCCTAAAACAACTATTTTCATATCTATTTTGATTTAATGATTGAAAGATTTAAATGATTCAAAATTTTTAAATACTTAAATTTTCAATATTTTAAATGATTGGTTATCTCATTTTTAATGTGATCAGGCATACAATGGCCAGCATTACTCCGATGATGATCATTCTGTTCACGATCTTGCTCTCATGGAAACCACCTTTCTGATAGTGATGGTGTAATGGCGACATTCTAAAAAATCTGTTATTCTGAGCGTAATCCAGCCCATATTTTCTTTTTCTGTATTTGAAAACAACGACCTGCAGCATGACAGAAACGTTTTCAATCAGGAAGATTCCGCATAATACCGGAATCAGAAGTTCTTTTCTCAGGATGATCGCTAAAACGGCAATCACTCCTCCCAGCATCAGACTTCCTGTATCGCCCATAAAAACCTGGGCAGGATAGGTATTGTACCAGAAGAAACCGATTACGGCACCTACCATGGCTACCGCAAAAATGGTGGTTTCACCCATATTCGGGAGGAACATAATATTGAGATAATCTGCAAAAATAATGTTCCCGGAAAGGTAGGCGAACAGGGCGAGGGTGAGCAGTATAATGGCACTGGTTCCTGCCGCGAGCCCGTCAATTCCATCCGTAATATTGGCTCCGTTTGAAACGGCAGTTACGATGAAAATAACGATCGGGATAAAGACAATCCATGCCCACTCATGGGCATCTTTATCATTCATCCAAAACAGAATTCCACTGTAATCAAACTCGTTGTTCTTGGCAAAAGGAACGGTAGAAACGGTGATCTTTTCTGTTGGCATAAAGTTCTGCTCTACATTGTTTCGGTTCACCACTTTTGCATCCGCATACTTTCTTTTAACCGTGATGTCCGGGTGGAAATACATTGTAACTCCGACAATTAGTCCTAAGCCAACCTGTCCTACAATTTTGAATTTCCCACTCAGTCCGTCTTTATTTTTCTTTACTTTCTTTAAATAATCATCCACGAAACCAATAGCACCCATCCACAACATGGAAACCAGTAGCAGAACAATATACACATTGGTGATTCTCGTAAAGAGCAGCACCGGAATAATGGTTGCAATAATAATGATAAGTCCTCCCATGGTAGGAGTTCCTTCTTTTTGCTTTTGTCCGTCTAGCCCAAGATCACGTACCAATTCGCCCATCTGTTTTGCTCTCAGATAATTGATGATCCTTTTTCCGTAGACCAAGGCAATGACCAGAGAAAACAACACAGCTATTCCGGCACGGAAAGAAATGTATTTCAGCATTCCCAATCCCGGTATGTGGATTCCCTGACTGGTTAGGTATTCGTATAGATAGTATAACATAGTTTCAATTATTAATAAATGATAAGTGATTATTGATGAATGATAAATTAGGCGCTCAATAATCGATTATAAATTTATTTACTCATTAACTTCCAAAGCTCGTTGATCGTTTCTTTGTCGTCAAAATGATGTTTAACACCATTAATGTCCTGATAGGTTTCGTGGCCTTTTCCGGCTACTAAAACAATATCTTTAGGCTCTGCAAACTTAATCGCCATTTTAATGGCTTCTTTTCTGTCCGGAATTGAAGTGTATTTGCTGAAGTTTTGAGATTCAACGCCCGCTTCAATTTCTTTGATGATCTGTGCAGGATCTTCTGTTCTCGGATTGTCTGAAGTGATGATTGCCAGTGTGGATTTTCTGGTGGCAATATTTCCCATTTCAGGTCTTTTGGAGTGATCTCTGTCGCCTCCGCATCCGAAAACTGTGATCAGTCTTTCGTTTTTGGTTCTGATGTCATTAATGCTGTCCAGAATGTTTTCCAAAGCATCAGGCGTATGAGCATAATCCACAATGAAGAAAATTCCACCATCTGATTTGAAGGTTTCAAATCTCCCCGAAACTCTTTTCAGTTTACTGATCGCCTGCAAAGTTTCATCCTGCTCAAAACCGAGTTCTGTTGCGATTCCGAAAACCAGCAATAAGTTGTACACATTGAATCTTCCAGTCAATGTCGTCCAGAATTCTTTTCCATTGAAGTTCAGCAGCATTCCGTTGAAATCAATTTCTAAAGATTTCCCGTGGTAATCTGCCATGGTCTTCAGGGCGTAAGATTTTTTCTTAGCCTTTGTATTCTGAAGCATCACCATTCCGTTTTTGTCATCTACATTGGTGATCGCTATGGCAGTATCTTCAAGTCCGTCGAAAAATCTCTTCTTGGTTTTAAGATATTCATCAAATGTTTTATGATAATCCAGATGATCGTGGGTAAGGTTGGTGAATCCTGCAATTTTAAAATGGAGACCTTCAATTCTGTTTTGTGCAATTCCATGAGAGCTAACTTCCATGAAAGCGAATTCACAGCCTTTTTCAACCGCCTCGGCTAATATTTTATTGATGGTAATCACATCCGGAGTTGTATGAGTGGCAGGAATGATCTCATCCGCAATTCTGATCTCCACCGTGGAAAGCAGAGCAGAATCATATCCCAGATTTTTGAATACATCAAAAAGAAGGGTAGACACCGATGTTTTTCCGTTAGTTCCGGTAACTCCGATTAATTTAAGTTTCTGAGATGGATTTCCGTAAAAGTTGGATGCCAGATGTCCCAAAGTCTGAGATGAATCTTTCACCTTAATGTAGGTTACATCTTCATTCAATGTTTCAGGGAATTCCTCGCAAACGACTGCTTTTGCACCTTTTTCAACAGATGATGCAATGTATGAATGTCCGTCTGCAACGGTTCCTCTCACTGCTACGTAGAGTGAGTTTTCCGTAATCTTTCTGCTGTCGAAAACCAATTCTGAGATGTCACGGGTGTCATCGCCATGAATCTCTAAAACCGGGATTCTTTTTAATAATTCTGTTATTATCATTTTATATCAATAGGATTCCATCCTATTCTTTGTTAAATCGTCCCTTCGGGACTGGGTTTTCTATTTTAATTCTGCAGAGACAAATAAATTCTCTGGTTCTTGCTGATTACTGTTCCTTCCAGCGGAAACTGCTCTTTGATCCTTCCTACGCCTTTATAATCAATGCGGTAACCTAAGTTTTCCAATTGAGGAATTACATTTTTACCGATGAGTCCTACTACATTTGGCATCTGTTTATTGTTGACCGCTATTTTGACATTAGGCTCTACCAGTTTGCTTAGATTCACCTTTCTGTCTACGAGCATTTCTTTTTCTATATTCTGAGGTGTTTTCAGGAATGTTTTTCCTGCAATTTCCTTAAATACGGGAGCTGAGACAGGACCTCCGTAAAAACCGATGGCCGTATTGGGCTCACTGATCATCACATAACAGGTGTATTTGGGATGATCTGCCGGATAGAAGCCTGCGAATGATGCGCGGTATTTCATAGGACCCGGAAGCCAATATTCAAATCTTGCGGTTCCTGTTTTTCCTGCCATTTTAAGGTTGGGCGTGAAGATGCTTCGTCCCGTTCCTTTTTCTACGGCTTTCGTCAGTGCGCTGGTCATCATTTTGATGGCTTTTTCTGAGGCCATTTTATTCACCATGACTTCCGGTTTTGCGCTGTACATTACTTTACCGTCTTTCATGATCTTGTCGATGAACAGAGGTTTAAGCATTTTACCGCCGTTAGCAACCCCGTTATAGAAGGTTGTTAACTGTAACAGGTTGATGTTTGAGGAATATCCGTAAGAAATAGAAGCCAGTGTTGCGGCGTTCCATCTCTTGTGTTGTGGAGTTAGAATCTTCGGTTTTGTAATTCCCGGAAGCTCTATATCCATTTTATCGAATAATTTCCATCTTTTCAGGTGGTCAAGGAAGATCTGTGGCTTTTCTGCGTAATACTTTGTGATAAGCTTCGCAGTTCCTACGTTACTTGATTTCGCTAAAACGTCACTGATATCATATGTTCCTCCACCATGGCCGTCGGATATTCTCTGTTTTGCATAGGTCCAGACGCCTCCTCCTACGTCTACGGTTGTATTCTCATCGATAAATCCGTCATCCATTGCCGCCAAAAGGGAAATAGTTTTAAATGTAGAACCAGGTTCGATATTATCTTTTAAGGCATAGTTGTAAGAATCTTCGTATTCTCCGGACTCTGTTCTTCTCAGGTTAACCAAAGCACGTACTTTTCCGGTTTCTGTTTCCATGACGATTACGGTTCCGTGTTTGGCTTCATAGGTGATCAGCTGCTTCTCTAATGCTGAGTGTGCAATGTCCTGAATTCTAAGATCTAAAGTTGTATAAACGTCTTCACCATCTACCGGTTCTTTTACTTTCCAGTAATCGATCGGTTTCCATTGTGATGAATTGATTCTTTGTTCCAGTCTTTTTCCGTCTGTTCCGGTAAGATATTTTGAGAATGCACCTTCCAGACCGGCTTTTACTTCACCGTTATCGATACCGATGGTTCCGGCTCCAATTTCTGAAGTAGCGAGTTCTCTTTTATAGTTTCGGTCTACGATGAAACCTCCTTTATTTTTTCCTTTTTTGAAGATCGGAAAGTTTCTGATTCTGTCATATTGGTCAAAATCAAGACCTTTCACCAAAGTATAGTACTGGTTTTTCTTTTTTTTCTGCTCGTCGAATTTCTGTCTGAATTCTCCTCTGGATTTTCCGAACATTTTGCTCAAAGAATCTGTAAGCGCTCCGATATTGTTGCTGTAGATCGTATCTTTCATCGTTTTAAAATCAAGATAGATGTCATAGCGCATGACGGTAGTGGCGAGAATAGATCCGTCGGAAGCAAAGAGGTTTCCGCGGGCAGCTTTTAAAGTGGCTTCGCGATAGTTTTTATTAATGTAATCGTCTTTAATTTCCTGAACGTTAGTATTTTGCAGGATTACAATTCTCGCAAGAAACATCACAAATACGCACAGAGCTCCCACTGCGAACAGGTAGCCCCATCTTAACGTCTTTTTACGTTTGTTGTCGTATTCATTTTGTTTTTGCATCTGTACTGTCTAGTTTTATTAGCAGTTTATGAGGATGGTTTTCCAAAGTCATCAGTGAGTCCTTTGCTACTTCCTTCCCCAGTTGCGATTCCATTTTTACTTTGATCAGCTTACTCTGGGCGTAAGCGTTTCTCGATTTGTATTCTTCAGTTTCTTCTTTTAAAGCATTGACAATTTTGATCTTTTTGTTGACAAGGTGATTGCTGTAAATCATGGCCATCATCAGAATGAACAACAGTAAAAAATACTTGTAATGAGTTTTGATCTCATCGCGGTTCAGAAAGTTTCCTTTTATAATGTCTATAAAAGTGAGTCTTTTCTGAGGGCGGTTTGTTGTTCGTTTTGCCAAAGTTTTTTTATGTCAATTTGTTTACAGTGAATTCGCTTTGCGTGTCAATGGTCAATTTCTTATGAATCTTTATTCACTTTTCACAATTGACAATTCACCATTCACTTTTACACTTTAATTCCAGTTCTCATTTTTGCACTTCTTGCTCGTGAGTTTTCCTCGATTTCCTTATCATCCGGGATGATCGCTTTACTCTTAAGCAATTCAAAGACCTTTTTATAATTTCCGTAGATATCTCTTTGCTGCTCTCCTTCAAACATTCCGTTTTTCAGGAATCTTTTTACCAGACGGTCTTCCAGTGAATGGTAAGAGATGACAACCAGTCTTCCTTCCGGTCTTAAGACATTCAGTGCCTGAACCAGCATTTCTTTCAGCGCTTCCAGTTCCTGGTTGACTTCTATCCTGATGGCCTGGAAAAGCTGAGCATAGAATTTATTCACCTTATGAGGCGGAAGGTAGCTGAAAAGCTTTTTCAGATCCTCGGTGGTATTTATGGTCTTTGTTTTTCTGTGATGAACGATATCTCTTGCCAGTTTTCGGGCTTCTCTCAATTCGCCGTAGTAATAAAATATATCGGCAAGCTCAGTTTCTTCATACTCATTGATCACCCTCTTGGCATCAAGACCCTGCATAACGTTCATTCTCATATCCAGAGGAGCATTGTTTCTTGTAGAGAAACCTCTTTCTGCCTCATCAAACTGATGGGATGAAACCCCAAGATCGGCCAATATGCCGTCTACCTGAGAAATACCATACATCACCATGGAATTTTCCAGAAACCTGAAATTCTGATTCACCAGCGTAAATCTGGGATCATCAATGGTGTTTTTAAGGGCATCCAGATCCTGGTCAAAACTGAAAAGTTTTCCCTTCTCTGATAGTCTGCTCAGAATTTCTCTTGAGTGGCCTCCTCCTCCAAAAGTGCAGTCCACGTATATTCCGTCAGGATTCGTCACCAAATCATCAACGCTCTGCTTCAATAAAACGGGGTTGTGGTACATACTTAATTGTGTTTTTTACCTTGCCTTTTACAGCAAGCGCGGTTTATTCTTCATCGAAAGCGCCCATCACATCTTCGGCCAGGCTAGCAAAATCAGCTTCGTTGGTAGAGATCACCCTTTCATAGGCTTCTTTATCCCAAATTTCAAAAAGCTCTCCTGCGCTGATAATTACCGTATCTTTCTGAAGGTTGGCGAAATTCACCAGATCTTTTGAAATCTGAAGTCTTCCTGCATTGTCCAGCTCTACTGTTTTTACCCCTGCCGTAAACATTCGAATGAAATCAGCATTCTTTTTAATGAATCTGTTTAGCTTGTTAATTTTGCCCATCAGTTTGTCCCATGCATTCATGGGATAGACTTCGAGGCAAGGTTGGAACACAGATCTCTTGACTACAAATGCCTTATCGTCGAAGTTTTCCATCTGTTTGATCAGGGAGGAGGGAACTTTTAACCGGCCTTTGTCGTCAATTTTACACTCATATGTTCCAATGAAACTTTTCATTTGGGACAAATTTATATAATAATTTCCAAAATTTCCCACTTTTTCCCACTTTTTGACTTAATGTTAATAAGTTTTATTAAAGATTCAATTTCATAGGGATAAGTGATTGATATTTTGTATGTTGTAAAAACTATTATTCAGGCCATAATAAAGGGGTTTTGAAAAAAGTCAATAAAAAGGGGGTTATTATATTATTTTTACTTTAAATTAGGGTAATCAAAATTTTTTTGAGGTTTAATTTGTATTTTTGCAGAGCTTTATTAAGGCATTTTATGATATTTAGTACAAAAAAAGAAAAGAAATATACTTTTATAGAGGCGGGAGAAGGACATCCATTGGTGCTATTGCACGGTTTAATGGGTGGTTTGAGTAATTTCGATAAGATGGTAGATTTTTTTTCGGAAAGGGGGTTCAAGGTATATGTTCCTCAGTTGCCTATCTACGATCTGCCGGTACTCAATACGAATCTTACCACCCTTGCAAAATATATTATCAAGTTTATAGAGAGTCATATCTCCGCACCTGTCACCATTGTAGGAAACTCTATGGGTGGTCATGTGGGACTTATCATGACTTTGGCAAGACCGGACCTGGTAAAGAATCTTGTTTTAACAGGAAGCTCGGGACTGTATGAAAGAACTTTCGGGGATAGTTTCCCGAGAAAAAACGACCGTTCCTATATAAGGAAGAAAACCGAAGAGGTTTTTTATGACCCTGCTATCGCTACAGAAGATCTTGTAGAGGAGGTTTTCTCTGTGGTGAACGACAGAATGAAAGGAATAAAGACGGTAATGCTGGCCAGAAGTGCCATCAAACACAATATGCTGAATGACCTTCCGAAGATTTTGACACCCACATGTCTGATCTGGGGAAGACAGGATAACGTAACACCTCCTGAAGTAGCTGAAGATATGCATAAGTTTATCCCGAATTCAGATCTCTTCTGGATCGAGAAATGCGGACATGCTGCGATGATGGAAAAACCGGACGAGTTCAATGAAATTCTCTACAACTGGTTAAAAGATAAAGTTTAAAACAAATAATAATAAACCATTAAGAGCTTTTCTTAATGGTTTGTTTTTCTAAAAAATATTCAAAAATGGTTATAAAAACGGCAGAATTTGTAAAAAGTAGCGGGAAATGGCAGGAATGTCCTGAACCTACGATGCCTGAGTACGCTTTTATCGGAAGGTCAAATGTTGGTAAATCTTCATTGATCAATGCAATGATGAATCATAAGGACCTGGCAAAAACTTCCGGAACTCCGGGGAAAACTCAGCTGATCAATCATTTTTTAGTGAATGGAGACTGGTATCTGACAGATTTACCGGGTTATGGATATGCAAAGGTTTCAAAATCAATCAGAAAGGATTTTGAAAAACTGATCACCAATTACATCCTGAACAGAAGAAATCTGGTGAATCTTTTTGTTTTGGTAGATTCCAGACATACGCCACAAAAGATCGATCTTGAATTTATCCAGTGGTGCGGAGAAAGTGGAATTCCTTTTTCTATTGTTTTCACGAAAGCAGATAAACTGAAGCCGAATGTTACCATTCAAAATGTAGAAAATTATAAAAATGAGCTTCATAAAACATGGGATGATCTTCCTGAATTGTATGTGACTTCTGCGGAAAAGAAAACCGGTGGCGATGAGATCCTGAACTTCATTCAGACCACAAATGAATTCCTGAAAAATAATAGTGTAAATTTTGAGGATGAGTAATATAATCTGGAAAATTAAAACCTTCGATGAGTTTACGGTTCCTGAACTGTATGCCATCCTGAAAGCGCGTATCGATGTTTTTGTGATCGAGCAGAACTGCCCATATCCAGATTTGGATAATAATGACCAAAAGGGAATTCACATCTGGGCTGAAGAAGATGGACAGATTCTGGCGTATTGCCGCGTTTTTGATAAGGGAATCAAATATGATGAGACTTCTTTCGGAAGAGTTCTGACAACAGAGCAGGCGAGAGGTAAAAACCTGGGAAGGCAGCTGATCAGGTATGCTGTAGAAACCATAGAAAACCGCTTCCATACTTCTGAAATTAAGATTTCAGCACAGGATTATTTATTAAGATTTTATTCTGAATTCGGATTTGTAGATACCGGGAAGAAATATCTGGAAGACGATATTCCTCATACGGAAATGATAAGAAAATAAAAAAGCGAAGAGAGATCTTCGCTTTTTTGATATATAGTGAGTGTGTTTTTTTATTATTTGCCTGTAATGGCTTTTAGAATAATGGGTTCTAAATTGGTGGGCAAATCCGCCGATTTTATCTGATACTTTTTAATTTTCATTTCTTTAAACCATTTTTCCCAGTATTCTTTGATAACGGCTTCTTCAAATGGATTTCCTTTTTCCGGATTAATTCCGAGTACGATAATTTCCAGATTGCTTAAGTCATCATTGGCTTTCACAAAACCAAAATTATTTTTCTCAAGGGTTGCTTTGAAATCAGATGTGGTTAAGTGATTTGATTTAATAAGCTTCGAGGTTAAGTAAGAGGTCTTTGTCTTTTCTGAAAACTTGGAATTTTCGTGATACATATACCCGTCTGTCAAAATAAACAGGATATTCCTGCGATCTTCTTTTACACAATAATCATTGACTTTATTTTTAAAAAATTCCCAGATATCGGAACCTACAAACTTTCCGTCTTTGATAGCAGATTGATAGATGTTAGGAGGCAGTTCAGCATATTTTTTTTCAACGGAATTGAAATAGACTTTGTTCGTGTTTTTGTCAAAAGAAACTTTAAGCTCTTTTGTAAAGTCATTTATTTTAGGATCAGAAGGTTCCGGATTGAAGAAAACCTGCATCTGATCATTGTACGTAATGATTTTCTTTGTTTTGATGTGATTCAGAAATCCCTTTTCGATCGCTTTGATGTATTCTGTATCTCTCTGGAAATATTCCATTGTAGAATTGGGATTTGTTTTGGGATCAATCCTGTCGGATAGATCGATCAGAATACTTACGTTAATGTTATTGGAGTCGACCTTAGACTCAACTTCACCATCCGGAACTTTTTGTTCGGCTTCTTTTTTACAACAGGAAATTAAAGATATAATGAGTATTAGGAACAATATTTTTTTCATAACAAGTAATTTATAATGCGGATAAATAAACTAAATTTTGATTGTCAGAGTTAGCCCCTACGTCTTCCAGATTCGTGCTGTAAGTGTCAATACAACTGTCGATCATGGTTTGTTTTTCTGTTTTTGAAACGGCTATTTTCTCACCAATATAAGTGACCCAGCCCTGAACATATTCTGACGCATAGAGTTTATAATCTTTGGTCGGAATGATCACTCCGTCAATAATATTTTGAAGTTCTTCAATTCTTCCGCGTGTTTTTATGACAAGCTCTTTGGTACTTCCGATATTGCTGAGAATGTCTTCAATCTCTTTTTTAAGAACATTAATTTTTTCCGAGAGGAAAAGCACATTTTTCTGCCTGATTTCCTGTTCATTTTTAATTTTATCTTTTTCCCGGTGTTCCTTCATGACAAAGTCGAAAACCAATCCCCAGATAATGTACACGATGAATCCCGCGAAAATAATTCCCCAAAACTGGTTTTTGGTAAAAGCTATTTTAAGATCGAATGGGGGAGAGTCGAAGGTTTTGTTAAGTTCGTATAATTTAGACTCGATTTCGTAAGCTAAAATGGCATCGAAGATGAAAGTGACGATGAATAAAAGCCCCAGTTTAATATAGTTGAGTCTGGTTTTGTTTTCACTAAACATATGAATCAGAAACCCCAGTCCTAAGAATACAAAAGGAATCAAGGTGACGAAAGCTCCTTCTATGAAGCCTTCATTCCAGGCTTTACTCAGTGCCTGTGCATCTAAAACACTTTGAATAACTGTACTTCTTGCATCAAAACTTTTAAAAAATGCCGAATAGGAAGTCGAGATATAAAATGTAAGCAGATATAAACTGATGGGAATAAGTAGAATAGCTCCAATCCAGAATTTTGTGGAAGCGCCTCTTGTTGCCTTTACATTGTATTTTTCCGGATTTCTTGGTAAATCATTGATCTCCGCTTTTAAGGTTTCAATTTTATCTTGATGATCTTCAATTTCCGTATTTTTATTTTTTAGCTGTTCTTCTTTGGTTTCCAGAGAGACCGTTAATGCTTTGATCTCTGTCTCTCTGTTTTTTTGTTCATTGACGTACGCTTCTTTAAGCTTTTGCTGCTTTTCCACCATTTCTTTTTCCTCATTCTGGAACTTGGAGTATACGGCATCGAGGCAAATGAAAAGCGTGGTGTGATTTCCGTTATTTCTGGCGCTGTCTCTGTATCCGGATTCGTGATACGTTCGTTTTCTGCTTTCCTCCGGGGATTCAGCATTGGGATCAATTTCCGGTTTGGCAGATTCTTCTTCAGGAGCTTCAATCGGAATTGATTTTAATTTAAATAAATTTTTAATATTGGTCGTCATGATCAGTTAGTTTTTTAATTCATATAAAATATCTGTTTTACTTTTCCCGGTTTTTACAGAGGTTATCAAATAATCGACAATCGCTTTTACGTTTTCTTCCAGAAATCCAAACATCAGAACATATTTTTCCATCGCAGAATATTCGTTTGGAGAGACCATTCCGTCTGCCCAGATCATTACCGTAAGGTCATACAGATAATCTACTTTTTCCTCAATGGTTTTGGGAACAAGTGATTTGAAATTAATGGGATTTAAAAGGATCTCGTCCAGGTTTTTAGGGGAGATGCCTCGTTCTTCCGCACATTTATAAAGCATTTTCAGTCCCAGGGCACTGAAATCATCGTCGCAGATAGCCATCTGATATAATCTTAAAAAGTGAGCTTTAAGATTTTCGGTAATTTGAATATGTTCCATGAAGGATTAATTTTCTTTTGGTTTTTTAGGATTAATAATTATATCCCGGGAGTGGAATCTCGGTTGGATAGGTTGCGCCGCCGTTTCTTCTGTATTTTCTATAACATCATCCTTTTTTTTCTCAGATTTTTCAACAAATGCAATCAGCAGAAATAGAATTCCGGTGATGATATCAAGTGGAATCCAGAAACTTTTTCTATAGAGATAAATAGTGAAAACAGGGTTGAAAAGAATAAGAATAAAAAAGAATATTAAACTGAACAAATATTGTTTAAAACGTAGCGCATTATATAAAACGAGCAGAGCTCCGATGGAGATGAGAATTCTCAAAATAGTATAATATTCTATAGGAAGCCTGAAAACAGCGATGAAACAGCAGATCGCACATAGGGTGAGAAAAGGTTTCATTCTAACCTTTCTTTAGCTTTCACCTGTTCTTCATACCAAAACTTTTGAGTGCTGAAATCTAGCGGCCAGTCTTTCTCTGCTTGCCTTTTGATAGAATTATTTTCAACTGTTTTCATATATTCATAAGATTCTATCTGCTCATTTATCCAGAATTCCTGGGTTGTATAATCATTTGGCCAGTCTCTTCGGGCTTTTTCTTTCAGTTTTTCCATGATCGCTTCTTTTTCAGGATCTGATCTTACTTCTACTTCTTGGGGATGAACTTCAGATATATTCACTGTCTGTGTTTTTTTTGATAAACGGGAACTTTTTTGATCATCTACACTGCCGAAGGCTATGAAGATAAAGAATGCGAAAAATCCGGCTGAAATGTAATGGTTAAATTTTTTCATGGTTTTTAGGATTAAAGATTAATACATTAGATTTATAAAGAGGAAGTATAATTCCGAGACTGTAAAAGATGAGATCTATGAAATCAAATGTTCCCGGTATTATTTTGAAAAGCTGTAAAAATTCTGAAGAAAGGGCAATAAATGGGAGGCTAAAAACCCAAAATAAACTCTGTTCATTTATTCTATATCTCCATATTTCAAGCATTAAAGAGGTATAGGAATATAGCCATAAACCATCTGGAAGACTGTATTTAAACCAATGGAAGACATGGATCGTATTTCCATAATTGTTTAATGTACGTACCCCATCTATAGTAGCCAACCAGTTAAACAGAAGGAGTTGATCAGAGCGAAATACAATGTATATAATTCCTCCTAAAATGACAGGAACTAAAAGAATCAGTATTTTCCTTTTTTGATACATTATTTTATGTCCTTATAATACACATACCCTACATTTTTGCTTTTTATCACCTGTACTTTATACCAGGAATCTTTTTTGGATAGTTGTTTTAATTCTGTGTTCTTTGGGACCTTCTCTATCACTCTAGACTTTAGAAAAGGCTTTTCATAGATATGGGTAACTGCGACTCCTGCAAAATACCGGTTGTTGGTATTGATATTAATTTCATCAATCCGAATTTTTGGGGAACCATACGATTTGCTTTTTTTAGTGTAATAGGAATCCGAAGATGCTTTAGATTTCTTTTTCTTTGAGGAGGCTTTCTTTCCATAAGAACCTCCGCTGCATACGCCGCAGCTTCCGCCGGAAGAGCAATGGGCACATCCCGAGCAATTCGAACAAGCGCTACAGGAGGAAGAACCTGTACATCTCCCGTCATGATGCGAGTTTCCGGATTCGAAGAAGTTGAATGAATCGGCAGTAAATGTACCGATACATAGGATGAGTATGGAGATGAAAGTTTTCATGGGTATTAGCTTTTGTTAATTATAGTTTTCTAAGGTTTTATGAAGCTCTTCTTTGAAATTGTATATTTCATCCAGATTATTCAGGAGTACTTTTTCTCCGGCTTCTTTACCGTTGTGGAATGTTTCCAAATATTTGTTGTTCGTATTAAAATGAAAACGGCAGAGAGGTTTTCTGTTGTTGTCATCCAATAAAACTCCGAAATAGGATAAAGTATCCCTGTGGGCAATTCTTTGGGAAGGAACTTTCTCTCTCAAAATTGCTTTTACAATCTGGAAAGCTTCCAGCTCTTCTTCGGTAGTTACAATCTTTGAATCATTATTTTCATCGACAGGCTGTGTTTTTACAGCTTCCTCCTGTTTTTCTATTTGCTCATTGATGCTTAAGGCAGATTTCAGTCTGAAACTGATGGATTCGTTGATGGAAGTCGTCAAAGCTTTTTTGGTATACTCCTTAAAAGAGATCATTCTGCTGGCGGTCATTGGCTTTTCAAAGAATCTGCCGACCAATAATTTGACGAGTTCATCGGATGGGGTTTCAATTTCTTTTTCAAATTCTTTCCTTATCGCTTTGATGTACTTTAAAGCCTCGGCCGAGTCTAAAATACTTTCAAGATTGTAATCCTTTTTGGTAAAACTTTCAAGGATCTTGATCGAACTATCCTTTAGATCTTCAATATTGATCGTGAAAAAAGGCTTTTCATCCATAATATTGGGCTTTTCCAGATCGGTATAAAAATTATAAACAATACCGTTGGTAAGCACTCCAAATCGAGTTTTCGAAACATGATAATACCGGTGAAGCTGAGAATTGTGTGCGTCAGCATTTTCTTTCCAGTGCTTGCATTCTATAATGAAAATAGGCTCGTCATTGTGTTTGATTACATAATCTACTTTCTCTCCCTTTTTTGTTCCGATGTCGCAAATATGTTCCGGAATAACTTCTGTCGGGTTAAAGATATCGTACCCTAAAATCTGTATAAAAGGCATTACAAAGGCATTTTTTGTAGCTTCCTCTGTACTGATCTGGTCTTTTAGACCGACTACTTTCTGGTGTAACTGTTCAAGTTTAATTTTGAGATCCATAGTATTGTTTTAAAGAGTTTCGTCAATGATTTCTGCAGTTGGTGCATTTTTTTTCACAGAAGAGATCCCGGTTTCCATTGCAGATTTGGAACTGTAATATTGACTTTTACCAATGATTTCCCCGTTTCTTGCTTTTAGTACAAAGTAATCTTTCTCATTCTTAGCAACTCTTCGGTCGTATCTTGATTCTTCCTGAGAATTGATCTTTACAGATTCAATACCTTTTAAACAAGATGCTTTCTGAACATAGCCTTCGCTGGTTAAAATTATTTCACCATTTCCGGCTTTTAGATTAAACTGATACTCGCTGTTGACTCTTTTTGTGATGGCAAATTTTTCCATAATTATTACTTAACTAGTGTGACATTCGTTTGAACATGTTTTGCACCCATTTGACTGAGCGTATGTTTTCTTGGATTCTTTTACAGCATCTTTACAAGAAGAATATTCTCCCAGATATTTTCTGTTGGCGGGATGCGGCAGATATCTGCAATCTTCATGATGAACTTCATGATCTCCGTTGCTTTGCGCTCTTGTGTTTACGTAATACTTTTTCATATTATTTATTTTAAATGTTTTAACACTCCAAAAGTAGAACGATTAAAAAATCAATCCTTACGGGAATCCGTAAAAAGAAAAAACCTTCCAACAATTTGAAAGGCTTTAAAAATATATATAGAAACAAGATTAAATAATTCCAAGGTCTTTGCAGAACGCTACCAGATGTTCATTGCTGGAAACCTCAAGATCTTCTTTCAGGCTGTTCAGTTTTTTTTCTACGCTGCTTAAGCTGTAGGGTTTAATGTCTTTCTCCTGAAGATGCAAAGGAATGTTTTTCTGTAAAATTCCTTTTGAAAGAAGAGAAACCAGGGCGATGTCATAAGCCGAGAATTCATAACTGTTCAGCTTTTTGACTTCCTGTTTCAAATCAAAGGATAAATAATTTTCATTAATGAAAACGGAGGCAATAGATTTTTTCAACTCTTTGGAGTCGTTTCTTGCCTTACGGACATAGCCGTTGATTTTAAACTTATTAAACAGAGAATCAATAATTCCTGATTTATGTTCTGCAGAAAATACAATCACTTTTAAAGAAGGCTGCAATTCCTTTACTTTCTGTATTAAATCTCTTCCGTCTTTGAGTTTCTGGTCCCGGTGATCCTCTTCGTAATAAAGATCTGTGATCAGCAGGTCATAAGGCGCTTCCTCGCGGAGGGCTTTTTGAACTTTAGCTAATGCATCATCGCAATAATACACATAATCTACATTCGGAATGTTGAGCTCTTCCAATGTTTTTTGGATAGAAATACTGATACTTTCGTGGTCTTCGGCTATTAAAATTTTTTTGAACATTCGTTTAGGTCTTTTTTTAAGAAGCAGGAAATGAGATCGTAATCTTAAGCCCCTGTTCAGATTTATTGTCAAAAATAATAGCTCCATCGATAGCGGCAATACGGGTTCCCGTATTTGTAAGACCATTTTTATAGGTCATCTCTCCCGGAACTCCAATTCCGTTGTCTGTATATTGGATTTTGACTGAATTCTCAATTCTTTCAAATTTAAAGATAACGCGCGAAGCCTGGCTGTGTTTTTTCATATTTACCAGCAGCTCCCGTACGACTTGGTAGACTTCATCAAAAGAAGATTGGGAAATACCAGCCCAGATTTCAGCATCATTTCCTACGGTATAGGTTTCTGTATTTTCGTTCTTAAAAGAAGCAATGAGGTTTGAGAGTTTCTCTTTGAAATCTTTTTTATCATTTTCATGATCCGGTTTTTCGTAGGAAATATCCCTTGATTTCTCATAAACAAATTCAAGCTCGTCAAGTGCATGTTCCTTATCAAAATCCTCCTGGTTTTCTATTTTGGTCATCACTTGATAGATGCCGTTGGCTACTACATCGTGGACTTTTTTGGAGATTCTTAGCTGGTCGTTTTTCAATTTTAGTTCATTCTCTTGTTTAAGCCTGGCTTGTCTTCTGCGATATAAAATAATGATAATAATGATCATTATAACTAGACCTCCAACGACAACATTTTTTATTAGTAATTGATTTCGACCTTCTGCAATGTCAGTTTTCATTTTTTCAACATCAAATCTTATAAAAGCAAATTGATTTTTTGCTTTACTCCTTGCCGTTTGGATGCTATCATTAACAAGATTAAATTTTTGAAAGTTCTTTAAGTAATTGTTAGGATCTAAATAAATTATTCTCAATAAAGCTTCTTTTTTATCATCCGAACTCTTATTATTTGTAGCTGCTTGTAACATTCTTTCAGCATAAAAAAGAGCTTTTAATTCATCTTTTTCTTTAAAATAATCAGATAATGTGGCGTAACTTGAGTTTTGTCCCCAATTATCTTGTTGATTTTCTCGAATCTTCAAAGCTTTATATAGCTCAGGCAAAGGATTGTAATTGTTATCATCGAGATATTTTGCTTTGGCGAAATTATTTAAAGCTCTAGAATAGTTAATACTATCTTTTGATAGTATTGCCTTTTGAAGATATTTTTTTGCCAATTTTATTTTTTTCTGACTTATCAATACATCAGAAATATTGTTATAACAAAGGTACTGGCCTTCGTTGTCGCCAACATACTTTAGTGCTGTTTTAAAAAGTTTAAAAGCATTTTCATACTCTTTGAGAAAATTAGAGGCCATAGCCATATTATTATAATTAATAGCTAAGGTACTTCTTGTAGTACTGTCTTTTTCATTTCTAAGAAAGCTATTTGCCTCTAGCGAAGACTCAATACTTCCGTAAAAATCTCCAGAAGTAGTTTGTAGCATTGCCATATTTACTAATGATTTAGCAACACCTAATGAATCATTAGTAGTGATGTAGTCACTTTTTGCCAAATTATAGTAATAAAATGCTGAATCAGATTTATTATTATCACGGAAATTTTTTGCTTTCTGATAATAAAAATTATGATGACTATTTTCTATACTTTTTTCTCTTCTACAGGAAAATAAAGCTATTAATAAGAATAGGAACAAGAATATTTTCATGAATAGTTTTTCCTGCAAAATAAGAAAAAGAGCAGATTTATGCAATCCGCTCTTTTACTGAATATTATGGGTTATTTGAAGGAGGAGGAGGTAATTGTCCTGTATTCCCTCCGATTGGTCCTCCGCCTCCCGGGTTTAAGCCTTCTCCGTCTCCGTCCGAACTCGTCTGCATAGTCACCGGAATAGGGTGGTCGTTATTATTGGTTGCTGTATTAGCGTTATTATTTGAAAATGCTAAACCTAATAGCATTAATATAAACTGGATCATTTCCTTAAAATTTTGAAGTTTTTAGACTGTTTTTCTTCCTCTCGTAGTTTTTGACCACGAGCAGTACACGTTTAAAATTTCGAAGCGCTTCTAATTTTTTTTTGGGAAGTGAACCTTCAAAAACGGAGGAGAAACATCTGCTTCCCAACCCGGAGTTTTCCTCCGTTTTATCTGGTGAGTTTTGAAATCAGTTTCGTACTTTTGTTTTTGTAATGTTTTGTTTGTCACTGATTTCTGAAGCAAAGATGCGGCAAATGATGACGCAGATGTTAGACACGTTTTGGACATCTGTGGACACATTCTGGACAACGGAGGACTTATGGGAATCCGTAATGTGGTATGATAGATAATCACCTATTTTGTAAGACAGAAAAAACTATATATGTCCAAGAAAAAACTACTAATTCATGAGGTATTTGAGAAGGCAAGAAAGGATTTCCCTGCTGAAAGCACTAAGAATGGTTGGTGTGAAGAACTTGTTGACCATTTTGAGAAAAAGCTAAAGTTTATAATTAACGAAAAGACCTTCGTTAGGTACTATGATGCTTGTTTAAGGGATAATAAAGAACCCAATATAAAAGACATAAAGATTCTGAATAAGCTTAGTGAATACTTAGGTTATAAAGACTTCGCTGATTTTTCCAGAACTTTTGTGAAAAATGATGAAAATGCTAATAAAACCACAGTTAAAATAAGTGTAGATGAAGACGAAGAAACACTGACGGATAAGTTGGCTAATATCATCATCAATATTACCAATGAACAGCATTTCAAAATGCCTGAGTTTATGAAGCAGAATGGGCTGGGTATTATGGAGATGGCATTGCTTTTATGTCTCGTCACAGGAAATGTAGTTTTCTCTAGTAATAAGAAGATATCTAATGGTTCTTCGTTTCCATTAAGCCTTATATCGGGTTTACAAGTGGCTACAGATAAAAAATATATGTATTGGGGTGGGGAAAGATATATTGCTACGGATAGTAGCTTTATAAGACCTGGACTGGAAGTAAAGGCCATGAATGAGCATGTATTTCTGCATTTTAGAAAGATCAAAAGAAAAGACACCCTGACTGAGGCTAATGCTCTTGGAAAAACTTGGTATTCAAAGTTTTATGGGAATGTTGAATTTTTTACAGATGATGGGGTAGATCCGGAAAATGGGAGGGAATTGAGAAAATCAACCTCTACAATTATTTATAAATATGCAGGAAAGCCGAAAGATTCGATAGAGATTGAAGAATAATTTTTTGCCCAAAAAAAGCGAACATCCACTAGATATTCGCTTTTATATTTTTAAGCCTCATTCAACATTCCCAGCTCTCCAAAATGTTTTTTAAACTTCTGAATTTTCGGACCCACTACGGCACTACAATATGGTTGGTTTGGGTTTACATTATAATATCCCTGATGATACTGTTCTGCCGGCCAGAACTTCTCAAATTGGGTAACTTCCGTTACATAGGTTCCAGGCCATTTTCCTGATGCTTCAGATTTTTTCAAAGCTTCTTCAGCTTTAGCCTTTTCTGCCTCGTCTTTATAATAGATCACCGAACGGTATTGCGTTCCGATGTCATTGCCCTGTCTGTTCAGCTGCGTAGGATCATGAAGGAAAAAGAATACATCCATAAGCTGTGCGTAAGAAATGATACTGGGATCAAACGTGATCTGTACCACTTCCGCATGTCCGGTTTCTCCCGTACATACTTCTTCATAAGTAGGATTATCTTTGTGCCCTCCCGAATATCCTGAGATGGCAGAATGAACGCCTTTAAGCATATTGAAACAGCTTTCCACACACCAGAAGCATCCGCCTCCGAAAGTGATCTGTTCTAAATTATTGTTATCCATTGTCTGTTTATTATTTTATTTGCGGTTTTTCCTGTTCAGCGATGGCACAAAATCAGTAAAAAACCAATCAAAAGTATGAAAAAGTTTTTCATTTTGGGTGAGAAATGCGATGATTTAAAACAGAATTGATAGGCTGTTTTTTAGTTATTGGGGAATATAGAGTTTTATAAGTTGGATAAACGCAATGGCGCGAGGCTGTACGTTAAAGAGCGTTTTTAAGTCGCAAGAAAATCAAAGATTTTCAGCAAGGTGATGGAGATGATGAGATTGCTTTGTCGCTGTGCTCCTCGCAATGACAGCGGTATACAATTTTATCAGGGATAAAATCCTTGCGCCTTAAAGCATTCGAATAGGGAAAAAGATTTGCGCCATTGCAAGCACCAACAAAAACCCACGGATTAGGTAATTTTTTAGACAACCTGCTCCAAACAAAAAAAGCACCCTCAAAAGGATGCTTTCATTATTATTTTAATGTCGTTTTTCAGTTATTTTTCCCAAACCAAAGCACTTGCTCCAAGAATGGCAGCATCGGCTTCGTCCAGTTCGCTGAAAACCAATTTTACTTTATTTCTAAAGATCGGAAGAAGGTTTCTCTCCATATGAAGTTTGGCAGGCTTTAGAATAAAATCACCGGCCTTGATGACACCTCCAAATAGAAGGATAGCCTCAGGGGAAGAAAACATCACAAAATTTGCTAATGCCTCACCCAGCTTCTGTCCTGTATATCTGAATACCTCGATAGCGATAAGGTCGCCTTTCAACGCACATTCGTGAACTGTTTTTGAGTTGATCGTCTCTTCAGGATACTGGTTCAGCATAGATTCAGGAAATTCTGCTCTCATCTTTTTAGCCGTGATCGCAATTCCTGTTGCAGATGCATACGCTTCCAGACTCCCTTCAGATCCAGTGCTCCAGTGCTTTCTTCCGCCTGGTTTTACAATGGTGTGACCTAGTTCTCCTGCAAACCCGTCATGTCCGTAAATCAGGCTTCCGTTGGAAATAATTCCGCTGCCTACACCGGTTCCCAAAGTGATCATAATGAAATCTTTCATTCCGCGTGCCGCTCCGAAAAGCATTTCTCCAAGGGCTGCCGCATTGGCATCATTGGTGATGGTGCATGGAAGATCGAATTTGGCTTTCATCAAGTCACTGAAAGGAACGAGTCCCTTCCACGGTAAATTGGGTGCCTGTTCTATAGTTCCTTTATAATAGTTGGCATTAGGAGCACCTACTCCTATACCGTCAAAGTTTTTTTCTGTACCGTATTTATCGATCAGGGGTTTTACCTGTTCGTATAAAGCATCGATAAAGTCTTCTACCTGCTCGTATTCATCAGTTCTCAGATTTCCTTTTTCCAGAACTTCACCGCGGTGGTTCACCACTCCGAATTTTGTATTGGTTCCGCCGATATCAATTCCGAGAGCAACCTGTTTTGATAAATCTATTAATGACATTTCTATTTATAAATTCTAAAGGGTTAAAATTATAAAAAAGATTGTATTAATGGATTATTAACAAAACTTTTATTTAAAAAACTTTTACGCTGTTTTTACCGGTTTCTTTTTTCTTCTTCCCCACCAAATCATGAATCCTGTCACAGGCAGTGATGCACAGATCAGACTGACAACAAATGCGATGATCTTTGTAGGAAGTCCTAAAATGGCTCCAACGTGGATGTCGTAGTTGGCATTGACGGCTTTCTCCCCAAAGTTTTTGTCCTTTGGATCATGGGTATGAAGAAGCGCTCCTGAGTTTTCATCAAAGATCAGGCTGCTGCTTTTGTGGTAAGAATAAGAAAGGTGTTTTACATACACTTCAAAGTTCGGGTGCTCATGGTCATCCATATGCTCATGGCCAAGATCAATGGCAAAACCAAATGCATCCGGGTATTTCAGAATAACAGTATTGATGACTTTATCTAATGTTCCTTCTGTTCTTAATTCTATCGGAGCCTTGGTTTTAATATGGGAAAAATCCGGATATTTCGTTTCTCCGCCTGAGAAGATCACGTAGATCATCGCCTGTACCACGAAATAGGCATAAAACAGTCCTGTGATGGTAAAGATTAAAGCAAAGATGGATGAATAGAATCCTAAAATGTTGTGAAGGTCATAATTCTTTCGTTTCCAGCTTTTGATATTTTTCCATTTGAATGAGAAACGCTGTTTTCTTGCTGCCTTGTTTTTAGGCCACCAAAGCACAATTCCGGTGATCAGCATGATCAGGAAAATGATGACCGGGATTCCCACTACATAAGGTCCCCAGTCCTGCTTCAACAGGAAACTCCAGTGGATCATTTTTACGATATTGAAAAAACCGTTCTTTTCATCATAGACTCTTAGAACTTTTCCGTTATAAGGATTTACATAAGCTGCTTTATAGACCGGAAGTTCTTCAAAATAATTCCAGGCCTTCGTATTGTGCTCATACCAGTAAAATACATAGGATCTCTTTTTGTCAATAGGAACGTTAACCCAGTGTACCGGGTATTTTTCTTTTACCTGCTCCACCACGGTCTTTTCCATCAGTCGGATAGGAAGAACCTTTTTCTGATCTATATTCTGTTCATTGTGAAAGATCACATCCTTTCTGGTCAGGTTTTCTATTTCGTCTTTAAAAACATAGAGTGCTCCTGTAATGGAAATGATAAAGATCAGAAAACCAATCCCCAGACCAAACCACAAATGCAGTTTGGCAGACCATTTTTTAAAGAAACCCGGCTTATTTTTATGATGATGTTTTTTCTTCATATCTCAATTCAAAGTAGCACAAAGATAAGTTTTACTTTTTATTTAGTTTAATTAAAATTTGTACTCAATCATTGCAGTACCTCTCGCTCCCAATGAATTCACGAATTCGCTGTCACGTGCAGACCACCATGCAATAGCCGGCTGATACATTTTGTTGAACACGTTTTCTACCCCTAAAGAAACCTTCCAGTTTCTATTGACTTCATAACTTGCTTTAAAGTTAAAAATAGTATAATCAGGAACATAACCTTCTCCGTACAAGTACAATCCTGTTTTTGCATTAGGCTGGAATCTGTCCTGTTCAAAGGCATGCAGCATATCAAGACCAACGGATAATGCAGGGATAGGTCTGAACTGAACGTATGCAAGAACTTTAGGTGCAGAAATTCTGCTGTTGTTGATTTTTGCTGAGTAATCTCCGTCATCTTTTACGGAAGTGATTCCTTCCATCCAGCTGTAGCTTCCTCCGAAATTAACCCATCTGGTCGGCGTGAAATGAAGGAATCCTTCAACCCCGTACACAATTTCCGGTGATCTCTGAATGGTTAATGCCCTGTCTGCACTCTGTACAAATGAAGCACCCAGCTTTGAAGTACTTACATAAGAAGTGATCTCATAGTTGACCCACTTTGAGATTTGTCCTGTAGCACCAAATTCATAGTTGTTGACGATGATCGGTTTGGTCTCAAGACTCTGAATGGTTCCCTGAGTAGATGTTCTCAGAATTCTTCCCAGCTCGTTGATTGAGTAGGATTGTGAAAAGCTTCCGAACAGGTTTAAGAAAGGTTCAACGTTGTAACGTATCCCTAAATTGGCTACCAATGCATTATATTTGAGCTTTCCTCCGGTCACGAAAATACTTGTGGTAAAGGTTCCGTCACTTTTAACGGAAGAAAGGGTATTGAAATCTCCTACGTTGACACTCATGTTTTCGTAGCGAAGACCTCCTTTGATGGTCAGTTTCTTTAATAAATCAACTTTAACCAACAGGAAAGGGGCCAGGTTGGTCATATTCATGTCCGGTGTCCAGTAGCGGCCGTCTTCCAGTTTCTGTACTGTCTGGTCATTAAGGATATCCATTCCGTACATGATTTCAGCCTGTGAATTCTGAGCGTTCCAAAGTTTGGTGTCAAAGTTAATTCTGGCTCCGTATTTTTTAGAGATTACATTGGACTGTCCTCCTCCGAAGAATGTGTCACTGTATCCATACACTGTCTTGAAATCCTGCATATAGGCATTAAAATTCAGTGAAGTGGTTCCCCAGAATAGATTTTGATTATCGTAATTGATCCTGAAATTATGGTTTTTAGGAGTTCCCTGAGGAGTTGTTTCAAGGTTTTTTCCTACACCTTCTCCAATCGTCGGTTTAATGCCATATTTTCCGGTTACCAATCCTAAGCTGAGGTCAGATCTGGAGGAATATCCGATGTAAGAAGCTTCAATCCTTTGATCTTTGTTGATATCATATCCTATTTTAAGCATTCCGTTATAGTTGTCCATCTTTGCGGTGCTGTAGGTTGGAGAAAGGCTTACTCCGTCTGCATCTTTCATGTATCCTGTTCTTTCATAGGCAAGAGAGAAAACATAATCGAATTTATTCACCTTTCCGGATAAAAGCTGGCTGGCTCTTACTCCTAAAGTTCCGCCATAAGACTGGCCAGTGAAACCTACCTGAGTCAATCCTGAAATAGTTTTATCGGATTTGCTTCTTCTCGTGATATAGTTGATGATTCCACCATCTGCACCGTTTCCGTAGATAGACGATGCTCCTTTGATGACCTCAATTCTTTCAATTACTGAAGGATCGATAGACCTGATGTCTCTTGCTCCGTTTCTGAGTGGAGTAGACTGGGGAATTCCATCAATAAGGACAAGAACCTGACGTCCTCTTAAAGTCTGTCCGGTGTTGGAAGTCTGCCCGGAGTTGGTTCCTAAACTGGGAACCGTATACTGAAGAATACTGGTGATATCGGAATTAACGGTCAACTGAGACTGGATCTGCTTTTCGGCAACGATCGTGACTGAGCTAGGTATTTCTTTGATACTTTCTTTTTTTCTTGAAGCAGTCATCACGACTTCGTCCACATTGTTGGTCTGTACGCTGTCTTTAACCTGAGCAAAAACAGTTGCTGAGCCTAAGCATGCGGCTGATAAAAGCGCTTTTTTCATTATATTTTCTTTCCTTGTTTTTTTTGTTTCCCCCACCATACAAGAAATCCTGTGACAGGAAGTGAAGTACAGATGAGTCCGGTAATGAACCATAAAATTTTTCCAAACAATCCAAAGTAGGAGCCTGTATGGATGTCGTAATTGGCATTGGCGTATTTTTCCGCGTTGTTCAGTTTCTGATGAGGTTTTTCAGCCAGCAGTTTTCCTGAATAATTGTCAAAGACCAATGAACTTCTTTCGCTGAAGCGTCCCTCCTCTCCGTATATGGTCACGGGGATATTCTTTAATTCTTTTCCTTTTTTATTTTTTCCGTTCAGTGGAATTCTGAAACTGGAAGAGTGAGCATAAAGTTTTCTCGTTTCCTGAGCTGTAAGATCATATACTGAAGGGTTTTTAGCCATCAGAGAGTCCGGAGATTTGATTTCTTTTTCTTTCGGCTGTTCCAAAGATCCTGACAAAGCAAGATTGAACGTGTTTTTTACATACGGATAAGCAAAATAGATCCCTGTAATGCTGATCAGTAAGGCGAAAAATGAAGCGTAGAAACCTAATACATTATGAAGGTCATAGTTTTTACGTTTCCATGTTTTTACATTTTCCCAGCTGAACCAGAAGCGGCCTTTTCTTGCTTTTTTGTTTTTTGGCCACCACAATACAATTCCGGTAATGAGCATGAAAATAAACAGGACGGTAGGAATTCCTACGACGTATTTTCCCCATTCGGAATTCAGAAGAAGGCTCCAGTGGATGTATTTCAGGATGTTGAAAAAATTGTATTTTTCGTTATAAACAGCCAGAATTTTTCCGGTGTACTGATCTACATAGACGAGCTTATTGATTTTAACTTCTTCAAAATAATTCCAGCCTTTTTTATTTTTTTCGTAGTAAGAAAAACGGTAAGATCTATTTTTATCCAAAGAAATTTCCACGGCATTCAACGGAAACTTTTCATTGAGCTCCAGACTAACCTTTTCCTTCAGGATGGCTATAGAAAGGGGAGAGGCGGTGATTTCCTTCACATACATAGCTTCTTTTCGGAGACTGTTCTGTATTTCGTCTTTAAAAACATACAGCGTTCCGGTAAGCGAAACGATAAAGACAATGATACCAACGGATAAACCAAACCACAAATGCAGTTTGGCAGACCATTTTTTTGTAAAAGAAACTTTCTTTTTATGGGGGTGCTTTTTCTTCATAGCAAAAAGTTAACCTCCGAAGAGGCTAACTTTTGATTATTTAAAATTTATATCCTATTGATAGTCTCCAGTTACGCGGAGCATTGTAGATCCATGCGTACGAACCGTCATCTGATCTGTAACCGCTGTAAAGCTTTCTGTTCAGAACATTGTTCAGCAATAGATTAACATCGAATTTTTTAGCTACATAAGAGATCCCGAAGTTGGTGTCAAAGTAGTCTTCCAGACTCTGGTCATATTTTGCGGTTGTCCCGAACCAGGACTGTCTTCCTCCCTGATACTGATATCCTGCAGAAATACCGAATCCTTTCAGATTACCATGTTCAAATCTGTAGCTTAACCAGGTGTTTTGTACGTTTTTAGCATTTCCGGGAGATTGTACTCCTATTCTGCTTGCATCGGAATCTTTGATTGTTTTGGCATCTGTATATGCATAGTTTACCACAATGTTCAATCCTTTTACAATTTCTCCTTTAATATCGGCTTCAAAACCACGTGATCTTTGTTCTCCGGTTGGAATCATAAAAGCATTTCCGTTGTTGTCATTTGAATTTCCGGCAACCAAAATGTTTTTTCTTCGGATTTCATATACTGCAACGGTAGAGTTCCATTTTCCTCCCATCCAGTCTTTTTTTAGTCCAAACTCAATATTCTGTCCTTTTAAAGGATCCGTAATTGAAGATCCGTTAATCCCCGTTGCAGACTGAGGCGCAAACGTTTTATCAAAAACTCCATAGACTGAAAAATCATCTTTAATAGAGTAGCTGGCACCCACTCTTGGAGTGAATTCTCCGGCTTGATCAGCTTTTATTGGATCTAAATTAGGATATCCTGAGAATGTAGTTCCGTTTGTATATCTTCCTGCCAGTGTAATACGTAACTTATTATTAAGCATTCCTATTTGATCCTGAGCATAATAAGAAGTATATTTCACTCCCTGATCATTATAATAAGTAGCATTTCTGTTTAGATAGTAAGCACTTTCGGGAGGCAGTGTATTTGGGTTTACACCGTAAGCAATATTATAAATATCAATTGATCCTCCATCTCCTAAATAAGAGAAGTCAGCCTGGTATTTTCTATTCCCGTAATCGAATCCGGCAATGATTTTATGCGTAATATTTCCTGTTTCTAAACTTCCTCTCACATAGGTCTGGAATATATTGTTTTTTCCGAGAGCCTGCCAGTTGCTTAAAGATCTACTGAGAATATTTGGGTTTGAGCCATAAAATCCTCCCCACCATGAACCACCGTCATAGTTCATATCCATGTAGGCATACTGTGTACTCCAAACCCAGTCTTTGAATAATTTCTGATCCAGGGTTAAGAATAAGCTCTGATCCTTCACTTCTGTTTTTTTGAAGTTTGGGTCGTTAAAGTTAGTATGAACATTTAATGAAGCATAACCGTCATTAGACATTAAATACGCTCCCGGCTGGTTGAATTTTAAAAACTGATAGTTATACTGTGCTGTGAATGTTGTTGTTTTTGTAGGTCTGAAAGTAATAGACGGAGCGATGATAATTTTGCTGGTCTTATCATTTTCTGACCATGATTTGTTGGAACTACCCATTAGGTTTAAACGATAATCCAAAACACCATCTTTCACGATAACGCCGTCAAGATCTGCTTCTCCTCTGAAAAGATTGTAGCTTCCAGTTGTGAACCTTACACTGTTGGCAAATTTTCCTGTTGGTTTTTTTGTTACTACATTGTAAAATCCTGCAGGATCACCCATAGATCCCATGAATCCTGCCGGTCCTTTTACAAACTCTATCCTGTCAATAATAGACGCGTCAGGATTGATAGGTCCCCACGTAGAAGAGACATTCATTCCGTTCATATAGGTGGCGATACTTGCTCCTCTCATGAAAACGTTAGAATAAACATTATCCCAGTGTTCTACTTTTCTGGCTCCACTTACGTTACGGACAATTCCTTCAGACATATTTAAAGTGATCTGGTCATTCAAAACCTGGCCACTGATGGATTGTACGTTTTGTGGAAGTTCAATAATCGGGGTTTGTAATCTTAATGATCCCGACACCTCGTTAAGTTTATATTTCTGATAGTATCTTCCGTTGACAACAACTTCTTCGATGTCATTAGATTTAATAGTGTCTTTTTCCTGAGCTAAAGCTAATATGGATGTTAGTAATGCTGCTCCTATCGTTATTCTTTTCATTGTTTAAGTAGTGTTTGAATTAGAATTTATAAGTGAAACTTCCAACTACATTAGCCAGAGGCTGTGCATTTGCAGTCGTAAAACCATTCCAGTAATGTTCACTGGTGAAATTGTCTACTTTTACCCCGATTCTGAATTTTTTGGTATCATAGAAGGCATTCGCATTCAAGACCAGATATTTTGGAAGGATGAAAGTTCCCATCGTCGTAGAGTTGACAATTTTGTTGTCACTCGCGTAGTTTCCTCCAACTCCGAATCCTAAGCCTTTTAAGTTTCCGTCCAGAAACTGGTAGCTGGCGTTAAAGTTCACTAACCACGGAGATGAAGCTGTTGCAGGTCTTCTTCCTACTACAGTAGCATCAGCTTCCGTGTATTTCATATCATTATAGCTCACCCCTGCAATTACAGAGAACCCTTTTACCAGATATGCATTGGCTTCTAATTCTACTCCCTGGCTTCTTAATAAACCAGCCTGATTTTGGATTGCTTTTCCTGTAGACTGAACAAATTCACCGGTATTGAGAAGGGTATTTTTTACTTTGATATTATAGTAACTTAATGTTGTGGTAATTCTTCCTTTCAAAAGATTGGTTTTAATACCTCCTTCAAACTGATTGGCTCTTTCAGGATCTGATAGCTTAAGGTTTGAAGCCGCGTCTGAAATATAATAACCGTTGCTTGTAAAGCTGTTCTGGTAATTTCCAAAAACGGATACCTGTTCAGGAACGATCTGATAGACGATTCCGAATTTTGGAGACCATGCGGCTTGGGTATATGCATCTGCTATATTCTGTCCTATTTGCCCTCCTTTAAAATTAGAGCTTTCATATCGTAATGATGTCAAAATATTAAGCCCTTGTACTGGAGTAATTACGTTGGAAATATAACCACTGTAAGTATCTTTCTTTCCTGTACTGATATAGGTGTTGTTTTTTGCAAAATCAGGCTGATTTTGAAGATTGCTGTACATGGCAGACAATGTCTGTCCGTTCATATTGGAATAATCAGGAGCATTAAATGAAACCCAGTCAAAATTGGTAAACATAAAATACTGATTGTCATTCATTCTCATATAATCGAATCCTGCAACCGTTCTGTTTCTTACACTTCCGATATTAAAATCAAAATTGAAATTCTGCTGAAGCTGTAAGTAGGTCCTTTTACTGTCTCTGGTAGACTGGTCTGCTCGAACTACACCCAATTCTGTATCATTTGGGTTTAGAGTGACCGCTCCTTTCGGTGCAAAATAGAAGTAAGGGTTGAAGCCATCTGAATTGGAATAAGAAGTACTTACATTAGTAGATGATTTGATATGCTCATTAATTTTATAGTTAACCTGTCCGAAAAAGTTTCTGGCTTTTCCAGTGGTTTTCAGCCCGTCACCTACATATGTCTGTTTATAATTATAACCTAATTTTTCAAGTTTGTCCATGTTGTCTGCTCCCAGCTGTGCACTTGGCACATAAAAGAAAAAGGCGGTCTCAGGATAGGAATTGGTCTCAAACATTTCCAATTCTGCATTAATCTCTAAATTGTCTGTTGGACGATAGGTAATGGAAGGAGTGAATGCATAAAACTCATTCTTAGCATTTGTTTTCTGGAAAGTCCCCTGATTGGTATACGCAGTATTTAATCTGAATAATAATTTTTTATCTTTGGTTATTGGAGTATTTACGTCAGCCTGAACTCTATAATAATTATAGCTTCCTCCCGCTAATGAAACCGCTCCTGCAAGCGTTTCGAATGGCTTTTTAGTTACTCTGTTCACTACCCCTCCATACGAAGTTACATTACTTCCAAATAGAGTAGCAGAAGGCCCCTTCAATACTTCTATTCTTTCTACGTTAATCGCATCCATAGAAGTAGTTATTGGTGCGACCATACCATTTCTGATAGAATTTCCGGCCACAAAACCTCTTAAGTTCAGATAGATTCCACCGTCCCCGGCTCTGTTGGTAGCACTCCACATTTTCTGTGCTCCGGCAACATTTCTGAAAGCATCATCTACAGTAAACAATAATTGGTTCTCTAAAATACTCTTATCAATTGAAGAATATACCTGTGGATCTTCTATCGCTTTTAAAGGCATTTTGTTAGAATATTCACTGTCTTTTTTGACATAGGTTTTGATGATCACTTCATCAATGCTTTTTAAGGCTGTTGAATCCTTTTCTTGGGCAAAGACCAGTAGAGAACCCAGCAATGAGGCACAGATCAGTACATGTTTCATGAAAGTCAAATTTTTTGCAAATATATTGTTTTTAATTGTTCTAAATAAATAACAGAATTGATATTTATCATGAATTCATTAAGCACTGAATAACAAAACCCCGCTTCAGTCGGTGCTGAAGCGGGGTTTTTATGAGATTTTATTATTAATTCCTTAAGCGGGGATTTCTCCTTTGTATAGGAAAGAAATAATTTCTTTGTTCATTTTGTCTACCATTTCACTGAATAAGTGGAATGATTCCTGTTTGTAAATTACCAACGGATCTTTCTGTTCGTATACTGCACCTTGAGAAGATCTTCTCAGGTCATCCATTTCACGAAGGTGAAGCTTCCAGTTTTCATCGATGATGGATAAAGTGATGTTCTTTTCAAAATCATTGATTAAACTTTCACACTGAGTGTCGTAAGCTTCTTTCAGATCAGCCACAATAGTCATTGTTTTGTGTCCGTCTGAGAAAGGAACCTGGATCATTTTAAACATTGAACCCTGATTCTGATATACATTCTCAATGATAGGGAATGATTTCTCTTTCAGTAGGTTCAGTTTCATTTTGTAATCTTCCTGAGCCGCTTTGAAAACAAGATCAGTCAATTCAGGAATCTGCTTGCTCTTGAAGTCACTTTCTGAAACCGGAGATTCCATCGTGAAGAACTTAATGATATCGAATTCGAAATCTTTATAGTTTCCTGTCGATTTTCCTTTGGTAACAATTGAATTCGAAACATCGAAGATCATGTTCGTAATGTCATACTTAAGGTGATCCCCAAACAGAGCATTCTTTCTTCTCTTATAGATTACGTCACGCTGTTTGTTCATGACGTCATCATATTCAAGAAGTCTCTTTCTGATCCCGAAGTTATTTTCTTCTACTTTCTTCTGCGCTCTTTCGATAGACTTGCTTATCATAGAATGCTGAATCACTTCACCTTCTTTATGACCCATTCTGTCCATCATTTTCGCGATTCTCTCAGAACCGAAAAGACGCATCAGGTTATCTTCAAGAGATACATAAAACTGAGAACTTCCAGGGTCTCCCTGACGTCCCGCTCTACCTCTAAGCTGTCTGTCTACACGTCTTGAATCGTGTCTTTCTGTACCGATAATCGCTAAACCTCCAGCTTCTTTTACTTCTTTAGAAAGCTTGATATCCGTACCACGACCTGCCATGTTCGTTGCAATCGTTACAACGCCTGGCTGTCCTGCTCCGGCAACGATCTCCGCTTCTTTCTTGTGAAGCTTCGCATTCAATACCTGGTGTGGAATTTTTCTTAGTTGAAGGGCCTTAGAAAGTAATTGAGAGATTTCAACAGAAGTCGTACCTACCAATACAGGTCTTTTCGCTGCTGTTAATTTTTCAATTTCTTCAATAACGGCGTTATATTTTTCACGGTTAGTTTTGAAAACTAAATCCTGTCTGTCATGTCTTAAAATAGGACGGTTGGTAGGAATCACCACAACATCTAATTTGTAGATCTCCCAAAGCTCTCCAGCTTCTGTTTCTGCAGTACCCGTCATACCCGCAAGCTTGTTGTACATACGGAAATAGTTCTGAAGCGTTACCGTTGCAAAAGTCTGCGTAGCGGCTTCAATTTTCACATTTTCCTTAGCTTCGATCGCCTGGTGAAGACCGTCTGAATAACGTCTTCCCTCCATGATACGGCCTGTCTGCTCGTCAACGATTTTTACTTCACCGTCAATCACTACATACTCATCATCCTTCTCGAATAATGTGTATGCTTTTAACAGCTGGCTCATCGTGTGTACACGCTCAGATTTTTCAGCGAAGTCAGAGAAAAGTTTTTCTTTAGCTTCGAATTCTTCTTCTTTAGTAAGATTTCTTGCTTCAACTTCTGCGATTTCTGTTCCGATATCCGGAAGAACAAAGAAGTTGTTGTCAGAATTTCCCTGAGACATATATTCTACTCCTTTATCGGTAAGATCAACCTGATTGTTTTTCTCTTCGATAACGAAATAAAGATCTTTATCTACAATCGGCATGTCACGGTTGTTGTCCTGCATGTATTGTGCTTCAACTTTCTGAAGCAATGCTCTGTTTCCGCTTTCCGATAAGAATTTGATTAATTGTCTGTTTTTAGGAAGACCTCTGTAAGCCTGAAGCAATTTGAATCCTCCTTCTTTTGTGTTTCCTGCAGCAATTAATTTTTTTGCTTCATTAAAGAGCGCAGAAACCGTTTTTTTCTGAACTTCAACGATTCTGTCGATAGAAGGTTTAAGAACATCAAATTCCTGTCTGTCTCCCTGAGGAACCGGACCTGAAATAATCAACGGTGTTCTGGCATCATCTACCAATACAGAGTCTACTTCATCCACAATGGCAAAGTTTAGTTCTCTCTGCACCAGTTCTGAAGGTGAAGTCACCATGTTGTCTCTCAGATAATCGAAACCGAATTCGTTATTCGTTCCGTACGTAATATCTGAGTTGTATGCTTTTCTTCTTCCGTCTGAGTTCGGCTGGTGGTTATCGATACAGTCGATAGACATTCCATGGAACTGATAAAGAGGGCCCATCCAGGCCGAGTCTCTTTTAGCAAGATAATCATTCACCGTTACTACGTGAACACCTCTTTCAGAAAGTGCATTTAAGTAAATAGGTAATGTTCCTACCAAAGTTTTACCTTCACCGGTTGCCATTTCGGTAATTTTACCGCTGTGAAGAATAACCCCTCCGATAAACTGAACATCATAATGGACCATATCCCAAACTACAGGAGTTCCGGCAGCGTCCCAAGAGTTTTTCCAGATAGCAGTATCTCCCTGAATCTCTACGAAATCTTTACCTGCTCCGGCCAATTGTCTGTCCCAGTCTGTTGCCTTCGTGCGGATTTCTCCGTTCTGAGCCCATCTTCTTGCTGTTTCTTTTACCAGTGCAAAAGCTTCAGGAAGGATCTGACCAAGAACTTTTTCTTCGATGTCGTATGATTCTTTTTTAAGAGCCTCAATTTTTGTGAAAAGAGCTTCCTTTTCATCTACGTTAGGTGAATTTTTTACCTGCTCCTTTATCTGTTCTATCTGCGCTGTAATTTTGCTGGTTGCAGATTTAATATTTTCTTTAAATTCAGCAGTTTTTTCTCTCAGTCCATCATCAGTCAACTGTTGAATGGCTGGTTCTACAGCTTTGATTTTTGTTACAACTTTTTTTACTTCTTTTAGGTCCTGCGCTTTTTTGTCTCCCAAAAACCCTTTAAGAACTTTGTTTAAAAAACTCATAAATTTTTTGCTTTATGCTTAAAGCAATATGCTTTAAGCGTTTTACTGACACGCTTATCGTGTGAATTTTATATATAAAAAGGGCAAAAAAGCTCTAAGCACATTGCTTAAAGCTTATTGCTTTAATTAATATTCGTCTTCGTTCCAAAGGAAATCCTCATCGGTAGGATAATCACTCCATACCTCTTCGATAGATTCGTAGATCTCTCCTTCGTCTTCGATAGCCTGAAGGTTTTCTACAACTTCCATGGGTGCACCAGTTCTGATTGCATAGTCAATAAGTTCTGCCTTTGTCATTGGCCAAGGTGCGTCACTTAAGTAGGAGGCTAGTTCTAATGTCCAGTACATAATTTTCTAATTTTTTTGCAAAAGTATAAAATTAGCTTATATTATACGCTTTTTTATACTTGATTTTCAATTCTTTTTGATTAATTTTTGTTCATTGTCCGTCATAGACCGCATTACAGCTGTGCCAACAACTTACATGATGTCATTTTCTCAAAAACCATTCCACAAATTTTTTTATGCCATTTTGGAAGTCCGTGTCTGGTTTGTAGTGTATTAATGTCTTAGCTTTTGTGATATCTGCATTGGTTTTCAGGACATCTCCCGGCTGCATTGGCAGAATTTTCCGTGTGGCAGAAATTCCAAGGGCCTTTTCTATGGCAGCCAGCATTTCAGATAAAGTGACCACCTCGTTTTCCCCAAGATTAATAATTTCATAAACACCGGAATGATTTTCCAGATAAACGATAGATTTCATGATTCCATCGATGATATCATCAATATAAGTATAGTCTCTGGCTGTATTTCCATCGCCGTAAAACGGGATTTCCTGGCCGTCTGAGATCAGTTTTGTAAATTTATGGATGGCCAGATCCGGTCTTTGTCTCGGGCCGTATACGGTGAAAAAACGAAGTTGTATCATGTCGATCTGATACAGATTGTGGTAAACATGTCCTAAAATTTCACTGCTTTTTTTAGTGGCGGCATACGGTGAGATCGGATGGTCTACATTGTCTGTCTCTGCAAAAGGAGTTTTTTCATTGTTGCCATAAACGCTTGATGAAGACGCACATACGAATTTGCTCACATTGAATTCTTTACAAAGCTCCCAGAGATTCATCGTGCCCCGAACATTTACTTCTTCATATTCAAGAGGTCTTTCAATGGAAGTACGTACGCCCGCCAGTGCTGCCAGATGGATAATAAGGTCTATTTTGTGATGTTTGAAAATCGTTTCAAGCCCGTTTTTATCCCGAATGTCCTGATAATAGAGTTGGTAGCGATCGGATTGGGAACTCGTCATTAAATGTCTGATGTCTGTCTCTTTGTCCGAAAAATCAAAATCCGAATTTTTACCGATAGATGCTAAAGTATTTTTAATTTTTATCTGATAATTATAGAAATCATCAAAATTGTCAACGTTTATGACAGAATGTCCATTTCGTAATAATTTTTCTATTAAATGGGAACCTATAAACCCGCTTCCTCCTGTTACAAGATAAGTCATTTGTGATTTTTTAATGTCGCAAAAATATAAATTTACTTTTTGAAAATATAATCATTAAATTTACTTAAAAAAGTAATATAAACAGTATGCAGTTTCAAGGGCAAATTTTAAAAATGACGAGTTTCGACGCACAGCCGATCCAATATTATCTAAATCTTTCTGGAGATCTTATCCATATGAATGAGCTTTTCGGAAAGGAATTGCGTATAAAACATACCGGATTTCAGTGTGTCAACTGTGGAGAAAATAAGCCTATTTACAGAATGGGGTTCTGCAAAAACTGTTTCTTTGAAAGCCCTTACGCCAGTGATACCATCATTCGTCCTGAGCTTTCTACAGCCCATTTAGGCGTTGCTGAACGTGATCTGGAAGTGGAAAAACAAATCCAGCTGCAGCCTCACACCGTCTATCTTGCCTACACAGGGGATGTAAAAGTAGGAGTAACGAGAAATACCCAGATTCCAACAAGATGGATCGATCAGGGGGCCACTTTTGCACTGCCGATTGCCAGAACAGAAAACCGTTACGAAGCCGGAATGATAGAAGTTGCATTAAAAGAACACCTTCCTGATAAAACCAACTGGAGAAAAATGCTTCAGGATGATTTTGAAGGAGAAATTGATCTGGCTGACTTCCAGCAAAAGATCAGACAGTATTTCCCTGATGACTTCCAAAAATTCTACAGTGAGGGAGAAGACTTATGGAGATTTGATTATCCTTTTGAAAAACCTGAAAAAATAAATTCTTTCACATTAGACAAGAAACCGGAATTTACAGGAGTGCTTGTAGGGATTAAAGGACAGTATTTAAGTTTCGAAGGCGGAAACTTTATGAATGTGAGAGGGCATGAAGGGTATGTAATTGAGCTGAATATTTCTTGAATATGAAGAGTATTATTCTCTTTTTTTTTGCAATCTTTATTTCCTGTCATTCAAAATCTCAGGATAAATTAGATTTTTCAAAAAAAAACATTAGCTATACAGAGAGAGATCATGAAACAGACTGGATAAGAACAAGGCTGAAAAACCCTGATAAATGGGGATATATTGACAAAGATAGCTTAGTTATGATTCCTTTTGAATATGATTTTCTTAATCCTTTTAAAGATGGTGTAGCTTATGCGAAGAATAACAATAAAGAATTTTTTATAACAAAAAAAAATGTAAGACTAAAGGGTGATTTTGAAGCAGTAGGTATTTTTTCTGAAGGACTTGCACCTGTTAAAAAAAATGGAGAGTGGGGGTTTATAGATAATCAGGCGAATGTAGTCATACCGATACAATATGATAAAGTTGATTGTTTTAGATCCAGTGGACTGTGTGCTGTAACAAAGAATGGGAAATCTGGGTTCATCAATAAAGTCGGGAGGGAAATCATTCCAGTCATTTATGATGAGGCAAGTCAGGAAATGAAAGATCAGAATGTAATTGTTAAAAAGAATAATAAATGGGCGGTTTTTGACAATTCAGGAAAACAACTCTCAGATTTTATATACGATAGTTTTAAAAGAGCCTATATTTCAGATTTTTCTAAGGATGTTTTTACGAGAGACGAATCTACATTTTTCGAAAATGGAGCTGCTTTAGTAGAAATTGGCGGGAAATATAAATTTATAAATGCGAAAGCTCAGGCAGCTTTTCCAAATAATACATTTGATTCTGCAAGTGTTTTTGATACTTTTAAAAATGCAATAGTAAAGAAAAAAGGCAAATTCGGGATGATAAAAACTGATGGAACTTTTAAAGTGCCTTTAGAGTATGATTTTATTAATTATTTTGAATCTAACCATGCTTTTTCAGAATATTATAATGCCAGAAAAGGAAAAATATATTCTTTTTTTAATAAAGATTTGAAAAAAATAGGTGAATCTTATGAAGCAGTATATAATGATTTTTCAAATTCAGATCCAACACTTATTTACAAAAACTTAAAGAGAAAATATGGTATTGTTGATTGGCAAGGAAATGTCATTGTTCCTTTTGAATATGATGAGTTAAGACAAATTGAAAATACCACTTTTCTATGGGTTAAAAAGGGTAATTTTTATGGAGTTATTTCTGAGAAGGGACAAATTAAAATACCGATAAAGTATAAAGAAATAACTTCTGTTTATGATAAATTTGATAATAATGAAGATGTGAGTAAATTTTTATTTATTACAAATGGAATGGTGATTGATATAAATAATAATATAGTTATTAAAGGATATAATTCATTAAGTCCGCTTTTTTACAATCATAATAAACTTATTGCCTCTAAAAACAAAAAGTTTGGAATTATTGATATCAGTAAAAAAGTTCTTTTGCCGTTAGAATATGATGAAATATCAAATTGGGTAGAGTATGGTCCTGAAAAAAGACAATTTATCGAAAAAAATGGCAAGCATGGCTTAATAGAATTTGAGACTTTTAAAATAATTATTCCACCGATTTATGATCAATTTATTTCAAGAGAAAATTTGATTTTTGCTTCTAAAAATGGAAAGGCCGGAATTCTTGATATAAATAATAAAGAACTATGTCCATTCATTTTTGATCAGATAAGGCCCCATAAATATTTTGGTTATGATGGTGGACAACATACAATGTTTTATTCTAAAAACGGGAATGTGCATTTTCAAATTAATTTAGAAGGTAAAATTCTGAAAGAAATTTCAGAAAAAGAATATAAAAACTATACTGAACATCAAAATAAATAAAATGCGAAAATGGGTTAAAAAGTTATTAATAAGCCTGGGAATTCTGCTGCTAATCCTTCTAGCCGCGAATTTCGGACTGAATATATGGCTTAAAACCCAGCTTCCGGATTATATAAAGAAGAATACAGATTATAAGGTGTCCTACAAAACACTGGATGTAGATCTGGGTTCAGGAAATATTTTCGCTGCCGGAATTACGGTAAACAGCAAAGATCCTCAGAATACAAACGTTATTGGTCTTCAGGGAACGATTGATACATTAAAAATCAGCCGTTTCGGTATCTATGATGCCATTTTTAATAAAAGAATCAGTTCATCTGATCTTCTGCTGGCCAGACCTAATTTAAATATCAGTCTTGCAAAGTCTGTTGACCGTAAAACCGGAAAGAAAAGAAATCCAGTTTTGTTTGAAAATATCAGGATTAATAGGGGAACGATCAATATTTTCAAGCATACAAAACAGAAATTTTTATCTGTTCAGCAACTGGACTTGTTTATAGAGAATCTGCAGATGACAGAAGAATCGGTGGAGGATAAACTTCCGGTGGTTTTTGACCGTTATACTATTAAAGGAAAGGATTTTTTCTTCCGTCCTGATAATGTATACGCAATTACAATAAGCAATATCACAACTTCGGATGGGCAAATGTCAGTCGGGAATTTTAGGCTGATTCCATTGTTGTCTTTTAATCAGTTTAAAAGATTTTATCCCCAAAAACCGAAACTTTTTGAATTTTCCATTCCCAAAATGAACTTCAAAGATGTGGTTTTGGCTAAAAACAAAATTTCATTGGCCAATGCAGATTTCCAAAATCCAGTCCTTACTGTTTACAACACTGGAGTAAAACCTAAAAAGGCTGATAAAAAACTCAATTTTGAAGTTAATTTAGAAGATATAAAACTCAATAACGCTGCCGTACTTATCAATAAACCTGATGGTAGCAGATTACTTTCTGCAAAAACACTGAATGTAAAAGTCAATCAGTTGAAATTTGACAAGATCACTGCAGAACAGGTGATTCCTGTCGGATACAAAGATTTTCATTTTTCAGGAAGAGATATCCAGTATTCAAATTACCAGAATTTCACAGTCGAAAGCATGGCATTAAATCCCAAAAGCGGTGAAATCAGAAATCTGATATTGTATCCCGGAATTCCGGAGGCAGGAAAAGGGTCATTGGATCTGAAAACCGGACACATTGCCTTTAATATTAATAAGCTTGAGTTTATCGAAAAAAAATTGAATCTTGATCTTAAAGATATTCTGGTTGAAAATGTTAGTGGAACAGTTATAGCAGGCGTGAACAAGCCAAAGAAAAATCCGGGACCGGGAATCATTAATTCGGTCATTGTCCGCAAAATGTCCCTCAAAAATTCTGATATCGTTTATGATAAAGGAATGCAGCCACTTGCTTTTCACGATCTGAACGCTACGGTCAATACAATTGAAATAGCGCCTAAACCAAATAATCAGGGACTTTCCTTTAAAGTGAAAGACTATTTCCTGACCACAAGGAATTTTGCCTACAGAACAAAGTTTTACAATCTAAGCGCCGGGCTTTTAAAATTAAATAAAAATAAGATTCAGGTTAATAATTTTATCATGAAACCGCTCGTTTCGAGAGCACAGTTTATCAAAATGATCCCCGTAGAAAGAGATCTCTATGACATTAAAGTTTCTCAGATTGCAGCAGACGGACATTGGGATTTATTTTCAGATAATAAATCAATCAACGCTTCCAATGTAACGGTTCTTGGTGCAGATGCCAATATTTTCAGAAGTAAGATCCCCAATGATGATCCGAAAGTGAAGCCTTTGTATTCCAAACTGCTCCGTTCGATAAAAATTCCGATGACAGTCAATAATCTTGATCTGAAGAATTCCGTTTTGGTTTACGAAGAAGATACACCGGAAAGTGCAGGTCCGGGAAAACTGACCTTTGCTAATTTTAATATGAACGTTAAAAACCTGAATTCTGCCAAAACAAAAGGTAAGCCTACGAAAGTGGACATCAGGATCAACTGTTCCTTTATGAATCTTGCGCCTCTTTCTGTGAACTGGGGTTTTGATGTTGCAGATCATAATGATGGTTTTGCCATTTCAGGAAAGACGTCCAATCTTCCGGCAAGCGGGATCAACCCGTTTATCAGGCCTTATCTTCATGTAACAGCTACCGCCGGAACGATTCAGGAAATGCTTTTCAATTTTAAAGGAAACCCGGCTGGGCTGCACGGAACATTCAATCTCAAACATAAGGATCTTAAAATTGCAGTCTTAAATAAAAATAATCAGGAGAAAAAAGGAGTGCTGACAGCTGTTGCGAATCTTTTTATCAGATCCGATTCTGGGAAGTATCCTGATGCTGTGGCCGTGGAAAATGTTGAACGGGATCCTACAAAATCATTTTTCAATTTTTTCTGGAAGGGAATTGAACAGGGATTAAAGAAAACACTGATCGGAAAGAATGTCGAGAAAACAGAGAAAACGGTAAAAAGTGCTGTTTCTTCTGTAAAGGAAGTGAAGCAAACGGTAAAAGAACTGAAACAGGAGATTAAGGCCAAAAAAGAAGAACCTAAACCCAAGGAAGAGAAAAAAGAAAAGAAAGGATTTCTAAAGAATGTTTTCAAGAAAAAAGAAACCCCGGTAACTGAATAGCTCCGGGGATATGTATAAATATTCGGTTGAAGGAAGTATTAGAAATTAAATTCTTCACTTTCCTGAACCGGGATATCTCTCAAAAATTCATCAAACTTTTCACCAGGATAATTGCTGTCGGCTCCGTAAGAATCTATAATCATACCACGGTTTCCGGCGTTATCTTTCAGTACATATAAAACCGCATTGTCATCGGGGTTGCTGTCACCTTCAAAACGATAGGTCTTTAAAATGATAAGTTCAGAAGGTTGATATATTTTATCTGAATTTTCAAATTTCATTTCACAGTTCTCATTCATTCTGAATTCACGGTGTATTCCTCTTTCTGAAAGGGTCTTCATAACCTGGCTTAGGGTGGTCATTCTATCGTTATATTCTGAATTATCCATAATATATTTTTTTTAGGTTAGTACAATAATTAAACCATTGATTGGCTAAATTTAATAAAAAAGGGAATTACATTTTTCGGTGAAATAAAGTTTAATGTTAACAAAATTTATAATTTGAAACAGAAAAATAGGTACGCTTTTTGCAGCAGCTATTATATTAAATCGGACGAGATATGAAAAAAGAAGTTGGCGTTTTACTGGCAGGAGGTGTTGGTCTTTTGGCAGTATTAGGTTTTATTGGATTAAAAAAGATATTGACTAAAAAAGATAAAAAATATAGTGATACCTATTCTGATTATCACAGACATTTTGATGACAAAAACCACGAAGATGAATATCACGGAGTGGAATTTTATGCGCTGAAGTAGTAAAAGAATATATTTAATTATGTGAAATCCGGCTCCTTTTTAAGGGTCGGATTTTTCTGTGGATAACTTTAATGTTAAAACTCATTATTTAATAAGAAATCCATTCTAATTTTACATCATAATGCAAAACGAAAATTTCAAAAAAGGGCAGGGCGCGCAGTCGAACGTTATCAATCGTTTCGACCAGTATACCTATGAGCCTGAAGAAGAAGATTTCGAAGCGGTAAAAACCTCTTTTACAGAAGTTTTTCCGAAAAGCATTGTGAACCAGGTAAAAAGTGAAGATCTCCCGATGGAATATTCAATGAATCCTTATCAGGGTTGCGAACACGGCTGCTCCTACTGTTTTGCGAGGCCTACCCATGAGTATTGGGGCTACAGCGCCGGAGTTGATTTTGAAAGAAAAATCATGGTAAAGAAAAATGCTCCTGAGCTTTTGGAGAAATTTTTTCAGAAAAAAGGGTACAAACCCGCGCCAATTTTGCTCTCCGGAAACACCGATTGTTATCAGCCGGCAGAAAGGCAGTTTGAGATTACCCGGAAACTGCTTCAGGTTTGTTTGGATTACAGACATCCTGTCAATGTTCTGACAAAAAATACACTTGTGCTGAGGGATTTGGATATTTTAAAACCTATGGCAGAACAGAATTTGGTTTCAGTCTCCCTAAGTATTCCTACTATTAATGAAGAGCTGAGACGGAAAATGGAGCCACGTACCAGTTCGGCACCGAATAAATTAAAGGCTATAGAAGTTCTTACAGAGAATAAAATTCCTGTTCATGTTATGGTGGCACCTATTATCCCAGGCCTGAACAGCGATGAGCCGTTGAATATTTTGAAATCGATTTCAGAGGCAGGAGCCATTAGTTTTGGATATACACTTGTTAGGCTAAATGATACCGTGGAACCTGTTTTTGTCAATTGGATTGAGTCACACTTTCCGGACAGAGCACAAAAGGTTTTAAATCTTATCCGTTCTATGCGCGGTGGAAAGCTGGGCGACAAAAGATATTTTGAAAGACATAGAGGAGAGGGGAATATTGCAGACATGATTCATACTACATTTAAGATCGGGCGAAAGAAGTTCTTCGACGGTAAAGAATTTCCAAAACTCTCCACTGCGAATTTTACCGGAGCAAAAGATCAGCAGCTAAGACTGTTTGATTGATAAATCTTATTTCTTATACCTTATATATAATATGATAGTAGATGTGCGATAACAAGTATATAATATATATAGTATCAGATTCAATATAAGTAGGCCTTAGCCCGCTTGCAATATATGTTTCAGTCGAAAAGGCTTTAGCTAAAGCTTACATATAGATGGAAATATGTGCTTCTAGACATTTCAGTACAATAAAATCCGATACATCAGGAAGCGGCGGTTTAAATCTAAAATCCGGTGATATCATAGGTCTGGAAAAGTCTTATGCCGAGTTTTTGAGCATTATCTATCAACATATTAAAAGGTAGAATCACTACCACAGAAAAGGAAAGCGAAAAAATTAAACATTAGTTTAAAATTTTTCACTCTGCATACCAGTCGTTTATGATTAAATCTGGGTTCTTCATGAATTTTATGTTAAATAAATTTGTTTTGCGTTTGAATAAGTTGTTATCTTTGCCCCACTGAAAAACGAGAGAGTTTCGGTAGCACAGAAGAGCTTTTAGATAAGCATAATGATTTAAATGAGCTTTAGGATGGAGACGAAAAGCTTCTTAAAATTTTTAGAAATAAAAGTTGTGAGAGTTAAAAAAGTTTGTATCTTTG
>NZ_JAHXYH010000049.1 GCF_019970065.1 Chryseobacterium sp. OSA05B | reverse complement strand
ACATACCCGTCAATAGGGTTATTAACGTCCTTATTCTCATAAAGCTGAGTCATTTCCCCTGTATTAAAATTGATTTTATAGGGTTCGAAGATCTGCTTGTTATTCTTATTCAGAGCCACAATTACGAATTCGGTATCTTTAATTATATTGGCATAATTGAGCGTTACACCATCAAAAGGAGTCAAATCCTTAAGATTTTTCCCATCAATATCCACGGCGTACAAATGGGTATTTTCATTTCCTCCTTTATCCTGAGTAAAGAACATTCTTTTTTTATCCAGCCAGCCGTAGCTTCCGATGAGATCATCTTTTTCTACAATAGCTTTCGTAATTTTCCCGGTTTTCAGTTCTTTTACGTAGACGTGATTTTTTTTATCAGAGTCTTTTTCTTTGTAGGAAAGATACTGCCCATCCGGCGAAATCTGGAAGCTGGAAGCAGACGGTCTTGCAAAATAATCTTCTACTTTGTATTTAAAATTCCCTTTATCATAGGAAATCAGCTTGTCAAGGGTCTCTTTGGTAGAGGGAAGCGTAGGGTCGCCCGGCAGTTTAGCCGTTGAAGTTTGTGCATT
>NZ_JAHXYH010000048.1 GCF_019970065.1 Chryseobacterium sp. OSA05B | reverse complement strand
CCGCTTCACCCACGCCGGCCTGGGTGAGCGCGGTCTTCAGATCCAGCGCGCCGGCCGGGAACGTGCCCATGACCTTCTTGAGCGCCTCGGCGTCCTTGGGGGTGAACACGCGCACCGCGTGCTGCACCCGGGTGCCCAGCTGGGCCAGCACCTCGTCGGGCAGGTCGGCGGGGGACTGGGAGACGAAGAACAGGCCCACCCCCTTGGAACGGATCAGGCGGACGGTGGAGATGATCGCCTCGGTGAACGCCGCGGATGCTCCCTTGAACAGCAGGTGCGCCTCGTCCAGGAAGAACACCAGCTTGGGTTTGTCCAGGTCCCCGGCTTCGGGCAGCTCGTCGAACAGGTCCGCGAGCAGCCACATGAGGAAGGTGGAGAACAAGAGCGGCTGGCGGTTCAGCGCGGGCAGCTCCAGCACGCTGATGACGCCGGTGCCCTCGCTGCGCAGCAGGTCCGCGGTGTCGAATTCCGGCTGCCCGAAAAACGGGTCCAGGCCCTGCGCCTGCAGGATGCTCAGCCCGCGCAGGATCACCGAGGCGCTGGCAGGGGAGACCCCGCCCAGGGTGCGCAGGTCCTCCTTGCCC
>NZ_JAHXYH010000047.1 GCF_019970065.1 Chryseobacterium sp. OSA05B | reverse complement strand
TCTTCGGTTAGCGTGGCGAATACTTCATCACCAAGCGACGCGAAAAGCGGCGCACGGCGCAGTACCTCGATATCCATTAAATCTCCTGTCAACAGTAGTAGGCGCTCACTTCATTGTGCCGTATTCGGTAACAATGTGACAGTTTCCACACGTGGTTTAACCAAGAAAATGTTGAAAATCACGCAGTTTCGAACAAAACTCGCGAATATGCTCGCAGAAATCCATCAGCTTCTAAGGGTACCTTGGATTAATACCGTTTAGATGAATGAAGTGGAGTCTCGGTGCTCGAAGTTTTCGGCTGGCTGGACGCGGTCATTTGCGTTGTTCTGCTGACTTTTTTCATTATCGGACTCCGCCGAGGCTTCCTTCTGACCGTCGGCGACATGCTCGGACTGATCGTGGGCGGCGTGGCGGCGTTCTTCGCCATCCCGCTGGTGTCGACCCTGGCCAGCAATCCGTGGTGGCGGGTGGGGCTGATGGTCGCCACCGCTGCGGTGCTGATCATCATGGGCCAGGCGCTGGGCCGTTTCATCGCCACCAAGATCCGCCACTGGATGAACGTCGATTTCCTGCGCGCAGCGGACC
>NZ_JAHXYH010000046.1 GCF_019970065.1 Chryseobacterium sp. OSA05B | reverse complement strand
GTCACCATGACTTCGCGCCCTTGAGCATCGGATTCCGGCACTGAACTGGAACAGAGCTCAGTGCGCGCCGCTGATGTTTTCTTGTGCGGCGCCGTGTCATCACCGGCAGCAAGTCAGCAGCATCTTCGGGATCGGCGCGCGGCCGGGGATCCGAGGGGTTGAAGGTGCCCGGCGGGTCCGCCGCAGGAAGTTTTCAGTCGGCTAGGCGCCGACGGTTGCTTCGACCTTGCCCGACAGGCGCTGTACGCCGCGGAAGAGGCCCGAGTGGTCCAGCGCGCCGTCGCCGCTGGCCACGGTGGAAGTCACCAGCTGGGCGACCAGTGCGCCGAGCGGCAGCACCACGCCGGCCTCGCGGGCGGCCGAGGTGACGATGCCCATGTCCTTGTTGTGCAGGGCCAGGCGGAAGCCCGGGGCGAAGTCGCGGTCCAGGATCTTCTGGGCCTTCTGGTTGAGCACCGCGGAGCCGGCCAGGCCGCCGCCGAGGACCTTGATCGCGGAATCGGTGTCCACGCCGTAGGCCTCCAGGAACACCACCGCTTCGCTCAGCGCCTGGATATTGGCGGCGACGATCAGCTGGTTGGCGGCCTTCACC
>NZ_JAHXYH010000045.1 GCF_019970065.1 Chryseobacterium sp. OSA05B | reverse complement strand
GTGTTGGCTACTCGCTCGGGGCGCCCCCACGGTCATCGCTATGTCACCGTATCGCACAGTAACGCACGCGCATGGAGAGAATGGATCCCTGATCTGGCGATCATCCCGAACGGCATTGACCTGCGCCGATGGGAGCCGGGCAGGAAGGACCGCATAGTCCAGGGCACCGCTGCATGGAGCGGACGCATCACGCCCGAGAAAGGCACCCATCTGGCCATTGCAGCGGCCCGGGCCAATGGCATGCGGCTGCGACTTGCCGGACCCATCCAGGACCCCGAGTACTACGAATCGCTCATTCGGCCGTCCTTGGACGACCAGATCCGCTATATGGGACACCTCGCCCAGGACCAACTGAGGGAGGTCATCTCCTCCGCGCAGGTCTTCATCTCTTCGCCTCTGTGGGAGGAACCTTTCGGCCTGACAACATTGGAGGCGATGGCCTGTGGGACTCCGGTAGCGGCAACTCCGAACGGTGCGATGGCCGAGCTGGTCGGCTTGACCGGGGGAGTCGTGGCCTGTACGGCCGACGCGACCGGGCTCGGGGAGGCTGTCCGCCAGGCCTCGGGCCTGCGGCGCACCGAGGTGTTGCAACGTGCAGCCA
>NZ_JAHXYH010000044.1 GCF_019970065.1 Chryseobacterium sp. OSA05B | reverse complement strand
GCATTGAACCCAGTCCTGAAGAAGCTGCAATATCGATTCAAAATTTTTATGCAAAGTCGGCTGGTTCATCGCCAGAAAATGGCTGGGAACTGCTTTCTGAAAAGATGAAAGGAGTCTTCGACTACACAACTTTCGAGAGCATCTGGCAAGAAGCGGACTACGCGGAAATTGTAGCCATTCAAGAAGCCAGCCGCCATGAATACAACACTTACAACGTCAATGTCCTCATCTACGATTTCGACGACGATTCCAGGCTAAATAGATCGTTTCCGCATGGCGCGACGCTCCATGACTACCAGTCCACGGTTCGACTGGCAAAATCGGGCAGACTTTGGCTTGTTGATGATCTGGTCAGCAATATCGCCCGCGGAAAGATGGACGAACATGTATACTTCGCTACGGCCATAGTCACAGAAGATACGAAAACTCTCGAGTTCCCGTGGGATAAAGCCATGCCGATCACGACGGTAAGCGCTGGAAAATACCTTGAGGTGTACTGTGCATATGGCGGTGAGTTCGGAAGTGATCCAAACACGGAGGAATGGCTACGTACAAACCTAGGCTGGATCAGCAGTTCTCAAGTTTCGCTGCAAAATAAGCCCCGAGGG
>NZ_JAHXYH010000043.1 GCF_019970065.1 Chryseobacterium sp. OSA05B | reverse complement strand
ACATCGAGATCAGGCTGTTCTTGTTGTACGAGTCGATCACATACTGGCCGCCGAAGGCCTTGCCTGCGACGATTTCCTCATCGGCCATCACCTTGTCGGCCGGGAAGACCTCGTCATCCACGATGGGGCCGACCGGCGAGGTGAGCACCTGCGGGAAGGTCTGGTCGTTGGCGACCTTGAGCTTGAAGACCACGGTAGTGGCATCCGGTGCGGTGATGGACTCGACGTTGCCCAGCAGCGAGGACGGGCCGTTGGGGTCCGCGATCTTCAGCTGGCGGTCGAAGGTGAACTTCACGTCCTTGGAGTCCAGATCGTTGCCGTTGGCCCACTTCAACCCCGGCTTCAGCTTCACGGTGAATTCCTTGTCCGAGGTGAACTCGGCGGACTCGGCCAGGTCGTTCGAGGGTTCAGGGCTGCCAGGCTCGGAGTTCAGCAGGAACGGGAAGATCTGGTTCATGACCATGAATGAACCGTTGTCATAGGAGCCGGCCGGGTCGAGCGAGGTGACCTTGTCCGTGGTTCCCAAGGTGATCGGCGCGCCTGATGCGTCGCCGCTTGGCGCACCCGATGCGTCGCCGTCGTTGGAGGCGGAGGAGGTGCAGCCGGTCAGTGCGAGGG
>NZ_JAHXYH010000042.1 GCF_019970065.1 Chryseobacterium sp. OSA05B | reverse complement strand
GACCGGGACGGACAAACCTCTGGTGTGTCAGTTGTACTGCCAAGTGCATCGCTGATTAGCTACGTTTGGAAGGGATAACCGCTGAAAGCATCTAAGCGGGAAGCCTGCTTCGAGATGAGATTTCCATCCACCTTGTGTGGGTGAGGCCCCCAGCTAGATTACTGGGTTGATAGGCAGGATGTGGAAGCAAGGACCAAAGACTTGTGTAGCTGACCTGTACTAATAGGCCGATGACTTACAACACACTATAAGATGGTGTGTCGACAAAATTCATTTTTTGCTGTTCGCGTTCACTATGCGGTTACGAGACAACAACCTCGAAACCTGAAGAAGTTTTTTTTGCAGGACGTTAGTACCGGATCACCTGTGGTTTGTGTGCTTCGTGATTGTTACGGCGGTCATAGCGTGGGGGAAACGCCCGGTCCCATACCGAACCCGGAAGCTAAGGCCCATTGCGCCGATGGTACTGCACTCGTGAGGGTGTGGGAGAGTAGGTCACCGCCGGACTTAACTTGAAGTGGTGGAGGCTCCGACACAGTGTGTCGGGGCTTTCGCTGTTTAACGGGGTTGGTGCAGGGTAGTGCGGGGGGAGTGGTGGCTTCCCTTTTTTTTCCTGTTTAAAAGGC
>NZ_JAHXYH010000041.1 GCF_019970065.1 Chryseobacterium sp. OSA05B | reverse complement strand
GGACTGGCCGTGCCCGAGGAGTTCGGCGGCATGGGCATCGACGACTACCGTTTTCGTGTCGTGCTCGATGAAGAGTTCGTCCGTTCCGGACACCTTGCAGTCGCCTTGGCCCTGCACCTGCACGACGACTTAGTGCTCCCCTACCTGCTGGCCTACGGTTCGCAGGACCTGAAGCAGCGCTGGCTCCCGCGCTTCGTGGACGGCTCCACCATCACCTCATGCGCTTTCACCGAGCCCGGTGCCGGCTCGGACCTGCGTGGCGTGCGCACCAAGGCGGTGCGCGACGGTGAGGACTGGCTGCTCAGCGGTCAGAAGACCTTCATCGGCAACGGCGCCCATGGCGACGCAGCAGTGGTGCTGGCCCGCACGGATGGACAGACCTCGCGTGCCGGCGAGGATTCATTCACCCTGTTCATGGTGGAGCGCTCAGAGGGCTACTCGAATGGCCAGCCCTTCGACAAGATGGGGCTGCGTGCCTCGGACACCGCCGAGTTGTTCTTCGACGAGGTGCGCGTCTCCGACGCTGACCGCATCGGCGATGTGGGCCGGGGTCTCGCCTACATCAAGGAACAGCTGCCCCAGGCTCGATTGGCGATCGCCGTGGCTGCCAGCGCGATCTGCACCGC
>NZ_JAHXYH010000040.1 GCF_019970065.1 Chryseobacterium sp. OSA05B | reverse complement strand
CCGCTGGTGAGCACGGACATGATCAGCGCGCCGCTCCCGGTTCCGGCGATCGACCCCTTGCCTCCTTGCAACGAGGTGCCGCCAATGACCACCGCGGCGATGGCCCGCAGCTCGTAGCCAGCGCCCTGGCCCGGTTGCGCCGAGTTCAGCCGCGAGGCGATGATGACGCCCGCGAGGCCGGTGAAGGAACCGGCGAGGGTGTAGATCCACATCTTCCAACGGCGCACGTTGATCCCCGACAATGCGGTGGCCTGTTCATTGGAACCGATGGAGTAGGTGTAGCGGCCAATCAGGGTTTTGCTCAGAATCACTCCTGCGATGACCGCGGCAATGAAGAAGATGAACACGGCATTCGGGATGATCAGGCCCGGGATGCTCTTGCCCAAGGCAAGGTTGGAGAAGCCGGGGGTCTCGTTGAAGTAGATCGGCTTGGTTCCCGAAATCACCAGGGCCAGGCCCTGCGCCACCATCATCATCGCCAGCGTGGCGATGAAGGACGGGATGCGCAGATAGAACACCAGCAAGCCGTTGACCAGTCCCATGACTGCACCGGCCAGCACGCCGGCCAGCACGCCGACCGCCAGCGGAAGGCCCATGTAGGTCAGCGTCACGCCGACCATCACGGAGG
>NZ_JAHXYH010000003.1 GCF_019970065.1 Chryseobacterium sp. OSA05B | reverse complement strand
GCTATAATGCGGTAGGTGCCAATCCTCAGTATCAGTATAAATACAATGGAAAAGAACTTCAAATAGGAACAGGGATGTACGATTATGGTGCGAGATTCTATATGCCTGATATTGGGAGATGGGGAGTGGTGGATCCGCTGGCGGAGAAATACCAACCTTTTAGTGGTTATAATTATGTTTTGAATAATCCTATTAGTAATATAGATCCTGATGGTATGGAGGTCAAGCACGATTTTCAGATTCTTAAAAATGGAGATGTTAAGTTAATTAGAGAAACAGAGGAAAAATCAGATACTTTATATGCTAGTAATGATAAAGGAGAAGTCGATAAAAGTAAAGGAAGTGTTACTGTAAAAAAAGCAGAAGTTGAAGACTCTACAATTATATCAGATTTAGCGACAAATAGAAAAGATGAATTTGGATTTAAAGGTTCTGATTTACGTATAGCTACAACTAATAATAGGACAGATGCATTAGATGTATTCCAATTTGCGGCCTTGAACAGTACAAATGAATGGTCCATTCAAAGTAATACAATTAATGGAAAAAATGAATATGCTCTAGGAACTCAGTTACACCCTAGTTTATCGCCCAACTATTTAGCATTTGACAAATTAGGATACTCTTCAAAAACTCTTAATTGGGATATGCATTCTCATGGAACTTATTTAGGAACAAACGGGCCTTCTTCCGGAGATACAGGACACGCTTTAACAAATAGTACAACAAGATTCTTATTTAGAACTAATGGTAATGATAGAGGAAAAGTTTATCCATACGGAAAAGAAACTATAAATAGTTCACTTTTTAAACAACGCAGTTACGAAAATATGGGAAAAAAACTTTCAAATAATTATGCTAACTTCAAATAATATGAAAATAATTACATCAATATTAATTCTAATATATGCAGGTGTAAATGCACAAAATAAAGACGCCAAAGATTTTTTTGAAAGTCATGCTGTGTATAGAAAAGTAAATAACACACTATCATTTATTGATAAATCCAGTACAATTTTGTTAAATGATTATGATAAATCTGTTATATATGCATTAGTTTTTCCTAATCATGAAGGGTCTTTTTCTGTTAGTTTAAAAAATCAATTACCTACAATAGACAAAAATCAGTTGAAATGTTTTAAAATTAACGATAACAGATTTGTAGTATTTGTGGACAGATCTGAAGAGAATTTTGGAGAGACTAAACAGTATAAAAATAATTTTGCTATTAAAGAAAAAGAGGTCGCCTCTTGTGATGGATTATTAAAAAAATTAAAAGAAAATAAACTGCCAAAAATTCCGGAAAATGTTTTTGCCTATGCTATTTTCGAGGAGAATTTTGTTTACTTGGAAGATTTAGCAACTTTCGACGCATTACAATATTTACAGATAGAATACGATCTGAATCGATCAAAATAAGTATTCGCTGACTAACGCCCCCGCTGGCGAAAGTTCCAGAGTTTAATAAACTGAAAAGCCAGCTTTTGAAGCTGGCTTTTTATAGTATCACAGAACTGTAATTCTGCACTTTGTATTATAAGAAAAGTCGATTTTTTAAAGTAAATCAGCAAACCATCCTTCATTGAAGCAATAGCTTTCCGGAGAAAAATAACAGGTTTTTCCTGTGGCACTTTCACATTGTTCCTGTGAATCGTAAGGACGGTAGAACGGAGATCCAGGTCCCGGACATCCCTCTTTAGTCCCTCCTTTAACTGATTTTAGAGCCTCTCTCGAAATTTTTGTAAGATTTTTCATGAATTAATTTTTTTAGTTTTTCCTACTCTTTGATAAGCTTTTCAGATTCCGCTTTTAGTTTATCCCAATTTAGTGATATTTTTCATATAGCATTAAATAAATGTGAAAAATATTCATCTGGATTCATGGGTTGATATGCTTTTGATAAAATTGCCAGCTTTGTAGCTTATATGATAAAATAACCGTAGAAGGAATATTCTGGGCTCTTGCTTAAAAAATGCTTTGGTATTTCTAATCATAAACCACCGCGATTGCGGTGGTTTATTCAGCTCAAAAAGAGCAATTATGCCTGTGAAAATGTAATTTTTTCTATTTTATTTCAGTATTAGTGGCTTGTTGGGCTGCTTTAATTCTCTCCTCAATAAGCCTCCAGTCATAAAAATGGAAAACTCTTCCATTACTCATCGCTACAAATACTCCTTTCGGAAATTTTGGGCCTAAATTCACATGGGTTGCTTCTGAACCGTCGCTTTCGCTGGTGGAAACAGGAATTTCTGCAATTTTCCCCTTTGCCGGATTTTCTCTCAGATATACATTGAAAGTATCTTTCTGTTGGTTGGAAACCAGGATATAACCTGTTTGGGCAGAAGTAGGGTAGATGGAGATGCCTTCCACATCGGATGTAAAATCACCTTTCCCGAAAACAAGAAGTTCTTCATTGCCTTTCGCCGCGTCTGCGTAATACTGATGCACACCAAACTGCTCGTCAGAATAATAAATATAGCCCATTTCATCATCTACAGCAATGCTTTCTATCTCTTTCAGTCCGCTGTATTTTCCAAATTTACGGACAACTTCACCCGTGATTTTTCCCTCTTTTTCTAAAAGCTTATACTGCCAAAGATAGCCGTCAGCTGGACCGGATTTTCGTCCTACCACCGCATGAATTTCTCCTGTTGACGGATTTCTGTACATTGAAATTCCCATAGGATCACGCTCTGTTTCACCATCAAATACGGTAAACTGGCCTATTTCTTTCAGATCAGGAAGACTGTAGAGTTTTACGGTATTGGTTTCCCTTTCCGTTACGGCGGCAATATCTGTTTTCTTTCCGTTCAGCATAAAGCCGTATTCCAGATCTACATTGTTCGGACGTTTTAATCCCGGAACTTTATGGATGATTTTTCCGTTCAGATCGAAAGCGTAGAGACCGCCGTCCGTATCTTTATCAGTCCCGATCACGATACTTTTTGAGGGATCTTCAGGATTGATCCAGATCGCCGGATCGTCAGTATCATGCACAACGGCTTCTGTAATAACGGAAGGCTTTATCTTTTTTCCTAAATGTTGAGTGCTGCAGTTGACCAAAAAAGGTAAAACTGAAACAGCGAATAAATATGGTATCTTTTTCATGCGTTTAAAAATCAAATTTCACCCCTAAAGTGAATCTCGGTCTGTAATATTCAACTTGTGCCGTTCTGCTCTGCATTCCCTGGTAATAACGTAACGGTTGATTCGTCAGATTATTGGCTTCTGCGAAAACTCTCAACTGGCTTGTAATCTTATATGAAGCATTGGCATCCAGGAAAACCTGCTTGTCATAATATCGGTCTTCGAATGATTTACCACCCAGTTCATCAATATAATGAGAAGCATAATTCATAGAAACTCTAGCCAAGAATCGTTTATTTTCCCAGGAAAGCGATCCGTTGAACATATGCGGTGCAGCACCGGGAAGCCCCACATCCGTTCTTTCTACACCATCTTCATTGGTAATTCCTTTGGCTTTTGATTTTGTGTATGTATAGTTCACATATACGCCAAGACCTTTCCAGAAAGCACCCGGAATAAAGTCAAGCTGTCTCTGAAGCGCAACTTCAAAACCATAAATATCTACATGGTCACCATTACGCTGTTGGGTAAATCTCCAGTTATTTTCTCCCGCAGGAATAGGGTTGGACTGTCCCGCAAAATCATTCGCAAAATCCCCGGTGGTATAATTTCTTCTCGAATATGTGTAAATAAAGTCTTTAAGATTCTTGTAAAAAAGACCTCCTGAAAGTATCCCGACCGACTTAAAGTATTTCTCCGCCATAAAATCAAAATTATAAGCATATGTTGCCTTCAAATCCGGGTTTCCTGCCGCAATGGTTTCATCTGCAGAAATAACGTTGAGATAAGGAACCAGTGAGTAATAATTCGGACGGGCCAAAGCCGTTGTAAATGCTGCACGAAGCACCAGATCCTGAACGGGAACATATTTGAAGGATAAATTAGGAAGCACATTGGTGTACGTATTGGTACGGTTGATCTTTCCTGCCAGATCTTCCTCATCCAATACATAATTTCCGGTATAATCAATTTTTGTTGTTTCAAAACGCGCTCCAACGATCATTGAGAATTTATCACTGAAATCCTGGTCCCACCTTACATATCCTGCATAAATATTCTCCTTCGCTGTATAATTACTGGAAAGGAATTCTTCAGGTTTTGATTCTCCTTTAAATAAGTTAGGATTAAAAAGGTCCAGACCACCGATGTACGATGGATTCACGAAAGTTCCCGGAACATAATTTCCCGGTTGGAAATTTTGGCCGTCAAAATGAACAGTAGGAACAGACAGCAGACTTCCCATAGTATCTAACGGTTCAAAAGCATAATAATCATTGTTTCGCTCTTTTTCCTTTAAACGCAAACGCAAACCTGCACGAAGCCTCCCTTTTTGATCTTCAATAACAGAAAACGGAAAACGGACATTCACCTTGGCTCCAAACTCCTTTTCTTGTGTAAAACTATTAGAATCCGAAAGGTCGCTTAACTGGTAAACGCCCAGATTATCTGCAGAAAGTGGAGTGATCATCGGTCTTCCCGGATCACTCAGATCCGAAGAGAAATTCATTTTTGCATTTTCAAATTCTATATAACGTTCATGAGGTTTCTTTTCACTTGCCGTGGCATAGTTCATAGACCAGTCAAGATCTATTTTTGAACCCAGGAGATGTTCTCCTCTTAAGGCGTAATTCTGTACTTTCTGTCTTTCCAGACGCGTGTTGTCATTATCTGCATCTCCACCTTTATTCTGTCGGGTAATACTGCCTTTCCAGCCTGTGATCTCAGTTTCATCATCATTATAAACAGGTTTTATTTTATAGCCTAATGCAAAGCGGTTTTCCTTATCCGTTCTGAAATTATACATGGCCGAAGCATAAATCTTGTTTTTGGAATTAAACTCATAATCCATATTCAGATCAAAGCTATGTCTGATACGGTGTTCATTATAGTAACGGACACCCATTTTGCTGACGTAAGCGGTTTGTGCAGCATCGTTCGCAAGACTCCATGTCGGTTCAATGTTGTCTGAGCCGAAATTGTTGTTGTTATAGGAAAAACTGAAAACAGCACCCAGCTTCTTATTTAAAAAACGGTTTCCATAGACAAATCCGGCCGTATAATTTCCTTTTTCGCGGATCGGATTATATCCTCCGGCCAATGTTGCTGATATTCTTTGTCCGTTAGGGGAAGCTCTGGTAATAAGATTTACAGAACCACCGATAGCGTCGGCATCCATATCTGGAGTCAGGGTTTTGTTAACCTCAATGGTAGAGATCATGTCTGATGGAATAAGGTCCATCTGAACATTACGGTTGTCTCCTTCAGCAGATGGAATTCTGTCGCCATTTAAAGTTACGGAATTCAGGTTCGGAGCCAGACCACGGATAATCAGGTTTCGGGCTTCACCCTGATCGTTCTGTATTGTGATTCCGGGAACACGCTTTAAAGCATCCCCGATATTGGCATCAGGAAAACGTCCGATCTGGTCGGATGAAATCACATTGGTGATGTTGGCATTGTTTTTTTGTTTATTCAATGCTCTGGCCTGATTTTTAAGAGTAGATCCCGTGACGACCACTTCCGCAATAGTTGTTTCTTTTCTGGTGAAAATAATGTTCTGCTTCGTATTCTTTTCAGCTTCAACACTTACGGTGTATTCACTGGTTCCGTAGCCCAGATAATCTACTTTCATGGTATAATTTCCCGGAGGAACGTTCAGAAAAACAAAGTTTCCGTGATCGTCAGATGTGGTATAGATATTTCCCGGGACCAGAGATATTTTTGCACCCGGCAGCGATAGTTTTGAATCATCATTAATGTTTCCGGAGACAGTGCCGGTCTGTGCATAGAAAAACAGAGATGCACAAAATAAAACAGAGGTAAAAATTTTCTTCACTTTATGACAGTATATTAAATCTGAGCAAAATTAAACGTCTGTTTGGAAAGTGACCTGAAATAGAGATTACGATTGTTTTAAGAATTTGTGAACAGTATATAAAAAAAGCCGGACAGGATTAATAAATCATTAAATCCGGCCGGCTGTTGAAAAAGTACTTTAAAAACTTATCAAAATCAGTTTTTGATAGACTGAAGCTTTTAATTAAATTCCCAGAAAAACGTGTGATTTTATTCTGAACTAATTTAATTTGCTTTACTTGTGATTTTACCAAAAAAACCGGCCACGAAGTAATCCAATCATTAAATCGGGCCGGCTATTAAAATATATTAAAATTTGTTACAACGAAACTTTATGAAAACTATTGTTTGATAAATTTATGACTAAGCTTTTGGCTGTCACTTTCTGCTGAAAGAATGTACGATCCTGCAGGAATACGTGAAATATTAATGGTGTTTTCACCGTTTACCGCATTTTGTGTTAACACCTGTTTTCCGGAAACATCATAAATTTTGATGACGGATGTTTTCTCTCCTTTAATTGTCAGGCGTACATTGATCTGATCTTTGGCAGGATTAGGATATACTTTCAGTTGATCCCCCTTACCAGATGGCAGTTCGGAACCGGTAGCAAATACTGAATTGGTTGCATTGTTGGTTACTCTGAGTTTATAACAGCTGTTGGCGTTGAAACTCTGATATCCATACACTTTTAAATAATAAGTCCCTGCACTTAATGTTTTTGATATCTGCTCATTGGTGGTATTTCCGTTTTCAGAAACTACTAATTTTGTTCCGGTACTGTTTTGAAGTTCAACATCAATATCATGGGAAAGTTCTGTAAGGTTTACCGTGTAAGTTCCCTGAGGCACTGTAAATTTGTAGTAATCCAAATCGCCATTGGTACCTATAGCAGCTCTATAGTCTGTATTGATATTCACTCCATAGGCTGAAGCTAAATTGTTGTTTGTTTCATAGGCCTGTGCACAAGAGGTAGATGGGCTGGCAACTGTTGTAAAGTTTGATGAAACGTATGCACTGGCTGCTGTTGTACTGCAGTTGGTTTTTACTCTCCATGTATAGCTGCTTCCAGCAGTAAGACCGGAAATAGTTGTCGTCGTTGCTGTACCTGTGTAGGCTGCTGTCCAGTTTGCAGCAGAACTTGATTGATATTCTACGGTGTAACCTGTGTTGGCAGATGTGGAAGCTGTCCATGAAAGGGTAGCACTTCCGGTTGTAATATTACTGCTGGCCAGATTGGTAGGAACGTTACATGTTGGGGTTACAGGAGTTGTTCCTGAGCTTTTTCCTGTTACAATCAGGGTATAGTTTTGTGAACCTCCGGTTAAAGTTCCTTTATGAGTGACTACAACTGAATATTGTCCTGAAGGAAGTACACCGGCATCTACACGCTCAAAATTGTCACTGTTATTATCCTGTTTATTATTGGTAGATCTGGAAGTGAGTGCCCATGGATAATATGTTTGTCCGTTGGCACTTACAATACGCAGATCAAGATCGTTCACCAGTCTTTTGGTTGGGCTGTTCAGATTATTGCTTGAAGTTTGTACGGCTCCCGGACGGTCATACCAGGAGATGGATGCAATGATTGGGGTGACACCATCAGAATTAATAGAAAGAGTTTCTGTACCTCCGGTTGATAATGTTTTATCAGAAATAAGTGCTGTAGTAGTGCGGTTATTGATGGTTTCCGCCATTTTCTTTGCATTAAGCAGCCCCCACCCGAAATTTACATCAGGTCCTGCTGCTCCTGCGTCATCGGCAGTATGTAGTGCCAAGCCTTTTAGCGCAGCTCCCAGCATAAAACTTCCCGTCTGGTTTTTGAAATGTTCATTTACCAGTACCAGTGTTCCTGTAACATTAGGAGATGCCATTGAGGTTCCACTATAAGATATATAAGCGCTGTTGGAAGAAGAAACAGTAGAATAAACATCAGTTCCGTTTCCTGCAATATCCGGCTTGATCCTAAGGTCATCGGTAGGTCCTTGGCTGCTGGAGGCATTTATGGATACAGAAACCAGATTTCCGGCAGCATTAATATTGGCGTCATTGGCATTTGCTACAACAATTACATTTTTTGAAGTACTTTTATCACTGAGGTTATCGAATACTGTTGAAGATCCACCCCCTACAGGATTTGGATTATAACCACTACCGCCACTATTTCCCGCTGCTTTACATATAGTATAGTAAGGAGCATTAAAAAGAATTTCATCCCATTTTGCGGATTCGTCAATATAAGCTCCATAAATCCATTCTAAATTGTGTTTTCTTACTAAATCAGGGTCAGATCCATACGAGTGATTGGAAATAGTAAGTCCCTGAGATGCTTCACTAGCCATTTCTGCGCTATCATTATTCCATTCATATGATTTAATTTTTGATTTTGGAGCCATCCCTTTAGCTGAAGGAGTTATTCCGCTTGAAGCAATAGTTCCGCCTACATGGGTAGCATGTTTATTGCCATCCGTATTGGTTGCCGGATTTGCATTATCTCCAATGGTTACACGGTTTCCAAATTCCTGATGGGTTTTGCGGATAGCATCACCATCCCAAACATTAACCTGAATATTTTCTCCATCCAGATTTAGCCCTAAAGAGCCTCCTGAATTGAGATAATTGGCCCTTGTGGATTTCGCCGCTGCTGTATTGTTATTGGTGTAATAGAAAGGCTTTCCATCGATGATCTTCATTAATTCCTTCTTAGTGCCATTACCGTTCTCAATAATTACAGGAATATTATTTTTTTTGGCAAATTCAAGTGCTTCACTTTTTTCACGGGCAAATTGTTCTGAATACTCTTTAGATAATTTTTCAAGTACAGTCACATTGGTTCCCTTGAGAATGTTTGCCCTCTCTTCTTTAGTCTGAGCATGTGCAATGGTAATACCGACTGCAAGTAAAGCACTCAGCAAAATGGATTTCTTTTTCATAAATTATTTTTTTTTGTTATGGTAAATATGATAAACTTTGTTCTGAACCAAATATAATGTTTAGCGTGTAAGCTTTTGATGTACTGATAGCTGAGTTAATAATAAAAGTTTTTTAAACTGTTTATTATTAGTGTTTTATGTTTTTTTTAGTTAACAATAAAATACTGAATAGCAAAGTTTTTCCAGTTAAAATATCTGTTTAAGCACATAAATAGGTATCCATATCAGGCTAAAGTGAAGGGTTTATTTTTTGAACAGGATGAATATCTCCAATTTGGAAATAAATCTGAGTGTCTACTTTCAAAATGCCCAGATTTTAAATTAAAATAAACCACGAAAGTATTGGTGTTTGAAATTTTTTTGGAAATTTGCAATCAATAAAAATAACAACCCTGAAATAGGCAATTATGATGAATTAATTTCAAGAAATCCTGTCACGTGGAAAGGATTTCATATATCTCTATCTATTTTCGCAGTGAACATTTAAGCTATTGAAACTCTTTTCCATACCTGTGGTAAGATCGCTGTGTTGCAGAATGGCAGGATTAAAAAAGTGTACGAAAAGAACGAATTTGGTGAATTAAATACTTTGAAATTTTAAAATTACTCTGTTGCAGCCATTAAATTTAAAAACGTATGAATGAAATATGGTCAAAAGAATTAATTGATCTAGTAGAAAAAGACCTGTCAGTAAGAGAAAGGCTGGCTGCTGAAGGTAAGCTTTCCGGAGGGTATCATCCTGAAATGGAACAGGTGCACAGATAAAATGCAGAAAAGCTTCGTGAAATACTCCGTGAAATCGGATTTCCGACCATTTCAAAAGTTGGGGCGGAGGCAAGCAATGCGGCGTGGTTAATCATTCAGCATTCAATCGGTGAGCCAGAACTGATGAAATCATGTTATAACCTGATGGTTGAAAACAGGAATGATATTAATCTTTCAAATACCGCCTATTTATATGACAGAATCCAGGTTTTTCAAAGCCGACCCTAGCGATACGGCACGCAACTGACTGCAGAAGAAACCCCTTATCCGGTGGAAAATAAAAACACCCTGAATGAAGAGCGTCTGAAGGTAAATCTGCCTCCGTTTTCCCAAGAAGAAATCGATAGAATTCCCGATGTGGAAAATATTCCCGAAATAGACGGAAAAGATGCAGACTATAATGCCTGGAGAATTAAAACCGGGTGGATTTCTGCCTTTTAATCAGGTATGAGAGAGGATAGGAATCATCACTTTTTGTTTTTGAAAAATATCCTGAAGTTCCGGACTTACAAAAAGCTGCAGATCTTCATCTTTCCTTTCCCTGCATTCAAAGTTATCCTGATCGGTAGAAAATCCCAGAATGACCTCCGTGAAAGAACCAGTATTGAAAGCACCGATGAGATGATGAAGATCAATACGTTCCGGACTGAAAACTTCAATGATATGAAGCGCCTGTTCGTTCATTTCCACAATAGCGACACAGTTAAGGTTTTCAATATAGTAGATCGCATCTTTATAGCCCATTTCAGGGTTGGCATAACAGTAAAAGAAAGTCAGAGCTTTACTTTTTGCCGGGAAAGAGGTGTTGTGAATTGCAGCTTCAACGGTACGCTCAAATAAGCGTAAATCATTGGGGCTATCTAAATTGAGCTTTCTATATTCGTATTTCGCCTGATGGCCTGAGTTTCCAATGTGTTTAAAAGCTTGATATTCCTTTAGCGGAACAAATCCGAACTTAGGATAAAAATCAAGAACCGTTTCATTCGCAAACAGGAACATGCCATCGATGTCTTTTTTGAAATCATGTTGTATATGTTCCATAAGAAAGCGGCTTAATCCCTGTTTCTGATAATTCTCATCTGTCATTACAGTTCCAAGCTGCAGAAGACGCTTGTCTTCTCCTTTTATATGGCCGATAAACAGACTTACAGTAGTATGAGCTACGATTTTATTCTTATCGAACAGCGAATACAGAATACAGCTTTGATCCCAAAATCCGGATTGATAGTAGTTTTCAAAATCAAATTCCCAGAACTGCTGGGGTCATCCGGTTAAATTCCTGTCTTAGCTTTTCGTCTTTCTGATACTGAATATAAAGGGTATAAGGGTTGCCACGGATGGCTATGGTTTCGTTTTTCATTGTTGTGATGGGTTGAGATCTGCTGCATGATACCTGTTTTTTTGAATCAGATACTTTCTGATAAAAATAAATAAATTACCACAGACTGACAATTTCCGAAAAATTCACCATTCATACATCATTCATTTGATGCATATTTGTATAAAAAGCAACCGAATGATTTTAAAAATAATCAACTCTTTACTGATCCTGACTGCTGTTTTTATGGGAATAAAGCAGGGAACGGCGATGTGGATGGACAAGCCGGAAATAACCGCTATGTTTGGAAAATGGGGCTTCAGCAAAACGGCCCTGATGATTAATGGTGCGATCACCATGGTGGCTGCTGTACTGATTTTATTTCCTAAAACCTTTATCTGGGGAAATTTTCTGATGGCTGCAGGAATATTGCTGATCATCTGTTTCCAGCTGCAGGACAGAGATTTTAAGGGAGCCTTAATCGAAATTCCATTTTTGCTTCTCAATCTGCTCATTATTTATCTCCAGCATCCTTTAAAACAGTAAAAATATGAAAAGAAACTTCCTGGTTACCATTGTTCTTTGCCTTTCATGTGCAGCGTGCGGACAAAAAATACAGGAAAAAGAGTCGCGAAAAATAATGACAACACAAAAACAAAAGAATATGGATTTATCAAAAATAACCGATGATACGGTAAAACAGGCCATAAAAGCCCTACAAGACGGTGATAAAAGCTGGTACGGATTCTTCACTGAAAACCCGCTGATGACTGATGACGGCAATCCTGTAGATTTTCAATCTTTCTTTTCAAATGCTTTGGGAACAGAGAAATTTCTGAGTATCGACAAAGTGGAAAACGACGGTAAAGATATTTACGGCAGTTTTCAGGCAGGGAAGTGGGGTACTTTTCGAACATACTTTAAATTTCAAAAAAATAATGAAGGAAAATTTGACAGGCTGGATATCGGGCAGTTAAAATAATCAAATCCCTGAATTTTATTCTGTATCAGATCATTGCAAACGCTTTCTGTGTAAGGAAATTTTGATAAAATAGGAATGATTTCCCTGGTGGATTAATGTTTTTTCAGAAAGAACTAAAAAATATTTTGTCAGTTTCAAAAAACTTTATATATTTGCACCACTGAAAACGACGGTACAACCGTTATTCAGGAGAGATGGCAGAGTGGTCGATTGCGATAGTCTTGAAAACTATTGACTGTAACAGGTCCGGGGGTTCGAATCCCTCTCTCTCCGCCAGGTTAGAAACCAAAATAAGCTAAAACGCTGTAAACATCAATGTTTACAGCGTTTTTTATTTTAGCGCAGTATCAAAAAAAATCAAAATAGGGTCACGATTTATATGTCCTATTCCGTGTCCCATTCTTAAAATTGGAAAATGGGTCACGAAAAATCAAGGGAAACCCGACCAATAGATAGTCTAACGATTGTAGATCTTGGAAAAAGGGATCACTCTCAAAAGTTGGGGGGTAAGCAAAAAGTTTGGTTAATCTGAAAAGAAAGAAAGTTTTGTCTTTTACACCCCTAAGTTGTAATCTAAAGTTTTTGATCTTCGCATTAAAAGATTCAGCAGAAGCCTTAGTGCTTCTTTTATCAAAGAAGTTTAAAATATGATACTACTAGAAACAATTCTCCAACTAAATGTGGACATGCTGAAAATGAGCATAGTTAAACCAATCCCCACTGTTAGGTGGGGATTAGTTTTTACTTTTTTGATTGTATTGTACGATGCAATTCTATTGTTTCATTAACTTTATCCATGCTAACAGCAATAGAATATCCAGAATTACTAATTTGGGTGTTTACTGATTTGGTTCGATTGTTTATCCATTGTTCTTGAAACGGAATAAATTCGCTCATTACTCCTATTATCTTGTGTGTATGTGTACCATCTAAATGCGCTTCAACCTGAACTACTGGCCCTCCGCTATTTCCATAGTACGAAGGACAATCAAGAACTATTGTTTTTGTAGGTGAATTTAATCCAGCAACAATTCCTTTTCTTAACAGTGGTTTGTGGAAGTTGAATTGTGGTCGACCTTGCAGTCCAAGAGAAATTGGATAACCGTATAGGAACACATCGTTCGAAATTAACACCTCTTCATAACTACCGACAGCTTTAGGATCAACTGATATTAAAGACCCATTATTACTTTGACGCACTTTTTGAACACCCTTAATACATGTATTTTTAAATGACAGAGATCCTTCTTGATTTTCAACATCAAACACCTCGATTATTCCTATATCCGAATTTGGGCTAATTGTAATTTTATGATTGCTTGCTAGTTCTTTAAAATCCAATTTGTATTGAAATATTTGATCAGACAACGGATCTGAGTCCTGACATGTAATTATTGCACTTTTCCCAATAATCATTCTTGTATTTGAATCGTAAATAACATGTTTAGCAGTTACTAAATAAGTTTTGACAGTATCGGTGTACAAAAATCCTGATCCAGTAGAATTGTTATCTATCAATATCAAAACTGGATAGGCCAAATTGTTTTCAGGAATGTTTCTCATGTAAATTATATTAATTCATTTTCGAATATACAAATAACCCACAATCAGTAATTACGGGTTCCCGTAGAATTATGACTACAATCATAACCGTAAAATCACTGATTCGTTATCTTTGATTTTTGCATCCACAATATTTCTTAAAAATTACATTTAGCCTCTCGTGCCCCGGGAGGCTTTTTATATAAGCTCATTTATTGCAAATAACCCCATATTATTAATCACCAATACATGATATAAATTAATTATTTTTCGTATTATTGCGCCGTATTAAAACTATTTATAACTATGAAAAAATTATTTTTCGCGTCAGCATGTGCTTTAACATTGTTGTCATGTGGAAGAGAAGAATCAGAGATTCAGGGAGAAATTGATACTAAAAATATTAATAAATCCACTTTAGTTAAAGGAGGTGAAGCTTCCAAAACTTGGGAAAAAGTTATCACGCGTTATTACAGTAATACTATGATGAAGCATTACTTTGGTTCGCCTAATCAATTGCCACCTGGATTTCCGGCGCTTGGATGGAGAGATGAAGGAGCGGCATTTATTTTAGCAGGAGAGTCAGGCTTCGGTCATATTGATCCACTTTACAGTATGGTTCACCCAGGCAATGGAGATAACTTATTAATTTTCGCCCATGATATTCCTGCCGTTGCGGCACTAGGTTATCAGCAAAAAGAATTAATAGGATATCCTTATGGTCCTGATGCGAAACCAGTTTACAGATATTATAGACCTTCAAAACATGGACATTTATATACAACTAATTGGAATGAATTAGGTGGAGGAGGTAATGGGTGGACGTACGAAGGTGTGTTTTTCTATGCTAAATAAACTTATTTCATCATTTGTGTTTTTTAACCTCCCAATAAACTAAGGGAGGTTTTTTTGTGGATAACTTTTTAACTCCCGTCAATTCTGGAAAAATTAATTTTGATATAAAAAGTATCAGTTTATGTTTTGTGAACATTTCAATTTGTATCAATTTTGAATCATGAAACTTAGAGGAACTATAGTAGAAGAAACTACTCCGCAGTCCAATTCAATAATTATTCGTTTTTTATGACGATCCAAAAGATCAGCATTTTGAAGTGAAATGCAGCTTTAATCCTCATGGTAATCGTTTCCGGAAATGAGGTACGATCGATATGCTCATAAAGTGGGAAAGTGAAGTCTTTGAAGATCCTTAAACAAATGAAAAATCATATTTTACTCATTTGACTTGTGACAAAGCAATAGAATTCAGATCGCCATACATCAAATAAAAGGAACTATTTTGCGGAAATAAAAGAACCTCCAATTGGAGGTTCTCTATTTATTGTTTTGTTAGTACGATATCTTTAGGAAAGTTAATTGGAAAATCACCATGTTGATCTACATAGCTGTTATGAATACAGTCTTCTTTATAAATACTTGGCATATACTCGAAATGAAGGGTCATTTGATTTCCTGTAAAATCTGTTATATCCAAAGCCGCTGATTTTCCACACATATTCTTAGGAGAAAAGTGCAATCTTTTCCAGTTACCATTCTTCAAGCTTGAAAATATTCCCCTAATTTCGGGACCTTGATTATCAAAATTAGTAATTCTATCAACTTCTACAGTTCCGCTGGCTGATATGACTTTTCTTTCTCCAAAAATTACATCAGTATAGTAAGGATGGGTGTCTCCTGGGATTGAAGAATAATGTTTTAGTTTTTTAAATTCAATGTATAATGTTTTACCATTCCATGTTCCTTTCCAAAGCCCTACATATTTATCCAATTCATTGTTAGTATCTTTCAAATACGCATTGTTTGGTATGTCACTGGGATCTGTATTAAGTGGATACTCTTGTGCTTTACAAGAAAACGACAATACTGTTATTATAATTAAAAATAAGTTTTTCATATTTTTTTCTGTTTTATTATGGGCACTTTGTTTCTGTTAATTTTCCGTTTACAAGGCTTAGTTGAGTGTTTCCACTTGAGGTATTTCTGAAAAGTTTTGCACCAGGCATATTCATTTTTTCGTTCATAAATTTAAGAAATCCTTTTTCTAATTTTTGTGAATCAAAACTTACATCACCACTTACGTTTCCTACGCTCTTTGCCTGATCAAGTAATTGAGTATATCTGGAATTTAATTCATCAAATTGTTCTTGAGTATAATCAGGAAAAGGGCTTGGCGCAGCGTTATCAAAGGTCAAAGAATAATTCCCCCAACTGGTTACTACTGTCAGTGTGAGCTGCTCTATAGGAATTTTAGGGATGTTTGCGGGGTTACTGTTATAACTTTGTGCCCAATTAACCCACTGGTTATAAAACAAGATGTCATCTGGGGAAAATATTGGATACAATGTATTGTAATGAGAATGCATTAACACAATAGTGTTGGGAAAAACCTTAAATTCTACCTGACTGGTGCCAGGTTTATTTTGTAATATTTGATTTTGAACACCACCTCCGGCAACACTTCCTATTCTAAAACCACTTTCGAAGTTTTCTCCTGTTTTTCCTTCTAAATTAGTCACATTTGCACTAAAAGTTGGAGATCCTGTCTTTGCTTTCATTTTTGAACAAAGGTCCTCTGGTGGTGTTCCGCCACCGCCACCGCTACCTCCTGCATCAGGATTATGAAGGCAATCTTCAAATGGTCCGCATCCTCCCGGTGTTATTATTCCACCGCCTCCAATACCCCCTCCAGGACCACTACCTGGTCCAGGTACAGTAATAATGATAACTTCGATGTCACATGGAGGTTGTCCCTCAAAGCCACATGGTCCTCCCGGTGCTTTACCAACAGATTTAATTTTTATGTTGCTTTTTATATACTGGGCCCGAAATAGCCCAAGTATTTTAGTGTAATTTTCTGCTTCTGGAGACATTTTATTAAACTCAACAATAGTTTCATTATCCTTCAGCACTGCAATAATAATGCCTTCTACCTGATAACTTTTAATCAGCGGAAAAAGAATATATTTTTCATTATTCTTTGTCATGAAGTCTTGAGATCTGATATTAAATTCCACGTATTCATCTGCCATTGTAGATGAATTCAGCCATGCATTTCTAAGGGCTGTCGCAGTGTGCTGTACAGCATTAATTTGATCATATCGCTCTAAAAGGGTTTTAAATCCATTCCCGTAATTGACTGCTCCATCTTTCTGTGCAGACTGAGCAGAAAACACTCTAAACTTGGAAGGTTGCTGTTCTTCACTGCTACTAAGAAGATCTTCAGACCGGCAGGAGCTTAAAGACAGGGCCATGATAATGGCCAGAACCACCGGGATAAATAATTTTTTTGTCATTTACTTTAGTTTTTCGGTTCAAATATAATATTTTTTCCACACGCGGTGATAAAATTATCTATGGGTTCCCGTATTGTACTAACCTAAAATTCCATATAGTGAAGAATTAAAAGAAAAAGGGGTAGTATTTTGAGACTTCGTAAAAATTGATTTTTCAAATCAGAAGTTTTAAAATTATTTTCTCAAAATCTCGTATCAATGATGCTTTTCTAAAATACTCAATGATGAATATCCATATCAAATATCTTATTCTTTCTTAACACCTGGAGTGCCATTACGCGCTTATATAGAAGGTAGAATGGTGGTCTTTGGTGATCCTTTAGCGAACCCGGTCAAAAAAAAATAAATTTATTTTTAGTTAAGGAAAATAATTACAGTCATTATTGTGGTTAAGTTCTTACTATTTAACAAGATCCGGTCAACTTTTTATGGAATCTCTCTCTCCGCTTAGAGATAACAAAACCTTTAGATTTAATCTGAAGGTTTTGTTATTTTTAGATACTTTACTATGATCTGTGTGATTTTTGAATCATTGTCTATCCGTTTCCTTCATCAGAATCAATAAGGTTGATTCTATCTTTGCTTCTCTTTTTAAATAGAATCATAATTTTCTTTGTGTTAGAAAAATAAACTTTATCCGTTCCAAAAGTTTTGCGTGTGATCCGGTTCAGGATTATAAATCGGAACGTAATTATGTGTTTAAATTATTTATTTACAATGAGTTAAATTATATTGATCTAATAGGTTCGTATTTATCCTGCGGAACATTCTAAGCTTTTCCCATGCCTAGTTTTGCATCATAACTATTTTTATTATGAACTAACTGAAACCAATATCAGTTCTGTTCATCCAACCTTCAATATGCACCCATAGAAAACCTTATAAAAGAAGTCATAATTATTTAAAAAATAGAAACAATGAAAACACTCCTGATTTTTTCGATGATGTTGTTCAATTCTTTTCAACCCGATATGATAACACCCGTTACCAAAGAATATCTGAATTATTCGATTATAAAAGACGATAAAACTATTGGTAATATCCGTGTGGAACGTTCTTTGAAAGACGGTATCACTGAATATATTTTTGAATCCCGGGCTAAAGTGAAAATCCTTTACAGTATTGAAATTTACGACAAAATGGGCGTCATTTTCAAACAAAATATACTGCAGCAGGCCAAACTGTACCGAACCATAAACGGGAAACTAAAGGTGAACAATACCGCTACTTGGAACGGAAGTTTCTATAATCTTTCGGACAAAGATGGCGCCAGTGGCTCTCTTAAGCAGTTTATTTTCAGCTCTACTGCAAGTCTGTATTTTAATGAACCGGACAATATAAAATCTGTTTTTTCAGAGAAATTCCAAAAAATGATTCCTGTTCAGAAGATTAATTCTAAAAAATACAGAATCGATCTGCCGAACGGAAACACTACGACTTACACATACAGCAACGGAATCTGCACTTTAGTCGAAGCTAAAACGGATTTTGCTAACCTGAAGTTTGTCCTTAATACGAACCCCAATAAAATCCACTAAAGTGCTTATCCCATCCTCTTATGCTCCTAATAAGGTATATTTCCTTTTCTTAATCTAAGCACCACATTCTGAATCTGTGGCAGACATACTCGCTGTAAAACCGATGAATCTGGTCAATATTCCAATAATTGAGGCATTGAACGCAATTTTTGGCGGTGCTGCAGAGCTGGTGAACGAAACAATGGGTACAAATAAAATGCCTGTTGCTACACCGTAGATAAACATAGGCAGAATGAAGTCAACGGTTTCTCTCTGTACCGAAACAAAGAGATCATATAGGTATAATACAAAGCCATACAACAAAAACCTACGATAATAATCCTGATCAGATTAAAGCCCAACAGGACAAATAGAGAGATGATGAACATACTCGATACGGTTCCGGCAATTACTGCGATCCAGATTGGAATAGTATTGAGAGGATCATTGCCCAAAATGACTTCAAGATACCCATACGCAAGCCCGGTGCTTCCTTTAAAAATGTAAAACGTAAAAAGCAGCAGCAGGCCGATGACAAAATTCTTTACCCTGAAAATTTGTAGGTTGATCAAGGGCCGTTTAAGTTTTGATTCCCTTATAACAAACAGCATAAGGATGATTACATTACTAATGCTGAGCAGAACAATTATCGGACTGTCTTAAAAAAATTTCGATCCAGTTTCCCACTACGGATGATCAAAGGCTCAATGCGATTTTGGAGAGACTTCGGAATTCGCTTACCGAAAATATTACTTTAGAAGAAACGGCAAAGCAATGGGGAATAAGCGTAAGGAGTTTGATCAGATTATTTCAGACTAAACTTCACATTACCTTTATTCAGTATATAAAAATGTTGAGGATTATCCGGGCGATGGAATTAATCAAAGACAGCAATCTTAATATGACAGAGATTGCTTACGAAATAGGGTATTCGGATATATCTGCGTTCAGTAATAATTTTTACCAATTGACCAATATGAGGCCGTCCCAATTTAAGGCGATGTCTTCGTAATATTTTAGCTCGTGAAAAATAGCTTCTGCTTATGAAAAAGCAAACGTTAAATAAACCGGTTGAAAATTTTAAGTCTTCATTAAATGTTCGGTCTCTATCCATGAAAAAGCCTTACAATTAATGATTATAAGGCTTTTTTTATTTTGAATGATTAATAATATATCATAGAATTGATATCTTTTCAGGGGCTAGCTTAATATATCACAGGGTGCTATACAAATGACCCAGGGACATCTTTTTATTCCCGGAGGCGGACAGCAGGCTTCAGAACAACTTAATGCTCCGCCATTGATATTCTTTAACTGATCTCTTGAGATTTTTTTAGAATTTTTCATAATAAAGTAATTGGTTTAAACTTAAAATTTAGGGTTGGTTTCCGCCGCCACATCCGTCATATGGCATACATTGCCATTTACCTTTGATTAAGCATATCTGGCCACCCGGGCAGTTAATCCCTCCTTTGATGGCTTTCATTTCCTGTCTTGCGATTTTTTTTAAATTTTTCATATGATTTAGATTTAGTACTATCCGAAATTAATCAATTTTATTCAATTGAAATGAGGTTATTATTAAAATATTTCTATTAATAGAATTTTACAATGTGATATTTTTATGTTATAAACCCTTTGATTCAATAATCTTTAACATGAAAGTTGAGAAACGCTCTGCCTATGAATGGAAAAGATAACATGTTTTTGGAATCATTTTAAGAAGTCTCAACATAAAAAAATCTTTTCCTGATGAATTCTGTCTTTTTAAACAGCATTAAAAGCATAAATAATATATTTCAAAGAGATAAAAGAAGTCGTTTTTCATTTTTTATTCAGAACTAATAGGAGATGGAGCCTGTTTTCAGTAGAGTTGTATAGTTAACACATTTTTAAAATTAAATATTTGGTAATGAATGGTTTATTAAATAAATGGTTAACAAAAAAACACAGAAAAATGGTTTTCTGCTAACACAATGTTAACGCTTAAAACCTCCGGAATATTAAATCTCCCATTAGATTTGTTCCTGCATAAAATGCAAAAACAAAAATTTAACCGGATGAAAAAAATTATTTTCCCATTATTATTGTTGCCTCAGGGCTTGTGTACCATATCAAGGCCCAGGTCGGCATCAACACCACCGCACCCGCATCTACTCTGATGTGATCACACAGGTTTAAGTGAAAAAATTAAAATAATCTGATGAAACAAAAAGATGTTAAATGAAGTACATTAAGGGTAATATACTGGTTTCATTTAATAACTAACTAGGCGATTCTAAAAACACAAATGATCTAAGTAAGCTATTGTTCCCATATATGATTAGACTGATTCTTAATTAACCTTTAGCTAAGTGACTTTTTTGCTTGTTTTATTTTAAATGTTCTCTGCTTAGCTAATGGCTTTAAGAAAGAGATGCTCCTTCCCATAACCCATGACTATGATACATAATTTTAAAGAAATAAAAATAGGAGCTTTACTCAAGCAAAAAGTTTCAGAGGAAAAGATTGAAATGACCAGAATCTGTAATTTTCTGGATGTTCCCGAAGAAAAGGTCCTGCTAATGTATGAATACGACAGTTTAGACTGCGACCTGCTTCTGAGATGGAGTAAACTCCTGGAATATGATTTTTTCAGAATCTATTCCCACCATCTTATTTTATATTCTCCGCCTGGCAGTGTCGGAAAGCCAAAGGGAACCTCACTTCCACAATTCAGGAAAAACGTATACACGGTAGAGATCATAGATTTTATGATGGAACTCCTGGAAACCGGAAAGAAAACAAAACTTGAGGTCCAGAACGAATACAATATTCCCAAAACCACCTTGTATAAATGGATTGCCAAGCATAAAAAATAATATAATCCCTTTATTAACTGTTGATCCTCCCATTTCATGAAAAACACAAATAATCTGCCTATTGAACTTTTAGGGCTAACAAAAAAAGAGATGATCAAAAAGTTTGGTGATGAGTTTAATTTTTATCCGGACAATGTTTGGATCTATTTTTTGCAAAGGATTTTTTTTTTCGGAAAAGCTTTTTTGTTATCAACTTTGAAAACGACATAGTCATCAGCATTCAAACCAAAACCACCAATGGAAAAATCGCAAAAACCTGACTACAAAAAAATATATACGGACCTTCTGAATCTGAAGCTCCCGGAAAAGAAAAGATTCTGCCATAAGATCCTGTCCAAATCGATATTGTCGGTACAGGATGGTCTGCAGATCAATACCCTGATTTTTCCCAAACAGGAAAGAAGTACGTTTAAACTGAACCAGCAGCACCACTCTTATGACCCGTCGGACATCTTGGAGATTCTGGATTATCAGAAAACGAAGAACCTTAATAATATATAGCTGGCCAACTATTTCAAGATCAGCAGAAATACCGTGGCCAAATGGAAGAAGTTATTTATCAGTTTACCTTACCAGACAAGGAATTCATAGTTTATTTTTCATGTTTAAATTGTTTTTTGGATCCTGTCTGGTTTTTATTTTTTAGTGAGTGATTTGTTGTATAGCCGGAGGCTAGGTTCCCGGCTATATTTTAATTTGATGATCACCCAGTTAGGGATTTGTTTCTCTTCTGATCTTGCCAGGTGAAGCCCTAAAAACAGAGCTTGTTTGAAAAGTGGCCAACCTTATCATTATTTTTTGAAAGTGTACAATGAAAATTTCAGTTATCATTCCTGTTTATAATGCGGGAAAATACGTTTCGCAGGCAGTACAATCTGCTTTGCAGTTCGAGGAAGTATCCGAAATCCTACTTATTGAAGATCATTCCCCTGATCATTCTCTGAAAGTATGCCGGGTACTTGCTGAAAAATATGATAGAGTAAAGCTGTATCAGCATGGTGATAAGAAGAATCACGGAGCAGGAGCGAGCAGAAATCTGGGCATACAAATAGCATCGGGAGATTTTATAGCATTCCTGGATGCAGATGATTATTTTCTTCCGAACCGGTTTGATGCGGAAAAAAAGCTTTTTAAGGATCCGGAGGTAGAAGGAGTGTATGGAGCTCTTGGCGTGGAATACTATTCGAAAAGTGTGAAAGAGAAGTATTACGGTGTATTTGAAGATAAACTCACCACGGTCTATAAAAAACATGATCCCGAAGATGTTTTTCCGGGACAGCTTTACCTGCTGGGAAGCTTTGGACTGTTCAGCATTGATACGCTGACGGTGCGTAGAGAGGCTCTTATGAAAAAGGTAGATGTACTTTTCAAACATCATCTTCGTCTTCATGAAGACACGGAGTTTCTGATCCGCCTTTCTTATTATCTTAAGCTTCATGCCGGAAGTATTGATGAGGCTGTTGCCATAAGGGGAGTCCATGAGAACAACAGGATCACCAAAGTGGATACCCGGATTGTAGATCCTGCCATTTCAAGAAGCATTCTTTGGGATGAGATTCAAAGATGGTCCCGGACCGAGAAAAGCATCCCTGAAAACGTAAAGATCCATATCAAAAGGATGCACCGCAGTTTTGAAATTGCAAAAGCTCCGCCTGTTAAAAAGTGGCGGATGGTTCTTACCTATCTGATCAAAGACTTTACAGGGATCAGGTCCGGCCTGTACAATATCAATTTTAGAAATACCTTATTTGATTACAGGAAATACGAAGGTTTTCCATAACAGGATAAGCACTTCTATATAACGGTCAGAAGATGTCAGATTTCTCTGATTTCAGCTGAGCTTAACTAAAAACTAAAACACAACACGATGAAAAAAAGACCCTATTTATTACTGTTTTTACTGCTTATTTGTGGTCTTTCCTGCGAATCCCCGAAAAATGACGATGCAGATGCCTACTTTAAAGCTATTAATGATAAGGTAACCCAAATAAGCAGCCATTTACCGAAAGTAATGGCTATGAGAAACAGGGAACTGGAAAAATACAAGCAGACTCAGGACCGGAAATATCTGATCAGCAGTAAGTACGTCGAGCTATTTTTTTTGTTCAGCGATGCAAACGGCGATCAGATTAAACAAATTCCGATTGTATATGATCTCCTGATCCTGAATAATAACGAATATGACTACATCAGCATTGCCTGTAATTTCAATCTTGCCTTTCAGTTTGAAACACGGTCTCCGAAGCTTTCTATGGAGTTCCTGAACAAATCCATCCAGCTGGATGAGATGAATGGTAAAAAATATTATCTGCCACATCTCTACCATTTAAAAGGCCGTCTTTTTTACAATAAGAAAAATTATTCTGAAGCGATGGTCTATTTTAAGAAGAGCCTTAAAAATTTAACCTCAAGCAGAAAAGATTTAATTTTTGTTGCTTCCATGTATAATAATTTCGGATTTTGCTATGACAAAATGGGAAAACCGGATCTTGCTTTGAAGGAGATCAACAGAGCCATACAGATTTTAGCCAACCAGAAAAAACTGAATCCGGATGAACAGGCATTCCTTATCTATCTGCAATCCAACAAAGGATTGTATTATTATAAAAGAAAAGAATATGCGATCGCAGAATCTCTTCTGCTGCAGGAATATGAGTTTAATAAAAACGGAAAGTACTTTTATAACGAAGCTGTTGAAAACATTCTGGAGCTGTTCAATCTGTATCATGACACAGGTCAGACTTCCAAAATGCAGGAAGTCGTCAACTACGGAATGTCCGTGGAACCCAAAGTAAAAAATATTTCCAACAAGATTATGCTTTACGAAATGCTACAGTCGTATTATCTCAAGATTAATTATCCTGATCAGCTGAGGGGTTTGTGTAAAAAATTGAGGACACTTCATCATCAGAATGACCAGCAGCAGCAAAAAAACCTCACGTATGTTTCCGATATTTTAAACAATTTTCTGATCAAAGATCTCACACAGAAACAAAAGCGAAGTATAAATGATGAGAAATACAATAACAGACTTATCCTGGCGATAGCGTCTGTTTTCATTATTATTTTCGGAGGTATTATTTATATTATCCGGAGCGCAAATAAAAAAGAAAAAGAATTGGCAGAGAAAGAAAAAATAATTCTGATCAAAAATAAAAAAATCCTGGAGCAGGACGTCAAAGAGCGTGAAGAAAAGATCAGCAATATGCATCTTAATCTCAATCTTAAAATAGAAACCGAAAAAACCTTTTTGGAATACATAAAAAATATAAAGAAAGCCAAAAATGCAGATGCTGAACAGACGATGAATGAACTCTTAGTCAGGATTAATAATCTGATTCAGATCGACAGAAATAATAATGATCTGATCAATGAAAGCTCTGCTCAAAATAAACAGCTGATTACAAAGCTTTCAAAAAAATTCCCGGATCTCACCAATAATGAGATTAAATTCTGTATTTACTATAAACTGGGTCTGTCTTCCAAAGAGATTGCTATTTTGGAAAATATTACCGAAGGGAGCTCAAGGGTGTACAAGACCAGAATAAAATCCAAGATGAATATAGGCAAAGAATCGGATCTCAACAGTTTTTTGAAAAATATTTAGAAATCGTATGAATAAAGTGCTGTTGATTTAGTGATCAGAAGATCATTCATTATGCGTTCATTTGTTGTTGTTTGTGGTTTTCAGATTACGTTGTAGTCTGCAAGCCACAAAAAGCCCTTCAGGTTGAAAGTTGAAGGACTTTGTTTAATGGAATTGCATTTCACCAAACTATTGATGAAGGTATACTGATTCTATTAGTTACGTAAATATTGCCCGATTCCTGTAGAATCAAAAGTGAATGCAGACTGGTTTTCAGATTTGTCCAATTTTTTACTGATGGTCAGTGCCCATAAAACCAGTTCTTTGCAGAAGTTCTGATCCTCTTTGCTCAATCCTGAAGTATTTTCTTCCACGACTTCTACCAAAGGGGTTATGCTGTTGAGTTTAGCATAGAATTCCTCATCGGTATCCGTATAATTAAGCTCAAGATGATTTTTATTAAACCATTTGATCAAATCGGTGTACGGTGTTTTTATTCCTTCTTTTTCCAGCTTGGAAATACGCGGGAACAAAGTTTCAAACTGGATCATCACAGCCTGGTCAATTAATATTTTTGCTACGTAATCTGCGCCTTCCTGTTCACCTTCATACACCAGTTCAATTTTCCCGGTAATGGATGGAATAATGGACATAAAATCAAGCAGACGAACAGTTGTTTTTTCTGTTTCAGATTCAATCAGACGTAATTTTGCCGCAGCCACCAGATTTTCCATTGCACTGATGGTAAGACGTGCACTCACGCCACTTTTTGCATCTACATATTCACTGTCCCGTGCTACAAAAGCGACTTCTTCCAAAAGATCTTTTGCCAGTCCTGGAATCTGTATCTGTGAAAGGTCTTCAGCCGAAATTAAAGCTTCCTGTTCCGTGATCTGTCTGGCAAGCGCAATTGTTTTAGGATAATGGGTAAAAATCTGGGACCCTATTCTGTCTTTCAACGGAGTCACAATGCTTCCTCTGTTGGTATAATCTTCAGGATTGGCAGTGAAGACAAACTGAATATCAAGCGGCATTCTCAACTGAAATCCACGGATCTGAATATCTCCTTCCTGCAGAATATTAAATAAAGAAACCTGAATTCTGGCCTGTAAATCCGGAAGTTCATTAAGAACAAATATAGAACGGTTGGCACGGGGAATCATCCCGTAATGCAGAACCCGTTCGTCTGAATAAGGCAGTTTTAAGGTGGCAGCTTTGATAGGGTCAATATCCCCGATTAAATCGGCAACATTCACATCAGGGGTAGCCAGTTTTTCAAAAAAACGGTTGGAGCGATGGACCCATGAGATCGGGGTATCGTCACCATGTTCCGCAATGAGATCTCTGGCATATTTTGAAATAGGCTGAAACGGACTGTCATTGATTTCAGATCCTTTCACAATGGGCATATATTCGTCAAGAAGGTTCACCATACTTCTTGCAATCCTGGTTTTAGCCTGTCCTCGCAAACCTAGCAGATTAATGTGGTGACCGGCAAGAATAGCCTTTTTCAATTGGGGGACCACAGAATCTTCATACCCCCAAAGTCCTTCAAATACCGGTTCCTTCGCTTTAATTTTTGCAATTAAATTGGCCTGAATTTCCTGATTGATCGTTTTATGCGTATACCCGGAATTTTTTAATTCTTTAAATGTAATATCGTTTTTCATTTCTTTTTTAAGTAATAATAATTATCGATTGGAATATATTAGAAATCTCAAATCTCAAATCTCAAAGTCTCATGTCTGATATCTGATGTCTTGTATCTAAAATCTATATCCTCTTTATTCTGTTTTTCTCGTAGTCTTCAAAAATCATCTGTCCTAACCCTGAAAGCCCTGTTAAAAAGGCTTTTCCTTTATTTTGTGCTGTAAAAGCTTCCACAAATTTACGCAGATAAGGATCCTGGGCGATCATAAAAGTGGTGATTGGAATTTTCAGTTTTCTGGCTTGTGCAGCTCTGTTGAGGCACTGAGAAACAATCATTTCATCCAGGCCGTTGCTGTTCATGTAAAATTCTCCGGTAGGCAGCTGAATACAGCTTGGTTTCCCGTCGGTGATCATGAAAATCTGCTTGTTGGTATTTCTTTTTCTGCGAAGAATATCCATCGCCAGTTCCAGGCCGGCCACCGTATTGGTGTGGTAAGGACCTACTTTTAGGTAGGGGAGATCTTTGATCTTAATCGGCCACGCTTCGTTTCCAAACACAATAATGTCTATGGAATCTTTGGGATATTTCCGGTTAATTAATTCCACTAAAGCCATCGCTACTTTTTTGGCGGGCGTAATCCGGTCTTCACCGTACAAAACCATAGAGTGACTGATGTCGATCATCAGTACGGTGCTCATTTGCGCTTTGTGTTTGGTTTCTTCTACAATGAGATCGTCTTCCGTAAGGCGGAGTTCTGAAATTCCATTATTGATCTGTGCATTTTTTAAGCTTTCGGTCATGTTCACGGTGGAAAGATCATCTCCGTATTGGAAAGAACGGTTTTCGCCGTCCCGCTCATCACCGACCCCTGTTTTGGTAGTCCGGTGATTTCCTGCACCGCTTTTTTTCAGTTTTCCGAAGATCTGATCCAAGGCGTACTCCCGTAAAGCAGCCTCCAGTTTGGCGGTCAGGATATTTTTGCCTTTTCCTGTGCCTGAATTGCCGTCTTTTGAATCATCCTCTTCTTTGATATAGCCACGCTTTTTCAAATCCTCTTCAAAATCCTGAAGGGTATATTCGTCGGTGAAAATATCATATTCTTTGTCCAGCACATCGAGCCATTCAAAGGCTTCCTCAATATCCCCTGAAGTATGGGTAAGCAAATCTTTGAACACATCAAAGATCCGGTCGAAATGTGAGATCTCTTCCGGAACATGCCTGCTGAATATAAACCCTTTCCGGGCATTAAAATCTTTATTCGTCATAAAATGATGAAGCTATTTTGCTGTTGTTCGCTTTTAAATACTTACGATAATCATCAGGATTTAGTTTCTGTAACAGTAAAAACGAATCTAAACTCCACTGATAATGATCTGCAGGTATTTTGAATTTCTTTAGTTTGTTTGAAGGATACAAGTTAGGGAAATAATAGCCTCACGAAAAATAGAAAATACTAATGACAGTGATATGAAATGAGTATATAGCCGGAATGATTATTTCAATCAATGATTATTTCTGACCTTTTCGATAAGCCTTAATTTCCAGAATAATCGTGGAGATGCTGTAGATATAAAACAGCAGATTCAAGAAGCCGATAATGATTACCCATGTGCCAAAACCCTCTTTTGTATAGATGAGGTAGGCCCAATAGGAGAACAGCGGACATATCAATAAGATCATTACAGCAACGATCAGCGACTTTCTGTTGAAAGGCTGTTGAGAAATACCCCTGTTTTGTACGGCATTTGTATAAGTGGGCAGTGCGGAAAATTCATTCCCTAAAATAGCTTGAAAACCTGTGCCTCCGGCAATGAGATCATTGGGTAGCAGGAATTTTATTTTTGCTGCCTGATTATTGTCAATGGCATCTATCTCGCTGGTTAAGTCCATATAAAACGCATCAAGCGAATCATAAAACGCAGAAAACTGGGTGATATCGATTTCTAAATGATCGTCCGTTTTGAATTTCGAATGGATGAACTTTACAAAATCAGCGTAGAGTGGCAGGGTGTCAGGAAAATTTTCCCGTAAGAATTCTCTGCTCCTTTCTGCATTACCTGTGAATGTACTTTGGTTTAAAGACAGGTTGTTGGAGTGCTTTTGCAGATAGAGCTCCGTTTCTTCTTCCGTATGGCTTTCTGCATAATGTTCATAAGCTTTCCACTGCTGAATTCTATCGCTCATTATTTTTTTATCCAAAATAGCAATCCAAAAGAATGGCAGGGAATTATTGGCTTCGAAAATAGGCAGTTCCCGGTTCTGATTTTTTAGATAGAGGTAGCTTCTGTTTCCCATGGTCTATAATTTTTGTTTGATTGGCAGATGTTTGTCTTTTAATGAGTGTTCAATGCTTTTTTCAAAAACCTGAGTGCTTTTGGTTTCGCGATGTCTATTTTTTCTGTATCTGTAGCATCTAATGCAGATTGGGAAATACCCAGCTTGGTTTTTCCTATTTCTCTGATTGAAGATAAGATCACTGATAATACAAAGTAATCTTTTTCATTGGGTAAAGCCGCTTTGTAAACTTCAAATGCTTTTGTTTTTAAAAGGATATTTTTATTTCTGAGCCACATCTGCATATAAGAAGAGGCGCTCCAGGCTCTGCATTTCGGATGTTCATCTTCAAGTAGATATTTTTTTAAGATGCTGAGATCTTTCATTTTACCTATCCACCCCAAAACGATAATCGCATTTTCCCTTAGTGTAGCATCTTGACTTGTGGAGAATTTTCTGGCGTATTCCAAGGTTTCATCTTTATGTTTTCCCTGTGTTTTGGCCAAAATAAAAATGATTGTTGCATGAAATTCCGGGTCTTCATTCTTTTGCAGTTTCGAAAGTAAGAGCTCTGCCCCTTCCTCACCGTGTTCATCAAATCGATACCTTAGATTTCTCCTGAAATCATCATCCATTTCGGGGTCTTTCATCAATTCATAATAATATTCCACAAAGGGACTTTCCATAATCTCCCAGACAAATTCCAGATATTCGTCTTCCTGATTATTTTTAATAATATTTTTCAGCCAGCTTTTATATTCTGATAACTCTTTCATGGGTGATTTTAGTCTATGACAAATGTATAAGAGATTGCTAATCAAAACAAATAATACGATGAAAGATATGGGAATCGTGATTTTATGGTTGAGTAAGAGACTAAGGTTTTGAAGAATTTAGGGAGCATAAGGTTCAGGTTCGCTTTTGGCTAAGACAAGGATAGATCAGGTTAGATCTGTTGTAGGAGATATTCAGAATTTTACACCAACAAAAACAGATAAAAAATGAATATTGTTTTAACAGGTTCCATCGGGAACATCGGAAAGCCACTTACAGAAAAGCTTGTAGAGCAAGGACACGCTGTGACGGTGATCAGCAGCAATACAGAAAGAACTTCAGTTATTGAAAATCTGGGTGCAAAAGCTGCTATAGGAAGTATGTTTGAGACAGATTTCCTGACGGAAACATTTAAAGGAGCAGACATTGTTTATTTAATGGAAACTATGGAAGCTGCAGGAGATCTGTTTGATAAAAGTGTTGATTTTATTGGCTCCATCAGCAAAATTGGTGAAGCCTACAAAACTGCGGTGGAACAGTCGGGGGTGAAAAAGATCGTTCATCTCAGCAGTATTGGCGCACATACGGATCAGGGGACCGGAATAATTGTTTTTCACCATTATGTAGAAAAGATCTTGAAACAGTTGCCGGAGGATGTTGTTATTAAATGTATCCGACCGGTCGGTATTTACTTCAATATGTTTTCGTTTATTAATACCATTAAAAATAAAGGGACTATTATTTCGAACTGGGGTGGTGATCGGAAAGAGCCATGGGTTTCACCGCTGGATATTGCGGATGTGATTGCTGAGGAGATAGAAAAACCGTTTGAAGGAATGACTATGCGTTATGTAGCAAGTGATGAAGTTTCACCAAATGAAATCGCAAAAGCTTTGGGGGAAGCTATTGGCATCCCGGACTTAAAATGGAACGTCATACCGGACAAAGACTTATTGCAAAACTGGTTGAAAATCGGGTTCAATGAGCAGGTGGCAAAAGGGTTTGTGGAAACTCAGGCAAGCCAGAGAAGTGGAGTACTGTACGAAGATTACAACATCCATCAACCTGTTTTAGGAAAAGTAAAGCTCGCTGATTTTGCAAAAGAATTTGCTGCTGCCTATCAGGGTGTTAGTGTTGGAGAGGTATAGAGTGAACGAGTTGCCGGTTGTCAGTTGCGGGTTAAAATAATGTTGCTGGTTGTGGTACATAATATTCTTAATCTCAGTCTAAATCTTTGCCACAACCTTAGTCTGAAATCTGGTGTCTTGCATCTTGGTTCTTGACTTTTAAATATATCATTCACTATTACTTGCAAAGCAAAATTCACCATTGACATTTTCAGCCATCAATAACCTTCACCTCAACGTCTCATGTCTCATGTCTCGTGTCTCGTGTCTGACATCTATTAACATTTGCCAAAAACAATTTGTAACTTTATTCCTATGGAACAACGCACAATGAAAAGGATAAAAACCATCACAGAATTTCACCGTTCAAGGGGATTGGAACCGCCTGAACATCCGATGATCAGCGTTGTTGACTATAATTTAGTGAAGAGGCCCACTGATGTTGGGGAGATCAACTGGATGCTGGATTTTTATATGATCTCTCTGAAAATTGGAATCAATGGACAGTTGAAATATGGTCAGCAGGTTTATGATTTTGATGAAGGAACAATGTTTTTCATTGCTCCGAATCAGGTCTTCAGGATTGAGGCTGATACAGATTCTCAGACAGAAAAATCGGGTTGGATGTTATTGATCCACCCTGATTTTTTGTGGAATACATCACTTGCTAAAACGATGAAACACTATGATTTCTTCGATTATTCAGTGAACGAAGCTTTATTTCTTTCCCATAAAGAAGAAAAAACAATCAACGAAATTATAGAAAATATTCAACAGGAATATCACGATAATATTGATAAATTCAGTCAAAGTATTATTATTTCACACATTGAAACCTTACTCAATTATTCGGAAAGATTTTATGAACGGCAGTTTATCACAAGAAAAATCACGAATCATAAAACTCTTGAACGTTTAGAAGTTATTCTGAATGATTATTTTGAGAACAACGATTTGGTTTCAAAAGGATTACCCAGTGTACAGTTTGTCGCGAATGAGCTGAACTTATCTTCCAATTATCTGAGCCGGCTCCTTAAAACACTTACAGGACAAAGCACGCAGCAGATGATCCATGATAAATTAATTGAAAAAGCGAAAGAAAAACTGTCTGTAACAGATCTGTCAGTCAGTGAAATTGCCTATGAACTGGGGTTTGAACATCCGCAGTCTTTTACAAAGCTATTTAAAAGCAAAACAAATCTTTCACCTGTGGAATTCAGGAGTTCTTTTAATACGTAGGGAAGCCTGAAGCGGGAAGAAGTAAGTTATTGAGATGGCAAAAACCGATGAAAAACTATTCTGTATGTATTTTATCGGACAGAAAGGAGATCACACAATGGATTTTTACAGAAAATTATCTGTTAACGGGAGTGAAAGGTTTCTTAAGGTAATTCCGCAGGTACAGAATATAAAATCCTCGGCCTGCATGGAACATGCAGACCGAGGACATCTAAACTTCATAATGATAAAACCCTTATTAGTTTTGACTGTTCAGTAAGTCAAGTAATTTTTGAGCTACTGCGGTGGATGATCCTGGATTTTGTCCTGTAATTAAATGTCCGTCCTTTACCACATAGCTTTGCCAGTCGTCTGTTTTGCTGTAAATTCCACCCAGTTTTTTCAGTTCATCTTCTACCAGGTAAGGAACGACATCAGTCAGTTGTACGGCTTCCTCTTCGGTGTTGGCAAATCCCGTCACCTGTTTTCCCTGTACCAATGGAGAACCGTCTTCATTTTTTACGACTCTTAATACACCCGGAGCATGACAAACCGCTGCTACAGGCTTACCTTTTCTGTAAAATGCTTCAATCAGGGCAATAGAGTTTTCATCATTAGTCAGGTCCCAAAGCGGTCCATGGCCTCCAGGATAAAAAACTGCATCATAATCTTTCTCTTTCACTTCACTAAGTTTCAGGGTGTGGGATAATTTTTCCTGTAAAGCTTCATCTGCATCAAAGCGTCTGGTTTCATCGGTCTGAAAATCAGGGAGCTCACTTTTCGGATCCAGAGGAGGTCTGCCACCCAATGGGGAAGCCAGGGTGACCTGAACGCCAGCGTCTGTCAGTGAATAATAGGGAGCGGCAAGTTCTTCCGACCAAAAACCTGTTTTATGTCCGGTATTGCCCAGTTGATCGTGTGATGTAAGTACAAAAAGTACTTTGAAATCTGTTGTATTCATTGTATTTAATTTTAAAAGTTACAAATGATTGTGTAGGGTTTGAAAAGACAAAAATTGTCCGGAACATTCATACTCACAGGAATATGTTGCTCCATTGTTTTCTCTTTAAATAACAGTACGAATTTGGGGCAAAAAAGGAAGATGATGATGTGACCTATGTCACTTTACGGAAAAATCTGTTCTTTTTGTGATGTAGATAACTTCTTCAGGAATGATACAGACGGCTCAGGGTTTCTCTTGAAACGCCCAGATAGGCAGCTATTAAATGTTTGGGTACGAGATTGTACAGTTCGGGATGTTGAGCCATTAATTCTTCATACCGGCTGCGTGCATTATTGTTCAGAAGAGACAGGATCCTTTTTTGCAATCCTACATAGCCTCTGTTGGAACGCCAGCGGAGAAAGTGCTCAATTTCATGGATTTCCCGGCATACTTTTTCCCGGTCTTCGCTGTAAAGGCAGAGTGTATGGGCATCTGCAACACAATCTACACTGAAAGAAGCTTTTTCATCATTATACAGAGCATTGTAGTCGGAGGCCCACCATTGACTGGTTGCGAACTGGAGAATGTGCATTTTCAGGCTGTCATTGGTATAAAATGTCTTTAAACAGCCATCCAGAACGAAATATTCATGATCTACATTCTGGCCTTCACGGATGAGAATCTGACCTTTCTTAAAAGATACGGGCTTAAACAGGGAAAAGAAATACTCAAACTGTTCATCGGTAAGATCAACAACCTTGTTAATGTGGGTTCTCAGAATTTCCTGTGCATTCATATCGCAGTAGTATGGTACAAATATACTTTATGTTGGCATGAAGTACAATGTTTATCACGACTGTTCATTCTAAGGATTAATTTTTGATGAGTATTGATTCATCCGGCACTGTATTTTTTGTGTGTAGAAATTCACAAGTGTATTTTTTTATGTATTCTTAGAAAATCGTTTGTCTATGGTGCTTTTAGGGCTTTGCGTGAATAATTTGTTTCATAATGTGATTATCAATTTTATTTTCAATATAACCTGGTGTTTTTTTGATGATTTGCACAAATTGAACCCCTGAACCGGAGATGTATTTTGATGCATGACATAATTAAATTTCGGGTTTATATCAGCCAATTACTGTGGAAATAAGCCAAAAATTACTTTAACTTTGCCCATTGAATGGTAGAGACAAATTACTGGATTTTTTGTTGTAAATTATATCGTTGAAACTAATGCCCACAGACTTAAGTAATCAGAAAATTAATTTAGCTGATAAATAGATATGAAAAATAAATTCTTAAATTTTAAATTGAGGAAGATTGTTCATTACTCAATGATCATATGTATTTTATTGATACAGGTTATTATAGCCATATTTTTTTACAACGAATTTGTCAATGAAAAGAAACTGAAGTTCATTAAAGATCAGCTGGAGGAAAGCAGGGCTCTGGGTGGACTGACTGATGATTCCAGAAAAGATTTCATGGATGCCCAGAATTATCTCCAGAAATATATGGTCAGCCAGGATGACAAAGACCTTCAGCTGTATTTCCAGTCCATTAAGAAACTTAAAACTAATTTTGACAAAATAGGAGAGTACGAAAGTCTCCGTCCAAGATTAAAAAACAATCTGGCTCTGCAGAAAAAAGATACTCTGGAAGTTAAAAGACTGAAAGTACTGATAGATTCTGCCTACCAGTCTTCCCTGAACCCGCCTGCAAAAGTGGAGGAAAAGCCTTATGAACTGAAGAAGTATAAAAATAATTTTGAAGATCTGAAGATACAGACTCATACCTATTCCGACACCATTAAAAAGAAAGGGTTTATGGGACGTCTGAAAGATGCGATATCAGGAAAAGTCGAAGTGCAGAAAGAAAGCACGGTGATCACAATGACGAATAATAAAACGGTGGATATTTCCAATGTAAAATCGGAGATGGACAATGCCATCAAATCAATGGATAAACATTATTCGGATGAGGTGCGGAAGGTTCAGCAGTCTGCAGTCAAAAACCAGCGTGATAATGCCCATTTTTACAGTAATTTCAGTAAACTGCTGGTGTACAGCAATGGATTGATTAATGTGTATGAAAAGGCTATCAAAGACTTTAAATCAGAGCTGGAAAAAGAATACAACCAACAGAGTTCTGATAATAACAGAATCAGAAAATATCTGGTCCTTGGATTAATGGTTCTGATGTTTATTGTATCGATCCTGATCATGTATTTCACCAGAATGGCGTTCATCTACGAATTAAGGCTTAATGCAGCGAATAAGGAAATTAATAAGAGCCTTACCTTTAAGAACAGAATTCTGGGAATGTTGAGCCACGAACTAATGTCGCCGCTGAAAATCATTAATATTTTTATTGATAAGATCAACAGAACCACGAAAGATGAGACCACGAAAGATTATTTAAAATCAATAAAATTCACCAACAGCACGTTATTGATCCAGTCGAATCAGATCTTAGAATACACCAAAAATCAGGAGACTCAGAAACAACTGAACAAAACGGTTTTTAACCTGAAAGATGAAATTAATTCTATCACAACGGCTATTACGCCTTATATAGAAACAAGGAATAACAAATTTTTGGTGACAGACAGAATCCCCGGGGATGTGATGGTGTGCTCAGACAATATTAAAATGAACCAGATCTTCATGAATATTCTGGGAAATGCCAATAAATTCACGGAAAACGGTCAGATCGATCTTTCCATGGCTACAGAAATGAAAGATTCCAATATTGTTACACTGACAACAACTGTCGCTGATACAGGGGTAGGAATATCAGAATCTGATCTGGAGAAAATCTTTGAACCCTACTATCAGGGGATGATATCAGATGAAATTAATAATTTTGGAGCTGGCCTCGGACTAAGCCTATGCAAAGAAATTATTGAACTTTTCGACGGGGAGATAGCGGTTTCAAGTAAACTGCATAAGGGAACAAAAGTAACATTCAGTATCAATTTAAATATCAATAATAATGGAGGAGCCAATTGAAGATAAAGAGACAGTATTTCTTTTAGCGGATGATCACAGTATTGTACGCCAGGGAATGGCCATTCTTATAGATGAAATCGTTCCGAATGCCAAGATCTATCAGACCTCGTCTTTACTGCAGATCGTAGAACTGATAGAATCTAAAGGAGTGGAAATAGCCATCATTGATGCCCATTTCCCGGATGGGAACAGCCTGCATATTCTGTCGAAGATGAAAGCGGCGAATCCCGGTATTAAAATCCTGGTTTTTACAGGTCTTGAAGAAGATCTGCACGTCCTTAAATTTATTAAAGCCGGCGCTAACGGTTATGTAAGCAAATTAGGCGAAGAGGACGAAGTAAGACAGGCCATCTCAGACATCGTACAAAAAGGAGAGTACTTTTCTCCGTTGTCCCGGAACTTAATGGTCCAGTTAGTGCACAATCCGGATCTGATCAATCCGCTGAGCCGTTTAACAAACAGAGAATTGCAGATCGCAGAAATGTATGCAGAAGGGAACGGGAATCTGGAAATTGCCAATGATTTGAATATCAAGCAGAATACGGTAAGTACGATCAAAAAAAATATATTTGAGAAATTAAAAATCGAAAATCTCGTTGAACTGATCGATCTGGTCAAAACACACCATAAAATATAGGATTTCCAGAATCCGATCCTCACTTTTCCACGGTATACACCATAAAGCCGATAAACATCTATGCTTTTATCGATATATATCGATGCCTCTTGTTCTTCATTTCATCAGGTAATGTCGTTACTTTGTACCAACAAAAACAACAAATGAAAAACGCATAAAATTCGAATCTGAAAAGAATTTTAATTCTATGCGGATGAATAGGGTAATTGTAGGTGTAAAGTTATAAAACTATAATTGCTTAAAACGCTAAGTGATGAATTAATATAAGGTGTATGCATGACCTTTTGGCTGAACTTCTCGAAAGCCGCTTATTAAAAAAACACAAATTAATATAGAGAAGTTTTGGTATAGGTTGTTTAACACAGAAAAAGAGGAGCTGTCCATAAGGATGAGCTCCTTTTTTTATGCCTTCAAATCCAGAAGAATAAAAGTAAACATATGTGAAATCTGTGTGAAATTAATTCCACTTTTGCTTCCCTTTATAAAACGGGATATTAATTTTCTTTGCGTTAAAAACATCCCTAATCTCCCTATTGCAGAAACCACATTTCAAAAGAGCTTCCTTCTTCCTGTGCTCGATAGATAAGATATCCCCGATGAGCTTCCATAATGCTTTTTGAAAGGGTTAAGCCAATTCCGGAACCTTCATTTCTGGTGGTGAAAAATGGAAGAAAAATCTTATCCTTAATTTCGTCGGTAATGCCTGAACCATTATCTGTTAAAGTCAAAATAACCCGGTTGTTCTGAGACTTTATGGATGTTTTAATAATCTTTTCTTCCTTTTCAGAAACAGCATATATAGCATTAATATACAGGTTGATCAGGCTTCGTTCAATCATTTTCAGATCAGCCGAAACATAATGTTCTTCCAGATCCAGAACGATTTGAATATGATGCTTTTCAAATTCCTGCTGTAAGAAACTAATGGCCGATTCTGTGATTTTTTTCAGAGAGACACTTTTAAGGATCGGTTTGGGCAATTCAGCCACTTGACGGTAATTATCTACAAAATTGAGAAGCTCTTTTGATTTTGAAGTGATGATCATCAGACTTTCCTTCATTTCCTCCTGATCCTCTTTGTTTATGGTCTCCTGATTACTGATGTAGTCCAGGTTTTGGATCAAGCTATTAACCGGAGTCAGGGTATTTAAAAGCTCATGAGAAATGACTTTCATGAGATTATTCCAGGCCAGTTTTTCTTTTTGTTCAATAATTTTCTGAACAGATTCTAAAGTGATGATGTAAAAACTGTGCTGGATATTTTTGACCTGTTTGGTTCTCATAGAAAAAGACTGTTTCGCATTCTGGCGAATAGAAATGTCAAGAAATTCCTGCCAGCTTTCATAATTGGTCTCCTCGATAATTTTATAAAATTCGGGAATTTTAGCGGCATACAGCTTCCAGGAATTGTATTTTGGTATTTCGAGTATTTCCAGGAAGGTAGGATTCACATAAAATACTTTCCATTCCTTATCGATTTCATATAAAATCATCAGACCGGTGTCTATTTGGTCTAAAATGCTTTCATACAGTAATTTATAGGAAGATAAAGAAAGATGTTCATTTTTATTCTGATAATATAATTGTACACTGCTGTTGATCAAATCAGAATCTTCTTTTTTGGGAAATAATGAAAAATCCTTTTTGATGATGGATTGAATAATTTTCTCTGTTTTTGCAATTTGAGCTGAAAATGAAAAATTAGCAAGAAGTATGAAAATGAAAAGCAGTGCAGAAAAAAGAAGCACATTAATCCATTTTTCTTTTAAGAAGAAGTGATAGCATAAAATTCCACTGACAATAGCCAGAGAAATATAAATCAACCAGATGTAATTATTTTTATTCATTTAAGTCTAAATATAGATTAAATTATAATCCGAATTTCTCCATTCTTCTGTATAATGCGGCTCTTGAAAGTCCCAGATCTTCAGCAGCCAGAGATATATTGCCCTGGTGCTTTTTCAGGGCTTTTTTTATGAGCATTTCTTCCATGTCTTCAATATTGAGATTGGTGATCGTGCTTTCCTGTTCTTCCAGTTGGGGCATCAGCAGCTGAAAGCTTTTATCATTGGATAAAATCACACTTCGTTCTATGCAATGGTCAAGCTCACGGATATTTCCGGGCCATGGATAATTTTTTAGCTGAGATAATAAGTTTTCGGATAATTCTAAATTCGGTTTATGGTATTTCTGTTTGTAGCGGTCTAAGAAATAGGTGGCCAGAAGATGGATGTCCTCAGGTCTTTCTCTCAAAGCCGGAATATTAATTTCCACCGTATTGATTCTGTAATATAAATCCTGACGAAAACGGTTTTCCGCCACTGCTTTTTTCAGATTTTCATTGGTCGCAAAAATAAAACGCACATCCAGCATCCTTTCTTTTGTTTCGCCGATTCTGGATAGTTTTCTGTTTTGTATAAGACTGAGCAATTTGGTCTGAAGCTGAAGAGGGAGATTGCCGATTTCATCCAGAAAAACAGTTCCATTCTGGGTGTTTTCTATTTTCCCTGCATAATCCTCATTAGCATCTGTAAAGGCTCCCTTTTTATATCCGAATAATTCGGCTTCGAAAAGATTTTCAGAAATACTTCCCAGATCAATATGCACAAAAGGTTCATTCTTTCTGTTAGACTGTTCATGAATAGATTCCGCCAAAACATATTTTCCAGTTCCGTTCTCACCCAGAAGAAGAATATTGGCATCAGTAGGGGATACCTTTTTGATCTGTTCAAGGATCTCCTGCATTTTTTGAGAATGACTGTCCAGCTGATACTGATTGCTTTTTTGATTGATATTTTCCCATTGACTCAGCTTTTTATTCTTTCGTGAAATATCAACGGCAAGATTGACTGAGGCGTACAGTTTTTCGTTATTCCATGGTTTAAGGATAAAATCAGACGCTCCCTTTTTTAAACCTTCAATAGCTAGTTCCACTTCACCATAAGCCGTCATCAGAATGATCGGGAGCTGGGGTTCAAGTGTTTTGATCTCATTCATCCAGTACAGACCATCCTGACCGTTTTCAAAGCCTTTCCGGAAATTCATGTCCAAAACAACCGCATCGATCTGGTGTTCCACGATAAATTTCAGAATTTTTGTCGGTTGGCTGAGGCAGCTCACCTCCGTGAAGAATTTCTTCAGCCAAACCCTTGCAGAAAATAAAATATCTTCATTATCATCTACAATCAATATATGAGCTTCTTTTTTACGCATATGATTTAAAAAAAATTAATTAAACAGGGAACTCCATACACAAAATTAAAGCTTAAGTGTTCATTTCCGCACAAAAAGTGTCCGATAATGAACAGTTTTTAAAAGTAGGTTTAAAGCTTTATTTCAGATTGTCAGAGACTTACAGATTTATAATTTACTGGCATCTGGATTGTGTAATTAATTGTAAGCAAACGAGTTATCTTAATTATGGATACGAAAATAGTAAAAAAGAAATCGAAATTGAAAATTGTTTTAGTCGGATTGATAATAATTGTGGCAGGATCACTGTTCAGTCTGTATTTTACAAAACAGAAAAAGACGTATAATATTTCAGCGGAAGACATTCAGATAGAAGAAGTCACCCGTGGAAAATTTGAAGACATGCTGATGCTCACCGCACAGACACAATCTCTCAATTCCTCTCTTGTCAATGTTTTAGAAGGGGGTGCGATAAAAGAGAAATTTGCAGAAGACGGCCAGATCCTCACGAAAGGGCAACCCATTGCAAGGGTCTACAATCCTAACACAGAGTTTAATTATCTGAATCAGGAAACGGGAATCATGCAGCAGATCAGCCAGATGAGAAGTACGCTTCTTGAACTTAAAAATCAGGAATTCGTTCAGGACAAAGAATTGCTGCAGTCTCAGAATGATTATAATACGGCTTTACAGTCGTTTAATCTGCAAAAACGTCTTTATGATGCTGAGATCGGGAAAAAGACAGATTATGATATCAGCCTGCAGAATCTGAATTACCAGAAACAAAGAAAATCAATCGTGGAAAAGGGTGCTTTCATTGAAAAAAAATCCAGAAGCTCCCAAATGTCTGCCGTTAATTCTTCTATCGGTCAAATGGAGAAAAGCCTTCAGATCCTGCATTCCAATAAAAACAATTTCCTGATCATGGCTCCGGCCTCCGGCAGACTTTCATCATTTAATGTTTCGATAGGGGAAAATCTTACCACAGGTCAGAGTATCGGTAAAATTGATTTGATGGACGGCTATAAATTAGTGGCCAAAGTAGATGAATACTACATCAATAAACTTCAAAACGGTATTAAAGGAAGTCTGGATAACGACGGTAAACCATACAACGTGATGATCACTAAAATTTTACCGGAAGTAAAAGACGGACAGTTTTCTGTAGAACTTAACTTTACCGATGTAAAACCACAGAACCTGAAAATAGGGATGACTTTTGGTGTAAAGCTCAAACTTTCCGCTGATACCCAGAGTGTCATGGTTCCCAAAGGTAATTTTTATAAAGATACCAACGGGAAATGGATCTTCGTGGTAAAAGGAAATAAAGCAGAAAAAAGAAACGTTGTTTTAGGGCGTGAAAATCCTTTATTTTACGAAGTAGTTTCAGGATTGAAAAGTGGAGAAACAGTGATTACATCTGACTATTCAGAGATTAAAAAATACGAAATCCTTGAGATTAAAAATAAAAAATAATTAACCTTCACATTTAAATAAGAATTAAAATGATCAATGTTCAGAATCTTTCTAAAATCTATAAAACTGAAGATGTACAGACCAATGCTTTGAATAACATCAGTCTTCAAATCAAAGAAGGGGAGTTTGTAGCCATAATGGGGCCTTCAGGTTGTGGGAAATCTACATTTCTTAATATTCTCGGCTTGCTGGATGATGCTTCCACAGGGTCTTACAAATTTGCAGACGTGGAAACGGTGAAAGCAGGAGAAAAAAAGAAATCGGCGATCCGAAAGAAAAATATAGGCTTCATTTTTCAGAATTTTAATCTGATCGATGAGCTTAGTGTGTATGAAAATATCGAATTGCCATTAATTTATAACGGCGTTTCTTCTTCTGAAAGAAAAAGAAGAGTAGAGGAAATTATGGAGCAAATCAATATTGGTCACCGTGCCAGGCATTATCCACAACAGCTTTCGGGAGGGCAGCAGCAGAGAGCAGCCGTTGCGAGAGCTTTGGTAACAAAACCTCAGTTGATTCTTGCCGATGAACCTACCGGAAATCTTGACAGCTCCAACGGAAATGAGGTGATGAACCTCTTGGCAGAACTTCACAGAGAAGGCTCAACCATTGTCATGGTAACACACTCTTCGTATGATGCAGGCTTTGCTTCCAGAATTGTCAATATGAAGGACGGTGAAATCTTTAATGAAGAACATGCCTCCCAAAGAAGAGATGTCTTCGAAAAAGCAGGAGCTAAAGAACTCCAATAGAAATGTCATTCTTTAACTTAATTATATTGTTAAAAAAACTAATAACCGTGGAACTCAGTTTCCTGGATGGCAGGTGTATTTTCGACCTGAATCCAGTTGAACTTATACCTTTATTACTTACAAAATTATACGATCATGCTTAATAACTGGCTCAAAATAGCGTTCATCAATTATAAAAAAAACTGGTTGTCCACTGCAATCAATCTATTTGGACTTACGGTGGGGCTTACCGGATTTATGTTGATTCTCCTGCATTGGAATGATGAAGAATCATTCGAAAAATGGAATCCTAAAAAGGATGAGATCTACTATTTCCAAACGTATCATAAGAAAGAGAATTCTTACGGGAATAATCTATCGGTTCCGATGGCAAGACGTGCTAAGGATGTGATTCCGGGAGTAGAGGATTATGTTTTGTTCAATAGCGCAGGAATAGGATTTAAAATGACCACAAAAAATAAAACGGCCTATCAGCAGGATGGACTGACTGCCAGTGAACATTTTTTTAATTTCTTCCCGTTTAAACTGGTTTCCGGAAGCTATAAAAACGCATTAAAAGGAGAAGGCGTTATAGCATTATCGACAACTGCTGCCAAAAATCTTTTTGGAACAACCAATGTTGCTGGAGAAAGTGTCAAATTTGATAACAAAAATTATGTGGTAACGGCAGTTTACGAGCTACCGAAAGAAAACAGCCAGATCAAGCCTGAGTTTATTATTAATCCTGTAGAACAGATTAAAAATGATGAAAATAATTGGGGAAATTTTAGTTATGGATGTTTTTTTATGATTAAAAAAGGGACAGATATTGTTGCTTTACGACAAAAATTTATCAAAGATATTTTTGAATACAGATCAAGACTGGATAAGGATTCTGCCGGAATGACCCCTCAGCAATATCTGGACATGTATGGTCCTACGGATAGCCTGCTGACCCCTCTTGATGAAATAAAACTCCATGCAAAAGCATCATGGTTTGGAGTACCTGATTTCAAAACCTTAATGATATTGTTTACGCTTTCTGTTTTAATTGTTGTTTTGTCAGCTATTAATTTCATCAATCTGAAAACGGCACAGGCTTCTCAGCGGGCTAAAGAGATAGGGGTAAGGAAAGCCATTGGCAGTACTAGGTCCAATCTTATTGTTCAGTTTTTACTGGAAACTTTTGTTATTTGTATCGCTTCTTACTTGCTTTCACTGGCCTTAACAGAACTTCTTTTACCAAGCTTCAACAAGTTTTTTGATAAAGAAATGAAGATGGACGACTGGCATATCTATTTTTATTCATTTGTGATGGTCATCATGGTCACATTGATTTCCGGCTTGATTCCGGCCATGTATCTCTCCAACTTCAAAGCCATAGAAACCCTGAAAGGAAATTTTGCAAGAAGCAAACACGGAATCTGGCTGAGAAACGGAATTCTGACTTTACAGCTTATTATTTCATCATTCTTTATTATTGGCGGATTGATCGTGAATCAACAGGTGAAACATATGATGAACAAAGATCTGGGTTATAGCGGAAAACAAATATTGATTGTCAACTTCAGTGAGTTTAATCCAAAGCCATGGCTGAAATATGAAAGATTGAGAACTGAAATGAGCAAGATACCGGGAGTAGATGAAGTTTCTTACGGAGAAATTGTTCCCGGAACTAACAGATCCAGCAGTTCAAATGTTGATTTTTTGAATCAAAGTATCCAGGCTCAGCACGGATCTATGGATTACAATTACCTTCAGTTTATGAATGTAAAACTGAAAAAAGGACGTTGGTTGGATAAGAATCTAGCCTCTGATACCATCAATACCGCACTGGTCAATGAAGCTTTTGTAAGAAAATTTGGCTGGAAAGATGATGAGGCTTTAAAGAATGAAATCCGTCCGGGATTTGACAGCATAAAATACCATATTGTAGGTATTGTTAAAGATTTCAACATCAGAAGTTTAAGATCGGAAATAGAACCCATTATATTTTTTCATTACAAGGAAACGGACTGGAAAAAAGAGAATGTTTATAATATTCAGCTGAAAATAAAACCGGATGATATTGAAGGTACCGTAAACAGAATTAAAAAATACTGGTCAGGTTCCGTAGAACCGGGATATCCTTTTGATTACTTTTTTATCGATCAGAGATTTGCCAAAACCTTTGAGAAGTACCAAAAACAGCAAACTCTTTTCACAATTCTGAATGCCATGGTTTTGATGGTTGCTCTGTTAGGATTATTTGCCTTGTCTTCATTGATGATCGAACAGAAGCTGAAAGATGTGGCGATTAAAAAAACATTAGGAGCTTCAGACGGAATTTTAATCATGGGACTGACCAAACAATTCCTGTGGATCACATTGACAGCGGTTTTGATCAGCATTCCGATCAGTTATTATCTGATGAAGGAATGGCTTAAAGATTTTGCTTACCGGATTGATATGCCGGTTGGGCCCTTCATTATAAGCCTTCTTGTTCTGCTTGTTTTAACATTCGCTGTCGTGAGTATCAAAGCCTACAAAGCAACCAAAGTAAGTCTTGTGAAGTATCTTAAATATGAATGATACTCATTTTCAGTGCTTATTTTCCTTTACAATAACCTGAGGTCGGGATAAGAGATTTTGCTTAGAGGCCAGAAGCCAAAAGCCTCCAGCCTTAATCCGAACTCAATTTAAATTCATCTTGTACATGAAAAATCTAATCTTCATATTTTTTGTGGGGTTATTTCCTGCACAGCAATCGTGGAATCTTCAGCAGTGTCTGGATTATGCTGCAGCCAATCATCCGCTGGTAAAGCAGGCAATGGTTAACATTAAAAAAAATGATCATCAAATCGCAGCCTCAAAAGGAATGTTATTGCCTTCCGTAGAGGCCGGCGTTGATCACAGCTATAGTTTCGGATCATCCATTAATCAGTCGAGTAATCAGAGGGAAGTACTCAATACCCAGTATGATCAGCTGAAGGCTCAGGCTAATATTGAGCTTTTCAACTGGCGGAATTATCTGAATATTTCCCTTTCAAAACTCAACAAAGAAACCAGCTCCTACAAGCTTAAAAGAGCTCAGAATGAAGTGAAACTGAATGTCATTCAAACTTTTTTTGTCTACCAGAACAGTAAAAGCTGGCTTGATGTCCTGGAAACCCAGATTTCAGGAATGGAAGAGCAGATTAAAAGGACAGAAAAAGAAGTGGAAATTGGAAGCCGCTCAAAAAGTGATATTTATGACATAAAAGCTAACCTGGGAACATTGCAGGAACAATGGGTAAGTGCAAAAAATCAACGGGATCTGGCCAAAATAAATCTTCTTAACGCTTTAGCCATCCCTCAGGATTCTATAGATTTTGTGACTAATACTACTCATGAGGAGGCTTTAGCGGAAGATGATTTCGATCAGCCTGATTTTACCAAAAAGTTATTGGAAAATAATCCAGCGTACCAGACCGTTCTTGCGGAAATTAAAGCTCAGGAAAAAACGGTAGATCTTGCTGCCTCAGCGTATTTGCCGACTCTTAACGGAAGTTACAGCTGGTCTACTTTTTATAATAAATCCTTAAATAATAATGCTGCCACCATCAGTTTTTCAGACCAGTTTTCCCAAAACAAAAACCAATCCGTGTCTTTTGGGCTTAATATTCCGATCTTTAATAAGTTTCAGGTCAAAAATAATGTGGAAGTTGCCAAATTGAATGTGATCAATTCTACTTATGATAAAGAATTGATTGTCAATAATCTTACCCAAAGCATCAATTCTATAAAAGCCCAGTATATCAATGCTCAGGAAAAATACACCCTTTTAGAAGCTAATTTTGAAAATCAAAAGTTGTCTTTCCTGAAATCAGAAGAAAAATACAAAGAAGGTCTGATGGATGCATATACCTTCTTTATTGTAAGAAACAACTGGCTTCAGGCCAATTATAACCTTATCAACAGCAAAAATAATGTCATTCAGCAGACGGAACTGCTGAAAGTACTGAAGACCGGACTATAATTGACTGCTGTTAACAGCTATTTTAAAAACTGAAAGAGATATCGCAACATCATGTGAAATTGAATAGGGGTGGACTTTAGTCCGCCTTTATTCATAATATACCCAGAGAAAAGGTTTTAGCTGAAACCAAAAAAAACAAAGTCTTAGCTCAGTATCTCTTTTCTGTGCGTATGTCCCCTGCTCAAAAGTTCGTACAGAACATTTCTCAGCGAGGCACCGTGTTCCGTAATCGTATTACACCATAGCAGAGAAAAGAAATAATACAGGACTGCTATAATCAATTGCAGAATGGAGATTGGATGATATTTTCCGTTCTGTCCCAAACATCACCTAATTATGGAAAAGGCAGAAAGGTTGCAGATGATACTTTTGAAGTAGGGGATGGCGGACAGATTTTTTTTACGATGAACAGTCTGTACAAAGAAAATTTGAGCAGTATGGGCTCACAGACTTCTTTGAAATTGATGAGCAGTTTAATACTCGTACCCAAAAGTCGGATTTCAATTTTTTTGTGGTTCAATGCAGGAAACCTTGAAACAGAGAGATGTAACCGAAAAACCGGTTACATCCCCTATAAGTTTGATTTTTAAAGAATTATTTAATGTAATGGTATGGAAAAAATCTCTGGCTTATTCCTATGAAGGATGGATAACAACCGGAGTTCCTCCACACACCGTATCACAGATCTCGTAGGGAGCAGGTCCCATCGGTAAATCTGTTTGGCTCTGATAATGTCCGAGACAACAGTTGTAGCAAGTTGAAAATTCAGCCCCTCCCCAGTTGTCACATGCACCCGCAGCCACGCCTCCGCTTATACTTTTTAGTTTCGATCTGTTTAAAGCTTCGATGCTAATGGCGTTCATTTTTAATTTTGTATTTTTCATGATATAATTTTTAGTAACTCAAATATAATCAATAATTTAAATGGAAGCCGAAGAAAATGTTGTTGAGCCCATTGATTTTTTCAGGTAGGATTTCAAGGCTTGTCCAAAGATGAAAGCTGTCGCTTTGTGATGATTTTAATCCAAATCAGAAACCTGTTTCAGTTCAATCAGTTGGATGGGTTCGCTCATCAGCTCATCCATCTGGGCTGCAAAATTTTTAAAATGAACGGTTTGAGTATGAAACTCAAATGCTGCTGTATCTTTAAATGCCTCACGCATATAAAAAGTACCCTTATTATTTTTATCCTCAAAAAGAATATAGTAAAGGCATCCCAGCTCGCTTCGCGTAGGGTTTATCAGTTTTATAAGTGCTTCTTTTAAGGCTGTTCTTTTTCCTTCTTTGGCTTTTAAAACAGCTGTTGATATAAAATGTTCTTTTATCATAATCATTTCATTTTTTAAGGCTTTAAAATTTGATGCCTTTAAGTTGATAATCCGTTTGTGTTTTATCGCCACTTAATAATTTTCCGAGATAGGTGGTCAGAACATAGGTGATTCCGTTGTCAGCGACATAGGCTGTAGTAGGGAATTCAGTTTGCCCGATAGCAATTTCCTTAGTTTTGGATGCAGTAGCCCAGTTATTCGTACCGGACAGCAAGTGGACTTTTCCCTCAGCAAGACCATTTTCTACCACAATGAGATTGTTTCCATGCCATTCCAACCCGTCCGGTGCTTTAAAAGCATTATCCAGGCCTGTAATTTCTGTAACGCTACCATTAGAGATATTAATTTTGAATAATTTGTTCGCCTGTGTATGGGCTGCAATTAAATAACCGTCTTTATGGTAGACGATTCCATTAAGTCCGAAAGTACCGGCAGGTACAGCAAAAGCAGGATTATTTACAAAAATAGAAGCATTGTAATCTTTGTCAATTTTATAAATGACAGGTGAGAAAGAATCTGTAATGTAAATATTTCCGTTTGCATCCAGAGCGATATCATTGGGAAAGGCACCTGCAGCGGTCAATGGCTTTAAATTGATACCTTTGATCAACGCGCCCGTTTGAGCATTATAAATTCCGGCATACGCTATTTTTCCTGCAGTACTTCCGTTCGTACCGCTTTTTTCTGAAGCACCTGCGTCACCACTGGCTATAATAATCCGGTTATTGGCTTCGTCCGTGTAGACTCCGAGAGCAGCAGTAAGGCTGGCATCATTCACCAATGGAGAAAAGGTCTTACCATCTGCGCTCAGTGTGTATACCATACCCTTATTAAAAGAACTCATAACGAAACGGTTATTTTTGCTGTCAAAATCAATTCCTTCAGGATAGATGCCCGCAGATTTTAAAGAATAATTTTCAAGAAGGGGCATGGGTTGCGTAGTAGAATCGTTGTCTTTATCATGGCTGCATGATGAAATGCCTAATATAACTACTGCTGTGAGTAGCGAGCTGGTGATTAAATTTAGTTTTCTGTTCATAAGATTTGTTTTATTCTGTTTGAAAATGATTTTTTTGAGAGGATCAGCCGTTCTTACAGTTTGATCCTGTAAATAAAATAAGGAGGCTGCCCTTTATCTTTCTCTCCTGAAAAAGCCGTTGTACTATCCAGCTGATTCACCGAAATATATAGGTATCCGTCTTCAGATACTGCAACATTGTCCGGCCACTTTAATCTTCCGTCTTTAACCACTTCGCTCAGCTGTCCTTGAGTGTTTAACTTGCTGATACTGTGTCCGCCCAGATTCGTAATGTAATGATTGCCATGTTGGTCCGTAGCCGCACCGTCACTTACAGGTTTATCTCCAAATTTCCGAATGGCATTACCGATCGTTCGATCATCAGCATTTTCCCGGAAAAGTCTGGCCGGAACCTGATACCAGGAAGTACCGTTCATAGCTCCAAAGAACATTGTTTCCCTGTCATCTGAAAGCGTAATAGGATTAATACCGACACGAGATGGCTTGCCTCCGAAATCGATCACCTTTCCATCGATGATCATATCTACATCTTCAGACTGTAAAGCCTCATGCCCACTGAATCTTCTGGCTTTTTTTGTTTTCAGGTTCAATGCGATAATGCCGGGATTTGTAATATCGGCAAGGTAAGCCCAGCCGTTCTTCTCATCTATGGCTACATCCTGTACAAAACTTCCTTTGGGAGCTATATCAGCTGGCAGTTCAATTTTTTCCGCCACTTTGTTTTTCTTTAAATCAAAACACCAAAGACGGGTTTTTCCAAGTTCAAGCCCCATATCAATCATCCACAGTCGATTTTCTTTGTCTACTGTGATGCCCAGAGGAGTATCGAATTTTTCATTACCGGCAGATCCTCCGTTTTTCTGTAGTTCTTTCAAAGGGAATGCGACGGGTTTTCCATTGACGATTTCTACCAGCTGCAGTTTTGGGGATCCTAAAGGGTGAATGGTGGCAAATACCCTTCCATTGCGACTTACCGCTACATTTCCAGGTCTCATCTCATCGAACTGTGCCACGACTTCAAGCGGGTTTCCCTTTTGCTGAAGATAAGATGCGGTTCCGTCCGTCCAGTCTTTACGCACCGGAGTGAAGAAATCGAGATCCTCAGTACCGTCTTCCAGGCAGAAAAACTCGTGGGTGATATTGGCCGGAATGATCAGGACACCGCCTGCTTTCACGATATGTTCCTTATTGTTCATCAGAACCTTAACACTTCCTTTTGTAATATAGGTCACCTGTTCATTCGGATGCTGATGTGGCGGAACATGAGCTCCTTTATCCATTTTCCAGAATGCAAAAGTACTTTCCGACCCCGAAACCCATTTCCGCTGTAAGCCTTTACCCACCTGTTCCCAGATTCCTTTATTAAAATCGGTCTGAAGTACTTTTTGCTGGGCAGAGATCACGCTGAAGGAGATCAGGGCCAGTGGTAAAAGAATTGATTTTCTTGTCTTCATTAGATTGAATATTTATTTTTTTAAATTATATTAGTACTGTGCTTTTGCTTCCGGCGAGGTCCAGGTTCTCTGGTAACCGGCATCATTAGTGTCGGGTAATATCACTTCGTAAGCATTTTTTTCGTCGAGCTGAACGTGGATTTTCACATTGGAAAAATTTCCTTCTATCAGATGTCCCCCGGCTGTTTTATCATCTGATATAAAATGAAAATGAAGTGGCGATAAATCCAGGCCACTTGCGTACCCTGGGTTATAAAAACCTACAAGAGTTCCCTTAATATTCTGCTTTTTGTACAAGGGTCTTGTTTTCATAAAAGCGGCAATACCTGTGGTGTCTTTTTCATCTACCTTTACCGCTCCTCCCAAGGTTAAACTGCTGAATGTCGCTTCAATTTTTATAGCATAAAAGCGGTTGCGGGAGGGTAAAAGTTCAGGTAGTTTCTGCAGAAGATCGTCAATGGTTTTAATTTGCTCAAGTGTTATAGAATGATCTTTTCTGAAAAAGGTAAATGAACCAAACGGCACCTTTCTTTTTTCATTTGCCATTTCAACGGATCCATTGGTTGCAATGCGATAGATGTTGCCGTTCAGCGCGATCAGTTCACCATCCAGAAAGTTATAGGTGCCCAATCCGAAGTCTCCCTTTTGCTTTAATTCCTTTACAGTAATGTCTCCGGCATATACTCCGTTTCTCATAGCGTCCATGGAAGAGTAGTGGTAAATTTTATCTTCAGTCTGCTGGGCATGTAGTGAAACAGACAGTATAGTGAACAGTGTGATACTTGCTAATGATTTTCTCATAAATCGTAATTTGTATTCGATACAGCAAAATTATACTGATTTTAAGCAGATTAATGGTATATTGTTTCTGTGTTTTTGTATATTTTTGCTCATGTCAATAAAATATGATTTGTATGAACCGCGATGTATTATATCAGCCTTACAGCATTCATTTTGAAACCCTGGATGTATTTCCGGAGAAAGAGAGCCGGAAGAATTTTTTCGAGCTTGTTTTTATATTGTCGGGGACGGGGAGCCACTGCATCAATAAGCATAGCTTTTCGTATTCCAGCAACCATATGTTTTTACTGACTCCTCAGGATTGCAGCCAGTTTTGGATTGACACTACAACGAGGTTTTTCTTTTTGCAGTTCAGTAATATCTATTTAAAAGACAGCAGTATTTCGAAGGAAAATATTCAGCGGCTGGAGTTTATTATGGAAAATGCCAATCATAAACCGGGCTGTATTTTGAAAAATCAAAGTGACAAAACACTTATACGCCCGATTGTGGAAGCCCTCATCAGAGAGGCTGTGAACAAAGATGTTTACCATGGTGATATCACGGCTCAATTAGTGAATACGCTTATCGTAGTGGTCGCCAGGAATATCGCCAAATATCTTCCTCAGAAAATAGATGAAACCTCCGAATCACGCATTATCAATATCTTAAACTATATTCAAAGCAATATTTACGAACCGGAAATGATCCGTACGGAAAGCATCAGTAAAGCGTTTGGGTTTTCAGAGAATTATCTCGGGAAATATTTCAAAAAACACAGCGGTGAAACCCTGCAGTCGTACGTCAATAACTATAAAACAACTTTAATAGAGCACCGCCTGAAACACAGCGACAGAAGAATCACCGAAATAGCTTATGAACTCGGCTTTACGGATGAAAGTCACCTTAATAAATTCTTTAAGGCCCAACGTGGAAAAAGCCCCAAAGCTTTCAGACTGGAATTTGCCCAGCACTGAACATAGTGATTTAAAAGATGTTCTGGAAAGTTAATGATTGTGAGTTTAAGAGTCGGAGTGTTTTAGGGTTTTAGAATTTAGAGATGCTCATATCCACCCAAAAATTCACTATTCACTTGCGAAGCAAAATTCACCATTGACATTTTTAAAAGTGAAATAGATGAAAAAAATTCCCTGCATCAGAGGGTTTCCGAAATAAATACATAATTTCGCGTCATGAGAATTGTTCTATATGCATTGTTATGCTTTCCTCTTTCATTTTTCTCACAGACGACGGCAAAGGTAGTTGGGATTTCAGATGGAGACACGATCACCGTTTTATTAGACGGTAATGTACAAAAGAAACTTCGGCTGGCTGAGGTAGACTGTCCTGAAAACCGGCAGCCTTTCGGAAAAAACGCCAAAAAATTTACCTCCGATCAGGTTTTTGCCAAAAAAATCATGTTTACAGAAGCTAATAAAGACCGTTACGGACGTTCGGTCGCTAAGGTCTACTACGACAATGGAAAATATCTTTCGGCGGAGATTATAAAGGCCGGATATGGATGGTGGTATTATGCTTATTCCAAAGATGCGGATCTGGGAGCTATGCAGACCAAAGCAAAAACAAAAAAACTGGGTTTATGGCAGGATAAAAAAGCGGTTTCTCCTTGGGATTTCCGTAAAGAACAGAGGGAAAAGGCTAAGCAGAAGCGGCTTCAGAAGCAGGGGGTGTGATGATATGTTGATGAGTAGATGTGATATACGGCATCAAAAGTACTGGAGAGCGCCTAGTCAAATTTTCGGTAAAACGCTCGCTTCATCCAATCAATGCAATTGATTTCCTCCTTGTATCCCGGTATCAAAATCAATCTTTGCAATAAAAAATACTACTTAGTAACAAAAAACAAAACCGTTGCACAAAATGCAACGGTTTCTTTATAATAAACATGATAAACTAAGATTCAGCCTTCAACAGTCCGAAACTGGATGTCGCAGGCTCCTTTCCGAATAGACACGAAAAAATATTCTGAAACTCGTGGATATACCCGCATCTGATGGAATTCCCATATATTTTCAGACCTTCCAAGATTTTTTTTGAACTTAAATCAATGTCATATTTGATAAACGCTTCCGGTCTTTCATAACGGATTCTCTGCTCCGAGCTGTACGTCCGTAAGAAGCCAAATTTTTCAAGCCATTCTTCCGTTATCTGAATAGGCGTTATAGCATCTGCTGGAACTGAAATACTGTGAATGTCATTCTCGATTTTTACAAAATAATCATGGTTTCTGCCATGAAAGATTTCAGTGATCGTGTACGTCTGGTTTTTGTATTCAACTAAGTTTTTAATTTTAAGATCTGCTGCGTTCATAATATTGTGAGTTTAGAAAGGTGTATGGTCCTTAAGTACTTGCAAATATTATGCCCTGCATTAGAGTAAAATGCTTGTGTTCTTGAATGTTTTGTTAATTTTTTCTATAAATAATTAATTATATGTTAAAATAATACTGTTTTTTCTTAAAATTAAAGGAAATTAGGAAATAAAATGTGGTAGTTGTGTGGTATGTAATCTTTGTTAATGAACCTTAACTGCTCCCAAATCTCTGTTTCTCGCCGCCAGTACAAATGAAATTCCTACCGAAAATAGAAGAACCACAATAAAAAATGTCCAGGAAAAGGCATGGAGAATATACCCTGTACCACTTCCCAGAATACTGGATCCGAAATAGTAAAACAGCCAGTAAATAGAGGTTGCTGAAGATTTTCCGTGTTTGGCATGAAGTGCAGTCATCTGGCTGGCCATAGTATGAGCTGCGAAAAAAGCCAGTGTAAACAGCCCAAGACCAAAAATTACGACATAAATATTCTCCGAAAACAAAAGTAAAGTGCCTGCGAACATAAACAGAACCGAACCTTTCAGAATGAGATTACGACTGAATCTTTTTGAAAGTCTGCTTGTGATCATCGTACCGAAGACGCCGAAAATATACATTAAAAATATAAAGGCAATCACAAAATGGCTCAAAGAAAAAGGCTGATCTTCCAGTCTGAAAGTTAGATAATTGTAAACACTCACAAAAGTCCCCATCAGCAAAGCAGCGATACAGTATAAACGCAGCATATAAGAATCTGTCAAAAATTTTCTCATCTGTTTGACTTTGAGAGAGTAATCTGTTTTCTGGGGATTAAAGAATTTAGATTCTGGAAATAGCTTCCAGAAGACCAGTCCCAATATCAGGCTTTCTATTCCTATAATCAGAACAGCATTCCGCCAACCGAATTCTCCGGCTAAGATCGTTGCCAGTATCCTTCCGCTCATACCGCCTATGGTATTTCCGCTGAGATACATGCTGATGGCAAGACCAACGACAGAAATATGGACTTCTTCAGTCAGATAGGCGAGTGCCACCGCTGAAATTCCGGATACGACAAAACCTTTTAAAACACCGGTTGCAATCAGCAGAATGAGACTTGGCATCCATGCTGAGATAATAGTAAGCAGGGCAGATGAAACCAGTGAAAAGGTCATCAGCTTTTTTCTCGAGTAACTGTCTGCCTTAAAAGCGAAGAACAGCAAGCCTATGGCCATTCCTATCGTAGAAGAAGATACCAGAAGTGAACTGTCACCTGCCGTTGTTTTGAAATATTCTGAGACGGTGGGAAGCATCGGCTGAAAAAGATAAAGCTGTGCAAATACGGAAAGTCCCGAAAAGAAAATACAAAGTTTGATATACCGGAAACGCTGGCTTCCTTTTTCCGCTTTTTCAGATAGATTCATGAGTTTGTATGATTAAAAACGCTTTGGTTTTTATAGAAATTAATGTTCCGTAAAGTTCATGATATTTTTTCAATCCTGAAAACGCTTTATTCAATTAGGTTTATTGGTAAAACCGATCATTGCTGCATTCTGCTGATGTATTCGGAAGGGGTGTATCCTTCGATCTGTTTAAAAACCCGGTTGAAAGTGGACTGGTTTGAAAATCCTGCTTCCGTATAGATGTACATTAAAGTCACGCGTTCAAGATCATTTTCCTGTAAAAGCTTTTTGACACAATTGACTCTGTACAGATTAAGATAATTATTGAAATGAGGAAAACCTTTATACCGGATGGATCTGGAAATATAACTGCTGTTCACGCCCATTTCTGTCGATAATCTGGAAATATTGAAACTCACATCCTTATACAGATGCTTCTCTTTCATAATGTGTTCAATTTTCTCAAAAAGGTCTTTTGAAAAACTGTCTTTTTCTAAATGAGGTATTGCCGTTTTAAGCTTTGTCTCCAGCTTTTCCTCAATTTCACTGTAGATTTCCACGCGCCTGATTTTGTCTTTGAAGTAGAGCAGAAGGGCTATGACGGCTACATTAGAAATCACCAGAACAGTGTCGGTCATTTTTACATCTTCGGGACTGTGTTTCGGAAAATTTAAATCAAAATTTTTAGAGACCAGATAACCTAGAATGATATTGAAAAGGATAAAAATGAAATAGATAAAAACATACTTTCTGGCGAGAAAAACATAGGCTCCCAGGAGAATAGGAATCAGCCAGACAAAGCTTGCCACAGAATTGTTCCAGAAAGCCAGCATAATATAAAAATTGTAAAAAGAAGCAACTATCATATAGGTATGAATCAATACCTCCACGGAATAATTTTTACGGATTATAATATAGGTGTATATCATGAAAAGGAATCCGCCATAAAGATACCAGGACATGATTTTGTCGGGAATGATAAACGTAAAAATAAGTGCAAATACAGAAAGAATGATGGCCATTAAGATGACATAGTAATGGATCAGTTGTCTTTTGTAGTGGTCAATTATTTCTGCCTTTGTGTTATCAGAAGTTGTCATTTGTGCTTTGAAAATAATTAGATTTCGTTTCAATATTTACATGAGCAGTCAATATCAGGAAATGACTGACTTAAGTATTTGTTTTTTAGGTTTTTGTGTTTTTTAAACCGTTTCCGGTTTTTCATTGCTTATCAATAAAATTGATTTATCCAAGCAGATAACTTTGCAGTCAGATCAATGGTCAAAACAGTCAGTTACGGTCCACTCTGTATCTGGTAGAATAATGATCTGAAATGGTCTTTTCCTATAAATATAAAACAAATATAATCAAAAATGAAGAAAATTAAATTATCTCTTTGCAGCCTGACTATGACTCTTATTTCCAGTAACGCACTGGCTCAAGTTGGTATCAATACGGAATATCCTAAGGCCACACTTCATGTAGCAGGAAAACCTGATGTAACCAATGTCGCAGATGGAGTAATTGCTCCCAGAATGACCGGAAATCAGCTTAAGGCTAAAGATGATGCATATCTTGCAGATCAGACCGGAGCATTGGTCTATGTGACTCAGGCTGTAACGAGTGCTTCTGTAAAAACAGCAAAAGTGGATAAACCCGGATATTATATGTTCAATGGGGAAACCTGGAAATTTGCTTTTGGAGGAAGTAATGATAATGATATTGTAGTGGGAGAGCTGGTATATTATCATGGCAGTATCCCGGCATCCACTTCAGGGACCAATATTCTGGCCAGTACTTATCTTTCTGATCTGCCGGTCCTGGGAGGTGTATTAAGGCTGGATGCGCAGTATGACAGAAGTTCAGCTGGAACAGGTGCTGCAACTACATTTAATCCGCGTCTTTATAATGTAAGTACGTCGGATATAAAAATATGGGTTTCCGAGATGTCTACCCATACCGGAGATTCGGATAATGGAAATATCAAACTTTCACCTGGTGATTTCAGGCAGTTCGATGATGGGGTTTATCTTACACAGACACAAAATGAGACGGTCACCTTTGATATTACCATACAGGAGCCGGAACCAAGATGGTACAGAGTATATTATGCATTCCGTGTGGATAATAAATCTACGGCGGGATCTAGTAATGCAACCACTACAGATCCAAGTACAGCGGACAATACCAGAGAATTATTTCTATCAGTTCAGAGACTCTACTAATGATACCTGCACGTCCGATTCTAAAAACACACGCTTACACTAACGATAGAAAAATAGATGTAAAAATATTCTGAAACTGACGGAAAAGTCAGATCAGTAAATTGTTTTTGTACCGGGACCGGATTTTCAATGAGACTTGCCGGTCCCAATTTTTTTAGCTAATGCATCATTTCATGTACCTTGATCAGCTCTGCAATATTGCTGATATTCAATTTTTGAAATATCCTTTTTTTGTAAGTGCTTACGGTAGACATCTGAATATCCAGCTTATTTCCGATTTCGAGGTTTCCATTGCCACTGGCCAGCAGTTTAAAGATCTCATATTCACGGGATGATAGTTTTTCTGCGGGGTTGCTCTTTTTATTCTGGATAATAAGCCCGATCAGCTCACCGGGGTAATAATAGCCCTTCTCGATAACAGATTTTACAGCTTCTCTGATTTCTTCCTCACTGCTCTGTTTGCTGAGGTAGCCTTCAGCACCTTCGCGAATATATTGTATAGCAACGTCTTTGTCATGCCCTGAAAATATAAGGATCTTCAGGTTGTCCTGAATGCTTTTAAGTTCAGGAATCATTTTTTTATACTGAGTTCCGGGCATATCAATATCCAGAAGAAGCAGATCATAATGCCGGTCAGAGAGATGTTTCTGCACCTGTTCATAGTTTTCTGCAAAATCTATTTTGAGCTGTGGATAAGCGGACTCTAACACTAAAGCAGTTCCTGCTCTTACTACATAGTGATCATCAGCGATTAAGATTCGTTCGTTCATAAAAATTGGCTTTAATAAGAGTAATTCAACGATAGTTCCAGAGGGATGGTAAGTCTGAAGTATCGGCGGTTATAATTAGTTTTTGATGGTTTTTGAGCGTGAAAAAGGGAGATAGGTTACATCCTCCGGTTTCCGTTTCGGTGGAACCCGGGATAAGACCATACCGCCTCGTGACAATGGATTTTACCCTCTTTGGTAAAAGTCCGTTGTCATTACTGTATTCCGTGGAAATATGACGCTGTCTGCATATGTTTGAAAACAATAGTACAGAAAACGATGTCCAATCCTTCATAATTGCATAAATGATCTATGTTTTTCCGCGTGATTAATGCGAAAATATATTAGTAATAGTCATTGTACAAGTCGAAGTTTTTTTAAGAGTTGGGAATAGCTGAATATAATTTTTTTTCATTAAATATTTCTACGTTTTGTGTTTTGTAATTAAACAGATTTGGATCAGGGTGTAAAAATAGTGATTTTATACGCATTAATTATCATAATAAAAGATATTTGATGTGGATTTTATCTGATAAAATAAGGGTCGTATTACTATAGGGATGTAGGTATTTTTCTACAAATGGTGAAATATTATTCTACAGATTTTATTTTAGTAATACATTGAGGGACTTTATCTTTGGGCTGCAGCTTTAAAAGTTCCCGAACTTGGATTTCTGCTGAATTTAAATGATCATACAAATGAATTCTAAAAGCACAGATGCATTGGCTGAATGAATTGTTCCCTCATGCGATTTCAGCCTTTTATATCAAAGGAAGACCAGTTGTTTCAAAACTGCATGTGATTTTTTAGCTTGAGCTTTATACATACCTTTTTTATATTCTAATCAGTCCGGAATGCTTTTTCAGTGTCCCGGATTTTTTTGTCATCGCATTAGGTTGAAAAAACAAAAACCTCCCGAAAAGGGGAGGTGAATAAAAATTGACTGTATATTGAATAAAGATTCAATCGCTATTGATTGTTTTCAAGCCATTTCAGCCTGCGTTGGTCGGGAAGGTGTTTTACTTTGAAACCTTCAAAAACTGCTGTAAAGCCGTTTCCGTCCGGACATGCTGCCATTAAACCTACCATCACAGGAGTGTTGTCCTGAAGATAGGCATTGCGCATCATCGTATAGTTTTTGTCATCAAAAGAATAGAATACTTCCACGGCATCAAGCCTTCGTACAGCTTTGATCCAGACTGCAGACGGGATCTTGTCTAATGTAATGACGCTCCAGTCGCTGGTTCCGTGGGTAACTACGGTACTGAAATTGTATTTTCCATCTACGAATTCGATTCCGGCTTTGATGTAGTTTTTTTCATCTGTTCTCAGCATCAGTCCCATCTGGTCAAACCTGGCTTTGTAGTTGCCGCTGATCTTTACTTTGGCTTCAAATTCTCCTCCGTAAGTCGTATAATAAAAAGGGGCGTCATCTACAGTGAATCCGTAGTGGGAAATTCTCCAGTAATCACTTTGTGGAGTAACAGACATCATTAAACTGTTGTTTTTGATTTCCCATTTTTCAGGTTCATTGAACCAGTTCATCTTTTCCAATGTCTGTGCAAAGGCCGCCTGGACCAATAAAACAGTACAAAAACTTAAAACAATTTTCTTCATTCTCTTTAGCTGGTCGTAAATTATTACTTTAGCAAAAGTAAAATTAAACCCATATTCTGCCAATACTGATAAATAACCATTTATGGAGATCATAGATAAACTGAACAGCCGGCTTCTTGATAAAACAACCGGGAAATGCCAGCTTGATATAGAAGTATATAAGCAGAGAGCATTGATGTACGCGCAGATGGAAGGGGCCGTGTCGGTTTTAAGCGATATGCAGGCGGATAAAAGTTATGTATATAAATCGAAGGTAGCGCTGGAGCTGGGGTTAAGTATGGAAGAAAATCCTTTAGAAATCAATTCAATTTGGGAAGAAGAGATTATTAAGAAAATCCATCCGGAAGACCGGCTTAAAAAATACATCCACGAGCTGAGATTTTACGAACTGATGGATTCTCTGGCTACAGAACTTCGGGCAGACTATTGTGTGCTTTCAAAGATCAGGATGAAAGATAAAAATGATGAGTACAGGCTGGTAAAACATCGCATGTTCTACATCTACTCACCGCACAACAGGAAGCTTAGATTTGCGCTTTGTCTTTATCATACTGCGTTGGTTCAGACACAGCCCCTGATTTCCGATTTTATGATCATTAATACCATCAAAGGAGAAGTGATGGTAAAAGACAAGCTGGATTATCAGAGCATTCTTTCGAAAAGAGAACTCGAAATCTTAAAATATGTAGGGGAGGGCTATGCGAGTAAGGAAATTGCAGAATTCCTGTCGATAAGCGTCAACACGGTAAGCAGACACCGCCAGAACATCCTTGAAAAGCTGAATGTGAAAAATTCCGTCCAAGCCTTTAAAGACAGCTTTTATTAGAAACTAAGCCTCGCTTTTTCTTTCATATCCGAAAAGTTCACCATGCTTTTTTTATTCTTATCTTTAACTTTATAGATTAAAATTTTACTATAAACCAATGATGATAATGAGATGAAAAGAAGCGAAGAGATTACTATGCAGTATTTTGCTTTTCTGGATAAACATATTCAGGACGTACTTTCCGGATCGGTTCCCGAATTTATGGAACTCAATGAGATTGCCGGACACCTTGCTGTTTCTCATCAACACCTTACGGATACCGTAAAAAAAGAAAAGGGTCAGCACCCATGTTACTTTTATGATGAAAAGATTATTCATGAAGCTAAAGTGATGATTACAGAGTCAGATCATTCAATTGCAGAAATTGCAAGAGTACTTACCTATGATCCGTCCAACTTCTCCAAGTTTTTTAAAAAGATGACGGGCATCACCCCCGGAGCATTCCGAAAGAACAGCAAACTGGGATGATAAAAAGTCACAAAAAGAGGAAAAATGTCTTTTTAAAGCTCGTTGATTTAAGAAATTTTAACATCCGTAAATTAAATTGTAAAAATAATATTTTAGTAATGAGACAATTGTGAAAATATTTGTCTTTTTTTTGTGATTTATTTGCAAATAGTGATTTATTGTTGTGTTTTTTTTGTTAAATTTAGATTCATTAAAAAAATAACTAAGCCTTGAAACACTCATAGATATATGGATAAGCAAAGTGATTTGATTATCAGATCATAAAGTAAAACGTCTTATATAATGTGTAATATTTAATATAATGGATAGATTTTACAAGCTTTAAATAATCATATATTTGTTTCTTCAAACAACTAACATATATACAAACAACTAACACTAACACTAACAACATTAAGGATGAGTATCGATTTTGAAACAGCAACTTTTAAAGATTTTGAGAATATATCAGATTATGATATTGCCCAAAGAGCGAATTATTTTTATGAATTCCTGGACCATATGAAGTCCAGAGGACATATGAATTACAGACTGAAAAATACTTCAGGCAGCAATGCAACATTAAATATAGATATTGCCAACCAAAATAAAAACTATGTAAGTTTTGTCTCCAGTGATTATTTAGGATTTACACAGCATCCGAAAGTAAAAGAGGCTGCCATTGAAGGAATTGAAAAATATGGAACAGGAACAGGAGCATCTCCCCTGATCGGTGGGTATTTTGATTATCATAATGCGATAGAAAAAAAGATTGCTGATTTCTTTGGAAGAGATGAGGAAGAGGTGATATTATTTACAACCGGATATGCCGCTAATAGCGCCACTTTACAGATATTAATGCAGAAAGAAGATATCGCTATTTTGGACATGGGAGTACATGCGAGTGTACACGAAGGATGTGCTTTTACAAATAAAAAAACATTTCCTCACAATAATTTGGAAGCTTTGGAACACGTTTTGAAGGTATGTGAGAATACGTACCGTACGAAGCTAGTTATCTTAGATGGAGTTTACTCTCAGGAAGGGGACACTTCACGAGCTAAAGAAATATATGATCTTGTAAAAAAATACAATGCTTATCTCATGGTAGATGATGCACATGGTGTAGGAGTGATGGGGAAAACCGGAAGAGGTGCCCTTGAAGACGATGGTTTATTGGATAAGGTAGATTTTATAACAGGAACATGTAGCAAGACTTTTGGTAACTTGGGAGGATATGTGATCGCTAATAAAAAAATAGCATCATTCCTTAAGTTCCAGTCCAGACAGCATATTTTCTCAGTAACAGCACCCCCTTCTTCCTTTGGAATTTTAAAAGCAATTGATTTGATTGATGAAGAACCATTCTGGAAAGATAAACTATGGGACAATATCAATTATTTTAAAACAGGGCTTAATGACCTTGGTTTAGATACCGGTATTACCTGCTCAGCTATTATTCCCGTAAAAATCGGAGATCAGAGTAAAATGTGGGATATTGGGAGAATATTGCTTGAAGAAGGAGTTTATACAAACCCCATTATGTATCCTGCCGTACCTAGAAAAGATGCGCGTATCAGGATGACGGTAACAGCGCGACACGAAAAAGAACATCTAGACAAAACACTGAATGTTTTTGATGATATTAATAAAAAATTGCATATTGCAAAAAAATAATAAATTATGCCCAGAAAAGTAGTGCAAGGCCCCATTAGGGACAAAGAAAAAACAAAGCAGAAACTGCTCGCAGCAGTTGGTAAAATTTTAAGAGTAAAAGGATACTCAGGTCTGAAAGTAAGTAAGATCGCAGCGGTAGCCGGTTTCGACAAAAAGCTTATCTATGAGTACTTTGGAAGTACAGATAAGCTTATTGACGAATATATAAAATCCCAGGATTACTGGACCAAATTCAGCCCGGATATTGAGGAAGAAGTACAGGTTGGAAAAGGTAAGGAAGTCTTAATTCAGGGAATTCTCATGCAATTTGAAAGCCTGAAAAAAAATAAAGAACTGCAGAAAATTATTCTTTGGGAACTTTCCGAAAGCAAGCCGATACTTAAAAACATACTAAAGCAAAGAGAAGATGTAGCGGCCAACCTATTTGAAAATGTTACTGATCCTTATTTCGGGGAAAACGCTACAAACGTAAGAGCTATGCTAGCTTTAATAGCGGCAGGAGTTTATTATCTGAACTTGTTTCCTGCATACAACGGAACAGAATTCTGTGGTATTGATATGAGAACTGATGAAGGAAGAACCGAAGTAGAGAAAGTAATCGTTGAGATTATAGAACATTACTACGAAACGAAAAAAGCAAAAGAATAATGATTAAAAGTTTTCCAATCTTACCGAAAATCAGTTTTTGTTGATATTTGAAAACTTTTAATTTTCAGATTAAAACTATATTTCTTATTTTTGACCAATGGAAAATTTTATCGTATCTGCAAGAAAATATCGCCCCCAACAGTTTGACACTGTAGTAGGGCAGTCTCATATTACAGATACGCTGGAACACGCTATTGGAGAAAATCAGCTGGCGCAGGCCTTACTTTTCTGCGGTCCAAGGGGAGTGGGTAAAACTACATGTGCCAGAATTTTGGCAAGGAAAATCAATGAAAAGGATGGTTCTGTTTCAGAAGACGGCTTCGCCTATAACATCTATGAACTCGATGCGGCGTCTAACAATTCCGTGGATGATATCAGAGAACTGATAGATCAGGTCCGCTTTGCGCCTCAGGTAGGTAAATATAAAGTCTATATTATCGATGAGGTGCACATGCTGTCTTCTGCGGCCTTCAATGCTTTTCTTAAAACACTTGAAGAACCGCCGGCGCACGCTATTTTTATTTTGGCGACTACAGAGAAGCACAAAATAATACCGACTATTTTATCGCGTTGCCAGATTTATGACTTCAAAAGGATTACGATCGAAGATATCCAGGGACATTTAAGAAATATAGCCCAAAAAGAAAATATCCAGTATGAAGATGATGCGCTCTATCTGATTGCCCAGAAAGCTGACGGTGCTTTAAGAGATGCCCTTTCCATTTTCGACCGGCTTTCCACCTTTTCCCAGAAAAACATTACGCTGGCTAAAGCTGCGGAAGTCCTGAACATCCTGGATTATGACCAGTATCTTAATATAGTGGATCTGGCCAAAGAAAACAAAATACCCGAAGTCCTTTTTGCATTTAATGATATTGTAAAAAAAGGTTTCGATCCCCATATTTTTATTGCCGGCTTAGGAAATCATTTCAGAGATCTGATGATGGCCCAGAATGCACGGACCATAGAACTTATTGAAGTAGGCGAGCGGACGAAGGTGAAATTCGTAGAGCAAAGCCAGAAATGGAATGCCCAGCAGCTCATCGACGCCGTCGAGATCTGCAATCATGCGGATATCAATTATAAGAACTCCAAGAACCCAAGACTTACAGTAGAAATTGCACTGATGCAGCTGTCTTCCCTGACAGCTAATTTAGGCGATACTAAAAAAAAAAGTTCTTAATACTGGCTCCGTTTCTCAGTGAGAAACAGGAAGTGAAGATCGCGGAAAAAGCTCCGGAGAAAAAAGAATCCGTAGCAGAAAAACCTGCTAAGCAGCCTGAACCCGTTCAGGAAAATACCGTAAAAACCACAAAACCTTTATCAAGACAGGGAGTCTCTTCAGGCTTCAGCATTAATTCTTTTCTGAATAAAGAAGAGAAAGAAGTAAAAGAAGAAACCGTAGCGGTAAGAACCGAAAACCTTCCCCAGAACCATTTCACGGAAACAGATCTGCAGATGGAATGGAACCTTATGCTCAAGCAACTCCAGAAAAGGAACAGCTTTATTTTTAATGCCGTAAAAGCATTTAAGCTGATCAAGTCCGGCGAGCATACCATTAAAGTTTTATATCCTTCAGATTCTGCCAAAGTGGAATTTGACAAGATTGCAGGGGAATTCTTTAACCATTTCAAAACAAAGGTTCACAACCATGCTATTGAGGTAGAATACCATAGAGATTTCGACAGTCTCAAGATCGAAGTGGTGACCAAAAGAAAAATTTTCGAAAAATTTATTGAAAAAAACCCGCTTTTAAAGGATCTTGACGATTTAATGAAGTTTGATCTCACCTAATTTTTTTGTATTTATCTCAATTTTTTTTTTTGTGAGAATCAGTTTTTTTATATCTTTGTCAAAGATTTTTGTGAAAAATAATTTTTTGACAAAAACAAATCAGATTTAAAACTAAACGAACAGAAGTTTCAGAATTCAGGTGGAAAAATTATTTAACACATATCTGTCTCCTTTTGCACCCGCTAATTTCTTTAGCGGTTATTTTAGTTTTTCTGCTTTCTATTATAGAAATTTCAGAACGTATTATCGATTTTATTGGTACTGCTAACTGAATTTCTTTCCAAAAAATACAGGAGAATTAAAGTCCTTTTGTTTTCCTGATTCCTTTAAACCATTTTGAACGGCATTTTTTGAAAAGAATTATAAAGTAAATTTTATAATGAAAGGACTATTGCTGTTAATCTAAAAAAATAAAAACAATAAATTTAAGAATATGAATTTAATAGATGTAAAAAACGAGTGGATCAATGAGCTTTCACAGCCTTTAATGATCGCAGGACCATGCAGTGCGGAAAGTGAAGCTCAGATGCTTGAAACCGCCAGAAGAATAAGAGAAACCAATGCGCAGGTATCTATTTTCCGTGCAGGAATCTGGAAGCCCCGCACCAAGCCGAACGGTTTTGAAGGGGTAGGAGTAATCGGTCTGAACTGGCTGAAAAAAGTAAAGGAAGAATACGGATTCAAGACGGCTACAGAAGTAGCCAACGCCCACCACGTATTTGCAGCCCTAGAAGCTGATGTTGATGTTCTTTGGATTGGAGCACGTTCTACAGTAAACCCATTTACCGTTCAGGAAATTGCTATGGCTTTAAGAGGAACTGACAAGCCGGTATTTGTGAAAAACCCGGTTAATCCGGATCTTGCTTTATGGATCGGTGCTTTGGAAAGACTTTTAGGACAGGATATCAAAAATCTTGGAGTCATTCACAGAGGATTCTCGACATACCAGAAAACAAAATACAGAAACAACCCGAACTGGCAGATCGCCCTTGATTTCAAAAGCCAGTTTCCCAATATTCCAATGCTGATAGACCCTTCCCATATCTGCGGAAACAGAACGGGTCTTGCAGATATTACGCAGGAAGCACTTAACGTAGGATACCAGGGAGCGATCATTGAATCACACTGTAATCCTGATGAGGCGTGGAGCGATGCTTCACAGCAAATTACTCCGGAAGTATTGGCACAGCTGATCGGTAATTTAAAAGTAAGAAATTCAGGTCTTGCAGGTTTTGATAACGAAATGGGAAGACACAGAACCCTGATTTCTGATCTTGACTTCCAGCTGATTGAACTTCTTTCCCAAAGAATGAAGATCTCTGAAAAAATCGGTAAGCTTAAAAAAGAGAATGACATTGCGATCTTCCAGCCGGAGAGATGGAAAGTGATCACAGAATACGCTAATCAGAAAGCAAAGGAAACCGGAATGTCTCAGGAGTTCATTGAGAAAGTATTCAAAGCGATTCACGAAGAATCTATTGAGGTACAGAACAGTATTATGATCGAAAGATAAATAGGATAAGAATTATGGGATTAAGGACTAGAGACTGGGGAACCGTCTAGAGTCTTTTAAACTAATATTATTAGGGCTTAGGGCATCTGGATTAAAGGAAAATTATATAATTTGTTTTCAACTATATCCTGAACCCTAAGCCCTAATTGCTTATCTTTGCAGCCAATTATCATATGAAAGGAAAAATCATTAAATCTACAGGCAGCTGGTACCAGGTGATGGAATTCGGAACAGACAGAATTTTCGAAGCCAGAATCCGTGGTAAATTCAAACTCATCAAGACAAGACTGACCAATCCGCTTGCCGTAGGAGATTTTGTGGAATTTCAGCTGGAACAGGATGATGTTGCGTGGATTACTAAAATAGAGACGCGTACCAATTACCTGATCAGAAAATCCGTAAACCTTTCAAAAGAAGCCCATATCATTGCTTCCAATATAGATCTAGCCTGTTTCATCTTCACGTTGAAACACCCCGAAACTTCTTTGGGATTCCTTGACAGATTCCTGGCATGCTGCGAAGCTTACAACATTACCCCTTTAATCCTGTTCAATAAGATCGACGTTCTGAACGAGGAGGAAATAGAACTTGTGAAGGATATTGAATTCCTTTACCAGGAAATTGGATATGATACTTTAGAAATCTCCTCTTATTCCAAACTGAATTTTGATCAGCTTCAGGATCTTCTTAAAGACAGAACCTCTGTATTCTTCGGACATTCAGGGTGTGGAAAATCTACTCTGGTTAATGCATTGCAACCGGGATTGAACTTAAAGACGTCTGAAATTTCAGATTCTCACCTGAAAGGAAAGCATACCACAACTTTTGCTCAGATGCACTTTTGGGACTTTGGTGGTAACGTAATTGATACACCGGGGGTACGTGAATTTGCCATGATCGACATCGAGAAAGAAGAAGTACAGCATTATTTCCCTGAGATCTTCAAAAAAAGAGAAGAATGTAAGTTTCACAACTGTCTTCATATTAATGAGCCCAAATGCGCCGTTCTTGATTCCCTTGAAACCGGTGAAATCCAGTATTCCCGTTATGCCAACTACATCAAGCTGATGGAAGAGGCGGAGGAAGCTGCTCAGAAATAGAAATATTTCCAATTAACAGTGACGACATTTTGTACGAGCCTTAGGTTATTAAATTAATCTAAGAGAATTTTCATGACTTGAAATGAAAAAGATCAATTAGCAACTTCTGTTATTTCTGCAACGGCTCTGAAAAAATTCCATTTTTTTTGAAATCAAAATTTCTCCCGGAGAAAAAGACTTCCGTTTTTAGAATAACTCCACTTTTTGTCTCGATTATTTTGTCAAATATGGCCGGTTTTTGGAATTAATGGAGTGTTACAGAAAAGGAACAAAAAAAATATTGAAAAATTAATTTTATTCCATTGATTGAAATAGAAGCAATAATGTATTAATATGATTTTAATGGGTTTTAAAAATTACCATTTTCGCAACGGAATGGTTAAATTTTTACAAATAAAAAACCCAGCCGAAGCTGGGTAAAAACTAATAACCATGAAAACTCAAATTAAACATGAGAATCGTAATAGAATTAACAATTACTGTGCCAAAGTTTTTTCTGCATTTCTTAATAAAAGTTATTTTTATGTTAAAAAAAAATTAAAATAAAAATCAAAGATATTTTTTGTAATTTTGCGGCATTAAAAAAATATACATTTATGTCTAACATTACATTCACTATGATTAAGCCTGATGCAGTAGCAGACGGACATATCGGTGCTATATTAGGTAAGATCGCAGAAGGAGGTTTTAAGATCAAAGCTTTAAAATTAACTCAGCTTACTGTAGCTGACGCTAAAAAATTCTATGAAGTTCACGCTGAAAGACCATTTTACGGGGAATTGGTAGAATTCATGAGTTCTGGTCCTATCGTGGCAGCTGTTTTAGAAAAAGCTAATGCAGTAGAAGACTTCAGAACATTGATCGGTGCTACAAACCCTGCAGAAGCAGCGGAAGGTACGATCAGAAAAATGTTTGCAAGAAGTATCGGTGAAAATGCTGTTCACGGTTCAGATTCTGACGAGAACGCTCTTATCGAGGCTCAATTCCATTTTTCAGGAAGAGAGATTTTCTAAGAAAAACTACCTCGAAATATAAATCCAGAGCATTGTCTCTGGATTTTTTTATGACATAATGTCCTGAATAATAGACTATAGATTATTTTCAATAGCCCCGACCTTCTCCTTGTACAGATTTAAGGGTTTATCCAATAGTATGGCAATGACGGTCATATTTTTATCAATTCTGTTTTTTGGAACATCTATGTAAATGATTCCCGGAGTATCACTCCAGTACAGTTTATTATAGGTTTTATGACTAATGATCGATCCTTCGCCCACAATTCTGATCCTTGCGATGCCATTTTTTACACCTTTCAAAGCTACAGGACCTGTTGGGGTTCCTTCAACAAAGAGATAAATGGTCTGTTTATCTTTTGAAAGAGCACTCATTCCTGAATAATATCCTTCCGGTAAGCCTTTGTCTGTTTCATATAATGCTTCGGCATGTTTGCTGATCCATTCTAAAGTTTCAGGATTCGTTTTGGGTGTTTTTTGAATGTGCATATCTTGTCCGTCGCTGGTAAGTCCCGAACCGTTCAAGAGGTTATTTCCGCCATGCAGAAGATTGACAAGGTCATAAGCTGCCATTTTGGTGTTTTTTTGCTCAAGAATGTCAGTAAGGGAATAGTGAGTTGACGGAAAGGTCTTCAGAAAAAGCGGCTTTTCTTTAAACACGAGCTCTACAGTTGTGACATCCTCATCGAATTTTACCTTAAAAAAGTCAATAGTCATTGTTTTTTCATGAGTCAAACTGAAATTGACTTTAGCAAGATCATCTCCGACAATTTTTATAGCATCCGGTTTATTGATTAAACCGTATATTTTCACAAAATCTTTCGCTTCTTCAAGATATAGGAAAACCGATTTTCCTGTTTCTGAAAAAGAAGATTTTCCTTTAAAATTTTCAAAAGGAAGTCCTTGGGTTGTTCCATAGATAGCTGTTTTGTTTTTTGAGGTCCATCTTCCGAGATTTCTAAGGATTTCAGTCTGTTTTTCCGGAATAGTGCCATCAGATTTCGGGCCGATATCAAGAAGCAGATTTCCTCCCATACTGATAACATCTGCCAACGTTCTTACTATCATATTCGGTGTCTTGTAATTTTCATCATCAGGCTGATATCCCCAGGAATCGTTCATGGTGTAGCAGAGTTCCCAATACTTTTGTTGCGGGCTTACAACGGGAATTCCCTGTTCAGGAGTGTCGTAGTCGCCGTGTTTGTTAAGTCTTGAATTAACAATAATATCCGGATTGTATTTTTTCAACAGATCTAAGGTCTGCGCCGCTTTCCATTCCTCCTGAGAATGTTCCCAGTCTCCGTCAAACCATAGCAGGTCGGGATTGTACCGGGAAGAAAGTTCGCCCAGCTGTGCCTGGTAATAAGTAACAAATTGCTGCCAGCGTTTCGGGTCATTTTTGATTTCATACCGTTTTTTTGTACGGGTGTTGATGTCATAATAAGGATGGCTCCAGTCGGGAAGGGAGAAGTAGAGTCCGGTTTTTAGTCCTGATTTTTTAAGACTATTAACGAAAGGAGTCAGGACATCCTTTTTTGCAAGGGAATGTGTAGGGATCGTGATTGATTTTTCAGCTTTTGAATTCCAGAGGGCAATGCCATCATGATGTTTGGTCGTGATGACGGCATATTGCGCACCGGATTCCTTGATCAAATTTGTCCATTTATCAGGGCTGTATTGGGAGGCTGAAAACCCGTTCAATTGTTTCATGTAATTCTCATGACTGATATAATTATTGAAGAATGACCATGATTCAGAAATTCCATCCACAGAATAAATGCCCCAGTGGATAAAAATCCCCAGTTTGGCATTTTTAAACCATTCCATTTTTGTGTCGGTTGTGGCCTTTGTTTGGGCTTGAATGGTACATGATAGAGATAATAATCCTAAGAAAAAGGCCTGGATCCTCCTGTTTTTCATTTTCCTTTTTAATTTAAACCTTAAATATAAACAAGAAGATCTGATTTTCGGATAATGAAGTTGAATCTTAGCTTTAATAATGAAAATATGAAGTCTAAACTTTAAATTTAGAAATAATATACATGAAATTATTGTATTTTTAGCATAATCATAAATGGAACACTTATTGTAAGTTTCATTAAAAATAGAGTATGAAAATTCCAACATTAGTAATGGCCAGTTTATTGGCTGTAAGTGTATCCGGACAAACGACGAAACCTGTGAAGAAGGGAACCAAGTCCGTGAAAAAAGTTAAAAAAATGGATTCTCCCAAGACGGTAAAAGCTGAACCGGTAAAGGTAGTGAAAAAAGACACTATTCTGAAATACGGAAGCGGATGTCCGGCCTGTGGAATGGGGTAATCTATGAAAAAGCCGTTGTTAGGGTTGTCTATGATGCCGGAAGCAGATTTTGTTTCCGCGATACTTCCTGTCTTACAGAGTCATTCTGTGGAGGTATTGGAGTGGTCATTTGATGCCTTTTACGATGTGGCAGAACCGGAATGGCTTTCGGGTCTCCTGGATTTTTACGCGGGAAATAACAGGCTTTTAGGCCATGGCGTTTACTATTCTCTTTTCGATGCGAAATGGACGGACCGGCAGGAAATCTGGCTTAAGAAATTAAAAGAAGAAGTAAGCCGAAGAAAATACAGGCATATTACTGAACATTTTGGTTTTATGAATACTGAAAACTTTCACCAGGGTGTTCCGCTACCGGTTCCATTGCTTCCCAAAACCCTTGAGATTGGAAAAGACAGATTGAGCAGGCTTCAGGATGCGATAGAAATCCCCGTGGGAGTAGAAAATCTTGCGTTCTCATTTTCAATAGATGATGTAAAAGAGCAGGGCGAATTTCTGGATAAACTGGTAGAGGATATTGATGGCTTTCTTATTCTGGATCTTCATAATATCTACTGTCAGTCCTGCAATTTTGAAGTTGATATGATGGAAATGATCAGGCTCTATCCGTTAGGAAAAGTGAAAGAAATTCATCTTTCGGGAGGAAGCTGGCAGGAAAGTGCTTACGGGAAGAAGCCGGTAAGGAGAGATACGCATGATGACCGCATTCCGGAAGAAATACTAAAGATACTTCCTGAAGTTCTGATTCAATGTCATCCTGAGTATGTTATTATTGAAAGGCTAGGACATACATTAAATACAGAGGTCGATAAAGAGTTTTTTTTCGATGATTTTAACCGGGTTAAAGAAATTATCGAATTTTCAGATGAACCGGTTGGTGATGAGAAAATTTGGAACAGAAAAAATAGGACTTACTCAAAACCTGTTGAAGATCTGTTGCTTCATGATGAGCAGACAGAACTGACCAGGCTGTTGTTTGAAGGAAATGGTACCGAAGCTATTAAAAACAGTGATTTTCATTATTTCAAACCGGAAGACTGGGATGAAGAAATGATCGTTACTGCACAGCAAATTATCAAAAAATGGAATCCTTACTAGGATTTCTTTTGCTATCTATCACAAATCAAAATATATGAAAATGACAACGGTATTTTTACTAATTACTGCCGTGCTTACGGCTTTGATCGCTGGGCTTTTCTATGCCTATTCATGCTCTGTAGTCCTTGGACTGGGAAAACTTTCGGATACGGAATATCTGAAGTCTATGCAGAGTATTAACCGGGAAATCCTTAATCCGGTATTTTTTCTGAGTTTTATGGGAACTGCAGTTCTGCTTCCGGTAACAACTTTTCTGTTCCGTGGAGACCAGCCGGCTTTTATCTTTCTTCTGTTGGCATCCGCAGCTTATCTGATAGGCGTTTTTGGAGTAACGATTGCCGGAAATGTTCCTTTGAATGATATGCTGGATAAGTTTGATATCACCGGATCTACAGCGGATGCAGTAGAGCAGATGCGCGACAGTTTTGAGAACAGGTGGAATCTTTTAAACAATGTGAGAACTGTATTTTCGGTGATAAGTATTGCTTTGGTGGCCTCTGCATGCATCTGGAGCAAGCATTTGCAGCAATAATTTAAATGATTACGTAGAAATACTGAATGGTATAATTCAGTATTTCTACGGATGCATCATATAGGGTTTTATTAGGACTTTTACATAAGTAATAGCACTGGGAATCTAAAGCACTAAAGTCTTACGACAAAAAAACTAATAACCACATAAGCTCAAATTCCGCAAGAAGAAAGGTAGCTCGAAAGAGCTGCCTTTTTGTTTTTTATCACAATAATGCAAAAACCGGTGCAATAACTCCTCTCAATAAGTGTTTTTCCTGATGTTTTACTTTCGGGTTATTTTAATCTTTGCCCTATCAATTATTAAAATTAAAACCCATGAAACATTTAGAAGTATTTTTCGCTTTGAGATCGTTATCTCTCAAAAATTTATGTAAAGCCATAGCCCTAAGCTCAGTACTGATAACCGCAAGCTGCAGTAAAGATGAAGATGAGCCCATTCCGCAACCCATCGTATACGCTGAAGAGAATCCATTAAATAAATACCATGAAACTACAGGATTTACCACAGTATCCAATTTTGTCAATGCCGGGAATTATGAATTCGGTCTCGTATTTTCTCCTAATGTAAAGGGAAAGATCAATGCCATTACCGTAAAACTGCCGGATGTAAATCCAAACTTGAAAATTACCATCTGGGATTATACTTCTAAAACCGTCTTAAGAACGGAAATGGTGAATGTAGCGGCATCAAACACCTTACTCACGAAAGCGATTGAAGCATTGGCTTTGGAAAAAGACAAAAAGTATATGATTACGATGAATTCCAATGACTGGTACAAGAAGAATAAACCCGATAATACCAATGCGATTTATCCGGTTACTGCAGGAAATATAAAATTCCTGGAATACAGATGGCTGTCCACTTCGTCTCAGGTTTTCCCAACCAATATCTCATTGGATTACAACGGAGGAGATTTAAGCTTTAATTTTCAACAGGTAGACTAATAACCGATATATTTTTAAAAAGAAAAGGCAGCTGATTCAGCTGCCTTTTCGTATGAATACGTTTAAAACGTTTAAATTTTGAGTAATTCAATGGTTCTCTCCGGGCTTTCTGCAGAGAAAACTGCATTTCCGGCAACAAGTACGTCTGCACCTGCGTCGAATAGTTTTGAAGCGTTTTCAAGATTGACTCCGCCATCAATTTCAATTAAAGCTGTAGAGTTATTGCTCAGGATAAGATCTTTGGTTTCCGCAATTTTTTTGTACGTGTTTTCAATGAATTTCTGTCCTCCGAATCCGGGATTTACACTCATTAAAAGAACAAGATCTACATCAGCGATGATATCTTCAAGCATCAATACCGGCGTTGAAGGATTTAAAACAACCCCTGCTTTTGCCCCTCTGCTCTGGATATGGTGAATCGTTCTGTGAAGATGCGTACATGCTTCGTAATGTATAGAGATCAGGTCTGCACCGTGATTAATGAATTCATCTACATACTTATCCGGTTCTACGATCATCAAATGAACGTCTACGAATTTTTTAGCATGCTGCTGAACCGTTTTCATGACAGGAAAACCAAATGAAATGTTGGGTACAAATCTTCCGTCCATCACATCGATGTGGAACCAGTCTGCCTGGGATGCATTCAGCATTTCAATATCTCTTTGCAGATTCCCAAAGTCTGCGGATAAAAGGGAAGGAGCAATAAGCTTCGTTTTCATTTTTACTTTTTATACTTTTTACTTAGATGTAAGATGTAAGATGTAAGATGCAAGATATCAGATGTCAGACTTTTAAAGCAGACAAGTAACTTATTAATGTCTGGAGTCTGATGTCTGAAATCTGGTATCTCAATTAATGATACTTCAGTTTCATCTCCGGCTTAATCTTCAGAAGTGTTTCGTAGATCAGCTTGATCACGTTGCCTACATCTTCTTTAGAGACCATTTCTACCGTTGTATGCATGTAGCGCAAAGGTAAGGAAATTAATGCACTTGGTACGCCGCCGTTAGAGTGGGCAAAGGCATCGGTATCGGTTCCTGTAGACCTGCTGGCAGCGGCTCTCTGGAAAGGAATTTTCTTGGATTTTGCAGTGTCAATAATCAGTTCTCTGATCGTATGGTGAACGCTTGGTGCAAAGAAAACCACAGGTCCGTCGCCGCACTTCTGATCACCTTCTTTCTTCTTTTCGATCATTGGGGTAGTGGTATCATGGGTAACGTCTGTAACGATGGCGATATTTGGTTTAATCGTATCAGCGATCATATCTGCTCCATATAAACCTACTTCTTCCTGTACGGAATTGGTGATATACAGCCCGAATGGAATTGTTTTTTTGTTTTCTTTTAAAAGTCTGGCCACTTCCGCGATCATAAAGCCTCCGATTCTGTTGTCCAATGCTCTGCAGACAAAATATCTGTCGTTCATTTCAAAGAATTCGTCCGGATAAGTGATCATACATCCTACATAAATTCCCATTTCCTCTACCTCCTTCTTGGAAACTGCACCGCAGTCGATGAAGATATTTTCAATTTTCGGAACCGGTTCATTTTGGTTGGTTCTGGTGTGGATGGCCGGCCATCCGAAGACTCCTTTTACAATTCCGTTTTCACCATGGATATGAACGACTTTTGAAGGCGCAATGGTTTGATCCGAGCCTCCGTTTCGAATTACATAGATCAATCCGTCATCTGTAATGTAATTGACGTACCAAGAGATCTCATCGGCATGAGCTTCAATTACTACTTTAAATTCGGCCTCCGGATTGACTATCCCATAGCAAGTTCCGTAATGATCCACTTCGATTTTATCTACATAAGGTCTGATGTAGTCCATCCATATTTTTTGTCCTTTATGTTCGTAACCTGTTGGTGAAGAAGTGTTTAGATAATTTTCTAAAAATTTTAAAGATTTCTTTTCAAATTTCATAAAAGGGAATGATTTTTGCGTGTAATTTTTGTTATTATAAGTGTAAAAATAATGAATTTTACTAAGATTGTCTGTCTTTTTATCTTCTTTTTGGGAGTCAGTGTTTTTGGTCAGAAGGATTCTATTGTAGCAAAACCTCTCAACCAATATCCTGCTGAATCTTTAAAAACTGATGAGTTCGGTAATAAGTACTATTATGATGAACGTCAAAAGATCAAGGTTTACGAAATTAATGGCGAACCTGTAGTAGTGCTTGACGAGTTGGTTCTTGTCAATAAACCGCGGTTTAATAATCAGTTGGATAAAAATTACTATTATTTCCTTAATAAGAAGCTGAACAGGGTATATCCGCTGTTTCTCACTGCACTTCAGCAGTACAGAGATATTCAGGCTGACATGAATGATCTGGACAGTAAGGCTAAAAGAAAATTTGTAAGAGAAAGGCAAAATATACTTGCAGACCAGTATGAAAAACAGCTGAGAGATCTTACAACAACAGAAGGTCAGGTTTTTGCAAAATTGATGAACAGGGCTACCGGCCAGAGTGTTTACGAAATTATTAAAGAACTAAGAGGAGGGTTTAATGCCTTCTGGTGGAATATCAAAGGAAAGATGGCAGACATTGATCTTAAAGACCGTTATAATCCGCACAAGAACAGAACAGACGAGTTCATAGAATCATTGCTGCAGTCCAATTGGAATTCAGGGTATTTACAACCTTATCCCGGAGCCGCAGATTTTAAAATCAAAAAGTAAAAAATCAATATAAAAATTCCTGTAAGTAGCTTACAGGAATTTTTCTTTTAATTTATCAAATACGATTCTGTCGATCGGAAGTGGAAAAGGATTGTCCGGTGTGTCGATATCGATCCATTCTGTTTTTTCAATACACGGATCAAGGATCAGGAAATCTTCTTCGGTGGTGATATTGACTATATAATATATGGTAAGCAGCTGTTCATTTTCTCTGAAACGGGAAACCAGGAAGTCTTCCTGCGTATAAAAATGTTCCACGACTTCTATCTTTACATTCAGCTCTTCATCAAATTCACGGTGAAGACATTCTATAAGGCCTTCCCCGAATTCCAGACCTCCTCCCGGAAATTTCATTAAAGGTTCACCGGCATATTCTTCAAACAGCGTCAGTACTTTTTTATCTTTTACTGCACACGCATACACTCTAATGTTGATCTTATCAATCATATATACTATTTTGTATAGCTAAAATAAGGAAATAAGTGGAAAGGGCCAATAAAGGAATTTGCAAATTTGTCTGTGGGCTCCATGGGCTTGCTTTCGCTTCCTAGCTTTCAATGTTTTCCTGATCTTCCATTTTTATAGCGTTAATCATCTCGCGTTTCCCTGGAGGCCCTTGTTTCTTCTCAACTTTAAAATGAAGCTCCTGGAGGATTCTTCTGACGCTTCCTTTGGATGAGTAAGTTGTTAACAAACCGTTAACGGACATTTTGTCGGCAACCATTTCAAACAGAGGTTTTTCCCAAAGGTCAGGCTGTACTCTCGCTCCAAAACAGTCGAAATAGACAAGGTTGATTTTTGGTAAGTCTATGGTTTTCAGGTCAAAGAAGTCGCATTCTATCTTTTTTAGATTAAAACCGGTAATGATTTCAGTGGATTTTCCCCATTCAGCCTGATGAATTTTTTGATAAATATTCTTGAATTCCGGGTTATCAAAATGCTCAAAGTAGGCGAGATCATTAATTTCAGATTCATTTATGGGGTATTTTTCCAGTGAAAAATAGTTGATGACATGATTTTTGTCAGTTTTTAAATATTCATTAATTGTCACCAAAACATTCAAACCTGTTCCAAAACCGAGTTCTAGAATATTAATTTCGTAATCATTTAATTGATTTAATCCATTTTTGATAAACACATGTTCTGCTTCCTGAAGCGCTCCATGATGAGAATGGTAGTTTTCATTTAATTCATTGATAAACAATGTTTTACTACCGTCGTTCGTGGTCTTAATCTCTCTTTTCAAGCTATTTTTTTGTCAAATTTACTCCAAAATTTTTATATTTAGAAAATTATGTTAAATTTGTAGAACATCGTAAAAATTTTTAAAAATGATAATTCAAAAAACTGAAAACTCCAGACTTTCGGACTTTGATCCGAACAATTTTTCATTTGGAAGTACTTTTATTGACCATATGGTGATATGTGAGTATGAAAATGGAAAATGGGGTGATGTAAAATTGGTTCCTTACGGTCCTATACCATTTACTCCGGCCATGATGGGTGTAAACTACGGACAAGCTTGTTTTGAAGGTATGAAAGCTTATAAAGACAAAGACGGGCAGGTTTTCCTTTTCAGGCCAGAAAAGAATTTTGAACGCATCAATAAATCAGCAAGCCGTCTGGCAATGCCTGAAGTAACTGAGGAAATGTTTTTAGACGGATTAAAGGCATTAGTGGATATCGACAGAAACTGGATTCCACAGGGAGAAGGAATGTCTTTATATATCAGACCTTTGATTTTTGCTACGGAGGAAGCTCTGAAAGCAAGAGTTGCTAATAAATATATGTTTGCCATCGTTGCAACACCGGCAAAAAGTTACTATTCAGAACCTGTTTCTGTAAAAATTTCAGATCATTATTCAAGAGCTGCCAGCGGAGGAGTAGGTTCAGCTAAAGCAGCAGGGAACTATGCCGCTTCTTTCTATCCTACACAGCTTGCTATCGAAGAAGGATATGAGCAGATCATCTGGACGGATGACGCTACCCACGAATATTTCGAGGAAAGTGGAACAATGAACGTATTTGTAAGAATTAACGATACGATCTATACACCACCAACTTCTGAAAAAATCCTTGACGGAGTAACAAGAGACAGCTTCATCCAATTGGCTAAGAAAAGAGGAATTGAAGTGAAAATAGAGCCTGTAGCAGTGAAAACTGTGGTAGAAGCTCAGAAAAACGGAACATTGAAAGAAGTTTGGGGTGTTGGAACAGCAGTGGTAACGACTATATTCCAGGCTTTGGGATATCAGGGCGTGAAGCTTGAACTTCCAAGACTATCTGATGAGGAAAGCTATGCAGCTCTTCTTAAAAAAGATCTTACAGACCTTCAGAACAACCTTAGCGAAGATCCATTCGGATGGAGAGTTGTGGTTGAAAAAGATGTTTTGGAGACTGTTTAATGTAAACATTATTTGATTCAATAATAGGACCGGCGGAAATTTATTCTGCCGGTTTTTTTATTTTCTCGTTAAATATTGGTAATTTTTCAGAAAATTTAGAATACTATGCAATTTGTAAAGTTCAAACGACCTCTTGGTCTGCTTTCTTTAATGAGCGTTTTAGCTTTTTCCTCATGCAGCAGTGATGATGATGGTGAGATGGCAGTCAATGACTCAGCCGTAATCACGGTAGAAAATGTCATTGAAAGTAAATCTCTGTCACAGTTCGGAACTTTCCAGAATGCGGGATCATCACCTGTTCTCAATCCGGGAGAATCCACTTCTTTTAGTTTTTACGCAGGAAAAGGACAGACGGTAAGTTTTGCAGCGATGTACGGAAACAGTAATGATCTGTTTTTTGCGCCTGCCAATCCGGGCATAAAATTGTACCGGGACAATGGTGATCCGGTTACGGGGAACGTTTCTTCACAGATCAGACTTTGGGATAACGGGACACGTATCAATCAGCCTACAGGTCCTGCTGTTACGCATCCAGGCGTTGCGGAAACTACTCCAAAGAATATTATAGAAACTGCATTGACGACTCCTGCTTCACAATTGCTGAAAGCTGAACTGACTCATGACGGAGGCACGAAATTTACTTTGAAACTGACCAATACCTCTGGCGGTACAGCTAATGAAACGCCTATCAGTGCTGGTGTATGGGCAATATCTCATAGCTCAGGAACGACCATTGTAAAAGAAGATCCTATTTTTTCATCAGGAAAACTGTCAGCCAACGGATTGACCGATCTTGCTGAAACCGGAAAAGTAACCCCTTTAACCCAGTATCTTACCGGTATTACAGGTCCTGCGTCTGCTTTCTCGCCGGTTTTGGTCGTAGTATACAGCGGTAATGATAATCCTATCTTTAAAACAGGAGAAAATGACCGCGGACAAGGTCTGAAGGAGCTTTCCCAACAAGGGAATGCAGATGTTCTGGCGAATTTCCTTAAAACAAAACCCGGCGTAAAAGAAGTATTTGTTCTTAAAGATCAGGCGACCAATATTTTACAGCCCAGAATCAACGGTAACAATGGCGGTAAAGCCTCGCAGACGATTTCGGCTCGTAAAGGAGACCGTATTGCATTAGTGATGATGTACGGACAATCCAATGACTGGTTCATTGCAGCTACTAATAATGGAGTAGACGGTTCAACAAGAGGAGATATCTCTTCCATCATGGGGCTTTTTGACAGCGGAACACTGGTGAGCTCTTATCCAGGTGCTCATATCGGATCCCAGCCGGCGCAAACGGAAAGCCAGCCGGTAGAGCAGCTAGCCAACCCGAACCCTTTCAATACACTTCCTTCGCTGCCACAGATGATTAAAGTGACCATTCAATAATATTTGAATTAGATAAAATATAGAATCACCTCTTTACGGGGTGATTTTTTGGTTTAAATAACCTGAGTTTGAAATAAGAACCAAGAACCAAGAACCAAGATACAAGATACAAGATACAAGAGTCATGACATCGAATAAGAAATTTAGATGATATGACTTAAAAAAAGATAAAAATAAAACCGCATAGAAAAGCATTTGAGCTTTTTAAGGATAAGGCAGTAGAAAATATTTTCAATCATCTGTGTTCCTGTTTGAAATCAGTGGTGAAAAATAATAGCTACAAAGTAGTGATAAAAGTTTTTTTACATATTAGTTATTTTTAATTTGGATGGATTTGGGAAAGAAAAGTCAATAGAAATTCAAAAGTAAGGATTTGCGTCATCTGTGAAATCTGCGGGAGATTTTTTGAACCACTAAGATCAATGAAAAGCATAAGGGAAATTAAGAGAAAACCAATAGATTTTTTTGAGCTATATATCGCTTAAGGCGAAGCTCATCTTAAATATTCTTAAAACTAAAAAAGACTTAATGGTTTAAAAAAGTTCCTCGCAGATCAAACAAATTCAGCCTATTTTCTGTAAAACCTAAGTGTATTTTTTTTTGCGGTAGAACCATTAAATTTTAAATAAATTTCAACGTTTCAAAAAAACTTTTATGGTTAAAATTTTTAAAACCTTGATTTTTTTAATCTTTAAATCATCTATAACCCCATCCTCCGGAAATACTTCATCATTTTCTCCAAAATTTTTTAAAACCGATTGAACAATATTTCCCCGAAATGCGTATTTTCGCAAAAGTTTATGAAAAAATTACTCTTCATATCAGCAGTATGCCTGCTAAGCTGCAACCGGAAAGCACCCGAGGCACATCCTCCCGTTGGCGGAGTATTGAGCCAGAAAGATTTGGATGTTTCCAAGGAAAGGATGAGGAATCTGAATACGATAGAACGAGGCCAGATCCAGGATTGGATCAAGGGTCAGTCTGTGAAGTATTATCCTACGCAGCTTAATTACTGGGTAACGGTTGAAGGTTTTGATCAGAGAACAAGAAGGGCAGATGATACGCCGATCTCTTATTCTTATGATCTGTATGATTTTGATGAAACCAAGATCTACGATAAACCTTTTGAAAGAAGAGATGCCAGATTCGGGCATTTTGATGAACTGAAAGCGGTAGAGAATGCTTTGCGTTTTATGCATGATGGAGAGGAAGTAACGCTTTTGGTCCCTTCTTCACTGGCCTACGGGACTTTTGGAGACGAAAAGAATATAGACAACGATATACCATTAATCATAAAATTAAAAGCTCTATAAATAATGAAATTGTTTAACAAGAATATAATTCTGGCAGCGGCAAGTATCTCGCTGATGAGTTGTACCCCAATCTATAAAAAAATGAACGTAGACAAAGAAACTTACGAAGGTCTTAATGACGGACTTTATGCAAATCTTCAGACTTCTAAAGGAAACCTGATCGTGCAGTTCGAAGACAAAAAAGCACCAGTAACTGTAGCCAATTTTATCGGTCTTGCAGAAGGGAAAATAGATAACAAAGCTAAGGCGAAAGGAGTTCCTTATTACGACGGAACTATTTTCCACAGAGTGATCAAAGATTTCATGATTCAGGGAGGTGATCCTCAGGGAACAGGAATGGGAGATCCCGGATATAAATTCGAGGACGAGAAAAACGACCTTAAACATACAGGAAAAGGAATCCTTTCTATGGCGAATTCCGGACCTAACACGAACGGTTCCCAGTTCTTCATCACTGAAGTAGCTACTCCTTGGTTAGACGGAAGACACACGATCTTCGGAAAAGTAGTGAAAGGTAACGATGTAATTGATGCGATCGCTAATGTAGAAAAAGGGGCTCAGGACAAGCCTAAAACAGATATCGTTTTAGAGAAAGTTTCTATTTTCGGAAAAGGTGATGCTTACAAAAACTACGATGCAGCAAAAACTTTCACGGAAGGAAAAGCTAAAATCGCAGAAAACAATAAAGCATACATCGCTAAAGAAGAAGCTGACAAAAAGAAAAAAGAAGAAGAATTCAAAGCGAACCAGGACAAAATGGTAGAAAACCTTAAAGCTGGAATGCAGAAAACTGAATCAGGATTATACTACAAAATCACAAAAACAGTAGCAGGTGCAAAAGCTCCTAAATCTGGTGACAATGTATCTGTACACTATGCAGGTAAATTAATCGACGGTACAGAATTCGATTCTTCATTCAAAAGAAACGAGCCTATCGAAATTCCAATCGGAATGGGAAGAGTAATCAAAGGATGGGATGAAGGAATCCTATTGCTTAAAGAAGGCGAAACAGCTACCTTATTGATCCCACCGGCTATGGCTTACGGAGAAAGAGGAGCAGGAGGAGTTATTCCACCAAACGCCTGGTTAGTTTTCGATGTTGAGCTTGTGAAAGTACAGTAATTGAGAATTTAAAATATGAAAGCCGTCCGTGAGGACGGCTTTTTTTTGTTTTTATATTGGAAATTCCGTAGAAATACGGATAGCCGTAATTTTCTCTGTTTTTATATTTATAATTTAGAGTATAAAAGATTATTAAATGAAATTACATTCCTTAAAAATTTCTGGGTATAAAAGACTAAAAGAAATTCAAGTATTATTTGGTGATGCGACATTTTTAATTGGACAAAACAATTGTGGGAAAAGCTCTATATTAAAAGCAGTCGATATACTTTTGTCAGGAAAGAAGCAATTGACAACAAATGATTATCACTCAATATTGGATGGAGAAAAGGGTGAAATAAAAGTTGATACAAATGTTATTACTCTTGAAGCTGAATTTAGAAACTTACCAATTGAGTCAAATAAATGGAGAGGTTTTAAGGGACGCATTTTTAATTATGAGATAGCGGAAGGTTCTCAAGAAACAGGATTGTCAGTTGTATATAGAAAAACTTACGAGTTGGGAAAGGATGTGATCATTGAATTTAAATCGAAAGTAAGAAAGATAAAAGAAGATTTTGAAAGCTGCAAAAAGCCTCAAGACTTTATTGATAAGGGTATTGAAGGAAGTTTGATGCAAAACTATTTTACTGAGCTTGATAAAAATATAACTATTAAGCAACTAGAGAAATTAGAAGAAATTGATGAAATTTGGGAAGTATCGGATGAGGAAACTTGGTTCAAAAACCCAGGAGGAATTCCAGGGAATGTACTTAAAATGTTACCAAGGTTCTTGTTAATTCCCATTGATGTTGGGGCTCATGAAATACAAGGAGCAGGAAATGGGGTGTTAAATAAAACACTAACTGAACTATTTGAAACTGTGCGAGAAAATTCAGATAACTTTAAGGGGGCTCAAGGATATCTTGAAAGCCTAGCAAAGGAACTAGACCCTTCTGATAATGAATCTGAATTTGGTAAAATGATGACTGATTTGAATAACGTACTTTCAAGTATTTTCCCAGATTCTAAGCTGCATGCTAGTACAAACTTGAGTGAGCCTTCGACTTTGAAACCATCTTTTAAAGTTGAAATGTCAAGTAATATTAAAACAGCAGTTGATGACCAAGGAACAGGAATGATTAGAGCAGCTGTTTTTGGAATGTTAAGATATAGACAAATGTGGTTGTCAAAAAAAGAAGATGAACATGCTCGATCAATTATAATATGCTTTGAAGAGCCTGAAACATATTTGCATCCAAGTGCAGCAAATCAAATGAGAGATGCTATATATGAGCTAAGTTCAGGATTATCCCAAATTGTTGCTTCAACACATTCGCCTTATCTAATAGATATCTCTAGAAAACCGAGACAAATTCTAAATAGACTACATAACAATAATAACCATGTAGATTGCCACACTTTCAGTGTAAGTGAGAAGTTTATTAAACTACAAGAAGATGATAAACAATATGTAAAAATGATTCTTAAAATTGATAATTATATTTCTCGAATATTTTTTACCAAGAATGTTATTATTATTGAAGGAGATACTGAGGATGTTTTGATTAAAGAAAGCTTAAGAAGATTAGACCGATCAAAATATTTAAAGATTTTGGCTGATTTTGAAGTGATAAAAGCAAGAGGGAAAGCAACGATAATTAGTTTAGTTAAATATTTGAAGTCCTTAGGAATCGATCCAATTGTAATTCATGACAATGACTTGAATGTTGCAAATGCTGCTAGATTTAATCAAAATATTTTAGAGGCTGTAGGAAATAAAGGAAAGATAATAAAAATGGATAACACGATAGAAGATGAAATTGGATATAAGTCAACGTATGAAAAACCATTTCATGCTTATAAACAAACTGAAAATTGGAAAGATTGGGACGATTTGCCTGAAAACTGGAAAAATAAGATGATAGAGATTTTTGCACCATACATTTAATTTTGGAAAATCTATTTACTAGTAATAAAATTTCTTTTAAATTACAAATTTCCCTACTTTCGTGTAAAGTAATTTCATGAAAAAAATCCTCTACACCCTTCTCATTCTCTCCACAACCACCATTTCCGCCCAAGGAAAGAAATTCTTCAAAAGTGGGGAAGTGCAGCTTCAGAATCCGGTAGAAAAAATTAACCTGAGATTTGCGAATGATCTGCCTTTTGTACAGGTAAGCATCAACGGGAAGTCCTACAATTTTCTTTTTGATACCGGTGCTCCTACCGTGATTTCTACGGCGGTTTATACTGAACTGGGCTTAGAGAAAAAACACAGAAGTACCGTAAAGGATTCACAGAAAAATAAACACGAACAGATTTTTACCATTCTGCCGGAAATGACTGTTGATAAAGCTGTTTTCAAGGATGTAGGTGCTGTGGTGATGGATTTCAGTATTTCTGAACTGAGCTGTTTTAAAATAGACGGTATTCTGGGAGCTAACCAAATGGCCAAGCTGTTCTGGAAAATCAATTACTCGGAAAACTCAATGGAAGCGTCAAAAGATCTTGCTCAGTTTAATCCTGCAGACTTTGATATTGTTATTCCTTTCAGTCCTAGAGCGCAGAAAACCCCTGTCGTAGAAACCGATTTACAGGGCAAAAAAATTGATCTCACTTTCGATACCGGATTTTCCGGAAGATTAAAAATCGCAGATAACGCGTATAATGCAGAAAAAGCTTTAAAGAGTGTAGAAGTATACGGAACGAACTCAGTGGGCGCTTACGGGGCTGCAAAGCCTGCTCCGGGCTATATTTTCAGGACAGCAGGTTTGTCTTTGGGCAACGAAAGCTTTTCAAATGAAATTATCGCCACCGGAAGCACAAGCCTGATCGGAAATGATTTCTTTAAAAACTTTATTTTCATCCTCGACTGGACCGGAAATAAAATCTACATGAAACGCATCAAAAATGAACCCGCCAAACTGGAGTCTTTCGGCTTCGGATACCGCTTTATAGATGCAAAACCTACCGTTGCTTTCGTATTCCAGGAAGAGAACTTCCCACTGAAAGTAGGAGATGCAATCATCAGCATCAACAATACCAATCTGGAAAATCTGGACAAAGATGGTGCTTGCCACTATTTCCTGAACAGAGTTGAAAGCGGGCAGAATGCCATCAATGTGAAGATCAGACGAGATGGAAAGGTGATGGAGGTGAAATTGGAGAAGAAGGAGTTTCTGAAAGTGTGATTTGATGTTTGAGTGTTTGAGAGTTTTAGGGTTTTAGGGTTTTAGGGTTCGTGCGTATATGCCTTTTGTGGTTGAAAAAATATAAAAGTCTTTAGATTGTACCAATATTTTTAAACTTTAACTATTAATATTTTAATCTTTTAATAGTGTTTAAGGTAAGCTTTACTTTAAGTGGAATCGCTTAAAAAAATCGTTTGATTTTTGTCTTAATTTTCCTTATTATCTTCATTGATCTTAATGGTTTAAAATAATTCAATCTGGAAAATCTGCAGGAGGTTAAAAATATATGGAAATCACACAAAGCCGTAGATCATAAAAAAAACCGTTCAAATTGCTTGAACGGTTTTCTAGTAAAATTGAAATTAAAGTTATGCGTGTCTGGATTTCTTCCTCATTTGGGAAGAATTCATTTTTCTGGTAAGGGAGCTGATAAATACAAGTCCAAATCCCAGATAAGCTGCAAATGCAGTTAGATATACTACTAAGCTGTTAAAGCCTGGTTTGGTAGCATAGATAAAATATACCAATACGGAAAAAACAGCAAAGCTTAACAGGAGCATCAGGCTCCAGATATTCATTTTTGCGGCATCTTCATTTCTCTTAAAAATCATTTCAAAAAAGTCTCTCATCATAATCACTTTTTAAGGGTTATACATCTTTTTTCCGCTCTTCGATAGAACGGTCCGGAATTATTCCGTTATACATTAATAGCGCACGGATCATGGTTATACTTGGCTAAGGTCATGATCATATGGCCGTTTGATTGTCTTACATCAGGGTATACTTTAAGCTACCCAGAAAGTTTTAATTAAGAAGCAGTATTGAATCCGAATAAAGGATCCATGAGCTTTGACACCGTACACAGGTTCATCGTAAAAATGGAATTGATAAGAGGTTTATCGCTTCCGTTGTATACGGTATCTAAGGAAAAAGGAGGATATCAATATGATGATAGCCTTATTCCGGCTCAGCGGAAACTGAATATTCCGCGGAAACTTTTTCTCATCGTTTGTGCTTAAATAATTTTTTTTCAATGATTTAGCTTGCGAATTTCATGCCAAAGTGAAGTTTTTAGCTTGTTTTTGTTGTTAAGTAACTTTAAGTTTGCATAAATCTACCATAAGTGACTCCGGAAAGTTTAGAAGAAAATATACAGAGTATTGCTGCCAGACTTATAAAACTGGCAGAAGAACAATGTTGGAATAAAATATCCCATCAACTTACTTTTATCGTTTCAGATTTTAATGAATTCGGAGAAGACTTTCAGGAAAGGCGACAATTGAGGAATAAGATCAACAGATATAAAGCACCGTTGCCATTAGATGCTGTTATTGAAGTAGTAAAGAAAGAGTATCAGGATCTGTATGATATTAATCTTTACATTTTTAAAGCATTACGGAAAGAAACGATTATCGAAATTCAGTATTACAGAAAATCAAATATGGAGCCCGATGATTATGAGAAAATAAAAGATAATCCCCCAATGCTTCATGCTAAAATTACCAAGCCCGGTTATTCTTTGGAAGGAGAGAAGTTTGATGTTAACTGGGAATCGGGTGGTGGATTGAGGCATTACTGGAAAAGTATTCTTTATGAATTCAAATACAGAAGAATGATGAAAAAGCTGAAAAAGTAAGAACGGTATAAAATCTGTGAAATTATTTAACCACAAAAGTCTCAAAAGTTTTTTAACACTTTAGCTATTTTTAAGGTGAATACTTCGAAAACAGGGAGTTCACATAAGTCTTTTAAAAATCAAAGATTTTTTTACTTACAATACGTAAATCTGCGCGATCTGAGGAATCTGCGGGAGATTTTTCAGACAAAGATTAAATAAAAAAATCAACAAGTTAATCATGGAAAGTCGTTAGTTTCTTCAAAATCAACTTGTTGACAGTATCTTTCACTTGTAAAGGCAAAAGTATTTTAAAGGTAAAATCTTACCAGTTCTTATCAATCATATAAACAATCTGCGTCATCGCCGTAGCACCCAAAAGAAGCTCTCTTCTGTTCACCTTTTCAAATGTATCCTCTTCTGTGTGGTGGATGTCAAAATACCTCTGGGAATCAGGAACTAATTCAGCCGTAGGAACTCCCATATCGTGAAGCGGGTAAATATCCGTCCCCGAATATCTGCCTTCAAAATTGTAAACGCCATAAGGCAGGAACAATCCAGCCCAGCTTTTGATCTGATTTCTTTTTTGGTCATCCATTTCCAGAGAAATACCTCTAGGAGCAAAACCTCCGGCATCAGATTCCAGGGCAAAAAGATGTTTCTCGTTTTTTTCTTTCACTGTTTTTCCATACTGGATGCCACCTTTTACACCGTTTTCTTCATTAGCGAAACAAACAACTCTGATCGTATGATTGTTTTTAAGGCCTAATTTTTTAAACGTTCTTAGAACTTCAATGCTCTGAACAATTCCGGCACCGTCGTCATGTGCTCCTTCCCCTACATCCCACGAATCGAGATGTCCTCCGACTACGATCACGCTCTGGTCTTTTTTACCCGTTATTTCACCAATAACAGAATGGGAGAGCTTCTCGTCCTTCATTCCACAATTGGAGTTCAGTTTTGCGGTTATTTTCTGCGATTTTAAAAGCGCTTCAAGCTCGTCTGCTGTTGTACTTCCGATAGCTATAGCCGGAATCTTCAACACTTTATCCTCATAGCGCATCGCTCCGGTGTGTGGAACATCGTCAAAAGCTGAGGACAGGGATCTTACTATGGCAAATTTTCCGCCTTTTTTAGCCGTTAATGAAGCAGCCGTTACCCTGTATTTGGCAGCATCGCCGTAGCCTCTGAATGTTTCCACAAAAGACTGATTGAAAGCATAGTTAAAGAACACAATCTTATCCTTTACTTGATCTGCCGAAAGCTTGTCATATTCTTCCATAGATTTCACGATGATAATCTCACCGGAAACATCTTTTCCGCCTGTTCCTTCTGAATTTCCAAGGGAAAGCATCTTCAGGTTTTTCCATTTTCCGTCTGGTGTTTTGATCTGCAGGGATTCTTTTCCTCTGGTCCATACCGGAACCATTACTTCCTGAAGCCATACTTTATCGGCACCGGCATCACGAAGCTTCTGTTCTGCCCATTTTACAGCTTTATCGTACGCTGTGGAACCGCTGAGACGGTGGCCAATGTTTTTGCTTAAATCCCTAAGCTCTGTGTAGCCTTTTCCGTTGTTCAGGATTTCCGTAGAAATTTTACTGAACTGTATCGAATCTTCTTTAGACTGGCCAAAAGCAGCCATTCCTAAAAATAATAATGAAGTTCCAATTATCTTTTTCATAGTTTACCAGTTTTTATCGATCATATAAATAAGTTGAGTCATGACCGCTGCACCCAGAAGGAGCTCTCTGCGGTTGACTTTTTCAAAGGTGTCTTCTTCCGTATGGTGAATGTCAAAATAACGTTGAGGATCAGGAACTAGTTCTGCCGTAGGAACTCCCATTTCATGCAGCGGAGCAATATCTGAACCTGAGTATTTTCCCTCAAAATTATAGACTCCGTAAGGCAGGAACAGATTAACCCAGCTTTGGATCTGTTTTCTGTTGTTGTCATTCATTTCCAGGGAGATTCCTCTCGGAGAAAAACCTCCGGCGTCAGATTCTATCGCAAAAAGATGCTTTTCATTGCTTTCTTTTGCTGTTTTTCCGTATTGCTTTCCACCTTTTGTACCGTTTTCTTCATTGGCAAAACAGACCGCTCTGATAGTATGGTTATTTTGAATGCCTAATTTCTTAAACGTTCGTAAAACCTCAATACTCTGCACTATGCCGGCACCATCGTCATGAGCGCCTTCCCCTACATCCCAGGAATCGAGATGTCCCCCGACTACGATAACGCTCTGGTCCTTTTTACCCATGATTTCACCAATCACAGAATGGGAAAGTTTCTCACCTTTCATGCCACAGTTAGAGTTGAGTTTTGCTATAACTTTTTTGTCTTTTAATAATAATTCCAACTCATCAGCTGTTGTATTTCCGATAGTCACAGCAGGAACTTTTGAAATATTATCATCATACCGCATATTACCGGTGTGGGGAATATCGTCAAATGCTGATGATAAAGATCTTATGACCGCAAACTTTCCGCCTTTCTGAGCCGTTAAATTAGCCGCCGAACGTCGGTAAGCTGAGGCTTCTCTGTAAGAAATAAAAGTTTGCACATGTGATTGATTAAAAGGGTAGTTAAAGAATACAATCTTATCCTTTACTTGATATGCAGGAAGCTTGTCATATTCTTCTAAAGATCTTACCATAATAATCTCGCCCGATACATCTTTTCCGCCTGTCCCTTCAGAATTTCCCAGCGAAAGCATTTTTAGTTTCTTCCATGTTCCATCCGTTGTTTTGATCTGCAAAGATTCTTTTCCTCTGACCCAAACCGGAATCATCACTTCCTGAAGCCATACTTTATCAGCTCCGGCATCACGTAATTTCTGTTCTGCCCATTTCACCGATTTTTCATAAGTTTCACTTCCGCTCAGACGGTTTCCAATGTTTTTGGTAAGGTCTTTTAAGTCGGTATAGCCTTTTCCGTTGTTCAGGATTTCTGTTGAGATCTTACTGAACTGGATGGAGTCTTCTTTTGACTGCCCGAAAACAGCCATTCCTGCTAATAAAAGGGAAAGAATGACAGTCTTTTTCATGCTACCAGTTTTTATCGATCATAAAGATGAGCTGTGTCATGGCAACAGCACCCAAAAGAAGTTCTCTTTTGTTCACTTTATCAAAAGTATCTTGTTCAGAGTGATGGAAATCGAAGTACCTTTGAGTATCTACCACCAGTTCAGCCAAAGGAATATCCAGCTTTTTCAGTGGTGATATATCCTGAATAGCTTCAGTCTGGTCAAAATCATAAATCCCGTAAGGAAGGAAATAATTCTTCCATTCGAAAATCTGCTTTCGTCTTTGTGGCGGCATATCTAATGAAAATCCTCTTGGTGAATAGCCTCCCGCATCTGTTCCTAAAGCAAAAACATGTTTTTCATCCCTTTTTTTCACATAGGCTGCATACATCTCGCGTCCTTGTCCTCCGTTTTCGCTGTTGGCATAAAAGACAACTCTTATCGTATGATTATTTTCAACACCAAGCGCTTTGAATGTTCTTAAAACTTCAATGCACTGTGCAATACCGGTTCCGTCATCAACAGCGCCTTCCCCAAAATCCCACGAGTCTAATTGAGCTCCTAAAACGATTACTTTAGCATCCTTTTTACCTTGAATTTCAGCAATAATATTGGGATTGGTGGTATCGCCCTTTGACTGTGCAGTCATATTTATTTTGGCAGTAACCTTTTGATTTTTAAGTAATTTTTCTAATTCGTCAGCAGATCTTACTCCAATGGATAGGGCAGGAATTCTTACTTTGTCATCAGGTTCGTAATACACCATTTTTGCATGGGGTGTATCATCCATTGCAGTTGTTAATGATCTTATAATTAAGGCTTTTGCTCCTGTTTTTGCAATCACGGAAGCTGAAATTAATTTGGATTTTGCGGTTGCTAGATAAGAATCATTTGTATTAATGATCTTTGGATCCATTGGAAGATTAGCGAAAACTATTTTACCTTTCAATTGCCCTACGGACATGGCATTAAGTTCGGAAGTTGAATTGATTAAGACAATATCCCCCGTGAGATCTTTTCCGCCTGTTCCTTCAGAATTTCCGAAAGAGAGCATTCTGATGTTTTTCCAATCCCCATTAGCCGTTTTTATCTCCAGGGATTCTTTTCCCCTAATCCATACCGGAGCTTTAGCTTCCATTCTCCAGATCATTTCAATGCCGATAGATTTGAGCTTTTTTTCTGCCCATTCCACCGCTTTTATATAACCGGAAGTCCCACTGAATCGTGGACCGATTCCTTTGGTAAGCTCGCCGAGATTTTCATAAGCTGCGCCGTTGGTCATGATCTCGTCCGAGATCTTTTTAAATTCATCGTGATAGTTGAATTTCGCCGTGGTCGCCTTTTTTACAGGTTTTTTCTGTGGCTTTTTTTGAGAAAATAAAAATCCACTCAAAAAGAGTGGAAGTATAATGAAGATTTTTTTCATTTTTTATTTACCTTTCTTTTTCCGCTTATAAAAGTAGGGAAAAATTAGTAATTTATTAAGGTTTCATATCGTACATTAACAGTGCTGTAACCAATTTCGGTTCGATGAATGTACATTTTGGAGGCATGCTCAGCTTCAGGTCTGAAATTTTAATCATATCATTGAAACTCACCGGATAGATTCCGAAGCCTACTTTTCCTTCACCATTGTCTATTTTTTCCTTTAAATAATTAATACCCTGAAGGTTGGAAGTTCCTTTTGCGTAGGAGATCTTCTCAGAGCTGTCCGAATTTTCTATTTTAAGGATATTTTTGAAAATGTATTTGTCTAAAAGATGGTGGTCAAGATTGTCCAGCGACATCTCTCTTGAACGGAGATCATGCTTCACGTGAAGCGAGTAGAACTTACCGTCCAGGTACATTGAAATATGGAATTTCTGAGAAGGGAAATAAGATGTTTCGCCTTTTTCGTGGATTAGGAAGTACTGGTCCAGCTCTTTTAAAAATTCTTCACTGGAAAGTCCGTTAAGATCACTCAAAATCCTGTTGTAATCGTGAATCTTGATGGACTGGTTGGATACGATGAAACTGTATACAAAATTATAGGCTTCCGTACCGTTGTGTCTCTTGTTTTTCTCTTTATGATGCTTGGCATTCAGGGCGGTAGATCCGATCCTGTGGTGGCCATCTGCAATGTAGAAAGAGTCGATCTGATCGATTACTTCTTTGAATTGCTGAAGTTTCAGACGGTTGTCTATTCTCCATATTTTATGTCTGATCCCGATAGAATCGATATGGTTGAAAATAGGAACATTCTTCTCTTCATGATTCATCAGAAGTTCAATCTTGGAATTCGAAGGGTAGGTAAGAAGCACCGGTTCAGCCTGAAGGCTTACTTTTTCCAGATAATGAGCCAGTTTTTCCTTTTTCTGAGGAATGGTACTTTCATGTCTTTTGATCTTTCCGTTCCAGAAATCTTCAATACTGGCTAATCCAAGCAAGCCTCTGAAAATCTGTTTGTTGGGATAGATCTGCTCATAAAGATAGTACGCAGAACTGTCCTGGATCAGTTTCTTTTCATCCAGAAGTTCTTCAAACGTTGAACGGATCTTCCTTAAATTCCGGTCAATATCTTTGGATTTACTTACAACATAGGGTTTAATCATGTTGATGTAAGTATTTTCAACTTGAGCTTTCTCTGCAATCTCCTCTTGGGTGAAATTGTCCAGCGGATGCGTAGGGAAAGTGCTCTCAAAGTCTTTATGAGGTCTGATTCCACGGAAAGGTTTAAAAACAGGCATATTTTATCTTATGGTTTCTTTTTGTAGCTTAATAATTTGTTCTGCAAGTTCTGCGCCGATTTTTTCCTGAGCATCCACTGTGTTTCCTCCTACGTGCGGAGAAAGGGATAGTGCAGGGTTCATCAGCAAAGGTAGTTCCGGACTTGGCTCGTTTTCAAAAACGTCCAGTGCCGCTCCCGCCACTTTTTCAGATTCGATGAAATCCAGAAGAGTTACTTCATTGATGACACCGCCTCTTGCAGTATTCACGATGTAGACGCCGTCTTTCATTTTTTCAAACTGAGGCGTGTCTATGATATATTCATTCGTTTTTGGGGTATTGATGCTGATGAAGTCGGTATCTTTAAGGAAAGCATCCATATCATTGGTGGAAGTGATCTCAAAATTTAGACTTTGTCCGTCAAAAAAGTCCAGGGTAAGAACTTTTGTCTTCGGGTTTTTTGTCAATACTTTGATTTTCATTCCCAGTGCGATTCCTATTTTCACCACTTCCTGACCTATACTTCCAAAGCCGATCACTCCAAGTGTTTTTCCTGAAAGTTCATATGCTTTACTGAATGACTTTTTCATGGCATTGAAATGAGTTTCCCCTTCCAATGGCATCAGCCGGTTCGATTCGTGAAGGAATCTTGCCAATGCGAAAAAGTGTCCGAAAACAAGTTCAGCTACTGATTTTGAAGATGCTGTAGGCGTGTTGATCACTTTGATGCCTTTGCTTTTAGCATAGTCTACGTCAATATTATCCATTCCGATACCTCCGCGTCCTATGATTTTTAGGCTGGGGCATGCATCGATCATGTCCTGTCTTACTTTCGTCGCGCTTCTTACCAAAAGAATATCCACGTTGTTTTCATTAATGAAATTGATCACGTGGTCCTGTGCCACTCTATTGGGCAGGACTTCAAATCCTGCTTCTGTAAGGGCCAGTTCTCCTGTTTTTGAGATTCCGTCGTTTGCTAAAACTTTCATGTGTTATTTAGATTTAAAGATTGAAAAATTCAGCTGTTTAATCAGTATTAAATCGGGGCGCAAATTAATAAATTTTTATTAACTGCTCTCAATCTTTCAATCTTTGAATTTTTTATGCTTAAATTATTTAATTGATCTCATTACGTCAACAAGAACCTGCACACTTTCAATAGGTAAAGCATTGTATAAGCTAGCTCTGTATCCGCCCAGACTTCTGTGTCCGTTCAGTCCGCTGATTCCTGCAGCTTTCCATGCATTGTCAAATTCTTCTTTTTTGCTTTCGTCGATCAGTTTAAAAGAAACATTCATAAGAGAACGGTCTTCTTTTACGCAGAACGTTTCAAAAAGAGGATTGCTGTCAATCTCATCGTACAACAGTTTTGCTTTCGCTTCATTTCTTGCTTCTGCTGCTGCAATACCACCATTCTTCTCTAAGTACTTTAACGTAAGAAGGGAAGCATAAACCGGGAAAACCGGAGGTGTATTGTACATAGATTCTTTAGAGATGTGCTGAGAATAATCAAGGATAGACAACATGTTTTCTCTTCCTGTCTTTCCAAGAATTTCTTTTTTGATCACTACCAAAGTTACCCCTGCAGGTCCCATGTTTTTCTGAGCCCCGGCATAGATCAGATCAAATTTAGAAAAATCCAGCTGTCTTGAAAAAATATCAGAACTCATATCGCAAACCATCAGCGTATCCACTTCCGGGAAAGATTTCATCTGAGTTCCGTAGATGGTATTGTTTGAGGTACAGTGGAAATAATCATATTCTGAACCTACCATATAATCTTTAGGAATGAAAGAATAGTTTTCTTCTTTGGAAGAACCTACCACATCTACAGTTCCTAGTTTTTTAGCTTCTTTTACAGCACCTGCCGCCCAAGTTCCCGTATCGGTGTAAGCAGCTTTTCCGCCTACTTTCAACAGGTTGTAAGGAACCATCGCAAACTGCAGGCTTGCACCGCCTCCTAAATAAAGTACTTCATAATCATCGCCAAGGTTCATCAGTCTTTTCACAATGGCACGCGCTTCGTCCATTACAGCAACAAAATCCTTGCTTCTGTGCGAAATTTCAAGAAGAGACAATCCAATACCGTTAAAATCTAAAATAGCTTCTGCTGATTTTTCGAATACCTCCTGAGGTAAGATGCATGGCCCTGCGCTGAAGTTGTGCTTTTTGCTCATATTTTTACTTTTTTGGTTGTGCAAGAATTTTACGGACTTGCGGTTTTGTTATTGATATTTTACTAGATTCTTTGAGATTTGTAGTTAAAAAAACCGCCTCAACGCTGAGACGGAGCCTTTATTATTCACCGTGTAAGAAAGCTTTTTTGTTAAGCAGCGCTTCATCAGATTCTACGTGGTCTTCATCAGGAACACAACAATCTACCGGGCAAACCGCTGCACACTGAGGTTCTTCATGGAATCCTTTACATTCCGTACATTTATCGGTTACAATGAAATATACATCATCACTCACAGGTTCCTGCGGCGAATCTGCGTCTACAGTAAGTCCTGACGGCATGGTCACGGTACCTGCCAGAGCGGTACCTTCAGAAGCTTTCCAGTCTACGGCCCCTTCATATATGGCATTATTTGGGCATTCCGGTTCACAGGCACCGCAATTAATGCATTCATCAGTTATTTTAATAGCCATCGCTAATTTTTTTTAAATTTGCACAAAATTACAAAATATTCCCCAATTTAAAAGTAATAATGAATATCGAAAATCAAGTTTTAGGACTTATTAAGTTAAGCGAGTATATAAAAGAGTTTTTAGCAAAGGATTCCGCGGATTATAATGATCATGATAACGAGTTTGAATCGCTGTTGAAAAGGTCTGAAATAGAAAATCCGTGGTTTACCATGGAAAATCAGAAGTTTGCGCTCACAGAGTGGACTCATCTTCTGACTCAGGAAAATATAAATAACTGGATCGGAAATTATTCCGTTTCCAAAGTTCCCAAAAGAGTAGGACTGATTCTGGCAGGGAATATTCCTCTGGTTGGGCTTCACGATGTGATATCCGTGGTCTTAAGCGGTCATATTCCATTGATCAAATTATCTTCAAAGGACAAGCGGATGGTTCCGTTCCTTTTGGAAAAATGGAATGAATTTTCCGGAGGTGCCATTCAGTTTGAATTTGTTGAAAAATTGGAGAATTTTGATGCGGTAATCGCGACGGGAAGTAACAATACTGCGAGATATCTTGAGTATTATTTCAAAAACCATCTAAGCATCATCAGAAAGAACAGAACGTCTGCTGCCGTTCTGAAAGGAGATGAGACTCCTGAAGAACTTCAGCTTCTGGCCGAAGATATTTTCAGATATTTCGGACTTGGATGCAGAAATGTGACAAGAATTTTTATTCCGGAGGATTTTGTAATCGACAGATTGTTTGAAAGTTTTACAGGATTCGAAGATATTATCAACCATCATAAGTATGCCAACAATTATGATTACAACAGAGCGGTTTACCTTCTGAACCGTGATCTGTTCTGGGATAATAACTTTGTGATGCTGAAAGAGGATGATAAGCTTTTCAGTCCGCTTTCCGTGATCAATTTCAGCAGATACTCATCACTTGATGAAGTGAAAAATTTTATCACTGAGAATGAGCAGGATATTCAATGTATCGTAGCCAAAGATGAGCTTGGATTGGATTCCATTCCTTTTGGAGAGGCTCAGCATCCGGCTCTGGATACCTATGCCGATAATGTGGATACAATGAAATTTTTGGAAGTGGTCTGATTTTCGTATCTTAACTCACTTATTTCACCAAATACCAAAATAGATTATGAAGAAAATATTTTTAGGACTTACGTTGCTTGCGGCACAGCTGATGTTTGCTCAGAAAGTGACCGGAGTTAAGGTTGAAAAGGCGCAAAAAGAGGTGCCTTCACAGCTGAGCAAAGAGAAGATTAATTTGTATAATGACAATTTTCTCAAGTTTGTTGAAGCACTTAAATCTTCTGACCGACCGGCTATAGATGCGCTTCTTTCAGATAAAGTGAAAGAAATCGTGACGGATGATGTTCTGAAAAAGGTGAAGGAAGGCTTTGAAGTGAACAAAAAGCTGGAAATTTTAAAAACGGGCTACCACAAATTAATGGACGGGTCCAGTTTGCCTAGCATCAATTATAAATACGCCGGAGAGTCTTCCTCAAAAGAGGTAATTATGGCCGTATTTGAAGAGGATGGAAAGATCCTTGGAGTGCTGCCGGCGAAGAAAGATAAATAATTAATTCAAACAATAAAAAATACTAACTATGATGACAGATGTGTTAGTTGCTCATTCCTCGGATGTGGAAAAGGCGGCTTTTTACAGAAAAACGTACTTACATGTTGCTTTATCAATCCTTGCATTTATCGGGGTTGAAACTATTTTATTGAAAACGGTTCCGGTAGAAATTATTGCGATGATGTTCGGGCAGAAATATACATGGCTGCTGATCATCGGTGTTTTCTGGCTGGCTTCTATGCTGGCTTCCAAATGGTCGCTTTCGCAGAGCAGAACCACACAGTATTTCGGATTAGGTTTTTACATCATTCTGGAAGCTCTGATCTTTATGCCCATGCTTTATATAGCAGCGGGAATGCAGGGTGGAGGAAATATTATTTTCCAGGCTGCGATGCTTACGATTGCGATGTTTGCAGGACTTTCACTGATCGCATTTACTTCTAAAAGAGATTTTTCATTCTTAAGAAATATCATTATTATCGGAGGTTTTCTTTCGATTGGATTGATTGTAGCGGGAGCTATTTTCGGATTCAATTTAGGGCTTTGGTTCTCAGTAGGAATGATGGTATTGGCTTCTGCAAGTATCCTGTATGAAACCAGCAAGCTTAAAAATGTTTATACAACGGGACAATATGTGGGAGCTTCTTTACAGCTTTTCGCCTCTATTATGCTGTTGTTCTGGTATATTCTTAGAATCTTTATGAGCAGAAGAAGTTAATTCCAGTTATAAGTTTTAAGTGATGAATGATGAATTTTAGACATTATTCTAACTTCAGTATACAATCCTGGTGATTCATTCATAAGGATTTTTTTATTTGTAATTTTTAAATCTTTGAATGCTTCAATCTTTCAATTTTTAACCACAAATAGCACAAATGATTCCACAAATATCACAATTGACAGGCTAGAATATTTGTGTCATTAGTGTAAAAAATTAGTGTCATTAGTGTTTTAATAAAACATTTGAACCCAAAAAAATCCTGATGACATTCATCGGGATTTTTAATAGGATTCTTTAATCTATATAAACAACGGCAACCGCATCAGCAATGGCATATTACAGAAGCTTTGAAGCACGTGTTATCAATTAAAATTAAAGAATGGAGAAAATATAGTATCGAGGAAAGCCTCAGTAGTATTGTATTTTAATCTTTTATTAATTAAATCTTTAAATGATCAAATAAAGAAAAAAACTATTTATCAATAGATCCTAAGACCTTCTGTGCAAAAGAATTTAAAGCGTCTTTTTCGCTCATTCCGTTCTGAACGCTGGCGTGTACTTCCAAAGCACCACAGATATTGGTGATCAGTTCTCCTGCTACGTTTAGATCTTCTTCACTGGTTCCTCTGAATTCGCAGAAGCTTTCTAAAACCTCTAACGTTTTTTCAAGGTTCTCAGGAGTCTGGTTCTGATAAAACTGTCTGATTACGGGTAATTTCATTATTGTAATTCGTTAAAAAGGTTAATTAAACTTTCTGCCTGGTTGCTCTGTACCTGGTTTACCAATTCACCGTTTTTGAAAACTGCGAAAGTAGGAAGGTTGTCTACGGTAGCTAATTTTCGGCTTTCAGGAAGCTTTTCAGCATCTACGTACAGAAATGGAATTTCTTCGTTTTCTGAGGCTAATTTTTTGAATTTAGGCTTCATGATTCTGCAGTTTCCGCACCATGTGGCGCCATACTGAACCACTACTTTTTCATTATCGTTAACGATATTTTGTAAGGTATCTTCTGTTAATTCTGTGTACATGTTGTTGATGTGTTAATGAGATGATTTGATGATGTGTTATTTGAAAGGTGTCAATAAGCAAATTGGGTATTTTGCCTGATCTGTAAAAAGGAATGAGATAATTTGAAATGATCAGCAAAGTTCATCGGCAAATTATCTCATTGCCATATTAACACATTATATTAGTTCTTAGCTAAGTATTCTGCAGTAGAAGTTCTGTCTGCTTTCATAGCATCTTTTCCTTCTTCCCAGTTGGCAGGACATACTTCACCGTGTTTCTGAACGTGTGTGTAAGCGTCGATCAGTCTTAAATATTCTTTCACGTTTCTTCCTAATGGCATATCGTTTACAGACTCATGGAAGATTTTTCCAGTTTCGTCGATAAGATAAGTTGCTCTGTACGTTACATTAGAACCTGTGAAAGTTTCCTCTCCATCTTCATTATATTCGAAATCCTGGTCTACGATTCCTAAGATGTTAGCCAGCTGTCTGTGAGTGTCAGCTAAAAGCGGGTAAGTTACCCCTTCGATACCTCCGTTATCTTTTGCTGTGTTCAACCATGCAAAGTGTACCTCGTTAGTATCACAAGAAGCACCGATTACTTTAGTGTTTCTTTTAGCGAATTCACCTAAAGCATCCTGGAAAGCGTGAAGCTCTGTAGGGCATACGAAAGTGAAATCTTTTGGATACCAGAATAAGATTACTTTTTGCTGGTTAGAAGTAGCTTCTTCAAGGATGTTGATTCTAAGATCGTCACCCATTTCAGACATAGCATCGATTGTTACATTTGGGAATTTTTTTCCTACTAAAGACATAATTTTCTGTTTTTATATTTAAATTTCTAGTGCAAATATATAAATATTCCATCTATCGAACAAATGAATATCGATAAATAAAATCTATAATTGTTTTTAATGTTTTTAAAGAAAAAAGCCCTGAAATCAGAGCTTTTTGTTTAGTTTATATTAAATTTTTAACAAGTCTAAATTAAATTTATGAATTGAAAGGGGCCAACAATTCCTTGATTCTTTTCATCGCTTCTCTAAGGTCTTCTTCAGAAGCTGCGTAAGAGAAACGGATGCATTCAGGACTTCCGAAAGAAACTCCGCCTACGCAGCCTACATGAGCGTGCTCCAGTAAGAACATAGCGAAATCATCAGAATCTTTAATCTCCGTACCATTCAGTGTTTTTCCGATATAATGGGAAACATCCGGGAAGAAGTAGAAAGCTGCTTTTGGAAGCACCACTTTAAATCCTGGAATTTCTTTCATGAGATCATAGACAATATCTCTCCTTTTCTGGAAAGCATCGATCATGTATTTGTATTCCGAAGGATCTGTTTTTAAAGCGGTAATGGAAGCTCTCTGTGCCATTGTATTGGCTCCGCTGGTCATTTGCCCCTGGATCTTTTCACAAGCTTTAGCCAGCCATTCCGGACAGGCTGAATACCCGATTCTCCACCCTGTCATCGCAAATGCCTTAGACATTCCGTTGATCACGGCAGTCTGCTCATATACTTCCGGGAACTGAGCGATAGAAGTGGTTTTCGTTTCGTAATTGATGTACTCATAGATCTCATCTGAAATCACGGTCACATGAGGATGTTTGGCAATGACTTTCGCCATAGACTTAAGCTCGTCATACGTATAATACCCACCGGATGGGTTACACGGAGAACTGAAAAGAATCGCTTTTGTTTTATCTGTGATAAATTCTTCAAGCTGCTCAGCCGTTATTTTGAAATCTGTAACATAAGAAGTCGGAAGCATGACGGAAGTTCCGCCCATCATTTTCACCATTTCATCGTAGCTTACCCAATATGGAGCAGGAAGCAGTACTGCATCACCGTCATTGATCACTGATGCTAGTACATTCAGGATCGCCTGTTTGGCTCCGTTGGAAACGCAGATCTGCGAAGGCTTATATTCAAGATTGTTGTCTCTTTTTAATTTATAGGCTACTGCTTCACGAAGTTCAAGAAACCCTGGAACAGGAGAGTAGTGGCTGTAATTTTGGTTGATGGCATCAAAAGCGGCCTGTTTTATATTATCCGGCACATCAAAATCCGGTTCGCCGAGGGTAAGACTGATCACATCAATGCCGGCGGCCTTCATTTCTCTTGCTTTGTTTGACATGACGAAAGTCTGTGAGTAACCTAATCTCTTTACTCTATCTGAAAGTTTATCCATGTGGGTCTTTTTGAATTTTAACAAATATATAATAAAAACGTTTCGCCGGGAAATAAAAGTGAGGCCGGAAAAAAAGATTTTTGTCAGGTTTCAATTTATTCACTAGATTTGGAAATGGCTGATTCAGCCTGTGTTCAGGAGTGTTTTAACAATATATCATTAACAATGTACAGACTTTTGTTTCTATTATGGGCTTCTTTTTTTTCTGCCCAGAGCTACCGTTTTGTTTACGAATACAAAATGAAACCCGATGCCGCGAAGAAAGATTCAGTAATAATGGATTATATGAATCTCGATACGGACGGGAAAAAGTCGTATTTCCAGAATGGAGTAAAATATGAACGGGATTCTACTTATAACGCGGATAAAAGCTATCCGGCTCTTTTGAAAAGCAGGCAGTACGACCGTAATTTGAATTATACTGTAGAAAAAGATTATGCTAAAAAGACGATTAATTTTTACGACAAATACAAAACCGTAAGCATTATAACCTCGGATAATGAAGCTCCGAAGTGGAACATTGAGAACGATTTCAAAAAAATCAATAATATGAACTGTCAGAAAGCAGTAGCCGATTATAAAGGCAGAAAATGGGAAGCGTGGTTCAGCAAAGATTTTCCGGTAAATGACGGTCCTTATAAATTCAGCGGACTTCCAGGGCTTGTTGTCTCTGTGAAAGACAGCGAAAATGATCACGTTTTTGATTTGGTTCAAATTAAAAAAATAAGTACAGTGACTTCTTTTGTTCCTAAAAATAATAAGCAGATGACCCATACTGAATACAGAAAGCTTATTAAGAACTACACCTTCACATCGGCGGATGATATTGCGGGGATGAATGTAGATTCCAAAACAGGTGTCATCGGGCTGGAACTGAAAGACGGTTATGTAACCAAACTGGATTACAATGAACTCAAGAAAAGCGGAAAACAGATGGATGCTTTGATTGCGAAGAAATTAATGATGACCAATAACCCCATTGAAAAAGATTAAAAATAAACAGAGGCTGCCTAAAGGCAGTCTTTTTTATGTCCGTACAACAGTTTAACAAAATTTGATCTTTGTAAAAATCTTGTATGAAATGGTATTAGGGAAATCCTATATTTTGTATATTTAATCCTTCTTATATCCATCCTATGAAATATTCTCTTCTTCTGTTGCTGATTCCTTTTGTCGGTTTTTCACAGACCCGTTCAAAAGACGATGAAATAAAGAAATACGTTTCTGAAGTAAGTTCAGATTCTTTACAATCCTATATCAACAAGCTTGTCGGATTTCATACCAGGCATACTTTAAGCGCAGTAGATGATAAGAATCAGGGTATAGGAGCGGCAAGGAACTGGGTGCTCGGAAAATTTAAAGAATATGCCAAAAATTCCGGCGGGAGAATGGAAGTGTATCTTCAGCAGGAAGATATTCAGCCCGATGGAAAAAGGTTAGACAAGGTGACCAATCTGGGAAATCCTGTGGCTTTTCTGAAAGGCACAGATCCCAATGATAAAAGAATTTTCCTGATTTCCGCGCACCTGGATTCACGGGTGACGGATGTAATGAACAGGACCTCATTTGCTCCCGGCGCCAATGATGACGGCAGTGGAGTAAGCGCAGTCATAGAATCGGCAAGAATTCTTAGCAGGTCTTCATTTCCGGCTTCTGTTATTTTCGTGACTTTTTCGGGAGAAGAACAGTCGTTGCTTGGATCTAAACTTCTGGCAGAGAAAGCTAAAAAAGAAAACCTGCAGATAGAAGCTGTCCTGAATAATGATATGATCGGAAATCCTAAAGCCGGAGAAACCGGAGAAGTCAATAACCGGACCCTGAGGGTTTTCAGTGAAGGATTGCCTTACGCAGGGCTTGATAAAAAAGCTATGAGCATAAGAAATATCGGCCTTGAGAATGATGGCGAATCCCGGCAATTAGCCCGTTATATCAAAGAAATTGCAGAAAAATATGTGAAAGGACTTGAAGTAAAACTGATTTACAGAAACGACAGGTTCCTGCGCGGAGGCGATCATTCCAGCTTTGTCAATGAAGGCTTTCCTTCTGTGAGACTTACTGAATATTATGAAAATTATGACCATCAGCATCAGGATGTAAGAGTAGAAAATAACAAACAATATGGTGATCTTCCCGAGTTTATAGACTACAACTATCTGAAAAGAAATGTGGCCGCAAATATTGCCGTTCTGGCCAGTCTTGCCAAAGCCACTTCAAAACCGGAACGGGTAGAAATAAAAGTCAAGGAACTCACCAATTCTACCACGTTGCAGTGGGAAAAGCCAAAATCTGGGATGCCGGCAGGATATTTTATTCTCGTGAGAGAAACGGATAGTCCTGTATGGCAGAAAAAGATATGGACTAAAGAACTGACCATTAAAATTCCGCTTTCCAAGGATAACTATATTTTTGCTGTACAGACTGTCGATCAGTTCGGAAATCTGAGCATTCCTGTTATTCCGGGTATTGCGAGATAATCAGAAAAGATAAATTAAAGTCCGGCCTGGACAACTCGATTTGAATACAATAGAAATAAAACTTATTTTTGCGGATTATAATAATTCATATGGCAGCGACGTTACTATTAAAATACTTTCCGGATCTTACAGAGAAGCAGATCGAGCAGTTTAACCAATTGGAAAAACTGTATAATGAATGGAATGAAAAAATCAATGTGATCTCCAGAAAAGATATGGAATCGCTGTATGAAAAGCACGTTCTGCATTCTTTGGGAATTGCGAAAGTAATGGAATTTGCTCCCGGTACAAAAGTTCTGGACATCGGAACCGGCGGAGGTTTCCCGGGGATTCCACTGGCGATTTTGTTTCCGGAGACCCAATTTACGCTGGTAGATTCTATCGGGAAGAAGATCACTGTGGTGAAAGCAGTGGCAGAAGGAATTGGACTGACGAATCTTACGGCTATTCACGGAAGAGCGGAAAAGGTGAAAGAAAAATTCCATTTTGTAGTGAGTCGAGCAGTAACCCAAATGCCGGAATTCCTGAGATGGCTGAAAGGAAAGTTTGAAAAAGAACAGATCAATCCCAAACATAACGGAGTTTTATATTTAAAAGGCGGAGATCTTGCTGAAGAACTGGCCGGAATTAAATGTGAAATATTCAATCTTAAAAACTATTTTGATGAAGAGTTTTTTGATACTAAAAAAGTGATTTATGTATCAAAAGGTAATTTTAGTTCTTAATTTTATAAAATTGAAAGATAATTTTTGCTGAATTTTTATTAATAATCGGTAAATTAGAGGGTATGAAAAATCTTTTGAAATTTGGATTTTCCGTATTGTTTTCAGGACTGGTTTTTGTCTCCTGTGAAGATGATGATTACCAGACCATACAGTCCATAGCCAAAATAAAGATCGACAGTGTGAAGGTCATGAAAGATACCATGGATGTGTATACAATACAGAGCATTAAGACGTATTCTACTTATCCGTCCCAATGTGAAGGGTTTTACGGATATGATTATATTCAAGACAGCAGCCTTGGAAGATCTGTTACCGCTTACAAATATACTGCCGAAGGCCCTTGCGCGCAATCTGCTCATGTAGGAGCAAGCCAGATCAATTTTAGTCCGCGACAGACCGGAACTTATACTTTTAAGTTTTGGAACGGAGGCAACAACTGGATCACCAAAACAATTGTAGTTGAATAATAATGAAACTGATTTCACTTTTTTGCCTGCTTGCTGTAAATACCCTGTTTGGACAGAAAATAATCTGGCAGGAAGATAGGAAACTGGTTTGGGATGACTTTAAAAGTCCGGTAAACAGGAAAAATAATCCTGATGTAGCCGCCTACACCCATTGCGGCTGGGAATATTCTGTAGTGAAATCTACCAATCCCAAATCTCCTGTGAAAATTGAAATCACGGCTATTTTCAATGTAGACAGATCCTGGAAAGATACCAGAAAGATGAATGACTATATCCTCCTTCATGAGCAGAAACATTTCGATATCGCTGAACTATTTGCCCGGAGATTCAGGAAAGAAGTGGAGGAACGGATTAAGACCTCCGGTGATTACGATAAAAATTTTAAAGCACTGTATCAAAAAATATCAAACGATTATAAGAATTTTCAGATCTCCTATGACAAGATCACAGAGCATGGGATGAATAAAGAAAAACAGGCAGAATATAATGCCCTCATCGCCGAACAAATAGACCACTTAAAAAGCTATAAAGCCTCTTGAAATTCCTCAATAAGATTATCCACGAACTGCTGGCCCAAAATCCGGACCTGTCTGAGTTTAACATCGTTCTGCCCGGAAAGCGTCCCATCGTATTCATCAGGCAGATTCTGGAAGAAAATAATTATTCAGGATTCCTTCCCAACTTTTTTACGGTAGAAGAGCTGATCGACAGGATTGCAGATAAACAGCCGGTTCAGGGGATCTCTCTGTGGCTTTTTGCTTTCGATGTCTACCGAAACCTTGGTCTTATCCCGAAAGATGATTTTGCAGACTTTTTAAAGTGGTTTCCAACCCTTCAGAAGGACTGGGATGATATCCTGAAGTTCTCTGATAGTGATGAAGCCGTTCTGCAGTATATGTTTGATGAAGAACGGATCAAAGAGTGGGCCCAGGATCTGGGCGAAGATGATGACGTTCCGCGTAAGAAATTTCTTAATTTCTGGCAGAATATGAACATTTTTCTTCCTATCTTAAAGAAAAAACTGAAAGAAAAGAATTGGGCAACTTCCGGGATGATTCACGAAACCGCCAAAGCGAAGATTGTAGATTTTGCTAAAAACACTTCCGAACATTTTGTTTTCTGTGGTTTCAATGCCTTTACGCCAGTGGAAGAGAAGCTGGTAAGAAGCCTGCTGCAGTGGAATAAAGCGCAGTGTTTTTTCCAAGCGGACCGTTATTATTTTGATGATGAAAGACAGGAAGCAGGAAAATTCCTCCGAAACCATAAAATGTGGAAAGAATTTGATGATGACAGGGCTTTTCAGTGGATTGAGGATGATTTTAACCAGCCTAAAAATATAAAAGTCTATGAAGTTTCCGGCAATGTAACGCAGACGAAAGTGCTGCCTGAAATTTTTAAGGAAATTGAAAACAAGACCTATTCCAATACGGCAGTGGTGTTGCTGGATGAAAATTTACTTCCTGCCAGTCTGGATGTGATGTATGAGGTTGATAATCTGAATATAACCATGGGATTTCCGCTGAAGAATCTTTCCTTTTCCAATGCGGTAAAACAGCTTTTTTATCTTCAGAAACAACTGGAGAAAAACAAGTCTTCCTATTACTACAGAGATATTTTCCCAATCCTTGAAGAGCTTCCGAAATCCGCTGAAGATGAAACGATTATCAGTAATTTTAGGACGAAAATAGAGGAGAGGAATATTGTTTATATATCAAGAAAGCTTTTAGAAGAACTTCTGAGTGGTCTTTCGTACTATGGTCTTCTTAAAAAAGCGGATCACACCGGAGTTTATCTGGATATGCTGATCAGTTTCTGCCGCGATATCAAGTGGCTGGAAATCGATGATATTCAGTATGAAAACGTTTCCCACTTTGAAAATGCCTTCAGGATCATTAAAAACCAGGTGAGTCCATATGATTTTGAAATTAAAATGGAAACGCTGGAAATTCTGATCAACCAGCATGTGAATTCTGAAAGTATAGATTTTCAGGGGGAACCACTCCGCGGACTTCAGATCATGGGGCTTCTTGAAACCCGTCTCTTAAACTTTGAAAACGTGATTATGCTTTCCGTGAATGAAGGGAAGCTTCCGTTGGGGAATTCGCAGAACACCTATATTCCGTTTGATATCAGAAGGTATTTTGATCTTCATACGTTCCTGGAAAATGACAGTATTTACGCCTATCACTTTTACAGACTTATTCAGGATTCTCAAAATGTCCATTTGCTGTACAATGCACTCAGCTCCGGAGTGAATACCGGTGAGAAGAGCCGCTTTATTACACAGATAGAAATGGAGAGTTCCCACCCGATAGAACATCTTATTATTGAGAATTCTTCCGAGCCGATTGCTTCCATGCCGATAGAAATCCAAAAGACGGAAATTGTAATGGAAAGACTTGAGAAGTGGAAAGAAAAAGTATCTGCATCTCATCTTACGAGCTACCTTTATAATCCAATTGATTTTTATCTTTCGAAGATATTAAAGACGTCGGAAACTGATGAAATTGAAGAAGAACTGTCGGTTAAAAACTACGGAAATTTAGTTCACTATTCACTTCAAGAAGTATATGAATTGCTTAAAGGTAAGGTTTTAAAAGAAAAGGATTTACAGAATTCAATTAAAGATATAGATCAATACATCAATGTGGCGATTGAAAAGCTGAAGCACCAGCCAGAGTTCTACGAAAAAGGAATGAATTACATCCACAGAGCGATCGCCAAAAAAGTGATTGAAAATGTTCTCAACCATGATCTGGAACTGGTGAAAAGCGGTAATACGCTGGAGATTTTAGACATTGAAAAAAGATTTGAAAATGTAGATTTTTATCTTGAGCCCAATGATAAAATCTCGTTCTTTGGGTTTATTGACAGAATAGATCGCCTGAATGGAACCTTGAGAATTATCGATTATAAGACCGCAAAAATCAAAAATCTTACGGTAAAAATAGACGAAAACAACGTCACGGACTATTTCCATAACAGTGAAAGAAAACAGGCTCTGCAGCTTTGTATTTATCATTATGTGGTACAGAATCTTCCGGAATTCTGGGGACTTCCTATCGAAACGGGAATCTGGAGTTTTGCAGAAGCTAAAAAAGGAGTCGTTTCATTACAGTTTGAGAAAGGAAGTATTGATGATGCGATGATGTCTGTGAAAAATCTGATTCTCGAAATTCTGAATCCCGATCTCAGCTTTATTGAAAATATCAAGACGTATTCGAATTAAAAAAATGCACCTCATTGCTGAAGTGCACTCAATTTGAAATGAAGAAATATATAAGTGTGATTGTCTTATAGTTTTACTTTTTTGTTAGTGATTTTTCCGCTCGCATCACTCATTTGAACTACATAAATTCCTGTTTCCAGGCTTTTTGATTCAAATTCTGATTTGTTGACTTCCTGTTGCAGAATCAGTGCACCGGAAATGCTGTAGATGCTGATGTTCTTAATGCCATTGTCTGCTCTTGCAACGATCTGACGGTTTCTCGTAAATATTTCAGATTTATTGGCTAATGAACGGTTTGTCAGTGTTTTTTTGAACTGCAGATTGTAATATTGAGTCACGATTTCGAATGTATTGTTTTGATTTTCAATGTCTTTTATGCTGATTCCTCCATCTGAAGCGTATTGTTCCTGAGATACTGTTTTTAACAGGTTTTTATTTTCATCAAAAACATTAACTGCAATAAGTTCTTCCTGAGGCAGTTTCAGTTTTAAAAGATCATTGTTTTCAGACTGTATAAGCTCATTTTCAGGAACTTCTATAGGTGTACTTTTGACATAAGGAAGTAATTTCTGATCATTGTTTTCCTGTATCTTAAGCAGATAAACACCATCTTTCAATGCCGATAAATTGTTTCCTGCCGCTGATTTGCTTGCTGCTTCTTCCTGATTGAAATCTGTAATGCCAACCAGCTTCATGTTTCCAAGATCCGGTTTTAATTGAGAAGAGTAGAGCGAAGTTACGGTTTCCGGGTTAGTATTTCCCTGCTGTTTTGAAGTCAAAATAGCCCACTGGTTCAGAAGACCTCCGCTTCTGAGGGTGTTGAATTTCGCATTGGATGCCAGAGTAAAAGGAACAATTCCTCCCACATGTCCCAAAGGTCCCCAAAAGAATGAATCCAGTTTGTATTTGTTCAGATCCCACCAGGCGTAGTAGCCACGCTGTACATCAATGGTTTTAGTGGTATTCTCAGGCGGAATAGCAAGATCCACCGAAGAATGTCCTAAAGTCATTGGCGTCTTGTTATACCAGTCATACACATCCTTTGGTTTCATGCATCGTCTGAGGTTATTGTTTGGATTATTGGTGACGTCATTGATGAAATTCTGAGTGAAAAGATTTCTCCAGATGACAGGGCCCCAAAGAAGGCCTCCGTTGTCCTGAACGACATGATAGTTGTATTTATCCAGATATTCCGGAGAGATAACCTCTGAAATACTGGTATTGTAAGTTTTAAACCCGGTATTGTTGCAGGTGTGAAGTACATTGGCAAGGAAAGAAGTGAACGGATAAAAATCTTTTTCCAGAACTCCTTTGTTTAAAGTGACGCCTGAAAAATCATAAGGTCCGTCTCCCATATAGGCATACTTGAATTTCAGATTGGTAGGATTCGAAGTATTTAGTTTTTTTAAGGTCGACATCGCAGCATGAGCCCCTTGAGAATAACCTGCCAGGAAATATTCATCATAACGTTTGATTCCCTGTTGAGCTAAAACTTTGTTGGCTGCAGTAACGAAATCTATCGTTGCTCCTGCTTCTGTAGCATAATCTACATACGGGTGAACTCCATCTCCTGTTCCCATACCAACGTAGTCAGGAGCCATTAAAATATATCCGTTAAGGACGTAAGAAAGTTCTACAACAAAACCAGCGGTTAAAGCCCCTTTAAAGTTGGAAGGAACATTATCCCTGCTGTCTGTCGTTCCGTGGTCAGAAACGACGGTAGAGAGCTTAAAATTGACGTTGGGGTACATCAGGAGTCCCGTAGCTTTTACGAGGACGTTATTTTCATTTTTTGTGTAATAGGTAATTTTGTACCCTTTAAGGCCTACATTGAACCCATTAAGGTAACTGACGAAATCAGGAGCATTCTGCTCGCCGAGGCTGTTGGCTATAAAATTAACAACACCCTGCGGAGTCAGATCCAGTTTTTGTTCAACGTTCACAAGATCTCCTGCCTGTTGGGCAAAAAAGAACGGAGCCGTTAAACCTAATAAAAGCGTGGATAGTTTTTTCATATCAATATTTTTTATTGAGATTAAATTAAATATTTTCAACAAAACCGTTAGAATATTAATACATCAATAATTATTCATTGAATACAAGTTCCCTGCAAAGTGAGTAAAAGAAGGAGTCCGGCCATTCGGCCGGACTCCTTTCCCTTATATTTTAGCTTTTAATTAAAAAGCGTTGATTCCTGTAATATCTAAACCGGTGATCAGTAAGTGTACATCATGTGTACCTTCGTAAGTGATCACAGATTCAAGGTTGGCTGCGTGTCTCATCATCGGGAATTCACCCATGATTCCCATTCCGCCAAGGATCTGTCTTGATTCTCTTGCAATATCAATCGCCATTTTCACGTTGTTACGTTTAGCCATTGAGATCTGTGCAGGACTTGCCTTGTGGTCATTTTTAAGATTTCCTAACTGAAGACAAAGCAATTGTGCTTTGGTGATTTCCGTTAAGAATTCAGCTAATTTCTTCTGCTGAAGCTGGAAAGAACCGATTGGCTTTCCGAACTGCTTTCTTTCTTTGGAATATTGAACGGCTGTACAGTAGCAGTCAATCGCTGCGCCGATTACGCCCCAGGAAATACCATATCTTGCAGAATTCAGACAAGATAAAGGTCCTTTCAGCCCGGTTACACCCGGAAGTAAGTTTTCTTTAGGAACTTTTACGTCATTAAATACCAGTTCTCCGGTTTTCGATGCTCTTAAGCTCCATTTATTATGAGTTTCAGGCGTTGTAAAGCCCTCCATTCCTCTTTCAACGATCAGTCCCTGAATTTTTCCTTCTTCGTTTTTTGCCCAGATTACGGCAATGTCGCAGATAGGGGAATTCGTGATCCACATTTTGGCACCGTTCAGAAGGTAATGGTCACCCATATCTTTGAAATACGTTTCCATAGAGCTTGGGTCAGACCCGTGGTTAGGCTCTGTCAATCCGAAAGAACCTATCATTTCTCCCGCCGCAAGATGAGGAAGATATTTTTTCTTCTGTTCCTCAGAACCGAATTCATTAATTGGGAACATCACCAGCGAGCTCTGTACCGAAGCAGCAGAACGCACCGCTGAATCTCCTCTTTCCAATTCCTGCATAATCAAACCGTAAGAAATCTGATCTAACCCTGAACCGCCGTATTCAACTGGAATATATGGACCTAAAGCCCCGATTTTCCCCAATTCTTTCATTAAGCCCGGAATATCGGTATGATTTTGCGCGGCCTGATCAATCTGCGGCATTACAAAACTCTCCACCCAATCTCTTACCGATTGACGGATCAGTTTGTGTTCTTCAGTAAGTAAAGCATCAATTCCGTAGTAGTCTGGAATGCTTGTAAGAGGATAATATGACATGATTTTTTGATTTGTCTAAAAGTAATACTTTTCGTGTGGTTTGAAAAATTTTTTTGAAAATCTTTATTGCCTTTGATTTTCAGTTAGATAAATAAAGGTAGGGAGGATTTTACTCAAAATAAGGTCTCCTAAGATTCCTCATCATTAGAGATAGGATACTGATTGGCAGCATTGTGTACTTTACTTTTGAACTTATACAGATACGGAGCTTTGTTCGCTGAACCATCGTAAAGCTTCTCCAACCTGTCCAGAATATTTAAGCTTAATATTTTGCGCTGGAAATTGTTTCTCCTGAATTTCTGTCCCAAAATAGTTTCATACAGCGACTGAAGATCTTTCATGGTAAATTTCTCAGGGAGAAGATTGCTGGCAGCCACCTCGGTATTGATATTCATACGAAGGTATTCAAGGCCGGTTTCTATGACCCTGTCATGATCAAAAGCCATCTTGGGCAATTTATTGACCTCGAACCATTCACAGCTTTCGTTGAAGGCATCCGGAAAAGTATTAGCAATGGAAAAATCGATAAGGCTGCAATATCCCACTGTAATGAACCTTTGAAAGATCCAGTGATCTTTGGGAACCTCAATTCCTTTATTATTAAGAAGAATCTGGTGTACATTATTCTCCGTACGGTCGATTCTCCCAAATGTATGGAACTGTTTCAGGAAAAGGTTTTGAAGGTGGGTCCTTTCATATAAGACTCTGGCAGCAGCTTCACGGAGATCCTCATCATTAAAAACAAAACCGCCCGGAAGCGACCACAGATCCAGATCGTGGTACTTTAAAAGCAAAACCTTCAAAATATTATTGTGAAAACCAAATATTGTGCAGTCAACAGATACGTGTGCTACAAAATCTTTTGTATCAATAAGTTCCTGAAGGGTTTCTTTGTTTTTTGTGTCTTTGATTTTCATGGGAGTAAAAATAAAATTATTTTCTATAATTTCTTTCCTGCAAGCTTAAAATATATTAAACTCACCGTAAAAAGCACAGAAACAGCAAGTAATATGTACAATGGATAGTAATTTAACAGCTGTTTTCCGAACAAAACGGCCATGATAATAGAACTGACGGAGCTACCCAGGGATGAAAAAATCACAATTAGGGATGTGAACAGGTTGATTTTTTCTTTGTCAATCTTAGCAATCATCTTTGAATTGATCACAGGGTAGAGCGGTGAAAGAAAAAGCCCGATGACAGGAAATAAAAACAAAATAATACTGGAATTGACAGAATCGAAATACTGGATTCCCAAGATTACGAGGAGCACTGCGATAATCATGGAAATACATAGGATATAATATCTGTTTAATGAAAACCTGTGGATGAGATTGGCCGTTACCGTTCTTCCCGCATAAGAAAAAAGGGCAAGAAAAGAAGTGGCCTGCAGCGCAAAGAATGAATTGACATTCAGATGGTTTTTGTAAAAGGAGGGAAGCCATGAATTAAATCCCTGTTCTACAAAAACGATAAAGAAAACAACGCCCAGAAATATTAAAGTGGCAGGAGTAGCAAATACTGAAAGTTCTGAAATAAGACTTTTACGCTCCGTTTTTTGGGCTTCTGAGATATTTAACTTAGAGAACAGATAGATCGTTACGGCACAAAGCACAGAAATAGACAGAAAACCGAATTTCCAGAACTCAGAATACTGACTCGAGATCAGCCATCCGAATCCGGTATTGACTACAAAAATTCCTATCATAAAGGAAGCTTCTACACTGTTCATCATTTTGGCAAGCGACTTCTCATCCGAAATATTATTCCTGATAATCCCGAAAACACAAATCTTACCGACCGCAAAACAAGTCCCGATAATCGCAAACCAAACTTTATAAAACCAAAAATCCTGAACAAAAGGGAGCAGGCATGAGCATATTCCAACAATAACCAAAGCTGAAATCAATGCTTTCTTAGTGCCCGTTTTGCTGATGAAATTTACGGCAAAAAGTGAAATAAATGCGATGGGCAGATCCTTGAATGATTCCAGAAAACCCAGCTTTTCATAAGTGATTTTTTCCTCCGAAAGTTGAAGAATCACAATGCCCATACAGTTTAAGACCATTGAGAAAATAAGGAAGGTCAGTTTCAGAGGAAGGGAGATCCGGGGAAGGTTGGCTGTCATTTTGGGGACTTTTTAGATTGAGTTTTTAAGATAATTTTAAGAATTATGACGCGAATATAGGGCTTTGAAGTCCCAAAAATAAACGAAAAATTAAAATAATTGTGAATACAATGTTAATTAATTAAAAAAAAATATATTTTTATTGTCTCAATTTGAGAATTAAAAAACTAACTGTATATGAATCTAAGAATATCAAGAAACCTGGGGGTGGTTGCTGTGCTGTATTTTACAGCAAATTTCAATGCCCAGACCGGCGTAAAGGACACAGTTCCGAAAGAGAATAAAATCGAGGAGGTCGTGATGATTGGTTACGGCAGTCAGAAAAAAAGCAATGTAACGGGAGCCATCTCAAGCATAAAAGCTTCCGACATTGAAAATTCTCCTACGGCGGGAAGACCTGAGCAAATCATGCAGGGGCGTGCTGCCGGTATAAGTGTAGTATCCAACTCAGGGCAACCTGGAACCGCCGCTACAGTACGTGTACGTGGAATCACAAGTTTTGGTGCCGGAAGTAATGATCCATTGTGGGTGGTAGACGGAATTGTAGTAGACAACATCGGATGGCTGAATCAATCTGACATTGAAGGAATGGAAATTCTGAAAGATGGTGCTTCTGCTGCTATTTATGGTGTTTCAGCTGCGAAAGGGGTCGTTTTGATTACGACTAAAAAAGGAGCAAAAGGAAGAATGAATCTTTCTTATAATGGTTTCTTTGGAGTGGGAAGTGCCGCAAAAAAGCTGGATCTTCTGAACGCAACACAATATGGGAATATCATGAATGAAGTGATTGCCAATGATAATATGTATAATAATGTCAATCCTCCTAATCCTCCCATGTTTGCTAATCCAAACGCATTGGGAACGGGAACGGATTGGCAGAAACAGATTTTCAATTCGGCACAGCGTCAGTCTCATGAATTTAGTATCAGTGGAGGAAACGATAAATCTACCTTCTATACTTCATTTGGATATTATGATCAGCAGGGTATTGTATTGAGAGATATTTCAAATTATAAGAGAATTAATGCCCGATTTAATTCAACACATAAAGTTTTTGACTTTTTAACCATAGGACAGACTTTTGCTTATACTAATACAAAGTCTCAGGGAATTAGTGATAATAATGAATTTGGGGGACCTTTAAGTTCTGCCATTAATCTCGATCCTGTTACCCCTGTTTTAGCTACAGATCTTAGTCAGCCGGTTTATACGAATAATCCCAATATTGTAAGGGATGCCAATGGAAACCCGTATGGAATTTCACCCTATGTGAGTAAAGAGATGTCTAATCCATTAGCATTTCAGGAAACGCAAAGAGGTAGATACAAATGGTCTGATGATATTGTGGCCAATGTTTTTGGTGAACTTAAAATAAATAAAAATCTTAATTTTAAAACTACCGTAAATGGTAAACTGTCTTATTGGGGAAATCAAGCCTTTACTCCATCAGCGTTTCTAAGTACCGCAAACAACAATCTATCTAATAGTTTGTTCAGAGAACTTCAAAAAAAATTCGAATGGAATACAGAGAACACCCTTACATATCAAAATAAATTTGGAGATCACAATTTAAGTGTTTTACTAGGTCAGGGGTATTACGAATATAACATTAGTTACGGACAGAATGCGACATTCAAAAATCTTCCGACGAATGATTGGCAAGAAGCTTCGTTTAATTTTGATGTTGGGGAATCTAATAAAACATCCAATGCATGGGATGGAAAACAAACCCATAAAGCGTCTTATTTTGCAAGAGTAGTTTACGATTATAATAACAGATATCTTTTCACAGGTACCATCCGTAGAGATGGATCATCAAAATTCGGAAGCAATAACCACTGGGGTAATTTTCCGGCCATGTCTTTAGGATGGAATGTTTCCAATGAAAGTTTCTGGCCGGAGAACAAAGTTGTTACCAGCTTTAAGTTGAGAGGTGGATACGGTGTATTGGGAAATGATGCCATTGATGATTTTGCATTTGCCAATTTCCTTGTTCCGGGTAGTAATTATACTTTCGGAGATAATATTATTCATGTAGGATATGCACCGAGTACATTGGAGAATCGTGATCTGAAGTGGGAAAGAACATCGCAATTTAACATTGCGGCAGATTTTAAGATTTTCAGAAACTTTGATGTAAGCGTTGATGTTTACAGAAAAAAGAGTACTGACATCTTGAGAAGAGTTGAGCTTCCCGGTTATCTGGGACTGAGCAAAAACCCTTTTAGAAATATTGGGGATATGAATAACGACGGGATTGAAGTGACTGTAGGCTATAAGAAGAACTGGGGTGATTTTGGAATATCTGCAAACGGTAATTTTGCCTACGTAAAAAATGAAATTTTAAGACTGGAAGGAAACAGAGAGTATGTTAATTTTGCTGGTTTCCAAACATTGGGTACTGTGTCCAGGTTACAGGTTGGAGAATCTTATGGTTCTTTTTATGGCTATAGAAATATTGGTGTGTTCCAAAATCAGGCAGAAATTGATGCTTACAGAAATTCAAACGGACAGCTACTTCAGGATAAGGCAAAACCGGGAGATTTTAAAAGAGAAGATGTCAATGGTGACGGAGTCATTGATATCAAGGACTACGTTAACTTAGGTAATTCTGTACCAAAATATACATTTGGTTTTACGCTAAACATGAATTATAAGAATTTTGATTTAATGGTATTTACACAGGGACAGGCCGGAAATAAAATTTTCCAGGGTTTGAGAAGGCTTGATATCCCGGAATCAAATTATCAGACCTCAATTTTAGACCGGTGGACCGGTGAGGGAACTTCTAATACAGTAGCAAGAGTAACCAAAGATGATCCTAACCAAAACTATACAGCAATGTCTGATTATTATTTGCAAAAAGGGGATTATCTGCGTATCAAATTAGTTCAGGTAGGCTATACACTTTCTAAAGATATCTCAAAAACGGTCGGAGTTTCCAAAATAAGATTTTATGTTACGGGAGAGAATCTGGTTACTTTCACGAAGTACACCGGTTATGATCCTGAAATTGCAGGAGCCGATACCTTTGGTATAGACAGGGCTTTCTATCCACAGGCAAGAACCTTCCTTTTTGGTGCTAATGTTCAATTTTAATCAGTAAAAAAATGAAAAACAAAAATTTTATATATAAAAGTATTTCCGTTTTAATGCTTACGGGAATTAGCTTTGGAGCTGTTTCTTGTAACGATAGTAATCTGGAAGATGTTAAAAATACAGGAACCTTCGATTCAAATAATTATTTTAAAAACGAAGAGCAGTCTTTCGCGGGCCTTGTTGCGACGTACGATATGATGAGAAAATATTCGGGCGGATTTGAAAATATGGTCACATTCTTCAATGGCGCTTCTGATGATTTCTATTCCGGTGGTGGAAATTCCTCGGATGGGGCAGGTATTCAGGGGTTTTCGAACTATACATTGAATCCGGTGATTATGCCGGCCAGCTATTGGAGAGATTATTATCAGGGAATTGCAAATGCAAATCTTTTATTGGATAGAATTCCCGATGCCAATATGAATGATCAGACAAGAAAAAGATTTATAGCAGAAGCAAAAGTCTTGAGGTCATTATATTATTTTGAGTTACTGAGAATGTTTAAAAATATTCCTTTAATAACAAAACCTGTTTTAGCAACAGACGATTACTATAATATTCCTCAGGAAGATCCGGCAAAAGTCTACGCACAGATAGAAAATGATATTTTGTCAGCAATTGGAGATCTGCCAATGACTATTGCTTCCAATAATCTCAACGAAATTGGTAGAATTACACAAGGTTCAGCGAGAGCGATCTTAGGGAAAATTTATTTGTATGATAAGAAAAACCCGGAAGCTGCTGCTCAATTTGAACAAGTCAACGGGACACCTGGCCAAACAAGCCAGTATGGATATAAGCTGGTTCCCAATTTTTCCAGCCTTTGGGTGATAGATAATAAATTTACGACAGAATCCATCTTGGAAGCAATGCATACCAATAAAGGAAACGGAATCTGGGATAACTGGGGATCTGGTAAAGATGAAGGGAATGCAGTCAATCAGATGGTGGGAATCATTTCTTATGGAACCAATACAAGCATTCCAAATAATGATGCGCCAAGTATTCATTCCGGCTGGGGGTTTAACCCTGTCACAGATGATCTGTTTAACTTTATGCAAGGTGATCCACGTCTTGATGCAACGATTTTTAACGCTAAAAGCTTAAAGCAACAAAATAAAATTAGTTATTCTCCCGGGTTTAGAGATACAGGGTATTTCCTGAATAAATATTTACCAAGAAAAGCTGATGAATCTACTCAACCGGGAAATACAGAACTTAATTTCCGTCAGAATTATATCGCCATTAGATTAGCAGACACCTATTTGATGGAAGCTGAAGCATTAGGCGGTGCAGGAGGAAGAGCTCAGGCATTATTGGATGCGGTGAGAGGCAGAGTAGGACTTACTTCAGTACCGGTTTCTATGCAGGCGATCAAAGATGAAAGAAGAAGAGAATTGGCAGGAGAAGGACACAGATGGTTCGATCTGGTAAGATGGGGAGATGCACCGGCTAAGTTGGGAACAAGAGGATTTAAGGCAGGCAAGAACGAAATTCTTCCCATTCCTTTTAATGAATTGATCAACACGGCTTTAAAACAAAATCCTCTCTATTAAAACATGAAGTTTCACAGTTTATATAGTTTCTTTTTTAAAGGTACCGCGCTGCTTTGCGGCGTGGTACTTTTTCCTTTATCGTGCGCTTCGGTAGGAGCTGATAAGGAAAGTGACGTGCAGTCCTGGCTTACCAAAGGCAATGAAAGTGTAAAATTACAACAGCAAACTCCGGTTAAATTTGGGGCGAATACCAACAGCTGGCAGAATATTGAAATTGATGACACTCAAAAGTTTCAATATGTTGACGGTTTTGGGTATACCCTGACAGGAGGAAGCGTAGAAGTAATCAACCGCCTTTCAGCGGCAAAGAGGAAAGCTTTACTGAACGAACTTTTCGGAAATGATAAAAATTCAATCTCCATCAGTTATCTGAGATTAAGCATCGGAGCTTCCGATCTTGATGGCAGGGTTTTCTCTTATGATGACCTTCCGGAAGGACAAACGGATCCGACTCTTTCAAAATTCAGTCTGGCAAATGAAAAGGAGCTGATTGCCATGTTGAAAGAGATTTTAGCGATTAATCCTAAAATTAAAATCATTGCAGCGCCCTGGTCACCTCCGGTTTGGATGAAAGATAGCGGGAAATCAAAAGGCGGAAGCTTAAAACCCGAATTCTACAGCGTATATGCTGACTATTTTGCAAAATACATCCTTGGAATGAAAAAAGAGGGAATTACCATTGATGCAGTCACGCCTCAGAATGAACCGCTTCATCCGGGAAATAATCCAAGTCTCTTGATGCTGTCTGAGCAGCAAAGAGATTTCATCAAAGGTCATTTAGGCCCGGTGTTTAAAAAGAATGGTATCAAAACAAAAATTGTAGTCTACGATCACAACTGCAACAAACCAGAATATGCCATTGATATTCTGAAAGATCCAGAGGCCTATCAATACATTGACGGCTCAGCCTTCCATTTATATGAGGGAGATATTTCAGCTTTAAGCACGGTGCACAACGCGTTTCCGGATAAAAATTTGTATTTTACCGAGCAGTGGACGGGATCGAAGGGCACTTTTAACGAAGACCTGAACTGGCACGTTAAAAATGTAATCATCGGTTCTATGAGAAACTGGAGCAGTATTGCTTTGGAATGGAATGTAGCGAATGATCCGCAGTACAAACCTCACACAGAGGGCGGATGTACGGAATGTAAAGGAGCAATAACCGTTTCGGACAGTGAAAATTTCACCAGAAATGTTTCCTATTACATCATTGCGCACGCTTCCAAATTCGTGCCTGCAGGTTCTCAGCGTATTGCTTCTACACAAACAGAAACCCTTTCTACGGCGGCATTTAAAACCCCGGCCGGAAAAACTGTATTGATTATCCAGAATGGAAACACTGCAGAAGAAAGTTTTAATATCAAATATAATGGAAAGACCGCTCCCGTCATTCTTTCAGGAAATTCGGCGGCGACTTATGTTTTTTAATATAATCGTATGAAAAAAGTATATTTCTTACTGGCCTGCTCAGCGCTGGGGATGAATGCTTACGGGCAGAAAACGGTGGATCAGAAAGTGGCTGAGCTGCTTTCTAAAATGACCCTGGAGGAAAAGGTAGGGCAAATGGTGCAGTACAGCGGATTTGAATATGCTACCGGACCTCAGAAATCCAATTCTGCAGCCGTTTTGGAAGAAATAAAAAAAGGAAAAGTAGGTTCTATGCTGAATGTAGCCGGTGCGGATGAAACGAGAGCTTTCCAGAAGCTGGCTCAACAATCCAGACTGAAAATTCCTTTACTGTTCGGGCAGGATGTTATTCACGGATACAGAACTACTTTTCCTGTCAATTTAGGTCAGGCAGCAAGTTGGGATCTGGGTTTGATAGAAAAATCAGAAAGAATTGCAGCGACAGAAGCCTCGGCATATGGTATTCACTGGACTTTTGCACCCATGGTGGATGTTGCCAGAGATCCGAGATGGGGCAGAGTAATGGAAGGTTCCGGAGAAGATACGTATCTGGGAACTCAAATTGGTTTGGCCCGAATTAAAGGATTTCAGGGTAAAGGTTTGGGAAGTCTTGATGCTGTAATGGCCTGTGCCAAACACTTTGCGGCTTATGGGGCAGCAGTCGGCGGAAGAGATTACAATTCTGTGGATATGAGTTTAAGACAACTGCATGAAATTTATTTGCCACCATTTAAAGCTGCGGCCAGTGCAGGAGTAGCCACATTCATGAATTCATTCAATGATATCAACGGAATCCCTGCCACAGCCAACCAGTACATTCAAAGAGAACTGTTAAAAGGAAAGTGGAATTACAAAGGTTTTGTGGTTTCAGACTGGGGAAGTATTGGGGAAATGATTCCTCACGGATATGCCAAAGATGCTAACGAAGCCGCTGAAAAAGCCATTTTTGGCGGAAGTGATATGGATATGGAAAGCCGCGTGTATATGACGGAACTTCCCAAATTGGTCAAGGAAGGAAAAGTAGATACAAAATGGGTAGATGATGCAGCAGGCAGGATTTTAGCTAAAAAATTCGATATGGGACTTTTCGATGATCCTTACCGATTCAGCAATGAAAAGAGACAGAAAGAACAGACTGATAATCAGGAAAACAGAAAGTTCGGAAGAGAATTCGGTTCTAAAAGTATTGTTCTTCTTAAAAACCAGGGAAATATTCTTCCGCTTTCAAAAACGTTGAAGACGGTTGCTCTAATCGGACCCTTCGGAAAAGAGACCGTTGCCAATCATGGATTTTGGTCCATTGCATTTAAAGATGACAATCAAAGGATCGTTTCGCAGTTTGACGGCATTAAAAATCAACTGGATAAAAATTCAACCTTATTATATGCAAAAGGCTGTAATGTCGATGATCAGGACAAATCTATGTTTGCAGAAGCAGTAGAAACAGCGAAAAAAGCAGACGTAGTCATTATGACTTTAGGTGAAGGTCATGCCATGAGCGGTGAAGCAAAAAGCAGAAGCAGCATTGGTTTTACAGGGGTTCAGGAAGAGTTGCTTAAAGAAATTGTAAAGACCGGAAAACCAATCGTTTTAATGATCAACGCCGGAAGACCTCTGATCTTCAACTGGGCTGCGGATCATATTCCGGCTATAACCTATAACTGGTGGCTGGGAACTGAAGCAGGAAATTCTATTGCTGATGTTCTGTTTGGAGCTGTGAATCCCGGTGGAAAACTTCCGATGAGCTTCCCGAGAACTGAAGGGCAGATCCCGGTTTATTACAATTATTACAATACGGGAAGACCTGCCAAAAACAATACAGACAGAAATTATGTTTCAGCCTACATCGATCTTGATAATGATCCTAAATTTCCGTTTGGCTACGGTTTGAGCTATACTGATTTTAAATATTCCGATATGGTTTTAAATTCTGCAAGCCTTAAAGGAAATCAGACATTGAATATCAGCGTGACGGTTTCCAATACCGGAAAATACGACGGGGAAGAAGTAGTGCAGCTGTATATCAGGGATCTATTCGGAAAAGTAGTGAGACCAGTGAAAGAATTAAAAGGCTTCCAAAAGGTGGTCATTAAAAAAGGAGAAAGCAGAAAAATAGATTTTAAACTGACTCCGGAAGATCTGAAATTCTTTGATGATGCATTGAATTTTGACTGGGAAAGCGGAGAATTCGACATCATGATCGGAACTGATTCTCAAAATGTACAGACCAAAAGAATCACTTGGACAAAATAAAATGTTAAACAGGAGCTTCAAACCTTTGCTAGAAAATATTTACAGAAAATAAATTCACAGATTAGAATTCAATAGAAAACGAAATATATTCAATAGGGGCGGACTTTAACCCGCTTAGCTTAATGCAACGAAAAAGAAAACGGCTTCAGCCAAAACCTGAAATATTGCTGCATCAATGAAAATCAAACTCCAACATATCATTCAACTCTGCGTCACCGGACTAATCCTATTGTCCGTGTCAGACTGCGCTTCCAACAGAGCAAATTTGGGGAAGAAACTGATCTGGAGTGATGAATTTAACGGAAAAGGTCTTCCGGATTCATTGAAGTGGAACTATGATGTAGGTGGAGATGGTTATGGAAATGATGAAGCTCAGTTTTACACCAAAAACAGACTTGAAAATGCCAGAATGGAAGGTGGAAATCTTGTTATTGAAGCCAGGAAAGAAAACTGGGAAAAGAATCAATATACATCCGCAAGGCTATTAACCAAAGGAAAATTCTCCTTTCAATATGGTACAATAGAAGTCCGAGCGAAACTTCCCAAAGGACGAGGAACCTGGCCGGCTATCTGGATGATGAGTGAAAAGATGAAGAAATGGCCGGATGATGGAGAACTGGATATCATGGAGCATGTAGGCTTCAATCAGGGGTTTGTTCATGCTTCGGTACATACCAAAAAGTACAATCATATTCAGGGAACACAGAAAACGGATACTTTGGTGGTAAAGGATGTAAGTGAGAAATTTCACGTCTATAAAGCAGATTGGACACCGGAAAAGATTGATGTCTATATCGACGGACATAAGTTTTTTACCTGTGAAAATAAAGAGAAGACTTATGAAGCTTGGCCTTTTGATCAGCCTTATTTTATTATTTTAAATCTGGCAATCGGTGGCTTCTGGGGAGGAAAAGAAGGAATTGACGATAGTATTTTTCCACAAAAATATTATATAGATTATGTAAGAGTTTATCAAAATAAATAATGAAGCGAGGGCGGTAAAGTCCAAAAACAGAAAGAAAAAGATTATGAAGAAACTAATTGTAAGCTGTCTGGCAGTAGGTGCATTTTTAAATGCCAATGCCCAGAATTACTGGAAGAAGAATGCAGGGAAGACAGCGAAAGTGATTTTAACCAGTTCCAAAACCAACGAAAAGATGGCAGACAAAGGAATGGTTAAATTTGAAAAATTTGGGCAACCTAAGGAAACAGACGCCTGTATCTTTGTGGATCCGGATTTTAAATACCAGAAACTGATTGGAATAGGCGGTGCCATTACTGACGCATCTGCCGAAACTTTTTATAAAATGCCGAAGAACAAGCAGAAAGAAATTCTGGAGGCTTACTTTGGAAAAAACGGACTGGGTTATACGGTAGTACGTACCAACATGAATTCATGTGATTTCTCCAGCGACTCCTACACCTACGTGGAAGACAATGATACGGCTTTAAAGACCTTCAATGTAGCCCATGACGAAAAATATAAGATCCCGATGATCAAAGAAGCTCAGAAAGCAATCGGGAAAGATTTCACGTTTTACTTTTCTCCGTGGAGTCCGCCGGCATGGATGAAGTCCAATAAAAGTCTGTACAAAGGAGGAAGACTGGAAAACCAGTATTACCAGACCTGGGCAGATTATTACATTAAATTCATCAAAGAATACGAAAAAAGAGGAATCAATATCTGGGGACTGACGGTACAGAATGAACCGATGGCCACCCAAAGCTGGGAGTCATGTATTTATTCTGCGGAGGAAGAAGGGGAGTTTCTTAAAAATAATTTAGGACCGACACTTTGGAAGAATGGTTACAAAGACAAAAAAGTAATGATCTGGGATCACAACAGAGATCTGATTTATCAAAGAGCAACGACCACGCTCAGCGATCCGGAAACTTCAAAATACGCCCACGGAATCGGGTACCACTGGTATGAAACCTGGAACAACAAAACGCAGCTTTTCGATAATTTAGCGGAAACTCAGAGGGCTTTTCCTGATAAATTCCTGGCCTTTACAGAAGGATGTAAAGAACAGTTCAAGATGTCCGGAATTTATGATGTAAGTCTGGGAGAATTGTACGGAAGAAATATGCTTAATGATTTTAACAAAGGAACCGCTTTATGGACCGACTGGAATATACTGCTGGATGAAACCGGAGGACCCAACCATGTAGGGAACTTCTGTTTTGCACCGATTATTGCAGATACAAAAACGGGAGAAGTGCATTATACTTATGAATATTACTATGTAGGTCACGTATCAAAGTATATTAAACCCAACGCTCAGAGAATCGGAAGTTCATCAAACAGAGCTGCCCTTACGTCTACAACGTTCATGAATGAAAACGGCCAGTTAGTCACCGTGATTATGAATGATTCTGAAAATGATATTGAAACCAACCTTTGGATCGAAGGAATGTCTGCCAAATTATCGGCACCGGCACATTCTATCCAAACGGTTATATTATAGATTTAAAAGGCTGGATGCTGTTAAATATTACGGAACTGTCAGTGAGTTTTTGCTCTGTCACACTGGCCTAGGAAGCTGTAGCGTTCAAAAAATTAAAATTTGATCCGTTAAAAAATTCCCGCTGTTTGAGTGCGGGCGAAATTTTGAACCGAAGCAGTAGTGAAGAATCCGCATGAGTTTGGGTATTTTAGGAGCAAGTTTTAATTTTTAGCGGAAGATTCCAGCCTTGAACTTTTGGTTCATTTTGTTTCAAGATAAAAGAACAAGCAGAAAAATAAAAAACTTCTTCATATTAACATTATTTTAAACAGAACCGGCGGCCTCTTTGAGGCCGCCGGTTTATTTTTGGTATAATCAATCAGATTAATTATTTACTTTCAGCGTCATATTTATCAACAACTTTCTGAGAAACCCCTGTATTACTGAAGCCCCCATCGTGGAATAAATTCTGCATGGTAACTTTTGTAGTGAGATCAGAGAACATGCTTACACAGTAGTTCGCACAGTCAAGCGCTGTAGCATTTCCCAGAGGAGACATATCGTCTGCATACCCTAAGAAACCACCGAAGCCTTTCACTCCGCTTCCTGCTGTAGTAGGTGTAGGAGATTGTGAAATTGTATTCACACGTACTTTTCTTGCTCCCCAATAATTTCCGAAAGATCTTGTGATGCTTTCCAGATAAGCTTTGTTGTCTGCCATATCATTATAATCCGGGAATGTTCTTTGTGCAGCAATATAAGTAAGGGCAAGGATGCTTCCCCACTCATTCATGCAGTCTTTTTCCCAGGCCACTCGCATTACTTTATGGAAAGAAACAGCAGAAATATCCCAGCCTTTTTCCAACCAGTCATAGTTCATTTCAGTATAATGCTTTCCTTTTCTTACATTTACGGACATGCCTATAGAATGAAGGATAAAATCTATTTTACCATATTTTGCAATAGCAGCATCAAAAAGTTTTTCAAGATCTTCCACAGAAGTAGCATCTGCACCTATCACTTCAGAACCTGTTTTTTCTGCTAAACCATTAAGTTCTCCCATTCTCAAAGCAATCGGAGCATTGGATAGGATAAATTCAGCACCTTCTTCATGACATCTTTCTGCAACTTTCCACGCGATAGATTGCTCATTAAGGGCTCCAAAAATAATTCCCTTTTTGCCTTTAAGTAGACCGTATGACATAATTTTTTAATGTTTATTTAAATACAAATGTAGCAATAATTTGTGTTTGCGACATAATAAAAATGGAGCCTTATTGATTTAAGACTCCATTTTTTTGAAAATATTTATATGACTGAAATTCTAATTGGTTTTCTTATTCCATTCTGCTTTTACATCTTCTGCTGCATCTTTGGTTTTTTCCCAGGCATCATTGGCTTTATCTTTAATATCATCCCATGTATCTGAAAAGTTGTTTTTCACTTTGTCTAGCCAATCTTCCTGAGTCGCTTCCTGATCATTATTTCTTTTTTCATTGATATAATCCTTTGCTTTATCCGCCAGATCTTCAATTTTCCACTTTGCATTGTCTGCTGCATTCTTTAAAGAATTTTCTGTGTTGTTTACTGCATCTTCCGCTTTGTTGTATTCTGAATTGTTCATAATATGTAATATTTTATTGTTGTGTACCAGTAATTAAACAAGAACCATTCCTAAAAACCGGAGCCACTGTTAAACTTTTCTTAATATTTTGTTATACTTTTCTAAATCAGCACTAACTTTAATTAAAAATGGAATGCCATGGAAAAAATACGTTGTCAATGGTGTGAGAAAGATGACCTTTACCGGAAATACCACGATGAAGAGTGGGGAAGACCTGTATATGACGACCCCACCATTTTTGAGTTTCTTGTGCTTGAAAGTTTTCAGGCAGGATTGAGCTGGTATACGATTCTTTCTAAAAGAGAAAATTTCAGAAAAGCTTTTGATGATTTTGATTATAAGAAAATTGCTCTTTATAATGAAGAGAAAATCGAAGAGCTTATGAACGACCCTGGAATTATAAGGAACCGGCTTAAAATAAAGGCTACAGTAACCAATTCACAGAAATTTCAGGAAGTACAGAAAGAATTTGGAAGTTTTTCGGTGTACATCTGGGATTTTGTTGGAGGAAAGCCAACGGATCATCAACCCCACGCTTTATCCGATGTTCCGGCTACTACAGAAATTTCAGACACTCTGGCAAAAGATCTGAAAAAAAGAGGTTTTAAATTTATGGGATCTACCGTGGTTTATGCACATATGCAGGCAACCGGAATGGTCAACGATCATATAGAAAGCTGTTTCATCAGAAAGTAAAAAATTCTGTTTTATTCAATTTTTAGTGATATTTTTTGTAAATAATATAATTAAATGTCTTGAAATTAAAATGTTAAAAGCTATTCATTGGCCATAAGGAGGGAATTGATGTTAGGTTAATACGGGGAAATGTTTCATTTAAAAGTGATTAAAGGATGGTTTACTCACTAACAAGTGTATTTATTATTGATTTAATAAAAAATATGGCATTTTATTAAAAATTTGTATATTTGCGCCCTCGAAAAATAAACGATCAGTATTACCGGTGATGCAAAACAAATTTAAACTTCAGCTCATTTCTCTTTTTTCATTCTTTACGATTTTAAATCACGCACAGGTGGGGATTGGAACTCCTAATCCAGACCCTTCAGCCATGCTACAGATCAATTCAAAGAATAAAGGAATGTTGCTTCCAAGTATTGCCCTTGCATCATCTACAGATCAGACTACGATTCAGAATCCTGCTGAAGGATTGATCGTCTGGAACAACGGATCGGGAACCTTAGCAGATACCGGGTTTTATTATTGGAGCAAATCCAGATGGAACATGATTTCTGCAAATGCCGGAAACGGAACCAGCGGCGGTGTGACTCCATTATCCGTATGGAATAACTCGGCAACCAACAGTGGGAACTCCGGCGGCGTGAATACGAATCTTTCTTTAGGAACCAATACCTCAGATGACCTGGTCTTTAAAGTGAATTCTACAGCAGTAGGAAGACTTGGGGTTAACAATTCAATAAGTTTCGGGACTGCAGCCAATGCGGCACAAAACGGTATTGCACTGGGGAATTCCAGCAGCGCTTATCAGGGAATTGCCATCGGAACCAATACTTCCGTTACAGCAAATGAATCTGTAGCATTAGGAGCCAATTCTAAAATTTCAGGATATCAGTCAACAGCGGTGGGCTTTAATGCTAAAGTAACCGTAAATGAGGCTACAGCATTAGGGAATTATGCCGATGCATCAGGTTTTCAATCGATTGCAGTGGGCTTTAATGCCAAAACAACCATCAACGATGCGACAGCTTTAGGGAAAAACTCCACGGCATCCGGTTTTCAGTCGACAGCGGTAGGGTACAATGCAAAAACAAATTCCAACAGCGAAACGGCGGTGGGATACAATACGATTACCAACAACCAGAATTCTACAGCAGTAGGATCAGGAGCCAATGCTTTGGGACAGTTTTCTACAGCTATAGGTTTTGGAGCTGCCACTTCACAGGCTAATGCCATTATTATCGGAAACAGTAATGCTAATGTTGGAATCGGTACTGGAATACCGAATACTTCAGTCAAATTAGATGTGAACGGACAGTACAAATTGGGTGAAAAGGGGAGTGTACAGAAAAATCAGATCAGTTTTGAAGCGTGGCCATCGGTTTCTGTCAATAACTTAGCTCCGGGAAAATCTGTAACCCTTGAAATTGCGATTCCTTCCAATGTACAGCCTGGTTCTACAAGAGCAGCGATTGTCGTTTCTCCTGCAGCTGATTTTGCGGGTAATACTTCTTTCTCAATTTCAAATCCCAGAATGACCTCTACTTCAAGTGTAATCATCAATCTGACCAATATTTCAGGAAATACGGAAAGCTTATACTCAGGGCATTTTTATGTGATGATTAATGAGTTTTAGACCTTAGATAGGTCAATTGTGAATGTTGCTTTGCAAGTGAATGGTCAATGGAATGAAAGAAAGCTTTTACTTTTGCTAACACTCTAACACTCTAACACTCTAACACTCTAACACTCTAACACTCTAACACTCTAACACTCTAACACTCTAACACTCTAGCCCAAAATCTCCTGAATCATCTCAATCTGTTCCGAAGTAACTACATTTTTATTGTAAGCCAGGTACAATTTACTGGACGTATTTTTTAAATTTTTACAAATCTGTTTTACTTTGTTTTGGCGAAGGTGCTCATCGGCAATATAATCCGGTACGATACCCAGACCATTCCCTACAGCCAGTGTATTGATCAATGCATGAAAGTCCGGAATAATAAGGTTGGGCTTGATATTAGGCCGTTTTTTAAAGTTTTCCTGCCAGAAATTTTTGATGAGAACCAAATCACTGCTGTAAGCATACCAGTTTTGTTTTAGGAGCCATTGTTCAATTTCATGTTCTGAAGCAGAAGATGTATGTTCAAGCGTGCTTGTGTCCACTGTAGAACTCGCAACCAGAATTTCTTCTGTGGTGAGAATTTCCTCATAGCAGATATTTTTTTCATGACCACAATAATCACTGATCAGAAAATTGAGGTTGCCCTGCATAAGATTATCTCTCAAAACAGGCAAATCATCAAATTCAAAAACCAGATTAGCCGGTGCTGATGCAACTTTAGATACCAGTTTAATATTGTAGTAATCCTGGGAAACCCCTATACACGTAAGAGGAATATCCGAATCCCGCGTATACCGGAATTCAGATTCCAGACGTTCCAGTCCTTCCAGAGGGCCTATCAATTGGGTGTAGAATAGTTTTCCATAATCTGTAGGAACCATTCGCCTTGGTTTTCTTTCAAAAAGTTTTTTACCGATATGCGCTTCCAGAAATGAAAGGTGTTGGCTGACGTTAGGCTGCGAGATCAAGAGTATTTTGGAAGCCTGTGTCAGGGTTCCTGTTTCATAGATTGCCTTAAATGTTCTGTACCATTCCAGATTTACCATGGTTCAAATGTATAAATTTATTTATATATAAGTATAATTTAACCTATTTATTTTATAGATAAAGGTGTGCTAATTTTGCCCTGTTAAAAATTAAAACAGTTGTAATGGGTATAATTAAACATTTTTGTGGTACACATAAGAATTCTCTCGGAGGTATATTGATGCTTTCATTCATGGTGTCTGCCTGTGCTCAGAAAGAGGAAAAAGGTAAGGAAGGAATACCTTCTATCCCGACCGTTCAGATCCGTAAGGAAGACTATCAGACCGAAGAGCATTTTCCCGGAGTCGTATCTGGCGTTAATAATGTGGAGGTAAGACCTCAGGTCTTAGGTTACCTCGACCGTATTTTGGTGGATGAAGGGGCGTATGTGAAAAAAGGGCAGTTGCTTTTTATGATCCAGGAAAAAACGTATCAGGAAACTTTTCAGTCTGCGGTCGCTTCCAAAGAAATGTCGCAGTCTGCTTTAAAAAAAGCGCAGATAGAATATGACCGTATTGCACGGCTGGAAGAGGCAAACGTACTTTCTGAAGTTCAGCTGAAAACAGTAAAGCAGGAACTGGATTATGCCAAAGCAGCTGTAAGAAAAGCAGAGGCTAATGAGAAACTGGCGTCTGTTAACAGAGGCTTTACCCGTATCACAGCACCCGTAAATGGTTATATAGGACGGCTGCCCTACAAAAAAGGCGCTTTGGTAGGTGGAAGCGAAACTGAGCCGCTGACTGTTTTATCCGATGTCTCGGATGTTCATGTTTATTTTTCGATGAGTGAGGCGGATTTTCTCCGTTTTAAGAAACGCTATAACGGGGCAAGTATTGAGGACAAAATAAAAGAAATCCCACCTGTAAAGCTTGAACTTCCTGATCATTCCTTATTTCCCGAAACCGGAAAAATAGATCTGATACTGGGCCAGTTTGACAGGCAGACGGCTTCCATCTCTTTCAGAGCAACCTTCAAAAATCCCGGCAGCCTGCTTCGTTCAGGAAATACAGGCCGTGTGATCATTCCTAAAAATTATCAGAACATTATCAAAGTTCCGCAATCGGCCACTTTCAAGATTCAGGATAAGACCATGCTGTATCTTATGGGAAAAGACCGGACGGTACATTTAGCACCTATACAGATTGTAGATAAGGATACTCACCATTATTTGGTTTCAGGTGGACTGAATGTCGGCGACAGGATTGTTTCCAAAGGGGCAGACCGATTGAAAGAAGGGCAGCGTATTAATCCAGTAAATGAATAAACAATGTTAAAAAATATAATTAAAAGACCGGTCACAGCAACGGTGATTGCATTTCTTATGGTTATTCTGGGAGTGCTGGCCATGATCAGACTTCCCATGGAAACCTTTCCGGAGATTGCACCGCCATCCGTAGTAGTAAGTGCAAGATATCCCGGAGCGAATTCTGAAACGGTAGCCCGGTCTGTGGCTACACCATTGGAACAGGCTATTAATGGGGTAGAGAACATGATGTATATGACCTCATCCTCATCCAACGATGGAAATTTAAATATTACTGTTTTCTTTAAGTTGGGGACGGATCCCGATGAAGCTGCTGTAAACGTACAAAACAGAGTAGCTCAGGTGACCAGCCAGCTACCCAAAGAGGTGATCAATAACGGGATCAGTACGGCTAAGCAGAATAACAGTATGATCATGATCATTGACTTTGAGAGTACCAATCCGAAGTATGATGCTACCTTCCTGAATAATTATGATCTCATCAATATTGTTCCTTATATCCAGAGAATTCCCGGAGTAGGTAAGGCTCAGGTTTTCGGAAGCAAAGACTATGCAATGCGTATCTGGCTGGATCCCGGTAAAATGGCGAACGCCAATATGGATGCCAAAGAAGTACTGGCAGCTATCGATAATCAGAATATAGAAGCGGCTCCCGGTAAATTTGGAGAAGGAAGCGACCTTTCCTTTGAATACAGTATCAAATACGAGGGGAAATTTAATGATGTTCAGCAGTATAAAGATATTGTGATACGGGCGAATAGTGATGGAACAGTATTGCGGCTGGGCGATGTGGCTAAAGTGGAACTGGGCTCCCTGGATCATGCTTATGCAACAGCACAAACACTCAGCGGAAATCCGGGCACGGGAGTCGCTATTTTTCAGACGCCCGGATCGAATGCCAACGAAATCCAGAAAGAAATCCTCAAATTCATGGAAAAAGCAGAGAAAGACTTTCCTGACGGGATTAAATATTATATTGCTTACAGTACCAAGAAATTTTTGGATGCGTCCATCAGTCAGGTGCAGAGTACTTTGATTGAGGCCTTCATTCTGGTTTTTCTGGTGGTTTTTATTTTCCTTCAGGATTTCCGGTCCACTTTAATCCCCGCTATTGCCGTTCCGGTTTCTATTATTGGGACATTTTTCTTCATGAGCATTTTTGGGTTTACCATCAACCTTCTCACCCTGTTTGCTATGGTTCTGGCTATTGGTATCGTAGTAGACGACGCAATTGTAGTGGTGGAAGCAGTCCACAGTAAGCTACATGGCAAAAATCAAAATGCGAAAACAGCAACGATTTCCGCGATGGGAGAAATTACAGGACCCATATTGTCCATTACCTTGATTATGGCTGCCGTATTTCTTCCGATTGGACTTATAGAAGGACCCGTGGGAGTATTTTACAAACAGTTTGCCTTTACTCTGGCTATTGCGATCGCGCTGTCAGCAGTTAATGCCTTAACACTTAGTCCTGCGCTCTGTGCACTTCTTTTAAAAGAGCATTATCATAATCCTGATGAAAATAAGAAAGGTCTCCAGAAGTTTTTTTACCTTTTCAATATAGGTTTTGATGCTGCCACCAAAAAATACAAGAAAGCCATTTATTTTCTGATTAAACGAAAATGGTTTGCTATAGCCGGTCTGGTTGTCGTGAGTGGAGCTGCTGTTTTTCTGGCAAAAAATACTCCGAAAGCATTTATTCCGACAGAAGATCAAAGTCTGGTAATGACTGCATTCAGCCTTACGCCTGGAACTTCACTGGAGCGGACGAAGGAAGTAACTTCCCAGCTTAGTGGGAAACTCGGCAAAATAGATGGAATGTATTACAATGCAATGGTTAACGGGAACAATCTTTTGGCCGGGACTGCTTCTCCTTCCTATGCTGCATCATATTCGATCCTGAAACAGCCGAAAGACAGGAAGGTGAATCATGATATCAATGTGATCATGGATTCCATACGCTATCATTTTGATCAGTTGCCGGAAGGGAAATCGCTTACTTTTTCTATGCCTACCGTTCCCGGTTTTGGAAACGTGGATGCACTGGATGTAGTGCTTAAAGATAATACGGGAGGAGACATTCAGAAATTTGCTACTATCACTGATGATTTTTTAAAAACCCTTGGACAACGAAAAGAAATTGCATCTGCATTTACTTCCTATAATGCTAAATTCCCGCAATACATGCTTGACGTGGATGCTGTAAAAGCTAAGCAGTTGGGTGTTGAGGTAAAAGATGTCATGGAAACGATGCAGGCTTATTTCGGTGGAACTTTCACTTCGGATTTCAACCGCTTTGGTAAATATTACCGTGTGGTAGTTCAGGCGGAATCTAATTTCCGTCAGGATGAAAAATCATTGAAAGAAGTATTTGCAAAGAATGCATCCGGCGAGATGGTACCTTTGCAGTCAATCATTAGCCTGCGGCAGGTTTTCGGTCCGGAACAGGTGACCCATTTGAATCAGGCTACCTCCATTAATCTGAATGTTCAGGCAGCAAAAGGATATTCTTCAGGGGATGCAATGAATGCCATCAATGAAGTGGCAGAGAAACTTCCGTCCGGATTTACCCATGAATATATTGGTATGGCTAAAGAAGAGAGCGAATCAGGTAATCAAACCGTGGTCGTATTTATCCTTTGTATTGTTTTTGTTTATTTTCTTTTGGCAGCGCAGTACGAGAGTTACATTCTTCCTTTTTCAGTTATTCTTTCACTTCCTCCGGGGATTTTAGGCGTTTTTGGTTTCATCAATATCATGCAGGTAAGCAATAATATCTATGTTCAGATAGGAATGATTATGCTGATAGGTCTTTTGGCGAAAAATGCAATCCTTATTGTAGAGTTTGCTCTTCAGCGGAGACATTCGGGGTGTTCTTTGGTAGAAGCTGCCATGCAGGGAGCGGCATCCAGACTACGTCCTATCCTGATGACTTCTTTTGCTTTCATTGCAGGACTGCTTCCACTGTTATTTTCGGGTGGAGCAACCAAACAGGGGAATCTTTCCATTGCATCAAGTACGATTGGGGGAATGTTTATCGGTGTGATGCTGGGGATATTTATTATTCCGGTACTGTTTGTCATATTCCAGTATCTCCATGAAAAATTATTTGGTTTAAAACATATTGATAAAACTCAAATTTCAACAGATCATGAATAAAATAGCCTCTATTTACATTGTTCTCCTGATTTCTGTCTCGCTTATGGTGACCTCCTGTGCTGTAACGAAGGAGGATTACAAGAAAAGACTTGACCTTGAGGGAAGTTATAAAAATACACTTCAGGAAAATGCTGCCGGCAAGGAAAAAGGAACTGCTCCGAAAGCATGGGAAAATTTCTTTACAGATGATTCGTTACGTTATGTGATCAAGGAAGTATTGGCTAATAATCTGGATTTGAATATGGCCCGTCAGTCCCTGAACATTTATAAAGAATACCAGAAAGAGGCTAATTTTGCAGGACTGCCTAATGTAAATGTACTTCTAGGCGGGAAGCTTGATTACTTTTCAGATAACGGTCTGTACGGAAAAAACGGAACCCAGCTGCATACAGTGCTAGGTTCCGGAAAGATCGAAGATTATGCTGCAACGGTTAATGTAGGATGGGAAGTGGATCTGTATGGAAAGACTAAAAACAAAAAGCAGATTGCGTTATACAACAGGTTAAAATCTGAAATGCAACTGAAGGAACTGCAGACTCAGCTGGTGGCTTCCGCAGCACAGACTTACAGCTATATTCAGATGCTGAATAACCAACTGCTCATTACCCGAAATAATCTGCAGCTCAGTCAAAATATAGCCAGAATGATGAATGTGCAGTACCTGAATGGAAACGTAACCAAACTGGCTGTACAGCAATCTGAAAGACAGTCTCATTTTGTAGCGGCTCAGATTCCGGATCTGATAAGTGCTGTTCAGATCCATGAAAACTTTCTCAGCCGTTTAATGGGAAAGAATCCCAAACCGCTGGAATTTATTTCTAAAAAAGATATCATTGATCGTCAGTCTGTTGTATTGGGAGTTCCTGCAGACCTGCTGTCCAGACGGCCGGATCTGAAAGGCAAGGAATATGAAGTGGAGATCGCATACGCTGAACTTGGAATTGCTAAAACCAATCTTTATCCCTCATTTAACATTACTGCAAATCAGGGATTGAATAGTATGCGAGTAAGTGACTGGTTCAATCCGGCTTCTTTTCTGTCTCAGTTTGTAGGTCAGCTTGCACAGCCTTTATTTAATCAGCGTCGTAACAAGACGGCAGTTAATGTAAAGAAAATTAATATTGAACAGAAAATTTTAGATTTCAAAAACGCCTATCTCATTGCTGTTAATCAGGTTTCAGACGCACTTGTTAAAATAGAGCAAATCAGGGAAAAGCAGAAAGTACTGGATGAAGAAAATAAAGTGCTTCAACAGTCTTTAAAAAACGCCCAGCTTTTATTCACCAACGGATCTGCGTTATATTTTGAAGTGTTAACCGTACAGCAAAACCTGCTGCAAAATGAATTGCAGACTGCAGAATTGCAGGGTGATCTCAATACATCCTTCATTCAGCTTTATAAAGCACTTGGAGAAAATACTCAGTGATTGGAAAGGAATTCTTAAAGTCAAACTGTTAATTCAGAATGAAATAATAAACCGGTGTTATAGGCATCGGTTTTTATAGTTAATAAGAGTGATAGCATTCATTTTTCATTAATCTGGTCACAACCTTTTAAATACAAGGAGAAGAAAAAATTGCCAACTCCATAAATTGATTTAATTTTGTTGAATGTCTATTCCGGTTTCTCCCTTAAGCATGGAAGAAAGGTTTAGATCATTAATGCAGACTCTTGAAATTTATGAAGAAAATAGGAATTATAGGCTTTGGTTGGCTGGGCTCCAAAATTGCTGATTCAATGGCGGGCAAATATCAGATGTATACAACGGCAACAACAAGTGATAAAGTTGCTGAGCTGTCTTCCAAGGGATTTAACGCCACTCTCGCCAGTTTCCCTGATTTTCAACTGGAGGAAAAAATCTCACAGTGGAATGCTATTAAAGATATGGATGTCGTGATCATCACGATTCCGCTTTCCGGAAAAAGCTGCTGTGCGAGTTCTTTATATAACAGAATTCAACATCTCCTGTCATTTGTCGGTAATTTTCACGGACAGATGTTTGTGATGAGCTCTACGGGAGTATATCCTGATGTTTCGGGTGAGTATGCAGAGGAAAGTCTTTCTTCAGATCAGGTTCAGGGAGAGAGAATGATTAAAAGTACTTATCCGCAGGTTAATATTTTGAGATTGGCTGGATTGATGGGAGATAACCGACTTTTAAAAAACTATACGATTTCAAACCTGGAAGCTCCGGTAAATCATATCCACTACGAAGATATCTGTAATGTGATTGAAGTCATGATTGAAAAAGGTTCAGAAGGAAAACTGTACAATGTGGCAGCACCACAACATCCTTCAAAAGCTCAGGTGATCAATGCTCAGAAAAATCTGCCACCAGCTGAAGAAGTAATAAGTGAAGGGAAAATCATTTCGTCTTTAAAACTGATCTCAGAACTGGATTTTGTGTTTAAACATCCTGATCCGAGAGCTTTTCATTAAGACTTATCAATAGTGAAGTTTTATTTGGTCTGCTGAATAGAATACATCCTGTTAGCATGAAAATAAGAATAAAATAAATCAGTATTGGCCAGCCAGTCAAAATTGAGCCCAAATTTTCTCTTGGATTCCGGAACATTCGCTTTGTTGTTTTTTGATCGTTCACTTTCATCAAATACGATACTGTTTTTGATGATTCTGCCGTCTGTTACGTGCATGAAATAATAATCAGCCGGAATATCTGCCCACTCAGAATGATGCTCGATAATAAAATTTTCAATATGATGGTCTTTTATCATTTTGAAAATATCCAGATCACAATGATCATTATCCCGGTCATAGGTGTAATTTTCAAAATTATCCTTAGATTCTAAGTGCAGGATATAATCACTTAAGAATTCAAAATCTTTTGCTTCACCCAATCCAAGATCACAGCAGATATTGAATGGAATAAAAGTAAAGCCACGCACTTTAAAGTGAACCACATTGTTGTTCAGCTTAATATCTTTATCCGTTATTAGGCATGTAATGTCCTGGCCCATGATATTATTTTAAATATTCTTTTTTTGAGCAATCGTAAGAGTAAAATTTCTCCTGAGATAGCCAATCGAAGTCAAGACCCAGTTCTTTTCGGTACTTTTGAGCATTAGCATATTTAATTTGTGGATTTTCATCGTCAAACAGTGAAGAATCCGTTGAAATAATTTCACCATTCTTTACATACAAAAAAGTATATTCAAAAGATCTCAGGTATCCTTTTTCAAACAATGATTCAAAAGGGGCATATTCCCATTCATAATAGTCTTCAATGATAAAATGATCAATCCTGTAATCTTCAATTAACTTCATCAAATGAGCCTCTGGTTCATCGTCTTCATCAAAGACAGCTTCTTTAAAATTTTCCTGAAGTTTTATGTGTTTAAAATAATCCTTCAGAAATGTAAAGTCTTGAGAGTCTTTAATGAATCTGTCAATAAGTGAAAAATCAACAGGTATGAAAGTAAGTTCATTTATTTTAAAATGAACAATAGTTTTATGGAGGTTAATCTCCTGTGGAGTTATGATACAAAGAATTTGCTGAGGCATTTTACGTAATAATCTTTCCAGTACAAATCAATAATGTTTTCTCAAGGATGATGATCAGCAGAGGATTCATTAACATCAATTTTATACCAAAATAATCTTTTAAATTAAACCTTATAGGTTTTTAAAACCTATAAGGTTTGAATTCAGGTCTTATGATCTGAAATATTTTTATTTAATAATTCTTTCCAATACCCAATCAATAAGGTTTTTCTCAGAAGCATGGTGATCCGCAGAGAATTCTCCACGTCTTCTGTTGGCAATAACATTATTCACGGTAATCGCTTTGTGGCCTAATAACTTTGAAAGGGCATAGATCGCTGAGGTTTCCATTTCAAAGTTGGTTACCCCAAGATCATTTAATGTTTCTAAGAACTTGTCGTCAAGTGCCTTTAAACGAAGCTGTCTTCCCTGTGGAGCATAGAATCCCGGGAAAGTAGCCGTGTTACCGTGGTATTTGGCATCTTTGTAATATTCCCCCATTTCCTCTGCCCAGTCTGAGAAATAAAGCATTGGTTTGATTTTTTCATACGGGAATTTCTCCACAAAGTTTTTCGAAAATTCGTTCTCAAAGCTGTAATCCTGATAGAAATGCATCAGGCCGTCAAGACCTACCACATTTTGTGTTACCAGCATATTATCTACCTGTACATCCGGATTTACACTTCCACACGTTCCCATACGGAAAAGCTCAAGGGCTTTGTGCTCAGTTTTGAATTCTTTGTTCTGAAGATCAATATTCACCAAAGCATCAAGCTCATTCATCACGATATCGATGTTTTCAGTTCCGATACCGGTAGACATTACGGTAATTCTTTCTCCACGCAACGTTCCGGTGTGGGTATAGAATTCTCTTTTATTTTTTTTGATCTCTACTTTGTCAAAATACTTTGAAACTTTCGCTACTCTGTCCGGATCTCCCACAAGGATGATCTTATCAGCAATATCTTCAGGCAAAAGATTTAAGTGGTATACACTTCCGTCATCATTCAGAACCAGTTCTGAGGCAGCAAGTTTGTTTAGCATAATAATATAATTTTTTGTTTTTTTAATCGATGAAAATAGCGTCTTTGTAAGGTGATCCGGCCAGGTCATAGATCGTGTCATATTCCTCTACGATTCTTTTCTGTCCCTGGAATATTTCATAAACAGTGATAATGGTTTTCTCGAAGTTTTTCGGATCTTTTCGCTGCGTGGTGATTTCGTAGAACTTATCTCCCTTTTTCATAACAGAAACCATTTCTTCTTTAGTAGAATTGTTGGAAGTCATCATTCCAGGAAAATCCATCACAATATCCTTAAGGTCCGTGTAATTTTTATAAGGTTTTGTTACCCCGTTTGAATACACATAAACATTAGGTACGGGTTTGTCTTCTTGCAGACGTATCAGGTAATAATCGTTACCTTTCTTCTCTGCATAAACCGCCATTTCTTTGTTTTTCTTTTTCTGTGAAAATGAAAGAACTGAAAGGAAACTCGCCGCAACAGCGAATAGTAATTTTGTTTTCATAATAATATTTTGTTTTAATGTGCTGAAATGATGTTAAAAAAAATCCTCGCCCAATATCTTTCGTCATCATTTTTTAAACCGGCTTGAAGAAGTCATCCGTCCTTAAGTATAATGAATTTTGATTTCGGGGTTTAAAATTAATAAAAATATTTCTATAAGAAACTGCTGTTTGTAGATTTTTACGCTTTTAAAATAGCTTTGTCAAATTGTAAATTAACCTGAATTCGGGATAAAACATTTTTTTTAGATTTTAGCAGCTCATGACATTTCGGAATGTAAGTTTTGGCATTCAAATCAGGAACTGCTTTTATACATCCCTATACTAGATTAATTTCAAAACGTGAGCTTGAGATTTTTTTTACGCAAAGTTTGATTTTTATAATGTGAAATTTTAAGGCTGCAAAGGCAGGATCAATTTCATTAATTCTACGAAGTGACCTTCTTATCCATATAGCTTCATCAGGAACGCAGTCGCACTCTTTGCCTTCCTCAAAACTAAGCACTTTTTAAAATAATCTTTGCGTAAAAAAAACATGATATATTTTCACGCAAAGAAATGGATTCGATGAAGTGAATATTGTACACATATAATTTCATCTGCGAGGCAGATTACGCTGATCACACAAATTTATTTCTTAATTATAGTCGTGTTATTTGTGAACTTATTCGTGAAATTTATGTTTAAAAGCGCTTTATTTTTTCAGTCCTTGTGGTAAAACGTAAACATTTTTTAATCTAGCGTTAAACTTGTCATAACATCGGAACGGTACTTTTGCCGCTAAAAATTCATGAGATTGTATCCGCTGCTAGCTGTGATTGTGTTGATAGGTTTTGCTGTCATGTCTTTTAACCCGATTGATAAGGGAGAAGAAAATGAAAATACCTTTGTCAATAAAGGTCTGTCGGATTTTAAAAACAGACTTGACCGGCTGAAATCAGATGTATACAAATTCTCTGATGACCAGATTTCTATTGAAGAGCTCCGGAATTCTTTAAGCGCTACAAGGAATTCATTTAAAGAAGTGGAATTTTATATCGCTTATCATTATCCCGAATTCACAAAAATACACCTTAATGCCGCACCGCTTTTTCATATAGAAGCTGCGGGTACTTCAGCGTATACATTACCACCGGAAGGACTTCAGGTACTGGATGAACTGATCTTTTCCGATGAAGCCGGAGACGAAAAAGAAAAGATAAAAACCATTACAGATTTTCTGTACAACTCCTATTCCAGCTTTTATCTGAGCACCGTAAAGAACGGTTTAAGCCGTGGTAACAATAAGACATTACCATTGAGGATTGAACTGATCAGAATTTATACTCTTGGTGTGACAGGTTTTGATACGCCTGGTTCCCTGAATATTTCTGAAGAAGCCAGCCATGCCCTGACAGGAATTAAAAAATACATCAACGACGATGCTTATTTTAAAAATTATGATGTTCAGAAAGCCAATCAGATTCTGACCGAAGGAATTAATTATCTGTCAGCGAACAAAGATTTTGAAACTTTTGACCGGATTGAATTTTACAAAAAATATATTCAGCCGCTTTATGAAGAATTTGGAAAATGGGACGGAAGAGCGGATGATCTCAAAGAATTTTCAGGCTGGAATGTAAAGAGTAAAAATCTTTTCAGCAGCGATTTCCTGAATCCGTATTTCTACACATTGCTGCAGTCTTCAGAAGATAATGCAGACCTCCGCAGCTTAGGGAAAACAATTTTCTATGATCAGAATTTAAGCCAAAACGGTAAAATGAGTTGTGCAGCGTGTCATCTGCAGGAAAATGCTTTTACAGATCTTAAAGCTAAATCACCGAGCAATGTGGAAGGGAAAACGGTGTTAAGAAATTCTCCGTCTCTGTATAATGCCGTTTTTGCGAAAAGATTTTTCTACGACCTTCGTGCATTTTACCTGGAACAACAGGCAGAACACGTGATATACAACGATGATGAATTCAATACCAGCTACGAAGACATTATTAAAAAATTGAAAACAAAACCTGAGTACAAAAAAGCTTTTCGCTCAGCCTTTAAAGATGGTAAAATAAATAAAGAAAACTTTTCTAAAGCATTAAGTTCCTACGCTGCTTCCCTGTATTCTTTTGACAGTGATTTTGACCGTTTTATGCGAAATGAAAAAGACGTTTCTGATGATGTGAAAAAAGGCTACAACCTGTTTATGGGAAAAGCCAATTGCGCTACATGTCACTTTGCTCCGCATTTTTCCGGTCTTGTACCTCCGTTCTTTAACGAAAACGAATCTGAAGTTTTAGGCATAACCACAAAACCGATCAACCAGCTTCCCATTGAACTGGATCCCGATCTGGGAAGAGGAAACAGCCCCGTGAAAAAGGAAAAATCATGGATCTACGATTATTCTTTCAAAACAGTTACCGTAAGAAATATAGCGCTTACAAAACCTTATTTCCACAATGGCGCTTTCAATACACTGGAAGAGGTAATGGATTTCTACAATGAAGGCGGAGGAGAAGGGCTTGGTTTAAAAATGAAAAACCAAACACTGCCACCGGATAAACTTGAACTTACCAAAACGGAAATTAAACAAGTCATTGCATTCCTGAATGCTCTGACGGATATTAGCAAAGCTAAGTGATGTTTGAGAGTTTGAGTGTCGGAGAGTTTTAGAGTAGATTAGTAATAAAGAGTATGAATGTCAATAATGGATAGGGTTTTAACGATAAATATAAACTGTGTCATAGATTTAATACTTCCAGTCAAATAATCTTTATCCTAATTTATAAAAACTTTTGCAGTCCTCAAACTCTCTGACGCTCCAACTCAAAGGCGTTATTTAACAATTATTTAATCCCCTTAACATTAGGTTCCAGATTAATTAATATTCCCCGATCTATATTTAAAGTCCTATTAACAGAGGTGCCGCGCTAAAAAAATAGTTTTGCAGAGTCTAATAAATCAATAAGAAATGAAGAAAAAATTACTTACAATTGCGGCGTTGGCAATGGTTGCCGGCTTTAGCTTACAGGCGCAGACTTTTTTATTCAACAAAAACTCTTCCTGGAGCTATAAAGATAACAATCAGGCTCTGGCAGATCTATGGAAAGACCAGACTTTTGATATCTCTGCATGGACCACAGGAAACGGACCTTTAGGATATGGGGATCCCGTGACCACCACCATCAGCTCAGGTCTTACAGCAGCTTATTTTGCTAAAGATTTTACAGTGGATTTGTCAACCCTTTCAGATAATATGGAACTGGGAGTGATGAGAGATGACGGAATCGTTGTTTATCTGAATGGAGTTGAGGTGGTGAGAGATAATATGCCTGCAGGGACTATTGCTTTCAATACGCCTTCCGTTACAACAATTGATGGAGCAGCGGAGAGCGTTTATAATATTTTCTCTATTCCGAAATCTAAATTTGTAAACGGAACCAACAGAATTTCCGTAGAACTTCACAACAGAACAGGAACCAGCTCAGATCTTAGAATTGATGCTTATTTAAAAACAACGACTACAGTGACGCCTCCTCCGGCATGTACAGGAACGCATATCAGCTGTTTTACGTCTATAGTTCCTACAGCACAAACCAATAAACTGATTATTCCGGCAGAACATAAATACCAGCTTATCTTAAAAGAAGGCGACAATTACACTGAAGGCGGTGGAATGGTAGGAGGTCAGAATGACTTTACGGGCTATGTTGCTAAAACAGGAAGCAGCACCAACGGATATCTTTCGGTAAACCACGAAACGAATCCTGGAGGAGTTACGATGGCTGAAATTAATTATAATGCCTCTACAAAACTTTGGCAGCTGACAAGATCAAGAGCGGTAAGCTTCTCAGATCCAAGTTTGGTTCAGACGATCAGAAACTGCTCGGGTGGAGTTACGCCTTGGGGAACAATTGTTACAGCAGAAGAATCTGTGACTTCCAATGATGTGAACAGCGATGGGTATAAAGATTACGGATGGTTAGTGGAAATCGATCCGGCTACGGCTCAGGTTTCTTCTAAAAATACGGACGGATCCAAAGGAAAATTGTGGCAGATGGGAATTATGAACCATGAGAATGTTGTGGTCAATAATGCAGGAACTACAGCGTATTACGGAGAAGATGGCGGGACACATATGGTCTATAAATATGTAATGGATACTCCGAACAATCTGGCTTCAGGAAATCTTTATGTATTAAAATTAGATCAGGGATTAAGCGCTTCTGGAGATCCGGTAGGAACTACAGCCACATGGATTCAGGTTCCGAATAAAATAAAAGCAGATCAGAATAATACCACAGCACTTGCTCAGTCATTAGGAGGAACAAGATTTAACGGAGTGGAAGATGTAGACATCAGCCCGTTGGATGGAAAAATCTATTTTACAGCAAAAGGATTAGATAAAATCTACCGTCTTCAGGATAACGGAACTACGGCTTCTCAGGTTGAAACTTTTGCAGGAGGTGGTTCTACATCTTATTCTTTCAACACGCCACAGGGAATGAAAAGTGAAGCTTGGGGTGACGGAAATGATAACCTGACGTTTGATGAGCTTGGAAACCTTTGGGTTCTTCAGGATGGAGGTAAAAATTACATCTGGGTAATTGCTCCGGATCATACGCAGGCTAATCCTAAAGTGAGATTGTTCGCTTCAATGCCGGCAGGATCTGAGCCTACAGGACTGACATTTACACCTGATCATAAATTCGGTTTCTTCTCAATCCAACATCCGGATTCTACGATTTCTACAGATATCGATGCTACAGGAAACACGATTGATTACAGAGGAAAATCTGCTACGATTGTTATTGCTTTAAAACAAAACTTAGGAACGGCAGGATCATTGGGAACAGTTGAAACCCACAATGCAGAAAATACGGTTGAGGTAGCTCCGAATCCTACTTCAGGAATGGTTAAAATCAATTCTCCAAAAGGATTGAAAGACATTTCTGTAACGGCATACAGCATGGATGGAAAAATCGTGTATACGAAGAAGTTCAGTGGAGTCAACAGATCATTGGATCTTGACTTTACGAATCAGCTTGAAGGATCCCGTATTTTGGTTCTGAATATCGAAGCAGACGGAGGTTTCCAGAAAACTGTGAAATTAGTTAAAAAGTAAATTATTAATACTCATTTCGGGCGGCGGCGAAGCCGCCGCCCGAAATTTATCTCTATGAAAAAGCTTGTTCTATTGATTTCCGTCTGCTCTCTTTGTCTCACAAAGGCACAGATTGATCCTGTAAAATATCCTACATTTACGAGTATTGATGAGGCTCTAAACAGTAAAAATACCGTTTACAGTATGAGTTTCCGGGAAAAAGGATTGTTTAATCTTCCTCCGAAAATCTCGAAACTGAACTCCCTGTTCTTTCTGAATATCATGGGAAATAAGCTTGAAAAAATGGATCAGGAAATCTTTGCTTTAAGTGAACTGGAGATTTTAAATGTGAATGAAAACAGCATCAAGTACATTCCTGATGAAATAGGAAACCTGAAAAAGCTGAACACATTCTCTATGAATCTCAACAGCCTGACAAGTATTAATCCTAATATTGCAAAGCTTCAAAACTTAAAGGTAGTACATTTTGATGCCAATAACCTGAATGTTTTTCCCGAAGCATTGATGGAAATTCCTGCTTTGGAAGAAATTAACCTTCAGGGAAATCAGATCAGCAGTATTGCTGACCGTTTAGGCAAGATCAAAAACCTTAAATTTTTAAACCTGTCTGAAAATCAGATCAACGACTTGGGAAACCTTTCTTTTCCTAAGCATTTAAAATACCTGGAGCTGCAGCAGAATGCTATTGTAAAGCTGCCGGAAAATCTGTTTAAGGCAAAAAATCTTGAATTTTTGAATGCAAGTGACAATCATATTACAGAATTATCCCCCGGAATAAAGGGACTAAAAAATATAACCAGTATGAATCTGGCTAATAATAATCTGAAAGACATTCCTGCTGAGATCGGGCAGCTGAAAAAGCTTAAAACCCTTATTCTTACAGGAAACCCTATAGAAAAAACAAAGATTGAACGGTTAAAAAGCCTGATGCCGGACACCCAGATCTACTTCTAGATCTATCCGCCGACTCTTTTGGTTTTATATCCCATTTCTTTAAGGATATCCATTATTTTATCACGATTATCGCCCTGAATAATGATCGTTCCATCTTTCTCTGAACCGCCTATTCCCAGGGTGGTTTTTATTTTTTTTGAAATTTTCTTCAAATCTTCTTCAGTGCCTTCCCAGCCTTCAACAATCGTTACAGGCTTACCGTTTCTACCTTTCTTCTCAAATTTGCACACCAAAGGTTCATGCTGCTTAAATTCTTCTTTAGGCATCTCAAAATCCTTTTCCTCATGTTCAGGAAAAAGGTTCTTTAACTGATCTCGTAAATCCATAAAGCAAAATTAAATGTTTAAACACAAATATCAAAAATAATTTTTCACAAATAGCACCGCTCATTCCCATCAACAATCTCATCATCCGTGAAAATCTACGAAATCCGGAGTTTAAAAAACAAAACTTAGTTGCAGCATTACAAATAATTTCCACCAATAACCACAATAATTCAAACCAAATAAAATTTAAAAATCTGAGCCATCAGCCAAATCTGTGGGAAATAAAAAATGTGTCGTAATCATATATTTCATGGTTCATGGCATGTATTGTTTTCCGCTGATATTTGCAAAATAAACCTTTCAAATTCTTCCATTCATCGGAAATTAGGTAAATTTGTGTAACAAAAAGTTATACGAAATGTCAAAAAAAGCAATATTAGCAATCCTTGACGGATGGGGACTGGGAACGAATCCAGAAGTTTCTGCCTTAGACAAAGCAAACACTCCATTTATAGACAGCTGTTATCAAAAATATCCACATACCACACTTGAAGCCAGCGGTCTGGCTGTAGGACTTCCTGCGGGACAGATGGGGAATTCTGAAGTAGGACACATGAATCTTGGCGCAGGAAGAGTGGTCTATCAGAATCTTGTAAAACTGAATATGGCCGTTGAGAACGGAACTCTGGGACAGCAGCAGATCATTCAGGATGCCTTTGAATACGCTAAAAGAGAAAATAAAAAACTACACTTCATCGGACTCGTTTCCAATGGAGGAGTACACTCACATATTAATCACCTGAAGGGCTTATTAACAGCCGCTCAGGAATTCGGACTGCATGAAAATGTTTTTGTCCATGCATTTACAGATGGAAGAGACTGCGATCCACATTCAGGGCTTGGATTTATAGAAGAGCTTCAGGATCATATGGCGACAACGGTAGGTAAACTGGCAACGGTAATCGGAAGATATTACGCCATGGACCGTGATAAGAGATGGGAGCGCGTAAAACTGGCTTATGATGCCATGGTAGATGGAGTAGGGCTGCAGACAACAGATGCTTTAGCTGCCATTAAATCTTCTTATGACCATAATGTGACCGATGAGTTCTTAAAGCCTATTATTCTTGTTAATACCACAGAAACAGGAAATATCGTTCCGGTAGCTAAAATTATTGATGGCGACGTAGTAATCTGTTTCAATTTCCGTACAGACAGAGGCCGTGAGATCACGGAAGTTCTTTGCCAGAAAGATTTCCCGGACTTTTTTATGCGTAAACTGAACCTTCATTATATTACTTTAACCAATTATGACAAAACCTATCATAATGTACAGGTTGTATTTGATGAAGAAGTACTGAAGGAAACCATGGGCGAAATCCTTGAGAGAAACGGTAAAACGCAGATCAGAATTGCTGAAACGGAAAAATATCCTCACGTAACATTCTTCTTCTCAGGAGGTCGGGAGGAAGTATTCAACGGGGAAAGAAGACTGCTGTGTCCAAGTCCGAAAGATGTTCCTACCTATGATCTTAAGCCGGAAATGTCTGCATATGATATCACAAATATTATCGTACCCGAGCTTGAAAACGGAACCGCTGATTTTGTATGCCTGAATTTTGCCAATACCGATATGGTAGGCCACACCGGAGTTTTTGAAGCTGCTGTAAAAGCCGCGGAAACCGTAGATAAATGCATTGAAAAAGTAGCCACAGCCGCTTACGAGAACGGATATGCCGTATTTATTCTGGCAGATCACGGAAATTCAGATGTAATGATCAACCCGGATGGAACACCAAACACGCAGCATTCCACGAATCTGGTACCATTTATTGTAATGGATAAAGACCATACCTGGAACCTGAAGCCTGGAAAACTGGGTGATGTAGCTCCGACTATTTTAAAAGTAATGGGAGTAGAAATTCCGGAAATAATGACAGGAGATATTTTAGTTAGCTAAAAATTCAATAATAATGTCCTAAAAATGCCGTTATTATATAGATGGCGGCATTTTTGTATGATTTATGTCAGTCATTGTATGAGTTGCATATGTTATTATGCGGCAAATAATAAATAAATCATATCTTTGTAAATTAAAATCCATATAGTAAAATGTATCAAAAGCTTGTCAGAAAAGAAGTAATGGGAATATTGGAAAAGGAGGTTGGTTCTTTTCTGGATAAATTTTTAACGCCAATTGAAAAAATCTGGCAGCCTTCCGATTATCTTCCGGATCCGTCAAGTGCTGATTTTAAATATGATCTGGAAGAAATTCAGACTTTTGCCCGTGAAATGCCTTATGATCTTTTCGTAACGCTTATCGGAGACTGTATCACTGAGGAAGCTTTGCCTTCTTATGAGTCATGGTTGATGGGCGTAGACGGAGTGGACCAGGAGCAGAAAGAAATCGGCTGGGCAAACTGGGTAAGAGCATGGACCGGTGAAGAGAACAGACATGGAGATCTTTTGGGCAAATATCTTTATTTGTGTGGAAGAGTAAATATGAGAGAATTGGAAGTGACCACTCAATATTTAATTAATGACGGTTTCGATTTAGGAACCAGTATGGATCCTTACAGAAACTTCGTTTATACAAGCTTTCAGGAAACGGCCACCAATATCTCTCACAGAAGAGTAGGGACATTGGCCAAACAGTCTGGAAACGGAAAATTGGCGAAAATGTGTGGTGTGATTGCAGCAGATGAGGCAAGACATGCAAAAGCGTACAAATATTTCGTTGCTAGAATTTTAGAAATAGATCCGTCAGAAATGATCCTGGCATTTGAAGATATGATGCGTAAAAAGATCGTAATGCCGGCTCACATGATGAGACAGTCTGGTCAGAAAGCCGGAGAGCTTTGGGGGCATTTCTCGGATGCGGCACAAAGATGTATGGTCTATACAGGTCAGGATTATATCAACATTATGAAAGACTTATTGGATGAATGGAAGATTGAGCATATAAAAGGTCTTAATGAAAAAGCTGAAAAAGCTCAGGAATATTTAATGAAACTTCCTTCCAGACTTCAGAAAATTACAGACAGAATTTCAACGCCGGATTTACAGTTCCAGTTTAAATGGGTGAAAAGCTAGTTCCGGATTATCATTAAATTATAAAAACTTAAGAGTGCCATCGTTTTCGGCACTCTTTTTATTTCTTATCTTTGCAAAGCTAAAAAAGGTGCAAAATGTTAAATAATAAAAAAATTGCTGTTGATTTTGACGGAACTATCGTAGACGACGCATATCCGGCAATTGGAAAAGCAAAAATCTTCGCTTTCGAAACATTAAAAAGACTTCAGGCAGAAGGATACAGATTAATCCTTTGGACATACAGACATGGAAAGACTTTGGATGAAGCTGTAGAATTCTGTAAAAACAATGGAATTGAATTTTATGCGGTGAACTCAAGCTTTGAAGGGGAGGTCTTCGATTCTGAAAATCAATCCAGAAAATTAGATGCAGACTGGTTCATCGATGACAGAAATCTTGGAGGATTTCCGGGATGGGGCGAAATTTACAATATTATCCAGGACAGAATAGAATTCCGTGTAGAAGGAAAAGAAGTGCTGGCTTACTCAAAACTTAAAAAAGAAAAGAAAAAAGGACTTTTCTGGTAAAATTTTAAAACAGAGGTTAGAAACCAGAGATTAGAAATTAGTTTTTTAATGCTGTTTCTTTGTTTAAAACTTTATCAGAAAACCGTAGATGCTCAGAAAGGTCTGATTTAATCATAGTTTAAAATGTACATTAAGTTGTAGTCTAACTTCTGACATCTAATATCTAACATCTAAAAAAAATGATTCAATTAAAAACAATAGAGGAATTACGCCTCATGAAGGAGAGTGCACACCTGGTATCAAAAACACTGGGAATGCTGGCCAAAGAAATAAAACCGGGAATCAATACCTTATATCTAGATAAGCTGGCTCATGATTTTATCAAAGATCACGGAGCTGAACCTGCTTTCTTAGGATATGGCGGTTTCCCGAATTCTTTATGTATTTCTCCGAATGATCAGGTAGTTCACGGTTTTCCCAATAATGATATTATCCAGGAAGGAGATGTTCTTTCCGTAGACTGTGGGGTGGTTTTGAACGGTTTCGTGGGAGATCATGCCTATACTTTTGAGATCGGGGAAGTGAAAACTGAGGTTAAAAAATTATTGCAGGTAACCAAAGAATCTCTTTATAAAGGAATTGCACAGTGTGTGAGAGGAAAAAGGATAGGAGATATTTCCCATGCGATTCAGACGCACTGTGAAAAAGAAGGTTACGGTGTCGTAAAAGAGCTTGTAGGGCATGGTCTTGGAAGAAAAATGCATGAAGATCCACAGGTTCCGAATTACGGAAAACAGGGAAGTGGAAAAGTCATCAAAGACGGTCTTGCCATAGCGATTGAACCCATGGTGAATCTTGGTACCGAAAAAGTGAAATTCCATAATGACGGCTGGACAGTAACCACTCTGGACAATCTGCCTTCTGCGCATTTTGAGCATGATGTAGCAGTGATCAATGGTAAACCGGTACTGCTTTCCACATTCAAATATGTTTACGAAGCTTTGGGCATCGTAAGTGATGAAGAGAAGCCATTCCAATTGGATTTTTAATGAAAAAAGTAACCAAATTTTTACTGAATAAAATACCCCGCCCGATGCTTATTAAAATGAGTATCTGGGCCAGACCCCTTATTTATCAGTTTTTCAAAGGAGATCATTTTTATGATCCTATCGATGGAAAATCTTACCGGAAATTCCTTCCTTACGGTTATGGAAAACAACGTGAAAATGCATTGTCTCCGGGAACGTTGAGTTTGGAGAGGCATCGCCAGATGTGGCTGTATCTTCAGAATGAGACCGATTTTTTTATTAAGAATGCAAAAGTTTTGCATATTGCTCCTGAACAGGAATTTCTAAGGAAATTTAAGATGATGAAAAATCTGGATTATATTTCTGCAGACCTGTATTCGCCAATCGTTGACGTAAAAGCCGATATCCTTGATCTGCCTTTTGCTGATGAAAGCTTTGACATTGTTTTTTGCAACCATGTGTTGGAACATATAGAAGACGATGCTAAAGCGATCAGTGAGCTTTACAGAGTGATGAGGCCGGGCGGCTGGGGAATTTTCCAGGTTCCGATGCGGAATTCTCTGGAGAAAACCTATGAAGATTTTTCTATCAAAGATCCGAAAGAACGTCAGAAACATTTCGGGCAGTACGACCACGTCCGCTGGTACGGAATGGATTATTTTGACCGTTTGAGGAAAGCCGGTTTTGAAACAGAACCGAATTTCTACTCTCAGAATTTTTCAGAAGAAGAAATTAGAAAATACGGGTTGAGACACAACGAGATCTTACCTGTAGTTTTCAAGAAATAAAACAATATCCCCGTCTTCAGATTCGAAGACGGGGATATTTAATATAGATAGAAGTCGTTAAGTTGATATTAGTGAGAAACAGATTTCAATCCTACTACAGAACCGATTAAGGTCATGATGAAAAATACTCTCCAAAAGCTTACAGGATCCTTAAAGAAGAAAATTCCCATCAGGGCTGTTCCTACCGCACCTATTCCCGTCCAAACCGCGTAGGCTGTTCCGATAGGCAGTGTTTGAGTAGCTTTGATCAGTAATACCATACTGATTGTCATGGTTACCAGAAATCCGGCGTACCAGTAATACATCTCAGATCCTGAACTTTCTTTGGCTTTTCCTAAGCAGGACGCAAAGGCCACCTCAAATAATCCGGCGATGATTAAAATAATCCAATTCATTTTTTTGATTTTCTCTCCTGCAAATTTCCGCATTTGAAAGGAGAAACAATTTTACATTTGTTAAAAAAAAGATTTATTTGTCAGAAAGTCGGAAGCTGGAAGAGGGAAGTTATTAAACCCGAAAGAACAACTGCAGTGCAAAATTTATTCGTTTTTAAGGAAGTTGTCAAAAATGAATGACTAATAGTAACTTCCCTCTTCCGGCTTCAAGCTTTCCTATTTTATTTCTGCCCGGATTCTGCTCAAGCTCACCTGCGTAATTCCAAGATAGGACGCAATATGACCCAGCTGAACTCTTTTCAGGAGATCCGTTTTATTGGTCATGAGGTCTTTATATCTTTCCAGGGATGTTTTAAACTGTCTTGAAATGATCAGCTCTTCCGTTTTCACCAGCTCTTTTTCTGCAAATTTTCTTCCCCAGTTGGCGATGTGAATATCTTCGTTGAACAGTTTCCTGAGACTTTCCGTTTCCAGGATGTACAGGTCGCAGTCTTCCAGCAGTTCAATGCTTTCATAACCCGGTTTATCTTCCACATAGCTTTTCATGGATACGATGGTTTCCCCTTCACTTCCGAACCAGAACGTAATATCATTATCGGCTGTAGAAGCATAAGCACGGACGATGCCTTTCCTGATAAAATAGATATGAGGAATGATCTTATCCGCTTCCATGAGGCAGAAAGATTTGGGATGGGATACTTCCGTGATGTGCTTTTTCAAAGAGGCTTTGGAGGCTTCAGGAAGTACGTCAATACGGTCTAGAATCTGGTCTATATCCATAAAGTGAATTATAAGGTCAAAAGTATTGGTTTTAGGAGATGCAATACAACTGTATTGGATTTAATTTCTAAATTAATCAGATAAATATAGGAATGGAATCTTCCAAATCAATAGCATCCACAGATTTTTTTAAGCGGATAAAGCTTTTTTCTTTTTTAAAAACCGACTTATACGGTGAAGACCAGTTTTGTTTTACTAACTTTGCAGTTCGTAATATTATTTATATGCATAAAGCTGGATTTGTAAACATAGTCGGAAAGCCTAATGCCGGAAAATCTACCTTATTAAATCAGTTGATGGGAGAGAAACTGGCGATAGTAACGCAGAAGGCTCAGACAACCCGCCACAGAATTTTTGGAATTTATAATGAAGAGGACCTGCAAATTGTATTTTCAGATACTCCCGGAGTTTTAGACGCGAAGTATGGTCTTCAGGAGAAAATGATGGATTTTGTAAAAGATTCTTTACAGGATGCCGATGTATTTTTATTCATTGTAGACGTCACTGACAAAGCTGAACCTTCAGGATTTTTAATTGATAAACTGAACAAGATCCCGGTTCCCGTATTGCTTCTACTGAATAAAGTAGATCAAACCAACCAGGAAGGTCTTGAAAAATTAGTAGAGGAGTGGCACAACAGGATTCCAAAAGCTGAGATCCTTCCTATTTCTGCCCTCAATGCTTTTAATACAGATATCATTCTGCCGAAATTAAGATCTCTGCTTCCGGAGAGCCCTCCTTATTATGACAAGGAACAATATACCGATAAGCCTGAAAGGTTTTTCGTAAACGAAGCTATCCGTGAGAAAATCCTTTTAAATTATGAGAAAGAAATTCCTTATTCTGTAGAGGTCGTGACCGAACAGTTTAAAGAAAAAGAAGGAATTATTTTCATCGATTCTATTATTTATGTGGAAAGAGATACCCAAAAAGGAATTATCATCGGACACAAAGGAGAGGCGATCAAAAAAGTAGGAACTGAAGCCAGGTTGGATCTGGAAAGATTCTTTTCCAAGAAAATACATTTGAACCTTTTTGTGAAAGTAAAAAAAGACTGGCGTAAAAACGACAGAGATTTGAAAAATTTCGGGTACAGATAAACTAAAAACGCTTGTGATTCCGTTCTATTAAAAGATTTTTATTACCTTTAGTCTAAATTTTTAGTAAATGAACTATTTCAAGTCAAATTCCAGCTCAGTACCTAAAGATATTATTTTATTCGTAGTGAGAGTGTTTGTAGGTTTTGCGATGCTTTCTCACGGTTTTCCTAAGCTTCAGATGCTTCTGGAAGGCGGTAAAATAGAATTCTATGACTTTTTAGGATTAGGTCCTTTGGTGACACTGGTTCTTACGGTTATTGCTGAATTTGCCTGTTCAATACTCCTTATTTTAGGACTTTTTACAAGGATTTCCCTGGGTTTTCTTATCTTCACAATGGTCATAGCCGCTTTCATGGTGCATGGAGCAGATCCTTTTGAGAAAAGAGAAATGAGTCTTATTTATCTGTCCGTTTATCTTCTCCTGATGGCTTTTGGCGCTGGAAAGGTTTCGGTAGATCACATGATAGAAAAAAGAAGAAGAGCTTCAGACTGGTAATTCAGTCTTGAAAATATAAAGAAAGAGCATTAGACAACTAATGTTCTTTCTTATTTTTATTAAGGTTTACAAGGCAGCGAAGACCAAACACAGGTCCATTTAATAATGTCGTTTTCATCTACTCCGGCCACGCATGGCCTGTATCCTGTAGGACATGAAGGGACCTGTCCTCCGATAATCTCCTTTAAATCTCCCTTAGATAATTTCTTTAAATTTTTCATAGTAAGTATTTTGATTATTTGATAATGCTAATATAAAATTATTTAATTATATCACAATAACGGGTATTAAATTTACATGTTTTAGTTATATTCTAAAAATCACTACATTCGTAGAAAATGAATTTATATGAAGATAAAACTGACAATTTGCCTTCTGGCATTTCTCAATTTCTATGATGCCCAGGAGAATATTACTTATCAAAAACCTTCTGCTGAGATTCTGAAACTGGCAGACTACGAAAGACCCCCAAGCGTTCTCATGAACAGCAAAAAAGACTGGGTGGTTTTCACATACCGTCCAACCTATAAAACATTGGAAGATCTCAACCAGCAGGAAATGAAACTTGCCGGTTTAAGGATCAATCCGGTTACCAATATTTCAAGCAGTGCGACCTATTCGAATAATCTGAAGATCAGAAAGATCAATGATAAAAATGAAACTCAGGTAAGCAACCTTCCTGCTAATGCTAAAATTACATACACGTCATTTTCGCCGGACGAAAAGAAACTGGCATTTACCAATACTACTGCAAAAGGAGTAGAACTTTGGATAGTAGATATGGAAACAGCTTCTGCTAAAAAAATCACATCTGATAATCTGAATGCCAATTTAGGATCGCCTTACGTTTGGTATAATGATTCTCAGAGCATCCTGATCAGAACGCTTCCTCAGAACAGACCTGCTCTGATTGATGCCAGCAAAGATCTTCCTACGGGACCTATCGTTTCTACGGCAGACGGTAAAGTTTCTCAGAACAGAACGTATCAGGATCTTTTAAAAAATCCTCAGGATGAAAAGAACTTTGAGGTTCTTACGGCTTCTGAAATTTATAACGTAGATCTTAGTGGAAACCTTAAAAAAGTAAAAGCCCAGGACATGTATTCAGGTTTAAGCTTTTCTCCGGATGGGAACTACTTAATGGCAACTGTAATCAAAAAACCATTCTCCTATATTGTTCCGTTAAACAGATTCCCGCTGACAGCTACCGTTTATGATATGAAAGGAAATGCGGTAAAAGTAGTGAACGATGTTCCTTTGAATGAAATCATGCCGAAAGGATTCTCATCTGTCAGAGAAGGGAAAAGAAGCATGGGCTGGAGAAGCGATGCACCGGCAACCTTATTATTTGCTGAGGCACTGGATGGAGGTGACCAGTCTAAACCTGCTGAATACAGAGATGAGATCTTTACATGGGAAGCACCGTTTACTGCCGCTCCAAAATCATTCTTTAAGACAAAACAGAGGTATGAAGGCGTAAGCTGGACCAATGATCATTATGCCGTAGTTTCTGAAGGATGGTATGATACTAGGAATACAAAATCTTACCTGGTGGATCTTAATAACGGTGAATCTAAGATTTTTGATGACAGAAATTATCAGGATGTCTACAGTGACCCGGGGAATTTTAATACTACGAAAAACCAGTATGGAAGATATGTCATTGATATGAAAGGAGGAAAGACCTATCTTATTGGAGACGGATTTACCAAAGACGGACAGCATCCTTTTATCGACGAAATGGATGTGAAATCACTTAAAAAGAAAAGATTATACACTTCTAACGTTAAGAATGGTAAAGAAGAGATTATTGATATCTTAAATGCTTCGAAAGGTGAAATCTTAACGACTCAACAGTCTCCAAACCTTTATCCGAACTATTTTAAAAAGAATATTAAATCCAATAAAACAGAAGCAGTAACTCAATTTGCTAACCCTTTTGAAAGCATTAAAGATGTTTACAAAGAGGTGATCACCTACAAAAGAAATGACGGTGTTACTTTAACGGGAACGCTTTATCTGCCTGCTAATTACGACAGAAAAGCTAAGAAGGAAAAGCTTCCTTTACTGATCTGGGCTTATCCAACGGAATACAAGGATAAAAATACTGCTGGTCAGAATACCCAGAACCCGAATGACTTTACGTTCCCATACTACGGATCTTTCGTATACTGGACTACGAAAGGCTATGCGGTGCTGGATGACGCTGCATTTCCGATCATTGGAGAAGGAAAAACAGAGCCGAACGATACTTTCATTCCACAGCTGGTAGCAAACGCTGAAGCGGCGATCAACGCGGTGGATCAGTTAGGATATATTGACAAGAAAAAAGTGGCTGTAGGAGGACATTCTTATGGTGCTTTTATGACTGCCAATCTATTGACTCATTCCAAGCTTTTTGCATGTGGTATTGCCAGAAGTGGAGCATACAACAGAACGTTGACTCCATTTGGATTCCAGAGCGAGCAGAGAAATTACTGGGATATTCCGGAAATTTATAATACGATGTCTCCGTTCATGAACGCAGACAAGATGAAAACACCAATGCTTTTGGTTCATGGTGATGCGGACAATAACCCGGGAACTTTCACTTTGCAGACGGAAAGGTATTTCCAGGCTCTTAAAAATTTAGGAGCTCCTGTAAAAATGGTTCTTCTTCCGAAAGAAGCACATGGTTATGTAGCTAAAGAAAATATCTTACACCTTTTATGGGAACAGGATCAGTTCCTTGAGAAGTGTCTGAAGAAATAAAATAATTTTATAGAAAGCCCGTTCATGATTGGAACGGGCTTTTCAATTCCTTTTCTATAATAACCATGATGAAAATAATCGGTCTATTATTTTTTATTCCTGCTTTTGGTTTTGGGCAATTATCTCCTGAAATCAACAAATTGTATGACGAATTATCAAAAAGTAAGCGGGTTGAATCGGCTGCCATTGGGTATGGAGGATCTGAAAGCGAAGTCTATAAATTGTTTGTTGAGATTGATAAAAAGGCCTCAGATAAAGAAGTGGAATATATTGCTTTTAATGGAAATCCTGTAGCTAAGACTTATGGTTCATATTCTGTTTTTAATAGAAAGCTTAAAATATTGGATCAACTGTTTGACTCTTATCTGAAAAATAATGAACCCATTAGTATCATTCAAGGTTGTGTAGGATCAAATTCACATTTAGCAGATGAACTTTACAAGATGGTTTTTTGGGAAAAAGATAATATAAAAGCGACAGAGGTTTACAGGAAGCATAAAGCAAGTATTAAAACTGAGCATGAGCTTTTAAATTTCATCCAGCTATTTGGTACTAAGGAATCAAAATGGACGATGAAAGAAATTGATTCAGTTTTAATAAAATTTGACAGGATGGTACTTGATAATCCGTCTTCACCACAGAATTTGGTAGAACTGATTACTGAGTCATATTTTTTCATAAAAAGAAAACATCCGGAATATTATGATAAACTGGCTTACTTCGAAAAAAAGTATAATTCTAAAGAGATAAAGAAATACTTGAAGTTTAGCGGTAAATAATCTGATGAAAATAATGCTATAATTTTTAATTTCCCACTGATAATTTTTACTATGCCAATAGTTAGACGTTTTGAACAAAAGAAGTTAACACTGGAAGAGTTTTACAAAGAGTTTATTCCAAAACCTGAAGATCAAATAGGTGATGGCGGAACTCCAATGCTGAAAGTTCTGGAATCCATCAATACCATGTTTAAGGAAACTGTTTTATACGGATTAACTTCTCATGCATCATTGCTTTTATTTAATAACGATCATGAGGATTCAGATTATTATGTAGTTATCAATGCGTTTAAGTCTAGCTATTATGGTGAATACAGGATCGAGTATGTGATTCCGGACAACGAGAGTCCGTGGAAAGGAGCAACGGTAAATGGCGGTTCCCGAACATTAGCTGAATTTGAAAAAATGATTATTATCTCAATGTATAAATCCGAAGGATGGAAAAATAATATTGAAGTAGAAAACCTATACCAAAGAGTAAAACAAAACCCGCTCATTTGAGCAGGCATTTTTATAAGTACTTCAACACTTCATCAATACTCTTCAGTTCCATAAAATGGTCATGTTCCAGATGATGGTCATGCTGTTCATGACTCCATGTCACATGGTAAGGAATATGTGCCGCAAAACCTCCGATTTCCAAGACCGGCAGAATATCTGATTTGATAGAATTTCCAAGCATCAGGAAGTGTTCAGGTTGGCAGTCCAGGTGTTTCAACAGCTTTTGATAATCATTTTCTTTCTTATCACTCATAATTTCGATATGGTGAAAATACTCCTGCAGTCCTGAATTTTTAAGTTTTCGTTCCTGATCCAGCAGATCTCCTTTTGTAGCGACTACCAGTCTGTATTTTCCTTTTAACGAATCCAATGTTTCAGTAACACCATCCAATAATTCTATAGGTTTCTGAAGAAGTTCCTGGCCGATTTCAATAGTCCGGTTGATCAACTGCATCGACGCTGTACCACCGGAAACTCTGCTCACCGTTTCGATCATACAGAGCATAAAGCCTTTTACACCGTAACCATACAGGTGAAGGTTCTGCATTTCAGTTTTAAATAATTCCTGAGATACGGAATGCTGTGGCAGAAAATCTTCGAGCAGGACACAGAATTCCTTTTCGGCTTCCTGAAAATAGGGTTCATTGATCCAAAGGGTATCATCTGCATCAAAGGCGATGGTCGTTATGTGATTATTCATATTAGTTTTGTATTTTTCTCCCAACAAAATTCAGTATAAAAATTCAATCACCAAAGGACATTTGTCCCGGATATAAATATGTTACGAACTAATCAGCTGTTTTTAAACTATCTAAAAGATCTTTACGAAAAGCAGGAACGTAAGGAAGATATCATCATAAGATCTTTTTCCAAAGGGGAAAGGATATTAACCCAGCATGAAAATCCTTCTAAAATAATGCTCATCAAAGAAGGCATTACCAAATGTTTTTTAGTGGAAGAAAACGACAAAGACTATATTGTTGAATTTCTGGGAAAAGGGGAGATCATCGGCGAAATAGAACAGATCCGTAATATTCCCTGTCTTTGCAGCATTGAAGCATTGACCGACGTAACCGTTTATGCTGTTGCTATACCGTACTTCAAATCTTTAATCAAAAATGATCTTTCACTGAATAATCTCCTGCTGGATGCTTTTGCTGAACGGATTGTGAATACTTCTAAAAGAGCTTCGTATCAACAGTTGTATGCTGCTGAGAATACTTTGGCCCAACTTCTAGAACTGCAGAAGGAGGAGAGTATTGAAATTTCAAAAGAAGATATGGCGGCTTACCTGGGAATTACGGTGAGGAGTCTGAACAGGACGCTGAAGAATTTGGATAAATAGGGTAAGGAAGATGGAGGGTGGAAGAAGGAAGTTATTGAGTGCGAAAAGGCAGCCAGTAATTTTTTTCTGTTAAAGAGACTTTACTAAATTTCACCCGGTTGTTTAAATGAATGCCAAATAGTAACTTCCATCCCAAGATTAGTTACAATTACTGAATGAATCTCTACGTTTAAAGTTTTTAACTTCTTATTTTTGTAGAAAAATAAAACCGCACCTATAAAAATGCAAGACTTACAATTCAGAGATGCTGACCTGAACGATTTAGAAAAGATAGTTGAGATCTATAATTCGACCATCCCTTCAAGACTGGTGACTGCCGATACGGAAAATGTCTCTGTAGAAAGCAGAAAAGAATGGTTTAAAGAACACAATCCTGAAACAAGACCGCTTTGGATTATTGAAAATGATCATGAAACGGTGGGATGGGTAAGTTTTTCTTCATTTTATGGAAGACCGGCATACAACGGGACGGTTGAAATGAGTATTTATCTGGATGAATCATGCAGAGGAAAAGGCTTTGGAAAAAAAGTGATGGAATACTGCATCGATCGGGCACCCGGCTTAGGAATAAAAACACTTCTCGGCTTTATCTTTTCTCATAATGAAGCCAGTTTGAAACTTTTCAGACATTTTGAGTTTGAAGATTGGGGAATGTTTCCCGACGTAGCGGTTCTGGACGGGATAGAAAGGAGTTTGACGATTTTGGGTAAAAGGGTTGGGTAACTTTGATATGATGAAAAAATTATTTACGATTGCATCCATTGTATTTTTTGCGGTTAAAGGAAATGCACAAACAGAAAATATCAACAGTGGAAAGTATCACGCTGCAAAAGAACATTTTGAGACTCAATATAAGAAACAGGAATATCCTACATACTTAAGATCTCAGGTTAAGATGGAAAAGGATAGAGTAGTTATTGATGTAGTTAAGGTTATCGAGTTCCCAAAATACTTAGATGAAAAATTGAAATTGATTTTTGAAAATGGATTATTGGACCCAATGAGGATTAATGGAAATCCTGTTTTAAAAATTGTTAGCATGGATGAACTACCTCTATTAAGTACAAATTCTCAAACCAAGAGATTTAAATTCTGGATTTTTCCTCAAAATAACAATGCCAAAAAAGATAGCGTAGAATATGTTCTTAGGGGTAAGGTAAATCCGGATGAATATTATTTTGAACTTCGAAATGAAAATGCAGATGAAAATACAAGTTTTAAAGAATTTGTAGAAGGAGCAAAGCTTACTTATTTTGCATATGGAGGAATTATAATTTGATTAATGACTCCGGCGAAGTCGAAGACTTCGCCGGAGTCATTTTATTATTTAGTTTTAAAGGAAGGTTCCTTATCCCTTTCAATATAAATATAGCGGCTTTTTATACCGTTCTGAAGCATGTCTCTTTTGCTGTTGAGCTCTTCAATCGTTTCTATACTTTCGTTCTTAAAAGAAGTTTTCTGACCGTTTTTTATACTTTCCGATAACATCCTTGTAGGGTTTTCGTAGAGATCTTCGACGTACTTATTGAACTTTCCGTTGGAAATGGGGATAGCAGGTTTTCCGTAATGGGTTTCTACGAATTCTTTGGTATCATATTCACTGTCCAGTTTTTTATTGCTGATCAGTTTATAAATGAAATTTTTATCCGTGTCTTCCAGAATAAAGATCAGGCCGGGAAGTCCTCTGAATTTATACGGACCTTCTTTAATATTCACTTCATTACAAAACCATGCATTCCAGGTTCTGCCCCCGAAATCGGTGGTAGCTTTTTGAAGCTTATAACCGTTATATTGCTGGGTTTCCTGAAGCAGTTTCCAGGTCATTTCATCATTGGTATTCACGACAAAATAGTCAAAAAAGTCCCTGTACCATTTATTTTTAAATGAATTGGGTGCTCTTTCAATAACCTGATCAGTTTTGGTACTGTACCTCGATACAGACCTGTTTACGTTTTTATTGATGGAATCATAGTCTGCAAATTTTTTATCATAAAACTTGACAGATTTCGGACTGATATCAAGATTCATAAGATTTTGTCTGTAATCTTCGGAACCTTCTTTTCTGTAATGAAGTTCATAAATAAATCTGTTGGTTTGTGACTGATAGAATGAACCTGCATATAAAGCGAGCAGGCATATAATTTTTTTCATGATTTTTATTGATTCTGTTTAATTGAGGGACCAAAAATAAAAAAAGCTGCGCGAAGTCGAAGACTTCGCGCAGCTTTTTATTAATTTTTTTATGATATTAGAAATACTGAAGAGGAAGTAGAGTCGTTATTCAGAAATAAAAAAAACCAATAGTAACTTCCATCCTCCCTCTTCCCGCTTCCAATTCTCTAATTTTGCTTAATCCTCTTCGCAGACATATTGAGAAATCGTTTCACCAGGAAAACCGCTGAAACGGTAAGTCCCAATCCTAAAGCGATCCACATTCCGAAAGCACCCATTTTTAAAGTGACACACAGGAAATATCCTAAAGGAATTGTAATCACCCAGTACGCGATAAAAGTATAGATCGATGGAATCTTTACATCCTGAAGACCTCTCAGCATCCCTAAAGCCGTTACCTGAATCCCGTCCGAAAGCTGGAATAAAGCAGCGATAATCATTAGCTTTGAAGCCAGCATAATCACTTCAACCTCTTCTTTTTTAGTAAAGAAAGTCGGAAGGATATTTCTTCCCAGAACAAAGAACAATCCGCAGATACACATGAAAATAAAGGATATCTTCAGGTTATTGATCCCGACTTTTCTTAATTCAACGAAATTCTGTTCACCAAGCTTTCTTCCGATCATCACCGTTGATGCCACACTGAATCCTACGCAAAGGTTGAAGGTGAATGAGGCCATACTCAAGGCGATCTGATGAGAAGCAATATCGTGAGCGGAGATCAGTCCGCAGATAAAGGCCGCACCTGCGAAAGCCGTTACTTCAAAGAACATCTGTAAAGCAGTAGGCAGACCCAGTTTCACCATTTTATCAAACATATTTTTGGAGAACACCTGGATTTTTAAAGAAAAATCTTTAATATATCGTCTTGTTTTTTTCTCTTTTACCAATACAACATAAAGGAAAACCACCATGAATATTCTGGAAATCAGTGTTGCTAAAGCCGAACCTTTTACCCCCATCTCAGGGAAGATCCAGATTCCTTTGATCAAAACATAGTTCAGGACAATATTGATGATATTGGCGATGATGGTAGCCTTGGTTACCCCTATGGTATAGGAAAGTCCTTCAGAAACCTCACGGAGCGTCTGAAAAGCCATAAACGGGATCATACTGATCGCCATAATGCCCAGGAAGTCTACGGTATTAGGAATGATCTTCGCCGGCTGTCCGGAATGGTAGAGTAGTGGCATCCCTAAAAGTAAAACTGCCATTAAAATAATTCCCACCGACATATTGATCACAAATCCGTGACTGAATACAGAATTGATCGTTCCGTGGTCTTGCTTGGAGTGTGCTTCGGAAACCAGCGGAGGAATAGCAAATGAAAACCCCAGCGCCAATACAAACACTGAGAAAAATACAGCATTTCCCAATGAAACCGAAGCAAGGGCATCTGCACCTAAAAGTTTTCCGACAATAATATTGTCAAATAAATTCACTGAGACCTGCCCCACCTGCGTAAGCATTACAGGTAGAGCCAGAGTCAGGCATTCTTTCGTATAGTTTTTGTTTAAAAAGCTCATCTTATTTTATGATTCATATATAGTTTAATACTTAAAAAAGGGCAAAAAAAAAATTTGCAGTAGGGCTACTGCAAATTTTTATAATATATTTAATGTTCAATTAAATTATTTCCTTACAAAACTTGCAACATCCTCCTCGGAAACAGAATTTCCGCCAAGAATAATTAATCTTTCCACCACATTTCTCAGTTCTCTGATATTTCCAGTCCATGAAAGCACTTTAAGAGCATCAATCGCTTTATCATCAAATTTTTTCACGGCAGTACCATGTTCATCGGCAATCATACCGGAAAAATGATCTACTAATAATTTGATATCTTCTTTTCTGTCATCCAATGGCGGAACGTAGATTTCAATCACAGAAAGCCTGTGGTAAAGGTCTTCCCTGAATTTCCCTTCCTCAATCTCCTTCTGCATGTTTTTATTGGTTGCTGCAATCACTCTTACATCAACTTTTATTTCCTTATCGCTTCCCACAGGAGAAACTTTGCTTTCCTGCAATGCTCTCAAGACTTTAGCCTGAGCAATAAGACTCATATCTCCGATCTCATCCAAAAAGATGGTTCCTCCGGTGGCCTGTTCAAATTTTCCCTGCTTATCTTTAATAGCTCCTGTAAAAGAACCTTTTACGTGTCCGAAAAGTTCAGATTCAATAAGTTCAGATGGAATAGCCGCACAGTTTACCTCAATCATCGGACCTCTTGCGCGCTCACTTTGGTTGTGAATCGCATGAGCTACCAATTCTTTTCCCGCCCCGTTCGGTCCTGTGATCAGAACTCTGGCATCGGAAACCGCTACTTTTTCGATCATGTCCTGAATTTTTTTCAAAGCAGGAGAATCACCGATCATCTGGTATTTTTTGTTGACTTTTCTTTTTAAGGTCTTATTTTCAGTTTGGAGATTTTTATTTTCCTTTTTCAGACTTTCTTTGGCCAAAGCATTTTTCACGCTTGTAATCAGTCTGTTGATGTCGATAGGTTTGGAAATGAAGTCGTAAGCCCCTTCCTTTAAACAGGAAACCGCGGAATCGATATCTGCGTGACCCGAGATCATGATAAATGTGCTTTCAGGCTTCAAGATCATGCTTTGCTTTAAAAGTTCCGTTCCGGAAAGTTTAGGCATCTTAATATCGGAGATCACCAATGCGAAATCTTCTTTTTCTATCTGTTTGTAGCCTTCAAGGCCATCTTCAGCGATAACAAATTCGTATTCGGTAAGTTCATCAGAAAGGATACTGTGTAATACTCCCGAGATTGCTTTTTCGTCTTCTACAATAAGGATTTTTTGCATAGTTGCAAATTTAGATTTTTTGATTCAATTATTAGCAAAAACCATACCTAAATATACTATTTTGAGTAATCTCTTCTCCCGAAAATAGCAGATCCAACCCTCACGGAATTGGCACCGCATTCAATGGCAGAAGGGAAATCATCACTCATTCCCATAGATAATGTTTTAAGTGTTTTTAACTGATTTAATACATCAAAAAGCCCTTTTAAAATTAAAAATTCTTCTTTTACCTGATCTTTATCATCCGTAAATGTGGCCATTCCCATCAAGCCGGTAATTTCAACACTGGAAAAACCTCCGTCAATATATTTTTGAAACAGAGCTTTGGCCTCATCAATCTCAAGTCCGAACTTACTTTCTTCTGCAGCAATTTTCACCTGCAACAGGACTTTAATTATTCTGTCATTCTTAGCTGCTTCCTTACTGATCTCTGCAAGAAGTTTCTCAGAGTCCACACTTTGAATGGTATCAATGAACGGAGCAATATACTTTACTTTATTCGTCTGCAGATGCCCGATCAGATGCCATTCTATATCTTTAGGCAGTAGCGGATACTTCTCCATAAGCTCCTGAACTTTGTTTTCACCAAAAACTTTCTGCCCCAGATCATAAACTTCCTGAACAGCCTCGACCGGATGTGTTTTTGAGACCGCTACCAACTGAACCCCTGCAGGTAACTGATCTTTTATCGCTGTATAATTTTCTTGAATACCCATAAATGCAAATTTCTGAATTATAAAAGGAAAAAACTAATGAATCTGTAAAATTGTTGTTGACAGTTGCTGGTGTACTATTTACTAGTTGTTAGCCGACCATAATATTATTACACTGTTATACTTTTACATTGTCAGATTGTTACACTTTTAGATTATTATATTAATTAAGTATATCATTAATCTTCGGATACTGCGAGATCTTCCTGAACACAAACTTGTTGCTCTTCTGCAGTTTTTCAATAAACATATCCAGTTCATTGATGGAATCTGCATCCCTCAAGTATTGGTCATGCGTAAGGAAGACCAGGTGTCTGGATGTTTTTTCCAGATCGTTAAGGAAGATGCTGTCTACCTTTTTGATCATCGCTTCGTGGCTGCCTTTCAACGTCATTTTTTGGGAAGGTCTCCATTCAAGATCCCATCCGATTACTTTATAGCCAGCTTTTCTAAGACCGTTGGCGGCATCGGTTGAGCCTTTAATATCCGTAACGTTAATATTATTCAGTCTCCAGATATTTCTGCCTGGAGTTCTGGCTATTTTATCGTAAAGCTTAAGACTGTCTTTTGCAATGTCAAAATCACGGACAACTGCATCTGCATTTTTGTAAAAGTCTGTGTATTTGTTATGGGCATGGGTAAAGCTGTGATTGGCCAGCTCGATCAGAGGATTGCTTTTTAGAAGCTCCATATCATCTTTCTGTCTTTTACTTCCATAGGCATGTTTTCCTACCAGAAAGGCAGTGGCACACACGTTTCTCTTGTTTAAGATCTTAAGAAGATTTTCCGTTCCCTGATTGGGGCCGTCATCAAAAGTAAGATAGATAATTCTTTTATCGGTTTCTACACTCTCATCATCTATTTGGGGGACCGTTTGTACGGTGGGATGTTCCTGTGAAGTAATCTGAGCAGATTCTTTCACATCGGTTTTGTTATTACAGCTGTTGAATACAATTGAAGCCGCACTCATCAATGCAGTCAACCCAAGAAAAGTCATATTTCTTGACTTTTCCCCAAATTTTTTTTTCATAAAGATAATGGAGATTTAAATAGTTAAAAATCGTTAAAATAATGCTGAAATGTTAACAAATTATATGCCATCATTTGTTAAATTTTTACTTTTTAAGTTTATTTTAAGGACTTTATTTTAAAGCATATTTAGGGTAAAAGTAAAGGGTTTGAGGATTATGTTTTTGTATTCTTTAATTTTAACATTTATAAATACTGAATCCATTTATTTTTTCTATTTGTATTGAAGTTTTCTTATTCTTCCTATATTGGGGAATTATTTTATTTGATGAATTTTAAATATCTACTTATTCTTCTGGCTACAGCCAACTTATCAGCTCAGAAGATTTCCGGAACTATTTTTTCTGAAAAACATCACCCTGTTGCAGATGCCAGAATAGGAATCGAAAATGAAGATACCGGAAGTATTACGAATGAGGAAGGAAAATATGTTGTTGATCTTACAGGTGTCGATAAAAACAGGATACTGAAAGTTGATGTCAACGGTTATGAGCCTTTTCACATGAAGATTTCAGATTTTGAAGCTTTAATGAAATATGATATTTCACTCAGTAAAAAAGCGGTTGAAATTGAAAATGTGAACATTATTCCAAAGAAATATACTCAAAAGAACTTTGGAACCAGAAATTCAAAAAGAATGTATTGCGGGTATGATTCTCAGGATCTGAAAAAAATATTCAGGGAATACGCAATAAAGATTAAAAACGAAAGAAAATTAAAGGTAAAAAAGATCAATCTTAATCTCGTTTATTTTGAGATTGAACAGCCTGTTACACTGATCTTCGATATTCAAAAATCTGCTGGTGATTTTCCTGGAGAATCGGTGGTTAATGAAACACTTAAACTCACGATTTCGAAAGAAGACATCCTGGAAAATACCGTATCTTTGGATCTGAATGATCAAAGCATCTGGCTGAGTGGGGATTTTTTTGTTTCCGTACGGGCTTCTGAAGATTTTAAAGGAAGACTTTTTTTGGGAGGAAATATTTTTGCGTTTTCTAAAAATACCTATTACAGAAACTATTTCGGAGAATGGAAAAAGTTCTCAGCAGGAGAGCCCTCCATTAATGTGGATGTTTTAATAGAGAAGTAAATCATTATTTTAAAATTTTCTTGAGATACAGCGCATTTTTAATCGCAGCAGTTCCCCAGGTATTATTAAAAAATATAAAGGCTTTTCTTTCTGATTGTTTGATTTTTTCCGCAAGAGCATCAATATACTCTGAGCTGTACTCGGATTTATAAAGGACCGGTTTTCCATGGAGCCTGTAATAGAGGATTTCAGAATGATTAATGATCATGTCTTCAGGAAGGTTTCCGGGAAAACTTACCACGGAAAAAATGATATTATTATCTTTTAAAAGAGTGAAAATTTCATCAGTCCACCAGGATTCATGACGGAATTCTATGACATTTACATAAGTAGGATCAAGGCTGGCTACAATCAGATCTATATTTTCCTGCGATTTTTTAAAGGAAGGCGGAAACTGATACAGAAACCCTGAAAGCTTTTCTTGTAAGTGGGTCTGAATATGGGTGCAGAATTCTGATATATCTTCTTTAGCCTCTTTCAGACGTTTTTCATGGGAAATAGCTTTCGGAATTTTGATGAAGAACCTAAAATCGTCTGGTGTTTCATCATGCCATTTTAAAAGTGTTTTGGCGGTAGGTTTTCTATAAAAGGTAGAATTGATCTCCACCGTATTGAAAACTGCGGAATATAAAGTAAGAAAGTCTTTACTTTGGGCGTTTTCGGGATATAGCGACCCTTTCCAGTCGTTATTATAAAATCCCGAACATCCAATGTAAAGACTTCCTTTTTTCATGTTTTTCTATTTTATATCAGCATCCAGATCCACAGAGTTTAAGCGCAGTGAATTCAGAATAACAGACAGTGAACTGACACTCATTGCTGCTGCTGCGATCATGGGTGATAATAATATTCCAAAGAAAGGATACAATAATCCTGCCGCTACCGGAATACCCAGTACATTATAGATGAAGGCGAAAAACAGGTTTTCCTTGATGTTTTTAAGGAGCTTTTCACTTAGCAGTTTCGCTTTTGCTACTCCTAAAATATCACCTTTTAATAGCGTGATCTCCGCACTTTCCATGGCGACATCGGTTCCGGTTCCCATTGCAATTCCTACATTGGATTGGGCTAAAGCAGGGGAGTCATTGATCCCATCGCCGGTCATCGCTACGATCTTACCTTGCTGCTGAAGTTTTTTCACCTCATTCAGTTTATCTTCCGGAAGACAGCTTGCTTTGTAATGTTTAATTCCCAATTCTTCGGCAACCGCTTTAGCTGTGTGTTCATTGTCTCCCGTCATCATGATGACATCAATTCCCTCATTCATCAAACGCTGAACTGCTTTTTTAGAAGTCTCCTTGATTTTATCGGTAAAACTGATGAAACCTAACACCTTTTTATCCTGCGCGATATAAGATATAGTATGTGCCTTGGACTGTACTTCCACTGCTTTTTCTTTTAACTCCTGCGAAATGGAAAGGTTGCTGGAGATCAGAAGACTTTCGTTTCCTAAATAAACCGTTTTTCCATTGATATTTCCCTGAACTCCTTTTCCTGAGATATTTTCAAATTGATCTACCTTTTCAGCCGTTAAATTTTCTTCTTTTGCTTTTTTGATCACCGCATTGGACAACGGGTGTTCCGAGTTTTGATTAAGGGAAAAAGCCAGTTTTAAAATTTCATTTTTGTCGCCGTTTCCTGAAGTTTCAATATATTGTACTGAGGGTTTTCCTTCTGTCAATGTCCCGGTTTTATCTGTAATCAGAACATTCACTTTGTGCATCTGTTCCAGTGCTTCTGCATTTTTGATCAGGATACCGCTTTTGGCTCCTTTCCCGATTCCTACCATCAATGACATTGGTGTTGCTAAACCAAGTGCACACGGACAGGCTACTATTAGAACTGCCACGGCATTCACGAAAGCAAATAAACTTCTCTTTCCTTCCGGTCCGAAAAACTGCCACAGAACAAACGTCAGAACCGCAATCAGAATCACAACAGGAACAAAAACTTTGGAAACCCTGTCAGTTAGCTTCTGAATTGGTGCTCTGCTTCGGCTGGCTTCATTCACCATTTTAATGATCTGGGAAAGAAGCGTTTCATCACCTACTTTTTCAGCTTTCATGATGAATACTTTATTCCCGTTGATGGTACCTGAAGAAATCCTGTCGTCAATACTTTTCTCTACAGGTACAGGTTCTCCGGTGATCATGCTTTCATCTACCAAAGAAGTTCCTTCGGTGATTTTTCCGTCAACAGGAATTTTTTCACCCGGTTTTACTTTTAAAAGGTCTCCGATTTTCACCTGAGAAAGCAGTACTCTTTTTTCTTCTCCATTAACGATCAGATTGGCTTCATCCGGAGAAAGATTCATCAGTTCCTTGATGGCATTCCCTGTTTTCTTATGAGCGGCAGCTTCCATTAATTGTCCCAATATGACAAGCGTTAAAATCACACAGACAGCCTCAAAATACAAGGGGATCTCATGATTATGCCCTCTGATCTCATGAGGAATGATATCCGGAAAAGCCAACGCCACAATACTGAAGATAAATGCTGCAGCAACGCCTAATGCAATCAGGCTGAACATATTTAAGTTCCATGTTTTAAACGAAACCCAGCCTCTTTTCAAAATGAACCATCCTGAATAAAACAGAACAGGAAGGGTAAAAGCAAGCTCAATGAATCCCTGTATCTTGTGAGAAAAAGGAAAATTAATGAACATCCCACCCATGGAAAGAATAAAAACCGGAACGGTAAACGCCAGAGAAGTGAAAAATTTATTTTTTAAAATATTATAGGTTTCATCCTCTTCATCACCTTCACTGTCGGGCATTCTTACAAGATCCATTCCGCAGATTGGGCAGTCTCCCGGCTCGTCACGAATGATCTCCGGGTGCATAGGACAGGTGTATTTTGCGGTTTTCTTTTCCGGGTATTTCACCAGGTCCATTCCACAGACAGGGCATCCTACATTGGAATCATACGTTTTGTCCCCTTCACAATACATCGGACAGTAATACTTTCCTGCCATATCATCGGTGACCTTTGGTGCTTCATGATGATGGCTGTGATCATGATGATGGGATTGAGCCTGTTGGTGATTGTGAGAAGCTGCATTTTTAGCCAAATCCTCTGTGATTTCTTCTAAATGCATATGGCAAACCGGACAGTCGCCTTTTTCATCATACACTTTATCGCCTTCACAGAACATTGGGCAGTAATGTTTTCCTACACTGTCTTTAAAATTTTCCGGAAGATGAGTTGAGGAATAGGTTGGCTTATGATTCGGGTCTTTTGCATGCTTTTCCTCAATGGGAACCAGATACATTTTGCAGACCGGACATCTTTCGCCCTGTTTGAAATATACTTTTTCCCCCTCACATTCCATCGGGCAATAATATACTGAAGAGGGTGAAACCCTGTCCTGAGGATTTACAAATGCAGTTTCGGGTTTCTTAGGATCTTCCAGTCTGTATTTATCTCCTAAAGCATTATTTAAAACTGAAAGTTCGATCTCATTATCGGAAGTGATGGTTGCGGTATGGGTTTCCAGATTGACATCGGCTGTTACTCCCTCAACACTGTTGAGTTTTTCAGAAATTTTTTTCTGACAACCGGAGCACGTCATTCCGAGTATGTTATATTGTCTGTTCATGATCCTTGAATTTATAGTACAAATGTCCAAAATCAATGGCTAAAGCTGTTATAAATTTAAGGATAATAGTTATAGAATTTTGCCGGAACTGAGTTTGGGAGTTGGAGTGTGGGAGAGTTAGAGAGTTTCGGGATGCGGAGTGTAAGTTTTAGGATACGTGTATAAGGGGAGAGTCTAAGAATATCTGATATTGTAGTAATTGAGGAGTGGGATTTAACACACCTTTACGCACCAACTCTCCCACACTCAAACCCTCCGACTCTAAGACTTTCCAACTCAGAAGCTATCCAGAGTTTTCCTTTGATGATCCTTCAGTTTTTTGAATTCTGTAGGAGTAAAGCCGGTAATGTTCCGGAACTGGGAAGAAAGATGCTGAACACTTTTATAGCCTAGTTTTCCGGCAATTTCGGTGAGGGTAAATTCATTATAAAGAAGCAGCTCTTTTACCTTTTCAATTTTATGAAGGATAAAGAACTGTTCAAGTGTAATATTTTCGTTTTGAGAAAAGGTTTTGGAAAGGGAGCTGTAATCTTTGTAGATCTTTGAACTTAAAAATTCCGAAAAAAGAAAATCTTCATCGATATCAAGCTCACTGATTTTTAGAATGATCATGTTTTTGATCTTATCAACCAGTTGATGGGTAGAATCCATGATCCTTTCAAAGCCTGTTTCGAGAAGCTTTTTTTCTATAACCAGCATTTTTTCTGCAGGAATATCCGTTTCAGTCTCGACTTCTCCCAATGTGACAGAACGTAAGCTCACCTCTGCCTCACTGAATATTTTTTCTACTGCGGAAATACAGCGGTTGCACACCATGTTTTTAATGAAAATTTTCATGGTTTGCTCAATCTGTCTTTTACGAATTCGATCTGTGTTTTTCCGTGCGGTGCAGGATTTCCTTCACTGTCCAGATTGACCATGACAATTTTATCTACTGTGATAATGGTCTGGTGGGTCATTTTATTTCTTACATCACATTTTAAGGTCACGGAAGAAGAACCGAAGTTTGTCGCCTCAATCCCTATTTCTATAATGTCTCCCTGCTTGGCTGAGCTTACAAAATTGATCTCTGAAATAAATTTCGTCACGACTTTTGTATTTTCCAGTTGGATAATGGCATACAATGCGGCTTCTTCGTCAATCCACTGTAAAAGTCTTCCTCCAAAAAGAGAATGATTCGGGTTCAGGTCTTCGGGTTTTACCCATTTTCTGGTATGGTAGTTCATCTTTTAATAATTTGCTTCACAAATTTAGTGTTAAAAACTGGGTTTATCAAGGAAACTGTATTTACTGATCTGAAGGAAATGATTCATTTTCTCAATCATATTTTCTTGGACCGCATGGCTTTTACTTTTTTCACCGTGTCATCACTTAAAAACTTTTGATATTCGTCACTTTCAACCGGAAAAATAGCCACCTTACCAGTCTCATTGTGATGGATTCCGAATCCGTAGCGTTTGGCCAAAGGGGAGCATCTGAGACAGGGCTGACCTTTAGAGAAGAAATCAATTCTTGCCTGTGACTTTTCACTATCCGAAATATCATTTTTTACAGCATAGCATTCAAAAACAATATCATCGGAAGAATACTGGTAGGGTTCTTTTATGATCTGCTCATACTGAAGGTTCGCTAATGTTTTTGTTTTCTTTTCGGGAGGTGTCTGAGCCTGGGATACTGGGCAGTCTGCAGCGATCTCTATGAAAGTATTGGTGTAATTGGTAGTATGTATCATATATATTGTATGTAAAGTGGTTTTGTTAATAAATGATTTAATTATCGGAAGTCATATTACTCCCGGAACTCCAGAATATCTCCCGGTTGACAATCCAGTGCTTTACAGATAGCATCCAGGGTGCTGAAGCGGATTGCTTTGGCTTTCCCGGTCTTTAGGTTTGAGATGTTGGACAGGGTAAGATTGATCCTTTCTGAAAGCTCATTCAGTGACATCTTCCTCTTTGCCATCATCACATCAAGGTTTATTATAATAGGCATAGTGATTATATTTGCTTATAATTGCTGTTCGGGCGGGGATTGCAGAACTGCTTTATTATGTTAACTAACTTTAACTTTAAGCGAATTTCGGTAAAAATTTATTGAATAACAATATTTAGTTGATGATAATTAATAAAAAATGGCTGTAAATTCAACATCACGTGAGAAATACTTGAAAAAAAACTTTGATTTTAAATTATTAATTGTATCTTGCATACGTTTATATTTGGAATCAATATTTGTTCATTAATTTATGTTGTTTTTCTCTTATATATCAAATTTTTATTAATATTTAATTTTTATTTAAAATGAACATTTTTGTTTCAAACATCAATTACGCAACTAAAGAATATGAGTTGCACGATCTATTCGCAGAATTTGGTGATGTATCATCAGCTAAAATCGTTACAGACAGAGAAACTGGCCGTTCAAGAGGTTTCGGTTTTGTAGAAATGGGTGATGAAGAAGGAAAGCAAGCTATCGAAGCTCTTAACCAGAAAGAATTCAACGGAAAAGAGTTGAACGTATCTGAAGCTAAGCCAAGAGAAGAAAAGCCAAGAAGAAGCTTTGACAACAACAGAGGAGGAGGTTACGGAGGAAACAACAATAGAGGCGGCGGTAGCGGCTACGGTGGTGGAAACAACCGTGGTGGTAACGGCGGCGGAAATCGTTGGTAAAAATATAAGGCGGCTTTTTAGCCGCTTTTTTTATGCATTATTTATCCCTTTTTAGAAAGGGATATTTTTTTGCAATAATAATATTGAGAAGATTTTTTGAAGTAAAAATTTTGACTTAACAGCACATATTCTAAAGATTACAAAGGCACAATCAATCTTGATTTTAACTAAACAAGTGTATTAAGGAAGAACTTAATAAGCTGCATTGTCTTTTCAGTAGCCTTACGGGATGCAAGAGTGCGGACTTACTAGTTCTTTGAATTAAGAATGCTACTAAAAACAAGAAAGCCGTTTCACAGCTATGAAACGGCTCTTGTATCTATTTCTCCCTGATCAGCAGGACTGCATCCTCATAGAAGATATTGTATTGCTTATTGTAAGAGGCTTTCTCTCTCGAAATATTTGGGAAAATAATTTTGATGTGGTATTTACCAAGGTCACCTTCCATAGAAATCTCTTTAAGTCGTACGGTTTCTGTTTTACCCTTGTTTTTTTCGAATAATGCGTTCATTGCTGAGCTAAAATCTATTGCTTCCTTAGCATTGAGAACTACTTTTATAGTTCGTGCATTGTTATTATCTTTCTGGTTATCTATCAGAAATGTGTCTCCATTGATATTGCTTGATTCCTGATTGTAGCTGTTAAAATTGATTAAGTACTGGTAGCCTTGAATAGGAGTGACTTTCGTTTCAGATTCCAAAACAAGTCTCTCAAACTTGGAAACATTTGAAATTTTATCTACATGCGTAAATGCATTTCTGATGCTGTTGTTGATTCCCCAGGAAGTAGGACTTTCAAAATCCTTGGCTAAGAGATTCTTTGTCTTGGGATCGACAAGATTAAGCAGAAAGTCTTTTTGTTTTCTTTCCGCCAGAAAGCCAAATTTATTGGCAATTTCGTCAACCAGCATATCGGAAATTTTCTTCTCGAAATTGATCTTGTTATTTATTAAAAGTTTATTGTTTTCCAGCAGAGCTATCAATTCATTTTTCTGACTTCTTTTTGCAACGCTGAATGCATTAAAATAAGGAAAAATCAAGGAAAAAACACCAAATGCAAATAAACTGATCGGAATGAATTTTATGCTTGCTTTTTTATTCCAAATAAAATAAACAACAACACTCAGCAGCCACAAAGCCAGTAACAATACAAAGTATCTGGGCTCTGTATATCCATACTCTAATATTCTTGTAAATATAGCTGTAAATAACAAAATAATGAGTGGAATGATGGTATAATAAAACAGTTTTGAAAATACTTTCACCCATGATTTCGCCTTTTCTTCTTTAAGCGGATAAACCAGCAGTAATGCAAGGATTCCAACAATACTGTAGGCCAGTACCAAATAAGAAACCCAGCCGCGCGGAAGTTCCCAGTTGAGGATTATTTTAAATGAATAGATATAAAGAATGATCAGATAAATGAAAAGGAGGGGGATCAGGACAAATTGGGTGAAAAATTTTAAGATCACGGGATAAGTCCCGTCCTTTTCAAGGTAGCCTAAGCCCGTCTCATTGAATAACAGAAAAATAAAACAGCTTCCGAAAATCGCTAAGACGTAAAAGGTATCTATATAAAGGTTGTCATTGAAATTAAAATCAAATAGTTTATCTACAGCCAAGATCGCGAGCTCTACGCCGCCGGTAAGCACTCCGGTGAATACTGCTGTAAGAAAGATATTCACAAAAAGATTCTTGTTGTACTGCCAGAAATTAAGTTCTTTATTTTTTTCTAAAAATGCGGCAAAAGAAACCAATAAATGAGACAGTAGAAAGGTAATGGCAATGATGAAGCCATGAACTTCTGTAAAATCTTTTTCTTTATAGGGCAGAATGAAAAAAAAGCCTATCAGGAAGACGGTTCCCAATACTTCCAGTAATAATCTTTTTCCAATCCTTTGCGAAAGAATCTTTAAAGCAAACATCAAAGAAATTCCAAGACAGCAGCAGGCAATGAATTTTGAATGGGTAAAGAAAAACTCCTTGCCATATCTATTGTTCACCACCAAAATAGCCCCGACAGCAGAGAGCAGGGCCATGACTAAAACCATAGGATAACGCAGTATGACATCCTGCGCTTTTCCGGTTATTTCCTGGAATTTCGTTTTCATGATGTGTGTATTTTATGACTAATCCTTTTTCTTTTTTTTCTTCTTGTCTTTATCCTTTTCCTTTTCCTTGTCTTTTGCTTTCACTTTTTTAACTTTCTTAGGATTTAAGATCTCTTCTGCGTACTCAAATTTAGGTTCTTCCGTTTTTGCGGGAACGATCTCTATTTTAAGATCAAAATAATTCTTCAGGTCGTCCTGGGATATTAATTTTTCGTTGAATAAAAAATCCAGAATTTCCTTTCCTGAGTCATTGAAAAAATTGTGGGAAAGCTCTTTTAACAGAAATTTCCGGTATTCCTCAGAGGGAACGACTACCGTATATTTAAAGATCCTTCCTTCTTTCTGAGTCGTGATATAGCCTTTTTCCACTAATATTTTCAGGTAGGTGGACACGGTGTTCTGATGCGGCTTCGGTTCAGGATGCTGCTCCATGATGTCTTTAAGATAAAAAGATTCAAGCTTCCAAAACAGCTTCATAAAATTCTCCTCAGCAGCGGTAAGATGATTTATTTTCATAGATTGTTCTTAATGTTGAAATTGTATATTGCAATAAAGGTAAATAAAAGATACCACAAATGCTATTCCGGCACCCATAAATACTTCCTTTACCGTATGTCTTTTTAAAATAATCCTTGTCAGTCCCACTAAAGCAGCGATGCCCAGCCATACCAATCCGGCTTTCCAGTTCAGGGTAAAAAATAAGGCTGCTACAAATACATTAAAAGCTGTATGCATTGAACTTTTAATGTAGAAATTACTGATCTGCATGGTGAAAATCAAGATCAGGATAAAGAGCATGACAAGATCTATATATCCGTTTCTGAAATAATTGAAAATCAGATAAGCAACAACGCATGCCGCGATGAAGATGTACAGCGTTTTCCTTTGTACACGGTCTGAAACATCCATATTGGTATATCTTCCGGTCTTTACATTCCATACCAGCCATATCACAACAGGAGCTATAATCATTAATAATATAGGTGCAAAGTAAAGAATAGAATCCTTGAAGGAGTATTCTCTTACACTCATATAGATAAAGAAAATAAATAAAGAAACAAGCGGATTGAAAAAATCTGAGATGACTTTTGAAATTTTATGTACCAGTGAAGGCTGTTTTTCGTCCATGTTCAAGTTTAAAATTCAAATATAACACTATAAGCAAAAAAACAATTAGTATGTATACGATAAAAACAAAGTTTTTTTTATAATTTTGCTCAAATATTCATCATAAAAAAGCAAGAGCTAGCACATGAAAGAATTTTCTAAAGAGGTATACCTGAAGTGGTATGAAGATATGACAATGTGGAGAAGGTTTGAAGACAAATGCCGTTCTCTTTATCTAAAACAAAAGATCAGAGGTTTTTTACATTTGTATAACGGTCAGGAGGCTATCCCTGCCGGCTTCACGCATGCAATGGATTTAACGAAGGACAGTATGATTACTGCGTACAGATGCCACATCCATCCAATGGCGATGGGAGTAGATCCTAAGAGAATCATGGCGGAACTTTGCGGTAAAGCTACCGGAACATCCGGAGGTATGGGTGGTTCTATGCACATTTTCAGCAAAGAGCACCGTTTCTATGGTGGACACGGTATTGTAGGCGGACAGATTCCTTTGGGAGCCGGAATTGCTTTTGCAGATAAGTATTATGACAGAAAAGCTGTAAACATCTGTTTCTTCGGAGACGGAGCTGCAAGACAGGGATCGCTTCATGAAACATTCAATATGGCGATGAACTGGAAACTTCCTGTAGTATTTGTGGTTGAAAACAACCAGTATGCCATGGGAACTTCTGTAAAAAGAACAGCCAACCACGAAGATATCTATAAATTAGGTTTAGGATACGAAATGCCTTGCCTTGCTGTAGATGCAATGGATCCTGAAAAAGTAGCTGAAGCAGCATACGAAGCAATTGAAAGAGCAAGAAGAGGAGACGGACCTACTTTTATTGAAGCAAGAACATACCGTTACAGAGGACACTCTATGTCTGATGCTGAACCTTACAGAAGCAAGGAAGAAGTAGCCATTCACAAGAATGATGACCCTATGGAATTGGTAAAACATAGAATTCTGGAAAACGGATGGGCTACAGAAGCTGAATTGGAAGCTGTAGACAACAAATCAAGAGATTTTGTGGACGAGTGTATCGAGTTCATGGAAAACTCTCCTTATCCTGATGCAGACAAGGTTTATGAATATGTTTATGCTCAGGAAAATTACCCATTCTTAGATAAATTAGAAAACTAAAATAATTTGCTGATTCGATGATAGATGATGTGTACATACCATGTTCACTGTTCTTATCATCACATCATCACATTAACAAATTAACACAATAAATTATGGCAGAAGTAATTACGATGCCCCGACTTTCCGACACTATGACGGAAGGGAAAGTGGCGAAATGGCATAAAAAAGTAGGAGATACAGTAAAAGAAGGAGATATTTTAGCCGAAATTGAAACAGATAAAGCTGTTCAGGATTTCGAATCTGAGATAAACGGAACTCTTTTATACGTAGGTGTAGAAGAAGGCGCTGCTGCTGCTGTAGATTCTGTTTTAGCGATTATAGGAAATGAAGGGGAAGATATTTCAGGACTAACCGGTGGAGCTGCTGCTCCTGCTGCAGGTGGTTCTGAAGAAAAAAAATCTGAAGAAGAATCAAAAACAGAAAATAACGCTACAAGCATTGAGCAGACTACAGCGGAAGTTCCTGCCGGCGTAGAAATTATTACCATGCCAAGACTTTCTGATACGATGACAGAGGGTAAAGTAGCAAAATGGCACAAAAACGTAGGCGATACAGTAAAAGAAGGAGATCTTCTTGCTGAGATCGAAACAGATAAAGCCGTTCAGGATTTTGAATCTGAATTCAACGGAGTATTACTGAAGCAGGGTGTAGAAGAAGGTGGTGCGGCTCCTGTAGATTCAGTTTTAGCGATTATCGGTCCTGAAGGAACAGATATTTCTGCAGTAGGTGCTCCAAAAGCAGCGTCTCAGACTTCTGAAAAACCTGCCGAACAGAAAACTGAAGCTAAAGCAGAAGAAAAGACTGCGTCTGTTGCAAGTGTTTCATCTTCTGACAGAGTAGCGATTTCTCCATTGGCTAAGAAAATGGCTCAGGACAAAGGTGTTGATATCAACAGCGTGAATGGTTCAGGAGAAAACGGAAGAATCGTTAAAAAAGATATCGAAAACTATCAGCCTTCTCAGGCACAGGCTCAACCTTCTGTTTCTGCTCCGGCAGCAGCTCAGGTTGCATTGAGCTTTGTTCAGGGTGAAGATACAGAAACTCCAAACTCTCAGGTAAGAAATATTATTGCAAAACGTCTTGCTGAAAGTAAATTCTCTGCTCCTCACTATTATCTGATGGTAGAGATCAACATGGATAAAGCGATTGAGGCCAGAAAAGAAATCAATTCTTTACCAGATACTAAAATCTCTTTCAATGATATGATCATTAAAGCGACGGCTGTTGCTTTAAGAAAACATCCACAGGTGAATTCGAGCTGGGCAGGAGACAAGATCATCCACAGAGGAAATATCAATGTGGGTGTAGCAGTGGCTATTCCTGATGGATTAGTGGTTCCTGTACTTAAAAATACAGATCAGATGAACTACACCCAGATTTCTGCAGCGGTAAAAGATATGGCTTCAAGAGCGAAAAGCAAAGGTCTTAAAGCGAATGAAATGGAAGGTTCTACATTCTCAATATCAAACCTGGGGATGTTCGGAATTGAAACATTTACAAGTATCATCAACCAGCCGAACTCTGCGATCCTTTCAGTAGGAGCGATCATTGAAAAACCGATCGTTAAAGACGGTCAGATCGTAGTAGGAAATATCATGAAGCTTTCATTAGCTTGTGACCACAGAGTGGTAGACGGTGCTACCGGAGCTCAGTTCTTACAGACTTTAAAAACATATCTGGAAAGTCCTTTAACACTTTTACTGTAACAGGCCCGGATTGTAAAATATTAAAACCTCTCATTTCGAGAGGTTTTTTGTTTTTATTATGAGCCTTATTTAAGTGGTTTTTTTAGTGAAAATTAATTTTATTTCAACATTTGATTTTACTGTTTGATTTTTTGTTATTCAATTAATGATAGGTTTTTTATTTCTTAGTTATGATAATATGCAAAATCATATCAATATTCTGTTGATCTAAATATTGCTTTTATGTCATTTTTTCGTTAAAAAAAGTTGTTGAGATTTGAGTTTTATGGCTGAACTTTAAAATCAAATTAGTACTTTTGAATTATGATTAGAGCGAGTAATATCCATAAGTCTTATGGGAATTTAGAAGTACTGAAAGGAGTTGATATCCATATCAAAATGGGTGAAGTTGTTTCTATTGTAGGCGAATCCGGAGCAGGAAAATCTACATTGCTTCAGATCTTAGGAACTTTAGATCTTCCGAGCAATTCCAATAAGTATAATACGGAAATAAGTATTGCGGGGGAGTCTTTTATCAATATGAATGATAAGCAGCTTTCGAAATTCAGAAATCAGAATATTGGTTTTGTATTTCAGTTTCACCAGTTGCTTCCCGAATTTACAGCTTTAGAAAATGTTTTGCTTCCAACAAAAATAGGAGGTGCCAATGAAAAAGAAGCTTTAGATAAGGCATATGCATTATTTGAGGATCTTAGAATAGAGCAGAGGCTGAATCATAAACCTAATCAGCTGTCAGGAGGAGAAGCACAAAGGGTTGCTGTAGCAAGAGCTTTGATCAATTCACCAAAAATTATTTTTGCGGATGAGCCTACAGGAAACCTAGATTCAAAGAATGCTGATGATCTTCACAGGCTATTTTTTGATCTGAGAGATAAGTATAATCAGACGTTTGTGATAGTAACCCACAATCCTAATCTTGCTGAAATCACAGACCGAAAACTGATTATGAAAGACGGAATGATCGTAGAATAAAAACCCTTATCCAATGAAAAAGTTTATTTTCCTGTTCCTTTTTATTGTTTCCTGCTTCAAAGCGGAATCTCAGGAGAATAATATATCTTCGGTTCTTCCTACAGCAAAAGTTATGGAAATTAAGAATTTTGTAAAAGGAAAAAATTATAATCAGGATCTGGCCATTTTTATTAACTTTAAAACGTATTCAGGGAAATATAGATACTTTGTCTACGATCTTAAAAACGATAAAGTATTACAGAAAGCAGTTGTTTCTCACGGTTCAGGATCTGTGATTCAGAATTCAGAAATGCTCAAATTCAGTAATACTGAAGGCTCATACCAGTCTTCAATTGGAAAATATGAAATTTTAGGCAGCTATAACGGTAAATTTGGAAAAGCTTATCGGTTAAATGGTTTAGATACTACCAATAGCAATGCGATGCTGCGGGCAATAGTATTGCATTCTTTAGGGTGTGTTCCGGATCAGGAAGCTCAAAGTCCTGCCTGCTTAAGTTTAGGATGTCCGATGCTTTCTACTAAAGCATTAACCGAGACTGCAAAATATCTTGACGAATCTAAAAAGCCGGTCATACTGTATGCATTTTATTAAATTTATTCAGGTTATTTAAAGTCTATAATTTGTAACTTAATCTCTAATCTCTAATCTCTAATCTCTAATCTCTAATCTCTAAAATATGACTATAAAGTTTCTTGCCGAAGATGACAGACCCAGAGAGAAGTTTTTGCTAAAAGGCAAGAATTCACTTTCTGATTCTGAACTTCTGGCCATTATCATGGGAAGTGGAAGCAGAGACGAGAGTGCACTGGAACTGGCAAGAAAGATTCTGGCATCTGTGAATAACAACTGGCACCAATTAAGCCTTCTTTCCAGTAAAGATTTGATGAAATTCAAAGGAGTGGGTGAGGTGAAGGCAGTTTCTATTATTGCAGCATTAGAGATCGGAAGAAGAAGATCCGTTCAGGAAATTCCATACAGACCGATCATTTCAAACAGCAGTGATGCTTATCTTATTCTTAAAAATCATCTGTCAGATTTAAGAACTGAGGAATTTTGGGCTGTATTTCTGAATCAAGGCAATAAAGTGATTCATATTTCAAAGCTTACACAAGGAGGAATAAGTCAGTCTATTGTGGATGTAAGAATTTTATTTAAAACAGCGCTGGATCATTTTTCAACAGGCATTATTATAGCCCACAATCATCCATCAGGAAGCCTGAAACCGAGCAAAGAAGACATCAATATCACCCACAAAATAAGAGAAGCCGGAAACACATTAAGCATCCAGCTTTTAGACCATATCATTATTACACAGGATACCTATTGCAGTTTCTCAGATGAAGGATTATTATGATTAGAAGAGTTAAATACGATCAGATCGATTTCGAAAAATATACGAAATGCCTGGAAAATTCAGTACAGAGAAATTGGTATTCGCAAAAAGAAATTTTAGATCAGCTTTCCGGAAACTGGCATATTTTAATGTATAAAGATTATGAGGCTGTAATGCCTATTCATATTTATAAAAAATTGGGGATCAATTTTGTTCATATGCCTCTTTTCTGCCAACAGTTAGGAATTTTTTCAAAATTTGATGATCCGAAAATCAATGATCTGTTTTTACGTTTTCTAAAAAAAAAGTATGCAGTATTTTTGTATTTGTTTAATCAGGGCAATACTTTTTCAACTAAATTAGAAAAAAAGAAAAATTATATTATTCCTATTTCTGATTATGCTATATTAAAGAGGATAAAATACTTTAAAGGTAGAAAATCCACTATTAAAGTGTCTCAGCATCTTACTTATAGAGAAATTGAGTTTGACGAAGACACAATGTTGTTTCTCAAGAATAATTTTAAAGGACTTGCAAAAGAAACGGACTGGATAAAACTTAAAATATATATTGCATTTCTTTCAGAAAATAAATTACTTAAACTTTGCGGGGCTTTTTTTAATGACTCATTAGTTAATTTAGCTGTTTTAGTCAAGGATAAAGATCAGTTTTCATCATTATGTTTGATCAATGATGAAGATTACAAATCGGAGAATGGAGCCTCTTTTATAATTGACAAGATCTTAAATATATATATCCACGAAAAATCCCTTAATTTTATGGGAAGTAACATCCGTGGAATTGAAGTTTTTTTCAAAAGTTTTGGTGCAGAGCTTCATGAATATGGTTTTATTGAGAATAAATTTTTAAAGAGATTTTCTTAACAAGCCTGTTGTTTAGACTTGTTCTAAATATTATTTGTAACTTTATGACATTATTATTTTAATATTTCAGTTATGCTAAAGCAAATCCGTCAGTATAAACTTCCCTATGTTATTTACAATTTTTTTAATAAGAAAAAATTACAACACAATATTCCTTTATATAAAAAATACGGTATTAGTAAAAACTACTTTTCAAGCATTTCCAGTGCTGATTTTGCTCATCTCCCGACTTCAGAAAGAACTATTGGTCAGGATAAACTTACCCATACAGATTTTTTCAAAGAATTATCAGATGAAAATAAACAAAGTGCGCTGCAGTACGACGATAACGGGTATATGATCCTAAGGAATTTTATTAGTGAAGATGATGCCGAAAGGATCAACCTTGAAATTGAGACACTAATGGATAATGGCACCCTGAAATTCATTTATGGAGGAAAGCTAATGTTTGCTATTCATCATTCCGAGATTATTAAAAATATTGGGAGTAATAAAAATCTTCTGGATTTCTTATCCGTACTTTTAGATGGTAAGGCCAAACTTTTTCAGAGTATCAATTTCATTAATGGCAGCCAGCAGAAAACACATTCCGACAGTATTCACATGACGACTTATCCTCTGGGCGGACTTCTTGGAGTATGGATTGCCTTGGAAGACGTAGATGAGACGAATGGTGCTCTTCATTATATCCCCGGAAGCCACAAACTTCCTTATTTCCTTAACTCTGATTATGAAAATGAAGGAGATTCTATACGAATCGGCAAAAAAAGTTACAGAGCTTACGAAGAATTTTTAGAGGAAAAAGTTAAGGAACTAGGTCTGAAGAAAGAAATCTTTAAAGCTAAAAAGGGTGATATGCTGATATGGCATGCCAATATTCTCCACGGCGGTGAGCCTCATACAGATAAGAACAGAACGAGAAAAAGCCTAGTATATCACTTCTTTGATGAAAATAGTGTGTGCTATCACGAAGTTACCCAGAGACCTGCGCTTTTTGAGCTGTAATTTATTGATTTTTCAAGTATGATCGGTTTTTTCTCATCATTTTCCTGTCTTTGATTTATATTCAAAATTCTAAGACCAATATATTCAAAAACTCTTTAGAAGCCGGAAAATAATTAGTAATTTTGCGGTCTAAAATTATGGGTAGTTTTTCAGGATATTTACCGTATGCATTTGCATTGATTATCGCAATTCCTTTTCTGGTTTTGCTGAGACAATTTGTACACTCGTACATCACCCTTAAAAATCAGGAGATCAAACTTCTTTCTGTAAAATCGAATGCTGAAAACAAGGCTCATTCTTACGAAAGAATGACTTTGTTTCTGGAAAGGATGAAACCTTCAAACCTGATTCAGAAGTTTGATAAAGGGTTGGCTCCGAATGAATTCATCTTTCTTACGGAAAAAACTATTAATGATGAGTTTGAATACAATACTTCACAGCAACTATATGTTACGAAAAATTCATGGAAGAATATCGTAGATTCCAAAAATGCTTTGATAGATTTACTTCACAAAACCTATGACGGGCTGAATGCCAACGCAGATCTTGAAGAGTTTAAAACCATTTTCATCATGAACTATATGGAGGGTGATGACTATATCGTGGCCACTATAGAAGACCTTAGAAGAGAAATTTTAATTATAACTTAAAAAATAACAGATAAATAATGATTCCAAATTTTAAAGCACATCCATGGCACGGAGTTTCTGCAGGAGAAGATGCGCCAAATGTTGTCAATGTATTCGTGGAAATCGTTCCTTCAGATACAATTAAATATGAAGTAGACAAAGAAACAGGATTTTTAAAGGTAGACAGACCTCAGAAATTTTCTAATATCATTCCCGCTTTATATGGGTTTGTTCCAAGAACATACTGCCACAATGAAGTCATGAAACTGGCTGTAGAAGCTGGAGCTGATGATGTAACGGAAGGTGATCATGACCCGCTTGATATCTGTGTATTAAGCTCTCATAATATTCACTCAGGAGGATTATTAATGGAAGCTATTCCAATCGGTGGATTCAAAATGATAGATGGAGGTGAAGCAGATGATAAAATCGTTGCCGTGATGATCGGTGACCATGCTTTCGGACATTTCAGAGATATTGCTGAACTTCCTGAAGCTGAAGTAAAGAGATTAATGCACTACTTCTTAACGTATAAAAATCTACCGGATGAGCCTGCAAAATGTAGAATTCATGAGGTATACGGAGCTGAGCACGCTAAAAAAGTGATCAAAGCTTCTCAAAAAGATTACGCAGAAAAATTCGGAGGCTAAGAAACAGCATTCCAAAATGATAATAAAGGCAGGTGAATTTTCATCTGCCTTTTTAATTGTGTAAATACATAGTTTCTCAATACGTCAGGTTTTTCTTTAGATCATTAGGTTGATATCCCTCCAAACTTATTTTCATTTTTTGCAGATGATATTCATAAGAAACATTGGGATGGTTAAATAAATTAATGCTTTCACACGATATCCTTTTTGAGATGTTTTAAATTTCCGGAAAAATATATTATAGAACAAGACTTAATAAAACAATGGATTTTTTGTTATATTTATAAAACTAATTACTATTTATTAATATTAAAATAATAAACTATGGATTTGTTCTATTTAATTCCGGTTTTCGGCGTTGTCGCCTTGTTGTATACTTTCCTGCAGAGTAACTGGGTAAGTAAGCAGAATGCCGGAAACGAGAAAATGAAAATAATCAGCGGACATATCGCTGACGGTGCCATGGCCTTTCTGAAGGCCGAGTACAAGATTTTAACCTATTTCGTAGTTGTAGTCGCCATATTGCTGGCTGTGATGGGATCCACCAATTCCAATTCTCACTGGAGTATAGGACTGGCCTTTGCCGTTGGAGCTGTTTTTTCTGCTCTGGCTGGATTTATCGGAATGAAGATCGCGACCAAAGCGAATGTAAGAACGGCAGAAGCGGCAAGAACTTCACTTTCGAAAGCATTAAAAGTTTCTTTTACAGGCGGTTCCGTAATGGGAATGGGTGTTGCCGGACTGGCCGTGCTTGGTTTGGGAGCTCTTTTTCTGATCATCAAACAGATCTTTGCTCCGGATTCAACGGTAGATTCCCATGAAATGGAAAAAACGATTGAAATTCTCACCGGATTTTCTCTGGGAGCGGAATCGATCGCCCTTTTTGCCAGAGTAGGTGGCGGTATTTACACAAAAGCTGCCGATGTAGGAGCTGACCTGGTAGGAAAAGTAGAAGCGGGAATTCCTGAAGATGATCCAAGAAACCCAGCGACGATTGCCGATAATGTGGGAGATAATGTTGGAGATGTGGCAGGAATGGGAGCAGATTTATTCGGATCTTATGTGGCTACGGTATTAGCAACAATGGTTTTGGGAAGAGAAACCATGTCCGATGATTCATTCGGTGGTTTTGCACCGATTCTCCTGCCGATGCTTATTGCAGGAACAGGAATTATTTTCTCGATGATCGGAACTTTATTTGTAAGAATCAATGAAAATGACGGTTTATCTACTTCAAGTGTACAAAATGCCCTGAATCTTGGAAACTGGGGAAGTATCGTAATCACGGCTATTTCTTCTTATTTCCTGGTGAACTATCTTCTTCCTGAAAAAATGACCCTCAGAGAACATGAATTTACAAAGATGGGCGTTTTTGGAGCTATTATGGTCGGGCTTGTTGTAGGGACTTTAATGAGTATCATCACAGAATATTATACAGCCATGGGTAAAAGACCGGTTTCCAGTATTGTGAGACAGTCTTCTACTGGTCACGCAACCAATATAATCGGAGGACTTGCCGTTGGAATGGAATCTACCTTACTTCCAATCCTTGTACTGGCAGGTGGTATTTACGGATCCTATTTATGTGCCGGACTTTATGGAGTCGCCATTGCAGCAGCCGGAATGATGGCCACCACTGCGATGCAGCTTGCTATTGATGCTTTCGGGCCTATAGCAGATAACGCAGGAGGAATTGCTGAAATGAGTGAGCTTCCGAAAGAAGTTCGTGAAAAAACAGATATTCTTGATGCTGTTGGAAACACTACAGCAGCCAGCGGGAAAGGATTTGCCATTGCTTCTGCAGCATTGACGGCATTGGCTTTATTTGCAGCCTTTGTAGGAATTGCCGGTATTGATGGCATTGATATTTATAGAGCCGATGTTCTGGCAGGATTATTTGTTGGGGGAATGATCCCATTCATATTCTCTTCACTTGCGATTACGGCAGTAGGACAGGCCGCGATGGCCATGGTGGAAGAAGTAAGAAGACAGTTCCGCGAAATTCCTGGAATTCTGGAAGGAAAAGCACAGCCTGAATATGAAAAGTGCGTGGCGATTTCCACAGATGCATCTATTAGAAAAATGATGCTTCCGGGGGCGATTACCATTATTTCACCTCTTTTGGTTGGCTTTATCTTCGGACCTGAAGTTTTGGGAGGATTCTTAGCCGGAGCTACCGTATGTGGTGTTCTGATGGGAATGTTCCAGAATAATGCAGGTGGTGCCTGGGATAATGCTAAAAAGTCATTTGAAAAAGGAGTGGATATCAATGGTCAGACTTATTATAAAGGTTCAGAACCGCATAAAGCTTCTGTAACGGGAGATACGGTGGGAGATCCGTTTAAAGATACTTCAGGACCATCCATGAACATTCTGATCAAACTGATGTCCATTGTTTCATTGGTTATAGCACCGACGCTGGCGGTAATTCATAAAGATAAAATTGAAGCTAACAGAAAAGCTAAGCTTGAGAGCCTGACAAGAGCTTCCAATGCTACTTCAACAACAGCCCATGCACAGCTTCAAACAGTTCCTTCATCTCCACAAGACATCAAGGGACATCTGAACGAAAACGGGGATTTTGTCTATGAAACCGGGAATATTCAGGAAATTAAACTGAAAGGTGGAAAAACAATTACATTGGGAGAAGGAAGCAGGCTGTTTCAATTGTATAATGCTGTACAACAAAAGGATCAGAAGATCATTGATCCTAATAATTGGTATACGGTGGAAAATCTTTATTTCCAGACCGGATCCAGTGATCTGAAGGCTGGTTCAGAATTACAGTTGAATAATCTTGCCGAAATTCTAAATGCCTATCCTAATCTAAAAATAAAATTAGGAGGCTATACGGATAATACAGGAAATGAAGAAAGCAATCAGAAACTATCCAATCTAAGGGCTCAAACGGCTAAACTGAAGTTACTTGAACTAGGTATCCCTTCAGACAGGGTAGAGGCAGAAGGCTACGGCTCTCAGCATCCTGTTTGTGAGGCGAATGATACCGACGAATGTAAAGCAAAAAACAGAAGAATTGATGTAAGAGTTCTTGCTCTTTAAAATCAATTATTAATTAAATATACAAAGCACCGTCTAGAATAAGACGGTGCTTTTTTATTGATAACAATATTAAGTGTTAGATTAAAATTAACCACAATCATCCATGTTAATCCGTGAAATCAGTGGTTAAAAAAATGTAATTTATTAAAGATGCTTTTGCAAATACTCCAATGCCTGAATAATGACGTCATCTTTTTTCGCGAAACTGAACCGGATGTAATCCGAGTTCTGTCGTGAATGATAGAAAGCAGAAAGCGGCAGACACGCCGTTTTTTTCTCTACGGTCAGCCATTTCGAAAATTCTACATCCGTCATTGTTTGGGAGACATTCCTGAAATTAACCACCTGAAAAACACTTCCTTCAGCTTTTTTTGTGGCTTCCAAGGGCGTAAGGGCAATCATCTCATTAAAAATATCCCTTTTTCCCTGCATAATCCTGCGGTTTTCCGAAGAATCAAATACTTCAAGATATTTCGCAAGAGCATACTGAGCAGGTGCATTGGCACTGTATGAAATATACTGTTGATGACATCTGAATTTTGCTGTCAGATCTTCGGAAGCAAGCAGGTAGCTGACTTTCCAGCCGGAAGTATGAAACATTTTCCCAAAAGAAAAAATACAGAAAGTCCTGTTTTTCAATCCCGGATGAAGAAAAGAACTGTAATGTTCAACTCCGTCGTAGCAATAGGTGTCATAGATTTCTTCCGAAATGAGATAGATTTCCTGATGTCTGATCAATTCATACAGTTGGTTCCAGTCGCTTTGTTTCCAGATTGTGCCTGTTGGATTTTGAGGCGAATTAACGATAACCGCCTTTGTTTTTTCGGAAATGCATTGTTGAAACTTTTCCCAGTTAATGGTGAAATCTTGATCAAGATCATAATAGACAGGAACACCATCGTTTAAGACCACAGAAGGGCCATAGGTGTAATAGGAAGGCTGAATAATAATTACTTCATCTCCCCGATTTAAAATAGATTTAAGTGCCGTATGTAAAGCAAAAGTGGCACAGGGAATGATGGTGACCTCATTTTCCTTAAGGTAAATACTGTTCACTCTGGCAGTATTGAATGCAATAATATTGTTGATAAGCAAAGGACTTCCTGAAAGCGGCTCATATTGATGGCATTGATGATCTGCTGCTTCTTTCAGGAACGATTTCAGTCGGCTATCGATATCAAAATCGGGAAGCCCTAAAGAAAGGTCGAAGCTGTTGTTTCTGGATGCGAGCTCAGACATTTCCGTAAAAAACGAATAATGTGTGAATCCGTAAATTCTTTCCATCTATTTTGCATTTATGTCAAATATAAGAAAAATAGACATTCGTTAAATTAAATCATAAAAATATATTGTTTTCTTTATTGAATCTTTATTTCTGCTATGTTTTTGCTTTAGGAAATCTTGATTTTTCTATCTTTACCGCCATTAGATTTTAAACGAGCGATATTGCAAATGAAAAAGAGTATTCTTTTATTTTCTTTTGGTTTCTGCCTTCTGGTAAGTGCACAAACTTCTCCTCCGGTTATTAAAAATCCATTAACGACATTTTGAGGAATTTACAATGAGAAGCTGAAAGCTGGATCAACTACATAAAAATACCTTTCACACTGTATAACCAGAGTTTAAATGAATTCAGCAGAGATGAACTAAAAGTACTGATTAAAATTTTGAAAACCGCAGAACAGAATTGTGAAAAAATGAAGACCTAGACAATCAATAGATATGAACCGTCGTTATATAGCGCTTGGGGTTCAATAAAAATTTGTTATTTTTAAGAAAATTATTATCATATGAAAAAAATACTTATCCCGTTGTTGGGTCTGGCTGTTGTAGTCAGTTGCGGAACAGCGAAAATTTCTGAAGGAGCCTCGGCACAGTCTACTTCTGTAGCTAAAGAAGATAAAGCCTTTCAGTCTGCTTATAAGACCATTAAAGCTGATGAATTAAAGAAAAACTTATATGTAATCTCTTCTGATGAAATGGAAGGCAGAGATACAGGAAGTCCCGGGCAAAAGAAGGCGGGTGAGTATATGATTAATTATTATAAAAGCTTGGGAATTAATCCTCCAAAGGCATTGGGCTCCTATTATCAGAAGGTTCCTGCTGAATTTATGAAAAAAAGAGGTGGTGGAAATCTCCCTGATTCTGAAAACATTCTGGCCTTTATAGAAGGAAGCGAAAAACCTGAGGAAATAGTAGTGATTTCAGCGCATTATGACCATGTAGGAACCAAAAATGGAGTAGTATACAACGGAGCGGATGATGATGGCAGCGGTACGGTTGCTGTGATGCAGATTGCAAAAGCTTTCCAGGAAGCTAAAAAGGCCGGAAAAGGACCAAAAAGATCAATTCTGTTCCTTCATGTAACAGGAGAGGAACATGGTCTGTTCGGGTCGGAATTCTACACCAGCAATCCTGTATTCCCACTTGCCAATACAGTCGTTGATTTGAATATTGACATGATAGGCCGTGACGATGCTGAAAACAGAGGAAAGCAGTATGTTTATGTGATTGGTTCGGAAATGTTGAGTTCTCAGCTTAAAGTGATTAATGAGGCTGCGAACAAGAAAACGAATAATTTAGAACTCAACTACAAATACGATGATCCGGCAGATCCTGAACAACTTTACTACCGTTCAGACCACTATAATTTTGCTAAAAACAATGTCCCGGTAGCCTTTTTCTTCGATGGCATCCATGAAGACTACCACAAGCCAACAGATGATCCTGAGAAAATTGATTATCCTTTGCTTGAGAAAAGAGCACAGCTCGTTTTTGCTACAGCCTGGGAAATTGCCAACAGGGCAGAAAGAATTGTAGTAGATAAGAAATAAAATATTGTGTTGGATCAGCGCAAAGATGCAGGAGGAAATTGCTTTAAGTAACAAGTTCTAAAATATATTAAATCAGATGATTTATGGATTTTAGTATATGCTTTTTAGAAATCCAATTTTATCGGAGATAAATCATTACGGCTTATAAACGGTAATATATATTAAACAATTGCGCCTTTGCGTTGACCAACAAATATCTCCAAATATACATTCAATAGGAACGGACTTTAGCCCGTTTTATAAAAAGAACCACAACCATTGGGATTTAACCCAAATTGTAATAAACTCATCATGCGTTTTAATTCAAATTCAAATGAAAACAGCAATCCGTGAAGCCAGACCGGAAGACATCCCACAAATCCAGATCGTAAGAAACTCCGTCAAAGAGAATATGCTCTCTGATCCCGCACTGGTTACAGATGCACATTGTAAAGAATTTCTATTCGAAAGAGGAAAAGGTTGGGTATGTGAAATCGAATCCAAAATTGTCGGTTTCTCCATTGTAGACCTGAAAGAATATAATATCTGGGCACTTTTTCTGGATCCTGATTTTGAAAATCTGGGCATTGGAAGACAACTTCATGATATCATGCTCGACTGGTACTTTGAACAGACTCAGAAGAGTGTCTGGCTTGGCACTGCACCGGGAACAAGAGCTGAAACATTCTACAGAAAGTCCGGATGGAAGGAAGCAGGAGCTCATGGAAAAGAAATCAAGTTTGAGATGACTTTTAATAACTGGAAAAACAAAAGATCATGACACAGGGCGTAAAATCTATAAGACCCTTTATCGGGGCTGAAAATTTTGAAATTAGCAGAAGTTTTTACAGGGATTTAGGATTTGAAGAAGTAATTCTTGAGCCTAAATTATCCTTATTTAAAAGACAGGAAACAGGTTTCTACCTTCAGGATTATTATGCTAAAGACTGGATAGACAATATGATGATCTTTATGGAAGTGGAGAATACAGACGAGTTTTGGAAAGAGATTCTGACTTTGAATCTTACCGAAAAATATGAGGGTGTGAAACTTGCCCCTGTACGAACAATGGAGTGGGGAAAGGAATGCTTTGTACATGATCCGTCCGGGATTTTGTGGCATTTTGGTGAATTTTTTTAATGACGAAAAGGAAATATGATTTACGCTTTTGATACTTATTATTATGAGGATTATGCGAATACGGTGTGTATCGCATTTGAAGACTGGACTTCCGAAAATGAATCCGAAATTTTTATTGAAAAAACAGACATCGGTTCTGCGTATGAGAGCGGTGCATTTTATAAAAGAGAATTGCCCTGTATTCTGAGTTTACTGAAAAAAATCGAATTAAAAGAAGACGATCTTATTATTGTAGACGGCTATGTTACCCTTGATAATGATGGTAAAATAGGATTGGGAGGCTATCTGTATGAAGCTTTGGATCGGAAATACCCGATCATTGGGATTGCAAAGAATGAATTTGCAGCTCTCGATTCCCAAAGAAGAAATGTCTTAAGAGGAGAAAGCAAAACTCCATTGTTTCTTACCGCAATGGGAGCAAATGTAGATGAAATAATACCTAAAGTGGAGCAGATGCACGGCGCTTACAGAATACCAACACTGCTTAAAAAGCTGGATCAGCTGTCCAGAACGTAATCATTTTCACAAATCGACTATCAATTTCAATTATAAAAGCAATTTCATTTCTTTGCTGATTGCTATAATTATTAGATTTTCAACGGATTAATCTATTTTATCTTCCTTATTTTTGAATTATTCCGGAAAAGGTGACAAATGTCATTCGTTTCTTATTTTTATTGATTCTAAATAAATATAAATTTGTCTCAACAAAATAAAGGAATAAATGAAGAAATTATCTACTCTTTCTGCCGCAGTATTCTGTATGATGATGAATGCGCAGTATTGTACTCCGGCATTTCAGTATGGATCAGACAGCAATATGATCACCAACGTTAGTTTTGGAAATATCAATAATACGTCACCTTCTCAAACCGGCACTACACAGGTTTATGAAGATTTTACTTCGGTGTCTACGGATATTCAGGCTGGGAACAGTTACCAGATCTCTGTAAAAGGCCCTTCCAGTACTTTCCCGAGTGATGTTGTGGTTTATATTGATTTCAACAGGAACGGTAATTTCGATGATGCGGGAGAAAGCTTTACTATCGGAAGACTTGGTGCAGCCAATCCTTTTAATGCCATGACAATTACTGGTACGATTGCCATTCCTGCCAATATAACATCAGGAACTACAAGAATGAGAGTACTTAAAAACACGAATACAGCAGCTTATTCGAATCCCAATGCAGCGAATTCAATCAATACGGCGTGTGATACAGGTTTACGAGCGGGGCAGTTTGAAGATTATACATTAAATATACTGGCTTCCAATCTGGCAACCTCTGAAGTAACTAAAAAATCTTCCGTACGGGTATATCCTAATCCTACATCAGACTCAGTAACGGTGAAAACTGAAGAAGGGCTAGAAAAATACGAAGTGTATAACTTAGCAGGGCAGAAACTTACAGAAGGGACCTCCGGTGTTGTCAATATGAACGGCCTTGCTTCCGGAACTTATCTGATTAAGCTCTACACCAGAGATAAAAAAAGCATCACTGAAAAGATCATTAAACAATAGAAACACTTATCTAATCATATCCATATCAATTTTTGTTTTTTTAGACCGGCAGACCTATCTGCCGGTTTTCTTTTTTGTAAGAAATCATTAAAATGTATGAGAAGTTAATGTGAGAATGAAATTGATTAAGAATTTTAATACATAATTGAGGAGGGTTTCGGGCGGGCCATCCGGCCCGCCCGAAACCTCTATAACGGTCCCGAATCCAGTATTTCCAGTAAATCATGCTTTGAAAGCTTCTGGATACCCATTCCATCAGTCTGGAGCAGGTTTTGAGCCAGTTCATTCTTCTTTTTCTGAAGACTTAAGATTTTCTCTTCTACGGTATTCGAACAGATCAAACGGACAGCGATCACGTTTTTTGTCTGACCAATACGGTAACTTCGGTCAATCGCCTGGTTTTCCGCTGCTGGATTCCACCACGGATCCACCAGATAAATATAATCTGCCTGCGTAAGATTTAGGCCCACACCGCCGGCTTTTAAACTGATCAGAAATACGCGGATCTCTTCATTTTCCTGGAAATTATTAACGGCTTTGCCTCTGTTCTTGGTCTGTCCGGTAAGGTATTCAAACGGTATTTTTTTATGTTCAAGTTCTGCTTTAAGTAAATCCAGCATCTCTACAAATTGTGAGAAGACTAATATTTTATGATCCTTAGATTTACTTTGGATCTGTTCCATCAGTATTTCTATTTTCACGGCATGTTCACCGGAGTATCCTTCTTTTAAAAGTAAAGGAGAATTACAGATCTGTCTGAGCCTCGTTAATCCCGTCAGAACGTGCATGCTGTTTGTATTAAGATCGTCATCATCATTGGCGGCGATAAATTCGCGAAGTTCTTTTTCATAGGCATCATAAATCTTTCGCTGTTCAGCATCCATTTCGCAATAGATCATCATTTCGGTTTTTTCAGGAAGCTCTTTGGCCACCTGTTTCTTCGTTCTGCGGAGAATGAAAGGTCTTATTTTGTCCTGAAGTTCCTGAGCCCGTTTTCCGTATTCAAATTTATCGATAGGAATAGCGTAAATATCTTTGAAATACTGCTTGCTTCCCAAAAGCCCCGGACAGGCAAAAGAAAGTTGGCTGTAAAGATCAAACGTATTGTTTTCAATAGGTGTACCGGTAAGAACGATTCTGTTTCTCGACTGCAGGAGGCGTGCTGCTTTATATCGTTCCGAATTTGGGTTTTTAATCGTCTGTGATTCATCGAGGAAAACATAATTGAAGCGGAAATTTTTCAGGAAACGGATATCTGAAAGAAGCATTCCATAGCTGGTAAGCACTACTTCATACTCAGCCATATGTTCCGATGCTTTTAACCGGTCTGCTCCATAATGCGTCATCACTTTTACAGAGGGTGCAAACTTATTGATTTCTTCCTGCCAGTTGAAGAGCAGGGAAGTTGGTACGACCACAAGATTGGTCGTATGTCCGTGTTTTTCCCTTTGAGACAGGATAAATGCAATTACCTGAAGCGTTTTTCCTAATCCCATATCATCCGCCAGACAGCCTCCGAAATTGAAACCGTCCAGAAAGTCCAGCCAGTTTAATCCATCGTGCTGATAGTCTCTTAAAGTGGCATTTAATCCTTTGGGAACAATGACTTGTGGAATGTTCTTGACAGACGAGAACTGAAGCGAGTAAGATGTCAGTTCCTCCTGGATTTCCTTACTTAAAACCTCTTTCTCAAACAGAGAAGAGATCTCAGTAAAACTGATTTTCGGAATTTTAAGATCTTCACAATCAATTTCCCCAATTCTGAAAAACTCATTCATCTTGTCAATCCATTCTTCAGGAAGCAGGCCAAGTGTGCCATCATCAAGCTGTACAAATTTGCTTCTGTTCCGAATAGCGCGGTGAAGCTGTTTCAAAGCGGCATCTTTCTGTCCGAAACTTACTTTCAGTTTGGCATTGAACCAATCCAGGCCGCTGGTGATCTGAATATTGATTTTCGCTTTGTGCGAATTAAGCTTATTGTTTTTGAGTTCATTGAACCCCAGGATAATAACCCCTTCATTTCTCCAGGTTTCAAAGGCATGCAGAAACCAATCTTCATCCAAAAATTTATCCTTGTGCAGATAAAAATAATCATAGCCGTCCATTTGTCCCTCAAAGTCCGGATGCTGTTTCATGATGAGCGAAGTAAAGCGGGCTTCTTCGGCATCACTTCTGTTGATTTTAAATACATTCCCGTTCTGATCCGTCCCGAAAAGCTGCTTTCTGGAATACACAGGAACTTCGGCCTGACCATATTTCATGACCGGAGTGACGGCAATATAATTTCCCTGCTGACGAAGATAAATGATCCTCTCATTCCGGTGTGGTTTTTCTTCAAGCTGTACCGGAGTTGCAGGCTGTATGTAGCTATAATTAATATGAATACGCTTTTCAAGTGAACTAAGAATGTTCTGCATAAATGCTTCATATTTTGAAGCATGAACAAGCAGGATTTCGTTATTGGCTTTAAAAAACTTCAGGACCCTCAGCATATCAGGATCGTCTACAAAGCTAAAGGTATTCCTGCTGTACACAAAATATTCATTCCTGATCGTGACATTTTTGAAGGGAATAGAAATATCATTGAATTCAAGTTCCCCGGTCACTTCATAGAAAGGTTCTTTTTTGAACACACTAAGTTTTAATTCTGCCTTTAAAACTTCAAGATGTACAGGCACAAGAGATTTTGCCGAAACGGTTTCCGAAAGTTCACGGTCATGATAATACGTTTCCAGCCCAAGCGGATTCTGTACAATCAGTTTTAATGCTTCCAGTTCTGCAGCATTATATTCCTCATTGTAATTGTTCTGGAAGGCTGAAACAGCGGTGTAAAATTTAATCTGATGCGGTTCTTCTGCTTTCCATATGAGCTGCATGGCATCAACCGGATTGACTGGGTTTTTAATCTTTCCCATCTGTGTAGTCTCGGACTCCATCAGTGAAAAGTTCAGATGACTGTAATAACGGTGCCTGCCGATGACCAGTATTTTTCTTTTTCCATTTTCCTGCAAAGCAAGGTCCTCAATCACAGAAGAGCGCTGTGGAATAAGCTGTTGTTTAAAAACGTCTTCATCGATGGATAGCATTTCTTTGATCTTAGGCTGTACTTCAATTTTACCGTCGGCATAGTGCAGTTCGAAATAGATATCGAGATCAGGTTCATTTTCCAGGCCGTAACTTTTAGCTTTGGCAATGAACAGTTTTTTACGAAGGTACGGGTCAAAAAAAGTTCTGAAATTTTTTTCTTCTATAATACAGTGGATAATTTCTGTCTGATGTTCACAAAGTTTGTCTTTGGGATGACTGCAGGTGCAGGTACTTACGATGGAACTCCCGATCTGGCTTACGGAAACATCCGGAAAATCCTGTAGCGGAGCTCTTTTCGTGAAAATTCCATTGTTGTTTTCAATAGCAGTAGGATAGATTCCGTGGAAATCTCTGATCTCCAGAAATGCGCTGCCGGAGGTGTGCTTCAGAAGATCGTAAACAGAAAGGGTAGTGAAGCTTGTATTTTCAAGAATATATGCCGCCATAAGTATGCGAATTTACAAAAATTGACGACAAGATTCCAGGGTATTTAGGATGAAGTGAAAAAGCAGTGATAGAGAGCGATTTAACGGAATTAGAAGTCCCATTGTATGCGCTGAATACCAATATAAATATTCAATTATAATTTATCATACGATTAATAAATATTTTATCGTTATTATTGTACAATATTTGAATTCATGAAAAATACGAAATGAATTTAAGAAGATCATAATTTTTTTTTAATGACAAGCAAGATTATAGGCGTCGGCAATTATATTCCGCCGGAAACAATTACAAATTTATTTTTTGACCAGCATCATTTTATTAATAAAAACGGAGAGTCATTAAAGGAAGCGAATGATATTATTGCCAGAAAGCTAAAGGAAATTACCGGCATCGAAGAAAGAAGGTACGCATCTGAACATCAGGTGACCTCGGATCTGGGGCTCATAGCAGCACAGAGAGCAATAGAAAACTCAAAAATAGATCCTGAAACATTGGACTATATCATATTTGCCCATAATTTTGGGGATGTTCGTTTCGGTACCGTTCAGTCGGACAGTGTTCCGAGTCTGGCCTCAAGAGTAAAGCATCTGCTGAAAATCAAAAATAATTTTTGTGTGGCTTATGATGTCCTTTTCGGATGTCCGGGCTGGATTGAGGGCGTTATACAGGCCAATGCTTTCATCAGATCAGGAATTGCAAAACGCTGCCTGGTTATCGGGGCAGAAACGCTTTCAAGAGTTGTAGACGTTCACGATAGAGACAGTATGATCTATGCAGACGGAGCAGGAGCCGCTATTCTGGAGCTCAGTGACGATAGCAGTGGAATACAGTCTCACTTATCGGCTTCACATACGTTAAACGAAAAAGATTTTCTGTATTTCGGAAAGTCATACAACAATGAAAGCTGTCAGGATACGAAATATATCAAAATGGATGGCCGTAAAATCTATGAATTTGCACTGGTGAATGTAGCGGATGCCATGAAAAAATGTTTGGATGCCAGCGGATATTCTATAGATCAGCTTGATAAGATCATCATCCATCAGGCCAATGAAAAAATGGATGAGGCTATCGTAAAACGTTTTTATCAGCTTTACGATCTTCCGATGCCGGAAAATATTATGCCGATGGTCATTAATAAATTAGGAAACAGCAGTGTGGCTACTATTCCTACTTTACTTGCAATGATCCTAGATGGAGAACTTCCTTCCCACGAAATCAAAGAAGGACACGTTGTACTGTTCGCTTCTGTAGGGGCAGGGATGAATATCAATTCATTTGTTTATAAATTTTAACTTATACACGATCAGAGAGGAATAGTGATGGCAGCCATCATATTTTGATCTCTTATATTGAAAAAGGCTCAGATTTTTATAATCTGAGCCTTATTTTTTGAAACGGATGAAATTTCACCGGATCTATGAAGACATCTATTTTTTTGTTTTTATACAATTGAATTATTGAAGATTATCTGCGAGCTGGTTTCTGCAAATTCATTCTCAGCCATTTTTATGGTAATGCTAAATGAGTGATTGTAGCAGCAGTTGCAATTTTTTAATACCAAAGCGGGACAGTGTATCTATACGGTGACGCTTTTTTTATGAGTTTAAGGGAGAGATTCATTTTGGCTACACGTTAGTCCAATTTGGCAACTCCGGAGTTTTTTCTAATTCTGACCTTTGTCTTGTTAATTTAATACATAAAAAAAAATGAAAACAATTTTTATAACAGGCGCTTCAACAGGATTAGGAAAAGCGGCTGCCCAATTATTTCAAAGCAGAGGATGGAACGTTATTGCAACAATGAGAAACCCAGAAGCAGACACGGAACTGAACGGTCTGGAGAATGTAACCCTGCTTCCGTTGGATGTCACCAATCTTGAACAGATAAAATCAACCGTTAAAAAAGCAATTGACCTGGGTAATGTGGATGTGGTTTTCAATAATGCAGGTTATGGGCTTATCGGACCTTTGGAAGCTTTATCTGATGGACAGATCTTAAAACAGCTGGACACCAATCTTTTGGGTGTAATCCGTGTAACACAGGCATTTATTCCTTATTTCAGAGAAAAGCAAAACGGAATGTTTATTTCCACAACATCCATTGGCGGATTGATCGCATTTCCTTTAGGTTCTACCTATCATGCCACCAAATGGGCGCTGGAGGGCTGGAGTGAAAGTTTAGCCTACGAACTGAACCGATTCGGAATTGATGTTAAAACAGTTTCTCCGGGAGGAATTAAAACTGATTTTGTAAGCCGTTCTTTAGATGCAGCAACGAGCCCTGCGTATGAAGAAATGACCAATTCTCTGTTCTCCAAAATGGAAGGAATGATGGAAGCTGCTTCCGAGCCGGTACAGATTGCTGAGGTAGTTTATGAAGCTGCTACGGATGGTAAAAAACAGTTAAGATATGTGGCCGGAGAAGATGCCCGGGCATTGTATGCACAGCGTCTTGAGCTGGGTGATGAGCTTTTCAGAGCGCAGTTCGGAAAACAGTTTATCTAAGAAATTTAAATAGGGAGACCGTATAAATATATGTTTTATACGGTCTTTTCAACCAAATATTTAATACATTTATATCATGGAAAAGAAAGATAATGCCCCTATGAAAATTTCATCCATATCGGAACTTCACAATCTGCTGAAGCTTCCAAAGCCCTTACATCCATTAGTAAGTCTGGTAGACAATACCCAAATGAGTGTGGATAAAGAAATGCTGAACAAAAGCTTCCTGATGAATTTTTATAAAATCTCCTATAAATTTTCCGAACACGGAAAGATGGGCTATGGACAGGGATATTACGATTTTAATGAAGGAGGCATGATGTTCACATCCCCGGGACAGATCCTTTCTACGGATGTAGATGCAGAATACTGTGGGTACACACTTTTGGTTCATCCTGATTTTATCCGGACTTATCCTTTGGCAAAGAACATTAAGAAATTCGGGTTCTTTTCTTATGATACGAATGAAGCCCTGCATTTATCCGATCAGGAGAAAACGGTCATCACAGGACTGCTGGACAATATCAGAAATGAGTTGAATACCGCCATCGATGAAGTTAGCCAGGATGTTATTATTTCCTACATTGAAGTTTTACTAAATTACAGCAACCGTTTTTATAAGAGACAATTTATTACCAGAAAAGCAGTCAACAGTGATCTGCTGTCCAAAATGGATACGGTACTCGAAGATTATTTTAATAATGAGCAGACCCTGAACCACGGTATTCCCACCGTAGAATTTCTGGCCTCTGAGCTTAATCTCTCCCCTCATTATCTGAGTGATATGCTCCGGAATCTTACCGGACAGAATGCCCAGCAGCATATTCACGAAAAATTGATTGAAAAGGCTAAAGAATACCTTACGGCAACCCGTTTTTCCGTATCGGAAGTTGCTTATGCATTAGGTTTTGAGCACCCGCAGTCATTCAATAAGCTGTTTAAAAAGAAAACGGACAAAACCCCTTTAAGCTACAGACAGTCATTTAATTAATAATCCTATCAATAGATTCAAAGCAAAAAGCCCGGCACGTGCCGGGCTTTTTGCTTTGAATCTAAACGTAGAAAAGTAATGCTTTTAAATGTCATATGAAATACCTAATAATAGGTAGAAAAAAATACTTTTTTTTAAGGATTGATGCTTTGTCAGCCTAAGGATACATTTGTAATAAAAAAACACTCCATATAAATCACTTCACCAAACCCATCATAAACAAATGAAAAAAATTAACTTTCTTTTAGCCGTTACCGTAGGAATTATGGCTTATGCGCAGCCTACGGTAACAAGATCAGGTGTTGACAGGATCAATGTTCCTGTTACATTCAGATCGGGAGATGTAACCTCTACAGCCATTACAGCAGGAGCTGCCGGTGCTAATGTTACATGGGATTTTTCTGCTTATACTACAGCTAATGTTGTCACATCTACCACCAATGCATGTCCCGGACAGACCAACTGCTTCAGGTTTCCTACAGCCAACAGAATTACGAATCCCATTGCCGCAGATACTTATGACTTCAACATAATGACCGATACGGAAGCTACCATGATAGGCTCCTACTTCGGACCGAGTCTGGGGGACGGAACTACAACGTATACAGATCCTCTCATCAGGTATAAGTTTCCGATAACGTATCAGCAGCAATTTAATGAAACCTATCAACTCAATACGGTTTCGACAGGTATAGGAAATACGAGCGAAGCAGGCCAGGAATCTTTTATTGCGGATGGTTATGGCACGGTTATTACACCTACAGGAACGTATACCAATGTTCTCAGAGTAAAGAGAATGAGAACCGCCACCCAGACCATGGCAGGGCAGCCACCTTTGTCCTATACCCATGAGTCTTACCAATGGATCAATCAGACTTCAGGAATGGTTTTTTCCTTTGGGATCAATACCTTCACTTTGAATGGAACTACGAATGTTTCGAAGGTGGTTTCTTACCTTGTTCCGGGTGCTTTATCAACCTCTGATTTAGCTATAAACAAGACCGGTATTTCAGTATATCCGAACCCAAGCTCAGATAAGATTACCCTGCAATCTGATGGAAACGTTAAAAAGGTCAGTATTACTTCTCTGGATGGAAAATCTGTTTTAAAAATAGAAAATAGGAAGAATATTGATATTTCAAAACTTCCGAAAGGGGTGTATATTCTTCAGGGAGAACTGCAGAATGGGCAAACGGTTTCAAAAAAAATAATCAAGCAATAATTTTAAATTTCTACTTTTTACAATAAAAACTGTTAAAAATCTGAAAGTCAGAAAAATTGTTATAGGTTGTGGATCAGGAATGAACATATGAATTAAATGGTTTGTTCATGCCTGGGTAATAAGTTTTCAGGTCTCATAATCAGACTTTCGGTAAGTGGTTTTTATAGGAACAGAGCTTTCAGAATACTGAATGCTCTTTCCGTTTTTAATGTAAATCTGTAACTCCTCTTGTGTAAATTTCGATTATTGGTTATCCCTTCAATTAAGAAGAAGCATGCTGGAGAATAGGAATAGCAGATTTTATATTGGATGTATTGATGAAATGCATTCATACTATGTAAACAGAACAAATCAAAAGCTGTAATATTGCAACTCAAATCAGACTAATGAAGACTAAGTTTCAGCTTCCACCGATTCCGGCCGTATTATTATCCATTGTCAGTGTGCAATGTGGTGCTGCCATTGCAAAAGGACTTTTCCCTGAAATTGGGGCAGCACCTACTGCTACTTTAAGGATTGGGTTATCTGCAATTATATTATGGATGGCTTTCCGTCCCAATATATCCAAACTCAATTTGAAGCAATGGAAATATGTCATACTTTACGGATTATCGTTAGGGGCAATGAATTTAATTTTCTACATGGCCATTGAGCGCATCCCAATTGGGCTGGGGGTGACTTTAGAATTTGTCGGACCTTTGGTTCTGGCAATTTTCAGCTCAAAAAAAATAACAGATTTTGTATGGATCATTTTAGCAGCCATTGGTATTGCATTAATTGCGCCGTGGTCGAGTAACGGATTAAACTTAATTGGTGTTTTATTAGCCTTACTCGCAGGTGGTTTTTGGGCAGCCTATATTATTCTTGGAGGAAGAATTTCTAAAATAATGAAAGGCGTTGATGCGGTTACCATTGGGATGTTCATTGCAACCATCTTTATATTACCATTTGGAATTTTTGATGGACGGCTCGCTCACCTTAATCCACAATTGATAGGTTTAGGCGCAGCACTCGCTCTGCTTTCCAGTGCTATTCCTTTTACGCTGGAAATAAATGCCCTTAAACAATTACCATCAAGAACTTTTAGTATTTTAATGAGCCTTGAGCCCGCAATGGCCTCTTTAGCCGCTTTCGTATTTTTACAGGAATATTTATCAGTTACCGAATGTATTGCCGTAGCCTGTGTGGTAATTGCGTCAGCGGGCTCTGCAATAACTTCCAAAGGCATAGAAGCTAAGTAGAATATTATTTTGAAAAATTAACAGGAAAACGCCAATTATCCTCTTGAACAAAGATCATTTTTGATCTAGCCATCTTTTGTAGGAGCTTGGAATGGTATTCTTCTAAAGCGATATTTGCCCTTGTGGGTACGGTTTGTATTATGCTCACTGATTCAAATGCCCAAATCCCTATGTCTGCTCAAGGATTGATTATACCTTTTCGTAAAGGTATGAGAAGGTGTATTGATGCTGCTACTTCTTCAAATTGTTTGGTATTACATTACTTCAACTTCAGTCTCTTTTTTCAGATTGTTAATGAAATCGGAGGGGGTTAGGCCTGTTTCTTTTTTAAACGCAGTCTGAAACACCCTATGATTGGCGTAGCCACATAATTCTGCCAAAGAAGTGATCTTATACTTCCTCAATACTGAATCCTCATACAGTTTCCTGGTAATGTATTCAATTCTAAGGCTGTTAATGTACTGATTGAAGTTCTTGTTCTTATAGGATTTTATGACTTCTGAAAGATATTTTGTATTGGTGCCAAAACTACTTGCCATACTAGCTATTGTAATATCGCTTTTTAGGTATTTTTCTGTTTTTTCAAATTTGGATATCTTACTCAATAATTGATTGACTGTTTCCTCAGCTATTGTTTTCGGAGCTTTTATTGCTTTTTCTTCATGCTTCTCCATTTCGTCCTTTCGGTTTTCTGACTCATGCTTTATTTTTGTAATGAGTTCCTGAAATCTCTGTTGTAAGACTTTATTCCTGTTTTTCCAATAGTACCAAATACCCCCACATCCTAGTATGATTAAAATGAAGAATATATATAAGTAGTTTCTGAGTGTGTTATTTTTTTCCGTATCCTTTTCTTTTTTGATGGCTTTGGTAACTTTATTCACTGAATGTTTTTCTACAGTTCTAATACTGTCCCTGAGCTTTGTAAGGAGTTGATTGTATTTTTTTCCTTCGAGGGTATTGTTTGTAGCCAAATAGGCCTCTGTTAAGATTTCGTAGAAAATTTCACGACCGGAAGGGGATGAAATTTTTCGCTCCAGTTCTAAGCCTTTCTGGGCATAGTGTATGGCCTTGTCATTATTTTTTTGGTCAAAATAAAAATCACCTGCGGTTCTGTATAGGTTCATTTCATTGAGTGAACTTATTTTCCTGTTTTCAGCAATCTTCAATGATTTTAAAAGATATGTCTCTGCCGTCCTTGGCTGGGCGGGCTGCATGATCCATAAATAATACAAGGTTAGGTTTGCCTGTATGGAAACAATCAAATCATATTTCTTTCCCAGTGCTATACTGGACTTTTTTTCGGATATTTTTTCTGCCTCCTCTAGCCCTTTTATGAGGTATAGACGTACGGAATCCGGTTGTTTCTTGCTCTGATCAAAATAACCTGAATAATTGGAATAAAATAAGCTGCTGTAATAATGACGAACATCATTGTCTTTGATTTTTTCCAAATATTTTTTTGAAGCCTGATATGCTTTATGGGAATCTTCCAGAAACCCCAAATCTCCCAATGAACCTGCCTTCATCTTGTACATATTAGATACTTGCTGTGGAGATGAATCTTCATTGATATGGCTTTCCAGGTCCGTTGCAACTTCAATGACTTTCTCAGAATTATTCAATGTAGAATATGTTCGCATCAGTTCAGTACCAATGGGGAATGCAACATTGTATTTATTTTCTTTTGCTGTTCTGTAGATTTTTTCCAGCTGTTTTATGGTAGTGTTTACGACACTTGTACTGCCGATCTTGTCTTGTATCTGGTGTAACTCGTTCTTTAATTGTTCTTCGGATATTTTCTGGCTTTTTCCTAAAGTGAATAGGTGTAGAATGATGAGGAATAAAATAGATTGATAAGTTCTCATTTGATTGGAATTCAATGGTAATTTTGTTTAAAATGGCGTTTTGACAAATATAAGGATATTTCAAGCAAGTGAGCCGTTGCAAGTTGGTTCAGAAATGATATAATATTGTAAAGAGTTACTGTGTTAAAATAAGCTGATTTATGAACTGTATACCGCTCTTGAGCATACTTCCTTTTATGATCACAGCTCCTAGTACTTTTGCGGTCATGCAAATCAGTAAGTTTTGAGAGTGTTTGTGAATCAATCAGAAGGGAAAGTTTTGCCTTGATAACAAGCAGAAATACCATTGCAAAATGGAGAAAAATATTTTTGACATTAAATAAGAGGTTATTCTCTTAATTTTTTTAACTGTGTAAAATAAAAAAACGTTTCTGTAAATTTTTGATTTTTATCAAGTCAAAACGGCTAAATTAAAATAGGGATTTGTACTTTCTATTTTTGAGAAAATTATATGAAATGCAACCACGAAACAATTCAAGCCAGGGTATTCGGTGTTTTACGGTATTTTTTTATCTCGGAATTATAATTACATAAATTAGCTGAAAGCAGGGATTTTCTGCAATAGTAGTTTTACATACTTTTGTGTTAAGTATTGCTTAGCAGCTGTATTTTGTCTGCACAAGAGGAAGATAATGCTCTTCAGGGATATTACGAAGAACTTGATCAGGGGGATCAAAAAAAATAATTGTAGAATTGGGTACTGAAAAGGACGCTCTATTAAACCTTTATGAGATGCACTTAAACAAAATATACTTTTCATTGCTATTGGCTGTAACTATTTTAAGCTGCAGCCCCAATGAAAAGACAAGTCAGCATAATAAGCAAATCAATACCCTTCACACCAATGACAATCCCGTAAAAGAGAAGGATACTCTTGTAGCGGATGTGAAAATTCCGGTTATTGACAGTATGGCAGTGCTCATTGCTTTCAAGAAAACGATAACAACAGACCAATTTATTAAAGAATTGGATATTGATGATCCGGATGGTTTGGGCGGTTCAATTTTTGATTCTGAACGGCCAATTCTGATTGGTGATTTGAATGATGATCATCAGGATGATGCTATTATGCCTTTTTCTATAGAAGGACGTCAGGGTGGCAATAATTGGGATGCACATTATGCTATTTTCATTAATAATGGTGGTGTTCTTGAATATAAATATTCATTTGATAGAGGAGGTGATCTTGCGGAAAGACAGACTGATTTTAAAAGTATAAAAAACGGTATCATAAAGGGTATGGAAGTACCAGGATTTCATTCTGAAGAAGGAAATAGTACTCCAGTAGATTATATGTACCGACCTACTGACCTTTCAGAAGTAGCTACTGCTTCAGAAGCAAAATGAGAAACGAATGAACAAAAATGAAATAATGACATCTGTCTTCCTTATTTTAATGAATTTATAAAAAAGAAATTTTGGGTTTGCCCAAAACAAACCACTCAGCCACTTAATTCCAAAGTCAGTCAGCGGTATTGGGGTAACAGTGGTGAGCTTATTAACCTCCTTAAATTGAATATAACAGATCATTTCGAGAGTGGGTATTGAAAAAAAGTATATTTCTAACGCAGTGACAGATTACTTTAAGAATTATCACAATACCGGATTTTGTGTGCAAAAAAATCGACAGACGTTTGTTGCTGTTCCACTATTCCATTCTATTGCATTTTATATTTAAACTTTAATAAAAACAGGAAAAAATTATTTAGATCTGGAACTTGGCTGGCTGTGTGATTATTTTGATTATACAGATAAAGCATAAAAGCAGCCATTGGTGACGATCAGGGTTATGCCGTCTGGCAATTGGGCGTCTACGCAGAATCCGGAACAGAAATGGAAATTAATATACCATTCTCTATTGAGTGTTTCGCAGACCACTTGAATTATAGCGAAACTTTTCTAAATCTACCTGAAATCTATAAGAATCACGAAGACTTCAGAGATAAGCTCCTGGCAGATAAGTACGCTAATAAAGCTATTTCAGTAGATATGACAATACAAGAATACATCTTTCCTGATCAACTTTTTAAAAGAATAAATAATAAAAAAGCAAATGAATTTGGATTATACCGGACCTTATATAATGATTACCTTACTTTTAAGCACAGTATTCTTTTTTTTAGGCTTAACAGGCTTCACAAATCCTCAGTTGTTTAAGAGAAAGAATTCATTGAAAGTACCTAATAGATTCGTTTTATTGTTGATTTTCTTCCTGATTTCGATTGGTTTTCTTATAACAGCAGTAGGCTTATTCGCAACACAAATTCATAAACGCAAATTGGCATACCATGAAAGCAAACAAGTATTATAAGATTTTAATTACTGTAATATTTGTGATAAGTATTTGTAATAGGCAAGAGAAAAAAGTAAAATTTTTAAATCATGATAAGTTTAGCTATTCGGGATTTATTTATAAGAATCCTGTAGAATTGAACTTTACCATCCTGGAAGACAATACGGTGATGGGTGAGATGAAATATCTAAACCAGAAGAAGCCAGTCCCCATAAAACTCATCGGAAATTTTAACAGCGAAGCGGAATATACTTAACTCTTACGTGAATTCAGAGGGCATGGAAATGATGGTTTTATCCGCATAAAATTTGATAATCTTCAGCAAAAATTAATTGGTGACTGGAGTTCGGGTAAATCCGAAGCCAATTATCCCATTGATCTTATTCTTAAAGACCATTCTGTCATACAGTCAACCACTTTGGGAACCTATGAATTAGAAGGATTATATGTGTATAATTATGCAGAAACAAGATTTGCCGGGACTTTTAAATTAACAAAAGAAAAGAATGGAACTTATACTTACTCAATGATTAGGACTACCAACAAGATAAACGGAAGCTTGGCAACAGCAAGAGGAAAAGATCTTGTGATAAAAGATAATCAGTGTATCATTAAAATTAATAAAACATGCAGATTTAAGGTTGACTTTTATGATGGATTTTTAAGGACATCTGCTATGGATGAGAATTTAAGCAGCTGCGGATTTAAAGGGACCGATATAACTTTACAAGGAACTTACGTAAGAATTGAATTAGAATAGAAATACTACTAAATTTAAAAAGATGAAAAAAAATTTAATAACAGCTGTGATTATGGCACTGGGAACCGTTACTCAAGCTCATGCACAGCAAAAGAATACAGGTAATAAGGCGGCCGTTGAGCAAAATGCTGTAAGGCAATCTAAAGATATTGAAAAAGCAAAAAACTGGATCATTTATGTCGTTGCCAGTACGCTCAATAAGGCCAATGGCCTTGCAGAAAATACCAATGAAGAAGCCGAGGGCAAGCATAAAGAAATTTATACTGACAAATATATGGCCTATAAAAATGATGCCATAGAGGTGGGAATGGAATGGAAAATGACCTTGAAAGAGTTTAAGAAGAAATGGGCTAAAGATTTTAACTGTGAATATGCAGGTATTGGTACAGGTTATCTGGTCTCAAACGGTGAGTATGGATTTATAGAAGTGACCCGTTGTATTTTCAAGGAAAAAATTGGAAATTCTTATCTGTTTGAAACAATAATTACAGATACAGAGGCTAAGATTAATTATAAGAGAGAGATTAGAGTAGTTCCTTCCGGAAATGCTTTTTTAATTGAAGATGTACTGGAGTATAAATAGCAACATAAATCTACAAACGAAGGATAAAGATTTGAAATATATCGGAATAGCTCATTTTCTTATCACCTTGCTGCTGCCCGTTACTATTCCTGTATACGATGAAGGGAGTATCAGTTTTGATGATGCTGGAATTTGGTACCTTTTATTTGGTTGGAGTGAGGCTCTTTTCTGATTCCTTGAATAGCAACAACAATTTTTCCCTGATCGTTGGGCTGCAGTGATAACCTTGCATCAGGTTTTGTAATGGCAGTACCAAGGTTAAGGCTGATAGGAATAAGTTCATTGTTCTTATATCCCTTTAATAAAGGCTCAAGTATAATTTTTTTAAAGGTTTGTATTAGAGGGCTTTCTGTTAGGGTAAAAAAATAGCAGAGAACATTTATAGTTCTCTGCTAATTATTTATATTGAGAAAAAGCTATTTAAGCTTTTATCTTAATTTAAGCTATTTTTACGTTAACTGCATTAACGCCTTTATTACCGTTTTGTAGATCGAATGTTACGACGTCGTTTTCACGAATATTATCTACTAAACCTGACATATGTACGAAAATATCCTGACCACCGTTTGAAGGTGAAATAAAACCAAATCCTTTGGCATCGTTAAAGAATTTTACTGTTCCTTGTTGCATTGTATTGTATTATAAAATTATTGTATTGACTGATAAATTGTTTTTTGGCTGTTGCCATAACTGCGATGATGATATCAAAACAGTTTTTAATTTAGGCTACGCGTACATTCACGGCGTTAACGCCCTTGTTGCCGTTTTGTAGATCGAATGTTACGACATCGTTTTCACGAATGTTATCTACTAAACCTGACATATGTACGAAAATATCCTGACCACCGTTTGAAGGTGAAATAAAACCAAATCCTTTGGCATCGTTAAAGAATTTTACTGTTCCTTGTTGCATGTATTGTATTATAAAATTATTGTATTAACTGATAAATTGTTTTTTGGCTATTGCCATCACGGTATTGATAATTACATCAAAACAGTAATAAATCGATTTGTGAACAAGAATAATGTGGGTAATGTTTAGAACCTTGAAATTATCAAGATGTAAAGGTACTGCACCTGTTATATTGACTACAAAAATTAGCGGCTGATAAAGCGAAGACTGATGGGGAATTATAAATTCAAGAATTTCAGAAGAAGCATCGGCAGGAGCCTGATTATTTTACAAATGTACACATAATTTATTGAAAACAAGCTATTTTCTGATTTTATTTTTTAGTGATAGGATTAATGCAAGTATAATATATCAAATTGCTTACTTAAATCGAAGTCTGCAGTCATTTAGGGAACATCTTGTAGCAGATAGTAAGATGCACATGTTCAATAAATTGTTCACTTAAAGAATTAAGATTTTAATATGGTACTTCCAATAAATAAGAAGTAATAAGGTAAATAAATTATTTGCTGGGATTTTATTTCTTACTATTCAGCAATTAACTATTCGATTAGGAAACTATTCTTTCAAATGCGTTAACAAAATTTGAGAGTGCAGCTTTCGTTTTGTCATCAGTTATTTTACCATTCTCATCTATTTTACCTTTTATTCCCGAAATTAAAAGCGTTGTATCGGCAGTGAAATTTGCCATTAATGTTTCCATGATTAGTTGTAATTCCAAATGCCCTTTTTCACCTTGAGCAGATGCTGTGATAAGACCTACAGGTTTTTCGGAGAATAATGTTGTTGAAACACACCATTCAATAGCATTTTTCAGACCGCTAGGAATACTGAAAACATATTCAGGTGTACAGATTAAAATACCGTCTGCAGTTTCTATTTCTTGTCGAAAGTCTAAGATTGCTTTTGGAGTCATTTCAATAGATAATTCCGGATCAAAATGTGGAAGTAATTTAAGCTCCTTAAAAACGCTTATATTAAAAAACTCTCTTGTAAGATTAACAAATATATCGATTAATTTTTGATTTGATGAATTGCTGCTTGCGCTTCCATTTATGACAAAAATATTCTTCATTATGTACTGTAAGTTTTGTTATATTACTTTTTCATAACAGTTGAAAACTCCCTTTCTAAAATGAATAGTTCCTGGAAGTTCATATCCTTTTTGAAGATAACCTGCATTAGCTGTATTGATTTGTTGGAAGCTGTGCTTATAAATCCAAATCTTTCATTGATGGCATATTAATTTCTTTAACGCAAGTAGCATTTGTAGTGCCGACAATAAATTTCAGGGCGTTAATAACATCGGCAAGAGGGATTAATTCCCCTTTATGTTTTTCTGTTACAATATCTATACCGTCTTCATATTCATACTCTGTCGCTAAATCTCCCAAATTAATTGCTGTTACTCCTATACTATGTTCTCTCAAATGCGTTCGTAATGAATGAATGATGCCTCGGATTGCAAATTTGGTAACTGAAAAAACTATTTCTTTCTTATTATGGTTTTGAAGACCTAATGTTGATCCAATAATGATAATCTTTCCGTTCTTTGATAGTTTAAGGTTCGGTAATAATGATTTAATTGATAAGAGGGAAGAGGTAATATTTGTGTTAATTATTTCTTCTATTTCATTATCGTCTAATTGTTCAAATTCGTAGTTTGATGTAAATCCGTTTTTTTCCCAAATTCCAACATTGTAAATTAAATAGTCGATTTTTTCTGCTCCTATAACCTCTTTAATGGTGGTAACTGCTTGTTGGGATTTTGATAAATCTGCTTGTATCCATATATTATTTTTGTCTGTCGCTTCACGGTAAGAAGGTTTAGTTCGGGATATTCCAAAAACTTTATCGTTCTCATCAGGTAAAAACTTTAAAATTGCTTTTCCTAGCCCTTTACTAACTCCGTAAATTAAGTAGGTATTTTTAATTTCTGTCATGTATTTTCTTGTATTGGTATTGCTTGTATCAGGCAATCCGTATCTATTTTAATTTGTTCACCAATTTACATAAATTTCAAAAATTTTGCTTTTCAAACACAGTATAATTTTATTTTTTTAGCTTAAATAGATCAAAAGAATTATATTGAGGATCGTAACCCGTCAAAAGTTTAGTCTTCTGAATGTCAAGTCGTTTATATGTATTATTGGAAATGGCATTTAATATTTCAAATTTTATGTTTTTAGATTCAATACATAGATGGAGGAGCTGATTTAAATCATCAGGATGCAGATAGGCGCTTAAATCCCGGGCATTCATTTCTGTGAAATCCTCAGGAAATTCATAGGCTCCAATTCTGAGACATATTGCAGTTAAATCACTGGTGGAACAATGGTAGGAAAGAAGGGTTTCTCCAAAACATTTAGAAACACCATATAAATTGCCAGGTTTTACAGGCATCTCGGTGTTAAGCTGAATGTCTTTTGGATAACCTTCTATCGTTTGTGCACTACTTGCATAAATAAATTTTTTACAACCCGCCGCAATAACTGCATCAATAACATTCTTTGTTCCAATGATATTGGCGTCTAGTAAATCATCAAATGTGGCATCGGGATTGGCAATACCACCCAGATGAATGACAATGTCCATATTTTCGCACGCCTTTATGAGGTATTCCTTATCCGTAAGATTTCCCTGGAAATATTCAATGGATGCATCTTGAATCTTGGGAGGATGGAGATCAAAAACTCTAAATTTATATTGATTTGAAAAAGATTTGATAAAGTGGCTTCCAATTTTTCCGGAGCCGCCAGTAATTAATATTTTGTTACGCATAAGTATTTGTTTATGAAATTATATAAGAAGTGTAAGATATTGGGAGTTGCAATTCCACTATCATTACTCGGATTAGGCAAAAATGACGAGTAGAAGAACTATAAAACACTTAGTGATGCTCACATGCAGATGCTACATGTTTCAATTGTTCTGCCTCTTCATTTTCTGTAATATTTTTAGGAAAGGTCACAAAACTAAGAATAAATGTCACTGTCAAAAGTAAAACACTTACCCATAAAACATACTGAACTCCGTAATAGGCACTTACTATCCCGCCGAGAAATGCACCTAAGGAAATTCCAATGTTAAAAGATGAAGTCAATAAACTGTTAACAAATTCCAGTGCATGATGCGGAACAGACTGTGTGGTTCTGATATTTGAAACCAGAAATCCTCCAGTATGAATCATTCCCCATAAAGACACGATGAGGACCATGGGCATAAAAATTCCTCCAAGATAATAAGCTAGAATCTGTACTGTCACTAAGAGCATTAAAAATAATCTTGAAGTCACAAGTACATTGCGATTCAAAGCTATTCCCATTAGCCAATTTCCAAGAGTTCCCATACCACCGAAAAGGAGCAGCATCATACTGATCTGGGCACCATCCATCTTTGTAATCTGTTCAAGAAAAGCAGTAAGATAGGTATAGCTGGCAAACATTGCTGCCAGAGTGGCAATGCTAGAAATCAGATTGAGCCACAAAAGAGGACTTTTCAATACGGCTAGCTGATTCTGTGTGGATTTTGGGTTATCTGCAGGAATAGAAGGGATGAAGAGCAACAGGCCGATAAAGGCAATTAAACTTATTGCACTGCTAAGAAAAAATGATGCCTGCCAATGATGGAAGAGATCCACGGCATAGGTTGTTAAGGGAATACCGAGTACCGTAGCTAAGCTTAATCCCAACATGACTGTAGATACTCCTTTTGCTCCTTTTTCCTTGAATGCAATAGCAATAGAAATATTCCAGAACAGAGGATGTAATATCGCAGGTAATATCCGGGCGATCATAAGCATCGTAAAATTAGTGGAAAATGCTGAGATGAGGTTAGAAAGAACAAATATGCTCATGACCAGACACAGCAGGAACTTACGGTTTATTTTGGTTGTAAATGAAGTGATAAAGGGTGAAGAAACGGCCACAGTTATGGCAAAGGCACTAAGCAGCCATCCTGCGGTATCGATTGATACACCGAATTGCCTGCTTATAGTGGGTAGGATACCGACTATCCCAAATTCAGTGGTAATAATACCAAAAGCGCCCAGTGCCAGAACATAGATTGATGTTTTCATGAATGATTACAATTTTGATGTAGCAAATTTGAACAGAAAAATCTAAAAAAATCAGTATATTTTAATGATAAATGGGTATTTTTGTCCTATGAAAAGAGAGAATATAGATCAATTGGTAAAGGTAGAATACCATCAGGCCGCAAACTGTCCCTTAAAAGACAGCCAATTCTCCTTTTTTCAGATTGTATATGTTATTTCCGGAAAAGGATTTCTTAAAATAAATGATAATATTTCTTCATACAGTGAAGGCAGCCTGATTCTCATTACACCAAATGACCAGCATTATTTGGAAATCATTGAAAACACGGACCTTTTGCTCGTGAAGTTCAGTGAGCGGTATGTAAAAGAGTATAAGTGGAACAGTATTAATTCGATGGAGTGTCTATTGTATGGCGCTTCCTTTTTGTCTGGATGTATTTTACAAAATAAACCGGACATCGTTTTGGTTGATTCAATCGTAACCTCACTGCTCCATGGTCTGAATCATCCTGACCTCTACCATGAGGAACTGACTCTACATTATGTAAATGCATTGATCGTGATAGCAGCCAGAAATATCTCAAAGATGAGAGCGGAGAATGTGGCTTCCAATGCTGATAAAAGAGTGCTGGATATCATTAATTATATCCAGGGAAATATCCATGATCCGGCATTGTTGAAGGTCTCTTCGATATCTCAGAAATTCGGGTTTTCTGAAAGCTATCTTGGGAGTTACTTTAAAAAGCAATGTGGAGAAACCGTACAGCATTTTATATTGAATTATAAAATGAGATTGATAGAGCACCGACTTCTTTTCAGCGATATGCGGGTCAATGAAATTGTAACTGAATTTGGTTTTTCAGATGAAAGTCACCTGAATAAATTTTTTAAAAAGCGACATCATATGAGTTTGACGGAATTCAAAAAGATGAAAAGGCCTAAAACACTGGCTTGATGATCCTGTCTTATTGAGTTCTCCGTATATTTTGTTTGAATGGGTAATGTCTTTGAATGCATTGAAGAGAAATATAAAATGTTATTCGACTCATATCTATTGGCTATCATTAGGTTTACTTTTATAAGCAGATTAGATCCTGTGCATTAATTTAGGTTTTCTCCTTATAGCTATTCCTTTAATATCGCTAAATCAGTACACTTTTTGGTGACGATTTACGCTGGAATTGTAATAATTAAGAACATGGGTGCTTTTTCCCCAGTGTTGTGTGTATTTTCTGAAATGCCTTTTCGAAATCAGGCTTTATGTTTCCAGTGATAATAGGTCCATCCTATTCCAAATAATCCGGAATAGGTTTCAATATCGAGATAGTTTCCTTTTTCAAACTTAGTATAGATTGTCCTTTTTACATGTATTACAACAGGCTTTGTATATTCTCTCAGTTGGTATGTATGCAAATAGTCAGAATCCTTTATTTTTTTAAAAAGATTAGTTTTGCTTGTAAGAATTTCATATTTCTTATTTTCAATAGTGAGAAATACTTTGTGGGTTAAAATTTCGGCTTTTGGGTGTAAGCCTGAGTGTTTCGTGGCTGATATATCCATCCAAAATGTGATAGGATTCATCTTTTCTTTGGGAATAGCCTTAAACTCATAGATTGTAGTTTCATAGGAACCTTCCGAATCATATTTTTCTTCGATAGAGCTGGTTTTATCGATGATTAAATATCCTTTCGATGATGGCTTGGAAAAGTCAAAACATACATTAACAGCTAAAAAGAATGGAATACTATAGAAACTCATCGTCTGTAAGATATTTTGAGTATTGTTTGGAATGTCTTTAGTTTTCAATTTAACAAAAAGCCCAACTATAAACGGTAAAAAAAATAAAATTAATTGGGTAATAAAAGTGAAATGATACCATTCAAAAATTTTCGTAATGATAAGACCATATAAAACGGGTGTGGTAAGAAATAGAAGTTTATAGCTGAGATATAGATCAATGTTTTTCCTGTCTGTATCATTCATGAAAAATCTTATCCAGGGAATGCAAAAAATGATCACACATAGACATTTAAATTGCAATGATAACGGATCTGAAAACAATAAAATAATACATAAAAATATTCTTGTAATAAGAGAAAATATAATCTTTGAAATCAGTCGTATATTATATTTGTCCATTAATTTTTTGAATAAATATAATATAATTTTTTACGGAATTGTAATTGTCGGAAAAAAAGTATGTGTTTTTTTGGCTCAAACAGAGTGTGGAGATGATAGCAGTTTGATCTATAAAACAACTGTCATAAAGAAATAAAAACCAGAAGTACTAATATAACTTATAGATCCATACTATTTTAGGGAGCCTATCGTTTACTTCTACTTTATTATTTAAATGTTCTGAATGAAATCCTTTTAGGTAGGCTCCCGTTTTTATAGTTGGTATTCAATTATCAACAGATTCTGGAATCATTCGTTATCGCTGATACAGATCTTATGTCATCCTTTTTATAGTCTGAATATCGTTATCCATAGGAAGTAAAGTGAGTATTCATAGGTCAATTTTCCATGATGAGTTTGTTCATAAAAAAGAAAGAAGATTAATTGTTAATCTTCTTTCTCCGTTTATTTCCCATCCGAGACATTAACCGTAAAATCTGCGGTATGCACTTGTCCGCCTATATTAAACTGGACCCACATTCTGTAAGTACCGGATTTTTCAATATATGTTTCCGAATAGATAGGAAAATGGTCATCTGACACAGGATGAATATGAAGGAAGTCTTTATCCTTTTCACTGATCATCACGATATGAGCAGATGCTCCCAGATAGGGCTGTAGATCATTTTCTTTTAATTTCCTGTTGTTTATTTCAACGGATATTTCCAAAGATTGTGTTCTGCTAGTTTTGAAATCATTTCCATTTTCAAGTGTCACCGTGTAACCATCAACTTTTGAAATCCAGGGATTAGAAAGCTCTTGGTAATTGGCTCTATAATTGCCCTGCACGTCAATTTCCTGCCTGTTGACAACCTGCGTCGCGCCACTTGGTTTAAAATCGGTAAATAAAAGGTACTTACCACCATTAGGAAAGGTCTCAATGATCACATAGGTACCGTTTGGCTGTTCTTCAGGATGTATATGGCGGAACCAGGTAAGATCTTCACTCACTGCCATTAAATGTACTTTCATTTCGTGGGAAATCTCTAAGGGTACATTCTGATTATTATTTTTAATGGCAAATGTCAATTGTGTTGGTACTCCAGCCTCCATAGTTTGTGGAAAAGTGCTTAGCTGTACCTGATATTCGTTTGAATTCTCCTGATGAGAAGCTTTCAGATCCATTCCGCATTTTGGGCATCGATCTCCCTGTTGGCCTGTTACCTCAGGATGCATAGGGCAGGTATAAACATTTTTATGATCTGTATGATGGGTGTTTTTCATATGCTAATGGGGTTTTACTGATTAATAGATTCTCTTTTTAAGAATCAAGAGGCTCTATTTTAAAGCCTGCTTTCTGAACAGCCTGTATTACTTCCTGTTCGCTGCCTTCTGTTGATATGGTAAGTACTTTATCTTTATGATCGATATCTACTTCCCAATTACAAACACCATCGGCATCATTTAGAAAAGGAGTTACTTTTGTTAAGCAACCGCCACAGTTGATATTGGTTTTGAACTGAAAATTTTGAGTATTGTTTTCCATTGTTTTAAATTTTAATTGTTTTACTGATACAAAGGTGAGCAAAATAAGAGTGCTCCTTTTTGCGCTATTTTCGATTTGATTTGTAAGATTTACTGATTTACTGAAACCGGACCTCAAACAGATATCTGAAGTCCGGTCATAATTGGTTACTTAAGGGATTTGATGGAAAAAGCAGCAAGGATAACAGCAATTGCAGAGACAACAGCTGCTGATAAAAATGCAGTTTGGAATCCTTCGTTAAGAGCAGTAGTATCAGTAGCGCCAGTGATTTTAAGAGCATTGGTTTTTGCCGCCGAAATAGCGACTACAATAGCCAGGCCCAAAGCTGAACCCACCTGATAACTTGTATTCACCAACCCGGAAGCAAGTCCGGTTTCTTCCGGCTTGGAACCAGACATTGATGCAATAGTTCCTGGAATATAGGCTAATGACATTCCTAAAGCACCCAATAAAGAAGCAGGCAGTACATTAACCAGGAATGTTCCATCCGGAGGTATCATACTAAACAGGAGAAGGGAAGCGGTAAGGGCCATCAATCCTGCTATCAGATTGGTTTTAAAACCAAATTTAGTGACCAGTTTACCTGTAACCCCAACCATAAGAAGCATAATGGCAATGGTCATAGGCAATAATGCCAATCCACTGTTAAAAGCTGAATAATGCAAAGTCTGCTGCAAATAAAGATTCAGAAAGAACCATAAAGGTATCCACGCTGCCGCCAATAAAGCCATGACCAGATTGCCCGGTGACAGATTGGGAACTTTAAATATACTAAGCGGCACCAAAGGTTCCTTTTTCTGCTTTTGGATCATCAGGAAGATAATCAATAACAGGATGGAAAGGGCCAGCAGTCCAATAGTCTGTAGGGATTTCCATCCTGCACCTTCAGCTGATACGATTGCATAAACGGCCAATATCAATGCTGCCGTGGCAAAAATGGCCCCTGTGATATCCACTTTTCCTTTTTGAGTACTTCCTTTAAACAGAAGGTTTTTGCTAAAAAAAAGTACTGCAATTCCGATAGGAATGTTAATAAGGAATACCCAATGCCATGAAAGCCATTCGGTAATTGCTCCGCCAAGGAAAACTCCTGCAGAACCGCCGGCCGCTGCAGAGGCACCCCAAAAACCTAATGCTTTATTGAGCTCTTTGGGATCAGTAAATTTGGATAAGACTAAAGTAAGCGCTGCCGGAGCGATAAAGGCAGAACCTAAGCCCTGCAAAGCCCTTCCGGTATTCAGTGCTGCCTCCGACCAGGCCACGCCTGCCAAAAGAGATGCCGCAGAAAGAATACCAAATCCCCACATGAAAATCTTACGGGCACCAAACAAATCAGACAAACGGCCGCCAAGAAGCAAAAAGCCGCCGAAAAGGATCACATAGGCGTTAAAAATCCATTGCAGACCACTTTGAGAATAGCCAAGGTCTGCTTTTATGGCAGGCAGGGCTACCCCAATAATGGAGGTGTCCATAATTACTATAAATTCTGCTGCGCACAGTAAAAAAAGGGCCGACCAGCGTTTGCTGTATGGGGCTGTTTTGCCCATGGTCTGTGTTGTATCTGTTATCATATTTTTTATTATTTATTTAGGTTTAATTATAGGCTCAGTAATCCAAGAGCATGTTGCAGCTGTACGTGCAGAATCCTTAGATGATATACAGCATTCAGGTAGTTGATTTGGGCCTGGGTCAGTGCCAGTTCTGCATCTGTAAGTTCAAGCCTTGAACTCAGGCTGTTCTGAAAGCGCGCTTCCACCATTTTATGATTTAGCTCTGCAGATTTTATCGTTGTTTCATGGATGTCGAGCTGTTTAACGGCCTCTTTCCATTTGCTGATAATTGTAGCGAGTTCAGTTCTGACCTCATCTTTTAAATCATTGAGCCGTATATCTTCCTGTTGTGCTTTGATCTTTGCCTGGTTGATCTGAGACTGCGTACGGTAGCCATTAAAAATATGGACACTGAGTTCTATGCCCACAAAAGAAGTTCTTGGCCATGCATATTGACTGAATTTAAAATCATCAGCCTGCAGCTGTACCTGATATTGGCCTATAAGGGATATCTGTGGCAATAGTTTTGCCTGCGTAGCCTTTAATTTTTTTTCTGTCAGGTCAATCATCAGTTTTTGAATCGTGATGTCGTTCCTGTTTTTCTCAGCGATCCCAAATGCTTCATCCACCTGTTGAAACTCACTTTGGCTTGTCTCTAAACCAAGCTCAAGCGGGTCGGTCAATTCAATTTCAGCTGGTTCTTTCAATCCGATCAGTCTTTTGAGTTCAATACCGGATACATCGATGCTGTTTTTTAAATAGGATATAGAGGATCTAAGATTTTCCACCGCAATGAAGCTGCTCAAGGTATCTGATTTTAAACCTCTTCCCTGGGCCAGCAGAGAGCGGGAATCTTTTAGTGCCTTCATATTCCGTTCAAGACTTTGCTCGAATGAACCAAGCTGGCGGTTCATCATCAGTATATCAAGATAGCCTGTAGAAATCTTAAGGGCCACACGGCTTTTCAGATCAGCTGTTTTTACATTCGCGATCTTTTCATTAATCGCTGATACTTTCGTCAGCTGATGTTTGACCGGTGCATAAACCGGCTGATATAAGGATATAAATGTATTATAGGTGTTTTTTCCGCCAACGGCGACATCCTGAACCGGTTTGTCGGTGCCTGCAAATGAACCCGGGAGAAAGATAACCTGTCTGTCAAAATACCGGGAATAGGCTGCATTGGCAGAAATGCTGGGCAACAGGCTACCCTTTGTTTCTCTGGTTATTTCTTTAGTATGGATCTCTTCCAAAACCTGTATCTGTATGGCTTTATTTCCCTGTTTTGCCATTTCCAGGGCATCGGTAAGGGTCAATGCTCTTTTCTGTGCATACAATCCATTGACACTTTGGGTCAAAAGCAGTGCTGTCGCTATATATAAAATCTTTATTTTCATTTTATCTTCTTTGAAGTTTACATCATTATTTTACTCGTGGTCTGCCTGATCTTCGGGATTTTCTTCCACAACAACTTTCTTAAGTTTACTACTTGATAAATAGGAGTAAACAGCAGGGATGATAAATAGGGTGAGGATTCCCGAAAAGACAAGCCCACCTGCAATAACAATTCCTAATGACTGACGGCTGTTAACAGTAAGTGCAATGGGCAGTACTCCGAATATCATGGCCAGTGATGTCATCAGAATCGGACGGAACCGCTGTTCTGCAGCCTGTATTGCCGCTTCGTATTTTGACAGTCCTGTATCTTTAAGATGGTTGGCGAATTCCACAATCAGTATTCCGTTTTTGGTGATCAATCCTACCAGGGTAATGATCCCAATCTGGCTGAATACATTTAAACTTTGCCCGAACCATGACAGACTCAGAATAGCTCCTGTGATGGCCATCGGTACGGTAAGCATGATGATCAGTGGATCACGAAGGCTTCCAAACTGGGCCGCTAAGATCATATAGATAAACAGCAATGCCACAATCAGGGTAAAGCTGATATTGCCCTGGCTTTCCGTATAGTCCCTTGACTGACCGGCTAAGGAGCTTTTGAAATTTTCACCCAGAACCTCTTTTTTGATTTTTTCAATTTCCTGTATTCCTTCGGCAAGACTTACTCCGGGTGCCATAGCTGCAGATACGGTAGCTGATGTGTATTGGTCATACCTGTAAATGGCTGCCGGACTTACGGCTTCTTCCGTGGTAATCAGATTATTCAACGGGATCATCATACCTGTTGCCGAGCGGACGTAGATTGCACTTAAATCACTTTTATCATTTCTGTTTTCACGGTCCAGTTGTCCGATTACTTCGTACTGTCGGTCGTTGCGCAGAAAATATCCATAACGCTGTCCGGAAAAAGAAAGCTGCAGGGTATGGGCTATTTCTTCCATAGACACTCCCATCAAAGCTGCTTTCTGGCGGTCGATATTAATTTTGATTTCAGGTTTATTGATTTTGAGATCAGCATCAACAAAGAGAAGCTTTTTACTTTGTCGCGCTGCTGTAAGAAATTTTGGAAGTACAGCAGTCAGACTGTCCAGGTTCTGCGACTGCAATACATATTGGATAGGCATACCTCCTCCGTATCGGCTCCCAATAGTTGGAGGCAGATACGGAAATAGAAGAAATCCTCTGAATTTCCCGGACGCAGCTCCATATTGGCTATAGAGATCCTGAATGCTTGATTTCCTTTCTTTGGGATCTTTGAGATAGATACTTTGTACAGCAACATTCACAGGGGCTGGTGCAGGAATGAATGAAATCGCAACCATCGAATAGGTCTGATAAAGACCGTCGGTGGAATCGTTGACATATTTCCCAACCTCAGTCATATGTTTTTTCATATAATCGAAAGAAACGCCTTCGGGGGCAACGGCAATAAGGCTCATATTGGAACGGTCTTCTATGGGAGCCAATTCTGACGGAAGTTTCTCACCGACAAAATAGATCAGTGAGGTCGTGCCCGCAAGGAAAACCCAAGCCAGCCATCTTGCGCGCATAAAAGCTTTTAACAAAAATGCATATCCATTGTTTAAGCGGACAAAGAACGGCTCGGTAGCACGGTAAAACCAATTCGGTCTTTCTTTTTTCTTCAGAAAATAAGCACTTAACATGGGAGTAAGTGTTAATGCCACTAAAGCAGAGACCAGTACTGATCCGGATACTACAATCGCAAACTCCTTGAAGAGCTGCCCGCTGATACCACCCATAAAAACAATAGGCAGAAATACAGCTGCCAGCGTAATGGTAGTGGAAATAACGGCAAAATAAATCTCCTTGGAGCCTTTGAATGCTGCCTGTATTGGAGACATACCCTCCTCAATTTTTTTATAGATATTTTCAAGGACAACTATGGCATCATCTACAACAAGTCCTATGGAAAGTACTAATCCAAGAAGAGTCAGTATATTGATGGAGAAATCAGCCACATACATGATGAAAAATGCAGAAAGAATCGAAACGGGAATGGCAATTACAGGAATCAGGGTAGACCGCCAGTCTCTAAGAAATAGAAAGATGATCAATACCACGAGCCCGAAAGCAATAAAGAGCGTTTCTTCTACTTCCTTGATAGATTCCCGTACAGAATGGGTAAAATCAAAGCCCACGATCAGACGGTATTCAGAGGGGATTTCTTTTCGAAGCTGATCCAGACGTTTATAAAACTCATCTACTACTTCAATTGCATTAGCCCCACGCTGAATCTGAATGGCCACCCCAATACCCACACGGTTGAGGTTTCCTGTTTCGTTGATGATGGCCGTACGTTCGTTGACTTCTCCCAATTCGGCCGAGCCGATATCTTTCAGTTTGATTATGGTATTTCCTACCTGCTTAATGAGCATTTCCTCAAAATCTTGTACCGAAGTAAGACGTCCCATGGTTCGTATGCTTAGTTCGCTGTTCATTCCGTCTATCCTTCCTGCGGGCAGGTCAATATTTTCCCTGGCTAATGCCTGGCGGATATCTGCGGGAGTAAGCTGATAAGCTGCCAGCTTTGCAGGTTCAAAACGAAGGCGCATAGCATACTTGTGTTCTCCGACAATGGATACATTATTAATGCCGGGAATCGATTGAATTCTGTCTTTGATGGTAGTAGAGGCAAGGTGGCTGACCTCTTTGATATCTTTGGTATCACTTTCCACTTCAAGGAATGCCACCAGATTATCTGGAGATGATGTCTTTTGAACGATCGGAGGATCTACATCGACAGGAAGTTGTTTCCTTGATTTAGCCACTTTATCTCTAACATCATTGAGGGCATCTTCAATGTCTATTTCACGGTTGAATTCTATTGAAATAACACTTGCCTGTTCTCTCGATTCGGAAGATATGGTCCGTATGCCATTGGCTTCGGCAATCGATTCCTCCATCGGTTTGGTAATCTTGGATGCGATCACTTCGGGGCTTGCTCCGGGATAAAACGTAACGACCGAAATGACAGGAGGCTCCGTCAGCGGAAATTCCCGAATCCCTAATTCTTTCCATCCTATGATCCCTAAAATAACGATAAGGAGCGAAAATACACCGGCCAAAACCGGTTTTTTTATACTTAAAGCTGATATGCTCATAATGCTAAGATTTGAAATTGATTATTTGGAGACCACTGCTTTTACGGGAGTGCCGTCTCCTAAGCGCAGCATATTTGACACAATGATACTGTCTCCTGTAGCAATGCCGGAGGTAATAACAGCATGTGTTTCTGTCCTGTTGCTAATAGTGATGGGTCTAGGTTTTGCTACGCCATTCTTTATGACAAAGACGGTATAGCCTTTTTCACTTGGAGCAAGAGCTTCAGTGGGGATCATAATGCCGGTAGCTCCTTTATCGGAAACATGAAAATGGACCTTAGCGGAAAGTCCTGCACGAAATTTTCCACCCGTATTTTGGGTAATTGCCTGTACCTGTAAGCTTCTGCTTTCGGCTTCAAGGCCGGGCTCTGTTGCGATAATAGTCGCCGAATATTCCTGATCAGAAAGCTCAGCCGTAAACCGTACTTCGCCTCCTGTATGTATTAATGGCAGATATTTTTCGGGGACAGAGAAATTGATTTTGATGCTGCTTTGATCCTGTAAGGTAACCAATCCGATACCAGGTGTTACATAAGCACCCAGATGTACTTTTGAAATCCCGATTTTCCCCGAAAAGGGAGCACGGATAACCGTTTTGACCAAATCTACCCGAAGCAGTTCCTGCTGTGCGGTTAAAGATTGAAAACGCATAACCGCCTCGTCGTATTCCTGGGGTCTTACCGTTTCAGTCTTTAATAGATTGCTCAACCTGTTTTTACTGAGCTGGGCCAGCTTCAGTTCTGCACCGATCTGCTTTAACCGGGATCTGATATCAGCGTCATTCAGCTTGTAAAGAACAGCTCCCTGGCGCACATAGCTGCCATCTTTAAAGGCTACCTGAGTGATCTTTTGAGGAAGTTCGCTCACAATTGAAACCTCACGGTAAGGCATCATTGTTCCCACGACAGCCTCCTCCTGGTTGAGCTGCTGCTCCTGAGCGACCATAATGTCTACCGGTAATTTGTTGGGACCTGCCTGAGCCGTTGCTGTTTTTTCAGGTTCTTTTTTTTCTTTGTTTTCACAACCAATCAAGAGGATGCCTAACAGGGGAATTAAAAACCCCAATCTTTGTGTACTGTATTTGTATACCATGACTTTTTTTTATCCAACTAACTGTTAAATATCAAGGTCAAAATTACTTACAGACCCTGTGGTGCTTTCTACACAATTACAGATAAGATTTGTGGAATTTATCTTGTCATATTCTAAGATGTTGGTAAATAAATCTATACCGAACAACACTAAAAAGCGAAGCCCGACAATCAACAGGCTTCGCTTAAAATGATACTCGGATAGATTTGCCGTCTGTCTGAGAAAAAATGGAGTCAGGTGGTCAGGAAGGTGAATCACCAGGACACTGTTCTTTTATAATGGTCATTTTATCAAGTCTGATCTGTTTGTAGTAAGAAGAGGTAAAACCGGTGTATTTTTTTAACTGGTTAGAAAGATGGGCCGGGCTGCTGTATCCTAAAGCATACGCAATTTCCGACATCGACTGATCGGTATACACCAGAAGTTCTTTTACTTTTTCTATTTTTCTTGAAATGATGAATCTTTCCAGAGTACATCCCTCCGAGGATGAGAAGAGCGAACTCAGTGAATCATAATCTTTATGAAGTTCGTTGCTGAGAAGGGCAGAAAATTTCACAGGATTACCAGTGTATAATTGTTGTTGAATACCTTTTTCAACAGTATCTTTGATCTGATCTATTGTTTTTTGATTTTTACTGTAGAAAAGATCGAATCCATTTTTTTTCAGCATAGCTTTGATCACTTTCTCATCAATGGCCGTCTGATCTGTTTCTTTTAGAACGACCTCACCCAAACGTATTTCTGACAGTTCCAGACCCAGCTTTGGAAACTCCTGAGCCAGAACAAAAATGCATCTGTTGCATACCATTCCTTTGATTAATAATTTCATGGAGTATAAAATATTTAGTATTCATATTGTTACCAAAAGTCTGTTTTTATCAACAATAAAATGTTATGGTATTACTTGTTTGATTTATGATATTTTATGAATCATGGAAATTTATTCAATATTAAAAATTGCAGACTAAACGGAGAAAACAACCGTCTGTGAGTCACAATACATAGTAATAGATACAAAAACAGCGACCCGGAAATGATGGGCCGCCGTACTGTAAAAATTCTAAAACTTTTTCTGTAATCCATTTATTTTTTTAGTTTGTCAGCAGGAGGATTATAGTCGGGGAGGCTTGTTACCCGTACCGTATCGATTCCTTCTAATGACCAGGTAATGGGTAACATGGTCATATAACCACACTTAGGACAGGTATCACCTTCTGAGCCAATCATTTCTTTGTGTGAGGGGCAGCCTGTTATAAATTTTCCATTTTTATCGAGGGCCTGGCCAAGCTCGTTTTCATACTTATTGATTTTTTTGGTGGTCTCTTTATTTTCTACTGCTTCAGTGTGATGATGTCCGTCACCTTCGCTATGAGAATGGGTACTTTTTTCTTTTTTATCACCGTTGCCACAGGAGGAGGCAACTACAGCGATTGAAGTAAATAGAATGATCTTAAACGTATTGATTTTCATTTGAATACTATTAATTGAGTTAAAAATTCCGGTTTTTTTTACATTATTTTTTCCATTTAAGACGTAAGCTGTTACTGACTACGCTTACACTGCTTAGTGCCATGGCAGCTCCTGCAATCATGGGGTTGAGTAAGAATCCATTGATGGGAAAAAGAATCCCTGCTGCCAGCGGTATGCCCACAAGATTGTAGATAAATGCCCAGAACAGGTTTTGTTTAATGGTGGCTACGGTTTGCCTGGATAGGCGTATAGCTTGCGGTATTTTTGTTAAATCGGATGAGATAATGGTCATTTTGGCTACATCCATAGCAATATCGCTGCCTTTGCCCATTGCAATACTTACATCAGCGGTAGCCAGTGCGGTACTGTCATTAATTCCGTCACCTACCATTGCTACTATTTTTCCCTGCTGTTGAAGTTTTTTCACAAAATCTGCTTTATGCTGAGGCAGCACTTCTGCCTGATAATGGAGTATTCCTGTTTGTTCTGCAATAGCTTTAGCGGTCGCTTCGTTGTCACCGGTAAGCATATACAGTTCAATTCCCATTTTCTGCATTTCTTTAATGGCCTGCACTGATGTTTCTTTGATTTTGTCTGAAATAGCAATCACAGAAAGTGCCTGTCTACTGTTCCCGAACCAGATCACAGTTCTGGACTGTTGGCCCCATTCATCGGCCTGCTGTTGCAGCTGATCAGCAATAATAATATTATTTTCTGCAAGCAGCTTTTTATTGCCTACGAAATAAGTTTCGTTATTGTGGTCTGCTTTAGCTCCTTTACCGGTGATGCTGTCGAACATTGATATTGGAGTCACTAAAACTCCTTCCAAATGTTTTACCACTGCTTCTGCCAATGGATGCTCAGACTGCTTTTCAATACTCAGTAAGATATCTTGGGCTGTATCGTCATTGTTCAGCCATTGAATACCGGTTACCTGAGGCCTTCCTTCTGTAATAGTTCCTGTTTTGTCTAAAACGACAGCCGTTACTTTCTTAGCAAGTTCCAGACTTTCTGCATCTTTAATCAGAATACCTTTTTCTGCCCCTTTACCAACACCTACCATAATAGCAGTAGGAGTTGCTAATCCCAATGCACAGGGACAGGCGATAACCAATACGGTAACGGCGGCTAAAAGTCCCTGAACCACTCCATTATTTCCTCCTAAAACTATCCATAATAAGAAAGTGACAATAGCAATGCTGATGACTACAGGAACAAATATACCTGCAATTTTGTCGACCAGCTTCTGTACCGGAGCTTTGCTTCCTTGAGCATCCTGTACCATTTTAATAATTTGAGCCAGCATGGTTTCTTTACCAACTTTAACCGCTGTAAACTGGAAACTTCCTTTTTGATTGATGGTGCCGGCAAATACTTTTTCGTTTTCGGTTTTCAGTACAGGAACAGGTTCTCCACTCAGCATGCTTTCATCTACATAAGAGTTACCTGACTTCACCATACCGTCCACAGCAATTTTTTCGCCTGGTTTTACCAGTAATACATCTCCGGCATGGACGTGCTCAATAGGAGTTTGTTTTTCATTTCCATCGGGGAGTATGATGGTGACTGTTTTAGGTTGCAGACCCATTAGTTTTTTGATGGCTGATGAGGTGTTACCTTTTGCTTTTTCTTCAAGTAATTTACCCAGAAGGATGAATGCAATAACCACTGCTGCGGCTTCAAAATAAACGTGGGCATGCAATCCGCGCTGATGCCAGAAATCAGGAAAAGCCATATTGAATACACTGAAAAGGTATGCAATCCCTGTACTAAGCGCTACCAGGGTATCCATATTGGCAGAACGGTGTTTGGTCTGCTTCCATGCATTGATGAAAAAGTCTTTCCCCAGCCAGAGAACAACAGGAGTAGAAAAGAACCACATGATTTCATTCGCATAAGGAATATTCATAAAGAACATACCGATAGTTACTACAGGTAAAGACAGGAGAACCGCCCAGATGGTTTTATTTTTAAGCTTTTTGAATTTCTCGGTATGGATTGCTTCTAAAGATTCCTGCTGTTGGGTTTCGTCTACAATGAGCAAATCGTATCCCACGGACTGAAGAGCTTTCTGCAGCCTGGAAGCATCGGTCATATTGGGAAGATATTCTACTGTAAGATTTCCTGTTGCGAAGTTTACTGAGGCTTCAACGACCCCCGGTTCATACTTTGCAATACTCTCTGCACTGCCGGCACATGAGGCGCAGGTCATGCCTAGAACAGGGAATGAGTTTTTAACTGTTGGAACACCATAGCCTAGATCTTTAACAGCCTTAACAGCTTTACCCACTGTTTCATTATCTGTTACCGTAATGGCCGCTCTGCGGTTGTTCAGTTCTACTTTTTGGGTTTCAATACCCTGGACGTGTGTGAGTTCTTTTTCTACGATCAGTGCACAGTGCTCACTTTCAACGTCTTCCAGAGGAATGTAAATGGTTTCCCGAATGGTATTTGTTGCCATATTTTGCTTGTTATTATCTAATTGCAAAGTTGGCGACAAGACCTTTGAATGCGATTGTGGAATTAAGGATTTGATTTGTAAGATTTACTTACACTGATCCAATGGTTTTCTTTTTTCTTCCCGGATCTGTTTGAAATAGCTTGGTGTGAGTCCGGTTACTTTTTTGAACTGATTACTTAAGTAGGCAACACTTGAATAGTTTAAGCGTAAGGCGATTTCACTTAATGAAAGTTCATCATAGACTAACAGCTCTTTTATTTTTTCAATCTTCTGGGCAATAAAATATTTTTCAATTGTAGTTCCTTCCACCTCAGAAAAAAGGTTGGAAAGGTAGTTGTAATCATGATTCAGCTGATCACTCAGCAAGTCAGAAAGATTTTTTTTTGTATCATTATCCTGATGATGAACCAGATCAATGATAATATTTTTTATTTTTTCAATAATTCTACTCTTTTTATCATCAATTACTTCAAAACCTAAAGGGATGAGTACTGCTTCCAGTGATTTTCTATCTTCGGCGCTGAGTTCTCTGGTAAGGGTAACCTCACCCAGTTTAATATGAGTAAAGTCAAAACCGAGTTTTTCGAGTTCATTCTGAATCACCATGATACAACGGTTGCAAACCATGTTTTTAATGAATAATATACTCATACCCGTAAGCTTAGTTTTAAATATTGAGCGACAAATTTATAATTAAAAAACAATTAATCATGCATTATCAAATGTTGCTGACACTTTTTTGAGTAAATAATCCAAAGTAAAGCAGTATTAAAAGAGTGGAAATTAATTAGATGTAGTGAAAAACAGGAAAAAGATAATAGTAGAGTTTTTAAATGTAAACTGAGTTATTTGTTGATGATGAATATTTCATGGGTAAAATAACTGTACAAGAAATTCGTGATATGCTGCAAGATTCAAATAGACTAATTTTCGATGATGAAATACAAAAATCATTGAAAAAAATGGTAATTCCTGTCATGTGGCCCCACCAGGAATCGAACCTGGATCTAAAGTTTAGGAAACTTCTATTCTATCCGTTGAACTATGAGGCCGTTGAACAGAATAAAATTACTAATTAATTTAAATAAAAAAAGACTCTGCCAAAGCAAAGTCTTTTGATTTGATACAAAAATAGGGTGGTTTCTTCGCTATTCTTTGACGATTTTAAGTTTTTCAGAAGTTGCATCCTCAAAAAGCACATTCAATATGTACATTCCTTTACTATAGGATGAGAAATCAATTTTCACATCATTCACTTTTGAATACGGCAGGGTTTTGATTTTTCTACCGTCAATACTGTAGATTTCAATTTCTTTAATGAATTTCCCGGTCTTTAGGAAGCCTGTATCTGTAACAGGATTCGGATAAAACTGAAAATTCCGTACAACATTATCAGAAACTGAAAGCTGATTGGTATTCAGGGTTTGCGTGAAAGTTTCGGAACAGGAATTTTTGTGTACGGTAAGAGTTACGGTATACGTTCCGGAGGCTGCATAAAGATGGGTAGGATTAACAGAAGTCGAAGTGGTTCCATCTCCAAATGACCACAGCACCGTGTCATAATTGGTAGAGCGGTTGGAGAAAGTAACATTTTGTCCGTTGCCACCTGCTGAAAAACCTGCATGGAGGTGAAAAACATTGGAATTCCACTGGACCGGATTATTGAAAAAAGTTCCGTCTGCCAGTTGCTGGTAATATTCAGCCTTGTTTTGAGTCATCCCACTGAGGAAAGAAGACGGGAAGATCCTGTCCTGAAAAAGGGCAGCATATACGGAAGCAGCTATAAGGTAACTTCCTTGAGGATTAGGGTGTACATCACCGTACGAATTGTGTAATGCGAGATCCTCAGTAGCTGTATAATGTGCTCTTGCAGCTTCGCCTGCCGGAATCATTTCTGTTTGCATAAGGTTCGACATTTTCGTGATGGAATCCTTGATGATTTTCTGAGTATTAAAATAAGCAGGATATCCATTCTGAGAAGCGATGCCGTTCGAAATTTCATATAAAAAAATTTTCGAGCACGGGCTGTACTTTCTGATAGAATCTCTAAGTTTTCTGCCTCTTTCTGCTGTCACCGAAACGGGAACGGAATATCCGCCAGATTCCCCGGTCCCGGGTTGCATAACAACGTATTTGTAGTTTTTGGAACGTATGGTCTGGTAAAGAGTATTATCATTAATATGGTTTGCAAATCCGACTCCTCCCACGGTATGAGAGGTCACTTCAACGTTTTTCCCTTTTGAAGCTGCAAGATCTTTAAAAAGAACAGGCATATCATTAAAATAAGTCATGCTGTTGCCAATAAATAAAACCTGATCAGCCTGACCAAAAAGCAATGTGCAGAGATTGAGCAGGATCAGAGTAAGTATACTTTTAATCATGGTATTCATAAAAATTAATTTTTTAAATAAGTCAGATACCCATGGAAAGCAAAAAAGGCAAATCCATGGGAATTATAATAACTAGTATGAAATGTTTAGCTTTTGCGTCGAGAAAATGTTTCAGTTTCCGGATCAATAAGCAGGACAGAAACCTGCGATAATAAGTGGTAGTTTTTCGTCATAAAAAAATATATTTAATTGATAAAATTTATATATAATTTAATAGTTATATAAAAATTAGTGAAATATTATTAATATTGCAGCAGATTTATCATTGTTGTAAAAATGTCATATTGGCTTTAGAGTATTGTTATTGTTTTAATGATCCCCGAAATTAATTATTATTTTCTTTCCGGGTTTGATTTTAAAGCACTGAAATATAACGTGTAGTACCTAATGCGTAGGTGCTTCTTAGCTACGACAACAACTGAGAAACCCTTTAACAGACTAAGAAAACTAAAAAAATATGGCTAAAAAAATACTTTCTTGTTTATTTTCCTTTTCACTGATTTTCTTTTCATATGCCCAAAAGGTGACTGAAGAAAAGCTTAAAAGTATCATTTTTGATATCGGATTTTCCACTGCCGGTGACCGTGAGATTAAAAAAATAGACAGTATTATTTCCATATGTCATCAGAAAAACTACAGCGACTGTGAAGTATTCGGATATCTTAAAATTGCCAATATTTACAACAAGAATAATTATATTAAAAAAGCGTTCCAATATACCGACCTTATTGAAAAGAAAAACCTCATCACTCCGGACACAGATTTTGAAGCCGTTTTTTATTTTTATACCATCCGTTCTGTTCTGCATCAGAAGCTCGGTGAAAGAGTAGCAGCGCTTAAGTTATTGGATGAAATTGCGGTTCGGGTAAAAGAAAATCCTTATTACGAATATCTCTTGGATTGGCAATATGCAGGGATCTACGCTGAAATGAATGAAAATAATAAAGCATTGGAAGCTTACAAAAGGGCGTATCTGAAAGCGAAAGAATATAGAAAACAGCGCGGGCAAAATACAGACAAAAGTAAAAACAAAATCAGCAACAGCTACAAAACTACCGCTTATCTTGCAGGAGCTTACCAGAAGCTGGGAAAGATGGATTCTGCGAAGATATATATTGAAGAATCATTAAAGGATGCCCGTGGTATGGATGAGATAGGGTTTCAATACATTGCTTCCATATACGCAGCTGAATATTACCTGAAAGCAGAAGATTTTAAAAAAGCACAGCAACACCTTTGGATCTGTAAAAACATAGCAATTCACCACTATAAAAGTGAAAACTACCAGGAAGGCGTGATTACCGATCTCATCAGTTTGTATGAGAAAATGGGGGAGAAAGATAGCGCAGATTATTATTCGAGGGAGCTGCTGGCAATACAGAGCCACAACGATGCCCAAAACAAGATCCAGAAAGACAGGCTTGATATAAAGCGTCTGGCAGAAGATGGGAGTAAAGCAATGGAAATAAAAACTCTGATCTATCTCTGCATTGGCCTTATCGTGGTATTGGTTGGTATTTTTATGTACTTTTTTTATGGTAAGAAAGGAAAAGAAAAAGAAGAGGGAGCTTATCCTGTAGAAATTTCAACAGTACAGGATACTGATCTTTTTGATCAGGTGATTGTACTGGCCAAAGAAAACAATCCCGAATTTTTAACAAGGTTTAATGATTATTGCCCCGGTTTTTCAGAAAAGCTGGTTGAGGCCGCTCAGCTTAAAAGCTCCGAGATCCGTTTCTGCGCTTACCTGTACCTTAATTTTTCCACCAAAGATATTGCAGCTTATACCTATACTTCTATAAGAACTGTTCAGACTAAAAAATACCGTCTTCGGAAAAAACTCAGCATTCCGAATGATACGGAGATCTATATATGGTTCCGGGACCTGTTGAAATAAAGTGATTTTTATTGTGATTTAATTTCCCAGCTTATGCAGAAAAGCATTCAGGTCTTCCTCTTTGTCGAGGTCGAGTTTCTGTTTGATTCGGTAGCGACTCATCCTCACACTTTTAGGTTCTATGTGCATCAGCTTTGAGACCTGGCGGGTATACATTTTAAGATAAAGATAGGCGCAGAGTTTCATATTGAGTGTAAAGATTTTCAGCTTTTTGCAGATAAAATAAAACGCTGTCAAATTCCTGTTTTTTTTAGATTCGTTTTAGTTATACTCGTGAGCAATAGGTTGTTGTTGATTGTAATGTATTGAAAATCAGTTTGATTTTATTTGTGTAGACATAGTGTAGACGCTTCTTTCAGGAATGTAGATGGTTTGTAGAATAGCAAAATTAGGAAACTGCTGACATTGTCCGAATTTTTGTAATACTACTTGAGCCAATCACTCGGGTTGATGATTATCAGTGTGATTTTTAACATCATCATGAGAACCCTTGCATCGATAGCTCCGGTATTATCATTTCTGAGAATAGTGGGACTTCTTATTTTAATATTCTGTAACAGAATACCATCAATGAAGTAAGTGAGATCATGAGCATGGGCGGAAAATAATATGATATAAGTTCTAAAAAGAAACGCGCTCCATAGAATTGTATTAAATCTTGTCTATGAAATTAATCAACACTAAATAATTTCAAAATAATTTACTTAAAATGAGTATCTTATGATTAACTAAAAAACAAAAATATGAGACCCGCCTTTGGAATTTTCTGGATGCTTTATATGCTGTTTTTTGCGGTCCCGTTTCCTATGATTTTGTATTATAATATCAAAGATGCGGAGCCGCCGATGCTTAACGAAGCTAATCCATGGCTTGCAGTAGGACTTCTGGGGCTTTCTGTACTTTTGTGGAGCATGGTTTTGTTAAATTGGTTTTATAAATGGATCATCGTGAATTTTGTGGCTAAAAGGAATGTAATGCACCTTGCTCAACATGGAGTACGGAGGAAAGCTGAAATTCTGGAAGCGGTAAAAGTGTCTAAACCCGGCAGTAAATATGATGTCTACGAACTTGTGCTTTCTTTCAAAAATCTGGTGAATACAGACATCAGGCAGAAAGCAGCCGTTAATGATTCAAAACCTCAGCAGCGTCGTTTCGAAAAAGGAAAAACGGTGGAAATACTTATTGATAAAGACGTAAAAAAGATGCCGTACTTTATTTTTGCAGGCAGTGAAGCCAGCATCAATATTCTGAATATTTTTCTTATTACGATGGGCTGGCTGACAATTGTTACTCTTGTTATCTGGTATTATATCTTTTCATATCAGACGGAGAGTGATGGAATGGGGTGGAGGTTTATTATGTACTGGCATCCTTTGCTGCTCTGTCCTGCCATATTACTGTTTTACAAAGGCATTTTCTCCTACTTTATAAACAGGATCTTCAATGGTAAAAAAGGGGAGCCTGAGCTTATTAAATTTAAAGGAATCAGAACAACAGCCAGATTAATCAGTGCTGATCAAACCGGAACGTATATCAACGAACAGCCAATGGTTCTATTTAAATTGGAATACGTCGATGAACAGAATCAGACCCGGAGAGCTGAAATTAAGAAGATTGTAAACCTTCTTGATCTGAATAGTGTCAGACAGCAAACTGTAGATATTTTTTACTTGAAAGAAGATCCGAGTCGCATTGCCTTTGCCGAAGATCTGGATAATATAAGTTAGATGCCATGAAAAACTTAATCATTATAATACTCGCGAGTATTCTTTTAACCGGCTGCGAAAAGGTTTCCAAAAGTATACATGAGACTTTTGAACCTGTAGCAGATACTACGGCTCAGCTTAAAAAGAATGAAGAAATTCCGGTTTCAGTTCCCAGCCCCTATAGTCCGGCTGTGGAAAAGCAGATAGAAGAAGCCCAGCGCCTGGTGAGTACGATGCTGGAAAAGCACACCAAAACACACAACGTTACCTATAAAGAAGGTAAAAACACAGATTTTTTAACGAATGAAGAGGAGCTGAAAAGCGCTGAGGAAGCTTTGAGAAAACTTCCTCAGTATGCAGGGAAAGAGATTAAGGTGTATAATATCATTCACTTTAATGATAACGGAAGTATTCGCGCTATGCTTCAGCACCCTACCAATCCAGGGTATATTGATAATTATGAATACAAAGAAGGAAAATGGTCTGATCCTACACCTGAGCAGATGTCCGTAAGGGATGATATTGAAAGCCGTTTGATTCCTTTGGAGAAAATAGATTTCGTCAATGTTGCTAAAGCTGCGAATGTTTACCATCAAAAAATCGGACAGGTAGAAGGCGCAAAACCGATAACCACTATTTATATATCCATCGCAAATAACAACCTAAGATGGTTTCCGACAAGCATCAATGGAAGCAGAGAACGATATTCTATTCAGCTTAATCAAAACGGAACTTTAAAAAAGTTTGAAAGAGAATAATCATCGCATGAAATGAGATGGTTATAAATTTCCCACAGATGAGGATGATGCTTGTATCAATCTGCGTCATTGACTTGATTTTGCGATAGTAAAAAGAATTAAAAAAATAAGCTTAAAAGGTTTAAATCAATCATTCCAATTTTCAAAATGCTTCCCAAGCTCCATACAAAGGGCATAAAAGAAAGGACCCGCTCTTTAGAAGCGGATCCAGTAGATAAAAACATCTCATTTTTTTAATTAGACAACAATTAAAAAAGCACAGCCGACAATGCTGTGCTTAAATTTTTATTTCAAATTTAATTGCAATTTCAAAGCTGAAAAAAGCAAAAAAAGATTTCATTTCAGTTGTATTACATAGTAAATGTAGTACTATTTTCAATACGAAACATGAATTAAATGTTAAAATTCACAAGTTATCCACATTTATTTGTGGATAAGTTTTTAATTAACTGATATACAGTGTGTTTTAAAGTTTGTTTTTTCTGTTTTTATGCTTATTTCTTTCAAAATAGAAAATAAATTGTTCTGATGATCGCTGAAAGATTGTTTTGGGGATAAAACTACTTTTAAAACGGAGTTTCTATACTTGTTATTCATTGGCGGTATTTTAAAATAAATGGCTATATTTAGCTCATTAATATCTCTTTATAAATATCATTCCTCATTCACGTGCTTTCTTGAGCACTTGATACCCTAAGGTTCAAATTATCTGAACCTGATATCACTATTTTATTATTTAACAATAAAGAAAATTGACATGTGTATTTGCCATGGCCATATTTTTCTTGACAAACAAAAGAGATCATTATGAAGACAACTCCCATTGCCGTATTAGGCGGAACCGGAAAAACAGGAAATTATCTGGTTCAGGAACTTCTGAAAAAAGGATATCCTATGAAATTATTACTCCGGACTCCTGAAAATTTCACCTTTCAGAATCCTTTAATTGAAATTGTAAAAGGGGATGCAAGAGATTTAGAAGCTGTAGACCATCTCATTAAAGATTGCAGTGCGGTAATCAGTAAGATAGGACAGCCCGTCGGTGAGAAATCAATATTCACCGACGCCACAAAAAATATTATACAATCTATGACTGGTCATGGAATCAAAAGATATATTGCGGTCACCGGCCTGAATGTAGATAGTCCATTTGATCATAAGAATGAAAATGTAAAAGCAGCCACAGATTGGATGTATCAAAATTATCCCAAAATTACAAAGGATAAACAGGATGAATACGAAATCCTTGTCAACAGTGATCTGGACTGGACATTGGTCAGACTTCCATTAATCATTCCGACTGCGGAGCATTTCAGAACAGAAACGAATCTGACAGATTGTATAGGCGAACAGATCAGTGCAGCAGATCTGTCTGAATTTTTGGTTTCTCAGATCGGGGATCAAACTTATAGTAAACAGAGCCCATTTCTGTATAATATAAAGGAATAAAATTCACCTTTTTTATAAAAAATAGAGAGCCATTTGGCTCTCTATTTATATTTAGTTTTCAAGTTTTTCCTTAATATATTTCGCAGTATGTGATTTCTTATCCTCCGCCAGGTCTTCCGGTGTACCAGCAAAAACAACCTCGCCACCATATTTTCCAGCCTCAGGGCCTATATCTATTATATAATCCGCCGACTTGATAATATCCGGCTGATGCTCGATAACGATTACGGAATGTCCAAGATCGATGAGCGCCTGCAACGATTTCAGTAATTTCTGAATATCATGGAAATGCAGTCCTGTAGAAGGCTCATCAAAGATAAACAAGGTTTTGTCTGTAGTTACTCCCTTAACAAGGAAAGAAGCCAGTTTTACACGCTGTGCCTCACCACCGGAAAGGGTAGAAGAGCTCTGTCCCAGCTGAAGATAGCCTAGTCCTACTTCCTGAAGCGGTCTCAGTTTGGTAACGATCTTTTCTTCGTTGTTGTCTTTAAAGAATTCCAGCGACTCATCCACAGTCATGTGAAGAATATCGGAAATGCTTTTCTCATCGAATTTCACTTCCAGGATCTCGCTTTTGAAACGGGTGCCTTTACATACTTCACATTCCAGCTCAATATCTGCCATGAACTGCATGGAAACATTGATTACCCCTTCACCTTTACATTCATCGCATCTTCCGCCATCTACGTTGAAAGAGAAATGTTTTGGCTTATAACCCATCATTTTTGATACTTTCTGCTTGGCAAAAAGATCCCTGATGTCGTCATAAGCTTTCAGATAAGTCACCGGGTTGGATCGTGATGATTTCCCGATCGGGTTCTGGTCGATCAGCTCGATATTTTTAATCAGTTTCTTTGGAAATTCTACAGAATCGTAATCTCCCTTTTTACCACCCATTCCAAGCTGGATCTGGATGTCATTGGTTAAAATTTCCTTCATCAGTGTAGATTTTCCGCTTCCGGAAACTCCTGAGATCACCGTAAGGCTTTCCAGAGGTACATCTACATCTATATTTTTAAGATTATTCTGTCTTGCTCCTTTGATATGGATCCATTCCTTAGCTTTTCTTCGCTTTTTCGGAACTTCTATTTCCATTCTTCCGGTCAGGTATTTTGAGGTAAGGGTATCTGCGTTTTTAAGATCGGTATAATCTCCCGCAAAAACCAGTTCACCCCCAAGATAACCTGCTTCCGGACCGATATCGATAATATAATCTGCAGCTTTCATCACGTCTTCATCATGTTCCACAACGATTACTGTATTTCCAAGATCACGAAGGTTCTTTAAAACTCCGATCAGGTTTTCCGTATCTCTTGAGTGAAGACCGATGGAAGGTTCATCCAGGATATAAATAGATCCAACCAGTGAACTTCCCAGACTTGTAGCAAGGTTGATTCTCTGACTTTCCCCACCGGAAAGGGTGTTGGATGTCCTGTTGATGGTTAAATAGCCTAAACCTACTTTTAGTAAAAATTCTATACGGGTTTTGATTTCGTACAATAATCTTTTGGCCACATCCTGGTCGTGCTCAGAAAGTTTCAGTCCGTCTATTAAAGGATGTAATTCATCCAGCGGAAGCTCAATCATCGACTGAATATTATGCCCGTCTACTTTTACCCAGCTCGTTTCTTCGCGCAGCCTTAAACCTTCGCAGGTTGGGCAGAGTGTTTTTCCTCTGTATCGGGAAAGCATGACACGGTACTGGATTTTGTAGAGGTTTTCTTCAAGCATTTTGAAGAAATTATTGATCGAAGGGAAGCTGCTTTTTCCGTCTCCTTTCCAAAGGAAGTTTTTCTGCTCTTTGGTAAGCTGATGATAAGGTTTATGGATAGGGAAGTCTTCAGCTTTTTTGATAAATGCCTTTTTCCATTCGCTCATCGTTTCTCCTCTCCAGGATACCACGGCATCTTCATAAATGGATAGGGTTTTATTGGGAATCACAAGATCTTCATCAATTCCGATCACTTTTCCGTAGCCTTCACATGCCGGACATGCTCCGTAAGGATTATTAAAGCTGAAAAAATGAACATTCGGTTCAAGGAACTCCATGCCGTCCAGCTCAAATTTATTGGAAAATTCTTTTACTTTTCCGGTATCTGCATTTTTCAGTGCACAATAGCCATGACCTTCATAAAAAGCCATCTGAATAGAATCTGCAAGTCTCTGAAGGAAGCTTTCATCTTCTTCATAAGAAAAACGGTCGATCACAAGATTAATTACCATTCCTTTTTCAGGAGTGAACCCGAAACTTTCCAGATCTTCAATACCGGCAACGTTACCATTGATTTCAAGTCTTGTGAAACCTGCCAGCTTTAAAACCTTTAACGCCTCTTTAAAATTATCTGCGTCATATTCCAAAGGAGCTGTCAGTAAAAATGAAGTCTCTTTTTTGGAAGCTTTGATAAAATCGATTACGTCAGAAACGGAATCTTTTTTCACTTCTTCACCTGATACCGGAGAATAGGTTTTCCCGATTCTTGCAAAAAGAAGCTTCATATAATCATAGATCTCTGTAGAAGTTCCTACTGTAGAACGCGGATTGGAAGAAATCACTTTCTGCTGAATGGCAATAGAGGGAGCCAGTCCTTTGATGTCATCTACTTTTGGTTTTTCAAGTTTACCCAAAAACTGACGTGCATAGGAACTTAAACTCTCTACATATCTTCTCTGTCCCTCTGCATAAATTGTATCGAATGCCAGAGAAGATTTTCCGCTTCCGGAAACTCCTGTGATCACGATCAGTTTATTTTTCGGGATCAGGACGTCTATATGCTTCAGATTGTTAAGATGTGCATTCTTAACGAAGATCTGTTTTTTTATATCTATTTCTATTGTTTTAGCCATGTTTTATCTTTGAAAAAGATTGTTTGCATCTTAAAAAAATAAGACCCACAAAATTACGAAATTTTAGCGGAAATAAGATGCTTAAATATTTCCCGGATACAAATAAATTATCGTGAATCATACCGGAAAAATAAGGCTGACTTATAGAGGATTAAAAGGTGATTTGTGAATAAATGATTATCAGTCATATGGTTATATCAGTGGTGTATTTTCATAGTATTTTTAATAGGTTTATGATTTTCGTTATATTTTTGATATTTGCTATTGTTTTGTATTTTAAAATTATTTAAAATTGTATTCATAAATTTGTAATATAGAAATGAGAAAATTATTCAGAGATCTTGTTACACATTTAATGAGAAAAAGATAAGAAAGTCACTTCCCGTACAAGATGCAGTATAGCTATACTGCATCTTTTTTTTATGATAACTATCATTTGCCTGTCTTGGGGAACTCCCTTACTTTTGAAGCCATTATTAAAGAAACTGATTACGAACAAAAACGGCAACTATTATGATCAAAAAGATTGGGAGTATATTTTTATTGGGGTCAATGCTCTGCGCCCATGCACAGGAAAAAACAACGGATATTGAAAGCATTGAATTTCAGGGGAAATTTATCTCTACACCTTATAAAAGTGCCAATCAGAATATAACGGTCATTACCAAGGAAGATATTGCCAATTCTCCGGCGAAAAGTATTGATGAAGTTCTTCAGCAGGTTCCGGGAATGGATATCAGAAGGAGAGGGGCCAATGGCGTACAAAGTGATATCGGCTTCAGAGGAAGTTCTTTTGAGCAGGTGTTGCTGTTGCTGAACGGCATCAGAATGAACGATTCCCAAACCGGGCACAATTCTATGAATGTACCGGTAGATATGGACGACGTGGAAAGGATTGAGATCATCAAAGGTCCGGCTGCCAGAAGATTCGGGCAGAATGCGTATGCCGGTGTTATCAATATTATTACCAAAACAACGCCTGGAAAAAGAGTAAAAATAAGTGCTGAAGGTGGAGACTATGAAACCTACGGATTCGGATTCAATGCGCAGCTGGGCAATGAAAAGTTTTCGAACTCTCTTCAGGCCAATTCTGCCTCATCACAAGGCTATATGTACAATACGGATTACGAGATCCGGAATGTTTTCTACCAAAGCAAACTGAATATCAAAAACGGGGATTTGAAACTGCAGGCAGGTTTTTCTGAAAAGAAATTCGGGGCTAATGGTTTTTATGCCTCTAAAAGCGCTACCGAACAGTATGAGGAAACGCAGGCTTCTATTATAAGTTTAGCCCATCAGCAGACGTTTGGTCATTTGAAACTAAGCTCAAATGCCTACTGGAGAAGAGGACAGGATATGTATCTGTACGACAGAAATAAACCTGATGGTTACAGAAATATGCATATCGGAAACAATGTAGGTGGAGAAGTGAATTCCAGTTATCAGTGGGGATTGGGGACTACCGGTGTAGGTGTAGAGCTGAGAAAGGAATTTCTGGCGAGTAACAATCTAGGAGAGCGAAACCGTTTTGTTTCACAGGTCTTCTTTGAGCATCATTTTTCATTACTGGATAAGAAACTGAACATCAGCCCGGGAATTTCATGGGCGAACTATTCTAAAGAAGGGAACTTTTTCTATCCTGGTTTAGATGTTGGTTATAATTTCAATCCGAATAATAAGATTTACGGAAATATTGCAAAAGTTCACAGGGTTCCGACCTTTACCGACCTTTATTATGTAAGCAAAACCGAACAGGGAAATCAGAATCTTCTTCCTGAAAATGCCGTTTCATCTGAAGTTGGGTATCAGTATCAGAGCAGCAAAATCCTTGCAAAAGTGAGCGGATTTATGAGAAATTCCAATAATTCTATCGACTGGGTGAAAAAAAGTCTGACGGATCCTGTATGGTATGCTCAGAATGTAGGGAAAATTGACACAAAAGGAATTGAAGTAGAATTGAGTCACAGAGCTTTCAGCTGGCTGAAATACACGGCAGGATACACCTATCTGGACAGTAAAATGAAAGAATCCAATGAGTTTGTTTCAAGATATATTCTGGACAATCTGAAACATCAGGTGGTGGCCAAACTGGAAACGAAATTCCTGAACTATTTTACCAATGAATTAGTTTACCGATATAATGAAAGAATGAATCTGGGGACTTATAATCTCCTTGATGAAAAACTGAGTTTCGCCAAAAAAGATTTTTCAGTGTATGTGCTGATCAATAACCTGACGAACACAAAATATACGGAAGCTTTTGGCGTTGAAATGCCTCAGAGATGGTTTCATTTAGGCTTCTCATATACGATCAATATTAAGTAAATGTTAATTCGAAATGAATGAAAGTTAATATTAACAAATTGTTAAATAATTTATTTTTGCAAAAATTTTTTATGAAACTTTTTTTAAGTCTGAGTTTACTTTTGAGTATAACCTTTTTAAAAGCACAGGAACACATTTCCAGCTTCAATGCAGTGACTCTAACCTATAAGTTTCATCCGAAATTTTTTCTTTACGCAGAAGGGCAGCTCAGAGGTAACGAAGATTACACCTATCCGGATTATTACGAGATCAAAGGAGGAGTGGGCTACAACCTGACCAAAAACCATAAACCTTTCGTAGGTCTTGGAAGATATGTCAATTACAAAGAGCACAGTCTGAGCAGAGAAGAGTTCAGGGTATGGCTACAGGACGTGATCGATCTCAAAAAAGGAATCGTGAAGTTTGAAAACCGTTTTCGTGTCGAAAAAAGCTGGTTTTACGAGCCCAAAATTGATAAATCTTCTCAGAGAATGCGTTACAGATACCGTTTGAACATCAGTGTTCCCCTGAATGCAAAAACCGTCAAAAAAGGAACTGTTTTCGCCAATGCTTATGACGAAATCTTTTTGGTAAGCCCCATAAAGCCTACGTTCGCAAGAAACAGAGTATATGGCGGTTTCGGTTATCAGATCGATGACCATTTCGGAATCCTGACAGGTTATCTCTGGCAGCGTGAATTCGAAGCAAAAGGAAATAAAAACCTTCACTTTATCTATCTGGCCCTAAACATCAATATCGATGGTACGGATCATCCTACGAAAACATATGATTTCCCGGGAGCGGATTAAGATACTTTGTCTAAATCTGCCTGAAAACTTAATAAATCCTTTTTCAGTTCAAGATAATAATCATTGAGGATTTTCTGAAATTCATTAACCACGGCGAATACGGATTCAACTTCTGGTTCCAGGTATTTATCATGATTAAAGTAAATGTAAGAAGCGTCTGCATATGATTTGAGGATAGGTCTGTTTGCTTCTGTCAATGATTCTTTATAACTTGAATTTTCGATAAAATCATTCAGGTTTTTTTTGAAAGAGGCTTCTGCTTTTAACAGTTTGGCTCTATGCTTACGAATTTCTTCAAAAGGTAAAGTCACGGTCATAAACTGAAGGTATCCAACAAATTCAGTCAGTGCTTCCTGAAATCTGTCGAACTCTTTGTCTATAACCCAAAATTTTTTATATTTCCCCAATAAGATCGATTGATTGTATTGATCAGCCTTGCTAAAATAATATCGGAAGATGTCTTCATCATTTTTCGTAAGCTCTGTTTTTACTTTTAAAAGCTCACTTTCAAGCTCAGGAATCAGTTTGGTGGCATCTTTAGCCTTGTACAGGTTTTCTCCGTACCTGAATGTTTTAATTTCTTTAGGGTTGGCTTTTAAATAGGCAAGGGTTTGCAGATCACTTTCAATTCCTGCTTTTTCATAAATTAAAGAAACTTTGCTGTCACTGAACAGATCTTCATCGTCTATAAAGGTATCGGAACCTGTTATAATAGTTTCGATATTCTCTAATAGTGGATTGTGAGCTTCATAGTATCCGTTAAAATTTGAACTTAAATACTGATAGGGATATTTTTCCACATACAGTTCGATGAATTTTTCATCGTCTATCACTTCACCCACATTTTTTACCTGATGTAGAGTCAAATATTTTCGGGTCATCACCTCACAGATTTCATCATATCCTCTGATGATATTTTTTGCCAGTTCGTGATTTTCCGGAATGTTTCTGGTCTGGTTATTTCTGATTCTTTCAATTCTTTTTGCAGTGTCAGGATGGGAAGCCCACTGGTCCTGGATTTCTATTTTTGTTTTATTATAACGGGTCAGATCTCCTTCATCTACTTTTGGAAGTCCGTTAACATAAGGATGATTGTTTCTTTCACTGAAAATTTTCAGTAAAGAAGTATGATTTTTATAGAGATTTTGAGGAAGGTATTTCTGTTCACTTTGGGTATAAAAATTAAAGGAATAGTAAAAAGCCGAATCACTTAACTCTATTCTCAACAATGAAGAGATCTGTTCATGAGGATTCGTAAGAAAAGTAGACACGGCATCCGCATGATATTCCATTTCGCGGCTTAGGGAAGCATGTTTTTGAAATAGAAAAGATGAAACTTTTTTCAGAATAAATTGAAATACATTGATAAAGCCCACCGAAATCGCTCCAAATAAAGTAAAAAAGGTATTTCCGGAAAAACTCATGATCATATCTTCATACTCTTTGTTATTGTAAACCGTTTCATAAACAATTTTTTGTGCATGGTGAACATATCCGCCCACTTTCATACTTCTTTGGGAAAAATGTCCGAATTCATGAGCGAGAATGGTTTTTAATTCGCCGGTGCTTGTAGAATTGATCAATCCTAAGCCTATTGTAAGATTTTTTCTCACCGGAAAAAACATACTCCAGAAAACAGAATTATAACTTACACTGGCATTAACGTCAGGAGAAAAGAAAACCTTTTTTGGGGCTTTCACCTGAGTATCGGTGATAATTTGATCGATGATGCTGAAAAGTTCCGGCTGCTGGGATCTTGTAATCTCTACCAGATGCCGGGTGGTAGAGGTGCTTTTTTTAAAAATGAATTTAATCATGAAATAAAAGACAAAAATACCGATGCTGGCAAGTCCTGCGGCAGCTATAAGCGTGTAGTAGCTAATTTTGAATGCAAGAATAGAAACTGCTCCATATCCTAAAAGCACAATCAGAAAGAGTGAAATGGCGATAAGGATAAGATAGACGATGAAAAATATGGAAATGGATATAATGGCAGAAGTCAGCTTAGATCTGTAAGCTGCCGACATTTTAGGAAGGTTATTCATTTTTGTGTTTTTTATACTTTTAATATTTTTCTATCAGATAATGATATGCTTTCAGGTATTTGTTGAATCTTTTAATATCCTTGGGAGTAAGCTCTCTGTTGACTCTTCTGAGATCCATATTGTCACGGAGATCGTTTAGTTTTACAGCGACAGCCAAAGGAGACCTTTCCGTTCTTTTAACGAATTCATCGTAGTCTTCCTCGGGATCAAATTTGGTAAGGCAGCTGATGGCAAAAATAATGTATTCGGGAAAGCCTTCAGTTCTTAAATACTCAAGGCTGAACTCTTCCGGGTGGTCTTCCACTACGTCATGAAGGACCCCAACGATCTTTTCGTCCAGTGTTTTGCCGTATTCCATGACACGCATCACATGAGCGATGTAGGGAGCGTGGTATTTGTCGGTTTGTCCTTTGTGTGCTTTATCAGCTATCTTTATGGCTCTGTTGAGCATTTCTTCTTTTGTCATTTCAAATAGAAAATAGAATACAAAAATAAAAAATGCCTTAAAAAATAAGACATTTTTATTGAGATTATTTTAAGGAATATTAAATAAGGGTTTCATCCTCTACAGAAGCGCCTGGAGCGTTGTTTTTTACGGATTCTATCCCGTTTTCCATTCCGTTTTCAGATTCGTACATCTGGCTGGTTCCTATGATCTGTCCGTTGCCGGCTTTTAAATTGAAGTAGCACCGGTCATCTTTTGCTGTATTTCTTTCAAATTTAGAATCGTCCTGCGAGTTGGTACGTACGGATTCTATTCCTTTTTCACATGATGATTTTGAGCCGTATCCCTGGCTGGTTAAGATCACTTGTCCGTTTCCGGCTTTCAGATTGAATTTGAAGTCACTGTCTGTTCTCTGCGAGATAATGAATTTTCCCATAGTAATTGGTTTTGTGGTTTGATTAGTTTTTTTAATTATTTGGAAGGCTGTGCCTTTGTAGTGTCTGGTATTGTTTTTTCAGGTGGGGTATTGTTGAATATTCTGTATTTCGAGTCATCCCTTTTGGCTTCTTTTAAAGCGATATATAATGAGGTGTCTTTTGGGATGGAAACAAGCATTTTATATTGTTGTTTCTGATCGGTATTGATCTTTGCCTGCATTTCTTCTTTAGAGCCTTTAAAATTTAGGATCTTAGCAGTATCTACCTTTGGGAAGATTTGTTTTCTGTTTTCTTTCTGCTGGGCGAAAGCCATTGTGCAAAACAGCAATAATGAGCATGACAATAATAACTTCATTTCTATGTCTTTTTTTACCATATTGAAAAAAGTACTGATCTCTGATCAAGTTTAATTATTAAAAATAGTAAAAAAAATGAAAAACGGCAAAAAAACCTACGCGAAGTCGAAGACTTCGCGTAGATTCTGAACATATATTAAAGAATATTGAATGGGTGTATTTGCAGTCTTTATATTTTCACTGAATGTACTAAGATAGCTGATACACTTTAATGATTAGTTTTTCAGGGAACGAAATATTTAGTTGTGCCGAATAAAAATAAAAAATGTTTGAGAATCTGAAAAAAATCTTTACTTTTGGCTGCTATTAAAAAAAACTAAAACTATGAAATGGTACTTAAAAGTATTGAGACAGTATGCTGATTTTTCAGGGAGAGCCAGAAGAACCGAATACTGGATGTACATATTGTTTAATATGATCTTCGCAATTGTAGCGGCAGTATTAGACAATCTGTTAGGATTGAAATTTAACCAGGAAATCCCTTACGGATTTATTTACCTGATGTACGGATTGGCTACTTTTATTCCTGGATTAGCGGTTATGGTGAGAAGATTACATGACGTTGATAAAAGCGGGTGGTGGTTCTTTATCTCTTTGATCCCAATTGTTGGAACGATTTGGTTACTTGTACTTTTGGCAACAGACGGAACTCCGGGAGCTAATCAGTATGGCGTAAACCCTAAAGAAAATTTCAATGAAATCAATGAAATCGGACAAAAACAGATGTAATTCCAAAAAAAATTACAATTTATATTAATATAATAAACGCTCCAAAATCTTGGAGCGTTTACTATTATATTCAAAATAATATTTAGTAATTACCTTTAGCGATATAATGGGCTGCCACTTTTTCAGTTAAAGCCACTATATTCGGATGGTTCGTATACTTCGTGAATCTTCTCAGGCCAGAAAGCATCATCCTCTGCTCATCCCCTTCTGCAAAAGAGATAATCCCTTCTTTAGCAGCTGCGATAACCTTTTCAACGGCTTTATAAAGGTTAAGCTGTGCCATTGCTGCTTCTACAGAATCAGGGGAGAAATGCTTTTCAGCTCTTAGTACAGCAGATTCTGCCATATAAAGCTGGTTAAGGATCTCAGATGCATTTAACAGTAAGTGTTGTTGTTTTTCAATATCCATCATGAATTTTTGAAGAGCGGCTCCGGAAACCATAAGGAATACTTTCTTAAGGTTAGCGATAATCGCCTTTTCTTCACTCATGAATGCTGAATAATCAGGAACATCAAATGATGGAATTCCCATTAATTCTTTGCTGATCGCCATTGCAGGAGAAAGCAAGTCTAATTCTCCTTTCATCGCTCTCTTAATTAACATTCCTACTGCTAATAATCTGTTGATCTCATTGGTTCCTTCATAGATTCTTGCGATTCTTGAATCTCTCCATGCAGCTTCCATTGGCATATCTTCAGAGAATCCCATTCCTCCGTATACCTGGATTCCTTCGTCAGCAGTATGTTGTGTCAAATCTGAAACGAAAACCTTCAAAATAGAAGCTTCCACAGCAAATTCTTCAACGCCTTTCAATTCAGCCTGCTGATGATTCATTCCACCGGCAACCAATTCATTGATTTTATCTTCAACGTCTTTTGCAGCTCTGTAAGAACCGGCCTCAGCAACGAAAATTCCTGTTGCCATTTCTGCAAGCTTCTTTCTGATCGCTCCGAAAGTTGAAATCGAAACACCAAACTGTTTTCTTTCGTTAGAATATTGAATAGAGTGGTTTAAAATTCTTCTCTGTCCGTCAAGGTTGGCAGCTGCCAGTTTAATTCTTCCTACATTCAAAGCATTCAGAGCGATTTTGAAACCGTTGTTTCTTTCGCCCAAAAGGTTCTCAGCAGGAACTTTCATATCATTAAAGAAAACCTGTCTTGTAGAAGACGAACGGATTCCTAATTTATGCTCTTCTTCACCGAAAGTAAGTCCTTCAGTTCCTTCTTTTTCTACGATGAAACCGGTGATGTTTTTATCATCGTCAATTTTAGCAAACACAATGAAGATTTCTGCAAAACCTGCATTGGAGATCCACATTTTTTGTCCGTTGATCACATAATGTTTTCCATCTTCAGAAAGTTTAGCTCTTGTTTTTCCTGAGTTGGCATCAGAACCTGCATCAGGCTCAGTCAGACAGTATGCTCCGAATTTGGTCCCTGTAGCAAGATCCGGAAGGTATTTTTTCTTTTGCTCTTCTGTACCATATAAAAGGATAGGAAGGGTTCCGATTCCCGTGTGCGCGCCATAAGCTGTAGCCAATGAACCATTCGCTCCCGAGCAGTAGTCACAAGCCAGCATGGTATTCACGAAGCCCATTCCAAGACCACCGTATTCTTCAGGAACAGCCACTCCTAAAAGTCCCATTTCACCCAACTGGCGCATCTTTTCTTCAGTTAAAGCATAATCTTTTTTCTCAAATCTTTCTTTTTGAGGAATTACTTCTCTGTCGATAAATTCTTTCGCAGAATCGCGAAGCATTTTTTGTTCTTCACTCAGTTCTTCAAGAGTGAAAATATCATTTGCAGGAATTTCCTTGATCAGGAATTCACCTCCTTTTAATGTAGCCATATGTTTTTTTGTTTTTTAAGATTAGGAGAATAAAGAGAAAAGAATAAAGACTTTACAGCTGTAAGTTTTTCTGAAAGCCCGAAATCATTCTCTGTAATTCTGTGATTTTATTTTCTATAATTTCATTTTTAGATGACTCAAAATACTGTCTGTTATTTGAAATTATTACCTGAGTCTGTAATTCATAAAGAGAACCAAGACTTATTTCTAAAAAACGATTAAAATCTTTATTAGAACTTCTGCTTGAGCCTTCTGCAATATTTGAAGCAACAGAAACTGCACATCTTCTAAGCTGGGACTTCAATCCGAATTCTTCGCTTTTGGGAAAACTGTCAGTAACTGTATAAATTTCATCGGCCAGTTCAATAGATAGTTTCCAAATATTGAGGTTTTTGAAATTATGCTTCATCCTGGTCTTTTCTCTTTATTCTTTACTCTTTTATTTAGTCTATTTAACTAAAGAAGCTCGAATATACTTGCCGCTCCCTGTCCCGTTCCAACGCACATCGAAACCATTCCGTATTTGTTTCCGCGTCTTCTCATTTCGTCAAGAAGCTGAACGGTTAATTTGGTTCCGGTACAGCCAAGCGGGTGGCCAAGAGCGATCGCACCTCCGTTGACGTTAAGGATATCAGGGTTTAATCCTAATTCCTTTTTGATCGCCACAGACTGTGAGGCAAAGGCTTCGTTCAATTCAATTAATTCAATATCTTTTAATTCAAGACCGGCTTGCTTTAAAGCTTTTGGAATCGCGTAAATTGGTCCCATACCCATAATTCTAGGCTCTAGACCTGCTGCAGCATAAGCTACCAATCTCGCTTCCGGCTCTAGACCTAATTCTTTCACCATTTCTTCACTCATCACCATTACGAAAGCAGCTCCGTCACTCATCTGAGATGAATTTCCGGCTGTTACACTTCCTCCGTTGGCGAATACAGGTCTCAATTTCGCAAGACCTTCCAGAGAAGTATCTTTTCTAGGACCTTCATCGATAGAGAAGTCGAATTTTTTAGACTGCATTTTCTGGTTTTCATCCAGGAAATTATATTCTACGGGAATAGAAACGATCTGACTGGCAAATTTTCCTTCAGCATTAGCTTTTAAAGCTTTCATATGCGATTCAAAAGCAAACTGATCCTGTTCTTCTCTTGTGATATTATATTGTTTGGCTACTTCTTCAGCGGTGTAACCCATTCCCCAGTAATAATCAGGGTTTGTTTTTGCGATATCCGTTTCCGGAACCGGCTTGTAACCACCCATCGGGATATAAGACATAGATTCTGTACCTCCTGCGATGATACAGTCTGCCATTCCTGCCTGAATTTTTGCAGAAGCAATAGCAATCGCTTCACTTCCTGATGCACAATATCTGTTTACGGTAACTCCCGGAACTTTATCGGTATTCAATCCCATTAAAGAGATCAAACGAGCAACGTTTAAGCCTTGTTCTGCTTCCGGCATGGCGTTTCCTACGATAAGGTCGTCAATTCTGTTCTTATCTAATTGTGGTAGCTCAGCCATTAATTTTTCAATCACTGTAGCGGCCATTACGTCGGGACGAGTAAAGCGAAGGGAGCCTTTAGGTGCTTTTCCTACAGCTGTTCTAAATCCTTTTACTATATATGCTTGTTTCATATTTTTTATTTAATTTATTTTTTTGAGAATTTGCCTCGTAGAGGTAAACTGCTCATAGCATGTTTTTTTTTGATTGGTTATTTACAGAGCTCCGTAGGAGCGACCTGTTAATTTTCAATCCATTCAAATAAATATTTTGAATCATATTCAATTTCAAATTTTTCCATGAAATTCAAATATTCTTCTTTAAATGTTTTCTTTTTATGATGTTCTTCCTGATTTAAAATATATTTTACAACCGGATTAACACTGCTTTTAGAATAAGAGAAAGCTCCATATCCTTCCTGCCAATTGAATTTTCCATTGATCCATCTTTTTTCATTAATGAATTTTGACGATCCGGCTTTAATGTCTCTTACTAAGTCTGAAATGGAAATAGAAGGACTGATACTTATCAGAATATGAACATGATCAGGCATTGCAAATACAGCTAATAATTTTTGATTTCTGTTGCTAACAATACCTGTAATAAATTTGTGAAGCTCCTCTCTGTTTTCTTTTGAAATCAGGTTTTGTCGTCCTTGAACTGCAAAAACAATTTGAATATAAATTTGTGTATATGTGTTTGCCATAACATGAACAGTTCGCTCCTACGGAGCTTCTATTAATTTCTCAACGGTTTCCCATTCTGCAACATATACTGAATTCTCTCCAGGGTTTTTCTTTCCCCACAAAGCTGTAAGAATGTTTCTCTTTCAAGATTCAATAAATATTGTTCGGTAACTACGGTTGGTTCAGAAAGATTTCCACCGACCATTACGTTGGCTAGTTTGTCAGCAATTTTTTTGTCGTGTGCAGAGATGAAATTTCCGGTAAGCATCTGGTCTGTTCCTACGTAGAACATTCCTAAAGCATCTTTTCCTAAAACTTTTACACTTTGTTCGATAGGTTGAGTATATCCCTGTTCGGCCAATAATTTTGCCACTTTTTTAGCTTCAGCGATCTGTCTGTTTTTGCTTACGGATACAATGTCTTTTCCTTTTTCAAGAATTCCCATATCGTAGGCTTCATAAGCAGAAGTTGCTACTTTACCCATGGCGATATTCATGAATGCTTCACGAAGTCTGTTGTTTTTAACATCATCACTATGGAATTCTCTGGAAGTCCTTAAAGTAAGTTCTTTGGTACCACCACCGCCAGGAATTACCCCAACTCCGGTTTCTACCAATCCGATGTAAGTTTCTGCCGCTGCAACAACTCGGTCTGCGTGCATGGTCATTTCGCAACCACCACCAAGTGTCATTCCGTGAGGAGCAACGACTACAGGAATAGAAGAGTAACGTACTCTCATCATGGATTTTTGGAAATAAGCGATGGCCATATTCAGATCATCCCAGTCCTGTTCGATAGCCATCATCAGGATCATGGCAAGGTTGGCACCTACAGAGAAATTGGTTCCCTGGTTTCCAACAACCAATCCGTCGTATTCTTTTTCTGCTAAATCGATAGCTCTGTTTAATCCGTCAAGAACTTCGCCTCCGAGAGAATTCATTTTTGAGCGGATCTCAAAGTTGATGATACCGTCACCTAGATATTCAATGGCTGCCCCTGAATTGCTCCAAAGTGTTTTGTTCTTTCTGATATTGTCTAAGATAATAAACGCATCCTGTCCAGGAATTTTGTTATATTCTCCTGAATTTTTATCCACGAAGATACTTTGACCTTCATCATTTACTTTATAGAAAGCTTCTACATTTTTTACCCAGTCTGAAACTTCGTAACCTGCATCTTTAGCTAATTCAATACCTTTTTGAACTCCTACGGCATCCCAGATTTCAAACGGACCGTTCTCCCATCCGAAACCAGCTCTCATAGCGTCGTCTATTTTGTAAACTTCATCTGAGATTTCAGGAACTTTATGAGAAACGTAAGCGAACAGAGCTCCTAAAGATTTTCTGTATAATTCGCCGGCTTTATCTTTTCCACCAATTAAAACTTTAAATCTGTCAATTGGCTTGTCTATATTTTTCGTTAATTCTAACGTTGGGAAAGAAGATTTTCCCTGTAGTTCATATTCTAATGTATCAAGGTTCAATCCGTGGATTTCAGATTTTCCTTCTGCACTTTTTACTTTTTTGTAGAAACCTTGCTCAGTCTTAGAACCTAACCACTTATTATCCATCATTTTCTGGATATAGCCAGGAAGGGCAAAAACATCATTAAAGTTATTGGCTTCAGCACCGCTCTGACGAACGCCGTTGGCTACCATAACCAAGGTATCAAGACCTACCACATCAGCCGTTCTGAATGTTGCTGATTTTGGACGTCCGATAACAGGACCTGTTAATTTATCAACTTCAGAAACAGTCAATCCTAATTTCTGTACGTTGTGAAGAAGATCCATCATAGAGAAAACCCCAATTCTGTTGGCGATAAAGGCTGGAGTATCTTTGGCTAAAACAGTAGTTTTCCCTAAGAATTTCGCCCCATAGTTCATATAGAAATCTACCACTTCCGGAAGGGTTTCAGGGGTAGGGATGATCTCTAAAAGAGGAAGGTATCTTACCGGGTTGAAGAAGTGTGTTCCCGCAAAGTACTGTTTGAAATCATCGCTTCTTCCTTCAATTAGAAAATGAATAGGAATTCCCGATGTATTAGAAGAAATTAATGTTCCCGGTTTTCTGAACTGTTCAATTTTTTCATAAACAGATTTCTTAATATCAAGTCTTTCAACGACTACTTCAATGATCCAGTCTGTATTTTTGATCTTAGGAAGATCATCATCGAAGTTTCCTACTTTTATTCTATCCGCAAATTTTGGAGAATAGAGAAGGGAAGGACTTGCTTTTTTCAGTTTTTCAAAGTTTTCAGAAGCAATTCTGTTTCTTACCACTTTGTCATCTTTGGTCAAACCTTTTTTCTGCTCAGCTTCTGTCAGTTCAAAAGGAACGATATCTAAAAGGGACACTTCCACGCCGATGTTGGCGAAATGTGCCGCAATACCGCTACCCATAATTCCTGAACCAAGAACCGTGACATGTTTGATTCTTCTTTTCATATGTAAATTTTTATTATTTGCTAAAACCATAGGTTACCATATGGATTTCCTACAATTTATTTTCTGTTATTTAGTAATTCGTTTGCAATTTTCATGATTTCGGACATGACCTCCTTGAAGGTTTCAATTTTCTCAGGGGCAATCTTCTCCATCACTTTCTTGTTAAAATTGACAACCACTTCTTTTGACATATTCCTTGAATTCAAACCTTTATCCGTAAGTTTAATAATCACTTCCCTTTTATCGGCAGTGGTCTTTTCCTTATAGATGTATCCGTTGTCTTCAAGAAGCTTGATGATTCTTGTCAGCGAGGTGGGCTCGATCGCCATTTTAGGACCTAAGTTGGTACTTCGGGTGCCTTCCTTGGGATCAATTTTAAGAAGAGTGAGGGCCTGTACAGCGGTAGAATCATGCTCTTGAGCAAGTTCTGTGTACATTTTAGAAACAGCCAGCCAGGTCTGTTTTAAAACTAAATCTACGTTTTCTATTTTTTCTTTATTATTATCCATCATTTATGTACGAATGGTGTTACCCAAATTTAGTAAATATTATGCATGCATAGTATTTATTAACGTTAAATTTTGTTAATAAGCTGATAGTAAACGGGTTAAATTGTATGATTAGCATAATACTATGCATGCATAGTATGTGAAATATTTAACGGAAACGTAGTATTAGTGAATGTTTTTAACGGAATTCACTATTTCTTCGAAAGATTCATATTGCTGCTTGGTGGTGTTGGTGAGAATATCCCAAAAACCGTCCTTATACTCAAAATGCAGGCCTGAAAGGTCTTTTTCGAAATTTTTCTGCAACAGAGAATAGAGCATTTCTTTGTGAACCTGCGGGGCCTGAATGGAAGGCGGAACAAAATGATCATTCACCTGAAATAATGATACATTGGTCAATTCGTCATGCTGAAGCAATACATCTTCTACAAGTCCTGTGAAAAGCTGGTTATCCTTTACATACCAGATTTTGTCAGCAAACTCTTTGGCCAGTCGCCAGTCGTGGGAAGAAAACAAGATGATTTTATCCTGTTCTTTAGCCAGCCTGCGGAGTGTTTTTAAGATGATAAGCTTGTTTTTCTCATCCAGATGGGTGGTGGGCTCATCCAGAATAATAACCGGAGAATTCTGGGTAATAGCACGTCCGATGAATGCTTTCTGAAGATTTCCGTCCGACAGGTTTTTAAGAAGAGTATATTTGTGTTGTCTGAGGTCCAACTCATCGATGATGTCAGAAACTTCTTCTCGGTCTTCTTTCTTAAGTTCAAAATAAAAAGGATAATAAATGTATTTCCCTAATGAAATCAGGTCTTCAACGGTATAATGCTGTGGAACATTTGATTTAGAAAAAACAACGGCAATATTTTCAGCAATTTCTTTTACGGAAAGATCTTTTATATTTTTCTGATGAATTAAAATGTCTCCGCTTAGAAGAGATATCTGATGCAAAATAGATTTGATCAGCGTAGTTTTTCCAACCCCATTATTTCCAATCAGAAGGCATACGTCACCCAGTTTCAGATCTGCATGAGCATTTGAAATTAAGGTTTTGTCGTAGCCTATGTTGGCTTGTCTGATTTCTAGATGCATATTAAGTGACAAAAAAGATAATTATTAAATACAGTAAAAGAGGAAAAAGACTGAAAAACAGGTATGGGATTTTATTTGTTTTAATTTTCCATAGGGTGTAGCCTCCTAAAATGAGTGATCCCCAAAAGAATGAGGGTAAAGATGCCATCAGGTACCAGCAGTGTCCAAATGTATAAATCCAGTGGAGGTCTTTATCCAAACGAAATATGTCAGAAAGTCTCATGAATGCAAAGCTTATTACAAACTGGAGTATATTTGCAATAATTAACTGTTTCTGGTTTATCTTAATATTCGTTATATTCATTCAATCACAAATTTAGAACAGTCTATTTGATCAAGCATATAAATTATAAATTTTCTCTAAATCTGCTTCATCAGCAAAATCAGCGAACAAATAAAAAATTCCCGCAGATTTTTTTAGATTACACAGATCTTATTTGCGGTTTAAAAAATACACCATTCACTATTCACTCATTCACCTTTTACACCTTATTCTGCTTCAAAAGCATCAACAAAATCACCGGGATTCCAAATACAGAGCTTATCACATTTAAAGGAATCTGTGTTTTTTCTGCAACTACCGAGAAGAGCATCATCATGAGCATGCCAAGAAACATATTCAGAATCCATTGCTGCCATAGTTTGGACGGATTGTAGATCAATCTGCAAAAATGCGGAACAATGATCCCAATAAATAGAATAGGCCCCAAAAATGCCGTAATGGAAGCCGAAAGCAGGGAAGAGGCTGCGATAATCAGGATCTTCAGCTGATTGAGATTAACTCCCAAACTCTGTGCGTAGGATGTTCCCAGTGAATTTCCGATCAATGGTTTTATGGTTTTAAAACAGAAAAACATTCCGACAAAAACCAGGATAGATAATACATAAATCTGGTTTCTGGTCACCATATTATTAGCCCCGAAAGACCATAAAATATAATTCTTAAGACTTTGATTCTCTGCATAGAACTGTAATAAAGAAACTACGGCTCCGGCAAATGCAGAAACAAGAAATCCGAATATAATGAGATAAGACTTGTCCTGAAATTTATTCGACATGGAAAGAAGAACCAGCATCAGTACAAGACTTCCTGAGATGGCTGAAAGACTGAGGAAGCTGTTCTGCAGAAATTCCGGAATCAGAAAATCCTGGGAAAAGAAAATGTAAAAGGCTACGGATAAACTGGCTACAGAGGTAATTCCAAGAATATCCGGACCGGCCAGCGGATTTTGAAAATATTCCTGCATCAGAAAACCTGAAGTTGGAATTGAAATTCCGGCTAGCAACATAACCAAAACCCGGTTGATACGGATCTCAGCAATCTGGCTTTGGTCAGAATCCTGAAAAAAATCCTGAAGGTTTAAACTTAAAAATCCTGTGTTCAGATTGATGACCGCAGCAAGAATAATGGCGGTCGTCAGCAGTAAACACAGGATCTTAAATTTTTTTGACATTATTCAGAAAGCATCTGGATGTTTTATTTTAAAAGTGCTTCGACTTTGGAATTCAATACTTCTTCGGTCATCATACCCAGATATTCATCGGTTTTATCACCTTTTCTCAAGTAGGTAAAAGGAATTGAACCGCCGTCCCACTGCTTGAAATTCGTGGTAAAGAAGGTCTGATCCAGTTTCTGGCCATCTAAAAGAATAATATGGGGCGCAAGGTTATTTTCCATGGCAAATCTTTTTACAGAGCTGTTCCACTCAGATTTGTCATCAAGGTTAATGAACGTAAATTTTACCGGCTTTCCTTTTAACTCCTCCATTTTGTTTTTAAAATGAGGAATTTCTCTCATACACGGTCCACACCAGGTTGCAAAGAAGTTGGTAACGTATAAAGTGTCATTTTTTTGAGCTAAATATTTTCCAAGATTCTCAGGAGATAGTTCTTTTGATGTATATGAGGCATCCCCTGCAGAAGCCGTATGGTCTGTTATGGAAACTGAATCTGCCACAGCTGTATCCTCCATTTTCTGGCCTTCTTTTTTGCAACTGTAAAGAGCAGTAAGAATAAGCGTGGATAAAATTATCTTCTTCATAAATTATTTTTTGACTATTTTTGAATTGAAGTATGGAACAACAAATCTATAAAGGGAAACTGATACAGTTTCATCCGTTAAAAATAGCGAAAAAGGTACAACTTACCAAAAATACTTTTTCTCTGGAATTCGATATTACAGAGAATTTACAGGAGAATTTCAAGTTTGAAGCGGGGCAGTTTGTCAGTATCAAATTTATGGCCCGTGGAGAGGAAGTGATTAACGATTATTCCATGACATCAGCGCCATATGAAAAGAAAATCTGTCTTGGAATCAAGGTGAATTCTTCTGAAGGAGCTACTTCAGAGCTGTTCAGGAATTATAATGTCGGAGATAAACTGATGGTAGGAGAGCCTTCCGGAAGATTTACGCTGGTCTCCAAACCAAGCGAGTTCAGGACGATTGTCGCATTTGCTGCGGGTATTGGAATTACTCCGGTCCTGAGCCATTTTAAAAACATTCTCCATACAGAACCGCGCACCAGATTATTTTTGTTTTTTGGAAACAAAAGCTCGGAAGAAGTTATTTACAGAGAACAATTGGATCATCTTGCCAGAATGCATGGTGACAGACTTCAGATTTTTTACTTTTTTTCAAAGGAGAAAACAGCCGACCAGTTTTTCTATGGAAGACTGGATGAAAAAAAGCTGAATTTAATCATCAATCAGATTCTCCATCTGGATGATACAGACGAAGAATCTACCATCTGGGATGCAGTAGATGAAGTACTTATTTGTGGTAAAGGAGAAATGATAAAATCGCTGGCTAATGCGTGCTATCACCATGGAATTCCAAAAAAGAATATCCATTTTGAGCTTTTTGAAGAATATAATGACGATATTTATCCTTTAGAAAAGGAGTTTCCTCTGATTGAAAACGTGGAAGTAGCGTTCAAAATGCTTGGAAAAGAGTATGAAACTCATCTTCCGGACAACAAAGAGAAGATTCTTCAACAGCTTTTAATTCAGAATTTTCCGGTGCCTTATTCATGTAAGTCCGGGATCTGTGGAAGCTGTGAATGCTACCTTGAAGAAGGGGAAGTGGAACTTCTTGAAAATGAATATCTGACGGAAAAAGAAGAGGCCCAGGGAAAAATATTAGCGTGTATGTCTATTATAAAAAGTAAGAAAATAAAGCTTAACTTTGACCTTAGTTGAGAGTTATCAGGAACATATTTAACTTAAGTTTTATATCAGTAGAAATAGGAATTCTGGTGATATGTCTGTGTAATGCCTGGGTTTTCGGGCTTACCAATGGCCGTACCTATACCAAAATCTCAAAAATTCCGCCTCGTGAAATCGCTTTGGTGCTGGGAACTTCTCCCAAGATGAGATCCGGTCTTTCCAATCCGTATTTTACAAAAAGAATGGATGCTGCCGCACTTTTATATCATCATGGAAAAATCAAAAAGATCATTGTAAGCGGCGAAAAAAGTAAAGGGTATAATGAGCCGGCTGCCATGAAGAACTATCTGGTCAATCAGGAAGGGGTTCCGGGAGATATTATTGTCGAAGATCCGAAAGGATTTAATACCTATAAAAGCATTCTGCGCTGTAAAGACGTCTATAAAAAGAAAGACGTGATCATTGTATCACAGGGATTTCATAATCTTCGGGCCTTATTTTTTGCAAGGAATAATAATATGAATGCACTGGGATTTGATGCTCAGGATGTTTCCAAGCCTGAAAGCTACTACAGAAATCAGTTCCGTGAGATCCTCGCCAGAGTGATTGCTGTAGTCTATTTCATATTGGGAATTTCTCCGGATTAGAAAGGGTATCCGAATGCGATATTCAGGGTAGGTTTGAAGGGTTGGAAATTATTAAATCTCCATCGTTCTCCTTCAGGTTTATTCGGATCATAGATTTTGTAGGCAAGATCAACTCTGAGTGTGATATAAGCCACATTTACCCTTAATCCAAATCCACTTCCTATTCCCATCTGTCCTAAGAATTTATTGAATTTAAACTCATCTCCATAACTATTATCCCCGCCGGGTTTTCTAATGCTCCAGGTGTTTCCTATATCGGTAAATACAGCACCTTCATACATTTCATTAAACGGAACCCTGTATTCAATATTCGTTGTTAGTTTTAGGTTATTGGTCATGTAGGTACGCACTCTTTCGTCAACCTGAGAGTCTGATGGGCCCAGTCCTCCAAATGCAACCCACGCTCTGATGTCATTGGATCCACCGTTGAAATAAGACTTGATAACAGGCATGTCCTTAGAATTCCCATAAGGAACACCCACACCCACAAACTGACGTAAAACCAGCGTCTGGTTCCCATTGAATTTAAAGTATTTTCTGGTATCGATATCAAATTTTACAAACTGAGCATAAGGAATTCCGAAGATTGTTCTCTGAGGACTTGCCACAACACCTCCTGCATCTCTTTTTTGGTTGAATATGCTTAAGATATTTCCGGCAAGTTCTACTTTTCCGTTAAAATAAAAGGCGTTCGGATAATCTTTCTTACCAATCTCACTATATACGAAATTATAGATCATAGAAGAAATGATGATATCCTGTGTCTGTCTGTCTTTATTTACAACAGTTCCCTTGAATGCGGTCAGAAGGTCCAGTCCTTTCTGATCAAGTGTCCCCGGATAACTGGTATCATTAATGATTTGTCTCGAAATATAATCGATGGTTAACTGACCGGAATTATACTGGTCTTCAAGTTGTGATGATGGCTGAGTGTCAAAGTAGCTTCTGAATACATCTTTTCTTATAATTTCATCATTGGCAAAATAATCGTAATAGGCATCTTTGTTTTTTGTAAGACTGATCTGGGTATTGAAAAGGGTCAATCTGTGTGATACCTGATCATTGACATTGGCCTGATAATTCAGTCCCGTATTAAAGTTCACCCTTCCTAAACCGATATTATTCTGTACCGATGCTCCCAAAAGAATAGAAGAAGTAGGTGTATATCTTTTCGGAAGAAGCTTATAATAATCGAACGGAAGAAGAAGTCTCGGGAAATTAAGGGAAGCCTGCGCTGAAATTTCGTAAGCGAGCTCTTTTTTATCAATGTTTTTCGTACTTCTTATGGAACCGAATGTCCCGGAAATGCTGGTCGAAAGGTTTTCTGCTCCTTTGAAAACATTTCTGGTTGTAAGATCCACAGAAGGAGATATCCCAAGATTTAAAAGCTGAGAGTAGTTGATATCCGTTCCCACTTTGAGTTCATATTTCGGAAGGGGTTTCAATAAATAAAGAACGTCTACAATACTGTCATTAGGAGAAGTTCCTCCGCCTCTTCTTAAAGAATCTCTGGCCTTCAGAATACTGAAGTTGTTCATCGCAATGAAATTTCTTTTCGTAAGGTCAAGATTTTTCTGGTCGTAGACTTTCTTGCTGTCCACGATCACTGCTCTCCAAAGGGAAGACGTTTTATAGCTGTTGTCCATCTTATGGAACCTGATTCTTCTTAAACTGTCCTTAATGGTATGTTTGGGAAAATCACTCGCCTCATTCACAATGGCAACATCTATATTGCCTATGGTGGCCACTTTATAAGGATGATCTGCAGAATCTTTATGAATCTCCAGCGTAAGAGGAACCTGTTTTCTGCTTTTCAGAGAATCTGCCACGAAATAAACCTCTTCATTGGAACTGTTAAATCTGTAATATCCGTTTTCACGCATCAGATCAGTAATTCTTGTTACTTCTTTCTCAAGGACGGTCTGATCAAGTCTCTGTCCGGATCTTACCAGACTCTTATCCAGTTTTTGCCAGTAAAGACCTTTTACGGTAGGATCGGTAATATTATAGTAGTAATCCTTGATAAAGGTAGGATCATTATGTTTGACGAAATAATTAACGGCTGCTTTTTTTGACGCTGAATCAATAGAATGTTTAACGTGCACGTCAGCATCCCAAAAACCTCTGTATACAAGCCTTTTTTCAATAGATTCCGTACTTTTTTCACTTCTGGTCTGATCCAGAATCACCGGTGGCGTTCCCCAGCTGTGAAGCAGACGGTCCAGAAACAGCGTTTTTCCTACACTGCTTTTCATATTGTATTTAAGGAAAAGTGAATCTCGCAGTTTCTGATTTCTCATTTCATCAGGATACGTCATGTATTCGTTTAGTAGCGTATCATATTTAGGATTGGCCATATTATAAAACCCCAGAGTCAGCGGAACGAACAGAAGCTGCTTTTTATTGGGCTTCTGCTGAACATAATCCTTCAGTTCTTCATCGATGGATTCTTTCTTGTCTTCAAACTCAAAAGTGTTCTTAGTAAGCAGATATTCACCGTCCGGAACTTTTTTTGTTGTACTGCAGGCATAAAGGAGACCAACAAATGTTGCAAATGAGATAATTTTATAATATTTTTGAGGAGAATTCTTATAATGCTTACAGCTCATACAATAAAAATTTTACAGTCTTTAGATAAAAAGAAGTTCAGACAAAAATACAATTTGTTTTTGGTTGAAGGTAATAAAATCATTTGTGAACTTCCTCAATCTAATTTTAAAGTTAAAGAAATATTTTCTACCGATCCGCAAAAACTGGACCGTACTGATGTGCCCATTATTCAGATCACTGAAAATGAGCTGAAAAAAATCAGCTTCCTTAAAACGCCTAAAGATTCTGTAGCAGTCTGTTATCTGCCTGAAGATGAAAAAATGGAAGATAGGGATGTTCAATTGGTACTGGACGGTATTCAGGATCCCGGTAATCTGGGAACCATTATCCGACTGGCCGACTGGTTTGGAATAGAACAGATTATCTGCAGCGAAGATACAGTGGCTGTTTATAATCCCAAAGTGATTCAGGCCACGATGGGCTCTTTTATAAGGGTAAATGTCATGTATACAGATCTTGTTGAATATCTTTCGAAAACGGAGAATATGAATATCGGAACCGATATGGAAGGAGAAAATATTTATACTTTCGAAAAACCGAAAAAATTGAATCTTATTCTCGGAAATGAAGGAAACGGAATGCGGCCGGAAACAGAGAAGCTCCTTAACCAATGCATCACCATTCCAAGATTCGGAAAATCTCAGTCCACAGAAAGCTTAAATGTTTCTATGGCGGCGGGAATTATTTTGGGGCAGTTGTTTTCTAAATAGATATCAGATTTCAGACTTTAAATATTATGTGATATATTGATTACTGACTTATATATCTGAAATCTGGTATCTGAAATGTGATATCTTATTGATTTCTATATCAACTGTTCCAGACTCGAAACACTTTTATTCTTTTGATAGACTTCCAGTTTCTTTCTGACATATTTCAGGGCAATAGGTGCGAGATAGATCATGGCGGCGCCGAGAAGTTTTTTCTTCCAGTTTGGGCTTTTCATGTTTTTTTTGGCATAGTTTCCTACAACAGCGGTAATGCCCAGCTTGATCAGGCTGTCTGTCACATTACCGCCTAAGGCTGTACTCGCAATGCCTACTGCCGTATTCTTATTGATGAACATATCTTTGACTTCTGAAGTCAGCTGTCTGGCAATAACATCTTTTCGCAGAACTACTTTTTCATCACCGTCTTCGTCTACTTTCTCTTGTAAATACTGGTCTGTAAGGCCATTGGTGAATGCACTCAGGCTCTCTTTTGTGTTTTTAAAGGTGAGTAAGTTTTCAAGATCACTGATTTCACCCTGGAGCAGTTTTTTCTTTCTTCTCAGTTCTTCGATGCTTTCGTATTTTCTGCCCATAGCTTAATGATTTAAAAATTTAATAACCTGATCTGCGACCATATTGACAAGCTTATTTTTAAAAGCAATAATAAATGCCATTACTATAACATAGAATCCAGCAACAATCAGGAATCCGTAAGATGTATTATCCAACGCTTTACCGATAAGAAATGCAATTCCGAAATTAAAAAGGATAATAAAAAAAGTAAAAGCAACTAGCAGCACTACAAAGTAGGTAATGAGCCCTGCAGAAAGAGATGATTTTTCAGTAGCTTCAATTTTCAGAAGATCTATTCTCTTTGATGCATATTCTTTAATAGTCTCTATCATTGTTTTTTTTTAAAGTTACAAAAAAAGGAACTTTCACACAAAAAGTTCCTTCCCATAATTTACTCAAAAAATAAACTATTTATTTTTTAAGATCATTCAGTTCTGCTTCTACATCCTTTACTACATCTGCAGTTTTTGAAACAATCTGATCTTTGTATTTATCATATCCGTCTTTTACCGTATGGGCTACACTGTTAGCTGTTTCTTTGAAAGTAGAAGAGATATTGCTATACTGATCTTTTACTTTTTCAGAAACCTCGCCGTATTTGTTTTTAGCCTGGTCCTTTAGGTCACCTGCTTTATCTTTGATTTTTTTTCTTGTTTCTTTGCCTTCTTCAGGCGCATAAAGCATTCCTAAGATTACACCTGCTGCAGCACCTGCTAGAAGTCCTGCCAATATACCTGCTGTATTTTTTCCGTTTTTAGACATTTTTAAGCTTTTTTAATAGTTAATAAATATTAGTTTTTACTGGGTCAAAATGTACAATTTGTATACCAAAGGGGGTAGGGTGCCTATTAAAAATTGTTAAATCTTTTTAATGTGAGATAGAATCAGATCTATGGTTTCCTCTTTTGTAAGCGCTGTATTGTCGATAACGATGGCATCTTCAGCCTGCTTTAATGGGGCGATTTCCCTTTCACTGTCGATCTTGTCGCGATCTATAAGGTTTTGTTTTACCTGCTCTCTGTCCGCCTGAATTCCCAAGCCTGCCAATTCAAAATACCTTCTGTTGGTTCTTTCGTCGATACTGGCAGTAAGAAAGAATTTATAGTCCGCATTTGGCAGAACTACTGTCCCTATGTCACGTCCGTCCATAATAATGCCGCCTTTTTCTGCCAGGGAGCGTTGTGAATGGAGCAGGAAATCTCTTACTTCCTTCTGTTTGGCCACAATACTTACATTGTCGGAAACTTCGTTGGTACGGATCTGCTTGGAAATATCAATATGGTTGAGATAAAGAATCAGTTCGCCGTCATCGTTCCTGAATTCAAGTTCGATCTGGTCTAAGGAAGAGAAGAGTTCCTGAAGATTTATGGAGTCACTTCCGTGCATACAGTTCTGTAGGGCAAACCACGTAACTCCCCTGTAAAGCGCGCCGGTATCCAGATGTATAAGACCCAGTTTATCGGCAATAACTTTAGAGATTGAACTTTTTCCGGTAGACGAGTACCCATCGATAGCTATTACAGGTTTTTTCATACCGCAAATTTCAAGAATTTTTTTAAAAAATCAAGAGAACGCAGAAAAAAATTCTTTATTATTCTTAAAGATTCTTTTTGGAATTACTCTCCTGCATGGCTGCTAAGGTCCATAGAAACTCCTATCTGGTTCACATTGGAAGAGTTGTGGTAACGGATATGAGCGTAGTCTATACGGAATCTTCTTAATTTAATTCCGAATCCTCCTGAAAGCCCTGAAAAGTTTCTCTGATCTGCCACGGCAAGTTCATTTCCTCTTTTCGCATTATATCCGAGCCTTATATTAAAGCCTTTTTCAGGGAAAAGTTCTGCTCCCACCGAAAAGTGGTCTGCCAGTTTTCTTCCGAAGCCTACTTCCTGCCCGTTTACGTTATATTCCTGCGAAATGTCAAACTGCTGAAGATCATGAGCGGTAATGGTAATGGCAAGCGGTATGGCTTTTAGAATTCTGGTATAGCCCATATCTACCCTGAACGGAAGATTTTCTCTGGTTCCGTTAAAAGATTTCAGCTGAAAACCGAAATTTCTCAGGACAAGGGAAAGAACTTCTTTGTTCTTTTTGTTATGGTAGGTGATTCCTGCGGTTCCGGAGACTGCAGAAGAAGTATAGTTGTCAATTTTTGAAGTGATGAAATTGATGCCTCCACCAATGGTCCAGTCTTCTTCAAACTGGTATGCATAGCCTGCACCGATAGCGACGTCAGAAGCTTTGAAATCCCCGTTTTGCTCACCGCTTTCGTCGGTTCTGGGAATACTTCCGTAGGTCATATATCTGGCATTCACAGTGGCCATGTGCCCGTTGTCGAAATCTCTGGCATAGCCAATGGTACCATATTTAGAGTCGGCAAGATAAGTGGCGGCATTCACTGAAAGCTGCTTGTCTGAATCTCTGTTTAAGAGGGACGGGTTTGCAATAGCAAAGGAAACATCATGGTCTCTGATGGAAATTGCATCGCCACCTAAGGCAGCCTGTCGGGCAGATACAGGAATGTTTAAGAAAGTATAAACATTTGTTCCTGTTTGCGCATAAGAAACAATTCCTGACAGAAATAATGAAAAAATGACAATTTTCTTCAATTCAATTTATAATTAATGCAAAAATAATCCTTTTTCGTACTTATCAAAATATTTCTGACATTATTTCTACGTAAATATTTTTCTTTTTTCAATATTTTTAATGATTATATTTGCAAAATCAAATTTCGGAGAAAATTACTCCGGTAAAGCTTATTAAAAATTAAAGATGAAATATAAAAGAATCCTTCTGAAACTGAGTGGTGAGGCCTTAATGGGGAACAGACAATATGGTATAGACAATGAAAGACTGCAGGAATATGCAGCTGAAATCAAAACCGTTGTAGAAAAAGGCTGCGAAGTAGCAATCGTTATTGGAGGAGGAAACATTTTCCGTGGAGTAGCAGGGGCTGCAAAAGGAATGGACAGAGTGCAGGGAGATTATATGGGAATGCTGGCAACAGTAATCAACGGAATGGCGCTTCAGGGAGCCCTTGAAGATGCTGGAATCAAAACCAGACTCCAGTCTGCCATTGAAATGGATAAGGTAGCTGAGCCTTTCATCAAAAGAAGAGCTGTAAGACACCTTGAAAAAGGAAGAGTAGTAATCTTTGGGGCCGGAACCGGAAACCCATATTTTACAACGGATACGGCAGCTACTTTGAGAGCTATAGAAATCGGGGCAGATGTGATCTTAAAAGGAACCAGAGTAGACGGAATCTACGACAGCGATCCTGAAAAAAATGCAGATGCTGTAAAATACAACTCATTATCATTCGACGAGGTATATGCTAAAAACCTTAAAGTAATGGATATGACTGCCTTTACATTAAGCCACGAAAATAAATTGCCGATCATCGTATTCGACATGAATAAAGACGGAAATTTACTGAAGATTGTGGAAGGAGAAAATGTAGGCACTTTAGTGGATTTATAGGGAGCAGGTAGTAGATTTTAAGTGTAGTAATCTGAAGATTTAAAGATTCAGAGATTACTCATTGCTTATTATTCATTACCCATTATTTATCAATCATCATTTATAAAAATGTGTAACTTATCAAATTTTAAATATATAATGGAAGAATTAGATCTTATATTAGAATCTGTAAAGCAGGACATGGATGGCGCTATAAAGCACTTGGATCATGCGTTTCAAAGAATTAGAGCAGGGCGTGCTTCTGCGTCAATGGTTCAGGATGTAATGGTAGAATATTACGGAGCAGCCACTCCTATTAACCAGGTTGCGAATGTTTCTGTACCGGATGCCATGACCATCTCTATTCAACCTTGGGACAGAACGGCTATCGGTGCTATTGAAAAAGCGATCATCAATTCAAACCTTGGTTTTGCACCTTCTAATAACGGGGAAAATATCATTCTTAACGTTCCGCCTTTAACAGAGGAGAGAAGAAGGGAATTGGCGAAACAGGCTAAAGTAGAAGCTGAAAATACAAAAATAACAGTAAGAAATGCAAGACAGGACGGTTTGAAAGAGCTTAAAAAACTGGAAGGTGTTTCTGAAGATGTAGTAAAAGGCGTGGAAGATGAAATCCAGGGCTTTACTGACAAATATGTAAAGCTTTGCGATGAGCACCTTAAGACGAAAGAGGCTGAAATTATGAAAGTATAATTTTCAGATTTAAATATAAAAAAGAGGTTTCACAGGAAACCTCTTTTTGTTTTACAGACATTTTATTTCTCCCTTTTTATCCTCGTTTCTCAGCAAAGACTCGTAGGTTTTCATCAGTTCATTCGTATTGCATTGGGTTTCCTTACTTGAAATTTTGTCAGGAGAAGGTTTCTCAGTCGCATTGGACCTTATGGAATACTGTTTTTCAAGACACTTGATAGGTTTGTTATTTTGGAAATAGATGCGGCTTTCCGTGATATCGTCTTTTGTGATGGGTTTTTCCGGGGTACCTCCGTCAAAATTCCATCCTGTATCTTCTTTGAAAATGAAGAAAATATTTCCATCTTTGATAAAAAACTGTTCCGTTGAGCCGAAATGACTGTATTCATCGTAGGAATGCTCAATGATTCTGATTTCTTTCTGATCAGAATAGTAAGTCACTTTCCCCGATCTTTCGTCGTTGCAGTTGTAGGTAAAACCTTTGGATGTCAGTTTTTTAGATTCAAGCTGTTTCCGGAGACTGCTGTATTCACTTTTAATCTCTTCTATAGGATCCTTTGTGGCTTTAAGCTGTCCGGAATCCTTTTTTGCGATAAGGGTGTCTTTGGGAACCGGCGTCTGAAGAGTCGTTTTGTCCTTGTCATTTTTACATGAAACAATCAAAGCCAGTCCGGCGGCGAGGAACACGGTTCTCATATCATAGTTTTTGGTGAGCTATAAAATTACAAAATTATCTGCACAATCTTTTTTTGAATACCATTCTCTGTCCGAGATTTGAATAAAGCGACAGATAACAGATTGGTGTTTTCCTATGATACAATATAAAATTATTTGGTGTTAAATACAAAAAAGATCCAGAAACTCTGAACCTTTTTGTATCGTATAAATGGAGATTTTATTTACAGTTTTCGTTGTAATCCGTGATCACCTCTTCTACAATTTGCGGAACATTGGACATCACATCATCGATCTGGCTTTTGATCAGTCTTCCAAGTCCTGATCTTTTCTTTTCGTCATTTTTAAGAGAAGCGTAAGAACCGCTGGTCAGCTTACCCTTTGCATAGCTGCAGTCTGCAATGATGATTTTTGCTTTGGCCAAAGTAAGTTCCTCTATTTTTCCTCCTTTTTTGGAATAAATATAAGATGGAGAATTTCTCATTCTTTCCGTTTCCTTTTCAGCCACCGCGATCTGACCGCCGGCAGAGAAAGTAGTAGGGTAGCCGTACAGTTTGTAAACCTTGATCTTGCCATCCGTTACCACCTCTGCAAACTGGGTGCTTTTGGTAAGGTTGTTAAAGGCTTTGATATTACCGCTTAAACCTCCGGTTGCTGTGTTGAAACCTTCTTTGGTATTGGTGTATTTGATCATCTCAAAACGTCTTTCCTCATTGTTCTCATCAATGGCTACATATTCCTTGATGTCATCCGGATCAAGAGTTTTGAATTTCTGTTTCTTTTTAGATTTGTCTATGTCAGCTACGGCAACGAATTTTACCTTTTTCTGGTTGCTCCATGGGTTCATGGCATCTCCGTTCAGTCGTACGATTCCTTCGATCTTTTTTCCGCCTTTGTCAATGATATAACCGTATTTTTCATCGGTTCTCAATTCGTAATCAGTGTTGTCTTCCTGTGCATAAGCGTTGAAAGAAATCAATGTGAACAAGCTCAATAGTAATACTTTCTTCATGTAATTATCGTTTTTAACAATTTTTTGTAAATATAGCTTTTTATCACTGAGTACAAAACGCCATAACATACCACAACTTCAAATAAAAAGACCCGGAAAACTCCGGGTCTGATCATCTTTAAATCTTTAAATACAAGAATTACTGATATCTCTTATGTTCCTTATTCTTTGAGAACCTCTTAACGATTGGTTTAAACAAAGCTTTGTACTTCTCAGCATCAAACAGCTGTGAGTCGGTAAGGGCTTTATACGTCATCCATATTCCAAACGGAAGAAGGATCAGGTTCGGAAGCCATGCCGCTAAATAAGGACTCATTCCGCCTCCCCATGCAACATTCTCAATACCCAGATTCATCACGTAGAAAACAATGAAAATGATAATCGCAATGATCACCGGAAGTCCCATTCCTCCTTTTCTGATGATGGATCCCAAACTAGCCCCAATCAGGAAGAAGATGATACACGTTACAGAATATGATATAATTCTCTGCTGGTAAATCACTACTTTACTGAAGTATTTTATATTGGAGCTGAATTCATTCTTTTTTCCTTCGGCCGTTGTTTTCAGATTTTCCAGTCTACTATAGGAGTTATAGATGATCTGCAGTTTCTTTTCCCCTTTTACCGTATCCAGTTTTACCTGCTGTTTGGCCACTGCCTTAGATTTGTTCTTGTCCATATAGGTCACCACAGAATTGGTCTGGCTTAGTACATCGGAGCTTATGGAGGTGAAAAAGTCATTATTGTCTTTCTTACTTTTAGCAACGGTGGCATTAAGCTGACCATATGTTTGAAAACGGTAGTCATCCGTGATCTGTTCCTTTTCAATAGCTTTGTTGATGATCTCACTGATGTCAAAGTGTGAAACCAAAGTGTCAAATTTGATGGCCTGATCCGGCTGTTTCAGCCTTACATTTTCATTTTTACCGGCGAAATTGTCTTCAAATACATACCCATTATACAACTCCAGCTTCAGGAAGTTCTTGTTGGCGGCAGGAACGAATTTTCCTTTTTCCGCTACAATAGACTGCTGGTTTTCATAAGTGCTGGCTTTTCTGTGTACAAAAACCCCTTCGATACTTTCTCCATTCTCTCCGTAAATCTTGTCAAATTTCACCATATAACCCGGAATCTGGTCGATGAACTGTCCCGGCGTAAAATTTAGGGCAGGCTTGGTCTGTGCAATATTGAAAAGCATATTCTTGGCTTTTTTCTGGAAATCCGGAATGATGTTATTGGAGAAAAAGAAGAGCATGACTGCCAGTACGGTAGCTACTCCCATCAAAGGTGCCATGACTCTTGTTAGAGAAATTCCTGCCGCCTTCATCGCTGCGAGCTCATACCGTTCTCCGAATTCACCGAAGGACATGATACTCGCCAAAAGAATCGTAAGCGGAAGTACCATACTGATCACACTTACCCCAAGGTAAAAAAGAAGTTTCAGGATCTGCCAGTAGCTTAATCCTTTTCCCATGAACTGCCCCAGCTGAACCCAGATAATGTTTACAATAAAGATGAAAAACAAAACGCTGAATATAAAGAAAAACGGTCCAAAGAAGGTTTTTATGATATATCGGTCTAGTATTTTTAACATGCGCCAAAATTAATCAAAAAGCCACAAAGTTTACTTGTGGCTTGTATAATTTTTATTACTTTTTATTTAACAGCAAAAAGATGAAAGGTGAATATGCGAATTTGTCCATCAACCCTTTCTCTATTTCACTTTTTTAAAGTTCGGTGATTACGTAATTTTTGAACTTATTTTTGTCAAAAACAAACATATTAGGGTCCAGTTCCTGGTTTTCCTTATATTCTTTGATGGCAATTACGGCTACATCTTTGTTGTTTCCGTGCTGCTCAAGTTTTACCATTTGTTTCTTGGCTGAATCTACAAAAATGTATACGTATTGAATTCCATTGGATTTTACAGGAGTCAGTTTAATGAAATCTGCATTCACGCCGTTTACATTTTTCTTTCCGTTGTAGGTTACATTGTAATCATTTCTGTATGTAGAAAGATAGTTGATAGGGGAGAACATGCTGCTGCTTCCGTTAGGTTTTGCAACGGTTACTTCCATATCATCTGCATTGATGTTGTAGATTTTGCTTCCGTCGAAGATCTGTTCTGTATCCATAATCTTCAGTTTATATTTATCTCCTGCAGAATAATAAATACCCGGTTCTGTTTTCGTCACCTGTCCGTTCAGGCCGGTCCCGAAAGAAAACTTGAAATAAGAATTCTTTTTAGACTTGTAGTTGGCCGTGATGTCATCCAGAATCTTTTTAGCTTTCGCATCAATTTTCTGTGCCGGGACGAATCCTACAGCTCCGATAACAAAACTTCCGACTATAACTTTTGAAATAATATTTTTCATTTTTTTATTTAATATACTTTAAACATTCTAATGCTTCGCGATTCACTCTGTAAAGCATTTTTCCCTTTGACTCTGCAAATCTTCCAAAAACTGTTCCATTAATAAAGTTCGGTTCCCAACCTTTCTTTTGTTACTATGTACAGACCACAGTTTTTCAATTATTTTCTGTCCGCTCGGTAGACATACTTTTCGAAGTTGTTCGGAAGGGTATTCGTAACGGTTAATCTATTTGAAGTGATGGTAGGTTCAATATTGATTACTTTTGTATTTTCGTCAATTTCCACCTGATGTTTGCTTCTCATATTCACCATGTCTATATGCAGTGCTGTGAATTCATATTTTCCTTTGGCTAAATCAATGATCAGATACTCTTTGGGTCTGATCTGTCCCAGTGATTTATTGTCGATCCATATGTTCAGCCTTGCCGTATTGTCTATTGAATGCAGAATTCCCGCACCATTATAAATAAGTACTTTACCGTTTCCAAGAGTGCTGGTGTCCACAGTCTCTAATTTTACAGTGCTGTAATCACTGGGAATTGATTTTAAGGCACATGAGGATAAGGTAAGTACTGAGGCAAAAAGACCTATTTTAATGATGTTTTTTGTAGTTATTTTCATGGTGGTATTTGTTTTTGTGATGTATTAGTTTCTTAAATCTTCTAAGAATTGCTCCAGAGAATGAAGATCACTGATGATTACTTCTCTAGCTTTTGCTCCGTTAAATCCACCTACAATACCGGTTGCCTCAAGTTGGTCCATGATTCTCCCTGCTCTGTTGTAACCTAATTTCAGCTGTCTCTGTAGCATCGAAGTAGAACCCTGTTGTGTAGAAACGATAATTCTTGCCGCTTCTTCAAATAAGGCATCTTTTTCATTCGGGTCAAAAGCACCCACTGTACTTGTGGAATCTTCAGAAACAAATTCAGGAAGTAAGAATGCAGATGAATATCCTTTTTGTTCACCGATATATTCTGCCAGTCTTTCCACTTCCGGTGTATCTACGAAAGCACATTGAAGTCTTAAAATCTCGTTTCCATTGAAATAAAGCATATCTCCTTTACCAATCAACTGATCTGCACCCGGAGAATCCAGGATCGTTCTTGAATCCACGCTGGAAATTACTCTGAAGGCAGCCCTTGCCGGGAAGTTGGCTTTGATCATCCCTGTAATTACATTGACGGAAGGTCTCTGTGTAGCCACAATCAGGTGAATTCCTACGGCTCTTGCAAGCTGTGCAAGTCTGGCGATTGGAAGTTCAACCTCTTTTCCTGCCGTCATGATAAGGTCTGCAAACTCGTCTACAACCAATACGATATAAGGAAGAAAACGGTGTCCGTTCTCAGGATTTAGTTTTCGCTCTGTGAATTTCTTGTTGTATTCTTTTAAGTTTTTACAGAATGCATTTTTAAGAAGATCATATCTCGTGTCCATCTCTATACAAAGAGAGTTCAGGGTATTGATCACTTTATTGGTATCTGTGATGATGGCCTCTTCGGCATCCGGAAGTTTAGCCAGATAATGCCTTTCAATTTTTGAATACAGTGATAGTTCTACCTTCTTAGGATCCACCATGACGAATTTCAGTTCGCTCGGATGTTTTTTGTAAAGAAGGGAAGTAAGAATTGCATTGATCCCGACAGATTTACCCTGTCCCGTAGCACCAGCCATCAGTAAGTGAGGCATTTTCGCAAGATCGGCCATAAAGACTTCGTTGGAAATCGTTTTTCCGAAAACCACCGGAAGATCCATATCCGTATTCTGAAACTTATGAGAAGCGATCACAGAACGCATAGAAACCATGGTGGGATTTTTTCTCGGAACCTCAATCCCGATGGTTCCTTTTCCAGGCATCGGGGCGATAATTCTGATCCCAAGAGCAGACAGATTCAGCGCGATGTCATCCTGAAGCTTTTTAATGGCAGATACCCTGATTCCAGCTTCCGGAACAATTTCGTATAGAGTAACGGTTGGCCCTATCGTGGCTTTGATCTCGGAAATACCTACGTTGAAGTTCTTTAAAAGGCCTACAATTTTATTTTTGTTTTCTTCTAATTCCTCTTTATTGATCGAGATTTCTTCATTACCATAATCCTTCAGTAGTTCTACGGTTGGCATCTGGAATCCGGCCAGATCAAGCTTGTGATCATACAGACCGTGTTTTTCTATCAGTTCCTGTGATTTTTTATCCGAATCATCAAGCACATCAATGACTGGAGCTACTTCTACATTGAATTTAATATTATCCTGAGCAGGCATTGAAGCAGGAGGAACCGGACTGATAGCCGGACTTACCGGTGTTATATCAAATGCCTGTTCCGGAGTTGATGTTGGAACAGAAGGTTTGGTGTTCAGATTTAAACTGACAGGTTTTTCCTCTTCCTCAAAAGAAGTATGGTTAGGCGTTACAATAGTTTCTATATCCGTTGAAGGCTGAACTTCAGGAAATCCTTTCGGGACACTTACGGGTTCCTGTTCTTTCGCTTTCGTTTTATTGGAAAGATCTGTAACGGTAACATTGGAAACGGTCTCCGGAGCTTCCTCTTCAAGTTCTTCATCAGCCTCAAAGTTTTCCTCCGAGCTTGGCATCATAGATTTTACTCTGCCGATTGTATTGTCATTGATCTTGTCCAGTTTAGATTTAATAGAGCTTGGACGAAGATTGAATTCCAGAATAAAATATAAAAGAATGCTGGCAGCCAAAACTACCCAAAGTCCTACAGATCCGATAATGGCGTTAAGATAATCCATAATCTGGTATCCGTACACACCTCCCAAAACGCCCTGTCCTTTAGTGACTGCTCCCATAAAGATAGGCAGCCAGCAGATAAAAAACAGAGAATGGCCGATGGTTTTCCATGGTTTGAAGGTTCTTTTTTTAAGAATTAAAGTACCCACCACCAAAAATAAGAAGGCGATAATAAATGAGGCTATTCCTATGCTTTCGAATATAAAAATATTCCCCAGCCAGTCGCCTACTTTCCCAAAGACATTTGAAGATTGTATTGTTTTGTCTGTCATAGTTCCTGCCTGGCTCTGGTCCGCTTTCCAGTTCATCAGATAAGAGACGAACGAAAGGGTCAGAACGACGGAAAAAAGGATGAAGGTAAGCCCGAAAAATATGCGGGGTTTAGATAAGATTTTGCCTTTATCAGGCGATTCAGTCGGTTTTGTCTGTGTCTTTTTATCCATAATATCAATGTGGGCAAATTTAATGTTTTTTCAACATTAATAGAATCTTTTTTTGTTCAAAAGATAGCGTAATTTAGGTTTATTTTTTAAAATTACACAGCGTTTTTGAGATATTTTTTTTCATTAAAATCTAATACCTCAGGTGTTTTTTGAACTAGTTCAAATGCCAGCAATTACAGCTCAACTAATTTTGTTCCATAAATTTTTAAAACAACAAAAACATGAAAAATTTGTTCAAAAGTACGCTGGCATTATGTCTTACTTTATTTTCATTATTATCTATTAATGCTCAACAAAAAAGAAACATGGAAAACACAGCCTTATTAATCATCGATATACAGAATGATTATTTCCCGGCAGGAAAAATGGAACTGGCCGGAGCAGCACCGGCTGCAAACAATGCAAAGAAGATATTGGACTATTTCAGAAAAAACAATCTTCCGGTCATTCACATCAAACATATAGCAACGAATGACGGTGCCGGATTTTTTCTTCCAGATACTTCAGGTGCTGAAATTAATTCACTGGTTTCCCCTAAAAGCAATGAGAAAATAATCATCAAACATTTTCCAAATAGCTTCAGAGAGACAGGTCTTTCAGAGTATTTAGAGAAAAGCGGAATCAAAAACCTTGTCATCACTGGAATGATGACAGATGTCTGTGTGGATTCTACTGTCAGAGCAGCCTTTGATTTTGGTTTGAAGAATACCGTTATCGGAGATGCGACGGCCACCAGAGACAGAGAACTGAACGGTGAGGTCATAAAAGCACCTGAAGTACAAAAATCTTTTCTTGCCGGAATGTCGGCATTAGGAAATCTATACGCTGAGATTGTTAATACCGCAGCCTTTTTGAGTGGGAAATAATTGTAAATCCATACATCTATTCATAAAGATATCTGTAAATATGGGTATCTTTATGTTGAATAAGAATAACAGAGCATGTTGCATCTCCTTTTAGAAAATATCAGCAGACATATTCATCTCTCAGATGAAGAATTTGAGCAGTTCAGCAGACCGTTCGTGCTTCAGAAGTTTAAAAGAAAAGAAACGGTTCTCAAAGAAGGGGATTGTTGTCTTTTTGAGGGGTTTGTCTTGAAGGGATGTTTTAAAGTGTATTATCTGAATGAAAGCGGATCTGAGCAGACCCTTTATTTTGCAGTAGAAGGGTGGTGGATCACGGATATAGACAGTCTTATCAATCATGTTCCGAGCATTCTGAATATAGAAGCTCTTGAAGACAGTGAAGTTTTAATGATTTCAAAGAAGGATAAAGAAAGGCTTTATGAAGATATGCCTCAGATAGAAAAACTTTTCAGGATCATGAACCAGCAGTCGTCAGTAGCTTTGCAGAGAAGAATTCTTTCTTTAACCGGAAAGACTGCAGATAAGCGGTATCTTGAATTTCTAGAAAAATATCCCGGTCTGGAGCAGAGGCTAACCCAGCAACAGGTTGCTTCTTACCTGGGAATAACGCATGAGTTTTTAAGTAAGATTAGAAAGAAAACCTCTTTGAAAAAGTAGTTTATTGATTGCCATTGGTTTAAGTCAAAAATGGGCGTTGTTGGGAATAGAAGATTTCAATAACATATATAGGTTTAATATATCCGGAATTTTATGATATTAAAAATTGAATTTTCCTTAATAAATTTCACCTTATTAAGAATGGTTCAAAATAACCGAAATAGGCTTCAAAGTGACAAAAAACAGCTTTTTTTAGCCCCTTTGTTGTTTATCATTCTTATTTTTGCATGTCAAGTAAAATAAATCATGAAGAAGCTCCAAGATATTCTTATCTCAACCAGAACAATGGCTGTGCTGTTACTGGTGTATGCATTTGCGATGGCTTATGCAACGTTCTTAGAAAACGACTACGGAACTCCTACAGCCAAGGCTCTAATTTATGAAGCAAAATGGTTTGAATTAATCATGTTTCTGCTCATTCTTAACTTCGTAGGAAATATCGCCAGATACCGACTGTGGAGAAGAGAAAAATGGCCGGTTCTGGTCTTTCACCTTGCCTTTATTCTTATTTTTATAGGGGGGGCTATCACAAGATACATCAGTTTTGAAGGCACCATGCACATCAGAGAAGGTGAAACTTCTAACGAGATTGTGACCGACAAAAATTTCTTTAAAATCCAGATCGAGGATAAAGGAGATGTTCTGAATTACCAGGATGTTCCTTACCTGATGTCTCCTCTGCACAAAGACTTTAAAGCAACCTACGATTTTCACGGAAAAGAAGTAAAAGTTTTTACAAAAGACTATATCCAGAGAAAAAAAGACAGCTTAATTGCTGAACCCAATGGTACAGAATATCTTCACCTGGTTTCTACAGGAACTACCGGAAGACAGAATATCTATATCAAACCGGGAGAAACAAAATCGATTAACGGAACTTTGGTAACGTTCAACAGAGCGATCGAAGGGGCTGTAGAATTTAAAAAAGAAGACGGAAAAATATTCATCAAAACTCCTGTTGATGCAGCCTTTATGACCATGGCAACGCAGGCTACGGGAAGCACCAAGAAAGATGAATTCCAGCCTTTGGTATTGAGAAGTTTATATACCATTAACGAATTGAAATTGGTTGTTCCTGAAGGTCTTAAAAAAGGAAGACTGATGGCTTTTGAAGGGGATAAAAAGAAAGATGCCATGGTACCTGATGTGCTTAGAATAGAGCTTCAGGGGCCAAAAACAAAACAATTGGTTGATCTTTCTGTGGAAAAAGGAAATCCAAATGCATTCAAGCAGGTGACTATGGACGGGCTTAATATTATGGTAGGTTTCGGGCCTAAAGTTTATAATACGCCTTTCGCACTGAAACTGGATGATTTCGTGATGGAAACTTACCCGGGAAGTACATCTCCAAGTGCTTATGAAAGTCACGTAAAGATCATTGATGAAGGAAAAGAAACCCCTTATAAAATCTACATGAACCACGTTCTGAATCATAAAGGATACCGTTTCTTCCAGTCAAGCTTTGACCCGGACAGAATGGGAACCGTACTTTCTGTGAACCACGATTTCTGGGGAACCATTATCTCTTACATCGGATACGGACTTCTGTTCTTAGGAATGTTTGTGATCTTCTTCTGGAAAGGAACTCACTTCTGGAAACTGAACAAAATGCTGACTGATATCAACAAAAAGAAAAGCGCTGCAGTTCTTTTAGTGTTGTTAAGTTTTGGCTTAAATGCACAAAAAATTGAAACACACGGTACCACTGATGGAAGCAGGGAACATGTACATGTAGAAGGGGATAATCATTCTCACGCTCCGGCTCCGGGTGCTCAACCGCTTGATGGTGCTGCTCCAAAACAGAACTCTCTGGCAGCTCCTCTTAGCAGAATGAAGAGAATATCTCCGGATGAAATCATTGCAAGAAACAGAATCAGCAAAGAACACGCAGATAAATTCGGATACCTTTTGGTTCAGAATTTCGACGGAAGAATTGTTCCAATCAATACAGAAGCGCTGGATGTTTTAAGAAAACTATACAAGAAAGACGAATTCAAGGGAACAGATGGAAAGTCTCTTACGGCTAACCAATGGTTCCTGTCAATCAATACAGACACTCCAAGCTGGACTATGGTTCCTATGATCAAAGTAGGAACAAAAGGAGGCGATGAGTTGAAAAATAAAACAAAGGCTGACGAAGAAGGATACACTTCACTGATGAACCTTTTCCCAGCAGATGCCAACGGTAACCTGACCTACATCCTGGAACATGATTACAATACAGCATTCCGTAAAAAACCTGCTGATCAAACCAATTATGATAAAGAAGTAATTTCTGTAAACGAAAGAGTACAGATCTTCAACGAGTTTTTCAGTGGCCAGTTTATGAGAATTGTTCCTGTAAAAAATGATGCAAACCACACTTGGCATTCATGGCTTGACCAGAAATTCGAACCGGATATGGAATCGCAGCAGGTAATGGGACCTTATTTTGCAGAAGCTCTTACCGCTCAGAAAACAGGAAACTGGAGCAAGGCAGATACTGAATTGGCAAAACTTTCAGACTATCAGCAGAAATGGGGTAAGGCAGTAGTTCCTGCAAAATCAAAAGTAGATCTTGAGGTTTTCATGAACGAAGTGAATATCAACTTTAAATTATTAATTTTCTATACCATAATAGGTGGTTTATTGTTGATTTTTGGTTTTGTTGAATTGTTTAAATCAAGTAAAGTTCTAAATAGAATTATCAGAATAATTATCTATGTGGGACTTGTAGGATATATTCTCCATTTCCTTGGTCTTGTTGCGAGATGGTATATTTCCGGACACGCACCTTGGAGTAACGGTTACGAAGCCATTATCTTTATTTCTTGGGTAGGTATTTCCGCAGGATTAATGTTCTATTTTGGTTTCGGAAGACTTTCTTTGGCAGATAAAGCTATATTAGCTGCAAAGCAATTAATCACTAAAAATAAATCTAACGCATTAATTCCTGCATCAGGATTTATGGTGGCCGTTATCATGATGGGATTTGCGCACGGTGGTTCAGCACTTGATCCGCAGATCACACCGCTTGTTCCGGTATTGAAATCTTACTGGCTGATTGTTCACGTAGCAATCATTACCTCAAGTTACGGTTTCTTTGCCCTGTCTATGATTATTGCTGTGATTTCTCTTGTATTTTATATCATTTCAAATAAAGATACCTATAAACTTCACCACGATACGACGTTGAAAGAACTGGTTATTGTTTCTGAAATGTCTCTTACTATTGGTCTTTTCGCCTTAACGGTAGGGAACTTCTTAGGAGGGATCTGGGCGAATGAATCATGGGGAAGATACTGGAGCTGGGACCCTAAAGAAACATGGGCTTTCATCTCCATCATGGTATATGCTTTTGTATTACACATGAGATTGGTTCCCGGATTGAGAAGCAGATGGGCATTCCACGTAGCAACGATGTTTGCATTCTGTTCTATGGTAATGACTTACTTCGGAGTTAATTATTACCTGAGCGGGCTACACTCTTACGCAGCGGGAGATCCGGTTCCGGTTCCAGCCTGGGTATACATCGGATTAGGAACGATGCTACTTCTATCAGTAGTTTCTTACTTCAAATTTAAAACTTTAACGAAGAAATAAAACTTTAACAATATAACAATTGAAATCCTGGAATTTATTTTCCGGGATTTTTTTTGTGTGGGTTTCGGGTTGGAGTTATAAATGATATGTTATGAGTTTGTTCCTAGATTTAAGTTAATAGGGTAAAAGGATGTTATCTGCAATTTATTTTATAGAACCACCAATTGATCTTGACCCAAAAGATGGGGTAGTTTAAAACATTACAAAACCAATCACAGCTTTCAGACCCCTCCACCAATCAACCCCAGACCTCGCATCCCGCATCAAAAAAACTCATCACTCATCACTCAAAACTCAAAACTATTCCATATCTTTATGATATCAAAATAATATCAAATTAAAAATTGCAATCATGGAAAAAGTATTAAAGCCCATGTCGGGTTATCTGGCATTAGTCTTCTGTTTAATTTTATTCGCAGGAGCAGTCTATTTTTTTATTTCCGGAGTTGAGCAGAGCATCACCTATGTGATCATTGCCATGCTTTGTTTTTTGCTGTTCTGTTTCTTTTTGAAAGGACTGATGATCATTCAGCCGAACCATTCAAGAGTATTGAACTTCTTTGGAAAGTATGTGGGAACGGTAAAAGACAACGGATTATTTTTTATCAATCCTTTGTATTCTTCACAGAAAATGTCTTTGCGTTCGGAAAACCTGCAGGGGCAGACTTTGAAAGTAAACGACAAAATGGGTAACCCTATTGAAATCGGGGTAGTGATGGTTTGGAAAGTAGGAGATACGTATAAAGCGGCGTTCGATGTTGAGCGGTATTCAGACTTTGTCAAAATGCAGAGCGAAGCGGCGGTACGTCATTTGGCGATGAGTTTTCCTTATGATAATTTAGAGGATGATCATGCACCGATTACTTTGAGAGAAGGAGGAGATAAGATCAATTCTATTTTGGAGCAGGAGCTTACAGACCGTCTTTCAAAAGCGGGAATCATCATTCAGGAGGCTAGAATTTCTCATCTTGCGTATGCGTCAGAAATTGCAGGCGCGATGCTTCAGAGACAGCAGGCGACAGCCATTGTAGCAGCAAGAACCAAGATTGTGGAAGGTGCCGTAGGAATGGTAGATCTGGCATTGAAAAAACTTTCAGAAGAAAATATCGTAGAGCTTGATGATGAAAGAAAAGCAGCCATGGTAAGCAATTTAATGGTGGTACTTTGCGGTGAAAAAGCTGCGCAGCCAATTTTAAATGCAGGAACTCTTTACTAAATAAAAATGTAAAGCGAAGAATGAAAAATGAATTTTTAGATTGTATGACATCTCAGGCATAAAGTTTATGTAAACGATGTCTTTGCACCTTATACATTCTTGAAAAGAACTATTAAACAGGCAAAGAGAAAAAATGAAACCGGAAAAAACTTCAAAACCTTCAGAATCCAAAGGCAAGAAATCCTTCGTCATAAGAATCGATGAATCTACCTATAAAATGGTGGAGAAGTGGGCGAATGACGAGTTCAGAAGTGTGAACGGGCAGATCGAGTATCTGCTTCATCAAAGCCTGGTGAATTCGGGAAGGAAAAAGAAAGATGAGGAAGGTTAAACCTACGGATGTAATTTCCATAAATCACATTAATAATCCAATTAACCTTATACCATAAAAAAGCAGAGAAATTTTCTCTGCTTTTTTTATTTTTAATAGATCGAATTTATTCAAATAAAGTACTGAAATAATTGCTGATCACAGTCCAGAAATTTTTACCCAGAAAATAGATCAGGGTAGAAGTGATAATTCCTTTTACCGTGAAGAATATAATCCCGCCTATCCCAAATTTTTTCACCAGACTTTTCCATTTGGAAGTCTTCTTTTCCTCTGCTGTATGAGTATCCTCTACGGTCTTATTATTTTCCATTCCTGAAATTCAAAAGATTACGCTGCAAAGATAAGCATGTTTATAATTAGTCCAAATAAAAAGCGGCCTAAAAATTAAAATTTTGAGGTTCGCATAATATTTCTATCTTTAGAGGAAACGAAAAGTAAACATTTTATGTCTAAAAAAGTAAAGGATTTCGGAATCGAAAAAACACTCAAAAACCTTGGTATTAAAGAAGAAAATAAGGGGACTTCAGTGGGCGGAAAATATTTTGCTTCGGGGAAAACGATAGAAAGTTTTTCTCCCGTAGACGGCAGATTAATCGCCAAAATTAAGACTTCCGGAGAAAGTGATTATGACAAAGTAATTGAGACGGCTCAGAAGGCGTATCAGGAGTTTAGATCCATCCCTGCTCCTAAAAGAGGTGAGATCGTTAGGCAGCTTGGCCAGAAATTAAGAACATATAAAGACGACCTTGGAAAACTGGTTTCTTATGAAATGGGTAAATCCCTTCAGGAAGGTCTTGGAGAAGTTCAGGAAATGATTGATATCTGTGACTTCGCAGTTGGGGTTTCAAGACAGCTTCACGGTTATACGATGCATTCGGAAAGACCAGGTCACAGAATGTACGAGCAGTATCATCCACTAGGTGTGGTGGGAATTATCACCGCATTCAACTTTCCGGTTGCTGTATGGGCGTGGAATACCGCTCTAGCATGGATCTGCGGAAACGTGACGATCTGGAAACCATCAGAAAAAACACCATTGTGTGCCATCGCATGTCAGAACATTATGGCTGAAGTCGTAAAGGAGAACAATCTTCCTGAAGGTATTTCAAGCGTATTGGTAGCTGACCATGAGATCGGGCAGAAACTGGTAGACGATAAAAGAGTTTCATTGGTATCTTTCACAGGTTCTACAAGAGTAGGAAGAATGGTTTCTTCCAAAGTAGCTGAAAGATTCGGGAAATCTATCCTTGAATTAGGTGGAAACAACGCGATTATCATCACCAAAGATGCAGATATTGACATGTCTATCATCGGAGCTGTTTTCGGAGCTGTTGGTACGGCCGGACAGAGATGTACGTCTACAAGAAGACTGATTATCCACGAAAACGTATACAACGAAGTAAAAACCAGATTGGTAAAAGCTTATGGACAGCTGAAAATCGGTAATCCGTTGGATGAAAATAACCATGTAGGGCCACTTATCGATGTAGATGCTGTCAATCAATACGAAGAGGCGATCAAAAAATGTAAAAAAGAAGGCGGGAAATTCGCGGTTGAAGGTGGAGTACTAAGCGGAAAAGAATACGAATCAGGATGCTATGTAAAACCATGTATCGCAGAAGTTAAAAACTCTTATGAGATCGTTCAGCACGAAACTTTCGCGCCGATCTTATATCTGATCAAATACAAAACATTGGAGGAAGCTATTGCGATCCAGAACGATGTTCCTCAGGGATTGTCATCTGCTATCATGACTCAGAATCTTAGAGAAGCAGAATTATTCCTTTCTCATGCAGGTTCAGACTGCGGTATTGCGAATGTAAACATCGGAACTTCAGGTGCTGAAATCGGAGGTGCTTTTGGTGGTGAAAAAGAAACCGGAGGCGGAAGAGAATCCGGATCTGACGTTTGGAAATACTATATGAGAAGACAAACCAACACAATAAACTATACAGCTCAGCTTCCTTTAGCACAAGGGATTAAATTTGACCTGTAACCATTCTAATTTAAATCATTTAACGATTTAAAAATTTAAAAATTAATAACCTGGAATGTTTAATCTTTTTAAGCATTCAATTTTTAAATCAAACACAGTTAATTATGGAACAAACAATTGATATAAAAGCAAATAAAGTAAAAGAAACAGTAGGAAGACACGTTTTGGCAGATGGCTTTGATTTTGTGATGGATATTGAAAAATCCCACGGTTCATGGCTATATGACAAGCTTACAGACAAAGAGTATCTGGATATGTTCTCAATGTTTGCATCAGCTTCTGTAGGGTACAATCACCCGTATCTTGTAGAAAGATCAGAATGGCTGGGAAGAATGGCGGTTAACAAGCCTACTTTGGCAGACGTGTACTCAGAAGAATATGCTCACTTTCTGGAAGTTTTTGAAAGAGTAGTGATTCCTGAGGAACTGCAGTATGCTTTCTTTATTGAAGGTGGAAGTTTAGGGGTAGAAAATGCAATGAAGGCGTGCTTCGACTGGAAAACGCGTAAGAATTTTGAAAAAGGACTTCAGACGGAAGCCGGGATCTGTATTCATTTCAGACAGGCATTCCACGGAAGAAGCGGCTATACATTGAGCTTAACCAATACTTCTGACCCAAGAAAATATCAGTATTTCCCGATGTTTGAATGGCCAAGAATCTTAAATCCTAAATTATCTTTCCCTATCACGGAAGAGAATTTAGAGGAAACGATTAAGAATGAAAGATTAGCTCTTCTTCAGATTGAGGAAGCTATTCTGATGAATCCTGATAAAGTGGCATGTATCATTATTGAGCCTATCCAGGCTGAAGGTGGTGACAATCACTTCAGAGATGAGTTCTTAATGGGATTGAGAAAACTGTGTGATCAGAATGAGATCTTACTGATCTTTGATGAAGTTCAGACAGGTATTGCCATTACAGGGAAAATGTGGGCGTTCCAGCATTTCACAGCAAAACCGGATATTATTTCTTTCGGGAAAAAAGCTCAGGTTTGTGGGGTTTTAGCAAATAAAGAAAAATTTGATCAGATCCCGAACAATGTGTTCAGAGAAAGTTCAAGAATTAACTCTACTTTCGGAGGGAACTTTATCGACATGCTTCGTTTCCAGCTGGTGATGGAAGTGATCGAAAAAGAAAACCTTGTGGAAAACGCAAGAGTGGTTGGAGATTATCTGTTGGAAAGATTAAAAGAACTGGCTCAGAAATATCCTTCGAAAATTTCAAATGCAAGAGGAAGAGGCCTGATGTGTGCTATAGATCTTCCTTCAGCAGAAGACCGAAATCATCTGATGAACGAGCTTTTCAAGGATGGATTGATCATTCTTCCATGTGGAGATCAGTCACTTCGTTTCAGACCACATCTTAATGTTACACAGGAAGAAATTCAGTTGGCTTTAGATAAAATCGAGAACAATCTTAACAAAATTTAAAATCAAAGATTTGTAATTTTAAAAAAAACATTGTACATTTAGATACTCAAACGATATAGAATATGGAAAGAAGTACGAGAGTATCGGTTTTTGAAAGTGATAAGCCTTCAGAAATCCAGTTAATAAAGTCTAAATTGGATGATGCAAAAATTACAAACAGCGTCGAAAACAGTTATCTTACATTCACGACTACGCCTACCGCAACGTCGCTGAAAGTGATGGTAGATCTGGAAGACGAGAAGAATGCATTCGAAATTATAGATGCTTATCTTCAACAAAGTGAAAATCAATAAAACAATTTCATAATTTTAAATTTTACTACTTCGAACCGAAAATTAATTTTAATTAGTTTTCGGTTTTTTGATTCAAATAATGACAGCATTTAAAAATTCAAATATTTAAGAATTTAATCATTTAAAAAGATTAAAGGATTAAGGAATTTTGGACTTTTTATTTTGTGAATAGAATTTCAATAGAGGTGGGCTTTAAACCCGCCTGCCTTCACCATAAAACTACTAAAATCCGATTTTAACCAAAATATAAAACAACGAATCTCTTAATTCTCAATATAAAATAAACAACAATGAATGTAGAAACTAAGCTGAGAAAAGCTGAAATTGAAGACAGAAATGCCATTTGGGCTATTATCCAGCAATCCATTGAAAGAAGAAAGCAGGACGGAAGTACCCAATGGCAGAATGGTTATCCTAATATGGGAACGGTAGAAAGTGACATCGCAAAAGGCTTTGGATATGTGATGACAGTAGACGGAGAAATTGCTGTATATGCAGCTTTAATCTTAAATGATGAACCGGCTTACAGTACTATTGAAGGAGCTTGGCTGAGTGATGGAGAGTTCGTTGTGGTACATAGAGTCGCTGTTGATGGAAAATTTGCCGGTCAGGGAATGGTGAAGAAATTATTTGACCATATTGAAGATTTTACAAGATCCCATGAAATCCAGAGTATAAAAGTAGATACAAATTATGATAATATTGCCATGCTGAAGATCCTTGAAAGCAAGGGATATTCCTATTGTGGTGAAGTAGTTTTGGCTGACGGACTGAGAAAGGCCTATGAGAAGATTATAATTTAAGCCAAAAGTTAAATCAACTTTCATTGAATTTTTAAAAGAAGTTGTATTTATAAACTCTATCATGTTTGTTCGTTTAGTTCTGAACTAATTTCTACTTTTGTCAAAATTTTTATATTATGCACCAAAGTATAGAAATTGATGAAAAAATTTTTCAAGATGCCGTAAAGTTTTATGGCACCGTTTTCAACCTACCGCCTTTAGCGTCAAAAATCTATGCCTACCTGCTTTTCGATTACGAGAAAGTAGGTATTACTTTTGACGAATTTGTCGAAGTGCTTTCTGCAAGCAAAAGCTCTGTTTCCACCAGTATTTCACTACTGCTGAATGCACAGCTCATCATCGACCATAATAAAATGGATGAGCGAAAACGGTATTTTTTCATCAATGATGAATACAAGAAGATCAGATTTGAAAAAATTGTTCAAAAAATGGAGGACGAACTCAAACTGCTGGATGACCTAAACAACTTTAAAAAAAATCATGACAATGAATACAACGAACGTGTAGAAGCCTACAAAGCACTCTTACATAAAAACATAGAAAATATTCAGGAATCTCTTAATAAACTTTAAAATGAATAATAAGCTAGTTATACTTTCTATTGCAGCGTTTTCACTGACAGCCTGCAAAAAAGAAGCTCCGAAACAGGACGGCCCAAAACCTTATCCTGTGATCAATGTGGAGTCCAAAAATATAGTGGGCTATCAGACCTTCCCGGCTACCATCCAGGGAAGGGTCAACAATGATGTCCGCGCAAAAATACAGGGATACATCACTCAGGTTTTAGTAGACGAAGGACAGTATGTTACAAAAGGACAGCCGTTGTTCCGTCTGGAAACCAATATCCTGACTGAAAATGCTGCTGCTTCCAAAGCCGGTATCGGTGCAGCCGAATCTACCATTGCAGCGGCACAGGCTTCTGTAAATGCGGCCCAGGTAGAAGTCAACAAACTGAAACCTCTTGTTCAGAAAAATATCATCAGCAATGTACAGCTGCAGACGGCTCAGGCAAATCTTGCTCAGGCTCAGGCTCAGTTACAGCAAGCTAATGCAGCCAAAAGACAGGCCGTTGCCAATTATAAAGGAGTAGAAGCCAATATCGAGTATTCCGTTATTCGCGCACCTATTTCAGGAGTTATTGGAAGACTTCCTTTAAAAGTGGGAAGTTTAGTAGGTCCGACAGATCAGACGGCCTTAACGACTATTTCGGATACTTCTGAATTGTTTGCTTATTTTTCTATGAATGAAAAAGAATACTTTGATTTCCTTGAAAAATCTCCGGGCTCCAGTATGTCAGAGAAGATCAAAAATCTTCCGATGGTTGAGCTACAATTGGCGAACGGAAGTATTTATTCTGAAAAAGGTAGAATTGAAGCGATTACTGGACAAATAGATGCAACTACAGGGACTATTCAGTTCAGGGTTGCCTTTGCCAATCCACAGAAATTGCTGAGCAATGGAAACAGTGGATCTATCAGACTTCCAAAAGCATATGATAATGTATTGGTCGTTCCTGAAAGTGCAACTTACGAACAGCAGGGTATCGTTTACGTTTATAAAATTGATAAAGGAGATACTGCAAGAAATGTGGTGATCAATGTGATCGACAGAATCGACAATATGGCCTTAATAAAATCAGGCATCAATAAAGGTGAAATGATTGTTGCTGCAGGTATCGGAGGACTGAAAACAGGAACTGCCGTGAAGCCGAAACCCGTAAAAATGGATAGCCTTGTACAATCTATAAAACCGAAATTCTAAAATGATTAAAAATTTTATAAACCGACCGGTTTTATCCACCGTAATCTCAATCCTGATTGTGATTCTCGGGGTTTTGGGGTTGATTGCCCTACCAGTCACACAGTATCCGGATATTGCACCTCCCACAGTAAGCGTTTCAGCAAACTATACGGGAGCCAATGCGGAAACTGTCATGAAAAGTGTTGTAGTACCTCTGGAAGAACAGATCAACGGGGTGGAAGGAATGGATTACATTACTTCCAGTGCCGGAAATGATGGTTCAGCACAAATTCAGGTATTCTTTAAACAGGGAATTGATCCGGATATTGCTGCGGTAAACGTACAGAACCGTGTGACCAGAGCAACACCATTACTTCCAAGTGAAGTGACCCGTTCAGGAGTTGTCACGCAGAAGCAGCAGACCAGTGCATTGATGTATATGTCTTTTTATTCTGAAAATAAGGATCTGGATGATGTATATCTTCAGAACTTTTTGAATATCAACATTATTCCAAACTTAAAAAGAATTAACGGAGTAGGTGATGCTAACGTTTTCGGAGGTAAGAATTATTCCATGAGAGTTTGGCTTGATCCTTCAAAAATGGCAGCTTACGGATTAACTCCTGATGATGTTACGGCTGCAATTAATGAGCAGAGTAGAGAAGCAGCTGCGGGTTCCATTGGACAAAACAGTGGTAGCTCTTTTGAATATATCATTAAATATGTCGGGAAATTCAACGAAAAGGACCAATATGACAACATCATCATTAAAGCGCTTCCGAGTGGACAGAACTTAATGCTGAAAGATGTGGCTAAAGTTGAATTGGCAGGCCAGTCTTATACGGGAGTCGGAGAAAACGGAAACAACCCGTCCATCAGTATGGGGATCTTCCAGACACCGGGTTCCAATGCCCAGGAAATTATTAAAAATATCAAAACCTATCTGAAATCAGCAGAAGGAAGCTTTCCACAAGGGGTAAAATATACGTTTAACTTTGATACCAACGAATTCCTTGAGGCATCGATTGAAAAGGTGGTTCATACCTTAATTGAAGCCTTTATTCTGGTATTTATCGTGGTATATATTTTCTTACAGGACTTCAGATCTACACTAATTCCGGCCATTGCGGTTCCGGTATCAATTGTAGGTGCATTTTTCTTCCTGAACTTATTCGGATATTCATTAAACCTTTTAACCTTATTCGCATTGGTTCTTGCGATTGGTATCGTGGTGGATGACGCTATTGTCGTCGTCGAGGCCGTTCACGCCAAAATGGAACACGGTATTGCCGATGCTAAAAAGGCAACCGTAGAGGCGATGGATGAAATCACAGGAGCTATTATTTCCATTACTTTGGTGATGGCAGCGGTATTCGTTCCGGTGACGTTTATTACAGGTCCAACGGGGGTTTTCTATCAGCAGTTTGGTATTACACTGATCATAGCGATTATCATTTCTGCGATTAATGCATTAACGCTGAGTCCGGTTCTATGTTCATTATTCTTAAAACCTCACTCAGAGCATCACTCAGAATATAAAAACTTAAACCTGTTACAGAAATTTTTCTACAAGTTCAATATTGCTTTCAAAACGGCAACCGATCGTTACGGAAGAGGATTTGTGTTCTTATTAAGACATAAATGGGTTACATTGGTCATCTTTGCGGTTACCGGTGGTATTTTATTCTGGGCAAGCAGCAGCATGAAGAAAGGTTTCGTGCCTACAGAAGACAGAGGGATCATTTTTACAGACGTACAGCTTCCTCCGGGTGCTTCCATGGAAAGAACATACAATGCTTTGAAAACCCTTCAGGCTAATGCTTTAAAAGTTCCCGGGGTACAAAACGTAACGATTTCCACCGGTAGAGGTTTCTTATCCGGAAACGGTAGTAATAACGGTCTTGCGTTTGTTAAGCTGAAACCATTTGACGAAAGGAAAAAAGACGGGCAGACCTCTGAAGATATTACTAAAAAACTTTTTGGTATTTCAGGAAAAGTTCCGGATGCGAAAATTGTATTCTTCCAGCCGCCGAGTGTACCCGGTTTTGGTAACAGTGCCGGTTTTGAAATGGTATTGTTAGACAAATCAGGAGGAGATTATGCTGATCTTGATAACAAAACCAACGAGTTCATCGGAAAGCTGATGCAGAGACCTGAGATTGAATTTGCCCAATCTTCATTTAACACAAAATACCCTCAGTATCAAATGGACATCAATGTTCCTTTGGCCAAGCAGATGGGCGTTTCTGTAAACACTATTTTAAGTACGATGCAGGGATATATCGGAGGAGTTTACACCGCCGACTTTACAAAATACGGAAAACAGTTCAGAGTAATGGTTCAGGCACTTCCTGAAAACAGACAGAACATCAGTAATCTAAATGAACTGTATGTGAGAACAGCTTCCGGAGTGATGTCGCCAATTTCTCAGTTTGTAACGCTGAAAAAAGCATACGGACCACAGTCTGTAAGCCGATATAACCTGTTTACTTCAGTGAAGATTACAGGAGCCAACTCTGCAGGATTCAGTTCTGGAGATGCGATTACCGCTGTACAGGACGTTGCCAAAGAAACTTTAAATCAAAATTACGATGTAGAGTTTACGGGGTTAACAAGAGAAGAATTAAATTCAGGATCTCAGACTCTTTTGATCTTTGGATTAAGTTTAATTTTCGTTTACTTTATTCTTTCTGCTCAGTATGAGAGTTATATTCTCCCGTTGGTGGTGGTGATTTCTCTTCCTCTCGGGGTAATGGGAGCGTATTTCGGACAAAAAATAATGGGATTAGAAAACAATATTTATTTCCAGATCGCTTTGATTATGTTAGTCGGATTGCTCGCGAAAAACGCCATTTTGATCATCGAATTCGCTGTTCAGAGAAGGCATCATGGGGAAACTATTGTCATGTCCGCTATCAATGCAGCAAAAGCCAGATTGAGACCGATCCTGATGACCTCATTTGCATTTATCTTCGGATTACTGCCATTGGTTCTTGCGAGTGGAATCGGAGCGGTAGGTAACCGGTCTATTGCAACAGGTGCAGCGATAGGATTATTAATAGGTACCATTTTAGGACTTTTTGTAATTCCTGTTTTGTATGTAATTTTCCAGACTTTACAAGAAAAAGTGAAGCCGATTAAAAGAGAAGATATCAATTTAGCAGAATAAAATTAATTAGAGAAGTTAGAAGCTAGATATTAGAAATTAGTCTAAAATCCTGTCTAGCTTCTAGCCTCTACCATCTAATTTCTAATTAACAAAAATGAAGAGTTTATTAAACATCATAAAAGGAATAACTTTTTCAGCTGTCATACTGGGAACCATCACGTCATGTATGGCCAGAAAAGAGTATGAGAGACCGAAAAACGTTGTAGACGAAAAGCTTTTCCGTACAGATATGCTTCCTTCGGACAGTGTAAGTGTAGGAACCGTCTCGTGGAAGGAAATTTTTACGGATCCTGTATTGCAGGGGCATATTTCCAAAGCTTTGGAAAACAACCTGGATATCAGGATTGCACTGCAGAGCATTGGTTCGGCAGAAGCTTACCTGAAACAGAGTAAAGCAGCTTATCAGCCAACCCTTTCTGTAGGACCAAACTATACGTTCCAGACTCAGTCTATCAATACACAGTTTGGACAGATCATCGGAGAAAGACGGTATGTCAACCAGTTTGATATTACGGCAACTATCGGATGGGAAGCGGATCTTTGGGGAAAATTAAAAGCTCAGGAAAAAGCACAGCTGGCTACCTATCTGGGAACTGTTGCTGCTCACAAAGCGGTTAAAAGTGATTTGGTAGCTTCTATTGCTTCGGCTTATTACCAGCTTCTGACCTTTGATGCTCAAAAAAGAATCATCAATGAAACCATAGCAGTAAGAGAAAAGAATCTGGAAACTACCAAAGCCTTAAAAATCTCAGGAAATGTTACAGAAGTAGCTGTACAGCAGAGTGAAGCGCTTGTTTTCAATGCCAAGTCACTATTGATCGATATTGAAACACAGACCCAGCTGCTTGAAAATACAATGAGCCTTCTGTTGGGAGAATCTTCGCATTCGATTGCAAGATCCACACTGGAAACACAAAAGCTTCCGATAGATCTTAAATTGGGGTATCCTGCACAGTTACTCGCTAACCGTCCGGATGTGATGAGAGCAGAATATAGTCTGATGAATGCTTTCGAGCTTACAAAATCGGCAAAAGCTCAGTTTTATCCTACGTTAAAACTTACGGGAAGTGGTGGATTGCAGTCAGTGGACCTTGACCATTTGTTCAGTGTGAATTCACTCTTTGCGAATGTGGTAGCCGGTCTGGCTCAGCCGATCTTAAATAAAAGACAGATTCAGACAAACTATGATGTAAGTCTTGCGAATCAGGAAACGGCTTATCTGAACTTCAGAAAAACCGTTCTTACAGCAGGAAAAGAGGTTTCAGACGCAATCAGAGTATTTTCAGTTCAGGATTCATTTATTGAATTAAAACAAAAAGAACTGGATGCGTACAAAAAATCTGTTGATTATTCTCAGGAACTGGTTACCTACGGGATGGCTAATTACCTTGAAGTATTGAATGCAAGTGTGAATTCATTAAACGCAGAGTTGAATATCTCCAATGCGGAATACAATAAAATGAAAGCTGCTGTAGAGCTGTACCAGGCTCTTGGTGGTGGATGGAAATAACCATTTTCATTCAAACAGTAATAAAAACGTACATCAGAAATGATGTACGTTTTTTGTTGTTTATTTTTTGGAAAGACTAAGGCATAAATTTTTTATCTGCGATAAAATTGATGAACACCTGCATTACGAGGAGTATAACGACGAAGCAATCTCACTATCCTCCCTTAGCTGAAAATCTTTGATTTTCTTGCGCCTTTGCTATTTTCCAACAACAAAAATATCCTTATTAAAGGACAATATGGTAGTCTATTAAACTTTAAAAACAATATAAAGAGTAATTTTATTTGTATATATGTAGTAAACTACGTAGTTTTGTATTGTAAAATAATAGAGACATGAAAGTACATATTCAACAACTAGATAATACTTATTCCGATCAGCTTATCGATATGATTCTGAATATCCAGCAAAAAGAATTTAACGTACCAATTACCATTGAAGACCAACCGGACCTTAAGCAGATCGAAAGCTTTTATACGGAAGCGGGTGGAAACTTCTGGGGTGCTTTTATTGACGGCCAACTTGTCGGTTCCATAGCATTGGTTAAATTTGATGAAAGGGCTGGGGCCGTAAGAAAAATGTTTGTCAAAAAAGAATTCAGAGGAAAAGAACTGAATATTGCCCAGGAACTTCTGGAAGTTTTAATTGCTTTCTGCCGCGAAAGAAAAATAGATGCCATCTACCTGGGAACAGTGAATATACTGAAAGCGGCCATACGTTTTTATGAGCGAAACCATTTTTTACAGGTCGAAAAAGAAAATCTGCCGATGCATTTTCCATTGATGAATGCAGATAATGTTTTTTATGCTTTAACGATAAACCAAACGATATGAATATAATAGATGAATCGGGGATTCTTGCAATATCCACCAGACTTCAGCGTCTCAGTGAACAGCTAAGAAAAGATGGAGCTTTGATCTACAAATCCTTCGGGATTGATTTTGAACCAAAATGGTTTCCGGTCATCTTTACATTGCATCACAAAAAGATGCTGAGTGTAGTGGAGATCGCAAACGAGATAGGGTACACCCATCCTTCAACTATAAGTTTACTCAAAGAACTCGAAAAACAGAAACTTATTCAGTCAAAAAAAGATAAGCAGGATGAGCGGAGAAGACTGATTGTACTTTCTCCAAAAGGAATTGAACTGATTGAGAAAATGCAACCGGTTTGGGAATTGGTCTCAAAAGTATTGGGTGAGATTGCCGACAATCAAAATCACCTTCTGAAGGCTATTGATGAAGCTGAAGCGAAAATTGCTGAGCAGTCTTTTTATCAGAGGGCCTTGCAATTAAAGAATTCAAAGTAAAAAGGATCACACTATTTCAGTGTGATCCTTTGTCTTAGTGGAGAATACGGGATTCGAACCCGTGACCTTTTGACTGCCAGTCAAACGCGCTAGCCAACTGCGCCAATCCCCCATTCTTTCTTTAATTTTAAAGCGCTACAAAAGTAAGTATTTAAATGATATGTGCAAATTTTTTGTTGGTTTTTTTCTCTAGAATAAAGGGTTTTTTATAAAAGCATCTGGAAAATAGAGCTATATTAAAAAATGAAGCTTTAAAATCTCTTAAAAAATGTGGCAACGCTTTCCCCTAATATAACATTTACTTTTGAAAATCCTTCAATCCTGTCGTTCGTAATGCTCAGTCAATCATGAAGTACTGAATCTGTTTTTTCGTTGTTCAATAGAAAGAAAAAGTATAGTTTTACGTATTCCTGATTTATGAAAAAAATATATCTCTTTTTTTCTCTCTTGTATAGTACCGCTTTATTTTCTCAAAAGGAAGATTCGGCAACCCTTGTGTCAGAAGTTAAAATTGATGCATACAAGAAACCGTCAGGATTTATGTCTTCGACAAAATCAGTGTCTGTGGTCTCTGAAAATATCCTCAATCAAAATACCCCAGAAAGAATGCTAGAATCCATCAATCAGACGGCTGGTGTCAGGATGGAAGAACGCTCTCCCGGAAGTTACAGGCTTTCTGTTCGCGGAAGCACTTTGAGATCTCCTTTTGGTGTTCGTAATGTAAAAGTGTATCTGGATGACTTTATTCTATCCGATGCTTCCGGAAACACGTATTTGAATGTGATTTCTCCTGAGCTGATCGACAGGATGGAAATTTACAAAGGACCGGAAAGTGGAGACTATGGAGCCGTTACGGGAGGTACAGTTCTTCTTAAAACCAAAGATTCGGAAAATCTTTCTGCCGGTCTTTCCATTGGAAGTTATGGAACTTTTAATGAGAGTTTTAATCTGTCAAAACAACTGCGAAAACATTTTGTTGAAATTTTTCAGAATCATTACCAGACAGATGGGTACAGACAGCAATCGGAAATGATGAGGAAGCAGATTTTCATTAAAGATCATGTTCAGTATTCAGAAAAAGGATGGCTCCGGGCCATGCTTATGTATACTGATCTGGATTACCAGACTCCCGGGGGATTAACGCTTGGACAAATGCAGGTTGATAGAAAACTGGCAAGGCCTGCAACTCCTGCACTACCTGGTGCTGTGGAGCAAAATGCAGGAATCCGCAACAAAATGATTTTGGCAGGTCTCTCAAATGAATATAATTTTGCCCCTGCCTTTTCTCATTTTATTTTAGTTCAGGGATCATATGTTGATTTTAAAAATCCATTTATTACCAATTTTGAGAATCGTTTTGAAAAGAATTTTGCTTTACGGACCCATTTGAATTATGAGAAAAACTGGACAAAAATTTCATTAGCATGGCGATTCGGCTTTGAAGGAGGCATCAACGATATTCTGGTGAAAAACTATGATAATAATAAGGGATATGAAGGCAGTCCTCAAAATTTTGACCGGATCAGAAATACTTCAGGTTTTTATTTCCTATCTCAGAAACTCAATTTTAATTCCAAACTTTTTACTGATATTTCTTTGAGCCTTAATTCAAATTTCTATAAAGGAGAGAGACTTTATCTCCAGCCACAGAGCATCAGGACGCATTTTAAAGACCAATGGCTTCCCAATTTTGGGCTCACCTATATGCTGGCAAAAGGTTTTTCAGTGCGGGGAAAGATAGGTAAGGGAAATTCTGCCCCCACCAATGAAGAAATACGGTCATCTACTCAGGAGTTTAATCTTACCCTAAGCCCTGAATTTGGATGGAATAAAGAGGTTGGCATCAGAAAGCAGTTTGGAAATTCTATTTTTATTGAAGGAAGTTATTTTGACTTCCGCATGAAAGATGCGATTGTGAGAAGACAAAATGAAGCTGGTCAGGAATATTTTGTCAATGCAGGAGAAACGGTTCAGAAAGGTTGGGAAGTTCTTTTGGAAACTAATGATTTTGATTTGAAAAATGATTTTTTCAGTAAAATAAAATTCCGTTTTTCAGGCGCGTTTTACCACTTTAAATTTAAAAATTACATTCAGAATGAAAATGATTTTTCAGGGAATGATCTGACAGGAGTTCCGGGAACGACACTTAACAGCTTACTTAATTTTACTTTTTTCAAAAAACTGTCTATCGATTATTCTCATTTTTACACTTCAAAAATACCGTTGAATGATGCTAATTCTGCGTGGTCAGAGCCGAGTTTAATAGGAAATGTACAATTGAGGTTTCCGTTCAGTTTTGATAAGACAAGATTAAATCTGTCCTTGCAGATTCAGAATATTTACAATGAGAACTATGTCTCCGGTTTTGATAGTAATGCTTTTGGAAACCGGTATTTTAATCCAGCTGCTAAAAGAAATTTTGTACTGGGTGTTAAAGCCAATTTTTAATCTCCAGCACTTAAAAAGGATCTAATATATTCATCAAGATGAACATGTTCGTTACCATTTTTTCAGCAATAGATTTCCTCTAAAGGAGAGAATTAGATACAGTAGCCCAATTTTTGCTAGAATCACTATAGCTTATATTACTTTACTGTTTATATAATATAAAAAAGAGTGATCTGCCAATAAACTATTAAACCACATAGCGAAAAAAACATATATGAAAAAAATTCTTATTCTGCTGTTATCATTTGGATACTTCAGCATTTTTTCACAGTCAAAAGTCATGGTCAGAACTTCCGGAGACCAGTCACCCATTTCTAATGCAACCGTTTCCTGTAACAACAAAATAATAGGCAGAACAGATGCATCAGGCATATCTGTTTTTACAACAAAATGTAAAAAAGTAGAAATTTCTGCAAGCGGATTCCAGAGTGATGATATTGTTGTTGATAAAGTGATGGAAGTCTTTTTAGCTAAGACCGATCCCAATGTCAAAAATATTCAGACTATAGTTTTGGAAAATAAAAGTGATCCCAGGGCATTGGAAATTCTCAGGAAAGTCAACGAAAATTACCAACAGAATTCTCCTAAGAGTTTAGATTCCTATTCATTCAAGTCCTATGAGAAAATTTCGCTGGATTTTGATGAAGACAGTATCAATGCTTATAATGCTTATATCACCAACCGTATTGATTCGCTTAAGAAGCTGCCGCAACGTTCCATGAAAGCAGCGGAGAGAAAAGATTCTCTGGAGTCTGTTAATCTGATGAAGCTGGTAGGCGGAAGTAAAATGTTTTTATGGGAAAGAGCCTCTCAAAATCTGTACTCAAAAAAGTACGGGGAGAAAATTAATATTTTGGATAACAAAGTGGCTGGTCTAAAAGAGCCTATATATGAATTGATGGCTTTCCGCTCCAACAGAAATCAGATCCCAAAGGAAGTGCGTGAGGAAAATAGAAATCTTTATCGTTTCTTTCTGACAGATTCTATCGAAATAGAGGGCCGCGAAAATTATGTTATCCGCTTTCGTCAGGTTGATGACAAACAGTCTGCAAAACAAAGAAAATTCAATGGGTATCTCTATGTGGATAAAGAAACGTATGCGCTGAAAAAAATAGAAAGTAATAGTAAAATTAAGAGTGAAGGCAGTATTACGAGCATCTGGAAACCTGTTGAAAACAAATGGTTCCTGGTCAAAGAAAACTACAAGCTGAAAATGGGTTCTGCCTCTTTTGACAATGAGGATAGTAAGGATAAAGATAAAACCAAAGACGAAAAAGAATCCGCTAAAAAGAACAGAAAAAAGTTTGGTAGTTATGCTTTTGTCACGGCTGATTATTTTGATTTCAAAACCTCTATTGAAGAAAAGCCTGAAGATTTTAAAGGCTATACCATGAGCGTTAAAAATTCAGACGGAAATACCATTGATCAATACCGTACGGAAAATCTGACCAGCCGGGAAGCTGCAACTTATACCAAAATCGATAGCTTAAGCGCCAAATATAAACTCAACCAAAGAGCAAAAGCGCTAACCGGTTTGCTCAAAGGAAAAGTAAGATTGGGAATGTTTGATTTTGACCTGGCTCGCGTAATTGGTTACAATAAATATGAGCACATCCGTCTGGGTGCCGGTGCCAAACTGAATGAAAAGTTCAGCAGGTTTATTTCTCCGGATGCTTATTTTGCGTACGGTATTTATGATCAGGATTTTAAATACGGAGTGGGAGTAGACGTACGGACAACATTGCAGAAAAACTCCTTTTTCCGGGCTGAATATTTTGATGATGTGATGGCAGCCGGCCGTTTTTCTGAAAATTTATGGAATTTCAGAATGAAAATAATGAACTCAGGGGTTGCTCTGAATAATAACGTTTTTTTTGGGTATAAAGGTTTTAAAGTGAGTTACGAAAATGACATTACCAATGCCTTAACGATCAATATTGCAACTAAAAGGACCCAGGAAGAATCGAAATTTAACTATAATTTTAAAGAACTGGGAAGCCGTTTCGATATTGCATCATCAACCATCACACTAAAGTATTCTCCTAATTCTAAAAATATTATGACTCCTACCGGAAAATATACGTACGAACAGAATCTTCCGGAATTCTATCTGAATTATGAGCAGGCCTATAAAGCATTGGGTGGTGATGTTCAGTTCAGTAGATTTGACGCACTATTTGTTCATAATTTTAAGACTAAGCTTGGTTTAACGGGGGTTAGACTGTATGGAGGACTAGTGACCGGTGATGCACCAATATGGAAGAATTTTACGTTGAACGGATTGGGTAACGGAAACGGAGGATTGAATTTCAACCTGACTTCCTATCTGGGTTTTGCAACAATGGAAGGCGGAAAATACTACAATGATAAATTTGTAGGAGCATATCTGACACATAGACTGCCTTGGTATTTTAAAAGTTTTGGAAAAAACGTTTCAAGCTTCGATGTAATTTATAGAGGAACAATCGGCGATATGAAAAATCCGGAATTTCACCAGTTTGAAATTAAAAAATTAGATCACTTGTATAATGAGCTGGGACTGGAGTGGAATAATTTCTTATCCTCTCAATTTAATTTAGGGTTTTTCTACAGGGTAGGGCATTACAATACTCCAAAATTTAAAGACAATTTTGCCATTCAATTTAAGCTTAAACTTTTGGGATTCTAAAAGTTATCTGAAATGCTGTGGTTGTGAAAAATGACGATTAGGATTTAAATCTGGAGAAGATTTATCATCTCCAATTACTTAATGACTCCAGATCGGTTATTATTTCGTTAAAAATAGAAGTAAATAAAGAGTTACATCAACAGGCTAGGACCACCTGTTTTATCTGTTAGAACGTTGCTGGGAGACTGTAACGGTTCTGGTTTTGTCTTATTAAAAATTTATTAAATAGATCGTTTAAGAATATAATACATTAAAAACTAGTGTATTTGATTAATTTTATATATTTTCGAAAAAAAATCACGGTTAATAGAATAATGGGAATGTTATCATTTTAGTCAGATTAAGATTTCATCTGTCAGTCTGAAAAAAAGATAAGATTGCTATAATTTTTTTGATACACACCAAAAACTTTTTAAAAAAATATTATGAAAAAAAAACTATTATTTTGTATGTCTTTACTGGCGACCACGTTGGTATATGCCCAAAATGATGATTGTTCAGGAGCAACATCATTAACTGTAGGTGCCGATTTTGCATCAGCTGCCATTACTTCCACCAATACCAATGCTACTACTGACGGTTCTGTTCCATCGTGTAATTCAGATGCATTGGAGAATGTCTGGTTCAGCGTAGTTGTTCCGGCAAGTGGAAACGTTAAGATAGAAACCCAGGAAGTTTCCGGGTCTTTATTTGATGATTCAGTCCTTACTGTATACAGTGGAACCTGCGGATCTTTAACAGAGATTGACTGTAATGACGATGCTGGGGGACTTTTTTCGCTGATTTCATTAACCGGACAGACCCCGGGAACAACACTTTATGTAAGTGTTTGGAAATATGATTCCGATATAGATAACGGAGAGTTCCAGATTTCGGCGTATGATCCTTTACCACCTTCTAATGACAATTGCTCAGGGGCTACACCATTAACGGTAGGAACCGATTTCGCGTCAGGAACAACCACTTCTAACAATTCAGGAGCTACAACAGATGGGGCTGTGCCTTCGTGTAATTCTGATGCTGTGGAGAATATCTGGTTCAGTGTAGTGGTTCCACAGAGTGGTAATCTTACCATAGAAACCAAAGAAGCTTCCGGGTCTTCATTTGGAGACTCAACCGTTTCTGTTTATAGCGGAACCTGTGGTTCTTTAACAGAAGTGGGCTGTAATGATGATGGGGGTGATGGTCTTTTTTCTCTGATCTCATTAACCGGACAGACTCCTGGAGCTACTTTGTATATAAGTGCATGGAAATATGATGCTGGTGAAGGTAATGGAGAATTCCAGATTTCAGCATACGACAGTACAGCGCTGTCTACCCAGGAAGTAGCTGAAAACACAAAAAAGATCAGCGTATCACCCAATCCGTTCAGTGATCTGCTTATGATTTCAGATGTATCCGATGTAAAATCAGTTAACGTTACAGATGCTTTAGGAAGATGGGTTAAAACTATTGAAAAACCATCTGCATCTATTCATCTTGGCGACTTAAAAGAGGGTATTTATTTTATTACCTTAAAAATGAATGATGGCAGTATCAAAACTTTGAAAACGATCAAAAAATAATCAATTTTTTAGTATTAATAACAACAAAGGCTGCCATTGGCTGCCTTTGTTGTTTACCTCCCTCAGCAATTAGTCAACTCAATTTTATTACCTTTAAAATAAATAGTATTACAATGGATAATAACGATAGCATCAATTTTCCCAATCAAAGAAAGCGCAATACTGTATTGCGTTTCCTGCACTTGTATGTTATTTCTTATGTGTATCTTTTTATATTGACGTCACAGGTTTCGCCTTTACAGGGAATCAATAAAAGCGGAGTGCTGTGGTTGTGTAAAAATATTTTTCAGCAGCAGCAGGTGGAGTATATTAAGATGACCGGCAGCGGCGATACAACATTAGATTATTGGGTAGTGTTGGCCAATATGTGCTTGGCTGCAGTGGCTGCACTCGTTGTACTTCTTACAGATAAAAAGCAGCGTACATTTAAAGATCTTTATTGGTTTACGGTAGTGGTAGCGCGCTATTATGTAGCCATGATCATGCTTTCGTATGGTTTTGCAAAATTGTATAACGGGCAGTTTCCCGCCAACTCAATTGGGCGTCTGGAAGAAAAAGTGGGCGATATGTCTCCTATGGGTATGATATGGTCCATGATGGGAGCATCTGCAGGGTATACATTTGTTTCCGGACTGCTGGAATCTATGGGTGGGGTTTTGCTTCTTTTCAGACGAACCAAAACTTTTGGTGCACTTTTTTCCATGACAGTGATGATCAATGTGGCCCTGCTGAATTTTTTCTATGATGTACCGGTAAAAATATTTTCCTGCCATATTGTTTTGCTTTGCGTATTTATTGCAAGTGGTGATGCCATTGCGCTGTATCGTTTTTTTGTTTTGCATCAGCCATCGCAGTTACGTTTTCAAAAACGGACATCCGACAAAAGATGGAAACGTATTGCCCTAATTGGCGTGAAGTGCCTCGTCATAGCTTTTTTTATATTCAGTTCTTCGTCAATGCTATTCTATACACCTCCAACTGTACAGATGGAGGGCGCATATAGTGTTGAAAAATTAATAATAAACAATCAGGAAGTACCTTCCTGCAGCAAAGATTCTGTTGGCTGGAAAAAACTATTAATCAGTTACTCTGACCGGACAAGCGTAATTCTTAACAATGACAGTACTAAGGCGTTTAAGAGTATTATAGATACAGGAAAAAAGACACTTACGCTTCGTAAAAAGGAACAGGAAAATATATACGCTTATCTGCATTACGATGTTCAAAAAGATAGCATTATGTTTACAGGAACTATTGGCCGCGACTCTGTGAGGATGAAAACAATAAGAAAGAAAAAGGAAGATTATAAGTTAAACAAGCGTGGCTTTCACTGGATCAATGAATATCCGTTTAACAGGTAAGTTTTAAATCATGACGTATACTCATTTTAAGTAATATTTAAAACATTTAAATTATGGCAAAAAGTAAATTACTGCGAATGGACAATGTGGGTATTGTCGTAGAATCATTGGATGAAGCCATTGCTTTTTTCGAAGAAATCGGACTGAAACTGGAAGGACGCGCAACCATTGAGGGAGAATGGGCCGGCCGCGTTACCGGGCTTGGATCGCAAAACGTAGAGATTGCAATGATGGTTACTCCCGATGGGCACAGTAGACTGGAGATTTCTAAATTTATACATCCACCTGTGATTTCAGACCATCGTACTGCTCCTGTGAATTCGCTTGGCTATCTTCGGGTTATGTTTACGGTGGTGGATATTGATGAACTGGTATCGAGACTTCTGAAACATGGTGCGACGTTGGTAGGTGAGTTGGTTCAGTATGAAAATTCTTACAGGTTATGCTATATTCGTGCTAAGGACGGACTGCTGATTGGTTTGGCTGAACAGTTAAATAATAGCTCAAATGATTGATCTTCTTTATTAAGAGAAAATAAATGTTTCTTGCGATGTTAATAAAAAGAAAGAAGATTAATTATTAATCTTCTTTCACTTTTTTAGAATCATATATTAGCTATTGATTGTAATTCCAACTTATCAAAATTACCACTAAAGACTACCTCTCTTATAGGGCCATCCAGCTCTTCATACACTTCCGTATCGAAGACTCTGCTTGATGTGATATAGATATGATCAAAATCTATATGGCCGCTCGGATCGTTCGGTGATGATGATTTTTTAGCTGAACCACCGCCGCCAAAAGATTTTTTAGTGGTTACCGTTGTGGTTGTTTTTCCATCAGGTCCGGTTGTTACGGTAGTTGTTTTCTCGTAATCAATGGCTGAAATTACAGCGGTTGCTACAGAGGCTACCAGGCTTAACACCAATCCGATCCAGTTTGTATGTTGTGAGTTGGGTTGGTTGATTACCGTATATTGATGAACTTCCTGCCCATTCTTGAAGAACTGGACTAAAATTTCTTTTCCTTCCAACAAACTGTTGACTGCCAAAACAGAGTAGTCTTTTCCGGGTTCATAATGATAAGCCCATTGAGCTACTGTTTTTACACGCTTATATTTGTCAAGGATATTCATTGAAGCTCCAAATACAAGTCCGGCATTAATATTAACCGGCTGTAATGAAAGTTCAAATTTATTTTCCCCGTTGGTATCGATGGTAACCCCATCGGTACTTTTTGATAATTCTGTAACCAGGATTTCTCCTGAGTCTTTTTTAGAAATCTTAGCATTTCCTTTTGGATATACTTTGTTTGCGTTGAGTTCGATGTAGTTTAACATAACTTAAAAATTTAGAATGTTTTGATTGATATGAATTGAAGGCTCTTTTTAATAGAGTGTCTTCTGTTGAGCCTTATTTTTTAAGGTGGTTTCTGACTAAAGATGTCCACCCTGATATCTAATGTTCCTTTCCATCTTGATTAATTTTATTAAACAAATATCTATCGGGGGAACGACAGAACTTGACGTGTAATAAAATTTTTGCAATAACAAATGAGAAATCCAATAATCAGATGATGGATATCAAATATTAACAGAAGAGTCTACTTTGCCTGACCTTATATCAATACGAAAAAATTAAACGTATTAAAACTTATATGCATGGTCTGTTTTGAAATTATTTAGTATATAAATATTTTAATTAATCATAAAATAGTATATTTGTATACTATAATAACGATTATAATGAACTATCCCATGATAAAACACCTGCTTACTTTACCGGAAGAATTGATCATGACCGATTTTAATAAATATTCATTTGAAAAAAACTGAAGATGAAAAAGAAAATTGCAGTTATAGGATCAGGTTTTTCAGGACTTTCAGCAGCGGCTTACGCTTCGAAAGACGGACATGAAGTTCATGTTTTCGAAAAAAACAGCAGCGTGGGCGGAAGGGCAAGAGCATTCAGAACCGAAAGTGGTTATACATTTGATATGGGACCAAGCTGGTATTGGATGCCGGATATTATAGAAGCATTCTTTTTGGATTTTGGGAAAAAAGCATCTGATTTTTACGATCTGATCGCTTTGGATCCGCAATTTGAAATGGTTTTTTCCGATGGAATCATGAAAATTCCCAATGATTTTGAGGAAATGAAAGCCCTGTTTGAAAGTTTAGAATCAGGTGCCGGCAAAAAGCTGGATGAATTTATGAATGATGCGCAGTACAAATATGAAGTGGGAATGAAAGATTTTGTTAATAAGCCCTGCCATTCGTGGCTGGAATTTGTTTCTCCTACCATAGCTAAAAGTGCATTGAATTTAGATCTTTTTACCAATTTTAAGCGCTTCGTCAGAAAATATTTTAAAAATCCTAAACTGATTACTTTAATGGAGTTTCCGGTTATTTTTCTGGGAGCAGCCCCGAAGGATATTCCGGCATTATACAGTCTGATGAATTACGGAGGATATAAATTGGGAACCTGGTATCCAATGGGAGGTTTTTCAAAACTGACCGAAGCCATGATGAAGATCGCCGTAGAACAGGGAGCGAGTTTTCACTTTAATTCAAATGTAGAAAAAATTACGGTTGAAAAAGGCCACGCTGATGGCTTAATAGTCAATGGGAAAAGCAGAAAATTTGACTTAGTCATTGCTTCTTCAGACTATCATCATACAGAAAGTGAACTTCTTCCTGAGGAATACCGAAATTATAAACCGTCCTATTGGGAGAAGAAAACATTGGCTCCGTCATGTCTTATTTATTATTTGGGAATTAAAGAAAAAGTACCGAATCTGAAACATCACACCCTTTTCTTTGAGAACGATCTGCAGCTTCACACCCATGAAATTTATGAAGATAAAAAATGGCCTACAAAGCCTTTGTTTTATGTTTGCTGTCCATCACAGACAGATCAGGCTGCCGCTCCGGAAAACTGTGAAAATATATTTCTGCTAATGCCCGTTGCACCCGGAATAGAAGATGATGAGGACATGAGGGAAAAGTATTTTAAAGAGATGATCGGAAGACTGGAAAAACATACCGGAACTTCAGATCTTATTTCAAAAATTGAATATAAAAAAAGTTATTGTATTAACGATTTTAAAGAAGATTATAATGCCTACAAAGGCAACGCGTATGGTCTTGCCAATACCTTATCACAAACCGCTGTCTTGAAACCATCCATCCGGAATAAAAAAATAAAAAATCTCCTGTATACAGGTCAGCTTACTGTTCCAGGTCCGGGCGTTCCTCCTTCCATTATTTCAGGTAAAATAGCAGCTAACGAAGCCAGTAAAATAAATTAATTATGAAAAAATTGTTTGACGATCTTTCCTACCGAGTGAGCCGAGAAACAACAAAACAATACAGTACAAGTTTTTCTCTCGGAATCATGGCGCTTTCCCCGAAACTCAGAAATCCGATCTATGCTGTGTACGGGTATGTCCGTCTGGCTGATGAAATTGTGGACAGCTTTCATGAGTATGATAAGCAGAAACTTCTGTCAAGATACAAAGCCGAGACTTTTGAGGCGCTGGAAGAAAAAATCTCTCTGAATCCGATTTTACAGTCATTTCAGGAGACAGTACACCGATATAACATTGATTATAGTCTTATCCATCAGTTTCTGAAAAGTATGGAAATGGATCTTCAGAAAATTGATTATAATTCAGATTTATATAAAGAATATATCGTAGGATCTGCCGAAGTAGTGGGGCTGATGTGTCTTCATATTTTCACGGAAGGAAACTCCAGAGAATTTGAACGGCTGAAACCTTATGCGATGATACTGGGATCTGCATTCCAGAAAGTCAATTTTCTTCGGGATATGAAAGATGACTATCAGATTCTGGGACGCTGCTACTTCCCGAATGTTGATATTTCTGATTTTGACAATACCGTAAAAGCCCATATTGAAAAAGAGATTGAAGAAGAATTTAAAATGGCTCTGGAAGGGATCAAAAAACTGCCGGGTTCTGCAAGATTTGGGGTCTATCTGGCTTACCGGTATTACATCTCACTTTTCCGGAAAATTAAGCGGACATCTGCCGGTAATATGATCAATCAGAGGATAAGAATATCCAACGGTAAAAAATTATCTTTAATGATGAGCAGCTATCTGCAGTATAAAGTATCGCTTCTTTAAAGATATTCCATTTAAATTAAATATAGAATGATACATAAAATTTACAGGGAACAGCAGCTCAACTGTGATATAGAAACCGCATGGACATTTTTTTCTTCCGCCCATAATCTTTCTGAAATTACCCCGAAGGATATGAACTTTATCGTACTTACGGAAATGGAAGATGATGAAATTTTTAAAGGGATGATTATTGATTATTATGTTTCTCCTGTACTGGGAATAAAAATGAAATGGAAGACGGAAATTACTCAGGTTGATTTTCAAAAAAGTTTTACGGATTTTCAGAAAAAAGGACCTTATACACTATGGAATCACCACCATGAATTTATAGTCAATGAAAAAGGAGTTTTAATGAAAGATACCGTACAGTATGAACTTCCTTTAGGGTTTTTGGGTGAAATTGCCCACAAAGTCTTTGTCAGAAAAAAACTTGAACATGTTTTCAGCTACAGGTACACCGTTTTAGAAGAACGCTTCAATAAAAAAATAAAGTAATGAATTTCCTGATTATAGTAAGTACATTTTTGGTCATGGAAGGGATGACCTGGCTCATCCATAAATATATCATGCATGGGTTTCTATGGATGCTTCATAAGGATCATCATGATCACAGCAATGAGGGAAGTATGGAGAAAAACGATTATTTCTTTCTCATTTTTGCCTTGCCTACGATACTTTTGATGTATTATGGTACAACACAGCATTTTAATGTCTGGTTTTATATAGCGGTAGGAATAGCTTTATACGGAATGGCTTATTTTTTTGTCCACGATATCTTTATACATCAAAGGCTTAAAATCCTTCGCAATACAGAAAATCCATATCTGCTGGCTATCAGACGTGCCCATAAACAGCATCATAAACATACCGGAAAAGAAAAAGGAGAGTGTTTTGGCTTTCTGTGGGTGCCTATCAAATATTTTAAAATGTATTTTAATAAATCTAAAGTCTGACCATGCTGCACTACACCTATCTTTTGATTAATTTTTTTACGGTAATCATCTGTTTTGTTTTTTCATTTCATCCTAAAATAAAATTCAACAGGCATTTTCCTGCTTTTTTTAAGGCAGCATTTATTGTGGCTCTTGTCTTTATTCTTTGGGATATCTGGTTTACCAATAGAGGCGTCTGGTGGTTCAATGATGCCTATCTTTTGGGAATCAGGATCGGTGGGCTTCCTATTGAAGAAATACTGTTTTTTTTCTGCATTCCGTTTTCATGTATTTTCACCTATTTCTGCCTGGACAAATTTTTCCGTCTGGATTGGAAACCGCTTCCTGAAAAAGTATTTGTGATTATTTCCATTATTTCTGCATTGGGAATGGCTGTTTGTTTTCATGATAAAATCTATACCTTGATTACCTTTTTATCCACAGCCATCAGTATGTTCACATTGTATTTTTTGCTGAAAGCAAGATGGATAGGGAAGGCTTCTTTGATTTATTTTTTGCTGATGCCGGGATTCCTCATCGTAAACGGCATACTTACCGGAACAGGTCTGGAATTTCCTGTTGTGAACTACAATCCTGAGAATTTTATAGGGATAAGAATGCTTACCATTCCGGTTGAAGATACGGTATATGGGTATGAAATGATTTTGTGGAATATGTATTTATTTCAAAAATTTAAGAGAAATGAGCCCGATCAATAGCCTTTTTTGAGGAGAAAATTTTATGGTATGATAGTCAGGTGGACTCCAGGGTTTCATGCCTGATTGGGCTGATTTACATTATATTATTTTTAGTTTTTTATATACTTCGTCGCGATAGCTTAATCCTATGGGAATGTTTTTTTTATTAGTCAGTAATATGACATGTTGTTCTACGTAACTGATCTTATTGAGGTTAATAAAAAAAGATTTATGAACCCGGCAAATATAACTGAGGTGTTTTAAGGTTTCTTCAATGCTCGTCAAGGTACCGTGAACGATCACATGAGTGCTTTCAGTATATATACAAATGTAGTTTCGCATCCCCTCGATATAAATCAGTTCGGAAGGATTAATTTTTACCAGCCGCTTATCACTTTTTACATAAAAACTTTCATTATCTTTTTCATTGATTGTGGAAATGAACTGTTGTTTTTGCCTTAAATTCTCATTAGCTTTCTGAACACTTTTAGAAAAACGATCAAGAGAAATAGGTTTTAATAAATAATCTATAGCATTTTGATTAAATGCATCTACGGCGTATTGGTGATATGCTGTGGTGTATATAATGGCAGGAGGATTGTTAAAGATAGAAACAAAATCAGTTCCGTTGATCTCAGGCATTTTGATGTCTAAAAAAATCAGATCAATTTCTTTATTCTTATTTAAAAAACGGATCAACTCAAAAACGTTATTGCAAATACCTTCAAGCTGCAAAATTTCAAATTTTGAAATATGATGGACCAAAACTTCCTGAGCAAGTTTTTCATCATCTACTACTAAACATCTTATTTTCATCATTCTCTACAGTTTTATTTCAAGGGTAGCGCTAAAAGTATTTTTGTCTTTTTTAATTTTGAAAACATGTCTTGAGGGATACAGCAATTGAAGTCGTTTTTGTATGTTTTCAATACCGATCCCTCCAAAATCTTTGGTTGCGGTCTCCTTAAAATTATTGGTACATGTAAATACAAGGCTGTTGTCATTGCAGGATAAGGTAATATGGATGTAAGATACACCAATAGTAGAATCAGTACCATGTTTAAAAGCATTTTCTACTAAAGGTAATAAAAGCATGGGTGCCATTTTAACCGAATCTGTTACTTCTGTGTGATGAAAAGAAATCTGTGCGTTGGCAGGCATTCTTAATCGTTCAATATCAATATAGGTATTTAAAATATGGATCTCGTTGGTGATGGAAATTTCTTTTGGCTGTGATTCGAATAAAGAATACCTGAGAATATCGGACAGCTTTAGGATAACATCGGGTGTTTCTTTTGACATTTTAAGGGATAGAGCATATAAACTATTCAATACATTAAAAAGAAAATGAGGACTGATTTGAGATTTTAAGAGACCTAGCTCAGCAATTCTTTGTTGTGCCTGTATCTGTTCATTCCTTTTAATCTTTACTACATATTCCTGTAGCGAATAGCCCATGGCCATAACAACCATTGTGATGATAATTCCGGGATAAACATCAAAATAAGATTGATACTTTTCTAATGTTGCCGGAGCTGAAGATGTCGCTGCCAATGATGTGAAATCCGATAATTCGTTAGTATTGAATTGGAGATAAAGCCATTGTACATAATAACCTGTTATAATAACTGAAATTAGAAAAACAGTGATCACCGAGATTAAATAGTGTGTGATTTTTTTTGTGCTCCGAAAGTTGGGGAGAAGCCTGAAGTTATTAATCCATGCAGGGACAAAAAGCATAATGTTGTACAATAAAATAAAAACGACGGGAAGATTTTTATCATTATTATGTACACTGGTAAATATAATAAATCCGACAAAAAGTATATTCAGCTGTAATCTGAGAAAATGATACACCTTCAGTGACTTCATATGTTTTGTAATAAAAGGGTAAAGTTAAATATTTTCTTTAGTGGCGCATGCTATTTTACACGAACATGCTTTATTTCCGGACAAACAATAATCGAAAAGCGTACAGATTGTATATCCGGGATTGAGCGCTGTTGGTCAAAAAAAATCAAAAATTCCTTATAAGCCTTCGTTATTTGCACTGAATAAAAATTACTATTTAACAATGAGAAAGATCTGCTTACTATTTATCCTACCTATTTTTGGGGTATTATCAGCCCAAAATCCTGATTTAAAAAAATCAATAGATAGCGTATTGACTAATTTCCAAAGAAATAATGCTTTTTCCGGCAGTATTTTACTTCAAAAAAATGGGGAAACAATTTATAAAGGCGAGTTCAATAAGTTTACTGACGGATCGGCTAAATATAGGATTGGCTCTATAACCAAAGTTTTTACTGCCATTATTACTTTCCAGCTTATTGAAGAAGGCAGGTTATCACTGGACTCCAAACTCAGCCAATATTTCCCCGCCATTAAGAATGCAGAAGTGATCACGATCGGAAATATGCTGAACCATACCAGCGGTATTTACAATTATCTGGAGTGGGAAGATTACTATGACCAAAAAAGTAAGAATTACACAAGAGAGGATATGCTGAAGCTCGTACAACAGGGAAAACCTGATTTTAAGCCGGGAAAGGAAAGTTCTTACAGCAATTCAAATTACTTGCTGCTGGGATATATCATAGAAGATATTACGGGGAAATCTTATGAAGAAAATCTGAAAATGAGGATCTTGGATAGGGTGGGTATGCACGATACCTATTGTGAAAAAGACCAGACACAGTATAGTAAACGAACGCAATCTTACAAGTTTGATGGCGAAAACTGGTCAAAAGAACCCGATACACATCCGAGTTTCACTTTTGCAACAGGTGACATTGTTTCTACAACCGAAGATGTGTCAAAATTAATGCATGAACTTTTTAAAGGGAACCTGCTGTCTCAAAATTCGTTGGAACAAATGACAAAGACCAACGATCAAACCATCATTGGATACGGTTTATTTAAAACTCCATTTTATAATAAAACAGGATACGGGCATACAGGCCGGATAGATGAATTTCATTCAGGCGTAGCATATCTTCCCGAAGACAATTTCAGTATGGCTGTTCTGGCAAACGGAACGAATGTAAAATTAAATGATATTGTAATAGGCGTTGTCTCAAAGTACTACCAAAAAAAATACAAATATCCTGACTTTACAACCTATCATAGTGAAACAGCTCCACCCACAGAAATCTATAAAGGGATCTACAAAGCAAAATTGGCAGGTCTTATTACCGTGGGCACATTTCAAATAACACAGGCAGGAAAAAATCATCTGTTTATTGCCATGTATGAAGATGAAAAAAAGGGTAAAGAGGGAAGAAAAGCATTACTGAAAAGAACAGGAGAAAATGAATTTTATTCTTTTGACAATGGCGCAGAACTTAAGTTTTTACTCAACGAAAAAGGAAAAGTTACAGGGATAAAACTTACACAAGGCAAACAGTCTGTCAATTGCAAGAAGATATAAATCCTTAGTAATATGTAAGTCTGGATATTCATAATAAGACTTCACTTTTATCGTTTTTTTATTTTGCAGAAAATAGCATTTTTTACGGCTTACCAATCTTTACAAGTAGGTGAATGTTATAGGTAATCAGATAATTTACACCTCATCAAATGCCCCAATCTTTTACTTTTTGTAAATTAGCTGCTTAAAGAAAAATCAATGAAATATAATATCTATCAGGTTGATGCCTTTACAGATAGCATATTTGGAGGAAATCCTGCTTGTGTAGTACCTTTGAATGCATGGCTTGATGACGACATTTTGTTAAAAATAGCAAAAGAGAATGCAGTGGCAGAAACGGCTTTCTTTGTAGATAACGGTGAGAAAATACATTTGAGATGGTTCACTCCTGAAATAGAAATGGATTTATGTGGTCATGCTACTCTTGCTACCGCGCATTGCTTAAAAGCGATCTTAAACTATACCGCCAATGAAATTATTTTTGAAACCTTAAGCGGGGATCTAAAGGTTAGTGTTGACGATCAGCTTTATCGGATGGATTTTCCTTCACGGATGCCTGTATCTCATGTTTTGCCAAAAAATATTGAAGAATCACTGAATATTCAGCCTAAGGAAGTTTTAAAGTCAAGAGATTTTGTCCTGGTGTATGAGACTGAAGCTGAAGTAAGAAATATAAAGATAAACAGATTGTTATTTGATGAGGTAAATCTTGATCCCGGTGGAGTAATAGTGACATCACCCGGGGAACATTGTGATTTTGTTTCGAGATTTTTTACTCCGCAAGCTTCCATTTTAGAAGATCCTGTTACCGGCTCTGCTCATTGCTCATTAATTCCTTATTGGGCTGAGAAACTTGATAAGAATGACCTTTATGCAATGCAGGTTTCTGAACGGTTAGGAAAGCTTTTCTGCGAAAACAAAGGAGAAAGAGTAATCATCAGCGGACAGGCTAGAACCTATTCGATAGGAAATTTATGGTTGGATTAGGGAAGTGATGACGGGATGAAAGTTATTTAAAATTTAATATAGCTTTTTATAAAAGAACTGGAAAAATATCGAAATTCGCGCTCAATATTTTAAAATACGTATGACTTTTGATTTTCAGCCTCATTTATTTTCAGATCAGATCATTTTGAAACCTCTGCTACCGAACCATAGAGAAGAGCTTTTTCAGCAGGCAGCCAATCCTCAGGTTTGGGAATTGCACCCTAATAAGGACCGCCATGAAAGAACTTCTTTTGATCATTTCTTTGATCAGGCTTTATCCAGTAATGCAGCACTTGCAATAATTGATGCGTCTTCGGACAAAGTTATAGGGACTACACGATTTTATGATTATAACCATCTTGAGAATAATGTTGCGATAGGATATACTTTTCTGGGAAAGGACTATTGGGGAAATGGTTATAACAAGGCTGTGAAATCACTGATGTTTGATTATGCTTTCACAAAGGTTGATGATGTGGTATTACATATTGGCGCATCCAATATCAGGTCTTGCCGGGCGGCCGAAAAACTTGGGGCCAGACGGGTAGGAGAAGATACCCGTTCATTTAATGGGGAACCGCCGGTAACGAATCTGGTGTACCAGATTAATAAGGCTGACTGGCAGGCTTCAAGTGATGCTAATGGTATGCTTTGATTTAAAAGGAAGTATTTGTTTTAAAGATCAATGAACTGATTTTTAAGCACATTATCAAGAGAATTTATCTGAAACACAAAAAAAACAACCCTTTAATTGTAAGAATTAGAGGGGTTTATATTTTGGTGCTTTGATTAATGGTTTATTTATGTTTTAATATTTTATTAATTAGTATATTTGTATTTAATTATAATAAATGTAATGAACTATCCCATCATAAAAGACGTACTTACTTTACTGGAAGAATTTGAATCGGAAAATACTGCCGGCTCTTATAGTTCAGACATTGAAGGTTTTAAAGCCTGGGTGTTTGCTAAAAACACTTCTCCCGAAATCAATGAACCGTATTGGGAAGGGAAGGAAAACGGAAGAACCCCCGAAAGCGCGATAAGCACTTTGCTGGTTCACCTCAACAGGTATGCAAAAACCTATTCTAAATCCGCTATTTCGGACTCCCATTTTGCCACACAGGAAGATTTTATTTATCTGATCAACTTAAAAGCTTTCGGTAAAATGACCAAAATGGAGCTTATCAAAAAGAATATTCAGGATAAACCCGTAGGAATGCTCATTATCGCTAGATTACTGAAGCAGGGCTGGATAGAGCAGGCAGATTCTGATATTGATAAAAGGAATAAAGTGATTACCATTACTCCGGCCGGGCTTGAAGCTCTGGATCAGCAGATGGATAAGATCCGGAATGCTACGGATATCGTGGCAGGAAATCTTACCTATCAGGATAAAATGGAGCTTATCAGGATTCTTAACAAGCTGGATCGTTTTCACTATCCCATTTTCTGTAGGAATATTGACAGTAAGGACTTGATCAGGACGGTATTTGACGAATATTCATTTGAAAAAAACTGATTGGGGCTTTCAAAAACTTAGAAAATGAGCAAAATTAATGTGTTCTGGTTCAGAAGGGATTTAAGGTTGGAAGATAATGCCGGTCTGCATCATGCTCTTCATTCCGGCTTGAAAGTGATCCCGGTTTTTATATTTGATTCTGAAATTCTGGACCATCTCGAAGACAAGTCTGATAAAAGGGTGGATTATATCCGGCAGGCTTTAGAGAATATCAATAAAGAACTGAAAGATTGTAAAAGCGGCTTGAAAACCTATCATGGAAAACCAATTGATATATTCAAAAAACTCATCAAAGAATTTGAGATTGACACAGTGTTCTGCAACACGGATTATGAGCCGCAGGCCATAAAAAGAGATCGGGAAATATCAGATTTCCTTGGGAAAAGCGGGATCAAATTTTTGGACTTTAAGGATCAGGTAATATTCGAAAAAAGTGATATTCTTAAAAGTGATCAGTCTCCTTATACCGTCTTTACGCCTTATTCAAAAAAGTGGAAAGAAAATGTTGGGAGTATTGAAGCTTTTTCAGCTGATTTCCGCCAATTCGCCCTATTAAAAGAACATAATGACATTCTTAGTCTTGAGAATATTGGTTTTAAAAAGACCGAAATAGAATTTATAAAACCTTCTCTTGACAAAAAAATTATAGCATCTTATCAGCAATACAGAGATTTTCCGGCGATGGATCATACCACACACCTTGGAATAGCTCTGCGTTTCGGAACTATTTCTGTGAGGAAGTGTGTAAAATTTGCTCTTGATCATAGCGAAACATGGCTTAATGAACTGATCTGGAGAGAATTCTTCATGCAGATTCTGTTTCATTTTCCTCACGTCGTGAACCATTGTTTTAAGAAAAAATATGAAGACATTCCGTGGAGAAATAATGAAGAGGAATTCAGAGCGTGGTGCGAAGGTAAAACAGGATATCCCATTGTAGATGCAGGAATGAAGGAACTTAATGCAACCGGTTTTATGCATAATAGAGTGCGGATGATCACGGCAAGCTTCCTTACCAAACATCTTCTGATCGACTGGAGGTGGGGAGAAGCTTACTTTGCCACAAAACTGCTTGATTATGACCTTTCCGCGAACAATGGAAACTGGCAGTGGGCGGCAGGCTGTGGGTGTGATGCAGCACCTTATTTCAGAATATTTAATCCTGAAGAACAGACTAAAAAGTTTGACAGAGATTTGAAATATATAAGAAAATGGCTTCCCGAATCTTATGATCAAAAACCATTGGTTGAACACAAATTCGCCAGGGAGAGAGCATTAGAGACGTATAAAAAAGCATTGGCTTAGGTATTTGACCGGATATTATAAATGATTCATAACTAAAATAAAGAACATTGGCTAAAAAAGGAATTTTATTGGTAAATCTTGGGTCGCCAAGATCCACAGCGGTAAAGGATGTAAGGGAATATCTTGACGAATTCCTGATGGATGAGAGGGTGATAGATTATCGCTGGATTTTCCGTGCCCTTCTTGTTCAGGGTATTATTCTCAATACGAGACCTGCAAAATCTGCGGAAGCCTATAAAACGGTTTGGACGGATAAAGGTTCTCCGCTTATTGTGATCACTGAAAAAGTGCAGGAAAAACTTCAGAAAATTGTAGATATTCCTGTGGAAATAGGGATGAGATATGCTCAGCCCAGCATTGAAAACGGAATCCGGAAACTGGTGGATCAAGGCGTCTCCGAAATCGTACTGTTCCCACTGTATCCGCAATATGCGATGAGTACAACGGAATCTGTCATAGAAAAAGCGGAAGAAGTAAGAAAAAAGAAATTTCCGGAGGTGAAGATCAATTATATCCAGCCGTTTTATAATAGGGATATTTACATCAATTGCCTGGCGGAAAGCATCAGAGAGAAGCTTCCTGAAAATTTTGATGCTTTGCAGTTTTCCTATCACGGCGTTCCCGAAAGGCATATTTTCAAAACAGACCCTACCAAGACCTGTAATCTCAATGACTGCTGCTCAAGAGAAACCAATCCGAGCCATCAGTTTTGCTACCGCCACCAATGTTTTGATACCACTAAAAAAGTGATTGAAAAGCTCGGACTGCCGAGAGAAAAAACAATCGTTTCTTTCCAGTCCAGGCTGGGGAAGGATAAATGGATGGAACCTTATACAGACGAAACTTTAGAAACAATTCCCGCTAAAGGCGTCAAAAACCTCGCTATCGTTTGTCCAGCTTTTGTGTCAGACTGCCTTGAAACCCTGGAAGAAATTTCAGTAGAAGGAAAAGAGCAGTTTTTGCATGCGGGAGGAGAGAACTTCCACTATATTCCCTGTCTGAATGATGAAGACCGGTGGATAGAAGTTGTAAAAGAACTATGTGAGGAAAAACTTAAAGAGTTTTATTTGGTTTAAGTCAAAAGACCTGTTTTTTTTTAATATTAAATTGCACCCCTGTAATACTCTGATAGTACAGGGGATTTATTTTGCATAGGATTTACTGACAGCTCCCCGAATCCGCTACAGCCAACCCATGGAGTCAGTTTACAGGCTTACAGGAATTCATGCAGGAAAGATGCAATCGATTAATGGATAAATAGTAAGAGGTTCAACCCGTAGAAATTCAAAGATTTTCATACAACTTTACATTCGCTTCATGTGGGTAATATATTAACTTAAAAATTGATTAAGCATAAAAAGATAGAGATTCTTTGCGATAGAAAAATTCAGCATTCATCATCCTTTGCCTATACTTTAACTTAAGTTTAACTCTAATTATAATTTCTGCGGCCACCGATATCCTCAGTAATAGCGTACTTTTGCGGTCAATAAAATAATGGAATATGGGATTGTTTGATATGTTTACACGGGAGATTGCGATTGATCTTGGAACTGCTAATACCCTGATCATATACAACAATAAGATTGTCATAGACGAACCCTCTATTGTTGCTATTGATCGGACAACAGGAAAACCTATTGCAGTAGGGACACAGGCGAAGCTTATGCAGGGGAAAACCCACGAAAATATTAAAACGATACGTCCTTTAAAAGACGGGGTTATCGCAGATTTTCATGCATCTGAACATATGATTAAGGAATTTATTAAGCAGATTCCGGATATTGGAGGAAAGTTTATGCAGCCGGCTCTTAGAATTGTCATCTGTATTCCTTCAGGGATTACGGAAGTAGAGAAAAGAGCGGTTAAAGACTCGGCATTGAAGGTAAATGCGAAGGAAGTAAAACTGATCTATGAACCTATGGCTGCTGCTATCGGAGCCGGTATCGATGTTGAAAATCCTGAAGGAAACATGATTGTTGATATAGGTGGAGGAACTACTGAAATTGCCGTCATTGCGCTGGGGGGAATTGTCTGCGACAGATCGTTGAAAATTGCAGGCGATGTTTTCACCAATGATATTGCCTACTTTATCAGATCCCAGTATAATCTGGATATCGGGGAAAGAACGGCGGAAAGAATAAAAATTGAAATAGGTTCGGCACTGGAAGAACTTGATTTTCCTCTTGAAGATATCCCCGTACAGGGTAGAGACCTGATCACGGGTAAGCCAAAAGAAATTATGGTCAGCTACAAGGAAGTGTTCAAAGCCATTGATAAATCTATAATGAGAATAGAAGATGCGATCATGGAAACGCTTGCCATTACGCCGCCGGAATTGGCATCGGATATCTATAAAACGGGTATTTTCCTTGCCGGAGGAGGCGCATTACTGAATGGTCTGGCAGACAGGATTCACCTGAAAACGGGATTGCCGGTTTGTGTGGCAGAAGATCCGTTGAGGGCTGTTGTTCGTGGAACCGGGATTGCGCTTAAAAATATTAATAAGTTCAGATTTCTTATCAAGTAGCATTTCAATGTAGCTACTCGAAGAGATTTGTTGAATAAAGCCCGTCATTATAAAAATCACGGGCTTTATTGTATTATTTTGTGGGATAGAAATATTCATTAGGTCTAATTACCCAGTTCCAGTTGATTTCTGACGAGATTAAAATATTCATTTTTTGTATCCACCAGTTTATAATGATTGCCTACTTCTGCAATCTTTCCGTTTTTCAGAACGATGATCTGGTCTGCATTCTTGACGGTTGACAGCCGGTGTGCTATAACAACAACGGTTCTTCCTTCAAAAAAAGACTGAAGATTATTGTAAATCTGCTTTTCGTTTTCAGCATCGAGTGCTGAAGTAGCTTCGTCCAAAAATAAAAATTCGGGATCTTTATATACTGCTCTGGCAATCAAAATACGCTGTTTCTGCCCGCCGCTTAACTGAATCCCAATATTTCCGACTTTGGTATTGTAACCCATGGGAAGTGATTCTATAAACGAATCAATACATGCAATTCGTGCTGCTTCGGCTAGTCGGTCAGGATCAATTTTATCTTCAGTGAAAGCAATGTTTTCAGCGAGCGTACCACTGAATATATGTCCGTCCTGAAGAACAATACCACATCTTTTCCGCCATTGATCTGCATAGATATCATTAAGATTCATTCCGTTCAACAATACTTTTCCGGAGGTGACAGGGTAGTAGGCCAGTAATATTTTAAGCAAGGTGGTTTTACCGCTTCCACTGGAACCTACGATGGCTGTAACTTTGTTGGGAAGAACTTTGAAATTGATATCATTTAAAACAAAAGGATTGAAATTCCCGGCATATTTGAAAGAAATATTATTGATAGAAAGTGTATTAATCTGTGTCGTAAGATTCACGGTTCTGGCTACGTTTTCCTCCTGTTCATTATAAATTTCACCGATTCTTTTAGAGGCAATTTCGGCATCCTGGGTATCCTTGACCAGACTCACAAGTCTGTTGATAGGAGAAGAGAGCTGCCCGATCACATAGGAAATACTCATCAAAACGCCTAAACTCATTTTCCCATCCATGATCAGAATCGCACAAATACCGATAGCTGTGATCTCTTTAAGTTTGGATAAAAAATTCACACCTACCAGCTGGTACATATTCAGAAACAGGGAGTTCAATTCTATGAAATTAAGTTTCTGCTGGATTGCCAGGATTTTATTGATCGAAAAATTTTGAGCGTTATTTACTTTTATCTCCGGCATATTCATGATGAATTCATAAATATGGTTGCTGTTTTCAGATTGTCTCAGAAATAAAGCATATTCAAGAATGGCCCGTTTTTTAAGAAACAGAAAGATCCATGCAACGCTCATGACAGATAGGATCAGATAAACAATAAATACCCACTGACTGAAATAAAACAGGATCCCTCCAAATAATAAAATGTTCAGGATACTGATTAGAAAGTCAACACCTTTCCACGTAACATAGTTCTGGATTTTCTGCTGGTCATTGATCCGCTGAAGGGTTTCCGTATTTAATCTTGTGTCAAAATACCGGATAGGTAGATTCATCAGTTTTTTCAGGAGATTGCTTTTAAGTGAAATACTTAAATTAAAATTGATTTTAGTCAGTAAAAGGTTACTGAAAAAATCACTTAGAAAGCTTGAAATAAAGAGCACGAGCTGTGATGCCAGCAATAAAAGAATAAGGTTGGAGTTTTTCTGAAGTATACCTTCATCAATAATATTTTTAAAAACAAAAGGAATACAGCTGTTGATCACCAATCCCACAATGATTAAAAGGATGGCCAGAAGATAGCTTCCTTTACGGGCTTTGATATAGTTAATTGCTTCCTGGAAAAACCCGGATTTTAAAAAGCTTTCAGGTTGGTCTACCGGGAGTTTTCCTTCCCAGTCCGGATTTTTTTCAGAATAAATCAGGATGCCTTTTTCTCCGGTTCCGCGCCATTCATTGGAGAAGCCTTCTTCATCCAGCTTAATTCTTCCGTAGGCCGGATCTGCCAGAAAGTAAGTACTTTGATTGTTTTTCTCTGTAATATTTTCAAGTACCACAAAGTGATCCTGTTTCCAGAATAAGATAACGGGCAGCGGAATTTCCTTTAAATTAGAAATAGTTACTTGTACGGGAGTGGAGTTTAGGCCGGCTTTGTTTGAAGCGGCCACCAGATCATCCACGGAAACCCCGATGCGTGTAAATTCAAATAAAGATTTTACAAAAGAAAAGGAATATTTTTTTTTACCATGATAACTAAGAATCATGGCAAGACATGCTGCTGCGCAATCTGTGCTTTGCAGCTGATGGTAAAATGCAAATTTATTTCTAGGCCAACGCATTCACTATTTCTTCTATTTTACTGAGTACTACTTTATCTTTTTCGTTTTCGTCGCCATTGTAAATACAGTATTCGTCACCTATTTCCTGGTGTTCTACTGCATGTTGGCTGCATCCGCCGTTGCATAATGGCAATAATCTGCATTGCAGGCATGGCTTATTTTTAAATTTAGCCTCCATCCGGCGCTCAAGATGATTGTTTTCCCAAACAAGATCTCCGTCCTGAGTAAGATATCCGACTCTGTTTTTAGACAGGAAATCTCTGGCGGTACATTTATATAAATCACCATTATAATTGATGGTTGCGCTGTTTCTTTTGTCAGCATAACAAGGATCCTGAACATTGTTGATGGAGTACATCACTTTGGTATTAAATCCTTTGGTTTGCATTTTTTCGGCATTCTCATCTGCGACTACATTGGTATTATCAGTTTCATCATCCTGCCAGACTCTGTGAAAGTCGAAAAGCAATTTTCTTTTTTTCTCTTCTTCAGTTAAGTAAGAAAACTCATCAACGATTTTAAAGCAGTTGTGGATGTTTTCGTGGGTATAATTAATTCTTGCACGAACGAAAAAGTTATCATATTTGAGAAGGTTTTTGATATTGCTCACAATCTCATGGTAACTGCCTCTGGTCTTATTCACAAAGCGTACTTTATCATGTTCTTCGCCGTAACCGTCAAATGTGATTTGAAGGCCCGCTTCAAGGTTTCTGTCAACAAAATAGTTGATGAATTCATCATTCAGAAGATATCCGTTGGTAGTAAATGCAATATTGAACGTGGTATCATATTTTCTGCATTCCTGTACAAGATGATCAATCATTGGGGTTACGTTCCTGTTAAAATATAACAGAGGCTCACCACCAAAAAAAGACAGGGTAAAGTCCTTGATAGATTCCTGGGAAACTGTTTTTGTGATAAATTTATTGACAGAGTCCAGTACGGTTTCCTCTAACCTTGATTTTTTAATATGGGTTTCATAGCAATACCAGCATTTGAAATTACAATTCATGGTAGGATTTACAATCAAAAAAAACATATTGGGATTGTTGTCAATTTTTTTTGATACCTCCTTCACCTTTTGAACTTCATTAATATGTTCATCGATAAGAAAATACTCTTCTTTCAGATAATCGTAGAAATCAGGATGTATTTCAGAAAGTTCATCGATGCCGTCTCTTTTTCCTGCTTCCAGAAGTTCCTTAAGTTCAGGCTCTAAAAGAATAACTTTTTTCTCAAAGGAATTGAACAGGGCGTACTGATTATTGAACGGTACAATTGAGTTGAATTGGCTGTATTTCATAGTGAGTTAGTTTTTTTTGATTAAAAACTAAAGGGCACTAATGCCCTTTAGTCTACAGAAAGTATTACTTACTATAAAGTTGTAGTTGGAAGCGTCGGATGAGTTGGCTGAGTAGTTCCGCCACATCCTGCTACGCAGTTTCCACTGTTTGTTACGGGGCAGTTTCCAAGGTTTGTTCCGGCATTGGCAAATCCTGCATTAGTACCTCCTAATGCTTTTGAGAAGCCTCCTTTTGCTGTTTCGTTTTCCTGAGTAAATTTTGCAATGTCAAATTTGTTTTCGTTTGTTGATTTCATGATAATAATATTTGTAATTAGTATGCGGTAAATATTTAAAGTCATTAACCGTTTATTGGACTTTGCTTGCAAGCATATTTATAATTCATTCAGGGTATGGCCATTACACTGATGAATGACAAATCAGTTGGTTCTACTTCGCTCTTCCTGATTTCTGAAGCTTCTCTGATTGACATTGAGCTGCCCTCCAAAGGAATAGTTGAGCGATAATCTGAAATATCTTGAATCGTAATATCCGTTTGTATAAGTGGTATTGCCGCTTCGTTCAGAGGTAGAATTAAATTGATATTCTTTAAGTATATTATTAATAGATAATACAAGTCCGAGCTTATTCCAAAGTTTAGCTTTAAAATAAAAATCTAAAAGAGTATTGGTCTTATTTTCAACCAGATCTATAGATTTATTAGGGAATCTATGCAGTAAATTAAAGCCTGTACTGATAGTTTTACTGATTAAAAAGTTTCCGGAAATAGAGATCATGCTGAAAAATCCTTCCATTTCCTTCGGAGTTAAAGGATAGATGTTTGATTTTGCTTTTTGATACCCCAGATACCCTGTGATATAACTTTCCAGCCATTTCTTTTTTTTATAGACGTAGGTTTGTCTGAGTCCATAAGTCTGTCCCTCTGCATAATTAAGCTGCGTGATGCGCTGGGTAACATTGTCATTATTTAATAACACAATACCCCCAAACATATCGTCAATCTTTTCATAATATAAAACACTTTGCAGATAGTCTTTATAGATATAGTTCAGTTCAATATTGTGCGTGTAGGACGGCATTAATGATGGATTCCCCTCCCAATAGCTAAACGGACTGCCGTAGATCCGGAAAGGATTCAGATTGGTAAATGAGGGTCTGGAAATCCTCTTACCGTAATCCAGTGAAATGGTATTATTCTCAGTGGGTTTATACTGAAGGTATGCTGTTGGAAAAAACTTCAGATAGTCGGTATTATTTTTATTCTGAATAAAAACATTTTCAGATTCCAGTTGCGTATTTTCAATTCTCAGGCCTACTTTGGCAGACCAGTTCTTTTTTCTGCCCATTTCCTTTTCACCGGAAAAGAAAAGAGCCTGTGTATTTTCCTGATACGTAAAACGATCCTGCTGTACAAAACCTACCTGCTGCAGATCTGAATAAAGATCATTAACTGTTTTCGAAAAAGAAAATCTTGTGCCGTAGTTCAGTTTGATGAATTTTAGCGGATGATCCATATCAAGATTTACAGAGTAGTTCTCTATATCTTGAAAAGCATTGTTTTGATTTCTGCCCTCAACACTTGCATTATTATTTGAGTATAGATTAAAATTTCGGTCACTGTTGTCTTTATAAGTGAAAAAATCAAAATCTGCATTCAGCTGTTTTCCTAAAGAGTCTATTTTGTACACCGTATGAAAATTGACGGTGTGCAACTGCCTTTTTCTCGCCGTTCTGCCCACAGTATAATACCGGTTGGTTGCAGCAGGCTTTTTTTCCAGAGATGAATCAAAGTCTTCCGTAATAGGCTGGCTGAGGCTTCCGTTGTACATGGCACCGATCTGAAGATGCTTTGAGATATCATAATCAAGAGCAATTCGTCCGGACAGAGCATTTATTTTATATTGATACTGCTTGTCAGAATGCCAGTAGGTTTCAGGATATTTTATCTCCAGTTCTTCCTGCCCATAATACTTTCCATAGCTGTAATTCAAGTTTGAAAATAAAGAAAGCTTGTTCTTTTTATAATTAAGATTGGCCGAGGAAGACTGCTGTGCATATTTTCCCTGCTGGTAACTGGTTGTAAGTGTGGACGACCAATTATCCGTCCTTGATTTTTTTAAAATGATATTAACCAATCCGCTGTTACCTTCAGCACTGTATTTGGATGGGGGATTGGTGATGACTTCAATACTTTTAATGTCGCTGCTGGGAATACTTTTTAAATAACTTATGAGCGCATCTCCTGTCATATTCATGATTCTTCCGTCGATCATTACTCCCATTCCGCTTTTTCCGAGCATGGTGATGGTTTCATTGGTTACCTGAAGGCCAGGGGTTACAGTGATGGCGTCCAGTCCGTTTCCACCAGTGGCAAACGCAGATTTTTCAACATTAAAGATGAGACGGTCTGTTTTTCTTTCAATAAGTTGTTTCTGTCCGTTGAGCACCACACCTTCCAGTAAAATGTCATTGTTGATGGTAATGATACCCAAATCAAGATCCCCGTTCAGCTCAATTGACTTTTCGTAATACTTTTTTCCTAACTGAGTAATCAAAAGGGTGTAGGCTCCTTTATCTAAGCGTATTTTAAATTTACCAGAAGTATCAGTCTGTGCATTGATGATACTTTGATTTCGTTTATTCTTTAACAGTAAATCCGTATTTCGGAGCTGTTCATGAAAACCATTCATTACACTTCCGCTCAGTGTAAATTGTTGCGCAGTTACCGTGCCGGATAGCATACCGAAGGCAAGTGCCGTAAGCAGAAGTTTTGTGTTGGTCATTTCTAGTTTTTTCTCCGACTAAGGAAATAATATTTTTTAAATTTTCAAATAAAAAATAATTTTTATTTAGGGTTAATAGTATAATTTATTAATTATCAATAAGTTAAAATTGAAGTAAAATTTATTTTTATTTACCTCTAAAGTTTTTAATATCACTTCGTGGTGATTTTGTTTTATTGAGATCGGCTTGAAATAAAAAAAATGTCAATGATTGATCTTGTCGGAAATGAAAAACGATTACCATACTCTGACTGAAAATCGAAACCGGAATATTTTTAATGCTGGAGGAGAATCCTTTATGAAGGAAATAAAAAAAAATAATTACTTTTCTTTTAAAATATATTTGAATTTAACATATTTTTAATATATATTAGTCGCTATTAAGTGATTTAATGTAAAGAAATAAACCTAACTATGAAAACAATCAATTATGAATGTCAGACTTCTTTCTCTGATTGAGCGAAGAATGAATAGGGCTGTACAATTATTGTCTGAATTTTTATCCAATCATAAAAACCCGGAAAATTTACCTGAAAAACAGATTACTGATTACACTCAGTTGGTAATGGATACCTATATTGCCCTATTCAAGGCTCTTGAAATTGTGCCCGGTGATTATTTATATACCGTAAGGGAAATACAGGTTCATCATCAGGATGAGGGTGAAATATTCTGTGGTGAACAATTAGACACGGAGACCCGGTCTTATCTTCATGAGATGATAAAATCTGCATCTGATCAGCCTTTGGGTTCCGGATATAGTGTTGTACCGCTGCACCTGAAATATTTTAGGGGTTTTTCAGATTTTTCAGCTCTGTTCGGGCTTTGTGTCATTGATCATTCTACACAGACAGCCCAAAGTTTTTTTCATGAATTCAGAATGGATGTGCGGCAGATGAATTTTTCCGATCACACTTTAAATTATCTGGACGATATCCTTCTGAAATTTAAGGCAGATCCGTCCGTTCACATCAGGGATTTAAGCAAAATAAACAACCTAAGCTATCTGCAGTTTCAAAAAGATTGCAGGCAGTACTTTGGGACTACCTTTTACGATTTTACCATTAAGCTTAAGATGATAGATGTTGTGGATGATTTGATGTTTTCAAATCTGATGGTCAAAGAAATTGTCTACAAATATAAATTTGCCGAGTACAGTAATATGTATAAATTTTTTCATAGAACTTACGATTTCCCATTTAAAAATATCACCAGATTGTATTCAATGGAAAAGGTTTGATGATTCATATTTAAATCAGTTTTCCGGTTAATACCAGATCTGTGATCACGACATCATCTTTATCACAAGAAGTAATGCGTTGTAAATTGATCACCTCAAAATGATGCACCTCAAAGGCTTCCGTTAAATAATCCTCCTGGTGATAGTTCACATACACCTGATCACCGGTACTGGAGGTCTGAAATCTGGATTTTGTATAGTCATCTTCCATCGTGCTCAGATAAAATACGCCTCCTGGTTTTAACAATTTGGATACCTGAGCGATGAGATCAAGCGCTTCTTCACGAACAAGATAGGGCAGGCAAAAACCACAGATGATTCCGTCAAATTGTTTTTCAATCTGCGCGATGTCCCGGCAATCCATAAGTTGAAATGACGCACAGGATTATTAGCCTGAGCGAGATCCAGCATCTTTGGTGACAGGTCGATTCCCAAAACTTTATAATCAGGTTTTCTGTCCAGGATATACTTTGTGATATTTCCCGGACCGCAGGCAATATCCAAAATCTCGGCATCATCGGCTTCTATATGATCACAGAAAAAATTAAATGTATCTGCAAACAAACTTACATCCATAAATTTATCCTGATAGATTTTTGCCGATTTGTCAAATGCCTCAGCAGCCTTTACTATTTTCATGGTATTACCTTTTAGAATGTTACAGAACTTATTAATCAGTATCCAAATATAAAGAAAGGCATAAGATTTTGTGATTAAATCACTGAAAACCTTATGTTCCTGAAAAAAATAGCTGCATCATAACAATGCAGCTATCCTTATATTTGAAAAAGATTGGTTTCTAGTTACTTCTTGAGCGCGAAATGGATAGAAGGTATACCAGGTGGGCAAACATACTTCTCTTTACAGATTCTATCTTAACATCACCGGTGGTCTGGTTAATCGTCGTTACAAGATCAGCATTACATTGACCTGAGAAACTGCCGCTTCCCAAATAGTTGGAAGAATTGGCAGTAGGATAGGAGATTCTTGGATAGTCGGGAGCAATCTGCTCAGCGGCTGTTATGCCTCCTAAATAACCTTTGTGATCAATAAATCTGGGTGCCCATGTTCCTAAAAATTGTCCGTTACCCGTGTTGATAGTTTGTCCTATCACAATCTGGGTATCTACCGCACGGGTAAAACCAACACATGAACTGTAATGATTTACTCTCACTGTACAGGAAGAAGCGTTATCAGTAGGCTGAAAACACTGTCCTTCATATATCGTCAGTCTTTGTTCCGCAGCTGATGTAGAAGTATTCAGTAATGCTTTTGGAGAAAAAATTTCTTCAGGAGAGAGAAGGGTTAAAACGCCCTGTGCATTGGCGGCCACAATTTTATTCTCAGCGTTGGCCAGACCTCTCACTCTTACCAATCCGTTTACATCCAAAGTATGGGAAGGCGTTTCTGTATTAATCCCTACCTGAGATTTCAAGCTGCTGAAAAAAGCGACTGCAACAAAAAAGATTATTCTTGTTTTCATGTTAATTATTGGGTTTTAATGATTTTTTAGATTTTTCACTAAATTAAGAAATATTTGCTACCACGAAAACAAATTTCATTTAAATTACAAATATTAGGATAAAAATAATTTATCATGGAAAATTTATATAAAATAAACGTATTATATTGAAATATTACCAATGTCGATATTGGCATATATTTTTGAAAAGTTGCCGTGTAATTGCTTCTTTCCATTTGGGAAATAATCGTATTTTAGCCAAAATATGAGCCGAATTCATAAAAATATAAACAGCTGATTAAAATTCAGATAATCTGAATAAAAAAATTAGTAGATTTGCACGGAACAAGGCGGAAAAAAATGAATATTAATTCAGTTCTCTGTTTCAGGAACGGAATTTAAACAGATAATAATAAATTTGATTAGGTTATAAAACTATTAGAAACTATGAAGAAACTTTTTTTACTTCTTTTTACAGCTTTTTTATTTATCGGATGCAGTTCTGATGACGACACCATTTATGATTATATAGGAACGTGGGCAGGAAAGTATACGGGAAGCGATGATGGAACCTGGAACCTTGTGGTAGCCAGCGATGGAAAAGTAACCGGAACCATGCATTCTACAGTAAATGATGAAAATTATAATATTTCCGGACACTTAACTGAAACCGGCGATCTTACCGCTGTAATCGGGCTTCCTTCAGATGGAGAATTCAAAGGAACCCTTTCAAGAGAGAAAAAAGGAAACGGAAGCTGGTCAAACGCTGTTCCTACACCGGCAAGATCCGGTACCTGGACAGGAGACAAGAAATAAAACAGAAAGCCTGCAGATCACTCTGCAGGCTTTTTTATTTGTACTGATTCGGGGTCATTAAATTAAAATTGTGAACTTCCTTAACCTTAACCTTAACCTTAACCTTAACCTTAACCTTAACCTTAACCTTAACCTCAGTCTTAGTCTCTACATCCCAACAAACCCCATCTGAATAATTTCTTCCTTATTTCGGATTACTAAAAAGTAGAGCAGGAGCGTTGCCTCTGAAAAATGTTTTTCAAAATAAATCTCTCTCTTTTGCTTCACAAAAACCTTCTCTTCAAAATACTCCGCAGCATAAGCATCAAAATCAGGTTGTATCGTGATAATCATCATTTCATTTCCTGAAATTTGATTTCCCCAATGTAGAACTCTGTGGTCTTTTTCCTCAGAAACATAAACTTCCGGATGAATATTTTCTTTTTCTCCAAACCGGAATCCTTTCAGCAATTTTAATCCTTCTTCCTTCAAAAGTCCATTCTGTACCGTTCTTCTTCCCCGTTCTGAAACCGTATCAAGATCTTTAATAAGAGTCATTAACTTGGCGAATTTCTGATAGAGTAGAGGATCTCCCGCTTCTTTCGTATAGCTTTCAATGCAGCTTCGTATCGTTTTTCCAGCTTTGGAACAATGCCCGAATTCAGAGCTGTTCTGCCTTACTTTCTCATAAGAAGGACTTTTTTTGAAGGCATCTTTATTAAATCCACTTTTTTTCCGCACTACATTTTTCCCGTTCAGGTTGTAAAAAACCAGATCGCCTATACTCCCGTTGATTTTTATTAAACTTTCGTAGGTTGCCATATTGCAAAATTGAATTCAAATATACTAATAAATAAGAGAAATTAAAATTTTAACATATATTTATCATATAGTTGTAGTATAGTTATTTTATAATTTAAATATAAAATGTATATTTGTACATAATTAGTTACTTCATTTAAAATCAGATGACTATGAAACCGGGATTATTTGAAAAAAACTTAAGAATAAAGCAGATTTCTGTTCTGCTGATTGCCTCTGCCATTGTTGTTTCCTGTGGATCTTCGAAAAATGTATCTTCCAAAAAAAATGCAGGAACCAAAACCGTTGCGAAAGCTGAAAATCTGAGAAAACTGGATTCTAAATTTGATGGAAAGATCTCCAGATCCGTCAGCGATATTCTGAAAGATGCTGAAAAATACATCGGAACACCATACAAATTCGGTGGAAATACCTCTTCAGGTTTTGACTGCTCCGGATTTACTGTAAAAGTTTTTGAAGAAAATGATTTTTCACTGCCACGCAGATCTTCAGATCAGGCAGGTGCAGGAATGAAAATCGATATCAAAGAAGTGAAACCTGGAGATTTGTTGTTTTTTGCGACAGCCGGAGGCAGCAGGGTTTCTCATGTGGGAATCGTTCATGATATTGGTGCTGATGGAGAAGTAAGATTCATCCACGCTTCCACCTCAAAAGGAGTCATGATTTCTTCATTGAACGAAAAATACTGGAACAAAGCTTATCTGCACGCCCAGAGAGTTTTATAGGATGTTATTTAAACTGATCATTAATATGGAGAACCGGACCTTTGCGTTTATTAAAACAGATAAAAAACTGGTAAAATTGTTCTTTAAAGATATTACCATTATCAAAGGTTTGGGAAATTATGTGGAAATCAATACCACATCCAATAAAAAATACATTTACTACAAAGCCCTTAAAGATTTGATTGAAAGTCTTCCGGATGAATTCATGAGGATTCACAATTCCTATATTGTCAATTTAACGAATATCGAATATTTCGAAGACAACCAGCTTGTTCTCCAGGATCAGAAAATTACCGTGGCAAAAAGCTATAAAGACTGTCTGGTTACAGCACTCAATAAGATGATGCTCTGAAAAAGAAAACATCAGAAAATCAGCATTCCGCATCATATTTCATTCAGACCAAATAATAAATTGGTTAAACTCCTGTATTCATTTTACATTCGTGAAAAAATAACAATGAATAAAGACAGAGCACTGGATTACATCAACAGCCACAATCTTACTGAAATAAAAGCCGGACCCGACAGAACCACTTTTCTTGAAATATGGATGGTGACGGTTAAGGACAGAATTTTTGCCAGATCATGGGGCCTCGCAGAAAAGAGCTGGTATAATACTTTTTTGGAAGATCAGGAGGGGCAGATCAGATGTGGAGACGAGATTTTCAATATAAAAGCGCTCGTTCCTGATGATCTCAAAGAACTTAGTTCTGACATTAATGTGGCTTATTTAACAAAATATAATACAGCTACCAATCTTAAATATTCGAAAGGGATCGTTGAGCAAAAACACGTTGATAAGACGATGGAGTTCATTATTCTTGAATAATGCAACTTGAAAGAACCGTAAAATAATTCCCAAATAAGACTTGTTTCGGAACTTGTATACTAAAACAATCTTTTGTACTTTTGACCTTCAAAACTGTGGGAAGCTGCAGGCATAATTTATACTAAAATCAAATAAGAAACATGTCGTTACAACAAACAATTGAAAACATTTGGGATCATAGAGATTTATTACAGAACGAAGACAGCCAGAAGGCGATAAGAGAGGTTATTTCTTTATTGGATTCCGGAGAACTTCGTGTTGCTCAGCCTACGGAAAACGGATGGCAGGTGAATGAGTGGGTGAAGAAAGCCGTAGTAATGTATTTCCCGATCCAGAAGATGGAAACTATTGAAGTAGGTCCGTTTGAATTTCATGACAAAATTCCTTTGAAGAGAAATTATGCTGAAAAAGGAGTGAGAGTTGTACCGCATGCGATCGCCAGAGAAGGATCTTTCGTAGCTTCAGGTGTTATTTTGATGCCTTCTTATGTAAATATCGGAGCTTATGTAGATTCTGGAACTATGGTAGACACTTGGGCTACAGTGGGAAGCTGTGCGCAGATCGGTAAAAACGTTCACCTGAGTGGTGGTGTAGGTATTGGTGGTGTATTGGAGCCATTACAGGCAGCTCCTGTGATCATTGAGGACGACTGTTTCATCGGTTCAAGATGTATAGTGGTAGAAGGTGTGCATGTAGAAAAAGAAGCCGTATTAGGTGCGAATGTAGTATTGACAGCTTCTACAAAAATCATTGATGTTACAGGTGACCAGCCTATTGAAATCAAAGGAAGAGTTCCTGCACGTTCAGTAGTAATCCCGGGAAGCTATACCAAACAGTATCCTGCCGGAGAATACCAGGTTCCTTGTGCATTGATCATCGGTCAGAGAAAAGAATCAACAGATAAAAAAACATCTCTTAATGATGCTTTAAGAGAGAATAATGTAGCTGTGTAAGCTCTGTTTTCTCTAAATTTTAAAGATTGATTTTTAAAATTTATATAATAAACCCTGAATAGTCATTTGGGGTTTATTTTATTTATACCTTTAAACCGCTTAAAAAATCTTACTAAAAACATGGATATGAAGATTGCCTTCGACGCAAAACGTTTTTTTCATAATACGTCCGGATTGGGCAATTATTCAAGAGACCTGGTCAGGATTCTTTCTCAGTACTATCCTGAAAATGAATACCTGCTGCTAAACAAAAACCGTTCAGAAAGAGGAAAAGACATCCTCGAAAGACCTGAGGTCCGTTTTGTGGAAACTTCAAAAGGAAATCTTTCCCGACAGCTTAAAATGGGCAAAGATGCCCAAAAACATGGCGCACAGATATTTCACGGTTTATCAGGAGAGTTGCCATTGAAATGGGGTAAAGAACCCATCAAAAAAATAGTGACTATCCATGACTTGATTTTCATGAGATATCCGCAGTATTATTCCTTCTTTGACAGGAAAATACACCTTTGGAAATTTAAAAAAGCGGCTGTTTCCGCAGATAAAATCATCGCCATTTCGGAACAGACCAAAAGAGATATCATTACCTATCTAAAAGTTCCCGAAAACAAAATTGAAGTCATTTATCAGGGCTGCCACAAAGCTTTTAAAGAACAGCAGCCTTACGAGTTTATTCAGCTCACCAAAGAGAAATTCAATCTTCCGGAACGTTTTATCTTAAACGTCGGAACCATTGAAGACCGTAAGAATCTTTTAAACATTGTCAAAGGAATCAGCGGAACAGAAATCCCGTTGGTTGTCGTTGGAAGAAAGACGAATTATTATAAAAAAATAGAAGCATTCATCAGGAAAAAAAAAACGGAAAAGCAGGTACTCTTTCTGGAAGGGGTTTCCATGGATGAACTGGCTGTGATCTATAAACTCGCTGATATTTTTGTCTATCCGAGCTTTTTTGAAGGCTTCGGAATCCCTGTTATAGAAGCGATTTTCTCAAAAACGGCAGTCATTACCAGCAACGTCAGCTGTCTTCCGGAAGCGGGAGGAGAAGACTCCGTTTACGTTGACCCGGGAAGTTATGAAGATATAGGAGCCAAAATAAAATTTTTATGGGAAAATGAATCCGAGAGAAAACGCCGTGCAGAAAAGAGTTTTGCGTTTGTTCAGAAGTTTAATGACGAGCCCATTGCAGCTCAGCTGATGGATCTCTACAAAAAAATTCTGTAAAAAAATTTTGCAGTTTAAAAATAAGTCCTACATTTGTACCACAATTCAAAACAATGAAACCGAATTTTTTAACACTTCATCATTATTATCATCATCTCTGCTAAGACGGAATTGGTTGATATAAACATGTGTTAAAATCAAAAATAATTAAAACCGTCTGAGTAAACAGACGGTTTTTTTGTTTCCGAATTCTTCCGGAAATATCCAACAGATCAGTTTTCATTTACTCAGACCTCAAAACAATACAATGAGTAAATTAAAAATTGCGATCCAGAAAAGCGGCCGGCTCTACGAAGAATCTTTACAGCTCCTCAAAGACTGCGGGATCTTCGTCAACAACGGAAAAGACCAGCTGAAAGTCTCTGTAGACAACTTTCCCATGGAGATCATGTATCTCAGAAATTCAGACATTCCCCAATACCTCGAAGACGGAGTGGTAGATATCGCCATTGTAGGTGAAAATCTTTTAGCCGAAAAACAAAAGAACATCCAGATCGTGGATAAGCTTGGATTCTCAAAATGTAGGGTTTCGCTGGCTGTTCCCAAAGAAGTGGAAACGGATGATCTTTCCTTCTTTCAGGGTAAAAAAATTGCTACTTCTTACCCAAACACCCTTAAAAATTTTCTTGACCGGGAAGGTATCACTTCCGACATTCACATCATTTCAGGCTCCGTTGAGATTGCCCCGAATATTGGCCTAGCAGATGGGATCTGTGATATTGTAAGCTCGGGAAGCACCTTATTTAAAAATGGTTTGAGAGAAACGGTGACCCTTCTGAAATCGGAGGCAGTTTTAGCAAAAACAGCTGTACTCAATCCCGAAAAAGAAGGTATTCTCAATAAATTCCTGTTTCGCATACAATCCGTTTTAAGAGCCAAAAATTCAAAATACATCCTGATGAATGTTCCTGATGACAAGATCAGTGATATCGCCTCCGTCCTTCCTGTACTGAAGAGTCCTACGGTTATTCCGTTGGCGGAAAAGGGATGGAGCAGTATTCATTCGGTGATTGATGAAGAAAGATTCTGGGAAGTCATTGATGAACTGAAAGAAAACGGAGCTCAGGACATTCTTATTATTCCAATTGATAAAATGGTTATTTAATGATGAAAATATACAGATATCCGGAAAGAAAAATCTGGTCAGACTTAGTACAACGGCCGGTAATGGAGCGTGAGGAAATCTCAGGATTGATCACGGAAATATTTGAAACGGTAGAAAAAAACGGTGATAATGCACTCATTGAGTTCAATAAAAAATTCGATAAGGCAGTGACGCCCGAAATTTTAGCATCAGAAGCTGAAGTTGAGAGTGCTGAAAACGAAATTTCTGAAGGTTTAAAGAATGCCATCAGACAGGCCAAAGAAAATATCTCGAAATTCCATGCAGCTCAGATAACGGAAACAGAGAAAATTGAAACGGTAAAAGGCGTAACCTGCTGGAGAGAAAACCGTGCTGTAGAAAAGGTTGGGATCTATATTCCCGGTGGAACAGCCCCTTTATTTTCTACTGTACTTATGCTAGCCGTGCCTGCCAACCTGGCGGGATGTAAGGAGATTATTCTTTGTACTCCTCCTGACAGCAACGGGAATATTAATCCGGCTATTCTTTTCACAGCGAAACTCTGTGGAATTACTAAAATATTCAAAACAGGTGGCGCACAGGCTATTGCTGCCATGACGTTAGGAACAGAAAGTATTCCAAAAGTGTATAAGATTTTCGGACCGGGAAATCAGTTTGTGGTTGCTGCTAAAGAATATGCACAACGTTTTGGGGTAGCTATGGATATGCCGGCAGGTCCCAGCGAAGTTCTGGTGATTGCCGACAGCAAAGCGGTTCCTGAGTTCTGTGCGGCAGATCTCCTTTCCCAGGCAGAACACGGAAGCGACAGTCAGGTAGTTTTTATCACTCCGGATTTTAAAATTTTAGAAAAAACTATTAAAGCCGTAGAAGAGCAGATCAAAATACTTCCGAGAAACGAAATGGCCCAACAGGCTCTTGATCACAGTCTTTTTATCCTGAGTGAATCTATCGGGGAAGCTTTGGAATTCAGCAATCTGTACGCTCCGGAACACCTTATTCTGGCTTTGGAAGATTTTGAGCAGTATATTCCAATGGTCAGCAATGCAGGGTCCGTTTTTCTCGGAAATTACTCCTGTGAAAGTGCCGGCGATTATGCCAGCGGAACCAATCACACGCTTCCCACCAATGCTTATGCAAAGAACTACAGCGGGGTTTCTTTGGACAGTTTTGTGAAGAAAATCACATTCCAGCACCTTTCAAAGGAAGGTCTTAAAAATATAGGAAAAACCATCGAACTTATGGCAGAGGCAGAAGGTCTTATTGCCCACAAAAATGCAGTATCTATCAGATTAAAATAATACAATGAAAGAATTCAATACCAACAGTTTAGTAAGAGAAAATATAGTAAAACTACAGCCTTATATCAGTTTCAGAGATCACAATGAGTTCAATGCTCCGGTATTGCTGGATGCCAATGAATGTCCGTTCGGGGAGTTCAACAGATACCCGGATTCGTCTCAGAAAAAGCTTAAGAGTAAATTAGCAGGCCTTAAAGGTCTTTCACCCGCACAGATCGCCATAGGAAACGGAAGTGATGAACTGATCGACCTGATCATTAAAATCTTCTGTGAACCTAAAAAAGACGCCATTCTGATGATGAATCCTTCTTTTGCAATGTACGGTTTCTACGCCACAGTGAATGAAAATGAAGTTTTGAAGCTGGATCTGGATGAGAATTTTGAAATTATAAAAGACGATTTTCTAAAGATCACCCAAGAGAAAGATATTAAAATTTTCTTTCTGTGCTCTCCAAATAATCCAACCGGGAACAGTGTAGAAGACATTGAATTTTTCATTCAAAATTTTGACGGGATTGTTGTTATCGATGAAGCGTATATTGAATTTTCGGGAAACAGATCAGGGATTGAACTGCTGGACAAGTATCCCAATCTGATTGTGCTTCAGACTTTTTCAAAAGCCTGGGGAACAGCGGGAGCAAGGGTAGGGACAGCTTACGCCTCCGAAGAGATTATCCGTTTTATCAATACGGTAAAAGCGCCTTATAACGTCAATTCTCTAAGCCAGGAGCTTATTCTGAATATTCTGGAAGATGAAAACAGACTTAAAGAAAACGTTGAAAATGTACTTCAGGAAAGAACCTGGCTGGAAGAACAGTTTAAAATCATTGAATGCATTGAAAAAGTATTTCCAACGGATGCCAATTTCTTCCTGATTAAAATGAGAGACGGTAAAAAAGTCTATGAGAAAATGCTTGAAGAAGAAGTTCTGACCAGTCAGAGAGCACCCGCCATTCCGGATTGTATCAGAATTAATGTAGGAAACCGTGAAGAAAATGAAAAATTAATTAACGTTTTAAAAGGAATACCATCATGAAAAAAGTACTGTTCATAGACCGTGATGGAACACTTATCGTGGAACCGCCGGAAGATTTTCAGGTAGATGCTCTGGAGAAGCTGGAATTTTATCCCGGAGTTTTTCAGAACCTTGCGAAAATTGTAAGGGAAATGGATTACGAACTGGTGATGGTGACCAATCAGGATGGCTTGGGAACTGACAGTTTTCCCTTTGAAGATTTTATAAAACCTCACGAAAAAATGTTGAAAGCCTTCGAAAATGAAGGGATTGTTTTCAGCGATATTCTGATCGATAGAAGTTTTGAACATGAAAATCTCCCTACCAGAAAACCTGGAACCGGGATGCTCTCAAAATATATTTATGGAAGCTATGATCTTGAAAATTCATATGTAATTGGTGATCGAGGTACGGATGTTCAACTGGCTGTAAATTTGGGAACTAAATCTATATTTCTCAATGAAAGCTTTAATCAAGAGGCGACGCTCAGTACAGACAGTTGGTCGGGTATTTATTCATTTTTAAAACAGGAATCCAGAAAGGTAAAAGTCTATCGGAAAACCAATGAAACGGAGATTGATATTGAAATCGATCTTAATGGAAAAGGAGTCTCTGAAATTTCAACCGGGCTTCATTTTTTTGATCATATGCTGGATCAGATTGCCAGACACGGGAATTTAGATCTAAAAATTAAAGTGAATGGAGACCTTCAGGTTGACGAGCACCACACGATTGAAGATACAGGAATTGCTTTGGGAGAAGCCTTCTTAAAAGCCCTGGGAAATAAGAAAGGAATCGAGAGGTATGGTTTTCTGCTTCCTATGGATGATTGTCTGGCTCAGGCTGCCATAGATTTCGGAGGCAGGCCGTGGCTGGTTTGGGATCTTGATTTCAAAAGGGAAAAGATAGGAGACGTTCCCACAGAAATGTTTGTTCACTTTTTTAAGTCATTTACAGACTCTTCCCGTTCCAATCTGAATATCAAGGCAGAAGGTGGCAATGAGCACCACAAAATAGAAGCGGTCTTCAAAGCATTTGCAAAAGCTGTTAAGATGGCGGTGAACCAGTCTGATAACAGTTATAATTTACCATCAACCAAAGGAAGTTTATAGATGATTGCATTAATAAAATACAACGGAGGAAACGTTAGTTCAGTCCAGAACGCACTGTCCCGGCTGAACATTGAATCCATAGTGACGGATGATCCGGAACTGATCCTGAAGGCAGATAAAGTGATTTTTCCGGGTGTAGGAGAAGCTTCCTCTACCATGAAGGTGTTAAAAGAAAAAGGCCTTGATACTCTTATTCCTTCTTTGAAACAGCCTGTGCTCGGGATTTGTCTTGGGATGCAGCTGATGTGCGGAGATAATGAAGAAGGAAATGTAAGAGGAATGGGAATTTTTGATGTTGATGTTAAAGGATTTCCACCAAAAGATCTGGTTCCCCACATGGGCTGGAACACGCTTTCGGAACTTAAAAGTCCTTTGTTTTCAGGTATTGAAGAAACTGACGATGTGTATTTTGTACACAGTTTTTACTGCGGACTGGCAGATGCTACGGTTGCGATATGCGATTATATTCTCCCATTCAGTGCAGCGCTGCAAAAGGATAATTTCTATGCGGTACAGTTTCACCCGGAGAAATCAGGAATGGCAGGCAGCAAGATATTAAACCAATTTATAAAACTGTAAATGATGAAAATTATTCCAGCTATTGATATTATCGACGGAAAATGTGTCCGTCTTTCAAAGGGAGATTATTCAACTAAAAAAATATACAACGAAGATCCTGTAGAAACAGCCAAAGAGTTTGAAGGCTATGGAATTCATTTTCTGCATCTTGTAGATCTGGATGGGGCAAGATCTAAACATATTGTCAATCAGAAAGTATTGGAAAATATAGCCAGGGAAACATCGCTTCACATTGATTTTGGAGGCGGATTAAAAACCGGAAATGATATAGAAACGGCTTTTAATTCAGGAGCGAAACAGATCACGCTTGGAAGTATTGCGGTACAGGATCCTGAATTTTGCTTTGAAATGATCCAAAAATACGGCAGTGAAAAAATTATTTTAGGGGCAGACTGTGAAAACAGGAAGATAAAAACTTCCGGATGGGAAGAGGAAAGCAATCTGGATATCATTGATTTTCTGTTGGGTTACAAAGAGAAAGGAATCATTCAGACCATTTGCACGGATATTTCAAAAGATGGAATGCTGGAGGGTCCTTCCACAGAGCTGTATAGAGAAATTCTGGCGAAAAAAGCGATAAAACTTACAGCTAGTGGCGGTATTTCGTGCATAGAAGACGTATACAGCATGAAAGAAATCGGATGTTCGGGAACAATTATCGGAAAGGCGATTTATGAGGGAAAAATAACATTACAACAACTTCAGGACTTTATTGAAAATGCTTAAAAAAAGAATTATTCCATGTCTGGATATCAAAGATGGGACAACGGTAAAAGGCGTCAATTTTGAAGGCTTACGCAATGCGGGAGATCCTATTGAACTCGCTGTGAAATATGAGCAGGAAGGTGCTGATGAATTGGTTTTTCTGGATATTACAGCAACAGTGGAAGGCCGGAAAACATTTGCCGGACTGGTTAAGGATATTGCGGCACAACTGAGCATTCCGTTTACAGTAGGAGGCGGGATTTCTTCCATTGAAGATGTAAGAATACTTTTGGAAGCCGGTGCAGACAAGATCAGCATCAATTCCTCTGCCGTCAAGAATCCAAAACTTATTGAAGAATTATCTAGAGAATTTGGAAGCCAGTGTATCGTTGTAGCTATTGACACGAGACTGAACAATGGATCGGATCTGGTGTATGTGAGAGGTGGACAACTAGCGACAAACTTAAATACTGTAGCGTGGGCAAAAGATGCGGTGTCTTTAGGAGCCGGTGAAATTCTTCTGACCTCTATGGACGGTGACGGGACAAAAAACGGATTTGATATCCGCATTACAAAGCTGGTTTCCGAGGCGGTCAGTGTTCCTGTTATTGCTTCCGGAGGGGCCGGAAATGCAAATGACTTTGTTAAAGTATTTAATGAAACAAAAGCTACAGGTGCATTGGCTGCCAGTATTTTCCACTTCAATGAATTACCCATTCAAGAATTAAAACAACAATTAAAAATTCAAAAAATTCCTGTGCGATGAAAATAGATTTCAATAAAGATAACGGCCTGGTTCCGGTAATCATTCAGGACGGCAGAACCCAACAGGTACTGATGCTGGGCTATATGAATGAAGAGGCTTTTGAAAAAACAGAAAAAGAAGGGATTGTCACTTTTTTCAGCCGATCAAAAAACAGGCTCTGGACCAAAGGTGAAGAATCCGGAAATTTCCTGACCGTAAAAAACATAAGCATCGATTGTGATCAGGATACCATCTTAATTCAGGCAGTCCCAAAAAATACGGTTTGTCACACCGGAAGCTTCAGTTGTTTCGGAGAAAAAGAATCGAGAGGGTTTCTATATGAACTGGAAGCTAAAATAAGTGATAGAATAGACCGTAAGGCCGAAGATTCATACACGTATTTGCTGTATCAGAGAGGAATCAATAAGATGGCCCAGAAAGTAGGGGAAGAGGCTGTAGAGCTCGTTATTGAGGCTAAAGACAACAATGATGATCTTTTTAAAAATGAAGCCGCAGATTTACTGTATCACTTTTTGATTCTTCTTAAGGCGAAAGGGTTTTCTATGGAGGATATTGAGAAAATTCTTCAGAATAGGGATAAATGAAAAAAGCAGGAAGAAATTCTTCCTGCCATATAATCTAAGCCGCGTTAAAGTCTGATGATAAAATCTTGAAAATTAATTATTTCCGGACTTCAATAACTTCCTTCTTTATCTTTCAATCAAAATTTTTCTCACAGCGGTTTGTCCATTAGCTTTAATGACTCCAATGTAAGCGCCGGCAGCCAGTCCTGAAATATTGACTTTCGTTTCATTGTTCTTTTTTAAAAGTACTTTTCCGGACAGTTCTGTAATTTCAAAGCTGAAATCTTTACCGGCCGTGCGCGGAAGTTCAATATTAATGATGTCTTTAGAAGGATTAGGATAAATGGAAACCTCTTCAAGGGAGTTGTTAGAAACAGCCTCATTAGTGCTCATAACAAGCGAACTCGCGGACGTGGCCACTGCAAAATGCTGCAAAGCCCCGACTGTTGCTTTTCCTATTTTGAAAATATAGACAGGATCCGTATTCGCAAATGTATCATTGGAGGTATGCGGATAGGTACTTCTTATCCTTTCAAAAAAGCCGGTAATGATTTCCCCTTTTCTTTCAAAAGGAATGTAATCTGTATCTTCTGCAGGATCTACAGCTGTTTGAAGAGGAGAGTAGAGTGTGGTACAGTTTCTGAGCTGCTGGGTTACTGCAGCGGCAGCGGCATTATTGCTCGTTGGCCCGGCCTGATCCTGATCGCAGTATACCGTATTGTTATTGTTCCCCATAACTCCGCCTACCTGGTCAAGATTAAATACTAACTTGATATCCAGTACGCGTACGCCATTCTGATAAGCTACATTATTAACGTAATGAGTGCTGCCTCTAAGCCCCTGTTCTTCTCCGGAGAAGTGAATGAACTTGATGGAATAGTCGGTAGGGATATTTCTTAAGATCCTTGCTGCCTCCAGGATAATGGAAGTTCCGCTGCCGTTGTCATTTACCCCGGGACCATTAATACTGTCAAAATGCCCGCAAATAATGACATACTTGTTAGGGTATAGTGTTCCCGTTTTGGTAATCACAAGGTTCTTTGAACTTGTACTTCCGAAAGTGAAGGGGTCTTCCACGATTTGGCTGGCAGAATATCCGAAAGAAGTGTACTTATTTTTAAGCCAGGTTAATGCATTGGCATTATTAGTGGAACCGGTGGTTTTGATACCCAGATTGGCAAACTGCTGTAAATTCGTGGTAATATTAGTCTGTGATACCAGATTTGCTCTGTCCTGATAAGCCTGAATAAAGGTCTGAGCCTTACCGCTGAATGTTGCCAAACAAACCGACAGAATAGTAATTGTTTTTTTCATGTTAATTATTTTATGGTGTGGTGATTGGTGATGAATCTAAAGACTAAAAGTCCTGAATTAAAATCAGGACTTAAGCGTTACAGTTATTTTTCAATAATGACTTTTCTGGTAATGCTGGAGCCTTCCGCATTTATCGTGCATAAATAAATTCCTTTTGCTAAACGTGAAATATTAAGCTGAGCCTGATTTTCTTCCTTTAAAAAAGACTGTCCGGACAGATCGGCGATTTCAACCGTAAAGTTTTTCGTGGTTGAATCCGGAAGCTCAATTGTTAAAACATCCTTCGCTGGATTGGGATATATTTTTACAGCTTCTAATGACTTTACCTGTTTTTCTTTAGCAGCAGGAGCGGGTGCAACAGTGGATGCCGTTGCAAAATGCTGCATAGCGCCCACAGCTGCTTTTCCAACTTTAAATACATATACCGGATCTACGTTGGCAAATGTATCATTGACTGTGTGTTCATTATAACTTCTGGTGTATTCATAAAAACCTGTGATCACATATCCTTTCTGTTCAAAAGGCATATAATCTGAGGAATAGGCATTGGAAATACTGGTCTGAAGAGGAGAGTACAGGGTAGTACACGTCGCTAGTTGCTGCGTGATCGTGTTTGAAGCCGCATTGTTTCCTGACTGTCCTCCCGTATCTTTTTCACAGATGATTTTGTTATTCACGTTACCTATCTTGCCGCCTACCTGATCAAGATTGAATACTACCTTGATGTCTAACTTTTTCACGCCGTTTTGAAACGCGACGTTATTAGCATAATGGGAACTTCCATATAACCCCTGTTCCTCTCCGGAGAAATGAATAAACTTGATGGAATATTCCGTAGGAACATTTTTTAAGATTCTTGCTACTTCTAAGATCACCGAAGTTCCACTGCCGTTATCACTGGTACCCGGGCCTGTGACGGTATCATAATGCCCACAGATAATCACATATTTGTCAGGATAAAGTGTTCCTGTTTTGGTAATCACTAAATTCTTCGAACTTGTACTCCCGAAAGTAAAGGGACTTTCTACAATCTGACTGGCAGAATATCCGTAAGAAGTATACTTGTTTTTGATCCATGCCAGAGTATTGGCATTATTAACAGAACCGGTGGTCTTGATCCCAAAATTAGAGAACTCCTGAAGATTGTTGGTAATGTTGGTTTGGGAGACCAGATCGGCTCTGTCTTTATAGGTCTGGATGAGGGTTTGGGCACTGAGGCTCCCCACCGCTAATGCAGTGCATAAAAAGGGTGTTAGTTTTTTCATATTAATTTATATTTTGGATGGGTGTGGTCTACTTTTCAATAATGATTTTTCGGGTGACGCTGTTCTGATCAGATTTTACAGTCACCATATACGTTCCGTTGGTCAGTCCGGAGGTATTCATTTTCTTTGCGTTTTCTGCATTTAAAATCAATCGCCCATTCATATCACTGATCTCTACTTTGAAATCTTTGTGATCCTTCGGAAGCTCAATATGAAGCACATCTTGCGCCGGATTAGGATAGATTTTGATGGTTTCCAATGAATTTTCAGCCTGTACATCATCTGTTGCTAACGTGGTAACGGATGCTACGGCAAAATGCTGCAATGCCCCTAAAGCTGCTTTTCCGGCATTGAAAACATATACGGGATCTACATTCGCGAAAGTATCATTGACCGTATGTTCATTATTACTTCTTGTGGTTTCGTAAAAACCTGTAATAATATCCCCTTTATTTTCAAAGGGTATATAATCGGAGTTATAGGCATGAGACATGCTCGGCTGAAGCGGGGAGTACAAGGTGGTACAAGCCGCTAACTGTTGCGTCATGGCTAATGAGGTAGCGTTATTTCCTGACTGACCGCTCTGATCGCTTTCACAATTAATATTTGTATTTGCATTCCCTATTTTTCCACCTACCTGATCGATATTGAATACCACTTTCAGAGTGAGCTGACGTGTATTGTTTTGGAAAACAACGTTATTGACGTAATGGGAGCTTCCCAGATAACCTTGTTCTTCTCCTGAAAAATGAATGAATTTTACGGAATATTCTGTAGGAACATCTTTCAAAATTCTCGCCGCTTCCAGCAAAATAGAGGTTCCACTGCCGTTATCACTCACGCCGGGACCTACTACTGTATCGTAGTGACCACAAATGATCACATACGTGTTAGGGTAAACGGTTCCTGTTTTGGTTATAATTAAATTTTTGGATGTATTTCCGTTATAGGTAAAGCTGTCTTCGGTAATCTGACCGGCGCTATATCCAAAGGTTTGATATTGTGCTTTAAGCCAGTTCAGGGTATTGGTGTTCTCTGCAGAACCCGTAGTTTTGATGCCGAGATTGGCAAAACTCTGAAGATTTGCTGTAATATTGGTTTGAGATACTTTATCTACTCTGGTTTGATAAGCCTGTATAAAATTCTGGCCCTGAAGACTATAAGCTGATAAAGAAAGGAGTAAAATAGTCGTTATTTTTTTCACTTTTCACTGAAGTTTTAAAGATTTAATAATTCAGCAAATGTAGATAATAAAAACCAATTTTATTTTATGCAAAAAGGAAAATTCACTTATTGAACTTTATTTTTTTTTATAGGTTTAAAATGATGAAATTTAATCTATTATATAGGTTTTTTAATGAAAAATAATAATTATTATTAGTGGGGTGCAAAAAAATCCCGAGCATAGCCCGGGATTATATTGATAACAAAAAATTCTACATTATTTTACTTGATCTACAACTGCTTTGAAAGCTTCAGGGTGATTCATTGCTAAATCTGCTAAAACTTTTCTGTTAAGCTCAACGTTGTTCTTCTTAAGAGCTCCCATAAATTGAGAGTAAGACATTCCATGCTCTCTGGCACCCGCGTTGATACGAGTAATCCAAAGTGATCTGAAGTTTCTCTTTTTCTCTTTTCTTCCACGGTAAGCATATTGCATTGCTTTTTCTACCGCGTTTTTAGCTACAGTCCAAACGTTCTTTCTTCTACCGAAAAAACCTTTAGCTTGCTTAATAATTTTCTTTCTGCGAGCTCTTGAAGCTACTGCATTTACTGATCTTGGCATAATTTAAATTGTTTTTTTGAAATGTGCGGTAATTGTTTCATTACTCTTAGTGGCTCCATTTCAGGGTTAAATTGTTGAATTTGTTTGAATTCTTATAAACCGAATATAGATTTATAAAAACTACTTAATGGCTAATTGACGTAGAACGCTTTTTGTATCCACAGCGGAAACATAAGAAGTTTGCGTAAGATTTCTCTTCTGCTTAGTTTCTTTCTTAGTTAAGATGTGGCTTTTGAAAGCATTTTTTCTTTTAATCTTCCCAGTTCCGGTAAGTTTAAAACGCTTTTTAGCACCTGATTTCGTTTTTAATTTTGGCATTGTTCTGCTTTTTTATTGTTTTGTTATCAATATCTAGTCCTTGATTCCTTTGTAATACTCAGGAATTACAGTTGGCAAAGATACAAAAAAAATTAATCCAAACTTTCATTATCTGTGATTTTATCAGAGATATGAAAAAGCCGTCTCTGGTGAGAAACGGCTGTGGGTAAAAAATTAAGGTTTATAAGAAGTCTTCAACGATGATGTCGTTTCTTTCTTCATTATTTCCACCTAAAATAACTTTAATTCTGAATCCTGATTCAATTGCTGCTCCTGTTCTTGAATAGAGCTGAAGCTTAACATGCGGATTAGCAACATGATAATTAACTGCCGTATTGGAGCTCCAAAGAGGATTTCCGTCCCTGTAAATAACCATATTTCCATCGTTTTGTACAATAAGCCTTGGAGTACCTGAGCTTCTGTATGTATTTGAATGCCAGATTACAGTATTAAGCCCTGGTCTTTCTCTGTATAATACCAGATTATTATCCGTCTGCATAATGAATCGGTAAGTACTGCCGTTATATTCCATGCTGATGGATTGTCCCGCTTCTAATACCTGAGGATGATTGGTGCTTTCCTTTAAAAGCTTATAACGGTTGAGATCCAGAATACCACGGGATGTATTGCTTTTATCAAGAGAAGTATGCTTTTCAGCTTGTGCATTCATATTCGTGCTATCAAGAACATCATCCTGAGCACAAGATGCAAGAAGCATAGGAAGACTTAATAAAGTCAGTAATTTAATTTTCATTAGTATAATTTAACGCTGCAAATATAGAAAATGCAATGTTAAATCACAAATACGAGATTAATATAATTGCAATAAAGCGTTTATTAATGGTATTTAACGATTGTAATTAAGACACCTTTAAGTGTATTTAAATAAAAAACCGCCATTGTTTTAAATGACGGTTTCAAAATTTTATAGTACAAATTTATTATGACTGAAAAAATGATAATAAATCTTTATTAATTGTTTCTGCTTCTGTAGTTGGCATTCCATGCGGAAAACCGGGATAAGAAATTAATTTTCCGTTTTTAAGAAGGGTAGCGGCTATTTTACCGGTAGTTTCAAAAGGAACGATCTGATCATCTTCACCATGAAGAACCAAAACAGGAACTTCGGTGCTCTTAAGGTCTTGTGTGAAATCAGTTTCAGAAAAAGCTTTAACACAGTCATAATGAGCTTTGATGGATCCCATCATTCCCTGTCTCCACCAGTTTCTCTGGATGCCTTCGGAAATTTTAGCACCTTCTCTGTTGTATCCGTAAAAAGGGAAGGTAAGATCGATATAGAATTGCTGTCTGTGATTGGCCGTATTGTTACGGATATCATCGAAAACGGAAATCGGGACACCATTCGGGTTATTTTCGTTTTGAACCATAATTGGAGTAACGGCACTTATCAAAACAGCTTTTGCAACTCTTCCTTTGCCGTGTTGTGCCACATAACGTATCACTTCACCGCCTCCTGTAGAATGTCCTACGTGGATGACGTCTGTAAGGTTCAATGCGGTCACAATTTCGTCAACATCTGATGCGTAAGTATCCATATCGTGTCCTTCAGGCGTCTGTTCAGATCTTCCGTGACCTCTTCTGTCGTGAGCAATTACTCTGTACCCTTTCTCTAAAAAGAATAGCATCTGCGCATCCCAGTCATCGCTGGATAATGGCCATCCGTGGTGAAAAAATACAGGTTGTCCTTTTCCCCAGTCTTTGTAATAAATCTCCGTTCCGTCTTTTAATGTAAGTGTGCTCATTGTTTTTCCTGATTTAAATTATTAATAATATAATAAATATTGTTGTTTGCTAATTACACTACAAATGTATACTTATATCTTTCATTGGATATTGATATAGGTTAATATTTAATAATAACTTAATAATTTTAAAAAAATAAAAAACCTCAAAGTAATTTGAGGTTTTATATATAGGAAACAGACTTTACGCCTATTAAAACTATTTAGCTGGTTTTTTAGGACTCATCATCATGATCATTCTCTTTCCTTCAAGCTTAGGCAGCTGATCTACTTTTCCAACGTGCTCGAGTTCCTGAGCAAGTTTTAGAAGCAAAATTTCTCCCTGGTCTTTAAAGATAATTGAACGTCCCTTAAAAAATACGTAGGTTTTCAATTTTGACCCTTCTTCAAGGAATTTTTCAGCATGTTTCTTCTTAAATTCATAATCGTGATCATCTGTCTGAGGTCCGAAACGGATCTCCTTTACAACCACTTTTATTTGCTTAGCTTTTAGTTCCTTCTGCTTTTTCTTTTGCTCGTATAAAAACTTTTTATAGTCTAATATCCTTGCAATGAAAGGTTCAGCCTTATCCGAAATTACCACTAAATCCAATTCTTGTTCCGTAGCAAGTTGTCTTGCTTTGTCGATTGGAAAAATTCCCGGCTCTACGTTATCGCCCACTAAACGAAGCTCTCTCACACGAATTTTATCGTTGATCAAGTGTAAGTCCTCCTGTACAGGACGTCTCTGTGGGCCCCTGTTGTTAAATCTTTGTGCTATTGTATTATAATTTTATTGGTTAATTACTTATCTATCTTTCTAAATTTAAGGATTAAAAAATTTAAATCATTTTTAAAGATGAATCTAAACTCAATAATCTTTAAGCTTTTTTAATTTTTAAATCTTTTAATAATTTAGATTTTATATCGCTGCTTCTTTCTTAAAGTAAGAAACAAAATCCTCCATATTCATCACTCCTAAATCTCCTTCTCCACGTCTTCTTACAGAAATTGTGCCGTCATTCTCTTCATTTTCACCTACAACGAGCATGAATGGGATTTTCTTCAATTCCGCATCACGGATCTTTTTCCCTGTTTTCTCATTTCTGTCGTCAATCAAACCGCTAATATCGTGATTTTCCAAAAATTGTGAAACTTTTTTTGCATAATCTACGTATTTTTCACTGATCGGAAGAATAATGAACTGATCCGGGCTCAGCCATAACGGGAAGTCACCAGCAGTATTCTCCAGCAGGATCGCGATAAAACGCTCCATAGATCCGAATGGTGCTCTGTGGATCATCACCGGTCTATGCTTCTCATTATCGTTTCCGATATAGTGAAGATCAAATCTTTCCGGTAAGTTATAATCTACCTGGATCGTTCCTAACTGCCATTTTCTTCCCAAAGCATCTTTCACCATGAAATCCAGTTTAGGACCGTAGAATGCAGCTTCACCATATTCCACGATAGTCTTCAGTCCTTTTTTCTCTGCCGCATTGATGATGGCATTTTCGGCTTTTTCCCAATTTTCATCAGAACCGATATATTTTTCTCTGTTATCAGGATCTCTCAACGAAACCTGGGTAACAAAATCTTCAAAACCTAATGATTTGAACACATAAAGCGTTAAATCGATTACTTTTTCAAATTCCTCTGAAAGTTGATCTGGAGTACAGAAAAGGTGAGCATCATCCTGAGTAAATCCACGCACTCTTGTCAGCCCGTGAAGCTCTCCACTTTGCTCATATCTGTAAACCGTACCGAATTCTGCATATCTCTTCGGAAGGTCTCTGTAGCTCCATTGTGAAGTTTTGTAGATTTCACAGTGGTGAGGGCAGTTCATAGGCTTCAGCATGAATTCTTCGCCTTCATTTGGTGTTTTGATCGGCTGGAAGCTGTCTGCACCGTATTTATCCCAGTGTCCTGAAGTTACATAGAGTTCTTTTGACCCGATATGCGGAGACATTACAAATTCATAACCTCCTTTTTTCTGAGCATCAGAAAGGAAATTTTCTAACTTTCTTCTTAAAGCGGTTCCTTTTGGCAACCATAATGGAAGGCCTGCACCCACTTTTTCAGAGAACGCAAAAATTCCAAGTTCTTTACCCAGTTTTCTGTGATCTCTTCTTTTAGCTTCTTCAAGTCTTTCAAGATATTCAGTAAGTTCTTTCTGTTTAGGGAAAGAAATACCGTAAACTCTTGTCAGCTGAGGATTTTTTTCATTTCCTCTCCAGTACGCTCCGGCTGCATTTAAAATTTTAACCGCTTTCACGATTCCTGTATTAGGAATATGTCCTCCACGACATAAATCGGTGAAGTTGTCATGAGTTACAAAAGTGATCTCTCCGTCATTAAGATTAGAGATAAGCTCTACTTTGTAAGGGTTGTCTGCATATGTTTTTAATGCTTCTTCTTTAGATACAGGGTATAGAGAGAATGTTGAACCTTTCTTGGCATTTTCCAAAACTTTCTTTTCAATCTTCTCAAAATCCTTTTCAGATAAACTCTCGTCCCCGAAATCTACATCATAATAGAAACCACTTTCAATCGCAGGTCCGATGGTTAGCTTAGCATCAGGATAAAATTCAAGGATAGCCTGCGCCAGTAAGTGGGCAGAAGAATGCCAGAACGCTTTCTTTCCAAGATCATCATTCCATGTTAACAATTGTACCGTTGAATCCGTGGTTATAGGTGTGGTCGTTTCTACTTGTTTGCCGTTTACAACTGCAGAAATGGTATTTCTAGCCAATCCCTCACTGATAGATTTTGCCACATCTAGAGGAGTAACTTCTCCCTCGAATTCTTTGACACTATTGTCTGGAAGTGTAATTTTTATCATTGTTTACTAAGAAATTTTAAGATGCAAAAATACGCATTTTTTAAATAATATGCTATTTTTAAAGTATATTTGAAATAAGAATTACGGTTGAATCTCCAAATTTCGATTCATGATTTTAAATGTATTCCTCCCCAATCTAAATTTTCCGTAGAAAAACACCCTCGAATTTTCGGTATTTTGCAGCAGTAAGGCTGTGGAAATGAGGTGGTTATGCTTTAAAGTGAGGTGTGAATTTGAGAGATAGAACTGATAAAATGAACGATGATATGAAAAACTTTAATATTGATCTGCACTGCGATCTGTTATGCCATTTATTAAGCCAAGGCGCTACAATTGATGATAAAGAGCTGGGATGTTCGCTTCCTTATTTAAAAGAAGGCCATGTAAAACTCCAGGTGATGGCTATTTATTCAGCAACCGGAGCCGGTAGTACAGCTTATGGATCCAGACAGGCTGAACTATTTTCTGACCTATTGAAAAACGAAAATTTCTTCTTATTCGAAGGCGAAAACTATAAAAATCCTGAGAATGAAAACAAGGTGGGAGTGATCGCTTCTATTGAAAATGCTTCTGGATTTTGTGGGGAAGACGATTCCTTGGATTCCGGGTTTAAAAACCTGGATGCAATGATTGAAAAAACACAGAAAATTATCTATCTGGGAATTACCCATCACACTGAAAACCGTTTTGGCGGCGGAAACAATACCGATGCCGGATTGAAAGAGGACGGAAAAATCCTGATCGACTATATTTCAGACAAGAGAATTCCTATCGATCTTGCGCATACAAGCGATCAGCTGGCTTATGGCATTCTTAATTATATAGACCAGAAAAATTACAATATTCCTATTCTGGCCAGCCATTCCAATTACCGTGTAGTTCATGACAAAAACAGAAACCTTCCTGATGAGCTGGCGAAAGAAGTGATTAAAAGAAAAGGTCTGATTGGTCTGAATTTTATTCGAAACTGTGTGGATGAAACCAACCCTGAGGTGTTGTATGAACATGTTCAGTACGGACTGGATCTTGGAGCAGAAGATGCCATTGCCTACGGTGCCGATTTCTTCTTTTGCAAAAACCATCCTGATAAATCACGTTTTCCGATTTTCTTTGAAGGATATGATGATGCTTCTGCTTTTAATTCAATCAATGCGAGACTTGAAAAAGACTTCTCTACAGAATTAATGGAAAAGATCAGCTATAAAAATGCTTTGAATTTTATTGAAAGGATATAGAATATTAGGAGATGGTGGCTTCGAGTTCTTTAGCCACCATTATTCTGTAATTTTAATTGAATATTCCAACGGAATAACTGGCATTCCGATTGGTGGCTGAGGCACTCGAAGCAAGCATGACACTTCGGTAAAGCTCGTTTTTTAACTCTTCCTCTTATACTTTACTTTCTGCTTGATAATCTCAATCACATCCACATTTTTCACTTTAGACTGCACCCATCCATGGATATCAATATAAAATAGTGATCTCCTGTAATATTCATTTTTGGAAAAGCCATCAAGCACTTGATCAAAAGCCTCAAAAGCTTTCTGGTGCTGATCTAATACCAGATTGTTGATGTTTTTGAAAAACTGAATGCTTTCAAAATGAAAGGCTTCCGGTTTTTTCATTTTTCGGGCAAACTTCAGGGTAGAATTAATGAATTCATCGTAGTCTTCATCATTCCCGGATTCGTATTTTGCCATTAAAATCAAGATCCTTGTATGGAATAGAAGATCTTCCTGAACGTTGCCTTTACACTCAACAACCTTCATGGAATATTCGATGGATTTTTTAAACTTTTTGCTTCCGAAAAACATGGCTGCCATTTTCAGATAAAGGATCATAAAATGGTGCTCGTCAATTTTTTCCCGAAGCCTTTCCATTTTCAGTTCTATCTCAGGAATAAGTTTTGTCCCTGTAAAAAATTCACCTTTTACAAAATGAATGTTCATTAAAGTATTGTAATGGGTAAGAAAGATCAGTGCCTGCAGATTTTCATTCTGTGCAAAATTCTGGGAATTCACCATGGTATTGAAATTCTCAAAATGTTCTTCCAGAATATCAATATTCCCATACATGAAAAGGATTTTCAACAGATAAGTGTTTCCTTTGATGTACCAAACCGGATGACTGATGATCATCTCCGGTTTTTTATGGAACAGATCTACCCACTGATAGGCATATTTCAGCGTGTATTTGTAATCCTGCAGTAACTGGTTTTTCCAGACATGAGCTTTGAAATACCAAAGTTTTTCCGTGAAATTCAGTTGATCTAGTTTAATTTTCTTAATCTGATCATTGAACAGGTTCAATACTTTTTCCCGGTCTGTATCATTTTTTACATAGCCATACGTCAGCATTTCACTGTATAATTTCAGAGAAAGATTGGAAAGTTCCGTCGCATAATGATTCTGTCGGCTGATCTCGGTAGACTGCTCGATCAGTTCTTCGGCACGGCCTTCAATGCTTCTCGTAATAAACTGTGACTCAATGACTTTTTCAAGATTGATGATCTCTGAAGCAATGCTTTTTTCATCCAGCTCCAAGGCAGACTGTTTGGTTTTATCCAGTATTTTTAAAGCCTGTTTATAAAGCCCTTTCTGGTAAAGAATATTCGCAAAGTCAAGCTGCTCACGAAGCTGTATCCTGTAGTTCTGATGACTTGGGTTCATTCGTAGGCTCACAAGAATCTGTTTGTACAAATGGGCTTTCAGGTTGGAAAGCTGCTGTTTGGTGGAAATTTTTTTCTCTATGATGATCTGCTCATCATATTCCTTCATCTTATCCAGTTCTGAAAAAAGGAGCAGAAATTTGGCATCCACATTAATTCCGAGACGGTTCACGTACAGTCTGAACTGACGTTTTTCAGATGTAGTTAATGACTTAATCAGGACAAACAAAAAATCTTTCTGCAATTCTGCCATTGTAAATTTATAAAATGTAATAAATTGATTATTAAATGAATGTGGTTGTTTTGTCAGCTGTTGAATATTGTAATTTTCAGAAAAGATGAAAACGTAAAAATATTGTAAGCGGTAGTTTTGATCAAAATTAAGTAAAAAACTTCATTATGAATTCCGAAAAAATCGAAATTTTTGATACTACGCTGAGGGATGGGGAACAGGTTCCCGGATGTAAACTGAATACAAAGCAAAAACTGATTATAGCAGAAAGGCTCGATAAGCTAGGGATTGATGTAATAGAAGCTGGTTTCCCGATTTCAAGTCCGGGTGATTTTGAATCGGTGTCAGAAATTTCAAAGCTCGTTAAAAATGCCAAAGTCTGCGGATTGACAAGAGCCAACAAAAAAGACATAGATGTAGCCGCAGAAGCATTAAGATATGCTAAAAGGCCACGAATTCATACAGGAATCGGGACTTCTGATTCTCACATTCAGTATAAATTCAATTCAACCCGTGAAAATATTCTGGAACGTGCTGTTGAAGCTGTAAAATACGCTAAAAGCTACGTAGAAGATGTGGAATTTTATGCAGAAGATGCCGGAAGAACCGACAATGCCTATCTCGCAAGAGTTTGTGAGGAAGTGATCAAAGCAGGAGCCACTGTTTTAAATATTCCGGATACTACAGGATATTGTCTCCCGGAAGAATATGGTCAGAAAATCAAATACCTGAAAGAAAATGTAAAAGGCATTGAAAAAGCAATCATTTCGTGCCATTGCCATAATGATCTGGGACTTGCGACAGCCAATTCCATCGCAGGAGCAGTCAATGGAGCCCGTCAGATCGAATGCACCATCAACGGGTTGGGAGAGAGAGCTGGAAACACAGCTTTGGAAGAAGTAGTGATGATCTTAAAACAGCATAAGGATTTAAACTTTCACACCGATATCAATTCAAAAATGCTGAATGAGATGAGTGTCATGGTCTCCGATCTGATGGGAATGCCGGTACAGCCTAATAAAGCTATTGTCGGAGCCAATGCTTTTGCCCACAGTTCTGGAATTCATCAGGATGGAGTGATTAAAAACAGGGAAACTTATGAAATCATAGATCCTGCAGAAGTGGGAGTGAATGCTTCGTCGATTATTCTTACCGCGAGAAGCGGTCGTTCAGCATTAGCGTATCGTTTTAAACATATTGGCTTCGATATCACTAAAAACGAACTTGATTTCTTGTATCAGGAGTTTTTAAAGGTTGCTGATCTTAAAAAAGAAGTGAAAAACGATGATCTGTACATGATCATGGAAGTCTGCAGCCGTAAAATAGTATAGGGATTGATTTTAATATTGAATATGGATAATAATAGAAAGACACTTTTTGATAAAGTTTGGGATGCTCACGTTGTAGAAACGGTCCCCGACGGACCTCAAATCATTTATATAGACAAACATCTGATCCATGAGGTAACCAGCCCTCAGGCTTTTGCAGAACTGGAAGCTAGAAATCTTGAAGTTTTCAGACCCAAACAGATCGTAGCTACGGCAGATCACAATGTTCCGACTCTGAATCAGGAGCAGCCTATCCGGGATGAATTATCCAGAAACCAGGTAGAGCAACTTACAGAGAATTGTAAAAAAAATAATGTTGAATTATTCGGACTGGGGCACCAGTATCAGGGAATCGTACACATTATCGCTCCTGAGCTGGGCATTACTCAACCCGGAATGAGTATCGTTTGCGGAGACAGTCATACTTCTACGCACGGTGCATTTGGCGCGATTGCTTTCGGTATCGGAACCAGCCAGGTGGCGCAGGTTTTTGCCAGCCAATGTCTGTTGCTCAATAAGCCTAAATCTATGAGAATCACAGTCAATGGAAAACTGAATGATCATGTTCAGCCAAAAGATGTGATTCTGTATATTATCTCTAAAATCGGAACCGACGGCGGGACAGGATATTTCTGTGAATATGCCGGAAATGTTTTCGAAGAAATGTCGATGGAAGGAAGAATGACCGTCTGTAATATGAGCATTGAAATGGGAGCCAGAGGCGGAATGATTGCTCCAGATGAAACAACATTTGAATACGTAAAAGGAAGAACATTTGCGCCGAAAGGTGAGGAATGGACTGATAAACTTGGCTATTGGAAAACGCTGAAAACCGATGAAGGAGCCGTTTTTGATAAAGAATTAACCTTTGATGCCTCAGATATATTTCCGATGATCACTTACGGAACCAACCCAGGAATGGGAATTTCAGTACATGAAGTTATTCCGGTGCCACAGAATGAATCTGAAGAAAAAGCACTTCAGTATATGGGACTGAAAGCCGGACAGGAAGTTTCAGGGATTAAAGTACATCATGTATTTATCGGAAGCTGTACCAATGCCAGGATAGAAGATTTCCGCTCTGCCGCTCAGTATATTAAAGGAAAAAATAAATCAGAAAGTGTAAAAGCCCTGATCGTTCCGGGTTCTCAGCAGGTTGTTAAGCAGATCTATGATGAAGGTTTGGATAAAATTTTCAATGATGCAGGATTCCAGATCCGTCAACCGGGATGTTCAGCGTGTTTGGCCATGAATGATGATAAGATTCCGGAAGGTGAATATTGTGTTTCTACTTCCAACCGGAATTTCGAAGGCAGACAGGGACAGGGAGCAAGAACGATCCTCGCCAGCCCGCTTACGGCAGCCAAAGCAGCGATAGAAGGTAGAATTTCAGCTTTTGAGAGCTTAAACTAAAAGATTTGACAGACTAATGCAAAAATTAAAACGTATAAAATCCCGCGCGGTACCCTTACCGGCAGAAAATATAGATACAGATCAGATTATTCCTGCAAGATTCCTGAAAAGCATTGACAGAAAGGGCTTTGGAGAAAATCTTTTCAGAGACTGGAGGCTTAATATGCATACAGGAGAACCGAATCCTGATTTTGTATTAAACAACACCAAATACAGTGGAGAAATCCTGGTTGCCGGAAATAATTTCGGTTGTGGAAGCAGCAGGGAGCATGCCGCCTGGTCTTTGACAGATTATGGCTTCAAAGTCATTGTATCAAGTTATTTTGCGGATATTTTTAAAGGAAATGCCTTAAATAACGGACTTCTTCCTGTAAAAGTTTCAGAAGAATTTTTAAAGGAAATTTTAAAAAATACTACAGAAAACCCTGAATCCGAAATTGATGTAAACGTAGAACAGCAGACCATCAGCTTTAACGGAAAGACAGAAACTTTTGAACTTGATTCCTATAAAAAAATATGCCTTCTCAACGGCTATGACGATATTGATTTTTTAATCAGCAAAAAACAGGCGATAAAACAGTTTGAACTAAAAACACAAAAGTATGAGCAACAGTTATTTTAAAATTGCGGTCCTTCCCGGAGACGGGATCGGTCCGGAAGTAGTCGGTGAAAGCATTAAAATACTGGATGCTGTAGCGGAGGTTTTTAAATGTAATTTTCAGTTTTCCTATGGATTAATGGGTGCTGAGGCCATTTTTAAAACAGGTAACCCGCTGCCTGATGAAACATTGAAGATCTGTAAAGATTCTGATGCAGTGCTGTTTGGAGCTATCGGAGATCCGCTTTTCGACAATAATCCTGAAGCTAAAGTAAGGCCTGAACAGGGTTTGTTGAAACTCCGTAAAGAACTGGGATTGTATGCGAACATTAGACCTTTGAAAACCTATGCTTCACTGATTGACAAGAGCCCTTTAAAAAGAGAGATCATTGAAGGAACGGATATTCAGATTTTCAGAGAGCTGGTGAGCGGAATTTATTTCGGTGAAAAATTTACAGATCCCGATGGCAAATATGCCTACGATGTCTGTAAATACAGCACGGAAGATATTATTCCTATTGCACATATGGCTTTCAAGGAGGCAGAAAAAAGAAAGAAAAAACTGACATTGATTGACAAAGCCAATGTTTTGGATACTTCCAGACTTTGGAGAAAGATCTGTCAGAAAATAGCGTCACAATATCCTGATGTGGAGCTGAATTATATGTTTGTAGATAATGCAGCGATGCAGCTGGTTCTTAATCCGAAACAGTTTGACGTGATTCTGACAGAAAATATGTTCGGGGATATTATTTCTGATGAAGCAAGTGTTATCGGGGGTTCTATCGGGCTTCTTCCTTCTGCATCAATAGGTGAGGAGAATGCACTGTTTGAACCTATTCACGGTTCTTATCCACAAGCGAAAGGAAAAGGTATTGCCAATCCCGTAGCTTCTATTTTAAGCACAGCCATGTTGCTTGATTATCTTGAGCTTCCAGAAGCAGCAGAAAAATTGAGAAGAGCGGTAGAGCATGCTATTGAAAATAGGTATGTGACAGTAGATCTTAATTCGGAGCAGCATTATTCCACGAGTGAAGTGGGAAGTTTTATTGCAGATTATATCAAGTACTCTGAGAAATCCTATTATAATTTCGAGAATATTAAAATCGGAAAATCCACCATCGTATGATCATTTAAGTCCATATAATAATAGATTAGAAAGAGAGGTTCTGTTCATTCATTTGAGCGGAATCTTTCTGTTTCTGACTGCTTACTATTTATTTTTTTAACCACAAAAGTCACAAAAGTTGTAAGGTCAGTTAAGAAAAAATCAAATGATTTTTTAATCTGGACATCTTAAAGCGAAGTTAAACCTTAAGATTCTTACAACCTTAATAAGGCTTAATGGTTAAAAATTTTCAATAGCTAAGGGGTTTAATTACTAATAAAAAAGGTTCCACTCAAGCGAGCAGAACCTTTTGGTTTATTTTTTAGTATTATCCGTTTTTCCCGATTTGTTTTTGGAGGATTTCTGAACATCTTCTTTGTCAATATCAGGTGGATTGCTTTTCTCTGAGGAAGCAGGAATATTTTGAAAATCCTCATTCTGTTTTTTCGTTTCTGCTGAATTGGCAGATTCCTTCTTTTTGTTGTCTTCTGAATTCATAGCTTTAAATTTTTAGAGTCCTAAAACACCGAGCTTGCCGGTTTCATCTTCTATAGTATAATTCAAAGCTTTTGCCAAAACGAAAATATTATTAAGATTTTCCATTAATTGTTTGCGCCCTTCAGTTCTCAGCTGGTTCTGATTAACAGAATTAATGGCGGTTTCCTTTGCTTTCTGGGTCACATTTTTAATGTCCTTTTCCGAAATTCTGTTGAAGAAAGAATCATCCAGCGACTGAATCTCAACGCTTGGCGTAATTCTGATGTCTGCATCAGGAAGTGCCGTAATCACCAGTTTCTTGTTGATGGAATCTACTTCGATCTTCATTTTATTAAGATCATAAGAAACCTGCGCATTGGTTTTGGTGTACGTAATAATGCTGTTGTTTGAAACTTCTTTTCCAAACACTTCATAGCCCATTTTCGTTTTCTGCATGCTGGAGATATCCTGCTCCATGACGACCATTTTATTCATCTTGGAAATCTGGTTGGTCAGGATATAGTAATCTGACTTCTCCGTCTTTTCGCTTAGATTAAAACATGATTTAAGCCCGAAGAACAGGATCAGCATAACGAGAATTCCCGCTGCGAATGATATAATTATTTTGTAATTTCTCAACACTATTTGCCAAAGATTTCTTTGATTACAGAACTGTCGTCTTTTTTCACAATTTCAACCAGGTCTCTTTCGATATATCCGGAGGTAGGCATTTCTATGATTCTTCCGATCTCCTTACCATATTTTTCTACGATAATAGTCGGAACCTTCTGAATATTGTAACGTACTTCATCTCCGGTGGGAGATTCTTTTTTACGGTTCACCGCAATGATTGTGACTTTATTATCAGGATATTTCAATTCTTCCAGGATTTTCATCAGTCTTGGGAAATCTCTGTGGCTGTCCTCACACCAGGTTCCCATGAAAACAACCAGTGAATAGCTATTGAATTTGGCTTTTCTAAGTTGATCCACAGCTTTCTGGTCGATAGCATATTCGTCATGCTCTTTCACATACCAGTCTGCATAGGGAGCTTTTAAGAACTGTTCTTTAAATTGGTTTCCTAAAAGCATTTTACCGTCATTCTGAGTCTCTACTTCACGGTTCATCACCACTTTTTGGGCGCTGAACTGCTGCGAAGCCAGAAAAAGACCTGAAACGGCAACAATATGGGCAATAAATTTTTTCATATTATTTTTCGATAATTGTTTTTAAATCTGCAGGGGAGTAGTACTTATTCTTAAGAACTTTATGATCTGCTTTTCTGTAGACATTAAATTTCTCTCCTGATTTTTCATAAAAAGATTCTACTCCTTTTTCTTTATAGAATGCTACAGTTTCCTCTGCCTGTTCTTCATTATCGCAAGCTTTAGACATATTGGAACGCTGTACTTCGTTGAATAGCTCTACAAATTTACTGCCAAGTCCGAATTCAAGGACAGCACCGCTTAATACATACTGAAGATCACACAGGGCATCAGCAATTTCTACGATATCATTGTCAGCAATAGCCTGCTTCAGTTCATTTAATTCTTCCTGCAAAAGTTCAACTCTGAGGTTACATCTTTCCTGAGAAGGGATCTGTGGTGTATCTAAAATAGGGGCTTTAAAAGTGGTGTGGAATTCTGCAACTTGGTTCAGACTGTCAATTTTATCCATGAATTTTATTATTTACAGCAAAGATAGAAAACGATTTTGGAAAATTTGTAATGGAGACTGCATATTGTGGTTCATAGGTCCATGAAAAATCCACAGCCTGAAAACTGTGGATTTGTTATGAATGATTTTCTGAATTAAAGTATTCAAGAAGAAAGTTTATGTACTGTATTCAAATAAATTATTCCGAATCCTCATATTTCCAGACCCCTGAGATATTTAATAGGGTCAGCCCCGGTTGCTTTTCCCCGTAGCTGAATACGCAAATGTACTTTGAGTGGCATGATTCACATTGAGTTCCGAAATATAAGGTCGGCAAATCAGCTACCGTTAATTCTCCAAAATGAATCATTCTTTCTGAAGTTTTCGTTACTATTTTATTTTCGAATAATTCTGTTTTAGATAGCACTTTATCCTCATTATAAATCTGAAAGATCGGAAATCCTGATTCGTAAGGCTTTATTGTAATGGTATTGGCATTGCCGCATTGACAACAGGTGAATGTCGTTACGGCAGCCGGAATAATTTCATCATTGCTGAAAAAATTCTTTGCGATAAGGGCCTGCTGGCCAATTGTTATTTTTTTTGATATTGAATACATGTAATTTATTTATTGCTGGATTACTGTACCTGCTAAGTTATTATATTTTCCGCTTGGACTTCTTTTGATTGTAATTTTTATGTATCCTTCCTGGGCAAGTTTGTTCCAGGTTTTCTGATAACCCGTGGTGATATCGATCGGAATTTTCCACATGGTCTGTTTGCCGCCTCCAGCTTGATTAAACCATGGAATCACATCTGCTACCTGAGATTTGAAAGGCAGTAAATTATTCAGAACATCTATTTCATAATAGAAATCATATTTGTTTTCAGGCTGATTTAATGCTCTTTGCGTAAAAGTATAAACATACCCGTTGATGATAGGACTGGTAAAACTGCCTCCCAAAGTAGGAATTCCGTTTCCGTCATAGTTGCCGACAGCGCCACTGTATCTGTCGAATTTTTGCCCGGCCAGGAAAGGAACATCATCGTAGATATTATATCCGCCGTTAGCAGGCGGCCAGCCACCATTCAGATTATTGGCATTAAAAAGCGCTTCCAGTTCGGTCCATTTACCAAGCTTGTACAGATCAAAGGCCTGATTTCTGATGGCTGGGGTTACAGTTCCGGCTGCATCATAAGTCAAAGCAAACTCATCTGCATTTTTATAAAATACATGCGTAACGGCTCCCGGATCAATGATGATCTCTTCATCGTTATCGGAGCTACAGGCAATTGAAAAAGAAGCAATTGCAAAAAAGAAAATGTACTTAAATAAGTGTTTCATAATAAAAGTTTTAATGGTTTTAGTTTTTTGAATAATTGTAATGTTGATCCTTCCTGTGGTCAAAATAGTTATCAAAGGCCGACGTTGGAAGGTGAAAATTACTGGTTTTCGAAAATACAACTTGAAAAGCTGCCTTATCGAATTTTATAATAACTGTCAGAAATGGAAGGTCCAATACCTGCAGAAAATTCAGTTTCAGAACTTACTTTTATAAAGCGGGTTCGGCGGTACAACAAGAGAATGATTTTGCGGGATAAATTTAAATCAAAAAATCAAATTGTGGTGAATATTTTTAAAATAAAATATTATTGATACATGAAATTTGTTAATTGATTCTTTTTTAACAATAATTATCTATCTGTTGATACTTCATGAATCGGAAGATGAAATGATATCATTCATCAATGATCATTTATCATTCATGAAAAAAGACCGCTCATTACTGAACGGCCTTTGACATTATATTAGAGTGGTGTTAATCTTTTATAAATCTTTTCACAGTTTCTCCAACCTGAATCACATAAGCCCCTTGAGTCAGTTCGCTTACATTCACGCTGCCTCTTTCAAGTTTCCCTGAAAGGATAAGCTTTCCGGTCATATCAAAGATTTTATAATCTTCAGACGTAGTGTTGGAAATATTCAGAACATCTTTTACAGGATTAGGATATACTTTAACATCAGTAAGTACCTCTTTAGTTTCCTGAATTGCTTTTCCGGCACTTGCATTCACTTTAATGTTCGCGTTGTTGATATCAAAGAAAATATGATTGGAACCTTTTACCATAATTCTCCCCGTTGTAGTGGCTGAATTAGGAATTGTTACAGCCTGAGACCCATCATTTGGCGTTGCAGCAAGCAGAGTAGTCCATGTGTTTCCGCTGTCTGTTGACCAGAGGATATCTACATTGGCAGCATTCACTCCATTGGCTGTTGTTCCTGCCACATTCCAGCTTACCGTTTGAGAACTTCCGCCAGTATAGGTGGCTGCTGAGTTTTGGGAAGAAATAGTGAACGGCCCGGCAGTTTTGTTTACTGTAATTTTTGCATCATCGGAATTGTTTCCCGAGCCTCCGGCTCTGTTGTCACGAACTGTAAATCTGAAATTTAATGATCTTGATACATTAGATAAGGATTCTACTGTAATCTCTGAACCTGCAGTAGTAGTAGCTCCAGCTAATATAGAGGCCATTCTAGGGAAATATCGTAGAGGGGTAGTCGTTGGAGTCCATGATCTGAAAGTAGGACCCGTCGTTTTTGTCGCGTTTGCTGCAGAACTTGCTCCTCTCTGTGTAGTTGGAGCTATATCCATTTGTTCCCAAATATAGGTTAGAGAATCTCCATCTGCATCTGTTCCTGTTCCTGTTAACATGAATGGTGTTCCTTTTGGAATGGTGTAATCTATTCCTGCGTTAGCTGTAGGAATTGTGTTTCCTGTAGAAGTGCTTACCGGACATGTTTTAGCTTTAATATTATTGGTAATTTGTTGTATACTTATCGCGTGGAAGAAAGAATCGGCATGAGGCTGGACATCTTGGGCTGTAATTCCAGCGTAGCTCATAATGGTAGATCCTGAGCCCGGTTCCACATTTACGGCTTCTCCTGTATTTGTATGTGAAAACGTGTGATTTCCACCGAACTGATGGCCTATTTCATGAGCGACAAAATCAATGTCAAAATTATCACCTGCAGGGATACCGTCTACTGGTGATGTGTAGGCACTTCCTTTTGAGCTATCTGTGCTACAGACACAGCCGAGACAGCCCGCATCTCCTCCTCCTCCTGACGCTCCGAAAAAATGACCTATATCATAATTAGCTACTCCTAATACTGAGGAGAGTGTAGATGCAAGTTCACTATTCCAATTGTCTTTATTGGCAGCGCTGGAATAGGGGTCTGTGGATGCATTAGTGTAAATAACAGCATCATTATTGGCAATAAGAACCATTCTGATTGCAAAATCTTTTTCAAAAATACCATTTACCCGGGTCATCGTGTTGTTCATACCTGCTAAAGCCTGAGCTTTTGTGCCTCCAAAATAGGCTGTATATTCTCCAGGGCAGGATAATGCTAATTTGAAAGTTCTCAGTTTGGCATCATCAGCATTAGGCCTTGCAGTGACATTCGGAGCAGCTTTTTGTACTTCATCTACAACGGTGCATTCAAATTTACTAAGGCTTTCTTTTTTATCCGATTTTTTGTAAACCACATACGTTGAAAGATCTTTTGTGTAGGGCTCAATGAAAATGGCAGATTTGTCTCCATAAATTTCCATAGAGGATAGTCCTAACGGAGAAAGACTGAAATAGACTGTGGAACCTGAATCTTTTACATTTTGTCCTACATAAGATTTGATATCTGGATATTTTGCGGCAAGCTCAGGCGCAAAATTTGAATTTTCTGTCACTTTGAAATCTTCCATCTTTCCTTCGGAATTGGGAAAAGAAATGATAGTCTCTGTTTTTCCTTCTTCAGCTAATCTTTTTGGAGCTTTGGAAAGTGCATTTTTTAATCCTTCAATGTCAAGGCTCAAGATCTTTGGTGAATCAATCCCTGTTTTGTTTTCAAATACTTCAGCTGATTTTTTAAGAGAAGTAGCAGACCATAATTGATCTGTCTGTCCGAAGGTGATGCCTGTAATCATAAGCATCCCGATCATCAATAATTGTTTTTTCATATGATGTTTTTAAAATTGGTTTACTCCAAATCTAGTGAATAATTGGCCTCAAAAATCGCTCATTATTAATATTTTAGCCGTGCGTTAATGAAGTTTTTATTTTTAACATTAAATAATAATTCAATTTTTATTATGTTATAAAAAAATACAATTGAAAGGGAAATAGAGCGTAAAAAAAATACTGCCTCTTTTGAGGCAGCATTGAATAAATAGGTCTAGGGTTATTAGTTTTTAATAAATCTCTTGGCATGGTCTCCAATCTGGATCATATAAGCTCCTTTGATAAGTCCGCTTACATTCACACTGCCTCTTTCTAGTTTTCCTGAATTGATTAGTTTTCCACCCATATCGAAGATCTTATAATCTTCAGATTCCGTGTTTGAAATGTATAATATATCTTTTACAGGGTTTGGATAAACTCTGAATCCAGCGATTAAATCTTTGGTGTCAGAAAGTTCTCCTCTGCCTGAAGAAACGATATTAAGGGTATAATCTTCAACCTGGCCATAAGTATATGAACCACATGAAGATGTCGGAACGGAGTTGTACTGCATCATTACTCTCATTCTTGTAGAGCCAACGGTTGCAGTAGCAGGGATAGTAATACTTCCCGTTACCGGAGTTGTAGTAGAGCCTGCTTTAGTCCAGGCTAATTCTCCACTGTCTATAAAGTCGCCGTCGCCGTTATAATCGATATATACTGCGTAAGCCTCGCTGTAAACCGTTGAAGTCCAAGTTGGAGTTATTGAGATGGTGTATGCGCTTCCTCTTGTTACGTTGGTAGAAACTGAAGTGAAGTTTTCGTATCCTGCAGTACCCGTTGAAGTATTGTTGATGGTTCCGAATTTCACGTTTCCGATTCTTTCGTCTGCGGTATTGTTTGCAGAAGATGAACAGTACGTTACAGTTCCTCCGGTAAGTGTTGTAACGTTTACCGTATTGCTGGAAGGAGATACATTTCCTGCCGCATCTTTAGATTTAACGGTGAAGCTGTAAGTAGTTGCAGGTGTTAAACTTGTTACCGTATAAGTAGTAGAAGCTGTATTGCCGATCACAGATCCGTTCATATAGACATCATATCCTGTAACGCCTACATTGTCGGTAGCACCACTCCAGGAAAGGTTGGTAGTAGTAGCTGTTGTTCCGGAAGCAGTAAGGGTAGGAGCTGTAGGAGCCACGGTATCTGTACCTGAACCTGCATTAACGGTAATATTGGCATTGTTCACATCAAAGAAGATATGATTGGAGCCTTTTACCATAATTCTTCCTGTTGTAGTGGATGAATTCGGAATGGTTACCGCCTGGGATCCGTCATTAGGAGTTCCGGCAAGAAGGGTAGTCCATGTATTTCCGCTGTCTGTGGACCAAAGGATGTCTACATTGGCAGCATTGACGTTATTAGCTGTTGTTCCTGCTACGTTCCAGGTAACCGTCTGTGAACTTCCCCCCACATAAGCTATTGCTGAGTTTTGAGAAGATACACTGAATGGTCCTGCCGTTGCGTTTACCGTCACCAGTGCATCGTCAGAATTGTTTCCTGAACCTCCGGCTCTGTTGTCACGAACGGTAAATCTGAAGTTTAATGATCTGGCTACGTTGGATAAAGCTTCCACTGTGATCTCAGATCCTGCAGTAGTGGTTCCTCCCGTTAAAATGGAAGCCATTCTAGGAAAATATCTTACAGGGGACGTTGTCGGAGTCCATGATCTGAAAGTAGGACCTGTTGCTTTTGTGGCACTCGCTGCAGAGCTGGCTCCCGTCTGTGACGAGGAAGCATTATCCATCTGTTCCCAGATATAGGTTAATGAATCTCCGTTCGCATCGGTTCCTGTTCCTGTCAGCATAAATGGTGTTCCTTTCGGAATGGTATAATCAAGGCCGGCGCTAGCGGTAGGAATTGCATTTCCTGTAGAAGTGCTTACCGGACATGTTTTAGCTTTAATATTATTGGTAATCTGCTGGATACTTACCGCATGGAAGAAAGCATCTGAATGAGGCTGAACATCCTGGCCGGTAATTCCTGCATATCCCATGATAGTTGATCCTGAACCCGGTTCCATATTGACACCAGTACCTTCATTTCCATGAGAGAAGGTGTGATTTCCACCAAATTGATGTCCCATTTCGTGGGCTACATAATCAATATCGAAATTGTCTCCTGAAGGAATGGCATCTGCCGGAGAGGTGTATCCGCTTCCTTTTGAGCCGTTTGTGCATACACATCCTATACATCCTGCATTTCCGCCACCTCCGGAAGCTCCGAATAAGTGTCCGATGTCATAGTTGGCTTCACCAATTACTGAAGTCAGAGTGCTTTGAAGCTGGGAATTCCAGCTGCTCATTCCTGAAGAGGCAGAATAAGGGTCTGTGGAAGCATTCGTGTAGATTACGGCATCGTTATTAGCGATCAGTACCATTCTTGCGGCAAAGTCTTTTTCGAACACACCGTTTACACGTGTCATGGTGTTGTTGATAGCTGCCAGTGCATTGGCTTTGGTTCCTCCAAAATATACCGTGTATTCCCCGGTAGTGGAAAGCGCCAGTCTGAATGTTCTCAGCTTGGCATCATCTGCGTTAGGTCTTGCCGCGATATTGGTGTTGGATACTCCTTTTTGAGCGACATCAATAACGGTACATTCGAATTTGTTGAGGTTGTCTTTTTTGTCTGATTTTCTATACACTACATAAGAAGAAAGATCTTTAGCGTAGGGTTCAATGAAAACAGCAGATTTGTCACCATAAATCTCCATGGAAGAAAGTCCGAGTGAAGAAATACTGAAATAAACTGTTGAGTTAGGATCGTTGAGGCCTTCGCCTACATAAGATTTGATATCCGGATATTTCGCGGCAAGCTGAGGGTCGAAGTTTGAATTTTCCCTTACTTTAAAATTTTCCATCTTCCCTTCGGAATTGGGAAAAGAAATGATGGTTTCTGATTTTTCTCCCGCAGCCAATCTTTTGGGAGCTTTGGCCAGTGCATTCTTTAATCCGGCGAAATCCAAGCTGTAAATCTTCGGATTAATGATTTGGGTTTTGTTTTCAAAGATGTCTGAAGGTGCTTTTTTTGAACCTTCACTCCAGAGACGGTCAGTCTGCGCGAAAGAAATGCCTGTAATCAGAAGCATTCCAATCATGGATAATTGTTTTTTCATATTAATTATTTGTTTTGGTTGTGGAATATCAAAGCTAATAATTTTTATGTTACGAAAAACAAAATTATTTAAGAAAAATTTAGAGTATTCATTTAAAATATTATGTAATACATTGAATATTGTGAAAAATATATTATCTCATAAAAAGAAAATAGCATACGCAAAATACGTATGCTATTGGTTTATGAATGAAATAATTCTCAATCTGATTTTGAAGTCAGAATTTGAAAAATGGTCACTTATTTTGTAATATCTCTTCCGATTACCATTCTCTGGATTTCTGAAGTTCCTTCACCGATGGTACATAATTTAGAATCTCTGTAGAATTTCTCAGCAGGGAAGTCCTTTGTATATCCGTAACCTCCGAAGATCTGAACGGCATTGTTGGAAATTCTTACACAAGCCTCAGAAGCATACAATTTAGCCATTGCTCCTTCTTTGGTCATTTTTTGCTTGGCATTTTTCAATGTTGATGCTCTTTGGATCAGAAGTTCAGCAGCATCAATTTCTGTGGCCATATCAGCAAGCATAAAGTTGATAGCTTGGAATTCAGCGATAGCTTTTCCAAACTGATGTCTTTCTTTAGCATATTTTAAAGCGGCTTTGTAAGCACCTCTTGCTGTTCCTAAACTTAAAGCAGCGATAGAAATTCTACCACCATCCAGGATTTTCATAGCCTGCTTGAAACCTTCACCTACTTCTCCTAAACGGTGTGAATCCGGTACACGAACGCTGTCAAAAATAAGTTCAGCTGTTTCGGAAGCACGCATTCCCAGTTTATTTTCTTTCTTTCCTGAAGTGAAACCCGGCATTCCTTTTTCCAAAACAAAAGCGGTAGAGTTGTTTTTAGCTCCTATTTCACCTGTTCTTGTCATTACTACGGCAATATCTCCTGAAATGGCGTGAGTGATGAAGTTTTTAGCTCCGTTGATGATCCAGTCATCACCGTCTTTTACAGCAGTTGTAGACATACCTCCTGAATCAGAACCTGTATTGTGCTCTGTAAGTCCCCATGCGCCAATTACTTTTCCTGAAGCAAGCTGTGGAAGCCATCTGTGTCTCTGCTCCTCATTTCCGAATTCATAGATATGATTGGTACAAAGTGAATTGTGTGCCGCTACAGAAAGACCGATAGATGGGTCTACCTGAGAGATTTCATCCAGAATGGTAACATATTCATGATAACCCAGACCGGAACCTCCGTACTGCTCAGGAACTACGATCCCCATAAATCCCATTTCTCCTAACTGGTGAAATAAGTCTTTTGGAAATGTTTGGCTCTCGTCCCACTCCATAATATTCGGTCTGATATTTTTCTCAGCAAATTCTCTTGCTGTTTCCGCTATCATTTTAATGTTGTCAATAGTCTCTGTGTTCATATAGATAAAATAGTTAGTTCCCAAAGATAATTAAATTGACGGAAAGCCAAAAATAATTATTTAGCTCATAGCATTGTATACGCAATATTTTAATAATCAATTTTTTATATTTTCATAATTAATGATTTTTTAATAAATTTTTCAGAACTTTAAGTGTTTTAATTTACTATTTTAGCCACCCAATTTTTAAGGAATGAAAAAACTTCTACTACCTATTATTTTAATCTCCTCATTGGTTTCCGCCCAGATTCCGGCGGGCTATTATGACGGAGCAGTGGGACTTACAGGCTATGCACTGAAGTCTAAGTTGCATGATATTATTGCTGAAAAGAATGTCAACTGGCACTATGGTGACTTGCAGGAATATTATAAACAGACAGATTTAGATGTTTATTACGATCATAATAACACGAATAATCCTTCCAATGGAAACTATATATTATTAGATATTTACTCAGAAATCCCAGGTGGAGCAGATGCATATGAGTACAACTCCACACAATTGCAAGGATCAGGTTCTATTACAGGAGAAGGAATTGCGTGGAACCGTGAGCATATGATTCCGCAAAGTACATTCAGTACGGGGGATATCGGTAATTATCCTATGTATTCCGATTTGTTTTACATTGTACCAGTTGATGCCTGGATCAATCAGAGAAGATCCAATTATCCTTATGGTGTAGTGGGATCGACAATTTATCATAGTTTTACTAATGGTTCAAAAATTGGAAACGATGCAACTCCGGGTTTAGCTTATACAGGACGTGTTTATGAACCAATCAATGAATTTAAAGGAGATGTTGCCAGAGCATTGCTGTATTTTGCCGTAAGATATGAAGGAAAACTGAACGGCTTCAATCATAATGCAGGAACCACTCCGGCCAATGACGAATCCCAGTTGGATGGAACGGAAGAACGTGCTTTTGAGCCTGCTTATATTACGATGTTAAAGCAGTGGAATGCTTTGGACCCTGTTTCACAAAGAGAAATAGACAGAAATAATACGGTATATAGTATTCAGAAAAATAGAAATCCATTTATTGATAATCCGGGTTGGGTTGATTTAATCTGGTCTGAAACTCCTGATACAACGGCACCTTCTGCTCCAACAAATCTGTCAGTAGTTCAACAAAATGCCAATTTTGTCAATTTAAGCTGGACGCCAAGTACAGATACGGATGTTTTAGGATACAAAATTTATATGAATGGTGCTGCAACGCCTATTGCTACTACTAAAAGTACCAGTATCTCCATTGATAGGCTGACTCCATCAACAACGTATACTTTTACGGTAAAATCTTATGATAAAGGATATTTGGAATCTCCAATGAGTAACGTCGCAACCTCGGCCACGATTGCTTCAGATGGTTTTGCTAAAGATTTAATGATTACCAAATATATTGAAGGAAGTGGCAATAATAAAGCGATAGAAATTACCAATAAAACCGGACATGAAGTTAATCTGAATAATTACAATTTAAATATTCAGTTTTACAGTGGAACCAGTTATTATTTCTCAAATAGTTTTCAGCTTGAAGGTAAAATTGCCAATAATGAAACATTTGTAGTTTTAAACCCCAATGCCGCATTCACGTGTTATACCAATTCACAGGCTAAATTTGTTACGGCTTCTACTCCCATGACGTATACAGGGAGTCAATATGTGGAATTGGCCTATAAGGGTTTTGGTACTGTAGATGGAATCGGTGTGAAAAGTACAGCAAATGCGAACGGTAATGTTTCTCTTTACAGAAAAATTACAGTCAACCAACCGACAAGCACATTTACTTTAAGTGAATGGGATTCTTATGCTATCAACTACTGCCAGAATCTTGGAGGAACTTTATCTACGACTGATCTTATCACTTCAAATAAAGAGTTTAAAATATATCCGAACCCGGTTCATGACGATCTTTTTGTAAGCGGAGAAACTCAGGATATTATGATGGCTCAGGTACTGGACGTTTCAGGAAAAGTGATTTATACTGAAAAAGATCCGTTCAGAAACAAGAAGAATATTTCTCTTCAGAATCTTTCTGCAGGTTTTTATTTCTTAAAACTTGATGAAAAAGTGTATCAGTTTATCAAAAAATAAAAAAAACACCCAATAGTCATTGCGAGCGAAGCGAAGCAATATCATCAATATTCGCTAAAAAGCTTATAAACAATACATAATTGATATAAGCAGATTCACTAATAATCAATATCTATAAGTGTTTCTGCTTATATTTTTTATTTATAAGTAATTATGCTTATATTTGCACAATGATAGCGGTCATAACCGGTGATATTATAAATTCACAGCATGCAGACACGGAAGTTTGGATCACCAGACTCAAGAATCTCCTGGAAAACTGGGGAAGTTCACCGCTCGCATGGGAAATCTACAGAGGAGACGAGTTCCAGTTCAAGTGTAGCATTGATGAAGTGTTCTGGCGTTTTCTAGCCATAAAGTCCCTCATAAGAAGTCAGGAAAATTTAGATGTAAGAATTGCTATAGGCATTGGTGAAGAGAATTTTTCCTCTGAAAAGATCACTGAATCCAATGGAACAGCTTATGTACATTCCGGACGGCTGCTCAACGATCTTAAAAGTGACGGACACACCGTTTCTATAAAAACCTCCAATGAAGCCGTAGACAGGGATTTAAATATCCTCCTGAAATGGTCTTCCAAAGATTTCGACAGCTGGACGGTAGCCACGGCAGAGATCATTCACGAAATGATCATGAACAAGGATATCACACAGGAAGATCTCGCTAAGAAATTTGCCATCTCACAGTCCTCCGTAAGCCAGAGGCTGAAACGCGCCAACTACGAACTTATCGTAGAAACGAATCAATATTTTAGAAAGAAAATCTCAGAACTGTAAGCATGATCTTTACTAAACTCATATTGGCACATCTATTCGGAGATTTTATTCTTCAGCCAGATTCGTGGGTTGCAGATAAAGAACGCCGTAAGCTGAAAAGCCCGTATTTGTACCTGCATGTTCTGATCCATACTGTTTTAAGTTTTGTTTTTCTCTGGAACACAGATCTGTGGTGGGTAGCCATTCTGGTTGGAATCACGCATTTTATTATTGATGCCTCAAAACTCATCTTTCAAAACGTAAAGAATAAGAAGAGATGGTTTTTTATTGATCAGATGCTGCATATTTTTGTGATTGCAGGAATCTCATTTTATTTCAAAGAATTCAGTTTCGATTTTCTGGGTCATCAGAATGTTTTAAAAATAGTGATGGCAGCATTGTTTCTATCAACACCAGCTTCCATTTTCATTAAAATATTATTGTCTTCATGGACGCCGGTTCCTGAAACGCAAAGCAGTTTGCAGACCGAATCGCTGTCGAGTGCAGGAAAATATATCGGAATCTTGGAACGTCTTCTGGTTTTCACGTTTATTATGGTGAATCATTGGGAAGGTGTAGGTTTTATGGTAGCGGCCAAATCTGTTTTCAGATTCAGTGATCTGGCACAGGCTAAACAGAGAAAACTCACTGAATATGTACTGATCGGAACGTTGTTGAGTTTCGGATTGGCTGTTTTAACAGGAATTTTAATTAAGTAATATAAAATAAATCTAACTAATAAGAATTTAGAAATGGAAAAGAAAGAAATGTTGTACGAAGGTAAAGCAAAACAGGTATTTGCTACCGATAATCCTAATGAAGTAGTGGTACGTTTTAAAGACGACGCTACAGCATTTAACGCTCAAAAAAGAGGGTCTGTTGATTTGAAAGGCGAAATGAACAACGCGATCACTACTCTTATTTTTGAATACTTAAATGAAAAAGGGATTAAAACTCATTTCATCAAACAATTAGACGAGAGAGAGCAGCTGGTAAAAAAAGTATCCATCATTCCATTGGAAATGGTGGTAAGAAATTACTCTGCGGGAAGCATGGCTCAGAGATTAGGAGTGGAAGAAGGAATTAAATCTCCGGTGACCATCTTCGATATCTGCTATAAAAAAGACGAGTTGGGAGATCCGCTTATCAACGATCACCACGCCGTTTTCTTAGGAGCAGCCACCTATGAAGAGCTTGATGAAATGTACGAGCTTACTTCTGATATCAACGAAATCCTGATCGATCTTTTTGATAAAATGAACATCATCCTGGTTGATTTCAAAATTGAATTAGGAAAAACAGCAGACGGGGAAATCATCCTTGCTGACGAAATTTCTCCTGATACATGCAGACTTTGGGACAAAGATACCATGAAAAAACTGGATAAAGACAGATTCAGAAGAGATCTTGGAGAAGTGACTGAAGCTTACGTAGAGATCTACAACCGACTGAAAAATTTACTTGGTAAGTAGATTTCAGATGTCAGACACCAGATGCTAGACTGTTAAGCGCTGGAAAATGATTTGTTAGTAAACAAAATTAAAATTTGAAGTCGGTTTTTAGTCTGAAATCTGAAATCTGACTTCTTAGATCTAGAATAGAAAAAATAGAAATGAAAAGTTTAGACATTCATAAAAGTGAATATTTAAAACAGTTTAAAGGCCAGACCTACGGAAGGAATCTTTTCAGAACGCAGGAAGAAGAAAGACTGGATGCTCCCAACGAGGAGTGCGGGATCTTCGGACTGTATTCTGACAATGATCTGGATACGTTTTCCCTTTCACAGTTCGGACTTTTTGCCCTGCAGCACAGAGGACAGGAAGCCTGCGGTATTTCCGTTTTAAAAGACGGAAAAATCACGAACATGAAAGATGAAGGACTGGTTTTAGACGTTTATAAAGAAATTCAGGAACCTGAGGCTTTTATGGGAAATTCTGCAATTGGCCATACCCGTTATACCACTGCAGGAGACAAAAAGAAGTATAATTTTCAGCCGTTCTTCGCGAAAAACGAGTACGACCAGATTATTCTTTCTATAGCGCATAACGGTAACCTTACCAATGCGAGAGAATTAAAAAATGAACTGGAAGCTGAAGGCGTTGTCTTCAGAGCAACTTCCGATTCTGAGGTTATTTTAAGATTGATCCAGAAAAATCTTGATTTAGGACTTCGTGGAGCTATCAAAGCTACCATGGAGAAAATTGAAGGTGCTTATTCCGTAGTGGGAATGACGAGAAATAAATTCTTTGCATTCAGAGATTTCAATGGGATCCGACCACTGGTTTTAGGAGCTGTTGACGAAAATACGTACGTGGTAGCTTCCGAATCTGTTGCACTGGATGCTGTAGGCGCTCAGTATGTACGTGATATTCTTCCGGGAGAGATCATTTATACCAACGAAAATGAGCCTGGAAAACTTCAGTCTTATATGGTGAATGAAGGAAGAGGGAAGCAGAGAATCTGTTCTTTCGAATACATCTACTTCGCAAGACCTGACTCCACCCTGGAAAACATCAATGTATATGAAATCAGAGAAAAATCCGGTGAAAAGATCTGGGAACAGGCACCTGTAGAAGCAGATATCGTGATCGGGGTTCCTGATTCAGGAGTTCCCGCTGCCATAGGTTTCTCAAAAGCTTCCGGAATACCTTTCCGTCCGGTTCTGATCAAAAACAGATACATCGGAAGAAGTTTCATTGTTCCTACACAGGAAATGAGAGAAAGAGTAGTGAACCTTAAGCTTAACCCGATTATCTCCGAGATTAAGGATAAAAGAGTAGTGATCATCGACGATTCTATCGTAAGGGGAACTACTTCCAAAAGATTGGTGAAAATATTGAAGGATGCAGGTGTAAAAGAGATCCACTTCAGAAGCGTTTCTCCCCCTATTATTGCTCCATGCTATTTAGGAATCGATACTCCTTCAAAAGATGATTTGATTTCAGCGAACATGACTACCGAAGAGCTTAGAGATTATCTGGGTGTAGACTCTTTAGAGTTCTTAAGCACAGACAACCTGAAAGAAATTTTAGGGTCATCCAACCACTGTTTCGGATGTTTCACAGAAGAATATCCTGTAGAAAAAGGAGAGGAGGTAGAATTATTTAATTAATCATCTACGATTCGAAATAAAAGGAAGAAGCCAGGCATTGAGTCTGGCTTCTTTTTGTTTTTATAAATGTATCAAAAGCTTAATATTCCTTTATTACAAAGCAGAAACACAAATTCTAAATTTGTTCTTTTAAATTTCACGATATGAAGAACGTATTTTTAGCGGGTGCTTTTCTGGTACTGGCCCAATGGTATTCCTCTCAGTCTTTTGATAATCAGGCACATCGCGGAGGGAAGTCCCTATATCCCGAAAATACAATTCCGGCCATGAAGAATGCTTTGGAAATGAATGTGACGACATTGGAAATGGATCTTGCGGTCACGAAGGACAAAAAAGTAATCCTTTCCCATGATGCTTTCCTTTCTCCTGAATTAATAACGAAGCCGGATGGGACCTATATTCCGAAAGACTCCGGGTTTTACTATAAAATATATGATATGTCCTATGCAAAGATTCGGACCTTTGATGTAGGCTCAAAGAAGCTTGACCGCTATCTCGATCAAAAGAAGATGAAGGTTCAAAAACCGCTTTTCTCAGACGTAATAGATGCCTGTGAGGCTTATTCCCGTGAATTGAAAAGACCTTTGCCCTTTTATAATATAGAAACCAAAACACGCCCGTTTTCAGACCATATATTTCATCCTGAACCTAAGGAATTTGTAGATCTGATGATGGAAATTATTGTAAAAAAAGGTATTCAGGACCGGGTCATTATCCAGTCGTTTGACCCAAGAACACTTGAAATTATTCATAAAGAATATCCGAAGATCATGACTGCTTTGCTGGTAGAAAAAGTGGATGATAAAAAGATGGTACAGCAGCAAGCTCATTTCGAAAATATACCGGTCGAAAAATTCATGCAGTACCCGAATCATTTGAATGGTATAGCCGGAGATATGAAATTTCTAAGTTTTACCCCAACCATTTACAGTCCTGATCATACACTCGTTACTTCAACATTGGTACAGGAATGCCATGCATTAGGTATGAAAGTGATCCCATGGACCGTTAACACCAAAGAAAGATTAAAGGAATTAAAAGACATGGGAATAGATGGTGTGATCAGCGATGATCCGCGAATATTTGAATAACCGGTAAAGAGGTTTGAGCGTCGGAGTGTTTTAGGATTTGAGAGTTTTACATTGAGAAACGTTGAATCAATGACAAATATCTGATATTTGAAATCTTGATTAGCCTAAAAACGAAAGTCCGGACTTAAAAATTTTAAATCCGGACTTTACTATAGGTTAAATAATTGATTGTCTCTTATTAGAATTTGTAATTCAGACCTAACTGAAATGCTCTGTGGTTCAATGGTTCTGTACCTTCTGGCTTTTGGTTTCTCATATCCGTAAGACTGTTGATGTATCTTGCGTTTATCCCAAGGTTTTGAGTAATATCATATCCAAGACCTAAACCTAATCCTAAATTAAACTTGTTAACATTATCTTTGTTAATGTCTTCAGAGTTAGATACAGACTGAGTTGTGGTAACACCACCTGTTGTAGTAGAAATCGTGCTGTCTCCGGAATTTTTTCCGTTGATGAAATAGCTGAATTCAGGACCTGCCTCTACATAAAACCTTTCAGTAGGTCTCATTTGTACCATTAAAGGAACTGAAATGTAGTTCATGGTAGTTTTGTATTCGCTCTTCGTTTTAACGTTCGTAGCACCCGTTGTTACATCCGTAGATGAGATCACGCTTCTTGCTCCTAACTGGTTGTATAAAACTTCGGGCTGTAAGCTGAATTTCTGAGAAAGTGGAATATTAACTAAAACCCCAGCATGGAATCCGACTTTTTGGTTGTCCAGGCTTAATTTCTGCTCACTGAAGTAAGAAGAGTTTCCCCCTGCTTTAATACCAAATCTGATCGGTTGTTTTTCTTTTTTAATAGGTTCTTGAGTTACTGTTTTTGTTTCTTGAGCAAATGTCATCATGCCAGCAGTAACTGCCAACCCTAGAAATAACTTCTTCATAATTTTATTTTTTAATTTTACTGTTGTACTTCGTGCCTGGTTTTTCAATCAGACTTGAATTATTTTGCAAAATGCTTGCCAAACTCGTAAAACCCTTATCTGAAGGGCTTTTGTAAAGTTTTTTGCTATTGTCTTATCTCTGCTTTTAACGAATTTTTATGAAAAATTATATTATGGAATTCAATATTTTGATCGGATTTTAGGCTAAAACGTATTTATGTTGATGATTTAATATAATGTTAAACCGGAAAAAATCAGGGAAAAAAGATAAGATAATTGATGAAGATGTTTAAGCTTTTATTTTCCTCAAGAGTGAAATAGAAAAAGCAAGCGATGTACGTGGATGTCATGTTTGCGCCTTACACCGCTCTTTTTTACTATCATTACATGAAAAAAATAACATCAATAAATATAATAGACCTTTAAAATTTTTCTTCATTCGTATAGTTTTATTTCTCGATTGCTGAGAGAACTCGAGCTCAGTGTTAGGTGAGCTCTCAAAGAAACATAACAATCCCAGATACTTAAGACTCTGCAGATCTAATTTTCACTTCTTTTAAATTACTTTTAAAGGTAACAGACACAAATAAAAGAAAAAAAATCTGACACATGAGCATCCAGTTGCCGACAATCCAGTAAGAGAAATTAGAATTCGGAATTATACTTCTAAAACATAATATAAAATTGTGAAAGACATCAATTATAATAATTATGAAAGTCAACCAAATTCCAGTTTTGGGCTTGATGATTAATAAGATGGCAGCAATGGGATCAATAAAAGTCAAACTATCCCAAAAAAATCTAGTAAAAAACGGAGCATTATAATTTTCCGACAAAAATCCATTATTAATTATCCAAATGAGATGTGTAGTCATGCCACTTAGCATTGCTATACTTTGCATAATTAGTATAGTCTTTATTTTTATATGAAGTTTGGCAAAAAGCATCGTACTTATTCTTAATTAACATTGCTTATAATAACATTCTAAAATGGCATAATCACTGTTAAACTAATAATTGTGATCAGTCCCAACGTAATCAATAACGCTTCTATTTCAGGATAAGGACTCTTACCAATTAAATAAGTTAATATACTGATAAAAAAAGACTTTTTTCCATTAGAGGTAAAAACACATTTTCTGTTAACTGTCCTGATAACAAAAATCCAGATAGCATCATACTCCCTAATACCATGTCCTATTTAATGTCTATAAAAAATGCCGGACCCAGAAAGGATCCGACATTAACTTGAAAATAATATATCTCTATTTGAATTTGTAAGCTACACCTACCTGGAAAGCGTTGTTTCTAATGGCATTTCCACTGTTCTGCTTATAAATATCTGTAATCCCTGCTGTAAATCTAGCTGTTACTCCAAAATTCTGAGTAAAATAATATCCAGCTCCAATACCGATTCCGAAATTGAATTTATTGTGTAGATCTTTAACAATCTTATTTGAGAAAGTTGTTGTTTCGGTTGTGGTAGTATTTCCAGAAGTTTTGATAGTAGTAAGATCTCCTTTGTCTTTCCCTCCTAAAAGAAAACCAAATTCCGGTCCTGCTTCTACATAAAGCTGAGGAAGGATATTATACTGTACCATTACCGGAACAGAAAGGTAGTTTAGTGTTTTTTTATAATCGTACTCCCATCTGTAGCTGTTGCTGGAACTGTTTTTTTCTTCAGTTCTTGAACCCAATTGATTAAAAAGAAGTTCCGGCTGAACACTGAATTTTTCTGCTACCGGAATATTAACGAATACTCCTGCATTGAAACCTGCCTTCATTTTCTGATCGTTATCATACCCATCATATGTGGAAAGAGTAGAAGCGTTGAATCCTGCTTTAACTCCAAATGTAATAGGTGAAGTAGATTTCGCATCTGTTTTTTCTTGCGCATTCACCAAAAGGCTTCCTGCAAATGCTAATCCTAAAATTAGTTTTTTCATGATTTTTAAAGTTTAAACTTATGTTCCCACACTGCAGCAAAATTCCCGCCAAAGGGATTAAACTGATAAATATCATGTTCCACGCGAAAAGGTCAGGCTTAAATGAATAAACCTGACCTTTTCTATTGAAATCAATTTGTATATGAAGAAACTTTTTTGCTGTCTCGCATGATTGAAATATCATGTTTTCCAGCTTATCAGGTATATTCAAACTCCTTGCCAAAAATGCTGAATACAGCGACAAAATCATAAAAAAACCGGACTAAATAAATAATCCGGCTTTCTATTGAATATAAAATTTGTTATCTGAATGTTAAAGCTTATTATTTGAATTTATAAGCTAATCCTACCTGGAATGTGTTGTTTCTTACAGCATCAGATCCGTTAGGTCTGTCTTTAGCTACGTCTGTTAAACCAGCAACATATCTAGCTGTGATTCCAAAGTTATCCGTGAAGTAATATCCTGCTCCAAGACCGATACCAAAGTTGAATGTTTTTAAATCATCTTTGTAGTTATCAGAAGTAGAAGAGTTTCCGTTACTTTCGTTTTTGATTTTGTTTTTAGCACTTACCAGGAATCCGAATTCAGGACCTGCTTCTACAAAAAGATTAGGGATCAGATTGTACTGGAACATTACCGGTACTGCGATATAATCTAATTTAGTGGAAGAAGAAAACTTATTTCCTAGTACAGTATAATCTGCTTTTGAACCATACTGAGAGTATAAAACCTCCGGCTGGATGCTGAATGATTCTGCAACAGGAATGTTAGCAAATACACCTGCATTGAAACCGATTTTAGATTTTTGATCATCTAAACCTTCATCTTTAGAAAGAGAAGATACGTTCATTCCACCTTTCACACCAAATGTTACAGGGTTAGAAGAAGTTGTTGGAGTCTGTTGTGCGAATGCCAGTGAACTTGCAGTTACTGCTAATCCTAAAATTAACTTTTTCATAACTTTAATTTTTTTTAATATTTTACTATTCTTAATTTTAAATTTTACTACTGTTCAATTTTTTGGTTGAACGCAGAGTATCTTTCAAATTGCTTGCCAAAAATAAATTACATGACAAAAGTCAGGTGGTAAATGGATGGGGATTTCAAGGTGTTTACATTTAAATAATTGGTTAACAGTTATTTAAAGCTCCTACTAAACGTTTGTTTAGAAATAATCTAAATTATTAGGTTTTGAAAATTGTTCTACGTTGTATTAAAACAAGTTAAAAACAATGGTATTTCATAATAAGCTGTAATATTGTAAATGAAGCTTTTAAGCTTGATAAAGGATCATTTTCAATTTCCTCATAATAGATAAGTATAAAAAGAAAGCTGCAATTATGGAACATAAAAAGATTGTGAAATTTACGGTTGCTATTGCTGTGCTGACGATAGCGGCCATGTTTGTTACCCTTTCAGGCATGGTTGAATATCCCTTCACAATTTATGCAATGGCGGGTGTGGGTATCGTGATCTTATTTTTGACCGTAAAATTCATCTATGCCTTTTTTATAATAGATCCTCCGCCTCCGACGACCGAATATCGGGATACTTCCGGACAGAAATTGTTTTTTATTTCGCCCTATAGAAGCACAACGTTCAGTGCTGTAATGATTGTATTGCCGGCATTTTTTATTTATTTTTTGCTTCCCTCAGTTCCCGGGATTATGGAAGAGATTAAAACCGGAAAGTCTGCTGCGCTTATGATGATGCTTGTTTTACTGATCATTTTATTCCTGGCTTCACTGTACAGCATTTTCATGGGAATCAAATTGTTTATCCGACGGAAAAAAATTGTACAGCTTGTTATCAATGATGACAGTTTTGAATTTTTCCCGATCTATGACTTTGGGACCGGAACACGAAACTTTCACGCAGTCTCAATGTTTTTTCGTACGAAAATGGAGAAAGCTTATTTTACGGATCAGTTGACGGTCGAGATGGTAACCGATAAATGGCTGGGAAACAAGATCAGAGTTAAAGTAGAGGGCGTGGGCTTTTATCTTCCTTACTTATATAATGATACGAATGAGCTGGAAGATGTTTATCAGACAATAAAACAGCGTTTGCAGCGAAAAATATCGGGGAATTAGGAATGGATGGAAGTTGGGAGAGGGAGTATGAGTCCATAATTTTTAATAGTTTCCGTTAATTAGAACCATGTCAAGGTTGCGAACCTTGACATGGTTAGTCTGAGTATCTTAATCATTTCCAGGTTCTAACTTCCGGACACTATTTAAACAGTATCCAGTTTTCTGTAAAATTCTAATGACTTTAAAATATTCTCCTTACTGCACTGGTAATCATACGTACATGATCCTATTCCGGTAAGCAGGGAGAAATTGATTTTGCTGTCCGTATTCTTTTTATCATTAAGCAGAAGCTCTGTAATGCTTTCGTCTGTAAAGTCGCTGATATCAAGGTAAGGGTAGTATCTCTGAATGTTTTCGATGATAAAAGTGGCATCTTCGTCAGTGATAAGTTCTTCAAGATTAGCCAGGTGTGCTTCACAAATCATTCCCATCGCTACAGCCTCACCATGAAGAATAGGATTTCCCTGGCTCAGGCAAAGACTTTCCACGGAATGTCCTATAGTATGTCCGAAATTCAGGGTCTTTCTGATGTTTCTTTCATGGAAATCTTTTTCCACCACATCTTGCTTGATGTCCATTGAAGTCTGAATATGGGGAACTACCGTTTCCACATCCAGCTTGTGAATCTGAATAAGGCTTTCCCAATGGGCTTTATCGGCAATAAGACCGTGTTTCAGCATTTCTGCAAAACCGCTTCGCAGTTCTTTAAAAGGAAGTGTTTCCAAAAATTTAGGATAAATAAAGATTTGTTCCGGGAAGGCAAAAGTACCCACCATATTTTTATAATGCATCAGGTCTATTCCTGTTTTCCCGCCTATAGAAGCATCACACATGGATAAAAGGGTAGTAGGGATATTGATGAATTGAATTCCTCTTTTATAGGTAGATGCAATAAAACCGCCCATATCTGTGATCACACCGCCACCAAGATTGATGACCAGTGCTTTTCTGTCTGCCTGCATTTCGGTAAGGATTTCCCAAAGCTGATTGGCCGTCTGGATATTTTTCATTTCCTCACCGGCTTCAATCTCTAAAATTTCAAAACCTAAATCTGTTTCCATGTTGCCTAAAAGAACCGGAAGACAATATTCATGGGTGTTTTCATCAACTAAAATAAAGATTTTACTGAAAGATTTTCCATGTAGAAAATTGTTTAATTGAGAAAAATCATCGTTTAATATTGTTATCATTATTGGAGTTTCTTTAAAATTAAAATAAAACTATTCTGCAAAGTTATGATTCTTAATTTTTAACTCGTAACTAAATTACTATCTTTGCAGAAATTTTTAGAAATGAGCAGAGATAATAATAATTCAGAAAGACCCAAAAGACCAAGAACTTCAACAAGAAACAATTCTGATGATTCTCGTGCTTCCAGATCTGGAAATTCTTCAGGATCAAAACCTTTTAAGAAACCTTTTCCAAAAGCAGGTGAAAGAAATTTTGACCATAAGGGCAGTAATTCAAAGTTTGGGCAGAAACCTTTCAAAAGAAGTGATGACAGTGCAAAAAGCAATGATGAAGAGGCAGGTGAAAAAACTGTGAGCAGAGCTTTCATCACTAATTCAAGTGAAGGACGTGAGAGAAAGACTTTCGGAAAACCGGCAGCCAAAAGAGGAGGCTCAAAGAGTTTTGATACCAGAGACAAGTATGAAAGAGGTAGCCTGAAATACGGAAGAAGACCTTCCGCCGCTGATGACAAAAATGATGACAAGGCAAGATCTTTTGTACAGAAAAGAAGGTTAAACAAGATTGAAAAAGATGTTCATAAAGACACCATCCGTCTTAATAAGTATATTGCCAACTCCGGGATCTGCAGCAGAAGAGAAGCTGACGAACTGATCACGCAGGGGCTGGTAGAAGTAAACGGAGTAGTGGTGAATGAAATGGGCTATCAGGTTCAGAAGACCGATAAAGTAGTTTTTGACGGACAGGGTATTACTCCTGAAAAACCGGTATATGTGCTTTTAAATAAACCGAAAGGATATATTTCTACCACTAAAGATGACAAAGCCAGAAAAACCGTAATGGATCTGGTAGCGAACGCATCACCATACCGTCTTTTCCCTGTTGGAAGACTTGACCGTTCTACAACCGGAGTTATTCTTTTAACGAATGACGGACACATGACGAAAAAACTGACGCACCCATCTTTTGATGCGAAAAAGATTTATCATGTGACGCTGGATAAAAAACTGACCAATGAAGACATGAGACTTATCGTAGAAGGAATTCGTCTTGATGAAGGAATAGCGGTAGTAGATCAGATTTCATTCATTGAAGGAAAGCCGAAAAATGAGATCGGGATTGAAATTCATATCGGATGGAACCGTGTTATCAGAAGAATTTTCCAAAGACTTGGATACGAGGTGGAAGCTTTAGACAGAGTGATGTTTGCTGGAATGACAAAGAAAAACATCAAACGTGGACACTGGAGAATCCTTACAGAACTGGAAGTTAACAATCTTAAAATGCTTTAATGGTTTGTTGTGGGATTCGTGATACGGGATTTCCAGATTTCGGGTTATGGGTCGCGAAACAGAACTTTTTCAGTTTCATCAGTGATGATTTGTCATTATTGAAAGCTGAATTCTAAGCGTCAGAAGAGAATTATAAGCATAAAAAGCGCGAAAATTTTATTTCCGCGCTTTTTTGTTTTTTATATAATAAAACAGATCACCTACACAACTTGGAGAACAGATAAAATTTTTTAACGCAAAGGTTCATCCTGGTAACGCATAGTTTTGAGGAAGGCAAAGACTGTGACTGTGTCACTGATGAAGCTATCGGCTAAAACATCCGCTTCATCAAATCAATGAAAATTGATTCCTTCTTTGCAGCCTTAAATCATCAGTATTAAAGTAGAACTTTACGTGAAAAAAGCTTTCCCGCTTCTTAAGTTTTTAAATTGATTTAATTTAAACTTCAAGTTAAACTAAATCCCTATCTTCTCAGAACCCGCAACCCGTTATTCCTTTAAAAACTGCGGAACTTTCCTCTGCGGGCTCGCCTGTTCAAAAGTATAAGCCATATTAATCAGTTTTCCTTCGCTCCATTTTTCTGCAGAAAACAGGATTCCGACAGGAAGCCCGTTGATATATCCCATCGTTAGCGTAATGCTTGGATATCCTGCGATGGCTGCTGCATCTGCGCTTCCGAAAGAATAATGGTCTCCGTTTTCTAAATCGGTTTTCCAGGCTTCCGTGGTTGTGGGGGAGATAATCGCATCCAGATTGTATTTTTTCATGGCGAGATCAATCCCTTTTTCGCGGCTGCCTTCCTGTGCTGTTTTTACTGCTTTTGCATAGCCTTCTTCTTGTGTTCCTTTACTCTTGGCTGCCAGTTCCAGGAATTCCTGCCCGAAATATTTGAGTTCCTCTTTATTGTTTTTATTGAAGGCAATCAGTTCATCAATATTTTTTACCGGTGCATTTTTGCCCAGGGAGGCAAGATAATCGTTTATTCCGTCTTTGTACTCATCAATCATCAGCTCCAGAGATTTTTCATGGACTTCTCCGGAAAGTAAATCTTTTTCTATTTCTACGATAACTGCGCCCTGACTTTCTAAAACTTTTAGGGTTTGTAAAAATAATTCATCTACTTTTTTACTGGCTCCCTGAGTAATTCCCTTTACGTATCCTAATCTTTTACCTTTCAATCCTGCTAAAGTCAGGAATCGGGTGTAGTCTTTATGGAGAAACGGAGTATTACCGAAGGTTTTCACATCATTTTTATCTTCACCAACCATAGTTCCTAAACTTATTGCAACGTCTCTCACAGTTCTTGCCATTGGACCAGGGGTGTCCTGTGTGCTTGAGATAGGAATGATTCCCTGTCTTGAAATCAATCCGACTGTTGGTTTTAGTCCTACAATTCCATTGATACTGGAAGGGCAGACGATAGATCCATTGGTTTCCGTACCGATAGCTACAATGCCCAGATTGGCAGAGATGGCAGCTCCGGAACCTGCACTGGATCCGCAGGTATTTCTGTCTAAAATATATGGGTTTTTTGTCAGACCACCGAGTCCGCTCCAGCCACTGGTAGATTTCATTCCCCGGAAGTTGGCCCATTCGCTGAGATTGGTTTTTCCGATGATTACGGCACCGCCTTCTCTTAATTTTTTCACGAGATAGCTGTCCTGCAGTGGAAATGAATTCTTCAGTGCTAGAGATCCCGCTGTATTGGGCATTTTGTCATGAGTGTCTATATTGTCTTTCAACAAAACAGGAATTCCAAACAGGGGTTTATTTTTAAATTTTGAATCAATATGATCCAAAGAATCTGCAATTTTGATAGCATCCGGATTAATGGTAATAATTGAGTTCAATTTTACCCCGTTCTTATCAATATCATTAATACGCTTCAGATAAGCTTCTACAACTTCTTTTACAGAGCTCTTTTTATCTTTGTAAAGATGTTGGATTTTCTGAATATCATATTCCAGATATTTAAATTCGCGATCTGTCGTGTTTTGAGCTTTTCCTATAACTGCAATGAACAATGCAGCTATTAAAGTACTTTTTTTCATTCAACGTATTTCTTTCAAATATAGATAATTATCTTAGAAGTGGGATTGAAATTGTATGGTTAAGTTGGTTGCGAGATTCGGGTTCCGGGTTGCTGCGTGGAAATATCTATATGTATGGGAAATAGTTCTCGGCAACATTTCCCTTATTTGAAGAGGTGGGTTTTTGTAAAGAAAAAAAACGGGGTAGTTAAACAGACTTATATGTATCAAAAAAGACGCAGAAAATATTCCCACGTCTTTATTATTTAAATACAATTATAAGTAGAAAGTTATGTGAATACTGCAAAAATTCATCACTCGCAATTCACCATTGACCACTCATCAAAAAACTATCCCAAAATTGTAACCCCCTTCTGGATCATTTCATAGATGGCATCTCTGCCATTATCCGGTTTTACGTTGACTGCTTTTGTTCCGTTGAAATGCAGACAGGTGATATAGCCGTTGGCCACTGCATCCGTACAGGTGAATTTCACACAGTAATCCATGGCAAGACCTACCACTTCAAGCAGCTGGATCTCATGGTATTTAAGGAAATCATCAAGTCCCGTCTTCATAAAATGGTTGTTGTCCTGAAATCCGCTGTAACTGTCGATCTCAGTGTTTTTTCCTTTTTGAATAATATGGGTGACTTTATCTCTGTTTAAATCTTTATGGAATTCTGCCCCGAAAGTGCCCTGGATACAGTGATCAGGCCACATAAACTGTGGAACACCGTTCAGGATAATACTTTCACCGACTTTCCTGTTGTTGTTGCTGGCAAAACTTTTATGATCGGCAGGGTGCCAGTCCTGGGTAAGAACGATTTGGTCATACTCATTTTCCTCCATCAGTAGATTAATATACGGAATTACTTCATTCGCTTCCGGAACTGCTAATGCGCCGCCTTCACAGAAATCATTCTGTACATCTACGATTATTAACGCTTTTTTCATATTTAGATTTCTCGAATTTTTGCTAAAATTACTCAAAAAACTCTCCAAAACTTAATTATCGGACAAATAGGCAATATAAATTTTTTCGTCAAAAAAGAAAATAATTGCAATCAGTAACCGGTTTCGGGTTATAAACCAAATATCAATAGCTTATCTTTGCAGGAAATAAGTATTTTATGTCATTTGAGTCGTTAGGATTATCACACAATATTATTCGTTCTGTCAACAAATTAGGCTATCTCAAGCCGTTCCCGATTCAGGAGCAGGCCATTCCTGTTATTTTGCAGGGGAAAGATCTAATGGGAATTGCACAGACAGGTTCCGGAAAAACAGCTTGTTTTGTGATGCCTATTTTAGAAAAGTTACAAAACGCAGAAGTTAAAAAAGACCGTAATGTTCAGGTATTAATATTGGTTCCTACCCGTGAACTGGCGATTCAGATTGATGAAGTTTTCAGGGCCTTTACAGAAAACCTGAAGCGAGAGATCCGTACCATGGCGGTTTATGGGGGAGTTTCCATCAATCCGCAGATGAAAGGAATGTTTGGGGTAGAAGTGCTTATCGCAACGCCGGGGCGTTTACTGGATTTGATCGATCATAATGCTTTAAGTATTTCAGGAATTCAGCATTTGGTCATTGATGAAGCGGATAAAATGTTTCAGTTAGGTTTTGGGGAAGAAATGAATAAGATTTTCGCTCTGATACCTGTCGGAAGGCAGACGACATTGTTTTCGGCGACCTTAAACGATAAAGTAGCTGAAATGAAGGAGCGGCTGTCCATTAATCCTACGATGATCGAGATTAAAAAGGAAGAAGTTGAGATCGATAATATTGAACAGCTGGCCTATCATGTGTCTCCTGAAAATAAAGGACCTTTCTTACGTTATTTAATTAAAGAAAAGAAAGTTGAAAAAGCTTTGATTTTTGTTTCATCCACAAGATCTGCAGATAATCTGGTAGAAAAGCTTAAAAAGAATAAAATTAAGGCAGTGGCCATCCACAGTCAGAAATCACAGGGTGCCCGTAGAAATAATCTGGAAGAGTTTAAAGTAAACGGAGCTCAGATTTTAGTAGCTACCGACCTTATTGGCCGTGGGATACACATTGAGTCTTTACCTTGCGTCATCAATTACGAATTGCCACGTTCGCCGCTTGATTATATTCACCGAATTGGTAGAACAGGTCGTGCCCATGAAAAAGGAACGGCTATCAATATTTTGACGGATGATGAACTGCAGCATTTCAGAGTGATTCAAAAGAAAATGGGTAAGAAAATAACGTTACAAAGAACCGAGGGCATCGATTTGCATGGTTACTAGCACAGCGATTTAAATAATAAGCTTCAATTTAATAGAATTGGAGCTTTTTTTATCAGTAAATTATTCCGGATTTCTATAGGATAATGAGCATAATTAACGCTTTTTTCATTTTAGATTCTTGGATTTTTGATACATTTACAAAAACTGCAATTTAAACAACGTCCATAAAATATTGACCGGACAAAAACTGAGACTTTAAAAATTAAAATTAACAAAATGAGCAACTTAGACCAGAAGAGGTTTCCGATAGGTGAGTACCAGCAGCCTGAGAACATCTGCGATATTAAACTTGATGAGTACATTAAAGTCATCAAAAATTTCCCTGAAAAACTGAAAAACTCAATAGAGAACCTTTCTGATGATCAGCTTGACACCCCTTACAGAGAAGGAGGATGGACGGTAAGACAGCTTGTGAACCATATTGCAGACAGTCATATCAACAGTTTTATCCGTCTTAAACTGGCATTAACGGAAGATAATCCAACCATAAGACCTTATGATGAAGCGAAATGGGCAGAACTTCAGGATAGTGTCAGTATGCCTATAAAACCTGCCATGAGAATGATCAAAGGAACGCATCAGAGATGGGCAGCTTTGCTTAAAACCCTTACCAATAAGCAATTTGAGCGGACTTTTCACCATCCGGAACAAAACCAGAATTATGATCTGAGAAATTATCTTGCGCTGTATGTCTGGCACTGCAACCATCATTTTGCTCACATCGAAAACCTGAAGAAGGAAAAAGGGTGGTAAAAAAGAGTCTGCACAATCCGGTTTATTTTGAGGAGATCATCCAAAGGATTTCCCAGCTCACTGAAAACACTCCCCAGAGATGGGGGGAAATGGACGTTTCCCAGATGTTAACACACTGTGATCTTGTTCTTAAGGTACCATTGAGGAAAATTGAACTTCCCAGGATTAATATCCTTTTTGAAACGATAGGAGCGGCAACCAAAATAGAAATGCAGGTCTTTAACAACGGAATTCCCCGAAACATGCCTACTTTTCAAAAACTAATCGTTAATTTTGAATGTGATTTTGATAGATCAAAAACCAATCTGCTGAATACACTGAAAGACTTCCGGACGGCATCTGAACATAAAGAGCTTCCTGACCGTCACAGGTTATTCGGTACAATGACTGAAAAAGACTGGGGATTTTTAGAGTACAAACATCTTGATCATCATTTAAAACAATTTAATGTATGAGTTTTTTTGATAAAATATTCGGAGGAAAAGGAGACAACCCTGAACGTAAATCTTTCTGGAAAAAAATAGAATCTGAGGAAGATTTGGCCAGAGCAATTGAAAGTTCGTATCATCATAGAATAGCTATTTTCAAACATTCTACACGATGCTTCATCAGCAAAACGGTATTGAAGAATTTTGAAAGAGAAATAGATAATTTAGATCATAAACTGGATTTATATTACCTAGATTTGCTGGAACACAGAGCGATTTCAAATAAAATATCTAAGGATCTTGAAATCAGGCACGAGAGCCCGCAGCTGATCATTATTGAAGAAGGGAAAGTGATCAACAGCGCTTCACATGAAGACATATCTATAAGCCAGATTGTACAATGAAGAATATCAACACGTATTTAGCTAAAGTACTCAATGTTCCTATAGAAAAAGTGAACATGTGCAGCTTACACTATGAAGTAAAGAAAATCCCTAAAAATCAGTTTCTTTTACAGTATGGTGAAATATGCAGGCATATATTCTTTGTAGAAAAAGGGCTTTTAAAGATGTATTCCATCGATAAAAACGGAAAAGAGCACATCATACAGTTTGCCCCTGAAAGTTGGCTGATTTCTGACCGAAGCAGTCTTTATTTTAACGAAAAATCCATTTACTATATAGAAGCGGTGGAAGACACAGAAGTTCTGTTTCTTCATCCCGATTTCTTCAATAAATTGGTAGAACAGTTCCCGAACAGTATCGAAAGAAGTGATTTCTTATTGCAGAAACACATCAGAAGCCTTCAGAACAGAATCAATTCCCTGCTGGGCGAAACGGCCGAAGAAAGATACATGAAGTTCATCAAAATGTATCCCGATCTTCTTCTCAGAGTTCCGCAGTGGATGATCGCTTCCTACCTTGGAATCACGCCTGAGAGCTTGAGCCGGGTAAGAAAAGAACTGGCCCGGAAAAACTTTGTTCCGGACAAATAATATCAGATCTTTTTTGCTAGATTACCGACCTGCTGCAGGCATAATTTGGTTTCTTCCGTCCATGGAAGGCCAATACAGAGACGCATGCAGTTTTCAAACTGATCCTGAAGGGTAAACATCCTGCCGGGAGCAATACTGATGTTCTGTTTAATCGCCAGATCATAAAGTTCAGTGGTCCGGATCTTTTTGTCGAATTCTACCCAGAGTGAGAGACCTCCCTGTGGACGGCTGGTTTTTGTGCCTTCCGGAAAATAGTCAGCGATGGTCTGTACGTAATTCTGATAATTATTCTGAAGAGCCCTTCTCATCTGCTGGAGGTGCTTTTCATAGCGTCCTGATTTGAGAAAATTGGCAACTGCTTCATTCACAATCGAAATAGAAGACGTGGAATGCAGCAGCTTAAGCTTCATGATCTTGTCTTTATAACGGCCCGGAGCGATCCAACCTACACGATATCCCGGAGCTAAAGTCTTCGAAATAGAGCTGCAGTACAGAACATTTCCATCCTTGTCAAAAGATTTACAGCATTTCGGTCTGCTGGAACCAAAATAAAGGTCGCCATAGACGTCGTCTTCAATCAGGGGAATATTATTTTCGGACAGAAGTCTTACGATCTCTTTTTTATTTTCATCCGGCATACAGCTTCCTAATGGTGAGTTGAAATTAGGAATCAGCAAACACAGATTAATCTGTGGAATTACTTTTCTTAAAGCATCAATTTCAATACCGGTAGTCGGGTGCGTGGGAAGCTCAAGAACATTTAACCCCAAACCGTTCGCCAGCTGGAGAATTCCCGGGTAACAAGGGCTTTCAATGGCGATCGTATCACCTGGTTTTCCTAAAGCCATAAGACAGAAGGAGAGGGCGTTCAAGCCGCCATTGGTGGTCACCAGATCGTTTTCACTGAAGTTTCCACCCCATTGAAGGGAGCGGAGCGCAATCATCCTGCGGAGTTTTAAATTTCCCTGAAGTTCCTCATATTCCGTTCCTCCGTCTTTTAATTCACGGGTCGCATTGATGATCTCTTTTTTCAATTTAGCCTGTGGCAAAAGGTCTCCGGAGGGAATTCCGATAGAGAAAAATGTGATTCCTTTTTTACCCATATTTTCATACACCTTGCTGATCAGTTCATCCGGTTCATTATTATTGGCCATCAGTGATGGACTGCTCACTTCAGGAAGAGGGAGTTTTACAGACATCAGTCTGCTCACAAAATAACCTGACTGCGGCTTGGATTCAATTAATGACTGTGACTCAAGTTCAAGAAAGACCCGTTTGGCCGTATTCATGCTCACCTGGTGCTCCTGACACATCATTCTTACCGAAGGAAGCTTATCTCCAGCCTTTAACAGACCATTTCTGATCTGGGAAGCTATTCCGTCTGCGATCTCATTATAGATAAATTCTCTGTTCATATTTTTTGCAACTGTGCTCATGCAAATATACAAAACTGAGACTGTGTTTATTCATTTCAGCTTTCTAATTTTGAATCATTAAAAAAAGATAATAAAATGATGACTGATAAAATATCAAAAGACGAAAGTGTAAGCGGATGGATCAATGGCTTTATAGGGGTACTGCTGTTCAGCGGATCAATGCCGGCCACCAAACTAGCTGTCATGGAAATGAGCCCGATCTTTGTAACCATAGCCCGTGCAGCCATTGCAGGAATTCTGGCCCTTTCTGTCCTGATGATCTATAAGGAAAAGCGTCCTGAAAAAAAACAGATATTTCCTCTTCTGCTGGTTTCCATCGGTTGTGTGGTGGGGTTTCCGCTGCTTTCTGCACTGGCACTTCAATATCTGACCTCGGCACATTCTATTGTGTTTTTAGGAATGCTTCCTCTGGCAACCGCTATATTTGGGGTTCTGCGTGGTGGAGAGCGCCCGCATCCTATATTTTGGTTCTTCTCAATTATTGGAAGTCTTTTGGTGATCGGATACGCCGTTTCGCAGGGAATTTCAGCCTCACCCATCGGCGATATTCTGATGTTGCTGGCGGTTATTTTATGTGGAATGGGGTATGCGGAAGGTGCCAAACTTTCAAAAACATTAGGCGGCTGGCAGGTGATTTCCTGGGCTTTGGTATTGGCTTTGCCGGTGATGATTCCTTTGTTTTTTATCTATTTCCCCGAACATATTGAGACCGTAAGTTTTCAGGGATGGTTTGGAATGGCTTATATTTCTCTTTTCAGCATGTTCATCGGATTTATATTCTGGTACAAAGGTCTTGCACAGGGTGGTATTGCTACTGTGGGACAACTGCAGCTGCTGCAGCCTTTTTTCGGACTTGGACTTGCAGCCTATTTCCTTCATGAGCAGGTGAGTATAGGAATGCTTGGCGTTACCATCGGGGTCATTTTATGTGTGGCAGGAACCAAAAAGTTTGCGAAATAATCAAAAATAAAACATTATGATTCTAATCATAAAATGACGTTTTGTAATTAAATTATCTTTGGGTATACCCAATAAAATATAATGATTATGAAATTCTCCGTTTTACTCATGCTTTTAGGCTTAACGGTATTAAGCTGTAAAAAAGAAACTAAAGTAGATACTTCTGTAAAATCAGACAGTGTGGTTATTGATACCATGCCTGCTGACACGCTTGCGGCTCCAATGCCTTCAGATACATTGCACGCGACAGATACTGGTGCCGCTAAGAAAATGGATACTGCGAAAGCCATCAAAAAATAATTTTATCTTCATAGATTTTTTAGAACCCGTTTTTGTATTAAGGCGGGTTTTCATATCCTCCGGTTGGCTGTGAGGATACATTTTGCGTATATTAATTTTACTTTTGATAATACTTAAAATTATAAACGATATTTGTGCTAAAAATTCAAACAATAATTTAATTATATTGAATTTTAGTAATTATTTTAACTTTATTTAACGTTTTGCACAATCGATAAGGTTCGATATTTGCATGCAGTATACAAAACAAGCTTGCCAAATAAATTTTCGCTAAGAAAGATGAGAAGGATTGTAGAAAATTTAAATAAAACTATTATGAGATTATCTTAAAAGCTTTTATGAAGATGAAAGTCCCTATTCCTATATGCTCCTGTTAAATGGCCAGCCTTACAGGATTACGGACAAAGAAAGTCATAAGAATCATCAAGCATATGGAAAGAAATAAAATGGTTCAGATTAAAGCTCGAAAAATTTTATATAAAAACGCGGTTTCAATAATAAAATTCCCTATTTTTTATTGAAAATATTTAAAGACATACGTATGAAAACAATAAGCTGCATGAATATTGATGAAGAGCAGTTATATTCATCGGGAGGAGAGGTAAAACAGTATAAAAAAGGTGAACTTGTATACAGAGAGGGAGACCATGCACTTTACTATTTCCAGATCAAAGAAGGAAAGGTGAAACTCAATAATTATGATGATGAAGGAAAAGAATTTATCCATAATATTTTTGGAGGAAAACAGAGCTTTGGGGATTCAATGCTTTTTTTAGATAAATTCTATCCGACGAATGCAGTCTGTATCGCTCCTGCAGAAATCATTAGAGTACCGAAAGACCGGTTTCTGGAATTGATAAAGAAACATCCTCATCTTTCTTTGGAAATGAATGCCTGTCTATCTCAAAGGCTTTATTTTAAAGCGATTATGCTGCAGAATATTGCATCACTCAACCCGATTTCAAGACTGACCGGGCTTCTGGATTATCTTAAGAGTTATCATGACGACAGTTGCGGAAGCTGTTTTCAGATAGAACTCACCAGGCAGCAGATTGCAAATCTTGTAGGGTTAAGGGTAGAAACCGTGATCAGGGCTTTAAAAAAGATGGAAAAAGAGGGAAATATTACTATTGAAAATAGGAAAATTGTGTATTAAAGGCTTCATTATGATCCAAGTCATAAAAAAGTGAATTATTCCGGCGTATATTTGAGATCTCAAGTTTCAATACAATTCTTAAGACCTCAGTAAGGGCAGCATGAAAGCATACGCTTTCCGGGTGAGATGATCATTCCAAACCGTTGCCGGGTTGCAAACATCATTCCATATTAACGCATAAAAATTCAGTTGAGCATACTGGAGATTTTGGCGACCACTATTCAGAGAATTGATTGAAATGAATAACCGGCTCATAATAAGTTATATAGACTTATTTGGACGCTCAATATAACCGCGATACTCAGATTTATGGATTGTCAGAAAATAGTAAAGACTTTAAAGCACAAAGATTTCATCAAAGTACCCCATAAAGGAAGCTGGTTCGAGGATGGGGCAGCAGTTTATGCTAAAGAGATCAGGGATAATATATTTTTACTGTTTGTCATTTTAAAGGACATTGAAATTGAAAATATTCAGGCGCTGATTGCACATTTTGACAGTTTCAGCAGTATTGGATGGAAAGAACCGGAACAAATCATGTTTTATCTTTCGATCAAAGACAAGGAAGACCTTCATTATTTTGAGAAATATTTAAAAGTTTCCGATAACTAATAACCAATGAGTATATGATATTTGAAAATGACACTTTAAAACATTCCGGACTGAATGATAAAAACAATATGATAGAGAATGAATCTTTATTCCCTAGCGTTATCAATTCGTACGGAGTCACCGCTTTTCTGATCAAATCAGTGGAAAAGATAAAGAACAATGCCAAGTGCGATATTCTGAAAAATGTGATCGATAACTACATCAACGAATACATCCTGAATATCCGCGAATATCACGGCGAGAGAACTGAATCTACAGCGCCTGTGGATACCGAAATAAAAATTGAGAACTCTTCTTTCACTTTATATGCCAAAACAGCGTATTACAAAGTATTAAAAGAAGAAGAATATTTGAATAAACTACTGAGCACTTTGGAAAAAGACAGGATAAGCACAGAATAATCCTATCACCAATATTGTTTGACTTTTTGCCATTCACACCACCAAAAAAATTGATATGAAAAACGACACCCAAAAGAATAAAAAGTTGGACCAGCTGAATACGCACAGTACCTCTAATGAAAACGAGAAACTGACAACGGATCAGGGACTTAAAATCAATAATAACCAGGATTCGCTTAAAGCCGGTGAAAGAGGTCCTACACTTCTGGAGGATTTTATTCTGAGAGAAAAGATTACCCATTTTGATCATGAAAGAATTCCCGAAAGAGTAGTTCATGCAAGAGGTTCAGGAGCACATGGCGTTTTTAAGTTAAACAAAAGTCTCAAAGCGTATACAAAAGCAAAATTTTTGAATAACGTAGGAGATGAAACCCCTGTTTTTGTAAGATTCTCAACCGTTGCAGGAAGTAAGGGAAGTACTGATCTGGCCAGAGATGTCAGAGGTTTTGCCATCAAGTTTTATACAGATGAAGGCAATTATGACCTCGTAGGAAATAATGTACCGGTCTTTTTTATACAGGATGCTATAAAATTCCCTGATCTTATCCATGCTGTAAAACCGGAACCAGACAATGAAATACCGCAGGCGGCTTCCGCACATGATACATTCTGGGACTTCATATCACTGATGCCCGAAAGTATGCATATGATCATGTGGGTGATGAGCGACAGAGCCATTCCAAGAAGTTTAAGAATGATGGAAGGTTTCGGGGTACATTCCTTTAAATTCATCAATGAAGAAGGCAAGGTACATTTCGTTAAATTTCACTTTAAACCGAAACTGGGAGTACACTCTGTAGCCTGGGATGAAGCCCAGAGAATATCCGGTGTAGATCCCGATTTTCACAAAAGAGATTTATGGGAAGCCATTGAAAGCGGGGCTTTTCCGGAATGGGATTTCGGTGTACAGCTGATTCCGGAAGAAGATGAGCACAAATTCGATTTTGATCTTCTGGATCCTACCAAATTAATTCCTGAAGAAGAAGTTCCTGTAGAGATTTTCGGAACATTAACACTTAATAAAAATCCGGACAACTTTTTTGCTGAAACCGAACAGGTCGCATTTCATCCCGGACACCTTGTCCCCGGCATAGATTTTACCAATGACCCTCTGCTTCAGGGAAGACTGTTTTCCTATACAGATACCCAGTTATCCAGATTAGGATCTCCTAATTTCCATGAGATTCCGATCAACAGATCTGTGAATACCGTTCACAACAATCAGCGTGACGGACATATGAGACAGCAGATCGTAAAAGGTAAAGTAAGCTACGAGCCTAATTCCATTGGCGGAGGATGTCCTTATCAGGCGATGATGTCGGAAGGAGGATTTGTTTCTCAGGAAGAAAGAGTTTCCGGCGAAAAGGTCAGAAGAAGAAGCGAGAGTTTTGTAGATCATTATTCACAGGCAAAATTATTTTACAACAGCCAGTCAGCTCCTGAACAAACCCACCTTCAGAATGCCCTTATTTTTGAACTTTCAAAAGTAACGATTCCGGAGATCCGTGAAAGGATGGTAGGACAGCTTGCTTTTATTGATAAGACTTTGGCGCAAAAAGTTGCAGACAAAGTTGGAGTGAAAGTGAAAAAGCTGAAAGAACCCAACCAAAGTATACCGGCAGACGGAAATGCATCTGAACTTCAGAGCGAAGAAAAGGAACCTAAAACTAAGGTTTCTGATGTGCTGAGCATGAAAGATACGGTAAAAGATACCATTAAAAGCAGAAAGATAGGATGTATCATCGCTAATGGTACAGATGGAAAAGCACTCAATGATTTAAAATCAAAACTTGAATCGGAAGGGGCAAAAGTAGAACTTATCGCACCCAGTGTAGCTCCCGTCACCACCAAAGACGGATCAGCACTTACTCCAAAACATTCTCTTACGAGCATTGCAAGTGTATGTTTTGATGCCTTATACATCAGTGCCGGAGAAAAATCAACGAAAGAACTTATGGCTCCGGAGAATAAACACCATACGCTGCAGTTCATCAATGAAGCTTACAAACACTGTAAAGCCGTTTATTTTGGAGCAGAGACAGAAGAACTTTATAACAACAGCAATATTGCTGCGAAAAAACATGAAGATCCGGCAGTAGTGATCTGGAAAGACAGCAGTTCTGATAAGCAATTCATCACAGCAGTTTCCAAACACAGAGTTTGGGATCTTGAACCGGAAAGAAACGCGTAGACCACGAATACCCTTCACACCACACTAAATATTTAAAATCATGGAATTTCAAAAAAATCTTTTAGAATATATCAGCCAGTCTATTATGACTGCAGGCGAAACAATTGCAGTGGCGGAAGGCGTTACTTCCGGATGCCTGCAGCTGGCTTTTTCACAGATGCCTAATGCCTCTCTTTTTTACAAAGGGGGCATGACAGCCTATACACTTCCTCAAAAAGTAAAACTATTGCAGGTAGACAGAGGAGAAGCGGAAGAATGTGACTGCGTATCTGAAAATGTAGTACGAACTATGGCACTGAACGTAGCAAAACTCTTTGAATCAGACTGGTCAATTGCCACCACAGGCTATTTCACTCCGATAAGAAACTCTATGTATAAGATTTTCGCCTATTTTTCATTTTCGTATAAAGGTGAGATTATTCTTACCAAAAAACTGGAACTGCATCCTAAGACACAGGCTTTGAATGCTCAGATGTATTATACGGAGTTTATTTTAGGATGTTTTAAAAGTGAGATCAATCAGTTGTTGATTTTAAAATAATTCAATGAAGCAACTGGAAAAGAAATCGGCGCTTATTACAGGAGCTGACAGTGGAATCGGTAAGGCAACCGCTTTGCTTTTTGCGCAGGAAGGAGCTGATATTGCCATTATTTACCATACGGATGATCAGGATGCCGGAAAAACGAAGCTGGAAATTGAAAAACTGGGAAGACAATGTATCCTGTTTAAAGGAGATATCAATGATTATGATTTCTGTGAGGATGTTGCTAAAAAAGTAGTATCCGCATTTGGGGGAATCGATATTCTGATCAATAATGCCGGCGTACAGTTTCCTGCAAAAAGCATTGAAGAGCTGGAAGAAAAAAACATCAGAACAACTTTTGACTCCAATGTTATAGGAATGATTCTGCTCACCAAAGTAGTTTTTCCCTATCTGAAGCAAGGTAGTTCCGTGATCAATACCACATCAGCAACGGCTTATCAGGGGCATCCTGAACTGCTGGATTATGCAGCAACGAAAGGGGCAATAGTTTCTTTCACGCGATCGCTGGCTTTACAGGCAAAACCAAAAGGAATTCGGATCAATGCTGTGGCACCTGGACCAGTGGCTACACCCCTTACCAAAGAAACCTTTGGAGAAGATGAGGAAGATCCCAACAAACCACCTTTCGAAAGAAATGCTACTCCTGAAGAAATTGCGGCCAGCTTTTTATTTCTTGCTGGAAATGGAGCGGCCCAGATCACCGGACAGGTTCTTCATCCCAATGGAGGGCTGATCCTTAATGGATAAAAAAGTTTCAATCGTCATTTTAACTTGTTACCATGTCTAAAAAAAGTTTCTTTTACCGGAACAGTTTAAGTATTGTAGTGCTTGGCCTCATGGTGGCCTGTCTGTTGGGGCAGTTTTTTACAGGATGGAAAACATTAAATAAAGAACTAGCAGAACAGGGAAGCACAATGCTTACTCTTGGAAATTATATTCACAGCGGACATTTTATACAGGCCACATTTGAGAACTGGGAAAGAGAATTTCTTCAGATGATGCTGTATATTGTCCTCACCGTTTCTTTAAGACAAAAAGGTTCAAGTGAATCCAAATCTCTGGAGGAAAAAGAAGAGGTGGATAAAGAACCGCAACCTCATGCAAAAGCCCCGTGGCCAGTTAAGAAAGGCGGAATATGGCTTGCCTTATACAAACACTCCTTATCCTTAGCTTTTGCCCTTTTATTTCTGACAAGCTTTGGAATGCACTTTTATGGCAGTCTCAAAGACTATAATGAAGAACAGATGGTAAAACATGAACCCACGGTTTTCGCTATGCACTATATATCAGACTCCCGGTTTTGGTTTGAATCTTTTCAGAACTGGCAGAGTGAATTTCTGGCGGTTTTCTCTATTGTTATACTCTCTATTTGGCTTCGTGAAAAAGGATCGCCGGAATCTAAACCGGTGGACATGGCACACGACGAAACACCTTAACTTACCTTTTTTACCTTAGGTTTAGACTTCATTATGGCGTAATAAGAAGATGTAAATGCAGATAAGCTCTGGTAGCCTACTTTGTAGGCGATCTGGCTTAGTGTAAACTGTCCCGTATCTATCAATTCTATACTTTTCAGAATTCTTACGAGCTGATGGTATTTCTGAAGTGTAATTCCGGTTTCACTCTTAAATATTCTCTGTAGGCTACGGACAGACATTTGTGCCTTTTCTGCAAGTTCATCAGCAGTCAGGCTGTATTTAAAATTAGAATTGATGTAAGTACAGACAGGAATAAGTCTCACATCCGACGGAACGGGAATTTCAAGATAACTGCTTTCTTTGCAGAAATTGGGCAGACTTTTTAAAATCGCCCTAAAAAACAGATCCTGCTCCTCATCTTCTTCCGTTAACTGGTTCCATTTGGAAGCATACAAAAGCATTTCCTTTAAAACCGGAGGAACGGTAAAAACGTGAACATCCTTATAAAAATCGTCCTTAAAAACGGTTTTAAATAAAAAGACCATCAGATTGACAGTTTTTGCCTCAGAAGTAATCCGGTGTGCCTTTCCCGAAGGAACCCAGATGACATGGTATTGCGGTACAAGATAGATCTTCTGGTCAATATGAAAATACTGATAGCCCTCTTCCACAAAGGTAAGTTGGGCACGGTGATGGGCATGCTCATGATCGTCATGTTTCCAGTCTTTTTCACACCAGACATAGGCTTCTTTTCCGATGGTGTCTACAAAACGGCTGCCTTTTTGTTCCGTTAAACCACATTTTACGATGTCGTTCTGCATAGAATTTTTGGCAAATTTAATAAAAACGACAATACTAATTTTGTGTGGTAATTATTTATCTATTAAAAATGAAAAAACTAAGTACGGTTTTTGTATTAATTTTATTATTAAAAATCACCACCATCATGGCACAAGAGAACAAAGCTAAAATACTGGTCCTCATTCATTCAGATAATGGCGGAACCTACGAATTGGCTAAAGAAATAGCAACCGGCATCGAAAGCAGCAAAAATGCTACAGCCATCATCAAACAGGTAAAAGAATCTCAAAACGCAAAACTTAAAAATATTCCTGTCGCATCCGTAGAAGAACTGCCTTCCTACGACGGAATCGCTTTTGGATCACCTGTTTATTTTGGAAACATAAGTACGGGAATGAGCGAGTTTTTATCGAAAACCGTTAATTTATGGACCAATCATGCACTGGAAGGAATGCCTGCCACTGTTTTTATGTCTGCAGGAAGCGGCGCAGGAAAAGAACTGGCTCTTAACGCGTTCTGGAATACTTTAGCCGTTCACGGAATGGTATTGGTTTCCAATGGAATCAGAGGAACGGAAAGCATTAATAAAGCCATTCCCCAGGGAAATACAGTCTTAGGCGTTACAACCATGGCCTCACTGAAAGATGTTGAAAGACCTACGAAAGACGAACGCGCACTGGCACAACTTCAGGGAAGTAATTTTGCTAAAACGGCTTTGGCTTTGAAAGGAACATTCAGTAAAAAACTGACAGCAGTTGCCCCTGTGGAAAAATCTGAAGACATCAATGCTCTTTTAAAACAGAAAAATATAACCCTTCCAAAAGTTCCCCAGCCGGCAGGAAATTATAAGCCTTATGTACGTTCAGGAAATCTGGTATTTATCAATCAGGTGGCTTTGAAAGACGGGAAAATTTTAAATCCGGGAAAATTAGGCGTTAGTGTGAATGAAGAACAGGTGAAAGAGGCTACGAAAGCGACGATGCTTAATGTTATTGCGGTTTTAAAAGAAGCGGTAGGCGGTGATCTTAACAAAGTAAAACAATGTGTGCAGCTTACCGGAATTTTCAACACAAAAGATGATTACACAAAGCATGCAGACCTGATGAATACAGCTTCAGATCTGACGGTAGAAATTCTGGGTGAAAAAGGAAAACATGCCAGAGCTACTCTTGGAGCTTCCTCTATCCCCGTGAATTCATCTGTGGAAATCCAGGCTATTTTTGAAGTGGAGTAAATCACTTATAAACCTATACAAATCTGCTTTATTTGCTCAATCTGTGGGAAAAATGAACTCAGAATTCATTTTGATTTCTCGCTGATCTGACTGATAGAGCAGATTTTTTAATTTCCCATTATGCTTCTGAATATCCATTCAATAGGGATGGGCTTTAGCCCATCTAATTAAGGGAAAAAATTCCACGGCTTTAGCCAAAACCTAAAAATATAAATTATTCTATCCGGTTGCTATAAAGCTTCAGAACCTTAGAAATAATTTTTATACTGTCTTCCAACTGTTCCTCAGAAAGAGAACCATAGCTCAGCCTGAATCCGTTGATGATTGGGTCTGAACTATATTGCTTCGGATGAATGATATGAATGCTTTTTTCAAGCAGTGAAGCCGTTACAGCATCCCAATCCAGATTTTCTTTCGGAACAATCCAGAAGGCAAGGCCTCCTTCGGGAAGTGTAAAATCGGCAACTTCTTTCAAATGCTTTTCCAAAAGGCTGTATACAAGATCTCTTTTATTTTTATAATGAACGGTCGCTTTTTTGATATGTTTTTTCACGGTGCCCTCCTTGATTAATTGCAGAACGGCCTGTTCCATAATCACATCACCCTGAACATCAATGATCTTCCGCAGATCTCCTATTTTTTTGATCAGAGTGGGGTCCTTGGATGCCAGATAGCCAATCCGCAGGGCAGGAGCCACCACTTTGCTCAATGTTCCCACATAGACATAGCTGCTGAGTTCAGCAAAACTTGAAACGGGAAGAATAGGGCGATACCCAAAATGGAACTCATTGTCGTAATCATCTTCAATGATGGTTATTTCATTTTTGTTGGATAATTCAATTAATTCCAGTCTTCGTGCTAAACTTAAAGTAACCGTTGTAGGATATTGTCTGTGAGGGGTAATGTAGATCGCTTTTATATTTTTATTTTCTGCTAAAAGCTTTTCAATATCTTTAATGACAATCCCTTCCTCATCTACTGCTGTCGGAAGAAGTTCTGCTCCTGCGTATTCAAAGGCTTTCCAGGCGGGTTTGTATCCGGGATTCTCCACAATCACCTGATCTCCGGATTTTAGCAGGCATTGAGCGGTAAGAAACATCGCCATCTGGCTTCCTCTTGTGATCGAAACTTCATTTTCATTGATATGCATTCCCCGTTGGTGATTCAGCATCTGAGAAATCGTTTTCCGGAATTCAATATCGCCATGTTCATTGCTGTAACCCATCATCTGCCATTTTGCTTTTCTGTTAAAAATCTGGCGGTAGGCACGGGCAAGTTCTGTGACCGGAGCTATTTTGCTGTCCGGATGACCATCATCAAAATTGATTACGGGTCTGCTTAAAACAGATAGATCCTTTTCAGCTTCCGGCCCTCTTGTATTGATCCTTTCCTGTAAAACCGGAAGTTTATCGGAGACAAAAATTCCTTTTCTTTCTTTGGAAATGACCCATTCTTCATTAATAAGTACCTGATAGGCTTCCACCACTGTATTTCTGTTGATCTTCAGCATCAGGGCAAGGTTTCTGCTTCCGGGAAGTGCATCTCCAGCATTGAGCCTTCCGGAACGTATGTCCGCAATGATAGTATCCGCTATCTGCAGATAGACGGCTTTTTCAAGCTTTTTATCGATTTCAAGTTCTAATTTCCAAGGACGGAGCATCTGGACTACCTGTTTATGTAAAAACTGAATCATTTAAACAGTCCAAATATAAGATAATTTTGTCATGCAATAACGCACGAAACAATTAAAATGTAAAACATCATGGACAAAAAAGATTTCAGTTCAAAAGATTTTCACGAAACATTTGCAAGACCAAAGTACGTAAAACCTAGTCATTTAATTCATAAAAATGTAGAAAATGCAGGCGTACATAACCAGTTTTCGACGGAAAGAAAGCATCCGGTTTTCTTTGTAGATCTTCCAAGTAAAAACGTAAGTATGACTATCGGTGGATTAACTCCTGGTCAGCAGACCAACAGACACCGTCACACATATGAAACCGTTTTGTACGTGATTGAAGGAAAAGGATGGACGGAAGTAGAAGATGAGAGAGTACATTGGGAAGCTGGTGATGCCGTTTACATTCCTTCATGGGCCTGGCATAAGCACCAAAACCTTAGTGATACAGAGCCTGCCAAATATTTAGCCTGCGAAAATGCGCCACAGCTTCAGAATTTAGGAGTAGCGTTGAGAGAAGAAGAAGGAAGAGATTTATAGGGTTCAAAGGTTAAGGTTAAGGTTAAGGTTAAGGTTAAGGGATTTAGACAGAAGCTTTAATCATTTAATCCAAAAAAAATCAACCCGAACACTTTTTAAAGTATAAAATAAAGGATTTTTTCCTAACCCCTAATCTCAGTTTATCATTTAATTAAAAAAATAAAACATGAAAAATGTTCCATTCAAAGGCATCATTGCTTATCCCATTACGCCTTTTGACCAGAATGAAAAAGTAGACATTCCTCTTTTCAAAAAGCTGGTAGAAAGACTCATCGTTTCGGGAAGTCATGGAATTGCCCCATTAGGAAGCACAGGTGTGATGCCGTATCTCTCCGATGAAGAAAAGGAGGCGATTACAGAAGCCTCCATACAGCAAACAAACGGAAGGGTTCCAACATTGGTTGGCGTATCAAATCTTACAACAGAAAAAACAGTACATCATGCCCAATTTGCTGAAAAAGCGGGAGCTGATGCCGTAATGATCATTCCTATGAGTTATTGGAAACTGACGGATGATGAAATCGTAGCCCATTATGATGCAGTGGCCAGCAAAATTTCAATTCCTATCATGGCTTATAACAATCCTGCCACCAGTGGAGTAGATATGTCTCCAGCACTTTTGAAAAGGCTTTTAGAGATCCCGAATGTTACGATGATCAAGGAAAGTACGGGAGATATTCAAAGAATGCATTATCTCAGAAAAGAACTGGGCGAGGAAACGGCTTTCTACAACGGATCCAATCCATTGGCGCTGGCTGCATTTACGGCCGGAGCAAGAGGATGGTGTACCGCTGCACCCAATTTAATTCCGGAACTTAATGTGGGTTTGTATAAAGCCATTGAAGAAGGAGATCTGGAGAAAGCAAAAGAAGTTTTCTACAGGCAGTTTGACCTGCTGAAATTCATTGTAAACAAAGGTCTTCCGAGAGCAGTGAAAGCAGGGCTGAATATTCTCGGTGAAGAAGGTGGAAGCCTAAGAAGTCCACTAAAACCTCTGACCGAAAAAGAAACAGAAGAACTTAAAATAATTATTAAAACCCTTATCAATTAATCAAAATTATGAAAAAACCAGTTTTTTATCACGCAGGATGTTCCGTATGTGTAAGTGCAGAACATGACATCATTAACCTTATCGGTGCTGACAATGTAGAGATTGTTCATTTAGGAAATGACAGGAATAAAATTGCAGAAGCTGAAAATGCAGGCGTAAAGTCGGTTCCTGCTTTGGTAACGCCGAACGGAAATGTTCTGCATATCAATTTTGGAGCTTCCATGGAGGATGTGAAGAAATAAAAAAACTGGTGGCTTTGGGAGTCGCAGCTACCAGTTTTTTTTGATATCAGATTAATATTTATGTTGTAGAAAAGTTGGCTGAGGATTTTCCTCAACCAACTTTGTCTTATACGATAGCGTTACCTTCTACGCCGTCGGAGTTATTGGTTTTAATACCGGTCAGAGCCGAAGCTACAAAACTGAACAGGCTCACCAGCTTTCCTGCTTTGGTATCCCAGTAATAGGTTTCTTTGGGCTCTACACGAATGATGGTTACATCCGGATCATCTTTTCCGTCAAACCATGCCTTGGCCATCGGCGACCATTTTTCTTCAATGGTAGCTTTATCCTTGTAGACAGAAGCCTGCCCAAAGACAGAAAGATACTGCGAATCACCATTATTCATAAAGAAAAGCTGTACATTCCGGTCATCTTTGATCTCAAAATTCTTATTGCTGGTCGCGCTGCTGATAAACCATAAATTTCCGCTGTCATCCGTTTCCTGAAGCGTCATAGGCCGGGAATTTAAAGGTGTGGTTCCGAGTTCGGTACAGAACATACAAATTCTTGCCTTTTCAGACAGTTCCTGGATTTTTTTAATGGCTTCGAGGTGGGTTAAATTTTTTGTTGACATAATATTATATTTTAAGTGATTGGAATTTTTAAAAATAGAAATACAATACAGTATACGTTGCTCTGTTTAGTTCAAAAATCTAACCAAAAAGGAAATTATAATAAAAAAATTGCCATTAAATATCCCCGTTTTCTCACTGTTTTAGTCCCTCACAAAATGATTTGAATGAAAAGCTGAATAGATTTAAGACCTAAAAAAGTCCTGTGATCACCAGAAATAATTATTTTTGTGGTAGAACCTTATTTCACAAAAGGAATTCGAAATATTTCAATACGATAAAATCTGATGGAAAACTATGCGGTCATTTTAGTGATCATGGCCTTAATGATCGGCATATCCGGTTTGGCGGGTAAAATAAAGATTCCGGTACCGATGCTGCTTTTAATTGTCGGTATTATGATCGGTTTTGTTCCTGCAATGCCTGAAATTGAGATCAATCCTGAGATCATTATGCTGCTGTTTCTACCGCCGCTTTTGTACGATGCGGCCTTTAATATTTCCTTTCAACAGTTTAAAACCAACATCAATACCATCGGGACATTGGCTATTGGACTGGTGTTTTTAACAACAGCCGGAATAGCTGTTATCGCTTATTATTTAATTCCGGGTATGACCTGGCCGCTGGCCTTCGTATTGGGTTCTATTCTTTCAGCCACGGATGCTGTAGCTGCGGTTGGAGTCACAAAAGGATTAGGACTTTCTCACAGGACTATGACGATCCTGGAAGGAGAGAGCCTGATCAATGATGCTTCAGCTTTGGTTGCTTATCGCTTTGCGGTTGCTGCAGTTACGGGAATCAGCTTTGTTACCTGGAAAGCCTCGCTGGAGTTTTTTGTTGTGTTGGGAGGCGGATTTCTTGTGGGTTGGATTATTTTTAAAGCATTGGCCCTTACCATCGGTTTCTTTCGTAAAGATGCCATGGTGGTAAACAGTTTAATTCTTCTTATGCCCTTCGTTACGTATCTTATTGCAGAGCACTTCGAGGTATCGGGAGTGATTGCGGTGGTTGCACTCGGTTTGGGAATGTCTAAACTGAGCAGAAATAAATTTCCGGATCATGTGAAGGAGCAGTCCAGAAATTTCTGGGATATTATTATTTTCCTTCTGAATGGACTAATATTTTTATTAATCGGTCTTGAGTTTCCGATTATCGTGAGAAAAATGGCTCATATTCAGGTCTGGACTTATGCAGGATATGCCGTAATCATTGTACTGGTCACCTTACTGATCAGAATGGCAAGGGTTTATTTACAGCAGTTCAACCTTCAGAAAGCTTTTCAGGGGAGAAGAAAAATCAGTGAAGAAGCTTTATTTGATTCCAAAACAAGCTTTATCATTACCTGGTCGGGGATGCGAGGAATTGTTTCATTAGCCATTGCGCTGGGGCTTCCTGCGACATTAAGTGATGGTGAACCTTTTCCCTTACGCAGTGAAATCGTTTTCCTGTCCATAGCCGTTGTCTTAATTTCACTTTTAGGACAGGGACTCACGTTGCCATGGATTATAAAAAAGCTTAAATTGTAGCATGCAGATCTCTCCTCCCAGGCAGCTGGCCAATTATATTAAACATTATATCTTCTTAGAAAATCCGGAAGATATCACCAAAAATCTGCGATTGTTTGCTGATGGAAATACCGGTTTAATCATCTCCGCAGATATGAATATGCTTGACGGACAGGATAAAAATCTGCCATTATCCTTTTTTTACGGTCAACCCACTCAATATAAAGATTTGAGTACAAAAGGGAAATTTTCAATATTGGCAGTGGTTTTTCAGCCTTATTTTTTCAATCTGCTGTTTGATGTGGCCGCCAAAGACATTAAAAACGAAATTGTTTCCGCTTCGGATATTTTGAAAGATCAGTTGCTGCCATTTCAGGAAAAGCTGGATAACAAAGAAGATCCGAAATCCATAATAGCGGCCCTGAATGCATATTTCATGAAGCTGATCTCCACAAAAAGCAATCCGGATTCCTGGCTCATGAAAGTTCAGCAACATATGCTTCAAAACAGGGGAACTTTATCGCTGAAAGAGCTGGAGCACTTCACTGGATATTCTGAACGCCATATTGAAAGGAAGTTTGATGAAAATATCGGCATATCCCCCAAGAAATACAGTACCATCATCCGGCTTCATCATTTTTTAAGTCTGATGAAAAACAGTACGGATCAGAACAGTATCGCTAGTCTTTCCTACGAAGCAGGATATTCAGATCAGTCGCATCTGATCAGGGAATTCAAAAACACAATCGGATTGACGCCCGGTCAGTACCTGAAAACAGAAAATAAACTGGCTGTCAATTTTATCGAAATTCCGTTTACTTAGCCGATGTCGGTTTTGTACAATCTTCGGATGAGGGTGTCTGCTAGCTTTGCAGAAAAAAAGAATGGACAATCTTAAAGTTTCAACCGCCCAGTTCGAAAATAAAAGCGGTGATAAAGAATACAATCTATCCGTCATAGAAAAATTAGCTGCAGAAGCCGCTTCGAAAGGCTCACAAGTCATTGTTTTTCATGAATGTTCAATTACAGGCTATACTTTTGCCCGGAATCTGACCAAAGAACAGCTTCTGGAAGTCGCAGAATTCATTCCTGATGGGAAAAGCATTCAAAAACTACAGCAGATTGCTTTGAAGCATGATATTACTATTTTGGCAGGATTATTTGAAAAAGATGAAAATGATTATATTTTCAAGGCTTACGTCTGTGTAGATAAAACCGGACTGAAAGCCAAATACAGAAAACTTCACCCATTTATCAACCCACATCTGACGCCAGGAAACGAATACTGTGTTTTTGAAATTCATGGTTGGAAATGCGGAATTCTGATCTGCTATGACAACAATATCGTTGAAAATGTAAGAGCGACCAGGCTTTTGGGGGCAGATATTATTTTCATGCCTCACGTCACCATGTGTACGCCTTCTACAAGGCCGGGAGCAGGTTTTGTAGATCCTGAATTGTGGAAGAACAGGGAAGCCGATTCTACATCGCTCCGCCTGGAATTTGATGGAATGAAAGGCCGGGACTGGCTGATGAAATGGCTGCCTGCCAGAGCTTATGACAACGGAATTTATGCCGTTTTCTCCAATCCGATCGGAATGGATGATGATCAGCTGAAAAATGGGTGTTCAATGATTATTGATCCTTTCGGAGATATCATTGCGGAATGCCGTTCGTTTAATGACAGTTTTGAAACAGCAGTTTTTACCCCAGAAAAACTCACTCAGGCCGGCGGAAGCAGATATGTAAAAGCAAGAAGGCCGGAACTGTACCGCGATATCATCGGTAAGGAACATCATTCTGAACAGAAAGTGGTTTGGATGAAGGATAGTTCTATTTAGTTTTGAAGCGGGAAGTGGGAAGATGGAAGATAGCTATGTCAAGGTGTTAAACCTTGACATGGCTATTGCTAGAAATTCAATCTCAATAATTAGCAACTTCCTTACTTTAGCAATCCCTGAAGGTCAGTCCACGCACCGCCATTGTGCACATGCTTAAATCCTCTTTCTTTTAGAATATTTTCAGCCTTTACACTGCGAAGTCCGTGGGAACATACCGTGATGTACGTTTTTTCACGATCCAGTCCAACATATCTTTCCCTGATGGTTCCCAAAGAAATATTTACCGAACCTTCCATATGTCCCATTTCATATTCTTTCTCAGTTCTTACATCGAGAATGACAGCCCCTTTTTTAATCAACTGATCTAAGCCGTCATCCAAAGTCTGATATTTATAAACCCGGTAAATGATATACACTGTAAGCGCTATTCCGCAAAATATAAGTATCGTTTTCACAATTTGCTCAGAATTTTATTATCGATATAAAAAGTCCCGAAAGGAATAAAACATGCCAGGATCACTTTCCAGGTCGTTTCCTTAAATTTCCATTGTTGCTCAACCCCTACACTTAAAGTATTAAAGAGGAAAAGAAGAAATAAAGTCCCGTGGATTGGGCCCATCATCTTAACAAGAGCGGGATTTCCAAGCCAGTATTTCATTGGAACGGCGATAAATACCAGGGCCAGTAGAGAGATTCCTTCCAGAATCGCCAGAATTCTCAGGCGTCCGATTTTTGTTTTTAATAAATGTATCATAATTATCTGAAATAAGGTCTGTTAACAAAAGGAGAGAACGGCCAGGGAATTGCTATGAAAATAACGGCAAGCGCCACTGCAAACCAGATGAGCATTGTTTTGAATTTTTCCCGGTCTGTAGGTTTTCTTTTGGCTAAAGCGGAACCAATAGTGATCAGTACAATAGCTGTAATCATCAGGGAAATATGAATCAGTCCGAAGAAAAGCATGTCCAGAGATTCTTTGGCTTCACTGAAATTCTTCCAGAAATACTTAACGATTGGACTTTTAACGTAGAGAACAATCCCGAAGATCAGCTGAATATGGGCAATCGTTGCTGTCCAATGTCTGACTGAGTCATCTGTTTTGGAAAATGTTTTGTGATGAGAATATCCTCTATAGGCTCGCCATAAGGCATATATAATACTTAATAAAACGATCCACCGGAATGTGGAGTGCAAAAAGGTAAGGGTCTGGTACATGGATGACTTTTTTGAACGGACCAAAGATAGAATAAAAACATACTAACTAGTATGTTTTTTAAGAAAAAATTATTCCAGAGATTCAAAATAATTTTTAAGTCCTTTTAAATAAATAAGATACACGGATTTTGAATTTTCCAGTTTTCCTAAATTTCTTACGCCCCAATAGCCCGACATCACGAAAACTGCAACTTCCTTGGCATCCACATGATCTTTTATGGAACCTTCTTTCTTCCCGTTTTCGATACAGGCGATCATTGCATTTTCCCAACGTTCTGCAAGCTCGTTCAGTGCTCTGGTGAAATCCATATGCCAGGGAGCCATTTCCTGGGTTAAGTTGGAAGTAGGGCAGCCGTATTCAACCTTAAGAAGATCGTTTTCCATCAAGATGCCATAGACCAGCTGATAAATACTTTCCAGTGGACGATCCGCGTTTTCAAGAGGGTCAATAAAAGTACTTCTGAAGTTGGTTTTCAGAAGTTCATTGATGATGGCCAGTCCCATTTCATCTTTTGTTTTAAAATGATAATAGAACGCCCCTTTCGTTACCTGTGTAGTGGCAATGATCTCATCAACGCTGGTGGTTTTATACCCTTTTACATAGATCAGTTCAAAGGCTTTCTGAAGAATATTCAGGCGGGTGGCTTCCGATTTTTTCATTGAGATATAGACTGGCTTTCCTGCAAAGGAACGGAATTTTTGTCCAAAAAAACAAACTATCATTATTCTGATACTTTACTAGAATTTAAATTATTTTTATAATAAGATAATTCGTCGGAAATTTGTCCTATCAAAATTCAACAAAATTATAACGCAATGAATTATCAAAAAGAAATACAGATCAAAACGGGACCCGCTGTCAAAAGCAAAGGTCTGCCGGCAGCATTATGGGCATTAACCATCAGTGCATTTGGAATTGGAACCACAGAATTCGTGATTGTAGGACTTCTTCCTACAGTAGCAGGAGACCTGGGGATCAGTATCCCGTCAGCAGGACTTCTGGTGAGTCTCTACGCCATCGGAGTAGCGATAGGAGCACCGATACTAACGGCATTAACGGGGAAAATTCCCAGAAAAGCATTGCTGATTTCAATTATGCTTCTATTTGTGATTGGAAACGGATTGGCTTCCATTGCTCCGGGATTTATCACACTGGTAATGGCGAGGATTCTGACCGGATTTGCTCACGGGGTTTATTTCTCCATCGGCTCCACCATTGCAGCATCGTTGGTTCCTGAGGAGAAGAGAGCGACAGCGATCTCAATCATGTTTGCAGGACTTACCCTTGCGATTGTAACCGGAGTTCCACTGGGGACTTTTATCGGACAGCATTTCGGATGGAGAGCAACTTTTATTGGGGTTTCAATTCTTGGAATCATAGGTTTAATCGCAAGTATGCTGCTGGTTCCGAAAAACCTTAAAAGCGACCAGACGGCCTCTTTAAAAAGTCTTCCCAAAGTATTCGGAAACAGACGTATGATCTTTGCCTTTTTAATGACAGCGATGGGATACGGAGGAACTTTTGTGGTATTTACCTATTTATCCCCGATCTTACAGGAGATCACAGGATTTAAGGAATCTACAGTGACTTTTATTCTTCTGATTTACGGGATTGCGATTGCTTTAGGAAACCTTTTAGGTGGGAAAACTGCGAATAAAAATCCTTTAAAAGCGCTTCTGTGGATGTTTGCAGCACAGGGACTGGTATTGTTAGCTTTTTATTTCACAGCAGGGAATCAGATCTTAAGTATTATCACTCTGTTTCTTTTAGGCGGTTTATCTTTTGCAACCGTACCGGGACTTCAGCTTTTGGTGGTACAGATCGCAGAAAAAGAACTGCCTGGAACTGAAGATGTAGCTTCAGGAATCAATATTGCGGCATTTAACATAGGAATTGCGATCGGGTCTTACACCGGAGGTCTTGTTGTAACTTCTTCACTGGGGCTGGCAAGCACACCATGGATCGGAGCTTTATTTTTAGTGGCGACCGTATTGATCACACTTTACAGTATCCGTTTAAGTAAAAATCAAAAATAATTTCCCCTGTTTTTTATATTTTCAAGGACTGGCCGTCATTGGGCAGTCTTTTTGTTTATAGCTTTACCCTCCATTTTGATCTCAGCCTCAGCCTTAAACTCATATTTCATGAATCTCAGAATCTGTAAATACAAAGAATTTCCCTCCTTTAGGAATGTTTTTCGTATCCAGTCCTGTGAATTCACTGAATGCGGGAAGTAATAATTGTTTTTCAGTCTGAACAAAGCAGGGAAGTCTGATCTTTTTTACGGAAGAATTAAGGACAACGCCCGGGTGAATGTGTCCTGTGATCTGAAATTCCTGCAATGTTTTGTCAAAATCATGAATAAAAGTAAAGCCTTCGATGGTTAAAATTTCGGATTTAAAATTTAAGCATAATTTCTTTTCCAGTGCGGCGGATAGACGGTCATGATTTCCTTTAATCAGATAAAACTGAAGATCCGGATACTGATTCCTCCAGCTGCAGAATTCGTCTACATCTGAATTGTCTCCGGCATGAAGCAGATCTCCGACCACAATGAATTTTTCGGGCTGAAAATATTCAATCAGAAAAGAAAGTCTTTCCAGATCACTTTTCATAATATGATTGGCCAAAGCAATTCCATTTTTCCTGAAATGAGCGGTCTTTCCAATGTGAAGGTCCGACAAAATCAATGCTTTTTCCTTTTTCCAAAATGCAGCACGCTGATTAGTTAAGGTGAAAACCTGACTGTTGACGGTGATATTTTTAACTGCGATGTTCAAGTTCTTGTTTTGTAAAATGTATTAATGACTTTCTAAAGGTTGGAAGATGAGAGAGAAGAAGGAAGTTATTATATTGAGACATAGAACCCGCATCCCGCAACAAACTTATCACTCATCATTTATATCTTTGAACTCTAAAACTAAAAGCCTCTTTTCCTCGCCTGTTCCACCATCCGTTTGATCCTCGCATCCAGACTTTCGCTCGAAAGTGTCTGCCTCAAGCTGTCTACTTTGATAGGGAAGCTCAGCGGAGTAAAGGTATGGGAATATTTTAAAATGATTTTTGATTTTTCAATTCTTTTAAAGGCTTCCACCAGCCGTGGTTCCTGGAGCTGCATATTGAAAACTTCGGTATAGGCTTGTCTGACAAGGAAATGATTCGGGTCGTAATCTTCCAGAACTTTAAAAATAAGGCCGGCCGAGCTTTGCAATGACTTATTGGAACGCTGTTTTCCCGCGTAATTCTGAATCACCATTCCTGAAATGACGGCTATATCCCGGAATTTTCTTCTTGCCATTTCTGCGGAATTGATGCTGGCAATGACATCGTTCATGAGGTTCTCACGGGTGAGAATTCTATCCAGATTGTCTTCGTTCAGAGGAATTTCTTTATCGCTGAAAAGTTCAAAACCATAATCATTCATGGCCATTGAAAAAGAAATTGGAACTAGCTTTGAAATACGGTAAGCGATGAGTGCGGCCATCACTTCATGAACCAAACGTCCTTCGAAAGGATACATGAAAAGATGATAACCTTCACGGTTTTTGATTAATTCAACGAGAAATTCATCCTCTTTGGGAATGTGGGAGTTTTTTTCCTGATTGGCCAACAATGGATGTAAAAATTTAAGTTCCTTTTCTGAAGCTTTCGGATTTAAGGCATGGGAAAGCTTTTCTCTTAAAAAATGCCCTAAATTGGAGCTCAAAGGAAGTCTTCCGCCCAGATAGCTTGGCGCCATCGCTTTTCCCTTTGCAGCGCGAACGTAGACGGTCATATCTTTGATCATGGCGACTTCAAGCGTTCGCCCGGCAAGAATAAATTTTTCTTCTTTTTTTAATTTTGAGATAAAATATTCCTCTACCATTCCGATATAACCGCCCGAAATGAATTTTACTTTCAGCATGGCATCACTTACGATAACCCCCATATTCATTCGGTGAAGCATAGCGATTTTCCGTGAAGTGACTTTGTATAAACCGTCTTCCATGATGACGATCTTATGGAATTCTTCGTAATTTTTTAAAACACTTCCGCCGATTGTCAGAAAATCCAGGATACTTTTCCATTCTTCATCGGTCATTTCCTGAAAAGCAAATACTTTTTTGATTCTTTCAAACGTTTCTTCGGGATAAAATCCGTCACCAACCGCCAAAGTCATCATAAACTGAACCAACACATCGAAACACAAAACCTGAGGTTCGCGAGGCTCTATTACTTTCTGTTTCACGGCTTCTTTTAAAGCAGCCACTTCGATCAGTTCGAGAGAATGGGTGGGAACGCAGTAGATTTTAGAGGTTTCAAAAGGGGAGTGTCCACTTCGTCCGGCACGCTGCAGAAATCTGGCGACACCTTTGGCAGAACCGATTTGAATGACGGTATCAACAGGTTTAAAATCAATTCCCAGATCTAAAGAAGAGGTGGAAACGACGGCTTTCAGTTTTCCGGCACTTAAATTCTCTTCAATCCAGATGCGGAGATGGGCATCAATGGAACTGTGGTGAATGGCGATCTGGCCTGCAAAGTCAGGATAAGCATCGAGCAAAAGCTGGTACCACATTTCACTTTGGCTTCGTGTATTGGTAAAAACGATGGTAGATTTTGAATCCAAAATGATGGGAACGATTTTATCTGCTAATTTAGCGCCCAAATGCCCAGCCCACGGCAGAATATCCAGCTCATCCGGAATAACAGGCAGGATGTCTATTTTTTTATGTTCTTTGGCGGTAATTTTTGTCTTTTTGATGTCATAGGGAATTAAAACATCCATCGCTTCATCCAAATTTCCTATGGTTGCTGTAATTCCCCATATTTTTACTTTCGGGACATATTTTCTTAGCTGTGAAATGGCCAGTTCGACCATGACCCCGCGCTTTGAGCCCAAAAGTTCATGCCATTCATCAACGGCGACACATTTCATTTCCTGAAAGAATCTCGCATGATTTTTCTGGCCTAAAAGCAGATGAAGACTTTCAGGAGTGACAACGAGGATTTCAGGCATATTCCTGATCTGCTGCTGTCTCACTTTCTGTTCCGTATCTCCGTTTCTGACCCCCACGGTCCAATCGAGGCCGATTTCATCCATGGCTTCCTGCATCGCTTTTGCGATATCTTTGGACAGGGAACGCAGGGGAGTGATCCAGATCATCTTCAATCCTTTTTTATACTGTTCAGGATGATTCATGAAATCTGAAACCAGCGCAAGGAAAACAGAAAATGTCTTTCCGAATCCTGTAGGTGCCACCACCATTCCGCTGTATCCGCTTCCGAATTTCTGCCAGGTATCGATCTGAAATTTAAAAGGAGAAATGCCTTTATCAGCCATCCATTGCTGAATGACTTTGAATCCGTCGCTATTTTCAAATGCTTTCAAATTATTGGATCAGTTTTTTTATTTCTTCAAGTTCGTCTATTTCGTCTACAGTTTTGTCTTTCCGCCATCTTACAATTCTAGGAAACCTCAGTGCAACACCGCTTTTATGTCTGCTGCTGAATCCGATCCCTTCAAACGCAATTTCAAACACGAGTTCAGCTTTCACCGTACGTACCGGACCGAATTTTTCAATGGCATTTTTATTGACAAACCGGCTGACCTCCATAATTTCTTTATCCGTCAGTCCCGAATAGGCTTTCGCAATGGTCACCAGAGCATCTCCGTTTTTTACGGCGAATGTGTAATCTGTGTAGTAGGCACTTCGTCGGCCGCTTCCTTTCTGGGCATAAATAAGGACTGCATCAATGGTGAGCGGACTTACTTTCCATTTCCACCAGTCGCCTTTTTTTCTTCCGGAATGGTAGGGGGAATTCTTTTGTTTCAGCATAAGACCTTCACTGTTGATATCCCTTGAGCCTTCCCGTATGGCATTCAGGTCTTCCCATTTTTCAAATTCAATGACTTCAGAAAGTTTAATATTTGGAGGGGATTCATTCAACAATAATTCTTCCAGCATGGCCCGTCTGGCTGCGATGGATTTTTCGCGGAGATCGGTTCCTTCCAGTTCAAGAAGATCGTAAACAAAGACTTCAATCGGAATATCTGCGAGCATTTTTTTAGTTAAAGTTTTCCTGTTTAATCTTTTCTGTAATTCATTAAAATTTAATACATTATAATCCTTTACCGCAAGTATTTCTCCATCTAAAACAAAGTTACCTCTCATAACCTGTACCACATCTCTGATTTCCGGAAACTGATCGGTAACCAGCTCTTCACCTCTGGACCAGATAAAGACTTCATCATTCCTTTTGATGATCTGTCCTCGGATTCCGTCCCACTTATATTCGATCTGCCAGTCTTCAGGATTTCCGAGTTCTACCAGCTCTTTTTCCAGAGGATAAGCCAGACAAAACGGATAGGGTTTTGAATTATCCGGATTGATATTCTCAGCCGAAATGAGTTCCTGAAATGAAACTTCTCCGGGAAGCCATTTACCCATCAGACTATGCATTAAAGTGCTGGATTCCTGAGATGAAAATTTGGTCAAAGCATTGATCAAAGTTTTATCCGAAACTCCGATTCTGAAACTTCCGCCTAGTAATTTATTAAAGATTAAGCGTTCTGTATAATCCAGTCCGTTCCATGATTGCAAGACAAATTCTTTCTTTTCTGTTTCTGATTTGTCCTTTAAACTGACAATATCCAACATCCATTGAGAAAGGGTACGGTCAATTTTTTCTGACGGAGGAGGAAGAATAAGAGAAATGGTCTCACCCAAATCTCCCACCGAAGAATAGCTTTCCTGAAATAACCAAAACGGAAGTTTTGTGATCTCCAGTGCCCATTCTTTCATATAATTGGTGTTGACATTTCTTTTCGGTCTTTTGCCTGTAAACAAGGCAATAAACCATACTTTATCTTCATCGGGAGCACGTTCAAGATAATCGATGATAGCATCTATTTTAGCATTGGTCTTATTGGTCGTTTCCAAGGCATTGATTAAATCTGCAAAATGTTTCATGGCTCGGGATTTTCAATGATTTCTTTTTCAGATTCTTCTTCATCTTCACCAAACAGGGTTTCTACAACATCTGCTTTGATGCCGATTTCATTTAAATATTTTGAGAAGATTTCGGTCTGTCCGTGGGTAACGTGTACGATCTCGGCTTCTGTAGCTTTTACGGCCTGCAAAAGCCCTTTCCAGTCGGCGTGATCGCTCATGGCAAATCCTGCATCTGCACTGCGCCATCTTCTGGCTCCACGTACCTGCATCCATCCTGAACAGATCGCTGTAGCAGCATCCGGTATTTTTCTAATGATATTGCTGTCCAGCAAAGCAGGAGGAACAATAACGATTTCGTGCTGAACTTCTTTTGGGTTTTCCTTAAAATCAGCGATCTTGTAATCCGGAAGAGTAATACCAACGGATTCAAAGGCTTCATTCAGTCTTCCAATGGAATTGTGAACATAGATTTTCCCTAAACCTTCTACAGCTTTCATAATTCGCTGAGCTTTTCCTAAAGAATACCCTATAAATACAGATGTTTTTGAATTTTCCTGGTTTTTAAGCACCCAGGATTGAAGTTTTTTATTGAGATCAGGAACTTCCAGCCAGTTGTAAATCGGCAGTCCGAAAGTACTTTCGGTTACAAATTCATTGCATTTTACCAATTCAAACGGAGTACTCAGACCATCTTCCTGTACTTTGTAATCTCCTGAAATGACGGTGACATACCCTTTGTATTCCAACCTGATCTGGGCTGATCCTATAATGTGTCCGGCAGGATGCACCGAAACTTTCACTCCGTTTAGAATCACCGTTTCACCATATTCAACGCTCTGGCATTCAATATCCATTCCGATCCTTTGATAAAGAATAGGTTTTGTATAGTGATGACAAAGATATTTTTTCATTCCCCATCGGGCATGGTCGGCATGTCCGTGTGTGATGACTGCGAGATCAACGGGTCTCCACGGATCGATATAGAATTTCCCTTGCGGACAGTAAATCCCCTTTTTTGTGAATGTGATTAATTTCAATGGTGTGATTGGTTTATGTTTTACATTCAAAAATCCCACCAAAATAGGATAATCACTTAATTATATAGCAAAGTATGGTATCTGAAAATACATATGGTTATATTTTCTTTTATTCTGAACCTCCTACCAATAAAATATTGAGCTTCACACCAACAATCTTCCCTCCAAAATCCCTGAAATTTGTCTCTGTAACAATAAGAAATACAAAATGAGCAAAACTATTTTAATTACGGGTGCAGCAAGCGGTTTCGGGAAGATAGCCGCATTTGATCTGGCTAAAAAAGGACACAAAGTAATTGCTACCGCACAGGTTTATCCACAGGTGAGTGATTTAATCCGGGAAGCGGGTGAACAGGGAATTGAATTGACCGTTGATAAACTGGATGTAACCAATTCCAGAGAGATCGCATATATTCATCAAAAGTATGATATTGATATTTTAATCAGTAATGCCGGTATTATGGAAGGAGGTCCTATCGCTGAGCAACCGTTGGAATTTATCCGTTCTATGTTTGATGTGAATGTTTTCGGTGCATTGGAGCTTGCACAGGGTTTCGCTAAGAAACTGATTGAGCAGAAAAAGCCGGGTAAAATTGTATTCACTACTTCTATGGGAGGTTTATGGACCGTACCTTATGTTGCAGCATACTGTGCTTCTAAACATGCAATGGAATCTATTGCGGAAGGCTTAAAAACCGAACTGGCACCATTCAACATCAAGATCGCAACGTGTAATCCTGGAGTTTTCGGAACGGGATTTAATGACAGAGGAGTAGATTCTATCTTCCGTTGGTATGATCCTAAAGTGAATTTCACACCGGCATCTTCTTTCGATGGCGTTGCTGAATCTCTTGCGCATCAGTTGGATCCTCAGTCTATGGCCGATGTGATCGTGAATGTAGCACTCGATGAAAATTCCAATTTCAGAAATGTACATCCTAAAGAAACGGAAGATTTTGTAAAACAGCTTCAGGCGGATGCTTGGACGGCAAAAAGTTAAATCATGAGCATTACTTATAAGCAGGCTGCAAAAGCACTTCAGGCAGCCATAGAAAAAGCAGGATCTATCAATATTCCCGTAAGTATTGTGGTGGTGGATAACGGCGGACATCTTATGACCTTAGCACGACTGGACAGCGTTTATGGGGTCATCGATTTTGCTCTTAAAAAAGCAAGAACCGCAGTAATGTTCGGAGTTGACAGCGATGTGATGGGAACAATCATTTCGGGAGCAGATATGCACGGATATGGTATGCTGAATTCCAATGACGGACTTTTGACGATTGCCGGTGGAGTAGTGATCAAAGATGCTGAGGGGAAAATCATCGGAGCCATAGCGTCTTCCGGGGGAACTCCAGAGCAGGATAAAGAGATTGCAGAGGCCGGTGCTTCTGTTGTGGGTTAAATTTCAGATATTTGTATCATGGAGAGAACTTCTGAGATCATATTCGACAAACTGGTGTATTCATGTGCTTTTGAAACGTACAGGGGACATGAAGAATTTATTCCGGATCATTTCCTGGGTTTTCAGCTGTCTGGTGAAACAGATGCTTTTCACGATAAAGGAAAGACGGTCATAAAAGAAAACACAGTCGTTCTGGTACGGAAAAATCAACTGATCCGTACGGTAAAGCATCCATCAAAGAATGAAAAGTATCAGTTTCTTTCCATAGCGCTTGATCAGGAAACACTTCGACAGTATGCTGCTGAAAATAAAATGACTGCAACGGAAAGATTTCCAGATACCGAAAAGTTGTTTTTTGAACCTGATGAATTTTTCAGGGGGTATTTTGTCTCGCTGCTGCCGTATGTTGATAAGACTAAAACAGCAACTTCGAGATTGGTTGTTTTAAAGATCAAAGAAGCGATAGAATTGATTCTCCAGAGCAATCCGGATTTTAAAAACCTTCTTTTTGACTTTTCTGAACCGCATAAGATTGATCTGAAAGAATACATGCATAAAAACTTCATGTTTAATGTATCTGTGGAAACTTTTGCCAGGCTTACAGGCCGCAGTCTGTCGGGATTTAAGCGTGATTTCAACAAAGCATTCAACACAACACCCAAACAGTGGCTTAAAGAAAAAAGACTGGAAGAAGCCTATTATCTGATCCGGCACAGAGATAAAAAACCTTCGGATATTTATCTTGAACTGGGATTTGAAAATCTTTCTCATTTCTATTATTCTTTCAAACAGAAGTTCGGAATGACAACGAGTGAGATTTAAATAAAAAAGCACATTAATCATAAAAAGGAGCAGCGATAAACTGCTCCTTTTGTTTGTAAGGTCGGGAAGAAGGAAGTTATTGGCAACGTGGTCAGAACTGCAGGATAGTTGTATTAGGATATCAAGAGGAACTTCCAGCCTCCCTCTTCCTGTTTCCAAACTCAGATTAAGGAATCAGTCTTTCCGCCCTCAGCTTTTCAAACAGTTCCGTGAAAGAATCTTCCGTATTCTGATAGGCTGTAAAACCAAGTTTCCTGCTTTTAGCCATATCACACATCACTTCCAGAGGTCTTCCAAGGTCCAGATCGGTATGCCATGCAGATGCCAGTCTCTTGATGTTATTCTCTTTTAAACTGTATTTTTCTGCTATTTCTTTCCAGATTTTACCTTTCGTACTCAATGTATTTTCAAGCGGTCTTACTGTTCCGTCAAAATCTTCTCCTTCAATACCAAACCAGTCTGCTAGCCTTTTCCAAAGCCATTTCCATCGGAATACATCTCCATTCGCAATATTGAAAGCCTGATTCTTTGCAGACTCGGTAGTAGAAGCCCAAACGAGCTGTTTGGCTAAAATTCTGGCATCTGTAACATCAGACACGCCATTCCATTGTTCGGCAGATCCCGGCCAGATCATTTTCTGTCCTTTTTCCTTACAGATACTGGCGTACACCGCAAGAGTAGTTCCCATATTCATCAGATTGCCCACTGCATACCCGATTACCGTATGAGGTCTGTGAATACTCCAGGTAAATCCGTCTCTTTCCGAAGCCTGATATACTTCGTCTTCTTGTGCATAGTAAAAATTGGGAAGTGGAAGTCTCGGATGTTCTTCTCTGACCGGAGTTTCTGGAAGTTTTCCTTCTTTAGCATAGGCTTCAAAAGGTCCTAAATAATGTTTCAGACCTGTCACCAAAGCGACATGCTTTACCGATTGTTTGGGAGCCAGCACATCCAATAGATTCCTTACCAAAGCACTGTTCACACGGATGTTTTCTTCTTCTGTATCGTTTCGCATCCAGGTTGTGAAATAAACGTGAGTGGGAGAGATTCCATTCAGCGCTGAATTTAAGCTTTTGATATCCAGTAGATCAGCCTTTACCGGGATCAGTTCCGGGATGTTGTTATTTGTATTTCTGGAAAGTCCGTAAACGGTCCATCCCTGTGAAATTAGTTCTTCTGCAAGATTACTGCCTGTAATTCCTGTCGCACCGACTACCAGTGCTATGTTTTTTCCATTGTCCATATCCGTAAAATTTCTTGTACAAAATTATGGACAGGAGATGGCGGAAACACTTGACCTGCGTCATGCATTAGTGTTGATCCAGATCAAGTATTAAGAGACCATTTTTTTCGTATCCTGCTAACGGTTTCGGGAGCAAGCCCAAGGTAAGAAGCGATAAGATTATGGGGAACTCTCTTGATAATTTCAGGACTTCTTTGGGCAAACTGCATGTATTTTTCTTCTGCAGTAAAGCTGTTGGAAACCATCAGCCTGTAATCTTTTGTGACCAGACTGTTTTGATAAAGAATTCTAAAATAGCGGTCCATTACAGGGATTTCCAACATCATTCTTTCGTAATCTTCCAGCGTGATCATCAATACTTCGGTTTCTTCTACGGCATCAATATTCAGAACTGCTTTTTCCTGATGAATGAAACTGTTGAAATCAGAAATCCACCATCCTTCGAACGCAAACATATTGATCCGCTCGTTTCCTTTTTCATCCAGGGCGTAAGATTTGAGTAAACCTTTAATGACAAATGAAAGGCATTTGCAGATATCACCTTCCTGAAGTAGATACTGTTTCTTTCGCAATTTTTTGGACGTAAAAAAAGATGGAAGCTGATTGATCTGTTCTTCGGGAAGCTCAACTTTGTTTTGGATATGGGAAAGTAAGATGTCAAGCATCAGGAAAATATTTAGTCAAAAATACTACTTTCAATGCAGTATGTCATTTCATTTTTCAAAATCATAGAAATTGATCCCGACTTCTTCATTCTTAATTTTTACGACTCTGGTATTTAACGGATAGAAAATAAATTCTCCGGCACCGCGGATTTTAGCGTCCAAAAGATGCCCTGCCAAAGCTGTATAATCCTCTCTTCCCAGCGTAATATGCATATGAAGCGCCGGTTTTCCATCGATTTCAGAAATATTTCCGGAAATGTTGGTCACTTCCATCTGTTCATGAAAAGTTTTATCAAAATACTTTTTATCGGAAGGTTTGAAAAACCGAAGTGTGGCCTCGTTTACAGCACCAATCCCTGTAAGTTCTCCGGCCTTTATATCCTGGCTTTTAACAAAATCAGTCAAAGCATCAACGATACTTGATTGATCTTCGATGCTGACAATATAAATGGGTCCTGTTTTTCTTGCAGACCAGTGAGTTCCTTTAAAATTTTGTGTATCCATAATATTTACCGTTAAATATGTTTGCAAATCAGAACTTTCCCCTTATTTATTTTTTCAGATAATTGATAATGCCGATTACATCATCTTTACCGAAGCCTTGATCATGAGCTGCCTGATAAGTTTCGCCTAAAACCTTTGATAATGGAAAATCTGCACCAGCATTTTGAGCTAGGAGAATATCTTTCAGCATCAGGTCCAGAGCAAAGGCAGGATCATAATTATTATTGATCAATAGGGGTGTTTTCACTTTCGTGGCACCACTTCCGCTTGCACTTTCATTGATGATTTCAAGCATCGCCGTACGCTCAATTCCCAGCTGATCTGCAAACAGCACCGTTTCTGCCAACCCTTGATAAATAGCGGAAAGAAAGTAATTAATCGATAGTTTTCCGGCAATTCCTTTTCCATTTTCGCCCAGATGTTTGACCGCTTTTCCAAGTTTTTCGAGATAAGGCATCGCTCTCTGAAGGTCCTTTTCTTCGCCACCGGCCATAATAATCAGTGTGCCTTCTGCAGCCGGCATGGTACTTCCTGCCACGGGAGCATCAATGAATGATCCTTCCTTTATTTTAATAGCTCCGGAAATTTCACCGGTGGCCTGCGGGGAAATAGTACTCATATCGATAAAGAGTTTTCCACTGATATCTGATTTTAAAATTTCTTCGTAAACCGCTTTCACTGCACGGTCATCGGTAAGCATAGTGAATATGATGCTGTTGTTCTGAACCAGCTCAGTAATTTGAGTATAAACCGTCGATTGCTCTTTAAAACCCTCCACTTTTTCAGGTGACCTGTTGTACACCGAGAGTGGGAATCCCGCTTTTTCAAGATTTTTAGCCATAGGATGGCCCATATTTCCTAATCCGATGAATCCGATTTTTTCTGTCTCCATAATATATGTTTAATTATTATTAAGTAGGGCTTCTTTAGTAGGTAAGCCCGAAGAATGGTAGTAAGAAAATATACAATACAGCATAAAGATCTAATATTGTAAACCTGTTCTGTTTGCATCAAAAAACCGACCAAAATTAACTGCTGATACTAAGTTTTCATTATATCTCCGATGCTTTATTTCTATGTTTTTTTCCTGATAAACTTTTAAAACCGGGAAAACTTACGGAAATTTGCAGCAAATAAAATCAATGAAGATCTTAGACATCGAAAACTGGAACAGAAAAGAGCATTTTGAATTTTTCTCTAAAATGGCAAGCCCGTACTTTGGCTTTACCACGGAAGTGGACTGTACAAAAGCTTATGATTATGCAAAGAAAAACGGACATTCTTTTTTCGCAACCTATCTTCACCGTTCAATGGTAGCAGTGAATGCTGTGGATGAGCTGAAACTTAGAATTGTAGATGATCAGGTAGTTTTATACGATGCTATTCATGCTGGAACTACGATCGGCAGGGCAGATGGTACTTTTGGTTTTGCATTTATTCCTTTTTCTAAAGATTTTAACGTGTTTAATGCAGTGATGCAGGACGAAATAGAAGATGTACAGCGAACATCAGGGATCAGAATGAATAACGGTGAACTTGGGAAAGATCTCATCAGACATTCAACCATTCCCTGGAATTCTTTCAGTGCGTTATTGCATCCTACCAACTTTAATAATTCGGAATCTGTCCCAAAGATCACATTCGGAAAATTCAGTATCCGTGACGGTAAAAAGTATCTTCCGGTTTCTGTGGAAGCCCATCACGGGCTGGCAGACGGCATTCATATTGCGAAATATCTGGAGGGATTTCAGAGACAGCTTGATGGGGAGGGATAAGTTATGAGTAATGAGTTTGTGTCGGGATTCGGGTGTACGTTCAGTGGTGCTGTATATGGTGCGGGATGTAGAATTTATAATGATAAGTTATTTTATAGAACTTCTATCCTCTAAAATCTACTCTCACATTTTACGGAAAACCGTAAGGCATTTTTTTTAATTCTGAATATTTTTGAATCTATAATATTGCTATATTAGAAAGTTGATTTTTACTATCAACACAAGCTAATTAACCAATAAACTCGATGTATTTAAGATGACTCATTTTAAAAATCTTTACGGACAGCCTGTGAAAGTGAAATTCTCGGCAGATAAAGCGATTCATTCAATGAAATCTTTTCTACTTTAAAGACTGAAACTATGCAGAATGAACACTATGACGACTCTATCATTGATGTCTCCGGAAGTGCGGATATTCCCATCAATTTTGGAACGGATTTACCCGTGCAGGAACCTGCCTCCGAGAATATACCGCGGGCACAGTATGATCCTGAAGGCTGGAAAATAGGAAAAAAATATGTCAGAAAGCTCAGCTTAAATGATGAACAGACTGCACTATTAGACAGATTATGGTTTGCAGATAATGTTTTCAATGAAATTGAATACTGCAGAATACAGATTTTAAAACAGTTTTTAAGAGCAGTAGATTATCTTCGGACGCATTGTATTCCGGTCAATAAATCCTATGCAACGGTTATTGAGGAACTGTCGGAAATTATTGTCTGCTTACAGTACAATTACAGAAAAGAAAGTCTCAACTATCGCTATACCTATGATGCCGTACAGACAGAAATTTTTAACCATATATTAAAATTATGCGAAAATAATGTCAGGGAAGTATATGGAATTAAACGGAAGATCAATACGGATTTTAATTATTCCCATCCGGATATTCTGCATCAGTACGGCAGAAAGATTGTTTCAAAACTTGAGGTTTTTCTGCAAGAAAACCAACATCAGATTCTGGATGCAGATCACAGAACGAATACTATCCTGAATGAAAACAATACAGGACGATGGAAGACAAAATTTGAAATCATTAAAGAAGATTTTTCCAATGCTCTTGCTTTTGAAAGGGAAATATTCAGGTTGGCGGAGGTAAATATTAAAAATCCTTCTCAGGACGCGATTTTTTTCGAAGCTTCAAAATTTGTATCAAAACATGACCGGATCAGTGCTTTAAAGCTGTATCTCCATTATTTTGAAAAAGATCTCAATACGTCTCAATTTGACAGAAAACAACTTACAAAAAACATTCAGAAAAGCTTGTTCTCCACCAATGAGCAGCTGACAGATTTTGAAAATATATTAAATGAATTCGTTACAACACGGAATCTTGAAGCAGCCATTGAAAAAGCCTCTCAGCTGTATCTTCCGAAAAGAAAAAAAATAGTTATCGACAGAGAGGCTGTTGAAAATGTTCAGAGACAGCATTCAGGAACGGTGGCGTTACTGGAAGAATACCTCAGAGATGATTATGAAGAAGAAAGTATACCGTCAAAACCAGCAGAGCTGGAAGAAGGGGAAGAATTGACGATGAATATCACGCATCAGAATACTGAAATAGAGATTCACAAATATATTGATGAACTAAATTTATCAGAAATTCAAAAGGAGATTTTAGACTTATTTGAAAAGCAGAGCTTTAATATTCCACAAAGTGAAATGGCTGTCTATTTACAGTCTAAAAACCTGTTCATGGGATCTACCATCGATTCAATAAATGATCTCTGTTTTGAAACCCTCGACGACGTCCTTATTGAAGAAGAGGATGAATATTTTACAATTAATACTGATTATTATAAAAAACTTTTAAACAATGATTGACAATATTAAACCCAAAGAAGCGACTTCCATTATCAATTCACTGGTGAGCGGAGTAGTCCCAAAAATAGGGGTACAACATATAACCGTTGGAAGATCGGAAGAGATCAACGCATTCATCAGTTCTTTGGATGATGTGAAAAACGGGCACAGCATGGCGAAATTCTGGATTGGTGATTTTGGAAGCGGAAAATCGTTTATGCTTCACTTACTGAACACCGTTGCCCTGAAACAGAAATTTGTAGTTTCTAATGCAGATTTTACCCCGGATAACAGGCTGTATTCCAATGATGGAAAAAGTGTCATCCTGTATTCTGCCATTATGGACAATATTGCGATCCAGACCAAGCCTGAAGGCGGCGCATTACAGACTTTACTGGAAAAATGGATCGAGCAGGTAATTACGAAAACAGCTGAAGAAAACCATATTTCACTGTCGGAAATCAGGAATGATCAGTATCTGGGTCTGATCCAGAATTCTATAATGAAAACGGTCAATGAAATCACGGAAGTTGGTGGTTTCGATTTTGGTTCTGTGATCGTTAAATACTATGAAGGCTATATCAAAGGAGATGAACTGCTTCGCAGAAATGCCCTGAAGTGGCTCAAAGGCGAATATAAAACCAAAACGGAAGCAAGGCAGGATCTGGGGGTTAGAGAAATCATCAACGATTCCAATTTTTACGATATGCTTAAGAATTTCTGTAAATTCTTTGTAAGCATGGGCTACAGTGGCTTTATGATCAATCTCGATGAAGCCATCAATCTTTACAAAATATCTACGGCAGCGGCCCGTGAAAAAAATTACGAGAAAATTTTATCCATTTATAACGATTGTTTTCAGGGAAAAATCTCCAATCTGTTTATCAACTTTGCAGGAACAAAGGAATTTCTGGAAAACGAAAGGAGAGGGTTGTTCAGTTATCAGGCTTTAAAATCAAGACTGGAAACCAATAAATTTGAAACCCTTAATATCAGGGATTTTGCCCAGCCGGTGATCAAATTAACTCCATTGGACCACAACGAAATTTTCGTTTTGCTAAAAAAACTGAAGCTGATTTTTGATTTCAACTATAAAACGGAACTGAATATCACCGACGATGAAATTTTTGTTTTTATGGAAGAAATGTTCAACAAACCGGGAGCTTCAGAATTCCTGACCCCGAGAGAAGTGATCAGGGATTTCCTGAATATTCTGAACATTATCAGACAGAATCCGGAGGTTGACAAAAAGCAGCTCTTCGGCGACATTGAGATCTCGGATGAGAGACCGAATGATCTGGTGATTTTAGACAGCATTGAGGAAATATGACAGCATTCGACATGCTTTCTGAGCCAATCAGAAAATACATCCGCGATCAGAGATGGGAAAGTCTGAGGCCTATTCAGGAGGCGGCCATTCAAAAGATTATTCCGAATGACACTAATTATGTTTTGATTTCAAGAACCGCTTCAGGTAAAACGGAGGCTGCCTTTCTGCCGATCCTTTCAAAAGTTAATTTTAAAGAGCAAGGTGTAAAAGTTCTTTATATCTCACCGTTGATTGCTTTGATTAACGACCAGTTCATGCGCGTGGAAAAACTCTGTGCGTATCTTGATGTTCCGGTAACCAAATGGCACGGAGAAGCTTCCAAAGGAGCCAAAGAGCGCTTGTTAAAAACGCCGGAAGGAATTGTACTCATCACTCCGGAATCTCTGGAAGCGATGTTTGTGAATAAGCCTCACAATATCCATCATCTTTTTTCAACGGCGGAGTATGTGGTTATTGATGAAATTCATTCCTTTTTAGGCTCAGACAGAGGAGTTCATCTGCAGTCTCTGTTGCAGCGCCTTCAGAAAATCAATAAAAAGAAATTCAGTACTGTGGCACTTTCGGCAACGATAAGCGATGAAAATAAATACGCTGAACTCAAAGATTTTCTGGGAGATCCCGAACATACGAAAGTGATCAGGGATACTACACCGAAACCTATTAATGCTGTTTTTAAATACTTTGAAGGAACAACCAGTGAACTTCCGTTGGATCTTATTAAAGATCTGTATGTGAGAACCAGAGACAGTAAGGTTTTGGTATTTCCCAATGCAAGAGGAAGAGTGGAAGAAGTCGCGGTAAAGCTCAAGAGGATCTCAGAAAAAGTGGGTGGACATTCCAACTATTTTTCCCATCATTCCGCTGTAGACAAAGAAGTGCGCGAATACGTTGAATTTTTTGCTAAAAAAAGTGTTCATGAGAATTTTTGTATATCCTGCACCTCTACGCTGGAATTAGGGATTGATATCGGAAATGTGGATGAAGTTGCCCAAATTGATGCTACCCACAGCATTGCTTCCCTGATCCAGAGAGTTGGGAGAAGCGGCCGCCGGGAAGGGAAGTCCAGTAATCTGTTTCTGTATGCTACGGATCGATGGAGTCTTCTTCAGTCGATGGCGTGTTGGCTGCTTTTTAAAGATCAGTATATCGAACCTTTTCCCGTTAATGATCAACCTTATGACGTGCTGGTTCATCAACTGTTGTCTATCGTGAAAGGATCTTCGGGCATGACACTTGCCCAGCTTTTAGAAGATTTGACCACGAACAGGACTTTTAAGAATATTAAGGTAGAAGAAATCTCAGAGATCATTCATTATCTTACCGAAATTGATTTTCTGGAAAAGCTTGGAAATGAATATATCATCGGGATCGAAGGTGAAAAAGTGGTGAATACGAAAGATTTTTATACCCTTTTTCATACTCCGGTTTTTTTCAGGGTGATCAGCCAGGGAGTGAAAATAGGCGAGTTGCCGCTTTCTACGCAGACCATCATAGACCAAAATGTATATCTTTCGGCCAGAATATGGAAAATAAAAGACATTGATTATCAATCAAAAAAAATAGAAGTGATCCCTGCCAAAGACGGAAAGAAACCGCTCTTTTTTGGAGATCCTGCGGATACCGCATCAAAGATCAGAGAGAAAATGCTGGAAATCCTTATTTCTGAGGAGAAGTATGATTTTCTGGATGAGGCAGGTGAAGAAATCATCAGGCAGATGCGTAAAGACTTTTCTGTGTATGGGATTAAGTCCTACCTGACGGACAGACCGTTGTTCTCCGGTAATAACAAACTTACATTCTACTCGTTTGCAGGATCGAAGGTGAATAAAACCTTACATTTTGTACTGAACAGAATTGGGATTAGCAATCAATTATACGATAGCGAGAGTGAATTTGAACTCGATTTTTCTAAGAAAAAGGAATTCATCCTGATGCTTAAAGATTTAAATTTAAATAATGTAAATCTCGACGAAGCGTTGACCGAATTAATAGAACATTCTCCCGATATTCTGAACTTTTCAAAATGGGGAATATATCTGCCGGTACACTATCAAATCAAGCTTCTAAAAAACCGCCATTTCGATTTTGAAGGTTGTAATGAATTTATCCGGAATTTGAATTTTGTGGAAAATCAATAAAGGGAGAAAAGTGTAAATAAATAATGGAAGTCAGTAAATAGCTTCCATTTTTCTTTCCCGAACTAAAAAATGTTAATTGAAAGACTTAGATTTTTCTTCAGGACCGCTGAGAACTTCCATTTCCCATCTTCTTACTTCCTGACTCAATACAAAATCTTCCTCTTCTCTATCCTCAAAATTTCTTCTTTTTCCATCGTTTTTATAGCTCTGATAACGGTTTCTACCCGCAGACCGGTGAGTGAGGCGAGTTGTTGTCGTGTAAGAGGGATCTCAAATGAGTAGGGGCTTTTGTTTTCCTGATAGCTTTTAAGATAATCCATGAGCTGTTTCAGTTTCAGCATTGGATTCTGAAAGGAGAGGTTGTAAAGCATCAGATATTTATAGTACATTCTTTCGGCCATACATTGATAGACATTGAGAGAAATCTCCTGATTTTCCTTAATCAGATTCAAAAAAACAGATTTAGGAAGTCTCAGAATATGGGAATCCTTTATCGCTATGGCATTCATGGGATATGGACGGTCTACAAACAGCAGGGATTCTGCAAAACTGTGTCCTCCTGAAAATATATTCTGAATGAATTCTTTCCCGTCTTCCGTATAATTATTGAGTTTCACCTGTCCTTTTTCAATCTGGTAATAAAATGCAGAAAATTCGCCTTCCCGGAAAATAATCTCCTCCGATTTATACGTTTTGGTTTCAGCTCCATAAGAAATTAATACGTCGTCAGCGATCATGGTGTAATAGGTTTTTAATTGAATCTTTAAACAGATGTTTAACCATTAATGTCTTTCATCAGGCAGTAAACAGAAAAGTCTCTGGTTTCAATCATGTAAAGAAAGTTCAATTTCAATCCGTTTCTGCAAAACTATGTACCATATACATACCACAGAATAAAGAACTGAATCCGGTTCGGAATGCCTGTAGATTCTACAAAAGACAGGCAATGAAAACGTAAAAAACATTGATTACGATCATAAAAAATAAGATTCACAATCTGCTACATTTGTTTAAAATTAACAAATGGGCAGCTCAATTTTAAAACTCAGCTTAAAATAGAACAAATACACTGTTAATAGGCATAGCGTGGTATGTATGTGGTATTTTAATTTTGTAAAATTTTAATCATTTTTTCTTTCTTTGTTTGTTTTAAAAATGATTGAAAAGATAACATGAGTTAGAGCATTTTTAAGAGTAAATATCAGGAACCACACAATGTATTTATGAGAATGAATGATAGATGATAGAATTGAAATAGGCCGTCTGAATATAAAACAAGCTGCTATAAAATAGCAACAGAAGAAGAATTTGTACTGGTGCTGCCCATGTAAAGGCATCAGAAATAAGTAGAGATGAGAAAAATATTATGAAAAACGAAAAACCGCAATCCAATTTAGAAGATTTGAACCAAAAGATTTTAGTGCAGGACGAGATCATGGCATTGGCTAAAGAAAATTCTCCACGCCTGCTGAATAAATTCAGATTAGTGTATCCAGATTTTTTTGACAAGATCACGAATGTACAGCCCAATCTCAAAAATTCTGAACTGATTTTCTGCATTTACCTAAAACTCAACTTTACCACTAAGGAAATTGCAACCTATACTTTTGTGACTCCAAAAGCGATTCAGAACAGAAAAAACAGGATACGGAAAAAACTCAGTATTCCTTCCGATCTGGATATTTACAAATGGTTTAATGACCTGTAAACCTATTTTTGCGTCAGATTATATTTGGATTACTGCTTTGTCCAGATCATGGTAAAGCAGTATTTTCCATTGCTCTTCGGCGGCTTTTTTCTGCCATTCCTGTCTTAATTCCATTGCTTTTCTACCATCGAAATCGCTTTTATACGCCAGATGGTATTTCAGGTAAGATTCCTGAGGAAGGTCATCTGCACCATAGAAAACGGTCTCTCCATTTTCCCGGATCCAGAATACCTGCATAAAAGGAGTGTGGCCACCCACCACTTCAAAAGAAATTTCATCGTTAATTTTCCCGTGATCATCATCCATCCAGATGATATTTGGAAGAGTGATCAGTTTTTCAAGGGTATCAAAGTCAAATGAGGGGTTTCCTGTGTTTTCCATCGCAAAAGCCAGTTCGCGTTTCTGGATATAAATTTGGGCATTCGGAAACGTTGGGATAAAACCATTATCTGTTTTTTGTAGGCTGCCGTCGATATGATCCTTGTGGAGATGTGAAAGCAGAAGCCTGGTGATTTGTTCCGGCTTGATATTTTCTTTTGCCAGTAGTTCAGAAATAACAGTCTTTCCCTCACCATTCTTCCAACTGATACCGGCATCAAGAAGGATATAATCATGATCTGTAACGATCAGAAAAGGCTGCACAGACATTTTAATCCCTTTTACGGTATCAAAGTTTTCATCTGTTAAAAGCGTAAATTCTTTTGTTCTGCTGGCCGAGAAATTGCCTTCTTTAAGCGGAATAATTTTCATTCTGCAAATTTCCCTATTATTTCTAAATTCTGAAAACCTTTTTTTCAATAGAGCTCATCGGAAAAAACAATCAGATTACCAGCTATTAAGCCCGTTTTCCATAGCTTTGGCGTAATGTTCTTCATCAAAAGAATAGAGGTCAGGAGCTTTATGGGCACCGCCGCGCCTTTGTTCTTCAAGCTTTTTCAGAATACCCAAATTCTTTATTTTCCTGTAAAAATTTCCGCGGTTTAGCTCTTTTCCTAAAACGGCTTCATATAATTTCTGCAATTCAGGAAGTGTAAATTTTTCAGGAAGAAGGTTTCGCCCGATAGGTTTTGTAGATATTTTCTGTCTCAGGGTAAACAGGGCTTTCTGAATGATCTCATAATGATCCATCCCCAGTTCTATCTCCGATAACTGGCTTATAAAGACCCATTCACAAGTCTCGCTGAACTCATCAGGGATCAGGTGAAACCTTGAAGGGCTGTACAAAGCATAATATCCCACCGTTATAAAGCGCTGTTTCTGAAAAAGGCTGTCATCAAAATCCTCAAAATGAAATTCACTCCTGTTTTTCTTTCCAAAGACCCCGAATTCCTCAAGATAAACATCCGTTATTCCGGACCTTTCTTTTAAAATTCTTTTTACCGCTTCGTCCAGATCTTCATCTTTTCTTACATAACCGCCCGGAAGCAGCCATTTTTTTCTGTAATTGGTTTTTAAGAGAAGAACTTTAAGTTCATTATGCTCGAATCCGAAAATAACCGGATCAGCTGAAATATGGGGCAGGAAAACCTCTTTGGCCGCGATTGACTGCTGTAAAAGCTGTTGTTTGGAATCCATGGAACTCGTGTGAAATGTGTATTAGTACAAATGTGCTAAAAAAAAATGAATTTCCATCAAAAATCCTTTAGATAAAGGTATTTAAGATAGATTGGGTTAAAAAAACAGAATAAAAAAAAACTGCTGCAAAATATTAACAGCTATTTTTCCGTTACAGATATACACAAAACATACGGCTGACTTTCTGTAAAGCTGTTAGTGACGAAAAAACACCTCCCTCTTTTCCAGCCTGTAAATTATTTTAAGATTAAATGCCATAGTTGATTGAAAGAGGTCGTTACCAAACGGTCTCTTTTTTTTATTTGATTACCTTTGTCCATCTTAAAAAAGCGGTATGTCCGATTGAATGTATTAATGAAATCATTCATGATTAACAATCTGGAATGCTTCTTATTCATTAATTCTATTCTTACATTTGAAATCAAATTTAAATTCAACTATGCAGGCGAGCAATACGGGCGGTATTTCAAGAACAGTTATCTGGCTCATGGCCATTATTTCTGGACTTGTGGTAGCCAACAACTATTATAACCAGCCTTTACTGGCTCTTATTTCCGACGATCTTCATGTTTCTGAAAGTGCAGCAAGCCGGATTTCTGTACTGACACAGATAGGATATGCGCTGGGTTTGTTGCTGCTCGTGCCTTTGGGAGATAAATTTTTTCGTAAGAAGCTTATTCTGATTGATCTGTTTTTAGTTTTCGGGTCACTGTTATGGATGACATTCGCAACTCAATTATGGATGCTGTACGCTGCCAGCCTGTTGATTGGGGCTACTTCAGTGATTCCTCAGTTATTTATACCGATTGCTGCAGAATTGTCCTCGGATAAAGAGAAATCTTCCAATATCGGAGTCGTCATGTCAGGATTGTTATTAGGAATTCTTTTATCCCGTTTTATTGGTGGAATTGTTGGAGATGTGTGGGGCTGGAGAGCGATGTTCGGTATTGCGGCAGGACTGATGATTCTGGTTTGGGTTGCGGTGTACAAAATGTTACCCGAAATGCAGCCCAATTTCAAAGGAACCTACAGAGAACTGATGAAGTCCGTAGCTCATCTGGCTAAAACACAGCCTATTTTGCAGCTGGCTTCATTCCGTGGAGCGATGGCGTTCGGATCTATGTGTGCTTTATTTACAACGCTGGTTTTTCATATGGAAAAACCGCCTTTCAATGCGGGATCTTCTGTTGTGGGAAGTTTCGGACTGGCCGGAGCAGTAGGTGCACTGGCAGCCGCAAAAGTGGGAAAACTTCAGAAATATCTGGACATCAACCGGATCATTTTGTATTCACTTTTTATTGTGGTGGGAAGCTGGGCTTTCACGTATTTTGCAGGCGAAACATATTGGGGCCTGATCGTTGGCGTTATCCTTGTTGATCTTGGAGTACAGTCGAGCCACATCATGAACCAGACCAATTATTTTTTAATTAAATCCAATGCTGTCAACAGATTAAATACCGTTTACATGGTTTCCTATTTCATCGGCGGATCACTGGGAACGTGGCTGGCTTCTATGGCCTGGCAATATGCACAATGGTCTGGGGTCTGCTTTGTAGGAGCATCTTTCGGGATACTTGCAATCATCGCTCACGTACTGTTTTGTAACAAAGTGAATGCCTCTCAATCTACATCTTAGCCTAAATCTCACTGCTTTGAACTAAGTCTTTGTGCTTATTTCCCCATTTTTCGAGCTCTTCCCAGATCGGGATCAGCTCTCTGGCTATATTCGTAAGTTCATAGTCTACTCTTGGCGGAACTTCGGCATGTACAGTTCGTTTGACTAAACCTTCTTTTTCAAGCTCTCTCAACTGTAATGTAAGCATTCTTTCAGTGATTCCGCAGATCCGGTCCCGGACTTCACTGAAACGCAGTTTTCCGTCTTTCAATCTGTTTAAAATCAATAGTTTCCATCTTCCGCCAATTTTGCAGACCGCGTAAGACAGATCACATTCCTGTATGTACTTTTTATTGATATTGTTTGTCGAATTTTCCTTTATTTTCCCCATAGCTTACAAATTTGTTAGTACCATACAATTCGCTGTATACAGTGCAAATGTAAGGTTTGAAAATTAATTTTGTCCTCAGAAACTGAAATAAACAGCAGTTCGGGAACAATAGCGCTTATGTTCCCTTGAAAATATATTAACAGGAAAATTAAAATAATGGAATTTACATCACCCATCAATCAAATCATCAGTCAGTTAGAAAAAATACAGTCATTCAATGCACGGGATCCCTTAGATGATACCCGCAAATATCTTGAAACGATGTCACTTCAGCTCAGCGGAAAAAAAGAATCTGTGGCAATGATCGAAGAACTGAATATTCCAATGGAAAATTACCAGATCCCGATTCGTATCTACCGCCCGAAAGGAAAAACTACTCAAAAATCATCAGCTATTGTCTACATACACGGAGGATGGTTCATTGCCGGCAGTTTTGAAACCCATGATGCTGTAGTCCGTAAACTGGCCAATAAAACGGGATCAGCTGTGATTTTTGTCGATTACCGTTTAGCACCTGAGCATCCTTTTCCGGCAGGATTAAATGACTGCATCGATATTGTAAAATGGATCATTGATCATGCAGAATCTCTAGGAATAGACAAAGATCAAATCGGAATTATTGGCGACAGTGCCGGTGGAGCCCTTTCAACAAGCGTTTCCACACAGATTGGAGAGCTTCTTAGGTTCCAGGTATTGATTTATCCGGCAGCCGGTAATCAACTTAATACAAAGTCATGGGAAATCTATGAAACGGGTCCGGTTTTAAACAAAGAAGGCGGTATTCAGGCGTGGAAATGGTATCATCCGGAAGGTAATAGCCATCCGGATCCGTTGGCAGTTCCTATATTGATAAAAGATTTCAAAAATACACCATCCACACTAGTTTTTATTGCTGAACACGACGCTTTAAGAGACGAAGGGGAAACACTTGCCCAAAATATGAAAGAAGCAGGAATTCCTGTAGACATTCGTTTTTACAAAGATATGGTTCACGGTTTCATGCATATGGGAGAAGTACTGAACGAAGTGGAGCAGGTGGCCGGTGAAATAGCAGCTTTTGCCCATCAACAGCTTGAAATAGCCATAGAAAAAGAAGGATGAAAAAGTACGCCTACATCGGATGCTTAGGATTCATTGCGGTGATTACGACAGAATTCGGAGTAATAGGAATCCTGCCCCAGATTGCAGAACATTATCAGATAGGAATTGACAAAGCCGGTTGGCTCCTCAGTGCTTTTGCACTGATTATTGCATTAACGGGGCCTTTTATGACCTTGTTGATGTCCGGATTTGACCGAAAGAAAGTGATGTTGACCGCGATTGCTATCTTCCTGTTTACGGCTGTTGTTTCGGCGATGTCGCCACCGTTTTGGCTTCTGATGCTGGTGAGAATACTTCCTGCATTTTTACAACCGGTCTATATTGCCACGGCATTATCGGTTGCAGTCTCAGGGGCAGATCAAAAGCAGGCGAATAAGCTGATGGGCATTGTCTTTATCGGGGTGGCTCTGGCTATGGTGACTACAGTTCCTTTTGCCACTTGGCTGTCTAGTGTATGGATTTGGGAATCTTCATTCATCGTGCAGGGGATTGTAAGCACAATAGCTTTAGCCGTGATCTATTGGTTACTTCCCCCTATGCCGGTACAAGAGAAAAAATCTTACAAAAGCCAGCTCACCATTCTGACTAAACCCACATTTATCGTCAGTATAGCCATGAATTTTTTCATGATCACAGCATGGTTTTCCACCTACAGCTATTTTGCAGACTATCTTAATAAAGCGAAAGGAATGGACGGAACGATGGTAAGCTACATGCTTTTCCTTTTCGGAATTATTGGTGTATTTTCAAACTGGATCGCAGGAAAAATGTTGAGCTGGAATGTCCCGAAAACAACAGCTCTGTTTCTTTCTGGGACTGTCATTATGCCGTTCTTACTGTTTTCCGGAGACAGTCTGCCTGCCAATATCATCAGTATTGCGGTTTGGGGTTTTCTGTATTCTCCGAGTTTTCAGAATGCTTCCACGTATATGATCTCTTCTGTACCGGATTCTCTTGAATTTGCCAACAGTTTAGCCACTTCTTTTGGAAACTTAGGTGTGACTTTGGGAACAACCTTGGGAGGGTGGATGATTGTTGCCAAAGGAGCTTCATACAATCCATGGATAGGCTTTGTATTTGGGATTTTAGCTTTTTTAATGATCATTCTGAGAAGTATTCTGGAGAAAAGAGCTGAAAAGCAGAAGATCATTATTCCGTGCCAGTGATATATTGTAATGAATTTTGTTACAATTAAAAAAAGCAGTAATTTTGATGAATTAATAATTTCATCAAGAATTAAAACAATAAAAAATGAAAATAGAAATATGGTCGGATGTCATGTGTCCGTTCTGCTATATCGGAAAGCATAATTTTGAGCAGGCTCTTGAAAAACTGCCGTTTAAAGACGAAATTGAAGTAGAGTGGAAGAGCTTCCAGTTAGACCCAACTTTAGATGCTTCACAACCTCAGAATACCATTGAATATTTTAAAGAGAAAAAAGGTTTTCCGGCAGAACAGGCATCTCAGATGATTGGTCAGGTTGCCCAGATGGGAAAAGGCGCGGGAATTGATTTTAATTTCGAAAAAGCTTTGATCATCAATACATTTACAGCACATAAACTGCTTCACCTTGCTAAAAAACACGGGAAGGCCAATGAAATGGAAGAAGCGCTTTTCATTGCTCATTTTACCGACGGAAAAAATGTTGGGGATATAGAAGAACTTATTACTCTTGCTGATAGTTTAGGGATTGATAAAGATGAGACCAGACAGGTCTTAACATCAGACCAACTTGATTATGAAATCAATCAGGATATTCAGGAGGCGAAAAATAATGGTATTTCCAGCGTTCCTTTCTTTGTTTTGAATGGAAAATATGCGGTATCCGGTGCACAGCCTGCAGAAGTTTTCGCAGATGCACTTCAACAGACCTATAAAGAAACGGTAAGTCCGTTTAAAGACCTTTCCAAAGAAGGAGGTGCATCGTGTGATGCTGATGGATGCACTGTGGAATAATGTAAGGAAGTCATTAAGCTCCAAACAGAAAATGACAATGTGCTTTATTTAATTTTTAAGGTTAATTCTTTAAATTTTATTGAATAGAACTAACTTCCAGCTTCCTGATTAGATTAAATTTTTAACCACAAATAACACTAATAGGTTCACGAATGTCACTATTGAATGTCAGCAACATTCGTTAAATTCGTGAAAAGATTAGTGAGATTAGTGTTGTCAATGAAAAATAATTTAGCATATTCAATATAAAACACCTCAAAGCGAGGTGTTTTTTTGTTGAATACAGATTATAAAAAACCAGAAAAGAATTCCCGTTTTAGCTGCTCAATGCTTATTTTTGTTTAAATATTTATGTTCAATGATAAAAATCAATACTGAAGCTCATTATCCTGTTTCAGAAACCCTGTTTGTCTTTGCTCTGGACTCGGAAGCAGGAAAGGCTTTTGAAGGAAAAAATAAGCTGGTGACCGGAATAGGGAAAGTGAATGCTGCTATTGAACTGACCAGAGAAATCCATCTCAGAAAACCTAAACTGATCGTTAATCTGGGTTCTGCAGGGAGTAAAAGCTTTGGGAAAGGGGAAGTGGTTTGCTGTACAAAATTCATTCAACGGGATATGGATGTGAGAGGACTGGGGTTTAGTCTTTATGAAACGCCCTTATCCGGAATTCCACCTGTTCTGGAATACGGTCTTAAGATGAACGGCCTTGAGGAAGGGATTTGTGGCAGCGGCGACAGCTTTGAGATGAATCATTCCGAAACGGACTATAATATTGTAGATATGGAAGCCTATCCGCTTGCGCTGATCGCTAAGAAAGAGAACATCCCTTTCCTGTGCCTGAAATATATTTCTGATGATGCAGGGAGCGATGCGGCAGACGACTGGGCGGTTCAGGTACATCTGGCTTCTGAGGCGTTTAAAAAACTATTGTTTTAACAAAAAAGAAAAATGGCATCTATTATCATTAATACAGCTTCAACTGAAGATTTGGAAACCATACAGAGCCTGGGTAGACAGACGTTCTCAGAAACCTTTGCAGAAAGTAATTCTGAAGAGGCTATGACAACCTATCTGGAAGAAAGTTTCAATACAGAAAAAGTAAAGTCGGAACTCAATAATCCCGATTCTCATTTCTTTATCGCATGGGAAGAGGACCATCCTGTCGGCTACCTTAAATTGAATTCCGGAGCAGCACAAACCGAACTGAAGGACGATAATACGTCTCTGGAAATAGAGCGTATTTATGTCAAAAAAAGTCATCACGGACAGAAAGTAGGGCAATTACTGTATGATCAGGCATTGGAGAGTGCTCAAAATCTCGGTAAAAATTATCTTTGGCTTGGCGTCTGGGAAAAGAATCTGAGAGCCCTGAACTTTTACAGGAAAAATGGCTTTGAGGAATTCGGAAGTCATACTTTTACGCTGGGAGATGATGATCAGACAGATCTGATGATGAAGAAAATTTTAGATTAATAACAATCCGCTTTGAAAGAACTTTTAGAAGAGATCAATTCCTATTACCCATTATCAGAAGAAACGGTTGGGGCAATGATGAATATCTGTACGGAAGAAACATTTCGTAAAAACGATCTTCTTCAGGAAGCCGGAACTGCAGCCAGATACTATTACTTTATAAAATCAGGGTTGGTAGGGTATTATACAGTGGATGAACAGGGAGATTCTGTCTATAAAATTTTCTTTGAAGAAAAGAGTTTTGTGGCTTCTACTGCTGCTGTGATCAAGGATAAACCCAGTGAATTTAATATTGTCGCGCTGGAAGACTGTTCGGTGATCAAATATCCTGCAAAGGCTTTCAGAGAGCTGATCAACCGATATCATGACCTGGCATTATTTCAAATCAATTATCTGGAAAAAAACTGGGTAGTAAAAAAAGAACCGCTGGAGATTTCTTTAAAGCATGAAACAGCCAAACAGCGTTATCTGCAGTTGCTGGAAAATAAACCACTGTATGATCGCCTTAAACAGCATCATATTGCTTCTTATCTGGGTATTACACCCACTCAGCTGAGCCGCATAAAAAAAGAAATAAACTGACAAAAGCTTCAACATATGTTGAGGCTTTTTTATTTTATCGGCCGCATATTTGTACCGTAATCAATAACAATGGTATGGTAGCCAGCCACAACGTGGCGATTTAGCCTAAGATAGCATGCAGTCCTATCAGATTTAAAATTATATCCTATGAAAAATATAGTAAGCATTGTATGTGTATTGACGGTATCTGCACAGCTTTCCGCACAGAAAATCATTCATAAAGAAGTGTTCAGTGCCAGAATGAACAAGAACATTAAAACCATTATTATCACGCCGGATGTACAGCAGGGAGCAACCTATCCATCGGTTTATATTCTCCACGGGTATAGTGGAAACCCTGACAGAACGATCAAACAGGATATTCCGGATCTGGTTCAGAAAGCGCAGGAGTATAAAATGATTTATGTATTGCCGGACGGAAATTACAATTCATGGTATATAGACAGTCCGTTGGTTAAAGATTCACATTATCAGATATTTATCGGGCAGGAACTTGTAGATTTTGTCAATAAAAACTATCCTGTGAAAAATGACAGAAAATTCCGCGGTATCCTGGGCTGGAGCATGGGAGGTTATGGTGCTGTGAACATTGGTACCACGTACAATAAGACGTTTGGCATCGTTGGAAGCTCTTGTGGAGCGCTGGATCTGGCTTCCTTTGGGGAAGGCTATATGAAGTATCAGGTAGATAAAGTGGCAGGTCCTGTGATCACGTTAAATCCTAAATTTCTTACAGACAGTAAGATTAAAACAATGGCATCAGCAGATCAGCAGTATATCTTTGACTGCGGTACGGAAGACACCCAGATGATCGCTATGAACAGAAACTTTCATAAAAAACTAACTGACCAAAAGATTCAGCATCTTTATATTGAGTCTTTAGGAATCCATGATCCTAAATACTGGAGCAGATCTTTATCTGAGCAGCTGACTTTGTTTGATAGATTTTTTAAGCCATAAATTTAACTTTATATAAACTGGTATATATTACTTTATTACAATTAATTATTTATGTTTATTTGAAGTTAGAATAAATCTGTTTTTTATTTTAGATTACTATTTCTTTACGTATAAATTCTCCTGGTATTATCTTAAATACCGGGATTTTTTTGTTTATATTCGGACTTAAATTATTTTCTTTTTTTTACATTTTGCAAAATTTTCTGTAACATTTCTTCCGTCAATGGATTTATAAGGTATATGGATTTTGAAAACTTATATCAGCAGTATTCACCCAAAATATTCAGGTTGTGCCATGGATATTTTAATGATGTGGATAAAGCTAAAGATATGACGCAGGAAACATTCATTACCGTATTTGAAAACCTCGGATCGCTGAAGAATACCAGCAATATTCCCGGATGGATATTTCGGATAGCGACCAATAAATGTCTGAGGCAAATCGAGAACGAAAAAAGGAATCAGACCGTGACAGATTATAATTTTACAAAAATAGAAGCTTCAGAAACGGTTAATGAAGATGAAAAACTGGTCAGACTGAGAACATGCATCAAAGAACTTTCTGAAATCGACCGTCTGATCATAGGGCTTTATCTCGAAGATGTGGCTCAGGAAAAAATAGGAGAGATCATGGGGATCAACCATTCCAATGTAAGGGTAAGAATACACAGGATCAAGGAAGTTTTATCAAAAAAAATGAAAAACCATGAGTGATAATTTCGACGATATAAAAGACATCTGGCTCTCAGCAGACGAGCGTGTTCCGGATATTGATCTTGTAAAAGAAGAGATCTCATACCTGAGAAAGAAAAAAAACACCCGTTTCATGCGCTGGTATTTGTCTGTTATTGCTTTTTCATTGTCGGTGATTGCTTATGTAATTTATACCGATAAACTAAACAGTGTTTATGAAAGTATCTCAGAATTTATCCTCCTGTTCACAGGAAGCTTTCTTTTATACCATTCCTGGAAATCTATAAAAATCCATAAAAGCGAATACCTTCTGAGCAGTCAGGAGTTTTTGCAGCAAATGAAAGACGGAAGCAGAAACCACGATAGAAAAAAGATTTTTGTCAACTGTGTGAGTGCATCACTTTTCACAACAGCGCTCTTCCTGTATTTTTTTAAGAAGTTGTCTGTAACACAAACATTATTAACGGCAGGCTCACTGTTATTTTTAATCATCAATGTTCTGATATGGACTGTTATCAGGGCTTTTTATGAAAAGAAAAGTGCAGAGAAGGCCACTGCGTTTATTTCTGCTGCTGAAAAACTTCTTAAGGATATCAATACTTAAATATACCATCTTATGACACGAAATTTTATACTGCTGTTTGTAACGGCATTGTTTTCTCATGCCCTTTTGGGTCAGACTAAATCTTTACAACACAACGATGTAAAACGAAAATACATTGTCTACACTCCCAAAGGGTATGACCCCGGAACTTCCCGAAAATACCCTGTTATTTTCAATTTCCATGGTGGCGGAATGACGCCGGCAGAGCAAATGCTGTATACTCAGATGAACAGAACAGCTGATCAACATAACTTTATCGCAGTTTACCCAAAAGGCATCAAGGAAGACTGGAATGTAGGCTTTGGAATGTCCTACAAAAAAGGAACGGATGATATGGGCTTTGTTGAAGCACTTCTCAACCAGATTGAAAAAGATTATAAGGTAGATCCTAAAAAAGTCTTTGCGACAGGATTATCCAGAGGCGGATTCTTTTGCCATCGGATTGCTGCAGAACTTCCACACAGGTTTTCGGCTATAGCTACAGCTGGTGCTTCTTTACCGGATTCTGTAGCCTATTATCACAAAGACCGAGGAGAAATTGGAGTTTTAATGGTCCACGGGAAAGCGGATGTGGTTGTAGATTATGCAGGAAAAGAGGGTGGATATTTTTCTGCATTAAAATCTTATCAGTACTGGCAGAAACAGAATTATTCAACAACCGATAAGGAGAAAATGAGTAAGCTTGATCAAAATAAAAATGATCAGACCTCAGCAGAAATTATTGAAACAAAAACAGGTAAAAAATACGTAACGTTAATATCAATTGAAAATGCCGGTCATACCTGGCCCGGAGCAGATGATTTCAATATCGGGCTTCCTATCGGATTGACCTCTAAAGAAATAGATTTCAATGAATATATGTGGGCATTTTTCAATAAGCAGGAATGATTTTTAAACTGGAATGTTTTTGAAAATAAAAAATCCTTTTAAGCCTTGTGCTTAAAAGGATCCATCATAATTATTATCAAATAAATATCTAATAGAACATTTTAAATGTTTTCAAAATTTTTCCCCAAATGCTCTTCAATAACAAAGAAAGGGTCTTCTGTAAGCGTGTGGGCTCTCATTTCCATGAGACTCACTTTGCTCATCATACGCAGCATAATTCTTCTTTGGCATTCGTGTTCTACGCCGTTGATATTTCTTACCCCGGCACGGAAAGCTGATCTTCCGTGAGCACATAAATGGTTATTCACCAATATCACATCTCCGGCCTGTGGCGTGAACCCTGAATAGATCAGATCTCTGGCCTCTTCCCAGAATTCTGTCAGATGACTATGGGCATCATCAGTCTGCTTAATGCTTGGGTTGAATAACTGTTCTGCAGCATCAAACCTCATAAAAGGCAGTTCATAATTACCGTACAGAACGGCATCCAATGCTTCTTCTTCGTCTGCAGCTGTTTCCAGATTGGCATCTTTCGGAATTTTATACATACGCTCAAAAAGAGGTCTGAAATTTTCCCCGATAGCCCCGTGAGAACGGATGGAGTATAGGGTAGAAGGTACCTGCTCTTCATTACGGATGTACATAAAGCTTAAAAAGTCGGCCTGATGCTTCAGAAAGGCATCTTCAGTATGTACATAAAGATCTGTTGCAGATCCCGATCCGGTTTGCGTTTCTCTCATTTTTTCGTCAGGAATAATGGCGTGCATTAATCCTCCGCCTTTACGTTGAGAATAATATTGTACAGGTTTCGATGGAAGTGCTCCATGAATTAAAGCACACGCAAAACCATAGATATTGAATTTGGAATAATCCGCAGACTGCCAGTTAGGAGGTGTATTCCCTATACTTTCCTGATCGATGTCCATTAATCCTTTAAATACCAGTGCTCCATACTGATCTATTGAAAAATCGCTGGCAAAATCAGCGGCTATATGCAGAATTCTTTCCGGTAAAAAATAAGAAGCCAGTTGATGAACGTGGGTAATGAAATCTCTGTTTTCGTAGCTGCCATATTTTCTCTGAAGATGCGCCGCCGCATCTTGTATCATTCTTCTTTCCTGAGCAGTGAGCTCAATGACTCTCGGAAGCAGTTTTACCGCAGTAATACTGTCGTTATCTAAAATTTTTAGCGAATTCATTAAAAAAATATTTGGTGTGTGAATATAATTTTTATATTTGTTTTTAATTATTCTAAATAACAATAGACGGTTCAAATTTAGGAATAATTTATCAATCACCAAAAAAAAACTTGAATAAATGCAAAAAATAAAAACTTGACAATCAAGTATATACATCTATATACTATACACACTTTACACTACTTATTGATTTAAAAAATCACCTTACAAATACCATATGAACAACAATCAAATGCCCGCCGGAGAGATCCTGGGCGCTTCCTTACCTCACATTTCGGGGAATTTTGGAAATATTTTTCATACTGACAATTATGATCATTATCGTTCCGCTGTCGAAGAAACTTTAGACCTTGTAGGAACTTTTCTTCACAGAAATGACAAACCCTTCAGCGGAATCGAAGCCAAAGAAATGAAAGGCATGGTACAGCAGATAGACCTTAATCAAAAACTATCTTCGTATCAGGAGCTACTTGAAGAGGTAGATACTATATATGTAAAGCATGCGACTGCTTTTCACCTTCCACAATACGTGGCACACCTTAACTGTCCTATCGTTATTCCTGCACTGGCAGGAGAGATTCTTGTAAGTGCCATCAATTCTTCACAGGATACCTACGACCAGAGTGCAGGAGGAACTTTCATGGAAAGAAAACTGATCGACTGGACCGCAGAGCAGTTAGGATACAATGCAGAAATCAGCGACGGCGTTTTCACAGCAGGCGGATCACAGAGTAATCTGATGGGCCTTGTGATGATGCGCGACTGCTTTTCCCAGAAGAGATACAACCATAATATTAAACTGGATGGTCTTCCACAGGAAGCAAGCCGATTCAGAATTTTTGTTTCTGACAAATCCCATTTCAGCAACTTAAAGAATGCCTCTATCATGGGATTGGGCGAAAAAAGTATCGTGAAAGTTCCTACAGACGAAAGATTCTGCATGGATATCACTTTGCTAAAAAAATACATTAAGAGAGAAGAACAGATGGGAAATATTCCTATTGGAATTGTAGCTACGGCCGGAACTACAGATTTCGGAAATGTAGACCCACTGGAAGACATCGCCAATGTTGCTGAACAATATAATATCTGGATGCACGTAGACGCGGCTTATGGATGTGCTTTATTATTAAGCGAAAAGTACCGTCATCTTCTGAATGGTATCGAAAGAGCGGATTCGGTAACGATAGATTATCATAAATCTTTCTTCCAGCCTATCAGCAGCAGTGCATTCATCGTTAAAAATAAAAGGGAATTAAGAATCCTAAAACACCACGCAGACTACCTGAATCCTGCGGAAATGGATGAAGAGGAAATTCCTGCACAGATCAATAAATCCATTATTCAGAGTACCCGTAGATTCGACGCACTGAAGCTGTGGTTTACCTTAAGAATGATGGGCAAAGAACAGCTCGCAGAATATACAGACACAGTGATAAACCTCACCAAAGACGTAGCGTCTATGATCACTGAAAACCCTCACTTCGAACTGCTTTCCGATACAGATCTGAGCGTTCTGGTTTTCCGTTATATCAGACCTGATATTGAGGACCTGAATGCTTTGAACCAGCATATCAAAATGAAGCTTTTCTACAGCGGGGAAATTCTGGTGGCAAGTACCAAAGTAGATGGAAATTTCTACCTGAAGTTTACTTTCCTGAACCCGATCACCACAACAGAAGATGTTCACCAAATTTTAAATACAATCAAATCGCATGGAGAAGACTTTGATACAGCAAACTAAGCTTACGGAAAAAGCACAGGAAATCACGATTAGAATCCTGCTGAACGGAATGCTTCGTGAGCTTGGAAACGGAAAGTTCTATCAGGGAGTTCCCAAATACGACGTACTTACGGCTCAGGCACTGGAAAACAGCACCTATCCACTTCATATAAGATTTGAACTAAAGAAAAGCGACATCTTTTTATTCGCTCCGGTTTCTTACCGTTCTGAAAGTGCTTTTCACAATTACGGATCGCCTTTATGGGTGGTTGATCATAACAATCAGAAGGTTTTTGAACCGGATGTTGATCAGCTTACCGAATTCGTATACCGCGAACTCTCTGAGCAGTTCAGTGAAAAAGGCCTTGAATTATTTACAAAAAGAATTCACAGCAGCTTAAGAAATCTGGAAATGATTATGGAGGAAGGTTTACAGGATAAAGATGCTTTGACGTATTCTTTCCTGGAATCTGAACAACAGCTTCCTGTAGGACACAATCTCCATCCGTTTACAAAAGCGAGAATGGGATTCTCCAGAGAAGAGCAGCTTCTTTACGGACCTGAATTCAATAAAGGAATTAAGCTGGAGTATTTTCTGGTACATAAAAGTTGTGTTCAGGAACAGTCGGTTTTGGAGCAGCCTTACAATGAATTTCTGAAGAGTATGGTTTCATTACCGGAAGATCTTGAACATAAATTCCTTCAAGAGGATGAGAAACTTTATGATTTTTACACGGTTCCGTGTCATCCATGGGAAGCTACGTATCTTTTATCCATCGAAGAAGGAGCGGAAATGATCAAAGACCGTACTTTAATTCATATCGGAACTTTTGGGAAAGAATTTTATTCAACCTCTTCCATCAGAAGCATGTACAGTCCCCATATTCCGTGGATGCCTAAGTTTTCTTTAAATGTTCTTTTAACGGGATCGATAAGGATCAACACGGAGAAAGATTTAAAAAGAGGCTATGCATCAGCTTTATGGAGAAAACATGCAGGAGCAGCATTTGAAAAGGATTTTAACCAGTTTAAACTGCTTTTAGAGCCTGTAACATTAGGCGTTTATCATCAGGATAAAAATATTGAAAGTCTTAATCTGTTGATCCGCGAAAATCCGTTCCTGCCGGAAGATAAAATACTTCTTTTAGCAAGATTATGTCAGGATGAGCCTGCAGACGGACAAAATTTTATTCAAAAATTCTTTACAGATGTTTCTGAAAAATTAGGAAACAGTCCGGAAGAATCGGTTACTATTTGGTTTGCAAAATATATTCACCTGCTGATTGCTCCTTTAAACCATTTATACAGCCAATACGGCATGGCTCCTGAAGCACACCAGCAGAATCTTTTAATTCAACTGGATGATCAGTTGCTTCCGAAAACTCTTTTTGTAAGAGATGCACAGGGCTATTTATTAAGAGAAAGCGCAGGAGAACAATATACGGAGCTTTCCAAAGCGTATCCTGAGATTGAAGATCTTTTCATCAGGGATGAGCGTCTTTTAGATATTATCTCTTACCATGTTTTGGTGAGCAATCTTTCAGCATTGGTGGCTTCATTAGGAAAGACAGGATGGGTGAAAGAGAGAACTCTGATCAATATTCTGCATAACGAATTTGAACAGGTTCATCAGGAAATGCCTTCAGATTTTACCCGTTATGCACTTGAAAACCGTCATTGGGGAACAAAAACCAATTTTAAGGCGGTTGCTAATGAAATTGACGGAATTACAAGCGCTGCAGCTATTTCTTACGCCAAAGTTCCGAATCTTCTTCATTATCACTATTTCTCTGATCAGCTTATCCATCCGAAAGGAAAAGAAGCTTTCTTCAAGCGTTATTTCCAGAAAGATGATGTCACGGTTACAATGAGACCTGTTGATCTTGATGAGGACCTTGAAATGCTTCATGAGTGGTTTAACCGTGAACACGCGATCAAAATCTGGCAGATGAACTGGCCAATTGATGAACTGGAAAGCTACTACCGCTTAATGCTACCGGGTGATGAAGCGCATAGCTACATCGTCATGAGCAATGGTGAGCCTACATGTAATATTGAGGTATACTGGCCGTGCAGAGATATTGTCGGTGATTACTATGATGTACTGCCTACCGATTACGGAACCCACCAATTTATCGCACCCACAGATCCGAAGAAGAAATACGTTTCTCCTTCCACCCAGTCTATGGTAGATTATGTATTTGCCCAGCCGGAGGTTGGAAAAATGGTAGGGGAAGGCTCGGTAGATTCTCTGGCTTCTATGATGAACAAGGCGCATGTCGGGTTCAAAGTAGATAAAGTCATTGAAATGCCTCATAAAAAAGCCAACCTTAATTTCTGCTACAGAGAATGGTACTGGGAAAAATTCCCGCAAAACAAAGATGTAGAATTCACCGTAAAAATTACTGAACATGAATAACGACACTGTATATAACGTGATCGGAATAGGTATTGGTCCTTTTAATTTAGGACTTGCCGCCTTATCGAATCCGATTTCTGAATTAAAAACCCTTTTCCTTGACCAGAGAGACGGTTTCGACTGGCATCCGGGATTAATGATCGACCACGTAACACTGCAGACGCCTTTTCTATGCGACTGTGTATCCATGGCAGATCCAACCAATCCTTTAAGCCTTCTGAACTATCTGAAAGAAACGAACAGACTGTATAAATTCTTTATCAGGGAAGATTTTTTCATTCCGCGTAAAGAATACAACCGTTACTGCCAATGGGTAGTCAGTCAGCTTCCACAGTGCCGTTTTTCAACGCAGGTAGTTGATATCGTGTATGAAGACGGATTGTATTTAATCACAACCATTCATACCAAAACTAAGGAAACAGAGGTTTTCAGAACAGAAAGACTGATCCTGGGAACAGGCACACAGCCTCATATTCCTTCGTTTATTCCGAAAGAGGATTCCCGTATTCTTCATACAAGCTCTTATCTGTACCGTAAGGAAGAACTTTTAGCTCAGGGTAAAAAAATTGCCGTGATTGGTTCAGGACAAAGTGCCGCAGAGGTTTTCTATGATTTATTGCAAAGCCGTGATGAAAATACCCAATTGGGCTGGTATTCACGTCCGGACCGTTTCTTCCCGATGGAATATTCAAAGCTGACGTTGGAACTGACTTCTCCTGATTATGTAGATTATTTTTACAGCAGGGATGAAACGGCAAGAAAATCAATATTAAGCAAGCAACAGGCTCAGTTTAAAGGAATCAACTACGACCTCATCAACCAGATCTATGATTTCATTTACGACCTGAATATTGATAATGCTGATCCTAAGCTTACCATCATTCCAAACAGCCAGTTGGATAGAGTAGACAACAGCAATCCTGATAATTTGACTCTTGAATTCACACAATTAGAACAAGAGGTCCCTTACGAACAGGAAGCTGATTATCTGGTGGTAGGAACAGGATACCGTTATCATGAACCGGCTTTCTTAAAAAATATTCAGTCCAGAATTAAAAGAGATTCCACAGGTTTATTTGCGGTCAACAGGAATTATTCCATAGATCATAACGGCGGTGAAATCTATGTGCTTCATGCAGAAGTACACACCCACAGCTACATTTCTACCGATCTTGGAATGGCGGCCTACCGTAATTCGTATATCATCAATGACATTTTGGGAAGAGAACATTATAAAATCGAAAAGAAAATTGCTTTCCAGGATTTTGATGTAGAGAAACACGCTGCTGTATCAACTGTCAAAATATAACAGAACAATGAACACCAACTTAAAAAATAATACAATCAGCCAGGAAATCTGGCTGCAGGCTAACAGAGATCTTATGGCCAAGACGATTGCGGAGTTAATGCATGAAGAACGTCTGAAACCTGTTGCCGTTACTCAGGATGAAGCAGAATTTACGGTCTTCAAACTGGAAACCGGGATCGAAACTATAGAATACATTTTCCGCGGACAGGAAAGGATGATGGATTACTGGTATATTGATACGGAAAGTATCGTGAAAATAGAGAATGGCGTACCCACCTCAGCGCTGAATATTCCCCAGTTCTTCCTTGAAATGCAGACCGTATTCGATCTGGATGCTAATACACTGGCGAGATATACCGAAGAATTGTTGCATACGTTATACTGTGACGCATTAATTTTATCGAGAGGCGTTATGTCTTCAAAAGAACTGGCATCAAGTAATTACCAGACCGTAGAGCATCAGATGACGGGCCACCCTTGGGTAATCGTTAACAAAAGCAGATTAGGATTTTCTCCTACCGATCTTGAAACGTTTGCTCCAGAAGCAGGAGAGGATTTAAAAGTGTTGTGGCTGGCTGCTCATAAGGACAGATCAGCGTTCCAGTCGCTGGAGCATATAGATCAGGAAGGATTTTACCGCTCTGAAATTGGAGACGAATTGTATCAGTCATTTCAACAAAGACTGCTTGATTACAGAAAGTCTCCTGAGGATTATAATTTAATTCCCGTGCACCCGTGGCAGTGGGAACATAAACTGAAAATTCACTTTGCTGGCGATATCGCATCCGGTATTTTAATTCTGTTAGGAGAAGGAAATGATATCTACAGCCCGCAACAGAGTATCAGAACTTTGTTCAATACAGATCATCCTGAAAAAAGATACCTGAAAACCGCTGTTTCTATTTTAAGTACAGGAAACATCAGAGGACTGTCGCCTAAGCAGATGAAAATTGCCCCTTCAATTACAGACTGGGTAAAAGGATTGATCAAAGGCGATGCATATCTTGAAACAAAAGGAACCATATTTTTAGGAGAAGAAGCTTCTATTGCTTATCTGCATCCTCAATACAGTGCGATTGCCGGTGTTCCTTATCAGTATAACGAATTTCTTGGAGCTTTGTGGCGCGAAAGTGCTTCCAATTATTTACAGGAAGATGAAGAAATGTTTACCATGGCTTCCCTGCTTTTTGTAGATCAACATGGAGTTCCATTGGTACAGGCTTTTGCAGAACAGGCAGGAATTAGTATCCAGCAATGGATCACAGATTATCTGGATGCCTATCTTACACCGCTGCTTCACATTTATTACACCCATTCTCTTTGTGTAACGCCTCATGGAGAAAACATTATGGTCGTATTGAAAAACGGAGTACCGAAGAGAATTGTGATCAAAGATTTTGTAGATGATATTGTCCTGACGACAGAAGCAAGGGAAAAACTTCCTGATCATCTGGCAGACGGACTCATCCAGTCTTCCAATAAGGAAAACGTTCCGTTGTCTATTCTTCTGGGTGTTTTTGATGCGTTCTTCAGATATTTATCCAATGTTCTGCATACCCATTCCAATTTTCAGGAAGAGACCTTCTGGACGCTTGTTCATGAGTGTATAGAAAACTACAAAACCCATAATCCTCATCTGAATGAGCGGTATGAAAAATATGATCTGTATGTTCCTACATTCAAAAGGTTCTACATCAACAGTCTTCGTTTGAAAAACAATGGCTACAGTGAAAATAAAGCATTTGCTATTCCAAAGAAAGACGGTGCACTGCCGAATCCTTTGTATCAGATTGCGAATAAAAACTCTGTAGCGACGGTATGAGAAAGTTTCTGCATCTTGTAAAAGAAGGCTCTGTATTTGCGTACGGAGCTTTAGCGGGAAAAAAAGTAGAACTTACCTCAGGGAGTATCAACCGTTCTATCTTCAGCCTTGCCATTCCAATGGTGATGGAGCTCGTGATGGAATCTGTTTTTGTCAGTATCAATCTTTTAATCATTGCAAGATTAGGAGATAAGGTCCTTGGACTCGTGGGAATTGCAGATAACTATATCAATTTTGCCAATGCGATTGCCATTGGTTTGGGTATCGCTGCTGCAACACTGACGGCCAGGAGAGCAGGAGAAAAAGACCAAGAAGGTATGAGCCGGACTGCCCATTATATCATATTGCTAGCTGCTGCTTTTGCATTACTGATTGGCGGTCTGTCATTCCTTTTTGCGGGTGAGATCATCAGTTTCCTTGGATTCAATACTGGTATTGTAGATAACGGACTTCCTTTTTCCAAGCTGGTCTTTTTGAGTATCGGTCTGGTGATTCTGCGTCTGTCTATCAATGGTCTTTTCAGAGGAGCAGGGGATGCAGATCTGGCGATGAAGTCACTTTGGCTTTGCCATATCTCCAGTATGATCTTTGCCGTGATTCTTGTGTTCGGACTTGGCTTTATTCCCGCTTACGGAATAATGGGACTGGCGTATTCTACCATATTATCCCGGTTACTGGCGGTTTTATATCAGTTCTTTATTCTTCTTACACGCAAAACCAGTGTGAATATCCTGGTGAAATTTCATCTCGATCTGCCTTTAATTAAGAAAATACTGAAAATTACTTTTGGCGGACTGGTTCAGTATATTATTCCTGCTTCAAGCTGGCTGATCATGGTTAAAATCATTGCCACCTTCGGCACTACTGCTCTTGCAGGATACGTTATTGCGCAGAGAATTGCTTCTGTTGCGACGATGCCTGCCTGGGGAATAGGAAATGCTGCAGGGGTTCTTACAGGACAAAATTTAGGAGCTGGAAATCCGGATCGCGCAGAGAAAACGGTATGGAGAGCCGGAGGGATCAATATGACCTATCTGATAGCTGTCGCTATATTTTGGCAGTTTGCTGCGGAATATGTAGTGACATTCTTCACCAAGGAAGTCGAGGTAGCACAATACGCCGTACAATACATCCATGTGGTGTCTATGGCTTATCTGTTATTAGGCTTTACAATGGTGATCAGCCGTGCCCTTAATGCGGCCGGCAATATTATGCAGGTAACCCTGCTGTACATGATCATGTTTTATGTGATTCAGCTTCCTTTAGCCTACCTGCTTGGGGTAAGGCTTCAATGGGAACTGAAAGGAATATTTACGGCTATTGTTTCCTCGGAAATCGTACTGGCTGTCTTGTTCCTCATGATCTTCAAAAATGGTAAATGGAAAACTATAAAAATTTAAAATGCACACAACAGACGAATTTTATGAAATTATCGCATCAGCAATCGCTGTGAAAAAAGAATTGGTAGACGAAAATCTTACGTACCAGGAAATTCCTGAGTGGGATTCCATGTCGCATCTGCTTATTGTAGAAGCTTTGGAGCAGTTCTACCGGGTCAAGTTTGACTTCAACGACATCCTTGAAATGGGAACCGTCGGAAAGATCCGCGAAAAAATGAAAAAATACGATGTACTCGTAGAAAACTAAGTATATGAAAATTTTAGAAAATGTAATTGCCAACAAGAACTTGTTGTTTACAGATGCTTCCACCGGTGCTTCCACGCCGGTTGGAACCCTGTACCGGTCTTTAGGCCTCAATCCTGTAGAAAAAGGATTGATCTTTTTGTACAATGACAATCAGCTGCCCAGTATTGAGGTGCTCCTCAATTTCTATGGAACGGCACATGCCATTGCTGTTTTGGGACAGAAACTTCATCCGGAATTTAAAGAACGTCTGGAAGCGGAATACCGTCCCAAATATATCTTTGACCCCTCAAGAGATGAGGTTCAGGGATATTCGTTAAAGGAGTTTTCAGAAACGGTGAAAATCTTTGCTAAGGAAGATTACCAGCCGGAAGTGACGATTCATCCTGACATCAAGATCCTTTTAAGTACTTCCGGAACTACCGGAGTTCCGAAACTGGTGAAGCTTTCCGATGAAAATCTTTATCAGAATGCTGTGAGCATCCTTCAATATATGCCGATCCTGGAATCTGATGTAGTTCCGCTCAACGTACCGATTAATTTCGTGTACGGTTTTTCTATTTTTACCACCAACTGTATGCGTGCGGGAAGAATCGTTTGTACAGACAAAGACATTATGCAGAAAGCATTCTGGGACGAAATGGAAGCGTATGGATACAGCACGCTGGGAGGTGTTCCGTATCTGTACGAAAACCTGAACAGAATCGGATTCTTCAGAAAAGACAGTACCAGTCTGAGATACATGACCCATACAGGAGGGGTGATCAATGCTGAATTGAGGAAAACCATCTTCAATTACTGTCATGAATTTGAAAAACAGTTTTTTGCTCAGTACGGACAAACCGAAGCAGGCGGAAGAATGGCTTATCTTACGACGGACGGACTTCTTGAAGAAGAAACATCTATTGGTACTCCTGTACACGGAGGAAGTTTCCAGGTCGATCCTGAAACGGATGAACTGCTCTTTTTACATTCAAGCATCAGTGGAGGTTATGCCAACAAGCTTGAAGATCTGTCTACCTACGAACAACCTAGACTTCTTCATACAGGAGATACAGGCAGAAGAGGGCAGAACGGACTGTATTATATTACAGGAAGAATTAAACGCATCATGAAGCTTTTTGGGATCCGTCTTAACCTGGATGAGGTAGAGTTTATCCTTAAGAATGAGCTGGAAGGCAATACAGTTGTTTGTCTGAACGGCAATGATAAAAAAATCATTGTTCTGTATAACAATATTGAAATTGATCCTGAGAGCATTAAGGAAACCATTAAGAATAAACTGCGCATCAATCCGCAATACGTACGCACCGAACACATAGAATCATTTCCATTATCACAAAACGGCAAAATCAACTATCCCCTGTTACAAAACTTACAGCATGAAAATATTTAAAACCCCTATATTACTTTTATTTCTTGTCGGTCTTCCATTATTTGTTTCTGCCCAGCAGAATGAACGCGTCAACGGAAAGATCATGTTGTCTGAAAAAGTGCCCGTGAAGAATGCGCTTTTAAGATTAGTCAATACGCCGTATCAGGCTAAGACCAACAATTTAGGAGAATACTATTTTGATAATGTGCCACCAGGAGAATATACGCTTCAGGTGGTTTTAAATGATATTGAATTGATGCGTGAGCAGATCCGTATTGAAAAAGATGTCTTTGAAATTCCGGTAATTTATCCTGAGACAGAAAACAATGTTATCGAAGGCATTACCGTATATGCGTTCAGCAGAAATAAATTTCTGGACAGAGACAGTACTTCGATCTCTAAAATGCCTTTGAGAAACATTGAAAATCCCCAAATGTATACAAGCATCAACCAGCAGATTCTGAAAGAGCAGTTGGTGTATGATATGTCGGACGCTTTAAAAAACGTTCCGGGTATTGTGAAAATGCAGGGAAGTGCGGGTAGAGCGGGAGACGGAAGTTTCTACTACAATTTAAGAGGTTTCCCTACCAGAGTTTCTATGGTAGATGGTGTTCCTGCGACCACCAACTCAGAAATTGATCCGGCGGATATTGAACGTATCGATGTGATCAAAGGACCTTCCGGAACGCTTTACGGTGGTGCGGTAAATTCTTTTGGGGGATTAATTAATGTGGTGACGAAAAAGCCTAAAGATTATTTCGGCGGAGAAGCTTCTTATCTTTTGGGAAGTTATAACCTGAACCGTGTCACGGCTGATGTATATGGCCCAATCACGGATTCAAGGAAGACTTTATTCCGTTTGAATGCAGCGTACCAATATCAGAACGGATTCAGAGATTCGGAGTTCAGAAAATCCATGTTTGTAGCGCCTACATTCAGCTACCAGGTGAATGACCGGTTAAAGTTTAATTTGGGAGCCCAGATTTACACCTATGAAGGAACGAATACACCGATTATCTTTTTACCGAGAACCAGAGCATTCATCGCAACCACGCCTGATGAGCTTGGATATGACTGGAAGAGGTCTTATTCCAATAATGATATGACCTTAAAAGCACCTTCCATCAATGTAAAAGCTGAGATTAATTATAAAATTTCAGATCAGTGGAGTTCTCAGACTCTGATCTCAAGAAATTACAGAAAAACGGAAGGACTCTATCAGTATCAGTTCATGAGAGGAGCTACAGATAACCTTTTGGAGCGTAATGTACAGTGGCAGAATGGTGAAGGAGCGTCTACCAGCATTCAGCAGAACTTTAACGGGGAATTTAAAATAGGAAAAATCAAAAATAAAGTTCTTGTCGGATTAGATTATTTAAACCAGTCTTTGAACAATAACCTTTCTCCAATTGTTGTTTTTGATTACATTGACCCTAAAAATCCTACAGCACCTATAGCTTCGCCTGTCACAGGATTATATGGAAATATAACCAGAGATTTAGCGTTACAGAAAATTCAAACTTCTACAGCACCTTTAGTAAGAAATACAGCATCAAGCAATATTTATGGCGCTTATATTTCTGATGCGGTATATATTACAGACCGTTTGGTTACTTTGCTAAGTTTACGTTTTGACCATTATGAAAGCAAAGGACAACTTGATCTGGTTAAGAATACCAATACGGGGACATTCAACCAGAATGCGTTGTCTCCAAAACTTGGTTTATCCTATCAGATCTTCAAAGACCGTCTCTCTGCCTATGCTAACTATATGAATGGTTTCAGTAATGTAGCTCCGGTTGCGCAGCCGCTTGCAGACTTTAGTGGAGATTTCAAACCGCAGAGATCCAATCAGTGGGAAGTAGGATTCAAAGGAAATCTTTGGAGAAACAGAGTGAATTTCACGGTAGGATATTATGATATTCTGGTTGACAATATGCTAAGAGCAGATATTGTGACCCGCGGCGGAACAAGTTATAATGTGACGATCCAGGACGGAGAACAAAGAAGTAAAGGGATCGAAATTGAAACCATCCTGAACCCGATCCAGGGACTGAACATTATGGCGGGATATTCTTATAACGACAGTAAGTTTGTAAAGGCTGCTGCCAATGTAGATGGCCGTCGTCCATCGTCTTCAGGTCCGGCTAATGTATTCAATTCATGGGTGAGCTACATATTGCCGATCCAAGGACTTTCAGGTCTCGGAGTAGGCTTTGGTGTGAACCGTGTGGGTGAGCAGATTAGCGTAGACAACGTGACAACAGGACAGTTTATATTCCCGGCTTATACTTTAGTGAACGCTTCCGTATCTCTTGAAAAAGAAAGATACAGATTAGGATTTAAAATGAATAATTTAGGAAATGCGCAGTATTTCGCAGGGCAGGGTGTTATAGTTGCCCAAATGCCTCGTAACTTTGTGGCGGAGGTTACTCTTAAGTTTTAATATGAATTCTATACTCAGAAAGACAGCATATCAATTACATCTATGGCTCGGACTAACGTCCGGGCTTATAATTGTGATAATGGCAGTGACAGGATGTATTCTCGCTTTTGAAAAAGAACTGAAACATGCCATACACCCGGAGAAATATTTCGTCAAAACTATAAAAAAAGAAAAACTCCCATTTTCTGAACTTAAATTGAAAGCAGAGCAGGCGCTTCCGGACAGTTTAAAGGTAAGCAGGGTAGAAATATCCTCAGATCCATCCAGAAGCTATGCGTTTCGCTCCCTGAAAATGGACAAGGAGGCTTTGACCTATTGGGGTTCTTATATTCATTATTACAGGGTTTATGTGGATCCTTACACCGGAAAAGTTCTTGAGGTTGAAAATGCCAAAAATGATTTTTTTGAGATCGTGATGGATCTTCACCGCAGACTCTTATTGGGTGAAAAAATTGGTAAAACCATTACCGGATCTTCAACATTGATATTGGCTGTCATGCTTTTCTCAGGACTGGTCATCTGGTTTCCACGTAAAATGAATAAGAAAGCACTCAAAGGGATGTTTATGATCAAGACATCAGCCAAATGGAAAAGGGTTAATTACGATATGCACAATGTCCTGGGATTTTATGCCGTTATTCCTTTATGTCTTATCTCATACGCTGCCTTGATATGGAATTTTGAAGAGGTGGATCAATGGGTCAAAAAAACACTGAACGGAAAGGTGAAGACTGAACAGAAGGCTAAAAGTACCATTCCTTCCGAAGAATCTTCAGACAAGAAAAAGATCTTGAATATTGTAGGAAACAGGATAGAAAAGAGCCTGGCTGATAAAAAATCCGCACTCATCAGCTTTCCGAAAACAGAAGAAGGAACTTATTATGCTGAGGTAACCTACGGTGATAAACAGTACCAGAATGAGCAGTTCAATTTTGATCAGTACTCAGGAAAAATCCTAAAACATCAATCCTATAAAGACAAAAATATCGGTAATGGAACGGCTTTAAGAGAAAGAAATTATGACCTTCATACAGGAAGCATATTTGGAATGACAGGCCGGATTTTATACCTTTTTGCAGGTATGATTGCAGCTTCACTTCCCATCACAGGATTCATTATTTATCTGAACAGAAAAAAGAAGAAACCCAAGAAAAAGAAAATGAAGGCTTTAGTGCCTACAAATTAACAAAAACAAAATTTTAGATAAGTGTAACCTAACCGTTGCACTTTTTTTATTTCAAAGTTCCTTACAACTAATTCTACTTTTGTCGCACGGATTTCAAAAACCCATACAACGCAAACATCTGTGAAAATCTGTGTCATCTGTGTTTAATTTCAAAACTTCATTTAAAATCAAACATAAATAAACCCATTTCTTTTCCTTTCCCAGATTCTCATGGTACACTTTCTAAAACATTAAGATAAATGAAGGTAGTAAGGTTGGTTAAGAAAAATCAAATGATTTTTTAAGCTGTAAGCTTTAATGCGATGCTAAACTTCATATTCTTAAAAACTTAATGGTCCTTAATGGTTTAAAATATTATCTCTCGCAGATTAAAAAGATCCGGCGGATCTTCCCGTTATGGTAAAGAAAATCAGAGATTTTCACAAAACTTAAGTGTACTTTTACGATAAGCTTTTAAACTTTAAATAAACTTAAGTGTTTCAAGAAAACTTTTGTGACTTTTGTGGTTGATATTTTTTGCTTACATACAGCTTCATAAAAACGCAATCATCTGCGTGATCCGTGTGATCTGCGGGAAATTTTTAACAATTATTTGTAATGACTCTGTTATGCAAATCTTCTCGCTTCATCAGATCAACTTTTTCAATCCTTAAAATGAAAAGTGTCAAACATAAAACTTTGCGTGGTAAATTACAGTAAGTATATTTTTTATCCCACAGATACTACAGATTTCACAGATTTATAAAAAACAATTATCTGTGTGATCCGTGGGATCTGTGGGAAATTTATAACAATTATATTATAGCAGCTTTCTAGTATGATCAGAAAGAATTTCAATACTTTTCTCCATTTCCTCAAAGTTGAGATTTCCAAAACCCAATCTCATCGCCGTAAGATCCTTGGTCTGATAAAGCAGTGTTTTAGGAATAAATAAATTATTCTGCGCACAGTTCCGGCTCAGCTGCATCAGGTTCACCGGAATAGTCCATTCCAGCCAGAAAGCGAGACCTCCCGAAGGCTTTTGAAACTGTATACATTCATCTAAATTTCCCTTAAGAAGTTCTGCAAAGTGATTCCGTCTTTCCTGATAAATCTTTAAAGATTTTTTAAGATACCGGTGTATTTCTCCTTCCTCAATCATTTCGCCCAAAGCCCTTTCCATTAAGATATCACCCTGACGGTCTATAATTCCGAGATACTTCCTCATCTCGACCATCAGATTTTCCGGAGCGACAATAAAGCCGGTTCTGAATCCAGGTGCCAATGATTTCCCAAAAGATCCGATATAAATCACCATTCCATTAGTATCTGCACTTGCCAGTGGAAGAATCGGACTTTTGTCGTAATGAAATTCATAATCATAATCATCTTCAAGGATGATAAATCCATACTCGTGGGCAAGATCGAGCAGCTCAAGTCTTCGTTGTGCACTTAAAGCAAAAGTAGTAGGATAGTGGTGATGCGGTGTAAGGTAAAGCATTCTGATTTTCTGCTTTTTACAGGTCTCCCGAACGCTCTCTACTATAATTCCATCCTCATCAATAGGCATTGAAACAATATGAACTCCAGCTTTTTGAAAGATCATATTGACCGAAAAATAGCTCAAAGCACCTACCAACACGGTATCTCCTGCGGAAAGTAGAATTTCGGAAACAATATAAATACTCATTTCCGTGCTTCGGGTAATAAGGAGATTATTCTTTGAAATAGGCAGTCCCCGGGATAGATTAAGGTAATTTGACAGATGTTCCTTAAAAAATTCACTTCCATCGTGATTATAATGGCCCAGCATTTTCTGATTGGATTTCCTTTTAAGAATAGAGCTGTAAAACCTCGAATGCTGTCCGATCTGAGTCAGTCTGATATCCGGTACACCATCATTAAAAACATACTCACAGTCTGAATGTTCAAAAGGATTGTCTAAAATATTCGAAGTTTTAAACGAAAAACCTGTTGTTTCAGGATAATTCTGAAGGTTGTTTTTTTCAAAGTTTTTAACCTTTACCGGTTTTTCCTGATGTTCTCCGATGATGAAAGTTCCTTTATTGGGAAGGCTTTCCACCCAACCCTGTGCAGATAATTCATCATAAACGGCAACAGCGGTATTCCTGTGGATTTCCAGCACTTCACTAAAGGTTCTCGTTCCCGGTAGCTTGGTACCGTATGGCAGAAAACCTCTCTGAATCGCATTGATCAATTGATTCGCAATCTGCATATAGATCGAAGTTTCTGAATTTCTGTCAATTTCTATAAAACTTTGATAAGGAATCTTAACCGGACTATCCATAATATTAAAACTGGCACCTTTTAATGGTCCGGCAATATACTAATTTTGGTTCAAAATAAAAATCTATGGAATTTCAACAACTGCTTGAAAGAATTGTACAGGATTGCGTAACCCATGCCAAATGGCTGAATACGCTTTCATTCATGGAAAATGCAGGCGCCCGAAAGATATCAAAGTGTGAACATCCGGTTTCAGTAACTATGATTCAGCTGAAACATGCTGCTGAAGAACACCGCCACGCTTATTATCTAAAAAAACAGATTGGAAAGATAGATCCCGAATTGTGTAAAAGCTATGAAGTTGATGAACTTTTGGCCCCAATTTCAACCAGACAATATCTTCATTCATTAGATGTTAAGGCTTGCAGATATCTTCAAACTGTATTTACCCTAAATAAGGAAGAGCTGAAATATGCGGCTTATCTTTTTGTGACTTATGCTATTGAAGTCCGGGCAGATGAGTTATATCCTGTTTATCAAGATATTCTGACCAAAGAATCTTCGAAAATTATGGTGAAATCTATTATTCTGGAAGAGGAAGGGCATCTTGAAGAAATGATCAATCAGCTCAATGAATTTTCTCCGGATTGGAACCAGCATGCAGAAAATATCCTGGCGATAGAAAAAGAACTGCATGATCAGTGGATCAATGCAATCGCAGAGGAAGTTTCAGAGTTAAATTATGCTTAAGAAATTACAGGAAGCGCTTGAAAAAAGAAAAGAAGCGAGCATATTAAGGACTTTAAAGCCAAAATCAGAAGGGATTGATTTTTATTCCAACGACTATCTTGGATTAGCGGGAAATAAAGAACTTCAGGCACAACTGCTTCAGAAGGTTCAGGAAAATCCTAAACTTCTTTCAGGAAGCTCCGGCTCAAGACTGATCAGCGGAAACAGCACTATCGCTGATGAAGCAGAAATGTGCATTGCTGAACAGCATCAATATCCAGCGACTCTTCTTTTTTCTTCCGGCTACAATGCGAATCTGGCTTTGTTTTCTACACTGCCGGACCGTCACGACACGATCATTGTAGATGAGCAGATCCACCGTTCTGTTCATGATGCCTGCAGGATGTCTCATGTAAAGAAATTAAAATTCCGTCACAATGATCCGGAAGATTTGGAAAGTATGCTGAAAAAGCAGTCCGGACCCTGTTACATTGCCATAGAAAGCTTGTATTCAATGGATGGAGATCTTGCACCCCTTCAGGAAATTGCGGCTTTAGCGAAAAGGTATAATGCTTCACTGATTGTAGATGAAGCCCATGCTTTCGGAGTTTTCGGAATTGGTTTGATTGAGAAATACCAGTTGCAAAATGAAGTTTTTGCCGCCGTAATCACTTATGGAAAAGCTTTAGGAGCACATGGTGCGGCTGTTTTGTGTGATGAAACCGTGAAATCATATTTGGTGAATTTTGCATCTCCGTTTATTTATACAACCGCAGCACAGGATTTTTTATGGATGGCTATTCAAACAGGCTATGAATTTTTAAAGCAAAAGCCGGGACTGTCAGAAAAACTTCATCACAACATTGAAATTTTTAGAAATCAAAATATAGAAACACCATCTTCGGAATTGAGCCCAATACAGGCTGTATTGGTTCCGGATAATCAACAATTAAGAAATTTACAAAAAGCACTTTTTGATAATAATTTCTTAACCTATGCCGTCTATAGTCCAACTGTAAAAGCTGGAACCGAAAGACTCAGAATATGCCTCCACAGCTTCAATACTAAAAACGAAATTATAAAACTCACAGGAATCATTAAGGCATTCCTATAAACCAAACTTAAGACCCCGAATCACGTATCTCGCACCCTGAAACCCGTAACACTCATGACCCAACTCTTCATCACCGGCATAGGCACCGAAGTAGGAAAAACAATATGCTCAGCCGTTTTAACACAATATTTTAAAGCTGATTACTGGAAGCCTATACAGTCCGGAGATCTCGACTACACAGACAGTCATAAAATAGAATCATGGACAGCAAACACAGTATGTCAACCGGAAACCTACCGTTTTAAGCTGGCTGCGTCACCGCATCAATCCGCAAGAGAGGAAAATGTACAGATCAATCTTGACTTGTTTCAGCTGCCTGAAACGGAGAATAAGCTTATTGTAGAAGGAGCAGGAGGACTTATGGTTCCGCTTACGGATGATATTTTAATGATCGATCTGATAGAAAAACTGGAGCTTCCTGTGGCATTGGTGGTGAGGAATTATTTAGGATGTATTAATCATACTTTGCTTTCCATCATGGCATTAGAACAGAAAAAACTTAAACTGGAATATCTGATCCTCAACGGAACTTTTCCTCCGGATACTGAAAGGGTGATCTGCAACTTTATTAAAAGAGAAACAAGAGTCATCCTAATTCCTGAAATTGATCAACCTACAAAAGAAAGCATTCAGGCTGCCGCAGAACAATTAACAAAAACAAATTTATGATAATGGACAAAAAAACAACCGTAAGAAACAACTGGACAAAAGAAGAAATAGAAGAAATTTACCACCAGCCTTTGCTGGAACTTATTTATAAGGCATCCACCGTTCACCGGGAATGGCATGATCCGTCAGAAGTACAGATCTCCACCTTATTATCCATTAAAACGGGAGGTTGTCCTGAAGACTGCTCGTACTGTGGTCAGGCGGCGCGTTACCACACCAATATCAAAGTTCAGGCATTGCTTCCGACGGAAACCGTTATTGCTCATGCTCAAAAAGCAAAAGACAGTGGTTCATCCCGTTTCTGTATGGCTGCAGCATGGCGTGAAGTCCGAAACAACCGTGATTTCGACCGGGTAATCGATATGGTAAAAGGAGTAAATGAACTGGGACTTGAAGTATGCTGTACTTTAGGAATGCTTACCGAGGAACAGGCCATTCGTCTTCAGGAAGCAGGTTTATACGCTTACAATCATAATCTGGATACTTCTGAACAGTATTACGAAGAAATTATCTCAACCAGAACCTTCGATAACAGGATTAATACGATCAATAACGTAAGAAATGCAGGAATAACGGTGTGTTCTGGAGGGATCATCGGACTTGGAGAAACGCACAGGGATAGAATTTCAATGCTTCTAACATTGGCCACCATGCCAAAGCATCCGGAATCAGTTCCCATCAACGCTTTAGCCAGAGTAGCTGGAACACCGCTTGAGGACAACGAAAAAGTAGATACCTGGGAAATGGTCAGAATGATCGCTACCGCAAGAATTGTTATGCCTTCCTCAATGGTCAGATTAAGTGCAGGACGAATAGAAATGAATGAAACAGAACAGGCCTGGTGTTTTATGGCCGGAGCGAATTCTATTTTTACAGGAGAAAGAGAAACCTTATTGGTAACGCCAAATCCGGGCGTTTCCGAAGATATGCAGATGCTGGAAAAACTGGGTCTGAAACCGATGAAGATGAAGGAGAGTACTTGTTGTTAACGAGGTTCGGGATGTGGGGTACGGGTTACAGGTTGGCTTATAGAACTATCATCTCCAATAACTTCTAACATATAATTAAAAAAAAAAATGAAAACATTAATACAAACCCATCTTGCCGAAAGGGATAAAGCCGTCAACTGGCATCCTTACACTCAGATGAAAACGGCGGGCGATGCAGTGCCCATTGTAAAAGGAAAAGGCGTTTATTTATATGATGAGGAAGGGAAAAAATATATTGATGCAGTTTCATCGTGGTGGGTGACTTTGCACGGCCATGCCCATCCTTATATTGCAGAACGTGTTTTTCAGCAGCTGAATACCCTGGAACAGGTTATTTTTGCAGGCTTTACGCATGAACCGGCTGTTCAGTTGTCAGAGAATTTATTAAAACTGCTGCCTGAGAATCAGAAAAAGGTTTTTTATTCGGATAACGGTTCCACGGCAGTGGAAGCGGCGCTGAAGATGTGCATTCAGTATGCCTATAATTCAGGGAAAGAAAAAACGAAGATCCTGGCTTTTAAAAATGCTTATCACGGTGATACCTTCGGGGCGATGTCCGTAAGCGGAAGAAGTGTCTGGACAAAACCTTTCGGAAGTATGCTCTTTGAGGTCGTATTTATTGATACACCCAACGCAGAAAATCTGGAAAGTATAAAAATTCAGATTAAAGATCTTGCAGAAGAAACGGCCTGTTTTATCTATGAACCTTTGGTGCAAGGCGCTGCAGGTATGCTGATGTATGAAGCCAAACATCTGGATGAGCTGATGAGATTTTGCAGAAATGAAGAAATTCTGATGATCCAGGACGAAGTATTCACAGGTTTCGGAAGAACAGGAAAACTGTTCGCAGCCAATCATCTTACGGAAATGCCGGATATTATGTGCTTCTCAAAAGGTCTGACCGGTGGAACAATGCCAATGGGAATTACGACCTGTTCACAGGAGATTTTCAATGCCTTTTTATCTGATGACAAGTATAAAACGCTTTTTCACGGACATTCTTTTACGGCCAATCCTTTGGCATGTACTGCGGCGCTGGCCAGTATGGAACTTTTATTACAGGAAGAAACGTTAACGGCCATTGAGCGTATTAGCAACCAGCATTCAGATTTTACGAAAATTCTTTCAAAGCACTCAGATGTTGAAAATGTACGTCAGACCGGAACTATTCTGGCTTTTGAGTATAAAACAGACCAAAATACTTCTTATTTTAATCAGATCGGAAAGGTTCTCTATGATGAATTCCTGGAACGCGGGATCATCATGCGTCCACTGGGGAATGTCATGTATTTGGTTCCGCCATACTGTATCACATCAGAGGAATTGAATTTTATTTATCAGAATATACTGGAGGTACTGGATACCTTTAAAAATTCAGATTATCTCCTTCATGCAGCTGATCATGGATAGGACCTGATCTGTAAGCTTACCATACACTTCCGGAGGGAAATTGTAGACTTCAATCTATTGAATCATATGATTTTCCTCCATTTGTTTTAGCAGTTCCAAAAGCACTTTTTTTGAAAATCATGGCATTTTACATAATTTAGCCTATTAAAATTGATAAAATGATTCTTGAAACAGAAAGACTGCTTCTCCGAGATCTTCATATGGATGATAAGGAAGCCATTTTCGGATACCGCGCTGATGCGGAAACGAATAAATTTCAAAGCTGGATCCCCAAAACATTGGAGGAAGTGGAAGCATTCATCACCAGAAATTTCAAGGAATTCAATCAGCCGGAAACATGGTATCAGTTGCTGATTACAGATAAGGAAACGAAAGAAATCATAGGTGATACCGGTGTACATTTTATCGACAGTGATCAGGTAGAATTTGGAATTACATTAAGTAAAAAACACCATCATAAAGGATATGCTTCAGAAGCGCTTAAAGGTTTGATGAATCTGATGTTTAAAGATCTGCAAAAACACAGAATCACCACTTCAATTGATCCGGATAATACAGGTTCATTACAATTGATGGAACGCATCGGTTTCAGAAAGGAAGGGCATTTCATTAAAAGTTTGTACATCAATGGTGTTTGGGTAGATGATGTGATTTATGCAATCCTTGCTGAAGAATGGATGAATAGGTAAGAGAGGTGCATGAGCCAATAGCTATGGCTCATTTTTTGGATACTCCTTTTAAATTAATATCTATGCTAGCCTTATTTCTCTTAGAACTTAACTGGAAAGAATTATTGATGGGACATGAAGAATGGTCTTTCCTTTTGGAAATCATACTCCGGACTGCCATTATGTTTTTGGCTATTATCATTGGCTTAAGGGTTTTGGGTAAAAGAGGGGTGAAGCAGCTTTCTATTTTCGAACTGGTCGTTATTATCGGTTTAGGTTCTGCAGCTGGTGATCCTATGTTTAATAAAGATGTGGGAATTGTCTCTTCAATCCTGGTTTTTATCGTTATTATTCTTTTATACACGATCATTACAATTTTTATTGCCAAGAGCAAAAGTTTTGAGAAGCTGGTGGAAGGTACTTCGGCCTGCCTGATCCGAGATGGGGAATTTGCGATCGATAATTTTAAAAAGGAAAATCTCGGTAGTGATGAATTCTTTGCTGAGCTCAGATTAAAAGGCGTATCCCAATTGGGGCAGATCGAAATAGCCATTGTAGAGAGTTCCGGAGAAATCAGCATATTTTTTCATGAAGATCAAGCCGTGAAGTATGGACTTCCCATCATGCCTGATTCGTTGGAAGATCCATTGACAATAATCCCTAAAGAAAGCTATTATTCCTGTATTTTCTGTGGACATACGGAATTTAAACATGAGGGAAATGCCGGAAACTGCTCAAAATGCCAAAAAGATGAATGGGTGGAAGCCAGCGACAAAAGAAGAGTGACGTAGCTTAATACATGAGTAATGAGTAATGAGTAATGGTGCTCGGATTTAACAATATTCCTTATTTCTTTGCCTTAATATGAAATCTCATATCTCTTTTCTGAAATCTGACATCTAAAATCTGTTGTTTTTATTCTTGGTTCTTGACTCTTGACTCTTTGTTACTTTAATCCTCCACACATCTATTCCTTGCCGCCTTCATTCCAAAATAAAACATCAGGATGACGGCGAAACTTAAAAAGTAAAACGAACTTTTCCAGGAAACATCCCAGTCATGCAATTTTCCAAAGACCGGAGGACCAAATGCCGCAATAAGATAGCCTACAGACTGTGCCATTCCGGATATTTTTACCGCATTAGCGCTGTTTTTTGTTCTTGTTGAAAAGAAAAGAATGGATAAACTGAAAGACAAACCGTTGGAAAGACCAATAATAATAGCATTCGCGTAAATCCATTGAGACTGTAGCCAAACGAACATCATGGTACTTCCGAACATTAAAGTACAGATAAGAACGATCAAAATCCGTTGATCTTTCATTTTCCCTGCAATGATCGGGGCACAGAAGGTAACAGGAATCATGGTAATCTGAATGACGAAGAGAACCCATCCGGTACTTTCGCCCTGCATATTGTAATCAGTCAAAAATGACGGCAGCCAGGCCATCATACAGTAATAAAACAATGACTGCAGCCCCATAAAAATGCTGATATTCCATGCCTGAGCAGATTTAAACATATTGAAATCAGAAACAGTTAATGCCGCTTTTGCCTGACCCGGATTTTTTTTATTGAATATCAGTTCGAGAATCAGAACAAAAAGGCCCAATCCGGCAATCACCAGCCAGATTCCCAGCGAACCCCGCCACCCGAATCCCGTCCATTCACCGATTCTTACACTGAAACCTGATGCCAGAGCTGCGGTAAGATTCATAGATACTGCAAAAATACCGGTCATCAGGCCAATCTGTTTTGGGAAGTTATTCTTGATATAACCCGGTGTCACCACATTTCCGATACAGATTCCAAGGCCTATGAATACGGATCCTGCAAAAAGCATCGAAAGAGAGCCTGTAATCCGTAGAAACAATCCGAAACTCAAAATAATCAGAGAATACATCAGGAATCTGCTGATGCTGAATTTATGCGAAAATCTGCTGACCAAAACGGAACAGGTTGCAAACATAAACAGTGGGATAGACGTAAGCAGACTGACCTGAAAACTATTCAGGTTCAATGCATTCCGTATGTCGGACAATACCGGAGATACGGAAATAATAGGAGATCGCAGATTGCTGGAGACCAGAATTACAACCAGTACATTGATCAGCATCAGAACATAGGAAGCATTCTTTCTTGTTTCATTCTTCATCATACAGATATATTTGATGCAAAATTAATTCAGTTGTTTTGTTTAATTTTGCCAAAGTTTTAACTTAAAACGACATGAATCCACACGACACAATTGCTATTGATGAACTGAACAAACCTTATTTTGTATGGTTTGAAGACAACTGGAGCCATGATGACATCCTTCATTCCCATGAAAAAGGGCAGCTGGTCTATGTAGAAAGCGGATTTCAGTACATTACCATAGAAGGAAAGATCTATCTGCTTCCACAAAACCATGCTGCATGGATTCCCCCAGGTTCTATTCATAAAACGAATACACATTCTGAGAAAATCAAGCTGATGATCATGTTTGCTGATGTAGGTCCAAACGCTTCTTTTCATCGTGAAATCAATGTATTTTCAGTTCCACCCGTTTTAAAGGAAATGATAAAGTATTCGGAAAGATGGTCAAAAAGCAGGATAAAAGATCCGGATGAAATGGTGTTCTTAAAAGCACTTTTCAATGAACTTCCCCGTTTTGTAGAACATTCCCTGAAGCTGCACATCAGTCTTCCTGAAGATAAACGTCTGTCTAAACCGATTGAATATCTGCACCATCATTATCAGGAAGATATCAGAATAGAAGACTTAAGTGAAATATCCCTGCTTTCCTTACGAACGCTGGAACGTATTTTTAAGAAAGAAACAGGAATGACACTGATCAAGTACCAGCAGGTATTGCGGATCATTAAAAGTCTGGAACTGCTGAGTTCCGGTGATCTTACCATATCGGAAACGGCGTATCGGGTAGGGTATAAAAGTGTACAGGCTTTTACGAGAAGTTTCCAGTCTGTCATGCAGTCGAAGCCTACCGATTTTATCAAAACAACTCAATAATTTAGGGTAAATCAAAAATCTCCGGGTTACCCCGGAGATTAATCTATTATGAATTTAAATAGTTCCTAGAATTTAAATAAGCATTCGCAAACGCTCATTTTGCCTTCAACAACTGTTGACCAAGCTCCTGTCCATGTGCCTCCATAAGAAGCGCATATTGCTGGACATACTTCCTTCGCATCTTCAGTGCTCCAGATAGGTCCGGCAAGGACATTCAATTTATATTCCGTACTTCCAGATGATTCTGTATCGTATTCAACTTCGATAACGCTCATCTGACCTTCAACAATGGTGCTCCATTGTCCAGTGAATTTTCCTAAATGTGCCGCAGCAATACGGCCTCCGATTTTTTGTGCTTCGTCGTTGCTCCAAAGCGGACCTGCAACGATGTTGATTTTGAATTTTGACATGGTGTAATGTTTTAAGTTGTTTAACATTACAAAGTTGTCACTTTAAAGGGATATATATCAGCGTATAAAGTACCAAATTCATTATTCCGTATTTACACTTAACCTGCAAATTTCTCAATTTTCATTTCCATATACACATCAGATAAACAATTACGTATGCATATAATGAAAAAGGCCTCCTGAATGAGGAGGCCTTAAAAAAACACAAATGATGAAAAAAAATTATTTCGAAGCTCAAATATAAGCAAAATTTATATTATGAAAAACACCATAAAAGCATAAATATTAAAAAATTATTAATTCTACTTAAAAATAACCTATGCTTTTAATGGGCTCTTTCTTTCAGTTTTTTGCAATTTTTTCCTACTGCATAAATCACCAATCCAAAAATAATCCAGTCAATGACAGCACTCGCTGTATATATGCCACTTATTCCGTATATCAAAGGAACAATCAAGAGGGCTGGAATATAGAAAACAACCTGTCTTAAAATGCTGATCACGGTAGCCGGTTTAGCATAATCTACAGACGGAAACCATACCATTGCCATGAAAAGAAAAGGCAATGCAGGCAGAATACTCATGTAAATTCTGAAATCAGTCAATTGGGTATTGCTGAAAACCATATCCGGAATCATCACCGATAATACACCTGATGGGTAGAACATCACAAAGAGCCAGAATGGTAACAGAATCATTAATCCGACTAAAGAGAAAATCCGGTAGGCATTGATACTTCTTTCATATTTTCCGGCTCCGTAATTCATACCCGAAACCGGCTGAAGGGCTCGCATCAGGCCCCAAAGCGGGGTATTCAGAAGAATATAGAATCTATTCACTGCGGTAAAAAAGGTAATATCCGAATCTTTTCCGTACCTCGCCAGTACATTGAAGACTACAATATTCTGTATAACGATCATGATCATCATAATAAATCCCGGCATTCCCAGCGAAAGCGCTTCCTTAATAATCGCTTTGTCTTTTTTTAATGACCAGAATCTGGTTTTAAAAGAAGCTTTTCCTGAGGAATAATACCAAACCCCAAGAACCGTGTAAATAATCATTGAAATATTGGTAGCCCAGGCAGCACCGGCCACTCCCCAGCCAAACGTATGGATAAAAACAGGTTTTAAAGCGACATCCACCACCAGCCCTACAGCAATCATCCATGCTGCGGTCTTCATACGTCCTTCTGCACGGATCATCATATTCAGGGCCAGACCGTGAATCCAGAAAAAGCTTCCGAGAATCGTTGCACGGAAGTACTCAGTCCCCAATGAAAGAATTTCACCTCTTCCGCCCATCATATATACCAGTTCTTTTCCGAAAATAAAGCATGGAATGGTAATAAGAACAGAAAAAATTAACGTAAGATAATTCGCTGTTCCCAAAGAGTTGTTCAGTTTTTCCTTGTCCTCAGAGCCAATCCAGATACTCACTGCAGAACCAATTCCCGTTCCGATCAAGGTTCCGAATCCCTGGGCAAACTGAGCCAGCGGATAGGCTATACCTACTGCCGCCAGTGCTGTTGTACTGATCAGATGGCCGACAAAGATTCCATCCAGAAAATTATTCATTCCATATAGGACCATGGCAATTACGGCCGGCCAAGAAAGCTGCCACATCACCTGATACATATTTCCGTTTAAAATAAGTTGTTTTTGCTTTTCCATTATATAAGTATATCTTCTATTTTTATATCTGAATGAAGAAACTCTACAGTCTGAAGTCCTTGACAGCCTTCTATGAGTTCCAATGGTTTTTTATCCTCGATGAGGGCATCGAGAAGAACAGTATCCAGTTTTTCTTTTCCTACTTTGATGATTCGCACCTTTTTAATTCCATTAGGGTGTATCATCTTTTCAGGTCTGGGATTTAGGGAATAGGCAGACATTAAAAAAGGAAATTGGGTGTCCTCAGGTATGGCAAGCCGCCATGAGAGTTTTCTTCCATGAAAATCCTTTCGGGTGCTTTTGAAAATCTTGCACCCAATGTCTAAATATTCCAGAAGAAGCTGATAATATTTCAGGTCTTTCTCCTGGGTTTCCAGTGACCAGTCGCACCAGCCTGAACTTTCATTCCAAACCTTCATCCGGTCCAAAACTGGTGAATACCCAAATATTCGCATCAGCCATCTGAATAGCAAGGGAATAGTTCGGATTTTAAAAATCTCAATAAAAACACCCTCTTCAAACCAGATAAACGCATTGTAGGCTTTGGAAGGATGAGCTCCGTATTCAACGCTAAATCCGGCATCTGTCAGTTGCTGAACTGACCGTTGTAGATTGTCTGTACGGAATAAAACATGGCTTAAGTGCATCATTTATATTTTATAATTAAGAATGATTCTAAATAATCATTAACTTTGGCAAATATAAATGCTAAGCTTAGCTTTTCAGGTCTGTATCGCGGAGTAAAAAGTCCGTGAAAAGGAGAAATAAACCAATATCAATGGCACTTAAACTGTATGGAGATGATATTGCAAATCCGCTGATGGAGAGAGACCATCCGCTCACTGGTCATTTTCAATATCAGGATATCACGGAATGTGAAACGCATCTGGAGCTGCCGTATGGAAAAGGAAGTTATCGCGAGATTTATTTTGGAGATATTCATATCGGATTCGGACAGGCCAACCTTGCAGACAAAACCCTGCTGAATTTTGAAACCGATCATGAAACAGTGGAAATGCATTTCGCCCTGAAAGGAAAAAGCAGCGCGGTTTCAGGAAATTTCTCTGAAAATATAGATTTTTCAGACTGTCAGAACAATATTATCTATGCATCGGGAATGGAAGGAACGATGGAGTGGGAGAGCAAAAATTTTGAGCTATTTGAGATCAACCTTTCACCGGATTTTTTCAAAAGATTTATGCCGGCAGGGTCTCCGCTATTTGAAACCTTCAGAAACCGTATGGAAAAAGGGAATGGCTGTCAGTTGAATCCGGTTCATAACAGGATCAATGCACAGATGTATCAGCTTATTCATGAGATCATCCACTGTGATCGAAAAGGCCTGTTCAAAAGGATGTTTATGGAAGCAAAAACCATTGAACTGATGCTTTTGCAGTTTGAACAGATCGCTGATCAGTCACTGATAAAAAGTTCTTTAAAAAGGACAGAAGTTGACAAGATTCACGCCGTAAAGGATTTTATCATGAAAAACCGTGATTCAGATCATTCACTGATTGAGCTTGCCCATTATGCCGGAACTAATGAATTTACTCTTAAAAAAGGATTTAAGGAGCTCTTCGGAACTACCGTTTTCGGATTCTGGAACAGTCTTAAAATGGAAGAAGCCAGGAAAATGATTCTGGAAAAAGATATGAATATCAGCGAAGTTTCAGATGCAATGGGGTACAAAAATCCACGCCACTTTTCTACGGCTTTCAAAAAGAAATTCGGCATCGTCCCAAGTCAGCTGAAAAAGTTCTGATCAATAAAATATTTTACCGTTTTCTATTCGCACCATTTCTTCTTTCTCCATTTTTTTAACCACCCGGATAACGGTTTCTACGCATAAACCGGTAAGGGAAGCCAGTTGCTGCCGTGTAAACGGAAACTGATAGGAATACTTATCAGTGTACTGATTATAAGATTTCAGACACTCCATCACCCGTTTTACTTTGGTTCCCGGATCAGGTGCAGAAATGTTATTCAGCATCACATGTCTGAAATACATCCTTTCTGCTGTATAGCTGTACAGTTTTGCAAGAAGATCGGGCGAGCTGCCTATAAGCGCTAAAAACTTACCCTTATCCAGTCTCATAATCTCGCAGCTGGTCATCGCCATGGCATTAACGGGGTAGGCTTTATCAATAAACAGGGAGCTCTCTACAAGGCAATGCCCGTCAAAAGGGATGCTGTGAATGACTTCCCGTCCGTCTTCATGATAGTTATTGATCTTTACAGTTCCGGTTTTGATCTGAAAATAATACTTCGGGGTATCACCTTCTTTAAAAATAACATCGTTTACCACATAACGGACAAGTTCGGCTCCTGAGGACAATAAAAGTTCTTCATCGATTATCATAGGCATATCGGACGTACAGACTGTGAGATTGAATGATTCAGGTCAATATCCATCTGTTGCTTTTAAATTTTTACCCAAAAATAAATATTAGTTTACAAAAAGAGGGTAGAATAAGCAAACTTTAACAAATCCGCAATGAAATTACCACAACATGACTCCAATCATAAAATGTATCATCCCATTATTTATATTTTTGCTTGCATTATAAAACTCCATATATCTCAATACATTACGTTTTAACATCGGCCTCTCCCTTGAGAGGTTTTTATATTTCCATTATTAAATAAGCGTTTTATCCACGCCAATCTGATGTTGTGACTCTGCTCATAAAGAAATCCTTTAGTTTTGTATACCTTAGTACAAAATTCCACCTCATGAAACCAAAACAGATTCCAAGAGTTCCCCAACAGATATCCGGTGGATTTCACGATACAGAAAGCGAAAAACAGTTTGAACCGGCACTTCTTCCGGTAAAGTTTGAACTGTTGAAAGAAAGATTTTTTGCGTTTGACCAATGGAAAAGCTACTGTGGAGAAGGGTTTGCAGACTTTAAACTTTATGATTCCGAAGGAAATGGGGTAGGAAGAACTCCTCAGATGGCAGATTTCATGAGAATCGATATTCCCGGTCCGGGAGAACAGGAGGCGAAAGGCTATGACTGGGTAGAAATAACTGATATCTGTTTTCAGGAGGACAATATCTCGGAAAGTATTATGATCACATGCACTCCATCCAGAAATCCTGAACATCCACAGAGCAATCATATTGCGCATTTTTATAGTCCTAAAGCTACATCCACGTTTATGATTTCCAGAACACCCACTCACTTAAAAGCCGCAGTCTACGGACGGAACGAGAAACCCAATTTCAACGCGGGATTTATCGATATCGTTAGAAATCTTATGGTATCCGCAGGAGGAATGGTGGGCATTTCCAAAATCCAGTGGAAAAAACTTTCTGACGGTTTTCTCGATTTTAAATAAAAGCTCTGTTTTCCTTTTTTGACCTAAGTCAAAGTTTTTTTTCTGCCATACCAGGACATTTGCACCGAAATATTTAAACAAAAATTATGAGTGCAACATTAGCAAAGGGACAGACCATTAATTTCTATCAGGCAACCATGCCTATTATCCTGTCGGTTTTTGCCATATATCTGACGATAGGAATTGCCTTGGGTGTACTTCCGAAATTTGTTCAGAACAATTTAGGATTCAACAGCCTTATCATCGGACTGGTGATTGGACTTCAGTCGCTGGCAACCCTTGTAACCCGAGCTTATTCCGGGAAAATAACAGATACAAAAGGCGCTAAAAAAAGCAAAATGTCAGGCATCATATTATCTGTCATTGCCGGAGCGGCCTATATTCTTTCAGTATCCTGCCAGTCTACCCCCTTACTTGCCCTCGGTTTTCTGCTGCTGGCCAGAATCATTCATGGAGTAGGTGAAAGTTTTCTGGTTACGGGAGCTTTAACCTGGGGGATAGGGCTTGTAGGCCATGAAAAATCAGGAAAAGTCATGACCTGGAACGGGATTGCCATGTATGCGGGTATTGCAGTCGGAGCTCCGTCAAGCATCTGGCTGAGTAAAGGCTTTGGAGACCTTCCGGCATTTATTCTGATCATGCTGCTGCCGCTTATCAGCTGGATTTCTACAGTGAAACTTCCCGCTATTCCAGTGGATAAAGACCATATCAGAACCCCTTTTTATAAGGTGATCAAAACAGTAGCCGGACAAGGGTTAAGCCTTGCGTTTTCCTCTATGGCATTCGGATGTATTGCTTCTTTTGTAGGCCTTTTCTTTATGGAGAAAAACTGGGGTGATGCATCGCTGGCTTTCATGACTTTCGGGGCATGCTATGTTTTGACCAGAATTTTCTTTGCTTCTTTTCCTGACAAATTTGGGGGTTTCAAAGTCGCTTTTATCTCGTTGATAATTGAAGTGGCCGGACAGATCATGATCTGGACTTCGGCCTCAAAAGCAGTGGCCCTCATCGGATGCGGACTGACAGGAATAGGTTTTTCCCTTATTTTCCCGGCTCTCGGAGTATTGGCCATTCAGAAAGTAAAACCCCAGATGAGAGGAACGGCTTTAGGAGCTTATGTGGCTTTTGTAGATCTTTCGTTGGGATTGGCCGGTCCGGCTGCAGGCCTTGCTGCGGGATGGTTTAATTATCAGGCGGTGTATCTTTTTGGAGCCGTAAGCTGCGTTCTTTCGATGATCATCCTAATATCTAATAAAAAATAATTCTTTACAACAATGACAACAAGTCCAGCAATAACCCGAAAAATACGCTCTGTATTTACCGTTAAAGATAAAAAATACCTCACGCCGCATCTTATCCGGGTCGTATTTAAAATTGATGAAACCCAAATTGAATTATTAACGAATGTTCAATCCGGATCCAATAACAAAATATTTATTCCGGATCACACAGCAGATCAAAACCCGGAACCGGCAGTAAGAATAAGAACCTACACCAACCGTAAGATTGATCTGGAAAACCGCGAACTGACTATTGATTTTGTCGCTCATGGGGAAAACAGTCCGGCATCGGCATGGGCAATGAATGCAAAACCGGGTGATTTACTTGAAATAGGCATGAAGGAAAGCACGAGACCATTGGTTCCGGATGCTGACTTCTATCTACTGGTTGGCGATGCTACAGCGTTACCGGTGATCAGTGCAATTGTAGAACAGCTGCCTTCCTTTGTAACCGCAAAAGTTTTTTTAGAGGTACATGGAAAAGAAGATGAAACCATTTTATGTTCTGCCGCCGATCTATCTGTGGAATGGCTTAATAACCCGCATCCTGAGAAGGGAAGTCAACTTGCGCATCTTGTTAAAAGTTTTGTCTTTCCCAAAGGAATACTGAAAGAATATGTCTATGCCGCTACCGAATATACCACGGCAAAAGAAATCCGCAGTTATTTCAAAACAGAATTAAACTGGGATTCACACGGTATGCATATGGTTTCCTATTGGAAGGCAGGACAATCGGAAGACGAAACATCCGGAGACAGGCAGATACAGAGAGATTGAGCATTTATTGCTACATTTGCTGACGACTGACTTTACATCAATGGAAGAATTATTAGCTTCATATATTAAAAGCAAAATATCGGTAAACGACGAAGAACTGGACATCATTATTTCCCGTTTCAAACCAATGAAACTCAAAAAGAATGAACTGCTGCTCGCAAACGGACAGTCCAGCCAGAGAACATTTTTTGTTGTGAAAGGCTGTCTCCGCATCTTCTTTATCAATGAGGAAGGACAGGACTCTACCCGATATTTTGCTTTTGAAAATCAGTTTGCTACTGCTTTGGTGAGCTTTATCACTTCGGAACCTTCGGATGAATTCATTCAGGCTGTGGAAGATTCAGAAATATATTATATCACCCACGGCAGCTTTTATCATCTGCTGGATCAGATTCCTCAGTGGGAAAAATTTTACAGAATCTACCTCGAAGGGGCTTATGTCAACAATACGCGGAGACTCATGTCTTTTCTCGTTCAGGATGCCCTTGAAAAATACCGCCAGCTATTGGATGAAAACCCGATTATTGTACGCAGGCTTTCCAACAAAATGGTGGCGTCCTACCTCAATATTTCCCAGGAAACATTAAGCAGATTAAAATCAAAACTCTGATTTTGTAATACTGACCTTTCTCAATCTAAATTCTAACCTCTAATTTCTAGCATCTTATGAATGGCCAGACCCAACCTCATGATTTTTTTTCAGGGATGATCCTTTCAAAAAATAAAATTGCAGAAAACACTTTCCACATCAGGATACAGAGCAGGGATTTCTCACAGATTCCATATGTCGCAGGATATACGGCAGAAATTTTCCTTTCTGATCCTTATTACAATCTGCAACGTGAAATCGGGGAGTATGCGTTCTGGAATTACGAACCGGTTTATCACACCGCCGATTTCGTCATTCACGCAAATCCACTGGATAAAGCTGAAAAATGGATAAAAGAAGTCGGGGAAGGAGACAGTGTGTTTTTCAGAAAACTTTCTGATGATCTGATTTTAGATGAATCAGGGAGTCATTATTTTCTGATAGGTGATGTTAAAGCATTGGCTTATTTGTATGAAATCAACAGAGCTTTAGCTGTAAGTAAGAAAGTGGACAGTCTTATTTATACTGAACGAGAAGAAGATCTGTTTTCCGATCTTGATCATAGCTTTCCTTTAACATCGTATGTCATTAATCCATTAAAACCGGAGAAAATAGTGGAAATCATAAAGGGAAATTTCCCTGAAAGCAGTAAAAATACAATTGTTTATATGGTAGGGAATTCTGAAATCAGTTTTTGCATTTCTAATTATTTACAGGATAATCCCGCTTTTGAAATCAGAAAAATATACATGAAAGAGTTCTGACAGAGAAAAATAGGAGCTATAAAAGAATGACATTTAACATATTTCCGATATTATAAGTGTTATTTAATGCATAGCTAATATTAAAATGATAAATTTAGGTAGTTAAAGCCCGGATTAAAGTGCTCAATTCAGTAGAAATGAGTTGCTCCAAGGGTTTAATCCATCCTTAGCGAAAGAATTTTTATCAAAATAAAATGACACATAAACCGTTACACAATTTCCATATTCCGGTGATGGGTCTGGCGTATACCATAGACAGCCCGATCCGTGTAGCCCAATATGGAATTTCTTCCGTTATTTCCATTATCGATGATGAGATCCTGGAAAAAATGAAAGGCTTTTATAACAAGAAATTCAATCTGGATTATTTAGGAATTTCAACAAAAACAGAAGATTACAGAGCAAAAAGAATTACGGCTTACCTGGATATGGTAGATGATATCGTGAATGAAAAATTTGAATCTTTCAAACAGGAGATCACTAAAAACAAGGAAGCATTAAAAAACTTTATGGCCATACTGCCCAATACTTCAGATCTGAAAAGCGGGCTTCAGAATTTGGTCAGCCAAAAAGACAATTTAGGCTCTGGCATTAAAAATTTCATTGAATCCAATTTAAAGCCGGGAAGCATCGACGTCAATATCATGACGAAAGTGGATAAAGACAACTATAAAAAAGACGAGCAGCTTCCTGTCATGTTCAATGATGCGCACGCTTCACTTCGTGGCTTCGCTCAGAGTAAATTATCTTCTTCCATGGTGCTTTCTGCAGGAATGAATCCCCGTCTGTACAGCTATATCGAAGAGTTTGATGATTTCTTTCCTGATCAGAATGGCGTTCTGAAAAAGAAGATTATTCTTAAGGTAAGTGATTTCCGTTCAGCCATGATTCAGGGAAATTTTCTTGCTAAAAAAGGTCTTTGGATCTCAGAATACAGAATCGAATCCGGACTGAACTGTGGGGGTCATGCATTTGCTACGGAAGGTATGCTGCTGGGACCTATCATGGAAGAATTCAAGCAGAAAAAGAATGATCTGATCCAGTCTGCACATGCATTAATGATCGCTGCACTGGAACAGAAAGGGAAATATGCCGTTTCTGAGCCACTGGAAATGAAAATTACCGTTCAGGGCGGGGTGGGAACTTCCGAAGAACATGAGTTTCTGCTTGAAAACTATCAGGTAGACAGCGTAGGATGGGGATCGCCGTTTTTATTGGTTCCTGAAGCAACTTCTGTAGATACGGAAACCAGAAACCTGCTTGTAAAATCAAAAGAAGAGGACTTTTATCTGAGTAATATTTCACCTTTGGGCGTACCTTTCAATACGGTAAAAGGAACTTCCAATGAATTACTGAAAGAACAGAAAGAAGCCGCCGGGAAATACGGAAGCTCGTGTCCGAAAAAACTGCTGGCATTAAGCAAAGAATTTTCACCGCAGGGAACGTGTACTGCTTCTAAAAAATACCAGGATATTAAATTAAAAGAACTTCAGGCTGATCTTGAAATGACATCTGAGGAGTTTAACAAAAGGAAAACGGAAATTACGGATAAAGCCTGCCTGTGTGTAGGTTTGGTGAATGCCGCCTATATGGAGCAGGATCTGGAAATAAAAGGAGAAAAACAAGGCGTAGTGATCTGTCCGGGACCAAATCTTGCCTTTTTTGACAAAGAAGTTTCGCTTTCGGAAATGGTACAGCATATTTATGGAAATGCCAATATCCTTCCGGATAATCAGCGTCCGAATATGTTCATCAATGAACTGAAAATGTACGTTGATTATCTTAGAAAAGAAATCGCGAATTCTTCAGCACAAATTACCCATTCCCAAACGAAAAAATGGAATGCGTTCAAGAAAAATGTTCTGGAAGGTATTGAATATTACCATCAACTGTTTCATACATCCACTTTCTTCAAAAGCGGGTTGAAAACCATAGACCTGCAGCTGCAGGAATACAAACTGATGCTGGCAGCCATTGAGGTTCCTCAGGTTGAAAAGTAACAGTATTTTTTTTAATTGATAGATCAAACAGCTTTCATCGTGGAAGCTGTTTTTTATTTGATTCTGATGATGTAAAAACCTATTTAATAATGATAAAAAAGTAGAAATAATCACCTTTTCCATTTATACTAACTATAAACGGTATGCTTATTTTGAATCTGAATCCTCTCTGATATTCCTTACCTTAGATCCTTCTTAAATTTTTAATTACAATTCATTTTTATGGAAAAAAGGAATATAAAAAATACCGATCTGTCGGTAGCTCCTGTCAATTTTGGAGGAAATGTTTTCGGATGGACGCTGGATGAGAAACAGTCTTTTGATATATTGGATCAATTCACAGAAGCCGGATTCAATTTTATAGACACTGCTGACACCTATTCATGGTGGGTGAACGGAAAAGGAGGCCAGTCTGAGGAAATCATCGGAAAGTGGATGAAGAGCCGTGGTAACCGTCAGGACATCGTCTTAGCCACAAAGGTAGGATCCGAAACTAAAGAACACGGTTTTGACATCAGCAAAAAACATATTCTGAAATCGGTAGATGAATCGCTACAGAGACTTCAGACCGATCATATTGATCTTTATTACACCCATTTTGACGATCATACTACGCCAGTGGAAGAAACGCTTTCCGCGTACGATGAAATCATTAAAGCTGGAAAAGTACGCTATATCGCGGCATCCAATCTTTCTCCCGAGCGTCTGAAAGCATCATTTGAAGCGGCAGAAAAAAACAATCTTCCTAAATATGTGGCACTGCAGCCTCATTATAATTTAATGGAAAGAGAAGGCTTTGAAAAAAATTATGCTCCGCTGGTAAAAGAATTTGATTTAAGCGTATTCCCTTATTGGTCATTGGCTGCGGGTTTCCTTACCGGAAAATACCGTACAGAAGCTGATCTGGGTAAAAGCCAGAGAGGTGAGGGCGTGAGAAAATACCTTAATGATAAAGGACTTGAAGTGTTAAAAGCTTTGGATCAGGTGAGTGAAAAGCATCAGACGACACAAGGGACCACTGCTTTAGCATGGCTTTTGGCTAATCCACTGATCACAGCACCCATCGTAAGTGCCACCAGCGCATCTCAGCTGGATACCTTATTCAAAGCTCCGGAACTTATTCTTGATCAGGAAGATATTGAACTTCTTAATCGGGCGAGTAACTAACTTCAACTCAGAAACTTTATTTTAACTCAATAAAAAGATCCGTTCGGTAGGTACTGAGCGGATCTTTATTTGTGGAAATATCATGATAAAAAAGAAGCTAACCGCATTTGTGAATATGTTGTGAATGTACTGTTAAATATGGAAAAATTAATTATTTTTTATTTCTCATTAATTGGATTTATTAATATATTTGCGCCCTTTAAATACTAAGAACAATGAAGAAAAAACTACTGCCGCTATTCCTTTTTGGAGGTATGCTGGCCTTATTTTCACTACAGGGGTGTGCTCATGATGCACTAGAAACCGAAACTGAAACTGTGAAGCTTCAGGAAAATCCGCTTTCTTACATCAGAAAAAACTATGTAAAGGATATGGCCGCTATTTCGGGAAAGCAGATCGAATGGCAAAATGCAAGAACTTTTAAACATGAGAATAACGTTATTCTGATCTCAGTGCCGGTAAAAAATGAAAGCGAAAAATTGATTGAAGAACTGACATTCAGGATTGATGGTGACAAGGTTTCCGGTCATTTATGGAAATTCGAAGGTAATGAAAAATTTTCTGCTGAAGATCACAGACTCGCCGCTCACGAGATCATGAAAAAGATGACGGGAAATGTTACCTACATCGCATTGGAAGGTTCTATGAGATACCAAATCAAGGTGGTTGACGGAAAAATCATTTCGGATATTTCCTCCAAATTTTCGGGAGATGGAGATATGGATTCCTGTGGTAAAAAATGCCATGGTTCCATAGAAGAGGTCGTGATCACAGTACCTAACCCACCAACCAATCCACAGCCTCCGACAGGTCCGCCGATTCCTCCAATCACTGTCATTCCGCCTACCAATAACCCGAATGATCCCTGTACAAAAGCTCAGGCAGGTTCACAAAAAGCCACAGAAAATTCTAAAACACAGAAATTCAGTGAGGCGAAACAGGGAATTATCAATAATTTCAATCAAAACGGAAAAGAAAATGGAGTAGGTCTGGGACGAGACACTCCGAACGGTGAGCTTAAGGCAACCGGTGTACAGGAATTAAATGCCAACAGCGGGAATATCAGTAATCCATACAATTATCCTGAAGCTGATATCCATAACCATCCGGGGAATACGCCACCTTCTGCAGGAGATGTTTACAGTATGATCAGCTATCACAACAGCCATCAAAGCTTTAATACCAGATATATTGTAACTCCCGGTGGTACAGTCTACGCACTGGTCGTTACCAATGCAAACTTATTTGAATCTTTTATCTCGAACTATCCTCCAAGTCAGATTCCGGGTTTTGCCCCGAATTTTTCAGGAAGCATGTTTGACGATTATACAGATATTCCAAACAGAGAAACCGGGCTGGCGCATGTCCTGGATAAATACAATTCAGGAATTGCATTAACAAAAATGGATGCCAATGGTAATTTTAAGAAAATCAATGCCAAGCCGAACAGCAATGGAGGTTATTCGCAAACCCCTTGTCCATAATCTTTGAAATAATTGATATTGTAAAAGCGGCCTTAAAAGGCCGCTTTTTTATGTTTTCAGAATGTTTCTTAAGGTTAAAAATTTAATCAGAATATTCCTTTAAAAGCTGTCTGTAGCTCATCAGGATAGAAGATTTTGAAATAAATCCGATGAAATCATTGTTTTCACTGGTTACGGGAAGATTCCAGACGCCGGTATCATCAAAGATCTGAAGGATTTCCAAAGGCTGATTTTCCCGGTAAATGACTGCCGGCGGAGTTTTCATAATCTGAGCTACTGTTTGTAAATTGTCTATTTCCTTGTTAAATAGATACGGACGGATATCATCCAAAGTAAGAATTCCTTTCAGTTTTCCGGCTTCATCCGTGGCTGCGTAAATATTTTTGTTTCCGTTTTTTACCAGTTCAAATAAGTCATTAACAGAAGCATTTTCATTGATCGTTTCTGAAAATTTATCGATAAAATCTTCCGTTCTCAAGGCAAAAAGAAGGTTTTTATCATGCTTGCTGGTGAATATTTTCCCTTGATCAGCCAGAGATTTTAATTCCGGGGAAATCGGGGAGAACCATTTGGCGATAAGATAAGAAATAATAGAAACGATCATTAACGGAATAAAAAGATCATACCCGAAACTGGATTCAGCAATCAGGAATATGGCTGTAAGAGGGGCATACAGTACGCCACTCATGGCTCCGGCCATTCCTACCAGAACAAGATTCGTTACCGGAACTTCTGTAAATCCGATATGCTGACAGACCAATGCGAATAAATATCCCACGGTACCGCCTGCAAAAAGTGACGGAGCAAAATTTCCTCCGTTTCCTCCGCTGAAGATCGTAAATGACGTTGCAAAAGCTTTTAAAAGACACACCAGCACCAAAAATATAATGATGGTCCAGTCTCCGATCTCAAAATATCTGAAAAAACTGTTTCTGATAATAGAGTGGGTACTTCCGTTGGTAAATGCTTTTACCGTTTCATATCCTTCCCCAAATAATGGCGGAAAAAGAACACAAAGCAGTGACAGCACCAGACCTCCAAACATCGCTTTTCGCATTCTGGAAAGCTTAAGCCCTTTGATAAAATGCTCTACTTTTTGAGAAATCACGACAAAATAGCGTGCATACAATCCGGTTACAATCCCCAGAATAAGGTAATAAGGAACATTTTTATAATTAAAAGCCTCTCTCGCATAAAATCTGAAAAGGATATCTTCCTGAAGCAAAACCCGCGATAAAAGACTTCCACAAACCGCCGCCACTACCAGAGGAATAAAGTCTGTAAAGACGACACCTGTCAGAAGAATTTCAAAAGCAAACATAATCCCGGCAATCGGAGCATTGAATGCTGAAGCGATTCCCGCCGTAGCGCCTGCAGCCAATAAAAGCGTACGCTCCTTGTAACTGAGTCGGTAAGTTTGTGCATAATTGGAACCGATAGCTGCACCGGTAACCGCAATAGGACTTTCCAATCCGGCAGAACCTCCGAGTCCAACCGTCACCGCGCTCTGAATTACCTGTGAATACATTTTTACAGAAGCCACGATGCTTGAATTCTGGGCAATTTCATACAAAATAGCACCGATTCCTTTTCGGTCCTGACCTTTAAACAGAGTAATCACGATCGCAGTTGTCAATACAATTCCCAAAAAAGGAAAGACAATATAAAACAGGATTTGATACTCAAAATGGATATGGGTAATAAAATTGTGAATGGTATGAACAAGCGTTTTCAGAATTACTCCGGCCAGACCGGCAGTACATCCCACAAGGATTCCGGAAAGCACCAGAAACTGATTTCTGCTGAGTCTGTTATTCAGCCAATGCAGGATAAGCTCATAGCTGCGTGCCTTTTCCAGGCCGTACTCCTGAAAGTCTCGTTTAAATTTTAGAAAGCTTAAATATTTTTTTTTATTGTGAATTTTCACCTGGGAACCAATTTTAAAACCATAATGGTTCCGTAAATTTATGAAATATCTTGATAAGGAATTTTGGTACAACTGCCAAAAAACAGCAATGACTACATCTAAACACCTGATAGGTAGTTAATTATTTAATTTTAAATTTTTCTAATAAATTTTTAATAACAGAGATTACGGTTTTAATTAATATGCTTTTTTAAGGTAATTTATCCATTTTATATTCATGCTATAACTTTAGTTTTCTTTTTTTTAAATTCTTTCAAAAAGAATACTTTACTTTGCAGTCTGGAATTCAACAGTTAATGAATTATCTAAAAATAATTTAGATTTCATTAAAACAAGAACCATAAAAAAACACAACATAATGAAAAAAAACCTGCTATCACTGGCTCTGGTGATGTCGTCACTTATGAGCGCACAGATAGGAATCAACACCAGTTACCCACTGGGAAATTTGCACATAGACGGGGCAAAAGATAATGCCACTTCGGCAACTCCCGCACAGATCAGCAACGACCTTATCATTACCAGCACAGGCTTTATAGGAGCAGGGGTCTCCAATCCCGTTGTAAAACTTGATATGAGATCTTCAGGATTACAGAATGCAGTAGGACTAGGGTCCACAACGATGACAGCCAATGCTGCCGGTGCAGGTGCGGTAAGATATGAACCTACCCAGGCCAAAATTCAGGTATCTGACGGAAATGTCTGGGAAACCACCTTGATCCTGCCTACGAAAGCCGTAGTCGTTGCAAGAATGACAAGCCCGTTCTCAGTAGCCTACAATTCCGATGTTAATATTACCGGCTGGGACGAAGTGAGAGATCTCTCCAATAGCTTTGATCCTTCCACGGGAATTTTTACTGCCCCACGAGCTGGAGTGTATACGTTTCTGATGACCTATAATTTTGTTTCCGGCTCAGTCGCCAATTCTTCTGAAGTGACCAGCCAGTTTTACAGCCCCACTACAGGTGCTATTCTGGCCCGTTCCTACAAGACCTTTGCGCGCGCCAATGAAGATGCTCAGGTGGGTGGTTCTGCAGCGATTACGGTGAGTTTAAATGCCAGTCAGACGGTACGTCCTCAACTTAATCAGAATATTACAGGATCTGCGGTAAGAGCTTTAAGGGTAAACGCAGACTGGTCCAATCCGGATGCAGGTTTCAACAATCTGACTATTATTGAACATTAAAAACACAAAAATGAAAATGAAGACGCTCTATAAAGGATTGATCTTTTTCCTTCCCTTCTTTGTACAGGCACAAACCGGGGTATTCACGAAAGACCCCATGCAGACCTTTCATGTAGATGCTGCGAAAGATAACAGTAGTGTGCCCCCTTCGGCACCCCAGATATTAAATGATATTGTGGTGACATCTGAAGGCAAGCTGGGCGTGGGACTGTTAAATCCCAAAACAAAAGTAGATGTCCGTTCTGTCGATCAGAAAGGGATTATCGGCTTGGGTACGAGTACACAGACCGCTGCAGCTGCCGGTGGCGGAGCAATACGATACAATGCAGGAAATATTATCCAGTACTCCGACGGTGTGGCCTGGCATAATCTTCCCATGACATTGCCCCCAAAAGCACTGGTGCTGGCCAATAAAAGCAGCGCCCTAACTTTTACAAATAACGCGATCACACAGGTAGATGGATGGTCTGTACTTACCGATGCTCAGTCTAACTTTATGGCTAGTTCAGGAACTTTTACAGCACCGAGAAACGGATTTTATATTGTGTCTTTCAATATTACCCTGGCAGATGCAAATATTGCACAGAATTCGAGGATAGAGACCATTATTGAAAGTAGTACGGCCACGAATAATATCCAGACCTACAGGAGCGTAAATTCCTATCCTGCATGGGATGTTTCTACGGTCAGTAATATCGTAGGAGGCAACTGTACCGCTATTTTTAATTTGTCAACAGGCAATACGATTCAATTTAAAGTGTTTCACAATTTCGGAGGCAACAGAAGCATAAACACAGCTAACAGCGGTACCAATAACAGTATCAGCATTTACGAACTATAAACAAAGGATGATGAAATTAAATAAAAAAATGATGCTGTTCATAGGTCTTGGAGTTCTTTCCAACGCTGCGTCAGCACAGATAGGTATCGGTATTAATAATCCAAGCTCAGCCAATGCCGTTGAGATCAATGCGACTGAAAAAGTTGTAATCGACAAAACAGGAAAAATAGGCGCAGGAGTAGCGGCTCCCAAAATGGCGATTGATCTCAGAAATGGTGTTAATGGTTCTATGGCGATAGGAATGACCAATCAAACCGCTGCAGAAGCCGGCGCCGGGGCTGTACGTTACAATCCGAATCCAGCCATCGGAGTACAGGGATACATCGAATACTCTGACGGAACGGTTTGGGTACCTATTCTTCCGTATGGAAAACCGAGAATCGTAGTGATGGCAGAGAAAACCAACAATAATTCCACCGTTTTTGAAACCGGTCTCTGGCCGATAGGTGACTATACAGACGGAATTCCGGGAAGATCTTCTGCTTATCTTACTTCATGGACAGAAAAGCTGGATTCGGATTCCGGGCAGCCAAGAACAAATTTTAACCCTTCCACAGGAGAGTTTATAGCTCCAAGAGCAGGGGTCTATTTTGTGACTTTTACTTTTGCGCTTGCACCGAGCCAGGTGAACACCAGTTTCGGACAAAATCAGACAGAGGCTATCTGGGAAGTAAGGAATCCTTCAAATGCAGTGATACAGAGAATCAAAACCAACAACGGTTATCCACAGGATACGGGAAATGCTCCCAATGCTGTGATCGTAGGATCGGCAAGTACCGCAAGTTTATATCTGAATGCAGGGGATAAACTAAGACCTTTCGTATGGATCAATGTATCCTGGGATCCGGATAAGCGGCCTCTTTTGAATACGGGTGGTTACAATGTCTTAACGGTTGTTGAGCTCTAATGCTGCAAGCCTTATTGAATTTTAACCCTTCAATTAATTGATTTAATAAATACATTAAACTATTGTATTACAGTTGTTTTAACCTATTTATTTAAAGTGTATTTCTTATCTTTTTTTACTTTCATGGGTAAGCCCTGCACGATGTTTGCATCCTGTTTATGACCAACACTTAAATACAGTCATATGAAAACAGATGCTTTAATAGAAAAACACAGATTAGGAATAGGGGGAGTAGCCATAGGAACTGCCTTCGAAAATATAAGTGACGAAGAATCTCATCAGATTCTGCAGGCCGCATGGGACTTGGGTATCCGCTATTACGATACCTCTCCGTGGTACGGACTTACAAAAAGTGAAAGAAGATTCGGAGACTTTCTGAAAGGCCAGGACAGGAATGATTTTGTATTTTCAACCAAAGTAGGAAGATTGTTCCATGAAGTCCCGGAGTCTGAAGTTCCGCCTACCATGTGGAAAAAACCTTTGAATTATGATTTTAAGCATGATTATACCGCAGATGCTATAAAAAGATCCATTGCAGACAGTTTGCAGAGGACAGGGCTGAATTATATTGACATCGTTTATATTCATGATCTGTCTGAAGATCAGGTGGGAGACCGCTATCCTTATTTTCTGAAACAGGCGAGAGAAGGAGCATTCAAAGTTCTTTCCGAGCTGCGCGATCAGGGTGTTATCAAAGCCTGGGGAATGGGAGTGAATAAGATTGAACCCATCTTAGACTGTATTGAATCGGCAGATCCCGATATCTGTCTTTCTGCTACCCAATATTCAATCCTGGAACATGAAGATGCGGTTGACAGACTTCTTCCGGCTGTAAAAAAAGCAGGTGTAAAACTGGTTTCCGGAGCAGGGTATAACTCAGGATACATTGCAGGTAGAGAAAGATATAACTACAAAGATGTGATTCCAAAAGGGATGGCTGAAAAACGGGCCGGAATTGCTGATATTGCCAGAAAATATAATACAGATATTGTACACGCCGCCCTGCATTTTGTCCTGGCTTCTGATGAATTTGCTTCGATAATTCCCGGAGCGAGTACAACAGATCAGGTGAAAGATAATGTGGATGCGCTTAATGCAGATATTCCTTCAGACTTCTGGAATGAACTCAAATCTGAAGGATTGATCTACGAAAAAGCTCAGCTTCCCAACCGTTAGACATATATTTAATTACTTATAAACTAATTCTTATGATCCGGAAAATAAATGTAACGGCGCTGATCATTTTGGGAATGACCCTTCTTCATTCCTGCAGCGATAAAAAGGCTGAAAATCTTCAATCTGTTCTCACTAAAAAAGAATCCCAGACCTCCGGCATGCTGATTGGTGAAAAAGGATTTGAATCCGCGAAACTGGATTATCTGATCGCTCATGATTACATAAAAGCGCTGTATATCATCGACAAAGAGGAAGCTGAATTCAACAGGATCATTACAGATATTGAAAAAATAGATACTGAAGGTATTAAGAATGGAAAAGAAGTTAAGCAGGCAGCGGTCAATTATTATGTTGTGCTGAAAGAACTTTTTATGTTTTCAAGAAAAGAAATTGAACAGGAAAAACTGATGCGGTACAGTAAGGATGAAAAGGTAATCCGTGCTGCACAGGATAAGATGCTTGAACTGGGTCGCGAAAAGCAACAACTGTATCAGAAAGTGTTCAAAGCAGATGAAAAACTTTTTACCATACAAAGACAGTTTGAATCTGAGAATCAGTTGAAATAACCTGATTTTAAGCTGGAAGATGGAAGTTTATCGATGTTAAGGATTTCAACCTTGACATCGATTTTTCTTTTTGCTGCATTTTCAATGATGATGGTTAATAAAACTGCACGGGAGCGATGTTTTATACTTCAATAACTTCCCTCTTCCAGCTTCCAACTTCCTGATATTAACAATTAAACCACTTTTGCTTTACGCACAATTCTCGCGAGCAGACCTGGAAAAAATCTCTTCAGATAAGTTCCCATCACTTCCTGACCGCCAATAGCCGCCTGGTTTTTCTTTTTCTCTATTGCAGCAAGCATCTTTCTGGCAAAAACATCAGCAGGCATTCCGTTTCCCGTAGCATCATCCATTGTTCCCTGCAGAGAACCATCGCCAGTGACTGCATTAATAGAAATATTCGTCTGTATAAAACCGGGGCAGATGAGTGTTACCAGAATTTTCCTCGTGTATAATTCAGCACGCAACGCATCAAAAAAACCGTGAAGGGCATGCTTTGCAGCGGCATAACTGCTTCTCATCGGAGCTCCGAAAACTCCCATAAGACTGGTTACGACAGCAATCTGACCACCACCGTCCCTTATCATATAAGGAAGAACTGTTTTAGTAAGGGCCACGGTTCCTAAAAAATCAACATCCATCAGTCGTTTGTCTACTTCAATATCTGTTTCCATAGCGAGAGATCGCTGTGAAAGCCCTGCATTGTTGATCAGAATGTCAATTTTCCCGAATTTTTCTATCGCTTCTGCTGCAATATCCGGCATCTTTTTATACTCTTCCAGATCCAATGGCAGTACAGCAAAACGGGAAGCATCCAGTCCTGCCTTTTCAGCAACGGCATACAGTTGTTCTCTATTTCTTGAGGAAAGAATCAATTTCGCACTGGTTTTGGCAGCCAGCTCATTGACCAGCGCTTCTCCGATTCCTGATGAAGCTCCTGTAAGCCAAACCACTTTATGATCAAAATATCTGTTCATTGTATTGGTATCTAAAATCTTGTTTCTTGGCTCTTATTTCTTAAATCTATCATTCACCATTCACTTGCAAAGCAAAATTTACCTTTCACCATTGACATTTAAGAATTGAAACTCTCTAAAGTCCAGCAATATATCGCCCGGCTGTCATCCCTGAGAAGATACATCCACCCAGAAATGTTCCTTCTAGCGCTCTGTAGCCATGCATTCCGCCACCTCCAAAGCCTGCGGCTTCTCCCGCTGCATAAAGCCCTTCAATGACACTGTCGTCTTCCCTTAAGACCTGTCCGTTGAGATTGGTCTTAATTCCTCCGAGTGTTTTCCGGGTAAGAATATTGAGACGGACAGCGATGAGAGGGCCGTTTTCAGGGGCTAATATTTTATGCGGAGCGGCTACACGGCCTAATTTATCCCCTAAATAATTTCGTGTATTCCGGATATAATTGACCTGGGTATCTTTTGAATACTTATTGTCCAGTTCACGGTCTCTGGCTTCGATCTGTTCTTTAATTTTTTCATAGTTTAAAAGACGCTTGCCGGACAGTTCGTTCATTCTTTCTACCAGATCTTTCAGATCATTGGAAACAATAAAATCCTTTCCGTGTTCCTTAAAAGCTTCTACAGGTCCCGGTGCTTTTTTTCCAAAGATTCTTTTTAGGAAAAGTCCGTAATCTTTATTCGTAATATCCGGATTCTGTTCTGATCCCGAAAGGGCAAATTCTTTCTTAATAATCTTCTGTGTCAGAATAAACCATGAATAGGAAAACCCAGTATCCTGTATGTGTTTCAGTGTTCCTAATGTATCAAATCCGGGCAGAAAAGGAGCGGGGAGACGATTTCCATTAGCATCAAACCACAACGAAGACGGACCGGGTAATATTCTTATGCCGTGTTTGGGCCATATCGGGTTCCAGTTTTGTATGCCTTCCGTATAATGCCACATTCTGTCAGGGTTGATAATATGTGCTCCGGAATTTTCTGTAATCCCGATCATTTTACCATCCACATAACCGGGAACACCACAAATCATATTTTCAGGGGCTTTTCCTAATCTTTCCGGCCAGTTTTTCCTTACCAGCTCTTGATTGGCACCAATTCCGCCGGATGCCACAATGACGTGAGGAGCATGATATTCAAAGGGAGCGATCACATTTCTGTTGGTTTCAACGCCTCTTTCTTTGTCATCATTTTCAAGGATATCGCCTTTAAGACCTTTAATTTTGCCATTTTCTGTGATCAGTTCAGTGACTCTATGCCTGAATTCCATCTGTAGAAGACCATTTTCCTTAGCCTCGTAAGCTTTTTCTACAAAAGGTTTTATGACGCCTGTTCCGGTTCCCCAACTGACATGAAACCGTGGCACAGAATTCCCATGGCCGGTTGCTGATCCGTCACCACGTTCTGCCCATCCTACCATAAACATTAGCTTAATCCCCAGTTTAGAAATATAAGTGTACTTCTCATTGGCCGCGAATTTCAAATAAGCTTCTGCCCATTTTCTGGGCCAGTAATCTTCCTCACGGTCAAAACCAGCCGTCCCTTTCCAGTCCTGAAGAGCTAGTTCATAAGAATCTTTAATTCCCATTCTTCGCTGTTGGGGAGAATTGATCAGAAATAGTCCTCCAAATGACCAGAATGCCTGCCCACCGATGTTCTGTTTCGTTTCCTGATCCAGAAGAAGCACTTTTTTCCCGACGTTGGTAATTTCCATAGCAGCCGTAAGTCCTGCTAATCCAGTTCCTACAATAATAACGTCAGGCTGGAACTTTTCTTCCATGGTATTGATTGGGTTTTGTTTGTACTTTCATGATATATCTACAATAAATATATAAATTTTTTAAGCTCAGATGGATTAAAACAGATCAAACTTCCTTATGCTTACCATAGATCTGATGGCTAATTTCATATCTTTGTTAAAAAAGAAGAATGAAATATTTGTTTATCATGGCTTGTATGGTCTGTTCCATGTTCAGCCAGTTTTCCGCACAGCAGAAACAGGATCCGTGGAATGAAAGTCAACTAATGGATCCCGCGCTTTTAGCCGCAAGAATCACAGAAAACAAAACAAAAGACGTCGTAATCATTTCTGTGGGTCCGGAAGCTATTATCAAAGGCTCCGTGGATATCGGTCCAACCCATGAACCTGAAAATCTTGAAAAATTAAGAAACTATCTCAAAAACATCCCGAAAGGAAAAGAAGTAGTGATTTACTGCGGTTGCTGTCCTTTTGTGAAATGTCCAAACATCCGTCCTGCATTTAATCTGCTACAGGAAATGGGATTCAAAAATGCCAAACTTTTGAACCTTCCCAAAAATATCAAAGTAGACTGGCTGGACAAAGATTATCCTACCAATGATTAGTATGAGAGCTTTTCTTACTTTATTTTCTGTACTTATTCTTACAGGATATACCGCTGCACAGCAGACTAAAATAGAGATTGGCCATCAAGCCCCTGAAATCACTTTATCAAAACCAGATGGCAGCTCATTTTCTCTTTCATCATTAAAAGGAAAAGTCGTCCTGATCGATTTCTGGGCTACCTGGTGCGCTCCGTGCGTTGGTGAACAGCCGGAACTGAAAACTTTATACAACACTTTTTCTGATCAGGTGAAAGGACAACAGTTTGAAATCTTAGGCGTTTCTTTGGATAAGAACAAAGAGAGCTGGCAAAAAGCTATAGACCGTTTCGTCATCAACTGGATTCAGGTGAGTGACTTGAAATTCTGGAAAAGTCCTGTAGCTAAAGCCTATAATATCGAGGAGCTTCCTTTTAATGTGATTATAGATGGGGAAGGGAAAATTATAGCTAAAAATCTTCACGGGAAGGAGCTGGAGGAGTTTCTTGGTACGTACTTCAGAAAAAAGAAATAATAGTAAATATGTCATTACAGAGCGGTCGTTGTACCGCTCTTTTTTATTGAGAGATTTTTTTTGGCTTCATGAAAATATTCAGGCAATATTGGTTTATATTTATGATTCAATATATGTAAAATGGATAGTCCAATATTCAAGCAGATTCTGAATGATTTTGAACTGAACCGCAGTTTAGAAAAGCCTGTTTACCTTCAGCTTGCCGATCGTATTCTTTCTTTGATAAAGACCGGAAAGATTCAATCCGGGCAGAAGTTACCCAGTTCGAGACAGCTGGCTGATATTTTGAATATTAATAGAATTACCGTTTCTAAAGCTTATGAAGAATTACAGACTCAGGGCTGGCTGGAAAGCTTTGTAGGAAAGGGAACCTTTATCTCCTCCTATCTTCCTGAATACAAACCTGAAACCCTTCAGGGCTCTCATCAGCTTATTCCACAAAAACAGGCAGGGTTTAAGATCGATCAAAAGGATTATCTTGTGACTTTTTCTCCGGTCAAAGCAAAACTTCATCTGGACGATGGATTTCCCGATCCTACGCTTGCTCCGCTCCATGAATTATACCGGGCTTACAGAAATCAGCTGACCAGAAGCGGACTCTATGACAAATTCGGAAACTACAGCTATCCGGATGGTTCCGTTTATTACAGAGAAGCTATTTCAAAATATCTGACTGAAAGCAGAGGACTGAAAACGACCTTAAAAAATATTCTTTCTGTGCGGGGTACTTTAATGGGTCTTAATACTGTCTGCAATGGATTGATAGAGCCCGGAGACACTATTGTTTCCGGCTATCCGGGATGGGGAAGGGCTGAAGCGAATTTTGCTCATGCCAAAGCCAATCACATGATGATTCCTGTGGACGAACATGGTCTTGTAGTAGATGAATTGAAAAAAATCTGTGAAAAGCAACAGGTGAGAATGGTTTATGTAACTCCACATCATCATTTTCCGACTACGGTTCCGCTTCGTATCGACAGAAGACTTGAGCTGCTGAGACTGGCGAAAGAATATCAGTTCATTATCTTTGAGGACGATTACGATTTTGATTTTCATTACAGTCATCGACCGCTGCTTCCATTAGCAAGTGCGGATGAAAACGGAATGGTGATTTATTGTGGTTCATTCAGTAAAACGCTTTCTCCTGCTTTCAGGATGGGCTATCTGGTGGCTTCTGAAAATGTGATCGAATATCTTTCTAAAATACGTCTTTTGCTGGATCGTCAGGGAGATCATATTCTGGATAATGCCATGGGAGAAATTCTGAATGATGGCACGGTACAGCGATACCTCAGAAAAACGTTGTTGGTCTACGAAGAAAGAAGGAATTTTTTCTGTCAACAACTAAGCGATAAACTGAAAGATGCCGTGGAATTTACAATACCCACCGGAGGAATGTCTGTCTGGACAAAATTTGACAGGTCCATTGACCTTGAAAAATTAGCTAAAAAAGCTTTGTCAAAAGGATTATATGTATCAGACGGAAAAGCTCACCGATATCCTCAATTTGATGAAAATGCCTTAAGATTAGGATTTGCATCACCGTCTCTTGAAGAACTGGAAAGGAGTGTAGCTATTTTGAAGGAAGTCTTGTAAAATAAAATTAGGCCCAGTCTTAAAACCTTTGTAGAATTTTTGTATTGATGCATTCTCACAGATTTAGCTGAAGGAACAGATTCTCATTTCACACTTTTTAAACATTAAAATCAATGAAGAATGTAAGGTTAGTTAAGATAAGCTATACGTCTTGAAGCGAAGCTAAAACCTAATATTCTTAAAAGCTTAACACAATCTTAATGGTTTGAATTTTTTTAGCAGATTATAATGGTATAACAGATTAGGACGCAAAAATCTGCATCTCAAGTTTTGCAATTGGTCTTAAATTGGTCTATTCATTTTATTCATAATGGACTATTTGTGACCTCCAATACTGGTTTAATTTTGTACAAGTTAAACCCGTAAAATTTATATGATGAATTTCAATATTCAACCTATTTTAGAAAATGAAAAAGTGCGTCTTATGCCTTTGAAGAAAGAAGATTTCGAAGTGCTGTACGCCTTAGCTTCCGATCCCAAAATATGGGAACAGCATCCGCAGAAAAACCGCTGGAAAAAAGAAGAATTTGACAAGTTCTTTGAAGGGGCAATGGTAAGCAAGGGAGCTTTTAAAATTATAGATAAAGAGACCAATACGATCATCGGAAGTACCCGTTTCTATGATTATCATGAAGAGGAAGACATTATATTCATCGGTTATACTTTTTTCACAAGAGATTATTGGGGAACAGGGATCAATCCTTCGGTGAAATCGCTGATGATGAGTTATATTTTACAATTTGTTTCCAAGGTGGGATTTCATGTAGGCGCGCATAACATCCGCTCTCAGATTGCGGTAGGCCGTATTGGCGGGGAGAAAACAGCAGAGCAGGAAATAGCCTATTTTGGAGAAAGTCCCCAGATCAATTTCATTTATGAAATTACCAGAAGCAAGTGGGAATCTGTGAATTTATAAAATGTAATGATATAATTTTCAGTTTCCAATGATCTGATTAAAAGCTATTTCCTGCCGTTTACTGTTATTTTTAAGGATTACAATAATAGATTAAAGTGGTTTTTTACCCGAAATGATATTGTAAAGAACTACAATAATGGCAATAACCAATAAAACGTGAACTAAATATCCGGTACTTATACCAGGCACGATGTTTAACATTCCTAGAAGCCAAACGACAATACAAATGACAGCGACTAACCATAATAAATTTCTCATGACTTTAAATTTTTAATGTTATTTGCTTAATTTAATACACATTCTATGCCTTTATAGGTTAAAAGATTAAAATGTGGTACCTATATTGTTTTATCACTTAAAATTAGACAGGTTATTTTATATTTTCAACAAGTCTTTAAATCACTAAATAACAGTGCTTTAAATCCGAATAAATAAAAAAATGGAAGGGACAGAAATGAATATCTGCCCCTTTTTATTTAAACCTTTATTTTCGATCTAAAGCATAGCGGTTATCTTCCAGTCTGCTGATCAGAATATAGAAGAATAAGGCATAAATCATCTGTATTCCCATAGCTTCCCAGTTTTCAATGGTACTGCTTCCGAAAAGCAGCGCAATGATGAGCACGGCTCCTGCACAATTGGCGATCCGGGTCTTAAAACCAAGGATAAGCATTGCCCCAATCAGAAATTCAAGGAAGGGTAGAGTTGTACTGAACAGATGCACAAGCGGCGGTGGCAGCCAGCTTTTTTCAAAACTTTTCGTCATTCCTTCTGCAAAAACAGAGAGTTTAGGGATTCTGGCTAAACCGTGCCCCAAAAGATTTATACCCATGGATGCACGCAACAGGAAATAGGCTATATTTTTATTCATAATGTTTCATTTTTTTTAGATGGAAGAGGGAAGTTTGTACAAGCCGAAAGTCACTACTTGTCTTATTATTTAATATTTGTATTTCAAATGATTAAACGTAAATAATCTCTATCAAAGGTCTGTCAGACCATGATCGTCTTTCAGAACCTCAATATTCCATCTTCATACTCCCAAACCTTCCTAGTTATTATATTTCTCCTCACTATTGTCCACGGGAGTTTGCGGATCAGTGACCACCATTTTTGCGATATCGTCTTTACGCATAAAAACAACGCCTTGCTTTTCCTTGGTATATTTAATGAATTCTTCCATTGCATGGACCATTGCAGGTGTTCCGCCAATTCTGTCGTGAAAACTGATGCTCATCATTCTTCTCTTTGAAGCTCCTTCTTCATACAAACGGTCAAATTCAAATTTTAGCTGGTTAAGAAACTGATCCGGACTCCAGTTTTTTCCTTCCATATTGACAATATCATTATTTCGGAGCGTGTAAGGCATCACAACAAAGTTTTTTCCACTTACTTTGGTGATAAAAGGCTCATCACGGCTTAGGTCATCAATGTGATAAAGAAAACCCAGTTCCTGCAGGACTTTTAAGGTATTCGGACTTCTTCGGAGCCAGTTACAATTATAGCCTACTGCTTTTTGTCCGGTAATTTTTTCCACTGCATCTACGCCATCTTTTACAAAACGAAGTTCATCAGCATAGTTTTTATTCCATTGGTTGTCCCAGGCAATTCCGTGGGCTGCGATTTCATGTCCTCCGGCGGCAATCGCTTTTGCAATATCGGGGTATTTTTCAGCGGCGGTTCCTACAACGTGGGAAGTTACTTTAATGTCATACTTTTTCCAGAGATCCAGCATGCGGTAGATTCCTTCATTGGCTCCGTACCGGTACCAGCTTTCTGCTGGCAGATCGGGTTGTCCTTTGGGAAGGGGAGTTCCGCTGAACGGACTTTCTGCCCCTTCGGGTTGTCCACCCGTTTCAAACTGCATGGATACTGAAATAACGAGCTGAGCACCGTTTGGCCAGTGTTTTTTAGAAGCTGTTTCCGTTTTAGCAGATGATTCCGCCCGATCTTTTTTATTTTGATCAAAGCAGGAAACCATGAATATCGCGGAAGCAATAACTAAGGCGGATTGTTTTAAATATTTCATTTTTAATGGTTTATTCCGCAAAATTGTTCAAAAAACGAATAATCTCTATTGTAATAATTTATGCTAAATTTGTAAAAATCCATGTTTCATGAAACGTATTGTGAATTTCAGTTCTTTTAATGTATTCAGTATTGAGAAAGAGGTTTGGGACATTGAATACCACAACCATAATTTCTACGAACTGATCGTTATTGAAAGCGGCAAAGGAATACATCATCTGAACGGCGTTACTTTTACCTATAAAAAAGGGGATGTTTTTCTGCTTCGGCCGAGTGATGCGCACGAATTTTCTATAAAAAACAAAACCACATTCATTTATATAAAGTTCACAGAGCAACATATCTGGGAAAGTCTGCAGACCGATAAGAAAAAAGAACTGAGCAAGGTTGTTCAAATGCTGATGGAAGACCGTTCTTTCGTGTATGAATCAGCGATTAAAAATAAGGCCGACAGAGAACACATTTTGCAGCTTGCCCGAATCCTTCTCCATGAATTCACGGACAAAAATCTGTACCATAAAGAAACGTGCGCAGATCTTTTTTCAGCGATGATGACTATTCTCATCAGGAATACGATGAACAGCGGTGGTTTGGAACAAATTGCGCAGGGGTTGAATCAGGCGGAAAGAATTCTGTATTATATCAATGTAAATGCAATGAATCCGGACAAGATGAAGCTTGAGCATTTGGCGCGGGAATTCATGCTTTCACCCAATTATATCAGTATCTACATTAAAAAGCAGACTGGATTTTCCGTACAGCAGCATGTCATGCAGCATAAAATAAAAGCGGCAGAAAAGCTTCTGAAACAAAGCAATTATAATATTAATGAAATTGCAGATCAGCTTGGATTTAATGATGCCAGTCATTTTAATAAAATCTTTAAAAGCTATACAAATACGGCTCCATCCGCATTCAGGAAAAGCGGTAAACCTGTCTGATCAGTAGTTTTTCTTCTAAAATAATGTATCTTTAAGACAATGAAAACAAGTGCGGGTATTTTATTGTTTAAAAGAGATCAGAATCATTTATATTACTTTCTGGTGCATCCCGGAGGTCCTTTTTGGAAGCATAAGGATGAAGGAGCCTGGTCTATCCCGAAAGGTGAAATCTCACCCGATGAAGATCCACTCGAACGTGCACTTATTGAATTTAAAGAAGAAACCGGTCAATCCGTGGAAGGAGAGTTCATTCCGTTGCAGCCTGTTAAGCAGAAAGGCGGGAAAACAGTCTATGCCTGGGCGTTAGAAAAAGACATTGAAACCTCAGGACTTTACAGCAATACCGTAGAAATAGAATGGCCTCCAAGATCCTCTGCAATGATTGAAATTCCGGAAGTCGACCAATGGGAATGGTTTGAATCAGCAGAAGCGCAAAAAAGGATCAATATAGCACAGGCCGGCTTTATCACGGAACTGGAAAAAATACTAAAGGAAAAAGAGTAGGGTTTTATTTTTTGATCCCGATCGTCTTTAAAGCTTTAGCCGTCAGGAAAATAGTATCGAAAACAGTAAGCGATTCCACATCCGGAAATGCAGGTGACATCAGATCGCTTTTATTGAAGGACAGTTCAATACTTGGGTTATAGGAAGCTTCAATCCTTACCACAGAATATCCGTTGTAGGCTACGGTAAAGCCCTCAAACACACAGTTTTGCTCTGCCTTCTGGTATTGAATATTCTCTTCAAATCCGGTTGCATTATTTCTTTTCCCGTCATTATGTTCAAGGGATTTCCATGCGGTATAATTTTTCGGTTCTTTCAGTGCATTTCCTTGTGCATCTACAGGAACAAACATTCCAAGCGTTAAAGGTTTTCTCAGAAATTGGGCATAGTTTTTCATCAGGCTCAAGGTCTGAAGATCGGCGTATCCTTCGTTGGAGTAATACTCGATGACAAAATCCGTCATCGGAATCAGCTTATGGGAAGCTTCGGTGGGCATATTGGGTGTTTTCTTTTGTGAAAATAAAATTAGCATTTTTATTGGGTTCAAACAAGACTAATGGCAAGATAAAAGCAGTGTTTCAACCGGATAGGGCTAATTTGTTTTGATTATTAATTGCAACAAAGTTGCGTTATTTAGTTTTTATCTCTACTTTTGCCATAGAATTACAATAAGAAATTTAAATCCCTTTAGTTTATGAAATCGAAAATTCTTGATGCAGTTGGAATTTCTGCGGCAGTTCTGTGTCTTATTCATTGTATTGCTTTTCCTTTGTTAATGATCATTCCCCTGGGAATATCGCACAATCCTTATATCGATCTGGCTTTCCTTGTTATTGGTGCCGTAGTAGTTTACAGAGTGACCAGACGTATGACCAGCCGATGGCTGAAACTGTTGTTCTGGGCTTCCATTGTTCTGATCTCTGTTTCCGTTTTGGCCGATTTTATCTTTGAAGTTCATATCCCTTTGATTTATGCAGGTGCAGCAGGATTAATTGCAGGTCATATTATTAATTTTAAAAATCATAAACACTAGATTTTGGATATAAGGAAATTAAAAGGGACAGGATTCTAATTACCGGAAAACTGTTAAAATTATCGCTCAACAATAACTTCCATCCTCCCTCTTCCAGCTTCCAGCCTTAATTCAAAATTCATAATTAATTAACGCAACGTTGATTCAATAAATAAAATAGTTTTCTAACTTTCTCTACGAAATTGTATGATCATGGACAGACGTAAATTTTTAAAAGGTTCAGCATTACTGTCAGGCCTTCTTACTTTAAACCCGGTTGATTTCTTTGCTAATAATGGGAAAAACATCCCGGATTCCGGGAAAAAGGCAAAGAATATTATTTTCATGGTCAGTGACGGAATGAGCTCAGGAACTTTGGCCATGGCCAATCTTTATTCCCAGAATATCTTGGGTAAAAACGGCAACTGGATGAATCTCTATCATGAAAATAAAGTTTCACGGGCGCTTATGGATACGGCTTCAGCCAGTTCTGTCGTGACGGATTCGGCTGCAGCCAGTTCTTCTTTCGGTGGCGGATTCCGGGTGAAAAACGGGGTCCTGAATGTTGGAGCCAACGGTGAAAAATATCTTCCCATCTGGCAAAAATTCAAAAAAGCAGGAAAAAAGACGGGTTGTGTAACGACTGTAACCATTACCCATGCAACGCCGGCGGGCTTCTGTGTGAATTCAGACAGCAGAAATGCAGAAAGTGAAATTGCGGAAATGTATGCTGAAATAGGTTTTGATGTGATGATGGGCGGCGGTGATGAATTTTTTAACCCTTCAAAAAGGAAAGATCAAAAAGATGTGTACGCCCTTTACAAACAGAAAGGTTATCAGGTTCTGAAAAACAAAACCGATCTTAAAAATACAGAAAAAGGGAAGAAGATTTTAGGGGTCTTCAATTCCGGAGCTTTGCCATATTCCATCGACAGAGCTCATATTTCCGAACTTCAGACTACGCCGTCTCTTGCCGAAATGGCGCAAACAGCCATTGATCAGATGAAAGATCATAAGGAAGGTTTCGTATTACAGATCGAAGGCGGAAAAGTAGATTGGGCAGCTCATGCCAATGATATTGCTGCTTTGATTCATGATCAGCTTGCCTTTGACGAAGCCGTAAAAACAGCCATTGATTTTGCAGAGAAAGATGAAAATACTCTCGTCATTATCACTACAGACCACGGGAATGCCAATCCGGGAACCATCTACGGTGCTGATGCCACGAAAAACTTTAACAGCATCTCCAATTATCAATACACCAATGAATATATTCTGAATGCTATCCATCCGGATTTTAATCTTCAGAAAATGAAAGACTGGATCTATGAAACCAATGCAATAAGCCTTGCCGATGACGAAGCCAAACATTTGCTCAGCTTTTATTCAGGGCTGGAAAAGCAGGAAGCCGGACTTTACAACTATAAAAAACTGCCATTCAAGGCCTATTCAGATATTCAGAAGAAGCATAATTCTGTCGGCTGGATCAGTATGGATCATTCGGGAGATTATGTTGAAGTCGCGGTTTATGGCCCGGGAAGAGAGCTTTTGCCGGCTTTTATTAAAAATACGGATTTGCATTATCTGATGTTGAAAGCGGCGCAGGTATAGGTTAATTTATTTGCCCATTCTGTCACTTTTCGTGGAAAAAAGGGAAGGAGGAGCTAGGATCTGGGCTTGCTTACGTATTTATTTCCCCTGACATAAAACCGCCAAGGCAGCAATGCATCTTCCTGTGCATAGGCAACTCCAATGCGAGGTCCTGCAATAATGTCTTCGGAACCATATCTGATCCCATGATCTTCAATCCAGATTTCATTTTCAGTCAGATCTTTTTTGTTAAAAGAACGGTCGATTCCTAAAGCCTTAGCTGCTGAACCGGGACCGGATGAAATAGCAGCTTTATCAGCCGGCATATTTCTTCTGAGTTCCATGATTTCCTGCCCAATCAGAGGCTCAACAGCGCGTACCAAAACGGCATGCGGCTCGCCATCCACAGAAGTTACCACATTAAAGAGATGATGGATTCCATAGCATAAATAAACATAGGAAACACCACCTTGACTGTATAGCGTTTCAGTGCGTTCCGTACGGCGGCCTCCGTAAGCATGGGAAGCTTTATCTACTACACCGAAATAGGCTTCGGTTTCGACAATAATACCTGCCGTTATTTCACCATTTATTTCTGTAAAAAGTACTTTTCCCAAAAGATCTTTGGCCAAAAAAATAACATCCTGATTCAGGTAATAGGAAAGAGGCAGCTTTAAATTCATAGTTTTAAACTTAAACAAAAATAAACATCTGAAATCTATTATCAAAGTATTTAAAGTCCTACAGAGGACTCAGGTTTTGGAAGATCATTTAAAAACAGGATAGGCACAAAAACTTTTATCTAAAATTATCAATTTCAACCCTGAATGATTTATCTTAGATACCTTATTGGTATTTAAAAATAATTTGAACTTATGGGCAATTATCATTTTTCAGACACCCCGGATCCGGACACCAGTCCGTTTGGAGAGAGGCTTGCCAATCTTGTTGCAGATCAACTACAGACCGGTGAGATTCTGGCCTACGGTCATCGGGATTATTGTGGAATGGGCATGAAAGTAAATGAAGATCAGCAATTTTTATACGGAGAAGTATATGACGGGGATTTTGATTCTCCGAGAATTTTTGAAACGCGGGATTTATTTGTCACCTGGCTTTCCGCACAATCTACAGCATCACTGGCACGATTGGATGACAAAGAGTTTTTCCAGGGAAATCAGGTTATTACAAAAAAGCGCCTGCTGGATTTTATCAGCTGATCAATAATGTACAACGATCTAAATTTCTGTTATGGAAACATTTAATATATCAACAACAAATAACGATAGAAAAAGATTGAAAACTCGGGGGAACTTTTTGAAATGTATTCCTGCAATATTATTTGCAATCCCTTTTTCTATCATTTCCTGTACTCCGGATGGTGCAAAAAAAACTACACAAAAAACGGAACCTCTTTGCTGGAAGGATATCCGGGTGGGAGAACTTCCTCCGGAAGGAGCCTATGGCGGCATCGACAGTCTGGTAAAAAAATGGAATTTATGTTATGAACGGATAGAAACCGGATGTGAAGTCACCGACAGTATTACCAGGCTACAAAGGAAATACGACCGTTCCAATGGGATATATTTTAAAAGTCTTGAGAAAAAACTGGGAAAGAACTGGAAACAGCAGTTTGATAAGGAACTTCAGGTCGCAGACCGTATTAACTGGATAAAAATCAACAAACAAATAGACCGTTTGAATTAATAATTTCTATGTACATATTAGAGTTCCAATCTCAACAATTAAAAGGCAGGAAGCTGGAAGAGAAATGCCGGAAGTTACTTGTTGGATATGTAATTTCTGACTGTCGTTATAGAAGTTGAAGTAATCTTTACAGTAAAACTACATTCTGACATTCTGACTTTAACAACTTTTCTGTTCCAGCTCCAAGCTTTCTTACTTTATTATTTCGCTTTGCTGTTAATCGCAGTATCCGCTATTTTACTTAACAACTGATCGCATTTCTTTTCTTCAGTCAAAGTAGCGAGAAGATTTTTAAGACAATCTTTTTCATTAAGAACTTTCGCGTAAGCAGCTAATGAACCATAGGTGGCAATTTCGTAATGTTCAACTTTTTGAGCAGCAGCAATGATCCCTGCATCTCTTACAGCTCCCTGCTCGGTTTCCTCCATAATGCCTTTTCCTTCATCCAGTAGTCCCTGCATCGCATCGCATTTTTTAGCCTGAGCCTTTTTTCCGAGTGCAGCGAAACATTCTTCCAGCCTTTTCACATGAACCTGAGTTTCATTAAAATGCTTTTCAATAGCCGTTTTCAGTTTTTTATCTGTAGCATTTTTATGCATTTTCGGAAGCGCTTTTACAAGAGCTTTCTCTGCCCAGTAAATATCTTTCAGTGAATCCTCAAATAAGTCTTTCAGCTGTTTGGCAGCATCTTTTTTAGCCGGAGTTTTCCCTGTTTTCTTCGTCACAGTTTTCGACGCCGTCTTTTGTGCTGTTTTTTTAGTTGCCATAATAATTATAATTTAGTGATTAGTGTTTATGACCTGCAATTATAGGACCAGTATGCCGTTTCGGGTACTGATGTGGTATCCGGTGTACTGTTGTTTTGAACAACAGTAAATTATATAATTTAAAAAATATGAATGCGTAGACGATTAGCTTTCGTTCTCCTTATTGAAGCTAACGACCTCATACTCGTCATTCGAGCAGTATTCTTTGCAGCTGTTGTCTTTAAAATCATCCGGATTTTTAGAAAAAGCTTCAATATATTTCGCACTTTCAGCTGTATCAGCAGGGACAATAATAATATGATAGCTTTTCAGTACAGATTCATCCGCTTTTTGTAAAGCTTCTTTTTTATAGGTTAAGGCTTCGCTGTATTTCATAAGATATTTTTTAGTTTTCAAAAATAAGTCTGCCGTCAAAAGGTTCGCTCCATTTTATAAAGACCCGGTCATTCAGTCTGGTGATCATGGCCTGTACGGTTTCAAATTCCCCGTCTTCCTTTTTCCTTTCAACGGTTAAATTTGATCCCTGGCCGATTTCGTCTTTACTGTATTCCAGCTGATATTGATTTTCATTATTCAATATGAATTCTGCTTTGGTGAAGTTTTTACTTAACATGGGACAATGTTTTATTTTTTAAGCTAATGAATAAACTATGCCAACATGAATCCGGCTCTTAACTGAGTGAAGAATAATTCATTAAAAATACCTTGCTTTTCCTCAATGGGATGGAATAATTATTGCCATCTGAAAAGAAATCACCAGTCTTTTAATCACCTCAAAATATGAAAATAGCAACCTATAATGTGAACGGGATCAATGGCCGTCTTCCGGTACTCCTGCAATGGCTGAAAGAAGCCAGTCCTGATATTGTCTGTCTTCAGGAATTAAAAGCGCCACAGGAACGTTTTCCCCTGAAAGAAATCAATGCTGCAGGATATCAGGCCCTATGGAAGGGGCAGAAAAGCTGGAATGGGGTAGCCATACTTACCAAAGACCTTGAAATTACTGAAGTTCAGGATAGTTTGCCCGGAGATCCGGAAGATCTGCAGAGCCGTTATATTGAAGCTATTATTGATCAGATGGTGGTATGCTGTATGTATATCCCCAATGGAAATCCTTATCCGGGGCCTAAATTTGACTATAAACTAGACTGGATCAAGCGTTTAAAAAAGCGAACGAATGAATTAATCAAAATGGAGCTTCCTGCCATACTCATCGGCGATTTCAATATGATTCCGGAACCGATAGATGTATACAAACCTGAACGCTGGGAAAATGATGCATTATACAGAACAGAAGTCAGAAAAGCTTACAAAGAGCTGCAAAATAAAGGCTGGCTGGATTCTATCCGTACGCTCTATCCCGATGAAACGGTTTACACCTTTTGGGATTATTTATACAAAGCCTATGACAGAAATGCAGGGATAAGACTGGATCATATCCTGCTGAGTCCTTATCTGCATTCAAGCTTAAAGTCGGGTGGAGTAGACCGTCATGTCCGGGGGTGGACAAAAAGCAGTGATCATGCGCCGGTATGGATTCAGCTGGAAAAATAGATAATTTCAAGATCAGGTGAATCACGATATTTCATGAACAAGTCTGAATGTAAGATTGATCCGTGATTTCATAGGTTGTACAGACTTGGCAATGCGGTGTTCCCAATTCAGCTGAAGATCTCCTTTCATGATCAGCAGAGAACCGTGCTGAAGTGGTAAACTGTATTTATTCCGGTGGTCATCCGCTTTCCGGAAATCAAAATTCCTGACCTGTCCGAGACTTACAGAAGCAATGATCGGACGTGTTCCCAGTTCACTGTCTTTATCCTGATGCCAGGCAACCGAATCATTCCCGTCACGGTATAAATTCAACAATACAGAATTAAACTGGTATCTCGATGATTGCTCTATCTTCTGTTTCAAAGCTAACAGTTCCGGTAGCCAGGGATTAACGTTAAAATCATTTCCACCCAGTTTGTAGGTTTTGCTTTCGTCTCCGTACCAGGCTGTCAATCGGGGCGTCAAAACCATTTTATCATACATTTTCTGGGTTCTCTGTTTCCACGGAGCAGTACGGATCAGAAGCTCCTCCAGCTGAGAAGCTTCATGTTCCGGCAAAAAATGATCTGTATATTCCAGCAGCTCTTTCGGAAACCGGAAAAATTCTTCTGAATCAAATAAACTAAGCTGATCCATTGCATGGTATGTATTAACGTTATGAAGACTTCCGGCGCCCTGAAACTTTACGGTCCAGATCTTTGATATCCTGTTTCAGTTCGCGGAACATTTCTTTAAAATTATAGCTTTCATAATCACCCGGTTCAAAGTCTTCCGGGAAAATTCCTGAAGCATACTGCCAGATCTCTACAATCTCGTTAAACGGAATGTCATAAGGTTCATAAAAAGAATTATCAGCACTTACACAAACGGAGTTCCCTTTTGTTTCTTTAAAACGTTTATAGGTAATTCCATCATTTAATGTAATGAAGACATAGGTTTTCCCCGGTTTCAGTTCACTGATCCCTTCTACATATTTTCCTACGATATACGAACCGTTTCTGAATGGTGGCATAGAGTCTCCATCTGCAGGAAAAGCCCTATATTTGCCGTTCGTAAGGAAGGGAAGAGCAATTCTCTGAAGACTTTCGATGTAGCCGATGTCACTGTATCCCTCAAGGTATCCCATGGATGCTTTTTGAGGAATGATCTCAATGGTATCATTTCCAAGGTGATCTACAGCTACCGGCAGGACAATTCTGTTATCAGGAAGTTTCAGCATTTCTTCCATCGGGTATTTGCGGATATCTACAGAGACCAGCAGGTCGATGCTGACGTGAAAATATTTGGACATTTTGACAAGCAGCTCGATAGGCGGTTCAGATACTCCGTTCTCATATTTGGAATAGCGTACGCGGGAAATCACCAGTTCAGTGGCTACAGCCTGTTGGGAAAGGCTTCTCTTGCCTCTCAAAAAACGGATATTATTTGAAAAAATTGACATTGATACAAAATATATCAACAAAAGTACAAATTTTGATTCAAAACATTCCCCTATTCATCAAATAAACTCATCTATTCCACGGTTAATCCTGAAAATTAAACACTTCCGGAACTTTATTTTAAAATAATTTCATCAAAAAAAACTTAGGATCATTCATCTCATCATTTTAACGTTATTTTTTGATTTTCCATTAATTGATTTCTGACAGATTTCGCAGATTTTTTTGAAACTTCTCTGATCTTCTTTTCAAAGGAAGGGAAACCCCTATGATCCCTCAAAAAATAAATATTGATACAAAATATATCATTTAAAATACAAAGTTTGATTCAAAACATATCTAATTTTGTATCATGGAACGTGCGATTGTACATATGGACCTGGATACATTTTTTGTATCCTGTGAGCGTCTTGTCAATTCTAAATTTAACGGAATCCCCCTGATCATCGGAGGTGGAGACAGGGGCGTTGTGGCTTCATGTTCCTATGAAGCACGTCATTTCGGGGTACGTTCTGCCATGCCGATCAGGATGGCACTCAGGCTTTGTCCGGATGCAAAAGTCGTTCGTGGAGATCATGAAATGTATTCCAGACTTTCCCATACTGTAACCGATATTATCCAGGAAAAGGTGCCTTTAATGGAAAAAGCAAGTATTGACGAATTCTATCTGGATCTTTCCGGAATGGATAAGTTTTTCGGTTGCTACAAATGGACCGATGAGATCGCTGCTGCCGTCACCAGAGAAACAGGACTTCCGATAAGTTTTGCCCTGTCTACGAATAAAACGGTTTCCAAAATCGGAACGGGAGAAGCCAAACCCGGAAAAATGGAAATCAAACTTCAGGAAGTCAAACCTTTTCTGGATCCTCTGTCCATAAAAAAAATCCCGATGGTAGGAGACAAAACCTTTCATCTGCTTTCCCGGGTAGGAATCCGCACCATCCAGACCTTATCTGAAATGCCGGTATTAGTTCTTCAGCAGATGATTGGACAAAACGGTAGTGAACTGTGGAAAAAAGCAAACGGAATCGATGAAAATCCCGTGATCCCTTATTCCGAAAGAAAATCAATATCTACAGAAAGAACTTTTACTTCAGACACGATGGATATTCCTGAGCTCAGACGGCTGATCTCCGGAATGGTTGAGCAGCTGACCTATCAGCTTAGAAAAGAAAAATGGCTGACATCCACCGTGGCCGTGAAGATCCGCTATGCTAATTTTGATACGGAAACCAAACAGTCCAGAGTGGCATATACTTCTGCGGATCACACTTTGTCAAGGGTTGCTTTGGACCTGTTTAACAAAGCATATACCAGAAGAATGAGACTCCGTCTGGTAGGATTGCGTTTTACCGGACTGGTTCATGGCAGCCATCAGATGAATCTTTTTGAAGATACCGAAGAACAGATGAGTCTTTATCAGGCCATGGATGATCTCAAAAACCGCTTTGGATCCCATGCGGTAGGCAGAGCTTCCGGGTTCGATTTCGGAAAATAAAAATCAATAAAACCCAGATTATGTTTCTCAACTGTCATTCCTATCACAGCCTCCGTTACGGAACTTTATCCGTGAAAGAACTGGTTGCCAAGGCGCATTCATTGGGCATCAGGGAACTCGTGCTTACGGATATCAATACGGTTACCGGTATTTATGAGTTTAAAAAGGAATGCGAAGAACAGGGAATTCAACCTGTTGCCGGTGTTGAGATCAGGAAAGAGGGCAGGCTTCTCTATATTGCAGTGGCCAAAGAGTTCAGTGGCATAGGAGAAGTGAATAAAATGATCACAGATCATCATTGTGACGGTAAGGATTTGCATGAAACAGCTCCGGAATTTGAGAATGTGTTCGTGATTTATCCGATTGAAAACATGCCGGAAATACTGAAAGACCACGAGTTTATTGGCATCCGGGAAGAGGAACTTACGCTTCTTATCCGCCCAGAACTTCAGAAGATGATCTCCAAAATGGTTGTTCTTCAGCCTGTCACCTTCAGTACCAAACAGGAATACCACCTTCACCGAATTCTCAGAGCTATCGATAACAATACGCTGCTCAGCAAACTTGAAGAAACAGATATATGCAGGAAATCTGAATATCTGAGGGCTGAAAAAAACATTCTTGACGCGTTTCAGAGATATCAGGAAATCATTCAAAATACAAAACATATTTTCAGCAGCTGCAGTTTTGAATTTGATTTTAAAAAAGTCAGAAACAAACTTCATTTTACAAAATCCAAGGAAAGTGACCTGAAATTCCTGAGCAGACTTGCTTATTTAGGACTGAAAAAACGATACGGTCTGGGGCATGAGGAAGCAGGCAAAAGAGTAGAAAAGGAACTCAAAGTGATCGACGAACTTAATTTCTCCTCTTACTTTCTGATCACCTGGGATATTGTGCGATACAGCAACAGGATGGGATTTATGCATGTAGGGCGGGGAAGCGGAGCCAACAGTATGGTAAGCTACTGCCTGGGAATTACAGATATCTGTCCTTTGGAACTGGATCTTTATTTTGAACGTTTTCTGAACCTTAACCGCCTCAGACCTCCTGACTTTGATGTCGACTGGAGCTGGCAGGAGAGGGATGCGATGCTGCAGTATATCGTTGACCGCTATGGTAAAGATCATGTGGCTTTCTGCGGAACCAATGTAGAATTTAAATACAGATCGATATTCCGGGAAGTGGGAAAAGCTTTTGGACTGCCTAAGGAAGAACTTGATAACCTCGCCACCCAATCCGTGGAAACCTATGACCGAAATAAGGTAGTGGATATGGTTGCCAAATATGGTAAACTGCTGGAAAAATTCCCTAACCAAAGGAGCATGCACGCCTGTGGGATCCTGATCTCTGAAGAACCGATCACTCACTTTACAGCACTGGAAATGCCCCCGAAAGGATTTCCGATTGTACAGTTTGACATGTATACTGCGGAAGACATAGGACTGGAAAAGTTTGATATCCTTTCCCAGAGAGGCCTGGGAACCATTAATGATACCGTAAAATTAATCAAGGAAACCAGAGGAATTACCGTGGATATCCGGGATACAAGCATTTCTAAAGATGAAGCTGTTGCCAACGAACATCTGGCTCAGGGAAAAACGATAGGCTGTTTCTATATCGAATCTCCTGCAATGCGTGGTCTTTTAAGAAGATTAAAATGTGATAATTACAGAACACTGGTCGCCGCGTCATCCATCATCAGACCCGGAGTAGCGCAAAGCGGAATGATGCGTGAATATATTTTCCGGCATAATCATCCGGACAGGTTTGAGTATTTCCATGATGTTTTTAAAGAACATCTGGGAGAGACTTACGGGATTATGGTGTATCAGGAAGATGTGATCAAAATTGCGCAGTATTTTGGCGGGCTGTCACTGGCTGATGGAGATATTTTACGGCGTGCCATGAGTGGAAAAGGACGTTCACTGTCTAAACTTCAGGAAGTAAGAACCAACTTTTTCAATTCCTGCATGGACCTGGGACACCCGGAAGATCTTTCCGCTGAAGTTTACCGGCAGATCGAGTCATTTGCAGGTTATTCTTTCTGTAAGGCCCACTCAGCTTCATATGCCGTGGAAAGCTATCAGAGTCTTTATCTGAAAGTCTATTATCCGCTGGAATTCATGGTTTCGGTTATTAATAATCAGGGGGGATTCTACCGGACTGAGGTGTATATTCATGAGGCCAGAATGTCCGGGGCATCTGTTCAGACTCCCTGCGTTAATACCAGTGGTTTTCAGACGGTATTGAGAGGAAAGGACATTTACCTTGGTTTTATGCTTCTGCAGGGTCTGGAGACCAGATTAGCCCACGGAATTGCTGAAGAAAGGGAGAAAAACGGAAATTATAAATCGTTGGAGGATTTTATCCGTCGTGTTCCCGTGGGTATTGAAACCATACAGACCCTTATTTTTATCGGAGCATTCCGTTTTACAGGAAAACCGAAGAATGAACTTTTGGTAGAAGCCCGATTGCTGCTGATCAATTTTAAGCCTGAAAACAGAGGACTGATGCTGATCGAGGAACCTGTCCAGGAATATAAGCTGCCACAACTGAAACGGGAACATTTTGAGGATGCTTTTGATGAAATCGAGATCATAGGATTTCCGGTTTCCTGCAGTCCGTTTGACCTGCTGCAAACCCGGTACAGAGGGTCCGTTTTTGTAAAAGATCTTGTCATCTACCATAAGAAGCAGGTGAAAATGCTGGCCTATCTGATCTCCAGAAAACATGTCCCGACTAAAAAGGGAACCATGTATTTTGGAACATGGACAGATGTGAACGGAGATTATTTTGATACCGCTCATTTTCCGGACAGCCTGAATGACTATCCATTTCAGGGTGGCGGATGTTATCTGCTGCTGGGAACTGTAGAAGTGGATTATCATTTCCCGACCGTCACCATTCATAAGATGGCAAAAATGCAGATGATCCCTGATCCGAGGTATGCGTATGATAAAGATAAACAGTATGATATTCACCGGCAGATTAAAGAAGATGTGAGTATGACCTCCAGAAAGCCTTATCCACAGGCGCATGAGATTGGTCTGCCAAGACAGAAATTCCAATAAAATAAAGACTGCCACACCGGACAGTCTTTCTTTTTATTTTTCCTTAAGATCTTTGTTGATCTGCTTTTCTGCTTTTTTAGCCCGCTCTTCCTGAGCTTCTTTTTCTTTCCGCTGTTGCCTTCTTGTTTTTTTCTCGGCCCGTCTTTCTTCACGGATCACTTTATTTGATTTCTGATTATATAGAGCATCTACAATTCCCTGCCCGGTTTTACTGAAAATCTTGATTTTCGGTTTGCTGTGAGTTCCCGTAACAACAATTGGGAAGCCAATCCAGCCACCGGGAGGAAGACCTACTCTTACTCTTAAGTCCAATAATCCGTTGAAACTTGTCGTTCCGCTGATGGACGGTCTCAGAACGGAAACTTTAAAGGTGAATTTATCTACATGGATCAGGTTGTTTTTGATATTGGTTTCAATCGTTACGCCTTTCATATCCGGATTGTCAAAAGCCTTTGCCCCGATATTATCCCCGACAGCAGAAAGCATTTTCAGGTTTTTCACTTCTACATCCCGTAGATTAACCGTTCCGCCACCTTCAAGTGAAGGGTAAATCGGGCTCATATTTTTATCAAAATCACCTTTCAGTTTATAATCCAGGGATACGATTCCTTTGACATCTTTGGCTGCAGTGGCCATTTCACGCACCATATCAATTTCTTTGTAAGCCCGCTGAACATCAAAATCCTGAACTTTAAGGGCTACATCATAATTAGCCGTCAGTGGAGATTCGTTCTGATAACGGGCATCAATATTCATGCGGCTTCCGATAATGTCAAACGAGGTATTTTTAAGATAAACCTCGCCTTTATTCACAGAAGCATTTCCTTTCAGATGATTAAGTGTTAGTCCTTTAAATTCAACCTTTTGCGCATTGGCTTCCAGAGAAACATCCAGGTTTTTAGGGATGATGACCACGCCGCTGCTTTTCGGGTTTTCTACTTTTGCGTACTCCACTTCGATAGATGTATCGGTATTATCGCCATTTTTAAGCGCCATAAATTCATCGATCAGAATGTAATTGGAATTCAAGGTAAACTTCCCGTGAAGCGTTCCTTTTCTTTCGATAAAATAATTGATGGTATTAAGAAGATAACCATTCAGGGCAAAATCAGATTTTCCGTAGGTGGCCAGGAATTTTCTGAACCACATTTTTTCATTTTCAAACTGGAAATTTCCTTCTCTGATAAAAAATGATTTTGGAAGGTATTCTGTCGTGGCTTTAATGTTCTTTAAAATTAAAGTTCCTTTGTTGTCAAGTTTGCTGTACTGGCCTGTTGTGGCATAACTCTGGCGGCCATTGAGGGAAAGGTCAGCCATAATCAATCCACTGATGTCAAATCCTTTTTTCGCAAAAACTTTATAAATTCTTCCGATATTCAATACGCCTTTTGCGCGGACTTTATACAGCAAATCTTCAAAGTTTTGGAGATCGGCATTCACAAAAACAGGATTTCCTTCAAAATCAAAGCTGAAAGGGTCCAGTTTTACGCCGAGGCTTTTGAAAGTCCCGTCGGTATTGATCATATTCGCTACCACATTGATATTCTGGATAGGGTTGGGATAGTATTTTGTTTTGATCAGACCGTTTTTAAGATTCAGGTAGCCATTGGTTTTCGGGAACAGCTTTTTATCAAGACTGAAAATTCCATTGGCTTTAATATTGGTATCCATCAATCCCCGGATATCAATATCTTTCAGTCCTAAAGCACGGCTCAACGTCTTAAGGTCTACAGCCCCTTTGATATTGGCATCTACCTGCATTTCATTCAGGCCTTTGGTTTTTACATAAGCGCGGAAATTATTATTCGGTCCCAGATCAAAGCTCAGTCTTTTTAAGTCTATAGCAAGCTGATCGGTATCTAATGATGGTAAATCCACATTCAAATCCATATTCAGATTATTCATCGGAACAGGTGCTTTTCCATTAGCAACAAAGCCATTTTTAACCAAAAGGCGTACTTTGACTCTCGGTTTCATACTTTTTGGTTCACTGAATCTGCCTTTGATATGAAAATACAGATCACTGTTACCTTCTATTTTAGTGTCTTTGGCCCAGTCGAGATATTGCGGAGGCAGCACAGAGATCATTTCACGGATCGTTGTTTTTTCCGAAGCCGCCTTAATATCCATATTATATCCATCCTTAAGAATGCTTATAAAACCGATGAATTTCAAAGGGAGATCATTAATCCTCAACTCATTCTTTTTTAATACAAAAGTTAAGGCATTGGTGTTAATTCGGGTAATCAGGTCAGCATGTAAGGTTTTTTGTTTGGCGTAATAAATTCTGTTCAGACTGAAATCCACTTTATCAATATCAAGATTGGTCTGAAGATCAAAAATATCCTCACTCAATCCGCCTTTCCCTGTATAATTCAGCCCTTTGGCATCTACTAAAACCCTTGCAGAATGGTCATTATATTTAATATTCCAGTTTTTAAACCTGATCAGATCCAATTTTATTGAAGCTCCCGTTTCTGTAGTATCTTTAGGTTTTCCGGAAGGTTTGGAGACGTAAACATTGTAATTCGCTTCTCCTTTGCTGTTGACAAAAACATTGGCATTGGCATCGGTGACATAAATTTCATCAATTTTCACTTCACGGTTGAAAATCAGATTTTTAAGATTGATTCCCACTGCGACTTCTTTGGCCGTCAGTAAAGTGTCGTTCTGAAAAGGTTTTGAGCCCTGTAAAACGAGGTTATCCACAGAAACCGTAAGAGAAGGGAAGTGCCGGAAGAACGTGAGATGCGTTTTTTTATAATCGAGTTTTCCCGCAAGATGTTGATTCGCAAATATTTTTACCTGCTGAGAAATCGTCCCCGGAAAAAGTATGGGAATGATAAACATTAAAAATAAAATAGCTGCTATTGAAATTCCTGTCCATTTTAGAATTTTCAAAATTATTTTTTTAAAATTTTCCATAAATCCATAATTTTGATGAATATTGACAATAATAATTAGTTATTTCTAATCTAAAATCAAGCCATTCGCTCATTCTCCTTTTCTTTAATATTATTTTTTTGTAAGTTCGCGCCGCGGTAAAATAAGCTAAAAGAAATAGATAAAAATATCTGTTCATCGCTATTAACGTTAAAATCTATGAGAAAAAAATTATTGACTGTATTGTCTTTTGGTCTTATCCTTTCAACCACTTCATGTGCAAGTATTTTTACAGGAACTAAAGATTCAATATCATTTACATCATCGCCAGAAGGAGCCAAAGTATTCCATAAAGGTGTAGAAAAATGTACAACACCGTGTACGGCTGATATTTCAAGGTCGCTGAGCAAACAGACTGTTACCTTTTAAAAAGAAGGATATAATACGAAGGAGGTGAAGCTGGTGAAAAACTTTAATGCAGTAACCCTGCTGAATATTCTTCTTGGTGGAGCCATCGGTGTAGGAATTGATGCTGCAACAGGTTCTCTGACTAAATACTCTCCAAAACAATACACCGTTGAATTAGAAAATAAATAAAACCGGATTATCCAACATAAAAAAGCATCTGTAAAATGTACAGATGCTTTTGTTTTATAGTAAAAAATGAAGAGAGTCAAGTCAATGAAAGGTCTGATAAAAACTTCCATCATCCTTCTTCCTGCTTCCAATCTCTAGTTCAAGATCTCATTCATTTCAGTTAAAATGATAGGTTTCCCATCGGTTACAACAATGGTATGTTCGTGCTGTGCCATATAGCCGCCTTTGTTGCCTACCATCGTCCAGCCGTCATTCAGTTCTACTGCAATATTGGAGGATGTAGAGATAAAAGTCTCAATGGCCACCACGGAATTCTTTTTAAACCTTCTGGAGTCATATCGGTTTCTGTAATTCATCAGTTCATCCGGCTGTTCGTGCAGGCTTCTTCCGATGCCATGCCCGGCCAGGTTTCTGATGACTTTAAACCCTCTTTTTTTAGCTTCGGTTTCCATGAGAAATCCTATGTCTGCTATTTTTACGCCGCCTTTTATATTGTTGATGGCTTTCTGTAAAATTTCTTTGGAAGCATTCACAAGTTTCTGGTGCTGATGAATATCTTTCCCGATCACAAAAGAACCGCCGTTATCAGACCAGTACCCGTCGAGTTCTGCAGAAACATCAATATTGATGAGATCTCCTTCCTTTAAAACTCTTTTGTCAGTAGGAATACCGTGGCAGAACTCATTGTCTACACTGATGCAGGTCCAGCCGGGAAATCCGTAGGTAAGATGCGGCGCAGATTTCGCCCCAAAATCAGAGAGAATCTTCGCTCCATATTCATCAAGGTCTTTCGTGGTCATGCCGGGTTTAGCGTACTGAATCATTTCTTTTAAAGTATAGGCCACAGCTTCACTCGCTTTCTGCATTCCTGCCAACTCCTGTTCATTGGTTATAGACATAGTCTTTTATTTACGGTTAAATAATTATTTAGAAACGGCAAAGTTAACAAATAAAAAATATTTCAATCCGACAAAAGGAACTGCTCAATTACTGTTCTTAATATTTCAAGTGATTTCACTTCCATAAATCTTGTTTTTCTGAGCACAAAATTAGGAAGACTCTGAGCCACTTTAGTCACCCAGTTTTATAAAACAAGATGGCCCAGATGACCGGAAAAAATCTTCCCCAATTTTCTGCAAATAAAAACCCTGACCGATTGAGCCAGGGTACCTATAGATATTGAAACCTCTTTCAAGGATTCAATTCAATAATTTCTAATTGAGGTGGTTTAAATTGTTGGTAATACTTTTTATATCATTCACTTTGATCAGGGTTTCAAAAGGTTCGTCGTATTGAATTTTAATCGAGTCAATAATTTGATTGTCTACATGGTCATCAAACTTTCGTGCAAAGAGGTGATTGCCGGTTTGCAGAAAATCCAGATCCGTCTCAGTGAACGTTTTGGGGCGTAATTTAATATCACCGTCAGGAATCCAGATGATGGCTCTTTTGTCGTCATCTACCAGAATACCGTCGAAAGAAGTATTCATCAGAACAGTCTGGAAAAATGACTCATCTGCAATCAAGGTATTCAGGTAATAGTCTTCAAACTTTTTCACTTCGGTACTGTTGCAGATAAATTCACAACAGCTTCTGGTAAGGATCATCCACTGTCCGCCAATATAAGGAATGACATCTTTCATAAAACCTCTCGCATGCGTTTTCTCAGACATTTTATCTTCGGATTCTTCAAAGTAGTTTTCGATCCTGTTCATGGTTTCAGGTCTGCTTTTTTCCTGATCAGCAATTTTTATGTAACTCTTCCCATTGTTCTTTGAAAGAAAATCTTTGATGATTTCCTGTGATTTTAAAGGATAATCCTGACCACTTAAATTGATAAAGTAGTCCCATTTCATCTTCATCTCCAAAAGATATTTCATTCCATCCAGTTCAGCCTGAACCATGCTGTAACCTCCCCAAACAACATTTTTACTCTTAAGAATATGCACATTCGGATATTTTTGCAAAAAGACACCTACCTCTTCACCAATTTCCTCATGGGCTTTTTTATCGATGTGAATAAGATAAAAATTGGAAGGATCGTAGATGGCCTCGAAAAGTCGTTTGAATTGATCGGGTAAACGATGTACCAGGATCAGGTACGCAATATTGACAGATTTCACCGGAATATTGCCGATACTATGCCCATTGTTATCGTTTGGGTAAACATTATTCATTTTATATTATTTAAAAATTATGAATGTTTACAACTTATTTTATAAAGTATTAATAGACATTTCCGTAAATATACAAAAAATAAATAACATTTTTTAACAAAAACACAATTCAAAAGAATCAAGTAGGGCTGGGATGAATTTTTCAGGTTGTTGAATTTTAAAGAAGTAGAATAAAGAATTGGTGACGCAATTTCATTTTTATTTTTAATAGAAATAAGCATGAATGTAAGGGATCAATAAAAGTTTAAAATTCAGGGGAAAAATTTAATTTCATAAATATCCCCTGTAAATTGTTCATTTTCATGAAAATAAGAAAGATAATTCAAATAATGATATATTCATTAAATATCGTTTATATTAATCAAATATTAATTTATAAATATATTTAATTATTTTTTTCGAAATAATATAAACATATTGTAATTATTCTTATCTTAGTGATGTAATAACAATATAAAATTATACTCATGAAAAATTTTAAAAAATTGAACAGAAACGAATTGAAAACTATTTCAGGTGACGGAATCTTTGATAACATCGGAGGTGTTATCGGAGGACTAGGTGGAGTAGTTGGCGGAGTTGTAGGTGGTGTAGGTACTATCGTAGGTGGCGTTGTAGGTGGCGTTACCAATACAGTAGGAGGTGCTGTAAACGGTGTAGGTGTTCTTGTAGGGAATACATTATGCCAGGTACAGTGCGTTGTAAACGGCGTTGTACACATCCAGGTCCTTTCATGTGGATCTACTTGCTAAGCCAAGCCATTAAAATTAAAAAAGTATACCGCCCTGAAAAGGGCGGTTTTTTTATGCAAATCTATGAAGATTAAGAAGTTTAGATTCAAATCCCGGCTTCAAGAAAAAAAATTAAATTAAAATAAAAACCGAAAATGTGTGAATTAAATACAAGAGAATAAATTTTTTATAATTTAAAATTAATGCTTTCAACAAAACTTTAGGATAAACCATATAACAATCTATAAACCAGCATTTAAATAAATAAAAAGAATCTTGTTTGTATACTTTTTTTTCTAAATTTGAATACTCAATATTAAAATTATGATGAAAATTTACACTCTCGCTATTGCTGCATTGATTAATGTTCAACTTTTTGCACAAACAAACGATTATTCCATAAGAGAAGTTAAAAACGGATTATACATTCCCTGGGAAATGGTTAGTGCACCGGATGGCAATATCTGGTTTACACAAAGACATGGTGCTATTTCGAGACTCAACCCGGTGACCGGTGAAATAAAGCAACTTATCCTTGAACAAAACGTGTCCATCAATAACGGCGAAGGGGGAATGCTTGGTTTGGCCCTACATCCTGATTTCCCTAATACACCTGAAGTATTCTGCTCTTACAATTATTTGGCAAACGGGAATGACTATCGGGAAAAATTAGTGGTGTATGAATATAACCCAACTACAGATGCACTTACTTATAAAAGATTAATCGTAGATTTTATAGATGCCGCTGTCATCCATAATGGCAGCCGTTTGCTCATCAGCAATAATATGCTGTATATGACTACAGGCGATGCAGCAGATCAAACTCTTCCTCAAAATACATCATCACTGAACGGTAAAATTCTCCGCTATAATCTTGACGGTACTATCCCTGCCGGCAATCCCATACCTGGCTCTGCAGTATGGAGTTATGGTCATCGTAATCCGCAAGGGCTAACTATGATGGGCAATAAACTTGTCAGCAGTGAACACGGTCCCAGTAACGATGACGAGATCAACATCATAGAAGCTGGCAGGAACTATGGCTGGCCCAATGTTGAAGGCTATTGCAATTTACCGGGGGAGATCACTTTTTGCAACGCCAACAATGTTTATGAACCTGCTAAATCCTGGACCCCAACGATTGCTGTATGCGGTATTGAATTTTACACCCATTCGCTCTTCCCTCAATGGCAAAATAAACTGCTCCTGGCTTCATTGAAAAATCAGGCTATATATGTGCTCACATTCAATGCTAATCAAAGCAGTATCATTTCAGAAGTAGATATACCTCAGGTAAGTTTTGGAAGAATAAGGGATGTGTTGGCAGCACCTAACGGAAAAATTTATTTTAGCACGAGTAACTCAAATAATGTGAACAACAAGATCGATAAAATTTACGAAATATATGATCCTACACCCACTAATTTAGATACAAAGGAAACCAATAATTTAAAAAATAATTGGACGGTAAGTCCCGTTCCTGCCAATCATACCATCACCATACAACACAAATCGAATAGGGGGATCGCAGAGATTGATCTGGTAGATATGAGTGGAAAACTCATAAAGCAATCGCATTATCAAGGAAAACAAATGCAGATTGATATTACCGGCCTCGCGACGGGATTCTATTACCTGAAGATTAAAGAAAACGGTTCTGTATCACAAATTTTAAAAATTCAGAAACAATAAATCTATTTCTTATAACGATTATAAAACAGCACCTTCAGAAATGACAGGTGCTATTTTATATTAACAAACACCTATTGTAATTTTATTTTTGTCCATTTTTGACGTTCAGCTTACTCAGAAAAAACCGGTTTATTCATTACATTCCGGTCAAATCTCATAAAGAAAAACATACAAAATAATATCGTCATAAAATTATATTACGACATGTTCTGTCGCTGTGCGTCTATATCTTTGTATCAGAGATAAGATCAAGAATCCCGGGAAATTATTGTCTTACCCAACGAAATTTTAACCTTAAAAATTATGATTATGAAAATCCAGCATGTGAAGTTTTTAATTCCAACAATCTTTATGATAAAGCAGGAGGGTAGTGATAGCAATCCACCAGTCAGGAAAGGAAAATAATTCATTTTAAATTAACCGTACTTTCTTTTTTTTTGTGAAATAACTCTTATTTTTGTGAAATTTTTTAAATTATGTATAAAAAACAACTAATTACCATTTTCTTATTTTTATTTTTCAGTTCTTATGCACAGACTGAATTTATTACTTTGTGGAAACCCAATGTAACCGGTACCATCGATAATGCCATATCTTTTGGTGGAACCGGAACCAGTTATACCATTAACTGGGAAGAAGTAGGATATCCTCAACATAGTGGAGTTCTTAATTCTGTCACATCCAGCAGTAGCAGTCCTACTGTCATTCCTTTTGGAACCTCTTTAAATGCAAACCCTCTCCAAGCCACCTACAAAGTGAAGGTATCCAATGGCAGTGGATTATTTTATGGGTTTAAGGCTAACGTCAACTCAATCACTGAAAATCCGGAACTTATCGAAGTGAGTCAATGGGGAAACATTATTTGGCTTGAGCAATTCAATAGAGGATTTGCGAAATGTCCGAACCTTGACGTAACTGCTACAGATGCCCCCAATCTGACACAAATTAATAACTTATCTGAAATGTTCATCTATTGTCCATCTCTGATTGGCAATAATTCATTTTCTAATTGGAATACAAGTAGTATTACTAACATGAGCGGTATGTTTAGCAGAGCAACATTATTTAATCAAAATATCGGAACCTGGAATACGGCTAATGTAACCAACTTTAGTGATATGTTTTCGTTGGCATCTTCTTTTAATCAAAATATCTCTAACTGGAATACGGGGTCCGGAACCAATTTCTCTTCAATGTTTACGTTTGCAGTGGCTTTCAACCAGCCATTAAATTCATGGAATACATCAAATGCTACTAATTTTCGCTATGTATTCTCTAATGCTACATCCTTTAATCAACCCCTTAATAATTGGAATACGGGTAATGTAAAAGATTTTGAGCAAATGTTTACCAATGCTAAATCCTTTAATCAACCTATTGGAAACTGGGATGTGAGTAAAGTTAATATTTCTATTGGATTTAATATGTTTAATGGTGCTTTGAATTTTAATCAGGATATTTCTACCTGGAACATTAAGCTTCAAAACTTTCTTGATAATTCAATCTATTTCGGATTAAAAAATACGGGTTTATCATGCACCAATTATAATAAATTTCTAATTGCTCTCATCAATAATCCTACATGGGCCAGCTCAGGAATAGTATCTGGAACGATAGATGCAACAGGGCTAACTTATTCTACACCGCAAGCCATTATGGCAAGGGCTCAATTGGTTAACAAAGGGTTTAATATTATTGGAGATACCTATAACTCCGCTTGCAACGGAAGTTTATCAACTGGAGAAATTTCAACGCCATTAAAAACTCCGGCTTATCCTAACCCGACAACAGGAGTGATCACTGTGGAGTCTGCTGAAAACGAAAATGCTTATTTATATGACAGCACGGGTAGAATTATTAAAAATTTGACTTTAAGCAAAGGAAAAAACAGCATTGATCTTAGTGAATATCCATCAGGGAATTACCTGTTAAAAGGCGATACAACTTTTAGTAAAATAGTTAAGAAATAAGTTGTTTCAGAGATCGGTTTACCGAACGGTTACTTATATAAATTAATCTTCGGAGTCTTTGTTTACATCCTAAAAAATAACCCTACAATTGCTTATTGTAGGGTTATTTTCTTTTATATTTAGAATAAAAAATCCTTAGAATATCGTAAGAACTTGTTGGGCGGGTGTAACCAAAGTATTAGTAGTAGCGATCCTACCGGATGGAGTGGCCCCCGAATTGTATGTAGGTGTACCTGGCTCTGTACAGCCTCTTCCTAAATCAATTGTTTCACCATTGGCAAATACGATTGTAATACTCTGCCAATTAATAATAGATGATATAGCAGTTGGTATGGTTGCCCCGGCACTTACATTATATATGGCATCAGGAATACCTATATAGTGTGACATAATATCCCATTGATTTATTGGTGGTGTTTTTGTTGCACTGGTATTCATTAAATCATAAGTAACAGTGGTGCCGGGTTGAATTAATCCTGATGTTTCTCCAGAAGCAATCGGATGGCAATCATATCGCCAAGTTGTTGGATCTGTGACTTTAATTTTCAATTTCGTAACAGCAACAGGGCTAAAATTATAAACGACTAACGGGTATTGCTGAGCTTTAATAATTACAGCTAAAAGAACTAAAAGCAGTGGAAGAATTTTTCTCATATTTTCTGTGATGTATTATGGTTTTTGTTCATTTGACATGGAAATAAAGGCTTGTGAAATAATGGCATCATCTTCTAAGCCATTTACTTTATCTTTAGACATTCCTGTTGACAGTAAAACCATTTTTGCCGGTTCTAATATGATTTTTTTTCTTGAAGGGCCAAATCCCTGGCTCCCAGAATTGGTTTCAATTTCTTCTTTGATTAGTGTTGGGTTATTTGCATTAACCAATGCTTTTTTAAAGTCATCAATTGCTTGATTTTTAGAAGGAATTGATTGGTTAGTGCGTGCTTCTAATGGGTTTCTCGTCAGATTATTTTCTTCAGAACCTTCTAATGAACATGAAATCATCGATAGGGAAGATAAAAAAGACAAAAAAAATACTTTTTTCATATTTTAAAAATTAATTTGATAGTGATCAAAAATAGTAAAAAAAATAATACACAATACATTGAAATAATGTTTTTAATTAAATTTTTTAGTTATTATTAAATATTCAGTAAAAAAAAATCAATTATGATACCGAAAATAAAGAATTAAAGACGTTAGCTAAATAGAAAAAAAAGACGTTTATCAATTAGTATGGTTTGAAAAAGTTGACCTAATAATCTCTAGCGTTAAATAAACATAAGATCGACTTCCTCAAATCAATTCAATTCATAACAAATAATCAATTTAACATAATATAAATTATAGGCAAAATAAAATTACAGCATCATACCTTAAAAACATTCAATATCTGCTATCTCCCGAATTTCTCTTCCAGATACTCTTTGACAACATCCACAAACTCTTCCTTTGTCATATACCTGTCCAGAAAGTCATCCAGGCTTCTTTCGTTTTCAATTTCCTGAAAATACACTTCATGGTCCGTACTGTAAACCGTTGGGTTCATAGGATTCGGATCTGTTAAGCATACAAAATAATGATCCGGATATCCATACGAATATATGATACAAATAAAATCCATTTCTGTTCCCTGTACGGTTTTCCTGAGTTCATCTTCTTCTACAAACCCGTCAAGCTCACCATCATCTTTTGAATTTTTTTTAAACGGCGTAAACAGCCAGTCTTTATAAAAATCCTGCCCATATGTTTGCTCATGTTCTGAAAAATAATGCTCAACCAAATCTTCGTAGAATTTTTCATGATGATCGATGTATGTCGGTTTATTCTTTTCATAAAATGCATCAATCCCATACACATCCCATTCTTTATCATACAGATAAGAGCTGAATTGGATGCTTTGCCAGTTTTCTGCAAAGGTTTTATCTGCACTCACATGATCAGTATTGCCGCCTAAAACATTGAGCTTTTCTAATATTCCCGTATACATTATGTTAAATTGATATTATAACAGGTTTAAAATCAGACTAATATTTTCCGTCATTCCACAACTTTTCCGTTGTTTCTTCCTGACTGTACTCAAAATAATTCCCGTTTTTATCCTTATTTCTCTGGAACAGCTTTATATGATATGTTTTGAAATTCAGCTTCAAAAACTGATGATAATAACCATTTCCAAAGCATACATGGCTGTAAAACTGTGCTATAAAGCCTTCTCTGTCAGGTGTATCAAAAGTTTTAAGCCGTTTTACGATCTCCGAAAGTTCAGTTTTTGTGATACCTTCCACCATGAAAGGTTCCGGTAAAGCTATATCAAAAGCGAGATTCTCTGCTCCATCCTCTTCCCACCATTCCCAGAGATTAAATCCGGACATCTCCTTCCCTGTCATTTTATGCAGCGTCTTCTCAAGTTTTTGGTAAGCTGAATGATCTTCATCTCCATGCTCATCACAGTAATCTGTATATTCTAAAATAAGCCGTAATACCTCAGGATAAAGCTTTTCAGCAGTCGTAAAATCAGGCTCAATCTCCTTTCGTAATTCCATATCATCTGAATAAAATTCCTTTCCGCACTAAATTACATAATTTTTAACACCCCAATCATTTCGTTTTAGTCTGTTTTACCTATATTTGATCTCAATACAATAGATATGAACCACGCGAGCTGTTTGCCTCCTCCTAGATTCTAATATTTTCAATTCTATTTGAAGTATGTTCATGCCGTTAATTTTTTTACCGGCTTAAATTGCAATGCTTCAGATTCTGATAAAAAATAATATTACAAATCTTTACAGTTCATTATCAATGAAAAAATCATATTTATTATTGCATCTGGCCGTGATCCTGGCCGGCTTTACAGGCATTTTCGGAAAACTCATATCTCTCAACGAAGGACTACTGGTGTGGTACCAACTTTTCTTTTCGGCCATCATTTTATTTGTTATTTTAAAACTGCTGAGAATCCCCTATAGCATTTCTTCCCGGGAAAAAGTCCGTATAATGAAAGCCGGGCTGCTCATCACGCTTCACTGGCTTTTTTTCTACGCCAGTATTAAATACTCCAATATTTCAATCGGCGTGGTTTGTTATTGTCTGACCAGTTTTTTTACCGCTGTATTCAAACCTATAATTGATCAAGAGAAATTTAAAATTTCAGAATTATTTCTCAGTACCTTTACTTTGTTTGGGGTCAGTCTGATCTTTCATTTTGATACCTCTTATCAGCTTGGAATTATTTTAGGCGTTATTTCCTCTGCTTTTGGTGCACTCTACACCGTTTATAATAACCGGCTGGTGAGGCATTTTGATACCAAAGTCATCAACTTTTACCAGATGATGGGCGGAACTTTAGGCCTCGGAGCATTTTTGCCCGTTTATCTCCTCATTTTCCCGGCAGATAGCATAGTACCTGACTTAAAAAACACTGTCTATTTGGGCATTTTAGCACTTTTTTGTACAGTGGGGCTATATGTTGCATTTGCAGAGGTTTTAAAGAAAATTCCAGCCTTTACCGTGAATTTAACGTTCAATCTGGAACCGGTTTATGCGATCATTATAGCATTTTTATTTTTTGGAGAAAGCAAAGAAGTCGGACCGGCATTCTATATAGGAATTTCGCTGATCACTACTTCGGTGGTTTTGCAGACATTGATTTCAATCCGGAAAAAAGTATAGTTAATTCATTCAAACAAAGCGTGGAGATTTTATATTCTCTGCGTTTTGTTTAATAAAATAAATCACAATTTTGAGATTTTTTGTAAAATATGCTTACCTCCGATTTTATTTAGTAGTTTTAAGAACCTAATTGATGAAAAATTAATGATTAAACAATGAACTATCAAACCTTCCCACCAAGTCCTGAACTCTCCGCTCTTATCAAGTGCTATTGGACCCTGGAAAGCCCTAAGGAAGACGTTCCTCAGCAGCAAACCATTGTTCCGGACGGTTGTATGGAAATGATTTTTCATTATGGTGATCTTTACAAACAATATATGGATGACGGCCAGGCGGTAGTTCAGCCCAGAAGCTGTGTTTTTGGCCAGCTTACCAAACCATTGGTTATAGAATCCACAGGCACTACGGGGATGTTCTCTGTCCGTTTTCAGTATGAAGGTTTTATTCCGTTTGCTACCATTCCCATTAAAGAAATGGACGATAAAGCAATTCCGCTCGATCAACTTTTCGGAGAAGATGGAATTGAACTGGAGAAAAATATGCTGAAAACCAAGACGCCTGAAGAAAAAATACAGATTGTTGAAGAATTTTTGCTCAAAAAACTGGACGCTGATGTCATTGACAAAATTGTACGGTCTACGATAGATACCCTAATTACCGCTAATGGTCAGATTTCAATCGGTGAACTGTCCAAACAGACCAATATCAACCGTCGACAGCTGGAGCGAAAGTTTTCCTCTGCGATAGGTTTAAGTCCTAAACAGCTTTCAAAAACAATAAGACTGCAAACAACCCTGAAACTCTTACTCAATAAAGAATTTACAACACTTACCGCCTTAGCACACGAATCTGAATATTATGATCAGGCCCATTTTATCAAGGATTTTAAAGAATTTACAGGATTGACGCCTAAAGAATTTTACGGTGAACATCTGAAAATGTCTTTCCTTTTTTTCGGAACAGATTAACCTTGTCGCATTTTTACAATTTTAGCCTTAATCATATGCTGAACTTTGTCTTCATAATAAAATATCAAGACAATGAAAACAAAACTGATTCTCTCCGCCATCGTACTGGCGATTCTCTCTGCCTGGACTATCCAACAGAATGAACTACAAAAACTGGACTGGCTCATCGGTACCTGGGAAACCAAAACGCCCAAAGGAAGCCTCTACGAAACCTGGACCCGAAAAAGCGACACCGAATTCCAGGGGAAAAGCTACTACCTGAATAAAAAAGACACCATCATGTTTGAATTTGTACGTCTGGTAGAAAAAGACAAAAAACTACATTATATGGTATCCGTAAAGGGTCAGCATAATGAAATACCTGTTGATTTTGTTTCAACACCCGGCTTAAGTCCCACCTCCCTTATATTTGAAAACCAACAGAATGACTTTCCGCAAATCATTACCTATAAAAAAATAAGTAAGAATTCTCTAATTGCCGAGATTTCAGGTGTCTTAAAAGGCAAAAAAGAGAATCAAATATTCGCCATGAAAAAGATAAAATAAAAATTTTCAACTTAAAAGATATGGCTCGGCCGCCTTCGGCGGCCGAGCTCACTTACCCTTCCTTAGCTCCCTCAAAATATAAATTCATCATCATAAGATTTGAGACTCTCCATTATTAAAACATTATATTACAAACAAATTATCGAATAAATATTTGAGACCAAACAGGCAAAACCTACAAAATTAATCACAATTAAGTGAAAAACAAATTAAAAAAAATCTTTATTTTCGCTTAGATTCGCACCACTCAAAATAACAAACGCATGAAAGATTTTTTCAATTTTTTAGGAGAAGATAAAATTTTACAATTTGTTAAGGAATATTTGCCTTTTTTAATCATTGTCCCTTCATTATTAGGTATAATTAAACAAATTGTTCAGATAAGCATGCATTCCCCAAATCTTGTAAGCAAATGCTTTTCAATAACTCAGATTGTTCTGGATGGTACTTTGGTTTTGCTTAATATGCCATTAATGTTATTAGGATTATTATTATACTATATATTTAGAAATTTCCCTGAGAAAAAACACAAAATAGGAATACTCCTATTCACAATTATAGCAATACTATTATATTCATATTTGTTTTACATGACCAATAATTTCCCGAGCATTCTACAACTTTTATTTTATATATTCTTAAACATTGCATTGGTAATATGTTATCACTATCAGAAAAAATTTTTAATCCAGAAATATGGTAAAATAGCTTATATAACAACTATGGCGCTTGTCTTTTCCGGTCTTAATAATATTACAAATACAGGAAGTGAACAACATATATATAATTTCAGAGTTCTTAAAGATCAGCTCAAAGTAAAACATCCTGACATCATATTCTTATATTCTAATGATAAATGCCTCCTTTATGATCTGGATCCAAACAAAAGCGATTATTTTATTATGGAGTATGATGATATTTATTTGAAAGATAAAAAATAATACATTACTTACTTAACCTTTATCAGAAGGTTTTCGGCGGCCTCCGGCCGCCGAAAACCTATCCATATACCTTCATCAGACAGTTCATTTTTCACTTCTTTGCAACCCTAAAATAAACAGCAGCAATTTTAAAACTTTACGTTTACAATAGGATACATCTGTTCAATCTGCATGATCTGCGGGAGATAATGTATAAGCTCCATACTTTAATCTGCCTTACAAGCTCTCGGACCATCTATCCAAGAGCTTTTATCATTTAAAATCAATAATTTATAAAAAAACTTGCGTAGTCAAATAACTTCATTTAAATTTGTAGTCAAATAACTACACAATGAATTTAAGAAGAGATGTATTCCAGGCTATAGCAGACCCTACCAGAAGATCTATCCTGATGCTGGTGGCCGCAAAGTCCATGACCGCCGGAGCCATCGCTTCCAATTTTGATACCGCGAGGCCTACTGTTTCCAAACATCTTCAGATCCTTACAGAATGCGAATTGCTGAGATCTGAACAAAACGGCCGTGAAATTATCTACCACCTAAATCCCAATAAAATGAAAGAAATAGCCGATTTTATAGAACCTTTCCGCCAGATGTGGGACGACCGGTTCAACAAACTGGAAAGTGTAATGAAAGCCTATCAGAACATTAGTAATACGTAATGGACAATGAGTAATAAGACCTTCTAACCTTCACTTCTAATACTCTCCCGCTCTAAAACCCTCAAACACACAAACTCAAAATATGGAACTCAAAACAAAAATCCACGCCGAAGATGGCAAACAGGAAATATTCATCACAAGAGAATTTGATCTTCCGGTAGAATTGCTTTTCAAAGCCTACACTGAAGCTGAAATTGTTGAACAATGGATGAGCACCAAAGTATTGAAGCTTGAAAACAAACCACATGGCGGCTATCAGTTTGAAACAACCAATCCTCAAGGTGATGTAGTTTTCCGTGCCAATGGGACCATTCACGAGTTTATTCCCGAACAGAAAATCACAAGAACGTTTCAGATGGAAAACACACCATTCCCTGTTCAGATCGATTTCTTGGAATTTGAAAAACTGACTGATCACACCAGTAAACTCACCATTCAAACCGTCTACAAATCTGTTGATTTCAGAGATCAAATGCTGAAATTACCTTTTGCACAGGGGCTTAATATGGCGCATAACAGATTGGAAGAAGTTTTTAGAAAATAGAAATTAGAAGCTAGATGTTAGATGTTAGATGTTAGATGTTAGATGTTAGATGTTAGAAGGTCGCCGTTTTAAATCATCCCAAAAAATCTCATATATTAAAACTCAAAAACCCTCAAACTCTCCCACTCTAATTCTAATACTCTAACACTCTCAAACCCTCAAACTCAACACCATGAATCCAAAAGTTGATTTTTTCTTTGATAAAGCCGATCAATGGCAGAAAGAATTCGAAAAATTAAGAACAATTCTTCTTGATACAGGTCTTGAAGAAGAACTGAAATGGGGCTGTCCATGCTACACCTATCATGGCAGAAATATCGTTTTGATCCACGGATTTAAAGAATATTGTGCCCTGCTTTTTTTTAAGGGTGCTTTACTCAAAGACACCCATCATATTTTGATCCAGCAGTCTGAAAATGTACAGGCTGCACGACAAATCCGTTTTACAACACTGAAAGAAATCATTGATCTCGAAAAAGTGATTCCAATCTATGTATATGAAGCGGTAGAAACTGAAAAATCAGGGATAAAAGTTCCGATGAAGAAAACCAAAGACTTCGAAATACCTGAAGAATTTCAAAACAAATTAGATCAAAATCCGGAATTAAAGGAAGCTTTCGAAGCCCTTACTCCCGGGAGACAAAGAGCCTACCTGCTCCATTTTTCTTCAGCAAAACAATCCAAAACAAGAGAAGAAAGAATTCAAAAATATATTCCTCAGATCCTTACAGGAAAAGGTCTGAAAGATTAACTTAATCTGAGTTCGGAATAAGAAGTTATAATTAAAAGGCAGGAAGATGGAAGCTGGAGGATGGAAGTTACTATTGGCCAGTAAGTATTTAACAATTCCTTTTAAATGTCTTGAAATAGTTCTAAGAAGATTAATAAAAACAGATTGTATTCTATCTTTGGACTTCAATAACTTCCCGCTTCGAGCTTCTGACTTCCTTACATAATAATAAAAAAATACTATGGAAACACAGAACAAATCACAAAAAAGAAACAGAATCATTTACTGGATTTTCACCATCTGGATGGCACTCGGAATGGTTTCTACAGCCATTGTTCAGCTCATGAAAAATAAAGATGAACTCGCCAATTTCACTACCCTTGGCTATCCTGCTTACCTGATGACCATCATCGGGGTTTGGAAGCTTTTGGGAGTCATCGCGGTATTGATCCCGAAACGTCCGTTACTGAAAGAATGGGCATATGCCGGATTTTTCTTCGTTATGTCAGGCGCTTTGATCTCTCATATCATTGTTGGTGATACTTTGGGACGAACTCTTCCGGCTTTATTATTGTTGATTTTAGTCGGTATTTCGTGGTATTTCAGGCCTGCAGACCGAAAAATATCTGCTATTAATTAAATCAAGCTTTAAAAACATCAATGCCATCACTTCAATAAACAAAATATGAGCAAAAAGAAACTAACAGCCGAACAAAGCGGAGCACTTTTAAAAGTCTTAAAAACCCGTTTTGAGAAAAACATGAACCGCCATAAAGGCCTGAGCTGGGAAAAGATACAGTCAAAGCTGGAAGCAGCCCCCGAAAAGCTCTGGTCATTGAACGCAATGGAAGAAACAGAAGGTGAACCTGACGTAGTAGTGTACGACAAAAAAACAGATGAATACATCTTTTTCGATTGTTCTCCCGAAAGCCCGAAACGCAGAAGTCTCTGCTACGATTACCAGGCCTGGGACTCCCGCAAAGCCAATAAACCCGCAAGCAATGCCATTGATAAAGCTGCTGAAATGGGAATTGATCTCCTAACCGAAGAACAATACCGCCAACTTCAGGAACTCGGAAAATTTGATTTAAAAACATCCAGCTGGGTGAAAACGCCTGCCAACATCAGAGAACTTGGAGGTGCTATCTTCTGCGACCGCCGGTATAATACGGTTTTCATGTATCACAATGGGGCGGATTCTTATTATGCGGCGAGAGGATTTAGAGGAATGTTGAAAGTGTAACGAGTTTTACGGGATACAAGATTCGTGTTCTTGCCATTCTTCAATACTTTTGTTTTAAAATATTGATTGTAAGCTCTCGCATTTTATGCAGATCAAGCAGTTTAACGAATGTAAACATCTGTGGAACTCTGTGTCATCAGTGGTTGATGAGTAAGAAAAACTTCATTTATAAGCTCACAGATTTCTCAGATGAAACAGATTTTTCTGCATGCTTTTTTTAAAACATTAAGATCAATGAAGGAGGTAAGATATACAACTTAAAGCGAAGCTAAAACTTAATATTCTTAAAAACTTAACAGAGAATCTTAATGGTTTGAATTTTTTCTCTTGCAGATTAATTGATGATGCAGATTCTTTTAATACTATTAAGTTTATTAAGCGCAAACATCTGTTTAATCTGTAAAATCTGCGGGAGCTTAAAAATATATGCATCCACGATCTACCAGAGCACAAATTAATCCTTTCTAAGCCAAGGCGATTCAACACTCCAAAAAATAATATTCACACCCAAATAATGTTCAGCGTAATTCACAAACTCTTCCTTGGTAAAAGGCTTCTTCGTTTTTGGATTTTTATAGGTTAATGTAGGTTCCTGCACTGCCATAGCCACTAAAGGCAATTTTCCTTTGTATTGATTGAAAAACGGATAGGAATTTTTCATCTGGGCTTTTTTGTTGGGAACAATATCCGGTCCGCCCAATGCGATGTTATTTTTATGGGCAAATTCAAATAATCTCGACATATATTGATGATCATTCTCCCATTCACACGGGAAAAAATTCACATATTGCAGAACGTAGGAAGTTTTAAAAGCACTTCTGGCATACTTTAAATTATCCAGTTCAGCCTGAAAATATCTGTCACAGCTGAATCCCGTTTTATCCTTTTTCATATCAATATCTATGGAAGTTTCAGGCAAATTGATTCCCTGGATTTTTCCGTCAAATTTTTCCGCCAGTGCTCCTATCAACTTCTGATATCTCTGTTGAACGGCAGGATTCCACTGCTGTGTTACCCAACCATTACCGATAGGCTTATTTTCACCGGGATTGTCATATTGAGGAACCAATCCGCCATTATACTCTCTTTCGTTTAAAATGTAATCCGGGACATATCTGGCTTCCGGTTCAAAGAAACGGTCCTGAAGCTGAATGAATAATTTTCTGTTTAGGCCTGATAAATAGTTCAGATCATTTTCAATTCTTGAAAAATCATAAACATCTTTCGCTGTTTCTAACGCCCGCCAGTTATATACAATCTGTACTCCACCTATATCTTTCCTGGTAATCATTTTTTCAATGTTTTTAAGGTCTCCTGATGAAGTGTAGATATAATTTTGAGGAGTCTGCGCTGTTAAAAGCTGTAAACTAAGAGTCAACCAGCCCAAAACTGCCAACTTAAATAATCGTGTCATACCTGTGAAATTAAAAGATTAATAGTCATCATTTTTCGTGCCCAAATTGGTTTTAGACTTAGATAAAGCTTTTAATAAAAATGATCATTCCTTTTTATTTTGAATATATTACAGATTATTTTTATGGAGAATTATTTCTATTTGTATCTAATTTTCTTTCATATTTGAATACTATTACTAATTTAGTAGATTGAAATTTGAATTTAATATAACAACATTGGGTATGAAAAAATTAATCTTACTGGGTTCAGTATCGGTTTTACTGATTAACTGTAATAAAAAAACGGAAACTCCGGCTCCTGCAGCTAAAACAGACACAGCCGCAGTGGTAGAACCTGTCGTAGATACATTGGGACCAAAATCATTCTGTTATATGGCCGTTACAGGAAAAGACAGCGTCTTTGCATCCATCGATGATAACTTAGGAACCATTACCGGAAAAATAGCTTATAAAAACAATGAAAAAGACAGTTCAAAAGGAGATGTAACCGGCTTTAAATCTGGAGATACATTGAAACTGACGTATGAATTCCAGTCTGAAGGAACAAAAAGCAAGAGAGATATTTTCTTTATTCAGAAAGATAATACTTTAACCGAAGGAATCGGTGACCACAAAGAAGAAGATGGCCAGTCTAAATATGCCGATGAAAAAAAGATCAGCTACAAAGACGGACAAAAACTGGAGCCGGCGGACTGTAAAGTGGTTGCAAAGGCTTTAAAATAATATAAAAATCAATTATTCTCCGGTATTTGAAATATTCTGCATGGTATTTGCTATAGAAGTGGCTCACTAGAAACAACAATAAAGTAGTATTATGCAGCATTTTCAATTTCAGCCATTTTCAAAAAGTGAATTTATAGAGCGCTTAAAGAAAACCTTTCCTCAATATAAAATTCAGACCGGTTTTGGAGCACTTCAGGTAAGAACCAGCGTATTTACCCTAACCGGAAACGTGAAAATCACAACCAATCCTGAAATAGGAAAAGTAAGCACGGAAACCTGCCTGGATTCAGCGGTTCTTTACCTTATTTTCTGTTTTCCGGTCGGCATTTATATGATGATGAAAAAACAGAAAGTGAAAAAGTTTGAAAGCGAGGTCATTGCGGGAATAAAAAAAATACTGACTGAAGACCAATAATCAATGTCAATCTAAAAAAATAAATGCTGTCTCAATTCTGGAACAGCATTTATTTTTTGTATCAAATCATTTATTCTTTTAATTAACAACGGATTGCACAGATGTTTGTGCTTCATTTACTTTTTCAAAATTTTAAAAGATTCAGCCCCTATTTTTATGAAATATATTCCTGATGGAAGGTTTTTGAGATTAAGAGTAGCCTTATTTCTTACAACTTTATAAACAACCTTCTGATCCAGATTTCTTTGCAAATGATCATAAACACTTATCTGCGGTACGTTATCATGTGTAATAATGTGAACAATATCGGCCGTAGGATTCGGATAAATCTGATATTGTTGTTCTTTTGTTGCAGATGCTGTTGATAAGGTAGATGCCTGTTTTAAAGAAGCCTGTACCGTAAAGCCATTCTTAGTCATAAAAGACAGTTCAGTAGCCCCACCGGCAATCTGCAAGCTAACATCAGGATTAGGAGCAGCCAATTCCCATAAACCGGAAAGCCGGACCGTCACCGTTTCACTCTGGGGAACCCTGTGGAATCTGGAGGCTACACTGCTTATCTGAGAATAGGTATACGATTCGTTATCGGCGAGCAAACCCAGACTTGGATTCGTAAGACTGATCTTCAATGCTGTATTGTTGTTGCTTTTCTGAGTCATAATAATCGCCGGTTTACTCGATTTTTCTACGACATCAAAATTAAAAGTTGTTGCCGCATCCCATATCACATAATTATAAGTGGATTGCGGAATGTACACAGCTACATGAGCCTGAGTATCCTGTTTTAAGACCGAGAAAAAACTGGTGAAGTTTGTAAAGAAATTTTCAGTGGAAGCTCCCCCCTGCAATTGGATCCCGTACTGATAAGTTGAAGCCTGCGGACCAGTTCCATGGTTAATAAACGCTTTGTTAAAATCCCCCGTTGTACTTGTCGTATTGGCCTGGTTAGGAGATGTCTGGCTGCTTCTGTTTATCGCAATCTGATTACCATTGTAGGTGTTATTAGGCACGACATAGCCGTTCCCATAAGAATCCGTAGCCCATAATCCCCCACTGTTAGCATTAAATGTATTATTACCTGAAATTACGGTTCCATTAATGATGCTTGTATTAGCTGTGCCTGATATGGGAGTCTGAAATATTGTCGTATGGATCGGGTAGGTTCCACCCACATCTTTAATATCGGACCCCAGACACAATACTTTATCTCCAAAGAAAAAATAACTTTTAAGCGCCGTCATTCCTGTTGTTGAGTTAGCATCTTTATAGTCTATAGCAAAAACACCATTTGTTTTGTCGATGTTGGCGTGTCCCAGAAAATTTTTGCCATTCATTAAACGCATTCCATAGTTCCCCAGGATACTGAACGGAACATTGGCTACTGTAGTTCCGGGAACATGGCTCCAATCCCAGCCGTTATATAACAGAGCAACATCATTACTTAAGAAAGAATTTCCCTGAGTAAGAATTTCTGTAGCTCCTGCTGATGAATAGGCTCCCAGCCTGTTTTCATCACCGCCGTTTTCAAAATGCCAGATGTTTTTACTTGTCCCTTTAACACTGATTTGCCAGCCATTAAATTTATGAACACTGAGGCCGGCATAAGGAAATCCAAAATGTCCGGAAGCCAGTTCTGCCGAAGGTGTCAGACCTGAATTCATTGTACTTACCATATCCTCCATTCCTCCTAAGCTATGAATAACATTGATACTTACGGTATTTTCTCTTGTCAATCGGTTATTGGCATTCACAGAGATATTCCATAGTCTGATGAATTCTTTACCTGCATCTTCATTTTCTACAGGATCGGCAATATACAGATAAGCCAAAGCCGGTCTCAGTAGATGATATGAAGCTGTGGTGAAAGGAAAACGCCCGGCAAGCCCCTGTGGCATGGTAAAATCTTTACTGAATGTTCTGTAATTCAATATCGCTTTTTTTAAGTTTTGTCGGGCTACAGGAGACAATTCGTAGGGTGAACTTTTAAGCATCCTATTCAGAATGGATGCCTGATGAAGAGCATCCAAACCATAAGAATTAGAATAAGCCCCTCTATGATGAAAGGTAATAAAATCAGGTTTTATACTGTCTGCCCATCCATTGGCTATTAACAAAGCATTATTGATAAAGCTTTTCAAATGGTTCATATTATTAAGCCGGGAAGCTTCAGAATCTTCCTGAGCCAATACATAGCAAAACCTTTGTTGTAGGGAAGCTCTTATGACATCACTGTTATATCCCGGATAAGTAAAATTGAAGTGAGGAAACTCCGGAGACAAAAAATAGGTTATTCCATTAAGGGCGCCCATATGATGATTGAATTTTCCGGCAGCTTTCAGCTCATTTTTCATAAGCAATATAGATGTTGCGTATGCAGAAGACCTTAAAGCTATACCGTGACTGCTTGTAACAACTTCTTCATTTCCAATATTAATATCATACTCAAAATTGGTAGATGCAGAAACGCCTTTGTCCTCAATATATTTGAAAATCTTTAATATATCTTCTTTTAAAGCCGAACTGTTATAATAGGGATTAGGCGAAGATGCAGAACCTTTAATCTTATACAGATAAACAAGTCGGATCAAAGATTTTTCCGTGATATTAAAAAATTCATTTTTATCGGCATCCACAGAAAAATCCCAGACATTTCCGGGATTTATAAAATCATATTGGGATAAGTTTAATGCTTGTGTTCCTGCATTTTTAAAGCTGTTATAACGATCGTTAACAGAGGAATTATTATAATTCACATTCTCGCCGGTCAGCCAGTTTCTATAGTGATCAGCCACCTGATTGATTGCAGGGTTCTGAGCTGTCATATGACCACTCATTCCTGATACAACGATTAAAAATAGTAATGTCTTTTTTTTCATTTTGTAATTGAATATATGTGTTTTATGGTATAAATTTAATTACTTTTTTTGAAATTCCGTCAACACATTATATTTTAGCATGAATAGTTTCAATAAAATGTTCTACTGCTTCATCACCTGTATTCCACGAAGTAATAAGACGGATGGCAGAAAACTGTTCATCTATCTTTTTCCAGACGTAGAATTCAAAATCTTCTGAGAGAATTTCAATCATTTCATTACTGATAATCGGAAAAATCTGGTTGGTGTAGGTATCAGAAAGAAACTGTACTCCCCTTTCCTTCATGGCATTTTTAATCTTCATCGCCTGAATATTGGCATGTTTCGCGAGATCAAAATACAGATCATCTTTCATCAGCTCCATAAACTGGATTCCCAGAAGGCGTCCTTTAGCCAGCAAAGCTCCTTTCTGCTTGATGTTGAAGGCGAAATCCGGCTGTAAATCTTTATTATTAATCACAATAGCCTCTCCTATCAATGCTCCGTTTTTTGTTCCGCCCAGATAAAAAATATCGGTCAGTTCTGCCACTCTTTCCAAAGTCAGATCACTGATTTCAGAGGTCAGTCCATGTCCTAATCTGGCACCATCCATAAACAGATACAGCCCATTCTGACGGCAAAATACTGAAAGCTCTTCCAGTTCCTGGGCCAAATAAACCGTCCCCAACTCCGTAGAATTTGATATATACACCAACTTCGGCATGACCTGATGCGGAACATTGCTGTGACTTTCCAGAACCGGAATAATGTCAGCGGGACTTATTTTACCGTCTTCGGTTTCAATGCTTAACACTTTATGACCAGTGGCTTCAATAGCTCCCGTTTCATTATTTAAAATATGTCCGGGTGCTGCGGAAATCACACATTGATAAGGTCTCAGGATGGACGAAATCACAATCAGGTTCGCCTGTGTTCCTCCGGAAACCAGATAAACATCAGAATCCTGGTTCTTAATTTTATCTTTGATCAGTTTTTTAGCCTGAGTGGAATATTCATCTTCGCCATATCCGGCCTGCTGATTCAAATTAGTTTGTACAAGTGCTTGTAGAATATTCGGGTGACACCCCTCAGAATAGTCGTTTTTAAAAGAAAATTTCATAGAGTAAAATTAAAAAAAGTTCAAATAACAAGAGCAGATTTTAAATAATATTTTGTTAGATTTGTACTGAAAATCATCTAACATTTTGAGAACAACATTAACAGAAGAAAATTATCTGAAGGCTTTGTTTCATTTAGTTGACAATGAAGGGAAAGTAACGATCAATGAACTCAGCAAATTTTTAAACGTAAAAATGCCGAGCGTAAATAACATGATGAAGAAGTTTGCGGACAAAAAATGGGTCGTTTATGAAACATACAAGCCGCTGGTAGTTACTGAAAGCGGAAAGCGCGAAGCCGCACTGGTAGTCCGTAAACACAGGCTAACCGAAATGTTTCTTGTGAAAAAAATGAATTTTGGCTGGGAAAATGTCCACGAGATTGCAGAACAGCTGGAACACGTTCATTCGCAGGTCTTTTTTGACAAAATGGACGAAATCCTTGATTATCCTAAGTTTGATCCGCACGGAGAACCTATTCCGGACAAAGACGGAAATATTATTTCGCAGGATTTGCTTAAACTGAGTGCCTGTAAACCGGGAGAAACCGTAATTTTCGCTTCCGTTACACTCTCCGATGATGGTTTCCTAAGCTACTTAAATGAAAGAAAACTCCTCCTGAATACTAAGATTAAGGTTATTAAAATTGAAGATTTTGATAAATCGATGACCATAGAAATTGGGGACAATAAAGAAATTCTGAGCAGGAAGGCTACTGAGAAGATATTGGTGAAGAAATAGAGGTTCATTGGTGGCTTCGAGTTCCTCAACCACCAATGCTCTGATTAAGGTATGGAGTGAACTATTATACAAGTTATATTGTCACAAAATTACTGGGTGGCTGAGGCTTCCGAAGCCACCTTTAACCTATCTCTCCAGTATTCTTACCACTTCCTCAATTTCCTCAGAAGTATTAAAATAATGCGGCGACAGGCGAACGGCACGATCCAGATTCTTTAATGTAAAATCAATCAGGGCATTGCTTTTATTGCTTACCGAAAAATAGACGTTATTCTCTTTCAATATTTTATAAATCCCGTCAATACTTCCGTCAGGAGCACAAAAGGTAACAATACCTGCTAAATTCCGTCCTTCATCCAATACTCTAAAACCATTGTTCCGAAGACCCATTCTTAGCTTTTCCGCTAATGTCTTAGTGTATATTTCAATATGCTGAAGGCCAATTCCAGTCGCGTATTTTGCAGCTTCGGTAAATCCTAAAATCGAGCTGACGGAAGTTTCCCAATGCTCAAATCTTTTTGCGGTTTTCAGGAGCTTATAATCAGTGAATTCCGTCCATTCTGCGCCATTCAAATCCAAAAAAACCGGAGCCATATTCTTTTCTAAAACCCTGTCCGAAACATATAAAAATCCTGTACCTCTCGGTCCACGCATAAACTTCCTGCCTGTAGCCGTGAGAAAATCGCAGCCTATTTTTTCAACATCTAACGCAAGCTGCCCTACCGACTGGCAGGCATCAACAAGATAAATCACATCATATCGACGACAGATCTCTCCCGCTCCTTCTACATTCTGAATCAATCCGGAATTGGTTGGGATATGGGTAACGGCAACAAGTTTAGGCTTGTGTTTTTTAACCAGATTTTCGAAATCCTCCAGATCCAGTTCGTGATCAGGATGATTTTTTACCCTTATAATCTTAACGCCCAGCTTTTTCTGCAGCGAAAAAAAAGCGATCTGGTTGGAGACATAATCATCATTCGTCGTAATAATAACATCATCCTTTTCAAACTGAATACTGGACAAAGCTTTAGCATAGGCATCAGTAGAACTTACGGTGAAAGCCATATTTTCAGGCTTAGCGTTAATCAGTTTCGCTGCTGCTTCATAAAACTGAATGATATTTTCTACATTCTTCTCAGCTGCTTCATATGCTCCGTATTGCTGTTCAAGATAAATGTGATCGATCATTGTTTTAACTACAATTTCAGGCATCAGTGACCCTCCTGCACTGTTTAAAAATATTTTATCCGCACAGCCGACGGTATCCTGTCTGACGATATCTAGGTCCATGTTTTACTTACTTTTAGAATGAATTGATAATTTTCTGTTCTGTTTGAGTTTTTTACGCATAAAAAATCCCGAAAATTGACGTTCGGGATTTATATTTCCAGGTGTTTCCATTAATCTAAAACGCTCCAACCTCTCTTTGGATTGGTGTTTGAAGAAACCTCTTGTTCGTTAACGATAATGTTTTCTTTTCTCTGACCGATGTAATCAAGTTCGCTTAGTTTAGAGAAAATAATTTCCAGGCTGCGAAGCATCTGCTGGATGTACAATAACGGTTCTCCACAGTTGTGATGATCGTAATTGGTTTCTGCCACGATAGAAAGCTGGTTCAGCAAGGTATGAGGAGCAATTTCACTCCACTCTAAGCTGTAGTTCAGCATTTCTTCCAGTTCGGCAGGTACCAGAAGCTGGGTAGAATTGTACAAATGAAGGGCTAATTTTGCAAAAGCCTCGATCAGAAATACAGGCGGTTGCCAAGGAATAATATTTCTGAACTGGAAATACATATCTCCAAAAGTATTGACCATGGTGGTACACAGGAACTTTACATTCTGTGCCAAAGCCGTATTCTGGTTTTTATGAGAAGCTTTCTGAATGATTTTAAAAGCGTACTGCTGCAGATTTCCAATAGATTTTGCATAACTACCGTAGTAATCCAGCAAAACAGGATGACTCTGAATAGAAGTACATGGTGGAATAAAATTAGAATCTACCTGTGCGATATTAGCCTTCAGGTCTACTTTTCCGATGATCAGATAATTCCCTCCGGAATAGCTGCTGTTCAGGGAAGTGACAGGAAGAAGCTCAATGTGGTGATTCGGCTGTGCACTTGGATGACGCGGTGGAATTTCCTCAGGGTCAATATCTCCGAAAGGCACTTTATCAAAAGGATTCACAGAGATCAGGATATAATAATCCCCATCTGCCTGCTCTTCGTTCATGGATCGCGCAAGAGACTTAACACTCACTCTCCTATCCGTTAAATCAATACGGTAACCAGCCATAGTAATAGCGCTGCATCTTTTGATGACAAGCTGTACATCATTGGTCGCGGTATTATGAACATCAAAAATGGTTTTGTCCGTAAATTCGTTTGAAATAGGCAGAAGTCCGTAATTATATGTATTGATCCCAAGCGAGCTGGAATCTCTGATTGTATCAATTAAAAAATTATCCTGATCATTAAGGTGTCTCTGGGAAACTTTCATCCCATCTACCCAATTGATCGCAAAATGTTTAATAGGCTGTATCATATGTAATACTTTTTAAATTTTCTGTGATTATGATTTTTTCAATACTCCTTCTTCCTCATGCTGGATCACTCTTTTGCAGATGACCACTTCATTTTCTGAAATGCCGTTCGTAGAGATATCCTGGTCGAAATCAATGTATTTTCTGAAACTGAAAAACGATTTTTTGGTGTAAAAAATCCAGTAATAAGGTTCTTTCTCTATATCCGAAAGGTTAATGATAGAGTTAGGATTCTTATGGTTATAGTCGTCCACTACCCTATAGAACCAGTCTCCGAAAGTGACTCCGGTCGGTAGCGTTTTAGCTTTGATCCTGAATCTGTTGGTATCTTCCAGGTTCTTGCTCAATTCAACATTCAGTACCATTAACCGGTCAAAATCGGCTCCTTCAAAATCAGGAAGTTTCTGATCAGGAGAATATCTCCACGTTTTATAGATATCAAAAGGAATGCTGATAAACTGAACATAGCAGTAATAAAACACCACGGGAACGAGAAAGATGACCATACTCGTGGCAGCCATGACAGCATATCCCGTTCCATTGCTGACCCAATTGAAGATTAATGTAAATAAAAAACCTCCGAAAGCAATACACGTCAATGAAAGTATTGATTCAAATAATATACTCATCCCTACGGAATCAATATGCTTTCTGAAATATCTGTGCAGTAAATTGACATGAATGATCCCAAAAATAAGATAAAAAATCTGGGCTATAAGGTACCAGTACGGATTAAAAAGATTTCCCGCAAAACCGAAAATCCCCGGTAATGCAAGGCATAAGCTGCAAATAAGGACGTATACAATAATTACCTTAATTTTGATAGCAGGCTTGTTTCTTCTGATTATCCCCAGAATAAACATCATGATCACTGCGATTAAAGGCATTAAAATATACCTTAAAAAAATACCTTTTACTGAAGAAATTTCCATTAGTTTTTTTTCAAATTTTTACTTGGTTGGTCGTTGTAAATATAATAAATTATTTTAGAGGAATGTAGAGTATCCGAGACGGCTGGCATTTCTTTCATCATCTTCGAGACTGAATGAATATTCCAGTTTCTCTGTGATAAAATTCTCCTCCACGTCTACCGTTACGGGAAGGAAATAATCATATAAAGCCTGCAGTACATTTCTGAACGGACTTCCCGGAATATACTTTTTCATATCCTCATAAGGAATCGGGCCTATATTGACCACCCAGTTCCGCTGTCCGTCCATATGTCTTCCGCTTGGAATGTAGGTAACTCCCAATTTTGAATTCCCCAATAACATAGAATCATCATTTCTTTCTATCTTATCAATAATATTAGGGGTAAAAGTAACTTCTACCGGTACCTGCAGAAAAGCGGTCATGCATCTTTCAAACCATCTCTTGTCTCCTCGGATCTGGTGAAAAAACGGCAATATATAGATGAAAATATATGCGCTCTGCTCATCAAGCATTTTAATAAGAGGCCAAAGTTCACTCACCGTTTCCAAAAGCGTATCTGTACTGCTTGAAATATCAAACTCCGATTCCTTAAGCAGGGAACTGATCTCTGTAAAAAAAATCTCAAGCTCAAAAGGCCGGAAAAACTTCCGGGCATCCTCTTCTACTTTCTTCTGCTTTCGGATCTCACGAACTACAGTGTCCACATTCTTTCGGGAAGCTCCCAAAGACGGCGGATGAAAAAGTCCTTCCGGGAGATAGTCATAAATGCCTTCTCTATAAGTTTCTATGGTGAAGACTTCTTCATCAAATCCCAAATAACTGCTCGAAATACTTTTGATATCTTTGAGGTAAGCACGGTCGTTGATCCCGATCCGTTCTATAAATATATTACTTACTGCCCGCTGATATTTCAAAAGATTCACCGCTACAGCTTCAGCTTTGAAGTCGGTCTGCAGTTTATTGTAATACATGTCTACAATATTATTCTCATACATAGTGTTTCCTGTGATTATGACTTGTAAAGATAATATATCTCATAAGTTTGAAAAAATAATTTAGTAATAATTTTATTTTAAAAATACTAATTTATTGACATTAAAAGGAATTATCTGTGACAAATTCCGTAAAAATACGGTAATACTGCACTTTACAGGGTTTAAGGGTGAAATGTAAAAAATAAAGGTTATCACTGACACATAGATATTTATAGTACAAAATAGGATTAATTTTCATGATTTATAGAATTTTATACCACATTTATTTTATTTAGATTAATTTTTATTAACATCTCACAGGCAATAAATTGATCATAATTGATTCAGGTTCGGAAACCGGGACGTATCTTTGCAGCTTGTAAAATGTTATTTATAATGAAAAGTATTTATTCTAAAATTCTGATTTTAGCATTCATTTCATCTTCACTGTACTCCTATGCATGGGGATTAACGGGACACCGTGTGATCGCAGAGATCGCAGAAAATCATCTATCGGGCAAAGCAAGAAGAGAGATCAAAAAAATAATGGGTAAAGAACGCCTTGCGTATTGGGCCAACTGGCCGGATTTTATCAAGTCTGACACCACCGGAGCATGGAAGCAGGCTTCATCATGGCATTATGTAAACGTTGATCCAATGGCTGATTTTAAAACGTTTGACCAAAACCTTAAAATGCAGGCAGGTCCAAGTCTTTATACACAGGTGAACACCTTGTCCAGCCAGATCAAAGACGAAAAAACCTCTGCAAAAGACAGAAAAATCGCTTTGATCTTCCTTATTCATATTATGGGTGATCTTGCCCAGCCTCTTCACGTAGGAAGAGCGGAAGATCTTGGAGGAAACAAAATCAATGTCACTTATTTCGGAGACAAAACCAATCTTCACTCTGTATGGGATGGAAAGCTCGTAGATTCACAGAAATACAGCTATACGGAATATGCTAACCTTTTAGACATTAAATCTAAGGAAGAAGTAGCACAGATCCAGACCGGAACTCTGGAAGACTGGTTATACGATTCTCATAAAATCGCCAACAAGATCTACGCACAGACTCCAAATGATTCAAAATTATCATACGATTATCAGTACAAATTCAATGATACCCTTGAAAGACAGCTTCTTTACGGAGGTCTTAGACTGGCCAAAGTATTGAATGAATTGTTTTAAAGATTATTTGGTGGCTGATTACGATTAATCGGCCCAATCATAAAAAAGAATTTTTAATTTTTAATGATTCATTTTTCACGATATAAGCGGAACTTCGGTTTCGCTTTTTTTATTAAGTCTGAGATTAAAAAAACTACATTCAATCATTATCTCTACACAATCCCTTCTAAAATCTGATGTCTGACATCTCCCATCTTGATTCTTGGCTCTTGGTTCTATCCCCCTCAATCCCACCCTTCTACCACTAAATTTAAAAAATAATTAAAACTGGTGTAACCTTTTTACCACTTCATACGTATAATATATAGTAACTCTTTTTTGAGGATAAAAATAGATGAGACAATTAAAAATCACTAAGCAGGTTACCAACAGGGAAACTGCTTCATTAGACAAGTATTTGCAGGAAATTGGTAAAGTGGAACTGATCACTGCGGACGAAGAAGTAGAATTGGCACAAAGAATACGTGCGGGCGACAGAGCAGCACTGGAGAAATTAATCAAGGCCAACCTTCGTTTCGTAGTTTCCGTATCTAAACAATACCAAAATCAAGGTCTTTCTTTACCCGATTTAATTAATGAAGGTAACTTAGGATTGATGAAAGCAGCAAAAAGGTACGATGAAACTAGAGGTTTCAAATTTATCTCTTATGCGGTATGGTGGATTCGTCAGTCAATTTTACAGGCATTAGCTGAGCAGTCAAGAATTGTAAGGCTTCCGTTGAATAAAATCGGCTCCATCAACAAAATTAATAAGGCATACGCTCACCTTGAACAGGAAAATGAAAGACCCCCTTCTCCGGAAGAATTGGCTGAAGTTCTTGACATGAGCGAGGAAGATATTAAAGAATCTATGAAAAACTCCGGAAGACACCTGTCCATGGATGCACCTTTAGTAGAAGGTGAAGATTCTAATCTTTATGATGTATTGCGTTCAGGAGAATCTCCAAGCCCGGACAAAGATTTGATGCTTGAATCTCTTCAGATTGAGATCGAAAGGGCATTGAACACTTTGACTCCAAGAGAGGCGGATCTGGTAAGATTGTACTTCGGACTGAACGGGAAACACCCGATGACTTTAGAAGAAATCGGTGAAACTTTCGATCTTACAAGAGAGAGAGTTCGTCAGATTAAAGAAAAAGCAATCAAGAGACTAAAACATAATACCAGAAGCAAGATCCTGAAATCTTACCTGGGTAAATAATTTTTAGCGTAAAAACAATGTATGCGGAGTCTGTTTTCAGGCTCCGTTTTTTTATATCGTCTATTCACAATGTAAGGATCAATAGATAAGGGTTCAAATGAAATACTATATTTACCTAGTATTACTTTTATAAGTGAAATGCCTTTGTTTATCTTAAAACTAAAGCTTTATTAATTTCCTTGTCTACCTTTGCGGTTAAAAAAATCAGTAATATTATATTTAAAATTTAAATCAGCAAAGCTTTATATATTTCAAAGACAAAACTGAAACTTTAAGATTAAGCTGTAACAATTTTTAGACTACCTTCAACTAATAAGGAACACTAAATCAAAAAATTATGAAAAAAATATTTTTCGCTTCCGCTTTGGTCCTGTCAATGCTTTCCTGTAAAGAAAATAAATCCAGAAATGCTCCGGTTGCAGAAAATGCTGTAGATAATGCCGAATCATCTGTATCAGGTTCTTTGAAAAGCTACCGCAAAGACAATATGATCGATCAAATTTATTCAGAACTGATTAAAAATGACAAAAGTTTAAAAGCTCTTGATGACAAGCTTATTCAATTATCTGAAGAAAACGGAAAAGTCTTAGCTATTTATGGAGAAACACTCCGAAAATCTGAATCTTTTTATGCTGATGCCCATTATCAGTCCGGCACCATTAAAGATTCTCTTCTAAAACAGCAGCTGGAAAAAGAAATAAAAATCAGCTCTGATACGTATGATTTAAAAATCGGCAAAGTAAAAGAACTGATCGCCAAAGTCAATAAAAACAGTGATGACATCAATAATCTGTACACCGCTTTTAAGATCAGAAAAACACTTCCTGAGATTGGAAAATACCAGAATGCGCATCCTATGAAAACGGATCAGCTGGACAATTTCATCAACAAACAGAACCAACTGCTTAACGAACTGAAAAATCAGAAGTAAAGTAATGAATTATACCACAAAATGGCTTACTGAACCTACCCGGACTGAAGAACTGGTTGATTTTTTTATCAAACACAAAACAGACTCCTATATCTCCCATGGCGAGATTATTTCCGGACGGGCTCTGGATTCAAATCACTGGAACCCTGACCTTAAGGCTATATTAACTGCACAATTCAACTCCGGCTTTGATGCTGATCAAAATTCAAAATTAAATATCCTGATCGCTGAAAATGAGGAACGAAAAATCATTGGAATGCTGGTTTTTAATGTCATCAGCGGGTTTAAAAACTATGCGGTGCTGGAAGATATGCTTCTGGATCATTCCCTGCGTGGACAATCGCTTGGAAGTACGCTGCTGGAAAAGGCTGTGGAAGAATCCAAAAACTGGAAAATAAGCTTTATGATGCTGGAAAGCGGGATTGATAATACCGGAGCTCATCATTTTTTTAATAAATATGGATTTAAAAAAGTTTCTGAAAATTATATTTTAACCTTTTAGAAAGATCAAAACCGATTTTCATGAACAGCATTTCAATTATAGGAGCCGGAATCGGCGGATTGGCTCTGGGAAATATTCTGAAACAGCAACAGCTTGATTTTACCATGTACGAGTCAGCTCCGGAAATAAAACCTGTGGGAGCCGGAATTATGATGGCCGTTAATGCCATGCAAATCTTTGACAAACTAGGATTAAAAGAAAAAATTGAAAATGCAGGTAATAGAATTCACGGAATTTCCATAACGGACGAATCTCTAAAACCGATCACAAAAACCGGTATTCTTTCCCTTGAAAAGAAATACAATTCCTGTAATGTAGCCATCCACAGGGCCGAACTGCAGAAAATCCTGGCAGAAAATATGGGTTATGAGCATATCCAGCTCAATCATTCTCTACGCAAAATAGAAAAGAATCAAAATTATGTTTTAAATTTTGAAAACGGAGTCCAGACAGAAAGCAAAATAGTCTTTGGTGCAGACGGCATAAAATCTAAAGTCCGGAACCAGATTCTGGAAACCGGAAATATCAGAAACGCAGGCCAGAAATGCTGGCGCGGACTGGCAGAATTTGATTTGCCGGAACAGCTTAACCGGGAAGCCATAGAAATGTGGGGAAAAGGAAAGCGTTTCGGTTTTGTAAAAATTTCAGAGAAAAAAGTGTACTGGTATGCGTTGGTGAATGAACGAAAACATAAACGCTATTCACCTCTTTCTGAAAACTTCAGTGAATTTCACCCTCTTATTTCAAATATTTTCGATGCTACCTTAGAAGAACATATTATTCTTAATGACATTATTGACCTCTCTCCTATTCCCACCTGGTATTCGGACCACCTATGTCTGATAGGAGATGCTGCTCATGCTACTACTCCCAATATGGGTCAGGGAGCCTGCCAGGCTATTGAAGATGCCTATATTATCGGAAAATTATTGGAAAGCAGCGGGGATTTTAACCGCGTTTTTGAAGAATTTCAAAAGATCAGAAGGAAAAAAGTAGATTATATAGTCGATACAAGTTGGAAGATAGGAAAGATCTCGCAGTGGGAAAAAGGTAATACATTACGCAATTTTTTTATGCGACTGATTCCGGAAAGTACCCATCAAAAACTGGCAGAAAAGATCATCCGGCTTGAAATGTAATTGATTTCATATCAAAGTAAACAGAATTTTCGAATTTTTTAGAATTATACGCTTCTCACTCTATTAAATGGGTAATTATATGCACACGGTTTCAAAATGATTGAGTAAAAAAATAACTGCAACCATGTTGCAAATGCTAAAAAAAACAAACAAAAAAGATCATTTAAGTTAATAATTTTCAATAACTTAATTCAAAATCATCCTTTTATTCAAAATTTCACCAATAAGTGTTTTTTTCATATATTTAAATAAAAAATGAAAAAAATCTTTTATTTACTCTTCTTATTAATGATAGGATTTCAAACAACATACGCACAGGAAGTCCCATTGCTGGACAGAGAATTATTTTATGGTAATCCTGAAATTTCCGGCGGACAGCTGAGTCCGGATGGAAAATGGATCTCTTTTATGAAACAATATGAAGGGATCATGAATATCTGGGTGAAAAAAGTGGACGAACCTTTTGATAAAGCCCGCCCATTAACCGATAGCAAACGCCCAATGGCAGGATATTTTTGGTCGGAAAACGGAAAATATATATTGTATGTAAAAGACAAAAACGGGGATGAAAATATGAATATTTTTGCAGTAGATCCCACCGCAACCGTTGTCAAAGGTGTTCCTGAATCAAGAAATTTAACACCCCTTAATGAGGTTACCGCTCAGATTCAGATGGTCAGTAAAAAAGATCCTGACCTGATGATCGTCGGACTGAATAATCGTGATAAAGCATGGCACGATCTGTATTCATTAAAAATTTCTACCGGTGAACTGAAAAAGATATACGAAAATAAAGACCGCATCACAGGGTATGATTTTGACTGGGATGAAAAATTGAGAGTATTGTCTAAAACAGACGAAAAAGGAACAACCCAATTCCTGTACAAAGAAGGAGATAAGCTTACTCCTATCTATGAAACATTAGTAACGGAAGGCGCTTATATTGCCAACTGGAATGAAGATAATTCAAAATTCTATTTAGTTACAGATAAAGGTGATCTCGATAAATCTACTTTGTTTCTGATGGATCCAAAAACCCAGCAAATAACGAAAATAGAAAGTGATCCTAAAGGAAAAGTTGATTTCGGAGGATTATTTATGGATAGAAATACAAGAAAAATGATTTCAACTTCCTATACCGGCGATAAAACTGAAAAGTACTGGAAAGACAAAACATGGGAAGCTAACTATAAATTTTTGCAAAGTAAATTCCCGGGAAGAGAGGTTGATTTTTCAAGCTCTACAAAAGACTATTCGAAATTTTTAATTACCGTTTGGGGTGACAAATATGCATCTGAAGCTTACTTTTTCGATGCCAAGACCAAAGAACTTGTATTTCAATATACCCCAAGACCCGAATTAAAAAAAGTTGAGAAATATCTGGCTCCTATGACTCCTATCACTTATAAAAGCAGTGATGGTCTGGAAATCCCGGGTTACCTTACCATTCCTACAGGATCAACAGGGAAAAACCTGCCGGTAGTTGTTGTGGTTCACGGAGGACCAAAAGGGCCAAGAGATGGTTGGGGTTATAACTCAACCGTGCAGTTTTTGGCCAACAGAGGTTATGCCGTGCTGCAGCCCAACTTCAGAGCCAGTGGAGGCTATGGTAAAAAATTCCAAAACGGTGGAGACTTACAATGGGGAAAACTAATGCAGGACGACATTACGTGGGGTGTAAAATACCTTATCGACAAGGGAATCGCTGACAAAAACAAAGTAGTCATTATGGGAGGAAGCTACGGTGGATATGCAACACTGGCAGGTTTAGCTTTCACACCGGATCTGTATGCCGGAGGGGTGGACATCGTTGGACCAAGTAATATCTTTACCCTATTGGATTCTGTTCCTGCTTACTGGGAAGCCGCACGCGCCTCTTTATATGGTATGGTAGGAGATCCTAGAACTGAAGAAGGTAAAAAGCTGATTAAAGAAGCAAGCCCGTTGTTTAGCGCAGACAAAATTGTAAAACCGCTATTAATTATTCAGGGAGCCAATGATCCTAGAGTAAAACAGGCTGAGGCTGATCAAATTGTGATCGCTCTTCGTGACAAAGGAAAAAAAGTAAGTTATATTCTGGCAGATGATGAAGGACACGGATTCAGAAAACCGGTTAATAATATGGCGATGTATGCGGAAACGGAAAAGTTCCTTTCAGAGGTCATTGGAGGAAGATACCAGAAAGACATGCCAGAAGCAGTAGCAAAAAGATTAAAGGAAATGACGGTTGATATTAAAAATGTGACCTACAAACCAACTGAAAAAGCAAAAGAGGCTGCACCAAAAGCTTCAAAATAAAATGATAAATAAATGATTATATTCATTGGCTGAATAAAGAAAGCCGGTTCATGATGAAATGAACCGGCTTTTTGTTTCTAGTTTTTAAACACAAATGCCAATAATGATTTCACAAATAACACGATTCAATACGTTAAAAGAAAAAGGACAGAGATTCTGATTTTTTATCCTTATCAAAAGCTTATCCCAAACTACGGGTAGATAAAATACATTTGTGCCTTTAGTGTAAAGCATTCGTGCCTATTTGTGTTTAAAAACCAAAAAAGGCTGCCATTATCTGACAGCCTTTTCTCTAGTAGGTTAAAGTAAGTCCGGCTCCCCAGCCCATTTCATTATCATAATTTCCGGATACTGAAAGCCATTTCTGTAAAATATATCTCAGTCCTGTTGAAAACTCTCCATCAGAATTGACACTGAAATTTCCCCTTATTCTTCTGGAAACCGGAATATCCTCTCTGCTCAATTCCAATAATACTTTTCCGTTCTGGTCTACACTTGCATCAGCAGTGATCAGCATCGGTAAAAGATATTGTACACCAACCATGAAGGCGTATTGATTTTTTGAAGCTTTCTCCTGTCCGAACCAGGTCTTTTTGCCCTGGAACTTCATGCCCATATCTTCTGTCATCTGCCGCTCCATGATCTCGTGGTTTTTCTGAATCCTGAAGCCTGCATAAGGAAGTGCCCACTGGAATTTTCCTAAGAACCTTCCAACTTTTACATTGCCTTCAAAATGATCAAAATCCCAGTTAGAATGAAACTGATTCAGATTCGCCCATCTTGGTCCGAACATCGTCATACTTTCTGCATGTACTTTATTGCTTGCAATATCCAGCATTCCCATGGAGCTGATCATTTTATTATCCTTCAGGAAATTTTTCCAGGCCAGCTTTCTGTTCGGCAGCTGTGGGTTCGGTTTTGAATTTTCATAGCTGAATATTCTTCCCATTCCCGCCATCATATGGTATAAGATATGACAGTGGAAAAACCAGTCGCCATCCTGATTGGCAGCAAATTCAATCGTATTGGTTTCCATCGGCATAATATCAACTACGTTTTTCAAAGGGGAATACTCTCCTTTTGAATTGATCAGTCTGAAATCATGGCCGTGAAGGTGCATCGGGTGGCGCATCATTGAATTATTATACATCGTAATTCTCAGGATTTCCCCTTTTTTCACCAGAATCTTATCTGTTTCTGTCACCGTTTTATTATCCAATGTCCACAGATACTGATTCATATTTCCTTCCAGGGTAAATTTCAATTCTCTCACATTTTCATCCGGAAGAATGGTCTTTTCAGGAGACTTTAAAATATTGTATGATAGCCTTTTGATCGTTTTTTCTTCCTTCATATTCATTCCCGAATGATTTTCATGACCATTGGCTGAGGCTCCCGAAGCCACTTGTGAATGATCTTCTTCCTTAGTCTTAATTCCCATCATTTCATTCATGTGCTTCATTGTCATTTTCCGCTGGCTTTCGGGGAGTTCAGGATACATCACTTCATTCATATCCATCATCTGATTGCCCATCGTCATATTCATTGGCTTCATATTACCACTCATTTCCATCATCCCGTTCATCATTTTCATACCTTCAAAAAGCAGTAGTCTTGGTAAATTCGGTGCCTCCACTTTTTCACCGGATCCAAGCCAAAGTGAAGCGTGTCCTACCCTATCTTCCGATGTGGAACGGAATTCAAAACTTTTGTTCTCAGGAATCGTAACTTCAATATCATACGTTTCGGAAACCCCGACAATCAGACGGTCTACTTCTACCGGGACCACATCATTTCCGTCATTTCCTATCACTTTTATTTTTCCACCTCCATAATTCAGCCAGAAATAGGTAGATGAACCACCATTGGCCACTCTTAGCCTTACTTTATCTCCAGCTTTCAGATTGGAATACTCAGAGCTTGGAAGCCCGTTGATCAGGAATTTATCGTAGTAAACATCACTTACATCCATCGCTTCCATTCTTTTCCATTCATTCAGGGCTTTTGTCCCGAAATTTCCAGATTTAATGGCCTCCCAGTAGCTTTGTACCGCATTTTTTTTAATCGCATACCAATCCGTGTTGGCCATATGAAGCCTTCTCGCGATCTGCATCGGGTCTTCATCACTCCAGTCACCAAGTAGTACCGGAATTTCTTTTGTATACGATATTTTAGGTTCACCTTCTCTTTTATTGAACACCAGAATTCCATTCATACCGATCTGTTCCTGTAATGCTTCATGCGAATGATACCAATACGTTCCGTTTTGTGATACTCTAAACTTATATAAATGCGTTTCACCGGGTGTTACGGGCTTTGTGGTAAGATATGGAACACCATCCTGTTCATTGGGCAGAATTACACCGTGCCAGTGAAGTCCTGTATTTTCCTTCAGCATATTGTGAAGATAGATCTCTGCGGTATCTCCTTCTGTAAAATATAAAGTGGGAGCCTGCAGCTTTCCGTTGATGGCAATCGCTCTTCTGTTTTTTCCGGTGAAATTGACAATCGTATCTTTCACGTACAGATCATATCTTACCGTCTTTCCGCCAAACGTCACTTTTCCGTTTTCCGAATTTCTTTTGAATAGAGAAGGTTCCGTTTTCGGCTCTTCTGTAACAACATGCTGATGGCTTTCTTTTTCTACCAAATCCATTCCGCATTTCGGGCATTTCCCCGGTTTGTCTGAAGTGACTTCAGGATGCATCGGACAGTTGTAGATAGACTGAGGTTGAGATTGAGGTTTAGGCTGAGAATTAGATTTTACCAAGGTTTTAACTTTTGGGGTTGCATTAACCTTTACTTTAGCCTTAGTCTTAGTTTTTTTCTCAACCTGAACTTTATTTTTAATTTCTGTTGGCTTTTGTATTGCTTTCTGTACCGGTTGCGCGGTAACTTTTGGTTTTACAACAACGGTTTTCTTTACCAGTGTCATTTTGCATTTCGGGCAGTCTCCGGGTTTTGAAGATACTACTTCAGGATGCATTGGACAGGTATAATAGGTTTTCGTTGTTTGTGAGAATGTAAAAACAGAGAACAAAAGCATCAGAAACACGATGAATTTTTTCATAATATTCCGAACTTTTTAAAAACTGCAAAGCTTAAAGTCAAATATAACCTAAGCTATGCAACTTATTATTTTAAAACTAAATACGATAATTAGTTAATCTCTGACTTTACACTTCCGCAAGAAAGCATAGATTTTCCGTAGTAAGGATTGGCGATCTGTTTTTCATCGCTTAACCAGCTTGAATCAGCCATTGGACAGTACTGTATATAAACCGGTTTTTCAGAAAGTTTAAACTCTTTTGTTAAGCCAATCATATTTTCAGAAAGGTTGGAAAACGTTTCTCTTTGTGCGGAAATATTTCTCGCATCAGAAATAACAGTGGCATCTTTTCTGAGAATATTCAAATTCCCTTCTGATACCAGTTTATAATCAACCGTTGAAGCTGTTTTGATGAATTCTGCAGCTGCCTTTGAGGTTTTATCTGCATCATCTGAAGCCAACGCTGCTTTAATAGCAATATAGTTCTGGTAAAGTTTTGAAACCTGACCGTCTTTTTTAGACTGTGCAGAAAGTGAAATAATTGAGAATAAAGATAAGGCTGCTGTAATGATATACTTTTTCATTGTTTTAAATTTTAGAATTAAATTTTATAAAGAATAATTGAAACGCATCATGCGTTGAGCCGTGTTGTCAGCGAAGGAATGATCATCTGAACAATACCAGACAACAGACGGATCTTAAATTCTAAAATTACAATGATTGAGATAGATGGGAACCGGCCTGTATTCTGGAGGTCCGTTGATTCTTATCTGGGTAAATTTTGTAGCGGAAAAAGATTTGTCGGCAAAGAAAAAATTCTGCTGTGTAAGCGTTGGAGCGATCTGACTTAAAAAGTCGATCATCAGCAGATCAGATTTTTGGGAATCATCTACTTTTACGACTTTAATCTCCGTCTTACAACATCCTTTTTTTTCTTTAACCCCACATTTACCACAGATATCCGTGGTTTTCTGGCTTACGGAAACAAATTCCTCCATACAGAAATGTACGCTGAATGCTGCTCCGGAAGAAAACCCAAAGTAGAAGACAGAGAATAATATGGCGAGAATCTTTTTCATTGATAAGACAAAGGTAAAAATATCCGTGAAAACACTGTTATAAAATTGTGTATACTTGTTATAAAATTCTGCCCAGCAAAAAAGCTCCTGAAAGATTCAGAAGCTTTTGTTTATTTTTTAATTTGAGCAAGTTTCAAAGCTACAGGAAATCCCTACTAACTTCTAATCTCTAGCTTCTAACTTCTATTTTACAATTTAAATTCCAGTTTCACATTGAAGAAACGCCCCGTAAGACGCACCGGAACGGCATACGTCGAACTTGAATTACTTGAAGTGTAATCTGTGATCCATTGGTTCGCCACCGTGTTATTGATGTTAAATGCATTGAAAACCTGAACGCCTAAAGTAAGTTCTTCAAAATTACCCCAGAAACCGTAACGGTTTTTCTTGTTTTTGGAATCGATAAATACTTTTGAAAGCCCTAAATCTACTCTCTTATAAGAAGGAAGTGTTCTCTGGTACTGATAAGGATCTGTGAAAACAGGTGCTCCGTTCGGAAGTCCCATTGCATATACCAAAGTAAGATTCACTCGCATAGACGGGAATTTCGGCATATAATCCTGGTAGAACATCGCAAATCTGAACCTCTGATCCGTAGGTCTTGGAATATTTCCTCTTCCATCAATATTTTCGTACACTCTGGCATAACTAGCAGACAACCAAGAATCTACCCCGGGAACAAATTCCCCGAATAATCTGGTGTCAATTCCATAAGCGTAACCTGACGCATTATTTTTACCTGAATAACGGATTCTCACATTATCCATATAATAAGGAATCAGATCATCCATTTTCTTGTAATATGCCTCTGTAGTCAGCTTAAATGGTCTGTCATACATATAAAACTCATAGTCGTTGGCAAGAATTAACTGCATAGAACGCTGAGATTTTATATTGGAATTAAAGTTTCCGTCTAGATCCTTGATTTCTTTGTAGAAAGGTGCCTGATAATAGATTCCTCCGGAAAGTTTGAAGAGCATATCCGTATCCCAGTCAGGTTTTATAGCAAACTGAAACCTTGGTGAAAAGATCGTTTCTTTATTGAAGCTCCAATTGGAAACTCTGGCTCCTGCATTGACAAATACTTTGCTCGCTCCCCAGTAAAATTTCTGAGAATACTGAGCATACGCGGAAAGTCTTGAAGGTTCTATTTTATTTACTCCTGCAATATGATAAAACAGCTTCAAATCTCCCGAATCTCCGGTTCTCGGATCATCAATGGGACGTGGAATGCTGTATCCTGCAGCGTCTACCAACTTCCATTCATTGGTATTGTCATTGAGGTTCTCTTTTTCGTATTTGAAACCGACTTCTATATCGGTATTGATATTAGGGGAGAACTTAGCTCTGAACTGGGTTCCATACGTTCTTACAAACAGATCGTTTCTGGCATGCTCTATCTGTCCGCCCCCATCAAAAGACGGATTGGGCGATTGAGTCACAGGATCAAAAGTCTGGATCTCGTAGCCTGAAGCGACAGAATAATACTCTTTTTCTCTGTTCTGATAAGAAAAACTATCCAATGTAAGCTTCCATTTATCGGATGGCTTATAGTTCATTGATAAAGTCCCCATCATGTTTTTATACATATCCTGCTCCTGGCCGCCATATCCGATATTTACGGTAATAGGCTGCTGAAGGCTTCCGAACGTGACACTTTTCGCTTTCGGAACCATCTCATAATCGTTCTTGGAATAATACCCAATGAATGACATGGAGAATTTATCACTGAAATGATAGTTGATGTATGACTGGAAATCCCAATACGTAGGGTTAAAATCCGTATCCTCGTTCAAAGTATTCAGAACAAGATTGGTATTTCTGTATCTCCCTGAAAATAAGGCGGTCAGTTTTTTATTTTTTGAAGCCAGACCTGTTGTCAGCCTTCCTCCGATCAAACTCGCTTCCCCGGAAACCTCAAATTTTTCAGGTTCGCGGTAGTAAATATTCAGGGCAGAAGACATTTTGTCGCCATATTTGGGTTCAAAACCTCCTGCTGAAAAGTTGACCGTAGACACCATATCCGGATTGATGATACTCATCCCTTCCTGCTGTGAATTTCTGATCAGAAAAGGTCTGTAGATCTCAATATCATTGATGTAGATCAGGTTTTCGTCATAGTTTCCACCACGCACCATATATTGGGAAGACAGCTCTGTGTTGGAGTTTACGGAAGGAAGCGTTTTAAGAAGTCCTTCAATTCCGCCACTTATAGAGGCTACATTTTTAGCATCTTTTGCTGAAATCTTGACATTGGTAATGTCGTTCGTTCTTCCGACTACTTTTTTCTGGAAAACGACTTCCTCAATATCGGTTACTTTATCTGCTGTATCTCTTTTTCTATTTTGAGAGAAAATAAGCATAGGAACCATAAGGCTCAACGGTAAAACTAGTTTTTTCAAAAGAAATGTTTTAAGAATTTCTAAAAATAGGGATTTTTTAACAATTACAAAATTGATTCTCTGATTCTTGTTAATTTTTGTAACAAATCTTCCAATAAATCTAATCTTAGCATGTTTGCTCCGTCTGACAGAGCGGTTTCCGGCGTTGGATGCGTTTCGATGAAAATTCCATCCGCTCCTACCGCAATTCCTGCTTTGGCCACTGTTTCTATAAGATCTGGTCTTCCACCGGTAATTCCGGAGCTCTGGTTAGGCTGCTGTAATGAATGGGTAACATCCAAAATCACCGGCGCATATGCTCTCATGGTAGGAATACCTCTGTAATCAACGATCAGATCTGTATAACCGAAAGAATTTCCTCTTTCAATGATAGCCACTTTCTGGTTATTGGAATCTGTAATTTTCTGAACCGCAAATTTCATCGATTCCGGAGAAAGGAACTGCCCTTTTTTCAACGTTACACATTTTCCCGTTTCAGCTGCAGCCACCAAAAGATCGGTCTGACGTACTAAAAATGCAGGAATCTGTAATACATCAACGTATTGTGCAGCCAGTGCGGCATGCTCATTTTCGTGGATATCCGTTGTGGTAGGAATATTAAAGGTCTCACCCACCTTTCTGAGGATCTCAAGAGATTTCTCCTCACCAATTGATGTGAAAGAATCTACACGGCTTCTGTTAGCCTTTTTGAAACTCCCTTTGAAGATATAAGGAATATTATATTTATCTGTGATCTGAATTACTTTTTCCGCAATTCTTAAAGCCATGTCTTCACCTTCAATGATGCACGGACCGGCAATAAGGAAAAAGTTTTTTGAATCTTTGTGTTGGATATTATCTAAATACTGAATCATTTTTATTTGAATTAAAAAGTTCAGTAAAAATACTTATAAAGTTTCAGAATCGGAAATTATTTGAGGGGTTTGATTGGGGGAAGGGTTTTAGGGATTAGGAAAGATAAAAAGTATTCTTGGAAATATTCAATAAATTAAAAATATACGCAATCATCTGTGTTCATACATGAAATCAGTGGTTAAAATATAATCTCCCACAGATCCCACAGATTATGCAGATCTAATTATATGTTTTTAAAAGAAATGTTTTTATTATCTTCAAAATCTTCTTCTATCCAAAAGAATAATGATACGCGATCATCTGTGGTTATCAGTGGTTAAAATAATAACACATGATCAACTCATTTTCTTCAAAATCTTCTCAAAAGTATTGATATTCCTGCTGGTGAACTGATCTTTAAGACTTTTCTTTCCCAAAACCTTTCCAAAAGAAGAATCTAAAGTATTCCCCTTCGGAACCTGCCAGTAAAACAGGTCATTAATGATCTCAGCCTTTTCATTTTCAGTTTTGGAAGCAGCATCGAACTCCCCCATCAAAACAGTTTCCACTCCGGGATTCCCTACAAATCCGTAGATATGCAGATCATCATTTTTTTCAAAAGGAATGCTGTTCCAGAAAACCTCTGTCTCTTCCTGTGATTTAATAAATAAGAAAGCTTCGTAAGAAAAGTGGTCAGACATCGCTTTCTCTAAGATCTTCTTTAAATCTTCAGCTTTTTTATCAGAAGAGAACACAATATTTCCGGAAGCCAATATAGAACTTACATCCAGCATTCCGGCCTCTTTAAAGACCTGACAGACATCTGCCATTTTCATATTGGTTCCTTTTACGTTCACGCCGCGGAGAAAAGCACAGTATTTCATTTTTTTAGGGATTAGGTGAGAGGGATTAGGTTGCAGGTGAGAAAGTCAGAACTCTAGAGCATTAGAGTATTAGAGTATTGAGTTTGCACCCGTCTAACTTCTAATTTCTAGCTTCTAACTTCTCTAATCCATTTTAATATACAAATTATAATCTGTTCCCGATGGTTTAAGATGATAAATCTTTTCCAGGATGGGGTTATCACTTTTCAGATTGTCTTTTATCCTGAATTCTTTCATCAGCTTGTAATGGGTCTGATAATACAGCGCATCATTTCCTTGAAATAAATTCTTGTAGGAAAGAAGGTATTTAGGTTTCCTGCTTTTAACGGTATTGATCCAGTAATGGGCCTTGTCTTTTTTCACTTCCGTCTGGATTTGTTTATCCACCAGCCCTACTTCATCAATGGTTTTTAACCCGGAAAAGTAAGGAATATATCCAGCTGGCTCCAACAGAATCCACTGACTTTTATCTTTTTCGAAAGCATCCAGAAACAATCCGATCCCTCTGCGGTAATTCCATTCTCCGTTTCCTGTAGCAATAGCATGTATGGTTTGGAAAGCCAACATCGGAATTATATAAAATACAACTAATAACGACAACCATAGATTTCTCCTCTCTTTCTGCTCCAGTACAAAAATAAGAACGGGAACGAAAAGCAGTAGCTGAGGAACCCAGTAGTACCAGTCGAATAAGCTTTTTTGAGAGAGAAAAATAAATTGCTTTACCCAGCCGAAAATAAAAATTATCCATAAAAAATAATTTCTCTTTTCTCTTTTTCTGACAAGATAGATAAAACACAGCAGTTCAAAAATCAGGACAATGACTGTCACCGGATTGAAGTTTCCTGGAAGTTTCAGCATTCCCCAGAAATTACCGAAGCTCACGAGAAAATAATTAAGATTCTGCTCAAAAGTAAAATTATGCTCGTATAAAAGTTTTTTGGCTACAATCGTATTATTCACCAGCTCTCCGAAGTACAGCCAGTTGAAGGACAATACAGATAAAAGCCCCAAAATTCCTCCGAAAACGTAATTCCATCTCATCTTTCTGTTCCAGAAAACATCCACCAGAAAAACAATTCCCAGGAAAATTACCGTATCAATTCTGGTAAACATAATCAGAACGGGCAGAAAAATAAGTGCCCATCTTTTGCCTTTACTGAAGCCATAATACAGAAGTGCCATTTCCAGAAAGAAAAGGATTCCATATTCCATTCCGAGAATAGAAATCTTTACGGCAGGCGGTAATATTCCGATTAAAAATATAAAAATAGCTTTATGCCATGGGTTTTTAAGAGTAAGATTGGCAAGAAATAACGTTCCAATCGTAAAAAGGATAGAATTGAAAATTAAAAGAGGTTCAATAAAATATTCTTTGCCGAAGATCAGATTGAACATATAGGATACAAAAACATACAGATGGGTGGTAGAAGCTGAAATTTTGGTTTCGCCGTTAAAGCCTATCACGCCGTAGTCCAGTAAATTCTGGGCTACTCTCCAGGTAATGAATGCATCTTCCTGAATATAATGAGTCAGTAAAAAAAGAAGTTTTAAAACGACCGTAAAAATTACGGCATAGATTGGGATCCTGTTAATTGTATTTTTTGCCATCACGCATTTTTAGTTTGACAAATATAATCTTAAAATTCAGGAATCCCAATAACAAAAAAACGGAACCGAAGTTCCGTTTTTGTTAAGTATTTTATTGTGTTACTTTGATAATCGCTGTGGTGATCTGCTCTTCTTTTTCTTTTGAATAAGTAGAATCAAAAGGCTGCATCACATCGAACAGATACTGGTAGAAAGGCGTGATCTTCTGTACGTTTTCAGACTCCTTCATCGCTTTTTCTTTCCCCATCTGCTGAAGCTCTTTGATGAAAGTATTGAACTTTTTATCAATCGGCTCTATGGATTTTACAAGGTATTCGTAGGCTTTATCATCCTGTCCAAGCTTCTTGTAAGCGTCTGTAACCGCAGCAACAACAAGGGAATATTCCATTGGTTTGGTTCTCATCTGTCTTCTTGCAAAGTTCTGATCTGCCGGAGCAAGGCTTAAATAATAATCATACTCTTCAAAGATTCCTTTTTTAAGGATTTCTGCCAGCTGAAGACCTTTCTTCTCCTGTCCTGCAATGATGTATCCTGTTACCATAGCACTTAGTGAACGTGGATCATTGAATTTCTCAGCAGGAATTTCTTTTGAGGCAAGATCAAGCAATTCCACTGCTTTGGCTTTCTGTCCGTTTAATGCCAGTGCTGAAGCGGCTCTGCTTGCTGACATTCTGTAGCTCATAATGTTTGAAGTAGCAGTTTCATCAAAGTGGCTCTTTAAATGTTTGAAATTCCCCCATCTGAAGTTTTTCACGACATTATATAAAGAATTAGGATCTACTCTTCCCATATCTCCGTCTACATTCTGAGCCGTATGGATAGGAACCAATCTGTAACTGAATCCATCAAACTGAAGATATTCGTTCAGATAGAAAATATTTTCATTGTCATAGATTCCTCCTGACGAGAAGTTGATTGGACGTTTCCAGTCGAAGTTCGCTAACATATCAAGCATGATCAGATTGTTTTTATAAAGTGTGTTTCCTTTATAAGTAATCATGATCTGGTTCACTACGTTCGGAAGATCTGCCTGATTGATGATTCCTGCCTTTAATGCATTTTCCTTATTCACAGGAAGAATGAATTTGTTTACCGGAAGAATATTGTATTTCTCAAACTTTTCTTCACCGAAGTACATTTTTAAAAGTTCGTCTTTTTCAGGAGATTTGAACTTTATAAAATTAACAGCCTCTTTCAGCGTTAATGAATCCTGAATAAGGTATTTTCTGAATCCTGCAAATTGCGTATCCGGAACCCCTTGTTCTTTTAACATAGAGAAAACGCCTTCCCAGTCTTCTTTCTTCATCATATAGATCTGGTCGTTGACACCGTCTCTGTAATCATCGTGAGTCAACTGGCTTGGGATTCCTGCTGCGTTATATGTTTTTCTCTTGATCTGGTCTAAATTCCATGGTGTAGAAGCAAGCGTGAAATTCACCACTTTTACATCATCTCTGAACCTTTCCGTTTCCTGGATAGCCCACACCGGATAGGTGTCATTATCTCCGTAAACAAATAGGATATCGTTTTTCGGAAGTGATTTCAATACGGAATAAGCATAGTCATAAGCTGTATATCTGTTGCTTCTGTCATGGACATTATAGTTCTGGAAGCCCATCATGAAAGGTACACCCAATAGAACTACACCAAGTGCGATATTGGCTCCGTTAGATTTTATTTTGGACTGGACAAACCATAAGATAGCGCCGGCGCCCATTCCAATCCAGATGGCAAATGCATAGAACGAACCTACCATCGCATAATCTCTTTCTCTCGGTTCAAATGGTTTTACTCCTGTATAAAAAACAATTCCTACACTGGTTAAAACAAATAAGGAAAGAAGCGCATAGAATCTTCCGAAATCTCTGTTTAACTGGAAAAAGAATCCAATCAGTCCTAAAATTAGTGGTAAAAAGAAAAACTTCACCGTACTTTCATTTTGGAATTTTGCAGGCATTTTATCCTGATTTCCTAATAAAGCATTGTCTATAAAAGAAATTCCTGAGATCCAGTTACCTTTGGTATTTTCCATGTTTCCTTCAAGGTCGTTCTGTCTTCCCACGAAGTTCCACATCAGGTATCTTACAAAATAATAACCATTCTGGAATGTAATGAAATAGTCCATATTCTGAGCTAATGAAGGCTTCTGAACATTGATTAGGTTATAAGGTTTCACTTTCAGGTAATCTGCTGCTGTGATAGATTTATCTTCATACTTCCCTCTCAATTCGTCAAAAATCTGCTTCGCCTGAGGATTATCCGCTACATCTTCATTGGCATAATTGAAGGTGAAATCAGGAGCTCCGTACATTGAAATGTAGTTCGCCATCACATCCTTATCTTCATTGAACATTCTCGGCATTAAGCTGATCTGAGATTTGCTGAAAATGTAGTTGAAACGGTCACCCGTTTTTCTGTACGTTCCGGTTTTCTCATCTTTTTCGTAGATCTCACCTGTTTTCTGAGTCTTGAAACTTCCGTCTTCATTTTTTTCAATTCCGTTCGCGTCAAGAAAAGCGGTATAGTTTTGTCCGTAAATGGTTGGCCAGTCACCGTACTGCTCTCTGTTGTAATAATCCAGCATACCAATCGCCGTATCCGGATCATTAAGGTTCATCGGAGGATTTGCATTCGCTCTGATAGGAATAACCATCCAGCATGAGAAACCGATGATCATATACACCACTGACAATGCAGCCGTCTGATAAATATTTTTCTTAGCTTTTCTTGAATATTTAATGATGAAGAAACATGCTACCGTCATTAAAATAAAGGCGACGATCGTTCCTGAATGGAAAGGAAGTCCAAGTCCGTTCACGAAGAATATTTCAAGTCTTCCGAACATCGTCATGATCAGTGGGAAAATAATTTTGAAAACAATGATCAAAATTCCCAGCGTGATCGCGTTGGCCCAGATAAAGTTTTTCCAGGTAAATTTGTAATTTCTTGCATAATATACCAGACATACTGCCGGTACTGCAAGCATCCCCATCATGTGTACTCCTACAGAAAGTCCTAATACAAAGAAAATAAGGATGATCCATCTTTCGCTGTCTTTTGCCAGGTACTCGTTTTCCCATTTCGTAATCAGCCACACCAGCAAGGCGATAAACATAGAAGCCATAGAATATACTTCCCCTTCCACTGCAGAGAACCAGAAGGTATCTGAGAACGTGAAGCACAATGCTCCTACTGCTCCTGCAAAAAGAATAGAAATTTCCTGGTGCTTCGTTACTTCATCAAAATCCTTGTTTAAAAGTCTTCTTACAAAATGTGTAATCGTCCAGAATAGGAATAAAATCGTCAGTGCACTGAACAATGCAGACATCGCATTGATGACGATAGAGTAATTTTCTCCTTTTCCTAAAGCAAAAATGGCTGCCACGGCACCCACGATCTGGAATAAAGCCGCTCCGGGAGCGTGCGTTACTTCAAGTTTTACAGCTGAGGAAATGTACTCGCCGCAGTCCCAGAAACTGAAATTGGGTTCTATGGTCGACAAGTACGTGAAAAATGCAATGACGAAAATCACCCATCCTAAAACGGTGTTCCATTGCTTAAAAGTCCAATTTTTCATAGTATTAAATCAATTACGCGAAAATAAGGCTTTTATAGCATTCTATGGTGTTTTTAACAAAATTTAAAAAATTTGGCGTAGTATTTGTGATCGTACTTCGCGTAAGATTGCAAATCAGAAAATAAATTTTGCCGAATCGCAGGTTTGAAATCAAACAAAAGTTTAGTAATTATTTATTTTTTTGTATTTTTGCGGTCAGATTTTTATTGAAAATAACAAATAATGAGTAATGTTTACGATAATATTCTTGGCCTAATAGGACATACTCCTATGGTGAAGCTTAATACTGTTACAAAAGATATTCCTGCAACCGTTTATGCCAAGTTAGAATCATATAATCCTGGACATTCCACAAAAGATAGAATAGCACTTCATATTATAGAAAACGCTGAACAAAAAGGTTTATTAAAGGAAGATTCAGTGGTTGTAGAAACTACTTCCGGAAATACCGGTTTTTCTATTGCGATGGTCTGTATTATTAAAGGATATAAATGTATTCTGGCGGTAAGCGATAAAACAAAGCCTGAGAAAATTGCTTATTTAAAAGCATTAGGGGCTACTGTATACATTTGTCCCGCCAATGTAGCGGCAGACGATCCGAGATCATACTATGAAGTAGCTAAAAGAATAGCTTCAGAGACACCAAATTCAGTTTACATCAATCAATATTTTAATGAGTTGAATATTGATGCACACTACCAGACTACAGGTCCTGAAATTTGGGAGCAGACAGAGGGTAAGATCACACACCTTTTTGCCTGCACTGGAACAGGTGGAACATTGTCCGGTTCAGGGAAATTTCTAAAAGAGAAAAATCCTGCTGTCAAGATCATCGGTGTGGATGCTGACGGGTCTATCCTGAAAAGCTATCACGAAACCGGAGAGATCCATAAAGAAGATGTACATCCTTACCAGATCGAAGGAATGGGGAAAAATTTGATCCCTGCTGCCCTACTTTTTGATAAGGTAGATGAATTCGTAAGGGTAAATGACGAGATGTCTGCTTACAGAACCCGTGAAATAGCACTTAAAGAAGCTATCATGGGTGGATATACTACAGGAGCCGTTACCCAGGCCCTGATCCAGTATGCGCAGTCTCACGAACTTACCAAAGACGATATCATTGTCCTGATATTCCCGGATCACGGTTCGAGGTATATCACGAAGGTATACAGTGACAAATGGATGGCCGAACAGGGCTTTGTGAATAACTGCGTACACAACTACGATGAAGTTTTCAAAACGGAATTCATCAAATAGAAATATATAAACCACGATACCAATAAAGTCTTTTGTGTTTTACAGAAAAGACTTTTTCACTTAAAAATTACTATACAAAATGTTAGATATTTTTGAACGTATTAAACAAAATCCAGGTCCGTTGGGACAATTTGCAGATTATGCTGAAGGGTATTTTGTTTTCCCAAAACTGGAAGGTCCAATTGGTCCAAGAATGAAATTTCAAGGTAAGGATGTAATTTTCTGGAGTGCAAACGATTATTTAGGACTTTGTAACCATCCGGAAGTTTTAGAAGCTGATGCCAAAGCGGCGGCAGAATTCGGAATGTTTTATCCGATGGGTGCAAGAGCGATGTCAGGTGAAACCCAGCAACATCAGCAATTGGAAAAAGAATTGGCAGAATTCACTCAGAAAGAAGCTGCTTATCTATTGAATTTCGGTTACCAGGGAATGGTTTCAGCTATCGATGCATTGGTGACAAGACACGACGTTATTGTATATGACGCTGATTCTCACGCATGTATCGTAGACGGAGTTCGTCTTCACATGGGGAAAAGCTTTACGTTCAAGCACAATGATATAGAAAGTTTAGAGAAAAACTTAGCCAGAGCCACTAAAGTAGCAGAAGAAAACGGAGGCGGAATTTTAGTGATTACTGAAGGTGTTTTCGGAATGAGAGGAATGCAGGGGAAACTGAAAGAAATCTGCGATTTAAAATCTAAATTCAATTTCAGACTATTAGTCGATGATGCACACGGTTTCGGAACTTTGGGTAAAACCGGGGCAGGAGCTGGTGAGGAGCAGGGATGTCAGGATCAGATTGATGTTTATTTCTCTACTTTTGCTAAATCTATGGCCGGTTTTGGAGCTTTCCTTTCCGGAGATGAAACGATCATCAGATTCTTAAAATATAATCTTCGTTCTCAGATTTTTGCTAAATCCCTGACCATGCCAATGGTAGTAGGAGGTTTAAAAAGACTGGAGCTTTTAAGAACACGTCCCGAAATTAAAGCTAAATTGTGGGAGAATGTGTATAAACTTCAAAACGGTCTGAAAGAGAGAGGTTACAACCTTGGAAACACGAATACATGCGTAACACCTGTTTTCATAGAAGGAACTACAATTGAAGCTACCCTTCTTGCTAAAGACCTTAGAGAGAATTACGGCGTTTTCACTTCAGTGGTGGTATATCCTGTAATTCCTAAGGGAATGATCTTACTAAGACTGATCCCTACTGCATCGCATACAGATTCAGAAATTAATGAAACATTAGCTGCTTTCGATGGTATCCGTGAAAAACTAACTTCCGGACACTACAGAGAAATGGAAAAACAGATGAATATCGAGTACAAACAAATGTAATATCGATATCATCATATACATCTTAAAAACCACTGAATTATTTCAGTGGTTTTTTATAAAATAAATAGCAAATGAAATTTAAGGGTTATCTGTTGGGAGTTTTGTCGTCGGTTTCATTTGGATTGATCCCGATTTTTATCCTGCCGCTGAAGAAGGCACATTTTTCAATGGACATTACTTTGTTCTACCGGTTTTTATTTTCGGCTTTGATGGTCGGAGGATATCTGCTGTATTCCAAAGAAAGTCTAAAGATCAACAAAAAAGAAATGTTGATTTTATCTGTGCTGGGAGTCTGCTATGCCCTGTCCTCAGAATTTCTGTTCATCGGCTATGATTTTCTGACACCGGGAATCGCTTCCACGGTCTTGTTCATTTACCCGGTCATTGTCGCTTTGATCATGTTCTTTTTTTATAAGGAAAAACTGACCAAACTATCTGTACTGTCACTGTTGTTCGCTTTTGCGGGAGTGATCGTTTTATGCTTAAAAGGACAAGGTCTCGAGATCAATTTTGCCGGCCTCGGAATTGTCATGCTGAGTTCATTGTTTTATGCGCTTTATATGGTGATCGTGAATAAATCCGATCTGAAGGTTTCAGGTTTTAAACTTTCCTTCTACTCCATGCTTTTCACTTCAGCCTTTTTTATGATAAAGGCATCGGCTGAAGGTGAATCTTTTGCTATTCCTTCAGTCTCTGTGTTTTTAAATTTCATTGTTTTTGCCTTCCTGACAACGGTTATTTCCAGCCTGTGTTTGGTCTACGCTATAAAATATATCGGATCTACGCCCACCGCTATTCTGGGAGCACTGGAACCGGTAGTTGCCGTATTGGTGAGTGTTTTTATGTTTCATGAACAGTTCACCACCAATTTACTCATTGGCATCACACTGATTCTTTTAGGCGTGATCCTCAATGTGATGGCGGACAACAGAAAGTCAAAACGCAATTCATATAAAACTTTAAAAAATGCCTGACGTTGGTCAGACATTTTTTTATTTCGATTGGTTAAACATGTATCTGAGCTGCCATGAAGATTTTTTTCAATACAGTTTGGATTTAGCTTCCTCTATATTGACCGTTTTCCCCAGATTTCCGAATTCATGAAGATCTCCGAAAACTTCAATACGGATCGACTGATCAATACCTCCCACTCTCAAAGGCTCAAAACCCGTTTCTCGGATCACTTCTTCAATATCATTATTGATTTCCATATCATCAGATGCATAAAATAATACGTCTTTTTCAGGTTCCTGATTAGAAGATGACGCCAATGTTCCTGCACCCAATGTTCCGAAGGCTTTTACCAATTTGGCCCCTTTAGGAAGAATTGCCTTGTTCAACTCTCCTGCTGACTCCATTTCTCCGATGATTTTTTTAAATCCGCCATTTCCGTCCGGGGCAATTGGATTAGAAACGTCAATAATGATTTTACCCTGTAAAATGTTTCCGTTGTCATTAAAGAAATCCTTAAAAGAACCAAACCATATCGCAGGTATAATAATATCCGCCGTATTGATCGCCTCTTCAATTGTTGTGCTTTTTGCAAATCCACCTGAGTGCGCAGCGAAATCATTCGCTTCGTCTACATTTCTTGTGGCTACGATAACGTTATGCTTATTGCTTACTAAATTATTCGCTACCGCTTTACCGATATTTCCCAATCCGATAACCGCTACTTTTTTCTGTGTTTCCATTTTTGTAAATTTTAATGTTTTTGTATGGGTCAAAATTAGCACAGATAACGGTGAAAAACCGGCAAACAAGTTTAAGAAAACATCTTGACATTTGGTAAGGTGAATTCTTAACATAGTTTCATAAAACGGCTTACTGTTTTATTCTTTTAGCCCGGATTTTACTTAGAAACTGAGGGGTAATTCCCAGGTATGAAGCGATTTGTGTATTGGAAAGGCGGTTGGCCAGCTGTGGGTACTGTTTAAGGAAAAATTCATACTTTTCATCTCCCGTAGCACTGATATTCTGGAGCATACGGTTCTGAAGTTCGATAAATTTGTGTTCAATGATTATTCTGAAGTTGCGGTCAAATTTTGGATAATAGGTATACAGAAACCACAGATCATTCTTTTCAATCTGCAGTACAACAGAATTTTCAAGGGCAACGATGTGTAATTTGCTGGGCTTTTTGTTGTGGAAACTGTCAATATCTACGATCCAGTCGTTTTCAGAAGCAAACTGTAGGTTATGTTCTACTCCATCCTGATCTACGCTGAACATTTTAAAACATCCGGAAACCACAAAAGTATAATACTGACACACCTCATTTTCCTGCAGGATAAACTGTTTTCTTTTGATTCTCCTCTCGGTTATTCTTTCTTCCAATACATCAATTTCTTCCTTTGACAGAGGAATATAGGTTTTAAAATAACTGATAAGCGGAGCGGTTTCTTTGGACATTGTGAATAGGTGTGTTTGATTAATAAAATCAATCTCTATGACAATATATCAAAAAAAACTGAATTAGAAATTGGGGAGACTGTTCTTAACTTAATTTTAAACTTACTTTTAATTCCTCAATGGTTTTTTAATCTATTTTTGTATCATAATCTATACAGATATATTTTGCTCATTTTATCCCGAACACCAATGACAAGAACAGAAAAACTAACAAGAGAACAATTAAATCAGAAGGTAAAAAAAACTTCAGAAAGATTATATACTACCATTGAAGAATCGTTAGAATTGATGTTCACCAGCGGAGACGATTGGGATGAAGACAGTTTATCTGAATTTCTTGAAATAATGGATGCCGAAACAGTGGAAAAAATGCGAGAAACAGCGCTGCAGCTGGACACTGAGAATGACGACCCTGATATTTTTCTTATGAAAAATGAAAGCACAACTGCTTTGGATTTAGTTACTGAACCGGGTGACGGCTTTATCATTATTCTTATTGAAAACGATATTCATTTAACCGGAAATCTTTTCGTTGAAGAATACGTTACGCTTATCGTTATGGGTGATATAAAAGCTAAAAATATTATCGTTAACGGTTCTTTATTTTCCTCGGGAAGTCTCTCCTGCAATGTCTTGTTTGGTGCCTCTGCTAATGATCATCAGACGTACATCGAAGGAAATATAAACATTTCGCTTATTGCAGAAGATGGGCAATATACTGTTTCAGAGAGTAAAATATATTCCGAATATTTACTCAGCTTTCACAATACAATAGAAGGAAGATCAGGAAGATTAATAGAAAATAAAGCCCTTGAACGTGGAAATGAAGCATCTACACTTATTCCTGAAATCCTTGATGAAAACGGATTTTTTGATGAAGAATCTTTCCTGAAATATATTGAAATCAAAGAACCGAACTCTCTATTTCTATAAATACAGTCTAAATTTCACAACTCATCAATAGGTATATTATTCAATAATGTCACTTGCAGTATACCTTACAAATTGCCTATCTTTGCATTCGCAATCTGAGGGAAGATACGGACTGTAACAATATCGTTAAAATACTGTTATACAATTATTTAAACTCCGATTAAATGTAAATAAATTTGAAAAATTTCCTGTTGAAAGATCTGCTTCTTATCACTCCGCCTTTTACCCAGCTCAATACACCTTATCCTGCAACAGCCTATATAAAAGGCTTTTTGAATACCAAAGATATTTCCAGCTATCAGACTGATCTGGGGCTGGATGTTATTTTGGAATTATTTTCAAGAAACGGGATTGAGAAAATTTTCAACACGCAGGTTAATCTTCAGGAAATCTCAGAAAATTCACAAAGAATGTATGCACTCCGGGAAGAGTATCTGAAAACGATAGATCAGGTTATTCCTTTCCTGCAGGGCAAAAATCCTACACTGGCCAGACAGATCTGCAGCATGAACTTCCTTCCTGAAGCTTCCCGTTTCAATCAGTTGGACGACATGGATTTTGCATTTGGAAATATGGGGCTTCAGGATAAGGCCAAGCACCTTGCAACGCTTTATCTGGAGGATATTTCTGATTATATTGTTGAGAATATTGACGCTGATTTTGGATTCAGCAGGTATGCGGAACGTCTTGGAAAGAGTGCGAATTCTTTTGACGAATTATATTCAAAACTATCAGGGGATCAGACATTTATTGATTATTTCACCTTAAAGATTCTGCAGGAAAAACTGGAATTGATTCAGCCCAGACTGGTGTGTTTTTCTATTCCTTTTCCGGGAAATTTATATGCCGGTTTCAGGTGTGCCCAGTTCATTAAAAAACATTATCCTCACATCAAAACCGCGATGGGCGGAGGTTTTCCGAATACCGAATTAAGGGAGGTAAAAGATCAGAGAGTCTTCGAATTTTTCGATTTTATTACCCTTGATGACGGTGAACTTCCCCTTGAGCTTCTCTGCAGCAATGTATTAAGTCCTTCAGAAGATGCGGAGTACAAAAGAACATTTTTAATTGAAAACCAAGAGGTTACCTATAAAAATAATTCAAAAAGACACGACTATAAACAAGCGGATATCGGAACTCCGGATTATACGGATTTACAGCTGGATCGATATATTTCGGTTATAGAAATTGCCAATCCGATGCACAGTTTATGGAGCGACGGACGATGGAATAAGCTCACGATGGCCCACGGCTGCTACTGGGGAAAATGTACATTCTGCGATATTTCTTTAGACTATATCAAAATCTATGAACCAATTTCAGCCAAAATTCTGGTCGACAGAATGGAAGAGCTCATCAAAACAACAGGTGAAACCGGATTCCATTTTGTAGATGAAGCGGCACCACCGGCATTGATGCGCGAAGTAGCCTTAGAAATTTTAAGGAGAAATCTAGTTGTCACCTGGTGGACGAATATCCGTTTTGAAAAAAGTTTTACCCGCGATTTATGTTACCTCTTAAAAATGTCAGGATGTGTTGCGGTTTCGGGAGGACTTGAAGTAGCCAGCGATAGGTTATTGCAATTAATTGATAAAGGTGTTTCGGTAGAACAGGTTGCCAGAGTGACCAGAAATTTCACCGAGGCCGGAATCATGGTCCATGCATATCTGATGTATGGCTACCCGACCCAGACTATTCAGGAAACTGTGGATTCTTTGGAGATGGTAAGGCAGATGTTTGAAATGGGAATTCTGCAAAGTGCTTTCTGGCATCAGTTTGCCATGACTGCCCACTCGCCTGTTGGAATTAATCCTGAAGCATTTGGAGTGACTCCCGTGAAGGAAGAAATTCTGTTTGCCAACAATGATATTGATTTTAAAGACAAAACCGGAATTGATCACAGCAAATTCAGCTTCGGGCTGAAAAAGTCTCTTTTCAATTATATGCACGGAATCAATTTTGAATTTCCACTTCAGGACTGGTTTGATTTTAAAATTCCAAGAACCCAGGTTCATCCCGATCATATTCACGACTGTCTTTTGGATGAAAATCAATTTGGCTTTAAAGGCAACTCAAAAGTAGTATTTTTAAGCAAAAACGTAATCGCTGAGAATCGTGTAAAAAATAAAAAGAAGTACTCCGGGCCATATACGCTTCTTACATTCCACTTAAAAACAAATATTGTAAAGATCGATCTGGAGCAGGATAAAGCAGAATGGCTGATGAAAGTCCTGGAAGAAAATTCTATAGAAAATCCGAAAAAAATTACAGCTCAGCAACTTAAGAATCAGTTTGAAGAAAATTTTGAAGATTTTGAACTGTTTTGGTTTTCAAAACCGATGCAGCAACTTAAGGAAAATGGTGTCATTTTAAGTCTGTAATTTTTGAACAAAATAAATCCCGGAAAATTTATTTTCCGGGATTTTATGATTTTTGACTAAAATCCAATCTATTTTTTATTTCTCAGCGCTTTCTTTCTGAACTGGACCGACCGTAACTTTTTCCTGAACTTTAATAAAATTCGGGTCCATCATCGCCATTCGTTCTGCAATAGCTTTATAGGTTGGAAATTTTAATAAGGCAGCTCTGCCCGACATTTCCCTGTAAATCGTAAAAATTTTTCCGTTGGCGGTTTTAATCTGTTTGGTCGTGGTAATATATTTTCCGATGTATTTACTTTTAGCATCATAAACCTCGATATCTATAAATGTCTTATCCATAATCGTATCTTCTGAGCCGAAACTTACGGGAAGGTTTGTAAAATATCCTACTGGAACACCATTAGACAGGATCTCTCCTACTTTATTCACCTCGATATTCATTTTATCGATTTTACTTCTGGTGGTATAAGCGTCTTTTGTCTTGGAATCCAGTTTTCTTTTGGGAACATTTTTAAAAATTTCGTCTAAATTCTTGATGTTAATCCCTTTGTTATCGATGATTTTTAAACCTTTTATCGAAGTATACACAGCTGATTTTTCTTCCCCCGAAAATGCAGACGGAGAAATATAGTCCATCTCTATGACTTTATCCCTGTTATAAACCCGATTTAACTTGATGTAACTATCTCTTACAGAATCCACTACACTTTTATCCACAAACTCGATGGTATACATCGGCGTTTCATTGAGATCCATAAAAGTATAAGTATTAGACTTATTGGCGATCTTAGCGACATGAATTCCATCTAGGCTTACAATTCCTCTCTTTGTTTTGAAATTCTGGGCGTTGGTTAAGATTCCCAGAATGGTAAAGAATATGATTGTACTTTTCTTCATAAAATCAGACTTTTACACATAAAAAAAGTGTAACCAAAGTTACACTTTCTTGAAAATATATTTAGCTTTTCATTTAATTATTCACAAAGGATGATTCCTTTATTATGATTAAATTCTACAACACCGCTTTTGATAGGATATGAGAAAACTGACTCTTTATCATTTTCCTTAGTAAGGTTTTTAGCATAAGCTTCTCCAACAGAATTGGTAAAAAGTTTCACCTTCCCCCCGATCAAAGAAGAAACGATTCCTGCGTGGTTGGTCATGATGTGAAATTCACCATTCTTTCCAGGCAATAATACTGATTCTACTTCTCCTTCAAAAACTACGTACTCTGGTGTTAAAATTTTTATATTCATATTTCTTAGATTAAAGAGAAAAGAGAAAAGAAAAAAGAATTAGACAGTGTCTTTACTCTTTTTTCTTTATTCTGTTTATCTAGTTACGCGTTTTCAGCTAACATTTTTTGTCCTGCTTCGATAGCTTCTTCGATCGTTCCTTTCAAGTTGAAAGCAGCTTCCGGTAAATGGTCTAATTCACCATCCATGATCATGTTGAAACCTTTGATAGTATCTTTGATATCTACCAATGATCCCGGAATACCTGTAAACTGTTCAGCTACGTGGAAAGGCTGAGATAAGAATCTCTGAACTTTTCTTGCACGGTAAACTACAGATTTATCTTCTTCTGAAAGTTCTTCCATACCAAGAATCGCGATGATATCCTGAAGTGCTTTATATCTCTGAAGAATTTCTTTTACTCTCTGAGCACAGTCATAATGCTCTGCACCGATAATTTCCGGAGCAAGGATTCTTGACGTAGATGCCAATGGATCCACAGCTGGATAAATACCTAATGAAGCAATTTTTCTGTCTAGTACTGTAGTTGCATCCAAGTGAGCAAACGTTGTTGCAGGAGCCGGGTCAGTTAAGTCATCCGCAGGTACATAAACGGCCTGTACTGAAGTAATTGAACCGTTTTTAGTTGAAGTAATTCTTTCCTGCATCGCTCCCATCTCAGAAGCAAGTGTTGGTTGGTAACCTACCGCAGATGGCATACGACCAAGAAGTGCAGATACCTCAGAACCAGCCTGTGTAAAACGGAAGATGTTGTCTACGAAGAAAAGTACGTCTCTACCTTGTCCGCTTTCACCACCGTCTCTGTAGTACTCAGCTAATGTAAGACCAGAAAGTGCTACTCTAGCTCTTGCTCCTGGCGGCTCGTTCATCTGTCCGAAAACGAATGCAGCTTTAGATTCTTTCATCGCCTCTAGGTCTACTTTTGAAAGATCCCAACCTCCGTTTTCCATAGAGTGCATGAAATCATCACCGTATTTAATAATACCTGATTCTAACATCTCTCTCAAAAGGTCATTTCCTTCTCTCGTTCTTTCACCTACTCCGGCGAAAACTGAAAGACCTCCGTGTCCTTTTGCAATATTGTTAATCAACTCCTGGATCAATACTGTTTTACCTACACCGGCACCACCGAACAAACCAATTTTACCCCCTTTTGCGTAAGGCTCAACTAAGTCGATTACTTTAATACCTGTGAATAAAACTTCTGCAGAAGTTGAAAGTTGATCAAATTTTGGAGCTGGTCTGTGAATAGGCAGACCACCTTCTTTAGATATATTTTGAAGTCCGTCGATAGCATCCCCAACAACGTTGAATAGTCTTCCGTTTACAGCATCACCGATTGGCATTGTAATAGGATTTCCGTATCCGATTACTTCCTGCCCTCTTTGAAGACCATCTGTAGCATCCATTGCGATACATCTTACTGTATCTTCACCAATATGTTGCTCTACTTCTAAGACTACTTTTTCACCGTTCCCTTTTGTAATTTCCAACGCATCATAGATACTTGGAATTACTTCCACATCTGTAAATACTACGTCGATTACCGGACCAATAATTTGAGAAATTTTACCTTTAATTTGGTTTGCCATTGCTAAATTTTTTCTTGGTGCAAATATAATGATTCTTGATAAACTCACAATTGGTAAAAAAAAGATTTTTATCATACTTTTTATTAATTTCTCAATCTGGCGGTTTGGCAGTATAACAATGTTCTTTAGTGAAAATATTGATACACTGGTAAATTGGTACATTGCTACATTATCTTTATATTTGCAGTCAAATTTTTCCGTTTTGAAAGTTTTCAAGAATTTTAAAGATTATTCCTCTCAAAAGCCTTTAGCACTGTCTTTAGGAATGTTTGACGGAGTACATCTCGGGCATAAAAGTATCATCGACGAACTGATAAAAGTAGGTACAGAGAATAATCTGGAGACAGCGATCCTTACTTTCTGGCCACACCCGCGATTTGTTTTTAACCCGAATGAGGATCTCAAACTTCTCAATACGATAGATGAAAAAAAGGAACTGATCGAAAAATACAACATCGATCATTTATTTCTGAAAGAATTTGATGATGAGTTCAGAAATCTTACGGGAGAAGAATTTGTACGCCAGATCCTGATTGATAAACTGAATGTAAAATACCTTATTATAGGATACGACCATTCGTTCGGAAAAAATAAAAGCGGGAATTTCGAACTTCTCCAAAAACTGTCCAAAGAACTGGACTTCGATGTGGAACAGATGGAGGCCATCAATATCCACGAAAATAATATCAGCTCAACCAAAGTACGTAATGCCCTTCTTACAGGCAATATTAAAGCAGCCAACGAAATGCTGGGGTACTCCTACTCTGTCTCCGGAACGGTAGTTCACGGGAAAAAGATCGGAAGAACCATCGGTTATCCTACCGCTAATATTGATACAGAATCTATTAAACTTCTTCCTAAGAAAGGAGCCTATATTGTAGAAACAGAGGTACAAGGCCAGCAATACAAAGGAATGCTGAGCATTGGGACCAATCCTACTGTCAATGGTGAAAAACTAACCGTTGAAGTCTACATCCTTGATTTTGAAGGAGATATTTATGACGAGAACATCACGGTGAGATTCAGGGATTTTCTTCATGATGAGATCAAGTTTGAAGGTCTTGAAAAATTGATTGAGAGACTGGATGAGGATAAAAGGCTGACCCGGGAGTTTCAATTCTAAGAATTTACAATTTCTTCTTTCGCTTTTTTCGTTAATGAATTAAAAACCAATTCATAGGACTGATCGATCATTGTAAAGATCAAATCTCTTTTTAAACCATCCAACAATACTGAGTTCCAATGGGTTTTGTTCATATGAAATGCGCCGGTGATCTGTGGATGTTGTTCGCGAAGTTCTGCACTCCATTCGGGATCGGTCTTTACATTAATTTCTAATGGCTGTCTCTCCAACCCCATCAGTAAAAACATTTTTGTCCCTACTTTCATGACAAGGGTTTCATTATCAAAAGGAAAAGTTTCTGTAACTCCTTTTTTGGCAAGACAATAGTCTAGAATTTCGTTGGCATCCATATTTTTATAAGTAATGAATAATTAGTAATGAGTAATTTATCGGAATATAGCTATACTGAGCATCTTTTGTTATATATATATGATAAGTGATTAATGATCGTTGATATTAATTTCAAATTTAGTAAATTTAAGAAAGAAAATACTATCCATACAAATCACAACTATTATGAAAGCTTTGGTAATTGGTGCTACGGGCGCTACAGGAAAAGATCTGGTGAAGCAACTGCTTAACGATAAGGAATTTGAGGAAGTCGATATTTTTGTGAGAAAACCTGTAGATGTTCAGAACGACAAACTTAAAGTGCATATCGTCAACTTTGAACATCCTGAAGAATGGAAAGATAAAGTAAAAGGTGACGTGGTATTCTCATGCCTGGGAACCACCCTGAAAGATGCCGGTAGCAAGGAAGCCCAAAGGAAAGTGGATTTCGGTTACCAATACGAATTTGCGAAAGCAGCCAGAGAAAATGATGTGGAAGATTATGTACTGGTTTCAGCCTACGGAGCTAATCCAACTTCTAAGATCTTCTATTCCAAAATGAAAGGAGAACTTGAGGAAGCGGTTAAACAGCTGCATTTCACAAAGATTACTATTTTTAAACCGGGAATGCTGGAAAGAAAAGATTCCGGAAGAACCGGAGAAGTTCTGGGCAGCAGAATCATCAAATTTGCGAATAAACTTGGACTTCTGGAAAGTCAAAAACCTCTGCCTACCGATATTTTGGCCAAAGCGATGATCAATTCTTCCAAAATAAAAAGCAATGGCTATTCCAGTATTAAGCTGGGAAATATTTTTTGTTTTGCGGATAAGAAAGTTGAAAATTAAGAGTTGTGGATTGATAAAAAATACTTTACATTCATTAAATTAAACTTTTTTTCTTTAATATCTGTATTTTATCTTAAATAATAAGCAAAATACTATTAAATACATCATTTTATTACGAAATTAATATACACTGTTTTTATATTGTATATTTGATCGAAATTAAAAAACAAATGATGAAAAATGTATTTTTAGCAGCTGGTGCAGTAGTACTAAGCCTGTTGTCCTGTAAGAATAACAATACCGAATTGGAAAAAGAATTATCTGCCGCTCACAAAAAGCTGGAATCTGAACACAAACTACTTGAAAACGTCCATTCCAAAATGGAAAAACAGCATGAGGAATTTAATAAGGCACACAGCGCATTAAAGGAGCCTGAAACAAGTGAACACAATAAAACAGAAGCTATTCATCAGACTATTTTGAAGAATCATGCTGCACTCATTGCCAGCCATTCAGAAATTATAGCACAACATGACGCTCTTGAACAGAAGCATAAAGAAGGTACACTCGCTTTAGATCAATTAATGATCGATCATGATAAGATGACTAAAAAAGATCTGGTGATATTGGCTGAGCATAAAAAACTGGAAGATGAACATCATCTCATCTTACAGCAGGATGAGAAAATCAAAAAAGAAGATCATCTGAAGTAGAATAAATAAACAATTCGACTCTGCTAAGCGTGACAGTAAAAAATAAATCCGGTATTAGATTTTGTCATGCTTGGCAGAGTCGAAGCGTTGTTGTATCGCTTTTATCTTACTTCAGATATTTAGTAATCGCGTCGTCAGTAGGCTTTGTTGTGCTGATGAAGGTATCCACCAGTTTTCCGTTTTCATCGATCAGGAACTTGGTGAAGTTCCACAAAATCGTTGTGTTTTTTACACCGTTTAATTCTTTCTCAGTCAGGTATTTGAAAATCGGGGCTGTATCATCTCCTTTAACAGAAACTTTTGCAGCCAATGGAAATGTAACTCCGTAATTTTTCTGGCAGAATACTCCGATTTCGGTATTGGTGCCAGGTTCCTGACCTCCAAAATTATTGGCAGGGAATCCTACAATGACCAATTTGTCTTTATATTCTTCATATACTTTCTCCAGATCTGCGTACTGTGGAGTAAATCCGCATTCTGATGCAGTATTGACAATAAGGATCTTTTTTCCTTTAAAATCAGCAAAGTTGATTTCACTGCCGTCCAGGCTTTCAACTTTGTAGTCATATATTGTTTTTCCCATAAGTTCGTTGGTTTTAGCTTGAGAAATTTCACTTTTCTGATTGATACAGCTCTGTAAAAATGCCACAGTGGAAAGCAGCCATAAGAAAATTTTTTTCATTTCTTTACAATTTAGTTGGCATTTTTGCCGGAGTTATTAGATCATTAATGAAACATCAGCCGTTTCACTAAGTAAATATATTTAATTAAAACTTAAAAATATTGGCAGGAAATACTTTATTGATGTCAATTCTGTTCAGGATCATCATATAATCACCGTCTTTTTTGGTGCTTGAAGATTCTATTCTGAAAGCCATGACCAGGTTTCCTACTTTTTTATAATCCGAGTATATCAATGTATCGTCTTTTTTAACCTCTTTTAAAAGCATAAACGTTTTTACATCAAAATAGTAGATGTTCTTATTGACATTTTTCGTCAGTTCCACTTTATGACAGTAGATTTCTCCTATTTTTTCTTTTCCAAGATATTTAGCTTCAAATCCTTTGCTTTCCCAGTCGATAAAATCATTATCAAAGCTTTCTGACACATACTCGGGATATACCTGAAGTTTGTTGGTTGCATAATTCATTGCATATCCTTTAGATCCGTCAAAACCTTCAATGGCCGTTTCCTTGCCGCTGATGCTGATCACCGTTTTCGTAAGATTGGGACGTTGCTGATAAATTTTTATAGGATATTCATCTTTGACTCCTAAGATAACTTTCCCTTGCAACAGGACTGAATTTAAGAGTTTCCAATTCGTCAGTCCTCCGGACAGCTCTATATTCTTTTCTATAATTTCTTTTGCAGTCTGAGAATACAGTGAAGTGGTAAGCGTTAAAAGGACTAAGTATATTATTTTTTTCATTTATTTCTTTTAAAATAAGGGTCTAAAGAGGGTCTGAAAACAAATTTTGATTCATTCTGTTTCTTTTTGGGGATCAGATTTCCATTGATAAAGGTGAAAACGGATCCCAGATCTTCTTTAAAATCTAATGGTTTTGCAAGATATACTATTTTATTTTCAAATTTATAGTTAACAGGATCTTTTACACTTTGCTGTTTTGATGGTATAGTTAAAGACGATGGATAGATTTTGTTATTTTTAAATTCCAGCACAAGAAATGTATAGATATCGATCGCTCCATTGGTGGTTGCTCGGCATCTATGATTAATTTGGGCATAAAATTTCTTATTATTCAAGTTCTGACATTTCAGATTTGAAAAGCAAAACAATACTATTATAAATAAAATCCTCATGCATAGCCTGTATATTCATTCAAATATAAGAGGAATTGGGCAAAAAAACAAAAGCGCTGCGTACAGGTAATGTTAATCTTTTCCCAATCTATTTTTAAATTAATTTCCGTGCTTTTTCCAGATCTTCCGGTGTATCGATTCCTACTCCGATGAAATTGGTTTCTATCAGTTTGATTTTCATCCCATATTCAAGATAACGGATACATTCTATCTTTTCTGATATTTCCAGCGGTTTCATTTCCAGTTTGGAGAACTGAAGCAACGCATGTTTTCTGAAAGCGTAGACTCCGATATGCTTAAAATAACTCACCTCGTAAGAAACTTCCCTGTGAAAAGGAATCACGGAACGGCTGAAATACAGTGCGAATCCATTGTTATCCGTAATAACTTTCACATTATTCGGGTTTTCAATTTCTTCTTTTTCCGTCAGTTTGATTTTTAAGGAGGCCAGAGAAATTTCCTGGTTCTCATCATCTTTAAAAACGTCGATAAGCTGTCTGAGAGGCTCTAATTTAAGGAAAGGTTCATCGCCCTGAACATTGATAACAATATCACAATCGATGTTCTGTACAGCCTCTGCAATACGGTCGCTTCCCGTTTCATGCTGTCCGGTCATCACGGCTTTTCCTCCGTTTTTCACGATTTCTTCAAAAATAATTTCTGAATCCGTAGCTACAAATACTTCATCGAACAATCCTGTTTCCACCACATTCTTATACGTTGTTGTAATAACGGTTTTATCTCCCAACATCTGCATCAGCTTTGCCGGAAAACGGCTTGCTTCGTAACGCGCAGGAATGACAGCTATGATTTTCATTGTAAAAAGTTATGATTTAGAGTTATTAATTATGAGTTTATATAATTTGCTAAAAAAATAATTCCGTAGATCCATGAGATATACAGAAATGAGTAAAAGATTCCAAAACCAATGCTTTTTAGCAGGTTTCCCTTACATTTTCCTGAATTTTTGAAGACCAGACGTAAAGCTCTGAAAAAGATCCAATACAGCATAGCTATAAGAAATAAAACAGCTGCCGAAAACAAAAATCCTAAAAAATATAAAAGAACTACCAAAACAATGGTAATCAAAAACCACAAAACAATAGACAGTACCGCTGCTGCTATACTATCGCCAACAACAGGAGGGTCAAAATCGAAACTACCTACTGCCGGAGCATTGTCAGAATATTTATCCAGCCTTTGCTTATTGAATATATTCCCTACATTTTCTTTTAATTTCAAACCATAATACAACCCTAAGCTGATAAATAGAAAAAACGCACTCGCTAAAATGGATGTTGATAAGATTGAATTCTGAAATAAAGATCTGTGAGAACCTTTTCCCGAAAGCCATACACTAAGAATCACCAAAACGATAATTCCTAAGGTTGAGAAACTCAACAGCTTGGTTTCCAGAAAGAGCTTTTTGGGGAATTTCATTAATATTACCCTATTATATTTTATTTTAAATGTAACAATGTATCAATTTAACAGTTTACCAATATTTTAAATACCGGAATTGTTACATTGATACATTGCTATACTGTTACATTAAAAATTATTTAAGATTATTCAAAGCATTTTCAAGCTTCGGAAGCATCACCTTGATCTCATCCACAGCTAAACCTCCTACAGAAGCACGGAACCAAGGTTCAGATTTTGCTTCTCCGAAAGCTGAGAATGGTACAAGAGCAACACCAGCGTCATTAATTAAATAGAAAACCAGGTCAGAAGAATTTTCAATTACAGAGCCATCCGGCTTTGTTTTTCCGATATAATCAAGTCTGATGGTAAGATATAAAGCTCCCATTGGTTCGATACTTTCCACAGATAATCCTTTCCCTTTCAGATCCTGGATTCCACCGTGAAGAACTTTTAAGCTCTCTTCCAGTTTTCCTTTGAAATCTTCCACGAAAACATTTACATTTTCAGGGTTTTCGTAGAATTTTGCGGTAGCTTCCTGTTCAGGTTTTGGTGCCCATGCTCCAACGTGCGTCAAAAGCGCTTTCATTTTATCCAAAATGTGAGCAGGACCGAATCCCCATCCTACACGTACACCCGTTGCTGCAAGGCATTTGGATATTCCATCGATATAAATGGTGTATTCCTTCAGTTCAGGGAAAAGAGAAACCGGATCTACGTGTTCTGCACCGAAAGTAAGGTTAGAATAGATCTGATCGTACATCAGGTACAATGGTTTTTCGTCTGCACCTCTTTTTTTGTTTTCTTCAAGAACCAGTTCACAGATGTCTGAAAGCTGCTGTCTTGTAAACATCGTTCCTGTAGGATTCAATGGTGAACAAAGCGCTAACAGAACGGCACCTCCTAAATGAGGCCTAAGGTCGTCTGCCGTCGGTAGGAAATTATTTTCAGGTGTGGTCTTCACTTCAACAGCTTCTGCAGAAGTAAGGTAAGCGTAATGGTTGTTGTTCCAGGATGGTGTAGGATATACTACTTTATCCCCTTCATCCACAATGGTTTTGTAAACCGCATAGATCAAAGGCCTTGATCCCGCAGTAATTAAAATATCGTTCGGTGAATACTCCAGATTCCATCTGTTTTTCAGGTCTTTGGAAACTTCTTTTCTTAAAGATAAAAGTCCGTTGGCTGGCGGATAATTCGTCAAATTATTCTGATATGCCTTCTGAATCTCTTCCTTCAGCAATGCCGGAATAGGATATAGATTAGAATTAAGGTCACCAATAGTAAGATTGGCTATCTCCGCTCCTTTTGCTTTTAAATCATTTACTTCATTACCAATTTTTACGATTTCGGAACCAATCAGGTTCGCCGCTAATTTTGAAACTTTCACTTTATTTTTATTTAAATTTACTAATATTATCTTCTCAAATTAATCCTGTCTTCTATTTGGCCCACCGGTATATGTGCGTCAAAAGCTGCTATAAGTTCTTTTGCTTTTTTTGCGGTCCGCGAATTCGGATATTTTCTTATGATCCTGCTGTATTCTTCTTTGGTGTCATCCATCAATTTCCCTTCTGTTCTGTCATAAGTCGGTGAACTGTCCATTCCAAGAATATAATCTAACAAATAATCATCATATTCTCTTTTCGCTTTCTTTATCAACGGGCTTTTAGGAAATTTATTCATAAAATTCTCCCAAGCGATCAGTCTGTCCCCTAATTCTTCCCAAGTAATCATCAGACCTCCGTTTATAGCATAATTTTCTTTGTTGTCATTTTCCAACTGCAGAATATAGCTTTCATAATCAGGAGTCACTTTATTCTTAAATACAGCATAATCATATCCGTACACTGAATGAATTTCCGTCAGTCCCTCTCCCATAACCCGAAATTCAAGACCTGCCTTACTCAGTTCGCCAGCAATTTTTTTTACGTTGTCAGGCAAACGATAAGTATCCGGTTCATTGGTATGATAATCAGTATATTGATCTAATATATCCTGATGCAAACCATTCAAACAGTCTGTATACTTTGTTCTTATTTTGAGATAATCTTCGTATAATCTGTTGTTCTTTTCCGGACTGTTTACGGCAATTTCCTTCTCAGTTTTATCTTTATACCATTGAAGAGCAGCAATATAGTCCTCAGTTTTGTTAGCTGTTGAACAGGCTGTATCAATAGGCTTAAACAGATCTTCTTTTATTTCTGTTTGAGTAATTGAATCATTGGCTGTTTTGGTTTCCGCTACTTTCTGTACTTCTTTTTTACAGGAAAAAACAAGTACAGAGAGCATACAGACTGCTAATGTCCTTTTTATCATCATCTGCAGATCTGGAATTAATCTAATTTCAAATCTTTTCTTACGTCCTCGATTTTAGCTTCCAATGATTTCAGTTTATCTTTAAAATCTGCTTCAGACGTAATCGTATCTTTTACAGAAATATAAAATTTAATTTTCGGTTCGGTTCCTGAAGGTCGTACACAAACTTTGGTTCCGTCCTGGGTATAATAAATCAGTACATTCGATTTTGGAATGTCGTTCATTACTTTTGTTTCATTTTTTGAAACGGTAAAACTGGTCTGTTCTTTAAAGTCCTTCACTTCTTCTACCGGTGATCCTGCCAGTTCTTTCGGTGGATTCTCACGGAAATTTTTCATCATATTCTGAATTTCTTCAGCACCTTCTTTTCCTTTTCTGACAATATTTACCAGTCCTTCGTAGTACATTCCCAGATCTTCATAGATCTCAATCATGTACTGATACATTGTTCTTCCGTTGGCTTTACACCACGCAGCGATTTCGCATGCGACAAGGATACTTCCGCATGAATCTTTATCGCGGACAAAATCTCCGGTCATAAAACCGAAACTCTCTTCACCCCCACAAACAAATTTTTGTGTTCCTTCTGCTTCACGGATCATTTTTCCTATCCATTTGAATCCTGTCAATCCGGACTTACATTCAACACCGAATTTCTGAGCGATATCAAAGAAAATATCCGAAGTGACAATCGTAGAACCGATGAATTCTTTTCCTGTGATTCTTCCCTTCTTTCTCCACTCATTTAAAATATAATAAGTAAGGATCGTATTGGTCTGATTCCCATTCAGAAGCTGCATGTCTCCATCCAGGTTTCTTACGGCAATCCCCAATCTGTCACCATCCGGATCTGTTCCGATGACGATATCAGCATTGGTAATTCTTGCCAGATCCATTGCCATTTCCAAGGCGGCAGGTTCTTCCGGGTTGGGAGATTCTACTGTAGTAAAATTACCGCTCGGAATCATCTGCTCTTTTACCAGATCCACTTTTTTGAATCCTGCTTTTTCCAAAGCTTTCGGAATAGTCGTATATGTTGTCCCGTGAATAGAGGTGAAAACAATATTTAAATTCTCTTTCTCTACATTCTGATAGGTAGAATTTTCAAGACAGGCATCGATGTAAACGTCGTCCTGCTCTTCCCCTATCCATTCGATCAGATCATCGTTGCCGTCAAATTTAATTTCGTCAAATTTCACAGAATATACTTCGTTGATAATAGCTTCATCATGAGGCGGAACAATTTGTGCACCATCATTCCAGTATACTTTATAACCGTTGTATTCAGGCGGGTTGTGAGATGCTGTTAATACAATTCCTCCGTTACATTTTTTGTCTCTTACGGTAAAGGATAATTCAGGAGTCGGTCTGTGATCCTTGAAAAGAAGCACTTTAATTCCGTTGGCTGTTAAAACATCAGCCACAAGTTTCCCGAATTCCTTTGAATTATGGCGAACGTCATAAGCAATCGCTACTTTGATTTCCTCTCCTTTAAACTGCTGAAGCATATAATTGGCCAGTCCCTGTGTAGCCTGTCCCAATGTATATTTATTCAAGCGGTTGGTTCCTACTCCCATGATACCTCTCATTCCTCCTGTTCCGAATTCAAGCTCTCTGTAGAAAGAATCTTCCAGATCCGGGGAATTGCTGTCGATCAATGTCTGTACGGCATCTCTTGTTTCTTTATCGAATGTATCACTTAGCCAAAGTTGCGCTTTTTCTAATGTTGTCATATGTGTATTTCGTTCTTTTATAGTTTGTAAAGTTCTAATTCTAAGTTGGGCAGTTTTTCCGTATGATAACTTCCATCTCCCTTCTTCCTTTCTAAATAATTACTCCAATTTTTTATTCTCAACCCTGGTCGTTTTATCAATTTTAAAAGCACGGATCGGGTTGTTATAATAGATGAATTTTGCGGTGTTTTGAATATTTCCTTTTAACGAATCTTTTACGTTCACTTCTGCATAGTTTCCGTTCTTAGAATCAATATTCAGGTTTTCTATTTTCCAGTACGGAGCGATCAGACTTGCTGTGTCTGAAATCTTTATCACTGCATTTTTCGTCAGTCCCAAAAAGTTGGCCCTGCTTTTATTCTGCATGCTTAATTCTGCTCTTCTTGTGTTCACCGAACCCATAAATGTAGCATTATTTTTTAAATCAAGTTTAAAATTATCGGTCTTAATTTCGCTTGAAATATTCATTTCTACAGAGTCCGCAACGGCTACTTTTTCAAGATTATATTTTGAATAAATCGTCACATTATAAAAATCTACCCCTTTCGTACCTCGCTTTTCTTTGATGAAAAGAGTCTTGTCTTTTACATCTACATCCAGATTACCGGCTATATTAGGATAGGTTTCAATTTCTACAAAATTCTTTTCTCCTCTTGCATAAAACACCCGGAATTTTCCTTCCAGATCCAGATTCACAAATTCTGAAACATCCACATCTTTCTTCTCAATATTTCCCTTCGGAGAAACTTTTCCGCAGGAAACCGCCGCTACAAGCAGGGATGTATACCATATTTTTTTCATATTCAATTTAAAATATATTATATAAAATCGTAATTACTGCAATACTTTCTATTCCCATCAGGACATAAAGTACCGATACTCTCCAAAGCAGGCCCGGTTTTGAGTATGAATTTTTAAATGCATTCCAATACGTAACTGCCGGAAAGAGAATAATAAGAACGAATGAAGCCTTGTCTAAAATACCGAAAATCTCCGCTGCAGGTTTCCACAGACCGATAAGACTTATCATATCATTAAACAAAAATAGGATTAAAATTCCTAACAGGCTTACTGTTCCAATGATAAAATGCTCGGCAATATTCAATTTTATTCTTTTGAAAATGAAATAGGCATTCACTCCAAGTATCGGGATGATCACAAAAAGAATGGTTTTGGAATATTTAGAAAAAAAATCCATAATGTTGGTGCTTCCTTCCGGAATTTCGGCCGGGTTCAGATCCAGATAGAAATGCAGGGTTAATACATTGAATCCGAACAAAATAAGCAGCAAGGAAAATAAATTATAGTATTTGATTCTCTTCCCCGAAATATAGTCCATGGCCATTCTTCCGGGTCCGAATAACACATGTTTCAGGGTTCGGAAAAATCTCGCCTCTATATGCCAGATTGATCCTAAAATATCACTTCTAATCAATGAATGGGGAGTAATTCTTGCTGTGTCTGCTTTCTGCCCGCAGTGAGAACAAAACTCACCGGAAATCTTATGACCGCAATTCAAACAGCTTTTTTCCTTCATCGTAAAGATTTTTACATTTATTTTTTTCTATAAAACCAGGTTTTCGGATCTTTTCCTGCCGACAGCAATAAATAGTCTTTGCTTAAGTAGGAAATATTCATTACAACAGTATCCAAAGCAGGATATTTCATCTTCAGTTTTTTATTTTTTCTTTGATAACTTCCCTTTTCTTCCATTGAGGTAAAGGAGCTGTCTTTATTGAAAATCAAAGTTCCTGTTCCATATCTGGAATTATTTTCTTTGGATTTTAAGGTGTCAATTTCAGTCACTGCTCCATCATATAAATCTATGAATTCCCACGAACCCAGAAGTTTTGATGATCTGCAGGAAGACAGCAAAAGAATAGAAAAACTGATTACAATGAGTTTTACCGGCCTGTTTTGTGTTGTCAATTTTATAAATTACACACAAATATAAAGAAAAATAGCTTCGGAAATGGTTCTGTGATTGCGTTTTCTGTCAATATTCTGTATTTTTTGATTTGTTGAAATGTGCTGGCTTAATGTTTTGGGTTATCGCAAAGGCGCAAAAAACTCACTGACTTTATGTTGTAAGACACAAGGATTTTATCGAATGTAAAATTGATTACTGCTCAAATCTTTATACTGTAAACCTTGCTGAAAATCTTTGATTTTCTTTCGCCTTAAAATAGCATGATTTTAAATAAAACCTTTGCGCCTTCGAGATTATCCAAAAAAGCTATTTAAAACGCTATTCCAACAAAGAAAATTGTATAAAAAATCCCCAAAAAGTTTAGAACTTTTCGGGGATTTTATGGGTTAATGATGGTGTATTTAACGTATTAAATCACTTCATCAATATTATAATTTTTATGTTCTCTGTTGGTTCTGATAATCATTTCACCTAAGAATCCGGCTATGAAAAGCAGTGTTCCCATAAGCATCATCGTCAGAGCGATAAAAAACCACGGATTGTTGGTGATCAGATGTCCGTAAATTCCTCTGGCCACATCAATCAGTTTTGAAACTCCTAACCAAAGTGCAGAAAGAAAACCTACAATGAACATTACCGTTCCTACCGCACCGAAGAAATGCATAGGCCTTCCTCCAAAACGACTTACAAACCAAAGCGTTACAAGATCCAAAAATCCTCTGATAAATCTTTCGGTTCCGAATTTTGAAGTTCCGTAAGGTCTTGCCTGGTGCTGTACTTCTTTCTCGGTAATTCTTCTGAAACCCGCATTGGCAGCCAATACAGGGATATAACGGTGCATATCTCCGTATACATCAATTGATTTCACCACCTGTTTTTTGTATGCTTTCAAGCCGCAGTTGAAGTCATGAAGATAAACGCCTGAAACTTTTCTGGCCGCCGCATTGAACAGTTTTGACGGAACATTTTTCGTCATTACATTATCAAAACGTTTCTTTTTCCAACCCGAAACGATATCGTAATTGTCTTCAATAACCATTTTGTAAAGTTCCGGAATTTCTTCAGGAAAATCCTGTAAATCAGCATCCATGGTGATCACCACATCTCCGTTTGCTCTTTCAAAAGCTGCGTGAAGGGCCTGTGATTTACCGTAATTTCTGGAAAATTTTATAGCATGGATCTGAGGGTACTGAACCTTCATATTTTCGATAATACTCCACGATAGATCTGTACTTCCGTCATCTACAAACCAGATTTCATACGATAAGCTATTGGTATAACATACATTATCAATCCTTGAAAAAAGCTCTTCCAGAGAGTCTTCTTCGTTCAATAACGGAATAACTATAGATAAATTCATTTAATTTTAATAAAAATTATTCTTGATTTTCTGTTTCCTGGTAAACGGATCTCGTTCTGAAAAACGCTCCAAAAAACACTGACAAAACTACGTAAAATATAAGAATTGCTGCAAAATATCCTGAAAAATGACTTGCCGTAAGCATATCTTTTCCTTTAATGGCTTCCGGAGAGAAGCTTGGCAGCCTTTCTTTGTACTTTTTGTCTAATTCATCAATATCTTTCTGATGCTTCATGATTTTCCTTGCAGACTGATACTCAGTATCCAATTCATTTTTCTGTCTCTGCACATACTGGTAGTTCAACAGTTTTTTAGCATCCGTATCTACGAAATTCAGGAAAGCATAGATACTGAAGATGGAAAGAATTCCTCCGATGAACATCGGAACAAACGCTCTTGAGAACGCATCTTTAAAACTTACCACTCTATTTTTGTTCCAGAACGATTTTACGGACCAGAACGCGGCTCCCGCATAAATGATCGGCAGCACGAATGCATTGATTTTCAGCGAGGTTTCAAAATAATTGATTCCTGAGAAAAAGAAATAAGCTACAAAAAAGATGATCATTGTAGCGATAAAAAGTATAATTCCTAATGTTGATGGACTTTTCGTCATGTTAGATTTTTTAAAAAAAGTTGAAAAATTATTGCACTAAATTCCAGCTGTTTAGCTTTAATACTGCATTTTTTCCACTAATTTTCTTTAATAATATTTTGAAGTTTATAAATTATTCCTACCTTTGCAACGGCAAGTCCTAAACAACCAGCTCCTGAGAACCCTCCAGGGTGGGAACACAGCAAAGGTAATTGGTCGTAGCGGTGTGATTTAGGTAGCTTGCCATTTTTTTTTAATTGAAGTTGAAGTAAGGTAATTGGAAGATTATCTTTTTTTGTTTCTATACTTTTCAACATTTCCATTCTAATTTCCGGATTACCTTTCATTTTTTATTTAAAATTCAAACTCCTCTCCTAATTTAGGAAGAACCAGTTCTACATTTTTATCTGCAAAATGCTTCAGTGCACTTTCGTGATTGATCTCAATGGCAGGGAAGGTATCAAAGTGACAACCGATCACTTTCGGGGTTTTCAATAATTCTGCTGCTGCAAAAGAAGCTTTTCTAGGACACATCGTGTAGTGGCTTCCGATGGGCAGGATAGACAGGTCAATATTCCCGTAAAGTCTTGGGAACAGCTCCATATCAGCCATTACGCCTGTATCTCCGGCCAAATAGATGTTCTTCCCTTCAGGAAGTCTGAAAATATAGCCTACAGGAACACCTCCATAGCTCCCATCGGGGAATGAACTCGTATGATGAGCCGGCACCATGGAAATTTTAAGATCGCCGATTTTTGCCGATCCTCCTAAGTTCACATCGTTTTTATTTTTCGCTGTTTTAAAATAGGCGCATACTTCAGGTACCCCAATTACGGTGGCATCCGGATGGTGCTGCAGTACTTCTGCAACATCTGCAATATGATCACCGTGAGCATGAGTCAGCAGGATATAATCGATTTTCTGCGCCGATATATCAAAACCTGATTCTGCTTTTTTGTAGTTGTAAAAAGGATCACTTAAAATTGTTTTGTCTTTGTAAGTAAACAAAAAACAGTTTTGTCCTAAAAATTGTATTTTCATTTTTAATGATTTTTTAAATTAAGAGACAATCTGGGAATCTATGATAGTGATTTCTTCAAAAGAATAAATCTCATATAACGCCCAAGTTGTTACTATGATTATGAGAGCTTGAAAGATGATGAGAATTAATTTTACTTTTATTTTTTTCGTTAAAAGTAAAATTGAAAGTAAAAGGTTAATGATCACAAAAATGGTAACCACCAAGGCAACCGAACTTATTTCTAAAAATAATTCTTTAACACCTTCAAAAGAACTCACCACTTCATAAAAATATACCGTTGCCAACAAAATGGATAAGCAGGAGGTTATTTTATAGACTAAAGTATTCTTCATTGATTATTTCTGTGGAAACTTATCCTCGATGAGATTTAATTTAACCCCATGTTCAAGATAAGCTTTACAACCGTCTAAAACTGTCGTAAAACCTCCGGTATTGTCATTAACCTCCTTCAGGAGTTCTTCTCCTGACTGGGCAAAACCATAGCTTTTAATGACCACAAGCGTTCCTTTCTCCATTTCTTTAAATTCATAATCCACCTGTACTGCCGGATCGCCCCACTCTGTTTTGATCAGTTGATCAGGAATGATTTTATGAACCTTTACATTGGATTTCACGCCATACATTTCCCATTCCCACGTCACGGACTTCCCTTCTTCCAGTTTCCCGGTAGATTTTGTAAACCAGAACTGTGTGGTCTTTTCAGGATTGATAAATGCTTCAAAAACATCCGCAACCGGTTTTCTGATCAGCATTTGAACTTCAACAAACACATCAGTACTCATAGTGGTATTATTTTAGTTAAAAAAATTAAGCCCGAATGCTGTAAGGACCGCCATCATAAAGGTCATGATACCTACCTGTTTCAGATATTGATCCAGCTCTTTTGGCTCCTTTACAGTCATGATATTTCTTCTCAGCTTCATCAATGGCAACAGAAGGATCATTACGATAAAAACGTAATAGTTCTGAGCCTGTATAAAGCCATTGACACCTAAAAACACAAGGATTAAGATCAACGGGAGCTGCAAAAGGATCATTTCATAGATCATTGCATTTTTAAAGCCAATTCTCAAGGCTAAACTGTTTTTCCCGGAAAGCCTGTCGCTTTCAATATCTCTCATGTTGTTCAGGTTCAAAACCGCCATACTCATCATTCCGATGGCTGTTCCCGGCAACAGCATGTCCCAGCTGAAGGTTTTCGTAAACAGAAAATAACTTCCGCATACCGAAACCAATCCGAAAAATACAAATACAAAAAGATCTCCCAATCCCATGTATCCATAAGGTTTCTTTCCTACCGTATAGCCAATTGCTGCCAAAATACAGGCAACACCCAATCCGACAAAAGTGTAGAATTCCTTCATGAAATCAGGAAAAAATGCTACGTATAAAAGTCCGATGGTTGCTACAAATGACAGGACAGAAAAAAGAATGACTGCATTTTTCATCTGCTTGGCCGTGATCCTTCCTGAAGCCACCGCCCTTGCTTCCGCTTCATTGATCCTTTTGGCATCAGTTCCTTTTACGCCGTCACCATAGTCATTGGCATAGTTTGATAAAATCTGGTACAAAAGCGTTACTAAAAGAGCCAGAGCAAAAATTCTCCAGTCCCATGTTCCGCCTTCACGGTAAAGCCTCCATTTGGCAATGAAAGCTCCCATAATAATTCCGCTTAATGACAGCGGTAAAGTTCTTAGCCTTGCGGCTTTTATCCAATCCGACATAATATATAAGTAATGGGTAATGAGTAATAAGTAATGGAAAAATATTGCCGATTACTTATTGCTCATTACTGATATTTAAGAGATCCACTGATTTTCTCCGAAGTCTGGTTTTCTTTTTTCAAGGAATGCATTTCTTCCTTCCTGTGCTTCTTCCGTCATGTACGCTAAACGGGTGGCTTCACCGGCAAATACCTGCTGGCCAACCATTCCGTCGTCTGTAAGGTTCATGGCGAATTTCAGCATTCTGATAGACAATGGAGATTTAGCTAAAATTTCCTGGGCCCATTCGTACGCTGTATCTTCTAATTCAGCGTGTGGAATCACTGCATTCACCATTCCCATATCCATCGCTTCCTGAGCAGAATAATTTCTTCCTAAAAAGAATATTTCACGGGCTTTTTTCTGACCTACCATTTTGGCCAGATAAGCAGAACCGTATCCACCGTCAAAACTTGTAACATCCGCATCAGTCTGCTTGAAAATACCGTGTTCTTTACTCGCTAAAGTAAGATCACAAACCACATGAAGTGAATGTCCACCACCCACAGCCCATCCCGGAACAACCGCGATCACTACTTTTGGCATGAAGCGGATCAGACGCTGAACCTCAAGAATATTCAGACGATGCCTTCCATCTTCTCCTACATATCCCTGATGCCCCCTTGCTTTCTGATCTCCTCCGCTGCAAAAGGCCCAACCTCCGTCTTTAGGACTTGGTCCTTCTCCGCTAAGCAAAACAACACCTATTGAGGAGTCCTCAGAGGCATCATAAAAAGCATCATACAGTTCGGAAGTCGTTTTTGGACGAAAAGCATTTCGAAGCTCTGGTCTGTTAAAAGCAATTCTTGCTACACCATTACATTTTTTATAGGTAATATCTTCGTATTCTTTGACGGTTTTCCACTCTATCATCTTGTAAAAAATTTTTCTCAAAGATACGGAATTGCAGAGAATTTTTAAGGTGAAATTTCACGATAATAACAGTAAAAAACAGATATGTTTTTCAGGTCCTTAAAAACAAAAACCGGAGCATTTCTGTTCCGGTTTTCATTTATTATTCAATTAAAGAATAACTATTTCGTCTGTGCTTTAAGCTCAGTTTCTTTAGCTTTCATTTCTTTAACTTTATCCATGTTTTTAGTTACTACATAAATCTCTTTCAAGGCAGTAACAGCATCGATGTTCTTTGGTGCAGCTTTGTACCATCCTTCAGCATAAGGAAGTGCTTTCGCAAACCTCTCTCTCCTCGCATCGATCAGCTTGGTCGCTTCATCTGGCTTTTCTTTTCTTGTAGCGTTGATCTGGTCTACGATTTTAGAATCGTCCCCGATCACGGTGTATACAAGATTCTGGTAAGCATTATCGAAGTCAGGCTTGATCTCGATTGCTTTTTTGAATGACGCGATAGCATCTTCCAAAGAGGCAGGATTTTTAGACTGCATTACCCCAAGATTATACCAGTTGGTCGCATCATTAGGATTTTTAGACAACTGCTCTTTAAGAGCTCCGATAAACTTCTCTGTATTTCCTGACTCGTAATACGCGGTACCCTGAGCGTCTTTAAGTTTAGCATTATTCGGATATTTAGCCAATCCTTTGTCAATAATCACTAATGCTTCATTAGGTTTCTTTGCATTAAGAAGCAGTGTAGTTAATGTTTCATATAGATCCGGTTCAACACTTGGCGTCTGTTCAGTTTTGAAATCTGAATAGTCACTGTTCTTATTCTTCATAAGATCCCAGGTCGTTTTATCCAAAGGAACTACCTGACCGGATTTTTTCTCTTTTGCAGTATACGTGGTCTGAATACCTGTAAAACCGGAATTGATAAGCTCTGTATATATTTTGATGGCTTCGTCATTGTTATTGGCTAACGCATAACTCAACCCTGCATAATACATGTAAATCTTATCATCCTGTCCGTTTGTTTTCAACAAGTTATACACTTCTATAAACTTAGGCGCAGCAACGGTGTAATTTTTTGCAGTATATGCATCCATTGCAGCTTTATTCGTTTCCTGTAACTTGGCATTTACATCGTTCTTCTGACCGAAAACGAAAGCAGAAGCTACGATGGCTATACCTAAAATGAGTTTCTTCATAATAACTATATTATATTAATTGTACTTTTTACTCTTCAGAATCAGAATTCTCATTTTCCTCAGCCGGACTTTCGTTTTCAGCCTGAGGTGCTGTATTGTTTTCGTGGTTATCGGCTACAATTTCTGTCCCTTCTTCATTTTCTTCAGAATCATCTTCAACATCTTTGTCCATTTCTACTTTTGCAATCGCTGCAATTTCGTCATTTTTCTTAAGGTTGATCATTCTTACGCCCTGTGTATTTCTACCCATCACTCTCATTTCATCCATATTCATTCTGATGGCAACACCCGACTTATTGATGATCATCAATCCGTCTTCGTCTGTCACATTCTGAATAGCAATCAGATTTCCTGTTTTTTCGGTAATGTTCAGGGTGATAACTCCTTTTCCTCCTCTGTTAGTTTCTCTATAGTCTAAAACAGCTGTTCTTTTTCCGTATCCTTTTTCAGATACAACAAGAACCGTTTCATTTTCAAGATCATTCACAACAATCATACCAATTGCTTCATCATCTTCATCCATGCTGATTCCACGAACCCCGATAGATCCTCTACCTACTTCTCTTACTTTTTCTTCAGGGAAACGGATACATTTACCGTTTTTAGTAGCGATCATGATCTGAGAAGTACCATTGGTCAAGTAAGCTCCTAATAACTGGTCATTATCTCTGATCTCGATGGCATTCACCCCATTTACCCTTGGTCTTGAATAAGCCTCAAGAGACGTTTTCTTAATAGTACCGTTCTTGGTTACCATTACTACGCTCATCTGGTTCACATATTCAGCATCTTTCAGGTTGTTGGTTCTGATATAAGCCTTGATCTTGTCATCCTGTTCGATGTTGATCAGGTTTTGTACCGCTCTTCCTTTTGAAGTTTTAGATCCTTCAGGAATTTCAAATACTCTTAACCAGTAACATCTACCTTTTTCTGTGAAGAATAACATATACTGGTGATTGGTTGCAGAAACGATGTACTCAAGGAAATCTTCATCCCTTGTTGTTGCCGCTCTGTTTCCTACCCCACCTCTGCTCTGAATTTTGTATTCAGACAGAGAAGTTCTCTTAACATATCCTGCGTGTGAAATGGTAAGAACCACTGCTTCGTTCGGGATGATATCTTCGATAGACATTTCACCTCCTGAGAAGTCAATGGCAGTTCTTCTTTCGTCACCGTATCTTTCTTTAATTTCAGCAAGCTCTTCTTTGATGATCTCGAATCTTCTCGGCTCATTCGCCAAGATGTCTTCCAAGTTCATGATCTCTTTCATAATCGCATCGTACTCGTCACGGATCTTATCAAGTTCCATTCCTGTAAGACGGGCCAATCTCAGATCAAGAATAGCCTGAGCCTGAATGTCAGAAAGGTCGAATGCTTCGATCAAACCTTCTTTTGCCCCCTGAGGGTTAGCACTGTGACGGATAATCGCAATAGCTCTGTCTAAAGAATCCTGAGCACCAATCACCTTCATGAAACCTTCTAAGATATGCGCTCTTTCTCTCGCTTTCTTAAGCTCAAAATGAGTTCTTCTTACGATCACTTCATGTCTGTGCTCTACAAAGTGATGGATGATATCCTTTAAATTCAACTGTTCCGGTCTTCCTTTAACCAATGCAATATTATTCACACTGAAAGAAGTCTGAAGCGCTGTATACTTATATAATAGGTTTAAGACAACATTTGGAATCGCATCATTTTTCAATTCATAAACGACACGCAGACCATTTCTGTCCGATTCGTCTCTGATCTCATGAATTCCTACAATTTTATCATCTTTAACCAGTTCAGCTGTTCTGGCAATCATGTCTGCCTTATTGACCTGGTAAGGAACTTCTGTAACAATAATTGCATTTCTGTTTCCGATTTCCTCGAAATTCACTTTTGCTCTTAACACTACTCTTCCTCTTCCTGTATGGAAAGCATCTCTTACTCCGTCGTAACCGTAGATAATCCCTCCTGTAGGGAAATCCGGCGCTGTAATGTGGTGCATCAATTCATCGATCGTAATATCTTTATTATCGATATAAGCAGTGATCGCATCTACAGATTCTGATAAGTTGTGTGGCGCCATATTGGTTGCCATACCTACTGCAATACCCGAGGTTCCGTTTACTAACAGAGTTGGAATTTTTGTAGGCATAACGGTAGGCTCCGTCATACTATCATCAAAGTTATTCTGAAAATCAACGGTTTCTTTATCTAAATCAGAAAGAATATCATCAGATATTTTTTTCAATCTTGCTTCCGTATAACGCATTGCTGCAGGCGGGTCACCATCCATTGAACCAAAGTTACCCTGTCCGTCCACCTGAGGATAACGCAAGCTCCAAGGCTGCGCCATTCTTACCATCGCATCGTAAACAGAAGAGTCACCATGCGGGTGGTATTTACCTAAAACATCCCCAACAATTCTGGCAGATTTTAAATATTTTCTATTAGAAAAAACCCCTAATCCATACATACCATACAGTACTCTTCTATGAACGGGTTTAAGGCCGTCTCTTACGTCCGGCAACGCTCTTGAAACGATAACCGACATCGAATAATCGATATAAGACGATTTCATTTCATCAACAATGTTGATAGGAATCAGTCTTTCTCCTTCTTTTTGCATAAACAAATTTTATTATAATGACAGTCAGACCTTTAGCTGTGCGTCTGAAAATTATTTATTTCCAATTTTTATTAACGGGCTAATTTACGAAATTTTTACCGATTTTTGCACTAGAATTTATCCACAAAATCTTAAAAATTCATAAAATATGAGCTTATTGAGTATAACTTTCCACTGCACGAAAAACAATATTGAAGAATGGGAAAATTATATTGACGAAACACTGGTCCAGATGGCGGAAAACCTGATGGATGTCAACAAATATATTCTTTCTGAAGTACACACGGATTATATAGACGAAGGTAAGAATTATAATCTTCTCTTAATCTTTGACAATGAAGACCTCAGAGAAGACTTTATTAAAAGTGAAATGCTGAATATTGCAGAAAGGGTCGAGAAAAAATTCGGAACCGAAGTGATGATCTTCAATACATTCCTGAATCCTAAGAAATCCAGATTTTAAATACAAATCAAAAGCCCTGAAAAAATCAGGGCTTTTTTATTTTTCTCAATCTCTGTGATGTTTTTTTCCTTTGTGTCTGTGGCCGCGGCCTCTGTCGTCATTGTCGTAGTAATACACTCTTTTTTTCACATGTCCCGGAGCATAGTATCTTGCGCTTCCTCCATACATTTTCTTGGCGTGTCCCGGTGGAACCCTTCTCACATGCTGATCATGCACTACACACGATGACATCATGAACAGGACCGTCACAACTCCCGTAATTTTAATCAAACTTTTCATTTTCTACTTTTTCAAATTTCAGTAGGGACATAACAAGGTTGATGCCAAAATTTAAAAAGAAGTTAGATAGTAGAGGTTAGAAGCTAGTTTTGGGATCTATTTCAAAATTTCACACTAATTTCTAATTTCTAGCTTCTCATATCTAATTAATTATTTCGCTTCTCTTTTCCATCAGAATAACATCTTTCCACTGTCCGTTCAGTTTTCCGATTTTTTTTCGTACACCTATGGTTCTGAAGCCGTTTTTCTGGTGAAATCTTATGGACGCTTCATTTTCAGGAAAGATGCTGGCCTGTAATGTCCAGAATCCGTGGCTTTCGCTATCGAGAATCATCTTTTTTAACAGAACCGACCCTAAACCTTTCCCCTGATAAGAATTCTCAAAATAAATGCTTACTTCAGCTACTCCTTTATAACATTCTCTTTTGCTTACTGGCTTCAATGCGCACCACCCTACTATTTCATTTGTTTCATTTTCCAGAACCCAACGGCAGTCGTTGAAATATTCAATATTCCAAGCTTCGGCCGTAGGAACTTCAGTTTCAAATGTAGCCATACCGCCTTCCAGTCCCTGTCTGAATATTTCCAGCACCCTTTTTTCGTCGCTGGGAAGCATTTCGCGTAATTCGTAATTCATACTATTTAATGGTATTTTCTTTTATTTCGTCTTTTTATTCTTGAATAATGCGTCTGCTTCTGCGTTTCGTCCTGAGAAACAACACTGATATTTCCGTCCACTTCAAGGATAGAGAGCTTTACATCCTGTATTCTTTCTACACCGTGTTCCCTTATCGCTTCTTCCAGTTCATCGCGGGTAATCTTTACCCTGTTCAACGCAGGCTGATCGATCACGCCATCCCTGATCAGGACCACAGGATCTTCTTCCATGAAGGTTTCAAATTTCCGGTTCGCAAACATGAGTCTTTTTAAAATAAAGTTGGCCGCAAAAAGAACGAGGGCTGCAATAAGACCTCCTTGCAGCGAAGTATCCGGTCCCACCATGGCATTCTGAACGGCATTGGAAATAAGAAGCAGCAATACAACATCCCCTGCATTAAGCTGAGAAAGTTGGTTTTTGCCAAAAAGACGGATCGCGATTACCATAAAAAGGTAAACACACAGAGAACGTACGACAACATCAAGAATAGGATTCACAAATCATGTTTTATACTCAAATGTATACATTTTTATGATTGGCTGCTCACTTTTTTTAACCAATTCAAGCAAAGAAATCAGAAAAACCGGCACAGGGTTTGAGACTTTAATGAAAAAATACACTATATGATCAAGCAATTATTTTTATACTTCAGCGGTATCCTGTTTCTGATAAGCTGCAAAAACAGTGAAAACCGCCCATCGGTATCGGCTGATACGGAAATTACCCAAAAGGCTAACCAGCTTTATACTGAATATGACGGTTCAAAAAAATCAATTTACGATCAGTCTTTTTCCGACAGTCTGTTTTCTCCGGAACTGAAAAAGACTCTGGAAGAAGCTATCCACGCATCAGAAGCTGATATTGAACGGGTGAAAAAAAGTGATCATCCTGATGAAAAACCATTATTGTTTGAAGGGGCAGTTTTATCAAGTCTTTATGAAGGATATACCGGATATAAAATAAAGTCAGTCAAAATAGATCCTTCACGAACTTCCGCAGATGTAGCTGTTGAGCTTGAATACACGCTTTCTCCACCTAAAATCAAGTGGACTGACCATGTAGAGTTGATCAATTCCGGTCAGGGCTGGAAAATTGATAACATCCGTTTTGACACTATCGGCAATGCTAAAGATTTGAAAACAAGCCTGAAAGAATTCATTAAAAATGCCACTCAGTAAAACCTCATCATAAAAAAAAGCTGCTCTGAGAGCAGCTTTACATTTTTTAAGGGCATTGAGCGATAGGAACTTCGCTGCATACTACTTTATTCATCCATTCGCAGAATACGCAGTATTTCTTTGGCTCTCCGCCGTACACAGATTTCAAATCGGTTTTTGTCAGTTTTTTTAAATTTTTCATATCGTTTTAATTTTATGTTTGGTGAATTTATAACGAATTTATCATCTTTTTATTACAGTTTAATATTTAAATTTTTCATTATTTATAGATCATTCAGAAATGTTTATGCTAAAACAAAAATAAATCTACCACCAGGGAAATACTGTTTAATATTTAATGCGTATCTTTCAATAAGCCAAAAACATACACCAAAACAATTAAAAATATGGAAATTATAACAGCAAAAGGAGCTCATGCAGGCCAACTGGATCCCATAAAAAAGACACAGATTTCTAACGGTCTTCTTTCCGGTCAGGACGATATGGGCAGTTACAACAAAGGAATATGTCATGATGTGGTAGCTTATGCTTTATACATGAGAGGCGCCGCGATATCTCCTTCTGAACTTGTACAATACTATGCACAGGGATGGCTTAATAAGTTCGATTATGCCGGAGGAGAAAAATGGAATGGATATTCTGTTATTCCCAAAGGAAAGGCCATCGGTTTTTACAGAGTAAGAGACAAGACCTGGTTTCACTCAGCGATTACTACCGGAAGCGGTTCTGAGATCAGATCTGTGAATGGATTCTCATTAGGAACAGCATGGTCGGTGCCTGTTGATATGAAATGGGTCCTGGGCAAGCGTAATTCTGATGGAACTTTTAATTACGACGGAACCAAAATAGAGGTTTACATCTCTCCATTGTAGGATCCCGCAATCCCATAAGATTTTCATTATTCAAAAAAAGTATAATGCTAAAACCTTTGAGTATTAAAGAGCGAACTCCTGTATGGATCGCTCTTTCTGATTTTTATCTGGATACGGAGCTTCAGGATTCCGATTTCCGATATATTGCAAAAACAATTCTGGAAAGCCCGTATACTTTTGAAGACGTGAAAACCATTAATACCTATGAGGTTTTTCCGGTTCTTCAGTCCAATCTGCTTCAGCCTGCAGGTGAATGGGCCTGCTTTAATGAAAAATGGCTGATTGAAGCTATTACATCTCATCTTGAAACCAAAAACAGATTTAAAAATTTGATGATCCGAATTAGTTATAAGAAATATGGGTGGATGCAGGAGGATTATTGGGTAAGGCTTGAAAGTATTTATAGTGAAATGAGAGGGAAATAAAAAAAAAGAATCTGCTTTCACAAATTCTTTTATATAATTAAATAGATATTTTCTTATTCCAGTTCTCTTTTCAAAAACTTCCCGGTTAAACTCTTCTTAGACTTTACAATCTCTTCAGGAGTTCCCTGAGCTACGATCTGTCCGCCGTGCTTTCCGCCTTCCGGTCCTACGTCGATGATATGGTCGGCTAATTTGATCACATCCATATTATGCTCGATGATAATGAATGAATTTCCAAGTTCTACCAGTTGATTGATGGCTTCCATCAGGATCTTTACATCTTCAAAGTGAAGTCCGGTGGTAGGTTCATCTAAAATATAAAGCGTATTTCCGGTCTGTCTTTTTGAAAGTTCCGTAGCAAGCTTGATACGCTGTGCCTCCCCTCCTGAAAGGGTTGTCGACTGCTGCCCAAGCGTAATGTACCCCAATCCTACATCCTGAAGTGTTTTCACCTTAGCAAAAATCTTAGGAATCGGCTGGAAGAAGTCTACGGCTTCATCAATCGTCATATCCAGGACATCGGAGATGGATTTTCCTTTATAACGCACTTCAAGAGTTTCTCTGTTGAAACGTTTTCCGTTGCACGTCTCACAGTGAACATAAACATCCGGAAGGAAATTCATTTCAATCACTTTCAATCCTCCACCCTGGCAGGTTTCGCATCTTCCGCCTTTTACGTTGAATGAGAATCTTCCCGGCTTGTATCCACGGATTTTACTTTCCGGAAGTTCCGCAAAAAGATTTCTGATATCTGTAAACATTCCCGTATATGTCGCAGGATTTGAACGCGGTGTTCTTCCGATCGGAGTCTGGTCTACATCTACAATTTTATCGATATGATCCAGTCCTTCTATCTTCTTATATGGAAGAGGTTCCTGAACAGCTCTGTAAAAATGTTTGTTAAGGATCGGGTATAAAGTTCCGTTGATCAGAGAAGATTTTCCGCTTCCTGAAATTCCCGTTACCACCACCAGTTTTCCTAATGGAATATCTAGCGTTACATTTTTAAGGTTATTTCCTGTAGCTCCCTTTAGCAGAATGCTTTTACCGTTTCCAGCTCTTCTTTCTGCGGGAACTTCAATTTTCCTTTTTCCGTTGATGTATTGTGCGGTGATTGTATCCGCCTTTAGCAGATCTTTCGGTTTTCCCTGCCACAATATTTCTCCTCCGAATTTTCCGGCTCTCGGACCGATATCCAATACCTCATCAGCTTCCAGGATCATATCTTTGTCGTGCTCTACAACGATCACGGAGTTTCCGATGTCTCTAAGGTTCTTTAATGAACTGATCAGTCTTTCATTATCTCTCTGGTGAAGTCCGATACTAGGTTCATCCAGAATATACAGAACATTCACAAGCTGTGACCCGATCTGTGTAGCAAGACGGATCCTTTGAGATTCGCCACCAGAAAGTGTTTTCGAGCTTCTGCTTAAACTCAGATAGTCCAAACCTACATCCAGCAGGAACTGAAGTCTTGTTTCGATTTCTTTTAAGATTTCGTAGGCGATGATTTTATTTTTCTCTGAGAACTTATCTTTAATGTCTGACAGCCATTCTTTTAAATCAGATAAGCTTAAAGCATTCACCTCAGCGATATTCATTCCGTCGATCTTAAAGCTTAAACTTGCCGGCTGAAGACGGGTTCCGCCACATTCCGGGCAGGTTTCTTCAGTGGTGAAGTGTCTTTCCAGCAGAACTGCTTCATAAGATTCTCTTTCGTCGATGATCTCTTCCATAAAAGTGATCAGACCATCGAAACTTATTTTTATTTTTTTAGTAATCCCTGCGTATTTCAGGTCTTTGTTAAATTCTTTGTGACATCCGTTGTAGATGTAATCCAGAGCCTCTTCAGGAATATCCTGCATGGGTGTCGCCATTCCCAGCCCGAAAATCTCAAGGATATTTTTAATCTGAGACAGGATCCATTTGTTGGATTTAATATCTTCCAATGGTAATAATCCTCCCTGATTAATAGAAAGTTTAGGGTTCTCAATAAAATAATCTGTATTAATTTTTTTAATGGTTCCCAATCCTTTACAGTCCGGACAGCTTCCTTTCGGAGAGTTGAAAGAGAATGTATTCGGTTCCGGAAGCGCTAATGAATGTCCTGTTTCAGCATCCATCAGGTTTTTCGAAAAGTATTCGATGTCTGTACTCCCCAGTTTCTGGATTCCGATGATCCCCTCGCCCATTTCCATAGCGGTGCGCAAGGATTTCTCCATTCTGGTTTCAGAAGCATTCTCCCCGATGATCCAACGGTCGATAACAATGTCGATATCGTGTGTTTTGTAACGGTCAAGTTTCAGATCGTATTCAATATCCTGAAGTTCACCGTCTATTCTTGCCTGGCCGTAGCCTTTCTTCGCCATCTGCACGAAAAGCTCATGGTAATGTCCCTTTCTGGAACGTACCACCGGGGCCATCAGCATTATTTTTTCACCTTTATAATTTTCCTTGATGGTATCAAGGATCTGGTCTTCCGTGTAGCTTACCAATCTTTTCCCTGTAGACAGAGAGTAAGCATCAGAAACTCTTGCATATAAAAGACGCAGGTAATCATAAAGCTCAGTAACGGTTCCTACCGTGGAACGTGGGTTTTTATTGGTTGTTTTCTGCTCTATGGCAATTACAGGAGAAAGTCCTTCGATCTTATCTACGTCAGGACGCTCCAGACCGCCTAAAAACTGGCGGGCATATGCTGAAAATGTTTCAATATAACGGCGCTGTCCTTCGGCAAAGATCGTATCAAAAGCCAAAGAAGATTTTCCGCTTCCGGAAAGTCCGGTAATCACTACCAGTTCGTTTCGCGGGATCTTAACATTAATATTTTTAAGGTTGTGTTCACGTGCTCCGTAAACTTCTATATATTCTGTTGATTTGCTCATAATTTGAAGTGACTCTGCCTGAAAATCACGATGTGCAAAATTACGGAATTTTATGGAATTGTATGAACCGGAAAGTTTTTATTAGAGTTTAATTTTAGTTAAATTTTTAAGTTAGAATATCTATCTCATTGAATGGCGTGTATAAGGGATATGCAGAGTGGTTATTTTGTTTGTTCGATTTCATTATCAAATGGTCTGCATTGCTTCATGATTATTTTTGAACTGATTGAACATATCTTCAATAATTTCTAAAAAACAGTTTTTTTAGCGGGTTAAGAAATAGGTTTGTTTGTAAGTCGTATTCCCTTCGGTAGCCGTATTGCTGAAAGTAAACTTGTTTTGGGTCAGTTCCAGAATTTGTTGTTCCTTTTGCCATAAAATCATCGTGTTGTTGGCCTTCACTTCATAAGAATATTCTTCTTCCCCTTCAGCATTTGTTTTTACTTTTCCGTTGGAAAAAAACTCAAAATAAATATTCTGTGGATCATTGTTGATGATTTCAGGAGGCTGGTTGCCTACTCTTGTCTCTTCTATAAATTTTACTAAATTCCAGTGACCCAGAATTTTTTGCTGCATCACCGTTATGGCATCATTTTCATCATCTTCGGAACTGCTTTTATGGCATCCGGAAGTACTTATTAAAGTTATTATTAACAAGATGAGTATGGGTAAGAATTTATTTGTTTTCATATGTATTTCTTTTATGGATTCCTAGTTATTTACTCAGGTTATAGGCTTGTTTCCTTGTATAATTGGCATTTACTTTTACAAACTGAAAAGCCAGTTTGTGCTGGGTAAGTTCTTTAATGGTAAAAGCATCATTCTCAATCTTAAGTGTGGTCTCGTTTTCGATACTGTAAGGCGCTATCTCCTCAGTATCTCCTCCTAAAACATAATAGATGTTTCCATCTGAACGAAAATCAAAGTAATCTCCTTCCACGCCATATTCCGTTGTAGTTTCAGTTGGCTCCGAAAGCACTGTGTTTTCGGTTACTACCGAAATGAATTTCCACTTACCCAGTATTCTTTCCTTTACGGGCGCTTCTGAAGGATCATTATCATCTTTGGAACAGCCTGCTGCAATAATGACTGATAGTATTGTAAGCAGGATTAATATTGCTTTTTTCATAATGTTAAGATTTAAAATAGATCATATCATTTCTATTACAAAGGTGCAGTCCGATTCATACATTTTCCAATAAAAAAGGATATACAAAACATCTACAACGACAGAAAAACAGTTTATAAAGCATATACTGCACTATTTTTCATCTATGATTCAGTATATTTCAGACCATAAAACATGTCCTTTATCAATGAACAAATTGTATTTTTGTTGTATTCAGTATTAAAATTAATAGACTGGAGGCTGAAAGGTAAAGACCTGGTGTTTTTTAACCTCAACAACTTCCCTATTCAGAATCCCTGACACATTATAATAGCATATTATGAAGTATCATATTAAGTTCATAATTATTCTGATCTTACTTTTCACCGGGCTTGATAAGGCCCGCTCACAGTCCATCATGGTTGATTCTTTGAAAAGTCTGCTTCGTACCCCCGAACTGAAACCTGAAAAAAGAGCAATGGCCCTTTCACATCTTGGCCGTAACCTTTACGAAACGGACATGCCGGCAGCTTTAAGTGCAGCCAACGAGGCATTAAAATTAGGACACAAGCTTCCTGACGGACAATACAGTGCTTTTGCTTTAGCTACCTTAACTTATCTGAACGTCCAGAGGGACAGTCTGATCCTTGCTCAAAAAAATATTGACAACGCTTTAATATATACCGAAAAATCTACCAACAAAGTAGTGAACGGCTATGTGTGGCTGAGAAAAGGATGGCTTGAATACACGGTAAACAATACGTCTAAAGCATCGGCCAGTCTGTTTAAATCTCTGCAACTGCTGGAGGGTCAGAAAGCATATGCTTATGAAAGTCTTGTCTATCATTATTTAGCGAGTATTTATGCCGATTTGAAAGATCCTGAAAAATTAAAGAAATACACCCGGCTTAGTCTGCAACGGGCTAACCAATCTCGGGATCCGGATATCATCTGCAATGCCTACCTTGCTATGGGGTCTTCATTTTTGCAAAGCTTCAGAAAAGATCCTTCACAAAAAAAGCTTCTGGATTCTGCCATTTACTACAATCAGCAGGTACTGCAGCTTTCCCAAGCACAGCCAAAGCGGATCGTTAACCATATCAATATAGCGGCAGCGGCTTTAAATATAGCCAATATGTATTGGGAGTTCTTTCCCAAAGAGTATAAAGATAGTGCCGAAAAATACATTAATCAGGCTTTGACCATTGCCCGGAAATTCAGACATGAAGAAGTGATCGCCAACTGTTATGGGATATTAAGCGAATATGCTATAGCGGACGGTAATTATGCAGAAGCAGAAAGGCTCTTCCTGGCCGGCTTCGCTGAAGTAGAAAGCAGTGCAGGCGGAAGTACCGCGGTGAAAGCTTCCATGATGAAAGGACTGGCCACTGTAGCAGAGAAAAGCGGTAACAAGATAAAAGCATTAGAATATTATAAAAAGTATATGCAGTATGAACAGGAATCGTACAATGCTGCAAAACTTTCTATAACCCAAAAACTTGAAGTGCAGTATGAAGCAGAAAAAAAGGAAAAAGAACTTGAAACCCTACAGGAACGGGCTACTTTTAACCGAAAACTTAATTTTATTTCTATCGGTCTGATCATAGCCGGTCTGCTGGCACTTGTATTTCTTTTCCGATCTTATCATTTCAGATTAAAATCATCTATCCAGCAACAGAAACTGCGAACTGAGGAAGCTGCCCGTTTAAAGGCTGAGCAGGAACTTTTGGAGGAAAGACAGGAGAAATTACAAAAAGAACTGCTGGCTGGCAACTTACAGGTGGAACAAAAAAACGAACTTTTGCAGACGATGCGGGACAAATTAGCCAATCCATCAGAAAACGGAATGTTTAAAAACCAAATGGAACGCATATTAAAAGAAGACCAACGGATGGATGAAGATTTTGAGCACGCAAAAGCCAGCCTGACAAATATACACCCGGAATTTTTTAACCGGTTACAGCAACAGGCAAACAATAAGCTTACCCGGCTGGATCTGAAGCATTGCACCTATATACTGATGGGATTTTCCAATAAAGAAATTGCTACCCGTCTGGGTGTAGATCCTAAAAGCATTATCATGGCCAGATACCGGATAAAACAAAAATTAAATCTGGAAAAAGAGGACAGTCTGGACCTTTTGATACAACAACTGAGCTGAATACATTAGACCGCGTTTAAATTATTTTTACAGATAAAAAGACAACAAAAAAGACTGACACCATGTATCAGTCTTTTTTCTATAAATTATATTCTAATCCTTATTTCACAAATGAATTGTATGAATTCAATACAGACTCATAAGAAGAATCAATCTGCTGGATATCACTGTCGGAAATTTTCCCGGTCCCTTTAGCATTACGGATCAGTTTTCTGTAGGTATCCAAAAAGCCTGAAGCCGTTTTATTGAAGCTTTCAAACTGTGATTTTTTATAAGAATACTGTGCATCTTTGACATTGAAATCTAATTTGGAATTCGCTTCTACTGTCTTCGCAAGTTCATCATACTTTTTCTGGGCTTCCGCTTCGTTGAACTTTCCTGAATACTGCTTGTCCAGAAGATCAATATTAGCATCCAGAGAATTCATTACACTCTTTGAAGAGATGATATACTCTTTCATCGGATGATCTTTCAGAATTACTTCTTCTGCAGCATCTGTTCCCGGCTTGATCTTGGCTACCACATTTTCTCCGGAAATAAATAAAGCCTGCGCCTCGGTTTCAATTTCTTTTGTGATGGCATCCGCTTTTGCACCCTTATCATCTTTATAGTCTTCAGAAGTCATATAAGATTTAAGCTCTTCAAACTTTTTCTCTATATTTTCCTTTTTGGTTTTATAGGCATTAAAGTCTGCTTCTATAGCTGCTTTGTCTTTTCCAAATCCTGACGGCACTTCTTTGATCTTTCCGAATGAATAATCCATCGAGCTGATCACAATAGGCATAATCATTACGTTCTCTCCTTTTGCTTTTGCAGCGGCGGCATCAGCATATTTAAGGATGCTTTCGATATGTCTGGATGTACTCTTATATGAATCTAAAAAGTTGTTGTTAAAATCAATGATGGCATTGGCATCATCCGCCCCTCCAAGATTCAAAACAGATTTACCCAGTTTACTGACGTCTTTTTTACAGCTGATGACACTCACCGATGTAAAGGTCAGCGCCATAGCAAGTACGATAATTTTTCTCATATTTTATAGTTTGTTTGGTTATATTTCTTCAAGGTCGATGTCTTCATTGCTTATCTTTACTACATATTCGATCCCGTCAATAGCTTTTGAAATGATCTGATTTCTGAGGATATTGGCCATATTTTCCCAGTAGGCTCTTCCGTAAAAGGAATAGTTCTGTGGAATAATCTCAACTTCAACGGTTCTTACAAAGCCTTCTTTAGGACGGTTACTGATCATGGTTCCTCTTCTTACCCTTACTTCCTTCACCTCATCTTTAAGGATCATTCTGCAGTAGTTTTTAACGTCTTCCAGGGAAATGATCTTGTCTCTTGTGGTTAAGGCATATTTATAAGCCTGAATACTGTCTGTCCCTTTCTGTTCTTCCGCACCTCCAATGGTTTCTGTAAGAAGCACCACGGTCTGCGATTTCAGTTGATTAGAAAGCTCAGTTCCCGGACGCATATGATTGGCCAGATTACAGTGTGTCACCCAGAAAGAAGCATACGTATGGTCTGTTTTCTCTACAGGTTCCATAATGACGTAATTAAGTTCCTGTCTGATATTTCTTTTGGCATTGTTCACCTTTTGTACCATCGTCTTCATTTTGTCAGACATTTCGCTCAGAACCCCTTTAACATTATCTCTGTTTAAAAGTGAAAATGCAGCGATCTCATCTCTGGTCAATTCCAGTACATTCGCGATCATATCTACAGCATTTCTGTTGGTAAAACGCTCCATGCCTCCTTTTCTTACCGTATACAGACCTTTTTTAAGATCATCTGCAGGGGTAAAAGGAATTTCTGTATATTTTCTTCCGTCTCCGTCCTGAACTTCATCTACATAAAGGAAATGCTCGCCTTCGTCTGTAACCAGAGGAATATTGTTACCCATGATATCCAGACTGTATTCCGTTTTCTTCCAGCCTCTGTTGTAGACCGGGAAAGCATTCATCACAAATGAGAAATTATCCAGGATCTCAGCAGAAAACTGCGGTGGGAATTCGAAAGTAAGCCACAGATAACGCTTGTCTCCGATCTGTTTCCTGATTTCCTCTTTTCCTTCCAGAAAATCCAGATTCTGCGGTAATTTTCCAGGCTCTGAGAAAAGACTGCTTGAAAGTCCGGTGATTTCTATGAATTTATGGCGGTAAATGCTTTTAATATCTTCAATGGCCTTATTTCGGATAGATTGTTCCCTGAACATCTGTTCATATCCTTCAGGCTGATTATTGCTCAGATAGCTAAGTCCCTCCCTTACAAATAAAGGATTCCCGTTGCTCGTCACCGTAATATAAGGAAGAAGTTTGTACACAAAATCCATATGCTCAAAAGCCGGGTTGGAGCAGAATACGCTTAAATATTTAGGGAAATTCTCGCTCACATATCTGCTGACATCCACTCCGATGGTAATTTTTCTGTAATCTTCAGGTTTTCCCTGAAATCTGGCTACGGGAATTTTATTAAGTCTGTCGTCTACGCTGTAGCAGGTATTTCCTACAAACATTACGGCAGTCTGTACTTTATTGATCCTTACATTTCCTACCGGTGTAAAAGGAATATTCAGCTGTTTGTCCGATTCTGATTTCACTGTGGAGGTCATTTGCTTACGGAAAAAGAATTCCGTATGTTCCAACAGCACTTCAGAAGAATCATAAGGCAGCGTAAAAGCCACCGCATGAGCTGGAATCGGATGGGTATAAATGGACGGTGTCAGAAGTTTGGCCAGTTTCTCGAGGATACGTGCGTTGACGGTCTGAATCTCGTTATTGGCTTTGAAGACTTCCGTACTGAATGCGTCTATCAGTAGTTTTACAAAAGGGTCCAGAGATTGCGGGCTTTTCAGTCCCCACACTTTGGTGGCGTTCTGAAGCATTCTTGCCTTTACAGATTCTTTGGAGTATATATTTTGATCTAAGTTCATAAATTTTTCTTACTGTTAAAAACATTTAGTCAATAGACATCGGACTTAAAAATAATTCTGTGGAAAAGCTGAAACGTTCTCCCGTTGCCTCCATTTTTGCATTGATGGCAATTCTTACTTTCTTTTTGATTTCTGTGTGTTCTTTGGTATCGTAGCTGTGTTCTACAAATTGAATGTGGGCATCAACCTGTGCCTGTACGATCCGGGGTTCATACTCCTGAATCTGCCTTCTCAGGCTTTTAATGAAAACGCTTTCCCATACTGCACTGGTAACCCCATTGTCGAATTCCAGGTTCCAGACGTCGTTTCCATAGTTGTCATCATATCTATTCTCGCCTTTTTTGGTGGTGATCAGCAGCATGATATTGTGCGCAATGCTTTCGCCCATGTCGCAGATATCAATGCTTCCGCCTTCAGTCATGAGTGTTGAAGGTACAAAAGGCATTCTGTAATTTGGTGTATCCATAGTCAGCTTCTTATTTTTTACTTCATGGTCTAGTTTACTTAAAAAGAGCTACCAAAATACACATTTTCATGAAATAAATCGGAAAATACCTCAAAAAATATCGCATACAATAAAGGCTTCCGGGTTTTTACGGAAGCCTTAAATAGGGTTAATACGGTTAAAATTTATGATTGATCTGCCGTCTTTTTTCTGTTAATGAAATAATAGACCGGAAGTCCCAGCAGAACCATTACAAATCCTGGCCATGTGTATTGCTGTTTGTAGATCAGAAGCAGTACACAAAAGCCTGTTCCTATCAGAAGATATATAATTGGAGTCACCGGATACAGCCATGTTTTGTATGGTCTTTCAAGATCCGGTTTTTTAAACCTTAAATAAATAACCCCGAAAACGGTAATCATATAGAATAAAACGATTACAAAAGAGATCATATCCAGCAGGTTTCCATACTGTCCGCTCAGGCATAATACCGAAGCCCAGATCCCCTGCATCCATAAAGCATTTTCAGGAACTTCATTTTGATTGTTTTTTTCTGCAGATTGAAAGAACATTCCGTCTTTGGCCATTGTTTGAAACACCCTTGCACCCGCAAGGATCAATCCGTTGTTACATCCGAATGTAGATACCATCACAAGAACGGCGATAATAATAGTCCCTGCACTTCCAAAAATATTCTGCGATGCAGCTACCGCTACCCTGTCATTGGTGGCAAATGCAATACCGTCCCTGTCCAAAGCATTTAAATAAACATAATTGACTGCTATATAAAGTATCATCACTGCGGAAGTTCCGTAGATCATCGATTTGACAATATTTCTCTTCGGATTTTCCACTTCTCCGGACACGAAAGTTACACTTTCCCACGCTACAGAACTGAAAACAGAACCTACCATTGCTGCTGCAATTCCTCCAAGCAGAGTCATTCCCCCGATAGGCTCCCAGCCTTCTTTAAGGAAATTACCGCTGATGTCTTTTTTAAGATTATTAAATGAATCCAAACCTAAACTGAAATTTTCAGCCATATGCGAAAAATCAACCAGTATGAATCCGGCAGCAATCAAACCTAATATGGCTATGATTTTTGAGCCGGTAAATACATTCTGAAGCAGTTTCCCACTCTGAACACCGCGTGTATTAATGTAAGTCAGTAAAAGGATAACGGCTATTGCCAGGATCTGTATCCAGGTGATTTTAAATTCTCCGCTCTGGAAAAGAGGCGCCGCATCATTCAATGAAGGAACGAGATAGGCTGTAAATTTACCAAAAGCCATGGCCACGGCTGCAATAGTTCCGGTCTGGATCACTGTAAACAATCCCCAACCATACAGGAATCCCATCTTTTTGCCGAAAATCTCCTTAAGATAAGTGTATTGTCCGCCCGCCTTCGGAAACAGGGCTGAAAGCTCTCCGTAGCTTATGGCTGCGGCTACTGTCATTACTCCGGTGATCACCCACACTACAATCAGCCAGTAACCTGATCCCAGATTCCGCATCATATCGGCACTTACAATAAAGATCCCACTTCCGATCATAGATCCCATTACCAGCATAATGGCATCCCAAAGTTTCAGTTTTTTTTGCATAGTCAAGTATAGGCGTCAAATATAAACAAATCTGTCTTTCGTTTTGAAATTTGTTTAAAATTTACTGCATCACCTGTTTTTTATCAACCTTTTATCAATTTAATATTCAATTTTAATTAGTACTTTTGAAAAAAATATTAAAAATGAAATTCAAGGCTATATTATTTGCAGCAGCTGTGAGTGTTTCCACTTTAGCATTTGCACAGGAGACTTCACAGAAAAAATTCGGACCACCGGAAGGTAATGCTATTGTAGGTGATACTTATGGATCTGGAGTTGTTTCGACGTCAGAGTCTAAAGCCATTACCGTAGATAAATTAAGCAAGAAGCTTAAAAAAGACAACAAAAAAGTGGAAGGCGTAGCAGTGAAAGGAAAAGTAACTGATGTATGCGAGAAAAAAGGATGCTGGCTAACAATCCAGACTGAAGATAATTCCCAGTTTTTCGTAAAAATGAAAGACTATGCGTTCTTTGTACCTACTGCTTTAAAAGGTAAAACGGTAGTCCTTGAAGGAACTGCAGAAAGAAAAGTAACTTCTATAGACGAGCAGAAACACTACGCTGAGGATGCTAAAAAACCTCAGGCTGAAATTGATGCGATCACGACTCCTAAAGAAGAGATCAGATTTGTAGCCAATGGAATCAAAGTAGTTAACTAAATTTCATTCAACCATACAATAACGTCCTCAGAAAATCATATTTCCTGAGGACGTTTTATTTTGTCTATCATAATTTAATCTAGTCTTCTATCCTAAATTCTGCCACAGCATCCAGTTTAGGATATTTGGTAGGCGCTACAAACTTCTTTCCGGTACAGTCTATCTCTACCCAGCCTTTTCTTTTTTTCACATCACCTACCTCCATTACAAAAGGCACAAAAGATATCTCATCCTTTCCTTCCTCTATTACCTCCCTGTACTGAACGGCCACATCCAGAATGCACTCATGATCCGTATTTAGTTTTACATTCCTGTAAATAATGTCGTAGTGCGTTTCCTGGTTCTCCGGAATTTCAAGGTATTTCTCCCATCCTTCAATATCGGAGTTCAATTCACTAATGGCTTTTAGAGCATAATATAAGGCCACCGTATAATATTTTCGCGTTCCTTTTCGTGGATAATCGTCTGTGAAATGCCCTCCTTCAAATAAAATCGTAGGCATTCCTGCTTTGATAAAATTATCTCCGGTAGAAGTCGGATAAAACTCATCAGAATATCTTCCGATCTGATTCGGGATTAATTCTTTTAAATGATCGTAAACTCTTCCAATAACTGCCATGCATTTTTTCCTGTTATCCGTCACCGCACGTTCTACATTTTCCGAAGGTGCCAGAAAAGAAAGTGTAGCAGGATGTATTCCGTCTGTGGTGAAGATCGTTCTCTGCTCATGCAGATTTAATGCATAATCGTAGGTATTTGAAGCAGCAGCTTTTTTAAGAAATTTAATCTCTGTACTGGACTCGTTGTGAAAGTCGCGGTTCAGATCAATATCTGCCGCATTCAGTCTCGTCCATTTTTCAGATCCGTCAGGGTTTAGCATAAAAATAAAATCCAGCCTGATCTTACTGAAAAGATCTTCCTTCATTTCCGGAGCCTTATCTAAAGTTTCTAAGAGATCCAGCATGGCGTGTGTCGCGTTGGATTCATTCCCATGCATTTGAGACCAGGCAAGAACTTTAATGGTTCCGGTTCCGATGCTTAACTGATAAATAGGTTTATCTAAATAGGATCTTCCGATCTCCTGAATGTAACCGCTGAGATTGGTCTGTAGGTAAGAAAATAATTTTTCAGGGGAAATATAGCGGTTTAAGAAATTAGGGTTTGGAAAATAGATCTGTTCAAAATTCATTATAAATAATTTACAAGAGTCAAATTTAATCATTTTTACACAAAAAATATTAGTTAACATTTGTAATTTCATCAAACATCGCCAACTGCCATTTTGTCTGTTGATAAAATTGTTAATTGAATATAAACTAAACGAATTATTTCAAACAGCTATAATTCAACACTTTACAAAGTTCATATCAATCATATTTTCAACATTGCTTTAAGTACAGAAAAGCCTGTTAATCAGTAAATAGGCATAATATAATTAAACGCGATGAATGTGGAAAACTTAGTCATTTACACTTGTATACAAATGTAAATTTATATTTTTTTACATTTATCCCTGAAATTCACTATAAATTTAGCTATACCATTTGCTCTCCTGCTGTCATTAGTAAATAAGGAAATAACTGTAGACCGATTTTAAACGAATCTATCAGCAAAACACTTATAATTAGTTACTTATGATATAAATTTACGTTTGTATACAACAAAAATCAGTCTTTTATGGCTTAGAAACCCTTCTTTAGTATTAATTTCCAGTAATGAGTAGTTTACATCTTAAAATATAATTAATCAGTCATTTACCATCTAATTATTGGGTAATTAAGAATTATTGGAATTATATCAAAGCGGAATATTTAAAAGTGATTAATCTGGGAATTTATCAGCTTAAAAATTGTGTTTACTTTGTTAAATAGGTACATAGAATGAAATAGAGCAGTATAAATAGCTATATTTAAGGGTGTTATATTAGTTTACATCTGTATATTCATAGATTTCATCTCAATTTACTTTTGTGATTTGTTTATGTATATTTTATTATTTACATTTGTAACACAATTGACAACTTATTTTTATGAGTTTAAACGAAAGAATTTCCAAAGTTATTGAGTATTCCAATCTCAGCCCTTCCGAGTTTGCAGATGAAATTGATGTGCAGCGTTCTTCCATTTCCCATATTACTTCAGGAAGAAACAAGCCGTCTCTTGAATTCATCATTAAGATTAAATCCAGTTTTCCGGAGATTCTCTGGGACTGGTTGGTAACCGGTGAAGGTGAAATGCTGAAATCCGAATTACCGGAAGTGGAATTAACCACTGAAGAAAAAATTGAGGATAGCAAAGGAAAACCTACTCCGCTTCCCGATCTTTTTACCATGATGAAGGATGATGAAGATTTTGGAGCTGAAGAGGAAATTGAGGCAGTCAAAGAGAGCCCGCGAGAATCGTTTATACCGCCCCCATATAGGAATCAGGAAAATATATCGGATTCTCAGCGATTAGAAAATTCCAATGAACAAATCATTAATCAAGTTATTGGAAATCAATCAAATAAGATAAAACGTATTGTTCTGTTCTATGAAAATGGGAAATTTGAGAGTTTTGAGCCATAAAAAACCTGGCCAAGGAAAATGGCCAGGATAAAAAATATTTGAAGAAGAAAACTAAAGCTATTGCTTTAATAGTTTTGTAATTTTTGTAAGTCCACCTTCATTCTTTATTTTCAGAATGTAGTTTCCTTTAGGTAGATCTGAAACACTGTATTCTTCCGAGCCCTGCAATGTTCTTACCAGCTTTCCGGAAGCATCTATAATTTCTACACTGCTTATCTTAAGCTTTTCAGGATTATTAATTCTGAAATTGTCTTTTGCTGGATTAGGATACACCTGAACTCTGTTGTCATACTGCATCGTTTCCTGTGTACCCAGTGTAGTTGCAGTAAATGTAATAACGAATGGCATGTCCAAAGGAACATCAGGAGCTGCTGCAGGGTTTCCGGTATCTGTGATAGGCGCCCAGGTGCTCAAAACAGCATCAAACTGTTTAGCATTAAATGTGGGAAGTCCTCTGCTTCCTACAATCGTAACAGGCGGTAAAAAGCCCCCGCTCGCAGTCACTACATTTTGCAGCTGATATTTTACCCAATAGGTTCCCGCCCCTAAAGTCTTAGGAGTGCTTGCTGTAACTTTCCATATCTTTCTTGCAGTATTAGGTACTGCAGCAACCGGCACCGAAGTATTTCCTGTTCTGTACATATTAGCATCTACTGCAGCACTGAATCTGTTGGTCGTATCATCTCCATATACACTTACAGCACCTGCTACAGAAGGGTCTGAGCTGAATATATTCACCCTCACCGTATTAAAAGGAGCAGTAGTACCCGCATAGTTGGTTTGATAGGCAAAAAAATCAATGGTAGTGATCTGCCATGAAGATCCTACCGGAACTGTAAAGTCGTCGGCAATAAAAAAGCTTGCTGCCGCTGAGCTGAAAGTTCCTCCCAATCCCAAACTGGTATTGGATTCTGTAGTATTTCCTGTATTATTCTGAAGTTCAGACCATGTATATCCGGCAGGTGCCGCAGTCCCGCCACTAGAAGTTGCGCCCGTACTTAAACCACCATTGCTGAAGGTTTGTCCGAAGGTAAAGTTAGTTGCTATAAAAGCAACAACGAGTAATGTTTTTTTCATGTATTAGTTTTTTTATGGTTTACTCAAATGTAGGAAATTACAATCAAATAAACAATAAAAAGTTAATAATTTTAAATCATACACAATATAAAGTGAATTTTATAAAATTATTATTAATAGAGTCAAACTATTGAAATCGACAGTAAGCTTTACTTTTTCATATAAAACATATTCAATAAAAAAGACCTGCATTCTTGCAGGTCTGATATATTAAATGGAATATTTACTATTTTCTTCTTCTTTCAAGCTCTTTCTTAATAAGCCCAAGTTCTCTGCCCGTCTGACCTGCCACAGAAGTGTTTTCTCTCGCTCTCCTTGTAAGATAAGGCACAACATCCTTTACAGGTCCGTATGGCAGATATTTAGCCACATTGTAGCCCTTATCCGACAAATAGAAAGAAATATTATCACTCATCCCATAAAGCTGCCCAAAATAGATATGTGTATTACCATTCTCAAGAGACTTAGCCTTCATTTTATCCATAATCAGTTCTGACGAAATCTCATTATGCGTCCCGAAAAATGATGATACTTTATCCAGATGATTCATAACGAAATCAATTCCGGCGTTATAGTTTTTGTCTGAAGCTTCCTTAGTCGGCTGGATCGGATCTGCATAGCCTTTTTCAGCAGCTCGTGCTCTTTCCTTCTCCATATAAGCTCCACGTACAATCTTATACCCGATGAAGTAATTTTTTTCTCTGGCTCTCTGAAGATTTTCCTCCATGTATTCCAGTCTTCCCGTTCTGTACATCTGGATGGTATTCCAAACAATTGGTTTTTCCTGATTGTATTTTTCCATCATCTCTTCACAAAGATGATCCGCCGCATCCTGCATCCAGGTTTCTTCAGCATCTACCATTACTTTCTTGTCGTGTTCATGGCACAGACTGCATATTTCATCAAATCTCTTGACCACTCTGGCCCATTCCTCTTTCTGGCTTGATGTAAGCTCAGCACCGTTTCCAACTGCTTCATACAGATCAATTCTTCCGAAAGCTGTCGGCTTAAATACGATAAAAGGAATAGCCGGATTTCCTACTGAAAACCGGATGATATCCTTGATCTCTTTGCACACCGCATCAAAAGTTTCTTCATCTTCCTTCCCTTCAATAGAATAATCGAAAATACTTCCCACTCCTCTCTTGAAAAGCTGTTTCACCACCTTCATACTTTCTTCACGGGTTTCACCTCCGCAGAACTGTTCAAACAAAGTGCTTTTCACAATTCCGGTCACGAAAGGAAAATTATTGTGTACCGTAAAATTAAGGACAGAAGTTCCAAGGCTGGTAAGAGCAGGCTGTTCAATCATCTTAAACATCCAGTACGCCTTTCTCAATTGTGCATCAGACTTGTCTGCAAATGCAACTTTAGTATCGTTAAAAATGGGCATTCCTTTTTATTAAATTTAGTTTTGCAAAGGTAATAATAACCTCAGTTTATTTAAAGAAAATTTTCTATAATTTGCTCTCAATTCCATTCAGCAGCATCGCAATAATCCCTACGAAAACCCAAAACCTTAATATGTTGAGTGTGAAGAATTTACTTTTTCTGGATGAATTCAATAGCAGGTAAATGCAAAGGATCATGACAAACAGCCCTCCAGTAAAATAGTAAGCCATAAAACCTGAAATACCGGTTTTAGCAATAAGCTTCATAGAGACAGCCATGGTAATGGCCAGTAAAGAAATAATGATGATCTGTGTATTTCTGCTTTTAAAATAGTTCGGAATTGTTATATAGCCAAATGCTTTGTCAACACTCTTAGTCAGCATATCCTTGACAATATCAATGCATAAAAGAATCAGAAACAGAAAAATAGCCATCAGCACTACCTTTCTGGAAAAGGTTTCGTAATAGACCATCATTCCGAAAAAAGGATACAGTGTCAGGCTTACAAAAGTGAGATTATTGATGATTAAAATTCTGCTCAGTTTATGGCTGTAAAACCACATAAAAAACTGATAGACAAGAAAAAAAGCGAAAACCTTATGGGAAATCATCCAAGCTACGCCAAGAGAAATAACCGTTAATGCAAGATAAGCATATAAAAAATATTTCTGTTTGATAAAGCTTTGAATCCTGGTCCGGAAAGGTTTTACCACATGGTCTTTTTCCAGATCATAAAACTGATTGATAATGCCGCCCGCCAGAATGGTGATCACCGTACAGAAAATGATGCCGTGAACTTTAAAATCGAAGACAAATTTTCTAAAGGTTTCATCCTGATTAAACAGGAAAAAAGTAGATACATACAGCGCAAAAGTCAGCAGCACTGCTACAAAAAAACGTGCGCCGATCAGAAAGCCCACGAATTGTGAAAATCTGTAAAATATAGATTTAGAGATATAGTTTTTAGATAGGAAAGTTTCTTTTTCAGAATTCATTCCACCCAATTTAAAATCTGTAGATCACTTCTTTCTGGAAGCCGTCAAGCATTTTTTCTGCTTTCGCATAGTCTTTGGTGAAGCCCAGAATATATCCGCCGCCGCCGCTTCCGCAGAGTTTAAGATAGTAGGCATTAGAGTCCAGTCCTTTTTTCCAGATATTGAAAATACTCTCAGGGATCATCGGACGGAAATGTTCATATGCCCAGTGAGAAAGCTTTTTCAGGTTTCTGAAGAAAGGATTCATATCTTTTTTAAGGAATGATTCGATGCAGGCATTGTTGTAACGGATGAACTCTTCTTTTAAGGTCTTACGGAAACCTTCCGTTTTCATTTTTTCAAAGAAAATCTGGATCATTGGTCCTGTTTCGCCCGTGATACCGCTGTCGATAAGGAATATGGCTCCTTTCCCTTCCTCACCATCAGGAATAGAAACTCTATCAAGGCTCTCCTTGTTTTCGATAAGGATCGGCAGATTCATATAACAGATCAAAGGATCCATCCCTGAACTTTTACCATGGAAATAGCTTTCCATTTCACCGAAAACGGTTTTTAATTTCTTCAGATTATCTTTGGAGATCTGTTCAGGATCCAGTTTACTCAGTGCATACTTTTCGAAAATAGCAGCTACCAAAGCTCCTGAACTTCCTACGCCATATCCCTGCGGAATATTGGAATCGAAGAAAAGTCCGGAGGCAATATCGTTTTTAAGGCCTTGAATATCCAATCTAAAATCATCAGAAAGGTCAAGCGCTGCAAGGAAGTCAGCGTATTTCTGCAGATGTCTGTTGGATTTAAGTTCAAATTCAGAACTCAAATCTGAGAATTTAAGGGCTCCTTTATAGAAACTGTAAGGTACTACAAGCCCCTGGGAGTCTTCAATCATCCCATATTCTCCGAACAGAATTATTTTTGCATAAAATAGAGGGTTCGTCATTTTGACAATAAATCTTTTTACAAAGTTAAAATTATTCTGCTGAATATAAGCAAAACTCACGCCGAATTCCAACTTATTTATGCAGAAAAGTATTTTTGGCTTTTATAAAGCAGAAAAGCCTAAAATAATCAGGCTTTTTTATTAGGATTGGAAGATGGTAGAAGGAGGCTGGAAGGTATGCTTATCATTTTTGATCATTGACATTATTAGAGATAGTCTAAATATTGTCTACTTTTTTTTTCTATTTTGGTTCTCCATAACTTCCTTCTTCCAGCATCATGCTTCCTTACTTTTCTTAGTGTTTAATCAATTTTTTATTCACCGTTTGTTTATCCGTTTCTATGGTCACCATATAGTTTCCTGTCTGAATCGAAGAAATATTGACTTCCTGTTTATTCCCTTTTAGTGAAGATGCAGAAATGACCAATCTTCCTGATTCATCATAAATTTTATATGATTTTAAAGCATCTTTGGATGAAATAACAATCATATTTTTAGCAGGATTCGGGTAAATACTTATTGTGTTATCATTTTTCGTAACCTCATCAATTCCTAAAGCAGCACATGAAAAACCGGCCTTCCAGCCGTTTCCTGTAACCCCGGGATCAGAAACAAACCTTACCGTAATAGCTCCCGAAGAATGAGTAGAAGTAAACGGTCCCGGCACTGTATTTCCAGTCAGATTATTTCCGTTGGCAAACAAAGGAGACGCTGTGGAAGGACCATTATAGATATACATAAAATCATAATCCTGTTCCAAAGCAAACTCCGTAAACGTCATTGTAAGTGCTCCCGAAGCAGGATAAAATGTTTTAACGATTGTTTCACTGTTCCCATAACCCGAAGTCTGACCGCCGGTATCTGTAAACAAAGCTCCTGCACACCACGATGCATCTGTAAGGAATACCTGAGTTCGCTGATAAGCGTTGGATGCTGAACAATTTGTACCTACCGACAAGTTATAATACGTTGCAGGCTGCAGACTGTTGAAATTAAGCACCTGAGAACCCGTATTTCCTGATTCTATAAGAGTTCCATCCATTTTAGTGAGTTTATATTTCCAGGAAGTGGAAACTGCATCGGTAAACGCTGCATTGGCTGAAACCTGGGTAATATTTGATATGTTCATCTGAGTGATCGTAGTTCCACATGCCGTAGTACAATTCGTTCCCAGACAAGGCTTTGAATCGATAGTATTTCTGATCAATGCAGCTGGTTGGGGTCCAAAACCATTATTAAAGCTGATTCCTACTCCTGAAACCAGATGACAGTAGCTCATAATCGATCCTTTAACCGTTGTGGAAGGAATCGGACCTGTACATCCTTCGCTGTAACCTGCCTGAGCTCCACATCCGTCAATGGCTGTATTATTTCCGTTCCATGCACAGGCATGGGTGTGTGGAGATCCTAAACTGTGTCCCATTTCGTGCGTCATGGCTTGAATAGTCCAGGAATATACCGGCACCTCAGCATAAGTTTGCGAAATTCCGGAATACGCGTGCTTGTAGGTTCCGCATAAAGAATTAAGATAAGCCACACTTGTAGTAGCCGGAGCATTAATCAAATGGGCAAGATCACCGTTAAAGGTCTGTCTGTTAGTTCTAAAGCTGGAAAGATTGGCATTGGGTGTTCCTGTGTAAGGATCCTGAGTGGTCCAGATAAAGATTTCATTCAATGCTATTCTGATCTCATCATTGTTGTAAAGTGCCGCAATATTATTATGAATAGCGGTAAGCCAGTTGGTCGTAGTGGTAGCATCGGAATTATTATTTTGATACGGTTTAAAACATACTTCATAATAAATTCTCACACAGTTTTCCGTCATTGCTTTTTTGCCTGCATCCGGATCAAATGAGATATTTTTTGCCTGATTTTCTTTCAGCTCATCTACCCCACAGACAAAGGGATTGGCTCCCGTCAGTTTAGATTCCGAATAGCTCACAAAATCTTCGGAATTTTTTGCCTTTCCAAGGACTACATTCCCCAGTTCGGACGTAGAAGCTACTCCTACAATATCATTATCGAAGAAACTGAAAGCAGCAACCGAAGTATTGTCTCCTTTTACAATTCCAATATAGTAAGCACCCGGAGTATAGTTGACGATCTCTCCTTTATTCGTAACAACTTTAAAATCATTGGTGAAGATCTGATTTTTATAGAGCTCCACAGTGATCTGCTTATCTCCATTGAAAGGAAAACTTATTTCAAGATATTCAGGTTTTTCTGTGATCAGCCTTTTAAGTTCGGCAGATTTTACGTTGATGGCCGTAATGTCTGTAGCTGCTCTTTTGTATTCAGCAAACTTAGAAGAAGTCTTATTAATCTCAAACAGATCATACTTTTGAAAAGTATTTTTCTCTGCGTGGTGTTCAGTGATTTTCTGGGCAATGGGTCTTAGACTTTGTGAGAAACCAAAGGCAAAGCATTCCATCAGACATAGAAGTAGAATTTTTTTAATCATTTTTCATTTTAATTAGATCTACAAATAAACAAAAAAAATCAATATTTAGTGAAAAATAAATAACAATTCCCTTTGACTTTCAAGTAAATCATAATAAATAAATGACAGATTACAAATATCTTAATCTGAGACAATAAAGTTATATACTAACCGAAAGAGAGCTGAATAATTAAATTCAGCTCTCTTTTTTATCTTTGGCCGGAGATATCCGACTACTTTTTCACAGCACTGTTACCTACTCCTGTTAAAGAAATATCAGCCTTTCCTGATTTTGTTGGAGAAGTCTTATAAAATACCTTATTATTAGATCCTTCCAGTTCTATACGAGAAACCTTATCGGCATATACTATATTACCGGAACCGGCTACTTCCAGCTTTGTTGTGTAACCATTGATGGTAATTATATTATTCACCCCTTCTACCGATGCATCTCCTCCATCTGACGAATACGTCTGCTTATTTCCCACACCATCCACCTCAATCTTTTTATCACTCTGTTTACTTTTACCATGAGTAGTTGTCGTTTTCGTTGTGGTTTGTGCATAGGTCATATTGATTCCAATTAAAGCAATACATAGAGCCAGTGTTTTTTTCATAATTTTCATATTATTTAATTTTTCAAATCTGATACAATTAAAATGCCAGCTATCTGACAGATCACTTTTAACATATAAAAATATTTGTTCATAAAAAAAGATGCCTTACACTTAAGACATCTTTATATTTTTTGTTACAGCCAGCTTTGAAATTATCGGCTGTTTTTATAGGGTATCTCTGTCTTTTAACATATTGACCTTAAGAAAACGGATCAGGATAAGTCCCGTCGCGAAAAATAAAGTCATGGAAAGCGCTGCGATACGCATATTATTAAAATGTTCAATCAATGTAGCAAAGATGAAGGTTCCGATAATGATCGCTATTTTTTCCAATACATCATAGAAACTGAAATACGTGGTATTTTCCATAGAGTCCTCCGGAAGAAGCTTTGAATACGTAGATCTGGACATTGCCTGAAGTCCGCCCATCACCAATCCTACTACCGCTGCTACTCCATAGAACTGATATTCTACCGTAGGGTTTTCTTTGTTCAGGAAGTATGCCCACAGACAGGCTACAATCCATAATACAATAGCAATTGAGATCACATTTCTATTTCCGATTTTCCTTGATAACCTGGAGAATATCACGGCCCCTATGATCGCTTCAATCTGAATGACCAATAATGTTCCGATCAGTTTATCCTGAGCCAGGTTGATCTCACTTTTCCCGAATAAGGTAGCCATTAAGAAAATAGTTTGCATCCCTACACTGTAAAAGAAGAAACTTGAAAGGAAGAATTTAAGGTTTTTATCTTTAAACAATACGCCCCCTACTTTGAACAGTTCATGGAAACTTTCCTTGGCGATGTCTTTATAGAAACTCATATTATCTTTCAAAACTTCAAAGAAACCTCCCTGTTCTTCATGCTTTTTGAAGATATTCTTATAGTTTAAAAGCACTAAATCTTTTGGAAGCTTTTCCTTCACATCCCCAAACTGCGGAAGATGCTTAAATGTGTATTGGGAGAACCCAAACCACCATGCACCGGTCAACAGAAAGCTGATTCTTGTAAATAAAAGCTGCTGTGCCGCTCCTTTTGCAAAAACCTGGATCAGTACCAGACAGATCACCACCAGAACTACAGAACCTAGATAACCATACACATATCCTTTGGCGGAAAGTGCATCCTGCTTATCTCGGGTCGCAATATCCGGCAGGAAGGAATTATAAAACACGAGACTTCCCCAAAACCCGACACTTGCCGTAATACTGAAAAGGAGGCCCAGAAATACATTGTGCATGCCTGTAAACATGGCCAGTCCCATACATGAAGTAGCCCCAAGATAGCAGAAAAACTGCAGGAATGATTTCTTATTTCCGATAGTATCCGCCAGTGAAGACAGGAACGGAGATAGCAACACTACAATAAAAAACGATATCGTAAGTGAATATCCGTATACCGCATCCGGCTGATATTCTTTCCCGAAAATCTTGATCATATGCCTTACGGGAACATCAATCCAGGATTTTGTTTCCTCCACATACTCCTTTTTCTCGTAAGCAGTGGTCAGTATGGAATAATAAATAGGGAAAATAGTGGACGTAATCACCAGTGAATAAACAGAATTCGCCCAGTCGTATACGGCCCAGGCTTTCATAATCCGTGGATTATTTTTTATGTTTTGAGGTTGTTGATTCTCAATTTCAGACATTTCAAATAAATATTAGTAGCACAAAAATAGAAAAACCATTAAGAAATCGATAAGAATTTAGAAAAATTATCGATTCCTTAATGGCAAAATATTCTGTAAGAGAATTTTACATATTTTCAATCACGATAGCAGAAGCTCCTCCACCACCGTTACAGATAGCTGCAGCGCCGTATTTAGCATTATTTTGCTTCAATACATTGATCAGCGTTACGATGATTCTGGATCCTGAACTTCCCAGCGGGTGTCCGATCGCAACTGCTCCTCCGTTTACGTTAACTTTTGATGCATCCAGTCCTAAGATCTTATTATTGGCAAGACCCACTACTGAGAAAGCTTCGTTAAATTCAAAGAAATCAATATCTGAAATCTCTAAACCTGCTTTTTTAAGAGCAATCGGAAGTGCCTTTGCAGGGGCAGTCGTGAAGTTTTCAGGCTCCTGAGCTGCATCTGCATAAGAAACGATTTTAGCCAAAGGCTTAAGCCCTAATTCTTCCATTTTTTCTTTAGATACAAGGATCAATGCAGAAGCACCATCATTTAATGTAGATGCATTCGCTGCTGTCACTGTCCCATTTTCTTTTTTGAATACCGTAGGAAGTGTAGGAAGTCTGTCAAAATTAACCGCTTTGTATTCCTCATCTTCAGCAAAAATAACAGGATCTCCTTTTCTCTGAGGAATTTCTACAGGAACCACTTCTTCAGTAAATTTCCCTTCGCTCCATGCTTTTGCTGATCTTTTGTAAGATTCTATCGCAAAATTATCCTGATCTTCTCTTGAAATACCATAATCTACAGCACATTTCTCAGCACATACTCCCATATGAACTTTCCCGTAAACGTCTGTAAGACCATCCAGTACCATTCCGTCCTGCATCTTGATGTCGCCTAATTTAGTAGCGATTCTGGCATTATAATAATGAGGAACTGAAGACATATTTTCCATACCTCCGGCAACGATTACATCAGCATCACCGGCTTTAATAGCCTGTGCAGCCATAGTTACCGCTTTCATCCCTGAAGCACATACTTTATTTACGGTAGTTGAAGGCGTTTCGATAGACAATCCTGCACCTAATGCTACCTGACGGGCCGGCGCCTGGCCTTCTCCTGCCTGCAGCACATTTCCCATATAAATCTCCTGAACATTCTTAGGATCAAGACTGATTTTATCTAATGCTCCTTTTACAGCAGCAGATCCCAGCTTCGTAGCAGGAACCGTTGAAAGGCTTCCCATAAAACTCCCGATAGGTGTTCTTACTGCGGAAACGATGAATACTTCTTTCATGTGTATTATATTTTACTTTTTTAACAAAATGCTGCCTTCCGGCCTCATTATACTTTTCTATTTTTTCACTTTTACGTAGATCACTTCAAACTTGTTCTTCTCAATCCTGGACTGTATCTTCAGTAAATTATCCTGAGTTTCTACAATTTGATTATTAAAAACATCCCCAACCTGCACCGGATCATTTTTATCGGATTTCTCTAACACGATCGCTTTATAATTACAGTCATCTACAAAAACAAGGGTGGATTTTATAAAATCTTTACCATTATTGAAATATTCAGTCTGAATATTATCTTTAATGGTCATATACCAGATTCCCTCAGGATAGTTTCGGCGCAAAAATTTCCCTTCTCTGATATTTTGGCATTTGGCCGGCTGATCCGACTTTCCAACTACTGCTGTCTTTTGAGATTTAGCATGCGAGAATATCACCATAAATAAAGCAGCTGCTCCTATTTTTAAATGCTTCATATCTGTGTACGTTTATTTACTTTTTTACTTCCTATAGCAAAAACCATAAGGAAAGCGCCTAAAAACTCTACAGCCCAGCCCCACTTAAGCTTTACAACTCCTGCAAAAGCTTCTCTCCAGGATTTAAACGGCAGAAAACTGAAATATTCCAGAGACTGCATCTTTACGGCCACCAATGTGAAAGCAAATAGCAGAATCAATAATACGCCAAAAAATCTTACCACTTTCGCATTGTGGTTCACAATTCCAAAAACGGCACATGCAGCAAAAATCCAGCATGCAATGGCCAGATAATGATCTAGCTTCCAGTAGTTCCAGTTTCCAATAATGGGAACATGTACGAGAGGTAGAAAGCTCCCTACTACTACTAATATCAATCCTAATAACTGAATATTTTTCATATTTACTAAAGTGCCAAAATACAAAAAAAAACACACTTATAAACAGTGTGTTTTAAAAACGGATGATTGGCGTACAAACATTCGTTAGTATCAATAAAAATCAATTAAAAATATGTTATTTTCAATAAACACCACTTTTTATTATTTAATTAAAAAATGATATTCACAAATTCTACACCGATCTGCACTCCGTATTTATTCTTCAGAAGCGCACTGTCACTGAACACCGGCGTAAAATCTTTCTGAACAAATACCTTAAGACTTCCATAGCTGATTCCGAATTTTCCACCTACGATAAAATCGTTCACACCCTGCATAATTCTTTCTCTTTCTACGATTCTTCTGGAATTTTCATTGGAATATTTTATATAATTCACACTTCCTATCTTCACTCCGCCATATACTCCCATTACAATGCTCAGCTGTCTTTTTTTGTTATCAAGATATTCAACCCCTTCATGCTCTACATACTTTGGATTCAATACAAACCTAAAATCTACCGGTACATAGAGATAGGTGTTGTTGAACTGGGTTTTCTTCAGATTGCCACGGTCAAAATCGTCTACGAACAAATTATTATTTTCCTGTTTGAAAACCTTTCCGTATTTAGGAACATACTGGTCAAATCTCATTCCTAAACCAACCCGGTAAAATACAGGACTTTTAAATCCTCCCACCTGACCTTCATATCTCAATGCCATTTGTGAAGAATTGATGATGGTATTTCTCGTGTCAGAATTTTTGTCATAAAAATTAAAAGGCTGGTCTTTAGTCGTCAGACCGGTTCCCATCATACTTACAGAGAGCTCCACCGTTTTTAAAGAATGTTTCGGACTTGTATTTCTTTTCTGTCCCAGTTTCATATTAAGTCCATTAAGTCCCACCCACATTTCATTTTTATGAATACTGTCGCGATCCACAAAGACTGCATTTTTTACCATTTCTTTTGTGGCAGCCTGAAGTTCACTTTGCTGGGCGTCTACTTTTTCATTGATGGTCTGTTGATATCTTGAAGCAATTTCAGTACGTTGTTTCTGTTTTTCTTCCGATGTGATTTTGTTGTCTTTAAAATCTTTATCAATCAGATCCAGCTCTGCATTCATTTTAGATTTCTCCGAAACCACAATGCTGTCAATTTTCTTTGAATACATTTTAATCTGTGGGTTTACATTCTGTTTTTCCTGAGCAGTACCGTATGTAAAAGCCATTACAGCAGCCATGAAGATTAGTTTTGTTCTCATATTTATTTTTTTAATTTTTAGACAATATTTCACCTCTGTCCATAATTCAGGACAGTATTTTTGTTTTATTAAAAGTTTACGATTTATTTGGATTCCAGATAAACGGTCACTCCCAGAACAGTTACATTTCCTACATTCGGAACAACTTTATCAAATTTGAAGGCTCCCAATTTCCGTTCATCCCTACTGGCTTTTTCCCGGGCTTTATCTAATTCTCTTCCCAGAAGAAGCTCATCAGGATTGATATAATTAGGTTTTGATTTATTAACTTCTGCAATTACTGGAGGATTGGATGGACTTACATTTTCAACCTTCCCCGGATTAGTGAAAATATTTTCCGGTTGGTTAAAGGTGTTCACCGGTTGTTTATTCTGTGAAGCCTGAGTTTCTGTCCTTTCTTTTCCTTTTTTCGGAAGCAAGGCTTTATCTGAGGTATCTTTTTTATGATCTTCATTGACTATTTTTACTTCACTTTCCTCGATCGGCTGATCTTTTGAAATAACTGGTGGATTTTCAACATCTTTATCTACTGGATTGACTGTTCTTTCAAGACCTTTTTTCACGGCATAATCCGTTTCTTTATAATCAAATTTCGTTTTGTAATTATTAAAATACATAAAAGTTCCGGCAGAAATGAACAGCAATATAACGGCTGCATATTTCCACCACTGAAAAGACTGTTTTACCGGCACATCAGAGGCCTCATTCAACTTCTGATCCAATCTGTCCCAAAGATCCTCAGAAGGGCTTCTTTCGAGCCTCTCGTAATCAGACTTTAACTGTTTCAGTATCTCTTTTTTCATTTTCTTTTGCTTTTAAAAATTCCGTAAGCCATTTTTTTGCTTTGCTCAGCTGGCTTTTACTGGTGCCTTCCGAAATATTCAGAATTTCTGCGATTTCCTGATGCTTTTTCTCTTCAAATACATATAAATTGAAAATCAATCTGTATCCCGCTGGCATCTGTGAAAATATTTCCTCAATATTGAGTTCTTCCAACCGCTCATCTGTATCTTCATCTGAATAATCGTCTGCGATTTCTATATCGGCATACAGGATATTCCTGCTCTTCCTGACAAAGCTAATGGAATCATTGACCACAATTTTCCTCAGCCAAAACGGAAAACTTTTCCAGTCTCTGCATTCATCCAGCTTGGTAAAGCATTTCATAAATGCGTTGATCAGGATATCTTCCGCATCATGGATATTGTTCGTATAAGAATTTGATATGGCCAGCATTTTAGCGGAAAACATCTCATAAAGAGCTTTCTGGGCCTTCCGGTCCTGCTTTTTAGCCAGTAAAAAATTCTTTTCGAGATGCTCCATGTATCGGTTTCTATCTATAAGACGGAATTTATTTTAAAAGGTTGCCTGAAAATAAAAAAAATTGCACCTTTTTTCAAAAGTGCAATTTAATATTTTATCAATCAGTCCGGTAGCATTAATGTTTCACTGAAGAAACATCTTCCGGATTGTGTTTATGCCTGAATAAAATGGCGAAGAATATAGCCAGAATCAATGCATAGATGGCAAAAGATAACCATATATTCTGCCAGTCTTTTACCATCACTACAGAAGAAAGTGTCCCGTCAGCATTTATCGCTGAATTGAAACTATTTTTAAGGATCTGCAGGAACGTTGGATTATCTGCCGTGGTATCAAGATAAGCCGTTAAGTCTGAAACGTTCGTAAACTTGTGGGTAAAAAACTTATCGATAGCCCATCCTGCGATGTAACTTCCGAAAAGCGCTCCAAAACCGTTGGTCATCATCATGAATAATCCCTGAGCAGAAGAACGGATTTTTTTATCTGTCGTTGTTTCCACGAAAAGGGAACCTGAAATATTGAAAAAATCAAATGCCATTCCGTATACGATACATGAGAAGATGATCAGCGAAAGTCCGAATCCGTCCGGAACTCCGTACGCAAAGAATCCAAATCTGAGTACCCATGCCAGCATTGACATCAGCATTACTTTTTTAATTCCGAATTTTTTCAGAAAGAAAGGAATTGCCAAAATAAATAAAGTCTCAGAAACCTGAGAGATGGACATGATAATCGTAGATCTCTGAACTACGAAAGAATCTGCATATTTCGGAAAATGAGAGAATTCACTTAAGAATACATCCCCGTACGCATTTGTCAGCTGAAGTGCCGCTCCCAAAAGCATTGAAAACAGAAAGAACAGGGCCATCTTATAGCTTCCGAAAAGCTTAAAAGCATTCAGTCCCAACTGCTCAGATAAAGGTGCACTTTTATCGATGAGTTTCTGTGGCGGACATTTTGGTAAGGTCAACGCATAGATTCCTAAAAATATAGCGATAGCACCACCGATATAGAATTGTCCTTCCGTAGCCTTGTTTCCTGTAAGATTGGTAATCCACATCGCAACAATAAACCCGATGGTTCCCCATACACGAATCGGCGGAAAATCTTTTACTACATCCAGATTGCTGTTTTTCAGAATGGTGTAGGAAATAGAATTCGCCAGAGCAATGGTTGGCATGTAAAAGCACATCGCCAGAAGCATCAGCCAGAAGAAAGAATTAGGATCAGCGGAATGAGGCAGTATAAAAAGCACAACCCCATACAGGATGTGCAGTACCGAAAAGATACGTTCTGCATTTACCCAGCGGTCGGCAATAATTCCGGTGATGGTCGGCATAAAAATAGAAGCTATTCCCATGGTTCCGAAAACGGCTCCAAACTGGGTTCCGTCCCAGTGTTTTGTCCCGAACCAAAAATTAGCCATCGTAATCAGCCATGCTCCCCAGACAAAAAACTGGAGAAAACTGAGGATGGTCAGTCGTAATTTTAAATTCATAGTTTAGTATAAAGTGTCTCTTTTAGTCAATTTTCTTTTTCCTCCTCTTAATTTCTTCCTGAATTTCCAATGCGGTATCAAAATCTTCTTCTTTTACGGCTTCATCGAGCAATTTTTGAAGTTCTTCCATAGATACGGCTTTCAGATTGTCTTCAGACTGTACCGTTTCTGAGAAAGGCTGCTCTTCTTTTGAAACATCTTCCAGCTCCAGAAGAATTCCTGCTTCGTTCAGAACTTGCTGAGTGGTAAAAATAGGCGCATCAAATCTTACGGCCATCGCCACAGCATCTGATGTTCTTGCATCAAGAATCAGTTCTTCCTCGTTAGCTTTATTTTTGAAATTAATATTGGAAAAAAATACGCCGTCTACGATCTGGTAAATGATCACTGAAACCAATTCATAATTGGCTGAAACTATAAATTTTGTGAATAAATCATGGGTAAGCGGACGAGGCGGATGGATGTCTTTTTCCAGTCCGAGAGAGATGGACTGAGCCTCGAAATTTCCTATGACAACAGGTAATTTTATATGTGTTTCTTCATGCTCCAATAACAAAGCGTACGCCCCCGATTGTGTCTGGCTGTACGATATTCCGCGAATAATTAGCTGCTTATAATCCATAGCTACAAATATAGATTAATTTTTTATTGTGATTTCAGTTTTTTACGCAAAAATAAAAGCCCGGAAAAGCCCGAGCTTTTATTTTTATGTGTGAAAATGGTGAATAGTGAATGGTCAATTTTACTTCGTAAGTGAATGCTTGCTGTAACGTATTGGTTTTATCCAATTGACAGCGTAGCGGATTGACAATTCACTATTGACTTTTTTATCCTTTAATTGCTTTAATTTTCTCTGTTAATGCAGGAATAATCTGGAAAGCATCTCCTACTACCCCATAATCTGCAGACTTGAAGAACGGTGCTTCAGCGTCATTGTTGATTACTACAATAGTTTTAGAAGAGTTTACCCCAGCTAAGTGCTGGATAGCCCCGGAAATACCTATTGCGATATAAAGGTTAGGTGAAATGGCTTTACCAGTCTGTCCTACGTGCTCTGTGTGAGGTCTCCAACCGATATCAGAAACAGGCTTAGAACAAGCTGTTGCAGCTCCAAGAACATTAGCCAGATCTTCAACCATTCCCCAGTTTTCAGGGCCTTTCATTCCTCTTCCTGCAGACACTACTACTTCTGCTTCTTTAAGGTCTAATTTACCTGAACTCTGCTCGTGAGAAATAACTTTAGTATCTTCATTCGCTACTGAAAGGTTTTTAACTTCTTCAGAACCTGATACTCCGTTTTCCTTTACTCCGAAAGCATTCTGAGAAACCGTGATGATCACCCCAGTCCCCTCCGCTTTTGCATGCATGAATCCTTTTCCTGAGAACGCTCTTCTTTTCACCTGGAACGGAGAAAGGCTTTCAGGAGCTTCCAAAACATTGGTAATTAAGGAATAGTTCTTCATTACCGCAAGCATTGGAGCTACAGAAGAAGCGTCTGTAGTATGAGGGAAAACAATCGTGTTTCCGTCTGCCACTTCACTTACAGCCTGAGCAAATGCCTTAGCTGAAAAGCTTTTAAGACCTTCGTCTTTGATATTGATCACATTTGATGCTCCATATTTGTACAATAAATCTGAAGAATCTGTAGGGTTTACAGAGATCGCCGTAACAGTGTCTCCTGCCTGATCTGCAACCGCTTTAGCATAAGAAACTGCTTCAAAAGCTGCTTTTTTGTAAACTCCGTTTATATTTTCTGCGTATACGAATACTGCCATTTTTTTAAAATTTAAGATTAAAAAATTTAAGGATTAAGATTAGATTACCTTAGCTTCTTCGTGAAGTAATCTTACCAATTCATCAAGATTGTCAGGAGAAACCATTTTCACAGCCGCTCTTGGTGGAACGCTGTCATAAGATACTCCCTGAACTTTCACTTCAGAAGAAGTTGGCTCTACCACCTGTAAAGGCTTCGTTCTTGCAGACATAATTCCTCTCATATTCGGGATGATAAGGTCTTTTTCGTCTACCAATCCTTTTTGTCCTGCGATTACGGCAGGTAATTTCACTGATATAGTTTCTTTTCCGCCTTCAATTTCTCTTACAGCAGTAGCTTCGCTTCCGTTTACATCCAATCCTACTGATGCATTTACAAAAGGCTGGTTCAGTAACTGAGCTACCATTCCCGGAACAGAACCTCCATTGTAATCAATAGATTCTTTTCCGCAAAGGATAAGGTCGTATCCTCCGTTTTGAGCTACAGAAGCAATTTCTTTCGCTGTAGAATAGCTGTCTTTAGGATCAAGGTTTACTCTTACTGCATCATTGGCACCAATAGCTAATGCTTTTCTGATTACCGGTTCTGTAGCAGCATCTCCTACGTTGATCACTGTTACAGTTGCACCCTGAGATTCCTGAAGTTTAACCGCTTTTGTCAATGCAAATTCATCTAAAGGATTGATTACCCACTGAATTCCATTTTTGTCGAAAGCAGACTTATCTGCCGTAAAGTTAATCTTGGAAGTAGTATCTGGAACACTACTGATACAAACTAATATTTTCATGTGTACTATTTTATTTTTTCCCATTTATGCATAAAAAACCTTACTGTTTTATGCTGAGATTTTGTTATATTTTACTTTGGCTAATATAATTAAAAAATATATTATGCATGCATAATACTTATTTTTTTACTATTCAATACATTAAATGCTTTTACTAAGCTGGTTTTGTTGCCCTAAACTCTATCTTGCTGGGCAATACGCGCGGATTCATTTTTAAAATATCGAGCACCAGATTCCCCATATCTTCGGGCTGTATCTTCCAGCTGTCTTTTTCAGAAGGAACGTTGCCGTTAAAATTTGTGGCTACAGATCCGGGCATAATGACGGTAGATTTGATGTTGTATTTTCTGAGATCAATCATCGCTGCCTGAGTAAATCCTACGACTCCGAATTTAGACGCATTGTAGCCTGTTCCTTTTTCGAAGAAATTGGCTCCTGCAAGACTTGATACTGTAATATAATAACCTTCCGTTTTCTTTAATTCTTCTACGGAAGCTTTTAATGTATAAAAAGCCCCGGTCAGGTTGGTCTCTATCATAACATTCCATTCTTCGGCTGTCAGCTCATCTACAGGTTTGAATATTCCTAAGCCTGCATTCGCAATAACGAAATCCAGCCTTCCGAATTTTGCAATGGTATATTGTACGGCTTCTTCTTCACTTTCGAGACTTCTTACATCCGAAACCACTCCAAGAACATGCTCTGAATACTGCCTAAGCTCTTCTTCCGCTTTCTCTACATCATCTCTTTTACGCCCTGAAAACGCCACTGAAATGCCGTTTTTCAACAATATTTTTGCGATTCCAAAACCTATTCCTTTCGTTCCCCCAGTTATATAAGCTACTTTTTGATCTGACATATTCTTCAATTTTAATGCTCTAAAATAACAAAAACGCTTCAATTGAAGCGTTTTATATCGACTAAGATTTATCAGGATTCTATTTTTTAATGAATTTTTCAGAAAACCTCTTTCCGTTGGTTTCAATATTCATCATATAGGCTCCCGGGCTAAGATCCTTTACATTTATTTTACCATGATCGTATATTATATTGATCTTTATTCCTGCTGCATCAAAGATTTCAATTTTAGTAATTAATGATTGGGATTGTATATTGATAAAATCAGTTGCAGGATTAGGATAAACTGAAATACTGTTTTCTTTCACAGCGGTATCTTTTGTCCCCAATACTACATTATTTGTAGCCGTTAGCGTATAGTTATCAAAAGAAGTGATATGAGCCACCGTATTTCCCGCATTAACAACTGAAACAAAATCCAGTTCAAAAGGATCTACACCTGCCGCAGCCGGTATGTAGTTTGCTGCAGGGCTATAAAGCATTCCTGCGGGACCTGTCCATACCACTGCCCCTGTCGTTTTATTAAATGTACATTTTAATGTAATCCATGTATTGGCAGGATACGTATAGGTAGTGGGTTCCAGATAAAAAAGGATGTTCCCTGTTACCCCAGTGGTCGTATTGGTATAGTTTGCGATGCCTACCGCTCTTTGTGTAGCATAATCATATCCGGCACCAAGCAGGGTTTTATGGGTGGTCCCATCATAAATTAAAACCGTTGCTCTACCGGCACCGCCTGTAGCACTTCCTGTGTATAAATTAAATTCCAGTTTAAGGATATCATTTCCCGCAGTTCTTGCTGCCCACGCTGCCCCAAGTCCTTTCTTCCACATATATTTTGTTCCGGCTGCATTGGCACTTCCGGTAAGCTGTAAAGATTTGTCATGAGCTGCATCTATATTTACAATCTGTGCTTCCGAATTAGACCCGTTTGCAAAATCCGTATAAAACCCACCTTGACCGGGGGAATTTGCAGTAATATCAGTACCCACATTCCCTATCGTGTAGGAATTAAAATTATCGCTTTCTAAAGATTGGGCATTCAACGTATGGAATAACACCAATAAAAAAGCGCTCAATGATAAAACTTTTTTCATAACCTATTTTTTAATTTAGTTTCATGATGTCTGCGATTCATTTCTTAGTGTACAATTCCTTCCATGAAACAGTTTCTGTGAATAAGAAAACAAAAGGTAAAAAAGTGACTATGAAATAAAAAAATACACAAAAAACTCATTATCAACAATTAAAAAACTCAATCCATCTTTTTCGGAAGGAGTTTGTATGAGTTTTCTTAATTATTTAATTCTATGATTAGCTGATTTGAATGGTTACAAAGCTATCTTCATAGGAATAGATTATCAATACTTAAAAAACAGTAATTATTTCTACCTGATTTCAGGTACTTTAAAGTGTTAAAGCTTTAATGGATAACACGAATCACAATCCCGAAACTTATAATCAGCTTTCCTTTTTTATGCTTTTATTATGTACTAGATTTTATAATAAAAAAACGCTCCCATGGGAGCGTTTTATAAGTACTGAAAGTAATAGGATATTACTTTTTGATAAATTTCTCGATAGTTTTACCTTCCTTCGTTTCAAAACTTACAAGATAAGATCCAGGATTAAGATGTTTCACATCTACTTTATTTCCTTCAAGTGCAGCAGAAATTTTTCTTCCCGCCATATCATAGATCTCAAGATGGTTAATCTTTAAATCAGTAAGGATATTTAAGTAATCCGCAGTTGGATTCGGTCCGATCGCAATAACGGAAGCTTTTTTGTTTGCAGTATCTGAAGTTCCCAGTGTAATTGAATTGGATGCTGTTACTACATAGTTATCTATTCCAAAAGTCGTAGGTCCTGCATTGATAGGCCCTGTTGCCGTAGCTCTTGTCGGAGAACTTAAAACTCTGAATCTCGCAGGATCAAGACCGGCTACCGTATCAGCTCCGTTTACAGCCAATACAAGAGGTACTTCATTACCAATCTGATATGTGATTTCTCCAGATGTTTTATTATACGTATACGCCAGAGTAACCCATGTATTGGCAGGATAGGTATTCGTTGTAATACCGGTTATATTGTAAAATCCACTTTGTCCCGGCACGTCCAGATAAGCCAGTCCATTAATTGTTTTAGTTTCTGAGTTATATCTGATTCCCACGATACCGTCTGTAACACCAAATACACCTACACCTGCAGCATGCTGATTGGTAGAGGTTCCTGTAAAAATATCCACTTTTCCTTTAACGATATTATTACCCGGAGTTCTGGCTGCCCAGGCCGCTGCAAAACTTCCTTTATACGCTGCTCTGGAAGAAACTGCAGTTCCTTCAATACCTCCAATGATCTGAAGATATTTTCCGTGTGCCGCATCTCCGGTTACAATTTGATAGTCAGCTGCTGCTCCACCTGATAGATACATACTTCCCTGTCCGGTTACCGTACCGGTTGTGTTGGACCCAACATTCCCATTGGTGTAAGAATTATAATTGTCAGATTCCAGAACCTGTGCAGAAAAAGATACTGCAGAAAGCAATGCTAAACTCAATAGTAGATTTCTTTTCATGATATTTTTTTTATTTTATTAATTACACTGGTAAATATAGAACATTTACTCTAATTAAAAAAAATATCAATTAAAAATAGAAATACAAAGCAATTTTTCAATAAAATTATTCAAAATAAGTCATTTTTATGATTTTGAAATCCATTCAATATTAAAATGATTTCCCCACAAATAGTGTATAATAAAAATATTTTAACTGAAAAATCAATAAAAAGCAACAAATTTCACCATTACAGGAAAAAATAGGCATTAAAACAATTATAATCAATCACATACAGAAATCAAGCTATTTTTTTATAAATTTTTCTGAAAAATTGCCATGCTCTGTTTTTATATTGATCAGATATACACCTGCAGACAGGCTTGCTACATCTACTTTGTCGTTTTCCACCCTCGCCTGGACTTTTTTTCCGACAGAATCAAACAGCTCTAGACTTTTTATTTTACCGGAAGAATTGATCTGAATGAAATCTGTAGCAGGATTAGGATACACCGTCAAAGTATTTTTACCGGCAGCTACGTTCGCAACAGACAGCATGGCCTCGGTGTACACCTTTACATTATCAATAAAAGCTGTCCCTGCCGTATTATCATGAACAAAACGCAGCTGATTCATCCCTACTGTTTCTGCGGCTGTCCCTGAATATATTAAAATGCCATTCAGAAAATATTTTACATAGGCAGGCGTTCCTACGACAATAATACTGTACCATAGATTTGGCAGCCATGCTGCAGAAGTATTTTCCATAACGGGAATTCCTGAAGACATTTTCAGTATATTAACACTTCCTGAAGGATCAAAATCCATTCTGACCACGAATTTCTCATCAGTGCTACTCAATCCCTGAAAGCTGAAAATTGAACCATTAAGCTGAGACATATTGATATCAAAAGAAACGGTAAAGTTGTCGTAAGCAAGCATAACTGGCAGGTTATCAAATGCCCCGATAATAGGAACAGACTGGGTTCCATAGGTGTTTTCTTTTACAATTTTCAGAGAATTTATCCCATCCGTCGCGTTATCGGTACATATCAGCTGGTTGAGCACATTGGGAGGCACGTCTCCTGTTGGCGTACTGATCCAGGTTCCCTGACCATGGATATCTCCGGTATAAAATCCATCCAGATTTTCAAAGGAAATCATCTGCTGTTGCGCAAGGGAAATTATTGAAAACAAGCAGCATGCGATAGAGTAACTTTTTTTCATAGCATTATTTTTAGGTTGAACTAAAAATAAACACATAGATTAGCTAAAAAAATATCATTTGATAGGGATATTTTCATAAAAAAGCATAAAGCGCTCCGATGTTGGAACGCTTTATAGAATATTTTTATAAAATATTAATTATTTAGAATAATTTTCGAAGAACAATGGAATACTTTCAATCCCTTTGTAGAAATTAAACAAACCGTAATGTTCATTCGGAGAGTGAATTGCATCAGAATCAAGTCCAAAGCCCATCAATACGGACTTAGCTCCCAATACCTTTTCGAACATCGCGGTGATCGGGATACTTCCCCCGCTTCTGTACGGAAGGACTTCTTTACCGAACGCAGTTTCCATAGCCTGCTTAGCCGCAAGAAATTCTTTGGTGTCACTTGGCAATACATACGGCATACCTCCGTGGTGAGGCGTCACTTTTACTTTTACGGTATCAGGTGCGATCTTTTCGAAGTATTTCGTGAATTTCTCTGTGATTTCTTCCGGAGTCTGATAAGGAACCAGACGCATTGAAATCTTAGCAGATGCTTTAGAAGGAATCACGGTTTTAGCACCTTCTCCTGTGTATCCTCCCCAAATACCATTGCAGTCTAAGGTAGGACGGATAGACGTTCTTTCAAGCGTCGTATAGCTTTTTTCACCTTCCACGCCACTCAGTCCGATAGACTTCTTGAATTCTTCAGGATTATCTTTCAGTTTATTCATATCCGCTCTTTCGGTATCAGATACTGTTTCAACGTTGTCGTAGAATCCATCGATGGTAATATGTCCGTCTTCGTCAATCAGTTTGGCGATCATTCTTGACAGTACGTGAATAGGATTTGGAACCGCTCCTCCGTAAAGCCCTGAGTGAAGATCTCTATTTGGCCCTTCGATTTCAACTTCTACATAGCTCAGCCCTCTTAAACCTGTCGTTACCGTAGGCTGTTCGTTGCTGTAGATATGTGTATCAGAAATCAGGATACAGTCGCAAGAAAGCTTTTCTTTATTTTCATTAACGAAATCTCCGAGGCTTACAGAACCCACTTCTTCTTCACCCTCAAGAATAAATTTCACGTTACAAGGAAGTGTATTGGTCTTCATCATCGCTTCAAAAGCCTTCACGTGCATGAAAAACTGTCCTTTGTCATCAGCTGAACCTCTTGCGAATATGGCTCCTTCAGGGTGAAGTTCCGTTTTCTCGATATAAGGTTCGAAAGGTGGTTTTTTCCATAATTCCAACGGATCTGCAGGCTGTACGTCATAATGTCCGTATACCAATACCGTAGGAAGGTTTTTATCTAATATTTTCTCTCCGAAAACGATCGGATAGCCTTTTGTTTGACATACTTCAACTTGATCTGCTCCTGCATTTCTAAGATGTTCTGCACACACGTCCGCACATTTCAATACATCATTTTTATAAGCCGGATCTGCAGAAATAGAAGGAATTCTCAGTAACTCAAATAATTCATCCACGAAACGCTGTTTGTTTTCGTTAATGTAATTTAATGTCTCTTGCATTTTAAAAATTTGTTTTGTTAAAAATAAAAAAATTGGTCTGCAGCAGCAAACAAAAACAGATAATTTTCTGAAGAACTGTTATTATTCAGAAGTATGCAGACTGCTGTACAAAAAATGTCCTGCATCTCGGCAGGACATTTTTTATATCGTGTACTCATAATTAGTGTTCAGCTGTCGGAGCTTTTTCAGCTTCAGCAGGCTTTGCAGCAGCAGTACTGTCTGTTTTAGGAGCTGCTACCTCATGCTTTTCAGCAGGAGCCGCTTCTTTGTGTCCTTCAGCAGCTTCATGACCGTGTGCTTCACCTCCGCCCTGTACGTCGTCAGAGTATCTTTCTACTCCTTCTTCCAGTTTCAACGTATTTTTGTTTCCTCCTGCCTGGATCTTTTTACAGCTTACGGCTACCGTTGCAACGGCTAAACATATAATTAATTTTTTCATATGTAAAATTTATTTTTTAAAGGTCATATGGAATCGCATTATTTTAGCCGGTTATGATTATTTTGACAGCAAGCGATTTCATGCTTAAATTTTTGATTGCCCAAAATTAAGAAATCCTGCTTTTTAAGGCAACATTTTTATACTGATTTTAAAATAATTTTACCTTTTTTGGATTGTGTAAAAATAAGATAGTCTTTTCCACCGTCTTTTAGCCCATATTTCTTTTTAATATCTTCCGGTTTTAATGGATAATTCTTGGCTATGATATTGAACTGCCCTTTCTTTTTAACCTGTTTAGATTCAATTACTTCCATCTCCATTACTCTTCCCGGAAAATCAGATATCTTTTGAGATGAAGTGTAAATATGGGTATTGGGATGAAGTTTTTTTAATTCAAACCTTTCAGAGAGCAGATTAAAAACTCCGGCTTTCAAAATGGCATTATTGGGAATATAAATGTATTTTTCAGGTTCAGAATAATGCGCTTGGATATTTTCTTCTTCCCCAAATGCAAAACTAAAGGCAGATTCTCCGCTTTCAAGATTTATGCAGTTGACCGAAGTTCTATCTTTTTGTTCATTGGAAAGGAAAATGACAACTTCTTTGACATCATTTTTTACTGCTATTATTTCAATCCTGAAAATGAGTGGGACCACTGAAATCAGATATTTCAGATCGATTAATGGTGAGAGTTTTACGATAATCTGATCTGCTGTGGCGAGTAATTTTTCCCTGATCTGAAGAATATCCGGTGAAAGATCTTCCAAAAGAAAGACTTTATTTTTGTTTTGATCTCTTCTTGCCGGATCCAGATAAATGATGTCAAAATGTTCCTTATTATCACTTAGGAAGTCTTCCAGATGTTGATTGATGAATGTAGCTTTTCGTTCTAAAATTCCCCAGTTATGCTCCACAATGCTCAATAGTTCCTGATTCTGCTCCACCAAAGTGATTTCCTCAAAATTTCGGGACAGATAATAGGCATCAATTCCAAAACCGCTGGTCAGATCAATAAATTTCTTTCCTTTAAGAATTTGGGATTTATAGTCTGCTGTTTTCTCTGAAGAGGACTGCTCCAGATTAAGCTGCGGTGGGAACACAATGCCTTCTTTCAGGAGAAATGGAAATTTCTTCCGTGTGGTTTGCTTTCCTTTGATCTGCTGGACGATTTCAGGCATGGAGACGTCTGGAAACGGGGATTTTTTTAATAAGAGGGCATGCAGATCTATATCTAGATTTGCATTGATATAATCTTGAATTTCTTTGTTGATTAATTTATTTTCCACAGATTTCGCCCAGAATTTTATTAATAAATAATTTAACACTAACTAAAAATGCTTCGACTACGCTCAGCAAGAAATCACTAATACAAGCTGCCCTTTAATTGGTTGTTGTGTGTTATATTACATAAAGTTGAAACATCATATGTTTTTTATCTCTTATAAAAAATATAATCTGTCAACAATGGATCAATACCATTTTGTTTCAGAAGAGAATTGATCTGACCTCTATGATAGGTGGAATGGTTGATGGCATGGAACAGCATTTCAAAAATACTGTTTTCAAACTTTGTTCCTTTTGAATTTTGATATTCTATCCTTTTATCTAGATCAGATTTTTGAATGATATCAATGCTTTTCCCGAAATTCTGATGATTGATTTCCTCAAGAGATTCAAAGGGATTGATCTGCCAGACTTCAAATGATGTTTCACCCAATATCCGTGAGTTCCAGATTTGTTGGGCATTAATGGTGTGGTTGATCAGACTGATTGTTTTTTCATCCACTTTTGTGATGTTTTCATAAATAATTTTAATCATTTCTTTGTTGAAATGATAGGTATATTCAAAAAGGTCAATCAGCTTTTCTTTCATTACTTATGTTTTATTTTTAACCACAGATTAGACAGATTTGCAAAGAAGTTTACATTTAATCATCAATGCCAATCTGTAGCATTAATAAATTCAGGAAACAAAAATAAAATTATTCAAACATTTCAGCCCAACGTACAGCCTTTATTTCTTTTTCGCTGTATAGATCTTCAATTGATCTTTTAACGTCTAATTTGGGGTATAAATTGACTCCAATCAGTTTTATTTTTCCTTCTTCCACCCATTTCTGTTCTTCAACAGCATGATCATGAATTTTTTTCTGAATAATACCCTGATTTAAAAGGGCCAGATAGCCACCTGCCTCTTCCATTTCAATGAAGAGTTCCCATGATTTTTCTGCAATCTGACGCGTAATATCTTCTACATAATAACTCCCATTCGATGCATCTTCAAATACATTGATAATGCTCTCGTAAGCCAAAACAATCTGCTGTTTGAAAGAGATCTCTTCTGAAATGTCCGTAGTTCTGTTCACAAGATAATTACTACTGAAAACAGCGTCTGCTCCTCCAATCATGGCAGCAGCAAGCTCCAGTGTTGAACGGATCAGATTGTTTTCATTGTCTGCCACAGCTTTATTTCTCAAAGAAGTTTCAGCAAAAATATAAGGAGTCTCATTTAAGCCATACTCTTTGGAAAGCTGGTTAAAGACTATTTTAAATGCTCTCAGTTTAGCCGTTTCAAAGAAATAGTTTCCTCCCACAGCAATTCTGAAGATCAGTTTATTTAAAACCTCAGGGCCATAAACTTCCACAAGCTCTTTTGTTTTTGACAAAGCAATTCCCAATTGCTGGTAAATCGCTGCCCCTGCGTTTTGGTGAAGTGAAATATCCACGCAGATATTTCTTTTGAAATCTTTGGACAAAAGTTCTTTAGCCAATTGATCATCAATACTCCCTTCGTTTTCGTTAAAAACATCAATTAAAGAAAAATACTGATCCTCTTCCTGCGGGCTGATATGACCGGCAAGGTCTTTATTGTTGACAAAAAGCGTTTTCTGTTCAAGTGTTTCTACATTATGGTCTAAAATAAATGCAAATACATCTTCCTCCAGACTTTCATGATATCTGGCTACCAAATGAGTGTTTTCTTCCACTTTTGGCAGATTGGCCAATGGTTTCTGAACTTCACTGTAAAAAGGTTTTACTTCTATTCCTTCCAGATTTTCTTTTTTCAGGATAGAGTAAATATCTTCTGTTTTAAGCTGTTTTTTAACTAAGGCTTCCCAGTTTGGAAGGATATCTGTATTGGACATTGGCTATTGGTTACTATGTGAATGGTGAATTTTGCTCCACAAGTCAATTGTAAATCTATAAAATTGACAACTGGCAATTCACGATTGACATTATTATTACTTTATCTTGTGAATGGTGAATTTTTGCTCCGCAAGTCAATGGTGAATCTATAAAAAATTGACGATTGACAATTCACTATTCACATTTCAAATTATTTTTTTGCCTCATTGGCACTATCTACCACCAGGATAAAGATTTCTTCATCCGGTTTTTTCATAAAATAGTTTTCTCTGGCGTATTTTTCTTTTTCCGATTTATTGTTCATCAGCTTCTTATAAAAGGTATCATTTTTTTCATATTCCTTTTTATAATATTCGAGCTGGTCTTCATATCGGCTGATTTCGCCGTTCAGTTCATGAATAACAAGGAAAGATGTTTTATCAAAGAATATCATCCAGACCAGAAACATACAGATGGTAATGGTGTATTTATTCAGGACATATTTCTGAATCACTTTCAATGTTTCAGACTTCGGCTGGATGTCTTTAATAAGCTTATTTTCTTCCATTTTAATGTTTTCTCAACGAATTTTTAATAACAGTAGTTAAAAAATCAATCGCTACGGAATTCTGTCTCATGTTCGGAATGATCAGATCTGCGTCATTCTTGGATGGCTCAATGAATTCCTGATGCATTGGCTTCAATGTGGTCTGATAACGGTGAAGGACTTCACTCAGGTCTCTTCCCCTTTCCTGGGTATCCCGCCTGATTCTCCTGATCAGTCTTTCGTCTGAATCTGCATGAACGAATACTTTTAAATCGAATTCCTTCAGCAGTTCTTTGTTCGTAAGTACCAGAATACCTTCTACTACCAATACATTTTTAGGTTCTACAGTGACGTGGTCGCCCGTTCTGGAATGTGTTACAAAGCTGTAAATGGGCTGTTCTATAGGCTCATTGTTTTTTAAAGCTTTCACATGTTTTATCATTAAATCGAAATCTATAGACTTTGGGTGGTCGTAGTTGAGTGCCTCTCTCTCGGTCAGTGTCAGATTCGGGTTGTCGTGATAATAATTATCCTGAGAAAGGATATTCATTCCTTCAATATCAAGCTGTTGCAGTATCTTGTCAACAACTGTAGTTTTGCCGGATCCTGTACCTCCAGCAATTCCTATTACAAGCATTCTTTTTTTGTTTCTTTATAGTTGGTACAAATATACTATTTTAGATGAATGCAAGTAAAACAATCCCTGCACAAATTGGTTTAAAACAAAAAAATCCGATGTCTGTACACCGGATTTTAATGATTTTATCTAAGATTTTTATTTTTTGATGAATTTTGCAGATAGCTCAATTCCTTTTATAGTCAGGATATAGTTTCCGGACGGAAGGTTTGAAACATTAATTTTATTTCTTTCGCTGCCTATTGTGGTCTCCATTACTTTTCTGCCTTCCATATTGAAGATTTCTGCTTTTTCTTCTTTATTTCCTTTCCACGAAACGATCAACAGATCAGAAACAGGGTTTGGATATACTGAAATCAGGTTTTCTTTCGCAGTTTCTTTGGTACTCAGTACACAGCTGTATTCAGGAAGTACGTATCCGGCTGCAGTGAATTCCTCTGTCATAGCAGTGATATCATTACAATTGAATCCGAACTGCCCCAACATATCAATTCCTGCCTGTCTTAAGGCAATAGCGGCATTCTGCTGGTTGGTAGTTGAAGTCGTTAAGTCCAGTCCTTCTAAAAAGGCTCTGTCTGTTTTCTCTTTTCCTATTCTATTCCAGATTCTCATCAATGCAGCAGACCAGATCTGTGCTTTATCATAGTAAGATCCTGATCCCGGATAAGTCATGGTTGTATTCGTTATTCTTCCTGCCCAGAAAGGATTATGCCCGTCCCAGTTAAACATCCACTGATACTCTGGAGCTGTTGAAGGCCATTGATTTAAGCTTCTGCTGTAGGAATGTGCCCAGTAGTCTCCGCATCCTTCACTCAGACCATCTGCATTGGAAATGCCTCCTGCCAGCCAGTGGTGAATTCCGTGCCCTAATTCATGCAGGATAACATCGGCATCTTCAGCATCATCTACACCGCCCTCTCCGAATCCAAGTGACTCGCTTCCTGTCAGATAATGAGAATTATCAGAACCGTTAAAGCCATGCGGATCGAATCTTAGTACTCCGTTGTTTTGTGCAGGTTTGCAAACAATTCCTAACGTTACGTTAATGTATCTAAGGCTGTTATCAAGGTGCCAGTAAGCATTAGCCGCTTCAAACCCATCATCACTTCTGTTAAACAAGAACTGGTTGGTAGACTGCGTAAAAATTCCTTTTGCAGGGGCTTCTATTTCTTTAATCTCTGCATATGTTCCTTTTAGGGTATAAACTCCTGCCGTAAGATCAATTTCAGGAATGGTCACTAAAGTTCTTGCCGCATCAAGACTGGCATTGGTAGCATCATTGTTATCTACAAAGTTGCCTGCATAAGCCGATCCTGTTTTAGACAAAGGATCCGGTTCGAAAATATAGGCGCTACCGGTTACCGGAGCTTTCTTTGGTGTTACTTTTTTATTTTTCTTTGGAGTGGGATCATTTTTATCGTGATGCTTTACAGAAATGTCCTTCATGCTTATTACACTCCCTGTTTTTGCGTCTACAATGGTTTCCCAGCTACCTGGGTTGTCGAAAGAACTCGTTACTACTCTGTAAACCAGTTTTGTTTCTCCGGCATCTGTAAGATAAACGACCAGTTTATTTTCTTCAAAAGTTACCGCACCACTTGTTTTAGAAGCTATATGAGCTTTTTGAAGTGCTTCTGATGCAGGAAAAGAAGGAGCTGTATCCACTTCCTTCAGGTTTTTTTTCAAACTTTCTGTACCGGTATAGCTTATTCTGCCCTCTTTGTTGAAATGAACAACAATGACAGACTCAAAAACCGGCACGTTTTTGATCATCTGCTGAAAACGCAGGGTCTCACCTGTATTTCCTTTACGTACCGAAGCGAGTGTAAGTTCACTGAACCCTGGAATGCCTAAATTTCTTGTGTTTTCTTTGATCCAGCTTTTAGCCGGTGTTTCAAAAGATGATTCCTGAGCGTTTAATGCAGAACAGCATAGTATACCGCAAAGGATAAGCGAAGTAATTTTTTGTTTCATTATTATATCTTTTTTAAAGGTGTCTTAATTGCGAATATAAATAAATTTAATCTTATTCTTCACTAATAAGTGTATAAATATCGGAGAAAAATACATTTTAAATAAAAAACTCTGCCATTGGCAGAGTTTTGTTTATACTATTTCGCTTGTCAATTCTCTTGAAAGCAGTTTTTCATGCATGGGTTTCAGAAGGTCCAGTGAACCTGTTTTGACGGTGCATTTGCCTTTATAATGCACCAGCATGGTGCATTGTTCTGCCTGCTCCAGGGTATGTTTGCAGATCTCAACGAGACAGTCGATTACATAATCAAATGTGTGAATCTCATCATTGTGAAGAACCAATTTATACCCTTCATCTGTGTCATCCAGGACCAGTACTTCTTCTTCATACTGACGCTTTGGATCTTCGTAATCTTTTATGCTGTTATAAAAAATCATTTTTCTTTCTCTCTTTAAACTTCTCCTAATTTATCGGCCAGGTCACTGAGTACATTCGGGCCTTCATACACTAATTCTACGAGTTCTACACTCTTATTATTCATTTTCAGAATCTTGAAATGATAGTTTTCCAGATCAAATTCATCATTCTCTTCAGGAATATCTTCCAGCTCATGCAGAATAAATCCTGCCAGGGAATTGTATTCACTTTCCTCAGAGAGCGGCAGTTTTTTAGGAAGATGTTCATTAATTTCATCCAATGGCTGTGTAGCCTGAACCCAATAAATATTATCTCCGATTTTGTCTACCAGTTTATCTTCATCATCTTCTTCATCCTGAATCTCTCCTACCAGCTCTTCCAGAATGTCTTCCAGGGTAATAATACCTTCAGTTCCTCCAAATTCATCAATAACGATGGCAAGGTGCTGTTTTTTCTGCTGGAATATTTTCAGAAGGTCTGAGATTTTTTTACTTCCCACGACAAAGAACGCGTCACGCATCAGGTCTTTAAGATCCTCATGGTTCAGGTCCCCTTTTCTTTTAACATATTCTCTGATAATTTCTTTGGTATAGAAAATACCGATCACATTGTCTATGGAATCAAGATACACTGGGATACGCGAATAACCGCTGTCCATGATCATATTGATGATTTCGTTGATATCTTCTTCAAAGTCAATTGACGTGATATTCTGTCTTGGAACCATGATCTGTTTTGCGGAATGATCTGTGAAATCAAAAGCATTTTTAATGATCTCATAGTTCTCCTCTTCAATCTCTCCGCTGTCTGCACTTTGTTTTACCAAAAGCTGAAGCTCTTCGGTAGAGTGAATTTCCTGTTCGGAAGCCGGATGTATTTTTACCAGTCTTAAGAAGGTATTAGACATCAGGTTCATCAACCAGATAAACGGTTTGAAGATCGTATAAAAAACTCTCAACGGTACTGCTGTAGCCATTGTAGTCGCTTCAGATTTTCTGATGGCAATTGATTTTGGAATAAGTTCCCCGAATACAATATGCATCACTGTGATTAAAACAAAACTGGTTACCACTGAAATCGTGGTAATGGTAGATTGAGTAAGTTCTACGCTCAAAGAGTGGAAGATACTTTCAACCACGTGATGTAAAGCGCTTTCACCTACCCAACCCAAAGCAAGAGATGCTAAGGTAATACCAAGCTGTGTAGCGGACAGGTACTCATCAAGATGCTTGATAATATGTTCTGCCTGCTTTGCCATAGAGTTACCTTCGGCGGCTTTTAACTGGATTTGTGAATAACGAACTTTAACAATTGAAAATTCTGCGGCTACGAAAAAGCCATTGAGTAAAACAAGAAATAAGGCTAGCAAAAGCCTGACTATGTCCGAGTCCATTTAGAAGTTGTATATTTTTAGGATACAAAGATAGATAAAATAAAAATAACCTGCATTGGGGTTAAGATATTTTGGGAATCTAATTTTCTAAGATAGAGGAAAGAAGCGAAAAAACGGACGCCTCCAGGCTGTTAAAAAACCAATTAAAATCTTTTTTGAACAAGGAATATATATTTGGAAATATCTTAGGTTTTAGAGGCTAAAGAACAATAAAAGGCTTATTCATTCTTCAAAAAAAACATTTAAACCCATAAAAATAAAGTCAGACTTCCATCCCGTGAATTTTAATCACAAAAAAGCACCGACTGTGTCGATGCTTAGTATGATATAGAAATAAATTCTTTATGAATTTTTTAAAGCTTCTGCTCCGGAAACGATCTCTAAGATCTCGTTGGTAATAGCAGCCTGTCTTGCTTTGTTGTAGAAAATAACTAGGTCATTCTTAAGCTCCTGCGCGTTGTCAGTTGCTTTATGCATTGCTGTCATTCTCGCCCCGTGCTCTGACGCTACGGAATCTAAAACAGCTTTGAAAACCTGAGTTTTAATAGACTTTGGAATTAAATTATCTAAAATCTCAGCTCTATTCGGCTCAAAAATATAATCTGTTTCTACCTGAGGCTCTGCAGGATTAGCTTCTGCCATAGAAATAGGCAAAACTTTTTCTGTAGTTACTTCCTGAGTAGCAGCATTAATAAATTTATTGTAGATAACATAAACTTCGTCAAATTTACCTTCTTTGAAACTGCTCATTGCTGCTTCAGTAAGGTTGGAAACTGCCTCAAAGTTCAGATTATCAAAAACGGCGCTTTCATTTGAGTACACTGCACGAGTCTTTCTTACAGCATCGTAAGCTTTTTTACCAATTGTAAGAACTTCAACCTCATACTGAGCTTTATTCTGAAACTGAATGTTTAGTTCCTTTACAACATTAGAGTTGAAAGCACCCGCCAAACCTCTGTTGGAAGTTACAGCAATGAAAAGTACTCTTTTAACCTCTCTTTTTTGAGCATAAATAGAAACCTGATCAGGATCTGAACTAGAATTTACATTCTGGATGATCTCCTGTAGCTTTTCAGAATAAGGTCTTAACATTACGATTGCATCCTGTGCTTTTTTAAGTTTCGCAGCGGAAACCATCTTCATAGCACGCGTGATTTGCATCGTAGATGAAATTGAACTGATTCTTCCTCGTATTTCTTTTAAGTTTGCCATTTTATGTTTTCAATGTATAAAGTTTAAGGTTCAAAGGCCAGCTTCAAACCTTAAACATTGAATTTTTTAGTTATATTTAGATGCCAAGTCGTTAGCCGCCTGCTTAAGAACGTTTGTAATATCGTTGTCGATTTTACCCGCTTTAATAGCTGCCATTGTATCAGGATGCTTAGATCTTAAGAATTCAATATATTCTAATTGGAATTCTTTTACTTTTTTAATAGGAACGTTTCTCATTAAGTTCTCAGTACCTGCATAAATCATAGCCACCTGACTGTCTACAGGAAGCGGAGAATTTACCGGCTGCTTAAGAAGCTCTACGTTTCTTTCTCCTTTAGAAATTACTGCTAAAGTAGAAGCATCAAGATCAGAACCGAACTTAGCGAACGCTTCCAATTCTTTATATTGAGCCTGGTCTAATTTAAGAGTACCAGACACTTTTTTCATTGATTTGATCTGAGCGTTACCTCCTACTCTCGATACAGAGATACCAACGTTGATTGCTGGACGAACCCCTGAGTTGAACAAGTCAGACTCTAGGAAGATCTGTCCGTCTGTAATAGAGATTACGTTCGTTGGAATATATGCAGAAACGTCACCAGCCTGAGTTTCAATAATTGGAAGTGCCGTTAGTGAACCTCCTCCTTTTACGATTGGTCTTAAAGACTCAGGCAGGTCATTCATCTGGCTCGCAATTTTATCATCAGCGATTACTTTTGCAGCTCTTTCCAATAATCTTGAGTGAAGATAGAAAACGTCTCCAGGATAAGCTTCACGTCCCGGTGGTCTTCTCAATAGTAGAGAAAGCTCACGGTATGCTACCGCTTGTTTGGATAAATCATCATAAACGATCAATGCAGGTCTACCAGAGTCTCTGAAGAACTCACCGATAGATGCTCCAGCCATTGCAGAATATACCTGCATCGGAACCGGATCTGATGCGTTAGCCGCAACGATTACCGTATATGCTAAAGCTCCTTTATCAGAAAGGGTTTTAACGATTTGTGCTACGGTAGAAGCTTTCTGACCGATCGCAACATATATACAATATACAGGCTGTCCTGCATCAAAGAATTCTTTTTGGTTGATGATCGTATCAATCGCAACAGTAGTTTTACCTGTCTGTCTGTCACCAATGATAAGCTCTCTCTGACCTCTTCCTACAGGGATCATAGAGTCGATCGCAACGATACCTGTCTGTAAAGGCTCAGTTACCGGCTGTCTGAAGATAACTCCAGGAGCTTTTCTTTCCAATGGCATTTCGTAAAGTTCTCCTTCAATAGGTCCTTTACCATCGATAGGATTACCAAGAGTATCTACTACTCTACCTAACATACCTTCTCCTACTTTGATAGAAGAGATTCTGTTTGTTCTTCTTACTGTATCTCCTTCTTTCACTAATTTACTTTCACCAAGTAAAGCAACACCTACGTTGTCTTCTTCAAGGTTAAGTACAATACCTTCTACATCACTAGCAAATTTAACCAACTCACCGTACTGTACATTTTCTAACCCGTATACACGAGCAATACCATCACCGATGGTTAAAACTGTACCTACTTCCTCAACGTTAGATTGAGTGTCGAAGTTGGCCAACTGTTGTTTTAAGATCGCAGATACTTCTGCCGGATTTATTTCTGCCATTATATGGTTGTTTTTTTCTTAATTTAAATGAAAATCTTTTTTAATCTGACTCAATTTGGTTTTCACAGATGCATCGATCTGCTGATCACCTACTCTTAAAATGTAACCACCCAAAATATCAGGCTTCACGTTTACATTAAGATCAAAGTTTGAATCTGCTTTTACCAGATTGGTAGATCTTAAAATCTGATCAATGTTCTCTTTAGAAAGCTGAGTCGCTGTAGTAAGAGTAATTCTCTGTACTCCGTTGATATCTTCTACCTTATTGATGAACTCCTGAGCAATATTTTTCAACTGGTTCTCACGTCCGTGCTTGATCACTAATCTGATCAGGTTCTGCGAAGAAACTGAAAAATCCTTAAAGATCTGGTCTGCTACCTCTATTTTCTTTTTTGCATCAATGTAAGGCGTAAGGAAGAACTTGTTCAAATCTACAGATTGAGACATGATCTTCACTACATCTTTCATTTCAGAAAATACAGCAGCTGTCTGACCTGATTCATTGGTGAAATCAATCAGTCCCTGTGCGTATCTTTTAGCTACTTTAGATGTAAGCATTCTTAGTTAAGGTTAGATTTGTTTAAATAATTTTGAACTAATTCGTTTTGAGCTTCGTTGTTATCCAACTTCTGCTTAAGGATAGATTCAGCGATGTTTACAGATAAAACACCGATTTGAGTTTTGATGTCTGCCATAGCAGCATTTTTCTCAGTCTGGATCGTCTGCTTAGCTGCTTCAATCATTTTGTCGCCTTCATTTTTAGCCGCATCTTTAGCCTCACCTACGATTCTATCTTTAATTTCTCTCGCTTCTTTAAGGATAGCATCTCTTTCGATTTTAGCTTCACGAATAATTCTTTCGTTATCCTCTTTTAAAGTCTCCATTTCTTTTCTTGCCAATTTAGCCTGATTAAGAGCATCAACAATAGAAGTTTCTCTGTCATTGATCGATTTTAAAATAGGTTTCCAGGCAAATTTGCCTAACAAAAATAATAATGCTAGAAAAATAACAGACTGGATAATAAATAATCCTGATGAAAACTGGTGAATTAATTCCATTATATAAATGTATAAATAATTATTACTTTTTTTCTTAAATAACCATTACCTGTAACCAACCGTTACGGGTAATGGTTTGATTTTAATTAGTTTACTGCGAATAGAGCAGCAAACGCAACACCTTCAACAAGTGCAGCAGCGATAAGCATAGCTGTTTGGATTTTTCCAGATTGCTCAGGTTGTCTAGCGATAGCTTCAAGAGCAGCAGCTCCGATTTTACCAAGACCGATACCTACACCTAGTACTACGATACCAGCACCTACAATTTTAGGGATTTCCATAATATATAATTTTAAAAAATTTGTTTTACTTTAATTTACAATTTCAATTAGTGAGCAGCATGATGTTCGTGCTCGTGCTCCTGTACTGCCATTCCGATGAACAAAGCTGATAACATGGTAAAGATATAAGCCTGTAGGAACGCAACCAATACTTCCAATAAATAGATTACTAACGTTAAGAACGGGAATGCAACACCAGCTGCGAAGTTCTTAAATACATAGATCAATCCGATCAAACTCATTACTACGATGTGTCCTGCCGTCATGTTGGCAAAAAGACGGATCATCAATGCGAAAGGCTTAGTGATTGTTCCTAACAATTCGATTGGTAACATGATCAGCTTCATCGGCACAGGTACTCCCGGCATCCAGAAGATGTGCTTCCAGTAATCTTTGTTAGCAGAGAATGTCGTGATTAAATACGTAAGGATCGCAAGGAAGAATGTCATGGTAATATTACCTGTTACATTGATTCCGAAAGGCATCAATCCTAATACGTTAAGGAATAAGATAAAGAAGAATACCGTTAACAGGTAACCCATAAATCTTTTGTATTTATGTCCGATGTTAGGGATCGCTACTTCGTCTCTTACAAAAATGATTAACGGCTCTAAGAATCTTGCAGCTCCTGTAGGAACTACTGATTTCTTATAAGACTTAGCCATTCCTGCAAATAATACCAGCATGAAAACAGATACTAATAAAAGAATAAGTACACTCTTCGTAATAGAAAGATCTAAAGGCTTTTCGTTGGTAGGATGACCATCCTCTCCAAGCGTTAAAGTTCCTGCTGCATCTGTCTTATAAATTTTCTCGTGGTGTAATGTATAGAAAGAACCGTCCACTTCAGTTGGCTCACCGTGCATGAAACCTTCTTTGTTACTCATGAAAGAGTGAATACCGTTGTCATAAAAAATAACAGGAAGAGGGAATCCGATGTGGTGACCATCTTTATCCACCATCAATGTAAAGTCGTGAGCATCCAACAAGTGATGATCGATGAACTCTTTGTTTTCTTTACTTGTTTTGTCTTTTTCTGAAAGCTCTTGTGCTGGAGCTGTTCCGGCAGCAGCCTCACCGTGCTGTGCAGACACTAAGTTTAATACAAAAATACTGTAGAATAAAACTGCGAATTTCTTAAACATTGATAGGTTTTTTTCGTTGTGCAAAAATATAATATTTTTTCTATTTTCAATAAATAATTTTACTGTTTTTTGTCATGATTAATCAGCTTAATCGCATAGTAGGTAAGCAGCGTGGTCAGGACGAAATAAGGGATAATAAAATGAAATTTATAGCCTGGAATCACTTCAAAGTTCAATTTCTTCCTGATTAAGTACATTAAACCGAATTTTAAAAGGATCAGACCAATCACAGACAGCCCTAAAAATTCCGGCACTACTCTATTGATTAAAACAATCATTGTAATCATCAGCATGAACATCACACTTAAAAAAAGATAAAATTTAACAATAATAATCTCATCTAAGTGAAAAACAAATTTCCAAAGGGAAAAGTGGATCAGAAATGTTAAAAAGAATAATACCGTAACTAAGATATTAGGATTTAATTTCATTATAAACTTATTTTCAACCTCTGTTCCTCCGAGGTTTATTTTAACTGATCGCAAAAATAGACTTTTTCTATCGTATTTTCATACGATTTGATTTTTATCATTTTTTCCATATATATAATATTACGTGTCCGAACACTTTGCATATGCTAAAAATTCCTTATTTTTGCAAACCTATAATTTACAATAAATATGTTTAATAGTTTACAGGATAAATTAGACAAGGCTCTACATAATATTTCCGGACGCGGAAAAATCACAGAGATCAACGTGGCGGAAACCGTAAAGGAAATCCGTAGAGCGCTGGTAGACGCCGACGTTAACTATAAAGTCGCAAAAGATCTTACCAAAAGAGTTCAGGATAAAGCTTTAGGGCAAAACGTTCTTACTTCCCTTACACCGGGACAGCTGATGACGAAAATCGTTCATGACGAATTAGTGGATCTGATGGGAGGTTCTCAGGAGGGAATCAATCTTTCAGGAAAACCATCCGTAATTCTTATTGCCGGTCTTCAGGGTTCTGGTAAGACGACTTTCTCCGGGAAACTGGCTCATTATTTAAAAACAAAAAGAACCAAGAAGCCTTTGTTGGTTGCCTGTGACGTTTACCGTCCTGCTGCGATTGATCAGCTTAAAGTATTGGGCGGCCAGATCGGAGTTCCGGTATTTACAGAGGAAGGTTCTACCAATCCTTCTACCATTGCTGAAAACGCGATTGCTTTCGCAAAGGCAAACGGTCATGATGTAGTGATCGTGGATACTGCAGGACGTCTTGCGATTGACGAGCAGATGATGAACGAGATCAAATCTGTCCATTATTTCATCAAACCTCAGGAAACCCTTTTCGTAGTAGACTCCATGACAGGTCAGGATGCTGTAAATACGGCGAAAGCATTCAACGATGCGCTGAACTTTGATGGTGTTGTTCTAACGAAATTAGATGGTGATACAAGAGGGGGTGCTGCTTTGACGATCCGTTCTGTAGTGGAAAAACCGATCAAATTTATCTCTACCGGTGAGAAAATGGAAGCTTTAGATCTTTTCTACCCGGAAAGAATGGCAGACAGAATCTTAGGAATGGGAGACGTAGTTTCCTTGGTAGAAAGAGCTCAGGAGCAGTTTGACGAAGAAGAAGCTAAGAAACTACACAAGAAAATCGCTAAAAACGAATTTGGTTTTGATGACTTCCTTAAGCAGATCAACCAGATCAAGAAGATGGGTAATATGAAAGACCTTATGGGAATGATTCCAGGGGTTGGAAAGGCGATCAAGGATGTTGAGATCAGTGATGATGCATTCAAGCACATTGAAGCCATTATTTACTCTATGACTCCTGACGAGAGAAGAACACCTTCTATTATCAATACTCAGAGAAAACAGAGAATTGCAAAAGGAGCCGGAAGAAAAATCGAAGATGTGAATCAACTGATGAAGCAGTTTGAGCAAATGGGGAAAATGATGAAGATGATGCAGGGGCCTCAGGGAAAACAGATGATGCAGATGATGAGCAAGATGCCAAATATGCCTGGAATGGGCGGAATGATGGGCAAATAACAAAATTTACAGTCACAACATGACATAAAAAAACTCTCAGAATTTCTGAGAGTTTTTTGTTTTATTTTATTTGAATTTGTATCCCAATCCGATCTGGAAGAAATTCATTTTCAATTTTTCATCATTTACAGGATCTTTGATCATGTTCGTCAGTCCGAAACTATAACGTGCATCTACGAAAAGACCTTTGTATACATTATAATCAGCTCCAAAAAGCAAACCGAATTCTGTTGACTTCAGATTATCATCAAAACTTTTCTCCAAAGCTCTTTCACCAGCGTTTAACACCTCCTGATTGGCAATTCCTCCGGATACATCTATATTGACTTTAGTACTTGTTCTAAAGCTTACAAAAGGTCCTGCATACAATCCTAACTCAGGAGTGGCATAATATCTGGCCGTTACAGGAACTACGATTCTATTGAAATTGAATTTTTCTGTAACCGTGATTCCCAATGTTGAAACGTCAACTTTACCCCCTAAATTGGCGTATTGAACCTCCCCTTGTAAAGCAAACTTATTATTGAACTTATGCTCAACCAAAGCCCCGACATAAAATCCTGATTTAGATTTCAAATCTCCGTTTACTCCATCCAGAACATCAATATCTTCGTTAGAATTTAACTTTGATAATGCATAACCTGCTTTTACTCCAAATGTAGTCTGTGCATTCATGCCTGCAAAAAAAGCAAGCGCTGATGCCAATAAGATTTTTTTCATGATTATTATGGTATAAAATTTTATTCTTAGTGATAAAAAAAGCCCTAAAATAAATCTTAGGGCTTTCTATTTTTACAAATGCTTTGTTAATTACTTAGCAAATACATATTTAACTCCGAAAGTTACAGCTGATAAATTCAATCCGAACTTGTAGTTGTTTACGCTTTTAGCACCATCAACATCAAATTTAGAAGTGTTGTATCCAAATTCACCGAAAGTAGCTTCAATGCTCCAGTTTTTGTTCAAGAAATAATCTAAACCTGGCTTAATGTTAACTCCGATTGAAGTGTAGTTAGATTTAGTAGAAGTAGATGCAGTAGTAGTAGCACCACCAACAGTTGTAGTTGCAGTACCTTCTTCTTTAACCTGACCAAATTCCATTGGAACTTCTAATTGACCGAAGATATATAGTTTGTCAGCAATAGTCCAGTATTTTCTTACGAAAGGAGCTACAACAAATGCAGATTCTGTATCTGTATCTTCAGAAACAATAACAGCGTTTTTTGTAGTTTCAGTATTTTTGTCATTTTTATAACCAACACCTAAACCTACTGCTAAATTAGTTCCTACGAAGTATCCTACAGTTGGAAGAACTTTGAAGCTTTCAACTTTAGAATCGTCATTATTGTTTTCTTTTTGAGAATAACCAATCTGTCCTGAAACATAAGTTGTTCCTTTTGCAATCTGTGCATTAGATAAACCGAAAAGTGCAATTGCACCAGCTAATACTAATTTTTTCATTTTATAATAATTTTAATACTTTCTGATGGCAAATTTACAGTGGGTTCGGCTAATATTAAAATTTGTTAACGTGATTAATATCATTGATGAACATTGGTGTTTTCCGAAAATAAAACGTACTAATTATAGGACGTTGTTTTTTTCACAATATTTAGAATAAAAAATCTACAATTTATCACCAGAAGCGAAATATACTTAATTTTTTAAATTTTCCATTTTCTTTCAAATCGTCAATTATTTCCAGTTATCATCAGTAAAAACAGTCTAAAACGTTAATATTTAAGAGATTAGTCTTAAAATTAAACAAATATTTATCAAATGAGATAGATTCGCTATTCTTAGCGGTCATACGAATGAATTGATCTGAAATACCTAATCATAGCAGATATTCATTCATATTCAAATAAAAAAACTCCAGCCAAAAAGCCGGAGTTTGATGTATTATTCTTAATATTCTTTATTTAAGGAAGAAGTTGTACCCGATATTAATGGCACCTACGTTCCAGCTTGAGGTGTACCAACCATAGTCACGTCTGTTGCTGATTGTCTGGTATCCTAAGTAAAGCTCACCTTTCTTCATCTGGTAGCCAAATTTAGGCTGCGCATAGAAACCACCGTCTACTCCATCTTTTACAGAAATTCCGTATCCAAGATCTAAACCTACAAAGATAGGAGCTCCTGAGAATTTGTATTTTCCGGAAACTGCTACAGGAATAAATCCGAAATCATCAAAATTATCTTTTCCGAAGAAATGAGAATATCCTGTGGTAACTCCAAGGTCAAGACCTTTTGTGATGTTCCACATATAAGCCGCATCCACTCCTAATGTAAATGATGACACATCACCCGCATCTCCTACCGGAATACCGATGTGACCTCCTAGCTTAAACCCTTCCTGCGCGTGTGCAGCACCACCTAATAGCGCAAAAGCACCTAGTAAAAATAGTTTTTTCATTTTTTAAATAGTTTGATTGATACCACAAAATTAGTAATTATTTTCTTTATTAACATAAAATTAACAAAACTCATTCGTCGCAATAATAAAAAAGCGGGACAATATTTTGTCCCGCTCTATATCTTTATAATATTCTGTAGAATTAGTTTCCTCCGAATTTGAAACCTACTCCAACCTGTAAAAAACTGTTCGTAAGTTTTCCATCTCCTGAGTCTTTAGCTAAATTAGAAACTCCCATATTGTATCTCGCGTCGAAGAACAATCCATTTTCCAATGCATATTCAGCACCTAGGAAAGGAGCAATATTTAAAGTATTGGTTTGGTCTTTAATGTCTCTTTCATCATCTGCAGAGATTTCAAATCCAGGAATCATTCCTAATCCAAGATCTGCTACCGTTTTTGTTTTTGCAGAAATAATTAGTCCGAAGCTTGCCCCAGCAGAAACTGATAAACCTTCCGTAATGAAATATTTAGCAGAAACCGGAATCAATATCGTTCCAAAAGTTGTTTTATTCTTCACATTAAAGAATGTACCTGCATCATCTTCATCCTCTACTCTTTCACTGATCTTACCTCCCAATTGAGAGTATAAAACTTCACCCTGAAGAGCAAACTTATCACTTAGTTTATGCTCTACCAAAGCACCTGCATAGAAAGTATGTGAAGGATCTGTACTTTCAGACTCGCCTCCGTCTTTAAATTTCAAAGTAGAAAGTGAATAACCAGCCTTAGCCCCAAATCTGGTTTCCTGAGCACTTAGATTAGCGCTAACTACAGCCGCTGCTGCAATAAGTAAAATTTTTTTCATGAGTTATTTTTAGTATTCGGCTGTAAAACTAAGTCTTTTTTTCAAAACACCAAATAGTGGCTAAAAATATTCTTATAAACAAATAATACCAGGTATAAAATTCAACAAAATCTTATCTCAAAAAGCAGAGTTGAAACCGTTCCAAGCTTAATCCTTAAGTCTTTTATCTTCCTCGTTGTACGCTAAAATGATCTTTTTTACTACCGGATGCCTTACAACATCCTCTTCCGTAAGGTGTACAAAACCGATTTCTTTAACGTCTTTCAGAATTCTCATGGCTTCCTTCAGCCCCGATTGTTGTTTCGGCGGTAAGTCGATCTGGGTAGGATCTCCCGTGATAATGAACTTGGCATTCATCCCCATCCTGGTCAGGAACATTTTCATCTGAGCATGCGTTGTATTCTGCGCTTCATCAAGAATCACAAACGCATCATCAAGTGTACGTCCCCTCATAAAAGCCAGCGGAGCCACTTCAATCACTTTTTTCTCCATAAAACCTTCCAGCTTTTCGTGAGGAATCATATCTCTCAGCGCGTCATATAAAGGCTGTAAATACGGATCCAGTTTCTCTTTAAGGTCTCCCGGAAGGAACCCAAGGCTCTCCCCTGCTTCCACGGCAGGTCTTGTCAGCACAATTCTTTTCACTTCCTTATCTCTCAAAGCTCTCGCCGCCAATGCCACACTGGTATACGTTTTTCCCGTTCCTGCAGGACCAATGGCAAAAACCATATCCTTTTTCTCGGTCTCTTTTACCAACCTTTTAAGGTTTGTGGTTTTAGCTTTAATGATCTTACCGTTGACTCCCTTCACAATGATATCCTGATCGAAAACCAAATGTTTTTCATTTTCATCTTTGATATTCAGGACATTTTCAACGTCTTTCAGAGCAATAGAATTGTTTTTGGAAATAAATTTTATGAGATCATCCAGTTTTAGTTTAAGTATGTCTAAAGCCTCCTGATTCCCCATCGCGAAGATGAAATGATCTCTTCCAGTGATCTTAAGCGTCGGAAAGCTTGATTTTAACAAATTGAAATATTGATTATTAACGCCATAGAAGGTCTTTACATCGACATCTTCCAAATCATATGTTAATTCAAACATGCAGTATTTTATTTTTATTAGATTTTAAAATTAAAGCTTTTTTTCAAATTTCTGTCAATTCTTTTCTACAATCTTTCGGGCTTTCTTTTTATTTTAAATAACTTTGCAGGAAACACTATTTATTCTACTACCAATTCATGTCAATTATTACCCTTACTTCGGATTTCGGAAATTTAGATTACAGAGTCGCCGCTGTGAAAGGCAAGGTTCTGTCTCTAAACCCTAAGGTGAATATTATTGATATATCTCACGATATCCAGGCATTCAACCTTATACAGACCTCGTATATCGTACGGAATGCATATAAATATTTTCCTAAAGGCACCATTCATATCCTGTCTGTAGACAGTTTTTATCATAAATCAAGAAAAAATATACTCTATAAAGCAGATGGCTCGTATTTTCTGGCGGCAGATAACGGACTTTTAGGTCTGATATTTTTCGACATTAAACCGGAAGCGATCTATGAAATCACTTTGAATACCCGATTTGACGACATCGTGAATTTCACTTCAACAGACGTTTTTGTCCCTGTGGCAGTACATCTGGCGAATGGCGGACTTCCTGAAGTCATCGGACGGAAAATAGATTCTGCCAAAGAACTTCTTTTCCCGAAACCGGTTTTCAATGAATCTGAAAAGATGATCATTGGAGAAGTTACCTATATTGATAATTTCGGAAATATAATCTCAAATATCAGTAAAGACTTTTTTGAAAGCACCGGAAAAGGCAACGAAGGTTTTACTATAAAATTCAGGAATTTAACACTTTCAAGAGTGTTTTCAAGCCATACGGAAGTCGTTTCGGACTGGGAAAGGGAAACAGAATTCCATGGACAGTCAGCAGCGATCTTCAATGACAGTCAGCTATTGGAGCTTACGATCTATAAAGGAAGCAAGAAAAACGGCGCTAAAAGCCTGTTTGGACTCAATGTAGGCGAGAATATTTATGTTGAATTTGTCTAAGATTATATATTTCATAAAAAAACCGATTTTTTTTATATATTTGTCAAAATCTAAAAATTAAAAATGGCAGAATACAAATTATTGCTTCCTTCCATGGGAGAAGGTGTTATGGAAGCGACGATTATCACTTGGTTATTTAATGAAGGTGATAATGTAAAAGAGGATGATTCCGTAGTTGAAATTGCAACAGATAAGGTAGATTCAGACGTTCCGACACCAGTTTCGGGGAAAATTGTAAAAATCCTGAAACAGAAGGACGAGGTTGCTAAAGTTGGTGAGGCCATTGCCATTTTAGAAATTGAAGGAGAAGGAGGAAATACAGTATCAGAAGAAGTGAAAACAGAAGCTACTGCAGTTGCTCCGGATACTGAAACGTTAAAAACCATTGAAGAGCCGTTACAGGCTACAGCCAATGTAGAATTCTCGGGAGACCTTTACCTGTCGCCGCTGGTAAAATCTATCGCACAACAGGAAAACATCTCTGAAACTGAACTGAAGTCCATCAAAGGAAGTGGTTTAGAAGGAAGAATTACAAAAGAAGACATATTAGCATACGTTTCCAGCAGAGGAAACCAACCGGTTCAGCAGACAGCTTCAGTAGAACAGGCAGCAGCTCCGGCAGTAAAAGCTCCGGTTTCAACACCTGTCTCTACAGTTTCTACAGCAGCAGGCGATGAGATCATTCCTATGGACAGAATGAGAAAGATCATTGCTGAGAACATGGTAAAAGCAAAACACATTGCTCCACACGTGACTTCTTTCATTGAAACAGACGTTACCAACGTTGTAAAATGGAGAAACAAGCATAAAGATATTTTCGAAAAACGTGAAGGTGAAAAACTGACGTTCATGCCGATTTTCGTGAAAGCTATCGTGAAAGCTATTCAGGATTTCCCGATGATCAACGTTTCTATCAGTGGTGAAAACATCATTAAGAAGAAAAATATCAACATCGGTATGGCAACTGCTTTACCAGACGGAAACCTTATCGTTCCTGTTATTAAAAATGCCGACCAGCTATCCCTTTCAGGTTTGGCTAAAGCGATCAATGACTTAGCGTACAGAGCAAGAAACAAGAAATTAAGACCGGAAGATACACAGGGTGCCACTTACACAATTTCTAATGTAGGAAGTTTTGGAAACCTGATGGGTACACCTATCATTCCTCAGCCTCAGGTAGCTATTTTAGCGATCGGTGCTATCGTGAAGAAGCCTGCAGTTCTTGAAACGAAAGATGGTGACGTGATTGCGATCCGTCAGTTGATGTTCATGTCGCACTCTTATGACCACAGAGTAGTAGACGGATCTTTAGGTGGAATGATGCTTAAGCATGTTCATGACTATCTTCAGAACTGGGATCTGAACACAGAAATATAAAACAAAATAATCCATAATCTAAATAAGAGCATGAAAAACGCAACATTAATTGCCATGATTTCAGTAGGAGTCATTATCCTTATTGATCTTGTTCAAATTATATCCAGTTTTTTTGAGTTCTACTCCATGGGCTTATTTAGATTATTCGGAATCTTAAACCTGATTGCTTTTGTCGGGGTATTGCAATTCTTTGTGAAACTTTACAATAAGCAAAAGGAATGAATCAGGAACTGAAAGAGCTGTTTGAAATCAAGCAGGAAGACAAAGAGAAAAAGGTCAGTCAACCCACTGATCAAAATGTTACAAATCACATTTTAATTCGTCTTGCTGTGATGATCATCGGAACACTTGGTTTTGGTATTGCAGTGAATGAATCACAAGGCTGGGAAGGATTGGCATTGCTTATATTTATGGCGATCTTTCACGGAGTTTGGCTTCTTTATATCATTATTGAAGCAGTGATTCTGCAGAATAAAAAGAAGTTTATTCTCAGGAATATTAATCTTATTTTTATTCTTATTCTATTATTAATTTATGGCATCGGGGGTATTTTCCTTTTCGGATTCGCCTGATACTCACACATACAAAGTAAAAGCTTCCTCCGGGAAGCTTTTTTTGTTTTAATTATTAGGCTTGTGACCTTTCGATGTTCAGTATAAAGACTTGGGGATTTTTCCAGAATATTTTGTTTTACGCAAAGTAAAGATGGTCATATGGCAGTTGATTAAGCGTATGGATAAAATGTATGCTTAACTATCATGGAGTATATCCCTCTTTTCATTCTCTTTTTCAATCAACCATCATTAAGCAGCTTATTTTTTACAGCAGATATTTTCAAATACCATCTAATTTTCCTATTTTTCAGTTCAATAAAATGTTCAAGTCCACAAATGCTGAAAATTTTCTCCCTCTTACGAAAAGGCCTTAAAAAGTCTTTCGATAACATAAGAAACGAACAACTGAAGAATAATCTGCTTCAGGCCATTCCTTTCTGGATTGGTTCTGTGATCACAGGCTTTTTTGCGGTGATGTACGCTAAGATATTCGCATGGGGAGAACATCTGTTGAATTTCATTATGAACTGGCATGCGTGGATGATCTTCATTATTGCCCCTATCGGCTTTGTGCTTTCCTGGTGGCTGGTCAAAGAATTTGCCCCGAATGCCAAAGGAAGTGGTATTCCACAGGTTATGGCTGCGGTAGAGCTTGCCAATCCTAAGGAGCATACCAAGATCAGGAGTCTTTTAAGTCTTAAAATCATTGTTTTTAAAATCATTTCATCTGTTGTTCTTGTTATTGGAGGCGGCGCTGTAGGACGTGAAGGACCCACAATCCAAATTGCAGGTTCCGTATTCAGAAAGGTCAATGAATATCTTCCGCACTGGTGGCCAAAAATTTCTAAGAAAAACATGATTATGACTGGTGCAGCGGCAGGACTTGCTGCAGCATTCAATACACCTTTGGGAGGAATTGTATTTGCCGTAGAAGAACTTTCAAAAACGCATATCAACTATTTCAAGACGGCATTATTTACGGCCGTAATCATTGCAGGTCTAACAGCTCAGACATTAGCAGGTTCTTATTTATATTTAGGATATCCAAAAACCAATGATGTTTCTTTAATGGTGATGTTTCCTATTATTCTTGTAGCCGGAACTGCAGGAATTCTGGCCAGTCAGCTTTCTGTAATGATGCTCAAAATGAGTGACTGGAAGAAAAGAAAACTTAAAACCGATCAGGCTAATGTCATTTTTCTTGTGATCTGCGCATTGTTTATCGCTTCTATAGCCTATTTCATCAACAGAGAGATTCTGGGCTCCGGAAAGGAGATTATGGAGCGTGTTCTTTTCACAAAGGATAAACATGAAGAATGGTATGTCCCGATCTTAAGAATGCTGGGTCCTGCCCTTTCTTTTACATCAGGTGGTGCAGGGGGAATTTTCGCTCCTGCCCTTACGGCCGGTGCCAGTATAGGTTCCGTGATTTCAGGAGCTATTCATTTAACTCCCAACGAAACCAATGTAGTCATCCTCGCTGGAATGGTCGCATTTCTTACCGGAATCACAAGAGCTCCGTTTACATCCGCCATCATTGTCCTGGAAATGACGGACAGACATTCTCTTATTTTCCATCTGATGCTGGCGGGAATGGTTTCATCTATAGCATCTATTCTCGTGAGCAAAAATTCTTTATATGATGTATTGAAAATTAACTTTTTAACAGAAATAAGAAAAAACTAAAAATTATGTCACTAAACAAACCATTTAAGAAAATAATTAGACCTTTTATTGATGACAGTTATTTAAGAACAGTTTCGAATACTTATTTACTCGAAAATGACTATTCAAATGAAAGAATAAGTTCAATTCGAGCTTTTGAGATAATTGTAAAGGACTACTTAGATATCCTTGATTATATAGAGCCACATGACAACAATAAGAATACATATTCTCATAGGATCTATGAATTATTTCTGAGAACTTGTACAGAATTTGAATCAAACTGTAAGTCTATTTTAAGTTCAAATCAATTTACAAAAGCAGGTAGCTGGAATATTCTTGATTATTACAAAATAAATAAAGCTTCAAAATTAAGTGATTATGAATTACATTTGAACATCTGGAGTCCCACTACAAAAGTTTTAAAACCTTTTATCGAATGGAATTCTGCTACACCTATATCACTAAGTTGGTATAAAGCTTACAATAATGTTAAACATGACCGAAATAATAATTTTCATGAAGCAAATCTTGATAATTTAACATTAGCATTATCGGGGTTATTTGCTATTTTATTTTCGCAATATTTTATATTTTGCTTCGACTCTCATCAAACATCAACCTCTTCTTCCACTGATGACCAAAATTTCATATCCACTCCCAAAAGCATTTTCAAGATTAAACTTCCTGAAACTTGGCTTGATACAGAAAAATACGATTTTGATTGGAATACATTAAAAGCTACTGCTGACAAGTTTGATGGTTTTAATTTTGATACTGTCTAAAATAATTATTATTAATGAAAAAGACATATATTTCCACTAGCTAGTATTGCATATTCCAAATATATTCTCTAATTTTGCACCTCGAAATAATTAACAAATTCATTTAACATTATGAACAATTACGAAACTGTTTTCATTTTAACTCCCGTTCTATCTGATGCTCAGGTAGAGGAAGCAGTGAAAAAATTTGAAGATCTTTTAAAAGAAAAGAACTGTGAAATCGTTGCCAAAGAGAACTGGGGATTAAAAAAACTAGCTTATCCAATTCAATTGAAAAAGAATGGATTCTACACTTTAATCGAGTTTAAAGGTGAAGGTACTGTAGTAGCTGATTTAGAATTAGCATTCAAACGTGACGAGAGAGTAATCCGTTACCTGACTACAAAACTTGACAAGCACGCTGTTGAGTATGCTGTAACTAGAAGAACTAAAATCAAAGCGGCTAGAGCTTAATTATTAACCCTATTTTTTAAAAAAGACAAGACATGGCAATAGATGAAATGGCTAAACAAGCCTCAGCTGGAGGAGAATCAGAAGTAAAATTCCTTACTCCACTTGATATCAATACAAAATCTGAAAAGAAATATTGTAGATTCAAAAAATACGGAATTAAGCACGTTGATTACAAAGATGCTGACTTCTTATTACAGTTCGTTAACGAGCAAGGTAAGATCTTACCAAGAAGATACACTGGAACTTCTTTAAAATACCAAAGAAAAGTTTCTGCTGCTATCAAAAGAGCAAGACACCTTTCTTTACTACCTTACGTAGCTGACTTATTAAAATAAGACAAAAAAAATAAATAGAAGAAGAGGGCAACCTCTTCTTTTGTTGCTGAATAAAATAATTTAATTCTAACGATTTTTAGATAAAAGACAGAAGATAAAAGATAAAAGATGTAACGTCTCGGTTCTTGATTCTTTAGTCTTGGCTCTAAAACTAAAAACGGACAACAACAATGGATATCATCCTAAAAAAAGACGTAGAAAACTTAGGACTTGAGTTTGATACAGTAAGCGTAAAGCCAGGTTATGCAAGAAACTTCTTACTTCCTCAAGGAATTGCTCTTTTAGCGACTCCTAAAAACAAAGCAGCTCTTGAAGCTACTTTAGAGGCTAGAAAAGAAGAAGAAGCTAAACTTATCGCTGCAGCTAACGGTGTAGTAGATCAATTGAAGAAAACTTCTATCACTATTCCTGCAAAAGTAGGTTCTGGTGACAAGTTATTCGGATCTATCAACAATTCTGATCTTTCTGACGCTCTTGCTAAAGCTGGAGTTTCTGTAGAGAAGAAATACATCAAAATCCCAGGGAACACGATTAAGAGAACTGGTAAAGTTACTGCAAACATCAGACTTCACAGAAATGTTGAGTACAATTTCGAATTCGACATCGTATCTGATGCTCCGGTAGAAGCTCCTAAACCAGCTGCTCCTAAAGCTAAAGTAGTAGAAGAAACTCCTTCTGAAGAAGCTTAATAAGCTCTGAAGAGATTTTCTCAAATATATCAACCACTTCGTTTGAAGTGGTTTTTTTGTTTTCTTTTATTTAGAAGCTTAATCCCGCTATCCACTCATACTCCTCGCGCAGCCGCTTAGCCAACTCTTACTGCGGGGTAACCGTTTCTATCGGGGCTAAGAGGCAGTCAAAAAAATCGGTTGGATTCGGCTCCCGAAGTCACCAATACAATCAATCCTCTCCTCTCAGTTTCTGCTGATACTCAGTAGGCGGTATTCCTATTACTTTTTTAAAAATATTGCTGAATGAAGACAGGCTGTTGTAGCCTACCATCATCGCTATTTCGTACATATTGTATTTTCCTTCCATCATGAGTTCCAGCGAGCGGGTAATTCTTAACGCACGCAGAAAACGCACGTAATTCATGCCTAAAATCTCTTTAAACTTTCTGGAGAGGGTTCTGGTGCTCATCCCGAATTCTTTTGCCGTAGATTCAATGGTAATAGGCTTTTCAAGATTGTCATGAATGTATTTTGCAATCTTTAAAAGGGTTTCATCTTGTGGAAACGGATGCTGAACAGGGAAAGCCAGCTTTTTATCTCTTTTTTCAGGAAGAATTCCTTTCAAAGCTTTGAGGAAAAAATATTTAGCACCGTCATTTTTTGTGATTTTTCCATTCCAGTCTTTGGTATACAAAATCATTTCCCGGAGAAGATGGCTGACAGAATAAATATTAATTTCATCAAAGAAGCCATTTTCATTTTCTTCTTTTTTAAAATAAAAATTGTAAAAATCTACTTTTGGGCTCGTTGAAAAGATATAATGCGGTGTCCCGGCAGGAATCCACATAAAGCATCTTGCTGGAAGATACCAGTGTTTCAAATCCGTAAAAATATGAACTATTCCACCCTCTGCATACACCATTTGGGCAGAACTGTGATGATGAATGTCTGTGGTTATACCTCCTGTAAATACATTATAGACATAAAATTCTGCATCCTCTTCCTCTACTGCTTTAAAATGGCTATCATTCATAGAATAAAGGTAAGAAGAAAATTTTACATTGGCGCAAATGAGCAAATCTTTTTCTGTATTAGCAAATCGGGTCCGATACTCTGCAACGTAACTTTGCAGCATCAAAATCATTTCAGCAAAAATCCTCTACTTAAATTATGAATATGACATTTAACGCCTGCCCATACAGGTACATGGCGTTGTGCTTACTGCTGACAGGCAGTTTTTTACACTCACAAATGACCGATTACCAGCATCTCAGCCTTCAACAGGCTATAGAGACCGGTTTGAAAAACAACAAAACCATCCGGATCAGCCATTTAAAACAGGAAATGGCTGTCACCAGGGAAAAAGACCTTGCTATGGAAAAACTTCCGGATATTGAATTCCATACAAGCTATAATCAGGTGACCAATCTTTTTCAGCATCAGAATGGCTTTTTCAGTAAGGCCACAAAATATGATGTCATCAACGGAATGTATGATTTTACCCTTGCAGCCTCGATTCCTGTGTATATGGGTGGAAAGATTAGAAATACAGAAAAGAAAGCAGCCATTGATACCGAAATTTCAGCTTTAAGAACCCATCAGGATGAAAGACAGCTGAAAATGGAGATAATCACCGCTTTTCTTCAGATCCATCATTTAAAGGAACAGCAAAGCCTTATTAACGATAAAATGAAGGAGGATTCCATCAACATCAGACAGGTAAAAGCTTTGAAAGCGAACGGAGTAGTTACGGTGAATGAAGTCCTGAGAACATCTTTACAGCTTTCGAACCATACGATGAGCTGGACAGAGCTGGATAACGATATTCAGATTGCAGAACATAAGCTTAAAACCATTCTTTCACTTCCGGAAAACCAGGAAATGCATGCAGATACGGAAGATCTGATCTCCGACAAAGCTTCAGTTCCTTATATTGATGAGCTTACTGAAACGGCTTTAAGTAAAAATGAATCGGTAGAGATGACGCACAAAAACCTTTCGTTAAAACAATTGGATCAGAAGATCACAAAAGCGAATTATTTACCGAGAATCACAGCCGGTGGAGAATATTTTATCAAGTACCCAAATATGATGTTTTTTCCTCCCGAGCCTTATGCCTACCGTCTTGGAATGTTGGGCGTCAATCTTACCTACCCCATCGAAAACCTGTATAAAAACAAATATAAAATGCAGGAAGCAAGGGAAAATATTGATCTGGCTAAACTTCAGATCGAGGAAAACGATGAAAATGTACGGCATCATGTTTATGAAGCGTATAAGAAGTTTGAAGAAACCGATCAGAAGGTTAAAATCGCAGAGGAAGCTATTGGCCAGGCCAAGGAAAACTACAGAATTGTAAAGACAAAATATGCCAATAAATTAAGTCTGATCACCGAGCTTATTGATGCAGACAATGCTTATCTGGAGGCTGAATCCAATCTTATCTCCGTAAAAATAAATCGACAATTAAAATATTACCAACTCCAGTACACGATTGGAAACTTATAAAAACTATGGCAAAGAAACAACTGACACAAAAGGAAAAAAGAATCAACAAAACGATCACGCTGCTGGCCTGGATTCTGATCATCAGCGGAGTGACAGGAATGGTAAGTTTCTATCTTTTCTCAAGAAAAAATGTCACCACAAATGATGCCCAGATCGAGCAATATATTACGCCCGTTTCCAGCAAGGTTTCAGGCTTCATTAAAACGATACAGTTCGAAGAAAACCAGTTTGTCCGTAAAGGAGATACACTGATTGTCATAGACAACAGAGAGTTTGTCAATCAGGTGAAAATGGCTGAAGCAGGCCTTCATGCGAATGCTGAAAATATCACCACCATTGAAAGTGGCGTCAATACCAAAGAAAATGATTCCAAAATCATCGATGCTAAAATTGCTTCAGCCAAAATTGACATATGGAGAACGGAACAGGATTTTAAGCGGTATAAAAATTTAGTTTCAGAAGATGCCGCCACAGAACAGCAGTTTGAAAACGTAAAAGCTTCTTATGAGCAAGCAAAAGCTAATCTTTTAGCCCTGGAACAGCAGAAAAATGCAGTGAAAGCGGGCGCCAATGAGCAACAGACAAAAATAGCTCCTGTCAGAAGTCAGATCCAGCAGAGCTCTGCAAGCCTGAACAATGCTAAACTTTTCCTTTCTTACACCGTGATTACAGCTCCCTATGATGGCTGGGTTGGAAAAAAGACCATTCAGGAAGGACAGCTTATTAAAGAAGGCCAGGCTCTGGTTCAGATCGTGAGCAAAGAAAAATGGATCATTGCCAATTATAAAGAAACGCAGCTTGGACAGATTGATTCAAAGCAGGAAGTAACCATTACTGCAGATGCCTATCCTGATATTGAATTTAAAGGAAAAGTCGTTTCCGTATCTCCCGCCTCAGGTTCACAGTTTTCTCTGGTAAAACCGGATAATGCCACCGGAAACTTCGTGAAAATTGAACAGCGATTTCCTGTGAAAATTATTCTTGATAACAATCAAAATAACGAAAAACTGCTTTCCGGGATGAATGTCCTTGTGAGTGCAAAAAAAATATAGTGATTTAGTGTGAATGTTAGAGAATGTAAGGGTGTGTGAGTTATTAGAGATGAATGATCGTAATGAAGAAGAATACTTTATTAATGATCACATCCTCACATTTTTAAATTCGCATATTATCATTTAATAAATAGCCTTAGATTTTTTCAGCGGAAAGACAGATTTGCAGCGACAGACTTATGATTTTTCTTAAGTATTTGTCAATTTACCTTTTACTTTTTTACACCCTGCTCCTTTGTCTTTCCGTGTTTTTTTCTCCCATCACCAAATCATCAAATCATCAAATCAACACATCAACACATCAACACATCAACACATCAACCATGCAGCATAATATAGTTTATCACAAATGGGTACCCCAATGGCTGAAACTGCCCCTTTTGGTACTCGCTCTTTTCCCCCACCTGATGTTGTTGTCGCTTTTGCATTCCAATAGTGCCTTCACCTCTTCTTTTATGGATGTTGATTCAGATGACATTCAGTATTTAATGATTTTAATGTACGGGACATTTGTGGTCACGCTTTTAGTTTTACAGCGGTTTATGGCGTATTTCAGCGTGAAATATTATATCCTTCTGATGGCCTCTGTTTCTGTGATTATATTGTATGCTTTATCGGTGACCAATAATTATCAGCTTATTCTGGTAATCCGGTTTCTGGAAGGAATTTTCGGACTGTTCGAAGGTGCCATTTTTCTCCCGCTGATCATCGCAGAATTAAAAACAAAACACGCCAAAGTAATAGCCTATCTGTTTATGTACACCATCATGCTGACCGGCGGAACCATCACCACTTCTTTACTGAAATCCAGCATTGAAGATTACGATTTCCAGCATATGATCCTGATGATGGCCTACTTTCACATCTTTGTCCTGATCATCGGAATTGCTCTTTTTAATACTAATAGATTTTTCCCAAAAATGCCTCTGTATCAACTGGACATTACCAGCTGGTTCCTCCTTTGGGCTTGTCTGCAGTCGGGAGGTTATGCTATTATTTATGGCAAAAGACTGATGTGGCTTGAATCCGACACTATTATCATGTGCTTTTTTATATTTCTACTTTCCGGTGGATTATTTATGCTAAAGCAAAGGAATTCCAAAAGACCACTTTTTCATTACGAAGTGTTCAGTTCAAAAAATGTCATTGCCGGAATGATTCTGTTCTTTATTTTCTATCTGATCCGATCCGGGCTGAATAATGTATACAGCATTATGGCTACCGTATGGAAATGGCCGTGGGATTATATTGTCAATATTCAGTACTGGAATGTAGCCGGGACTTTATTGGGCGTTATTTTATCAGGAATATGTCTGATGCGGGGCGTTTCTTCAAGGATCATTTTCTTCACAGGATTTCTGCTGCTGGCCATCGATTGTGCATGGTTTACCTACACGTTTTATCCGGACACTACGCTGTTCACGATCTGCCCGCCTCTATTTCTGCAAGGAATCGCACAAGGATTATTGTTTACGCCGCTTGTTTTCTTTTTGATTTCCGGAATGCCGGAACCATATGTCGCTAATGCAACGGCCTTAGGAACTACCACCCGTTTCTGGACCACCGCGATCGGATATGCGTTAATGCAAAATTTGATGCTGTTTTTAACGCTAAAACATTCTGACACCCTGAGTTTCAATATGACAGATACCAATCCTGTTTTCTACAGCCAGTGGAACCAGATTTTCGGAGCTAATCTGGCCAAACTCCCTGTCAATGAGTCGTTATCTATGACTGCCGGTGCATTTAAAGGAAAAATAACCGCTCAGTCGATTCTTCTTTCCAATATGGAAATTTTCACCGGACTTTTCTGGCTGGCATTGATTACGGCTTTTGCTTTACTGCTGTATCATCCTGTGAAAATTGCGGTGAGAAATATTATGTGATTGTTTAGGCCGAAAATTTGCTATACTTCAGGAAATTTGATGTTATGGACATTCAGGAAATCGTATTGAATCAACAGACTTTTTTCAAAACACAGCAGACGAAAAGCCTCAAATTCAGGAAAATGTATCTTGAAAAGTTTCGGGATATTCTTCTGAAGAATGAAGATCTTTTATATGAAGCCATTCATAAGGATTTCGGCAAATCTAGGTTTGATACATTTACCACAGAGCTTTCTTTTGTTCTGAATGATATTAAGTATTATCTGAACAACATCAACACGCTTTCAAAGCCTAAAAAGGTTACAACTAATCTTTCCAATCAGATTGGAAAAAGCAGTATTCATCCCGAACCGTTGGGCTGTGTTCTGGTAATCGGAGCCTGGAATTACCCTTATCAACTGTCGCTTTCTCCTATGATCGCCGCATTGGCTGCGGGAAACTGCTGTATTTTAAAACCCAGCGAAATAGCAGAAAACACCATGAAAGTGATGGCAAAACTTATCAACGAGAATTTCCCTGCTGAGTATTTATATGTTTATGAAGGAGGCATTGATGAAACCACAGAACTATTAAAACTGAAATTCGACAAAATTTTTTTTACAGGAAGCACGAAAGTTGGAAAAATCGTATATAAGGCGGCTGCAGAGCATTTAACTCCTGTTGTTCTGGAATTGGGAGGAAAATCTCCGGCTATTATTACCAAAGATGCAGATCTTGAAGTAGCCGCCAAAAGAATCGTCTGGGGAAAATTTCTGAATGCAGGGCAAACCTGTGTAGCACCCGATTATCTCTTGGTAGAAGAAGCCATTCATGAACAGTTTTTGGAAATGCTGAGAAAATACATCACGGAATTCAAATACGGACCGGATGCCGAACAGTATACCAAAATAATCAACCGTAGAAATTTCGACCGTCTGGCGAAGCTTATCAATAAAGGAAAAATTTATTTTGGAGGGAATTTTGACGAAGAGAAATTATATATTGAACCTACCCTTCTGAATGATGTAAACTGGGAAGATGATGTCATGCAGGAAGAGATTTTCGGTCCTATATTGCCTGTGATCAGGTTTACTCATTTTAATCTCGTTATGACAACCATCCTTGAACAGGAAAAACCGCTTGCCGCCTATCTGTTCACCAGAAATTCTGAGGAAAAAGAAGCTTTTCTATCGAAACTTTCCTTTGGTGGCGGATGCATCAATGATGTGATCATGCATTTAGGTAACGAGAGATTACCGTTTGGAGGAGTTGGAGCATCAGGTATTGGAAATTACCATGGAAAATATGGCTTTGAAGCCTTTTCGCATCAGAAGTCTGTCCTGGAAAAAGCAACCTGGGGCGAACCCAATATTAAATATCCTCCTTATTCTGAAAAGAAATTAAGCTGGATTAAAAAACTGCTTTAAATAAAAAAACCGGGAAATTTCCCGGTTGTATTTTTTATGACTTAGGCGCCCATTGGGTAAAGAATTCTTTTACTTTTTCTTTACTGTAGCCTTTACCTTCTTCTAAAACGGAGCTGTCTTTCAGGACATGAATCAATTTTCCGTTTTTATCCAGAACAATGAAAAAAGGATAACCCAGTTTTTCTTTGACATCTACATATTTAGAAAAAACTTTTTCGTTCTTGTTCTCCGGAGAAAAATTCAAATGATAATATTCGTAGTTTTTATCTACTGTTTCTTTTAATTCAGGTGTACTTTGAACAAAATTATTAAAACGGAGACACCAGATACACCAGTTTCCTCCAGCCTGGATGATTATATTTTTTCCTTCTTTTTTAGCCTTGGCAATTAATGTATTGATATCAGCCTCTGCATTGGCTTTCGGATCGTAAGGTTTAGGAAGTTTAGCCTTCTCTTCACCAGCTTTCTTCTTTGCATCCAGCTCTGCATGATCAGTTTTCACCAAAAGGGCATTATCCTGCTTTCTTCCTTCCGGTACATTTTTGGTTTCCTGTGATAAAGCAAATATACTCAGTCCCAGAAAGGCTATGATTGACAATTTTTTCATAACATAAAAATAAAAAAAATTTATACTTATTGCAAGCAAAAATAGAACTATAATTTTATTATCACTAGATTTGCATGTTTTATGAATTTCTTAATCAAAATATTATATTTCATTTCAAAACTTCCGCTTAAAGTATTGTATATTTTTTCGGACGTTATGTTCTTCCTGAACTACTACCTGGTAGGCTACCGAAAGAATGTTATTACTCAAAATCTGCAAAAATCTTTCCCTGAAAAGTCGGAAGAGGAGATCAGAATCATCCGAAAGAAATTCTATCTTAACTTCTCTGATTATCTTGTAGAGACCATTAAATCTTTCAGCATTTCTGAAACGGAAGCCAGGGTAAGAATGCAGCACATCAATCAGGATGTGTTTCATGAAGCCAAAGCTGAAGGCAAAAATGTGATTATGTTGGCAGGCCATGTGTTTAACTGGGAATGGATGAATGCTTTCGCGAGAGTTATTCCCCAAAAACATTGCCATCCGGTATACAGAAAGGTCAACAGCGATTTCTGGGAAAACCAGATGAAAAAAGTAAGAAACAAATTTGGAAATGAAGCGCTGGAGGCTAATGAAGTGATCATGAATATCTTCAGGTCTAAAAGTGACGGTGAATCAGCCTATATGTTTGTGGCAGATCAGACTCCGCATGTTGCTCATGTCAATTACGGATTAGATTTCCTTCACCAGAGAACACCTGCCTTTATAGGGTATGATAAACTGGCTACCAGAATGGACCTCGCTTTTATTTATTGCGAAATGAAGAAAGTAAAACGGGGTTATTATCAGGTCAATTACCACAGAATCTACCCGGACGGTGAAAAGTTTACAGAACATGAGGTAGTAAAAAAGTTCCATAAACTTCTCGAAAATACACTTCACAAAAATCCTGACAATTATCTTTGGTCCCACAGAAAATGGAAATACCAAAGTGCTATTAAAACATTTGATAGCGATAAAAATAAATCCTGATGCCGAAAAAATTAGCCGTTGCTATCTTAAACTGGAATGGTAAAAACTGGCTTGAGAAATTCCTTCCAAGCGTGGTCAGTTTTTCTCAAGATGCAGATATTTATGTCATCGACAATCTTTCTACCGATGATTCAATCACATTTATACAGACTCATTTTCCTGCCGTAAAAATCATTAAAAACACTCAAAACTATGGTTTTGCCGGTGGCTACAATGAAGGCTTAAAGGAAATAAAAAATGAATATTACTGTCTTCTCAACTCTGATGTAGAAGTTACTGAAAACTGGACAGGTCCTGTTCTGGAATTATTTGAGAAAGATGCTTCCATAGCAGCGATACAACCGAAAATATTGTCTTTTAACCATAAAACATTTTTTGAATTTGCCGGTGCTGCTGGTGGCCTTATTGACAATCTGGGTTATCCTTATTGCCGTGGCCGTGTATTTGATGATGTAGAAGAAGACAAAGAACAATATGATGATGAAACAGAGATTTTCTGGGCTTCAGGATGTAGTTTCTTTATCCGTTCAAAAGACTTCTGGGAACAGAAAGGTTTTGATGAAAGATTTTTCGCTCATCAGGAAGAAATCGATCTCTGCTGGCGACTGATTAATTCAGGAAGAAAAATTTTCTACACAGGAAAATCCAAAGTCTATCATGTAGGTGGCGGAACCCTGAATAAGCAAAGTGCACAGAAAACATACTTAAATATCCGCAACAACCTTTCCATGATGCTGAAAAACCTTCCGTTTCCCAAACTGATAGGATTAATTTTTTTCAGACTCTGTTTAGACGGAATTGCCGGAATTTATTTCGGATTTAAAAACGGATTTCCACATCTGTGGGCCGTTGTAAGAGCCCATTTTGGATTTTACGCCCAACTTCCGGGAACATGGAAACTCCGTCAGAATCATCAGAAAATCAAGTTCTATCAATCAAAATGGCTGATCTTCAGGTATTTTTTAGGTGGAAGGAAGTAGGTTTAGGGATTAGGGAAATAAAGTACAAGTATCTGACGGTTAAAGGACTATAGTATTTTACGTGAAAAATTCTTAACTTCAAAAAACTTTAAACCTTGAAGTTGAACATTAAATAAAACCAGCAACTAACCAACTAGCAACTAGCAACTAGCAACTAGCAACTAGCAACTAGCAACTAGCAACTAGCAACTAGCAACTAGCAACTAGCAAAAAAACACCAATTCACTCATCACTTATAATTTATAACTCAAAAAGATGGATTTCTGCGCAATAGATTTTGAAACGGCAACTCACGAGAAAAATTCAGCTTGTGAAATGGGTATTTGTGTTGTTCAGAATTCCCAAATCGTGGAAACAAAGACCTGGCTAATTAAACCGCCAAGTTTCCCCTATTTCAGCAGATTTAATATTGATGTCCACGGAATTACTCCTGAAGATGTAAAGGATGCCCCTACCTTCGATGAGATCTGGTACGAAGCTGAAGAAATGATGTACGGATCCCTGATGATTGCCCACAATGCAAGCTTTGATGCGGGGGTATTAAGAGGCTGTTTCCAGCATTACGGAATGTTTACTCCAAAGCTGAATTATCTTTGCAGCATTCAGCTGGCTAAAAAATCCTGGAATTATCTTCCAAGATATGGCCTGAAACATCTGGCAGAACATCACCAGATCAGCCTGAACCATCACCGGGCGGGAGATGATGCAGAGGCCTGTGCAAAGATTGCACTGCTCGCTTTTGAAAAATTAATTATTACTGAAAACGACGAAATCCATGAATCTTTTTTAAATAAATACATCAAAAAACTATAACCCCATGAAAAAAATTTTACTTCCTGCTACAATCATCATCAGCACTTTAATCCAGGCCCAAAGTACCGAACTTCTGAGTACAACATGGAATTTAAAGAAAGTGATCAAGAACAACACTACCTATCTGCTTCCACAAAATAGCGAAATAGGCACGCCTACGATGACTTTCACTCCTACACCGGGATCATCAGGTACCTATACCAATATGAATAGTCCTGTATGCGGAAAATCGATCTGGGGTAATATATTTTTGCAAGGTATACAACCCAATCATTTTGTTTTCTGGACTTATGGTGTAGGTAACAACCAAACCTGTACGAACCCTGAAAACATAGATTTCACCAATCAATATGTCAATTATTTTAATATTGGTTCTGACTCCCACGATTATCAAATCACTTATTCAGGAAACACAAAAAATCTGGTTCTCACCAATAATCTGGGAGACCAGGCATTTTATGAAAATGGTTTCTTAGCAATCAAAGAATCGGAGATATCCCAAACTGCAATAAAGATTTACCCTAATCCCGTTAAGGGCAGTTTCCTTGAAATTAAAGGCGTTGAGCGTATTGAATGGACAAAAATTTACAACGCTGAAGGAAAACTCGTTCAGCAGAATTCTGCAGATTCCAGAATAGATGTTTCCGGCTTGCCAAAAGGAAGCTATTTCTTAGAAATCAAATCTCAGAAAGGGATAAGCAGACATCAGTTTATCAGAGAATAATCCTAATTACTTAACACCTCAGACAACAGGTTAAACTTTGGGATTTCTATCTCAAAAGTTTCCTGTGTATCCATGTTTTTAACAAGGTATTTTCCGCTCATATTCCCTACGCCGGACCGAAGCATTACATTGGAGAAATAAGCGAAATTTTCGCCTGTGGGAATTTCCGGTGTCAATCCGATTACACCGTCGCCAATAATCTCGGTATATCCAAAACCTACATCAAAGATGAGCCATTTTCTTTTAAGTACTTTAATGGGAAAGCTTCCGTCATTTTCTATTGTAATATTGTACTTAAAGACGTAACGGTTTTCGGAAGGATAACTGTTTTTACTATCATATTCAGGTATTACTGAAACTTTGATATTGGAAGTCATTTTTGAGAACATCACCTTAGTTTTTATAATGGATACAAAAATCTCGCCTTTTTTAAGGCGAGATTGTAAGTTATCTTGAAATTTTATTAAATTTTATAGTCCAAGGCCTTTTCTTTCGTCGCCTCCCATTAAAATTTCAACAGGATTGTCGATACCTTCTTTTACCGCTACAAGGAATCCTACAGATTCTTTTCCGTCGATAATTCTGTGGTCATAAGACATCGCAACGTACATCATTGGTCTGATCACTACCTGTCCGTCTACCGCTACCGGTCTCTGGATGATATTGTGCATTCCAAGGATAGCAGACTGTGGAGGGTTGATGATCGGTGTAGACATCATAGATCCGAAAGTACCACCGTTTGTAATCGTGAATGTACCGCCAGTCATTTCATCAACTGTAATTTTACCGTCTCTTACTTTAGTCGCAAGATCTTTGATGTTCGCTTCAACTCCACTGAAAGACATGTTTTCAGCATTCCTCAATACCGGAACCATTAATCCTTTAGGACCTGATACTGCAATTGAAATATCGCAAAAATCGTAGTTGATTTTGAAGTCACCGTCGATAGATGCATTCACATCCGGGTACATTTGTAATGCTCTTGTCACCGCTTTTGTAAAGAAAGACATAAAGCCTAATCCTACTCCGTGCTTCTGAGCAAATTCTTCTTTGTATAATTTTCTTAATCTGAAAATTTCAGACATATCAACTTCGTTGAAAGTAGTCAACATCGCTGTTTCATTCTTTACAGAAACTAATCTTGAAGCGATTTTTCTTCTTAGAACTGAAAGTTTAGTTGTTGTAGTTGTACGTGCACCGGTTGCAGTAGAAGGCGTTCCACCTAAAGCAGGAACTGCAGCCAATTCTGCATCTGTTTTAGTGATTCTTCCGTCTCTTCCGCTTCCTGAAACCTGTCCAGCCTCAATACCTTTTTCGTCAAGGATTTTTTTAGCTGCAGGAGATGGAGCTCCCGTTGCATACGTTTGTGGAGCAGCTACCGGAGCAGCTGGTTTTGGAACTTCCTGTTTAGCAGGTTCAGCAGCTTTCGGAGCTTCTTCCTGTTTTGGAGCTTCAGCAGCAGGTGCGCTTCCGCCTGCAGGTTTTGGAGCATCCACATCAATTAAACAAACTACCTGGCCAACCTGTACTACATCACCCTCTTCTGCTTTTAACGTGATCACACCGCTTTGTTCTGCAGGTAATTCAAGAGTTGCTTTATCTGAGTCTACTTCTGCGATGGGCTGATCTTTTTCTACATAATCACCATCTTTCACAAGCCAAGTTGCAATTTCAACTTCTGTAATGGATTCTCCCGGTGAAGGAACTTTCATTTCTAAAACTGACATATTGAGTATTTTTTATTTTTTTAATTGGATATTATTCTTAATTATACGGTAACGGGTCTTTTTACAGGAGCATCATCTCTGTCGAAAACTCTGTTGATCACTGCATTCTGGCTTTTCTCAAACATTTTGTGACTTCCCGGAGCCGGAGCACCGCTTGGTACCGGAGCTACTACCTGGATTCCCGTATCTCTGAAGTTTCTCAGGATATAAGACCATGCCCCCATGTTTTCAGGTTCTTCCTGAGCCCAGATCAGCTGTGTTCTGCTGTCATACTTGCTGAAGATCGCTTCTATAGCATCTGTCTGAAGCGGATATAACTGCTCGAATCTTACCAGTGCAATGTTTTCACAGTTAAGTTCTTCTTTCTTCGCTAATAATTCGAAGTACAGTTTTCCTGAACACAATACTAATTTTTCTACTTTTTTAGGATCTGCTGTAGGATCGTCCAATATAGGCTGGAATGAACCGTTTGCAAAATCTTCCAGTGGAGAAACTACTTTAGGGTGTCTCAATAGTGATTTAGGGCTCATTACGATCAGCGGCTTTCTGAATGTCCATTTAAGCTGTCTCCTTAATAAGTGGAAATAGTTGGCTGGTGAAGTAACGTTGGCTACTACCATATTTTCGTTCGCACAAAGCGTTAAGAATCTTTCTAATCTTGCTGAAGAGTGTTCTGCTCCCTGACCTTCTGAACCGTGAGGCAACAGCATCACCAATCCGTCCTGGATCTTCCACTTCTCTTCTGCAGCAGCCAGATACTGGTCAACAATGATCTGAGCACCGTTTACAAAGTCTCCGAACTGAGCTTCCCAGATCGTTAAAGTATTAGGAGAAACCATTGCATATCCGTAATCGAAACCTAGAACTCCATATTCTGAAAGGTGAGAGTTGTAAACATCAAATCTGCTTTCTGATATGTGTCTTAACGGGATATATTCTTCTTCGGTATCTTCCGTTTTTACTACCGCATGTCTGTGAGAGAATGTCCCTCTTTCCACATCTTCTCCGGAGATTCTTACATTGTGACCTTCCACAAGAAGCGTAGCATAGGCTAACCATTCTCCAAGAGCCCAGTCTAATGAATTTCCTTCAATAGCTTTAACACGGTTATCAAACAGTCTTGTAATTTTATTGATGAACTTTTTGTCCGCAGGAAGAGATGACATTTTAATCGCCAGTTCTTTAAGCTTCTCTAAGTCATATTTTGTATCTACAGGAATCTGAACTGCCCCTCTTTTTCCGATAGGAAAATTAGTCCAGTCATCTGCCATGAACAAATCCATTACATTTTTTTCGATTTCTTTGGAAGCATCAAAGTCTTTATCTAAAAGCACTTTGAAATCTGATTCCATTTTTGCGATCACATCGTTGGAAGTGATACTGTCCTTAAGCAATTTATCTTTATAAATTTCTCTTGGGTTCGGGTGTTTTGAAATCAGTTTATACAGATTAGGTTGCGTGAATCTAGGCTCATCACCTTCGTTGTGACCGTATTTTCTGTATCCTAATAAATCGATATAAACGTCTTTACCGAATTTCGCTCTGAAGTCTGCAGCAAAATGCATCGCATGAACCACTGCTTCAGCATCATCAGCATTAACGTGCATTACCGGAGATTCAGTTACTTTTGCAATATCTGTACAGTATGTTGAAGATCTTGCATCTGCATAGTTGGTGGTAAACGAAACCTGGTTGTTAACAACGATATGAACCGTTCCTCCTGTTCTGTATCCTTCCAGCGTCATCATCTGAGCTACTTCATATGCAATCCCCTGGCCGGCAATAGCACCGTCACCGTGGATTACGATAGGAAGAATCTTAGAACCGTCTCCTTTGTATTTGTCATCTATCTTCGCACGGCAGATCCCTTCTACAAGAGCAGCTACGGTTTCAAGGTGAGATGGGTTCGGGGTAAGGTTGATCGCTACTTCTTCTCCTGAAGCTGTTTTCACAATTTTAGATGATCCTAAGTGGTATTTAACGTCACCTGAGAATACATCCTCTTCGAATTCTTTTCCTTCAAATTCTGAGAAGATCTGCTTGTAAGATTTTCCGAAAATGTTTGATAACACGTTCAGTCTACCTCTGTGCGCCATTCCAAGAACCACTTCGTCTACTCCCAGCTGAGAAGATCTTGAGATCAGCTGATCCAAAGCAGGAATTAAGGTTTCACCTCCTTCCAGAGAGAATCTCTTCTGTCCTACGAACTTGGTGTGAAGGTAGTTTTCGAAAGCTACTGCCTGATTTAATTTCAGTAAAATCTCAGTTTTTTCGTTGGCAGAAAGACTTGGGTGATTTTCGTTCACCTGAAGCCATTTCTTAATGAAATCTTTTTCTTCAACGTTGTTGATATACGTATACTCTACCCCGATAGAACCGCAGTAGATACTTTCTAAATGCTTGATCAGATCCTGTAGTGTTGCAGGTTCTTTCATCCCTGTTTCAACAGCACAGTTGAATTTTGTATTTAAATCCTCCTTGCTAAGACCGAAGTTCTCAATGTCTAAAGTAGGCGTATAGTGTCTTCTTTCTCTAACCGGGTTTGTTTTTGTAAACAAGTGCCCTCTCGTTCTGTAAGCCTCAATAAGGTTTACTACCTTGAACTCTTTTTTGATGTGTTCCGGAACTTCTCCACCGGCTACTGCCTGAGAGATCTGCTGCACTGCCGGAGCTGCATTGGCCGGGGCCTGAATGTATTGAATGTTATCATCATCTCCATAGTTCTCCAAAGCGAAATCGAAACCTTGAAAAAAGGCTTTCCATGATGGCTCCAAAGAATCCGGGAATTTTAAGTATTGTTGGTATAAATCCTCAATTAACTGAGAATGAGCTGCGTTTAGGAATGAAAATCTGTCCATTATTACAGTTTATCTATTATTAAAATTTATTTGTAGAATTAATCTTCAAATTTAATAAAAAAAACCGAGTTAAGACAGCCTGAGACCGTTAAAAAAAATTAAGAAAAAAATAATTGAAAAAAAATTACTTAAACACTGATAATGAGAGCTTCATGTTTACGTCCTGTCCCTCTATAGGACGTTCAATAAAGGTTTGTCGGATATCTCCGAAGCGCATCTCGTCTTTTTTGGCCTTCTGAATCAGCTGCTGAACTGCCCTTATTCTGCCTTCGTAATTTCCTTTGTAGTACATCACGTAGTTTTGGGAAGGATTTATTGTACGGAAATTGAAATTATTATCCGTAACTCCGATCTTCTTGGAAAGCGGAATTCCCAAGAAGTAAGAAATCTCTTTGTCTTTATAGTTATCCGCATCGGTGATAAGGATCGGAAAGCCGAATTCATCGTCTTTTTTGCCGAGATCCATCGTGGTATAATTGTAAATCTTACTATAATTCATCACGATATTTTTATACAGCGATTCTTTCTTGTTGGACGCGCTCACATTGATACCTAAAAGCAACTTATCCTCTTCATTTTCCACCATCAGACTGTCGTATTTGATGGAAGCCATTTGGTTGTCTTTTTCGACCTTATTACCCAGTACATTTTTCAGATTCACCATGCTTTTGTTGATGTTTTCAGCAAACCGGTCTTCTGTCCAGAAATTTTCCACTCTCCTCAACACGGAAAGTTTAGGCGTGTGAACATACCAGGTGATCTTCGTTTTTTCTGCAGAAATGACTTTAAACTGAACATCAACGACCGTAGGATTCTCGTTTCTGTCCTCAAAAAGCTGGTAACGAAGGCTATTTAGCGGATTTTCGTAACGGATGAACATTTCACCGTCCGTATCATTTTTAGGATCGACATAACTGATGGCACCGCCCTGTCCTTCATAAGGCGTATAATAATCTATGTCAATAGACTGCGAACTCGTAAAAAAGTTGTTCCAGCGCGTAAAATGCTGAAGATTATTAAACTGGGCAAAGACTTTATCGACGGGATAATCGATTTCTTTTTCTATTTTAAAGTCCTTGTTTTCATCCACAAAATAATACATGGAAGCAGCATAAGCTCCTACCAGCAAAACAAGAATCACGGCTGTAATTTTAAAAAAACGCATCGCACAAAAGTAAGACAAATAAAAAAAGTGACCAATACGTTGATCACCCTAGTTTTATGTTTAACACTTATTAACCTCATAAAGTTTAAAGGCCGGAAGATAGATGTGGGAAGGTGGAAGTTAGTGTCCGGGAATTTATTGGCTGAAATTCTTTGACAGACCATTCATAATCTAATCAATAAAAAGTTTAAAAACCAATAGTAATTCTTTTGGCTTCAAAACTTCCATCATCCGACTTCCATCTCCCTTTCTAATCATCCTATATGTGTTCCCGAAGGAAGAATCGCTCCTTTTTTCACCACTACAATTCCATCCTGAACGGAGTGGGTTCCATAGTCACCATCCGGAAGGTGTTTTCCTCCGATGATCTTAACGTTGTCACCGATGTAACAGTTTTTATCAAGGATCGCTTTTTCAATATAACAGTATTTCCCGATTCCCATATTGGGACGGCCGTTTCTGTCATTGAGGACAATCTCTGTTGTATTCTGGTAAAAATCAGCACCCATCACATATGAATTTACGATGGTACTTCCTTTATCTATTCTTGTTCTGTTTCCGATCACCGAATTCTCAATTTTATCAGCCATAATGATACATCCGTCTCCGAAAACGGCTTTGCTTACGTAAGAACCGTTGATTTTTGACGGCGGAAGCATCCTCGCCCTTGTATAAATAGGTGAAGAAGAAAACAGATTAAACTGCGGAAGATCCTGACAAAGGTCCAGATTCGCTTCGTAAAACGATTCTATGGTTCCTATATCCGTCCAGTAGCCTTCGTACTGATAGCTTAATGTTTTATATTTCCCGATTGAGTTTGGAATGATATCTTTTCCGAAATCATCACCGGCTCCATCTTCGAACATTTTTTTAAGGATCGTTCTCGTGAAAATATAAATCCCCATGGAAGCCAGATATTCTTTTCCTTTATGCTTGTTTTCCTCTGAAACTTCAGATTTTAAGCTGTCCAGAATATCGTACTCCGGCTTTTCATAGAAAGAGGTGATATTTCCATCATCATCAGACTTTAAAATTCCGAATCCAGTCGCATCTTTCGCCACTACAGGAATAGTCGCAATCGTTACATCGCCTCCGTTTTCAATGTGAAAATCCAGCATTTCCCTGAAATCCATCTGATAGAGCTGGTCGCCGGAAAGGATCAAAATATAGTCATAATCATATTTTTCCAGGTGCTTCATCGACTGGCGGACCGCATCTGCTGTTCCCTGATACCAGCTTTCGTTTTCCACATTTTGCTCGGCAGCAAGAATATCTACAAAGCCTTTGCTGAAAATATCAAAGTGATAGGAATTCTTGATATGTGAATTTAAGGAAGCTGAATTGAACTGCGTCAAAACCAGGATTTTATTCAGTCCTGAATTCAGACAGTTGGAAATAGGAATATCTACCAGCCTGTATTTTCCTGCAATAGGAACTGCCGGTTTTGATCTTGAATACGTTAACGGGAATAATCTTGTCCCTCTGCCGCCTCCCAAAACAATGGAGATTACATTTCGTTTCATAAGTATCTTGCGTTTTATTGAATTAAATTTACTGTTCTATTCTTAGTGTTTACTGCTAATCTAAAGCATTCTTTATTTTCATATTTGAGGTCATTATTGTAAACAATAACTTTAAATTCGCCCTCGTTATTAAGTTCAAATACTTCTTTATCTACATTATACGCCTTTATGTAATGCTTTTTAAGCTCATCCCTGAATAATTTATTCGTGATCAGAATATCCATAACATCTACATTTTTCATGGCAAAATCCTGCATATCTTTATCATAAGCTGCCAGCCAGCCTTTTCCATATTTTCTTTCTATTGCAGCATAGGTTCTTTTATTAATAGCATTTACACCCCTTTCTTCCTCATGACTTACCATACATCCTCCTACAGCATGATATTTAATCTTCCATTTTTCTGAAATTCCTTCTGCAGCTTCAAAAAAATCCATCCTTGGATATCCATAGGTATAAATCCAGTAATATTCTCCATAGGAACTCCCTTCATCTTTTTTACAGGAAGAAAACAGGATCATGATTACAAAAAGAAAACCGGCAATCTTCATACGATCAGTTATTGTATAAAGCTATATATTTTTCTGCAGATTTCTCCCATGCAAAATCAAAATTCATATTGGCATGAATAAGTTCTTTCATCACCCCTTTCTGATTGTAAATTCCCATCGCCCTGTTCATGGCATGAACAATGTCATCTACGCCCGGATAGGTGAAATTCAGGCCTGCTCCACCCGTGGAAATATCTTCTACGGTATCCCTCAAACCTCCGGTGTACCTCACGACAGGAACCGTGCCATATCTCATGGAATACATCTGGTTCAGTCCGCAGGGCTCTACTCTTGACGGCATCAGCAAAAAGTCCGCCGAAGCATAGATCTTATGCGAAAGATGTTCTTTATAACCCAGATCCAATGCAAAATTGGTATAGGTATGGGCATATTCCTTGAGCTTATTCTCAATATAGCTGTTTCCAGAACCGAGAATCATTATATTTAAAGCTCCATAACTCTGTTTTATACTTCTCCAGACGACATCCGGAAGAAAATCCGCCCCTTTTTCCGTGGCAAATCTTCCAATAAAAGCAAATAGCGGAAGTTCAGGTTTTAAACCATATTCTTTGCAGAGTTTTTCTTTGTTTTTCTTCTTTTGGGTGACCGCATTTTTAACATTAAAATTAAAATCCAGCATCGGGTCTGTTTCAGGATCCCAAACTTCCGTATCGATCCCGTTGATGATGCCGTACGCCTTTCCGAACTCTTCCCGCACCAGACTTTCCAGTCCACGGAAACTGATGAAAAGTTCTTCCAGATACCCTTCAGAAACGGTGGTAAAAGCATCGGCACATTTGATCATACTTGCCAATGGGTTCATATAACCGTTCCAATCCATAAGACCCCATTTATAGGAATCAAAAGAAGGCATATAGTTCGCCATATTCCAGCTCATCATTCCCTGGTATTCTCCGTTATGGATCGTTCCTATTGTTTTTACTCCTTTTAAAAATTCAAATTCCGGACAGTGCTGGGTCATAAAAGGTACCAATCCTGTATGATAATCGTGACAGTGCAGGACATCCGGACGAATCTTCATCGCCGTCAGCCAATGCAGCACACCATGTTGAAAAGCGATAAACTGAAAACTTTCATCCTGATATCCGTAAGGATTATCCCTATCTAAAAGCCCCGGAATTTTCACCATATACAGTTCAAATCCCAAAGCATCCGTTTTCTCTTTCATCACCTGAACCTGCAGCATATCCGGTCCCTGATGGATAAACCCATCAAAAACGACATCAAATTCATGATTATGAACGAAAGGCTTGTTGTACCACGGCATCACCACCTTGGCGTCTATTCCTTTTATTTTGTTCTGATACTTCGGCAATGCGCCTACAACATCTGCCAGACCGCCTACCTTGGCTACCGGATAACATTCTGTACTTAAATGATAGATTACCATAATTTCAATGTCATTTGTATTGTGTCAGATTTCTCTTTAATTCCCAACATCATCATTCTTTATTTCTTATGTTTTATTCTGTGTAATTTATACTTTTTATCTTTTTTCTGTCTTAAAACAATTCCGGCCAGCGGTGGCAGCTTTACCGTAACAGATTTCGGATGTCGCATCCATTCTTCATATTTTTCATTCAGAATTTCAGCTTCTGTCCCGCTTCCGCTGTATCTGTGATCATCAGAATTAAGGACAACCTCCCAATGGGTTCCTGCTCCCACCCCGATTTTATACTCCAAAACCTGTGGCGTTAAATTCAAAACAACCATCAGAACATCATCTTTTCTTTTCCCTTTTCTCAGATACACATATACTGAATTCTCCAAATCATCCGCTTCTACCCATTCAAAACCATTTTTATTAAATTGATTTTCATAAAAAGCAGTTTCATCCCGATAAAGATGATTAAGGTCTTTTACAAGTGTCTGCATTCCTTTATGGACAGGGTATTCCAGCAAATGCCAGTCCAGACTGCGGGTGAAATTCCATTCACCGGTTTGTGCAAACTCATCCCCCATAAAGAGAAGCTTAGCACCCGGATGGGTATACATATACACATAAAGCGCACGGAGATTGGCAAATTTCTGCCATTCGTCGCCCGGCATTTTATAGATAAGACTTGCTTTTCCGTGGACCACTTCATCATGTGACAGCGGCATCATATAATTTTCATTATGCATATACACGGATGCAAAAGTAATTTTATGGTGATGGTATTTTCTGTTTTCCGGAGCTTCTTTAAAATAATCCAGCGTATCATGCATCCATCCCATCATCCATTTCATTCCGAAGCCAACGCCACCCTCATGAACGGGTTTTGTGAGCAAAGGAAAATCTGAACTTTCTTCAGCTATCGTTATGATGCTATCGCCAAATTCTTTATAAGCCGCCGTATTGAATTCCTGCAGGAAAGCTTTGGCTTCCAGGTTTACATTTCCGCCTTCTATATTAGGCTCCCACTCCCCTTCATTCCTTGAATAATCGAGATGAAGCATTGAGGTCACTGCATCTACACGAAGTCCGTCAGCGTGATACCGGTCCAGCCAGAACATGGCGTTGGAAATCAGAAAGGATTTAACCTCATTTCTTCCATAATTGAAAATATACGATTTCCAGTCTGGATGAAAACCTTTTCTAGGATCTTCGTGCTCATAAAGATAAGAACCGTCGAAACGGTGCAATCCATTGGCATCTCCCGGAAAATGGGATGGCACCCAATCCAGAATAACCCCGATGTCATTTTTATGAAGTTCATCAATCAGAAACATCAGATCTTGCGGAGAACCGAAACGTGAAGTAGCAGCAAAAAAGCCTGTGATCTGATATCCCCAGCTCGGATCATACGGATATTCCATAACCGGCATGAATTCTACGTGTGTAAAACCCATTTCCTTTGCATAAGGAACCAGTTTTTTGGCAATATCACGGTAGTTTAAATATTGATCCGGAGCCTCTCCCTGTCTTACCCAGGAGCCCAGATGAAGCTCGTAAACGGATATCGGCGCATCCAGACTGTTATTCTTCCACCTCTTTTCCATCCAGTCTTCATCACTCCATTCATACCAGGTGGTAGAAACCATCGATGCAGCCTGTAGATTCTGCTCCCAGCTTAAAGCATAAGGATCACTTTTCTCCAGAATTTCGCCTCTCGCTGTTTCTATAGCGTATTTATATAAAGTTCCCCAGGTAAGTCCGGCAATAAAACCTTCCCAGATCCCTGAGCCGTCCCATCTTGGGAACAGTATATGATCTTTATGATTCCAGTTATTGAAATTTCCTATGACAGAAACTTTTTCAGCATAGGGAGCCCAGACCGAAAAATAGACGCCTTTTACACCGTCTTTTTCAACAGAGTGTGCTCCAAATTTCCCATACAGCTTATAATGTCTTCCTTCTTTGAAAAGGTAGACATCATGGTCCGTGAACAGCGTATAGGTTTTAACAGAATTCATCAAGATATAGTCTTCGTTTATTTTTCTCTGAAACTACGAAAATTCCCTGCAATAACGGTTAATAATTAGTCAATTTATTATTATGTTAACAGAGTTTGGAATGAGATACCACTTATTGTAGAGCCAAGAGCCAAGAACCAGGAATCAAGATGTCAGACATCAGATTTCAGATTTCAGACAAGATACTTTTAGTTTAAGCCTGAAATTGAGGTTTGATAATACTAATGGTGAGTTTTAAGCTGTAAGAGTCGAGAAACATCAGCTTGACGCGGTCAATCAAGATATTAGAAAGGAATAACCGTATCAAACCATTTACTACTAACCAGTGCAACCAGCAACACTATTTTAACTAGCAACAAACAACCCAACACTCCTAAACTCTCCGACTCTCAAACCCGCACCCCACATCCCGCAACTTTGAAACTTTTCGGCACATTGATCAAATATATTATTTTTTATATTCATTTTTTTATGATTTTAAAACAATCTTTTTTATAAATTTAGCTTCCAATTTATATTAAACACATAGGATGAGGTTTGAACTTTATACAGAAGAAAGCGATGACAGAACGGTGTACATCACCGGAAATTTCAACAACTGGAACCCCAGAGATTCCCGTTATCAGCTTAAACAGCTGGATTCACAAAATTATTTCATAGAAATCGACAATGAAATCCTTCCCGATACCGTAGAATACAAATTCACAAAAGGAGGATGGGAAAACGTAGAACTCGATAAATACGGAAACATCACTCCCAACCGGAAGGCCGACAAGGCAAAAGGGAAAACATCTGATATCATTGAAAAGTGGAGACTCAACTGGGGTCCTTTCAAAAAAGAGTTTTTCCCGATTGCAGAAGTTATTTCCGAGGAATTCTACATTCCACAGCTGGAACGTTACCGTAAAGTCTGGGCTGTGCTGCCCTACGATTATTATGTAGCCGATAAAAGTTATCCGGTCCTGTATCTTCAGGACGCCCAAAATCTTTTCAACGAGGGAAGCGGCTACGGAAACTGGGAAATCGATAAAAAGCTGTCTATTCTTGCAGAATATGGTCGTGGCGACGTCATTATCATTGCCATAGAACACGGCAGCGAAGAGCGCATCAAGGAATATATTTTTGACAACGATAATGTGGCCAACGGTTCTGAGGGCAAAAAATACATCCGCTTCATTACCGACACGTTAAAACCTTTTGTGGACGAACATTACCGGACCAAAAAAGACCGTGACAATACCGGAATCGGGGGAAGCTCTTTAGGGGCACTGATCAGCATTTATAGTGGATTCCTTTATCCGGAGGTTTATTCCAAACTACTGATCTTCTCTCCCTCACTTTGGGTAGAACCTAATAATAATTTTCCGATGATGACCTTCAGGGTTCCGTTTAAAACAAAAATCTATCTCTACGGCGGCGGTCAGGAAGGTTCTAAAATGGTCAAGAGAATTCATGTTTTTGAAGAATATTTAAAACGATGGGAAAAGAAAAATCTTTTTGATTTTGAATTCAGGACGAGCATCAATCCGGAAGGAACCCACAGCGAATTTTACTGGTCGCAGGAATTCCCGAGAGCCATTGAATGGCTGTTCTATGACAATACAGAAAACCCGTTAGAAGTAAAACCACAACAACAGAGCATTAAAAATTAAGTTTATGAAATTAATCAACAAAAAAAATAAAAACTACACCCAGATTTTCCAACTTTTCACTGAGGAAGAATGGACAAAATCCAGCAAAAATTACAATAAAAATGTTGCTGCTTTTTTTACCGGAAAGAAAAATGAGGTTTTCATCCATACTGATGCCGAAAGCGTTACCTATCTGATCGGTTTAGGAAAATCTAACTTACAGAATTTCGAGGTGCAGCAGGTAGCCGTTAAATTCTCCCAAACGCAAAAAGACAAGCTTCAGTCTGCTCCTACTCTTTTGGTAGCAGATTTCCTGAAAGAAAAAAAGTTTGAAGAATTTGTAAAAGGATTGCTCCTCGGAACGTACACCTATCCTTTTGATAAAAAACATGCCTGCTGGAATACCAAATTTGAGATCCATTTCGAAAATATAAGTCAGAAAAAACTGGATGCTATAGGTTCAAAAGCTGAAGCTTTGGCTAACGGACAAACGGCTTGTCAGGAATGGCTGAATAAACCTGCCAATCTTAAGAAGCCTGATATGCTCAGTCTGTATCTTAAGAATTTAGCCAAGAAACATGAATTGAAATACACCGTCTTCAACAGAAAAAAATGTGAAGAATTGGGACTTGGCGCTTATCTGTCTGTGAATCAAGGGAGCGCTTATGATGCCACTTTCACAATCATCGAATATAAAACCACGGTTAAAAATGCCAAAACATTTGGACTGGTAGGAAAATGCGTCCTGTTTGATACCGGAGGGGTTTCCCTGAAAAATCCGGACAATATGCACTATATGAAATCTGATATGGGCGGTGCTACAGCTGTTATCGGAACCCTCATCTATGCTGCGGAGATGAAGCTTCCGGTGAATATCATTGCGGTGCTTCCTATTACGGATAATGCCATTTCTGAAAAGGCTTTCCTTCCAAGTGATGTCATTACAGCCTACAACGGAAAAACCATCGAAGTTTTGAATACGGATGCTGAAGGCAGAATGATCCTTGCAGACGGTCTTTCTTATCTGGCTAAAAACTATAAAACAGATTTCCTGATCGATCTAGCCACACTAACGGGAAGCTCTGTAAGAATGTTCGGAGATACCTGCGGAGCAATGTTCTCCAATAATGATGAACTGAAAAATCTTCTGATAAAAACCGGAGACAGCACCAACCAAAGGGTTTGGAATCTTCCTTTGTGGGACATCTGGAAAGATGACATTCAGTCTGATGTGGCCGATCTTAAAAACATCTCTATGAAGCCTATCGGCGACTGCATTATAGCGGCTAAATTTCTGGAGCAGTTTATAGAAAACCACCCGAAATGGGCACATCTGGATATTGCCGGTGTTGCATTCGGAAGTACGGGATATGCAAAGGAAAAAGCAGCAACCGGCTACGGAGTGCAATTGCTGGCCGATTTAATTGAAAATTATCATTAAAAATTAGTTTTTTTCAAAATTTCTCTGTATACTTGATTATAGATTTTCAAAAACGCATTTAATTATGGTTTTTAACATTAATTAATCAATAAAAAATTGCTTTTATTTTTGATAATTTACTAAAAAATAAAAAACATTATATGGAGGAGAAAATTATAGTATGTATTTCGTGCTATTACAAGGGCTATGACTTCATGGATGAAATGAAGAAGCTCGGCAACAAAATAATTCTGGTAACGTCCGAGGGTCTTAAAGAAAAAAACTGGCCCTGGCATGCAATTGATGAGGTATTTTATATGGCCGAATTAAGACCATCCGTTTGGAACCTGGAGCATCTGGTTCACGGGTTTTCACATCTTATGACGACCAGGAAAATAGATGCTGTAGTAGCGCTTGATGATTACGACGTAGAAAAAGCAGCACTCATCAGAGAAACATTCCGTATTCCCGGGATGGGACAGACTACCCACCGGTATTTCAGAGATAAACTGGCGATGCGTCAGAAGGCCAAAGATTCGGGAATCAGTGTTCCGGAGTTTACTGCCGTTTTTAATAACGACGAAGTCAACCGCTTTGTAGAGAAAGTTCCTGCGCCATGGGTTTTAAAACCTCGTTCAGAAGCCTCTGCATCCGGGATCAAAAAATTCTCTTCCAAAGATGAGCTGTGGGCAGAACTCAATGCATTAGGAGAAGAACGCCATCTGTTTTTACTCGAAAGTTTTAAACCGGGCGATGTATACCATGTAGACAGTCTGACCTTTAATAAAGAAATTGTATTCACCTCTGCGTCAAAATATCTTGCCCCACCTATGCAGGTTTCTCATGAAGGCGGCGTATTCCGATCGAAGACGCTCGGAAGATATTCTGATGAATTTAAAGCTCTTGATGAAGTAAATGCTAAAGTTCTTTCCAGTTTCGGACTTCTGAACGGAGCTACCCACACTGAATTTATCCGTGGAAAAGCAGACGGGAAATGGTATTTCCTTGAAACCTCTTCCAGGGTTGGGGGTGCCCATATTCCGGATCTGGTAGAAGCTTCAAGCAATATCAACATCTGGCGGGAATGGGCTAAAATTGAAGATGCTCTCCTACGGGGGAAAAGCTATGAGGCTTCAAAACCTACGGGCTACTACTCAGGACTGATTGTTGCGCTGATCAAAGACAAACAGCCTGATTACACCGCTTTTGAAAGTGAGGAAGTCATCAAATTTCTTCCGATTGATCACCATGTCGGAATTGTCTACAAATCCACCGACCCGGATATCATTCAGGAAAGATTAGACAGCGCCGCAGAAAAGATCCAGGCCGAAATGCTGAATATTTTACCCCCAAAAAGCAAACTGACAAGCTAAAATTATAACAAAAGAAATTGATCAATGCCGCATATAGAACATACAGATTATTACTCCAATATATTAGGAACAAGCCTTAAAATAGAAGTGACCGGACATTACGGACATCCGATTATTATGTTTCCGACTTCTCAGGGGCAGTATACCCAAAATCACGATTTCCATCTTAACGGAAGCATCAACTGGTTTATAGAACAGGGAAAGGTAAAGCTTTATAATGTTCAGACCATCGATGGCTGGAGTTTTTATGACGAGAAGATTTCCCCTCAGAAAAGGATTAAGAATTATGAGCTGTACGTACAGTTCCTGATTCAGGAGTTCATCCCTTATATCCAGAAAATCCACAAAACCCACCGTGTTGCGGTGGCAGGAGCGAGTTTCGGAGGGTATCATGCCGCGAATTTCGCCTTCAGGTTTCCTGATGTGGTTTCGCATCTGTTCTGTCTTTCGGGTGCTTTCAGCATCAGGAATTTCATGGATGGATATTCTGATGAACTGGTTTATTTTAACTGCCCTAGAGAATTTGTTAAAAATGATGAAGCCTGGAAGTACCAGCATATGCACATCGTTCTGAGTACTTCAGATCAGGATATCTGCAGGGACAAAAACATCGAAATGGCTGAAATCCTAAGCTCGAAAGGCATTGATTTCTGGTATGACGAGAGAAAATGGATTAATCACGACTGGCCATTATGGAGAATGGTCTTTCCAACATTTATAAGTACTTTTTTTTCGTGAAAAGCAGTACATTTAAGAAGATAAAAAATAACTCATACACCAATTTAAAAACAGAAATTATGGCAAAAAAAGTGGGAATTCTATTCGGTATGGAAGATACATTTCCTTGGGCGTTTATTGACAAGGTGAATGAACTGGGCGGCGGCGAGATCATCGCTGAACCAGTGAATATCGACAAACTGGAACAAGGTGCTGATTACGGCTATGCAGTCATTATCGACAGAATTTCGCAGGATGTTCCTTTTTACAGAGCGTATTTAAAAAATGCAGCACTTAACGGAACTTATGTAATTAATAACCCATTCTGGTGGAGTGCAGATGAAAAATTTTTCAATAATGCATTGATGTCAAAACTGGGAATTCCGCTCCCGAAAACGGTACTTCTTCCTTCGCATGAAAGGCCTACGGATACTTCAGAAACCTCATTTAGAAATCTGAAGTTTCCTCACGACTGGGAATACATTTTCGATTATGTAGGATTTCCTGCTTATATGAAACCTCACGACGGTGGTGGATGGAAAAGCGTCTACAGAGTGGAAAATCCGGATGATCTGTGGGATAAATTAAGCGAGACAGAACAGCTGGTGATGATGGTACAGGAAGAAATTGTTTTCGACGATTATTACAGAGTGTATTGTCTGGGCAAAAAGTACGTCCATATTATGCCATATGAGCCGCGCAATCCGCATCATCTGAGATATGCCACCACACATCAGACCCAAGGAGCAGAACTGGAAAAGCTGTTAAAAACCATTCATGATTATACGATTACCATGAATGAAGCATTGGGCTATGATTTCAATACGGTAGAATTTGCCATCAGAGACGGAATTCCATATGCAATTGATTTCTGTAATCCGGCTCCTGATGCCGATAAGAACTCAGTAGGCGAAGAAAACTTCGCATGGATTGTAGAGCATTCTGCTAAACTGGCCATTGAAAAAGCAAAAGAATACGTTCCGGGAAAACCTAATATCTCCTGGGGTACATTTGTTAAAGACTCCGTAAAATAACCGTTAAAAAATAAAAAAACACGAAAAAAAATGCATCAGTTTACTATAGGAATCGAGGAAGAATATCAGATCATTGATGTTGAGAGCAGAGACTTAATATCTCATGTTTCGAAAATAATTGAGGGCGGAAAAGCAGTTTTAAGTGAAAATTTAAAACATGAGATGCACGAATCCATGATTGAAATGGAAACCGGCATCTGCCAGAATATCAAAGAAGCCAGAACGGAACTTACCAATCTGAGAAGACATCTGATCAACACAGCTCATGAACAAGGGCTTCGGGTTTCCGGAGGTGGAACTCATCCTTTTTCAAACTGGGAACATAATACGATCACAAACGGTGAACGTTACAACAAGATAGTAGATGATATGGGTGATGTGGCTCGAGGAAATCTGATTTTCGGACTTCACGTTCATATCGGAATTCCTAACCGTGAAGAAGGCGTAAGAATTCAGAATGTGATGCGTTATTTTCTGCCGCACGTCTATGCGCTTTCTACAAACTCTCCTTTCTGGATCGGAAGAAATACAGGTTTTAAATCTTACAGACAGGAAATCTTTGTTAAATTTCCGAGAACAGGAATTCCCAGCTATTTCAACTCACTGGCTGAGTTTGACAGCTATGTAGAACTTCTTGTAAAAACGGGAACCATAGATAATGCCAAGAAAATATGGTGGGATCTGCGTGTTCACCCATTCTACCCTACCATTGAGTTCAGAATCTGCGATATGCCTTTAAGGATAGAAGAAACCGTTTGTATGGCTGCCATTATGCAGAGTTTAGTGGCGAAAATCTATAAACTCCATCAACAGAACTTAAGTTTCAGAAGTTACAGAAGATTATTACTGAACGAAAACAAATGGAGAGCCTCTAAAAGTGGCATTGAAGCCCATCTGATCGATTTCGGGAAAGAAGAATCCGTGCCTTATCCGCATCTTTTGAAGGAACTTCTGGAATTCATTGATGATGTTGTAGATGAACTTGACTGCAGAAAAGAAGTTGAATACGCCTGGACGATTCTGGAAAACGGAACAGGAGCCGACAGACAGCTAAAAGTCTTTCATGAGACCGGCGATCTTACCAAAGTAGTAGACTATATGATCTCAGAAACAGAGTATGGCATAACCCATGGCGAAACCGCTTCATAATATTTTCGGTAACTTTGTAAAAAATATGAAGTAGTATGAAAGATATTCGAATCGCATTGATAGATATGAACAACAATCATGTCAATCAAGGCTTTAGAAATATTAAAGAGATTTCGGAAGCATTCCAGCAGAGCTCTGAAGAAAACGTCATCATCGAAACATTTGATGTAAGGTTTAAAAATGAAATGCCCAACATTGAAGATTTTGACATTTTTATTTCTTCGGGAGGACCGGGAAATCCACACAGAGAAGGTCTGGAATGGGAAGACCGGTATGTCGCTTTTTTAGATGCCGTATTAGAGCACAACCAATACAATGAAGATAAAAAATATCTCTTCCTGATCTGTCATTCATTCCAACTGGCAAGCATCCACTGGAAACTGGGAAATATCTGCAAAAGAAAGTCTTATTCTTTCGGAGTAATGCCCGTTCACAAAACAGAGGACGGCGAGCAGGAATTTTTATTCAAAAATCTTCAGGATCCTTTCTACGCCGTAGACTCAAGAGCTTATCAGTTCATTGAACCGGATATGAACCGTTTTGGAGAATTGGGCATGAAAATTATGGCTATCGAGAAATCCAGACCGCATATCAATCTGGAAAGAGCAGTGATGGCTGTACGTTTCTCCGATGAAATATTCGGGACCCAGTTCCACCCGGAAGCCGATCCTAAAGGCATGATTGAAAATCTGAAAGACGAAAAAAATAAAACGGCCATGATCGAGAACTTCGGAATGGAGAAATATCTTGAAACCGTGGATCGGATAGATGATGAAGACAAGATTATCCTTACCAGAAGCCAGATCTTACCGAGATTCCTTCAGTCTGCAAAAAAAAACATTTTGAAGGGAAGTGAAGTTTTAGCTTAAACTTATACAATAAATGCTTCGACTCCGCTCAGCATGACAATGCTGAAAAACAGTAAGTATTAGAGGTGTCATGCTGAGCGGAGCGAAGCATCATTAGTAAAATATTGCATTTACAACAATACAACTAAAAATCGGGCAGAAATGCTCGATTTTTTAAAATCAAATCACAAAGAAAAAATATGATCCCAAAATACAGAAAACAGTTCAATCAGGAGTTTTCACAGGAAAAATACGATCAGCTTAAAGATATCCTTACTGAAAAAGGTGGTATAACACCTGCCTTCAGAATTTCGGAAAGCCCTATTTTCCTTCCTAACGAATTTAAAAACAAACTTCTTGACGCCAGCGACAGCATTATTGACCAGATCAAAGCGCTTCCGGCTGAAGTCCTTGATAAAGCTGTTCCCGATAACTGCAGGGTTCCCAATGATACTAAACAGCCCCACTTTTTTACGATAGATTTCGGAATCTGCCGGAGCGAAAACGGGGAGATTGAGCCCCAGCTGATCGAGCTGCAGGCTTTCCCTTCACTGTATGCATTTCAAAAGACTTTTGAAGAAACATTTTGTGAAGTTTACCCTTTTCTCTCGGAGATCAAAAATAAAATGCCAAATGAGGAATTTAAAAATCATTTAAAACAACTCATTGTAGGAGACGAACATCCTGAACATGTGATTCTGCTAGAAATATTCCCTGAGAAACAGAAAACGGCCATAGATTTTGCATTAACGGAAAATTTACTTGGAATAAAAACAGTATGCCTTACCAAAGTTAAAAAAGAAGGTAGAAAGTTATTTTACGAAAACGATGGGAAACTTACTGAGATTAAAAGAATCTACAACCGGGTGATTTTTGATGAACTCGACAGAATTCCAGATTTAAAAGCCGGATTCGATTTCCGCGAAGACATTGATGTAGAATGGATCACACACCCAAACTGGTTTTTTAAGATCTCTAAATTTCTTCTTCCGATGCTGAAACACCAGTTTGTTCCTAAAAGCTACTTTCTGCATGAGTTTCCGGAGCATGAAAGTTTAGAACATTTTGTACTGAAACCTTTATTTTCATTTGCCGGAAGTGGTGTGAATTTAAATCCGACAAAAGAAATTACAGAAGCTATTGAGGACAAAGAAAACTATATTTTACAGAGAAAAGTAACCTATGAACCTATTTTTGAAGATATTAACGGAGACTTTTCAAAAGCAGAAATAAGGCTTCTTTATATATGGCACGAAAATGAAGACCGCCCTGTTCTACTTGAAAATCTGGGAAGAATGACCAAAGCCGCCATGGTGAATGTGGACTTTAATAAGAAAGATGCGATATGGATTGGTAGTTCCAATGCGTTTTTTGGAGATTAATAAGAAACAAATCAAATCTTGATTAATACAGCAAATCCTTCTGAATCCAGGAGGATTTACTACTTTTGTAAGACAGATTTTCAATAGCAATTTCTACATCTGAATAGAAAAAGAGCGAACAATAAAAATAGCACTAATGAATCTTGACCATGTTGATGAAACCATTTTTCAACCCCTTGGACTGAAACTTTTAAATGCGGAAGAAGATAGAGAAGCTAAGGATTATTCCGGTTGCAGTTTTACACTGAACCATTTAAATATTAAATTCCGTACGGCCAAAATAACACCCACGAAAACAGGTCAGTTTGTAACCATCTGGAAACGGAATGGAAAAGGAGAAACGGCTCCATTTGATTCAGAGGATGTATTTGATTTTTATCTGATCTCTGCATCCAAAGATCATGACAAAGGGATTTTTATTTTCCCAAAAGAAATTCTTATCAATAAAGGAATTGTTTCCCATGGAAAAAAGGTAGGAAAAAGAGGAATCAGAGTATATCCAAGCTGGGATCTTACAGAAAGCAGGCACGCAAAAGCAACTCAAAAATGGCAGACCGAATTCTTTCTTGATCTTTCGCAGAACTCAGAAACGTATCTTCAAAAAGCTAAATTACTATTTGATTTAAAATAAAAGGAGTTGATCTGTTTTTTTTTTAACATACAGATTTACATTCGTACTCTTCATAGAACTTTGCGTTTAAAAATCTCCCACAGATTAAACAGATTCCACAGATATGTATACTCATTTGTTTGAAAGAAAAAAACGGCTGAATTTTCAGCCGTTTTGAGTATAGAGTATGTATTATTTTATGAATTTTTATCGTCTTCGAGAAGTTCTCTTGTCTGATATTCCTGTACAAGATCTATAGCATTTGAAATAACGTCACTTAAAGCCGTGATGAAAGTTCCGTCTTCAGCCATTCCCATCGCGTGTTTTAAGGCTTCGATTTCCTTAGGAATAATCTCATAGCTTACATCTCTTCCGGCTTCATTAATCCCATCGATGATCAGCCCGTTGATCTCTTCTTCCGTTCTTCCTCTGAGGTGTTTTTCGTTTCGGATAATGATATAATCAAACATTCTTCCGGCGATTTTCCCACATTCTCTGATATCACTGTCACGTCTGTCACCCACTCCGGAAATAATCCCTATTTTCTTTGTAGATTCCACATTTTTAAGATAATCTTCGATTGCTTCATACCCTGAAGGATTGTGAGCAAAATCAATAAGTACCTTGAAACTTTTGAATTTAAACACATTCAGTCTTCCCGGTGTAAGCTGGGCACTCGGAATAAAAGTTCTTAGAGAATTAGAAATATCTTCAATAGCAAAACCGTAAAGATAACTCGCCAAACTGGCTGCTAGAACGTTTTCTATCATAAACTTGGCTTTGCCTTCCATCGTAATCGGGAAATCTTTGGCTTTTCCTATTCTGATCTTCCAGTCCCCTTTTTTAATCGTTACAAAGCCTTCTTCATAAATACAGGTGATTTTTCCTTCTTTGGCAAATTTTACAATGTGAGGATTATTTTCATCCATACTGAAAATGGCAACTTTGCTGTCAAGATCATTAATAATCCTCATAGAATATTCGTTGTCCGCATTCAATACGCTCCATCCATTTTTCTTCACGCTATCCAGAACGACTCTTTTTACTTTCGTAAGATCTTTCAGGTTGTGAATATCATTCATTCCTAAATGGTCTTCCTCGATATTGGTCAAAACCCCGATATCACACTGTGAAAATCCCAGCCCTGAACGAAGAATTCCTCCTCTGGCCGTTTCCAGCACGGCAAATTCAACAGTTGGATCTTTTAAAACAAATTCAGCAGAAATTGGTCCTGTAGTATCTCCTTTTGTAAGCATCGTATTCTGAATATAAATACCGTCAGAAGTCGTGAAACCTACTCTGTAGCCGTTGCTTTTTACAATATGAGAGATCAGTCTCGTGGTCGTTGTTTTTCCATTGGTCCCTGTTACAGCAATAATTGGAATCGTGAAAGGTTTTCCCGGAGGATACAGCATATCAACAACCGGTGCAGCTACGTTTCTCGGAAGACCTTCGCTTGGTGCCAGGTGCATTCTGAATCCTGGTGCAGCATTCACTTCTATGATCGCAGCACCACTTTCTTTCAATGGCTGCGTAAGGTTTTCCGCCATAATATCGATCCCGCAGACATCCAAGCCAATGATTTTGGAAACTCTTTCAGCCATCGTAATATTTTCCGGGTGTACCATATCGGTAACATCTATGGATGTTCCACCTGTAGAAAGATTGGCTGTTGATTTTAAATACACTATTTCTCCCTTGTGAGGAACAGTTTCAAGGGTATAATGAAGTTTTTCAAGAAGCTCTGAAGTATCCTTATCCACTTCTATTTCCGTAAGGACATTTTCATGACCGTAGCCTCTTCTCGGATCTTTATTTTCTTTATCGATCAGCTCCTGAAGATTCAGTTCACCGTCACCCACCACGTGAGCAGGAACTCTTCTTGCCGCAGCTACCATTTTATTGTTAATGACCAAAACCCTGAAGTCATAGCCTGTAACATATTTCTCTACAATTACTTTTCTGGAATATTTCTGAGCATGTTCCAACCCTATTTTGGCAGCCTCCCAATCGTTAACATTGATGGAAGACCCTTTTCCATGATTGCCGTCCAGTGGTTTCAGAACGATCGGATAACCAATCTTTCTGATAACATCGGTTAAGCCTTCTTCATCCACCACCAAATCACCGATAGGAACCGGAATAGCCGCATCATGAAGCATTCTTTTGGTCAGTTCTTTATTGCATGCAATATCTACCGCAATAGAACTTGTCTTTCCGGTAATCGTAGCCTGAAAACGTTGCTGATTCACACCGTAACCAAGCTGTACTAGCGAGTTTGTTCCTAATCTGATCCACGGAATCCTTCTGGAAACTGCTTCCTCTACAATACTTCCTGTAGAAGGGCCCAGACGTACACGTTCTCTGATCTCTTTTAATCTGTGGATACAAGCATGGATATCATATTCCTTGTCTTCAATAAGAGCTTCTGCGATTTTTACTGCTTCTTCAGCCGCATAGATCCCTGCATTCTCTTCAATATAATTAAAGACCACATTATATATTCCTGGTGATTTTGTTTCACGGGTTCTTCCGAAACCTACATCCATACCCGCAAGCGTCTGTATTTCCAGGGCGATATGTTCAATCACATGTCCCATCCAGGTTCCTGTTTCTATCCTGTGAAAAAATCCGCCCTCCACTCCTTCTGAGCATCTGTGTGTGATGAGAGATGGGATCAGTTTTTGAATTCTTTCCCTGAATCCGTCGATCTTGTTGGTAGGATAATTCTCCATTTCTTCAAGGTCCAATCTCATCTGTATCAGCTTCTTTCTTCTGATACTCCAGATATTTGGGCCGCGTAGTGCCTGTATCTTCTCAATTTTCATAATCTATTTGCATTTTTATCAGTTAACAATAACTCCTTCAAAAATCAAAGATAATGTAAAACCCTAAACGAAACTATACCACATTTAAACATTTCTCAAAAAAGAATTAAAATAAATTAACAATCCTAAAAGATTAAAAATCATTTAAATGTGGTAGGAATTTCGTCAAATGTCAATTATTTTTTAAATTTGCACACTATGATGAGACCCGTTGGAAAATTAATTATTATCGGAGGAGCTGTAAACAAAGGAAGTTTTGCAGAAACCGATTTCGATCAGAACATTGAAAAAAACCTTAATTTCTTTGAAAGAGGGATCTTGCGAAAGATCATCAATGAATCAAAACACAAGGAAAATTCGGTCATCGAAATCGTAACGACAGCCTCACAAATTCCACAAATTGTAGGTACAGAATACAAGAAAGCTTTTGAGTTTCTTGGTGCCAAAAATGTAAATATTCTTGACATCCACAACCGTGAAGAAGCCAATTCCGATGCTATGGCCGCAAGAGCCAATGCAGCAGACGTGGTGATGTTCACCGGTGGAGATCAGCTGAGACTGACCTCTATTCTTGGAGGGACCCGATTTCACGATACCATTTTACTGAAATATCAGGAACAGGACTTTATATACTCCGGAACTTCTGCCGGTGCAGCAGCCGCTTCTGAAAATATGATTTATCAGGGAAGCAGCTCTGAATCTCTTTTGAAAGGTGAAATTAAAACCACCCAGGGATTAGGTTTAATAGACAACGTCATTATTGATACCCATTTTGTACAGAGAGGCAGAATCGGACGTCTTTTCCAGGCGGTAGTCAACAATCCGAGAACACTGGGAATCGGGCTGGGTGAAGATACCGGACTTTTTATTCATGATGATGTCATGACAGCTGTAGGTTCAGGTCTTGTGATCTTGGTAGACGGAAGGTTCATTAAAGACACCAATCTTACCAATATCAACCTTGGAGAACCTATTTCTATCGATAACCTTACCGTACACGTTATGTCTATGAATGACCATTACGACCTTACTACGAAAAAACTGACGATAGAGAATTCACAGTTTAATCCGATACCGCAGGACAAATAAAAGTGAATAGTAAATGGTGAATTGTGAATTTCATCAGCTAAAATTTTTTAACTTTATCTTGACAATTGATTTCCACAATTGACACCTATAACATATGAAAATAATCATCCACGGCGGTTTTTTCTCTGAAAGCGACCAAAGCCATGAAGTAAAGACAGCCAAACAAAATTCTTTAAAACAGATCGCTCAGAAAGCCTTTGATTATCTTCAGACGCATTCTGCATTTGATACGGTGGCTTATGCTGTTTCTCTTCTGGAAGATGATCCTCTTTATAATGCAGGCATTGGTTCCCAGATACAAAGTGATGGGGTGATCCGTATGAGTGCTGCCATTATGGATGGACAAACGCAGAAATTAAGCGGTGTGATCAATCTTCAGGAAGTAAAAAATCCTGTTTTTGTAGCCAAAGAACTCATCCATGAAGATGACAGGGTTCTCGGCGGAAATGGTGCTAAAATCTACGCATCCGAACATGGTTTTGAAAACTTTTCTACTGAAATTCCTCAGAGAAGAAGCGAATATGAAGCTAAACTGAATAATGGCGGAAAAGGAACTGTAGGCTGCGTTGCTCTTGATAAGGACGGAAAACTGGCTGTAGCAACCTCTACCGGAGGAAAAGGTTTTGAAATTCCGGGAAGGATTTCAGATTCGGCTACTGTCGCAGGAAATTATGCCAATTCAGTTTGTGCTGTAAGCTGTACCGGTGTTGGAGAAGATATTGTAAGCAATGCGACTGCCGCAAAGATCGTCACAAGAGCTACCGACGGAATGACTCTTGAACAAGCCTTTACCAAGACTTTTGAGGAACTTAAGGTGATTGACGGATTCGCAGGTGCCATTGCCATAGACAAAGATGGAAATATCTATCATCAGGATTCTTATCCTACGATGGTCTTTGCCAGTTTTGATGGCGAAAGTTTTGAGGTCTTCCAATAATTTTAACATTTTTTTATCATCTGATTTATTTTTTTGGCACGTATTTTACATGTTTAGTAATAACAAATTTTAATACAACACTTAAAAATAGAAATCATGGGAAACAAGACAAAAGGTTTATTAGCTTTATTAGGAATTGGTGCTTTGGCATATTGGAAATACAAAAATTCTACACCTGAAGAGAAGCAGGCTGTAAAAGATAAAATCAATACAGCTAAGGACAATCTGAACAAATGGGGAAATGATGTAAAAAACAAAGCCAATGACGTTGCGTCTCAGGTTCAGAACAAAGTAGATGAAGCTAAAACAAAAGCAGAAGATTCTTTAAGCTAAGAGCAGATTAGTTTTTTTAACATTCATATATAGAAAGTCATCGTAGTCTCAGGATTACGATGACTTTTTTATTTTACAAACTGAAGAATATTTTCTATAATCTTATGTTTTATAGGTCCTTTTGTCTTAAAACAAAAGAACGAAAAATTCAAGACTGGAAACTTTCACTAAAAATGAAATCTATTCTCTAAAAACTCTAAACTCCTGCGGTAACAATCGATGTTAAGAATCAAATTTTGTCACGCACTCAAACAATAGCGTTTTTTTAACGTTCAAAGAATTCATTTTCTTAACGTTACAGCTTCCTAGGTCATTCCTAGCAGTCATCCATACTATTCCTATTTTTAAAAACTTCGCTTTTTTGGGATTGAAGTTAAACCCATTGACCAATAACAACTTCCAGCTTCCCTCTTTTAAATTTACTTCTGCCTTCCTCTTAAGCTATACACCATCGGGATTTTATTTCCTATGTGTGCAATTCTCCATTTTCCTCTTTCAAATTCATCCACATGGCTAAAACACGGATAAGGTGACCAGTCATGCTCCTGAAAGATTTCCAGCTCTATTTTATGGTTAATCAAATTCTGAAGAACTTCACCCAGAGAATGGTTCCACATCACATATTCCTGAACGATATCCGCAGATCTGTCAGCGTAGGTTCCTTCAAAGGTTTCTACGATAGGCTTTTCATTAAAATAGTTATAGGCTACTTTGGTAAAATCATCGTCAAACATCCAGACTGCCGGATGGAATTCTGCCATGACAAATTTCCCATCAGGTTTTAGAAAATGACTGATCACACCAGCCCATTGATCCAGATCAGGGAGCCAGCCTATGGTTCCGTAACTAGTATACACGATATCAAACTTCTGGTCCAGAATATCCGGAAGACTGTAAACATCCGAGCAAATGAATTTTGTATTGGTCCCGCATTGTTGTGCAAGATCTTTCCCAGCCTCAATAGCCTTATCCGAAAGATCGATTCCGGTAACATCCGCGCCCATTCTAGAAAGCGAAATAGAATCCTGTCCGAAATGACACTGGAGATGCAGAACACTTTTTCCTTTTATATCACCCAAAAGCTCCAGTTCTATGGAGTTAAGAGAAGTTCTTCCTTTTAAAAATTCATCTACAAAATAGAAATCCGATTTCAAATGCGGATCTACTTTGGCATTCCAGGAATTTTTATTGATTTCGAGGTAATTTTCCATGGTTTTATTATTTTAAACAAATATACCAATGTTTTTAAATCTTATTATGGGGATTTATTAAGGTTAACTTTACACCTTAAAAATTAAACATTAGGAATAACGATGGATGTATAAGGACTGTAAAGCTGCCATCCAATTGATTGATAGAGACTTTTCCCCGCTCCGGTAGCTACTAAAAAATTATTTGATATCCCTTTTGATAATGCTGTTTTTTCAAGTTCCTGCATCAGGAAAGTAGCGAGACCTTTTCTCTGGTGTTTTTCTTCTGTTATAATCCTGTCGTAAACAGCAAGATCATCCACTATAACAACCCGACCTATAGAAGCCAGTTCACCGTTTTCTGCAATGATTCTAATGACTTCCGTGGAATTATATTGTTCATACTCAATCCGGTAACCTTTACACAAACCTTTAGCTGTAGCCTTCATAGGTCCGAAACAAGACATCATATATCCGGGTGGCTGGATTACCCACTTTTCAGGGACAACGTTTTTCACTTCGTCAGGAGAAGCGCAAACTTTGAGATAGACCCAGGGTTCATTGATCTGCTTTGAAAGATCGACAAAATCATCATTCAGCTCAGAAAAAACATATCTTATTTTCTGCCTTTCCTCTCCTACTTCTACTTTAAAACCCGAGTGGTATCTTACCGGAAGAGGGAGTTTCCTCGACAGAGACCATGCTTTCAACCACTTTTCCAGGATATCATCAGATACATTGCCTGCCATGCTTAAATTATTTATGAAAGCTGATCGAGCAGTTTCTTTTTCTGTTCTGCAAATTCCAGTTCTGTGAGGATTCCATTTTCCCTCAGTTTCCCCAGTTTTTCAAGCTGTTCAAAAATAAGATTGGATGCAACTTCTTTTGTTTCCGGCGTCTGTTTTGCTGCTTTATTTTGATTATAAATTTTGCTGATGAAGTCGTAAAAACGCTCTCCATCTAATCTGTCACAGAAACATTCGAACTCAACGATTTTATTATCTGTATGCAGTTTTATAACCGGAGAAATGGAATTACTGACAAAACTTACTTCGTTGATGGTTTCGTTTGGATACTGATTTACTTTTACCGGGGCAAACATAGCCTTTGATACGGAAACGATCCTTTTTGGAGTTACCAGCAGCATTCCTGCATCTACAGTCCTTATAAACTGAGCATCGGTGGCGGCAAGAATAACCTCATCTACGGCAAGTATGTGGGGCAGTTCTTTGATTTCGCCTTTTGCAAACATGGAGAGATTGGCACCTACCTGCTCCAATTGGTATTTTATTTCTTTCAGTCTTCTTTTGTAAAGATCGCGGGACATTTCATCAGAGGCAAAAACCACCATACTTTCTATTTTATTTTCTTGGGGTTGTTCAGGTATTTCCGGCTGTATTTCACCTGTTTCCACAAGGCTTTTAATATCCCTGATGCTGAATGTATTGAGATTGTACAGAAGTTCCTGATGGGTACTGCTGACCTTATCCAGACATTTGTTGCAGAGATTTCCGCCATCCGAAAGTTTATTTTCGCCGAGAAGCGTGTCTATTGACGTCAGTTCAGCACTGCATAATGCACAGATATTGCTCATTGTATGATCTTTTTTTTAAAGTTTGGCCAGAAGTTTTTTCTTCTGTTCTGCAAATTCTTCTTCTGTCAAAACTCCCATTTCCCGAAGTTTTCCCAATCTTTCAAGCTGTTCAAATATCAGTGAAGGGGCTTCTTTTTGCTCAGAATTCTGCTGGAATTTAGGCGGTTGCTGTACGAATTGTTGCTGTTGTTGTTGTTGTTGTTGTTGTTGTTGTTGTTGTTTTGCCTGCATCTGCTGTATTCTGATCTGATCTTCGGAACGGCCGACATAATCCTTTACAGCATCGTGGAAGTTCCTTGCTGCGCTTTTTATATACAGCTTAAACTCAGCAGTGAAACCGGGTGTAAAAACCTTTAAAGTTGAAGACATCAGACTTGTATCATGCTGTACGGAACTTACTTTGTGAAGCGGGAACTCATTTTCAAAAACACCTCCGAAAAACTTTTTATCAACGAAAATAATTCTTCTCTCTGTGGAAACCACAATTCCCTCCAGATTATTATGAAGATACTTTCCTTCTGCAATGGCAATAAGTTTTTCGTTTTCATCAAGAACATTCACCAGCTCTTCTACCTCGCTGTCCACAAAAAGACTAAGCTTAGCACCCGTCGCTACGATCTGATCCTTGATTTCGTCCAACCTGCTGGGTTCATCCGGTGTATAGGTAAACTGAATACTTTGAGATGGAGTTTCAACAATTCTCGGCTGTGCTATCTGTATGGTTTCAAATGGGTTAGTTTCTATGGCCATTTCCTGTTCAGTTCCTTCATTCAGGACCATGCTTCTTATCTGTGCAATGCTGTAACTGGCTAGGTTTGATACAAGATCCGTATTGATATTGGTGGCTTTGTTCAGGCATTTATTGCATAGAATTCCGCCATCGGAAAGTTTATTTTCTCCTAAAATTGTATCCATGGAGGTAAGCGGAGTTCCGCATAAAGCGCATTCAGTGTTCATTTGGTTTTATGTTTAATAGTTTAAAGATTAATGTTCAACAAAATTTGCATTAACCCAAATTACAAATTTGGGTTTAAATTAAAGACAATATTACAATCTTTCCATCAGTTTTTTCTTCTGCAACTCAAATTCTTCTTCAGTCAGAACGCCACTCTCCCTGATTCTTCCTAACTGCTCCAATTGATCTAAAATGGTTGGCTCAGATTTATTCTGGAAATATTCTTTAGGACGGGCCATGAAGTCTCTTACCTTTTCACAAAACAGTTCTGCATAATATTTCCCTACATTATCGATCTCGAGAACATTATCCGAGATATGAATGTCTATGGAAGCCAGCATCAATGACTTTTCATATTGTATGGAACTGACTTTATCATAGGAAAAATCTTCTACTTTCAGCCCATACATGAATTCTTTATCCACAAAAATCAATCTTCTTTCTGTGGCCACCAAAATAATGTGGTGATTGGTCAGTTTATTTCTCCCCTCAATCAGATACACCAGTTTTTCATTCTCCGAAAGCACTTCCGGCAATGCGTGAATTTCTTTTCTGGCAAAAATGGTAGGATTGATATCTAAGGTTTCCAGCTCATCTTTTATTTGATCAAGTCTTGATTTTTCGCTCATTATTCGTTTTTTATCAATGGGACATATTACAAATTTAATTTTTTTTAAAATACGGAAAACCATAAGGCTGTTATTTTCCACCTAATTATTTTTGAATAAAATTATTATCATGTCATTAATTACAAAAGCAGATCTTTATTTTACAGATTATTCCTGGAGTGCTATAGATCCTGACGATCCAAAAGTAACGGGTGAACCCGACAGCACTTTATTAAACAGAAAAGAAGGCTATGAAATTCTCTATTTCATCAATAAGCTCAGTGATATCTGGAGTTTAAAAAACAAATCCTCAGCCATAAAAATTGAAAGAATGATAAGGAATGAAGTTCCTTCAGACCTGCACAGTCAGTTGAATATCCGAAATTGGATTCATGCTCACTGGAATGAAAGTAAATATTAAAAACAAAAAGCAATTCCTTTTTGTCTTAAAAAATACTATGAAATAAGAAGCCTGCTTCTGATGCAAAGCAGGCCTGTTTTTTACAGATCATACATTATGATGAAAAAATTATTTAATTTCCGACAGTAGTTTTTATTTTTGAGTCCACCCTTCTTCGATCTCCTCCAATGTTTTCCCTTTGGTTTCCGGAACTTTTTTCCATACAAAGATTAACGCCATGAAAGCAGCAGCCATGTATAACCAGAATGTATAAGCCGGCCCCAAAGATCCCATCAGCACAGGGAAAGTCTGCGAAACGGCAAAAACGGCAAGCCAGAGACAGAAAGTGGCTATAGACATAGCGGTTCCGCGGGCTCTGTTAGGAAATATCTCAGAAATAACAACAAAAGTAAGCGGCCCCAGTGACATCGCAAAACTGGCAATGTATCCAAGTATCGCCATAAGAATGAGATATCCCTGTAAATGCATAAAAAAAGCAATGCCTACGATACCCAGGCAAATAATCATCCCTGCAATCCCATATATCAATAGCGTTTTCCGTCCCCAGTGATCTACATATTTTATAGCCACAAAGGTAAATATGACATTGATAACGCCAACAATAATAGTCTGCATCAGCGCAAATCCTGAACCCACACCTGTCGATTTGAATATCTCAGGAGCATAATACATAATGGCATTGATCCCTGTAATCTGTGAAAATATCGTCAGCATAATACCTATGGCAAGGGTTTTTTTCAGTTTTGAATCTTTGAGATGGGACCATGAAAAAGGAAGTGCATCTTTTAATGACGCTTTTATAGAATCGAGTTCTACAGCTCCTTTCTTTTCTCCATGAATGAGATTCAGTATCGACAAAGCTTTTGTGTATTCTTTTTTTTCGGCCAGCCACCTTGGACTTTCCGGAACAGTAAAGAGCAATAAAATAAAGATTAATGAAGGAATAACGCCTGAACCAAACATCCATCTCCAACCGTGAGAAACATTCCAGCTTTCATCATAAATACTGGCGATGTATGCATTCACGAAATAAATAACCAGAATACCGGTTACTATCCCCAGCTGAAAAATGGAAACCAAACGACCCCGTATAGCAGCAGGTGCCATTTCTGAAATATACATCGGGGACAGGATGGATGCGATACCAATTCCCATCCCACCCACAATACGGAACACGACAAAAATCCAGAGACTTGGAGCCCAAGCCGTTCCGACAGAAGAAATGGTAAACAGCAATGCAGAAATCATCAACACTTTTTTCCGCCCTATCCGGTCACTCAGCATTCCTGAATACATAGCTCCGACAAGACATCCCAGCAGCGCACATGAAGCTGTCCAGCCCGTCATAGCATCAGACAAGTGATAATAAGTCCGCATAAAACCGATAGATCCGGAAATCACTGCAGTATCATACCCGAATAATAGGCCGCCCACCGATGCTACCAGGACAGCTTTATAAATAATGTGAGAATTTTCAGTCTGCTGCATACTCATTATTTTAAGATTTTTTCTTTCATCCTATCCAGACGGATGGATGCTTTTATCGTGACACATTCTTTTCCTTCACTTTCACCGTAAGGCGTAATGGTATAAGCTCCTATAGACGCCGGTATGATAAAGGTTTCTGCATAATGGATGATGTAAGGTTCAAACCTTTCATCCGGACTTTCTACAATGACTTGCCGCCCTTCAACCAGATTTAAAACATTAACAATCCCTTCCGTATGATGAACGACTTTTTTACTGAACCAGTGCCGTCTGGTCTCAATGAATGACAATGCATCCAGGCCGGTTCGTTCTTCTCTCCATCCGTCACCTTCTGCGACAGGCACTGTGAGATTCAGTATATTTTCTTGAGTCCATGACGTATCACGGTTCCAATGTATATTTTTTTTACCGTGTTCCAGAGATATGGGTCTTGGTTTTCCATCCAGTCCCATACGTTCCCAGTCCCAGAGTTTAAAGGTAAAAATATAAGGCGTAGCACTTATTTCCAGAACCACAGAATTCGCTCCCGAACAGTGAACTGTTCCCGCAGGAATAGACACATGATCATGTTTGCGGACAGGCCATTTCTGTACATATCGATCTGCATGAAAAGAAGTATTCCCTTGTTGGGCTTCTTCCAGATCATTCATCATATGTTCAGGGCTTATATTTTCTTTCAGCCCAAGGTAGACAAAAGCATTTTCTCCAGCGTCCAGCATATAGTAGCTTTCATCCTGTGTGTATATCATTCCGAATTTTTCCTTTATATACTCCTTCAACGGATGTACCTGAAGACTCAGATTCCCCCCTTCCATCGTATCCAGAAAGTCGAAGCGGATGGGAAATTCATCTCCAAAGCCTTCATATACCTGTTTCCCCAATAAGGCTTCAGGCTGAAGAAACACCAGATTTATCGATGGGATCTCTACAACCTCATCCCCGAATTCTAAGAGCAGACTGTTTTCTTCGGGAACGCAGTCAAATCCCCAGGCGTAATTAGTAGCATTTCTGTCGAGATCACAGACTTCCTTCAGCCACTGCCCGCCCCATGGACCCGGATCAAAAAAAGGAACAACTCTGAACGGTGAATTTACAATTTGTTTTAAGGCATCATACAACGCCTGTACACTGATCATTCTGGGCTGATGAGGCTTTGTAGTATCAAGCATAAAATGGCAACTTTCCAGTATTCTTTTTTTGTACCGGTCACAAACACGCCAGTCTACAAAATAGGCATGTTTATACTGATAAGCAAAAGAGTCTGTATAGTTTGTTTTTCCCAGATTACACGCCGTATTGTTTCGATAACGCATCTGTATTTCCCAGCGGGGCATATCTGCATAGAGGATCAATTGGGGCCGGCTGTCCAATAAAAGTGCTCCCGGGCCTACGATGATAACGCGGCCATTTGCAGAATTTATCTTTGTCTTAAGTTTTTCAATTTTTACCTCATCAAAATAATCTTCCAGTTCAAGAGACGTCATGTATCCAAACACGGGATCATCCGTGACATAAGGCTGCACCAATGCGCTGATTTCTGCTTCGGACTTCATAGCATCGGAGGTATTGATAATCAAATCCGGATTTAAAAGTTCCTTTATTTCGGCTATAATTTCTTCCACAAAAACACCCGGATAGCATTCAATAGCAATGATCTTCGGTGAATCCTGATCTAATTGACTGATGATATTTTTCCAGCCTGCAATACAGCTATGGCCTTTTACGGGTGTAACGGGAAATTTGTTGTAATTCGATTTCATTATTATTCGATTTCATTAATTTAATTTCACTTATTCTGGCTCTTGACAAGATAGCTCATCCCGTACAAGGCAGCTGAGGAAGGAAAAGCAGCGGCTTCAACTTTCACCTTTCCCCATGGCGTCCAGGCATGTTGTTCTGTCTGTTTCCTGATATACGGTATAATATGAGACCCGCTTCCCATGATGCCTCCTGTAAGGATAAGTATTTCGGGATCATAGGCGTGAATAAGATTAATAGCGCACGCTGCCCAAACGTCTAAACTCTGATCACGTATGGCCAGTGCAGCAGAATCACCTTGTTCTGCTAGCTGAAAGACCGTTTTATAGTCCGACAGTGACAATTCAACATCTGTATTATCTGAATGTGAGTTGAGTTTCCAGGTTGAAGCTTCTGTTTCTACACATCCTTTATTACCACAGTTGCAGACTGTTCCTTTGTAGTTGATCACAAAATGTCCGCCTAGTATTCCGGCAGTAAAATGCTTGCCTTTAAGCAGCTGACCTTCTATCACAGCAGCACTCCCTACTCCTGTACCCAGGCTCATTAAAACAACATTATCCATGTCTTTTGCTTTGCCATATTTCCATTCTCCCAATAATGCTGCGCGGGCATCATTTTCAATACAAAAAGGAAGCTCGAAAGTCTGTCTGCACCATTCCTCGAGATCAATATCCGGAGCATCCCCAAATTTTTTATCAATGGAAAGTATTTTCTTCTGTTTACTATCGATAATGCCCGGAGAAGCGATTCCCAAACCTGCAATGTCTTTACTGGAAAGTCCTTGCTGAGCCAGCAAATCTTTTACAGTCTGTTCTATGTAAGGCAGTCTTTGTCTGAGACCGTTCCTGGAATCAGCACTGATGGACGTTGAGGACAGTATGATGTCTTCTTTTACAATCCCTATTTTGATCATGGTTCCGCCCATGTCGATTGCAATCACTGATTTTGACATAGCTTAAGGCAAAACTTTTATTTCTACAACGTCCATTCCCGCAATCGTCATTTTTTCATCAGTAGAAAAAGCTTTTCCGGTTTTCATACTGATCAATTTTTTAGGCTTCAATTTTCCCCACAGCAAAGCAGTGGACTGTTCTTTTTCATCAGAATTATAAAGCCTGATCACAAAGCTATGATCCTTGTCCGGTGTGATCGTGGTCACGACAATTTTATCGTTACTCATTTGAAACAGGCTTCCTCCTGCAGGTAATTTTTCATTTACAGGAACTGCTATAAAAGGCTGAGTAAATGCTGCCGCTGATTTTTCATTCTCCACCGCATTAAAACCATCATGGGGACGAAGCGCATAGTGATAATGCACCGGGCCATCCTGATCAGCTTTATAATTGGTATGCCAATAATTATTCATAGCGTAGCTGAACCAGTTGGTTGTACCCGGAATTCCTTTATCTTTCCATTTTTTATGGCTGTTGTCTATGACCATTCTTTCGTCTATCATTTCGGACGCTTCAGTTAATGGAGTTTCCAACATCAACCATTGGATTCCTTTTTTTCCTGAAGAGGCATCCACCCAACGGCGGCTGTACCAATAATCCATATTGGATCCCGGAAGCTGGTCGGTGAGGTATTTCATGATTCCATAGCCTGCATCTACCGTTACATCTTTAAATCCTGCATTAAAAGGAAATCCAAAATGCACAGATTCTTTGGTACGGACAGGCTTTTTATCTACAATATTTTCCAGGGAAATTTCATTGGTATCTGAAAACAAAGTAATGATACGTTCAAGGCTGTTGGCTCCCGGAGCTTCTGATAATAAGGAGACTTTAGCCACCAAGGGACCATTTTCCAGAATCTTTACTTTAACAGCTGAATTGGATAAAGCTTCCTTAGGATCCGATCCGGGTACATACCAATAGCTGTTGATTCCCTGCTGATTAAAACTTCCGGCATGGTTCAATTCACTATTGTCTTTAATCTGCGTGATACTTCCAGTCTTTGCATCCCATGCTACTGTCACTTTTCCATTAGAAATCTGATGATCCGAAATCGAAAAGGAATTCTTTACTTTTACTGCATCTTTAATCACTTTGTACAATGTATATCCTAAAGCAGGAACATCATTCGCCACAAATGCTACCGTCCCATCATTAAGCTTCTGTATCGGAATTTTATTACCTGAAGCATCTACCAAACCGTTTCCATCTACTTTGTTTTTAATAACGACAGTCCCGCTGCGTTTCCAGGATGAGGTATTGAAAACGGCTATCGTTTTTGATTCGGAACTGATGATTGGTTTTAATAAATCTTCTTCCAGTTTGTTGGCCAGTGTATTTCCATCAGTAGAAAATTGTTTTTTCACCTTCCACTGATCAGTCACGAACGGAAGATCCGGAGCCGTAATACTATTGAATGCTCCCCAGGTATGTTCGTGAAAAAGAATGACATTTTTCCAGGCTTCATAGAATGTATCACGATTATAGAGATCCGGATTCAGAATAGAATAAAGGGTTGTCAGTTGTTGAAGTTTTAAACTGCTGTTTCTGTTGACACCTTCCTCTTTAGCTGTAGACATTGCTCCGTCTTCCCAATAAGGACTTATATCTCCTTTTACCACAGGAATCTGATCACCATATTTCTTTTCAAATGTTTCAAACATTTTTTCATTGGTACTTAGAATGATTTTCGGGGAAGTATATTTTTGGTTCCACTCTTCTACAAATTTTGACACAGACGTATCAATAGGCCCGTTATCAGCTACTATATTGTAGCGCCACTGTACCATATCGTAAGGGTATTGGGTTTTCGTAAGGTCATCAAGATATTCGGCAATTTTTTTCTTCCCGCTTTCAAAGACATCACCCGGATGGGTTCCATGCCATGAAGAGTATCCTCTGCCCGCAGTCCAGAATAATATTTTGTCTTTACCGGCGGGTGACTGCCACCATACCGGGCGATCGCCCCAGTTTTTCACAAAATTTCCCACGCGGTCTCCCAGATAAGGATTGCTCTTACCCAGATAATTCGGCCCGCTTGAAAAATATTTTACCCCGGAAGAAGTTAATGCCGGTACCAAAGACCATGCAAATCCCGGAACATCAGACATCATTGCGCTTTTAATAGAAAGGCCATATTCTTTTTCCAGTTTTTGTGCATATTCGGTATAATGGAATAATTCTTCAGGCTGACTCAGTCCTGTCAGAATATTGGCATACATCGCAGAAAGGCCGATATTACTTTCTTTTACGGCTTTTACAAATGACTGTATTTCCTGAGGAGTCGCTTTTTGCATAAAATTCTCTACATCCCAAAGCGCTTCTACATTCCATTTAAAACGGGCTTCTTCAGACAGATTGCGGGTTTCTTCAATCATTTTGAGGGCATCATAGATATTTTGAGTATGAATTTTCGCCACTTCTGCCTGCAAATGAGAATATCCTACATCCGTATGGGAATGATGAATAAAATACAGCGTACGGGGAACTACAGCTTCAATGGGAAGTATTTTTCGGTAAATCTCTTTATTGTCTGTAGTTACAGTTATCAATAATGAATTTTCCTTCTCTGAAACAGAAACAGGTATTTCAAAGCTTTTCATACCATCTTCCATGCTAAAGGAAAAGGTTTCTTTGTTGTTGATTTTGGCCGTTATCTTTTGTTGTTTTCCAAAATGCAGGGTGGTAAGATTGATCACTCTTTTACCATCTTTGAGAATAAAGGGAGTCATATCTGCATCCATTTTTTCCTGAAAAGTAAATTTATAGGTCATAAACCAGTCTCTGCTGTTTTGTGCCTGACCAGTCATTTTCAGTCGAAGTGGTTTACCGGGAGTCACTTTTTTTACGGGTATTCTTAAATAAGCAATTCCATAAGAATCTTTGAGTCCGTCTGTTTTCGTCTGATGAAATACAAAAGCTGTACTGTCGGATGCTTTAGAAATCCAGTTCTTACGCTGGTTTCCGGGATAAGTAGTAAGGGTAAGCGCCTTTTCTCCATTAACAGAAAGATCGAAATGCCTTATCCCTCCACTGGTTCCGGAAGAATGAGAGACCAGCCAGCTGAAATAAATATATGGACCTGACACTTTTCCGGGTACCGCATCAGTTTCCCATTCAATAACTTTAGCACCATCTGTAGTACGGGTCAGTAATGCCTGATTGGCATAATCGGGAAATGCAGAAAAATAGCTGATATTTTCACCACTTATTTCCCGGGCATAACCATTGACGGTTTCTATATTCCCAAAATAAGGGACTTTTTTCTGTCCGTAAACCAAATGACCCGACAGGAGAATAAACACTAATAAAGTAAAATGTCTTTTATGCATAAGCTTTATATTTTTAAAATTCATGTAAGAATGTTTGAACATATATAAATCTGAAAATGTTTTAAATTTCAGAAGATTTTGTAATGTCTATGCTGTAAGTGAATTTATCTGATCTGTAATACCCGATATTGTATTCTACCGGTTTTCCATTGATATCATACACAAAACGTTCGCGTTTCAGAATGGGGAAAGATGCTGGTACTTTTAATTTTTTCCCTATCACGGTTCCTGCATTACTGGCGCTGATATTTTCTCTGGACTGGTGTACCACTACTCCATAACGTTCCTGCAGCATCGTGTATAAAGGAATATTAAAGTCATCTTCTTTGCTGATACCGATTCGCGGATGAAAGTAGCTTTCAAAATAAACAATAGGTTCATCAGAGTTTTCTCCTTTTAACTTTGATAGTTTAAATAACTTTTTATCCGGAGTTACATTGAAAAAATTACATACCGTTTCACCAGGAGTTTCAATTTCAGTTTTTAGCAAAAGATTGATAACTTCAATCCCTTTTTCCTGCATTTCCCTCGTAAAACTATACCAGTGGTCCAGACCCGTAACCAAACTTTTCTTCTCTGCAACGCGGGTCCCGATCCCTTTTTTACGGACAATAAGGCCTTCATGCTCCAGCTTATTCGTTGCCTGGCGGATCGTATTCCGGGAAACACTCCAAAGGTTAGCCAGATCTACTTCTTTGGGAAGCAGAGCACCTTTACTGAAAGGTTCTATTTTAATAAGCTTGCGAAAAAGCTCTTCTACCTGTACATGAAGCGGCAGTTTACTTTTATGGTCAATGGTGAAATTCTTTGTAGGTATGTTCATACATATAAGATTGAAACAAATGTAATTATTTTTTCTTTTCGAAAGTAAAAATATTTCAAAAAGTTTATTTCATAGAAGACACCTTAAAGAAATCATGAAAAAACTAATAAATAATCATTTTACTTTCACAAAAAAATCCTGTTACAGAAGGTTAAACTAAGCTTTTGAATGCCCGAATAAACTTCTGTAACAGGATCTTTGTTCTCTTGAAAACTTTTTACAGACTTAAAAATTCTTCTAGAGAAAGTGTTTTCTGCTCTCCGGCTGTAAGATCTTTGAAAGTAACCGTTCCGTTTTTAATTTCTTCTTCTCCTAAGAAAACCAGGTTTTTAATTCCTTTCTTTTCAGCATAGGTAAACTGCTTGTTCAGTTTTGCATTTTCAGGGTAAAGTTCAGCGGAAACTCCTTTTTCTCTTAACTGCATAATCAGTTTTAAAGCTTCTACAATTCCTTCTCCTCCGAAATTAGCAAACAGATATTCTACCTGAGTGGTAGCTTCTTCAGGGAAAAGGTTAAGCTCTTCCATCACCAGATACACTCTGTCCAATCCAAACGAGATTCCTATTCCCGGAATGTTTTTTACGCCGAAGACTTCTGTAAGGTTGTCATATCTCCCGCCTCCGCCGATAGAGCCCATCGCCACTTCATCTGCTTTCACTTCGAAAATAGCTCCGGTATAATAATCTAAACCTCTGGCCAGCGTAATATTGAATACAAGATTCTGCATATCTACGCCAAGATTCAGAGATTGTGTCAAAACAAATTCCAGTTCTTCCACTCCCTTCAATCCAATTTCGCTGTCTGCAAATTTCTCCTTAAGCTGAAGAAGGTTTTCCAATGCATCATCTGACTGATTAAATAAGAATTCCAGTTTATCAATAGATTCCTGAGAAATCTCTCTTTCCAATAGCTCCTTCACAACACCCTCTTTCCCGATCTTATCAAGTTTGTCCAAAGCAACAGTAAATTCAATCAGTTTATCCGTGATACCCGCATATTCTGCAAGACCGGAAAGGATCTTTCTGTTGTTCATATGAATGGTAACAGGAATTTTCAGATCAGCAAACGACTTCAGATACAGCTGAACCAGATCTACTTCCTGTAAAAGGCTTTCACTTCCCACTACATCTGCATCACATTGGTAAAACTCTCTGAATCTTCCTTTCTGCGGACGGTCTGCTCTCCAAACCGGCTGGATTTGGTAACGCTTATAAGGAAATGTAAGTTTCCCATGATTCATCGCTACAAATCTTGCAAAAGGTACAGTAAGGTCATAGCGAAGGGCTTTGTCTGAAATTTGGGAGATTAGTTTCTGATGGTTTTTATTATCCCAGTCTTCCTGATTTACTTTTGAAGCATACTCTCCTGAATTTAAAATCTTAAAAATCAGTCGGTCACCTTCTTCGCCGTACTTTCCTGTCAACGTAGAAAGATTTTCAAAGCTTGGAGTCTCCAAGGGCTGAAATCCGAATAATTCAAAATTATTCTGCAATATATTGATGATATATTTTCTTCTGGACACTTCCTGTGCTGTAAAATCTCTCGTTCCTTTTGCTAAACTTGGTTTCATTTTATAATTGATAAATGATATTAATAATTAAACATGCTTAAACGACACAAAGGTTTAAACTACAAAAGACACAAAGGTAAAACACCTTAGTTTCAGTTAAGTTTTTGAAAATCTTTGATTTTCATTCTTCCTTGTTTTTAATGTGTAACTTATCAAATATTACACATAAAAGCTATTGTTAAGTCTGGGTCGAATAGATAAGCAGTGCAAAAATAAGGAATTGAAAGGACTTTTCCGAAACATAAAAAAGCTGAGGAAAAAATCTTCCCCAGCCCATAATGCATGATCATTACTAAGTCCGAAAAATCAGACGCTTTCAAGGATTTCTAAAATCTCTTCACCATAGTTTTCAATCTTATGTTTTCCGAAACCTTTGATTTCAAGCAGTTCTTCTTTTTTCACAGGCTTATACTTGGCCACAGACATCAGTTCTTTATTGCTCGCGATAAAATAAGTGGGGAGATTCTGTTCTTTCGCCTTCTCTGATCTCCAGTATTTCAGGGCATCTAAAATTTTTTCTTCATCTGAGTTTAAGACATCATTATCTGCAGAGTATTTAACTGCTTTGGGCTCCTTCACAACACTTTTAGTGGTTTTCACCTCTTCAAAATACAGGACCACGGACCAATAACTTTCATCATTTACAAAAGCGGTTTCCACTTTTATAATTTCGTTCACTTCCAGGAAGTCATCAAGCATTCTTTGATCTTTATAGAGAAATTCTTCAGGAAGTCTGATTTTAAAAACTTTTACTTTCATCATCTGTGTTTTTAAAATTATTTACTTCCCAGCAGTAGAATCTCATCGATTCTGATCTCCGTAATATATCGTTTCACACCATCTTTATCATCGTAAGATCTGTAAGTAAGCTTTCCTTCAATAGCAATTTCTTTTCCCTTAGGGACGTATTTCTGAAGGATCTCAGCTGTTTTTCCAAAGGCAATCAGATTGTGCCATTGTGTTTCTTCTACTTTTTCACCTTTTGCGTTGGTGTAATGATCGCTGGTGGCTAGAGACACACTTGCTTTTACGTTTCCATTTTCGAAGTTTACGATTTCAACTTCTTTTCCTGTGTAACCAATTAATGTTACTTTGTTTCTTAGTGACATAGCTTTAAAATTTTTAAGATTAATAATTCAGATAAGAGACGTTCACTGTCTTTCTCAAATCTCTGTTGCAAAGATGGTCACAGCACAGTAGCTTAGTCGGTTATAAACTATTTAAATTCATTTGTATCCGTTTGTTGTCGATTAATATTCTTTCTGATTTGTAAAGATTTACTCCATTAGGCATGGTGTTGAAATCAACCTTTTTTGATAAAATTTATTTATTTTTAACTGGAAAAAAATTGTGACTATTCCTTAATTCGGAGGTTAAAATTTATGATCTGCTTCCATCGATTAAAATTTTCAAATAATATGATCATTTTCTTTAATTATTCTCATCACAGTGTAGGTAAACAAACATTCAAAAAAAGGCCTTGTGTAGAACTTTACCCGTTTTCAAACGGATAATTCCGTACCTTTGAACAAATATCATTTATGAAAAGGGACATCAATATTTTTGAGTTTCCTCTCAATTTGGGATTAAAGAAAAAAGAACACGAAACCGAGCCCGGTGTCAGAAAGCTCCCCGACTGGCTCAGAAAATTTGATTTTCACAAAGAAATCAACCCTAAAAATATTTTCAGACTGGATGCGCCAGATTATTCGATGGAAATTGATCAGGAGTCAGGTGTTTTAAATGCTGCGGGCATTATTGAATATGCCAAAAAACAGGCTGATTCTATCTTAAAAAATCATACAAAAGACTCATTCAATATTATGCTTGGTGGCGACTGCAGTATTTTGATAGGAACTGCTCTCGCTTTAAAGAAGCTTGGAAATTACGGACTTTTTTATCTGGACGGACATACTGATTTTATTCCTGTAAGTCTTTCCGAAACAGCTGCCGTAGCAGGACTTGACCTTGCCATCATTACCGGAAAGGGGCATGAAAAATTAACCAATATTCAGGGATTTAAGCCTTATTTTTTGGAAGAAAACATCTATTGTGTCGGAAATGCAGAAACGGATGATGAAGAATATGTGGCTTTCGTAAAGAATTTAATTCAACTCATAAAAAATAAAGAAGATTAATGAAGAAGACGATCAAAAGAACATTCAGAGTATCAAAATACGTGATCTACAAAGAAACTCTGGTTGATTATAAAGAACATTTCTGGTCCTTTCTGGGAGCATTTGTAGGTATTGGACTCATTGCTTTCATCCAGTCCCATGCTGTTTCCGCTACTGAGAATATATTCCTGATCGGATCTTTCGGGGCCTCGAGTGTTCTGATCTATGGTGCAATTCAGAGTCCATTGGCTCAGCCCAGGAATCTTGTGGGAGGCCATGTGCTTTCAGCTATTGTCGGCGTTACCGTTTATAAAATCGTTCCCGATATTATCTGGCTTTCTGCCCCACTGGCCGTGGCATTTTCTATTGTACTGATGCAGTATACCAAAACCCTTCATCCACCCGGAGGCGCTACAGCTCTGATTGCGGTGAGCTCTGTGGGAAAGATTCCTGAATTAGGCTACTGGTATGTACTTTCTCCTGTTTTATCAGGCTGTATCATTCTTCTTCTTGCTGCCCTTTTATTCAATAATATGACGCCGAACAGAAGCTACCCTTCCCATAGCAGATTCAAACGGCTTTTAAGAAAAAAACACGAACACACCCACAAAATGAAAAAATAAAAAACATGGAATGTCTTGAATGTGGCGAAAAAATTATCGGGAGGTCTGATAAAAAATTCTGCAACGATGCCTGTCGCAACGCCTACAATAATAAGCAGAATAAAGATTCCACCAATCTGATGCGGAATGTGAATAACAAACTTCGCAAAAACTACCGAATCCTGATGGAACTGAATACAGACGGCAAAGCAAAAATTGCAAAATCAAGAATGGATGGCTTGGGTTTTGATTTCGATTACTTCACCAACCTGAAAGTTTATAAAAATGGTTCTGAATATAGATTTATTTATGATTACGGCTATAAACTTTTAGAAGAAGATTTTGTTCTGATCGTTAAAAGTCAGGCATAATCCTACACCATTCCTAAATACAGTATTATGAAAGAAATCGTTCTGATAACCGGCGCCGGCGGCATGATCGCCCGTGAATTGTCTAAAAAAATAGAAAAAGAATACACTGTTCGCTTCCTTACCCGAAAGAAAAAACATGAGCATGATTTTGAATGGGATATCAAAAAAGGAACGATAGATGAATCTGCACTGGACAATGTTTCACACATCATTCATCTGGCGGGAGCCAATATTTCTGAAAAACGCTGGACCAAAGAAAGAAAACAGGAACTGATTTCCAGCCGTGTCAATTCTGCAGGCCTTCTTCTGGAAACTGTCAGAAAGAAAAATATAAAGCTAAAATCCTTTATTTCCGCATCAGGGATCAATTATTATGGTACTGTAACGACTGATAAGATTTATACGGAAGATGATCCACCGGGTAATGACTTCCTAAGTGAAGTGGTGGTTTTATGGGAAAGAGCGGCAGATGATTTCAAAGAGCAGAATCTGGCTGAAAGAGTTGTGAAAATACGGACAGCTGTAGTACTTTCTAAAGAAGACGGGGCATTGAAGAAGATGCTTCCCACTATCCAATATGGCATAGGGTCTGCCTTAGGAAGCGGAAAGCAATACATGCCGTGGATTCATATTGAGGATATCTGTTCGATCTATGAAACTGCTTTGAAGAACTCATCTATGGATGGACCTTATAATGCGGTTTCTCCTCAACATACAACCAACGAAAATTTAACGAAGAAAATCGCTGAAGTCCTGAACAAACCTTTGTTTATGCCCAATGTACCGGCTTTCGTTTTAAAACTGATATTCGGAGAGTTGGCAGATGCATTACTGGAAGGCTCAAGAGCTTCTTCACAAAAGATTCAGAATACAGGGTTTCGGTTTAAATTTCCCGATTTGAAAGGGGCTTTGGAGGATCTTTTGAAAAAAAAGAATTGATATCGGCGAACGGTAAATCCGGGATTCCTGTGCTCTTTATATTTTGATATTCTTCAAAACTTTATTCAGCAGAGTTGTGAATGTCTGTAATTCATTATCATCTAACACAGCCGAAACCTGATCAGCAACCGTTTTCCGGAAATCTTCAGAATTGTTGATTAAAAACTGACCTTTTTCTGTGGCAGAAAGGTTAAATATTCTTCTGTCCGAGTTATTTTGTTTCTGTTCTATCAGCTCATTTTTAATCAAAAATCTGATCTGTTTGGAAACAGCTGCCTGACTTACATTAAATGCCCGGGAAATCTGCTTTCCGGTGACTTCCTCTTTTCGGTAAATATATTCTATTATATTGTAATGCGTGGCCGTTACCCCACTTATATTTCCTTTGTTCATATTGGCCAGTATAAAGCACTGCAAATCTGTAAAGGCATCAAAAAAATCATCTTTCTGTTTTTTCATAAAAAATAGTTAACTTAGTTAACTGTTAACAAAGTTAATGAAAATTATTATGAAAGAAATTATTATTACCCATGCCCGACAGAATAATTTAAAGAATATTTCATTACGCATTCCAAAGAACAAGATAACGGTATTTACGGGAGTTTCCGGTTCCGGGAAATCATCTTTGGTATTTGAAACGATTGGAGCTGAAGCCCAACGCCAGATCAACGAGACCCAAAACAGTTTTGTCAGAAACCGGCTGCAGCATTTCGGGGTTCCTAATGTTGATAAAATAGAAAATCTCAATGTTCCGTTTATTATCAATCAGAAAAGATTGGGTGGAAATGCACGTTCGACAGTGGGAACGGCCACGGATATTTATGCATCCCTCCGATTGCTTTTCTCGAGAATCGGAAAACCATTTGTCGGCTACTCTAATGTATTCTCATTTAACAATCCACAGGGAATGTGCCGCGAATGTGAAGGATTGGGCTATGTACAGACTGTAAATATTGACACTCTTTTTGATAAAAATAAATCACTGAACGAAGGCGCCATCCTGTTTCCGACATTTCAGCCAGGTGGCTGGAGGCTGACCCGTTATATTCATTCAGGCTACTTTGATAACGACAAAAAACTCAGAGATTTCACCAAAGATGAATGGGAAATACTACTCAATGCAGAAGAGCACACTCCTAAAAAACCCAATAAGGAATGGGGAAAAACCGTAAAATATAAAGGAGTCATTCCAAGAATTGAAAACTCATTTCTGAAAAAGGATTCAAAGGAGAATGTCACCCGAAAAGAGACCTTAAAGAATGTCATCATTACTAAAGAATGTCCTGTGTGCAAAGGACAGCGCCTTAATTCAAAGGTACTGACCTGTAAAATAAACGGTAAAAACATTGCAGACTGTACAGCCTTATCAGTCGATGATTTGCTCAGTTTCATCCAGAAAATACCTTCTGAAACCTATGCTTCTGTCATCGGGGAACTTGAAAAGAAACTTCAAAACCTTCTGGATGTAGGCTTACAGTATCTGAGCCTGGACCGGCAAACAGACACGCTTTCAGGAGGGGAATCCCAACGGATAAAAATGGTCAAACAGCTGGGAAACAGCCTTGTAGATCTACTCTATATTTTCGATGAACCCAGTATCGGTCTTCATCCGAAAGATATTGACCATATTGTGGATATCATTCAAAAAATACGGGACAAGGGCAATACAGTTCTGATTGTGGAGCACGATCCTGATCTCATCAAAATAGCAGACCTGATCATCGATATGGGCCCAGGTTCAGGAAAAAACGGCGGGGAAATTATGTATCAGGGTACTTTTAAAAGCTTAAAAAATGCAAAAGGTAAAACAGCCAGTTATTTCAGTAAAGAACGAATTTACAATGTAAATCCCAGATCAGCAAAAGGTTTTCTTGAAATAAAAAACGGCCATCTTCACAATCTAAAAAATGTCAGTGTCAAAATACCAACCGGAATTATGACTGTAGTAACCGGTGTGGCAGGTTCCGGAAAAAGCACATTGATCAATAAAGTTTTACCTTTATTTTACCCACAGGTAACCGTAGTAGATCAGTCTGTTTTCACAGCGAGCAGCCGCTCAAACCTTTTAACCTACCTCAATCTGTCAAATACCGTAAGGAAGCTTTTTTCAAACACCAACAATGTCTCCGAAAAACTTTTCAGCAGAAACGGAGAAGGCGCGTGCCCCAATTGCAGAGGATTGGGGATTGAAAAAATAGATCTCGCTTTTATGGATGATATTGAACAGCCTTGTGAAGTCTGCCACGGATCAGGATACAGGCCTGAAGTTCTACGATATCCATATAAAGAAAAAAATATCGCCGACATTATGAATATGACTGTTCAGGAAGCGCTTCACTTTTTCCCTAAATCCGGTTTTGAGCATGAATTTAGCCTGCTGATCAAATTAGGATTGGACTATCTGACGCTCGGACAAGGGCTGGACAGTTTTTCAGGCGGTGAAAGACAGCGTTTAAAGCTGACCAAAGAACTGAATCAAACCGATCAGATTATTATTTTAGACGAACCCAGTACTGGACTTCACCCTATTGATAATGAGAAGCTCCTTTCTTTCTTTGATGAACTGGTCAATAAGGGAAATACCCTCATCGTTATTGAACACAATCTGGATATCATTGCTCAGGCCGACTGGATTATTGATATCGGTCCCGGAGCAGGAAAACTGGGTGGGAAGATTGTATTCGAAGGAACTGTAGAAAATCTGCTATCTGCAAAACATTCTGCAACCTCCGTTTATTTAAAGAAACATTTGAAAGGCAAATAATGTATTGATATATAAGTGAAAATATCATCCCGGTCACCTTATTTTAAGGGAATTTTAAAGCCCTGTTGAAAAAGAAATATTAATTTAGCACTTATATAAATTCCATCAAAACACCCATTAATACAATACAGAAGATATCCAATGCAGAATCCTGACATCAACATTATTAAAACAGAAATTCTTTCTGATAACTGGTATACTTTAAATAAAGTTACCTACACCATTACCAAAAAAGACGGAACTACGGAAACCCAGAGCCGAGAAGCCTATGACAGAGGAAACGGAGCCGTGATCCTACTTTATAACAAAACTTCAGGCACAATCATTTTAACCAGACAGTTCAGACTGCCGACTTTCATCAACGGAAATGCTACCGGAATGCTCATTGAAGCCTGTGCCGGCCTGCTGGACAATGATAATCCTGAGGAATGCATCAAAAGGGAAACGGAAGAAGAAACCGGCTATAAAATTTCAAAAGTTGAGAAAGTATTCGAAGCTTATATGTCGCCAGGCTCAGTAACGGAGATCCTGCATTTTTTCACTGCTGAATATTCCTCTGAAATGAAAATCACAGACGGCGGAGGGCTTGAAGAAGAAGGTGAGCATATTGAAGTTCTGGAGCTGAAATTTGATCAAGCCCTTGTGATGATAGACAGCGGAGAGATCATGGATGCCAAGACCATCATGCTTCTTCAACACCTGCGTATTAAAAACATTCTATAGTAAACAGAATGAAAAAACTATTACCGGCATTAGCATTACTCACTCTCGCATCCTGTAAAGAAGATCCTAAAAAGGAGAATAAAACCTCTGTACAAAAGGAAACTGTAGCTCCAACTAAAACTGGAGTTATAGAAGATGTTTCGTATACTGAATTTAAACCTGAAAAGATTTCTGATTTAAAAATCAAAGGATTTGATATTGAACAGGCCTTTTCTGTTGAAGGAAATAAGATTGTATCAGGAAATTTCCAATTTACAGACGGTAAAATTACTCTGCCTGACACTGAAGAAGACTTCGGGAAGAGACTTTTACTGTTGAATCATAAAAACGAAATCATTTTCCAATCTCAAGGCTCAGGAGAGGCATATCTTTATGAACCTTATTTTTATAAGAACAGTCAGAATGGAAATATGATTATCGTCTGTCAGCTGGCTTATGAGTACTTTTTTGGTGGTGATGCTTATTTATTAGAAAAAGGAAAGATCAAATATCTCGGAAATCTGGATATTGAACCCGATAACGAGGAAAAAAAACTGACGGACATCTTACGAATTAAAGAATCTAAAGACGGCATCACTTTCACTTTTGATGCAGATTCCTTAGTTTTAAAACCGGGCAGTGAAGATATTACCATCAAAAATAAGGATGTGAAATATGTGTATGATTACAAGTCTCTAAAATTGTATAAATAATTTTGTGACAGATGACTAATGAAGGTTTTTAAACACAAATACCACAAATTTAAAACACAAATTTTCACAAATACGCCTATCCTATTTGTGTCATTTTTGAAAAACATTCGTGCAATTTGTGTTTAAAAGTTCAAAATATTAATTTTACAGACACATTCCATCACACAACAAATTATATGAAAAAATTAATACTAACCCTTTCTGTAGCCCTTTCTGTAGCAGCCTTTGGACAGAAAACAACTGGTAAGACCAACAATCTGGCTCTTTATGCTTACCAGACTTTCAACTGCGATAACAAAGGATATTATGATCCGGGAAAATACAAAAAAGAGGAAATAGACGGTGTTTTTAAACTTCTCTACACCCTCAACGGAGTTGCTTTTGATAATCATACGGTTTTTAAACCTTCAGATCTTGAAGATATCCGAAAAAACAAAAACACCTATTTACAGCAAATGGATAAACAATATCAGCAAAAGAAGGCAGAGCTGTACAATCTTAAAGTGATCAACCTACCGGAGTGGAAAAAACTTCATCAGGAAGCAATCAAGGCTTTTGAAGGAGAATATCAGCTCAAAAAAGAAGAGCTTAATGCCTATTCTGATCCTGCATCACTGAAAAACAGTCAGTTTTACAATACCTGCAAAGAATATATTGATGCCGTTTCTTCTCCGGATCAAGAGAAAATGTATGCGGCATGGGAAAAATTTGCAAAAGCAAGAAGCAAAAACAACGCTGATCCGCAGTCGGTGATGACCAGATTTAATGATCAGCTTAATGATCTTCAAAAAGATGATTATGCACTGATTGATCTGGTTGGCATGGGTTTTCACAACTGTGCGAACGCCAGTTTCAGAGCTGAACCGGATGATGATGGAATATTGTATAAGAAGTTTGACAAGATCTTTGTGAAGCTGAAGCAGGATTGTGATCAGCCGTAGGATTTATTTAAAGATTATAGCAGCATTCGTTTTCGGATGCTGCTTTTCTTTTTTAAATACTGACACCGTGGATGTTTTTCACTTCCGCCATGACAAAAGTACTGTGCGCGCTGCCAATCGTGTCCAATGAACCCAGCTTATTGAAGACAAAGTCCTGATAATGCTTCATATCTCTTACCTGAACTTTGAGCAGGAAATCAAAATCTCCGGAAATATTGTAACACTCCGCAACTTCGTCGATCTGTAAAATGTCTTCCACAAACTGGTTGCCTACGGAACGATCATGCATCTTAAGCTTGACCTGGCAAAAAACGGTAAATCCCCGATTGAGTTTTTCGGCTTCCAAAACAGCTGCATAGTGTTTGATATATCCGGACTGCTCCAGCCTTTTCATCCGTTCGAAAACAGGTGAAGGTGAAAGGTTAATTTCCTTGGCAAGCTCCTTTACGGTCAGTTTAGCATTCTTTTGCAGGATTCTAAGCAACTGAAGATCCTTTTCGTCAAGTCTTTCCACAGAATAATATTCTTTTTGGGATTATGTTTTTCAAATTTACAGAATAATTCGCTTTCAAATCAATACCAAACCAAATTATATTCTTATTTTATTCAGTTTAGCCAATCAATTCACTTTAATTAATATCTTTAGCCCAGATTTTGTTCTTTAAAATCCTTCATCAAACAGAAGAGGTTTTACATAACGTAGATTAATAGGGAATCGTGTGAAAATCACGAGCTGTCGCGCAACTGTAAGTAACATTCCAAAGGTTTTTATCGAAGAATATCCACTGCCAAGGCGGGAAGGATGATAAAAACTGTTACAAGTCAGGAGACCTGCCTCGTCTGAATGGACAATGCTTTCGCGGTCTGAAGCTTCGGGTCATACAGATGATACTTTTAGAACGTTCCTGTGAAAAGGAAAACTACGTCCTTATTGTGTCTCTTTATCCTCATATATTCTTTCCCAAAATAGCATTGCGAAGCATTCTAAAAGAGCTTTTACCATCATTATTGTTTAATTTAAAAGTGTAAGAACATGCAAACGCACCTACTTGGCAGCCCGCGTATTGGCCGCCACAGAGAACTCAAAAAAGCCTGCGAGCAATATTGGTCAGGCAAAACATCACTGAATGCACTCCTTGAAACCGGGAAAAATATCAGCCTGCAAAACTGGAAACTGCAGCAGGAAGCGGGAATCGATCTTATTCCCTGCAATGACTTTTCGTATTACGATCAGGTTCTGGATATGACGCTGACTGTTGGAGCCATTCCGGAACGTTATCAGGAAATCGCAGCCAGAAAATCAGCTTCAGAGCTTGACCTGTATTTTGCAATGGCAAGAGGATATCAGAAAGACGATCTGGATATTACCGCCATGGAAATGACGAAATGGTTCGACACCAATTACCACTACATCGTTCCGGAATTTCAAAAGAACCAGCCTTTCAGATTGTTCTCAAAAAAGATTATTACTGAATTCATCAGTGCAAAACAAGCCGGAGTGAATGCAAAGCCTGTAATCATCGGGCCACTTACTTATCTTCTCTTGGGAAAAGAGAAAGAAGAAGGGTTTGACAAGCTAGATTTAATTCATAATCTTCTTCCGATATATATTGAAATTTTAAAAGAACTTGAGAACCACGGTGCTCATTGGATACAGTTTGACGAACCGTTTTTAGGACTGGACCTCACTGAAAAAGCAAAAGAAATCTACCAATCGGTTTACAACGAATTACGAAATCAATTCCCCAACCTGAAATTCATTGTTGCCACTTATTTTGAAGGTTTAAAAGATAATCTTTCACTGGCAGTTTCCCTTCCGGTGAATGCCTTACATATTGACTTGGTTCGTTCTCCTGAACAGCTGGATGAGGTTTTAAATGCTATTCCGCAGACCCTGAGTTTATCCTTAGGAGTTGTAGATGGCAGGAATATCTGGAAAAATGATTTTGAAAGATCATTGGGATTCATTGAGAAGACGGTCAATACCATCGGATCTGAAAGAATTTTCATTGCTCCGTCATGTTCCCTGCTCCACTCTCCTTTCGATCTTGATCTTGAAACCAATGAAAACACCTTATCTCATGAGATCAAACAATGGATGGCTTTCGCCAAACAAAAGGTTCATGAAGTGGTTGCTTTAAAAAAACTGGCAGCCGGAAAAGCAGATTACCAGACCTTACAACAATATGCAGAAAATAAAAAAGCCATTGACAACCGTAAAATTTCATCTCTGATCCACAACCAGGCCGTAAAAGACAGAGTGGATGTAACCACTGAAAATGATTCGCAGAGAAACAGTCCTTTCAGAATAAGAAAAGAAAATCAGCAGAATGTTCTTCAGCTTCCTTTATTCCCAACAACGACTATCGGTTCGTTTCCACAGACTAAAGAAGTAAGAGCCTGGAGATCGAAATTCAAAAAAGGTGAACTGACTGCCGAACAATATGATGACCTGCTTAAAAAAGAAACGGAAAGAACCATCCGCTGGCAGGAAGAAATCGGTATTGATGTATTGGTTCATGGTGAATTTGAACGAAATGATATGGTGGAATATTTCGGGGAACAGCTTGCGGATTCGCTTTTACTCAAAACGGATGGGTTCAGAGCTATGGAAGTCGCTGTGTAAAACCTCCGGTAATCTATGGTGATGTGCACCGACCGCATCCCATGACGGTTTACTGGTCTCAATATGCTCAATCACTTACTCAAAAATGGGTAAAAGGAATGCTTACCGGCCCGGTAACGATCCTTCAATGGTCCTTTGTACGAGATGATCAGCCAAGATCTTTAACCTGCAAACAGATTGCCCTGGCGATTCGCGATGAAGTGAACGATCTGGAAAAAGCAGGAATCAGAATCATTCAAATCGATGAACCGGCCATCAGAGAAGGACTACCACTTAGAAGATCCGAATGGCAGCAGTATCTGGAATGGGCAGTAGAAGCTTTCAGAATTTCAGCTTCAGGTGTTGAAGATACAACGCAGATCCATACGCATATGTGCTATTCCGAATTCAATGATATCATTCAGAATATTGCGGATATGGATGCCGATGTAATCACCATAGAATGCTCCAGAAGCCAGATGGAACTGCTTCAGGCCTTTGCAGATTTCAAATATCCGAATGAAATTGGCCCGGGAGTTTATGATATTCACTCACCGAGAGTCCCTTCGAAAGAAGAAATGATCCATCTGTTGAAAAAGGCGCAGGCTGTCATTCCGGCTCAGCAGCTTTGGGTGAATCCGGATTGTGGTTTGAAAACCCGTCATTGGGATGAAACGGAAAAGGCGCTGATTGCGATGGTGGAAGCCTCCAGAGAAGCCGCCGCAGCTTTTGTGCTGCAGGAAAGCTAAAAAATTAATCATTATAATTTGTAAGCAGGAGTTTTGGCTCCTGCTTTTATGTTTTGGCTAAAGCCGTTTTTGTTTGAATGATAACGAGCAGGCGGGCTAAAGCCCACCCCTATTGAATCGGTTTAATGTGAATGGAATTTTTAGACGCAAAGATTTAAAATTCATGCTGTTGATTTAAGGAAAACAAAGAGGAATCAATTTTTGAAATTGATTGACTAAGCGGAAGTAAAACGAACAGTGCAATAATACATTTTCTAGAAATTTATATTTCCAAAATTTGCGCGAGACTTCTGTTCACAAAGGTTTACATCGTATTCACGAATAGATTTTGTTATCTCCAATAGGTATATTGTGTATATTTGAAGTCTATACAAACTTATGACCGAACATTCTTCTGATTATTCTAAATGGTTAATAAACTGGAAAACCAATTATTCATCTCAATCAAAATCGCGACGCGTAATTGACCTTTATGAGATCATTCTTAAGAGTGAATTTTACGACACAGATTATTGGTATTTCGCAGGTGATAAGGACATCAACTCAAGACTTGTCTCATTTACAAAAGAAGACTGGCAAAAGCTCAGAGAAGATCTCGCCAATTGGAAAAGTAATCAGATTGAAATATTAAGTCTGGTCCTTTCAACAGTTAAAAACAGCTCTGGGCTGAGTGATACGAGTCCATCGGAATCTATGAAAAGTGAATGCTACGCTTACATCCTGACTGTTTGTGATGATGATCTATTTATTGATTTAATTGATAACATCCATTTTTTAAAGCTCAACACTAACAAAGATATCAATGTTTTAAACAGAATAAAAAACAGGCTTTTAAAGTTAAAAGATTCACCAGTAATTCAAAATAGCGGTTCTTCAGAATTCTTTTATACAAAAAAGAGATATGAAGATTTCATTGTTCTGATTGATACAGAAATAGAAAAAGCAGACACGAAGAATAAATAAAACTTCATGATTCCTAAATTCAATAGAAATGGGCTTTCTCCCATTATCACAAAGTAAAATCCTACATCCGGCTTTAGCCAAAATTTATCCGGAAAACAACATTCTTTCAAAATAAAAATTTAACGTAGTTTTGATACCACATCCATAATAAACTATTTTCTGCCATGAAAAAAGCGACCGTCATTATAAGTCTGTGTTTTCTCACTACTTACTTATCTGCTCAAACCGAGATAAAATCTGATCCGCAAACCAATCAAACAGCTCAAACGAATCATGACAAAGCTTTTGAACAATGGATGACGGAAAACAAAGTTCCGAATATAGGACTCGGTGTGATTAAAAACGGGAAACTTGAAAAGGTGAAAGTGTATGGAGTATCTCCAAAAGGAACTCCTGCTCCTGATGATATGCTATTCAATGTAGCTTCTGTTACTAAACCTGTGACCGCAATGGTTGCTTTAAAATTGGTTAGTAAAGGAAAATGGAACCTGGATGAACCTCTTGCCAATTACTGGACAGATCCTGACATTGCTCAAGATCCAAGAAATAAAAAACTGACCACCAGAATCGTTCTCAGCCATCAGACTGGTTTTCCCAACTGGAGATGGATGAATGCTGATAAAAAACTGAATTTTCAGTTTGATCCCGGAACAAAATATCAATATTCCGGAGAAGGTTTTGAATACCTGAGAAGAGCTTTAGAAAAGAAATTCGGCAAAACACTGAACGAGCTTGCCGGAGAATTGATCTTTCAGCCCTTAAAAATGAACGATACTTCCTATATCTGGGATGAAAAAAAGGATGCCTCCCGATTTTCAGAAGGCTACGATAAGGATGGAAAAATGTATAAAACCGTAAAAGTATCAACAGCCAACGCAGCAGATGATCTTATGACTACGGTGTCGGATTACAGTCGTTTTTTAATCAGTGTGATGAATGGTGACGGACTTTCCAAAAAAGTTTTTGAAGATATGAAAACCAGTCAGGTGATTACTAAACAAGGAAAATCATTTGGTCTGGGCTTTGAAATCTATGATTTGGGCAATGGAAATATCGCATTGTCACACAGCGGAGCAGACAAAGGAGTACAGACAATTTTCGTTATCATCCCTAAGACGAAAGACGGGATTGTGATTTTCACTAATGTTGATGATGGTTATAAATCTTTTGAAAAATTATTGACGGAATATCTGGGGGAATATGGGAGGAAGGTTGTGGAGATTGAGACGAAGTAGGTATTGATAGCAATACAACTATTTTTTTAATAACACTCTAGAAAAAACAAAAACATCTCTGTCAGCCATTTATCTTATTAAAAGCGAAAAAACATTTGACAAATAGCTGTTTTTTAAGCATCAAATAAATTAATACTGAATAACTTACGATATTTCAAATTAAAAAGCTTAATTTTGCACCCCGAAATAAGGATTTTACAGTTATGAAAAAATTAGGCGAATACAGAAAGCTTCTTGATGTAGATAAAAATGTTACTTTAAAGGAATTAAAGACAATTTACAGAAATACGATGAAAGATTCGCATCCTGATAAATTTATCGATGATGAAGCAGGGAAACTGGAAGCAGAAGAAAAAAGTAAAGCTGTGATTGAAGCGTACCATTTCTTGGTAAGCATCAACCAGGAAACACAGGAAAAATATAAAGAAGAATATACGGAAACGATCACAAAATCTAATATTCAGGATTTTTATCTTGAAAAAGCGGTTTTGAAAGTTCAGCACCTGAACGGAAATATGTACGAATATATTGGGGTTCCAAGAAATACATATATAAAAATGGTGAACGCTGATTCCCCAAGCCGTTTTGCAAGAAGACACATCTACGGAAGTTTCGTCTACAGAAAAGCCGGTGAGGCTATGGCAGATTAATTCTCCACCTATAAGATAATAAAGGCTTTCAGTTCATTCTGGAAGCTTTTTTCATGCTTAATTTTGCTCTCGCAGATGATTCAGATATAGCCAGATCAGCAAACCTAGAAATCTGCGTTATCTGATTAATCCGCGTGAAATTTTAAAATCAAGCAATTTGTATTAACTTCATCATAATCAAATAAATTAATTCTCTCTTTACACTTCTTATACTATTAGACTTTGCATAAAAAAATAGATGGAAATACTTCAAAAATCAAAAAAGCGCATCAGAAATCTGATGCGCTTTTCGGTTAATTATGGTTGTTATATTAATCTACGTGTTTCGGAGTGTATCCGTCTTCACTTAGTTCTTTATGTTCATATTCCGCTTTCATTTCAGCTTCGTAGTCTACTTTTTCACCTTTACCCATTCTTCTTAGAATTGAATCAAATAATGAGTATACTACCGGTACAATGATCAGCGTCAGGAATAATGATGAGGTCAAACCACCGATAATTACCCAGGCCAATCCGTTGTTCATCTCTGCTCCCGCTCCTTTTGCAATCGCAATTGGGATCATACCGAAGATCATCGCAATCGTGGTCATCAGGATCGGACGAAGACGTGCGTGGTTCGCCTGAATCAAAGCATCATGTGTACTTGCACCAGCTTCTTTTCTCATATTCGCAAAGTCGACAATCATAATCGCGTTCTTCGCTACCAAACCAATCAACATGATCATTCCCAGCATCGTAAAGATGTTTAATGAATTTCCGGTGATGGCAAGGATAACCATTACCCCGATCAATGCCAGAGGAATAGAGAACAATACCACAAACGGATATACAAATGAATCATACAGTGAAACCATTACCAGGTAAACCAATACGATAGCTGCCATCAATGCAATACCTAAGGTACCGAAACCTTCCGTCTGGTTTTCCATATCACCACTCCAGATATAGCTTACTCCAGCCGGTTTGGTCTTCTCGTTATCCATAAATTTAGCGGCCCATTCGTTGGCAACATCTCCTACAGGACGACCTACTACTTTAGATTTTACCTTTACAGAAGGTGATTTATCTCTACGTTCAAGCAAACTCGGTCCTGAACCCATTTTTACATCTGCAAACTGGCTCAGTCTGATCTGCTCACCCTGAGGATTCGTAAACATCAGGTTTCTTACATCATCAATAGACTGTCTGTTGGCATCACCAAAACGGATGTTGATATCATATTCGTATTCTCCGGCTCTGAATTTTCCGTCTGTATTTCCACTGAATGCAGTCTGCATCGTTTGTCCTACACTGGAAAGATTTAAACCTAAAGACGCCATTTTATCTCTGTCGATATTCACCTGAACTTCCGGGTTACCAGAGTCAGTAGATAATTCCGCATCCACAGAACCTGGAACTTTTTTAAGCAATTCAAGAATTCTGTTGGCTTCTTTGTTGGCTGTTTCGTTATCCTGAGCCGTCACTACCATTTCAATCGGTGCATTATCCGCTCCCATTAATCCGATTGGTGCCGTTTTAAATTCAACACCTGTGAATTTCTCTTCTAATGCTCTCTTGATTTTTGCAGATTTGATATCTGTACTTTCATTACGCTCAGATTTATCTACCAAAATCACCTGAATCTCTGACTGATACAATGTAGCCTGCGCCCCACCAAAACCTGATGACTGCTGACCAACCGTGGTGATCATATCTACTACATCTTTATCATTTCTAAGGTATCTTTCAACCGCTAAAGTAATCTGATTGGTTTTTTCTACGGAAGCATCTTTTGGTAATTCCATCTGAACAAGGAACTGGCCTCTATCCATTTTAGGGAAGAATTCACCACCGATAAATCCGAAAGCCACCAACATAAATGAAGAAATCAGGATAATGAATGTTACAACCACTGTCATAACTCTTCTTAGTGTTGTTTTTAAAGCCCACTCAAGAATTCCTGTGATCCAGTGCGTGAATTTTTCCAACTGCTTTTCAAACCAAAGGATAAATTTCTCAAAAGGATTTTTACCTGTCAAATGCACCAGTTTACCATATCTTGAAGATAACCAAGGAATGATGGTAAATGAAGCCAGTAACGAGAATAATGTCGCAATAACTACCGTGACACAGAACTGCGCCAGGATATCAGACACCAACCCGGAACTCATCGCAATCGGTAAGAATACCACCACGATTACAAGGGTAATAGCCGTTACCGTAAATCCAATTTCCGAAGCTCCGTCAAAGGCTGCACGGATTCTGCTTTTCCCCATCTCCATGTGACGGTAAACGTTCTCCAGTACTACAATCGCATCATCCACAAGAATACCCACAACCAGTGAAAGTCCAAGTAAACTCATTAAATTCAAGGTATATCCCATCAGATACATCCCGATTACCGTTGCAATCAATGACATCGGAATAGAAACCATTACGATAAATGCGTTTCTGATGTTATGAAGGAACAATAGCATTACTACTGCTACCAGGATAATCGCCAGGAATAAATCGAAAATTACGTGGTCTGCAGCTTCAAGCGTAAAGTCTGTAGAGTCATCTACGATATTGATTTTAATCGCCTGCGTTTTATAATCTTTCTGAACATTTTCAATTGTTTTCTGAATGGCTTCTGAAACCGAAACTGCATTGGCGTCAGATTGTTTTTTAACCTGAAGTAAAATCGTTGAATTCTGATTGTATCTTGCCACTTTCTCCACATCTTTCTGAGTATCGAAAACGGTTGCAATATCAGACAAACGGACCTGAGCTCCATTTTTATTGGAAACCACAAGGCTGTTCATCTCGTCTACACTTTTATACTTTCCGGAAAGTCTGATCGTAGATCTTGAAGTTCTTGTCTTCAAAGCTCCCGTCGGGAAATCCAGGTTGGAGGAAAGAATGGCCTGCTGTACATCTGCGATGGCAATACCATACCCCTGCATTTTATTTTCATCTAAGTTCACCTGAATCTCTCTCTCCTGTCCTCCTACAAGGTCAACCTGAGCTACACCATTTACACGGGAGAAAATAGGCTCTATCTTTTTATCTAAAAGGTCATAAAGATCTTTATTATTCAGCTTGTTACTGGAAATACTCAAAGTCATGATCGGAAGATCATCCAATGAGAACTTTTGCAGAGAGGGTGGATCTGCATCGTCCGGCAGGTCTGCCAGAATAGCATTTACCTTTCTTTGTGCATCATTCAAAGCGTAGTTTACATCGGCACCGGTATTCAACTGAACCATGATTACCGATAAACTTTCGTAAGATGAAGATTCTACTTTTTTCACGTTTTCCAGGGAACCCACGGCATCTTCAATCTTTCGGGTTACCGAAGTTTCCACCTCAGCAGGCGAAGCTCCCGGATATACCGTAGAAATGGTTACCATATTGGTTTCAAACTTTGGAATCAACTCGTACCCCATCATGGAGTAACTTAATAAACCACCCAATGTAAGTATCGTAAACAATACGATAACAAGGGACGGCCTTTTAATGGATATTTCTGCTAACTTCATCTTATCTTACTTTACGATGTTGATTTTCGAACCGTTATCAAGGTTGATCTGTCCGCTGGTAATTACCTGTTCTCCGCCATTAAGTCCGCTTAAGATCTGAACTTTGTCACCGTATACTTTTCCGGTTTGTACTTTAATCAGTTTAGCCGTTCCGTTGCTTACGACAAATAGCTGTCCTGAGCTTACTCCGTTCACAAAAGCTTCTGCTGGAACGGTCAGCATATTCTGAGTTTCAGCACCGTGATTGGTTTTAAATAAAGCCGTTGCATACATACCTGCTTTTAAGTTTCCTCTGTTCTGAACTTCAATTTCAACCGGGAAATTTAAAGATGCATCACTCTTAGGAGCAATAAATGTAATTCTACCGCTGAAAGAATCTTCCGGTAAAACATTCACATTGATCGGAACTTCCTGACCTAATGCAATTCTTCCCACCTGGCTTTCGTCTACTAATACAGATAGTTTCAGACTGTTGATATTAACGATTTCAAACATAGAAGTTCCGATAGAAACTACTGTTCCCGGCTCAACCATTTTCTTGTTGATTGTACCGCTGATTCCAGCACGGATGCTGGTGTCATTGACTCTTACACCCTGAGCTCTTACGGCTGCCTGTGCATTTTTCAGCTGCAGTCTTGAGTTGTCAACCTGCTGCTTCGTAACTCCTCCTGTTTTGAAGGCGCTTTCGTAACGCTGATTGTCGATAATTGCATTCTGTAAATTATTCTGAGCCTGAGAAACGTCAACTTCGATCGCGTCTTTTTTGATCACGGCCAAAGTCTGACCTGCAGAAACTCTTGATCCTTCTTTTACCAGAACGCTTACAATACGTCCTGCGATTTCAGAAGACTGGTTCATTTCCTGTTTTGGAATAAAAGTTCCGTTGGCTGAGTAATCCGTATTGATATTTTCTCTGGAAACCGTTACTACATTCACGTTGATCTTGTCAACCTGCTTAGCAACTTCCTTTACTTCTTTGGTCTGTTTCTCTTTATTATCTACAATCTTGTAAGCCGCTAAACCGACTAAGACCGCTGCTACGATGATGTATATTAAAGTTTTTTTCATTTTAGTTTATTATAAGTTTTGTAGTGTGTTCAGTTCCCCTTTAGCTTTTATGAGTTTAATCTCAGCCTGTTTGTAGTCGAGTAATGCGTTTGAATAGTTCTGTTTTGCCTGTGTTAAAGCATTTTCAGAATCCAGCACTTCGGTAAGTGTAGCCAAACCGTACTGGTAATTGGACTGTGTATTCTTCTGCACTCTTTCCGCAAGCTCAACGTTATCTTTCATGCTCTGAATATTGATGATGGCATTTTCCATATTGGTAACGGCATTTTTATGATCCAAATCTAAAGTCAACTGTTTATTTTGGATATCCTGATCAAGATCCTGAATATCTATTTCTGCCTGCTGAATTTTAGCTTTTGTAGCACCACCTGTGAAAATCGGAACATTGATGTTCAACCCTATCGCTGAATAGTCGCTCCAAAGAACTCCGTTATTAAGACCATTGGTCAAAGGAAATTTTTTCCCCATACCGGCCCAACCATAATTGGCAGTAAGGCTAACGGTAGGATAAAGGTAAGCTTCTGTTGCTTTTTTGTTAAACTGAAGAAGTTCTCTGTTTTTATTTAAAACTTTGATTTCTGTACGGTCATCCAGGTTTACTGTGCTTGCAATAAGTTCAGGTTTTGGCTCGATCGTTTTTTCTTCAAGCTCGATATCTGTTCCGATAGGCACTCCCATATAAAATTTCAAAGCATTTTTTGAAAGTTCAACGGAATTGATCAGCTGCTGCTTATTGGAACCGATATTGGTAAGCTGTACATTCGTACGATCTAGGTCGATGGCTTTTGCAAGACCATTATCCACTAAACTTTTGATGACGTTTCTTACTCTTTCCGTATTGGCGTAACTGGCTTCTACCGTTTTCAGATTTTCTACCTGTACAAATACCTGGTAATAAGCGGTCGCTACGTTTTCAATGATCTGTTCGTTCGTCAGCTGAGCATTCAGGACATAGAATTCTCTGGTAGATTTTGCCGCTTTAAGACCTGTAAAAACTCTCTGGTCAAATAAAGCCTGCTGAAGCTGTACGGAAGCTGTTGAGCTCCAAGGCTGTCCCAGCTGTGCTCTGATTCTTTCTCCACCAAATTCAAGCAAAGACTCCTGAATAACAGGATTGTAGGTTAAACCCGCCGTGGCCGTTATCTGAGGTAAAGCACCCGCTCTGGCCTCATCAATCTTGTATTCAGCCTTTTTGATCTGTAATGCTGCTTTTTTAGCTTCTGCTTTATTCTGCAGTGCCTGCTTGATGGCTTCCTGTAAAGAAACCTGCTGCTGGGCAGATACCGATGAAAAGCCGAAAATCATAAATGCTGCAGCTATCCCAATTTTTAGCTTATTAGCAGTTATACGTTTTCTTTTCATAATTGTATACTTCGTTTATTTTTTTTAATGTAATTTTTCTCGTCAAGGTTTTTGTTTCTAAAGGACGTATCATTTCTTAAAATACTTTAACATTTTTTTAATTTTTAAAAAGCATGTTGATAATGATCTCTTTTCTTTCAGAAATAATCTGGTCATATTCTTTATCACTAATCATCAGATTCTCCATAAACAAAGGCCTTACAGCACTTGGGAATACAAGTAACGAAACCATATTAAGTATAAACTGCACGGGTGCCATTTTTTCTATATTTCCCAATTCCATTTCTTTTTCGATGTCTTTATACAGAGTTTCCAGTACATCTTCTTCAATTTCTCTCTGATGACAGTTTCCCTTATTGATCTGGGAAACAATATAGGTTTCCAGATACGGATACTGCAGACTCGTGGAAAGACTGCCTTCTATGAATTTGCTCATCTTTACCTTAAAAGGAAGATCTGCATTCTGAATGATCTTAGATTTTTCCTGTTCCACTCGCTGAGCTTCATCAAAGATGATCTGAATCAGATTATCCCTGGAACGGAAATAATAGTTGATCAATGTTCTGTTCACTCCGGCTTCATCGGCAATCTCCTGGGTAGTAGCATCAAACTTCCCCTTCACAAAGAATAAATTCTTCGCTGTCTCCTTGATCAATTCCTGTGTTTGGTCTTTTTTCGCTTGATTTGACATTATTGTTAAACAATTTTGTGCAAATGTAAATTAAATTCTGTTTTTGACAAAATTGTTAAACAAAATAATTAAACAAATTTGTTATGATTTACATCATGTTTTTGATGCTCAGTTTGAGATTATTATGAATTAATATTGGCTGGGAAAGGCATTTTTATATCTTTGCCGCAAAAAATTAATAACTGATGCGAAAGATTTTATTTCTGTTCACGGTTTTCCACTGTGCCCTGTCATATTCACAAAACAAAACCAAAAGCAGCGAATATTATTTCTATGAAAATAAAGGACAGATCGTTGATCAGGAAGGAAAAAGTAATAAGAACATTAAGTATCTGTACCATTCTTCGGGATTAAATGTGCAATTGCGATCCAATGGTTTCTCATATGATGTGTACGAAACCAGAAAAACACCAAACCTCAATTCTTCAAAATATCTGAAAAACACAGTTTCTGATTCCAAACCCTACCATTTAGATGAGTTTAATTATGAACAGCTTTTTCATAGAATAGACATTGAGCTGATCAATTCCAATAAAAATACACCGCTTATCACAGAAGGAAGATCTCCGGATTATGACAACTATTATAATCTTTCTGAAAAGCCGGAAGGTATTACCAATGTTCATCGTTATCAAAAGCTCATATATAAAGATATATACCCTCATATTGATTTGGTATTTTTCAAGCCAAAGGACACTTTAAAGCCCATTGAGTATAATTTTATCATCAATCCGGGTGGAAAAATATCCGACATCAAAATGAAATTCAGTGGCGCCCCCACTTCCATCAAAGCCGGGACGCTTGCGATGGATGTACGTTTCGGAGAAATTCATGAAAATATTCCCAACAGCTGGATTCTGGGCAATAAAAAAGAAAATATTGATGTATCTTTTAAAGATTTGGGTGATCACACATACGGTTTCAATGCACCCTTGAATCTATCCGATAAAACAATCGTTATTGATCCTGTTCCTACAAGAATTTGGGGGAGCTATGCAGGGGGTACCGGTGAAGATTATGGAAAGATCAAAACAGATATACAGAATACCGCTTACCTCATTGGAGCTACTTCCAGTAACACGAATTTTGCCACAACCGGAACTTACCAGCAGAATATAGCAGGAAATTTTGATGCTTATGTAATGAAGCTGACCAAAACCGGACAAAGACTCTGGGGAACCTACTACGGATCAGGAATGGCAGATACATTTGAAGATGTGGATTTCGACGAAAATTTCAATGTTTTTGCGGGAGGTACTGTTCAAAGAGGACCCAATAATAAAAACATTGTTCTTGTAAAATTCAGCGGTACAGGAACCTTACTTTTTCAAAAGGAATTTAACTCAAGCAGAAATGAGGGGCTATATACAGTCTCGTACAATCAAAATCATGTGTATTTGGGTGGTGATACATTCAGTGATGATTTTCCTACGGTAAATGCCATGCAGCCAACTAAACTCACTCCTTTAGGAATGACTGATGGTATTCTGGCATCTTTGGATTCAACAAGTGGGGCTGTAGACTGGGCTACCCATTTTGGAAAAGCAGATGGCTCAACAACGATTGTACACATCATGTCTTCTGTTGATCATCTTGAGATGCTCGGATTGACACAGTCTGCCAACATTCCAATGATCAATGCATTTCAGCCCGTGAAAGGAGGAAGTGTAGACGGTATCTATTTAAAACTCTCAAAAGACGGAAGTACGCTTCTAAGATCCAGCTATTATGGAAATGAATATGCAGAAGTAATATGGAAGGGTGCCATGGTAAACAACACTTTAATTCTGCCGGGAAAATATACCACACCTGCTTTTCCTTCTGGACAGCCGGGCGTTTGGAGAGTTAATTTAACGAACAATACTATTATTAAAAATTACTTTAATTTTCAAGACGGCTACCAGCTGAATGCTTATCCCGACTCATCAGGAAATATTTTTTTCACGGGTCTTCATTCAAGCGGTCAGTCGGATATCTCTACTCCAGGAGCCTACATGGGAATGCCTCCGATGTATATTTCTACCTTTCTCATCAAGTACAATCAAAATGATGTAAAAGAATGGGGAACGTATTACACAGGAAACGGAGCGACTCAATTGGGACTGGTAACCAAAGATAACGAGGGAGCTATCTATTTTACTGGAATGTCCAGCGGAAATACAGCCGGTATCGCAACTCCCGGAACATTTCAGCAGCAACCAGGAGGCGGAAATGATATTTTCATTGCCAAATTTCAAGACTGTACTTCAACCTCTGTTGTCACTTCCAACTCACCAGTCTGCACCAACTCTACCCTCCAATTAAATGCTACCGGAGGATCTACCTACAGCTGGACAGGACCAAACGGATTTATTTCAAACCTGCAAAATCCTGCTATTCCTAATGCTACAAACGCTAATTCGGGAATTTATATCTGTCAGGTTTCAGGTTCCGGAGCCTGTGATGGAAGTTTTACCGTCAATGTCGTGGTTGGAGACAATGCAGCTCCCGTTCCAAATATAGCCACCTTACCGGGTGTCACAGGCGACTGCCATACGGTTATTACCAATATCCCAACCGCAGCAGACCATTGCGCCGGAACTATTATGGCTACAACTGCGGATCCTCTTTCTTATTCAGTTCCGGGAACTTATACCATTCACTGGAATTATGACGATGGAAACGGAAATATTGCCACACAAAACCAAACCGTTACTGTAAATGCTGTTCAAACTCCTGCTGCAAATGCTACACAGACTTTCTGTGCTTCCAATACTCCAAAGGTTTCCGATCTTCAGAGTACAGGTCAGAATATCAAATGGTATGATGCTTCAGGAAATCTACTGGTTGGTACAACTCCACTTGTCAATGGACAGACTTACCATGCATCCCAAACAGTTAACGGCTGCGAAAGTGCTAAAACAGCTGTTCAGGTAACGATAAACAGTACGCCAAAACCAACAGCAAATACGGCCCAGGACCTCTGCGCATCAGCATCGCCTACGCTGGACAAACTGGTTGTAACCGGAACGTCTATTGTATTTTACAATGCTGCAGGAACTGTTCTTCCGATTACAACACCTCTTGTTCACGGGCTGACTTATTATGTGACCCAAACCATCAACGGATGTGAGTCTGAAAAACTGGCTATTGCTGTTACACTTTCAGTCAATAATGTTCCTGCAACCAATTATACCGCTGTATTTTGTAACAGCACCACCGCAAATACGATGAATGTGAACCTTCATTCGTATGAAAGCAATATCATCAATAATCCCGGAAGTTATATTTTCACCTACACAGACATTGCTGGAAACGTAATTACTAATCCGGCTAATTATACTTTGAATAATGGAACTACGGTTATCATAGTAAAAGTAGCAACGGCCGACGGATGTTTTATAACTGTAAGACTGACTTTAACATTAAATCCAAAACCTTTTATTGAACTTTCTGATCAAGCAGATTTCTGTGAAGGCAAGACTGCTAAACTGGATGCCGGACCGGGCTTTGCTTCTTACCTTTGGAGCACTGGGGCAACCACTCAATCCATTACCGTTTCTACGCCCGGAACTTATACGGTGACTGTGAAAAATACTTTTGGATGTGAGAATACGAAATCTGTTCAGGTGACTTATTCTGTGTTGGCAACAATTGTCGCAGTGAATATAAATAATAATACAGCGACTGTTGTTCTTTCTGCAGCAGGCAGCTATGAATATTCTTTAGATAATTTCATTTGGCAGGATTCCAGCACCTTTACCAATCTAAGTTCAGGAGAATATACAGTGTATGTAAGAACGAAATCTGGATGTATCATCGGACAGAAAAAGTTTTCTATTTTCAATATTCAGAATGCGATAACTCCAAATGGCGATGGAAACAATGATACCTGGAAAATTGCCGGACTGGAAAACTATCCGGGAACAGAGATCTATTTATATGACAGAAAAGGATTTGTTATTTTGAAAGAGGTGATCGCAAAGAAACCTTTCATATGGGATGGGAAATACCATCAACAGCCTCTAGCTACAGGCAATTATTGGTATACCATAAAGGTTTCAGACGGAAGAACGTACAACGGATGGCTTCTGGTGAAGAACAGAGATTAAACAAAACGGGCAGAAAATTCTGCCCGTTTATTATTTTTATAATAATTTTATTTTGTCTTCTATAATATCTACGATCTTATCTTTATAAAGTCCGCCAAGTGCCTTTTTAAAGTTCTTCTTGCTCATCTGAAGCTCATCTTTGATTTCTTCAGGAGAAGACTTGTCTGAAAGATAAAGAAGTCCGTAGTTGTCATTCAGTTTGTCAAGAATTCTCTGTTTGAATTCGTCTATGTTTTCAAAACCTTCCGGCTGTAAAGAAACATCGATCTTACCATCTTCACGGATATCTTTGATATAGCCCCCTTCCTCTGATAATGGATACAGTTTTTTGAACACATCAGATGCATAAATAAGTCCGATATATTTCTTATTGATCACCACATTCCAGCCCAGTTCGCTTTCATTCATCATGATCAGATCTACTTTGTCCCCTTTTTGGAAAGGAAGATCCTGGTACTGTGGATTTCTTTTGAACTTTGTAGTTCCGGTAATCAGATCAAGGGCTTCATCTACATAAAGATAAACCAGATATCTTTTCCCTTCAATAATTTTGGATTTCTGCTGTTTGTAAGGAATAAAAAGATCTTTAATGATTCCCCAATCCATAAATGCCCCGCTCGGAAGACTCTGCACACAGCTCATTACAGCATACTCGCCTACTTCCGCTAATGGAATTTCAGTGGTCGCCTTTAATTTACCGTCATCCTGATAAACAAAAACTTCAACGTCATCATCAATTTCTTTTTCATCGCTGGTGAAAACCTTAGGCAGGAAAGCCTTTTCTCCTGATTCATCCTTAAGGATCCATCCTGAATAGTTTTTGTCTGAAATTTTTAAAGTCTGGGTTTTTCCGAGTTGCATTGAATATAAAATTAGCCACAAAGGTACGGAAAATTGAAGATTTTAAAACTACATATGCTGCTTAACCTGAACTTAGGTCAAGAAAATTAAGGTTATGAGAGCTTCGAAGCCGGAAAAGGGAGGCTTGGAGTTACTATTCGTCATTCATTTTATAGGTTCTTTTAAAATTTGATGAGATGATAGTCTAAAAAAATAACAAAGAGCATAATAGTTATGCTTTTGGGCTTCAACAACTTCCCTCATCCAGCTTCAAACTTCCTTAAATCAAAGAATTTTGAGGTTGTCAGACTGAGAATAAAACCTGTACATTTGACCCCACAAAATACCGCCATGAAACTCTATTCTTTTCTTATTCTTTGTCTGATTGCCACCACTGCTCATGCACAGGTATTGGACAAAACTGTCTTTAATGTAGCCTATCGATATACAGGACGAAATATAATACAAGGCGGGTTATCTTATAGAATCAACAGCTCGGCAAAAAAGTCATTTGTCGTTGGTACCTCAATCCTGTACACTCCCATAGAAAGCAAAGCTCAATTTTTACCGGAAGCCAATTTTTATTATGTCAACAGAGATGGCTATTTATTTGACCTTTCTTTAAACCCCTATTCCATAGAGCCACGGTTGGGAATTTCGCTCTTTAATTTTATCTATCTCAATACAGGATATGCACTGCCCATTCACAGGGAAAAATATTTCAAAGGACTAACTTTTGGCGTACAGTTTAATATTGCTCCCGTAAAAAATTCAGATTTTTATGAGCGTATGAGAATCGTACAATAAAAAAGAGAAGCCTTAACTTCTCTTTTAATATCGGGCTCAATTCCTATTGTGTTACACTGAAATGAGCTTTAATTTCTTTCAGTTTTCCGTATATTTTTTCCAACAGCTCATCCGAAAGATGATGAAGATTAAAATACGTTTTAAGAATAAAAGCCAGCTGATCCGGCTCTGTAATCTCTGAGGTTTCTTTTCTTCCGTCGTTCCAGCGGATATTAAATGTACTGTTAAAAAGGGCATATCTGGCCTCTTCATCCACTCTGGTAATCATTAAAAACCGGTTAAACACAGAACCCTGGCCAGTTGCAATATACCAGTTAGCCATTTCCAGATCTGATAGCTCCACTTCTTCCAGCGAAAACTTATAAATAGGCAACCATTCATCCTTTAAAACTTCCAATCTGTAAAAATCTTCTGTTTTTACCAGACGGAACAAACCATTCGGTGTTTCCTGCTCGATATCTGTATTCAATATGATCGGGGAAGTAAGGGTCATAGAGCCGAAGCCCACGTCTACAAGGTATTTCACACCATCTATCTCTGTGGTGAGCATCATATGAGTGCGGGCGGTTCCGGTTCCGTCTTTACTGCCCCACACGACTCTGGCCAGATGCATTTTAATGGTAAAACCTAACGTTTCCAAAACATCTTTGAACAATGAATTCTGCTCATAACAATATCCTCCTCTCTGAAGCGTAACCAATTTATTTAAAACATCGTCCAACTTCAATGAAGGCGTTTTTCCGGTAAAGGTTTCTATATTTTCAAAGGTGATATTTTTCGGGTGCAGCTGATGCAGTCTTTTCAAAAGCTCTAATTTTTCTATATTTTCTGCCGGTTGTTCTGCTTGTATTCTATTTAGGTACAGATCCAGTTGCTGGTTTTCCATAATGTTGAATTTTAAATTTATTTTTTTCAAATATCGGGATTGTTCAGATCTCAAAAATAGGTCAAAAGAGAGAATTACGAGGACAAATCAATCATTGTCCCTTTTCTTCGTATTGTTATAGCAAAAAAGAGAAGCACTTTGCTTCTCTTTTATCTATTTTGGCAGCTGTGGTGCCCTCATTTTGTATTGATAGCTGTGCAGCGTTTTCAGGAAATTTTCCAGGTCTGTGAGTTCAGCGTCTGTAAGATTCAGTTTTTCCAGCATCCCTGATTTTTTCGGGGCCAGCGGGCTGTCTCTGTTTCTCTTTTCATTAGGCATTCCGGCATTATACAGATTCAGGACTCCTCTCATGTTAGGAAATAATCCATTGTGCATATAAGGCGCCGTCTGTGAAATTTCTCTCAGGGTAGCTGTTTTAAATTTCCCTACATCTTCATTCTTCTTACTGATATTATAAAGTCCCAGATCTTCATATTCCCTTCCGAAATAGGTAAGTCCTACATTGTGAAACTTCTGATCTGAGAAATAAGGTGTATTGTGACAGTTGATACAGTTCGCTTTTGTTCTGAATAAATGCAGTCCATTAATTTCAGAATCCGTGAGTGCATCCTTTTTCCCTTCTACAAACTTATCAAATTTCGACTTCGGGCTGATGATCGTTCTTTCAAAAGTAGCAATAGCCTTGACAATGTTCTCTTCAGTGATTTTCTCTGTTCCGAAAGCTTTTTGAAAATAGTCTCTGTATCCTTTGATCTTTGCAATTCTTTTCACCGCCAGTCTCGAATGCAGATTCATTTCTAAAGGGTTTTCTATCGGTGCTTTGGCCTGTTCTTCCAGACTTGCCGCTCTTCCGTCCCAGAAATATTCTTTGGCATAAACGATATTCAGAATCGTAGGGGTATTTCTTGTTCCCTGCTGCCTGTCGTGACCATACGCTACTCTTCTTCCGTCTGCCCAGGCCAATTCAGGATCATGACAATTCGCACACGAGATCTGTCCCGATTTGGAAAGCCTAGGGTCAAAGAAAAGTACCTTCCCCAGTTCTTCCTTATCTTTGGAATAAGGATTGTCTTTTGGAAATTCAGGTTTAGACAGAGATCCTATATCCTGAAAACCTTCTTTGGCTTCATCAAACAAATGAGGTTTCGGCCAGAGATCATGATTTCCGCTTCCATAAAGATCTCTCAGTTCCTGATGGGTGTAGCCTTTCTGAATACTTCCAAAATCAGAAAAAGAATAAATGGCAAACAATACTGCCGACAGCGGCAAAAAATACTTCATAATTTTCTAATAAAACAGGGATATTCCCGCATTGAAATACAGATTCGGAGTTCCGTTGTAGTCCGTATTTTCTTCCAGTCTTTTATTCAACGGGAACAATGTCGCAAAATTAGTAAATATTTTCAGGTCTGTCTTAGCGCTCACCTTCTGATAAAACTGAAGTCCCAACTGAGGTCCCATTTTTGAAGTGCTGTCAAACTCATGATCGTTTCGGATCACATTGTCATACAGCAAAGTATTGGAAGATGCCGCTTTATAATCCAGGCTTGTATCCAAAGGAAAATAAGACATCGCTCCTACTTCCAGATTCACTTTCTGCTTATCGGTAAAGAAAATATCTTTGTTGAATTTTAAATTCAGATTCAGGCTTTTGACATACTTATAAGTGGCTCCGAGAAGATCAATCGCAGAAAAATCACTGTAAACGGCTTCAAGCGTTGTTCCCAGCTTTATTTTTTCTCCGTCTCTCAGAAGAAAGTGGTTCGCCGTTGCGAGTCTGTCCATCGTCATTCTGTAGTTTTGCCCGAATTCCGAATTGTTATAATTATCTCCCGTTATGCTCTGGAAATTGGCATTAGACATAAAATCCATCCTGTCACCTTTGTACCAGTAATTGGCATCAGTGCGGTAGTTGACCAGTCTGTATTTCATTTTCTCCAGGCTTTCGTCGAAATAGGTAGATCCTGAGGCTGAATTTCTTTTTTCTCCATCATTTCCGTAAAGATTCTGCATTTTTTTACTGTAGGAGAAATTAATATTGAAGAAATTTCTCTTATTTTCAAATGCATAGCCTCCACCAAAATTACGGTCTATCGTTCTGTAGCTATAGTCTGTATAAGACGGGAAATAGATGAGTCTTCCGTAACCGTTGGAAAATCTCACGTAGTATTCATTATTGGCCGGCGCATTTACAGATTCGTTGACAGCCATCAGATCATAAGTTTCAGATCTCCTTCCCATCCCTCCGAAAACAGAAAGCTGGTGTTTCCCCAAACGGTATCCTGCAAATAATTTCCCTGAATAATCTGCTGTATTGATATGCGGTCTCGGATCAGATTTCCTGTAAGAGCTTTGGTTTTTGTAATCGATTAAAGTTCCAAGCTCAAGGCCCTTCCAAGGATTGTAAGACATACCTCCCTGTACACGGTAGTTCTGAGTTTCCCAATTTGCTTTTTTAGGGACGAAAAGGTAATTCGGGTTCAGTACCAGTTCATCTTCCGTTCTTCCATTGGTCAGATTAAAACCGAGATTTTTCTCCGTGACAAACTGATAATCGAAGCTTCCTAAAAGCCTTAGCTTTTCAGAAATATTAAAGATGCCCTGTGTTTTAAAGGCATACTCATAGGATTCTTCTGCCGTCTGTACCCTTTTCATAGTAAGGTCTTTTACCGTTGCCTTCAGTTCTGTTTCTGTAAAATCTGAAAACTTCTGCTTTGAAAACTGAATCGGGTTATCCCAGATTCTGCCCAGCTGATTATAGTAGATCTGATTTCTCGGGATAAAAATGCTGTCATGCAGCTGCGCCGAGGCACAACCGAATGACAGTATAGGAATGATATATAAAGTCTTGAATTTCATTATAAGTTATTGCTGGAAACCTCTTGGGTTTGCCGTTTGTTTTACAAAATCGTTTGCTGAATTGTTGGTATCTGCCAATACTCTTCTCTTACCACCGTTATTTGGCATATCGACAAGTTCTTTTGTTTTTCTGATCACCGCCTGGGAATTGAATGAGCCGTCACATGCGATAGATGCAGCATCAATGGAAGCACTCAGCATTTTCGGTCTCTGAGAGTTCGGGTTATTGTGCTGAAGATCTACCCCATCTATAATAGCGCTGTTCGGGATCTGTTTAAAGTATCTTGTATTGGAATTAACAGTCACTACCGATGGATCAGAATAATCAGCAAGTGCATCCAGATCATTCACTCTGAAGATCACAAAGCTGTCTCTTCCCAAATTGTCCATAATAAAGTCATTATTCGGGCTCCAGTATCCGGTTCTTCCCCAATAGGCAATTTTCATATCCGGTACGGCAGGATTCTGAATATCAAATTTATAAACCGGCTGCCCGATAGAAAGGTTGTAGTCTCCTAAATAAACTTCAAAATTAGAGGTACTCAGATCTACCGTCAATGCTGGATTTTGGATATTAATGGGATTTCCGGTATTGTCTACCAGCGGTGATTTGTGATTCACCCCGTTTTGTGCAATTACGATGCTTCCTCCTGGTAAAATCGGGTACTGGGTTCCGTTACCCGGAATTTTCAATATATAATCTGCATAGGCATAGTCTGTATTGGCAGCGTTCCCTATCGTCATACCGATAGATTTACTCCAGTCGAACTGTCCATTCGCCTGAGAATAGGTATTGTTGGTGGCGGTATTCACTTTACCGTAAAGCTGTCCTATGTACAATCCGTCTGCATAGATCACCTGATCGGAATTATTATAAATTTCAATGAACTGATCTCTGAAACTTGCACCCTGTATAGCATGAGATCCTGCATAATAGATCTGTTTGATCAGAAGATCCCCTACTCTTGCTCCTTTTACTTCTACAGAAGTTTTCTGGATATTAGCACTGATGATCGCATTTTCCTGAACACCGTTGAAGCTCATTTCAGCAGATGCAGATTGGTATCCAAAGGTGGCAAGAAATTCATCAGCCAGCATTTTTTTGGATACGGTAATCTTGTATGTTCCCGGAATAACGTTTTGAAAATTGGCATATCCGTTCGCATCTGTATCTAAAGTATACGTATCTCCGGAATTGTTGTTGGTCATTACAACCGTTGCTTTTTTAGTACGCTGATCACCATAGACTGCTTTCTCGTAAGATACCTCCACCTGATATGCAACAGGCTGTAATGTGGAAGTGCTTCCATTTCCGAAATCATCATCACGACAGGAAACCAGCATCAGTAGTAGGGTTAAAAAGCTCAGTAACTGTTTCATAGTGTTTATGTTTATCATCATGTTTAAAATTGATATTCTATTTTGGCCCCGAAAGAAAGTTTCAGAAGATCTGTTTTCAGGGTTTCAATTGTTCTTCCGTTTTCCGTTTTAGACTGAATCTGTTTCAAGTCAAGGAAGTTATTGGCGTAGAAAGAAAATTTAAATCCGTTCTGAAAGTCTTTGGAAATTTTAAGGTTGAAATTATGGAAGACCTTCCCCAGCTTTGTGTTTTCTTCATCCACATCATTGTCTTTAATGCTGGCAAACTGTTTCGGATCATTGATCTGTTCAGGGGTCATCTCCACTTTCTCCATATTCGTATTGATGTAGGCATAGAGTGATTTTGGGTTGATGATCAGTTTATCATCAACGAAGAAATGCTGGGTACGGAAGGAAATCACCAGTCCTGCTTTTGGCAGATGGTAATTCACAGCTGCACTTACCGTCATCTGTTTGTATTGGGATTCTACCGATCTGTATAAGCCGTAAATAGCCCCGTCAGCAAGCGTTTTGGAATCTTTATAACGGTCTACATTGGAATTGTTTTTCGTTTCCACGTAACTTCCGTTGATGTCCAGACTGATATTTCTGATGGGAAGCTTATTAAGGTTCATCATTAATTCCAAACCTTTATCCTCAGATTTAAGACTGTTTACAATCCTGTTCTGCAGATAAAAATAGTTACTGTATCCCGTAATATCGTAGGTAGGCGTATTGTTTCCGTTATAATTGATCTGAAGCTTGGCCTGCTGCCTTTTTGAGGCATAATATTCGTTGGTAAAACCATCATAAAGCTTGTTGTAATAAGCTGTAAGTCCCACATTTCCGTAAGCGAATTTATAATCAACACCCACTTCGGAACGGACACTTCTTGAAGGCTTCAGATCTTTATTGTCGGCATAATCTACAAAAGTCTGTACCACTCCCACATTATAATATCCCGGAAGACGCACGTCTGCAAGAATCTGGTCATAATATCTCGGACCTGTATAGATCATGTTGATGGAAGGCGCTTTGGATGCAATACCGAAACCTCCTCTGAACTTAAAGTTTTTATAAATTAAATAGGAATTGATTCTTGGCTGCAGCACAGAAGAGCCGAACTGGTTGTCAAATCTTACCCCCGCATTTAAATTAAAGATATAATTCCCAAATCTTTTGAAAACATTGTCTTCTGCATACACGGAATATTGGTACTCAGCTCTTACGTTCTGTCCGAAGTTATATGGTCTGAAAGACTGCCCTCCGCCTGCAAAAGTAGTAATCAGCGTTTCCGGAGTTCCCAATCTTCCTCGCCCTTTATTATCACTGCTTCTTAATGATGTTCCTACTAAGAAATTATGCGTCCAGTCACTTTTGGTTCTGAAATTCTTTTTCAGCTCGGCAGAAAGAAATACAGAGATTGGCTTTCCTTCCACTTCCTGTACCTGTCTGTAGTTGATGGGCGTATAAGAACCAGTATAAACATCGTTTGTGGTACTAGTTCCTACAATTTTACCCCCGGAATTCACAAGCTTGGAATCATAGGTGTTTTGGTAAGACCGGCTGTAATTGGCATTGATGCTCAGGTTATCAAAAAATGATTCTTTAAATCTCCAGTTAAAGCGGTTCGAGATTCTTACAGACCTGTTTTTATTTTTAATGATTTGTTTGGAATCATCTTCTTCCTCAAAATTGGCATTGTCGAAATTATCCCCATAATCTAAGGAAAGGGAGTTACTGATGTTTTTATTTTTGTTGTAAACGGTCCACATCAGGCTGGTAGTAACCCTTTGGTATCTGTTGAACTTCGTTCTCGGATCTGAGTTTGAGCTTAAATAATTCACGTTTACATTCAGAAAACCCAGTTTATCATTGATCTTTACGCCTTTATTAAGGTTAAATTCCTGAGTTCCTTCTCTTAAAGCAATATAGGCTCTGTAAGGTGTCTTTCCGCTTTTCTGTTGAATATTTACAAGACCTGAAGTAAGATCCCCGTATTTTGCAGATGGAATTCCCTGAACCACTTCCACGCTTTCGATGTTTTCCACCGGAATTTCTCTTAAGTCAACTCCGAAATTGGCATTGGAAAAATAACCATTGTACCCGTTTGATTTACCAAAGCCCAACATATTGGGATTGAATAGTGATCCTTCATAATTTAGTGAATTAGCAATAGGAGAATAATTCCCTGTATATCCCTGCATATTTTCATTATTGGAAATAGGAATACCATCTACCACGACAGCTGTACCAAAGGATTTATTTCCAAAACCTTCTGCACCAGTTCTCATCAAAGATCCAAGATTGGTAGAACGGAAAACGATGGGTTTAAATTCATTCAGAGAAAGGTTTCTCTGCTTCTGTCCCGGAATCTGTTCCAAAACCTCGTTCAGAGAGAACGCCTGAATATTTTTCAAGGCTTCCTCTTTGATTTCAATTTCGGAATAGTTTTTCTTTTTGGCAGCCAATGCAATTTCCTTGATGCGGATAGATGCAGCCTGCATTTCTACCGTGATCCTGTCAGCAGGAACTGTGATATAGGTTTGTCTCTCTTCCAAAAGACCGGATCTTGAAAATACCAGCGTCTCATTAGAATGATAATTGATCTTAAATAGCCCTGAATTATCCGTTACCGTCCATATTCCGGTGTTTTCCACACCGACCTTGACTCCCGAAACAGGCTTCTTACTGTCTGCTGCCACTACTATCCCGGTCACAGTCTGACCACTCACGGATAGGATAACAAACTGAAAAGCAAGGAATAATACTTTCTTCTTCAATTTTAACAATTTTTGGCAAAATTATTTATAATTTTTCTAAATAAAAATAAAAGCATTGTGATTTTTCATGATTTTTTACTTCACAAATTGTGGACTTATTTAAAAGAAGAATAAATTTACATGAAATATATAAGCAGAAAAAGATTAGAATACCCGTTCTAAGGCTGATATATGCAGAATAATGCCAATTTTAAATAACAAAAAAGAGAAGCATTTTGCTTCTCTTTATGTATTAAGATTTTGCGACAAACTCCATGAGTTCCCTCTTGCTGTTTTCAAAATCAAATGCATCGTAGACTAAGAAATACCTGTTTTTATCTGCACATCTTTTGTACATCGATTTAGCCAGTGCCAGTTTATTTTTATCAAAACTGATATATTTCACCAGATCTCTGATTTGTGCTGAAGTGAACATAGAACTGCGCATCTGCTGATTGATCATAGCCAGTTTACCATCATCGAACTTTTCGTTATTCTGTAACCTATCAAAAAACTGACGGAAAGTATTATTATCCATCACGTTTCCTGAATTATATCCGTCTCCCGGATGATTTCCATAGGGATTATTCCAGACATCATTCCAGTCATTAAAACCATAAGACTGGCTTTTAACAGGGTAAAGATCCAGTAAGTAAAGGCCTTCGTTGGTGAAGAAATCCAGAACCATTCTGTTGTTGTTACGCAGTATTAACGTTGTTCTGTACAGCAAAAACCCATTTTCATAGATCGACACAGGTATTTTACCGGATTGAAGATCAAAAAAACGGTATTTTCCGGAACCGTTTGAAATCATCTGATCACCAATTTCAACCGTGAAAAAGCCCTGTTCCGGGATTCTCAGAAAAACTTCTGCGTACCCATAGTTTTTATTCCACTGATAGTTTGGATTTTTTGATGTATTGTTTGAATTACCTGTCTGATTATATTTTGACTGATCAAAACCCTTCGCTTTTGTCTTTGCATTTCCGGAAACCTGCATTTCTGCTGCGGAAGCTTCATTTTTTAAAAGCTCACCCGCCTTTCCTGCTTCCTGAGCAAACGAGTATATTGCTGCAAAAAACGCTAAACCTATAAAAAATTTCTTCATAAAATAAATTTGCTTTGTCGATCTCCATTTTTATGCCAAAAAAAAGAGAAGTGTTTCACTTCTCTTTTAATATTTAAATTTTTAAATCTTTCAATTAAAAATTAGATATGGATCGGTCTCTTACCTGTAGCATCCAATGCAGCTTCTTTAATCGCTTCTGCATAGGTCGGGTGAGCGTGAGAACTTCTTGCCACATCTTCAGCACTTGCACGGAACTCCATTGCAATAACTCCTTCAGCGATAAGGTCGGCTGCTCTTGCTCCAATAATATGCATTCCTAAAATCTCATCTGTTTTCTCGTCTGCAATGATTTTCACAAGACCGTCGATATCACCACTTGCACGGCTTCTACCTAACGCTCTCATTGGGAAAGAACCTACCTTAATGGCAACTCCTTCTTCTTTCAATTGCTCTTCTGTTTTACCAACTCCGGCAACTTCAGGCCAAGTGTATACAACACCAGGGATTAAGTTATAGTTGATATGTGGTTTTTGACCTGCAATGATTTCAGCAACCAAAGTTCCTTCTTCACTGGCTTTGTGTGCAAGCATTGCTCCTTTGATCACATCTCCAATTGCGTAGATGTTTGCAACGTTAGTCTGTAAATGGTCGTTTGTTTTTACTCTCCCTCTTTCATCAAGTTCAACACCAGCTTTTTCAAGACCAAGACCGTCTGTATAAGGCTTTCTTCCTACTGAAACTAAACAGTAATCTCCTTCTACAACTACCTCTTCTCCTTTTTTATCTTTAGCAGTAACTTTTACACTATCTCCATTTCTTTCCACGGCAGATACAGCGGTAGAAAGCATGAACTTCATTCCCTGCTTTTTAAGAACTTTAGTCAATTCTTTACTCAATGCACCGTCCATTCCAGGGATGATTTTATCCATGAATTCAACAACAGTTACCTGAGCTCCCAATCTTAAATATACAGAACCTAGCTCAAGACCGATTACCCCACCACCAATTACTACCAGGTGCTTAGGAATTTCTTTAAGGTTTAACGCTTCTGTAGAAGTGATCACTCTTTCTTTATCAAGATTGATGAAAGGAAGTGAAGACGGTTTAGAACCTGTTGCAATGATGGTATATTTAGATTCAATAGTTTCAGAAGAACCATCGTTTTTCGTGATTTTGATCTGAGTAGCAGATTCGAAGCTTCCCAAACCTTCAAAAACAGTGATTTTGTTTTTGTCCATCAAAAACTGGATTCCTTTAGTCGTCTGATCTACCACCTCGTTTTTACGGGCAACCATTCTTGCAATATCGGCCTGTGGCTCATTGATAATGATTCCGTGACCTGCAAAATTGTGTTTTGCATTTTCGAAATGTTCAGAACTGTCTAAAAGTGCTTTTGACGGAATACATCCAACGTTAAGACAAGTTCCGCCTAAAGTTGAATATTTTTCAATAATTGCTGTTTTGAAACCTAACTGAGCTGCACGGATAGCAGCTACATAACCTCCAGGACCAGAACCGATTACGGTAACATCGAATTGACTCATGTTATTGTATGAATTTGTTTGTTATTATCTTACTTAGTAATCACAAATTTACTGATTAATTGCCACACACCCAAGTGAGTTTTATCAAGTTTACAGATGAATTTGGAATTTGCAAAAAACAAGTGTTATCTGTTTGCATTGATCCATATAATGACGGCAAGAATAATCAAAGGAATTCCAATTTTAATTCCTCCTAAAGTAATCACTACCATCCCTGCTAAGAGAACCACAGTACCTACTATATATAATATGATGCTTATAACAGAACGGTATTTATTTTTTTGTTTTATGGCTTTTTGTTTCTCAGCATGAATGTCTTTCATGACTTCATCTACATCTTGTTGATCATACCCCTCCTGAATGATGAGTCGATAGATGTATTTTTCATTATAATTTTCAGCAAGATAACTTCTATACTTATTGTATATTTCCTGTTTTAATTCGCTAGTCATGGTTAAAAAATTTTAATTATTTTATGGAATTTATTGTCATCCTAAAATAATCAATAGAACCTATATGCTTATTTATATTTTCACTTTATAACAGAAATCACGCATCTACGTTCATTTTTCCGGATCCAAACATTCCGGCACTTTCAAAAAACGAGCCCCCATACACATACCATTCAAGGCTTTCCAAATAGTCCACTGTATTTTCTGGGGTCATCTGTAAGCGGTCTTTTTTCGTAACGATGCCTTTGTACCATCTTCCCGATTTGGAAAAATGCTCGAATTCAACGAAATAACGAACCCATATTCTTTGACATAGTTTGCACTGTTGAATCGTTACTTCTGCATATCTTCCGTTCGTATGGTCTATACCTAATTCAGAACTTCTGTATTCCGTATAGTCCGAAGTCGGTTTTTCACAGGCACATCCAATTTTGGGGATTGTATTCATTGATGAATATTGATTTTAAATAAAATTAATGAAGGCCAAATGTAAAGAAATATGAAGTCATAACGCAAATCCTGGACTTATTTCTTCATCAGATCCATCAGAACCTTTTCATATTTATCGAGAATGATATTCTTTGAGAATCTTGATCGGATAGAGTTTTTTATAGCATCACGGTTATAATTTCCCTGAAGAACCTTCATTATTTTCTGAGAGAAATCTTCATAGTCTTCGATATTGGAAACTTCCCCATTGATCTGATGCTGAATGATCTCGTTGATCCCTCCGGGACAATTATTGGCCAGAGAATAGGTTCCGCACGCTCCGGCTTCCAGAAGGACATTCGGAAAACCTTCATATCTTGAAGAAAGAATAAAAAGATCGGCATATTTCAGATACTGGTAAGGGTTATCTTTCCTGCCGTGAAAAATGACATTTTTTAATCCCAGAAAATCTTTCGTCTGCAGCAAGACATCTTTGTCTTTGCCGTCACCCAGAATATGAAGCAGGATATTTTCGTTTTTAAGTCTTGAAAACACTTTCAGAAGATTGTCGAAGCCTTTTCTCGAAGACAGATTACCGATTGCCACTACATTTTTATAATTGTATTTAAAGCAGTCCGGCTTGGTAGAGCTGGCTAATTTTTCATTGATAAAATCAAAATCAACAGGATTATTTATTTTGACAATTTTCTTTTTCTTAATATTGAAATTATCGACAAGATCATTCATCATATCATCACTTTGCGCAATGATCTTCTGATAGTTATTGTAAAAGTTATAGAAGAATTTAATTTCTTTTCTGGTCACATGCTGCGTCACCACATTGGTTTCCCTGGCGATGAATTTCGTCCTCGGGAAAAGTTTGATAAATAAAGCCAGATAGGCATTCACCTCACCAAACCCTGAGAATACAATATCCGGTTTCCGTCTGTAGATTTCTCCCAGAATAGGTTTTAAAGAATGTCTGATCCGCTCCGTATTGATGTCGATGATTTCAACATCTTTTTTCAAAAAATTAAGATATCCGCCCTGTTTGCGGAGCAACAGGATTTTGGGTTCAAACCGGTCTCTGGACAGGTGATTCGCGATGGTGGTAACAATCCTTTCTGCACCACCGGTTTCCAGATCCGGCAGAATAAATATGACAGAAATCTTTTTCATCAGTTAAAGTTAGTAAAAAGTTTTATTAACCTTTAATTTTAAGTTTTCGAAGATGGGAATAATCTCATTGATATTTTCAACACTTAAAAAGACATATTTGTCTTCATCAAAGTTCATCCCACTTCTTTTAAAAAAAGAAAAAGGATCATCGTTTCTTCCAAAAATAGTCTCCGGTTCACCAAAAATAATATTTCCAAAAAAATTATTATTCATTTCGATGTTGATCTGATCTATTTCTTCCAATTTTTTTTCCTCCAAAATTTCTTTAGTTGACTTTTCAGCAATAATAATTCGCTCATTGGTAATGAGATAATAGTTATTTTTTAAATCTGAATATCTTAGAATCCATCTGAAAAATGCTAAATACAACCCCGTTCCAAACATAAATATTGCAAAAAAGAAAAAGAAAGAAGTCATATTTAAAAGAAATAGTGCGGAAATTCCCAAATAAAAAAAAGAGAAAACAATTCTCAGTTTCTCCGTCATATTAAAAAAGAAACCCTTCTTTGGAAGAATTTCTTTTAAAATTATTTCGTTATTCTGTAAATTCATTCTTAGTTAGCTACGTCACTGATGAATTTTATTCTCAGCATTCTCACTTCTTCATCAGACAGTTCATCTCCAAATTCATCCAGAAGCACTTTCATGCTGTCGCTTTCAGATTCGGTCATGAATTCCATGAAGCCGTCTACAATATCTTCATCGAAGTTATCTTCAATATAATAATCGATATTCAGCTTTGTTCCCTGATAAACAATACTTTCCATTTCCTTTAAAAGCTCGTTCATCGAAAGATTTTTGGCCCTTGCAATATCTTCAAGATCTATCTTTTTATCGGTACTCTGAATGATGAAAACCTTGTGACTGGATTTATTCGCCACCTGCTTAAGCACCATATCCTGGGTACGCTCAATATTGTTATCCTCAACGTAAGTTTTAATGAAGTCTGCGAATTCTTTACCGTATTTTTTGGCTTTTCCTTCTCCTACTCCATAAATTTTCGCAATTTCATCCACCGAAACAGGATACTGAACCGTCATATCTTCCAAACTCGGATCCATGAAAACGGTATAAGGCGGAATCCCATATTTCTTGGCTACTTTCTTTCTCAAATCTTTCAGCTGACCGAATAAATTCTGATCGAGTCCGCTGCTGGCCTGCATCTGCACCTGTTCGCTCTCCGCTTTGGTCTGGGAAAGATCGAATTCGCGGTCTTCAGCGATTAGGAATGGTTCTTTAGGCTGATGATCTAAGAAGTTTCTCGCTTTGTCTGACATTTTTAAAACGCCATACGTTTCAATATCTTTTTGCAGAAACCCCTGAACGGTAGCCTGTCTTAAAATGGTTTTCCAGTAATTATCTTTTTCCTCTTTTCCAAAACCGAAATGAGAAGTCTGTTCCAGTTTGTAGGATTTTGTAACGGCATTTTCTTTTCCGACGATGACGGAGATCAGATCTTTAGATTTGAATTTTTCCTGAGTATCTCTGATGAGTTCCAGCACTTTTCTCAGATCTGCCGTAGCTTCTTTTAATTTTGGAGGATTGGATGAATTGTCGCACATGTCTGCACCATCTCCTTTGACCGGATCGAAATTTTCTCCAAAATAATAGAGAATATACTGTCTTCGGCTCATGGAAGTTTCCGCATAGCCTACCACTTCATTTAAAAGCTGAAGCCCGATTTCTCTTTCAGAAACAGGTTTCTGGGCAAGGAATTTTTCCAGCTTTTCAATATCCTTAGGGTCATAAAATGCAAGACAATAGCCTTCGCCGCCATCTCTTCCTGCTCTTCCGGTTTCCTGGTAGTAGCTTTCAAGAGATTTAGGAAAATCATAATGGATAACAAAACGCACATCCGGCTTGTCAATTCCCATCCCGAATGCGATAGTGGCTACGATCACATCTACTTCTTCCATCAGGAATTTGTCCTGATTGGCCACTCTTACTTTCTGGTCGAGACCGGCATGGTAAGGAAGGGCATTAATTCCGTTGACCTGCAACAGCTGCGCAAATTCTTCCACCTTTCTTCGGCTCAAACAGTATATAATTCCCGATTTTCCTTTATGATGATTGATAAATCTCACAATCTCCTTATCTACATTGACTTTCGGGCGTACCTCATAATATAGATTCGGACGGTTGAAACTTTCCTTAAAAACCAGTGCATCGGACATTCCCAAAGTTTTCTGGATATCATCCTGAACTTTTGGTGTTGCTGTTGCGGTCAAAGCGATCACCGGAACATCAGCAATCCTGTCAATAATAGATTTCAGGTTCCGGTACTCAGGTCTGAAATCGTGTCCCCACTCTGAAATACAGTGTGCTTCATCTATGGCTACGAAAGAAATTTTTACATCTTTCAGAAAATCCAGATAATCATCTTTGATCAATGATTCCGGAGCTACGTACAAAAGCTTGGTTTTACCGCCTCTGATATCATCAAAGACCTGTTTTGTCTGTGTTTTGTTTAATGATGAATTTAAAACGTGTGCCACCCCGTCATCAGATGAAAGACCGTTTACCGCATCTACCTGATTCTTCATTAACGCTATTAAAGGCGAAACAACTATTGCCGTGCCTTCTGAAATAAGTGCCGGAAGTTGGTAACACAATGATTTACCTCCTCCTGTTGGCATTAAGACAAATATATCCTTCCCACTAAGTAGGTTTTCTATAATTTCTTCCTGCTGGCCTTTAAATGTAGAAAACCCGAAATACTTTTTCAATTCGCCTGATAAATTGGCTTTTTTTGCGCTCATCTAATTTTCTATTGCTAAATTTGCATCCAACCCAAAGTTATAAAAATTCTGCTTAAAATAAAAGCGAACGAATTTATAAAAAATAAAACTTATATTAAATATTCTTTTTTAAATATAACGTTTTTCATTGGATTTTTTGTATACCTTATACTTATAAAATGGAAAGAAGCGACATTATTTCAATTGCCAAGAGCACATTAGAGATAGAAATTTCAGAACTTGAGAAATTAAAGAACAGGATAGATGGAGATTTCGCCAAAGCAGTGGAGATTATTCATTCGGCAAAAGGGAAATTAATTGTTGTGGGAATCGGGAAATCTGCCCATGTAGGCAATAAAATAGTAGCCACTTTAAATTCTACGGGAACACCTTCACAATTCCTCCATGCTTCAGAAGCGATCCACGGAGATTTGGGTGTGATTCAGAAACAGGATGTCGTTTTATGCATCTCCAACTCCGGAAATTCACCCGAAATAGCGAATCTTGTCCCTTTTCTGAAAGATTATTCTTCCGCATTGATAGGGATGACCGGAAATAAGAAGAGTAAGCTTGCTGAATTCTCTGAAATTGTCCTGGACACCCACGTAGATGTGGAAGCCTGCCCGAACAAACTGGCTCCTACAAGTTCTACCACCATTCAGATGGCGCTTGGAGATGCGATGGCTGTTGCTTTAATGGAACTTAATGACTTCAGGGAAAATGATTTTGCGAAATTTCATCCGGGAGGTAGTTTAGGAAAGAACCTTGTTTCAAAGGTAGATCAGTTCTTGTCCCCGCAAAAACCTCAGGTAGAGGAAAACGCACCGGTAAGAGACGTCATCATCTCGATCAGTGCATCCAGCCACGGAATCACAGTGGTCACCGATGAGGAAAAGATCATCGGAGTGATTACAGATGGTGATTTAAGAAGAATGCTGATGAAGGGAGATGATATTTCTAAAGTTCAGGCAAGAGACATCATGTCTGCCCATCCTAAAACCATTGAAAGAGATACGCTGGCCAAAGATGCCATGAAAATTCTGAAAGAAAACAACATAGGCCAACTGATTGTCACAGAAAACGGAAAATATTTCGGGATTATTGACTTGCATAAGCTCCTGGATGAGGGGATCAATTAATTCTAACCGAAGTCATCTTCAACACTAATAAATCAACAGGCGGTATTCATTATACCGTCTGTTTCTTTTCTGAAAATCAAACATCAAGGTATTGCCCTTATAAACTTGCACAAAATCCTACCCAATAATTCTGAATACTGATTATTATTTCATAATTTCGCAGACTTAAACAGCTTTACGCTGACAAGTTTACTATTTTAGATAGACTGTACTATATGGACGAAAAAAAAGACATGTCCTTTTTGGGGCATATTGGAGAATTAAGAGGTCATCTTGTCCGCTCAATTATTGCTATTATAGTGGTAGCTTTTGCCGTAGGATTCAATATCAACTGGATCATGGACCATATCTTTTTTGGGCCTACAAGAAATGATTTTCCAACTTTCAGGGTAGTCAACCACTTCTCTAGAATGCTTTTGGGAGAAGACAGTATTCATCTTCCAAAAGAATTTCCCGTTCGTGTACAGAGACTTTATCAGCAGTTCAACGTCATGATGGCTGTGTCTGTTTTCGGAGGTATCGTAGGAGCTTTTCCTTATATTGTATGGGAACTGTGGAGATTTATCGGACCTGCACTTCATCCGAAAGAAAGAAAAAACTCAATCTTTATTATCAATGCTGTTTGGATTCTTTTTATGACCGGCGTTTTATGCGGTTATTTCTTAATCCTACCATTTGCTGTTAATTTTGGAGTTATTTTCAAAATCTCAGATATTATTATTCCGCTTTATGACTTAAGCGACTATACAACACTCTTTTTACAAGTGATTTTAGGAATGGGAATTATCTTCCTCTTTCCTATTCTGATCTATTTCCTTACGAGTATAGGGATTCTGACACCTATGTTTATGAAGACCTATCGTCGTCACGCAATCGTTCTGATCATGGTTGTAGCCGCGATCATTACACCGGCCGATGTGTTAAGTATGATGATGGCTGCTTTCCCGTTGCTTATTCTGTATGAATTCAGTATTATCATGTGTAGTTTTACCTACAAAAAAGTTCAGAAAAATGCAGCAAATCTGCCAACTGTTCTATAACAAAGATTAAATTTAAATTACAAAATACTATCAAACAACTCTTTACACCAAAAGAGTTGTTTTTTTTAATACTTTATTTTCAATAATTACTGAAAGTTCAAAAATATTTTTATCTTTGAATAGAAATTAATAAGACAAATCCCTCATACCATGAAAAGCATTTATAACACAATTAATTACGGTATTGCTACAGTCTGGATGATCAATGGGCTCTTCTGTAAAGTATTGAATTTCGTTCCGCGACATGAAGAGATTGTTGCCAGAATTTTAGGCGGTGATTATTCAAGACTGTTCACTATTCTGATCGGATGTTCGGAAGTTGTGATGGCGGTGTGGATTTTAACAGGAATCAATTCCAGATTCAATGCACTTGCTCAAATTACAATCATTGCAGCGATGAATCTGCTTGAATTTATATTGGCTCCCGATTTACTGCTATGGGGCCGATTCAATTCACTGTTTGCGTTTCTCTTTATCTTACTTATTTATTTCAATGAATTTCACCTGAATCCAAAAAAACTGAATCATCATGTTTAACTTTTTAAAAAACCACCCGTTTGCTGTTGAAGCTTTTTTCGAAAGTTCTCTGGTTCTGACCTTTGCACTTCCGAAAGAACAATTGCAGCACCTTATTCCTGAATGTCTGGAGCTTGACACCTTTCAGGATCAATGGGCTTTTGTAGCGGCAGCCATGGTTCAGACGAAAGATTTACGTCCGAAAGGCTTTCCAAAATTGATGGGAAATGATTTTTTCCTGATCGGCTACCGGGTATTTGTACGATACAGGAGCAATACCGGTAAAAGATTGCGCGGACTGTACATTCTTAAATCTGAAACAGATAAAAAGAAAATGGAATTCATGGGTAATATATTCACTCATTACAATTATTCTACGACAGACATTCTTCAAACGGAAAAAGAAAATGTAAAAGAAATACAGTCAGTGAAGTCCGGATTTAAAGTCAGCATCAGCAAAACGGAAGAAAATATATCGCTCCCTCCCCATTCTCCCTTTTCAGACTGGAAAGAAGCAAGAAGATTTGCAGGACCATTGCCTTTTACTTTTACCTACAATAAAGAAACCAAGGAAGTTCTAATCATAGAAGGCGTCAGACAAAACTGGACCCCTGAACCGATACAGATTCTAGATTATCATTTCGGGTTTTTAGATACGCTGAAACTGGAAAACCCTGTTTTAGCCAATGCTTTCATCATTAAAAACATTCCATACTACTGGAAAAAAGGAAAAATTGAACCATGGAAACAACAAGAAGAAAATTTCAGGGCGTCTTAAATATTTTAAGCTTTAACCGACATTTTTATATTGTAGGAATCGGAGTTTTAGCTTTAGTTACCATCAGCCACCAAATATTTGAATGGTCAGATCTTCCGTATTGGATCATCATCGCTGCATTTCTTTACGGATTAATCATGCCATTAATCGTATCAGCCTATGTGTATGATTTTTCGGGATATTACAATTTTCAATGGCTGAAAGACTGTTCTATTGATGAATCTAAAGTAAAAAGGATTATAAATATCAATGCCGGCTTTGATGAAACGAGCTATATTATCAAAAACAATTTCCCACAGGCTGATTTAAAAGTATTTGATTTCTATGACGCAAAACGGCATACGGAACCGGCCATAGTAAGAGCTCGGAAAGTGAGTATTATATATCCTGATACACAACAGATACAGTCCAATTCGATTCCTGTACCTGACCAGTCTGTTGATCTAATTTTCCTTCTTTCTGCCGTACATGAAATAAGGTCACATGAGGAAAAGATACTGTTCCTGAAAGAATGTCACCGCTTATGCAAACCCGAAGGAAAAATAATTATGGTAGAACACCTTAGAGATTTCTCGAATTTTCTGGCTTTTTCTGTAGGTTTCACTCATTTTTTCTCAAAAGCTGTCTGGAAAAATGCTTTTAGTCAGGCAGGTTTTACATCATTCAAAGAGGTAAAATTCACCGCTTTTATGTCAATTTTCATTTGTACCCCATAACCATCTCATACTATGGAACTGCATTTACAAATAACCGGAATGCTGCTGATCGCTTTGGCATTCGTACATATCATTTTTCCTAAGTATTTTAACTGGGAAAAGGAACTTCAGTCATTGAGCCTGATGAACCGGGAAATGATGAGGGTCCATACCATTTTTATTGCTTTAACGGTATTTCTCATGGGTTTGCTCTGCTTAACCTCTCCACATGAGCTTACTGAAACGGGTTTAGGTAAAAAAATAACCCTTGGATTGGCGGTCTTCTGGACCACTAGACTGCTAATTCAGTTTTTCGGATATTCTTCAGAATTATGGAAGGGAAAAGCTTTTGAAACTTTTATCCATATCATTTTCTCTTTATTCTGGATATACATCAGCGGTTTGTTTTGGATCATCTGGTTCCAATAAGCAGAATAAAATTATTTGTGCTTAAATCTAAATTATTGACATTAATTTTTCTATTTTTGGTTGAATTTAATTTGAATTTAAATGAAAAAGTTGACATATACACTTTTATTCGCTTCGGGGCTGGTCTTCGGGCAGTTCTTTGAAAAGGATAAAGTTTTCACCAAACAGGATACTCTGAAAGGGTCTGATACGCAATTCAGGAATTTTTGGGATGTCAAAAAATATGATCTTTCCGTAGAACCGGATTTTGCCAAGAAAAGCATTAAAGGATATAATAAAATCAGCTTTGAGATCACCAAAGATATTACGGATCCTGTCTTCCAGATCGACCTTCAACAGCCGATGAAAGCAGATAAAGTAGACGCTAATTTCCCTGTTGCCAACTATAAGCAGGACGGTGATTTTATTTTCGTTACTACCAAAAAGAAATTCAAAAAAGGTGAAAAATACACCATTGATGTTATCTATTCCGGAAACCCTGTAATTGCAAAAAATGCACCGTGGGACGGAGGCTGGGTTTTCGCTAAGGATGAAAAAGGAAATCCATGGATGAGTGTTGCCGATGAAGGAATCGGAGCATCGATCTGGCTTCCGACAAAAGATATCTGGAGCGATGAACCTGAAAATGGGATCATTATGAAGATCATTACTCCGAATGACCTTGTAGGGGTAGGAAACGGGAGACTGATCAATAAAAAAACAGAAGGTGGTAAAACGGCATATACCTGGGAAGTAAAGAATGCAATCAATGCCTACTCCATCATCCCGAATATCGGTAAGTATGTCAATTTTAAAGATACATTTACTGGTGAAAAAGGAAAACTGGATCTGGATTACTGGGTACTGGATTACAACCTTGAAAAAGCAAAAAAACAGTTTCAGCAGGTAAAACCTATGATGTCTGCATTTGAATACTGGTTCGGGCCTTATCCTTTCTACGAAGATTCTTACAAGCTTGTTGATTCCCCGTATCTGGGCATGGAACACCAGAGTAATGTAGCGTACGGAAATGGCTATATGAACGGTTACCGGGGTTCAGATCTCTCGGGAACCGGTGTAGGTCTTAACTGGGATTACATCATCATTCACGAAAGCGGCCATGAATGGTATGCCAATAATATTACGGCAAAAGATCAGGCAGATATGTGGATTCATGAGAGCTTCACCATGTATTCCGAAGTTCTTTTCACAGAAAAATACATGGACAAAAAATCAGCTGACCAGTATGCTATAGGCATCCGTGGAAACATCCAGAATGATGTTCCTATCATCGGTAAATACGGTGTGAGAAACGAAGGCAGCGGTGATATGTATCCAAAAGGAGCGAGTATGCTTCACACCATCAGGCAGATCATCAACAATGATGAAAAATTCAGACAGATTCTGAGAGGAATGAACAAAGATTTCTATCATCAAACCGTTACTACAAAACAGATTGAAGATTATATGTCTTCAAAATCAGGCATGGATTTATCCAGTATTTTCGATCAATACTTAAGAACGGTTAAAATCCCTACGCTTGAGTATTCGCAAAACGGAGAGTCTTTAAAATTCAGATATACCAATGTAGTGAAGGACCTTAAACTTCCGGTGATCATTAATGGAGATCAGACCATTAATCCGACAGAAACCTGGCAGACCGTAAAACTGAAAAAATCTGCACCAATAGAATTCAATAAGAACTATTATATCAATTATAAAAACGTTCAGTAATTATATTATAAAAAGGCAAATTCGTTACTCCCGGATTTGTCTTTTTTATTTCCTTTCTTTTCGTCTTTTAAAATTTTAAGAAAAATTTAATAGGACATCCCGTAACAAAACTATTAAAAAAACTACTATTTAACTATAAAATTTAAACCTAATGAGAAAAACAGCAATCAGCCTGGGTCTATTCGCCGCATTTCTGGCCAATGCCCAATCCATAAAAACGACGATTGATCTTGTGAATGTAAAAGACGACAAGGTAGCCGTTACCATGGAATTTCCGAAAATGAAATCCGGAGACCTCAAGTTTCATTTTCCGAAAACCGTTCCGGGTACCTATTCTGTAGATGACTACGGAAGATTTGTGGAAGGCATCAAGTTTTACGATAATAAAGGAAGAGAACTTACC
>NZ_JAHXYH010000039.1 GCF_019970065.1 Chryseobacterium sp. OSA05B | reverse complement strand
CATCAGGCCCGACCAGTTACGGGCGGTCGAATCCTCAGTGGAGGAACCGGTGAGCGCCTTGGACAGGCCGTCGAAGCTGTCAGCATCAACGGCGGAGTCACCGAGGATCACGGCTTCACCGAACTTCGCCTGCGCGGCCTTGATCTTCTGCGCGGTCTGCAATGCGACTTCACCGGATGCTGCCGCGCCGATGTTCGCCAGAACACGGTCGATCTGGAAGGAGCCGCCTAGTGGCTTCAGTTCGGTGGTGAACTGCTGGGTGGTGACTTCCTGCGGAACGTACTCGGAGTTGATCGCACGGAACGCAGCGGTTGGTGCGGTGATCAGACGGCGGTAACCGTAGACCAGGGTGTTGCCACCACCGGACGGGTTTACCGCGTCGTCAAAGGTCATCAGGTCAAGGATGGAGTTCGTACGGAACTCGTCAATGACGGCGGTGTCGAGGTCGGTCTGGGCGTTCTGAGACGCCTGTGCGAGGGTTACTGGCATGGGGGTTCAGTCCTTTACTTGGTGCCGTAGTGTCCTGCAGTCGCCTGTTCGAGGCTCATGCTTTTCTTGGTTCGCTGTTCGCCGGACCCGCCGGCTCCATCAGCTGAACTCGAACCCGCCACCCGGACGGACTTGAGCTTGGGG
>NZ_JAHXYH010000038.1 GCF_019970065.1 Chryseobacterium sp. OSA05B | reverse complement strand
GTTGTGCGGTGCTGCGGTAATCGTTCTCGGCACGCTGGTCAGCGAGATCCGGCTCCGCCCGGCCAACGGCACGCCGGACGTCGAACAGATACCGAATGAGAATGCCAGGGCCAAAGCCGAATAGGCAGTAATGCATCCCCAAGTTTCAGTAGCAACCCCGGATTCTTGGATCAACGGCGCAACCGGTGCAAGTTGCCGCCCTTGAACCACGGGTTCTCAACTCGAACTGGCTTCCATATATTGCACAGCCACCCGGCCAGGTCAGGGGCTCGTGGCGGAACCCGCGCCCAGGTCCCAGCATTTGTTCACCTCGTCGGTGACCTCATCCGAGTTCAGCGGGTGGACCAGTCGTTCATTGAGTCGTAGCCGCCGCATAGGCCGCCTCCTTGGCTGGGCATAAGAATGGTTCCCATCACCGCGGTGTGTTTGGGGGTGAATGTGCCCGGGGTGGCTGAACAGGTGTTCGCGGGATCTGGAATAGCCGCTTGGTTTGATCATTGGGCGCTTCCCGTGTCGCCATGACAATGCATGTCACACCAATATTGGGAGAGTTGCTCGGAACCCAATTCTTAGCCGAACCGCTGGTAGGGACTCTCTCCTCACGAGCTTGCCAATCGTCCTCTCATGTACTTTCCTGAGCGGATATCAAC
>NZ_JAHXYH010000037.1 GCF_019970065.1 Chryseobacterium sp. OSA05B | reverse complement strand
AATCATAAAAGGCTTCACAGGATTTATAAACTGGCAGGATTATCTTTAGAAGAAAATCCAAAAAACGTAAGATCGCCAGAGTAAAAGAACCGCTATCCATTCCGCAAGGCTTTACCCAGAGTTGGAGTATGGACTCTATTAATGATATTTTAGAAAACGGAAGAAAAATTAGGACTTTTAATATTATAGATGATTACAATCGTAAGGTATTGCACATAGAAGCCGACTATTCTATCAAAAGTAGCCGTGTGGTCTGGATTCTGAAACACTTGGTAAGCCGTTACGGAAAAACCAAAAAGCATAAAAATGGACAATAGGCCGGAGTTTATCTCTCACCTTATCCATATCTGGAGTTTGGTGAATGATATCAAGTTTGCTTACATCCAGCCGGAAAAACCTACGCAGAATTCTTTGATAGAGCGATTGAATAAATCATTCAGAGAAGGAGTGTTAGAATGCATATTTATTTTCAAGTCTGGATGAAATAAGAGAAACAGCATAAGAATGGGTCGAAGATTATAATCACTATCGTTTGCACGATGCATTGGGTGGATTGTCACCTGTAATGTGGAAAAATGGACAGCAAGCCAAAGCAAACCCAACGCTTTTTCCTAAAACAACAACAAAATATTAACAGAAATTAATACTTTTGATTAGTACTGATAAGGG
>NZ_JAHXYH010000036.1 GCF_019970065.1 Chryseobacterium sp. OSA05B | reverse complement strand
GGCTGAGGGAACCTTTGGGCGCCTCCGTTACATTTTAGGAGGCAACCGCCCCAGTTAAACTACCCATCAGGCACTGTCCCTGAACCAGATCATGGTCCGAAGTTAGGTGACCGGTACAGCCAGAGTGGTATTTCAACGATGACTCCACCCGAACTAGCGTCCGAGCTTCACAGTCTCCCACCTATCCTACACAAGCTGCACCGAACACCAATACCAAACTATAGTAAAGGTCTCGGGGTCTTTCCGTCCTGCTGCGCGTAACGAGCATCTTTACTCGTACTGCAATTTCGCCGAGTTCATGGTTGAGACAGCGGGGAAGTCGTTACTCCATTCGTGCAGGTCGGAACTTACCCGACAAGGAATTTCGCTACCTTAGGATGGTTATAGTTACCACCGCCGTTTACTGGGGCTTAAATTCTCAGCTTCGCACACAAGTGTGCTAACCGGTCCTCTTAACCTTCCAGCACCGGGCAGGAGTCAGTCCGTATACATCGTCTTGCGACTTCGCACGGACCTGTGTTTTTAGTAAACAGTCGCTTCCCCCTGGTCTCTGCGGCCCACACCCGCCTCCAAGGAGTCAATCCTCTTCACGGGGCAGGCCCCCCTTCTTCCGAAGTTACGGGGGCATTTTGCCGAGTTCCTTAACCATGATTCTCTCGATCGCCTTAGTAT
>NZ_JAHXYH010000035.1 GCF_019970065.1 Chryseobacterium sp. OSA05B | reverse complement strand
GTTCGAACAAGTTCCATTGAAGTTAAGTTCTTGTCCATTCAAGCGCTGGTGAATCTACCTCTCGTTTCCCGAAAGGCCTTGTGAACCGGCGGTGGCCTTGTGTGAACAGGCGAGCTACCAGCAGCCTTGGAGCAGCGCACGGAGGTAGGGGGTGGAGATCGCCAGCCATGCGGCGCCGAGCAACGCGAAGCTGAGCGTCAGTGCAAGCGCAGGCCTGAAATTCACCTTCCCGCCGTGCGCGCCGACTAGCTGCTGGATGCGTCCGGATCCTGCGGCGTTGAGCACTGCCACGCCTTGCTGTTCAGCGGAAATGGAGGGAGCGGAACCGCCACCCATTTTCAACAGTGCCGAAGCCAAGGCGACGGTGCCGACCTCACGCTGTGCGGCGTTGTCAGCAGCGATCTCCTGCAGTTCCCCAATGCTTTGAAGCGTGGCTGAAACCAGCGGGATGCGACGTATCAGCGGCGGCAATGCCTCGAGGATCTGGCTGGTGAGATGGTGCCGCTGGGACAGGTGCGCTTTTTCATGGGCAAGCACCCCGGCTAGTTCGTTGTCGTCGAGCCGCTGCAAAGTCTGCGTGGAGAGGACAATTCCACCCTTGCGTGCAGGAAAGGTGAAGGCCAGCGGTCGGGAATCCGAGACGACGAGTACCTTGGCTCCGGCAATGGTTCGGGACTCTCCTTGGG
>NZ_JAHXYH010000034.1 GCF_019970065.1 Chryseobacterium sp. OSA05B | reverse complement strand
GCCCAGGGAGATACCGCCAATGCCCGGGGCAGCTTCGCGCTCGGCGTGATCGCAGCGGCGGTCTGCGGCGCTTCCTCGGTCTACCAAGTCAAGGCCTGGAACCTCAAAACGCAGTCAGTGGTCCATTTTGGAATCATGCTGGTCACGGTGTTGCCCGCGATGTATCTCAGCGGCTGGTTCATCTTGGCCAATGCCATGGACTATCTGCAGGTACTCGGGATGTTCCTCATGGTCGGTGCGGTCTTGTGGCTTCTGTTCTATCTGATTTTCGGGGTACTCCAGCCCAAGCGCGCTTCGCAGCAGGAGCGCAACTGACTCACGGCGTGTTAATCAACCGTGCCGGTTCCACCAGAGAGGTGGAACCGGCACGATTTTCTGGCTCGGTTATCGCCTGCGCCGTCCGCGGTTGTCCGGAGGAGTAGTGATCGGATCCCAGCCGCGGCGTACCGGCCGTGCGCCTGCACCCCGGGACTCATCCCGCGAACGGTAGACGATGTACGGGCGGAACAGGTAGGGGATCGGTGCCGAGAATACGTGGACCAGCCGGGTGAACGGCCACAGCGCAAACAACAGCGACGCGGTGATCACGTGGAGCTGGAAGAAGATCGGCACCTGCTCCATCATTTCCGGATGGGGCTGGAAAATGATCATCTGCCGGATCCACGGGGAGATCGATTCGCGGTAGGAATAACCCGACCCGAAGACCTGGTACACCAGCGTCGCCAAGGTGCCGAAGAACAGCGCGGCCCCCAGG
>NZ_JAHXYH010000033.1 GCF_019970065.1 Chryseobacterium sp. OSA05B | reverse complement strand
GTTTTCAAAGGATTCACCGTGTGGAAGAATTCATGCGAAACAACATCTGTAATCGTTTTGTCGATCGCTTCTTTCGGCATCATTTCAGGAAGTACCACACTGGTAGATTCATGGTGCTCCAATGCTCCGAAACCTTTTATTTTGGGTCCGTCACCTCCTGAAAGATAAAGCATGATCGCATATTTTTTATTGGTATTCATGTCACCCAGGAATTTCTTCTGAGCCAGTACCATTTTTTCTAGATTGTCTTTAAAATCTGCTGCTTTATATTTTCCGGTTGGAGAATAAACACCCAGTACAAGATCCATTCCTCCAGCATTGAAGGTGATATAATCCGGTTTGGTGTACATTAGCGGTGAATCCGTCACTTTAGCATAATTAGCCAGGGTAAACGTATCCGTAGCATCAGATTTATCCTGGTCTACCAAAGCCGTTGTCCCATAAAAACCTGCAGGTTTCTGAATGATAAGCTGATAAGGAACATCCTGCATATTGTCAATATATCCGATGAACCCATGAGTGTTGATCATAAAGATTTTTCCTTCCTCAATATCAGTACCGGAGGGAGAAAATACAGCTTTGTGTTTGGAACTGTCCATTTCATCATCAAAACTGTCATTCACCAGGTAGGTTACTTTGCTTAAATCTTTAGCGTTTTTTAATGAATAGGTATTGTCATTTACTTTTGCATAGGTAAGTTCTCTTCCTTTATTATCGTAAAACTTGATGCCTTCCACAAATCTTCCGTAGTCATCTACAGAATAGGTACCCGGAACGGTTTTCGGAAAATGAAACTTGAGGTCTCCGGATTTCATTTTC
>NZ_JAHXYH010000032.1 GCF_019970065.1 Chryseobacterium sp. OSA05B | reverse complement strand
GTACACGACGGCGCCGTCGCTCCACATACGCGATTGGGTAGTGATCCAGCGGTGGATGCTTTTAGCTATCTGCCGCGCTTCGTTAGCCGGTAGTGGTTCGGTGAAGTCATCGTTCAGATTTTGTACGTGGGCGCTGATAGCTTCGCGTAGGCCGTCTGAGTCTCCGAAGTGTTTGCGTACCTCGCGGTAAGCCCATGTGCGTGCTGTTTCGAACAGCATGCAGTTGCGGCCCAGGCCTACCGGTGCTTTCCTGCGGGTGCGTGCCCACGTTGTCGGTCGCATGAAGTCAGCTTCGGCCAGATGGTGCGCCAGCTCGGGCAGGCTGTAGAGGTGTTCGGTGTTCCAATTCGTTGTCCAGTCCGCGTGGACTGGGTTCTTGGTGATCAGTCCTGAGTAGCCGGTGTCTCCGTCGACAGACCTGCGTAGCCCCTCGGTAACTGCTGCTGCGTAGGCCAGTGGCTTGCGTCGTGCGTACTCGGTGCGTGTGACAGGCTCGTTGAGTGCCCAGACGGCGTGTGCGTGGCCGTTTTGTGGGTTTTCGACTACTGCATTAGGTAGCCAGCGTTTGCGGTTCCACATGGCGCGGTAGAGGGCGTCTTCGTGGTCTATGTCTACGACGAGCAGATTCGACAGCGCGCGCGGGTTCGCTTCGACATAGCGCCGGCTGAACGCCAGAGGGCGTTTCTGCCGGTAAAGGCCGGCGGCAAGGCTGTCGGTGACCAGTGGCAAGTGTGGGAGCCACATTTGATCCCAAGTGGTGGCTTGCTGGACGGTTGCTGTCATGGTTTCGACTTTTCCACGACTTGGCAGACAAGTGTGGGAGATACCTAGGCGTGTTACAAGTTAGCGGTTAACCAAGTCAGATGTTTCCCCCCTCCTCGGAGCTTCCCGGAGATGTAGCGAAGACCTCTAGCGCTTGCGGCAGCCCCCGCTAC
>NZ_JAHXYH010000031.1 GCF_019970065.1 Chryseobacterium sp. OSA05B | reverse complement strand
AAATTTTAACAATCTGGTAGAAGCACAGCTCAAAGCCAGGCAAAATTTCATTATACCTTTATGGCATCCCCAGTATCTTCACCATATGTTTGATATTTTTCCATTGGAAGAGCCAAAGGGTTTATTACGGGGTAAAGATCTGGCAACCCCAATACTATTAAAACAAGCGGCAACTTTTTTTTCTGAAAATGATCTGGATATATTATCGTCGATTAGAATTGGTAACGATGCTGTATCCTATATAGAGTATTCATTTTATAAATATAAACTAAGTGCCAAAGAAGCTGCTAAACGTTGGATTCAGCAGAATTACGGTTCTGTCGAAAGCTATATCTGCATGCTAGAAGGAAATGTATAAAAAGATGGATAGGATATATTAATGAGTGTACTAGACTTTAATGATAGGATCTTATAAATCAAAGGTGAAATATAAGTTTGCTTTAAATTTTCTGGCTATTATCTCCTTCAATAGAATTACATGACGTTTGAGGCCTCGCTTAGAATTGACTAAATAGTGTAAATGTTCTTCAGAAAAGTCTTTTTTTTTCTTGTAATTCAGTGGGCAGATATATACCTTAATTTGGGGCTAATATACAGATTTTTAGCGTCTGAATAGTATAATTTTGTGATAAATAAATATCCTTTTTTATTCAAAATAAAAAAATAAATAAATGAAGAGTTTTGTTATAATATTAATTTTTTCTGTTGGTTTGATCAGTTGTGATCGTAAAGATGATACTTTATCAAATGAACAGATACAAAAAAAGACACAGTTGGAGTTGTTTGCCGAAGTCTCTGCACCAGTTGGCAACATAGCATATAAGAATTCAGGAGAGCTTGTTTTCAGTAATCATCCATTCTTTAATCCACAAATAAGGGTTATGCAATATGATACTTCCACAAAACAAACATCCCCTTTTCCAAATTTAGATTGGAATA
>NZ_JAHXYH010000030.1 GCF_019970065.1 Chryseobacterium sp. OSA05B | reverse complement strand
TTGCAAAATAATCTTCTACTTTGTATTTAAAATTCCCTTTATCATAGGAAATCAGCTTGTCAAGGGTCTCTTTGGTAGAGGGAAGCGTAGGGTCGCCCGGCAGTTTAGCCGTTGAAGTTTGTGCATTCATCATCATTGCTGACAGTACGATCTGAGCCGCACCAAAAATTTTAATTCTTAAATTCATTTGCTATGTTTTTCATTTGTTTTCGAATAATTTTCACACTATATATTAACTATCAATATTATTTAAATCCTCAAGTTATTATACATATCTCACTTTGCGGATAAGTTTCAATTTATTATTTTTTAAATAATAAAATTATTTACTCCAGATTTATACGTTTATCATTAAAAATCGATAATAGCAAAAAAATATATCTATTTTTTAGAATTAGAGTGATTATTTTAATATTTCTGGAATTGGGAAGTGAATTTAATAGACAAATTTATTAGACAAAAAATAAACTAATTATTAATAATTTATGTCTTCGTAAAACAATTTGTCAACCAAATATTCGAATATTATTTGATGTGCAAATAACTAGAATTTTAATAAATAAAATGCTTCTACAATAGTTAGTATTTGTTATTAAAAAATTAAAAAAAGTTATCAAGTATGTTTTATTGTAAGCATAACTAAGATTCTGAAGGACTACGACGGAGTAACCAGCAATGAAGAATTGTGCCGAGTAAACGACATCAGCAACTAGACTTTCTATTAAATGACGGAACAAGTATGGTGGAATGGAATCCGGTGAGCTAAAACGGCTCAAACAATTAATGCGAAACTGAAAAGGATGTACGCTAACCTTGCCCTGGATTTGGAGGCAGCAAGGTATATTATCGAAAAAAAAGTTTTAAAGCCCTGCCACAAACGGAGTCTGATCGGAGAGCTGCAAAAAGAGTCTGAAATGGTTATTGCAGGGCGTGCCGAATAGTTATAGTTGGAATCAGTCGGATTTCTATGGTT
>NZ_JAHXYH010000002.1 GCF_019970065.1 Chryseobacterium sp. OSA05B | reverse complement strand
GTTTGCAGTGTTTATGAAAAGGCAGCGATTTTCCAGGATGTAAATGTATCGTCCATATTTTTATTTTTTCGTTTTCAAAAACAAGGTATTCACCTACACTTTGATTGTCTAAATTTTCTTCCAGAGACAATTTCAGCTGTTCTGTCCACAATGAATTCCAGTTTCCATCTTTATTTATTTCCATGGCTCTTAAAATTTTATAATAGTTTCACTGATTTTATGACACTTTTCATCATGATCTTTTTTTTTATTTTCTATATTAAATATCTCACCTGCTATATTAAGGATTGTGAAGACTTTCGAACTGAATGCATCATCATCTTCAACAGTTGCTTTGTGAATTTATAATGACTTTCTCTCTATCACTTCTAATGGATCTCAGATCATAAAAACACCCATTTATTTTCACTAACAAAAGATTAGGCTCTCAAGTTGGCACCATATATATGATTCTTTTTGCATTCCCGATTTTAATTACTAAATCTTCTTTTAAAATATATTTCTACAATATGCATTTCTTTTCTATCGATCCCTTTTAACCTGTCTTCCTCACGAGATATTTCAGAAATAAATAAACTATACATTTTATAGTGGCTAAATTAATTATAGTATATAAATCCTGCAATAACGGTCAAAATAGATAGTAGAAATTTTTCATTCAATACCAAAAAAAATTTATACTGTAACATTGACGAAATAGCATTTATGAGATCTTACCCAATCTTCCCCCCTTTACGTAGCAGGATCGGAAATTTGCTTTCTATTTGGAAGTTTCCAGAACCAGATTTGCCATTTACAATTTTAACCTAGCCCTAAAAGTCCCTATTCCCTGTCTGAAATCTAGTATCTGACAATCATCCTGATTCCTGACTTTGGCCCTCGATCCTCTCCCTTAACGCTACGTTAACAAATATTTAATTCAAATAAATGGGAGTTATGTTTTATTTCATTATATTTATTACACACAAAATCATTAAATATTTTACTATGAAAAAACTTGTTACTACTTTCAAGCTTTTTGCCGTGATATCGGTACTTACGCTTACTGCCTGTCAGGATGACAACAGTGAAATGATACAGGAATCTGCTGCAACTAAGGTATCAGCTGCTGATCTGAAAAAGGAAATTACACCCGGACTAAAGGCTGTTCCGGAAAATGTTCAGACTCAGATTAATGATTCCAAGAAAAATCTTGAACAGTATCTGAATAACGATCTGCAGATTACAGGAATTACTGTTTTAGGAAAATTGTCAACTCAAAAAGGAATCGAAATCTCTCAGGAATTAATTTCTGACAGAGATCAATTTACAGCAGAAGGAAATATTCTGGCTCCGGAAACTGTAAAAGTGGGAAAAATCGGGACATTATTCTCGGGAGATCAATTGGCTGAGGCTCAAAAAGGACTTAAGGAAGCGGCTTCAGAGCAAATAAAAACGGGTACTGACGTTCTTGAAATTTCATGGAATCATAAAGGGGAACAATTTACTTCTCTTTGCTTCTATAATGAATCAGGAATTATCTGGGATAATATATTTGCCGGACTTGTGATGATGGACGCCAGAGGAAATACTGAGGTTTCTCCTACCGATGCCCAGGCAAAAGTATCTTCAAAATGGTATAAGGAATGGTGGACTGCCAAATGGCTTTGGGGTTCTAAAAGAGGGGAAATCGGGTATCAGATCACAATCTACTATTCCGGTTCTACAGTTTCTAATGTAGACGTAAGCGACTGGGGAAATATCAGCCTGGGTAAAGCAAAAAGTGAAAGTAAAGTTACGAAGAGAACCGGCGCCTACGGACAATGTAGATATGCACTTGGATTATGTACCCCTACAGGTTCTTTAAGCTTTAATTCCAGTAATTTCTCCGTGTCCTTTTCCGGATTGGGAAGCAACGTAGTAAGCAACGGAACGAAATCACTTTATCCGTAAAAAATTCTGAACATATTATTATATTTTTCAATAAAAGACGGGGAAGCTATAGTGGCTTCCTTGTTTTATTGATGTATAAAAAATTAAATGATAGGGTAAAATAATGGTTTTAATTAAATAATCTTGCGGCAGCAAACACTCCATAATTCTGCTTGCTTGCTTTAAAAAGTCCATAACTGTCGAAGTTAGCTCCGGCACCAAAAGTAATGGTTTTATAACTCACTCCAACTCTTAGCATCAGATAACTCCGGGTATGTTCTCCGTCTTTTATCGTCTCGGAATACAATCCCTGAAATCGGTAATACCCTTTCCAGTTTTCACCGATCTTAGGTTTATACTCCATCATTACAAAACCTTCGGCAATACTGCTTTTAGAGAATCCTATAAATCTTGGGTTTACAATCAGTAAGAAATCATTAAAATTTTTAGAATACATAAAGCCGGCAGTAGGTCGGAGGCCTGTGTTAGGGGTATAATGAGAACCTCCCAGCAAACGGAAGTTTTTGAGAACCTCAAAGGTCAGATTGGCCTGAATCATGGCATCTCTTGAATTATCCTCACCCCATTTCGAAGAAATATTAGCCACACTGAAGAACCCCAGTCTTTTGTTTCCTTCAAATGCTTTATTCACCGTCATCTGTGAAGCAAAACCTTTATTTCCGGCTAAAGCTTCAAATAATACCGGCGGATTGGAAACAGGGACATTAGTTTGAGAATTAAACAGCAACGGAAATATTCCTGCTGCGAAAAGAATCATTTTTTTCATGTTTTAACCGTGATCAATTATATCCGTAAAATTCCGGATTACACGAGAAAATGGTTAGAACAGATAAATCGGTTATCAGGACAAATCAATCCCCTTCCGGTAATCCGAAGGGCTCATCCCGCTATGTTTTCTGAAAAAACGTGAAAAATAGGAAACATCGTCAACACCTAAAGCAAAGGCAATTTCTGAGACAGAAAGATGGGGCAGTGATAACAAAGCTTTTGCTTCCATCAATAAAGATTCATTGATAATTTCTGAAGCCGTTTTGCCCGTTGTATTTTTTACCGTCTTATTGAGGTGATTAGGAGAAACACTGAGCAGATCAGCATATTCCTTCACAGCATGTAAGTTCTGGATCTGACCGGTGATCAGCTTCCGGAAACGAAAAACCAACGTTTCATTCACTGAAAGATCATGGTGTGGGAGCTTTTCTATAAAATGCCGGATCTCTCCCAACAAGGTAAAAAGATACAGCCGGATAAGATCCAGATTCCGGTTCTGCTGATACAGCGATTCCATCTGCTGAAGGATAACAAAGATCCTCTCCCGGTGTTCCTGATCCAGAAACAGGGTCGGATCATACATAATATCAGCATGGTTCAATATATCCTGCAGATACCTCAAACCCGGGCCATCTGCAATGAAGTCATTGGAAAAGTGGCAGTAAAACCCTTCCACATCAGGGGTGTAATGGATAAATGTCCGGATCTTATGGGGAGGAAGCAGCATGATCATTCCTTCCTGTACATCAAAAAGGCTTGAACATACCATTTTTTCTATACTCCCCTTTCTGATGAATATAAAATCATTCACCGTTTTCCGGTGCGGCTGGGAAGGAATTTTGGCATCCTTAAGTACGTGAAGTGGTTCTATAAAAAATTCATTCAGTTCTTCTTTTGCCCCACTTTTTTCTTCCCAATCTATACCCAGGATGGGTTTGAAATCATCAGGTTTATATTGGGGAATCCGGCTCATAAGATCTGTTTAGTTTAAAATAATTCCAGGCTTTCAATTACCCTCATCAAAGTTTTTTGATCAGCTTTTTATCATTTTTTCTGTTTCTGAAAAGCATAATAGGTCATCACCACACTAATCGCCATTAAAATAAACGCCAGGAAAAACGGTGCCCCTGAAAACTCAAAAGGCGCTTCATCATGCGTAAAGAAGTAAAACAAATTGGTCATCAATGGAGGTCCCACAATGGAAGTAGCACTCATCAAACTGGTCAGAGCCCCCTGAAGTTCACCTTGCTCATTAGACGGAACACTTTTCGTGATCACCGACTGAAGCGCAGGTCCACAGATTCCCCCCAGACAATAAGGCACCAGGAAGGCAAACATCATCCAGCCTTCTGTAGCAAAAGCAAACAGAAGCATTCCAAATGCATACAGCGCTAATCCGTAATAAATACTTTTTTCCTCACCTAGCCTTGGAGTTGTCCAGCGTATCAGAACACCCTGTACCAAGCCTACTAAAAGACCTACGACACCCAGTGAAATACCAACCATCCTTTCGGTCCAGTTAAATTTATACATGGTGAAAAAGCTCCAGTTGCTCTGTACAGCATGGCCTGCAATATAGATTAAGATCAGGGCAAAGATCAATCCTGAAATTTCCGGGTGCTTCCCTAAGAATTTAAATGAACCAATAGGATTGGCACGTTTCCAGTCGAATTCCCTTCTTTTATCTTTATCTAAACTTTCAGGAAGAACAAAGTAACCGTAAAGGAAATTTAATAGACACAAACCAGCCGCTGCATAGAAAGGTACTCTGGCTCCATAATGTCCCAAAACTCCCCCTAATACCGGTCCTATAATAAATCCAAGACCGAATGCAGCTCCGATGAGTCCAAAGTTTTTAGCTCTGTCTTCATCTGTAGAAATATCCGCAATATAGGCACTGGCCGTTGTTACACTGGCTCCTGTGATTCCGGCAATAACCCTTCCGAGAAAAAGCCACCAAATGGTTGGAGCTAATGCAAGGAAAATATAATCTACTGCAAAACCAAAAAGCGAGATCAGAATAATGGGTCTCCTTCCGTATTTGTCACTCAGGTTTCCTACCACCGGAGAAAAGATAAACTGGGTAAATGCATAGGCAAAACCAAGCCAGCCGCCATATTTTGCCGCTTCACTGATATCGGCATGAATCAGTTCCTCAATTAATTTGGGAACTACAGGAATAATGATTCCCCATCCCGTGATGTCGATGAGCAGAGTGATAAATATAAAGCCGATGGCTGCTTTTTTCCTTGAATTTTCCATAGTGCTGCAAAATTAATCAAATCTGAAATATAATGGTTCTAAATTTTGGGGTTTGGAAGGCTAAGTTTGAGAGTCTGAGGGTTTGAGCGTTTTGGGGTTTAGAGTTACGGGATACCAAGGTTCGTGTTTCGGGATACGAGTTTTTCGAGATTAGGAGTACAGGATTCGTGTTTTGAGGTGTAAGATAAAAAAAAAAACAAGCCTCTCATTGCTCATATTTAAAAATTCTTATACTCAAAACTTTACTTCCAAAACGCTATAAATATACCTTTAAACCTTGAATTTTAAATATTAATTTTTTTAAACACAAATCCCCAAATCTCGAACCCTTCAAACACTCAAACACTCAAACCTCGCATCCCGCATCCCGAAAACCCGACCACAAAAAAAGACCGCTTCTTTCGAAACGGTCTTTACTTATTTATTGTAGTTGATCTTATTTTGAAGCAAGTACTTCTTTCGTACTTGTCGTTTTGCCGTGTACCTCGTCTTCTTTTCCTGTCTTAAGGAAGTCATAAGCGATAGCCGATGCAATAAAGATGGATGAATAGGTACCGAATCCAATACCGATTAACATCGCAAACATAAATCCTCTTAAGTTATCACCACCAAAGATAAAGATCGCTAAGATCACAAGAATCGTTGTGAATGAAGTGTTGAACGTTCTACCCAATGTACTTGAGATAGAGTCATCAAATAATCCAGCTAGCGTTAAAGCTTTCTTCTCTCTTAGGTATTCTCTAATTCTATCGAAGATAATAACGGTATCATTGATGGAGTATCCTAGTACCGTAAGGATCGCTGCAACGAAATCCTGATTGATCTCCATGTTGAACGGCATAAATTTGTGAAGCAATGAATACGCTCCTAAAATAATTACCGCATCATGGAATAGTGCCACAACAGCACCCAATGAGAATTGCCATTTTCTAAATCTCAGCAAGATGTAGATAAAGATCCCCGCCAAAGCAGCTACTACCGCAAGAATACCATGAGTTTTGATATCATCTGCAACCGTAGGTCCTACTTTTTCAGAAGAGATAATTCCTGCATGCTCTTTATCTGCAGATTTGAAATCATGCAATGTAGTGTTAGCCGGTAAGCTGGTTTTTAATCCTTCGTATAATTTCTGTTCTACCGTCTGGTCAGCTTTTAAAGATTCATCTTCAATAAGGTAATCTGTAGAGATTTTCAGCTGTCTGTCATTTCCGAACGTTTTAGCTTCCACAGAAGAGTTTTTACCGTCTTCAGTTTTGAATACTTTTACCAAGTTCTGTTCGATATCTTCAGCGTTGACATCTTTGTCAAATCTTACCACATAGTTTCTACCTCCTGTAAAGTCGATACCATATTTAAATCCGTGGATCGCAATAGATGCTACGCAAATTACTGTCAAAATACCTGAAACAATGTATGCATATTTTCTCTTTCCAATGAAATCGATCCATGTATTTCTGAATAGGTTTTTCGTTGGAGCAGTCCAAACAGAAAGCTGTTTTCCTTTGTGAAGTCTTGAGAAGATCATTACTCTTGAAAGCAATACAGATGTAAAGAATGTCATTAAGATACCAATTCCTAAGGTCAAAGCAAATCCTTTAATAGGTCCTGTTCCGAATAAGAAAAGTACACCCGCTGTCAATAAAGTCGTTAAGTGACCATCAACAATCGCGCTTAATGCATGTTTGAAACCATCCTTATAAGCTTCTAAAATGCTCTTGCCTGCGAATAGTTCTTCTTTCGTTCTTTCGTAAATAATTACGTTGGTATCCACCGCCATGGCCATCGTCAGTACAATACCCGCGATACCAGGAAGCGTAAGTGTAAAGTCTCCGGAATCCATAATTCCGAAAATATAGAATAAGTTAACAATCATTGCAATTACCGCGTACACACCTGCACCACCGTAATAGAAGATGATATAAACAATGATAATTAAAAATGCGATAGCAAATGAGATCACCCCTGCATTAATAGACTCCTGTCCTAATGACGGTCCTACTACGGTAGCCTGAACTACTTTTGCTCCAGCAGGTAACTTACCCGCTCCTAAAACGTCTACCAGTTCTTTAGCTTCCTCCTGAGAGAAGTTACCTGAGATCTGAGTTCTACCGTTAGGAATAGCGCTGACAACGTTTGGTGCAGTATATACTCTGCCATCCAATGTTACCGCTACCGGCTTACCTACGTTTTTCTCAGTTAATGTTTTCCATTCTTTAGCACCTTTAGAATCCATCTGCATATCTACTACTACTCTGCTCAGCTCATCATAGCTGATGCTCGCCGTTTCAACAGCACCGTCTACAGGAGCTTTTTGGTTGATGTTACCTCTGATGGCATACAATACTAAACTTTCAGTATCTGTACCTTCAGGCTTGTAACCCCACATGAACTGTGTATATTTAATGTTGGAAGGACGTAAAGACTGACCTACTTTGCTGTTCAAAATTTTGTTTACAGCAGCTGTATCAGAAAGTTTTACACTTGCAACACCATTTGATCTTAGTTTGTCAAGGTTTAGAAGATTCATGAAGTTAATGTTCTTCGCAACTCCCATAGAATCACCTTTGATTCCAACCATTGTCGTCAATGTCTGGAAATAAGGTGCAATTTCAGGAACCTGCTGTACTTCCCAGAACTGAAGTTTTGCGGAAGTCTGAAGCATTTTCTTCACTTTATCGATATCTTTCATACCAGGCATTTCAACAGAAATTCTCGCAGTACCAGGTACTCTCTGAACGTTGGGCTGCACAGCACCCATTTTATCGATTCTGGTTCTGATTACTTCGAAAGCTGTTCCTACAGAAAGATCAATTCTTCTCTTGATGATACTTTTTACCTGCTCATCAGAAGTATTATATCTGATTTCTGATAAATTGGTATTCCCGAAAAGTTCAGGATCAGCAAGCTTAAGGTTTGTTCCTTTTGCTTTGTTGATCGCTTCAAACTGATCAAAGAAGTTATCAATATAAGATCTTGTAGAATTCTTCTGAACTTCATCTGTCTTGTTTAAAGCCTCGATAAGAACAGGATTGGTAGAATAATTCGTTAAATCATTCACCAGGTCTCTTTGGTTAATTTCCAAAAGAACGTTGATCCCACCTTTCAAGTCAAGACCAAGTTTCATTTCCTTGTCTTTGGCTTTAGTGTAATAAAGTTTTGTGAATCCCAGGTTCAAAGTATCTTTAGAAAGTCTTGTAATTTCTTTCTGATACTTTTCCGGATTGTCTCCTGCAACAGCAGTCGCCTGCCTTTCAATTTTGCTGGCGTACCAAGTTGGTAATAGCTCATTTAAGCAAATTAACCCTAGTACAATAGCAACAATTGTAATAAGTCCTTTTCCTTGCATTTTGTTATAACTACGTTAAATTAAGTCGGCAAATATAATGATTTTATTATTATTTTATGAATTTTTTAACAGCAGAAATGGTTTATTTTCAGATATATCGGGGTTTTAATTTCTATTTAAGATTTAATAATTTTTTCTACTTATCGTAATGAAATTTTCAAATTCCGATTGGTATAAAATTTTCATTCACTTATCAATACACTAAATATCAAAATATTATGAAAAAACTATTTTTTACTTTGTGCATCTTTTCTTCTTTAATTGCTAATTCTCAAAGCATTAATTTAGTAGAATTTGCGTCCGGGCTTACCAGTCCCGTTGAGATTACGAACGCCAATGATACCCGTCTCTTCGTCGTCCAGCAGGACGGAATCATTAAGATCATCCAGCCCAATGGAACGATCAACAGCGCTGATTTTATGAACATCAGTTCCAAAGTTCTTTATGGTGGAGAACGGGGTCTTCTGGGTCTTGCTTTCCATCCTCAATATGCGACCAACGGATATTTCTTTGTCTACTACAACAATACGGCAGGAAATATTATCGTAGCGAGATATTCCGTAAACCCTACCAATCCGGACCTCGCAGATCCTACCACTGAAAAGATCCTTCTGAATATTCCAAAACCATTTGACAATCACAATGGCGGAAGTATTCATTTTGCACCCGATGGAAATCTTTGGGTGGTGACAGGAGATGGCGGAAGCGGCGGAGATCCCGGCAACAATTCCCAAAATATCAATTCACTACTGGGAAAAATGCTGAGAATAGATGTGAATGCCACAGGACCCTATAATATTCCACCCGGAAATCCTTTTGCAGGAAATTTAGTGACCGGAGCTGATGAAATCTGGTCGTATGGACTTAGAAATGCGTGGAAATTTTCATTTGACACCACCACAGGAAATGTCATGATCGCTGATGTAGGCCAGGGACAGATTGAAGAAATAAACAGAATGCCCATTACACAGGCAGGAATTAATTACGGATGGCGCTGTTATGAAGGTAACAATGCTTACAATACGGCAGGATGCGCTGCGATGGCAACAATGACGTTCCCGGTGGCCGTGTATAACCATTCCGGCGGAAAATGTTCTATAACCGGTGGTTATGTGTACAGAGGAACCCAATATCCATCGCTTCAGGGGAAATATTTCTTCGCTGATTACTGTTCTACCCAGATCGGAATATTAAATCCCGATAATTCTATTGTTTGGGGACCTGCGAGTGCAGGAAATAATTTCTCTACTTTCGGACAGAATTCCCAGAAAGAACTTTTTGTAGCAGCTGTAACCAGCGGGAAGATATTTAAAGTCACCACCGGAACTCTGGGAACAGACGAAACTTCTGAATTTAACCCTATAAGTATTCATCCTAATCCGGCTTCTGAAAAAGTTTTCATTGAAGGTCTTACAGACAGAAACAGCACGGCAGACCTGATCAGTACGGAGGGGAAAATAGTTTTAGAAAAAGCGAAAATTGAAAATGACGGCAGTCTTGATATTACAGGAATTTCTCCGGGAGTTTATTATCTGATTATAAAATCGGGAGATGTGAAATCTTACAGCCAGAAACTTATTATTAAATGACACACTATTTTACTCAATAAAAAAGCGGTTCCGATGGAACCGCTTTTGTTTTATATCGTCATTGAGAAAATTCTAGTTTCCGGTTTGTTTCTCATCATTCTGAGATCAAATACCATCGCGACATTTCTCGTAAATGCTCTTCCTTTTTCTGTGATCTTGATTTGATTATCGTAGATCTCCACCAGTTCATCCTTCTCCATTTCCTCCAGCATTTCAAATGCATTCTCCAGTTCAGGGAACGAATTTTTATCCGTAAAGGTAGTTTCAAGCTGGCACATCAGATTCAGAATATGTCTTCTCACCGTAAGATCTTCTTCATCCAGAATATGCCCTTTTACTACCGGAATCTGACCTTCTTCCACGATCTTCTGGTATTCTTCCACCGTTTTCACATTCTGGGCAAAAGCATACCAGGAATCTGAAATAGCAGACATTCCAAGACCTACCATCAATTGCGTATTGCTTGATGTATAGCCCATAAAGTTTCTGTGAAGTTTTTTATAAATCAGGGATTGGTAAAGATCATCGTGCTCCAGAGAAAAATGGTCCATTCCCACTTCAATATATCCTAAATCCTCAAGAAGTTTTTTCCCGTCTTCATAGAGACGACGCTTTTCTTCACCGCTTGGAAGATCGTTTTCATCAAAACCTCTCTGTCCCACTCCTTTCACCCATGGAACATGTGCGTAGGAATAGAATGCCAGTCTGTCCGGCTTAAGCTCCATTGTTTTTCTGATCGTATGTTCCATAGCATCCCAGGATTGGTGCGGAAGTCCAAAGACAAGATCATGGCTGATTCCACGGTAACCGATTTCCTTAGCCCATTCCGTTACATTTTTCACGTTTTCAAAAGACTGAATTCTGTTGATGGCCTTCTGAACTTTAGGATCGTAATCCTGAACACCAAAACTCACTCTTCTGAATCCAAGATCATATAAGGTCTGTAGGTGATCTCTTGTCGTATTATTCGGATGTCCTTCAAAAGAAAACTCAGGATGTTCTGCAATTTCCACCGTTTCAAAAATCCCTTCCAATAAGGTTTTTAAGTTCTTAGGTGAGAAAAATGTAGGCGTACCCCCTCCTAAGTGAAGTTCCTTCAGTTTAGGTTTTTCTTCAAAAAGCTCCAGATAGAGTTTCCACTCCTTTAAAACGCTTTCCAGATATGGGATTTCAACGCTGTGCTGTTTTGTAATACGCTTGTGACAGGCACAGAATGTACACAATGCCTCGCAGAAAGGCAGGTGAATATAAATAGAAATCCCCTCCTCTGCATTGCTCTCATGAAAAGACCTGATCACCGTCTCCCTCCATTTTTCGGGAGAAAATGTAGTTTCGTCCCAATAAGGAACAGTGGGATAAGAGGTGTAACGCGGTCCGGGAATATTATACTTATCTATTAAAGAATTCATTTCAAAATTTAAAATATTATCGAATCATGAAATTGGGACTACACCAGTTTCATCCTGCAAAATTAACCATTAGTTATGAATTTTAAACCATGAAATATATTAGGCCGTATTTTATAATGAGTCTAAATACGGTGGTTATGGGAATTTCTCTAAGAATGATAAATTCTATACGTAAGATTTACAATTCTGATGCAGTGATGCTTTCATTCGGTTAAAACTTCAATTTCATCAAAGAAATCCTGTCTTTTCCTGCAAAAACAACAGTATTTCCATTTATCCAACTGCAGACAAAGAATCCTTTTTCATCTGAAATTTTCTTCCACGTTTTCCCGAAATCAGAAGAATAGCTGATATGTTGATCCCCTACTGAAATCATTTCTTTACCCTTTGAACCGGGTTTGATCTTCACACAGGTCGTATAGCCCGCATTTTGTCCGGAAGCCTGAATCTGCCAGCTTTCGCCGCCATCGTTTGTCGTGGCAATATTATTGACATTAGCGTCCTGCTTGGTGTAATCTCCACCTACTGCCACCCCGAATCTGTCATCATAAAAATCTATTGAATACATTCCCTGGGAAGATTCTCCCTGAATAAAAGGCGTGTTGAATGTTTCAATTTTTTCAGTTTTAAAATTTAACCTTAAAATTCGTGAAGATTTCCCTCCTGTGGCAATCCACAGATATTTTTTTGTGGAAGCGATATTGGTATTGCTTGCTGCAAATGCGGCTTCACCACTATTCAGCTGTACATTATTTTTGAACATATTCCATTTGCCATTTTTGTAGACGGCTAACTTGAGCATATTATCCTTATCAGAATCACTGAAGGTATAAGCCAGCTTATCATTCACAAAATGCAGAGCATCATAAAAAGCGGTTTTCACCGTATCAGTGAATACAGTTTCTGATGTTAAACTTTTTTTATCAATTTTAAAAAAATAAGCCGGACTCTCAATATTGATGGCATAAAAAGAGTTTTTATCCTGCGCCAGCGTTCTGAACTGAAGCTTCTTTTCAGATAATCTGATCTGTTTCTGATTTTTGACATTCTTCAAATCAACGAACCCGAACTTTGAATCTGTTCCGCTGTACCAGACCTTTCCGCCATCAACTTCCAGAGCACGGATGCTTATTTTATCATTAAGAATTGTCTCGAAACTTTCTATGTGTTGAGAAAATGTAAAAATTCCCAGAAAGGAAAATACAATGAGGATGAGCTTTTTCATATAAGACAAAAATAAAAAATCCGCAGTAATCTGCGGATTTTGATTGTATGTTTTTTTAATCTAGATCAGGTTTTTCCAAAGGCTCCTGTTCTGCTTTGAAAGTTTCTCCGTAACCTCCGTTCTGAAGTTTAGAGTGCTTTTTACTGTACAGGAAGTACACAAAGAATCCGATGATCAGCCATGCGAAAGAATACATCTGTGCTTCTTTGCTCAGGTTAAAGATCAGATAAACGTTGATCGCAATACCTAAACAGGCAATAAGCGGTAAAGCCGGAACTTTAAAGTTTCTCTGCAACGCAGGTTCTTTTACTCTCAATACCCAAACTGCCACACATACCATCGTAAACGCGAACAGAGTTCCGAAACTTGTCATGTGTGCAAGGTCATTAATAGGAGTAAGAGAAGCTACAATAGCAATCACAACGCCTAAAATAAGAAGGTTTTTTGTAGGAACTCCTGTCTTAGGGTTTACTTTTGAAAAAGTAGCAGGGATCAATCCATCCTTAGACATTCCTAAGAAAATTCTTGACTGTCCCATGATCATTACCATCAATACGGAAATCAATCCTACAGTAGCAGCAATGGTGATAATGTATCCTGCCCATGCATATCCTGCAATATCAAATGCATACGCTACTGGAGCTTTGATCGCATCCGGATATTTCCCAAGCGGGTTAAAGTCTGTATAATGCATCATTCCCGTTAACACTAAAGAAACAAGGATATATAAAAGTGTACAGATGATCAGCGAAGCGATGATGGCAAACGGTACGTCTTTTTTAGGGTTAATAGCTTCTCCTGCCTGAGTGGAAACGGCATCGAAACCTACATAAGCAAAGAAAATTGCAGATGCTCCTGCTACTACTCCTGCTATACCGTAAGCGGAATGTGAGACCCCGTTTTCGGTGATGGTTGTAGGCTCAGGAATGAAAGGAATCCAGTTTTTAAATGGCTCAGCAGAGTTTAAAATAATAAAAGCTCCTGCAATGATCACGAAGATAATAGCGGAAACTTTAAGAATTACAATGAAATTATTTGCTTTAGCAGCCCCTTTTGTTCCTCTTACAAGGATAGAAATCACAAGGAAAACAATTAAAAATGCGGGTAAGTTCATAGAGAACCCTGAGTTTCCTGCCGCTATATAAGTCTGCGGATCTGTGGTAAGGTAAGCTGGAAGATGCAGCCCGAACATTTTGAGGAGTTTCGCAAAATATCCCGACCAGGAGACGGCGACGGTCATAGATCCCATAGCGTATTCCAGTATAAGCCCCCATCCAATGATCCAGGCGAAGATTTCTCCTACCGTTCCGTAAGCGTAAGCATAAGCTGATCCTTCTACAGGAAGAATGGAAGCAAATTCTGCATAACATAATGCTGCAAATACGCAGGCGATTCCCGCGATGACAAATGAAAGTGCCAGTGCAGGCCCGGCATTATAATAAGCACCCGTTCCCGTAAGTACAAAAATTCCTCCTCCAATGATTGCCCCGATTCCGATAGCAGTAAGGCTCCATTTTCCCAGAACGCGTTTCAGCTGGCTCTTTTTGATATCAGCTTCATAAGCGCTCATTGGCTTCTTAACCCAAATTTTAGACATGTTTTTTTATTTAATTAAAGATTTACGAAAATATAAAAATTTTACAAACCTTAACGTTTATTGATAAACTTTCGTGATTTATTTTAAATAAAAAGATTTAAAAAACTGATTTACACATTATTTAATTTATTTTCAAAAGTATTAATTTTTGTTTATTTTTGATCGCATGAATTTATATGATCTTTTTGTAAAGCCGTATGAAAGCTACAGTACTGCACAAATCCTGCTTGAAGCCTCTGGTACGGTTTTCGGAATTTTGAGCGTGTATTTTTCAATTAAAAAGAATATCTGGGTCTATCCTACGGGGATCATCTCAACGCTGATCTATGTCTATATTCTCTTTAATTTTGGACTTCTTGGCGACTGTATGATCAATGTATATTATACGGCGATGAGCGTTTACGGATGGATCTTATGGTCAAAAAATTCTAAAGACCACGTTCATGTGGATGTTTCCTGGGCTACCCATAAGGAAAGAATGTTCGCGGGCATCCTTTTTATATTAAGTCTTGCACTGGTAACGCTTATCTATTATTACAAACCTTACATTGATAATCAGTTTTCTATGAAGGATACGAATTTAGGATTGTACCATCTTGACTGGGCAAACTGGTTGGACGTAATCACGACTTCAATATTTTTGGTGGGCATGTGGTTTATGGCCAGACAGCGCATTGAGAACTGGATCTTCTGGATCATCGGCGATTTTATTTGTATCCCGATGATGATTTTTAAGGAGCTTGGGATCACTTCGGTTCAATATTTGGTATTTACTATAATGGCGATCTTAGGATACGTCAATTGGAAAAAAAGTTTAAAAGAAAAAAGTACAATAAAGTCATGAAAAATTTACTTAAAATAGCATTCAGTATCGTTGCTATTAGTACTCTGACATCATGCTTGGCTTATTCAGACGGATACGCCAACAATGGTGGTTACGGAGACCCATATTATAACAACGGAAATTATTATGCTCCGTCCGGTTATTACGGAAACGGCGGTTATTATGGAAATGACGGCTACTACTACAGAAATGACGTCAATTATTATTATGATAGCGGTGTTCCTTATTATTACTATAACTCAGGGAACAGTAGAAGAAAGGTATATGTAGAAAGAAAATCCAATGTAACTTCCCAAAGACCGAATAACGGATTCAGAGGCCAGCCTACAGGCAGTGGAAACAGTAACGGAAACGGATTCAGAAATCCAAACAGCAGTTACAACAACGGTAACAACAACCAAAGACCACAAAGCAACAACGGAGGCTTCAGAAATCAATCGGGCGGAACCTATCAGAACAATCAGGGAAGCCAGAATAATCAGAACAGTGGCGGTTTCAGAAACTCACAACAGAGTAATCAGAACCAAAACCAGAACAGCACCAGAACGGAATCTTCCGGTGGGTTCAGAGGAAGCTCAAGCTCCCAGAACAACACTCAGCAAAACAGCAGTCCTACGAGACAGCCGTCCAGCGGAGGTGGATTTAGATAAAACGATTATAAATAAGAAAACGAACAGCTAACACTGTTCGTTTTTCATTTTAAATATACTAATTTTGCTCGTTAATTTTACACTAAAAGAATATGGAATTTTATAAATATCAGGGGACTGGAAATGATTTTGTGATGGTAGATAACCGTGATCTGCAGTTTCCCAAAGAGAAAGATCTTATTGAAAAACTATGTGACAGACGTTTCGGAATCGGGGCTGACGGTCTTATCCTTCTGGAAAATGAAGGGGATTATGATTTCAAAATGGTCTACTATAATTCTGACGGCGGCGAAAGTACCATGTGCGGAAACGGTGGAAGATGTCTTGTGGCCTTCGCTTTCTTCCTGGATATTTTTGAAGATAAATGTAAGTTCATTGCCACTGACGGTGAGCATGAAGCTGAAATTCATAACGGGATCATTAAATTAAAGATGATCGATGTAGATACTATTTCCGCAGACGGAGAAGACACCCTGATGAATACCGGATCGCCTCATTATGTAAGATATGTGGAAGATCTGGTAAATTACAATGTTTTTGCAGAAGGAAACGGCATCAGAAATTCAGAAAAATATAAGGAAAAAGGCATCAATGTGAATTTTGTTGAAAAATTTAATGATGATGAAATTTTTGTAAGAACCTATGAACGAGGCGTTGAGGACGAAACTTTCAGTTGCGGCACAGGAGTTACAGCTTCTGCTTTAACTTTTCTGCAAAAACATAATCTAATCTCTGTAAAAGTTAAAACTTTAGGAGGCGATCTTAAAGTTCATGCTGAGAAAAACGGAAATTCCTTTCAGAATATTTGGTTGGAAGGTCCGGCAAAGCAAGTTTTTAGAGGTAAAATAGATCTTATTTAAAAACAAACTTTTAATCAACTTTTTAATAATGAAAAAAACTGTTCTCGTTATCGCTCTCATTGTTTTTGGAGCGGCAGGATTTTTTGGTTTGAGATTTTATAATAAATATTACGGCAATAACGTAGAAAAGGACGGCTATGTATTAATTCCCCACAAGGCGAATTTTAAGCAGATCCTAGACTCCGTAACCCCGTATGTAAAAGATAGAGAAGCTTTCGAGGCTGTAGCTAAAGATAAAGATCTTGCTCAATATTTCAAGCCGGGGCGTTACCATTTCCAACCGGGAGCAGGAAACACCAACCTTGTGAATATGATCAAAGCTGGAAATCAGTCGGAAAACAGCTTCAGAATCGGAGATTTCGGGGATATGTATCAGATGATCGGAAAGGTAACGAAAAAGACAGAACTTGATTCTTTACACTTCGTGAATGATCTGAATCAGGTAGCCGTAGAAAAAGGATATAAAAATGCAGAGGATTTAAAAAAATACTTTTTCATCGATACTTATAATTTCTTCTGGACCGTTAGTCCTAGAGAGTTTTTCAAAAAATTCGACGAGCAGTATAATGAGTTCTGGACGAGTGACAGAAAGAACCGGGAACAGCAGTCGGGTCTGAGCAGAGATCAGATTTATGCTTTGGCATCCATTGTTTATAAGGAATCAGGTGGAAAAAAAGATGAGATGAAAACGATTGCAGGATTATACCTGAACCGTTACAGAAAGGGAATGAAGCTTCAGTCTGATCCAACGGTGATTTATGCCATCAACAAGCAGACTAATTTTAAGGAACAGATCAAGCGTGTATTTTACAAGCACCTGTCTACTCCATCACCGTATAATACCTACGCCAATGCAGGAATTCCTCCGGGACCCATTTGCGTAGTAGACAAAAACTCGGTAGATGCTGTTTTAAATGCAGAAAACAACAATTATATATTTATGTGTGCAGATCCGGCAAGGTTCGGCTATCATAAATTTACGGCCAGCGCAGAAGAGCATGCGATCAATGCAAAAGCGTATCAGGACTGGTTGAATTCAAAAAATATAAAATAGAAAACTAATTTAACTTTTATTTAACAATACGATAATTAACTTTTAACACTTACACACGACTTATACATCTATAAATAATACATAAATTATAATATTTTGAAAATCAACCCAATTAATGATTTCACAATGTTATAAGTTATACTTTCACGATTTTACACAAACAATACCTTATGAATCAGACGGAAATTGTCAACATTTTCACCAAAAAAACGTTAGCACTTACTTTTGTACTTTCGGCAGCTGCTATGGCATTTGCCCAGGATAAAGCAGGCGTTACGGGAATGATTGTCAACAAAAACAACCAGCCGGTTCCTTACGCTTCTGTGACCTTTAGCAATAAATTGAACAAAGCATTAAGCGACGCTGTACTTACCGACGAAAAAGGACAGTACAAACTGGAATTAGCTCCTGGAAACTATGATATCACAGTAGAAGCCATCGATTACAAGAAGAGCACTATTACTAAAAATATTGCAGGTGCAGGAAATATCGGTGCATTATCGATAGAAGCTGAAGCTACAAGTACTGCCGGGAATAAAACTCAGGAAATCCAGGGAGTAGTTATTACTGCTGCGGCCACAAAACCTTATAAAGTGGAACTTGACAAAAGAACTTACGACCCTTCTCAGGATATTGTAAGTAAAGGAGGAAATCTTCAGGATGTCCTTTCTAACGTTCCTTCTGTTTCCGTGGATACCGACGGTACTGTTTCGATGAGAGGTAGCTCCAACGTAAGATTCCTGATCAACGGAAAACCATCTGCCCTTCTTGGAATAGATGATGGCGCCAATGCACTTCAGAGTATTCCTGCAGACCAAATCGACAGAATTGAAGTGATCACGAATCCTTCTTCTAAATTTGAAGCAAGCGGTACAGCGGGTATTTTGAATATCATTTTAAAGAAAACCAAGAAGACCGGTTTCAACGGTAGTGTTATCGGAACTTTGGGATATCTTCCTCAAACCAACCTGAATGCCAACCTTAACTGGAGAAAAGGAAACTTTACATGGTTTCTAAATGGCGGAGGTGGGTACAGGGAATCAAAAAATACCAGTAGAAACAATGATTATTTTAGCAATGCTCTATTAGATGATGATTTAGTACAAAGAAATACTAACTCTGAAACTAAAAGTAAAAACAACAACTATAACGCTTCTGCAGGTATCGTTTATGACATTTCTGAAAAAACCTCAGTAAATGCATCCGGAACTGTAAGAACTTTTGACAGTGAAAATTTTGGAAATATTGATTATCTTTATACTCCTCTTAAAAATCCTTTTTACACATCAAACAGAAATACTTTCGGAACAAACAATAACCTCGCTTTCCAGGGTGATTTTGGGTTAGATCATAAATTTGATGATAAAGGACAAAACTTATCATTATCATTAAGTTTACAGAGAAGCCGATCATACAACGATACCAATATTGATGATACTATTGATAATTTGAAAGATATCATTAATCAACATACCACGAACAGATCTGTTATTGGTAAGGCTGATTACGAGTTGCCTATAGGTGAATATTCAAAATTAGAAGCAGGATATAGAATTGATATCAATACCAATGATTATAGCAATGATGTTCGTGAGAGCACCACAACAAAGCCATTAGATTTTCTTAAGCCATACACGTATGATGCAACATATAAGGAGACTTTTAATGCTTTTTATTTACAATTCAAAAGTAAAATCGGAAAATTAGGATATCAGGTAGGTGTAAGAGATGAATTGTCGAATGTAGATATTAATTATCTAAGCCTTGACCCCAAGAAAAATGTACCTGCAACTACTAAAAATTACAATAACTTATTCCCAAGCGTATATTTAAGTTATGAATTCGCGAAGGATAATCAGTTGCTATTAAACTACACAAGAAGAATAGACCGCCCAAGATCATTCTTTATGATTCCTAACCCGAGTTATAATGATAACCAAAATATTTTTGACGGAAACATTGATCTTAATCCATCATATGTAGACTCTTTTGAATTTGGGTACAGCATTTCAAAAAAGAAATTTACGATTAATCCTACGCTATATTACAGACATCAGACTGATGACACAAAAATGTTAGTGTATAATATTTTGGCTACAGATGAAAATGGAGTTATTATTAACCCAAAGCGTATAGAATCTCATACAAAACCTATTAACCTGGGTACGGATGACCGTTTCGGTTTAGATTTAAACTTCAACTGGGATGCAACAAGTTGGTTGAAATTCTTAGGAAATGTAGATCTTTTTGGTTACAATACAAAAGGAAGCACGCTATATGATACTTTCGATAAAAACGGTAATCCTATTCAGGCTGTTGCTGATTTTAACGGTAAAGGGTTTTCAACAAGAGCGAGACTTTCTTCAACAATTAAAGTAGATAAAACATTCAGTTTCCAGATACAGGGATTCTATAGAGGAGGCCAGAAAACGGCTTATCAGGATAGAAAAGATATGTATGCCATCAACTTCGGTGCCTCTAAAACCATTTGGAAAGGTGATGGAACTTTAGCATTTAATGTTCAGGATATTTTCAATACCAGATCTATGAGATCTACAACATATACAGCAAACAGTGTAAGAGATTCTTACATGCAATGGCAACCGAGACAGTTCTCAGTCTCTCTTACCTACAGATTCAAACAGGGCGAGAAAGTAGAACAGCCTAAAAGGAAAAAAGATATTAATTCCAATGCAACCGGCGACGACCAACAAGGTCCAATGTAATGCTAATACACAAAAAAATCCCGAAAATATTTTTCGGGATTTTTTTTATTTTACGGTTTCAGTCTGTTCAAATTTTTCTTTTTCAGCTTCGTAGATTCTTCTTCTAAGGTCGCTGGTGGAAAACCTGTGATCTCTTTTGTTGTAAAAGATTTCAATTCCTTTCTCTTCACAATACCTTTTTCCGGTAAAATCTCTGTCCATATAATCGTCACCAATGATTCTTACATCGATTACGAAAGACTTTAAAATATCCTGCAGATCTTCTTCTGTATAATATGGAATAATCTCGTCTACGGCATTGACAGCCTTCAACTGGATGTATCTTTCTACGATGGTCTGGCTTGGCTTATTCTTATTCGGACGGTCGTGAGACGGATCGATCTGAAGCCCTACAATTAAATAATCGCACACTGTTTTAGCTTCTTCAAGCATTTTGATGTGTCCCGCATGAAGCAGGTCAAATGAGGAAAATGTAATACCTATTTTTTGTGTTTTCATACTATTTTCAATTAATATTTCGTGACAGTCAGCATTTCTTTACTTTAATAAAAAAGCGAAGACTGAAGGAAATGATTTTGTAATTTGTTTTATAATCTGTTTTTTAAGTTCTTCTTTTAAACGGTCTGAGAATCCAGATACAGCTGCCATTTCCAGACTGTTCTCAAAGATTCCTCCAATGACGTCTCCGATTTCCAGTGAAGCTCCTTTTCAGCTTTGTGGACATCGGCATAAGCAACCGTAATATCACCTTCTCTTCTTTCACAGATCTGGTAAGGAACCTTCACATCATTAGCCGTTTCGAAAGCTTTCACCACTTCCAGCACCGATACTCCTTTTCCTGTTCCCAGATTAAAGATATCAATCATTGCTTCATCTCCGCTCTGCATCAGCTTTTTCAGGGCACTTACATGAGCCTTGGCAAGATCCACAACATAAATATAATCACGAACCGGAGTTCCGTCTGCCGTATCGTAATCATCGCCCCAGATATTCAGTTTCTCACGAATTCCTGCAGCAGTCTGCATGACGTAAGGAACCAAGTTGTTGGGAACTCCCATTGGAAGTTCGCCCAGTTTTCCTGAAGGATGAGCTCCAATCGGGTTAAAATATCTCAGGAGGGAAATTCTTCTGTTGTAAGCTTTCGCAAAATCAGTTAAAATCTGCTCTCCCATCTGCTTGGTCTTCCCGTAAACGCTTTCCGGAAGCTTCAGCGGTGTATTCTCATCGATCGGCATTTTTTCCGCCTGCCCATAAACCGTACACGATGAACTGAATATAAAATTAGAAAGACCTCTTTCTTTAAATTCCTGAAGAATATTGATCAGCGTGAATAAATTATTCTCATAATAATCCACCGGCTTTACCTGGCTCTCTCCTACTGCTTTGGAAGCTGCAAAATTGATACAACCTTCGATCTGATGGGCATCAAAAACCTGAGTCAGGAGTTCTCTGCGTCTTAAATCGAAAGGATAGAAAAACGGCTTTTTGCCTGTAATCTCTTCGATATTCTTTAAAATAAATCTTTCCGAGTTGGATAAATCGTCTACAATAACGACTTCAAAACCATCGTTAAGAAGCTCAACTACTGTATGGGAACCGATGTATCCGAGCCCGCCCGTAACAAGTACTGCCATTTTTTGTTATATTTTTTTTAATCTGTGTGTTTTCCTATGTTGTCTATTTCGCTTTTTGCGGGTCGATGTCTAGAATAATTTATAAACAATATTGGTGCTATTAAAAACAAAGTAAGTCCCAATGAAAAAGAATAAATATACCGTTCCCATCTCCCATCATAATTAATATAAAAGCTCAACGAGCCTAAAAATATGATCGACACCCCTGTCATATTTAAATATATAAACATTTTTGCTGATTCTTTAAAAATATGAACAAATGTCACAATCAGTAATGTAAATACTATAAAATTAAAAAAATAGATGGGAATTCTAAATTGAGTATACTTTTCTAAAAGTCTATAACCTTTAAGTAAAACATTAATTACGAATACTCCGTAATAGATAATCCAACCTAAAACAAAACCAATTGTAAAAAAATAAGCAAACTTATTTTTTAGTATTCTCTCGTCGTGAAGCATATCCTATCTCATAAACTCAAGCACCGCATCCGTAATATACTTTAGCTGCTCTTCGTCTAATTCAGTATGCATGGGCAGAGAAATCACCTGCTCAAGAAGCTTATCTGTATTCACAAAATCAGCATCATTGCTTTCCTGGTAATACGCTTTCTGCTTTCTCAATGCTACAGGATAATAAATCATAGCCGGAATTTCTTTCTCTGTAAGGAACTTCTGAAGCTCGTTACGCTTTCCGTTCAGAATTCTCAAGGTATACTGGTGGAATACGTGGGTAGAATTTTCTGCTCTTTTTGGCGTTAAAATATTTTCGTTTCCTGCAAAAGCTTCGTCATAATAATCAGCTGCCTTTCTTCTTGCATCGTTGTAAGAATCAAGATTGGGTAGTTTTTTTCTTAAAACCGCAGCCTGAATGCTGTCCAGTCTTGAATTCACTCCTACCTCATCATGGTAGTATCTTTCATACATTCCGTGGTTGACGATACCTCTTAAACGGTGCGCCAGCTCATCATTGTTTGTGGTAATGGCACCTCCGTCACCGTAGCATCCTAAATTTTTTGAAGGGAAAAATGAAGTCGTTCCCACAGTCGCCATTGTTCCTGCATATTTTTGAGTTCCATCTGAGAATGTGTATTCTGAACCTATGGCTTGGGCATTGTCCTCAATCACAAACAGATTGTGCTCTTCTGCAATTTTAAGGATTTCTTCCATATTGGCACACTGTCCGAAAATGTGTACAGGAATGATCGCTTTGGTTCTTGGCGTAATCGCTTTTTTAATTTCTTCTGTAGAGATTGTGAATGTATCGTAATCTACATCTACCAGCACTGATTTCAGTTTAAGCAAATGAATAACTTCTACTGTAGCGGCAAAAGTAAAATCGGCCGTGATTACTTCGTCTCCTTCCTGAAGATCCAAAGCCATCAGCGCGATCTGCAAAGCATCCGTTCCGTTTGCACACGGGATCACATGCTTTACATCTAAATAAGATTCCAATTCATTCTGGAAAGACTTTACTTCAGGGCCGTTGATAAAAGCCGCAGAATCCATTACATTTAAAACTGCATTGTCTACATCATTCTTTATTTTGTAATACTGACTTTGCAAGTCAACCATCTGAATTTTTTTCATAAATAAATATTTGTGTAAAAATAAGGAATTTAAAATCCTATCAAAAATTTTATTGATTTTGTTTTATCTTTATACAAAATAACTTTATGAAAAAACTTTTACTCTTTTGTCTTTTAGCGGGTTACTCAGCCGCAAATGCGCAGACAGAGCTTGTTTTTGTTTATTTTTCAGGCAAACCGAACAAAGCTGCTTTTTACGCCAATCCGCTTTCAGAACTGACCCAAAAATCCCTTAACAGACGTACTTCGCTGGGTATTCCGCTCAATGATCAGGATGCTCCCATCGAACAGTCCTATATTCAGAACCTTCAGAATCTTGGTTTTACCGTTACTGATTACTCCAAATGGCTCAATGGTGCCGCGGTCAATGCCACTCCGGCACAGATAACTATTCTTCAGGCACAGCCCTACGTGTCATCAGTAGGACGTTTTGCCAGAAACAATTCGACCGTTACCAAAACAGCCCCCCATGGCAAATGGAATACCTCTTCCGAAACACAAAAAAACCTTACCGTTTTTGATTACGGCTCCGGTTCTGCACAGATCGATCAGATCAATGTGAGGCCTCTTCATCTGGCAGGATTTACAGGAACAGGCGTTTCCATCGCGGTTATTGATGCAGGATTTCCCTATGTGAATACAGGATCCGCTTTTGAAAGAATACGTACCAATAATCAGATCAAAGCGGTGTATGATTTTGTGACCAAAACCAATAATGTCTATGATACCTCCATCAGCAATCATGGATCTGCAGTTCTTGGTGCCATTGGAGGCTATATTAAAGATATTTTTGTAGGATCCGCTCCTGATGCCGATTTTTATCTTTATCGCAGTGAAAACGCTGTAGGTGAAGTCCCTGAAGAGGAATTGTACTGGATAGAAGCAGCCGAAGAAGCAGACAGAAAAGGTGTTGATATTATCACAGCTTCTCTTGGCTACAATATTTTTGATGACCCCCGATACAGCTATACCTATTCCGATTTGAACGGAACCACTTCTTTCATCGCAAGAGCCGCTGAAATAGCTGCCAATAAAGGAATTTTTGTTCTCGCCGCTGCAGGAAATTCTGGCGTACAGCCATGGCACTACCTGCTGACCCCAGCCGACAATGTCAAAGTTTTCACAATAGGATCAGTAGACTCTGCAGGAAATTCATCCGGGTTTTCATCGTATGGCCCGAACTCCGTAGGTGTAGTAAAACCGGATGCAAGTGCAAGAGGAACAGCTTCTGCAACCGTTAATAACAGCACATTAACCTCTGTCAACGGAACTTCCATTGCCACTCCAATTGCTGCAGGTGGTGTCGCATGTTTCATCCAGGCTTTTCCTTCTATGAACAGGGAACAGATGAGAACGAAACTGAGACAGACCGCTTCTCTTTATCCGGGTCATACGGACCAGATGGGCTATGGTATTCTGAACTTTGGAAGCGTTTACAACCAGGTGCTGAATACTTCTGATATCGTGAAAAAAGAAAAATTTGCCATTTTCCCGAATCCAGTAAAAAATATTCTGAACATTGCTTCTGAAGAGGAGATCCAATCGCTGGAAGTCTATGATAATTTAGGAAAACTGATCAGAAAAAATACCGGACTGAAATCTATAAAAGTAGAAGATTTCCCGAAAGGAACGTATTATCTGAAAATTCAGATGAAGGATCGGGTTTTTTATGAGAAATTCCTTAAGGAATAGTTTTTTTTAAACACAAATTCCACTGATATTTTGCACAAATATCGCAAATTTGAACCTGTCACAGAAGTTACAGAAAATGAAATTTATTCCATTTTTAATGGTAATAAAAGCTAACAATGCTATTTTTATCTCCCACAGATTGCTCAGATGACACAGATTTTTACTGCACCCAATATATTCAATAGGAACGGGCTTTAGCCCGTTTTATCTTTAATAATCAACCAACGGCTTCAGCCAAAATCTAAAACCATCCACAAAATCATTGTGCTCAATGGTGAGTACATGTGTGTTTAAACAAAAAAACGCCTCTCAATCGAAAGGCGTTGTTGTTATCAATTAAGCAGAGTTTCTACTCGCATTAATATTTCCAAATAATGATCTGGTCACCAGCTTTTCATAAGCTTCTTTATTGCCTTCTCCCTTCTGGATCTTCATCAGCGCATACTGCTGAATACTCAACAGCGGAAGCACAATCTTCTCCCGAATCTTCACTGATTTTCTGGACAGCGGATCTTCTTCCTGCAGCATTTTAAATCCGGTCAGTTCAAGCATAATATCTCTTGAAAGCGTATATTCATCAAATAATATATTCCAGAATGCACCGAACTTTGGATTGTTTTTAATGTAATAAGTCAACGGAAAATACGATTTGTTCATACTCATCATAGAGTTCAGCACTAAGGTTTTAAAGAAATCAGAACCTTTATACAGCTCTTTTACCTCATCCAGCCTTCCCTGTTCTTTCATCTGCTGCATCGCAAATCCGAACCCGAAGAATCCCGGAACATTCTGCTTCAGCTGCGACCATGAACCGACAAACGGAATCGCTCTGAGATCTTCAAATTTCAGTTCACTACCGTTTCCTCTTTTTGACGGGCGGCTTCCGATATTTGTTTTACCATAATATTCCAGGGTACTCATTTCCTGAAGATATGGCACAAACATAGGGTGAGCTTTCAGATCGGAGTATTTTTTATAACTGATATCAGCCAGCTCTGCGATCAGTTTTCTTTCTTTTTCTGTCAGGTCTTTTTTTGAATTTTTAAAGACATCATTTTCTACTCCGGCGGTCAGAAGCTGTTCAAAATTGTATTTGGCTTGTTCTTTATTTCCGAAAATGCTGGTAATAGTCTGTCCCTGGATGGTCAGCTCGATTTTATTGTTGGCAATGGTATTTCCCTGTGAAGCATAGAAATCGTGGGTTTTCCCACCGCCTCTTGCCGGTGGCCCACCTCTGCCGTCGAAGAATACGACTTTAATTCCATTCTGAACGGAAAGTTTAGTTAAGACTTCTTTAGCCTTATAAATCTCCCAGTTGGCCTTCAGATATCCACCGTCTTTTGTTCCGTCTGAAAAACCTAGCATAATCGTCTGTTGGTTTCCTCTGCGTTCAAGGTGCTTTTTATAAACAGGATTCTGATAAAGCTCATTCATGACATTCTCAGAATTGGCCAAACCTTCCATGGTTTCAAAAAGTGGAACAATGTCCATTTTAATGTCTTCATCCTGATAACCGCAGATCTTAAAAAATGCATAGACATTCATGACATCTTTTACGGCATCGGAATTGGAAATAATGTAGCGGTTCATTCCTCGTTGCCCATTCAGATCCTGAATTTCGGAAACCTGTGAAACGGTCAGTAAGGTATCTTTAACAATATCTTCAAACTGATCCGCATTCACCTTTTCACCAAACTGAATCAGTTTATTGAATTTTTCTTCTTCAGAAGCTTTTGCCCCTTCAAATACTTTAGCAAAAACCTCATCGATCACTTTCTGATGAATCCTGCTGTCCTGGCGGACATCCAGCGTGGCAAAGTGAGTCCCGAAAATTTTCACTCGGTCTCTGAAATTAGCCAGAAGATCTAAAAAAAGGGAATTGTGCTCATTCACGAGGATTTTTTCTGCTTCATCCGTTTTTTTCAGGATATCATCTGCCGTGATTATCTTTCCGTTAAATATAGCTCCATACAGCTCATCGCTCAATTGCGTTAAAACTTCAGAAACTCCTCTGAAACTCAGTCTTCTTCTGATAAATTTCAAATGACTGTAATAGGATTTCAGGATCGCGGAACGGAGCTCTTCTGCGACTCTTTTTGTAACATCAGCCGTCACAAATGGATTTCCGTCTCTGTCACCGCCTGGCCAGAACCCAAGCTGAATAATATCTTCATGCAGATGGAAATGTCCGTTTCCAAAGGTCTTTCTGATCTTCGTAAACAGTTCTCCGATCGTGTCGTAATACACATATCTCAAATAGGAAATGATACTAAGCGCTTCATCTATTGGAGTTGGTTTTTCCTTATTGACAAAAGGAGTTTTTCCCAACTGCTGTAAAAGCATATCGATCTGTGTCACGGAATCGCTGGTAATTGCTCCGCGCAGGTCCTGAATAATTCTCTGTACCGAGCTTGGATAAAACTGGGTTGGGTGTGCTGTGAATACCACTTTCACTGTAAAATCTTTCAGCTTTTCACGCACTTTTTCAAGCTTATGGTCCTGGTAGGAACGTTCAAAAAGATTCGTCACCGTTCCGCTGTCACTCTCGGAGTGAAGATTTGGAAATGCCGCATCTTCAATACTGTCAAATAAAACCACCTGTCTTTCGATGTACTGAATGATCTTAAAAAGCAGTTCAAGTTTCTGCTCTTCCGTTTGAAGATCGGTATGGTTTTTAAAGAATTCTTCGACAATTCCTTCAGGGGTTTTCCCTTCCTCATATCCGTTTCGGCTTTCCTCGTAAAGGAACGGAAGAAGCATTCCGATATTGGTCATTTTATCATAAGGCAGGCTCATAAATAATGAATTGTAGATCTGGAACTTATTCTCCACGATCTGCCTGAATTTTTCTGCTCGTTGGTCGTGTATCATATAACAAATGTAATGGATTTTGGTTTTAAATGAATTGACAAATGACAAAAAAATAAAGTGCCATGAATAAAATTATTCTACTTTTTTATAAGAAAATTAATTAGTTTTGGCGCCTAAGTTTTCTGTTTCCATGATCAAATTCAATTTCAACGCCAATATCAATACAAACGGGAATAAAATCGATAAGAAAGGTTTAAAAATCACCTTAATTGTTTTTTCGCTATTTATTTTAGTGGGTATAGCTATGTTTGTGGGCTTCTGGTCCTTTGCCTTCAGTAGGATCGATTATATAGAAAACGCAAACGTGGAGCGGTACGAGCAGAAAAAAGCTATCGCTGCTCTTCCTGTTTTGAAATGTGCAGTCTATGCGGATCAGACAATAACTTCCCCTGCATCCGGCGAAGAGGCAGCCCTTTATCTCCTGCGTGTTGGTAATGTAAAATCCTATATAGCCTCATCTGAGGCCCATTACGGCCAGTATAGAACTTATGAAAATTTCGACTACAATATGGTTGCGGGCTATCCAAAAGGGACAAAGCTTTCTATCAACGGTAAATTATACCCCATTGATTTTAAACTCTGCATTATGGACAGTCTTGGCGGCGGAGAAACGCATTTCACTAAAGATATCTACAGTGCAAAAGCCCATGAAAAATACGATATACGGGTTTATAAAACTTCAGAAAACCTAAAAATGGATGCACTTAGAAATGTTCATCCGTGGATCAAGAATTATTATCATTCTTATAAAGGTTTGAAAAATATTTTAGTGCAAGAATATGTATTCAAAAATGGAGATTCTGTCTATATCAAAGGAAAGATAGAGCATAATAAAATTGTTCCGTTTGTGGAACATATGTTATATACTCCCTCGACAGTAAACGACAATCAGTAAACTATTCCGGAATATTCAGGAGTCGTCATCACATTCAGGTTTACAATAATTTTGAATACAACCATTTAATGATTAATTTTACTTTTCACAGAAATTAATCCAATGAAAAATATATTTATATTCCTTTTAATGGCTTGTATTTTAACAGCCTGTGGTGAAGATTGCTATAATGCCCCCCAAACGATAGCTTTCAAGTTTGTAGATTCTAATAATGAAAATCTCATCACGAACGGAACACTGGTTACTTATTCAATTAAGGATGAAAATCAGGTTGGGGTACAATTGACCAAAACATCCGAAGACATGATCATTTTAGAAAATGTCGGGGCTTATAATGGTACAAAAAATTACATTTTCTCCTCCAATATTAAAACTTTTAATTTTTCGATACATTCGTCAGAATTTAAAGGAGGTTGTGATGGTTATCAGATCAATAAATTAACGTTTACGGGCGTAGGTATTGATGTCACAGACGAAAAAGGATACTATAAAATTGTACTGCAGTAGAGAATTTTAGATAGCAGGTGGCAGATATTAGGTGGCAGGTTGTAGGGATTAGGGATTATGCCGAAGATTGAAATTATAGCCTTTCGATTTTAGTCAAGAGCTAAGAAACAAAATGACGGATGCCAAACATCAGATTTCAGATCATATATGAGAAGATTATCCATCGGCTTAACTGACAACCTCTTCCAACCTGATTTATTTTCAGGCAAAAGACTCTATAGGCATGTAATAAAAAGCTATCTTACCATGTCTTATAACAAACAGTTCCATGAAAATCTTGTTAAAATCATTTCTACTGATTATCCTTGTTATTTTCCCAAAAGATTATACCGCACAAAAACGTTCTGACAGCATTGATACTTTCATCAGGCATAAAATGCAGGAAATGAAGATCCCGGGACTTCAATTGGCCATCATCAGAAATGATAAAATTGATCAGCTCACCAGTTATGGCCTGGCTAATATTGAACATCAGATTCCAACAAAAAACAATACTGTATTTTCGATCAACTCAATGACAAAAGCATTTGTTGGTGTTGCCATTATGCAGCTGCAGGAACAAGGAAAATTAAAAACCAACGATGTTATTTCCAAATATATCACTGATATTCCCGACAACTGGAAGAGCATAACCTTTAAACAGCTTTTAAGCAATACATCCGGTCTTCCCAATAATATAGATCAGAAAGAGCAGGTTTTGGGCGAAGGCATTGAAAGTAAAAACTGGGAAATCGTTAAAACCCTTCCGATGGAGTTTTCACCCGGTGACAAATTCAGTTATAACCAAACGGGATACTTTATCTTAGGAAAAATAATTACGCAGCTGAGCGGAGTACATTTCACAAAATTTATTGAAGATTATCAATTTAAACCGTCCAAGCTGCTTGTTACTCAATTTGGAGATTCCAACGATATCGTTGAGAACAATGCAGGCGCCTATTCCACCATTATCAATAACGATGGCCAATGGATCAACGACGGAAAGCTTCACAACGCTTTCGCCACTTTCCCACTTTTTTTCCGAACGGCTACGGGAATTCTTTCTTCGGCTGAGGATTTAAGCAAGTGGCTTCTCGCTTTACAGGAAGGAAAACTGCTTAAGGATAAAAAGAGCATCACAGAACTATTCACAACTATAAAACTCAATAACGGTGATGTAGGCGGTTTTAATAAACTCACGAATGGTTATGCCCTGGGATGGCCTACCGTTGTCAGAACTGAACATCCTGCCGTTGCCCCTGTGGGCGGTATGCGTTCCGCCCTATTTGTGTATCCTCAGGATCACCTGTCTATTGTAGTTTTAACCAACCTTCAGGGGTCAAATCCTGAATGGTTCATTGATGAAATTGCAGGATATTATATTCCCGATATGAAAACTGAAAATGGTTTTGGACTCAGTACCAACATGAAAATGCTGTACTTACAAACTCGTACAGACGGGTATCAAAATGTAGGTTCGGTTTATCAGAAAATCAAAAAGAAAAACAAAATCTTCACAGTGTCTGAGGATGAGATCAATTCATGGGGTTATCAGATGGTGAACCGTAATCTTAAAAACGAAGCATTGGCTGTTTTCAGATTGAATACAGAATTATTTCCCAACAGTTCCAATGTTTTTGACAGTTATGGAGAAATATTAGATGTATTGGGACGTAAAGAAGAAGCCGTTGCGAATTATAAAAAATCATTAAAGCTTAATCCCGATAATACCAATGCGGCTAATTATTTAAAGGATAAAAAATAAATCTTCATCCATTTTCGTAAATTTGCCCCAAAGCACTTCCTTTATGAAAATCATCGTCTTCGCTTCCATGATCCTATCCAATCTGTTTTTTGCACAGACCACGGTTCCCGATGATTACAGGAAGATCCCTGATATTCTGGATACTACGGAATATTTGTATCCGTTTATTGTTCCGGATAAAGACTATGGCTACTGGAGAATCCTTACCAATGACACCGATCCTGAAAAAGCAGTGATCTATGAAAGCCAGATGCCGGATTTCATGACCATCAATGAGCCTCTTCCTGAAAAAGGCTTCTTCCAGAAATGTATAGGTAACCGATGTTTTTCATACATTCTTGCCTGTAAAAAAGAAAGATCCGTTTATTTTTCCAGTGAACAACAATTGAGGGATTTCATCGGAACAGTTGATAATCTTCCGGAAGCTCTATTATTGGCTCAAACGTATGGTTTTTCCGTAGATATAAGCAATAAAGCAGGCAGTTCATATAAAATGGAGGACAGACATATTGCTCTTTATCTTTCAAAGTCTAAAGGTTGTCCTGAAATCAGGGAATCTTACTTGATAAAGATCAACAGAAAAAATGGTAAACTGGAATCGAAAAATAATGGCGTTTACTTTAAAAGTGAGAATTGCGATACTTCGGCACAGACCGCTTCCAAATAAAAAAGCTGTTTCAAAAGATAAAAAACTCGCGCAGATCAAGCAGATTGCACAGATTCTTATACTGAAAAATGCTTACAGATTAAAACTCATGCAGAATTTCCATTTACCTTTTGAAACAACCTCTTTATCAAATTAAATATTGATTGCTCCCTGACCGGAAGCCATTAAATAAGCTTCTTTCAGGGCTTCAGAGTACGTAGGATGCGCATACGATATACGGAACATATCTTCCGCCGTTACCTCATATTCCTGTGCAATGACAGCCTGTGCAATAAGATCCGCTGCTCGGGCTCCAATGATGTGAACACCCAGCACTTCCCCGTATTTCGGATCTACCAGAACTTTTGCAAAACCATCTGTATCCATAGATGCCCTTGCTCTGGCACTGGCAGAAAACGGAAATTTTCCGATATGATAAGCGATATTATTTTTCTTCAGATATTCTTCGGAAAAACCTACAGAAGCTACTTCAGGCCATGTATACACTACCGAAGGAATCCGTTCGTAATGGATATGGCGTTTTTGTCCGTTGATCGTTTCTGCAACCAGGACGCCTTCTTCTTCAGCTTTATGGGCAAGCATTGCACCACCTACCACATCTCCAATGGCATAGATATGCGAAACGGATGTCTGTCTGTTTTCATCAATCTTTATAAATCCACGGTCATCAAGCTGTACACCTGTATTTTCCAATCCTAATCCATTTGTATAGGGACTTCTTCCTACAGCTACCAAAACGTATTCTGCTTCCAGTTCCTGATCTGTATTATTTTTATCTCTAAAAAAGACTTTGGCCGAAGAACCGGAATTCTCTGCTTTGTAAACAGATTGGCCCAGACGGATATCAATTCCTTCCTTCTTCAGGATTCTATGAAGACTTTTTCCCAATTCATGGTCCATTCCGGCAATCAGATGGTCTGCATATTCAAGAATGGTTACCTGAGTTCCTATGCGGCTGAATATGGATGCCATTTCCACCCCTATCACTCCACCGCCGATGATCACCATAGATTTTGGATGTGCCTGTAACGACAGAGCTTCTGTAGAAGTAATGATCCTTTGTTTATCAATATCTACTCCCGGAATTGATGACGGCTTCGAACCTGTGGCAATGATATAGTATTTAGCGGTAATTTCAGTGATTTCAAGACCGTTCGTCACTTTGATGACTGAATCATTAACAAAGCCTGCCGTGCCTTTTAAACGGGTAATTTTATTTTTTCTCATTAAGAAATCGAGGCCGACTGTATTTTTGGAAACGACTTCAGATTTTCTTTTGTACATCTGAGGAAAATCTAGTTTCAAATCATTCACCTTTATCCCGTGTTCTTCAAACTGATGGAAAGCTTCCAAATAATGATGGGAACTATCCAGCAGTGCTTTTGTGGGGATACATCCAACATTGGTACAGGTACCACCCAAAGTATCATATTTTTCTATGATCACGGTTTTGTAACCAAGCTGCGCACTTCTTATGGCGGCAACATAACCACCGGGGCCGGATCCGATCACGGCAACATCAAAATTTTCCATTTGATTTATAATTTTTTATGTTTAAATTTACTTGCAAAATAAAAGTAAATTTAAAACAAATACTTTCATTTTGCAAGCGTTATTTACAATATATGGCTATGAGTAAAAAAAGATCGGACTGCCCTATCAGTTCTTCCCTGGAAATATGGGGTGATAAATGGTCTCTGCTGATTGTCCGCGACCTAATGTTAAAAAGAGAATGTACGTACGGAGAATTCCTTAAAGCAGATGAAAAGATTGCGACGAACATTCTCGCCTCAAGGCTGCAGCATTTACTGGAAGCAAAAATCATTGCTAAGAAAGATCACCCGGACAGTAAACTGAAGATTCTCTATCATCTTACTGAAAAGGGAATTGACCTGATTCCGCTGATCGTCGAGATCAATCTTTGGGGCGAAAAATACATGAGCATTCCCGAGGAAAGAAAAAAGATGGTCGAAAACATCAAGAAAGACAAGGAGAAGTTTATCCGGGATGCTAAGATCTATCTGTCGGAGGGAAGTTAAAGGATGGGAAGTTACGAGGTACGGGATTCGGGTTTGAGAGTTTGAGAGTTTGAGAGTGTATGATGTTGCTAGTTCCTGGTTGCTGGTTTGGAGTTATTAAGCTAATAAATTATTTTCTGACGTCTTGAATCTTGGTTCTTACAAATTAAAATTCACCATTGACATCTTCTCAAATCAACCTGAGTCTTAACCTAAAAATCTAATGTCTAGCATCTTGGCTCTTGATTCTTGATTCTAATCCCTGCCCTCATCAAAATCGTTATTATAAAACTCTGTAATAGTAATTTTAAAATTTCATTAACTCAGTTTTCGTATTGCTTTCCGTAAATTTGAATCCAATAAATTTAGAACAATGCTTAATTTCGAGTTTAAAAATCCAACAAAAATACTTTTCGGAAAAGGTGAAATCGCTAAGATCTCCCGTGAGGTTCCGAAAGATGCCAAAATATTAATGATCTACGGAGGCGGAAGCATCAAAAGCAATGGTGTTTACGATCAGGTAAAAGAAGCTCTGAAAGATCATGATCTATACGAATTCGGAGGTGTTCCCGCAAATCCTGAATATGAAGTACTGATCAACGCTTTAAGTTTTATCAAAGAAAAAAATATCAACTATCTTCTTGCTGTAGGCGGTGGCTCTGTCATAGACGGAACTAAATTCCTTTCAGCAGCAGCCAACTATGATGGTGAGCCGTGGGATATTCTTAGAAATTCAGTGAGAACTTTTGAAGGAGAAGGAATGCCTTTCGGAAGTATTCTTACATTACCGGCAACAGGTTCTGAAATGAATTCAGGCTATGTTATTTCAAGAAGGGAAACCAACGAGAAACTATCTTCAGGAGGTCCCGGTCTTTTCCCACAATTTTCAGTATTAGATCCGGAAGTGATCAGAACGATTCCTAAAAACCAGATTGTAAATGGGATCACCGATGCTTATACGCACGTTTTGGAACAGTATATGACTGCACCATCTTCTGCAGATCTTCAGGAAAGAATCGCTGAAAGTATCCTGATCAGCCTTCAGGAAACCGCTCCTAAAGTACTTAAAGGTGATTTTGATTATGATGCGGCCGGAAACTTCATGTGGTGTTGTACGATGGCTCTAAACGGACTGATTCAGAAAGGAGTGATAACAGACTGGGCGGTACACGCCATGGGACATGAACTGACTGCTTATTTTGGAATCGACCACGCAAGAACGCTAGCCGTAATCGCTCCTTCCCATTACCGTTATAATTTTGAAACGAAGAAAGGAAAATTGGCTCAGTACGCTGAAAGAGTCTGGGGAATCAAAGAAGGAACTCTGGAAGAAAAAGCTGAGTTGGGCATCAAAAAAATGGAGGAATTCTTCCACAGCCTGGATATCAAAACCAAACTTTCTGAATATACTGAAGAATACAAAGGAACTGCTGAAAGAGTGGAAAAAGCATTTACCGACAGAAACTGGTCCGGTCTTGGCGAGTATAAAAAGCTGACGCCTCAGGATGCATATAAGATTGTAGAGATGAGTTATTAGGGGTTCGGGATGCGGGATTTTGAGTTTGAAAGTAAATGTGTTGAAAGTTTGCTGGTTGCTTGTTTGGAGTATTACCTGATGTCTGAAATCTGACGTCTTGTATCTTGGTTCTTGGCCCTTCCAACTGAAAATTCACCATTCACTTGCGAGGCAAAATTGACCATTCACTTTGACACGATCTCTCCTGCCACCTACAAAACCTATTATTTTCCAAGCTTCATAATATAAAATTCTGTTATTTATAAACATTCGTTTAAAAAAGCAGGATTTCATTATAGATATTTCAAATTTATTTATATTTTAGCATATTATAAAATTTGTGAAAATGAAAAAACAGCTACTTTTATTTGCCTTTTCTGCTTTGGCACTCACTTCCTGTAAAGATGACAACCTCGAAGCTTATGAGTTAGAGATGATGAGCGGAGACTGGAAGGTAAGCAAAATCCAGACTATTTCCGGAAAAGACAATAAAACAGTACTTTTAACTGAAACACCTTCCGACTGTGAAGCTAAGAATACGCTATATTTCAGAAGTGATTATTACACAAGCTACACGTATTACTCCGGAACTGGTGCTAATTGCCAGATTGGCGGAAAAAATGAAGGGCAGTTTACTTATAATGAAGAGTCTAAGCTGTTGAGTATCAAAAATACCAATGATACCGAAAGATGGTACAGAGTTGAAATCCTGACAAGCAAGGATCTGAAACTGGCTCAACTGTTCGGAGCTTATGATTACAACAACGACGGTACTGACGATCTGATCTACATTACCTACAAAAGATAAACACAGACTCCCAATACAATCGGGAGTTTTTTTATTACTTTTATCAGATATTTTAAAATTGATTATAATGAAGAAGATTTTTTCAGCATTCCTATTGCTGTACTTTGCCCTAGCCTTTTCTCAGGATAAAAAGCCAATGTTCTGGCAGGACATTCAGAATTTCAAAAAAGCCGATCAGGAAAACACCCCGCCCAAAAATGCTATTCTTCTAATAGGAAGTTCCTCTTTCACAAAATGGACGGACGTTGCCCGCTATTTCCCTGATAAGACAATCATCAACAGGGGTTTCGGAGGTTCGAGAATGACGGATCTGAATGATTTTGCAGACGATCTTTTAGACCCTTATCAGCCTAAACAGATCATCATCTACTGCGGTGATAATGATTTCGCAGACAATCATGACCTTAAGGCCCAGGTAGTGGTTGAAAGGTTTAAAACGTTCTACAAAAAGATCCGTCAAAGATTTCCGGACATTGAAGTGGATTTCATTTCCATCAAATTTTCTCCGAGCCGCGAAATTCTATGGCCACAGATGAAAGAAACGAATAAAAAAATTGCAGCTTTCATGAAAAAGGAACCTAATGCAGAGTTCATCGATATTACAAAAGCCATGGAAGATTCCAATGGAAAGGTAAGAAGAGATCTTTTCGTGGAAGATATGCTTCATCTGACTCCGGAAGGATATGAAGTCTGGACGAAGGTTATGAAACCTTATATGAAATAATAAACTGTATAAACAAAAAAATCCCTGACGGGATTTTTTTTATTTCTTTTTCTTAGATTTTGATGTAGATATGGATTTCTGCTGAGCTCTGTTCGCTCCAAATTTCTTGGGTGCTTTTCTTTTTGAAGGTCCGCCCCAGTTTTCTTTTTTGTTTTTATCCTTTTTCTCGTGGAATGCTCCACCTCCTTCGTACAGTTTTACCTGTGCCGGATTTTTCATAATGATCACATCTTCTTCGGAAGCGATCTTCTTAGGATTTATTTTCACCTCTACAGGGAAATCAGTAAACTTAAGATCTCTATCCATCAATAATTCAATGTCAAGAACATAAGCTTCTTCTTTTTTAGTAACGAACGTAATTGCTTTACCGTCTTTATCTGCTCTACCCGTTCTACCTATTCTGTGAATGTATTGTTCAGGGATTTCAGGAGTTTCAAAATTGATAACATGGGTAATATCTGAAATATCCAGACCTCTGGCCATTACGTCAGTCGTAATCAACCCTCTGATCTCTTCATTTTCAAATCTTTTCATGGCTTTAAGCCTGTAATTCTGAGATTTGTTTGAGTGAATCACATCAAACTGTTCAGGGAAAAGTTCATCAATTTTAGCAAAAAGAAGATCTGAATTCTTCTTATTATTTGTGAAAATCAACACCTTAGACATTTCATCTTCATTGGTCTTCAGTAAATGCTCAAGAAGGTTGATTTTTGTGTTAAAGTTTTCCACTTTATAACCGGTCTGCTCAATTTTTTCAAGAGGCGTCCCTGATTTTGCCAATGAAATTTCTATCGGGCTTGCAAAGTATTGGTCCAGCATTTCATCTACAGCTTCCGTCATGGTAGCCGAGAAAAGAATATTCTGTCTCTTCGGCTTCATCATTTCGAAAATATGGGTAAGCTGTGGTCTGAATCCTAAGTTCAGCATCTCATCAAACTCATCAATGATCAGCTTCTGAACTTCTCTCAATGAAATGGCATTGTCAATGGCAAGGTCCATTACCCTACCCGGAGTTCCTACCAGAATATCACATCCGTTGTTAAATAACAGCTTCTGTGTATTGATATTTTTTCCTCCATATATTCCGATCACCCTTGCGGTAATATTTTCTGTAAGTTTCTCAACAATTTCAGCTACCTGCACCACCAATTCTCTTGTAGGTACAAGGATCAAAACAGTAGGATTCCCGGTTTTGTTGTATTTCCATGTTTTAAGAACCGGCAGAAGATAAGCTAATGTTTTCCCGGTTCCGGTCTGCGCGATCCCCATTACATCTCTCCCGGAAAGTATAGGCCCAATGCTCTTTTCCTGAATAGGTGTAGGCTCGAATAATTCCAGATCCGCTAAAACATCAAGAATTTTAACCGGCAGGTCAAAATCCGCAAAAGTGAGTTTTTCCATGGTGCAAAGATAGGTATTTAAATTTAGAGGTTAATCTTGTGTGAATGGTGAATTTTAGGTGGCAGATATTAGGTAGCAGGTTGTAGGGATTAGGGATTGTGCCGAAGGTTGAAATTATGGTCTTTCAATTTTAGTCAAGAGCTAAGAAACAGGATTTCAGATGCCAAACATCAAATTTCAGATATAGGAATAGTGGCTTCGAGTTCCTCAGTCACCATCACCTATAAACCCAATTTACACTAAGACTCTTAAACCCTGCTACTCTCAAGCTCAAAACTCAATTCACTTTTACACTCGTACTCTTAATCCTGATATCATCATCCTCCCATTCGCTTGATGTGATGATCACGTATCCTTTCTTTTTTGGATCTTTTTTAATAGGAAATTTCTCTTCTTCCCATTGTGAACAGTGTGTAGAAATGGATGGCACCAAAGGTTTCCAGCCGATCTTAGTCAATGTATAGACATGAAAGCCATGCCAGCAGCTTGTACACCATCCCGGATAAAAACCCACTTCATCTTTTCCATCCTCATTAAGATCTCCGAGATTGTATACTCCTCCATTATTGGCAGGTGAAATCGTAAATGGTTTTATTTTTTTATCACTGAAATAAATGGTGGTTTCACATTTTCCATCGCATTCATCGGTACAGTCACTGACTTTGGTGTAGGCATATTCTTTTGTTCCATTGCCGTCATAATCACCAAGAATACCTTTTTCATCGGATTCCTGAGCCATGAACAAGGCGCTGCAGAAAGTAAGGGTGGTTAAGATTAGTTTTTTCATAGTTTTTTGTTTCGGGTTTCGGTGCCGTGTGTTTGGGAGAGTATTGGTAAGTTCACCAAACTAACTTCTAATTTCTAATTTCTAGTATCTAACTTCTATTTCCTGGCTACTCTCAATAAAAGTATCACGACCAATATCATAGAAAACATAAAGCCTAAAACACCTACAACAGACAGCTCACCTATTCTGGGTCCGGATTCTGACACGAAAACAATAGCCGTGGCAATAATATTGGCTCCCAGAATCATGGCTAAAATCAAATTAATGATACTCGATTTGATCAGCTGGTTGGTCTTTTCAATATTTTTAATTTCGCTGGATATTGTGAATTTATTGTCATCCAGTTTCTGGAGAACGGATCTGAGTTCTTTAGGAATTTCATCCACATTATCGGTGAAATTGAGCATCCTGTCCATTCCGGTTTTTAAAAGATTCTTAGGTTTGATCTTGTTGGTTAATATTTTTCTGGTGTACGGATGAAGACTTTTTACAATATCAAGATCCGGATTGATCGTTCTTCCTACTCCTTCAATAAGGCTGATTCCTTTAAATAAAAGATAAAAATAGTCCGGCATATACAGCCTGTTGTCTTTCAGAATATCTTTCATTTTATTGATGATCACCTGCACATTGATATTCTGTAGCGAGGAACTGTGAACGAAATTCAGAATGTCTTCTACGTCATTTTCGAATCGTCTCTCGTCCGGAATTTCATAGCTGACAGCCATTTTTTTGAGATAACGTACAATTTTATGGGGATTCTTGGCTACAAAGCTCACAATAAGATTTTCAAGGATCTCCTTATCATTCGGTTGAATTTTTCCTACCGCACCAAAATCGATGAAAACAATTTTCCCGTTCTTTTTGACCAGAATATTTCCGGCATGCGGATCGGCATGAAAAAATCCGTAATCAAGAATTTGTGAAACAAATAGTCTTAATCCTACTTCAGAAACCTTTACAGGATCAATGTTATTGGCTAAAAGTTCAGCCTTATCTGTCACCTTAATTCCGTCAATAAATTCCATGCAGAGAATATTATTATTGGAATATTCTTCATAGATCTTGGGAACATAGGTTTCTTTATGGTTCTTAAAATTTCGGGCAAAATGCAGGATATTTTCCTTTTCGTTGATCAGGGAAACTTCCTCCAGTAAAGATTTTTCAAAAGTAGAAATCGCCTGTTTCAGATTGAGTTTTTCTCCGATTTCGGAGTATGCGGACACCAATTTTTCCAAGTCTTTGATCAGAAGCAAATCATCTTCGATAACTGTTTGTACGTCAGATTTTTTAAGCTTGAGAATCACAGGACTACCGTCCATCAAAACCGCTTTATATACCTGCGCGATAGATGCCGTGGCCAAAGGTTCTTTCTGAATTTCCTGAAAATGGTCTTTGACGGATATGTTGAATTCATTTTCCAGAATTTCTTCCACATCCATATCTACGGTATCCACTTTGTCCTGAAGTTTCTGCAGCTCCTGAATGAGTTCCGGCGGAAGAAGATCTTCCCTGTTACTGAATGTCTGTCCCAATTTTACAAAGGTAGGTCCAAGCTCTTCCAGTACCAGCCTGATTCTTTCGTATACCGTTCCTTTAGAAATCACCTCATCCGGATCAGCAGAGATCTGTTCCTGCTTATTTCCTGTATTCATTCTCGCCAGCATATCTTTAAATCCGTATTTGCTCAGTACGGAAATAAGCCTGGCCGATCTTTTCAGTTTTCTTTGCTGCTTGTCAAACATATGTTTCTCAATAGTTGGTGCAAATTACTCCAAAAATTGTTCCTATTGCTATTTTAATTTTTATTTGAACGGTAAATCTTAGGGTGAAGCAGACTCAGAATTGTCTTTTGGTCTGGATTAAATGATGGGATTTTAAAACTATTTTTAATGCAAAGTTTCATTTTCCCAGTGCATATTTTGAGGATGCAAAGAGGGAATCAATTCCATTGATTCTGATGAAGGGAATGGAGATATAAGGATTTGAAAAATCCACAAATATTAATCAGATGATGCTGGTTTCTACTTTTTTAATCTGCTCTCTCTGTATTATCTGCGAGAGAAAAGATTAAGTGAGTAACTTGAGAATCTGATAGGACTGCATCCTATCTTCGGCTAAATCGCCACTTTGTGGCTGGTTTTTTTAGCAAATTTTAGTTGATAAATTTCTTAAACTTTATGATAAAAATATAGCTTAAAAAATCTTTAGATCTTATCTTCACTGATCTTAATGGTTAAAAAATGAGTCCTGATGCTTTTTTACAACTTTAAAAACCACAAAAAAAGCCACCTGAAATGGGCAGCTTTATTTTAAACAATATCTTAATAAGTTGTTATCCTACTACTTTAACATTGTCTGCTTCAGGTCCTTTTTTACCTTCTTTAATATCAAATTCTACTGCCTGTCCTTCTTTCAAAGTTCTAAGGCCTGAAGACTGAATGGCTGAATGATGGCAAAAAATATCGTTTCCGCCTCCGTCTGGTGTAATAAAACCAAAACCTTTTGTTTCGTTAAACCATTTTACTGTTCCTGTCATTATATTATATTTAAATTGATCAGTGAAGATAGTAATTTCATGAATATCCTGAAAAAAAAATACCATTCTTCTTTGATTTTTTTTCGTAAAGTCCACAAAATAAAATAAATAAAAATGAAAAAAAATGTTTGCATTGTTATTAAAAGGGATTTTTTTATCTTTATCCTTAACAAATTACCAACTAACCCATAAAATTTAAAAAAATGAAAAATTTACGTAACAGCAAACTTTCAAGAGAACAATTAAAAGGAATTTCAGGAAGCGGTATCGTTATCGGCAACTGCTCAAACAAGTGCTGCCCGGATGACGGAAGACCAAGATGCCCAAGACTGATCTGCCCTGCTGTGGTATGTCCTCAGCTGGCATAAAACTTTGAACAAATATTCAATAGAGAGCAGAAATCCATCTGCTCTTTTTTTATTTTTACACAGGAAAGATCTTTAAATTGTATATATTGAGTCTGAAATGAGAAAAATTACAAATCATAGAAAATGAACAATACATTTGAAACTTTCAAACCTAAAAATTCATTGATCAAATCCTATGTTGATTATTACTATCTGGATATAAAACCAGATAATGTGATCACTGAATTTCAGTGTTTTCCTCATTTCAACAATACGGTTTCTCTTTATCAATCCCATATCCAAAAAGAAAAAGGATATGTCATCTTCGATGAAACTGCAAAACCATTCCAGATCTTCACTCCCATCAGAGAAAAAGTCCTCCATATTATACAATCAGGGAAAGTACACAGAATCGTTATCGTTTTTCAACCTTTGGGAATACAGCAGTTTTACAGACATCTGAATTTTGCAGATTATATCACAGATTTTGAATTCTTCAGTCAACAAGAGCTGAATGCACTTTTTTCAACGGAGGATCCGGAAGTCTTCACCAATCTTTTGGATGGTTGTCTAGAAAAAAGATTTAAAAGTTTTGAAAATGCTATTCTTGAGCGATCTATTGATTATATTTTCAGTCAGTGTGACGATTTTACGGTTGCAGAACTTTCCTCCAAATTAGGCATAAGCAGACAGCACCTGAACAGGAATTTCCAAGCTCATTTAGGGGTTTCGGTAAAAAAATTCCATGAAATTGTGCTTTTCAGAAAAACCGTCAACAGGAAACTGTTTGAAAATCCGGACAGAAATTTCACGGAACTGGCGCATGAATTCAATTACAATGACCAGTCTCATTTTAACAAAGCCTATAAAAATTTTACTGAAAATTCTCCCAAAAGCTTTTTTGATAAGGGAACAATCCTCGGAAATCAGGATACGTTCTGGTGTCTGCAGCCATAATCCGAAATGTTCCATTTTTACAATTTTTTCCAATCTGTGATGAATAGCTTTGTCTCATCGAATTTTAGATGGTATGAGATATTATATAACATTGAGTTTATTTCTGGTGTGCCTTTTTGTCAATGGGCAGGAAAATTATTCAACTTTGACACAAAAGGCATTGGAAACGATGTGGAAAGCCAAAGATGAGGCAGGCTACCAAAAAGCACTGACCCTGTATGAAGAGGCTTTTAAAATGTATCCTGACAGTATTAACGGAACAGGACTTTATAAAGCTTCGGTTCTGGCTTCAGAATTAAAAAATACAGATAAAGCTTTTAAATATCTTACCCCTCTTGCAAAAATGAAAGCTGATGAAGACGGCTATCCCGGCTGGGATTATATAATCGGCGAATCTTCCAAAAGTGAATATAAAAATTTACTTGATGATCCCAGATGGAAAACACTTGTCCAAAGTGCACTACAGGATAAAGAATTATTTTATAAAGATTTAAAGGAAGTTCAGGATGAATTTTTCAAAACAAAGCATTATTCTTTTGACGAAAGGGAAAATGCTGCTAAGCTCTATTCCCAAATAAAGAATTCTTCTGCTCATTTACCGAAAAAGCAACAGAATTATTCCGTTTTATTTAAAGTAAATGATTCCACGAACACCTCTTATCTCGTTCATCTTCCCAAAGACTATGATCCTGGCAATAAATATCCGGTTCTTTTTTTTCTTCATGGTGCCGTACGCAACAATGTTCTTACCGATTATCAGATGCCTGCGGAAAATCTTGGTGGATGGAACAGGTTTTACACGAAATATGCAGCTCTGAATCATGTCATTCTGGTTTTCCCAAAAGGTGGTAAGAAATACAACTGGATGACTCCCGATGACGGGTTTTTCATGATTCCTGAAATGCTGAAACAGATCAAAAAGGCTATCAATGTGGATGATAATAAAGTTTTTGTTTCCGGGCATTCCAACGGAGCCACCGGTTCGTTTTCGTATCTTATGAAGCAGCCTACCTTATTTGCGGGCTTCTATGGCTTTAATACATTTCCTAAAGTTTTTACAGGCGGAACGTTTATTGAAAACATTAAAAACCGTTCTTTCGTTAACTTTTCTACAGATCAGGATTATTATTATCCCCCGAATGCCAATGATGATTTCACCCAACTGATGAAAGAAATTAAGGCCGATTATAAGGAACAGCGTTACAAAGGATTTCCGCATTGGTTTCCTAAGTTTGACGAATCGGAGCCGGCAGTCCAGACTGTCTTTAATGATTTAAAAAGCCGCAAAAGGAATCCGTTTCCGAAAGAAATTTCCTGGGAATATGATGATGAAAAGTATGGAAATATCGATTGGATTTCTGATATAAAACTTGATACACTTCAATCCAAAGCAAAGTGGCACAAAACTTTGAATTTTAAAATCACAAAATGGCTAAAATATGATAAAAAAGACAGTCTGATCACTGAAAATGTCAATAGAAATGCTTTTGATTTTCCAAGAAAATCAGGGAAGATAAAGGCTGTCTATGCCGATAATACTTTTAAGATAGAGACATCATGTATCCAATCGTTTTCAATTAATATTTCTCCGGAAATGATTAATCCTGATAAAAAATTGAAGATCTTTATCAATGGAAAGCTGTATTTCAATGGAAAAATAGAGTACGACCGGAAACTGATGCTCAGGAATTTTGAAAACAACAGAGACCGGGACCAGATCTGGATTTCTTCTCTGCATTTTAAGCTGTAAGGTTCTGAAATTTAAAATATCCTGCCACATGACAGGATATTTTTTTATTAGAATTTCATTTATTTAGAAGTCATTCAATATTGAATATCAATTATACACTTCGACTTCGCTCAGTGTGAAATCGCTAATAACAGGTTGTCTCAGGTCCTACTTAAGATAGGTTTCATAAAGGTCTTTTCTACGGTCATTCATCACCTGAACCGAGCCGTTATGATGAAGATCTTTCAGCAGATTAAGGTCTACGTCCACAATAAGGGTCATTTCCGTGTTCGGGGTAGCTTCTCCTTTCACCGCATTGGATGGAAAGGCAAAATCTGAAGGCGTAAATACGGCAGCCTGCCCAAACTGGATGTCCATATTGTTAACACCCGGAAGGTTTCCTACACAGCCGGCAATGGCAACATAACATTCATTTTCGATAGCTCTCGCAGCGGCACAATGACGCACCCTGATATAAGCATTTTGAGTATCCGTAAGGTAAGGTACAAAGAGGATTTTCATGCCCTGATCCGCGAGAATCCTTGGCAGTTCGGGAAATTCTACGTCGTAACAGATCACAAGACCTATTTTTCCGCAATCGGTATCGAACACTCTAATCTCGTTTCCGCCTTTCATTCCGTAGTATTTTCTTTCATTCGGCGTGATGTGGATCTTCCGGTATTCATCAATTCGTCCGTCACGGTGCAACAGGTAGCTCACATTGTACAAATCATTGTTATCAGGATCAAAAACAGGCATGCTTCCTGAAATAATATTGACATTGTAACTGATGGCCAGTTCGGAAATTTTATTCTTAATATCCTCACTTAATTTAGCCAATTCGATCATACTGTCTCTTTCTGAAAGCTTGTTGAAAGGAGCCAGCAGCGGCGTATTAAATAGTTCCGGGAACAAGACAAAGTCTGATTTGTAATCACCCATTACATTGACAAAAAATTCAACCTGCTCATAAAAAGCATCGATGTTTTTAAAATGCCTCATCTGCCACTGCACCAGTCCCAAACGGATGATGCTGTCCTGCATTGTATTGGGCTTTTTGCTGTAATAGATGTTGTTCCACTGCAGCAAAACGGCATTTTCCAGTGAGGATTCATCTTCGGGAAGGTATTTCTTCAGGATTTTTATGGGAAGGAAATTATTTGAAAGCTGGAAAGACAGCACGGGATCGTAAATTTCTTTGTCTCTGACTCTTCTGATGTACTCTCTTGGGGAAAGCTCTTCGCTGTATTTATGGTAGTTCGGGATTCTTCCGCCCAGAATGATGGATTTCAGATTAAGCAATTCACATAATTCCTTTCGGGCATCATACAGCCTTCTTCCCAAACGCAGCTCACGAAATTCAGGATCTACAAAAACCTCAATTCCATACAATACATTTCCTGTTGAAAGATGGGTATTGAACGTATAATTTCCGGTTATATCCACATAGGTATGATCATCTCCGAATTCGTCATAATTCACAATAATGGAGAGTGCCACGGCGGCCAGTTTTCCGTCTACTGTGATGCAGATCTGACCTTTAGGAAATATTCTGGTGAGTTTTTCTATGCTTCTTTTAGACCAAATAGATTCGGACATCTGCGGGTAAGCGCGTTTCATTGTTATTACCAGTTCATCATAATCCTGAAGACTCAGGGCTCTTGTTTCTATTTGCATTTGACGTAATTTTACTTAAATTTAAGGAAAAATAATCAGCAGAGAAACTTCTTGCCAAAAACACATCCATAAAAATGAAAATATATCGTCTGGTTCATTCTATATCAGTTCTAATAATTTTTGTACTATTTTTTTTTAATTCAGCCTCAGCAAGTAACGTTTCTCATAATTTAAATTTATTATTCAGTTCAAATCTCAATAGCCGTGATGGGAAAAATTTTCTTTATTTTTTTTCAGGATTATCCATATTGATAGGCTATTTTATTGTTGGTGAGAACAAGATATTTAAAGGAATATATTTTTTATTAATCTCAATAAGTATTGTCTTTATCCTATTTTCTCTAAAACAATTTTAAACTCAAAAATAAGCCCCCAATAAAAAACCATAGAATGATAAAATAATGGCTATTATCATACAAAATCAATCCGAATGTCCGATCTGTCATACCATTTTGTATAATCATCAGAATAGCGTTATGTTTCCAGCTTTTATACCCAATGTGAAAGATTCATTGTATCTCTTCAACGATGCTGGTGTACATCATTCCTGCCTGGCAAAACATCCTTTGGGTAGTAAAGTTTCAGCTTTTCTGGAGACAATGATATTTAAAACAAGACCCAAAAACAGATTCTGCGATATTGGTGGGAATATAATAGATCTTCCTGAAAACTATCTATTTACAAATCTATTAACATCTGATGAAAAGGATACACTCTACTCTTTCAACTTCATGAATATTGATATCCGAAATCTTTCAAAGTGGAAGGATAGAAAGAATTTCATTGATGCCATTGAAAAATTTGAGGAAGAGAAAGAATGGGAAGAAATTGGAGGGTTCAATTACTTAGAGTATGTATTGAAAAAATTAAAATCCCCCCTATAAACAGGCAGGATTATTTTATTGTATACAAGTCTTGATTAGTTCACGACTCCGAATTTTTTATTTTTAAAATCCAGGACAATAACATTATTGACAAAAAATGCATTTCCGGTAAGACCGTCTATATTCTCGGTGGTATTGAATTCCTGAAGTCTTTTGTTATCATTATACCAGGCATAATCATTTTCCAGTTTTCTTTTTCCCAAATATACTTTTTCTTTGATCGGTCTCCCATAAAATTTTACTTTCTCACCCCATGAGTTGGCAATAATCGTATCTGTTTTGGCGGTTTGATCTACCAATGAAGTCCACAGTTCTTTGTTCGTATTGATCGGAAATAAGCTGGCTCCGGTATCGAACAGGAACCAATGGGTTTTGCCTGCAATAGTCAGTGGAATATGGAGTCTGCCATTATTGGATTTGGCATCTACAAACGTGGTCACTTTTTTCCAATAGCTGTCCAATGAATCAAGGACACACATTCTTTTGTTAGGATAATCGATGATCAGGATTTTATTGTTAAACACATCTGCTCCCAAAGTTCCAATATGTTTGGGTTTCTTGGTAAATAAGGAATCTTTGGCGATTTTATCTCCGTAACCTTCTTTATAGACCAGATTATCTTTTGACAGTTTTCCTAAGTGATAGATCAGTCCTTTCGTCTTGTACACATTTTTCCCTCCGTTATCCGTAGATTTTGAGCTTTCTATGAGGAAGTTCTTTATTTCACTTTCTTTATAATAGCTGTCTATTGTATTTCCGTAGATGAGGGTTGCATCGCTTCCAAGGTCGAACTGAAGGGTAAAATCTGCATTTAAATCATTCACTTTCACCGGAACCAGCATGGCTACTTTATCAAAGTTCTTTCCTGAAATTTTCGCGGCGTACCATGAAAAAGGAAACCATGGATAACTGTCGGCAGAAGAAATATTTTTATTAGCAGCTGTACAGCCAGTCAAAACCCAGCTAAGGCCTATTATTATAAGCAGAAGTTTTATTTTCATTTTCCGGAATATGAGTTTGGTTAATAAATGTAAATTTAAACAGCTTTTGAGAATAAATTATTCTCAAACAAATTTTCAATGGCATTTCTTCATAAAATTTCAGAGGTAAATCAAGTTAATTTTCATGTGCATAGGTTTTCTTTATCAGAAATACTCATTACGAAAACAAAATATTTATTTGCAATGTAATTAAAAATAGATAATGTTCAGTATTCTGAATTCTAATATTTTAGCTTTTTTATAAGGATTTTATATCAATAATAAATGTCCGATAATAACTTTTAATACTAAAATGCTGATTTCATCAAATAAACATTATACATTTGCCCCCGAATAAAAAAACATTCAATTATGATGAAACATTATTTTCAAACACTAGGAGCTCTTTTGGCTTCTATAACAATTAATGCCCAGACGGGTATTAATACACCTATGCCTTCCGCTGCTCTTGATGTCGTGAGCAAAGGAAATACAAATACTACAAAAGCATTTGAAATTAATAATTCCAATACCACAGAAATGGTTACAGTTCTAGATAATGGAAATTTGGGTATAAATACTTCAGCTCCCGGGCAGAAACTTGTAGTTACGGATGCCCTTAATACAAATGTTTATAATGGTATTGTATCTGTATTGTCAAATGATAAGACAACCGGAGTAGGAATAGGAAATAATGGAATACAGGCTATTGGTTCAATTACGAATAATACTTTGAATATCAATGGAAAAGGTTCAGGAAATCTAATCCTTCAAAATTCTTCAGTCTCAACTGGTCGGGTAGGGATTAACACAGGAGCACCTGCATCAAAATTTAATATGATGAATGGGCAAATGATTATTTCTGCTGGAGATAATCCTGCTATCCCGTTAAACAATGGATGGCATGATATTGCAGCGCCTGCTAATACTGCAGAAGGTGTTATCCTTAGATTGGTCAATACCTCACCCGTAGCGGCAGGAAACACCAGTATTTTAGGCTTTAATTCATATAATGGCGGCGGCGCTACATGGGGAATAGGTACAAGACAATTAAGTGCCAACTTTTCTGATTCTAAGTTTTTTATAGGCTGGTCTAATGGTGGAAACTATCTGGAAAGAACGGTAATTGATAATACTGGAAAGATGGGAATTAATACATCAGCTCCCACCCAACAGTTAGATGTAAATGGAAATGTCAGATTTAGAAATGTACCCGACAACAACAATATGCTTTCTACAGATAAAGTAATGGTTTTACAAGATGATGGAACAGCCAAAAAAGTTCCAGTGAGCTCTTTACAGTCTCCTGAAAAATTCGCATTAGATAATATTTATTCAATAACAGCATCAAATGTATTTGATAGAAATATTGCAGGAATTTATACTAATCCCTCTACTCTTATAAATGATGTAAATATACAAATGAGTCAAACCATCACTATTCCTGCTAATTCTTCAGCCATGCTTGTCATAAACTACTCTGTTCCTATAGGAATGGCAGATAATGGTAATGGAGCTAATTCTTTTTCTTGCGCTAATAATGGATTGGCATATTATGGAATAAGATTTTTAAAAGATGGTGTTGAGATGCCTGCAGGATCAAGAAAGTATTCTTTTCCTAGTGATGGTTTAAATACAGCAAAAGTATCAACAATATCAAGTGCATATACTGAAATTATTACGAATAATGCCCCTTCTGATCTTACTATAACTTATTCTTTGAACGGTTATTTAGAAATCTTTCCTTCAACAATTTCTAATCCTTGTAATGTTAGGTTTAATATGTTTTCTACTTCAGGACAAAATTATAATTGGGGTAAAGCAAATATGAATATACAGCACTTTAAAAAACCTCTGTAAGCTGACAAATGAAATATTAAAAGGATTGAATAATTAATTTCTTTGTTTAAACAAATTCAATATTAATGAGTTTCATTACTATTGAACTTTATATTTTGAAATAGTAAGATTGTATCAAGATGTTGGGCGTATTAAGATAAGTTTCACTTTAAGCTTAAAAATCAGAATGATTCATCTTTGCTACCCTTTATTTCTTAAATCCTTCTTGATAGTTTTAATATACATCCTACACTTTTTATAAGTTTAAACAGCTTCTGTATAATAATTCTGAGGATAAACAGTTTTTAATTTATTTTTTCTTTATATACTGAAAACAAAGGCTTTAATACATACTCAAACACACTTCGACTTCGCTCAGTGTGACATCGCTAATAATAGACACAACAAATAGGAATATCATTTAATACTAACAAAAAATCCTGCTTATAAAGATATAAACAGGATTTTTTTATTTTAAAGAAGTAGAGTAAGATTATTCCCACTCAATCGTTGCAGGCGGTTTACTTGAAATATCGTAAGCTACTCTGTTGATTCCTCTTACTTCGTTGATGATTCTGCTGGATACTGTATCCAAAAACTCGTATGGAAGTCTGCTCCACGTTGCCGTCATAAAGTCGATGGTATTGGCAGAACGAACTACAGCAGTGTATTCATACGTTCTTTCGTCTCCCATTACTCCTACTGATTTCACAGGAAGAAGCACTACGAAAGCTTGAGATACTTTTTCATATAGGTCATTTTTATATAATTCCTCAATGAAAATATCATCAGCTTCCTGAAGGATTTTAACTTTTTCAGCGTCTACAGCGCCCAATACTCTGATCCCTAATCCAGGACCCGGGAAAGGGTGTCTGTGTACCAAGTGATGCGGAATACCTAACTCCTCACCTACTTTTCTTACTTCATCCTTGAAAAGCTCTCTTAGCGGCTCTAACAATTCGAATTCCATATCTTCAGGAAGTCCTCCTACGTTGTGGTGAGACTTGATCACTGCAGATGGTCCGTTTACAGACTGGCTTTCGATAACGTCAGGATAAATGGTTCCCTGAGCTAAGAATTTAGCGCCTTCAATTTTATGGGATTCTTCATCGAAAACGTGAATAAATTCGTTTCCGATGATCTTTCTTTTTTGTTCCGGATCGTCTACTCCTGCCAGTTTTGAAAGGAATCTTTCTTTAGCATCAACCATTTTAATGTTCATATGGAAATGCTCTCCATAGTTGTCCATTACTTTCTGGCCTTCATTCTTTCTCAACAGTCCTGTATCAACAAAAATACAAGTCAACTGATCACCGATCGCTTTGTGAATTAAAACCGCCGCTACAGAAGAGTCAACTCCTCCTGAAAGTCCCAGGATTACTCTGCTGTCTCCTACTTTTTCACGGATTTCTTCAACTGTTTTTTCGATATAGTTCGTCAGTTTCCAGTTTTTCTCAGCATTACAGATGGCAAAAACGAAGTTTTCAAGCATCTTCCCGCCTTCTTCTGTGTGAGAAACCTCCGGATGGAACTGTACGCAGTAGATCTTTCTGTCTTCATTGGAAATAGAAGCAATAACTCCTGATTTTGCGTTTAATTCAAAACCTGCAGGCAGTTCTCCTACTTCGTCAAAGTGACTCATCCATACAATAGAATTCTGAGTAACGCCTTTTAACAAAGCATTTTCTTTGATGATATCCAGGTGCGCTTTTCCGTACTCTCCTTTTTCTCCTTTGTTTACTTTTCCGCCTAAAAGGTGAGCCGTAAGCTGCATCCCGTAACAAATTCCCAACACAGGAATCCCTTGCTCATAAAGCTCTTTTTCTACCAGGTGAGCATTTTCTGCATTCACAGAACTTGGTCCACCGGAAAGGATGATTCCTTTTGGCTGTTTTGCTAAAATATCCTGTAAAGGTGTATTGAAAGGAAGGATTTCAGAATATACACCCATCTCACGGATTCTTCTTCCGATAAGCTGGTTGTACTGTGATCCGAAATCTAATATGATAATACCGTTGTTCATTTTATGTTATAAATGATAATTGATGATTGATTAATGATAAGATTGTGGCTTATGGCGATTGGCTTCTTGCTTTTTTAACTAGTTACAAAAGGCTATACGCTATAAGCATAAGCAATAGGCTTTGTATCACTTACTGCTCTTCAACTTTTCTACAAAAAAAGACTTGGAAACGTTCCAAATCTTTTTTCGTGATTTATTTTAAAACTTTCCGATGTCTTCTCTGTAGAATCCGTAATCGAAATGAATGTGGGCTGCATCTTCGTACACTTTCTTGCGGGCATCGTCGTAAGTTGCTCCGGTAGCCACCACGTTTAGAACTCGTCCGCCGTTGGAAACCACTTTGTCGCCTTTTCTTACAGCACCTGCATAAAGAAGTTTAGAATGTTTCAGTTTGTCTTCTCCTACAATTTCGTATCCTGTTTCAATGTTTCTTGGATAACCTCCTGAGCACATTACAAGACATACTGCTTTTTCGTCTTTAAACTTAAGCTCGATATCTTTTCCATCCATACAATCCTGGATCACATCAAGAAGATTGTTTTCCATAAGTGCCATTAACACCTGAGTTTCCGGATCTCCGAATCTCATGTTATATTCAAGAAGATAAGTTCCGTTTTTAGTGACCATCAATCCGAAGAAAATGATTCCTTTAAAGCTGAATCCTTCTCCTTTTAGACCGTTAATGGTAGTTTCTAAGATATTTTTTTCAAAATCAGCGTAGTGCTCCTGAGTGAAATCAGGGCTTGGCGCTACAGATCCCATACCACCGGTATTTGGTCCTGTGTCACCGTTTCCAGCTTTTTTGTAATCTTTTGCAGCGATACATGGGAAAATCTTTTCACCGTTTGAGAATGCAATGATTGAAGCTTCAAAACCTTCTAAATATTCTTCAATAACCAGACGGATTCCGGCATCTCCATAAATTCTTCTGATCATGAAGTCGTGGATGGTAGCTTCAGCTTCTTCAAGATTGTCACAGATGACAACTCCTTTTCCACCTGCCAATCCACTAGCCTTAACCACTAAAGGATACTGCTGTGTCTGAACATATTCTTTAGCATCATTGTATGAATCAAATACGACAGCCTTCGCTGTTTTGATATCATAGGTCTGCATAAATTTCTTAGAGAAAGCTTTACTTCCTTCCAGACTTGCTACTTTTTGGTTTGGACCAAAAACTTTAAGATCATGCTTTTTGAATTCATCCTTCAACCCCGCTACAAGAGGAGCCTCAGGGCCTACGATAGTAAGATCTACCTTCTCTTTAATCGCGAAATCTCTCAGTTCTTTAATCTCTGATAAATGAACATTTTTTCCTATTACATCGGTGGTAGCATTACCGTTAGCAAAAAACATTTTAGAAATTCTTGGGTCATTCTGAAGCTTTGCTGCTAAAGCAGATTCTCTACCGCCTTCACCTATGATTAATATTCTCATACTTTATTTATTATCTAGTCTAATTTACAAATATATAATTTTGAATGCTATAAAAACAATCTCAAATTATTTTTTAATTCTATTTTAATTAGTGTAAAAAGTGTCTAACTCCGGTAAACATCATTGGAATACCGTGCTCATTGGCAGCTTCAATACTGTCCTGATCTTTTACACTTCCACCCGGCTGGATGATAGCTTTAATTCCTTCTTTAGCACAAAAATCTACTACGTCACGGAAAGGGAAAAATGCGTCTGAAGCCAAAACAAGATCTCCTGAGAATTTCTCTTTTGCTCTTTCAATGGCCTGTTCCGTAGCCCAGATTCTGTTGACCTGTCCGCCACCGATTCCGAAAGCCTGAATACCATTGGAAACAACAATAGCGTTTGATTTTACATACTTCACTACTCTCTGAGAGAAAAGAAGGGCCTTTTTCTGCTCTTCTGAAGGCTGTACATCAGTTACTACTTTGATATCGTCTGAGAAATGGGAGTCATTATCCTGAACCAGGATTCCTCCGTCAATTTTCACCCACGTTTGCTTATCAGAAACAGGATTAACGATTTTTATAATTCTAAGGTTTTTCTTTTTTCTTAAAACTTCAAGAGCTGCTTCATCAAAATCCGGAGCCATTACGATCTCAAGGAACGTTTTGTTCAGCTCTTCAGCTGTTGCCGCATCGATCTTGTAGTTCATTGCAACAATTCCGCCAAAAATAGAAATCGGGTCACATTCGAAAGTTTTCTGATAGGTTTCCAGTGCAGAAGTTCCGATGGCTACTCCACAAGGTGTAGAGTGCTTCACCGCACAACAGGCCATTTCTTCTTTGAACTCAGTCACTACTTTCCAGCAAAGGTCCATATCACGAAGGTTGTTGAAAGAAAGTTCTTTACCGCCAAGCTGTTCGAAATCTTTCATCGCACCGTTCTCAAACGTAGAAACGTAGTAAGCAGCAGTTTGGTGAGGGTTTTCGCCATATCTTAAATCTGATGCTTTTTTGTAAGAAGCATTAAGATAAGCAGGATATTCTTCATCTAAAAGCATTCTTGAAATAGCCCCGTCATAAGCTGAAGTAAGGTTGAATACTTTTCCTGCCAACTTTTTACGTGTTTCGATGTACGTATCACCGTTCTGTTCCATTTCTAGTTTTACTGTTGCATAATCTTCCACATCGGTAATTACGGTAACGGAATCGAAGTTCTTAGCCGCTGAACGAAGCATTGAAGGACCTCCGATATCGATAAACTCCACTTTCTCATGTAAAGAAATATCTTTGTTTACATTTTCAAAGAAAGGATAAAGGTTTACGATCACCATGTCGATCAGGTCAATTCCGTGCTCCTGAACAGTTTTCATGTGCTCTTCATTGGAACGTACTGCTAAAAGACCTCCGTGAACTTTCGGGTGAAGGGTTTTTACTCTTCCATCCAGCATTTCAGGAAAATTGGTTACCTCATCGATCTGAATCGGACTTAAACCAGCGTCTTTCAAATGTTTGAACGTTCCTCCTGTAGAAATCAACTCATAATTCTGGGCTTCCAAAAACTGGGCGAATTCGATCAATCCGCTTTTGTCAGAAACACTGATTAAAACTCTCTTTTTACTCATTTTTACTTTTGATTTTTTCCCATAGGATTGCATCCTATGTTTGATTTTTTTTCGCATAGGATTTTCATCCTACGCTTGGTTAAATCGTCCCTTCGGGACTTTTTACTTTCAATTTTTACTTTTTACAGCTATTTCAAACTGTAGCCCGGTCTTTCACCCCCGGACTTACTTTTATTTACTTAGATTTTTTCTTAAAAATGTATCAGTCTAACAATGTAACAATGAATTTAATTGGTAAACTGGTACATTGTTATATTGGTACATTATCTATTGATTTCCTAAAACTTTATTGATCGCCTTTGGAAATATTTCATATTCAATATGATGTACTTTCTCTGCAACCGTTTCAGGAGTATCTTCAGGGGTCACCTCAAATGATTTCTGAAGAATAGCTTCCCCTTCATCGATTCCCGGAGTTACATAATGTACAGTAGCTCCGCTTTCTTTTTCTTTAGCTTCAATAACCGCATGGTGAACATGCATTCCCCACATTCCTTTTCCTCCGAATTTCGGAAGCAGTGCCGGGTGTATATTAATAATCTTTCCGGTCCAGTTTTCACAGAATTCAGGTTTTAAAATGGATAGGAATCCTGCCAATACAATAAGATCTGTATCTTTTGGAATTACATTCGCCAGTTCACTGCTGAAATTCTTTCCTCTTGGGATCAGAATCTGGTCTATATGATGATTTTTTGCTCTTTCAAGTCCGTAACATTCTCTGTCTGCCACTACCAGAGATACTTTTGCATTTTGGATTTCTCCGCTGTCAATAGTATCTATGATTCTCTGCAGATTGGTGCCGGAGCCTGAAACGAGTATAACTAAATTTTTCATGTGATAATAATATGATGATGTGATGATATGTTAATATGATGATAATTTTGCCTATCGGCTAAATCGTCGAATCATCAAATCATCAGATCGTCAAATCAATCTTCTCGCTTCCCTCCGTGATCTCTCCGATTTCGTAAGCATCATCTAAAAGATGTAATACTTTTTCAGCGTGGTCAGCATCAGCAACGATAATCATTCCTACTCCCATATTGAACGTTCCGTACATTTCTTCACGGGATACACCACCTCTTTTCTCCAGTTCAAGCATTACGCTAGGAATTTTGATTTTGGCCGCATCGATGGAAGCACAAAGTCCTTCAGGAATAATTCTTGGTACATTTTCATAAAGACCACCTCCTGTAATGTGAGCAATACCGGAAACTTTTACTTCTTCTAATACTCTGTGAATGTCTTTATAATATAGTCTTGTAGGTACTAATAAAGTTTCATATAATGGTTTTCCTTCAAATTCTTCTTCAAAATTCGGGAATACTTTTCTTACCAGTGAAAATCCGTTGGAGTGGAATCCTGAGCTTGGAAGGGCAATGATTTTATTTCCAGCCTTGATCGTAGAACCGTCAATGATCTGATCTTTTTCAACGATTCCTACACAGAATCCTGCAACATCATAATCTCCCGGCTGATACATTCCCGGCATTTCAGCAGTTTCACCACCAATCAATGCACAGTTGTTATCCTTACATGCTTTTACCATTCCAAGAACGATCTCAGCAGCTATTTCGGAATCCAGCTTTCCACAAGCCAGATAATCCAGGAAGAATAATGGTTTTGCACCGTGGCAAAGAATATCATTGGCACACATTGCGAAACAGTCGACACCGATAGAATCGTATTGTTTGGTATCCAAAGCTACTTTAAGCTTCGTTCCTACACCGTCTGTTCCAGAAACCAGCACAGGATTTTTATATCCCCCGATCTCATAGAAAGCTCCAAAACTTCCCAAATGGTTCAATACATTTGAGTTGTGGGTCTCGCCTACTGCCTTTTTGATCTTGTCAACGGTTTTGTACCCTTCTTCTTTGTCTACGCCTGCTGATTTGTAAGTGTTGCTCATGTTTAATAATTTTATTAATGTAGCAATATATCAGTTTAACAATGTAACAATCATCTTGTTTGGAAAACCAAAAAACTGGTATATTGATACATTGGTATATTGGTACATTTTATTTCTATAATTACTTTTTATTCAGATTTTAGAAAATAAAAAAGCCGACAATCTTGGTAGATTATCGGCCGTTATTTTATCTCAGAATTTCAGAGCCCACAGTTTTCCCTTTCTCTGAGAAACATTCTTTAAAAGTGGTCTGAATTTTCATCTTATTTCTTTTTGCAAAAATAGTAATTTTAAATTAATATTCAAATTCTATTTTTCAAGGATGGTTTCAATGGCTGCAATCTTCTTTATTTTCTCTTTTAATTCACTGTCTTTCTCGCCGTTAGAAATCTTCTGTTCAGCTTTATCAAAGTTATCATTAAAGAAAGGAAGTGAGAAAGTTTCTACAATATTTCCTCCGTGGGAAGGAAAACGCTTCGATGCAGCTTCTAAAACTCCAGCTCCGCCTCGTCCTCCGGGAGATGTTGACATCAACAACATCGGTACTTCATTCCATACTGTTCTGTCTTTGATTCTCGATACCCAGTCGAATACATTTTTAAAGGCTGTAGAGTACGTTCCGTTGTGCTCAGGTAATGAAACCAAAAGGAGATTTGCCCCGTCAATTTTTGCTGCAAAATCCTTTGCTTCCTGAGGAACACCGCCTGTCAATTCTCTTTCATGCTTATAAATCGGCATTTCAAAAGGATTCAGGTCTACTACTTCTACGTCTGCATTCTCAAATAAAGATGATGCATAGGCTACTAACTGTCTGTTCATTGAAGCATCCGAATTGCTTCCTGCTATTGCTAAAACTTTCATTTATTGTTTATCTGTTTAATGTATTTGATTACTATTTGCTATTTCAAATAAGCCGGCAGTTCCATCGGTACTTCCATTAATAAGATCTCAGCATCTTCTACAGCTTCGATATTAAAGCTCTGGGTGTCCCAGATTCCCAATCCGTCTCTTTCGCTCAGGATTCTGTCTCCAACTTTAGCGCTTCCCTTTAAAACAAAAGCATAGACTCCGTTTCCTTTTTTGTTAAGCATATAATTTTTGCCGTTTCCTGCTTTAAAATTAGCCAAATTAAACCATGCATCCTGATGGATCCAAACGCCGTCATCATTTTTATTGGGAGATAAGATCTGCTGGAATCCATTGATCTTTTCGCCTTCCTTAATGCTTTTCTGATCATATCTCGGTTCAACGTTTAATTCTTTCGGAAAAACCCAGATCTGAAGAAACTTCACCGCTTCATCTTTATTCTTATTGTATTCGCTGTGCATTATTCCGGTTCCTGCGCTCAATACCTGGATCTCCCCTTTTTTGATAACAGCAGTAGTACCCATTGAATCTTTATGTTCCAGATCACCTTCCAAAGGAATTGAAATAATTTCCATATCTCTGTGCGGGTGCGTTCCGAATCCCATTCCCTGTGAAACGGTGTCGTCGTTCAATACTCTCAGCACTCCAAAATTCGTTCTGTCCTTATTTTGATAGTTGGCAAAACTGAAGGTGTGGTAGCTGTTTAGCCAGCCGTGATCTGCGTGACCTCTTGAATCTGCTTTATGATATACTGTTTTCATACTGTGATTATTTTATGGTACAAATGTAGGAGATAGAGGTGTTTGAAAGTGTTGATGTAGGTTAAGAAAGGATTTTGATCGGTTAATTTGGATTGTTTTCGATAAACTCAAAAGGCGCAAGTTGTATTCCTCTTCATTCGTTTTAAGGCGTGAGGATTTTATCAAAGATAAAATTGATTGAGGAGATAGATTAGTTTTGGACTGCATTATATTTTTTCTCGCGGATCTGGCTGATTGAGCAGACTTTTAAATCTTAATGAGTCTTTATTTAGCTTTTTCAGTTTCCCCGGGAGTTCCGAAAATATGTTTACGGTGATTTTCGCCCCAGTCTTTTAAAGATTCTACAACAGGGTGTAGGGTTTTTGTATATTGTGTAGGACAGTATTCAATGCTTACAGGATAAGTATCCTTAACGATTCTTTCCACCAAACCGTTTTGCTCGAGTTCTTTTAATTCTTTGGCTAAAACTTTTGAGGTCAGCTTCGGAATGCTTCTTTCAATTTCTGTAAAGCGTTTGTTTCCTGCATTTAAAGAAATAATAATCTGCAATTTCCATTTGCCGTTGATCACATCTAATGTATCGCGAACCGGCTTTAATGCCTGCATACAATCTTTATGGTTGTGCTTTTTTTCCATTTTTTTCACTTTCCTTTAGGTAACTGCTATACTTTGGAAAGTAAATTTACAATAATTTTGTCATTAATAAAAACGAAAAAATTCAAAACAAAATGGCAAATATTTTAAATATCCAAACCAGCATCAGCGGAGAAAACTCCGTAAGCAATAAGCTTTCTCAAGCTGTAATTAATCAGTTATTAGATAAAGACCCAAACAGCAAAGTGGTCATCCGTGATCTGGCTTTAAACCCAATCCCACATATGGAAATTCATCATTTCAGTGCCTCCAGAATTCCGGATGAAGAAAAGAATGATGAACAGAAGGAAGCTTCAAAATATTCTGATGAAGCATTAAAGGAAATTCAGGAAGCTGATATTATTGTTATTGGTGTTCCTTTCTACAACTTCACTTTTCCGTCCACTTTAAAATCATGGATCGACAGTATTGCTGTTGCCGGAAAAACATTCTCTTATGCAGACGGAACTCCAAAAGGTCTTCTACAAAACAAAAAATTATACTTAAATTTTGCTATTGGCGGCGTTTATGAAAACGGGCTTATTGAGAATATGGAGCATTATTTAAAAACATTATTCGGGTTCATTGGGATTACGGATGTGGAAGTTTTCCAATCTCAGGGGATGATGGTTCCTCAGTTAAAAGATGAGAATTTCTCGAAGACGGTAGCGGAAATCGAAACGGTTTTGGCTTAAGTACGTTTTAGTTGTTAAGATATCACATTTGACTTTCAGTCAATTAAAAATGGCTGTCTCATTTTTGGGGCGGCTTTTTTGTGATTTTTATTGCACTCTTGTATTTGTTGGAAAACGCAATGACGCAAAGATTAGTTTCTGTTTATATGTTTTAAGGCGCAAGGATTTTATCTGAGATAAAATTGATTGAGCATATAAATTAGTTTTGAAATATATTATTTTTTTAGCTCTCGCGGATCTTGCGGATGGAGCAGATTTTTAAAATGTGGACATTTACGTTAGCTGTAAAATAGAGATAAGAATATATTGAACCAAATTAGCGGAATATTTTAAGTTTTGGCTAAAGCCATAATTGATGTGTGTTATAAAAAAACGGGCTAAAGCCCGCTCCTATTGAATTTTATTGTGATCAATTTAAATAATTCCATTCGAGTTCTTCGCGCTTCCATCTTCCATCTTCCCACTTCTAACTTCTCTCCCCTAAAAATGCACCTGCTTAATCTCCCCCTCAATTTCCTTAGGCGTTTCGTCTTCAGATTTCACGAAGATCATGGTGACAACAGCTCCGATAAGCATACACACACCTCCGACTACAATATAATCTATGGCTCGGTTTCCGAAAAAGTTGCTCACAATAGGGCCCCCAAATAATCCATTGATGATCTGGGGAACAACGATAAAGAAATTGAATATTCCCATATACACGCCCATTTTCCGCTGAGGAATCACTTCAATAAGCATTGCGTAAGGCATAGCAAGAATACTCGCCCAGGCAAAGCCCAGTCCTATCATAGAGATCCACAAAAGGTTGGTGTCCTTAATAAAATACATGGAAATAAGACCTAAACCTCCACACAAAAGTGCCAGTGCATGGGTTTGCTTCTTTCCTATCTTTTTCGCGATCGGGGTTAATAAAAACGCGAACGGTATCGCCCACAGATTATACATTCCGAATAGTTTTCCAGTCAGATCTCCCGCATTATTGAATGCTTTGGAATGGGTATCTTCCGGGGAAAGTCCGAAATGATGGGTTGCTAAAGCACTTGTCGTAAATACCCACATTGTAAACAGCGCAAACCATGAGAAAAACTGTACGGCACCCAGTTTTTTCATCTGTGAAGGAATTCCTGCGAAATCTTTAAAAATATCCAGGAATTTTGAAGGTTCCTGCGGGGCTTCTTTCCCGTCCTCAAATGCAGTAAATTCTTCCGGAGAATATTCTTTAGTGGTAAAAATAGTATACAGTATCGTCAGTAATAATATCCCGGCTCCCACATAAAACGAGTAAATCACGTTATCGGCAACAAACCCCTCCGGCGCTTCATTGGAGACTCCCACCGAGGTCAGTATTCCAGGAATATAAGATCCCACTACCGCTCCGATTCCGATCAGAATAGTCTGCACTGAAAACCCCAGAGTTCCCTGATGTTTTGGAAGCATATCTCCTACCAAAGCCCTGAAGGGTTCCATAGCAATATTAACGGAAGCATCCATCATCGCCAGAAATAATACAGCTAAGAGTAATGCATTAGCCGCAAAAAGATGAGTAACAGTAGCCGCATTGGGAAGAAGAACCAACCCAAGCGCACATAAAACAGCTCCAATTAAAAAATACGGCTTTCTTCTGCCCAAAGGACTCCAGGTATTGTCACCCATGTGTCCGATGATTGGTTGCACAATGAGTCCGGTAACAGGTGCTACCAGCCAGAACCATGACAGCTCATGAACATCGGCACCTAAATTGGCCAGAATCCTGCTCGCATTTCCGTTCTGCAGCCCGAAAGCCATCTGGATGCCCAAAAAGCCCATACTCATATTGATGATCTGAGGCATGGAAAGATTCGGTTTTATTCTTCTTGAAAGTGAACTGTGTGGTGGCTCCATTATTTTTTCAATTCTTTGATTAAGATATCCTCAATGGCTGCTTTTTCTAAGACCACCTTATCCACGACATCATTAGGAACAGTTACAGAAAGCACGTACTGTTTCACTTTCCAGCTTCCGTTTATTTTTTCGACAACACCTGAACCTCTGCAGATTTTCATCTGAGTATCAAGAATTTCGTCAAACCATGCTAATTTTCCGTCTTTGCTGAAATAGATACTCCTTTTAAGTGATGTGAAATTCCAGGTTTTCTTTTTATCAAAGTAAGGTTTTGCCCACACCATAAAGGCTTTCTTGTCCCAAACTTCTGTAGCATCGGTTCCGATGAATGTAGATTGATCCGCGAAATAATTGAAATAGGTATCGAAATCTGATTTTGCAGCGGCTGTATTGAAACCATCCAGCATGGTTCCTATGGCCGTTTTATCTTTGTCAAATTTGGAACTGCCGGATTGGGCATTCATTCCTGTAAAACCCAGCATGAAAAGTACAAGCGTACAGATAATTGTTATTTTTTTCATTATATAATTAATTTAGTTTTGGAGTTCAATGATCAGCGGAGTTTTTGCCGGCACGGACAGGCTGTTTTTCATAGAGAATATCTGCCCTGAAATGACATCTTTCCCTTTTGTCACCCCATTCAGCGATTCTGTAAAACGTTTTAAGTCTAACGTCTGATCTTTTTCATTATTGTTGATAATTACCATTACATTTTCCTTACCATCATATCTAAAATACACAAAAACACCGTCCTGAGGAACGTAATTTTTAGTTTTTCCGTTATGAATCACATTTTTACCTTTTCTCCAGTTCAGTAATTTCTGGGTAAACTGATAAAATTCTTTCTGCTCAGAGGTCTGTGAAGATTGATTGAACGCATTATTTACATCCGATTTCCAGCCGCCCGGAAAATCTCTCCGGATATCTGCATCACCGCCTTTATTCTTATCCCCTCTCATGCCTATTTCTGATCCATAGTAGATCTGTGGAATACCTCTGACCGTAGAAATCATGGTCATTGCCATTTTGTAGGCTTTCGGATCTGCATTGAAGATCTCATTCCATCTTTCGGTGTCATGATTTTCAAAGAAAACGAGGAGATTGTTGATATCGGGATACAGGAAATCGCTGGTAAAAACATTGTAAAGTTTAGTCATTCCGCTATCCCAGCCTTCTTTTTCCTTCAGGGCTTTCGGCATATCGGCAAAGAGCATAAAATCCATCACGGAAGGCAAATTTGAATTATAACCTGCAGCTTCTCCTGTTTTGGAATTTTTCTGCCACGCAGAGATCTGTCCCGCGGTATACAGCCATGTTTCTCCTACAATATTGAATTTTGGGTATTCGTCTGTGATGGCTTTTGCCCAACTGGCCATAGCTTCTTTATCATTATAAGGATAAGTATCTACACGCAACCCTCCGAGATCGGCATATTCTATCCACCAGATGGCATTTTGGGTCAGGTATTTTAAGACCAGGGGATTTTTCTGATTGATATCGGGCATTGTTGTATCAAACCAGCCATCCAGTGCATATTTTTTATCGATTTCTGAGGCATTGGTGTCAAACTGAGTAGTTGTTTTATAATTGGAGCGGTAAAAACCGTTTTTCCCTTCGTCAAACCAATGGATCCAGTCTTTTGAAGGCAGATCTTTGATCATCCAGTGAGATACTCCCCAATGATTGGTCACATAATCCATGACCAGCTTCATATTTCGTTTGTTCAGTTTTTGTGAAAGCTCGCGGTATTCTTCATTGGTTCCATACCGGCCATCAATTTTATACAGATCGGTCTGCGCATATCCATGATAGGAATATACTTTTTCATTGTCTTCATTCACGGGTGTCAGCCAGACAGATGTTGCTCCAAGGTTTTGGATATAGTCCAGGTTATTGATAATTCCGCGAAGATCACCGCCATGTCTTCCGTTTGGTAAGCTACGGTCATTTTTTTCGATCAGATCGGGTCTGGAATCATTCTTTTCATCGCCGTTGGCAAAACGGTCCGGCATGATGAGATACATGACATCTTTTGAGGTAAAAGATTCGCGGTCTGCAGATCCGGCAGCTCTCTGTTTAAGCTCATAATCGTATGAACTTATATTTTTGTTTCCTTTTTTAATATTGATTTTAAACTTCGGAACATTGATCTCATTGGTATTAACGGTAATAAAGACGTAGTTCGGATTTTCTACTTTTTTTATGTCTTTTACCTGAATACCCTCTGAAAGTTCAATTTCATTTTTCGCCACATCTTTTCCATAAACCAGGATCTGAAGTTCAGGATTTTTCATTCCTTTCCACCAGAATGCAGGCTCTACCTTTTCTAAAGGCCTCGTCTGGGAAAAAGCTGCGGAAGCTATTGAAAGCGCAAATACAACATAGATTTTTTTCATGATTCGGAATCAGATTTCAATTTAATAATTATATTTTGAAAAGTCAGGTTAACTATGTTCAATATATTTTTCATCCATCAGTTTATTAGGCTTCAGGTATACCACATTGTTTTGAAAATCAAAAAAAACATTGAATCTTTTTAAAATTTCATTGCCCAGAATATGCATTCTCGATCTGCTTACCAATCTGCTTTGGGACAAAACCTGAACGGGAATATTGGTAAGGGTATATTTCCCTAAAGTGAAAGACTCCAGTCCGGATGTGATCACGGGTACTTCATTTCCCTGCCCACCTCTCATGACTACCCTCCTTATTTCTTTCATGGTGTGAACAGGGAAGCCTTGTTCTTTCAGCATCGGACCATCCAGCATTATGGTTCTCTGATATCCCGTATCAAAAAGGTACCAGTCAGTATTGGTGCTTTTCCCTTGTTTTATACTGCCCTCTACAAAAAAAACATTGTTAAAATACTTTATAGTCAGTTTTGAATAGCTTTTATCTTTTTTTACTTCTTTGGGAAGCTGTGAATGAACAGCCATAATTCCCTTATCATAATTAAGTTCTACGATCATACCGTCAAAAAGATCCCATCCGAAACGCCCTTCTGTACCGTGTCCCGCAAGATCAGCAGGATAAATCCGGAAGTCCTGATAGACTCTGTTCCCGATCTCCAATACATTAGATCCTGACGTTAAGGAACTTTTAATTTTATTTTTTAAGTTTTCTCTGGTCAGGGTCAGATCGCTTGAACCGGTATCAAAATTGAGTATCAGGGTATCTGTTTTATTCAATACTGTTTTTACGAACATGGTATTCTGTTCGTTGATAGAAAGCTTTATGGTATCATGAAAAACAGGTTTCACCTTGCTGAAATTCTTTGGAGGCAGACTTGTTATTCGGGTCATGCAGGAATCTTTTCCTTTTAATAGCACTATAAAGTCTTTGTTTTGTCCTTTTTTAATGGTGAAAGTTGCAGAATCTATATCTGTTTTTACTTTTATGGTCTTTTTTTCTGTATCAAGTTTGGATGTGGTGTAGACATCAAGTTTAATTTTTGGATCTGCATTCCAGTCCGTTGTCAATCCATTATCTTTTTCAAGAATGGTCATACGGTTGGAATTCGCTTTTATGACCGGAAGTTTTTTCTGTGCATTGATCATACAAGCTGAAAAAATACAAATCAGGATGCTAAAGTTTTTCATGGCAATAGTTAATACGATAAAAAGTTAATGCCCCGGCCCATTTCAGAATGTATAATGAGTCGGGGCATAACAAATTTAGAATTTAAATCTTAATTCAAAGGCTTAACAGAAATAGCGAAACCGCCGCTTCTTGCCATCTTGAAATTCAATTTAGATTTGCTGGTGATCTGTTTTTTATAGATGTTATAGCTTTGAGGGTTATCGATGTAATCTGCATCTTTTCCATCTTCGTAAACGGTTATCTCATATTTTTTCCCTTTATCCAGGAAAGAGAAATCTACGGTGTATTCACGTTTATTTTCATCGGTAATACCACCTACGAACCAGTTTTCAGTCCCTTTTGCTTTTCTGGCCGTGATGACATAATCTCCCGGCTCAGCGGAAAGAATTTTGGTATCATCCCAGTCTGCCGCAACGTCCTTGATGAACTGGAAGGCATCCATATGCTTTTTATAGTTCTCCGGAAGGTCTGCCGCCATCTGAAGAGGCATATACATCGTCACATATAATGCAAGCTGTTTTGCCAGTGTGGTTTTAACGAAACGTGTATCACCAGGGAAATAATAATCCAGTTTGGTCTGGAAAATTCCCGGCGTATAATCCATAGATCCACCCATCCATCTTGTGAAAGGAAGAACAGTTTGATGATCGGGTTTATTTCCTCCGAATGCTTCATACTCTGTTCCTCTTGCAGCTTCTGCCGAAATGTAGTTCGGATAAGTACGGCTCTCCCCTGTAGGACGTACAGATTCATGGGAATTGACCATGATTTTATACTTGTTTGCTTTTTCTGCAATTCTGTAATAATGGTTAATTGTCCATTGCGAATAATGATGTTCTCCTCTAGGAATAATATCGCCTACATATCCTGTTTTCACAGCATCATAACCGTATTTATTCATGAGTTCAAAGGCTTTATCCGACCATCTTTCGTAGTTCGTTGCGGAACCGGAAGTTTCATGGTGCATAATTAGCTTAATCCCTTTGGAATGAGCATAATCATTCAGCATTTTAATATCAAAATCCGGATATGGAGTGATAAAGTCGAAAACAAATTCCTTGGAATGTCCGAACCAATCTTCCCAACCGATATTCCAGCCTTCAATTAATAATCCCTGGAACCCGTTTTCAGCTGCGAAATCGATGTATTCTTTAACTTTTGTATTGTTTGCAGCGTGTTTTCCATTCGGAGTAAGCTTTGAAAAATCTGTTTTATCTACATGAACGTTTTCCGCGGTAGAATAAGCCCACTGGGATTTCCCGATGATCATTTCCCACCAGACTCCCATATATTTTGTAGGATGAATATAAGATGTATCGGTATATTTTGTAGGTTCATTCAGGTTAAAAATCATTTTGGACTCCATCACCTCTTCTGCTTTCGGAGAGACAATAATGGTTCTCCAAGGCGTCACAGATGGGGTCTGAATATATCCTTTTGCTCCCTGTCTGTCAGCAGTAAGATGTGTTTTGAATTTAGAATTCTGAGCATCCACCTCAAGATGGGATGCCGGGTAATCCAAAACGGCTGCTTCCGCCACGTTCACATACAATGGCTCCTTACCTTCTTTTTTAAGCATTAACGGAGACTGAACTGCATTTTTCACCAATCTTTGTGAAGCATTGGCATCGAATGCTTTGTCCCATTTAGCAGGAATTTCGGAGATCTTTGTTTCCTGGTACTGATATTCCTGAGAATCATAGTCTGCTACCATCCACCAGGCTTTCATATCCGTTGGGAAATCGATTTCAGAATCTTCTTCTCTGATGACGAAATAGTTCAGATTTTTCTGTTGTGGGAATTCATATCTGAATCCAAGACCGTCATTAAACAGTCTGAACTTTACAACGATACTTCTGCTTGTAGAAGCCTGATCCAGCGTAACGGCCAGCTCGTTATAATGATTGATATAATTTTTCTTTTCACCTAGAACCGGCTGCCAGGTTTCGTTTTTGGAATCACGTTTTTCATCTGTTTTCGTGAATCCGTTGTTCAGATCAAATTTGGCATCGTCCGGTTTGGCAATTTCAGACGCAAATTTGATGGCTGAGTCTTTAAATAATCTTAATCCTAACTTAGAATCTTCTACCACCACAGCTCCATTATACTTCAGATTGTAATAAGGAACTCCTTCTTTAAGCTGAAAGTTCATTTCAAACTTTCCATCCGGTGATTTCAAAGACTGTGCTTTCACCCCCACGAACATCATTGAGAGCAGCATTGCTCCAACTGTAATTTTCTTCATAATGACTATTTATAAACTTAAAAATAGATAAAGTGCTGCGGTAAAGCAACACTTTATCAACTTAATTGGTATATTTTACAACTTTGTAACGGTTAATTTGTAATACGCTGAATTATGAAGATCCAGCTCTATTTTATAGTTTCCTGCCTCGGATACTTTGTAGCCAGGATCACCTTCTACTGTATTCTCAGCATTGAAATAACTTTGTACAGCTTTTCCTGAAATCAGAGTCTGCTCATCTTTTTTAGGCTGGAATTTCATGGCCCAATCATCATTAGCTCTGAATTTAAAGACTCCTGAATTGCTCAGCATAATGGAATTGATGACATATGTTTTTGTAGCCGGACTGTATACAAAATCTGTATCCGATCCCCATCCTGTAGGCGTAGCATCACCAATTACTCCAAAATTGGCAAGCACAGAAGAATAAGTGTTGGCAGCCCAATCAACTTTCATGTAGAAGGTTCCTGCTGAAGCCGGCACAATATCTGACCCGTCCGCAACTAGTTTTCCGGTTTTTGTTCCGTCATCACCTTTATTTCCCGGCCAATCCTGATTGATCGTAAATTTGTACTTCCCGTTATCACCTGTTGGATTGCTAATCCAGATAAATCCTCTGTAACTGTCATTTTTTTCAGGGGAAAACAGGTTAGGAGAGTTAGCCGGAGTCCAGCTTGCGTAACCTGCAGCACCTGCATAGGCACCTGGAACATTGATTTTAGGATAAATAATATCCGGATTAGGGGTAAACGGTGTTATTTTAATATCTATTACATTGGAATAAAACGGAGCAGTTCCCACTGAAGTTTTAAGCCTTGCTTCAATATCATTAGCTATATCGGAAACAGCTCCAATATTAAACATGATGGTATTCAGTGCAGCATGTGTAATTCCTCCTGAAACTGCATCTTTATCAAAACTAAACGTCGTACTGTTTTTGAATCCCGTTCCTTTCAAGGCAAATTCTACCTGCTGTACCGGAACAGAAGCAATGTTAAAACCAGTTTTTGTCCATGCAAATGAGATGGCAGTTTCGGCTCCTTTAAGCTCATCGAGTACCACAACATTTTTGTCTGCCGATACTTTTGCAGCTGTTGTTTCACTGATTACGGCACGATCCTCGTCTTTTTCACAAGAAACAGCCAACACTCCTACGAAAAGAGCTATCCATATTTTAAAAAGATTCTTCATTTTGTTGTTTTTTAATAACCAGGATTCTGAGATAAATTAGGATTTAAGTTACGATACTTGTTCGGTATCGGAAAAAGTAATCTGGATTCCGGCAGATTTCCTCCGCTCATACTTCCTCCTTTCCATTGCCATGTATATCCTGACAGATATTTTCCGAAACGAATCAGATCCTGACGTCTGTATCCTTCCCAATATAGCTCTCTTGCTCTTTCGTTCAGGATAAAATCAGGTGTAAGTGCTGACTGCTGTACTGTAGGTGCAAGAGCTCTTGTTCTAAGTGCATTGATGTAGTTTAAAGCTGTTGCCGGACTTCCTTTTCCATTAACTACTGCAAGTTCAGCATACATCAAATAAGCATCTGCCATTCTGAATAGAGGAAAATCTGCATCTACAAAATTAGCATCACTTCCATTGGCTCCTGTAGAAGTCTTATTGGAGAATTTGGTCAGTTTTGTTCCCTGATCAAATTTCAGATAATCGGAAATGGAAGCTGGATCAGTATTTCCGGCTACTTTCATGATTCTCGGGTCTGTACTTCCGGCTGACTGCATAAATTCCTGTCTCACTCTGTATCCCTGCCATCCGAAGTCTACCCCTAAGGTTACTCCAACTTCATTGGTACAGTTGGCATGCACAAGGAATGTAGTTCCTCCATAAGTTCGTGTTCTAACCCCATCAAAAGCGATAGGAAAAATGATTTCCTCCTGAGCACCATTGATATGATTATCTGCTTTAAATAAGTTGGCATACGGAATCTGGGCTATTTTATAAGTGGAGCCAATTACTTTTTCTACTTCCGCCAGTGCTTCAGTACTTTTATCTGTACCGGTATATACTTTGGCGTTCAGATATAATTTGGCTTTAAGCATCCAGACTGCTGCTTTATCCGCTCTTCCATATTCATTCGTTCTCGGAGCAGGCAATTCACCTTCTATAGCATTCAATTCATTGATTACATAATTGAACATGAAATCTCTTGTCTGCATAATGGGTTTCGTAAGCAGAGCATCATTTTCTGTAGCAAAAGGCATTTTCCCATAAATATCTATCGCGTGGTAGTAGGATAAAGCTCTTAAAAACCTTACCTCAGCTCTGTACGTTTTAATCTGGGCCTTTAACTCTTCTGAAACTCCTCTTGAGGCCAGCTTTTCATCGGTCGTTTCTCTTAGATATTCATTAACAAGGCTTATTTGGAAAAATACTCTTGCGAAAAAAGCTTCGTTGAAAACATTATCTGCATTCCAGTTATTGAAATTCAGATCCTTGATGGTGGGGTTATCACTTTCTCCCCAGGCAATAATAGCCTCATCTGTGGTCAATTCCTGCAGCTGCCAGTATCCTCTTAAGTATTGTGAAAAACCTTCATTCGGACCTCCGTCATCTTCCGCACCCAAATCAGATTCTCCGTTTCCTGCCTTCTGCCCTGTTACAGCCAGTCCTGCATATATTTTAGCAAGGAATTGTTTATAGGAAGCCGGATTGGCATAGAATTGTTCTGATGTATATAATTCGTCGTCATTTACTTCAACATCCAGATCGTTTAAGCAAGATGAAGTTGTAAAAAGAAATAAACCCGCAATGGCTAAATTTCTTAATTTAAATATTTTTGTTCTGTTAAGTTTCATTGTAAAAGCGGATTAAAAATTAGCATTAATACCTAAAGTAAACATTCTTGCTCTCGGATAGATCGAATTATCAACCCCGTTGTTAAAGATTTCCGGATCAAGGTTTTTGTACTTCGTAATAATAAGGACATTCTGTGCTGCACCATACACCCTTAGGGATGCATTATTTCCTATAAAATTCTTAAAGGTATATCCTACGGTAACATTGTCCAGTTTCAGGAAACTTCCGTTCTTCACGTAATAATCAGACATTTTATTTGCTGTTATAAAATGTGTGGAATTGAAATCTACAGGAGCATTATTAATTGTATTGTCTACCGTGTTGTTGATATTCCCTACATGAGATCTGTCTGCAGAAATCTGATCATACACATAATTTCCGATACTTGCTCTCCAGCCCATTGAAAAATCCCAGTTTTTGCCGATAGTCGCATTGGTCATTAATCCCATTGTTACATCTGCCTGAGGTTTTTTGTAATTGTATTTATCCGCAGAAGTTATGGTTCCGTCACCATTTCTGTCTACATAGGCTCCTTCTACCGGCCTTCCGTTGGTATCATAAATCTGCTGATATACCCAGAATGCGTATGGAGAATAGCCTTCTCTGAACGTCTGTACAAAACCTCCTAAACCAACTCCTCCTTTATCAATACCATTCACTTCAAGCTGTTTGATATCTATTTTATTGTAGGATACATTATAGTTGAAGTTTAGGGTAAAATTCTCTTTCTGGATGGCTTTTACGTCCAATCCAAGATCAATCCCTTTAGACTGAAGTTTACCTATATTCTTAGGTCCGATGATTCTTAAATTCTCCAAAGGTCCTTCCGGTACTATAGATAACAGATCTTTTGTATCTGCCATATAAAAATCCAGTGTTCCTTTAATTCTATTTCCTACGAATCCGAAATCCAGTCCTAGATTATATTTTAAACTTTCTTCCCATTTAAGGTTTTGATTGTATCCGTTTGCTTTGGCAATTTCATAAAACGTGTTTCCAAACTGATAGTAAAGCGTTGAGGAAACATTATACGTTTTAAAATAATCATATCGGTACACTCCAATATCCTGCTGCCCGGTTTTTCCAACACTGGCTCTAAGCTTTAAATCTGAAATGGTACTGTTTCCATGTAAGAAATTTTCTTCCGAAATTTTCCAAGCTGCCGCAACGCCTCCAAAGTCACCCCATCTATTATCCTTACTGAAACGGGAAGATCCGTCTCTTCTGTAGTTAATGGTAAGCAAGTACTTATTAGCGAATCCAAGATTTAATCTTCCGAAGAAAGCCTGTAAGTTTACATCTGGCTTGGAATCAGGATTATAAAAGTTATTTTCAGGATCAAAGCTGTATAATAAAGTATTCCCTGATGCAGAGCTTACTTTATGATAGTTCTGATACTCATAACCTCCCATAGCCTCCAGATTGAATTTCCCGAAAGTTTTGGTATAGTTTAACTGAACGTTTGCATTCTTGTTCAGAATACTTTCATCAGAATAGGAATCTTCTCCATAAAATCCGAATACATTTTTAACGGAATAATAGCCGTTTCTTGAATATGGATTGGTGGTAACATGCCCGTCCAGCTCTTTACTGTCAAGACCTGCATTGACGATCAATCTTAAATCCGGAAGGAAATGAAATTTATAGTCCATATTGATGTTTCCGAAAAATCGTTTGAAATTCTGAACATCACTTTTGTTTCTAAGCATGCTGACAGGGTTAGACACCCCTACCGGTCTGTTGGTAGCAGCAGCAATCCATTCTCTATACCCTCCATAAGGGGAATTTTCATCATAAACTGATTGGCTCGGATCATAAGAAATTGCATTTTTTATAGCATCCTCATTCCCTTTATTTTGAAAAGTATAAGAATAAGTCCCTGTAATATTGAATTTAAGGTGATCATCAAAGAAGCTCGGACTCAATGCAACATTAGCTGTAGTTCTTCTGAATCTGGATGTAATCAATAATCCTGAATTATCCATATTGTCTACGGAAAAACGTGCAGGAACTTTTCCAAACAGACTTCCTGAAACTGAAGCATTAATATCTGAAGTCACTGAAGTTCTGAAGATTTCGTCTTGCCAGTCTGTATTAGCCGTGCCCAGCAAATTGGCTTTTCCAGGGGCATATTGATTAACAATACTTCTGAATTCATCTCCTGAATACACCTTAATTTTTTTAGCCAATGTATTAACTGTTGTAAAGGCATTCAATGAGACACGAAGTTTTTTACTTCCTTTCTTGGTGGTAATCAGGATAACCCCGTTGGAACCTCTTGAACCATAAATAGCAGTAGATGCTGCATCCTTCAGAATAGAAAAAGACTCAATATCATTTGGATTGATGGTTGACAATGAAACCCCGTCGAGCGGTAAACCATCTACAACCAACAATGGATCATTACTGGCATTCAGAGAGGATCCTCCCCTGATTCTGATCGTAGCTTCACTTCCCGGTGTACCTGATTGGGTAATCGTTAAACCGGCAGATCTACCGTTGATAAGACCTTCGGCCGTAGTTACAGCCCCTTTGTTAAAGTCTGCAGTAGACAAAGCAGTGATGGAACCTGTTAAATCGGTTTTCTTCTGCTTTCCATACCCGATCAGCACCACCTCCTCGATTTTTTTCTCCTTGGTGAGAGAATCTTGTGTCTGTGCATGTATTATTGAACTGGCCAGTAAAAAAGCCGGTGCAATTTTTAATACCGTTGTAAAATTTTTCACAATATCGTTTTTTTAGTTTCGTTTTAAAAAGCTGTGTTAACAGTTTTGCAATTTATAAAAAAAATAGAATTATTATAATATTATTGAAAATTTGGATAATTTTATGTAAATTGTTTGACTATTTAAAACCAAATGTCTGTTTTTCACAATATTACATTAACATATGCTTAGCATAATATATGTAAAATATGAACAAAATGTTAAACATCCGTTTAACTAAACTTAATATCAAACGCTTTCTGAAGTGTAAAAAACTTATTATGCGGGAAGTTTAGGCGGTTTTAGGAGATATTCCTTATCTTTGCAGTTAAAATTTTACTATAAATGTCAAACAGAAAGATGATTACGGCAGCTTTGCCTTATGCAAACGGACCGGTTCATATAGGACATTTGGCAGGTGTGTATATTCCTGCGGATGTCTACGCAAGATTTCAGAGGAGATTAGGAAAAGATGTAGCGTTTATCTGCGGGTCAGATGAGCACGGAATTCCTATTACCATCAGAGCAAAAAAAGAAGGAGTAACCCCTCAGGATATTGTAGATAAATACCACGAGATCATTAAAAAATCTTTTTCTGATCTGGGAATTTCATTTGATGAGTATTCCAGAACAACTTCTAAAAAGCATTACGAAACCAGCCAGGATTTTTTCAAAGTTCTTTATGAAAAGGGGAAATTTACGGAAGAGGTTTCTGAGCAGTATTTTGACGAACAGGCTGGAGAATTTCTGGCAGACCGATATATTGTAGGAACATGCCCGAACTGCGGCAATGAAAATGCTTACGGAGACCAGTGCGAAAAGTGTGGTTCTACCCTTTCCCCTTCAGAGCTGATCAATCCGAAATCCATGTTAAGCGGAAATGTTCCGATTCTTAAAGACACCAAAAACTGGTATCTTCCTTTAAATGAATATGAAGACTTCTTAAACGAATGGATCATTGAAGGTCATAAAGACGACTGGAAGCCGAATGTTTACGGACAGGTTAAATCATGGTTAAACGATGGTTTGAAGCCTCGTGCCATGACCAGAGATCTGAACTGGGGTGTTCCTGTTCCACTTCCTAATGCGGAGGGGAAAGTGCTTTATGTCTGGTTTGATGCACCTATCGGCTATATTTCTTTCACTCAGGAATGGGCGGAGAAAAACGGAAAAGACTGGAAAGACTACTGGCAGAGTGAAAGCAGTGACCTGGTGCATTTCATCGGAAAGGATAATATTGTATTCCACTGTATTATTTTCCCTGCGATGATGAAGGCTCACGGTGATTATATCATGCCGAAAAATGTTCCTGCTTTTGAATTCTTAAACCTTGAGAACGATAAGATCTCAACATCAAGAAACTGGGCGGTATGGGCACACGAATATGTAGAAGAATTCCCTGGACAGCAAGATGTTTTAAGATATGCACTTCTTTCATCAGCTCCTGAAACAAAGGATAATAATTTTACATGGAAAGATTTCCAGACTAAAAATAATTCTGAGTTGGTAGGAATTTTCGGAAACTTTATCAATAGAGTGGCCGTTCTTATCCATAAATATTATGACGGTATTGTTCCTCAGGGAGACATCAATAGTCCTGAATTGGAAGAAATCAATAAAGCGGCTAAAGAAATTTCAGGATTCTTAGAAAACTATGAGTTCAGAAATGCATTGACTGCATTAATGAATCTTGCCCGTTTCGGAAACCAGTATCTTCAGGCTGAAGAACCTTGGAAAACGATTAAGGACAGCCCTGAAAAAGCAGCGCAGTCATTATTTGTAGGTGCTCAGCTGGCTGTTGCCTTAGCTCAGTTATGCGAGCCGTTTATGCCTTTCAGCTCTGAAAAATTACTGACAATGTTCAATGCTGAACAGGTGAACTGGAGCGATGTTGAGACCCAATCTGTTTTAATAGAAACAGGTCATAAAATCAATGAAGCTTCTCTTCTTTTCTCAAAAATTGAAGACAGTGTCATCGAAGCTCAGATTGAAAAACTGGAGCAGACCAAACAAAACAATAAAAAAACAAACCCTAACGCCAACCCTATGAAAGAAGAGATTTCTTTTGATGATTTTGCTAAAATAGACCTTAGAACAGCCACCATTTTAGAAGCTGAAAAAGTAGAAAAAGCTGATAAATTATTAAAGTTCAAAGTAGATACAGGCGTTGACATCAGAACTGTAGTTTCAGGCGTTGCAGAAAGCTTCACACCGGAAGAACTGATCGGAAAGCAGGTGATGATTTTACTGAACCTGGCTCCTAGAAAAATCAGAGGAATTGAATCTCAGGGAATGTTTTTATTAACAACAAAACCAGACGGAAAACTATCTTTCGTAACACCAGACGACAGCAATGTAGAAAACGGTATTGAGATAGGATAATTTCCAACTAACAATTATACAAAATGGGCATTTTTTATGCCCATTTTATTTTATCAGCTATGGTTAAAAAGAGTGTTCTGGGAAAATTATCCTCTACGGAACTGGACAATTATTTAAAAGAAGGAAACCGCTTTACTCCGGAAGCTGTTCAAATGGCTTTTGAAATACTCGAGGAAAGAGGAATAACTTTCAGTGAGCAGAAAAAAATACAGATTTACCAACTCATTCAGGATAAAAAAACTCAGGAAGAATTAAAGCTTCAGGAAGAACAGGAAATGTGGAAAGATAATGTGACTGAAGATCCGCATGCGATAAAACTATTTCCACGGGATATCATTTTACTGATCAGTTTTATTGTGGGAACCGTTCCGGGGTCCATATTATTAGGAATCAATTTTATTAAACTAAAAAAATACACTCCTGCTGTTTTCACTTTTATTTTTGGATTTATTTATTTGCCTGTTCAGTATTTCCTGGTCGCCTTCATGCACAAAATAAATTCTCGAAACATTTCTTCCTTTAGAAAAAGTCCCGAAGTTTTTGCAGCCATATTAGGAATGCTCTTTCTGCTTTTGCTATGGGCAACCTATATACCTAAAAAGCTGCCCTACAGAGCAGCTTCCTATATTTTTCCAATTCTGATATCACTTGTAATGCTTGTGATCATATTTACGAATCAAAATTTATTTTCAAGTCACTTTTTAGTCAGTATTGCCAGGTAAGAATCTTCATCCTTCATCACTTTTTCTATGGCAAAACCATTATTTTCAGCAGCATTTTTTAAAGTTTCAAAATCAAGATAGAGCCATTTGATAGGATCTTCAGATTCTCCTTTATAATGAACAATATAATCCAGTTCACCGTAATAACCGCCTGCCGGAATATAGACGCCACCATCTTCATCACGGTCAAACATATACAGAATATCCGTACTGTCAATCAGGATCTGTCCGTTATCGTTTACTAAAGTGTGCAATTTCTGAAGGTAGGTATCAATTTTTTTCAGGCTTTCGAAAATCCCGGTTCCGTTCATCAGAAGCAGAACCGTATCAAAAGTTTCTCCTGAGAAGTCCAACATATTTTCACATATTGCTTTTTTGATTCCTCTCAATTGGCAGACATCAATACATTTTGGTGAAATGTCCAATGCCAAAACATCAAGATTTCTTTCATTCTGAAGATATAAAGCATGAGAACCGGCACCGGCACCAATGTCCAGCACTTTCCCATGAGCAAGCTCAAGCGCTTTCTGCTCAATCCCATTCATGTCTTCAAAATCTCTGAAAAGATAGTTTACCGGAAGTTCATCCAGTTCTGAGATTGAAGTTTCTGTCTGCAGATCTTCAGGATTTTCGTTGTGAAAATAATCCCAGACTGCCTTACCCATTAAATCTTTCATTGTCGTCTTTAAAAGTACAAAGATAAGGGTTTCGGGTTCGGATTGCAAGTTTCGGGGTGCGGGATACGCGGTTCGAGATGCGGGTTTTGGGTGAGAGTGTTTTTAGTTACCAGTTGCCGGTTCGTAGTAATAAAGTTAATGAGTTATTGTCTGATGTCTGATGTCTGAAATCTGACGTCTTGCATCTTGATTCTTGATTCTTGGCTCTTCCAACCGAAAATTCACCATTCACTTGCGAAGCAAAATTCACCATTAACATCTATCTCGCACAAAAATCAAATCAAAGGCCATACTTTTAAATCCCTAAACCCGTATCTCGAAACCCGCAAACACCTACCCCATCGAATCCTTCTCCTTATGTCTATCTTTCTCCGATTCATTTTCCGCTACACCTGCTTTCCAGTAGGAATAGGCATTAAGTTCCTGTGCAGTCCAGTTTTTTTCTTTTCTGAGATAGGTACGGATTTCTTTAACGCTTGAAAATTCTGCGGCCACATATCCGAATTTTGTAGTTTCAGGAAGGGTGATTTTTTTTACGGTATCCGCCATTTCACTGCTGATGTGCGGAGTGGCGTTATGAAGCCATTTAAATTCAATATCAGCTTTGGTTTCAAGGTTCTGTTCATCTTCTTTTCCGTGAACTTCAATGATGCAGACTCCTTTTGCTGTTTCGGGCAAGGTTTCCAGCATCGCGCTCAGAACAGGAATGGCAGTAGCATCTCCAACAAACAGGTACCATTTAACGTCCGGATACATCTCTTTTGCTTCAGTCCTCATCATGATGCCCAGTTTTGCACCGGCTTCGGATTCACGGGCCCATTTTGAAGCAGGACCTCCGTCGCCATGGTCTACAAAATCAATGATCAGTTCGTTTTTCTCAAGATCAATTCCTTTGTGGGTGTAGGTTCTTACAGCAGGCGCCACTTCCTTTGGAGGATACACCCATTGGCGGTTTTCATCCAGTGTCGGAAAATGAATTTCATCCATACCTGCAGGAGGTACAGCGATCTTGTTATTGTCACCAATGGTGGTATTTTTAAACAAATGAGCTTCCGGAGAATACAGATAGACTCTGATATAATGATCAGTGATATACTCCTTTCTCGTCATTTCCGCAACGATGCGGCCTGTTTGAATTTTAGCCATAACTGAATTTTTAAAGTTAAAATCCGGCTTCCGTTGATGATGAGAAGCCGGATCTGTTATTATATGATGTATTTAAATCAAGGCTAAACGGCTCGATTTAAATTTTTAGAAATCAAAGGTATAAGACAGGTTAAACGTTCTCCCTCTTCCTTTGTAATTGAACAGTTCAGGAAGTCCGTAGGTAGAATATAAAACCTGGGAACGCTTGCTCCAGATGGTCTGATAATCGGTATTGAAAATATTCTGAATTCCCAGATTGAATTTACCCCAGTCGAAACGGTATCCTACCATTAAATCCGAAGTATTGTAACCGTCGATTTCATTCTTAAGATCGTCCGTCAGTTTGAAATTCTGTAAAGACTGGAACCTGAATGACCAGCTTTTAACATTATATCCGATGTAAGTCACCAGTTTTGAAGGGGAAGCGTTATAAATTTCCTGCTTCTTCCATTCGCCATTATTCTCAACTTCCGATTTGATCAAAAGTCCGCTGGCTCCGAAATAAACCCCATTGCTCATGGAGTAAGAAACCTCAGCTTCTATCCCCATATTTCTCAGCTTAAGGTCATTCACAAGAATCTGGAATGTCTTTTTGTCAACGGTAACCGTTTTATCCGAATTGCTTAGGAAACCTGCGATCTGACCTCTCAATCCATCTTTGTTGATACGGTACCCTACTTCAAACTGGTTGGTTTTGATAGCCTGAAGCGGCTGTTGTTTTACATTAATGCTTGATGTCACATCCCAGTTGGTTCCTTTTAGGACATAGTTTCCTATTCCATAATATTTCGAGGGATCTGCTAAACTTACCCCCTGGGAAAAAGTTCCCCAGGCCTGATGCTGTTCATTGAATTTATACAACAAACCGGCATTCGCCAGTGTCACATTGTATGAACTTTCTCCACCCGGAATAGCTGAAGCTGAAGCTCCGTATCCCATAGCCACCTGAGTCTGCTGCACTGAACCTACAAAATCATCTACTTTTACATTGATATTCTGATAACGAACTCCTCCATTCACCTGAAGTTTAGGTAAGATGTCATATTTAGCCTGAACATATCCGGCGTAACTCTGGGAGTGGTTGGTCGGATATCTTCCCAGGCTGTATTTGGTTTCGTTGACCAAGCCACCGCTTGACATGGTTTTTGCAATATCATATACCGACTGGGTTCCTTCAAATTTCTCAAGATCAATATCTACTCCATACGTCACATTGAGGCTTTTCCATGATTTCGACAATAATGCTTTTACCCCCGAATAATAGGTATCCTGCTGTGAAGAAGACATATATGCCGTGTTTACGTTATTTAAATTAACATTTCCGGGGAAAGGATAAAATCCCAACTTCTCTCCTCTCGCAGCCAACTGCACGTACAGATCCTGACCGCCTAAAATATTATTTCCGTTATAGGCCACAGTTCCCATGAAACGTTCTGTTCCTACATTTTTATCGGATGAAAAACCGTCACGCATTTCTAGAAGTCCTGCATTCTTTGTTGTAAAAGCACTTAAATTCTGGCCTAAATAAAGACTTCTGTCTCCATTAAACTTAGAATTGTAGTACTGAAGGGATGCGGTAATTTTATGCTTATTGTTAAATTTATAACCTCCTGTAGCCAATACATCAATAGACTGGTTGTACTGAAGGTCGGTTTGGGTAATATCCGTTAAAACCTGTTTTTCATCAGCTCCATAAACACCGCCATTCTGTTGATAAGCAATGCCTAACCTCCCAAAAAACTTTTCACCTTTCACTGCAATAGCCTGGGCCGCACGGAAATCGTGATCATCTTTACCCATAAATCCGCTTCTTGCGCCCAATTCCGTTTCTCCGCTGATTCCGTTTTTAGGAGGTGTTTTCGTGATGATATTAATGATACCGCCGGTTGCATTCCCTCCGTAAATAGAACTGGCTCCGGAAAGCACTTCAATTCTTTCGATATTAAAAGGATCAATAGCGTCCAGCTGACGGCTGATGGCACGGATACTGTTCAGCGAAACACCGTCTATCATCACCAATGCTGAACGGCCTCTCATGTTCTGTCCGTAGTTGGTTCTTCCCTGCGGGCCGATATCCATACTCGGGATGAGGATTGCCAGCATTTCTTTGATAGGAACTCCGCTTTTGGCCTGTTCCTGGATTTTTTCTTTCTGAACCACCCAAACTGTTCCCGGGATATCCGAGATCTTTGTAGGTTTTCTAGATGCCACGATCACCACATCATCAATACCTTTAGAGGCTATAGAATCATTTGCTGTCTGAGAAAATACTATTCCCGAAGCTAACAGACCTATGAATGCATACTGCTTTTTCATTCTTCTACTCAAGTTTTATAAACCTCCAAATTTAATTTTTATTGTTTCTAAATAAAAACAACAGGGTATGAAATTATTCATATTCCATTAAAAAAGGCCTGAATCCGGGATAAGACATTTGTTTTTATATTAATTTAAGGATGATCAAAGTATACATCTTAGTACCATAAAGTTTCTGTATGATGGTTTCGTAGTTCAAACGAGCAACTGCCTTTTACATCTATACAATCTATCAATTTCAAAACTTGGGAGGGAAATAAGCCTTGTTTTAACGCAAAGGTTTACAGTAATTATGCATAGTTTAAAGGTTGGAAAGACGGAATCGATCAGAGATCGATTCGATTAAGCAGATGTTTTATGCCAATAGCTTCATCAGTGACGCAGTCAGACTCTTTGCTTTCCTCAAAACTGAACGTTAATAAAATGAAGCTTTGCGTTAAAAAAGCTTTTATTTCCCCTAAGTTTTACAGGTGATCCCATATATTTTCAAATCCCAAATTCCACACCTCTTAACTAATAACTCATCATTTAAAACTCATTACCCACTTTACTGAACCCGAACTCAGGCTAAAAAGGTATATTTTATCTGTAGTCATAAAAACGTAAGATCCCGGACTTCGCAAAGCCAAGGATCTTACTCATGAAAAACAAGGTATCTTTAAACCGCAGGCCCTGCTGCGTCTTTTATTTCTTCTAATAACTGTTTCCGCTCACGGAGCCTTCTTCTCGCAATGACAGATTTACCGCCCAATACTCTGATGAATCTTAAATACTGGAATCTTTCTTTTCCGAAATGATGTGTCATCACATAAAAGAGTACTCCAAAACCTACCAGAATAATGTATCCGAAGATCTTTTTACCGGATACAATGATGGCATTTAGCTGAAGTGTTTTCATATTAGCCGCCAAAGTTTGTGGAGTCACTGTCATTCCGTCGATATACACCGCAAGATCTCCTACCGCTGTAATCTGAAAACGGTATTGAAACCATGAGTACAGTGCTGAAAAGAATCCTACTGCCAGAAACGTTCTCCATACCAAAACCAGCCCGATTGCCGCCAGCATATCATCCATTTCAAGTTTATCCAGAGTATAGAACCATACTGAAATAAACAGCGAACACATTCCGAATCCTTTTAAAAACATTGGCAGGTACCAGTTTTCATAATTGAATTCTAAAACCATCGAAAAGTACATGATCAATGCATACCCCATCATCGCCGAAAACCCTGAGAAGATGTACATTTTCAATGGTATTTCTTTTTTAAACCAGAATACGGCAATCACTCCTGCCAGGATAATTCCGGGAACCATGAGCAGATTCAGTCCTGCATTTGTCTGCTGATCATATCCGAGAACTCCAACCGCAAAGGTATTCTGAAGCGAAGTCGTTCCTAAGAACATTCCCAGCCACAACAGCATAAACAGGCCATGCTGCACATTATTTTTTTTGAAAATTTTGAATGATAAATAAGGTCTTTTTAAAGTAAACTGACGAACCACCAGCAAAGCAAAGCTTACAAAAGCAGCAATACTTGCATTCATAATATGTTTCGAATTCCACCAATCCTGCTGTTTTCCGAAAGAAAAGACATAGGCAGAAAACATAAACGTAGAAACGAACAGCAGAATGCTCATCCAGTCAATGTAGTGCAACGGAACTTTTAATGCAAAATATTTATTATGCATAAAAACCCAGTGAATCAGGGCCAGCATAAAACATAACACCGCTGCAATCACATAAAAATGCTGCCAGTTGTAATTAATGGAAACTACCGCCGCATAATAAGCCGCCACCTGATTCATCGCCAGAACAAAGGTGTAAAACAGTCCGTAAAACATCCCTCTGTTTCCAACCATCACCATTAACGGAAGAAACAACTCAATGGTCACCATCATCTTCAAAAATCCGATTCCCAGAGCAGTAAATACAAAGATCATCGGCTGCATCGTTGTAGCATTAATATAGCTCAACACCCCCAAAAGTACGAGAAGCACCGCCATTTTATCCCTGACCTTAAATCTCATCTTCAGTCTGATCACGATAGGCATACACGCACCCATTCCGATTGTGGTCGCGTAGTTCGCCCACATAAAATATTCTGTCATCGCCCCGGTACCGCTCACCAGATAACTGATGTTTCCGGTATATACCCCACCGAGCGGCATCACCACTGCCAGTAGCAGCACGATGAGCAGCAGCTGTACGGGTTTTGGTACCCAGTCGTTATATAATCCTTTGTTGTACATTTTTTTTTAGATACTAGATGTCAGATTTCAGATAACAGACTTTATTATTCCTCTCAATTCCTCCTTCAGCTAAAAGCCTGAGATCTGATATCTATTAGTCTTAATTTTGCTTAGCTTATTTTATTTTGTCAGACGCCAGACAACATATATTAATTGTCTTCAAATCTTCACCCCAAAGTGTTTGAAATCTGACATCTGATGTCTCTCAGTCTTAATTAATATTCACATTCATATTCATCCCCGCGCTCAGTTTTTCCAGATCTTCTTTTTTATTGGAAGTACTGAATTCTATTCTTACAGGGATTCTCTGCTGTACTTTGATAAAGTTACCTGTGGAGTTGTCTGTAGGCACGCTTGAATATCTTGAACCTGTCGCTGCAGAAATAGCAGTGACTACCCCTTCAAATGTCTTTCCTCCCAAAGCATCGGCTGTCATCGTCATTTTTTGACCGATCTTAATATTCGGCATCTGTCTTTCCAGGAAATTAGCGGTTACCCATTTCTGACCATTCAGAACAATGGTTGCCACCTGTTGTCCCGGCTGGATCAATTGTCCTTCGGAGATCGTTCTACGCCCCATGATTCCATCGTAAGGTGCCGTAATTACAGTATAGGAAAGATTGATTTTTGCCATATCCAGTGCTGCTTTCGTTCTTTTAATCTCAGCATCATTAATGCCTAATTTGCTTTTCACCTCAGTGGTAGAAAGATTAGCTGACTGCTTCTGATTCACCAGAGTCTCATACGCCGCTTTCTGAGCATCATATTCAGTTTTGATCTGATCATATTGCTGTCTGGTCACCGCTTCTGCAGCGAGAAGGTTTTTATATCGGTTTAAATTCTGCTCAGCGTTCCAAAGTCTGGCTTTTGCTCCTGCAATATTGGATTCCATCACACTTACGTTATTGGAAACGGTATTAACGGATGAACTTGTTGCCGATCTCTGTGCCATCGCATTCTGATAAGCAGCTTCAGCCTGACCCAGTTGGGTTAATATTTCATTTTTATCCAGAATAACCAGAGTATCTCCTTTTTTAACCTTCTGGTGTTCGATGAATTTGATGTCTTTGATATAAGCCGAAACCCTTGTATTGATTGGGTTAATGAATTCCTCTACCTGAGCCGCTTCCGTGTAGGTTTTGTCTCCGATGTGAAAATATTCACGAACCAGCCAGAAAAGCCCGAATCCAATGACCAGAAAGACAACCGTATTGGAAATGATGGTTCTTATTTTATTTTTTTTATTCTGTTTCTTTTTAACGGCTGCCCCTGACTGAGCCGGAGCGGCCTGAGTATTTTGAGTGGTTTGTTCCTTGTTTTCCATTATCTTGATTTTCAGTTTTAAAATTAGAGCGTTCCTGCAGCCTTTAGCAGGTTATAATATTGATACAGCACATTGATCTCTGCATTGGCAAAATCCAGCTCCGACTGCAGTTTCTGGTTCTGTGCATCGATCATTTCAGCCTGTACCGCCAATTGGTTTAAATATTTGGCTTCCGTGATCTTGTAGTTTTCTTCCGCCAGTCTTTTCGAATCATTCAGGATGTCAGCCTGCTGGATCGATTCCTGGTATTTTACATAGGCTGCATTCACTGCCATATCTACATTCTGCTGAACCAGTGTCACCGCATCGCCTGCCTGATTTTTCTGTAATTCACCAAGCTTTACTTTTTCTTTGGTCTTATATAAATTATCAATATTATAGCTCAGTGAAACGCCTGCCTGCCATCCGCCTGAATACATATCCAAAACAGGATTTCTATTCGTAATCGGACGCTGTAAGGTATAACCTCCGAAACCTGATAATGTTGGCATCTGATCTGTTTTAATGATCTCAATATTTTTATCGGCGACATCAATGTTTTTCTTTGCCGATTTCAGCTGAGGATTGCTTTCATGGGCCAGATCCATATAGTAATCCATACCGATTCCGGATTCTTTATCCGTTAGACTTTCAACGGGAACGATCTGTGTTTCGGAAGGAAGTCCTAAGGCAATATTTAAATTGTAATTGAGGATCTTTTTATTATTCGTCAGTGTCAGAATACCCTGATCAAGGTTTTTAATGGCCAGCTCTCCACGGATAACTTCATTACGTGTTACCATTCCTTGTTGATAGAACTTCTGAATATTTTTCAGACGCTCCTGAGCCAGTTTTTTGTTATTTTCAAAAACAGTTTCCTGATTGAACATTTTATAAACGTCCAGATAATTGGAAATCACGAGAAATTTTACATCAAGCTTATTTTTTTCCAGATCCAGTTCAGAAAGCTGCTCTCGTAGACCTGCCATTTCAATGGATTTACTTACCAAACCTCCTTTAAAGATCAATTGAGTGGCCTGTACAGCATAAGAACTTCCGTAGTGAGGCATCGGAACGTTGGTTGAATTCGAAAAATCCTTATCGATAGCTACCGCGTCTCCTAAATAGAACTGACTGGTAGAAGCTGTGATATTGGGAAGCTGCTGAAGTTTTACAACATTTGTATTCTGTTTTGCAATGTCAATATTCTGCGCAGCCACTTTTAACTGCTGATGGTTTTTCACGGCCAGATCGGCGGCTTCACCTGCGGTCATCTGTTTAATCTGTTGAGAAAAAAACAGCGCAGGGAATAGAGCTATCACAAGTGATAGTGCTGTTTTTATGTTGTTTGTCATTTTACCTTGTTTTACGGATACAAAGTTACGGCGACAACAAATTCAATCAAATGTTTGAATTCTGGAAAAAGATGTTCAAATGTAAGATTCTAGTTTTCGAACTGATGTCTGTACTGTCTGGGACTTACTTCCAGATGTTTTTTGAAAAAGTGGGAAAACGCGTACTGATCACTGAAACCGAGGATAGATGAAACCTCAGAAACCGGTTTATTGGAGGAGTTTAAAAGTACTTTTGCTTCATTCATCACAATCAAAGCAATGATCTGGCTGGCGGACTTTCCTGTAATGGATTTTACTACCGAGGAAAGATGTCTGGTTGTAATCGATTGCCGCTCCGCATAAAACTCAACCGTTCTCTCTGTCAGATGGTGTTCCGCAAGGTCCGTGAGGAATACAAAAACGATCTCTTCCTGTCTGGACATCTGGTTCATGGAATAATTATCCTCTTTAGAAATAATTCCGGCCATCTGATAACAAAAAACGGAGAAAAGATGTTCTACCATTTCCTTTTTATACAGCATTTCGGTTTCTGAATCTAAAATATATTTCAAAAAATTAACGCTTTTCCAGACCACTTCCATTTCATTTTCGGGAAAAGGAACTCCCTTGTTCATCTGCTGGCGGAAATAACGATATGTAATTAACCTATTGAATTTCAATGATAAAGCGGAAATAAATTCTCTTTTGTAAGAAACCATCCTGGACTGGAAGTCGCCGCTTACGGAAACCATCTCATAAATCGTCTGTGGGTCGGTAACCATAAACATATTGGCAGAAAGCTCCAGATCACTGAAATGCTGACGGAGCTTTATCGTCCCTGATTTAATAAAAATAAAGGCAGGGTTTTCCGGACGGAAAGGTTTATCCGCAGAAATTCTCTCGAAAATATTATGCTGAGTGAAAATTTCAACACCGAATTTTTCTAAAGCTGACATAACACAAATGTAGCCAATATATTCTGTGCTTACAACCTTTTAATCTTCCAGAGAATAAACCGCAAAGCTCGCCAGCCAGTGGTCTCCGCCATAATTCCCCTGGAACAGCAAAGGAAGTCCATTAGCTAAAAATACATCTGCTGTTTTCTTAAAGTCTTTTTTCAATGGATGTCCGTCAGGAAGCGCTTTTGAGATCCCTTTCATACACCACGCTTTGGAAAAAGAAAGCCCGACAAGGTGAACGGTCTGATAATCGCTCAGATCACTTACCACAGGGATTTTTTCAATATTCTCCAAGCTTCTTTTCTCATAAAAATTATTCAGCCAAAGGACAAATTCTTTCTGTGGTAAAACCCTTCTCATAAGGTCTGCAATTTCAAGACTTGGCGAGAAGAAGTCAGATCCGTCCGGTTCCAGATAAGCGGGTGTTTTCTGATCTTTACCGTAAAAATATTTTGCTTTTTCTTTGAGCTGGCTCTCAAATTCAACGTCATGATTAGCTTTTGCCCAATCGATAGCGAAAGCCAGCCCAAATGCGGTATTCGGATGAACTCCGGTTCTGTTCGGATAGGTTTGTTTAGGAAGATAAGCTTTCCATGACTGTAGGATCTTATCTGTTAATGGTTTTAAATTCTGATGCCAGATCTTAGCTTTGGGATGATCCCAGGTGGTAAGTTCTTCATCAAGCTTCAACAGCCAAGCCCAGCCATAGGTTCTTTCAAACGTGGATGTAAGTTGGTATTTAGTAAAATAATCGGCTTCGACCTGTAGATTTTCTTTATTTAACGAATTGTCAAGAATTTTTTCAATGTCTTTTGCATTGGCAAGATTAGGTTTAGTCTTCAGCAATCTCACAAGCATCCAGTGTCCGTGAACGGAGCTGTGCCAGTCGAAACAGCCATAGAAGCTCGGGTGAAGGTCTTTGGGTGTCAAAGCAACCTCGCCGGCATTATTGATGATATGGGCTGTTTTATTTGGATATTCCTGATTAATACAGTGAAGTGGTTTTTCCAGTAGTTTAGCTGCCATTTCATCGGTAAGTTTCGGAACTTCCTGGGCATATAGTAAGAATGGAGAAAACACGAATGCTAAAAGACTTTTTTTCATTCTTTAAAAATAGAAAATAATTTAGATTTCAAATGATATTTAAACTTCATTAAAATAAACAAATCCTAAATATTTTCACAAAACAATACGAACTTTAAATAAAATAAAGTTTTAAGCATAATTTTTGATAAAGTTTATTAAAAAATATTCATGAGAAAATTATTTTTACCTTTATGTATACTCCTTTTGATGAGCGGATGCAAGAAATCCGAACTAGACGTTGCCAATTCCTCTCCAGCCGTATCAGCAGATAAAGCAATTGACATCGTTAAATATAAAGAAGAGTCTTCTCAGTCACCACAAGTAGCTCCTCCAAATGCGATCAGTGAAAAACTACTACCGGAAGAAAATGAGTCTGCACAATCCTCCTCAACTCATAAAAAGATTGACACTATCGCTAAAAAAGTCATTAAGAACGGAAATATGCGAATCCAGGTTGGGGATATTAAAAAAGCCCAGAATCAGGTGGCAGATATTCTGAAAAAAAATAATGCTTACATTCAAACGGAACAGTTTCAAAATACGGATGTTGATGACAATCTGGATCTTGTGATCCGTGTCCCGCACAAAAATTTTGATGCGCTGATCAACTCCTTTTCAGATGGAGTAGGCTCAGTTTTATCCAAAAATATTTCGTCTGATGATGTCACTGAAGAATATACTGATGTCTCCATCAAACTAGCCAATAAAAGGATCTATCTGGAAAAGTACCGTGACATGCTCAGAAGTGCTTCTACCACGAAAGATATGATTGAAATCCAGGAGAAAATCCGTGAACTTGAAGACGAAATAGACGTTGCGGAAGGCAGGCTTCGCTTCATTGACGACCGGGTGAATTACAGTACCCTCAATCTGAGTTTATACAAAGAAAAAGTAAGAACCTCTGCCACCTCAAAAATTGGTTTTGGAAGCCGTTTCGGAGATTCTGTAGCGGAAGGCTGGAACAGCTTTGTAAGTTTTCTGTTGGGAATTATTTCATTCTGGCCATTCTTATTACTCATCCCGATCATTATTTATCTGTGGAGAAAGTGGAGAGCCGGAAGAGCAAAATAGTCTGAGGTTTCGGGATGCGAGGTTCGTGGTTTCGGGATTTGAGATCAATTGCAAAACTTGTGAAGCAAATAAGATTAATTTTTCTAACGCACTTATAAATGTAAGCAAAGATGGAATCAATTGCATTGATTCTGGTGAAGTGAACAGATACAGATTTTTTGCTAATTTGCGATAGCTGTATCATCTGAGATAGAAAAAATTCAAACCATTAAGGTTCTGTTAAGCTTTTAAGAACATTAAGTTTTAGATTCGCTTTATGACGTACGGCTTAAAAAATCATTTGATTTTTTCTTAACCAATCTTACATCCTTCATTGATCTTAATGTTTTAAAAATCTGAAATGAAAATCTGTATCATCTGAGAAATCTGCGAGAGACATCATTATAAACAATCTTTTCTAATCGATCCCTTAATTGTCTTATCCCAGACTCAGATTAAATGACAAAAGTAATTTTCATACATAAAATAAAAATCCGGATATCAGTGATATCCGGATTTTTACTGCACTATCAATGACTTAAGCATTGAAATAATCTTTCACCGTCTCGAGCACCTGCTCGTCTGACATTTTCTGCGCCGTATCTAATGTTATCGTAAGGTTTTTAAATTGAGCTGTATCATGAAGATAATTTTTCAGCTCTTCCTGAATGGTTCCCGGGCCTGTAATGTAGACTTCCTGGGAATTGGTCAGAAGATGTTCCACTTCTTTAAAAAACTTGACTCTGTTGGTACGTTCGGCATTATTCGCTGCATTCTCACTGGAGTTTCCATGCTGTATTTCCGCTTTTACCGGGCTGCAAAGGAAAAACTTGAATGCATTCTGAGCATCGTGGTTTTTTACTACAACTGCCTTTTCCGTATCGATCCAAAGTCCTGCTAATTTTTTGTCTGACATAATTTATTTTTTTGTGTTATATCCTGTATAAAACAAGAATGGTGCAAAGCGGATGTTAAGGGCTGTTAAATGTTGAAAAAGATATCAAAAGGATTTTTCACACCTATTTATTTTCTCTATAAAAGCCTCTAATACAAAAGCCGCCTTACGATGAAGACGGCGGCTTCTATTGGTGATGTATTATCTCTCGTGAATTACTTTTTAATCGTTTTAGTGATGCTTCCACCATCTTTGTATTGAATTTTCACAAAATAAATTCCCGGTTGAAGAGTACTGATGTTCAGGCTGTTCTTTGAGACATTTACTGAAGAAAGCATCTGAAGACCCTGGGCATTAAACACCTTCACTTCACTGATTTTTCCGTAATAAGTTTCCGGTGCAAAATTGATCAGGTTATCCGATACAATTACTGAAAGACCCTCTTCCTGATTATTTCGGCCTGCAGCTTTACATTCCGGGCCTTCACTGCAATTGCTTATCACTTTCCAGACCGCATTGCTTCCCGGTGCTTCTCCCGGATTAGCATACCATTTGTTTTCCCAGATTTTGCAGGCATAAAATACTTTTGTACCGGCAGTCGAATAAGCCTTTGCCTGATTATATGGCTGCGATCCGCAATAGGTAATAGGACCGCTAGTCTGACAATTCGGACCTTCAGTACATGCGCTGATTTCCTCCCAAACCATATTGCTTCCCGGAAGTTCATTAGGATTAGCATACCATTTGTTTTTCCAGATTTTACAGGCATAGAATACACTTGTCTGGGCTGTTGGATACGCATGAGCCGGGTTATATTGCTGTGCTCCGCAATACACTTGTCCATTTCCGCCTTCTATATTTTTAGTCCTGATTTTTAGTTCATTACTGGCATCCGAGATTTGGTCGTTTTGGGCAACAGCCTTTATCGTGTAGCGATATTCAGTATCTTGGGTTAAACCTGTACGTAAGAAACTGGTTTGCGTTGTTTCTGCAACCTTGGCTCCGTTTTCAAAGATTTGATAATTTTTAATACCCAATGTATGCGTTGAAGCCATCCACATCATCGAAACAGAGTTTTCCGTGACGCCCATCGAATGGAGATTTGAGGGAGCGACAGGCTTTTCAGGAGTATTTTGGTCATCCGTCTTTATAATAAGTGGTGCACTTTTCGGTGAAGTCAGTCCTGTAGAACCTTTCGCCTGTACTTCGTAAGTATAATTGGTATTGGCAGATAAGCCCTGGTCTTCAAATTCAGGAACGTTTAAAGTCTGTACGGCCTGTCCGTTACGAAAAACCGTATAAGATGCAGCATCTCCCTGAGGCGCCCAACCTATTTTTATAGAAGAGCTCGTTACGCTTATTTTAGCCAATCCCGTTGGGGTAGCCGGCTGGGTAGGCGTTACCGTAGACTGTACATTCACGTCGATTACATTATAAAATGCATTCGCTGTATCTGCAACATCCCAAACGGCAAGGATAACATGATATCCCTGACGGTTAGCCGGAATGGTAATATGATGCGGCGTATTATCCTGTGGTGGTGTACCATTATGAACCACTTCTCCTATCAGTTCAAGGTTCTGACGTGAAAGCGGCTGATTGGGATTCCAGCCCGGTTTCGTCATATAATAATGCCATTTTGCTGTGGCGTGATAAGCGAGATACTTCCAGATGAAGGTATTCACGCCGGTTGTGATATTGGTTTTCTTCCATCGGTCAGCAGTCTGAATATCAAGAATGGTATTCCCTCCTATACTTCCATTGGCAGAAGCAATCATTCCGTCTGCCGGACCGAGTGCCGGAAATCCTTTTTTGGCTTCAAGAGATCCCGGTTCATTAATTACACTGCCATATATTCCCAGTGCTGCGGTATAGCCTAATGTAGCCTTATCCAGACTTCCCTGATAGCCCCGTGAGGCCGGACTCATTACATATCCATGGGCTGACAAACGTGCTGAAGAAAATGCCAGAGCACATAATAATAGTGCTGAAAAAAAAATTCTAAGTTTAATCATATTTAAATTGTTTAAGGTGTTTTATTATTTTAGCTAATCTGATGAAAAGGCTCGACTCTATTTTGTCATCACCAGGGTTTTTAATAAAAACGGGACAAATCCAGTATTTTCAAACCTTTGTCTGGTCAAAAAGCAGCATTGAACATCCTAAAGAATTTGTTATCAGAGTTTACAAATTAAAAATAGTAGAAGTTCTGAGATTAGCTATTTAATCACTGTAAACAGAATTCGTTAAGTATTACTCAAATTTAAAAAAACACATTACAATTAATGCATTTAATTAAAAATTAACCTAAATAAACATAATTATGATTAATATTAATCAACATAAACTAATTATGTTAATAAATTATTCCACTTAAAGATATCAAAAGAATTATATTCAAATTTAAGCACAACAAAACCACCGATCGTCGTCACTTTTTCTAGTGTTAATCAGTGTTAAGAGATGAATTGATGAATGTAAATGCGAAAGAATCCAGTAGGATTTATCTTGTTACCTTTTTATTTTCCCAGGACAAAGACAGCAGGAATTTTATGAAGTTCCGGCTTGGCTTTTTTCCAGTCATTGATGGTTTTTGTCTGGATAAATTCATGCTCAGAATCGTTGATATTCGCAGCAATACAGAGCTTGGTGTTCGGAGATAAGAATTTAGTCAGATCCTCAAATAACGGATTATTCCTGTATGGCGTTTCCATAAATATCTGAGAATATCCGGTTTGCTGCACCAGGCTTTCCAAACGTTGAATCTGCTTTTTCTTCTCACTTTTATCTATCGGAAGGTATCCATGAAAGGTAAATTCCTGACCATTGAATCCACTGGAAATTAAAGCTAAAATAATAGATGAAGGCCCCGAAATCGGGATCACTCTGATATTTTTCTCATGACACCATTTCACAATCAGGTTTCCGGGATCTGCGATGCATGGAAGACCCGCCTCGGAAAGGAGTCCGAAGTCCTGCCCCTGCAGCATCAGGTTCTGAGCTTCTTTGATATCAGCATTTTCCGTGTATTTGTCCAGCAGAAACAGCTTCAAATCCGACTGCTTCTTTTCGGGAGCAAAGAATTTAACCACTTTTCTGGCTGTTTTTTCGTTTTCTACAAAGAAGTAATCCGTCTGCATGATGTACTCTTTCAGAACAGGTGAAAAATGAGTGATAGAGGTATTCTCGGATAAATAAGCTGGGAGTAAAAAAAGCATTTTATTGTTTTTTAGTTCTTTCTTGTAAAGAAGGTTGTTTGAAATAATGAGCGAGTTCAATGGAAAATGTTACGGCTGAAATTTTCCATTCATTGTTTATTTTAACAAAGGTAAGAATTTCTTTTTCCGTGTAAAAATACCGCTGGCCAAAGCAGATCCATTTAAGCCAGGATTTGTTTCTTAATAACTTCACAGCCCCTGTCCAACAGCTGAAAAACCTCTTCAAAATCTTTCATATCTCCCCAATACGGATCCGGAACTTCAGCATTTTTATGATCGCCTGCAGCTTCAAGGAATAAGGAAACTTTCTGACGCTGCTCTTCATTCCTGGTCTTTGAGATCACATCTTCGTATACATCAATGTCCATGCAGTAGATCTTATCAAAAGTATCAAAATCTGCTTTGGTAATCGGTCTGGATTTCTGGGTGGATATATCAATATTATGATGGGCCGCAGTCTTTATCGCTCTTTTGTCGGGATGTTTTCCTTCATGCATGGAGATTGTTCCTGCTGAGTCTACAAAAAAGTTCTCGGGGACTTTTGCCTTCATAATTCCCTCTGCTAAAGGACTTCTGCAGATATTTCCGAGACAGACCATCAGTATTTTCATATATTTTTTTTATTTGAAAGATTAAAGAATTTAAAGATTTCGCCACAGTTCAGCAGAAGCAAAACTAAATAAAAAATGAAGAATAAAACTATTCTCCATTTCAATTTATTCAGATTAAATTATTTTCTATTTTTTGATTCTTTCAGCCAGATCTTTAACGTACTTTTTCACCTCTTTATCGATTTTTGATACATCTTTGATGGTATCGCAAGCGTACATCACCGTAGAGTGGTCCTTTCCGCCCATTTCTTCACCGATCTTTGTAAAGGTAGCATTTGTCAGCTCTTTTGAGAAATACATCGCCAATTGTCTTGGAAGAGCGATTTCTCTCTTTCTGGTCTTGGAAAGAAGCTGTTCTTTTTTAATTCCAAAATAGTCGCACACCACCTCCTGAATGTAAGGAATGTTGATAACTTTTTTCTGGTTGGCTGCGATCTTATTGATGGTATCTTTCAGCAATTCAAGACTTAAATCTGTTTTATACACCGTAGAATAAGCGATCACAGAGTTGATGACTCCGATAAGCTCTCTTACATTCGTCTTAGCTTCTGCAGCAAGGAAATCAAGCATATCTCCTGGAAGAACGATTCCGTCTCTGCTTAATTTATCTACGATGATCTGTCTTCTTGTAGAAAGATCCGGAGATTTGATTTCGGCAGAAAGTCCCCATTTGAAACGGGAAACAATTCTTTCCTGAATATCCATAATGTCAGCAGGCGCCTTATCAGAGGTAAGGATGATCTGCTTTCCATTCTGGTGTAAATGATCAAATATGTGGAAGAAACTGTCCTGTGTCGCAGATTTACCGGACAGGAACTGAATATCATCAATGATCAAAACATCCACCATCTGGTAGAAGTTTGCAAACTCAGTCTGCTTATGGGCTTTCGCAGCAGAAATAAACTGCTGGATGAATTTCTCAGAAGACAGATAAAGAACTACTTTATCAGGAAACTGGCTTTTTACCTCAAGGCCTACAGCCTGTCCCAAGTGGGTCTTTCCAACTCCGTATCCTCCGTGAAGGAATAATGGGTTGAAAGCGGTTGCTCCCGGTCTTTTAGCAATAGATCTGGCTACGGTAGCAGCAAATTTATTACTTTCTCCCTCTATATAATTATCGAAAGAATAGTCAGACTTCAGGTTCGAATCTATATTTACTTTTCTTATTCCCGGAACTACAAAAGGATTAACAATATTGGCAGAGAATCCTTGTGGCATCGTTTCCTGCATTTTTGGTGTGGGAACGCTTTTCCCCTTCATATTCATAGTCATTGGCTTTTCCTCTCCGGCAGGCCTGTTTTCCATGACAGAGTACCACAATTTAACTCCTTTTCCAAGATTTTTCTTCAGGGCAGCAGAAAGCAGGGATAGGTAATTATCCTCAATATATTCCTTGTAAAAATCGCTCGGCACTATAAGCGTAAGGTTATTGGCAACCAACGAAAGTGGCTGTACCTTATCGAATAGCATGTCGAAGGATTTTTCAAGCTTCTTTAGATCAGAATTGTCTTCAGCTGCGTTCAAATTATCCCGCATGAACTGAAGGCACTTCTGCCATATCATCATTAAATTTTCATCCATATTTATGCCCCGATTAGTTCGTTGTTAGTACTTTTTGTAGAAGGAAGACAAAGGTCCAATTTTTTCTTTTCAAAAAAAAATATTGCAGGTATTGATTATTTAAAAATATATTTGTATGCATAAATAACGACCAAAAATGATACACACAACACACTCAATACGAGTACGTTACGGAGAAACAGACCCCATGAAATATGTATACTACGGGAACTATGCACAGTACTTCGAGATTGGCAGAGTTGAACTGTTCAGAAACATAGGAATGGCATACGATGAAATTGAAAACCAAGGAATTTGGCTCCCCGTTTCGGACTATAAAATTAAATATCTCCGCCCGGCGCTGTATGATCAAAAATTAGAAATTCACACTTATATTAAAAAAATACCGGGAGTAAGAATCGAATTTGAGTATGAAATTTTCAATGAGGAGCAGGTGAAAATCACAGAAGCCTCCACTACCCTCTTCTTTTTAGACGCGAAAACGAATAAGGTCATCAGGTGTCCGGATTTTCTGATGAAGCTGATTGAAAAGCACTGGAAGGAATAGGTTTTAGGTGGCAGACTTTAGGTAGCAGGTTGCAGGCTATAAATTGGAGATTGCAGGTGAAAAGTTGCGGGTAAGAGCAAGGAATCCACCCATTAAAGATGGTTGTTTTTAAACTAATTTGCATCTTTGCACTTCCAAATTAAATAATACTATTATCTACATTTATATATACTACATATGAAGATCGCATTTTTGGGCCCTCATGCAAGTTTCACACAGCTTGCGACCACGCAGCTTTTCCCCGGTGAAGAACTTCTTCCGCAGGCTAATATTTTAGACTGTTTTAATGCCGTTGAAAAAGGAGAAGCCGATAAAGCTGTGGTCCCCCTGGAAAACTCCATTGAAGGAACCGTTTCCATGACGCTGGATTATCTCTATAAAACCCCTTCTATCAAAATTGAAGCGGAAGGCGTAATGCCCATTGCTCACCACCTGATGATTCATCCGGAAAATAATATGGAAGAGGTAGAAAAAATTTATTCACATCCTCAAGCCCTGGCGCAAAGCTTTCACTTCCTGGACAGCCGGTTCAGGGAAGTCACCAGACAGGACTTTTCATCTACAGCTGCCGCTGCAAAATTTGTTTCTGAGAATAAGGATTTAAAAATAGCTGCAGTCGCTAATCAGTTTGCCGCCAATTTGTATGGGTTGAATATTGTCCACAGAAATATTCAGGATTTTGAGCAAAACCATACCCGCTTTATTGTTATTTCCAAAAAACAAACGGAATACAACAACCCGGATCTTGAAGTTTTGGGAGAAAAATCCGGAATGCTGATCAATCTTCCGGAAGATCACCCCGGCGGTCTACATCAGGTTCTCTCGGTTTTCGCATGGAGAAAAATGAACCTCAGCAAGATTGAATCCAGAACCCTGAAAACCGGACTCGGGAATTACTTCTTCTTTATCAATGTACAGGGGAAATGGGAAGATATTCTGCATGGAAACGCACTGCTCGAACTTCAATCAATCAACGCAGAGGTGGATTTCCTGGGAAACTACAAGGAATTCCTTCTTGAAAGCTAAAAAATAAAAACATCGACTTACTTAATCAACACTGCTCCACAGCAGTGTTTTTCCGTTAAACCCCCTGCCAATACCCAAACTAGTGACACAATTGCAGCACAATCTGTCACAAAAAGCGACAATATAGAAACATTTTAAATATGAATTAAATCATTAACATGTGATATATTAAATAAATTATTTACTTTTACATTGCTTTTGAAATTTTAAAATAAAGATTCATAACCATATTACGAAATATTAAACATCAATAAATAGAGATTTAATTAAATTATTCTTATCTTTATCAAATTATAAGTAAATAAATCATAACGCAGGCATGATTTTTGCATTATAAAATTTGAAAACTAATTAAAAAACTTACTCATGAAAACCAAAATTTACAGCTTATTCTTAGCTTTATCCATCGTTCCCGTATTCTCACAAGTTGGGATCAATACTAGTGCACCAAGTGCTACGTTAGATGTAAACGGAACCATGAAGGTTCGTGACATTCCTTTAACCCCGGCTCTTCCAGGTTATGAAATTCTTGCATTGAATACCGGAAGTGCACAGATCGCTAAGGTAGATCCCCAGTTGCTTTACAATTCTACGGTGAATACCAGTGTTTATGCCGCCAAAAAAACTACAGGAATCAATCTTCTGAGTTTAGGCCTTTTCCCTGCAGGATTCAGGGCCGTTAACTTTCTGGCTGCTGAAAGATCGGTAGGATCTGCTGCATTATTCTCAGATACGGATAATACGTATACGATTCCGTCGGATGGAATCTATAATGTGGCATTCTCGTTCCGTTACGGTTCAGGTCTTCAGGCCGCTATTCTTACCAATACTCCGGGAATAGGTATATTCAGAAACAGAGCAGGAGTAGGAACTCTTCTTGACAGCCGTTCATTCAGTGGTCTTACGGTTCCTTTGGTTTTAAGTTTAACCATCTCTGAAAGCTCTATCAACTCCATGTATACTTTCCAGGCGGGAGACAAAATCTCATTCGGACTTACAGGATCTTCTGCTCTTGATGTTGGATTATTAGGGGCCAGTGTAGGATCTTTCTACATTTATAAAGTTTCAAATTAATTAAGAACATAATTTAATCGCTCTGCACAGTTAATCCATCACAGAATACGTGATGGATTAATTTTTTATAGGGTTACAAACATTTACTTTATATTTGATAAAAACTAAAGAATGAGTGAAATTCTCCTGACGATATTAATTATAGCGGTCATCTTTATCTTCAGTCATCTTAACAATAAGATCAGAAGACTGGAGAAGGAAGTAGGTGATCTGAATTCTAAAATTAATCAGCCTCATCAAAATATTCTTGTTCAGCAACAGAAAGAACAGGAGCATCCGTCTGTCATAGAAACAGCAGCCCTTCATGTGCAGGAACAACACACAGCGCACGAGGAAATCATCACAGAAACACCCTTACCACCTCAGCCTCAAAAAGACAGGCTGGAACCTTTTTTTGACTTTTTAAAGCAAAACATTCTGACCATTGTTGGAATTTTCACACTCGTTCTTGGTATCGGTTATTTTGTCAAATATGCTATAGATAAAAACTGGATCGGAGAAGCCCCGAGGGCAGGGCTTGGTCTGGCTGCCGGAGCAGGAATTATGCTCGTTGGGCATTTTCTACGGAAGAATTATGCAGTATTTGCTTCTATTATCACGGGAGGTGGTATTGCCGTTTTGTATTTTACAACCACCATCGCTTTCCGGGAATACCATCTGTTTACTCAGAATAAAGCGTTCTTTATTACCACTCTGATCACCCTTATTTCGATCGTTCTTGCCTATTATTATAAAAGTGAGGTATTAATTATTATTGCTTTACTGGGAGGATTTACCGCTCCGCTGATGATCAGTACCGGACAGAGCAACTACCCTTTCCTTTTCACTTATCTCACCCTTCTCAATTTGGGTATGCTTGCAGCTTCCTTTCTTAAACACTGGAAAAGTGTGGGATGGACGGCTTATGCTTTTACAACTATTTATCTTTTTTACTGGACTTCGGAGCAGGCTCAATTGCTCAGTATTGTATTTTATATTATCAATTATATTATTTTCTACCTATTTGCCCTTCAGGACTATTTCAAAAAAAACATTCTATCGCCCTGGGATACATTAATGCTGGTCCTTATCAATTTTTCTAGCATTATCGGGCTGATCTACATATTTAAAACATTAAGCTATGAACCGGTGATTGTCTTTCCGCTTGTTTTTGCTGCAGTCAACGCTGTCCTTCTGGCAAGAGAATACGGAAGGAAAAGTTTTGGCTTCAGCTACTCCATTTTTGCAGCATTGACGATCAGCCTGATCACGGTATCAGTTGCGCTTCAGTTCAAAACCCATCTTATCACAAGCGTTTGGGCAGTAGAAGCTTCCCTTCTTCTCTATATCTGGAAAAAAAGCGGACAGGGTATTTTCAAAACATGTTTCTATATTCTGTTCCCTTTGGTCATCATCGCACAACTGATGACTTGGTCGGAATATTTCAACACAGACAAGATGAGTATTGTTTTCAATCCTGTATTTTTAACGAGTCTTGTGACGATTGCTACTACAATCCTGAATCTGTTTTTATTAAAGAAAATCAATGAGACCAGAAAACAGGAAGACCGTTTCTTTGAAAACGTTTTCGCTGTTGTAAGTTACGGGGTCATCTATCTTGCCTTGCTGCTGGAAATCGTTTATCATAATTCGCATATGCTGTGGTCGGCTATCACCAGTATCTGGCTTTTGTTCAGCATCTATTATATTTTCGTATTGATTCTGTTAAGAAAAAAACTGGATATCGACAGTACTATCCAGACAGGGCTTATGTATATGTTCCTTATTCTGATTGCTTTCAACGCTTCATTTGTTGCATCAGAAGTTGCTTCGGCAGTTGTATCCAAAGAACTTGATTTCAGTTTTTATATGATCAATTTTCTTCACTGGATTCCTTTTATATATATGGTATGGAATGCTTCTTCAATTCCGGATTTTTATAAAACAAATCTATCGTACTGGGCTATTTCAGTGACCATCGTCATTGCAGTAAGCTTTGGATTTTACAACACCTACCTTGTAAGTTCTGTGCATGACATATCCCTTCTTTATAAAGCTAAAGAACATTTCAACATTTTGTACCTTCCTATTATATGGACTCTTCTGGCCAGTATTTTCATTTATATAAGTTTAAAAAAGAACATCCCCGAATACAGCAGAATCGGGTTTATCCTTTTCGGAATCATGATTCTGAAACTCTACAGCTATGATGTCTGGCAGATGGATAATATCTCAAGAATCACCGCATTTATTATACTGGGTGTTATTTTATTATTAAGCTCCTTTACATTCCAGAGACTGAAGAATATTATTAAAAATATAGTGGATAAGAAGGGGGAGGAACACGAGAATTAAGCTGGAAGGAGGAAAATGATTGAGCTGTCGGCCAATTGGCTACTATTCATCTCTTTCAGCCATCATCATTCTGTCTTAAAACAGAGGCTTAAACAGCATATCTCCAAAATTGAAAATCCTTAACAAAAGTTTTTATTTCTAAGCAATATTTAAAATATCATAAAATTTCATTCACATTTTGTAAAAATTAATTATATTTATCCAGTTTTTAACAGTTACATATTCCGGTTATGAAAAAAATACTCTACTCTTTTTTAATATTATCATCTGTAGCCTTATCTGCACAGAAGAATCCTGCTGTAAAATTTGCAGTTGCCAATGATATTGTCGGTACGGTTGGCATGTTCAATGCAAGAAAAGCCATCGTTCAAAGTTCAAATGCCTACAAAAGTGCTGCAGGACTTCCTCAAGGTTTAAAAAAATACAGTTTCCTTGCCGAAAGAGGACTTACAGAAGTAAAAATCAAAAGCGGTTTTGAAGGTCTGGACAGAATATCTCTTGCTCAACTGAACGAACAAAACGGACTTCCTGAAAACACCCCTGTTATGATCGAAGGCTACGAATTTCCTGACACCAGCGTAAAGATCTACGGTGACATTATGGGTGGTACTGAAGTTAAAGATTATAACGGTAAGAAAACCCTTTTCTTAACAGTAAGCAACCTCAAATAGATTGTAAACAACTCCATTATAATAAAAGGATACTCTTGCGGTATCCTTTTGTCATTTAATATCTGTTGATCCATTTTTTCTTGAGCTCTTCATAAATCTTCTTTTCTGTAGCATTATTGCCCGGCTGATAAAGCTTTGCGTTTTTAATTTCTTCCGGCAGAAAATCCTGATCTACAAAATTCCCTTCGTAAGAATGGGCATATTTATATTCTTTGCCGTAGTCCAGGTCTTTCATCAGTTTGGTAGGTGCGTTTCTCAAATGTAATGGTACAGGCAGATTACCGGTTTGTTTTACCAGAGCCAGTGCATCATTGATCGCCATATACGTTGAATTGCTTTTTGGAGAAACGGCCAGGTATACTGCTGTTTCGCTTAAAATAATCCTTGATTCCGGGTTTCCGATCACATTCACCGCCTGGAAACAGTTATTCGCAATAACCAAAGCATTAGGATTGGCCAATCCGATATCTTCAGCGGCAAGAATCAGCATTCTGCGGGCAATAAATTTAATGTCTTCGCCTCCTGCAATCATTCTGGCCAACCAGTACACAGCACCGTTCGGGTCACCACCACGCATAGATTTTATGAAAGCTGAGATAATATCATAATGCTGCTCCCCATTTTTATCATAGAGCGCCATCGTTTCCTGCAGAATATCCAGGACATCTGCATTGGTGATCTCTTCCTTATTTGAATTCATGTATTGATTAAGAACCAGTTCCACTGAGTTGATCAGTTTTCTCGCATCCCCACCGGAGTATTGGATGAAGGCTTCTTTTTCTATAATTTTAAAATGAGTTCCCTCGTCTTTATTATATCTCTGTGAAGCTGTGTCAATCAATTCCTCAAGTTTTTCGTAGCTCAGTGCTTTCAAAATATACACCTGACTTCTTGATAAGAGAGCAGACACCACTTCAAAGCTTGGATTTTCCGTAGTTGCCCCGATTAAAACGATCCAGCCCTTCTCCACCGCATGCAAAAGCGAATCCTGCTGCGATTTATTGAACCTGTGGATCTCGTCTATGAATAAAATAGGAGATTTTCCTGAAAATAAATTCTGTTTTTTAGCATCTTCAATAACATCCCGGACATCCTTCACCCCTGAAGAAACCGCTGAAAGCTTATAAAACTTCCGCCCTGATTTTTCAGAAATAATTTCGGCCAGCGTTGTTTTTCCTGTTCCGGGAGGTCCCCAAAGAATCAGTGAATTCAGTGCATTGTTTTCGATCATCTTTCTGATCGTGCCTTTTTCGCCGGTAAGGTGTTCCTGCCCAAGAACTTCATCCAGGGTTTTTGGTCTTAACTTTTCGGCTAACGGAGTATTCTGGCTCAAGATATTTTATTTTTTTTGATGAACAGATTCAGGTTTTGTGTCCCTGAAACTTATAACAAAATTAAACTAATTTTAAATTTTTTACCCTATTTTTGCATTGTTTTGAAACTTACACTCAATAAAATCATTAGTTTTCCTTTGGTAATTTTGATAAAATTTTACCAGTGGTTTATTTCGCCCTTACTTCCCAAAAACTGCCGTTACGAACCTACCTGCTCTCACTATATGGTGGAAGCGCTTCAGGTGCATGGTATTTTCAAAGGATTGTGGATGGGCATTAAAAGAATTTCAAAATGTCACCCATGGGGAGGCAGTGGCTACGACCCTGTTCCACCGAAAAATTTAAATCAGTAATAAACTATTAAATCAATAGAAATGAGTAACCTATTTTTCAGAATTTATCTCGTCTTATTTGCATTAATTACCCAGTTCGCATGGGCCCAGGAATATCCGGGAGGCTTATCGGACGGAACTCTGAAAGTAAACGGAGCCGGTATTCCGGTAAAGATCTATTCCACCACAGAAGTCATTGATCTTAATGCTTTTCCCGAGAAAACGACGGACAGCAATGTTCTGGTTATTTTTAACGAGTCCAATTTTGAGCCCGCTTATTTCGAATCAAGCATCATCACTTTAGCGAAATACAAGACATTCAAATATCAGTTGTTCGATAAAAATTTCAAACTGATTGAAACTGCTCCTACAAAAGACAATATCACCGCTTTCAAATATGCCGTAAAGTCAGCAAAACCTATCACAGAATCTGAATCCGTAGCGCTGGAAACGCCTTTCAAAATCTGGGATCCTTCAAAAGGTATTCAGTTGGGACCGGTTACACTGCATTTTTATAGCTTAATGTTTGTCTTTGCATTTGGTTTCGGGTATGTTTTAATGCTGAGGATCTTCAAAATCGATAATGTTAACCAGAAATATCTGGAGCCTCTTTTCACATGGACACTGATCGGAACTATTCTTGGTGCAAGATTAGGGCATGTTATTTTCTATCAGCCGGAATTGTTTAAGCAGGATTTCTGGAGTGTATTTTTACCGATAAGCACTAAAAACGGATTTAAATTCACAGGATTTTCAGGACTTGCCAGCCACGGTGCTACAATAGCCTTGATTTTCACTACTTTATATTATTCATTCAAGATCATTAAGAAAAATCCTTTCTGGGTTTATGACAGAATCGGAATTGTGGTTGCTTTAGGCGGTGCCTTTGTAAGAATCGGTAATTTCTTCAATTCTGAAATCGTAGGAAAGGCAGTTGATCCTAATTCTCCATTGGCTATACTGTTCCCGCAACAGAGCAGTGAATATGGTCCTACAGTTCCCCGCTATCCGGGACAACTTCTTGAAGCTGCTGGATATTTCCTATTGTTTGTACTGCTATGGATATTATACAGAAAAACAAACAAAAAATATCAGCAGGGATGGCTATTTGGACTGTTCTTTATCATTCTTTGGGCTGTCAGATTCTTTGTAGAATTCCTTAAAGAACCTCAGGGCGATGAGTTTATCCAGATCGGCGGACTGAATACGGGACAGGTACTTTCCATTCCGTTTATGATCGCAGGGGTAGTTATTATGATTATTTCTAAGAAATTCAAAATCACTCAAGCAGAAAACGAAAAACCTGAATAATAAGAAATACAAAAATGAAAGGGCAAATTGACATCCGGTTAATTTGCCCTTTTTCTGTTAGGATACGAGTCAAGATGCTAGACATCAGACATCAGATTTCAGATTTCAGACATCAGACTAAGGCTGAGACAAAAGTTTACACTGAGATTAAGTATATTATTTACTAGCAACTAGCAAAACTATTTACTCTCAAACGCTCTAGCTCTAAAGTTTCACGCCGTTTCTCCTGTTCAACTCTTCAAAGACACTTCCAAACGTATTAATGACATCCGTAGGAAGCATAGATTCTTTAGAATACTTTTGAGCCGCTAAATCAGCCGCTCTTCCGTGAAGCCAGACTCCTAAAATACAGGCCTCTTCCTGAGAATACCCCTGCGCTAGAAGTGAAGTCAGAATTCCGGTAAGAATATCTCCGCTACCGCCTTTGGCAAGTCCTGCATTTCCTGTGATATTATAGAATACATTGCCTTCGGGACTTACTACCTGTGTGTGGTGGTCTTTCAGTACAATATAGATATTCCATTCTGCAGATTTTTCATTAGCCAACTTCAGTCTTTCAAAAGAGTTCTCCGTACTTCCGAATAATCTTTCAAATTCCTTGGGGTGAGGTGTAATCACAGATTTCTCAGGAATTAGTTTTAGATTTTTGTGGTCTTTTGAGATGATATTCAATGCATCGGCATCCAAAACCAGCGGTTTATTGTATCCTTTTAGAAAATTTAGCAGCCCTTTCTCTGTTTCTTCATGGGTTCCCAATCCCGGCCCGATTCCATAAACTGTCTCATTTTCTGTCTCAAAATTTTCTATAAATTCATTCCCGCCTTCTGTAAACATCGCTTCAGGACAGGATATCTGCAAAATTTCATACCCACATCTTGGTGCTAATGTAAAAGTAAGACCGGCTCCTGTTTTCAGGGCAGATTGGGTAGCCAGTACTGCTGCTCCTATTGTACCATAGCTTCCACCGGCAATGGTCACTTTTCCGTAGGTTCCTTTGTGCGAAAAATCCTGTCTGGGCTTAAAGATATCATCGACTAGCTTTTCATTAATGACAAAATCTGCCGTAGTTTCTTTCTGCAGATATTCTGAATGCAGTCCTATATCCAAAATGATCGCTTTTCCTGTGTATTTTCCCGTTTCGGGATGGAGAAAACTTTTTTTCCAGCTTTGAAAGCTTAATGTATAATCTGCTTTAAAGATCGCCGTATCATTTTCAGGCATATGATCGGCAGGCAATCCTGAAGGAATATCAACAGAAATTTTAATACAGCTTTCCTCATTCAGCACTTCAACCAATTCCTTAAAAATACCTTCCAAAGGTCGTGACAAACCGGTTCCGAACAGGGCATCAATAATAACAGTCTTAGCGTCGAAATTATATTGCTCCGTCTCTTTAAATTCTCGGACCGAAATTCCGGAAAGATCCCGCAATCGTTTTACATTGACCGAAGCATCATCTGAAAACTTACCCTTAGTATATTTTACAAAAACATCTACATCGAAACCTTTCATATATAATATTCGTGCAACGGCAAATCCATCACCGCCATTGTTCCCGTTACCGCAGAATACAGCAATTTTTTTGTGGTTTTTGCAATTTTCAGAGATCCAGCCCGCCAAAGCTTCTGAAGCTCTTTCCATAAGTTGTATGGAGGAAACGGGTTCGTGAGAAATCGTAAATGTGTCCCAGCGGCGTATTTGTTCTGCAGTAAAGATTTTCATAAGATGGTCTCAAACTTTTAACCAAATTACGAAAGTTCTATTTCAAAGCCAATCATATTAATAAAAATCCACTCATATTATAGTCTCTATGAAATATTTAATTGAATGAATAATTTCACACCTAAAATCTTAATAAACGTCATGAATAATTCAATATTTATGGAATAAAAAAACTCTGAAAAGTAGCGTTTTTTACATTTTTTAATTATATTTTTGTGTATATACTAATTAAAAAAAATATAAATTATGGGATTTGTTAATGAATTTAAAGCCTTTGCTTTCAAGGGTAATGTACTTGACCTGGCTGTCGGTGTGATCATCGGTGGAGCATTCGGAAAAATTGTTTCCTCACTGGTAGAAGACGTTATCACGCCTCTTTTACTTAATCCGGCATTGAAAGCTGCAGGGGCAGAAAACATTTCGAAGCTGTCATGGAACGGTGTTACGTACGGTAATTTCCTTTCTGCAGTGATCAGTTTCCTTTGTATTGCTTTGGTTCTGTTCTGGATCATTAAAGGAGCCAATAAGATCATTAAGAAAGAGGAGGCTGCTCCTGCTGGACCTACTGCAGACCAACAATTGCTGACGGAGATCAGAGATCTTCTTAAAAGTAGAAACAATATATAAAAACAAAAGCACCTCAAATTGAGGTGCTTCCTATTTTTATCGTGTTCAGCGATTACTGAATCTGTAAAATACTTGAAATTTGTTCTGCCAGAGAAAGCCCGATTCTGTCCTGAGCTTCCAACGTAGAAGCACCGGTGTGAGGAGTCAGGGAGATCTTTGAATGATTCAATATAGCTTTAGAAGGCGTTGGCTCATTGATGAACACATCCAATCCTGCAAATTTTACCTTACCTGAATCCAAGGCATCAATCAAAGCAGATTCGTCGATAACACCACCTCTCGAGCAGTTCACTATCGCAACACCGTCTTTCATCATATCAAATTCATTTTTCCCGATCATGTATCCGTCTTTTTGAGCCGGAACGTGCAGTGTTATGAAGTCTGAATGCTTCAGTACATCCTGAAGAGGTTCAGTTTCAATATCTACATTGATGAACTGATTGTTGTAGAATTTTACTTTAATGCTTGCTTTTCCTACATTGCTATCTGCTGCCACTACTCTCATTCCTAACCCAAGAGCAATTCTTGCAACCTCTTGTCCTATTCTTCCCATTCCAACGATACCGATGGTTTTTCCTCTTAATTCGATACCGGCAGTATATGCTTTTTTAAGACCGGCAAATTCCGTATCCCCTACTAAAGGCATTTTTCTGTTTGAATCCTGTAGAAATCTCGCTCCTGAAAATAAGTGAGCAAAAACAAGCTCAGCTACCGATTCTGAAGAAGCAGACGGCGTATTGATCACATGAATTCCTTTTTCTCTTGCATAATCCACATCAATATTATCCATTCCTACACCACCACGTCCGATAATCTCAATCGACGGGCATCCATCAATAATATCTTTTCTCACCTGTGTAGCACTCCTTACCAGCAGGGTACGGATCTTATGCTCATTAATGTAATCTACCAAAAACTCCTGCGGAACTTTTGCAGTGATCACTTCAAACCCTTTCTCAGCCAGGGCATCAATTCCAGATTGATCCAGACCGTCATTTGCTAAAACTTTCATAAATACAATTGATATTAAAAGTGAAAAGATTTAAAAATTAAAGAATTTCAGTGCGTACACTTTGATCATTCAATTTTTAAATCTTCGTATATGTTTTCTTAATCTTCTTTGAAAACTTCAATAGTTACCTGCTTTTCTACAAGGTCTGTAAATCTGCCTTTGTATCGAGTAGCTCTTACCAGATGGTTGTCTATCCAGTGATAGTTGCCTCCTCTTGGTTTGCCGCAGAGTACGCTGTGGTATTTGAAGCCGTGCTTGTCCAGCCAGTCGATGGTAATCTGCTTCAGATTTTCTGTTCTTGAAGTGAAGAAACAGATCTGATGTCCTTCGTCATACCACTTGTTTACTGTTTCAAGTGCATCAGGGTAAGGTTCACAGGTAACCATTCTTTCCGGTTCTTCATTCGGAACATCGTCTGTAATGGTACCGTCTATGTCAATTAAATAATTTTTTACCCCGTCCTTAAGAATAGGACTTAAATGCTCTTTGTATTCTAATTCCATCCGTAATTATTAAGATGCAAAGTTAAGGCTTTTATAAGTAAACGAAGCATTAAACTTAGTTTAAGTTAAAAATTTACTACTAAAACTAGTATTTAATGTATAATATAAATAATTTATTCGCAATTTGACCGTTTATGGTTAAAAATTTTCTCATTTATAATTTCATTTCCACAATTGGTCTAAATTAAATTCCACCTATTATCTTTACATACCTTTAAAACACATTTTTTTATGAAAAGATTCTTATCCCTTCTCTTCTGTTTTACGGGTTGGTTTGCCCTCACGGTTCAATATTATTTAATGCTTGAGACCAGTAAGCTTTCGTTTTGGGAAACTACTGCCAGATTTTTCAGCTATTTTACGATTCTTACCAATTTGCTGGTGACCGTTTATTTTACTTATCAGGCCTTAAGAAACACCCCCTCCAAACCTGAAAATTCAGGTATTTTATCTGCAGTTACGGTATATATTCTTATGGTAGGATTAATCTATCAGATTCTCCTGAGACAGACCTGGAATCCTGAGGGTATGCAACGAATCGCAGATGAAACACTTCATACCATCATCCCTGTTCTCGTGTTGGTTTACTGGTGCTGTTATGAAAATAAGAACGCCTTGAATTACCGTATGATTCCAAAATGGGCAGTCTATCCTCTGCTCTATTTTATATACATTTTGATTCAGGGCCCGTTTTCCGGGTTTTATCCTTATCCTTTCATTGATGTTTCTCAGTTTGGGATCCTGAAGGTTTTAATCAATGCTTTCTGGATTGTTCTATTTTTTGCGACGCTGTCTGCTATTCTGATCCGTATCGGTAAATCATTAAAGAGTGATGAGTTTTAAATGATGAGTTATTAATCTAGCCAAAACTCAGCTTATTTCATTTTCATGACCTCTACATTCGTTTCAGTCCTATGATGTTTCTCCAAAAATTTTCAAAATACATTTATAAGGCTTACATTTGTAGAAATGGAAGAATTTGTAGTTTTAGTAAATCCTGAAGATGAAGTTCTGGGTCTTATGGAAAAGCAGCAGGCTCACATCAACGGTCTTCTGCACCGTGCTTTTTCCGTCTTTTTGTTCAACAGCAAAGGAGAGATGCTTCTTCAGAAAAGAGCGTCCGGAAAATACCATTCTCCCAATCAATGGACCAATGCAGTATGTTCTCATCCGAGAGAAGGTGAAACTTATCTTGAAGGAGCCCAGCGTAGAATAAAAGAGGAACTTGGAATTGAAGCTGAGCTTTCGGAAAAGTTTAATTTTATCTACAAAGCAGATGTAGGAGGTGGTCTTTGGGAACACGAACTCGACCACGTATTTGTAGGAAACCATGAGGCAGATTTCAATTTAAATCCGGAAGAAGTGGAAGAAGTAAGATTCATTTCCACCGAAGATCTGGATAAAGAAATCGCTGAAAATCCCGGCAATTTTACAGAGTGGTTTAAAATTATCCTTGAAGAATATAAACACCATTTTTAATTGATGAAAAAAATACTGCTCGTATCCGCTTTTTTATCGGCAAGCTTATTTTTTGCCCAGAAAGCAAAAGTCTATGACAGTCCCGGCTACTCCATCAATGTTCCGGAGGGCTGGCGATCTACCAATGACAGCGATATTGTGAATATTTTCCCATCCAATGAGATTGGAGCGATTACCATTTCGGAATATCACGGCCTTGAACTTCCCAAAGCAGATATGAAAAAGTTTATCCTGGCACTTTATAAATCTGAAGAGCCGGAAAGTAAAATAAAGGAAAACAAAGGCAGAAAAGGATATACAGAATATTTTTACGAATATTTTGATGAAAAAGAAAAACTGTTCTGGATCACCAGGGCTTTTCAGAAGGACAAAGATCTGTATCTTGTTTCCATCAACTGCGGCCAGAAGTTCTGGAACGGAAATTATATGAGCCTATTCAACGAAACTTTCAACAGCTTTAAAATAAAGAAATAAAAATTAAATATGAAGAAAACAGCCTTATACGATAAACACGTTTCTTTGGGCGCTAAAATCGTACCTTTTGCAGGTTTTGAAATGCCAGTACAGTATTCTGGTGTAACGGAAGAACATTTTGCCGTAAGAGAAAAAGCAGGATTGTTCGATGTTTCGCACATGGGACAGTTTTTTATTGAAGGACCGGGATCTAAAGATCTTTTACAGTTTGTGACGACCAATAATGTAGATGCTCTTGAAAACGGAAAAGCTCAATACTCTTGCCTTCCTAACGAAAACGGAGGAATCGTGGACGACCTTATTGTTTACAAAATGGAAGACGACAAATATTTTGTAGTGGTAAACGCGTCAAATATTGAAAAAGACTGGAATCATATCTCAAAATATAACACATTCGGTGCTCAGATGACCAATGCTTCTGATGATATGTCTTTATTAGCCGTTCAGGGACCCAGAGCTACGGAAATCCTTCAGAAGCTTACGGAGACCAATCTTTCTGAAATCCCTTACTACCATTTTGCCGTAGGAAGCGTTGCAGGTGTAAATAACGTGATCATTTCGAACACAGGATATACTGGAAGCGGTGGATTTGAGATCTATTTCAACAACGAAAATGCTGTTGAGCTTTGGGATGCCATCATCAATGCAGGTGAAGCTGAAGGAATCGTTCCTGCCGGTCTTGCTGCAAGAGATACTTTAAGATTGGAAAAAGGGTTCTGTCTTTACGGAAATGATATTGATGATACAACTTCTCCTATTGAAGCAGGATTGGGATGGATTACTAAATTCGATAAAGATTTTGTTTCTAAAGAGACCTTTGCAAAACAGAAAGAAGAAGGCGTTACGAGAAAGCTTGTAGGCTTTGAACTTCAGGACAAAGGGGTTCCAAGACATGATTATCCTGTAGTGGATGCAGAAGGAAATGTAATCGGAAAAGTAACTTCAGGGACACAGTCTCCAATGAAAAAGATCGGTTTAGGTCTTGCTTATGTAAACAAACCTCATTTCAAACTGGGTTCTGAAATCTTTATTCAGGTAAGAAACAAGAACATTCCTGCAAAAGTAGTGAAAGCTCCTTTCGTATAATTGTTCAAAAAATATAAAAAGAATAGGCTGTAAAATAAATTACAGCCTATTTTTTTGTGATTAATAGCAGATACAGCAAACTTTTCTGTCCGGACTGCAGGCATCGCCAACTCCCGGAGTATTGGAAATAACACCGCCACCCGGCCCGCAAAGAGTAAAGCAGTTAACAATTGGTGGTCTTACGCCTCCGTTAATCTCTTTTAATGCTGATCTTTTAAGATTCTTTGTTTTTAAAAAGCTTGTTTTCATGATTTTATTTTTTGATGATATTAAAGATAAGTATTTAATAATGAATCCATTAAAAATAAATCACAAAATAATGATAAAACTACTATTTAGGCACATGCTGAAAACAATAATCATTTCCTATTCGTGTATAGTGCTTACATCTCGTTCCTGCTTTAGTTCTTCCCAGACACTGGTTTCCCTTATTGGTCCCATTTACTTTTTTAGAAGTGGAACTTATGCCATACACCGATGCTTTGGGAGGATTACAAATTTTACAGGGTTGAAGTCCTGTTTCCACAGCTTTACTTACCTCCATACCTGAAGAAACATTTTTGACCATTCTGCATGATGATAAATGATATTTTGTACCCGAAGGTGTTCTATAAACCGTTTGTCCATAGAGAATGAATGAAGTAAATATCAGTATGGAAATCAGATACCTCATTCACTCACTCCAAAGAATTCTCTTAAAGCCTCCACATTCTTTTTATCATTTCCTACAAATATTTCACTATCCGTTATAAAAACCGGACGTTTTAAAAAGGTATAATGATCAAGAAGCAGATCTTTGAAGTCTTTTTCTTCAAGAGATTTTGCATCCAGCCCTCTTAATTTGATCTGGGTAGATTTCTTGCTGAACAAGGCTTCGTATGATTTTGTTTTTTTATACATCGCTGTCAGCTCTTCTTTGGTAATGGGTTCTTTTTTGATCTCACGGAGTTCCCAATCTGTAAGGTCAAATTGTGCCAAAATTTTTCTGCAGGTATCGCATGTATTAAGATAGAATACTTTCTTCATTGTTATTTTTTAAATCTGTTATTCGTTAAATTTCCTTCATCATTGAAGTTTCGCCTTTCAAAAGTAGGATTTAATCTAAAATTCTGGAAATTATTAAATAACTTTATTAAAATTTTATAAAGATGCAGAACAAGCCCATCACTTTTCAGTTTATTTCGGAGCCTTCAGACGTGAATTATGGAGGAAATGTACATGGAGGAAGCGTCATGAAATGGATCGATCAGGCAGGTTATGCATGTGCCACGACATGGAGCGGAAATTATTCCGTAACCGTTTATGTAGGCGGGATACGCTTCTATGAACCCATCAAAATCGGGGAAGTAGTAAGAGTGGATGCCCAGGTGATTTATACCGGAAAATCGAGCATGCATATTTCGATCAATGTTTTTTCAAGAAATCTGAAACAGCCTACTTTCGATAAAAAGACCCACTGTATCATTGTTTTTGTTGCGGTAGATGAAAACGGCAAAAAACTTCCGGTCCCTGCATGGGTCCCTGAAACTGAGGAAGAAAAACAGCAGGAACGCTATGCGAAACGCCTGATGGATCTCAGAACGCAGATTGAGGATGAAATGAAACCGTTCTTATAGACTTGATTACACCACCTTTTCCCATAAATAATCGCTGTATGAAAAGTATTTTTGCACTATCTGCTCTTTTTTGTTTGGCATTCGTTCAATCTCAGACCCATAGATTCATTTATGAGTTACAATATAAAATGGATTCTACGGAAACCGGTTATGAAAAACTGAATATGCTTCTGGATATAAGTCCCAAAGAGGTAAAATTTTATGGTCAGAATTTAGCCGTAACAGACTCCATTAATACAAAATTCGGCACCAACAATAGCCATACCGATATGTCCGGACAGGTGGTGAAAAGAAAGATCAATACTTTTGACAACGAAAATTATATTGCAATTAAGGAAGGATATTATTCTTTTAAAACAACAGACAAGATCAGCTGGGTTATTTCGGATGAAACAAAGAAAGTAGAAAATTATACCCTTCAAAAAGCATCCACCCATTTTGGTGGCAGGACATGGACAGCCTGGTTTTGCAAGGATATTCCTTTTAATGAAGGGCCCTACAAATTCCGGGGACTTCCTGGGCTGATTTTTGAACTTTCCGATTCCACGAAAAATTTCATCTATCATCTGGTTAAAAGCCAGAAACTCCCTGATATTTATTCTACGGACAATTTTGTAGAATCCAATTTCGGAAATAAAGCGGTACCGATTAATGAAAAGCAGAAGAACAAACTTATAATGGATTTTTATAATGATCCTTTTGCATTTGAAAGAAACAATTTCAACAAATCGAATAATAACCTAAAGATTAATATCAACGGAAAAGAAATTCACACAGTAGATGAACTGAATACCCAAACTAAAAATATGCAGGAGGTAATCAGAAAATACAACAACCCCATAGAAGCAGACAAAGCTGTTCATTACAAAAAATAAGTATTTTGAAAATAAATTCTTATTTCTATATTTGCATCACAAAAGGAAATGGTGCTCTTCCTTACCCAACCGCTTTACAGAAGCTGATGACGCCTGATTAAGAGATTATTAACCAATAACTGATCAGGATTATTATGTCAAAAAAACAACGGCCCCTTCATAGAAAAGCAGTTTTTCATACCCAATTATTTTTCAGAAAATACCCTGCCCTGCCCTATATTTTAAAGTGGCTGTGCATCAGTATGATTATTGGTGGTTTAGCCGGAACGGCTTCTGCAGGATTTTTACAGTCCCTGGAGTGGGCTACCCAATTCAGAGAAAGTCATATCTGGCTCATTGCCTTGCTTCCTGTTGCCGGTTTTCTCATTGGACTTCTATACCACTATTACGGAAAAGACGTAGAGGCGGGAAACAATCTGCTCATCGACAATATTCATGATCCGAAAGAGATTATTCCTTTTAAAATGGCTCCATTTGTTTATTTAGGAACGATTGTTACCCATTTTTTCGGAGGTTCGGCCGGTCGTGAGGGAACAGCCCTCCAGATGGCAGGAGCTATTGCAGACCAGCTCAGCAGGCCCTTTAAACTTGACAAAAATGAAAGAAAAATTCTCCTTATTGCCGCAATCGCTGCAGGCTTCGGATCTGTTTTCGGAACACCATTGGCCGGAGCTGTTTTTGCACTCGAAGTTTTCCTGATCGGAAGAATACGGTATAACGCTATTTTCCCGGCTTTTGCTTCGGCTATTCTCGCAGATTTGACTACTAATTTCTGGAATGTCAAACATACCCATTATCATATAGATCTTATTCCGAAACTTGAATTTCTGCCCATTTTATACAGTGTTGTCGCCGGAATTGCCTTTGGAATCTGTGCAGCAGGATTCAGCAGAATGATTCACTGGACAGGTTCTGTTTTTAAATCTAAGATTAAATATCCTCCGTTTCGCCCCATCGTTGGTGGGATTATTGTTGCTCTGGCAGTTTTTGCGATGGGAACCACAAGATACATCGGACTGGGAATTCCCGTCATTCTGGAATCTTTTAAACAACAGCTTCCGTTCTGCGATTTTGCTTTAAAAATGATCTTTACGATCGTTACCCTTTCTGCAGGGTTTAAAGGCGGCGAAGTCACTCCATTATTTTTCATCGGAGCCACGCTCGGCAGCGCATTATCTCTGTTTATTCCGTTGCCGTTTGGCTTGCTGGCAGGAATGGGTTTTGTGGCTGTATTTGCCGGAGCTACCAATACTCCACTGGCTTGTATGCTGATGGGAATTGAGCTGTTCGGAGCAGAATCCGGCGTTTATATCGCTATCGCATGTATCGTTTCCTATTTACTTTCCGGCCACAACAGTATTTATTCAAAACAAAAGATCGGTGAAGCTAAAAACCGGAGGTATGACAGTGATGGAGGCAGGTCTTTTTCGGATTTGTAGGAGAGTTGGAGTTGGAGGGTTTTAGAGTATGAGAGTTACGGTTGTTGATTGGCTGCAAGTTGCTGGTTCACAGTAATTAATTTAATGAATCATTGTCTGATATCTGATGTCTGACATCTAGAATCTTAATTCTTTACTCTTGCTTTTTTCTTCCTAAAACTCCATACAACTCAAACTCTCCAACCCTGGCAATTTCCAACCCTCAAACCCTCCCACTCTCAAACTCCCCAACCCGTATAATTTCACTAAATTTGTTATCACAAGCTCCCACCCATGTTTGACTATAGATTAAAAGTTTTCCATACCGCTGCCTCAAGACTGAGCTTCACAAAAGCTGCGGAGGAACTTTATATTTCCCAACCTGCTGTGACCAAACACATTAAAGAAATTGAAAGTCAATTGGGTACAAAACTGTTTGACCGAAAAGGAACTTCTGTACACCTTACCCAAAGTGGAAGAATTTTGTATGAATACGCAGAAAAGATCCGGAATCTTTACCGTGATCTGGAATTTGAGATCAGTCAGGTGAATGAAAAACACAAAGGAAAACTGATTATCGGAGCCAGCACCAGCGTTGCACAATATGTTTTGCCGGAAATTCTGGCCAAATTTAATATGTATTATAGAGACATTAAGATCGAACTGATCGCCCATAATACCGAAATTATTTCCGACCTTTTAAAAGAAGGGAAAATAGATCTCGGAATTATCGAAGGGGAATCTCAGTCGTCTTTTTTTGATTATAAAATCTTTAAAGCTGATGAAATTGTGCTTACCGCAAAGGCCAATCATCCGCTGGCTCAGAAAACCTTGAATTTAAAAGACCTTTACGATTTAAACCTGATTTTCCGGGAACAGGGCTCCGGGACCCAGGAATTTATCCAGAACCGATTAAAGGAAAAAGGAATCAACATCGAAGAACTCCACACGGTTATGCAGCTGGGAAGCAGCGAAAGCATCAAAAATTATCTCTTACATTCGGATTGCATGGCATTTCTGTCGATCAGTACCATTTTAAATGAATTAAAAAACAACACCCTCACCATCGTAGATATCAGGAATTTCAGTATTGAAAGAAATTTCCACTTTATTCTTCCGAAAGGAGAACAGTCGGACGTGATTAGACTATTTCTGAAGTTTGTGAGGAGTTAGGTAGGTAGTAGGGATTAGGGATTAGGGATTGGGATTAGGGTTGGGATTAGGGTTGGTGACGCAGTTTGAAAGGATGGTTTTTTGTAAGAGCCAAGAATCAAGACATCTGGACATCAGATACCAGACGTCAGATTTCAGGTGATAGATATCAAGCATGAGACGATTATCCATTAGCTTAATTACTACGAACCTGCAACCCGCAACTGGCAACCCTCTTCCAAATCATTTACTCAAACCCCTCCCACTTTCAAACTCTCCCAACTCGAAACCCGCAACTCATAACTCATAACTCATAACTCATAACTCATAACCCATAACTCATAACCAAAAGTTATCCATCATAATAAAATACGATTTACTTTGTAATACTATATTTCGGAATTTTGGAGTCTGATTTCAAAACTTATCATATGAAAGAGCTTATCCAAAATGAAATGATCCGAAAAACTATTTTTATTATACTCAGTGCTGTATGCCTTACCCCGTTAGTCTCTTCTCCGATAGCTCTGGCTGTAGGTTTTGGTCTGGCAGTTCTCATTGGTAATCCGTTTGAAAAGCATTTGCACAAATATATTCATCTGCTGCTTCAGATCTCTATTGTAGGATTGGGTTTTGGGCTCAAACTGAATGAAGCGCTCCAGGCTGGAAAGACAGGATTTTTTTTAACGGTTGTCAGTATTTTTACGGTAATGGTTCTGGGATATATTTTAGGAAAGGTATTTAAGCTTGAGAAAAAGCTTTCTTATCTGATTTCTGCCGGAACTGCGATCTGCGGCGGAAGTGCTATTGCAGCTGTTTCTCCTATAATCAAGCCGGGTACGAAGGAAATTTCCTTAGGCCTTGCTATTATTTTCACATTGAATTCTGTCGCACTGTTTATTTATCCGGCTATCGGGCATATACTGCACCTTTCTCAGGAACAGTTCGGACTGTGGTGTGCAGTGGGCATTCATGACACCAGTTCTGTAGTGGGTGCAGCCGGCAAATATGGAAATGAGGCTTTAAAAATAGCCACAACAGTGAAACTGGCCCGTGCTTTATGGATTATTCCGGTTTCTGTGATCACGATGTTTATTTTTAAAAACAAAGAATCGAAAATTAAAATCCCGTGGTTTATAGGATGGTTTATTTTAGCTATTCTTTTAAACACTTATTTTCCGGTTTTTGATGGTCTGAGCAGTTCTGTCACTGCCGTGGCAAAATCGGGTCTGAATCTTACTTTATTCTTTATAGGTTCTACTCTTTCGATCCGGACTTTAAAAACGATAGGAATTAAGCCGCTGGCTGTGGCTGTTATTTTATGGATTACGATAAGTGTGGGGAGTTTGCTTTATATTATCAACTGATTTTTTTAGTTCTCTTTTGTGTTTTTTTTAAACCACAGATTTTCACAGATGTTTATGTCTATTACTTACCGTACAAATTTTTAAATAACCTAATTGATGAAAACTTTTCTAATTCTTTGTTTTGAAATAAAATGAACCAAAAATTCAAGGCTGGAAGGCCGATATGAAACATTATTGTACAAAATAAATTTGTTTTTAAGCCATTTCTACCCTAGTTTTTAAATGACAAAAACCTTTTGGAAGGTCCCAAAAGGCTTTTGCGTATTAAATGTGGAAATGTTTAGTTTTCTTACTGAACTGATGTCTTAAATAGCAGACTCACCACAGTTGTATCCTTGTGTACAAGCGATGTGCTGTACGCAATACCAAGGTCCGGTTACAGAACCAGAACAACTGCATCCGCAAAGTGATAAATCAGGTTTTCCGCTGATTCCTCCGATAATGTTCTTCAGGTCTGCTTTTCTTAATTTCTTAGCATTTTTCATAGTGTTACGTGATTTGGTTTGGGGTTAAACAATATAGTTTTGTTACCCTCCAAAGTTAAACAAATATTAATTATTCGCAACATAATTTAAATAAATTTTCAATAATTCCCTGATACCATTGTATTTATTACATTATAAACGAAATATTGATCTCTAATATTTCTTAAACAGTTATATTATCCGGCTATTTTAAACAGCTGTATTACCAACCGCCCGGTAGACAACCTAATTTTTTGAAAGATGTTGTGAAATGTTTCCAGGACTCTTAAACTTTAATAAAAAAAAACCTTTCAATTACTCGAAAGGTTTTACTGATTCTTTTTATTAACAGGTTATTACCTGCAAACATTTTTTATACTTTACACAATATGACGGACCTGTTACTGCTCCCGTACAGCTGCAACCACATTTTGAAAGATCCGGAGTGGTTGCTTCTTGCACACCTCCTACGATGTTTTTAAGATCATCCTTTTTTAACTTTTTTGCTTTTTTTAAAATTTCCTGTGACATGATGTTTTGGTTTTAATTAAACAATAGAATTAAATCTGATTTATTTCAAAAATAAGTAAATAATAATTATTTAAAGCACAACAAAATGTTAATTCGCTCATTTAATGAAGAAGCTACATAAATTTATTTGTTGACAATTACAAGCATACCTGCTTTTTAAGTTTTATTAAAAATAAAGACCTCTCGATGATCGAAAGGTCTTTGATTAAAAAGTTTCTAATAACTAATACTCCTTTTAAAAAAATATCCGCTAATTGCATATAACATATGCGTCACAATATGCAGGACCATGCAGCGTACCACAAATACAAAAACATTTAGATAAATCCGGAGCTTTACCTCCTCCTTTAATGTTTTTCAAATCTTCTTTTTGAAGTTTTTTTGCATTTTTCATAATAATTTTTTTTATAAGATTAGATATTTATTTTGTACATCTCAAAACTAAACAAATACAAATCTAAATAAACAAAATTCACATTGATTAATTCAATAAATCAAATAAATAATAATAATAAATTTATTTTATTATATAAATAATAAAACAATAAGTATAATTTTAAATTATATCTAATAATTAAAATAAATTATTCTACAAATTCAAGATCTTTATTATGCGTTTCGGAAATCGTAAGTGCCGAATAAAACGCAAGTCCAAAAACAACAATTCCAACAACTGCCGCACTGATGATCACCGTGAAATTATTTTTCAACAGATCAAACGCCAGGATCATCACCGGCACCAGACCTCTTACCATATTGGGAACGGTAGTGGTTGCCGTATTTCTGATATTTGTGCCAAACTGTTCTGCAGCAAGAGTCACAAACATCGCCCAATATCCGGTACCCAAGCCCAGCCAGACACAGAACATATAATATTTCGTTTCTGTATTGGTATTCCCAAACAACATGATCGCCACACCGATTATAGTGAACAGCAGCATATAAAAAATAGCCATCTTCCGGGATTTCAAAGCATGGGAAATAAAACCGCTCATCAGATCACCGACAGAAATGCCTATATATGCCCACATAATGGCTTTTCCGGGATTCAGATCCTTAATGCCTAATTCAGGGGCAAACTGATTGGCTAAAACAGCAAGAATCCCTATACAATACCAGGTAGGCAATCCTACGGCAATGCATTTGAGATATCTGGTCAGGCGGTCTTTATTGGTAAAGAAGGAGAGAAAATTTCCTTTTGAGACACTTTTATGAACGATATTTTTATAAATACCGGATTCTGAAACGCTTATTCTCAACAGCAGCAGCATAATTCCCATAATCCCTCCGATGATGTAGGAAATATTCCAGCCACCGGCCAGTTCTACAGTAAGCTGTGCCACAACAGCACCCATTAGTCCAAATCCCGCTACTACGGAAGTTCCGATAGCTCTTAAACTCTTCGGGAGGCTTTCAGAAACTAGGGTAATTCCGGCTCCCAGCTCTCCGGCGAGTCCTATTCCGGCAATAAATCTTAAACCCGCATATTGGTACACGAGATGCTCTTTCGGGAAGTAAGGCAGGAATCCACAGGCTATATTCGCTAGGGAATATACCAGGATGGATCCGAAAAGTACAGAAAGCCTTCCTTTTTTGTCTCCAAAAATTCCCCAGAACACGCCCCCGATAAGTAGCCCTACCATCTGGCAGTTGAGAATAAAGGTTCCGTCAGCGTCGGGATTTAAGCCTAAAGCTTTTAAACTTGGGATTCTTACGATACCGAATAAAAGGAGGTCATAGATGTCTACGAAATAGCCCAGAGCGGAAATGATAACGGGGATTGAAAAGATGTACTTCAGTTTTGAAGACAAGGACAGTTCTTGCATTTTTAAGTTTTGATAAAAATAAAAAACCTTTCAATTTCTTGAAAGGTTTTTATACAATATCTTTATCTGTTATTATCTTGCAATATTCACAGCTCTTGTTTCTCTGATTACCGTTACTTTTACCTGTCCCGGATAGGTCAGCTCATTCTGGATCTTTTCAGAGATGTCGTAAGAAAGCTGGTTCGCTACTTCATCATTTACTTTTCCGCTTTCTACCATTACTCTCAGTTCTCTACCCGCCTGGATCGCATAAGCGCTTGATACGCCATCGAAACTTAATGCTGCGGATTCAAGATCTTTCAGTCTCTGGATATAAGATTCAAGGACCTGTCTTCTTGCGCCCGGTCTTGCTCCTGAGATGGCATCAGCTACCTGAATGATCGGTGATAATAATGACTTCATTTCAATTTCGTCGTGGTGAGCTCCGATTGCGTTAACGACTTCTGCATTTTCACCATACTTTTCAGCCCACTGCATTCCCAGTAAAGCGTGAGGAAGTTCAGACTCCTGCTCAGGAACTTTACCGATATCGTGTAGAAGACCTGCTCTTTTCGCTAGTTTTACGTTCAGTCCTAATTCAGCAGCCATCGTTGCAGCGATGTTCGCTACTTCTCTAGAGTGCTGTAGTAAGTTCTGTCCGTAAGAAGAACGGTATTTCATTCTACCTACGATTTTGATCAGTTCCGGGTGTAATCCGTGGATTCCTAAATCAATAATCGTTCTTTTTCCAACTTCAATGATCTCTTCTTCGATCTGTTTTTTTGTTTTTTCTACTACTTCTTCGATTCTTGCCGGGTGGATTCTTCCGTCCGTCACCAATCTGTGTAGGGATAATCTTGCGATCTCTCTTCTTACCGGGTCAAAACACGAAAGAAGAATAGCTTCCGGAGTATCATCAACGATAATTTCCACGCCCGTCATTGCTTCCAAAGCACGGATGTTTCTACCTTCTCTACCAATGATTCTACCTTTTACTTCGTCTGATTCAATATTGAAAACAGATACTGAATTTTCAATGGCCTGTTCTGTACCAATTCTCTGAATGGTCTGAACAACTATTTTTCTAGCTTCGTTCTTAGCATTCAGCTGTGCTTCCTCCATAATGCTCTGAACGTGTGCCTGAGCTCTTGTTTTAGCTTCTGCCTTCATGGTTTCTACCAATTCTGCTTTAGCTTCTTCTGCAGTATAGTTCGCAATTTTCTCCAGGATCTCCACTTTTTTAGTGGTCGCCACTTCAAGTTCCTGCTGCTTTCTATCTAAGATTTCATTTTTCTTAGCGTAATCTGCAATCTGCTTGTCAAGGTCTTTTTCAAGTTTTCCTGTCTTGCTAAGCTCGTCGTTAAGCTTATGTTCTTTGTCTTTGGTTCTTTTTTCAACCTCCTGCATTTTTTTCTCACGGGATTGAATATCCGCATCATGCTGAGATTTCAGTTCCAAAAATTTTTCTTTGGCCTGTAGGTTCTTCTCTTTCTTTATGGATTCAGCTTGAACATTTGCTTTTTCTATAAGGTTTTCGGCATTTTTCTTTGCATCATCTACAATAAATTTTGCCTTGGTATTCAGCGAGCTCTTAGAGAAAAGAATCCCTATCACTGCGCCAATAACTAAGCAAATAACGCCGACTATAATGGCTGTTGTCATAATATATATTGAGTTTTAATTGTCTTACACTTATCTAAATAAAAAAAACCTACAACAATTCAGGGATTGAGAGTAAACTCCTAATCAACACGATTTGAACTGATTTCCTCTGTCTGTAATCCGGGAGACCCGGCACGCCATTCAGCGGACATTTGCTCGGTAATTGTTTAGCGTTGAGTTTACCTTAAATGTGTTAGAATTATTGTAGGCAGTTTTGCGGGAAAAGAATTCTATTTCCCGATTTCATTCAACGACTGATTAATCTGCACTAATCTTTCGTTGGTAGAATTTATATTTTTTTCGTAGTTCAGAGAAACTACCTCTGCGTTGGTTCCCAGTTTAAGGGCACACATCGCCAAAGCATCCTGTTTGTCTCTGACATCGAAGTTCTGTTCAAAATCTTTAATCATATTTTCGATCTGCTTTCCAACCTTACGCAAAGTTTCCTCCTCTGCGGCCGGCACGTTCAGCGGATATACCCTTCCTGCAATGTTGATGGTTATTCTTCTTACCTCCATTATAATCCACTGTTTTGAAGCTGCGCAATACAGAAATCAATTTCTTTTACCAATCTGTTGATATGGTTTTTCATTAATCTGTTGTGTTCAGGATTCCCTGATATTGCTGAATAAAGTTTTATATTTTTTTGTTCTTCTGCTAATACCTGATTTCTTCTTCTTTCCTCATCATATTTCGTTTTCAGTTCTTCATGCTCCACAGTCAAGTCTGATAATCTTTCAGTAAGATTTTTATAATTCTTTTGTAAAAGGAAAATCTTTCTCTCTAATTCTGAAAAATTGTTTTCTAAATCTTGAAGCATTTCAGGTTTTGTATATTCTAACTAGCAACAAAAATAAAAAAATAATAACAGTAACAAAAATAAATGTCTCTATATTTTGATTTGATACGAAAAAAGGAGATGCAGATGCACCTCCTTTTGTATTTTTAATGTATATTTTCTTATTCGAATTTCAGAACAAACATCACTGCTCTTGTCTGAAGCGTAGACATTGCCGTCGCCCAGTATGGAGGTGTAGTTGCATTATCCGCTACTTTCTCGTTATTCATAAAGAATGTTCCTCTGATGGCCGGTGTCAGTTTGAATTTATTGAAATAAAACTGGATCCCCATTTCAGCTGACCATGCAAAATTATGCGTAGTGGATCTGAAAACCTGCTGCATGTTGTCATCTTCAGAATCTGAATTGGACTGAAGGTTTACTATATAGTTCACCCCTCCTGCAATATAGGGTCTTGAATTGTACCATCTGTTACCGTGAAGTTCCAATAGTACAGGGATATCTACCAAAGTGGATTTAATTTCTCTTACTTTATCTTTTTCAGTTAAAGCAATTGGGAAAAAAGGTGGGTTAGTCAATGTTCCGGCAGCATACTGGTCATTGGACTGGGTGTTAAAAATTAACTGCCTTTGAGCAAATTGCAAGCCTGGCTCCAATCTTAAGTCCAAATGATCATTCAGTCTCCACTTGGCGATTAAACCGGCCCCGAAACTGTAGCTTTCTCTGGATTTAACAAGATTCTGATTACCTTCCGCACCATATCTTGGATGAAGGACGATACGGTAGTCTAGCCTGTTGCCGTTCAAATAAAAACCCCAACTGAATTTCTGCTCGTCAAAGTCTTCCAACTTATCCATTCTGTTTCGGGTTCTGAATTGCGCATCTGCAAAAACTGCAATATTAACTGAGGCTAAAACCAGTGCTCTTAATAGAAATTTATTCATAGGTTACTTTGTTGCTTTATAAATTGTGGCTATACCTAAACTTAGCTTTTTATATTCTACTTTCTTAAATCCTGTATCTAAAAGAATTTGCTTCATCTTTTCCCCGAAAGGAAAAGCATTTACAGAATCCGGAAGGTATGTATACGCCCTATTATCTTTGGAAACCAGTCTGCCGATGGCAGGTAATATGTTTTTGAAATAAAACATATAAAATGGACCTAAGAACCCCTCAACCTTTGAAAACTCCAGTATATAAACACTCTTGTTATCTTTAACTACTCTTCTTAATTCTGCCAAACCTTTGGTAAGGTTTTCAAAATTCCTTACTCCAAATGCAACGGAAACAGCATCGAATCTATTGTCCTCGAAAGGTAAATTTTCTGCATCTCCTTTTTGCATGGAAATTTTGCCGTCTAATTTAAGTTTTTTTATTTTAATAACGCCAACATTCAGCATTTGTTGTGATAAATCTAAACCAATTACTTTTGCATCGGTTCCTTTTTCAATCGTGATTGCTAAATCTCCCGTTCCTGTAGCCACATCCAGCACTTCCTGCGGATTGTCTTTTTTCATCATTTTCACCAATTTATTCCTCCATAAAACATCTATTTTCATAGATAAAACATGATTCAGAAGGTCGTACTTCGGTGCAATATTGTCGAACATATCCTCTACCTGGCTTTTTTTGGTAGCCTCAGAATTGTAGGGAGTAACTTTGGTAATATCTTTTGTCAAAACTTAAAACTTGTAATATTCTTTGTAATAATTTAGGAAATCCTGCTTTCTGAAAATCTTTGATCTCGATTCCACCTGCTGAATGTTTTTGATCACTTTGTCGTAATCTTCATCCACATTGTAATAAAAATCTTCAGTATAAAGCTTGTTGAAGCGTCTCGCTCCTCCGAAATAATCTTTTCCGTCTATTGTGATTTTGTCCAGGGCCAAAAGTAATGAATCTTTTTTAAGATTGTATCCATAATATTGATCATTAATATAATAATCCTGATGAGCGATGTTGATCAGCCCACGAATCTTATTTACTTCAAATGCAGAATCATAGAGCATTTTTTTATTTTTGTCGAAAACCTGGATCGAGTTTTTTCCTTTTTTGATATCCACGTGAACAAACTGTCCCGCTGAAATTATTCCCTCAGAACCGTTATTGATCTTAAAATAATAAGTATCGGGTGTAGGGTTGTCTACTATAAAATAATTTTTCTTGGCTAAAAAAAAGAAGTAGACCCCAAAGGCAACGATAAACACCACAGCTGCAATAAGTAAGCCTTTTAAAGACGAGTTGTTTTTCATACGATTGTAAAGTACAATTTTTGCAAATTTAATAATATTTTTAATTCTCCGTTATTAATATTAATTATTAACTTTGCATCTTTAAAAAATCATATAAACGAATGCCGAATACGATCATTATTGGTTCCGGATCCTATATTCCTAACAGAGTTATTGGTAGAGATTATTTCATGGATTCTGAGTTCTACACTGAAGACGGAGTTAAGATTGAAAAACCTGCAGAAGAAACCATCGCGAAGTTTGTAGAAATCACAGAAATAGAAAACAGAAGATTTATTGAAGACGATCTTTCCAACTCACAGATCGGTTCTGAAGCTGCAAAAGCAGCCCTGGAGGATGCGAAAATAGATGGCGAAGACCTTGACTACATCATTTATGCAAGCAACTTCGGAGAAGTTACTGTAGACGGATACGTGAATTTCATGCCTAATATGGCAGCAAGAGTGAAAAATAAGCTGGGCATTAAGAACAGAAAATGCATCACTTATGATATGATCTTCGGATGTCCGGGATGGGTGGAAGCCATGATCCTTGCAGACAACCTTATCAAGGCAAAAGCGGCCAAAACCATTCTTGTGATTGGTGCAGAAACACTAAGCCGTGTTACGGATCCGCATGACAGAAACAGAATGATTTTTGCTGACGGTGCCGGTGCAGTGGTTGTACAGGCTACTGATGAAGAAAATGTAGGTATCATCGCGCACAACACCATCTGTGACAACGGTCCGGAACTGTGTTATCTTGAAAATGCTTCTTCCATTAATGCAAACGTAGATCAGAGACGTCTTTACGTAAGAATGCAGGGAAGAAAGATTTATGAGTACGCCCTTAAGAATGTTCCTTCAGCCATCAAGGAAACCATTGAAGATGCAGGACTCTCTATCGAAAATATTGATAAAATTCTTATCCACCAGGCGAATGCAAAAATGGATTATGCGATGATCGAAAGACTTCACAAGCTGTATGATGTGAAAGATTACGACCATGCGATCTCTCCTATGACCATTCAGGACCTTGGAAATACATCTGTAGCAACGATTCCTACCATGTATGATTTAATAATTAAAGGAAAAATGGCAGGTCAAACGTTTAAAGATAAAGGTAACATTGTGATGACTTCGGTAGGTGCCGGAATGAACATCAATGCTATCGTTTACAGATTTCCTTAATATATTTAATTAACAAAAAAATATAAAGCACAGGGAAACGTATTCTTTGTGCTTTTTTTAGATTTATCATGCAGAGAAATTTTTTGATCATTGCCGCTATCTTTCTGGCTCTGGAAGCTTATATCTATCAGGCTATAAGAACATTAACAGATAATTTCTGGATCAGGCTTGGGTATTGGGTTGTATCTTTGACCGTTTACGGGATTTTCGCCTATGAACTTACTCATTTCCAAAGATCAGATAAAAGCTCCGTTAGAGTCCAGATCACAATTTCACTATTCCTGATCTTTATACTGCCCAAAATCTTTGTGGTTCTGTTTTTATTAATTGATGATATTTTTAGAACCGGAGGATATTTAATCGGATTAACGCAGCCGAGAGAAAACTTCTTCCCTGAAAGGAGGAAATTCCTGAGTATTGTTGGACTAGGCCTTGGAGGCGTTCTTTCTGCTCTTTTCATCGATGGCATTACTTTCGGAAAATACAGACATACTGTACGAAGAATAAAGATGAAAATTCCAGGTCTTTCGAAAAATTTTGAAGGCTATAAGGTGATTCAGATCTCTGACGTCCACAGCGGAAGTTTTTCAGATCCATCCAAACTTCAGCACGCCATTGACCTGATCAATGAACAGAATCCTGATCTCGTCCTTTTTACCGGGGATATGGTGAATAATATTTCTGATGAATTCAAACCGTTCATTCCGCTATTTTCAAAGATAAAAGCCAAAGACGGTAAGTTCGCAGTGCTTGGAAACCACGATTACGGCGACTACGTAACATGGACTTCCCTTGATGCCAAAAAGAAAAACCTCGACACACTTATCGACTATGAAAGACAGGCTGGCTTTGATATGCTGAGGAACGAACACAGAGTGATCGAGAGAAACGGAGAAAAATTATATATCCTCGGCGTTGAAAACTGGGGATTGAAACCATTCCCTCAATTCGGAAAGATTGACGATGCTTTAAAAGGCGTGCCGGAATCGGCTCCAAAAATCCTGATGAGCCACGACCCTACTCATTTCGATTACGTAGTTAAAAAACACCCGGGAAACATTCACCTGACCCTTTCGGGACACACCCATGGAATGCAGTTCGGTTTAGATCTGAAAAACGTGAAATGGTCTCCTGTTCAATACCGTTACCCAAAATGGGCCGATCTTTACGAAAGTGAAGGGAAAATGCTGTATGTCAACAGAGGCTTCGGTGTTCTGGGCTATCCGGGAAGAGTTGGGGTATTGCCGGAAATTACTTTGTTTGAGCTGAGTTAGTTTTGAGTTTGAGAGTGAGAGGGTTTGAGAGTCTGAGGGCTTTAGACTAAATGAGGTAGAAAGAAGGTTATCAGTTGCTGGTTGCTAGTTGCTAGTTGCTAGTTGCTAGTTGCTAGTTGCTAGTCGAAAATAACGTTTACTGGTTTGTAGTAATTAAATTAATGAGTTGTCGTCTGATGTCTGATATCTTACATCTTGATTCCTGGCTCTTGGTTCTCACGCATCAAAAAACCATAGCTTCAACCTTCTGCACACTCCCTAATCCCTACAACCTGCTACCTAAAAAATATAATCCTTCATCCGCGAAGTCGCCATATCATGCTCATTGATCCAGGTAAGAAGGGCATCGAGTTTGTCTTCCATTTTCTTTCCTGAGAAAAGGCTTCTGTAAAACGGAATGTCAAACCGGTATTTTTTAAAGTCGGTGAATTGCCAGGAGTTAAGATAGATCAAAACAAAATCGTCATTCTTCAGCGTTTCAAAAACCATACTCTGATAATAGTTCATTGGAAGGATCTGAAACACGAAATCATTATACGGAAGCTGACTGTATGGTGAGATACTTTCCGGTACAATACTCAGTCCGTCTTCCTCATTAATCTCGGTATCTCTTTTCAGTCGTTTGAACGGAAAAAGAACATCCGCATTATCGATATTGGAGACATAATTAAACTCCAACGATTTCAGATTTTCCTGAGGCAACTTACAATCTTTCTGCCGGATTCCTCTGATCTGTTTTTCCAGAAGATCCTGAATATTTTTTTTCACTTCTTCAATTTCCTGAAGATTTGAATTGAAATTATAAAAAGCAATTTCATGCCCTTTGGATGAAATTGCTTTTATTAAATTCTGCAGTTTTTCTGCGATGGAAATCTCCACAAAAAAACTGGCTTTGATATCATGAATATCTAAAATCCGAAGAATAGCTTTGGTGTTATCTTCTGTGATCTTCAGTCTTTCTTCATCAGAAATCTGCATGCTGTTTTTGGCTTCAGCCTCTATATTTAAGATGTTAAAAGTCAATAAAATCATTTAAATTAAATTTTAGATAATACTAATAATTAATTACAAATCAGATGTTAAAATAAAAATAATTTAAACATTAACTTTAAGTAATTAGTTTTTATTCAATTTTACTTTAAGATTCTTGATCATGTCCTTCGACATTTCAGAAATTCCGAAATCATACGTCAGTCCCCAGTCCTTTTTCGCTACAGAATCGTCGATGGATGCCGGCCATGAATCTGCAATCGCCTGTCTGAAATCAGGTTTGTAATCGATCGTAAATTCCGGTATTTCTTTCTTGATTTCTTCGGCAAGTTCTTTCGGCGTAAATGACATTCCTCCTAAATTATAAGAAGAACGAACGGTAAGACTTTCCTTCGGAGCTTCCATTAATTTCAATGTTGCGTTGATCGCGTCATCCATATAAAGCATCGGCATTCCGGTATCTTCAGAAATGAAACTTGTGTATTTTCCTTCCTCGATAGCTTCGTAAAAAATCTCAACAGCGTAATCTGTAGTCCCACCTCCGGCAGGTGTTTTCCATGAAATAAGTCCCGGGTATCTGATACTTCTCACATCTACTCCATGCTTGTCAAAATAATATTCACACCACTTTTCTCCCGCCATTTTGGAGATTCCATACACGGTAGTAGGATTTAAAACCACATCCTGCGCTACATCATGTTTTGGGATTCCTTTCCCGAATACAGCGATAGAACTCGGCCAGAAGATCTTTTTAAGAAGCCCTTCCTTTGCCAATTCACAAAAATGAAGAAGAGGCTCAAGATTTAATTTCCAGGCGAAAATAGGCTGCTTTTCTGAAGTTCCTGATAAAAGAGATGCCAGATGATACACTGTAGTGATCTCATAATCTTTGATCACCTGTCTTACCAGCTGTGTATTGGTAACATCCATTCTTTCGTAATGTCCGGCAGCAGTAATTCCCTTTTGCCATCTGTCCAGTCCTGATGCTACTACATTATCAGCTCCGTGGATTTCAACAAGTCTGTTTGTCAGTTCGGTGCCGATCTGTCCCAGAGCACCTGTAATCAATATTCTTTCCGTATAGGATTCCATTTTTAGATATTTTTTTTAGAGTTGTACAAAAGTAAAAAAATCATGCTTATCATAATAATAAAGGTGTGCTTAAAAACAGATTCTGCATAACTGTCAGGAAAAAATAATATGTAAGAGAAATCAATCATATTCATCATTCAATAAAAATTCATCAAATAATACCTGACCTTATCTTCTTTTTCTCTATCAATAGCTGCGGACGTGGATATTCCATTTGTTTAACCAGCAAACATTTACATTAAAAAATTATCTACTTTTGTTCTAAACAAAATCTTATGAAGAAGTTTTTTATTGCAGCAGTGCTGTTTGCCGGTCATGCTTACTGGGCACAGTTCACTGATTTCAACATTATCAAAGAAGTAAAAGTAAAAAATAAAGGTGCCGTGGTATCGGCACATCCCCTGGCCAGTGAAGCAGGTGCCAAAATCATGAAGATGGGCGGAAATGCATATGATGCTGCTGTTGCCACCCAATATGCACTTGCCGTTGTTTATCCTCAGGCCGGAAATATCGGCGGTGGCGGTTTTTTAGTGGGTGTTAAAAATAATGGTGAAAAATTTACGCTGGATTATAGAGAAACAGCTCCAAAAAAAGCATCCAGAGATATGTACGTTGACAAAAACGGTAAAGCCAATACAGATCTTTCTCAATATGGGAGGCTTGCTGTAGGAATACCGGGAAGTATCGCCGGTTTTTATGCTACTTTGAAATACTGTAAACTCCCGATGGACAAAATCATACAGCCGGCTATTGATTTAGCCGAAAAAGGGTTTGCCATCACAGAAATGGAAGCTGAAATGCTGAATACCCACAGAGAAAAATTCCTGAAACATAACTCATCATCTATTCCATTCGTAAAAGACACTCCATGGAAAGCAGGTGATCTTCTGGTACAGAAAGAACTGGCAGCCACGCTTAAATTAATTCAAAAACAGGGAGCCAAAGGATTTTACGAAGGAAAAACAGCTGAACTTATGGTTTCCGAAATGAAAAAAGGAAACGGAATAATGACTCTGGAAGATCTTAAAAATTATAAAGCGGCAGAAAGAAAACCTTTGGAATTTGATTATAAAGGAAGTCGTGTGGTGACCATGCCTCTGCCTTCCAGTGGCGGTGTATTGCTTGCTCAAATGCTGACTATGGCCGGATACGAAAATCTGGAAAAATACCAGCAAAATTCGACAGAAGCCGTACAGATCATGGCAGAAGCCGAAAGAAGAGCTTTTGCAGACAGGGCAGAATATATGGGTGACCCTGATTTCATTGAAGACAAAACCACTTATCTGACTTCTGATGCTTACTTAAAAAGCAGATGGAAAAGTTTCAGCTTCAATAAAGCAACGCCAAGCGCTGAAGTGGGAAAAATCATCAATCAACCGAATGAATCTACACAAACCACCCATATTTCCGTAATCGATAAAGACGGAAACGCTGCTTCCGTGACCACTACTCTTAACGGATATTATGGAAGCAAAGTCGTGGTTTCGGGTGCAGGATTCTTTTTAAATAATGAAATGGACGACTTTTCCATCAAACCCGGAGTTCCGAATATGTTTGGAGCAGTGGGTGGAGAGGCCAATTCAATTCAGCCTAACAAAAGAATGCTTTCTTCCATGACTCCTACGATCCTGCTTAAAAATGGAAAACCTTATATGGTGGTGGGAACTCCAGGGGGAACTACCATTCCTACATCTGTGTATCAATCGATTGTGAATGTTGTAGATTTTAAACTTAATGCCAATATCTCCGTGAACGCACCGAAATTTCATCATCAGTGGCTTCCGGAAAAAATCACGGTAGAAAACAATTTCCCCGAAAGTACGATCTCAGCCCTGAAAAGCAAAAATTACGTGATCGAAAAAATAAAATACATCGGAAAAACAGAACTGATTCTGATGGACGACAATGGAAATATTCATGCTGTGGCTGATGGCCGCGGGGATGATTCTGTTGCAGTAGAATAATTTTGTTCTAATTACAATATGCTTCGACTCTTCTCGTCGATATGACGTATTTATCTAAGTTGTCATGCTGAGCGGAGTCGAAGCATTTTTATTTCTATAACTATATATTCAACTATAATACTTAAAACGAAACTGAAAACTTTCAGAACCCCATCTCCCATCTTCCTTACTTCCATCCTTTCCTAAATCATCAATTTAACTGACTTTCGTCATGTTTTAAGATAAAAATTCTTAATTTTCCGTCTTCAAAATCTAAAAAAGAATCCTTTGAAATCGAAACCATTTTATCATCAGCTTTATTTTCAAGTCATTATCGCTATTATAGCGGGTATCCTTTTAGGAAGGTTTTATCCCGAATTAGGTGAAAAAATGAAACCACTCGGCGACGGATTCATCAAACTGGTGAAAATGATCATCGCTCCGGTGATCTTTATTACCCTGACTTTGGGAATTGCTCACATGACCGATCTCAAAAAAGTCGGCCGTATTGCTGTAAAAGCAATGATTTATTTCTTTACATTTTCGACTTTAGCTCTGATTATCGGACTTATCGTCGGAAATATTCTGCAGCCGGGACACGGTTTAAATATCGACCCTGCTACTCTATCCGGTGATGTTTCTCAATATCAGCAAAAAGCTCATGATTCGACGCTGACAGGTTTTATCATGAATATTATTCCTGAAACGCTTTTCAGTCCACTTGTCGGTGAAAATATACTTCAGGTACTTCTGGTAGCTATCTTAATGGGTGTTGCTCTGGTTTTAACCAAAGAAAAAAGCCAGAAAGTAACCGACTTTTTACAGGATCTGTCTACTCCTATCTTCAAAATTGTGCATATGCTGATGAAACTGGCACCCATCGGGGCTTTTGGGGCAATGGCATTTACCATCGGAAAATATGGTCTTCATTCGGTCCTGAATCTGATATTTTTAGTGGGAACCTTCTATATTACCTCTATTCTTTTCGTGGTATTGGTCTTGGGAGCAGTGGCATGGTACAACGGATTCAGTATTTTTAAACTGATGTTTTATCTGAAGGAGGAACTTCTACTGGTTTTAGGAACCAGCTCTTCCGAGTCGGCGCTTCCGGGAATTATGGAAAAGCTGGAAAAGGCAGGCTGCTCGAGAGCCATTGTGGGATTGGTAGTTCCTACCGGATATTCTTTCAATCTGGATGGAACCAACATTTATATGACGCTGGCTTCTCTATTTATTGCCCAGGCCCTGAATATTGATCTTTCTTTGGAAAAGCAATTAATGTTGCTTTTGGTAGCGATGCTAAGTTCAAAAGGAGCTGCAGGTGTTACAGGAGCCGGATTTGTGACTCTCGCCGCTACATTGGCTGTAGTTCCCGAAATCCCTATTGCAGGAATGACATTAATACTGGGAATCGACAAGTTTATGAGCGAATGCAGGGCTTTAACGAATGTTGTTGGAAATTCTGTAGCCACGGTAGTCGTAGCCAACTGGGAAAAGCAGTTGGATAAGGAACAGCTACAATATTGTCTGAATCATCCGGCTGAGATTGAGAAGAAGCTGGAGATTTAAGGATTTGGGTGTTGGAAAAATGCAAAGGCTTTTCTTTACCTTACACTAAAATATTCAGACTTGCAGGCAACACTTTCACGTGAACCGGTGACTCTATTTTATTAAATTCTCCGTCAAGATGCCAGTTTTTGGTGGTTACTTTGAATGAAATTTCCGAAACGGGAAGGTAGGTAACATATTCATCATCCTTCAGTCTTTTAGTAAACATCCTGAAGGCAAAAAGAGCTGAATAGGTCAGAGGAAATTTTTTCACCAGTACCATATCAACCAATCCGTCACTTTTACTCGCATTGGGAGCAATGTAAGCGTTATTTCCGAATTGGCGGGTGTTGGCAATATTCAGCATCAGATATCTTCCGTTGTACTGCTGATAAGCTTCTTCGGTAAACTTAACCTTGATAGGTTTATAATTAAAGAATGTCTTCAGAGACACTTTGATGTAATTTTTGAATCCGCGGGTGGTTTTTTCAAACTCTTTTACCACTTTTCCGTCGAATCCGGTACCTGAAACGTTGATCGAAAGTCTGTCATTCACCGTAAAAGTATCAATCTTTCTGAATGCTTTGGCTTTAATTTTCTCCAGAAGTTCATCCAGATTCTTATTGAATTTAGTTTCATTGGAAAAACCATTCCCCGATCCTGCGGGAAATATAGCCAGAATTTTATCCGTATTAATAAGATTTCTCGCCACGGTAGAGATTGTTCCATCGCCTCCTATGGCTACAAAAATATCGACATTGTCAAAATTAGCCTTAATAAAATCATCTGTCCCCGGAATAGATTCAGAGATGTAATACAAAGGGTTGTCAACCTTTTTTTTAAGTTCGTCAAGAAACGGCTGATAATTTTTTTTGGCCGAAAAAGGATTAATGATAAAAGCTGCTTTTTCCATTACCGCAAAAATAGAAAATGCTTCCTGATCCGGAAGCATTAATTTACTTTATTTTCATTCTTTCTTTAAATTCTGTATTCAGAGTTCCTTTCAATTCATCCCATGAAACAGGAATAACAATGTCTCCTGCTGCAAAAGCTGCAATTTCGTACGGGCTGTAATGGAAGTACAGATTCTTCTGATCAAAATAGAAATTATTCGTAGCCGGAATAACTTCTACCAACAGCATATCTGAGTTTTTCACTTCTCCTTCAGCATCTGTTGTTCCGCTTTTAACTTTATTAAGATTCTTCATCAACAGCGCTTCCAGTTTAGCTTTCGGCATGGAAGTTACGTCTTTCAGCTCCAGTTTTCTATTGTTTTTAAGATCAAAAACTCTTTCTGAAAATCCGAAATTATCATGGGCTCCTCCTTCATATGAACTCCATACATATCCGATATGCATATAATCATTTTCATTGGAGATTAAATCCATAGAGGAGTTGGTGTACCAGCTTTGGGCATAGGAGATATCTGAAATCCAGTCTTTGCTTTCGCTTTTCGTTGATTTGAAATACTCATTTTTCTGATTATCAAGATAGGACTGCAGTCCTTTTTCAGAAAAATCCTTGATTCCCTGCTCATGAAAATAGATACTGTCTAAGAGTTTTTTTTCTTTCAACGTTGGAAAAACGAGCAATTTTGAAGTGAATTTCAAACTCAATGAGTCTGCAATCTTTGAAGAATCACTCACTTTTACAGAGTCCACTGTAAGTTTTTCAGGCTGTGACACTTCAGTTTTATCAGAAGGTTTAGTTGTATTTTCTGCCTTTTTACATGCTGAAAAAGTAAGAAAAGAAGAAACTGCCAGAACGGCAATCGTATTTTTCATAATTTATTTTTTTAATATTAATACAAAAACCATTCAAAAAATGAATGGTTTTGCAAAATTATTTTTTATTTAATCTAAAATCTATATTAAACGTACTTTTATGATTTTTTAATCAGACTGATTACCTGGTTTTCACTTTTTGAAGCGGTTCCCCAAATCTGCTTAAATGCAGGATAATATTCTTTAGGATAATCCGAGCTTACAATTTTTGTTGTGGAGGTGACTTCCAGCTTATTTCCTTTCTGCTCGGCAACATAGCTGTACTCTATTTCTTTATCCTGAGTAACAATCTTTTTACTTTTAGGCATGCTTTCTATGACATAGCCTTCCGGTATTTCCAGAATTACTTTTTTAACTTTAGTATAGGCAGATATAAAGTCTATAGGATATTTTCTCTCTTCTGTCTGGTCAAATTCATTAGAGTTTTTGCTTAAAAAGAGCATTGGATTGATAATCATTTTTTCACCCACTTTATCGATCATATTATCTGAAGAGAATTTCATTGTACTTTCAAAATCTCCGTTTTCTATAATTTTCGAATCAATTCCGGTAAAATCTATTGAAAAGTTGTCTTTATACTGTTTTTTGTATTTTTCAGCATTTTCATCATAGCTTTCTTTAGCAAACATCGCATAAGTCCCGGTATCTTTATCAGAATATTTCCCGGAAATACTTCCATCTTCATTAATCTTTGCTTCGGCGGTAAGATAATTAAAACTGGAAGACAGGTTGGGCATCTGTATATGCAATATTTTATCTTTTGCGATCAAAATACCGTATTCATTCCAGTCTCTTGGCGGAAGATTGTTTGCAGAGGACTGTTTTGAGGTAGCATCATATAGCTGATAGCTGTCATTTATTTTAACAGCAGCAATCACAAGGTTGGCACTATTCACACTTGGAGAAGCCAAATTGATAAGACCATGGTCTACCGTGGAAATAATAAGCGGATCAGCCTTAAGTCCTGCTTCTCTCAACATGGTAACCAAAAAGAGATTAATTTCAGCAGCATTTCCTGTTTTGGTTTCCAACAGCTTTTTGATTCCTTCATCTGTAGTAATCCCTCTGTCTTTATTCCAGATAAATGCATTTTTTACATATTCAAAAATGGCATCAGCCTTTTCTTTTTCAGATTTCATTCCTGAAACTGCAACAGGAATGTGTTCTTTAGCCAGTTTTGTTCTTTTCAGTTCATCTCCGAAATCATTACTGAGGTACAGTTTATCCTTGATTTCATCCCATGATGAAGAATACATTTGTAGCTTTGAGAATAGGGTTGAGTGAAGTTCTGCACTTATTTTTGTCCTGTAGTTTTTATCGTTTTTAATAAATTTTTCAGTTTTGAATCCCTTCAGATTTTCATATCCGAACCTGTATGTTTTATAATCCAGCCCATACATTGCTTTTTCTTCTATTTCTCTATATCTTGGGACTAATGATCCTGTATAATTGACATTGTAGGATATATTCACAGGTGTATCCAGAATATATTCCGTGTATAGAGAGGGTGCATCAGTTTCGATTACCACCTGTGGAACAGAATATAAAAACGGAGACAAGATCTCATACTGATATTCGATAACAGACCCGTTCTTTACATTGGGAAAAGCAAATTTATTGATGGTAACATACTTACTTTCCTTACTTTTGTATTTTGAGCTCTTATCGACTTTTGTCGCTACAGAAGCACCATTTTCAAGGTTATAGGTAAATGCTTTTATCTTTTCCAATGTTTCTCTTTCCGAACTCAGATAAAGAGGAATTTCAAGGTTCAGCCATTCTTCCGCCTTATCTTTATCATAAATTTTAATTCTGCTGAAAACACTTTTACGGAGGTTTCCGGTAGCAGGATCAATATTAAAATGTACTGATCTGTACAAAATCTCGGCAGGTGCATTTTCATCCAGCAAAGATTTTGGTTTGGTAAGATCTGCATCATTAAATTTAGGCGGGTCCAGAAACTCATGTCTCTGACCGTTTACACAGATCAAAATTCCAGAAAAGAAAGCTATTAATAATGCTTTTTTCATGTTTATGTTTATATTTTAGTTATTAATATTTTAGAATTATCCGTATTCATGGCTTTTTTACGGAAGCTCACATAGTCGTTGTATTTCTCTTTTGGAAATATGCCTTTGTTTATTTTAATGAAACGGTTCACTTTTACTGATTCACCGTTTTTCACAAGCGTAAGTTTGTAGGTTCCAAATTCAGAATTGATTGTTACATTTTGTGGAACTTCATCTATTTTATAGTTCTTCGGAAGTACAAAATCTATTTCATATTCATCCTCAAAGGACTGTCCTATTTCAAAAGGAAGCTCTCTGTTTTCATCAGCTTTGTAATGGCTGTTAGAAAAAATAGGTACAGCTCTGAATATCAAACTCTGCCCCATAGATTTGGAATAATTATTAGCTTTAAAATCCATATTGAATTTCACCACCGCATTATCTTTATCATTTACAAAGTCTTTCATTTCCACTTTCTCAAAATTCAGAACATCAAATCTGCTTTTCATAGATTCAATTCTTTCTTTTGGTGACAGATAAGCATATGATAAATTACTGTCATACTGGCTTCCGGTGTACGCAAACTGGCCTTCTCCTTTTATTGTACTGTCTTCACTCAGGGTAATTTTTAAAATTTGCTTCTCTCTGTTCTGTTCTGCAGTATAGGTCGGTGTATTGATAAGTTCGATTCCTTTTTTGGTTACGGCAAGTACATTTCTATCTGTAGTACTGTAACCCAAATGGTTAAAGGCAATCTGCTGAGAAGTATTTTCCAGCCAGATATTTCCTTTTTCAGTCGGAACCATCAAAATGGCATGATTTCCACCCATCGCCGGAAAATCGGAATCAAAAGAAACCTGAGATGCACCGGAATTGATCACACAGTAATTGGATGGAATTCCTGCCTCATTCAATAGGGTTTTCATGTAATTGGTAAGTCCTTTACAGTCTCCGTATCCTTTTTTATGCACTTCATCCGGAAGCATCGGTAGCCAACCGCCTATTCCCAATCCCACGAATATATACCTGGTTTTTGCCTGCATATACTGATAGAGTTTTTTGACTTTCTCCTCGGTTGAACCTTCTAACTTCAGGGCAGCTACTTCAGCCTTAATAGCCGGGGTAGACGCAGAAACAGGCTCTACAAGATTGGTATAATACCAGGTTCCGAAATCTGTCCAGTTATTAAGAGTTCCCTGTTTTCCTTCCAGATTGAATTTAGCTAAGGCAAAACTCACTTTCGGTAAAATTTTCACTGGCTGCGGAAGCATCTGGGCATCATCAATGGCCGGAACATTTTTATAGGCGTATGTTTTTTCAATTCCGTTATCAGTTGTCAGCACGGAAGTATAGTTATATTTTGAAGGATATGTCTTAGTTCTGAGTTCGATTCCCGATTTATTGATTATTTTAAACTGTGCTTCTTCCAGAGCTATATTGGGCGATGAAAACGGCACAAAATCGGGAATAAAAATGGTATTATCATTGGTAATCTGATAAGAAAAATCAATGGTATACGGGTAATAAGCCGAAGTGTATGACAACGCCAAAATCCTGTTATCAGAATAAAACACCCCTTGACTATTATTGGCAAAGTCTCCGAAATCAGATTTGGAAAAACTTTTTACTTTTTTTCCGGCCTCATCATACACAGTAACCTTCACATCTGAAATATTATCTCCTTTTTGGTAAGGTATATAAATCAAGGCTTTAGAGTCACCATCTTTATTTAAAACCGTGGTTACCGTATTGAACTGGTATTTAATTTCATCAATTTTATTAATCTGGGCCGTGGTAAAGTCTTTTCTGATCACTACATCAGCATTTTTCTTTAAATTTTCAGGAATGGCAGATGCAGGATAAGTTTGGGCGAAATATATCGAGGCGATAGATAAAGCCCCTAGAACTAATATTTTCATCATTGCAGTTAAGTTTTTACGAGATAATTTATTAAATAATTTTGATCACTATTTTTTTTCCAGCGTGATCACCTGGTTTTCGAAATCTGATATAGCTTTCCATATCTGTTTGAAAAAAGGATAGTATTCTTTAGGATAATTTTGGCTTGCTACATTTGCTTTTGTGGTAATAATCACCTTATTTCCGGTAGTTTCAACCTTGTACGTATAAGATATTTCCTTATCATCCGTAGCCATTTTTTTTTCTTTAGGAAGACTTACAATCTTATAATTCTCAGGAATTACCAGTTCAATTCTCTTTTCTTTCTCAAAAGCAGAGATAAAATCAATCTGATTCTTTCTTGCTTCAGTCTGGTCAAAAGATTCATTTTTGATATTCAGAAATAATACAGGATTAATAACCACTTTATTTCCAACAACATCCATAAAACTATTACCGGAAAAATTCATCTGAGACTCAAAATCACCATTCTCAAGAAGTTTTGACTCTACTTCCCTGATATCCGCACTGTAGGTGGAAGCAAAAGACTGGTTGTATTTATCTTTACTAGTATCGAACTGATCATATGACTCTATGGCAAACATTCCATGATCTTTCTGTAAAAATGTTCCTTTTATTATTGAATTTTCAACATCCAGGCTGGCTTTGATGATTTGTTCTTTTTTGCTGATATTTGTGTTGGAATAGGACAGGTCAGTTCCTTTATTTTTTTCAAGCAGGATTCCGAAATCATTCCAGTCTCTTTCCGGAAGAATATTTGCCTTTGAACTGAAAGAAGTCGCATCATAAAAATAGATCTGATTCTCAATTTTAACCGATGCCAACAGGAAATTTAAATACCTGAGACTTGGTGAAGCAATATTCAGAATTCCGTTATCTACAGTAGAAATCAGCAGTGGATTGGCTTCAATACCCGCATTTCTTAAAAGCATAATCAGAAGGAGATTAATTTCTGCACTGTTTCCCGCTTTCGTCTTTATAAGCTGTTTAAGGCTTTGGGAGGTCAGTATGGCGTCTTCTCTGTTCCATTTATAATTATCTTTAACAAAATTGAAAATTTTATCTGCTTTTTCTACGGAACTGTAGCCTGTTTTAATTTTTTCCGGCAGGAGATCATTCACATTACTCCTTAAAAATCCACCGAAATCATCACTTTTCTCCAGCTGCTTTGCCACTTCGTTCCAGTCCTTGGAATCATAATAGCTAAAATAGGTTCCTGAATATTTCTTTAATTCCGGTTTCACTTTCCCACGGTATCGGTCTGCATTCTTTACAAACTTTTCTTTCTGAACAGATTTTATATTTTCATATCCAAAACGAAACACATTATACAGTGCTCCAAAACGGTCCTCTATACTTGAAACATGATATTTAGGTGTTATAATAGAGCCCGTATTGTTAAAATGGTAAGCCAGACGGTCATCCGGATATTCCAGGTTATATTCCTGATAGACCACGGGAATATTATATTCAAGAAAATAATTCAGATTAACTACATTTTTGGTCACTAATTTATAGCTGTATTCAATGATTGACCCATCCAGAATATTAGGGACGGCAAGTTTATAGATTTTCAGACCTTTAGTGAAATTTTCTTTCAGCTGCTCTTTTTTATCTATTGAAATTTTTTCTACTTTATGATTGGCCAGGTTATAGATTTTTACATCATATTTTTCCAGCCTATCTTCAGAAAAAAGAGGAATTTCTATATTCAGCCACTCTTCCGCATTCTTTTTATCATAGATCTTGATCTTTGAATAATACTCCTTTTCTACTGTACCATCCGCCAAAAAATTATACCGAACAGAATTATAAAGTATTTCTGCGGGTGCTGTTTTTTCTATCAGTGAACCCGTCTTTTTCAGATCATCTTCACTAAAAACCGGCGGAGACAGAAATTGATGCTGTGTAAAAAACAGATTAAAGGCTAAACAGCAGATTGCCGTATTAAGTTTGCTGCTAATTCTCATATACTCTTTTCAGTCGTTAAAAAAAAATCAATTTTTAAAGAACCGAACAACATTATTTTTTCAGCATATATTGCGGCTTCATCTGAAGCTCCGAAAACTAATTTTTTCATCATGGTTATTAAAATCGTGCAAAAATAATAAAATCTTAACAAATGTTAATTTTTTATTTTAACATAAATAAAAATGCTACAGAAAAATGTTCACTTTTAACATGTATTTACATGATGATTTCAACAATTTATATCTCTAGATTAGGATATTTTGTAATTTTTTGATTCAAATATTTTTAAAAGAATAATTTGTTAATTTTTCAAATTCTGCAATAAGACACAAAAAAAGACTTCATTTCTGAAGTCTTTACCTATTTTTAATTAGTATTACTGATCATTTGGAATTCTGTTACTGTCATACTTATCACTGCTAAAAGCAAGAACCGGTACGAAAATAAACCCAAAGAAGAAAAGAAGAATGGTATACACCGGCGTTTCTTTTCCAAAGGCTTTTGCCAACCTGTCATTCACCACCCATGAAGCATATAAGTTTACAAGAGGAATCAGGAACAGGATGAACCACCAGATTGGTTTCTTAACAATATCAAGCAGCACAATGATATTATAGATCGGGATAAAAGCTGCCCATGCATCTTCTCTTCCTGCTTTCTGAAATATTTTATACATACAGTATCCATAAAATAGATAAGCCAGCAATCCGAAGATCATAGAGCCCATTCCCAGTCCTGCAGCAGCGGCACCAGACATTGCATCAGCCCCATCATAAGGGTCTGTTTGTAAAAGAGTTAACATATTATTATTTTTTATTGGTTTTCACCAAATATAAAAAAAGCTTCTAATAAATAGAAGCTTTTCTCAATATATTTTTAATAATAATTATGCGTCAATCTTCGCATACTTTGCATTTTTCTCAATAAACTCTCTTCTTGGTGGTACCTCATCCCCCATCAACATTGAGAATATGCTATCTGCTTCCACTGCATTGTCAATGGTTACCTGCTTTAAGATTCTGTGTTCAGGGTTCAGGGTTGTTTCCCAAAGCTGCTCAGGATTCATTTCCCCAAGACCTTTATAACGCTGAACTTCTACACCTTTTCCGTCCGGAGCCATATCCAAAGTGAATTCTTCACGCTCTTTCTCGTTGTAGGCATATACCTTTTTATTCCCTTTCTTTAATAAATATAAAGGTGGCTGAGCAATATAGATATATCCGTTTTCAATAAGTTCCTTCATAAATCTGAAGAAGAAGGTAAGAATCAGCGTAGAAATGTGAGATCCGTCAATATCGGCATCGGTCATGATCACTACTTTATGATATCTCAGTTTAGCCATATTTAAGGCCTTGCTGTCTTCTTCCGTTCCTACAGAAACTCCAAGAGCGGTATAGATATTTTTAATTTCCTCGTTGTCATATACTTTATGAAGCATTGATTTCTCCACGTTCAGAATCTTACCTCTTAATGGTAAAATAGCCTGGAAATGTCTGTCTCTACCTTGCTTAGCAGTTCCACCTGCGGAATCTCCCTCTACTAAGAATAATTCAGATTCTGCCGGATCTTTGGATGAACAGTCAGATAATTTCCCTGGAAGTCCTGAACCTCCCATCGGAGATTTTCTCTGAACCATCTCACGGGCTTTCTTCGCTGCCTGTCTCGCTTTTGCGGCTAATACTACCTTTTGAACGATAATTTTCGCTTCATTAGGATTTTCTTCCAGGAAGTTAGAAAGCATTTCCCCTACAATCTTATCTACAGCTCCTGAAACTTCGGAGTTTCCTAGTTTCGTTTTGGTCTGTCCTTCAAACTGAGGTTCCATTACTTTTACAGAAATCACAGCAGTTAATCCTTCACGGAAGTCATCACCGGTAATTTCTACCTTTTCTTTTTGAGGAATACCTAAATCATCAGCATATTTCTTCAGTGTTCTTGTCAGAGCACGTCTGAAACCTGCAAGGTGAGTACCCCCTTCATGGGTGTTGATATTGTTTACGTAAGAGTGAAGATTCTCGCTGAATGACGTGTTATAACGCATCGCCACTTCTACAGGAATATCATCTCTTTCTGCTTCCATGAAGATCACATTCTCCATGATAGACTCTCTGTTTCCGTCGATATATTCTACAAACTCTTTCAGACCGCCTTCAGAATGGAAAACTTCCATCGCGAAAGATCCGTCTTCGTTTTCTGCTCTCTCATCAACAAGAGTGATGGTAATTCCTTTATTAAGGAAAGCTAATTCACGTAATCTCGTCGCAAGGGTATCGTAGTTGTAAACAGTTTCCTGAAAGATGGTAGCATCCGGCTGGAAGAAAACTTCTGTTCCTCTTTCAGTGGTAGTTCCGATTTCAGCAACATCTGCAAGGGCTTTTCCCTCTGAATATTTTTGTTGATATAATTTACCGTTAAGGCTTACTGTAGCCACCAATAAAGTAGAAAGTGCATTCACACAAGATACCCCTACTCCGTGAAGACCTCCGGATACTTTGTAAGAATCTTTATCAAATTTCCCACCTGCTCCGATTTTAGTCATGACAACCTCTAGAGCAGATTTTTGTTCTTTTTCGTGAAAATCTACAGGAATCCCTCTACCGTTATCTTTTACAGAAATACTTTCTCCTTTGTGGATCGTTACCCAAATGGTATCGCAATACCCTGCCAAAGCCTCGTCAATAGAGTTATCTACTACTTCATAAACCAAATGATGAAGACCTCTTACTCCTACATCTCCAATGTACATTGATGGTCTTAGTCGAACGTGTTCCATACCCTCTAAGGCCTGGATACTGCTAGCTGTATATTGTTTTTGACTCATATAAAATTAATAAATTTTGCCTAATGCAAAGACCTACAAATATCGTGATTTTTTTCGACTTATGAAAGTTAAAATATGTCAAAAAAGAGTAGCGTTTTTATTAAAACCAGAAGTGATGTTTTATCTAAAAAAGACTAAAGTTATTACCTATTTCCCAAATACCATCTGTATTAAATCATATTATACATCCGTATTTTATGCTTAAATTTATTTACTCAAAAGTTGATTATATGGATGATTTTATTGCAGCCCGCGCGCAGATGGCTCTCTCGCTGGGCTTTCATATCATTTTCGCCTGTGTGGGAATGGTGATGCCCTTTCTGATGGCCTTCGCTCACTGGAAATACCTTAAAACCAATAATGAAGTATACAAAGGGCTTACAAAAGCCTGGAGCAAAGGAGTGGCGATTCTGTTTGCCACCGGTGCTGTTTCAGGAACCATGCTTTCTTTTGAGCTGGGACTTCTATGGCCGGGATTTATGAAACACGCCGGACCTATCTTTGGAATGCCGTTTTCTCTTGAAGGAACAGCATTTTTTATTGAAGCCATTGCCATCGGGTTCTTTTTATATGGATGGGAAAAATTCAATAAATGGTTCCATTGGTTCTGCGGATTTCTGGTAGGTTTAAGCGGACTTGCTTCAGGTATTCTTGTCGTTGCAGCCAATGCATGGATGAATTCACCGACAGGTTTCGACTATATCAACGGGCAGTATTTAAATATAGATCCTATCAAAGCAATGTTCAATGATGCCTGGTTTCCTCAGGCTCTTCATATGACGGTGGCTGCCTTCTGTGCGACAGGTTTTGCCGTTGCAGGGGTTCATGCCTTTTTAATTATGAAAAAAAAGAATGTGGAATTTCATACCAAAGCATTCAGGATTGCAGCAGGATTTGCTTTAATCGGAGCATTCGGAGCACCATTAAGCGGTGATGTTGCCGCCAAATCTGTGGCAGAAAGACAACCTATTAAATTGGCTGCCATGGAAGCTCACTTTGAAACTGAAAAAGGAGCCCCTTTCATTATTGGCGGAATTCCTGATCAGCAGAAAGGAGAAGTCAAATATGCCATTAAAATTCCAAAAGTATTAAGTTTTTTGGTGAGCAACGATTTCAATCACGAAGTAAAAGGATTAAATGATTTTCCAAGAGACGAATGGCCGCCGGTAGCCGTTGTTCATTACGCTTTCCAGATTATGATTTTTTTCGGAGTAGTGATGATCATCATCGGAAGTATTTATCTGTATGCTTTCTTCTTCAAAAAGGAATGGCTGACTAAAAACTGGCTATTAAAAACATTCCTGTTCGCTACTCCTTTTGGATATATCGCTCTGGAAGCAGGATGGACTGTTACCGAAGTGGGAAGACAGCCATGGATCATCTACGGAATTATGAAAACGGTAGATGCGGTAACGCCAATGCCGGGAATACAGTATTCTTTCTACTTCTTCACCGCTATTTTTGTATCATTATCACTGATCATTATCTTCCTTTTAAAAAGACAGATCCAGATGGTACCCAAACTTTACGACCCTACAGACGCTGAGTTTAACGATAAAAACAAAAAATCATGATCTACGTTGTAATAGGATTTCTATGGCTTTCTATCTGCCTGTATATCATCCTGGGCGGTGCTGATTTCGGAGCCGGAATTGTAGAGCTTTTTACCCATAAAAAAGCCCGTCACAAAACTGAGGAGATTATGTATGAATCCATTGCCCCGGTATGGGAAGCCAATCATATGTGGCTCATCATTGCAATCGTTATCCTTTTTGTAGGATTTCCTGAGATTTACACCACGATGTCCACCTACCTTCATATCCCTCTGGTTCTGATGCTTTTAGGTATTATTGCAAGGGGAACGGCTTTTACCTTCAGACATTATGATGCCGTGAAAGATCATATGCAGGTTTTATATACGCAGGTTTTCTATTATGCAAGCCTCCTGACACCGTTTTTCTTAGGATTGATTGCAGCAGCAACGGTTTCTCATTCCATTAATCCTGATGCAGTAGGATTTTTAGATTTATATATTTTCAGCTGGCTGAACTGGTTCGGTGTTTCTGTAGGTTTATTTACAGTGGCACTTTGCGCTTATCTGGCTTCTATCTTTTCATTAAGAGAAACCCGTGATAAAGCTGATCTTACATTGATGATCAAAAAATCCAGACAGACGATGGTTTTTGTAGTCATCACAGGAATGCTGGTATTTTTAACTGCTTATATTTCTGATATTCCTCTTGTGATGTGGGTATTTTCAAAGCCGCTGGGAATTATGGCTATTTCCTTTGCAACAGTCTCTCTAGGCCTGATCCTTCGCGCCCTGCATCGGCGAAAACTGCTGCCTGTACGGGCATTAGCAGGATTTCAGATGGTGATGATTCTGATTGCGGCTACCTATCAGCATAATCCCGATATTATCCTGCTTGGGAACGGACAGCATCTTTCATTACTGGAACATATGGCACCTCCAAAAACCATTAATGCTCTGGGTTGGGCACTTATGCTCGGTTCTTTGTTTATTCTTCCGTTTTTATTTTATCTGATGGCTTCATTCAGTAAACAGAGAAAGTAGATATGATTCAATATAAAGACAAAACTGACCTTATAGAAGCGATAAAAAAGAATCATCTGCTTTATGACAAAGAGTTTGATGATATTCCTGAAGATGAAAAAGACCTTGTGAAACCGGGAGTTGATAAAACGCCTTCACAAAATCTATCCTATCAGCTGGGTTGGACCAATCTTTTATTGCAGTGGGAATCGGATGAGAAAAAAGGAATCGAAGTGCAGACTCCGGCGCCGGGATATAAGTGGAACAATTTGGGAGGACTTTACGAATCCTTTTATCATAAGTATGAAACTTACAGCCTTGATCAGCAAAGAGAAATGCTGAAGAATCAGGTTAATGAAATTATAGAATGGATTGAAACCTTAGATCACGAAACATTATTTATCGCTGAGCAGAGAAAATGGGCTACAACACCCGCGAAATGGCCCGTCTGGAAATGGATACATATCAATACCGCAGCTCCGTTTAAGAATTTCAGGGCCCAGTTGCGGAAATGGAAAAAACAAACCGGTACAGAGTGAGTCTGTACCGGTTTATATTTATGTTATGGTGAGCTTTACGCCAGTTTCATCAAAAGAACCTCGTCAATCTTCTCTACTTTCACCAAATTATTCTTAGTCAAAGTTTTAGATGCTTTGTCCCATTTTTTACCAGAAAGCTGACTTTGTTGTTTTACATCATTTAAAGCAAGCTGTTCTCCTGATTTCAAAATTTCAAGAATCACTTTTTCATCTTCGCCCAGTTCAATCTGAGGAACTGTTTTCTCGGGTCTCATCTGAGGGAAGAATAATACTTCCTGGATGGATGCATTATTGGTAAGGAACATGATCAGTCTGTCCATCCCAATTCCTAATCCGGAAGTTGGAGGCATACCATATTCCAATGCTCTTAAGAAATCCTGGTCGATAAACATTGCTTCATCATCTCCTCTTTCTGATAAGGCCATTTGAGATTCGAAACGCTCTCTCTGGTCAATCGGGTCATTCAGCTCGGAATAGGCATTAGCGATTTCCTTTCCGCAAACCATTAATTCAAAACGCTCTGTTAATCCTTCTTTGCTTCTGTGTTTCTTCGTCAATGGAGACATTTCAATCGGATAATCTGTAATAAATGTCGGCTGAATGAAGTTTCCTTCACACTTTTCACCGAAGATCTCATCAATCAATTTTCCTTTCCCCATCGTTTCATTCACGTCAATTCCGATAGATTTAGCAAAATCAAACAGTTCCTGTTCAGTTTTCCCGGTGATATCGAAACCTGTATATTTTTGGATTGCTTCCGTCATAGAAACTCTTGGATAAGGCGCTTTCCAGTTAATCGTATGTTCTCCGAAAGTAGATTCCGCACTTCCGTTCACCTGAGTCGCACAGAATTCCAATAGTTTTTCTGTGAAATCCATCATCCAGTTGTAGTCTTTATACGCTACATAAATCTCCATCGCTGTAAATTCAGGATTGTGGGTTCTGTCCATTCCTTCATTTCTGAAGTTTTTAGAGAACTCATACACCCCGTCAAAACCTCCAACGATCAGCCTTTTCAGATATAGTTCGTTGGCGATTCTTAAATATAATGGAATATCTAAAGCATTGTGGTGCGTGATAAACGGTTTTGCCGCCGCTCCTCCCGGAATCGACTGCAGGATTGGCGTTTCCACCTCAAAATATCCGGCATCATTGAAGAAAGTTCTCATCGCATTGAACATTTTTGTTCTTTTTACGAAGATTTCTTTCACCTGCGGATTAACCGTTAAATCTACATAACGCTGTCTGTATCTCAGTTCAGGATCTGTAAATCCGTCGTGTACTACTCCATTCTCGTCAGTTTTAGCCTGAGGAAGCGGACGTAAAGCTTTGGTAAGAAGTGTAAAGTTCTTCACTAAAATCGTCATCTCCCCTACCTGAGTAGTGAATAAAGTTCCTTCGATACCAATAATGTCTCCGATGTCCAAAAGATGTTTGTACACTTCATTGTACAGTTCTTTATCATCACCCGGACAGATTTCGTCTCTGTTGAAATACACCTGGATCTTACCCTTAGAGTCCTGCAATTCAGCAAAAGAAGCCTTCCCCTGAATTCTGCGGGACATCAATCTACCAGCGATCTTCACCTGTTTATTCTCAGAAAAATCCTGTTTTATAGATTCTGTAGTATCTGTAATCGTATACTCCTCCGCAGGGAATGCATTAATTCCCATTTCAGTAAGCTTGTTCAGCTTTTCTCTTCTAATGATTTCTTGTTCTGATAATTGCATTTCTTATTTTTCTAAAAGCGTACAAATTTAGGCATTTTTAGTGATTTGTCAATTATGATTTTTTTAATTGTGAATGGTCAATGGTGAATTTGCTTTGCAGTGAATTTATTAATGGTGATTATCATTAGGACTAGCAGTTAAATATGAATGGTAAATGGTCAATTGTGAATTGTGAATTGTGAATTGGCTTCGCCGTGAATTTTTTGTATGCATTAATATTCACTATTGGCTTGCGTAGCAAAATTGACCATTCACTTTTAAAGCCAGGTTTTTCTCTCTTTCTGAGGAATAAAAGTCCACGCTACCATTCTGCTTATTTTCTGCCCCTGCGCCATATCGATAGTTTTGATATCTAATGCTTTGACTTTCTTTAAGAGTGTGGTTAGTTTATATAAGTTATCTTTCTTAGAGACCAAACACGTAAACCAAAGGACTTGTGAGGAGTACTGAACACTTTCTTCGATCATTTTCGAGATAAAAGCTATTTCACCACCTTCACACCACAATTCCGACTGTTGTCCGCCAAAATTAAGCAGAGGGTTTTTACCCTTAGATTTATTGATGTTTTTTGTTTTTCTGAGATTTCCCTTCATAGCAGATTCTTTAGAATCATGGAAAGGAGGATTGCACATAGAAAATGTAAAACGGTCTCCGGTCTCAATGATATTTTTGAAGATATGATGGGAATCAGACTGATGTTTTAATTGGATAACAGGTAATAAGTCAGGATTGTGATCTAAAATTTGCTGAGCATTTTCTAACGAATCTTTATTGATATCCGTCCCCAACATTTTCCAACCGTAAGATCTGTGGGCTAATAAAGGATAAACAAGATTCGCCCCTGTACCGATATCTAAACCTGATATAGAAGTCCCGGTCGGGATTTTAGGTTGCTGTTCCGCTAAAAGATCTGCGATATAATGGATGTAATCGGCACGTCCGGGAATAGGAGGACACAGGTTGGCCTCAGGAATATCCCAGTTTTTAATGTTATAAAAATGTAAAAGTAATGCCTGATTAAGCAGTCTGACCGCTTTGGGAAGACTGAAGTTAATGGTCTTCGTTTCGTAAGCATTAACGAAAACATAGTGTTTCAGTTCTGGCACACAAGAAATAAGCTGCTCAAAATCATAGGGATTGCGATGCAGATTTCTTGCGTGCAGACTGGATTTTTCAGTAGTCATATTTATTTTTTCTGACTCAAAATATATTCTACCATTTTTTTAGCATCTTCTTTAGATACCTGTGGATGAGGAGCCATCGGAACGCCTCCCCAAACTCCGCTTCCGCCTTCTATGATCTTTGAGGCCAGCATTTCAATATCTTTATCAGAATATTTTTCTGCGATCTCCTTGTAAGAAGGTCCTATCATTCTCTCATTCACGGCATGGCATCCTGAGCAGTCTAAGGTTTCGATGATCTGGTCACCTGAAAGATTAGCCTTTACCGGCTCCGAAACAGCGGATGTTTCAGAGGGTATACCTTGTGCCTCCGTGTTTTCTTTTTTAGAACAGGATAGGATCAAAAAACCTATTGCTCCTGCCAAAAGGAGTTTTTTCATTATTTTTTTGCTGCCGTAGAATCTGTTTTAGCTGCTTCAGGAGTAGCTGGAGCAGGTGTTGCAGCTGCAGCCGGAGCAGCTTTCTTAGCTGTAGAGTCTACTACTACTGGAGCATCCGGTTCAGGTAACATTGTATTGCTGTCCTGTAATGTATGGTCTGGTTTCTTAGAACAGTTTACCACTAATAAACTTCCGATAAATGCAATTGCTAATACTTTTCTCATTATTTTTTCTAATAAAATTTAGACAAAAATATAAAAAATAAGCGTTTAAACTCATGACAAATGTTTGCGTCACCAATATTTTTCCGGAAAATTAATGTTTAGATAATGATTATTTGTACCGATAGTTTTAAATTTAAGCTATGATTTTCATCTCCAAAATTCTGTTTTTCACCAGTCATCATGGTTTTTATACCGTGATTATCCTTGTGGCATTCTTTAGTCTGCTTTCTTTTGTGACCAAAAAAGCATGGTTTCTCGCTCCCATTATTCCTTTGGCTATATTGAATGGTGTTGCCGGACAGTATCTGAATGCCTGGTTTCTAAATAAATACGGCGTTGAGAGTACAGCCATCATCACCTCGGATGTAGAAACCAACTCTACCCTGAACGACATGTACATCCATGATTACGAAGCGATTGTCAAAAAACACGACGGAAAATACACCTCAACATTCTTTTCGACGACCAGTGCCACGATCTACCCTATTGAAAATGCCATCAGAATTCCGCGAATGGGCCAATATTTTCCGGTAAAATATATTCCGGGGTACGAGAAAAACATCGTCATTCTTTATTATCAGTCTGAGGAAGGAAGCCATATGCTGAAGTATGAAAAATTGGCCCCCGTAGAATCAGCCAAGATTAAATATGAGGCGGACAGAACGAATAAAGAATTCATCGAAGAATACATTTCCGCCGTGGAAGATTATGTAAAAAGCTATGACAATGAGGAATACAAAATAAAAATCGACGAATTAAAAACAGAGCTGAAGCAGCTTAAATAAAGGATTTGTATTTTAAGTTTTTTAATTTTCGGACTTTTTCTTGTTTTTGTATTAAAAAAATTTCTACATTTGTCCCATGTTTAATATGAGCAACAATATTTGGTGGTGGCTTTCAAACTCTTCGTCGGGTCTGGAGGTATTGTCATGTTGCTAAAGGTTTAGCAGAATAATTAAAATACACAATATATAGGCTTTGACGGATTCCGTTAAAGCCTTTTTTTATTTCATCCAAAAACAAAAAAAATACACGTCAGATGACTACTCAAAAAATTAAAATAAAAACCGATTCAAAAAAAACACTGGGAGACCTTTATACTCCGATGAATATCTATCTTCAGATCAGAGACCGCTTCAGGGATACGATTCTTTTGGAAAGTTCAGATTCTAAAAATATCGACAATAACTTTTCATTTATTGCCGTAAACGCTGTGGCGGGAATTGAAGTTAAAAATCTGACTGAGTTTGAAATCAAACTTCCAGGTTCAGATCCTGTAAAGCAGTTGATCGGAGACAGAAATATCACGGACATCTTTGATGAATTTCAAAGTAATTTTGATTGTGAAATCACGCACGATCCTATTGAACAGACGGCTCAGAGCCTTTTCGGATATACTAGCTTTGAAGCGGTACAGTTTTTTGAAGATATTCATTTGAAGCCACAGAGTCCGGAAGTTGAAATTCCGATTCTTCGTTACAGACTCTATCAATATGTCATTGCGATCAACCATTACAATGATGAGATGCATATTATTGAAAATCAGATTCCCGGTTTAAAATCTGAACTTTATCTGCTTGAAAATCTGATCAGAAACCAGAATACTCCGGTCTACCCTTTCGAGAAAACTGGTTATGAAACCTCTAATCTTACCGATGAAGAATATATCGAACTGGTAAAAACAGCTCAGAAACACTGTATGAGAGGGGATGTTTTCCAACTGGTATTAAGCAGAAGGTTTGAACAGAAATTTAAAGGGGATGAATTCAATGTGTACCGTGCCCTTAGAAACATCAATCCTTCGCCTTATCTCTTCTTTTTTGATTACGGAAATTACAAATTATTCGGATCAAGTCCTGAAAGCCAACTGATTATCAAAGACAACAAAGCCATCATCCACCCTATTGCAGGAACTTTTAAAAGAACAGGGCACCTGGAAACGGATCTTCAGTCTATTGAAGCTTTAAAAAATGATCCAAAAGAAAATGCAGAACACACTATGCTGGTAGACCTTGCCAGAAATGATTTAGGAAAACTGGGCAAAAACGTAACTGTTACCAAACTCAAGGAGATCCAGCTTTTCTCTCATGTAATTCATATGGTAAGCGAAGTGACCGCTGATCTTCCGGAAAATATCAATCCTCTTGATATGGTTTCCGCTACTTTTCCACAGGGAACTCTAAGCGGCGCACCAAAACATAAAGCCCTTCAGCTCATCGATCAGTATGAAAAAGACTCCCGAGGTTATTACGGAGGATGCATCGGGATAATCGGATTAAACGGAACCTGCAATCAGGCCATTATGATTCGTACTTTTTTAAGCAGAAACAATACCCTTTATTATCAGGCCGGAGCCGGGCTGGTGGCAAAATCTGTCCCTGAAAATGAATTGCAGGAAGTGAACAATAAATTAAATGCACTGAAAAAAGCGGTAGACAAAGCCGGTAAGATAGTGAGGAGCTAAAAGTGATGAGTGATAAGTCAACAGCAACTAGCAAATCGACCCCAACAATTAAAAAAAACAAAAAAATGAGCAATAATATAAACCAACCGGCAACTCCTACTCAACTTAAAGTTCTGGTTTTTGATAACTACGACAGCTTTACGTACAACCTTGTCCAGATCATTGAACGAATTCTGGATCAGAAAGTAGATGTAGTGAGAAATGATCAGATCACCCTGGAAGAGATCGGGAAATATGATAAAATTATCCTTTCGCCAGGCCCTGGAATTCCTGAGGAAGCCGGAATCTTACTTGATCTGATCAAAGAATATGCTCCTACTAAAAGTATTCTGGGCGTATGTCTTGGACAACAGGCTATTGCAGAAGCTTTTGGAGGAAGCCTGATCAATCTTTCGGAAATTTTCCATGGGGTAGCAACCTCTGCTGAACTGGTTAAAGAAAATACCAAAATTTTCAAAAACCTGGCTTCAGGAATGGAAGTAGGAAGATACCACAGTTGGGCAGTTAACCCGGAAGGTTTCCCGGAAGAGCTTGAAATCACGGCCGTAGATAAGGACGGAATGATCATGGCCCTGCAGCATAAAACTTATGATGTACACGGAGTTCAATTCCATCCCGAAAGCATTTTAACTCCGGATGGAGAAGTGATTATCAGAAATTTTTTACTGAACTGAGATGACCAGGGAAGAGTTTGAGCAGTTTCTTACCCAAAAAGAAATATATGCCCAGAATAACAGAACCCAAAGTTCTGATGAAGAGATTCTCCAGATCTACGCTTACATTCTGGAACATGAAAATAAAGACAGCGACTGGTGGAACGAAGATCATGGCACCACAGATATTATGTACATGATCAAAAACGGAAGTCAGAATATTTTAGAAAGAATAAAAGAAGACATTCCCCGCTGGACCGGTTTGCAGACAGAATTATTCGCTCAGACATTAATTTCAAATGATCTCCGGGATTTCAGAGTAAACGAGAGATTACAGTTTTATCTTGAATTATTTGAAACACCTAAATCTGATTGTGATTTGTACAATATTTTTCATGATCATGCTTATCTGGATTTTGAATTTGCTGATCACGAACTTTTAATAAAACTTGCCAAGAATTTAAATTACAGCTCTGTAGAAGAATTAATGAAACTGCGTTAAAAAATATACAATGACAACTCTATCCTCAACGACCATAAAAACTCCACAAATGAAAGAAATATTACAATACCTGTTCAATCATCATACTTTGTCCAAATCTGAGGCAAAGGCAACCATGATTGAGATTGCTCAGAATAAATTTAATCCGGCAGAAGTGACGGCCTTTATCAGTGTTTTTCTGATGCGAAATATTACCTTAAAAGAATTGGAAGGTTTCAGGGAAGCCCTTCTGCAGATGGCCATTCCTGTGCATCTTGACCATGATGATACGATGGATATTGTGGGAACCGGAGGCGATGGCAAAAACACAATCAATATATCAACGCTGGCAAGCTTTGTTGTTGCAGGAACCGGACAGAAAGTTGCCAAACATGGTAATTACGGGGCGTCTGCTACCACAGGATCATCTAATGTCATGGAAGAACTTGGTTATCAGTTCAAAAGCAATTCAGACGAGCTGAATAAAGATCTGGATAAAGCCAATATCTGTTTTCTGCACGCTCCGTATTTTCATCCTGCCCTTCAGTCTGTAAGTGCTTTGAGAAAAGCGTTGGGACTGAGAACATTTTTCAATCTTCTCGGCCCGCTAGTGAATCCTGCAAAACCGAAATATTCCGTAATTGGGGTTTACAATCTTGAAATAGCAAGAATTTATCAATATCTGTTACAGAAAGAAGAACGTGAATTTATCCTTGTACATGGGTTGGATGGTTATGACGAAATAAGTCTTACTCAGGACAGTAAAATTATTACAAAAAATGGTGAAGAGATTTACTCAGCGGAAGATCTGGGATTTGAATCCGTAAGTCCGGAAAGTATTCTGGCTGGTGAAACCCCTCAGGAATCTGCGAAGATCTTCAGGAATATTCTGGAAGGAAACGGATCGGTACAGCAGAACTCTGTCGTTCTTGCCAATGCATCGACTGCTCTCTTCCATACTCAGAAATTCGTTAGCTATGAAAATTGCCTCTTAATGGCCAAAGAAAGTCTGGAAAGCGGAAAAGCATTGAGAAGCCTTGAATTATTGGTGAATGGTTAATATGTTGATCTTTAAAGTTGCGGGTTGCTTGTTATCAGTTGATAGTAAAATCTTTAAACTGTTTTCCGGCACATCTAACTTCTAACATCTAATTTCTAACTTCTAGTTTAAAAAAAATGACAATACTCGATACAATTATTGCAAGAAAAAAAGAAGAAATTGCAGTTTCAAAACCTAAAATTTCAATTGATCATCTGAAGAATTCTGCATTTTTTGGAAGAAAAACTTTTTCTCTGAAAGAATCTGTAAAAAACAAAAGCGGAATTATTGCTGAATTTAAAAGACAATCTCCGTCAAAAGGGATCATCAATAATCAGGTTCAGCCCCTGGAAGTAGCTTCGGCTTATGAAAGTTTTGGCGCATCCGGAATTTCAATTCTTACAGATAAAGACTTTTTTGGAGGAAGCTTTGATGATATCCTGAATGTCAGAAACCATATTAACATTCCGATTCTCAGAAAGGATTTTATGGTAGACGAATACCAGTTTTATGAAGCCAAAAGCATTGGCGCTGATGCGGTTTTACTGATCGCGGCGTGTCTGTCACCCAATCAGGTGCAGGAATTTACAGAACTGGCCCACGAATTGAATCTGGAAGTATTATTGGAGATTCATACGGAAGAAGAACTGAAACATTGTAATGCTAACATTGATCTCGTGGGGATTAATAACAGAAATTTAAAAGACTTTAAAGTTAATCTTCAACATTCTGTACAGTTAAAAGACCAGCTTCCGAAAGATGTTTTATCTGTCGCTGAAAGTGGAATTTATAATCTCGATGATTTTAAATATTTAAAAGAAAAAGGATTCGACGGTTTTCTGATGGGTGAATACTTTATGAGAAATGAAAATCCGGCGAAAGCGTTTGAGGAGTTTACTTTGGCGATTGGATGATTTGCTAATGCGATGATTTGGTGATATGTTGATTTTGTAATGCGATGATGTGATGATGTATAAATGGAATAAATTAACTGTGAAATAATAACTTTATGAATTTTATGAGCGTGAAAGCTGAAACTAACCCCCTTCTTCCTAAACTCAAAGTCTGTGGTTTAACAGTACCGGATCAGATTGAGGAATTGATTTCCATGAAAGTAGATTTTCTTGGCTTTATTTTCTATGAAAAATCGCCGAGATATGTTCTGAATCATTTGAAATTGGAAGATATTTCCAAGATTAATCATCATGGGAAAACAGGTGTTTTTGTGAATGCAGAAATTGACTTAATTGTTCAAATTGCAGAAAAAGCAGGGTTAAACCTGATTCAGCTGCACGGCGATGAAAGTGAGGGTTTTATCATTGAATTAAGACAAAAATTGCAGCGGGATATTAAAATCATAAAAGTAATCAGAATTGGGAATAATGATCAGGAGACCAGAAAAAAAATAGAAAACACGATGAGTTCTCACCGTTCAATTGTCGACTTTTTCCTTTTTGATACAGACGGAAAAGCATTCGGAGGAACCGGAAAACCGTTCGACTGGACTTTATTGAATGAATTAGATATTCCGCTCCCCTATCTTCTGAGCGGTGGAATTTCAGAGGAAAATGTCGAAGATATCAACCTGTTGAAACAAAAGCCATTGGCTGTTGATATCAACTCAAAATTTGAAATAGAACCTGGAAATAAAGACCTGGAAAAAATAAAAAAATTATATCATAAGAGTCCCAAAGGGACGATTTAACAAAAGATCGGATATAGTCCGATCAATAAAAAACACAAAATAAAATGCCCCAGTCCCTAGTAAAAAACTACATCCACATTGTTTTCAGTACAAAGTACCGGCAGGATTTCATTGATGAAGAAATAGAAAAAGAATTATTTTCCTATATCGCAGTATTGTGTAAGGATTTTGAAAGCCCGGCACTGATGATAGGTGGAAGTGATGATCATATTCATATTTTATGTCTTCTTTCTCGGAAAGTACCGTTGATGAAGCTGGTTCAGGAAATCAAGGCTCATTCTTCAAAATGGATGAAGACTAAAGGACCTCAGTATGAAAACTTCTTTTGGCAGGATGGATACGGAACATTTTCAGTTGGCAGAGATGAAATTGACAAGGTCATTTATTATATCAAAAATCAACGAATACATCATCAGAAACAAAAATTTAAGGATGAAGTGCTTGAAATGCTGGAAAAACATAACGTTGAATATGATGAAAAATATGTTTGGGATTAAATGGAATGATAGAAGTAAAGGACTTCATCCTTTACGATAGTTAAATCGTCCCTTCGGGACTCTCTAAAAAAATACACACAAAGATGATGAACATACACCAGTTAAAAAAAACATTTTATAAAACCTTATTTCCGCCAAAATTCGGGAATAAAAAAATACAGTCTCTGTATAATTTTGTTTCGCAAAATGACAGTGATACGGAATACTGGACCATAGATGGACAGCTGCAGGAATTTATAGGCATTATCAAAAGCTTTGATGAGGGTGATATCCAGTATTTCTTTGAAAGGATCAGTCTTTGGAACAGCTATTATCTGGTTATTATTTCTGATAAATTTTTAGACAGCCATGTCAGGGCGAATGTCAAATATGATCTCGGAAAGATTTATGCAAAGATTTTTTTGCTTTATGAAGATTCTGATCCTTATTTTTTAATTGACAATCTGGAAATTGCAGTAACGATGTATGAATCTAAAATAGATACGGGGACATTAATTGATCTCACCAGCAAAATTGAGTTTATGCATCATAAAAAACTGATCACAAGACAACAACGTAATTATAACATCCATTTTATCAATAGTTTAATCGATGAATTATCAAATTAAAAAACCAGACGAACTGACGGATCCCGAGACAGGATTTATTCTAAGTCTGTGGAAAGTGCCTGAGTGGAGCAAAATGACACCTTCCGACTTGAAAATGATGAACCCATATGGCGCAATTCTGAAGATGATGATATTTTAATTTTTAATACTTCCGAAGAAAAAAAAGAGCTGCTCAGAAAGCTCGGCACGGAAAATAATGCTTACTTAATAACTAAAGAACAATACAATGAATTATAAAAACCCTGATGAACACGGATATTATGGTGAATTCGGTGGCGCTTTCATCCCTGAAATGCTTTACCCGAATGTAGAGGAACTGCAAAAAAACTATCTTGAAATCATAGAATCCGAAGAGTTTCAGAATGAGTACCAGGATTTGCTGAAAAACTATGTGGGACGCGCTACACCCCTCTATTTCGCCAAGAATTTAAGCCGGAAATACAATACTCAGATTTATTTAAAAAGAGAAGACCTCAACCATACCGGAGCCCATAAAATAAACAATGCACTGGGACAGGTTCTTCTGGCAAAACGCCTGGGAAAAACAAGAATTATTGCTGAAACCGGTGCCGGACAACATGGTGTGGCTACCGCTACAGCCTGCGCTTTACTGGGTCTGGAATGCATCGTCTATATGGGAGAAATCGACATCCAGAGACAGGCTCCCAATGTAGCAAGAATGAAAATGCTCGGCGCGGAAGTTATTCCGGCAACTTCAGGCTCAAAAACGTTAAAAGATGCAGTAAATGAAGCCCTTAGAGACTGGATCAACAATCCGGTGACAACGCATTACGTCATTGGAAGTGTGGTGGGACCTCATCCTTTTCCCGATTTGGTAGCCAGATTTCAAAGTATTATTTCAAAGGAAATCAGGGAACAGTTGAAGGAGAAAATCGGAAGAGAAAATCCGGATTATGTCATCGCCTGTGTAGGCGGAGGTAGCAATGCAGCGGGAACTTTCTATCATTTTGTGGAAGAAAAAGACGTAAAAATCATTGCTGCGGAAGCAGGAGGATTGGGCGTGGATTCCGGAAAATCAGCTGCTACTACTTTCCTTGGAACATTAGGTGTTCTTCATGGAAGCAAAAGTCTTGTGATGCAGACCGGAGATGGTCAGGTCATTGAACCCCACTCGATCTCTGCCGGCCTTGACTATCCTGGAATCGGGCCTTTTCATGCTCATTTATTTAAGGAAAAACGTGCTGAATTTTTCAGTATCAATGATGAGGAAGCCTTACAGTCTGCTTTTGAACTGACGAAACTGGAAGGAATCATTCCGGCACTGGAAAGTTCTCATGCTCTGGCAGTTCTGGATAAGAAGAAATTTAATGAAAATGATATTGTCGTGATCTGCCTGAGCGGACGTGGGGATAAGGATATGGAAACCTATTTAAGAGAAATGAAAAGTTAGAGATTAGTCTTTTGACAACTTCAATTTATAATATTCCTTCTAACTTCTAATCTCTAATTTCTAACATCTATATTATAACAATGAAAAAACTAAACATATACTTCACAGCAGGAATTCCGCAACTGGAAGATACCGCTGATATTATACAACTGATCCAGCATTCCGGAGCGGATATGATGGAAATCGGGATGCCCTATTCGGATCCGGTGGCAGATGGGCCGGTGATCCAGCAGGCTCATGAACAGGCTCTAAAAAACGGAATGACGATTGAAAAACTGTTTTCTCAATTAAAAACCGTTAAAGATAAAATACAGATCCCCATTATTCTGATGGGCTATATCAATCCTGTTTTGAGTTTCGGATTTGAAGAGTTCTGTAAAGAATGTTCGGAAAGCGGAGTTTCAGGATTGATTATTCCGGATCTGCCTCCTATTGAATTTGAAAACAATTATCAGCAGATTTTAAAACAGTACCACCTTAATTTTACGTTTCTGGTAACACCTGAAACTTCTGACGAGAGAATTCTGTATCTAGATTCTTTAAGTTCCGGCTTTCTGTACGCAGTAAGTTCATCATCAACCACCGGAAATGACAATGCCGTCCTTAAAAATGAAAACTACCTGTCAAGACTGGCTTCCCTTCCGATTAAGAACCCTGTGATGATCGGTTTTGGGATCAAATCTAAAGAAGATTTTGAAAATGTGACGGAAAAAGCAGACGGTGGAATTATCGGAACAGCCTTTGTTCATACGCTCTTGAATCATAAAGACTGGAAGAATGCTGCCATAGATTTTATCCATTCTATAAAAGGTTAAAATTCACTAAATTTGTATGTCCGAAAAATGGAGGGAAATCACAACTCCCTATGACCATTAAGAAAACAGACAGCAACGTATGAATACAAATCAAAATAAATCAGTAGAATTTGAAGATCTTGGTATCAAAGAATATCAGCCCGCCTGGGATTATCAGGAAAGTCTGATGAAAAATATCATCGATACCAAAATTAAAAACCGCGATTTGCCGGCAGAAGAGCACATGACAACACCCAACCATTTCTTATTGGTGGAACATCCTCACGTTTACACTTTGGGAAAAAGCGGTCACGAAGAAAATATGCTTGCAGGAATCGAAAAACTGAAAGAAATTGATGCTACTTTCGTGAAAGTGAACCGTGGTGGAGACATTACTTATCATGGTTTCGGGCAGATTGTAGGCTACCCTATTCTGGATCTTGAAAACTTCTTTACGGATATTCATTTGTATATGAGAAATCTGGAAGAGGTGATCATCAGGGCCATTGCTGAATTTGGTCTCAAAGGAGAGCGTTCACCGGGAGAAACCGGAGTCTGGCTGGATGTGGGGAAACCTTATGCCAGAAAGATCTGCGCGATGGGTGTGAAAGCATCACGATGGGTAACGCTTCATGGTTTTGCTTTAAATGTCAATACCGATATGCGTTATTTTGAATACATTGTTCCTTGCGGAATCAAAGACAAACAGGTGACTTCCGTAAAAAGAGAACTTGAAAGAGATCTGACCACCGAGGAAGTAGAAGATCTGAAAGCTAAGATCAGAAAGCACTTTGCAGATGTTTTCGGCGCTGAGCTTATCCACAAATAGTATATTTTCGCAATAAAAAATAAAAACCGGCCGTAGTTCTACAGTCGGTTTTCTTATTTTCAGATGAATGATGATTCTAAAGTTTTAATTTCAAAATTTTCTGATCCCGTATTATTTTAAAACTTATTTTTGGTCTTCTAATACAATCGCACCCGCTCTAAATTTTAAGCCAAATGAAATCAGTTCTCCGAATCTTCTGCGCTGCAGCATTGCTTTTTTCAGCATCTTCATTGTATGGACAGGATAAAAAAGATTATGCCCGGCGGATCGACAGTTTAATACAGTCTCCAAACTCTCCAAGACCTTTCAACGGAGTTATCCTGATCACGCAAAACGGAAAAACCAAATACTCCAAAGTCTATGGATTTGAAGACAGCCGGACGAAAGTTCCCCTGAAAATGGATGATCAGTTTGAGATCATGTCCAATACCAAGCCAATCACTGCCGTATTATTACTTAAACAATATGAAAAAGGAAAAGTAGATCTGCAGGCTCCCATCAAAAAATATCTTCCTTCTCTGACCCAGTCCTGGGCAGATTCTGTAACGGTTCATCACCTGTTGAATCATACCCATGGAATTGTAGATGTAGAGAAACCTTTATTATTTAAACCCGGTACGGAATTTAAGTATGGTAATCTGTCGAATATTCTTTTAGGAAAGATCATTGAGAAGACTTCCGGCAGATCATATATTCAATTGGCGACGGATCTGTTCAAAGAGCTTCATCTGAAAAATACATTCTGCTATTCAAAAGATAACCGCAGAAATCTGGTTTTTGGCCATATGAATAAGGACAATCATTTCACGCCAGTAGAAAATTCGTTTATTAATGATGAAAACATGCCTGCAGATGGTGTCATCAGTACAGCAGAAGATATGACCTTGTGGAACTCACTTCTTCATCAGGGAAAAATCCTGAATTCCAAAAGCTATAAATTAATGACTACTTCTTCAATGCTGTCACAGCATGATGTATTTGGAAAAGAGAAATCAGGGTACGGTTATAATATGCGTATCGTGAAATACAAAAGCATATCCTATTTGGGACATACAGGTTTGGGTGATGGTTTTGCTTCTCTGATGGTGTATGTTCCCGGTTCAGATGTAAGTATCGTTGTCATGGAAAACCAGATGAGCGAAGACAGCCATCTGTATTATTATCAGGAAGCGCTGATCAGAGATATTGTTCTGGAAAGCAACCTCATCAGAAGAAAATAATTGCTTTTTTAAAATAAATAAGATCCCGTCATTTTTTGTGCGGGATTTTTTCGTTTTATGACTATCGGAGTTTTATTTACAAATTGATATTAAAAAACAATCTCAATCCCCTAAAACAAAGGTTTAATTCAAACATATGTTAAAATAATTAACATTTTATTGAAAAATAATTTGCCGATACACTATTTTTGTTTACTTTTAATATCACATTAAAGTGAACTATTTTTTTTACTATTATTGAAAAACGACACACACCAAAAACTTAAATATTACATTTTATTATTAACCACCAAACTATGAAAATTATGAAAAAACTTCTGTTATCAATGATGGTATTCGTGGCAGCTCTGTCATTCAATGCCTGTAACGACTCTAATGCGGAACAGCAAATAAGTCAGAACGAAACAAGTAACAAGGCTTTAACGGATCTTGGAAAAACAATTCCGGTAGGGATAGAAGATGAAAACGGTACCCTGAAAGTATCATTCATCGTTACGGCACAATTCTATACCATTACTCCTACAAAGGAGAATGAAGCGTACATCAGCCTGATCAGAGAAGCCGTAAAAAACGAATCTCCAATTCAGGTTTTTATCAAGCCAAATACGCATGAAATTGCGAAAGTAGAAAAAGGAAGCGAGGAAGATGTCCGCTTCTTCAAGTCTGCCTATACCAAAGAGGTTAAAAATGAAACTAACAAACTTACCAGCGTTCTTCCAAACGTAGCTACACTGAACAGCATGTTTGCCCTGATCAAAAATCAGGCGTGCGGTACTTCTACTGCATCATCCCCATGTATTACTTTCAGATATCCTGTAGACGGATGCTATGCAAGAGCTCACAAAATGAGACAAATCCTAATCAACAACGGATATGACTGTGAAAAGCAGTTTGTATACGGAAATCTAAAGGCATCTACCGGTACCTGCTGCGTTGCATGGAGTTATCACGTTGCAATTTTAGTAAGCTATAAAAATGCATCCGGCGTTACTGAAAAAAGAATCATAGATCCTTCCCTTTTCCCTAGCGGACCTGTAACAGATACGGCATGGAGAAATGCTTGTATCAACACGACATGTGGATCTGCATCTGTATCTTCTTATGCCAATACAGCAGGAAATGTGTATTACAGAAGCCCGAGCAATTCTTATCTGTATGACAATAACTTAGTAAACACTAATTGTGTCCTAACGATATTCTCATCACTTTCAGGATGTTCTCCATCTCCGGCTCCAAGTGTTGGAAGCTGTGGATTCTAATTAACTTATAGAGCTTCTGCCATTTTTTATAACTTAATGGCAGGAGCTGTTTACTAAATATTTTTTCTATGAAACCCTGGACTTATATACTATTACTACTATTTATGATCACATCCTGTTCCGGAAGCTCAAGTTCACAGAACCTGACCTGGTATAATAATTCTGTCATCACTGATGTCACTGAAGATCCGGAAAAACCGGAGGAATTCACCCGTGTATCCATTGGAATAAGTCCGCAGATCTTTTACCTGTCTAAAAAAGCGGAAGATTATAAAACCCTTCTGGAAAAAACAAGTCAGAGTAAAAAAAGAGGAAAAGCATATAATATAGGTATAGAAAATAACACCAATATTATCAAACAGGTGAATGAAATTCCCTAATATGGATTTCCTCTCCTTCCAATCGAAATACTGCACTTAAAGCAGGCCGATGAAAAAAACCAACCACATCCTTCAAAATCCCCCATCACAGAGAATGATGGGGATTTTTATTTTTTTAAATTAAAACAATGAAGTGGAATCACTCCTATTTTTGTTTTCTTCTAAAATGGCGATAAATTAAATCTATTAAAATTAAATTGTACACAATTTAATTGATCGTACATTTGCTGTAGAAATTCATCACCGGACTTTTCCGGAGATGATCATAGAAAGAAATATAATTTAAAATAATAGAAATGTCATTAATACAAGACTTACAATGGAGACACGCGGTAAAAGCTTATGATCCGTCAAAAAAAGTATCACAGGAAGATCTTAACACTATTTTAGAAGCAGCGAGATTGGCTCCTACTTCATCAGGACTTCAGCCTTTCCGTATCATTGTTGTGGAAAATCAGGAATTAAAAGAAAAAATGGTAGCAGGAGCTCTGAATCCTGAAGTGATGAAAGATTCTTCTCACGTTTTGGTATTTGCAGCTTGGGACAGCTACTCTAATGAGAAAATTGATAAAGTGTATGACTATCATACGGATGTAAGAGAACTGCCACAGGGCCGCTTCGGTAGCTATACGGATATGCTTAAGCAAATGTATGGCAATCAGACTTCTGCGGAGCATTTTGCGCATACAGCCCGCCAGACTTATATCGCTTTAGGCTTTGCTTTGGCTCAGGCTGCAGAGTTAAAAATCGACAGTACACCGGCAGAAGGTTTCAGCAATGAAGTGGTGGATGAAATTCTTGGATTAAAAGAATTAGGATTAAAAAGTGTCAGCCTTCTGTATCTTGGCTATAGAGATGAGGAAAAAGACTGGCTTTCAACGATGAAAAAAGTAAGAGTTCCTATGGAGGAATTTATCATAAAAAAGTAATATATTCACAAACCTTTCATGCTCAGCCTTATGGAAAATTCAAAATCGTTACAACTAGACAACCAGATCTGCTTTCCGCTTTATGTGATTGCGAAAGAGATTACGGGACTTTACCGGCCGTTTCTTGATGAGATCGACATTACGTATCCGCAGTATCTTGTTTTGATGGTGTTATGGGAAAACGACGGTCTTGCCGTGAGCCATATCGGTGACAAACTTTTTCTGGACAGCGGAACTTTGACGCCACTTTTAAAAAGACTGGAGAGCAAGGGAATCATCGATCGAAAAAGGAAAAAAGAGGATGAAAGGGTGGTTGAAGTCTTCTTAACCGAAGCAGGGAAAAAGCTGCAGCAAAAAGCATGTGAAATTCCCGGAAAAATACAGAATAAGATCGGGGTAGAAACGGAAGATCTTATTCATCTTAAGGAAACTATCCAAAAAATATTAAACAAAATAGAAAAATAGATGAAAACGTTATATACAACACAAGTAACAGCTCAAGGCGGAAGAAACGGTCATGTAAAAAGTGAAAACGGAGTTTTGGATCTTGAAGTAAGAATGCCTAAAGCTTTAGGTGGCGGTAATGATGATTTTGCCAATCCTGAAATGCTTTTCGCAGCCGGATATTCGGCTTGTTTTGACAGTGCGCTTAACAGAGTGATCAGTTTAGCTAAAACTAAAACAGGGGAAACAACGGTAACTGCTCAGATAAGCATCGGACAGATTGAAAACGGAGGTTTCGGTCTGGCAGCAGAACTGGATGTGAATATTCCCGGTGTTTCTATCGAAGAAGCACAGGCTTTGACGGAAAAAGCACACCAGATTTGCCCGTATTCTAATGCGACAAGAGGTAATATGGAGGTGAAAATTGTGGTTACGAATAACTAAGTTTCATTCCTTTCAATAAAAAATCTGTTTCTTTGGAGACAGATTTTTTTTTACTAATCGAAAAACAAAAAAACATTAACAGAAACAGTATACAAACAGAATGGACAGTAGTTTTTTAATCATTTTTATTTTAGGCATCCTGTACTTAATCATTAGATATTATACTCCAAAAATAAAGGGGTATATTGGTGAACGCAGGGTTTCTGAAATTCTTAAAAGATTAAACAATAAAGAATATATTGTCCTGAATAATATAGAATTAAAGATTAAAGGTTCCATTTCACAAATAGATCACATTATTGTTTCAGATTATGGAATATTTGTTATTGAAACCAAGAATTATAAAGGCTGGATTTTAGGCTATGAAAAAGACAGGTATTGGTTTCAGGTTATTTATAAGTACAGGCATAAGTTTTACAATCCTATTTTACAAAATCAGGGTCATATTTATGCTTTAAAACACGTCCTGAAAAACTATCCTTATTTGCGATATTATTCGGTAATTACATTTACAAAAAGGGCAACCCTCAAGACCAAAACATATACTGATGTTGTTTATACAAATAAGTTAATCAAAACCATAAAAAAATATGACTCAGCTTATATATATGAACGAACCAAGAACGAAATTGTCGCAACAATCCTCACTGCAAGGAAAAACAATCGTACTGACGATAAAAGAATAATAGCCAACTCTAATATCAACCGAAATATTTCATGCCCAGATTGTGGAGGAAACCTTATTAAAAGAAATGGTCAATATGGGTCTTTCTGGGGCTGTAGTAATTTCCCGAAATGTACATATACAAGGAACAAAAAGTAATTATTCTATTAAAACAGTATGGTAAAAATGCCAAGAAAGATTAAATTATTTAGGAACAAAATTACTATCTCGTTGTCGAATCACTCTTTTTAAAAGCATCCACTTTTTTATAAGAATCATTCTTCTCTTTTTCTTTTTTATCGGAAATCAGGATTCCGAAAAGGTGGTCTATTTCATGCTGGAAAATTACAGCCGTGAAACCTTCCACAATCTCTGAATATTTCTGTCCTTTCAAATCTACATATTCCAACTGAATCACTTTGCTTCTGTAAAACTGATCCCTGAATTCGGGAATGGATAAATCTCCTTCCGGGCCGAGATTCTGTAATTCTGATCTCCACACAATCACAGGATTGATGAAGTATTCCAAAGGATTTCCTTCTTTATCAAAACGCTGGACCCAGATCACTTTTCTGTTGATTCCGACCTGTGGTGCCGCAATGCCTACTCCACCGTCTGTTGAAAGAAGAGATTCTTTCATTCTTTTCACTAAAACAGCGGTATTGGGATCCACCGGGCTGATTTCTGAGGAAAGATTTAATAAGGTTTTATGCTGATCGGCATCTGTGGTCTGATAAATCGGCATGGCCGTATTGATATCTCCTTTATTGATGATCGAAATCTCACCAGATGTCAACTTTTGTGCGTTGATAAACCCGATAAAGAGGATGAGCAGAAAAGATATTTTTTTCATTTTTACTATTTGTGATACAAAGATAGATAATGTCCTTCAAACAGGTAACTGGAATGGAGGTTTAATACAAATGGGCAGCTAGTTTTGAAGGCTTCGACTCCGCTCAGCCTGACAGTTGATAACATTATGTATACCATTGCCGGGCATAAACTGAGGATTTGCAAAAGCAGTTCACGAAACCTTTTCACGTTATATCTTTCAATAAAAAACGAACCAAAATCCCTCTGTATCGAAATAAAAACATTTTCCGAAATAGCATGGATTTAACACTTAAAACACAATAAACAACAATAATGATTAAAGTATCATACGCATATATTTAAAATAAGTTCACAATTTTAATTAACTTTACATTTCTTGAAAATCATTTATCAACAACCTTAAAAATACAATCATGGCTGATTTAGAAATTCGCAAACATGCAAAACAGGCATTAAAAACCCTTGCAAAGGAAGATAGAAAGGGACCATGGCATAAAATAAAAGAGTTTTTTTTAGAAATATTTATTATTGTTTTTGCAGTCTCGCTTTCTATCTGGCTTCATGGGCTGAGTGAAAAGAGTCACCAGGCTGAAGAAGTAAGAGAATTTTTGACTGATCTGAAAAGTGATTTAGCCGCGGACAAAGAAAGAATCTTAAAAGTGAAAAAACAATTAACTATTAGTTCTAAAGGAAAACTTACTCCTAGTCCCGATGCAATATATATGGATACACTTAGACAACCTGTCAAAAATCAACATATTTATCTAAATTTTATCAGCAGAAAAGCTAATTCCGGTAATTATGAAGGCTTCAAATCAAGCGGGAATATCGGTTATATCCATAATAAAATTCTGAAAAGAAAAATTTTAAAATATTATGAACAGGATGTTCAGTCTCTTGAAGATGATGAAAGAATCTACAACAATCAGATGGAAAAAGTTATGGATCTGGTATTATCCGAAAATAAAGCCGTGAGAGCAAATGCTTATTTCCTAGACACTTATATGAAGAATGTTATAAAAAACTATGATGTAACTACTTCCAATATTGATAGCATATTAATAGAAATAAATAAAGATCTGAAATAATTTTTATAGCAGCGTAATTGAAAATATAAATATATCCACCAAAAAAATAAGTGTCTTTTTCTGCGGACAGTACCATCGTCAATCTGTCTGTCTGATACTAAAAGTGAAAATATTCAAAATTGGGAATTTTTTAAATTAACTGATCGTTATTTTTTAAAAAAGGCTCAGATTACAAAATCTAAGCCTCAATTTTTAATGTAAACAATTTTTGAAAGAATAATTCTAGTTTATAAAATTTCCTATTAAAAAGTTTTTGTCATATCTGCCGGAATAATCAGATTAAAATCTGTCGGGATATATTCTTTTGCAGGAACTTTCAGTTCAGGATCTTCGGATTCAAAAACAGAGATCACCGCCATTTTAAGATTCGGGTTTTTCTGCTTAATATACCAGTAAATTCCACCGAATTCCTTGCTATGGTAGTTTCCGTTGTAATGGATAAACGTTTTTCCAGCCTGCATATTTTTCAGGATAGATTCAGCCATGGTAGCATCTTTCGTAGCCTGTGCCGAGATAAAATTCATCACTTTGGTTCCTTCCGCATGATCACCCATCATTGCTTTCATTTCCTGATAACCCGGAGTATCCAGCGTTACTTTAATCGGAAGCTGAGCGATATAAGCCTTCTCTTTATCACTTAATTTATTCAATGATTCCAGTCCTTCTTTTGCGGTCTGAGACGCATATCTCCTTGGAATATTGGTAGCGATGAAGTTCAGCTTTTTGGTTTTAGCAAAATCTACCAGTGGCTTGTAATCTGTCGCGTAATTGTTCCATAAACGGGCGGAATCTTTTAATGTTTTGGCATCAAATTTTCCTTCCAGATATTGATTCAATTGAGCCTGGTTATCTCTTTCGAACATTTCTGCACCCAGAATGATCTGTCCGTTTTTCTTTTGGAATAAACCTTCCGTCACTTTCAGCTGAAGCCAGTGGTTGATAGAACTGTTGTGATTTTCGCCAAAGAAAATCACATCATATTCAGCCAGTTCTTTAACCAGTTTTTCGGTCTTTACTTCTTTCCCTTTCTTGTCATAAAACTGATAGGTTTTGATATCCTGCCCGCTTAATGAGCAAAAACCTGCCAGCAAAACGGCTATGAAAATATTCTTCATTTTTATTTTATTTAAATACAAATTATACAAATTTTTACGGTGATTTTAAACTACAAAAGATTTTCACAGAATTCAAGTGTACTTCGTATGTGCAATGTATTAACTTTAAAAATAACTAAAGTGATTAATTTGCTTTTGTGACTTTTGTGGTTCGAAAAAATTTGCAGTTTATTTATTCTTCAGCCAATCCAGCGATCTGCGTCAAAACAAAAGGCCGTCTTGAATTAAAAAACAAAACGGCCCATTCAAAATCATCTAATTATTATTTCTCTAATTCTGCTACAAGATCTTTCCACTCCTGTAATTCAGGGATTCCCGGTTTTCTCTTTCCGAAGAACTGAACGATGAAGTCTCCTTCTTTGTTGAATACTTCAATAGCCGTTACTTCTCCGTCTTCAGTAGGTTTCTTCACGATCCATGCTTCTGCAATTTTCGTCACATCAAGGTGTAAGTTGAAATCCGGATCCATGACGTTGAACCACTGCTGGTGCCAAAGTGTTTTCTTTACGTTTCCGGTGTGGATCTGGATAATTCCTCTGTTTCCAACGAATACCATAATTGGAATATTCTTTTCTGAAGCATCTTCAAGAACATTCACCACTTTAGCATTATCGATTTTTTTAGCAAATCCTTCCGGAGCCAGTCTCAATGCCTGAGTTCTGCTCACCCCGAATTTTCTGGTCATCATAAAGAAATCGTGGGTATCTTTTAATTCTGTCCATGCTTTTTTAAATCCTTCAGCATCAATTTCAGCATCTGCTTTTTCAGGAGCTTTTGGAGCTACAGCCTCCACAGCGAACGCCTGGTTCTGATCTTCTGCCTTGAACTGTTCTACAATAGCATCGAAAGCTGCTTCTTCACTGTTTTTTGTCAGGTAGATCTTATGAAGAGCAAGACCATCTTTTCCGAAAAACTGAAGGCTTTTTTTGTCACCTTCCACTACTGCGAATGCAGATTTCCAGTGGTTAAGGAATATTCTAAGGTCAATATCTTCTCCTACGAAAAGCTGTGCATGAGGACTGCTGAAATCACCGTTCTGGTAGATTCCTTTTCTTTCGTGCACACATTCGTCGTTGCGGGTAAGTGCCATTACTTTTCCAAGCTTCTCTGCTTCGGTAAGGATCGCAGGGAATTCAGAGTTAAGTACCGTAACGCCTTCTCCGATGCTGGTTACCAATAATTCAGCTTCGCTTACGCCTAACTGTGCCGCAGCATTTCTTATTCTTATATGTGGATTTTCTGCTTTCAGAGCTTCCCATTTTTCCTTTAGATCATTAACTAACGTGCTCATTATCTTATTTTTTTATGGTTAAAACTGTATAAATTCTGTGGATGGTCTCGTTTCCGGATTTGCTTTGGATCTCTTCCTCTTTTTCCGAAATTTTCATTCTCTTGAAGTGGCTTTTGGAAACCACCTCCTCCATTTCACTGTTGCTGTACATGGCAAAATCAAATTCCGTAAACGGCAATGTTTCCATGAATTTTCTCTGTCCGAAAGTAAGGACGAACGTTCCGTCATTCTTTAAAACTCTGTAGATCTCATTCAGAAACTCAACCGGGTTTTCCCAGAAATAAACGGTATTGACGGTAAATATTTTATCAAAAGTTTTATCTTCAAAAGGAAGCTTTTTCCCTTCGTACAATACAAAATCGGCCTGGCTTTCAAAGTCTTCGTTCAGCTTTTTAGCTTCATTGTACATGGTTTCAGAAATATCTACTCCTGTGTATTTCAGATTTTGCGCTCTGTTTAAAATATTTTTCAGATGTCCGGCATTTCCGTGTCCTATTTCAAGGATGTGTTCATCGTCTTCTATTAAAAGCGTTTTGATGCTTTCTAATGTCATGCTGATGTTCGTAGCATTCATCATCTCGCCGATTTCTATTCCTTTTTCTCCCTGTGGATTGGCAAGGTTCTGAGCGAGGATTTTTAATTCATCTTTTTCCATGGTTATCCAAAAATGATCATTGGGTTATTGGTAATAGGGTGTTCGCAGATGGTGCACGGGAAATTATAGGCATGACTGATATTTTCAGCCGTGAATACTTCCTGTGGCGTCCCGTATGCAGACACCTTTCCTGATTTCATTAATAAAATTTTGTCGGCAAACTGGGCTGCAAGATTCAGATCATGCAGAACAACAATAGCGCTGTTGGCTTTTTTGGTAAATTTTTTAATAATCTCCAAAGCCTTATACTGATGTTTGATGTCTAAATTATTCAGCGGCTCATCCAGAAAGACCAGCTTGTGGGCAATTTCATTTTCGAGCTGTGCCATTACTCTGGAAAGATGTACACGCTGTTTTTCGCCTCCGGACAAGGTGTTGTATTCTCTGTCTTTAAGGTGAAAGATGTCAGTTTCGTACATCATTTTATTCATGGCTTCAAGATCTTCTTTTCCGGGTTGGGCATCAAAATAGGGATACCTTCCCATCATGATCACATCTTTTACTTCAAGCGGAATATCATTGCTGTTGTGCTGGGAAAATTTAGCCTTATGCCGAGACAGTTCTTTCACATCCCATTGGGTAATCTCTTTATCTTTAAACAGTATTTTCTGCCTGGATTTGATCTCATTAGCCAAAACACTCAGCAAACTTGATTTTCCTGCTCCGTTCGGACCTACAATGGCAAGAAATTCACCGTATTCAAGAGCCACATCTATCCCATCCAGAATATGGAAATCTTTGTGTTTGTAACTGATCTGATGTGCCTTTATCATTACAGAGATTTTTTGAATTTAACTAAAATAGCAATAAAAATAGGACCTCCCATGAGTGCTGTAAGAATCCCTATCGGAAGTTCCGAAGGTTCTACAATACTTCTGCTGAACGTATCTGCCGTCAACAGCAATATACTTCCGCATATGGCTGATAAAGGCAGGATAAATGTGTAATTCGATTTAAACAAAAGTCTCAGGATGTAAGGGACAATAAGTCCTACAAATCCTATCGTTCCTGAAAATGCAACACATGTTCCCACCATTAAGGCTACAATAATAATGATCTGCTTTTTAAGCTTTTCTACATTGATTCCTAAATGCTGTGCATCTTTTTCTCCCAGCATCATGGCATTTAAAGCCTTTCCTTTGGGAAGGAGAATAATGTAAGAAATAACCAGAACTACTGCTAAAATAATATTTTTAGTCCAGGTCGCTGCCGCCAGACTTCCCAGGTTCCAGAACGTAAGGTCTCTGAGCTGCTCGTCTTTTGAGATATAGATCAAAAATCCGGTGATTGAAAACCCGATTGCGGTAATGGCTACTCCGGAAAGAAGCATCATCACTACATTGGTTTTTCCGCCAGCCGTAGAAATCCTGTATACGAGCATCATGGATAAAAAAGAACCGATAAATGCTGCAATTCCTACTATTGAAAATTGTACGGCTTCAGGAAGATACTGTTTGAAATGTCCTCCTAAAACGATGGCAATGGCCGCCAGCAGTGTCGCTCCGGATGTAAGCCCTATGAGATCTCCAGTCGCCAGAGGATTTTTGAAAAGTCCCTGCAGACCGGTTCCGGAAACCGCCAGCATGCTTCCTATTAAAATCGCCATAATGATCCTTGCTGCGCGCACATCCCAGATCACATATTTGTTGCTTAAAGATAAGCCCGGGTCTCCTTTTATATATTGCCATAAAACTTTGAAGGGTGACGTTCCTCCAAAGTCGTAGACTCCTGTATTAAGTGCCAGTACTGCTATGATAGCAAGCAGTACGGCACCTATAGTTAGATAAAAGTATAGTTTACTTTGTGTTCTCAATTAAAAGTTTGTTTAATCCTAATGCTGCTTCTCCTAGTCTAGGTCCGAAACCTGAAACTAACCCTCCATCCATTGCGATGATCTTCTTGTTTTTACCTGCGTTGGTTTGTGCTACGCCCGGCATTTTAAGTGCTCCTTCGTTTCCACCTGCCCCTTCAAGGCCTGTTGAGAAGAAGAATAAAACGTCTGGATTAGCTTTTACTACTGCTTCCGGCGTCAAAGGTTTGAAATCTTCAAAATCGGTTACAGCATTCTGTCCACCGGCAAGGCTGATCAGTGCATCCATTGGTGTTTTAGTTCCTGAAACCATCAGCATATTTCCTCTTGCGTAGATGAATAATACTTTAGGTTTTTTAGCGATAGGCTGGATTTGCTTTAAATCAGCATCAATTTTATCGTTTAGTTTCTGATAATCTGTATTTCCAACAGCTTTTGCTACGTCAGCAATCAATTTTTTAGTTCCGTCTACAGTGTAATCCTGCTTGAAAACCTCAACTTTGATTCCTGAAGATTTGATCTTCGTCATCAATTCAGGATTGATGTCTTTTTCTGAAGCTAAAATTAAAGTTGGATTCACCGCCATGATCGGCTCGATCGTCATTGATCTTACGTGACCCAGGCCTTTAGCCGTAGCTTTTAATGTTTCAGGATAAGTACTGGTAACGTCTGTTCCAACGATTTCTTTTTCGTGGCCCAATGCACTTACAATTTCTGTAACTCCACCGCTTAAAGTAACGATTTTGTTGTTGCTTTTCGGAGCTTCAGCAGAGGTTTCTGTTGTATTTTCTTTTTTAGCACCTTCTTCTTTTTTGCATGAATAGACTGCCATCAAAATGGAAGCTGCAAGGATTATTTTTTTCATGATATACGATTTATTTGATTTTTTATAAAGGGTCAAACTCAAAATTGGAAGCACCACGATTTCCATTTTTGTCTTTCATAGCATTGAATCTCAATTTAAAATAAAATCCTTCTGCATCTTTAAGGACAAAAAAGCGGTCAGAATAGACAAATGGTTGTGGTATCTCCGGTGTTCCGGTAGTCGTTCTCCATTTATCTCCAAGAGCTCGCTGGTCATTAAAAATAAATTTAGACTGATCTACATCACTTAATTTAAATGCGTTATAAGCCTGTTCAAGATTACCTCCTGCATTTACCTGGTATGTACCAACACCGTCCAGCGTATTTGTGACAATAAAATCAGCATAGAAATAGCTTCCTGCGCTGGTAGTTGGGGCTGAGAATACTTCGTTGGTAAACGTTGTAAATGCTAAATCCCATTTTTTCTTTTTAGGCTGTACCTTCGCGGGTGCCCCGGTCTTAAGATTGAAATAGGTGAAATTATACTCTGTGTCTTTTGTGATAAGATATTCTTTATAAGTGGTATCTGCTACATCAGCATAACGTATTTTATATCCGTTCAGGGCACGTAGAATCTGAATTTTCTTCCAACCTCTCGCAGATCCGGATAAATTTACAGATCCGGCTCCGATGTTTGAGGAAGGCGGAATATCCCTTCCCATATTGACCAGATAGATCGGATTTTCTGCATCGTTTTCTTTAATGGCATCAATTCCTGTAGTTTGTGTCAGGAAATTTCCAGTTGGATTATCAACATACTGCATATTGGAAGCAGCGAAGGTTCCAACCTGAGCCGTTGTTTTCAGTGCAGTAACATCTGATTCCTTTACTAGATTGATATCTGTGGCATTAGGAATTTTTGCAACCGTCATTGCTATAGATCCATTGATCACTACGCGAAATGCATCTCCTGTATAAAACCCAAGATCCCAGTCTGTTCTTGTATTAGTGACAGCATTCTTGTAATCACTTAAATCGATCCACACCTGGTTAGGCTCTGTAGGTCCTCCTACCGCAACATCTACTACTGATCCGGTAAGTGGTGCAACCGGCACCGGATCTTCATCTGCTGCCAGGCATGACTGCAGAGCAACGATGGACAGAAGAGATAATATTTTTAAATATTTCATAATGATAGCTTAGTTTTAAAATTGATAGATTAATCTTGCAAAATAGCTTCTTCCGTAATATAAATTAATACGGTCTGCACCTGCAATGTGGCCGGCTCCTGCACTGGCAGTAGAATTCAGACTTGTAACGTCAAATATATTTTTAACCCCTGCAGACACCTCCAGATGATCTTTCCAGAGCGGCTGACTTACGATAAAATCCAACATATGAAAACCATCTGTTTTACCAAGTCTGAAACCTTCGGTATCACTCTCCAGTACATAATTTCTTCCAGGTCCTGTATATTTATAGTATAGTGAAAAGCCTGTCCCTATATTTTTCAGTTTGTAGTTTACTGATGCTCCCGCTTGTACAAGATATTGAAAATCTGTAGGAGAAGTATGTTCTAATTCATTCAATGACACAGAAGTACCATTTACCGAACCTCTTAAAGAAAATGCTAACTGATCTTTTCTAAAATCAACGTTCGCAGATAAAAGCATATTTCTATAGGTATTGAGGTTCATATATTTATAGGTGGAAGGTCTTTTTACCATCACCATTTCTATTCTGTCTTGTACGTCAAGATACAATGCATTAACACTATAAGCTATCTTCCAGTCATTACCTGCCGAAAAATTCTGGTCCCAGAAAAGACCTGCCGAAAACCCTTTTTCAGGATTCAGATCAGGATTTCCCTGAACATCATGATTAATATTAACAAAATAAGTAAACAACTCATCGTAGGTAGGAAAACGGTTGGCTGTACCGGCAACAGCTCTCAGATTTGAATTTTCAGAAGTTTTTAGTCTCGCAGAAAGAGAATAATTAAATTGGTTATCAAACATATCACTTACTGAAAGTCTTGCCCCTGGTCTTAGTGAAAATCTATCTGAGATATTCCATTCCGCCGAAAGGAAATTAGAATAGGTAAAAATCTTTCTTTTTACAGATTCACCAAAAAACTGGCCTGCAATAAGTGCTGCCTGACCATTGGTATGGTCTAGCTCATAACCAAGCTGGAAGTCAAAAGTTTTATTGTTCAGGAAATTACTGAACATCCCTCTTGAATACACAATATCTGTCTGATAATATGATCTTTTTTCATCTTTACTTGTAACAGACCTATTAGGAATATCGTAGTTATAATCAAAATATTTTCTATCCTGGGTCTGATATGAAAAGTCTCCCATATACCGGATATCCCCTAAATTGGCCTGGATATTGAACTGATGAATCCATCTGTTGGTATTGTACTCTCTATCTCTACTCTGATACACAACTCCTCCAAGACCATCGTTAAGGGGAATCCTGTTAGTCTCAGGATTATAAAAATTAAATTTCTCATTCAGATAAGAAAGTTTATAATAGAACGAAGTTTTGTTCTTACTGTATCTTATCAATGCAGAAGCATCGTATTGATCCTTCGGATTCCATTCATAGCCTCTTTTTATCTCAGGATCTGTCCCAAAATATTTATATCCTTTACTCTCACCTTCATACCCCATGAATTGATTATGATTGAAACTGATATTCGCAAACCAATTACTGTCTATATTGTAATCTACATTTAAGTTCTGAATATGTCTTCCGTTTCCTTTTTTCTTAAGGTCATAGTTATCTCTTACTGTTTCTTCCTGAAGAGACGCTTTCACAGCAACCTTTTTTACACTTGTTTTTCTGGTAATAATATTGATGACTCCGGCTACTGCCCCATTCCCGTATTCCACTCCCATGCTCCCCTTTACAATCTCAATTCTTTCTACATTATTCAGGGAAAGTTTGGTAAGGTCAATATTACTTCCGAGTCCTGTATCTCCTACTACTGGAATATTATCAATTAATATTTTCACATAATTCCCATCCAGCCCCATGATATTAGCTGTAGAATTTCCCGAGCGGGTATCCGGCGTAATTTGTATATTAAGACTTTGATTTAAAACATCTGCCACATTGGTTGCAGCCATATTTTTGATCTGCTGAGCATCAATAACGTCAACTTTGTATATAGATTTATTAATCGACTGCTGTGTATATTGTCCTGTAATAACAACTTCCTCTATTTTATTTTTATTAAGAGAATCTTTTTGTTGTGCGTTCATCCAAAAGGTAATGGATAATGATAGAACGGAAAGCACCTTCTTCTTCATAGAGTAAAAATTTTGGCAAATATAACGCTTTATTTAGAATAGTTAAAAATAATGGAAAATATTATTATTCCTTTTTGCCTTTTCACACCAAACAATACTTTAGAGAAGCACTTATAGAAATATTTTTAATTAAATATTGATATTTATCATGATTTTTTTCGCTCAAATTAAAACAAACCGAAAAAAGAGAGTGATTGATGAGAAACAGATACATTATAAGTTGTAAACTGGAAGTCATTATTGGTTTTATAACTTGGCGGTCATACTAAGATAATTCCATATGTGTATTTCTGACTTCAAACAATTTTCCTCTTCCAGATTCCATACCCGGTTGATCTCTTCATATAAAAATAAAACAATGATTTTCTATGGAATCAATATTAAAATTTAAACGTTAAATCTAAGATTATTTAGAACAATTAAAAATTAATACTTATTTTTGTGGAATAATTCTAAATAAAGATACGTTATGAAATTAAAACTACTTTTAGGAACTTTAATGTTTACGGCTTTTACAGCGAATGCACAAGTAGCCACGCTTAATGAAAATTTCAACAACTTTACTCTTGGAAACACCACATTTCCACAGGGGGGCTGGGCTGCAGTAGTTGCTCCTATTACAGGTGCATTTCCACCAGCACCACCAAGAATGATTGTAGCTGCTCTTGAAAATGATAATAATCAGAGATTTATCCAATCTTACGCTGGTAATAATGCGACAACTCCTTCTTATCTTATTACTCCTCAGATCGAGAATATAACAGGAAATAAAGTTTTAACATTTACCACTACATTGGTATCTCCATCTCCCGGACCCGGAACTATCCAGATTGGATTAGCAACAAGCCCTACTGATATGTCAACTTTTGTGTCTGTGGGAAATCTTATCAATGTCACTACAATTGGAGTCATTCAGAACATAAGCGTTAATCTTCCTTCTACTACAGGTTCTTATATTGTTTTTAAATTTACTCCAAGTGCTACCCACGTAGCTATTCAAATAGATGATGTAGTATTTAAACCTTCTACTGCTTTAGGTGTTAATGATGCCGCTAAAGTAAGTGAAAACTTTAAATTCGCTGTAAATTCAAACAACACAGCTTTAGAATTTATCACCAGAACAGAACCTAAAAACATTGAGGTTTATTCTGCTTCAGGACAAAAAGTAGCTGAAGGAAAATTAAAAGCACAAAAATTTGATATCAGCGGACTGCATACAGGCGTTTACTATATGCTAGTTGAAACAGCAGAAGGTTCAGTAATAAAATCTAAGTTCATCAAAAAATAAGGTTTATTAGACAGTAACCCTTTATAAAGCCGGCTGGAAGTTTTCCAGCCGGCTCTTTTTGTGCCGAAAAATGTAAATATTTATCATGCAATTATAATGAAACAAGACAAATATCATGTTTTTATTTAGAATGATTAAAAATAATTATATACTTTTGTGGAATCATTCTAAATAAGGATACTTATAAATTTTACTTGTTATGAAAACAAAATTACTTTTGACTTCTTTGTTTGCACTTTCAGTTCAACAAACAGTACTGGCACAGACAGATGCTAATGGATACACGACAGTTAATCTGTCTATGGGGAGCAGTTACCAGAACCGCGTTTTTTTCGACTTCAGTGCCAATAATATAGTATCGCAACCCGCAAATTCATGGGATGTAGCTTTTTACAGAGCTTCGGCAACTAATTTTGGAACAAGAATTAATGATGCTTATGATATCAAAGTGTATCAGGCGTCTGCCAACCCAGCTGACTGGAATACCATTACAAGCAATAGCGTAGCTTCTTACGGAGCTCCTCTTTTTAATGTTGACAATACGACATACCTGCAGGAAGGTGCTTTTGAACAGGGTTCTGCCACCTATGGATGGGGAGAATATAACTCAGGAAATCACCATGTAGAAGGAAAAGTAATCTTCATTATGCAGTACGCTTCAGGAGCATCTGTTAAATTTATGATTGAAGATTATTTTGGAGGTTATACTTTTAAATATGCAAAATGGAATGCAGGTACCTCTTCATGGGATGCAACGCAGACTAAAACGGTTGCCAACGGAACTGATGATGCCTACTTCAATTATTTCTCATTCACTACCGGTGAAAAAGTGACCAATCTTGAGCCGGCAAAAGCGAACTGGGATCTGATGTTTACCAGATATTACACAGACTATCCTTATACAGACCCACAGGGAAACCCGCAAACCATGAAATACAGAATGTCCGGGGTTATCCAAAACTCGAATATTACAGTAGCTAAAGTAAGACCTGAAACCCAGGCGACTGCAACATCTACTATTCCGGCATCAACAGCATTCTCCAGTAATATTACCACTATCGGACATTCTTGGAAGCCTACTTCCGGAGTATATTCTGATGCTGTATATTATGTAAAACAGGGTACAGATTACTACAGAATGTATTTCATTTCAAATGAAGGGACTCAAACCGGAAATATGTATTTCAAATACAAAAAGATAACAGCCACTCTGGGTATCACAGAAGTAAGCAAAAAAGCTTCTTTCGGGATCTATCCAAACCCGACAACAGCTGACAAAAAAGTAACGGTTCTTTTTGACGTTAAAGAAAAAGCCAACAACAAAGGAAGCATAGAGGTCTATGACCTCACGGGGAAAAAAGTACATACTGCAGAATTGACCAACCAGGCCGGTTTCTACAAACAGGATCTGAACTTATCTCACCTTACTGCTGGAAATTATTTAGTAAAAATCACTTTCGGAGGCAGTACGGAAACGAAAAAACTTATCGTAAAATAAACTCAAAATTTTAATACTTTCTATTTTTTCTAATCAAAAGGCGGTTTCAGAATCTGAGACCGCCTTTTATATGATATTTCTTAAAGTAAAGATTAAAAGATTAAAGCATTCAAAAATTTAAAGATTGAGAGATTAAGCTATTGGGGATCTAGATATTCAAAGAATACTAAATCTGAATGCTTAAATCATTAAATTCTTAAATTTTTAAATCTCTTTTATCATCAATAAATCTTAAACCCCTTATACACCTCCGCAGCGCTTTCCATCATTTTTGAAGCGTCTTTACGGAAATTAAGAAGATGGTCCTGTCCAAGATGTCTGCTATGGTGTTCAACACTTTCCCACAGTTCGATCAGAAAGAAAGTTCCTTTGTTATCTTTATCCTCGATAAGATCATATTGAAGGCAACCCTCCTCTTTTCTCGTCTCTTTTACCAGATTCTGAAAAAGCTCTACAGCGTCCATCAGATAGTTTTCGTTAAACTTAAAAAGCGCTACTATATGTAAATTCATGTTCTATTATTTAATGGTGTAAAAGTAGAATATTTTCAAAACGAAAAATGTTTTTGAAGCATTTATTTTTCTACAAATACCCACTTGAATTAATTAAAAACTGATTTATAAATAGTTATAGAACTCATTACTATCACAAGGATTCCAATGACCACGAACATTTTTTTCACAGGAAGCTTTGCCGTAAGCATTGCAGAGAAAGGAGCTGTAATGATTCCCCCTATCAGAAGTCCCAGGATAATATTCCAGTGCTGGATTCCAAGAGTCAGGAAGAAAGTGATGGCAGCTGTTATGGTCAGAATAAATTTAGCTACAGTAGAACTTCCAACCGCAAATCTCGGCGTGAATGCATTTTTGATCAGGGTTCCGGTCACCAAGGGTCCCCATCCTCCGCCGGCAAATGAATCTATGAAACCACCAATGACACCCAGCCTTGTCAGGTTCGTTTTTCTTTTCATGGCCCGGTTCTGCTTCTCTTTAAAAGCATTGGACAGAATCTGAATCCCCAGATAAAGGGTGTAAAACGCGATAATGGTTTTGGTAATTTTAGCATAATATTCTCCAAGATACGTAAGACTTACTGCTCCGATAATCGCCCCAATGACTGCCGGAATGGCCAGTTTTTTAACCAGGCTTTTACTTACATTTTTGAGTTTGATATGGCTTAAACTTCCCGCAGCTGTTGTAAAACTTTCCGCAGAATGGATGCTTGCACTTACAATATGAGGTGGAATATTGAGGAAAAGAAGAGTTGTTGTACAGATTACACCATAGCCCATCCCCATGGATCCGGCTACAATTTCTGCCACAACTCCTACCAGAAGCATCCAGTAAAAAATATAATTATCTTTAGCCAAAATATTCAGCAGCTCATCCATATAACCCATTTCGTACATGGATAAAACGGAGATCAGCAGTACTGCGGCCGTCACAAAGAATACATTGAGTCTTATCTGAATTTTTCTTGAAATTATCATATTAATATCATTACAGCTCCTGCTCTCCCCTTTCAGTTTCGCGGATCTCTCCGGTCCTGGAAACTTTTAAAACCTGCGCCAGAGCACGGTTTAGTGTGATTAGGTCATTTGGGCTACTGCAAATATCAAATAAAAATATTATCCTACCAAAAAAGTAGACTAATTATTCAAAAAAAAGGACCGGGTTAGTCAACCAGATCCATTAAAGTTTTTTTCTCGAGAATATTCAGTGATGCGTCCCGGACTTCAATAAGTACGTCATGCAGCCCGCAGTGGTCTTCATTGCAGTCTTCACATTTTTCATAGAAGTTCAGACTTACACAGGGAAGCATGGCAATAGGACCATTCACCAGCCGGATAATTTTGGCCAGTTTCACATTTTCAGGATTTTCTCTCAGGAAGTATCCTCCTCCCTTTCCTTTTTTACTGTCAAGGATATCTGCTTTTTTTAATTCCAGCAGGATATTTTCTAAAAACTTTAAAGGGATCTTCTTACGTTCCGCAATTTCGGAAATAAGGACCGGGCCATCATTCCTTTTTTCTACAAGGTACGAAAGCGCTTTAAAAGCATATTGAGATTTTTTTGAAAGCATTACAGCAAAAATAAGAAAATAGTTTGAATTATATAAATGGAGAATGATGATCGTAAAAAGTTAATTTCTCCAATTGATACATTAACATTCATAACGTTGCTCTTTTCCCATTAAATTCTTATGTTTGTTCACATGTTCAGTAAACAAGAAGCTCAACAGCTAAAAAAGGAATTTTGGACGGCTTTTGGAAAGTCTTTTCCCAGAAAATGGCTCCTTTATGATACGAAGATCAAGGATATGTCATTTAAATTTAATGCCGATAACAAAAAGGCGGAGGTGTCATTGGATATCGAAATGAAGGATGAAATCTTCAGGAATGCTTATTATGAGAAGATCTGGTCTTTGGAAGATATTTTGAAAGATTGTATAGGAGATTTTCAAAAAGAGGAATATTTTACCCTTGACAACGGAAAAGTGATCAGTAAAATCTGGATTGAAAAACAGGGCGTGTCCGTGTACAACAAAAATACCTGGCAGGAAATTTTTGAGTTTTTCTGGGATAAAATGGATGGCTTTGAAAGGTTTTACTATGAATATGAAGACTTTATAAAAGATGTTTAATTTAAAAAAGTATCATACAGACTAAAAGAAATCAATTTTTTTTTTAAAACTAATACCGTGTAGATCTCAATGTCTTTTTTAATGTATATTAGATCATGAAGAAATGCAGATTCTAGAACAATACAAGCTTTTTTTTGTAGACCGTCCCTTCACTTTTCCAGGTGATAAGACGGTTAATATGAAAATAGCCATACATCGTGTGGACAATGATTTCCTTGGATATTTTCTAAGCCGTTTTAAAGATGACGAAAGCATTGATGAAATGGTTTCAGAGATTGATTCTATTATTTCGGAAGGCTTCTATGATCCTGCATATTGTATGGAGATCTATCTTGATTTCCTTACCATGAGATACACAGATACTTCTGCCCTGTTTGAAGATATTGATCCTGAGAAAAAACAACTGCAGGAAATTCCTTTTTCAGATCTGAAACAGCTGCTTCTTTTATGGAAAGATTTCTTACATATGCCTCCCCTTGACCAAGCTACTGTAGATAAGTATTCCGAATTCAATTACTATTTAAAAAAATATGAGTCTGAAGAGGACATCGTTTCAGCTTTGGTAAAAACATTCCATGAAGTGGATTTTTCTCTGATAAGAACTGAAAATATCGGCGAATACAGAAAAGAGTTCAGCACAAGCTACAGCAAGGGGAAAAATGATGAATTCTATCTTACCAGCCTTTATGACAGGAATGACCGGATGATTTATGAAAAGGAAGAAAATTACTTCCAGGGAGGATCGGAGGTGATCATCAGAAAATATTATTTTGATGAACAACTCGGGTACAGCGTTGAGCTTTTATATGATCATAATGGCGGGTTTTCCGCTATTGAGAACAGTAATCCGGAGACTCCATATGTATATGCTTCAGAGATGGAAATGACATACCCGGACTTCTTATCAAAAAATCCTTATTATAAAAACTCAGATATGATTCTTTAATTCTCTGATTTTAAATATATTTGAACACACAAAAACCCACTCCATGAAAACTGAATACAGAGACGAGAATTTTAGGCTCGTAGACAGCATCCATGCTTATGGTAAAAAATACAAATGGTACGTCATCCAGACCACCAGAATAAAACCGTAATATCCTCATACGGCGGTTACCGATTCCGCTAAAGACATGTGTATCCTACACTATTACCGAATTTCTATCACAACTGTACATTTAACCGGCTTAACCCTTCAGATACAATAGTTCTGGAAAAAATAATGCATGAAATTGCATAAAATTCCTAAAGCCAACTTAACCAATGCCGGATTATTCCATCTAAAGGCAGTGGGATTTCAGGATGTGTAAGATATTCACAATTTCTATTGACACAAACACAATGATAACACAACCTACAATAAACGACTAACATGAAAAAAGTATACAAAAACATTTTTGGAGAAGTTATTTCAAAAGCAAAAGCTGAAAAATTAGACGACTATCACTTATATTATTATGAAAAAGAGTCTGAGGTGCTCAAAGAGATCGAGTTTCTCGCTGAAGATGAAATATACAGCATCAATTATTTTATGAGCCCAGATGAAGATGAGGCGCAGATTGTGAACTACCTCAAAGAAAAATCCGATCTTTTTGATATTGAGAAAAGAGAATCTGCGGGAGACTTCATTATTGCCACCAACAAAATGTATTCACTCGCCGTAGATGAAAAACCTTTGGTTTCAAAGACCGTTTTTTATCGTAATGATCCTGAAAATTTCATCTGTTCTCAAATTCTTGATAATGAAACGCTTCAACCGATACCGGAAAGAACAACCAAGTGCTGGTATGCTTCTGATGAAAACGGTGAAAAATATGCAGCCATTGAATTCAGCTATCAGGAAGACGGAAAACTGGAGCTGGCAATAGATAAAACACCTAACCCTGATAATGACGAGGAATGGGAACATTATGAATACGCTACTTTTAAAAATCTGCAGAACAGAATCGATGCAGATATAAGTTATTACAAAACAGCTGCCCTGCTTCCAAAAATGGCAGAAAAAGAATAAAATACAGTAAAATTTTACCGAAAAAAATCAAACATTAGTTTATATTTTTCGTAATTTAGTCAAATAAAATATGCCGGGTTTAAGAGTGATTCAGAACACTTTTGAACCCGGCATCATTATCAACTGTTAACTATCAACCAATCACAATGGAAGAGAATTCGTTTATATTTACCGATGGGAAAGATCCTAAAATGATCGAAGCGTATGAAAAAGCAAGAGAAACCTTTAAATATTTCTGGCGGGAGCAGTCCTGGGAAAACAGAAGAATTATACCGGGCCTTGATCTGGCCTGTGTGAAGGCATCATTCAGCCAGAAAGATCCTGAAACGGGAGAAAACACTGTGGAACACATGTGGATCAATGAAATAGATTTTGATGGCGATACCGTAAGCGGATTTCTGATCAACGAACCTAACGAACTTACCAATATACAGGCCGGAGATTATTTTGAAATCCCCCTGAACAAGATCAGCGACTGGTTGTTTGCCATTACGCCTGCAGCCAAGAAACCGAAAGGCCTTTCCAAACTGTTCTCTTCATCTGAAAATCCTTTACCGAAAACTTACGGCGGATTTACGATTCATAAAATGCGTGCCGATATGCCCGAAGATGAAAGAAAGGAGCATGATGATGCATGGCAGCTTGATTTCGGAGATTTCAATGAAATACTCGTCGTGAACGAGCAGAAGGAAAAACCGGAAAATCTGACAGAGCATCCTATGAGCAGAAATATGGAAGGTGAATTCGTGAAATTTCTACAGGAATATCCCGATGAATTGGCCCATACAGATGATAATGGCCTTACTCTTCTTCACAGAGAAACGATTGCCGGAAATTTAACATCTGTAAAAATTGCTTTAGAAGCCGGAGCCGACAAAAATGTAAAATCGAAAAACGGAAAAACAGCCCTTGATTATGCGCAACAGCTGCAATGGGAGCATATTATTCCGGTTTTACAGGGGTAAAAACACAACTTTAAATTAAAATACAGTCTATATAAAAGGGAAGCTTCAGTTTCTCTTTTTTTTGTTTTCATCTCAAATTTCCTTTATATAAGTTCTTTCTATCATCATCACTCAAGCGCCGGTCATCTCTCATTGTAATACGTCACGTTCTGTCGCAGTCACATGATATCTTTGCATCATTAACCTATAACATTATTAACAAACATACAAAGACTGATAAAATTCATTATTAAATCTCAGTTTAGAGAGCTTTATATATGTTAAAAATTGTTAAATTTGTCGCGCTATTTATAAAACTAATATTAATTTAAACACAAATAGATGAAGAGATTCTATTCCGGTGCATTGACCTTATGCACGCTTCTGGGGCTTTCTGCCCAGGAAGTATTGTGGCAGAAAGACATTAAATCTTCTACACAGAATTTTCTAAGCCAAGTGACCACGACTATTGATCAGCAATATCTTATTTCCGGAAGCTCTATACACAGCAGTAAGCTTCAGGCTGAAGGCAGTAAGCAAAATAACGGTTACGATTTCCATTTAATTAAACTGAACCAACAAGGTGAACAGATCTGGGAGAAATATTTCTCAGGGCAAAATCATGACTACCTCTCAGCTTCTGTAGCTACTCAGGAAGGAGGATTTCTATTGGCCGGAACTTCTTATTCCGGAAAAGGATTAGATAAAAAAGAAGATTCCAAAGGAGGATCTGATATCTGGCTGATCAGAATCAATGAATTCGGAGATGAGCTATGGCAGAAAACATTGGGAAGTGCTTCTGATGAGGAAGCCAGGTCAGTTATTCAAACTACGGATCTTGGATTTTTTGTCACCGGAAATGTTCAAAACTCATCTAAAGGGTACGGATCAAAAGATGTTTGGATTTCCAGATTGGATAAAAATGGAAAAGTACTTTCTGAAACTGTTTTGGGTGGAAAAGGTTTGGATGAAGTTGAAAAGATGATTCCTACGAGAGACGGTGGCGCGTTGTTAGGAATTTACTCGAGGAGTTCCGAGATCCGGGTTTCGGGTTCTGGTGATAAGTCTTCTTCGGCAACCTCGTATCCTGTATCCCGAAGCGCTAAGTCTACTGATAATTTCGGTGAAGGAGACTACTGGATCGTCAAGCTTGACAAAACCGGAAAAGTAGAATGGGAAAAGAATTTCGGAGGAAAAGGAGATGATCATATCAGAACATTGGCCTTAACATCTGCAGGATACATAATCGGTGGAGAATCCAGATCTGAAAGATCAGGAAATAAAACGGTAGGTATTGAAGAAGGAACTGATTTATGGTTGATCTCTTTAAATGAAAGAGGTGATGAGATCTGGCAGAAATCTTTCAATTTCAAGAACCGGGATATTTTAATGGGAATGAGCGTCCTTCATTCTGCAGATGATAAATCTTCAAAAGGAATTCTTTTAGGTGGCTATACACAGGCAGAGGGAAAAATAGAAACAGATGACGAAACATTCTGGATGCTGTATTTGAATCAGGATGGAAATGAAGAGTGGAGAAAATATGTCAAAGGAGAATCCAGGAAAAAAGAAGAAAGACTTTCAGATATTAAATTAAACAGAGACGGCTCTATCATTCTGGCAGGAACCAGCGCAGAAGAACTTGGAAAAGAGAACTGGAAGATTGTGAAATTGGGAGACAGTCAGATCAATAAGTTAATCGAAAAACAGGACATTAAAATTTATCCGAATCCGGTATCAGACTATGCTTATGTGGAAATAGGATTCGAGTTTAAAGAAGCGGATATTATGCTGTATGATATGGGGGGAAGACAACTTCAGAGTTTGAAGACGAAGAATAAGGTAACGAAGTTGGGTACTCAGAATCTGATTCAGGGGGCTTACCTGGTGACGATAAAGACGGATGGGAATAAAACGGCGAATGCTAAACTTATTAAGAAATAAAGAAATGAAAAACATATTTAAGATAATAATCAACAGTATTATTATATTATGCAGTAGCCAGATCTCTGCCCAAGTTGGAGACAACAGCACACAGAAAAAAAATATTGTCGCCTTTCCTACTTCCGCAAATGCGTATGCGATGGACAAAGTGGGAAAGCTTCCGGTTGATATGTTTAGAGGAAAAGTCAATATCAATATTCCTTTTTATACGGTGAATGTGGATGGAGTTAATATTCCTGTTTCCCTGTCATATAATACTGGGGGAATAAAATTAAATGAGGTGGCCAGTGTTGCAGGCTTAGGTTGGGCTTTAAATATTCCGGGCAGTATCAACCAGAATATTGTAGATAAAGATGACAAGTATTCTTCAATGTACACCAAAAATATCAATACCGTATACTCTAATATTACAAATATTGGCATGTATGACAATGATTTCCGTCAAATAGTAGATGATCATTATGAAGGCGTATATGATACAAGACCCGATATGTTCAATTATTCCCTTCCATTCGGAGGAGGAAGCTTTATTTTTAATAATGATACAGGACATACAATTCCTCATGAGGATCTGTTGATTACTGCTACAAATAATAAAAAAAACATTAAAATTGTAAGTACGGACGGGGCTTCTTATTTTTTAAGTATTAAGAACTCTACATTATTAGACTCAGGTGTTCCGGGAAGTACAAGTTCTGGCTCACAAACACTTTATCAGATAGATAGTATAACAACTCCAAACAATAAGAAAATTTCATTTGAATATGCTAAATCATATTCTTATGAGGAAAAAAGTATTACGGAAAGAGCTAATATTGACATTACCAAAGTTATCAATCCAAATGCATTGTTCCCACCACCTTTACCTGATTATGAAAGGTATATTGGCTATGTTGTTAATATGGAAAAATTAATTACAAAAATTAATTTTCCCGATGGAGCTATATATTTCAACTATTCTAATGACGGTTTACCATTTTCTGACGGGACAAACATAAGAAAAGATCTTGCAGGGCCTGGCGGTGTGGCATTGCGACAGATTCTCGTAAAAGACAATTATGGTAAAATCATCAAGAATTATCAGCTGAATTTCTCCTATTTTGCTTCAAACACAGGAAATGACTTTCAAAACTTTAGGTTGAAGTTATCGAATGTTTATGATGCATTACAAAATAATTATTATAAGTTCTATTATGATGAAAGTATTCCTTTCCCTGCGCGTAATTCTAATAATGATGATTATTGGGGATATATTAATGCTACCACGTTCGGTGAAAACTCTGCTAATCTTCCTTCTCAGATTTATACGGATATTACATCTGAGAATATTACAGTAAAACCCGGACATACAAGAGACCGTAATACAAATCCTACTTATACACAGATTGGTATTTTAAATAAAATCGAGTATCCAACCGGTGGAAGTAAAAATTTGTATTATGAAAATGCCAGTAAATTTTTTAAGAAAACAAATTATCAATGGGGGTATATCGACAATTTTGCTACGGTTCTCAGTGAACCTTCAGGAGGTCTAAGTGATGGTTTTGGGAATGTAAATCAGACCGTTAATATTCCTTCAAACTTTCTTGAAGGAAAGGATTCCCCAAAAGTGAAATTGACATTTGGGAATACCTGCCAAAATAATGTAGATGATGAAACCAATCAGGTTCATGACACATCCTGTTACGGAAATGCAATATATAATGGCCTTAATTATGGAACAAATGGAAAACCTGCAGAATTTGAAGTTCCTGTTGAGGGTACTTCAATTAATGTATCTTTATCTCGAACCGGTAAATGTCAGTGTGGATATTCTTTAGGTGTTATATATGGAAAGTTCAATACCATTAATTCTAATGTCTCTATTGGTGGACTTAGGATTAAGAAAATTGAAGATAAAAATGAAAATAATATTGTAAATGCATATAATTATAAATACGAAGTCTTGGATACAATTTCCAATACGAATAAAAGTAGTGGAGTTCTGAATATGCCTTTTCAATATACCAGATTGCTAACAAGATATACGATGACTGCAACAAATGAAGTAGAATTACAAAATGGTCCTGCTGTACAACACTATCTTGTTGTAAATAATTCAAGTACCAATTATAATACCTACGGTTCTTCAGACATTATTACTTACAAACAGGTGACAGAATACAATGATTTAGGAGAAAATATCAATGTTTTTTCGCAGGTCAATAATTTAGATAGTGATAGGATGTATAGTAATGTATATTCAAATTATGATGACTGGAAAAATGGATTTCTGGAAAAGAATATTATTTTAAATAAATTAAAAGATACTTTAAAAGTTGAAACCAATAAATACGCATTTAATTATCTGAAAAACCCAAAAGCAGGCTTTATAACAGCAGATCCTAATCAGATGGGATTTGCTCTAAATTTGGATATAGCAAAGTTTCCGAAAAGGGTTACTTATGATCAAGCGGGACATCCCATATATGTGCAAAATTATTTATTAACTAAATCAATTATAGGAATTAATTCTGGAAAAGTAGAAAAAATAGAATCTAAGACTTCAGAATATTTCCCTGGAAATAAAGTCATAGAAACCGTTACGAAATCTGAATATTATGATACAGATATTAACAAGCCTATAAATGTGAAAACAGTGTCTGTAAAAAGTTCAGACAATACCGTCACAGAAACCTCTTATCAATATGCTCATGAAAGAGGCAACCAGCTGATGATCGGTAAGAATATGGTAGCTATTCCTCTGGAAACTTCAACCACTCAAACTATGGGAAGTACTACAAAAACGTTATCAAAAACAGAAACGATTTATCCAAAAACAACAGCGGAGATAACGAACAACAGCTCTTCTCTTGTACTGCCACTATCTGTGCTTTCTTATGATCTTCAGACTAATGTACCTTCCACAGAAGCTACCTACGATAAATATGATTCCAGGGGTAACATACAGCAATACACCACAAGAAGCGGAATTTCTACAACGGTGATCTGGGGCTACAACAAAAGCCAGCCTATTGCCAAAATCGAAGGAGCTAAACTTTCTGATATTGCTCAGTCATTAATTGACAATATTGTCAGTGCTTCAGATAATGATGCCCAACTGGGTACCGATGCTTCAGAGCAGTCTCTGGTTGCGGCTTTAGATTTGTTCAGAAATAATTCTGCATTATCGGGCTATCAGATCAGTACCTATACCTGCGATCCGTTAATTGGAGTAAGAAGCATCACCCCGCCATCCGGAATCAGAGAGCTTTACAAATACGATACGGCCAACAGACTTGAAAAAGTGATTGACGTGAATGGAAAAGTGCTGAAAGAATACCAATACAACTATAAAAACTAAACACAGACATGAAAAAGATAATCATTCCCATCGGGGCTTTGCTGATGGGTCATTCAGCTCATGCACAGCTTACCCAGGGAGAAAACTATGTGTATTCCAAATCTTATCTTGATTATAATGCCGGTGGTCAGCCTACAAAAACGTCTGAAACCGTACAGTATATAGATGGTCTTGGAAGACCCAAACAGGTTGTTAATGTAAAAGCCTCGCCTTTAGGAAGAGATGTGGTTACTCATATAGAATACGACCAGTTCGGAAGACAGATCTATGATTTTCTACCCGTTCCTCAGACCGGAACTCAAAATGGAGGAATTGTCCCTTCGTCATTAGCTAATGCTACCCAACCCGATATTTACGGATCGGAAAAGATCTATTCAGAAAAAGTATTGGAAAACTCTCCATTAGACAGGATTCTTCTTCAGACTCAGGTTGGAAATGCCTGGAATGATAAACCTGTAAAGTTTTATTACAATGCTAATGTAAACAATGAAGTATTTAAATATGTTCCTCATACAATTTGGGAAAACGGAGCTACCAAAACAACATTAACTCTTTCCGTCTACGAACCTAACCAACTGTACAAAAATACCGTTCTGGATGAAGATGGAAATAATACAACAGAGTTTAAAAATGGTCAGGGACAAACCGTTTTGGTGAGAAAAATGCTCAATGAAACAGATTATGCAGATACCTACTATGTTTATAACGAATATAATCAGCTGGCTGTGGTCGTTCCGCCATTGGCTGTCAACAAAGCTATAACAGAAACTTTATTGAATGATTTGTGCTATCAATACCGCTATGATGGAAGAGGCAGGCTTGTAGAAAAGAAACTTCCGGGCAAAGGCTGGGAATATATGGTGTACGATAAAGCAGACCGACTACTTCTTACTCAGGATGCTGTGATGGCCTCACAAAACAAATGGCTGATGACCAAATATGATATGTTGGGGAGAGTGGCTTATACGGGAATAGTAAACAATACCAGTAGTAGAACTGCCTTGCAAAATCAGATTGCAGATCTGGTTATTTATGATGCCAGACATCTAACGGGTTTCGTAAGGAATGGAATAACCGTTTATTATACCAGTGTATATCTAAACGTAGATACACTTTTATCCGTTAACTATTATGACTCCTATCCTCAGGGGTATGGCTTCAATCCTCCTTTCCCTTCTACTATTCAGGGTGAGCCGATTTTAACAGAAACACCTTCTTCTGACAACAGAAGCACCAAAGGACTTGCTGTGATGAGCATGGTCAAGAATATCGAAGATGATAACTGGACGAAGAACTACTCCTACTACGATACCAAAGGCCGGCCAGTAAGCACTTATTCCATTAATCATCTTGGAGGGTATACCAAAACAGAATCTAAACTGGATTTTGCAGGGGTTGCACAGACCGTTATTACCAAACATAAAAGACTGGCCACAGATACGGAAAAAGTCATCACCGAAACCTTCACGTATGACCATCAAAACAGAATGCTTGTTCACAAGCACCAGGTAGATGGGAACCCTGAAGAGATTCTTGCTCAGAATAAGTACAACGAGCTTTCCCAGCTTGAAAACAAAAAAGTCGGAGGAATTAGTGTTGGATCACCGCTTCAAAGCTTAGATTACAAATACAATATCAGAGGCTGGATGACCCAGATTAATGATCCTGCAGCTTTGAATGGAAAACTGTTTGGATATAAAGTAAAATATACAGATCCTGTTTACAATAGTATTTCTCCAGGAAAATTCAATGGGAATATTGCTGAAATTGATTGGAATATGTCAACGGTCAATAATCTGAAAAGATACAACTACACCTATGATAAACTCAACAGGTTAACCGATGCCGAATACGCAGAACCGGAGACTACCAATCCTCACAATAAGAATTTTGATGAACGTTTAACCTACGATTTAAATGGAAATATTTCATTCTTAAAAAGAAATGCCCTTCCTGTTTTTGGCTCAACATCCACACAGGTGGATGATCTTGAGTATAAATATATTGGAAACCGCTTGAATCAGGTGATTGAAAGCTCTTTAAATGATACAGGATATGAAGGAGGAAACAATATCATTGATTATGACCTGAACGGGAATATGATCAATATGAAAGATAAAGGGATCCAAACCATTACATACAATTATCTAAGCCTGCCAGACACCTTTGATATTGTACAGAACACGATGGGGGTTACTGTCCGCTCTAGTCTTGGTTATCTTTACCGTGCAGACGGAACCAAGCTGAAAAAAATCTATACCAGCAGAAGAGATGGAAGAGGGACCACAACTACAACACGAATGACAGATTATCTGGATGGTTTCCAGTACAGCTATATTGATTCGGGAGATGGGTTTCAACCCTGTCTGGGCTGCAGAACAGAATCTGCTTTTGAAGAGCAGGCCTATGAAAATGTGGGCAAAACATTTCCCGGTCTTGGTGGAACCCCGGAATGGAAACTGGATTTTGTCCCAACTGCTGAAGGATTTTACAGTTTCACAGAAAACCGTTATATTTACCAGTACAGGGACCACCTGGGAAATGCCAGAGTTAGTTTTGCCAAAAACAGCGAAGGAGCTGTTGAAGTAACAGATACCAATAACTATTATCCATTTGGGTTGAACCATATTGAGGGCATGTTGAGCAGTTCTAATTTTGGAGGATATTACAGTTATAAGTACAACGGCAAGGAGTTGCAAGAGACCGGAATGTATGATTATGGCGCGAGATTTTACATGCCGGATATTGGGAGATGGGGTGTTGTTGACCCGTTGGCGGAATTATACAGACGTTGGTCGCCGTATAATTATGCTGTAAACAATCCGATAAGGTTTATCGATCCTGATGGAAGATTTATTATAGATCCTAATGCTACTAAAGAACAAAAGAGAGCAATCAAAGCAGCTATTAGAGAAATGAGAAAAATGATAAATGATAAGGATGTACAGGCTGCAGTTTTAAAATATGGTCAATTGGATTTAAAACAATTAAAAGAAGATTTAAAAGATGGAAAAGGTCCAACTATTAAAGTAGCAAATTTAAGTGGTGCTTATGGTGAGTTCACACCAGGTATTAGTTCAAATGAGATACGTGTAGACGAAGATTTATTAAAGAAACAAGATGCAGCAAAAGGAGAAGACAAGAAAGATTACGATTTTTTGACAGGAGTGACGATATTACATGAGAATACACATAGAGGTGATGATCAAGATAATGTTGATTATCCTGGTGAAGAAGGAGAGCAAATGGAGCAAGATTCCTTTGGAAGAATTGTTGATGAATCTAATATGAATGCTGCAAGAAAAGATTTTGAAAATAAGAAAAATACAACAAAAACTACTACATCCACTACAACACCAACGACTTCTACTACAACGACTCCAATCCCGATAACACCAACAACGCCATGAGGATACTATTTTTTTTAGTTTTAATAATAAATTATTCTTGTTTTGCTCAGAATAATGTCGATAAGTATAAAAGTACTCAGGATACTTATACCGTAAATATTGTAATTATTGAAAAAGCTCTAGATTTAAAAAATTTTAAACCATATTTGCATTTGGAAATTCCAGATAGAAATAATATATCATTTTATAGTTTGTATCCTTTACAGCCTAATGATAGTGAATATTTTGACTTATTTTCTAAACACGTTAAAATTCTTCAAAAAGGAATGGAACATAGAAATAGAAATTTAATAAGACTATTAAACGTAACTCAATCTGGAAGCATCTTAAACCTTACTTTTGATTATAAAATAGAAGGTATTGTGATAAATGTTCAAATAGATTCTAAAGATAATAAGTATACTGTTATTGATTATAAAATTATGGAAAGATAAGAATAATAATTGCCCCCCGCTCATTGACATATGCTAGTTTGCTTTTGTAAAGCAAACGGGTGAAATAAAAAGAAAAGCCAACTTTTAGAAGTTGGCTTTGTTATTTTACATCTTGTAGCACGTTTGAGAGTGCATCTTTAAGTTTTCGTTTACCTATAAAAGCGTCGAGCATTGTGTAGATTGTTTGTTTTTCTTCATCGGAAAGACTTTCCATCAGAGCTACTTTTTCCATCAGGGATTTATCGAGAGAATTAATCTCTTTGAGTTCATCGGTAGAGGCAAAAAGTTCTGCAAGTGTTATTCCCAAAGCTTTGGCAATGCGTTCCAAGGTATTTACGGACGGGTCTGTCTTGCCGTTTTCAATACGGCTGTATTGCGCAGTATCTAAACCTGCATTTATCGTTACTTCCTTTTGGGAAAGGTTCTTTGCGGTTCTTATTCTTTTGATATTTTCCCCGACGTTCATATTGTTGACTTTTACTACAACAAATTTAGCAAATACTTCCATATTTAGAAGTAGGTAAATTTATATATTGTATAATAATACAATTTAATATATCTTTTTTGTGTTGTAAAAAAAGTCAAAAACTTTTATTCTATGGAAATCTCTGAAATAAAATCCCAGTTATCAATTGCTACTATCTTGCAGTATTACGGCTTAAAGCCGGATAAGAGTTCTAAAATGTGCTGTCCATTCCACGAGGACAAAACGCCGAGTATGCAGGTTTACTACAAAACACAGACGGCTTATTGTTTTTCTTCCAATTGCAAGACCCACGGCAAAAGTATGGATGTGATAGATTTTATAATGCACAAGGAGAATTTATCAAAGCACGAAGCGATAAAAAAAGCTGGAGAGATTTTGAATCCAGGTTCCGGAAATCAAGAGATAAGCAGAGAAAAGTTCCTAACCAATATGTTCCAATATTTTAGGAATGCGATAAGCAACAGCAAACCAGCAAAGGAATATTTGGAAAAGAGAAATCTTGACAACTCAATTTTAGAAATCGGCTACAACTCTGCCCAGTTCCATCACGGGGAAAGGAAAACGGAAGAATTGTTGAGACAGGCTTTAGAAGTTGGATTGTTACAGGACAAAGGATTGATAAACAGCAGAACCGGAGAAAAGGGATTTAGTCCTTTTGCGAAATGGTGTATCTGTTTTGCACTTAGAAATCAGAAAAACGAAGTTACAGGATTATACTTCAGAAGCATTTTAAACAATGATAAAGCCAAGCATTATTATCTGAAAGACCGAAAAGGAATCTATCCAAACTATCCGAAAAAGGAAACTAAAAAACTGATATTAACAGAAGCAATAATCGATTGTGCGAGTTTACTCCAGATAAAAGAAATCAGGGACAATTATAGTCTGATAAGTTGCTTTGGAACAAATGGATTGAATGAAGAGATTTTAAACTCAATAAAAAGTTTAGAGAATTTGGAAGAAATTATTTTCTGTTTTGACAATGACGATGCAGGAAAAAAGGCAGTTAAGAAATATGCCGAAGAATTTAAGAATTACAAAGTCTCTACAATTGAACTTCCTAATAATGATGTAAACGAAACGCTACAGCTCCACAATGAAGAAATATTTATAGAATTACTAAAGAATCGAAACGATATTTTTCTTTCATCTGAAAAAATAAGAGTTACGGAAGCGGAGCCAAAGACAGTACCAGGAGCAGAACCGAAAACAGCAATCGACTTTTTAGAGCAGAAAGACTTACTAAAATCCTTAAATCAGTTAATTGAAAAAGCCGGAATTATTGGCGAAGAAAACAGCAGATTATTATTGTTTTTGATTACGATAAGTTACCTAAATAAAAGTCCATTGCACGGAATTGTACAAGGAAGTTCGGGAAGTGGAAAAACCCATATTATAAGCAGGATTGCAGATTTAATGCCACAAGAAGATGTACTGAGATTTACGAGAATTACAGAATCAAGTCTATACAATTGGGGAGAATTTGATTTACACGGAAAGATTATCATCATTGAAGATTTGGACGGATTAAAGGAAGATGCATTGTATGCGCTGAGAGAATTTATATCGAACCAAGTTCTAAGAAGTTCCGTAACCATCAAGGATAAAAAGGGAAATAATAAATCTTCCCATAAAATTGTAAAAGGACAGTTCAGCAGTTTAAGTGCAACTACAAAAGGCGAATTGTATGAGGATAATATGAATCGAAGTTTTATTGTCGCCATCAACGAAAGCGAGGAGCAGACCAGGAAAATCATTGACTATCAGAACCTGAAAAATGCAGGAATGATAGACAGGAACAACGAGCAGAAAGCTATCCATTTTATACAGAAATTGGTCAAGAATCTGAAATGTTACGAAGTGGTAAACCCTTACGCAATGGAACTCCAGTTGCCCGATAAAGTGAAGAATAAAAGGCGGTTGAACGAAATGGTACAAAGCATTATCAAGCAAATCACCATCCTAAATCAATATCAGAGAAAACAGACCGATGACGGAAAACTCATCACAGAAATCGAAGATTTAGAACAGGGAATTGAGATTTTATTCGAGAGTATTATTTTGAAGATTGATGAGCTGGACGGAAGCCTGAGACAGTTTTTAGAGAAGTTGAAGAAACGTTTTGAACAGAGAGAATTTAACAGGTTCGAAGCAATGGAATATACAGGTTTTAAGAAAAGCCAATTGCAGGTTTATCTGAACGAATTGGTACGGTTGGAATATCTGAAACAGAAAGGTTTTGTAAACAAAGGATTTACCTATAAAATCGGCTACAGCGACGATATCGGAAAAGTCAGACAGGAATTAAAAGACCACTTCCATAAAATCATAGAAGGTTTAAAAGTTAAGAATAAATAATTGCCTGACTTGCAAAGTCCGGAAGCTAGCGGAAACTAAACGGAAACAAGAGTTATTAAAAATCAATAGGTTATAGTAAAAAATCGTTTGTTTCCCATTTTCCACAGAAAACACAAAAGCAAAACCGTCATACTAATACAAATGGATGAAGAAAATATACTACAATTTAGAAAAGAATTACAGAATTTAGGGTATTGTAAAACCGTTATAAACTCCTATCCAAATCAGATTGCAAAGTTTTTAAAATATATCCGGAAAGAAAATTTTGAAGTACAAACGGGAGATATTTTAGATTATTACAGTTATCTGAAAACGGTCATAAGTCCGAGAACCAAAAAGCCTTTAAGCGACAATTATCTCCACTCTATTTTATTAGCCATCAAACTCTACTTTGAATATTTACAAAGATCCGGAACCATAAAACTCAATCCTTACCAGCTGAAAATTAAAACTCCGAAATCAGAAGAGAGAAAAGTATTTACAGACGAAGAAATCAGAAGATTATACAATAAAAGCAGCGGATTACAAACCATCATATTACATCTGTGTTATGCGTGCGGAATGAGGAGAAGCGAAGCATCAGAACTAAAGATTAAGGATATTGATTTAGAAAATAATCTACTCTACATCAAAAAAGGAAAAGGCAAAAAACGCAGAGTAATCCCATTTACCAAACAGGTTAAAAAAGATCTTGAGAAATTTTTAGAAACCAGAGTCCGGAACCAGGACGAAAAACTGATCACCCAAAACCCTTACGAAGAATTTAGAAAATTACTCCGGAAAACAGGATTGGAAAACAAAGGATTTACATTGCACTGTTTACGGCATACAATTGCGACACAGTTATTAGAACAGGGAATGGAGCTGGAGAAAGTACGGGATTTTTTAGGACACGAATATTTAGGAACCACACAGATTTATACACACATAAAGTTTAGGAATTAATGGGAAATAATAAAAAAGTCCCCTTTGGGGATTTAGGGGCTTATCTGCAAAATGAATTATCTGAAGGAACTGTAAAAAACTATCTCTACGAAATAGAAAAGTTTAAAAAGCATAATAAAAATCCGGAGAAACTGAGCTATCAAAACCTAATGGAATATGTAGAATACTTAAGAAAAAGCTATACTCCACAAAGCGTAAAAAGAACTATTTATGCGATCAAAAAATACTATGATTATTTAGTAGAAACAGGGAAAATAAAAACTAATATTGCAGGAAATATCAGGATAAAAGACGGCAAAGAAAACCCGATACAATTACAGGAACTGCTCACAGAAAAGGAATTACAAAAGCTTTTAGAACCAAGAAAAGAACGTTATCCGATATTAGAAAAGAGAAACCAAATCATAATGAGTTTACTGGTAAATCAGGCGTTATTGGTTGGAGAAATTGAAAGATTAAAGATTGAAAATTTAGATCTGAAAAATGCAAAAATAAAAGTTCAGAAAACAGGAATTACCAACGAAAGAATATTAGATTTAAAAGCAGAACAAATACTATTATTTTATCAATATTTACAGGAAGATAGAACAAAATTACAAAGACAAAAAACTTCTTTTTTTCTACTGAATAAACTCGGTTCAGCAATTACAAAAGATGATATTAATTATTTAGTATCAACGTATCAGAAAGGTTTTACAAAGAAATTGACAAGTGTAAAAATCCGACAAAGCGTTATCAAACTGAAATTAGACCAGGGCGAAAACTTAAGAAAAGTACAATGTTTTGCAGGTCACAAACACGCAGATACAACCGAGAAATACAAAGAAACCGGAATCAATGCATTACAAACAGCGATTAACCAGTTCCATCCGCTTGCATTTTGAATTAAATATCCCACCCTCCAAATAAAAAAGACATTTTCCTCCAAAGCTCAAACCCTCCAACTCTCCCACGCAAAACCGCCACAGCAAATTACATAATCAAAATTATACGCAAAGCAGCCGCAAAACGTTGCCTTCCACTCCGACAAGCTTCGTTCCTGGCAAATCCCTCATTGCCTATAATTTGAGATTATGCAAAATGCTTTCCTTTTGTTTGGGCAAAGCCCGCACAATCCAACGCTTTTAGCCAACGCTTTGCAGAATCTTTCCAGCTCCGAAAAATACCTTTTTCTCCACCGCTTCAACCACCCGAATCAAGGAAAAGATGCGCCAACGCTGAATGAAGCCGGGAATAGAAAATTTAGTTTGTAAAAGAATGTGGATTTGTGGATAAAGCCAGGGCTAAAGCAGCACCAATTTTACCCACAAGTCCACATTTACAACAACAGCGACAACAATACCACCGGAACCACAAAACAAATCGAAAGAAAGTATATATTTGTAAAATAATAGTCCACCCTGCCAGGTGGACTACTGAAAACTAAATTGAAAGAAAGTGATTACAACCGGGTTTGTAATCACTTTTTTGCTTTTCCTGCATTTTTAGAAACGATAACAAAACCTATCATTGCTAAAATAACAAGGAAAAGCATTACGAGAATTATGATAATATTTTCCATAGTCACAAATATAATATCATGTTTTATAAAAAATCGGTTTGCTAAAACCTTTGTGTAATAATACCGTGGTTATTAAAAACAAAATAAAAAATCTTATATTAAAATCATTTAATACAGCAAATAAAAACATTGTCTGCTTACAAACAAAGTTATTTTTGCTTGAGTTACTTGCATATTATTTGTAAAATTAAATTGAAAATGTACTCTTATTTTGACAAAAATATAATTGCTGTCAAAAAAAAAGTTGCGACGCGCTTTTAAGTCCCTATTTATCGGCAATCCAAAATCTATTTTTTCAATTGAAAAGAAAAAATCTACACGGAATTTTATTTTTCAACTGAATTAAATTTTTATATTTGAAAAAGCGGGCAAGCGCAGACGATCACAATGAAAAGCCTCGCGCGAAGAAAGGTTGAGTAGGAAGTTTGGAAAAATTTGAGCGGGATTGTACAACTATAAGTACAACGGGAAGGAGTTGCAGGAGACCGGAATGTATGATTACGGCGCAAGATTTTATATGCCGGATATTGGACGATGGGGTGTACATGATCCTTTGAGTGAGTTACAGTTTGCTTACAGTCCATATTCATATGTCTATGGGAATCCTATAAGATTTAATGATCCAACCGGAATGATTGGAGAGGAAGATCCACCAAAGAAAGGTTCTACTCCTAATAATCCTATTGAAATTGGTGAAATTAAGCTGACAAAAAATGTGAGTGATTCTAAGCTGTCATTTATGGGAATCCAAAGTTTAAGTGCTTATCATGGTTCTCAGGACAGATTAGCTTTTGGTATCAGAAATAGTAAAGCAGCTCTTGCTACAGAGAAATTTGAAAGAAACCTAGCTTTTACTATGGGAACTTTCCTAATGGGTGGAAGTAATCTTGTAGCTTCTGCAGGGTGGGCTACTCTTGATGCAGTGGTTGATTATCAGGATCAGGAAACCCAAGAAGCTGTGGGAGCAATACAATTGGCGGCAGTATTATTTCAGCTAAAAAAAGGAAATATAAGTGGAATAAAAAAATTAGCTGACGATATTGTCGAACAAGGTTTTTCGTTAAATAAGCACGGTGAGCTAACTAATGGAGTATATACAGTGTCGCAAGGAGCTATGAACAGGCATGTTTTTGCTGGTGTTTATGGTAAAAGTCTTTTTTATCGAACAGTTGACGCTAATGTTGCTGTTTTAAAAGCAGCCCAATATGCTGATCAAGCAGGTTTGTGGATTGGAAATAAAGCAAAGGTTACAGTTACTAATACAAATATTGGTGTATTAGCAAATGGAAAACATACAAATGTTATTAATGTTTATAGAAAACCTAATGGTAACATTCATGGTTCTCCAGGATCAATGAGATAATTATTATGGAAAATATTACCGAGAAAATTAAAAGTGTTTTATTACATGATGGAAATTGGAAGTTTTCTGATTTTTATCTTAATGTTGAATTATTAAAAAATACTGATATTCAAATCTCTTTTTGGGAAGATGAAGAGAATTGGGCAACTTTATTAAGCAATAATATAATTATAGGTTATCTATGGAAAGAATACCCTCTTTTAATTATTGAGAAAAACTATGAAAATATTGTCCGCTTAAATAAAAATCAATTTCCATTTTTGTGTACAATTATTGTTGAAAATTTGGATGACAAGAATTTAAAACTAGATTATAATATTTTGAAAAATCAATTATTAGATTGGGAAATTAATTATAATATTTTTTCAGCAAATGACTTATGGTTCAATACAAACAGTATTTGATTACCTCGGATGATACGAGCGTCTCGCTCGTTCTTATGTAAACAAAAAACCTCGCATTTTGCGAGGTTTTTTGTTTACATAATGCTTTGCAGCTTAGTTTGTTTTAGGAAGGCATCAAGGAGAGCGAAGACATGCTGTCTATCGTTCTCTTTTAGTTTTTGTATATCTAAAATTTTAGCGACAATATTTTTATCCAGTAGAATATCCGTAGACCCTACGAGATAATCCAGAGACACTTCCAGAGCTTCTGCCAGTTGCTTGGCCATCTCAATAGATGGTTTTATTTCCTCACGCTCATATCTACCGATGACCTGTTATAAATATCTATCAGTTGTCACGACTGAAGCCCAAGTATATGAATAAAAAAGCTCCTGTTTTTCATATTGATTCTATCATTTCATATTTCAAACCAGTATATTTAACAGTACAGAGATCATCTAGGAAATGCCAGAATAAGTTTTGCCAAAAACAGCGAAGGAGCTCTTGAAGTAACAGATACCAACAATTATTACCCTTTTGGTCTCAATCATATTGAAGGAATGCTAAGTAGTTCTAATTTTGGTGGGTATTACAGTTACAAGTACAATGGTAAAGAGCTACAGGAAACGGGGATGTATGATTATGGGGCTAGGTTCTATATGCCGGATTTAGGAAGATGGGGTGTGGTGGATCCGCTGGCGGAGGCTTATAGGCGACATGGTGCTTATAATTATGCTGTAGATAATCCTATCAGATTTATTGATCCAGACGGAATGAGGATTGAATATGCAAACGACCCGAATAAATCTAAAAAAGAAAATAGAGAGTTAAAGAGAAATTTTAAAAGATCTCAAAGAGAATTGAATAGAAATTCTGAAGAAGCGAAAAACAATTGGAATACGTTGGTCAAATCTAAAAATATTCATACTATACATCTCAATCAAAAGGATTCAAAAGGAGATATTATTTCAAATATCACTGAACCTAAAAAAGAATATAATGCTGAAAAAGGAGGAGGCACAGACATCTATTTAGATTTAAACAAAACAACTTCTAATGGTATTGATTTAGGTACAAATATAGTTGGTATAGGTCATGAAGAAGGTCATGCCTTTAGATTTGATCAAGGAAAGGTGGAAGGTGACTATGAAGGAAATATTTCTGATCCAGATTATTTTTCTAAATCAGTACAACATGCTGCTAAAGTGAGACAAACAGAAGAGACAGAAGTTTCGCATATTGAAAATGTAATCAGAGCTCAAATTGATCCTACAGGTACCAAAATTCCTTTAAGACAAATATTTGAAAATGCACCAAATATTACTTTAGACCCATTTACAAGGAAAATAAAACAGGAAACAGTAAACTTAAATGTAATAAAACCAGGATATGATTATTATAAGAAGAAAAAATAACATTATCATTAACTACTCTATTTTACTTATTTTATTATTTTACACCAGTTGTAAAAGCCAGTTACCTGTGCCAAATGATAAAAAGTGTGTACTGGCAACCTCCGATAAAGAAATGGTATTAGATGTTGGAGATAGTAAAATTTTGAAAAATCAAATGGAAGAATTTTACAATGTCAATAACAAATTTGATATTGTTTTTTATCAGTACAAATCTGGAGAAATCGATATAACATTCAAAAGAATTTATAAAAATAAAGATAATAAATGGTTCTATATCGAAATTTTTAACAATAAAATAACTTCTCAAAAGGAAATGAACATCAGCGATTCTGATTTTGAGATATTATTTAAGAATTTTGAAAACGTTGGAATGTATAAAAATTGTGGAATGTGTTTTGGGTGTTATAATTATTTTAGTTTAATAAAAAAAGATAATAAAACCTTCAGTTATTATTATGATTCTTTGTCAGACAATTTAAGTGATCATGATTTATCAAAACTAAGACCTTATTGGAAAATATTAGATTTTTTTAATCAATACAATCTTTCATTCATTAAATAACTTATTGAACAAAATCCCTCCACTGGCACAAGCGTCTCGCTTATGTCCAAGATAAAAACAAAACCACTGTAAAATTGCAGTGGTTTTTTATTTGAGGAAAACCTTATATTTACGAGTACAGAGACAATCTGGGAAATAACAGAGTTAGTTTTGCCAAAAACAGCGCAGGAGCTCTTGAAGTAACAGATACCAACAATTATTACCCTTTTGGTCTCAATCATATAGAAGGAATGCTTAGTAGTTCTAATTTTGGCGGATATTACAGCTATAAATATAATGGCAAGGAGCTGCAAGAAACTGGAATGTATGATTATGGAGCAAGGTTTTATATGGCTGATCTTGGGAGATGGGGTGTGGTGGATCCGCTCGCGGAGAAGATGAGAAGATGGTCACCATATAATTATGTTTTCAACAATCCCCTTAGATTTATAGATCCGGATGGAAGAGGACCTTTAGGAGATTTTTTTACAAAATCTGGTAGATATTTAGGTAGTGATGGTATAAATGATAATAAAATTTATATTAGTGAGGGAAATAAAAGTAATTACCTGACGGAAGCGAAACAAGAAATAAGGGGAGGAATAGCTTCTTTAGGAGCAATTTCGACAGCTTTGAAAATGACAAATTCGCCTTCGACACATTTAATAAGTCCAGATAAAGAGGGAGGGCAACATGAAGTTCGTGCCGACATAGATCTAGGAAGGAATAAAACGACATACACAACAGGAGAAAAAATGAGAATAGATAAAGGGGAAGCAAGTGGACATGTAAATTTTATGGACGTTGCTATTCAAAACGGTATTAAGAATAATATAAAAACAGATATTTTATTACATTCACACCCAACAGCAACTTTGCTACCAGGAGAAACGTTTTATACTATTGCAGCAACAGAACCTTCTAGTGATGATATAAAAGCATTTGAAGATTATGAGACTAATATAATTGTTGGTAATTTGGAGCGTAATTCAGTTACTTTAAAGTTATATGGTTCTATGATAGATCCATATAATAAACAAGGTGCAGTGTTTTATGATAAAAAAGGTACAAAATTAATGGATTTAAATATTAATGCAGTAAATAACATTTTATCAAATTATGAAAATGGGAAAATTAAAAAATAAAGTATTGACTTTTTTATTAGGATTTTGTTCTTTGCTATATTCTTCCCAAAGTAAACTGAATCTAATTATTGTAATTGATGATAATATTATTACTGATAGGTTACCTATGAGCTTTATTAACGAAAAACAAAATAATACTGTTTTGGATTTTGTATATACTACTGGAAAAGAAATTCACTTGGATAAAAAGTTTAATGTCAGTGATGAACTTATTCTAAAATTCAAATATTCAAATTATATAAATAAAGATTATAATTATAATATTAATATTATAGGTGGTTTAGTAATAGATACACCATACTTAATTGTCAGGATTTATAATTTAGATAAAAAGAAATACAAAAAAAAATATTGCCATTCAAAGGAGGATTATGTTGTTGAACTTCAAAACAGTACATTATATGGTCAAATTCCTATTTGTGAATAAAAGAGTTGAACTTAGCTCTTGCTCCTGACTCAAAAAAACAACCCTTGTTTTTCGCATTTTTAACTTGAGAACCCTTGTTATTTTTATCAAAAAACCACCGCAATTGCAGTGGTTTTTATTTTAGGAAACCCTTATATTTACCAATAGAAGGACCACCTGGGAAATGCCAGGGTAAGTTTTGCAAAAAACAACAAAGCATCTATTGAAATAACAAATACCAACAACTATTATCCATTGGCTTGAATCATATTGAAGGATGTTTAGTAATGTAAATAAACAAGATATAAGACACGCATTATTCGCAACTGGCTACAATTACCTTATCAATAAATAACGGTAACAGCAAAAACTTTACTACAATCTGCATTCAACGACCAACATCCCATCTTACAACCGTCCCGAGCCCCTTCCACAACCACCTCTACCCCCTTGAACAAGGGGCAACACCCCCTTACCTAAGGGGGTAGACAGGGTTCATTAACGGACTATCGGCAGTTTGCAAACGGTATAAAGGGGCTTATCTAAGGGCCTTCATAGGCTTCCGAAGCGGGTAAAGACCGTCAGACAAGTAGCTCCGGGGACTTATGCAACGCCCTGGACCTCATTAAGAACCAGCTGGAAAGCCTTAAAATTTCCATATCCCCTCAATTTCCACGATTTGGTTACATCATGCATCGATCTGGCTACTTCTGCCCTTTCCAATCCCACGATCTTTGTACCATCATTTAAACCCGATAAAAATGGAAACAAAAAAAGTATGGTTCGTAACAGGAGCCTCAAAAGGTCTCGGATTGGCCTTAGTGAAAAAATTATTAGAAAATAACTACCGCGTGGCAGCAGCTACCAGAAATGCACAGTCATTAATCTCAGAAATCGGAGAAACCTCTGATGTATTCTTGCCTATTGAACTGAATTTAACGGATAACGAATATGTACAGTCAGCGATCTCAAAAACGATAGAGCATTTCGGACAGCTTGATGTGGTGGTCAATAATGCCGGATATGGGCAGATTGGTACGCTGGAAGAGCTTACAGACCGTGAAGCCAGAGCCAACTTCGATGTCAATGTATTTGGAACCCTGAATGTCATCAGGAATGCAGTTCATTATCTTCGTGAGCAGAAATCAGGGCATATATTCAATATTTCTTCTATCGGAGGGTATTCCGGGAATTTTCCGGGCTGGGGAATCTATTGTGCGACTAAGTTTGCCGTAGCGGGATTAACTGAAGCACTGGCTGAAGAGATCAAAGAATTCGGAGTGCATGTCACTGTGGTGTATCCTGGCTATTTCCGTACGGATTTCTTAAGTAAAGATTCGGTGAAAACACCGGAAAATCCAATTCAGGTTTATGAAACAGCCAGAAGTTCCGAGCAGGCACATCTTAACGAAATTAATGGCAACCAACCCAATGACCCCGAAAAAGGAGCCGCAGCCATCATCGCACTCAGTGAAGAACAGAATCCGCCTGTACATTTCTTATTGGGAAGTGGCACCGCTGAATTCCTGGATCAAAAAATTAAAATCATTACCGGTGATGCAAAACAGTGGGAAACACTGACGATGTCTACGGTGATATAGCTTTAAAAATGTCATGCTGAGCATCAACTGAAGATTTACGAACGGAGTTCACAAAGCATTTGGCAATAAATACTTTTTGTACATCACACAAATATCCTTCGGCTACGCTCAGGATGACAGTGCTAATACTACATTGCTTTTAACTTACAAGACATCAAACTAAGCAAAACAACCCCTTAACCAATAACAATCAACCAGCAACTAAAATACATTACAAATTTCACTCAAAAAAATTAAATTAGCATCATGAAACCTCCCTTCCGCTTCAATTCAATTTCAGAATTTCATGCCTTCTGTAATCTTCCCAATCCTGAGCATCCGTTGATCAGTCTGATTGATTACAGCAAGGTCAACTACCCTACGGATGACCATGAACTGAAATGGATTCAGAATTTTTATTCCATCGGGCTCAAGCGAAATGTGAATGCGAAGTTCAACTACGGTCAGCAGGAATATGATTTTGATTCCGGAGTTTTGTGTTTTGTGTCTCCGCTTCAGTTTCTGAAACTGGAAATAAAACCTGATGTTGTGGTAGAGCCCACAGGCTGGCTGCTTGTGATTCATCCGGATTTTCTCTGGAATACTTCCCTTGCAAAAAAGATAAAATCCTATGACTTTTTCAAGTATGATATCAATGAAGCCCTTTTCCTGTCAGACAGGGAAGAAAAAATTGTTGTTGATATTCTGAAAAATATAGAAAAGGAATACCAGTCGAATATTGATAAGTTTTCTCAGGAGCTGATTGCGGCCCAGATTGAACTTCTTCTTATCTATTCCGAACGTTTTTATGAACGGCAGTTTTTCACCCGGAAAAAATCCAGCCACGAGCTTCTGGAACGTTTTGAAGAAGTCCTTTCCCGGTATTTTGACAGCGGAAATCTCATAGAAAACGGAATTCCTTCCGTAAAATTCATTGCCGGAGAGATGAATATTTCTCCCAATTACCTCGGATCTTTATTGCGTATTCATACCCAACAAAATACGCAGCAGCACATTCAGAATAAACTGATCGACCTGGCCAAGGAACGTCTCAGCACCACTCACCTGTCGGTAAGTGAAATTGCTTATGAACTGGGTTTTGAGCATCCGCAGTCTTTCAGTAAACTCTTTAAGCAGAAAACAAATCAGTCGCCGCTGGAATTCAGGAAAATGTTCAATTAATAAACACAAATGTCGCTTCAGCTCAAATAGGCTAAGGAAAATTTTATGCAGACGCTTCATCGAATCAATCTAAGAGTGATTTTTCTCTTTGTATTTCTTAAACTATCCGGTGTTATACCAAAACTTTGCGTTGATTAAAACACGAGCTACGGCTACTATTTTCACTAATCACACAAATATAGATGACGTCATAGTGTGATTAGTGAAAAAAAATTGTGGTATTTGTGGTTAAAAAATCTTTAAAAATCAAAAGATGTATTTTATTATAAGGTTTGATTCTTTTTTAATACTCCACAAGTTTTGAGACTTAACTTTCATACACCACATTAGCTTTTTTCGCGTCAACCTTTATATAACGCAAAATCCTACTCACACAATAAAACCCTAAACACCAAAACTTTAACCTCAAATTCATTTGATAATTTAAAAATCAACCCATAAATTCAGTACCTTAGGATTTAGATAAGCGGAATCCGAAAAGCTTTAAAAAGTAGGAAAACCAAAAACTAATTATTATGAAAAAAGTATTCTTACTCATCCTGATATTAATCTTCGGAATTGGGTTGGCACAGAAAGTAAAAAAAGAAGAAAAAGTAAAAGACAAATTTGAATCACGGCAGCCTCAGGACATGTCTGTTCCGCCGCCTCCGATGGTGGCTTTTCCTGCTCAATATCCCAAAGGAAACAAAGCCTTTATTGACCATGTCAAAAAGAATCTGAATACCGATGCTCTTAAGGCTCTCGGGAAAGATTTAAAAACGAAGATCATTCTGAAAGTCAATTCAGAAGGTAATGTAATCAATGTCTCCACTTACGGAGGTGATGAAACGTTCAATACGGAGGTAAAAAAAGCAGCTGAAAAAGCAACTTACAACGTGAAGTGGGAAGCCGGTAAAAACAACAGGGGCGAAAAAGTAATTGATATTGTGAATCTTCCGTTTAGATATTAAGGTAGCAGGGATTAGGGATTAGGGAATGAACAGATTAAATTGCGTTCTTATTAATGTAAATACCTCAACGCTGCTCCGTACTCCAAAAATAAAAAACCACCGTTTTTCACGGTGGTTTTATATATTCTATCCAAACTTTCTTTTCCTCATCCAGAAGAACAATCCTCCCAGCAGACCGATCACCACTAAAGGCAGCAGTAAATTCAGCCATTGCCAGTTTGCTTTTTCCTCCGTGATACGGTTTCTGTCCAGAAGCCTTTCTTCGATGTTTCTGTTTCTAAGCGCCATCAGATTGCTGTCATCCAGAAGATAATCTAAAGCATTTCTGAGGAACTGTTCGTTCCCAAACTCCTGATTCGTCAGACGGTCAATTCCCATCGGAAGCGGCTCGCCTTTATGCATTTTATTTCTTCCGACATCTCCGTCAGCAATCACGATCATTTTGTTTTCAGGACTCTGGCTTTTGAAACCGGGATATCCTTTTCTTTCAATTCTTGAGGCATAGGCAGAATTAAATTTCCCTTCCAATGCAACAGCAAAGATCTTCGGTTTGCTCGGTTTTTCCATTTGCCCAAGACTGTCTACGCTGGCAATTTCTTTTAGGTCCACATAGTTCGGAACCTGCTTCAGAAGTGTTCTCTCACTCGATTCGAAAAGAACCTGTGTTTTGATATTTTTTCTTCCCCCTAATGTATCGATGGAAGTTGGAAATTCAAATTTTACCGGATTAATATTTTTCGTAATCGGATTATCGTTTTCAGCAATTCCAAGTGGAAAATACGGCCACGGAAGGCTTGTATACTGAGGGTTCCCTCCTACTTCACCGGTAACCAGTTTCAGCAGAGCAAATTTCTTTACATCCTTCACCAAAGCCGGATTGATCCTGATTCCGTAATTGAAAAAGAAATCTGTCATATTGATGTCCACAGGGAAAGGCATCACTTTTTGAGATCTTGTCAGCGTATCCATTTCAGCGTTTACGGCATCGATCATCCACAGCGTTTTTCCACCATTCATAATAAACTGGTCAAGAATTACTTTTTCATTATCTGTAAATGCTTTTCTCGGTTTTGCAATCACCAAAGCGCTCATCTGCTTCAATAACGGAAGATCTTCCAGGGTAAGTTCTGTCTGATTTTTTGGGACCACAGGACCTGCATCATAATTTTCCATCGCCAATTGCATAAAACCATGGAACTCTTCAGGACCAAGCTCATCCTGATTCACCAGGATTCCGACTTTCTTTCTCTTATCAGCCGCAATGTTTTTGATATTGGAAACCAGACTGTATTCCAGACCTTCAATAGATCTGGTCAGCTGCTGGTCGGCATCTATTCCTGCCTGCTGTACCACCAACGGAATAGACACTCCCCTTTTGTCATATTTGATAACAGCATAAGGGAAAAGCGTAATCTGTGAAATCTTACCGTCTTTAACATCCGGAAGAACGGAAGGCTGCATCCCCATCGCCATCAGCGTGTCCTGAGACATTTTGGTTTTAATAGGATCAATGAATTTAAAATCGATCTTCGGGTTGATTTTTCTGAATTCTTCCAGCATAAATCTGGTTTCGCTCTGAAGCTGCTTAAAGCTTGCCGGAAAATCTCCTTCAAGATAAACATCTACCGTAAGCGGCTTTTTCACAGATTCCAGTACTTTTACGGTACTGTCCGAAAGCGTATATCTTTTTTCTTTTGTTAAGTCTAATCTTATTCCTGAGTACGTAAGCAGAATCACCAAAGGCACTATGGCGATCAGGAAAATTCCTAATGGAGATTTAATATTGAACTTCTTCATCATACTACTTCTTTTTAGAGATAAAATGGTTGGACAATAATAACGTAGCACCGATGATCAGAATAAAATAGGCGACATCCTTAAAATCAATAAGACCTCTTGTAAAGCCAAGAAAATGCTGATAAAAACCAATATTCTGAAGAATAAAATCGGCACCGCCCAAAAGCTTGTAACTCGCCAGCTGCTCTATTCCAAAGTACATGATGAAACACATGAAGACCCCTAACAGGTACGCCATGATCTGATTCTGCGATAAGGAAGAAGCCAGAATTCCAACGCCTGAGAATGCTGCAATCAGCACAATTAGTCCGATATAACTTCCGAAGGTCATTCCAAGGTCAATATTCCCGGCTGGAACACCAAGAACATATACGGTATAAAGATAAATCAGTGACGGAATCAGGCATAAAACCCCAACGATCCACACTGAAAGAAACTTCCCTGTTACCAAATCTGAAACTTTTAGAGGCTGGGAAAACAGCCAGTTCAGGGTTCCCGTCTGCTGTTCTTCTGCAAAAGTCTTCATAGACAATGCAGGAATAATAAACATCAGCAGCCATGGAACGAGTACGAAATAGCTCTGTAGAGAAGCCATTCCGATGTCGAAAATATTAGAATCATTCTCGAAAAAAAACAGGAAAAGAGCGGTAATCAGACTGAATGCGCCGATAATGACCCACGCGCTCCAGTTTCCAAAGTAACTCCAAAGTTCCTTCTTTAAAATTGCAATCATAGTTTTATTTAGGGGTTAGAGTTTAGGTAGCAGGTAGCAAACAAACTCATCATTCATAACTCTTAACTTATTACTTTATTTCTTCTTTTTTTTATTAACGAGTTTCACGGTCATCATGATCAGAAATACAAGAACGAAAAATCCGACGATTAATTGCCACCAGTATTCAATCACTGAAGATTTCAGGATTACGGTGAATACCACAAGGAACAGCAGGAATGTCGCGATCTCGTTGGCCTGTCTCAGTTTGATATTAGGCGTTTCGATGGTTTGGCCGTTCAACTCTTTCAGTTTCAGCACTTTTTTCCAGCACCAGTAATGATAAACGGCAAGACCGATCAGGAAAGTAAGTTTTAAATGAAACCACGGCATTTTCATCAGCCCGGTATTCAGAAAGATCATGACAATTCCGCAAACTGCCATTATCACACCTGCCGGAACGGTAATAATATTCCAAAGCCTTCTGGCCATGAAAGTATATTGTTCTCTGAGGATTTTCTTTTTTTCTTCAGCAAATTCGTCTGTATCCTTATAGTAAACGAAAATTCTTACGAGATAGAAAATTCCCGCAAAATAGCTTACCATAAAAATGATATGCAGTGCTTTGATTATTGTATAAAGCATCAGTAGATATAAAAATTATTGATCGGTAGCGTCAACAGGCTGCATTTCCTGTAGCTTTACTCTTTTGGCCCCCAGATTAACGTAATACTTCTCCAATTTATTCAGATGGTCTTCACTAGTTTCCTTGCCTTTTACATGCAGGCCGTAATCGCTCCAGATATTAATGCAGAACAGTCCTTTTACTAAAGTTCTGCTGTTGGACTGTTCATAGTTTTTGGCAAGAAACGCATCCAGATCTTTTTTGGTTTTAAACTCATAAACCATTACCCCACCATCATCCTTTTTAGAGTTATTATACGTAAAGGTGTAGAAGTTTTTAATGGTTGCTGCCGTTTCCGGACCTTCTATTTTTGAAATAATATCGGGATTATCCGTCACAAAAGGGATCTTTGTAATCCCGATATCTTTCATTTCTTTATCTATTGTCGCAGGTTTCATGCCCTGCAGTTCTACATTTTTAAGATCGAAATCCATAATGCTCTGTGCAGAGAAACTTTGAAAACATACAAAACCGATGATCAAAAGTATTTTTTTCATAAAACCTGTTTTTAATAATATCCTATTTTAATTAAGAAATAACACCAAGCTCTTTTCCTACTTTTTCAAAAGCAGCAATTGCTTTATCAAGGTGGGCTCTGGTGTGAGCAGCAGAAAGCTGTACTCTGATCCTTGCTTTTCCTTTCGGTACTACAGGATAGAAGAATCCGATCACGTAAATGCCTTCATCCATAAGCTTTTCAGCCATTTTCTGAGCAAGAGGCGCGTCGTATAACATTACCGGAACAATGGCAGCATCACCTTCAGGAATATCAAATCCTTTGGCTACCATTTCTTTTCTGAAATATTCAGCGTTTTCCATTACCTGATCACGAAGTGAAGTATCTTCAGAGATCATATCCAAAACTTTCAATGCAGCTCCTACGATACCTGGCGCTAATGAATTGGAGAATAAATAAGGACGGGAACGCTGTCTCAGCATATCGATGATCTCTTTTTTACCGGAAGTAAATCCTCCCAAAGCACCCCCTAAAGCTTTTCCTAACGTAGAAGTGATAATATCCACTCGACCCATTACTTCATTGGCTTCATGGGTCCCACGACCTGTTTTTCCGATGAAACCTGTAGCGTGAGAATCATCCACCATTACTAATGCATTGTATTTGTCTGCAAGATCACATACGCCTTTCAGATCAGCTACAATACCATCCATAGAGAAAACTCCGTCTGTAACGATGATTTTGAAACGGTGATCTTTTTCAGAAGCAGCGATTAACTGTGCTTCAAGATCAGCCATATTATTATTTTTATAACGGTATCTTGCCGATTTACAAAGACGTACTCCGTCAATAATTGAAGCGTGGTTCAGCTCGTCTGAAATAATCGCATCTTCTTCAGTAAACAAAGGTTCAAAAACACCTCCGTTTGCATCAAAACATGCTGCATATAAAATCGTGTCTTCAAGACCTAAGAAATCCGCGATTTTTTTCTCTAATTCCTTGTGAATATCCTGTGTTCCGCAGATGAAACGTACAGATGACATCCCGTAACCATGAGACTCTATCATGTCCTGAGAGGCTTTCATGACCTCCGGATTGTTTGACAGACCCAGATAATTATTGGCACAAAAGTTTAAAAGCTTCTTTCCGTTAGCTTCTATTTCTGCACTCTGCTGGGAAGTGATGATTCTTTCTCTTTTATAAAGACCGTCATTTTCAATGTTTTGTAGTTCGTTCTGTAAATGTTGAAGATATTTTTCAGAGATCATTTTTTAGTAATTTTTTAGATGCGCTAATTTAATAAAAAGGTGTTAAAATATCAGCTTTTAAAAGTTTTATTCTAAAAATAGGGGTCAAATTCAGTTTTAACATAATTAGTCTACTAATTTAGTAGGATAATATTTATATTTGTGACTTAAACTGAGGAATATGAGACTGACTCCGATAGAAAAAGTAAAGACAATAAGTTCCCGAAGCTTTATACAGAATTATATGAAACCACGCCTTCCTATTATTATGGAAGATTTCATCGATCCCGGAAGTCCTGCTTTTAAAAAGTGGAATTATGAATACTTCAAGGAAATAGCAGGTAGTCATAAAGTTAACATCTACGGAAGCGAGCTGGAATCTCTGGACAAAGTAGCCAGCAACCCTATCGGGCAGACTACATTTGCGGAATATCTCGACCTGATCAGCACAACGTCTACAGAGCACAGGCTTTTTTTATTCAATCTGCTCAACATCAGACCGGAGCTTAAAGATGATCTTCATTACAATGATGTCACGAACGGAAAAATATTAAAGTGGCTTCCTTTTATGTTCTTCGGTGGTGAAGGATCCATTACGAGAAACCACATTGATATTGATATGTCCCATGTTTTTATCACCCAATTTCACGGCATTAAAAGGATCTGGCTTTTTCCTTGGGAGCAGTCGGATCTGATGTATAAACTGCCTTACAACTTTCACAGCTTACCCAATATCAAAGATCCCGACTACAGGGAATTCCCTGCTCTCCTCTACTTAAACGGTTATGAAGCGCTGTTAAAGCCTGGCGAAACACTTTATATCCCTTCCGGCTGGTGGCATTATATACAATATGAAACCGAAGGTTATTCCGTTTCTGTAAGGGCCCTTCCTTCAAGTTTACTTGAAAAATGGCGCGGCTTCAAAAATATGGTCGTGACCAGAAATTTTGATAATATGATGCGTAAACTCTTTAAAGAAAAATGGTTCCGGTACAAAGTAAAAACAGCCAGAAAAAGAGCTACCCGGGCTGCCAGAAAACACAGAAGCTTCCTGATATAAAAGCTTTTTCATGATCTATTAACCCATAAATTATATTAAAATGGAATTATTGTATGCCCTAACATCCGCTGAACGCGCTCACTATTTTTATTATCCGCTCTTTTAACCTCTTTACGGGTGGTGAAACTTTTCAGATCATTATCTGACAAACTCTGACTTGCTTTTACCATTTTGTGATATTAAATTTACGTGACTGCTATCTAAAAATGAAAAAACGGACCATGGGTCCGTTTTTGTTATTTAATTTAAATTCGTCAAGATGAGAAGATCGTAATTACTGTTGGCATCCTTGCCAAGGATAGTTTGAGGCTTTGTTCCAAATAAAAAGACTTTTAGTTCTGATTTAGACTGCAATCACTCCCCTCTTCCATCTTCAAACTTCCTGACTCGATTTAATGCTTGACAAATTTCATATTTTTCTCCTGAACTGTAAGAATATAGGTTCCCGGTACCAGTTCTAAGATCTCAATTGATTTTCCAGGTTGATATACCGCCTTTCTGATCAGCTTTCCATCGATAGAATGAATGGAATACTCCACGGCTTTGTCAATTCCCTTTAAGAACAATTCATTTTTAGCGGGATTCGGATATAACGCAAAATCTTCTTTATCTACGGAAGATACGCTTAATGTATTATCCTGAGTCACGGTAGAGTTTTTCTCCAGAATCTGATGTTCATAATTAAACTGAACACTCGCTACAGGAAAAGAAACCGTTTCAAGGAAGCCCTGATTATTGGAAGTATGATTCAGAACAAAATAAGCGGTCTGTCCTCCTGTTCCGTTGACTTTGATCGGTAATGGCATTTCAAAAAAGCTAACAGAAGCATTACTCTGGGCCTGTCCTGCTTTAAAGAAGATCTGATTTCCGGTCTGCTTCCATTTGATAGTGTAGGTAGGATATCCCTGTCCATATAGCCAGTCATTAAAAAACTCAGTAAGGTCTTTTCCGCTGGACTGAAGAAATGAAGCTTTAAAATCTGCCGTACTTGCATAACCATATGCTAAATTCGGTCTTGAATGATAGTCTTTTACAGCCTGATAGAAAGCCGTATCACCCAAAATCCATTTGATCATTCTTACGATGTATCCTCCTTTTGCGTAGGAAAGTCTGGGGCTGAAAATTCGGTTTGAGTTGGAAAGCTCTGCATCTGAAACGTAAGTACTTCCTCCGGTAGCACTGGTAATATCGTTTTTTTCACCTACCAGATAATTCATAAACTGAGCATTGGTCATCAATAGTTTTTCGTTCGCCAAATGTTCCCCGAAAGTGGCAAAACCTTCATTCAGCCAGATATCATTCCATGTTGCACAGGTTATTTTATCTCCAAACCATTGGTGAGCCAGTTCATGAGCGATAATACTTCTGCTCCAACTGCCCATAGAAGACATGGTCTGATGCTCCATACCACCTCCCCACTGGAACTGCATATGCCCGTACTTTTCATTACGGAAAGGATAAGGTCCAAAATAGGTTTCAAATGTCTCCATCGCCTGTTTCGTCCATTCTATATTAGACATTGTGCCTGTATTGGAAGCGGTAGACGGGAATACATAATTCACAAACGGAAACGGAGGGTTTCCGATGGTACTGTTTATTTTGGTAAAATTAGTAATCGAAAGCGCAATCAGATAGGCTGCTGTAGGATAAGCCGTTCTCCAGAAAGTCAGTTTCTTTGAACCGGGAAGTGCCGTTTCAGACATCAGTTTACCGTTTGCAGCAACGTTATATTGTGAAGGTGTGGTAATTTTAAAATCAAATCGTTCAATTTTATCATTCAGGCTCTGCTTGGTAGGAAACCAATCCTGTGCACCATAAGGCTCACTCAATGTAGACAGAACAGCCGTTCCTCCCTGATTTCCATTAAAAAAAGCACTGTTAGCCGAAGATGGAGCACCGGAATAATTGATCGTCAGGGAATCCAGTGTATTCGCTGGGATAGAAGCCGGAAAATCTATCTTCAGTTCTTTTGTAGAAAGTTGCTGAAATGTTAGATCCGTACCGTGGTATTTCACTTGAGATACGGTAAGTGTACTGTTAAGATCAAAATAGATGCTGCTCATATTCTGATTAGGCTTAAAGTGCGAGGTCACAGAACCTGAGATATTATACACTGCGGGATCCAGACTGATGTCCATTCTCTGATACTGAAGATCGTAATTCAAAGTATTAGGATTCACATTGTAAGAGGTCATTTTTTTTGCAAAGGATTTCTTTTCCATTGCAACCAATCCTTTCTTTTCAATATTGTGATCATGTATATTCTGGCTGTACATCACTTGCGGCAGCAAGGCGCTCAGAATCAAAAGATAAAGTGTTTTCATTTCCCAAAAAATTATTCGGTTAAATATAGATAAAAACCTTTTAATCATGGATTAAAAGGTCAATTTTATGCAAATAGAAATTTATACAAAAAACTATAGCATTTTTATGCTTTTTTATAATATTTATTTCACTATATATTCAATAACATATAATTTTTTAAATCAAAAATAAAGACAGATTACCACATTACTTCACAATTAAACGCACTTATCATGATCATATTAAAAGTAAAATTGATTATTTAGTGAACTTTTTACTGTTTTATAAATTTCACATGCTGTTCGTTAATGGTAAAAATATAAGCCCCAGGAACCAGTTCTGAAATCCCGATTGTTTTTCCAGGCTGGTAAACCGATTTTCTGATCAGCTTCCCATCCGCAGAGTGGATAGAATACTCAGCCGCCCTGTCAAAACCTTTCAGATACAGTTCATTTTTTGCCGGATTTGGATACAATGCAAATTCATCCTTTTGCACGGAAGAAACGCTTAACGTGTTATCCTGAACAACAGTAGAATTTTTCTCAAGAATCTGATAATCATAATTGAATTCAACGCTGGCAACCGGGAATAAAACGGTTTCTAAAAACCCTTGGTTATTAGCGGTATGATTCAGTACAAAATAAGCAATCTCCCCTCCCGTTCCATTAACTTTGATGGGTAACGGCATTTCAAAAAAGCTTACCGATGGACTGCTCTGTGTTTGTGAAATTTTAAAAAAGATCTGGTTTCCGGTCTGTTTCCATTTTGTCGTATAGCTTGGATACCCTTCACCATACAGCCAGTCATTAAAGAATCCTGTGAAATCTTTTCCGGTAGACTGTAGAAGAGATGCATTAAAATCTGATGTTCTGACATAACTGTATGCTAAATTCGGTCTGGCGTGATAGTCTTTTACGGCCTGATAGAAAACGGCATCTCCAAGGATCCATTTAATCATTCTTAAAATATAGGCCCCTTTTGCATAGGTCAGTCTGTTGCTGAAGATCCTGCTCACACTCGATAATTCTGAATCCGGAACGTAGGTAGCACCATCAGGAGCAGAGGTGATATTATTGATCTCTCCCAACAGAAAATTCTTGAATTCCGCATTGGTCATCAATAGTTTTTCATTGGCCAGCGCTGCACCGAATGTTGCAAAACCTTCATTCAGCCAGATATCATTCCACGCACCGCAAGTCACTTTATCTCCGAACCACTGATGGGCCAGCTCATGAGCGATCAGCCCTTTGCTCCAGCTACCCATGGATGACATCGTCTGGTGCTCCATTCCTCCTCCAAATTTAAACTCCATATGCCCGTATTTTTCATTACGGAAAGGATAGGGTCCGAAATAGGTCTCGAACGTATTCATGACCTGCTTAGTCCATTCAATATTAGCCATACTGGTGACATTGGCATTGGTGGAAGGATATACATAATTCACAAACGGAAAAGGTGGATTCCCGATCGTATCATTCAGTTTGACGAAATTGGTAATAGAAAGGGCAATCAGGTAGGCTGCAGTAGGATACGCCGTTCTCCAGAACGTAAGTTTTTGATTTCCGGGAAGCGTAGTTTCCGACATCAGCTTTCCATTGGAAGCCACATTGTATTGTGAAGGTGTGGTGATTTTAAGATCAAACCGTTCAATTTTATCATTCATGCTCTGCTTCGTGGGAAACCAGTCCTGTGCTCCGTATGGTTCACTCAAAGTGCATAAAATAGGGATTCCGCCCTGTGTGGTTGTATTGAAAGCATTTCCTGCAGTAGGCGCTCCCGAATAATGGATCGTGAGAGAATCAAGGGTATTGACAGGAATTGAAGTGGGAAAATCGATCTTTACTTCTTTGGTAGGAAGCTGCTGAAAGGTCAGGTTACTTCCATGATACTGTACCTGGGAAACCACCATAATATCGGAGAGATCAAAATAGATGCTGCTCATATTCTGAGTCGGTTTGAAATGAGAAGTTACGGAACCTGAAATATTATAGACTGCAGGATCCAGACTGACATCCATTCTCTGGTACTGAAGATCATAATTTAACGTGTTCGGGTTGATATTGTAGGTGATCATTTTTTTCGTAAAAGCACTCATTTCTTTTGCGATTAACCCCTGCATTTCAATATTGGGTTCCTGTTTCTGGCCAGAAAACTGCTGGGAGATTAAAAAGCCAAGAACTAAAAGATAAAATTTATTCATACTCAGGATATTAGATGTAATCAAAGATAAAAAAAACCTTCTAATCATTGATTAAAAGGTTTTTAGAATATTAAAATAAATATTGTTTAAAGATCTAGAGCCGGCTCAAGAATTTTTTCCATTCTTTTCTTCACCATATCTACAGATCCTGAATAATTGTTAACCATTAAAGAAAACACCAATGTTTTTCCTGAGTTCGTTTTCAGATATCCTGCTAAAGTTTTTACTTTATTTAAAGTTCCTGTTTTAGCAAAAACCTGTCCGTTTCCGGTACCGATGAACATTCTTTTCAGCGTTCCGGACTGTCCACCTACCGGTAGTGAAGTGAAATAGGTTTTGTAATATTTCTCATCCATTAAAGAGGTCAGGAATTTCACCTGAGAAATAGGTGTTACATTATTTCCTCTTGAGAGTCCGCTTCCATCCATATAATTCAGCCCGATCATATCGAAGCTTTCATTTTTCAGGTGGTTGGTTACTACGATTCTTCCTGATTCGGATGTCTGGTCGCCCATTTTCTGGTACCCTACTGTTTTCAGTAATGCTTCTGCCAGAGAATTGTCGCTGTGCTGATTGGTATAGAATACGATATCACCCAATGTCGGAGATTTATAGGCTGCTACCAGTTTTCTGCTTTCAGGGGCTGCATCCGTCATTCTTGGCGTTACTTTCCCTGTTACTCCGATTCCGCTTTTTACTAATGTCGTTCTGAATGTATTGGCAAGATAAGCCGGAGCATCAGGAAGTTTTGTTGTTAAAACACCATCGCCATCGTACTTTTCTGCATACACCATCTGGTTCACATAAGGAGAAACGTAAAAATACTTTTTATCAGAAGCAAATCCTGATTTTTTCACGATCAGCTTTTCGTTCGCCGGATTGATCTCACGGGTAGTTCCTACAGGCAGGTAATAATTATTGTTTTCAAGCCATACAACATTTTCCGGAAGGATTGTAATATTGCCTTTGAAAAGCGCTGTCTGAATGATAATATCACCATTCACCTTTTTGATACCTTCGCGGGAAAGTCCGCTCATGAAGTCTGAAACAATGTCTCTGTACGACCACGCTCCTGCTTTATTGGTTCCTAAAGAAGGGTCTCCGCTGCCTATCAGATACAAGTTTCCATTTAAAACTCCACTTTCATCAATAGTCCCTGAATATTCCAGCTGCGTCATCCAACGGTAGTTTTCGCCTAAAAGGTTCAACGCTGTTTCCGTGGTTAATAACTTGGTAGTAGAAGCCGGAACTAAAGGAGTATTTTCATTGTACGAAGAGATCACTTTCTTCGTTTTAGGGTCATACACTACGAATCCCCAATTGGCATTTTTCAGCACAGGATCCGCCATCATTGTGTTTACATTAATATCTACGAGCTCTTTGGCCGACAAAATTGTCTTTTCCGCTACCGAAGTAATGGGAGAAGGCAGATTCAAAGTACTTCTTTGATTATCGTAAGCCTGTGAGTAAAGAACTGTAGAAACGGTAGATTGAGCAAGGAAAAACCCAGAAGCCAATACCGCTGCACTTGAAATATATTTTCTGTAATTTACCATCTATCTTTTTTTGGTTCCATAGTTTGACACTATAAAAAATGATAAGTTAAATCATCCAATTAAAGAGCCAAACACTTAATCAACGACCAAAAGTAGAAATTATTGTCAGATAAAGGGTCACAGAGGTCTTATAAAAGAGCCTAAAGTTTGTTAAAAATTGTTAAAAATCCACAATAACGTCTTTTTTAATACTTTGATAAGCAGTGATTTCATCAAATTCATTCAAACTCAGCAAAACCATTTTTTTAAATTCATCATACTTTTTCCCGCGTGGAAGTTTAAGCATAATCTGGAATTGGTATAAATTATTAAGCCTTGCAATCTGAGCTCTTTCAGGTCCCAAAACACATTCTTCGGGAAGGTATTTCCTTAAGATAGAGCCTAAAAACTGAGAAGCCCGGTTTACTTTATCTTCTTTCCGGTGTTTCAGCTCGATCATAATCAGCTTCGTGAATGGTGGATAGTGGAATTTCTGACGTTCGGTAAGGATATATTTATAGATTTTTGCCGGGTTATTCATCTTGATCAGCTGAAAAACGGAATGATCAGGATTATAGGTCTGAATTAAAATTTTACCCTTTCCTGAAACCCTTCCTGCTCTTCCGGATACCTGCGTGATCAGCTGATAGGCTCTTTCCTCCGCTCTGAAATCCTGTACATATAATAAGGAATCTGCTTTGGGAATCGTAACCAATTCGATGTGGTCAAAATCAAGACCTTTAGAAATCATCTGCGTTCCTACGATAATGTCTGTTTCTCCTTCTTCAATTTTCTCGTACAGCTTTTCATACGCAAATTTTTTACGCATGGAATCCACATCCATCCGGTCCACTTCATGGTCAGGAAACAGCTTGGATACTTCTTCATGGATCTGCTCTACGCCCACTCCTCTTTCATTCAGATTTTCAGACTGGCATTTCGGGCAGCTTCTCGGCTTTGAGGCCCTTTGTCCGCAGTAGTGGCATTTCATTTCATTTGCAGCCTTGTGATAGGTCATAACCACATCACAGTTCGAACAGTAATTGACATAGCCGCAGGTTTCACATTCTATGACATTCGCATAACCACGGCGGTTATGAAGTACTATGGCCTGATTTTTTTCATCAACCGTTTTTTTAATCTCATCAATCAGGTGTAAAGAAAAGTTCCCGGAGACTTTTTTAGATTCCTGGGCTTCTTTAAAGTTGATAAGTTCATATTCCGGCAGATTCACATTCCCGAATCTTTCATTCAGGAAGATATATTTTATTTTATCTTTTCGCGCATTGTAATAGCTTTCTACGGAAGGCGTCGCCGATCCAAGGATCACACCAGCTCCGTACAGATTTCCTAAAACCAGGGCAGCATCTTTGGCATTAAAATTAGGAGAAGATTCTCTTGGCCTGTATGCAGAATCATGTTCCTCATCCACAACGATCAGTCCAAGATCTTTAAACGGCAGAAACATGGCGTTTCGGGTTCCTATGAGAATTTTGATATCATTCTGTTTGATTCTTCTCCAGACTTCTACCCGTTCAAAATCCGTCAGTTTCTGATGATAGAAACCTAGCTGTCTTCCGTATTTTTTTTCAAGCCTTTGGGTAATCTGTTTGGTGAGAGAAATTTCAGGAAGCAGGAACAGCACATTTTTTCCTTCCCGAATGCATTCTTCGATTTTCTCTAAATAAATATGGGTTTTTCCTGAAGAAGTTACCCCATGCAGCAATACATTTTTCCCTTCTTCAAAGGCCTCATCTATTTCAATTTTAGCTTCCTTCTGCTGTTCAGAAAGTTCTTCAAGTTCTTCAATGACTCCTTCATAACTTTCGATCCTGTCTTTCTGCATATAGTATTCTTCGACAAGACTTTTATGGGCAAGGGCTTTAAAATGGGAACTTCCGAAATATCCGTCCTCAAACAGTTCAGATTTTTTAACAGGAATATCGGGATGCTCGGTTTGTTTTTCTAAAATAGCCAGGAAAAGGTCTTTCTGTTTCGGAGCTTTGTTCAGTTTTAAAAGAATCTCCGTCAGGTTCTGATTGCCCAAAACTTCATCGTTAATCTTTACATAAGCGACTTCCTTAGCTTTATATTTTTCTGCAATTTTTTCATCAATTTCAATATACTGCAGATCGATCAGGGAATTGATCGTCTTAATGATATCTTTTTTAGGAATAAAAGCTTCAATATCTGTTAAATTGATCAACTGACGCACTTCCAATGCCTGGACAAGATACATTTCATTGACATCCAGATTTTCAAAATCAACGGTTATATTGGGCTTTAATTTTAAATAGGTTTCACTTTCCAGCTTTAAAGAGGAAGGAAATGCAAAACGGTAAATCTCCCCCAATCCGCACAGATAATAATCTGAAAGCCAGTTCCAGAAATTGATCTGCTCTTCGGGAAGAATTGGCTGGTCATCCAGGATACTGATGACTTCCTTGGCGACAAAATTTTCAGGCGCATTGTCGTGAAGTTCAAAAACAATTCCCGTATAAATTTTCTTGCCTCCAAACGGTACCAGCACACGCATTCCGGGCTGAATATCTGATATCAGCTCTTCAGGGATTTTATAGGTGAAAGATCCTTTTAAATTAAGTGGTAAAACGATTTGGACGTATTGCAAGGGAAAATTTTAAAGTGTAAAATTAGATTTTTCTTTAGAGAACTGCAATTTTTTATTGAGATTGTGTTGGGGATTATATGGAGTTGTGTTCAAATTTATATTTTGGCTAAAGCCGTTTGATTTATGATTAATATTAAACGGGTTAAAGCCCGTTCCTATTGAATATATTTGTCCGATCAACGAAAGGAAGATGCTCTTATTCGGCCAATTTTTTCTTGCTGATTGCGCACATTACACAGATTTAAAATACATAAGCTTCTGCTGAATCTGTCCCAGCTGCGGGAGATTATTTTTAATTTGTGTGATTTTTTAAACGCAAAGTTTGATTTAAAGAACGTTTAATTTTAAGAAGATAAAGAGGTCGACTGCGTCGCTGATGAAGCTGCAGGGTAAAACGCCTGCTTAGTCAAATCAAAATTCATTATTTTTTGTTCTCGTAGTTACATTCAGTCTATTATTTTAAAAAAGCCATTCGGTGATCTGATACCAGACGGCGGACGTTATAAATCCTACGAGGATACTGAAACCAATGATCAGATTGGTGAGCTTGGTATTTAACCTGAACTGTTCTGCGATGATACTGGAGGTGACGACTGTAGGCATGGCCGCTTCAAATACGGTAATTTTCGCTACATCTCCTTTTATATTAAGAAGCAGTGCCAATCCAAGTACAATGGCAGGAGCCAGGATCAATTTATACAGCATAGAAGCAGACATTTGAGGGATCAGTTTTTTCCACCCGTTAAATTTCAGCTGTAGTCCAACTGAGAATAATGCCAGCGGACTTACCGTTGCAGCTAGTTTATCAAAGAATGGCTCTGCAGCAGTAAAATCGATAAACTGCGACAATACCAATGCCGCGATACAGCCAATTAATGGTGGAAAGGTGATCAGTCTTTTCAGAATAAACAAAGCGCTTACTTTTCCGGATCTGCTTCCTCCTTTTACAGCTGCAATAATTCCCATGGTTGAAAGGGCAAAAAACATGGTCTGATCACAGATGATCGCTATACTTAGAAGACTTTCACCATAAAAAGCACTGATCAGTGGAAAACCTATAAAGGACGTATTGCTGTATCCGCTTGTTAGTTCCAGTGTACTTCTGGACCGCCGGGAGTAGCCTTTGCTTTTGCTGTAAAACATCATGAAGAAGAAACAGAAAACAGAGATCAGAAAGGTAGCGGCGATGGGGAACAGCATTTCTGTGGTCCACTTTACTTTAGGCAGATATTTAAAGGACACGGCAGGCAGAGCCAGATAAAGAATCCAGGTGTTAATTCCTTTGTGAGCATCGGGATGGATAGATTTTGTTGCCTTGAATACCATTCCTGCGATAATACACACTGCAATCAGAACAAAATTTACCATAATGTGTAAGAATAGGTTACAAAGTTACGGCTGATTTTTCAGTTATGACCTTCGAAAATTAAATTTTACTGACAAAAATCTATTTTTATTTAAAATAAATTTAAAGTGAATTAATTCAATTAAATTCAATAAGCATCACGTTTTGAGAATACTCCATCCTAAGACAATTACCCAATAAGATCAATTAATAATGTTAAATTTTACTATTTTTTACATAATAAATCACAAAATATTGAATAAATTATTACTTTTACAAAACCACAAAAATTTTTAATATGAAAAGTAAACTAATGTCTTTAGCACTAGGCGTGCTATTTCTGTCCTCCTGTAATTCCAACGAGGACATCACCACTTCAACACCGGAACAGTCTTCCCAAAAGCAGTACGCTCTGGGAGCCAGACTGGTGGATGAACAAACCTTTAATTCTTATGAAAAAGCAGATGTTGAGGCATTAACGCTTAAGTTTAAGGGAAAAAGTTCCGAAGCTGCCAAAGTAAGTCTTCCAAGCAGCTATTCTATTCCAAGTTCAACAGTGGGTAACCAGGGATCTGAAGGTTCGTGTGTTGCCTGGGCTACGGCTTATGCGGCGGCGAGCTCTCTTGAACTGAATTTTAAAGGCGTTACGCAGAGCAGAAGCCCCGAGTATGTCTACAACCAGATCAAAGTAGGTACATGCGCCCAGGGAGCTTATGTTACTGCAGGACTTAATCTGATTAAAAACCAGGGAGTCTGCAGCTGGAATGAAATGCCTTACACCGATGCGGGATGTTCTACCCAACCAAACGCAACGCAAAAAAATGCAGCCAGCACCCACAAGTTTACAAGCTGGGGAACAGTCAATAAAACTGACATTGCAGGCGTGAAAAATCTACTGAGCATGAATCTTCCCATTGTCATCGCTGTAAGTGTGGATGACAGTTTCTACAATATGGGAAGTACTGGATGGATCTGGAAAGCTCATTCCGGTCAGAACTATGGAGGGCATGCCATCTGCGTTATCGGGTATGATGACAGTAAGCAGGCATTTAAAGTTCAGAATTCCTGGGGAACCTCATGGGGAAGCAGCGGATATTTCTGGATAGACTATGCTTTCTTTGCAAAAACCTCTAATGGCGCCATTAATGAGAGTTATGTGGCCTATGTTCAGTAATTAATTATTCAGCACCAAATTATTATATATAGAAAGAAGCCTTCCGTAGTATTTGGAAGGCTTTTTTATTGTTGGAATTTCGCAAAGGCGCTATTGTTTTTATACTTTATTTTGTAAGGCGCAAGGATTTATCGAAGATAAAATTTTATGCTACGGTTTGCTTATATGCTAATATTAAACTTTGAAAATAGTAAACCTCATCGATTTTTGAAACCTATGTGGCTTGTTTTTTTATGCTCCCGCAGATTCTGATGATGATGCAGATTTTTGTTTTTTTACTTTTTAATTATGTAAGGTATCCCAAAGACTGATTGCTTCAATATTTTTCAGAGGTTTTGAAAGTTTGACCTTTTTTGAAGTATGGGGAAGAAGGTCGAAGAAATTATCGCTGAAATGGATGTCTCCGATCAGATAGACATCTTTTGCCAATACATCTGTGGAAATTTCAATCTCGTCAGCTTTGATTCTTTTAATCTTAATAGCAGGTTTCGTCAGCTGCAGATCTTTCGGTTTAGCAAAGAAATGGGTATTGACAGCGATGATTTTTCCTTCTTTATCCTTTAGCGTAAGTTGTAAAAAGGTTGTGTTCTTTTCAGATTCAGTTATTAAATTTTTGATTTCAACAGGATCAAATTTCAGAATACTTTCCAATGTTTTCTCTTTTGCAGATGTTTTGGTTTCTTTTAAAACCTTTCCGTCAAAATTTATTGTTTTAATCTCAAAATCAACATCAGTAAAGCTTTTAATTCCATCATTAATGGCGTAAAAATTTAAAATCCCATCTTTTTCTTCTGTTAAAATAACCTGTTGTTCAAAGCTTCGTTTCATCTGATACTGAAGGGCTTTCCAGTTTCCTAAATAATCGATGGAAGACCATGAAACTACCGGCCAGCAGTCATTCAGCTGCCAGTATAACGTTCCCATATTGTAAGGTTTTGCACGACGATGGGCCTCAACCGCGATTCTCATTCCCCTCGCCTGCAGCAATTGGGAAATGTAATTGTATTGTACAAAGTCTGATGGAAGTTTGTAATCTCTTTTAATATATTCATTAATGATCTCCCATCCTCTGCCATGTTTTTCATGAGCTTTGATGGTAGGGTTCTGCAAATTCAAATCGGGAGTTCCGGAAAACATTGACTTCACTGCTTCCAGGCCCGGCATTCCCTGAAAACCGTATTCAGACATGAAACGGCCTACTTTTTCATTATACATTTCAAACGGCTGCTCTCCCCACCAAACTCCCCAATAATGAGAATCTCCTTCGGTAAGGCTTTCTTTATGTCCCCAACCGATAGATGGCGAACTGGGCCAATAAATATTTTTTTCAGGAGTAAGATTTTCCCGTAATGTATTTGGAATCACGTCATGGAACACCTTTTTATAGTCTTTCCACACCTGTAGGGAATCGTCTTTTGAATATTTGAACTGTTTCTGGTATCCCCAGTTGACGATGGCTTCATCAACTTCATTATTGCCACACCACAAAGCAATCGACGGGTGGTTCTGAAGTCTATTGACCTGATCTTTTACTTCTTCTCTGACATTGCTTAAAAAAGCTTCATCAGCCGGATAAAAGCTTCCCGCAAACATAAAATCCTGCCAGACCAGAATACCGTTTTCGTCACAGGCTTTGTAGAATTCATCATCTTCATAGATTCCGCCACCCCAGACACGGACCATATTCATATTGGCTTCCTTCATGTCTTTAATCAGTTTCCTGTATTTTTCTTTGCTTACTCTGGGTGAAAAACTGTCAGCAGGGATCCAGTTGGTTCCTTTCGCATACAAAGGTTTTCCATTAACTTTAAAATAGAATGATTTTCCGGCTGCATCTTTTTCCTGAACCAGTTCTACCGTTCTAAGTCCTACTTTTATATTCTTTTGGTCTAAAGCTGACTTATTCTTTAAAAGTTCGATTTTAAAATCATGCAGATTCGCGTCTCCCCATCCGTTGGGCTGCCAAAGCTTGAATCCGCTCATATCATAAGGAAGACGAATGGTATTCATGCCTTTCTTAAGAGAAACCGTCTTGTTCAATTGATTAATATTCAAACGATAATCCCCGGCTTCCTGTGCATTAATTTCTATCTCAAAATTAAAATCCAAAACTTCATTTGAAAAGTTCTGATGGTATTTAACGGTCTCTATTTTCGCAAAATTCCAGAATTCCAGTTGTATATCTTTCCAAATCCCTGCAGTTACCAACCTAGGTCCCCAATCCCAGCCAAACTGATACTGGGCCTTTCTTATAAAGCTTCGGGGTGATTCCGGCATCGCAAACGGAACTTTTTTAGCCAATTCCTTTCCTTCATTCACTGCCGATTTAAATGCAATCTTCAGCTCGTTATCCCCTTGTTTCAGGAACTCTTTCACGGGAACATTCCATTTTCTGAACATATTGTCTGTTTTTTTCAACAGTTTTCCGTTCAGATAGATCTCTGAGAAGGTATCAAGACCATTAAAAACCAGGTCAATATGATTATTTCCCAGTTCTTTCGCAGATACTTTAAAAGTGGTTTTATATTCCCAATCCTCGTTTTCTATCCATTGAACCTTTTTTTCGTTTTCATCTTTGAAAGGATCGGGAATCACCTTGTTATCCATCAGATCAAGATGAACGGTACCCGGAATTTTTGCGGATAGCCAATTCTGTTCTTTCATGTTTTTGAACTGCCATTTCTCCGGAGACAAACTTCGTTCTGTCAGTTGTGCAGTCATCATAGTCTGAATAAAAAGGAAGATAAAAAGGATGGATTTATTCATTAAGGAATTGGTTTAGAAATTTTATAAGTATCGGTTAAATATTGACTTTGTCATTCCGAGGAACAGAGGAATCTCTATTATTATTTTATTGAGATTCTTTCACGCCACTTTGTTTCGTTCAGAATGACAAGCGCGGTTCATTTCACTTCTAAAATTTAACTATTTTTAAAGCTATCACCTCATCCGCACTGGCAAAAGCTCCGCCATCCGTGATCGCTGAGGAATGAAAATAACCGGCATTGGTAAACTCTCTGATCTCTTCAATATTCGTAGAGCGAAGACCTCCTCCGATCAGGATTTCAATCCTGCCATTGGAAAGTTCAACCAGTTTTTTCAGGTTTTCTTTACCTTCTGAAACATTGGGTTTCTGACCTGAAGTAAGAATGGTTTTAAAACCACAATCTATTATTTTTTCAAGAGAATCTTCAAGATTTGTTGCTCTGTCAAATGCACGGTGGAAAGTACATGGAAGAGCATCAGCCAATTCAACTAAAACTTTGTTTTGTTCTACATTGACCTCGTCATTCTTGTCTAAAATTCCAAAAACAAAGCCGTCTGCCCCTAAAGATTTCAACTGAACCAGTTCTTTTTTCATCTGTTCAAATTCCGCTTCGGAATAAGTAAAATCTCCACCTCTCGGTCTGATCATTACAAAAATGGGAATATTGATTTTTGCTCTTAACTCTTTTAACGTTTCGAAATCAGGGGTGGTTCCGCCTTCGCTTAATCCGTCACATAATTCTATTCTGTCGGCTCCGTTTTCAAAAGCAATCAGGGCTGATTCCGGATTGAAACACGCTATTTCTATTTTTGACATTTATTTTTTTATTGATTGGTAAGAAAAAGATTTTTTATTTCAAGGCGAATTCCGGCTTTTCAAGACGGTTTCCTTTCTGATCATACACCGCAAAATTAAATCCGTCCTGAATACAGTAAGATCCGTACTCCCCTCTTTTATTTAAAGCAATAAAACCAACCTGGATATCTTTCAGGCTTTTATTTCTTCTCTTGGTAATATTCACAATCCTTTCAACCGCTTCTTTACATGCCTGTTGAGGATTTCTGCCCTGTCTCATCAGTTCAACCACAAGATGGGTTCCTACAGTCCGGATCACTTCCTCACCATGCCCTGTAGCCGTAGCTGCTCCTACTTCATTGTCTACAAAAAGACCGGCCCCGATAATCGGTGAATCTCCCACTCTGCCGTGCATTTTAAAAGCCATTCCGCTGGTGGTACAGGCTCCTGAAAGGTTTCCCTGCGCGTCAAGGGCAATCATTCCAATAGTGTCATGGTTTTCAATATTGGCAACTGGTTTATATTCGCTGGTTTTTAACCATTCTTTCCATTCTTTTTCAGATTCCGAAGTGAGAAGATTTTCTTTTTTAAAGCCTTGCGAAAGTGCAAACTGCAAAGCTCCGTCTCCAACCAGCATCACATGTGGTGTTTTCTCCATCACGGATCTTGCCACGGAAATAGGGTTTTTGATATGCTCCAAACAGGCAACAGAACCAATATTATAGTTTTCATCCATAATACAGGCATCAAGGGTTACTCTTCCGTCTCTGTCCGGCCGGCCGCCATATCCTACACTTCTTTCGGTAGGATCCAATTCCACGAGACGAACTCCCTTTTCCACTGCATCAAGCGCTTTTCCGCCTTTTCCAAGAATGGTCCAAGCTTCTTCATTCGCCTTCAGTCCGAAATTCCAGGTGGAAAGAACAATCGGTTTTCCTGCTGTTTTAGAATGATCAGGTAGATCTTTAGCGATCAGATCCAGGGGATTTACAGCAAGTGCCAAAGAGGCGGCGGCTGTTTTTTTGATGAAATTTCGTCTGCTTTGCATGTAAGATGTATTTGGCTTCCAAATTAGCAATTTTCCCGCTAGCATAAAAGGAAAAAAGACTACAGCAGTTGCTCTGTAGTCTTTTTCTTATTTTTAATGTTTAATGAGTCAGTTTAGCAGATAATCTGGTCATTTAATATCTGGCTTAATTTACACCAATTTCATCTACAAAAAGCCATGCTTTTGAGTCAGCTCCGGGATTTCCAGCAGGAATGATGCCGGCGTTTTCTATTTTGAATTTGATGTATTTTGAGTTCTGGCTTCCTACGTTTAACTTTATTTTTCCTTTTAAACTCTGAATCTCATCTTTCCCGATCTCTTTGATCATTTTAAAATTCTTACCGTCGTCGGAAATAAAGATCTGTGCAGATTTCGCCAAATGAATCCAGCTTCCTTTATTTTCCAAGGTATTGAAATACACTTCTGAAAAACCGGTCTTCTGACCAAGATCAATAGTTGCTACGACATCTTTTCCCTGAAAGCCGAGCCATGTTTTACCCAGCTGTCTGGTATTCCCGATAATTCCATCCACTAAAGTAAAAGCTCCACCGAAAGAATAATTTTCACTGGGTTGCTGCTCTAAGATTATTTTTTTTCCTGTAGATTTTGAAACTGTAAATTCCTGAGTAGAAACGGCACTTTTCAGTTTTCCACCTTCAAAATAGGCAGATTTAACGGTTGAAGATTTGGAAATATTGATGGCTCCATGATATATCTTTGAATTCAGAGAAGGTTCTGTTCCGTCCGTTGTATATCGAATTCCTTTCGGATCCTGTGAAACGGTAAGTTCATAAGAGATACCGTTACCGGCGGGAATTACTTTTCCGGAGATATTGTAAATGCTTTTTGCATAATTCACCTTCATTTTGTCCAGAACTTTGAACTGGCTAATGACCCTGTTTTCAAATTCTTTATAATTTTCAGGATCTGATGTTCCCCATCCAACTTCAGAAAGTGCCATCAGTCTTGGGAAAATCATGTATTGTACCTGTTTAAAATCTGTGATATATTCAGTCCATAAATTCGCCTGAACTCCAAGTATATATTTTGCCTGCTCTGCATTCAGTTCAGCAGGAACAGGATTGTAAGAATAGATTTTATCTAAAGGTGTAAATCCTCCAAAAGCATTAGGCTCCGACTGCGGATCTCCCTGATAATGGTCAAAATAGCAATAAGCTCCGGGTGTCATCACGGCAAAATGTCCCGATTTTGCAGCCTCAATGCCTCCATTCACGCCAGTCCAGCTCATCACAGCTGCGTTTGGTGCAAGGCCTCCTTCCAGGATTTCGTCCCAACCGATGATTTTTCTGCCTTTACCATTTACATATTTTTCAATTCTGTGGATGAAATAGCTTTGCAGGCCATGTTCATCTTTCAGATTATTTTTCTTAATCAATTCCTGACAATGGGCACATTCTTTCCATCTTGTTTTCGGGCATTCGTCGCCACCAATGTGGATGTACTGGGAAGGGAATAATGTCATGACCTCATCAAGAACATTTTCCAGGAAGGTGAATGTTTCTTCTTTCGGGCAGAACACATCATCAAAAACGCCCCACTTTGTAGCGGATTCAAACGGTCCTTTTGTACAGGCAAGTTCCGGATATGCAGATAAAGCGGCTAAAGCATGCCCCGGCATTTCAATTTCCGGAACGATGGTAATATGTCTCTGCTGAGCATATTTAACGACATCTTTGATCTGTTCCTGAGTGTAGAAATACGGGCCGTAAGGTTTTCCGTCAAATGTATTGTCTACATAAGCCCCAATCATGGATTCTTTACGTTTTGAACCAATTTCTGTCAGCTTCGGATATTTTTTAATTTCGATTCTCCAACCCTGATCGTCTGTAAGATGCCAGTGAAAGGTATTCAGCTTGTACATGGCCAGATAGTCGATGTACTGTTTTACTTCGTCAACACTGAAAAAATGGCGGCAGACATCCAGGTGCATTCCGCGCCAGGCAAATTTTGGGCTGTCTTTTATCTCCATGGCCGGAATAGCACCATCTTCTTTATGCTCTTCAAAAAGCTGAATCAACGTTTGAAGGGCAAGAAAATATCCTTGTTTGGTATCTGAACTTATGAAAATTCTTTTCGGAGAAATGTCGATGGAATAACTTTCTTTCTTACTTTCAGGATTAACCGGAATTTTCGGCTGTGGAACCTGGATATACATCACATGAATTTTTTCCGTACTGCTGCTGGATTGAAATTTAACCTGAGCACCCAGACGTTTTTTGAAATATTCTGTCTCTTCTTTCGGAAGTTTATCGTTCAGTATCAAGGTTTCAGGAATGATAAATTTACCTTCCTGTATGGTTACACTTTGAGGATAAGGAATTAAATTGGGCTTCATCTGAGCATTAAAAACACTGGAAAAAAGAGTTGAAAATATAAAGAGAAAACGTCGCATCTGAGTATGATTAAGGTTTTAGCTAATATAATTATTTTCCAAAACTCTTCGGAGCATTTTAACTTATTAAATAATAAAACATCTAAATTTGCAAAAAAAATACAATGAGAAAAAGCATTTTACTGGCCGCAGGATTATTATTTTCAATTTCTTCATATGCACAGATCTTAGATATTATCAAATCTACAGTCAAAACCAAAACCGGTGTTGATCTTGATAATCCGGCGAAACCTAAAAATTCTACCATAACCACCTCCACTCCATCCACTACGACAACAACTACCACCAAAACCTCTCCCATTAATCTCGGAAGTCTTACTTCAACACAGATTTCTTCGGGATTAAAAGAAGCTTTAAGCCTTGGGGTAACTGATGGTGTAAAGAAACTGTCTCTGACAGACGGATTTTTAAAAAATGAAGCGGTAAAAATCTTAATGCCCGAAAAACTAAGAAAGATCGATACCACACTCCGCTCTCTGGGTATGGGAAGTCTGGCAGACGAAGGGGTTAAATTATTAAACAGAGCTGCTGAGGATGCGGTAACGGAAGCTGCTCCAATTTTTACAAAAGCAATCACATCCATGACCATTACGGATGCTAAAAATATCCTGTTAAGCAGTGACAATGCAGCAACCAATTATTTACAAACCAAAACACAAAGTCAGCTGTTCACCGCGTTTCAGCCCAAAGTGAAAGCTTCCTTAGGAAAAGTAGGTGCTGATACGGTCTGGAAAAATCTGATCTCTAAATACAATACATTCACCGGACAGGCTGTGACGACTGATCTTAACGAATATGTAACCACAGAAACCATCAATGGTGTTTTCAAAATGGTGGCGGAAAAAGAAAGCGGAATCAGAAATACGCCCGCTATGAGAACGACTTCTATTTTACAGAAGGTGTTTGGGGCGCAGGATTCAAAATAGATGTTAGAGCTTGTAATTAAGATTTTTCAGCGATGTCGTGTTGAACTTAAACCAAAAATATAAAAAGGTTATTTTCTTTTGTCTTGAAACAAAAGAAACAAAAGAAACAAAAGTTCAAGACTTGGAACTCTTCGCTAAAAATAAATTCTGTTCACTAAAAATTCTAAACTTGTGCGAATTCTACACGGGTTATTCGATTTGAATTTTGTGTCGCGCTTCAAACAGTAGAATTTTCTTAATGTTCGCAGATTTTATTTTCTTAACGCTACGATTTCCTATGTCAATTTGAATGGTTCAAAAGATATTTTCAATAAAAAAACCTTGTCAATGACAAGGTTTTTATTTTATCTAAAATTGCATTTCAGGAATTTCACCTTCGATGATCAGATCAGCTTCTGTAGATTTTACGATGTGCTCCACTGAAACGCCCGGAGCTCTTTCTACCAGTTTGAATCCTTCGGGAGTAACGTCTAATACAGCTAATTCGGTTACGACTCTTTTCACGCAGTTAACCCCTGTAAGCGGAAGCGTACATTTTTTCAGTATCTTGCTTTCTCCGGCCTTGTTCACGTGCATCATCGCAACGATAATATTTTCTGCAGATGCTACCAGGTCCATTGCTCCACCCATTCCTTTAACCATTTTCCCTGGAATTTTCCAGTTGGCGATATCTCCGTTCTCAGAAACTTCCATCGCTCCAAGGATAGTAAGATCTACTTTCTGACCTCGGATCATCCCGAAACTGAAGGCTGAATCGAAAAATGAGCCTCCCGGCAGAATGGTGATGGTCTGTTTTCCGGCATTGATGATGTCGGCATCTTCTTCCCCTTCGAAAGGGAAAGGACCCATTCCGAGCACTCCGTTTTCACTCTGAAATTCTACGGAAATACCATCCGGAACATAGTTAGCCACCAATGTAGGGATTCCGATTCCCAGGTTTACATAATATCGGTCTTTCAGTTCTTTTGAAATCCTTTTAGCAATTTGTTCTTTTGTAAGCATAATAAAAACTTAGACTGCAATTTAATTCTTTTCACTTGAATACAAAAGGGCTTTGTTATTAAGGTTGAGATAAAGATGAGGCATACTGCAGATAGCAGGTTCCAGGTTGTAGGGATTAGGGATTGTGCTGAAGATTCAAATCATGGTCTTTTGATTTTAGTCAAGAGCTAAGAAATAAAATACAAGATGGCAGGTTATAGGGACTAGGGATTGTGCTGAAGATTCAAATTATGGTCTTTTCATTGTAGTTAAGAGCAAGAACCAAGACGCCAGATGCCAAACATGAGACGATTATTAGCTTAATTACTTACGAACCAGCAAAAAAAAACAGCAACTGACAACCCTCTTTCAAACTCATTTACTCTAAAACTCTCTTACTTCATAACTCTCCGACACTCAAACTCGCACCGCGTACCCCGTAACTTTCAGCTTCCAGCCAGGTAATATTAATTTTATCAACCCGAGCTCAGGTTAATGCCATAAGTCAAAATAATATCTCTAATTTTGCAGCATTATTTACTATAATGAAAATACTTTTAAGATACCTTAAGCCTTACCAATGGTTGATCGCGCTTTCTTTGCTGCTGGCCACCATTAATCAGGTTTTCTCTTTATTTGCTCCGGCCATTACGGGAAATATCCTGGATCAGCTGGTGACGCATCCCAACTTTTTTGACAAGGAAAAACTCCTGCCAAGAAATCTGAATCAATATTTATACGGTAACAGTGTTTATCACGGTGTTTTTTACTTTTTGGGATTACTTATCGGAACAGCGATGGTGAGCAGAATAGCCAAAGCTTTTCAGGATTATGCGGTAAGCGTAATTACTCAGAAGTTTGGCGCGAAAATATTTACAGATGGTTTGAAGCACTCAATGGCATTGCCTTACCAGGAATTTGAAGATCAGAGAAGTGGTGAGACCTTATCTATTTTAACGAAAGTAAGAGAAGATACCGTAAAATTCATCACCAGCTTTATTAATATTTTCTTTGGAATTCTGGTCAGTATCATTTTCGTTTCTGTGTATGCGATCCGTTTGCACTGGTCGATTATGCCTGTCTACATCTGCGGAATTTTCCTGATTGCTTTCATCACCAACTTATTGAGTAAAAGAATCAAAAGCATTCAGAAGAATATTGTTTCGGAAACGACCGCTTTAGCGGGAAGTACCACGGAAAGCTTAAGAAATATAGAAATCGTTAAAAGTTTGGGATTAACGAACCAGGAAGTGATCCGTTTGAATAACAATACATACAAGATCCTTGGACTAGAACTGAGAAAGGTGAAAAGCATCCGTTCATTAAGTTTTATCCAGGGAACGATGGTTAATTTTCTTCAGCAGATGATTACCATGACGTTGTTGCTCTTAATTTTTAAAAACATCGTTACTCCGGGGCAATACCTGTCTCTGATGTTCTATGGATTTTTCATTTTCGGGCCGATGCAGGAGATTGGGAACATCATTATTTCTTACCGTGAAGCAGAGGCTTCTCTTCAGAATTTCGACAATTTAATGAAGAAGGAAGTGGAAGAAAAACCGCTTCATCCGAAACAAATTGGAGCTATTGAAGAATTACAGTTTAAACATGTTTCTTTCAAACACCAGTCGGCTCAGTATAAAGCTTTGAATAATATCTCTTTTGACGTTAAAAATGGCGAAACCATTGCTTTTGTGGGACCGAGCGGTTCAGGGAAAAGTACTTTGGTTAAATTGCTGGTTGGACTTTACAGGCCTCAGGAAGGAAATATTTTTTACAATGGTATTAACGGAAAAGAGTTTGATTTTGATGAACTGAGAAATCAAATCGGTTTTGTGACTCAGGATACTCAGCTTTTTGCAGGAACCATCAAGGAAAATCTTCTTTTTGTCAATCCTAATGCTACCGAAGCTGATCTGGAAATCGCGTTAAAGAAATCCAGCTGTACTGCTTTACTGGAAAGAGCCGAGAAAGGTATAGAAACCGTTATTGGTGAAGGCGGACTGAAACTGAGTGGTGGAGAAAAACAAAGAATCGCCATTGCAAGAGCACTTTTAAGAAAACCGCATTTATTGATTTTTGATGAAGCGACTTCAGCTTTGGACAGCATCACAGAAGAGGAAATAACTTCTACCATCAAAGATATTTCAAAAGAAAAGGAACAGATCACCGTTCTTATTGCTCACCGTTTAAGTACGATTATGCATGCAGACAGAATTTATGTCCTTGAACGCGGACAGGTGATAGAAACAGGATCTCACAGTCATCTCATTGCAGAAAAAGGTTTGTATTTCGCGATGTGGCGACAACAGATCGGAGAAAGGAAAAATCTCATTTCACAGGAATAAAAAAAGCGCTGAATTCATTTCAGCGCTTTTTTTTATGGTCAAGACCGGATTTTGACAGGAATTAATCTTTCTGTCTTACCGTTCTCTGTTCAATTCTCTTTTCAAATTTTTCACCCTGGAAAATTCTTTGCACCATAATCCCCGGAATATGGATCTCATTAGGGTCTAAAACACCCGGTTCTACCAATTCTTCCACTTCAGCAATAGTAATTTTTGCGGCACCCGCCATTGGATGGTTGAAATTTCTTGCAGAACCTTTGAAAATCAGGTTTCCAAGGTAGTCTCCTTTCCATGCTTTTACGATTGAAAAATCTGCTTTGTAAGCGTGTTCAAGGATATGAGGTTTTCCGTTAAAATCTTTTACTTCCTTCCCTTCTGCAATCTCTGTTCCGTACCCTGCAGGCGTATAAAAAGCAGGAATTCCAGCCTGAGCCGCTCTGCATTTTTCCGCCAAAGTTCCCTGTGGTGTAAGCTCTACCTCCAGTTCTCCGGACAGCATCTGTCTTTCGAATTCAGCATTTTCGCCCACATATGAAGAGATCATTTTTTTGATCTGTCTTTTCTGAAGAAGCAACCCTAATCCAAAATCATCGACACCGGCGTTGTTTGAAATACAGGTTACGTCTTTCACATCGCTCTCCACCAAAGCATTTATTGAGTTTTCAGGGATACCGCACAGACCAAATCCGCCCAGCATTAAAGTCATTCCATCATTAATTCCTTCGATGGCTTCCTTTGCATTTTTTACTCTTTTATCTATCATGAAATATTAGATTTTCTGTCCGTTAAATTTAATCATTTTTCTCATATCTGCATTATTCAGAAATTTATTTGAATTCAGATCTAACTTTTGGTGGATTCCGGCATCATAGTTTAAGTTAAATCCTTTAAACCATTTAAAAATTTAATTTATACCCCTATTATATGGAAAAGAATACATTCAATAAAGCCGGAGATTTGTTTTATGTCATTTGCAGAATAAGCATCGGATTGTTCTTTTTTATCACCGGTTTCAATAAACTTTTCCATCCGGTTTTTCAGGGTTATATGCTGAAAACCATTAGCAGTCTTGGCTTTTCCAATCCTCAGTTAATGGCTAATTTCGTCGCTTTTAATGAGGCATTTTGGGGATTATTTTTATTGTTGGGGCTTTTAACCAGATTCAGTTCACTGTCTTTAATGGTCATCATGCTAGTGGCATTGTTCACCAAAGATATTCACTCTATTCCTACTGAACTCGTTCCCGTAGATCCTGCCGTTGGAACCCGTTCTATGGATCCTTTCACATGGCTTACCTATTTCTTTTATCTTCCGCAGGTATTGTTTATTATGCTATTGGGAATGTTTTCTCTTAACGGGTACAGAGCTTTCGGGATCGATCAACTGATCAAAAAGAAAAAGAAGGATTTCTTTTATTTGTAAAAATGTTGAGTCGTAAAAGGCAGATCAATTCATTTTTCGCTGTGTACCTATAGTAAAATTTCTCAGAAAAAATTCCGGGATTTCACGGAGGTTTTATGCGCTCAATCCCCTTTATTTCTCAGTAAATTGACTTATATTTGGCGTGACCAATCCGGTGGTTATGAATATTTTTCATGGGTACGGATTGCTCTCTCTACTCCACTTCAAATTGTACACTACTGAATCATTTAAACTTAATAAAAAACATGAAAAAATTATTTACCTCCGCAGTTCTTGCCCTGATCCTCAGCATCAGTGTGGGCGCACAGGAAAAAATCTATTTTGACGAAAACTGGGAGAAAACCACTCAGGACAAAATGGAATTCTACCGTGAAACTGAAAATAAAGGCAAGCTTACTTTAATTAAAGATTTTTATAAAAACGGTAAGCCACAGATGGAAGGTCTTGCTTCCAATGCCACTCCGGGTAGCGAGGTCTATGAAGGAAAAGTGATCTGGTACAGCCCTGAAGGTAAAACCGTAAGCACAGCAACATTTTCGGGTGGCAAACAGATAGGACCGGCGCAGACGTTTGATGAAAAAGGAAGACCTGTAGAAGATCTTGTGTACAAAGCAGACGGTACCTTTAAAGGAAAAATGTACACCTACAAAGATCCTGAACTATCCTCTTTCTATAACAGCATTACCATCTATGAGGATTCTGAAAATTTCAAAACGATAGCCTATGATGACGATATCAAAGGCATCCGCTACGAAATCACCACAGACAACAAAGGAAAGTACGAAACTAAATATTACGGCGATAAAGGAAAACACATCGGCACAAGCAATGCCGGTAACTCCGACGATAACGTAGTGGTAGAATATTACTACAATCCGATGAGGGTATCCAAAATCGAAAAGCAGAAAAGCGACGGAACGATCAAAGAAAGCATCATCTATTCAAAGAGTGGAAAAATCCTGCAGGAAGATAAGAAAAACAAAAAAGACGGCTATAAAACAACCTACGATGAGACGGGTAAGAAAATAGGAAACCTGATCTACGCTTACGATAAGGAATCCAATTATTATAAACCTCAGGACGGCGAAGACTATCAGTTCAGTTATGATCTGTCCGGTCTTACAGCAATCGATGTCTATAAAGACGGATCTTTGATTCTGAACAAATACTTTGATGAAGATGGTAAATTATCTTCTGAAAAGGTATTAAAAGATGATATGGTACAGGAGATGAAATATTATCATCCGGACGGAAGGCTGAAAGGTAGTATAACCTATAAGGATGACATGCCTTACAACGGTACTTTGTTTGAAGAACTTAACGAACAGCAATATAAGGATGGTGTTTTAGTTCTTTCCAGGTCTTTCAGAGAGGATGAAAAACTAAAATACGAGAAAAAACTGAATGCCAAGCAAACAGGATATGATTCTACGGTTTATGATGATAAGGGAGCCATCGTTTATACCTACAATGAGCCATTGGAATCAACAGAAGGTTTCACTGCACAGATCATCCAGTATGCAAAAGGAAAACCCGGCAATAAAGCTGTTGTCAAAGACGGGATTCTTCAAAGTGGAAAATTAAAATACAAAACTGAATCAGGTTTAAAAGAGATGGAGCGCAGCGGTAAATGGGTCCTGTTGAAAGTTTATAATCCGGACGGAAAGCTTATCCAGGATTCAAAAATTCTGGCGGATGGTGAACTTCAGGATGCTTATAGCGCTTTAAGTACTACTTTACGCGAGGAGGATCTTCTCTATGAGTTTTAAAAATATTTTTATTTCAATATAAAATCGGCTGTTTGTAACGGCCTATTTTTTTGTGAAAAATTGAAAGTCCAGTATCTGTATTTTTTTGAGGCAAAGGCTGATTAATTATATTGGAAATTATAGGGTTGCAAAGAGAAATTAACTCCGTTGATTGGACGAAGCTAAGTGTACGAGTGCATGAAAAAATCTGTGAAATCTGTGGGACTTTTTTTGACGCAGAGAATAATTAATATGCTGGAAATTTAAGGAGAGCAAAGGGGGAAATCAACTTAGTTGATTCGATGAAGCGAAATGTCTGAATACAAAAAAAATCTGCGAAATCTGTGGAATCTGCGGGAACTTTTTTTAACCACGCGACTGAATGAATCGAAAGTTTAAGTACATAAAATTTTCAAAAACTAAACTAAAGTGTAAAGTATATATAAAACTATTTATCTTTTTTTGCATTTAAAACTTAAACTGCTATGAATGAAGAATTTTGCTCAAACTGTAAACAAAATTTAAAGCCGAAAAGAATAGACGGACATTACATCCTCCATGAAATCGAACACGTTTTACATTTTGACAGGGGTATTTTGTATACCATCCGGGAACTGTTCATAAGACCCGGAGAAAATATCAGGAATTTTATCAGTGAAAACAGAAGCCGGCTTGTTAAACCTGTGATCTTTATTATTGTTACATCGCTGATTTATACCCTTATCAATCATTTTTTTCATATCGAAGAAAGCTATATAAAAATTGATGGTGCAGGAGATTCAAAGCTTAATACCATTAATAACTGGGTTCAAAGTCATTATGGATATTCCAATATTATTATGGGTGCGTTTATTGCTTTTTGGCTAAAAATATTTTTCAGGAAATATGATTACAATTTTTTTGAAATATTAATCCTGCTATGTTTCATTCTTGGAATGGAAATGCTGATGTTTTCTGTTTTTGCCATTGTCGAAGGAGTCACAAAATATCATCTGATGCAGATAGCTGCAGGGATCGTGTTTGTTTATTTTTCCTGGGCGGTAGGACAGTTTTTCGATAAAGGTAAGGTAGCCAGCTATTTTAAAGCACTCGTTTCCTATATATTGGGAATGATCACATTTGGTATTTCGATCATGATTTTAGGAGCTTTAATGAACTTAATCTCCCATTAAAAAGTAAAAGAGATGATCATTGTTATTTGTATTTTACTGTTCCTGTTTGTATTAAATAGAAAAAGCAGGAAATAATTTTCCTGCTTTTTTCCAATATACTGTTAGAATATTACTGTATAACCAGTTTTAAAGTAAATAATTTTCTTGTGTGTACTTTCACGAAGTATACGCCCTTCGGAAGATTTTCATTCACCAGAGAGAAACGTTGGTTGTTGATGTTTTTGGATTCATACAACAGCTGTCCTGCTGCAGATAACAGCTCAATTTTCTCGATAGGGTAATCACTCTTGATGAATGTAGGTTCACCCGGTTTCGTTGGATTCGGATAAATCACTACATTTTTCTCTGTGCTTTTCACTTCATCGGTTCCCAATGTTCCCGATGTCACCTGAAACTGTTTTCTGTTGGAAACTTCTGTGTAAGAGTCATTCGTAAACATTACCATATAATAGTTCCCCGGCGTTGTAGGAAGTGCTGTTCCCTGGATGGTTTTTGTTCCCTGAGTAACTCCGTCAAAATACGTATAAGAAACAAAATTATCATCCGGCGTCTGAACATTCTGAGGGTAAATTCCTAACCAGTCTTTGATGATTCCAGGAGAATCCGTCCATGAAGCGGTAATATTTTCACCTAATGTATAGACTGGTTTGTTGATCCACAGATCTGTTACAATATCCCCTACTTTGAAGAATACTTTATCTCCTATTCCCGTATATCCGTCTTCAAGAAGATACTGAGCATAGTAATATCCCTTTGCAAGACCTGTAAAATTCAGTGTTCCTGCAGGTGTTGTCACATAGCTCCATTTGGTAGCAGTATTGGTTCCAGGCGTCTGCCCCATTTTATAAATCCCGATCCAGTCTTTCACCAGATTCGGTCCGTTGCTGTAATTGATAACAACTGTTCCACCTACAGGATACGTATCTGCCGTTGCCTGCAGCACTACTTTCGGTCCTACATAGAAACTTTTTCTGCCTGTAATTTCAGTATATCCTCCATTGGCAAAGAAACCTGCAAAATACTGACCTTTATTAGCAAGACCATTCGTGAACACAGCTGTTCCTGCCGTTTGGCCATTAGTGTAAATAAAGCCCTGAGAAGTTGTAGTAGCAGGCGTCTGTCCTTTTTTATAAATTCCAACCCAGTCCTGCTGATTTCCAGGTCCTCCCGTATACGTAGATGTGATAGGCTCAGCCTGTGTATATTCAGTTTTGTCTAATGTAAAGGTAGGATTGGAAACCACACTTCCGGCAACCTCAAACTGTTTTACATCACTCCAGTCACTCCATTCCAGGTTTCTGTCTCTGTAACGAACCTTTACATAATACGTCCCGTTTGAAATAGAGTTCGCTGCGATAGTCGCTTTTGTAATATCAACTCCTGCATTCAGGTTTTTCGTTTTATCCGGTGTTCCGTTTCCATCTTTTCCAAACCAGTTTTCGTAGTCACGGTAAAATTCTTTTTCAATGACTGAGAAATTGGCAGCTTTACTGATCTGAAACTGTGTGGTATTCAGAAGTTCTCCATTGGATGATGCAAAAGCGCTTCCGTCGAGAGTCAAAGGCAACGTTACCGATGCAGCAAAGGTGTTTATAATAGAAGGTTTTGATGGCTTCGGCTGGTTTTTATACCTGTGGAAAGTATCTACCAGTTCATTTTGCTTCTTATTGTAAACGCCACCGATTGAGTAGCATTCTATGTCTACTTTCCCGGTCTGTACATCTACTTCCACGATCTGATAGGTCCAGTCGGTCAGTGTTTTCTGTACATCATCAAAATCCTGCTCATTAGACATTCCCCAGTACTGATCCCATGCCGTACCTCCGGAAATGATCTGATAGTTTGGCGTTTCTTTCAGCTGACCTCTGTGGTACAGGTGGTGGTGAGCTCCAACGTGCATTAAATATTTATTGGAAGTCGTCAACAAGGGTACCGCATTGTTTCTTACCCATGTAGAAATATCTCCTACGTACTGTTCTGCCTGATAAGGTCTGTGGCTCAAAGAGATGATCCAGTCTACCGTAGGATCTGCATTGGCTTCATTCAGAATCTGGGAAAGCCATGTCTGCTGTGCGGTACCTGTATGTTCAGAACTTAAGCTTACAAACAGAACGTTACCTGCCTGCTGTGCGTAATAGTTTTCGTTTCCGGATGAGATATTTTTATATTTAATTTCATCAATATAGAAATGGGCGTAATAAGAATTCATCCCCAGTGTTCCATACGTCTCGTGATTTCCTACTGTAGTCTGAATAGGAAGATAGGGTGATAATTTGATGTTCTTTTTAAAATGGACATTCTCATAATGATCAAGGGTCCCTACGTCTACCTGGTCTCCTACCATAAAAGTAAGGGCAATATTATCTGAAGGGTCTGAACCGGCTCCAAACTTCTGCTTTAGTTTTTTGAAGGCATTCAGCGTAAGGGTATCATATCGTGGTTCCGCTTTGATCTGGTTGTCCCCCATGATTAGAAAACGGATTTTCCCGTCAGCTGTAGCAGGCTGTCCCGGAAGAGGAAGGGTTCTGAAATTGTAAACTGCAGACTCTGTAGTTCCGGTCTTTATTTTATAGTAATATTTCGTGTTGGGCTGAAGACCTGCTACTTTAGCAGTGTGGTAATAATAGTTGTTGTTGTAACCCGTATCGGAAAAAATGTTTGTTGTTCCCGTAACCGTCACGTTCAGGCTGGTTGGAGACGTTCCGTAAATTACAGTTGTTTCGTTGTCGGAGGCTGTTTTCCAGTTGACAATCATCGAGTTTGGCGTCGGATTCTGCAGGTAGGGAAACAGTGCCTGCCCGAATGCCATCTGGACGGCAAAACAGAAAAAGAAGAAATAGTGTTTCATAATAGTTTACTTTTGTATAGATTTATTTCGATTTGTAAATCAGGTCTTTAAAAAAATAATGATCTGATTTTTTAATTTCGGGCAAAAGTAAACTTCCTATATAAACTGTGCCTGCCGGGAACTTAAAGGAACTGTTAACTTTACGGCAGATTTGGGGTGAAAAAATTATAGTTTTTAGTACATTAATTATTTGGTAGAATCAAAAAGTATTTTGTATCTTTGCGACCTGTTATTCAACCTCTGACGAAGAACGTGTAAGTTGCTTAGCTTTAACATTTTATTTTATTAATAATGGATTTATTAAAGTACGTACAAGACCAGTACATTACTAAAAAAGATTTCCCTGAATTCAAAGCAGGAGACACAATTACTGTGTATTACGAAATTAAAGAAGGACAAAAAACAAGAACTCAGTTCTTCAAAGGTACCGTTATCCAATTAAGAGGTACTGGCGCTACAAAAACTTTCACTATCAGAAAAATGAGTGGTGATGTAGGTGTAGAAAGAGTATTCCCTATCAACATGCCAGCACTTCAGAAAATTGAAGTTGACAGAAGAGGTAGCGTTAGAAGATCTAGAATTTATTACTTCAGAGACCTTAGAGGTAAAAAAGCTAGAATCAAGGATGCTGCTTACAAGAAAAAGTAATTCAGACAACAATACATACAAAAAGAGATTATCTGTTCAGGTAGTCTCTTTTTATTTTGGTATAATTGCGGGGCTTCAGGAATCTCTTTTTTAGAGGATACTTATGATTGGGCAGAATTATGATAGGACTGCATCCTACCTTGGGCTAAATCGCCACGTTGTGGCTGGTTTTCTCAGCCTCGATCGACCTTAGTCTTAGCCTCAACCTCACTTAATAAACTCATACAAAGCATTAAAAAACTTAGAATACACTTCTATATGCGGAAGATGTCCTACATTTTCGAGCTCAACCAATTTTGACCCGGCAATTTCCCGCTGTGTCTTTTTTCCCAGGTCCTGATACTGCCCCATTTTAGGCTGTAATTCTTTAGGCGCTCTGTCTTTTCCTATTGCCGTCCTGTCTCTCGTTCCGATAATCAACAGTGTCGGTGTTTTTATATTTTTGAATTCATAACAGACAGGTTGATTGTAAATCATATCCGAAGTAAGTGCAGCATCCCAGGCTACCACTGGATAATCTTTGTGTAGCGTCCAGCCCGCAATAAGATCCAGCCACGGCTGATATTCATCTTTCCATTGATTATCATAATAGAATTTCATCTGATAATTTTTGTACGTTTCAGCGGTATTTTTCAGTTCCGACCGGTACGCCTGATCTATAGTCTGATAAGAAGCAAAACTTTTATAATCTTCCAGTCCGATTGGGTTTTCCAGAATCAGTTTCTGAACTTTTTCGGGATAAAGAAGGGTAAATCTCGCAGCAACCATTCCTCCCATGGAATGTCCCAAAACGATAGTCTTCTCAATCTGAAGTTGGTCCAAAATAGCTTTTGTATTCTCTGCCAGTTGGGAAAAAGAAAACTGGTAGCTATGAGGCTTAGAAGACTTTCCAAATCCGATCTGATCCGGAATAATTACTCTGAAACCCTTTTCTGAAAGGTCTTTCCCCGTCTGTTGCCAATACGCTCCGTTGAAGTTTTTTCCGTGGAGAAGCATGATTGTTTTTCCATTCGGTTTTTGGGGTTTTACATCCATATAAGCCATTTTCAGGTCATTATTCTGAGATTCGAGATCTAAATAATGGACTTCATATGGATAGGAGTAGTCGGATAACATTGCATCAAGTGGCTTTATCTGCGAAAATACGGAGGTGGATACTGCAGAGATCATGATTGCAGTCATTGCTTTTCGGAAGTAGGTCATGAACGTTTTGTTTTAGCTATTAAAATTAAAAAAACCGATCCAAAAGGAACGGTTTTTAACACTATTTAATTGATTATTTTTTAAGCTACTTCAACTGTTTTTAATTCTTTTTTTGCTGGAAGATTCATCAGGACAATCGCAAAAAGGATCAGAATAATCCCTCCCCACTGGACCAGCAAGACTTTCTCTCCTAACAAAACGAAAGCCATCGTCACTGATACCGGAAGCTCCAGTGATGAAACAATACTTCCCAAACCAAGACCCGCATTCGGAAAACCTACGTTGAATAAGATAGGCGGCACAATGGTTCCGAACAAAGCCAGAACAAAACCGTACGTCCAGAAAATGGAATAGTTGAAAGAGTGAATATGCTCTGTATTATCTGTAAAATTAAGGTATAATGATTTTAGACCATCAAAATACATAGGCCCTATCTGAGCAAAAAACAGGAAACCGAATACTACGATCGCCCCACCGGAAAGCATGATAATACTTTTCCTGAATACCGGAAGATGGGTAGCCAGTGTATTGGAAGTAAACATGGTCATGGTATACGACGCTGCAGCCATTAAGCCCCAGAAGATCCCGTGCCAGTCGAGTTCGATATCCATATTGATCAGGTTTGTCGCTAAAATCGTTCCTACCAGTACGATGATCACGGAAACTACTTTTCTTGCATTAGGCAATTTCCTTGCAATAATGCTTTCCACCACAACACTGAACCAAACGGACTGCATCAGCAGCACAATCGCTATGGAAACATTGATATACTGAACCGCAATATAATAGAACAGACTGGTACAGCCTAAAGAGGTTCCGGCAATCATCAGCATTCTCACTTCTTTAGCACTTGGTGACGAAAGTTTCTGTTTGGATGTGATCGTCTGCATGAAATTCAGGAACAAAAGCCCAGCTAATCCCAGCATAAACTGAGCAGAAGTCACTTCGGAAGTAGTATAGCCGTCATGATAAGCCATTTTCACAAATGTCGCCAGCATTCCGTATATACTGGCCCCGATCCCTACGAATAAAACTCCTTTGAGTATATTTTTCTTCTTCATAATTTTTTTAACAGCCTGCAAAGTTACAACATAATAATTAAAATACCCGGAGACGTGATTGTCATAGATAAATAAAATCGCCGCAAGCAAGCTTGCAGCGATTCTCAAAAAATGATTTATGTAGTAATTATTTCTTAACGATTACTTTAGATGAAGCTTCAAAACCAAGTCCTTTCACTTTTACCATATAAGTTCCGTTGATCAGGCCATTGGTAGAAACTGCTTTTCTGGCCACCGGTGAAATCTTATCTTCTGAAGATACCAGTTTTCCAGACATATCATAGATCTCAAGGCTTACTTTTCCAATTGTACTGCTTGGGAAGTTGATATAGAATTCTTCTTTAGCAGGATTCGGATAGATAGAGATGGTATTTTTAGCCGCTTTTACTTCTTCTGTAGACAATGCAGAACATCCTTCCGGAAGGGCAAAGCTTTCAGTCTGGTCATTGATATTGGTCAAAGATCCGGCTGTAGCCAGTGCCCCTAAACCTCTTTTAGCAAAAACTCTCCAGATCATACATTTATCTACGCCTCCTGTTGTTGCCAATTCAGCCTGAAGGATCGCATTTCTTCCGTCAATAAACGTTGGGTTACATACCTGAAGTTTCAGAGCATCCGTTACCAATTGAAGTACTCTTGCACTTCCGCTGGCAGCATTAGCCGTTACGTCAGATGCATAGCCGTATTTTTCAACGTACTTCCAGTTAAGATCCCAAAGCATGGTTGCCCAGATAAATCCGATGGAGTGAGAATCCGGTACAATAGCTGATCCGTTGTTGAATTCCATCCCATTGGTTCTGCCGTATGTGTAGTTATTCACGGTAAAATCCGGTGAATACTTAGCCGGTCTGATTCCTAAACCAGTAGTTGCCTGCCCGATAGGATACGTTCCCATTCCTCTTGCTACTGAAGCGTTATCTCCAGGTTTATTTGTAATCATTAATGCAAAGAAATCTGACCATCCTTCTCCCATCTGCTCTTTATCAGCATTTGAATTTAAACAGTTATATCCTGTTCCGGTCATTCTGTTGGAGATTCCGTGACCATATTCATGGGCAACAATTCCGTTATCGAAACTTCCGTCGTATTTTGTATCTGCTCTTAAATCAACATTTACAGGGATGCTTGCAGCTAATTTTGTTTTAATAAACTCTCCTTCAGCATTCGTTATTAATATGGTTGGTGTTGTAATGGTAGGATCGCTACCGGCCATATTACCTAAAGTGGAACCATTGGCTGCATTGTTATAGATAATTGTTCCTATAGCTCCTGCATTCTGTGCATTTTTCGTCTTTACAGAAAAACCGCATGTTCCACCTCTTTCAACCAGACCAATTTTTCCAGCCAGTTCTCCGGCTGGTAAAGCCGTACAGCCATCAATAACACTGGCAAGCTTAACATCTCCGGTGATTCCAATATCATTTACGGCAGGACCAAACTGAGCGACTCCCGCATTCACAACACGGTTTACAGCATCAGATGGTGCTTTGTAGAATAATTTACGGTTTGAAACCAACCACAGATACATCTGCATCACCGGGTTGTAATTGTCCATATAAGAGGCAAAATTGGCATTATTAAAGCCTCCTCCATCTTGTGACTGTGCAAAAACCTCATCATCATCCAGACCTCCGTTTCCAAAATTATTACTCTGGAAATTTCTGGCAGATTCAGTAAATCCGAATTTATAGAAAATATCGTGCACCATATTACTTATATAGAACAAGTTCGTGGTGGCTGCTGACAAATTATTATAAGTGAAACCTGTTGAGCTGTAAGGAAAATCGAAATTTCTTGCGGCTCCTCCATCCGGCGATACCCCGAAAGTCTGTTCATTGGCATCTTTATCATCGTAAGCATATACATTATTCCCTCTTGTGGTGGTATAATGAGTAGTCACATTGGAATGCCAACCTTCCGGTGATGAAGCAAGAATCCATGGATTGTTTACTATGGCTCTGGATCCGAATGTCGGTGATTCTACAGGCAAAGGAAAAACGTTATAAGAAGCATTGTCCGGCGCCAAAGTAACCAGGTTACCGGTATTGAAGCGATAAGCGCTCTCCACCTGTGGTAATGAAGCCACTGTATTTTCATCATGAGCATAGGCTTCATCGTGGAAATTACATGAAAGGTTTAAATTAAGCTTGCTTAAAATTTTTCCTGTATTGGCATCAACAAGAATATTCCAGTGATTTGTCGTTTTTGGCTCGTGTAAAATATATTCGTACGCAAGTCTGAGGTTCTGGCTCTCATCTACTGTATAAACCAGTCTCTGTTTCGCTGCTGTAAGTTTATTAGCTCCTTTTTCGAAAAATGCCATAATAGGCAGATCCGAAACATTCTCAGCCCCTAAATCGGCAGCTATTTTCTGTAACGCGGCTTCTTTTGTGATCGTAGCGGCAGTAGAAGTAGATACCTTATAATCTTTCAGAAAGTTATCCGAATAATAAACGACTTTATTATCTTTAACTAACACCGTTCCTGCAGAACCATAAACTGGTATTCCGTTGTAGGTTTGCTGGAACTTTACAACATTTCCGTTCATTGACTTTGATGCGTCAACATTTTCAATGACGAAATTGGTAAGATCGTTCTTTTTATATTCCCTGATCTTGTTTTGAGAAATATAATCTTTAACTAGCTTCTCATTATCTTGTGAAAATAAAGTAGAAGGAAATACTGCGAATGCAGCAAATAAAAGAGGTAGAGTTATCTTTTTCATTTTTACTAATAAAGGCGCTAATTTACAAATAATTCACAATTAATGCATTTTTTTAATAATTTATTTGAAAAAATAAAAAACTATACCTAAAAAACCCTTATTCAATAAACTTTTATCATTTCCACAATACCTAATTACCCCTGTATGTCCATAAAAAAAGCTGCCTTGAGAGACAGCTTAAATTTTTTATTTTTTGATTATTTTTTCTGAATATATTTCGCTCTTATCATTTATTACATTAACAATATAAACTCCTTCTTTTCGGGAACTGATATCGATGTCTATTTCTTTTTCATTACGCAGTATTTTATTGTACACTGTATTTCCACTCAAGTCTCTGATCTCAAGCTTTCCTGACTTAACTTCTTTATTCAGAATTACTTTAAATAATCCATCAGTAGGGTTAGGAGTAAGCTTGAACATCTTTTCTTCTGATGGTTTTGCTGTCTTTAATACCGGGCAATCCATGTTAATGTCATAATCAAAAAACGGATAATTGTTCCATGCATATGCTACTTCAGTCTGACCGTTATAAGAGTATTCCATTGTTAATTTGAATTTCTGAATTCCAGTTGCTCCACCATTTACAGCAGCATCAAAGTCTGAAGGTTGTGGATAATAGACAAAAAAGTTGCCAGGCCCGAATGAAGGATTAAACGGCACAGGAAAAACCGTTCCCGACTGTAAGCCTACCAGTTCCAGCTTGAGATTTAATAAGGTAGCCCCGGCCGGAAGATGATGATATCCGCCAACACCTTGTGTATATCCTATACATTCTCCCGGTTCGTATCTGAAATCTACAGTTCCCATACCATTTGTCTCGCATATATTTTGTGCCAGATCTCTCCAATAGTTCATTTCACCAGACACAACTTCAAATCCATTAGGCCTGTTAAAATATAATCTTGGAGTTACGTTAATATTAGGATCTCCCGGAACAGGTTCTACCGATCCGGAATATGATCCCGCACCATATGAGGCAATAGCCGCAGCAGCCCTGATTGCTGACATCACTGTATTGGTATGAATCATTGTAAACCTTGCTCCCCTGTTGTATTTGAACTTCAGTTCATTCACAAATGCTGCAGTAGTACCATAGCCCGGACTGCCAGAATTCACAAGATAAGTGCCTGTAAGTGCATTGCCCAGATTTCTCATTGCATCAGTAAATACAACCACTCTAAGATCACTCCCCAGGCCTAAGGTTGTCTGAGGACTTACAATATTAGCATTGGGATTTCCGTCAAGTGCATCACCAATCATTCCTAAGGATTCATTAAAAAGATCTCCAAAATCCAGACGTCTTTCAAAATTCTGGGCGACAAACTGATCGCTGGTAAAATCGGATTCGATATAAATCATGGGCTTATAAGTCCCACTGGTATCCCCATACTTTCCTGTTCCATACTGTACAACAGCTACTCTGCTTTTGTTATTACAGGCCAAAAGCTCTTCCATCAGCTTAATGGCACCCCGCTTCATATTAGCGTATTCATCAGCGGTGATGGAGCTTCCGTTATCCAGCATGATAATGTAATCAAGACCTTGTGCTTTAAGTCCACTCCATGACATCATGAATGTCATGAATAAAAATAAAAATGTTCTTTTCATGGTTATTATTTAAATTTAGTTGGCTAAAAATAATATTTTTTCCCTATTTGATGAAATAATTTAATAATAATCAAGTAAATTAAAATAATTTACAATGAAATTACACCAAAAAAGTAAAAAAAATAACAAATAAACAAAGTTCAACCATCATAAAATCAAGATCTTACGTCGTCAATCCTGATTCCTCATAGAAACAAAAAAAAGCCGCTCTTACGAGCGGCTTCATATATTCAAATGGGTTGAAGATTATTTACCTTCTTCCATTTTTCTTTTCAATTCTGCTAATGCATCGATATCTCCAAGAGTTGATCTTTCTTCGTTGTTTGAAGAAGAAGATACGTTTCTAGAAGAAGAGTCTTTCATATTTTTCTTCTCTTCGTCTCTGAAGATTCCAGTATGAGAAACTACTACTCTTTTGAACTCTTTGTTGAATTCGATTACTTTGAACTGAGCATCCTCACCTTTCTTGATTTTAGATCCATCTTCTTTCTCTAATAATCTTGATGGGCAGAAAGCTTCTACTTCTACGTCTTCGAACTGTACAGAAGCTCCTTTATCGTGAACCTCTACAGCTTTACCAGCGTGGATAGTACCTTCAGCATATTTCGTTTCGAATTTATCCCAAGGGTTTTCAGTTAACTGCTTGTGACCTAAAGATAGTCTTCTAGCCTGGATGTCTAATTCAAGAACGATAACGTTTAATTTATCACCTACTGCACAGAACTCAGATGGGTGCTTGATTTTCTTAGTCCAAGAAAGATCAGAGATGTAGATTAATCCGTCGATACCTTCTTCTAACTCTACGAATACACCAAAGTTAGTGAAGTTTCTTACCGTTCCTACATGCTGAGATCCTACCGGATACTTAGCTTCGATATTTTCCCATGGATCTTTAGATAACTGCTTGATACCAAGAGAAATTTTTCTTTCTTCTCTGTCTAGTGTTAATACTTCAGCTTCTACTTCATCACCTACCTTCACGAAGTCTCCTGCAGATCTTAAGTGAGTAGACCAAGACATTTCAGAAACGTGGATCAATCCTTCTACACCTGGAGCGATTTCTACGAATGCACCATAGTCAGCAAGAACTACTACTTTTCCTTTTACTTTGTCACCAACTTTCATGTCAGCAGAAAGAGCATCCCAAGGATGAGCCTCTAATTGCTTCATACCTAACTGGATTCTTGTTTTCTCATCATCGAAATCAAGGATAACAACTTTCACAGTCTGTCCGTCCTCAAGAATTTCAGATGGGTGGTTCACTCTAGACCAAGAAAGGTCTGTAATGTGGATCAATCCATCTACACCTCCTAAGTCAATGAATACACCGTAAGAAGTAATATTCTTAACAGTACCTTCAAGAACCTGACCTTTTTCAAGCTGAGCGATGATTTCTTTTTTCTGACCTTCGATATCTGCTTCGATCAATGCTTTGTGAGATACCACTACGTTTTTGAACTCAGGGTTGATTTTCACAACTTTGAACTCCATAGTTTTACCTACGAACTGATCGTAATCTTTGATTGGCTTAACATCAATCTGAGAACCTGGTAAGAATGCTTCGATTCCGTGTACGTCAACGATCATACCTCCTTTAGTTCTAGACTTAACAAAACCGTTAACGATTTCACCTGTTTCGTGAAGTTCGTTTACTCTATCCCAAGCTTTAAGCGTTCTAGCTTTTCTGTGAGATAACTGTAACTGTCCAGTTTTGTCTTCTCTTCTGTCTACCATTACTTCCACATCATCACCTACTTTAAGGCCCGGGTTGTAACGGAATTCGTTAAGAGAAATAACACCTTCAGATTTGAAATCGATATCAACGATAGCTTCTTTATCCGTTAATCTTACAACTTTACCAGTGATAACGTCGTTATCGTTTAAGCTGCTAAGAGATCCGTTATAGATTTCTTCTAAATCGCTTTTTTCTTTTCTCGCATCTGCATCAAGACCTGATTCGAATGAATCCCAATCAAATTGTTCTGGTGCTACGTTTTGGTTTAATAAAACCTCTGCTGAATTTGTCTCTTTTGACATTTTCTAATAAAATTTGTATTCCTTCTTTTTTAGTGGTCTGAATAAATGTGGATCTAAAAAATACGGAAGTAATTAATTTTTAATATTTTACCTTTTCAAACCTTTCACACAAAAGTGGGTGCAAAGATATGAATTTTATTTTATATTAACAATGGATTTCTCGCTCTTTCTTATTAGAAATCAAGGAGAAACTCAACCTTCATGTAATACATTCATTTCGTGAAATGTTTTAATAGAAACACCCAGCATCCTTCAAAACCATTAACAAATAAACAACCTATGCAAAAAATATTTCTCCTGTTTGTCATCAGCATACTTTCGTCCAGTATGAATACGGTAAAAGCCTGTACTATATTTTCCTGTTCGAGAGGAGGAGAAACATTCGCTGCGGCTAATGAAGATGATATGACTCCTTTTACAAGAATCTGGTATAATCCTGCGACGAAAGACCGCTATGGATCCATCAGCTTCGGAGCTCCCGATATGCAAACCGCTGCCGCGATGAATGAATACGGTTTGTTCTATGATTTTGCAGCGGCCAATTACGACCTGAGTAAACTGAATCTGAAAAATCCTTACCAGGGAGATCTGATGTGGGAAATATTAGGAAAATGCAAAACCGTAAAAGAAGCCATGGTGTATTTAAAAAAATACGACTACGCCATCTCTGCCAAAGTTCTACTGGCAGATAAAGAAGGAAATTCTGTCGTCATCACTCCCGGAAAAATCATAGAAAAGACCGGCGACTTTCAGGTGAATTCCAACTGCAATATGATCAATGGAAAACTGTCTTGCAGAAGACCGGACATCGCCAATGAAATGCTTGCCGCTTCCAAGGAGAACAATATCGGGTTTTTGAAGACCATTTTAGATAAGACCCATCAGGAGGGAGAACTGAACACTTTATATTCTACCATCTGCGATCTCAAAAAAGGAATCATCTACGTCTACCTTTTTCACGATTACAATACCGTTTATAAGATTGATTTAAAATCTGAACTCACAAAAGGTTACCGTATAGAAAACCTGGCAGATCATTTTCCTTCATCATTTGCTTATGAAAATTTCTCTAAAAACCATTCTTTATACCTTAAAGAATCTATTTTCCAGGAAATACTGGAGAAAGGCGCAGACATCACCATCGGCCGTTATATAGCAGAAAGTGAAAAATCAGATCCGAAAAATAAAAACCTGAACCCAGCCCTTCTCGAAGTGGCTTTGCAACTGATTAAATATTCATGGAACGAGCACAATAACGGTGCCATGTGGGATTACTGGTTCAGCAAACCTAACGGATACGATATCAAACCTTATAAAGATGCCCGCCTTACTTCCGCGGAAAAGCTTCTAAAGTACCTCTCCACCAAGGAAGAAAAAGACCTCAAGCTCCGCAATTTCATGTACGAAATGTCTGGCTTCATCAATTTCACCCAGGGAAACACCGTTATTGCCAAAGAATTTTATCAAAAATCCATTTCAAATCCGGAGGAAGCTTATCCTGTAACTTTATTGAGGGGGAAAGAGATGTTGAGTAGGTTAAAATAGATGGCAGATATTAGGTGGCAGGTTTTAGGGATTAGGGACTGTGCCGAAGGTTGAAATTATGGTCTTCTGATTTTAGTCAAGAGCTAAAAAAAGATTCCGGATTCCGGATTCCAGATAATAGATATCAAGCATAAGGCAACTATCCATAGGCTTAATTACTACGAACCAGAAACTGACAACCAGCAACTAAAAAAAATAGCCACTGACAAACTTCTTTCAATCTTATTTACTCTAAAAACTCTCAAACCCGTAACTCTGAAACGCTCCCACTCTAAAACCCTCAAACTCCCCCACTCCAAACTTGCTCTCGAAATTTACTACCTTTGCAAAATGGAATTAGAATCAATTTATCAAAAACTGCAGATTCAGGATATGAATCAGATGCAGAAATCTACATATAAGACTACTGAAAACAATACGGATGTTGTTTTGCTATCTCCTACAGGTTCAGGAAAAACGCTGGCATTTTTATTTCCGGTTCTTCGAAACCTTAAAAAAGATGTTCAGGGAATTCAGGCGCTGATTCTGGTTCCGGCAAGGGAACTGGCGTTGCAGATTGAGCAGGTTTTCAAATCCATGGGAACAGATTTTAAAGTTTCGGTGTGTTATGGTGGTCATGATAAAAAAATTGAGGTCAATAATTTAATTGAGGCACCGGCAGTTTTAATCGGAACCCCGGGAAGAGTTACTTATCACTTAAGAAATAACAATTTTGATCCTAAGACGATTAAAACTTTGGTTTTAGATGAGTTTGACAAGGCTTTGGAACTGGGTTTTCATGAAGACATGGAATACATCTCAGGTTCACTGAGAGGTCTTTCCCAAAGAATTTTAACCTCAGCAACGGCAATGGATGAAATTCCGGCGTTTACAGGTTTAAATAATGAAAAGATCATTGATTTTCTAAAATTAAGCGAGGTAAAACCGGATATTCAGTTGAGAAAAGTGATGACTATTTCTGAAGAGAAACTGGATACGCTGTTTAATTTAATCTGTAAAATCGGCAATAAAAGAACATTAATTTTCTGTAATCACCGTGAGGCTGTAGACCGTATTTCTGATCTTCTGGCTGAAAAAGGAATCGACAGGGAGACTTTCCATGGCGGTATGGAGCAGGACGAGAGAGAACGTGCCCTTCTGAAATTCAGAAACGATTCTGCAAGGATCCTGATCACTACAGATCTTGCTTCCCGCGGCCTGGATGTCCCGGAAGTGGAATCTATCGTTCATTACCAGCTTCCCCCGAAAGAAGATGCTTTCATTCACAGAAACGGACGTACCGCACGAATGAATGCAAAAGGTTTTGCCTATCTGATCATGACTGAAGATGAAAACTTTCCTTTCATTAAAAGCAATACACCGGAAGAAAGTGTAAAAGATTTTAACAGAGTTCCGGAGAAAACACCTTTCCAGACGATTTATATCAGTGCAGGAAAAAAAGATAAAGTCAATAAAGTGGATATTGTAGGATATCTTATCAAAAAAGGAGAACTGCAGAAAGAAGATATCGGGATCATTGAAGTGAAAGACACCACTTCCTATGTAGCGGTTTCCAGAAATAAAGTCGGCTTTGTTTTAAAGAAATTAAGTACCGAAAAGCTGAAAGGCAAGAAAGTAAAAATGGAGGTTGCTTATTAATTGAGAGCATTTCATCAAAAATAAAGAGAGAGCCCGGTATTCTACCGGGCTCTTTTCGTTGTTATACTACTTATTATTAAAAAAATTATTTATCGTGTTCCTCTCACTTTAGTGGGTAAAGTATAGACAGATTTTGAAGCGGTAATAAATAAAATATCATTGTTCTGTCCTCCAAAAGTGACGTTGGATGTCCATTCTTCTGCGATGGGAATATGGTAAAGTTTCTTTCCGTGACGGTTAAAGATATGCACTCCTTTTCCTGTTAAATAGAGATTACCATGCTTATCCAGAGTCATACCGTCTGAACCCATCTCGCAGAACAGTTTTCTTTCGGACAATTTTCCTTCTCCAAGGATATCATACACATATGTTTTTCCTGCATCAATATCTGAAATATATAACTTTTTAAATATCTCACTTCCCACGATTCCGTTCGGCTGCACAAAGGTTTCCAGCTTAATCGTCTTTCCGTCTTTTGTTCTGTAATAAAGACTTTTATGGGCTATTTCCTGTTTAAAATTGATCCAGTAATCCCTTTTATACAGAGGATCTGTAAAATACATTCCGCCGGATGAATCATTCCAGACATCATTGGGCCCGTTCAGTCTCTTCCCTTCAAAACCTTTCAGGATCACTTCTACTTTTTTATCTTTTGAAATTTTCCAGATCTCACCCTGATCATCAGAACAGGTAATGAGATTTCCGTCTTTATCGAAATGAGTTCCATTGGCCCTCCCTGTCTTTCCTAAAAATTCTATAACCTTATTGGTTTTCCAGTCCCAGTAGTAGATCTTGTCATTAGGCTGGTCAGTGAAATAAACATTTCCATGTTGATCCGAAGACGGTCCTTCTGTAAAACTAAATTGATCCGAAACCTTCTCCGGCTGTACATCTTCATAAAACATGTTGTTGTAATTTACTGATTGACAGCTTAACAATGCGAAAACCAAACCAATCATGCTTATTCTGCATATATTTTTCATTCTTCTTTTTTAGAGCCTTCAAATTTACAATTTGTACAATAAAATATCCTTTGTCAGGCGGTAAAAATAACCCTACTTTTTCACCTTTGCCTTTAAATGGTTAATTCCCGCTTCAAGCTGAGAATCAAATTTCAGAGGATATAAGGTATCGTTCAGGTTTCTTTCTACAAAAATATGCGGCTTAATTCCGACTCCTATAAATTCTTCACCATCCGGCAGGGTAACTTTTTTGGTACATATGATCGCAGAGCCATTTCCCGGCAATTCTATCTGAAGAGGCTGGCCGGTACTTCCATTGGAATAACCGCCCACTCTGGTTATATTTTTTTGATTGTATAGATAAATCAAAAAGTCTTCTGCAGCTGAAGCCGTTAAAACACTTGTCAGCACAACGGTAGGAACGCTCAGCTTTTCTACAGGCTCTACAATCTGAGGTTTGTACTCAAATTCATGAAACTTGCTTCCCAGATAGGCTTTAAACAAATCAGTCGTCTCCTGTTTGGAAAGACCCCACTCAGATCTTCCACTGATCGTATCTTTTGGCGTGAGAAAGGAACCAAGGGCTCTTTCTGTCGGAATGATCTTCCGGCTGTGCCCCGTAAATGGTATCTCCTTTGACAAAATATTTCGCAATATTTTTTGAATTTTTTGAACTGCCGCCGCCGTTATTTCTGATATCTAAAATAATTGCTTTTGCATTCTTAAGTTCAGGCAACTTGGATTCGAAGTCTTTTACAATAGAGAAATTCTCAAAGCTACTGATCTTTACATATGCCATATCATTCTTCAGCCATTTGAACTCAAAAAGCGCCTGATTGTGCAAGGCTTCGGGATTCACAGCAGTTTCCGCTGTTTTTGAATGGGTAAGATGCAGCTTTTTGATTTCCCCTTTGGGAGTTTTGATTTCGATGTCATAAGTATCTCCATTGACCCCTTCCAATAGATTCGTACCTGCTTTAAAATTGAGATAGCTCACAGTAGAAGACGAAATATAAGGTTTGACGAATTTATCCTCGTATTCAGGGGTAGACAGCCCGTTCACTTTTATGATCTCAATTCCTAAGGGAATCTCTTTTTCTTTGCTTTTATTGGTGCCGATGATATGCACACTTCCCTGTACATTCATCAGGAAAAGCCTGTATTCTCCAAACATAGACACCATAATCTGATTCTGGATATCCTCGGGAAAATAAACCTGTGTATGTCCGTCTTTTAAAACAGCACATAATTTTTGGAGCTCTTTGTAATACTGATTATCGTTTTCCGTTTTTTGGATGTTTACAATAGCTTCCCTAGAAGCCTTATCCCATTTTGGCTGGTCCGTTTTGTACAGATAGACAAAATTGTATTCGCTCTAGAATTTAGATAACCCATAGATTTTCTCATTAAGCGTTAGTTTATTTGGAATCTGGGCCGATAATGATGAAAAAATGATCAACAGAAGGCATAGAATAGAAATTTTATTTTTCACGGATAGCTTTTTTATTAAAACCTGTCAAAGTGGAAAAGATGTATAAAAATTAAAATATAAATCTCTCTTTCCTCGGGCATGCTAAACTAAGAAAAAAAACATTGAAAATACTGTATTTCAGCAACTTCTAAATAGATAACAATTTTGGAAGCAATTATCTCTATAACAAAATACAATGTCCTAATTGTCCTATTTTGGAAGCAGATGGTGTTAGTTAAAAAACAGTTTTATCCGGACCTTTGCCATGGTAAGATCAACACTTCTTTTTCCTTTGTAAAACTGACTGAAAAAACGGCTTGATCAGGCCTCTAATATCACCTTAATACTTTTTTAACTTAACAAAAGTACCGCAATGAGTGCAGAATCAGGCAAGAGCCAATTTGTAGAAATAGAAAACGATACGTTCAGAAACTCGGTGGGAACCATGGACGAAACGGGAAAAAGAAAATGGGTCTTTCCACGAAAACCAAAAGGAAAATATACCAACTACAGGAATTACGCAAGTTATGTCATGCTCGTTATATTTTTCGGGCTTCCGTTTGTAAAGATCAATGGCAATCCTTTTCTTCTGATCAATGTGATCGACAGGAGGTTTTTCATTCTGGGTCAGCCTTTCTACCTTCAGGATTTTTTTATCCTGGCGCTTGGAGCGGTAACTTCCGTGATCTTCGTAATGCTTTTCACCGTAGTTTTTGGAAGGATATTCTGTGGGTGGCTATGTCCTCAGACCCTTTTTATGGAGATGGTATTCCGGAAAATTGAATACCTGATCGAAGGTGACAGAAATAAGCAGATGAAGCTGGACAGACAGGAATGGAATGCTGAAAAAATCAGGAAAAGACTTCTGAAATGGTCTGTTTTTGCATTCATTTCATTGCTTATAGCTCACGTTATGTTCATGTACATCGTAGGATACGAGGAGTTGTTCCGCATTATGAATGATGGGCCGCAGGAGCATCCCCTTAAATTCATTGCCATGATATTTTTTACCATGACATTCTATTTTGTTTTTGCATGGCTCCGCGAACAGGTTTGCACGCTGGTGTGCCCATACGGAAGACTTCAGGGTGTACTGATCGACAAACAGACCATCAACGTATATTATGATTTCAAAAGAGGAGAAGGCCGTTCAAAATGGAGAAATAATGAAGACCGTAAAGCAGCAGGAAAAGGAGACTGCATCGACTGTCATCAGTGTGTTGTAGTCTGCCCTACCGGTATCGACATCAGAAACGGACAGCAGCTGGAATGCGTCAACTGTACAGCCTGTATAGACGCCTGCGATGAGGTAATGGACAAAGTAGGACTTCCAAGAGGACTGGTCCGCTATGCGACAGAAGCAGAAATTGAAAATCAGGACAGCTTCAAATTCACGTCAAGAATGAAAGCTACGACGGTATTTTTAGCCCTGTTAATAGGATTTTTAGGCTTCTTAATGTATGACCGCGGATCTATGGAGGCAAAATTCATCAAGCCGGCAGGTTCTACTTTCTTTATTAAAAACGGAAAAATCACCAATACTTTTATTTATACCCTTTTAAACAAATCCAACGAGAAAAAAATCCTAACCATCAAAGTAATGACTCCGGCCCATGCAGAGATCACGTATTTCGGTTCTGAAAAGATCATTCTGAAAGGTGATGAAATTCTGAAAGGGAATATCAACATTACCTTCCCGGAAGAAGATATTAAGTTCTCCAAACAGAATATGGTTATCGGTGTGTTTGATGAAAAGGGAGAAATGCTGGATTCGTTTGAGACAACGTTTGAGGGACCGTTTAAGCTTTTGTTATAGATGTCAGATTTCAGACGTCAGATTTTAGACTGAAGATTTTAGACTGGAGATGCGAGATAAAGGATGAGTGAACACATTTCTTGTGTCTGATATCTAAAATCTAGCATTTTAAACCTTGTATTTTCTCATAAACTGAGTAGGAGTCATTCCGGAGCTTTTCCGGAATACTCTTACAAAGTAGGAATATTCTTCATATCCGAGTCTGAACGCAATTTCCACAAGATTTTCATCGAGGTATATGAGCATTCTTTTGGCTTCCAGAACGACTCTTTCGGTAATGACATCAGTTGCGGTCTTCTGAACAACAGTTTGCGCAATCCTGTTCAGGTGTTTTGGCGTAATTCCCAATAACGATGCATAGTGCGAAATAGATTTATGAGCCATAAAATGCTGCTCTATCAGATTTTCAAAATCCTGATAATGTTTAAAATATGAAATGCTGGCAGACGAAGAGCGTATATCAATATCTTTTGAAAACAGCCTTGTCGCATTAATGAAGATCTGTGACATCAGAGAAAGGATGAATCCTTCTTTCATAACGTTCTGGGACTGATGCTCTTTTCCCAGCTCCTGAAATAAGCTGTCCGTTTTCCTTAATTCTACCACATCAAGCTGCAGTTTTCTGGGAAATGATACGGACCCGAAAAAGGGAAAATTCCTCAATTTCTGGCTCACATAATGCATTTCGTAAAACTCCTGTGAGCAGAAAAAAATGTACCCGTCAATATCTTCTGAAAGTTCCCAGCTGTGGATCTGCCCTGGAGACAGAAAGAAAAGACTCCCCTCAGACACTTCATACTTCTGAAAATCGATCTCATGGGTTCCTTTTCCTTTTGTAAAGAGAACAGCCGCGTAGAAGTCGTGGCGGTGTGGTTTTTCAATATGACGATGACCTACAACCAGATGTTCTTTCATAGTATTGAAATAAAAATCTGAAGTATTCCTGCCGGACTGGAAAAGCTCGATATGAAGGACAGAGATAGAATTCATTCTGATAATAGACGGATGGTAGTTATTCTATAAAAGTACTGCAAAAAGAGAGACAACGCAAATAGGCATAAAAAAAGGACCGGTTTTCACCAGTCCTTAATTCAGAAATTATCATTATGTTATTTGATCACAAGCTTTGTGTTGTAAGCTCCTTTTGAAGAATTGATGCTGATCACATAAACCCCTTTAGGAACATTGACATTAAACTCTTTTGTACTGTTGCCTTCACTCTGGTAAGCAGAGGAGAATACCAATCTTCCGCTGGCGTCAAACATACCTATCTTCACTTCTCCTTTTAAGTTTCTGGATTTGATAAAGAAATTACCGTCACTTGGATTAGGATAAATCTTGATATCATCTGCTAATGGAGAAGAAACTTCATGAGTTCCCAGTGTCTGAGTTTCTCTTGTACATACTTCCAGAGACCACGCTGTAACGGTTCCTGTACTTCCAGGATTATTGTCTGTGGCAAAAAGTTTCCATTCTCCCTGAGCTTTATGTCCTTTAAATATCGCTAAGGATTCATTTGATTTCGTCTCTCCTGCAAGAGGTGATGCACACGCTACAGCATTACCTGCCTCACTGAATGACGCTGTAATTCCCGACTGTCCGGAGCATTGTCTGTTCCAGAACAGGGCTGAAGATCCTACAGGACTTTCAATTCCTATGGCCAACTGGCTGATGTTCGGATGGGTAACGGACGGAGTCACTTTTATTTTAGTAATGGTTCCTGTACTGTTGACCATTAAAGGAATATTGATTCTTGGTGCTGAGATACCTCCGCCTCCGGGACTGTCTGTAATGGCTACAGCCGGCCCGTTGTAGGTATACGTATTACATGTCTCGCCCGTCACGTTATAATCTATTACAAAACTTGGACTTACCGCATAATACACATTTCCTACCGCTTCTACTAGAATATAAGCATTGGCAGAGATAGATCCTGCCGGAATTGTTACCTGCTCACTTCCGTCATTAGCGGTATTGGCAGCTATAGTGGTAAACGTCTGTCCACCGTCTTTAGATAGTTTAATATTGACATTGGCTGTGCTTACAGGAGCCTGATTGGTATTGGCTACATCCCAGGTCACATTAATGGTCCCTCCTGAGGTTAATGACTGACCGAATATCGGAGCCGTCACCTGAAAAGGACCGGATGCTGCATCCACTGTCAGTACCGTCGCATCTTTGGATACCTGTGGCTGCGCCGGACTGTTGTTTCTTACCGTAGCAGCAAAATTAAGGCTTCTTGCCACACTTGAAACCGATTCCCAACGGGTTGATAAAACGCCTGCCAATACTTTATTGAAATCAGGGAAATATCTTACCGCAGAAGTTGTAGGGGTAAAAGATCTGAAAGTAGGTCCCGTAGGTTTTGTAGGATAAGCTGACGAAATATCACCTGCCCCGATCTGAGCTGCCGCAGCCTGATCTGCCTGTTCCCATGTATAAGTATAAGAAGCCGTATTGGCATCAGATGAGGTGGCTTTTAAAACAAATGGAGTGGATTTAGGAATTGTATAATCCGCACCGGCATTCACATCAGGAGCTGGATTGGCAAAAGGTGCATTGACACCGCAGACAATACTGTTTATTTTATTTTTAATCTGAGTAACACTGTTGGTGTGAAAATAATCATTGGAATTAAACTGAACATCAGAAGCTGTTGTAATCCCTGTATACGCCATTATCGTACTACCGCTTCCCGGCTCCACTCTCTGATCCGCTTGTGCAGATCTGTAAGTATAAGAGTGTCCTGCGCCCAGCTGGTGACCCATTTCATGAGCTACATAATCTATATCGAATTTATCTCCTTCAGGAAAATTATGGGCAGTCCATCCTGCTCCTTTTGAGCTGTTGTTGCAGATAACACCTACCCCTGCAGATCCGTTACCTCCTTTTTTATCAATTAAATGCCCCATATCATAATCCTCAGCAGCAATTCTTGTGGAAATCTGGGCATGAGCCTCATTCGGGCCTCCGTTTGTATAAGGATCTCCAGCCGGATCTAAAAATATAATCGTTTCATTGTTGGCGATAAGGTTAAAATGAAAAGAAAGATCTTTTTCAAAAACACCGTTCAGCCTGGTCAGTGAAGCATTCATAGCAGCAAGAATCACTGCTTTTTTCTCTGCATCAGTTGCTGTGGCCGGAGTACCTGCAGCTGTTAAATGGTATTGAGCATATTCTCCTGTACAGGATAAAGCAAGTCTGAAAATATTAAAACCCGCTGTTTTCTTACTTACGCTTTCGCTTTTTTTTTCTGCTTCCTCTATGACGGAGCACTCAAATGGTTCTTTATCCTGGCCTTTTCTTGCATTGGAGTCAAAAACGGCATATACTGTTCTGTCTTCGCTGTAAGGTTCAATGAATTCTGAGAGACCGGATCTGGTGATCATGGATGAAAATCCTACTGGTGACATGCTGAATCTTAAGTATACGGAAGGGTCATCTACACCGCTTCCTACGTAGGATTTGATATCCGGATATTTTTTCTGAAGAGCTGGATCCATATTGGAAGATTCCCACACCTGAAATTTTTCGATCTTTCCACCTGCTGTAGGAAGTGATACAATCACTCCTTTTGATCCTGAAAAACGTTCGGGAGCATCTTTCAGTGAAAGCTTAAGCTGATTGGTATCTAAGGAATACAAAGCTGCATATTCGAGTTTCTCCTGAGACGGCTTGACTTTCTGCGTCCTTAAGGAGGTTTTGGTCCATTGCGCTTGTCCTAAGAATGGAAGCAACATTATGGAAAGAAAGAAATACTTTTTCATAGAATAATATTTTTTAGTGTAGGCTAATTTAACAAAAATCAATAACATAAAAACCTCATTTAATGACTATTATAAATAAAATCCTCAAAAAAAAGCTTCCATTAATCATAATTTTAAATTTTACAAAAAAAATACATACAATATTCATAATTGTAGAAATTCATACTTTAATTATTTAACTTCATTTGTTTTATTAAAAAAAATATTCCTGTGATCACTATTTACTCATGCATATTTGCATCAGAGTTTAAAAAATATTTATCTTTGGCTTTTAGGATTCATACAATGAAGATAAATTTACCTGACAAACTGTATTATTCAATAGGAGAAGTGGCCAAAGCTTTTGATGTAAACACCTCACTGATACGGTATTGGGAACAGGAATTCCCTATCATCAAGCCTAAAAAGAACAAAAAAGGCAACCGTTACTTCACTCCGGAAGACATTAAGAATCTTCAAATGATCTATCATCTGGTCAAGGAAAAAGGTTATACACTGGACGGCGCAAGAATCGCTCTGACCACCAACAGTAAGATTTCCGAAACGGTAACTATTATTGACCGTCTCGAATTTATAAAGGCTGAGCTTCAGAAACTGAAAGCTTCCCTTGCGGACAGAGATTCCGAATAACATCATAAAAAGCATCTTAAGATGCTTTTATTTTTTCCAGTACCTTTCTTCTCCTTTTCTGAAAAGCATTCTATCTGAAAAGCATTCAAATGTAAATTAAAAATCATTTGAAAGTATTTGCTGTACAAAACAATTCATTATGCATTCTCCCATTGCCCCGATTTATTTTTATTGATAAGTTTACGGAATGATGAGAAAAAATGATTACCGGAAACTGGCATTCATGGGGATCCTGATGATTGTCCTTCTTGCCTTTCATACTTATACCGGCAGGGAAAAAGAAACATTTCCTGAGGTCAGATTTATTACAGAAAGTTCAGTTCCTTTGAATCTCACAGATTTTGATCCTAATGAACTGGATGCAAAACAGTGGGAACATTTAGGATTTTCTGAAAAACAGATTTCTACCCTTCTGAATTATAAAAAAATGATAGGAGGCCGGTTTAGTTCGAAAGCTCAATTAAAAAAATGCTACGCCGTTTCCCCTGAAAAATTTGCAGAGCTGGAATCATATCTGTTACTTCCTGATACAGATAAAGACGCTTCTTCCGGGAAGTTTAAAGGATATGAAAAGAAAGAGATCGCCATTTCCCGAAAGTTCAATCCTGATGGGCTTTCCAATGCCGAATGGATAAATATGGGCTTCAGTGAAAGGCAGGCCGAATCCATTATAAAATATAAAAATTATTTGGGAGGAAGCTTTATCAGTAAGGAAAAATTCAAAGAATGTTTTATCATCTCCTCGGACAATTACACAAAAATGGAGCCTTACTTACTGCTTCCAGCAAAAACACCGGACCATTTCAAAAATTCAGCTAAGAATTATGCTGTAAAATCAAGAATTCAGTACCGTAATTTTGATCCTAATATGGCGGATTTAGAGGGCTGGAAGGCTTTAGGGTTTTCGGAAAGACAGGCTCAGACTATTGTCAACTATCGTGACCGAAACCTTCGGGGAAGCTTTAAAACACCGGAAGATCTGCAGAAATGTTTTGTGATCTCTCCTGAGAAATACCAGGAATTAAAACCATATATTAAACTCAACCCTACTGTAGACAAAAAACAGGAAACTGATTTTTCAAAAATTGATTTAAATATAATTACATTCAAACAGCTGCTGGAATTTGGTTTGGATGAAAAAAGTGCGGGATCAATGATTGGCTTTAGAAAAAAACTGAGAGGTTTTGTCAATAAACAGCAAATTTTAGACACTTATAATATTGATAAAGATTTGGTTCAAAAATTAATTTCTATTGCTCCGCTGGATGTTTCAAATGTTCCTAAATATACTTTAACAGAAGCTCCTGAAGAATGGCTGAAAGATCATCCCTACTTTAAATATTCTGCTGACAAAATTATATTCTACCGGACTACCTACCATGATGATCAGAAAATTCTGAAGCTTTTAAAATTAAAGCCCCAATATGAGGAAAGAATGAAATTATATTTGAAATAACCTGAGCACGGGTTTTGGAGAGTTATGAATTATGAATTTCAGGGTGATTCTTGTTTGCTGGTTGTTGGTTGCAGTTTTTTTAGTTGCTAGTTTATAGATAATATCATGTTTTGCATCTGTTTGTCTTAAATCTGATGTTTGGCATGTGGAGTCTTGTTGCTTAGCTCTTACCTAAAATCAAAAGACCATAATTTCAACCTTCAGCACAATCCCTACAAACTGCTACCTAATATCTGCCACCTAAAACTCACTATTCACTTGCAAAGCAAAATTCACCATTGACATTTTTACTCCCAATTGAAAGTCTGATGTCTGAAAAAACATCTTATCCAGAACTCAGGTTATTTTACATTTTAGTGGTGCATGTAGCTGCCGGGACCATTGGTTCCTTCAATTGATTCTGGCAATATTCCATATTTGGTGCGTAAATCGACTGTCCCTAGCGTTTTCCCTGTCTCGATTTCAATAACACTAATGGTGCCTGAATTTAAGTTAGGAATATTCAATAGGTTATTTTGTACGGCTACCACTTCTTTTCCTTTTTTGGTTTTAAAGAAAACCATATGATGTGCTCCTTTATCTGCAGTAAGTGTTTTTAAAAGCTTGAGTTGGGGAAGATTGCTTATATCAAAAACCAAAACTTTTCCAGGATCTGCAAAACTTACATAGAGCTTGTTGTTATCATCAATATACATTTCGAGTGTCCAGCCTAATCCCTGTGTGCTTCCGTCAAATATTTTACTAAAAGCATCATATTTATTGCTTGCCGCATTGTATGGAGCGATCCAGATATCACCTCCCAGCATCGTGGTTGCAAGGGCATATTGTGGAAATTTTCCACGCAGTAACAGAACCTCGACAGGACTGGACATATCTGTTTGTGAGTCTGCCACCAGATAGGTCTCTTTTAATTCATAAGTATTCATGTCTAATAAAGTACAGGTGTTTCCCATTCCAGTGGTAAGATCCGGGTGAATGGTAGAGGTGACCATCATTATTCCTTTTTCCTCATTAACAGAAATACCATGCGGGTACATAATAAATTGATTGGGATTGGCTTGAATCGGAGCTTTAATAGTTTTGATAAGCTGGTTATTATTGGCATTAAAAACACCTATACTGCCATCCTTTGGTCCTCCTGCTCCTCCCATAAAAGTCATAAAATATCTTCCGTCATTGGTAAAAAACAAATTTTCTCCTACCGTATTCTCACCTGTATCGATAGGTGTTGCATTCACTAATTTTGGCTGTCCGTTTTTGTCTTTTTCTGTTTGTATCTGGTAAAGATAGCTTCCTCCTAAAGCAGTGGTGAATAGTTTGTTCGCAGTCTGATTATAATAAAGATGATGAGGCAGGACACCAACGTCTAATTCAAGTTTGCTGCTGATATGTCCAAAATTTGGAGCTTCAGGATCGAGCTCAATGACAGCTATTCCATCCGGTAATCCTTTCAGGCTTCTGTAATCAATGTAAAATGTAGAATCGTGCGGGAGATCCGGATTATGGTTATCATTTTGGCAATTTGAAAATGCTAATAAAATAACGAGGGAAAGTGGATTAAACTTTAATTTCATGGTTTCTAGGTTTTTAGTAGTTACTATTATAAATATAACATATATCCACCAACAAATTAAAAATATTACACCAATGTGTGAATATTATTAAAAAATAACATTTAAAGTACCTTCTCTATTGCATTTCTTCAGATAGATCAACTGGAGACAGAAGTTCTGATTGGCCAGCCAAAAAACAGGAATAAAAAAAGTAAGCAGGAGAATATCCCCTGCTTATCATCTTATTATTTATGCTCTAATTTTAATCGACTGTTTTGATAGAATCAGAAAGGAGATTATTCAGTGAACCCAGTTCCTCTTCTGTAAGGTCACGCCATTTTCCAACGGGAAGATCCAGTTTGATGTTCATAATACGGATACGTTTCAGTTTTTTCACCTCATAGCCGAGGTATTCGCACATTCTTCGGATCTGTCTGTTCAGTCCCTGGGTAAGGATGATACGGAACGTCATATCATCAATTCTTTCCACATCACATTTTTTAGTGACGGTATCCAGGATGGGAACGCCATTCCTCATTTTATCAAGGAATTTAGGTGACATAGGTTTGTCAAGACGTACGATGTATTCTTTTTCGTGATTGTTTCTTGCTCTAAGTATTTTGTTGACGATATCTCCGTCGCTGGTCAGCAGGATCAGACCTTCACTCGGTTTGTCCAGTCTTCCGATAGGGAAAATTCTTTTCGGATAGTTGATATAATCTACGATATTGTTTTTTTCACGTTTGGTATCTGTGGTACAGACAATCCCCACGGGTTTGTTAAAAGCGATATAAACGGGCTTATCCTGCGGCTCACGGATAGGTTTCCCATCCACTTCCACCACATCTTCATCGGAAACTTTTGTGCCCATCTCAGGAACTTTCCCATTAATCGTAATTCTTCCTTCTTCCAAAAGTTTATCTGCGGCTCTTCTTGAACAGTAGCCTACTTCTGATAAATATTTATTGATGCGCGTTTTTTCCATTAGTCGTCTCCGTAACCTGTATAATTTTTATTGCTGAAAATGGTAATTCCATAGCTTAAGCCGATGAAAAAGCCATTTGATTTCCCGTTGAGCTGATGTCCTTCAAAAGTAATTCCCCCTTCCTGGCTCAGTCTTTTTGAATAGGAAACCATCATTCCAAGCCTTGCACCCCAAAATTCAGAATCTGAAATTGCTGAATGATTAATCTGCTTCCCGTAATTTAAATCAATATAAAAAGGGCGGTCGCCCGGGTTGAATATGATCTTCGGCTGGATCATCCAGTATACCAAATGATAATTGTCTTCTATAAAACTGTATTTCAATCCGGTTCCAATTGCAAAGTTAGAAAGAAAATTGTAACCGCCAATTGCTGTAATGCCATACGTTATTTTACCCACGCGTTTCGGCTCAATATACTGCGAATTACTGAACTGATTATCTTTAGTCTGAAGATTCAGGCCTATATTCAGTGAAGGGTTCACGTAAAACCCCATTTTTTCTCTCTTTGTCCCTGTTTCCTGCGAAAAAAATACTGTGTAAGATAAGAGTCCTGAAATCAAAAGTAATTTTTTTATCATAAGCCTTCAAATCTGTATTCGTTTTCCAGAAAATCAGTTGTTGCATTTTCAATGGTATAATCTCCGATTTTTGTACGTCTGAGCTGGGTCAGATAAGCCCCTACTCCCAATTCCTGCCCGATATCATGAGCCAGGCTTCTGATGTAAGTTCCTTTCGAACATCCTACTGTAAAACTGACCAAAGGAAGGTCTATTTTAATATCATTGATATAGAAAATCGTAGTTTTTCTGGATTTCATTTCCACTTCTTCGCCTGCTCTTGCCAGATTGTACGCTCTCTGTCCGTCTATCTTGATCGCTGAATACACAGGAGGTTTCTGCTCTATTTCTCCAACAAATTTCCCCAGTGCCTCATTGATCTGTTCTTCTGTGATGTGGGCAATATCCTGCTGAAGAATTTCCGGTTTTTCAGTATCATAGGATTCTGTCTGGACTCCTATTTTGATCTCGGTCCAGTATTCTTTGGGAGCATCCTGGATTTCCGGAATTTTCTTGGTGAATTTTCCGCAGCAGACAATAAGAAGTCCCGTAGCTCTCGGGTCTAGAGTTCCGGCGTGGCCTATTTTAAATTTCTTGGGAAGATTAAATTCTCTTTTGAGCTTATATTTCATTTTATTGACAGCCTGGAAAGAAGTCCAGTCCAAAGGTTTGTCCAATAAAAATACATATCCTGATTGCAGTTCTTCAGCTGTCATTATTCTGTAATTTCGGTGATACTTACTAAGCTTGGAAGCTTATTGACCCTCTGCTTGCAGTCGGGACCGTTTTCTACATTCACAAAGCATTTTTTGTCTCCGATGAAGTAGTAGATGTTATGAAACGGATATACAGAATTATTCGGAACAATGTTCACCGTGTAATTCTCCGGTAAATTAAATTTATAGCTGGTCTTATTAATCGCTGTAATTTTCTGATTGTAGCATTTTCCTTCTTTGGAATATTCCATAAAAGCTTTATGATCCAGTTTTTCGTCCGGGACAAGCTCTTTACAGATCAGTAAATCCTGAGCAGTCGTATTCTTCTCTTTAAGCTCTACTACAAACTCTATTCTTTCTTTCGTATTATTTTTCACGAACAACGTATGTGCCGGAGCGCATGAAACGATTAGTCCGGAAAAAGCCAGTATTTTTAGAATATTATTTTTCATACTCTTACTTAAAGAAATAGAAATAAATTAAAAGAGCGATTCCTACGAAAATACGGTACCAGCCCCAAGGTTTGAAACCATATTTGTTCAGTACTCCAATGAATGCCTTAATAGCGATCAATGCGACAATAAATGCTACGATATTTCCAATCACAAAGATCATAATGTGATCCTGAGAGGCCATAATCATTTCATATCCTTTCTGAGGGTGAGCCGTTTCTTTACCCCATGTTTTCAGGAAAACGGAATAAACCGTCACTGCCAGCATCGTTGGAACCGCTAGAAAGAAAGAGAATTCTGCTGCAGCCTTTCTGGTAAGCCCCTGTGACATTCCTCCGATAATGGAAGCTGCACTACGGCTGGTTCCCGGCATCATCGCAAGACACTGCCAGAATCCGATGGTAATGGCACTTCTTATCGTAATCCCTTTTTCATCGTCAATTTTAGGATTCTTGAACCATTTATCTGCAAAAAGAAGAACAACTCCTCCCAGCACCAGTACTGAAGAAATAGCAATCTGATTTCCGAGAATAGCTTCAATTTTATCATCAAATAAATATCCTAAAACCAATGCAGGAACAACTGCAAAAGCAAGTTTGTAATAGAACTGGATATTTTTAAGATCAAAAAATTTCTTCCAATACGCCACCACTACAGATAAAATAGCTCCAAACTGAATGGAAACCTGAAACATTTTCAGAAATTCATCATCCTGCAGGCCCAGAAGATTAGCAGCAAATCCCATGTGTGCCGTTGAAGAGATAGGAAGATACTCGGTAAGTCCTTCAATAATAGCAATAATGATTGCTTTAATTAAATCCATAATATTGTAAAAATTAAAAGATTAAGAAATTTTGAAATTCAGATGTTTCCGAATTCCTAAATTTCTTAATCCTTAAATAAAGTTTATATTTATTTTCTTTTTAAAATAGCGTACACTTCTATGACGAAGCCTATCACTATGAACAGTGGTGCAATTCTGATCCTGCGTATGGAAAAAATATCGTCATTCCATGAATTAGGATCAAATTTACCATCTACGGTGTTGGCATCCGGTCCCATCATCAGCAGGAATCCCACTACGATAAAAGCCAGACCTATCAGCATCCACTTGAAGTTCTGCTGTCCGAAGTAAAAGGTACTTTCCTGTGGCACCTCAGTTGTTTCTTTGCCAAAATCTGAAGCGGCCAGTTTATTTGTTTTTTTGCTCATTATTAAGAGTAATATAGATCGTCAACGTTTGATTTTAAGAATCTCCATGTAGCGAAAATGGTACTTAGGACGGAAATAAATACGCCTACTCCAAGTACTAAAATAACCAACCAGAAATACTGATTGTTGTCCTGTACGAAAGCCGAACCAATCTGGCTTGTGAAATAATACCACACTCCTCCAAGCGCCAGAAGGCCAATTAAAGAACCGATAGCCCCCAAAATAACGGCTTCGATGATAAACGGCTTAAGAATGAATCTTCTTTTTGCCCCAACAAGCTGCATGGTTTTGATGATAAATCTTTTAGAGAAGATCTTCAGCCTGATGGAGTTGTTGATCAATACGACAGCCAGGATCAGGAAAAGAACAGAGAATCCTAAGATCCACTTTAAAATCCTGCTCAGGTTGTTGTAAACATCCACCATCAGCGTACTGTCATTTTTCACATCCACGATACCCGGAACAGACTTGATTATTTTAATCGCACCGTCAATTTTTGCTGGGTCTACGTATTCAGGCTTTAATGCAACTTCAATAGATGAAGGGAAAATATTTTCTTCAAAAAGCGCATCGCTGTCTATCCCCATCGTTTTCTTGGCTTCTTTCGCCGCCATATCTCTTGAGATGTAGGTTGCTTTTTTTACAGGAGCTAACGTCTGTACCTTTTTAAAAGTTTCTTCCTCCAGTTTTGCAATTTTCACAGAATCTTTCGCTGCATAGTTTTCATCAAAATAAGCATTCACTACCAGTTGTTCTTTGATATAGTCAGAATACTTCTGGGCATTGATTAAAATAAGCCCCATTAATCCTAACAAAAATAACACTAAGGCAATACTTATTACTACTGTAATATTGCTGGACCGAAGCCTTTTCTTATTAAACTCATCTACAGATTTAGCCATTAATATTAAAATTTTTGGCTAAATTAGAAAAAAACTTCCGAAATTTGGGGAGAAATAAAGAAAATCATTGTTAATAAAATCATAAAAAACTTTGAGTGTAAAAGCAAAAAAACATCTTGGACAGCACTTTCTGACAGATGAAAATATCGCGAGAAAAATCGTGGAAGGTCTTAGTTTTGAAGACTATAAAAATGTCATGGAAGTAGGTCCCGGAATGGGAGTCCTCACCAAATATCTTCTCGATAAGGATCAGACTATCTACCTTGCCGAGATCGATACCGAATCTATTGAATATCTGAAAAAGAACTATTCAAAGATCACAGAAAATACTTTTGTAGGAGATTTTCTGAAACAGGACTTTAATTTTATCAATGGGGAGCAGATCGCTATTATTGGTAATTTCCCGTACAACATTTCTTCACAGATTCTGTTTAAAATTGTTGATTACTACGGGCAGGTTCCTGAAATGGTAGGAATGTTCCAGAAGGAAGTCGCAGAAAGAACGGCTGCCGTACCCAGAACTAAAGATTACGGTATCCTGTCCGTCCTGATTCAGGCGTATTATGATGTGACCTACTTGTTCACCGTGCATGAAAATGTATTCAATCCGCCGCCGAAAGTAAAATCAGGGGTCATCAGACTTACAAGAAATCCAAAAGAAGGTCTTGCCGGAAATGAGGTTCTTTTTAAGCAGATCGTGAAAGCCGGATTTAATCAGAGAAGAAAGAAATTGTCAAACTCCCTGAAAATACTGAACATTCCTGAGGCTTTAAAAACCCATGAATTCTTAGACAAAAGAGCGGAAGAGCTCAGCGTTCTGGATTTTATCGGCTTTGCCAATCTCTGGAAGCAGAATCAGTAGGAGGTTTCAAAAAACAAAAAAGCCTTTCAAGTTTTTCTTGAAAGGCTTTTTCTGTCTGCTTTATTGTTTATTCTCTGTTCTTAAGCATGATCCATCCGGACCAGTTCATCTGAACTTTAGACTTAGGATATTCGAAATTAAACTTATACCAGTACGTAGCTGTAGACAATTTCTTACCTCCTACGGTTCCATCCCATACCGGTTTTTCTTTGGAGAATCTGAACATTTCCACCCCATATCTGTCAAAGACTGATCCTGTGAAATTATTGAATCCAACAAGGGCTTTAAGATCCAGTATATCATTGACTCCATCATCGTTAGGTGTAATGATATTGTTGATCTGCAGGGTATAGAAATCAAATGTTCCCACACAATGAGTTCCTACCCTTCTCACCTGTACCGTATAATTGGTGTTATCTAAAAGGTTGGTGAAAACATTAGAATCCTGCCATGTGATGCCATTGTTTATAGAATACTCTAAAGTACTTGGAGTATTGTTCATCATAGGGTTTTCAGCAATAATCGTCACTGTTTTTTTAGCACTTTCATAATTGACTGCCGTTACAAACGGAGTGGCTGCACCTCCTACTTTCGCAGTGAAGATCTTTTTACAGAATCCGTTATCTATTTCTACCGTATAAACTCCCCAGCTGTCTACAGTAATAGTCTGTGTGGTAGCTCCCGTACTCCATAGATATTTATAATTCGGTCCTGCACCGGCATCTAAAACCACACGGTCACCCAGACAGATTTCTACATCTTTCAGTGGAGAGGTGAGCTCCGGCGTAACTTCTACTCTTATGGTAGCAGGGTTTAATGAACGGCATCCTTTTGCTCCTACTGCATAAACAGTGAATGTCGTGGTCTGATAAAGGGTTACAGTTTGTGTATTCCCTGTTCCCGGGAAGTTGGCCCATTGATAGGTTACTCCACCTTCAGCAGTCAGCGTGACAGATTCTCCCGGACATACTTTTATTCTGGAAGATTTCACACCTGCAATAGGCGTAGTTTCTTTTAGCAGCTTTAATTCGACCAGCTTACTACAGAAACCACCGTTTGAAACCACTGTATACAGGATCTGACCGTCTGTACCATTATAATTTAATATATTTTGAATGTTATTGTTATTCTGAGCGATGGCATCCGCCTGATTAACATAGAACTTGAATACAGCTCCCGGTGTCGGGCTGATTGACGGCATCGCATTCGTCAGGTCAAAGGTGGTAATATCCGGTGTGGTACAAAGCAGCAACGAGGCATCCTGTGCCTGCGGAGTAGTTCCTCCATGGATTTCTATACTTGCTTTACCAGGACAAGGATTTCCCGGAACACTTACTTCAATAGTATAGATTCCCGGCTGTACGGCCGTAACCGTGTTTGTGGTAGCCCCCGGAATAAGAGTTCCGTTCAGGAACCATCTGTATAATAAGTTAGGATCACTTACTGAAGCTGTGATCACCTGTGGTACATTATCACACACATTGATATCTGAAGGTAAAGTAGCACCGCTTGGATCTAAAAGCTCTACACCGATATTAAATGATCCACCTTCCAGAAATACGGCAGAGTCATACACGTGATCCGGAAAAGAATAAGGGGTATAATCTGCAATCACCATCTTAAAGTGATATTCCTGACCCGCCACTACAGTAGCTGTAGCTGTAAGAGGAACAGTTCTTCCTTCAAAATTGGTTTCGATATTGGTGGTGTTGTATCCTCCGAAATACTGCTCATTAACGGCTCCACAGCTCCCACTGATAGCAGGGTGAATGTTGGTAACACTTACAGGTCCGGCACCTCCGGGAAGTATGGCCATATTCTGGTAAGGGCCACCCGCTGTAGGTTTGAGAAGGATAGCAAAAGCATCAGCATATTGGCAAGGAAATGAGCCATAATATTCTTCTGACGCCAGTATATAATTAAATTTAATCTGAGAGGTTGTAGGGATAAAGTCAAATTCAAGAAGGACAGCATCCGCAAGTGTTCCAGTACCCCCGATTACCTGGGCAAGATCTGAATCTGTTCCTCCTCCATTATCATCACTTAAATTTGTTTCAGCATTATTCCCTGCTCTCCTGGCTTTTCCGGTAGAAAGGACAATACCATCTTTAAAAGGGAAATTGGTAGTTCCTTTATGGAAATACCCCCAGGATCTATCAGCATCGGTTACTGCGTGGTTGGGGGTTATCTTTACATTGGTCACACTGGGAGTCACACAGGTATTGGTTCCCGAAGATATAAGAACATCCTTTACCAATTGAGTAATGGAAAATGAAGATTCCGGATATGGTGGAACATTAACGTCAATAAAAGCTCCAGCTTTACTTGTTGAAGGAATCGTTTCCTTGTGAGGAATCCTGGGCTTACCATTTTGTGAATATAAAAGAGTCGAGGTGACTAAAAAAAATAAAAAAAACAGGAGATTTCTTCGCATAATATTTTTGTTTCAACAAATTTAATTTATTTTCAAATATATCGCATATTTTTTATTTTTTATTTAATATAAAAAATAAAAAACCTTCCAAATATGGAAGGTTTATTTACTAGTTCCTGTTTTTTAACAATATCCAACCCGAACGCTGTTCAAGTTTTTTACTGGCTGGATTTTCCCATTGTACTTTATACCAGTAGGTGCCTGTAGAGAGGTTCATACCTTTGAGAGATCCTCTCCAGACAGCATCTGTTTTTGTTGCCCTGAACAATTCCGCACCATATCGGTCAAAAATTGATGCAGCAAAATTATTATAGCCACTGATTCCGGAGAAGTTGATGGTGTCATTTATACCGTCCATATTCGGCGTAATAGCGTTGCTGATCACAAATGTGAAGTAATCTAATGATGTACCGCACTTGGCATCTTTTTCCCTTACCCTTAAATGATAATTTGTATTATCCAGAACATTATTAAAAATATTGGATGTCTGCCACACTACGCCTCCATCTATCGAAAACTCTAAAACAGCTCCTGTAGGATTGCTCGCCGTAAGCGTTAACACATGATTTTCATATACTACATTCGTAAACTTAGGCAGTTCCGGATTTAAAAGTTTTCCAGTGAAAACCTTAGAACACACCCCATTGCTGATAGTAACAGTATACGTTCCCGGAACGTTGGTAGATATCGTTTGGGTAGTTGCACCTGTGCTCCATAAGTATGTGTAATTAGGACCTGCACCGGCATCTAAGATTCCGGTATCTCCTTCACACACGTACACATCTTTTAATGTAGAAACAATGGCAGGTACTACCTCAATCTTCACTTTTGCAGGAAGCACAGAGCTACAGCCATTGCCTCCAAGTGCAAAAACTGAGTATTCTGTAGTCACTGCAGGAGTAACAACCTGCGTGTTTCCGTTTCCTGGAAGTCCTACCCAGTTGTAAGTCACACCTCCGGTAGCGGTAAGTGTAACAGATTCTCCGGCACATATTTTTATTTTTGATGCAGAAACACCGGCAGTTGGCGGACCAACAACAACAGTAACCGTGGCCGGAGTTGCAGAAATACATCCGTTAGCTGCTACCGCGAATACCGTATATACTGTGGTCAATGTTGGCGAAACTACCTGAGTATTTCCGTTTCCTGGAAGTCCTACCCAGTTGTAAGTCACACCGCCGGAAGCAGTCAATGTCACCGATTCTCCCACACATATTCTTGGTTGTGAAGAGACTACAGAAGCCGTTGGCAGTGTTGTATTTTGTGTTACAGTAACTGAGGCTGTGTAAGTACAGCTTAAATTACCCGGCTGGGAAACATTCGTAACGGTAAGCGTATACACTCCACCTGTATTTACTACAGGATTAAGGGTATTTGCTCCTGATACAATATTCCCACCACCCGCTGCTGTCCATGCAATGGTAGATCCTGCAGGAACTACAGATGCTGAGGCATTGAGTGTCGTCTGAGGCGTTGTACAGGTAATTTCCTGTGGTGCAGCTATCGTAAGTGTTGTTTCAGCGGTTCTCAGTAATTGAAGTTCAACCACATAGTGGCATCCTCCGTTTTTCACCAAAACATATATTGTTTGATTTCCCGGTGGCGCATAGGTCGTAGGTGTTGCAATAAAATTGGCATTACCCGCCTGGGCATCAGCCTGGAGAATATAATAATTAAAGGTCACCCCGCCTCCCGCAGCAGTAATCTGACTTTGGGCAGTGGTAAGGTCATAAGTCAGTCCGGGAGCGTAGCATTTATGCAATATGGCATTCTGTACCGTGATCGGTTGAGAGACCTCAATCGTGATGGTAGCAGGGTTTTGAGATACACATCCATTGGCCCCAACAGCAGTCACTGTATAAGTAGTGGTAGCGGTAGGTGTTACTGTTTGTGTATTTCCGGTTCCCGGAAGTGTAGCCCAGTTGTATGTAGTTCCTCCGGATGCAGTTAAAGTGACGGATTCACCATTACAGATCTGTATTTTACTTGCTGTAAGACCTGTTATTGGCGGAGCACTGTCTCCTGTCACCGTCACGTTCACAACGCCTGTACATACTACATTGCCCGGCTGGAAAGTCTTTGATATCGTTAAGGTGTAAGTTCCCGGAGCGTTAATAACCGGAGTTAATGTAGTTCCTCCTGAAACTATATTTCCCCCTGTCGTAGTCCAGTTGAAGGTAGATCCTGCTGGATATACCGAAGCCGAAGCATCTAAAGTCGTCTGCGAACTGGCGCAGGTTAATACGGCCGGAGGTAAGACTGAAGCGGTTATCTCAGGAGCTTTTACCAGCTGAAGTTCAGCTACTTTGGCACAGAATCCGGTTTTGACTCTGACATATACTGTTTGTGCTCCGGGGCTTGAATATGTGGCAGGACTTGGAATGGTGCTTGCATTTCCCGCAAGGGCATCGGCCTGATTTACATAATAGTCAAATGTTGCTCCAGGGGTTGTACTTATAGAAGCCTGTGCTGAAGGTAAATTAAAAATGGCGTTTCCGGCGGCATAGCAGGATGTCAGCACTGCATTCTGGACAGTAGGAGATGCTCCTCCCACTACGGTAATAGTTGCTGTTCCCGGACAGCTATTTCCCTGAATCAATACCTGTACACTATAGACTCCCGGTTGTGTGGCAGTATAGCTGGCGCCAGTTGCACCCGTAATAGGATTATTGTTTAAAAACCACTGATAGGTAACATTCGGGGCTTGTACGGAAGCGGTGAATGTTTGTGGTGTATTATCACACATCGTGATGGTAGCAGGAAGCTGTACTCCGGCAGGATCCAGGATTTTCACCCCGATATCGAATGATCCCGCTTCAAGAAAAACGCCTGAATCGAAATTGGAATCTGAATAATCCGCCAAAACCATTTTAAAATGATAAGTCTGCCCCGGAACAACGGTTGCTTTTGCTGTTAATGGTACAGTACGTCCGTCAAAGTTGGTCTCTATCATTGGATTATTATTGATCCCAGCAAAATATTGCTGATTCACAGGACCACAACCTGAAGATCCGGAAATTGCCGGGTGAATATTAGTCACACTCACCGGGCCAGCTCCATTGGGAAGCACTGCAAGATTCGTGTAGTTAGGATCCGTGGATTTCTTTAACAGTAAAGCAAATCCATCTGATATATTACAGGCAAACTGATGGCTTGTATCGTATTCTTTGGAAGCAAATAAATATCTGAAGGTAATCTCAGTAGAGGTAGGAATAAAATCGAATTCAATATAGGTGGCATCTCTCAGTGAAGTATTGTTCACATTCAATGCCGCAGCAAGATCTAAATCTCCCGCAGCAGGAAGAGCATCACTTAATGATGTCTCAAGGCTATTCCCTGCTTTTCTGGCAAATCCTGTTGTAAGAACAATTCCTTTCGCAAAAGGAAAAGCAGTAGTTCCTTTGTTGAAAAATCCCCAACTTCGGTTCGGATCATTGACAGATAAATTAGGAGAAACGTTAACGTTGCTTACGTTTGCCGTAGAGCAGGCTCCCCCTGATATCAGCACGTCTTTTACCAGCTGCGTAATGCTGAAATTGGATTCAGGATAATTGGGGGTATTGACATCTATAAAAGCACCGGCTTTCATAGAAGCTGGGTGTATCTTTTTTTGGGTTACTGCCGTTCTCTCTCTGTTTTGAGCAAAAACAGAACTTCCCAAGAGTACAAAAAATAACGCCAAAAATAAACTTCCAATCCTCCTATTTAACATTTTATAGTATTTGAAACAAAAATACTATTTTTTTTGATTGAAATTCAATTTAAGACAATTTACATTATCACTAATACAAGTTTATTTATTTTAACATATAAACTTGCTTTAATTAAAAACAATAAAAAAAGACTGGCAAAAATACCAGTCTTTCTACGTATTGTATAAAAATTTATTCCATATTTTTAAGAAGGATCCATCCTGTTTTCACAGCCAGCTCCTTACTGGCAGGGTCCTCGTAGGTTACCTGATACCAATAAGATGAAGTAGGAAGGCGTTTTCCCTGGAAATAACCATCCCAGTACGGTCTGGTCTTAGCCGCTTTAAACACCTCTCTTCCATAGCGGTCGAAAACGAAACCTTTAAAGTCTTTGTAACCGCTCACTCCACTGAAATCAATGATATCATTTACTTTGTCTCCATTAGGGGTGATCACATTCTTCATAACGAATGTAAAATATTCAAGGAATCCTACACAACTGGTATTCTTCACTTTGACACGGATCGATATGACCGTATTTTTAGGAACATTTGAAAACACATTGGAAGATTGCCATGTAAAACCGTTATCTACAGAATATTCCAATGTTCCGTTACTCGGATTGCTTGCGGTAAGAACCATTGTTCCATTAACGCTATAATCTACTTTTATAATTTGAGGAACTACAGCACGGATCACCTGGGTTTTAAATTCCTGGGAACACACCCCATTGCTGATCTTTACGGTATATTCTCCCGGAGTTCCCACGGTAATAGCCTGAGTAGTCTCACCGGTATTCCATTCGTAGGTATATCCTGGTCCTGATCCGGCATCCAAAAGAATCATATCGCCCTCACAGATCTGACCTCCTTTCAGAGAAGATACAATGGCAGGAACAACATCAATCGTGATGGTAGCCGGCTGCAGAGATCTGCATCCCTGCGCACCGATAGCATATACTGTATATGTAGTCGTCTGGGTTGGGCTCACGGTTCTTACTCCTCCATTCGTTGAAGTGTCACTCCACTGGTAGGTTACTCCACCTGCAGCTGTCAGGATCAGAGATTCACCGGAACATATCCTCACTCTCGGAGCTGTAAGGGTGGCAACCGGAGTTTCTTCTCTTCTTAATGTCAGCGTAACAATTTTGCTACAGAAAGCTCCATTGGAAACCAGTACATAAATAACCTGGTTGTCTGTACCGTTATAGGCTGTTGTGTTGGTAATAAAGCTGTTATTTTGTGCCTGTGCATCGGCCTGATTCGCATAGAAACGGAATACGGCTCCGGCTGTTGTACTGATCTGCGGTTTTGCACTGTCCAGATTAAAAGTACTCAAGGTCGGTGTAGCACAAAGTTTGAGTGTGGCACTCTGAGCCGTTGGAGACGTTCCTCCAATGATTGTAATGTTTGCTTTCTGACATTCCGTTCCGCCTACAAAAGTTTTCACTTCATATACTCCAGGGGCAGTAGCAATATATATCGCATTCGTTGCATTAGGGATCAGAACGCCGTCTTTGTACCATTTGTACGTCATTCCCGGAACGGTTGTTACCTGTGCTTTTAAAACCTGCGGCGCATTGTCACACATATTCACGGTTTCTCCCAAAGGGTTCCCATTATTGTCAACAATTGTCATTCCGATATCGAATGATCCCCCTTGTAAAAATACAGCAGAATCATAACTATTGTCTATCGCATCCCCCAAAACCATTTTAAAATGATAAGTCTGGCCCGGAATAACGGTAGCAACAGCTTTAAGAGGGATGGTTCTTCCTATAAAATTGGTTTCTACATTCAGCGTATTCAATCCTCCGAAATACTGTTCGTTTTTGATGTCAGCAGCGCTACAACCTACTCCTGCCGGAACGATATTCGTTACACTTACAGGTCCGGCTCCGTTGGGTAGAATAGCCAGATTTTCATAGGTAGGATCTCCCACTTTTTTAAGAAGGAGTGCAAAACCGTCTGCGAAATCACCACACGGATACCCACTGGTATATTCTTCGGAAGCAAATAAATAATTAAATTTCACCTGATTGCTATTCGGCACAAAATCAAATTCCAGGGATACTATGTCTTTAAGGTTACCCGGGGGATTAATGGCTGCTACCAGATCGGGATCATTCATTCCGGCACCTGGTACGACATCACCTAATGAATTCGGCCCTTCCAGAGCGTTTCCGGCTCTTCTTGCTTTTCCTGTTACCAGGACAAGTCCGTCATTAAACGGGAAACTGGTCGTTCCTTTGTTAAAATATCCCCATGCTCTCTCTGTATCTGTTGAAAGCTGATTGGGAGTAATGGATACATTGCTCACATTGGGAGCCGCACAGACAGATCCTCCTGAAATCAGCACTTTCTTTACAAGATCTTCTATCGTATAGCTGGAAGGTAGGTAAGTGGGTACGTTTACATCTATAAATGCACCTGCTTTCTTACTTTCTGCAGTAAACTTTTCAGGCTTTGGTTTCCGGTCTGCCCTTTGAGAGAATACCGAAACCGAAGTCAGCAGAAACAGCATAACTAAAAAGTAATTTTTTAATCTATAACTTAACATTTTATTATTGTTTGTTCAAATGTAGCAAAAATATCGATTAAAACATCCTTTTTCAGCACATCATCATAATTCGCCATATATATTCGTAATAAATTTATTTTATAATTATATATTCCACAAAAATAGTAGAGTTGCGTTTTTACTGAAAAATATACATAAAAAAAAGCAAACCTGATCATGTACAGGCCTGCTTTTGTATTTCTTAGGATAATTTCAACTATCTTTTATTTAAGATCAAATTCCTTTTATTTTTTCAACTGTTCAATTTCATCTTTAAGCTGACTGATGATATCTTTTAAGGCTTTAATTTCATTTTTGTTGGAGCTTACATTGCTTTTAAGAATTACGTTCTTTGCTCTTTCGTTGTGGTCTTCATCATCTTCATCCTCGTTGATTTCTTCAATATCTTCCTGAATGTCTTCAATGTCTTCATTGATCTCTTCAATGTCTTCGCTGATCTCCTCAATATCTTCCTGAATGTCCTCAATATCTTCGCTGATCTCTTCGATATCCTCCTGAATATCTTCAATTTTTTCATGGCTTTTATTCACCGACATCTGAATGAAAATAGCCAGATAAATCGCTTCCAGAGAAACTACTGTGGTAAGAATCAAAAGCATTTTGTCGAACTCGACCAAATTGAGCATCGGCAAAAGAAATGAGGTGATAAAGAATAAGGTATGAACGATGAGCGACGGAATAGAGCCTACCCACCACGTAATACCATTCGCTATTTTTTCTAAGATTTCCGTTTTTTCTGTTTCAGTCTTTTCAGTTTCTTTTTTCATCCTTTCCTAATGTTATAAGAGTTCTTTGGTCACACCCAGTCCAAATAAGGCAAAATCGTATTTGGCAGGATCATTCTCATCAAATTTTCTGATAGCAATATCTAGCTCTTCAACGGTCTTCCAGTCATTCTGCGTTCTGGAAACCAAACCGAGCTTTCTCGATATATTTCCCGTATGAACATCTAACGGAATAGACAGGTGTTTCTGATCTATATTCTTCCAAATACCAAAATCCACCCCATGCTTATCTTTTCTCACCATCCAGCGCAGGAACATAATGATCCTTTTCGAGGAAGAGTTTTTATAAGGCGAGCTGACGTGTTTATGACTTCTGTGCTTCTCCGTTTCCAGAAAACCGTTTCTGAACCTTTCAATAGCATGAAGAAAACTGGTTTCCTGATTTTTTACTAAAAATAAATTCTCGAGGCTTTCATGTTCTTTATAGATCTTATTGAACTGCCTGATGAAGTAAGCAAAATCCTGGCCGTTAAAAGTTCTGTGTATACTTTTGTCCTGAAGGGCTTCCAGATCTTTTTCGGAATGATTCAATACAAAATCATAAGGAGAATTCCCCATGATATCCAGCATTTTCTCTGCAGATTTAATGATCGATTTCCGGTTTCCCCAGGAAATAGTTGCCGCCAGAAACCCTGCAATTTCCACGTCCTGTTGTAAAGAGAAACGGTGTGGAATCTGTATCGGGTCATCTTCAATAAAATCAGGGCTGTTGTACTGATCTGCTTTTTCGTTCAAAAAGCTTTTTAATTCTTCAAAATTAAGCATACCGGTTTTAAATTTTTACACTTTCCAACGCTTTCGGAAGGAAGGTATTGGGAAAAATATTTCTGGCTTCATCCGTAAATACCGTAAGGTCTCCATACCTGTTTGAAAAATGTCCGAGGATAAGTTTACCCACTTCAGCTTTCTGAGCAATTGTTGCTGCTTCCAAAGCTGTTGAATGTCCCGTATAATCCGCCATCTCCTTCAAATCATGAAGAAAAGTGGACTCATGGTACAGAACGGTTACATTTTTAATGATCGGAAGCACCGTTTCAAGATAACGGGTATCACTGCAGAACGCATAGGAAACCGGAGGTGCCGGATCCAGGGTCAGCACTTCATTTTTAAGGACGTATCCGTCACTCAGTACAAAGTCTTTTCCTGCTTTTATATTGTGATAATCGCAGCTTTCTATTTCGCTGTATTTAGCGATTTCCTTCATATTGAGATGCCTATCTTTCGGTTTTTCTTTAAAAAGATAACCGTTACAGTATATTCTGTGATCCAAAGGAATAGTATATACTTCTACCCTGCTGTCTTCATAGATCTTTTCGGAATAGTCTTTATCCAGCTCGTGATAAATAACGTCAAAACCACGATGCGTTTCGGTAATCGTAAAGATGGTTTCCAGCATTTTTTTTATTCCTTTCGGACCGTAAATATGAATAGGAGTATCCCTTCCAAGCAAACGGAAAGATGCAATAAGCCCCGGCAGACCAAAACAATGGTCGCCGTGCAGGTGTGATATAAAGATATGATTGATCTTTGAAAATCTTGCTTTTGCTTTTCTCAGCTGTACCTGTGTTCCCTCTCCACAATCGATCAGAAAGTGTCTTTCTTCTATTTCCAGCAGCTGGGCTGTAGGAGAAGAGTTGATGGTCGGAATAGCTGAGTTAAAGCCCAGTATCGTTAAATAAGTACTCAAATCAATAGTTTATTGAAACAAATGTACGACAGAAAATCTAAACATAGGTTTAGAATTAATCTTTTACTTTCAGAAACTCCAGGAACAGATCCAATGCCTGTTTACGGTGGCTGATTCTGTTTTTATCTTCCGGATTCATTTCTGCAAAAGTCATGTCATACCCTTCCGGAACGAAGATCGGGTCATAGCCGAATCCTTTATGACCTTTGTTTTCTGTCAGTAAATTCCCATGGACTCTGCCTTCAAAATAGCGGGCTCCATTTTCATCATAATAACATAAAACCGTAATGAAATAGGATTTTCTGTTGTCTTCACCTTCCAATTCGCTTAAAACTTTTCCGATGTTTTTAGCAAAATCGTGGTCTCCGGCATAACGGGCAGAAAAAATTCCGGGTCTGCCGTCCAAAGCTTCCACCACAAGTCCGCTGTCGTCTCCTAAACTGGGAATTCCGGTTTTCTCAAAACAGTATTGTGCTTTGATCAGGGCATTGGCATTGAAAGAATCGCCATCTTCTACGATTTCTTCGTGAATATTATAATCTGTAAGGCTTTTTACTGTAAAATCATTTCCCAGAATCTGCTGGATCTCTTCTTTTTTGTGTACGTTGTGTGTCGCAACCAATAATTCCATATCTATATTCATTTTTGCTCAATTCGTTTGTCCGTATTTTTGTTACGGTTCACTCATGTTATCTGTTAAATTTCAGCGTAATGTACTTTATTTTTTTTCATGAAAAGGTAGTAGAATAAAGAAAAAAGAACAAGTCCAACGGCTAAAATAACCCATTCGGAAATTTTCAAAGCATCTGCAAAACTTTCGCTTTTGGTGTAAGTTACCAGCATTGAAGAGCAAAGGTTGTTAAAGCCATGCAACAGCATCGGCAGCAACAGAGATTTTGTTTTATAATACACTAATCCCAAAACACCTCCCAGCAATACCGCCCCTACAAACTGCCATGGATTTCCGTGGATCACTCCAAAGATAACGGATGCATAAAAAATAGCTCTTTTAGGGTCTACTCCTTTATTCATTAATCCTTTCTGGATAATTCCCCTGAAAATAATCTCTTCAAAAATCGGAGCCATAATTACGGTCATGATGATCATGATGACAGGTTCAAAAGTCAGCTGTTCCATCAGCTGGGCAAAATATTCATAATACTTTCCCCAAAACGGTCCTGTGACAGGAATAAGTGACGTGATAAATTCTGAGATAAACATCATCCCGAGCATCATAGGAAATATCAGGAGATAGGTATAAAAATTCGTGGGAGAAAAGTTGAAATTCAGTTTTTTTCCTGTGCTCGGTCTCACAATAAAAAAATCAAAAAAGGCAATCGCTGTGAGAAATCCGGCTGCATTCGTCAGCATTAAAAACCAGTCTTTCAGTTCCAGGTTTTCTTTAAAAGCAATTTTCCAGAAGCTTCCAAAAAAGGTAACAGCCATTGTTCCTATGAATAATCCTGCCACCAGGACAAGCCCACCAATCCATGTGAATGTAAACTTCGGATACCTGCTATTTTCCATGCTTTTCTCTATAAAAATTTTATGAAAACAAAGATAATTTTTTTGAAAGCCTTAAGCAACTAAAAAAGGAAATACTTATTTTCGCCTATTCATCACAATCACAGTAAAAATGAACTCAGAAAAACCTTTCCAGAGTCTGGAATCTAACATCAGCATATTTCCGACATTCATGCTTCAGGCACTTCTTTATGGGGTATTGCTTTTCGGCTGTGGTTTTCTTATCCTTCTTCCCGCGTATGGAATTTACAAAAGAGGTATTGAAGTCATGCTTTTTCCGGCACTCATCTGTTTCCCTATAGGATTTGGCATTTTGATTCCATCGGTAAAGCATTATATCATCAAAAGAAATCTTTTAGCCAATAAAATTATCATTAATGAAACCGGAATTCTTTATTGTAATTCAAAAAATGAAGCTGTAAAAAAAGTACTGTACACCGATCTTGTTGCTAGCGGAAAAGAATTTGACATCTCATCATTTAACACCCGAAATTCCGGAATCATTCCGCTGCTCGAAGTTTTCATAAAATCTGAAAAAGAAGCCCCTACCTGTTTGTATATTGAAATGACTCTTCCACTCCATGTCGTCAAAGACCGCTATACGCTATATGCTCATTTCCTGCAGGGAATAAGTATTTTCCGGCCGGACCTGAAAATCGCTCCCCGGGTTTTCCATAGCTATTTCATTGATCCGAAAACATGGAAAATAGATCGAAAAAGTGAAGGTTTTACACTTCTGTTCGTTATATTAGCAGCCTTTTCAATCTGTGGACTTATACTCTGGCTGGTATTTTATTTTACTTAAAAAAGAGAAGCTAAACTGAGGTTTAGACAGCAGCTCAATAAGTAAACCCTGAAACTCTAAAACTCGAATCCTCGCCCCGAAATCTCGTATCCCGTACCCCTCACCCATTTATTCAGTAAATTATTTGAAAACCTCGCAAAAAATCCCGATTTTTGCAACTTCAAAATACACTATGTCAGACTTAATCAAAGAAATACAAAAAAGAAAGACTTTCGGGATCATTTCCCACCCGGATGCCGGAAAAACAACCCTTACCGAAAAATTACTTCTTTTCGGGGGTGCCATTCAGGAAGCCGGTGCGGTAAAATCCAACAAAATAAAAAAAGGAGCTACCTCCGACTTTATGGAAATCGAAAGACAGAGAGGGATCTCTGTAGCGACTTCCGTATTGGCTTTTGAATATAAAGACCACAAAATAAACATCCTGGATACACCGGGTCACAAAGATTTTGCTGAAGATACTTACAGAACTTTAACTGCCGTAGACTCCGTAATCGTTGTTATCGACGTGGCAAAAGGGGTTGAGGAACAGACTGAAAAATTGGTAAAGGTCTGCAGAATGAGAAACATCCCGATGCTTGTTTTCATCAATAAGCTTGACCGTGAAGGTAAGGATGCCTTTGATCTTTTGGATGAGGTGGAGCAGAAATTAGGATTAAGAGTAGTTCCATTATCCATTCCAATCGGTATGGGAAGCGACTTCCAAGGAATTTATAATATCTGGGAAAATAATATCCAGCTTTTCCTTGAAGAAAAGAAACAGAAAGTAGGTGAAACGGTTAAGTTTGACGATATCAATGATCCTGCAATAGACGAAGTGATCGGAGAAAAAGCCGCTCAGAATCTAAGAGACGAACTGGAGCTTGTACAGTCTGTATATCCTGAATTCAGCCGTGATGAATATATGTCAGGGGATCTGCAGCCGGTATTTTTTGGTTCTGCTTTGAATAATTTCGGAGTCCGTGAGCTATTGGATGCATTTATTGAAATTGCCCCGATGCCTCAGCCTAAAGAAAGTGATACGCGTCTTGTGAAACCTGAAGAAAGTAATTTTACAGGATTCGTTTTTAAGATCCACGCGAATATGGATCCTAAGCACAGAGACCGATTGGCCTTTGTGAAAATTGTTTCGGGAACATTCAAAAGAAATGAAAATTATTTATTGGTAAGAGAGGGTAAAAAAATGAAATTCTCTTCCCCGAACGCCTTCTTCGCAGACAAAAAGGAGGTTGTAGACGAAAGTTTCCCGGGAGATATTGTAGGCCTTCATGATACCGGAAGCTTCAGAATCGGTGATACCCTGACTGGAGGTGAAAAATTAAGCTTTAAAGGAGTTCCAAGCTTCTCTCCGGAGCATTTCCGTTATATCAACAACAGTGATCCGCTTAAAGCTAAACAATTGGCAAAAGGTATTGATCAGCTGATGGATGAAGGGGTTGCCCAGTTATTTACCCTGGAAATGAACAACAGAAAAATCATCGGAACGGTAGGTGCGCTTCAGTATGAGGTAATCCAATACCGTCTGGAGCATGAGTATGGTGCCAAATGCACCTACGAACCTCTTTCCATGCATAAGGCATGTTGGGTGGAAGCCGATGAGAAATCTGAGGAGTTTAAGGAGTTTGCAAGACTGAAGCAGCGTTTCCTTGCCAGAGATAAGTACAATCAACTGGTATTTCTGGCAGATTCTTCATTCACAATACATATGACCCAGGAAAAATTTCCGAATGTGAAACTTCATTTTATCAGTGAATTTAATAATGATTAAATTCCTTTTAATTAAAAATAAAAAACCGTTCAATGTGAAATTGAACGGTTTCTTTTTATAGCAAAAGCTTCTCTTATTTTTTAATGATCAGTTTTTTGGAAATTTTCTGACCGTCTTTATCTACCTGAACGATGTAAACACCTGAAGGAAGATAGGACAGATTCACTTCTTCACGAATCTTACCACCTTTCACCTCTTTCGTAGCATTAACTAATTTTCCGTCCATTGCAAAAACAGTGTAGGCAATACCGTTTCCTGATTCTGTTTCGATGGTGAATATACCTTTCGAAGGGTTAGGATAAATGCGTATTCCCTGTTCCGCTTTTTCAGTTTCGCTGATTCCTAATGTAGAATTGATTGTAAAGTTTGTGGTATTCACATTCAAAAATACATTATCAATTGCCTTGATCATTATTCTGGCAGTGGAACTTGTTCCTAAACCACCCGGAACATTGAATGCATAAGAACCGTTGTTTGGCGTGCTAGCTACCAATGTATGCGGGAACGTAAGTCCACCGTCTTTTGAAAGAAGGATCATTACGTTAGCCGTATTTACCGGAGCTGCATTGGTATTTGCTACGTTCCATGTGATGGTCTGAGGTGTTCCTACATTCCATACCACTCCCGCTGTATTCTGGGAACTTACTGTAAATGGTCCGGCAGCAGTAGATACTGTAAGCTGAATATCATCACGGCCAGTCTGTCCGCCCACAGGCTTGTTATCTCTTACCATGAACGAGAAGGTTAAATTTCTGGCCACTGTAGACAGCTTTTCCCATGCTTTGAAATTGGAAGCTGTAATAATGGTAGGATCATATCCTTCTATGATGGTTGAAAGTCTTGGGAAGTATCTCGTAGGCGATGTTGTTCCCCACATGGATCTGAACATTGGGCCTACCGTATTGGTTGGTCTTGGTGGCATTGTCGCCGCACCCGTGTCAATTTGTTCCCAGTTATAAGTCACTGCATCACCATCCGGATCAGAACCAACGCCGGTTAAAGCAAACGGTGTTCCCATTGGGATTGTTCTATCAGGTCCTGCATTCGCAGTTGGTTCATTATTTCCTGTTGCTGTATTCACTGAACAGTTTCCGCCAGTTCCGGTAATTCTGGTGTACATCTCACGGATACTCACCGCGTGGAAGTAAGCATCACTGTTATTCTGTACATTCGGGGAACAGATTCCGGCATACCCCATAATAGAACTTGCACTGCCCGGTTCTACTGAAGTGGCTGTGTTTCTGTTACAGCCATTATTCTGAGTATGGTTGGCTCCAAACTGATGCCCCATTTCGTGCGCCACATAGTCAATCACAAAAGGATCTCCCACAGGAGCTGCTGAGCCGGTAACCCCTCCTGCCTTTACACTTCCGCAAATTGCCGGAGTATAAGCAAGTCCGTTATCATTACCCTGAGTAGCCTGGAAAAATACATGCCCGATGTCATAATTATTGACACCAATTGCGTTATTGGTCACCGTAACATTCTCATCAATCATCTGATAGGCATCCAATGCATCAAAAGTATCTGTACCAACGAAAAACAACTGATCTGTATTGTCAACAAGCTGTAATGTCACAGAAATTTCATTTTCAAATACCTGGTTAAGACGGGCCACTGCTAAATTAACCGCTGCAAGAACAGCTGCTTTTTTCTGAGCATCGGTTCCGGCACCTACACCAGCCTGCTGGGCTGTATACGCTGTATATTCCGTTGTGGTACTGATGGCCAATCTATATTTGCGCATCAAACCATCTATAACTGTTTTAGTATGGATATCCGGCACCAGATCCACTAAAGGCGAATCTCCTTTAAACAGACAGTCGAAACGGCTTTGAGAAACCGCATTTTTTCTGTCGTATACCATATAGGTTTTGTTATCCTGAGAATACGAATCTATATAATACATTCCTTTTATTCCTCTCACTACCGCATTCAGACCGAAATACGGATCATATGTAAATCTGATGTTGGTAGCAGGATCTCCTACTCTTTGGCCTACATAAGATTTAATATCAGCATATCTTGCCTGCAAATCAGGATGCATTGTGGATGCTTCAAATACTTCGTACGTATCAAAAGTTCCCTGATCGTTTGGAAACTTGACAAGAATTCCTTTTTCGGAAGAAAGCCTGTTTCTGTCCGGTGCAAGAGAAAGCTGCTGTTTCATCTCATTGATATTCAGATTAACCAGTTGGTAGTCTGAAGTTCTTACCCCTCTTTCCCTTATTACATTTACGTTTTTCTCAAAGGTCCTGCTCCAAGTATTCTGCTGGGCTACAGCTGTTCCCGAAAGAACCAGAAGACTTGTCAGAAATAATAGTTTTTGTTTCATTATATTAGATTATGGTTAGCTTAATTTTTTTAGGGCTGTCAAATATTTTCAGGATCAGTATGGGTGAAGATTGATTTTTTTCCGCATATTCCTGATTTTCTATTTCTTTATACAAAACATTTAAAGTGGAACCGTTACGTTCTATTTTTTCAATTTCGATATCTCCGTTTTTTATTTTTTTAAGTTTGGGTTTTATGACCAGAAAAAACTCACCTTCCTCCAAAACCGGTATTGGTGCAGATCTGGAGTATTTTGAATCATTCAGTTTCATATATAGATCTTTGATTCCTTTCGTGGAAGTGATGACTGTGTATTCACTCAGATCAATACTGGAATTAAGTCTTCTGATTTCGGTAAATTCTACATTTTCCTGTTTTTTATTTTCTTGGTTCATTCGCGAAATATTTTTGTAATCAGCACAATTAAACAATAAAATGCTAAAAAAACCTAAAAAAAGAAAACTTTTAATGAATAAACCCATAATAACAAATATAAAAATTATTTAAATATAAACATTTTATTTTTGTTATCATTTTTCACAATAATAGTCTAATAATGAGACAATAAACATCTCATCGTTATCCGAATGCTCTAAGCATTTAATACTATACAATAGACTTCCCGAGCATCTCAAAAAAACAGGTGATCATTTGTAAAATAATTGTAAAACAAATACAAAAAGCTATTTTTCAATTGCTTACACTTTTACTAAAACAATACTTTCCATTTACAAAGACCTAGGGCGGCTCCTTCCTAATTTTACTTCATCAAAAAAATAATGTTATGAAAAAGTTCATATTACTCGTGGCGGTATCCAGCACTTTTATGATGTGTAAAAAAGCAGAAGGTACCCAATCAAAGATAGAAGACACTTTACACGCAGCGGACAGTACGGCTGCAGCTGTCAATGAAACCGTTAACTCTATTAACAGTACTGCCAATAAGGTTCTGGATTCAGCGAATGTCAGAATAAAGGATTTTGAAGATGCAAAAGGTGAAATTCAGCAGAAAATAGAAAACACCTCAAAAATAGTAGATTCTCTGTCTGATAAAATTACCTCTACCAAACTGGAATCAAAAATTGAGAAAAAAGATTCGGCAGAGAAAAAAGCTGAAAAGATCGTTGTGAATGTTCCGGCTCCGAAGGTGATCAAAGAAACCAAAATCATCTACAAAGACCAACCAAAAAACGACAGTTACGAGCTCGCTGCGAAAAACAGAATGGTAAAAACCGGATTGCTGTCTGTAAAAGCAGACAATGCTGATACCGTAAAAGAACTGGTGAGAGAAGAAACCGTAAGAAACAACGGATATGTAAAAAGTGAAGAGCTTACCTATATTACCGCAGAGCCTGTCAGAAGGGAATCTTCTTACTCAGAAAATACACAAAGAGTATATTATATGGATATTAAAGTGCCGATCCGCAATTTTGATACCTTAATGAATGATCTGAGCAATATCGGTGATATTGAAACCAAGAACATCCAGGTAGCCGGAAATAACTATGCAGACAATACTCTTTGTACAATAACATTGACCCTTGCCGATAAATCTGCTGATGAAAAAGAACCTGAAACTTTCGGTGGAAAATCACTGGCGGCCATTTCATCCGGTTGGGGAGTAATCACATCTGTCTTTCTTTTCATCCTTCCTCTATGGCCATTATTTGTTATTGGCGGGATAGGATACTATTTCTACAAGAAGAAAAACAAAAAAACGACCGGCGATCATCCGCAATAAAACAGAATCCATCGAAAGATGGATTTTTTTAATATTTTTTTAAGGAATTAAAAAAATTAAAACCAATACTTCTTCCTATATTTATATTTATTAAGACAAGCATAATAAATCTCTGATAACCCTAACTAATTTTAAATATGACCCGGAAGTTTACAAATCTGAAAGGAGTAAGGATGCATTTGTTTTGGGAGCTATCCTATAATTTTGGTGTATATGATACTTTTATTGACCTGTTCACGAAATCAGATCAGATGGTTAAATCCGAAAATTAAAAGTGAATAATATCGCTTGAAAAAGTGCTTATATATTATTAAAGTAAGTGGTTTGTAAATGGAAAGGCTCCCCAATGGGAGCCTTTCTCTATTTCATATTGACTACTTTGTCTACCACAAACTTTGTGTTTCCTCTCCAGGGAAGTGCTCCATTGTATTCTTTATAATGAAGATCAAAAGTTTTACCGCTGTTGGTTTCCAACTGCTTAAAAATTTCAGGATCATCTACAGAAAATTCAAACTCGTAGCTTGTAATGGTTCCTGTTTTTCCTTTTCCAAAACCTTCCTGGATCAATTTTCCTTCGTAGGTTTTGAAAACATAGCCTTTTTTCATGGCATAATTCAGGTAGCCGGACTTTACGCCCTCTCCAAAAACGAAAAAGTATTTGTACCATACCAATACGCTTACCAGAATAAGGACTACGCCCAGACTGATCCACAAAGTTTTTTTCATAAGTAGTGTGTTTTATATTTGTTATTTTGCGATGCTTCTTGAAATCACAATTTTCTGGATTTCAGAAGTACCTTCATAGATCTGCGTGATCTTCGCATCTCTCATCATTCTTTCTACGTGGTATTCTTTCACGTATCCGTATCCACCGTGGATCTGTACCGCTTCGATCGTGGTATCCATTGCTACCTGAGAAGCGTATAGTTTTGCCATTGCTCCACTTTCAGAGATATCTTTACCTGCATCTTTCTCACATGCAGCTTTGAAACATAGCATTCTTGCCGCCGTGATCTGAGTAGCCATATCTGCCAATTTGAACGCAATCGCCTGGTGATTGATGATCTCCGTTTTGAAAGCTTTTCTTGTTTTGGCATATTTTAAAGCCAGTTCGTAAGCTCCTGAAGCAATTCCTAAAGCCTGAGAAGCAATACCGATTCTTCCTCCGTTCAATACTGCCATTGCAAAATTGAAGCCGAAACCATCTTCACCGATTCTGTTTTCTTTAGGTACTTTTACATTGTTGAAGATCAAAGAGTGTGTATCACTTCCTCTGATTCCCAATTTGTCTTCTTTTACCCCTACTTCAAAACCTTCCCATCCTCTTTCCACGATGAAAGCGTTGATTCCTTTATGTTTTTTCTCAGGATCCGTTTGTGCAATTACAATATAGTAGGAAGCTGTTCCACCGTTAGTGATCCAGTTTTTGATACCGTTTAATAGGTAGTAATCTCCTTTATCTTCTGCTGTTGTTTTTTGAGAAGTAGCATCAGAACCTGCTTCAGGCTCAGATAATGCGAAAGCTCCAATTACCTTTCCGCTCGCTAGAGGGGTAAGGTATTTTACTTTCTGTTCTTCGGAAGCAAATTTTTCAAGACCTGCACATACCAATGAGTTGTTTACAGACATTACCACAGCTGCAGAAGCATCTATTTTTGCGATCTCCTCCATTGCTAGGACGTAAGAAACACTGTCCATACCAGCCCCTCCGTATTTAGGATCCACCATCATTCCCAAAAGTCCCATCTCCCCCATTTTCTTTACCTGCTCTGTAGGGAATTTCTGCTCGCGGTCTCTTTCGATAACTTCGGGTAATAGTTCATTTTGTGCAAAATCTCTTGCAGCCTGCTGAATCATCAGCTGTTCTTCCGATAAATTAAAGTCCATAAAAAATAATAATTAGATAGCCGTAAATTTACACTTTTTAACGAAATCTGAAAATAGAATTAGAAGTTAGAAATGAGAAGTTAGAAGTTGGGGGTGGCTAGTTTCAAATTTCAGTTGTATAACAGCTGAAAACCTCCTGATATTATGGCAGGCATTCAATTAATTTTCAATTGGTGATTTCTGATTACTACAATTAAAAAAAATGCTTATATTTAAAATTCTTTAAAAATTGCTTAAAAAATCATGACGATCAAAAGATTATTCGATATTCCACACTACGCTTTAGAAAAATTTCCTAAAACGGATATGTTTGTTACTAAATATCAGGGCGAATGGAAAAAAACTTCAACGTTAGAGTTTATCAATCAGGGAAATAAAATATCCAGAGGACTTTTGAAACTGGGGATAAAGCCGGGAGATAAGATTGCTCTGATCACCACCAATTCACGTACAGAATGGGCGGTGATGGATTTTGGACTTTCTCAGATCGGTGTAGTTTCCGTACCTGTATATCCGAGTATTTCTGCTGAAGATTATGAATTTATCTTTAATAATGCTGAAATACAGTATTGCTTTGTGTCCGATAAAGAACTTCTGACGAAAGTGATGAAGGTGAAACATAATATTCCCTCTTTACAGGGTGTTTTTACTTTCGATGTGATAAGCGGAGCCGCTAACTGGCGAGAAATTCTGGATCTTGGGGAAGATGATTCTACCCAAATTGAAGTGGAAGACCTTTCCAATGCCATCAATTCAGAGGATCTGGCTACGATTATTTATACTTCCGGAACAACGGGAAGACCCAAAGGAGTAATGTTGACCCACCATAATATCGTTTCCAACGTTCTGGGTTCAATTCCAAGAATTCCTAAACGAAAAAGCCTGGATTACAAAGATTCCAGAGCATTGAGCTTCCTTCCGATCTGTCATATTTTCGAAAGAATGCTTTTCTATCTGTATCAATACAATGGATTTTCCATCTATTTTGCTGAAAGCATCGATAAAATGGGGGAAAACATCAAAGAAGTGAAACCTCACTATATGACTGTGGTGCCGAGACTGGTAGAAAAAGTATACGATAAAATCTACAATACAGGTTCTTCTGCGGGAGGTCTGAAATCTAAAATATTCTTCTGGGCATTAAATCTGATCAGTAAAAAGAAAACGATCTCAAAACCATCCGGACTGCAGGAAATCATTGCCGATAAGCTGGTATTCTCCAAATGGAGAGAAGGTATGGGAGGCGAAATCATCACACTGGTTTCCGGTTCTGCTGCTTTGTCTACAAGACTGAATATGATGTTCCAGAATGCAGGAATTCCTATTCTGGAAGGCTACGGACTGACAGAAACTTCACCGGTAATCGCGGTTAACAGTTTTGAGAAAATGAAGGTAGGAACCGTTGGTGCACCATTAGATAATCTACAGGTGAAAATCCAGGAAGATGGTGAAATTACGGTAAAAGGCCCTTCTATTTTCAAAGGCTATTTTAAAGCTGAAGAAATGACCAGAGAAGCTTTTACGGAAGACGGCTTTTTCAGAACAGGAGACATCGGGCATATTGATGCAGAAGGATTCCTTCAGATCACCGACCGTAAAAAAGAGATGTTCAAGACTTCAGGCGGAAAATACATTGCCCCACAAACTATTGAAAACCAAGCGAAAGCTTCAAAATTCATAGAGCAGATCATGGTGGTAGGTGACGGTGAAAAAATGCCGTGTGCACTGGTACAGCCTGATTTTGAATTTGCTAAAAACTGGGCCATGAGAAATAACCTGAATATTGGTTCTACTCCGGCAGAAATCGCCAAAAGCCCTGAATTAAAAGAAAGAATTGAAAAAGAAATAGAAGGCATCAACGAACACCTCGGAAACTGGGAAAAGATCAAAAGAATTGAGCTTACTCCGGAAGTCTGGGCCATAGAGACAGGGCTTCTAACGCCTACTTTAAAGCTGAAAAGAAAAGCGGTCAAAGAGAAATTTATGGATCTATACAATAAAATGTATGAGCATCACGATTAAAAATACAATGAGCTGTTTCAAGAGAAGCAGCTTTTTTTTATGTTTTGGCTAGGTATTAAATTGATGGGGATCAATATAAACGAGCTAAAGCCCATTCCTGTTGAATTTTAATAATGACTAAGTGTTTCTAAGGCCATCGAAATAAATGGAATTGTTTCGTTTACAGGATAAAACAACGGGCTAAAGCCCGTCTATATTGAATACCTATAGATTAACCCTATAAACAAAAAAAGTGCCTCATTACTGAAGCACTTTTTGTATGGTCTGAATCCTAATTAAAATTTAATTACGGATTTCATTCTGTCGTTTTCTTCCATTACCAATTCGTCATCCACCAGGATTTTCCCTGAATGCTCATCGATAATAATTTTCTTTCTCTGAGCGATTTCCATCTGCTTCTGAGGAGGAATCGTGAAGAATGAACCTTTCGGTGCCCCTCTTTCCAATCCTACTACAGCAAGTCCGTTGATAGAGCTCTTTCTGATTCTGTTATATGAAGCCAGTAATCTTTCGTCGATCTTACCTGCATACTCTTTAGACTGCTCTATTAAGTATTCTTCTTCTTTTTGAGTTTCAGATACAAGACCATCCAATTCTTCTTTTTTGAATTTTAAATGGTTTTTAAGATCATCTATTTTTCCGTTAAGTTCGCTTAAAGTTTCATTTTTGTGAGCAATTTTAGCTCCGAATTCTTTAATTCTTTTTTCAGCAAGCTGAATTTCCAGATCCTGGAATTCCATTTCTTTTCCTAATGCTTCAAACTCTTTATTGTTTCTTACATTATCCTGCTGAGATTTGTATTTTTCAATTAAAGTTTTTGCATGGTTAATCACTTCATGCTTAGTTTTGATCTGATCGTCCTGATCTTTGATATCTGCATGAAATTTTTCAGCTCTTTTTTCAAGTCCTTCAATCTCAATTTCAAGATCTTCAACTTCAATTGGCAATTCTCCTCTGGTATTTCGGATTTCATCCAATCTTGAATCAATGATCTGCAAATCGTATAAAGCTCTTAATTTTTCTTCAACTGAAATATCGTTGGTTTTTGCCATATTTAAATGAAATAATTTACTGGGTTTGTTTTTTCAATAGATTTTGAAATTGCAAATGTACTAAATTTTTGTGATAAAATTTCAAATAATTGTTGAGTTACAAATTGTTCTGATTCATAATGGCCTATGTCACAGATCATCATTTTGGATTCTGCCAGAAAATAGTCGTGGTATTTAATATCTCCGGTAAGGTAAGCATCACATTTCTGGGATAATGCAGCTTTGATTCCACTCGCCCCCGAACCTCCGAGAACACCTATCCTTTTGATTTTTTTACCGGTAAAATCAGAATGCTTGATCACTTCCAGTCCGAATTTTTCTTTAACGAATCTTAAAAAATCCTGTTCCTCCATTTCCTCTTCCAGATCACCATACATTCCCAAACCTGTATGCTGGTTCTCGTTCTCCAGTTGATAAATCTGATAAGCAACCTCTTCATATGGATGCGCGGCTTTCATCGCTGAGATGATCCTTCCCTGTTTATAGCTTTCAAAAATCACAGAAATCATATCTTCATCTACATTTTCACGAACATCTTGCTGTCCTGAGAATGGATTCGACCCTTCCGTGGGCCTGAATGTTCCGTTTCCGTTGAGGGTAAAACTGCATTCGTCATAAAACCCTATATTTCCCGCTCCTGCAGAAAAAAGGGCTTCTTTTACCTGTTCAGACTGATCTTTCGGGACAAAGACCGTCAGCTGTTTTAAATTATTTTTTCTAGGTTGAAGAATTTTCAGATCCTTCAATCCCAGCTGGCTGCAGATTCCATGATTGACGCCAAAGAAATCATTATCAAATGCCGTATGAATGGCGTAGATGGCAATTTTATTCTCAATCGCTTTTAACACGGCTCTTTCCACATAATTCTTTCCTGTCAGCGATTTTAATCCTGAAAAAATAATGGGATGAAAACATACGATCAGATTGCAGTTTTTCTGAATAGCCTCATCCACCACATTCTCCAATGCATCATGGCACACCAGTATACCGCTAACATTTCGGTCCGGAGATCCGCACAGCAATCCTACATTGTCAAAATCTTCTGCCTGCTGCAGCGGAATGCGGTGCTCTATTTTTGAAATTACTTCGCTTATTGTCATTTTATTCTGTATGTTTGCTACGAAAATAACGATAATTTGTTAATTTTAAAAAACATTAAAAATGGAAAGAGAACACAATCTTGTTCCTGAAGATAAGCTTTGGAAAAGGTTTCTTTACAGGGTCATCTACCGTGCCGACACCAAACTCGGTAAGTTATTTGACATTACATTATTATCTCTGATCCTGATAAGTACCGCCATTATTATGATGGAAAGCGTACCTCAACTCGACAAAAGATTTCACAGAACCTTTCTGATCCTTGAATGGATTATTTCTATTTTCTTCACCGCCGAATACTGGATGCGGATCAGTGTGGTAAAGAATAAGAAAAACTATATTTTCAGCTTTTTCGGAATCATCGATTTTTTGGCATTGGTTCCTTTTTTTCTCAGCTTTTTCTTTCCGGTGACCAAATATTTCCTGATTTTCAGAATGCTGAGAATGCTTAGGGTCTTCAGAATTTTCAATCTTCTGGACTTTATGAATGACGGTTACCTCATCGTAAGAGCCTTAAAGCACAGTTCCAGAAAGATCTATATTTTCCTTTTGTTCCTGATCATTTTCTCTGTAATTGTAGGCTCCCTGATGTTTATGGTGGAAGGTGGAAGACCTGGTTTTGAAACCATTCCGCAATCTATTTACTGGGCAGTGGTTACGGTAACGACTGTGGGTTATGGAGATGTCTCTCCTATTACACCGATGGGTAAATTTTTCGCTGTTATTCTGATGTTGGCAGGTTATTCCATCATTGCGGTTCCTACAGGAATTGTGACTGCCGAAATGAGAAATAAAAGACAGAATCTGGAAAAGATCTGCGACCAGTGTGGTAATGAAGATATCGATGACGACGCAAGATACTGCAAACAGTGTGGCAAGAAATTAGCTTAGTATTTGGTATTGATATTAATCTATTAACCAAATACCACAAAAATCATGGAACCACAAAAGAAAAATAAACCCAACAGTCTGGTCATTATCCTTTTTTCGTTAATCGTCTTAATGATCATTATCTATTTTATCCTTGTCATGTTTTTCCCTACGATCTTCGAGCATATGAATACGGGAGATATACAGCCAGTGCCGAATAAATGAGTAATGAATGATGGGTAATAAGTAATAAAAAAGACGGCTTTTGCCGTCTTTTTCCAATATAATGATATTGTTTTTTTATTTTTTTATTTTTTGATGGCTTTGATGGTTTGTTTTGAGCCGCCTTTCATATTCAGGGTTAGAAAGTATAAACCCTGTTTCAGATCTCCCAGATGAAGGGCTGAAGAAGGATTGTCAATGGTTTTTACCAGTCTTCCTAAAACATCAGAAACTGAAACAGATTTCACAAGATCTGTTTTTGAAATATTAAATACATCTGTGAACGGATTTGGATATGCCTTAACGGTTTCTTTTGCTCCGGAAACTTCAGATGTTGATAATACTCCAGTATTCACAGCAAAAGTATCAACATTAAGCTGCCCCTGATTTGCTCCGATAGCATAAATGGCTACATATACCGTTTGTCCCACATATGATGAAAGATTAAAGGTTTTTTTACCCCAGTAATTATCCGCTTGTTCCGACGGTTGAAGGACTGTTGTGAAAGCACCTGCCGTTTGATTGGTCGTAGAAAGCAAAACCTCATAACTATCAAATGAAGAAAAATTCATTGACTTAACATAAAACGATATTTGATCACTAACACCAGCTTGTACCGGGATTGCTTTTGTAATCAGGTAATCATTATGTGCTGTAGTTTCGGAATTAATTATGACTGTATTTGCTCCGGATTGTGGACTAAGTGACCCACCAACTCTCCATCCATTTGCCCCTCCATTATTGATAACCGCCCAACCTGATGGTAATATATCGCTGGAATCAAAATTTTCCGTCCATTGTCCAAAGCTTAATGTAGGCCATGCTAAAATAAAAAATAATACTTTTTTCATAATCTGTGTGTTTAAAATTATTTTGCAATGTAACCACATGAATTTTTATTCCAAAAATAAATTGAATAAAAGTATTTTTCAATAATCAGTGTATATTACGGGCTAAACTTACTTTTTTCATCTAAAGATTATTTTCAATTATTTATACTTTTATTAATAAAAAAATAGGTTTAAAAAAATATTGACATATCTGTTTTTAAATCAAACTTTATCGACAAAAAAAGGCGAATAAAAAAATATTCGCCTTTATAATTTTAGTTAAATTCAGATTATTTCTTAATGGCTTTTATACTTTGTTTGGAACCGTCTTTCATATTCAGGGTTACAAAGTATAATCCCTGTTCCAGATCTCCAAGATGAAGAGCTGAAGAAGGGTTATCAATAGTTTTCACCAATCTTCCCGAAACATCAGAAACTAAAACTGATTTTACAAGTTCTGCCTTTGAAATGTTCAGTACATCTGTGAACGGATTTGGATATGCCTTAATAGTTTCTTTTGCTCCGGCAACTTCAGATGTTGCCAGTGATGCAGATTCTACTTTGAAGTTATCCACGAAAAATTCATAATCTTCCGGATCATCTGATGTACCGTCCGAAGCATAGAATGCAAAGACTGTATTCGCTCCTGTATAAGAAGTCAGATTATAAGAATAAGTAGTAGACGTATTAGATGGTCCGTTCGCCGCATCCCATGTTTGCAGAACATTCCAGGTAATTCCTCCATCCCCGGATACAAGAAACTGAACGATATCATCAGATCCCATACTTGATGCAGCCGTGTCTAGAAACGCTGTAACTCCGTAATCAAACTTAACCTGATATCCTCCTGCTGAAAGATTGAAAGGTACAGTCTTCAGCCATGCTGCATTACCCGTATAGTAAAGATTGATTTTAGCAGAGTTGTTATCATCTCCGGCATTCAGGAAGTCTCCGCTATACCATAATTCTTCTGTATCATCAGGTCCGGTGGAAGCATCTCCCCCTGATGCCTGTTCCCAGCAATTGCCCGGGAATGTTGCAAAATCGTTTGTGTAAGTTACTGTAGGTACAATAACGGCACATTCCGTTGTAAATGATGCTCCTATAGACCATGCACTTTTATCGGAAGTGCTGCATACGGATCTTACCCATACATAATACGTAGTGGCTGGAGAAAGTGAAGATAATGATGCTGTAAGAGCAGATGCTCCTGTACTTCCTGTGGCAACAGTAGTACTTGTTGGCCCTGTACTTGTCTCGGAGTGATAATATTCATATCCTACGCCAACGGTGCTTGTAGGGGCTGTCCAGGAAATAGAAGCAGAATTTGAAGTGATGGTACTTGAAGATAAATTCCCTGGTGAAAGGCAACTTGGAGCAGCTCCGATAACTACCATATAATCATGTGCTTCTCCATACCCTGACGTATTACAAGGCTCCGGCTGACTGGAATAACGGTCTCCCACCCTCATTCTGTAAGTTCCGGGTATAGCGGTTACAGGAATGCTGATGGTCCCGTTAGTCACTGAATTTGTATCCGATCCTATACTGCTTGCTTCGGCTACCAACTCGGGTGCTGCATCATCAAAGGTTCCGTTATTGTCAAAATCAATCCAAACCCTAACATTTTGATTTTCATAACTATGGGTAATGGAAAAGGCATAATTAACACCGGCATTCATAGTAACGGTTTGGGTGGTGTAATCTCCGTAAGATGCCTGAGAACATCCTGTATCCAGATGACTAAATCCTGCTGCAGGGATCGTAAAACTGTCAATTACATCTCCGCCGGAACAGCCGCTCGAATATTCAGGGATACAATACGTTTGCGCAAATGCTGATGCGCTAATCATTAACAGATTCGCAAGTAAAATCTTTTTCATATAATATTATTTTATGGTATAAGCTAATTTAATAAAAAAAATACAATAACATCATTTTTTAAATTAAAAAATGACAGCTTACGTTTATCCATTATTATTATCGGATTGATCGTTATTTTTTGATAGCCTGTGTATAAACCTTCGAAACAATGATGATCCTTATTTTCAAAATTTCTGAAATAATAAATCTTTATCTGATCTTATTGCATAAAAAAGAACAGCAACTTTTCAGCTGCTGTTCTCTATCATATAACTAATTAAATTTTATTTTTTAATGGCCTTAATGGTTTGCTTCGATCCGTCTTTCATATTCAGGGTAACCAGATACACTCCTTGTTTCAGATCTCCAAGATGAAGGGCTGAAGAAGGATTATCTATGGTCTTCACCAATCTTCCCGAAACATCAGAAACTGAAACTGATTTTACAAGTTCTGCTTTTGAAATGTTCAATACATCTGTGAACGGATTCGGATATGCTTTAATGATTTCTTTTGCTGCGGCCACTTCAGATGTTGCCAGTGATGCAGATTCTACTTTGAAGTTATCCACGAAAAATTCATAATCTTCCGGATCATCTGATGTACCGTTGGAAGCATAGAATGCAAAGACTGTATTCGTTCCTGTGTAAGAAGTCAGATTATAAGAATAGGTAGTAGACATATTAGATGGTCCGTTCGCCGCATCCCATGTTTGCAGAACATTCCAGGTAATTCCACCATCCCCTGACACAAGAAACTGAACAATATCATCAGATCCCATACCGGATGCTGTCGTATTAAGATATACTGTAACTCCATAGTCAAACTTAACTCTGTACCCACCTGCTGAGAGATTGAAAGGTGCAGTTTTCAGCCATGCTGCCTTCCCTGTAAAGAAAAGATTAATCTTAGCAGAGTTGTTGTCGTTCCCTGCGTTCAGGAAGTCTCCGTTACGCCATAATTTTTCGGTATTATTAGGTCCTGAGGCAGCATTTCCGCCTGAAGCCTGCTCCCAGCAATTGCCCGGGAATGTTGCAAAATCGTTTGTGTAAGTTACTGTAGGTACAATAACGGCACATTCCGTTGTAAATGACGCTCCTATAGACCATGCACTTTTATCGGAAGCACTGCATACGGATCTTACCCATACATAATACGTAGTGGCAGGAGAAAGTGAAGATAATGATGCCGTAAGCGCAGATGCTCCAGTACTTCCTGTGGCAACAGTAGTACTCGTTGGCCCTGTGCTTGTTTCAGAGCGATAATATTCATATCCTACGCCAACCGTGCTTGTAGGAGCTGTCCAGGAAATAGAAGCTGAATTTGAAGTGATGGTACTTGAAGATAAGTTCCCTGGTGAAAGGCAACTTGGAGCAGCTCCGATAACTACCACATAATCATGTGCTTCTCCATACCCTGACGTATTACAAGGCTCCGGCTGGCTGGAATATCGGTCTCCCACCCTCATTCTGTAAGTTCCGGGTGTGGCTGTTACAGGAATAGTAATGATCCCGTTTGTCACTGAATTTGTATCCGACCCGATGCTGCTTGCTTCAGCCACCAACTCGGGTGCTGTATCGTCAAAGGTTCCGTTACTGTCAAAATCAATCCAGACTCTAATTTTTTGATTTTCAAAGCCATGGGTAATAGAAAAGGCATAATTAACACCGGCATTCATGGTAACGGTTTGGGTAGTGTAATCTCCGTAAGATGCCTGAGAACATCCTGTATCCAGATGACTAAATCCTGCTGCAGGGATCGTAAAACTGTCAATTACATCTCCGCCAGAACAGCCGCTCGAATATTCAGGGATACAATAGGTTTGCGCAAATGTCGACGTAAAAACAATTAACATATTCGCAATTAAAATCTTTTTCATATATTATTTTTTTATATTATAAGCAAATTTAACAAAAAAAACACAATAATATCGTTTTCTAATTTTTAAAAAAATAATATTAAACAATCTCTTATCATTATGGAATTCTGCAGTTTTTAAAATTGTATTTATTCGATGTTTATCATCAAAAAAAACAGCAGCCTTTCAGCTGCTGATCTATAGGATATGCTCACTTTTTAATTGCCTTAATGGTCTGTTTAGGTCCGTCTTTCATATTCAGGGTGACCAGATACACTCCCTGTTTCAAATCTCTCAACCGAAGGGCCGAAGTAGGATGGTCTATGGTTTTTACCACTCTTCCTGCCAGATCAATAATGGATACTGACTCCACTTTAGAAATATCAGAAATATTCAGAACGTCTGCAAAAGGATTTGGATAGGCTTTAAGGTTATTTTCTTTTTTAACCTCAGATGTTCCCATGGTAGAGCAATCCTGCGTCACAGAAATCGTATATTTTCCGAATCTCGCTGCCGTATAACCGGTCAGTAATACATAATACGTAGTTCCGGCTGTAGCATTGAATGTTAAAATAGATGAATTATTAAGATTAGCACCGGGACATCCGCTGTCAGCATATCCTACTCCAGATATATCGCTTACACATGTTAATCCTGAGCAACTTCCTGAATATACTCTTAAGTAGCTGTCAAATTCTGCTCCACAAGCACTGATTGTAATAGGTCCTGCTGCATGAGCTTTTACAGTATACCACACTCCTTTATAACTTGCTGTAGTGGTTGTACCGCCACAAGTACTGGCAGGTAAAGTTTCGTTGGCAGCAAGTGCATTGTTGCCTTCTACTGTTCCACCGCAAGGAATGGCAATTGCCGTATCACAGGTATCGTTCGCAGGTGCTACCGGTGAAGTAATACAGATGCTGAAAGATGAAGCTGTTGTAGCTGTACTTGATGAAGAATAAACTCTTACATAATACACCTGACCTACTGTCAAGCTCTGTAAAAGTACATTGGAATTACCAAAACCTCCATCTGTACATGCAACTGCTGTGAAACTTCCGCAAGATCCTGAATACACCTGTGTTGCGGTAGCATTATCCGTATAATTTACGGTTACCAGATGAGTCGCTGCAGTAGCTGTAAAGGAATACCAAACGTCATCATTGATTCCGCTGGCTGCACAAGTTGGAGTTGTTCCTGTACTTTGAGTAGCTCCAGCAGTAGTACCACTTACAGGATTCACACATATTCCTGTGCTGCTTACAGCTAATGAAGTAGCATTGGAACAATCATTATTAGCAGGTGCCGAAGCTGTTGTAAAGAAAATTTCAGTACAACTGGTGGCATCACCAACTGCATTATACGGAATAATTGTGGCATAATAAGTAGTTGCTGCATTAAGCGTTCCTTGTATATTATAAGTCGTCACATCTCCTGCATCGATATTATTTACAATATCCGTTCCTCCGCTGGTTGTCCCTACTTTAACTTTATATCCTGTAGCTGAGGATACCATATCCCAATTCAGTACGCCATCTGCATTTACTCCAGTGGCTCCATTTATTGGTAAAGTAATTGTAGTACAAGGCGGTAGTGTGGTAGGAGGAGCATCTACAATAAAGCTATCTGTAAAAAGGTAAAACTGATCAGTGTCCGTTGCATGAATGGCCACATAAACCGTTTGCCCAACATATGCGGATAAACTAATTGTTTTTTTTGTCCATGTTTGTGATGCTTTCTCTTCTGACTGCAGTACAGTCGAAAATGCTCCCTGTGTCTGATCTGTCGTTGAAAGTAAAACTTCATAATTTTCCAGAAGGAAAGAGCCGGATCTTACATAGAAAGCAATTCTTTCACTAATCCCTGCCTGTACATATATGGCCTTTGTGATCAAATAATCATCATGAGCTGTATCATTATAAGTAATCCCGGCAACGTTTGCTCCTGATTGTGTTGCACCAAGATTTGGCGTACGAATAGTCCAGCCATTGCTTCCGCCATTATTGATGATAGCCCAGCCCGCCGGAAGTGTCGTTCCGGAATCAAACATCTCTGTCCATTGTCCAAAGATGAAAACCGGAAGCATTATCATAAAAGATAATAGTTTTTTCATAATGTGAATATTTCAGATTAATGACATGAAAATATGAAATATTTCAACAATACAGTATGAAATCAATAAAATAAATAAAAATAACATAAATTATTAAATTATTTTCATCAATAACATAATTTTATAACATATTTTAATAATTATTTGTAATTCACTAAATTAAGAAGTTTTTTTAAAGAAACTTCTTCTAAAATTGATGCCCATTTCGGTAAGTCTATGAAATGAAATAAAAAAACATCATCAAAAAAGAACAGCAGCCTATCAGCTGCTGTTCTTTTGAATAGGGTTAATACAATTTTATTTTTTAATCGCCTTAATGGTCTGTTTAGATCCGTCTTTCAAAGTAAGAGTCACCAAATACATTCCCTGTTTCAGATCTCCCAACTGAAGGACTGAAGAAGGATTTTCTATAGTTTTCACCACTCTTCCTGCCAGATCAATAATGGATACTGACTTCACTTTAGAAATATCAGAAATATTCAGAACGTCTGCAAAAGGATTTGGATAGGCTTTAAGGTTATTTTCTTTTTTAACCTCAGATGTTCCCATGGTAGAGCAATCCTGCGTCACAGAAATCGTATATTTTCCGAATCTCGCTGCCGTATAACCGGTCAGTAATACATAATACGTAGTTCCGGCTGTAGCATTGAATGTTAAAGTAGATGAATCATTAAGATTAGCACCAGAACATCCGCCATCAGCATAACCAATTCCTGAAGTATTGTTCACACATGTAAGTGCTGCACAACTTCCTGAATATACTCTTAAGTAGCTGTCAAATTCAGCTCCACAAGCACTGATTGTAATAGGTCCTGCTGCATGAGCTTTTACAGTATACCACACTCCTTTATAACTTGCTGTAGTTGTTGTACCGCCACAAGTACTGGCAGGTAAAGTTTCGTTGGCAGCAAGTGCATTGTTGCCTTCTACTGTTCCACCGCAAGGAATGGCAATTGCCGTATCACAGGTATCGTTCGCAGGTGCTACCGGTGAAGTAATACAGATGCTGAAAGATGAAGCTATTGTAGCTGTACTTGATGAAGAATAAACTCTTACATAATACACCTGACCTACTGTCAAGCTCTGTAAAAGTACATTGGAATTACCAAAACCTCCATCTGTACATGCAACTGCTGTGAAACTTCCGCAAGATCCTGAATACACCTGTGTTGCGGTAGCATTATCCGTATAATTTACGGTTACCAGATGAGTCGCTGCAGTAGCTGTAAAGGAATACCAAACGTCATCATTGATTCCGCTGGCTGCACAAGTTGGAGTTGTTCCTGTACTTTGAGTAGCACTGTAAGTAGAACCGGTTACAGGGTTTGTACAAGTTCCCGTGCTGCTTACCGTTAATGAAACAGCGTTAGCACAGTCATCATTGGCAGGAGGAGGAGGCAGTGTACCGATACACACACTAAATGTATTAGCATAAATCGTTGTAGACGTATTTGCATTGGAGTTATACACTCTTACATAATAAGTTTCTCCAGCTGTAAGGCCTGTAAGTGCAGTGTAGTTTGTATTTGAAGTGATACAGGTTTTGTTGACCAAAGCCCCACATCCTCCTGTGAATACCTGTGCATACAAGCTCGTAGATGAGCTGCTTCCCACTGATACCACATTTTTTAACCAAATTGTATGTGCAGTACCGGTAGCGGTAAATGAATACCAGACATCATCGTCAGGAGTCCCTGAACAAGTGCCTACCGGAACTGAAGAATTGGTTGCACCAAAAGTAGTTCCCGAAGTTACAGATCCACAGCTCATATCCGGATTAACGGTCAAGGTAGCAGCACCTGAACACTCGTCATTTGCCGGAGGTGGAGGTAAGGTCCCTATACATAGATCAAATGTATTGGCATACAATGAAGCCCCGGAGTTAGCATTTGAATTATAAGCTCTTACATAATAAGTCTCCCCTGCTGTCAGGTTAGATAAAACAGTGTAAGTTGAATTTGAAGTAATACATGTAGTGCTCGTTAATGTTCCGCATGCACCACTGAACACCTGAGCGTACAATGAAGTAGATGTAGAGGTTCCTACAGAAGCTACATTCTTAAACCAGATCGTATGTTTTGTGCCTGTCGCAATAAATTTATACCACACATCATCATCCGGAGAACCTGAACAAGCTCCTACAGGAACAGAAGAGTTAGTTCCTCCTGAAGTATTTCCTGCAGTTACAAAACCACAGTTCATATCAGCATTTACCGTAACCGTTACAGCATTCGCGCAATCGTCGTTTGCAGGCGGAGGCGGAGGTGTTGATACACAAATATTGAAGCTTGCGTTTGTATTTGCATTCGATGAATATGTATACACTCTTACATAATAGGTCTGACCCACAGTAAGTCCTGTTGCCATATTGATATTATCATCAGAACACAATATGCTGGTCATTGTCCCACAGCTTCCTCCAAGAACCTGGAAGTACATATCAGTATCTGAGCTCACCCCCGTAGAAACTACATTGGAAATGGTAATCAGGTGACTGGTTCCTGTTGCTGTAAAGCTATACCAAACATCATCTCCCGGGTTACCACTACAAGGCGTAGCTGCCATCGAGAAACTGGCCCCAAGAGTATTTCCCGGTGTTGTAGTTGTACATGTCAATCCAGGATTAACCGTTAACGAAACTGCTCCGGAACAATCATCATTAGCAGGAGGCAATGTAGCTCCTGTAGTGAAGTTTCTTTCCGTACATCCTGTAGAAGCAGCATTAGCGGTGTAGGCTGTTATGGTATAAAAATATTGAGTGGAAGGATTAAGTTGCTGTGCTGTTGTTAAAGTGTAGGTCAAAACATTTCCTACATCAAAATTACTCAACACATTATTAGCGCCTGCAGATGTTCCGATACTCAAACGGTACCCCTGAACTGCTGTTATAGCAGACCATGTAAAGGTAGGTTTTACCGAAGTTCCCAGTATAGAGGCTGCAGGAATACTCACAGAAGGACATGCCAACGAAGCAGTAGTAAAACTTCTTTCAGTACATCCTGTACTTGCTCCTACTGAGTTTAAAGCACTTACCGTGTAATAATACTGCGTACTGAAGTTAAGAGCGCTGGTAAACGTAAAGCTGGTTACATTCCCCACACCTACCGTGTTCATTATATCTGTACCGCCCGGTGTTGTTCCTACGCTCAACTTATAGGAAGATGCATAATTGGATCCTGCCCATGTAATCGTAGGTAGAACAGACACATTGGTAGCATTTGCAGCAGGAGCTGAAACTACCGGACAAACCGGTGCAGCCGCCGGAGAAAGTCCTAACAATCCGGTAACAGATTTGACAGTCCCACGTGTTCCTGAAGGAGGAGTTGCAGGATCCGGATTTACCGTATCACTTCTGTATGCCAACCCTGAATTTGAAGGTCCTGTATACGTGTAAAACTTGTTGGTACTAGCCGTATAGTCTGCCGTATTTTCATCAATAGCAATAACCAGGTTATCCGTATTGTTATAGGCAAAAGGTGAAGTGAAGTTGACCGTAACTTCATTACCTGCCACACTTACTGCTCCTGAAAATACCTGAGTCATACTGGCCAAAGGAATCCAGTCTGTAACAGAGCTAAAGCTTGTCTTAGCGGTATGTCCTACATAAACCACCCAATCAACTGATTTAGAAATATCTGCATTATTCGGGAGAAAAAATTTAACGCCCGTAATATTGCCTGCTGCAGCTGTATTAATTTCAGTCTTGGTAAAAATCTGCTGACTGTAATTATAGCCGAAATTCACATCCACGGGCATATACCCGCCCTGGGCAGTTCCACTACCCAGGATAACCTGGGCATTGATGAGTGTCGCCATTAAAAAGAATAAAAACGACAATAGAGTTTTTTTCATAAATAGTAAAAATAAAAATTAGGGCTGTAAATGTACTTAAATATTCAACAATGAATCAAAAATTAACATAAAATATTAAACCAAAATAAACAAATGAGTCATTTTTTTAAACAAAATTAAATATATGTTTAATTTTAACTTAAAATTCACAATCTGAAGATAAATTAAAAAATACTGATTATCAGTAATTTACATTAAAATTTAAAATCACTTAAATAGGAAAAATATCAACTTAACATAAAATATTTTTTTCTCATCTATTCCACTCATTTTCAATTTAAAAAAACAAAAAAAGCGACAAAATGCCGCTTTTTTATTTTTAACAGGTTCCTTTTATTAATTCAGATAGAACTCATATTTATTGAGGAGCTGAATTTCTTTAATCAAATCTCCGTTCAGATCTACCGAATGCTTCATGGACTGAACTTCAATCTGTGAATCATCTTCAATATTTTTGATATAGAATTTAAGCTTCTGATTTCCTTTATTCCGGTCGAGAACCGTTCTGAAAAATTCAAGATCTTCAGCCCGAACATCCATGACATCCATCACGAGAGAAATACTTTTTGCAAACCGCTCAAATGCCTCCTGCAGCTCTATAACATCATTTACATTCACGAAAACCCTTCCATCTTTTACCTGTGCAAATTTTATTTTAAAAATCACAAACCTCTGGACTTCCAGCTTTTCTTTCAAACGCATATAATCCCTGTCTCCAAGCCTGAATGAATAGGATCCGGAATAATCTTCCAATGTTACAAAAGCCACTTTTTCACCACTTCTGAAACCGTCCTGAACTCTATACTCAGTAATAAGTCCGGCTACCGTGTATTCTTTTCCGCCGCCACCGTTTTCTCTTTCTTTCTGAAGGGTTTTCCAGTCTTTCTTCTTTTCTTCAAACAGCTCTTCCTGCTTGTTGGAGAAAGCCTGCTCTTTATAAGCATCCACTTCATCGAGATTCAGGAACATAAAATTTCCTTTTGGCTCAGCTTTTTTCGTCACTTCTTCTATGATTTCCTCTTCCCCTATGGACATTTCATCAGAAACAATTTCAATAAGATCTACCGTTTCATCCTGAGCATCTTTTTCCAAAATAGGAACCTCATCCGTTACCAGCTTTTCTTCCTCATCTTTTTCCAGCACGCTCTTTTTAGACAGTTGCCCCTGCATAAACTGGAAATGATATTTGAATTCATCCAGCGGATGCGCAGAAAGATAGAATCCAATGATCTCTTTTTCTTTGTTAAGCTTATGCATATTCGGCCATTCCGGGCAAGGTGGTAATTTTGGCTGCTCGATCTGGACTTCATCAGCAAAGTCTGCGAAAAGAGAATGTTCCATTTCGTTTTTACTTTCCTGAAAGCTCTGCCCGTATCTGATTAATCTTTCCAGATTGGTTTTACCCGCCATATCAATATCAAAATACTGACCTCTGTGGTAAGATCCCAATTCATCGAAAGCACCTGCCAATACTAAACTTTCCGCCACTCTTTTATTCATCTGGGAAGGTAAAATTCTTTCGAAGAAATCATAAATATTTTTAAACCTTCCGTTCGCTCTTTCTCTTGTAATGGCCTCACTCGGCCCTTCTCCAATCCCCTTGATTGCTCCCAGACCAAAACGGATCTGACCTTTTTCGTTTACTGAGAATTTATATTGGGATTCATTCACATCCGGCCCCAAAACATCTACCCCGATACTCTTGCAATCCTCCATAAACATGGTGATAGAATCCGTATTGTTAATGTTATTACTCATTACACTCGCCATATACTCAGCCGGAAAATTAGCTTTCAGATAGGCTGTATGATACGCGATCATTGCATAGCATGTAGAGTGAGATTTGTTGAAGGCATATTCTGCAAAGGCCTTCCAGTCATTCCAGATTTTCTCTAACCGCTCTTCATTAAGATTGTTTTTCCGTCCTCCTTCAATGAATTTCGGGTACATTTTATTCAGAACGTCGATCTGTTTTTTACCCATTGCTTTTCTCAATGTATCGGCTTCACCTTTTGTAAAGTTGGCCAGCTTCTGGGATAAAAGCATTACCTGCTCCTGGTATACGGTGATTCCGTAGGTTTCTTTTAAATATTCTTCGGTCTCCGGTAAGTCGTATACAATCTCTTCAATTCCGTGCTTTCTGTTGATAAAGTTCGGGATATATTTAATCGGTCCCGGACGGTATAAGGCATTCATGGCAATAAGATCGGCAAAAACCGTAGGCTTAAGCTCCCTCATGTATTTCTGCATTCCTGGGCTTTCATACTGGAAAATCCCGATGGTTCTTCCTTCCTTAAACAGCTGATATGTTTTCGCGTCATCCAGTGGAATCTCATCCGGATCAAGGTCGATATTATGTCTTTGCTTCACCAGTTTCATGGCATCTTTAATGATGGTCAGGGTACGAAGTCCCAGGAAATCCATTTTCAGAAGCCCTGCGCTTTCCGCCACTGAGTTATCAAACTGCGAAACAAGAATGTCCGCATCTTTCGCTGCAATGGTGATCGGAACAAGATTACTCACATCCTCAGGCGTAATAATTACCCCGCAGGCATGAATTCCGGTATTCCTGATACAGCCTTCCATTTTCTTGGCACTTGCCAATACATCGAAACGCGGATCGTCAGGATTATCAAGCACCATCCTCATTTCGTCTACCAACATCTGCTCTTCAGGCTTCAGCTTGTCATATTTAGCCAAAGCTTTTGCAATGTTCATTCCGGGACTTGGAGGAATCAGTTTTGCAATATTATTGGTATCTGGAATGGGAAGATCTAACACCCTTCCTGCATCTTTAATGGCAGATTTGCCTCCTAAAACGGAATAGGTAATGATTTGTGCTACTTGGCTCTGTCCGTATTTTTCGATAACCCATTTAATCACCCTGTCACGACCTTCATCATCAAAGTCAATATCAATATCGGGCATCGAAACCCTTTCCGGGTTCAGGAATCTCTCAAAAAGGAGATCATATTTAATAGGGTCAACATTGGTAATCCCAATGCAGTAAGCTACCGCAGAACCTGCTGCAGACCCCCTTCCCGGTCCTACCCAAACTCCCATATTACGGGCTTCATTACAGAAATCCTGCACAATAAGGAAATATCCGGGATACCCGGTGTTCGCGATTACATCAAGCTCAAAGTCCAGACGTTCTTTGATTTCATCTGTAATTCCGGTTTCAATATATCTTTTTCTAGCCCCTTCATATGTTAAATGAGTAAGATAAGCCATCTCCCCTCTTTTTCCTCCATCTTCAGCATCTTCCGCATGGATGAACTCTTCCGGAATATCAAATTTAGGAAGGAGAACGTCTCTTTTTAAAGTGTACGGACTGAATTTGCCTAGAAATTCCTCATAAGCATCGAAAGCATCCGGATAAGCAAGAAATGCTTCTTTAATTTCGTCGCTGTTTTTTATATAATACTCCCCTGTAGTAAGTCCTCTTCGTTTCCCGAAGCCTTTTCCTACAGGAGTGGTAAGTTTTTCACCATCCTTTATACAGCTTATGATATCCTGAATATTGGCATCCTCTTTTTCAGTATAAAAAGTTTCGTTCTGGGCAAGAATTTTAGTATCATATTTATCTGCCAGATAAAGTAAAACTTCATTTAAATGCTCTTCTTCAGGCAGTTTATGGTTCTGAAGTTGCACATAGAAGTCATCACCGAAGGTTTCTTTCCACCATTTAAAGAGCTCTTCCCCTTTCTGCTCCCCAGTATTAAGGATGGCATCCGGAATATCTCCCAGAATACCGGAAGTTACCGCAATAAGCCCTTCTTTGTATTCAGCGATCAATTCTCTGCTGATTCTCGGCACTCCAAAATAGAACCCTTTTAAGAATCCTATACTCGAAAGCTTCGCGAGATTTTTGTATCCGTTAAAATCTTTTGCCAAAAGCACCATTTGAGTCCTTCTGTCTGGATCATCTTTGGTAAACTGCTTCTGCTCGTAACGTTCTGATATATAAAATTCGCAGCCTACGATGGGTATAAGCGGAGCTGAAACAGGCTCTTCCTCTGTAAATTCAGTTCCGTTTTCTTCGGCTTCCTGCTTTTTAGCAAGGAATTCTTTATGTTTTTTTGAACGGTCGGAATTCGCGGATTCTACCGCTGATACAAATTTAAAAGCCCCCATCATATTTCCGGTATCCACCATTCCTACGGCAGGAAATTTTTCATCAGAAGCTTTTTTGATCAGGTCATTAATGCTGGAAGTTGCCATCAATGTAGAGAAAACACTGTGGCTGTTGAAATTGAAATATTTCCCGATATCAACTTCGTCAATATTTCGGGAGTCTGTATGTTTTTTCTTACTGTTAAAATCAGCAACCTGGCGTCTGATGACAATCGGAAACGGCTTTATCGGATCCGGATAAAGTGTTTTGAAATATGCCAGCTGATCTTCGGATATCTTCAGTACTTCGGACGGAATCACGCCAATTCTCATCATTTCGAAGAATACTCTGGCGGTTGCATTTACGTCGGCTGCAGCGTTGTGGGCTTCGTCAAATTTGTGACCGTACAGCTTTTCGTACAGTTCCTCCAGTTTAGGAGATTTATACCTTCCTCCTCTTCCACCACCAAGCTTACAATAATCTGTTCCCAGAATCATGGTATCGGCTTTGGGCTTATCCTGAAGATTGTCTTTTATGTTTTTCCTGAAGAATTCAGCGCCTACGATATTGTAATCGAATTCCACGTTGTGTCCGGAAACAATTCTCACTCTGTCCAGCACTTTGGAAAATTCTTCCAGAATCTCCTGCAGGTCGCGCCCTTCTTCATTGGCGATCTTGGTGGTAATTCCGTGAATCCTTGCAGCATTGAAGGGAATATCATACCCTTCAGGTTTTATTATATAATCCTGATTTTCAATTAAATTACCATCATCATCATGCACCTGCCATGCGATCTGAACCATTCTTGGCCAGTTATCTGAATCTGAAAGTGGTGCATTGAAATTCTTAGGTAAACCGGTTGTTTCTGTGTCAAAAATTAAATACATATAAGTTTCTAACTTTTTAAAAAAAAAGAGAATGTAAAGTTACTCCATTTTTTTCAAAAAATTCACCAGTAAAATACAAAAGAAGGGCGAATAATTTTTCACAAAATTCGATTTATCAATTAAAAATGACTTTTAATTTAAATACAAACATTAATTACATATTATTCAGAATAAAACGAAATAAAAACAAATTATAAACAATAAAATACACTTTAAAACAACAATTTAACAATTTTTAATTTTCAATTGAAATAACATCTTTTATATTTGATTCGAAAATATGACTAAGCAATAGGCATTATGCATCAATGCTAAAAAGCTGTCAAATCAAGCAAATCAACTTTTCATTAATTCCCCGGCCGCTTCCATATTTTTTGGAAGCGGTTTTTTAGGGCTTAAATCATTAAAAACAACACCGTTTTGAAGGTCTCTGTTCAAAAAACTAATTAGATGACAAGCCCTTACTTACGGCAATCTCAAGAAAATACTAACACTTGTTCGTATTTTGTTTTTTTGTGTATATTTGCTTCCTATGGAAAATACACTTCACGAAAAAGTTTCTCAGGATATTTTGCTAAAAGCGTACAATCACATGATGCTGGCTAAAGCAATGGCAGATATCTATGAAGAAAACAGAAATATCTGTAAATATGTTCATAGTACATCAAGAGGTCATGAAGCCATTCAGCTGGCAACCGCTTATCAGCTGAAAAAAGAAGACTGGATTTCTCCTTACTACAGAGACGAAAGTATTCTTTTGGGCATCGGTTTTGAGCCTTATGAACTGATGCTTCAATTACTCGCAAAAGCTGAAGATCCTTTTTCAGGAGGAAGATCGTATTATTCTCACCCTTCAAGCAGGGATGAAAACAAACCGAAAATCATTCATCAGAGTTCAGCTACAGGGATGCAGACCATTCCTACTACGGGTGTAGCACAAGGGATAAAGTATATTCAGGACTTCAATTTGCAGACCTTTGAGAATAATCCTGTTGTGGTTTGTAGCCTTGGTGACAATTCCGTAACGGAAGGTGAAGTAAGTGAAGCTTTACAATTTGCCGCTCTTCACCAGCTTCCTATTATATTCCTTGTACAGGACAATGAATGGGGAATTTCAGTAACCAAAGAGGAAGCCAGAACATGTGACGCTTATGATTTCGTGGCAGGATTTACAGGTCTTAGCAGAATGCGTGTAGACGGAACAGATTTCGTAGAAAGTTTCGAAGCCATGAAAAAGGCTGTAGATTTTGTAAGAAACGAAAGAAAGCCTTTGGTGGTTTGTGCTAAAACAGTACTTATCGGTCACCATACTTCAGGAGTACGAAGAGAATTCTATAGAGACGAGGAAGATTTAACAAAACATAGAGCTAAAGATCCAGGCGAGATCCTTAGAAAACAACTTCTGGAATCGGGAGCTGACGAAGATCTTTTAAAACAGATCACTAAAAAAGCCCGTCTGGAAGCTGAAGAAGCTTTTGAAAGAGCTAAAAATGCAGAAGATCCTAAGCCGGAAACCGTGATGCAGCACGTTTTCGCTCCTACTCCAATTACGGAGGAGACAGGAACACGTGAACCTGCTGGCGGTGAAAAAATCGTAATGGTAGATGCTGCCATTCATGCGGTTCAGGAACTGATGTGGAAGCATCCTGAAGCTCTTCTTTACGGACAGGATGTAGGAGAAAGAATCGGAGGTGTTTTCAGAGAAACAGTGACATTAGGGAAGAAATTCGGAAGTAAAAGAGTTTTCAATACGGCTATTCAGGAGGCTTATATCATCGGATCAACTGCGGGAATGAGTGCTGTAGGACTAAAACCTATCGTGGAAGTTCAGTTTGCAGATTATATCTATCCGGGAATCAACCAGCTGATCACTGAAATTTCAAAATCAAGTTATTTAAGTCAGGGGAAATTCCCTGTAAGCAATATTATCCGTGTTCCAATTGGTGCATACGGAGGCGGTGGACCTTACCACAGCGGAAGTGTTGAAAGCATTTTAGCCAACATCAAGGGAATCAAGATCGCTTATCCAAGCAACGCAGCCGATTTCAAAGGTTTATTAAAAGCAGCGTATTACGATCCGAATCCAGTGATTATGCTAGAGCACAAAGGTTTATACTGGAGTAAAGTTCCGGGCACTGAAGATGCTAAAACTATTGAACCGGCAGAAGATTACATCCTTCCTTTTGGAAAAGGTAAAGTGATTATTGAAGCTGACCAGAATGAAACTGAAAAAGGCAGAACTTTATTGGTTGTCACTTACGGAATGGGCGTTTACTGGGCGAAGGAAGCTGTGAAAAATTTCAGCGGAAGAGTTGAAGTAATCGATCTGAGAACCATCATTCCCCTGGATGAAGAACTTGTTTTCGAAAGAGTGAAAGCCCACGGAAAATGTATTGTTCTTACGGAAGAGCAGCTGAATAATTCATTTGCTGAAGCATTCGCACACCGTATCTCTAAAAACTGTTTCAAATATCTGGATGCCCCTGTAGAAACCATGGGATCTCTGGATGTTCCGGCCGTTCCTATCAATTTGATCCTTGAAAAAGAGATGCTTCCGAATGCTGAAAAACTCAGCCAAAAGATTGAAGAAATGCTGAAATATTAATCAACCCATATTAATTATACGAAACCTCTAATTTTTTTAGAGGTTTTTTTTATTACATTTATTAAAGCAAAAGACCACCCTGTTTTTGGTATTTCTTTTGCTTATGCACACCAAAATTGATGAAACAATATGATCACCACCAAATATTTTAATTACAAACAGGTTCTCAATCTCGCAGGCGGACATATAATCTGGCTTACGGCCTGGTGTACTTTAGTGGCAGCCCTCTTTTATTTTTTTAAATGGAAATGGATGATCATTCCCTGGGTTCCTGTAGCCTTGATTGGTACTGCAGAAGCCTTTTATGTAGGTTTTAAAAACAATCAGGCCTACGACAGATTGTGGGAAGCCCGGAAAATATGGGGTGGAATCGTGAATTCCAGCCGTTCTTTCGTTTCAATGCTGTATGCCTTTAATACAACAACAGAAAGTAACAGTGAAACTGAAACTATAAAAAAGAAAATTGCCTACCGCCATATTGCATGGCTGTATACTTTCCGTGAACAATTACTAGTGCCTACGGAATGGGAGCATATGTCTCAGAAAAGACATTTCGGGGATATTAACATCAGAAGACACCGACTGATCAAGGCCGGATTTCCTGACTATGGAAGAACGCCTATTTTCCTCCATAAATACCTTTCGGAAAAGGAACTGGATCTCCAGCCGGAATATAAAAATTTCGCTACTTATCTGATTTCAAAACAGGCCAAGGATGTGAATGATCTGAAAAACTTCGGTGATATCTCAGATTTCAACCAGATGCAGCTTCAGGAGGCACTTAATCTGTTTTATGACTATCAGGGACAGGCAGAAAGAATAAAAAAATTCCCTTCACCCAGACAGTTTGCCAGTACAGCCTTTATTTTTAATGTGATCTTCATTATGCTTCTTCCTTTGGGATTGGTGAATGAATTCGCCAAATTAGGAAACTGGGGAATATTGATCAGCGTTCCTTTCTGCGTCATTATCGGATGGATCTACATTGTGATGGAACTCGTTGGGGACTATTCGGAAAACCCGTTTGAAGGGATGATGTTTGACATTCCAATGCTATCCATATGCCGGACCATAGAGATTGATGTTCTTCAAATAATCGGAGAGCATGACGATCTTCCTGAACCAATCGCTTCAAAGAACGGAGTCCTCGTATAAATTGACATGAGTTCGGTATAAGACATTTGTTTTAGATTGCAGACATCAGATTTCAGACGATCATTTAATCGTTTAATTACGACCAACCATCAACCAAACCCAGTTAAATTACAGAACAATAGCCGTTGTATTTTTCACCTCAGAGATCATAAAAGAGCTGTGGGTACTGGCTATATGCTGAAGCGCCGTTAATTTACTGAGCATAAAATTACGGTAATCCTCCATATCTTTCACGCCTATTTTAAGGATGTAGTCGTAATCGCCACTTACATGGAAACATTCTGTAACTTCCTGCAGATTCATCACTTCTCTTTCAAACTGCAGTACAAATTCTTTTTTGTGCTGGGTAAGTTTTATATGGCATAAAACAATAAAATCCCGTTCAATTTTATGCCTGTCCAGTAATGCAACATATTTGGAAATTACTCTCAGGTTTTCAAGCTTTTTTATTCGCTCATAAACAGCCGTTACAGACAAACCAAGCTTGTAAGACAGTTCTTTGGTGGTCTGTTTGCAGTCTTCCTGAAGAAACAGGAGCAGTTTTTTATCGGTTTCATCAAAATTCATAGATAATTTTTTGGATAAAGTTTAACAAAATCAAATATAACAAACATATTTTCTAATAAAAGCAAAAATATCAGATTTATATTCTACATATTTAAATATCTCTTGTAATAATTCTGAAAACGGAGCATATTTAAACCGAAAAATAAAATCTAAAGCTTATGGAAAATTTTAATGCAGCCAATGAGATCCAGGATCTGCAATATTTTGGCGAATTCGGAGGCGTAAATCCATCGATTTCTGACAGCTCTACTTATACCTTCCTTTCTGCAAAAACTATGTTTGATACATTTGAAGGAAACGCTGAAGGATGTTATTTATATTCCAGACATTCATCCCCGATGAATCTGTACCTTGCTCAGGCATTGGCTAAAATGGAAAACACAGAAGCTGCCAACGTTACAGCCTCCGGAATGGGAGCAATTACCTCTGTTTTAATGCAGGTATGTAAAAGCGGAGACCATATTATTTCGAGCAGAACCATTTACGGTGGAACATATGCTTTCCTTAAAAATTTCCTGCCTCCATTTCATATTGATACTACTTTTGTAGACATCAGCAATTTTGAGTCTATAGAAAATGCAATAACCCCCAATACAAAAGTGATTTACTGCGAAAGTGTAAGCAACCCGCTTCTTGAGGTGGCAGACCTTAGAAAACTTTCAGAGATCTGTAAAAAACACAATCTGAAACTGATTGTTGACAATACCTTCTCCCCTCTTTCCGTTTCGCCTAAATTGTTAGGTGCAGACATCGTTATTCACAGTTTAACCAAGTTCATCAACGGAAGCAGTGATACGGTAGGCGGTGTATATTGTGGAACTCAGGAATTCATTAATGATACCAAAAACGTTAATAACGGAGCCTGTATGTTGCTGGGACCTACTATGGACAGCTTCAGATCTGCAAGCATCCTGAAAAATCTGAGAACCCTTCACATCAGAATGAAGCAGCACAGCCATAATGCGATGTATCTTGCGGAAAGATTCGAAAAAGACGGATTGAAAATATCTTATCCGGGACTGAAATCCCATAAAGATCATGAGCTGATGAAATCTATGATGTACGAGGAATACGGATTCGGAGGACTTCTTACCTTAGATGCCGGAACTACTGACAAAGCCAATGAGTTGATGGAAATGATGCAGCAGGAAAACCTGGGCTACCTGGCCGTAAGCTTAGGATTCTACAAAACTTTATTTTCATGCTCGGGAAGTTCAACATCATCGGAAATTCCTGAGGAAGAACGTGAAGCAATGGGTATATCGGACGGACTGATCAGATTCTCCATCGGACTGGATCATGATATCGCAAGAACTTATGAAAAAATGCGGGAATGCATGCTGAAAACAGGCGTTCTCAACCATGAAACTATATTTACATCCTAATTTATTGTTAGAAAAGCTGTCGGAATCTCTGGCAGCTTTTATTTTTTTATCTATTGTTTGTGGAAATGTTTCGGGAAAGCGTCTTCAGGCTTCATTCTGAGGATATTCAGGAGTACCCATGATTTCAGGAAACCGTATCCATAGGAAAACATCTGAATGTAGGTAGAAATCACTGCCATTCCGGCAATGCTTATATTTTTCGTCACAATCATCGCGTGGAATAAAACAAGGAAAGTATACAGTCCGTAAAACGCGAGGATAATTCCTCTGCCTAAAATAAAGTATTCTATAAAGCCCAAAATGTATCCTAACATAAACAAGGTAGGAAATGCAAAAGAGATTTTTACATAATTGGGATGTCTCTGATTAAGAATCGGTCTGGCACATCCAAACTGATACACCTGCTTGGAAAATTTACCCAGATCTACCCTTCTCTTGTGAAACACGGCGATATCGTCAAAAAATGCAGTCGTAAAACCTTTTTCCCATAGGGTCATGGACAGATCCGGATCTTCGCCAATTCTCATCTCGGAAAAACCGCCCACTTTTTCAAAAACCTCCTTATTGACACCCATATTAAAACTTCGCGGCTGAAATCTGGAGACTGCTTTTTTACTCCCTCTGATTCCTCCTGTTGTAAAAACTGAGGTCATGGAATAGGAAATAGCTTTCTGCATCAGATTAAAACCTTTATGAGCTTTATCGGCTCCTCCGAAAGCATCACATGCAATGGTTTCAATATCTTTTTTAATATTTTCTATATAGTCTTTTTCTACAATCACATCGCTGTCTACAAAAAGCAGCCAGTCATTCTGAGCTCTCTTCGCGCCATAGTTCCTGCTGAGCCCTGGACCGGAATTATCTTTTCGGAAGTATTTGATATCCAGTATTTCTTCAAAATTCTGAATGGTCGGTTTAAGGTCAATAAGAGAACCGTCGTCTACAATAATAACTTCAAACTCTTTATCCGTCTGAAAAGTCAAAGAATTCAGCAGTTCAAAAAGCTCATCTTTTCGGTTGAAAATAGCAACGACAATAGAAATAGTAGGTCTCAAATTGAAAATTTTTCAAAATTACTTATTCGCTGAGGAATCTACAAACAGTTTAACAGCTTATTCAAAGAAATTAACTTTTAAAGCAGGAAAAAAGTTTTGGAATTCTCAACACACTAATTTGACATTTTAAACAAAATCATCATCCTGAATACCCCATACCTTTGTTGAAGAACTTTAAAAAATAGAAAAATGACACAGAACATCAATCCATTACAACAGCCTGTTCATTCAGGGTTTAATGCAGCATCAACGGCACAGGAAATCATCAAAGGAATTGATCTTACCGGAAAAACAGTAATTATCACAGGAGGTTACGCAGGAATTGGCCTTGAAACCACAAAAGTATTGTTATCCGCAGGAGCAACAGTGATTATTCCGGCAAGAGATATTGAAAAAGCGGGTAAAAACCTTACCGGCATTAATAATATAGAACTGGAAAAAATGGATCTGATGGATACCGATTCTATCGATGCATTCAGTGAAAGATTTCTGGCTTCCGGGAGAAAGCTTGATCTTCTGATCAATAATGCAGGCATCATGTGGGTTCCGCTTCGAAGAGATGAAAGAGGTATTGAATCTCAGCTGGCAACGAATTATCTTGGACAATTCCATTTGACCGCAAAACTTTGGCCGGCATTAAAGAAAGCCGGAAACACCCGGGTCCTCAGTGTTTCTTCTTACGGACATCAGATGGCTCCTTTTGATTTTGAAGATCCGAATTTTATCAACAGAGAATACCAGACTCTTGCCGGTTATGGGCAGTCGAAGACCGCATGTAATTTGTTTTCCGTCGCATTGGACGAAAGGGGAAAGAAATTTAATATCAGGGCGTATTCATTACATCCGGGTTCTGTGTACGGAACCGATCTGGGGAGAGAAGAACCGATTAACCTTTACATCCAGATGGGAACGCATGACAAGGATGGAAAAATAAAGCCTGAAGTGGAAGCCAAATTAAAAACAATTCCGCAAGGGGCAGCCACAACGGTTTGGTGTGCCACAAGTCCTGCTCTTCAAAATATCGGTGGAGTGTATTGTGAAAACTGTGATATTGCTGAAATTGATCTCGGACAGATAGAACACCGCTATGATGAACCGGCAACGATTCGCGGTGTGCAGCCGTATTCCATTGACCGGGAAAACGCGGAAAGATTATGGATACTGAGTGAAGAAATGCTTGGTTTTACTTTCGATGGAGAATAATCACATTTTAAATACATTTGTACTTATAAATTAAAAACGATGGATTTCCAGATACAGTACATCACCCCGGACATCAAGCTTTCAACCTATGATGATAAGCTCTTCAAAACGGAAACGGTTTTTGAATACCACATGCTGGTCTGGTTTATTTCCGGCGAAACCAAAATTATCCAGGCCGATAAAACCTATCTGTTTAAAGCTGGGGATATTTTTCTGATTCCCAGAAATCATCTCGCGACCATCATCAACTATCCTAAGGACGGACTTCCTCATAAAGCTGTCGTGATGCATCTTACCACAGAGAAACTGAAAGATTTTTATGCTTCTGTCGAACTGAAACATAAAACGGTGGGCCATGATTCTAAGATTTATAGTTTTCAAAGTCATCCTTTATTAAAAAGTTGTCTTGCCTCTTTGATTCCTTATTTCGAAGTGGAAGGACCTTTTCCTGAAAATATTGCTTCGCTGAAAATCACTGAAGCCATTAGCATTCTCAGAGAAATTGATCAGGATGTAGACCGTATTCTGGCTGATTTTGAGGAACCGGGAAAAGCAGATCTTATCAGTTTTATGGAAAAGAATTATATGTTCAATATGTCTCTCGAAAGGTTTGGCTACCTTACAGGGAGAAGTCTTTCAACTTTTAACCGGGATTTCAGAAAGGTTTTTCAAACTACGCCTCAGCGGTGGCTTACTCAAAAACGGCTTGAACTGGCTTATTATCATTTGAAGGAAAAACAGAAAAGACCGTCGGATGTGTTCATGGAAGTTGGTTTTGAAGATTTCTCCCACTTCTCTTATGCTTTCAAAAAACAGTACGGACTTGTTCCGTCTGCCCTGAACTTATTGAATTAAAAAAATCTAAATCTGTGATCACATCACCATAAAAATTTAATTATAAAGAAAATCAACAAGTAAAGACTTATCATTGAATAGATTTCAGTATTTTTGATTAAGATCCAATCAATAAATTTTCAGTGTAAGGATTATTTTCAACTAAAAATCACAATCTATGAAAGCAAATCTAACCGCTATTTCATTAGCGCTGAGCATCTTCTCATCTGCACAAGTAGGAGTAGGAACAAATAATCCAAGCGGAGCCTTCCACGTGGATGGAAATAAAGATAATGCGGCCTCTCCTACTGCTGCCCAGACCGACAACGATTTTATTATTACTTCAGCAGGGTCAGCAGCTTTGGGCACCACAACGGTGGATGCATCGGCCAAATTTCAAATCAATGCTACCAATAAAGGAATGCTTATTCCACGTGTTACTTTAACGGCTCCTAATGACGGTACAACCATTTCATCTCCAGCGAAAGGACTTATCGTTTACAACACGAACGTCACCACCAATATGGAAGAAGGCTTTTATACCAATTACGGAACTCCTGCCCTTCCACAATGGATTACTTATCAACAGCGTGACAAAACAGCATGGAAACTTGATAACGTTTTTGACGTGACAGCCACAGCACCTATAGATCAGGTGGTAACGGCCACTACTGCAGTGAATAATGTTAATTTGGGTCTGAGTGTGACGATTACCATTCCGGCATTTACGCAGGCGAAACTGGTGACCACTTACAGCGTTCCCATCGGAACAACAGCCATAGCGCCAAGTTTCGGGGGCTATTTCGGAATCCGTTTTTTAAAGAACGGGTCTGAACTTCCGGCTGGTTCCAGAAAATATACGGTTCCAGCGGTTTCTTCCAGCGCCAGTTCAAGAATGGCCTCTGTCAATGCTACCGTGGGAGATACAGTTGTAAACAATACCGCAACACCGGTGAACGTTACTTATGCTCTGAACGGTTATGTGGAGCCTACTGCAGATACAGCAACCATAAGATTCAATATGTGGTCTACCGTAGATCCCAACTTCAACTGGGGAAGAGGGTATATGTCTATTCAGATGTTTACGAAAACTACACTATAATTAAACAGAATAAAAAGTACATATTAAAATTAAGCTCCTTCGAAGGGGCTTTTTTATTGAATACAAATGCGAACCTTAGAGATTTGCTTAATGTGCGGCAAGCGATATCTGTGAGAGCAAATCATATAAATCTTTACATAAAAATCTGTGCAATCCGTGGAATCTGCGGGAAAACATTTCACGCAAAACGATCATTATTAATCCAATATTTAAACAAACACCCCTGATTTGAAATAAACACAAAGCACGAGGGAAATAAAGAACAGGATTACCGAACCACTGAAAAGCAATAATTTAAAAAAGCTTTTAAAATAATAAAATTCCATTAAATACAAAAGAAAAAACAGAATACCCGAAATGGCAATTCCTATAAGTGAAGCCACTATTAAAGTCTGAGTGTAATTTTCTGCCGGTAACGGATCCTTAAACACGAAAAAAAGTAAAACACCAGCCACGGCAATGAAACCTGCACTTGCTTTTTCGGTGAAATACTTTGATTTTTTCTTTTTTGTACTTTTATCCTTGTAATTCAGTCTCACGGAAGATGAAGAACTACTGGAAACTACATCCAGTACATTTCCTAAAGTTTCAAGAAGATCCCACGCCATATTTAAAATTTGATTTTGGGCAAAAATAAAGAATCTTTTGAAAAAATAGCAAAATATCTCAAGAAAGGAAGCTTGAAGAGGAGGGATGGAAGTTAATACTCAGCTTCTCTTTTCCTTTTATCTATTTAATCACGTTCAAATACAAAAAAAACCTTCCGGTGAAGGAAGGTTTCTATCTAGAACTTGATTATTCTTTTTCCAGTTTATGAAGTTTTTTCGTTCCTTCATACATTTCATACTGCAGAAATCTGGTTTCCAGTTTTCCATTGAAAAGTTTGATTTTTCTTGAAGGACGCAGACCGATTTTCTTCACAGCCTCCAGATCAGAGGAGATCAGCCAGGCCAGTGTATTCGGGTAACTTGTCTTGAATGTATCTCCGATTTTTTTGTAGAAATCATCATCATTAATAGAGATTCTCTCGTCATAAGGCGGATTAAAGACCATCAATAACGGGAAAAGCTCTTTTTTGGATTCGAAGAAATCCTGTGTTCTCACCTCGATTACATCTTCCATTTCAGCTGCTTCGATATTGGTTCTGGCTGCATTCAGCATCCTTCTGTCAATATCATATCCAACAATCTTTCCGGTAAATTCTCTTACTCTGTTTACTCTTACTTCTTTAATTTTTGCAAAAAGATCAGCATCATAGTTAGCCCAGTTCTGGAAAGCAAATCTTCTTCTGAAGATCTGTGCAGGAAGATCCATAGCAATCATTGCGGCTTCCACAAGGAGTGTTCCTGAACCACACATTGGATCCAGAAAGTTTCCTTTTCCGTCCCAACCTGCCAGCTGAAGCATTCCGCTTGCCAAAACTTCATTAATAGGGGCTTCACCCTGCTCTTTTCTATACCCTCTTTTAAACAGAGGATCTCCTGAAGAATCTAAAGAAATAGTGACCAGTTCTCTGTCAATATGCAGGTGGAATTTGATGTCAGGGCCTCTTGTTTCAACATCAGGACGTCTATTGAATTTTTCTTGAAAATAATCCACGATAGCATCTTTCATTTTCAACGTCACAAACTGTGAATGCTTGAATGTTTCAGAATTGACGGTAGAGTCAATCGCGAAAGACTGGTCTACACGCATATAGTCTTCCCATGCAATAGCAGAAAGCTTATTGTAAAACTGATGTTGATTAAATGCTTTAAATTCAAAAACAGGAATTAATATTTTTAATGCTGTTCTTGCAGAGTAGTTAATTTTATAAAGAAAACCGAGGTCGCCTTCACAATTGACCGCACGGTTTTTAATTTCAACGTTTTTCCCGCCTAATTTTTTGATCTCTTCAGCAAGGACCTGCTCCAGTCCGAAGAATGTCTTTATCTGAATCTTTAGATTTTCTGTGTCCATAAATTATAATTAAAAGATTTAATGATTTAATACTTAAAAGATTAGAGGTTCAATTTTGCTCGTAATTGAATCTTTCGATCTCTCAATATGTAAATACTTTGCTTTTAACCGCACAAATTTAGTTATTTTTGCATTATGGAATGGTTTGAATCTTGGTTTGATACACCTTATTATCATCTTCTTTATAGTAACAGAGACTATACGGAAGCCGAAAATTTCATTACAAAACTCACTGAAGACCTTCAGTTACCGCCTTCATCCAAGATTATTGATCTGGCTTGCGGCAAAGGCAGACACTCTGTTTTTTTGAATAAATTGGGATATGACGTGTTGGGGCTGGACCTTTCAAGACAGAGCATCGAATTCGACAAACAGTTTGAAACCCAGACTCTTTTATTCAATGTTCATGATATGCGAAACCCTATTGATGCTGATCCGATGGATGCCGTATTCAATTTATTTACAAGTTTCGGATATTTTGATCATGAAAGTGATGACAAAAAAGTCTTCCAGTCGGTTTATCATGTTTTAAAACCGGGAGGATATTTTGTTCTGGATTATCTGAATGAAGAGTACGTAAGAAAAAAAATAGTCCCTGAAACGACAATAACCCGCGGTGATATTGATTTTAAGATTCTGAAAAAGATCGAAGGAAGACATATTATCAAGGACATCCGTTTTGAAGCGGACGGAAAATCTTTTCATTTCTTTGAAAAAGTAAAACTTCATACTTTGGAAGCCATCAATTCATATGCAGCAGACTGCGGTTTTGAAAGAGTAAAAATCTGGGGCGATTATCAGCTGAATGCATTTGACCGTGAAGTTTCTACACGCTGTATCAATTTATTTAAGAAAAAGGCATGATCACCGTTGTTTTACTGATATTAAGTGTTATTACGGGAGTTTTTCTCGGCAAGCATTTCGGAAAAAAAGAAAAGCTGGCTAAAAATCTGCTGGTCCTGAGTGCCGGATTTCTGATCACCATCTGTCTGAACGAAGTTTTTCCACAGGTCTACACGTCCCGAGTGGGGAGCAGTCTGGGAATTTTCGTGATTGCGGGAGTTTTGCTTCAGATGATCCTTGAGGCTTTAACGAAAGGTTTCGAGCACGGGCATTTTCACCATCACAGTGAAAATAATATCCTTCCGATGGCCCTGATGGTTGGCTTATTTATTCATGCTTTTATTGAGGGAATTCCATTGGCTAATGAGCAGCAACAGCTGTCGCCTTATCTTCTGGGAATTGTATTTCACAATCTTCCTATTTCATTTATTCTTGGAGCATTTTTGTTTAACCGAAAAAATGAGTCCAAAAGTTCACCATATCCTTCTATTCTGATTGTTGCCCTGTTTGCATTGGCCTCTCCGATGGGAATGCTGCTTGGAAATTATTTCAATCCTGATCTTCAGCCCTATTTTCTGGCTATCGTAGGTGGGATTTTCCTTCATATCTCATCAGTGATTATCTTTGAGAGCAATAAGAATCATAATATCGACTGGATCAAGATCGGGCTTGTGATCCTTGGGGTTTCTTTAGCTCTGATCATGCATCTTTTCCATTCTCATCCTGCTGTAGGACATTAATCTTCCTCTAATTTAAACGACATAAAAAAGCTCCGGATCTTACGATCCGGAGCCTCAATTTAATCACTCATTACACAATCTGGAATTAGAACTTCCAGCCTAATGTAATAAAGAAGTTATTTCTGTTATTTTTCACTTCTGAAACTGCAAAGTAGTCGGAAGACATAATTCTGTTAGCAGAATAATAAGCAGTATCAGTGTTTGGATTTCCTGTTTCAATACCTCTAAGATAAGGATTGCTGTATGTAGAAGTTATATACTGATAAGAAGCATCTATATAAAATGATTTGAAATCATATCCTAAACCGAAAGAAGCAAGATTTCTGTTATTAAGCATCATATCGTTATATGATCTGTCAGAAGTAGAGGCATCCGGATTCACCTGACTTACCGTCAAAGCATCAAAAGGATTGGATGCGTAAGAGTACCCTCCTCTTAATCTGAACTGTTTCAATCTGTACTCGGCTCCGATTCTTACTTCTGATACGTTCTTATAATTATCTTTAAAGAAGCTGTTCAGTTCGGTTTCAGCGCCTGTTACCACTTTATATTTAGGTCTTGTTAGGCCCAATGAGTAATCCACATTCAATGAGAAGTTTTTACTGGCAACAAATGCTGCACTCACTGTTGCTTTAAGTGGTGTGGTAAGATCTCTGGATTCAGTTCCTGTACCATCTCCATAGTTGGGATCGTTATAGAAACTGTAATCTCTGTCTATACGCCAGAAAGTAGGTGTTTCTATAGCACCTCCAATTCTGAAATTAGGACTCAGCTTTCCAATCACCCCTACAGAGGCAGAAAAACCTGAAGATCTTTCAAACATAGGAGTATTCTGTCTGTCGAAATATTCAATAGAACCGTCAGCCAGCGATTTGAAAGCTGCCGTATCATACTGATCGATCGATGCATTGAAAAAGTTCAATGCAGCCCCTACATATACATTGTGATTATAGTTAGCACCTACCCCAAAACTGGTTTTGGAAAGATTTCCGTATCTGTTATAGGCATGACCTGCCAAAGAAGCACTTTTATCTGTAAAATCCTTGATCACATCATTGCTTCCCGGAGATTCTATATAATTATCCAATGATTGATTGGAATAATTGATCCCGATATTGATGAACTTCCATCCTGTTTCACTCATCAAAGGAAAAGTAACCACAGCGCCTACATTTCCAAGATCTGTATTGGTCTTGCTATAATCAATAGTAGATCCCGCCCACGTACTTTTATTTTTATTTCCCGCGATGGCCAATGTTCCGGAAACTTCTCCGGAAATGGCAACTCCCAAACCTGCAGGGTTCGTAAGCATGGAATTAGCATCACCTCCTAATGCTCCGTTTGCTCCAGCCATTGCATTAAATTTTGACGAACCCACCATCGGAGTACTGGAATAAACATCTACAGTATTTCTCAATATAGAAACATCCTGAGCCTGCGCATAAAATGCTGCAGCAACACTCATTAATACTAAAGATTTTTTTAACATTATTTTTTTAATAGTTATTAAGTTTGAAATTATCTGCCACCTCTGAAGCCGCCGCCTCCGCCGCCAGATCTGAAGCCACCACCTCCACCGGAAGAGCCACCGCCTCTGAAACCACCACCGGAAGAACCGCCGCTTGATCTGAATCCTCCACTATCATTGGACCTGAATCCTCCGTTGTTATTGTTATAGGTAGGCTGCGTATTATAATTAGGTCTAGGCTGAGAATTTGAATTACGGAATCCTCCGGACTGCTGTTGGTTGTTGTAACCCCCATTCATATTTCCCTGTCTGAATCCTCCGTTATTTGAACTCCCGTTTCTGAAACCGCCACTTGAACTGTTTCTGAAACCACCGTTTGTGCTTCCGTTTCTGAAACCTCCATTAGATGAATTGTTGAAACCACTGCTGTTGCTGTTTCTGAAACCTCCGTTATAAGTATTGTTTCTGTAAATATTATTGGTCAGCCCCGGATTGCTGAATCCTCCGCCGCCACTTCTTCTGTAGATAGGTCTGTAACCATTACCCCAGTAGCCACCGTTCCAGCCCCAATATGGGTTACCGTAACCGCCGCCCCAGAACGGGTCATAATATCCACCCCAATAAGGAGAATATCCATATCCCCAGTAAGGACTACCCCAGCCCATTGAGCCTCCCCAGCCCCAGCCGAAAGATCCGCCCCAGCCCCAGGATAATCCCATACCCCAGCCCCAGCCACGGTTCATACCCCAATACGGGCTATAACCACCATACCATCCCCAGGGAGAACCCCAGGAGTTGTCGTAGTAGTTGGTCTGAGATCCGGCAAACGCACCCCAGTCTGAATCTGTAGCATTCGTATTCCAGTTATTGTCGCTCCATGTATTATATCTGTTGTCCTGTTCTCTGGAATTGGTCTGTGCATTCTGAATCACATTAGAGTCCTGGTAATAATCGTAATTTTCCCCCACTCTGTTTCCGCGATCATTGATGATCACTCCTTCAGGCAGCGTATCTTTATTGGGGTCGTAGTATACCCCGTCGGTCTCTGTATAGCCACCCATTTGGGCGCCACAAGACACAAGCAGCAATCCGCCTGATATTGCTAAAATCCCTTTGGACTTTAACAGACCGAGCAAATTTTTATGTATATTTCTTTTCATGATAACGTAAAAATTTTTAATTTAAATTATATTTGCAATCTGTACCAAAAATGTACCAAAACACTGGTAAATAAATCTATCAAAAATAGATTTTTATTTTTAGATAACAATAATGTACAAAAGTTAAAAAAATTTAAAAAAATAATGGCAAAATTAACCTCAAGAAGCGAAGATTACAGCAAATGGTATAATGAGTTGGTGGTAAAAGCTGACTTAGCTGAAAACTCTGGAGTGCGAGGATGCATGGTGATCAAACCATACGGCTATGCAATCTGGGAAAAAATGCGTGATGAAATGGACAAAAGATTCAAAGAAACAGGTCACGTGAATGCTTATTTCCCGCTTTTTGTGCCCAAAAGCCTGTTTGAGGCAGAGGAGAAAAATGCAGAAGGTTTTGCTAAAGAATGTGCAGTAGTTACCCATTATAGATTAAAAACAGACCCGGATAATCCGCACAAGCTGATTGTGGATCCGGATGCAAAACTGGAGGAGGAGCTTATTGTACGTCCTACTTCCGAAGCTATTATCTGGAATACATACAAAAACTGGATTCAATCTTACAGAGACCTTCCGATATTGATCAACCAGTGGGCGAATGTTGTCCGTTGGGAAATGAGAACCCGTCTGTTCCTGAGAACGGCAGAATTCTTATGGCAGGAAGGCCACACTGCACACGCTACCAAAGACGAAGCGGTGGAGGAAGCTGAAAAAATGAATAACGTTTATGCAGATTTTGCAGAGAGATTCATGGCGATGCCTGTTATAATGGGATTAAAAACGCCATCTGAAAGATTTGCGGGAGCTGACGAAACCTATTGTATCGAAGCCTTAATGCAGGACGGAAAAGCGCTTCAGGCAGGAACTTCTCACTTCTTAGGTCAGAATTTTGCGAAAGCATTCGATGTAAAATTCACCAACAAAGAAGGTAAGATTGAACATGCATGGGCTACATCATGGGGAACTTCCACACGTTTGATGGGAGCATTGATCATGACACATTCCGATGATTTAGGACTGGTACTTCCTCCTACCCTGGCTCCAATCCAAGTGGTAATTGTTCCGATCTTCAAAGGAGAAGAGCAATTGGCTCAGATCAGTGAAGTTGCATTGGATATTGTGGCTAAATTAAAAGCAAAAGGCATCTCTGTAAAATTTGATGACGATACGCATAACAAACCGGGATGGAAGTTTGCAGAATACGAATTAAAAGGTGTTCCAGTAAGAATTGCAATGGGACCAAGAGATCTTGAAAATAAATCCGTAGAAATCGCGAGAAGAGACAATCTGACTAAAGAAGTGCGCTCTATTGAAGGAGTAGATGTTTATATCGAAGAGTTATTGCAGACCATTCAGAAAGATCTTTACGAAAAAGCACTCAACTTCAGAAAAGATAACATCACAAGAGTGGATACGTATGAAGAATTCAAGAAAGTTCTTGAAGAAAAAGGAGGCTTCATTTACGCACATTGGGATGGAACGGCTGAAGAAGAAGAGCAGATTAAGGATGAAACGAAGGCTACAATCCGATGTATTCCTTTAGATGACGATATCGAAGAAGGTATTTCTATGGTAAGTGGTAAGCCGTCGAAAAGACGTGTATTATTCGCAAAAGCTTACTAAAAAACCTTGCTGATTTTCAAAAACCTGGCGGGAAATTAAATAAATATTCAAAAAAAAGTGACTTTTGGACAGATTTTTGTTTAAATTTATTCAACATTAATCTAAAAAAATAATTTATTATGTCTTTAAATGTCATTGATTTAATTAAAGGACAATTAGGTCCCGCTTTGGTTTCACAAGCAGCTTCACAACTTGGAGAAAGTGAATCCGGTATTTCAAAAGCAATTGGAGGTATGCTTCCTGCAGTTGTTGGAGGATTAGCAAATAATTCCGATAACCCGGGAGTTTTGGATGCAATTACCAATGCCTCGTCGAGCGGAATTTTAGGAAATTTAATGGGTGGTGCTTCCAGCAGCCCTGTTATTTCTACATTGTTGACCTCTATTTTTGGAGACAAAATCAGTGGAATAGTGAATGCTATTGCTACCTATGCAGGAATCAGCAATAATTCTTCCAGTTCACTGCTTAATTTAGTAACAGGAGCTACGGTAGGTTCTATCGGAAAATATGCTGCTGATAACAATTTAGACAAATCAGGTATTTCAAACCTGTTGGGTGAGCAAAAAGGAATTGTTTCTTCACTGCTGCCGGCAGGGCTTTCTCTGGCATCTCTTAATATCGGAGACTGGGCTAAAGGGTATAAGTTTGATAATGATAACGATACCATTAGAACAACGGCCAGCGAAGAGCCTAAAATAGAAGTTACAAGAAGTACTACAGCTGCAGGAACCAATCCTGACAGAAATAATAATGAAGGCGGAGGTTCAATCTGGAAATGGTTGCTTCCGCTTTTACTTTTAATTGCCGCGGCTTATTTCCTTTGGAAGCAGTGCGACAAGAAACAGACTACAACGACAACTACGGTGACTGATTCTTCAGCATCAAAAACAGACTCAGCAGCTACCACAACTCCTGCTGATACTTCTGCAACCACTACAGCACCAGTTGCCAAAACCGATGAAAACATCGATCTAAACGGGGTTATGCTGAAAGGTTATAAAGGAGGTATGGAAGATCAGATGATTACCTTCCTGAAATCAGGAGATTATAAAAATGCAGCTGATGATGCCACATTAAAAGATAAGTGGTATGATTTTGACCATGTTAACTTCAAACTGGGAAGCTCTACTGAACTGGAAGCAGGTTCTCAGGGACAGCTTGACAACCTGGTTGCTATTTTAAAAGCATTCCCGGATGCCAAAATCAAAATCGGAGGATATACTGATAAGACAGGAAATGAGGCAAGCAATGTGAAATTGTCTAAATCAAGAGCTGAATTTATCAAAGGTGCCTTAGCGAAAGCCGGCGTTGGAGCTCAGGTTCTGGAAGCAGAAGGCTACGGAAGCAAATATGCTAAAGTAGATGCTAAAGCTTCTGATGCAGAAAGAGCTGCAGACAGAAAAATGGCTGTAAGATTTGCAAAATAGATCTTTAGAATCTTTAAAAATAGGATCCCGGAAATTAGTTTTCGGGATTTTTTTGTCACCGACTTTCGTATTTACATTTATTTAAGTAAATTTGTTAGTCATTTCTAACATTTATGAATTTCAATTTAAATAACGCCTGGCGTAAAGATAAAACTTCCCATTCCCTGCCTGAGGTATATTCCTCCATAAAAGTTCCCAGAAAAGGTTCTTTCTGGAGAAAGTATCTTGCATTTGCAGGTCCGGGACTGATGATTGCCGTAGGATATATGGATCCGGGAAACTGGGCTACCGATATTGCGGGAGGAGCTCAATTCGGATATACCCTGCTTTCGGTGATTCTTATTTCAAATATTTTCGCCATGGTTTTGCAGCACCTGTCCGTAAAATTGGGTGTTGTTGCAGAAAGGGATCTCGCGCAGGCTTGCCGTGACCACTTCAGCCCTACCACCAATTTTATCCTGTGGGTTTTCTGTGAAATAGCCATCGCCGCGTGTGATCTCGCAGAGGTGATAGGTTCAGCTATTGCCTTAAATCTCTTATTTCATATTCCACTAACCTGGGGAATTGTGATCACAACTGTAGATGTTCTGATTATTCTTTTGCTTCAGGCCAAAGGTTTCCGATGGATAGAAAGTATTGTAGGCGGACTTATTTTTATCATTCTGGCGTGTTTTATCTATGAAATTGTGATTTCACAGCCTGCTTTTAATGAAATACTTGGAGGACTTGTTCCCCAGAAAGAGATCATCCAAAACCCGGCAATGCTCTATATCGCTATCGGGATTTTGGGAGCCACTGTAATGCCCCACAACTTATACCTGCACAGCAGTATTGTCCAGACCAGAGATTATCCGCGCGATAAGGAAGGAAAAAAGGAAGCGATCAAGTTCGCCACTTTAGACAGTACGGTTTCCCTGATGCTGGCTTTCTTCATCAATGCAGCCATTCTTATTCTTGCCGCCGCCACGTTCCATACTACAGGAAATAAGCATGTAGCGGATATTCATGACGCCTACAAAATGCTGACTCCTATTCTGGGAGCTTCTATGGCAAGTATTGCTTTTGCAATTGCCTTGCTGGCATCAGGACAAAATTCAACGCTTACCGGCACACTTGCAGGACAGATCGTTATGGAAGGATTTTTAAATATTCGTTTGAAACCATGGTTAAGAAGGTTAATCACAAGGCTGATTGCTGTCATTCCGGCTTTAATAGTTGCGATCATCTATGGAGAGCAGGGAACTACAGACTTACTGGTTTTAAGCCAGGTGATCCTATCCATGCAGCTGAGTTTTGCGGTAGTTCCTTTGGTGATGTTCACCAATGATAAAGCCAAAATGGGAGAATTCGTGAATAAACCTATTTTAAAAGTTAGTGTCTGGATTATTTCCGTGGTTATTATTGTACTGAATTTATACCTATTGTACCAGACATTCGCAGGGTAGAAAAGTGAATGGAGAATCGTCAATAGTGAATTGTGAATTTTCATCCTCCACAATTCACTATTGACTTGTGACGTAAAATTGACATTTCACAATCTTCTCTGGCTTTCCCAGCAAAATTGACCATTCACAGCCAATTCCTCATTCCCTTTTCTGCCTTAATGTCCATATTTTCTATTTGGCAGGTTCTTTGTCAAACAACTATTTAAATAAATATTGAATTATGGAAAATCAGGATATTAACGAAGAAAGCATCAATAATCAGGAAGAGAACAACGTTCAGAACGAAGTGGCAGCTGAGGAAAATGTGACAGTAAAACCTTCTCCAGAGGAACTTTTGGCAGAAGAAAAAGACCGTTACATCAGGTTGTACGCTGAATTCGAAAATTATAAAAAAAGAACGGCAAAAGAGAAGATGGAATTCTTCCAGTATGCCAATCAGGATATGATGATTTCAATGCTGGGTATTCTTGATGACTTCGAAAGAGCTTTAAAAGAAATTGCTAAAAACGGAAATTCAGCTGACCTTCAGGGTGTAGAACTGATCTATCAGAAATTTAAGAACAGACTTACTGAAAAAGGCTTAAAAGCGATGGAAGTAAGAGCAGGTGATACCTTCAATGTAGACTTCCACGAGGCGATTACACAGATTCCTGCACCATCGGAAGATCTAAAAGGCAAAATCGTAGATGTTATTGAAACAGGATATACTTTAAGTGATAAAGTGATCCGTTTTGCAAAAGTAGTAACAGGAAACTAATAGTAAATAAATGATAAATGGTGATAGATAATTGATTGACAGCGGGTTTTAAACCATAAGCAATAGGCGTCAATTATCATTTATCAATAATCAATTATAAGAATATGTCAAAAAGAGATTATTACGAAGTTCTTGAGATCAGTAAATCTGCATCGGCCGAAGAGATAAAGAAATCATACCGAAAAATGGCGATCAAATTTCACCCGGATAAAAATCCCGGTGATAAAGAGGCTGAGGAAAAATTTAAAGAAGCTGCAGAAGCGTATGAAGTACTGAGCGACGACCAGAAACGTGCAAGATACGACCAGTTCGGTCATGCCGGAATGGGCGGAAATGGTGGCTTTGGAGGCGGTGGCTTCGGCGGCGGAATGAACATGGAAGATATTTTCAGCCAGTTTGGAGATATTTTCGGAGGCGGAGGCTTCGGTGGTTTTGGCGGTGGTGGCGGAGGACGCCAGCAGGTGAAAGGTTCTAATTTAAGAATCAGAATCAAGCTGAACCTTGAGGAAATGGTGAACGGAACGCAGAAAACCATCAAAGTAAAAAAAATGAAGATGGCGGAAGGTGCCACTTCAAAAGTTTGTCCTACCTGTAACGGTTCCGGTGTTCAGTTAAAGGTTATGAATACGATGTTCGGACAAATGCAGACGCAGACTACCTGTGGAACCTGTCAGGGAATCGGGAAAGTAGCCGATAAAATTCCAGCAGGAGCCAATGCACAGGGACTGATCAAAGATGAAGAGGAAATCTCTATCAATATTCCGGCGGGTGCGAGAGACGGCATTCAGCTTAACGTAAGAGGAAAAGGAAATGATGCGCCATTCGGAGGAATTCCGGGTGATTTATTGGTGATCATTGAAGAGGAAGTAGATAAAACAATCAAGAGAGAAGGTGACAATCTTCACCAGGAATTATATATTTCATTTGCAGAAGCCGCTTTAGGAACTAAGAAAGAAGTGTCTACAGTAGGTGGTAAGGTGAAAATTACCATTGATCCGGGGACACAGTCCGGGAAGATCCTCAGACTGGCAGGAAAGGGCCTTCCTAGCATCGACAGCTATGGAAAAGGTGATATGTTCATCCATATCAATGTATGGACACCCCAAAAACTGACAAAGGATCAGAAAGATTTCTTTGAAAAGCAGATGTCAAGCGGAGAAATGGTTGCAGAACCTTCCGGAAAAGAAAAAACTTTCTTTGATAAAGTGAAAGATTTATTCAACTAAGATATATTATAAGGCCTCATGGCAGTTATTGTCGGAAGATTTTTCTTCCGACTTTTTTGTTTTTATGGGGTTGATTTTATCTTCATCAATAACCGGAATTATGGACTCTGTCTTTATAGTAATATTTTGTATATTGGCTTATCACACAATCCAACACTTATGAAGAAAATATACTTTTTTCTGGTACTTCTTATTTTCCAGGTCAAAGCATTTGGACAGAACACTCCGAATGAAGAGTTTCACAAGACAGTGACCGATTGGTTTTCCGCATGGATATTGGTTTATCAGAATATTTATAAAATTGATACCATAACGCCTGTAGAATTTGTATTCTTTGATGAAAACTATGTGTATTCAACGTCTACAGTTACTATAAATAAAGGGGAAACTATTAATGGACCCAGCCTTTTAAATTTAAAACTAAACTGGAAAAAGGCCCTTCACCATGGCAAAATTACTCTACCCGACAAAAATTCTATTCCGGTAGGCATTACTTCTTATGCTTCCGAGATTCCCGGTACAGCACATCATTCTTTTTTCGTCATGCCTCTTCCCAGTTTCTGGAAAAAAGCAGGTGTAGAAAGCAAGGAACTCGGATTGGACAATTTAATCACCGGGGTATTCCTTCATGAATTTTCCCATTCGCAACAAATGCTGAATTTTGGAATAAAAATTACCCAATATGAAAAGGAGCATGATTTCGGGGTTAATACCAATGATGATATGCTTCAGAATATTTTCAGTCAAAATAAAGAATATGTTGATCTGTTTAATGCTGAAGTAAGTAGCTTCTATAATAGTATTTCTGATAAAGAACTTCATCAGGAAGAGCTATTAAAAGGCTTGAATCTAATGAATAAAAGGCAAAAAAAATATTTAAAAGGGAAATATAAGACCCTCGCTGCAATGGACGATCTGTTTCTTACTATGGAAGGTCTAGGACAATATTCAATGTATTTATGGCTGATTCACCCTCAAGGAGGTAAAACAGATCAAGAAACAGCCATAAAGGGAATCAGAAGAAATGGAAGATGGTGGTCACAGGAAGAAGGTCTGGCACTTTTTTTAATCCTTGAGCGGCAAAAAGTATCAGAATTCTGGGTAAAAGATATGTTTGGAACAAAGTCGGTAACCATCATTGAATTAATCCAGGCAAATCTCAAAAAATAATATAAAAAAGCCTGCATTCATATTTGAGTACAGGCTTTTTTGAATATTTAAATTTAATTCTTTTATTTTTTTATTTCTTCTTGACCAGAGAAACAGCCCCTTTTCCTATTGTAAAAAGTGCTACTGCAAATAAGCCTCCTATAAGTCCCAAGATAATTTCTTTAAAAATAGTAAGCAGCTCATTAGAAGACCAGGAAGGTAAAACATGGTGAAGAAATTCTATTCTGTGTGCAAAAATACCGCCGGCTACCATAATCAAAGCAATGGTACCTATCACTCCCAAAGCTTTAATCACAACCGGTAAAGCATTCACCAAAAAGTGTCCAAGCTTTCCAAAGAAGCCTTTGTCATTACTCTTCTTGATCAATTTGAATCCTGCATCATCCATTCTTACGATCAAAGCAACAATTCCGTATACGCCCACCGTAGCTATAAAAGCAACCAGACTCGTTACCAAAATCTGGGTAATGAAAGGATGACTCTCTTCCAAAACGGTTCCCAAAGCAATGATCACAATCTCAACAGATAAAATAAAATCTGTGGTGATGGCCGATTTTACCTTTGCTTTTTCTATTTCTTCAGCACTCTTTTCGTCTTCTACAATTTCTTCTACCACTTCGTGACCTTTTTTATCCCGGTGAAAAAGAAATTCTATAATTTTTTCAACACCTTCAAATGCCAGATATAATCCGCCCAAAATCAGCACATAGTTGATGGCAGGAGCATAGAGCCAGTTGAGAAGGAACACCACAGGAAGAATAATCAGTTTATTGATAAAGGAGCCTTTTGTAATGGCCCACAGAACCGGAATTTCCCGTGAAGAGAGGAAACCCGTAGCTTTCTCTGCATTCACAGCCAGGTCATCGCCCAGAATACCTGCTGTTCTCTGTGTGGCTATTTTACTTGTAACAGCTACATCATCCATCAGCGCCGCGATATCATCTAAAATTGCAAAAAAACCAGATGCCATATTATTTTAATGTTTTTTTAATATATGTTAAGTTGGGCAAAAATAATTATTAAAATCTATTTTTATTTGTTTCTGGATATTAATTTTAAATATTTTCTGCGGACGGACCGTTGATGTAAGCAAAAGTCTGCTTACTTTTAACCGTTTTTTAAAACCAGATACCATGCACCATCAATCTTATATTTTCGTTTTAGGATGTATGATTTTTATGTTCAGTACAATCAGCTCTCCTTTAAAAGCTCAGGCCAAGCCTAATGTCAGCGATATTAACCAGAAACAAAAGAAGGAAATAGACAGTATTATACAAGCGTTTGCAGCTATCAATAAATTCAACGGAACGGCTTTGGTGCATTATCAGGATAAAACAGTTTTTGAAAAGTCTTATGGCTGGCAAAATGCAGAGAAAAAGATACCCAATCAGGACAAAAGTATATATCAGATCGCTTCTTTGACCAAATCTTTCACGGCCTTAACCATTGTAAAGCTCAGCGAAAAAGGAAAACTCTCTGTGAAAGACCCGGTTTCTAAACTTATTCCGGATTATCCGAGGGGGAATGAAATTACCATTGAGCATCTTCTCAACCACACCTCAGGAATTTACGAAGCCTTGCGAAATAAGGAATATTTCCGTCTGCTTCATACCGGAGAAGCTATCAGCAAAACAAAAGAAATCTCTTTTTTTAAAGATGAACCTTTGGATTTTGAACCCGGTACTCAATTTTCGTATACCAATTCCGGATATATATTACTGGGTGTAATCATTGAAAAAGTGACGGGACTTTCTTATGAAGACGCTGTAAGAAAAATAATCTTAAATCCTCTGAAAATGACCCATACCGGTTTTGATTATCTTGCTTTGAAAAGCCAGTACAAAACAATTCCCTATTCCTACATTTCAAAAACGAAGCAGGACAAAACAGAAATATGGAATCCCACATTAACCGGCCCTGCAGGGCAGATTTACAGTACCGCTGAAGATCTTTACAAGTATTATAAAGGCTTAAGAGATTATACCATTGTTTCCAAAAAGTCATTTAAAAAAGCGACCACCCCTTATCTGAGTGGCTACGCTTACGGTTGGTTCATTGATGATCTTTATGGAAAAAAGCTGATCAATCACGGTGGAAATATAGAGGGTTCCACAAGTTATTTTGCGATGCTTCCCGATGAGGATCTCTGCATTATACTGCTCAACAATATCACGAGTAAAAAACTGGAGAAAGCCGGAAATACGATTTTAGCAGCTCTATTAGGACAGCCTTACACGCTTCCGCTGCCTAAGAAAGAAGTCACTTTGAATGCTGATGTCCTTAAAAAATATGTGGGTAATTATGCACTTTCAGATGATAACATTATTCATATTCTGAACGAAAACGGTCAGCTTTTTATTCAGAACAATAATGATCCCAAGGTAAGAATGCTGGCTGAAAAAGATGATGTATTTTTCCTTCAGGATGATGATACGGAAATTTCTTTTATCTTTAAAAAAGGAGAAAAAGATGTTATCATAATCAAAAAAGGACTTTCTTCTAAAACGGCGGAAAAGCTCTAAGATAGAGGTGAATGGTGAATTTTGCTTCGCAAGTCAATGGTGAATTTTAAAAACGAAGATGCCAGACGTCAGATTTCAGACACCAGGTTATTAACTTAGTAACTACGAACTAGCAACCAGCAACTGACAACATTCTCCAAACCCGAATCCCGTACCCCGAAACTCTAACACCCTTTCACTCTCAAACCGTAATTTTTCCTTAAATTTAAGTAATGAAAAAGCTCATTATCAGATACCATTTTTTCATCATAGGATGCCTCAGCTTCCTGCTGCAGTCCTGTAATACAAAATTCAGGGTCTGGGTAGGTACCGGTGGCCAGCAGAAAATTTACAACCTAAAATACGGCGAGCACAAAAGACAGAAAATGGATGTTTTCCTTCCGCTGGATTATGCCAAAGATGCTCCTGTAGTCCTTATCGTACATGGTGGGGCCTGGACTCTTGGAAAGAAAGAGCATATGATCAAAATTCAGAAAATGCTTTTTGAACAGAAGATTCCAAGTATTAATATGAACTACAGGCTTGTTTCAAAGCAGAAGAACATCACTTATAAACAACAGCTGGAAGATATTGGATATACTATTGAAAAGTTTAATTCTCTGGCCGAAAAAGCAGAATTGAAACCAAACAATTATATCCTTCTCGGGGAAAGCGCCGGCGGACATCTTGCTCTACTCTATGGCTACCGACATCCGGAACAGATCAAAAAGATTATTTCCCTGAGCGGGCCGACAGATTTTTACAGCCCGGAATATCTTAATTCATTCTATTCAAAATATACTTCTCCTACTTTTCAGAAAGTAGTGGGAGAGAAATTTGACCGGAAAAATATATCTGAAGCCTTTAAGGAAGCCAGTCCGATTGCGAATATATCCAATGTTCCTACCCTGCTTTTTCAGGGAAATAATGATTTCCTGGTTAACCAACACCAGGGATTGTCTATGGATTCTGCCCTCACGAAGCAGAACGTTCCCCATAAGCTAATCTTTATGAAAAGAACAGGCCATGTTCCAAGGTTTTTCAGCAGGATAAAAAGGGACAGAATCATTTACCCCAACATACTGGAATGGATAAAAAAATAACCTGCCGGAAAGCAGGTTATTGATATGATTGTTTGATTTTCTTAATCTAAATCTTTGTTTTCGTATTTCGAATGGTCTTCTTTTTTACCAAATACAAACTTGAAGATCACCGGAAGCGTTGTTACCAGAACGATGATAATAATGATCAGCTCCAGTTTCTCTTTTAAATTGATCCCGAACTGCTCCTGGAATAATTTGTCAAGATAATGCCCTGCAAAAATCAAAATGAATGACCAAAGGACAGCTCCGATTACATTATCTCTTAAGAATTCTTTCTTGTCCATCTTTACAATACCTGCAACAATTGGAGTAAAGGTTCTCACCACCGGTAAAAATCTCGCCATAATGATGGCCAGCGCACCGTGTTTTTCAAAAAAGTCATGCGCCTGATAAAGGTATTTTTTCTTAAAAAGCATGGTATCTTGCTTCTTATACAGAGCCGGACCAGTTTTCACTCCAAAATAATATCCTACCTCATTTCCGATAATGGCAGCAAGTGCCACACATGAAGCGAGAATAGTAGTATCTAAGAAATCGCTCCCTGTAGAGCCAAAAGTCTCTTTGATGATTTCAACGGCATAAATTCCCGACACGAACAGTAATGAATCACCAGGCAGGAAAAATCCCACGAAAAGACCTGTTTCAGCAAAAACAATAAATAAAATAAGCCAGAACCCACCCATTTTAATGTAAAACTCGGGGTTCAGTAAATCTCTCCAGCTATTGAAATCTTCCATATATAACGATTAACAACAAAAGTAAGCGTAAAATGTCTTAAACAAAAATTAATTATAAGTTTTTAACTAAAATAGGGACATGATATTTTACAAGTCCAGGTCATCGTCTGAAACAGCCGTCCCATCGGCCATCAGAAAGGCTTTCAGGAATGGAGTGATATTTCCGTTCATCACAGAATCCACATCTGAAGTTTCATGAGCAGAACGAACATCTTTTACCAATTTATATGGATGCATCACGTAGTTTCTGATCTGGCTTCCCCACTCTATTTTCATCTTGTTGGCCTCGATCTCTGTTCTGGCTTTCATACGCGCTTCGAGCTCCATTTCATAAAGTCTGGAACGAAGGAGTTGCATGGCTTTTTCCTTGTTCTGAAGCTGGGAACGGGATTCGGAGTTTTCAATGATAATTCCGGTTGGTGCGTGACGAAGACGTACAGCTGTTTCTACTTTGTTAACGTTCTGGCCTCCAGCTCCGGAAGATCTCATCGTTTCAAATGAAATATCAGCCGGATTAATGTTAATCTCAATAGTATCATCCACCAAAGGATAAACATATACCGAAACGAAGCTGGTATGACGTTTTGCATTACTGTCAAAAGGTGAAATCCTTACCAGTCTGTGTACACCGTTCTCTCCTTTCAGATATCCGAAGGCATACTCCCCGTCAATTTCAAGGGTAACGGTTTTCACACCGGCTACATCTCCTTCCTGATAGTTAAGCTCACGGATTTTATACCCCTGCTTTTCAGCCCACATCGTGTACATTCTCATCAGCATTGATGCCCAGTCACAACTTTCCGTACCTCCTGCTCCCGCAGTGATCTGAAGAACTGCAGAAAGCTCATCCCCTTCATTGGAAAGCATATTTTTGAACTCAAGGTCTTCTATTTTTTCGACAAGCTTGGGAAATGTTTCATCCAGCTCTTTTTCGGAGTCCGGATCTTCTTTGGCAAATTCAGCCAATACCTGCAGGTCTTCGAACTGGGTACTGATCTCCTCATAGTCTTCCACCCATCTCTTTTTGGAACGAAGCTGCTTCAGAAAAACTTCTGCTTCCTTGGGAGCATCCCAAAATTCAGGAGCGGCGGTTTTTTCATCATCATTTGCTATTTCTATCTTCTTTTTTTCGATCTGAAGGTATTTATATAGGTCTGTAATTCTAGACTGAACTTCTTTTATCTGGTCGTTGTTGATCACGAAATTTTTATTTTATACAAAAATACGGAATTTTTCGGGTTTGAGAGTAAGAGCCTTTGAGAGTCTGAGAGTTTGAGTGCAGGAGAGTTTTAGAGTTTGATAGCCATCAAATAATCATCTTAATCTCAGTCTAAACCTTTTTCTCAGCCTTAGTCTGAAATCTGATGTCTAATATCTGAAATCTATTACCTCAAATCATCTCAGTCACCATCTCCCCTATTTTAGGAGCCAGTGCCACTCCCATTCCGGAGAGCCTTACTGCGCAAAATTGCCGGTTTGAAAGTTGTTTTACAATCGGTGTTTTTTCGGAACCCATGGCCATAATTCCTGACCAGCGAAGAGAGATTTTAACATCTTGATCCGGCAGAATAACTTCTCTTAAAAAGTATTCCAGATGGTTCTGTAAAAATTCCGTGGTTTCAAAACTGGTGGTTTCTTCTGTTTTAAAATCCTGATTCCGGCCACCGCCAAGCAATATTCTGTTTCCGAGATTTCTGAAATAATAAAACCCTTCATCATAGTGGAACGTTCCTCTGAGTTTTAAATCTTCAATAGGTTCCGTTAAAAGGATTTGTCCTCGTGCAGGAATGATTTCTTCTTTTTCAAGAAATTTCGAACTGAAAGCATTCGTACAGTAAATCATCTTCTCAGCCTTTACAGAAAGCGCTTCCGAAAGGTGAATATTTATTTCTTCAGCATGTTCATCAATATTTTTCACTTCTGTTCCGAAAAGAAACTCTACTTTCAACTCATAGCATTTATCCAAAAGTTTTTGCAATAGTTTCCCGGAATGCAGACTCCCTTCACATGGATTTTCTATCAGAAATTCAGATTTTCCGAGACCGAATTCTTCGATCTTCTCCTGCTTCAGAACATAAGTTTTATCAAGACCGGTTATTTGCTTTAGCTTCTCATTAACCACATCAAGCTGCTGTAAAGGTTCATCATTATTTAAAATTTCATAGCCACCGTTCAGCTCAAAATCAATTTCACTGTTTTTAAAATATCTTCTGATCTTCTGAAGGCCTTCAAATCTCATCTTTACGAGTTCCAGTGTCTTCTCCCAGCCCATTTTCTCAGAATCAGCAATGACTTCCGTAAGGCTTCCAAAACAGGCAAATCCGGCATTGCGGGTTGAAGCTCCCAGTGGAACCGTATTTCTTTCAATAATTAAAACCGATTTTTCAGGATATTTTTCCTTAATAGATAGCGCTGTCCAAAGCCCGGAAAATCCAGACCCGATAATAACGATATCTCTTTTTCTGTAAAAGGTTTCAAGTTCCCAAATGCTGTTCATGAGTAATTTTTGTTTTTAGATGCCAGATTTCAGATCAAGATTGAGACAAGGTTTAGACTGAGATTAAGATTATTATTTGAATGCTATACTCTCAAACCCCGAATCCCGAAAACTCGCACCCCAAACCTCTTACCAACTCCAAGACTCTTATACTCTAAAACCCTCCCACACTCAAACTATCAACCCACATTACCCCTGTGCTCCACCATTTCCCTCTTCCCCATTATGATGAAACCCAATCTCTCTTCTCGGTTCTTCCACTACTTTATAGGTTTCCAGTTCTTTTTTCAGGGCCTGGATTCTGAACCTGAATTCATCGAAATTATTGATAATGGCATCTCCCAGAAATCTCGCTACCTGATCCAGATATTCTTCTGTAAGTTTTCCACCCGCATCTCTTAGAGCAGCATTCAAAAGAACCTGATCAATCTTGAGGTTTTCATTTTTTGTTCTCTGGTACTGATTTTTAAGACGTTTTTTAAGACTTTGGGTGAAATCGATCAGCATGGTATTGCTAAATGCTTTCATTTTAGCCGAAATCTCATGCCAGAACGGAACTTTATCCGCTTTGTTCTTTTTAAGGATTTTATAGAGAAGTGAATCTTCTTCAAGCCCTCTGGTCATCGCATATAAAATGATTTCCGACCGTTCTGCGGCATTGGGCGGAAATACAGGAATCATCACATCAAATCTTCCCGGAGCAAGAATTTCTTCATCGATTTCCGAAACAGAATTGGCGGAACCGACCATAAGGAGTTCTTCTTTTTCAAATTTTCCGATATAGTGCAGAATCAGTTCCTGGGTTTCAAGATTACAGGAAGCCAGATCTGTTTCTGCTTTTCGTTCCATCATAATTTCGTCAAAATCATCAAGGAAAAGAAGTACTTTTTCTTCTTTCATCATCGTAACCAGAAAATCAGTAAAGTTGGTTGGGTTCCCATCAATAAAAGAGGTTCCCAGATAATGTTTTTTAACTTCCTTGAACTTGTATCCGATAATTTCAGCAATTTTGGTTGCCCAGAAAATCTTTCCGCTTCCCGGGGGCCCGTAAAGAATAATCCCCGCCGGTTTATGAATTCCCCAGTCTTTGATCTGCTGAGGATTCAGGAATGGTTCCAAAACTGCCGATATATAGAAAAATAAATCTCTGTACCCGATAAAATCCCGATGCATCAGACTGGTTTTATGTCCAAAATAATCGTAGACAAACTGATAGTTGCCACCGAGTTTATTATCAATGCCGTAACTTGAGATGGATGAACGGAAAAAACCGTTATCAAAAATATTGGGATTGGTTTCTTTGATCGCTTCTTCTACTTTTTCCTTCGGCTGGTTGATTACCTCAGCGATCTGTTCCAAGGTTTTATTTTTGTCCAGATCTTTTTCATAAAGCTTTAAAAAATCCAGATTTTCGCGGGCAAACTTCTCGAAATCTTTCTTCACTTCAAAGTTGGTACTGATGCAGACTCCCAGCTCCAGATCAAAATCCTGGATAAACTGTTTGATGGCTTCTGCAGAAACATTCAGCTCCTTCGCTAATTCAATTAACTTCATAAACAAACGATTAATTCTATCAAATTTAATATTTAAATTTTGAACATCTATTGAAAATATGGTAAAATTGATGATCCGGGATATGGTTTTGAGGGTGAGAGAGTTCCAGAGTCTTAGCGTAAATTGGGTCTGGATAATGTTGTCTGTTGCTGGTTACTTGATTCGGTTGCTAGTTTGTAGTTATTGAGTTAACAATCTGCTGTATGAAATCTGACGTCTGACATCTTGGTTTTTAAATTCACCATTCACTTGCGAAGCAAAATTGACCTTTCACATTTATTAATCTAAACCTTTGCCTTAGCCTGAAATTTCGCTATTCGGTTGTGACTTTTTTAACCATTTCATTCACAACTTCTTCTATGATCTTCGGTTGATCCTGATTGATGTAATGGCCGCTTGTTGGGACTACAATTTGTTTGCTGTCGGTAGATAAATTCAGCAAATCTTTCTGCATTTTATCCCATGCGCCAAGCATTTCGTTTTTTAATTTCTGCTCTTTAATAAAAGTATCGTATCTGGTCTTATCGCCTGCCGTGATCACGTACAACGGAATCGAGCCAAAAGAATTAATAGCTGCGGCTTCTTTTTTTATGGATTTCATGTGATCCTGCTCTTCCAGGGTTGCATCGGCACTTTTGTAAAGCAGTGCAGGCATCAATGAATTTTGGTATTTATACTGTTCTCCTAACGGAAACATATTTTTAAACATCAGTCTGGCTGCTCCAAAGGTATTTGCGAACTTCAAAAATCCTCCTGGAAGACCCTGATTCACCATTTTATACATTTCAGGGGAAAGAAATTTCTCATCAGCCGGATACTGACTATCTACCAATATTACGCCTGCCACATCCTGTGGATATTTTTGAACGAAAAACCTCGTCAGCATTCCTCCAAAAGAATGTCCGACCAGAATATAGGGTTTCGGTGCATTGGACTTCTCTAACAATGCATGGAGTTCTTCAGCTATTTTCTCACCTGTTTTGGGATTCATTCCCCGCTCACTCCACAAAATTCCGGATCTGTCGTAGGAAAAAGTGGTGTAAGTTTTTGGAAGATCTTTCTGGATATGATACCATTGCAGATGGCCTGCAGGATCAAAAGCGGTTTCAAAAACAACCGTCGGACCGCCTGTTCCTTCCTTCAGATAATGCATTTTATGATTTTCCACTTCTGCAAACTCACCGTCCGGTTTGATTTTTTCAGCCCTTGCACGGGATATCTTTTCAAAAGCAAATCCTGTAATCAAGAGTAAAATAATGACTAAAAGAAGCGCCATAAGAATACGCTTCGTCCATTTAATAATTTTCATAGTTATATTTTTTGATGTGATGATTCTTCAATAGGTCTGTATTAAATAAAAATAGTTACATCCATAAAACAATGATATTGTGAATCTTGTTACATCGAATCTGATGACCTCGAATAAAAATATCTGTTAAAAAAACTCAGATGCTGTAACATTCTGTTAATTACATAGACTACTACTATGTAAAACAAATTACATGGAAAAAATTTTGTCAGTAAAGAATTTGACTAAAAAATTCAAGAGAACGGTTGTCAATAATATCTCCTTTGATGTAGAAAGAGGAAATGTCTATGGCTTGCTGGGACCTAACGGAAGCGGAAAATCTACTACATTTGGGATGCTTCTCTCTACCATCAATCCTACCAGCGGCGACTGGTACTGGTTTGGGAAGAAAGGAACTGAGCCTGATACACTGAAAAAAATAGGTGCCATCATTGAACAGCCTAATTTTTACCCTTATCTGGATGCCGAAACGAATCTTAAAATCGTAGCTGAGATCAAAGAAACCCCCTACAGCAGAATTGCAGAAGTTCTGAAAACGGTGGGTCTTTTTGAAAGAAAAAATGATGCATTCAAAACCTATTCTCTGGGGATGAAACAGCGTCTTGCCATCGCTTCAGCCATGCTGAACAATCCTGAGGTGATGATTCTGGACGAGCCAACGAATGGTTTGGATCCGGAAGGAATAATCCAGATTCGTGATATCATAAGTAATATCGCTAAACAGGGCATTACTATTATCATTGCCAGCCACCTTCTGGACGAAATTGAAAAAATATGCAGCCATGTGATCGTATTGAAGGAAGGAAATTCCATCTATTGCGGAAGAGTGGATGAAATGACTGCGAATAACGGATATTTTGAATTAAAGGCAGATAACAATACTTTGCTGTTAAGCGCTTTGGAAGAACTTCAGTGGTTCACTGCTGTGAAAGCTGACGGTGAGATCATCAAAGCTCAGATCCGGGAAGATGCTTCCATATCTGCTTCGGCTTTAAATCAAAAGCTTGCTGAAAAGGGAATTTTTCTGTCTCATCTGACGAAGAAAAAACTGTCTCTAGAATCTCAATTCCTTGAACTTGTAAAAAACACGAATACCCATGCTTAAACTATTAAAACTAGAATATTATAAAAATCTGAACTACAGACCGTTCAAGGTTTTCACCATCATGTATTTTGCCATTCTGATCGCTCTTCTTTTCATCGGACTGGTAGATCTGAATATTTTCGGAGGTACTGTCAACTTAAAGGAACAGGGAATCTACAATTTCCCGGAGATCTGGAACTTTACAACATGGATTGTCGCTTTGCTGAAGATCTTCCTTGGACTGATCATTGTATTTTCTATTTCGCAGGAATTCACCAACCGGATGTTCAAACAAAACACGATTGACGGCCTTAGCAGAAAAGAATTCATAGGATCAAAGCTTCTAACGATCACAATCTTCACAACAGTTTCCACACTGATTGTGTTTATCCTCGCCATGTTTTTGGGACACCAGTATTCTAAAGTAACTGATGATTCAAAAATATATGCAGAGGTTTATTTTATCGGGAACTATTTTGTGAAGCTGTTTACATTCTTCTCGTTTCTGATGTTCCTTTCCGTATTACTGAGAAAATCGATGTTTGTATTTCTTGGTTTCTTTACATACTGGGTGGTAGAAAAGATTTTAGCAGGTCTGGAAGCTTACCAGAAACTAACAGGAATGCAAAGTGAACAGAGAAAAGCCGTATTGGAAAACGACTTTTTCATTACCAGTCTTTTACCGTTAGAAAGTATGTCTAATCTTATTCCTAATCCACTAATGCGACTGAATATGCTGAAAGTTATGGGGGTAAAATATGAAGCTCATTATCCCACAGAAAGTATGATTGTGTGTATCATCTGGTCTGTGATCTTTATTTTCGGGTCTTACTGGATCTTGAGAAAAAGGGATTGGTAAAAATCTAATATTTAAAGATTTAAAAATTTAAAGATTTAAAGATTTAAACATTGAATGATTGAATTGATTTAAAAATGAAGTGGTCCTTTGGATCACTTTTTTTATTCTTTTGTTTACCTGTAGAATGTTAAAAATAGGGTTTGATCATTTGGATATTCGATTTTTTATTAATTTTATCAAAATGACAGGAATGAAAAAAATGTATTATTTCCCGGGATTGATCAGTGCTGTCCTTATTCCGGTATTGTTCTGGTACTACGGGAACCAGAGGGTGCAACCACAATACACCGTCATAGACCTGGGACTTCCTGCCAAACACAGATACAATCCAGATATAGATAATTCTTTTGAACCTTACAGAGACTGGAATTATCAAAAAATCATTGTAAAGCCCAATACAGCCTTTCAAAACCAGAAATTCTATGTTTCAGAACTGAAGAAACTTCAGGAAAGAAATGGAAAAGAAACTGGTATTGAATTTATCATTGATGACCGCAATAATTATCAGGATTTTATATCGTTAATTGACGCTATGCAACTTGCCGGCCAGGATAGCTATGGGGTTGATCTGGAAAAAACCAATCATTTTTTTGCACTTCATTTTTATAAAGATTCGAATGTCGCTGAAAAAATCCATAGGCTAAACTGTGGAACCAGAGATGCTACTGTCTTTTACAGGATGAATGACAACTATAAAGGCGTGGAAAAACTGAAATACCTTCTCGACCTACCTAAACAGTCATATTATATCATCTTCAGCTTTCTGCTTTTCCTGAATATATCCATGTTCAGTATTAAAGAAAACCTTCAAACCCAAAAAAAAATAATCGCATGAAAAAGATCTATTACTTTCCGGGCTTGATCAGTGCTGTATTAATTCCACTGCTGTTTTGGTATTATGGAAACCGGAAGTTTGAAGAAGTGAATTTTAATGCTATTGATATTTGGCTTCCTGCAAAAGCAAAAGCAGAAGGCGAAAAGTCCTATTTAAGCTTTGAACCTTACAGAAACTGGAATTATAAAAAAATAAAAGTAACTCCCAATACAGCAAAGGAAAATACAAATTTATACGTTGCTGAAATCAGGAATTTACAGAAAAGGAATGAGAAAAATTCAGGTATTGAATTCATTCTGGATGGCCACAATAACTACAGTGATCTTATTGCATTGCTTAATGATATAGAACTTGCAGGACAATTTACCTATACGCTTGATGTGGAAAAGACATGGCACTTTTTTGTCAGCCAAGAATATAATGACCCAAGCGCCAAAGAATTATTCGCTGCACTGAGTGACAAGTGCGGGAATATAGGCCGCGATTTTCCGGAAGAACATTATTTTAAAGGGTTTCAAAAGTTTCAATATCAGATAGCTCAACTTCCTAAAGAGGCATTTTATATCATGTTCGGATTTTTATTCCTGGTGAATATCTCAATGCTTAGTATTAAGGAGAGATTTCAAGTGCATTATTAAAATCTGCGTTATCAGTGAAATCTGCGTGAAATTTTCAACATCCGTTTATTATGTTATTTTTTTGTTGGAAAATCGCAAAGACACAAGGCACGATTGAAACTGAGAATATTTTAAGGCGTGAGCAAATCAAAGATTTTCAGCAAGATTTTAAGTACCAGCTTTGTTTCATACCAACAAAAAAGACCGCCTTTCGGCGGTCTCTCCTTCATATTACTTTTTATCCAGCAGAGAGATATAATCTCCGTAGCCTTTTTTCTCCATCTCAGCTTTTGGGATAAACTTTAGCGAAGCACTGTTGATACAGTATCTAAGACCTCCTTTATCCGTAGGGCCATCTGTGAAAACGTGCCCAAGGTGGGCATCTCCCGTTTTACTTCTTACTTCCACTCTTACCATTCCGGCAGTTTTGTCCATTTTCTCATCGATCAGCTTTTTGGTAATCGGTTTTGAAAAGCTTGGCCATCCGCAACCGGATTCAAACTTGTCGGTAGAAATAAATAATGGTTCACCAGTCGTGATATCTACATAGATTCCCTCACGTGTTTCGTTCCAGTATTCATTTTGGAAAGGTCTTTCCGTTGCGTTTTCCTGCGTTACATTATATTGTTCTGCAGTCAGTTTATCTTTTAAAACTTTTTTATCCTGCTTCTGATATTTTGCTTTGGGAAGCGGGTTTGCATTTTTAGCCATTTCAAAAAGTCCCGGCTCAATATGACAATACCCTCCCGGATTTTTATCCAGATAATCCTGATGATAATCTTCTGCTTTATAGAAATTTTTCAATGCTACCGTTTCCACAACTATAGGCTGAGAATAATTTTTAGCCAGTTTCAGAACTTCATTTTTCACTAAAGTTTCATCTTCTTTATTCGTGAAATAAATACCGGTTCTGTACTGATTTCCTCTGTCATTTCCCTGTTTGTCCAGAGTTGTAGGATCTATTGTTTTAAAATAAAGATCAATCAGCAATTTAAGATCAACCTGTTCAGGATCATATTTCACTTTTACTGTTTCCGCAAAACCTGTAGTATGGCTTACGACCTCTTCATACGTTGGATTCTGAGTATTTCCGTTGGCATAGCCTACTTCAGTTCCCACCACTCCGCGGATCTGCTGAAAAAAGTGTTCTGTCCCCCAAAAACATCCGCCTGCAAAATAGATTTCTCTGACATTTTTATTATCCATAATTTCCTGATTTTCTTTTTCTTTTTCTTTTCCGTTTGTTAATTCTTTGGACTTCGGATTTTTAAAAAGCCCCGATCCTGCAGCAAAAACTGCGATACCCAAGATAATCCCGAGTACGATAAATATATTTTTCATTTTTTTCTTTTTATCCATTACTTTTTATTGTTTTGTACGATCATTAACCCGAATCCCAGGAAAATCAGATCTTTCAGGATGAAAAAATCTGTGACAGGAACACCATCCACTGTTTTCCAGATTCCGGGAGTTGTGAAAAGATAGCTTAGCGTTACCAGAAATATCATGATAAGCCCGATTCCGGCATACTTTCTTAGAGATGCAAATTTCACACTAAATATCAGTAATAAGGCAATGATAATTTCTATCGCTCCTATAGCATTTGACACCATTTGGACACTTGCTGTTTTATATACGAAGAAAGTAAGAAAATGGTTTTCCACCAACGGTTTAATGGCAGCTGCCTCGGTAGGTGTAAATTTGAATATTCCAATCCAGAGCAAAATCAATGCACCCCCGAAAAGGGAAATATAATATCCCGATTGGTACGTTCCGGATTCGACGTTCAATTTTGATGTTCCGTTCATGTCTTTAAGATTTTGAATGATACTTTATTATTGTTTTCAAAAGTATAGTCGGAAACATTTCAAAATCCTGACAATATTTATTCTAAAGATCTAATTTTTCTAAAACTTTACTTTTAAAACCCTTAATATCAGAATCATTAATTTCAGTATTTTCTTTCTGAGAAAGTTTTCTTCTTAAAATATCATCCAGAATCTTCAGTTTTTCTTCATACGCACGGCACCATTTACAGATCTTTAAGTGCATGGTTAACTGCCAGTCTTCCTTTCGGGAGATGGCCTGTGCATTCCTTTTCTCCATCAGCATTGTAGCTTTGCTGCATGGCAGGAACAGAATATGAATCAATTTTCTCAACATTTTTTATGATATGGTTATAAGTTGGTAAACCAGTTGATATCAAGACATTCCCTCAGCTGCATTCTGCTTCTCTGAAGGATCTTCCAAAGATTAGTCGCAGACATCTTTAATTCCTGACTCACTTCCGGTGCTTTTTTCTCCTGAAGATAATACATTTTCAGCGGGATTTTCCATCTGGAGGGTAAATCTTCAATACAATCCTCAAGAGTTTTATTAAAATCTTTATTGTCTAAAAGTTCAGGTTCTTTCTCGGAAACATTCCAGACATTCAAAACACCGTTATTTTTCCAGGAACCGGTTTCGTCAAAAAAATGATCCAGTTTGATCTCCGGATCCGATTTATACTTTTTCCGGTAAAAATCAGCAGCTTTTCTATTTAAAATAGCGATCAGCCAGGTGAGCGGCTGGCTTTTTCCCTCAAAAGAATCATAGGACGAAAATGCAGCTAAAAAAACATCCTGTACGATATCTTCCGCTTCCACTTTATCTGAAAGCAGATAGGCTGCTCTTTTAAGAAGAGGCCCGGAATACTGCTCTACCCAGCTTTTCAGCACTTCATTTTTCGTCATTTTTTATTCTTTAATATCATAAAAACTAATTCTATTGATTTACACAGACCATTATATTTTGGTTTCAAAATCATAAAATCGATTAAGTCTTTATTTAATATTAAAACGAATATAAAAAGTTAAAACAGAACATGCAAAATTTTTATTATGCAGATCTTTAAGGAAGGCTTATAAAAAATGAGTCAGTAATGTCTGTAGTATTTCCAAAACTGTTGGATAAACGCAAAAATACTAAATTTTCTTCCATACTTTATGTTGATAAAGCTAAAACATTTTATCTCCGATAAATTTGAGCACACTGTCATTGCTAACAAACTTGATTTTCCTGCGACTTATCTACCGTATAATACTTAGAATTATTTACGACCTTGTGCTTATCTCGCAACAAATAAACTTTAACCGACTTACCCAATTCAAAACATAGCATAAAATTATTTACAAATCGCTTAAAAACATTAAATTTGCATCTTATCAAAAATTTGATAGTTTTAAAAGCAAAGCAATACTATGACATCACAAGAGATACGTCAAAAATTTTTAGATTATTTTAAAAGTAAAGACCACCTTATCGTTCCTTCGGCACCTATCGTGTTGAAAGACGACCCTACCCTTATGTTTTCCAACTCAGGAATGACACAGTTCAAAGATTTTTTCTTAGGCTACAAAACGCCTACGGCCCCAAGAATTGCCGATACACAGAAATGTCTGAGAGTTTCCGGAAAGCATAATGATTTGGATGATGTGGGAAGAGACACGTACCACCACACCATGTTTGAAATGTTAGGAAACTGGTCTTTCGGTGATTATTTCAAAAAAGATGCTATTGCTTTTGCCTGGGAATTACTGACTGAAGTGTTCGGAGTTCCAAAAGAAAATTTATATGTAACTATTTTCGAAGGAGACGCTTCCGAGAATCTTGAAAGAGATCAGGATGCCTACGATTTCTGGAAATCTCATATTTCGGAAGACAGAATTATCAACGGTAACAAAAAGGATAATTTCTGGGAAATGGGTGAAAGCGGACCGTGCGGACCGTGTTCAGAAATTCATATTGACCTTAGAACGCCGGAAGAAAAAGCTAAAGTATCAGGACTAGATCTTGTCAACAATGATCACCCGCAGGTTGTAGAAGTATGGAACCTGGTTTTCATGGAGTTCAACAGAAAGGCGGACAAATCTCTGGAAAAACTTCCTGCACAGCACGTGGATACAGGAATGGGCTTCGAGCGTCTTTGTATGGCACTTCAGGGCAAATCTTCCAATTATGATACTGATGTTTTTACACCGCTTATCGCTAAAGTGGAAGAACTTTCAGGCAAAAAATATACAGGAATTCTAGAAGACGAAAAAGATATTGCAATCCGTGTTGTGGTAGACCACATCAGAGCGGTTTCTTTTGCCATTGCTGACGGACAGCTTCCTTCCAACGGAGGAGCAGGATATGTCATCAGAAGAATTTTAAGAAGAGGAATCTCTTATTCTTACCGATTTTTAGGCATGAAAGAACCTTTCCTTTACAAGCTTGTTGCCGTACTTCAGGCTCAGATGGGAACTTTCTTTCCTGAACTGGAAAAGCAAGGAAAACTGGTTTCTGAAGTGATCAAAAGTGAAGAAGATTCATTCCTGAAAACGATTGAAAACGGACTGATCAGAGTTGAGAAATTAATTGAGCAGACAATTGCGGACGGTTCAAAAGTATTACCAAGCGAAGAAGTTTTTGAATTATATGATACGTACGGTTTCCCGGATGATTTAACAAGAATTATCGCAGAGGAAAAAGGTCTTACCATTGATGAAGCAGGATTTAAAGTTGAAATGGAAAAGCAGAAGCTTCGTTCAAAAGCTGATTCTGCTCAGAAAGTGTACGACTGGGTAACCTTAGAGACTAAACCTGAAAACTTTGTAGGATACGACCAGATCGAATCTGAAACCTATATTACCAGATACAGAAAAGTAGAAAATAAAGACGGAGAATTCTACCAGGTGGTATTGAGCAGCTCTCCTTTCTATCCTGAAGGCGGTGGTCAGGTGGGAGACAAAGGGGTTCTGGAAAATGCTGTAGAAAGCTTCGAAGTTTTGGAAACCAAAAAAGAAAACGGACTGATCATTTCTCTGATCAACGGTCTTCCGAAAGATGCAGGCGCTGTGTTCTATGCTAAAGTAGATGCAACCGACAGAAAAAACTCTCAGGCGAATCACTCTGTCACTCACCTTTTGCATGAGGCATTAAGAGAGGTTTTAGGAACGCACGTAGAGCAAAAAGGTTCTTACGTAGGTCCGGATTATCTTCGTTTTGACTTCTCTCACTTCAATAAGATGACCGAGGAAGAATTGGCGCTGGTAGAAGAAAAAGTAAACCACAAGATCAAAGAAAGCATTGCTTTACAGGAGTTCAGAAGCATTCCTATTCAGGAGGCTTTGGATAAAGGAGCTATGGCTTTGTTCGGTGAAAAATATGGTGACAGTGTGAGAATGATCCAGTTCGGAAGTTCTAAGGAACTTTGCGGGGGAACTCACGTAAAAAATACCATTGAAATCGGTCATTTCAAAATTACTTCCGAAGGTTCTGCAGCAGCAGGGATCAGAAGAATTGAAGCGATTTCCGGAGATAAATCTGAGGAATATTTCAAAAACCTGGAAAATCAGATCCTTGAGCTTTCTCAATTGCTGAAATCTAAAGATGTGGTACGATCTATTGAAAAACTGATCGACGAAAATGCATCTTTAAAATCTGAAGTGGAAGCCCTTAAAAAGGAAAAAGCAAAAGGCGAGATCGGTGAATGGAAAAATGCTTACGAACAAAAAGGCAACAAACAGCTATTGGTGAAGAAAACTTCTCTGGATGCAGGTTCTGTAAAAGACATTGTATTCCAGTTGAAAAAAGAAATCCCAAGTTCTGTAACCATTATTCTTTCTGATTCGGATGGAAAACCAATGATCACTGTTGGAGTTTCTGATGATCTGGCAGCAGATTATCAGGCTGGAGCTATCGTAAAAGACCTGGCCAAAGAAATCCAGGGCGGCGGCGGCGGAAATCCGGGCTTCGCAACGGCAGGAGGTAAAAATCTTGACGGTTTGGAAAATGCTTACCAAAAAGCTTTGAATATTTAGGATTAATCATCCTTTTACGATAAAACATTAGAAACTCCTGAAATTTTCAGGAGTTTTTTTTATTTATAACCATTCTAATTATTGATCTTATCTTAACAAACCATTACCCAAACTTAAACTATTTGTTGCGTCCCCTTAAAATATAATTCACAATAGACCTTTAGTTTTGCTACAATCGAAATTCAAAAAAGTAATTATGAAAATTAACAAAACTATCGGAGCTCTACTCTTCGCTGCTATGGCCTTTCAGAGCTGTAACGATGACAATAATGACGGTCAGGAAACCAATCCTGTCAATCAGAATATTAAAATTGAAAACTTTTCACAGGAACCTGCCTTCGTTTATGGAATGACGGGTTTTGAAAACCTGAATATTACGACTTTGATTTCAAGTTCCGATGTTCTTTCCGGAACACCCAATTTTGTTTTCGCAGGCCAGCCGGACGGCATGGGAATTATGAAAGATCCCAACTCGGATGGTTATTTAATGATCACCAATCATGAGATCACTCAATCTGTATCAAGAGTTTATTTAGATAAAACATTCAGACCTGTAAAAGGAGAATACATCCTGAACGGGATCGGAGGTATGACCAGATTATGTTCTGCTACCCTTGCCACTCCTGAAACGCATGGTTTCAGTGCTTTTCTTACTGCCGGTGAATCCGGTGAAGAAAGTATGGTTCATGCCATCAATCCACTGGCAGCTGCTTCTCAGGCATCCGACCAGACAAGGGTAAAACCTGCTTTGGGTAAAGCGTCTATGGAAAATGCGGTTCCGCTTCCTAAAGATATTTCAGGCGGAAAAACGTACATTATGATTGGTGAAGATCAGTCTTACTCTTCATCACACCAGTCTGCAGGACAGCTGATCATGTATGTTTCCAATACACAGGGAGATCTTGAGAACGGAAAATTATATGCTTTAAAGAGAACCAACAATAACTATACGGAAACCGATATGGTAAAAGGAAGTTCTTATGACGTGGAATTTGTAGAGATTTCCAATGCTAAAAATCTTACAGGAGCCCAGATCAACCAAAAGAATATTGATAACAATGCGATCCGCTTTTCAAGAGTTGAGGACGTAGATTACAGAAAAGGAGCCGGAAAAGGAAGGGAAATTTACTTTACGGCAACAGGGGAATCTTCAGACGGTGTGACTCCGAAACCGGGATTAACCATGTGGGGAAGAGTGTACAAGCTTGTTCTTAACGAAAACAATATGCTGGCCGGAAAACTGGAAGTGGCTGCAGAAGGAGATTCCAATCCGGGACATAACCTGATCAATCCTGATAACCTTTGTGTAACGGAAAACTTCGTTTACATCCAGGAAGACGGGGATTCTTATTACACAGCAGCAGCTCATGATTCTTATATCTGGCAGCTGAATATCACTACAAAGCAGTACAAACCGTGGCTGAATATGAAACACAACAGACTGGATACAGCATGGCAGACCGCATATAACCAATCCGGAACACTTCAAAAGTTCGGTTCATGGGAATATGGAGCGATGGTTGACATCTCAGACATCATCGGAGTTCCGAATACTTTTACGGTAAATATTCACTCTCATACATGGCAGAAGGATAAGTTTAAGAATGCTGACGGTGCTGGCGTGAATACCAACAAAGAAGGCGGCCAGATTGTAATCATCAGAAACGTAGAGAAATAATTTTAGATATCCCATAAAAACCAAAGTATCAGCGGAGAATTTCCGTTGATACTTTTTCATGCCTATGAAAGTATTCTTCAAATATCCCATACTCGTTGTATTATCCATTGTAACTGTTCTTTTCGTTCTTTTTCAGTGTAAAACAGACAAACATCAGCCTGTCCATGAGGATCTGAGTGCTGTAAAAAGTGAAATAGTCAAAACCAATACTTCCTTTGAAAAACAGATCAATGAGCTTATGGCTCTTGTCTCAAATAATGCAGATGAGAAGACAATCCAGAGAAAATTTGAGGACCTGAGAATCACCTATAAAAAAATGGAATGGGCGGTTGAATATTTCCTGCCGAATTCAGCCCGGTTTATAAACGGTCCTGCTCTTTCTGAAATTGAAATGGATGAGCATACCGAATTGGAACCAGAAGGTCTTCAGGTTCTTGAAGAACTCTTCTATCCTTACACCCCCGAAAACAAAGAAGAAGCTATCCGGTTTCTGAAGAAGCTGACCAATAAAAGCAATACGATTAAAACGAACTTCCAGGCGATTTCCATCAGCAAAGATCAGGTTTTCGATGCGGCAAGACAGGAAATTTTCAGGATTTCAAGTTTAGGAATTTCAAGTTTTGATACGCCGATATCAGGAACATTTTTAAAGGAAATGCCCTATTCTTTAGAAGCTGTTCAACTGACTTTACAACAGATTTCTACGGATCAGTCGAAAGATAAAGCGTTGAAAAGCATTGACGCAGCCATTCATTCAGCCATCGCAGCGCTGAAAAAAAATACAGACAGAAATACGTTTGACTATGTTAATTTCATTCCGGATCATCTGAATACAATTTCGTCTTTACTCCTGGAATTTAAAAAGCAGGAAAACATCCCGGACATTGAGGTAAACACTGCTTTAAGTAAGAATGCAGCTACTTTTTTCTCGAAAAACGCTTTCAATCCCAATGCATTTATTCCAGGAAAAGAATTCGCGTTCTCTAATGAAAAGGCAGCTTTGGGTAAAAAACTCTTCAGCGACAAAATTCTATCCAACAGCAACAACAGAAGCTGTTCCACCTGTCATAATCCGGGAAAAGCTTTTACAGACGGACTTGCCAAATCTATGTCGCTTGACAATGAAGAACTGCCGCGAAATACACCTTCTCTGAATTATGCAGGGTTTCAGCAAGGACAGTTCTGGGATATGCGGAAAGATGATCTTGAAGGTCAAAGTTCAGATGTGATCTCCAACAAGGAAGAAATGCACGGTGACCTGAATGTTATTTTGGATAAAATTAATCAGGATCCCTCTTATCTTCCCGCGTTTAAAAAGATTTACCACACTCCAAAAGCTGAAACCTGGCAGCTCCAGAATGTACTGGCAAGCTACATCCGTTCTTTGGCGAAGTTCAATTCTAATTTTGATAGATACATGAGCGGAAACCGTTCTGCGATGACGGAAAATCAGAAACAGGGATTCAATCTTTTTGTAGGAAAAGCCCAATGTGCATTATGTCATTTTATTCCTTTGTTTAACGGAACTGTTCCCCCGAATTTCAAAAAAACAGAACAGGAAGTACTGGGAACTGGTGTCAATGGAGAGAACAAAATGTTTGATCAGGATCTTGGAAGAGGAAAATTTCATGAAACTGTAGCTGCATTACAACATTCATTTAAAACACCTACCCTCAGAAACATTAGCAAAACTGCTCCCTATATGCATAATGGAGGGTATAAAACCCTGAAGGAAGTCATGAATTTTTATAACAAAGGTGGCGGAAAAGGCTTCGGATTTAAAGTGGACAACCAGACGCTTTCTGACAATCCTCTGCAGCTTACGGATCAGGAAATAGATAAGATCATCGATTTTATGGGCGCATTGGATGACCGATAAATATTCTTTTCTTTTGTCTTGAAACAAAAGAAGCAAAAATTGTCTCCATAAAGTCGACGAATGTTATTTCAAGACTTGGAAACTTCCGCTAAAAATAAACCCTGTTCTCTAAAAATTCTAAAACTTGCGCGAATTCAATAGGAATTGTTCCGTTCAAAATGGATCTCGCGCTTCAGAAAATAGAATTTTTTTAACGTTCACAGGATTCATTTTCTTAACGCTCCCATTTTCCTATGTCAATTTTATCATAATTATAAAAAGCCAATCTTTGAAAAGATCTTGTGTAAATCCATGAAATCAGTGGTTGAAAAACAAAGAGAGCATTTTTTTGTACTCTATTTTTCTATCTGAAACTTAGATTAAATCAATGTATTAACAAATCATAAAAACTTTTTTAACATAAGAAATATTACTATTTTTGAGCTAGTTTTTGCATGAAAAGGTTTTTAGTCTTACTGTATTTGTTAATATCTTTCTTTGGTTACACTCAATCAAAGATCAGGGTCATTGACGAAACCAGCCAAAAGCCTATATCCAATGCCAAGATCTCCTGTGAAGGGAAAATTCTTGGCTTTACAGATATTCAGGGTACCCTGGAATTTAAAGCTTCATGCAGTACCATTGAGATCCAGGCTGAAAGATACGACAAGGAAACAGCAGCGGCAGAAGCTGACATGGAGGTCACTCTGCTGAAAAAAACGTCAAAAACAACCGATATTGAAGAGGTAGTCATTGAAGACCGAAGCGATCCACGGGCTATTGAGATCCTAAAAAAGGTGAACAAGCTTTTTAAAGACAATTCACCGAAAAGTTTAGATTCCTACACGTTCAAATCTTACGAAAAAATGTCTATGGACATTGATCAGGATAGCATTACACAATTCAACAAGTTTTTTAACGACACTCAGTTTTTCAAGAAAAAAAGGGAAAAGGATTCATTAAATAATATCTCAGCCAAACAGATCTTTTCAAAAAGCAAATTATTCCTGTGGGAAAGAGCTCAGGAGTTTGTCTATTCTAAAAAATACGGTGAAAAGGTCAATATCCTGGACAACAGAATTTCCGGTCTCAAACAGCCGATCTACGAAATGATCGCTATCCAACAGAGCAACAGGGACAAAATTCCCAATCAGATCAAGCAGGAAAACAGAGGACTTTACCGTTTTTTCCTTTCGGATACCATTGAAGTAAGCGGAAGAAAAACCTTTGTAATCCGTTTCCGTGAAGTGAATTACAAAAAACCGGATAAAAGGAGAAAGTATAACGGTGCCATCTATGTAGACACTGAAACCTACGGAATTCAAAAGATCGAAAATTTCAGCAAGAACAAAAACGACGGTATCATTACCAGTACCTGGGTTTTCTACAATAATAAATGGTTTCTGGCTCAGGAAAAGGTAAAACTCAGAATGAGCAGAGTGGCTATGGAAGAGGAAAACAAAGAAAAAACGGAAGAACATCCGGAGAAGAAAGACAAGACGAGCTTTGGAACGTATGCTTTCCTGACTTCCACATATTTTGATTTCAAATCGCCTATTGAAGAGGATCGCAATAATTTTAAAGGCTATACTTTTTCAGTAAAAAATGCCGATGGACATCTTTTGGATCAGTACAGAACCGACCCTCTCACAGAAAGGGAAAAAAATACATATACAACGATTGACAGTTTAGGAAAAAAATATAACATCGACAGTAAAGCCAAAATTCTCACCGGTCTTATCAATGGACAAATCCGAGCAGGCGTCGTAGATTTTGCAGTGGATGAAATTGTCAATTATAACTTGTACGAAGGCTTCAGGCTTGGTTTAAAAGCTAAAATGAACGAAACCTTCAATCCTTATTTCTCACCGGATTATTATTTCGCGTACGGTTTTAAGGATGATAAATGGAAATACGGAATCGGTCTTGACATGAAGACGACGCTGGATAAAAATTCATTTTTCAGAATCGAGTATTATAATGATGTGACGGCATCGGGCGAGTTCTACAGAAGGCTATGGAATTTCAAAATGCGGATGATGAATTACGGGAATAACATTAACAATGACAAATATTACCACTTCAGAGGAGCATCGCTGTCTTATCTGAATGATGTGACGAATGGACTGACCCTGGTTTTTGCAGCCAAAAGAAATATCGAGGAAGCTAAGTTTGATTACGAATTCAGAGGAAAAGGCGGTGAATTTGATAATTTCAATACGCTATTTACCTTAAAATATTCCCCGAATTCGACGAATATCATGACCCCTCAGGGAAAATCCATCATCGATCAGAAATATCCCGAACTGTATTTCAACTATGAACAGAGCTATAAAGTTTTGGGTGGAGATTTCAATTACACCCGTTTTGACGCTCTGTTTGTCCACAATTTTAAGACAATGCTCGGAACTACTGGATTCAGGCTTTACGGAGGCGTGGTGCTTGGTGAAGCTCCTATCTGGAAGCATTTTACCATGAACGGGCTGGCTTCCCCGAGAAAGGATTTTAATTTTAACCTTACGTCGTACCTTGGTTTTGCCACGCTGGAAGGCGGAAAGTATTACAATGATAAATTTGTAGCCTATTATTTCACCCATAAACTTCCTTTGTACTTTAAAAGTTTTGGGCAGAATATTTCGAGCTTTGATTTTGTATTGAGAGGAACCATCGGAGATATGAAGCATCCGGAATACCACCAGTTCAGATTCAGAAAACTGGATCACCTTTATCAGGAAGTAGGTCTTGAGTGGAATAATTTCCTTTCAAGCTATTTTAATTTGGGACTGTTCTACAGAGTCGGATACTACACCACACCCAATTTTAAGCAGAATTTTGCGATTCAGTTTAAGCTGAAAATATTAGAATTTTAAACAACATTTATAAATACATAAAAAACGAAACATGCAGAGAATAGAAATAAAAGCGGAACAGTTTTTTGAATTGTTAAGACTGAAAGATACCCCGATGTGGGAAATTTTCGCACAGATGATTGATGGTAATGAAAAGGAAATTATATTTCTTGACAATGAAGATAAAGTCCTTTTTAATTATGTCCTTCCGGCTGACAAGGTAAAACTGGAGGAAGACAGAAAGGAGTTTTCAAAACAGTTCTCAGATAAATTGGCTAACTTCAATTAAAAATCTGATGAATAAAAATTACCTATTCTCGATATTAAGTGTTCTTCTGTTCAGTCTTGGGAATGCTCAAAACTATAAAAAACCCCTGGTCTCTGCCATCAAAGAAACCGATCTCAGAAAAGACATGTATGAACTGGCAGCCGATCAGTTCTGGGGCCGTGAAGCTGGAACTTTAGATGAATTAAAAGTTTCAATGTGGCTGGCCGATAAAGCAAAAGAAGCCGGAATGAAGCCCGCCGGTGACAACGGTACATTCTTCCAGTTTTTTGATATGTACAGACATCAGGTGATTCCTCAAAGCAGTATGAAAATCGGGAACAGCAGCCTGAAACTCTGGAAAGATTTCCTTGTTGCGGAGCCGGTTAATGCTGCGATTGATGCCGAAATTGTATACGCAGGAAATACAGAGCCTGAAGAACTTTCCAAATTAAATATCAAAGGAAAAGTTCTTGCCGTGAATGCCTCTGATAAAAACATCGACAAGGAAATGACGCTTTTCGTAAGAAGATATCCCGGTTTTGTAAGGACAAAATATTATAACAAAGCCAATGAACTAGGTGCAAAAGCCATTATTTTTATCACTGATGATATTTCTGAAAAAAGCTGGGTTGAAGTTCTTCCTCAAATGACAAGAGGAACCTACGGGGTAGAAGGTCTGAGAGAGAAAATAACGGATAATATTCCTGTTTTATGGATCAAAAGAGAAAATGCAAACTGGGTGAAAAACAACCCTAAAATGGCACTGAACCTCATCACAGAAACCTACAAATATCCTTCTGTAAACATTATTGGAAAAATTGAAGGTACAGATCCTGCCCTTAAAGAAGAATATGTTCTACTAAGCGGTCACCAGGATCACGACGGAATCAGACATCCTGTAAAAAATGACACCATCTACAACGGCGCCGACGATAATGCGAGTACATGTGTTGCAATGCTTGCCATGGCCAGAGCCTATAAAAAACAACCAGGGAAAAGAAGTATTCTGTTTGTTTTCCATGGAGCGGAAGAAAGAGGATTGCTGGGTTCCAGATGGCACGCTGCTCATCCGGTCGTTCCGAAAGAAAAGATCGTAGCCGTTCTGAACGGTGATATGATCGGCAGAAATGACAATAATGAAGCCGCTCTTCTGGGTGGAAATACACCACATAAAAACTCTGAGGACTTGGTAAAAATGGCCGAAGATGCCAATAATGAAAGCACAAAATTTAAATACCTGAAAGATTGGGATTCTACAAATCACGCTGAATATTTCTATTTTAGAAGTGATCACCTACCGTATGCAAAAATTGGAATTCCGGCAGTATTTTTCACCAGCGTACTGCATGATCAGTATCACACGCCTCAGGATGAATCTGAAAATATCAATTACAAAAAGCTCTATAAAATGACAGAATGGATGTACAGGACATCCTGGAAAGTAGCCAACGAGACTGAACGTCCGAAAGTCATTTCTAATTTTACGCTTGAGAGATAAATGAAAGTTTCGGCGGCCCTCCGGGCCGCCGAAACTCCTTTTTATCATTGCGAGGAGCGTAGCGACGAAGCAATCTCCAGTATAAAATTTTATCGCAGATAAAATCCTTGCGTCTTAATAACATATTGCATGAAAAAAATAGCGCCTTTGCGAAACACCAACATCATTCATCAGATATTTTATAATATTCTTTTGTCTTTAAACAAAAGAAGCAAAAGTTCAAGACCTGGAAACTTCCGCTAAAAATAAATCCTGTTCTCTAAAAATTCTAAAACTTGCGCGGATGTATTATTTCTGCTTCGTTTCACTTACAGTCCCGCGCTTCGGACAGTAGAATTTTCTTGACGTTCACAGCATTTATTTTCTTAGCGCTCCATTTTCGGAAGTCGGATTATAGCGATTACAAAAGCAATATTCGGCAACATTCTAATATATCAAAAGCATTAAATTATCGCAGATAAAATTCTTGAGCCTTAAAAATTCATAGCATGAGAAAAACAGCGTCTTTGCGAAACCCAACACCATTTCAAACACCGTTTTAGATAAGCAGATTCATCAGAGACGGATCATTGTTCAGATAATTGACAAAAAAGTCATACTTCTTCATGTTATTGAGCAACGGAGGAAAATCTTCTTTATTCCTCAATCCAATTCCTAAAACGGCAATCCCTTTCTCTTTTGAATTTTTCTGCGTGTATTCAAAAAAAGTGATGTCATCATTCGGCCCCAAAACATTCATCACAAAGGTTTTCAAAGCTCCCGGCCGTTGCGCAAATCTTACCAGGAAATAATGTTTTAAACCCGCATACAGAAGCGCTTTTTCTTTGATCTCTTCCATACGGGTAATATCATTATTGCTCCCACTGATAATACAGACCACATTTTTCCCTCTGATCTGATCTTTATATTTTCCAAGTGCAGCCACCGAAAGAGCTCCGGCAGGTTCTACGACTACAGCATCTTTATTGTAGAGGGAAAGAATGGTTTCGCAGACCATTCCTTCATCCACTAAAGCCATATCGTGCAGCACATTTTTACACAGTTCGAAATTAAGATCTCCTACTTTCTGTACGGCGGCTCCATCTACAAAACGGCTGATTTTTTCAAGAAGCACCGGTTGTCCTTTTTCGAGTGCTTTTTTCATACTTGCCGCTGCAGAAGGTTCTACACCTATAATCTTCGTATGTGGTGACAGTTCCCGGAATACAGAGCAAACGCCTGCAGCCAAACCTCCTCCTCCAACCGGAAGAAAAAGATAATCAATAGGCTCATCCGACTGCTCAAGAATCTCCAGTGCTGCCGTAGCCTGCCCATTAATAATATCCTGATCATCAAATGGATGAATAAATATACCCTGATTTTCTTTGCAGAACTTCAGTGCGGCATCTTTAGCTTCATCGAAAGTATCCCCGTAAAGCACAATATCAATATCATCCCCTCCAAACATTTTCACCTGTTCCAGCTTTTGTCCCGGCGTAGGCAAAGGCATGAAAATGGTTCCTTTCACTTTCATGGTGCTGCATGCAAAAGCTACTCCCTGAGCATGATTCCCTGCACTGGCACAAACCACCCCTTTTGCAAGGCTTTCAGGAGACATCACCGCCATTTTATTGTAAGCACCCCTGATTTTGTAGGATCTCACCTGCTGCAGATCTTCTCTTTTAAAGCTAATCTTTGCATTATAAATTCCGGAGAGATGATTATTGACCGCCAAAGGTGTTCTTACCACTACATTTCTGAGTCTTTTTGCTGCTTTATAGACATTGTCCAAAACAGAAGGATACGTTTCTTCCATTGTTATTTTTCCTGATTAATTGTTCTCTGGTCTGAGACTGCGGACCGTCTTACCGGCTCTCCACATTTCGCTTTCTCTAAGCTCAGTCAGTTCTACTTCCAATTTTTCTCTGTAATCGTGTTTGCTGTTGCTGTCGATGGAACGCTGGGCTTCATCTCCTTTCGCAACACTTTCATACAATTCCTCAAATAAAGGAGAAGTGGCATCTCTGAAACGTTTCCACCAGTCCAATGCTCCTCTTTGTGCTGTGGTACTGCAGTTCGCGTACATCCAGTCCATGCCGTTTTCCGCAACCAAAGGCATTAATGATTGGGTTAATTCTTCAACGGTCTCGTTAAATGCTTCAGAAGGACTGTGCCCGTTTTTCCTCAACACATCATATTGAGCGGCAAATATTCCCTGTACGGCACCCATCAAGGTTCCTCTTTCTCCTGCAAGGTCACTGAATACTTCTTTTTTAAAGTCTGTTTCAAATAAATAACCGCTTCCGATGGCAATTCCCAGTGCAGTTACTCTTTCTCTTGCTTTTCCTGTAGCATCCTGATATACGGCAAAACTGCTGTTCAGTCCACGATCCTGCAGGAACATTCTTCTCAATGATGTTCCTGATCCTTTCGGGGCAACAAGAAATACATCAACCTCAGCCGGTGGAATAATTCCTGTGCGTTCATTAAAGGTAATTCCAAAGCCATGAGAAAAATACAGTGCTTTTCCGGGGGTAAGATGCTGTTTAACTTTAGGCCAATATTCGATCTGGGCTGCATCACTTAAGAGATAGCAAATAATCGTTCCTTTTTGCAGCGCTTCTTCTATTTCGAATAAGGTTTCTCCCGGTACAAATCCATCTGCTACAGCCTTATCCCATGATTTTGAGTTTTTTCTCTGACCCACAATTACATTGATTCCGTTGTCTTTCTGATTAAGTGCCTGTCCCGGCCCCTGTACACCATAGCCGATTACCGCTACGATCTCATCTTTTAATACTTCCTGAGCTTTATCTAATGGGAACTCCTCTCTTGTTACTACGTTTTCTTCTACTCCGCCAAAATTCAATTTTGCCATTTTTTTAATTTTTATATGTTGTTAATGATATTTTTTTGATTGCTTTTCTATTTAGCTTGCGTGTGCCGATACGGTCAGGTATGGATTTTTATGGTAATGAACTTCAAGAACATCTATCTGTTTTTCCATCTGACGTGTAATTTTCTGTACAGATTCTTCCGTTTCTCTGATGACGATGACAAACTTTTTTACTTTTTCAATATCGGAAGGCCCTGCATTAAAATTCACAATGGAAACTCTTCTCCTTGAAAAAATAGCATTGATCCTGCCGATCAGCCCCAAATAATCCTCTGTGTAGGCTGTTATCGTATATTCCCTGTTTTCTGAATTCATCTTTTTCTTATTTATATTGTTATGTCTTATTGTTGGTCAGCACGATCTCTGAAACACTTTTCCCCTGAGGAATCATTGGAAAAACATTATGCTCTTTCCCAGTCATGACTTCCAGCAGGAAAGCGCCTTGATGATGAAGCATTTCACTAAGTCCTGCTTCCAGTTCTTCCCTTTCCGTTACTTTTCTTCCCGGGATTTTATATCCTTTAGCCACCTGTACAAAATCCGGACTCTGAATATCTACCGAGGAATATCTCTCTTCATGAAATAATTCCTGCCACTGTCTTACCATTCCCAGATAGCAATTATTAAGAATTAAAATCTTGATATCCGGCTGATACTGCATCAATGTTCCCAATTCCTGGATATTCATTTGCGCTCCACCATCTCCCATTACGGCAATAACATGACGGTTAGTGACTCCATAAGCAGCTCCTATTGCGGCTGGAAGACAAAATCCCATGGTTCCCAATCCACCGCTGGTAATATTGCTTCTGGAATGTTTAAAGCTTGAATATCTGCAGGTAGCCATCTGGTGCTGCCCTACATCCGTTACGATCACAGCTTCTCCCTGAGTCATTTCATTCAGTTGTCGAATCACTTCTCCCATCGTAATTTCTCCTTCAGAAGGATAAAGTTCGTGGCTGATCAGTTGATCATGTTCAATGGCATAGCAGTCTTTAAACTTTTGATGCCAGTCTGTATACGCTCCCGGTTCTATCAGTTGTGTTAAAAGGGGTAAAGTTTCTTTGCAGTTTCCGAGAACAGGAACCTCAACTTTTACATTTTTATTGATCTCCGCTTTGTCAATATCCAGATGAATAATTCTCGCCTGTTTTGCATACTGATCCAGTCTTCCGGTCACACGGTCATCAAAACGCATTCCTACAGCGATCAGGACATCACATTCATTGGTAAGGATATTGGGACCGTAGTTTCCATGCATTCCTACCATTCCTACAGCCTGTGGATGATCCGTAGGGATCGCACTCATTCCTAAGACCGTCCATGCCACCGGAATTCCTGATTTCTCAGCAAAGTGTAAAAATTCCTTCTCAGCTTTCCCCAGCATAATTCCCTGTCCGGCAATGATGAATGGTCTTTGCGCATTATTAATCAGAAAAGAAGCTTTTTCAATAGCGTCCATATGGGGAACAGGATCCGGTCTGTAACTTCTCAAAGAATCACAGGGGGTGTAACCTCTGTTGAACACCTTTTGCAGCTGAGCGTTTTTCGTGACATCAATTAATACCGGACCGGGTCTTCCAGATCTTGCGATATAGAATGCTTTAGCCAATACTTCAGAAAGTTCATCCGCATCGGTGACCTGATAATTCCACTTGGTAACCGGGCTCGTCACATTCATAACATCGATTTCCTGAAACGCATCGGTTCCCAAAAGATGGTCAAAAACCTGTCCCGTAATGCATACAATAGGCGTATTATCCAACAGCGCATCAGCTAATCCTGTGACAAGATTGGTTGCTCCCGGACCACTTGTCGCCAATACCACCCCCACTTCTCCGCATACTCTCGCAAGCCCCTGCGCTGCATGGACCGCTCCCTGCTCGTGGCGGACCAGAATATGCTCCAGCTGATTTTTATAGTCGTAAAGTGCGTCGTAGATAGGGATAATGGCACCGCCCGGATACCCGAATATGGTTTTTACCCCTTCCTGAAGAAATGCTTCAAGGATGATCCGGCTGCCGCTGATTTCTGTTTCTGTGGATACATTTAGATTCTTCATTGTCTTTTTATTGAGTGATTTCATCTGTTACACAACCTTCTGCGGCTGATGACACGGTGAGTGCATATTTGTACAGCAATCCTTTTTTTACTTTAAGTTCAGGTTTTTGCCATCCTTTCTTTCTCTGCTCGATTTCTTCTTCGGAAACTTTGAGCTGTATGGTGTTGTTGACAGCGTCGATTTCAATAAGGTCATTGTCCTTTACAAAAGCGATCAGGCCGCCTTCATACGCTTCAGGAGTGATGTGCCCTACTACAAAGCCATGGGTTCCGCCACTGAATCTTCCATCGGTAATTAAAGCAACACTTCCGCCGAGTCCCGCTCCGATCAGTGCGCTGGTAGGTTTCAGCATTTCCGGCATTCCCGGTGCGCCTTTGGGACCTTCATGACGGATGACAATGACGTCCCCGTGCTGAACTCTTCCGTTTTCAATGCCTTTGATCAGATCTTTTTCTCCATCGAATACTCTTGCCTTTCCTGAAAATTTTTCGCCTTCTTTTCCGGTGATCTTGGCTACGCTTCCCTTTTCAGCAAGGTTTCCGTACAGTATTCTCAAATGTCCCGTTTGTTTGATAGGATTGGATAAGGGTCTGATGATCTTCTGCTTTGTAAAATCAAGGCTGGGAACATTTTGAAGATTTTCAGCGATGGTTTTTCCGGTAACCGTTAAACAGTCGCTGTGCAATAAACCTTCTTCCAGTAAGTATTTCATGACGGCAGGTGTTCCTCCATGATTATGAAGATCCTGCATCAGGTATTTTCCACTCGGTTTAAGATCTGCCAATACCGGTGTGATATCGCTCATTTTCTGAAAATCATCCTGAGTTATGGAAACGCCAACGCTTTTCGCCATTGCTATAAAATGCAGAACGGCATTGGTACTGCCCCCAAGAATGATGATCAGACGAAGCGCATTTTCGAAAGCCTTGCGGGTCATGATATCTGAAGGTTTGATATCTTTTTCCAGTAATATTTTAATGTATTTTCCTGCTTCCAGACATTCATTTTGCTTTTCATCACTTAGTGCGGGATTGGAAGATGAATACGGAAGGCTCATTCCTAAGGCTTCTATGGCTGATGACATGGTATTGGCGGTGTACATTCCCCCACATGCTCCTGCTCCCGGACAGGAATTTTTAATCACTCCGTTGAAATCTTCTTCTGAAATTTCCCCGGCAATTATTTTCCCAAAAGCTTCAAAGGCCGAAACGATATTAAGCGGTTCATTTTTATAACATCCCGGCGCTATTGTTCCTCCATAGACCATGATGGATGGTCTGTCCAGTCTTCCCATGGCGATAATGGTTCCCGGCATATTCTTGTCGCAGCCTGGTAGTGCAATAATTCCGTCATAATACTGTGCCCCGCAGATCGCTTCTATGCTGTCTGCTATCACATCGCGACTTACCAGCGAGTACCGCATTCCGTCTGTGCCATTACTCATCCCATCGCTTACGCCTATGGTATTGAATATTAATCCTGCAAGACCGTGATTCCAGGTTCCTTTTTTTACCACTTTAGCCAGGTCATTGAGATGCATATTGCAGGTATTTCCGTCATATCCCATACTGGCAATTCCGATCTGGGCCTTGTGCATATCTTCTTCTGTAAAGCCTATTCCATAAAGCATTGCTTTTGCTGCGGGCTGTTCGCTGTTTTGTGTGAATGTTTTTGAATATTTATTTAACATATTATCCTGCATTTGCTGTTCTTATCATCTCTTTGGGTGTATCAATAATCTCATTGTTTTCGGAATTCATACATGAAGCTTTTACTTAATTTTGGTCCAAAACTACAGCTTGTAATCTCTTTTTTATTTTGAATTTTATAAAAATTACAATATTCAACTGTTTGAAAAATAGACACATTAAATTGATAATCAATTATTTATATTCTTTAAATTTACAATGACAGAACTCTTACCAGTTTCTGATAGGCCTGCTGTACTTTTCCACTTGCTGTATCCTCCCAGTTTTTGGTAAAAGGAACATCATCCAATGAATCCAACGCTACAATTTCAGCTGCCGTACCACAGAAGAAAGCGGCATCAGCTCCTCTCATGTCTTCGGGTTTAAAGAAGGTTTCTTTAACGGGAATATTAAGTTCGCCACATATTTCAAGCACGGTCTGTCTCGTAATTCCCGGCAATATGCTTCCTTTTGCAGGCGTAAATAATTTTCCTTCCTTTTCGTAGAATATATTGGCTCCTGAGCTTTCAGCAACATTTCCGTATTCGTCAAGTAAAAGGGCTTCATCGTAGCCTTTATCTTTGGCATCCTGGCAGGCCAGAATAGAATTGACATAGTGGCCGCCTACTTTGGCTTCCACTTTAAAGGCATTAGGATTGGGGCGTTGAAAACCTGAGGTCATGATTTTCATTTTGTCTGCGAGATAGCCGTTGCTCCATTCCCAGGCAAGCAATGAGAGGTAGGATTTTTTTCCTTTTGACAGGGACATATTGGGCGAACAGGTGACCAACGGGCGGATATAAGCGTCTTTGAATCCGTTACGTTCCAAAAGCTCATACGTGAGGTCTGTTAATTGACTGACTGAATAATCAAACGGGATGTACATCAGTTCTGCTGATCTTTTCAGCCTTTCATAATGTTCTTCTGCTTTAAAAATTTTGGTTCCGTGATCGGTATTATAGGATTTTATACCTTCAAAAACGGAGTAACCGTAATGAAGTGACTGTCCGTAGAGATCCATTCCTGCCTCTCCGGCCTTGAGAAAGTTTCCATCAAAATACACGATAGTTTTGTCGTTGTAATACATTATTTAAGGTTTAAAAATTAACAAATGGGTATAAAAAAAGCCCTCTCACGATGTGAGAGGGCTCAAATATGTACAGTCATACTCTATCCTTCTCACCAAAGCAAGGGAATAATAATGACGATAATAATTACTGTTAGTAACTGATTCATAATTTCTGAAATAAAAAAAGCCGCTTCAAAATGAAACGGCTTATATAATTTAAATTAAAATATTTTACAATGCCGCTTCCTTACTGTTGTTTACCACAACAATAATGTTAGAAATGACAATAATATTTTTCTGATTCGTAAAATTCATACTGCAAATGTATTAATTTTTAAATGCTGAGCAAGTTTTTTTAACACTTTTTATTTTTTTCGCAAAACTGCCTGATGGTTACTGCGGCTTCCGCCACATCATGTACTCTTAAAATTTTAGCGCCCTGCTCCAGAACTTTCCTATGAAGTTTCTGCGTTTCTTCATTAATATCCAGGGGAGATTTTCCGAGTGGTTTATAGATAAATGATTTTCTTGAAATACCGATCAGCAAAGGAAATTTATCAAAGCCAAGATACTCGGTTTCCCCGATCATTTTCATCTGATCTTCCACTGTTTTTCCGAAACCAAAACCGGGATCCAGAATGATGTCTTTGACTCCTTTTTCAAGAAGCTCATTGGTCTTTTTAGAAAAATAACGGTTAACTTCCAGAGTAATGTCCTCAAATTTTACTTTGTCATGCATCGTTTCGTAAGATGGGTTCACATGCATCAGAATGTAGGGAAGTTTCGTTTCACCTGCCACATCAAACATTTTATCATCATACTGTCCGCCGGAAATATCATTGATCATGTCAATTCCTTCATTAAAGCCGAATTTTACCGTTTCAGCATAAAATGTATCCAGTGAGATCAGTGCTTCCGGAAATTCTTTTTTGATCAGAGAAATCATGTTCCCTATTCTGTCTATTTCCTCTTTACTACTCAGAAATTCAGCATTCGGACGTGTGGATTGTGGCCCGATATCGATGATTTCTGCTCCGTCTTTCAAAAGTTTTTCCGCATGTTCCAGCGCAGATTTTTCACTGTTAAATTTCCCACCGTCTGAAAAAGAATCCGGGGTAAGATTGAGGATGCCCATGATTTTTGGGGTGCCCAGTTCCACCAGCCTTCCGTTGCAATTGAGGGTGTAGTTGTGAGTTTCGGGGTGCGGGGTGCGGGTTTCGGAATTAGAGATCATGTTGATGATTGATAAATGATGATTGATAGGCGATACTATTCTGCAAAATTAAGACTTATTGTGGAATGTTGCTAGTTGTCAGTTGATGGTTGCTGGTTTGTTATTGGTTGTAAGCCCTTGGGCGGAAACGAATATTCTTTTAGATAGAAATTAAATTTAGAATCTCTTCATTTTAAAATTTCCTAATATGAACCAGCAACTGACAACCAGCAACCAAGTCTCATACTTTCAAACCCTCTCACCCCGAATTCCGTACCCCGCAACTCTAAAATCCTCCTACCCTCAAACTCTCCGACTCCCCCACTCTAAAACTCTTCAACCCAAAACCTCCAAACTCTGACAAAAATCAATGCCCGATTCCCGCTACCTAAAACCGAATTCGTATATTTGGGAGATTAAGAGAATTTATGTCAAAAACATCAGTACAGTTCGGGAAAGTGATCAGTGAGTGTCGTGATCTTTTCAGTAAAAAATTGCAGGATTACGGTGCAGCATGGAGGGTTTTAAGACCCAGTTCTATTACGGATCAGATTTACATCAAGGTGAACAGGATACGTACGCTTCAGATGACGGATAAAAAAATGGTGGATGAAAGTGAAGAAGACGAATTCATTGCGATTGTCAACTACTCTATTATCGGACTTATTCAGCTTGAAAAAGGACTTTCTAATGATTTTAATGAAAATAAGGAGGAAGTGTTGAGCCTTTACGATAAATATTCCAATGATGCTCAGACTTTAATGGAAAGAAAGAATCACGATTACGGTGAAGCATGGAGAGATATGAGAATTTCTTCCATCACTGATCTTATCTACCAGAAAGTACTGAGAACGAAACAGATTGAAGATAATCAGGGAAAAACCATTGTTTCTGAAGGCCTAGATGCCAATTATTTCGATATGCTTAACTATGCTGTTTTCTGTCTGATCAAGTTCTCTGAAAAAGAAAATATTTCCGAAACCCAAAAATAAAATACTATGATCAAAGGTTTATTACGCTTTATTATTGCTGTTATCTTTATTCTGTCCGGCTTTGTAAAGGCTGTGGATCTGGTGGGATTTTCTTTCAAAATGGAAGAATATTTTGCGCCATCGGTTTTCAATATGCCATTTCTGGAAAAATTTGCGCTGCTGTTCTCGGTCATTGTGGTCGTACTGGAGCTTTTCTTAGGATTTATGCTGTTGCTAAAACTGAAGCTTAAGTTCACCCTTTCAGCGTTAATTGCCCTTTGTATCTTCTTTGGGTTCCTTACTTTTTATTCTGCCTATTACAATGTGGTGACAGATTGCGGATGTTTTGGGGACGCGATCAAGTTTACGCCATGGCAGAGCTTTATGAAAGACATTGTGCTTCTTGTCGGTCTTATCATCGTGTTTATCCTTTACAGAAAGGAGTTCCGTAAAAAAGATGTGTACAGCAGTGACAATACAAAAGAGTCTTCCGGTAAGTTTAGATATGCTCTTTTAGGCCTTTTTTCTTTGATCATGATTTATATTATGGCGCAGGGAATAATGCACGAACCACTGATCGATTTCCGAGATTACAAAATCGGAACGAATATTAAAACTGAAAAGGAAAAAATCAATAAAAATCCTTCTGAATATAAGACTTTTTATTCCCTTAAAAACCAAAAGACGGGAGAAGTTTTAAAGGTAAATCAGGACGATTATATTAAAGAAACAAAATATTGGGCAGAAGGTTCTCCATGGAAAATTGAGGAAGGAAAAAATGAATCTGTTCTGACGAAAGAAGGTTATAAATCTGAAATCGTTAAATTCAAAATTGAAGATCCTACAGGCGTAGATCTGACGGACGAGATCATCAATGCACCGAAAGCTGTTCTGGTATTTTCATATCATCCAAAAGAGGTTTCTGCTGATCTTATTCAGAAACTTGAGGCCAAAGTGAGTACTCAAAAAGGAGCCGTTATTTACGGAATTTCTACAGATCACAATACCTTTAAAACCATTAAAAATGCCATGATGGACGCGACTGCCATCAAAACTATTGCAAGAAGCAATCCGTTTGTCCTGATCCTCGAGAAAGGAAAAATCATGGACAAGCAGCCGGCTAAAGACTATGTCGATTAGGACGGTAAGGTGAATGAGTGAGTGGTCAATGGTGAATTCTGAATCGTGGATTTTGAATCTCGAAACCCGAAACTCGTATTACGCAACCCGAAACAACTGCCAACAATTCAATTTAAACACTAAAACTTAAACATACATTTACAAATGCAAAAATCAAATAAATCTATTGCCGGTTATCATCTTTTAATGATCCTTTCTTCTGTAGACGGAGAATTTGCTCCTGAAGAAGGAATGCTGGTTCAGCAATATATGGCAGACGAATTTCCGTTCAGAATGAATCTTGACAATGAACTGGAAACGCTGGCTCTTTTGCAGCCGGAAGAATGGAAAGACCACTTTGAATTTCACGCGAGATGTTTCTTCGATGACTCTACGGAAGAGGAGCGCGTAAAATTTGCAAAATTTGCTAAAACCCTGATCAAAGCTGATAATAAAGTCACTGATGAAGAGCATACCTTCTATAAGCTTTTGAAAAATCTGTGGAATTTGGCCTAAACCAGACACCAAAAAACAAAGCATATTATGAAAAAATTTTATCTGGGAATATTAATTATGAGTGCTTCTACGATACAATCTCAAAAATTCCCTGCTTTAAAAGCTCCGATTGCTGAAAAGCAGGAACACATCCGGGAAATTCACGGAGATAAGGTGAATGATCCGTATTACTGGATGATCGATTATTTCAAAAAAGGAAAAGATTCCACGAAAGTCGTTGATTATCTGAAGGCCGAAAACACTTATTGGGAAGGCATGATGAAGGATACAGAACCTTTCAGGGAAAAGCTTTTTCAAGAAATGAAGGCCCGTATTAAGGAAAAAGATGAATCGGTGCCTGTTTTTGAAAACGGATACTATTATTATACCCGTACAGAAGCCGGAAAACAATACTTCAAATATTGCAGAAAAAAAGGAAGCCTTACTGCTCCTGAAGAAATTCTTCTGGACGTAGATAAGCTTGCCGAAGGACATCCTTACTATAGTGCTACCGGTTTCAGCATCAGTCCGGACAACAACAAACTGGTGTATGGTGTTGACGATGTTTCCAGAAGACAGTATACTTTATTTTTAAAGGATCTTACAACCGGAAAAACAACTGATCTCGGTATAAAAAATACCGAAGGTTCTGCAGAATGGGCGAATGATAATAAAACGATTTTTTACACGGAAAACAATCCGGTTACCCTTTTATCAGAAAAAATTAAGAAACATACGCTGGGAACTGATCCTGGTAAAGATGTGACGGTGTACGAGGAAAAGGATAAAACCAATTATATCTCAGTATATAAATCTAAAAATCACAAATTCATACTGATTTATTCCGGTGCTACCACTTCTTCGGAAACAAGATATTTGAATGCCGATCAACCGAACGGAACATTCAAAGTTTTTCAGCCGAGAATGAAGAATGTTTTGTATACGATCACTCCTTTGGAAGATAAATTCCTGATCAGAACGAATAAGGATGCGCTTAACTTTAAAATAGCGGAAACTCCTCTGGATAAGACTGGTGTAGAGAACTGGAAAGATTTCATTCCGCACAGAAGTGATGTCTTGATGCAGGCTGTAAGTGCCTTTAAAAATTATCTGGTTTTCAGTGAAAGACAGAACGGACTTACCCAATTGGTTATTTATGACAGAAAAACAGGTAAGAAAGAGGCGCTGACCTTTGATGAACCTGCTTACACCATTTCTTCACTGGAAAATCCGGAATACAATACAGACAATTTCCGTTTTGGATATACCTCTATGATTACGCCTGTTTCTCAATTTGAGCAGGATTTAAAGACCGGGAAAAGAATATTGCTGAAACAACAGGAAGTGCTTGGTGGTTATGCTAAAGATGAATATATCACTGAAAGACTTTTTGCAACAGCAAAAGACGGAACAAAAATCCCAATCTCCATTGTTTATAAAAAAGGATTCAGGAAGGATGGAAACAGTCCGCTGCTTCTTTATGCATATGGATCTTACGGAAATTCTATGGATGCATCTTTCAGCAGTACAAGACTGAGTCTTCTGAACAGAGGTTTTGCCTTTGCCATCGCTCACATCCGTGGTGGACAGGAAATGGGAAGACAATGGTATGAAGACGGAAAAATGATGAAGAAGAAGAATACCTTCACGGATTTCATTGATGCAGGAGAATATCTTGTTAAAGAAAAATATACTTCACCAAAACATCTTTATGCTCAGGGTGGAAGCGCAGGAGGTCTGTTGATGGGCGCTGTAGCGAATATGAGCCCAAATTTATGGAATGGTGTTATATCACAGGTCCCTTTCGTGGACGTGGTGAATACCATGCTTGATGAAAGTATTCCATTAACGACCAATGAATATGACGAATGGGGAAATCCGAACAATAAGGAAGCTTATTTCTACATGAAATCTTATTCTCCTTACGAAAATATCGAAAAGAAAAAATATCCTAACATCTTAGTAACTACAGGGCTTCACGATTCCCAGGTTCAGTATTTTGAGCCTGCAAAATGGGTATCCAAGCTTAGGGATATGAAAACTGATAAAAACGTATTGCTATTAAAAACTGACATGGATTATGGTCACGGTGGTGCTTCCGGAAGATTTGACTATCTGAAGGATATCTCTCTGGTGTATGCTTTTATGTTTAAACTGGAAGGAATTGATAAATAATTAAATACCACGCAGATTTTGCGGATTTTGCAGATTTGAAATGACTGAAAATGAAATTTCTGTTTTGTAAATCCGTATTTAGCAATTCAAAAAAAATCTGGAAAAAATAAAATAACAAACAATAATTTACCTAATTATATAAGGCTATGAGAAGAAAAATAGTTGCAGGAAACTGGAAAATGAATAAAAATGTCATTGACGCACAACAGTTGATGATTCAATTACTGAGCTATAAAAACAATAACACCACCAACTGCGAAGTATGGATTGCGCCACCTTCTTTATATTTAATGATGGCTAAAGATATCTTCGAAAATGATGAGATCGGTGTATTTTCTCAGGATATGAGCGAGCATGAGAGCGGTGCTTATACCGGTGAACTTTCTGCAGATATGCTGGAATCTATTGATGCTACAGGTTCACTGATCGGGCACTCTGAAAGAAGACAATACCACGGTGAAACGGATTCTCACTGCAACAAAAAGATCAAATTAGCGCTTGACAAAGGTCTGATCCCTGTATACTGTAACGGTGAAACGCTTGAACAAAGAAAGGCAGGACAACATTTCGAAGTGGTAAAAAACCAGACTGAAGTTGCTCTTTTCACCCTTTCTGCTGAGGAAATCAAAAAAGTAGTGATTGCATATGAGCCGGTTTGGGCTATCGGAACAGGGGAAACAGCTTCTCCGGAGCAGGCTCAGGAAATCCATGCACATATCAGAAGCATTATCGCTGCCAAATACGGACAAGAAGTAGCTAATGAAGTTTCTATCCTTTACGGAGGTTCTGTGAAGCCGGATAATGCAAAAGAGATTTTCTCTCAGCCTGACATCGATGGTGGACTGATCGGAGGTGCAGCCTTGAAACTGGAGGATTTTTCTAAAATTATTGAGGGATTCAATTCATAGGTTTCGGCTAAAGCCTATCCCTATTGAATTCAAAACATATAGAGTCAAAAACGGCGGCATCTTCGATGCCGTCATTTAAAATCGTAATACACCTATTAATAGTGCATTGCGATTTTAATTCATGGAAACTTTCCAACATATTTCCGACATTCAAATTTCAAACCCCTTTCAATGATCCCTGTTGCAGGGATACAAATACCATGCCCGAAAGACAAAAACGATACTCTTTTTGTGGTTGTTCAAAACCTTAAAAAATGCGAAATGTTATTATTTTGAAAGATCAACAGATAGCTAAATAGAGGACCATATTAACTATATAGAATAATAAAAGCAACTACCAGCACCCACATAGTAAAAACATATCTTTTTACCTGCTTTCTGATTTGTAGATAGTGATAGTTTTATTTTCTTGGAGTGATCTACCCTCGTTACATCATGTATTATTTTTGACTTTCTGAACAGTTCCAATGCTGACCGAGCATATTTTTGCCGTATCTCGGATTGAATTTCCTTTTTTCAGGTTCTTAATCATCTCTTTATACTTAAAAAGAAAATCATCTATGCCTTCCGTAGAGCCTTTCTCACGCCCTTTGTAAGTTCCACTAGCCTTTGCAAGTGCAATGCCCTCACGCTGTCGTTCTAAAATGGCATCACGTTCCATTTCAGCTATGTTATCCATAACTGAAATTATAAGTTTAAACGCCTGATTCTCCTTTCCTTTGATTAGACTTTCTATTCCAAGATTATCAACTTTAAGGATAACGCCCTTTTCTTTGAAAAATTCCAGAGTTGTTAATATATCGTACAGATTACGCCCTAGCCTGTCAATAGAACTTACCGAGACGTAATTAATTTCGCCCCCTTCAATAGCCTTTATAAGTTCTTTTCCTTGTTCTCTATCCTTGAAGGGCGTGGAACCGCTAACAATATCAGTAAATACTCTTTCGCCTTGCGCTTGTATCTCTTCCTGTCTTGCCGTGTTCAGCGCTCCTGTGGAAACTTTTATATATCTTGCTTTCATAATTATAAAATGTTATAAAGTACCCTGCATGTAAGCAAGGTCCAAAGATTATTTTTGTAATTAGTTTCTGAAATAATACCCGTTAGAACTCATAATTACTCGGTGCGATCCAAGATAGAAGATTGGAGGATTACAATATTTTATTTGAAGCCTACCAAAAGTACAGCAATATCAGTAGTTCCATTTTTTCAGGAACAATCGAACGATTACGAGGACAAAATTATTGATATGAAGAATTTATCAATTTTATCTTCTTTGATGTTCATAGCAATATCGTGTTCAAACAATGGAAGGAGCGGACTCGAAATTAATTGGGGAATCGTTGGCATAATCTCATTTTTAGCGATTGGTTACTTCATGAGCAAAAAGGAAATTAGAGCCGAAGAAGAAACCCGAAATCTTAACGAACAAGTCAGAAATCAAAGGGGGAAATCCATTGACACAAAAACTTGTCTTCAATTACAGTAAAATCAAATTTACCAATGAAATAACTTTTAAACCGATTCAAATTGCAACAGCAGAGGTTTACAAAGACAGATTTGAAATTACAATTTATCCCTACTCCGCATATTCGGGAACTTACGTTATTGTAAAATCTCAAAAGCAGGGTGACGGAATCCTAAACACTGTTGTCAAAGTTGGCAGTGGGAATTTTTCTCAATACAATTCTCAAAAGCCTTGTTTCGTTCACATATCCGAACGAGCAAGCATTCTTAAAATATATGATGAAAATCGAATTGGAATAATCTTAAAATTTTAAATACATGAAAAAATTAATTTTCACTTTAATGTTGGCATTACCAATGTTTTATTTCGCACAGGAATAAAAACCAAAAGAATCACAAACAGCAAAAGAATGCGACCTACCGAAAGACTTTAAAGAACCTATCAAAAACAACCGTCTGAAAAAGTTTGTAGCAATTGACAATGGGGTGACTGAAAAGGAAGTGATTATTATTCGAGCGCAAAACGGTTTTGGAAGTGGGATTTATACGGTATGCGTAAAACAAGAGCCAATCCAATATCAAAAAATGGGTACTGTCTTCATGAGAGAAGGGAAAAATCCTTTTAATAACGCAAAATGATAATCCAATTTCTAACTTCTACGGGTTTCAGATGCTTTACGCTTCCATACAAAGAGTACAACATTTGGGATAACATAGAGATTTATTCAACTTTATTATCACTTGCTATTCTTTATGTTGGTTGTACTTATTACCTTCTGTCTGCTTTAAAACTTATTACGGATAGACTGAAAAGTATTTTAACAACGAAAAATGCTAAATAGCTCAAAACCTTTTTATAACACGACAGGTTTTGTCGCTTTGCCAAAATACCTTTGTACTATAAGAATTTAGCACATCTCTAAATACACCAAACAGTGATAAAGCTCATATTAAATCTCATTAATGGGATCTTAATAGCTATTAAAAAATATTAAATTTGTGAAATTTTAAAAACAAATACAAATGAGAAAACTCTACATGAGTGCATTTGCTACATGCACAATCTTGAGCAATGCTCAGGAGGTAGTTTGGCAAAAAGATATTCAATCCAGTACTCAGGATTTTTTAAGCCAGGTTACCACAACAATGGATCAACAGTATTTGATCACGGGAAGCTCAATTCAGAGCAATAAACCTCAAACAGAAGGCAATAAACAAAACAATGGCTACGATTTTCATTTAATTAAACTTAATCAGCAGGGTGAACAGGTTTGGGAAAAATATTTCTCAGGGCAGAATCATGATTACTTATCAGCTTCTGTTGCTACTCAGGAAGGGGGCTTTCTTATGGCTGGAACTTCGTATTCAGGGAAAGGTCTTGATAAAAAGGAAGACTCCAAAGGTGGATCAGACATTTGGTTGATCAGGTTAAATGAATTCGGAGATGAACTTTGGCAGAAAACATTAGGATCAGCATCTGATGAAGAAGCAAGATCAGTAATTCAAACTACAGATCTTGGATTCTTTGTAGCAGGAAATGTTCAAAACTCTCCTAAAGGCTACGGTTCAAAAGATGTCTTGATTATAAAACTCGATAAAAATGGAAAAGATTTGTCTCAATCGATTTTAGGAGGAAAGGGTCTTGATGAAGTCGAGAAAATGATTCCAACTAAAGATGGAGGTGCTTTGTTGGGAATCTATTCCAGAAGCAACTTGGGCGGTTCAAAGAAAACGGAAAATTATGGTGAAGGAGATTACTATATTATCAAACTTTCAAAAGACGGAAAAGTAGAATGGGAAAAGAACTTTGGAGGTAAACAAGATGATCATTTGAGAACACTAGCTTTAACTTCTTCTGGCTATATCGTCGGTGGTGAAAGTCGTTCAGAAAGATCAGGTAATAAAACTGTGGGGATTGAAGAAGGAACTGACCTGTGGTTGATCTCTTTAAACGAAAGAGGAGAAGAAATCTGTCAGAAATCCTACAACTTTAAAAACAGAGATATCCTGATGGGTATGAGTGTCATTCATTCAGCAGATGATAAAGCTTCAAAAGGGTTACTTTTAGGTGGCTACACGCAGGCAGAAGGAAGAATTGAAACAGATGACGAAAGTTTCTGGATACTTTATTTAGATGGTAATGGCAACGAACAATGGAGAAAGCATGTAAAAGGCGAATCGAGAAAAAGAGAAGAAAGATTATCTGATATAAAGCTGAATAGAGACGGTTCAATCATTCTTGCGGGCACCAGTGCTGAAGAACTCGGAAAAGAAAATTGGAAGATTGTAAAACTGGGTGATAAGCAACTTGACCAATTGATCGAAAAGCAGGACATCAAGATCTATCCGAACCCAGTATCAGATTATGCGTATGTGGAAATAGGGTATGATTTTAAAGAAGCAGATATTATACTGTATGATATAGGTGGAAGACAGCTTCAAAGTTTGAAAACTAAGAATAAAGTAACCAAGATCAATACTCAGAATTTGATTCAGGGAGCTTATCTGGTGACCATAAAAACGGATACTAATAAAACGGCGAATGCCAAATTAATAAAGAAATAGCATGAGAAAAATATACATATCATTAACATTGCTTCAATTTTCAATATCTTTCTCACAACAAGCGTTGGACAAGGTACAGATAAAATCTCCTCAATCCTATGCATTTGAGAAATACGGCAATGTCCCGATTAATTTACACACAGGAACTTTAGATTTAAAAATCCCTATCTATTCTGTTCCTACAAATGGTGGGAAAAGTATAGATGTTTTTGTTTCTTACGACTCATCAGGTTTTTTACCACACAAGAAAGCTGATTATGCAGGAATAGGTTGGTCATTGCTGGCTGGCGGAAGAATTACACGGACATTAAACAGATTCCCTGACGAATATCAGGGCAATCCTACCTCGTTAAACACGAGCCCTTTCGATACTGGTGCTGATTTACATGGCTTTTTAACTGGAGTCCGTTTAAATCCTTACAGCAATACACAAGTTTACAACCTTGACAGTGGAGCTGGTGGACTTAATGGATTAGATTGGAGACTAGGAGCTTCCCAAAATGGTTACGAAGGTGAGCCTGATGTTTTCAATTTTAATGCGTTGGGCTTAAGTGGAAAATTTATAGTGGGAAATGATGGAAATGTATTAGTTGAATCCAATGATCCTAATATAAAAGTAGATTTAACAGGATTTGTTTCTTACGGGGGTAAAGAGTTTTGTAAACCACCGAATCAAACTATTACTATTACAGATGGACAGGGAAACAAGTATTATTTCGGTGGTGATTTTTCGAAATATGAGATTAGCTACTCATTGCCCCATCCAGGAATGGATAAAGAAAACTGGTATGTTGGATTTCCGTATATAAGTTCCTTTAGTCTCTCTAAAGTAGAACTTGTTAATGGACAAACGATTACCTTTGGTTATGTCCAGGACACATTAGTTAGTGATTTTTGTAGTTTGACAACAGATGATTCCAATGTTTTGGCGAATTCAAAAGTATTAAACTTTGAAGGCTATTTTCAGGATGGAGCTCGAAGTCTCGAATGGAAAAACTGCCCTGGTGGAATTGCAGGTTGTGGTTCTAACAATGGTAGTACGGAGTCTTACACGGAAAGCTTTGCTTTAACAAAACGTTCATTGCTTGAAAGCATAAAATATGGAAGTCAACAGATAAAAATCAATTATAAAGATATTGGTTACCCCATTGAACATTATGACGGAGATGCTAATACGCTCAACTTTAATGAATATGTAGTTGATAATATTCAGCTTTTTGATAATAATCGCTTGATCAAGAATAATGTATTTGCCTATGATAATTTGGGGGGAGTAAATAAAAGACCTTTCCTAAAAACCATTACAGAACCGACAAGTAGTAAGGTATATAGTTTTGAATATTATAACACTGCCAACTTGCCTAAATATGTTACAAAAGGACTAGACCACTGGGGATATTGGAATGGGAATGACAATAATATGAATTTGTCACCTTTTGATACATACAATGCAACCACAGGAGATTATACACTGAACAATACATATAGAGATACTAATATTCAGAAATATAATGTTGCATTATTAAGTAAAATTACATATCCCACAAAGGGCTATTCTGTATTTGAATATGAGCCTAACTATTATGGGAAAAGAATAGAAAGAAACTCAGCAAGTGCATTTTTACCTACATTAACTAATAACACAGGAGTTAATGGTGGGGCAAGAATTCACAGGCAATATGATTATTCTGAAAATGGAGGAATAGTCAACAATAAAGAGTACAGGTATACTACTACATTAAACGGAAACGCTTCGTCAGGAATATTAACAAACTGGCCAAGATATATTTACTACATGGAGTTTACAAGTCCAACTTATATTGAAAAATTATATATCAGGTCAAGTTCCAATGTGCAGCAAAACAGTTTAGATAGTTATAATGTAGGCTATCAAAGAGTTTTTGAAGTAAATGCAGGCAAGGGCTATACAGAGTATAACTTTACCAATTATGAAGATTACCCAGATATCTTAAATCCTGATGCTGGTAATTTAAAAAAATACAATACAATCAACCAGGTATCACCTGAAAATTTGTATAAAAATTTTAGGAATTTATACGGAATTGATCGAAGCATTTTAAGAGGTCAATTGAAAACCGAAACGATATATCCTGAAGGTTCTCCAAATCCGTTAAGAAAAACAGAATATGCTTATAATGATAATATTGATTATAATCCTAACAATACAAAGGACAATAACAACTATGTCACGTTTAATCATCTTTCTGGGGTTTGGGTACAGGGATATAAAAAATATATGAATTCGTCAGCAATTAAAAAGAAAGTAGTTACTGATTTCCTAAATAATGTTCAAGTAAAAATTACGACTGATTATTTTTATGATAGCATTAAACATTTAAACCGTACTAAAGAAAATAGTACTACATCTGATAACACTGAAATATCCCAAAATTATTCGTACGCTCAAGATGTCAATAACAGCTTAATGGGATCTAGAAACATGACTGGAATTCCTGTAATTACAGAAATGAAAGAGAATAATAAAATTATTGGTAAAACTGAGACTATTTATCCTGCTTCAATACCTACACCACAGGCTGGGAATTTAATGTTACCATTATCTCAAAAAACATTTGATCTCCAAACCTTTAATAATATAGCTACTGAAGTTACTTACGACAAATACGATTCTAAAGGAAACTTACAGCAATATACTACTAAAGATGGCATTTCAACAACCATTATCTGGGGTTACAACCAAACCCAGCCTATTGCCAAAATAGTAGGTGCGAAGCTATCGGATATTCAACAGTCCATGATTGACAGTATTGTTACTGCTTCCGATACAGATGCCCAGGCAGCGCCAAACAATGATGAAACTTCATTTTTATCGGTTTTAAATTCTTTTAAAACTCATTCAGCGCTATCAACTTATCAGATTAGCATTTATACTTATGATCCTTTAATTGGAGTAAGAAGCATCACCTCTCCGTCAGGAATCAGAGAAGTTTATATTTATGATACCGCCAACAGATTGAAAGAGATCAGGGAAAATAACCAGACAGGTAAACTGCTTAAGGAATTCAAGTACAACTATAAAAACTAAACACAACTATGAAAAAGATAATCATTCCAATAGGCGCTTTACTAATGGCTCATTCAGTGCATGCTCAGCTTACCCAGGGAGAAAACTATGTGTATTCCAAATCCTATCTTGACTATAATGCGACTGGGCAACCTACGAAAACCGCTGAAACTGTACAATATTTTGATGGTTTGGGTAGACCAAAACAGGTCGTCAATGTCAAAGCATCACCACTAGGCAGAGATGTTGTTACCCATATAGAATATGATGCTTTTGGAAGGCAAACCAAAGAATACCTGCCCGTTCCACAATCTGGAACGCTGAACGGAGGTATTGTACCCTCTTCATTAGCTAATGCTACCCAGCCTGATATTTACGGATCTGAAAAAATCTATTCAGAAAAAATATTAGAAAACTCTCCTCTTGACAGAATCCTTGAACAGAAGCAGGTAGGAAATGACTGGAGCACCAAACCTGTAAAATTTGGTTATGATGCAGTTATTGTAGCTGACAGGGTACGAAAATTCACCACTGTTACCACATGGGAAAATGGAGCAACTAAGTCTGTTTTGGGAGAAAACTGGTTGTATACAGATGGACAGCTTTACAAAAACTCTGTAAAGGATGAAGATCTGAATGAAACCATCGAATTCAAAAACGGGAAAGGACAGCTTATACTAGCTAGAAAAGTAATTGCTGCTGATGAATATGCTGACACCTATTATGTTTACAATGAATTTAATCAATTGGCATTTGTAATTCCACCACTAGCAAGCATCCGTGGTGATATTGTGGCTAATACGGTAAAGCATGATGAACTATGTTACCAATATCGCTACGACGGCAGAAACCGTTTAGTTGAAAAGAAGCTTCCTGGAAAAGGCTGGGAATATATGGTTTATGACAAACAGGATAGATTGGTAGCGATTCAAGACGCCAATTTAAAAGCAAAAGGGCATTGGTTGTACACCAAATATGATCAGTTTGGAAGGGTTACTATTACGGGGATAAGCACTGGAGGTTTGAGATCAGCTGAACAGGCTCAGGCTGAACTTCAAAACTCAAATAATGTAGGCAGAATCAGTACAGTGTTATTTAACAGGCAGGGTATGGATGTTTATTATGACAATCCTGAAAATACTTACCCAAAATCTCCGACTTGGATTACATTATTGTCTTTAAACTATTATGACAGTATTCCTAACTATAGTTTCAATCCTTTAGTTTCAGATGTGTTAGGTGAACCACTTCTAACACCTAATCCTATTGATGGAAGAAGTACCAAAGGATTTCCCGTACTTAGTTTGATAAAAAATATTGAAGATGATAATTGGACAAAGAAATACATTTATTACGATACAAAAGGAAGAGGTATAGGTACTTATTCCATTAATCATTTAGGTGGCTATACAAAAACAGAATCCAAGCTGGATTTTGCGGGCGTACCCCAGACCGTTGTTACAAGACACAAAAGGTTAAATACAGATACCGAACGAATTATTACAGAAAATTTCACTTATAATCATCAGAACAGATTATTAACTCACACCCATAAGGTAGACAATAATCCTGAAGAGATTCTGGCTCAGAATACTTACAATGAACTTTCTCAGCTTGAAAACAAAAAAGTGGGAGCAGCGAATCCAGCTTCTCCTTTGCAAACCATAGACTATAAATACAACATTAGAGGTTGGATGACGGCTATTAATAACCCTGAAAGCTTAGGAAGTAATTTATTCGGTTATAAATTGAAATATCAGACTCCTGCAAGCTCAGTTTCTATTGGAAAATTTAATGGTAATGTTTCTGAGCTGGATTGGAAAAGCTCAAATGATGGTATTTTAAGAAGGTACAGCTATCAATATGATAAATTAAATAGATTACTGGCTGCAAAATATCAAAAACCTAATTCAGATGTTATAGAAACGAATGCTTATAACGAAAGTGTGACATATGATCTTAACGGAAATATTCAGACGCTTCTAAGGTTTGGAGGATCTGACAGTAATTTAGCTTCAAAAATTGATGATGTTAAATATACTTATGAAGGCAATCAGCTTGTTGATATTTGGGACTCCAGCGGTAATTATCTGGGACTTGATGGTGGAGACGTAATGTATTATGACGCAAATGGTAACGTGATCTCAGATAATGCACATTTTATGGATGAAATCAACTATAATCACTTAAATTTACCTAATAGAATAGTGAAACAGGTCGAATATTATGAGTATCTTTATTCAGCGGACGGTACAAAGTTAAGATCATTCCATAATATGAAGGAGATTAACAAAATTATAGGTACAGAATATCTTGATGGATTCCAATACCAAGACGGAATTCTACAATTTATACCGACAAGTGAAGGCTATTACAGTTTTACTGATAATAGATACGTGTATAATTATACTGATCACTTAGGAAATGTTAGATTAAGTTATACCAAGAACGGAGCTGAACCACAAATTTTAGAAGAAAATAACTATTACCCGTTTGGTTTAAAACATACAGGATATAATTCAGCACCAAACTCTTCATCTTATAACTATAAATATAATGGAAAAGAGCTGATGGCAATGGGGATGTATGATTATGGAGCGAGAATGTATATGCCTGATATAGCAAGATGGGGTGTTGTTGATCCGTTAGCAGAACAATATCGTAGATGGTCACCATATAATTATGCAATGAACAATCCGATTAACTTTATTGATCCTGATGGTCGTGGTACAGAAAGCACTCATACTGATAAGTTTGGAAATGTAGTGAAGGTTATAGAAGACGGAGATTTAGGGGTTTATCGTCATAACGGTAATACTAAAGAAACCCAACAAGAGCTTAATCAAAAATATTCGAAAGATAATACCTCGGGAGGTGGAGAGAGAATGGGAAGAACACTTGTTTGGAATTCATTTACTCAGTTTGATGGAAATGGAGATCCAGCAGGTAAAATAAATTTTGGATCATTCCAAGCAAGAGATTGGCTCAAAAGTTTTAGTGATGCAATATCTGAAGATGCTGAAGTCAATGGAGGTTGGGGTGCAAGGATGAATTATGCAACTAATGCTGGGGGAGGCGATAAATATGATTATAAGACGCAAAATGGAGGCGGGCTATATGCAGGCTCACAAATAGCAGAAGGAGTATACGTTTCAGCTAGAGATGTTGGGAATTTTGCTGCAGGCAGAGCGGCTTCAATAACAGGACAAGATAAAATGGATTTCATGTTGAATGCAGGAGGGTTTAATATATCGGGGAATAGTAAATTGGGGCTTATATTTAACAATTCACACTGGAAAAGTGAAGCCCAAAAAGCAGGCTTTCCAACGTATGGAGAACATTTTAACTCCAATCTATTTCAGCGTTTAGGTTATGAAAATGTAACGACAGCTGAAGGAATAATCAAAAAAAACAAAATAATATGGGGAGATCGAAAATAAAAAATATTTGTCTGCTTTTACCATTATTGCTATCTATTATAGCATGTGGACATCCTGATTTCGATAAATTTGAAGGCACCGGATTTTCTTATCAAATAAGTGCAGGCAAAACATATATAGTACGTGCTAGATATACCACCGATGAAGGAGCACCTTCAATTCAACTTTTTGATACAAAAGGAAGACTTAAAGAAGAAGCTACCATTGCTCCTTATATGGGTTTAAAATTGACAGCTGTGAAAAATGACACCATACAAATGACTTATACTATTGGACAGAGTGACCTTAATATGTTTTTACCTTGGTTCGAGAAAAACAAATATAATCCTAATCGCATAGGCAATTATTCTATTCGCTATAACTATGAAATACGAAATGAATATAATATAGATCAAGATTCAGTAAACGTAGATTCATTATATATTGATAAGAACACACAGATGATGTCTTTATTTTTAAAACAGAAATTAATTGTTAAAAAACCGATGTGTTTGTTTACAGTTGAGTCTTCAAATATATCGCTTTACGATCCATCAAGTAGCTCAAATATACCCTATACATTTGTAGACAATAAGAGTATTGTTGAGGAGTATTTAAAAAAAATTCTTGCTTTGTATAATTAATACTAAAAAAAACAATGCTGTTTTGGTGAGAAAGGTCATGCTTTCATTGTCAAAACATGATACTAATAAATTATAGCGTTGATTTTCAACGCTATAATTTTGTGATTTAAGATGTAATCTAGAAATTCAAAATCACGGTGGAATCATACTAATCAATTGATATTCTCGGTACATTCCTAAAATTACTGTAAAATACTGACTCAATTTGCTCAGTCACAATATCTAAATTTTCCTCTGTGGTAGCAATGCAGTCATGAACGCTAAAAATAGGAAGCTTTCTCTTATGATTTCTAATAAGCGGTTTAGCCACTTGATCAATCATAAGACTCCCTTCCATATCAAAAAACGATTTAGCTACTGCTTTATAGCTTTGTTTTTTCTTTATAGTTAGAATATCCCACAATATGGGAAACCTCTTGGCAAATACTTGTTGAACCTCTGTGAATTGGCTAATCTTACCAAATAACATCATAATAAATAATTGTTTAGCTAGAGCTCTGTCATGCTCATAACATTCAACATACCTTTTATCAAAGTATATCATAAACATTTCAGACCACTTTTCAGGATACTTTTCTTTCAAAGGCTTAATAAACATGTCATAAACAGTACCTTCAACACATATATTTTTGAACTCTACAATCTCCCTATCAATGCAGGTTTTCAAGTCTTCTTAACACATATAAATAGAAAGACTAAATTGTAGACGACTAACCCTCTTGGAGGTCATCCTAATGTTGGTTACACTGAAAAGATTAGAGAGAAGGTATGGTACACAATTCTTCAAATCTATTTCAATTAGTTTTCCCCCTCTGTAGATAAGGTTTTACCTAATTTCCTTATTGAGAAAAGAAAAAGAAGTATATAGCCTACCTTTTGTTTTATAATTTCTTTTCCCTGTTTTCTTATTGTTCAAGCTGGCTGTACTTCTGGAAAAAATATATTCTCCATTCATGAATTGAGCCATCTTTTTCAAAGCAATAAGATAACTACTGTATGACTTCAAATTACTCGCAATCGGTTTTCCGTGCGATTTTTTAAGCGGATAATTAGCTAACTCAAAATACCTATCAAACAAATCGGCTTCGGTCTTATCGCTATCAATTGCAAAATCAGTGTTAACAAAAAAATCGCTCAACGGCTTTTCATATTTCTTCGTGTAACTTGAATTGAACTTTTTATTTTGATATTCATGAATACCTTTTATTTGAATCATTTCTACATTGATTCTGGAATAACGATACGGAACAATCAAACCATAGCCAAAGCATTTATTTTCTTGATAAGGGGTTCGATAGATTATTTTTTCGTCTCTTAAAAGGTTAATATATTTAGAATAACCCGTATCAATTGCTTCAACCCAATAGTCGCGGGATAAATAACTTTGATCAAAATAATTAATAACTACCGTATTACCTTTAAAAGCAACGGATTTAAAGACAATTGAATGCAAAATAAATTTAATAATATTCATGTCAAATTTTTCAATCTTCTCTTTTCCAGAGTTTTCGATATGCTCATAGTTGACAGAGCTTGGCAAAAGTGCCATCATTTCATTTTTTTTAATACTATTTATCATTTATATAGATTTAATCCTCAAATCTTTAGTAGAAATAAGGATGGTTAATAAAATAGACTTCAAGCAAAAGCAGCGGCTAACATAAGCCCTCGCTAATGCTTGAAATCTTCCAGTAAAATTTTAGGTGTTTGGTTCAGCAGGACAGAAAAAATCCTACTTTACAGATAGATTAATTCGTTCTTACGAGACAGTTTACAATCTCATGTGGTTTAAAGTAGGTTTGTGCTCCAAGCATATACTCTGGAATCAACCCCGCTTTTCTCATTCTCCAAAAAGTAGTTTCACCCACCCCTAAGAAATCAGTAACTTCTTTGATTGATAAAAGTTCAGGTAGCATCTTTTCTTCTATAATCTTAATTCTAGCCGTCAAATAAGCCGTTCTTTCAGTCAAAACCCTTTCAATGACAGATTTGTAATATTTCATCATTTGACACGCCAGAATCGCCTGAAAATGATTCGGAATATTGTACGCATAATTTATCTAAATGCTCAATTTCCCTCTCGTATTGCTCCATAAAGTAATCAACCGTCTCTTTTTGAATTGGGTTAAGGTTTTTAAGTGAAGATAAAATCTCACCGATATTAATAAAATCTAGTGCTGAAATCAGAAAACCCCTGAAATAAGCCGTTTTTACACGAAACTCATTTCAAGGGTTTTTAACTGTTTTCGAGCGCATCAGTATCTTCGATGCCGCCGTTTTCTTAAAAAAATCTAATTATTGAATATCGACTAAATACATTGTTCCTTTGTCTACTTTTCCGGTTTTAGGAAGGATCTTGGCTTTAGGATTTCCGTTTCCGTCATCTAAAATTCCAAAATCATCATCATTGAAGACTGCCAGTTTATTGTTTCCTAAATAAACGATTCCTTCAAATTTGTCATGTTCATATCCTAATTTTGCTACCAGATCCACGGCTAAAATTTTGGACACCGGCTTGATTCCGGCATTGGTGATTTCATCCCATGTAGACTGCTCTAAAGCTTTATTATTGATTTTCATTCCATCAACGGCTGTAATATCAGTTCCGTTCACATCTGAAGCTCCGGCTATATTGATTCTGTATACTTTTTTGGTTCCGCCCTGCGATCCGAAATTCCCGTCTCTTTCAATCACTAAGAATTCTGTGCTGCTGATGGCTGTGATATCACATACCGAGTCTGAAGCACCGCCATTCTGCTTATACAGATACTGTTTCGTCTGTCCTGTCGCAATATCGAAAGTGACTATCCTGGTTAAAGTGGTATTCGTTGCCAAAGCTTTTGTTGGGACATACATCGTAGACTGTATCGTTCCTACGAGTGTTTTTCCGTCCGGAGTGATACACAATCCTTCCATTCCCCTGTTGGCTCTTCTTTTGGCTAAAACTGCCGGAAGTTTTCGTGATCCGGTATTGACACCTATCGGACTTATTCTTTCCAGCTCTACTCCTTCTGCATTATAATGAACAATGTGTGGTCCGTACTCATCAGAAACCCAAAAGGTTCCATCTGCTGCTGCAACGATACTTTCGCTATCCAGCCCATAATTGTCTGTTCCTAAAACATTTCCCGACGAATCATAAGCTGTTTCTCCTGTACTGCCCATTCCTGCAGGGTTAGGAAGACCGGTAATCGGTTGGCCGGAAGGATTTTTAAGCTTAATATATTTAATGACTTCGATATTTCCTTCTGCATTAATTTTAAAATGCATTATGGTTGGGGTAAAATTTGGGGCCGGGAATTTTTTCCCGTTCAGATAGTCTGTATTGGGACCACGGTCTGTGATCACATAAAACTCACCTTTTCTGGTAGGGTGTGCCGCAGCGCCGGAACCAAATCCTCCATTAATGACATCTACGCCATTCACCGTTGCTAATTTGGAGAAAGGAAACTCCTGAGGAAGCTTGGCATAATTGATATCCTGGTTATTCATCTTGTCGTCATCTTTACATGATACGAGCGCTGTGAATATGATGGCCGATAACAGCAGTTTTTTCATAATTACTTTTATGCCGCGAAAGTATATATTGATTGTAAACTGATCTTGAATTTAATAATAATTGTATTTTAACAATAAGATCTTTAGATGAATTAATTTTAAACACAAGATTAATCTGAATATCAACAATCTTCCCGCCTATTCTTTATTAAATTAAAAAATCACGATCTTAAAAATATCCAACCCTTAAACAAAAGGAGTAAACAACAGAATAATTCACAAAACGCATTCAAAAATTTATATGATATATTTGCAGCAGTTAAGGCTGAACATCTGTTCATTAACAGGGAATCAAGTGAGAAGAAATTCAATGCTTGGGCTGTACCCGCAACTGTAAGCTGTTTTTAAACTTTAGGTACATGATGCCACTGGATTACCATCCGGGAAGGCGTATTTAAGGAAGCGAGCCAGGAGACCTGCCTTATCTGCATTCATTTCGAAAAGGAAAACGGATTTTGTATTCTTTTCCGGAAGGAAAGTTTCGGGAATAAAACTTTAATTTAATTATATTATGAAAAAGATCTATCTTTTTTCCCTGCTGCTATGTATGCAGCTATTCTATGCCCAGTTTACAGAGAATGACATCAAATTCGGGGTAGGAACAGGCTCTAAAAAGGCTTATTTCATTGCTGATTTTAATGACAGCAACAATCCTACATCTTACGCCTGGGGTTTCCGTTATGATGCGAATAATCTTACCATGGAAGATCTCATCAATGCCATAGATGCAGCGGATACAAAACTGGAAACAGAAGTACCGTCAGGGTTTCTTTACAGCATGAATTACAATCACCACGTTCCAAGTCTGGAAGATTATTGGTCTACATGGTCCGGACCTACCGCAGAAAATATGCACCTTAACAATGGAGCCAACAATGATCCCCTTGTTGATGGAAAATGGTACGGTGCATCCTTTGGGTATGGTTCTACTCTTACTACACCTCCGCTTTCTCATCCTTCTCCTCCCGTTGCAGCGTACAATTCTGCCTGGTACACTTCTTCACAGATCACCAACTGGATCGGAACGGGAAGCAATACCAGCCTCGTTGTTATCGATTTTGGGACCAGCAGTTCTGCCGGACAAGCTCATTCTTTTGTTTTTGGAATTAAATACAACGGAAGTTTAACCGCTGAACAGGCTCTACAGCTGATCCATGCTCAGGCTCCTTATTTTAATTTTACATCAGCCAGCAACCAGATCAGTGCCCTGTCTCTCAATAACCTTACCGGAAATGCATCCGGAACCAATACCTGGAAACTTTACAAAGGAAAAGATCTTTCAAGCTGGAGAGGACAGACCAATCTTGCTCAGATTCAGCTGGGTAATAACGACTGGCTGGGTCTTAGCTTCGGAGAGAGATTGCCATTTACTCCACGAGAAGCTTCGAATCTGACGTTAGGTGTTTCTGAAAGCAGTAAAAAAGAATTCAGGATCTATCCTAATCCTGCAAGTGATTTTATCAGAATAGACACTGATGAAGATCTTAAAGAAGTGAATATTTATGCCGTATCAGGACAGAAAGTATTAACTGGAAATACCACAAAGATTAATATTCAGGCATTAAAGGCCGGGATTTATTTAGTGGAAATTAAAACGTCTAAGAATACTACCGTTCATAAGATCATTAAGAAATAGATTAAACGCGTCCCCGAGGCGCGTTTTTATTTTATAACTTAATAATTGACGTGTTTTTATCCCTTACTTTTGTCTTGAAACAAAAGTAGCAAAAATTCAAGACTGGAATCATCGGCTAAAAATGAATTCTATTCTCTAAAAATTCTAAACTCGTGCGGTAGTTAGGTATATTTAGAATCAGAATTTGTCCCGCACTCAAACAGTAGAATTTTCTTAACGTTCATAGAAATCATTTTTTTAACGCCTCTTCTTCCTAGGTTAATGGATCACAAATATTAAAACATGCCATCCTAATCAGATATTGGGAATACATGATGACTATAATCTTCAATAACCTTAAAGAAAAGCAGATTGATATTTCCGCGAATTTTTGCTCACCTGAAAATCTTCGATTTTCATAAAAACTTATGTGCTCTTCTATTTTCAAAGTATTCAACTTCAAAATAACTAAAGTGTTCAAAAACTTTTGTCCCTTTTGTGGTTAAAAAAATAAAGCAAAAAAAACGCACCGAAACCGGTGCGTTTTTCACTATTCCCAAAAAGGAAATTATTTTTTCTCTGTAGATCTCTGTAAAACTTCGTCTACCATTCCGTAGCCTTTCGCTTCTTCAGAAGTCATCCAATAATCTCTGTCTGAAGACTTTTCTACCCATTCGTAAGTCTGTCCTGAGTGGTGACCGATGATTTCGTAAAGTTCCTGCTTTAGTTTAAGCATTTCTCTCAAGTTGATCTCCATATCCGAAGCTACGCCCTGAGCACCTCCTGAAGGCTGGTGAATCATTACTCTTGAATGCTTAAGTGCAGAACGTTTTCCTTTTTCTCCCGCTACCAATAAAACAGCACCCATTGAAGCTGCCATTCCTGTACAGATTGTGGCTACGTCCGGCTTGATGATCTGCATCGTGTCATAGATTCCTAATCCTGCATACACGCTTCCTCCCGGAGAGTTGATGTAGATCTGAATATCTTTCGATGGATCTGCACTTTCCAAGAATAAAAGCTGTGCGGTTACGATGTTAGCTACCTGATCGTCGATTCCGGTTCCCAAGAAGATAATCCTGTCCATCATCAGACGTGAAAATACGTCCATCTGTGCAACGTTCAATCTTCTTTCTTCCATGATATATGGCGTAAGGTTTGTTGGGCCGTACATTCCCATATACTGATCGGTAACCAAACCGTTGTTTCCTAAATGTTTTACAGAGAAATCTCTGAAGTCTTTTTTAATGTCCATATTTCTATTATGTATTATTAACTATTTTCGAAGTTTAAATTACAACTTTTATTCCTAAAATTTTATAGGACTTTTTGTCACAGAATATCAGGAGGATGATCAGCGGAATGTCTGTCAATTTATCTTTTCCTGTCGATGTAGATGCCTTTGATCGGAGAATATTCAATAATATCACTGAGTCTGATGGAAGCCTGTTTCAGCATCGTGATTTTTTTGATCAGCTCGTAGTATTTTACCTCATCCGTTCCGCTGTACTGGTCCAGCTGTCGGGCTGTTTCTTTGATCAGATAATCGATATACCTGTATTTATGGAGTAAAACGTCGCCCTGTACCTGCTCTGCTATTTTGTCGCCATAATTCGGGGGATAAATATTCCGGGATCCCCAGTTCTCCAGTTCATCCAACGGCATCAGTGCATCCACTACTTTTGACGTAATTTCTTCATCCATCAGAGACACAAAGAAGTTTCCGCTTCTCAACTCATCTTTCTGAATTCCGTCTTTCACCTGATTGATAATGATCTCATTCCCTTTAACCAAAAAATTGTACTGCTCTTCTTCAAAATGCAGCAGGATCTCTTCAATTACCGTAATCTGATACTCCTCGTTTTTTTCATTCGTCCTTTTCAGAACAATATCTCCAAACATCAGCATGTGATCCACAAGCTTGCTTTCCATAAACAGGACGTCATACAGATAAGGATCTTCTTTTTCCTCATCCAGAGGCACAATTTCAAGCTTTGGCTGAACTTTTTCTTTCTGCTGCTGAACGTGTTGCGTCTGGTTCTGGGTGATCTGTTTCTGAACATCCAATTCGTTGAAAAGACTCTGCTCCGAAAGTCCGAATTTATTGGAAACCTCTTTCAGATAAACCTCTCTTTTTAAAGCATTCTGAACAAAACCTACAGATTTTACGATATCTCTGATGGCTTCAGCTTTTTTAATAGGATCATTTCCGACTTCCTTTAAAAGAATTTCAGCTTTAAAGTCAATAAAATCCATCGCTTCATTTTCGATGAACTTTTCTACATATTCCTGCGGATGTTTTCTTGAGAATGAATCCGGGTCGTCACCATCAGGAAATAGCAGGACACGAATGTTCATCCCTTCCGTAAGAAGCATATCGATACTTCTGAAACTGGCTTTAATTCCGGCATTATCCCCATCAAAAAGGATCGTCACATTTTCTGTCAGTCTTTTGATAAGCTTGATCTGTTCCGTTGTCAGAGACGTTCCTGAACTCGCTACAACATTTTCGATTCCGGACATATGAAGTGCAATCACGTCCATATATCCTTCTACCAGAAGACAGATGTTTTTCCTTGAAATGGCCTGCTTACTCTGATTTAAACCATAAAGCACATTAGATTTATGATAAATTTCCGTTTCCGGCGAGTTGAGATATTTGGCGGTTTTTACATTATTTTTAAGAATTCTGGCTCCGAAACCTAAGACCCTGCCCGAAAAACTATGAATCGGGAAAATAACCCTTTCCCGGAAACGGTCAATCCCGGATGGTGTATTCTCAGGGAATATGGAAAGTCCGGATTTTTCAAGAATTTCTTTTGTGTAGCCTTTTTCTTCGGCGTAAAGTGTAAAGGAATTTTTCTTTTCCGGTGAATATCCAAGCTGGAATTTTCTAATGATATCATCTTTAAGCTCACGTTCTCTGAAGTAAGCCAGACCAATGCTTTTCCCTTCTTCGGAATCCCAAAGGATTTCCTGGTAATAGGAATTCGCCACTTCATGAATTTTGTATAACTGATCTTTTTCCGTCTGTGCATGCTTTGCCTCTTCGGAAAATTCACGCTGATCTTCTTCGATTTCAATCCCGTATTTTTTGGCGGCATGACGAAGGGCTTCAGGATAGGTGAAATTCTCGATCTCCATCAGGAAAGAAATTGCCGTCCCCCCCTTTCCGGTGGAGAAATCTTTCCAAATCTGTTTGCTGGGTGAAACGACGAAACTCGGCGACTTTTCATCATGAAAAGGACTGAGCCCTTTGAAATTAGACCCGGCTCTTTTCAGCTGAACGTACTCTCCTACTATCTCTTCTACCCGTATCGTTGAGAAAATTTTGTCTATGGTCTGTTTGGAAATCATAGTGTAAAATTAAATATTTAGTTTGAAGAAAAAAACTTCCCTGAAAAGAATGATTTATATCACAATTCTTATTTAAATTAATTCTAATTAAAAATAATAAGTTTGCATTGAAAATTTTTAAACATTAAGCATGATTACAACTCAATTCTTTAAACTGCTCAGGCGGTCAAAATTACGCATGGCCGGAGCTCTCGTCCTCTCAGGATGGGCCTCTATGAATGCACAGATTGTCTCTTATTATTCTTTCTCACAGAATCAGGGAACGTATACACCAATATCCGGCGCAACCAATATTGCCACAGCTACAGCATCTACCGGAACAGGTCTTCTGGATGAAAATGTCTATACATTGAATGACGTTATTCCTTTCTCTTTTCCTTTTAATGGCACTGCATTTAATTCTGTAAAAGTACACGCCAACGGATTCATCAGCTTTGGAAATACAACATCCACCTCTACAGATCCGATAGGTTCGGGAATTTCTTATTCCGGGGTGATTTCACCTTTGTCTGCTGACCTTGAATCTCTTTTTAATATTAATGGATTAACAGGATCTATTGACTATGCGGTGACCGGAAGTGCTCCCAACCGTGAATTTGTCGTTCAATGGAGTCATTTCAGACCTTACGGAGCTTCTCCTGCCACTGCAACGTCTCACCACGACTGGAATTTCCAGGCGAGATTACACGAAAACGGAAGTATCAAATATGTGTACAGCATGAACTCCCTGGGAACCCCAAGTGCCACCAATGCCAAGGTAGGACTTCGGGGAACTTCTAGCAGTGATTATAACAACAGAACAGCTTCCGGAAATGCCACCAGCAACTGGAATAATACAGTAGCAGGAAGCAATTCTTCCGCAGGAATCGCGAGTAATTACAGTTTTCTGGCAGCACAGGGCTTAACTTTTAACTGGACAGTTCCTACTCCATGTATGGCTCCTGTCGCACAGCCTTCCAATTTGGCTTTAACCAATACAGGAATCATCATTAACGGAAGTTTTACAGCGAGTTCTCCGGCAGCTGACAAATACCTTATTCTGAGAAATGCAAACGGAACGGTGCCTAATGCTCCAACCAACGGAACTGTATACACAACGGGAGAAAATACTTCTCTGAATGCTTATGTAGCGTATTACGGAGCCAATACCACTTTTGAAAACAATTATAACAACGGCATCCGTGGAAATAATCAGTATACCTACACGGTTTATGCTGTGAATTCAAACTGTACGAACGGACCTATTTACAATACACAGAATCCGGTGAGCAGTTCGATCACCAACTGCCCGATTCCGGTCAATGGGATTACAGCTTCCAACGCGAACACCAATTCATTTAACGTGACATGGCCCACTCCCGAAAACGGAAGTGTACTACCCATTAATACCATAATTGAAGTAGCTTCGGACAGTAACTTCACTTCAATGGTACCGGGATCACCATTTACCCTGGGAGCTTCTACTTTATCCCAGCATATTGCAGGACTTCAGCCGAATACCCAGTATTTCATCCGTGGAAAGAGTGTAAGTACGCAGTGTCAGAGCTCTTATTCCAGTACGGTAAGTATTTATACGACCTGTACGCCGGTTTCTTCATTCTATGAAAACTTTGATGCTGTTTCCGGGACTAACAATCTTCCGAATTGCTGGGGTAAAATTCTGACTTCGAATAATGGTTCTACACCAACCATCAGCTTAACAACAACGGATGCCAATTCATCACCGAACAACATCAGTTTTTACGGAAATGGTGCTACGACCACTGAAGCTGCAACGAAAATCATTCTGGTAAGCCCTGAGCTGACCAACATCAGCAGCGGCACACACAGACTTCGTTTTAAAGCGAGAAGAACTTCGGCTGATATCAAAATTCAGATCGTTGCTTTAACCGGAACGACTTCTTCAGCCAACGTTGAAGTCATTGAAACGATACCGTTGACAACAACCTATCAGGAGTATGTGGTTTATATCAACAATTATTCAGGAGCTGCCGATCATCTGGGAATCAGAAGAGTGGACGGAAGCACATGGTCTTATATGTATGTGGATGATGTGATCTGGGAGCAGGCGCCAAGCTGTACTGAACTTGCTTCAGTGACCCTAAATGCAGAAACTTACAACGGAGCGAATATTTCATGGACGAACGTTAACAATCAACAGCCGGCATCCGGATATGAATATTTTGTTTCTACGGTGAATACACCACCGGCAGATACGAATACGTTTGTAACTTTGGCCGCAGGAACCAATTCTGTAACAGTTTCAGGTCTTTCAAACGGCACGTATTATTTCTGGATCAGAAGAATCTGTTCACCGGGAGAAAAAAGTCCATGGAAAACAGTAGCATTCTCTACTATCCCCACAACACCGGCTCCATGGAAGGAAGAATTTACGACTACCACTTTCCCGCAGGGATGGACAACGGGAACAAGCCCGCAATCGTTTGCACTAGGAGCAGAAAGAGGTGCAACTGGAAACGGAACTACAGCTACCAATCTGTATAAAAACCTGTATGGAAGCTCAACAACCGGAACATTCAGCACCATCAGCGTGGGACCTCTGAATGCAGCTAATTATGAGTTAAGCTTCTCTTATAAGCAGACGAACTACAACAGCCCGTATGCACAGCTAGCGACCTGGGGGAACTTTGATGTACAGATTTCTACAGATTTCGGGGCAACATGGACGACCATCGGAACGGTAAATAATGAACCGGGTACAGGAAGTTATATCAAAAAAGCATATTCTCTCGCCGCTTATCAAAACCAGTTTGTAAAAGTTAGAATTAATGCCAACAGGACGGCGGGAGATTTTGATCTTTCTTTTGATAATTTTGAAATCAAAGCAGGTACTTTATCTACCCTTGAAACGGTAAAAAATCAATTCAGAATCTATCCGAATCCGGCCGTATCTTTCGTAAAAATCGATTCTAAGGAGAAGGTAAAATCTTTTGAACTGTATACTATCTCCGGGCAGCTTGTGAAAACAGGAGGTCAGGTACAGGAAGTATCTCTTGAACATTTAGCTTCAGGAATTTACATCCTTAAGGTAACACTGAATAATGGCCAGACCGTTATCCATAAGATCATTAAACAGTAGTCTTTATATGATTAAATGATGAACCGGCTGGAAGTATCTTTCAGCCGGTTTTTTATGATCATTTAATTTCATTATTTATACAAAGACAATTCAATAAAATTATTATTCGTTTCAACCTCTTCTTTTGCTCTTTTCTCCAAATTTCGGATAATATCACTTTGTTTCATTTCTTCACCGTTCCAACTTACACTAGCCTGAATATTAGAGTTTAAAAATATATTTTTAATGCTGGCTGAAGGATTTTTCCTGTAATTATTCCAAAGCTGATTGAATTTTTCTGGTGAGATTATAGTCCCGGCTGTACCAGTTATTTCAAAATCAGGAATTTCTTTTTTAATTCCAATTAAACTGAAGGCATGATCTCTCAAACTATCTTCAACATCCAGAATTAAACCTGGCAGACCATGAAAACAATAAGGTCCGTCCTGAATTGGAATTTCGTCTGTAAACCAGGCCACCCATTTTCTACCTCCGAAAAAAGTTGTTGCTTTTTGTACTGTAAAACCTTTGATTTTCTTTTTATCAGGAAGAATATTCCAATGCAACGTATTATTTTTTTTAATTGTGTAGGTTGTTGTTCCAATTTGATCCTGCTGAAGAATTTCGTAATCAGGATATATTTTCTTGACTGAAAATTTCACTTTCGATTTGTCCTGTAAGTTTGAAAAGTTGTATTCACTCAATTTTAATAAGGACGTTTTATGGACCTGAGCATTTTTTAAAGAATCGTAAACATATCTGGGATAGCTATAGAAATTAGAACCCTTTTCCGAAATATCGAGGAACATCATTTCTTTTTCTTTTCTTTCTCTATGTAAAGAGTCCGTTTTATAGGTATATTCGTATGCAAGCCTGTTATTTTGTCCAAAATAAAATGAACACAATAACAGACAAATCAGAAGTTTTATCATCTTACTCTTCCCATTCATATTTTTTTTCAATACCATTTCTTTTTGATGAATCAATATATACTACTGCTCCTTTAGGAAGGTTGGAAGTTAGCCTTTTCACTTCCTCTAGGTCTTTACTTTCCTGTAGCTGAACAAATTCCTCGTAGGAAATCGTATTATTCTTCGGAGCTATTAATTCTATTTTTTTTGAAACATGAGATTCAATAAGGTCTGCTTTCCACGAATTAACTGAATTCTCATCTTCCGTAACCTCTAAAATAACACCAGGTAATCCACTGAATTTATAGGGTCCAAAACTAAAGGGTAAATTCGAGGCATAATAAGCTGTTACTTTGCTTCCTCTAAAGATGGTTGTTGCTTTTTTGCAAACATACTTTCCAATTTTTTTTGTCTCTACAAAATTTGTATTCCAAGCTATTTTTGGAACCTGATCAGAGATCCAATAGGAATTTTTCCCAATAAATTCATTAATAATTAAGGTCTCATTTAAAGAAGTCTTATAATATTTAGTTTTTTGCTTCGTTACTTTTCCTAGTATTTCAACATTATTCCCTTCAAATTTCAATTGATTTTTTTCCTTTTTAAGCATGACAGAGTCTCTTATACTTAAAGCATTATTGCCTGATATATATAAATCTTCATCTACTAAAAAATTGACAGGGTTGACATAAACATATTTAATATGTAAACTTTGAGACTGTCCGGAAATAAACATCAATAAACTTAAAATAAGAAAAATTTTGTTCTTCATCTGAACTTTCTTTGTACCGATTTTCAAAATTAAGACTGCCTATAAAAATTATTATAGGCAGTCTTAATAAGATTAATTTCCGTTATCACTCAATTGCTTAAGACGATTAGCCAAAAGTTTTCCGCAGTCTCCTGCGGTAGCTGTCTCATATGATTCAATCCAACTTGTGCTTTGTCCTGTATTGGGATTAGTGTAAGTCAGGCGCATTGTACATAGTCCTTTTAAAAATTGCACATCGTCAACTTTTACAGACTTTAATTCAATAGTAATTGCTTCATGTGAAAAAGCCGCGAAAGCGCTAGTTCCTGAAGCCACCGTTAGAATTAGGGATAGAAATAGTTTTTTCATTGTGTGGTTTTTTAAATTTTCAAAAATGAATCAAAGTTTAGGCACATTCGATTTCTTTTATGGTGTTGCATACTTGCTATATTTAACCTTCGTATTTTTATATTAACTATTACAAAACAATCAACAACAAACATATAAATCATATAATATCAACATAATACAATATCACTCTCTTGAGATAAAAATAAAATAAAAATGAATACAATCTAAAATATTAGTTACATTACTAATAAAAAAACAATCCCTAAAACAATTTTAATGGTAACTCTATTTTCAAAACCAATACTATTGATATAGATAAAAAGCAGCGAAAAATAAACATTCCAATATTTTTTAAAATCTGTAATTTTGAACCAAATTTTATAGATGAAAATACAATCCTTACAACAATGGCAGGAAGTTGTCGATAAGATCATTCCTGACTTAAAGCATAACATCCTTCTATTAAAAGGAAACCTTGGCGCGGGTAAAACAACGTTCACGCAGTTTCTTCTCAAAAATCTGGGAAGTGAGGATGAAGTGAACTCTCCTACTTACTCTATTGTCAACGAATACAATACCCCAAAAGGGAAGATCTATCACTTTGACCTGTACCGTTTAAAAAACATTGAAGAGGTCTATGATATCGGCATTGAAGAATACCTGGATAACGCCTTTCTGTGCATCATAGAATGGCCGGAAGTGTATGAAGAAGAGCTCTACGGGCTTAACTACCACACAATGAGTATCGTGAATACGGGTGATGAAAGAGAAATTTCATTCGAGTAAATATTATGTATCTTTGCTTATAAATTCGATTGTAAAACAACAACCTGTAAGACATAATTTATTTAAAGAATGAGTACTACAAATATTTTTACTCCTTTTACTGAAGAAGAATTGATGCCGAAAGAAGAAAAGTTGGAAGTTATAAAGAAAGGAAAACAGTTCAGTATTGGAATTCCTAAAGAAACCTGTCTTAATGAGAGGAGAACCTGCATTACTCCGGACGCGGTACAGGTATTGGTAGAGCACGGTCATGAGCTTATTATAGAAGCAGGTGCCGGTGAAGGTTCTTTTTTTACAGATCTTCAGTATTCTGAATCCGGAGCAAAGATCACCAATGATCCTAAAGAAGCTTTCGGACAGGATCTTATTTTGAAGATCAATCCTCCTACAGAAGAAGAAATTGAATTCATGAAACCGAATACCTATCTGGTTTCGGCCCTTCAGATCAACCTTAGAGACAAAGATTATTTCCTGAAACTGGCAGAGAGAAAGATCAATGCTATTGCTTTTGAATTTATCGTTGACGAATACAAACAGCTTGCTCTGGTAAGACTCGTCGGCGAAATAGCAGGAACCGTTTCTATTTTATATGCATCCGAACTTCTTGCTCTTTCAAACGGCTTAATGCTGGGCGGTATCACGGGAGTAAGACCAGCAGAAGTTGTTATTTTAGGCGCAGGAATTGTGGGCGAATTTGCCACAAAAGCTGCCATCGGACTTGGGGCCAGCGTAAGGGTTTTTGACAACTCACTTTCCAAGCTGAGAAGACTTCACACCCTTGTAGACAGCAGAGTTCCAACCTCCATCATTGATCCCAAAGAATTAAGCAAAGCCTTGAGGCGAGCAGATGTAGTGATCGGTGCCCTTCCAAGATTAAATATGACGCCTATCGTTACCGAAGAAATGGTCGCGAAAATGAAAAAAGGCAGTGTCATCATCGATATTACCATAGATAACGGTAAAGTGATCGAAACATCTGAGCTTACAACGATGGAAGATCCTTACATCATCAAACACGGTGTGATCCACTGCGGACTTCCGAACCTTACCTCAAGAATGCCGAGAACCACAACAAAAGCCATCTCCAATTTCTTCCTTTCCTACATCCTGAACTACGATGAAGAAGGTGGTTTTGAAAATATGCTGATCCGCAAAAACGAAATGAAGCAGAGCTTATACATGTACAAAGGAAGACACACCAAAAAAGTGATCTGCGACCGTTTCGGACTTACTTACCACGATATCAATCTTTTAATTTTCTAATGAAAAAAATTAAATTCTTTTTAATAGGCCTTATTCCAGGGCTGATTCTTGTATTTTTTATTCTGAACAAAAAAGGCGCGAGCTGCAGCGGATATCTTCCCAACAGCCGTGTGATCGCAGAAACACTTTCTAAGGAATTCAAATATTCTGAAGAGGCTAAGAACGAAATGACTACCTATAAAATTGATGAGAAATTTATAAAAGACAGTATCATTACCAACGGAAAAGTAGATTTCGACAGAAGTCATGCTCAGAAAAAACCTTGTCCGGACTATGTGATTGCGTATCCGGAGAAAAATCCGATGTATGAAATTACTTTTGAAAAATGTGAGGAAACGGTCACTTTAAACAGCCTGAAGAAACTTAAATAATCCTGAAGATCTTTTACTAACTTTGTTAAAAGATCATTAACCGCTACTTTATGGAAGGCAATTACTACATGATCCACGATTACCTGATATTCATTGGAGTATTTGCTATTTTCTTCCTGCTTACGGTCAGTATTTATCTTTTCAGCCAGAACGGCAGGTTCAGACAGAAAAACACCCGTCTTACCGAAACGAATAAGATCATTGAACAGAAGCTGAATGAAGTCCAGCTGGAGCATATCGGTACCAAGCTGAATCCCCATCTCTTCAAAAACATTCTGAATTCTGTCCAGTCCCATGCTTACCAGACGTATATGTCGCTGGATAAGCTTGCGAATGTTCTGGATTATATTTTATACGAAAGCAATAATAAATTTGTAAGCCCCAAAGAAGAGCTGAATTTCGCATTAAGCCTTATCGAGATCAATAAAATAAAGATCAACCCACTTTTTGATTTCAGGATCAAGTCGAGAATCAATAAATCAGATACGGTGTATGAAGAAAAGGTTTTCGCCCCGCTGATTTCTGTTGATCTTATTGAAAACGCCTTTAAACACACTGATTTTCTGGCCCAGGATTCATTTATTTCAATCCATCTGGAACTTGAAAACGGAATTTTCACGATGAAAGTCAGCAACAAAGCTTCCTTAAAAAACGTTCTTGCCAAAGAAAATAGCGGTTTCGGGAGCCAGTCTCTGGATCAAAGGCTTAAAATGATCTACAGCAACCATTATCAGCTCGAAAAAAGCTCAAAAAACGGTATCTTCACAGCAGAATTAAAAATCAATTTAGGAGAGTTCTATGATAAAATGCGTTATTCTTGACGATGAATTACTGGCCATCAGTTATTTAAAACTTCTATGCGAGCAGATCGAAAATGTAGAAGTGGTAAAGGCATTTAACGACCCTAAAATTTTCCTGAATGAGATCGATACCCTCGACTGCAATCTCTGTATACTGGATATTGAAATGCCGGGAATGACCGGACTTCAGGTAGCCGAAATTATTTCCGGTTCCAAAAAGATCATCTTTACCACCGCATACAAAGAATATGCAGCCGAAGCTTTTGACCTGAATGTGGTAGACTACGTGAGAAAACCCATCAAAAAAGAAAGACTGATTCAGGCCTTCGAAAAAGCTAAAGAACTCGTAGATGTTCCTCACAAAAAAGATCTGATCGAATGGAATACCAATATCGGCAGAACTGTCATTTTTACGGAACAGATCGCTTATATTAAAACCTCAGAAATCGACAGCCGGGACAAAGATATTATCCTGAACGACGGAACCACCATCGTCCTCAAAAACCTCAGCTTTAAGACACTTCTCGAAATGCTCCCTTCCAAAGACTTCGCCCAGGTAAATAAAAAGGAGATCATTGCGCTGTCTTCCATCAAAGTATTTTCCACCAACGAAATCATTACCACGATTCAGTCGGAAGGTGATCAATTCCTGAAACTTCAGATCGGAGAAGCTTATAAACATTCATTAATGGAGCTCTTCGGAAAGTAGATCTTTCAGACCTTTGTGGTTTTACTGCAAAATGTGACGGTTTCATTACATCCTCTCCTTTTACACCACCTTTCCAGTGTATTTTTGCTGCTGATTAAATGATTTTATAATGAAAAATTGTCTGTATGCAGCAGGAATTCTCATATCCGGGCTTTGCTTTTCACAGGAAACAGGTTCAAAGGTCAAAGCCTCCTTTTTCGACGGAATTGTAGCGGCCGGATATGTGGATCATGGAGCTTTTATCAATTTTACAGGTCCGAATGTAAGCTTTACCCATAAAGGCCTTAAACTGATCGCCGGAATGCTTCCTTCACTTAGAATTAAAGAGGACCGTTCTTCAGGAACCAAAAACAGTCCTGTTACTCCCAACCTAGGAGCCGGTATTACCGCGGTTTACAAGAAAATTGCACTTCAGATCCCGGTCTATTATAACACAAAAAACGCCACAGAAAACGGAGCCTGGAAAGTAGGAATCGGATTGGGATATTCTTTCAGATAGACTTCTGAAGTAAGGAAGATGGAAGCTGGAGGCTATTGAGTTCTGAAACATAACTGAGATACAGTTTCATTACTTTTAGGATTGCTTCAAGCAAATTTTGAGACAGGTATTATAATAAATGTCCACAGTAACTTCCACCCTCACTCTTCCAGCTTCACTGTTCAAAACCTCATCCCGTTTTTATTACATTTTTTAGAACATTTATTACATTTTAAGAATAAGCGTATTTAACATCAATATATTCTCATCAACTTTGCATTAAAATATTAGGAATCATGAACTGGGGAAAATACAGAAATTTAATTTTTTACATAGCCACCATTGCCTTTTTTTCCTGCCTGATGTACTTCTTTATTATAGAGGGACAGACGCTGGAAATCAAGGAAAACATAGTCACTAAAACAAGCACCGGCTCTACCTGGGAAAATTTCCAAGAATCTTTTAAGGCCAATCTTCACCATCCGCTGGCATTGCTTCTTGCCCAGATTGTGACCATTATTCTGGTCGCCAGACTTTTCGGATGGATCTGTATGAAAATCAAGCAGCCTACCGTAATAGGCGAGATGATCGCAGGTATTGTTCTAGGGCCCTCATTACTCGGGATGTATTTCCCTGAATTCTCTGCTTTTCTTTTTCCGAAAGAATCCTTAGGTAACTTACAGTTTTTAAGCCAGATCGGACTTATTCTGTTCATGTACATCGTTGGAATGGAACTGGATCTGAGTGTATTAAGAAAAAAAGCTCATGACGCCGTAGTGATCAGCCACGCGAGTATCATCATCCCTTTTGCTCTGGGTATTGGACTTTCTTATTTTGTCTATCAGGAATTTGCACCGGAAGGCATCCAGTTTACATCATTTGCGCTCTTTATTGCTATTTCGATGAGTATTACGGCATTTCCGGTACTGGCCAGGATTGTTCAGGAAAGAAACCTTCAGAAAACGAAACTGGGAACCATTGTGATTACCTGTGCCGCGGCCGATGACATTACAGCATGGTGTATCCTTGCAGCCGTTATTGCTATTGTAAAAGCAGGTTCTTTCACCAGTTCCATCTACGTGATCATCATGGCTATCGCTTATGTATTTTTAATGATCAAAATTGTGAGACCATTCCTGAAAAGAATCGGAGATCTTCAGGCGGGCAAAAACACCATCAGCAAACCGATGGTCGCTATTTTCTTCCTGACACTTATTCTTTCTGCTTATGCTACTGAGGTGATTGGTATTCATGCTTTATTCGGAGCATTTATGGCTGGAGCAATTATGCCGGAAAATGCAAAATTCCGTACGCTTTTCATTGATAAGGTGGAAGACGTAGCTTTAGTTCTTTTGCTTCCTCTTTTCTTTGTATTCACAGGTTTACGTACACAAATCGGACTCTTGAATGACGGTCACCTTTGGCTGACAGCAGGATTTATCATCTTAACCGCGGTTACCGGGAAATTTATAGGGAGTGCCCTTACGGCGCGGTTCGTAGGAATCAACTGGAAAGAAAGTCTGACGATCGGTGCCTTAATGAATACAAGGGGACTGATGGAACTTATCGTCCTGAATATCGGGTATGATCTGGGGGTATTAAGTCCGGAAATCTTTGCGATGCTGGTTATTATGGCCCTGTTTACCACCTTTATGACAGGACCTGCCTTAGACTTTATCAATTTTATTTTTAAATCTAAAAAAAGCAGCAACGAGGAAACTCATGACGACAATGATTCCAAATACCGTGTACTGCTCTCTTTTGACAAACCTGAATCAGGAAGTACTTTGTTGAAGCTGGCTCACGATTTCACTAATAAAATGAACGGCAACAAAAGCATTACCGCTGTGAATATCGCTCCGGTAGACGAAATGCATGCCTACGACATCAATGAGTATGAAGATGCTCAGTTCAAAAACGTGATTGAAACATCCCATGACCTGAAACTGGAAGTGACTACCCTTTTCAAAGCATCCACAGATATTGAAAGCGACCTTACAGGGATCTCCAATAAAGGAAATTACGATCTTCTCCTGATCATGCTGGGTAAATCTATGTATGAAGGAAGCTTACTGGGAAGGCTTTTAGGATTCACTACCAAAATCATCAACCCGGAAAAACTTCTGAACACGGTAAAAGGCAAAGGAAATATTTTTAACAACTCTCCTTTTGACGATTTTACGCTTCAGATTCTGGATAAAACCCATATTCCGGTAGGCGTTATGGTAGAAAAAGATTTTAAATCTGCCGATAGGGTATTTGTACCGATCTTCAACCTCAGCGATTTTTATCTTCTGGAATATGCCAAAAGACTGATCAACAATAACAATTCACAGATCATTATTCTGGATGCCGCAGGACAGATCCGCAACAATATTGAGGTGAAGGAGCTGATCAGAAGCATTGAGCAGGTAGCTCCCAATCACATCACTTTATACAACGAGAAAAAGATCGAGAAAGAATTTCTGAACGCACAGGATCTGATGCTGGTCAGCAGCAAAAGCTGGAAAAACCTGATCGACAGTAAGAGTCTGTGGCTATCTGATATTCCTTCAACATTGATTATCTCTAATCCATAAGTTTTTAAACAATGTAACAATGGAGCAGTTTAACAATATAACAATGGAGCAGTGTAAGAATAGATCAATACCAGAATATTAGAATCTATAGAAACACTGAACAGGTTACACAAAATGACCTCTTTTATATAACGAGAAAACAACAGTCCACACAGTCCATATTAACTTCCGTTTCCGGTATTGGTCAGCAAAATATATATTTGATAAGTCTATTCCAAATCCCGTTGACCTATACTGAAACGGAACTGTAGATCCGGCGGCTGAACCTTCCTGCAGAGGGTGTGCTGCCGGGGAATCTGCAGAGGTGGTGATTTGTTGATGGGATGATTTGATGATTTGATTATTAATTAAATGATTTAAAATATTGGATTGATTAAATCATTGGTAAACTGTTACATTGATAAATTGTTACACTCATAACATTATTTCTCATTCCTCAATTTCAATAGTTTTTGAAATGATTCCGAAAATCTTTTCTCTTCTTCAGCCATATAATCACTACTGAAAGGCGCTCCACAATCTAGGCTATTGATTGCATGAAGCAGTTTTCCTTTTTCAAAATAATTCCGGTTCTCCTCTATTTCTGATTTTTCAAAGTCAAAAGCTTCCGTGTCATTATTTTCTTTCATGGCTTTGGCGTCATAAAACATAGGCCGGTTGTAGGTATATATTTTTTCAAAAACAAAAGACAACTTTCCGTTAAGCAGATAATATTCAGTGAGCACCTGCCCCATTTCTCCGTAAAGTCTTGCTATTATCTTTTCCAGGCGTCCTTTCTGCTCATAAAATACAGCTTCGCCACCTTCTGCAGATTCTCCTTCTATATCTTTCTTTTTTATGGAACTCCATTTTGTAATGGAATTTATTCTTTTGAAATTGCTGCGTACAGGTTTCAATCTGTCCCTCAAAAATTCATTAACGGAAGTATCATCTTGGTTAAAAGACTCTTTGATTTTTACAGTATCAGGTTTTATGGAAAAGAGTTTCTCCAGATCTGTTGTATAGGTTTTTGCGTGGCTTAGACTTACAGAAGTTATTAATATCAGCAAAGTGTAGAAAAAACGAGTCTTCATGATTATTGTGTTTTGGACCGGTTATTTTACAAATCTAGTCAATTCTTTAAATACGAAAGACTTTATACAGAATATGCATTAACGTCCTCTACAAACAACATCTTATGAACTATAAAAACAAAACAGTAGTAAAGTTTTCTTATCAAGAAACAGATTAATCACTTTTTTTTATTGATCATCTAATTTCCATAACAGGAAATCTCTGTTGATATGGTCGTAATTCTACTACAATTTTAAAAATTTAGCTTTAAAAATAGATTTTGAATATCATTTTTTAATAGCTTTATAGCATAATTCACAACTGATGGAAATGGATTTTTTTGAATATAAAGTCCGACATGGAGATACGCTTCAATCTATTTCCTCCCGGCTTGGTATGACCGGTGAGGAGCTTAAGCTGTTCCATAATAACCGTTGCAAAAGGTTGGATACCGTATGGTTCGAAAATCTGAATGGTGTCCGGCATCTTTTTGTTCCCCTGAACTTTAAAACAGAGAAGCAAATAGAGCAGGAAAAGAAAAAAATGCTGCCTCCTAGCCAACTGCCCAATTCATTCTTTCTGCCCATCTATCACATCAGTGAAACCTTTGAAAATCCGATGGAAAATCCACTGGTCATAGATTATACAGTACAGGTAGGTATCCATAGAGACCGAACTGAAAACCATGATATCATGACGTTTAATCAAAAGGATTTCAAAGCCAACGGAAGAACACCTGATGATAAAGCAGGAAGTCTTTCACTGGCCTGTATGGAAAGCATTATGCCCGTTAATTTCAGTTTTTCCGATACCGGGAATATCGCTGGATTTACCGATCATAAAAGCATAATTGAAAAATTTCAGGAAAGGCGTCCAGATCTGGAGGAATTCTTTACGGGGGATGTTTCGAAGATGTATTTTGATACGTTTCAGGACAATATTTCTGACGGGGAATATCTTCTGCGTCAATTCAGATCTACGCTGCTTTTTCAAACTTTATTTCCAAAAATGGATTGGTTCCACAAAAGATCCACCTGGTCTGAAAAGTTCTTTTTTATTCAAAACTCCTTTCCTGTTCAATGTCTCATGGAAGCTGAGTATGAAGACGAAGATCCTGATTATATCATCACCGTTTTAAAAGGAAAAATCACAGACTTATGCAGTCTGCAGGAACTGAAACGCGGTGTACGGTTTGAAGAAATGGCAGAAGAACCTGTTTCAGGGGAGATCAGCCTTCAATACACCACCCATAAACACCATAAAAACCTGTCCCGGGCAGAATCATCGCTGAGTCTATGGCATGAAGATGCTCTGGTCCAAAAACACAATATCACCATAACACAATGATTGTATGAAAAATTATATTATCCAGAAAGGCGACACTTTTGGCTCGCTGGCTCAGAAATTCGGACTGAAAGATGAGGGCATTTTAAAAAATTACCACAATCTCCACTGTTCCGAAGAAGATATTATGCATGAAGAACCTATTCCCGGAAAATCAATGCTGATCACAGAAGATCCACAGTTTATGATGGAGGAAAACCAAGCTCAGGAAGAGACTGAAAACATTGAAGAGGAAGAAGATACAGAATCAATAACCGATGAAGACAATTCCCCTACAACAAAAGACGAACAGTCATCTGAAAAAGGAGAAAAACATAAGGAGCAAGATAAAAAAGAAGACAAAGAAAATAATGGTGCCGGTTCTGATGCCCATGAAGGGAAATATTTCATTGTTCAGAAAGGAACTGTTCAGTGTAATCAGGGATTTAAATTTCCCAAATTCAAAGTCACCAGCCATGAAAAACATTACTGGAACGATGCCGAAGGACAGGCAGATTATCTGGCGGTAACGGAAGATGATCTTCAGTTTGATCCCACAGCGCAACCTTTCGGACAGTGTAAGCTAAAACCTTCATCCGGCGGCTATCTTCCATGCGCCTATGCACCAGCGGGAAAATGGCAGAAAACCTACGAAAAGGTAAAAGTAATGGAGAAAAGCTGTCTCACCGAAATCTCCGAGCTGATGTGCAGTACCGGCGGAAAAATCACCATCCTGAAACACGGCCAGCAAAGCGAAGTCGGCAAATTCCAGGCTTTCAATGCCAATACCCAGGAACAGCAGGTTTATAATCCGGTGGTGGATTATGATGAGTTTAAGGAGAAAATTGAAGAAAATGAGGCAGATGCCTGGTAATATTAAAAATAAAAATCATGGCAAAAAAAGGAGTTTTTAAAATTACAGGTAATCACTCTCCCAAAACGGGAGAAAAGACACTATACAAGGTTACAGACTGGTATCCTGCCACTCCCTCTTCTCAACGAAAAGAATCTTTAGTTACATGGGAACTTTTCAGAAAAAGAGACGATGGTAAATTTACGACAACGAATATCAGGAAAAAAGGAATCGGAGAGTTTACTTTTGGAAAAGATGCATACAAATACATTTATCAAATTGAGGGGTATCTTCACAGTTCTGAAGGTCATGAGCCTATGGCCATGATTGTAAAACCTCAGAAGAATGAACAGCAACTTGCTCCAAAAGAAAAAGATATTTTAGGTGTAAAGCTTACTTATCAGGATGGTTCTCCGGTTAACAAAAAGTTAAGCTACATGGATCGCTTACGAGCTACGGCCAAATGTCAGGCTCTTGAAGGTGAATATATCACATTCAGTGTCTGGGAAGATGATGAGGAAAAATCAGGACACCATAAAAATAATCAGTTTATCATAAAATCTTCTCCTGTGCAAGTAGACAGTAAAGGATATGCAAGGTGGAATTTTACATTGCTCAATACCTATATTTCTCTAGCAAACAAAAGGGAAGATGACAAAAAACAACATGAATATTATGTAACAGCAGAGTACAACGGCAAGCCGGAAGCTTCAGGAAATGTGAATGTCAACAATCCGGAGTATAAAGTTCCAGCTTCTACTCCTAAGAATCCCAATGGAGCTTCAGTACCAGAAAAAACCAAACCAAAACCAGCTAAATCAAAACAGCAGCCGAAACCGGATACACCCAAAGGTTCTACCAATTCAGGTTCTCAAAATAATCAACCTGATAAAAAAGGAATTATTAAAAGTATAAAGCTGGTTGATAAAAATGGTAAAGCATTCACCAAAAAACCTAAATTTGGTGAAGACATCAAACTGATAATTGAAGCTAAAGATGTTGTCGGAAAAAAATATACTTTAAAACTTTGGGAGCATGATAATACCGGTGATAATGACTTAGTATACACCAACACCCATACTTTCAAAGCAGACAGACAGGAAGTAGTGATCAGCCTGAATCAGGAAATGCAAAAGATAGGAGAAACCGGTAAAGAGCCTAAAAACCCTGACACTGGAGAATACTGGACAGGAAACTGGCAGGAAATATTTGCAGAGGTAATCTTCCTTAATATATCTACGAAGTCCAGCACTATTGATGTTGGAGTAAAGGAGGTGCCGAAGAAGCAGGATAACGGGAAAAGTCCGGCTAAGAAAGAAAAAAAGCCACAAAATGGAGAGGAATCAGTATGTGTTTGTAAAGATGAATACAAATTGATTTGGGGAAATAAATTAACATGTTCCCAAAGAAAGAAGGTTGTTGAAGTTTGTAAAAATATTTTTGGGGAAGAAAATAAAATTGACAAAGCCAATGAACTAATGGCAATAATGCATTTAGAAACTGTTACTACATTTTCACCCTCGAAAAAAGGAGTTAGTAAAACTGGAACTAAATTTATAGGACTGATTCAATTTAGTGAAGCAACTGCAAAAAAAATAGGAACAACCTACGACGCTTTAGGAAAAATGACTTTTATTCAACAAATGGATTATGTTGAAAAGTATTTAAAAGTAAATAAAGATAAAATGAATACCATTGTAGATTTTTATTTACAAGTTCTAAAACCGAGTGCTGTAGGAAACGGAGGAAATCGTGATTATATTGTTTTTGATGAAAGCATAAGTGTTCCCGATGGTGATGGTAGTAAATCAACAAATGAACAAAGGTTAAAAAATATACAGAACGAGCCGTGGGTTACAAAATATGGATATGCATCGAATCCTACCTTTATGCTTGAAAAGGGAGAAAAAATAAAAAGAAAAAGATGGGTATACAGCCGGCAAGTTTACGAAGATAGATATGGCGAAGCTGGAGGTAAGACTTATATTTGGGAAATTGATAAAGTAGTAAAAGATGAACATTTTAAACCGGGAGAAAAAGAAAGGTATATTGGTATCTGTGAGGATAAGCCAGAGAAAAAAGAAGAATTAAATGGTAAATATCCACCTTGGGTAGAAATTGCATTAGAAGAAGAACAAAAAATTATCAGAGAAAATACACATTGTCAATATATTATTGATAATTATCATAACTCCACTTCGAATGCAAGAATGAAAAGATGTGGAAGTGAAAAAGACGCCACAAGGGCAAATGCTGCTTGGTGTGGAGCATTTGTTGCTTATTGTATTAAAACTTCAGGATATAAATTTCAACCAGACCCAGGTGCAAAATGGCACGGGATTGAAAATTTAGTAAAAAGGGATAGCAAAGGTGCACCATATGAAACTCAAGAAAAATGGGGTAAAAAACATGATAAAATGTATATTGGTGGAATTGTTGAATGGCATAATGATGGACATACCACAATTATTTTAGGTATAGACAAAAGTAATAGTAAAAATTATATTTTACTAGGAGGAAATCAAGATAATGGGGTGAGATTTTGGACAGCACCTATTAGTAAAGTCAAAGCTTATTGCATATTCCCAGCAGATTACACCGGAGATTTAATTCCTCTAAAATCCATTGAACCAGATGATATGAGCTCAGGTGCGGTAAAATATTCAGAAGGCAGTACATCTTAAATAAACAACTATGAAAATACAATTAATAAGTTTTTTTTTGCTAGTAACGTTATCATGCAAAAAAACAACAATGATAACTAATAATAAAGAAAAAATGAATATTAACAATAGCAAAGATTCTATAAGAAAGGTATTAGACAGACAGATATTAAATGGCTATGCTATAAAAGAAAAGGGATTGGATGCCATTTCAGATTATAAATATAGCATAGATGATTATAATGCTTCAGCTGATACTTCAGTTGAAATACTTAAAAAAAATGGTGTCCAATTTTTAGATTCAGAATCATTTAATAATAAAATAAAAGAGATTTTTGGATTTCCAGATAATACATCTCCTTTGAGTTTTTTAGTTGAATATCCGTGCCCTACAGACAAACTAGTTTTTCAATTAGATGATAATTATGTAATTAGTAATAATAATCCAATATTCATAGATAAAGAAAGAAAAATTTTAACTGAAGCTTTTTTTATTCCTGAACTTATTGAGTACAAAAAAGATTTTTCTGATGTATATGAAAAAGAAGATAAAATTTTAAAAGAAAAGACTATTGCAAATGACAAAGTACAAATTATCAGATGGAAAGACCTCTCCGATTTAGACGAAAAACGACAAAATAATATCCAAAAATTAATCAATAGAAACCGATATCTTTTCAACAATAATAAAGGTAGTTATGCATGGTTACAGTTTAATGACAAAATCTTTCTGGAATGCCTTATTAAAACTTTTGGATACGTAAAAGATAAAGATCTCTTAGAATGGTACATAAAAAGAAATGGAATAGAAAAATACTTAAATAATTTAGATGAATACATTAAAATATTTTTTGTAAAAACCTGTGACAAACGTTTTATAGTTCATCATGAAACTTTTGATTATTTTGATAAAAATCCAGAAAAATATTCCAAGGACATATTAAAAATTTTAGATGAAATTCAAAATAACAAAATTCAACTAGATGGATTTACTTTCGAAGAAAAATCTAAGTTAATTGCTTATTTACTGTATTTTGGCGAAAAACATAAGGGAAAAACAGATCTAACTTTTGCATTTATGGGATCATTTTATGAGCGCCAAACAGATGATTTACAAAAGAAATACGATGAAGAATTTAAAAAACAAAAATATTATGGCCTACCTGAATTTGAAAACTATTGGAATAATGCTAAAAATGAGGGAGATGGAATCGGTTTAGATATGTAAACACGAATTATTATAATAAAATCTAATAGAAGAGATAAGATATATTGAATAGATTCTTGATAAAACTTTAAACCGCTCATAATGAATTATAAAGTCTTTATTATGTTACTGTTTTTATGCTTTCTCTTCTTTAATTGTAAAAAAAGTCCCACATCATTACCACCAAAAGAAGAAAAAATAAAAAATGATACTCTCATTAGTAATATTAGGAGCTCATGTAATGAAAACATACAATCTAATATCTACAATTACTTACTATGTTCATCATGGGTAAGGTTGAATGAAACTGACATAAAATACATTCTTCGTTTTGCTAAAGAAAATAGATCTTCTGAGATTATTAATACTATTGAACCCGAAATGCCAGTATGGGTAAATTCGGATGTTAAGATTAACAACATTGATTATCAGTTACAAGTAAAAGGTATGTCTTATTTATATTTAACTGATAAAAAAGATAAGACACGTAAACTCTTAACATTTGATTCAAAAGATGTTCCTGCAATCGAAAAATATTTCATTAGAAAACTCACTGAAGATGATGATGAAAATTATGAACAGAAGTTGAGCAAAGTAAAAAGTGATTTTAAAAAAGTAAAAACGGATATTTCTAAGTGGGCTGGAATCTATTCATTTGATAATAACAATTATGATCAATTGTATAAAAAATATACTCTGAATGTAAGTAATAATGAAATATATTTATACGAGGGCGAATTACCGGGATGCAAGATATATTGTACTCCTTATAGTATAGATGATAAAATATATTTTTATTATGATGCTGATAAGACAGTATGTTCAAATTTTGACACAAGTTTGATTGATAATTTACAAAATGGAGATTTAATTCTTAAAACTTATGTAAAAGATGGTAAAAAATACGTCCAGTCCCCAATTATACCATACTGGGACGATAAATCTTCAGATTTCAAAAAAACGAACCCATTGGAATTGATAAATAACATTGGAATTTAAACTCTCAGCTTTAGTGATATGAAAGAAGATTAATTTGACCATATTCTTGAATGATAAAGGAATTACTTAAAAAAAATTGGAATACTAAGCTTTAAAATTACTGATAGTACATACTAACATATTATGAAAAACCTAGTTATTTTATTATCATTTATAAGCATATTCTCTTGCAAAAAAGAACAAGAGAATATTTCAAAACCATCTTTTTCTAAAGAAATTTCCATTGATAAAAATTGGAATGGTGATGTATTAATCTCAGATTTGAATTTTGTAAGCTCTATCGACCCAACTTGCAAATTAAATACTACTTTTTTTGATAGATCAGAAAAACAAGTTAAAGAGGATGATGCAAAATGCACTTTATCTAAAATTAAATTTGATTATGATAAATTAAATTCTATAAATGAAAAAAACATTATTGGAAAACTTGATTTTAATACAGAATTATTCATTAAAAATTCAGTTCCTAAAGACAATAATGCAGATTTAAGCTATCAAACAACATTATATATAGAAAAAAATAAAACGATATTTGATTCAATTGTCATTTATCAATCTTTTAATTATTCAGAAGCATTAACTGTAAAAACAAAGTATTATTATCTTGATAAAAATGAAATTTATTTACTGGATGTTGCAGAAGATGAATCCGGAACAAATGTTGAAAAATGGGAGCATTATAAAATAAATTCTTCAGGCAAGATATCTTTAGCACAACAAAAAACTTTTTTGAAAGATAATAATGTTACGAAGACCAATATTGATTTTTGGAAAGGATTATATCATTTTGAAGCATCAAACAGAGACGAGGCAAAAACCATTTTTGATATAACGATAAATTCATTGGAGGACATTTCCGTAGATGTTACTGAAGAAGGAATAAAAAATAAATATTCTCAATTAAAAGCTGAAGAAGTTAATAATGGAAAAATTAAAATAAATTACGATAATTCTTCTGGAGATATGGGGACTATTTATATTGAAAGATCTGACAACAATTACTTTATTTCGGGAAGCCCCATATATTTTATCAATCCTGGGAATAATGAAATGCCTTTACACAAATTGAAATAATATTTAAAAATAGTCCTTGAAATTAATATATCAAACATTTTTTATTCCAAATGAAAACGATAGCTCTCCTACTACTATTAATCACATTACAAAGTTGTAATGGACAGGAAAGAAATAAAAAAAAAGTTTCAAATAAAACAAATACTAAAGAAAATTTAATTCAATTAGTTAAAATTAATTGCAATCAAGAGAATTCTGATTCATCTAATTATGTAGTAAACTGCAAAAACTTCAATATTTCAAATACAATTATTGAAGGAGTTGACAAAAATAGATATGAACTCATTACGCTTATTTTTAATGATATTGAAAAAGCTATCATAAGGAAAATTAATAATGAAGATATAGAAACCTCACCACCTACAATATATTTTTCAAATATTTCTAAAAATTATGTGATATTCTTTCCTATAAATGGTGAAAATCATTTTGGTTGGAAACTATATCTATATAAAAATAAAGTCTTATATCCACTAGGTCAAAGAATAATGTACTGGAAACCTGAGTATGAGGAGTCAAACGTTAATTACTCAGACATATTGAATATTTATGAAGCTAGCGACAATATTGTACTTGAGATACCAGATCAATATATTATTAAAAATGATAATGATTATAAAAATTATCCAAACTATTCTGATGGAAAATACTATGAAAAAGGAGACAAATTATATTATGAATTTTCCACATCAAAAATTGAATATTACAAGAAGTATAAAAATGGACTTTTCGAAGGAGATTATAATAAGATGATCAATAATAAAATCATTGATTTGATAAAATAATTTATATGTAGAATAAGCAGTTTTAGTTCCTATGAATCTTGTGATTTCGATAAAGATGATGGTACACATTAAACAGTAAATAAACTAATGAAATCATCAACTTATATCATCCTTTTTCTTTTTTCTATTTTAATTTCTTGTCAGAATAAAGAACAGAAAAACAGTTCTACTATTCCTACTAAAGACTTAAAAGATTATTTGGAAATTCAAATTGAAAATAGTAGCATACTTATCGGGAAATTAAATTCTATGAATGAAAATATAAAAGATGATTATACTATCATTAAAGAAAAAGACACTCTTTTTGTCATTAAGAACTTCCTAGAATCAGACGATTTTGATGGAAAAGAAATTATATTAAAAGATAAAAACGTAAAAGAAATTAAACTCAAATACAATATTAGCTATCATTTTAATGGAACAGAAAAGGAAAATATTTTTTTGAATTTAAGTTATTTATATTCAACAAATTTAGATTCTAAAAATTTAATTCCAAGTTTTAAAGATATTGAAAACAGAAAGGAAATTATTAGTTATCTAGCTCAAAACAAATCTGCTATAAAAGAGATAGCACATAATAAATATATAAATTATTATCAAAATATTCCCGAAAATGAATTGAAAAATTGTTGTATTACCGATTACCAAAACTATAATCGAATTAAAAACCTTTCTGAATCGGAACTGGAAGCTCTTAATTTGGAGAATGATCTTGGAGTGTTTTTGGATTATAAATCATTAATTATCGAAATAACAACTAATTCTAATAAAAAAATGATAGTTACGTTTACAAAAGATAATAAGAGAGAACCAAAAATCGAACAACAAAAAAAGACAAAAACTCATCAGAAAATCTTGATACAGTAAAACCTAGTACATGGAAAGGAAGTTATGAAATAACAGCAAAAGCTATAAGTGATTATGATAATAAACAAATTGATATTTATTATGCCATTAATATAGGATCAGATAAGTCCGCCGTATTAAGTATTGGAGCTGACCAAAGTGCCGATTTTTGGTGCGAAGGAAATTATAAACTTAATATTAAGGATAATATAATTAATGCGAAGGGAAAATGTGATCAAGATGACATTAACGACTTTTTTATTGAATATGACGGAGAAAATTATTTTATAAAAAGTAAAAGATTTGAAAATAAAGATTGGCAGAAACTTTAAAAAAAATAGTCCTTGAAATTAATATATCAAACATTTTTTATTCCAAATGAAAACGATAGTTCTCCTACTATTATTAGTCACATTACAAAGCTGTAATGGACAGGAAAGAAATAAAAAAGAGGAATCAAAAACAACAATAACCTCTCATAAATCTGACATCCCAAAGGAATCAGAAAATCCTCTTAACTTTCTGGACACAAAATACCAGTCAGGAGGTTTTTCATTACCTGACAATCCCAATCCTTATCCAACATATTCGTATTCAGATAAAAAAATAGGGATTTTCACTGTGGATTACATCGGTAAAAAGAATGATGTACAATATTTTTGGAATTTTAACAACAAAAACGGCTACTTCGCTAACTATGAGAACATTGAAGATCGAGCGCGGGATTCAAGAACAATAAAAAATTTTATCCATCAAAAGGATTACTATATTATTGCATCTTATCTACCAAGTAAATATATAAGTTATTTAAGCGAAAATGGAGAATTTGACTTGAAGCCAAATGCTAAAACTACATTTTATCTTAATGAAAATAATAAATGGAAATGGATTGGAGAAATAGAAACATCCAAAATACCTGAAGATATATTATCATTTGATACTAACTTATTACAAAAAGATATTTCTGAAAATGTAAAAATTGTTTCTAATGTTTTTGACGGTAGTCATTCTGTTTCAGTAGAAGCCGAGGCAACAACTACAGGAATGACATCTATTTCTTATGAATTTATTATAATGAAAAATGATGTGACATTATCATTAAATAGTTATACAGAAAATAACCTTTGTGAAGGCAAATATGTAGGTATTGAAAAAAATAACCAATTAGAAATATATTACTTAGGGGAACAATTATCTTGTGTATCAATCGAGTCCAAATTCACTATAAAAAAAGATAAAGATCAGTTTTATATTAAAGGAATTGGTGGTGAAGGAACTTACAATAAATGGATTCTAATGCACTAACAAATGAAAAATATTATTTCTTTTATATTATGCAGCTTCACTCTTTTCTATTCATGTAAAGGACAGGATAAAGAAGAAAAAAAGCAACTTAAAGCACCAGTTTATTTTGTCAACTGTAAAGGAGAATATTCTACCGGAGAAAAGTTATCGGAAAGAGATAAAAAATGGTCGCTCAACAAAAACGATATAGATAAAATAATGAGCTTATCTAGTCCTATTACTGAAAATGAGTGGCATTTTTCATATCCGATGACCCCTTGTAATATTGATGTAAAAAACTATTTCTATAAAAGAAAGAAATATGATTTGCAGATTAATGGGGGTTCATACATTTCTCTTTATGATGGAAAAACTACAATTCTTTTTGGTTGCGATTCTCCGGAGTGTCAAAAATACTTCTTAAAATCCGTTGAAAATATGGCGGAATAAAACACAAAATCCTATATTTAATAAACTTCAAAAAAAGAATATTCATTATTTTTAAGCCCAATAAATTCAAATTATACTCCATGAAAAAAATTAGTTTCTTCTGCCTTGGTCTTTTAGTTTTTACAGGCTGTCAAAATGAATCAAAAAAAACAGTGAATGACACCATAACCGTTAAAAAAGATACTGCTACGGTTATAAAACCTGCAGTTGAAAATACCCCCATTACTGAAACCAAAGGAATTCTCACCCAAAAAGAATGTACTGAAAAACAGGTGGAATACGAAACTGAAATGGAATGCATCTTCAAAAACTCCTCTATTGATGAAGTCTACAGGAGAACAATCAAAGATAAAGAAGTAGAAAAAGTGGAACTGCTATTGGCTAATTTGCCTAAAGAAAATACTACAAAAGAAATAAACCAAGACGGCCTTATTTCCATAACCTACACCGTTGGTCCTAAAAAAACTGACATTGAATTCTTTTTTGAAGGTGGAGTAACAACTCTAAGCCTGGAACAGCAGAATAAAGACGTTAAAAGAACGATTATTCACAGCGCAGATTAAAACCGCGTTCATATGTCACGTGATAATTTAAGCCAAAAATATCCTGAGTTTAAAAAATATTTTATACCTTCGCTGGGTGAATTTCAATAACGGAACATATTATTATAGAATTTTTGACTCAAATCTGGGCTAGGGATTCTTATGAACATAACTTAAAACCTCGTCCTAGGACGGGGTTTTTTATTTTAAAAAATTTAAAAAGATGAAAATTAGTATTATTGGTGCAGGTTTAATCGGGGGTTCAATGGCTTTAAAATTAAGAGAAAAAGGCATTGCAGATTTCATCTATGGAATCGATAACAATCAGAAACATATCCGCGAAGCATTGGAGCTTAACATTATAGATGCAGGTACAGATCTTGAATATGGCGTTAAAAATGCTGACTTTATCATTATTGCCGTTCCTGTAGACGCTGCCAGAAAACTGCTGCCTGACGTTCTTGATTTGATTTCCGACGAACAAACGGTTATGGATGCCGGATCTACAAAAGCAGGGATCGTCAATGCAGTCAAAGACCATCCGAAACGCTCAAGATTTGTGGCCTTCCACCCGATGTGGGGTACCGAGAACAGCGGCCCAACCTCTGCGGTTTCCAACAGTTTCTCAGGGAAAGCCGGAGTGATCTGCAATAAAGAAGAATCCGCACCCGACGCCCTTCAACTGGCAGAAAAAGTGGCAGAAAGCCTTGACATGCACCTGATTTACATGAACGCTGAAGACCACGATATCCATACTGCGTATATTTCACATATATCACACATTACATCCTACGCTTTAGCGAATACCGTTTTAGAAAAGGAACGTGAAGAGGAGACTATTTTCCAGCTTGCCAGCTCCGGTTTTTCCAGTACAGTGCGTCTTGCGAAATCACACCCTGAAATGTGGGTTCCCATCTTTAAACAAAACAAAGAAAATGTTCTGGACGTTCTGAACGAGCATATCACGCAGCTCAGAAAATTCAAGGCAGCCCTGGAAAAAGAAAACTATGAATACCTGGAAGAGCTGATCACCAATGCGAACAGGATCAGAGGAATATTGAGATAGAATGAGGGATTAGGTAGCAGATTATAGGTTGCAGGTAATAGGAGTCAAAGTTTGAAAGTACAGCTTTTGATTTTATTACTGAATGCAAAAAATAGTGATAAAAGACACCGAATATGAATAAATTTTTTGTGAAGTCCTATCACCTGCTACCTGCCACCTTCTTAAAACTTCATCATCACCCCCACTCCATTCCTGTTATTCAAAACGTAATAACTCGGAGTGAATTTTGATGCAGCTGTATTTCTGTAATTATTAATCGCATCTTTCATTTTGGAATGCCCCGCCAGTTTAAGCGTCACCCCTACTCCCATTCCGACAAGACCGATGATCAGGGGTACAGGAGATCCTTTTGATTCACCATTTCTTACATTCGTATCGTTGGCTTTGGAAAGATTCAGAACTCCGCCTACCACAAAACAGGCGGCTCCTCCGACAACAAACGCAGTTCCCAGATTATTGACGGTTCTTCCTTTCATATATTCAGAATCCTGTTTCTTGAGAAGATAATTTTTGATATCGTACTTTTCGGTAAGTTTTGGATTTTCCTGTTTAGGTTCAGACCCCGTTGCTGCCGAAGCTTTGGCCGGGATCGTTTCAATTTCACTTGCACTGGCTTCCTGAACAGCTTTCACAGAATTTTCATAAAGAAATTCCTCTGTCCCGTTCTGCACATTTTTATAGGTTACTTTCCCTTTGCTGAATTTCAGATCCTTATATTGAATGACCATACCATTTTGAGTGGTAATCGTCCCTTTGGCTGAAGTTTCAGGAATATTGATTTGAGAATATATGGCCAAAGAGGCACCGATACACAGCAGTGTAAAGAATTTTTTCATGATCGTTAATTTTTTCCAGCAAAAATATCTGTTTTTATCGGAAATGCAAATTTATTTTTAGGTGGCAGGTTATAGGTGGCAGGTGGCAGAACTTTACAACGGTTTTATTAATTTTGGCCGCTTTTATCACTATTTTCAAAGTATTTAATAATAAATCAAAGGTTATACTTTTAAACTTTGACTCCTATTACCTGCAGCCTGCCACCTAAAACATTCCTCTTTTACATTATTTTTTTTAACTTTATTAAAAAACATTTTAACTTTATTAAAAAAAATAGTACTTTCGTGAAAAATTAATTGATGAAACTCCCAACCGTCTGTCCAAGTTGTGACAATACTTTAAATGTAAGCCAGATGAAATGCCCGAACTGTAAAACGGAGGTGAGCGGCGATTACGAACTTCCCGTTCTGCTTAAGCTAAACCGTGAAGAGCAGGAATTTGTTCTTAATTTTTTCCTCTCCAGCGGCAGCATTAAAGAAATGGCGAAACAAGCGGGCCTTTCCTACCCGACTATGAGAAATAAAATGGACGATCTCATCACTAAAGTCGGACAACTGAAAACTAACCTGTAAACTCACCACCATGAACTGGAAAACAATTTTTAATCCTTTTGAAAGATTTGATGATAAAGCACTGCTCGGTATTGGAATATTGACAACTGCTTTGGCCATTTTAATGGGATACTGGACAGGTACTTATTTCAGCAGTATTTATAGGATTAACAGTTTAGATAAGGTGTCTATTCAGGCTGTAGCGATTCCTACCCTAATCAGTTTTTCGTGTGCCATAGTAGTTCTCTATGTATTGGGGAAGATTTTAAACAGCAAAACAAGATTCATTGATATCGTTAATACCGTATTAATTTCACAGCTTTTACTGGTTCTCCTGCAGGCAACAGACAAATTATCATTTGTAAAAGAATCGCAGGAAAAAGTGATCGCTCATCAGACCCATCCTACTAATCCGTTACCCGTTTTAGACATTGCCGTGACACTGACTATGGCATCGGTTTCCATTATTATTTTAATCTACAGTATAACCCTTTATTATAACGGCTTTAAGACAGCCACCAATATCAAAAAATGGCAGCATATCGTACTTTTTGCAGCGGTATCCCTGATCATGACTTTGGTATGTCAAATTTTAATCTCTAAATACATCTAAATATCATGAAAATCAAATTCTTACTTGTGCTGGTCTTTCTAGCACACATTTGTCACGCCCAAATCGAAGGAACCTGGAACGGTGAAGTGGATATCCAGACGATGAAACTTCCCGTTGTATTGAAAATTAAAAAAGGTCCGGAAGGATATACTTCTCTGCTCAACAGTCCTAAGCAAAGCAAAGATGACATTCCTGTAGACAAAACAGCTTTCAATAATAATGAGCTGAGTTTTGACATTAAAAAAATCAATGCCAGCTATAAAGGTGTTTTCAAAGAGGATCATTTTGAAGGAAATCTGAATCAGAATGGAAAAATACTTCCTTTAAACCTGTTCAGAAATCTACCGGTTTCTAAAAACTCTGAAGCTCAGTATCTCAACGGAAAAGCCATTAACAAAGAAAAAATTGATGACTTTCTGAATTATGTTGCCGCGAAAAATCAGGGGATCGGGAGTGTTTCTATTTTCAGGAATGGCGTTCAGGAATACCACAAAGATTTTGGACAATCTCAGCTGAAAAATGTGACTTTCGATAAAGATACACAATATCAGATAGGCTCTATCAGTAAAATGATTACAGCTGTCATGCTGATGCAATTGGTTGAAAACGGAAAGCTTAAACTGAATGATAAACTGTCAAAATACTATCCTGAAATTCCCAACGCTCAAAAAATCACCATACAGCAGATGCTGAACCATACCAGCGGACTTGGTGATTATGTAGGTGAACCAGAAAATAACTGGCTTTTCGGAAAAGCAGTTGGAGACAAGGCAATCATTGCAGAAATTAAAAAACTGGGCGTAAGCTTTGAACCGGGAAAGAAAACCAGATATTCCAATTCAGCGTACTTTCTTTTAAGCAGAATACTGGAAAAGCTATCCGGAAAACCGTATAATGTGATCTTAAAAGAAAACATCCTTGAAAAAGCAGGAATGAAGCATACGTTCTCAGTACTGGACAACCCAAAAAATGTATTTAAATCCTATAAATTTATAGATGGAAGCTGGAAAAAAGTTGTGGATTTCGATTTCCACAATTGCATTGGCTTAGGAGATATTGCTTCTACTACAGAGGATATGAATAGCTTTATTGATGCATTATTCAATGGTAAATTCATAAAAAAAGAAACACTTACTATGATGATTTCCAATAAGGAAGAGCAATTTTTCGGGACGGGAATCATGAAAGTACCTTTCTACAACATCATTGCGTACGGACATGGTGGTGACACGGCCGGTTCCCATTCTATATTAACTTATGAGCCGACGGACAAACTTTCTTTTGCGGTAACCGTTAATGGAGAAAATTTAGCCCACAATGATTTATACGTTGGAATTTTAAATCAATTGTATGGAAGGGAGTATCAATATCCGTCGTTTGATACAAAATCAAATGCTGATCTGGAAAAATATGCCGGAGAATATGAAACAAAAGAAATTCCGATTCCATTGACTGTATTTTCCAAAGACGGAATCTTATATGCACAGGGAACCGGACAGCCGGAATTTCCACTGGAAAATATTGAAAAAAATAAATACAGATTTGAACAAGCCGGCATTGTCATTCTCTTCATGCCGGAAAGTAAGCAGATGCAACTGACTCAGAATGGGAAAACATTTCTGCTTAATAAAAAGTAGTACGTACTTTTTTATTGAACCATTAAGAGTAATGAAGTTTCTAAGAATATTAAGCCTAGCTACGCTTTTACCTTTTCTTAATCCTTTCATTGCTCTTAATAGTTTAAAATAATTAAGATTTAAATTCATCATAAAAAAATCCTTAGACTCATCATCTAAGGATTTTATATGTAAAACAGTATGGTTTTCTTTTAACATTCAGGAACGTTCACCGCAATGGCAAGCCCACCCTCTGAGGTTTCCTTGAAACGGTCACTCATCGATAAAGCGGTTTCCCACATGGTCTGAATCACTTCATCCAGCGTTACTTTTGCTTTTGTCGGATCGCTTTCCAGGGCAATATTAGCTGCCGTGATGGCTTTCATGGCCCCCATTGTATTTCTTTCAATACATGGGATTTGAACAAGACCTTTTATAGGGTCGCAGGTCAATCCAAGATGATGTTCCATCGCAATTTCTGCCGCCATCAGGACCTGTCCTATACTTCCGCCTAAAATTTCTGTCAGCCCCGCCGCAGCCATCGCTGATGAAACTCCGATCTCTGCCTGACATCCGCCCATTGCAGCAGAAATGGTAGCATTTTTCTTGAATAAAGTTCCAATCTCTCCGGCAACCAGTAAAAATCTTACGATATCATCTTCACTGGTACATTCAGTAAATGCCTGTGAATACATTAAAACCGCCGGAATAACACCGCTGGCTCCATTGGTAGGTGCCGTGATGATTCTTCCGAAACTCGCGTTTTCTTCATTCACTGCCAGGGCAAAACACGCAATCCATTTATTGATATTGGTGAAATTTTCTTCCGCGTCAACGACCTGTTGAAACCACTCGTCGATATTTTTATAAACCTTGTCTCCTAAAAGCTTTCTGTTGATGCCTGCAGCTCTTCTGGTTACATTCAGGCCTCCGGGAAGGATGCCTTCTTTATTAACGCCTTTATAGATGCATTCTTTAATATTCTTCCAGATATTCAGCGCCTGCAGTCTGGTTTCTTCCGGGGTTCTCCAGCTTTCTTCATTGATCATGATCAGATCTGAAAACTTTTTCAGTCCCAGTTTATCACAGTATTTTACAATATCCGAACCGTGATGGCAAGGATACAATGTTCGTACACAATGTTTTTCTATGGAGTTTTTTTCCTGACTTGCGATAAAACCACCGCCTACAGAATAAAAATCCTGAACAAGCTCGGTTCCGTCTTCAAAAACAGCTTTGAAAATCATTCCGTTCGGGTGAAAATCAAGCGATTTCTGCATATTTAACACCAGATGATACCCGTAGACAAAAGGTATTTCTTTTTCTCCTCCCAGATTGATGATCTGATCGTTTTTGATCTTCGCTATTTTTTCATCAATTTTTGAGGTATTGATGGTCGTAAAATCTTCACCATTTAAGCCAAGCATTCCGGCAATATCCGTTCCGTGTCCGATTCCCGTTTTCGCTAAAGAACCGAAAAATTCAAGGAAAACTTCCTTCACTTCAGCGATGGATCTTTCCCTTTTTATAATTCTGATAAATGCAGAAGCTGCATTCCAGGGTCCCATCGTGTGCGAACTGGACGGGCCTATTCCTACTTTAATAATCTCAAAAACCGATATTGATTCCATAGATAATTCTTCATTTTCCTCTTAAAACAAAGATACGCGATAAATCTCAATAAAAGCATCCCCGGATCTTAGAATTAATAACACTTCACAAATCATCAGATGCCTGTAATACGTATTTTTGTAAATTAGCAGGGTACAATGTTGTCTCCTCAACCCATTATCTAAGTTTCTGTCTTTTTAATCATTTCGAATGGATACATTAATTAAGAATATTGTTCAGCATGTCAGGTTAAGTCCGGAAGAAATTGCCCTTTTTAAAAGCTTCTGGACAGAAAAAACATTGGAAAAAAGTGAATTTCTTTTAAGAAACGGAGAAGTATGCCGGCATGACAGCTATATTGTTTCAGGGGTTTTAAAGGCCTTCTGCATCAATTCAGAAAACGGAAATGAGGAGATCCTTTTTTTAGCTATTGACCATTGGTGGGCAACCGATATCTCCAGCTTTTCTAAACAAATAGCTTCCATTTACAATATACAGGCCGTAGAAAAAACAAGCCTTTTACAGATCGGCCATCAGTCTTTTCAAAAAATGCTGCACGAAATCCCTTCCTTAGAAAGATACTTCAGGATTATTTTAGAAAGCTATCTGGGAACTCTTGAAAAAAGGATTGTGTTTAACAATATGTACAAAGCTGAACAGAAGTATTATGATTTTCTCGAGACCTACCCGGATATTGTCTCCAGAGTTCCTCAATATTTAATTGCATCCTATTTAGGCGTGTCAGCCGAATTTATAAGCCGAATCCGGAAAAAAAATAAATCCTCTTGAACTAGATCAATTTTTAAGGAATGAATAATCAGGAATTTTGTTGTTATAAATTTATAATAATGAAAGTATTGATTATCAACGCCAGTGTAAGAAATGAAAGATCTTACAGCCGAAAACTCACCCAACTTTTTGTTGAAAACTGGAAAAGCAAATATCCCCTAGATGTATTTACGTATCGCGAAACGGGCATTGACAGTATTCCAAATATCAACGAAGCCTGGATTGCAGGAGCATTCAAAAAGCCGTCAGACAGAACAGAAGAAAACCAAAAGGCATTACAGATAAGCGATGAGCTGGTACAGGAACTCAAAGAACATGATATCTATGTCATAGGAACTCCGATGTACAACTGGACTATTCCAGGTGGGCTAAAAGCTTATATAGACCAGGTAATGCGGATCAATGAAACCTGGAAGTTCAGGTCAGGAGTTCCCGATGGTGACTATGTTGGTTTGCTCGAAAACAAAAAAGCATTTATATTATCTGCCCGCGGTGATACCGGATACGGAGAAAATGAAAAAAACGGACATGTCAATTTTCAAACACCTTATTTGAAACACATTTTAGGAATTATGGGCGTCAAAGACATTAGGATCTTCTCATTAGATAATGAAGAATTTGGAGGTGAAGCGTTTGAAAAGTCAAAAAATAACATTTTCAGTGCCATCCAATCCATTGAATAGGATCTGAAAAACATCTTTTAACTTCAGTATTTCAATCAGGGCATGCAGATATACAGTCGTGCCCTTTTTTTCTTTTAGCCATCATCATTTGAAACACTCCTGATGCTGGGAAAGATCGAGTCCCATCTCTTCAGACTCTTCAGAAACCCGTAATGTGATGATGGAGTCTGTAATTTTATACAAAAGCAACGATCCAAAGAAGGTAAAAACTGAGACAAGAACCAGGGCAGCCATATGATGGCCAAAAACACCAATTCCGCCATGAAGAAGGCTGGCATTTTCACCATGAGCAAAAATAGCGGTCAGGATCATTCCCATGATCCCTCCTACTCCATGACAGGCAAAAACATCAAGGGTATCATCTATTTTTTTCAGCGCTTTCCAATTCATCATCATATTGGAAACTATAGCAGCAGCAAATCCTATAAAAAGACTCTCCGGAATACTCACAAAACCACAGCCGGGCGTGATGGCTACCAATCCGACAACAGCTCCGATACACGCGCCCAATGCAGAAACACTTCTTCCATTGATCCTGTCGAAAAAAATCCATGTCATCATCGCGGAAGCAGAAGCAATTGTAGTGGTTCCGAAAGCCATGGCTGCAGAAGCATTTGCACTTAAAGCAGATCCTGCGTTGAACCCAAACCAACCGAACCATAACATTCCCGTTCCCAAGAGAACATAAGGAATATTGGAAGGTTCATGGTGAGGATTTTTCCTGTTTCCAAGAACGAGAGCGCCTGCCAAAGCTGCAAATCCGGCGCTCATATGAACTACGGTTCCGCCTGCAAAGTCTTTGACACCGAAATATTTATTTAAAAGTCCGTCCGGATGCCACACCATATGACAAAGCGGCGTATAGATAAAAATACTAAAAAGCACCATAAACAGGAGGTAAGAGATGAAACGAACACGTTCAGCAAAAGAACCCGTGATAAGTGCAGGCGTGATCACCGCAAATTTCATCTGAAAAAGAGCAAAAAGTACAAAGGGAATAGTGGAAGCCATCATTTTGTGAGGCAACACCCCTACACGGCTGAAAAATGGGTAGCTCAAAGGATTTCCGATGATTCCGTAGTGTACACCATTGATCTCAAACCCTAAAGAATCCCCAAACGATAAGGAAAATCCTACTACCACCCATAAAATAGAAATAACTCCGAGGGCAATAAAGCTCTGCAGCATCGTAGAGATTACATTTTTCCTACCAACCATTCCTCCGTAAAAGAACGACAGTCCGGGTGTCATCAGCAATACGAGGCCTGCTGCGGCGAGAATCCATGCTACGTCGGCTCCTACAATTTTATCTTCGCCAAGAAACTCTCCGGTGTTGGGAAAATCAACGATGGGGCTCCAGAAAAGGCCTCCGAATGCGACAAGGGTAATGACCGAGAATGAAACGATCCATTTTAAACCAATTTTCATATAATTTATGTTTAACCCTATCAAAATTAAACATAATTCTATGAAAACATACTATTTTAAATTTTAAACCCTAAAAAAAACAGCATTTAATATTATTTTTTTGATAAATCAAACAAACACCTCCTTCAATATTTTAGACACTTCTTTAGATTTTGTAGCTGGAAACAGATGAGTCCCCCCTTTAATCACATAATCAGGTTTAGAATATTTAATAGGAAAAACGATATCCTTATCCCCCAATATCTGGATCACTTCCGGGATTTCCTCAAATTTCCACTCGGAAACCTTTTCTACAGACCATTTCAGATAATAAGGATCTCTTACCCTGAAGTACTGAAGGATTTTTGGATTCTTGGGATCAAACAGTTTTCTGACCACAGAATATACATTCGCAGCTCTGTCATTGAACATTCCTGTAGGAAGTATTCTTGGAATTTTTGTGATCTCTCCGGTCTTTATAAATTTGGATTTTTCTTTATCTGATTTAATGCTCCCCATGATAACCACCTTTTGGGCCGGTTTCAGTTTATTGATCTCCTGTACCATGATCCCGCCAAAAGAATATCCCAGCAGGCTGAAAGGCTCGGACGCATCTACTTTCTCCGCCATTCTTTCGACATAGGAATAAAAGGGCTCATTTTTCTCGGGGATGAGCCAGTCTATAAAAATCAATTCACAGTTCTCGGGGAATTCCAGCCTTTCCAGTACTTTAAAGTCTGCTCCGAGACCGCTTACTACATAAATTTTCATAGGACTAATTTAGGAAAAACATGGTAAAAGATGTAGAATAATTTCAGAGGTTTCTGAACTATTAAGAGATTTTAGAAGAGGAAGATGAGCTTCGTCTTAAGTAGATGTTCTTTTTCACGCAAAGATTTAATGCTTTACTCCTTATAAAAGGGAAGCAAAGATACAATAACTTCATTGATTCTGATGAAGGAAGAGGATCAGTAATGGTTTTAAAAACTTCACGCAGATTATTCAGAAAGAGTGGATTAAAAAAAGTAAAATCTGCATTATCTGACTAATCTGCGAGAGTAATTCATTTTTATTGGGCCCGCAACTTTTACGTCTGATCTTAATTCAATTATTAAAATGTATGGACATAAAAAATGGGTAGTTTATAAAAACCACCCATTGTATTATTTGATCGTATATTTTACTTATTTCTTTTTCTTCACAGGAACTCTGTTGTCGTTATCCAGTTTTTCAGTAGAAACTCTGAACTGGAAATCCATTTCGTCCTTGATGAAATAATCTTTCAGTGAAGACTGGTAGAATACTTTAAAGTCTCTTCTGTTCAATGAGAACTTTGCAGATTCAATGACTACTGTAAACTGAGTAACGTAAGCATTCGCAGGGAAAGTGATTGTTTTTCTTACCCCTTTGATCGTAATATCACCGTAGATCGTAGAATTGTACTCACTGTTTGCTAAAGGAATAATTTTAGTCAAGTGGAATTTCGCGATAGGGAATTTTTTTACTTCAAAGAAATTGGTACTTTTCAGTTCGTTGGTAAGCTTGATCTGATCTTCTTCGGAAACGTCTCCCGCCATCATGCTTCTCATATCTATAACAAACTCTCCGTCTACAAGGACTGTTTTGTCAAAATTGAATTTTCCGCTTTTTAGCTTTACCGTCCCTGAATGCGAAGAAGCCTCAGTTTTTACGACTTTATACCCCCACCACCTGATCTCTGATGAAGTCACTTTTGAAACCTTATCAAATTTCTTCTGTGCAGAAACAAATGATATGCTCGCACACACCATAGCAAACAATAGTAATCTTTTCATTCTTTTTTATTTACAATTCAACAAAAATAAAAAAAAGTGTAGAACTTCTACACTTTTAACAATCTTTTTTTGATTAAATTATTTAGCAGTCACCTTTACAAGCATTTCGATGTCATCTTTCACAAAAACATCCTGCATGGTAGACTTATAAGCTACATCAAATTTCTGTCTGTCGAAAGAGAATTTCTCAGAAACTAGGCTCACTACTCCTTTGCTGTATGCAATTTTAGCAGGGAAAGTAATAGCGCTGGTTTTTCCTTTAACAGTAAGGTTTCCTGTTACCAGAGAATTATAGATCTTATCGCTGTTTTTCTTTACAGAAGTGATTTTGAAAGAAGCAGTAGGGAATTTTTCAACTTCAAAGAAGTCACCGTTCTTAAGGTGTCCGTTCAGTTTCTTCTGATAATCTCCTGAAAGGTCAGTGGCATTGATAGAAGTCATATCCAATACGAAGCTTCCTCCTACAAGATCATTTCCTTTCATGATCATGTCTCCTGATTTTACATTTACTGTACCATCGTGAGAACTGGCCTCAGATTTTGCTACTTTGTACCCCCACCAGTGAACATCAGATGCCACTACTTTCTTAGACTGTCCGAATGCCAAACCGCTGGCAACAACTGCTAATAAGAATATTTTTTTCATTTGAATAAAGTTATTTACTTGTTTAACGGTGCAAATATAGTCTACTTATCTGATAGATTTCATTGATGTATATCAATTAAAACAATTATTTTTATGAATAATATCATTCCATAAAAAAACTCCGAAAGTTTCGGAGTTTTGTATTTTAATTTTGATAGTAAGCGGTGTACAGGGCGGCACCTTTTAATGCCGTGTGATTCTGTTTGATCAGATAGATCGGAGTGTTTTTAAGCATTTCCTCCATCTTATCACTTATTTTAAACTTATCATAGAATTTTCCTTTGTCGATATATTCTCTGATGGTCTGTGGAATATCTCCTGAGATCAACAATCCACCTGTTGCTTTAAGTTTCAGCGTAAGGTTGTTGGCTTCTCTTGCCAGGAATTCAATGAAAGTATCCAAAGCGATTCTGCAGATCATGACATCTTCTTCTACTGCAGCTTTGTACAATTCCTGAACGAAATTCGGTCCTGCCAGACGTTCTGCCAGCCATTCCGGTTCCGGATGTCTTTTTACGTCTCTTAAGAATCTGTAGATATTGAAAAGTCCGGTTTTAGACAATACATTTTCCCAGCTTACAATACCGTAGATATTGTTCAGGAACTGGTAAAATTCAACTTCAACATTCGTTCTCGGTGAGAATTCTGAATGTCCGCCTTCCGTTGCGAAAGGTCTCAGGTATTTTCCGTCAAAGAAATATCCTGCTTCACCCAATCCGTTTCCGGGAGCCAGGATCGCTACATTTCCTTTTTCTAGATGTCCGCTGGTATAGATCGGATCCAGATCGCTGTCTTCAAGAAGACCCATTCCGTAAGCCGAAGCTTCAAGGTCATTCAGCATATCCCCTTTCTCAAATCCGAAATCTCTGGTATATTCTTCGATATTTAAATCCCAGCCCAATCTCGCCGGGCTGCTTTTCCCATGAATTACCGGTCCCGGTACAGCTACAGCCAGACGTTTTACATTCTCCAGCTGATTATCCTGAATAAATTTTCTTAATATATCAGAAAATGAAGAATAGTCTTTCGTACTATATTCTTTCTGTATTTTTATCTCAAGACCTCCGTTACTGGAAACAAAATAGCCTAAGATGGTTATATCTTCACGGAGACTTGCCCCAATGATTGTAACATTATCATTATTACTGTTCTCTACTCCTGGTAAATAAAGCGGAAATTTTGGATTCAAAATCATAACCTCAAATTTTATCAAATATAATAATTGTTTTCGTAAATCCTGCAGGGAAGCAAAAAACCTTTTCATTTTCACAAAAAGGTTTTGGCTAATAATTGTTTATATATAAATCTAACTACTTTCCTAATGGAATATTGTATCCGAATCCTACTCCGATATTCCCCACATTGTAGTCCTGTCCGGCGATATCACCTTTATCTCCTACAAAAACTTTCTGATATTGTACGAAGAAATTCCAGTCTCTGTTGTGGTATCCGATCTCCGGCTTGATGTAGAAACCTCCGTCCGGTCTGTCAGCAGAACTGTTGGAAGCTACTTTTTCATTCCCTACCAGAAATCCGTATCCTAAGTCAGTTCCAAAATAGAAACCGGTTTGTTTCGGATAGATTCTGATCAAAGCTCCTACAGGAACTACGCCTACATCATTGTTATCATAACCGTTGTTACTTTTTCCAAAATAATGAGTATATCCTGTTGCAATACCTAATCCAAATCCGGGAGTGATCAGATTCTGATAAGATACATCTACACCGGCAGCTGCAGAAACGTTATCTGAAGGAACTGCTAAACCAACATTTGCTCCTACTTTGATCATATTATTCATCTGTGAGCTCTGTGCACTTGCGATACCAGCTGTGAAGATTCCAGCCATTAATATTGCTTGTTTTAACATTTTCATAACTCTAATTTTAAATTTTACTAATGCAGTAAGCTGTAAAAATCGTGCCAACGAAAGCCTTTTTTTTTATTTTAACATTGAACAAAATTATAAACAAATGATTATCAATATGTTAATTTGCGTTAAAATTAAATGATTGTTTAAGTCAAATCATAAAAAAAATAATATTAAGAATTCTTAACCGTTATGATTTTAACCTTTTTCTTTCTAAAGCATCAAAAAATTAAATTCTCTCAACATGGCCGATTCACTTTTACATAATAAACATCTTCTTTGGCGTGCCGGTTTCGGACCCGGAATCAACCAGGTAGGTGAACTGAAAAATATTAATACAAAGGCGTTGGTCAATGAATTACTTAAAGATGGAACATTCACTGAAATCAACTATGACACGCCTGACATTCCTGTTTCAGACAATATGATGGACAGTAAAACTCCGGCAGACAAGAAAAAGGAAATGCAGAAGCTCATCAGAGACCAAAACAATGAACTAAACCTGAATTTTCTAAACCAGATGGTCAACAGTAAAGATCAGATGAGAGAAAAGATGGCGTTCTTCTGGCACGGACATTTTGCGTCAAGAGTGAACAATTCAAAATTCAGTAAACAGCTTCTGAATACGATCAGAAAGAATGCACTTGGAAATTTTAAAGAGTTGCTATTTGAAGTGAGCCAATCGCCCGCCATGCTTAATTTTCTGAACAATCAACAGAATAAAAAGGATCATCCCAATGAAAATTTCGCCCGCGAAGTGATGGAATTATTTACCATGGGAAGAGGAAATTACACCGAGAAAGATATCCGGGAAGGTGCGCGAGCATTTACAGGTTGGGGCTATGATAAGGAAGGAAATTTTAAGGAGCGAAAAAACCTGCATGATGAAGGTCCGAAAACTTTCCTGGGGAAAACCGGAACCTTCACCGGAACCGACGTTTTAAATATCATCCTTGAACAGAAGGCTACTGCTACATTTATCACTACAAAAATATACAAGTTCTTTGTCAATGAAAATGCAGATTCCAAAATTATAGAGCAATTAAGCACAACATTCTATAATTCCGGATATGATATTAAAAAACTCATGACGGATATATTCTCAAGCACATGGTTTTACGACAAAAAAAATATAGGAAACAGAATAAAATCTCCCATAGAGCTCATGGCGGGAATTATGCGGATGCTTCCCATGAATATCCAGAACCCGGAAAACCTCATCGTTTACCAGAAACTGCTGGGGCAAATGCTGCTCTACCCACCGAACGTAGCCGGATGGCCCAACGGGAAGTCATGGATCGACAGTTCTACCCTGTTGGTAAGGCTGCAGATCCCACAAATATGGTCGGGATTACGTCCTTTGGAATACAGTCCGAGACAAGACGATGATATTGATATGGGAATGAAATCCCGTGAAACCGCTGTGAACAAATCTTTCAAGAATCCTAATATAACGATTGACTGGACCAGACTTGAAAAGATTTTTGCCGATAAAAACTGCGAAGATTATCTCATCCAAAACACCAAAACGCTTGATATGGATACGGTAAAGAACTTTTCGGATAAAAGTATTAAGATGGGAATTATTAATCTGATGTCTACGCCGGAATACCAGTTGATGTAGGGTTTAGGCGAAATGGATTAGGAATTAGTACTGAAACTCATATTTTAAAATAACAAATGACTAATTAATGATTACTGATCAATCAAAAAATTTAAAAGTTATGTTACAACTCCCCTAATCCCCTTTCCCCTTAATCCTAATCCCTTTAACCAAAAAAGAAAAAATCATGCTAATTAAAAGAAGAGAATTCCTTAAAATAAGTTCATTAGCTACAGCATCGCTGATGATGCCCAATTTTCTGAAAGCCATGACCCTGAATGAGGCCTTAGAGCCTAATCAGAAGATTCTTGTCGTTCTGCAGTTTACAGGCGGAAATGATGGTTTGAATACGATTATTCCCACGAAAAATGATATTTATTTTAAAGAAAGAAATAATATAGCCATCAAGGATTCTCTGTCGCTGAATGATGAAACGGGAATCAATCCGGCGCTTTCCTATTTTAAGGAGCTTTTTGATAACGGTGAACTGTCGGTGATGAATAATGTAGGCTATCCCGATCCGGATAAGTCTCACTTCAGAAGCATGGATATCTGGCATTCTGCAAGCCGCAGCGATGAATTCCTGGAAACCGGATGGCTGGGTCGTTTTCTGGATGAGGAATGTTATCGATGTGAGCATCCTACTCAGGCGTTGGAAGTAGATGATATGCTGAGTCTGGCATTGAAAGGGGAAAACAACAAAGCATTTGCCTTTAAAGATCCGAAAAGGCTCTATCAGACCAGTCAGGAAAAATATTTTAAGTCTTTGTATGATCACCATCATGATGATGAAACCGTTTCGTATTTATACCAAACCCTTGGCTCTACTATTAACAATGCAGATTATATTTTTGAAAAGAGTAAGTCAAAAAAAACAGACCAAGTCTATCCGAACTCTCAATTGGGAAAGGATTTTAAAACCGTTGCCTCATTGATTAAATCCGATATCAATACGCAGGTTTATTATCTTTCCGTGGGAAGTTTTGACACCCATGTTAACCAGAACGAAAGGCAAGCCAAGCTGTTCAGTGACATCAATGAAGCGGTAAAATCTTTTGTTGCTGATCTGAAAAGCAATGGAATTTTTAATAATGTCTTACTGATGACTTTTTCAGAATTCGGACGCCGGGTAGCTCAAAATGCGAGCAATGGAACTGACCATGGAACCGCTAATCAAATGTTCTTTATCAGCGGAGGACTTAAAAAGAAAGGCCTTCTGAACGCGCTTCCTGATCTTCAAAAGCTCAATGAAGGAGATCTAATTTATACCGAAGATTTCAGAAAAGTCTATGCTACGATTCTGAAAAACTGGCTTAAAGCTGATTCTTCCAAGGTGTTGGGCTGGAAAAACGGGATCTATGATTTCATATAATTGGGTTCAAAATAAAACTGCTATTCTGAGTATTTAATCAAAATAGCTGTTTTAAGTGTCTTAAAAAACCTCATAGGTTTTTGAAACCTATGAGGTTTGGAATTTTTGATATTTCATATTATTTAAAAACCTTTGTAAAGATATCTTTTTCCAGACTTTCAAGGGAGAAATCGAAGTCAGCTTCTTCTTTTTCGGAAGTAATTTCTGCTCCCAATTCTGTGATAAGTCCATTAAAAGATAGAGGTTCATACCATTGCTGATACAATGCTTCCGTAGCCATTACCGAAATCTCGGAATTTCCTGAAACATGCGTATGTCCCGCTCCGAAATTAAGAAGCACGAAACACTGTTTTTCTCCTTTTGGGAGCAGTATTCCAAGAACGGTCTGTCTCTGGATGGAATTACATTTCATCTCTGCAAAAACATGATCCGGGTTCATCATATATTCTCTCGAAATATGATCTCCTTTTCCAATCACGATTTTATACCCGCAGTCTGGACTTCCGGAATATACATTGTTCATGATCAGGGTCGGAGCACTCAATCCTTGGGAAGCATACAGATATTCTACGGCACCGTTAGGCGCGGAGGTAATATCACCGGAATACATCAGACTTCCGTTATCCTGGTTATAGGCTGCATTCCACCCTGTCTTTCCTCCGATATTCAGTCCGGATAGGTCAAGATCATTCGCTCCCCATCCTTCTTCCCAATAAACTCCGACCGCCAGTTTTTCACCAAGGAATCTCGTTCCGGCAGGAATATTTCCTACAAACATTTTTTCAGAAGTCGGCAGGCCGAATTCTACATTTTCCGGGAAATAAAACTTCTTTCCTGAAAGATCCAATCTCGATTTCAAATAATTCAATATAAAATCATAGTTCTTTTCACTTACTGCTCCCGGTTTTCCGGTTTTCACCCACGATTTTCCATTCCTGATTCTGTAAACAAAAGTATCAATCCCATACATTCTTAAATAACAGGCAGACAAGGCTTTAAACAAAGCAAATGGCGTGGCATTATCCAGCCAGTGCAGATCGTTTTTCTCCAGCAATGCATGAGTCGCCTCATTCAATGGATTGGAGACCAATGGCTGGTGATGAATCTTCGATAGTTTTGAGATCTTATTGATGGTTTTAGAAGCTCTTTTTTTATATGCTAAAAACAACGGTTTGAACCTGTTGAAAATCTGAGCAAGTCTTTCCAGTCCGTATTTTTCAAATAGAGCGGACGGATTAAATTTACTTTCTTTAATCGCTTTGATCAACTCTTCATTTTTAATTAAGAGTGTGGTATCCGTCGTTTTATAAATCACATATCTGAAGAATTCTACGGGATTAACAGGATATACCTGATACAGATCCGCAATTTTGACAATAGCTTCCTTGTTTCTGATATTCTCTGTTCCTGTAAAAGTATAATTCAGCTCTTTCGTTAAAACAGAAAGCAGATCATTAATCGTTTTTTCATTCAGAGCAATTCCTGACTTTAACAGAGAAAGACACTTCTCAGTCATTTCTTCTGCAGAATAGGCTTTAATTACCTTGAAAATCAGTTTTGCATTGGGAATATTCAGCACTTCATCAGGAATATAGATTTCATCCTGGAAATTACTTCCATACGTAGAAATATAATGTTTAAGCTGCTCGATGAACAACTCAAGTCTGGTGCTGTCTTTTATTTTCTGCCAGGATTTATGGAAGGTCTTATTCAGATCATTTCCGTTTAATTTTTCTTTTTCGTAAAATTTAATGATCTCGTCTTTAGCCCAAACAGCATCTGCTTCGATCACAAAACCTGCATCAGAAATAAAAGGTGCATTTTCCGTTTTTTTGGCCAGTACGGCATTAAATAATTGAAGTGTTTTCATTGTAATAAAAATTAAATAAGTGAGGAGTAGGGCTTTTTTAAAAAACGATATAGGAACTCCTTTTACCTATTATTTTGAAAAAGGCGGAGAGTAATTACCAATATAGGAACTCTGTTTGCCTTATTATTTTTTTACTGATGAAAACACTTCAATGGTATTCAAATATAAGTATTTTTCATCAGTATTGTGGAGCAGACAGGAATCGAACCTGTGACCCGTACAATAGGAACTTTGTCTGCCAACAGCGGAAAGTGATCACTGCTCTACCTTCTGAGCTACTGCCCCATTGATTTTTTATTATATAACCTTTTTATAAGTTGATCATTGTCGAGAATATAAACCTTATAGATTTTTGAAACCTATAAGGTTTAAGCATCATTATGAATACTATGCTTTTCTAAACTTCTTCTTTTTCTTCCACGGTGCATTTTTACCCACATCACCAGCCATAATACATCCGTAAGGCATCACTTCATCCAGAACTTCACAAAGTCCGTATTCTTCAATCTGCGCTCTTACGTTCTTCGCACTTTTATAAGCGCTTGGCAGTTCGGAAATATCAATTTCATTGGAGAAGAAACGGATATCCAGTCCTTTGGTTTCTTCATCAAAAATTTCTTCAACCGTTTTATGAGCCAATGATCTTTTATGCTGTGTTCTACTGAAATTTCTTCCCGCTCCGTGAGGCGCAAATCCCAGGTTTCTTTCGTTCGTTTTTCCCTGAACAATCAAAACGGGTTCTGACATATTCAACGGGATCAACCTTGGTCCTGTGATATCCGGCATAAATTTATCATCCAGAGGAGTGGCTCCTTTCGCATGGTAAAACAGATCACCGTCTTTGAAAACGAAGTTATGCTCGTTCCAGTATCTATCTTTCTTTTCAGTTCCCAGTTTATTTAAAACCGCGTCATGGATATTGGTATGATTTTCTTTAGTCCATGTTCTTATCAGTTGAAGAGCCTCCCAGTATGCCTGTCCTTCTTCCGTTTCGAAAGGAATCCACGCATTTTCTCTTAATGTTTCAGGGGAAATATCCTGTCTGAAACGGTTGGCCACCTTCATTCCTTTATCATACAGGGCTGCACCCGGAGCTCTTGATCCGTGGTGGGTAACCAGCATGGTATTTCCGGTATTTTTGGACTTCCCAACGAACAGGAAATGGTTTCCATCTCCCTGAGTTCCCATATGAGAACGGGCGATGCTGATCAGTTTTTCATCATTTAGGAAGTAGTTTTCTCTGAAAGCATCCATCAGCTCCTGAGACATCGGCATCTGCTCTCCTCGCGGTCTTCCTCCGTATCCGAAATGCGTCACTGAGTGAGCCGCATCCAGTACTTCTTTAGGGTCAGCATCTCCAAAATCCGTCAGCATCACAGAACAACAGATATCTGCGCTATGAAATCCCGGATGGATTGCGTTTTTAGCCACAACCACTCCACCTACCGGAATCAATCCTTCAGGTCCTGTGGGACAGGCATCTGGCATCAGGGCACCGGCAGTCAGCGTAGGTGTTTTCATTAAGACTTTCATCGTATTGATCACTTTCTGTACGTTATCGGTTTCACTTTCATGTTCTGCTCTGATATTGATGATAAAATCTTTCGCAGTATCATGAAGCGGAATGATATCAGGCTGTTTGAACTGATCCAGATACTCTGTGATCTGAACTTCATCCAGATTATTTTCGTTGATATGTGTAATGGCATCTTTAAACCATTTGGCTGGTCTATATCCTAATTCGATCAGGTGATTTCCGTTAAATTCCATCTGTTTTTTCATTTTGATAATGCAAAGTAATGACACAAGTGCGCAATAATTCTGCGTAGATAAAATTATTTTAATTATTTTTGCTAAAAAGGAAGAAAAGCAAAAAAGACCGATTTGCAGCCTCTATTCCTGTCCAACGATTAAAATTAAAGAAATATGTTATTAGAACAATTAAAAAACAATCCTGAAACCATTCAGTTTAAAGAAGTGATTGCCCATATTGATGAACAGTATGATTTTACCCCTACTGAATTTAAAAACGGAAATACAGTGAACGAAGCCGGTCAGAATAACGGTTCGTGTAAGGTTTTCAGTTTTGCCCAACTTCAGGGATTATCAAAAGAACAGGCACTTCCTCTTTTTGGAGAATTCTATAGAGAAGATGTTTTAAAAAATCCTGAAGGAACGGATCACCAGAATATCAGAAACTTTATGCAGTTTGGCTGGGATGGGATTTCTTTCGAGGGAGAAGCATTGAAAGAGAAATAGTTTTTTTAAGGTCAATGGTCAATTTGCTACGCAAGTGAATAGTCAATTGATGGCGGATAATAAGCTTCAAAATCCAGAATCCAGAATCCAGAATCCAAAATTAAAAATTGACTTGCGAAGCAAAATTGACGATTCACAATTGAAATTTTCCCCTTTTCACCAAAAAACCAAAAAATCATGTCATCCAATAAAAACGCACTTATTCGTTATAAAACATTAGATAAATGTCTTAAGAACAAATACCGGAAGTATACGCTGGAAGATCTTATCGATGCTTGTTCTGATGCCCTTTTTGAATTTGAAGGCAAAGAATCTTATGTAAGCAGACGGACGGTTCAGCTTGACCTCCAAAATATGCGAAGTGAAAAATTCGGGTATGAAGCCCCGATTGAAGTATTCGAAAGAAAATACTACCGTTACAGTGATCCTGACTACAGCATTCATAATATTTCCGTGAATGAAAGTGACCTGAAAGCGATGAATAATGCGGTTCAGATCCTGAAGCAGTTCAAGGATTTCTCTATGTTTAAAGAGATGAACGGGGTGATTCAGAAACTGGAAGATTCCATCCATTCCACCGGACAGAAATCAATCATTCATCTGGATAAAAACGAGCAGCTGAAAGGTCTTGAGCATATTGACATCCTTTACGAAAGCATTTCGAATAAAAAAGTTCTGAATATTCTCTACCGCAGTTTTACCGCAAGGGAATCCAGTAATTATATGGTTCATCCCCAATTATTGAAGGAGTTTAACAACCGTTGGTTTCTGATCTGTCAGCACAAAGGTAAAATGTACAATTTGGCTCTGGATCGTATGGAAAGTATTGAGCCAGAAGAAAATGTTCCGTATATCGATAAAGATCTGGATGGTGATGAGTATTTCAAAGATATTGTCGGTGTTACGGTTTCAGAAACGATGGCTCCGAGGAACGTTATTTTCTTTGTCGATGCCCACAATGCTCCATATGTAAAGACCAAACCGCTTCACAAAAGCCAGGAAATCATAAGTGAAACCGAGGAAGGAACATTATTTAAGATCTGTGTACAAATCAATTTTGAACTGGAGAGATTACTGCTGGGTTTTGGAGAATCTCTGATCGTTCACAAGCCGAGAAAGCTAAGATTGCGGTTGCAGGAAAAGTTTAGTGCCGCGTTTAAAAACTATGAGAAACTGGACATTCCTGATGAAAGCTAGTATTTTTACCACATAAAGCACAAAAGTTTTTAACACTTAAGTTATTGTTAAGTTAAAGACTTTGCGAATAGAAAGCGCACTTAAGTTTTTTGAAAATCAAAGATTTTCGTGCTGACTCAATAAACAGGAAGTTGTCATTGTCAAATAATCACATGCGTTAAAACACTGACCAGCACTCATAATTTTAAAATGGCTTAGAAATTGTATTAATCAGGACATTAAAAAATCGTACTATGAAATCAAGAATATTTAAAGCATTGATTGCAATTATAGCACCTATTGCGATAGAATATATCGTAAAAAAGATATCTGAGAGATTGGATAAAAAAGAACAAGATAAAGGAAAAGGACCTAAGCAGATTACTGCTTAAATGGAGAAGTAGTTAGAATTTAATTTTATTGAAAAGAGACTGTCATTTTATGTACAGTCTCTTTTTTATGTATTTTTTTGGAATATCGAACACACGCTATTTTTTAAAAGATTTTTTTGGGGATGCGCAAGGGCGAAAGGTTTTTCCTGCATTGAAAATATGTAAGGCGCAAGAAAATCGAAGATTTTCGGGAAAGCTTAGCGTGTAAAATTTGATCGGCATTTCATTTTATCGGAGATCATCACCTATCATACATTCAGCTTTCTTACAGAAAAGTGTCCTTCATTGAACTCAATAATCATTTTCTTTCCGTAATCAATCTGGATCTTAAATATATTCTCCAGAGGAAACTTTAAAATGGATTGCAGAATAAGGCGTATGACTCCTCCATGAGTGATGATCAACACTTTATCAACGCGAGTTTCAGAAGTGAGCTCATTCCAGAAGCTCAAAACACGGCTCTGCATTTCCAATAGGTTTTCTCCTCCAGTTGCTTTTATATGAACAAAATCATCATACCACGGATCGATCTCTTCTTTAGGAATATCCGTCCATTTTTTCATTTCCCAGTCACCGAAATTCATTTCCCGGAGTCTTTCATCCGTCTTGTAGTTGAATTTAAAATGATCCCCAAAAAGAGTACATCTTCTGGAGGGACTGGAAAAAACCTTATCAAATTTCTCATCAAAATTCACATCATTGAAATCTTCACAGAAATTATTCCGCAAAGAAATATCTGAAAAACCATAGCACAGATTCTCGGGATTTTCTACAGCTGTATGCCGGATTACATGAATTTCCATATGATCATTGCTCCTAAATAAAACAAAACTTCAGTCACCTGCTGTACAGAACCCAGACAGTCTCCGGTATATCCACCGATATGCTTTTTAAAATACCAGCCCATGCAGATTTTTCCAAAATAAGCCAATGCAAAAGCCAGAATCAGCCGCCAGTCCGGAATCAGAAGAAAGGAAACCAGAACACTCATAAAACTAACCACCAATGCTGATCCATCAAGAGGTTTATTGGCTAAAGGTTTTGATTTGCTGACATCAATATCTGTCACATAATGGTGCGTATAGATCATAGTTCCGGCAATAAATCTGCTTGCCGTATGAGCAAGGACAATCAGACCAAGGGTTTTAAATAAATCTATAGTCCCCAAAGCCTGAATACTGAAAAATTTCAAAGCAAACAGCAATACAATGCCTACCGCGCCATAAGCTCCTACCCGGCTGTCTTTCATAATGGTCAGGATCTTTTCTTTCCCATATCCGCCGCCGAAACTGTCGCAGACATCTGTAAAACCGTCCTCATGAAACGCTCCGGTCAGAAGGACACTGCTAATCATCATCAGAACAATGGCAATATCCAGATTAAAAAGCTGATACGAAAGATAGAGTACCACTGCATTCACAAGACCTACCAACAGCCCGACCCAAGCAAAATATTTCTGCGATTTATTCATGATCTCACCGGAATACGGAATTGTAAACGGAACCGGAATTCTCGTGAAAAACATCAGCGCTGTGGCGAAATAGATCAGTTCTTTTTTTATACCTTTCATTTATTCTTTATTTGAAACATGGGCATCTTCAAAACTTGACATTTCGTTCAGGAAATTCACCGCACTTTGAATCAATGGATAAGCCAATGCGCAACCGGTTCCTTCTCCCAGACGCAGGTTAAGATTCAGCAAAGCTTTCTGCCCCAGTAATTCTAAAAGTTTCTGATGGGCGTTTTCATCACTGACGTGGCAAAAAATAAAGTTATCCATGATTTGAGGGTTGCTCTTCCAAACTGTTGCAGCGGCTACACTGGCAATAAATCCATCTACCATAATCAGCATATTCTGCTGATAGGCTTCTTCCATTGCTCCCATCATCTGCACAATTTCCAGTCCGCCAAAAGTCTGTGCCATTTCATCTGCCGTTTTTACATCGGGATATTTTTCAATCGCTTCTGACAAAATCTGAATTTTATGCAACAGCTGGGTATCATCCAGACCCGTTCCACGACCTATACAGTTTACAACCGGCAGATCAAATAATCGGCTCATCATCAGTGAAGATGCAGACGTATTCCCGATTCCCATTTCCCCAAAACCGATAATATTGCAGCCTGTTTTGATAATTTCAGACACTACAGATCTTCCGTTTTCTAAAGCTTTTTGGTATTCCACTGAGGTCATAGCCGGTTCTTCCAGCATATTCCTGCTGGATTTTCTCACTTTTTTATCGATCAGTTCCAAGCCTTCAGGAAAATCGAAATTCACTCCGGCATCCACGATCTTAATGGCTATATCATGCTGTCTGCAGAAAACATTGATTGCAGCACCTCCACCCAGAAAATTCATGACCATCTGATAGGTAACTTCCTGTGGATAGGCACTCACTCCCGAAGCAGCAATCCCATGATCAGCCGCAAAAACTATCATATGCGGATTAGAAAGTTTTGGCGAAACGGTTTTCTGAACCATTCCAATTTTGTGAGCCAGATGCTCCAAATGTCCTAATGCGCCCAAGGGCTTTGTTTTAAAATCTATTGTATGCTGTAGTTGTTCTGCTAACATGGATGTGTACGTAGTTTTAATCGAATTTTGAAGTTGCAATATTAGTGAAATTAGGGATAGAGGCAAAAATCAAGATTTTGGACAGCAGATTTCAGACATGAGACTTTGGATTAAGATTGAAGATGAGAGAATGTCAATGGAGAATTTTGTTTCGCAAGTGAATGGTGAGTTTTAGGTGGCAGATATTAGGTAGCAGGTTGTAGGGATTGTGCTGAAGGTTGAAATTATGGTCTTTTGATTTTAGTCAAGCGTTAGGAACAAAACCCCAGATGCAAAACATGATATATCTATAAACCAGTAACTAAAAAACCAGCAACTGACAACCCTCTTTCAAACTCATTTACTCTAAAATCCTCCGACTATCAAACTTAATAGCTCAACGCAAAAACATTGCGTACTTTCTTTTTTACTTTGCCTTAAAATTAAACAAAATGACACCAAAAATACTTGAAAAAATAAAGGAAATAGAGGCTGAACGCGGGATAGAAGTCCTTCTGGCTGTAGAATCCGGAAGCAGAGCCTGGGGTTTTGCTTCTCCGGACAGCGATTATGATATACGCTTTATCTACCGTCATGAAAAAGATTGGTATCTTTCTCCGTGGGATAAGGACGAGACGATAGAATTTATGACAGAGGACGATCTTGACGGTTCCGGATGGGATCTCCGAAAGACTTTCCATTTGTTGCTGAAGTCGAATGCGGCTTTATTGAGCTGGTTTATTCGCCTATCGTATACAAGAAGAATGACCAATTTTTGGAACTGTTCACGCCTTTAGCAGATGCCTGTTTTTCACCGGTAGCGGTTTCTTATCACTATCTGAGCATGAGTAAAAAGTATCTGGAAGCCTGCAGAACCGATGAAGTGAAACTGAAAAGCTATTTTTACTGTCTGAGAACAGCAATGACCGGAAAATGGATCATAGAAAAAGGAACGGTTCCACCGGTTTTATTCAGTGAACTATTGGTTTTAGTTGATCATTATACCCGAAAAAAGATAGAAGACCTTATCGCTTTAAAAGCGACCAAAGGAGAATCCTACTACCATCCGAATGACTGGGAGCTTTTCGGATTTTTGGAGAAAACTGTGTTGGAAAACGAAGAGAAATCTAAAAGTCTTAAAGGTGGGAAGCCGGATAAAAGGGAGATGGAGAGGGTTTTTAGGGAGATATTGAAACTGTAGATGAATTATAAGTGATGAGTAATAAGTGATGAGAATAGGAATATTTGATTTTTTTAAAAAGAAAAATAAACCCTTGATGGCTAAAAATGAGGTAAAAAATGCTACAACGGTAATTCATCCTTTCATAAAACAATGTGAGTTTTTAAAGGAGGAATTTGGGTTGGTTATTCCACAGTCTTCCATTGATTGCCTGATTCGTTTCAATCTTCCGGTAGATCATTATTACTACAGCCTTTTTTGGCATTTTGATAGTGATTTTCTTGTAATATTTTATAATGAAAAATTTATTCAAGGGGTTGTAGACCGCTATCAGAAAGTATATGGTGCAGATGCGGATTTAAAAAACTTACAGGATCAATTAGACGAGGCAAAATTTGAATACGATATCAAAAATGACTTCTTTCACAGCAATACTATGGACTTTGATTTCATCAATCAATGCTATGCTGAATTTAAAGCTTCCGGTGAAGAACTCATGGTTACGCTTAATTTCGATTATGAGAATCTACTCCTTAACACAGAACTGAAAGGATATGTAGGACAGAATTACTTCAGTTTTAATGGGCTTTATAAAACAACGGCAGGCATACAATATAAACAGCTGGAAGATTTTAAATTACTGGAAGATATTATCCAAAATTTACTGGATAATAAAGATAAAAATAAGAACTTTCTTTTTTAACAGAATCTGATAGTAGAAATAAAAAACAGGACACATGAAAAATATAATAGCGCTTTCTCCCATGTATACGGAAGACAGCAACAATCTGAAAAAGGCGTCCATCAATTCGCCTTAAGAACTGAACCGTTTTAATGCTAAATGGAATGTTCCCGAAGAGTTCCGGGCAGATGTTATTGCGGTATATGGTGAAGATATCTATGCAGAGATTGTTTCAGATCAGTGTGGACTGACGTTGATAAAACCTGATGACAACTGGCTTTCCCTTATCTCTGAGGAGTTTACGAAACGTAGAATCTCATATGGACAGCTAAAGGACTATACAAATCAGGAAAATATTTTCGTTAAATGTTCTGATTTTAAAAGTTTCAAGGCTGGAGTTTACCAAAAAGTTACGGATATCAAAGGTTTTGATACGGTAGATCTCAATTCTACGGTTTTCACATCAGAAGTTGTGGAGTGGTAGCTGGAAGTAAGATGTTTTGTTTTACATGGTGAAATAAAAACCTATTCTTCTTATTGGCGGAACGATGCATTTGATATGAACCCGCTTTCGGAACAAGAGGAAATTGATATGTTTTCATTTTTTGATTCGTTCATCAGAAAATATGCTTCTACCCTTCCTCCCGCCATTGTTTTGGATTTTGGGATTATCAAAGAAAAAGGCTGGGCATTGATTGAAGCGAATCCGGCCTGGTGTTCCGGTTTGTATGCCTGTGATGCGGAGAAGGCGCTGGAGGTGATTGTGGAGAGTTGTGTGAAGAATTAAATACCTTTCCGGATTAGAGCGATAAAGTATTTTATTATATTAAAGCTCTGAAAACTATTGTTTTTTGGAGCTTTTTTCTATACATACCTATTTTTTATAAATGAAAAAGAAATTACGTCATATAACTATCGATGGAACTATATACAGATATGTAGTAAAAGGCTGGTGTATAAAAGTTTTCGGAAAGGATAGTTCTCAGTTTATAAAGGTAGATTTCTTCACCAAAGATGAAGAATATACTAATGTTTTAATGTTTACAGGTTCTTTTAAGACATATGAAAATGAGCAATTGGTATATCTCAATATTAATCAACCTGGTTTTGTACGGAAAGTGATCAGTTTATTTAAAATTCCTGAATTTGATTTCAATATTCAAAGACAACACACAATCACTGAAGCCTGTAAATTGTTAGAAATGATGGGCTATACAATAAAAAAAGAAAACATCGAACCTATATAATCTTCTTGAACATCGGATTTTCCGGTTCTAAAAATTTAGTAACTTTGTATAAACTACATGAAAGATGAATTACAAAATATCATTTCAGGAAAGAGCCAGGTTAGGCATGGAGATGCTATCCAAGAAGTCTCCCGTTACCTTAGAGAAAGCAAAGGCTCAGGCCAGACGTCTGGAACAGGAAAGCAGATCAAAAGTGAAGAAACAGCGCTTATAAGGCAATACTGTGACCACAATAAATTTTGGATTGATACTATTGATATCACAAGTTTTGTATCTGCCGGAGCAGAACAAAAGGTTTATCTTCGGAATAAATATAAGGTCATCAAACTCAATGATGCAATTTACTATGAGAAATGGCTGGACTATCTCAACAATCTTTTATTAAATAACTATTTTTTTCCCGACACAGCTTACAAACTTACTGGTTTCTATGAATCTGAAGAAGGATTATATGCTGTTGTTGAACAGGATTTTATAGAGTCAGACAAACTTACAGATTTAGAGCATGTCAAGCTTTTTTTAAATACAAACGGCTTTATCAATCATAGAAATAATGATTACAATCATCCTGAATTAGGTATTATTTTAGAAGATCTGCATGATGAAAATGTGCTGACTTTTCAGGGAAATCTATTCTTCATTGATACAGTATTTTATCTCACCGAACAATTCAACCAATGACCATCCAAACCCTAAAAACCAACCACCTCATCCTCTTCGAAGCCATCTCCGGCAGCCGCGCTTTTGGGCTGGCCACAGAAAATTCGGATACGGATATCCGTGGGGTTTATTATCTGCCGAAAGAAGATTTTTTCGGACTGAATTATATTCCGCAGATCTCTAATGAAACCAATGACATCACCTATTATGAAATTGGAAGATTTGTAGAACTTCTGCAGAAAAACAACCCCAATATTCTGGAAATGCTGGCAAGTCCGGAAGACTGTATCCTACACAAAGACCCTCTGATGGATTTGCTCCGCCAGGAAGATTTTTTATCTAAATTATGTAAAGACACTTTTGCAGGATACGCGGTATCACAGATTAAAAAAGCAAAAGGACTCAATAAAAAGATTCTTAATCCCATAGAAAAAGAAAGAAAATCTGTTCTTGATTTCTGCTATATTCTGGAAGATCAGGGATCCGTTCCTTTGAAAAAATGGTTCTCCGGCAACGGAAAAGTTCAGGAAAAATGCGGGCTGGTTAATATTGGGAATACCAAAGGCATGCATGCTCTTTTTTATGATGAATCAGGAGTTTTGGGCTATAAGGGAATTATTCAGCATGAAGAAGCCAATCAGGTTTCAGTATCATCTGTTCCTAAAGATGAAAAACCAACAGCTTATCTTTCCTGCAACCTGGATGCCTACTCCACCTATTGCAAAGACTATAAGGAATACTGGAAATGGGTTTCCGAGCGCAATGAAGACCGCTACAATGTCAATAAGGAACACGGCCAAAACTACGACAGCAAAAATATGATGCACACCATTCGTCTTTTACAGTCGTGTGAGCATATTTTTAAAACAAACTCTTTACAGATCCGCGTAGACAACAGAGAGGAATTACTCGATATCAAAGCCGGAAACTGGTCTTATGAAAAAGTAATGCAAAAAGCTGAAGATCTGATAGAGTCGATAGAACATGAGCATTCAGTTTCTACCCTTCCCGCGAGTCCGGATATAAAAAAAACAGAAAAAATCTTAATAGAGATACGCGAAAAACTGTACTGCCGGTGATCAATCTTAATATTCTTAATAACTCAATTTCACCTAAATGGTAAAAAAATATTAGGAATATTAAGATTATTTTTTCTTTGAAGATTTGGCTATGGCATTGTAATCCAGGCATATTTTTATCCAGTACTCAAAATCATCATGCTTTTGAAAACCTACAGGTTCTACATAGCAATATCCTTTGAGCTGTTTTCCTTTCATGATCATGGAAAGAAATCCCATTCTTTCGGAAACTTCCTCTTCCAGATCGGGATGATAACGGCACATGAGTTGATCATGGCTTATATTAATGCACATTTTATCATTGACCAAAAATGATAATCCGCTGAACATTTTCTTTTCCTTAATCTCAAGATCAGGAACTACCGAAAGCCGTTCACGAACTCTGTCCGCCAGTTCAATATTGTATGCCATCAGAAATAATTTTATCATTTAAATTTAGGCAAAAAACACAGTAAACAACACATATTCTTTCATTTTCAATCCTCAGATCAAACTCACTAAATATTTTTTTATTTAAAATAATTATTGTTTTACGATAATTAATTATACATTTGCAATAGTTAAATGATTATTGCCATGAACCAGACCAAAATTATTGCGAAGATTCTGTACTACATTTGTATTGTACTGTCGGCGGGTTATCTGATCACTTTTGTTTATTCAATTATATGCCTGCTCACAGGTTATGCGATCACTCCATATAAGGATAATATGTTTCTGCATATCAATTATCCTTTTACAGACCAGCCGTTTCTGAATATTGAACATAATTATCCGTATATCATCTTTTCATTTTCACTGGTCTTAATTTCCTACGGAATTTTTTTCTGGCTTTCGGCGAAGGTTTTCAAAGTATTTTTTCAGTCAAAACTATTTATAAAAGAAAATATACTTCAGCTTAAGAGATTTTACCTGTATAATATTTTCATTCCACTTCCCATAGTGATCATAGCAAGTTTCTTTGTGGAAGTAGAAAGTATGATCTGGGGATTGGTGTTTATCCACTTCATGCTTGGAATTTTCTGTCTGTTTCTTGCGAATATCTTTAAGCAAGGACTACATTTGCAAAACGAACAAGACCTATTTATATAATGCCAATCATAGTCAACTTAGATGTCATGCTAGCCAAGCGAAAAATGCAGAGTAAAGAACTGGCAGAAAAATTAGGAATTACCCCTGTTAATCTATCCATTCTTAAAACCGGCAAAGCAAAGGGGGTTCGTTTCGATACCCTGGAAGCCATCTGCAAAATCCTGGAATGTCAGCCAGGGGATATTTTGGAGTTTCGGGAATAGAATACGAGTTGGAGAGTCAGAGTGTTTTAGGGTTTCGAGTGTAAAAGATAGTTGCTGGTGGGTCTGAAATCTGATGTCTGACATCCAGTATCTAAAACCTTGACTCCATTCACCATTCACTTGTAAAGCAAAATTCACCATTCACCTTCTATCAGCCTACAGTCTGACGTCTGAAATCTGATGTCTACACTAAGCAACCCTGTCGGTCTGCCTTACCCTTCTATTATCCAAACCTTATCATATGAATACCTTATCTATCAACAATCTCAGTCTCATTTACAAAAATGGTTATCAAGCAGTTAAAGATATATCGCTCGATATAGGGAACGGTATGTTCGGATTACTGGGTCCGAATGGTGCCGGAAAATCTTCTTTAATGAAAACCATTGTGGGGCTGCAAAAACCAACTTCCGGAAATATTGTTTTTAACGGAAAAGAGGTTTCAAAAAACCCAGATTATATCAAACAGAACCTCGGATTTCTTCCGCAGGATTTTGGGGTTTATCCGAAAGTTTCCGCGTATGACCTTCTGGAACATATTGCTGTTTTAAAAGGGATCACAGACCGTACAGAGCGCAAAGAACAAATTCTCAACCTGCTGGAAAAAGTCAATCTTTCCGATTTCAGAAAAAAAGAAGTTCATACTTTTTCGGGTGGGATGAAACAGCGTTTTGGAGTAGCTCAGGCACTCCTCGGAAATCCTAAAATCATTATTGTGGATGAACCCACTGCCGGCCTCGATCCTGAAGAACGTAACCGTTTCAACTCGCTTTTGAATGACATCAGCAAAGATGTTATCGTCATCCTTTCCACCCATCTGGTGGAAGATGTAAGGAATCTGTGCTCGGAAATGGCAGTGATGAACAACGGACAGATTTTAAGACAAGGAAAACCTGCAGAATTAATTTCCGAACTGGAAGACAGGATCTGGTCCAAGCCCATCGACAAAAACGAACTGGACCATTACCTTTCCAGCCACGAGATCATAAGCCGCCAGCTTATTGAAAGAGAACTTCATATTACCGTATTTTCAGAAGACCAGCCGAAAGACTTCCATACGGTAAGCCCCCTTCTGGAACACGTTTACTTCCGTACACTCAATCAAAAACCTTAGTCATGAACGCCATATTTTTATTTGAAGCCAGACGCATCACCAAGCACTGGCCAGCCTATCTTATAGCCTTAGTCTTAGTAGGAATTGGTATTTTCTGCGGCAGTCAGTTCAATCTTACGGCTGGAGACGGGATTTATCTCAATTCACCGTACACCATCGGATTTATGACCGGAATGCTCAGTCTTTCCATCATATTTATGGCTGTTATTTTTGCTGTACAGCTGCTTTTTAAAGACACGGATTCCAAATTTGATTTTGTGCTCTTTTCGTTTCCTTTTTCTAAATGGACGTATCTCAGCGGAAAATTCAGCACTTATTTTTTGCAGACTTTCTTCAGCTTTTTCTTTTTAATGACTGGTTTCCTTATTGGGCAGGTCACACGGACCGGAAGTGAAATGCAGAATGTATTCAATTTGGGCTATTATCTGTATCCCATGGTGATTTTTGGACTCATCAATTCTTTATTGGTCTGCAGTTTTATCTTCCTGATTTCAATAGTATCGAAGAAGAAACTCCTCGCTGTCGTTGGCGGACTTCTACTCTACGTCCTGTACATGGTGGTTCTGGTATTTTCTAATTCTCCGTTTATGGCGGGTGGCTTACCTCAATCCATAGAAACCCAGCAATTTTCCGCCCTCGTGGATCCTTTTGGATTATCATCCTATTTCTTTGAGGCCAGAGCTCTTTCTGTAGATCAGAAAAACGCTTCATTAGTATCATTTTCGGGATATTTAGTCATCAACAGGGTCATTTTTTCAGTGGTGTCTTTATTATTTATGTGGCTCACTTACCGACTATTTTCTTTTTCTTCTGTTTCAAAACAAAAAGTAAAAAAAGAGAATTCAGGTTCAGAAATTCAAAACAGCTCATCATTTACTTACAAGATATCCCGAGTGAATTTTGGTAACAAAAATGCATTCAGATCGATACTTTCTTATGCAAAAATTGATTTGCTCTACCTCTTCAAAAGCATCACCATTCCAGCTGTTTCTATCCTGCTGCTTTTCTTTGTAGGAATGGAAATGTACGCAGAGATTGAAAAAGGAATACGTCTTCCGCAGAAGTATGCAGGTTCAGGTCTCATGGCAACCACTATTTCGGAAAACTTTCCTTTATTCGGGCTTCTTCTCGTAGCTTATTTCATCAATGATCTGTATTGGAGAAGCCGTTCATCAGGATTTTCGCTGATTGAAGACAGTACTTTTTTCTCAAAAAGCAGACTCTCCGGGCATTTCATTTCTATTAGTGTTTTGCTTTTCTTTTTTACCGGAATTTTAATCGTTCAGGGGATGGTCTTTCAGGCCATGTACCAATATTTTTATATCGATTGGAATGCTTATCTGGGCGTATTTCTTTTCAATACATTTCCGTTGATTCTTTTCTCAGGACTGATTCTTCTGATTAATCATACGATCAGAAATAAATTTATTGCTTTGGGTATTTCCGTTCTTGCGGTGTTTCTGCTGGCTGGTCCTGCATCCGGCAAGATGATTCCTTATCCTTTATTGAGAATATTTTCAGATTTTAAAGGAAGTTACAGTGATTTTAACGGTTATGGAGTCTACACATATGCATTTGCGGAAAGGCTTTTATTCGGAATCGGAGTCATTTCATTTTTATGGATAACAGATCAGGTGATCAGATCGAAAAAATTTAATCTGATCAAGATTATTCCCAATCTGCTGCTGATTAGTTCAGGCATTTTTGCAGGAACACTTTTCATGAAAGGTTATATTCCTATGAATGAAGAAAAAGACTTAACAACAGCCGTTCAGTACGAAAAAGATTTTAAGAAGTATGAAAATCTGCCTCAGCCGGAAATCACAGATGTAACCACCGAGATTACATTAAACCCATCTGAAAATGCATACCGGATTACAGGAAAATATGTCCTGACCAATTTTACCGGCCAACCTATCGATAAGGTTCTCATTAATTTCAGTTCTGATCTTATCACAGAATCCGCCGTTTTTCAATCAGGCTCCGAAACCGTGAAAATTAATGAGAACATTTCTGAGGTTCATTTAAAACAAGCCATCAAGCCCGGTGAAACGGCTCATCTCAACTTCAAGCTTTCCTATAAATGGTATGCAGTTAACGGACATCAGTCTTTCAATGCAGTAATAGAAAACGGTTCTTTTATGCGGATCAGCAGATATTATCCGGTGATCGGGTATCAGAAGGGTGAAGAAGTTCAGGATGAAAAACAGCGACAGGAAAATCACCTTAGAAAACTCTCACCATTGAAAAAACCGGAAGCTCCGCAAGTTTTTAAAAAGGACTTTATCAATTTAGAAATGATAGTTTCCACTGAAGGCAATCAAACCGCCATTGGTACCGGAGATCTGATTAAAAAATGGACAAAGTCAGGACGGAACTATTTTCAGTACAAAGCAGAAAGTATTCCGTTCCGTTTTGCGGTCTCATCGGCGGATTATCAGATCAAAAGTGTGTTGTACAAAGGAATTACAATACATATCTTCTACGATAGAAAGCATTTTGAAAATGTAGATCATCTCCTTGAAAACGCAAAAATTACACTGGATTACTGCGAACAGAATTTTGGAAAGTACCCTTTTAAAACGATCAGTTTTGCTGAAATATCATCTTTCACCAGAGGATTTGCGGCAACCGCTTATCCATCTGCTATCTTTATGCCTGAGGATATGATTTTCCATGCCAATATCCATGCTGATAAGGAACAGGACGTCATCAATGAACTGGCTGGCCATGAACTCTCTCATCTTTGGTGGGGAAACAGCCAGATCAATCCGGATGACAGAGAAGGAGCGGTAATGCTCACCGAAACGCTTGCGATGTACACGGAAATGATGCTTTACCAAAAGATGCACAGCAAAGAAAAAATGAAGGAAAGAATCAAAATGCATCAGCAGATCTATGACAACGAAAAAGGCCTGTCCGAAAACCTTCCGATCTACAGAACGACAGGTGATTCACCTCATATCGCCTATTCCAAAGGTGCTGTAGCCATGGTGAAATTAAGTGAGTTGATCGGGGAAGAAAAAGTGAATGAAGCATTGAAAAATTTCCTTCAAAACAATAAATATCCTAAGAAACCTTCTTCTATGGATTTAATTAATGAATTTTATAAAGTCTCTCCGGATGCTACCACAAGAAATCAGATAGACAGGCTTTTCAAAACATTATAAAACAGTCAATCTTCATTAATTTCATCCACAAAGATCTGCTTTATCTGTGTGATTTGCGAGAAAATATTGAACTCACAAAGATTACACAGATAAAGCAGATTTCTTTTTATATGTTATTTGAACTGCAGCTCTTGCAGCTTTTTTGGATTTGTACAAAAAAAAAAATCATCGATCTGTAACAAAATAAAAACACTTACTACAAATTAATTGATATATCAATAATTGATTAGTCATTTTAAATTTAATACAGGAAACATGGAAAAGTTAAATTCAATCATATTCTACAATATCGATAAAGCGATCAGGTCTTACAGAAATTATGCACAGCGTCAGCTTAAAGCGAATGGATTTACAATCACAATCGATCAGTGGCTGATCATCAAAGCGGTTCTGGAAAATCCGGGAATTACCCAGAATGAAATCGGGGATCTGGTTTTTAAGGACAATGCATCGGTAACAAGGATTATTGATCTGATGGTGAAATCAGCATATGTGATCCGGACTACCCATGCGGAAGACCGCAGAAAAACCAATCTTGAAGTAACCGAATCGGGGATAAAGATCATCAAAGATGTTCAGAAGCTGGTAGAAGGCAACCGAAAAACCGCCCTGCAGAATGTCTCAAAAGAAGAGCTGGAAATCATGAATAATGCTCTCCTTAAAATATCGGAAAACTGTAAAAACATTAAAAAACAAACACAATGGCCAGATTATTTTCACTCCTATTAGCATGGACGCTGACTTTGTTGAGCAACCTGCTTTCAGCACAGAGCGTGCAAAATTTTTCACTTTCGGGAACTGTCAGCGGTGACAAAACCGAACAATTGGAAATCAATCTGTTTGACTCAGGAAATGCATTAGTCAAAACAGAAATTGCAGAACAGAACGGAAAATTCAGTTTCAGTGATCTTAAAACAGGAAACTACCGGTTAAAAATCAGCAGAAACGGTAATGAAATCTATCAATCGGACAATATTCAGATCGAAGAAAACAGGACCCTCCCTCCTATCGATCTCAATGTAAAATCTATTGAAGGAGTGACCATTACCAAGACGAAACCTTATATCGAAAGACAGGATGGAAAAATGATCCTCAACGTCGAAAACAGCATTGCAAGCACAGGAAATTCTGCTTTTGAAGTCCTGGAAAAAGCCCCGGGTGTGAATGTAGACAGCAATGACAACATCAGCCTGCGTGGAAAAGGAAATCTTCTGGTACAGATCGACGGAAAAAATACGCCGATGACTGGAGCAGATCTTGCGGCTTATCTTCGCGGCATTCCTTCTTCAACGGTTGAGAAAATAGAGTTTATCACCAATCCGTCTTCGAAATATGACGCCGCGGGAACTTCGATTATTAATATCAAACTGAAAAAAGACCAGCGAAAAGGAACAAATGGAAGTATTTCCACGGCATTAGGAACAGGAAAATTCATTAAAAACAACAACAGCTTCAGCATCAATCACCGGAATAAAAAGGTGAACGTTTTTGCGAATTACAGCTTTGCGTACAGAGAATTTTACAATCATCTGGTTTTAGACAGAAATTTCTACACCAACGGGACTTTTGATAAGGCTTATCTGCAGGATAATTTCCTGAAATTCAACTTCAGAAACCATATCGCAAAAGCCGGAATGGATTATTATATGAATGATAAAAATGTTTTGGGCTTTTCCGTAGGTTTTATAAGCAATCGATTTGACCCGAAAGGTGACAATTCAAGTCAGATTCTGGGAAGTGATCATCAACCCGACGGAAGTTTTACCACGCAGAACCGCTCTCATGACCACTGGAAAAACGTTTCTTTCAACCTGAATCATAAATACACAATAGATTCATTAGGTTCGGAAATCACTACAGATTTTGACTTTATCAATTATTCAAACACCTCACTTCAGAATTTTGAAACGAGAAATTACGAAGCATCCGGTCATCTTACGAACCTGGATATTCTGCAAGGTGATATTGGCGGAAACTTAAACATTTATTCTTTAAAATCTGATTTAACGAAAAACCTGAAAAACAAATGGAAACTGGAAGCAGGAATCAAGACCAGCTTCGTAAAAGCGGACAATGACCTGAAGTTCTTTAATGCAAGCTCAGGCGTTCCGGAACTGGATCTCAACAAAACGAACCACTTTATCTATAAGGAAAATATCAATGCCGTGTATGGAAATGTTTCTAAAAAGTGGGATAAATTCAGTGCTACATTCGGTTTGAGAGCTGAAAATACAAACGTAACAGGAACTCAGCTTACGACCAATCAGGTAAATAAAAAGAATTATACTCAACTTTTTCCAAGTGCGGTTTTCTCCTATGATTTAACGGATAAAAATAATCTGGAAATCAATTTCAGCAGAAGAATTACACGTCCGAGCTATAATCAATTAAATCCATTCAAGTTTTATCTGGATCCTACAACTTACAAAGCCGGAAATCCGGAGCTGAATCCTCAGACCACGATGAATTATGAGTTGACGTACAGCTTAAACAGTACATATTTTGCCACATTAAGCTATAGCAGAACGGATAACAATATTACGGACGTTATTAAGCCTGTGGTAGAAAATGGTGAAAATATTACCGTTCAAACCAATGAAAATTTAAGCTCAGCTTCTTATTTCGGGCTTTATCTGATTGCGCCGGTGAAAGTGACGAAATGGTGGGATATGAACAACAGCGCGAATTTCTACTACGGATCCTATACCGGCAATGTTTCAGGAACACAGATCAATAATAAAGGGAATTTTACCTTCAATCTCAACAGTATCAATTCATTTAAACTGGGGAATGGTTTCACCGCTGAACTGACCGGAAATTACAGAGGAAGAGAAGTGTATGCCTATATGGATGTACAGCCCAACTGGTATCTGAATATCGGAGCTCAGAAGAAATTTAAAAACAACAGTGTTCTGAAATTTTCGTTCAATGATATTTTCTTTACAAACAATCCGAAAGCACAGACGACTTTTAATAACTACATAGAAAACTTCGTCGTAAAAAGAGATTCCCGTGTAGCAACGATCTCTTATACATACAATTTCGGTTCATCTAAAAATGGCCAGCCAAGAAAAACAGGCGGTGCAGATGATCTGAAACAGAGAATCGGAGCGTAATGAAATGATAAAAAACAGAGCTATGAAAAACACATTTTTTAACATCCTAAATTGTTTGAAACGCAATGACGCAAAGACTAACTCACTAAAATGCTTTTTATAAGGCGCAAGGATTTTATCTCCGATAAAATTGTATACCGCACAAAATTTACACACTAAGCCTTGCTGAAAATCTTCGATTTTCTTGCATCTTAAAAATGTATTCATTTTTAAAACCTTTGCGACTTTGCGATCACCAATAATAACCGGATCTTTATCACGTTAAGCCAAAAAAAAATCCCTCAAATTGAGGGATTTCATTTATATATCTGAGATTTAAATCTTAAGCTTCAGTTGAAGGATTTTGATTGTCTCTTGGAGCCTGTTCAGGTCTTCTTTCACCTTCAGGTCTGTCTTGTCTTTCTGGTCTTCTGTCACCTTGAGGTCTTCTATCTCCTTGTGGTCTGTCCTGACCTTCTGGTCTTGGCTTAGACTCAGGTCTTTCAGGTCTTGGTAATAAAACTTTTCTTGAAAGTTTCATTTTCTTACGGTCATCGTAACCCATAAACTTCACCTCTACTTCGTCACCTTCGTTGTAAGGTACTTTATCAAGACGAGCCCATTCGATTTCAGAAATGTGAAGTAATCCTTCAGTTCCTTTTGCAATCGCTACAAAAGCTCCAAAATCCATTACTTTTACCACTTTTCCTTGATACACTTCACCTACTACCGGTACAAATGTAATCTCGTTGATTCTTGCAATCGCTGCATTGATTTTCTCTCTGCTTACACCAGAAATCTCAATTCTTCCGATTTCTCCTACTTCTTCAATAGCAATAACAGTATCTGTATCTTTTTGAAGTTGTTGAATGATTTTTCCACCAGGTCCGATAACAGCACCGATGAAATCTTTAGAGATCTCAAGCATTACCATTTTCGGAGCGTGAGGTTTCACGTCTTCTCTTGGTACCGCAATTGTTTCAGTGATTTTATCAAGAATATGTAATCTTCCGTCTTTAGCTTGTAAAAGTGCTTTCTCCATGATATCCATGGATAATCCCTGGATTTTGATATCCATTTGACAAGCAGTAATTCCGTCTGCAGTTCCCGTTACTTTAAAGTCCATATCTCCCAAGTGATCTTCATCACCTAAGATATCAGAAAGTACAGTAAATTTTCCGGTCTTAACGTCTGTTACCAATCCCATTGCAATCCCAGAAACTGGTTTTGTAATCTGAATACCTGCATCCATCAATGCTAAAGTTCCTGCACAAACAGTTGCCATAGAAGACGAACCGTTTGATTCTAAAATATCAGAAACGATACGGATCGTGTAAGGATTTTCTTCAGGAATCATGTTTGCCAAAGCTCTCTGAGCCAGGTTTCCATGTCCTACTTCTCTTCTTGAAGTTCCTCTTAAAGGTCTTGCTTCACCCGTTGAGAACGGAGGGAAGTTATAGTGTAAGAAAAATCTTTCGTCATAATTTACCATTACACTGTCTACCATGTTCGCATCTTTCACAGAACCTAACGTTACTGCTGTTAAAGATTGAGTTTCACCTCTTGTGAAAATTGCAGAACCGTGAGCTCCCGGTAAATAATCGATTTCGCTCCAGATTGGACGAATTGTTTCAGGATCACGACCATCAAGACGGATTTTGTCATTCAAAATCATCTGACGCATCGCTTCTTTCTCTACATCATGGAAATATACTTTAGCGAAAGGTGTTACTCTTTCTAATTCTTCAGCATTTTCAACATATTGAGCTAAAAATTCAGCCAAAACAGCTTTGAATTTTTCACCTCTTTCTTCTTTTGCTGAAGGTTGCTTAGCAACTTCATATACTTTATCATATGTTTCTTTCCACACTTTCTCACGGATAGCTTCATCGTGATTTTCGTGGCTATATTCTCTTTTTGGGAATGATTTACCTACTTTTTCGGCTAATCTTTCCTGAGCTTCAACTTGTTTTTTAATTTCTACATGAGCAAATTGGATTGCTTCAAGCATTTCCTGCTCAGAAATTTCTTTCATTTCCCCTTCTACCATTACGATAGAATCTTTAGTTGCTCCCACCATGATGTCAAGGTCGGCAATTTTAAGATCTGCATAATTAGGGTTCACAGAAAGTTCACCGTTGATTCTTACCACTCTCACTTCAGACATTGGTCCGTTGAAAGGAATATCTGTAATAGCGATTGCTGCAGATGCTGCAAGACCTGCCAAATCATCAGGAATTGACTGTCCGTCATAAGAAATTAATGAAATCATCACCTGAACTTCCGCATGAAAATCTTCAGGGAATAATGGTCTAAGAACTCTGTCTACCAAACGCATCGTTAAGATCTCCTGATCTGATGGTCTAGCTTCTCTTCTAAAGAAATTTCCAGGAATCTTACCTCCTGCGTAGAATTTTTCTCTGTAATCAACTGTTAAGGGTAGGAAATCTACACCTTCTTTTGCTTCTTTACTGGCTACAACTGTTGCTAAAAGCATTGTTCCGCCTATTTTTACGACTACAGAACCATCAGCCTGTTTTGCTAATTTTCCTGTTTCAATTGTAATTTCTCTGCCGTCTGCAAGAGTAATCGTTTCTGTAATTGCTTGAGGTATACTCATAAATTGTTTTGTGTTGCACTCCGTATTGAGTGCTTTAATTATTGATAGTTCGTCTAAATTTTCGTTTGCAAAGATAACGTATAATAATGAGATATTAAATTTTCAATCTCAGAAATAGTATGAGGAATTATAAGATTTTACCCTCCTATTTTATCAATGAAGTAAGAATTACTTACGAAATGTTCAACTTATTCATTGTATTTCATCAATAAAAAGATTTTTTCCAAAGAAAACTGATCAAAGAATCCAGCCATTTTCGTATTATTGTCTCAAAAAAAGTAAATAATGTTTTTAAGAAAATAAAGACCGCTTTTTTACAGAAAAAAACATCCGAAAAGTTGCAGAAAAACAGGCTACTGCCTTATATTTGCCATGCTTCTCAAAATATATATGCAGCAGACAAAATCAACTGAAAGAGCTTAACAATTCTTTTCAAATAAATAAATGTTTATGATCAATAAAGAAGTAAAAACACAGAGCAGAAATTATACGATCCCTTTAATCACGATCACCCTGCTCTTTTTTATGTGGGGATTCATTACCTGTATGAATGACATCCTGATCCCTTATCTGAAACAGCTTTTCAAACTTACCTTTTTCGAATCGATGCTGGTACAGTTCTGCTTTTTCGGGGCTTATTTTATCGGTTCCCTGATTTATTTCCTGATCTCTATTTCAAAAGGAGATCCTATTAACAAAGCAGGTTATAAAAAAGGAATTATGTTCGGTATTTTTCTCGCGGCTTTCGGATGTGTCTTATTTTATCCGGCAGCTACTTTTTCCTATTATCCTTTATTTCTGGGGGCTTTGTTCATTCTTGGGCTTGGCTTTACAGTACTTCAGATCACAGCAAATGCTTACGTTTCATTGCTCGGCAGCGAAGAATCAGCTTCCAGCCGTCTGAATATGACCCAGGCTTTCAATGCTTTCGGAACCACAATCGCACCGGTATTGGGAGGACACCTGATCTTTGAATTTTTCTCAGCTCCTGACGGTTCGTTCAGCGCTGTAGCGACAAGAATTCCTTATCTGATCTTTGCGGGTATCCTTCTATTAGTAGCGTTATTAATTTCCAGAGTTAAACTACCTTCTTTCCAGACGCAGGAAGAAGAAATTGTAAAAGGATGGGGAGCTCTTGAGTTCAGCCATCTTAAATTTGGGGTTTTTGCGATGTTCTGCTACGTAGGCGGAGAAGTGGCAGTGGGAAGTTTTATCATCAGCTTTCTGGAGCAGCCTCAGATCATGGGCTTCAATGAGATCATCAGTAAAAATTATCTTTCTCTGTATTGGGGAGGTGCGATGATAGGACGTTTTCTTGGGGCTATTTCTTTAAACCAGTCATTAAGCCAAGGCAAAAAAGCAATTTATATGTTGGGAGCAGCTGCTGCTGTTTTCCTGGTTATTTTCAGTATTGTAGACCTGAGCTTTGCGCAAATCAGTTTTTTCATTGTATTTATCATACTTAATTTCATTGCTTTCTTTGTGGGTAAATCAGCTCCGGCAAGAACTTTGTCTATTTTCGCAGCGATCAATGTCGCTCTTCTTATCTCCGCAATGCTTAATCATGGTGAGCTGGCGATGTACAGCATTTTAGGGATCGGGATCTTTAATTCCATTATGTTCTCCAATATCTATACACTGGCGATTTCCGGTTTAGGTAAATATACCAGCCAGGGTTCATCTCTGGTGGTCATGGCAATTTTAGGAGGCGCTATTGTTCCTATTTTCCAGGGATATCTTGCAGATCAGTTTGGGGTGCAGCATTCATTTATCATTCCGGTATTCTGCTATGTTGTGATTCTGATCTTCGGAGCATATTGTACCAAATATTTGGGGCATGTGGAAAGTACGGAGGCCAAATCAGGACATTAAGATCCTTTTCTGTTTTTAAATATCATAAAGCAAAACAAAGAATTAGAAACAGTATTTTGTTTAAGATATACAACTCCGCTAACGCTTATTTTAGCAAGACAAGCTTTGTATCAATACTATAAAGTGAGATGTTTTACAACGTCTCACTTTTGTTTTTTAACCAAATTAAACTGTAACTTTTACATTACATAAGACACTTATCAGATCATCAATACCTTTATTGTTATGAAAATTCAATTACAACTGGAGTATGTTGCCTTTATGATTTTGGGAATTTTTGCATTCAGCCGTACAGAACTGTCCTGGTGGTGGTTTGCAGGCCTGTTCTTTGGTCCTGATATCTCGATGCTGGGGTATGTTGCTAATAATAAAGTCGGAGCATTTTTCTACAATCTATTTCATCATCTTGGGCTGGCTATTGTTCTTTATCTCGTAGGGACTGCATTACATCTTCCCTATGTACAGATGATCGGGGCCATTCTGTTTTCACATTCAGCATTTGACAGAATTCTTGGGTACGGGCTGAAATTTCCGGACAGTTTTCAGAATACGCATTTGGGAAGGATTGGAAAAGGCACAAAGTAACTGCATAAAAAAAGCAACCTCTTTCGAGATTGCTTTTATTTGAAAATCTTTGTAGATTATTTTCTTAAACCTAGTTCAGCAATAATTGCTCTATATCTTGCGATATCTTTGTTTTTGAGGTAATCTAGTAAACTTTTTCTCTTACCTACCAATTTCACTAGAGATCTCTCTGTGTTGAAATCGTGACGGTTAGACTTTAGGTGTTGAGATAAGTGATTGATTCTGAAAGTGAAAAGAGCGATTTGTCCTTCAGCACTTCCTGTGTCTGTTGCAGATTTTCCATGTTTTGAGAAAATTTCCTGCTTTTTTTCTGTTGTTAAGTACATTCCAATATTGTTTAATGATTATTATGTAACGGCTGCAAAATTACAACTATTTTTTAATTCAGCAAAACATTATTGATTTCATGTATCAAAATTGATAGAAAAAAATGTTAAAAATTTCTTAATAAATTGTATGACATCCAACGAAAAGGCAGTAATTTTGCATACGAATTACAAATGAGAAAAATTATATTCTTTACAGCAGTCAGCACTTTTTTACTGGTCGGCATTATTTCAGTGAAAGCACAGAAAAATTCAGACCATAAAGTAAAAAAAATCCTATACTTCAATCCCGAGGTAGAACCTGACATTGAGGAAATTAAAGAACCCACCAACCATGCTTTTTTCAGTGCGGTTTCTGATAATTTCAGCGGAAGAAGAAATAAAATGCTCAGAGCAGAGGTTCAGCTCCCCTTCGACAGCATAGAAAAACAGACCATCACAGATTACTGTGTCAATAATGATGCTGATTTTGCCATTGTTCCCAAGGTAAGATATTTCAAAGTAGGAATCGGAAAGTATGTGTTTTCCAACCAAGTGGTGGTAAGCATGAAACTTTTTGATGCCGAAGGAAATCTGGTGACTGAATCCGATTACGACACCTACCGCAAAAACATGCGCCTCCTGGGTTCTACTGAGAACTCGATTAAAATTGGTACAGACGGGGCGATAAAGGGTATTTTGAAAAAGCTCAGAAAACTTAAACCTTCAGCCGGGACGGAGCTTTAAGGTGAATGGTCAATTTTGCTACGCAAATCAATAGTCAATTCATGACGGATAGTAAAATTCACAATCGACGATTCACCATTCACAATTTTTACCAGTCAATGATCAATTCTGATGCGCAGGTCAATAGTCAATGATCGACCGCTAGTAAAATTCACCATTGACGATTGACGATTCACAATTCACCATTCAAAATTCAAAATCCAACTCTATTTACCTACATTTATAAGTATACTATAGCAGTCATAATTTTTACACCAAATTAAAAAAGCCCCCAAACCTCCTGATTACTAGTTAAATATTTTCATCATATGGTGAATAATATAATATTTTTTACTATTTTAGTTTTACAAATTAAAACTTATACAATATGAAAAATTTAAAGAAGCTCAACAGAGAGCAACAGAAACAAATTAATGGAGGTGCTATTAACAGATGCAACAATACCAACAGACCTTGTTCCATAGGATGGTGCTGTAATGGAGTATGCTCCCCGTATGCATGTATTGATCCCGAGCTTTAAAGATTCTATCTTTTATCTTAATGATTCAATCAACGGATATGAAAAATTTAAAGAGACTCAACAGAGAGCAGCAAAAGCAAATCAATGGCGGAGCTTTTCAAAAATGTAATGCAACCAGACCCTGCACCATTGGATGGTGTTGTGAAGGCGTTTGTAGATTATCTGCCTGCATTGAATTTTAAGAGTCCTATCTTTTTATTTAATTAAAATTATTTAACATGAAAAATGTAAAGAAACTCAACAGAAAGCAGCAAAGTCAGATCAATGGCGGAGCTTTTCAAAAATGCAGTGTAACAAGACCGTGCTTCATAGGTTTTTGCTGCCAGGGTGTTTGTATGGAATACGACTGTATTGAATAAAACGGATTTTATTAATAACTAAAACTATTGATATGAAAAATCTTAAAAAACTCACCAGAGAGGAGCAACAGAACATCAACGGTAGCGGAATGATCAAAAAATGCCAAACTCATTCCCAATGTGGATTCGGAGAATGCTGTGACAGCGGTATGTGTCTGCCTTCGCCCTACCCAATGTGCGGACCTATTCTTGAATAATATAGGTATTTATGAATTAAATTTAATTTTTGAACATCCGCTCCGGCGGGTGTTTTTTGTTTTAAAAGCGGTTCTGATCTGTTTTAAACTTTAATTAATCCTTAATTTTGCGGCTTTGCTTCATAGTCTTAATTTTTTGAATTATTTTTGCATATCCTAAAAAACCACGTTTTGAATTCCAGAGACGAACTTATCTTTAATCCTGCCGATATCGCCGAAACTCTTAGCAATCTTCATGCTGACGAGAGGCTTCTGGCATTTTTAAAGGTTCCAAAAGAATACAAGGCGGAAGTTTTTTCTCACCTTGACCCTGATTTCCAGGAAGACACCATCAGAAGTATCGGAAGCGAAGAGGTTTCCGAGATCCTGAACGGAATGACTCCGGATGACAGAACTGCCCTTTTTGAGGATTTTCCTGATGAGCTGATTAAGTATTCCATCAACCATCTGAATCCGCAGGAAAGAAGAATTGCCCTGAAACTTCTGGGCTACAATTCAGATTCGATTGCCCGTCTGATGACCCCTTACTACATCCAGATCCGTAAAGAATGGACGGTAAAAAGATGTCTGCAACAGATTAAAAAGGTTGGAAAAAGAGTGGAAACCATGAACCACCTTTATGTGGTGGATGAAAGAAACCGCCTGATTGATGATATTGCTCTTGGAAGCCTTCTGTTGGCCGAGGAAGATACTTTGATCTCCGATATGACCGATAATCATTTCGTGGCGATTACCACCGTCACCTCAAAGGAGGATGCGGTAACGTATTTTGAAAAATATGACAGAACCGCCCTTCCCATCATCACAGAGGCCGGTGTTCTTGTAGGCATCGTAACGATTGATGATATCCTTGACCAGATCGAACAGCAGAATACAGAAGATATTCAGAAATTCGGGGGTCTGGAAGCCTTAGATGATCCTTATACGCAGACTTCTCTGGTGGAGATGATCAAAAAAAGAGGAACCTGGCTGATCATTCTATTTTTCTCTGAAATGCTGACCGCTTCTGCGATGGGTTATTTTGAAGATGAAATTCAGAAAGCAGTTGTTCTTGCTTTATTTGTTCCCTTAATTATTTCCAGTGGGGGAAATTCCGGATCTCAGGCTGCAACGCTTATTATCCGTGCTATGGCTCTTCAGGAGATTGGTCTTAAAGACTGGTGGTATGTGATGAAAAAAGAAATTTTTACCGGACTTGCGCTCGGCAGTATTCTTGGGGTCATCGGATTTTTAAGAATTATGGTATGGCATGAAGCAGGTTTCTTCAATTACGGGATGTACTGGCCATATGTAGGCTTAAGTGTAGGGGTTTCTCTTGTGATGATTGTGCTATGGGGAACGCTTTCGGGCTCTATGGTTCCTTTTATTCTGAAAAGATTAAACCTTGACCCTGCTACTTCTTCTGCCCCATTTGTTGCCACTCTGGTAGACGTTACCGGACTTATTATTTATTTTTCCGTAGCCGGACTTTTCCTGACAGGAAAACTTTTGTAGTATTTTTAAGCCATTAAAAATTAGAATTATTTCTAATAACATTCAATAATTTTATAAATAATTTTCTCGAAATAATTTTAAAATCCTAAAATAAAACTGCATTAAATCCTAAACACAGAATACATTTAACTTCTGTAAACCAGCAGTTTATAATATTTTTATTTTATTTGCTTTCAAACACTGCAAATGGAAAAAATATTGACAAAAATAAGAACGCTCAGCCCTCACTCTCTCTTTTCTGAAGAATTAAACAGTAACCGAATTTTTGGACTCGACCTATTAAGATTTTTTGCAATCGTTACCGTAATTATTGATCATGGAAAATTTATATTCCCAAAAAAAATAATGGAACTTCACAATTATATCAAATTTGATGGCGTAACTGTATTCTTTGTCTTAAGTGGTTTTTTAATCGGCGGTATTTTAATTAAACAACTGGAGCATCATCAAGCAAGTTTCAGTCTACTTTTAGATTTTTGGGTAAGGAGATGGTTCCGGACTCTCCCAACTTATTTTCTGATTCTCACCATTCTGACGGTATGTTACAGTATCAAGGATCCCTTGTTTACATTTGATAAGATGGCGAGTTATTATATTTTTTGTCAGAATTTAACTGATGCCAGACCTCCCTATTTTCCGGAATCCTGGAGTTTAAGTGTTGAAGAATGGTTTTATCTCACCATTCCTGTTCTCATTTTTGCATTAATTATTTTATTCAGATGCAAACCTAAAAATTCAATTCTTAGCATTGCTCTTTTTATTTTAGGTGCAGTAAGTTTTTTAAGATATTCTGTTTACATTAATCACGACATTGAAAAGTCTCAGGTACTCTATCATATTGTCATTTATCGTTTAGATAGTATCATGTATGGAGTTATTGGCGCCTACATCCATTATTATCATTCCAAATACTGGAGTCTGATCCCTCGTTATTTATTTTTAGGAGGTATATTCCTGATTGTATTACAAAAATATTTCTCCATCAGCATTATCCACAATACTTTTCCTGATATAGCCGGGCTTTACTATGTTGTCTTTGAGCTCAGTATTACTTCAATTGCGGCCTTACTGTTACTCCCTTATTTGTCTGGCTTAAAAAAAATAAAGTATAAAATAAGTTACGTGATTACTATCATAAGCATACTCTCTTATTCGATGTATTTAACCCATATGTCGTTGATAAAAGATATGATCATATACAGTATTCCATGGAGAGATTTTACAAAAAGTTATAGAATCATCATTCCTGCCATGTATTTTTTATATTGGGGATTGACCCTCGTGTTTTCAGCTTTGATTTATAAAGTATATGAATTTCCGATCACCCAACTGAGAGAACGATTTAGTAACTATAAAAAAACAAAATCCCTGTATCTTAATAAATAAAAATTTACTTTTGTTACACCGATTCATTTATAAAAAATGTGATAATGAAAGTGATATCCCTGGTACCCTCTATCACAGAGGCATTATTTGATCTTGGCCTAACTGAACATGAAGTTATTGGCAGGACAAAATTCTGTATTCATCCTGAGAACAAAGTAAAAAATGTAGCAGTTATAGGAGGTACAAAAAACATTCATATTGATAAAATAAGAGCCTTACAACCGGATCTTATTCTCGCCAATAAAGAGGAAAACATCAAAGAACAGGTAGAAGCCCTGATGGATGATTTTAAAGTCGTGGTAACCAATGTGGAGACCATAGAAGATAATTATTACCTTTTAAAGACTCTCGGAAACATCTTCAATAAAGAGGAAAGAGCGCAACAGTTTAATCTCAAGATCTACGATGTTTTAGAACAGGCCAAACTGGATTCTCCGGTAAAAGCCGCTTATCTCATCTGGAAAAATCCTTATATGACCATCGGATCCGATACTTTCATTCATAAAATTCTGGCCGAAATAGGTTTCGAAAATATTTTTAAAGATAAAACCCGGTATCCTGAAATTCAAATGGAAGATCTCGCTGATGCGGATGTGATCATGCTGTCTTCCGAGCCCTTTCCATTTAAAGAAAAACACATTGAGGAGATGAAGACATTTTATCCCGATAAAAAAATCATGATCGTGGATGGAGAGGCATTTTCCTGGTACGGAACCCATATCGCCAAGTGTGGGGATTACTTTAAAGAATTACTGGCTGAAATTCATGCGATGCAGCGTTAATATTTCAATCACAAAAGAGCAATAGTTTTTAAACACTTAAGTTCTATAAGTTGTAATGCAAATCGCGTAGAAGAGCACATAAGTTCTTTAAAAATCAAAGATTTTCATATTGACCAACGAGGCTGTTCAAGCCAAATTTTTCAATACACTACTCACTACTACTCACTGGCGGCTGAGACACTCGAAGCCACCAGTTTGCACAAAAAAAGCCCCGACTTTAAATCAGGGCTCATATTTTATATTTCTTACTGAAATTTCAGTTACAAAATCTTGGAAACTTCATTACAAAGCCATTCCAAAAGTTCACGGTCTTCAGCTGTGAACGGATCCACTGTATGGGAATCAATATCAATCTGACCGATATTCTGACCGTCTTTGAAGATGGGAACTACAATTTCAGCTTTAGTATCAATAGAACAGCTTAGATAATTGCTTTCCTGGTGAACATCCGGAACTACAAATGTCTCGTTAGAAACAGCAACCTGCCCACAAATTCCCTTTCCGTAAGGGATAATAGTATGATCTGTAGGTGCTCCCACATAAGGGCCTAATTTCAGCTCATCTTTATCTCCGTTCTTAAAGTAGAATCCTGTCCAGTTGAAGTAAGAAATTTCCTGATCCAGCAGGTGACATACTTTCTGAAGTTTTTCTTCTGTATTATGTTTTGGACTTTCAAGAATGGAAGAAAGTCTTTTCTTTATTTCTGACATATTATTTTATGTTTTAGGAGAATTGTTTGAAGGAAAGTTCTTCTTTATAGCCGAACATTCCACGTTCTTTTATCATTTCTGCAACGCCTTCCGGAACCTGGTTTTCCCAGCCTTTAACGCAACATGCGATTTTTCTTAAGATCTCTCTTGAATAAATTCCCAGGAATTCCGGATTGTGATTGGTGATATCTACGATACGGTTGTTGTGCTTGAAATATTTGTATAGCTCTTTTAGGTTTTCTTCTACTTTAAGGTTTGCAGAATCCAGCAATTCATGGGTTTCAGGATCTTTATAAGGATAAAGATATACTCTCATTCCGTTTCTGAAGAACTTTCCGAATGCTTCCAGAATTCCCCCTGAAAGATCTTTATAATACTTTTCATCAAATACCATCAGAAGGTTATTCACGCCCATAGCTACACCGATATCTCCGCTTGTGTACGATGCAAAATAATCGATCAGCCTGTAGTATTCCGAGAAGTTGGAAATAATAACGGTATAACCCAGTCTGCCGAGAATATCTACCCTATCCATAAAGTCTCTTTCGTCAATATCACCATCTGCCCTAAGGTTTGAAATGGTAATCTCAATCAGAACTTCTGTTTGTTCATGGGTACAGGTTGCATCTTTCTGGAACATCTCAAGGCCGTTTTTAAGCATATCGATATTCACCTTCGTTACGGGTCTGAAACTTCCTCTCACCGCAAAAATGTTCTTTTTGTACAACACATCGGCAGGAAGCATATTGCTCCCCTGAGAATTGAAGATCACTGCATCTGTCATTCCATGCTTGACAAGCTGAAGTGACATCAGTCGGTTGTCAACATAGTCGAAAGCAGGGCCGCTGAAATCGATCATGTCAATTTCAAGACCGTCTTTGGCAATGTCGTCGTATAAAGATTCGATTAAATTTCTTGGATTGTCGTAGTAGTTGAAAGCTCCGAAGATAAGGTTTACCCCAAGGTTTCCTAAAGTTTCCTGCTGTAAGGTAGCATCATTTTCATTAAATTTTACGTGGATCACGATCTCGTTGTAATCTTCGTTTTCTTTGGTCTGGAAACGGATTCCTACCCAGCCGTGGCCTTTGAGTGTTTTGTCGAAATTAATCGTGGTTACCGTGTTCGCATAAGAGAAAAATTTTCTGTTTGGATTGTTTTCCCTTGAAATCCTTTCTTCGATCAGCGCTACTTCATACCGGAGCATTTTTCGAAGTCGGTTTTGGGTAACGTACCTGTTTTTGACCTCTTTTCCGTAAATGGCATCGCTAAAATCTTTGTCGTAAGCAGACATCGCCTTAGCAATTGTACCTGAAGCCCCTCCTGCTCTAAAAAAGTGACGAACAGTCTCCTGCCCTGCTCCAATTTCTGCGAAAGTACCATAAATAGTAGGATCTAGATTAATTGTTAATGCTTTTTGTTTAGGAGTTAGTTTCTGATACATTAGGACGTAAAATTTTTCGTAAATTTACCAAAATTAAACCAACCTCAAAAGAAAATGAAGTTGAAATTTTTAGGAACCGGTACTTCCCAGGGTGTGCCCGTTATAGGCTGTACATGTGAAGTATGTACTTCCGAAAATCCCAAAGACAAGCGTTTCCGCTCCTCAGTAATGATTACTACAGAGGAAAGCAGAAAAATACTGATCGATTGCGGACCGGATTTCAGAGAGCAAATGCTCCTTAATCATGAACATAACGTAGATATTGCACTTCTCACCCACGAACACAATGACCATGTGATCGGGCTTGACGACATGCGCCCACTGATCTTTAAAAGTGGAAAAAATATGCCCCTTTATTGCTACGAAAGAGTTGGACATGAGGTTAAGAAGCGTTTTCCTTACGCTTTCGCTGATGTGAGATATCCCGGAGCTCCTGCCTTTGATCTTCACGAAATTGAAAATAAGCCGTTCTATGTTCTGGATACGGAGATCACACCTATTGAAGTGATTCATTATGAAATTACCGTCTTTGGATACAAGTTTAAAAATCTTGCGTATATCACGGATGCCAATTTCATTTCAGACCTTGAAAAAGAAAAATTACAGAATCTGGATGTTCTGGTTTTAAACTGCATCAGGAAATTTGATCCGCATCCCGCCCATTTTATCCTTCCCGACGTCATCGCCCTGTTTAAGGAACTTAAGCCTAAAAAATTATTTTTAACCCACATCAGTCACCATCTGGGACTGCATGATATTGAAGATAAGGATCTTCCGAAAGGAATGCATCTGGCTTACGATGGTTTGGAGGTAGAATTTTAAAATTTTTCTCTCAAAAAGCTTTTGAACATTGAAAAAAGTTTATATATTTGCACACCAATTTAAAACAAACATCAAGCCCAGGTGGCGGAATTGGTAGACGCGCTGGTCTCAAACACCAGTTCTTAGGAGTACCGGTTCGATCCCGGTCCTGGGTACAAAAAACCTCTGAAATCTTTTGATTTTCAGAGGTTTTTATTTTCCAGATTGGTTAAAAGGTCACCTTTTCTAAAATTTAATGACATCTTTATCTGAATATGAAAAAGAAACAAATGCAGGTTTGCAACATACAAGAGCGAGAGAAAGGCCAAAGGAATCTGTTTATAAGGCACCTCCATGCGTCCGGAGAAATTTATAAGCGATTTGGATTTACAAGAGCAACATTTTAAAATTATAAATTTTATTTTTTTTGTGATTTACGACATCCCACAATTTGTTATTGATTAGAATAATTATCTTTGATTCCTTTACATTTACTCAAAAAAAATTTAACGGGCAATTCATAAAATAATCAAAATAAATTTTAAATTACTAGTAGAAATAGCTTAACGAAAGTTATACAAATAAGAGTAATGCAATGCAGAGATTTAAAGGTTAACAGAAATATTAAGTAAAATAAATATATTAAATTACAATTATGAAAAAAACAATTACTTTTTTTAGTATTCTTTTATCAGTAATCACTATTCAAGCTCAAGAAGATATTGATTTATTGACTTACGAAAACACTCAGGATATCAATTTTTTCAACTCTATTAAAAATGGTGCTCAGATTAAGGAATATATCACAACCAATAAAAATAGTGTAAAAATCGGTGATACTTTAATACTAGGATCTCCTACTTCTGAGGAAATGAGTACAAGAACTTATTCAGGCAGTTATGGAAATAGAGCAAGAGGAGGTATTTCACAATCAAGAAGTACTTCAAAAAAAACTTATGAATTTATACAACTGGGAAGACCAGCTGGATTTGGAAGTATTATGTCTGCTATGAGTGGTGATGCACAGAATATGGCAGATAACAGTTTAAAGAATACTAAAGTTATTGTAAATGAAATAAAAACATATCACAGAGGCAGTAAAAATAAACCCTTATATGTAGTTATGGTTTTGGGAGAAATAAATGGTAGAGCTTTTGGCATTAATAAATTTTTAAGCGTAATGGATACGGAGTTAGGGATTGAGTCTGGTGAAATTCTTCTGAAAAATAGAAAAATGACCAGAGATGAAGCGATTGCAAAATTAAAAGAAGCGAAAGAATTAATGGAAATTGATATGATGAGCAAAGAAGAGTTTGAAGAATTAAAAAAGAAACTCGCTCCAATTAATAATAATAATAATAATAATAATAATAATAATAATAATAATAATTAAGAATAATACTTCTGTTGATAAGAGTTTATGCCACCATCGTCAAACTCAAAACATTTATAATATTACGTTTAAATCTCACAAAACGATATTTATTGCTTGGCCTCGTTTAGCATTACTTTTACTCTGCGACCAATCAAATATTTCCCCTGTAATGAAAAAACCTCTGAAATCATTTGATTTTCAGAGGTTTTTTTGATATTTACTGACCTATCTCCTTAAAAACTCAAAGCCGATAATTGATGCATCCCTTTAAACTTAACAAAATCCGCCACCGTATACTCCGGGCACGCCCCTTCCTGCGAAGTAATGAAAGCTCCCAACGAAACAGCCTGAGACATAATCTCATGAGCAGAAGCTTCTTTTTGTAACCTTTTTGATAAAAATCCGGCTAAAAATGAATCGCCGCTACCAACGGTATCTTTGACCTCAACTGGAATTGTCGGGTACAGATAAAATTGGTCTTCGTGGGCATAAAGCGCTCCTTTACTTCCTTTAGATACAATGATTTCCCGGATTTCAAATTGATCCTGCAGGTATCTGATGCTGTCTTTTTCATCCTTGTATTCTTTCTTAAAAAAATCAAGAACCATGCGGAGTTCGGCCTTATTAAATTTGGCTAATTGTGTCTTATGCAGGAGCTCGTTAATAATTCTGATATCGTAATAAGGTTCTCTCAGATTGATATCAAAAACATTGTAAGAACTTATTTCCAACAGCTGAAACAAAGTATTTTTTGATTTTTCATTCCTTGCAGCCAGCGTTCCGAAAACCAAAGCATCAGCTGTATTGAAAACTTTTTGATTTTCCTGAGTCGGCTCTATAAAATCCCAGGCCACATTTTCCACAATATTATAATGGGCATCATTGTTTTCATCCACAGAAGCAATTACTGTACTTGTGGGATGTTCTCCGGTGACCTGGATATGATCCGTAGGAATCTTCCAGTTTTTAATTTTCTGCAGCAGCTCATGGCCGAGTTCATCATCACCAACACTGCTGATCACCTCCACATCAAGGCCCATTTTAAAAAGATGATACGCCACATTGAACGGCGCTCCGCCAATCCTTCTCTGTTCTCCCGGAAAAATATCCCAAAGAACCTCTCCAAAGCAGACTGCTTTATATTTTTTTTCTTCCATGATCAATTAAATTGTATTTCAGACATACGGATCCATACGTTCCGTTATCTATCAGTAAATTACTAAAAATTCTATTCGTATAATTAAATTGGTAGTGAATCATGATCTTTTAATGAAAATTTCACGTGCTTATCGGTTTATATTTTTACTATTAAAATGAATACGCCTGAACAGAGAATTGAAGAAATGCATTGTTATTGACCGGATTCCACATCGCCCATATTCCAACGGGAATCTTATAGCCTTCAATGGTAAAACTCTTTGAAAGAATGAGGCTTATCTCGTTGAACCCTGTCTCTTTTGCAAAGAAATTATTCTTCTCTCCATTGCTGTTATTCAGCGCAAAACTATAACCTAGTCTTCCCCTTACTTCCAGACTTTCTTTTTTGTAGACAGGATATTCTCCCGAAACAAAAGTTGAATATTTATTTTCTGTATTAATGCTGTTCCTGTCCCTCCCAAAAACCACCGTATTCCAGCTAAGCACTAAGGGAAACTGCTGACTCATGGTGTAATAGGACCTGAAATCCCAGAAACGACCGGTCTCGCGGGCAGAATAATTAAAATATTCCTTATTGTTATAAGAGGCACCGGGAGAGAAATTATAAATATCCCATAGTTCTAAAACCAGTTTTTTATCTTTATATCCGATATAGTGATTAAATTCCTTGTAAGAACCATCGAAATTACCTCCAGCCCAAAAACCTCCGTAGAAATTTTTAAAATCAAGATGTAGATCTCCGGTATAAATAGCTCCTGCAGATACTTCAAGCCCTCTCCACAGATGGCTGTTCCTAAGCTGCAAGGCAGAATGCAGCTCCTGTGCGCTCAACGATACATTTCCTATGACTGCCGAGAAAAAAAGTAACAGATTATATTTAAGCATATTGTGTTTTTTAATGAAAATCAGTTAGATAATAAGGTCTTTCTCGCGGATACGGGATCCGAACAGTGCATAGGCCAGCATTAACAATTCACAGATTACGGTAAGGAACCACGTCCATCTCCATGAGCCTAAAATATCCGCCAGACCTCCCTGTACAAGGGTAAAAACAGCTCCTCCAAATACGGCAGAAATAAAGATTCCTGAAGCTTTTGAAGTATATTTATTCAACCCTTTTATAGACAGGGAATAAATGCAGCTCCACATCGAAGAATGTAGAAGACCAATCGCTACGAGAAACCACAGATTTTGGGTAATCATTGAAACCAAGGCAAGTATGGTTGCTAAAACGGTTGTTACCGCCAGCTGTGTTCTGGCTGAAATATTGCTCAAAAAGCTAGATACCGCTCTCCCCACAAGAAATCCTCCCCAGTATAATGTAGATAATAGAGCGTGAATTCCCAGATCCATTCCACCGATGATAATATCTGTTTTTCCAAAGAAAGTGATTGGATGTCCGGAATCCATCAGTTCAAAAGCATATAAATTGATATTCGCTCCGATAGCCACTTCAGTTCCTACATAAAAGAAAATCGCAAGAACACCGAGTACAAAATGTCTGAAAGACCAGATACTTCTCTCCAGTTTTTCTCCTGCTACCGCTCTGGTATGGGCAATATCGGGAAGATGAAGTCTTTTCGTGATCACGATAATAATCAGGATGCACAGAATAAGTATTGCAAGTGGCAACAGCAATTGTTTGATTTCTATCTTCTCAATTGAAATTCCGCTGAACATGATTACTGTAACGAAAAACGGTGCAGAGGTAGTTCCTATTGAATTGATCGCCGTTAAAATATTCAGACGCTGTACAGGCTGGGTTCCTTTTAATTCATAAGAAGCTGCGTAGGGATTGACTACCACCTGAATGACAGCCGCTGCAGTTCCCATCAAATAAGAACCGATCACAAAAATCACAAACCCGAAAGGAATCACTGCATCTTTGATACTGAATTTCAGATCCGGATACTGATACCCGAACCATGATGAAAACAGGTACATAAACAGTCCTGAAATCATAAAGAAAAGTCCGCGGAGAATCGTGTTTTTGTATCCGAAAGCATTCACCCATTTGCTTCCTAAAGTTCCGTTCAGCAGATAGCCCAGAAAAAAGAAAAAGGAGATTAGTGTAGTAAAAGTATTTTTAAGTCCTCCGGCCTGGCTCAGAAAAGTGAATTTCAAAGGGGCCTGCAGCTGCTCGTTCACAGTGGTCAGAAAGCCCACAATGAAGTAGATGAATGTGATGATAACAAATGGCAGGATCGGGTTATTCGCCTTTGATACTGAAGGCTGGATATCAGAATTTATAATCATGGCAGGTTATTTTATAATTGATTTTAAAACCGGACCGGTTCCTTTATTTTTAATCTGGTTTGTAAACTCCGTGTACAGTTCCACAAATTTGACTGAACCTTTTAAAACAGCACCTTTAAAAGCAGATAGTTCCAGGAAAGCAAGAGCATCTTCATCATCAATCAGCTTCTGATCTTCCACAGTGAGCCAAGGCTCTCCTATTTCATAAGAATGTCCGTGGTCGTCTGTTCTGTATTTGAGATAATGTCTGTAGGAAGCGGTAAGAAAAGCAGCCCGGGTAAGATCCATCCCCGCTTTAATCATAATAATCAGATTAGGAATAATGTACACCGGAAATTTTGAAATTCCGTCGAAACACAGTCTGCTCACCTGATCACTGACGCTGTGGTTAGCAAATCTTTCGATCAGTGTTTTTTTATAATCCTCGAGATCCGTGTTTTCAGGAGCCGGAACCAGAGGCGTAATATCCGTATCCATAAAATTGCGAACAAATTTTACCACATCCTGATCTTCCATAGCCTGATCCACCTTACGATAACCCATCAGAAAAGAAGGATAGGACAATAACGTGTGCGAAGCATTAAGCAGGCTCAGTTTCATATTTTCAAAAGCAGTCACATCGTCTGTAAATTCTACCCCAGCTCTTTCCCAGGCGGGTCTTCCGGCAATAAAGTTGTCTTCAATTACCCATTGTGCAAAATCTTCGCAATAAACTGGAGCCAAATCTGAAATTCCGCTTTTTTGGTTCAGCCTTACCACATCTTCAGGAGATACGGCAGGCGTAATGCGGTCTACCATACTATTCGGAAATGTAACGTGCATGTTCATCCATTCCGCCAGTTCTTTATCCTGAGCTTCTATGAAAGCCGTAAAAGCTCTTTTGGCTGTATTTCCATTGTGCTGAAGGTTATCACATGAAAGAATCGTAATCCCACCATTATTGTTCATTTTCCTCTGACGAAGTCCTTCAGCAACAAACCCGAAAACCGTTGAAGGAGTTCCTGAATTTTTTAAATCATGCTGAATTTTTTCATCGTTCAAAATAAATGCTCCTGTCTCTTTATCCAGATTGTAACCACCTTCAGTGATGGTTAAAGTTATTATTTTGATAGAAGGATCGGCAATTTTGCTGATTACTGCTTCAGGATCTTCAATTCCCCAGATCAGTTCCCGCAATGACCCTATTTTATATACCTCATCGGTTCCGTTTCTTCCGCAGACGGTAAGGGAATATTCAAGATTCTGGGCTCTCAAATGACGAACGATATGCTCGTCGGAAGGCAAGAGACAGACTCCACAGATTCCCCATTGCTTCTGGTCTTCAGATTCTAGTATGGCATTGGTATAAAACTGCTGATGCGCCCGGTGGAAATTTCCTACACCGATGTGCAGAATTCCTGTAGTGATTTTTCCGGTATCATAATGATAAGAAATGGTATTCATATGCAAAGGATTATTAATAGGTTAGTGAATGTGTTAAAACTATATTAACAATCAGTTCATCATCCGTTTTTTTTATAAAATTTACACCGGGAACGTTCCCAAAACTCAGGGAACGTTCCCATTTGCTTATTTTTTTATTAATTTTAGCAAAAAACATGGGCTGATGAAACGTACAACCATTAAAGATCTTTCGAAATTTTTGTCATTATCGACCTCTACCATCTCCCGGGCGCTGCTTCATGATAAAAATGTAAGCTATGAAACCAGAAAACGGGTACTGGATGCTGCGGACCAATTAGGATATAAACCTAACCTTACGGCTTTAAATTTAAAATCCGGACAATCCAAAACGATAGGTGTAGTCGTTCCGGAGATGATCACTCCATTTTCCGCTAAGGTTCTTGAAGGAATTCAGAATATACTGTACCCTCTCGGCTACAGGCTTGTCATTACCCAATCTGATGAAAATCCACTTATTGAAAGGAAAAACCTGCAGCTTCTGGAAGGATTCAATGTAGACGGGATTATTATCAATTTATGCCATGAAACCTATAATAATGATCTGTACCAGCAAATTATAGATCAGGGAACGCCTTTGGTATTTTTTGACAGAATTCCCAGCAAATCTTTAGACGTATCAAAAGTGATCGTGGATGATTACATCAATTCATCCTTAATGGTAGAATATTTGATTAAAACCGGAAGAAAAAGGATAGCCCACATCATGGGGCCTCAAACCATCCGGAATGCCGTGGAGCGAGCCAATGGCTATAAACGCATTATGACCAAATACAATATTTTCGATGAAGCTTTGATCATTAATACGGAAGGAATGAGCTTTGATTACGGGAAAGAAGCCGTGAAACAGTTGCTCCATAAAAAGATAGAATTTGACAGTATTTTTGCATTCAGTGATACTTTAGCGATAGGAGCAATGAATTTTCTCCTTGAAAACCATATTAAAATACCCGGCGATGTGGCTGTAGCCAGTTTTTCGGGAACGGAATTATCTACGATTGTTTATCCGCAGCTGACCAGCGTCCAGCAGCCTTTGGTGCAGATGGGAGAAACCGCTGCAGAACTGATGCTTGAGAAAATAAAAGACAGCTCGGCACCAGGCAAAACTGTTTTAATGAATGCGGAGTTGGTATATAGGGCTTCAACTCTGTAAAAGCATCAATAGTTTTAATATCACACACTTCGAATTTGTTCAGTGTGACATCGCTTATAATTTGTTGTTTTAAAAAGTTATCAATCCAAAATTTCTCTTACCAGTAGTGAGAGTTTTGGATAGTACTTTACTACAGATTTTATTTGTTACTTTATCATCATTCGGTTATCTAATAAGCTTAAACCAAAAAAAATCCCACCCCCAGATATTTTCTAAGGATAGGACTCTCACCTAAATAATAAAAATTGTTTCAGACCACAATAAACAGACCTGCAATAGTCTGCGCTTCGCTTGTTGTAAGAACTTCATCATAAGCTGCAGATCCCGCCGCCGCTCCGAAAGCATTAGCCGTATTGAATCCCGCTTGATTTGTGTTATCTTCTCCTGCGTACACAGCATTGGTAGCAGAAGGCATATTTCCTCCGTTGGCCAGTTCTATCCAACCTTTATTGGCACGCATTCTTCTTACCTGTGAAGCATGTCTTGCCTCCACGGAATGAATCTGAAGTGCAGCCTGCAATACGGCTTTATTAGACATTACATTTCCAGCCTGTCCTTTATACGCACGAACTCCGGTGTCTTCAAAAGCCTGAGCCAGAACGAGAAATTGGTTATAATCTGTGAAAGGTGTAAAATTTCCGCCAGCGGTAAAATCAAAAGTAGGTTTTGGTTTTGGAGCTTCTCCTAAAGAAGTCAGGGTACTTTTAAGAAAACCTACATGTGCTGATTCATGTTTTGAGATCTGCATGAAAACAGGTCGGTCTGAATTGGGGATCAATCCGGCTGCTCCCAGACCTATGGCGTAATATTCATTTTCAAGATATTCCAGGACTAATGCCAGCTGTAAGGCATCCGTCAAAGCACTTTTGAAAAAACTTGCGGATGTTGACTGATCTACAGTTTCCGCTTTAGCAGGTGTAGACATTAATGCTCCCAATCCCAATGGAATGGACGCTACCGCTGCTTTTTTACCAAACGTTGACATATTGGTAATCGTTTCTAATCTTGTAGCTTCTGTGGTAAAAAATTTATCGTTAGAAAGCTTATCTAGTAATTTAAGAATGTTCATAATGGTAGATTTTGAAAATGAATAATTAGCTGATTCCTCTTTCTTTCCATGTGAAAGGAGTTTTTATAAATCCTCCTGCCGCCATGACGATATCTTTAGGTTCTTTGGCAAGGTCAAGTCCATTGGCATCTATCACATCATCACCTGAGAAATCCGTAGATCCGGGATTAATGATATTTCTGATCGCGGAAGCATGTCTTGCCTCTACAGAAACGATCTTTCCGGCAATCACCAGATACGCCGGGTTGGTAATATATTTCCCTGCCCCGTTGTACGCTGCCACTCCTGTATCTTCCAAAGCTTTGGCTGTGGCAAGAACAGAATTTCTGTCGTTAAAATTCACATTAGCATATTGGAACTGAAGTGTAGGTAAAACATTCGCAGTTACCCCACTTATAGCCGCTTTAAAGAAATCGCGGTGAATCACTTCATGGTGGTAAAGATCTGTAAAAAGGTCTTTTTCAACACTTGAAATTCCAGAGTAAAAATTGTTAACTACTTTGGTGTAAAAATCAGCTTCCAGCTGTTCCAGCGCGTAGGCGTAATTCAGAACGCCGACATCACCAGTTCCAAGATCAAAAACCTTGCTGTCGTCCATCATTCCGAAATCATTGTCGTCATCACAACCGATCAGTGTAAGTCCTGCCATAGCCAGTCCTATACCGCCCAGTTTCAAAAAGTTTCTTCTGCCTGTATCCAGAGTAGCTCCCTGGTTAGAAACATTAATAGTTTTTTTCATAATATTATAGGTTTGAGTGTTATTAAATTCTCAAAAGAGGAGAAAAAAACAGCATAATAAATTATGCTGTTTGAAAACTAAAACATTACGGCATCAACACCGTATCGATCACGTGGATCACACCGTTTGACTGATTCACATCAGCAATCGTCACTTTTGCACTATTTCCTTTTGCATCCTGTACATAAAGATCTTTTCCTTTTGTCCAGAAAGTCAATCCTTCACCTTCTACCGTTTTCATCATACTTTTACCGTTTCCAGCTTTCACAGCTGCCCAGATGTCTTTAGCACTGTATTTCCCTGCAAGCACATGATATGTTAAGATTTTGGTAAGCATTTCTTTGTTTTCCGGTTTTACCAAAGTTTCCACCGTTCCTTTCGGAAGTTTTGCGAAGGCTGCATCTGTAGGGGCTAATACCGTGAAAGGTCCTGCTCCCTGCAGTGTCTCTACCAGACCTGCCGCTTTTACTGCTGCTACCAAAGTCTTGTGATCTTTAGAGTTCACAGCGTTTTCAATTATATTTTTAGATGGATACATCGGCGCACCGCCTACCATAACTGTTTTTTCTTTCATCGTTTGTGCAGTTACCTTCCCGCTGAAAGCGAATGATAAAGCGACCATTCCTAAAACTGCGATTTTTGAGCTTGTGTTCATTTTGTTGATTTTTTAAGTTAATATCTATTTGAGTTGTGTTCTTAGAATCATTTACGAGATGGTTTTTGTTTTGGATTTAAAAAATTTGATTTTTTATTGAAAATTTCAAAATCTGTTAATTCTTTTTAGGATCCGGGACGAAATCGAGGCAGACAGAATTCATACAAAATCTTTTACCGGTGGGATTAGGGCCATCATCAAAAATATGTCCGAGGTGAGAATCACATCTTCCGCACAAAACCTCAGTTCTTGTCATGTTATGGGAAGTATCTTTTCGGTATACCACACTGTTCTTGCGCAGCGGCTCATAAAAGGACGGCCATCCGCAGGTTGTCGCAAATTTTGAAGTGGAAAAAAACAGTGGATTTCCGCATACCGCACAGAAATAGATTCCTTTTTCATCAAATTCATAATACTTGCCGGTAAAAGCTGTTTCGGTAGCTCCTTCTCTGGCCACCTGATACAGTTCCGGTTTAAGGATCTTTTTCCATTCCGTATTGCTTACTTTCAAAGGAGTGGTCACAGTGCGGGAGTAGTAAGGATTCTTTGTTTTAAAATTACCGGACTGGGCATAACTTCTTTCTGCAGTGACAGCCATAAAGAAAACGAGAGCTGTTTTTATGATGATACTTTTCATATTCGATAATTTTAAACGATTACCTAAAATCATTTACGATGTAAAAGTTTTTTCGGATGTTGTTTATTATATATTTTATTTTATTACATTTGGAATGAAAATCATACGCTATTAAAACAACCTATTCGGAAGAAGAGCTTATCGTTTTACTGAAAGAAAAAAACGAATCCGGCTTTCATTATTTGTACGATCACTATGCAGGAGCACTGTATGGTGTGGTTCTCCGAATCGTCCAGTCTAAAGAATATACTGAAGAAATTATTCAGGATGTTTTCGTAAAGATCTGGAATGCCATTCACCAGTATGATTCATCAAAAGGCAAATTCTACACCTGGATGATCAATATTGCCAGAAATACGGCGATAGATTATTTAAAATCAAAAGGTTTCCAAAACGAACTTAAAAACCAACCGCTTCCAGATTTCGTATATAATTCTGCAGAACTTTCCACGGACAATAATTCATCCGACTTTATTGGATTTAATAATGTACTGAAAGGTCTGGAGGTTGATAAACAAGAACTTATCGACTTAGCTTATTACCAGGGTTATACTCAGAACGAGATATCGGAAAAGCTGAAGATACCCCTTGGAACGGTGAAAACCAAAATGCGGAACGCGCTAATGAAATTAAAGGATTTGTTAAAAGATTATCAATAAATTGAACACTAAAGAATACATATCATCCGGAATTATAGAATCTTATATTCTAGGTCTTGCTTCTCCTGAGGAGGCAGGGATTTTGGAGTGTGTGATGAAAAACAATGCCGAAGTAAAAGCGGCTTTTGAAGAAGCACAGCAAACTTTGGAAGATTTGGCGACAAGCCAGGCCGTAGCACCGCCAGCCGATTTAAAATCTAAGATATGGAATAAGATCCAGCAGGAACAGACTACGGAAGAAGTACAGCCTGCGGTTATTAGAGATATTCCAACTGTGAGACCTCAGGAAAATATTACTCCTCAACACGACATCAGGTCTCAAAGTAAAAGCAGCTGGAAAACATATGCAGTGGCCGCTTCTGTATTATTTCTGATCAGTGCGGCAGGAAATCTTTTCTGGATGAATGATCAGTCTAAGACCCGGGAAGAAATTGCTAAAATACAGACCGAGAAAAAAGCTCAGGATCTCGCTATGCAAAAAATGAATCAGAAGATGGAAATGTTTTCCAATCCTGATATGCAGATGGTTATGCTGAAAGGCGTAGAAAAGCATACGGACTCCAAAGCCATGGTTTTCTGGGACAAAAAAACAAAAGAAGTCTACCTCAACGCCGAAAGCCTGCCGAAAGCTCCCGAAGGGATGCAGTATCAGCTGTGGGCGATTGCGGATGGCAAACCTGTAAGCGCAGGGATGTACACCGAAGAGAAAGACAGCAAAACAGCTCTCGCTCAGATTCCAAATGCGCAGGCATTCGCTATTACCCTTGAAAAACAAGGCGGCAGCGCAGTTCCTACGATGGAGAATATGTATGTGATGGGTGAAATCTAAGATTTACTTACTGCATTTTCAACTGACAGCCTTTGCCTTTTGGTTTAGTAGTAACGAAATATAAGTTGGAACAGCTTTTTATGTCCACTAGCCTCTTGTTAATCACAGGAGGTTTTTATTTTAAAGCAAACAAGCACGGTAGTAATTAAGTATGTACGGAATTAATTATCCTGTCTTCTGTCTATTTTGAGCTCCCTTTCCACCTCATTTACGTTCGGTAAAGGAAGATCATAGCTTTCAGCAATGTATTTCAGGACCTCTTCTTCTGTTTTATCATTTATTTTTCTGATAAAAAGATGATTGGTGGTTTTTAAAAAGAGAATAAGCTCATCTGGCGTCTGCTTCTTCCCGAATATAGACTTTTCAATGACCGCTCTTTTATCATCATTCACAATGAGATCGTTAAAAGAAGTGTTCATCAGGACGGTCTGAAAAAATGATTCTGCCGGCAGGAATGTATGAAGGTAATAGTCTTCAAAATTCATCACCCTTTTATTATTGGCTAGAAAAGCGCAGGTATCCCTCGTAAAGATTACCCATTTCCCTCCTATGTAGGGTGTAACATCCTTCATAAACTCCCTTTTATACATCAGCGATGAGATCTTATAAGACAGTTCCGTAAAATGATTCTGTATCCTCTGCAGGGTATCCGGACGGTAAAACTTCTGGTCATAATAGAAAAGGTAATTTCTTCCCCTATTCGCTGTCAGGAATTTTCTGATGATATTCTGTGATTTTAAAGGATAATCTTCACCGCTCAGATTAACGAAATAGTCCCATTCCTGGCTTACATTTAGCAGAAACTCCATGGCATCAAGCTCAGCCTGAATCATACTGAATCCACCGGAAACGATGTTGATACTTTCCAGAATATAAACATTGGGAAACTTAACAAGGAACATCTGGATTTCATCGGTGATTTCTTCCTTCGCCTTCCGGTCGATATGAATCAGGTAAAACTGGTCTCTCGTGTAAATCTTCTGAAACATGGCTTTGAATACTTCCGGTTTATGATGTATCATAATGAAGTAGGCAATTCTCACATGCTGATCCGAGAGGGATGCTAAAGTCTGGGGCTGGGGGCTGGTAGAAGGAGCGGAAGTCTGCATAAGAACGGATTTAAAATCATCCGCTTGGGGCAAACAATTCTGTTAACGTGCGAAAGCTACGAATAAATTTTTGATAATCAATTATTTAAAGCAATTATTATTCAGTTTGTTTATTGTATTTTTGCAAAGCATTTATAAGAACAGGCCTCTGCCTTTTGCTATTCTGTAACAGTTTAAAATCTTCATTTTTCTCTTTCAGTTTTGCTTTTTCAGCTGCCCGACTGCTTCCCTGATTTTCAGGTAAAAATAAAAGCAGTTATAAAATTCAGAACGGCATGGGTTCATTTAGATCCTGCTTTAAGAATGAGAACGATACGATATTGCAAAGCTCAGCACATATATTCCCAATAGGATATAGTGTCAAAGTTAATGCAAAGTAAAATAATAAGTAAAGGTAATGTATCCAAGTGGATATCCATTATTTTTATACAAGACAACAATTCAGATCTTAACCGATTTGGCCACTCAGAACCGGATGTCCGGTAGTTTATAATGAGTTTTAAAAATTTAAATTTAATAAATCCTATAGTCCGCGCCGTTACAGAAGCCGGATATTCCAAGCCCACAGAGATACAGTATACAGCTGTTCCACATATTTTAGCGGGAAGGGATATTATAGGATATGCTCAATCCGGTACAGGAAAAACTGCAGCATTTGCCATGCCTATTCTGCAACTGTTAAAAAGAAATACACCCGATCATAAAGAAATACGCACATTAATCTTAACGCCAACCCGGGAATTAGTCCTGCAGCTGGAAGAAAGTTTTAAAGTGTACAGTAAATATTTACCTTTATCCCAGCTTTCCATCTTTGGAGGCGTTTTATCAGGAAGCCAACTGGCAGCTCTGAGAAAAAGAGTGGATATTCTTATTGCAACTCCCGAAAGATTACTGAATCTGGTAAGCCAGAGACATATAGATCTCTCTAAAATCGAAATACTGGTTTTGGATGAAGCTGACCGAATGGTTGATATGGGATTCGCAGAAGATGTGAAAAAAATCCTGAAACTGATTTCTCAAAAAAGACAGACTTTATTCTTCTCTGCAACAATGCCGTCTGATGTCCGCAAATTTGGGGATGCCATGCTGAATAACCCTGTTGAGATTACCATAGACCCGGTTTCATCTCCGGTGCAGGCTATTAATCAGTCCGTTTACTTTGTTGAAAAGACCCAGAAAACAGATTTGCTGATCAATATACTGCAGGATGTATCTATTTTACGTTCACTGGTTTTTACCCGCACCAAGCAGGGCGCAGACAAACTGGTTAAACAACTGGAACGTACAGGAATTTTTGCAGCCGCTATTCATGGGAATAAATCCCAGACCGCAAGACAGCAGGCCGTAGAAGATTTCAAAAACAGTAAGATCCGTGTTCTGGTAGCCACCGATATTGCAGCCCGTGGAATCGACATTGAGGAGCTTCCTTATGTAGTTAATTACGAGCTTCCTGATGTCCCTGAAACCTATGTTCACAGGATTGGAAGAACCGGAAGAGCGGGAATGAAAGGAACAGCTGTTTCTTTCTGTGACGAAGGGGAACGTTCTGATCTAACCAATATTCAAAAACTGATAGGCTTTATTATGCCTGTCGCCAAACTCCAATATCTACACTAAATCACAATAATATAATACCCGGACTCTATTTCTGAGAAGTTTCAGAAAAAAGTCCAAAAAATAATACAACAATTTTAATACAATTACAATGCAAGAAGGCACAGTAAAATTTTTCAACGAAGCAAAAGGTTTCGGATTCATTTCTCCGGCAGACGGAAGCAAAGACATTTTTGTACACTCTTCAGGATTAGACACTAGATCTATCCGTGAAAACGATAAAGTAGTTTTCGAAGTACAAAAAAGCGACAAAGGTTTAAATGCAGTTAACGTAAAGTTAGCATAGTTTGAATATAACGTTTAAACGAACATTGACTGATCAGTAGCAATGCTTTTCATTCGATGTCCGTTCAAAACCTCTTACTTGATGTGAGAGGTTTTTTTGTTTGAACACATCTTTTATCATTAATTAAAAGAATCTCTGAATTCCAGTGGAGAAACCGACATCCTGTTTTTAAATAAACGGTGAAAAGACTGCGGATGCTCAAAACCAAGCTGATAAGCGATCTCAGAAACCGACAATAAAGTGGTAGATAATAATTCCTTTGCCATTTCAATCAGTCTGTTCTGAATATGCTGCTGTGTGGTCTGACCGGTCTGAATCCGAAGCATATCGCTCAGATAATTGGGACTTACCCCAAGTTCGTTCGCCATGAGCTGAACGGTCGGAATTCCGTTAAGAATCAGCTGATCACTTTTAAAATAATGATCAAGCAGATTCTCAAGTCTGGTCAGAAGGTCATTGTTCACTTTTTTTCGGGTCAGGAACTACTGGCTGTAAAAGCGGTCGCAGTATTTTAGCAAGAGATCTATATTGGACACCAAAAGATCCTGGGTAAAGGAATCCATATTATTCTCTGTTTCCTTTCGGATATTGTCAATAATATCCATCACAGACTTCTCCTCACTTTCGGAAAGATGAAGGGCTTCATTGCTGGAATAGGAAAAATAACCGTAATTCCTGATCTCACCGGCTAAAGGATATCCCTGCAAAAAATCAGGATGAACGGCGAGAACACTCCCTTCCACTTCGGAAAGCAATATATTTTCAAACTGCATGACCTGCAGTGGTGCCATGAAATACATAATTCCTTCATCAAAATCATAATACTGCTGCCCGTATTTAAATGTTCCTGCGCAGTCTTTTTTAAGGGCCACTACATAAAAATCTGTTGTTACAGCACTCAACAGAGTTGCCGGATCTACAGAAACATCCGTAAAATCAAAAACGCTGATTAGTGGGTTGGAAGGTTTTTTAAGCTTCAAATACCGATGGAGCAGACTAATAGAAGATATTTTTTCCGGTGATTTCATGAGGGTTTTCAATTATTGGATACAAAGATGGGAGCTTGAAGAAAGAAGTTATTGAAGTCGGAAAGAATAGCTATAATCCAGATATAATTTTTAAAAAACTGTTTTATTATTAACTGTCCAAACGTATCTTCATTCCTTAAAATTACTATTTTTTCTGTTCTTCTTTGATCTGTTCTATCCCTTGTTTGTATGAGGTTACTTTAAAATCAGGGAATCGTTTTCTGAATTTTGAGTCATCAAATATATTATCATATCCGTATCTTGGGAGTAATTCCTGAAGTTCTTTCATGTTTTTATTAAAAAAAGCACCTATTTTAAATACAAACTTCGGAATGACAGCATATCTTAATTCTATACCATAAATCTGAGATGCTAAGGCAATGAACTGTTTATAGCTAAGCTTATCACTATCTACCGGAAGATGCCAGGTCTGCCCAAATGCGTCCGGTGTATTTCCTATCAGAGCTGTTGCTCTGCTGGCATCCGGTGTCCAGATCAGGCTTCTTACAGTGCTGTCTTTTAAAGGAACTTTCAGTTTCCTGTTATCTTTGATATTATTAAAAACCAAAGTATTGGTGATGCTCTGCGTCTTTCCGGGACCATAAAATTCAGGAGCACGGCAAATGACGGCTTCTATTTGTCCGGTTTCCATTTCTTTCAAAAGCATTTCAGCCATCTGCTTTCTCACTCTACCCTTTTTACCAACGGGTGCAAAAAGAGTCTTCTCAGTCAAAACCTGACTGTCCTGAGGATACATATATGTATTATCAAAAAACACCAGTTTTGTACCGTTGATTTTACAGGCATCGATTACATTTCTCAATATTGCTGAAAACTGCTTCTCCCATAAATCTGTATTCATCGGTAATCCTAATGTAAAATAAGCAATTTCACTTCCTTTTACTGCTTCAATAGCTTCTTTCCGGTTTGAAAGATCTGCCGGAAACAGTGTATCTGTGTCATTTACTTTCACAGGTTTTCTGCTCACGATTTTGATATCTGACGTATAATTTCGTTTCAGTTCTTTTGCTAATTCTTCTCCAATCTGTCCGTTGGCCCCTAATATTGTTTGCATAATTTTTATTATTTACCTTGTTACAGGAGATTTTGTTATGACAAAGTTCCGTAATCCGCTCCATGAAATAGTATCTTAATTCAGGTAATTTGTAACAGAATCTCTGCTTATATTAGTATTAAAAATTTACGTATTCCCAGCCGTAAAACATGATATATTCCCCCAAAATATCCTAAAGTTTAGCTTCCGTTCCTTAAAAACGGCTATATCCTGCTATATTTGTCCCCTAAAAAATAATTCTATAATTATCATCAATGAATTTATTATACGTTAACTGGGATGTAAGTCCCGAAATTTTCAATATCGGCGGATTTCCTCTGAAATATTACGGAATGTTATTTCTTGCCGGACTTGTCTTATGCTACACGATCTTAAAGACCATCTATAAAAAAGAAAATCTAAGTCAGCCCGCTCATGAAGCCCTTTTTTCTTATGCATTTATAGGAATTTTAGTGGGTGCCAGATTAGGACACTGCTTATTCTATGATTTTGATTATTATTCCCAACATCCGATAGAAATATTCCTTCCGATCCAGAAAGGAGCTGACGGAGCCTATCATTTTTCAGGATATGCAGGACTGGCAAGCCATGGCGGCGGAATTGGGCTGATTATCATGCTTCTGGTTTATGCCAGAAAATTCTCGATTAAGTTCATGACGGTTCTTGATGTCATCGCCATTGCGACACCACTAGCCGGAGCATTTATCAGGCTCGGAAACCTGATGAATTCTGAAATTATAGGAACACCTTCTGATGCTCCATGGGCATTTATTTTCAGACATGTGGATAATATCCCGAGGCACCCCGCGCAGCTGTATGAAGCGATTTCTTACCTGACAATCTTCCTTGTGGTCTATTTGATTTATACTAAAAATATCTTTAAAGTAGGAAAAGGTTTTTACTTCGGAATCACTACTCTGCTTATCTTTATTGTGCGATTCTTCGTGGAATTTATAAAAGTAGATCAGGTTGATTTTGAAAAAGGAATGAGCCTGAATATGGGTCAGATTTTAAGCATCCCGTTCCTGTTTTTGGGACTGTACTTTATTATTAAAAGCATCCGTGAGAAAAGAGAAGTGAAAGTTTCTTAATCGTTCGTTCGGGTTGACAAGGATTGCTCCAAACCGTGCCCCGGAAAGATTGATACAGAATCTGAATTTATTCTAAAATATACAGTTAAACGTCTTCGGGGTCTATGGATTCCGGAGACGTTTTTTTTTGGTAAGCACAATAAAAAATTGGCTTAAGGTCATTAAGCCAATCCGCATTCTTCAGTGAGAATACTTACATCCACATATATATTCTAATTATTGCAATTGGTCGTTTTCTTCTTCAAATCTCTTTTCACTCCTGCGAGTTTGTCTGATTGATTTGTTTAACACTTCAAAGTTGGTTAAAACAACGGAAGAATAAAAGAAACAGCTATCAAATAAGGATTTAGGTCTATGAAGGAGTTTGAGAATCGGAGGGGTTTAGAGTTTAGAGATCCGGGGTTCATGTTTCGGATTTAGAGATGCGAGGTTCGGGTTTAGTGATTGAAGTTTTTCATTATACTTTTTAATTCAAAATCCACGATTCATAATTCACTCATTCACCTCAGCCTCTTAATCTCAGCCTCTTAATCTCAGCCTTTACCTAAAACTCTATAGAAGGCTTGTAAGTTCTTCCAATCGGAAGTTTTTTACCGTTCACCTGTATCATACTCGCAGAACGAACTTCAATTTTGGATCTGGAAACAATATATGATTTATGAATTCTGACAAACATTTTCGGGTCAAGGCTTTCTTCTATTTTGCTGATCGGCATTTTTACAGTCACCGTTCGCGCTTTAGTATGGATATGGATATACTCTCGCAAGCTTTCAATAAAGAAGATATCATGAAGAATAATCTTAATCTGCTTTTTTCCGCTGCTGATAAAAATATGCTCGCGGTCTGCAGCTTCCAGAAGCGCTTCTTCGGCATTCATGAGGTATTTAAACTTTTCAACAGCCTTTACAAACCTTTCGTATGGAATGGGTTTCATCAGATAATCCACAATATCAAGTTCATATCCTTCCACGGCATACTGATGATAAGCAGTAGTAACGATCACAAGAGGTGAATTGTTTAATTTTTTAAGGAAATCAAAACCTTTGACCACCGGAAGATGCAGATCCAGAAACATCAGATCTATTTCATGTCTGTTCAATAGACTTCCGGCATAAACGGCGTCGGAACATTTAGCCACCAGATGAAGCTCTTCATCCCTCGAAACAAAATTTTCAAGAATCTCTGCGGCTATCGGTTCATCTTCTACGATAAGGCAGTTGTATTTTTTAGAAGCGGGATGTGTCATTGAAATCAATAATTAAGGTTACAATATACCGGTCATTTGTACTTTCAACAGTGAGAATATGCTTTGGGTAAAGCAATTCAAGTTGTCTGCGGATGTTTTTCAGTCCTATTTTTGTGGAACTTCCGTGAGGTTTTTCTTCTTTTGAATTTTCTATGTGGTAATGAAGCACTCCGTTTTTAAGTTGAATATCAATATGAATAAAGCTTTCACCCAAAGTTTCAGAAACCCCATGTTTAAAGGCATTTTCTACAAACTGGATCAGGATAAGCGGTGAAATTTCTTGCGAAGGGTTGTCGATATCTTCATTAAAACGGATCACCAGATCATGATGCCGGATCTGCTGGATCTGAAGAAAATCTTTGATATTTTCTATGTCTTTGTCTATTGAAATAAAGCGTTCGGCTGCCTCGTAAATATTATACCTCATCACCTTGGAAAGCTGCAGGATTACATCAGGCGTTTCATCTGCTTTTTTAAGAGCCATTCCGTAAATATTATTGAGGGTATTGAACAGAAAATGGGGGTTGATCTGGGCTTTCAGCATGGTCAGTTCCTGATCCAGCTTTTCTGATTTCAGCAGGGAAATCTGTTCTTTCAGCAAGTTTTTCTGTCTGGTAATTTCTACTCCAAAGATCAAACCCGCCATAAATATTAGATCCATAAAAGAATTGAAAGCCACCAATCCATTGATAAACCCTGAAGGTTGCTTTCCATCGAGCGTTTCTACAACACCATATATGTAAGGATAAATAATATAATGGGTAAAAAATCTGTGAAACAGAACGGCTGCAACAAAAATAAAACAGTAGAGCATATAGCTGAAAAATCTCTTTGTACCGGTTTTCTCATACACATACAGCAGCGAATACGCCAAAGGCATTTTAATCAAAAAATATCCGAGTTCCAGAACAATACTATTCTGAAGCCTGGTCTGCCATTCCACATCAGGAAACTGATACCTGGACCAGTAAAAGTCCAGATAAACCTCCAGAGTATAATACAATATCCAGAAGAGCAGATGAACATATAATTTTGATTTTGTGTCCGGCATCTAGCGCAATAGGTTTTACTATGCAAAATACCATCTTTCGGCGGAAAATAAAAATAAGGTCCGGCTAATCCGACGCAACCGTCTACGAACTGCGCTTTTCTATCTTTTCAGAATGATATTCCGTAAAAATCAACTGTAAAAAACAACATATCAGAAGCACATTGAATTCAATGCCGTTGGCACCACCACCTACAACATACCAGCCATTCTGCCAGTGTACAAAATAAATTCCTAAGAAAAGAATGGGAATATTCAAGAAAGAAACGATCTTCACATACCGGTAAGACCAGATCAGAAATACGGAAAAAAGATGGATCAGTTTCACGGCCCACGCCAGATAAATCCCGAAAGGACTGAAACCTATGGTATCCAGATAATGGCGCCCAAAATCATTGACATCACCACTGAAAATAGAAACAACACTGTGCATCAGTAAAATAACTGATAAAGCGGAACGGAGATAGAAATTCTTTTTCATGAATCCAAATTAAAAAATCATGTAAAGGAATGGGAATCAATGCCTATCAACGGCTTAAAAGTGTATATAAAGGAAGAGAAGCCAGAAGAGGGAGGATGGAAGTTACTGGAGGACGGTTGATGTATAGCAGCAGTTTTTCATTGCTTTGTATTTTAATGGTAATAATAAAACCTAACTAACTGAATTTGAAAAGCATTAATCATGTCAAGGTTTTGAACCCTGACATGGTTAAATTAGGACTTTCCTCTCCCCGCTTCCATCTTCCCAACCTAATTATCTTGTTGTGTATCCGCCGTTTGCAAAGATGGTCTGACCTGTGATCCACCAGCCTTCTGTTACCAGAAATTCAACCAAAGGAGCGATATCTTTAATATCGGTCAGTCCACCCAATGCAGATGCAGATTTGTGGTAAGCCACCGCATCATCAGATTCCTGTCCGTAAAAGAAAGGCGTATCCATGGGCCCCGGCGCTACTGCCGTTACGGAAATTCCTCTCTCACCAAATTCCTTGGAAGCAGCTCTTGTAAAATGTTCCACCGGAGCTTTTGCCCCTGCATAGGTAGAATACAGACCTGTGTAAGCAGCCAGTAAAGAGGTCACAATGGTACAGATTTTTCCATTATCATTCAGTTTTTTACCGGCTTCCTGAAGAAAGAAATACGCTGATTTTGAATTAACATTGAACATGGTGTCATATTCTTCCTCCGTGGTTTCGGCAAAAGGTTTTTTCAGGACCATCCCTACTGTATTGATCGCGATATCAATGCCTCCGAATTTAGAAACAGCTTCATCAAAAAACGCTGCTATATTATCGACTTTTGTAAGGTCTCCCTGAAACAAAAATGCTTCTGCTCCCAGGGCCTGAACTTCTGCGAGGGTTTTCTCACTGTCTGCCCTGGAGCTTTCACTGTTATAATGAATGGCCAGTTTTGCTCCCTTTGCTGCAAAACCTCTGCTCAGCAATCCTCCTAAATTTTTGCCACCTCCGGCAATTAATACGACTTTTCCTTTGACATCTTGTGTTGACATTGTATTTTTTTTAAATGTTATTAACCAAAGATGGGCAATAGCATTCAATTCATCATGGTGAATCTTTCGGAACGTGTAAGGAATTCCGAATTTCATACAAATGTTGTGATAAACTATGAATTCAATTAAAAAAAATAATCATTTTTTAAGATACCACACGAAGGATATATCACATTACATACCAATACAATACACCCTTCAATCCTCCTGAAATCCGACATTTATTCAATAGAAATCCAAAATAAGTGATTTTTAGGCACAGCATTTGCAGCTCTGTAAACCGTATTATACACCACTTCATTTTTATAATATATTATTTTTCATAATCCTCAGTTTGCTGGGGATTTTTTATTTTTACCGACTTTTAAATAAAGCATATATTTAATAGAAAGTCATCAAGGCCGTCTCATTATATTTACCGGACTCTGTTTTATTCCCTCTGTCATTGGATGGAGTGAAGGTTCTGTTTTTATACGGGGGGAAATACATTTTGATAATCAATGATTTAAAATAGGTTTATTCAGTTAATTATCGTATATTTGTATATTAATTAATAGGCCGCTGCCTTTGCCCTCTGTTATAGTATAGAAATTCTTTCTTATCAGTTCCCGCTTTTTCAGATGCCTCATTTTTTAAAAAATCACTTCTTTTACTGATGAACGACCAAAAACAAAACTGTTTTCAACGTTTCGTTTCATAAAGAAGAACAGACGGACGACTGCGGGCTTACCCAGCATATGGCAGATCAGGTAGACAAATATTACAATATAAAATTAAATACTAGAATAATTTATGGCAGACTCTTTTTCTAAAAAAGAAAATTTCAAGAAAAAAATTCAAAAGCAAAAAGAAAAAGCGCTGAGACGCGAAGATCGTAAAACGAATAACAACAAAGGTGCGGACGATGTTTTCATGTATGTAGATGAATTCGGAAGACTTACCTCTACACCTCCTGAAGACAGAGAAAGACTGGAAGTAAACATTGACGAGATCCAACTTGGTGCAGCTCCGATTATTGCGGAAGACATCAGAAAGACCGGAATCATTACTTTCCACAGTGAAAAAGGATATGGTTTCATTACTGAAGACAACAGCAAAGAAAATGTTTTCTTTCACAACAACAGTTGTGCACACCCTGTAAAAAAGGGGAACAAAGTATCTTTCGAGAAAGAAAAATCTCCGAAAGGATTCTCTGCAGTTAATATCGAGCTGGTTAAATAATCAGAGCTTTAGCTTTACTATAACAGATCTGTTTCATTGCAGGTCTTGTAAAAACAATAAAGAAAGCCGCCCTCAGGGGCGGCTTTCATCGTAAAAAAAGTAAAAATCAATCCAGTTTCCCGCCTAATGCTTTAAAAAGTAAGACATTATTCCTGGTATTCTGATGCTGAAACTGGAGAAGATCCAGCTCAGCGGTCAGTTTGCTTTTCTGAGAATTGATCAGTTCAAAATAATTGGCATATCCCGTCAGGTACAGATCATTGGAAACTTCCACACCACGGTCCAGGAAACCTACCTCTTCCGATTTCAGCTGGAGCATCCTTTCATAAATCTTCGTCTGTTTCAGAATAGACTGAAGCTCATTGAATGCTGTCGTAATGCTCTTCTGATAATTGAGAAAAGCAATTTCCTGTTCTTTCCCGGCGACCTTAAAATCATGTTTCAACTGTCCTTTATTAAAAACTGGTACCATCAGTCCTCCCAACAGCTGCCCGGCCAGAGAACCAGGACTGAAGAAATTTCCGGCAGAAAAAGAATTCAGTCCGAAACTGGCTCCAAGATCAATTTTTGGATAAAAAGCAGCTCTTGCCGCCTTTGCATCGGCCTGAGAAGCTTCCAGCACATAATAATTCGCTGCAACATCCGGCCTTGAATGAATCACGGATTCTACATTAATAGTTGTATTCAGAATGTCCATATTGGTGGGCATCAGTAAGGTTCCGCGTTTGACTCCACCGCCGTAACTCCCTGTTAATGTTGTGATGGCCTGTTCTACCGTTACAATCTCCACTTTTATATGTTCAATTTCGGCCAGCCAGTTATTATTCTGTGCTTTAAACTGCTGAACAGCCAGTTCCGTAGCTTTTCCTACTTCCCTCTGAGCGAGCACTATTTCGAAAGCTCTCTGCTGAAGATTATAGTTTTTCTGATAAATCGCCAGCCGGTTGTCCAGTGCAACCAGCTGATAATACAGGTTGGCAATATCTGTAAATAACTCTACCTGCAACAGAAGAAGCCCTTCTGTAGAAGCCAGATATTTTTTCTGGGCCGCCAGTTTTTTATTCTTAAGTTTTCCCCAGGCGTCAATTTCCCAGCTGCTTCGTGCACCCAGCCAGTAATTCGGGGTAAAATCGCGGTTGATCTTCTGATCTTCTGTAATGTTGGGTGACAGATTAGTATCATAATTCCCAACGCCTTCCATGGTATATTTCCCATAGCGATCCCCTGAAGCAGAGGCTCCTATTTCAAGAGAAGGCAGCAGATCCATCTTCGAACGCTGTAAAAAACTGTTTGCAATTTCTACCCGTTGCTGCGCAATCTGAAAATCAGGATTAGCCTTTACCACCTTCTCAAAAAGATCCAACAGATAAGGATCCGTAAAATAGGCTTTGAGATTAATCTGCTGAAAACGGTGTGCATCTGAAATATTTTCAGTTTTTATCACTTCATTCGGCAGTGTCTGCGCTTTTTTCAGTTCAGTCACCTTTGGAACGGAGCATGATACTATGCTCAATAACGCCATTCCATACCCTATATTTCTAAGATTTGATCTCTTCATTTTTCTTTTTATTTTCAAGTTTTGCAAAGAATATATACAGCCCCGGAATCACCACCAGACCGAAAACAGTACCGATAAGCATTCCACCTGCAGCCGCAGTACCAATGGAACGGTTTCCTACTGCACCGGCTCCTGAAGCTATACACAGCGGAATAAGACCTGCTATAAAAGCAAAGGATGTCATCAGAATAGGACGGAGACGTTGTCTTGCCCCTTCTATCGCCGCCGGAACAATATCATATCCCTGTTTGTTTCTGGCTACAGCAAATTCCACGATAAGAATTGCATTTTTTGCTAAAAGCCCAATCAGCATTACTAATGCTACCTGTGCATAAATATTGTTATCCAGCCCTGTAAGCACAAGCGCTATATAAGATCCGAAAATTCCGGTCGGAAGGCTCAGCAGTACAGGCATCGGAAGAAGGAAACTTTCATATTGTGCTGCCAGTAAGAGATACACAAACAAAAGACAGATCATGAAAATATACACCGTTTGATTTCCTGATAAAATTTCTTCCCGGGTCATCCCGGACCATTCTATATCAAAACCTCTCGGAAGGGTTTCTTTCGCTATACGCTCTACTGCACCAATGGCATCTCCTGAGCTGTATCCGTCTGCAGGTTCCCCATTGATCATCGCAGACATATACATATTATACCTCGTCAAAACTTCAGGTCCGTATACTTTTTCAATGGTGATAAAGGTTGAGAAGGGAACCATTTCGCCTTTGTCATTCTTTAAATACAGATTCAGAATACTTTCGGGTGTATCCCTCTGTTCCGGATCTGCCTGTACCATTACTTTATACATCTGACTGAAGCGGATAAAATTGGTCGCATAATAAGATCCTAACATCGTTTGAAGCGTAGACATCGCATTGTCTACAGAGATTCCTTTTTTCGCTGCCATATCATAATCCATGTGGATCATATACTGCGGAAAAGTAGCATCGAAGCTGGTAAAACTGTTCTGAAGCTCAGGAGATTCATTCAGTTTCTTAACGAAATCTTTTGTGATCTTATCTGTATTTTCAATCGTCCCACCTGTTCTGTCAAGGAGACGCAGCTCAAAACCGCTGGTATTGCCAAATCCAGGGACGGTAGGCGGAGCAAAGATCTCAATCTGCGCATCGGCAATGCTTTCTGTCTTATCAGAAAGTTCAGCGATCAGTTCATTTACAGACAGATCTCGTTCTTTCCAGTCTTTAAGGTTGATCATCGCCATTCCGTAAGAAGAGCCTGCAATTTCTGTTACAATGCTGTATCCGGCAAGTGTGGTTACATTTTCTACTCCTTTTATTTTCTTCGCCATTACGGTAACCTCGTCCAGTACTTTTTCTGTTCTTTCCACTGTAGCTCCCTGAGGTGTTGTAACGCTTACGTATACCATTCCCTGATCTTCCATCGGGATAAATCCGGTTGGAAGGAATCTGCTGGTGACAATAGTCAATACAATGAACAGAAACAGAATTCCAAAGGTAACGACCGTTCTTGTTGCAAATTTTGATAAAATCCCTACATAACTTTCGGTCAGCCTTTCAAAACCTTCGTTGAAGCTCTGGAAAAACTTATCGACAATGGTTTTCTTTTTGTCATGATTATGGGGTTTTAAAATAATAGCACAGAGTGCCGGAGTCAGTGTCAGTGCATTCACTCCCGAGATGACAATACTTATGGCCAATGTCAGTGAGAACTGGCGGTAGAATACGCCCACGGGACCTTCCAGAAATGCTACCGGAATAAATACGGCAGACATCACAATGGTAATCGCTACAACCGCTCCTGCTATTTCTTTGGTGGCACTAATGGTTGCTTCAAGAGGTTTCATTCCTTCCTCCATTTTTACATGGACGGCCTCGACGACGACAATCGCGTTATCCACCACAATTCCAATGGCGAGAACTAGAGCAAACAGAGTTAAAAGATTCACAGAAAAATCCAGCATATCCATAAAAGCAAATGTTCCTACCAATGCAACCGGAACGGCAAGCACCGGAATCAAAGTGGAACGCCAGTCCTGAAGGAAAATAAAAACAACAATTCCCACAAGAACAAACGCCTCGATAAGTGTCACTAATACCTCACTGATAGAGGCATCAAGGAATCTGGAAACATCATAGGCCATATTATATTCCATTCCGGGAGGAAATGAAGTAACTTTTAATTCTTCCATTTTCGCCTTCACGTTTTCAATGACTTCGGAGGCATTAGAACCCGGCCGCTGCTTCATCATAATGGATGCAGATGGTCTTCCGTCTGTCTTGGAAACCATTCCGTAGTTCATGGCTCCGAATTCCACTTTAGCAATATCTTTCAGCTTCAGGATGGTTCCGTTCACATCGGATCGGATCGGAACTTCCTCATACTGTTTAGGTTCAAAGAATTTACCTTTATATTTAATGACATACTGCAGCTGGCTGGAGGTTTTTCCTGATGTCTCTCCTACTTTCCCGGGTGCTGCTGAAATATTTTGTTTCTGCAGGGAACTGATCACTTCATCTGCTGAAATACTGTACGCTGCCATTTTCTGCGGATCCAGCCATATCCTCATAGAATATTCTTTCTGCCCCATGATCTCGGCACGCCCCACTCCATCGATACGTTTCAGTTCCTGAAGGACATTGATATCTGTAAAATTGTAGATGAACTGTTCATCCTGGCCCGGATCTGCACTCGTGATATTGAGATACATCAGCATGCTGTTCACCTCTTTTTCTGTAGTAACTCCGGCCCTGATTACTTCTTCCGGAAGTTCATCAAGAATAGTGGTTACCCTGTTCTGAACGTTCACTGCCGCCACATCAGGATCGGTACCTACTTCGAAAAATACCTGAATTAAGGTAAGTCCGTCATTGGAGGTCACTGTAGACATATACGTCATTCCGGGAACCCCGTTAATTGCACGTTCCAAAGGAAGCGCTACCGCATTGGCAGACACTTCGGCATTGGCTCCGGTGTATTTTGCAGTTACAGTTACCGAAGGCGGTACAATATCCGGAAACTGTGTGATGGGCATCTTCATTAATGCCATAATTCCCAGCAGTACAAATACAATGGAAATCACCAACGAAAGCACCTTTCGTCTTATAAACATTTCTACCATGTCAGTTGATTTAAAGAGATGAAAGGTTAATACTTCTTTTTAATTTTGATCACATCACCATCTTTTAAAGACTGCGTTCCTTCATAGATGATTACATCTCCCTTTTTAAGACCTCCTTCCACCACATAAGAATCTCTCAGAGTAGTTCCAATCTTAATACCGGTCATTTTCACTTTGTTCTGTTTGTCTACGACAAATACGTAGGTTTTATCCTGGATAGAGAATGTGGATTTCTGAGGAATCAGAATGGCATTGGCCTGATGCTCGGAAATAATCAGTTTTCCTGAAGTACCATGTTTGATAAGGCGGTCAGGGTTTGGGAAAAGCACTTTATACCGGATAGAACCGGTAGTTCTGTCTATTTCTCCTTCTGCTGTTTTCAGGGCACCGTTAAACTGATAATTGACTCCATTCGGGAGGGTAAGTTCTATTTTCTGATGATTCCCGATCTTATCATTAGCCAGCAACTCAAAATACAGGTTTTCAGGAATGGAAAAATAGGCGTACACCTCATTCAGCTGGGATAAAGTGGTCAACAGGGTTCCGTTTTCAACAAGACTTCCTTCTTTATGGGGAATCACATCGATCACGCCGTCAAAAGGTGCTGTGACTCTTGTGAAACTTATTTTTTGCAGAACTGTTTTTCTTTCGGCATCGGCAAAGGCATGTTTCGCTTTGGCAGATGAAAGTTTTGCTTTGACCATTTCCAGCTCGTTATTCGCTACAAATTTTTTGGTATGCAGACTCTGGATCTGTTTCAGCTCCACTTCTGCAACGCGTACGTCGGCATCGGTCTGCTTTAAAGCAGCATCAGCTTTTAAAAGTTCCATCCGAAGCTCAGCGTCACTAATTTTAAAGAGCGTCTGGCCGTGGTGAACAAACTGCCCTTCATTGACATATATATGCTCAATGATCCCTCCGATCCTTGAACGGATATCTACATTTTTCTTTGCCTGGATATCGGTGACGAACTGGTTGTTGACGAGTGTATCTTTTTCTTTGATTTCAAGCACGGGAACTTCTTTGTCCTTTGCTATATTTTTTTTGTTGTCTTTACTGCATGACACAGCGAATAATATTGCAAAAATGCAAATTATTATATTTTTAGAATACATCTTAAAGTATTTAAGTTATGAGATATCGTTAAAATAAATTGATTGTCAATAACTTAAACTAATACAACTGGAGAAGATGGAGAAATGATTTTACGCCACAGATAATAGATATGGCGATAACAGGAAGGCTGATTCTGGACGTAATCTGAGTGATTGCCGAGAAATCTGCCGGGGTATAACCGTCTTTACGGACTGAGTATTTTACTATTTTTGAGGCAGCGGGCAGCGCGTGGGTATTCATATCCGTTTCCTCGTAGAAATCGAGAATATGAACGTTTCCTATATTCGGTACACAGGGAATATTTCCCATTGATTTTTCTGCCCATTTCGAATTGAAAAGGGTAAAAACCAATATGAAATAAAAAAAGATAAGTGACCTCAGACCTGCCATGTCAATAAGAAAAACTTTGTTTTTTTAGTAAAAACGATAGTTCCGCGAAACTAGGAATTTTAGACGGGTTCTCAGGCATGCCGAATGTTAAAAAAACTTAAATACTGCTTTATATCATTAAAAAATAAGGTCTTTGAAGTATTTCAAAGACCTTATTATATGCAGGCTCATTTTGTATTGAACATTTTCTCCAACACGTTATAACGGTAATCGAAAATATGCTCCAGTTTCTTTTTAACAAAAAGCGGATGGGCTATTTCACCTAAAAATCCCATCGGAAGCTCATAATCAATCGTATCTTTCATCAAAACTCCTTTCTCATTGGGAATGAATTCATGGTGATGGTGCCAAAGTTTATACGGGCCTTTTCTCTGGAGATCAACAAAACTCTTTTGAAAATCCACCTTAAGGATTTCTGTCTGCCATTTCATTTTTATTCCGAAAAGGGGTGAGACATAATAATCGATGAGCATTCCTTCATAAATTTCATCGTTTTCCATAGTGGTAAGAACAATAAAATTCATGTCTTTCGGGGTGATCTCGGAAAGATTATTGGCAGAGGAGAAAAATTTCCAGGCGGTTTCTATGCTACAATTAAGCTGTTGTTCTCGAAAAAGACGGTGTTTCATAATTTATCTGTTCATTACTGATATATCCACATCAAAACGGGTTTCCCGGCTTGCTGAATCATAGGATCAATTTCTTTCATCGCATTGTTGGAAACTGTGGGACAGCCCCATCCTTCCGGAGATCCTTTTGGAAAGACTTCCTCATCGCTCATCTGATCCCATGAATGGAAAACAATATACCTTTTCAAAGCATTGCTGTTTGTTTCTTCCAAACCATGCATCAGATATTTGATATTAATTCCCCAATCGCTGTGGCCCCTTCCCTGCAGTTTATATTTTCCCAAAGCTGAAAGATGGCTTCCGTCTTCGTTGCTGAACTTCGGACTATCTTTTGAAGCGTCTGAACTCCATGGGTTTAAACCACAACCGTGGCCCACAAGATATTTTTTAGCAACTGAATTCGTGTTAAAATCCCAGACAAAAAACCTTTTAGTTCCGGAATGAAGGCTCATATCAATCAGAATACAGAATTCTGTGCTGAGTTTTTTTGAAACACAAAATTTCAATGCTTTATCAGCCTTTGATTTCATTTCAGATGGGTCCGCTTCCGGCCTTTTTTCTGTTTTAATAACAGGATTCGCTACAACAGGATGATTTCCTCTGGATTCATTACTGCATGCCAATATAAGGTGAACAGCAAGAATTACGGCAAGAATTTTCATCAGAAATTATTTATAGTGTCTGAAGATCCCGAAATCAGAAGGGGTCCAAAGAGCGGCTTTCTGTCCTGCTGCCTTCAAGGCATCGTTTGCCCATGTATTACATGTGTAAAGGAAACTGTACGTGCCTTTAGCATCATAAAATGCATCGTTAACATCATAAACGGCATCAGTAGGAATTACTATGAAATTCCCGTTCTGATCTCTGTCAAATTTATCTTCAATAAATTTCACCAGATTCTTATATTGATCTTTGCTGATCATGATCATTTTACAGTCTTCACCTTCTTTCATGGTCTTGTAATAGGAACAGTGCATGGCCGAATCGCTAAGCCAGAACGCAGCTTTGACCGCAGTGGAAAACTTCAGATCGGCCCAGGTAGGCGTATCCAGATAAAATCCTTTATCACCCCAGCCTATTCCTATATAATTATAATCTGTACTTTTTGATTTTGTATTGGCAAACGGAATTTTCGTGCCCCAATCCTGAAGGTCGTTTTTTACAGGCATTACGATGTCTGTATGCACGCCGTTGGTGTAGATATAGATCGGAATATCTTTCGGCTGCCCGTCATCATCTGCAGAAACTTCTATAAGCGGCAGTACAAGTCCCAAAATAACATAAAGAACTACAATTCCCAAAATAACTCCTATGGTTTTCAGGACATATAATAATACAATTTTCACACTCATGTTTTAATAAAATTTAATCTTCAATTTTCCGTAAAAGTATTTGTTTTAATCGAAAAAATGACTAAATTTAGTTACGAAATATTCACAAATATGCGTAAAAATACAAAATCACAGAAAAGATTTAAAGTAAGAGTGAAAACAGCTCCCAAAAGAGTACAAAAAAAACGTTGATTTTCGGTGGGACATGGGTCTCCTGAAGGTCAATTTTTCTTTTTAGGAAAGGTTTTCCATATATTCTTACTGCATTAAATCTTATCCTCCTTAAAGCACACTGCTTAAGGGATGGCAATTTATCCTCCTAAATTTTGGAACCGGAAAATTCCAAATGAGGATTCGTCACCAAAAATTTTCCCTACTGCTTATCCGAAGAGCGTTCCAAAAACTCTATATTCCGCTTCAAACCAGCAAATTTGGTTCTCTTTACGGGAGATTTCCTGAAGATTTCTGAGAATATTTCCTGGGTAATTTCCTTCCATTCTTCTTTTTTGAAATTTTTCAATGATTCATTAGGGACAAATCTGCTCTGAAGATTAGGTGCAGAAAATCTGTTCCACGGACAAACATCCTGGCAGATATCGCAACCGAACATCCAGTCTTCCATTCTGTCTTTGAAATGATCAGGAATTTCGTTTTTAAGTTCTATGGTGGCGTAGGAGATGCACCGGCTTCCATCAACAATTTTTTCTGAAACAATGGCATCTGTAGGGCATGCATCAATACATTTTCTGCAGGTCCCGCAATGATCTGTGGTGGCATGATCGGCAACCAGCTCCAGATCACAGATGATTTCTGCTAAAAAGTAAAAGGAACCATTCTGCCTGGTAATGAGATTGGCGTTTTTCCCTACCCAGCCTATTCCCGATTTCTTGGCCCAGCTTCGCTCTAAAATAGGTGCAGAATCTACAAAAACGCGGAATCCGAACGCTCCTATCTCTTCCTGAAGTTCTTCCACCATTTCCCGTAAGATTTCTTTTACCACTTCATGATAGTCTTCTGCGTAGGCATATTTTGAGATCTTATAATTCTCCAGCGTTGAAATCTTTTCTTTTGGAAAATAATTATAGGAAAGTGAAATAATGGACTTTGAACCTTCTACAAGCAGCCTTGGATCCAACCTTTTATCGAAATGGTTTTCCATGTACTTCATTTCGCCATGGAAATTATTTTTAAGCCATTTTTCCAGATTGGGGGCATCTTCTTCTAAAAAATCTGCTTTCGAGATCCCGCAGCTCTGAAACCCAAAACGTTCTGCTTTGGACTTAATTAACTGCGCATATTTTTCGGCACTGGAATTCAGGATTTTCACCTTGCAAAATTAAGATTAATTTATAAATTTGTGGCTCTTAAAAAAATTCATTTTATCAATAGGCTTAACGCTTATTATTACAACTAATAACTAACTATGAAAAAAATAAGTCTATTGACAGGACTTCTCGCTGTAACCCTTTATTCAGCACAAATTAAATTTGAAAAAGGATACATCGTCAACAATTCGGGTGAGAGAAAAGAGGTACTCATTAAAAACGCGGACTGGAAATATAACCCTACAGAATTTCAATATAAAACAGATGATAACGGCCAAATTATTAAGGAAAACATCAAAAACATTCAGGAATTTGGTATTGAAGGAAGTGACCGATATGTGCGAAAAACAGTAATGATTGATTATTCTTCTGCAGATCTGAATAGAATGTCCATTGAGAAAAATCCGGAATTTAAAGAGGAAACTTTGTTTTTAAAATATCTGGTAGACGGCAAAGCGGGTTTACTGTATTATGAAAACGGCGATACCAAAAGACTTTTTTATACGGTAAGCGGTTCTGAGCCTAAGCAGCTTGTCTACAAGCCGTATTACGTCAATGGAAATACAATTCATTATAATGAAGATTATAAAAAACAGATTTCAGAGAACTTACAATGCAATATTGGCAACAAACAAATTCAGGATGCGGAATACGCAAGAAAGGATCTGACGAAAATATTCATATCTTACAATGAATGTTCTGGTGGACAGGTTTCAAATTATACACAGTCCAACAAGAAGAAAAACCTTTTCCATTTAAGCATAAGACCGGGAATCAGCTTTTCTTCTGCTGAAACCTCAATTATGTCTAATCTGAGATACGACACTACTGAATTTGGGAATAAAACCACTTTCAGAATCGGTATGGAATTAGAGTATGTCTTGCCTTTCAATAAAAATAAATGGGCCATCTTTGCTGAACCTACTTATCAATACTATAAAAATGAAACTGAAGCCATTGTGTATGCCGGAACTTACAACGAAACCAGAATGCAGGCAAGTATTGATTATAAATCTATAGACCTTCCGATAGGTATAAGACACTATCTTTTCCTTAATGACGATTCTAAAATATTTATTAACGCCGGCTATTCTTTAAACTTCAACATCAACTCTTCGGTAAATTATGACAGCAATATCTGGAAAGTAAAATCCGCCAACAATTTTGTATTTGGAGCAGGTTATAAGTACAAGGACAAATACAGCGCAGAATTCAGGGTAGGAACTTCAAGAGATCTCCTGAGAGATCGTTTATTACTTAATGCAGATTACAAAACAGTATCTGTGATTCTGGGGTATACTCTTTTCTAAAAGTTTAGGATTTATTTCAGAAAAAAATTGCGTATTTTCGTTCTTATTTTTTAATCTAAAATTAAACAGTTATGTCTTTAATAGAAGTAATACAATCGGGAAATTATGAATTAATCGACGTTCGTGAGCCAATGGAACTTGAAATGGACGGAAATATAGACGGAGCCAAGAATATTCCTCTGGGCGAAGTAGAAGACAGAAAAGAAGAGATCTTATCTATTGAAAAACCAGTAATTTTATTCTGCAGAAGTGGAAACAGAAGCGGAAAAGCATTGGAATATCTTAACGGACAAGGCTTGAAAGACGGTCATAACGGCGGAGGCTGGGCTGAACTGAAAGCTGCGTTGGAAGCAAATCAAGGAACTTTTTAAAGTTCCTTTTTTTTATCTCCATTACTTATGAATCTGAAAGAAAAATTTACAGATCTCTGCCTTACCATTTCAAAAGACCAGGATCTTATCAACAGCTTGTGGCAGGAAATTGAAAAAAAATATTCTGAAAAAGGCAGATATTATCATGATCTATTCCATCTGGAAAATATGTTTCTGGAGCTGGAAACTGCACAAGGCCACCTTCAGGATCCGGTTTCGGTTTCATTTTCGGTATTTTATCATGATATTATTTATGATGCCACTTCAAAATCGAATGAAGAAAAAAGCGCATGGTGTGCTGTGGAAAGGCTTCAAAAGTTAGATTTAAATTCAGAGATGATTTCAAAAATTTCATCGCAGATTTTAGCTACAAAATCACATCAACTTTCTGATGAATCCGACACCAATTATCTTCTTGATACTGACCTTTCTATTCTGGGAAAAGATCTCGCCGTATATCTCGATTATACCCGGAAGATCAGAAAGGAGTATGCCATTTATCCCGATCTGCTGTATAAACCCGGAAGAAGAAAGGTACTCAGACATTTTCTGGAACTCGAAAGTATTTTTAAAACCAGAGAGTTCATCAATCTGTACGAACAGCAGGCCCGGCAGAATATAACCGCAGAACTTCAGCTTTTGTGACCATATCAAAAAAGGAGATGCAGCAGAACCGCATCCCCAACATGAATAACATTCATTTCCAACACAACTATTCCATTTTAAATAATTTCTACCGGGAAGTTTCCTTCCGAAAATGTCATGCCCCAATTTTAAAATATAGCAGAATTATTATTGCACTTCCTTAAACTCTGTTTCTCAATATTTATTCACGTCATTGACTGTTAGAATCATCCGTGATGTTATCTTCCCAAACATACAAATCCAAGTATAAGATCTGCATGATTTATATTGTATATTTTGTGTGATTTTGAAACAGAAAAATGCGGTAAATTCAGGCGTCACTACATATTTAACAAGCCACAAAAAGCGATAAAATATTTTAAAAATTTCACAGAAACAGCTTTAAAATTTATAGGAGATGTAAATAATCTGTTTCTTGATTTTCATCAAAATCTGTACAAATATGAAGACCTTGATTTTGCAGATCCTAATGATAAAGCTTTAAAAAGAAACTGACTGTTTTAATAATGTGCATATTTCATACTCATTACTACATTAGGATTGAAAATATGTACACATCAAAACAAAATCCAACCCGAGTACAACACTGAAAAAAGCACCCTGATTCATCAAGATGCTTTAAATGAGTAGTATTCTGTGTAATTAACTGTATTGTCTGATAAAGTCTGCAGCCTTATTAAGAACCGCTTCAGGAACTTCCTTGTGCGGTGTATGGCCTGCGTCGGGAATGATATATTTTTCTGCTATCCCGCTTACCTGGGAAACTGTTTTTTCAACCTGATCCAAAGTCCCGTATTCATCAGCTTCTCCCTGAATAAACAATAAGGGACACCGAATGTCTTTTAAAAGGTATTCGATATTCCAGCTTCTGTAGTCTTCACGCGTCCAGGTTTCTGTCCAGGCTTTGAAAAGCATTTCCACTTTATCTCCATGGTACTTCTGTAACCGTTCAGCAAGATTGGTTGTCTTATAGGCATCCCAGGCGTCATAGACTCCTTTCAGTGTCATATCTTCTACAAAAATATGTCCTGCTTCACAAATCACTGAATTTATCTTTTCCGGATATTTTGCAGCTGTAATCAAAGCAATAGTTCCGCCATCACTATGCCCGAACAAAACAGCATTGTCAATATGAAGTTCAGCAAGCAAATCATTCAGCAGATCGGCTTCCAGTTCCATATAATTGACTGGTCTTTCGTGGGTCACCATGGGTCCGGATTTTCCGTACCCCAGCCTGTCATATATCAGAATATTACAACCTGTAGCTTCTGACAGTTTTGCCGGAAAATCTCTCCAAAGCTGGGTACAACCTAAAGAATCGTGAAGAAAAACAATAACCGGTTTATCTTCAGATGATGGGTGATATGCTGTATAAAGTTTCTGACCTCTTACTTCAATTAATCTCTCTTCCATTAAATTCATTCCTCAATTACAATACCGGTACTTTCGCTTCTTCAAATTCTTTTAATAGATTTCTGAACACCGTTTCTACCGGCAATATATCATTGATTAAAGCTGAAACCTGACCTATTTCAAGCTCGCCGTCTTCCATATCACCTTCAAACATTCCACGTTTTGCTCTTGCACGTCCCAAAGAAGCTATCAGAGCATCTTTATCTCTTCCTGACTGGTAGATATCTTCCAACTCCCCAAAGAACTTGTTTTTTACCATCCTTACGGGCGCAAGTTCTTTTAAAGTAAGATGAGTGTCCCCTTCATTAAGTTCTGTAATTTTCTTTTTCCAGTTATCATGAGCGCTTGCCTCCAAAGTAGCAGCGAAACGCGAACCAATTTGTACACCGTCTGCTCCAAGAATCATTGCTGCTTTCATCTGTGAACCCAAAGCAATTCCTCCGGCAGCAATCAACGGCTTGGAGATGTGATTTTTCACATTAGGAATAAGGCAGAATGTAGTGGTTTCATCTCTTCCGTTGTGACCGCCGGCTTCAAAACCTTCTGCTACAACAGCATCTACTCCCGCTTCTTCACATTTTACGGCAAATTTGGTGGAAGATACCACGTGTGCCACTTTTATTCCTTCTTTCTGAAGGGTTTCTGTATAGGTTTTTGGATTTCCGGCAGACGTAAAAACGATCTTTACGCCTTCTTCAAGAATGATCTGGATAATCTCCTCAAGATTGGGATATAACATCGGTACATTCACACCGAAAGGCTTATCTGTAGCCAGTTTACATTTCTGAATATTTTCTCTTAAGATATCAGGGTACATACTTCCTGCCCCGATAAGTCCCAATCCGCCACAGTTTGAAACCGCCGAAGCCAATTTCCAGCCTGAATGCCAGATCATACCAGCCTGGATAACAGGATATTGTATATTAAAAAGCTCTGTAATTCTATTTTGACTTGTCTGCATTTCCTGAAGTTTTTTCGCTGAATTGAAATCTATAAAATTGCTCATGCGTAAAAATACTAAAAACAACGGTTTTCAGCGGGGAAAAAATGGGTAAAATATTGAGAAGAGTTATGAGTTGTGAGTTATAAGTTATGAGTGTAGCAGGATCTGAATGTTGAAAATAAAAACAAATTTCATTGTCAGTTCACTTCACACCTCGAAAAACCAGTATCTCGCAACGGGTTATGGTTTCAGTCGGTAAGTACTCAATATCTCATCTACTACCGGGCTTAGGTTTAAAAATTTCCGGGCGAGTCCGCACAAGTCTTTCTGAATATGATCAGGTCTAAGTTTTATCCAGCCTTCCATGAGGGTCAAAGGACCGTATTCTACGCTTACATTTTCCCAATTCTTATGATCTTCCGCAAAACGATTTCTAAAGTCTTCAGCAAAGCTCCTGGCGGGTATTTTATAGTCTTTAAGATTTCTCAGTTTCAGCGCATGAATGTTGTAATACAGTTTTCCTTCGTTAATTGATTTTTCATTAATCCAAACTGAAAAAAAGATCCTTCCTGGGGCATCCATTGGAGATTCGGGAGTACTGGACCATTCGGGTTTGTATATTTTTAATGCAACGGATTCAAGAATGGTGTCTACAGACATTCGAAGGCCTGAATCTATAAACTCTCGGGAAAGCATATTGACAGCTTCCTGAAATTTATGTCTGTAAAAAGATTCATCCATTGCTTCAAAGTTTATTATTTAAATATATAATTTTTTCAGAAAGCGCATAAAAAAACCTTCAGAAATTCTGAAGGTTTAGTATTTATTTTTTGATTGATTCTTTTTTCCAGTTGGCTTTGAATTTACAGTTGTCATAGCGTCCGTCAATCGATATAAAGGTTGTCGGCAACTGAGCGTTGACAAACTTTTCAATCATTTCATTACGCTTTTTGTTCAGCGCCATCTGCTTGATTCTGTTGTAATCTGTTTCCAGTGTGATCTGGTGAGCAGGAATCACATCTTCCTGTTTGATCAGCTTTACCACTTTTCTTTTGTTGTCTTCATCCTCGAAAGCTGCCGTCATATCTCCTTTGTTCAGACCAGCCAGTTCGTAGCTGATAGATCCCGGAATACTTTCTCTTTCAATTTTGTCAGAACCGTCTGCTCCTGCAATAATTCCTGCATTGAACTTCGTTTTCTTATCGTCTGAAAACCTAAAAGCAGCATCTTTAAATGTCATCTTACCTTCAAGGATAAGACCTTTGATACTGTCTAATTTTGCTTTTGCTGTTTTGATCTCATCGTCTGTAGGCGTAGCCTTTAAAAGGATGTGTCTTGCATCATATACTTTCCCTGATTTCTTGATCAGCTGTACAATATGGTACCCAAATTCAGATTCAATAGGATCTGAGATCTCATTTTCCTGAAGGTTCAGGGCAGCTGCTTCAAATGGCTTCACCATCTGTCCTTTATAGATGTTTTTGTACAATCCTCCGTTGGCAGCAGATCCTTCATCTTCAGAATAGATTCTTGCTTGGCTTTCGAAAGTTTCTCCACCGGCAATGTCCTGTTTGATTTTCTTTAATCTTTTGATAAGATCTTCCTTATGAGCTTCTGTAAGCTTAGGATACATCATGATCTGGGCTAAAGAAATCTCATCTTTTACTTCAGGAAGCTGCATTTTATACAGGTTATAGAAGTCTGTCACTTCGTTTGGCGTTACGTCTGCTTTTTCAGTAATACGCTGATACTTAGCCTGTCCGTAATATTGATCGATATCTATCTTTTCGATAGCATTTTTCATTTCAAATCCGTTTCTGAATTTATATGCGGTAAGCATTGTTTTTTCATCCGGGAACTGAGAAAGTAACTGACGGTATTTTGCGTTGGCCTGCTCTTTAATAGCAGCAGAACGGTTTTCAATCAATGTATCTTTTTTTGCTTCGTATACAAGAAGCTTGTTGCTGATCAGGTTTTCAAGGAACTCACATTTGTCAGTTTCAGAGGCTCCCTGCTGTTTGGCATAATTCATCTGCTCATTCACATCCGATTCCAAAACAATTTCATCACCGATAACAGCAGCAATACCATCCACTAATTCTCCCGGTTTAAGCTGAGCATTCATGTTTGAAGAGAATATCATCATGAAAATCCCAAGAAGAAAAGTGATTTTTAGTTTATTTGTCATTTTACTATTTTAAACAAGTTGCAAATTTAGAATTCTTAACGAATTAGTCTAAATATTTTATTATAAATATTTCTTAAAAAGACTTATTTATTGCAGTTCGACATCGAATGTCGTTAATTCTTTGAATTGTCTCAATCTCTCAAACATATCAGCTTCGGTAACTTCCTCAATTCTTTCTGTTCCGAATTTCTCAACAGTGAATGAAGCCATCGCTGAACCTACGATCAAAGCAGACTTCATCGTTTCGAAATCTACCTTTCCTTTTTTAGCAAGATAAGCTGCAAAACCTCCTGCAAAAGTATCTCCCGCTCCGGTAGGATCGAAAACGTCTTCCAATGGAAGTGCAGGAATAGCAAATACTTTATTGTCGTGGAAAAGTAAAGCTCCGTGCTCTCCTTTTTTGATGATCACATAGTCAGGACCCATGGTGTGGATCTTTTTAGCTGCTTTTACCAGAGAATATTCTCCTGAAAGTTGTCTTGCCTCTTCATCATTGATCGTAATAACGTCTGTTTTAGCGATCATATCCATTAAGATATCCCAAGCCGAATCCATCCAGAAGTTCATCGTATCAAGGATTACCAGTTTAGGACGGTTGTTCATTTTTTCCAATACAGATAGCTGAACTCCAGGGTGTAGGTTCCCTAGTAAAAGGATCTCTGAATCCTGCATAGAATCAGGAATTTTAGGATCAAAGTTCTCTAAAACGTTTACTTCTGTAACTAAGGTATCTCTGGTATTTAAATCATTGTGATATTTTCCGGACCAGAAGAATGTTTTTCCTTCTTTTACGATCTCGATTCCTTCGATATTTACATTTCTCTCTGTGAACATATCAAGGTGCTCCTGTGGGAAATCTCCTCCAACAACAGAAACAATACCAGATTTAACGCCTAAAATAGAAGAAGTGATGCTGATATAAGTGGCTGCACCTCCTAAAATTTTATCAGTTTTACCAAATGGTGTTTCGATTGCATCAAATGCAACGCTTCCTACAACTAAAAGTTTCATATATTTTTCAATGTATTTTAAAGTCTATTATTTTTTCCATTCAAATGTGTCCAGCAGATGTTTCATATCATTTTTGATATAGTTCACTGCAGGGCCCAAAGAGTCAGGTTTCGGTCTTGTATTAAAGTATAGATAAGCAGTCACGAAGTGTTTCGTACTGTCTGTAATGTAAAATTGAAGATTGGAAGCGGTTTGCCCCTTCAGTTCATAGAAATTCCCATACACCTTTTTATCAGGGTATTCAAATGATTTGGTATCTATAGCGCTCGCTTTGATGGTATGCTCATAGACCATTTTCTCGGTTTCCTTGATATGGTCTGCAAAATCATTCTGTATCGGATAATACGTCACAAAAAGTTTGGCTTTCATTTTCGGGTAGTTGATGTAATACCAGCAAGGCTTTTTGCCATCGGTAATCGATGCAAAATCTGAATATTCAAAAGTATAAGCACAGTTATTTTCAAACTTATGATAATTCGGAGCCGGATACTCAAGACGAAGCTCGCCATAAGGTTTTGGAACATGATCTTTTCCGCACGAAATTAAAAGCAGTGATACAAAAATAAAAATGACGTTTTTAATCATTTTGCAAAAGTACAAATTAGATTTCAGATTTTGGGAGACAAATTTCAGTCTTTCAGTGAGTTTTGAATGTAGTTTTCCAAAGGCTTTGGAAAAGATTTATCATGAGAGGCTTCAAAATGTGTAATGATGTATTGATTTTCTGCGATAAAGCTGTTCCAGACCGCTTCAGAATCTACCTCAACGTTTGAAATTTCAATAGTCAGATTCTTATGGGTAAGTTTATGGGTAACTGTTTTTACGTTTCTGATAAATGGCTCAAGGTCTGGAGAGATCGTAGGTGGAAATTCAAATAATTTCTTCCAGATAAAGTCATCTTTTCTCTGCTGAATCAAAAACTCGCCGTTTCTGTGTACGAAATAATAGCTCAGAGCCAAATCTTCAGTTTTTACTTTCTTAGTTTTTACAGGATAATCTGATGTTTTTTCAAGAGAAAATGCAAGACAGTCATCATTGACCGGACATTCGCTACAGAGCGGATTTTTAGGTTTACAGATCTCTGAACCCAGATCCATCATAGCCTGGTTGAAATCACCTACATTCTCAGGCATCACCAATTCTGCAAGTTGCGAGAAATGGGAAAACGCCCTGGAATTGGAAATATCAAAGTCATCAGCAAAAATACGGCTTAACACTCTGTAAAAATTACCATCCACAGCCGGCACTCTGCCTCCGAAGCAGATGCTCGATACGGCAGCAGCGGTGTACTTTCCTACTCCTTTTAATTTCAGAATTTCATCATAATCGGCTGGGAAAACACCATGATAGTCATTCATGATCTGTTGTGACGCTTTATGGATATTAATGGCTCTGGAATAATACCCAAGCCCTTTCCAGTAAAGCAACACTTCATTTTCCTCAGCATCCGCCAGCGTTTTTACATCCGGAAATCTTTTAATGAAATTGTTATAGTGATTCAGTCCCTGACTGATCCTGGTTTGCTGAAAAACAATTTCGCAGATCCAGATTTTGTAAGGGTCTTTTGTCTGTCTAAAAGGCAGATCCCGTGCATTTTTTCCGTACCAGCTGAGGAGCTTGTTTCCTATATGTCTAAAGTTATCGTTTTCTATTTTTTCCAAAGGTTTCTTCTTCATTATAGATGCTTCGACTCCGCTCAGCATGACATCGTACCCTAAATTGTAAGAAACATCATGTTGAACGGAGTCGAAGCATCTGAATTTACAGACTTGTAATTCTTCTCTGCAAAGATAAAATTAATTATCCTTTTTAACGGTGTATACCGGAGCGGCTTTCAGCCATTCGTATCTAAGGTTTCTTTCTTCAGCGATAAAACGGTAGCCATCCAGCCTTTTCAGATAGAGATACATTGAATCGTTTTCCAGCTTCAGTCTTTGATGGGAAAGGAACATAAAAGGATAATCCACTATGGAGTCTCTTATGGTTTTCATTAATTTTCCGGATTTTACTTTATAGAGAAAAAATGCTTTTCCTCTTCCTTTTGAGCTGTCGGCAAGTTTTACATTTGAGCTTGTAATAACGAGTTCGCTGCCGTCAAAACATTCTTCACGGTCCATGATATAAGCTTTTCCCTGCTGGTGTTCATCTTTAAAAAGATCTACCTCATAATGATCCGGCTGCTGGTATTTTTTTTCACATCCTGACAAGACAATCAGCAGGAGTACAGGCAGGAAGAAGTTTAAACTTTTTTTGATCACATTACTTTTCATATGAATTGGCAGTAAAAAACCGATGTACTCATGCATCGGTTTTATTATTTAAAATTGGGTTCTTATTATTCCTGAGTATATTGTGCATCCCATTCGTTGCCATCATCTCCTTTATGTCCATCCAGTTTAATAACGAAACTTTTTGTAGGGAAATAAGGGGTCATACGGATATCAAGCCATACTCTGTCTTTATTGACTCTGTCCTGCTCGAAACGAACAATTTTGAACTTTTCAATCAATTTGTCCGGACCTTTGATATTGTCAAGGAACGTTACGATCTGTCTTCTTAAATCGTCCTCATTCTTAGCATTCCAGTTTTCGAACGCTCTTCTGTTCAGGAAGTCAAGTAAAACTTTAGTTACATAGTCGAATACACGAACTACGGAATACGTCTGAAGACCGATGTTATCTCCTGTAAATAATGTTTTAGCAGAGAATGCCATGATCTTTCCATATTCGTTTACCATTGGAACCAGACCCATTTTTTCCAACTGAGAAATTTCACTTTTCTTCAATTCGAATTTCACCGCGTCTACTTCGTTGATATTACCGTGTTTTTTACCTGCTGCCACCTGAGACATCAGTGTTTTATGGATTTTTCCTGCCAGTGAAGTGGAAGGTGGAAGCTCTACATTGTCTTCTTCTCCTACTTCTTCAGCTCTTCCTCTACCTACCAGCCAGTTACACGTCATAATAACGTTACTTCTGTGCAGCTCACCACCGGTAAGATTGGCAGAGTGGAATAAGTCTACTACGTCATCCGGCTTATCCAGATTGGCGAAGTCGGTAACCATCATTACTTTGTTTTCGTTACAGATCTTTGCCCATTTTTCAATGACTTTGTTTGAGCCTAAATAGCCAGGAATGGCCAGGATCGAATAGTTATCTCTAAGATCCAAACGGTCATAATAGTTTTTGAATTCGTTGGAAATAGCATCGATAAATAAAGGATTATCGAGATCTGAAACCTGTTCAAGGCTCGCGTTCACGATGCTTACGTTATCCACTTTATCCAGTTCTGTATTTTTATAGAATTGGGCTACAGTTCTGTAGTTGGTTTCCAACAGACGTACTGCATCAAGTGTATTTTTTAAGTTTGTTTTTAGGTTTTGGTCCGCTGACTGCGCTTTGGATTTGCAGGTATCTGCCATTTTATCTGCAGATTCGTTTCCTTCCAAAAGACTTACCCAAAGGTTTAATTTTTGAAGAAGTTCTTTTCTTTCGTCGGTTTTATTGCTGTCCGTCAGGAAAATTTCTTTCCTGGCTTTTCTTGTAGGGTTCATATTGGCGATACCGTCTACAACGGATTCAACAAAGCCAAAACCTCCTATTTTATTAAGTTCTGCAAGCGGGTTGCCTTTCGGCTGCCCTGAGTGTTGCTGCTGACCCTGCTGTTGGTTTTCTTGTGCCTGTAATTTGCTATCCATGATTTGATTTAGTGTAAATAATTATTTTTCAAGTTCTTGTGCCACATCTTTCAATACTTCGATGAATGCAGCTCTTGTCTGCTCATTCTCAAGCATATTACGCAGAATTTTATTTGTTTTCAGCTGGCGTACGATTTTATTGTACTGCTCCTGTTCCATGCTAAGCTGTTGTAAATAGTTGGATTTCTGAGTAAGATTTTTGGGTGTGAAGTCTGCAAGATTCTGAAAACGGAATTCTTCTTCTACAACGGTTCCGTCTTCTGTTTCGTGCTGTACCGCTACGGAAGGTTGAAAATGCCTGAAGACGTCGTCCACTGTCTTTAATCCTGTTACGATTTCAGGGTTATAAGATTCGTCTGTCGTAAGCTGGCTTACTATCAGTGATTTATTTTCCTGTATTTCCTGAATAGCTTCATTAGCGTCTACTTTTACCTCGTTGCCGCCAACACCATAATTAAACATTGCCATATTATTATTATTTTGAGATTTCTGATTTTGGTTTGGATCTGTCTTTGAGTAATTTACCGATGAATCAAATAAATTACCAATCCAATGTTTAAATTTAAAAAAAAACTGTAACATACAAAATTTTGTCAAGATTTTTCTTGAAATATTTAATTTAACCCATAATATATATGTCGTAAAATCATCACTTTACGATATCACTAAACTATGAAAAAATAAATAAAAATAAACCATAGGGAAATAAAATAAAATCCCTGTACATTTTGCATTGATTAAAAAACATCAAATACGTGTTAAAATAGGAATTCCTCCGATGTAAGGAAAAAATATTCTTTATATTTAAGTAAAGTAAACAGAGTCATGAAAGATGTAAAGATCGCATTTAGAAAACCCATATTTCCTGTTTCGGAAGCATTAGAGCAGTATCTGGAAAAACATAACAGAACGACCCAAATTCAGTTTCTGTATGAGGACCTGCTAAGATTCACCGACAGTGTGAATATTCGGGACAAGGAAGGTAAGGATACTCTGTGGCTTGGCGTCTTGTATCCTGAACATGAGTTTAAAGAAATAGAGGCTAATTTAAATAAGATTTATACCCTTCTTCATTCCGACGGAGATGAGGCTACTCTACCCTATCTGAAAGTGGATACCATCGACTTTTGTACTTTTGGAAACTCCAGACCTTTCCGAATTCGGGTGAGAAACATTCTGAACGATAATTATACTAATTTCTATATTAAACAGGCTGATGCTTCACGGATCTACGGACTTGAAATAGAAGACCTGCTCTCTCCCAACCGGATCAACTTTCTGATTTACAAAAACACTCTGATAGAAGAGCATATCTTAGGAATTCCGGGAGACGTTTTTATTCAGAAGCATTTACAAAACTGTTCAGAACCAGAAAAGGCACAAATTTCCAAGGAGTTTGTAAAATTCAATGAACGTTGTCTCATTGGGCTGCTTGGTGACATGCGTTCCTATAATTATGTTATAATTCCAATACACGATTTCGATCAGGTTATTTACAGAATCCGCCCCATCGATTTTGATCAGCAAAGTTATGAAGGTAATTTGAAGGTATATCTTCCCCAGTATTTCAAAGAAAACAGCGTGATGGTTAATATGGTCCTGGAAAAACTAAAGCCCAACTCTATAGAACAGTACCGTAAAGAAGTACGCTCACAAATTGTAAAAAGAGTGACCAGTAGCCAAAACAGATTCGATGAACTTATTTCTATTATGAAAAAGGATAATATTGCGCCGGATGCCAATGTTACAGAGCTGAAAACAGCTTTGCAAAAACTTACTTACGATGTCAATTTCAAGTATTGCAAAACCATGGGCGACATCATAGAAACCGGAATCAAGTTTGTGCTGCGAAACTATAAGAAAGCCTATTAAAAGAGAATCCATCTCACACTGAGTGGAGACGGATTCTTTCTTTTCTAACAATTTTTGGTTGTTCTACCAAATTTTTATTCTGTCCTGAGGAGCTTTGTACATTTTGTCTCCAGGTTTTATATCAAATGCTTTACTGAATGCATCCTGATTCACCAGTGGACCAAATGCTCTGAACACTCCCGGAGAGTGCGGATCTGTCTTCACCTGGTTGATCATATACTGGTCGGTAGCTTTTGTTCTCCACACCGTTGCCCAGCTCATAAAGAATCTCTGATCCTGAGTAAATCCACTGATTTTCCCCGGATTTCCTTTATCTTTTAAATACATCTGAAGAGCGTCATAAGCCACCGCTACTCCACCAAGATCACCGATGTTTTCACCGCTTGTAAATTTACCGTTTACAAAACTTCCTTTTACCGGTTCGTAAGCGCTGTACTGAGCTGCCAGCTGTCCTACTTTAGCATCAAAGTTCTTACGGTCTTCGTCTGTCCACCAGTTGTTCAAATTTCCGTCACCGTCAAAACGTGAACCGCTGTCATCAAAACCGTGAGAGATCTCGTGACCAATAACGGCTCCGATACCTCCGAAGTTAACAGCTGCATCAGCTTTAGGGTTATAGAAAGGAGGCTGAAGAATCGCCGCAGGGAAAACAATTTCGTTGTTTGAACCGCTGTAATACGCGTTCACAGTCTGAGGAGACATTCCCCATTCTGTTTTGTCTACCGGTTTTCCTACTTTATCAAGACTTCTCTGGTACTGCCATGCAGACACATTCTGAAGATTGGAATATAATGTTGCTCCTTGTTTTGGAGATTCCACTTTTAACTGGCTGTAATCTTTCCATTTGTCCGGATATGCGATCTTCACTGTAAATTTAGACAGCTTTTCCTGAGCTTTCACTTTGGTAGCCGGAGACATCCAGTCCATATCATTGATGTGGGTTTTGAATGATTTTAAAATATAATCAATATAGGTCTCCATCTGAGCTTTTGCTTCAGGTGTGAAATATTTTTCAACATATAATTTACCGAAAGCTTCACCCAAAACACCATTCACAAGCGTAAGTCCTCTTTTATCCATCGGACGCTGCTCTTTCTGTCCCTGAAGATATTTTGAATAGAAATCAAATCTGATTTGCTCCAGACTGTCATTCAGGTTGCTGGCGTTACCGTTAATTAAATGATATTTCAGATAATCTTTCAATAACGGAAGGTTCTTTTCCGTCACGAACTGATCCATGTTCTGGTAATATTTCAGTTCGCCGATGATTACTTTATCAGTATTTACTCCAGCATCCTTAAGGTATTTAGCCAGATTAACATTTTTAACCAATCCTGAAAGTTCAGTTACATTTTTTGGATTGTATCTTAAATTGGCATCTCTGTTCTGTTCAAGAGTCAATAAATAATTAGCCAGTTGCTTTTCAAATGTGACAACATTCTGTGCAGCCTGTCCCGCATTTTTATGTCCCAAAACTCCAAACAGCTTTCCTACATAAGTCTGATATTCTGCTAAAGTTTTGGTATTGGCTTCATTTACTTTCTGATAGTAGTCTCTTCCCAATCCCAGGTCCGGACCGCCAAGATATACCGCATTCATTTTAGAATTCTTCATATCCGGGCTTACCCTCCATCCGTAGAAAGAATTGTCGCCTAATTTAGTTGCTTCAAGAAGGTATTTCTGCAGATCATTAAGATTTTTGATCGCCTCAATTTTTGCCAGATCTCCTTTGATAGGAGCCAGTCCATCTGCATTTCTTTTATTCACATCCATGAAAGATGCGTACAGATTCTGGATCTTTTGTCCTTCTGATCCTTCAGCATACGTTTCGGATAAAATCTTGTTCAGAATATCCAAAGAAGCATCATCCACATTTTCTCTCAACGCATTGAAAGAACCCCAACTCGCTTTATCTGAAGGGATCTGAGTAGTTTTCACCCAATTTCCGTTCACATAGCTAAAAAAGTCATCCTGCGGGCGAACGCTTTTATCCATATAAGATAAATTGATCCCCTCTTCTTTTGCTTCTTCTTTCACAGGTTCTGCAACGGCAACTGTAGTTTCAGTTTTGGTTTCTGTAGCAGCAGTTTTAGCCGTTCCGCATGAGTTTAAAAATACAATGCCGGAAAGGGCAAGTATTCCAATATTTAGCTTTTTCATTAAAAAAAATTTTTGATTGTATACAAACTTACCAAATATACGAACTTTAACAATATGTGATTAATGATAATTGAGAAATGATGAAGAGTTTGTAGTGATTTGAGGTACGGGTTCCGGGTTTGAGAGTTTGAGAGTTTGAGGGTAAAAAGAAATACGTCTATGAGTTAGCTGCTGGCTATTGGCTACTGGCAATCCCGAACTCAATATCCAGTATCCTAAACCCGCTACCTAACATCTGCCACCTGCCACCTAAAAAAACAAAAACCGCTCATTGCTGAACGGTTTGTTTATTGTTACCAGATTTTAATTCTTTCTTCCGGCGTTTTGTATAGTTTGTCTCCTTTTTTCACATCGAATGCTTTGTAGAAAGCGTCAACGTTAATAAGTGGACCGAAGCTTCTGAAATAACCCGGAGAGTGTGGGTCAGTTTTCACTTGGTTTACCATATATTTTTCACTGGAAAGAGTTCTCCAAACGGTTGCCCAGCTTAGGAAGAATCTCTGATCCTGAGAGAATCCACTGATTTTCCCTGGATTTCCTTTATCTTTTAAGTACATCTGAAGAGCGTCGTAAGCAATGTTTACACCACCTAAATCAGCGATATTTTCACCGTTTGTGAAAGTACCGTTCACGAAAGTTCCTTTTACCGGCTCGTATTTGTCATACTGGGCAGCAAGAGCTTTTGTTGCTTTCTCGAAGTTGGCTTTATCTTCAGGAGTCCACCAGTCTACAAGGTTTCCGTCTGCATCAAACTGAGCACCTGAATCATCAAATCCGTGGCTCATTTCGTGACCGATAACCGCACCGATTCCTCCGAAATTCACGGCAGCATCAGCTTTAGGATTGAAGAAAGGAGGCTGAAGGATGGCAGCAGGGAATACGATTTCGTTGTTTACCGGGTTGTAATAAGCATTTACCGTTTGTGGAGTCATACCCCATTCTGTTTTATCGACAGCTTTCCCGATTTTTGCTAAATCTTTGCTGTACTGCCAAGCTGCTACATTCTGAAGATTCTTGTATAAAGTTCCTCCTTTAGCTTCAGGAAGGATTTCTAATTTTGAATAATCTTTCCATTTGTCCGGATAAGCTACTTTTACTGTAAACTTGTTCAGTTTGGTCATTGCTTTTTCCTTCGTTGTAGAAGACATCCACGCTAAGTTATTGATGTGAACTGCGAAGCTTTTCTTTAAATAATCGATCAATTCCACCATCTGAGCTTTTGCTTCAGCCGGGAAATATTTTTCAACGTATAATTTACCGAAAGCTTCCCCTAAAGAACCGTTGATTAACTCAAAACCTCTTTTGTTCAATGCTCTCTGCTCCTGCTGGCCTCTTAAATATTTACCATAGAAACCGAACCTCATATCACCTAACTTTTCACTTAGGTAAGAAGCGCTTCCGTGAATCATATGGAATTTTAAATAATCCTTGATTACAGGAAGATTCTGCGCATTCACCAATTTATCAAAGTTCTTATAATACCCGATTTCTCCGATGATTACTTTATCTGTATTCACCCCTACTTTTTTAAGATAAGCAGGAATATCCACCCCTTTTACCAATGTTGAAAGCTCAGCCATTGTTCTTGGATTGTACTGAAGCGTGTTGTCACGGCTCTGCTCGTTGGTAAGGTAAGTCTGTGCAATGCTTTTTTCATAGTCTACGATACCTTTTGCAGCTGCATCAGCATTTTTGTAGCCTAATTCTTTAAGCATAGAAGCTACATATTTCTGATATTCAGCAATAGCTTCCGTATTTTTTTCGTTTACTTTCTGATAGTAATCTCTTCCTAACCCCAGAGAAGCATCTCCTAAGTAAACGGCATTCATTTTAGAGTCTTTAAGATCTGCATCTACACCCCATCCGTAAAATGTATTTTCGCCGTCTTTCGTTACAGAGATCAGATAATTCTGAAGGTCAGCAAGATTTTTGATTGCATCAATTTTATTCAGATTGTCCTGAATAGGCTTAATTCCATCTGCATTTCTCTTCTCCATATTCATGTATGAAGCATACAGATCCTGAATTTTTTTACCCTCGCTTCCGTCTGCAAATTTGTCTTTCAGAAGAGAGTTCAAAATAGTCATTGAGTTGTTATCTGTATCTTCAGCTAGTTTATTGAAGCTCCCCCATGTTGGTTTATCGGACGGAATTTTGGCTGTTTTCATCCATGTTCCGCTTACGTAGTTATAAAAATCATCCTGCGGACGTACTGAAGTATCCATAAGGCTAATGTCCAAGCCTTTGTCTGTGCTGTTAACTGCTGTTTTTACGGCTTTTGCCTGTCCGTTCACTGTATTAAGTGAGCAAACACCTGCCAATAAAAACAAAGAAAGCGTTAGTTTTTTCATTATGATAGCAAATTTTAGATGATAAGTCTGTATTTTTTAAGTTTTGTTACGAACAAATTTAAACAAATATTAAGAAGTCACGATCTCTTTTACATTTCCTGTTCTTTTCAAAAATCCCCAGGACTGCATTTCTCCTTTCAATGCTTTTCTTAAACTTCTGAATAATACAACATACATCAGCCATCTGTAGCCGAAACGCTGCGGAATCACATAGAATAAACCGGTCAGTTTTTCCCGCTGCATAATAAATGCGGTAAGCGCCAGAGAAGCATCCACTAAAAGGAAGATCAGGTAATACGTGAATATTTTTCCGCCGTTTCCGGATAAAATTCCAAAAAACATGATCAGATCTGCTAATGGAGAAAAGAACGGAATAATATACTGGAACAGTAAAATATTCGGCATCGCCCAAAGTCCAAGCCCTTTGTATCTAGGATTAAGGAAGGTCTGACGCTGTTTCCAGAACATCTGCATGATTCCGTAGGTCCAGCGGAAACGTTGTTTTAAAAACTGCTTTACACTCTCGGGAGCTTCAGTCACAGCAATGGCTCTGTTTTCATTGGCCACTGTATATCCTGCTCTCAAAATTTTCACAGTAATATCACAGTCTTCAGCCAACGTATCGGTAGAATACCCTCCTGCTTCGATGATCACAGATTTTTTAAATGCCCCGATTGCCCCGGGAATTACTGTTACAGCATTAATATAAGCATACGCCAGCCTGTCAAAATTCTGACTCGTTGTATATTCTATGGACTGCCATCTGGTGAGCCAGTTCACGGTATTTCCTACTTTCACATTACCCGCTACAGCAGCAATCTTTTCTTCAGGATCTGAATTTAAAAATCTTGCAATCAAATATTTTACAGCATTGTGTTCAAGTTGAGTATCTGCATCAATACACACAACAAATTCTGCATCAGTCTGAGAAATTCCGAAGTTCAGTGCAGTCGCTTTTCCACCATTTGATTTTGTGAAAATTTTCAGTTTCGGGTGGTTGGGAAATGCTTCACTGGCTTTTTTATAAGTTGAATCCTTACTTCCGTCATCCACCATAATGATATCGAAGTTGGGATAGCTCTGTTTTAATAAATTATTCAGGGAAGAAATAATATTCACTTCTTCATTATAAGCTGGAACAATGATGGATACTTTCGGGTAGGTTTCCAAAACCGGAAGCTCACCCAATAGTTTTTCTTTTTTCCTTTCTTTAAAAGCCCAGTACATCATCAGTATTAATCTAATCAGTCCTAGCCCGATAAATATCGTGAAAAGCGCCACCAGAAAATGACTGATTCCATAAATCACAGTTGCCAGTACCAGATTGAGCTGCATGATATAATAGGATCTCGTTTTCGGAACTTCCGGCATCAGCACGCTTTTGCTTTTGTGCAGAATACTGGCAAGATTCGTAAAATGATAACCTTGTTTCTGAAGAGTCGGGATCAATATTTTGAGAGCTTTCACCGTTTCTTCTCTGGTATCTCCGCCTGCATCATGCAGAAGGATAATATTTCCCCGTTGCAGCTTGATGCCTGCCATAACACGCTTTATAATTTCATCAGATTTAATACCCGGCTGCCAGTCTTCCGGGTCAATACTTTCTCCGATGTCGAGATAATTTTGCTGTCTTGCCAGTGCTACCGGAATAATTTCCTCTGAAGTCGTCGGCTCGGAATCCGCGTTGTAAGGAGCTCTGAAGAGAATCGTACTGTGGCCTGTGATACATTCTATCAGCAGTCTTGTCAGTTTCATTTCCATTAATGCTCTTTCGGGACTTACTTTGGCTACATTTTCATGCGTAAACGTATGGTTTCCGATCTCGTGACCTTCCCGGTAAATTCTTTTCACCAGCGGAAGGTTTCTTTCAGCGTTCAATCCAACAAGAAAGAATGCAGCCGGAACGTGATATTTAGAAAGAATATCTAAAATCTGAGGCGTATAGGTTTCATCCGGACCGTCATCAAATGTCAGTACGAGCTCTTTCTGTGGGGCTTCACCATATTTTTTCACTTCATAAGAACTTGGATAGGTGATGTAATTCTCATCCGTAATTATTTTTTCTTTGGGATCTATTTCTAAAGCTATTTTTCCGTCATGAGGTGTATTCAAAACATCCAGAACTTCGCCGTCTCCTATGTAATCGACCATCGTTTGCCCTTTTACATTCTCCAACATTTTTAAATTAAGTTTGGACATACCGGCAGTTGTCATATCCTTATCATAGAAATTCCAGATTCTGCTGTCTTCGCTTCCAAGTCTCCACACCGCAGTTCCAGCCAGCGGATATTCAGAAGAAAAACGCATGGTATTAAAAATGGAGGCTGCGTCGTTGAAGAATACTGTGTGGGTATTTTTTTTGGAATCCGTGTAGGAGTAATTTAAATTGAATGTATTGTCATCATAATTAATGACCGCTTTACTCGCACTGGCCTTTGTAATAGCCTGCATATAAGTAACGGAGGTATTATCTTCTTTGTTGGTGCTCCAGTCGTAGCCGTATGCTCCCAAACCCAGAATGATTTTTTCAGGACTTGTTTTTTTGAGGATCTTTTCAGTCTGTGCTTCTATCCACTTTTGTGAGGAAACCGGTCCTGCATCGCTATCTACAGCATATTCATCATACGCCATCAGGATAAAGTAATCTACATAAGGATTTAGTTTCTGGATATTGTAATCGTCATTATCCGTCATGATATCCATGGTCACCAGCAGTTTATTCTGTTTGAATGTGTCTGACAGCTCCTTCATAAATTCAATCAGGTATTCATCAGAATCCAGGTTCATATCTTCAAAGTCAATATTGATGCCTTTAAAATGAAATTTCTGACACTGCTGCGTAAGCTTTTGAATTAGTTTTGTTCTTCTCTGTGGATCTTTTAAAACCTTTCCAAGTCCTTCGGAACGGAACTCGCGGTCGGAATTATTACTTAAAATCGGCATCGCAGCCACTCCGGTTCTTTTGATGATTTTATAGCCTTCCGGATCTATATTGGTCTTTAAATCTCCTGTTTTGGGATCGAGGAAAAACCATTCCGGGAAAACGAGGTTGATGTGTCTGATATTTCTTTTCAGAGACATCAGCGACTGCGGATCCCAGGCTACATAGAATGCTGAACGGATTCCGCCCGGAAAAAGAGACCAGTTTCTGTTTTGATTTTTAAGTCTTTCTGCTCTTGCCTGCTGAATTTTTGCAAGACTGGTATGCATGGTTTTTTCAGAGATGAAATTCCTGAAACCTTTGTATTCTTTGGATATTTTATTTTCCTGAAGATAAGGCTTACTGGCTGTGATAACGGCTTTATAATCCTCTTTGAAAGGAATTTTCGGACTTTTTTCCAGCTTCATCATCAGCCCTAGAGCCAAGATGAGTAATACGGCCACGAAAATAAAGATACGACTTCCCCACTGTACACTTCTCCAGCGTTTTTTATTGTCAGTCTGAAAAATCTGTTTTGAGTTTTCCACGTAATGAAATTTATAGTCTAGATCTCAAAAAGCGTGAAAAACTCAATCAATTTTATTAAAATAAAATTAAAAAAAACAACTGATTTTTAAGGGTTTATAAGCAGCCCTACCAGATCCTGAATAATCTTCTGGGAAACAAAATTCATGAAATCAAGCCGGTCTAAATGAGGCATGTATAATTTTGAAGTAACTTCCTGCTCATTAATCCGAATCGTGTAAAAAACGGTTCCTATTTCTTTGCCATCCTCACCTTTTCCCGGACCTGCAACTCCTGTCGTAGAAAGGGAAATATCCGTTCCAAATAGTTTCTGACAACCTTTCGCCATTTCACTGGCTACCTGCTCACTTACCACAGTAAACTGATCCAAAGTCTCTTTGGAAACCTTTAAAATCTCAATTTTCTTCTCCGTAGCATAAGGTACAATTCCTCCCAGAAAATATTTAGAACTTCCGGAAGTGGAGGTAATCATTTTTGCCAGTTCACCGCCAGTACAGCTTTCTGCCGTGGAAATCGTCAGCTTTCTTTCCGTAAGTATTTCGGCCAGGATCTTTTCAATTTTATCTTCGGTAACTGCAATCACATGATCTTTAACCAAAGGAAGAAGTTTCTGGATCTCCTCTTCAGCCTGCTGTTTCAGTTCAGGTTCATTATCTCCTGAAGCGGTCAGTCTCAGTTTGACACGTGTTCCTACCGGAAGATAAGACAATGCCAGATTCTCCGGAAGGGCCAGTTCCCAGTCTTCAATAGTGTCCGCAAGAATACTCTCGGGAATTCCCACTACGGAAACAATTCTGGTATGGATATAATACAAGTTGAATTTTTCTTTTAAATAAGGAACAATCTGATCTCTGATCAATGGTTTTACTTCATAAGGAACGCCCGGAAGACTGAAACATAATTTACCGTCCTGCTCCATCATCATGCATGGTGCCGTTCCAAAATGATTCTGAAAAACAACGGATTTTGTTGGAACAAAGGCCTGTTCTCTGTTTCTCTCAAGGATGTCGAGACGGCCACGTCTTTCCATATAATTTTTAAGATGGTTAAAAGTCACCTCATCCAGAGCAATTTCATCATTGAAATAGTCAGCCAGTGCTTTTTTAGTTTTATCATCCCTTGTCGGGCCTAAACCTCCGGTCGTTATAATCAGATCACCCAGCTCAAAAGCAACTTTTAAAGTGTTTTTGATGATATCGATCTCATCTGATATGGTGAAGATCTGTGTCACCTGTATGCCGATGTTTTTAAGTTCCGTGGCAATAAAATTAGAATTGGTATCAACGGTATTTCCGGAAAGGATTTCATCCCCGATAGTAATCAGAACAGCTTTTTCCATATATAAATTCTTGAAAGAAAATGTCCTGCAAATGACGTAAAAATCTACGGCTGCGACAACATAAAATGATTTTTTCTATCTTTGGCTGATACTGTTTAAAACTATAATTATTCGGCGATGGCAAAATATGATGATGCTTCCTGGCACTATGGCGGAGAATATCCGGAAAATTTACCCAATGAAAATGCAGCGACCCATATCGGTATGTTTCTGACATGGTGTATCAACAACAGTTTATTATCAGAAGAATTGGAAGAAGACGCTAAAGATGAGATCCAAAGCGTAAAAAGACGCGAGATGACCGGAGCAGAATTTCTGATCGATCTGTGCGATGAAAAGTTCAGTTCATCTGATCTCAATGATCTGGGCAATGGTTTCGCAAAGGCCTATTACAATGATGATACAGCTTTTGGAAAAAAATTCAATTCATTTGGAGATGATTATTCAGAAACTTTCGACCGGAAAGCGGAAGAAAACGACTTCGAGTACGAAACTTTCTACCACGTAGAAGACACCTACGAAAACTATGATCTGATAAAACCGGTGATTGATCAGCGTTTTGAGGAGTGGAGGGAGTTTGAGGGTCAGAATGTCTGAGGGTTTGAGTGTCTGAGAGTTTGAGCGTTTTAAAGTAATTTCGGGTTACGGGTTGCGAGTTTCGGGGGTGCGTGCTATTGAATAAGCGACAAATATCTGGTGGCTGAGGCGCCCGAAGCCACCAGTAGTAATGTCTGATATCTGAGGTCTGATATCTGGCATCTGGCATCTGATATCTTGGCCTTTCCTAATTATGCTTCACCCAGATCAATTCATCCGTATTATATCCTATTTTTCTCGCTTTTTCGATGAAACGCAGTCTGATGCTTTCAGGAATAGAAGTTGTTCTGGACAGTATCCACAGGTATTTTAAACTGCTTCCGGCTACCAGCGCGTATTGGTAATTTTCATCGATATCAATGACATTATAGCCTGCCCAGATTGGTTTAAAAAAGGAAACTTTAAGACGTGCTTCGGTTTTATCTTTTACAAACCTGGCTTCTCCTATGGCTTCTTTCCATTCTTTTTTAACGTAATTATAACCTTTGTTGCTGACACGGATGGAACCGTCCGGGTTTTCAGAATATTCGGCGGTGACATTGTCCATGTTTTTCTCAAATCTGTAGTCGAAACGGGCAATTTCATACCATCTTCCGAGGTATTTTTTAGCATTAAAATTACTGATTGCTACTGCCCCTTTTGGAATTCCCGCAGAACAGGAATGATAAATAATCAGTCCTAGAACACCTAAAGTAACCGGAACAGCAATTTTCTGAAGAGTTTTCATAATGGGAATATTTTGTGTGATTGCCCTGAAAACTTCAAAAATAATGCCTTTAAGCTGTTAATGAACAATAAATTCTAGGAAAAGACCTTCAGAAAATTATCTTTAAAACTGCCTGAAACCTCAATTTCCGTATCATCGGAAAGCATTACCGTTCCGCTTTTGTGGTAAGATTTTACAAATCCTGCATTGATGATATGCGACCGGTGAACTCTTACAAAAGGGTTTTCCAGCAGATCATCGAAATGTTTCAGGAAGCGGCAGACCATTTTTTTCGAACCGTCTGTGAGATATACCTGTGTAAAGTTTCCGTCTGCCTGCAGTCTTAGGATATCTTCCGTTTTTACGACATCAAATCCCTGAAGTGTAGGCAGGATCAGCTGCTGTTTTTCTGGTTTCAGTTTTAAATTTTCTAGGAGAATTTTATTACGGTTGAGCTCTTCTTTCTTTTCAAGGCTTTCCGCTACTTTGTTTACAGCTAAAATCAGTTCCTGGATATCAATCGGTTTTAAAATATAATAACTGGCCGATTTATTAAGCGCCTGCAGTGAATATTGAGAAAACGCTGTGATAAAGATGGTTTCATACGAAAATTCTTTGGTAGCTTCCAACACGTCAAAGGCGTTTCCGAAAGGCATTTCCACATCCAGAAAGACGAGCTGCGGCTGCTTTTCAGCAATCAGCGGAACGGCTTCTTTGATATTTTCCGCCTCGCCCACAATTTCTATCTGTGGACAGTATTTTGTGATATAATTTCTGAGAACTTCTCTTGCAATGAGCTCATCGTCTACGATTACGGATTGTATTTTCATTTTGTAAGGGATTAGGGATTAGGTAGCTGATGATAGGGATTTATTGGTATTTTCCGTTTTTAAATTTTAAGATGCGGTAGGAGGTTTTTGAGGTTTCGTTTTCTTTGCAGTCTCCGTTTACTTCTTTGGTTTTTCTGTGAATTGAAATGGTTTTGATTTTAAGATCAGTGAAATGATTCGTTTTCGTTTTATCCATTATAATCACGGAATGATCTTCATCAGCTTCTCCGGTACATCGGGTATCCCATTCTGCGCCGTACCTGTTTAATTCAAATTCATTTAAAACCTTCTTAAGGGTTTGGCCTGCCGGATAATACAGGGAAATTGTTTCTGTAGAATAAGGATTGGGCTGGCTGCCATTCTGAGCACTCACTTTTATCCCAAAAGCACGGATTCCGTTACTGATAGTGTACAGGCCAGTATCTATCGTTATACTTCTCAGCATGATGGCATCAGAAGTGATTTCGGTCGGATCAAAATATTGATTCTTGATTTCGCCATTTTCATTGGTGATGACAATATAATTCCGGACCACGAAAAAGTCATCCTCTTCTTTGCCCTGAATAACAGGCAGAACAGCGATATAAGAATCTTCCTCATTCGGCATTTTCTTTTCGGTACAGAATTCCTCTTTGATGGTGGTTTTATCGAGCTTTAAGCTTTTTACCACCTTATCAAACCGGTTGCTATTAATCTCCTGTCCGTGTAAAATTCCTGCCCATAAAGACATCAGTATTCCTGTAAATAAATGCTTGTTCATTTTTCAATATAGTCCGTAAAATATCCGGCATTCAAGTAAAAGTAAAAAATATTTAGCTTACAGTGCAATTTTGAATCATAAAACTCAAACACTCCCCTTTCTAAAGTCTTTTCCATTTCCACGCATGCCACACAATCAGCATCGTAATCAAACTTTCCAATAGGGCTAAGAAAACATAAAATGCCCGCCATACACTAAGAGAAGTAACCGCTATAAGCAACATCACTGCAGTAAAAAATATACCTAAAACGATATTTAATGTTCTATTGATCCCCGGTTTTAAAATTAGTGACAGAAACACCATTATGGCAGGAAGTGACAGTAAAACAGCAGCCATAAACAGCTTTAAAGGAGTATTCAGTAAGTTTGTTCCTTCTACAAGTCCTTTAGCTTTATCAGGAACATAAAGTTCAAAATAGTCGCCATAAAGATAACATAATGTAACGGCAGCCCAAAGGCCTGAAAGTATGACCTTAACATTTATTTTGACATCTTCAAATGGTGTGGAATTATTCATGATTATTTGTATTTAAAAATTAATCTACGTCTACAGTTTCTCTGGTTTTGTTATTCACTCCAAAAATTAATAGCCATAAACAAATCCCAATTTCTCCAATAGAAGCAGGAAGTGTTATATATTCCGATACTGAATAGTCTGAAAAATGAGGAATGGCAGTTCTTCCAAATACATTGAGCAGATATCCTAAACAACCCAACATCAAGAAAATGCCTAAAATTTTTGGTAAAAAGCCGGATTGATAAACGAGATAGCCGAAGGGAAACAACCAAAGCCCCCAAAATATCTGAACGATTAAGATTCCTTTGTTATAAGAGTTTAACAGAAACATAACCTGAGATTGAAGTTGTTCTGCATTAAATGCTTTTAAATAATCGGCTCCCTCAATAATGGTGAGAACTGAAAATTTACTCTGCAAATTGATAAATGAAACAGGAACACTGATCAACGCCAAAATAACCATCAGCTTTGCATAGGTTCCGTTAACGTTTTTCAACAATTTATATAAAACCAGAGGGAGTAAGGTAAATGCAATATAGCAAAGCATACTGCCGGCGATACCTAATCTGAATAATTGTACAGAGGAAGAAATATTTTGAAAAGTAAGCTTAGAATCTTTCCACACCATAAGCTGTGAAGGCACATACATTAAACTGAAAAAACCAGTTAGTATGACCATAAGATATATAAATCCTGCGAACCGGGCTGTTTTGTTTTCAATAGTCATCTGTTTAGTTTTTAACTAATAAGACGGAACTATTGACAAATTGTTACAATAAAAACAGAGCTAACCAATTAAAAATCAAACAAGTCTTTTAAACATTGATATTTTTATAACTTATTTGAACCAAAACCCCGGGTTCTTCTTTTTTATCCGTGACTTTACATTGAATATCCTGATGATACAGGTCATTCAGCAGCTTGATTCTTTCCAGGGTATTTTTCATACCTCGCCCTTCCCTTGTCTTCTGGTGATGGGTCTTTTGCTTTTTGCTTTCTTCGATACCAATTCCGTTGTCTTCGATCGTGATTTTCAAATGTTGGTCTTCTTTTTCAAAGCTCAGTTTCAAAAATCCTTTGTCGCTTCTATAGCGCAATCCGTGCCATACCGCATTTTCAAGGAACGGCTGAACAAGCATTCCGGGAACTTTCAGACTCTGCATATTCAGGCTTTCGTCTACATCAATTCCGAAATCAAATTTATCTGCAAAACGTGTTTTCTCCAAGGCAAGATAATTCTGAAGCAGGTCCAGTTCCTGTTGAAAGGGAATGAAATCTTCAGCGGAGTTTTCCATCACGCCGCGCATCAATTTTGAGAATTTCGTTAAATACTGATTGGCTTCCAGTTCGTTATTCGTCGAGATAAAATGATTGACACTGTTTAAGCTGTTAAAGATAAAATGCGGATTCATTTCTCGGCGCAGCGACTGTAGAGCGATTTTTTTATTTTTAATCTGAACTTTCTTCAGCATTCTGAAAATAAAGATAATCAGTCCGGTTAGTACAACCAAAGCCCCGATCAGATAGTAATTGAAAACATTCTTCTTACGGATAAGCTGATCTTTCAACTCTTTTTCTTTTTCAAGCTGAGAAATTCTCTGCTCGGTATCTTCCAGTATTTTATTATCAACCAAGCTTCGGTCTTTGGACACAATATCCGGGAGCTTCCCAAGGAAATCGCGGTACAGCGAAACTGAGGCAGCCGTATTTCCAGTTATACTATACAGGCTGTCCAGTCTTTTTACGCTTTTCTGGGCTTCCAGGGTATGTCCTTTTTCCAGAGCGATTCCGTAGGCATTTTTTAATAATACCACGGCTTCTTCCGGATCATTTTTCTTAATATAAATATCAGCCAGTTCCTGGATCTGGTTGACTTTTTCCTGAGAATTTTCTTTGACAAAATCTTCTTTCAGGACTTTCTTTTTGGCTTCAATGGCTTTGTCAAAATTCCTGTTTTCCACATAGAAATTGGTCAGTTTCTGATTGATCTCCAATGCCTGCTGAGGCGCCTCTTTTTTGGAAATGGCATAAGCACTGTTAAGGTTTTCTTCCGCTCTGGGAATATCTTTCTGCTGTATATTCACGTCTGCCATCTGACTGTAACTTGCTGCCAGATCACCTTTGTCTTTTGTTTTAAGGCCTATATTGATATTATCCTGAATCGCCTCTACTTTCTGTTCAGCGCTGGGAGAAGAAAGTCTTGCAGCATCATTGGTATTGACGGCTCTGTTTTTTTCGCTATAACTTATCTCAGCTGCCCTGTTGTAATTACTTATAGCCGGTGTTATTTTGTTCTGCTTTTCCTGCGACTGGGCAATTTTCCTAGTGACAGATTCCAGATTTTTTTTATCGTTAAGGTTTTTATAAATGGTTCTGGCTTTCACCAGAAACTCTTCACTTTTGGCGTAATTTCCCTGGTTGTAATAATCGTTGGCAATGCCTACATAAGTATCAGCCACGCCTTTATTGTCATTATTGTCCACTGCTTTTTTCAGTCTTACAGCAGATTTATAGGCTTGGGTAACCCGTGTAGAATCCTGTGCTGGACAGAAATTTCCTGCAGCAAGAATGAAGATAAAAAGTATTTTAAAAATTAATTTCACGGATTTCAGATCTTTAATGCAAAGTAAGTAAAACTTTATGTATCCTTTTCTATTCTTTACCAAGTCAAAACTTCAACTCACCAAGTCTGCTCCTTCAAAGAATCAATCTTTTCATTTTTTTAACGGCTCCAAAATAATATACCACAGAAGCGTGAGTCTTTCTTTATATTTGTAGGACGATTTTATACTAAAATTATGAATAAAAAACTCCGGATTATACTTGTAGCTTTATTTTGTACAGGCAGTGTTCATGCACAGATCTACATTCAGAATGTAACGGTGGCTGATGTGGTCCATAAAAAGATGATTCCGGGCCAGACTGTTATCATGACGGGAAAAACCATTACCGCTGTAAAACCCAGCAAGCAGATCAAAATTCCTCAGAATTCCCACGTCATCAATGGTGAAGGAAAATTTCTGATCCCCGGAATGACAGACTCACACGTTCACTTTTTCCAGAGCGGAGGTTTGTATACGAGACCTGATGCCCTTGATCTCAGAAAACATGTTCCTTATGAAAAAGAGATCAGCTGGAGCCATAGTCATATGGAAGATCTTATGCAGCGATATCTTAAAATGGGAATTACATCAGTTATTGATCCGGGAGCAACTTATAATTTATTGAAGCTTCGGGATTCTCTAAAAGTCAATGATCGTCTTCCTTCAGTCTATATGTCCGGACCGCTGATCACGACCTATGAACCTGAAGTGTTTAAAAACCTCAATAAAAATGAACCTTTCCGGCTGCTTACATCCATTGATGATGCTAAAAAACTCGTACAGGAACAGATTCCTTACAAACCAGACTTTATCAAAATATGGTATATCGTCACAGGAGAAGCAGATAAAAAGAAAGAGCAGACGAAGAAGCTGGAACCGACGATAAAAGCAGTCATTGATGAAGCGCACAGAAATAATTTAAAAGTAGCCGTTCACGCTACAGAACGCTTCACTGCAGAAACAGCAGTACTCAACGGTGCCGATTTTCTGGTTCATAATATAGAAGACGAAATTGTTTCTGATGATTTTGTAAAACTTTTAAAGTCAAAAAAAGTTATTGTAAGCCCTACCCTAACGGTTATGGATAATTATTATGACACTTACGGACAAAAAAAAGTTTACAATACCTATGAACTTGAAAACTCCAATCCTGAAAGCATCGGCTCTATGTATGATCTGAAGCATCTTACGCAAACCTCAGATTCTGCGATGCTCAATAAACGTAAAGTCCGGTTCAGTGACCCTAAGATAAAAGCGTACATCTCAAAAACAGACTCTATCCGAAAAGTCAATCTTAAAAAACTGGCTGATGGAGGCGTAATGCTTGCTGCCGGTACCGATGCCGGAAATATAGGAACACAGCACGCGTCATCCTTTCTCGCAGAACTTAAAGCGATGAAAGAAAGTGGGATGAACGAATGGCAGATCCTTCAGTCGGCGACCATTATTCCTGCGAAGATCCTTAATAAAGACAATGAATACGGCAGCATAGAAGCTGGCAAAACCGCTGATTTTGTTTTACTGAATGCCAATCCGGTTGATAACCTTGACAATCTGACAAAAATTGATCTGGTCATGAAAAACGGATTGCCTGTAGATCTGACAAAAATTGTAAAAGTAACACCGGAATCCCTGGCGCAGCAGCAGCTCAATGCTTATAACGCAAGAAATATTGATGCTTTTCTGGAACCTTATTCAGATGATGTAGAGCTTTATATGTTCCCCGGAAAGCTGATCAGTAAAGGAAAAGAAGCCATGAAAAAAACCTACTCCGCTATGTTTGATAAATATCCTGATCTGCATTGCGAGATCAAACAGAGGATCGTCAATCTCAATACGGTTATTGATAAAGAGAGCGTTTCAGGGGTTAGACCTGGTGTAAAAACGGAAGCAACTGCTATTTATGAAATTAAAAACGATAAGATTTCAAAGGTTTACTTTATCTATTAAACTTAATTTTTGAACCATTAAGATTCTTGTTAAGCTTTTAAGAGTATTAAGTTTTAGCTTCGCTTTAAGACGTACAGCTTAAAAATCATTTGATTTTTTCTTAACTAACCTTACATCCTTCATTGATCTTAATGTTTTAAAACGTTTTAAAAAAAGCTTGAAAAGGCGATTCTCACGGGGATCGTCTTTTTTATAGGCATCCACCAAGTGAAAACCTCATTTCACCAAGTCTCTTTATTTCGGGTTTCAGATAGCAGTAATTTTACATCAGAATTTAAAACAAGAAATTATGAAATTGAGACATTTTTTATTGATCGGAATCTTTACCCTGGGAAGTTTTGTAAATGCACAGGAAGTAAAGAAAAATGCAATTGAAGTTACAGGGATTGCAGAAATGGAAGTAGAACCGGATGAAATCATCTTCAGCGTAGGCATTAAAGCGGATAACAAGAACGATCTGGCAGATAATGAAAAGAAACTGTTTGAAACGTTGAAAAACGGAGGTGTAAAGAACGAAGACATCAAATTCAAATCCATGTACCAGAATGTTTACGCTAAAAATGGAAAATTCACGAAAAGCTATCAGTTCAAAGTCAATACGAAAGCGAACATCAGCAAAATATTTGAAGACCTCAACCAAAAATGGGTAAGCAACCTGAATGTTTCGGAAGTGAAGAACACTAAAATAGCAGACTTCAGAAAAACAATTAAAATCAATGCATTAAAGGCAGCCAAAGAAAAGGCAGATTATCTTTTGGAAAGTATGGGTAAAAAAACCGGAGCTCCTCTTGAGATCATCGAAATTGAAGATTACACCAGCGATATGGTTCTTCCGGTAGCTTACAAAAGCAGTGTGAGAAATATGCAGATGGAAGCAGCAGCAGACGCTACGATAGATTTTTCTTTCGACAATATCGAAAATATCAAGCTGAAATACAGCATCAAAACAAGATACGAAATCCTTTAGAATTAACAGATTTAAAAAGACAGTCCGAAAGGGCTGTTTTTTTTTCCAGGCTGATGTTTAAGCTCACCAAGTGAAAGTCAGGTTTCACCAAGTCTCCTTATTTTCAGCCTTAAATAGGGATAATTTTACTACAGGAATTAAAATAATACACTATGAAACGCTATTTATTACTACTCATTGCATTTTCTGTTTCGTTATTAAAAGGACAGGAAATCAAGAAGGAAATTGAAGTGAAACAGGCCACCGTCTTCCTTCAGGGTGCCAAAGTTTTCGGAAGCACCTCCGTTACCCTGCAAAAAGGAAGAAATATGGTAAGAATCATCAATCTTCCCAACAACCTTGACGAAAATACTTACAAGATCAATCTTGAAAAAAATACAACGCTTCTTTCCATCACGCCACAGAGCAACTTTCTGAAAGATGAAGATTTTTCTGCAGGAGAAAAGAAACTGGATGATGAAAGAAAAAAATTGCAAAGACAGGTCAATCTACTGAATATCCAAATCAAGAACCTGAACGGCGAGCAGCAGATCATTAATGACAATTTAAAGATCTCTACCAATGACAAATCCACTCCTCAGGAGCAGCTAATCAAACTGACTGAGTTTTACAGAAAAAGAATGCTGGAAATCGATAATCAGGTTTTTGTTTTGAATGAACAGAAAACAGTTTTGGATGAAGGTATTGCGAAGATCAGCAATCAATTCGCAGAAGAACAGACGAATAAAAATACCAACAGAAAAGAACTTCTTCTGGAAATCCTTGCAGACCATGAAACGAATCTGAATTTAGGGGTGAGCTATATCGTTTCTGATGCAGGCTGGGTTCCATCTTATGATCTCCATGCAGAATCGGTGAAGAAGCCGATTGAAATGGTTTACAAAGGAAAAATCTACCAGAAAACCGGCCAGGACTGGAAAAATATAAAACTGTTTGTTTCTACCTACAGACCTTCCTACAATCAGGACAGACCTATCCTTTCTCCGCTTTATGTTGCCGAATATACGCCACATAATCCACAGGCTGAAACCGCCAGCTACAGACTGAAAGCAGCCGCAAAAGAAGTGAATTCTTATCAGATGAGAGATGAAGTAGTGGTTAAACCAAGTCAAATCCCTGTAGCCACCGTTTCGGACAGCCAGATGAATGTCATTTATGAGCTTAATTATGACCAAACGATCTTAAGCCAGGAAAAAGAACAGTATGTGATCCTTGATAAAAAACAAATCGATGCTACCTATAAATACCACACAGTACCAAAACTGAACAACCAGGTATTCCTGATGGCATTTATTAAAAACTGGCAGAATCTTAATCTGATCTCCGGAGAAGCCAATATCTATTTTGAAGATAATTATATCGGGAAAACCAGCATTGCTAGCAATTATGTAAAGGATGAATTCCCTATTTCTCTAGGTGTGGATGAAAGAATTACCGTTAAAAGAATCAAACTGGAGGACAAAACTTCTCAGAAAAACTTCAACAGCAATAAGTGGGAAACAGAGTCCTTCCAGATCAGCATCAGAAACAATACCAAAGAAAACATTGAGCTGGAAATCCTTGATCAGCTTCCGATCAGCGAAAATTCTAAAATACAGGTTAAAGCCTTAGAGATTGGAAACGGCAGTTTTGATGAGAAAACAGGAAGCATTCTTTGGAACAGAAACATCGGCAGTGGTAGTTCGGACAAGATTAATTTCTCTTATGAAGTGAAGTATCCGAAAGAAATGCAGGTTCAGTATTACAGCAGATAACCCATAAAAAATAGCACTATGACAACTTTAAAAATCTTAGCAATGACAGCCGTTACCGCTTTTTTAAGCTCCGGCAGTTTTTCAGACATCCGCTGTTCAAACAGCACCACAACAGACAGAGCAGCATTGGTACAGAATGCTTCCATAACCGAGATTCCAACACCATCAAAGGATAATAAAATCCAGGTCGCGCTTCTGCTGGATACTTCCAACAGTATGGACGGACTGATTGATCAGGCTAAATCCAGACTTTGGAATATTGTGAACACATTGACCACCCTGAAGTATAACGGAAAGGCTCCTCAGATAGAAATTGCCCTTTATGAATACGGAAATGACGGTATTCGTGATGAGAACTATATCCGCCAGGTTACTCCGCTTACCCAGGATCTCGATCTGGTTTCCGAGAAATTATTTGCCCTGAGAACCAACGGCGGTAACGAATACTGCGGTGCTGTGATCCGTGACGCCTCGATGAACCTGAACTGGGATGGCAACGAAAAAAGCATGAAACTGATTTATATTGCCGGTAATGAACCCTTCGATCAGGGAAAAGTGAATTACAAAGAAGTGATCTCTAAAGCCAAAAGCAAAAATATCTACACCAATACCATTTTCTGCGGAAGCCGAGAAGAAGGAACCCAAACCTTCTGGCAAAACGGAGCGGTTGTAGGTGGCGGAAAATACTTCAATATCGACAGCGATAGAAAGGTAATTTATATTGAAACGCCTTATGATGTAAGAATTTCAGAATGCAATACCAGGCTGAATGACACATACATTTTCTACGGAAATCACGGCTCAGAGTATAAACTAAAACAGGAAGCTCAGGACAGAAATGCTGAGGTACAGTCGGTTTCCAATTATGTTGAAAGAACTGTTGCCAAGTCTAAGAAGAATGCCTATAAAAACGATCACTGGGATTTGGTAGACAAAGCAGAAAAAGATGCAGGATTTATCGCCACCGTAAAAGACGACGCACTTCCGGCTGAACTGAAAGGTAAAAGCAAGGAAGAAATTAAAAAAGCAGTTGCTGTTAAATCTGCAGAGCGCGGAAAAATCCAGAAGGAGATTGAAGAACTGTCCAGAAAACGTCAGGAATACATTGATGCCGAAATGAAAAAACGGGGTAATGCAGATTCCGACGACCTTGGAAAAGCGATTGAAAGGTCTATTCTGGAGCAGGCAAAAACGAGTGGATATACTTCGAAATAGTAGGAATGGTGGCTTTTCAGCCACCATTTTTCTTGTGTTTTTCTTAAATATCAGTCTGCAATTGTAGCCGAGATCAGTTTTATCTCCCAAATTGAAAATATTCAGACAGCAGATGCTCTTTGTTTTTCATAAACTGAGAAACCATGTCCATTCCCGTCACGGAAAAAGTAATACCGTTTCCTCCGAAGCCCAGAACAAAGTATGAATTTTTAAATTTTTTATGTTCGCCGATATAAGGCAGCCCATCTTTAGTTTCCCCGAAAGTTCCGGCCCAGACAAAATCTGTATAGAAATGATAATCGGGTTTTATTTTTTTAAGGTTTTTCAGAATTTCTTTCTCTTTTTTACCGAGAAGAGAATCCCGTTTTTCAGCATCATAGAAATCTTCATCTCCTCCACCTATCAGAAGTCGTCCGTCATCTGTTGTACGCATATAGATATAAGGATCATCCGTATTCCAGACCAATGTACTGCTGATGTTTTTGAATTTGTCATCATCAATTTCTGAAACGATAGCGAATGTACTTTTTAAATCCACAAAGTTTTCCTTCAACAGGTTTTTGCTTTCATAGCCGATGCAGTAAATCACCTTTTTAGCCTTGATCTGAAAGCCGCTTTCAACAGTTACCAGATTAAAGCCTTTGTGATATTCTACCTTCTTCATTTCCGTTTTATCAAAGATTTTTAAGCCTTTTTTTGCATTATGTTCAAGCAGTTCATGGGCAAATTTAAACGCATCAATGCTGGCTCCCTGTTTTGACAGAATAGCTCCATATGTGTTTTCAAATCCGAACTGTTCTACAATTTGTTCTGCTTCCAGCCATTTTACGTTGAATCCTGCCTTTTTTCTGGCTTTACATTCTTCCTGAAGCCACTTTACATCTTTCTTTTTTGAAGCAAAATACAGCGATTTTTTTCGTTTAAAACCTGCATCAGACTTGATCAGCTTCGTAAGCTTTTCAAGATTATCTATTGCTTCGGAACAGGCTTTATAACTTGCTACAGCTCCTTTTTCACCTATCTTTTCAGTCAGTTCGTACAGAGGAACGTCTATTTCATACTGCAGCATGGAAGTGGTCGCAGAAGTGCTCCCATTACAGATTTCGCGTTTATCAATCAGGATTGTTTTATATCCGTCACTGATCATCTGATGGGCAACAAGGCTTCCGGTAATACCTCCACCGATAATTAAAACATCGCAGTTTTCATTTGATTTCAGAGAAGGATAAGATTCTATCAGTCCGTTCTTTATCAACCAGAAAGGTTCGTTTGATTTTAAATCCATAATTGAATATTATATTAAAAACTCTAACATTTATAAGTATTTTAACGATTTATTATCAAATTATGGTGCAATTATTGTACCCAGTTTAAAACCCAACCACATTAAAAATAAATTATATGATAACGATTATTCCAGAAGCTCCGGAAAATGTTGCTGCATTCAATGCAACGGGAGAAATAACGCGAGAAGATTTTGAAAACCTTGTCATTCCTCATGTAAAGGAGAAAGTAGACGAATTTGGTGAACTGAATTACCTTTTATATTTAGACACGGATCTGGATAAGTTTACCATGGGAGCATGGCTTCAGGATGCTCTTTTAGGATTAAAAAATCTTTCAAAATGGAATCGGGCAGCCATTGTTACAGATAAAGAAGCCGTACAGAACTTTACCGATATTTTCAGTGTCCTGATGCCGGGAGAATTCAAATCTTTTCCTAAAGAAAATTTATACAACGCGCTTTATTGGTGTAAAAACGGAGATGAGGTAGAGGTGTGATTTGCGTTTGAGAGTATGAGGGTTTTGAAAAGTGATGAGTTATAAATTATGAGTTATGAGTTATTTAAAGCGGTCTTCGAGTTGGAGGTTTCCACTTTCCTTAATCTCAACATACAAATCTGATGTCTGATTACATCTATTCAAAAATTCACCCTTCACTTGCGAAGCAAAATTCACCATTGATATCTTCTCATTTCAGCCATATTATAATAAAAAAGAGACTTTGTCCATCTACTGAACAAAGTCTCTTTTTGTATGTATTAGTGAAGTTAAATACTGAATTATTCAATGTACCTTCTTCACCTATTATTTATCACAAGGCACACATTCTACAGCTGTATCGTCATTATCTGAAGTTTCTCTTCCATACAGATATCTGTATCTTAAGCTTATGGCCAAACCGATGAATGTCATTCCCACTCCTACCAGTGAAGGATATTTAAATGAAAAACCGTATTCCAAAGGAATTCCTCCTAAAAAGGCACCCATCGCATTGGCAATATTGAAAGCAGCCTGCATAAACGCAGCAGCCATCATTTCACTTTTCGGGGCCGCTTTCATCATCATGATATTAATCGGTGCGGCAACAGACATTGACAGTGCTCCACAAACAAATGTCAGGATCAACGCTATATTCTGATGCTCTGCAAATAAAAATACACCTCCTAGAGAGATCATCATCAGAAATATCAGTAATGCACATGTTTTTTCAGGTCCGAGACGGTCGGAAATAAATCCTCCGGCAAGGTTTCCAACCACCATTCCTGCGCCGGCAAGAATCATGACATAGGCCATCTGATTGCTTTGGATTCCGGCAACGATGGTCATTAAAGGCGTAATATAGCTGAACCAGGTGAAAAGTCCGCCAAATCCGATTGCAGTAATTCCCAATACCAGCCAAGACTGTTTATTTTTAAGGAATTTCAGTTCCTCCAGGAAATGAGTATCCTGATTCGATTCTATGGCCGGAAGCCATAATTTCAGGAATAATATAGCGAAAAGGCCGATCAGTGCTACAATCGCGAAATAGAGCTTCCAGTGATATGCATGTCCTATGTAGGTAACGAGCGGAACCATAATCAGGTTGGCCACCGTAAGCCCGGTAAACATCAGGGATATATAAAATGCCTCCTTCCCTTTTCCAGCCATCCGGGATGCCACTACTGTTCCTACTCCGAAAAATGCTCCGTGAGGAAGTCCAGACATGAATCTCATGATCAGCATGCTCGTGTAATCCGGCATTACTGCAGAAAGTCCATTGAATAGGGTGAACAGGATCATTAAAACCATCAGCACTTTTTTAGGTGGAAATTTTACGGAATACCCAATCAGAATTGGTGCTCCGATCACTACTCCCATTGCATAGGCCGAGATCAGATGTCCTGCTTCAGGAATGGTGATTTTGAGGGTATTTGCAATATCTGGCAGCAGGCCCATAACGGTAAATTCCGTTGTTCCGATTCCCAGTCCGCCTATCGCCAGCGGTATTATTCTTTTATCAATCTTCATTGTGAGTAAACTTCTTTTTCGAATTAAATTTTAAATGATTTTTTCTAAAAAATAAAAACAGTATTCCACCTTTATTTTGAAAGTGCAAAAGTCGCAAGAAATATTGGCTTTTACTCCTCTTGAAATGATAAAAGTTTGCTCCATATTAACCTTTTTATGTAATTTTAAAATCAGAATCAATCAAATGAGAACAAAATGAAAATCCAGAAAGAGGTTATAGAATTTGAAAAAGGAAAATCTTTCAAGCTTTTTTCACCGTCTTTAAAGAACTGTTTTTTCTGGCACCATCACCCCGAAATAGAACTGGTCTATGTAGAGGCCGTCAATGGCATTCGCCACGTAGGGCGCGATATTTCAGGTTTTACAGAAAGTGATTTGTTGCTGATTGGTTCCAATGTTCCACATCTTAATTTCGATTATGGTATCCAGACAGAATGCAGGCAGCTGGTTCTGCAGATGAGAGAAAATTTTCTTCAGGACATCATTTTCCCCGTTCCTGAGTTTGAAAACATCAAAAAACTTCTGGAAAGATCTTATCTGGGGCTTTCCTTCACGGGAGATACGAAGAAAACGGTTGTTGAAAAGCTCAATGAGATTAAAGATAAAAACTCGTTTGATGCTCTCATGGGGCTGATTGAAATTTTGCAAATTCTCGCTGCCTCTGATAACGTGAAAGAGCTGAATAAAGAAGATACGAGGATAAAATGGTTTCTGAATGACAAGATCCGAATGGGAACGATTTACGACTACATTCACGAAAATTATGATAAGAAACCAAACGTTAACGAAATTGCAAAAATAGTCAGTTTAAGTACGCCTGCTTTCTGCCGCTATTTTAAAAAGCAGACGAATATGACCTTCACGGATTTCGTCAATAATTACAGGATCAATCAGGCTAAGATATTTCTGCTGAAGGATTATTCTGTGACGGAGGTTTGTTTTCAGGTGGGTTTTGAGAGTTTGTCCTATTTCAATAAGCTATTCAAACAGCATACGGGTGAAACGCCATCTGAATTCAGGAAAAAGTATTTGAAGAATATTGAAATACACAGTTAATTTAATATACTTATAAGCTAGTACGTACTATTCATTGATTTACTGATTATTATACAATAAAAAAACTAAAATGAAAAATATTATTTTGCTCATCATTCTTTTTTCAATAAAAGGATATTCTCAAAATATAGACAAACTTAGAATAGATAGCTTAATAACAGCCATTGAAGTTAATAATCAGGATATAGGCAGCATTTCGATTTTCAAAAATAACAAAGAAGTTTATAGCAGAACTTTCGGGGAAATCAATATCAAAGCACTGCAAAAAACACCAGATCTAAAATATCATATCGGATCTGTTTCAAAGATGATTTCCGCAACTCTGATCTTTAAATTAGTTGATGAAAAAGAAATCAGTTTAAATGATACTCTTTTTTCTTTCTTCCCTGATATTCCAAATTCAAAAAAAATAACAATTAAAAATCTTCTGGAACATACCAGCGGACTGCAAAACTTTGTGATCAAGGAGAACAACAGTCAATGGTTAACAGAAAAAGCCACTCAAAAGGAAATTATTGAAGAAATCACAAAACAGGGAGTTGCTTTTCAGCCTGGTAAAAAAGTTTTTTACTCCAATTCTGCGTATTATTTACTTACCAAAATCGTAGAAAGTAAATATAATTCCAGTTACAGCACAATTTTAGAAGAAAAAATAATAAAACCGCTTAAACTCAAGAATTTTGCATCTTTTCATCATCATAATTACAATAATATCGCTCCATCCTACCGCTATGAAAACGGCTGGAAAAAAGTAAAAGATTTTTATTTTGAAAATGTAATCGGAGTTGGCGATATTGCCTCTACAATGTATGATACTAATGTCTTTATCTCTCAATTATTTGCAGGCAAAATCATCAGCACAATATCTTTGGAAAAAATGGTCCCTGCTGACGAATCTTTTTTTGGAAGAGGATTGATAGATCTTTCTTTTGGCGGTAATATATTATTTGGCCATTATGGTGATACGTATGGCTCTCACAGCATAGTTTTGTTTGATATTAAAAATAAAACAGCCATTTCCCTCGTAGTAAACGGAGAACGCCTAAGCAAAGATGATTTTGTTTATTATCTTCTAAATATTTTATATAAGAATAAAAGAAAACAATCTGAAAGACAAATAGACGGTATGCATGCAGAACTTTATACCGGGACATACAGTTCGGTCGAACTTCCTTTTAAACTAAAACTATCTTATGGAGATCAATTTTTAAAAGCGGAAGTTATAGGTGATTCTTCTTTCACTCTTGATAAAATCGGGGAAAACAAATTTGAATATTTTCCTGCCGGGATCATCATGGAATTTAATCCTTCTGAAAAGAAAATGCTCATGATACAAAGAGGGCAAAAATATCAATTCACAAGAGATCGATAAATCAAAATCTATCGAAATAATAATACAAAAAAACCGCCCTAAATAGCGGTTTTATTTTTTAGTGTATATGCTTTTCAGCGTGGTAAGAACTTCTTACTAAAGGTGAGCTTTCTACATGTCTGAACCCTAAACTTCTTGCAAAGTCTCCCAGCTCATCAAACTCTTCCGGTGTAATGAATTTTTTCACCGGCAAATGTTTTTTGGTAGGCTGAAGATACTGTCCAAGCGTGATCACATCAACATTGGCATTTCTGATGTCTTCAATGGTTTGGAAAACTTCATCTTTAGTTTCGCCCAAACCTAGCATCATTCCCGTCTTTGTTCTTCTCTGACCCGCTTCTTTTAAGTATCTCAATACTTCTAAGCTTCGCTCATATTTAGCCTGTATTCTCACTTCTCTTGTCAGACGTTTTACAGTTTCCATATTGTGAGAGATCACTTCAGGAGCTACCTCCACTAATCTGTCAATATGCTTAGTGAGTCCCTGAAAATCAGGAATAAGCGTCTCCATTGTTGTTCCCGGAGAAATTCTTCTTACTGCATTCACGGTTTCGCCCCAAAGGATGGAACCCATATCTTTCAGGTCATCACGGTCTACAGACGTAAGAACAGCATGCTTGATCTTCATTAATTTGATAGAACGCGCCACTTTTTCAGGCTCATCCCAATTCACGTCAAGCGGTTTTCCTGTTTTTACACCGCAGAATCCGCAGCTTCTTGTACAGATATTTCCTAAGATCATGAACGTTGCCGTTCCTTCTCCCCAGCATTCACCCATATTCGGACAGCTTCCGCTCTGGCATATGGTGTTTAATTTATATTTGTCGACCAAAGTCCTAAGCTCCCTGTAGTTCTTTCCGGTAGGAAGTTTTACACGGATCCACTTTGGTTTTTGAACGGTAGTATCTTGAACTAAATTTTCCATCTCTAAAATTGAAGCTCAAAGTTAAGGAATTTTTAATGGAAACCATCTAATGGAAAAATTGATGGAACAGATAATATAAATTTATGTTTTTAATGAGGTCAGGAAGTTTGAAGCTGGAAGAGGGAGGTTATTAAGGACGAAAGCAAATCTACAGCACAGTTTAATTAATCTTAAGGCTATTTCATCAAATTTTTAAGTAAATGTTACAAGTTTGATTAAGCAGTATCTTCCAGCATCCCTCTCCCTGCTTCCAGCCTCATTAACATTAATTCAGAATATAATTGTAATTTTAAATAACCAAATTTAAAATATGAAGAAGATTCTTTTTGCCCTATCCTTTATCATCAGTACATTTTGTTTTGCCCAGAAAGAACTTCAGCCCGCAGGTTCGGAGATTATTGAAACGGTGGAAGGAGATCTGGACGGTGATCAAATTCCTGAAAGAGTGGTCATTTATAATACCAAAGATGAAGGTGAGCTGGGTAAAATCCGTGAGATTCAGATTCAGAAAAAAAGTGGCGGAACCTGGATGGTTTTAAGTAAATCAAGGAATGCGATTTTAGAAAGTGCCGGCGGCGGCATGATGGGCGATCCGTACCAGAGTACAAGCATTTCAAAAGGAATTTTAAGCATCACCCAGGCAGGGGGAAGCAGCTGGAAATGGGGTTATACAGATAAATACCGGTTTCAGAACGGACATTTTGAACTGATCGGTTATTCTTCGGAATCCGGCAGATCGGGAGATTATTGGGCAGAGGTAGATTTTAATCTTTCTACGGGCCAGCTCAACTATAAAAAAGATGTGGAGAACACTAAAGAATATGGTAAATCCAAACAGGAAACTTATATTAAAAAGGGGTTAAAGATCGATCTGCAGAACAGAAATCAAAAAGAATCCAGAAAAATTATTCTTCCTAAGACTAAGGAGGAAGTCTACCTTTAAAATTTTGAACGATTAAGATTGTACTAAGCTCTTTAAATTAAACTGATTTGAGTCGCAGGTTTGTACCACAAACCACGAAACCCGAAATCAGACTAATTATCATCAAACTCATTATTCTTGAGCAGTTCTGCCAGAACTTTTTTCGCACGCATCACCCTTACCTTGGTATTGGCAACGGAAATTCCCAGTTCTTCTGCAATTTCTTTGATGCTTTTTTCTTCGAAGAATCTTAATTTGATAATATCCTGGTAGTTGGCGTCTAAGGATTCAATTGTTTTAATGATCTTTTTCTGTTCTTCATTGGAGATCATGAGCTCTTCAGGAGATTTTGCAAACTGGTTTTTAACCTCATCAAGATTCTCAGTCGGGTCCTGGTTTTCCCGGGCTCTTTTTCTCCAGAAATCAATGACCGTATTTTGGGCAATGGTTAATACCCAGGTCTTAAACTGAAAATGCGGGTCGTACATATCCAGTTTCGACAGCACTTTTGAAAAAACATTCACCGTGATTTCATCTGCATCATTTTCATCTTTTACTTTCTTCATGACAAAAGAGAAAACATCCACCCAAAAAACATTGATGAGTTTGGTCTGGGCTTTCTGGTCCTTTTCTTTGGCCTTTTGAATAAGCAGGAATAGCTGTTCGTCGTTCATTATTAACAAATATAATTTTTTTAAATGAAAGGGCAAAGGGCTATACAGGCCTTTTTATCCTCTGATTTTTTTACCTTCCGGCACCTATTCTCTATACTCCTGAATTTACTATCTTTGCACCATAAAATTTTAAAGAAAAGTATAGATGAATTCCTTTATAGAAGAACTAAAATGGCGTGGTCTTTTTGCCGATATGATGCCAGGAACCGATGAACAGCTGAATAAAGAGGTAACTACTGCATATATTGGTTTCGACCCGACTGCTGATTCTTTGCATATCGGAAGTCTTATTCAGATCAAAATTTTAGCCCATTTCCAACAGCACGGTCATAAACCAATTGCTTTGGTAGGAGGTGCTACAGGAATGATCGGAGATCCGTCAGGGAAATCTGCAGAAAGAAATCTGCTGGATGAAGCGACTCTTCTTCACTATGTAGACTGTTTAAAAAACCAACTTTCAAAGTTTTTGGATTTCGAAGGCGAAGGTGCCAATAAAGCTGAATTGGTGAACAATTACGACTGGATGAAGAATATTTCTTTCCTTGATTTTGCTAAAAATGTAGGAAAGAACATCACCGTTAATTATATGATGGCGAAGGACTCTGTAAAAAAGAGATTTTCGGGAGACGGCAGTGCAGAAGGGATGAGTTTTACGGAATTCACTTACCAGCTGATCCAGGGATATGATTTCCTTCACCTGTACCAGAATAATAACGTGAAGCTTCAGATGGGCGGTTCTGACCAGTGGGGAAATATCACGACAGGAACTGAACTGATCCGCAGAAAGGCCCAGGGAGAGGCATTTGCCTTAACGGTTCCTTTGATCACGAAAGCTGACGGCTCTAAATTCGGGAAGTCTGAAAGCGGAGAAAATTACTGGCTGGACAAAAAGAAAACTTCACCGTACAAATTCTACCAGTTCTGGCTGAATGCTACCGATGATGATGCCGAAAGATTCATTAAATTTTATACTTTCCTATCCAAAGAGGAAATTGAAGCTTTAATTGAAGAGCACAAAACAGCACCTCATGAAAGAAAACTTCAAAAGAGACTGGCTGAAGAAGTAACGGTTTGGGTACATGGCAGAGAAGAATATGAAAAAGCATTGAAAGCCTCAGAAATTCTTTTCGGACGTTCTACTGCTGAAGATCTGGTAAGCCTTGATGAAGAAACTTTCCTTGAAGTTTTTGACGGTGTTCCACAAAAAGAACTTCCAAAAGCTGATGTTCTTGGCGTAAGCATTGTAGATCTTCTTTCAGAAAAATCCGGTTTCCTAAAGTCTAAAAGTGAGGCTCAGAGAGAAATCAAAGGAAATGCGATTTCTGTAAACAAAGAAAAAGTAAACGAGACGTATACTGCGAACGAAAGCGATCTTATTGACGGTACATTCCTACTGCTTCAAAAAGGTAAGAAAAGCTACTTTATTGTAAAAGCTCAATAAGAATACAAGCATATAAGAATCAAAAGAGACTGTCTGAGACAGTCTCTTTTTTATTGAATATCAAGGAAGAACACTACCTATGTTCAGTAGAGTTTTCAACAGGGTTATCATCTATCTTAAGTAAAAAAAGCCGTGAAAGGAGTTCACGGCTCTCGTAGAGAAAGTTACCACTTTTAAAAAGCTCTTACCACAATTATTGATTCTGAAGAGCCATGAAAAAACTATTATAAAAAAGATATGTTTAAGTGTCTGGTGATTGTTTTAATTCTTTTTAGAAGTTCTGTTTTTAAAATGTGTAATTGGCACTGGCAGAAAGTACCTGTCCACTGGAAGTTCCCTCTTTTTTCAACTCTCCATCTACATAAATCTGAACTTTTAATGTTGATGATGAAGACGAACCTGTAGCGTTCACGCCAACATTAACGTTTACGGCACCTGCAGGCGTTGTGATTTCCGGACTCGTCCATGTAGTTCCGCTAAGACTTGATGCCGTCGTTATTGTGCTGTCATATCCATAAACAGCCACATCAATATTGCTTCCGGCTGAGGCTGTTGCTTTAAAAACAACTTTATGTGATTGTCTTGCCGGCGCATCATCGTCATCATCATTGCTGCATGAACTTGAAAATCCCAGAAGGACTGCAGTTACTAATACGACCAATGTATATTGGATGGTTTGGTATAATTTTGATTTTTTCATTTGATTTAATCTATTAATTTGTGTTTAAAATTTGTACGAAATTCCGGCTTTTCCTCCTGATGCCACGCTTCCTCCTCCTACTTCTACATTCACTGCAAAATGATCTGTGAAATAATACCGGGCTCCGGCCTGTCCTGCAAAACCGACTCCTGAACTTTCTCCCCCTAAATAATCATAATCTGAACCTTTGTAGCGGTAAGAAAAAGAATTGTAAGCCAGGGTTACTCCCGCATATACGTCAAATTTGTTAGGAATTTTCAACAGCGTATTGAAATGGTAGTTTCCGTTCAATCCTACCGAAATCCATCTGCCTTTCACATCTCCCGAGTATTTTTCTGTGGAAAAACTTCCTTCGGCACCTACTGTGATGTCTTTATGGATTCCATAATCAACTCCTGCGTAAACGGGCATTCCCCATCCATTGGCAAGACCAATCCCTACATTCATCTGAGCTTCTCCCTTTTGTACTCTCTGGGCATTCATTACTCCGAAAAAGGAAATTAAGCTCAGTAAAAAGATCTTTTTTTTCATTATATATTTATCGTTTTCAATGTTTAGTGTTCATGTCTGTTAGAAGACTTCTGCAAAACTATCAGCCTGGGGAACTGAAAACAATCCTTAAAAAAAAGTAATTTTTTCTACCTGTTTTTAGGTATTTTTAGTCCCTGAATTTTTCTTTATATTCAACCTTTACTGTGAAATTGAATGATGACGAGACTATTATTTTTTTTATGCTTACTGACAGGCTTCGTACTGCAGGCTCAGCTGCTGTTTCCGCTTAATGAGAAAAAATTCACAGACAGTCTGGAGTTTGCGGTTAAAAATACCAGGAGCCCGATTTCTAAGGCTGACGCCTGTTTTCTGCTATCCAATTATTACAGAAATATTGATTCCGTTGCCAGCAAAAAATATTTAGAAAATGGAAAGGTATCGGGAAGAGAAGATCCGTTGAACGCTGCTAAATATTATTATTACGAAGGACAGTATTTTCTGGATCAGAATAAGGATAAAGCAGCAACATCCTATCACAAAGCGATAGAAGAATTTTCAAAATTAAAGGCCGGAAAAGCTGATCTTTACAAGTCTTTATGCTGGTATGGCTACGGTATTACCCAAAAGAATAAGGAGGGCTATCCTTATTTAATTAAAGTGATGCTTGAAAAAAGTATTCCTACGGCTGAAAAATATGGTGACAGCAAGATTACAGGGTTTCTGTACACGCAGCTTGGGTTAATGCTTACTTACAACGCGGAATTTGAAAAGGCTGGTAATTATAATATGAAAGCGCTTCAGATACTTGAAAAAACAGCTCCCCATTCTACAGAGCTATTTTATAATTATCTCAACATTACAAACAATTACTGCTACCAGATAAAAGCGGACATCGGAAAAAAATTCCTTGACAAAGCAGAGAAAATGATCTCTCCCTATCCTGATTCTTCGTCCAATGCATTATTTTATTACAGCAAAACACTCTATCACGTCAGCAAACAAAGTCATGATCAGGCACTGGCAGCGATAGAAAAAGGGTTGTTTTACACTAAAAAATTCAATCAGAAGCTGCTGATGCAGATGTTCTATTTTCATAAGTATGATATATTCAAAAAGCAGAAAAAATATACGGAAGCCAAGAATCTTTTAGAAGAAATTCTTGCTGAAAAAACCCTGGCCACGGATCTTAACAACAAAAAGATACTATACAGCAATTTGTCAAATATCAACGAGATCATGGGAAATCCCAGTCAGGCTCTGGTTTGGGAAAAAAAATATTCAAAACTGAATGACAGCCTGAATGCTGAAAATATCAAACTCGAAATCAATAAACTGGAGGCCAAATACAATACTTCTGAAAAGGAAAAGAGAATTGCTTTCCTGAATTCAGAAAAGAACCAGAAGGAGATGGAGGTCAACAAAAAGAATTACTATCTGTGGATACTGAGCCTTTTTCTGCTGTTTATTCTGATCCTCCTCGTATTCCTGTTCATCATTTACAGGAACAATAAAAAACTGTCCGAACAAAAAGAAATCAACCTACGTCAAAAAATAGAAGACATTAATCAGAAAGAAGAATTGGCGCTGACGAAAGCTATTCTGGAAGGCGAAGAAAGAGAAAGGGAGCGTATTGCAAAAGATCTTCATGATGGCCTTGGCGGGATGCTGGCAGGCGTTAAAATCAATTTCTCCACCTGGTCATCCTCACATCTTGAAACTGAACAGCACAAGGATTTTTATAAGATCCTGGACCAACTTGATCTTTCCATATCCGAACTCAGACATGTAGCCCGAAACCTGATGCCGGAATCTCTACTCAATTTCGGTCTTGAAACAGCTTTGAATGACCTGTGCGAATTTTATATCCGTAAAGATCTGGATATTTATTTCCAGCCTATCAATATAGACAAAGACCTTCCGCTTACGATTCAGCTTAATATTTACCGAATTGTACAGGAACTTCTTGCCAATGCCGTGAAACATTCCGGAGCGAGTAATATTCTCCTTCAATGTTCTCAATCCGGCGAAAACTTCATGATCACTGTAGAAGACAACGGAAAAGGATTTGAAAAAGGCACCGAAAAGACCACAAAAAGTATGGGCTTCCACAATTTGAACAACCGCGTCAATTATCTTAGAGGAAAAATGGAGGTAAGCTCAGACAGTCAGGGCACAACAATTAACATCGAACTCAATACCCATGGTGAATGAAAAAATTAATATTGTCATCGTAGACGATCACCCTATCGTTATCGAAGGACTGAAAATGATGCTGAAAAGCCAGCCCTTTTTCAATATATCAGAAAGCTTTACTTCCGGATCCGAAACCATCGCCTTTATCCGTTCTCACGAGGTAGATATTATTCTTCTGGATATTACGCTGCCTGATGCCAATGGAACGGAACTGTGCCGGGAAATCAAAAAAATATCGCCGGAGACAGCTGTGATCATGTTCAGTAACCGTTCTGAACGAAGCATTATCATGCAATCTATACAAAACGGAGCCAGTGGCTATCTTCTGAAAAACATTTCGATTGACGAACTTGTAGTATGCATCAAAGGGGCACTTTCGGGAAATATTGTTTTCTGTAATGAAACCAAACAGATCATCAGCCGCCCTTCCCAAAATGACCTGCCGGTTCCCAGGCTGACGAAACGTGAAAAACAGATCCTCCAGATGGTAGCCCAAGGGAAAACAAGCGCTATGATTGCAGATGAGCTGTTTTTAAGTCCGCTTACTGTGGATACACACCGTAAGAACCTGCTGCAAAAATTCCAGGCCAGGAATTCTACTGAGCTCATCAACCGGGCAATCCAGCATCATATGATCGAAGAATAAAATAAAAAAACCGCTTTAAAAGCGGTTTCATTATATATAGAAAATATATTTTTATAATTCTAAGAAGCTGTAATCAATAGAAGCTACCAAAGGACCTGCTCCTTTCTTCTTTTGAGTTCTTACGATTTCTCCGTCTATCCAAAGGTTTATCACCAGTTCAGAATCTGCGTTGGGAAGATCTGCCTTCGCATCAAGATTCAACTGTGCCTGGCTTGAATTCACGAAAAATTCGCCGCTCGTCCAAGTAGTTCCCACCGGATCGAAAATATCAGTCTTTACGGTTCCTACCTGCGTTACAATTGCTCTGATAACACCACCTGTAGTTGTTTTTACTTCAAACTGAACAACGTGATCTGCAAACTCTTCGTCATCGTTATCCTTTTTACAAGAATTCACTACCGTAATTACAGAAAATAATAAAACGAATAAAAAAGAAAGTCTAAGTAAACTTTTTGATTTGTAAAATTGCTTCATTTCTCCAAATAGATTTTTAATGTTTCAAATATAAGTTTTTTATTAATATAAAAATAACTTTTATGAAAAATTTCCAATAAAGATTTCCAATTAATATCAAATCAGCAAAAAGCATAATTGCAGGATCGGTCAGTATTTGCGCTTTCATCCGGTCAATATTAAATATAGATATACGCGTTCCGGTTTTGAAGTCTACAATGTGATTTATTAATTATATTTGCCGTATGAATTTAGATTATATAGTAAGAGAACCGGAACATATCACCCCAGATACTACTGTACTTTTCATGCTGCACGGCTATGGCAGCAATGAACAGGATCTTTTCAGCTTCAGGGAAACCCTTCCTGCCGACTGGCTTATCGTAAGTTTCAGAGCTCCCAGAGACACACAGTTTGAAGGGTATTCATGGTTTGACATAGATTTCAATAGTCCTGAAAATTTCATTGATCTTGCACAGGCTAAGGAATCGCTGGACGGCGTACTGGAAAACATCCTGAAAGTAGTCAATCATTACGGAATCATTGAAGGAAAGGTGCATTTGTGTGGTTTCAGTCAGGGTGGGATACTGTGTTATGCTTTGGCACTAAAGCATCCGGAAATGTTTAATTATATCGCCTGTCTGAGCAGCTACCCTGAAGAAAAACTGCTGGACGGTATCGTTAAAGATAAAAAGAAACTGGAAAGACTTCGTTTTTTCATCTCTCACGGAACAGACGATGCGGTGATTCCTCTTGAGTGGGGAAGAAAGGCAGCTGACCTTCTCTATGACCTGAGCTGTTATTTTAGTTTCAGAGAATATATGAGCGGACATGGTGTCAACCAGAAAAATTATATGGATCTCATGGAATTCTTCTCCAAATAACATCCAATCTTATTTTACATTAATTTTATCAAAATATATTGCTCCGTTGCAGTTTATACAAACATTCCTACCTTTGGAATGTTTTTTTATGCACAGTAACGATAATTTCACTAAATTCAGTAAATGAAACTAAAGCTTCTTTTACTGGCATTATTCTTCAGCATTTTTCTCAGTGCCCAGAACTCTTTCGAGCTCGTGAATGCCAAAAAAGTAGTCATCCCTTTTAAGCTCATCAACAATCTCATCTTTATCCCCATCAACGTCAACGGTGCCGAACTTACATTTATGCTGGACACAGGTGTTGCCGAAACCATTCTTTTCAGCCTGGATAATAAGGAAGTCAAATTAGAAAATATCGAGAAAATAAAATTTTCCGGCCTCGGAGGAAATGTAAGTATAGACGGATTTAAATCGGATCGTAATATCGCCAGAATAGGTGATCATCTCATCAATATATCCATGCTGCTGTTTATTGTTATTGATGAAGAATTCAACATCTCATCTCATATTGGAATTCCTGTGAACGGAGTGATCGGCTACCATTTTTTCAAAAACCATCCGATCTCAATAGATTATACCTCAAAAAAAATAACGGTTTACCAGGATATTGATGTTTTTAAGAAGAAACTCAGAAAGTTTACGGAACTGCCCATGACGATAGAAAAGGACAAACCTTATATCCATGCAGATGTAGAAATGACCAACGAAAAGAAAAGTTCAAAACTGCTGATCGATCTTGGAAACAGTGATGCCATCTGGCTCTTCCCTACCCTGATCAAAGATTTTGTGTACAACAGACCCAATATTGATGATTATCTGGGCCGCGGATTCAATGGAGATATTTATGGTAAAAGGAGCCGGATCCATAATTTTTATCTGGGAGATTTCAAATTTAATATGCCTCTTACAGCAATGCCCGATGAATATTCTATCCAGCACGTAAACCTTGTCTCCAACCGAAAGGGATCCGTGGGTGGAGAAATTATCCGCAGATTTACCACTGTTTTCGACTACACCGCAGGAAAGATTTACCTGAAAAAAAATAAAAATTTCGATGATCCTTTTCATTTTAACATGAGCGGGTTAGACTTTAAGCAGGATGGACTGGAATGGCATGAAGACCGCGTAAAAATCGAACCTAAAAAAATATCCGAAGTAGGCACTGAAATTTCTGTAGGTAACAATTTTCAGTATAAATTTACTTTAAAACCCGTATTTTCCATCGCAGGGATCAGAAAAGACTCTCCAGCATTTAAAGCAGGCCTGAAAAAAGATGACCGCGTAATGATCATTAATGGAAGCCGTACCTCCGATATGACCATGGAAAAAATCATGGAACTGATGAAATCTGAGGAAGGAAGGAACATCACAATGGTAGTCCAGAGAAAAAATATGGAACTGACCTTTGATTTTGTATTAGAAGACCCTATCCCATATCAAGAATAGCCTATGAAAACCGAAGAAAGCACCATAGATAAGATAAGAACCCGCCCGAGATTCAAGATGTTTACTCATCTTACGAAAGAGGAATATGCGGAAAACTTAAAAAAATACCTTGCCGGGCATAAAGAAGAATTTTCAGGAAATATCAACAAGGAAGTAGCCACAATCTGGGTGGAAACGAAATATGACAATTACTCGAAACCCAGACTCTCTTTAAGAATAGAAATGGAAGATGATGAGACCGTCATACGTGGCGTCTTCGGGCCGAGTTCTGCAGTCTGGACTTTCTTCATGTTCCTTTATTTTTCCTTTTCAATTCTCTGGATGACTTTTTTCACCATGTACTACGTGGAAAGACAGATAAAAAGCGCTGAGTTCCCGTGGGCCCTGAGCGCTTCATTTATGATGTTATTCTGTATTCTTCTTACGTATGTAGCGGCCAGATTCGGGCAACATAAGGGGAAGGAAGAGATGCTTAAGCTTAGAAGATTTGCTGAAGAATCTACTTTACAGTTTGAAAAGAAAATTAATTAACGGGAACTTCCATAGGCTTTTCAGTTTGAACCGGAGCCATAGCTTTAGCCGTTTTAATAGAATCTGCTACTTTTTCTCTGTTGTCCTGCTCTTTCAGCATTCTGTCAACGCTGGGTTCCAGAAGCTTGGTCATTTCTTCTACTGAAATATTATTGGCATTGGGATCATCCAAAAGCTTTTTCCAAGGCTTTCTTCCACCCCATTTATAATCTCCAAAAACCATTACTGCAGTACCTTTTGCTTTTGTAGTAGCACCTCCGGGATTCAGAATCCAGGTATCTGCGTATGAATATAACCACTGCGCATCTTTCATCAACAGACGCAGACATGAGTGTGAGGCCGGATAACCCGGAAGGTCATACTGGTGCCATCCGATTCCTCCGATATTATGAATATTGAAATTATAAGGAAGTTTCCACTCGCTGCTCACCGTTGAGATCGACAGTTTCTTTTTCCAGTTGGCAAAAGTAAGTCCACGCGTGGTTTGCGCTGCTTTTTTTCCCATACTTGTTGGTCCCCATTTTACAAGACTTCCGTTAGAATATACTCCGTAAGCCTGTATCGGATATGAAAAAATCACAAACTTTTTCACGCCGCTTAATATATCCAGCTGCATTGGAAACGGCGAATAAGACATTAGCGTTGTATCTATTTTAGCAGGAACTACCAAAGTATCCGCATTGAATCTATTTTTAGAATCAAGCCTGTTTAATGCTAAAATCGCATAACGTTCCTTTTCGCTGTATTTTTTACTGAATGCTGCGTATACAGAATCTCTCATCTTTTTATCCTTTGGAAGGACAAAAGCGTTATAGAAACCGTTTTCCTGCATTGCCGGCGGAACGGATTCTTTTTGTACCACAGAATCTTTTTTGATGGAATCTTTTTCTACAGTCGGAGTCTCTGACGAGGTAGCTGTATCTTTAAAAGTATCACTTATTTTTTCAATTTCTTTCTTACATGAAACCAGCATTGCAACGCTAAAGCAGGCATATAAAAATATTTTTCTCACAGATATGTTTTTCATAAATAAAACAGGCCATTTAGTTTGGTTACCCATTGCAAATATCAGACCTAAATTTGAATCATAAAAGACATTGTAAAAAATACCGTAAAAAAACGGTATTGAAGTATATTGTTTTACAGCAGTTTATTGGTTTGGGCGTAAGAAAGGGCTTCCGCGATATTATTCACGCCTATTTTATCAAAGAGCTTTTTCCGGTGAAATTTTACAGTATCCGCAGAAATAAACAGTTTTTCTCCAATTTCATTGATTGTCAAGCCACTGGCGTATAAACTCAGGATTTCGTGTTCTCTCTGGGAAAGTTTTATTTTTTCTTCTTTCTCCCATCTTTTGGTAACAACATCATATTTCCAAACTTCTTCTGAGCCTTCTTTACTGATCACAATATTCCCTGATGTGGTACTATTTGAAAGTGAAACGATGCACAATGCCTTCCAGATCTGCCCTTCTTCGGTAAGGAACATCGGGGTAAGTTTGTGATTGACAAGAATGTTCTTTTTGCCATTGATCAGGTAAAAATCATAAGAGATCGAATATAATTTTCGCTCATTTACAGGAATATTTTCATAGAACTCAAATCCGGCTTCATTGATCTTTATTAAAAGCTCCACATCTTCAGGGTTTACATTCTGAAAATAAAAAGCGTAACCCAATGCTTTCACTTCTTCTGATGATTTCCCACACAGGAATAACGGATTTCCAGAGACATAATCAAAACCTCTGGTCTGATAATCTATTACATACAGACTCTGGTATGTGAGTCTTGAAAAAGCTTTTATAGCTTCCAGATAGTCCCCAACCTGGCTGCGGTCTATGTCAGCATCATTGCGGACATCATTTTTATCGTTAAAAAACCTGTTTATTTCTTCCATACATCCTTTAATAAACTGACACAATCACTACCCAAAAGTGTAGTATTTATTACACATAAGCAAATCTACACAAAAGTGTAGTGGTTATCAAAATACAGTGATATACTTTTGCTGAAAAATAACCTCAGTTCTGTACCTAAAAACAAATCAATAGCCCGAAAGATGAAAAGTATCCGTTTTTATCCCCTATTCATTTTTTCTACAGTCCTGATGATTCTCCTGTCCTCTTTCCAAATTATCAAAGGCAGACATCTTTACCGCAATCAGTGGAAAATACCTGCTCACAAAAATCTGAAAATTAAAAACTCGTCGAAAGAGAGTCTTGAAGTGATTTTATATAATCCTTCGCAGAAAGACGCCCTTCAATATGCAATCAATAACCATGAAATAAAGGAGCTGCCAAAGAACGATTCGGTCAAAGTTAGAGTAGATTTCGCCCATGAAGTTTTTATCGTAAATAATTCTGCCCACGAGGGCCTATTCAGACTGAAAATAATAAATAACAGCGGCCGAATTAAAGCAGCCCTTAGAGATCAGCTTCCTCTATAACAGAATTCATTTTCTGAAAAAAACCACAAATTGTTTGAAGCATCATATCAGCTGATCCCAACTTATTACTGTTCTTTTGGGCAGTAATTTTTTTGGTGTGAATACAGGGTTAGAGAGTAATTAAGAGTTACTAGTTTCAGGATGCGGGTTTCGGGTTTGGGAGTTTTTTGGATACGGGGTTATAGTTGCTAGTTCGTATCTGATATCTGGGATCTTACTTCTTAGCTCTTGACTAAAACCAAAAGACCATAGTTGCAACCTTCGGTATAAATCCTAATCCCTAGAACCTGCCACCTAATATCTGCTACCTCGTCCCTATCCACTTCAAAGTTCCATTTTTATCAAAACGATAAGCATCCTGATGCCACGAAGCTCCTCCTCTGCATCCGGTGTACAGCAGTTTATTTTTTTTGTCTACAGATACATCACAAAGGCACGAACAGTCTGACTTTGAGTAATCCGGTTCTTTGAACAGATCAAAACGCTTCGTTTTCGGGTTGTAGAGGTAAATGGTAAAAGTATGATATACGCCCATTCCTGCATCGGGGATCGTGAAAGCAAGATCATCGTATCCGTCAAAATTATAATCCTCAATAATGCTTTGCTGGACTGGATCCGGACTGTCCGAAAAAGGAAGTTCAGCTGTCATTTTTTTCCCATCAGGATATTCGATCAGCAACTTGTTATTATAAAAATGATTAAAAGAGATTATGGCATCATGCAGCAGGTATTTATCCTCGCCATCCGGATCTCCTTCTTCTTCCACAAGTTCAAGGTCAAAATGTGTGAAATCCCGTATTCTGATGTAAGAAGGATCTACAATAATATTATTCATTTGCATCATTTTATAGGTTCCGCTAAGTTTTCTGTTAACCATTTCATCCCATACAAAATAATGATGGGCCGGCTGACCGGGGCCTTGCGAAATGGTGTCCAGTTTGTAACTTTTGACCTTTAACGGAATAATTTCTCTCTTCCCTTCATACTGTATAAAAGCTCCTTTCCCGCCATTCCCATAGTACAGCTTCAGCCTGAGTTCTTTCATTGCAGAAACATATTTTAAAGTGATCGGCTGGGCGTGCAGAAAAGTCCCTGAAATAACAATTACAAAGATTAGAAAAAGTTTTTTCATAGTCTGTCTTTATCGGCTTATAGGTTGTAAATAATTATTTCAATTTAGAATTAAACCTGGAATAATAAACTCCCCACAGAAGAAACCATGGAAGGTTGGAGATTAATAAAAACACAACTCCTTGTCCATCAATCTTTCCGCCGGAAATTTCAAAGAAAAAATATCCGGTGATCAATACAGGAAGCAGAAACCAGCACAGCCATCTTTCCGTTTTTCCCCGAAACTTTTTTAAAAGAGACAAAAGACTGCTGAAGGAAACAATAGTCAACGACAGAATCCAAACAATCAGAAGACCATAGGCAATCCCGCTCATATCACAGTTTCTGGGGTGTTCATTATCACGCGGAACTTGTGTGATCATCATGTAGATAATCAGAATAACCGTAGAAATAACTGTTGCAATAACCCCTGTTTTCAGGATGGAAAGCAGAATAAATTTTCTCTGTGACATTGAATCTGTTTATGGGCTTCACTAATGTAGCAATAAACTGCGAATAAATTATTTGATATGACAGATTATCTGAACAAAAATAGCAGTAAAACATATAAGTAAACTACAGACCTTTAAAAAAGCAGAACACGTGTTTAACGAAAATTCAAACTCAGTCAATATATATACCCGAGCAGTCTACGAAAGTTTCAGCCAATGCATCAATTTTTGAAGTGATCAGTATCCCGACAGATACACATGATACAATGAAAACTTTTATCTAGATTTGTCAACAACTGTAAATCTTCACATTCATGAAAAAAATAGGACTCGTAGGCGGAATAAGCTGGGTATCCACACTGGATTATTATCAATTCATCAATAAAGGTGTCAATGCCAGGCTGGGCGGACTGAATGCCGCGGAATGCATGATCTATTCTTTGAATTTTGGAGACCTTCAGGCTAAAGGGTGGACAAATTCCTTCGAATTATTATTAAACGCCTGCAATCACCTTAAAAACACAGGAGCAGACAGCATTGTCCTCTGTGCCAATACAGCCCATCTCTTTGCAGACGAACTTCAGGATTCCATACAGCTTCCGATTATCCATATCGGTACCGAAACGGCAAAAGCCATACAGAAAGCCGGACTTACAAAAGTTGGTCTAATCGGAACAAAGTTTACGATGGAAATGGATTTCTACAAAAGTAAACTTGAGGAATACGGACTGGAAGTACTGATCCCGGAAAAACAGGAAACAAGAGATTATATCCAGCATACCGTAAAAGATGAACTGGGAGTAGGATTCATTAATCCCGAAACCAAAGCCCGCTATATTTCCATTGTAGAAGAATTGATCAGTCGTGGTGCCGAATGCGTTATTCTGGGCTGTACGGAAATTCCCATGCTCATCAGTCAGGATGATTTTAGTGTGCCTGTTTTTGATACGACAAAAATACATTGTGAGGCTATTGTAGAGTATATTGTTTCATAGAAAGGATACTTGAGGAGATAATCATCGGATAAAAGCAGGTCATGCGCAAAACCTGGTCAGCAGATAAGGTTTATTTTTTCACGCAAAGAAAATTATTATCATGTTTTATAAAGGGAGGCAAAGGCTGAATCAATTTCATTGATTCTGATGAAGGGAATGAATACAAATCACATGATTTTAAATTTCCTGAAGATTAATCAGGTGTGCAAGTTTTTACTTTTTGTTAATATGCGTTATCTGCATAATCTGCGAGAGCCAAAATGAAGTTTCCATAAAATTTAATTCCGCTGAATATCCTGATTTCACTGATAGAACTTATTCCTTAGGTCGGGCGATAGGTATGCAAACAAAAACCCTTTCAAATAATTGAAAGGGTTTTAAAGATCTTGCGATCCGGACGGGACTCGAACCCGCGACCTCCGCCGTGACAGGGCGGCATTCTAACCAGCTGAACTACCGGATCAATTTTTTTAAAGTAAATTGATGAAAACTTCTGCGATCCGGACGGGACTCGAACCCGCGACCTCCGCCGTGACAGGGCGGCATTCTAACCAGCTGAACTACCGGATCAATTTTTTTTTAAAAGAAATTGAATAAAAACTTCTGCGATCCGGACGGGACTCGAACCCGCGACCTCCGCCGTGACAGGGCGGCATTCTAACCAGCTGAACTACCGGATCTAATTTTTTTAAAAGTAAATTGAAAAACTTTTGCGATCCGGACGGGACTCGAACCCGCGACCTCCGCCGTGACAGGGCGGCATTCTAACCAGCTGAACTACCGGATCATTTTTTGTTGTTGTAAAGAACGTTGTTTCTTTTTTGTGATTGCAAAACTACAACTTTTTTTATTACCTGCAAATTATTTCCCAATAAAAAGCCCTCCAAAAACGGAAGGCCTTCATTATCAAAGTTATTTTTTACAAGTGTGCGCTTAATTTTTCAGCGATAATCTCCTTTGGAGTCACACCTACTAATTTATCAACCACTTCACCGTTCTTAAAAATCAGAACTGTAGGGATATTTCTGATGCCATACTGCATTGAAATTTCCTGATTGTTGTCTACATCAACTTTTCCTACCACTGCTTTTCCTTCAAAATCTGATGCTACTTCTTCGATGATTGGTCCCAAAGTTCTGCATGGTCCACACCATACTGCCCAAAAGTCTACCAATACCGGCTTATCTGATTTTAAAACCGTTTCCTGAAATGAGCTGTCCGTAATTTCTAAAGCCATTTTGTTTCTTTTATTTAAATTAATATTTATTTTCTTATTTATCCCTAATTGGATATTCAAAATTACGATTTTTACGCAATAAGACTATCTATGCTCAACATTTGTTTTTTCTATAGCATAATCTTTTGAAATTTCCTTCAAAGCTTCTGCCAGAGCATCGATCTCTGCCTTGGTCGTCATATGGCTGAATGAAATACGTAATGGCGTACAATGATCCATTTCATCTTCAGAAAGCACCATCATCATCACCATCGAAGGTTTGGACGCTCCCGAAGAGCATGCGCTGCCCTGAGAGATCGCAATTCCCTTCATATCCAGCTGAAGACCTATCAATGGATTTTTATACGGAAGTAAGGCACTTAAAACACTGTCAACACTGTGATCCATTTCCCCGCTTCTTCCATTAAATTTAATATTCGGAACCTCTGCAGATAATTTTTCAATAGCGTATTCTTTTATTTCTCTGATATGAGCAGCATAAGACTCCATATTGTTGGTGCAAAGCTCTAAAGCCTTACCTAAACCAACGATACCGGCAACATTTTCTGTTCCTGCTCTCAGACTTCTTTCCTGAGGACCACCTGTAATAATTCCTCTTAAACCGGTAGCTTTTCTAATAAAAGCAAAGCCAATTCCTTTCGGACCATGGAATTTATGAGCACTGCAAGAAGCAAAATCTACAAGGATATCTGAAAAATCAAATTCCATGTGGGCCATGGTCTTCACTGTATCGGAATGGTAAAGAGCATTATTCGCTTTGCATAATTCTGCAATTTTTTTAATATCAACGATATTTCCAATTTCATTATTGGCATGCATCAGACTTACCAATGTCTTTTTATCAGAAGCTTTTAATAATTCTTCCAGTTTATTAAGATCAATATCTCCTTTTTCATTAGGTCGAATATAAACCACTTCTACCCCTTTTCTGTTTTTCATATCCAGAATACTCTCAGAAACACATTTGTGCTCTAGCGGAGAACTGATGATTCTTTCTACACCAAGATGCTCCACACTGGACTTGATGATCATATTGTTCGATTCTGTTCCACACGAAGTAAAGATAATCTCCGCAGGACTTACATGAAGATAGTCTGCAATCTGTCTTCTTACATTTTCAATAAGGATTTTTGCTTCCTGACCGAAACTGTGGGTAGAAGAAGGATTTCCGAAATTCATCTTCATGGTGCTCACCATTGCATCTATGACTTCTTCTGCCAAAGGGGTCGTCGCAGCGTTATCTAAATATATTTTGTTCATTTTTAATTGGAATATTTTAATTCTACTGAGGTAAACTGATAATCTGAAGGAACGGCAAAAATAAACCAGGGATTTGAAAGTACCTGAATTTCCATTCCGCCTGATGCTGTAGCCGGAACTTCCACGTACAGGATATTATTTTTTACAGATACGTTTTTGATGCTGGTAATTCTGTGGCTACCGGATCTGAAAAGTCCCATATGATACAAAACCACTTTTTTGTTTCTTGGAAATTTCGGATAGTTGACGGATGGCTCTTTTTTCAAATCGATAAGACCGAAACTGCCTTTGATGGCATTGCGGAATTCCTGTTCATTCTTAATAATAGTAAATCCAGCTTCATCTGTACCACCCTGCGGCTCAGAAACCAGCAGATCTGCATTTTCCTGCATCCCTGACGGCTTTTGAGACGGCGTAGCTGTACAGCTCAGTAAGATTGCGGTACATACAATAAGCAGTCTTTTCATTTTTACATTTTTACCATCCAAAATTAGTGAAAAAATTGGTAATGACCTTCATTTGCCCATTTAAGCATCTGGCGATCTCCGGAAGTATCTCCGAAAGCGATTATTTTATCGTACTTAGAGTCGTGAATTTCAGCTTTTATTCTGATCAGTTTCTCTTTTCCGTTGCAGTTTTTACCTATAAAATTCCCTGTGAAAACACCATTCTTAAACTCTGCACGTGTGGATACCAGCTGCATTTTCAGTTCTTCGGCGAAAGGTTTTACCCAGATATCCAGCGAGGCGGTTACCAATAAACTCTGTGTATTATTCCTATCGATATTTTGTATAAAGTCAAGGGCGTTTTCCCTTACGATTTTGGGATAGTGCTGCTCAAAAAACTGCTTAGATTTCATTTCAATCTTTTCCTGAGTCTGTCCTTTCAGAATAGATCCGATAAAGCTTTTCTTTACTTTTTCGGTTTCTGCAAGTTTCAGTTTCAGCAAAATAAAAAGAGGAACGTGTCTTAAAAACTGTATCCGGAATTTTGTAGAATCGTAGAATTTAAGGTACATAAACATTGTATCCTTGTACGTCAGGGTTCCGTCAAAATCAAAACAATACAATTTTTTCATGTTTACTAAAGCTTTAATTTTTTGAATATAAATTCAGGTATATTCCTGATAATCATCATAATAACACTCCAAACCGGCAAAACATATGCCACATTTTTCTGCTTTTTGAATGCTTTATAAATGCATGCCGCTGCCTGTTTGGGAGTTGCAGTCAATTTAGGATTTAAAGGCAGACCTTCCGTCATTTTCGTCGCCATAAAGCCCGGTTTGACGGTAAGAACATGTACTTTTTTCTCAAAAAGATAATTTCTAAGACCGCTAAGATAAGCCGTAAAAGCCGCTTTTGCGCTACCATAGATAAAATTGCTCTGTCTACCGCGATCTCCGGCTACCGACGAGAGCCCTATAATGGTTCCGGATCTTCTGCTTTCAAACTTCTGTGCAAAATAGTTCATCACAGGAATCAGTTTTGAATAATTGATGGTAATGATTCTGTCTGTATTCCTGTTGTCATAAAGACCTTCCTCAGTCCCGTCTCCCAAATATCCCACGGCACAAAATAATACATTTGAACTGACATGATCAAATGAATTGTAATCAATTTCTTTCATCAAATCAATTTCGATCACTTCAGACTGCTGCAGAAATTTGACATCAATGTGTCTCGCAAATCTTTCCGTTGTCTCTTTATTTGAAGTGAAAAGGTATATTTTTTCAAACTTTTCTCCTTCCTGAAGAGCCTTTTCCACAAAAGCCTGCGCCACTTCAGACGTACTTCCCAGAACTATCATTATGAATTGTTGTTTATGATTCTTTTGTGCTGTAAAGACACAAATTTTGAACTTTGAATATTTTTAAGGTAATTCGTGAGTGAAGACCTGCTCATGCTGTCCTTCGTAAGATAAATCCTACCTCCGAATTGCTGTACGGTATCATCTAATTTTTCTACCAGTTTTTTCAGTTTTGAATTCACCTTAAAGTCAAGGGCCAGCGTATAACCTTCGAAAGGGAATGAATTGTAAGCCTCTGGATTGTTTTTCCCGAAGAGCTTTAAAACCGCTAAAAATGATCCGTTTCCGCTTGCTGCAATGGTTTCAAGGATCTGTTTCATTCCTTCTTTTCCTGCTTCTTTCGGAATCACCATCTGATATTGAATAAATCCTGATTTTCCATAAATTTTATTCCAATCGGTGATGGCATCGAGCGGATAGAAAAAGGTTTCGTAGTCTATAAAAGTCTTCACTTCTTTCTTAGTCTGCTTTTTATAATACAGCAGATTGAATATTTTTACAGTCAGTGCATTCAGAACAAAACCCGGAAAGTAAAACGGAACCGTAGGCTGAAATTTCTTCTTCAGTCTTAAGGGCTGATTGGCCAGGTTTTGGGGAAGTTCATGCTGAAAGGCGTGTTCTCCTCTCATCAGAATACTTCTTCCTAAATTCTTGCCTTTTTGAAGACAGTCTATCCACGCTACCGTATACGTCCAGTTTTCACTTTCTTCAAAGAGTCTGAAAATTTCATCCAGATTCTCTGCTTTAATGCTTTCCTGGCGAATGTAGGCGGATTCTATATTTTTAAGTTTAAATTTAACGGTAAGAATAATTCCGGTAAGTCCCATTCCACCAATAGTGGCCCAGAATTTATCCGAATTTTCTTCTCTGGAACATGTGATGATATCTCCTCTTTCGGTCATTAGCTTAAACTCGATCACATATTCTGAAAAGCAACCTTCCGCGTGATGGTTCTTCCCGTGAACATCTGAAGCAATGGCTCCTCCCACGGAAATAAATTTTGTTCCCGGTGTTACATACAGAAAATATCCCTGAGGAACTGCAATTTCAAGTACATCTGAAAGCAGCACTCCGGATTCACATTCTATTACCCCGTTGAGACGGTCGAAACTGATGAATTTATTTAATTTTTTGGTAGAAAATATGGTTTCTCCCAGGGAAGCGTCGCCGTAGCATCTTCCGTTTCCTCTGGCAATAATTTCGTTGTGATTAAGTACGAACTCCTTGATTCTTTTGAAGCTGTCCTCAGATCTCATTTCTTTTTCCACTACCGGGAAATTTCCCCAGTTAGTAACTTTTTGTGTGAAATTCGGCTTCATTTTTTAAAATAAATCTGGATTAAAAATGCGGCTACCCAAAGCACTAAAGTCACCTGGATATACCGGTCTCTGTAGACAATTTTTGTAGGAGATTCTGTTCTGTTGTATACCAAAGTCTGCTGTAGATATCGTAGAAAAGCAAAGACTACAAATATCACGGTGTAGAAAACCCTCTGATGAAATCTTCCCTGCACCTCAGGTGAAAGTGTAAACATCAGATAGCAGACGATAGCTAGCGTAACCGAAATAGAAAGGGCAATATCCGCAAACTGAACATTGTAGCCGTCCAGAGCTTTTCTTGTCTTTCCTGAAACCTGCGCATTGATCAATTCTCCTCTTCTTTTTCCGATGGCTAAAACGAGAGCCAGTACAAAAGTCAACAGGATCGCCCATTGCGAGATGCCTATTCCGGTGATATAACCACCCGCTAAAACTCTCAGTACAAAACCTGTAGCAATGATAAAAATATCAATGATCGGAACGTGTTTCAGTTTAAAGGTATAGGCGAGATTGATCACAATATAAAGTCCGATGATCGTTGCAAATTTCCATAAAGCTTCCTGAAAATAAAGCTGAGCAACGAATACCAGCGCTATATCAACAATAATAAGTCCTGTAAGAATGCTTAAAGCTTTTGGTTTTGAAATAGCACCGCTTGCGAGGGGTCTTCTCCTTTTTTCAGGATGTTTACGGTCTGCCTCTATATCGTTATAATCATTAAGAATATAGACTACGCTTGCTGCAAGGGAAAAGATAATAAACGCAAAGATACTTTTGCTAAGTAAATCTATATTTGTAATGTTTCCCGAAAAGAACAGAGGAACAAAAACAAACAGGTTTTTTACCCACTGCTCCACCCGGAGGAGTTTAAGATATTTCTTCATTTATGTTAATTCAGTTACAAAAATAGCAAATTCAAAATTCATAGCATAAAAATACAAAAAAAACCGCCGGGGCGGTCTTTTACGAAAATATTTATATAATTAAATTAATTACTGCCCTTGCTTGGCTTCATTAATCATTTTCTCATTAGCTGTAATGGCAAATTCCACTCTTCTGTTTTTAGCTCTTCCTTCTTCAGTATCATTGCTGGCTACGGGCATAGATTCACCTTCACCTTTTGTGATCATTCTTCCAGAAGCGATTCCTTTTCCAGATAAGTAAACTTTTACAGCATCTGCTCTTCTCTGAGAAAGAGACAGGTTGTAAGCATCTGCACCTTTGCTGTCTGTATGACCGTAGATATTGATGTTCGTATCTGGGTTATCAGCAAGAACCTGAGCTAATTTGTTAAGGTTGGTCTGAGCAACAGAAGTTAAGTTTGAAGAGTCAAACGCAAAGTTTACAATACTTTCGTTCATAGTAATTTTAATACCGTCTCCTACTCTTTCTACTTCAGCTCCCGGTAAAGTTTCTTTAATCTGCTTAGCCTGCTTATCCATCTTGTTACCGATAACGTTACCTGCAACACCACCGATAATACCTCCCAATACTGCTCCTAAAGCAGAGTTTTTACCACTTCCTACATTATTTCCTAAAATACCTCCGATTACAGCTCCTGATGCAACACCTACTGCTGTACCTCTTTGCTGGTGGTTAGAATTCTGAACAGCTTCACAACTGGTTAATAATAATGCTGATGATAAGAAAAGGGCTCCTATATATGTTTTAGTAAATTTCATTTTTTTGATCTTTTATGTTGATAAATTATTTCATTCCTGTTCTCTGGAAATTGTAAACAACCTGTACTGTGTTTCCATCGAAAGGAACGCTTTGTACAAGTGAAAACTGATCTGTAGACTGGTTGGTAATCGTTAAAGAATATCCTGCAAGGTTTTGCTTAGCTTTAGTTCCCTCAGCGATTTTTTTGAACATGAAAGTATTGCCGTCTTTTACTTCAAATTTGATAGGCTGGGTAATGCTTGGGCAAGCTCCACCTCCATTTAAAGTATAGGCACCGGTGTAATTATTGGGAATTAATCTCCAATGACTTCCTACAAAACACTGAGCATCTGCACCTTCGTCAAAAGGCTTGATCTTGAATCCTTTTTCATAATCAACGCTGACAATCTGCCAGTCGCCTTTTAATTTAAGATACTCAACTCTCTGGTTTTGTGATGTTTCTGCTTTTTTCACTGAGGAACAAGACACTGCAAAAAGTGATGTTCCAATCATCCCTGCAAGTAGTAACTTTTTCATTTTGTTGTTTATTATTTTGTTATTTATAAAGTTACAAAAAACCGTGCCAAATTGAAAAATAAAAACAAAAAAAGTCCGAAAATTTCGGACTTTAAATGGTTTCTCCTTATATACAGGGAGATATATTATTTTTTAACAGCCTTTTTTACGGATTTCGCAGGCTTCTTTGTTGGTGAAGTTTTCCCGTTGTAGAAATTCGTGTACGCATACTCTGCTGCTTTCTGCAGATCTATAACGCCTCCGGCCTGAGAATATTCAGGAAATTTGTTCTCTGAGCTCAGGTTGCTGCTTTTTACAAGTGCTTCAATAATCTGATCAGGCTTAAGATTTGGCATATAGGCCAATAACACGGCCGCTGCTCCTGCTACTACAGGTGATGCCATAGAAGTTCCCTGAAGATATTTATATTCGTTTTTAGGTACTGTAGAATAGATCTCTTCTCCTGGAGCGAAAACGTTAACCATTTTCTTATTATAGTTAGAGAAAGATGCTCTTAGTTCATTATTTCTGTTCGTGCTGGCTCCTACAACCAATACATTCGTTACAAACGGTTTCTCATCCGTAACGTTTTTAAAGTTTGTAGGGAAAGCAAGGTGCTCTGCTACATCTTCATTTTCGTTACCAGCTGCTTTAACCAAAAGAACTCCTTTGTCTTCAGCGTATTTAAAAGCATCCCAAACCACATTTTTCCCAGGAGAAACAGGTTTTCCGAAACTCATGTTTAGCACTTTAGCTCCGTTATCTACTGCATATCTGATCGCGTTCGCTACATCTTTATCTCTTTCGTCTCCGTTTGGAACAGTTCTTACAGACATGATCTTAGCTACTTTAGAAGCTACCCCGTATTGTATTTCTTTACCTTGCGGAAGACCTGCAATGATACCTGCAACGTGTGTTCCATGTTCTGCATCAGGTCCTTCATAGTCATTGTTTCCGTAGCTTTTTTCAGAATAATCATCATAGTTATCCCCTACAATTTCTTTTCTAGGATCATAGCTCAGGTCGTACTGCTTAGACTGCGGTGCATAATGATCGATGGCTTCTTTCATCTGCTCTTTCATCAGTTTTTCAAAATCTGCAGAAGATTTTCCTTTGAATTCAGGGCTTTGAGAAACCTGTCCGAGAACCTGCATTGCAATAGCATCTTTCTGGTCTGTTGGAGGTTTAATTCCTGCTAATGTTTCAGCAGTTACAGGCTTACCTCCCAATAATTTTACCATATTGGGGATGATACTGTTGATCATCGTATAGGTCTGAAGGTTCTGTTTTGCTTCAATACTTTTTTTATTGAAAAGCTCTTTGGATTTCATGTACATCGCAAATTCCTCCGGCATTTTTGCCTGGTTTGCTTTGTTTTTTGCAGAATCATCACCCTCGAAAACAGGTTTATATTTAGCCACTACTCTTGTTACCTCCATATTATCGATATCAATGTCGCCGTTTTTCCCTCCGATAAAGTTCCAACCGTGTACATCATCTATATATCCGTTTCCATCATCATCTTTTCCATTTCCCGGAACTTCGTTAGGATTTGACCACACGTTTTTCACAAGACCCGGGTGATCTACCTGAACACCACTGTCTAAAACTCCTACTACAACAGTTTTAGGCTTAAGACCTTTGGATTCTAAATATTTATAAGCGTTTGCCGTATTTACACCATAAACTTTTGATGTTGAAAAATCTTTATGATACCAGGTCATAAGATCTTTATCTTCTTTCGGATCAACGCTTTTAGCCTGAGCTTCCTGCGCATAAGAGAAACTAAAACCTGTCAGAAAAACAGCTGCTAATAATACCTTTTTCATATGTTGATATTTACTTTTAGTCGTATGTAATCGCCATTTTGACAGGATTATTTTCCTGATAACGGCGATTTCATGTTAATATGATTGTTTAATATTTTTTATATAAGTCAGAGATTCAGGGCCTTTGTTACAAATAAGATCTAAAACCGACAAATCTTCTAAAAATCCTAATTTGTCTGAGAAGGTCTGGTAGTATTTTTCCATCTGAAACTCAGAAGGATGTTTGGCCGAGAATTTTTCTCTGAAATTAATACTTTCAGGATTTTTAATATATTCTTCATTCAAAGACTGTGCCTTTTCTGTTTTAAGGATCTGCTGTATAATTTCCAATCCTTTCAGATTAAAATCCAGAAGAAATGTCTCTTTCAGATCATATATTTTCCTGAATTTATCTTCGTAATATTCAAAATAAGGCGAGCTCTGGTAGGCAGTTTTGATGGATTTCCAATGCAGATTTCTCCAGTCTTCCCTGTAGGAGATCTCCGTATCTTTAAACTCTCTTTTACCGTTATGATTGATGGGAATTATTAAAGAAAGCTTTCCATTGGCCCCATAGATATTGGTCCTGTTTCTGTAGGTCTGTTTGGGGAAATTTTCAAACTGTTCAAATACAATCTCGTTTTCAGGATTCAAAAACACTGAAAACCATGAAATCGGGGGCATATAAAATACCGGCAATAATACATTTGTCATATTCATCATATTAAAAAATGAAGTATTTTTTCAAATACTTCATTTTATCTTTAAGTTTTAGATTAAATTATATCTCTTCTTCCTTTTTCTTCTTTCCGAATAATTTCATGAAATATTCCCATCCGAAGAATAATAAAAGAATAATAGCAGCCACCCACCAGTATGAAGTTTTGTTGGCTTCTCCTGTATTGGTTGCCTTAAACATTCTGTCCCAACGGATCTTGAACGGAGCCTGATACGTAGAGCTGCTGTCTTTGAATGCTCCCTGAAGGCTCATCCACGTAAACATAGGCTTTCCTACGATGTTCTCTTCCGGAACAAAACCAAAGAATCTTGCATCCAGTGAAGCGTCTCTGTTATCTCCCACCATCATGTAATAATCCTGCTGAATGGTGTAACGGTTTGTTTCCTGTCCGTTGATAAGAATTTTTCCGTTCTTTTTTTCAAGCTTATTGTGCTCGTAGTCAGAAATAATCCATTGGTATAACGGAAGCGTTTCATTATTAACGGCTACAATATCTCCTTTTTTAGGAATTCTCAGCGGTCCGTACCAATCCTGATTCCAAGGCTGGTTGATCGGGAAGATAGATTGTGTGGTATCTATTTTTGTTTTGGCTTCGTCCCTGTAATATACTGCTGCTTCATCTTTTGGCGTAATATCCTCTTTCATGTCAATAACCTGAGGAAGCTGTTTGATTTCTTTGGCCGTTTTGTCTGTCAGTCCCTGGAAAGCATAAATATATCCTTTCTCACCCTGGATTTCCTGTACCGGTAAGAATCCGTAAGTGTTATATAATGCAGGAATATCCAATTGACTTCCTGTATTCACAATGTATCTGTGCTGTACTTCCTGATCACCTAACACCATTTCAGGTTTTCCGTTGACGAAAAGTCTTCCGGCTCTCATTTCAAAGGTATCCCCGGCCGTAGCCACACATCTTTTAACGTAAGGATCTTTTCTGTCGATCGCTGTATGCACGGAATCTCTAGGATAGTTGAATACCACTACATCATTTTTCTGTGGCTTTCCGAACTGGAAAATTCTTGTGTATGGAAGTTTTATTCCATCAACATATGATTTCGGATCATCTTTTGGATTTCCTTTCTGTCCCGTATCCATAATGGTTCCCTGAAGGAATGGTATTGCTACAGGGCGCATTGGCATTCTGTAACCGTAGCTCCACTTGTTCACAAAAAGGAAATCACCTACAAGAAGTGTTCTTTCCATTGATCCTGTAGGAATTCCAAATGGCTGTGTCACAAAAACGTGGATAATGGTTGCGAAAACTACTGCGAAAGTAATGGATCCTATGAATGTATCTTTCTTTTTTGCGCTTTTCTCTTCATCTGTAATGAACAGTTCATTGGCATTTTCATCCTCTATTTCCACATTTTTGGAATAGTTTACCGTAGCCATATAAATAAATGGAAGGATGACCGTAAGAAGTTGTTGCTGAAAAAGAGTTTTTCCAAATTTTCTCATCAGATAAACATGGAAAACAGACATCATAATAGGCCCTACTATCGGCAGATAGGATAGGATTACCCACCATTTCGGATGCTCTGTTTCCTTTAAAATAATGAAATAATTATAGAAAGGTATAAATGCAAATAAGGGACTGTGCCCCATTTTTTTGAACAGTTTCCAAGTGGAAATCCCCATCAGTACAGACAAAATGAGAACATATACTGTATAAGTTAAAAAATAATTCATAGTTTTTTCTGTGCCTATTCTAAATATATAAATGATAAATGATGAGTAATAAATGATTACAGCTTTTTGCTATTTATAATTTACTAGTCATCATTTCCTTTGTATTGGTCTGCAATTTAAAGAATTTGTTACAAATTAAAGCCCCAAAACGTCTTTCATTGTGAAGTTTCCTTTTTTATCTTTAATCCATTCTGCAGCGACCACAGCTCCGAGTGCAAACCCGTTTCTGTTGAAGGCAGTATGTTTTATTTCAATTTCGTCTACTTCACTTTTGTAATAAACGCTGTGGGTACCAGGAACTTCATCTTCACGGATGGCGAAAATTCCCAATTCCTTACCTTGGGTTTCTTCCAGTTTCCATGCATTAAATTTAGGATTATTTTTGATGATTCCTTCAGCGATAGAAATTGCTGTCCCGCTGGGAGCATCTTTTTTGTGTACATGGTGAATTTCTTCCAGCTGGCATGAATATTCATCCACATTTTTCATGATATCGGCTACTTTTTCGTTCAAAGCAAAAAATAAATTTACGCCTAAACTAAAATTGGACCCGTATAAGAATGCACTGTCGTTGTCTACAGCTATTTTTTCAACCTCTTCTTTTTTCTCCAGCCAGCCTGTGGTACCACAGATCACCGGGATTTTATGTTCAAGACATGCTTTGATATTATCATAAGCCACTTCAGGTAATGAAAATTCGATCGCTACGTCCGGATTATTAAGATTTTCAGCGGTTGGAGTTTCTTTCAGGCGGGCTACGATTTCATGACCTCGCTTTTGTGCGATCTCATCAATGATCTTCCCCATTTTACCGTATCCAACTAATGCTATTCTCATGTGATATCTTATTTATGATTATGGTATCAACCTTACGGTTCATATCAACTTTTATTAAAATTCTGTTTTAAAATCTATAGCTTAAACTTAAGCCTGTTTTCGGAGTAGAAAACCCATATTGATCCTGAATGACCGTAGGGTTAAAACTAAGATCCGGGTCATGGCGGCTTTCGTAAAGATGGGCATCTACCACGGCATCTACAATGTTCAGGATATAAATAAGACCTGTGATGGCAATCGCATAATCACGCTGTCTTTTATATCTGTCCTGGGCATTTCCAAAAGCCTTTTTATCAAGCCACGGGTGACTGTCTACAAATTCATTAGGTGTTCCGTTAAGTTTTGCCACGTAATATTCTCTGTACTTTTTGTACTGATTATTGCTCCATAGTGTATATCCAATACCAGCCCCCACAGCACCCCAAACAATTGGAATTTTGATGTACCTTTTGTTATAATACTGCCCAAGCCCCGGAAATACTGCAGAATACAGTCCGGCTCTTGTAGGATTAAGTTTAATGGTTTTCTTTGTGGGTCCGTTTGCATTTTCAAGATCTTCTATAATCTTGGCTTCTGTTTTTACGGGTTTTGCAGTCTTTGCCGGTTGTGTGATCACAGCTACACTATCCTTCGGAAGTGGTCCTATACGAACAGTATCGCCGGGAACTACCTGCGAATAAACGAAAGCAAAAGTGCACAAAAAAAATGTGAAAAGTATTTTCTTCATTATTTAATATGGGATAAAATATACTCCAGTTCTTCTTCATTTTTGAAGTCCAGGACAATTTTACCTTTTTTACCGTTTCCGGAGGTTTTGATCTCTACTTTTACGTCTAAAATATCAGCGATTGTTTTCTGGGCTTTCTTAAAATTGTTGGAAAGTTCAGCATTTATTTTTTTCGCTGCCGGTGATTTAGGGTTTTTCAATGCAGTCGCAGCCTGTTCAGCCTGACGTACATTGAGTTTTTCTTTGATGATCAGGTCAAATAGGATCTGCTGATGCTCTTCACTCTCAAGACTGATGATGGCTCTTCCGTGTCCGGCAGAGATCTCACCGCTTCTGATGGCGTTCTGAATATCCGGATTCAGTCTCAACAATCTGATGGAGTTGGTAATGGTACTTCTGTCCTTTCCTACTCTCTGGCTCAGGTTTTCCTGGGTAAGACCGATCTCGTCCAAAAGTCTCTGATACGTTAAAGCAATCTCGATAGCATCAAGATCTTCTCTCTGAATATTTTCAACAAGAGCCATTTCCAGAAGCTCCTGGTCGTTGACTAAACGAATATAGGCAGGAATCGTCGGAAGTCCGGCAATTTTACTCGCACGGTAACGTCTTTCCCCAGATATGATTTCGAATTTCTCGCCGTCTTTTCTTAAGGTAACCGGTTGGATTACGCCTAAGTTTTTGATCGACAGAGCAAGTTCGTTCAATGCTTTTTCATCAAAATACGTTCTCGGCTGGGTCGGATTCGGATAAATATCTTCAAGGGCTACCTCTACGATATTTCCTACAAACTTATCTGCTCCTTCATCGGTAGCGGAGTTGATACTCGCTTTGGATTCAGCACTTAGAATAGCGCCCAAACCACGTCCCATAGCTCTTTTCTTGTCCTTCATAGATATAATTGATAAATGATAATTGATAAGTGATGATGCCCATTCACTTAGGATCCATTTATTATTAAATTAATTTTTTACTAAATTCTCATTCTTCAGCAAAACTTCTTCTGCAAGCTGAATGTACTGGATTGCACCTTTACTTTCTGCATCGTAGTTTAAGATACTTTCTCCAAAACTAGGCGCCTCGCTTAATCTTACATTTCTGCTGATGATGGTTTCAAAAACCATGTCCGGGAAATGTGAGTTCACTTCTTCCACTACCTGATTGGATAATCTCAATCGGCTGTCGTACATCGTAAGAAGAAGTCCTTCGATCCCAAGATCTTTGTTGTGGATTTTCTGCACATTTTTTACCGTATTCAAAAGCTTTCCTAGTCCTTCCAATGCGAAATACTCACACTGAATCGGAATGATCACAGAATCTGCTGCTGTAAGCGCATTCACTGTAATAAGTCCTAAACTCGGTGCACAGTCAATGATGATATAGTCATAATCATCTCTCACTTCAGCCAATGCTTTCTTCAGCATGTACTCACGGTTTTCTTTGTCCACGAGCTCAATTTCCGCTGCTACCAGGTCGATATGCGAAGGGATAATATCCAGATTGGGAGTAGCGGTTCTTTTGATACAACTTCTTGTATCTGCGCTGTGCTCTAGAAGATTATATGTAGAATACTGAACGTCTTCCACACCAAGTCCCGAGGTTGCATTAGCCTGCGGGTCGGCATCAATGATCAATATTCTTTTTTCCAATACCCCTAACGCTGCCGCCAAGTTTACAGCTGTGGTAGTTTTTCCAACTCCTCCTTTTTGATTAGCGATACCTATGATTTTTGCCATTATTAGAACTTTAGGTTTCAAAAATACACTTTTTTCTTTGCTCTCGATGAGTAACGAAATTCAAAATTGAGTTAAAATACTGTTAATAAACACTTTAGCAATAAAAAAAATTATCCACAAAAAAAATTCTTTGTGGATAACTTATCAAGATTTGTTTTTCATCAACTATTCAAAGTTCATCGAAATCGGAAATTTAAAATAACTTCTTACGGTTTCCCCTTGCTTATTTTTAGCAGGTCTCCATAAACCCTTAATATTTTTAATGGTTCTGATGGCTTCATTATTAAATTCAGCATCCTTTCCATTTGCTTTTATTCCTGAGATGGTTCCGTCTTTTTCCACAATAAAGGTGATCACCGTTTTCATAGTACCTCCATCGTCTCCAAAACCTGAACCGTCAAAATTGTTCATTACTTTATTTCTGAATGAATCAATTCCTCCTGCATATGTAGCTTCAGAAGCCAGTTCTGTAGGATCTGCGATATGATTGTCATCCACTTTTGGAGCTGGCGGAGTATATTTTACAACTGGCCCCGTTCCAATAACAGGAGGAGGAGGAAGATAGCTATCAGATTTCACAGGTTCTCCTTTGAAATCATTTATTAATCCTGGAGTTGCATCTTTAGGTTTATCTTGTTTAATTGGCTCTATTGCATCGCTTTTAGGTGTGGGCACAGAAGTATCTACTTGTTTCACATTTGGCGGGGCAACAGGCTGTACAGGTTTTACAATTTCTACAGGCGGTCTCGGTTGATCATCAACCTTTTTTAGTTTAATAACTACCGGCGGTCCGTCTACAGGTGCATGAACAGACGATCCGTTCGTAAAAGCCGAAATCACAAGTGGTGTTATCGAAATGGCAGCCAGTAAGCTTACGCCCACAAAAAGTGCTTTGGTTAATATTCTATCTGATTCATTTCTTAATGCATAGGCACCGTATTCTTTGTTTCGGTGCTCGAACAGAACTTCGTTGAAACGAAATTCCTGGTTTTGGTTTAGGTGTTTCATCACTATTAAATATTTAAACTGTTAAAATCAGTGATTATTAGTTTTAGGTATTCTTATCGATAAGTATTGTTTCGATATCAAAACTTCTGCCAAAATTTTATCAAAACATCAATATTTTAAAAAAATTATAACAATATGCAAACTTTAACATTCTTCTTCATGGGAAATATTCAAAAATCACCTCTCTATCATTTAATTATTCTCAGAAAAACCATTGTTATTTATAAAATACATAACATAAATTAAAAAACAGTAAAAACCACATCAAAAAACAGGAAAAACACTGTTGAATTTATTTCGAAACTGAAATACATTTGTACCATAGAAATAAGGGGATGCTGAAAACCAAAAAAAGAGTAAGCAAAGAAAAATTTAAAAACTTATAATTATGCCAACTTTAACTCAAGAAGCAAAAACAAATTCATTAATGAGCATGCTTTTAAAGCAAGTTTATGACACAGTAACTAACGGAGGAAATCCTGAACATTTAGGAACTGATGATTTTATCGCATTTGACCCGGTAGGGATTACACTCTCTGAAGATACTTTCGATTATGCCCTGAACGGACTTTTCGGAGACGCACCTTCCCCAAAACCCATGCTGGACGGAACAGGAAAACCTATCCTTGACGCGAACGGAAATCCGAAAGTCGACATGGAAGCTTACCAGACTGCTTTATCCAACAGCAAATTCAAAAAATATCTTCAGATGGAGCAGTTCGCTGCGATGACCGATGCTATTCCTTCGCAGCTTCCACCACTTACGGCAGACGGAAAAGGAAGAGCGATTACCATTATGAATGATTCTCAGAAAAGAGTATCCAAAGTATATGAAGATCTTTTGCAGTGGTCTGTAGTGGTAGACACAGATTTTGACAAAAAAACGGAGAAAAAACTGGACTCTCTGAGAGACAAATTATTCAAAATAAAAAAGGTAAAAAATCCTGATTTTGATGAGAATGCTCCGGTAGATGACTTTAACAAGCCAGAACTGATTCACACCTTTGTAGCGCCTACTTATGCTAAATATGTAGAGTACCAGATGAAGTATTATGATATTGTAGATGCCAACAACGAAATCAGAACAGCAGCTGACAACGGAGATCCTGATGCAATGGCTAAAGTTTCCATCGACGGGAAAAACATGAAAAAACGTGAAGAAGCCTCTTTAAAAGCATGGCAGTCTTTAGGATACAAGGAAGCTGTGGAAAGAATTCAAAATTATCTGAGCGAAATTGAAGAGAAACACATGCTTGTGATTAAGAAAAGAATCCAAGCAGAATTCAGAAACAGCCAGAGAACCAGAATTCTAGATTACACAAACTATTCTCCATGTATTCCTGTAGCAGCCAATGCATTAAGAGAATCAAAAGGATGGCCAGAAATCTCTATTTCACAAGGGAAAGCCAATTACGATTATTCTAAAACCATTCACAACTGGGGAGCTGCAGGCGGTTTCAGCATGGGACTATTCTCCATCGGAGCGAAAGCCGGAGGAAAAAACGAGAAAACACAGATCAAGTCTGATTACACAAGTATGGATATCTCTTTCAAAATCGGAAAGGTACGAGTGGAAAGAGGCTGGTTCAATCAACAATTTATTGAATCCAAATACTGGAAACTTCACGAACAGTCTCCACAAACCCTAAACGGCGATATGATCAGTGACGGAAAAGGTAAAGGATTAATGCCATCTATCATTACAGAACTGATTATTGCAAAAGATGTTTCATTCAACTTTAAGGACAGCAGTTCTGCGTATACGGAAGCTAAAAACTCAGTTTCAGCAGGGGGTGCTGTGGGAATAGGACCTTTCGTAATCGGAGGAAACTACAGCTACGATAATCAGAATGTAAAATCCAGCTATGAATGGGAAGGCAAAAAACTGACTTCTACAGGAATTTACATTATCGGTTACAAATGTCACATTGTTCCAAAATCTCCCAACCCGAATCCGGAGATCAAGAAATGGGCAGACGGAAAATCATAAGCAGAAAGGAAGTCTGAAGCCGGAAGAAGCAAGTTATTAAGTACCAAAATTCAATCACGGTATAGTTTTAATTAATTTATGAGAACTATTAAAAGATGAATGTACAATACTAACTTCTAACCTCCCTTCTTCCCTCTTCCCATCTTATAACTTCATATATCCTTCTCAATAAGAATAGCCGGCAGAAGTTTTTTCTGCCGGTTATTCTTCTAAACTAAAAACTATAACCATGAAATATTTTGTAGCCGTTTACCAGAAGCTTAAGAATATCTATATGTCGCACAGTTCGATGGAGAATGACCTGCCAATGATTTGTCCATCGCTTAGAATCTATGACAATGAGGAACTGGAACTTCTGAAACCTCAGAGTCTGCTGAACGATGAACAGAAAAAAGCGCTTTCGATTATTAAAAAGCAGAATGTAGCCTATGAACTGAACTCTGTTCCTATCTCACCCAACTTCTGGGATCTGAATCCGAACAATTCTTTATTTGATATTTACAGGGATATTCTGGACAAAAACAATCTGAAAAATCTGGAAGAAAATCTGGATAAAGTTCTGGACAGCAAAAGCACCATTTTATTTGATGCTAAAAACAGTGACACTAAGGAATTTAAAGCTTATAAAAAATACAGAACGTTATTTGAAGATGCCGTCAATAAAATAACCGACCACCTTCTATTGTTTGACGGATTGGATACTGACGAAGAAAAAAGCAACTGGAACGACAAACTTGTCACCCTGAACAACATAAAAGAACTCGCTTTTTCTGAATGGAAGGTAAAGGGCAGTAAAGACACGATTGAAAAGGAATTGACAAGGATTAACAAATCATCCGATGCCGACCTTTATCTCGCGATGGCACAGAATGCAAAACACACTTTTGAAGCTGCTGAGAAAACAGATGTGATCAGTAATTCTTCGATTCATGACATTAGTTTCATTCCCTACGATTTTATGGAAAATGAATCCGGATGGAACAGCATGCGTATTGAAAAATCTGAACTCGAGGGACTTCATTCCGAGGCGAAAAACGGTAATGAGAATATTCCGTCAGAAATTTTATCGATAGATTATGACGAAAGTATGATTCAGGCTGTGGAAGTGGACTATTCTTTTGTACACTTAAAAAGAAACTGGTTCAATAAAAACTTCATGCTCTCCAATTATTTTGAATGGAAAGAACCAAAAAAAATATCAGACGGGCAGACGATCTCCAATGATTTTAAACTTCCTGCATTTCCGAAGACGATGATTCTGATTAAAAATCTGAAAGTAATTTTAGATCCATCTATTATCAGCGCCAGCGTAAGCAATGCGGAGCAGCTGGTTTATTTTGGGCCAATGGTGATGAAGCAGCAAGTTTTTGTGAATAAAAACAATAATCAGAAATTCCTGAAGGCGGTAACGAATGTGAAAACCATCAAGTCTGACCAGCTAAATTATTTAGCCCGAAAAACTGCCATTGTTGGAACCCAAAAGGCAACAGTTATCAACAGCATCAATGCCAGAACTGCAATGGAACATGAACCGGCAGATGCCATGAAAACAACGGTCAATGCATCTTTCGCCGGTAAAACCAACATGGGAAACATGATCAATAACATTAAAAACTTACAACAACTCAATCCGGTTCCTCACGGAGCCAGCCCGGTACAACCTACTCCCCAGCCAGCTAACCCCATTAAAGTACCCTGGGGTTCCTGGGGACCTAAATTTCCAACAATACCGACGCCAATTCCTACGCCGATTCCCATCCCCGTACCACCACCGCCCGCAGGTGCCGTTGTACAGTTCAGAATTCTGGACAAGATCAATAATGAACCTATCTATAAATGCGCTATTTCCATCAAAGGCACCAATAATAACCGGATTTTTGAGATCGAAAGCAATGAAACCGGCATGATCAGTCAATTAATTCCTCTCGGGGAATACAGTATTGAACTTAGAATCGATGATTATGCAATTTTAAATCAGAACTTCAGCGTAACCAGCGCCATGCCTCTCAATTTGGAATACAAACTCCAAAGAGAGGAGGTGAAATTCAAATCTTATTTCCTGATCGGGATGATTTGTGAGAGAATGCCGAGGATACCGGTTGATTAGATGACAGATGGCAGATGACAGACTTCAGATCTCAGATATCAGACTGAGGCTAAGGATGAGCATGAGGCAGGAGGATTATGATCTCGAGATTTACCACAAATAATTCATAACTCATAATTCATAACTCATAATTCATAATTCATAATTCATAATTCATAATTCACAATTCACAATTCACAATTTATAAAACTATTGTCATGAAACTTTTAAAATATTATACAAAAGCACCGGAAGTACTAACACTATGCGAGATCCTCTATCAACTGGGATACAGCATTAAGATTTCAGATTCCTTTACTCTGGAAATAGATGAAGCGGTAAAGGATTTTCAAAGCAAAAACGGTTTGGTCGTAGACGGAATCGTTGGAGTGAAAACCTGGGCTGTTCTTCTTGAAAAAGATGCGAGACCAGTCAGCCAGACTGATAAATTCCTGAAAGAAAGTGACCTTGTCAATTTTGCGGAGGAATACAACCTGGAACTGGCCGCTGTAAAAGCCGTGAATGAAATTGAAAGCAGTGGAAAAGGTTTTTTAATCAACAATAAACCTAAAATTCTGTTCGAAGGTCATGTGTTCTGGAGCGAGCTTAAGAAAAGAGGCATTGATCCTAATTCTTATTACAATTCAAACAGTCAGAATGTTCTTTATCCTAAATGGACCAGAGCCTATTACCAAGGTGGCGTGAAAGAATATGACCGGCTTAATGAAGCGATCAGCCTTGACAACAGTCCGAACTTCGAAGAGGCTGCCTTATCATCTGCGTCATGGGGAAGTTTCCAGATTATGGGCTATCATGCTAAAAACCTAGGTTACACAGATGTACATCATTTTGTTTCGCAAATGGAGGTGAATGAGGGTGAGCATTTGAAAGCTTTTGGGAAATTTCTGGAGAAAAATAACTGTCTGATTCATCTCAGAAATAAAAACTGGGCAGGTTTTGCCAAACTTTATAACGGAGCGGGCTACAAGCAAAATAAATATGATGAAAAGCTTGCCAAAGCCTATGCAAAATATTCTCAAAACTAAATAAGGAGTTTTATTTTTAAAGTTCCCGCAGGTGCATCGATTTCAGGAGCGGTTTATTGCTTTTGGGGCCGTAAGCTGTGGGAATTTTGCTTTTGTAAACCACCCCGTCAAAAATTCTTTGAATTTTCGCCACCCCTCCACGGGAGGAGAATTTTTTGCCGATTCAATAACTGGTATTCATCAGGATAAAGGTCTTGATTTATTCAAAACTTATGTGATCTTCTTTTCACCAAGCGCTTAAACTTCAAATAACTGAAGTCATAAAACTTTTGTGACTTTTGTGGTTGATAAAAGATTATTGTTTTGATAATAAATTTAAACAGATGAATTTTTATTGTTAATTAAAATCGATAAAGATGAAATCTTACTTCAGAATATCTTTTCAGGAATCGTCTTAAAAGCAAAACGTCAATCTATTAAAATCCAGTTTTTTATAAAATACAACTAAAAAGTTGTAAATTGATAATCAACTGGTTATGTTTATTATTTTTTAACATCAGTTTAACATTTTTCCTTATCTTTGCTTTTCGTCAAACAACTAAGGATGTCTTTATACCAAACAATTGCAGAAAAACTACAATATATAAGTCCGGGTTTTTACAAGAAAAGATATTTTAAGAATTTAAACAATCTTACAAAAAGTAATTTTTCGGCACGGAATGTAGAACCGGAACTGGTATGGATCAAGGAATACCTTCCTAAAAATGCTGTGATACTAGACATCGGGGCGAATGTGGGAACTTTTCTTTATCAATTGGAAGATAAACTCAATCATGAACATATTTATGGTTTTGAACCCAACAAGAAGCTTTACCGCCGTCTGAAAAGACTGTTTCCAAGGATGAGGATATTCCCTTTAGCACTTTCTGACGAGAACACGACCGCTGAATTTAAAGTTCCGATTATCAACGGCAAAAAGATTGCTTCCCGTGGGACTTTAAACACCTCATACAAAGAAAAAGGCGAAGAGAAAAGCTACACGGAAAAGGTTAAAGTGATCAAGCTTGACGAATGGGCTGCCATAGAGCATTTCGACAGACTGGATTTTATTAAAATAGATGTAGAAGGCAATGAAATGAAGACCTTATCCGGGGCTAAAGAAATCATCAAACGCTTCCTTCCTACCCTCATGGTAGAAATGGAACAAAGACACCACGACACTCCTATCTGGAATGACATTTCGGAAGTAAAAGGCTGGGGCTATGAAGCACAATATCTTAACCGTGACAGTTTTAAGCTGGAACTTCTGACGGAAGAGATTTTACTGGACAACACAAACGACGAAAAAAACAAGACCAGCTATATAAACAACATTATTTTCACGCCAAAAAACCATTAAAAAAACAATATGAGTGTAGTAGCGAGACAGGGTTTCAAATATTCCATCATAGGTTATATTGGTTTTCTGCTGGGTACCATATCCGCCATTTTTATTTTTCCGTATAATTTTGAATTCTATGGAAAGCTCCGCTATATCCTTCCCACTGCGGAAATGCTGGTTCCTGTTGTGGTCTTGGGCATCTCCTACTCCAACGTAAAGTTTTTTCACAGGGTGGAAAAAGATGGCAAAAAACAGAATATGCTGTCGCTGTCACTGCTTGTCGTTTTTATTAATTTTATCATTTTTACGGGCGTATTTTTTATACTCCCCTATTTTTTTCCAAAATTTCAACGGTCTGAGGCATGGAAGCTTAAGGAAATGATCATCCCATTGATTCTTATTCTTTCGTTCTGTACCATCTTCAATAAATATACTTCCAACTACAAAAGAATTGTTGTTTCCAATATTTTCGACAACCTTTTCCCTAAAATAGCCAATCTGGGAGCATTCTGTCTGTATGCTTATTTCTTATTATCACAACAGATTGCTTTTGCTTTCTTTTTCGGGATTTTTGCTTTAATGCTCTTCGGATATATTTATTACACCAACAAACTTGAAAAAATACAGCTGGATTTTAATACCGATTATTTCAAGAAAGATAATTTCTGGAAAGAGTTTTTTAATTACAGTTTTTTCGGATTTTTAGGAACTTTCGGAAATTATTTAGCTATCAACAGTTTTATGATTGGTGAGTTTATGGGAATGGAAGAGGTAGGCATCTACTCTGTTCTGTATGCCCTGATCTCACTTATTTCTATTCCGCAGCTTGGATTGTTTAATATTTCTGCCCCTATCATCAATAAAACCTTGCTGGAAGGTGATATGGAGGAACTTGACAGATTTCATAAAAAAACGTCATTATCTTTATATTTTTTAGGCGCTGTCTTGTTCTCATGCATTATGGTTGGCTTTCCTTACCTGACTGAATTTATGCCTAAAAACGGAACGATGCTCAGGGAATACGAGCCTGTAGTGTGGATCTGGGGTTCTGCCGTTTTAATAGATCTTGCGACAGGATTTAACGGAAATATTATTTCACTTTCCAAATACTACAGATTCAATATTCTTGTCATGCTTCTGCTGGCAGGACTTACGATAGGACTGAACTATTATTTCATTAAAAATACAGATCTGAAACTGATCGGAATTGCTTTATCTACCGCTATTTCACTGACGACTTACAATGTCATCAAGATTGCTTTCAATTACTTTGTCTTCAAAGTTTCTCCACTGACGATTGAGATGATTTTTGTTTCCATTATCTGTACTTTAGCCATTACAGTAGCGATTGTTTTACCTACTTTCAATAATAATTTCATCAACCTGATGTACAAACCGGCTGTTGTTCTGATCTTGATCTATATCGGGAATTATTTTACAAAAGTATTTCCACTTGAGGATTATCTGAATGCAAAATTTATCAAAAGTATTTTTAAATTTAAATAAGGAATGGATTCGTGTTCTCGGATGCGGGGTTGGAGAGTTTGAGTGTTTTAGGGTTTATGAGTATGAAAGATTGCTAGTTGACAGTTGCTGGTTGCTGGTAATTAAGACTTATATTGACAGTCTGAAATCTGATGTCTGGCATATGAAATCTTGACTCTGACGTCTAATATCTCCCTAAGTAGAAATCAAGCCCGAAAGAACATCTTCAAGTTTTTTCAGTACTGACTCTTTATTGTATTCTTTCTGGAAATCGAAACGGCCGTTTTTTAACTCTATAAACTGTTCTAAAATATTTTCCCCCTCAGGAATAATAAACTCCAGTTTCGAAGGATAATCCTTAGGAAAAACAGCTGTTTTGCCATATTTAATAGCATCTCCCAGATTTCCGGTCATTTTTGTAAGGCCATAAACTTCTTCCCTGCTGAAAAATTCTGTTTTCTGCTGAATCGGACACCACAAGACATCTGCTTTCTGCATCCATTTTTCAAAGTCGTGATTGGAAACTCTGTCTGAAAAATAGTCTATAGAGATATTTCCGGGAAGTTTTTTCGCTAATTTTTCAAGCTGTTTCAACTCATTACCTTCCGCTTTTCCAAGAAATATAAACTCACATTTCTCCCCAGCTTTTAAATTTTGAATGGTCTTAAAAACATAATCATAATCTCTCCTTTTCTGAGAAACCCCTCCGGGAATAACAATGGTAAGCGCCTCATTTTCCTGTTTTTCGACCTTTTCACTATAAAAAAGGGGCAGAAACTTGTAAATATCTGATGAAATTTCCTGATCCAACACCAATAAACTTTTGGCATTCCTATACGCTTTTGCTGTGTAAAACAAGCCTTCTTTCCACCAGAGCTTAAGTCTGTAAATCACGTCTCCTTTGAAAATACTTTTCATCAAAGCGCCTTTTGAAGCCGTCGAAAAATTGATATTATGAACAATGACCGATGCATTATATTTTTGAACCAATGCATGAAAAGTATTGAAGTACCGGTGAACGGTTCCAACAATAATCAGATCATATTTCTTTAACTTCAGCTGCTCCATAATCATGGAACTATCAGATAAAAATACCGTTTCACCATTTTCCTCCACCAGATCCTTTATCTTTTTTGAATAATAATAATCTACATTAAAATCACTGGAATCCTTCATGATATTCATGAAAGCCTGTGCAATTTCTGCGTGGGTGTCTATTTCTATGTAGGCTATTTTTTTCAATGAGGGATTAGGGATTAGGGATTAGGGATTAGGGATTAGGGATTAGGGATTAGGGATTAGGGATTAGCAAAGGTAAAAGGTTTGACTGAATTTCAGTCTGCATTTATTAGATTTTCAGCCATTTTTTCTTCAGTGTTTTCCATCGTTTGTCGTTGATGGCTTTTTGCTCGTCTTTTGAGATCTTCAGTTCCAGTTTTGCTGTTTTGCAGGCTTCGTAAGCTTTGATGATATTAAAGAAAAAAGATATGGATTTGCTTTTCGCGGCTTCTTTTGAAGAGGCAATGTAAGCCAGGAATCTGTTCAATCCTAAAAAGTAAAAATATCTGCCGTAATAATCTGCCGGTCTGATTGTATAATCCGCTCCTTTCACCTTGATCAGTTTAACCTGAAGTTCAGGAAGGACCATTTCTTTCCAACCAAGATTTTCCAGCAAAATAGAATCAATATTATCCCAACCCAACGTTTCTCTCAAGCCTCCGATCTGTACAAAACATTCTTTGCGATAAGCCTTCATAGGCCCTCTCACGTGATGTTTATTTGAATTTCCTTCATACACCCAATTTCCATCTTTTTCCACGTACAGTAGTCCTCCGACAAGTCCGAATTCCGGGTTGTTTTTAAAAGCTTTTTCCAGTGTTTCCAGATAATGATCAGGAAGAATAATGTCTGCATCAAATTTACAGATGATATCAAATTCCTCTGTATTTTGAGTTTTCAGACCGTTTTTGAAAGCATTCACCACTTTAGAGCCCGGCTGGTGTTCCGATTTCTGAAGATCCACCGTTTCAAAACGGGAATCCTGACCGGTATATTTCCTGATCACTTCCGCAGTTCTGTCTGTAGAACCGTCATTAACAACCACCGTTCTGAAATCCTTAAAACTTTGCTGCTGTAAAGAATCCAGAGTGAATGGAAGATTTTCCTCTTCGTTATGGGCAGGAATGATGATTAAAAACCTCAAGTTTTGAATTTATATATAAATGATGAATAATAAGCGATAACTGATCAATAATGGATCGATCAATTATCACTTATATTATTTTATTTGTTGTGCGGTTTCAGCATGTTCTTAGGATCAAGAATCTCATCTAATTTTTCCTGAGAAAGAATACCTTTCTCCAAAACCAGATTATAAACGCTGTTTCCGCTCTCCAGAGCTTCTTTTGCGATCTCTGTAGACTTCTTATAACCAATGTAAGGATTAAGAGCCGTTACGATACCTATGCTGTGTTTTACCATGTTCAGACAGATCTCTTTATTGGCTGTAATTCCTACCACGCACTTTTCACGAAGTGTATCCAAAGCATTGCAAAGGAAATTAATGTTTTCCATAATAGCGTGAGAAAGCACCGGCTCCATTACGTTAAGCTGCAACTGTCCTGCTTCTGCAGCAAAAGTTACCGTAAGATCGTTTCCAAATACCTTAAAACATACCTGATTCACAACTTCCGGGATAACAGGATTCACTTTTCCTGGCATGATGGATGATCCTGGCTGCATCGGTGGAAGATTGATCTCAAATAATCCGGCTCTCGGGCCTGAGGAAAGAAGTCTTAAATCGTTACAGATCTTCGAAAGCTTTACAGCAAGACGTTTTGTGGCAGAAGAATAAATCACATAAGAACCTGTATCCGGTGTTGCTTCAACAAGATTCGGTGCAGAAATAACCGGGAAACCTGTGATCTGGGCCAGATTTTTCGCGCAAAGTGTAGCATAACCTACCGGAGCATTCAGCCCTGTACCAATAGCTGTAGCTCCCATATTAACTTCCACGAAAAGGTTTGCATTGTTATTTAATTTAGAAATATCTTCTTCCAAAGTAGCTGCATAGGCCTCAAATTCTTGTCCCAAAGTCATTGGAACGGCATCCTGAAGCTGCGTACGACCCATTTTGATCACGTCATGAAATTCGTTTCCTTTAGCACGGAAAGCTTCAACAATTTTCTCAAGTCTCTCCACAAGTCCGATATTCATATGCAGCAGCCCCATTTTAATCGCTGTAGGATAGGCATCGTTGGTGGATTGGGAAAGATTGATATGGTCATTGGGTGAACAGAATTCGTACTCCCCTTTATTTTTTCCTAATTTTTCTAAAACGATATTGGCAATGACTTCGTTCGCATTCATATTGATTGAAGTTCCGGCTCCTCCCTGGATCATGTCTACAGGAAACTGCTCGTGGTACTTCCCTGCTACAATTTCATCACATGCCTCCGCTATTTTGAAATAAAGATTTTCATCAAGCAGTCCCAATTCATAATTGGTTTTTGCCGCCGCTTTTTTCACGAAAGCCAAACCTTTGATAAAGTCCGGATATGAAGACAGAAGCTGTCCTGAAATCTTGAAGTTATCGATCGCTCTCTGCGTCTGTACCCCGTAGTATGCGTCTGCAGGCACATTCAATTCGCCTAACAGATCACTCTCTTTTCTGAAATTTTCCATTACAGATATTTTAACTGTTTTTATTTTTTAAATATAGCAAAAACGCATCTGAACCGATGCGTTTTAGTCGTTATTTCGCTGGATATTTTTGATTTAAAGCCTGCAGGATCGCCCAGGTTTCGGCGTCCATAATGCCGTCATAATTCCCCGGACGGAAATGATACTGAAAGGCTTCGATTGTTTTCTTGGTCGCATCATCCCATTTTCCGCTCAGGTCAACATAGTACCCGAATTTCTGCAATGCAGTCTGAACTACAAAAACAAATGAAGGATCTGCATATCTCACAGAGAAATCTGCTTCCGCAAGGGTGAGGAAATTCTGCTTAGCTGCTTCGTCATACCACATCCCAAGTTGGTATTCGTCATACAATTTCTTCCAAGGAAACATAGGTCCCGGATCCTGTTTCCTGGTAGGAGCAATATCGGAATGAGCAAGTACATTCGTTGCCGGAATCTGATATCTCTTTACAATATCCCTAGCCAGTGCAGCTACTTTTCTCACCTGCTCATCACTGAACCCTGCAAATATCTTTTTACCTGTAGTATCTGATGTATAACCTGCATTAACGATCTCAATCCCTATAGAAGTATCGTTAAGGTTTTTGTCATTTCTCCATGCACTTACTCCTGCATGATAAGAACGTTTGTTTTCATCTACCAGTTGATAGATCTCATTGTCTCCGGTATTATTGACCAGATAATGAGCACTTACTCCCTGTTGGGTAAGAGCAGTAAGGGATTTCTCGTCATTAAGTGCTGTGTAATGTAAGATAAGATAACGCTGTCTGAAATTCTGTGCAATGGAAGGGAAATAAGTCTTTACCACTTTATATCCTGCCGGTTTTGCGGATACTATAGAACCGTAGCTTGCCGTATTGTCATTTTTCGTGGGATCAGCCAGATTGGTTGTAAAAAATTCTACACCGTGCTCGTTGGTAATTTTTGGTTTTTGAGTTTCAGCAACCGGAGTTTTAACAGTTGGTTTTACCTGTGATACCGGGGTTTTCGGCTTGTATGTATTTTTTTTTACATTTTGTTGGGAAGTACATGAAAAAACAAAAGTACTTAATCCGATGATATATAATGTCTTACGCATCAGTTTATTTTTTTAATCATTTATCACCTCAAAAATACGCAAATTTTTCTTGAATTTTATTTGGTAAATAAAGAAATCTGTTCTATATTTGCACTCGCAATAACGGAACAACGATCATTAAAAAATAAGAAAAAAGGAGGGTTGCCAGAGTGGTTAATGGAGCAGTTTGCTAAACTGTCGACGTGCAAGCGTCGCAAGGGTTCGAATCCCTTACCCTCCGCTATTTTTTCTTTTACTATCAATATACACTTCGGGGCGTAGCGTAGTCCGGTCATCGCGCCTGGTTTGGGACCAGGAGGTCGCAGGTTCGAATCCTGCCGCCCCGACAGTTTTATTAATTTTCTCAAAATTACTTAATGGGTGCGTAGCTCAGCTGGATAGAGCATCTGCCTTCTAAGCAGACGGTCTCAGGTTCGAATCCTGACGCGCTCACTTAAAAAGACTCACAATTTTCATTGTGAGTCTTTTGTTTTACAACCTTCCATTTTCACACAAATTTTACGTTTTACAAAACAAATACGTACGCTCAAAAATTTCAAACTATCTACTTTTACTTTTGTATAAATACCTGATCCTTCAATAAAAAACCAATTTTCATTTATGGTAGTCAAAGACTAGATGACAATTCGTCACCACTCTACCTTCCGGCATTATTTTCGTCATCCACATAAATAATTCACACAGAAGAGTAACATTCTTTAATAAAACACCACCAATCAATAAAAACAAAAGAAAATTTATTAACCTGTAAATTTTAATGAATGAAAAAAATACTTTACAGTTTTATCATTTCCGTCATGGCGATTTTTGTCCTGAACAAAATAATATACCAGGAAATTCCTGAGAAGGATACGAAAGAGCAGCTGGCAGAAATCCAGCGCTACAAACATCCTGTGAAAAGCATTTCTATGGAATTCAATGACAACAGTGATCTGAAAATATTTGACTCCATTCTGAAAGATAATAAGGTTTTAGTACTTGGGGAAAATACACATATGGACGGATCTACTTCCGAAGCTAAAAGCAGGCTTATCAAGTACCTCCATGAAAATATGAACTATAATGTTGTGCTTTACGAAGCGGGACAGTATGATACCTGGATCATGAACGAAGAAATGAAGCACCACACGCTTAAGACTTCTGGAGATTCCATCGGAGGTCTCGGCCTCTTCGAATTCTGGTGGAATGGCAAAGAAACCCAACCGCTGATCCGGTATTATCAAAAAACTAAAACGACTGCTCACCCTATTGAAGTAGGAGGTTTTGACATTCAGTTTTCCGGAAGTGTACTGGCATTCAACCGGGGAAAGCTGTTAAAAGATTTTTTAAGCCGCAATACCATCGATATTAAAGCCTTTCCGGTTTTCAACAAACATATTGATGAGCTTAATCAATTTATTTACAAAAAATACGTCAACAGGATTTTAAAAGGAAATCAAAAGAATGAATTTCTTCAGGAGCTCACCAGACTTGAGCAGGCCGTTCTAAAACTGGACAAAACACCTGAAAATACGATGTATGCAAGATATTTCCATGATATGAAGAACAACATAACCAAAAGCTGGAAATACAAACCCGGATCTATGCCGAGTATGCAGTTCAGAGACTCTCTGATGGCCAAAAATCTTATCCATCAGATTGATTCTGTTTACAAAGATAAAAAGGTCATTGTATGGTGCGCGAATATTCACTCTTTTGCAGAAAGATACAGTAAAGATTATCTTCCGCTCGGTGCTTACATCCGTAATCAATACGGGAAAACATCCTATATTATTGATTTTTCTTCATATGCCCAAAAAAATGAAGGGGGAAGCATCTCTGACAAACCCGGAAAGTTTGCCATAGAAAATATATTTCACAGGACAAAAACACCTTATTTCTTTCTTAATTTAAGAAATATTCCGGAAAGCTCATTCCTGAAGAAGGAATTTGTTTCAACCATCAACCAGAAAATGGATATGAAAAGGAACTGGAGCCGCTCTTTTGACGGAATTTTCTATATAGACACCAATACTGTTTTAACACCAATCACGAAATAATGGAAAGCATCACTACTAAAGACCTGAGTTACACCATAGGCTCTAAAGCCATTTTAAACAATATCAGTCTGAATGTTCCGGAAGGGAGTATCTATGGCTACCTGGGAAGAAACGGAGCCGGAAAATCGACAACGATAAAGCTTCTTCTGGGACTTCTGGAAGAGACGGATGATAAAATATTCATCCAAAGTAAGAGTTTAAAACAAAACCGAACAGAAATTCTCGCCTCCACAGGAAACCTGATAGAATCACCTTGTTTTTATACGAAACTGACGGTTCATGAAAATTTAAAGTACCTGGATATTATCTACCACAAAGGAAGCAAAAGGATTGATGAAGTTCTGGAACTGGTAGATCTTCACAAGGAAAAAAAAAAGAAAGCCAGCGCACTCTCGATGGGGATGAAACAGCGACTGGGAATAGCAATGGCGATATTTCATGATCCTCAACTCCTGATTCTGGATGAACCTCTGAACGGTCTGGATCCTCAGGGAATCTTTGAAATGAGAAAGCTTTTTCAACATCTGAATGAGCAGGGTAAAACTATTTTTCTGTCAAGCCATATCCTGAGCGAGCTGGAAAAAACAGCTACGCATATCGGAATCATTGAAGGGGGCAAAATGGTTTTCCAGGGAACGAAGAACGAACTTCTGAGCCAGGTTGAAAAGGATGTGGTTCTGAAGGTAAACAACACTGAAAAAGCAGTTTCTGTCCTGCAGGAATCGTTTTCTGTTTCGCAATACAGTCCGAATAAGATTTCCGTGAGAGCCAATGATGGTGAAAAGTTTAATTTACTCATAAAAACAGTGATTGACAACGGAATTGAGATCTATGATATAGAATCTCAGAGCACGAATCTTGAACAGATCTTTATTAACCTAATTTCTAAAAACCATGACTAATACTTTCTACAGAGCTTTTTCTTCTGAACAATATAAACTTTCGAAAAACAAAGAAATATTCGGGATACTTTTGCTTCCTGCCTTTATTATTTTCGCTTTTGACCTTTATTATCTTTATGGTATTCTTACTGAAGGCGGACCCAGTGAAGCAACTTCCAATCCCTGGAAAATGGTATTGGGAAAGACGGTATCCCTGTTTCTTTATATGCTTTATCCTATATTGGTTTCTCTGTTTATCCATGCCTGCTGTGACGTAGAGTACAAAAACAACAATTATAAAATTCTTTTTACCATACCCGTTTCAAAATCAAAGATATTTTTGTCAAAAGTATTGTTTATGCTGATGACGGTCTGGTTTTCTATGATTATGACCTATCTTGTTTTTCTTCTGAGTGGTTATTTATTAAGTCTTACTTTTCCGGAGCTTGGATTTCAGAATTATGATTTCAGAGAGGTGATATTCTATGCTTTCTTAAAGTTTGGGATCACCCTTTCAGCGATCACCATGATACAGCTTTCTTTAAGTTTGACCTTTAAAAACTTCATCTACCCGATAGGTTTCAGCATGTTTATGCTCGTTTTTTCAGGCCTTGCCAATGAGAAAAAGTTTTCTGATTTTATAGTGTACACCGGAGGTTCCAAACTTTTCAGAAATTTAATGTTCGAAAATATTTCTTTTGAACGGCTGGATTACTGCAATATAGCTGCGGTGTTTATCTTTGCTGGAGTGAGTTTTTATTTGTTTGTGAGGAAAAAGGGCGTTTAAAATACATCAAATCGCTCTCAGGTTAAAAAAAACATCGGAGAGCGAAACCTTAATCAGCGTACATCTTTGCCGGAGAATTTCTGTTTGCTTTTTATCTCTTTGAAAAGCTCTCTATAAAGAGATTCCAGTTCTTTCGGGGGCACTCCGGAATCAAAGGTTGATGATTCATAGGTCTTGCCGCCTGTTGTAATCAATATGGTGGAAGCTAGAGCTCTGTCTCCAAATCTGCCTTCAGATGGAGATTTGAATGATGCTATTTTATACAGATCGATCAACTCGGCTTGTTTTACAATACTTTCCCAGGCTGCTGCAGACAAAACATCCACTGAGATAGTTCCGTTTACAGATGTGGTTTTAGAACCTGGAGTAAATGAAATTAATCTGTTTGTACCTCTGGTCTGTTCCGTGATTTCTATCTTTTCAATCTTAGATTTTTTCTGTACACCATTTGATGAAATGGTATCCGAACTTCTTTTTTGTTGAGAAGTACAGTTTGCATTTGATAAAATAAGAGGGATTATCACAATCAATAGCTTGTAACTAATTTTCATTGTTTTTTAACTTTAGCCTAAAATTATTAGTAAAAATAAATATATTTGTAAAATTAATTAAAATATATACACATGAAAGGTAAAACTACTTTTAAATTACCGTTTTTACTTTTTTTAACACTCTTTTGTTTGGCATTCGGACAAAAAAATGATCCTAAAGATAAGATTGTTTTTGGAAAAGTCTATTCCCTTGAAGAGCTTAGAAAAACAAATGGATTTGTGAGATGTGCTTCTACAGAATATGAAGCTATGCTACAGCAAAAAGATCCGAAAAGAATGACTGAGCAGCAGTTTGAAGACTGGATTGGACCATTAATTGCTAATGCACAGGCTAACAAGTCTCAAAACGGTGGAGTTATTACAATACCTGTTGTAGTACACGTTATTCACAGTGGACAGGCATTAGGCACAGCACCTAACATTACAGATACACAGGTTCAGTCTCAAATCACTGTTATGAACAATGATTACAGAAAACTGGCTGGAACTCCCGGAGCAAATACCAGCCCTGTAGGAGCAGACACCATGATACAGTTTGCTTTGGCAAAAGTGGATCCTAAAGGAAATCCAACCAACGGAGTAGATCGTGTTAATCTTTGTCAACCTTCATGGTCCACGGCAGCGATTGACAGCTACGTAAAGCCAATGACAATCTGGGATCCTACAAAATACATGAACATGTGGAGCGTAAACTTCTCTGATGCTGATCTTCTTGGTTATGCACAATTTCCTTCCAATTCCACTTTACCGGGATTGAATACCAATGGAGGTTATGCTTATACAGACGGTGTAGTAGCTAACTATGCTACTTTCGGAAGCAGTGCTTATAATGACGGAACATTTTTATTAAATGCTCCTTATGACCGTGGAAGAACAATGACTCACGAGGTGGGACACTTCTTAGGATTGAGACACATCTGGGGAGATTCAAACTGCGGAAATGACTTTGTTGCAGATACTCCTGTTCACAGAACATCCAACGGCGGATGCCCTGCGCACCCTAAATCCAACACCTGTGGTACTCCTGATGAAATGTTCGAAAACTACATGGACTATACCTTTGATACCTGTATGAACATTTTTACCATCAACCAAAAGGATAGAATGGTAGCTGTAATGAACAATTCTCCAAGAAGAATGGAACTGAAAACATCTACAGCAGATCTTCCTATTCCTTTATTTGCTAATGATGCAGAATTAAAGGGTGAAAGAAACTGCTTCGATACATCATGTGCTGACGCTCCTGCACTTATTACTGCTCAGTTCTCAATATACAACAGAGGAACAAGCTCCCTTACGTCTGCAGTGATTACTTATTCTGTAAACGGCGGAGCTCAACAGACTATTAACTGGACTGGAAACCTAGCTCAGGATAAATACGCAATAATCAGCATTCCTTCAGGAGCGGGTTCAGGGACTGTTTCTGCTAAGATTACATCCGTAAACGGAACTGCTGATCAAAGAGCAAGCAATGACTCTTCTTCTGTAATTCTTGGAAATACAGTCCCTGTATCAAGTACAAACTTTACATTCGAATTACAGCTTGACTATTGGGGATCTGAAACTACGTGGGACTTAAAAAACAGCGCAGGTACTGTAGTTTACAGCGGTGGTCCTTATGCTGACGTTCCAAACCCAACTGCAAGTACGCCTCTTCCGGCAGTAATGACTCAAAACTGGGTATTGCCTTTAAATGACTGTTATACATTCACGATCAATGATTCTGAAGGTGATGGTATCTACGAGTACGAAGGTTTCTACAGAGTTAAAAATTCTGCAGGAAACATCGTTCTTGGAGGATATGATTTCACAGATTCACAGCAAAAACAATTTAAAGTATTAGGAGCATTATCTACCAGCGAAGTGGTAAAAGATAAAAACACAGCAGGTGTTTATCCAAACCCTGTAAGTGATGTTCTGAACGTTACCAATGTTGCTAACAACACTAAATATGAAATTTACAATGCCGTTGGTCAAATCGTAAAATCCGGAGCTCTTGAAGATCAGAAAATCCGTGTTGCAGAATTGGCAAAAGGAACGTATTTCATTACTTTCAAAAATGACAAGAAAACAGAAAGTGTAAAATTTATAAAAAAATAAATTAAATCTTACCCTGTAGTTTTTGCAGGAATAATAAACCTTCGGAGAAATTCCGGAGGTTTTTTTTTATTTTTATTTTTCTTTTTTTTAATCCTCCGAAAAAATGTAAAGACAGGAAAAATCTGTATATAAAACATTGATATTTAACTTACAATATTTATTCATGTAATGGAGCAGTCTCTTTTTTAATCCACAATGGTTTTAATTTCACAAATTATTATTAAATATTTTTTCAAGATTGTCTTTTTTATTCAAAATAATTTTCTATCTTTGCACTCGCAAAAACGAAGTAAAATTCGTTGAGATGACCTAATAATCGGGGCGTAGCGTAGTCCGGTCATCGCGCCTGGTTTGGGACCAGGAGGTCGCAGGTTCGAATCCTGCCGCCCCGACAGTTTTAGTAATTTTTTCAAAATTATTTAATGGGTGCGTAGCTCAGCTGGATAGAGCATCTGCCTTCTAAGCAGACGGTCTCAGGTTCGAATCCTGACGCGCTCACTTAAACCTCACAATAAAAATTGTGAGGTTTTTTGTTGTATAATACACTCATCATAAAATTTAAAACAAATTCCCATTTCAAGTTTTTTTAAACATTAAGATTAACTCATCTTACATCCAAGCTAAAACTTAATATTCTTAAAAGCTTATCGCACCTTAATGGTTTGATTTTTTCTCTCGATCATAGAGATCAGACAAATCAAAATAAAAAAAATATGCATCATCCGATTAATCTGCGGAACAAAAAGCAAATTACATAAAATTTATTTGGACCAGTTTCATATAGAGGAAAAAAGCTCTTTGCAGACTACCCGAAAAACATATTGGATTCTGGGAGCTAACGTTGAATTGGCAGCCTTCAGCCTTTTTAAAATAGAACCAGAAGCTTTTCTATCTGCTCTCGCAGGTGGTTGTGTGGAACTGATATTTAGCGCAATTATTTACATTGCCTACAGGGGTAATAAGCTTAAACAGATGAAAAGTCGTCAACAAACCTGCTTCCGGGTAATGACCTAGACCATTTCTCCTTACTAGCATCAATCTGAGGATAAATGCCATTCTCCTTTCTATATCACTTCCCTTCTGTAGTAAAATTGCATTGTATTGCTCCATCAATGCTCTAAAATTGCGCTCATACAGGATTTGCCTACAAATACGCCGGGAATTATTTTTAACCGCGTTTTGAGGCTTAATGAGCTTATATTTATTGTTTATGATTATACAAAATCTCTATTGATCAACTCAATGGTCATTTTTGCACTTCCACCACTGAAGATTTCTGACGTATAGCACAGGTTAGATATATTTTTTCTGCATTGCACTCCCTCTATTCTTGCCGTGCGTTTTTTATCAAAATTTAATTTCAATAAAAACACAAAAATAGATATATAAAATTAACTAAAATCTCATTAAAACAAAACAAATATCAGTACAATGAGTATTGTCTTAGATCTTTTAATAAGTTAATCAAAACTGACCCTAAAAATACTGATTTACAACAATATAAATTGTAAATTACGGTACAAAAACACAAAGAATGCAATTAGAAATCAAAACCCTCACCAAAGAGTTCGGCAAAGGTAAAGTCGGACTATCGGATTTTACCATGACCATTGAAAAAGGGGTATTAGGTCTCCTTGGACCAAACGGCGCAGGTAAATCCACTTTAATGAAAATCATTGCTACGATAAGCAAACCAACGCATGGAAACGTATTCCTAAACGGAGAAGATATTATTAAAAATCCGAATGTAATCCGAAAAATACTGGGATACCTTCCACAGGATTTTGGGGTATATCCCAATCTTAATGCTTATGAATTTTTGGAATATATTGCCGCTATGAAGGGAGTTGGCGGATCGGGTCTTCGAAAACGAATTGATATCCTGTTGGAGGGAGTCAATCTTATTGAAAATGCAAAACGCCCTATCGGTACTTATTCCGGAGGAATGAAACAAAGGATAGGGATTGCGCAGGCCTTACTGAATGATCCTAAAATATTAATCTTCGACGAACCTACCGTTGGGCTTGATCCGGAAGAAAGGGTTCGTTTCCGTCAATTGATCTCAGAAATGGCGGGTGATGCCATTGTCATCCTTTCCTCGCATATTGTATCTGATATAGAAACGGTAGCTGATGAAGTAGCCATCATGAAAAACGGAAGTCTTATTGAAAAAAATACGGGGCCGGCTATTATCAGCAAAGTAGAAAACAAAATATTTGAAATTGCCCTGTCTCCGAATGAATTAGAAAAGTTTAAAGCAAAATACCTGATAGTGGATATTACAAGACTGTCAGATAAAACAATGGTTCGGTATATCTCTAATTCAGAAGGGTTTGAACAGGGCTCAAAACCCGTGAATGCCAATTTGGAAGATGCTTATTTATTTTTAACCAAAAATCAGCATTAGACATCATGGGAAATTTATTCAACACCTTAAAAGGAGACTATCTGCAGCGCAGCCGCAGCTATGCTTTTCTCATCACTGTGGCCATAGCAGTTTATGCCGCGCATTCTTTTGTTCCCCCACCGGAAGCAGATTACAGTACACTAAACATCCCGGGATACAAAGGAGTGTACAACTCGGCATGGGCAGGACATATGACTGCACTGATGACCACGATCATGCTGTCTTTATGTGGATTTTACCTGGTAAACAGTACAATCAAAAAAGATATTGATACTGAAGTAGGGCTCATCATTGCAACGACTCCTATCAGTAACTTCGGCTACCTCTTTATAAAATTCCTTGGTAATCTTATGATTTTGCTTACCATTTCGGGTATTGCTCTTCTGGTAGGAATTGTCATGTTTTTTATACACAATTCAGGGTATCCGTTTTATATCGGAGATTTTTTGCGGCCTTATTTTTTTATGGTTGTCCCTGCTATGATTTGTGTTTCAGGACTGGCAATAGCAGCAGAAGTCTTTCTAAACCGGAAAACTATTCTTCAGAATTCTATTTATTTTTTGACTTTCATGACCATTATACTTACCATGGCCAGACAGACCAATACAATGGGGGATAATATTAAGGATGTTTTTGGGGTAGGCATTGTAACAAGCAGTATCAATGAAAAGATTAATAAGCAGTTTAATGAAGATATTCAAAGTATAACATTGGGCTATATTAAGCTTGAAAATAATCAGTATAAAACTTTTGAATGGAATGGTGCATCCTGGGACAAAAATTATCTGATCGGCAGACTGGTGTGGATAGTTTTAACCTTTTTATTGCTGTACATTTCATCTCTTTTCTTTCACCGATTTGACTTTAAGCAATCCGTACAAAGACGTCCGATATTACAAATTTCAGAAGAAAAAACAACCCCAGCTCCTTATTCGGGGTTTAGAAAATCTGAACTTCCTGAAATAACTCCAGCCTACGGAATTATACCATTCGTTAAAACAGAGCTGATGATGATGATCAGAAAAGATGCAAAATGGCTCTGGCTGATTAATGTAGGTTTATGGGTTGCCTCCATATTCCTTCCTCTGGAGAACGCTTATATTCTTTTACTTCCGGCATTATTTTTCCTTCAGGTTAACAGAATATCAGATCTCACCTCTAAAGAGGTAACGAACCGGCTTCATTATTTTACATTTGCCTCCTACAAGCCATTACAAAGATTGCTTCCCGCACAGGTTTTAGCAGGACTCACTCTTTTAACTGTACTGGCACTGCCTGTAATTTTCCGCCTGCTGTTCAGCTTCCATTTTATTTCCATTATTCAGATTTTAAATGGGATCGTTTTTGTTGTAGCTCTAAGTGCTTGCCTGGGTGTGGTAAGCAGTGGACGAAAATTATTTGAAATTTTGTTCTTTGCACTTACATATATTGCTTATAGAGTTCCCGATGCCAATTATCTGGGAAATATAAATAATCATGACTACCAAATGATTACAACTTTATTTATGACAAGTTGCGCTTTATTGATTTTAAGTTTTGCCGTAAGAAAAAATCAGATAAAAAGTTTATAATACACTTACTAAATTCTAAAAAAATAGTCTGTTTCAGAAACAGACTATTTTTTTTGGCATTATTTGATTTTATAGGAACTTCCGTCCCAAAGATAGGTTTTGGAAGCACGTTTCTTCTTTTCCCTGTCTTTATCGTCTTTTTCCATTTCCTCCGTTTTAAAGATAAAAGCATTGGATACTCCGCCTTTATCATTGGGAAATACAAATCCTTCGGTATGGTAGTATACATCTGCGTCACCAACATTCATCAGCTGAGGCAGAGCAACCAATTTTTTATCCCTGAAAAGCACATACTGACTGTAGCTAGCAATTCCGCAGGCCTCACCGGAAACCATTGCTTTAAGGGTTAATTCTACATTCTGCAGCTTATGGCCGCTTTCAATGGTAAATGTTCCATAGCTCAGCTCTTCTCCCCTGCCGGTATCAAAATACACCTCATCGATCATGATATTTCCTTCCATCACTTTGATGCCAGCGATATTCTGCTTTTCTGTACCGTTATATTCCTTACTTTTCCGGTCTACAGTTTTTGAGAGTCCAAAAAGGAAGTCATAGCCATTTTTGTTACGGTAACCTACACACAGATTGCCGCCCCAGATATAGCCTTCAGAAACAATATCTCCTTTCTGGTAAGAAACCTTGTACCAATTGGCTTCTCTTTCGCCCAGTCTCAGGATAGCATCTTCTTTTTTAAGAATCATCACCTGCTGATTGGTCTGCAGAGAGTCAGTAACCTGTGACTTTACATCCGCTTCTTTTCTGACCCTGGTCCAGTCTGTAAAAACTTTCTGGGGTTTATTTTCCTCAAAACTAAAAACTCCGTCAGCATACGTCATGTTTTCTTCCTGTGCCGAAAAAAGCTGCAGGAATATTAGACATAAAACGGTCAGTGAAGATTTCATAATACAAGTTTGTTTCATTATTTTTCCAATAACAGGCTTACCCATTCTTCACGCTGAAGCTTTTTCTTAAGCTCCATCCCGCTTTGTTTACAAACTTCCAGGATATCATCCACATCAAAGAAACACAGACCGGAAAGGAGTAATTGACCGCCTTCATTCATTACATCAACATAAGTAGGAATATCAGAGATCAGGATATTTCTGTTGATATTGGCCAGAATGATATCAAAATTCTCTTTTCCCAAGTTTTCTGCAGTGCCCAGTTCAATATCCAGTTCAACGCCGTTTCTGGCAGCGTTTTCTTTTGAATTTTCCACAGACCATTCATCAATATCAATCGCTTTTACGTCGCCGGCACCCTGCTGTTTTGCATAAATCGCCAACACGGAGGTTCCACATCCCATATCAAGGACTTTTTTACCATTGAAATCAATATCCATCATCTGCTGAATCATCAGGTGCGTCGTAGGATGATGCCCTGTTCCGAAAGACATTTTAGGCTGAATGATAATTTCGTGCATTCCCGGTACCGATTCATGGAATTCTGCTCTGATCAGGACTTTATCATCAATATTAATCGGTGAAAAGTTCTTTTCCCATTCTTCATTCCAGTTGATATTCGGCATTTCTTCGAATGAATAAGTGATCTCTACATTTTCATTTTCAAAAAGCGGAAGCGCTTTAAGCTCCTCTTCTTTAAACAGTTCTTTCTGAATATATCCTAAAATTCCGTCGATTTCTTCTGTAAAGCTGTCAAAACCTATTTCGATAAGCTCTGCCATTAATATCTCGTTCCATGGCTGTAATGGAGAAATCTTGAAATTGAATTCTAAATAATTTTGCATGTGCGTAAGTAATTTAGTGCAAAAATAAGAATGTTATTACGGTTAAAAAAATTGAAGTGTGTTCAGTATCGTTTTTTTGTTGATTCCATTTTTATTTTAAGCGCAGAGGCACAACTTTTTTTGAGGTGTTAACACAGCATAGGCAGGAAGAAATAAAGTTTTCTATATTTTGGCTAAAGACGGACAAATTTATGTAAGAAAAAAGCGGGCTAAAGCCCGCTCCTATTGAATATTTTTATTGTTTGAATTCATCCGAAACGATCAAACATTCTTATGGATTGGTAGAGAAAATAGAAGCATTGGCAATCAGTGCTCTTCTGTTCATTTTTAAAATATCTCTTACCCATTCCGCGAAATCTTCCGGCTGAAGCACCTTATCCGGATTTCCGTCTGTAAGTCCTCCCTGAATACTCATATCAGAAGCGATGGTACTTGGTGTCAACGTGATGACACGGATGTTCTGTTTTCTCCATTCCGCCATCATCGACTGTGATAATGAAACTACCGCTGCTTTTGATGCCGCGTACGCTGACATATTCGGGCCACCTTTCAGTCCTGCTGTAGAAGCTACATTGACAATATCTCCCTCACCATTCGCTTTCAGAAACGGATAAACAGCCTTAGAAGCATAATACACTCCAAATAAGTTGGTTTTAATCACCTGCTCCCAGGTTTCGGAAGACATCTCTTCAATGCTTCCAAAATCTCCGATGCCTGCATTATTGATTAAAATATCAACACTTCCCAATTGCTGTGCAAGAGATTCAATCCCTGCTTTCACTTCAGATTCATTATCCATACTGAAAACAGCATACGCCGAGTTTACCCCAATCGCTTTGATTTCTTCGACTGTATTTTTAAGGTTTTCTTCATTTCTACCGGTAACGGCAACGTGTACTCCTTCATTGGCCAAAGCTAATGCAACTGCCTTTCCCAGTCCTCTTCCACCACCTGTTACGATGGCGTTTTTTCCGTTTATATTCATAATATTATTCTTTCGTAGGGCAAATTTACGAAAGAACATTTTGACAGGGCCGGAAGAATAGACATTTAATACAATTTTAATAGTAAACTGTTACATAGCTGATTCTTTCTATCACAAAAGACAAAAGCTTTTTTACGAGTAAGCTATTTGAAGTTTAAATGCTTTTCGAAGAAAAAGATCATATAAGTTTAAAAAAATCATAATTTTTATACTGCTGAATAACAATTGTCGAACCGACGAAAATTCCCCTCCTGTGGAGGGTGTCGAAAATTCAAAGAAATTTTGACGGGGTGGTTTATAAGTCCAAAAAAAGTTTATGCTGGTTAAAATAAGTTCAACACAAAACCAGCTTCAGAAAAGCCGGTTTCAATTGAAAGTATAGTAGAAAATGAAAAGCTATGGAATAAGAACCGGGTTCTGTACCTCGAATTCTTCTGAAGCTGTAAACTGATTTCCGTACATATCGGAAGCTTTCACTTCAAGTTTATGTTTTCCCAAAGCCAGTTTTTTAGGAAATCCTGCGGTCCAGATATGTTTTGACATTTCAGGATTGGAAGGTCTTCTGCCCGGGAAGAGATTCTGTGTAGAGTCCCATTTAAATACAGAAAGGGCAAAATTCGGATCTACTGCTTCATCGTAGTCCATTTCTTCCCAATTTCCGTTGTCTATTCTGTACTCTACTTTATCTTTTTTACTTCCCATAAAGAAGTTGGCCAGAATTTTTGCAGAGGTTTTCGAAGGATAAGGAATTGCTTTCGGAACATATAGTTTGATCTGATAGTCATCCGGTTTTCCGGCTGTTTTGTATTTAACTTTATACTGATTATCATTAAAACTGATGAATGAATATCCTTTTGCGGTTCCGTCTCTCATGGTGGAGGTAGGAAGTCCTGCATCATCAGGCGTTCCGGAGTACCAGTCTCCGCAAGTGGTTCCTACATTATATTCATGAAGGTCTTTTGATCCGTTCCAGCCTGCCTTTTTCGTATAAAAAATCTGTTGCTGAATATGGGTATGCGCCGATAATAGCAGGACATTTTCAAAAGGATTCAGAAAATCAAATAATTTCTGACGGTCTGCATTTCTGAAATTATCTTCGTTATTATGCTCCAGTGGAATATGGAAAGAGATCACAATCAGTTTATTTTTATCCACCAGTTTCAGATCATTTTCAATAAATTTCAGCTGATCTTCACGAAATCCACCCCAATATCCTTTACCATCTCTAGGATCCGGATACAGAATATCATCTAAAATAATAAAATGCACATTCCCATAGTTGAAAGAATAATTGGCAGGACCAAAATTGGACTCAAAGGTTTCATCTGAAAAACGGTCTTCTTTCGCATCGTAGTTCATGTCATGATTTCCCATTACATTATACCACGGCAATCCGATTTCTTTCATGACCTCTGCATAAGGTTTCTGAAGGCTCAGATTATCCCCAACCAAATCTCCCAGACTGATGCCCAATACAGCATTTTTCTTGGTGTTTTTCACTTCATTAACGATTCCTCTTTTGAAATAATCAAGTTCCTTTTCTGTATACGGCTGAGGATCTCCGAAAACAAGAATGTCAAAATTTTTGCTTTCTTCTTTTTTGTAAAGGGGGAAATTCAGCTCTTTGGGAAGTTCTCCCGTTGGCGCTGTTCCTTTGTATTTGAAGTCTGCCGGTGAGCCTTTTGGCTTGTGATGATGGTAGAACTGGGGCAGATTATTACCGTTTAAAACAGTCTGGTATCCTGAGGGTTTGATCACAAAAATAGTCTGGTCTTCCTGAACCGGCAAACTGTATCTTCCGTTTTTATCGGTAAGAACGACCTGAACTCCATTTGAAACAGCTACTCCTTCAATTCCTTTTTCGCGGTTTTCTTTCTTCTGATTCCTGCTACCGTCTTCAAATACATATCCTGAAACAGAATCCTGAGAGAATGCCATTGCTGAAACCAGCACACAAGGCATTAAAAATTTTATACTAATACTCATATCTTTCTTTTTTCTTTATTCTTTATTCTTTATTCTTTATTAAATCTTATTTACTTATTCCACCACATTTTCACATTGATATGGTCTCCACCCATTGCCTGTACTGCCGCATTGTAATTTTCAGCATTCATGACCTTTGTCGTGGTTGGATACATGAATCTTACCGGCATTACCCCACCATTCTGCAATCCTCCGTTATTGGGAAGAACAGGAAGCTTGGTCCGTCTGAATTCATACCATTGCTGATGGTCTACAAAAAACAGGGAAATGTATTTCTGAAGCATGATCTTCTGCAGTGAACCGTCATAGGCCAGCTGAGCATTATTGAAATAATTGGCAGGAACCACTGCACCCCACTGTTCTATGATGGATTTAACTCCGGTTTCATAAAAAGTCTGCTGACTTCCTGCGATAATTCCCCTGTTGACAAGCTCCGCCAGAATAAACTGCACCTCGGAATAGGTCATGATCAGGACCTTTAACGGTGCTTTTGCCAGGTTCTGGTTTAGGTTGGAAGGCTGATAATCGAAAACAGTTCCCAATGCATATCCGGACGGAGCTCCTTTATATCCTATATCCACTCCTGCGGTATTTTTTGCTTTGGTAAAGAACATGCTCAGCCTTGGGTCATTATTATTTTTCAATGCTTCTACGAAAAATTCACCTGCTGCTCTGGAGGTTGTAAAATCCTGCGGACGGGCGATTGGCGGCAGGTATGGTGATATCCCCGAAAGAGAAAGAACAACGCTGTCACTGTTATTTTGGAAAACAGGATATTGTGTTGGATTGTTAACGATCTCCTGGATTCTTTCATACACATTCACTTCACCGTTTCTGCTTAGAATTCTCGTCAGAAGTCTTAATGAAAGTGAATTACAAAACTTTTTCCAGCCTAAGATTCCGGTTTGGCTGTTGGTATTGGCATTGTAAAACAAATCTGTTTCGGTAAGTGCTTTTGTAGCATCAAATAAGGAGTTGGCTGTTTTCAAATCATTTAAAAGCTGTACGTAGATATCTTTCTGCTGATCATATTTAGGTTTTAAAATTCCTTCCTCACCTCTTCCGGCTTCAGAAAACGGAATATCTCCGAAAGCATCCGTAAGATTGGCGGTGATCCAGGCGTTCAGGACCATTGATATGGCGAGATAGTTGTTGTTTTCTTCTTTAGCAGCGTATTTTTTGAGTTCATTGACCTGTTTCAGCCATCTGTAGGAATTGTCCCAATATCCTGCTCCGCTTTTCTCATTAAAATAATATCTGCTGAATGTATTGCCTTCATTAGGAAAATCCAGGGCATCCTGCATAATATCAAATGTAAAATCATCTGCCCTGTTGTAGCCGTAACTTCCCATTTCGTATTGAATCGGAGCCAGAAGACTTCCTACGGACGGATCCTTAATTCTGCTGGTATCGGTATTGATTTCTTCAAAAGTTCTGTCGCAGGAGTGAAGCGCGAAAACAGAAGCAGCCACTGCCAGATGTATGATTATTTTTTTCATTTTTTTTGATTTAGAATTTAAGATTTAACTGAAAACCAACTGTTCTTGCAGTCGGGAGCTGCCCCATTTCAACACCGGGAGTAATGGTGGCATTATCCAAAGTGGCTACCTCAGGATCGAACATGGGGAACTTCGTCCACATCCAAAGATTCTTCCCGAAAACAGCCAGCGTAAGATCTTCAAGTCCCAGAGACTGTATGGTTTCTTTTGGGAAGGAATAGGATATCCTGGCATCTCTGAGTTTGATAAAATCGGTGCTGAAGCTGTTGGTTTCCACGTTGGCTCTCCGATAATAATCTGCGTAATAGGATGAAACGGTCACTGCCTTTGTATTTGTGCTGTAGCTTCCGTCAGAATTCTGAACAACACCGTCTCCAATGATCATCCCACCCGGATTGTCTCTTCCCGGAAGCGTAGATTTAAGTTTTCCCTGCTCAGACATTTTGTGGTGCGACTGAGAATAAGCAATACCGCCGTACTGTCCGTCAAATGAAAAACTGATGGTGAAATTTTTAATTTTAAAATCATTCTGAAGACCTGCTCTCCATTTCGGGAATGCATTTCCTACTTTCTCAATTCCTGCAGGAATTTCCGTTAATCCGTCTCTATACACCACTTTTCCATCCGGCGAACGCAGCAGTTTGTATCCGTACATATCTCCAAGGGAACCTCCGACTTCCATTTTATAGAACACGACTCCTCCTACATTGGAAACAATTCCGTCAAATCCTTCAGGAACACTCATGACCCGGTTTTCGTTGGAAGACCAGTTTCCACCGATCTTCCATGAGAAATCTTTAGATTTTACAGGATAAGCGTCCACAGAAACTTCAAGACCTCTGTTCCTGATTTTTCCTGCATTGATCACTCTTTTAGAGAATCCGCTCTCAAAAGGCAACGATACGGGTATGATCTGATTTTCGCTGACGTTCTGATAGGCAGTGAAATTAAAATTCAACCTGCTTTTGAAAAGACTGAAATCCATACCGGCTTCGATATTGGTATTTTTTTCCGGCTTCAGTGAAGGGTTGTTAAAAGTGGTCGGCGATATCACACTTCCGGTAATATTACTGGCGGTATAATAGTTGTCCAGCAGATAAGGATCACTGTCTATACCTACTTTTGCCCACGAACCTCTCAGTTTCCAGAAATTCAGCTGATTGCTTTTCAGGTTAAAAATATCAGACAGAATAAAACTTGTACTTACCGAAGGATAAAAGAAAGAACGGTTTGCTTTCGGAAGGGTGGAACTCCAGTCATTTCTTCCCGTTATGTCTACAAAAATCTTATTGTCATAACCTGCTGTAAATAACCCGTAAACACTTTCAACCTGCTTATCGCGGGGAACCGGATATTTCACAGGAATGGAAAGCGCGTTGGTAAGGCTATATTCTCCCGCTGTTTTTAATCCGATTGCCTGATAGTCGTTCATGACGTACTCATTATACCGCATACTTCCTCCGGCAGAAGCAGAAAAGCTGAATTTGTTCAGGTCTATTTTATACGAGAATAAAAGGTCATTGTTATATTCGTGATTTTTAATAAACTGCTCTCTGTAATATCCTTTCAAGTAATTGGCAGAACTCCACGGCCTTCTTGTGGTTCTGGTTTCATTTAAAATTTCAACACCTGACCTCAGCATTAAGCTGAAATTATTGTTAAACTGATAATCCGCTGTAATATTTCCTGTGATTGTCTTTTTCTTAACCCCATTCAGCATTTCATACGCGATCAGATAAGGGTTGTCGATATACGAACTGAACGGGTGAATCTGGTCGACCTGCTCCTGTCCGTATTTCCAGACCGGTTTATACCATTCAAGATCTACATTCGGATTCTGGAAAATCATGAAATAAGAAATCGACTGGTTGTTGTATCCCGTAGCTGGAAGGTTGTCACTGGTGGTTGTATTGTATGAAAATTTGGTAGATATTTTTAATTTTTTCGTTAACTGATGGGCGAACGACAAAGCAAAATTAAACCTGTCAAAACCTGTGTTAGGCATCATCCACTCATTGTTAAGGTACGTAAGAGACGTTCTGAAACTGGTTTTTTCATTGGAACTTTCCACGGAAATACTGTTGGAATAGGTAGAACCCGTTCTCCAAAACCCTTTGATATTGTCTTCGTAAGGTCTCCACAGCTGTCTTTCCAGACTTTGTCCCTGTTGGGTAGGATCGTATTGAAAATAGTACTGTCCGGCGAATTTGGGTCCGAATGCGCTACTTGTTCCGCCTGTACTCACCCCGTCCGCAGATAAACCGTAAGAATAGTAAAATTCCCCGGCTTTATTTTTGGCTAGCGTTCCCTGACCGTATTCATATTGCCAGTCCGGCCATTTCAATACCGTATCAAAACTTGAGTAGGAATTAAAAGTCACATTCAGCTTTCCATTCTTACTTTTCCCGGATTTTGTAGTGATCATTAAAGCTCCGTTGGCTGCACGGGAACCATATAAAGCTGCGGCAGAAGCTCCTTTCAGAACGGTTACCGATTCGATATCATCCGGGTTAATGCTGTTCAGTCCATTTCCCATATCAATAGGAACATCACCTCCGGAACCTGCACCATAAGCCGGTGTATCAGTCCCTGTCGTGGAATTTCCCATCGGAACACCATCCACAACGATCAGGGCATAGTTGTGATCCATCATAATGGATTTTTCTCCTCTGAGGGTTATCCTTGCCGTTCCCAGCGGTCCGGCTCCTGCTGTCTGAACTTTCAGCCCGGCTACTTTTCCTTCCATCGACTGGGCCCAGTTGTTGTTCTGGGTTTCCTCAAATGTTGCGGAACCTACTTTTTCAGCAACATACCCCAAAGCTTTATCATGTCTCTTGATCCCCAAAGCAGTTACCACGACCTCATCAATGCCTTTAACAGTATCTTTTTTTGCTTTCTGTTGAGCTGCCAGGTTGACGCTGACCAGTCCTAACAGCGACAAAACCAGCAGTTTTTGTTTCTCTTTACGCATATCCTTTTTGTTTGCGCAAAATTAGACCGACATTATCGCTATGGCTTTAACATCGTTTTAACATTTATTAAAAAAATATGAAACAAAATATGAACGTATTCTTAACAACATTGAATACACCTCTGATAAACAGCGGTTTAAAGAATTAAGGATGTTTAATGTCGTTTTATATTGTCATTGGCGTATCTTTATTATCTTGCTCTGAGAAAATAAAACACAACCCATTTAAAACACTGATAAACAATAAACTAATTTAATTTAAGAGACAAAAAAGCCTGTCCCTACAATGAGACAGGCCGTGATTTTCAATATCAGATTTTTTTTTAAATCCTTAAAGAATTAAAGCTGTTATTTATTTTTCAGCTGATCAGGAATATTGGTGGTCACAAAACCGATTCCCTGATTTTTCAACTGTTCGTACACTGCCGGATCATTGACCGTCCAGGAATTCGTGATAAGGCCTAATGCTTTTGCATCAGAGATCCATGTTGGGTTTTTCTGGAAAACACTGTAATGATAGTCCATTCCGTCAAGACCTTCTTTTTTGATCTGCTCAGGAGACAATTCTCCGTTCAGATACTGTACTTTGAATTTCGGTTCCAGTTTTTTGATCTCTTTACAGATGTTTAAGCTGAAAGAAATATACTCACTTTGACCTTCCAGTTTCATTTCCTTAATCATTTTAAGGGTCTTCTGAGTGATCTCATTTTCCAGTTCCGGAGTTTTAGCCGGCTTAATCTCAACGATCAGCTTTAAAGAGACATCTTTTTTTCCCTGCTTCAGATAATCTTTTAACATAGGAAATTTTTCACCATTGGACAGTTTCAATCCTTCCAGCTCTTTGAAAGAAGTCTCGGAGATCTCCATTTCACCATGATGCTCATCGTGATTGACCACAAGAATACCGTCTTTGGTCATTCTCACATCAAATTCCGATCCGTATATTTTTAATTTCTGGGCATTCTCTAAAGATTGAATAGAATTTTCCGTGGTAGGCGGCTGTGCCTGGAAATAGCCTCTGTGTGCGATAATCTGGGTTTGTGCCTTCATTAGGACTGTACTTAAAACTGCTAACCCTAAGATAAAATTTTTCATAATACAATTTAGATAATTAGATAAAAATCTTAAAAACGTTTGATAAAGGTAGTGTTTACATATTAAAAACTGTATTTGGCACCGATCTGAATCTGGTAAGGATTCCCGGAAAGAGGTGCTAAACCACTGGTATTTTTAGTATATTCAAACTGTTTGGTAGCCTGGTTGAATTTTGGTGCCCTATAAAGCGCCATATTTCCATAGGACTTATTGACACCCCATTCTTTGTTAAGAAGATTCGCCAGGTTGAAAATATCTACAGAAATTTCAAAGGCTCCGATTTTTTCAAACTTGATTTTTTTGGCAACACGAACATCCCATACTCCGAAGAATCCGTTTTTACCTCCGTTACGTTCTGCTATGGCATTGTTGTATTTTTCTACATAATCTTTCAACGCCTGTCCTACTTCAGGATCATTGAGAAGCGGTTGTGTAATGATTTCCGGGAAGATGTAAGCAAGATCATTCGTGTCTACGAAATCTCCGTTAACATTTCCACCTGCGGTTACCGAGAAACGCGTTCCTCCGATTCCGGAATACCTTACTCCCAGCGTAAATCCTGCGATGGTAGGTGAATTACCATACACTACAATCTTATTTCTGAACTGGTTATCAGAATACGTCATTCTCAAATCTCTCGGATCTCCCTGAACCATCGTGGACAATGTCGCTGAATTCGCAACGTTTCCATTGTATGAGGTATTGTCTTTGATATCGGACCAGGTATAACTTGCCGTGATCTCCCCATCTTTCCAGTAACGGTAGCTGGTATCCACCACAAATGAGTACTGGTTCACTTTTCCATCACTTACAAGTTCAAGTACTCTTCCAAAGTTTTTATTGATTCTTCCTTCTTTCCAGTCTACTTTCGTCCCGTTGATCGATGCAGCCGGAACATAAACCCCTCTTCCGCCTTCATTAGCCAGTGTGAAATAAGGATCAGGCATCATATTACGGTCATAATAGAAGTAATTGTTTCTTCCCAAAGCCATGTATCCTGCAATTCCTGCTCTGAATCTTTCGTTAAAGAAGTGGGTGTAGGAAATATTTGCTTTATAAACGATAGGAATTTTTGCATCTTCCCCGGTGTAGTTGATCGTAGGGATCTGGTACTGGGCCAGTGAAGGAACGGAACTGTAATCGGTTCTGTATCGGTAGAAATCCGGTGTAAGACCCGCTGTAGCAGGATCTACATCTACTGTTGCCAGATGTTTTCCGTCAAACACAAGATTGTTGATGATCATATAATTATTGATATCGGAAGAGAAGATTCCCGCTCCGAATTTCAGGAAATCTTTATTCTGCTCATTGAAGTTCCATTCGAACTGGAATCTAGGCTGAATCACAAAAGATTTGATTTTATTATCTGTTCTGATGCCCATCTGATCATATAGCTTTTGGTTGAGTTCAGCTTTCGGATATCCTCCATAGTCAAACCTTACTCCTCCCATTAAATCAAGACCTTCCCCGATCTTCGTCTGAAACTGCCCGTAAAGACCGATGTTCCAGATATTGGATCTTACAGACGGGTCTTCCATTAAAGGTACTTCTCTGTAAAACCTGTATGCGATAAGGTTATCAAAATTATACAGATTACCCAATCCCAGTGTTGGATCTTCCCTGAACTGGAATCTTCCGTTCACCTCACTTCCATATATTGATTTCGCACTGGTATACATCAGGTCTGCACCGAAAGTATATTTTACCTTATCCGTATTGTAGTATAAATTATCTACAATCTGGATCACATTATTTCTAAAACTTTCCTGTCCGAAACGGTGTCCACCGATCTGAATATTGGTAGCTCCCACTCCAGGGGTTACAATATTTTCTACAATGGCTCTTGGAACAGGCATTCCCAATTCATCATTCTGATAACTGTTCTGGAAAGTATAGAGATACTGAGCCTTTAATTCGTTGGTAAGGTTAGGTTTTAAATTTGATCTTAAGGTTAAGAGTAAACTGTTGTCAATATTTTTATCATTGCCATAAGATTCAAAGAAATTGATCGCAGTATTATCTGTCAATCCGTTTTTATTCAGATCGTAGGTAAAGTTGTTTCTTAAGGTCAATAAATGCTTAGGACTGATCTGCCAGTCCAGACGTAAAAATCCGGCATCTGAATTTCTTACTTTGTCAAAACTTCCAAACTGTGGCGTATTTCCTACCCCGTATTTTTTTCTGGCAATATCAAGAAACTGATTCAGCGTCTGTGTATTTGTATTAAGCCTTTTCTCATCATCCGCAGATTTGATATCGGCTATCTGCAACGGTCTTGAATCTAACTGGTGATCCCATGCCACGAAGAAGTGTAATTTGTTTTTAATGATCGGTCCTCCCAGTGAAAAACCGAACTGAGACGTAGAGAAATCATTCTCTCTTTTGTTTCCTCTGATGTCATAAGGGCTGGAAAGCCAGTTTGTCCTCAGGTATTCCCATGCACTTCCTGAAAATTTATTCGTACCGGATTTGGTCACGGCACTTACTGTTCCTCCTCCACTTCTTCCGAGTGTTACGTCGTACTGATTGGTGGTGATTTTGAATTCACGTACAGCTTCTATCGAAATAGAAAACGGTGCGCCACTACGGCTGGTTGTAGATCCTGCAGAAGTCGGGTTTTTGGCCGTCATCCCGTCGATCGTAAAGTTGGTGGAAGATCCCAGCTGTCCGGACAGGTTTCCGCCTTTTCCGCTTAATGGGGACAATTCGGTAAGATTGGTGAAATTTCTTCCGTTCACCGGGAGCATGCTGATGTTCTTCGCTGAAATAGCGGTAGCTGCTCCGAGGTTTCCGATCTTGTTTTTAAGGTTTCCGGTCACTACCACTTCTTCTATCTGCTTCTCGTCACCCCCTAAGCTCATGTTTACCGTAACCTGGTCTCCGAAATTGACATTATATCCTTCTTTCTTCTCCTCGTTCACGATCACCGTATAAGGTCCGCCCAGAGGGATTTCTTTAAAAATATATTCTCCTTTCGAATTGGTTTCCGTCTCCGTCCTGAACCCTGTAGACTCGTTCACGATGGTTACCTTCACTTTTTCCTGAGCAGTACTGCCCAGTCCGGTAATTCTTCCCACGATAGAAGCCTGCGTAGTCTGCGCATAAGCCAGTGTTCCAAATCCCAAAAACAATAATCCTAGTACAATCTTTACTTTTCTCATCTCTTCAAATTAGATGAGCAAAGGTATTTTGACTTTACGGACCGGGTGTTTAAGAGAACTTTAACAAATTCTCAACTAAATCATAACATTGTGTTAAATTAATTTAAACAAGTGTTTTAAAATACAATCAATCAATACGTTAAACCATATTACGCTTTTTTAATGTTTCTATAATATTTTATTACGGTATTTTTTAATGAGATTAGTTTAGCTATTTTTGCTCAAAAGATAGAAAGGAATGTCTGAAAATATACAGCAAAAGATAGAGCAGCTCCGAAAAGAGCTCCATCAGCATAATGAAAATTATTATCTTCTGGATGCAGCTACAGTCTCTGATTATGAGTTTGATATGCTTCTGGAAGAGCTTCAGGATCTGGAAGCAAAACATCCTGAATTTTACGACGAAAATTCACCTACGGTACGTGTAGGCGGAGGAATTACCAAAGTATTTCCTACCATTCAGCATAAGTTCAGAATGTATTCCCTGGATAATTCCTATGATTTCGACGATCTGGAAGACTGGGAGAAAAGAATTATCAAAACCATCAATGACCCGGTGGAATTTGTTGCTGAGCTGAAATATGACGGTGCTTCCATTTCTATTCTTTATGAAAACGGAAAACTGGCTCAGGCGGTAACACGTGGTGACGGTTTTCAGGGAGATGAGATCACTTCCAACGTCCGAACCATTTCAGATATTCCTCTTACGCTGAAAGGTGATTTCCCGGCTCAATTTTTTATGAGAGGTGAAATTTATCTGACAAGAAAAAATTTCGACAAGCTTAATAAACTGCGTGAGGAGGAAGGTTTAGATCCTTTTATGAACCCTAGGAATACGGCCAGCGGAAGTTTAAAAATGCAGGATAGCGGCGAGGTAAGAAAGAGAAGTCTGTCTTCTGTACTTTACCAGTTTATTTCCGAGGATGTTCCAGCGGAAACGCATTGGGAGCTGCTTCAGAAAGCTCAAGGCTGGGGTTTTAAAACTTCACAGCAGGCAAAACTCTGCAAAACGATGGATGAAGTGAAGGAATTTATCAGTTTCTGGGATACGGAACGCCACAATCTTCCTTTTGAAATTGATGGAATTGTTTTAAAAGTGAATTCTTTACAACAGCAGAGGCAGCTGGGCTACACCGCAAAATCACCGCGATGGGCGATGGCTTATAAATTCAAAGCTGAAAAGGTGGAAACGGAGCTTCAGAGCGTATCTTATCAGGTAGGAAGAACGGGAGCGATCACTCCGGTGGCTAATTTAAAACCTGTTTTACTGGCTGGAACCATCGTTAAAAGAGCATCTCTTCACAATGAAGATATCATTAAAAAACTGGATCTGCATGAGCACGACTTTGTGTATGTAGAAAAAGGCGGTGAGATCATTCCTAAAATTGTAGGCGTACACACTGAAAAAAGAACTTCAGAAAGCAGAGAAATCGAATATATTAAAAACTGTCCTGAATGTGGAACAGAGCTGGTGAAAATCGTTGATCAGGCGATCCATTTCTGTCCGAATGAACTTCACTGCCCGCCACAGGTGGTGGGAAGAATGATTCATTATGTTTCCAGAAAGGCTTTGAATATTGATAATCTAGGAAGTGAAACGATAGAGCAGCTTTACAGAGAAAAATTAATTGAAAATCCTGCTGACTTTTATGCTTTAACGAAGGAACAGATTCTTCCTCTGGAAAGAATGGCGGAAAAATCTGCACAAAATATTATTTCAGGGATTGAAAAGTCCAAGGAAATTCCTTTTGAAAAGGTTCTTTACGGCATCGGAATCAAGCATGTGGGGGAAACGGTTGCCAAGAAACTGGTGAAAAACTTTTCTACGATTGATGAGCTGAAAGAAGCCACAGTAGAAGAGCTTTGTCAGGTAGAAGATATTGGAGCCAAGATCGCTGTAAGCATCGTGGAGTTTTTCAAGAATCCGGAAAACATTCTGATGATCGAACGTCTGAAGTCTTACGGAGTACAGCTTCAAAAAGGCGAAAGTACGAATGAGGTTTTATCTAATGTTCTGGAAGGAAAAACATTCCTTTTTACAGGAAAATTATCATTATTTACGAGAGAATCTGCAGAAGAAATGGTGGAAAAGCACGGTGGAAAAAATATTTCTGCAGTGTCTAAAAACCTCAACTTCCTGGTGGTTGGAGAAAAGGCCGGAAGCAAGCTGAAAAAGGCTCAGGATATCGGAACCATTACGATTCTGGATGAACAGGAATTTTTGAATCTTATAGAGAAACAGTAATATCTTTAACAAATTGTAATTAAACCATTGAGATTAGATTTCAATGGTTTAATTTTGCTCTTTTTCACCAAGAAAAGAATAATAAATTAAATAAGACTAATTCATGAAAAAAATCTATTTCGTCATCTGTATGATGATCCTTTCTTTGTTTCAGGCGCAGATTGTGAATATTCCTGATGCCAATTTTAAAAGTTTACTGGTCGCTAATATGCCTTATCTGGCCAAAGACCTCATGGGTAATAATACGATTATTGACACCAATCATGACGGCGAAATTCAATTATCTGAAGCTGCCAATATCAGTAAACTGCGTTTTGATTTATATGATATGCCCAATTATTCCTCCAATTTTAATAATGTAGTTTCTATAGCAGGGATAAAAAGCTTTACCAATCTTACAGATCTCTATATTGATAGTTTTCCTTTATTACAAACCATCGATCTGAGCAATAGTACATCCTTGTATAAACTTGATCTCAGCAGATGCTATGTTTTATCATCTGTAAATCTTCAGGGTTGCAGCCAGTTATATGATCTGGATATTTTTTTCAGCAACATACCGTCTATTGATCTATCGGGGCTGACCAATTTATATGAAGTGGATATGACGCAGTGCCAACTTGCTAATCTATCTTTAAATAATAATACGAATCTCAACAACCTATCTTTAACCTCCAATAAGCTGCAAACCCTGCCTTCAGGCCAGACGCCTAATCTAAAATTTCTGAGTATTGCGGGTAATCAATTTATAACACTCAATTTCGGTACTTTTCCAAAACTTGAAACACTGAACTGTACCTACAACAAGTTTATAAGTATCGATTTATCCCAGAATACAGATTTGAAAATTTTTGGCTGCGATGTGAATCCTAATCTTAAGTCGTTGTTTATTAAAAACGGCATCAATAACTTTACACAAAATAATAATTCTACTATTTCCAGCACACCCAATCTTGCGTATATCTGTGCGGATGATTCTGAAATTTCCAACGTCAATGCTTTATTGCCTTCTACCACTTCGTGTGTTGTGAATTCATACTGTTCATTTACTCCGGGTGGAGCTTTTTACACGATCTCAGGAAATACAAAATTTGACAGTAACAGTAATGGCTGTGATGTGAATGATCTCAACAAGGCATTCCAAAAATTCAATATTACCAGCGGAAGTATTTCAGGAAGTATAACGGCTAACAGTTCGGGAAATTATTCAATTCCAGTACAAGCCGGAGCCCATACCATCAGCCCGGTTCTTGAAAATCCGACTTATTTTAATATCTCGCCAACAAGTTTAACAGCTAATTTCCCTGCGCAAACAAGTCCACTAACACAGAATTTCTGCATGACGGCCAACGGCAATCATCCGGATCTTGAAATTGTAATCATTCCAACAGATATTGCGGTTCCGGGGTTTGATGCAGATTATAAAATTGTTTTCAAAAACAAAGGAACCGGAACACAGTCAGGAAATGTAGTGTTCAATTTCAATGATGCCCTGATGAATTTTGTAAGTGCAACTACAGCTCCCAATTCTCAATCTACTGGAGTTTTAAACTGGAATTTTACGAATCTTCTTCCTTTTGAATCGAGAGAAATTAAAGCTAAGTTTACATTGAATACATCAACACAGACCCCTTCTTTAAATATGGGTGATGTGCTTCACTACACGGCCCAGATCAACGGGGTTGCAGATGAAACTCCTGCAGATAACACGTTTACATTGAATCAGACGGTTGTCAATTCTTTTGACCCTAATGATAAAACCTGTCTGGAAGGCGCATCCATTGCACAGGCTCAGGCTGGAGATTATGTTCATTATCTGATCCGATTCGAAAACAACGGTACTGCCAATGCCAAAAATATTGTTGTAAAAGATGATATTGATACATCCAAATTTGATCTGTCTACGCTGGTTCCATTAAGCGGAAGCCATAGCTTTGTTACCAAAATTTCGGGAACCAATACGGCGGAATTTATTTTTGAAAATATTCAGCTTCCTTTTGATGATGCCAACAATGACGGCTATATTTCATTTAAAATAAAGACAAAATCTACTTTAGCAGCAGGAGACAGCTTCAGCAATACAGCCAGAATTTATTTTGACTATAACGCTCCTATCGTCACCAATACGTATACCACTTCAGTACAAACCGTACTGGCAACATCTGAGGTGAATACCAACAAAAACGATTTCAGTATTTATCCTAATCCTGTAAAAGATATGCTTTATATCCAGTCTAAAGATGAGGTTATTAAGGCTGAAATCTATGATACAGCCGGAAGAATTTTAAATACCACAGGAGTAAAAAACAATTCTGTGAATGTTTCTGATCTGGCAAAAGGAAATTACATCATAAAAGTCTCTACAAAAAATAAAACACTGACGCTTAAGTTTATTAAAGCATAAAATAGTTATCTATATAAAACCTTAAAAGCTGTGAGATCCTCACAGCTTTTTTTCATGTTTTACTGTGTCAGCTTACCGGTAATGATAAAAAATAAAATTAATACTAAACTAACATTTAAATAAATTAATTAAACAATAATTAACAAAAACAATATTATACGAACAATTAAAAACTAAAAAGTAATTATTTTTAATAATATAATTTTTTATATATTTACACCACTAATATCACCAAACCATGAAAAAAATCTACTTTTTTGTGCTATTCATTGCACATTTATCTGTCGTTGCGCAGATTGTCAACATTCCCGATCCTGTTTTTAAGGCTAAACTGCTTTCGGGAAATGCCACCAACGAAATCACCCAGAATCTGGCCGGCCAATGGATCAATATCGACACCAATAATGATGGCGAAATACAAGTTTCTGAAGCGGCCAACATCCGGAATATTAATATATACCACTCAAACAACAACGCTACATTTCAGATTTCGTCGATAGAAGGTGTAAAATCATTCACCAATCTGGAATATCTGGAAGTATCTGACTGTTCGAATCTTCTTTCTGTAGATGTGAGTGGCATGCCAAAGCTTGCCCTGGTAAGCTTTACAGACAACGTCAATATGACTGCAGCCAATTTTACCGGTTGCCCCCTGCTTCAAAACATTAATGTATCCAATGCTAAAATTGTGAATCTCGATATTTCAAATCTTCCGAAAATGAATATCCTGACATGTACGGGAGGAAAGGTACAAACCATCAATTTCGCAGGCAGTACCACGATGAAATTTTTGCTTTGCAGTTACAATGACATCTCCAGTATTAATCTAAGTTCGCTGGTTGATCTGTATCGTCTTAATATTTCAGGAAATTCATTAACAAGTCTTGATTTAAGTAATTTAACAAAGCTTGAAGACGTTGTATGCTCAGCTAACCAGCTTACCTCCCTTAATCTTCAGAATACGCCTAAATTAAAAACACTGGAAGCCAGTTATAACAGTCTTTCTACGATTAATTTAAGTCAGAGTCCGATTTTAAATTATCTGAGGATTCTCAACAACCAGCTTACAACCATCGATCTTTCGGTTGTGCCTTTACTGAATACACTTTTCCTGAATAACAACCAGTTGACTTCTCTTGACGTAAGCCACAACACAGCCCTGAATTCGCTCAATGTTCCTAACAACAATTTACAGAGCCTGTTTATAAAAAACGGAAGACTTACAAGCGGAAGTTATCAAAACAACCCCAATTTAAGCTATATCTGCTGTGATGATTCAGAAATGAGTAATATCATCAGCCAAAATGCTACGAACGGATACAATAATGTGACGGTAAACTCTTACTGCTCGTTCACTCCGGGCGGTACATTTTATACCGTTAAAGGAAATACAAAATACGATCTTAACGGAAACGGATGTGATCCGGCAGACTTAAATAAAGCATTTCAGAAATTCAATATTTCCGGAGGCGGAACTACGGGAAGTATTATTGGAGATCATTCCGGTAACTACTCGATTCCGGTACCTGCGGGATTATATACCCTGACACCTGTTCTTGAAAACCCGGCTTACTTTAATATTTCTCCGGCGTCTTCCACGGCTAATTTCCCGGCACAGGCAAGTCCGTTGACCAGCGATTTCTGTATCACGGCCAATGGTTCACACCCTGATCTTGAAATTGTCATTATCCCTCTTGATTCTGCAGTACCAGGATTTGAATCGGATTATAAAATCGTTTTCAAAAATAAAGGAACAACCATGCAGTCCGGAACGATTGGATTAAGTTTCAATGACAACGTTATGGATTTTATGAATTCTACAGTAACCCCAAATTCCCAATCCACCGGAAGTCTGAGCTGGAATTTTACAGGTCTTCTTCCTTTTGAAACAAGAGAAATCAAAGCTAAATTTGAAATGAATACGCCTACCGATACTCCGCCTCTAAATGATGGTGATATCCTGCATTATACTGTGCAGATCAACGGAGCTCCGGATGATACGCCTGCTGACAATACGTTTACTCTGAACCAGACGGTAGTGAATTCTTTAGATCCGAATGATAAAACCTGTCTTGAAGGAACCATGATCGCACAGACTCAAGTGGGAGATTATGTTCATTATCTGATCCGATTTGAAAATAACGGTACGGCCAATGCAAGAAACATCGTGGTGAAAGACGTGATTGACGCTTCAAAATTTGACATCTCTACATTAACGCCATTAAGCGGAAGCCATAGTTTTGTAACGAGAATGTCCGGAGCCAATACTACAGAATTTATATTTCAAAATATACAGCTGCCGTTTGATGATGCCAACAATGACGGTTATATCTCTTTCAAAATCAAAACAAAATCTACTTTGACATTGGGTGACGTATTCAGCAATACGGCGAGCATTTATTTTGATTACAACGCACCGATCATCACCAATACCTATACCACTGCTGTGAGAGGTATATTAGCTACCGCAGAATCTATAACTGGTAAGGAAAATCTAAGCATTTATCCTAATCCGGTACAGGATGTTCTCCACATCAAATCCGATGCTGAGATCATCAAGGCTGAAATTTATGATGCAGCCGGAAGAATTCTGACTACCACAAGTGTAAAAGGTAATGCTGTACAAGTTTCTGAACTGGCTAAAGGAAGCTATATCATTAAACTGTCTAGCAAAGACAAGACAATGGTTCAGAAATTCATTAAAAATTAAACTAATAATCTTTTTTATATCCTTAAGGGCTGTGAATTTTTTTCACAGCTCTTTTTGTTTCTATGATCCTAATCCAAAAATAAGTGATACCAAGACGTATAAAACAAAAACAAGCAAAGGACATCCAAAAAATGCAGCAATGGTAAATACAAAGACGTAAGTTCCATAGTTTTTAGCAGAAGAAAACATTCCTGCAACCGTATTATGAATGGCTAAAAGAAAAAAAGCAAAGGCAACGAGTAAAACATTGGAAAATAATAGAAATGTAAAAAAATCTCCGGTATTACGTACCAGATCATCAGAATCTATAAGACTTAAAAATACTGCGGTCACCAAAAGAAAAGCTGAGAAAGGAAGCACTACATACAGCATCATCCTTTTCCAGCTTGGATTATCTGAAAATAAGAAATAATACAAATTCGCTGCAGCGAAAACCAGCAGTACATAAATAAAGAATCCCAGCATAGCTTTTTTAGTTTTAATCCTGATAAAACCTTTTTATTTGAAAACCAAAATGGTGTAGTTATCCTTTGAGGTTTTAGGATAAACCATTCTGATCTGTGCCTTATTTTTATAGTAATCTAAATAGATTTCGCCGGTAAGGATCTTCCCTTTTTCAGTCTGTTTATAGCCCGCCTTGAGAATTGTTTTGATATAGGCATCATGTTCTTTTTTATCCTTGAACTGAAACTCTATATTGTCCTGAGATTTATCCTCGGCGTATTCAAATTTTCCGATCTTGTGGGTATAATCCGGACTGTCATATTCGAACAGAATGAATACAGGACTTTCCGTTTTGTCGTAGAATGTATATTTATGCTTTTTAATTTCTGCTTTAAAGCCGGCCATATCAAGCTTATTGAATCCGGCAAGCTCTTCCAGCTTAAAAGCCTGTCCTGACATCTGTGTATGCAACAGGATACAAAACAGAATGACCAAAAAGATTTTTATCGTATTCATAGCTCAACTATTCTTTGATGTTATTTTCTTTGATAAAATTTCTATACTCTCTTTCCCATACCGGGAACTTGTTAAACTCTTTTTTTCTGCTGACAATAATAGCGGCCCCTTCAGTAAAAAGCTTTTCATCTTTGAGCATTTTCAGACCATCCATGATCGTGAGAGCACCATAAGCATTTTCATTATTTCTAACCCTGTCCAGCAGAACATCCTTATGCTGAAGTACGGCCTCATTATCTTTCAGTTTAGAGATGAAACGGTAAAGATCAAGATCATCCAGATACTGAAGAGAATTTCTCACTCCCTTTTCATAAGTTTCCCTCGAGATCTTTTTTGTTTTTTCCAGCAGTGTAACAAGCCTTAGATTATTGTCAAAAGTCATTTCACCGGATACATCATCCTCCATATGATCCATATCGTATGCATTCACCGCAATAACTTCGGCTTGTCCGGGTTTCAAAAATCCATCCAGCAGAAATTTTGCGGTTTCTTTTTGGGTGTGTGTTTTTTCATAGGCATCCAGAATATCAAAAGAAATGATCTTATCCGTTACCCAAAGATCAGCCAGTGCAGCATCATACAGCGTACATTTTTTTATAGAAATCTGCTGATAGAGGAAAGCCAGGCAATTGCCACCACAATCCTTTTCCTTATTGATTTTCTTATTGTATTCAATGGCTTTAATCACTATTTCTTTAGCCTCTTCACCGCAGAATTCAGATAATGCAAACATGAAGGCAAAATGAGAAGAATCAGTAATATGTTCCTTCATCATTGGCAGAAACGCCGGATCCGGAAATTCTTCAATGGCTGGATAAGCCTGTTTTCCAAAGCTTTTGATCAGATCTATATCATTAGGATTTTTATATTTTGCAAGATTCACAAGCAGTATGGGTGACTTTGTATCTATTACCAGCTTCCTTATTTTAGTGTAGCTATCATTATCCAGCGGCAAATCAAAGGCCAGAGTTTCCAGAAGCTCCGCATTAACAGGTTGGGCATTCAGAGTAATTGATACCATTTCGCGGTGAAGATTCTCTTGTTCTTTTTCTGAAAAATTATCACCTACAGAAACTGATTCAAAAACATATGCAGATAAAAGATGTTCACTTACAATACACCCTCCTCTATAATCTAATTTCTCCTTTGAATGAAGATTTTTCTTAAACGCATCCAGCATTTTTCCGCCCTCTTTTTTATTGGCCAAAACATCAATGGCTGCTGCTTTTATATAAACATTTTTGCCTTTCTCTGCTAAGTAGACAAGTTCTTCCAAACTCGCTTCTTTAAACAGTAATTCTTCTATCTTTTTTATGTCTTTGTCATCACTTGCATAGAATAATCTTGTTTTTTCAAGGGGTTGGATAATCGCGGCCGTTCTTTTGGAAACCTGAGAATAGGAACAGAAAAAGAACAGAAGTACTAACAGACTGATGAGGCTTTTCATGGAATGGTTTTGTTACTCTGTAAATTTAAAGGAATTTTGTTAATGTCGAACAGATACCATTCTATTCTTTAAAGCTTCCTGGAAAAGTTTGATCTGGTCAGGTGTAAGATCCTGTAAATAAATTGTCCGTTTCCCATTTACCAGAAAATCAGGGTAAGATACTAAAACAACAGAATCATTATTGAAACTGAACTCTCTCAGTAACGTAGGGCTTTTCGTATTTCTCTTATCGGAATTAAAGTTCAGATTAATAAAACGGCTGGGAATAAAATAGAAGTCGGCCGGAAATAAAAAAACAGAGTTTTGATTCAGCAGAATATGAAAAGTACAAAAGCGAAAACTTTTACGTAAAAAACCTCTTTCCACTAATATTTTTCAATTCACTGGAATCCGGCTGTCTGTATTTCGTGATTATTTTTTTCTTCTGAAAATAAAAAAATATTGCCGGTATGACCAGAGATGCAATACAGATGGGAAGGAAGTAATCGAAGATATGATCAAACATTGTTGACTATTAAATTAATGTTTTTTGGGTTACTTTCCTCCCAGCCATTCTTCAATATCCTGATTGGCTTTATCCTCTGTAAGACAGGCTGAACTTTTGTATTCTGCCTGTGCCTCAGCAATTCTGGTTTTTTGAGGTTCAGTAAGAATATGTTCGTTTTCATTTAATTCAAAATCTAACAGTTTTTGAACCTCATCCATAATTCTTTTTTCTTTTAACTGACTGATTCTGTTAATCAAATCAGCTTTCAGATCTGATGTATTCATCTTGTGTAATTTTAATTCAAATTTAAACGATTTCGCCAGAACCAAATTTCTTCACATCATTAAAAGTTTCAAGCCTCGAATTCAAAAGTTCCAGTAAAACTCTTGTTTTGACATTTAAAATATCAACCTTTATGGCCTGATGGAAATAAAATGAAAGTTTATCTGATTTCTTGTTTTCATCTGGTTTTAGAACGATAAAAATACTTTCAGTCGTTTTAATTCCCCGATGAGTTGTATTTGATATATAAAAGGATTTAATATCTTTAAAATCTACTAGCGTCCGTTTTTCCAACACGCCATAAATAATAATCTGCTTATCAGTAATCGTAAGCAAGGGTTTTCTACGAATCAATAAAATAAGGGAATAAATAAGACCAAAAAGAAACAATACAAAACCCAGATTAAACATAATTACTTTAAAAAGACTATAGCGGCCCATATCCATAAATATAAAATTATAGGTAAATAAAGCAGAAAAGACAAACATGATAGAACTTACAATTTTACTTGAATAAAAATGAATTTCTCTCATACTCGTATCAATCAGGTCTATTATCGTCTTTAATTTTAATGTTCAAATATATTAAAAATATCCGCTTAAACATTATGCCACCGGCAGCCTGAAATAAAAAGTACTTCCCTGATTGGGAGAACTGTTCACTCCTATTTCGCCGTTTTGTTTTTCTATAAAATTTTTGGAAATAGCCAGTCCCAGCCCTGTTCCGTTCTGATGCTTTCCCGGAACCTGAAAATAGCGGTCGAAGATCTGGCGGTGGTACTTTTCATCAATCCCACTTCCGGTATCGGTAATACTGAACTGAATCATTGAATCCTGTTTTTCTACCGTGATATTGATATTCTCGTCCTGAAAAGAATGTTTGACCGCATTGGTAAGAAAATTATTCATCACCCAGACTGTTTTGTCGAAATCGGCCGTAACGAAATCATTATCGCCAATCAGATATTCGGTATTGATGAGAATATTCTTCTGTTCTGCCAGCTTTTCAACATTTTTTACGGCAGCCTGTACCACTTCTTTTGGAGAACATTTTTCAACGGTCAGGCGAATGTTTCCGGTTTCTACCTGCGAAAGATTCAGTAATTCCCCGGTGATATTCAATAGTCTTTGACCATCATCATTGATACTTTTCAGCAGTTCTTTCTGCTGGTCATTCAACTCTCCGAATTTTTGGTTTCCAAGTAGCTGTACTCCCATTTTTATGGCAGAAATCGGAGTTTTAAGCTCGTGAGAAATCGTAGCTATGAAATTGGTTTTAGCAAAATCAAGTTCTTTAAAAGGGGTAATATTGCGGAGAAGAATCACTTTTCCGATATATTTGGTCTCCTTTTCACCCGTTTTTACAATATTGATAGGGATAATATCCTGTTCAAAATAGTTTTCTTTATTATCACGAACAATCTTGATCGGTTCTTTTACCGGATGATCAATATTCTTAAGCAATTCGCGTATCAGATCATTATTAACAGCGACTTCATGAACCGTTTTCCCAATGATTTCTTCTTTATGGAGATTGGTGATTTTCAAAGCTTCATCATTGATCATGTAGATAAAGTGGTTTTCATCCAATCCGATCACTGCATCATGCATATTGTTCACCAGTGTTTCAATCCGTTTTTTATCCATCAACTGTTTGGAAAGACTGCTGCTTTCATACTCCTGGAGCTTTTCCGCCATGGTATTGAAAGAATCCGCAAGACTGTTGAATTCCTCACTCCCTTTGAAATGAACCCTTTCACTGTAATTTTTAGCAGCAATCTGCCGGATACCGAAGGTAAGCTGGTTGATAGGTTCTGCAATAGTTTGTGGCAAATTAAAAAGCAGGATAAAAGCGATCAGAAAACACACCGTTCCCAGACTTACAATCCAGAAAGTGGCATTTTCAGCGGTGATGATGGCGATATCACTTTTTCTTTCAATCCCTTTCATATTCAGGGACATGATTTTCGCGAGGTCTTCACGGATCAGTTTTTCCTTTTCCGGAGAAGATTGTTTCAGGTAACTGTTGAAATGAAGATTCAGACTTTGAGTGGCTTCCTTCTCACCAAATTCAGTAAGGTTTTTCTCCTGCAGCTTATTGTTTTTCTGAAAATCATTAACGGCAATAGCGCTGTCTGTGCTTATTTTATCCAGTGCCAGCAACATGTTTTTGGAAAATTCCAGACTGTTGTAATTGGCCGTAAGGATCTTTTCCGTATCCGATTTCAGTTTATTGATATAGACGGATCCGATCACTGACATGAGTACAATGAGTAAAAATAAAAGACCTACGCCTAGGGTGAGTTTTGTTTTAAGTTTCATTACTTCTAAGATAAAATAATAATATCTATCTGCCTTTCATTCAGCCTGTTCATCAGCGTGTAAATCCAGCTATAGCCTGAAAGACGCTGCCAGAGCTCTGCGTGGGGTTTTCCGATGCAGACCGTGGTGATATTATGGGCAATCACATAATCCAGAATTCCTTTATGGACGCTGTTTTCTTTTACCCGGACCACTTTTGCTCCCAATTCCTGTGCTAAATTAAAATTATTAATCAAATACCGCTGTTTGTCTAGGGCAATTTTTTCGGGATTCTCTGATGGCTTTTGAACATACAGAACCGTCCACTGGCTGTTATAATAACTCGCCAGACGGGCTGTTTTCCTGATGATATTTTTAGCAATCTTTTCATTACTGCTGATGCACGCCAGAAATTTTATGGGTTTAAAATTTTCTGTTTTAATCTCTGTTTCTACCTTTCTTTCTACATGGGCAGCCACTTCTTTTAAGGCAAGCTCCCGGAGCTGCAGGATATGTCCGCTCTGAAAGAAATTGGTAAGCGCCGTCTGGATTTTCTCTTTTTTGTAGATTTTCCCTTCTTTCAGACGGGTCAGCAGCTCATCGGCGGTTAGGTCGATATTCACTACCTCATCGGCAAGACCCAGAATTTTATCAGGAACACGTTCAGCAACTTCTATTCCTGTAATATTTTTCACCTCTTCATTCAGGCTTTCGATATGCTGGATGTTCATGGCACTGATGACATTGATCCCGTTATCAAGGATTTCCAGCACATCCTGCCATCTTTTTTTATTTTTGGAACCTTCAACATTGGTGTGGGCCAATTCATCTACGAGAACGACCTCCGGATGTTCATTGATAATGGTCTGAAGATCCATTTCTTCCAGGTTTTTACCCTTATAGAAAACTGACCTTCTCGGTATTTCAGGAATTCCGTTGGTAAGAGCAACGGTTTCCTCACGGTCATGGGTTTCTACATAACCGATTTTCACATCAATGCCGTTACGCAGCAGAGACTGCGCCTCCTGAAGCATACGGAACGTTTTACCCACCCCTGCGCTCATCCCGATATAGATCTTGAATTTTCCTTTCCGGGATTTCTGGATCAATTCTAAAAAATGTTTTGCTGATGACATTGATTTTTTTTGCTTTATTTTTTTTAATACAAAAGGCACAAAAGGTTTATTTTCCACCGCTTTAGACTTTATAAGTAAGTTACGATTATTCTGTATAAAATATTTCGCTGAACTATCTTGTTGATGTTTTTTTATCTCCCGCAGATCACACGGATTACACAGATTTTCACAGATGTTTACGTAATTTGTTGGTGATCGCAAAGACGTAAGTTTTTTTCTAATTCGAATGTTTTAATACGCCAGGATTTTATCTCCGATACAATTTAATGCTGCTGTCATTGCGAGGAGCATAGCGACGAAGCAATCTCCTCGTCACCCGTTCTTAAAATCTTTGATTTTCTTGCGTCTTAAAAACGCGTTTAAATAAAGCTTTGCGCCTTTGCGTTTCTCCAATTTTACTTCAACATTGTTTACTCCTATTATTCAATATAAAAATTTTTGATTTTTTTAAAACTTATGTGATCTTCTTTTCACAATGTATTTAAACTTCAAAATAACTTAAGTGCTAAAAACTTTTGTCACTTTGTGGTTAATTAATTTTCACTTTCTAAAACCAGGCAGCCAAACTTGTCGTGATAAAGAAATTCCCCTGCTTCATCTCTCCGTTTTTCACAAAAATGGCATCTTTAGACGTAAATCCTCTCGCTTCTGTACGGAAAACCACATTCTTCAGAATGGCATAATCAACATTCAGAGAATATCCAAAGGTTTGGAAACCATTGGGCGTTTTGGTGCTAATGATCACGCCGTTTTTATCATTGTAATATTCAACTCTTCCTGCCAGCGCCCACTTGCTATCAAGCTGATATTTCATTAACACATTGGGAGTATACCAGATGTTATAGCTGCTGCTCCCTTTCTCTTTCTGTTCAGCCCCGATATCGAACCCAAGCAATGCTGAGAATCGATCTGTCAACTGAAAATTTCCGTAAAGATCATGGAAATACCGCATCCTTTTTTCAGCTTTTGATTTGTCGTTTCCGATGAATGAACTGCTATTCAGCGTAATTTTTTCTGTCGGTTTGTAGGTCACCTGGTGCCCGAATGAAATCGTCTGGTTACCTTCCGGTTTTGCAATACGCTGCCAGCCATTAAGCACCAATCCGCTTAAAAACCATTTTCCATTGTCTGAAGTGTAAGAAACCTTTGCTCCCGTTTCGAAATACGGTGAGTTTTCTGCGGCAAAACTTCTGGTGAGATTCACATTATCTTTTCCTATGGCACTTTCCCAACCGATGTGGGAAGGCATAATCCCTGCATCGATCCACAGATTTTTGGTTTTTGAAATTCTGATCCCGATATTCGCTTCGTTGACGTAGCGCAGTGCATCCTGCTCGGCAGCCATATTGTCCTGCGCGTAGGTTCCGGCCATTAAAGCTACATTGGCGCGGAGATTTTCACTCTGATAATTTGCTTTTATCAATCCTAAATTGAGATTGACCTCATTATGTCTGTTGTAGGAATATAAAAAATTCTGACGGAGATGATTGGCAGGCTCATTAAAGTCATACGTGTAGAAAAGTTCTGCATAGGCAGAAAAAGTCACTTTATTTTCTGTTTTTAATGAATCTGATGATTGTGCTTTCGGGAAAAAGATCCCAAATAATACGGCACTCGTAATGATATATTTTTTCACGGTGATGGCTAGATTATTTTAATTGATCCAAAGCGATATTAAGCTTCAGTACATTTATTTTTGACGGACCTAGAAGTCCTAAAAACGGTTTTTCTGTTTGGTTTTTTACTAAATTTCTTACTTTTTCTTCAGAAAGATTTCTGACTGCTGCAATTTTCTTGACCTGATACAAAGCTCCTTCTTCAGAAATATCCGGATCCAGGCCGCTTCCACTGGCTGTTACCAATTCCACAGGAACTTTTGTATTTCCCATTCCCGGATGGATCATCTTTAAGGTATCTATCCTTTTCTGTACGATTTGCAGGTATTCTTCATTGCTTGGGCCTTTATTACTTCCTGCGCTTCCTGCGGCATTATAATCAACAGCTGAAGGACGTCCCTGGAAATATTTTTCAGATTTAAATTCCTGCCCGATATTGGCGTAGAATTTCTGTCCGTTTTGGGTAATGATCTCTGCATTTCCCTTCGTAGGCAATATTTTTGAGCCTGCGTATACGATAAGCAGATAAATTCCTACGATAGCCAGCATTACAAAAGTCAGTCTGAATGCTGCAACAATATGATTTTTCATTTTTTTAATTTTAATAGAATAAACTGATCACTAAATCGATGATTTTGATCCCGATAAACGGAACAATAACACCACCCAAACCATAGATTAAAAGGTTTCTTCTTAAGAGCGCACTGGCACCAATCGGTTTATAGGCAACTCCTTTTAACGCTAATGGAATAAGGAAAGGAATGATCACGGCATTGAAAATAACGGCTGATAAGATAGCTGTTTCCGGGCTGTGAAGATTCATAATATTCAACTTTTGAAGTGAAGGAATGAAGGTGATAAACAGTGCCGGAATAATGGCAAAATATTTAGCAACGTCATTCGCAATACTGAAAGTCGTCAGTGTTCCACGGGTCATCAGCAGCTGTTTCCCAATCTCCACGATCTCGATCAGTTTCGTAGGGTCATTGTCAAGGTCTACCATGTTACCGGCTTCTTTTGCAGCCTGTGTTCCGCTGTTCATCGCTACCCCCACATCGGCCTGAGCCAGTGCCGGCGCGTCATTCGTTCCGTCTCCCATCATGGCGACCAGCTTTCCTTCCTGCTGCTCTTTTTTAATGTAGTTCATTTTGTCTTCAGGCTTGGCTTCGGCAATGAAATCATCTACGCCTGCCTTTTCTGCAATGAATTTTGCAGTCAGAGGATTATCTCCGGTTACCATCACCGTTTTCACCCCCATTTTTCTCAGTCTCTGGAAACGTTCCTGAATTCCTGTTTTAATGATATCCTGAAGTTCGATGACGCCCCAGACTTTTTCATTAACGCTTACCACAAGAGGAGTTCCTCCGTTTTCAGAAATTTTGGTAACGGCGTCCTGGGTTTCTTTAGGGAAGATGTTCCCGGCTTTTTCAGTCAGTTTTTTTATCGTGTCATAAGCTCCTTTTCTGATCCTTGTGTCTTCAAAATCAATTCCTGAGGTTCTGGTTTCCGCCGAGAAATCAATGTAGACCGGGTTGGGAACAAGAAGGTCTTCTGATTTCAGCTGGCTTAGTTCTATAATGGATTTTCCTTCCGGCGTTTCATCCGCTACTGAACTTAACGCAGAAGCTTTAATAAAGTCCGGCAGTCTGATTCCGTCTGCAGGGTGAAATTCTGTTGCTTTACGGTTTCCAATGGTGATAGTTCCTGTTTTATCAAGAAGCAATACATCAATATCTCCGGCAGTTTCCACGGCTTTACCGCTTTTAGTGATTACATTCGCTCTCAGGGCTCTGTCCATTCCGGCGATTCCGATTGCAGAAAGCAGACCTCCAATGGTTGTGGGAATCAAACAAACGAAAAGTGATATAAATGCCGCAATAGTAATGGGAGTCTGCGCGTAGTCTGCAAAAGGTTTTAAAGTGAGTGTTACGATAATAAAGGTCAGGGTAAATCCTGCCAAAAGTATAGTTAATGCGATTTCATTAGGTGTTTTCTGTCTTGATGCTCCTTCTACAAGTGCAATCATTTTATCTAAAAAGGACTCTCCAGGTTTGGTGGTCACTTTTACTTTTATTCTGTCTGAAAGAACCTTTGTACCTCCGGTTACAGAACTTTTGTCCCCTCCGGATTCACGGATAACAGGTGCACTTTCTCCGGTGATCGCAGATTCATCAATGGTAGCAAGTCCTTCGATGATTTCTCCGTCCATCGGGATCTGATCTCCGGTTTCGCAAAGGAAAATATCACCCAGTTTCATTTCGGCAGACATTCTCAGAACGGTTTCTACCTGAAATCCTGGTTTGTTCTCCAAAACGACTTTGGCTGGAGTTTCTTCACGTGTTTTTCTGAGCGTATCCGCCTGAGCTTTTCCTCTGGCTTCTGCAATGGCTTCTGCAAAATTCGCGAAGAGAACGGTGAAAAATAAGATAATGAATACCGTAAAGTTATAAGCAAAGCTTCCCTGCGATTTGTCTCCTGTAAGACTGAAAAGACTTACGATGAACATCACAACAGTTCCGACCTCTACCAGGAACATCACGGGATTTTTAAACATGATTTTCGGATTCAGCTTGACGAAGGACTGTCTGATCGCTTCGTTCACCAAATCTTTTTGAAACAATGTCTGTGATTGATTTTTCATTTTTTTGAAAGAGTTATATAATTGTAAATCAATGGTAACCATTAAGACAGATTAAAACAACAAGGAGTGAAAATGGATAATATATTCAGGTGAATGTTTCGATGAGATTTAGACTAGTTTCCTGATATTTCAATCTTCCTAATGGTTGACTATTGATTTTAATTTTTAATTTTTATTTAGAGAAATACTGGATCTGTTCTGCGATAGGTCCTAATGTAAGGGCCGGGAAGAAAGACAGGGCTGCAATAAGAAGGATCACCGCCAGCGTCATAAAGCCGAAAGTGGCCGTATCCGTTTTCAGAGTTCCTGAACTTTCCGGAATGAATTTTTTCTGTGCCAATAATCCCGCAATCGCTATCGGTCCTATGATCGGAATAAATCTGGATAAGAGCAATACAATTCCTGTTGAGATATTCCACCATGGGGTATTGTCTCCAAGTCCTTCGAATCCGGAACCGTTGTTCGCAGAAGAAGAAGTGAACTCGTATAACATTTCACTGAATCCGTGGAACCCAGGATTATTCAATGTTTTGGCACCGAATTCAGGCAGATAGGCAGTTAATGCTGTTCCTACCAGTATTAAGAACGGGTGGAACAGAGCCACGATCATAGCAATCTTCATCTCTTTGGCTTCGATCTTCTTACCCATGAATTCCGGTGTCCTTCCTACCATCAGACCACTGATGAATACAGCAAGAATGATAAAGATGAAATAATTCAGAATTCCTACTCCACAGCCTCCGTAGAAACAGTTGATCATCATCGCCAGCAGCTCATTCATTCCTGAAAGCGGCATGGTGCTGTCATGCATCGAATTCACGGAACCTGTTGAGATCACTGTTGTTGCGATACTCCAATATCCCGAAGATGCACTTCCGAAACGGATTTCTTTGCCCTCCATAGCTCCAAGACTGCTGTCAGTCCCCATTTCTGTGATAAGAGGATTCCCGCTTGTTTCATTGACAATATTCGGGACGGCAAGTGCCAGGAAACCAACCGTCATTACGGTAAAGATCACCCATGACAGCTTTCTCTTTTTCAGATAAAATCCTAATGCAAAAACCAATGCAAACGGAATGATCATCTGAGTGACCATCTCGGTCATATTCGTCACATAGTTCGGATTTTCAAGCGGGTGTGCCGAGTTGGCTCCGAAGAAACCTCCTCCATTGGTTCCTAAATGCTTGATTGCCACAAAAGCTGCTACAGGACCTCTGGAAACATCAACTTTCTGTCCTTCCAGCGTTATTATATGGTCTTTCCCTTCGAAAGTCATCGGACTTCCGTTAGCAGAAAGGATAAGGGCAACAAGGATACTGATCGGAACAAGTATTCTGACCACAGATTTAGTAAAGAAATCGTAGAAATTCCCTAATTCTGTAGTTGTTTTATCTTTAAAAGCTTTGAAAAGAACAGCCATAGCCGCCATTCCGGTAGCTGCGGTTACAAACTGCAGGAACATCAGATAAAGCTGGCTTAAATAACTTACTCCCGTTTCTCCTGAATAATGCTGAAGGTTACAGTTCACCAGAAAGGAAATAGCTGTATTAAAAGCAAGATCAGGCGACATATTCGGGTTTCCGTCTGGATTTAAGGGAAGCCACGCCTGGGTCATCAGGATCAGGAATCCTATGATGAACCAAACCAGATTGATCGTCAGCATGGCATACATATTCTGCTTCCAGGTCATCTGACGGGCCGGGTTGATTCCCGATATTTTATAAATTAATTTTTCAACAGGTTCAAAAACAGGATCTAAAAAGGTCTTTTTGTACCCATACACATTAGCAATGTATTTTCCAAGAAATATTCCAATGACTAATGTGATCACAAACATGGCGATAACGCCTAAAATTTCTGTATTCATGACCGGTTAAAATTTTTCAGGTTTCAGCAAAACGTAGCAGATGTACACAAAGGCCAGAATTGAAAGGAAAAATAAACTCCACATAGTTTTATATTTTATCAAAAAATTCAACGGATTTATAAAGAAGCCAGAACATCACTGCAAAAAGCAGGATCAAACTTATCAGCATCATATCGTTATTATTAAGGTTAATAGGGTCAGCAGTACGTACGATACCAGCAGCAGACTGAAGCCTGCGTGCTCACGTTTTTTGAACGTTTTTCTTGAAATTGTCATTTTTAAAATATTTTATTCAGGTCCTATAGGCCAAAAGAAGGCCCACTTTGAAATAAAAACACTCAAGCAACTAATAATCAATTAATTAAAATAAATAACTCAACCATGCCAAAACACAAAAGCCTATCATTTTGATAGGCTCGTTTATTGAAATGATAGGAAGTTAGGTTGGTCGTAGTTGTAATGGTTGTTGTGAGTAGTGAATGGTGAATTTTGCTTCACAAGTTAAGAGTGAATGGGAGATTCAAGAAACACGATTTTAGATGCCAGACATCAGATTTCAGATTTCAGACAGAAACTGTCAATTGTGAATTTTGCGTTGCAAGTGAAAGGTGAATTGTAAGAGTTAAGAATTGAATATCTGATATTACTGCTGGTGACTTCGGGAACCTCAGCCACAAGATATTTGTCGTTTATTTAACGGCACTCACACTCTCCGACGCTCAAACCCCGGTACTCGCAACCCATCTACCTCCATCCATACTCCTCCATCTTACGGTACAGCGTTGCAATACCGATTTCCAGCAGTCTGGCGGCTTCGGCTTTATTGCCTTTTGTGTATTGAAGAACTTTTTGGATGTGAATTTTTTCAAGGGATCTCATGCTTAAAGAGTCGCTTTCAGGAACAATTTTATCTGAATAATGCGGTAGGCTGTCGACATCGAGGATATTGTCTTCCATGAGAATAAGGCTTCTTTCTACGGCATTTCTAAGCTCGCGGATATTCCCTTTCCAGTCGTTTTTTTCTAAGGTTTTATAGTAATCAGGGTTCACCTGAAGGTTTGAAAGGTGAAGTTTACGGGAGAAAATATCAATGAAATTTTTGGCCAGTAGCTTCAGATCTTCTTTTCTTTCACGTAGTGGCGGAAGATGGATCTCGAAAACATTCAGTCGGAAATAAAGATCTTCCCGGAAATGGCCCTGTTTGATTTCGTCTTCGAGGTCTCTGTTGGTGGCAGCAATCAGTCTGAAATCTGATCTGGACAGTTTGGTCTCGCCCATTTTAATGAATTCTCCGGTTTCGAGAACACGCAGCAATTTGGCCTGAAGTTCAATGGGCATCTCTCCTATTTCATCTAAAAATAAGGTTCCTCCGTTGGCCTCTTCTATCAGCCCTTTCTTATCTTTTACGGCACCGGTAAATGCGCCTTGTTTATGCCCGAAAAGTTCGCTTTCCAGTATTTCTTTACTGAATGCTGAACAGTTGATGGCTACAAAATTATTTTTCTTTCTATCGCTTCCGTCATGGATGGCATTGGCGAAAACTTCTTTTCCGGTTCCTGTTTCTCCGGTCAGAAGAACGGCAGCATCCGTTAAAGCTACTTTTTCAGCCAGTTTTTTAGACTGAAGAATCAGCGGAGAAGTTCCAATGATCTGTCCGAATCCTTTTGAGATGGTGGTTTTCTGACCGATTTTAGAACGGTTGTCTTTTACTTTTTCCAGAGCTTTGTACACGAGTGGAATAATTTTCTCGTTATCATCTCCTTTTACCAGATAGTCGTATGCTCCGTTTTTCATAGCCTGAACGGCATCGGTAATATTTCCGAAGGCGGTCATCAGAATAATTTCGAGGTGTGGATATTTGGTTTTGATGGACCGTACCAGTTCCACCCCGAAAGCATCAGGAAGGCGGACATCACATAAAACGACATCAAATTCATTCTGCTCGAGCATGGTCATCGCAGAACGTGCTGTAGAAGCTTCTTTGACATTAAAATTTTCTTGGGAAAGAATCATCCCCAGTAATTTCAGGAGCTTGATCTCATCATCGATGATCAGAATGTTTCCGGACATAGTGGTTGTTTTTGGAAAACCTGATGCAAACTTATTGATTTTTTTGAGCAAATGAACAGTGGTGGGATGAAATTTAATTGGAAACTGTCAATGGTGAATTTTGCTTCGCAAGTGAATGGTCAATTGTTGGGGTTAAAAAATCACTGAATGATGGTGTCAGGAAAAAAAAATCCTTTTCATCTTTGCAAATCGAAGTTATAGATGTAATAGTCACAAAAACACACTAAAATTTTCTTTGATTGCTTACATTTGTAGTGCATTCGGATCAAAAAGAATGAAATGAGTTAGCTTATGATTGACAAAAGATACAAAGAAACGGTTCATACAGATAAAAACAACTACGAATATATTACAGTAACGCATGACGAAAATAAGGTAAGAATCTATACGCTGAAGAACGGCCTAAAGGTTTTTCTTGCCCAAAACTTCGATGCCCCAAGGATACAGACTTATATTCCCGTGAGAACAGGAAGCAATAATGATCCGGCTGATAATACAGGTTTGGCACATTATCTTGAACACATGATGTTTAAAGGAACTTCGAAGATCGGGACTCAGAACTGGGAAAAGGAAAAAGAGCTTCTTGACCAGATTTCAGCTTTGTATGAAGAGCACAAAGCGGAACAGGATCCTGAAAAGAAGAAGGAAATTTATAAAAAAATAGATGAAGTTTCTCAGGATGCCAGCCAGTACGCCATCGCGAATGAATATGATAAAGTGATTTCTTCACTGGGCGCCAGTGGAACGAATGCCCATACGTGGTTCGACGAAACAGTTTACAAAAATAATGTTCCGAATAATGAGCTTGAAAAATGGCTTAAAATAGAAAAAGAAAGATTTTCAAAGGTTGTCCTGCGACTTTTCCATACGGAACTGGAATCGGTATATGAAGAATTCAACAGAGCTCAGGATAATGATTCAAGGCTTGTGAATTATGAACTGATGGATGCCCTGTTTCCCACACACCCAAATGGTCAGCAAACGACGATCGGAAGACCGGAACACCTGAAAAACCCATCTATGAAGGCAATTCATAAGTATTTTGACGAATATTACGTTCCGAATAATTATGCTATGGTTTTAGTGGGTGATCTGGATTTTGAGGAAACCATTCAGCTTGTTAATCAATATTTTGGAACAATTCCTTACCGTGAACTGCCTAAAAAGACTGCTGTAGTTGAACAACCATTAACGGAAATTGTCAAAAGAACCGTAAAAAGTCCGACAACGCCAAGAGTTCAGCTTGCCTGGAGAACAGACAGCTACGGAACCAGAGAAGCGATGTTGGCGGACATTACAGCCAATATTCTCAGCAACAGAGGAGAAGCGGGATTGCTTGACCTTAATATCAATCAGACGCAAAGAATGCTTTGGGCACAGGCATTTTCTGTTGGCCTGAAACAGTACGGATATTTTTCTATCGTCGCGGTTCCAAAGGAAACCCAAACGATGGATGAGGCGAAAGATATGGTTCTGGAGCAGATCGAGCTGATCAAAAAAGGAGATTTCCCGGACTGGATTCTTCCGGCAATCATCAATGATTTTAAACTTCAGCGTTTGAAAGGCCTTGAAACAGCTGATGGACTGGCTACGAATCTTTATGACACTTACATCAAGGGAAGATCGTGGGAGCAGGAACTGAATGAACTGGACGAGTATCAGAATTTCACCAAAGAAGATGTGGTGGATTTTGCCAATGCTTTTTTCAAGGACAATTATGTTATTGTATACAAAGAGAAAGGCGTTAATGATCAGTTGGTAAGAGTTGAAAACCCTGGAATTACCCCCATCAAGATCAACCGTGAAGCGCAGTCAGATTTTTTAAAGGAAATCGTCGCAGAAAAAACGGAAGATATACAACCGGAATTTATTGATTATGAGAAGGAAATCCTTACAGATACCATCAAGGATAAAAAGTTGAGCTTCGTTCTTAATAAATACAATGATATTGCCCAAGTTCACTTTATTTTCCCTTTCGGAAGTGATCATGACAGAGATCTTGGAATTTCTACACAGCTGTTACAGTATCTTGGGACGGAAGATCTTTCACCGGAAGATTTAAAGAAGGAATTCTTCAAGATTGGGGTTAGCAATGATTTTAAAACCACCAACGACCAGCTTCTTATTTCACTGAGCGGACTGGAGGAAAATATTGAAAAAGGGATTGCCCTCCTGCAACACTGGATGTATGACGTAAAACCTGATCAGGAAATCTACAGACAATTTGTAGAAACCGTTCTCGAAAACCGTCAGGCCACCCGAAAAGATAAAAACCGTATCATGACCGCTCTGACCAATTACACCAAACTGGGCAGCTTCTCCCGATACACGGATATTATTTCGAAGGAGGAACTTGAAAGCAGCAACGCAGAAGTATTTACAGACCGAATGAAAAAGCTGTTCAAATATCCTTATCAGGTATTTTATTATGGAAAAAAGCTTGAAAATTTCAAACAGTACATGGGACAATATGTAGAAAACGAAAGTTTCCAGATCCCTGAACCCAAGCAATATCCTGAACCTGAAACCAATGGAAACGTCTATTTCACAGATTATGACATGGTACAGATGGAAATGAGCAAAGTAGGAAGAGGACATGAGGTGAATACTTCAAACTTCGGAAAGATCAATGTTTTCAATGAATATTTCGGAAGAGGACTTTCATCCATTGTTTTCCAGGAGATCCGTGAAAGTAAGAGTTTAGCGTATTCAGCGTATGTTTCCTATGCCGCCAATTCTGAACTGGGACATCCTGATTATATCACGACTTATATCGGAACCCAGCCGGACAAACTTCAAACGGCAGTAAGCACGATGGGTGAACTGATGAATGAACTTCCTGAAGTTCCCATCCAGTTTGAAAACGCGAGAAATGCTGCACTAAAACAGATCGCTTCCACCAGAATTACCCGAAACAATATATTTTTCAATACCTTAAGACTGAAAAAACTCGGAATCTACCACGATTTCAGAAAGGACATCTACGGACAGATCAAAACCCTGAATTTTGAAGACGTCAAAACGTTCTATCAGACAGAGATCAAACCGATTCATTTCAACACCGCCATCATCGGTAAGAAGGAAAACCTTGATATGGACGCCGTCAACGAGATGGGAACCTTTCAAGAACTAACGCTGAAGGATATCTTCGGACATTAAATATAGAGACCGCTTCATGATATGGAGCGGTTTTTTTTATTTTTAGAGACAAGAATCAAGAGCCAGAAACCAAGATTTTAGATATCAGATGTCAGACACGAGATATAAGACTTTTAGGTTAAGGTTAGGAATAGGAAGGGTCAATTGTAAATTCTGCGGAGCAAGTGAAATGTGAATTGTAAGAGTTAAGAATTAAATATCAGATATTACTGCTGGTGGCTTCGATTGGCCTCAGCCACCAGATATTTGTCGTTTGTTCAACCATCATCATCCTAAAACGCTCAAAATTTCCGAAACTCATAACTTATAACTCATCTAAGTCATCATACAATCCCCGTCCCCATCCTGATAATGAGGGTCAAATCCTTCAGGAAGATCATTCAAAAGTTGTTTGTGGAAAAGGTATTCGCGTTTAAAATCACGTTGGTAGATCTTTGGAAATGTTTTAGATAAGTTCAGTTTTTCATTCAGCTGTTTGTGATAGCTAGTGAGGGCTTTTACTTTATTTTTGACGATAAAATAGATTAAGAAGTCTATAAAACGGTCTGAGCCCGATTCTGAAAAAAGATATGGAATTTTAAGATATCCGTCTCTTAAGAGCAGTAATGAACAGGCTGTTAGAATATTCTTATCGTCGTAGACTTTTACCCAGAAATATTTAAAAGTATCAGCATAACTTGAAAAGAGGTATTTCTCCTCTTTTTTTCCTTCCAGCACCCACGGATTTTTAATAAACACATTGATTTCATCAGCCTTGCGTCTGCTTTCGAATTTTGATATAAAATCAGAACTTTCGGTGTCGATATGATCCAGAATTTCAAATTTAAACTTCGGCTTCTTTAAAGGGCCATTTTTTAAAGCAATTAAGGAATTGGTGATAGTATCAGTTAATTTAAAAAGAGGCGTCAAAACCTTCGTTTCAGGCTTTTTCTCGGGAATCATTGTAGCGGCATCGGTCCGGAAATAGTAACGTTTACCGTATTTTGGGAAAACATCTTCAAAAACACCCATAATCGTATAGAGTGCTTCCGCCTCTTTCGTGAATTCTGTTATAGAGATACGATCATCATATTCTTCAAAAACCTTTTTCAGCAGTTTTTTTGGTATCCTTTTCTTGCGGAATTCACTGCTTACATACAGGGTACTCAACCAGGCGTAACTGAATTCTTTTCCGTCGATGATAAAATTGTCAGGGAAACAGCCTACATAACCGGCCAGTTTTCCTTCACAAAAAGCCAGAATAAGAAGCGTCTGTTCGTCTGAAGCCTTCGGATTTTTAATATGAGATTGTGCACGGTGTCCGGTAATGGGCAGAAAATCATACTTCCGGAAATCTCCCGAAGCAATAAACTCCTGCAGTTGTTTTCTGTTATACGTTTTCAGCTCTATCATTTCCGTACAATTGTATTTTTATTCATGATCTTTTTCAACCTGAAATAAGCGGTTTCTTTTTTCAGGATTCTTTCTCCGCTCTCCCCCATTTCCATAGGAATTCTCTGAAAGTTTCTTTCCACGCTGTCCAGTTTTACACCGGCACATCCAAAGCTGAAACTGATTTCTTCATTTTTAAACAACTCATCAAAGAATTCTTTTTTCACTCCAAAATCAGTGAATGGGAACGCAAACGTTTCGTGTAAAAAACCACTTTCTTTCAGATAATCGAAAGTCCGGTTTGTGGTTTCCATTTGCTGTTCCAGGGAAAGATCTCCATATTTGGGATGATCCCAGCTGTGAGAGGAAATTCCAAACCCTTTTTCAGTCAGTATTTTTAATTCGTCTGTGCTGAGATAAGGTTTCTGTTCTTTTGAATAAGACTTGTAATCCTTTTCAAGCTTTTCTGCAAGGATATTAAGGATTTCTTTTTCCTGATAACTGATGTTTAAAATCCTGTTGATCAAAGCTTGTTTTTCAGCTTTATTTTCCACATTCAGAATGCGGAACACTTCAGGATCTATCGTTTTTCTTTTTCCAATTTCCTCAATAAGCAGACTGGCTTTGCATCTGAACATCATATCTTTATTATCCACAAAAGCGGGATTGATAAAATTACAGGCGTATATTCCTTTACGTTCCAGAATGGGAACTGCTACGTCATAAAATTCCCTGAAACCATCATCAAAAGTCAGCAAAGCGATCTTTTTCTTTGGCCTAAAACTGCCATTGACAAAATCTTTGAATTCTGGCCAATTTACAAATTGGAAATGCTTTGAAAAACAGTCCAGATCCTCTTCAAACTGTTTTTTACTTTTATAATTGATGACATGTCTGATGTGTGACAAATGATCATCGGAAACGCTGTGATAAAGGGGCAAACAGTAATCCAGCGGAAAAGATTTCCCGATATCGTCCGTTTCGAAGGCAGTAAGGATATTGATGATCTTATCTTTCATCTCTGTTAAATAAAAAAGAATCTATTCAAATGGAATTTAAATAGATTCTTAAAGGTATGATTTTTATGTATTATTTGATCACCTTCATTTCGTCGATAAGCCATTTGGAATCGGCAAATTTATCGATAATGAACAGGATATATTTTGTATCTACCATAATGTTTCGGCTGAAACGTGGGTCATAATTGATATCACTCATCGTTCCTTCCCACTGTCTGTCGAAGTTTAGGCCTACAAGATTTCCGTTGGCATCAAGCGCCGGACTTCCTGAGTTACCTCCCGTGGTATGGTTTGTAGCAGTGAATCCAACAGGAACATCTCCTGTTTTGTCCTTATAGGATCCGTAATCTTTCTTGTTGTAAAGATCAATCAGTTTTTTAGGAACATCAAATTCATAATCTCCCGGAACATATTTTTCAATAACTCCGGCAAGGTGCGTCTGGTAACCGTAAGAAACAGCATCTCTAGGCGTAGAACCTTTTACTTTTCCATAAGTTACACGAAGCGTAGAGTTGGCATCCGGGAAGAATTTTCTGTCTTTGTCCGTAGCCATCTGCTGCGCCATGAATTTCTTCTGAAGATCATCAATTTTACCCTGAAGAGCAGTAAACTGAGGATCTGCATTTTTCATATAGGTTTCCTTCATAGAAACATACAGCTGATAAATAGGATCTTTTTTCAAAGTCTTAACCAGCTTGTCCTGATTAGAAAATGCCTTTTCCACATCCGTTGTCAGGGCGGCTCCGTTCACCTGAGCTCTTCCTGTAACGATGGAGCTTTTAGACATCTCCTCGATCATCGGGATGTTCTGGTTTTCATCTTTATATTTATTGAATCCTACCGGTAAGAACTGAGGAGCTGTTTTATTAGCATATAAAGCCAATAATTTTGCCGTTACTTTAGCATCAAGCTCTGCACTGTAATCTTTGTAGAATGAAGTAACCTTTGCTTTTAATTTCGTAAGCTCTTTTTCGTCCATTCTTCCAGCTTCCACAGAAGCTACATAATCGTAGTAGTCTCCTGCAAGCTTCAGCGTTTCCGCATTTCTTACCACTTCTGTGTAATATGCATTGTTTAACGCATAAGGAGCCTGGTCGTTGTACAGCTTATTTAACTGGTCCAAAGTAGCTTTGATCTCAGGATTTTTAGCCACCAAAGATCCTTCATACATTACTTTTTTCTCTATGGCATTAGACTTTTTCAGGCCTTCTACCTCACCGATCCATTTTTTCCAGTAATTAGCTACGGATGCATATTTAGAAGCATATTTGATACGTGTTTCACTGTCTACACGCATTTTTTCGTCCAATGTTTTCAAAGCAACGTCACGTACAGCAATTCTCGCCGGATCAATATCTTTCATGATCTTCTCCACAGCTACTGCAGGAAGGTATTCTGTAGTTCTTCCAGGAAATCCGAATACGAATGTAAAGTCGTTTTCAGCCTTATCTTTTATAGAAACCGGCAGATAATGTTTCGGAACGTAAGGAACGTTGTCTTTTGAATATTCAGCGGGCTTGTTGTCTTTTCCTGCATAAATTCTGAACATGGAGAAATCTCCGGTGTGTCTAGGCCAAACCCAGTTATCTGTATCGCTACCGAATTTTCCGATGCTTTGAGGCGGTGCCCCAACCAGACGGATATCTTTATACGTTTCAGTAGTAAAAGCGTAATATTTGTTACCGTAATACATTGATTTTACAATGATCGACTGGTAAGATTCTATTTTCTGAGAGTTTTTATAAACCTCAATATTTTTACTGATCTTTTTAGCCAGTTCGGGTTCAACAAGGTTGTCTGTCCCTTCTAAAATCTGATCGGTAACTTCTTTGATATCTACAATGAAGTCTACTTTTACGCCAGGATTCGGAAGTTCTCCCTCAGGATTCTTAGCCCAGAATCCGTTTGAAAGAAGATCATTCTGAACCGTAGAATGTGCCTGGATCTGCCCATATCCACAGTGGTGGTTGGTGAGTAACAATCCTTTAGGTGAAATGATTTCTGCAGTACATCCGCCGTTAAACTGTACTACTGCATCCTTGATGCTCGGCTTCTGGGTATTGAAAATGTCTTTGGCAGAGATCTTCATTCCCAGATCCTTCATTTCCTTTTCATTCAGTTCTGTCGGAATCCACATTCCTCCATATTGCTGAGCGAATGCCATTGCAGCCGGCAAAAGAAATACGGATAAAAGTATCTTTTTTGTCATAATCAAAATTTTGCCCCAATTTACAAAGAATATTGTACATATGCCTTACGTGGGCGAGGATTTTAGATTTTAGACTTCAGACTCCAGATTTCAGACATGAGACTTTTAAGGCTAAGGTTCAGATTGAGGTTGAAATAGGGCGATTGTGAATTTTGCTTCGCAAGTGAATTGTTAATAGTAGATTTCAGATATGTTTCGGGATGCGAGTTCCGGGTTCAGAGATTCGAACCAGCAACTAGCAACCCTCTTACTCTAAAACCCTACAACTCTCCTACTCTCCCCCGAAACGGCTCAGTTTTTGTTTCAAATACAGCACTTAATTATTAATATAATCTAAATTACTTTATCATGATGAATAGCAAAATGTTCATTCTGGGAATTGCATCGGCAGTCTTTTTAGCATCGTGTAATCAGAAAGAAAAAACAACTGAAACTACTGATGCAGCAACGGATTCTGCGGCTGTACAGACTACTCCAGCTGACAGCATTACAAAAGCAACTCCTACTGCGGCAGGCGACACTTCGGAAAATGCTCTTGACTGGCCGGGAATTTATGAAGCGGTAGTTCCATGTGCAGACTGCCCGGGAATCAAGACTTTACTCACCATAAACAATGATAAAACATTCAGCATTACTGAAGAATATATCGACAGGAATTCTAAAAACCAGGATAAAGGAACTTTTGAATGGGATGCTGCCGGAAGTGTGATTACTCTAAAAGGAAAAACAGCCGGTTACAAATATAAAGTAGGCGAAAACAAGCTGATACAGCTTGATATGGACGGACAGGAAATTACTGGACCGAACAAGGATCTGTATGTTTTCAAGAAAAAATAAAGGCTCAGGCCTTTATTTTTTTGTTTTAACTTAAAACTGATAGGCTGTAATTTTAGGATCATTGATGAGACTTCTGACCACCTCATCGTGTTTGGTATGTTTTCCGGTGAGTCTCCATGTTATAGAAAGATTTCCCTGTGAATACTGCATTTTCAGCATAAAATATTTCAGATGGTGATCTTTAAATATTTTTTCACAATGGCTGATATCTTCTGATTCGGCCACCGTAATTCTGTATTCCCTGATCTTGTGGCTGCTGTCTATAAAACTCTGGAGATAGATGAGCGCGCTCAGAATCAAAATAACCAGTGCTGTTCCTAAAAGCGAAAGATATACATACCCTGAACCTACGGCCATTCCTATAGAAGCAGTAGCCCAAATGGTAGTCGCTGTCGTGATCCCATCGATCTTATTGTCCCCTTTAAAAATAACGCCCGCTCCCAAAAAACCGATTCCGGTAATGATATTGGCTGCGAGACGATCCGGATTCTGTACTCCGATTTTAATAGAAAGAATCGTGAACAGGCAGGATCCGAAACATACCAGAATGAAAGTCCGCAAACCTGCAGATTTGTTCCGGTATTCGCGTTCTGCACCGATCAGCAGTCCCAGCATGACTGAGATGAGTATAAGGAGCAGTTCGTTTTGGACGGCATAATGATCCTGAAGAAATTCCATTGTTTAGCGTTTTACCTGAATAAAATTACAATAAAAAAGTCTACTTCCGCATTTTTTCATAGGGCGACTTTGTCCCGGTCAAATTCTCATTTCAAAGAAAAGTTTTGTAATATTACATTTTAATACGCATCAAAAAGATTCACCATGGCTCCTATATTTTTTGCAACAACGGAAGAATTCAGAAAGTGGCTGGAGAAAAATCACACGAAAGAAAAGGAAGTTCTGGTAGGCTTCTACAAAAAAGGCACCGGGAAGGCTTCAATGAACTGGTCCGAATCTGTAGATCAGGCTTTATGTTTTGGCTGGATAGACGGGGTGAGAAGATCTGTAGATGAAGAAAGCTATTACAACCGGTTTACGCCGAGAAAGCCCAACAGCAACTGGAGTCTCATCAACATTAAAAAGGTCGAAGAGCTTACGAAAGCCGGATTGATGAGGCCTGCAGGACAAAAAGCGTTTGACGCAAGAAAAGAGGACAAAACGGGAATCTATTCGCATGAGACGGAACACATTCTTGATCCTGCGTATGAGAAAAAATTTAAAACGCATAAAAATGCCTGGGAATTTTTTGAAAAGCAGGCACCTTCTTATAAAAAGCTGACCATTCACTGGCTTATGAGTGCCAAACAGGAAAAAACAAGACTTTCAAGACTGGAGAAAGTGATCAGCGAAAGCGAACAGTTAAGAAGATTAAAATAAACATACGGTATACTTAAAAAATAATTTATGGAGAAAGAGATTTCACACTTTTGGTTGGGATATTTTAAAAATGAAGATGACTTTGATGCTTTTGCTGAAGAGGATGAAAGTTATTATATAGAGGAAGAAAACGAAGACCTTTATGTATCAAAATTCGCCGAAACGCAAAATATACAATGGTTTGATTATGATTTTCTGGAATATGGTTTTGAAGATGAAAATCTAGGCATCTACGAAAAATTCACAGATTATTCTTACGCTGACCAATGGCTTCCGGTAATTGAACAAAAAATCAATGAACTTGGTCTGGAAACTCCGGTGAATGCGATTATTTTCGCGAATAAACATGCTATTCCCAATCCGGTTTCTGTAAACGATGAAGAGTATGCACTGTACTACATCGGAGAAATTGAATATAACATCTAGTCTTTTGCGAAAGGATTTGAATAAAGGATCACAGGAATCTGCTGAAGGTTTTTGTGATCCTTTTCTGTTTTTAACTCCTTCAACTATTTTTTTTTAAGTATCTTAGGATTTAATAATGTATTGATGAAACAGGCTCTATTTATTGTACTGATATTGTATGTCTCATCTTTTTCGGGGCAGAAAAAATGTACGCTAAAACTTGAAGCCAGTACCGCTAATCTGCAAAGCAAAGGGGTTGTAGAACTGACTGTCACCAACGTAGGAAACAAAAAAACAAAGATCAATACATCCTTTTCACCTTACAGAATGCAGCTTAAGACGGGAAATTATATTGCTGATGTAGACTGTTTTAAAGACTGCATCAAAAAAACCACAAAAATAAAACCAGGGCAAACCTATACGTACCCAATCCCTATCAAAGAAACGATTCAATATCCTAAACTGATCACTGGAAGAACGTACCAATTTCATCTGTTTTTTGATCTGATTGATTTGACGAATGAAGACTGCAATATATACGGCCTGAAAGATGACGAAATTACCTACACAAAAGTAAACCATGACTAGAATTTTACTGTTTCTCCTCCTTTTTCCTTTCTGTTTCAAGGCTCAAAATATTGAAAACAAGGAAGCATTTAAGAAGTGTAAAAAGGAATTTTCCAAGGAGATCTGCCTTTCTGATGAAGACCGGGACGGATTTTTGTTTTACCTAGACCGCTGTCCGAAGGAATCCGGAGAAAAAGAAAACCACGGATGTCCATGGCCGGATAGTGATCATGACAGTGTCATTGATCAATATGATGCATGCCCTACAGTTTCCGGGCCTGCTGAAAATAATGGCTGCCCTTGGCCTGATCAGGATGGCGATGGAATACTGGATAAAGATGACTCCTGCCCCTCGGTACCCGGTCCGGAAACTAATAATGGATGTCCGCGCTGTAACAGACCTCCCGTTAATTAAGCTAAAGCATACTCTTATTTTGAAAAAAACAATATCGATTTTCTTTTTGCTACTGATGGGTTTGGGATATGCTCAGCAACTCCCTACTTTCGCGCTGCGTTCAGAGGTAGGTTCTTATACTCAATTTGGATTGCGGGGGTTAAATAAAAGTGATCTCTATATCATTTTAGGCACATCTGATCCTATACCCGAATCACCACGTCAATATCTGGTGTATATTTTTAAGGCTAAAGGAGATGTATATGCCTATTATAAAAATTCACCTCTTTCTTCTAAAACAGTAGAACTTTCAGAGGATGATAAGAAACGGCTTTTTGACATTATTCATTCAAAAAAGTTTAAAAAATTTCTGAAATATACTCAGGAAGATTTTGAGTTGAAAAATAAAAAGAAAATCTATCCACCTCTACCTGATACAACTTACAGCCTGACTGTGATTCAAAACGGCAGGCAAAATACCTATTCCTATTTATCAAAAAAATATCTGGAATCTGACCATCCGCGTATTAATAAGCGTATGTTGAAAAAATATGCAGATATTCTGGATAGGTTCGGGGAAGTGAAAGCCAATAAAAGTACTGAGTTTCGTTAGAAAATCTTATTTTAGATAAGTAAAGATTTCTGATATGTACAAAAAACTCATCATCATCAATGTAGCGGTCATCCTGCTGGTGGCTGCCGTGTATATTTTCGGATATTATTTCCTCAATTATCCTGCGGAGTTGGATGTATGGGAGATGCTTAAAGAATGCCAGCTCCAATATCTGCCAGCTGTTTTTGTCGTAACAGCATTGGCTTCTTATCTGGTCAGCAGTCTGGATTTTAAGAAATTAAACTTTAAAAGTAAGTTTTTAAGCGTATTTCCTTTTCTAAATACGCTGGCTCTGGCATTTTTTATTTACATCGCAGCTGAAAGTTTTATAAAAAACAAAAAGGAGCTTACGAAGCAGGAGAATTATTACATCAGAGAAGCTCAAAAAGATATTAAAAAAGATCAGATCGTTATGAGGTATGCAGGAGGCTTCTTTCTTCAGATTGATGACCAGACTAAGATCAGAAAGACAGACAGTATCCGTAAGAAATATGGAATTATTTCACAGAATACTGGTTGCACCATTGATCCGATAGATCGTAAAGCTCAGGAAAAATACAGCGAGCTCACCGCACCTTATCTGGAAAAAAGAAATGGAAAAGGCTGGAAGGAAAGGATGAAAAAAGATATGGATGGCTTAAAGAACATTAAGAATCCGGGAAATAAGTAGTGATCAGTTTTAAGAAAACACAATGGCTTTAGCAAAAAAGGACTTAGGAAAATAGTCGTCAACGACCAAATCTTTTACTGGAAAATAAGAAAGATCGTTTCACATAACGACAAGCATGACCATGAATATGGAATTCACGTACAGCATGAAAGCGAAGGACAGCTTCTTTTGATATATACCGGTTTCTTCAGATCCATCGATTATGGCAGAGAACCGATGGATATTACTCCACACCTAATCCAATCCAAAATAACAGAAGCCATTGAACTGGGATGGAACTATAGCCAGCCGGGAAAAGCGGTTGAGCTAGTCAATGGAGAACTGATCAAAAGATAAAATGTTTTCTCATACAAATCCGTTTTTATTCAAATAAAATATTTCTAGAATGAATCCGTTAAAAAAACAAAAAGCTAAATTCCATTGACCATGAAGAAACTACTTCTGACCTTTTTTATTTTTTCCTATTTTACTTCTAATGCTCAAAAAGTTCTTGTTTCCTGGGGTCAACAGACCATTGAAGGACTTAATGAAGAAAAATTCAATGATGCTCAAAAACTTACTGCAGAACAACTTCTGGAAAAAAACACGAATGATAAAACATGGTGCGATGCATTTTTAACCCTTAATTCCTCTGTTAATAATCAATCTAAAAATTCTGATTATTTAAAAGCGCTTACAGAGCAACTTACCAATAGGAAAGTAACGCCTCTTGAAGGAACTTCTAAACTGATTATTTGGGACCGGATCATAAATGGCGATATTCTTTTTGAAGGAAAAGGCCTTGTTGTAGAAAATGATTTGTTTACCGTGGCTGGAAGAGCAAACCAATTGCTTCAAAATCTAACAAAGAAAAATTTTGGATATGTTACTATGAACTCAACGGATGAAGATCTTAAAACGATCAAAAATAACTGGATAAAATTTCTTTCAAATCAACCTGTTGAAGAATATCATTCCACAGAATTTAAGAATTCCAAAATCCCTGAAGCAAGCAGCTTAAAAGCAATTGAAGCCCTTATTGTATCTATCCAGAATAATCCTAAGAAAGATCAACTCACAAAAAAATGTCTTCAAAAAATATACAAACTGGATGAAATGCCAAAAGAAAAAGGCCCGGCTCTGTACTGCAGCCCGGATACTCATAGCTATGCTTACCTTTCTATGCTTTTTGGAGATCAAAAGTTGGATGAAACAAAAGATGCCGCCTGGTGGAAAAAATTCTGGAATGAAAATCACACTAAACTCACCTGGAATTTAGACAAAGGAATTTATGACGTCAAAGAATAGATTAAAATAACACACAAAATCAAACCTTTTGAAAAAATTTATTCCCATACTTGCTGCACTTCTGCTACTCTATTCCTGCAAAAAAGATAAAATAGCTGAGACTGGTCAGAAAAAAGCAACGGCTGTAGAAACTCCTCCGCAAAAAGATTCGTTAAATAGTAAAAGTTCTGAGCTACAAGAGATTTCTACTAAAAGTGGGGAAGACCCATCTGATCTGGTTCCCCGCGGATATGAAATTCAGTATGACGCGGAAGGAGATCTCAATCAGGACAGACTGGCTGACATTGCCCTTGTTATCAGGAAAAAAGAAGATACACTGGCTCGCCGAAAAATGATGATCCTGCTGAAGAATCCGGATAAAACTTACCGGTTGGATAAAATCTCTGATACTGTTCTTTCTGATGAATACAACGAAGCCGGTTACAAGATGCATGATCCGGAAGATATCACAATTCAAAACGGAGAACTGAGCATTAATTTATATGACGTCGGGCCTTATGGAAATCAATTCAGCAGATTTAAATACCTGAACGGAGATATTGTTCTGACTTATATTGAAACGTATAATATGGGAGCGGGTTCTCATTCTGCATTATTCTACCAACCCATGAAGGGAAAACTAACCCTTGAATCCGTAAATACGATGGATGAAGAAATGCCCACGGAATCTAGAAAATTTCAGCTCAAAAGGGAAAAGTATCTATTTGAAAAAACGTCTCCGGATGATGTGGTAAGGAAAGCTTATAATGCAGTTCACGAATAAATATTTATTTTCACTCTCATCAAAAACTACCCCTAAAGTAGTATTTCACAGGAAGTTCAGACTTAATATCTTTACCCCGGATTCATTAGGATAAATAATTACCCTTATTATATACAATCCGAAAAACAACAAAGGAAGGTAAGATCAATGAGATGAAAGATGATTATAAGGGTTTCCTGCAGAAACAGGGAACACTTTAGAAGGCTAAATTTTTAGTCTTCTTTTTTTATGCTCTTTTTGTTGTCAACTCCAAATCATCTGAAAAGAAAAAGGTGAGTTTAAAAACCCACCTTATTTTATTGACAATATTTTCTATTAATGCGCTTCCAGCCAGTTATTCCCGACTCCCACTTCTACCAATAACGGTACCTGGGTTTCCAGAGCGCTTTCCATTTCGGTTTTGATGAGTTTTGAGGCTCTTTCAATTTCATCTATCGGAGCTTCAAACACCAATTCATCATGCACCTGAAGAAGCATTTTAGTCTGCAGTTCCTGTGCTTTCAGTTCTTTATCAATTTTAATCATGGCAAGCTTGACAACATCTGCTGCACTTCCCTGAACGGGTGCATTAACGGCATTTCTCTCCGCATGACCTCTTACCACGAAATTATTGGAATTAATGTCTTTTAAATGACGTTTTCTTCCCAGAATTGTTTCCACATACCCTATCTGGCGGGCTTTGCTTACCTGTTCTGCCATGTATTCCTTTAATTTTGGATAGGTTTCAAAATAGGCTTCGATCATCTGCTTCGCCTCAGTTCTTGAAAGCCCGGTTTGCTCTGCCAATGCAAAAGCTCCCTGACCGTAGATAATTCCAAAGTTAACGGTCTTAGCCTGACTTCTCTGCGTTTTGGAAACTTCTTCCAACGGGATTTTAAACAGTTTTGCGGCTGTTGATGCATGAATATCCTCACCATCCTGGAAAGCCTTGATCATATTGTCTTCTCCTGAAATTTCAGCGATCAGACGAAGTTCAATCTGCGAGTAATCGGCAGAGATAATCTTTTTTCCTTCTCCTGAAACGAAAGCTCCTCTGATCTGCTGCCCACGAAGAGTTCTGATCGGGATATTCTGAAGATTGGGGTTTACACTTGCCAGACGTCCTGTAGCAGCTGTTGTCTGGGAGAAATTGGTATGTACCCTGCTGTCCTGCTTATCAATCTGTGAAGGCAGCGCATCTACATAAGTCGATTTTAATTTCTGATAGGTTCTGTATTCCAGAATATGCTTGATAATTTCATGTTTCGAGGAAAGCTTTTGAAGAACATCTTCGGAAGTTGCATACTGTCCGGTTTTTGTTTTCTTTGCTTTAGGATCCAATTGCATTTTTTCAAAAAGAATTTCTCCAAGCTGTTTCGGCGAATTCATGTTGAATTCTTCTCCTGAAAACTCAAAAATGGTCTTTTCTAACTGTCTTAGGTCGTTTTCCAGGTCAATACTTTCCTGCGCCAGCCATTTTTCATCCAGTGAAATTCCGGAAAGCTCCATTTTAGCAAGCACCTCCATCAAAGGCATTTCTATGTTGAAGAACAGATCTTCTAAATTTTCTTTTTTCAGCTGCGGTGCAAAGAGTTCGTACAGCTGGAACGTTACATCAGCATCTTCTGCTGCATAATCGGTCTGTGTTCTCAGGTCTGCATCTCTGAAAGTTCCCTGGTTTTTGCCCTTTTTCCCGATAATGGTTTCGATGGAAACGGGTTTATAATTCAGATACACTTCGGAAAGATAATCCATTCCGTGTCTTCCGTCCGGGTTCAGCAGATAATGGGCGATCATGGTGTCAAACATGGCCCCTTTCACCGTAATATCGTACTGCTTTAATATTTTATAATCGAATTTTAAATTGTGGGCAATTTTCAGCAAATCCTCTTTTTCAAAGAACGGCCTGAAGATTTCCAGCGTCTGAAGCACCTCTCCTTTGTCCTCAGATAAAGGAATATAATATGCCAGTCCTTTTTTGTAGGAGAAACTCATTCCTACAAGCTCAGCTTCCAGCTCATTCAGTGAAGTGGTTTCGGTATCAAAACAGACTGCTTTCTGCTTTAATAAATTACTGACCAATACTTTCTGTGCTTTCGGATTATTGACGAACTGATACAGATGGTCATTGTGATCTATGCTGGACTTGGTAGACGTTGCCTGATCCAGTTCTTCAAAATTCGCAAACAGATCCAGCTGCATGGCCTGTCCTTTTATCTGTGTAACTTCTGCGATCTGTTTAACCTCAACTTCACTTATCACTACTGTTTCTACAGGTGCGGAAGCAAAAGCTCTGTACAGGTTTTCGTATAATCTGCGGAATTCAATTTCCTCAAAAACTTCTTTTACTTTTTCAAAATCCGGGGTATCAAGGTCATACTGCTCCTGATGGAATTCTACCGGTGCATCACAGATGATGGTGGCTAATTTTTTGGATAAAATTCCACGTTCTGCGGACGCTTCAACTTTTTCTTTCAGCTTTCCTTTCAGCTTATCTGTATTTTGTAACAGGGTTTCGATATTTCCGAATTCTTTAAGGAATTTCATCGCCGTTTTCTCTCCTACTCCATCCAGTCCCGGAATATTATCTACAGCATCGCCCATCATCGCAAGGAAATCTATGACCTGCTTAGGATCTTCAATTTCATATTTTGCTTTTACTTCATCCACTCCAAGAATCTCGATATCACCACCTTTTAAGCCTGGTTTATAGATCTTGATCTTATCGGTAACCAGCTGGGCAAAATCTTTGTCCGGTGTTACCATGAACGTGGTATACCCTTCTTTTTCTGCTTTACAGGCAATGGTTCCTATAACGTCATCCGCTTCATAACCTTCCACTCCCAGGATGGGAATATGCATCGCCTGCAGGATTCTGTGAATATATGGAATAGCAATTTTGATGGCTTCAGGCGTTTCACTTCTGTTGGCTTTGTATTCCGAATAATCATCGGTTCTAACGCTTGCCTGTCCTACATCAAAAACAACCGCCAGATGAGAGGGCTTCTCTCTTCTGATCAATTCGATCAAAGAATTGGTAAAGCCAAAAATAGCAGAAGTATCCAGTCCTGTGCTGGTAAGTCTCGGATTCCTGATCAATGCGTAATATCCTCTAAAGATCATTGCATAAGCATCGATGAGAAAGAGTCTTTTATCTTGTGTTGCGTCCATAATATCTATAATGAACAAATATAAGAAAATAGGAATATTTTTGGGAGTGATGAGTTATAAATTATGAGTGATGAGTTTCGGGGTACGCGGTGCGGGTTTGAGAGCTGAGAGTTATAAATTATGAGTTATTAGTTTTGAGTTGCGGGATTCGGGTGTGAGAGCTTGAGAGTTATGGATTTGAAAGGCAGTTGCTGGTAGGAAACAATTAAGACAGGTACCTGGTGGCGTCGAGGGCCTCAGCCACCAGTAGTAAGAGCATAAAAAAACAGAACAGCATTTCTGCTGCTCTGTTCTGTTGTTATTTTTTTTAAAAGACTTAGGTCTGTTAATTATTGACCTCCTGGCCACATTCCGCGGTACTCAGAGTTCCCTAAAGTAATAACCTCTGCGCTGATTACAAAGCTGATCAGCATACTGTTGCTGTCAATGGCATCGAAGTCTACTTCGTGTTGGATTACATATCCGTTTTCCCAGTTCAGGGTAGTTAATGTACCTTCTTCGTGAGATTTATTGAAAGTTACTTCCCCTTTTGTAGGCTTGTATTTTCCGTTCAATAAACTTTCTAAGATATCAGATTTTTCAGTAGCTTCTACTGTTACTTTGATAAGAGCGTTAGAAGGGTCTGATGCTACACGTCCTGAAACGTCTGTAGATCTTGATACGCTATAATTAAGCTTTAATAATTTTTGACCTTCTCCTCCGTTGAATTTTAAGATTCCTCTTGAATTTGCTGCCATGATTGGTGAATTTAATTGTTATATATTGTGTGAATAGTGATTGATTACAGAGCAAAGATAGACCCGATAGGAGTAAGGAAAAAGTTTTTAGATACAAATCTCAGATATTGTAGTAATACTACGATTTGATGTAGTAATTCTACTACTTTTGATTTAACATAATGCTTAAAATGCTTATTGATAATGGATTTACTTATTTTTCAAAGCTTGATAAAAGCTGTAATTTTACACCATCAAGTGAAATAATATTGTCAATATGAGATTTCAGACATGCAATATGAGGCTAAGGTTTAGAAGCGTCAAAGGCTCATTTTGCTGAATAAATGAAATGCTCATCAACTATCACTCTCCTGATTTGAATACCAGTAACTGCTTTGAAAATTTCTCTTTCTTATTCTTACAAAATTTAATTCTTTTTGAGCTGCCTTAAGAAATCTTTTAAGATTTTCACCTTTTTCTTCTTCATATCTGCTTTTATACTCAACGTCATTAATATAGATCTCTTGATTGTTTTTCAGACAAAATATAAAATAAACCTTTGAATTTTGCAATATGGGTGATTTTGTTTCATAATCATAGGGAGTAAAATCCTTTAATATCAGCCTTAGGATATTTTTTCTGCTTCCTGTTTCCTTTTTGTATGAAGAGATATTGATCATTAAACCAAATTTTCACCTGAACAGAAATAGCTTTTAAAATCAAGTAACAAGTCCCCCAATAAAACAATGTAAAAAACATGACAAAAGAAAGTTTGAACGCACCTTTGAATAAAAAATAATACAAAGATCCATATAAAAACAGACATGGTATGATGACAAAACCGGTCCAGATTGCATGGTAGGGCAGAACATTTTCAAATGTAAAGACTTTATTTTTTTTCATAGAGAATCTGAAGTCGTAAATCATTTAGCTTTCGCAAGTTCTTTCAGATTATTTGAGCTTGTGGTATTGCCTAATTCTGCAGCTTTTTGCTAATATTTCTTTGCATTTTGTATATCGTTAAGTTTAAAATACGCTACTCCCAAATCATTGAGCGCAAACTTAGCATCGTCACTTTTGGGATCAATCGTTTGAAGATATTTTTCAAACTTTTGAATTGCTTTTTGTGTTTCACCGGATTCTAAATAAATTGTTCCAGAATACTTTAAGGCTTACTTCAAAAATCCTCATTTTAAAAGTATATACACCATATGCATTTAAACACATCATCAGTATACAAAACATAAAAAAAGGAAGTTTACCAAACTGGGAAAACTGATAGTAAAATAGATCGATAAGAATATTTTTTTCATAGAGAAATTTTGAAGAGCGGCCCTTCCGGAAATATTCTTTGGATCATTTTAGTATTATTATGTATAACACAAAAAGACCTTTTCAGGTCTTTTTGTATTTATGTCTGTCTTCTCCAAGAAATTAAGAATTGCGAGACAATAATTATCCATGCTTCGCAACGACATTGATTCCGTTTCCGGCATCCTCTGCCATTGCATTGGCTAATGCTTTCCTTGAATCTTCTGAAAAATAGGTAGCTATAAACGGAAACGCAAACGCGATGAATCCTCCTCCTTTTACGCCGGCAGTTCCGATATTCTTGATATTCTGAAGTCTTACTTTAGGTAGATCTTCAGCCAAAGCAGGTAGGTTCCTTGGCCTCACTGTGCCTAGCCCGTCTTTAGATTTTACTACCATCGAATTAGGATATTTCCCGGAGCGTATATTCTCTACAATCTGCTTTCCTTCAGGAGTTTTCCAGATTTCTCTGGAATCTACATTTTTTAGAACCTGCAGATCTTTTGCTAACTGTGTACCTTGTCGAATTTCTATTACATTACCTTTAATATCTCTGATATACCAAAAAGGATTAACAAAATAAGGAGCAGATAGTCCTTCTTTTCCTATATTCAAAATATCCGGACTTCCCAGATCTCCTGGTGTGGAATTTAAAGGATCTTTAACATAACCTGGTATTAAGCTATTAGGATCTACTTCAGTATTCATATCCTGATAATGCTGATTATCCTCTAACGAATTTTCCCTGATGATTTCTTTTTCTCCCGTTGTCGCTCCATGCATGAAAGCCATCGTTCCTCCCATCCATAACAAGGTTTTAGCAATTCCTATTTCCATCGCTGCGACAACAAATCCGGCACCTCCAAAAAATGATGCGACTGCATTAAAGCCTATTTCTTTACTATTATTACTATCAATTTCCTGAGCATACTTTTTGGCTACAGCGTAACTGAAAATAGGGGTAAGTATTCCTCCCGCATCACATGATAGCATTGAATTTTGGGTAATTGCATTTTTCTTATCAAAATTTACAGTTTTGTGTTCTATCTTCCAACTTCCTTTTTCCAGAGATCCTGAACACATATGATCAATTTTTGTAGCTTTATAAACTCCGTAAGCCATAAATCCAACTCCAATAGCAAGAACTGCCCATCCAACTGGTCCCGATAAAACCAGAGCAGCACCTACAATAAGCCCGGCACCAAAACACAAAAAACTCCACATTGCATTTTTCGGACTTTTACATGGAAATTCTTCATTTATATTACGATCTTCAATATTTAACAATGGCCTTGTTTTATCAGTACCATAGAAAACAGTTATTGTACCTCTTGTCGGAATTAACTGTTTAGGCTCTGCATCTGTTTGAAAAGTACAGATAGTATAAACGTCTTTCGGTATGTATGAAGCACTCATATTTATATTGTTAATTATTTTATTATTTACTGTTCCAGTAAGCTCCTAAATTTAGCTCTCTTACCTTATCCTTATACAATGTCACATTTTCAAGAATAAATTTTTTAAGATTATTCTGCCTTATAATTCAATATTAGTTAAAAAATATTCAATTGTCCAGGTTTGTCTGGAAAATTAATTCTTTCAAATTATAATTTTGAATACCAATAAACATTTGAAAGCCCAGCACTTTTTATTTTTTTAAAACCTAACTCAAACTGTGCCGTTTGAATCATCTTTTCCAGTATTCTCCCTTTTTCATCATCATATTTATTTCTATATTCTGAATCATTCAAATAGATATTGGTTCCATCTTTAAGCGTAAATTTGATCTTTATTAATGATTTTTTCAACAACGGTGTTTTTGTTTCATAATCATAGCTATAAAAACCTGATATACTATCTTTTAAATATTTCTGCTGTTTTCCATGACCTTTCTGGATAAACATATATTCATTATTGAACCATATTGTCACATCATTTGAACTTCTTTTTATAATAAATACAATTGTTCCAAGACATAAGGCTGTAAAAATCATTACGAAACCAAGTCTAAAATTATCACCTAGGAATATATAATATAAAAATCCAAACAAAACCATGCAGGGTAAGGCCACTAGGGCACCCCACGCAGCACGATGCATAAAGACATTATGAAGAGTAAATTTATTATTGTCCATTAATTTTATTTTTTATAGTTCAATTTGTTTCAGATCAAATTGAGTTATAAACTGATAATTATTTTTCACTTCTTCTTTCATCAAGGCAGATGCATTCACAATAATCCCTGTTTTTTTATCAACCATTCTCCTGATCCGATAATCATAATTATATTCAGAAAAACCATATTCTATGATAGGTCTATAAAATTTATTGTACTGGTCTTCCAACACAGAATGATCAATTTTATCCTTTAAAAGTGTTCCCACTGTTCTGTATTCTACAAAATAATCATCTTCTTTAATAATGGAATGCTGTAGTTCGAGTTCAACCGGAATATTGACAAATATCTGGGAGATAAATTTTAAAATGTCATTTTTTTCTCTCTTTTTATGAGCATCATAATCATTAAACAATACATGGTATAGAAGTGATTTGTCATAAGTCTTTCTTAAATTGCCTTCATTTTCAAACTCCAAACCGCCTCCTTTAATGATGTCCTCTGCTGCCTTGGAATTGATTTTTTCGATCTGTCTGTAAAATTCTGAAGATGCTAGTTTTGGTTTAAAACGCTCCCATTTTTCTTTAATCTCAAAAAAATTGACAACTTCTTTTATGGTATTATCTTTATTTAAATTGAAAATAACGTTTTCTTTATCAAACTCAAGCTCCTTTATAGCTTCTATTGCCAGAGACAGGTTTTCAGGGTTTATTTTATACAGATATTCCTTAAGTTTTACTCTGGCTCTATTCTGCAATAAATCCCTTTCAACAGTATATTCTTTTTTTGTGTTACAATGGAAAGTTATTCTGTCTTCAACTTTTGTAGTATTAAATTGTTCACATCTGTATCTTACTTTTTGCTGATATTCCCTTTCCTCTGCTGCTTGCTTTTTTTCATCCTCAGTTTTTTTTTCTAATAACAAATATTGCAAATAAATAGGCAATTTATTTCCAATAATAAAATTAGTTGTTCCACAATAAAGATTATGAAAGTTGATTAACTCTTCAACGCTTACTGCATGTTCTAATGCAATAGATTCTAAGGTATCACTTCTTTTTATCTCGTATTTTATAAACTCCATTTTTGCTTAATTAATATCAACCTGTCCTCCCGTAATTTTCGTATCTCCTTTAAAATTAGCTGTAGCACTTCCCGCCTTGATATCTACTTCAGTGCTGGTAATTGTAATTTTGGTTCCGGTAATAACAATCTCACTGCTTCCTACTTTAAGTTTTATCTGTTTTACTCCGGTAAGATCGATCGTTCCGGTGTTATCCATTGTGAATACACTGTTTTCTCCGCCAACAGCTACTTTATGCTTATTTCCGACATCGGCGATATGCTCACAGCCTACCTCCAGTTTTTTATTGTTTCCAACCTTATCTGTTTTATTGTTTCCGACGGTTTTGGTACTGTCATTATTTGCATTATGAACTACATTTCCGGCTCCGTCAAAAAACATATTCGCTCCTCCCTGATCCTTAAGATTCATAGATCCGGCTCCGTTATCATATTTAAGTTCTGCGCCACTTCTTCCGCTAAAACTCATCACATTATTCCCGGCACCTCCGCCAGCGCCAATACTTCCATGGAACATGCCTCCCATCACGAAAGGACGGTCAGGATGCTGGTGAACAAAATTGATGATCACCTGATCTTCCACTTCGGGAACAGACATAAAACCACGGTTTTTGTTGACTTTATCGCTGCTTCCGGCATCTGGAGACATGACACGAATAAATTCTGTGGTATCCTGTCCGCTTTGCCAGTCAAACTGCACTTTCACTCTTCCCTGATTCAGAGGGTCTGTATTGGAAACAACTTTGGCGAATTGGGCTTCTGCTTTCGGGTTTTCAAACTCCGGGCGGGGAATAAATCCTGTATCAGCCGCAATCGCTTCAAAAGTCCCGTCGTAGTAGCCTCTTCCATCTACTTCATGGGTAACGCCAATGATCATTAATTTGGTAAAATAAGACGTATCATTAGTATCTGCTTTACGCATTTCGATGTCTGCAGTACATCCCGGATACAGGAACGGAACCGTTGTAGATCCTGAGGTGATGAAAACCTCTGATGCCTTACTTCCCGCTGTTCCTTTCTGTGAAGCATCGATATCCATAAAGGACGTGGCCTTAATGGGAGCTACTCTCAAAGAAGGAGTTTTAAAGGTTTTTTCTGATATTTCATAAGCTCTTTTCGCAATATCAGAAGTATGACTGATTTTAGAATTGCCGGTGGTCAGCTTTTCATTTTTACTGCTGTTGTAGCCATAAAAACTCGGGCTTACATGCTGAGCTTTCATTTTAATGGCAATATCACTGACACTGCTGCCATAGGTAAGTTTAACAGGCTTTTCCTGTGGTGGTAGTTTCCCGAAATGCAAAACTTCACCGTCATAATAGAACTGTTCACCATAAGCTTCTGCAATTCTCGCCAGATAATTATAATGGGTTTCTTCATATTGAGAACTGTAAGGAACGTTTCCGTGTTGGGCATCTACCCTGAAATCGAATTTGTTCTGCCCAAGACCTTCTCTGATGACATGATCGGCAATGCTGTTTAAGCTTACCTCCTGTCCGCCTCCGAAACTCTGGATATGGGGAGCTGCATCCAGCAGGACTGTCGGACTGAAGCCCGTCAGAACAATATTTCCGAGGTTTCCTTTTTCCTGGCTGAATCCGACTTCTGTAATGACTCCCACGAAATTTCGCTCGGGTCCCTGTTCAATATCTTTATATTTAAATACAACTGTAATTCTCTTTCCTAAAAAGTTCTGTGCTTCCTGGAGATTATGGTTTTCTGCATTTCCTAAAGCATCATGGGCAAGCATCAGGCTGAATTCATGATGTCTGGAAGCACTCTGTACGAGTTTAAAATGTTTGAAATGTTTGATCACCTGGCCTTCTATCACAATATCAAGCTGGACAACCCGGTTGATCCCTGCAATAAAGCTTTCAGGAATAGCCTGGGCATTATGAATCTTTGAAGTAGGCTGTTTTGACCACACCTTATTTTCGGTAATGGAAGGATTATTCGGTACCATGGTTTGGTTCATGAACATTCCGGAGTTCTGTGCTGCCCCGGAGTATATTTCCTGTGCTTTTTTTGCTGATTTTTTAACGGCCTCGTCAGCTTTCTGAAGTTTATCCTCCACTTTCTGTACGGCAATATTTTCAGCATTTTTCAACTTTCCTGTTGCTGCATCTTTTATACTGCTTTTCGGGCCTTGTACTTTAATTGATTTATCATCCTTAAACATAGTGTGTGTCTTTTTTGTTTAAATTATATAATAAATTGAAATAGCTTCCGTAGGCATACAGCGATGGGAGGCAGTTTCTCCATTCTTATCTAGATCGTAAGAACTTCGTTAAAATCATTGTTTTGGCTATGATTGTCCAAAAACGGCAAAAACAGAATAGCATATTCTTACGAATACACTATCCTGCACCAATTTATTTTTACTAAGATGATTGTTCAAATTAATGACCGGATGAAGGCCACATTCCGCGGTACTCAGAGTTACCAAGCGTAATAACTTCAGCACTGATTACGAAACTGATCAGCATACTGTTTTCGTCTACGGCATCAAAGTCTACTTCGTGCTGGATCACGTATCCGTTTTCCCACTTAAGCGTAGTCAGTGTACCTTCTTCATGAGACTTGTTGAAAGTCACTTCACCTGTAGTAGGCTTATACTTTCCGTTTAGTAAGCTTTCTAAGATGTCAGATTTTTCAGTAGCTTCTACTGTTACTTTGATCAGTGCGTTGGAAGGATCTGATGCTACACGTCCTGATACATCTGTAGATCTGGATACGCTGTAGTTAAGCTTTAATAATTTTTGCTCTTCTCCTCCGTTGAATTTTAAGATTCCTCTTGAATTTGCTGCCATGATTTGTAAATTTTAACTGTTAATATTTTGTGATTTAGTGATTGATTACAGAGCAAATATATAACGACGTATTTTGAAAAAAAAGCTTTTGGATATAAATTTAAAAATTTGTAGTAATTCTACGATTTGATGTAGTAATTCTACGACAATAGATTTAAATACACTATTTAAATAATTGAATTTAAAATAGTTAAAACAATTATCAAAAAGGTATTTTAATTATTTTTTTACACTTAAAGGAGAAATATTAAGGGTTTTTAAGATAAATTAAGACCTAATTAACATACCTTAAAAATATTTTTCGTATTCCTAAAAACCCAACTTTGGAGCATAAAAAAACCGTCATTAAAAAGACGGTTATTCTATTTTCAATAGTATGGAACTTATTGCTGAGCTTTTCCTCCTTCTTTTATGGAACGGAAAAGAATTTTATTTTTTTTCAGAAGAAAATCCGGCATAAGGTCGGTTGGCAAATAAAGAGGACTTTCGCCTTTTTTCTGCAATTCCTCTACAATTCCCGGGTTCCAGGCTAAGATTTCGTTCAATTGTACATTCAGTTCACGGGCAATCACATCCAGATTAAATCCTGCATTGATTTCAGTTTCCTGCAGAGGTGCCTCATTATTTCTATTGCCTCCAGCTTCCGTAAAGAAAACTTTATTAAGCCGTGAAGAGTTGTAATTGTTTAAAACGCTTTCCAGCTCACCGGTTGCATAGCAGGCATTCAGGTATTTTTTAACATGATTGATGGTTTCTCCCGGAAGATATTGGGAATAAATATGATACTGTGTAGAGCCTGCGGCCTGCATGGCTTTGGCAATATTTCCTTCACCACAGTTATAAGCGGCTACAACCGTAATCCAGTCTCCGTATTTCTTATACAGATTGGCCAGGGAAATCGCGGCGGTCTTGGTACTTTTATATACATCAGTACGTTCCTGCTGTGTAAGGCCGTATTGATTGGCATGCGCGGTCATAAACTGCCACATTCCTACTGCTCCTGCTCCGGAAGTAATATTCCTGTTAAAATGGGACTCTATCAACGCCAGATTCCTCAAGTGTTTCGGTACACCTTTCTCTACCAATGAATGTTCAATGAATTCAACGATTTCCTTATTGCCATTGATGATATTAGTGTATTTTCTCACGCTGGCTTCCGAAGTGTCAGAGGCGGCGAGAAACTGTCCGTTCACCATGACAAAAGTCCCCGCGAGCATCAGTCCTGTCAAGATATTTTTAAATACCGTTTTCATTTTAATTTCTTAATGGTTATCATAAAGAAAGCTGATTTGTTTATTCACTTACCAGTTTTCCATGTTTTATTGTTAGTCTTCTACTTTCCAGCTCAGTTTATCTTCTTCATTATTCCAGTCTACATGGATGGTCTGGCCGGATTTCACTTCTTCTCTTACGATCATTTTAGAAATAGGTCTGGCCAACTGGGCACGGATCACGCCGGAGATCTGTCTTGCTCCGTATTTGCTGCTGAATCCTCCTAAGGCAAGGTTTTTCACTGCTTCGTCTGAGATTTTTAAAACCATTCCCAATCTTGTCAGTGAAGCATGAAGGGATTTAAGCTGGATATTGAAAATTCGCTCTGCAATAGATTCCGTGATCGGTGCAAAAGGAATAATCTCTGTAATCCTCGCTAAAAACTCCGGTCTGAATCTTCCTGAATTGGACATAATCTGCATCAGTGAGGATGATTCCGGAACTTTTCCTTCTTCAAACTGTTTTACGATTTCTTCACTTCCGATATTTGAAGTAAATAATATAATGGCATTACTGAAATCTCCCTCTTTTCCAAGTTTATCATGCACTTTACCTTCATCCATGATCTGCAGGAATACATCAAAAACGGAATGGTGAGCTTTTTCAATTTCATCAAATAAAACAACGGTATACGGCTGCTGTCTGATTTTATTCACCAACATTCCTCCTTCTTCATATCCCACATAGCCCGGAGGCGCTCCGTACAGTAATGCTGCGGAATGTTCTTCTTTAAATTCGGACATATCAAAACGCACCATCGCTTTCTCATCATTGAAAAGAAGTTCTGCCATGGATTTTGCAAGCTCAGTTTTTCCGGTTCCGGTAGGTCCCAGAAGGAAAAATGACCCGATAGGCTGCCCCGGTTTGTTCAATCCGCTTCGGTTTTCAACAATAGCATCTGAAAGAATTTTTAAGGCATGATCCTGCCCTACTACTCTGTTCAGTAACATGGATTCCATATTCAGAAGCTTTTCTTTTTCCTGAGCCTGGATCTTACCTATTGGAATATTTGTTTTTGCCGCCATTACTGCTGCGAGTTCCAGACGGTCTACTTTTTCTCTTTTTTTGGCTGCATGCTGTAAAAGCTCTGCGTAAGTATCATCAATGATTTTGTGGATCTGATCCACCGGCATAGCGTTGTCGATAACCGGTTGCTCGCTTAATGATCCCCAAAGAATCGGACTTATTTTATCTCTCAGAAGGTTATAGTTCCAGATCAGTTCATTAGCCTGATCCTTGCTATCGGTAAATTCTTCTTTTAAAATGGTTTCATAGGTTTCTTTCCAGCTTGCGAGTTCTTTTTCTGAAAGTTCATCCAGCATTTTGATCGCAGCCATAGTTCGGTCTAGCAGGTCAATTGCGGCATCCGGTAGTTTCTTACCTTTTGCATATCTTTTTGCTAAACGTACACACTCTGAAATAGAAGTTTTTTCTACTTCGATGCCGTGGTGCTTTTTGTAGCCGTCAAGAAGAACGTCGATCATTTTAACGCAAGTCTGCTCGTCCGGTTCATTGACCGTCAATACTTCGAAACGACGGTTGAAAGCCTGTTCCGGCTCAATGATTTTTCTGTATTCTTCCTGTGTGGTAGCTCCGATCACCGTAATTTCACCTCTCGCCAGTTCTGGTTTAAGAAGGTTGGCTACGTTTCCGATGCTTCCTTTCGGGTCCAGAAGGGTATGAATTTCGTCAATGAAAAGAACTGCTTTTTCAATTTTCTTGCATTCATTAATCACTTTTTTCAGACGGTCTTCAATTTCTCCTTTGTAAGACGTTCCGGCTAATAATGCTCCTGTGTCCAGTTCAAGAAGGGTTGCATTTTTTAGCATTTCAGGAACATTTCCTTTGGTAATTTCGGTAGCAAAACCTTCTACCAATGCTGTTTTTCCTACACCCGGCTCACCGATGATGATCACATTCGGCTTGCTTCTTCGGCAAAGGATCTCTACAAGCATCCTCAGTTCTTTATCTCTTCCTATAATGTTTTCCAGATCTCCTTTTCTCGCCTGCGCTGTTCTGTCTACACAATAGCTTTTAATGGAAGGAAACGATGAATCTGTAAAATCTGATCCGTTGGAAAAAAGGGAAGCAAAATCACCGTCTTCGGATACTGCGAAAGGGGTATCTTTTCTGTATAAATTGAAAATTTCATGTTCTCTCAGCGGAAGTGATTTCAGCTGCTGCAGCGAAAAAATAACCTGAGGCTTTACGATAGCGGTAAGGATGCAGATCGGGGTAATCTCATCCAGTCCAAGTTTCAAACGGATATCATCTGCTTCTTCAGTAAGTGTATCTACGGCCTCATCCGCACGTACCTCATCCGGAAGATGGGCGGTTTTCGGATAGTCTTCAATACGGACATCTGCCCACTCATAAAAATAGCCGGGATCTTTATCAATGCTTTTCAGGAATTCATTAAGGCCGATATCTTTATGCATTAAGGCCTGTAAAATATGTGGCCCGCCGTACGTTGCATTATAATTTTCTTTCGCTATCGACTGGGCAATATGAAATAGCTGCTTTACTGTTTCGTTGGTTACTAGTACTCCCATTTATAATTTTTCTAATATTAATATGTCTGTGTTCTTTATCGTTGTATCAGATTATTTGGTGCGATCTGTCAAAAAATACATTTTTACAAATATATCTTTTTTATACAAAATGCATGTAGGGTTAAAGATAGTTAATTCTTTGATTAGAGAAGTAATAAGTTTTTTGGTGGTGATTTTGTTTGGGATGATAATTTTTAAATTGAAAATGATCACTAATAGAGAAAAACAAATTCTCCAAGCATTATTTAATCCTGTAAAAAATCAGAGTCCCTTTCTTCAGACTTTAAAATTTTCAAAGTATGATCTTCTAAGGTTAAAACATTTACTTTTCCTTCTTTGGAGTTTAAAAATTCAATATGCCATGTACTTATATTATTCTTTCTCTCACGGTCAATAATAGTCAGTTCATTTTTTATACTCCCGTTACGTGATTCTATAAACTTAATTATTTTCTCCGGAGAAGACTGAAAACCTTCATCATAATTTGTTTTTTTAACTTCTTCTCCTTTACCGCTGTACTCTATATGCTCGCCTACTACAATATTTGGATTTACAATTAAGGTTCTAAACGTATATTGAATGCTTCCATCCGGTCTGTAGAATTTTATATCATTATAAATATTAGGATCAGGAAGGGTTTCTTTCAGGGAATAACCATCTTTGTCATCCCCTGAAAATTCTACAAGCTTCTTATGATCATCAACTTCTTTAAATAGATAGTACGGGGGATCCAGCGTTATATTTTCACCATCCTCATTGTGATGTTTCATATAATTGACAGCTTTTTCTTTCCAGGACTTTATGTTTATATTTTGCATTTTGGAAGTTTCTGTTGTTTTGTTATTGATCGTTTTTTTATTTTGATCCTGTCCGTTACATGAGAACAGCATACAGAGGAGTGTTATTAAAATTAATCTTTTCATTGTAAATCAGGGTTTATATTGATGGCTGGTACTTTTACTTTGTAATTTTTTCCACTGCCATTTCCAAAGAGAATATCGTATTGAGGAATAGTCCATCACGTTATCGGTTTTCTTTTTCTCAAAAATAAATCCGTTAATATCTGTCCCTTTATTCCCTTTTTCCCAGGTATGAGGCAGGCCTACTGCATGAAGCAGCTCATGAACAGTTGTTGCTGGGTTTCTTGGAGTAAATACAATGGTCAACTGGGTATTCAGCAATGCTACTCCGGCAGTTCCCGGGCAAGAGTCCGCAAAGAAAAATACTTTATAATAAGTTTTAAATTCAGGATGTTTGGCATTAAGCAGAGTTTCCAGTCTATAATGCAAATATTTTTTTTTGGAACCTACCGTTTTTTCATACGCTATACCTCCTGCAGTTTTATAGGACATCACCTCCGGATCAGCTGATACATCAAACTTTTGAATGTATTTTAATTCCGGTTTTACTAAAGCCTGTCTGTATAGAGTAAATAAATTTTTATATTCTCCGATATAGCTGCCTGTCTTACCATTCCCTTTTACGCCTGATAAATTAGTGGTTACCCCAACAAATACAACCGGTAACTTAAAAACTGTTTTATTAGGAAGGACTTTTAATTTTCCCACTAATTGTTCTTTTTTATTTTTATCAATAGCGTAAGCTTCTATATAATTATTTTTTGAGCAGGCTTCTTTAGCATATACGGTCAGATATTCCTGGTGAGGCTTGCCAGATGGTGTGACAGATAAATTCTTAATTTCACTTTTCCCTCTCAGATCCAGATATTTACTATCATATTTCAGAATAATTTTTTCAGGTTTTTCCTGAATATCAATATACAAAATCAATTGTGCTTCAAAACCAGGATATAAATTTAACTCCGGAATAATATAGGTTATTTTTTTCTGTACTACCAGTAATTTGTCAAACCTGTTTTTCAGAAGACTGAATTCATTCGCATCCGGTGGAACTCCATTTTTATTGCAAATGATATCTTTATACGGAGTATCTCCATTTAACTTTGTATCGGCAACCCTTATCCAGTCAAATCCATATTGTCCCACATATTTCTCACCAGGCCTGAACTTAACGAGACACTTCGCATTAATCTCCCCAGCAGGGGGTTTTGATGGACTTCCGCGATGTGAAATACTTTTTGCACTATCTTCAGAGTAAACATCAGCAGAGTTTTCAATAATATCTGTTTCAGAGTAGTACTGAAGGTCTCCCTCTACTTTTTCGTAAATCTTTCCCTTTACAATTCTTATTCTGCTCATAGATTAAAGTTTTAATGAGATTTTCCTATTTCTCCGCTTCTATTATCAATATTTCCCTGAGCATCCTTTTTTATCTTTCCATTGCTAGTGGTTTCTATCCCTCCTTCATTGTTTAATATGGTTTTCCCCTTCTTCGTCTCACTGTGTACATCTCCGTCAATAATCTCTGTCAGCTTACCTGTAATAAACATACTTGCATCTCCAACGACCGAAGTAAGCTTCATAGCTCCAACGCTTTCTGTATTGTTCAGACCGATACTGCTGGATTTATTCATTCCCACAATCGTATTCATATTCTCTCCCACATTAATATTCATGTTCTTACAGTTCAGGGTCATGGTTTCCGGAGCGGTGATCGTAATATTACTTCCGGTAGTATCCAGATTGATCTCGTTGCCGGATTTGTCGGTAATGATGATGCTTTCATCTTCTGTGAACACCACACGGTGACCGCTTCTGGTCTGGATAGATTTTACCCGGTTGTCTACACCACCGCCCAATCCTATCCCGCCATGGAACATTCCTCCCATCACGAAAGGTCTGTCAGGATGGCTGTGAACAAAATTGACCATCACTTGATCTCCTACTTCTGGAATAGCGACATAACCCCGGTTTTGTGTGATCTGGTCTGTACCGCCTGCATCAGGGCTCATCATTCTTATGAAATGGGTGGTATCGTTGGTCTGCCAGTCAAATCTTACCTGCACTCTTCCCTGTCCTTCCGGATCGGTGTTGGAAATTACCGTTGCGATCTGAGGTTCGGCTTTCGGTGAAGTAAAATCTGGTTTAGGCAGATAGCCTGTATCGGAAGCAATGGCTTCAAAGCTCCCGGTATAATGTCCTATCGTATCGATCTCATGTTCTGCTTCTGTGATCATGATTCTGGTAAAATAAGAGGTCTCACTGCTATCAGGTTTCCTCATCTGAATATCAGCAACGCATCCCGGATGCAAAAATGGAACACTGGTAGAACCGGATAACGAAAAGACATTCACGGCTTCACTTCCCGAAGTGCTTCTTTGGGAATGTTCGATATCGAGATGGGTTGAAGCTTTTATGGGAGCTGCCTGAAGTGCCGGTGTTCTGTAAATATTGTCGTTATGTCCGTATGCAGTCTTCGCCAGATCACTGACGTGAGTCACAGGTGTTGTTCCCGAAGTGAGTTTTTCGTTCCGGCTGCTGTTGTAGCCATAGAACTCAGGTTTTGTATGAACGGCTTTTAATTCAACTTTAATATCATCGGCATTGCTTCCGTAAAAAAGTTTTATAGGCTTGTTCTGCGGTGGAAGTTTTCCGAAATGAAGAACTTCACCATCGTAGTAAAACTGTTCGCCATAGGCTTCAGCCATCCTGGCGAGATAATTATAATGCGTCTCATCATACTGGCTGCTGTAGATGATCTGAGAATAATCATTAGTATCGATTCTGATATCAAAACGACTTTTATCGATGCCCTGCTTGATCACTTCTTCAGCAATGATTCCCATATTGACAGGCTGTGCACCTCCGAAACTCTGAACATGCGGAGCACCATCCAGCAAAACAGTAGGACTGTATCCCGACAAGACTATATTTCCAAGGCTCATTTTTTCCTGACTGAAGGCTACTTTGGTAATAATTCCCACGAAATTTCTTTCGGGACTGTTCTCAATATCTTTATATGAAATTACGGCGGTCAGACGTTTTCCCAGAAATTTATTAGCTTCTTCCAGGGTATGCGTCTGGCGGTCACCTAATGCATCATGGGCTAATATAAGGGTAAACTCATGATGGCGCTGAGCGCTTTGTTTTAGTCTGAAATGTTTATAGAATTTAATAATCTTCCCTTCCACTACCAGGGACAGCTTGACCAGCCTGTTGATTCCCGTATGGTGATTTTCTGAGATTCCGTCGGCATTTTGGGACGGCCGAAATGAAGAATTTTTCGCAACATTTTGTGTTTCTGTTTTCATATATCTTTGTGTTTGGATTTATTAAAGATAAAAAAAATATCAATCCGATGTCTACCGGATAGGATATATTTCTATTGTAAAGATTTCAGATAAAGCACCTTAGGCAAAAAAGACTGTCTTTTGAGGGACAGTCTTTTTCTATGAATGTTGATGTGTAATAGTGTGTCTTAATTAGATGGCCATAATCCGTTAAATTCGGAATTGCCGTAGTCAATAGTTTCTGCGCTCACTACGAAACTGATCAGCATGCTGTTTTCGTCTATTGCGTCGAAACTTACCTGATGCTGAACCACATATCCGTTTTTCCAGCTCAGAGTGATTAGCGTTCCTTCTTCATGAGATTTGTTGAAAGTTACTTCTCCAATGGTAGGTTTGTACTTTCCATTCAGTAAACTTTCCAGAATGTCAGATTTTTCAGTAGCTTCCACTGTAATTTTAATCAGTGCATTGGAAGGATCTGATGCTACACGTCCTGAAACGTCTGTAGATCTGGATACGCTGTAATTCAGTTTCAATAATTTCTGTCCTTCTCCGCCATTGAATTTTAAGATTCCTCTTGAATTTCCTGCCATGTTAGGTAAATTTTAAACTTAATTAATATTTTGTGATGTGGTGTGATTGTTTAACAAATATAGAACCCTTATTTCTATTCCAAAAGGATTTAAATAGAAATTTCATATTTTGTAGTAATTCTACGATTTCTTGTAGTAATTCTACGACTATGGATTTAAGAACCTCCCCAATATATTATGGGAAGGGACTTTCCAAGTATCTGTATTTCAACGAAAATAAGAGAATTTTACACTTATTTGAGAATTAGGTAGGGTTTGGGATATTGAGATCGGGGTTTTTGGAGTTTGGGTTTTGAGGATCGGAGAGGTTGAGTGTTTAAGAATTTTCGGGATGTTTGTGAGCTGTAATTTCGGGATACGGGGTATGAGAGTTTGAGAGTTTTAGGGTTGGAGAATGTAAAAGGTGGTGTTAGTTGACGGTTGGTATTAATATCTGAAATCTGATGTCTGACATCTGAAGTCTTGTTTCTTGAATCCATTATTCACCATTCATTTGCAACGCAAAATTCACAATTGACGTTTCCAACCTCAACCTTAATCCAAAAATCTGATGCCTGTCATCTAAAATCTCGTCTCTTGAATCTCTCATTCACATTTTCACTTACGAAGCAAAATTCACCATTGACGTTCCCCAATTTCAACCTTACCCAAAAGTCTTACGTCTGAAATCTGATGTCTGAAATCTAATCTCTAGCATCTAAATCCCGGCTCTTACAAAATTCCACAAAAAAAGCAGAAGTAAAAACTCCTGCTTTTGGTATCATCAGATTTAATGATTAATGTTTGGTGTATTCCGGTGCTTCAACAATCTGAGTGGTTGGCATAAAGTATTCGTTAAGCCAATAGAATGTTTGTCCGTTCTGCTGGATCTTTACTGCAGGGTTGTTTCTGTGGGAAAGCATTCTCTCTGCCAGTACTTTATAATCCTTGAAATACTTTCTTACCGTTTCTTTTAAAACGATCTTAGGTTTTTTCCAACCTTTCAATTTGTATTTTGACATCAGTTCTTCCTCAGAATTATCAAACCCTGTACTCAATCCTACGGCATAAGACATCGGTTTTTCATACAGTTCGGATTTATCAAGGAATGTTAAAGTAGGATTATACTTTTTAAGGATCCTGATATACTCTTTAATGGCTGCAGACTGGCTAAAATCAGCTCTTTCAGGTTGGGTCTTAAGATGAACTTCTGTATAGAAATTCTTCAGGTTATCATATTCTGTTTCAGAAATAAGAATCCCTTTTTCAATATTCGGTTTAACCTCTTTCAATTCTTTAGGAATATATCCTTTTACCAGGAACGGGTTTCCATAATTGATCAGCTGTGCTGCAATACCTGCAGAAACCGGATTCGTAAGTCCCGGGAACAGATATTTGTATTTAAGATCTACATCTGTTCTTCCAGCTCCTACTGAAGAGTGGAAATATTCATTAAGTGACTTATCGATTGTCTCATTATCTAAAGTAACCTGTGCAATAAGGCTGTCTACCGATTTTTTCAGATAACCGGGTGTTGCAACATCTCCTTTCTTAGGGAAAATGACAAATCCCTGCGACATACTCTGCTTCGGATAATCCAGTGAGAAGAACCCTGCATCACCTTCTACCAGGCTAAAGTTATTTTTGGTAAGAACATCGTTTTGATTGATGATCTTCTGCTTTTTAAGTTCAGCAATATTTTTCGCGGTGTTGGTCACTACATTTTCTGCCATCAATACAAAATCATTGTAGGTATCTGCTGATCTTGCACTGGTCTGGAACATGATCAGTCTGGCCTGCGCCTGCGTAAGGGAACTGATTACACTATACATATTGCCACTCTGATTGGCAGAAGTACCTACAGTAACTACAATATTGGTTTCATCCGGAACATTTGAAAGAAGGTTTCCTGCGGCAGAAAGCGCCTCTCCTACCGGCTGGTATCCGCTGTTGCTCGCACAGTTCATTTCATTGGTTCTTTCGGTAATAAATGTTGTAATCTTACTGTAATCTCTGTTTAAACTGGAAACCAGAACATTTTCTCCGCATGGATTATTTTTATACAAAACAACACCATATTTCACGTCATTGAAATAAGAAGGCTTCTCAAATCTAAGCTGAAGATCCTGAAGAAGGGATTTTACGATAGGTGCATAAGGTGTATTAGGAGCACTTACATCCAGCGCAAAAACGATGTTGATATTCTTATTTCTTTCTGTAATCTCTCTGTAACGGTCAAAATAAATCTCTTCACCCAAAACATTGAAAATATAGTTTTTACTATAATCCAGGATATTGGTAAAATATTTTGTTTTGGAATCCGGTGTCGGAGCTTCATTTAAAGCAAGACTTACTGGATAAATGTTTTCAAGAGGTGTTCTCTTGTTGGTATCCGTAAGAAGAATTGCTGTTCTGCTTTCAGAATCTGCCGCCCCTGGATATCCTTCATGTATTCCTAAAGAAGACTCGGTAACTTTTGTGTCATTTTTCACTTTTATTGCGGAACGCTCGCCCCATGCAGAGATCACATTGGAATCCACCCAGCCGTAAAGACTTGTGCTGATACTGTCCATATCAATAGAAGGTTTTTTACCTACCAGAAAACGTTTATTGTTTTCCGCCTGTTTGTAAACGTACACCATCTGTCCGTTTGGAATTTTGACATTGGCTGCTTCTATCAGACTTGGTGAATTGAACACCATGATAGAGTCATTCTTGTAATATCTTTCTGCGCTTCGAACTACTTCACTGTTATTCGGAACTACGGCTACTCTTACCGGATATCCTGTCTTTTCGCTTTTTAAAGAATTATTCCATAGAAGAAGTTCGGATTCCGGAATCCATCCGTAGGTTTTAATCGATTTGGACGAAACTTTTTTCATCAAAGCATCCGGAATATATTCCGCCACTTTTACCATTCCGTCTCTGTTTTTAAGAACCATTAAAGGCTCCAGGAATTTAACTTCTTTGTAAGACTTTTCGTCACTTTTATCGAGATAGGCCGTATTTCTGGATCGGTCTGAAATGACGATCCAGGGAGCTGCTTTTTTCGGGTATCCGTTTACTACCGGAGAATTATCTACCTGTCCGTATTTCGAAGGCTCAGGAGTTCTCTTAGACGGCAGCTTCACTTGACAGCTGGTTATTAATACTGATAATCCTATATAATATGCTGCTAGAGGAAATTTATTTTTCATCCTATTTTATTTTAATGATTGGTGTGTCCGGAAATCCGGATCCTATTATTTGCTTTGGTTGATGTCAACTTTTGTTACACAAGTTTGTTTGTCGTCCAAGTTAACTTTTACGGTCTGGATCACAACGTTTTTATCAAACTGAAGTCCGGCACAATACATGTAGAAATTATTGGCTTTGCTGTCGCTTACTTTTACCACTGTATTTTCATTGTTACACAGATACTTATTCAACAGGTAGTTGTAATGCATATTAAAACTGTTCCCGTTGGCAATCTGCTGAAGGTGGTATTTGAAATCGTCGTCAATCTTTTTGTAAGAATCTTCTACAGGTACCGCCTCCTCTTCTAAGGAATTATAGGCGGGAAGAATTCTGATGTTGTGATAAATAGGCTCCTCGTTTTCCTCTGTATATAATGCCACACGGTAATCTCCAGGTTTTTTGTAAGAATAGAAAGCTACTTTTTCTTTGGAATCTGTATTTCCTGTTTCTCCAAATTTCCATGCAAAACGTGTTGCATCAGAAACAGCACGGAACTGTACATTTTCAAGCTGTCTGGCTTCTGACTGAGCTTCAATCAGCGTAATGCTCTTTATTGTGTCTTTTACTTTCTGGGGTCTGGACGATACCATGACCGGGAAGGTTTTGGTATACTTGCTATCGATAATTAAGCTTATCAGATAATACCCCGGTTTGTTGTAAAAGTGGATCCCTGTGCTTTTGTCAGAGGTTGTTCCGTCTCCAAAATTCCATCTTTTCGTCTTGGCGAACTGGGTTTTGTCCTCAAATAACAGCGTATCTCCTACTGATAATGAGGTTGGGTTCACGATTCCTACAATATCATCGGCAGAATGGATGACTTTTTTCTGCAGCCATAGCGCAACGAGGGCTGCAATGAGCAGCGTTGCGATAACACCGATAATAATGTTCTTTTTGTTTTTTTGAAAATAATTCATAGTTAAGTGATTGTGATGTGTTTTATTCCTTTAATGTTTATTTCTTTAGATTACTGAGTTCTTTCCCTCCTTGCATTTTCTCTTTCATTAATATAGCTCTGCTTATTTTTAAAGCCAATTCTACAGTCTTCAACCTCTTTTTCAAATCTGTTTACATCTTCTGTAGTTATAGAAATAATTTTTTTGTCGTCAAAATACATTTTGTAGAATTTCGCGATCTGCGGATATGCATCTTTACGGATATCCACGACATCGTTCCCATGAAAATAGCTCGCAATACCATTGATATCATGAGAGATATTATCCTCCACAAATGGTTCCGGAGCTTTATCTTTGATTCTGCTGATCCTTATATAGGCGCTGTCCATTACAGGCTGTATGAGCTTCTGTTTGCTTTCGAACGCTTTTTTCTGTTCGATACTCTCTAATCCTCTGACATCTTCATCTGAAAATGGAGATTCAAATCCTTTTAGAAAGATGACCCCGAGGAATACCATAGCGGCTAAAAGCATCAGTATTAAATAAAGAAACTGATAATGCCTTTCTTTTTTGGATAATGTAATATGTCCCTGCATAAGTTTTCTTTTTTTCTAAATTATCTTCCTTTTGGTCCTTCAAAATGCCTCGTAGGATCTTTTTTAAGCTCATTATTAGCTCTTTTCATCTTCTGTAAACATTCATCAAGATCTCTGAGAACCATCTTTTTATCGTACTCTACCTCCAGAATATTGTTCTTTAAGGTCAGCATTGGCCCTATCTGTTTCATCAGCACTGCATAATGTTTAAAATTATCGGCACTGTCCTTACCTATGGCTTCTCTTGCATCCGCTACATCATCCATAATGCTGGTTTTAAGAAAGCTTTCACTCTTTACCTTACCTTCATTAAGCTGGCTCATTTTGTTGTAGATATTTTCTACATGCTCCCTTAGCATATCGCCGCGACGCATCAGGTCTTTATAAGCCTCTGCTTCTATGGCGATTCTTTCCCGCTGTATACTGTAGCTTTTGAAAAAGAGAAATAAACACAGAAAAGATACTACAGAAAGAACGGCGAAGGATAGAATAAACTTCCAAATGCCCGCTCTGACGTCAGATTTGTTTAATTTTTTTTCCCTGTTAGAAGACATATATTTGCAATTTGTTTGGCCTGTGAAAATATAAAAAAAAAATTTTATGTACAATACGTATTTTCCCTAAGGTAATTTCGGGAAAACCCTAATTAACCTAAGTTTAATTTCCACTTTCATAAGTTTTTCCTAAATTAGGCCTCTGAATTTTAAATATCTTATACCAAATCGATATTAAAAGTGAGTAAATTATTATCAAACACAATAAGGTTTTCTATAGCAGACAGCGACTTCTATTTCAAGAAGATCATGATTAAAACGCTTATGGAAAACCCATTCTATATGCTTCTGAATGACTGTAACAACGGCCATGAGCTTGTGAACAGGATTTACAGGAGACAGGAAGACGTGTTTATCATAGAACTTTTTATGCCCGTATTAAGCGGAATAGAAGCAATCAAATACATCCGCAAAAACAATACGGAAACTCCTATCGTTACTTATTCCAGCACCTATCAGGAAGATATGGCTGAGATCCTTTCAAAAATACCCAATATCTATTACTGCGAGAAAAAGAGTACGATTATAAAAGATCTCATCAAAGGCAGCATTGCTTCTGACAGCTTCGATTATGAGAAATATTCCAAAGAATGGGAGCAACAGCCACTCGCTGTACAGAACTATATGGAAAGGCAGAAAAAAGGCCAGGAAGAGCTCAGCCCTACCGAAATCCAGCTGATGAAATTCTGCTACGAAGGATACAGCAACAAGGAAATTGCAGAAAAACTGAACCTCAGCACACGGACCATTGACACCTATATCAATAGGTTGACGGAAAAACTTGGGCTGAAAACAAAACTGCATCTTATCCGGTTCTGTGTAGAAAACGGCTACTATAATTCCAGCATGTAGAGAGATTTAATGTAATATTAATATTGGGTAAACAAGAAAACTCCAACTCTTTAAACAAAAATATTTTGCCACTAATTTGCTAGTATTCAATTTTTTTAACTAAATTTGCACACCTAAAATTTAAAATTAAAAAAGGAAATGACAAAGGCAGAATTGGTAAACACCATCTCAAATAAGTTGGGAACAGAAAAGAATGAAACACAGAAAGTTGTAGAAGCTTTTATGCAGGAGATCAGGACTTCTATGTATAATGGGGATAACGTTTATCTGAGAGGTTTTGGATCTTTTATCATTAAAACAAGAGCTGCTAAAACAGGAAGAAATATTTCTAAGAACACTGCAATTGAGATTCCTGCTCATAACATTCCTGCTTTCAAACCTTCAAAATCTTTTGTTGAGAAAGTAAAAACTAAAGTCGCAGTAAAATAAAACATTAACTGAATATTAACTAGTTACTAAAAAATTAAAATTATGCCAAGCGGAAAGAAAAGAAAAAGACACAAGGTTGCAACTCACAAGAGAAAGAAAAGAAGAAGAGCAAACAGACATAAGAAAAAATAATCTCTTTTTCTCGAGATTTACAATATAATAATATAGTTGGTGTTTTTAATTATTTAAACTTCACCGACTATATTTTTGTTTGCAACCATAAGATGCTACGGAAAACAAAGGCTTTTGCATATATTTTTAAAAAGATAGAGCATTTTCATTCAAAATTCTTATATTTAATATTATTTATTTGCTAAAAAACACGCCATTTCCCCATAATCTTAATAATTTTTATCTTATAACAAAATGAAGAAAGAACTAATAGTTTCGCATGAAGATGATCTTACAAAGATTGCACTACTGGAAGACGGAAGACTATGTGAACTTCATGAGCAAGAAGACAAAAGCGAATTTATAGTTGGAGATCTGTTTGTAGGAAGAGTAAAAAAACTGGCACCTAACCTGAATGCAGCATTCGTAAATATCGGATACGATAAGGATGCATTCCTGCATTATCAGGATCTGGGGCCTCAGTATCTTACGTACAGAAAGTTTTTAAAAGATACTATTTCTAAAAAACAGAGCACTTCAAGCTTAAAAAATTTCGAGATACAACCCGAAATAGACAAAAACGGAACCGTAGATAAAGTCATCGCAAAAGACGATCTCGTTCTGCTTCAGATCACCAAAGAACCTATTTCTACAAAAGGTCCCAGGATCTCTACCCAGGTTTCTTTGACAGGCCGTTTTCTGGTCCTGATCCCTTTCGACAACAAAGTTTCCATTTCCAAAAAAATCAGAACCACTGAGGAAAAAGAAAGACTGAAAACCCTTATCGACAGCATCAAGCCGGAAGGTTTTGGAGTCATTATAAGAACGGTAGCGGAAGGAAAAAAAGTAGCAGACCTTCACAATGATATGAATCAGCTGATCCAGAAATGGGAAACTACATTCAAAAACATTCAGAAAAGTAAGGTTCCGGCCAGAGTTTTAAGCGAAGAAGATAAAGCTTCAGCTATTTTAAGGGACAATTTCAACCAGGATTTCGTGAGTATTATCTGCGACGATGAGCAGATGGTAGACGAAATGACCAACTACGTGGAGGTCATAGCCCCGGAAAAAAAGAATATTGTTCAGTTTTATAATTCCCACATTCCTCTTCTCGAATATTACAACGTTGAAAAACAACTCAAACAGAGTTTTGGAAAACACGTTAATATTCCAAGTTCAAAAGGTGCTTATCTCGTTATTGAGCACACAGAAGCCCTTCACGTGATTGACGTCAACTCGGGAAACAATATCACTACCGGAAACTCCGCCAATAAGGAACACGCAATGAACGTGAACAAAATGGCAGCTACCGAGATTGCCCGACAGCTTCGTCTCCGAGATATGGGAGGCATCATTGTAATCGATTTCATCGATATGCAGAATCCTGACCACAGAAGAGATCTGTTTGAACATTTGAAAGAAGAAATGAAACGTGACAAAGCACGCCACAAAATTCTTCCACCGAGCAAATTTGGATTGATCCAGATTACCAGACAAAGAAACCGCCCGGAAAAACAGATTGAAACCAAAGAAGAAAATCCAAACAAAGACGGAGAAATCACAGCTCCAATCGTTGTTGTGGAAAGAATGGAAGAAACCATAAGAAATATTATACAGAAAGATAAAGGAAAACTTTATCTTCATGTACACCCTTTCGTGGAAGCTTACCTTACCAAAGGTCTTAAAAGCATCCAGATGAGATGGTTTATAAAATACAAAAAATGGGTAACCATTATCCCACGGGACTCTTTCAAATATTTAGAATACAAAATTTACAATTCGAAAAAAGAAGAATTGATTGGATATTCTAATTAGACAAAATTTAAACCTTCAGCTTTGTGCTGGAGGTTTTTTCGTTAAATTGCTGTAAAATAAGCCCATGAAACGCTTAGCTATACAATCAGTTCCATTAACAGTGATTGCCATGACCCTTTTTACAAAATGGTGGTTTGTGCTTCCGGTAGATGCTGGCAACACAGCCATGTCAGGATTTCCTTTTCCCTTCATTGCTGATGGATGGCACACTTCATTATCTTACCAGATTTTCATCACAGAATTCTTAGCCGACTTTTTCATACAGATTTTACTATGGACGCTGATTTTATTTCTAATCCATAAATATCTTTTTACCGTAAAGATTCCAAAATTTTTAAATATCACCATTTGGGGACTGGCCATCATTATTTCCGGATTGGCTGTTTCAATTGCTTACAATGCCGGACCAGATCATTCGGTTGAAAAGAGACTGGGAAATACAAGCTGTCCTGAATTCAGGATATCAGTTCATTTGGGAAGAACAGCCACGGCAATAGAAATCATTTTACAACTATAAATAATTACAAAAATATACAACAATGAGCAAGGAACATCATTACAAGACCGCCATTCACTGGACAGGAAACCAAGGAACCGGCACCAGCAGCTATAGAAACTACGAAAGGAGCTATACCATCCATATTGAAAATAAAGCAGTTATTGAGGGTTCTTCTGATCCCGCTTTTCGTGGGGACAAAACGAAACACAATCCTGAAGATCTTTTTCTTTCTTCACTTTCTTCCTGCCACATGCTCTGGTATCTTCATTTCTGTTCTGAAGAAGGAATCATCGTGACAGATTATACAGACGAAGCTACAGTAATTATGACTGAAACAACTAACGGCAGTGGTCATTTCACTGAGGTTATATTATATCCCACAGTTAGCGTTACAGAAGAATCAATGATTCAAAAAGCGAAGGAGCTCCATCATAAGGCAGGTCAGTTTTGTTTTATTGCCCGGTCGGTGAATTTTCCGGTGAAACATATCCCTACCGTGTTAGTTAAATAATTTTTATTTTAAATTCACTATCATCAAAACTACCACTAATACAACATATTAACTATAATAACTCTAAAATTTAAGTTCAAAACTCCACAATAAGAGAATTATTTATCAAATAATCAATAAAATTTCAATTTTATAATCATTATTTATGTAAAAAATTACAATTAATTGCTATTTATACGTAAAATGTAAAGTTTTTTTTATATTTTTATATAAACAAAACTAACCATGATGAAACCGAGATTAACCATTTTTGATGAGCCACTACTCTATACAGAAGGTTTATCAAAACTGCTCTCACAGAGCAAAATTTTTAACACGATTGACATTTGTAACTCTTATGAACCCTTATTTAAACAATTAAAAGATGATCCCCCTGAAATTCTGGTTATAAGCTCCAATATGCTGATGCTGACAGATATTTTCAGACTTGTAGAAGACATTACCTCAAAAGACAAAAACATCAAGATTATTGTCATAGGCAATAGTTATGATATGATTGACATCCGGAAGCTTTTTAACAAAGGTATAAAGAGCTATCTTGACAAAAACAGCAGATATGATGAATTCCTGAAATCCATAAATGCCCTGCTTTTAAATGAGATCTACATCTGCGACAACGCCAAAGAAAGAATGATCAACTTTATCAGCAGCGAGGAAGGAAAACCAAATCCTCATATCAAAGAGCCTTTAACGCGCAGAGAAATGGAGATCCTTAAACTGATATGCGACGGATTTAGCAGCAAAGATATTTCTGAAAAACTTTTTATAAGTATCAATACCGTCGAAACCCACCGCAAAAGGATCCTCCTTAAATTAAACGCAAAAAATTCCGTAGGAATCGTAAAATATGCCTTAGAAAACCACATTATTGATTGATGAAACCAATTTCGTTTAACCACCAAAAAAAATCCGAACCTTAGGTTTGGATTTTTTTTGGATCATTAAATTTATTATAAGATGCTAGATTTTAAATTCTAGATTCCAGACATGAGTACCGGTGACTTCGGGAACCTCAGCCACCAGATACTTGCCCATCATTCAATATTCCCGGATATATCAGGCTTAAAACTATTAAAGTATAATATTTAATTACGAGTAACAATCAACTGTCAACCAGCAACTCTCAAACTCAAATTACTCATAATCCGGCATTTCCCCGTTACTGAAAAGAGATGCTCTCGAAAGATCAGTCATGGTGCTGTTGAGATCAATAACCATTACATTTTTCTGAGAAATATTATCATTGGAAGTATTCATGTAGATAATCTGGGCATTATTGGGGGAAAACCTTGGGTCAAGATCGTTGGTTCCCAGTGGTTTTTCGCTTTCATCAGAAATATCATATATTGTGTCAGTAGTTATATTATAGATGAAAATATGGGAGTCGAGCTGACGGTAGTTACCGCTTCCATCCAGATACCCTGACATATCTCTTGTGTATACGAGCATTTGTCCGTCTACAGAAAAGTTAAGGCCACCTGATGCTCCTGCTGATCCTGTTAGAATAGTTTTTAAAACATTTCCCATCATATCAATAATGTAGATTTTCGTATTGTAGCCGTTGAAGTCATTTGTTTTTACGGCGATTCTGCTACCATCGTAGCTCCAGTCACATTCGGAGATCATGCTTCCGTCCGGGGTTGTGTACACCTGAGTCAGGCCACTTCCGTCTTTATTGATCCTGTATAATTTATTGAAATTAGAATAGAGGATTTCCTGGCCGTTGGTACTCCATGCAAAATCCATTTCATAATTATTAAAACCGGCTGCTGGTACGGTAGTCACTTTAAAAGGATTGGATCCGTCAGGGTTTACCGTATAAATATGGGTACTTCCACCTTCGGTCCGCAGAAATGCAATCAGTCCTGCATTGTTGTTTTTCCGTGGTCTCCAGCTGTTGTAGGACGAATTGGTCAGCTGAAAACTGTTTCCTTGTCCGTCAGTCGACATGATGACGAAATTACCGTTCTGTTTCTGCACATAATGGTACCGGTTGGCCGGAACCGTATTGGTGGTAAATTTACTGATGGAACTTAAAACTGGCGGGTGAATGCCGTCCGAAACAGACACCTGCCAGAAGTAACTAACACCAAACTTCAAATTGGAAAGCGAATAATGTTTCGCCGCCAAATCATTAACCTGAATCACACTAGTATCAAGGTTATTTTTAATTGTTAAACTATATTTTAAAACATCAGCCGTATCAGGATCTGTAGCAGTCCACGTCAGTTCAACGCTTAATGGCTGGTTTACCGCATTGTCTACCGGACTTAGCAGCTGCGGTGCTGATGGAGGGGAATTAAGTGATTCATCATCGTCCATTTCAAAAACCACGGTGACTACCTGGTTTTGGTTTTGTATATTAACACCCTGAAAAGTGGTGATATAGCCTGATAATTCTGCTTTCACAGAATAATTTCCAAGCGGCATGGCAGCAATTTCGAATGTACCGTCTGTCCCGCTGAAAACCGTCTGTGTAGTGGGCGCTGTAAAAATTTTCACATTAGGAATAGGTACATTGGTACCTCTTTTTACAACTTTTCCTTTCAATGCTCCTGTCTGAGCCTGTTCCACAAGGTCTTCGCCGCATGAAAACAGACAAAAAATAAGGATGAATATGCTGAGTATTTTGATTAAAGTTTTCATAGTTCATGTTTTTATTTGTTTCCAAGGTAAAAATTGATTCCAAGTGCAAAACGGAGTGCCTGATCTTTTCTTTTTCCGTTGACCAAACCTTCCCAGTTATCTTTAAAACCGATATCATACTGTGACGAAACCCGGATTGCGGTATTATTCCCGATCATATATTCCAGTCCACCGCCGACCTGGCCTTTGTACTGAGGTTTGTATTTTGAAAACATAGCTCCCGCTCCACCGTAAACGTACGGACTGAATCTGTATTTTGGGAACAAAAGAAACTCCAGATTAAGCTCGGGAACTATATAGCTTCTTTTAATAATCGTTTCATTTTCCAAAGTGAAATAACCGGCGCTGGTTTCAATATTGAAATTGGGACTTATAAAGTATTTCATTCCCAGTTTTCCGCCAACATTCATTTTAGGATTTACGTAATCATCTTTAATTTTCTGAGCTTCCACATTAGCAAAAACGGACATTTTCTGTCTGTAATTTTCCGGAAACTTATTCCCTACCGTTCTTCCTACATTATCTTCCTGTTCTTTATTATAATCATTGATCAGAGCCTGGTAACCCGTTAAATTCTCAGATGATTTGCCCCAGATCTTATCCCTGATCCCTTCAACGATTAAGGATCTTACCGCTTTCTCTATAGCTTCAGTTACAGCAAGCTGCACCGGTTCATTTTGAGTAAGTCCAACTTCCGCTTCCAGAAGTCTTTCGGTATCGATATATCTGAAAAAACTTCCGTTGACGCTGGTGGAAAGAATGGTTTTTGAAATATAAACGGTTTTAAGAATTTCACCGTTCAGTGTGGAAACAGCACGCAGATAAATGGTAATTCTATCCTGACGGTACTGCGTAGAAGCGCCTATTCCGAAATATCTGGCCCCGAGGCCTCCGGTCATGACATTGCTGTCGTAAGAGATCACGCCGCCTTCAAGAAGAATTCCTGCATAAAGAAGAGGGGGAAGAGATTGGCTGTTTTTATCAGCGTCCTTGTTGTATTCCTGTCTGGTGGACCGGATAATCTGTCTTTCGTTTAAAAGATTGGCGATATTTTCTCTTTCAATCGGGATAAACCACCGGCTGTCTTCCAATGCTTTGATCAGAATAGTTGTGGTTCCCTGTGGAACAGCCGTACTCCAGTTGTTGCCGTTTTCTGACGGTTTATACTGGCCGGTCTGGTCTCTGAATTTGTAAACGCCAATGACGATTTTTTCTTTGGGAAGCGGAAGATTTTTCAATTCCGCAGTAGAGGGAGTAAGCTCTCCCATGGTGGATCTTTCAGGATCGGAAGGAAGACCCAGTATCGAACTGCAGGCCTGCATTAAGCACAGAAGGAGCGTACAGAAAAAAATTCTGGTGTAAGTGTAAGTTCTCATGGTAAGTTTGGTTTTTAGTTATTTTTTATTTTGGAATTACGATCTCGGACTGATCGCCTGAACTGGTATCCAAAATATTGATCAAAAGTCCCTGGGCTGTAGTGGTAATCTGCAGATAAAGCGAACCGAAAAGATAATTTCCGGGCTTCAGACTGCCCTCCCCGAACTGATCTTCAAACAATTTCCTGGACAGCTCACTCAGGATCTGCCTGTTGAGGCTCTGGCTGAAACTGTCTAAAGAATTGATATTATCGAGCAAACTGCTGTAATCATCTTTTTCGTCAAACTGATTTTGAGCATTTGCTGAACTTAAAAGCCACTGATAGTTAAACGTATCTCCTCCGAATGCCGGATTGATGGGCTTATAGACGAGCTGCTGAGATTTTCCGGAGAAAATACCCGCAATAAAGGTCAAAATAATGATAAAAGTTTTCATGGCGGACGTTTTTAGTAGATAAATTCATTTTTAATGAGGTTTTTCTTTGCATTAAATTCTTTGATATATTTTAAGCTGGCTGCCAGCTGTTCTTTCAGGTAATCTTCGCTGGGATTGGTCATAAAACTGTAAATCACTTTGTCATCGATCTGGATATTGATCTGGCCACTCGTCCCGCGGAGAGGAAGTTCGGAAATGGTAACTGCGCCACCGCTTTTATCAGGAATCTGACTGTACTGGATGTAAAAAAGATCATAAAAGTCTTTCCCAACCTTTGTTTTGGTTTCATCAATCGTGAGCCCTTTCAGTTCAAAGACGGCATCTTCTTCTACTTTGGCTGTTTTCTTTTTGAACAGATCGGTATTGATTTCAAGACTGTCTTTGGCGATCATTTTCTGGGTTTCTTCATCTTTTACGTATAGGAAGGCTTTCAGAGCATCTTTCGGTTCAAGATTCACATTGATCTCAGATAAAACCTTTACTTCATTGGGATTGATGGAAAACTTACCGCTTTGCTGGTTATTGGAAAGATTGCCGGCATTTCCTTTTTTAATGGAAATCAAAAGATAGTTCAGCTCTTTGTATACGGCAGTATTATTGGTAACAACAGCTTTTAGATTAATCTGATTTTCGAGAATGCTTTTTTCAATCCTTGCGTTCACTTTTTTATCTTCCTGCCCATCAACCGTTGCAGACAGGAAGATAAATAAAGTGCACAGATTTAAGGAATATAAAAATTTCATCACGTGTGTTTTAATAATTTCTCATGAAAATGGTTTTGTTGTCACCTTTTACATTGATCTGCATGCCGTCTGAAATACTGTTGCTTCCGGTAATATCAATAATATTGTTATTTCCCTGAGCGGTAACGGCAGTTTTGGTGGCTTGATCTGTAAATGAATTAATGAAAAAAAGTGTATTGAAGTCTCCCAGTTGTTGAATGGCAATAATGGTTTTAGCATTAAGAGAAAGTTCCGCATGGTTGTCATCTCCTATCTGGATAATGCTGGAACCATAAAGTCCCTGCTCTGTCTGCTGTCTTGCCATAAGATCAAGAACCGTACTGCTGTTGAGTTTATCCCAGTCTACCTGCTGCGCTTGCACACACAGCCCTGCGAAAAGTGTAAAGGCACCCCATCTGAGTTTCAACATGGTCTTAATTTTTAATAAAGGTACATGAATAGACTGTTTGGAAAAACACACCCTGCTGGTATAAATATAAAATCACGGTTTCCGGGTATGTTTATCGTTTAAAGCTTAAAAAAGGAGAAAACCGCAGCCTCTCCTTTTATGCTTGATTACAGTACATGAATTAGTTAGATTGGTTAACGATCATTGAGTTTCCGTTACCGATCTGAGTTCCTACGTGGATATGAGAATCTCCGCTTTGAGCTACCCAGGTAAAGTTATTGTTACCCATCTGAACATCAATCGCTGTATTGGAATCTCCCAATTGAAGTTGGTACAATTGGTTACTGTTTCCAATCTGAACCCCCATAGCCATGTTGTCATCACCCACCTGAACTGAAGCAGCTATATTGTTGTTACCTCCTTGATCATGTGTGGCACTGTTATCATCACCATCCTGATATTGAACTAAAAGGTTACCATTACCTACCTGAAGACCGCTTGCATCATTTCTTCTTCCAAGCTGAATCTGATAAGCATCATTTCCGTTACCTAACTGAATAGCAGAAGCATCATTTCTTCTTCCATCCTGATATTGTACTACTGCGTTTCCTATTCCGAGCTGTAAAGAAGAGGTTTCATTTCTTCTTCCGATCTGAGTCTGTTCTGTGGAGTTTAATGCTCCCAACTGCCAGGTTGTTGCGGAGTTTCTGTTTCCTGTTTGGCTTACATCATTGGTGTTACCGATCCCAGCTTGGTCTACGTCAATGGAGTTTCTGTTTCCAATACTTTCAGCAGTATTAATATTCAGAATACCTACCTGATCGATATCAGCCGTATTTCGGTTTCCATCCTGTGTTAAAGAGTTGATGTTTAAAAGCCCTGTTTGGTCAACAGTTGCAACGTTCAAGTTTCCAATCTGGGCAGTAAGATCAATGTTTGATTGTGCGAAGCTGAAACTCATGGCCATTAGTGTAAATACACCTGTAATAAAGTTTTTCATTTTTGGTAAAATTAATTGGTTAATAGTATGACAAAGGTATAGGCTAAACCCAAACGAGAAACCACTGCTTAAGTGTAAATTTTAAAAATCACTGATTACCGTTTCCGTTGTAACTGTTTACCGTTTTCTCTGTGTAACGTGTTTCAGTTACGTGAAAATACGGTAATATACATCAGTGATTTTCAAATAAATAAACAAAATAACTCTAATTTTAATGACTAAAAATAACATTCATTTTCTCCGTCCTTCATTTTTAAATCTTTGAATTTTTAAATCTTTTCATCTCTCCCAATGGTTAATTAATGTTAACGCCTGTTCTTTTCTTCAGTATATATTGCTAAATTTGAGCTATGGAAAGTTTTGGAAAAGATTTATTGAGGAAAATTACAAACGTAGAACTGCCGGGAGTACACGCTCACGGGGTATTTTCACCACCTTCCCGGCCTGTATTTACCTATGACGAAGTACTGGCGAAAAACCCAAAATTTGCAGCGGTAAATATTGTATTGTACCTCAAAGACAATGAATGGTATTTCCCCCTGATACAAAGAACCATCAACGAACATGACAGACACAGCGGACAGATCTCCCTACCCGGTGGAAAACGTGAGGAAATGGACAGAGACTTTGCTGAAACCGCAGTCCGTGAAACTTCCGAAGAGATAGGTATAGAGAAGCATTACATCAGGGTGATCAGGGAAATGTCCCCGATCTATATTCCCCCAAGTAATTTTTACGTCTACCCCTATATTTCGTATACTAAAAAGAATCCGCTTTTCGTTCTTCAGCAGAGCGAGGCGGTAGAAACTATAGAATTTCCTATCACTTCTTTCCTCAGTCTCCCGGATAATCCGGAAATGATGGCACTTCCCGGTGCTGCCGGACATGAAGTTCCGGTCATTAATTTCAACGGATATATTATCTGGGGTGCTACAGCAATGATATTGAGCGAGTTTAGCCAGTTGCTGAAAAAAATGTAACTTTGCACTACCGTGTTTAATTGAGAGATGGCGAAGAAAAATATTTTCACCGATGCATTCGGAACACCTTATTTTTTAAAAAGGTTTATCATTTTTATTTTAGGAATTGTATCCTACAGAAGGTTCAACGGCTTTAATAAACTGAAGATAACCGGTACGGAACACCTTGTGGATCTTCCCGATTCCAACGTACTTTTTGTATGTAACCATCAAACCTACTTTGCAGACGTAGCAGCAATGTATCATGCATTCTGTGCTGTAAACAACGGTTATCTGGATACGATTAAAAACCCGATCTACCTGCTCAATCCCAAGATTGATTTTTACTATGTAGCAGCAGAAGAAACCATGAATAAAGGGATTCTCCCGAAGATCTTCAAGATCGCCGGTGCTGTGACCGTAAAAAGAACCTGGAGAGCAGAGGGTAAAAACGTCAACAGAATGGTAGATCTTACCGAAGTTGATAATATTATGAAAGCTCTGGACAACGGCTGGGTAGCTACTTTCCCTCAAGGTACTACATCTGCTTTTGCACAGGGACGAAGAGGAACGGCCAAACTGGTTAAAAGTCAGCGTCCGATCGTGATCCCTATCAAGATCAACGGCTTCAGAAGGGCATTTGACAAAAAAGGCCTCCGGGTAAAGGTAACAGGCGTAAAACCTACCATGGAGTTCAAAGCCCCTCTGGACATCGATTACGACAACGAAAAAGCGCCTGAAATTTTATTGAAGATCATGACTGCCATTGAGCAGACAGAAGACTTCAATGTACTGCACAATTATGATGAAGAACTTAAAGCTAAAAAATTAGAACAAAAGGATTCAAATCATTAAAGTAAGTAAAAAATTATGAACAAAATATTAGGGATCTTATTCGCGGTCATAGTATTAGTTTCGTGTAACAGTCAGAAAGTATATTCGGATTTTGACATCAGCTACTCCAAAAGCGGAGGCTTTGCTCCTGTGTATGAAAATCTGCTGATCAAAGGCAACAATGCCCATTATTCTTTTGAAGGTCAGGGGAAAAAGTACAAACAGGATTTCAAAATTTCAGATGAAGATCTGAAGAAACTGGACCAAACCCTTTCCCAGAATAATTTCAGAAGGATACAGGAAGACCGGAAAAAGCTGTATGATAATGTGAGTACTTCCATTAACATCAAAAAAGGCCAAAATGAAGGCAGCAAAACGGATGCAAGCATGATCATGCCGAACTTTACGACGAACTGGAACAATATCCTGAACGCTTTCCAGGAGATCATTAATAACAACGTAAAAAAACAGTAAATACAATTGAAAACCCACTTCATTGCCATCGGCGGAAGCGCCATGCATAATCTTGCCATTGCGTTAAAAGATAAAGGATATCAGGTGACAGGTTCGGATGATGCTATTTTTGAGCCTTCAAGATCCAGACTTGATCATAAAGGAATTTTGCCTCAGGAAATGGGCTGGTTCCCGGAAAAGATCACAGCGGATATTGATGCAGTTATCCTTGGAATGCATGCCCATCAGGACAATCCCGAGCTGGCAAGAGCAGAAGAGCTGGGTTTAAAAATTTATTCATATCCTGAATTTCTTTACGAACAGTCCAAAAACAAAACAAGAGTAGTAATCGCCGGATCACACGGGAAAACAACGATCACTTCAATGATCCTTCACGTGCTGAATTTCCACCAGAAAGAGGTAGATTTTATGGTAGGCGCGCAACTGGAAGGTTTCGACTGTATGGTAAAACTGACGCAGGACAACGACTTTATGGTGCTGGAAGGCGACGAATACCTTTCCTCTCCTATCGATCTTCGTTCAAAGTTTCTTCTGTACCAGCCGAACATTGCTTTAATGAGCGGTATTGCATGGGATCACATCAATGTATTTAAAACGTTTGACGATTATATTGAACAGTTCAGAAAATTCGTAGCGAGTATTACGGCCGGCGGTGTTCTGGTATACAACGAAGAAGACGCAGAAGTCGTAAAAGTAGTGGAAGCTGCTGAAAACTATTTCAGAAAAATTCCTTACAAAACGCCTGAATACGAAATCAGCAACGGAAAAGTCTATCTAAAAACTGAAATGGGCGATGTTCCTCTTTCTGTTTTCGGAGCCCATAATCTTCTGAATATGGAAGGGGCGAGACATATCTGCCGTCAGCTGGGTATCATGGATGAGGATTTCTATGAGGCTATCATGAGCTTTAAAGGAGCTTCAAAACGTCTTGAAAAAGTAGAAAGAGAAGACCAGGGAACTTTATACAAAGATTTTGCCCACGCGCCAAGTAAAGTAAAAGCAACGGTAAAAGCATTCCATGAGCAGTTTAAGAAGGAAAAGAAATACGGTTTCCTTGAACTGCATACGTATTCCAGCTTGAACCCGGTTTTCCTTGAACAGTACGATCACGCAATGGATGGCTTGGATGAAGCCATCGTTTTCTATTCCGAAGATGCTTTAAAGATCAAAAGAATGGAACCTATTTCCCCGGAATTCATTATGGAAAAATTCAAAAATGACAAATTGAGAGTATTCACCAATGCTGAAGATCTTCATGCTTACTGGGAGACTGTCGATAAAACAGACGGTGTTTTCCTGATGATGAGTTCGGGTAACTTCGGAGGTTTGGATCTGAGTAAGTAGATATGACGATGATTTGATAATAATAAATGTTATTGAATTTCTATATAAATAAAAATCCTTTCATGCAGATGAAGGGATTTTTTACAATGTGTATGTTTACAAATTTCACGCAGATTAATTGGATAATGCAGATTTTTACTCTTCTATCCTTATTATCTGCGACAGAAAAAATAAAACCATTAAGAGTCCTGTTAAGCTTTTAAGAATATTAAGTTTTAGCTGCATTTTAAGACGTACGACTTAAAAAAATCATTTGATTTTTCTTAACTAACCTTACATCCTTCACTAATCTTAATGTTTGAATAAAGCATGAATACAGTAGTCATTTTCTTTCCTTGAAATCATTACTCTTTATTTTTCAGAATCTTGAATCAACACTTTCAAAATTTCTTCAGTAGAAAGACTGCTGTAATCATGGATAGACTGCCCCGCCCAGATGCTTACAAAGTCAGAATTATGATGAGTTTTTGAAATTCTCCGCAATTCATTCGTCAGTTTATTCTGGTAAGGATAGGGCATAATGTAGTCTGAGTTTTCGAGACTTTCGATGAACTTATTTCTGATTCCTCTCGCATATCGGCCTGAAAAGCTTCTCGTCAATATAATATCTTTTTCTGTGGCATTTTTGAGTCTTTCTTTTTCAAACGGTTGTAATCCACTTTCCTCCGATGCCAACAATAGGCTTCCTACCTGAAAGCCCTGTGCACCGAGCTCTCTTGCAGCTCTTAAACTCTTTCTGTTATAAATTCCTCCAGCATAGATCAATGGGACTTTTACCTGATCATAAACCTCAGAAAAAAGAGACATTCCTCCAATCATAGGGATATGCTCAGCATCAAAAGTTCCTCTGTGACCTCCGGCTTCAATTCCCTGCACGCAGATCATATCAATTCCAGATTTTTCAAGAATTAAAGCTTCTTCCACCGAAGTACACGTGCCGATGAGAACCACTCCATTTTCTTTCAGCTTCTGTATGCTTTGATCATCCAGATTTCCGAAAGTAAAACTTATTATTTTACAGCCTTCTCCAATAATGGCATCTACCTGTTCATGGTAGTTTTTTACTTTAATATCTTCAAGATCCGGAAGTGTCACCTCGATGTTATTTTCCTTCGCCAGCTGTGTAATGAATTGTTTGGCTTTGATAAACCTTTCTTTCAGACTGTCCGTAATTTCTGGAATATTATGCACAAAAATATTGGCAGCAAAAGGTTGATCGGTCAGTTCTTTTGTTTCCCGGATGAGTTCAATAGACTTCTCAGGGGGGAGATCAGCCAATGCCAAAGATCCAAGAGCTCCGGCTTTTGCAGCTGCTGCAGTCATCTGTGGGGTACTGACTCCAAACATCGGAGCCTGAATGACAGGATATTTGATATAGAATCTTTTACTGATAGTGTCTGGCCAAAACATAACAATTATTTTATTAAAATTTACAAAAAACTGATGAAACCCTTCTTTAAATGAGTATGATATCAGTCAAGTATTTTTTATCTCTTTGACTCAAAATTAATACAAAATGGAGAGCTTATCTTATCATCTTCCGGAGTTCCTTATAATGCTTTTTCGTGTCCGGATCGAGCTTTTCTACTGCATAGAAAAATGTAGCAGCGGGCATTGTTTCTACATATTGATTAAGAAAGCTGAGCAATCTTTTGGGATTTTTCTTTCCGGCTTCCCTGATCCAGCTTCCCACTGCTTTGTTGACCAGTTCATGGGGATCGTGAACAAGGATTTCAGCGATTTTAAAGGTATCTTCGAAATCATTTTTTCTGATAAAGGCATGAGTGCTTACTATCGCTGTTCTTCTTTCCCACGGATTTTCAGATTCAGCCAGCTTGTAGAGAATAGTCCTTGGTTTGTCCATCAGATATTCACCGATGATATTCCGTGCTGCCCGGTCTACGAAATCCCAGTTATTCAACCGGTCGTGGCGATTTAAATACAGATCAAAAAGCTCTTTTTTTCTTTCTTCAGACGTTTTTTTATTCCCAGCCTGAAAATCCATGATGCTTACTCCTCCCATTCTCACTTCATAGAAATCACTGTCCAGAAGTATATTAATTTCCTCCAGTGGCATTGAAGAAAATTCTTTTGCCGTTGTGAAAACATCTCCGAATTTAACTCCAAAATGCTTTGTAACACCATCATTTCCTTTGAAAAATTTTTCAACCTTGTCAATTTCTTTTTCATTTCTGAATGTTGATACCTTTTCTATAAATTGAGCTGCCGTCATCGTTTTTATTTAAAATTAAAAAATATCCCGCAGATTAAACTGATTCAACATGATTGTATTAAAATCGGTGTTATCCGTTTGATCTGCGGGACCATTAATATTGAGCTATACGGTTAAATATCTGCTACAACGTTCAGCATTTTTTCTTCCCATTCCGAATCTTTCGGATCAAAGAACAGTCTTTTTCCGGTATCTAAAGAGCGGACCGTATTCATTTCATCTACATTCAGTTCGAAATCAAAAACATTAAAGTTTTCTTCAATTCTGGAAGGTGTCACCGATTTTGGAATAACTACAAATCCTTCCTGGAGATGCCATCTTAAAATTACCTGAGCTACAGTTTTACTGTATTTTTCAGCGATTGCTTTTAATTCAGTATTGTTCAGAAGATCTGCATTTCCGTTTCCAAGAGGGCTCCAAGGCTGTGTGATGATGTTGTTTTCTCTGTTGTACACCTGAAGTTCTTTCTGCTGGAAAACCGGGTGAAGCTCAATCTGGTTGATCACTGGAGAAACCGTTGAATTCGCTTTCAATTCTTCTAATTTTTCAACAGTAAAATTACATACTCCGATAGCTTTGATCTTTCCTTCACTGTATAATTCTTCCAAAGCTTTCCATGTTCCGATAAAATCTCCATAAGGCCAGTGGATCAGATACAGATCCAGATAACCCATCTGAAGTCGGTCCAATGTTCTCTGAAATGCTTTTTTTGCCTGCTCGTAACCATGATCCTGCACCCAGACTTTTGAAGTGATAAACAGCTCATCTCTGCTGACACCACTGTCTTTCACTGCCTTTCCTACTGCCGTTTCATTCTGGTAGATGGCTGCTGTATCGATCATTCTGTATCCTGTCTGGATCGCTTTTACCACCGCTCTTTCACATTCTTCCAGATTCTCCATCTGCCAAACTCCAAAGCCTAAGGCCGGGATGTCCACACCATTATTTAGGGTCACTACAGGCTGTCCTGTATATGTTTTGTTTTGCATAATTTTTAAATTTCAATTTTAATATTAATGTATAGCCTAACAAATTTGCGACAAAAAATCGGGATTCTTACTTACCATTTTTACTGTTTTTGTGTATATTTTCACACTAACCCCGTCTTTTTGCTCCGTAAAAATCCACCCCTTCAAGGAAGCGGAATTCCTACTTCTTCTCAATACTCCACTTTCTAACTTCTAACCTCTAATTTCTAGTCTCTAATTCCCTATTTTTGCACCAAATCCAAAACAATGTCACATTCAATCCGATTAGCACAGGCAGAAGATTATCCAAGAATTATGGAGATATGGGAGTCTGCTGTACTTGCGACCCATGATTTCCTTGCTGAAGAGGATTTCAACTATTTTAAAGAAGTTATTCCGAGAGAATATCTTCCTCATCTGGAAGTCTATTTACTATTGGAAAATTGTCAGGCAGAAGGTTTCGCTTCCGTAGCTGAGGGCAATCTCGAGATGCTTTTCATCCACAATGAAGTACGGGGAAAAGGATATGGCAAAAAACTGTACAAATTTATGAAAGAGATAACGGGTTTGACTAAAGTTGACGTCAACGAACAGAATCCACAAGCCATAGGATTTTATGAGAAAATGGGGTTCACGCAGATCGGGAGATCAGAAAAAGATGGTTCAGGAAAAGACTATCCTATTATTCATATGAGTCTTTAGAATGGCAAAATTTACACTTAGAAAGATAAATTCGGCTTCAGATATTCCGTATGAGCTTTTGCTGCTTGCGGATGAAACAGTTGATGCTATTGATCAGTACATTTTTAATTCTGACATTTATCTTTTAGATAATGGTCTTCGGGATATTGCAGTGATCGCTTTGTACCCAAACAGCAGCACAGAGCTGGAAATTAAAAATATGGCTGTTATTGAAAGCCACAGAAGTCAGGGAATCGGTGGTCTTCTTATGGATCGGACTAAAGTAATTGCGAAAGAAAGCGGCTATACCACTTTAGTCGTAGGTACCTCAGATACAGGATTTCAGCAGATTAAATTCTATGAAAAGAACGGTTTTACAAAAAAGGGAGTACGCAAAGACTTTTTTATAGAAAATTACCCACTCCCTATTTATGAAAACGGATTACAGCTGCGCGACATGATCCTTCTTGCTCATGACCTTTCTGAATAATCCTTTGATATGATCGATTTCTGACTGATAATTGGTTTTCTTTCTGCAACCGAAATACAAAGTGTTTTCCAGCTTTTTCTCACCTTCCCAGATCAGTTTAAGATCTCCGTTTTCTATTTCATTTTTACATAGAAAATCGGGAACTACAGCCAGTCCGGTTCCGCCTTTCAGACAACGGATAATTGAGTTTAGATTGGGAACAATATAATTCGGACGGAAATTCGGCTTATGACCAAAATTCATGATCCAGAACTGAAAAAGATGTTCCATGTCTCCCGTTGTTCCATACCATTTTTCCTGTTTCAGCCATTCCTCGATATGTTCGGCTCCTTTATGTACAACTTCCTGAAAGCTTTCCGTATCTACATTTTTTCCACCTACCAGAATGATCTGTTCGGAAGAAAATGCTTCATGTTCGATATTGGGAGAAACTCCTTTTTTCGGAGTAATAATAAGATCTAAAATTCCTTTATCAAGCTGGTCCAGCATTTCGGGATACTGCCCGAAACTGATAATCAGGTTAAAAGGTAAAGTAGATACGTACTGTTCCAAAGTGGTCTGAAATGTTTCAAAACACATTCCCACACTGATCGTCGGCGTCAGTTTTTCCGTGGATTTCTGAAAATTCTTCTCTACATCTTCCAGCCTGCCAATCGGCTCAGAAACGGCATTGAATAAAACCTTTCCTCTTTCGGTGGGAATCATTTTTCGACCTGTCCTGTCAAATAATTTATAGCCTACATAAGCTTCCAGTGAGCTTAAATGAAGACTTACTCCGGGCTGCGAAATAAACAGGGAATCTGCTGCACCCGTGAGGGTTCCGGTTTTGTATATCGCTTTAAAAGTGCGGTACCATTCTAAATTGACCATAACTTTAATTATTAATATTCTGATACAAAGTTACGGAATAATTATTATAATGATATACTTCCAAATATTTCATCGAGTACACTCTGTATATCTTTTCCTGTATTTACGCCACTTTGGTTGGCTATAATAAAAACGCCAAGATTATATTTTGGTATGACGTAGATAAAGCATTGTGCACGAAAAACGCCGCCATGATGCTTATACAAAGTTCCCAATTTTTCATCCGTAATGACTCTCCACGTATATCCTGAACTGAACGTATCATCAATTTTAACCAAAGGCTTATGCGATTCTGCTATTTCAGGAGTATTTTTTAATTGATACTTTATGTATTCCATCATGTCCGGAAGCGTTGTTTTCACGTTACCTGATGACCCCCAAAGTGATGATATTAATTCAGGAGCTATGGCATTATAATCACAATGATATCCTACGGCAAGATGGGCCTCTTCTTTTTTTGATAAATTAATCTTCGTATGCTTCATTTGAAGGTTATCAGCAAAATATTCTTTTAATAAAACTTCAAAATTTTTATGATAAGCTTTTTCTAAAACAGCACTTAAAAGTTCAATACCGGCATTTGAATATGAAAATTTATGTCCCGGTACCGCATCCAGTTTTACGGTGTGAAGGTCTCTTAAAAAATCTTTTTGTTTATAGTTTTTCAAGATATTATTGGTATTCTCAGGTGCTTTTTCATTCGTGAAATCATTCAGTACCGCATTTACTTCCAAAGGCAGCATTTTAGGTAAGCCACTTGTGTGAGTCACCAAATCCTTTATAAGAACGGGATGACCATTGAAAACCAGGTTAGGATAATCTTCAGATAAATATTTCTGAACAGGGTCTTCAAGCTTTAATTTTTTATCCAAAACAGCTTTCGCCACCAATGTTCCGGTTAAAGTTTTACCCAGGGAACCGATCTCATAGATGGTTTCATTATTCGGCAGGTTGGATTTTCCTTTTTCCAATTCACCATAATGCCCTATGTATTCCTGCCCCTGGTAAACAATTCCGATCGACACAGCGTTAATCACTGGTTTTTCAACCATCTTATTCACGGCATGATCAACTATTGATTTCAGATTGACAGTTTCTTTTATTGGCTGTTGCCCAAAACAAAATACTGAGAGAAATGTTACAGTAAAAACAATTGTTTTTTTCATGGTTTCTACGCTTTAATTTGAATTTAATACTCTAATGTTTTCATGATTCTATTTTGAAATAGTTCCGGCTCGTCCTTATGGATCTGATGTCCTGAGTTTTCAAATAAAAACAGGTCTTTCTTAGGTGCTTTTACCTTCTCAAAATATTGTTTTGTAATGGCGGTAGAAGTTTGGATATCGTTTTTCCCTACGAAAAAATAGATCGGACAGTTCACTTTCTTTAAAGTCTTCGGTAAATCTATTTTCATGACTTCATTCCAGGCTGGTGACCATGTTTTGGACCACTGAAGAAAACCTTTTTTGAATTCATCACTGGTGACATTTTTTTTACCGTCTTTATAAAAAAGCCATTTTCTAAGATAAAACAGGTCTTCATCTATCGTAAACGGAATATGCACGCTCGCCAATTCTTTGCTGGCAACAGGATCTTCTTTAAAATGATTTTTCAGAATTGTAAGCAGTTCCTTTTCACTGGCCAGCTGACTGATCACAGGATTGACTGCAAAATAAGCATGCAGAAGCTCAGGATGATTTCTAACAATGTAAAATCCTAAAGCATTTCCCCACGAACTTCCCAACAAGTATACTTTCTCCTGCTTTAGCTTCCTTCTAAGAAAACTGATCACTTCAAAGGTATCTTTACCCATCAGCTCAACGGATGGCTGAACCGGAGAGGGGTTTAATGCCAGTGTTTTTCCTGCATCTCTCTGATCCCATTGAACAATGGTGAATTTATTTTTTAAAATATGCGTAAAAGAATCCGCATTTTTCATCATTGAGCTTCCGGGGCCTCCTGATAAAAACAGAAGTATCGGCTTATTGGAATCATCGGTTTTAATTTCGATGACTTGTTTTATTCCGCCAATTTCGGGAGTGAGAATAGTATCAACTTTTACGGCTTGTGCTAAACAAAATACTGATAAAAGTAAAAGAATAAACAGGGCTGTTTTTTTCATGATTTCTAAATTTTAATAATCTGATGCAAAGATGAATCAGAAAATTTTCAGAAAAGTCCGGATAAAAAAAGTCGAACTGATTTTAACGGATAAAATGAGTTCGACCTTCTGTAAACCAACGTTCGACTATTTACAAAATACTAAAAATCAACAATTTGTATTTATTTCGGAAAATATTTTAGAGCATCAAAGCTTTTTCATTTCTTAAAAAATCAGCATAATAATTCGGAATTCTGCTCTCTTCTATGGCGTGAACGGTTTCTTCAAGCGGGTAAGCGATCTGTATAATTTCTGGAATAATCTGTTCTTCATTCATCGTTAAAACGAGATAAGAAGCCAGACGGTTTTCTTCTTTCGAACGGCCTACAGAGCCACAGTTTATGGCCCATTTATTATTTTCAAAAGATTTTGTAAATGATAAATGGGTATGGCCCATGACAACGATATCGGATTGAGACTCCTTGAGCATAGCTGCAAAAAGCTCATCATTCTCCGATTCATACAAATAGGTATCATTACTGGACAGACTTGAATGCACAAGCTGAATATTCCAATGCTTCTTCCCTATTTTATAGTTTAATTTTAAATGGAAAGGAAGTTCGGATAAAAAGCTTTTATTCTCCTCTGTAATATGTCTTTTGGAATGATCAATCGCAATAAATCTGGCCTCCGTTTCTTCCTTTGAATGTTTTGATAAAGGAACCACGGGAATATCAAAAGCAATTCTTTCATCATGATTCCCCATCAGACAAGGAATATTCAGATCTTTGATCTTTTCTGTGACTTCATTTCCCCAGGGAGCAAAATCTACCAGATCTCCCAGACAGAATTTCTGCTGAATCCCTCTTTTATCTATATCCTCCAACACTGCATTCAGCGCAGGAAGATTTCCATGCACATCACTAAAAACCGCAATCTGTATCATATCCACTCTAATAATCATAACAAATTTACAGCAGAGTCGTGACAATGGAATCAATAAACGGTATGACATTTCACATGAATGACAAAATTTAAACTATCAGTATTATAATACTTAGATATAATTCATGCTATTTTTATTATACAATGTTGCAAACTAACTTTGCATCATAAAATTTAAACAATCATAAACAAATGAAAAAAGTATTGATCATTAACGGAGGACAGAACTTCGGACATTCCGGAGGAAAATATAACGATACCATCGCTCAGAATACTTTGGAAGTATTGAATAAATTCGAAAATATAGAAGTAAAAACTACTCAGGTTTCAGAAGGATTCGACAAAGATGAAGAGGTTAAGAAATTTGTATGGGCAGATTTTATCATCTACCACACTCCGATATGGTGGTTCCAGCTTCCCAACGGTCTTAAGAAATATATCGACGAAGTTTTCACAGCTGGTCATGCGAAAGGAATCTATATGAGTGACGGAAGAAATGCAGAAAATCCGGAAATCAATTACGGAACAGGAGGAATGCTTGGCGGAAGAAAATATATGGTAACGACCAGTTGGAATGCTCCTGAAACAGCTTTTACGATTCCCGGAGAGTTCTTCAATGAAACAAGTGTAGATAATGGGCCTTTATTTGGTTTCCACAGAATGAATGCCTTCGTTTCCTTAGAAAAAATGGAAAGTTTTCACTTCCATGATGTAGAGAAAAATGCCAATATAGAACGTGATATGAAGCTTTACAGAGAACATCTTGAACAAGTTTTTGCACAGGAACTAAAACCACAGTTAGCTTAACATGAAAAGGGTATTTATTACAGGAATTACCGGTTATATCGGTGGTACTGTTGCCAAAAAGTTATTAGACAAAAACTATAGGGTATCAGGACTTGTCCGTAATGAAGATTCGGCAGAAAAGCTTAAGCCATTGGGAATTGAACCCATTATAGGGAATATCCATGATGAAGCCGTTTTGGAAGCTGCGATTTCCCAGGCTGATGCCATTATCCACACAGCAGATTCTGCTGATGACGCCTTTGCAGCAGACAGTATGATCAATGCATTGGAGGGGACTGGCAAAACATTTATTTTCACTTCAGGTTCCGCCATATTTGGAGGAAAAGAAAATGGGGAAAAAAGTGATTTTGTTTATACTGAAGATATTCCTTTACATCCAAGACTGGAAATGGCTTCAAGGGTATTGATCAACAATTATGTTCTTCAGTCTGCTAAAAAAGATATAAGAAGTATTGTTATTGTACCCACAATGGTTTACGGAGAAGGTCTGGGACTGAAAAAGGATAGCATTCAGCTTCCGGCTTTAATCAATTTCTCTAAAGAAAAACGGTTTGGAGTTTATTTTGGAAAAGGTGAAAATGTATGGTCTAATCTGCATATTGAAGACTTGGCAGATCTCTATGTACTTGCACTTGAAAAAGCAAAGGCAGGCTCTCTTTACTATGCGGAAAACGGATCTTCAACGATCAGAAATCTGGCGGAGAATATAAGCAGACACTATAATTTACAACCGGCACAGTCTGTCAGCGTACAGGAAGCCGTGAATACTTTTGGTCCGGCAGGCGGATATTTTGGATTTGCCTCCAATAGTCTGTGTAATTCAGACAAAGCAAAAAGAGAATTGGGCTGGAATCCCCGATATCAATCAATCGAAAATTTTATTTAATCATGAACATTTATCTTACAGCAGTTATAAAGGCCAAAGAAGAATACAGAGCAGAAGTTCTGGAAATTCTTCAGAATATGGTAAAAGAAACCCGAAAAGAAGACGCGTGCGCACTGTACAGCCTTCACCAGGGAATTGAAGACAAAAACCAGTTTATATTCTACGAAATCTGGAAAAGTGATGAAGGACTGGCGCAGCATAATCAGCAGCCTTATATTCAGGCTTTCGGAGCTATTGTTGACGAAAAATTACAGGAAAAACCACAGATTTATACCACGCATATTCTTTAATATGAAAAAATTAGCATTTTTATTGGTAACCCTATTGACGATAGGATTTGTTCAGGCACAACACCAAAAATCTAAACGTATGAAAAAGAAAATTTTATTCGTCGTGACCAGTCATGATAAAAAAGGTGATACGGGAGAAGACACCGGATATTATCTGGGTGAAGTTTCTCATCCATGGGAAGTTCTTCACAAAGCAGGATATAAAATTGATTTTGTAAGCCCAAAAGGCGGAACTCCACCGGTAGACGGATTTGATTTAAAAGATCCTGTCAACAAAGAATTCTGGGAAAATAAGGAATACAAAAATAAAATCGATCATTCTTTACAGCCGTCTCAGGTGAATCCCAATAATTACAGTACTATTTTTTATGCCGGAGGTCACGGAGCGATGTGGGATTTCGCTGATAATACGGAATTAGCTGGTATTGCTTCAAAAATTTATGACAATGGCGGTATTGTAGCAGCAGTATGTCATGGTCCTTCCGGTTTGGTCAATATCAAACTGAATAACGGAAAATATCTGGTAGACGGCAAAAAGATCAATGCTTTCACCAATGAGGAAGAAGCTGAAGTCAAATTAACCAACGTCGTTCCTTTCCTGCTGGAAGACAAACTGAAAGAAAGAGGGGCAAAATTTGAAAAAGCAGGGCTTTGGCAGAACCATGTGGTGAGTGACCAGAGGGTCATTACAGGACAAAATCCTCAGTCTGCAAAAAGTGTAGGTGAGGCAATTTTAAAGGAACTTAGTAAATAATTTAGATTTTAACCACAAAAGAAACAAAAGCTTTCAAACACTTTAGTTTTTTTTAAGTTCAAAAACTTGGAAAAAAGGAAGATCACTTAAGTTGTATGAAAATCAAAGATTTTCATAATGACAAAAATTCGTCGGTCGAGAATTCCCCTCCTGTGGAGGGGTGGCTAAAATTCAAAGAATTTTTGACGGGGTGGTTCAAGAAAAAAGGCTTTTGTGGTTCACAATTTTAATAAATAATCAAGACAAAAAAATGGAATACAGAAAATTAGGAAATACGGAACTGGAACTGTCTGCAATTACTCACGGAGCCTTTGCTATCGGAGGAAATATGTGGGGCGGCAATGAAAAACAGGATTCCATCAATTCAATTCATGCTTCTTTGGATCACGGCGTAACTTCCATTGATACGGCACCTTTTTACGGTTTCGGACTCAGTGAGGAAATGATCGGGGAAGCCATTAAAGGAAAAGACCGTTCGAAAATTCAGTTATTAACCAAATTCGGTTTGGTATGGGACGGCAGCAATAACGGGAAAGGTGAGTTTTTCTTCGATGCAGAAGATGAAGGCAAAACGCTTCCGGTTTATAAATACGCTTCAAAGGCCAATATTATCAAAGAAGTGGAAGAAAGCTTAAAGAGACTGGGAACAGATTATATCGATCTTTTACAGCTTCACTGGCCGGACAGCACCACCCCTATCTGTGAAACCATGGAAGCCATGGAACTTTTGATTCAGCAGGGAAAAGTGCTTGCAGCAGGTGTCAGCAATTATAGCGTTTCCCAGATGCAGGAAGCCAACAGAACACTGCATTTAGCGAGCAACCAGGTTTCTTACAGCATGCTGAAGCGTGCTATTGAAGGCGACCTTGTGCCTTATGCTTTGGAGCACAATTCAGGAATCATCGTCTACAGTCCTATGGAAAGAGGTCTTTTGACCGGTAAATATTTCAAAGAGGATAAATTAAAAGACAATGACCACAGAAACGGTTATTTTTCACAGTTTGATTTAAGTAAAGTAAAAACTTTCTTAGACAAAATAGAACCCATTGCTCAGGAAAAAGGAGCTTCCCTTTCCCAACTGGTATTAAGATGGACTACTATGCAGCCGGCTATTACCGTAGTTTTGGCAGGAGCCAGAAATGCACAACAGGCTGTTGATAATGCCAAAGCAATGGAAATAGATCTTTCTCAGGATGAATTAAACTTCATCAATACAGCGCTAAGCGAAATTTAATCTTGTATCATCAGTAAACTTTATCCTGGGAGACGGTTTACTGATTTTCTTTCTTACACCCATATCATATAAAAAAATGAAAAAGAATCTGATCAGAATGTTCGGGTTGGTCATTCTATTGGCCATCAGCAACATTCATATAAAGGCTCAAAACCTCAGCATTAATCCTGATGATACATCATGGTATCCTTCTGTTTACGGCGCTAAAGATGAAATAGGAGCCGCCAATCTGTTAACTGCAGAAGTCGTAAAGCAAGCTGTAGGACTGGTAAAGCAAGGTAAAACACTTCCACTGGCTGTTGCCATTGACAAAAACCTACCGGCTTTCAGACACAGAAGTTTTAATTTATATAATATCCAGCCCGGAGAACAGGGCGGAAAAAGCATCGGACCCAATAAATTCACTTTCAATGATGAACTTGTCAACGGATGGACAGGTGTTGGAACTCAGCTTAACGGTATTGGGCACATTGGAATTGATAATGTCTACTACAACGGAAATAAAGCGGTTGATTTTGTAACTGTAGAAGGCGTAAAGAAATTAGGCATTGAAAAAGTTCCTCCTTTTGTAACCCGAGGTGTGGTTTTAGATATGACCGCTCATTAAGGAAAAGCAATAGTTCCGGGTGGTACAGAATTTACAACAGCAGATATTAAAGCTGTTTTAAAGAAACAGAATCTTACCCTAAGAAAAGGAGATATTGTCCTGTTCAATACCGGATGGCTTGAACTGATCGGTAAAGAAAACCAAAAGTTTTTAGAAACAGAACCCGGAATCGGTATGGAAGCAGCGCATTGGCTTGCCGAGCAGGGAATCATCGCTTTCGGTGGCGATACATGGGCGTCAGAAGTGTACCCCAATCCAAAATCTAAAGAGGAATTTCCTGTCAATCAGTTGATGCTGACAAAAAAAGGAATTTACAATCTGGAACTGATCGACAGCCGTCCATTGGTGAAAGATAAAGTTTGGGAATTCTTATTTGTTCTGGGGCAGCCTTTGTATGTAGGATCTACCCAGGTCAATATCAATCCGGTCGCTATCTATTAAAATATTCCTTCTAATTTTTATAACAGAAAGAGCGCTTCAGTTGTTGAAGTGCTCTTTTTTGGTAAATAACTTTAAACGGAAAACTATTTGGCAATCGGTAAGTGAGTGCTTACAGCAATTCTGTTCCATGCATTGATGGTGACAATTGCCATAATGATCTGTGCAATCTGTGCATCATCAAAATACTGTTTTGCCTTCTGGAAAGTCTCTTCTGAAAGTCCGTTCTGGCTGATCAGGGTGATCTCTTCCGTCATCGCTAAAAGCACCTGCTCTTCTTCCGTGAAAAAATCTTTGGCTTCTCTCCATCCTTCAAGAATGAAAATTCTCTGTGTGGTTTCTCCGTACTTAAGAGCATCTTTAGTGTGCATATCAAGGCAGAAAGCACATTTATTGATCTGTGATGCCCTGATTTTTATTAATTCCTTTTGAATGTGGTTTAATGAAATCGTCTGAAGATATCCTTCCAATCCCATCATTGCTTTGTAAGCAGCTGAATCTACTGTGGCAATATTTAATCTTGCGCTCATAATATTATTTATTTTTGTTGGTTAAATGATCTATACTAAAAGAATACTTTGGCTGAACAGCCAGTAAAAATGCTCCGGCACTTCCTACCCACACAGAATAATCCAATGGAGCCTTAACGCCTAATGCTATGGTCATGGACAATGCAAAGACCAGCAGCAGCAATCCCGCTCCGTAAGCTCCAATTCTGGTTTTCCAACCTACAAGAAGCATCAGTGGAAAAAGTATTTCAAAAAAAGTTGCTGTATAAGCTGAAAACACACTTAATCCTTCAGGAAGAAAAAAAGTAAGTTTTCGGGTGTACGCTTCAAAATTCTCCCAGTTTCCCCAGGCTGAGTTTTTGCCCCAGAAACCAAACCGGTCTGCCACTGCAGAAAGCATGGTCACAGAGATGGCAAGTCTTAGAAATAATTGTGGAAACTGAATATTTTTGTCTGTCATGATATTGGCTTTTAATAACATGACAAATTTCCAACTTATTTTCGGTAAAAATCTTAAACTGGTTTAAGAACGTAATTTCGCCCTGATTTCACTGAGATATTCCGGGGTAAGATTTAAGAAAGAAGCGATCAGATATTGAGGAATTCTCTGGATAAACCATGGATATAAAGTACTGAAATGGACATACAGTTCTTCCCGGGACATTTCATAAAGGTAGCGGATTCTTCTTTCCGAAGCGGCATATGCCCTTTGGTAAATCATCCTGAAATATCTTTCCATGATAGGGTGTTTCTTCAGCAAAAGCTCCTGTTGCTGAAGATCAATAATCAAAACTGTAGAACGTTCCACTGCCTGAATACAGAAATCTGATTTCATCTGCCTTTCATAGGCGAAAGTGTCGGTGATCCACCAGTTTTCTATGGCAAATTCAGTAGTCTGTTCTGCCCCTTTCTCGTTCACAAAAAACTTCCTCAGACAGCCCACAGAAACAAAATACATCGATCTGCAGATCTCGCCACTAAGCATCAGACTCTGCTTTTTTTTCACTTCAATTTCCTGGAAAAAAGAAAATATAGAAGCGTATTCTTCATCGGTGATTGTAATAAATTTATTTAAATGCGCTTTGAAAGTATCCATCTTTGCAATTGAATACCCAAACTTAACTTTATTTTTTTAGTTTTACAATTACAAAATAGTAAATCATGGAACTTGTTGCTAAAATTCTCATCGCCATTGTGGCACTGGAACATATTTATATCCTGTGGATGGAAATGTTCGCCTGGGAAACCAAAGGAAAGGAAGTATTTAAAGCGGCACTGCCGGCTGAAATGTTTAAACCGACGAAAGGTCTGGCTGCCAATCAGGGACTTTATAATGGTTTTCTTGCCGCAGGACTGATCTGGTCTTTTCTGATTGAAGATCCAAAATGGCAGACTAATATTTCGCTGTTTTTCCTGAGCTGTGTGGCAATAGCCGGAATTTACGGAGCTGTTTCTGCAACAAAGAAAATATTTTTTGTACAGGCATTGCCTGCAATACTGGCCATTATTGCTGTCATTTTCAAATAATTTTATAATGAACATTCATAGCCTATTGAATATATGGGAATAGAATTGATAGACTATAAAGATAGAGGATTTGAGATATCGGATTTTTTTATGCAGCTGGCTCTGTATTATATTAATGAAGAATTAAGAAAAGAACAGTATATTTTTACGAATAAATACTCTCTTGAAGAATATCACAAAAGTGTAACAAAAGGCCATATGGTTGGGTGGTTTGCCTTCTTATGGGATTGATATATAGTAAACCCTTTTGAAGAACAGACCATGATTGATATTCTTCAAACTGTAAAAACCATTATCCATAGTAAAGGAAGTTATATTTCTGTAACCGAATTACAAACTATCCCAACAGAAGATCCGGATTTTAAAACATTTTTCGAACAACCTTTACTAACAGCAGAACTAATCAAGATATTTGATGCTTTAATACAATTGCTTCAGGGAACGTGGAATTATACAAAATACGATCTGGATTCAGATATAAAATATCAATATTCAATACCCGTTGTGCATTATGAATGCAAAGAAATAAGTTGTTCATTCGATTGAAAATCAGTAAATTGTTTTTACCACAAAACATTTACAATGAACAACTTAATTGCAAATTACGAAAGAATTTTGGAAGTTTTACGGGAAATTTCAGATGAAACACTTTTATCTTATCAGAGACGTATTCCCAAAATGAAGGATTTAGAGGTTGTAAGCCTCGTCTTGACTGCCGAATATATGGGGATTGGCAGCGAAAATCATCTGTTCCGCCAACTTCCTGGTCTTATTTACACCAAAAAAGTCAAGCGTATTTGTAATTGAAACAGCGCTTTTATTAGGTTCACTAACAGCCGTTCTTTAACGGCTTGTTTGATAGGTATAATCAAAAGAATTTAAGAATTTTAAAAAATATAAAAGAAGTTATCCATTGGCTATTTACAATTTTTTGTATTATCCTGATCTAGGTTGACATTTTTTTTAATAAAATTTATGTGAGAGACACACTCCAAATAATTATGACCGGAGTCGTCTACGTGATTATATGTTGTGTTTTTAATTCGGATTGAACTGAATATTAAAATACTTTATTAAATAATCCTCTATTGGTTCCAACCCCATTTCTTTTCTTCTTTCGTTTACAGTTTCAGGATTTTCTAATTTATACAATTTACCATTTTCTATTTGTGAACCATATATTTGGGGTTTTCCTTCGTCCATTAACATCCTATCTTTCATCAATGCATATTGCTGTTTAGATAAGTCTCCATTTTTTACCGCTTTCTCTATTTGTGGAAAATACTTTTTTCTGATTTCTTCAGTACTATGTTGCAGTCCCAACCAGATTGCATCCATGTGTTTTTGATCCACCTCCTTTAATGTCGGCATACCACACTTTTCAATAATGCTAATCACTAATTCCTGATTCCTGTGATCTTCTTTAGCGTATTTGATGAGTTCATTTGATTTTCTAATCCTTTGGTCACTTTCTAAAACTTCGCTGAGGATTTGTCGTTTTTTGCTGCAATCGACTTCAATAATATCTACTGAACCTACATAGACAAATTTATCCTTATTCATATAAAGGAATATTGATATCATTAAAACAAGAGCGGTTAATATGCTGAATAATATTTTTTTTATTTTCATTTCTATTTTTGTGTCATATTCCAAAATAGATTGACCATTTTTGGTTAAAAATTAATTGTAAAAATAGGAATTATTTTTAAGCGCACGCTCTAAAATATGTAAAGATGAACAGTATTGTTATCCAAACAGAGGTTTTTTCGCATCACAGCAAATGTCTTTTTATGGCTACAAACTTCAAACGGTTTGTTCTGTGAACGGTGTTTTTCAAAGTATAGACCTAAGTCCGGCATCTATTCATGATATTCACTTTTTGAAGGACATTAAAGAACAGTTGTCTGATTGCATCTTGCTTGGTGATAAAGGGCATCTCTCATCAGAGGCACAGGTAGATTTGTTTAATTATGCTAATATTACCTTGGAAACTCCGAAAAGAATCAACCAAAAAGACTACAAACCACAGTTTTGCTTTTTTAAAAAGCACAGAAGAAGAATTGAAACATTATTCTCTCAGCTATGTGACCAATTTATAATAAGAAGGAATTATGCAAAAACATTTGAAGGATTCAAAACAAGAGTTTTAGCAAAGATTACAGCTCTTACAATAGTTCAATTTATTAATAAAAACTATTTAAACAAAAAAATCAACAATCTAAAATCAAGTATATTTTAAAATGCACAACGGATTATCCAATACATTTTAAATACACTTTTAATAAAACCTACATCTCTGCGTAGATCTAACTTAAAATCATACTTCCTGATGATACAGATCTTTTTTTTGTGAAATATTTATAATGTGTAAACCCCTTTCATTCTTTAAATCAAGCTACGCCATCGATTCCTTGATCTTCTCCCGATGAATAATTCCCCAATTCACCAGAGTTTCCGTCACCGGGAAAACTGATTTTCCATATTCTGTAACTGCATAAGCAACTGTAATGGGTTTTGTATCCTGAATGGTTCTTGTGATGAGAAGATTCATTTCCAGTTCTTTCAGTTCTTTGCTGAGCATTTTAGCAGAGATTCCGGTAATACCCCGCTGCAGTTTTTTGAAATGGATCTGCTGATCCGTTCTGTTGGTCAGATACCGGATAATCATCAGTTTCCATTTTCCACCCAAAACATCCAGACTGTCACGCATTGCAAATAATTCTTCCGTGCAGCTAGCCTCTCTTTCTATTCCGTTTTCTATGATTTTTGCCATAATAGTTTCATTAAGGTAACTAGTTACCAATAGTTAACTGGTAGCAAATATAAACTATTCTCTTTTTACATTTGTCTATCAAATTACTCTTATGAAAGCCATTATATTAAATGAAAATTTCCAGCTCGGAGAGGCGGAGATAGAAAAACCCACACCGAAAAGTCATGAAGTTTTGATCCAAATCAAAGCCAGTGGTTTTAATCCTATCGATTATCAGATGATCGAAAACGAACTGGAACGGAAACTGCTCAAATCACCCGTTTTAGGCCGTGAAATGTCAGGAATTATTGTCGAAAAAGGTGCGGATGCCCATCAGTTCAACGTTGGAGACGAAGTATTCTGCGGAAGCGGCTCAATGGGAAGTAACGGCTCCTACGCTGAATACATTGCTGTTCCTGAGGCTATTGTTGCATTTAAACCTAAAAGTATTTCTTTCGAACAGGCTGCTGCTATCCCTTCAGCAGGGCTTACAGGACTGCAGACCGTCAACCGCTTAAAACTAAACAATAATGATACTGTTTTAGTAACCGGAGCAACAGGTGGAGTCGGTTCTTTTGTCATTAAGTTTTTAATCTCGAATCAATTTCAAAAAGTTACAGCGACGGTCGGAAGTGAAGAAAACAGACAGATTCTCCTTGGATTGGGCCTTAAAAATCATCAGATCATTAATTATAAAGAAGAAAACCTTGCGGCTAATCTTTTAAAAGCGAATAATGGCCAGCTTTTCGATTTCGGGATTGATCTTGTAGGGAATTATATGTCTGAAATCACTGCAGATGTTTTGAAAATCAATGGTACTTATGTGGATGTAACTGCCCTAATTTCGAAAGATGCCCACGAAACCCTTTTCAACAAAGGAACGGTGATTATGAATATTTCTAACTATTCCTACAGCATGAACAAAGACTATCAATACTACAAAGGAAACCTGGAGGAAATTTCAAAACTTATTGAACAAGGAAAAATCAGTGCGCCCAATTATAAAACAATAGGAAATCTTTCTCTGGATACGGTTTTAAAAGCCCATTCCCTTCTTAAAAACAATCAGACCCAAGGTCATAAACTGATCATGAAACATTAATATATGAACACAATACCCAGACGCGTCGTAACAGGAATTAAAGATGGAAAATCTGTCATTATAGAAGATCAGCAGACAGAAAATGCAGTGGAACATCTTCCCGGACTCATTATTTCAGATATCTGGAATACTCAGAAAATGCCGGCAGGATTGGATCCTGAAATCCGGATTCCCAATACCGGATTCCCGCAAACTCCCAAAAACGGAACCTATTTCCGTTACGTGGTCATTCCACCGGATAAGGACCTGGGAGTAGAATTCAAAGCCGGAGAACCTCACCCGATGATGCACCAGACCCAGACCCTGGACTATATTATTATTCTTTCAGGAACGCTTTATCTGATGATGGAAGAAGGAGAAACCCTTCTCAAACCCGGAGATATTGTGATTCAAAGAGGCACCAATCATGCGTGGAGCAACAGATCGGATGAGCCATGTATTCAGTTAGCCGTTTTAATTGATGCAGAGATTTAGATTTAAAAATTGAAGAATTTAAAGAATTAAAGATTTTCAGGCAGTTTAGATCTTTCACATAATGAAAAATCTGTGTCATCTGTGCGATCTGCGGGAGATATTTTTATGAGATTGCTTCGTCCATTCAGTCCTCGCAATGACCGTAAGCCATTACAAAGCAGAAATCTCCAAAAGTTTTTGCTTCATGGTTTCGGGCGTCAATAACCCTTCATGATAATACACCAATTTTTGGTTCTTATCAAGAACAATCCACAAAGGATAAACAGGCTGATTTTTATTTTTGGAAAGAGCCAGAGCTAATTCATGAATTCCGGAACTTCCATTGGGAAGATAACCGAATTCTCTGCCTTGGAACCTGATTTTTTCTTTTGTTTTTTCAGCTTCAAAATTGACCATATAAAAATGTTCATTGATAAGATCTACAGTGGCCTGATCTTTATTTAAGGCATGCTTTTCCATTTTACAGACCGAGCACCAGTCTGTATAGAGATGGATGATCGTGGGTTTCGGATCTTTTTTCATCGATGTTTCAAGATCGGAAAAAGTGCCTGTCTTCATCTGAGACAGATAAAAACAGGGCACTAACATTAAAAATAAAATAAAAGTTTTCATTTCAAAGTATATTTTACTCCCAGAAAACCTCTGATTCTCTGCATCGGCGCATAACCGTAAGCAGTGTCAAAAGTGTAATGGTTCGGGTTGCTTATCGGGTCGTCTGCATATTTATCAAACGGGTCAAACGGTCTCATCAAAGGATCTTTCGGTGTAAAATTGAACAGGTTTTTAATCCCGCAATACACCTCAAAACCGGATTTGAAACTTTTTGAAACCTGAATATTCGCTAAAGAATAGAACGGTGAATATTCCGGGCGGTAGTCATTCGGCAGTACGGGAAGTCTCATTGGTCCATAGAATTGTCCGGTAAAATCTACGGTCAGATCATTGGCGAACTTATATGAAAGATTGTAGGTTCCACTCCATTTCGGGGCATGCAGCTGCTGTGATTTTTTGTTATCGCCATCAAATTTCTGATAAACGTCAAGGTAGGTCACTCCTAAATTAACGCTCAAAGGAAAGCTAAAACTGAAATCCACATTCATAGAAGCTCCCCTTGAAATTCCATATCCGTGAAGATTATCGTAAATAATTTTATCGGGATCAGTATCAAAATCTCCTACAATTTTATTGCTGAAATACGTGTAAAACGCAGAAGCATCAAGCTGTAACAAACGGTTTCCCACCGGAATTTTCCAGATGTAGTTTAAATTTCCGTTGACGGATTTTTCAGGTTTAAGATCAGATTTGATCAGAACTTCTCTGGAACCTGTCAATGCTGCATGATCTTCCGTAAACAGATTCACCACCCTGAATCCCGTTCCGAAATTGAATCGAAGGGTATGATAAGGGTTGGGAGAAAATTTCCATGCAAACCTCGGCGAATGCACTTCATGATGGATTTTGTCATAATCAAAACGGTAACCTACCAGTAAAGTATGCTGATCACTGATTTCCCACTGATCCTGAACAAAAGCTCCCCAGATCGGCGATTTCATCGGTGCATTGGTGATTCCGTCTGAAGATAACGTTCCGGGTGTGTTGTCGTCATAAAATGTTCTTTTGAAAGTCACACCTCCCGTCAGATCATGTTTTCCAAGTTTTTTACTCCAATAAGTCTGGGCAAAAGCTACTTTCTGAAGGGCGTCGTAAGGATTGCTCCCATAAAAAGAATTCTGATCATGATAATTATAGGAGAACTGAGTAACGATATATTCTTTTAAAGGCCATTGATAAAGCCCGAAAACTTCAGCCCTGTTGGTGTAAATACTTTCACCGTACACATCGCCACTTCCCCGGTGAGATCTGTCCCACTGCATTTCTCCGCCAAAACGGTCTTCATATAAGTATCTCAAAGCAAAGCTCGCCTGGCGGTTTTCCTTTCGCTGAAAATTCCACTTATTAAAAACAGAAACTCTGCTCTGCAAAGCTGAATCCGTGAAATTATCTTTGTTCTGGTCTATCTTTTCCTTAAAGCTGAAATAATTTAAGCTTAACAAAGACGCTGCATTCTTCCCAATATTAAATTTTGTTGAAACATCAAGATTATTTTCACTCCAGGTGCTGGTCATCATATCAACACTCAACTTCGGTGCGGTCAGGGCATTTTTGGTGATGATATTGATCACTCCACCCATCGCTTCAGAGCCGTAAATAGAAGAAGCCGGACCTTTTACCACTTCAATTCTGTCGACAAGACTGTTGGGAATTCCGCTCAGTCCGTATACTGTAGAAAGTGAACTTACAATGGGCATTCCATCGATCAGGATCATCGTATAAGGACCTTCCAGGCCGTTGATATGAATATCTCCGGTGTTACAAACCGAACAGTTCAGCTGAGGTTTTACCCCATTCACCATGGCAATGGCTTCAAAAATACTCGGAGTGGGATTCTTTTGGAAAAATTTCTGGCTGTAAACCTCTACGGCTACAGGACTTTTCGATCTGCTGAAAGGTTTTATCGTTCCGGTTAAGACCACATCATCAATAGCACTCATCTTGATTTTCGGTGGGGAAACGGCAGATGAGTCCTGTTTTATTTGGGATTGTAAACTCAGGCTGTCGGTCTCCTGAGAAAAACAATAAGAGGATAAAAGGATAGTAGAAAATAGTATTCGCTTCATGAAATTAAAATTGTTAGACAAATCTAACAATTATTTTTGAATTACAAAACACCATGACAAATGTTGTTAGAATCAATTCACGAAAAATGATTAAATTTGAGAAACTAGATATAAAAGTACTATGAGATATCATCAGGCGGGAAACATCCCACAAAAAAGACATACGATTTTCAAATCACCGGAAGATAAATTTTACTATGAACAGCTTTTCGGAACGGAAGGTTTTCACGGAATTTCATCACTGCTTTATCATACCCACCGTCCTACACAGATCAAATCTATCGGGGAACCGAAAGATGTGACCCCTAAAATAGCGGTAGAAAAGAATATTGCTCCGAGAATGTTTAAGGGTATGAATGTAACGCCGGAAGATGATTTCATGGACAGCAGAAAGATCCTTCTGATGAACAATGACCTGAAAATGGGATTGGCGAAACCCAGAAAGTCTATGGATTATTTCTACAAAAATGCGGAATGTGACGAACTTTTATACGTTCACAACGGAACCGGGATTCTGAAAACTTTTGTAGGAGACCTGGAATTTGTCACAGGTGATTATCTTATTATTCCAAGGGGAACCATCTATCAGGTGGAAGTGAACTCAGAGGACACTGTATTTTTTGTACTTGAAAGCCACTCTCCTATTTATACTCCGAAACGTTACAGAAATGAATTCGGACAGCTTCTTGAACATTCTCCGTTCTGCGAAAGAGACATGATCGCACCGGTTTTTAAAGAGCCGAAAGACGAAAAAGGGGAATTTTTAATTAAAGTAAAAAAAGAAAACCAGATCACAGATTTCATCTACGCTACACATCCGTTTGATGTCGTAGGATGGGATGGATATTTTTATCCTTATAAATTCAATATCAAAAACTTTGAGCCGATTACAGGAAGAATTCACCAACCGCCACCGGTACACCAGAATTTTGAAGGCCATAATTTCGTAGTCTGCTCGTTCTGTGCAAGAATGTATGACTACCATCCAATGGCTATTCCGGCTCCTTACAATCACTCCAACATCGATTCTGATGAGGTTCTGTTCTACACGGAAGGAGATTTCATGAGCCGTAACCACATCGACCTGATGGACTTCACCTTACACCCTGGAGGAATCGTACACGGGCCTCACCCGGGAGCTATGGAAAGAAGTATCGGTAAAAAATTCACTGAAGAATATGCAGTAATGGTAGACCCGTTCCGTCCGTTGAAAATTACTGAAGAAGCTTTAAAAGTAGAGGATCCATCCTATAAAACTTCATGGCTGGAAGAATCAGACAAAACCATCGAAGACCGTTCTCAGGAATAAAAAAATCATTCATAAAAAAATTTCATTATGTACAATTATATTAGTGCAGAAGAAGCTATATACACTGTAAAAAGCGGAAACCGCGTATTTTTTCACGGAAGTGCCTGTACTCCGAATTATCTTATTGACGAGCTGGCAAGACAGTCTCACCGTCTGGAAAATGTAGAAATGGTTTCCATTACCCAACAGGGAAATGTGGAAATTGCAAAACCTGAATACAAGAAGAGTTTTTTTGTCAATTCTCTATTCGTATCAACCCCTGTGAGGGAAGCTGTGAATTCTGAACGCGGAGATTTTGTTCCTGTTTTCTTAAGCGAAATCCCTATTTTATTCAGAAAAAACATACTGCCACTTGATGTGGCATTAGTGACCGTTTCCCCACCGGACAAACATGGTTTCTGTACTTTGGGAACCTCTGTAGATATCGCAAGAGCAGCCGTAGATACCGCAAAACTTATTGTGGCTATCGTCAACCCTTTGATGCCGAGAACTCACGGAGACGGAATGATCCACATCAGCAGAATCCACAAGTTAGTCTGGCATGAAGAGGAACTTCCTACAGTAGACTATGGTTCAAAAGTAGGAGAAGTAGAAATGCTTGTTGGTAAAAATGTGGCTGAACTGATTGATGACAGATCAACACTTCAAATGGGCATCGGAACGATTCCTGATGCTGTTTTGAAATGCTTGACCAATCACAAGGACCTTGGTGTACACACCGAAATGTTGAGTGATGGAGTAATTGATCTGATCCAAAGTGATGTCATTAACAATAAGTACAAAGGCTACCATGATAATAAAACGATCACAAGTTTCTGTTTTGGAACCAGAAAACTCTATGACTACGTAGATGATAATACTGTTTTTGATTTTAAAGATGTAAGCGATGTGAACTTCCCGATCAATATCATGCGAAACAAAAAGATGGTTGCCATCAATTCAGCCATTGAAATTGACCTTACAGGACAGGTTTGTGCAGATTCTATCGGAACCTTACAATACAGCGGAATCGGTGGTCAGATGGACTTTATGAGAGGTGCTGCGTTGAGTGAAGACGGAAAACCTATCATCGCGATCACATCCAGAACCAAAAAAGGAATCTCAAGAATTGTTCCTTTCCTTAAACAGGGCGCCGGAGTGGTGACAACAAGAGGACACATTCACTATGTTGTGACAGAATATGGTACTGCTTATTTATATGGTAAAAATCTACGTCAGAGAGCTCAGGAGCTGATCAGCATCGCACACCCGGATGACAGGGAAATGCTGGAAAGAGCTGCGTACGAACGCTTTAAACAATAAAAATAAGAATGCTTCGTTTTTACCATGAATTATCTTGGTGAGCGGAAACAAGATATTAGCAACAAAAACAAGATGAATCTTAAAAAAGCTTTAACATTTTGGCAGCGTTTTTGATAAACTCATTCAAAACCAAGGGAAATTGAAAACTATATATAATTCGATACGGGAAGAAGTTGAAAAGCATTCGAAAGTAAGGAATTCTGTTTTGGGGAATGTGAGTGAATGGAAAAGAAGCCATTATATTATTCTTTCCGAAATTATAAAAGATGAATTATCTGACTCTGAAGAACTGCAAGGCGGAAAAAAATTTGAAATAGGAAATACGATATCGCACGTTACTTTACAGCGTTTTTTCGAAAATGATTATCAGGACAAGACCCATAACGATCTTCGTTTCCTGAAAACACTTGATAAAATTTGTATTTTCCTCGGTTACAAAGATTTAAACGACTACATACAGTCTGTAAAGCTAAAAAACAACGAGAAAGAACCAGGAGATGGTGTGGAATTTCTTACGAAAATGGTGTATGATTATTGTGCAACCGCATTTGAATTTTACAAACATTTTCCGGAACACAAAACGGATATTTTTAAAGGCCTAGTATTCGATGGTTCACCATTTCTGGAAAGAACCTCACAGTTCAGCAGAGAATTGTGTGAAAGAGATTTTCAGCTGGTCACCAAAAACAACCGTTCAAACTATGAAGTTTTTGATATTCACCTCGTTACAGATGAACCTGATAAAAAAATACTGGAAACCCAGGAATTTTGGAATCTGCTGTTCAAAGTAGGCGAAACAGGCGAGGAACATTTTGTCAACCAACTGAATACACAAATTTATTTTATCCGTAAAATAGACAATGTATGGAAGATCTGGGACAACTATAATCCTGATGCAGGAAGACTGAACAGATTAGTAGACGTAGAAAAATAAAGAAAGCCGTAGAATTTCTACGGCTTTCCTGTTTCGAAAATATTTTTCTTTTTCACTTGTTCTTTGTAATAACAAATGTAGACATCCCATTTCATTATAAATAAACTTAAATATACTTAAATGAACACTTCTTTAATTTTATGTTAAGTATATTCAAGGAATCCACTTGAATGTTTTCGCTATTTATAAGATTTTTGTAATTTGCATACCATTAAAATAAAAGTAAAAATAGAAATATGTCAACACTTACATTTGCCGAAAAAATTGCTCAAGCTGAGAATTTTTTACCGATCAACGGTACAGATTACATTGAGTTTTATGTAGGAAATGCTAAACAGGCTGCCCATTATTACAAAACCGCATTCGGTTTTCAGTCTGTAGCATACGCGGGTCCTGAAACAGGAGTAAGAGACCGTGCTTCTTATGTTCTTCAACAGGGGAAGATAAGATTGGTATTAACAACAGGGCTTAAATCCGATTCACCGATCAGCGAACACGTAAAAAAACACGGTGATGGAGTGAAAATTCTGGCACTTTGGGTAGATGACGCTTATGAAGCTTTTGAAGAAACTACTAAAAGAGGCGGAAAACCATACATGGAGCCTGTCACTTTAACAGACGAGCATGGTGAGGTAAGAATGTCCGGAATTTATACTTACGGAGAAACGATCCACATGTTCATCGAAAGAAAAAATTACAAAGGAGCGTTCATGCCTGGCTACGAAAAATGGGAAAGTGCTTACAACCCTGAAGATGCAGGTTTATTATACGTAGACCACTGTGTAGGAAACGTAGACTGGAACAGAATGATCCCTACCGTAGAATGGTACGAAAAAGTAATGGGCTTTGTGAACATTCTTTCTTTTGATGACAAACAGATCAATACGGAATATTCTGCCTTGATGTCTAAAGTAATGTCTAATGGAAACGGATTTGCCAAATTCCCGATCAACGAGCCTGCAGAAGGTAAAAAGAAATCTCAGGTAGAAGAATACCTTGATTTCTACGAAGGAGAAGGCGTACAGCACATCGCTGTCGCTACAAAGGATATTATTCACACTGTAACTGAACTGAAGAAGCGTGGTGTAGAATTTTTATCTGCTCCGCCGGAAGCTTATTATGACATGGTTCCTGAAAGAGTGGGTCATATTGACGAAGATCTTAAAAAATTACAGGACTTAGGCATCCTTATTGATCATGATGAGGAAGGATATCTGCTTCAGATCTTTACGAAGCCTGTAGAAGACCGTCCTACCCTGTTCTTCGAAATCATTGAAAGACACGGTGCACAGAGCTTTGGTGCCGGAAACTTCAAAGCATTGTTCGAAGCACTTGAAAGAGAGCAGGACAGAAGAGGAAATCTTTAATTTTACAATAAATATTAAGTTTTGTCAGGATGAAAAGTCTTGACAAAACTTTTTTATAAAAACACATCGTATGAGAAAATTTTTTATTGGGATTTTATTTTTCGGAACATTAGGGCTTCAGGCTCAATATGGAACCCTGAATGAAATCCTTAACCGACTGGAAGAAAGAAAGGGCATTAACCAAAATCTTGAAAGTGTCAATATCGACAACAAGAAGTTTGTCTTCATTAAAGATGCGGAAGACCACACGGAAAGAGATTTTATCATTATCAAAGGAAATGACGCTACCTACGTAGAGGTTTTTGATGACAAAGCTACCGGCGAAAGCAGTTCAAACGTTTTTACCGGTGATATCGTCAGAAGAAAAAACATCATTTCCCTGCGCGCAGACAAGCTTGAGAATAAAAAAGTTCCGCTTCCTGTGACCAAAACTTTACTGCTCACCAGGCAGAAAGACATTCTCTATCTTATCGATGTCAATACAAAAGACAGATGGATCGATGAAGCCTCTTATTCCAAAAAGAAATAAATTCTTTTCAGACAGCAAATCCTGAGAGATTTGTTATCTTACACCTTAATTTAATTCCAAAAAAATTATGAAATCATTTGTAGAGTATTCTTCGGATTCAGACTTTTCTATACATAATATTCCTTTCGGAGTAGCAGTTTTTAATAAAGAATATATCGGATGCTGTACAAGGATCGGAGATCAGGTAGTAGATCTTGCGACCCTTTACGATCTTGGGTATTTTGAAGGTATTCAGGGATTAGACGACAATATTTTTGAAGCCTATACCATCAACGAGTTTATCGAGCTGGGAAAACCTATTACCAATGCAGTGCGCGTGAGAATCCAGGAACTTCTGCAGGAAGGTTCTATCTTATCAAAAGACGAAAAAACAATTGCAGACGCATTCTACGACCTGGATCAGGTAAAAATGATGATGCCGGTACACATCCCTAATTACACGGATTTTTACAGCAGCATCGAGCACGCAACCAACGTAGGAAAAATGTTCCGCGATCCTGAAAATGCATTGCTTCCTAACTGGAAACACCTTCCCGTAGGATATCACGGAAGAGCTTCTTCTATCGTGGTTTCAGGAACGGAAATCAACCGTCCAAAAGGTCAGACAAAGCCTGCAGATGCAGAAAAACCACTTTTCGGACCAAGCAAGCAGCTGGATTTCGAACTGGAAATGGCCTTTATCCTGAACAGAAACTCAGAAATGGGTGAGAGTATTTCAACTAAAGACGCTGAAGAAGCTATCTTCGGAATGGTGGTATTCAACGACTGGTCAGCGAGAGATATCCAAGCTTGGGAATATGTTCCACTAGGGCCTTTCCTTGGTAAAAACTTCGGATCATCTATTTCTCCATGGGTGGTTACCCTTGAAGCACTGGAACCCTTCAGAACAGCTTCTCCAAAACAGGAGCCTGAAGTTTTAGACTATTTAAAATTTGAAGGCGATAAAAATTACGATATCAATCTTGAAGTGTATTTACAACCTGAAAATGGTGAAGAAAACCTGATTTCAGAAAGTAACTATAAATTCATGTACTGGAATATGACTCAGCAACTGGCTCACCATACAGTAAACGGATGTAACGTAGAAGTTGGAGATCTTTACGCCAGCGGAACCATCTCAGGAAGCGATCCAAAATCTTTCGGATCTATGCTGGAACTGACATGGAGAGGACAAAATCCTTTACAGCTAAAAGACGGACAGGAAAGAAAATTCATAGAAGATAACGATACCGTTACCATGAAAGCCTGGGCTGAAAAAGATGGAATTAGAGTAGGTTTCGGTGACGTTTCCGGTAAAATTATTCCAACGGTTTAATAATTTAATCTTTAATTGAAACACTTAAGTTTATTAAGTTAAATGAAAAATAAAACTTAATCAACGAATAGATCATTAAACCACATAGGTTTCGAAACCTATGTGGTTTTAAAGCTTTTGTGACTTTTGTGGTTAAAAATAAAAAATGAAAACAGTTATCCCATCCGAATTATCCCCCGTACAGCTTCAGACCATCATGCAGACCGCCGTGTCTCCACGTCCTATTGCTTTGGCTTCTACGGTAGATAAGAACGGAACTATCAATTTATCCCCATTCAGTTTTTTTAATATGTTCAGTACGGTTCCTCCGATATTGATTTTTTCACCATCAAGGAGAGTACGTGACAATACGACGAAACATACCTTGGAAAATGTTCTGGAAGTTCCCGAAGTAGTAATCGGAACCGTAAATTTTCCAATCGTACAGCAGATTTCTCTAGCTTCCACAGAATATGAAACCGGAATTAATGAATTCATTAAATCCGGACTGACCATGAAAGATGCAGATCTGGTACAGCCTAAACTGATTGAAGAATGCCCGGTCAACTTTGAATGTAAAGTTTTAGAAGTGAAATCTCTGGGAGATCAGGGAGGTGCAGGAAATCTGGTGATCTGTGAGGTTCAGAAAATTCATATCAGAGAAGAATATCTGAATGAAACCGGGAATTTAGATCAGCAAAAACTGGATATTGTGGCCCGATTAGGAGGAAACTTTTACTCAAGAAGCAATGAGAACAGTATTTTTGAAGTTCCGAAACCTTTAATCACAAAAGGAATCGGGTTTGATCTACTGCCAGATTCTATCAAATACAGTAAAACATTTACAGGAAACGATCTGGGAATGCTCGCCAATGTAGAAATACTTCCTGCAGGGGAATTCCATGCAGATGAGAATATCCATCTGGAAGCTCAGCAATTTTTACTGGAAAGTAAAATCGAAGAAGCCTGGAAAGTTTTAGTTAAATAATTTTCAAATTGAAGTTAAAATAAAAAGGAGTGAAAATTTCACTCCTTTTTTATGTTTAAAATGTAATGTCTAGTAACAGCATTTATAGCGTCCATTAGCGTCTACAACTTCAGTACCCAAGTTAGGTGGAGCGCATGGAGGCACTACACACCCACCTCTCCCGTCGCTAAAATAATCACTAAAACAACCACTCAGGTTACATAGTAAAACCTTGTCTCCTCCTGAAATTTGTTTTTGAGCTTCTCTGCTTAATTTTTGAGCATTCTTTAAATTTGACTTTTTCATGAAAATTTTTATTTAATGGTATTAGTATTTCACTAAAGTATGAAATTTAATGAGATCAACAATAGTTTTAACAATAAATATTAAATATTTTGTTTGATAAAATCAATGCACTTTTCAGTCACGATTTTTAAGTTTTCGGGAAGTTCTTTTTCAGTCCATGGTTCCTTTGAACCGAAGGTGTGATCTGCATTTTCAACTAAGAACAATTCTGAATTGGGGTTCAGAATATGAAGATGTTCTGCATTCTTTACGCTTACACTTTCATCATTCGTTCCATGAACGATTAGCACATACGCTTTGGCCATTTCTGTGGCTCTTTCCACATCAAAACGGTGTACGTTATTTTCAAAATCTTCATAAAACTGATAGTAATGTGGCATTTCCTGTTTTGTACGCCCGTTCAGCACATAGTATACGCCTTCCCTTTTCCAATTTTCCAGCGCTTCATTTTTTGGGAAACGTTCCAGGGTATCTACACTCGCCAGTGTGATCAGCCCGTTGATTCTTTCATCCTCAAAAGTTTTGATGATGGAAATCCCTCCGCCACGGCTGTGTCCGATCAGAACAATCCTCTGATCATCCGCAGTAGGATATTTCACAAAATGATCAATCACCACACTAAGGTCTGAAAGTTCTTTCGAATAATTATTGTTCCCAAAAGCTTCCAGATCAGCAAAATTATGGGGATCTTCCACCGTGGTTCCGTTATGGGAAGCATTGAATTTCACAAAGAAAAAGCCGGCTTTCGCAAACTTTTCCGCCATCAGATTCCAGGCACCCCAGTCTTTATAACCTTTGTAACCATGAACAAAAATCACCAGTGGCAATTTTTGATCGGTTTCGGGATAAAATGCATCCGCCAGAAAATCTCTGGTCTCGGGGTTTTGAAGATTTATGTTAATATCTTTTATCAATTTCATACAATTAAACTTTTATTTACTGTTTGTGGTATTTCATCCGAATCTAAATTACTGAAAAAATCCGTAGCCCTTTTCTTTTCATCTTATTTTCGTTCCCATTCGCAGAGACCACAAGTTATCAAAAAATAACCTTAATTTTGCGGTATGCTGGATTTAAGAACGGTAACCGTCATGCGTTACATCCTGCCTCTGAGAGAAGGAGGATCTCTTCCTGCTTTGGCAGAAGCTGATGATGATTTTAAATATGTACTGAAATTTCGCGGCGCTGGCCACGGAGTAAAAATGCTGATCTCCGAACTTTTGGGCGGTAAGATCACGGAAGCTTTAGGACTGAAGATCCCTGAGCTGGTCTTTGTGAACCTTGATGTTGACTTCGGACGAACTGAAGCTGATGAGGAAATTCAGGAATTGCTGAAATTTTCGGAAGGACTGAATCTGGGACTTCACTATCTTTCAGGTTCTATCACCTATGATCCGGGCGTAAAGGTTGATCCTCTTCTGGCTTCAAAGATTGTATGGCTGGATGCTTTCATCACCAACATCGACCGTACTTTCAGGAACACGAATCTTCTGATGTGGCATAAAGAACTTTGGGTCATCGACAACGGAGCATCGTTTTATTTCCATCATTCATGGCAGAATTTTGATGCAGCAGCCAAAACACCTTTCAAATATGTGAAAGATCACGTATTACTTCCGAAAGCCAACAAGCTGGATGAAGCAGATCAATTCGCCCACGAAGTATTGGATGATGCGTTATTCAGGGATATCGTCAATTTAATTCCTGAAGACTGGCTCCAATGGAATGACGCAGATGAGACACCGGAAGAGATTCGTGAGATCTATTTCCAGTTCATGAAAACCAGGTTAGAAAATTCTCAAATCTTTTTAAACGAAGCGAAAAATGCAAGAGGATAAAATATATGAATACGCCGTCATCCGCCTGGTACCGAAAGTTGAAAGAGAAGAGTTTTTCAACATCGGACTCGTGATGTTCTCCAAAAAAGAGAAGTTTATTCGCGTGGAATTTCATCTGTGTCCGGATAAATTTAAGTTGATGCATAATAAAATTGATTACGACGACATTATCCAGAATCTTGAAAGCTTCCAGAAAATTGCAAACGGCGACAAAGAAGGAGGCCCTATCGCTCTGATGGATATTCCTGAACGGTTCCGCTGGCTTACGGCTGTAAGAAGCTCCGTCGTTCAGACTTCAAGACCTCATCCGGGAAAATCTAAAGACCTGGAAAAGACTTTTGGTAAACTTTTTGAGGAGTTAGTAAAATAACACTCCACTACAAAAAGTATCCTATGAAATCATTAACGAACAACATATCAATCTACAGGTTTTTCACAAACCTGTTTTTTGTTTTCTCTTTAAGTTTATTTAATTTAGGTTATTCACAAAACCAGCTCGAGCCCAAAACCGGGAAAAGCACCCTACTCCCAACCCTATCATCAGTCACAGAAAATATAGTCTACAAAACCAATGAAAAAGGAAGCCCTCTTTCACTTGACGTCTACAGTCCGAAAAATGTTTCCGGCGAAAAAATACCTGTGGTCATCTATGTGCACGGAGGTGCATGGGTAAAAGGAGACAAAACGGTAAGAGACGGAAATTATATTGAAACATTCATTTCTAAACTTCTTGATAAAAAATATGCGGTTATCAGCATCGACTATACCCTCCTGAATGACAGCATTCACTTTCCGCTTCCTTTGCAGGATACCAAAGATGCGGTGAGATGGGTCCGAAAAAATGCAGCAGCCTATCATTTTGATCCTGATAATATCGGATTCTTCGGAGCTTCATCTGGAGCTCATCTTTCCATGCTTGCGGCTTATACTCCGGATAATGAATTTCCCGGAAGCCCGGAACTTTCTTCCTATTCCGCAAAGGTCAATTATGTGGTAGATCACTACGGACCTTCAGATCTTAATAAACTTCTTCATACACGACTTGGAAAAGTTCCGGTTTTCTTTTTTGGTCTGGCAGCTCAAAAAATTGTTGACCTCAGAACAGACCTTGTAAGAGGACTCTCCGGATATGACATTAAAAAGGAAAAAAGAAAAACAATTGACTACTTCAAAACGATTTCTCCGCTGACCTATGTTTCAGGCGGTGTCCCTACTTTGATTATGCAGGGAAATAAAGACAAAGTAGTTCCGATGCAGCAGTCTAAAAAACTGCACAGAAAACTCAATCGGGAAAATGTTCAGAACAGCCTGATTATTGTGGAAGATGGTACTCATGGTTTCGGAACCACGGATAAAGCTTATATGGATAAGCTGACGGATCAGATGGTGGAATTTATCGATTCTCAGAGAAAATAACACCAGATATACATTTCAATAAAAAATATAACTCAACACATTGTAATTCAATGTTATATATTTTAAAACACAAGTGCAAAATATAAATTTGCTATATTAGTATACATATCATCATTTTTTATGCGTAAAATAATTAACTTGGCTTTTGTTTAAATTATTCTTAACAAAATGTACAATATTTTTAATTATTCATTCTTAAAAAACAAATGGTATGGATTTTCTGAATAACACCAATGCACTTACTCTGATCTTCGTGTCAGTTTTGATTTTTGCAATCGCCTATCGATTTTATGGTATTTTCATTGCCAATAAAGTACTTCGTCTTAATGATAAAAACACAACGCCCGCAGTAGAATTTGCAGACGGTAAGGATTATGTGGCCACCAATAAAAATGTTCTTTTCGGACACCATTTTGCTGCTATTGCTGCCGCAGGACCTTTGGTAGGACCTGTTCTGGCTGCCCAGTTTGGGTATCTTCCCGGTGCCTTATGGATCCTGATAGGATGTGTATTGGGTGGCGGTGTGCATGATATGGTCGTTTTATTTGCTTCTGTACGACATAAAGGACAAAGTCTTGCTACCATTGCCTCCAAGGAAATCGGAAAAACTACCGGAACGGTGGCCGGTTTTGCCATTTTATTTATATTGATTCTTACGCTGGCCGGTTTATCACTAGCCTGTATCAACGCGATGCACGAAGCTTCGTGGTCACTCTTTACCGTTGTGATTACAATGCCCATTGCGGTGATCATGGGATTGATCATGAGATACAGAAAAAACAGTGTACTTTTCGCTAGTATTTTAGGAGGTATTCTTTTAGTGGCAGGAATTATCGGGGGACATAGTTTAATGCAAAACGAAACGATGAATAACCTGTTTACATGGGATATAAAAACCATTTCTATTGCTATTCCGCTGTATGGTTTCCTGGCTTCTGTACTTCCGGTTTGGCTGCTTCTGGTACCGAGAGATTATCTTTCAACCTACTTAAAAATAGGAACCATCATTATGCTTGCTGTCGGTGTGATTGTGATTCACCCTACGATTCAGATGCCGGCCCTTACAGAGTTTGTAAACGGTGGTGGGCCTGTCATTGGTGGGCCTGTACTTCCTTTTATTTTCATTGTGATCGCCTGTGGAGCTATTTCCGGCTTCCATGCTGTGATTGCAACGGGAACAACCCCGAAGATGCTTAACAAAGAAAAAGAAATTCTTTTTGTAGGGTACGGAGCGATGCTGGTAGAAGGTTTTGTAGCTTTAATGGCTTTGATCGCAGCTTGTACGTTAATGCCCGGTGATTATTTTGCCATCAATACTCCGAAGGAATCTTATGATGCTTTCCTGGCAGCACATCCTTCCCTTCACGGTGTAGACATCGATTATTATTCACAGAAAATAGGTATTGAGCTTCACGGAAGAACGGGTGGTGCGGTCTCCTTAGCTGTTGGAATGGCTCATATTTTCAATAAAATCCCGTACATGGATCAGCTGACGGCTTACTGGTATAATTTTGCCATCATGTTTGAAGCCGTGTTTATCCTCACTGCCATTGATGCAGGAACAAGAGTGGGCCGTTTCTTTTTACAGGAAATGCTGGGTTCTGTAATTCCTAAATTTAACGATAAGAACTGGATTCCGGGAATTATTATCAGCAGTCTTTTATTTACTTTCGCATGGGGTTATCTGGTATTTACGGGGAATGTCAGCAGTATCTGGCCGCTCTTTGGAATCAGTAACCAGCTATTGGCTGCTTGCGGACTTATTGTCTGTACAACGATGCTGATCCGGATGAACAGGGGGAAATATGCCTTATGTTCAGCCATTCCGGGAGTTTTTATGGCCGGGATTACTTTCTGGGCAGGTTATATCCAGGTCACTGCTATTTATCTTCCCAAAGAACAGTATTTGCTGGCAGCTTTAGCCGTAACAGCTATGGTTCTGATGTTGATTGTATTCATTGGGGCATTTATCAAATGGTATCAGCTTCTGCAGATCAAAACCACCGTGACGGATTATTACGGAGAGCCTGTAAAAGAGCTTGTAGAAAGATAATCCTTATGAGTTTTTGCCTGCTCTGATAATTTTTATACATTTGTTTTGCTTTAGGGGTATTCTGAAAATGAATTGAGAGAGTCCCTTTGAACCTGATACGGCTAACACCGACGTAGGGAAAAGCAAAATGACATTGTTGACAGTGTACTTTTTGTTTTGGATTTTTCCTGAAGCTATTTTTATTTTAAATGATAATCATGGAAAAAATTCTTTGGGAACAGGTACAGCTTGTCAGACAACAGTCTCCTTTGGTTCATAATATCACCAATTATGTGGTGATGAACAATACCGCCAATGCCCTTTTGGCTGCAGGAGCCTCTCCTATTATGGCGCACGCAAAATCTGAAATTCAGGAAATGATTGGCATCGCCCATTCCGTAGTGATTAATATTGGTACGCTGGATGAATACTGGTCGGAATCTATGATCTTGGCAGCTAAAACGACACATTCAACTGGAAAACCGTGGGTTTTAGATCCTGTAGGCGCCGGAGCTACTTCTTTCCGGGATGAAGTTTTACATCAGCTTTTACAATATCAGCCTACCGTTATCAGAGGAAACGCTTCTGAGATTATTGCGCTGGCCAAAGCCAATACCACCGTTACCAAAGGAGTAGACAGCACTGCACAGAGTAATGAAGCTATAGATGCCGCACGAAGTCTCGTCAATCAATATGATACAATTGTCTGTATTTCCGGTGAGACTGATATTATTCTGGATATCCAACAGGAAATTTTCATTAAAAATGGACATCCGCTTATGAAGAAAGTAACCGGTTTGGGATGTTCTGCCACAGCTTTAATCGGTGCATTTATAGGAATTACAGGAGATAAAGTAATGGCTGTAGCTGCTGCCATGGCATTCATAGGGATTGCAGGAGAACTGGCTGCTGAGGAAAGCAAAGGTCCGGGAAGTCTTCAGGTGAACCTCATCGATAATCTGTATACAATCACTGAACAGGAATTTTCCACCCGTTTAAAGATAGAGCGAAGATGAGTTTAAATCCTTTTCCATATCAGCTTTATCTGGTCATTTCTGAGGCTGATTGTGCTGGTAGAAATTTCCTGCAGGTTGCCGAACAGGCTATTCTCGGAGGAGTTGATATGATTCAGCTGAGAGAAAAAAACAGCAGTACAGATTCCTTTCTTGCAAAAGCTCAACAGCTTATTGAATTGACAGATAAATATTCAGTTCCACTCATCATTAACGATAATACAGAGGTTGCAGAAAAGGTCAATGCAGCAGGCATTCATGTGGGCAATAGCGATGCTTCGCCCGTTTATTTAAGACAACAGCCTCTTCTCCACCATAAAATCATTGGTTACTCCATTGAATATATTTCTCAGCTAGACAATGAACAGACAACCGTTTCCGATTATCTCGGAATCAGTCCCGTTTTCAGAACCGATACAAAAACCGATACCATAACAGAATGGGGACTTGAAGGAATTAAAACGATCAGACAGCTTACGGAGAAACCTTTGGTAGCCATCGGTCATATTCATTTAGGAAATGCAAAGGAGGTCATGAAGGCAGGGGCAGATTGTCTTGCCGTAGTTTCCGCGATCTGTGGTGCTCCTGATCCTCAAAAAGCAGCCTATCAATTAAAAAATGAAATTTTAAAATGAAAAAATACACCTATCCATCGGTATTAACGATCGCCGGGTTTGACGGAAGCGGCGGTGCAGGCATTCAGGCAGATATTAAAACGGCTTCTGCTTTAGGATGTTTCTCGACGTCTGTATTAACGGCTTTACCTGTACAGAATACGCAGGGTGTAAGAACAATATATCCTATTCCGGTAGAAGCTGTAGCCGATCAGATCGAAGCTATTCTGGATGATATTTTTCCGGATGCTATAAAAATCGGGATGGTTCATACCCCACAACTGGTCGAAACCATTGTTTCAACTTTAGGAAAGTATAAAAAAATACCGCTTGTATTTGATCCAGTCATGGTCGCCACAAGTGGTCATCGACTGATTGAAGAAGACACGATAGCAGCCATTACGGAGAAACTTTTCCCGATTGCTGATGTGATTACCCCTAATATGGACGAAGCTGCCATTTTAGCAAAGATGAAAGTCGAGACTCTTGAAGATCTTTATGCTGCCGGAAAAGAAATCAAAAAACTGGGCTGCAGAAGCATTCTTTTGAAAGGCGGACATCAGGAAACCTCAACGATCACGTCTTTATTCTATGATGAAAATGAAAAATTTTATTCTTTCGAGACAGTGAAATTTAACACCAACAACACCCACGGCTCAGGCTGCACGCTTTCTTCTGCCATTGCATCCTATCTGGCTCAGGGTAACACTTTATACGATGCCGTTTCTTTGGGACAAGACTACGTTTATCAAGCTATAGAAAACGGAAAAGATGTACAAACAGGACATGGAAACGGTCCGCTCAATCACTTTTTTAATCCTCAAAAACTCATTAAAAATGAAATGGTCTGAACACACCTGGCAAGCTATAGAACAACGTTATCAGTCTATTCTGGACATGCCGTTTATCAAAGAATTATCAGACGGAACTTTAGCGCAGGAGAAATTTAGGTTTTATATGGCTCAGGATTCTTTATATCTTGAACATTTTGGGAGAACGCTTTCGCTGATCGCTGCCAAAATTCAGGATCTTCAGGATGTACTTGCGTTTATGCGGTTTGCTGAAAATGCCATTGTCGTGGAAAATGCACTGCACGAATCTTATTTTGTAGATTTTGGAGTTTCAGATAAAGGTGTAGCGGAACCTGCCTGTCATCATTATATTCACTTCCTGAGAAGTACGGCAGCTTTGGAATCTGTAGAAGTTGCAGTGGCAGCAGTCCTTCCCTGCTTCTGGATCTACAGAGAGGTCGGAGATTATATTTACAGCAATCAAAACACGATCAACAATCCTTATCAAAAGTGGATTGATACGTATGGAGGCGAGGAATTTTCTGTTGCCGTAGATCAGGCTATTGCGATTTGTGACCGACTGGCTGAGAACAGCACAAAGGAAACAAGAGAGAAAATGACCGAAGCTTTTATCATGTCCACGAGAATGGAATTCCATTTCTGGGAAGGCGCCTATGAGCTGAAAACATGGAAATAAATTAAAAATAAAAGCGGATTCAAAAATTTGAATCCGCTTTTGATATCACTTAAAAATTAAAATTGAGTCGTGAGAATACATATCTTCCATTCTGTCCAAACTGAGACGTAGAACGTGAATAAACGAACTGGTCATTATTGGTAGATGCCGGAAGGTTTTTATCAGGATAAATATCAAACAGATTATTGACCCCAATGGTCAGTCCTACATTCTTTGTAAACTGATACGCCAGTGAAAGATCGGTAATGATCTTGTCTCCGATCTGCTGGTGCTCATTAAACCCTATGATTCCGTCACCGTTCGCATCAATTACATCTGCACCCGTCACTTTTCCGAAATAGGTATTTCTAAGGTACACACTTGCATTTTTCCATGAAAGCGTATGGGATAAGCTGGCTTTCACCTTGGGAACCGCTTCTTCCAGGTATACTCTTGACTTTTCTGAAAAATAGATTTTCTCAAGATTAGGAGACTGTAAAAGTCCTGAAGAGTGGGTATTTCCCACTTTTCTGGTTTCACTTACGTTAATTGCAAAATTGTTATCCAGTTTTATCCCTGAAAATCTTGCATTATGGGAAATCACAACGTCTACACCTCTTGTTTCGGTATCAATGGCATTGGTGAAAAACTGAGCTCCGTTAATACCCTGTGCATCAAAAGCGGCCTGTGCAGAGGCAGGTACGTCGGCTCTTAAGAACTGATCGGTAAGGATAATCCTGTTGTTGATCCTGGTAAAATATCCATCTGCGGTGAAGGTCAGACTCGCAGAAGGAATTCTGTACGTAAATCCTACGCTGGCAGATTTAGAAGTTTCCTGCTTCAGTTTCGGCATTCCCAGCAGTCCTGCAATTTGTGAATCATTACTGAATGTTCCCACTTCCAGAAGCTGGCTGTTGGTAAACAAAGTAGAGGTCACATTGTAATAGATCTGGTGAATAGAAGGTGCTCTGAATCCGGTAGAACCTGCCAATCTTACATTAAAATTGGGAGCTACTTTGATTCTTGAAGCTAATTTATAATTAAAAGTAGATCCGAAATCTGAATAATTTTCATATCTCGCCGCCGCATCCACTAATAACCAGTTGGTGAAATTAAATTCAACATCTGCGTAAGCGGCTACTGCCTGTCTGTTTTTATCGATCGCATTCACCGGCTTAAATCCTCCGAAAACCTGCGATCCTCCCGGCAGTGCATTTCCAAAGAAATCCGTAGCTCTCGGTGTGTTATTATTCCACACATTTCCTGCGGCATCATAAGTGGTGTACGAAGCTTCATCACCCTGGGTTATTTTAAAATTCTCATAACGATGTTCCGCTCCAAAAGCTACATTGATTCCGCTCCAGACGTCATATTTTTTAGAAAAATCTAAATTGATTGTGTTTTGGGAGAATCTTAAACCGCCTGCATTAAATTCTTTTGGGGAAGCAAAACGTAAAGACGTATTTCCTGTGTTCTGAATATTATAACTGAATGAATTCTGTCCGAATGTATTGCTTAAATCAATATTCCAGCCCTCCCAGTTTCCTTTAATTCCTGCGGAAAGCGACAGATCCTGGATATCAGTTCCGATCTGAGGCAGGTAACCATCTGAATACAGTCCCGTAAACGTCCTGCTCTGATTTGGTTTTCTGTAAAACCCTCCTGAAGTTCCGTGTCTGAAGCTGTAACCACCGAAAGAATATACTTTCCAGTTATCATTGATAGGCACTTCGATATTAGCAAAAAGCTGATGGTTGTTCAGTTTCGACTGTCCCACCTGCATGTTGAAATCTCTTCTTTCCTGCCCTCTGTATGCAAGCTCCTGATCGGTAAAATCACCTTTCAAAAGTCCCTGCAAAACACCAATGCTGTTTGCCCCTTGAATCTGGTTCTGCAGATCCTGAGAAAAATAGCTTACGCCTTGGGCATATTGGTGTATGTAATTGATAAGCTGCTGGGAATTCGGTACATTATTAATATTTGAAAAAAGGGAAGATAAATTGATTCCATCATTCAGAGCACGTCTTTCAATGGCATTGTAGGCATTGTAAATGGTTCCGCTTTCAGCTCCGGCTCTTGAGGTCGGGTTTCTGAACTGCGAAGACCAGGTGATGTTATAGAAGCCTCCTTTATTCCCGATTCTATTTCCGTAATTAAGGTCAACCTGAATATTCTGTCCGTCGAAATTTCCGGTATGGTCATTGGCAGTTGGTGTTAAATTCCCACCATAGCTTACCTGTCCGGTTAGTTTTCCGATGTCTTTTTTCAGTTCAAGATTGATCACTCCGGCGATAGCATCAGATCCATACTGAGCTGAAGCACCGTCACGCAGGACTTCAATTCTGTTTAAAGCAAAGGAAGGAATTGAGTTCAAATCCGTTCCTACGGTTCCTCTTCCCGGAGTTCCGTTCACATTCACTAATGCTGAGGTATGTCTTCTTTTTCCGTTAACCAGAACCAATACCTGATCCGGTCCCAATCCTCTCAGCTGAGCAGGATCCAAATGATCCGTTCCGTCTGAATTCGTCTGGATAGTAGAAGTGAAAGACGGGGCTACCGCATTTAAAATCTGTCCTATACTGGACTGTGGAAGAACTACTGAGGATTCTCTTATATTGAAGACATCCACAGGAACCGGGCTGTCAGTTTTAGATCGTGCACCGGCTCTTGAGCCCAATACCACAACTTCTTCTACATTATTGGTTTTCACGCTGTCTTTTTCTTTTTCCTGCCCGAACGCATAGGTTCCGAGGAAAAAAAGAACAGAAGCTGATACGATAGTCGTTTTATTTTTCATACCCTTACATCAATTTATAGTTTATGTTTTTTTGAGTGGCAAATGTAAAACTAATTCATTAGTCTACAAAATTAATAGACTTTAATTTTATGAAAATTTAAGATAGTTTTGGTCTATTACTTTAAACACGAATGACACAAATACTTTCACAAATGGAACTAAGGCCGCCAAAGATATTCGTGTTATCCGTGAAAAAAATTCGTGTCATTTGTGTTTAAATAAAAAAAACGGACTCCAAATAGAATCCGTTTTAAAATATTATCTTCAGCTTTTCCGCTGAACAATTAATTATTATATTTTCGTAAGCTTCGCATACTTCAGGATAAGGTTTTTCTCTCCTTCATGAATGAAAACCACTTTGGCTTTGATATTCTGAGGATCCGTACCATCGAGGAAAGAAACTTCCCCGATTCCGAAACGGTCGTGTCTCACCTTATCCCCTACCTCAATGTCCTGTGAAGAAGCTCCGCTTGGATTGATAATTTTCGCGGTACTTACCGGTTTTAGTTTTCTGACTTCCGGTACAGGTTTTGAGCTGTCACCTTTATCAATGGTTTTCTTTTCAACTCTTCTGAATGCTTTCTGTTCTGAAGGATGTTCATCAAAGATATTGGATTTGATTCCGGTGTTATTGATGAATCTCTTTTCCAGAGCCGGGTTTAAGAACTCAATATACTGGTCATCAATTTCACTTAAGAATCTTGAAGGTTCCGCATCTGTAATTTTTCCCCATTGGAAACGGGAAACTGCATAAGAGAAAAAGACCTGCTTTTCGGCTCTCGTCAGTGCTACATAAAACAGACGTCTTTCTTCCTCCAGATCTTCTCTGGTTGCAGAGCTCATAAAGCTCGGGAAAAGGTTTTCTTCAAGCCCTACCAGATGTACAACAGGGAATTCCAGACCTTTTGACAGGTGAATCGTCATTAACGAAACCATATCTTCCTCTAAATTTTTATCCTGAGTATCTGCAGAAAGGGCAATATTCTCAAGGAAATTCGGAAGGCTCGGATCACCGTCTTCAAGCTGAATCTGTTCTTCAATGAATCCCTGCATAGAGTTCATTAATTCCTGCACGTTTTCTACACGGGAAATTCCTTCCGGAGTCTGGTCGTCTTTTAAAAACTTGATCAGACCGCTTCGTTTGGCTACTTCCATCGCAACGCTATACGCCGTATCGGTTTTCAGTAATACCTGAAACGCTTTGATCATGGACCAGAAGTCATTCAGTTTGGTTAAAACACCATTGTTCAGTCCCAATTGAGGCGCATACATTGGTAAATTACTCAATACCTGTGAAATGGTCACATTATGAGAATCTGCAAAAACAATCAGCTTATTCTGGGTCGTTTCACCGATTCCTCTTGTAGGATAATTGATAATTCTCATCAGGGCTTCCGAGTCATTTTCATTGATCAGAAGACGCAGATAAGCGATAAGGTCTTTTACTTCTTTTCTCTGGTAGAAAGAAAGTCCTCCGTAAACCTTGTACGGAATATTTTTACGTCTCAGCGCATCTTCAAATGCTCTGGTCTGTGAGTTTGTTCTGTATAAAATGGCAAAATCACTGTACTTTCTCTGGTCCGTATTTCTAAGCTCCCAGATATTTCCGGCCACGAAATTGGCTTCATCGGCATCGGAAAGAGAACGGTATATTTTGATCTTATCGCCTTCTTCGTTGTCACTGAAAACATTTTTCTTGAACTGCTGAAGGTTTTTTGAAATGACCACATTGGCTGCATTCACAATATTCTGGGTGGAACGGTAATTCTGCTCCAAAGAAACCGTGATCGCATCAGGATAATCTTTCTTAAAGTTTAAGATGTTATAGATATTGGCCCCACGGAAGGAATAAATAGACTGTGCATCATCTCCTACCACGCAGATATTTTCAAATTTCGAAGCTAACGCTTTTACAATAAGGTACTGGGAATGGTTGGTATCCTGGTACTCATCTACCATGATGTATCTGAATCTGTCCTGATATTTGGCCAGCACTTCCGGAAAACGGGTCAGCAATTCGTTGGTTTTTAACAATAAATCATCAAAATCCATCGCTCCGTTTTTGAAACAGGCATCTACATATCTCTGGTAGATCTGTCCGATGAATTTCATATTCGCTTTTTCATCAGCTTCCATCAACTCAGGATTGTTGAAATAAGCTTTTACCGTAATCAGGTTGTTTTTGTAGGTTGAAATTCTTGCCTGAACTTTTTTAGGTTTATAAAGATCGGCATCGATGTTCATGTCTTTCAATACTTTTCTGATGACATTCAGGGCATCCTGCATATCATAGATCGTAAAATTGGACGGATAGCCCAGATAATGACCTTCAATTCTCAGGATTCTTGCAAATACGGAGTGAAAAGTTCCCATCCATAAACTTCTTGCATTGCTGTCTCCCACCACTTTGGCGATACGGTCTTTCATTTCGCGGGCGGCTTTATTGGTAAACGTCAGGGCCAGGATATTGAAAGGATCCACACCGTTGTGGATCAGGTGGGCAATACGCATGGTCAGCACACGTGTTTTTCCGGAACCGGCTCCTGCAAGTACCATCAAAGGTCCCTGTAGAGAGGTAACGGCTTCATATTGTGATTCATTGAGTCCTTTCAGATAATCCATACTGCAAAAAAATTTTGGGAACACAAAATTAATGTATTCAAAGGACAATTCAAATTATGAGTTTAATTTATAGAAAGTAAAAAAATTAAGATGGGCAATCTGCCGGATCAGAATGAGTTTAATCATTAAAGTTTTTCGTGACCGTCCATTTTCCGTTTTTGTATTGATAATATTTTACAGGTTGTGAAAAGTATCCGGATTTAGGATTCGAGAAACTAAGCATAATAAGCAAACCTAATTTTAAATCCTTATCATATTGTGCCACCATAGAAATTCCAAAACTAACTTCCTGCAGATCAAAAAATTTATTATCTTTTCTGACGATCGATAATTCTTTGAGTGGCTTTTGAGGTGCTACATAGTAAAAATTGCTTTCCTTTCCGTCATCAGTTATTTTTCCTTTATAAAAAGGTAGACTTCCTGTAGTGACGAAAAAATCATTTTCTTCTTTTCCCCAGCCCAAAAAAAACTTTTCACCTCCAAACACGGCCGATACGGGAATAATAATCCCGTTTCCTGTTTTCTTTCTGAATTTGGCGAAATTATTCCTGTTCCAAAGTTTATTAAAAATTTCCCACTCTATTCTTTTTTCGTAGTGTTTACAGTCGTAGTAAGGATCATTTCCACATTCAGGTCCGCCACCACTGAGGGTTTTTCTCAGAAAAAGAACTTTTTTAGGCTTTAAAAAGAATATTTTAAAATCCGGATCCTGACAGATCATATCAAAAAGACTATCGAAATTCATTTCACTAAGGTGTTCAACGTTTTTTTCGTAGCGTATTTTTTCTTCCTCATACAGTTTTCCGCAGTCTCTTTTACGCGGAGGGCAACCCTGATTTTCCACCATTCCCGGCAACGTAGGACAGGCATCATCTTTATCGAAAATTCCATCTCCGTCGGTATCAAGCCACGGACAGCCATTATTTTCAATGGGTCCTGCGACCTCCCGACATTGATCATCTTTGTCAAGAACTCCATCCTTATCTTCATCCGGCCATGGACAGCCTTTATTCTCAGGGGATCCCAGCTCTTTAGGACACAGATCCAGATAAAAAAGTATTCCATCCCCGTCTTCATCGGAAAGGCAGATCTTTTTATTCCATTCTTTTCTGCATTTTTTCAATGCATCCTTATTGATGATTTCCTGTGCCTGCATCAGAAAAAAGGAGAAAAGAAAAAGTAGAGTATAGTAAATTCTCATAGTGAAGTTAAAGGGTTTACAAATAAACAAAAAAATAAAAAAAAGTAGAGTAATTATGTAACAAATACCGTATTTGTCCTACTAATTGATACAAAACAATTTCTACTTTATGAAAAAGCGACTTCTTTCTGTGGCAGCAGCATCTTTCTTCGGAATGATCCTGAATGCACAGCAAATTAAATTCGAAGAGTATGACCTGCCAAACGGCCTTCACGTAATTCTTCATCAGGACAATTCTGCGCCGGTAGTTACTACAGGGGTAATGTACCACGTAGGTGCGAAGGATGAAGTAAAGGGAAGAACAGGTTTTGCCCACTTCTTCGAACATCTTTTATTTGAAGGAACCCCCAACATCAAAAGAGGTGAATGGTTCAAAATCGTTTCTTCAAACGGAGGTCAAAATAACGCTAACACGACGAATGACCGAACATACTATTATGAAACGTTCCCTTCCAACAACGAACAGCTTGGTCTTTGGATGGAATCTGAAAGAATGCGTCACGCAGTTATCAACCAGGTGGGAGTAGATACTCAGAGAGAGGTTGTAAAAGAAGAGAAGAGATTAAGAATGGACAACCAGCCTTATGGAAATCTTTTCCCTACGATTCAGAAAAACTTATTTACCAATCACCCATACAACTGGCCTACCATCGGTTCTATGGAAGATCTTAACTCTGCAAAACTTGAAGAATTCCAAGCTTTCTATAAAAAATACTATGTTCCGAACAACGCTACACTAGTGGTTGCAGGAGATATCAAGCCTGAGCAGACTAAAAAGTGGATTCAGGAATATTACGGAGGCATTCAGAAAGGAACTCTTTATCCAAAAGACTTCCCGAAAGATGCTCCTATCACTCAGGAAAAAGAAGTAACGGCTACGGATCCGAATATTCAGCTTCCTGCGTATATTTTCGCGTACAGAACTCCGGCTAACAAAGAGAAAGACGCTTACGTTCTTGATATGCTTTCGTCTTATCTGAGCAACGGTAAATCTTCAGTTTTATACAAAAAATTAGTTGATCAGGATAAAAAAGCACTTGCTGTACAGGCTTTCAACCAGGGGCTTGAAGATTACAGTATTTTCGCATTCTTTGCAATCCCGATGGGACAGACTACAAAACAGACTTTACAAGCTGACATTGATGCTGAAATCAAAAAACTGCAGACAGGTCTGATCTCAGAGGAAGATTATCAGAAACTTCAGAATCAGTATGAGAATCAGTTTGTGAATGCCAATTCAAGTATTCAGGGAATTGCTGCTTCACTGGCAACGAACCACGTATTGATGGGAAATACCAATCTGATCAATAAGGAAATTGACATCTACAGATCGATCACCAGACAGGATCTGCAGAACGCGGCTAAGAAGTATTTGAATTCCAATCAAAGAGTCATCATTAATTACGTTCCTGAAAAAAAGTAATCATTGAAAACTTTCAGGTTTAAAATGATTATTAAAAATTAAATTTTTACAAATGAAAAAGCAATTAACATATATAGCTGCAGCGTTTTTTTTCGCAGGAACGATTTCAGCACAAAAAATTGACCTTAACGTAATGCCGAAACCGGGACCTACTCCTGCGATCAACATTGCAAAACCAAAAACGTTTCAACTGAGCAACGGTCTAACGGTAATGGTAGTGGAAAACAACAAACTACCAAGAGTAAACACGACGCTTTCTATGGACAGACCTCCCTTCAACGAAGGAAGTGTAACCGGAGTAAGCTCTATCATGGCTGAACAGTTTGAAAACGGAACCACTAATTTAAGCAAAGACGATTTCAATAAAAAAGTAGATTATCTGGGCGCTAACCTGAACTTTTCTTCCAATGGTGCAGCTTCGAATTCTCTTTCCAAATATTTTCCTGAAGTATTGGGCTTAATGGCCGATGCGATCATTAATCCTAAATTCTCTGCTGAAGAAATTCAAAATTCAAAAGAAAGAGCTTTGGAAGGATTAAAAGCTGAAGAAAAAAACGCTTCCGCCATCGCTTCAAAAGTTTCCAACGCCTTAATGTATGGTAAAAATACATCAAGAGGTGAGTTTGAAACTGAAGAATCTATCAACAAAATTCAGCTGGCTGACGTACAAAATGTCTATAAAAAATATTACGCTCCAGACAATGCTTATTTAGTGATTGTAGGAGATGTGAAATTTGATCAGATCAAACCTTTGGTGGAAAAAGCATTCAGCGGATGGAAGAAAGCGAACACAACTATCGTTCCTTTGGAGCCTACAGCCAATGTTGCCAAAACGGAAATTAATATTGTAGATGTACCTTCAGCGGTACAGTCTGTGGTTTCAGTAAGCAACCTGAACAACCTTAAAATGAAGGATCCTAATTACTTCGCGGCTACTATGGCCAACTACATTTTAGGTGGTGGTGGTGAAGCGAGACTTTTCATGAACCTTCGTGAGAAAAACGGATTCACTTACGGAGCTTACTCAAGCATCAGTGCCGATAAATATTCTTCCGAATTCTCGGCTGATGCCAGCGTAAGAAATGAAGTTACTGATAAAGCAGTTAAGGAATTCATGAATGAACTTAATGCTATTTCTACAGTAAAGCCTGAAGAACTTGAAAATGCGAAAGCTAAACTGAAAGGTTCTTTCATCATGTCCTTAGAAAAGCCTGAAACGATTGCTAAATTTGCATTAAATCAAAAGGTTCAGGATCTTCCTTCTGATTTCTATACCAACTATTTAAAGTCAATAGATAAAGTAACGGCTGCTGATATTTCCAATGCAGTAAAAGCGAATATCCTTCCTAACCAGAGCAGAATTTTCATCGCCGGTAAAGCGTCTGATATTTCTGAAGGACTTGAAAAATTAGGCTATCCAGTAAAATATTTCGACAAACAGGCTAATCCTGTAGCAAAAGCTACTGCACAGAAAGTAGATGCAGCGGTAACCACGGCCTCTGTTGCTGATAAATACATCAATGCCATCGGAGGTTTGGCAGCGGTTCAGAAAATCACTTCCATTACTACTGATGCTTCTACAAAGGTTCAGGGAATGGAAATGGATATGAAACTGGTTCAGGCCAAAGGCGGAAAAATGCTAATGGATATGAAAATGATGGGTAATACGGTACAAAAGATTGTTTTTGATGGTAAAGAAGGCTACATGGAAGGACAGGGCAAGAAAATACCTTTAAACGACAAGCAGAAGGCTGATATGACTGATCCGGAATTGTTCCCGGAACTTGCTTTTGCTAAATCTGCCGACTACAAAGTAACAGGAATCGAAAAGTACAACAACGAAGATTCTTACGTCGTAAAAGGACCAAAAGACACCTATTATTACAGTGTAAAAACAGGACTTAAAACGGGGGAAACAAAATCCAGCGAAGGAGGTTCTATTCCTACAAGCTTTGCAGATTACAAAGATGTTTCAGGTGTAAAGTTTCCATTCACGATCATCCAGAATATGGGTGGAATGGATATCAACCTGACGGTAAAATCCCGCGAGGTGAATCAGGCTAAAGATTCCGATTTTAAATAAGAACCGTCTTTTTATTATAGAAAAAATGGCAGCGTCGGCTGCCGTTTTTATTTTTACTAACATTTACCGCGATCTTCTTTGTCATTCGGTAAAAAAAGATTAAATTTGCCCATTCAAAAAGATATCAAAATTAATGGATACTATATTTATACTATTGATGGTTCTTATTATGATCGCCAGCATCTTATTGGTAATCATCGTTATGGCTCAAAATCCTAAAGGAGGAGGTCTTTCCAGTACTTTCGGAGGTGCATCACCTGCACAGTTTGGAGTACAGAGAACCAATGATTTCATGGAAAAATCAACATGGACTCTGGGCGCAGTAATCATCGTTCTTATTCTTATAAGCGTTGTGATCACAGGTAAACCTACAACAGCAGCTCCTGCACAGCAGCAGCCATTGAAGAAAGAAACTACAGCTCCGGCTAAGCAAACTGCTCCGGCAGCTACGACTACTACTCCGGCTCAGACAACACCTGTAGCTCCAGCTAAATAATAACAGACCCATCTTATATACAATAAAAGCAGTTCAATTGAACTGCTTTTTTTATTTTAGCTTGATTTTCTCAATCTTATGTCTAAGCTTCAGACCCGCTTTTAAGAACGAATACTGCATCGGTTTGGATTCTCTGTAGTATTTATCAATAAATATCTGCATCGCTCCATAAAACCGGTTAAGATACACTTCATCTTTAATCGTACTCTCCCCTTTATGATGAAGAAGAGAAGCTTTTCCGTAGTAATAATTTTTGTAGCCGTTTCTCAACAATGTATAACAGAGGTCAATATCTTCCCCGTACATAAAATAGGTTTCATCCAACCCCCCGATTTTTTTGTAAATATCTTTTTTGACCAATAGAAATGCTCCGGTCACCACATCTACTTCTGCAACGGCAGTTTCCTCAATATCACTTCTGTAGTAAGATTTAGAATTGCTTCTTTTAAAATTTGTAAACAGTTTTTCAAAGGAATTGAACATATCAGGTACAGAACGCTTGCTTTCAGGAAGAAAAACCCCTTCTGCATCATGCATTCTTACGCCCAGACATCCGAAATTTGCTTTAGAATCAGCAAAATCCAGAAGATCTTTCATATAATACCCTTCCAGTTCAGTATCCGGATTGAGAAGCAGAACATACTCTCCTGCTGCGGTATGGATCGCTTTATTGTTGGCTATTGCGAAACCGTCATTATGTTCGGAAGATATAAAACGTACTTTGGGAAATTCCGGGATAAGATCACCCCAGGAAGCATCTGTAGACGCATTATCTATAACGATCACTTCATAATTCTCCCCTTCCGTATATTTCTGAATAGACAAAAGGCAGTTTCTCAACAGCCTGGTGACATTATAATTAACAATAATTATCGACAGCTTCATATTTAATCCTTTTCGTTGTAGGGCAATCTGTTCATAATAGATCTTCCCAAAGATACTTCATCTGCATATTCCAATTCATCTCCTACTGAAATTCCTCTCGCAATACTTGAAAAATTAACATTGGAGTTTTTAAATTTCTTGTAAATATAATAAGCTGTAGTATCACCTTCCATCGTAGCGCTTAATGCGAAAATAAATTCTTTTACTCCGCCCTCATTCACTTTTCTTTCAATACTTGGAATATTCAGCTGATTGGGCCCTACTCCTTCCATCGGTGATATCTTGCCGCCTAAGATCAGATATTTCCCTGTAAACTTTCCCGTGTTTTCGATCGCAATGACATCACGTACATCTTCAACGATGCAGATCACTTCGCTGTTTCTCTTTTCATTACTGCAGATCTCACATACTTCAAAATCTGAAAAATTGTGACATTCTTTGCAGTATTTTATTTCGTTAACAAGGTTGATTAATGAGTTTCCAAGACTTACCGCTCTGGAACTGGGCTGTTTTAACAGGTGCAGCGCTAATCTCAAAGCTGTTTTCCTGCCGATGCCGGGCAGCCCTGAAATTTCGTCTACGGCTTTTGCTAAAACTTTACTAGGGTAATCCATAGGACAAAAATAAGGAATATTGTTGAGAGTTGGTAGGAGTTTGAGGGTGATATGGTTGCGGGGTTCGAGTTTGAGTTTGAGGGTTTGAGAGTAAGAGAGTTGCTAGTTGACAGTTGCTGGTTCGAATCTCAGAACCCGTATCCCGAAACACATTTGAGGTTCGAAATCTGGCATTTGCAATTAACAATTCACTTGCGAAGCAAAATTCACCATTCATATTTTCCAACCAAAATCTCAACCTTACCTAAAGTCTTATTTCTTGTGTCTGAAATCTCATGTCTAAAATCTCCCCCAACATTCTAAAAAAACCTCTATCTTTGGGGTTCTAATATGAAAAAAATAAACTAAATGGCACTTAAAAATCTAAACTATCCTCTGGATTTCAAATTTAAGATCTCCACTCTATCGAGTGACTTCAATATTACTGACAAAAACGGGAACTATGTTGCTTATGTACGTCAGAAAATGTTCAAACTGAAGGAAGATGTGATTGTTTTCAATGACGAAAGCAAAACTAAGGAGCTTTTCAGAATCAAAGCCAACCAATGGATTGATTTCAATGCTTCTTATTCTTTAAATGATCTTACTGATAACAAAAACTACGGAAGACTGGCCAGAAAAGGAATGCGTTCTCTCTGGAAATCTACCTATGACATTCTGGATTCAAACGACCAACCTAAATTCATCGTTACAGAGGATAATGGATGGACAAAATTCTTTGACGGAATGGTAAGCGAGATTCCAATCATAGGAATGTTTACAGGATACTTTCTTAATCCGGCTTATACGGTAAGAGGTATGGATGGAAAGGAATATTTTAAACTAAAAAAAATGCCTTCATTCTTCGGAAGAAGATTCCAGCTTGACAGAGTCATTGATATTGATGACGAAGACGAAAGTTTAGTGATCCTATCGTTACTGATGATGGTTCTCCTGGAAAGAGCAAGAGGCTAAAACAACAAAACCCCAGACAATGAAATATCTAATCATTTTCTTTTCAGCGCTCCTTTTGACCGCATGTAAAAAAGATAAAGAAACCGTTAAAGACAAAGCTTCAACAGATTCTTTGAACATTGTTAAGGATTCTGCTCAAACCAATGCTGCATCAGGAAAGGTGCAGGTAGACATTATTCCTTTTCCGAAAGAGATCAAAGAATGCTCGTGCTATTTTGCAAGAAATAAAGCCGAATTTGAAGCAGAAAAGTACATCTACGCAGATGATGCCGGAAAAACAGCCTATATGAAACTGGATGGAAAAAGACTCGCGATGAATCTTATTTCCTCCAGCGACATGGAAGTGGATGAGGAATTGACCAAAGAAATTGAAAGCGACAATTACAAGATCTCTGTAAAAGGTAAAAAAATAAAGCACGAAGAAGCTTTACTATTCGAAGGTACACTCACGATTGAAAAACCGGATGGTACTGTAGAAACGATGCCTATTTATGGAGAATGTGGATGCTAGAAAAACGAAAGGGCTGAAAAATAAATTTACCCTTATACTCTTTATAAAAATGCTTTCGGATTCACGGAAGCATTTTTTATTTTGTAATTTTGATAAAAATAAAATTTCATGGAATTATCTAATATAGAACCGCAGATTATCTGGAAAAATTTCTCCAAGCTAAATGCAGTTCCAAGACCGTCTAAAAAAGAAGAAAGAGTGATTGCTTTCATCAAAGGATTTGGTGAAGATTTAGGGTTGGAAACTACCGTAGATGAAGTAGGAAACGTGATCATAAGAAAGCCGGCTACGGCAGGTATGGAAAACCGTAAGTCTATTGTTCTTCAGTCTCACCTGGATATGGTATGCCAGAAAAACAGCGATACCAATTTTGACTTCGATACGGAAGGGATCAAAATGGAAGTTGACGGTGACTGGGTAAAAGCAAAAGGAACAACTTTAGGTGCTGATAACGGTTTAGGAGTAGCGACGATCATGTCTATCCTGGAAAGTTCAGATATTCCACATCCTGCTTTGGAAGCGCTTTTTACAATTGATGAAGAAACGGGAATGACAGGTGCTTTAGGTTTAAAGCCTGGACAATTGACTGGAGAAATCCTGTTAAATCTTGATACGGAAGAGGATGATGAGATCGATATCGGCTGTGCTGGAGGTGTAGACGTAACGATTACTCAAAACTACACAACAGAAGCCGCAAAAGGACAGATTGTAAGACTTGAAGTGAAAGGCCTTCAGGGAGGACATTCAGGAATGGATATCCACAAAGGTTTCGGAAACTCCAATATTATTTTGGGAAGACTTCTTTACAGCGGTTTAGCTAATCAAAATATCCAGTTGATCTCTGTAGACGGAGGAGGATTGAGAAATGCCATTCCAAGAGAAGGTGCAACACTTATTTCCGTACGAAATGCCCAGGAATTCATCGAAGCGGCAACTGCTCTTAAAAAAGATATTTTAGAAGAATTTGCTACGGTAGAACCTGGTCTCCATATCAATATTGAAAACTCTACAACGTCTGACTTAGCCATCTCCGAGGAAGATTCAAAGAAGATCATTCTTACTTTAAAATCTCTTCACAATGGGGTTTACAGAATGAGTCCGGATGTAAAAGATCTTGTAGAAGCATCTAACAATGTTGCGAGAGTGGAATTAAAAGGCGGTGAGCTTAAAATTTTAAACCTTACCAGATCATCGGTAGATTCATCTAAATATTCTGTGGCAGAACAGTTAAAATCTGTAGCAGAATTAGCAGGAATGAAGGTAGAATTCAGTGGTTCTTATCCTGGATGGAAACCAAAACCTGGTTCTGAGATTGTACAATTGATGGAGAAAATCTACACCGAAAAGTTTGGAGAAAAGCCTCACGTGGTTGCTTGTCACGCAGGACTGGAATGTGGAATCATCGGAGCCAATTATCCTGAAATGGAAATGGTAAGCTTTGGACCAACGATCAGAGGAGCACACTCTCCGGATGAGAAAGCAAATATTCCTTCGGCTCAGAAATTCTGGAGTTTCACTAAAGACATTTTAGCGAATATTCCTTTAAAATAAGAAGATAAAATTACTATATTGAATATCCAAAGTCGTATGATTTTGGATATTTTTAATTTGAACCATTAAGTTTTTTTTAGTCGTTAAGACGATTAAGAATTTACAGATATTAGGCTTAAAATATCTTTGATATTTTACTTAACTTTCCTTAATAACTTCATTGGTCTTAATGGTTCAAAAAATTATTCAACAAGATTTACAACAATGAAAAGTATAACTGTATTCTGCGGCTCAAGTTTTGGCACAGATGATATTTTTAGAGAACAGGCCTTCCTGCTTGGTGAAACACTGGCTAAACAGCACATACAATTGATCTACGGCGGTGCAGACACAGGTCTGATGGGAGCTGTAGCAGACGGAACCTTAAACGCAGGAGGAAAGGTTACGGGAATTCTCCCCCACTTCCTGCAATCCAAAGAAATCGCCCATAAAAACCTCACCGAGCTGATCATTGTGGAAACCATGCACGAAAGAAAAACAAAGATGAATGATCTGTGTGAGGGTGTCATCGTTCTTCCCGGCGGCTACGGAACTCTGGAAGAGTTTTTTGAGATGATCACCTGGGCGCAGCTTGGACTCCATAAAAAACCGATTGGGATTCTGAATATTGACGGATTTTATGATGATCTGATAAAACTGGTTCAGACAATGGTAGATAAGGGATTTTTAAAGCTGGTGAATCGTGATATGCTTTTGATAAGTGATAACATTGATGAGCTTTTGGAGAAAATGAGGAATTATGAGGCGCCGACAGTAGGGAAATGGATTTCTAAGGATGAAGTTTAGCTCTTTTATATTTTTTTACATGAATAACTACAACGTTAATAAGGAAATGATAGGAGTTGCTCTTGTATTTATAACCTTTGTCTTTATTCTTCCAACCCTCTCTCGTTACTTTACGGAAGATTGCAAAATTAGGATTAAAAGGATCAAAAAGGAAAAATGCAGAATTAAGGTAGAAAAAATTGAACATACAGGAACATTTAAATTAATAGGAACTGATCCTGAAACTTTTCAACATTGTGAATGCTCTGATGGTAATAGGTGGTGGTCTTTCTATAAAAAAGAAATTGAGCCTGGTGATTATTTCATAAAAAATAATGGAGAACCTTATTTTAAAATCATAAAAAAAGATACAATAATCATTCACGAAGAGAAATGTTATTCAAAATAAAATAATAATTAATACTGTAAAACAAAACCCGTACGAATTTTTCGTACGGGTTCTATATTAAGATTAAAAAATATATTCTAAGGATAAGGAGCAATCGCCACCTCAAGACCTTCCATGGAATCCATCATATGCAGCTGGCATCCCAGTCTGCTGTTTTCTTTTACGTGGTAAGCTTCCGCCAGCATGGCATCTTCTTCATCTCCCATAGTTTCCAGGCCCGGATCATTGATCACATATACCTGACAAGAGGCGCACATCGCCATTCCGCCACAAACTCCGATAGTTCCTTCTTCCGCCAATTCATAAGAACGGATGATCTCCATCAGGTTCATAGACATATCTGTAGGTGCTACAACATCATGGGTGATCCCCTCCCGATCGGTGATCTTTATATTAATATCTGACATAATAGTGCAAAATTAGTCAATTTTTTTCACAACTGCCTTTTCTGCTTCTTTACGGCTACCGTCAAATCCGTCTACACCGCTTACTGTCGTATATTTAAGTACAAATTTCTTACCTGGATTCAGTCTGTTGTAAACACTCTGACACATCAGAGTCGCTTCGTGGAAACCGCAAAGGATCAGCTTCAGTTTACCCGGATAGGTATTGATATCTCCGATTGCGTAGATTCCATCGATGTTGGTTTGATAATCAAGCGCATTGTTGACAACGATTGCATTTTTCTCAATATTCAGTCCCCAGTTTCCGATCTCACCCAATTTTGGAGTCAGTCCGAATAAAGGAATGAAATAATCTGTTTCAATATCGTAAGCGTCCTGCCCTTCAATTTCTACCGTAATGGCTTCTACTTTTCCGTCACCTTTGATACCGGTCACTTCTGCAGGCGTAATTAACTTGATTTTCCCCTGGTTCTTAAGATCCTGAACTTTTTCTACAGAATCCAAAGCTCCTCTGAACTCATTTCTTCTGTGGATCAAAGTCACTTCACTTGCAACATTGGAAAGGAAAACACTCCAGTCCAAAGCAGAATCTCCACCTCCGGCGATCACTACTTTTTTGTTTCTGAAATGCTCAGGTTCTTTCACGAAATATTCAAGACCTTTTTCTTCATAGTCAGCCACATTCTCGAAAGTAGGTTTTCTAGGCTCAAAAGTTCCCAATCCACCGGCAATAGCAATCGCTTTACATCTATGAACCGTTCCTTTGTTGGTGATCACTTCAAACCATTCATCATCTACCTTAGTATAAGAAACCGCAGTTTCTCCCAAAGTGAATCCCGGCTGGAACTGCTTGATCTGCTCCATCAAATTATCTACTAATTCTCCTGCATTCACAGAAGGATATCCCGGAATATCGAAAATAGGTTTTTTAGGATAAAGCTCAGCTAGCTGCCCTCCCGGCTGTGGAAGTGCATCAATAATATGGCACTTCATTTTTAATAAACCTGCTTCAAAAACAGCGAAAAGCCCGGTAGGTCCGGCACCTATGATCAATATATCAGTGGTTATCATAATAATAAGATAATTTAATTATACATGTAACTGCAAATTTACTAATTTTAATGCGAAGCATATTTAATTGATTCTAAATAAAAACCTGAGATTTATCAAATCCCGGTCAATGCATAGGAATCTTAAATTTGGCAGTGTTTTTGTTAAATGTCATATCATGAAGAAAATTTTAAGTTTTTTTGCAGTATTTACGTTCCTCCTGAGTTATGCTCAGATCGATAATATTGCTGACGGTGAGTCTATTACATTCAGAATCCACTACGGAATACTGAACGCCGGAACCGCTAACCTAACCGCCAAAAAAACAACTTATATGGGGGCACCCCATCTCTACGTTAAAGGCACAGGACAGACTACGGGAGCTGTAAAAGCCTTCTTTAAAGTAGAAGATCTTTATGAAAGTTTTATCAATACAGATACCGGGCTTCCCAGCTTTTATGTGAGAAATGTACGTGAAGGCAGCTATCGCCAGCATTTTGAGACTGTTTTTAACCACGATAACCATACTTTAATATTAACGGATAAAAAGACACCTGCCAACGGCTCAAAGGTCTTGAAATCCGTCAAAGGAGTTCAGGATATGCTTTCCTGCTTTTATTATCTGAGAAGTAAAAGTACAAGCGAGCTGAAAGTAGGAACCGTGATCAACATGAATGTCTGGATTGATGATGAAATGTTTCCGTTTCAGCTGAAAGTAACGGGCAATGAAGATCTGAAAACAAAATTCGGGACGATCAACTGCCTGAAAATTATTCCGTCCGTAAAAAGCGGAAGGGTTTTCAAGGAAAAAGAAGGGGTAACGATGTGGGTGACCAATGATGCGAACCATATCCCAATGCTTCTGAAAGCCGAACTGGCTGTAGGATCCCTGAAAGCAAGTATTGATGATCTTAAAAATGTGAAATACCCTTTAAAGTACCTTAAATAAAAGATAAAATCAATTTTCAAAAATATAAAAATGCCGGTAAAGTAATTTTACCGGTATTTTTTATGTTGAGTAATGTAATACTTGTCAACTTCCGGTTGTCTTATTAATAACAGCAGATATAAGAATTTATACAGATGAATCCGAAATATAATGAAACGCTTCGACTCCACTCAGCGTAACAGAGTTTCAGAAAAATAAGAATCCATATTTATACTTCTCTGCCCATGAATAATACAATACACGTTGTAAATTTTCAATAAAATCGTTTTTAATTACGTTTTGTTTCTTAGGTCAGTAATTAAAAACAAAAACCTCCGGAAGTTCCGGAGGTTTATTTTTTATAGTGATTTAAACTGTTCTAAAGTTCTGATATCATTTTCGAAGAACATTCTGATATCGCTCATCTGGTAAAGAAGCATGGTGATTCTTTCAATACCCATTCCGAAAGCGTATCCTGAATATTTCTCAGCATCGATATTCACGTTTTTCAGAACGGCAGGATCTACCATTCCGCAACCCATGATTTCCAGCCAGCCTGTTCCTTTTGTGATTCTGTAATCGGTTTCAGAGTTTAATCCCCAATATACATCGATCTCGGCACTAGGTTCCGTAAACGGGAAATAAGAAGGTCTCATTCTGATCTTAGATTTTCCGAAAAGCTCAGTCGTAAAGAACTGGATCGTCTGCTTAAGATCTGCGAAACTTACATTCTCATCTATATACAAACCTTCGATCTGATGGAATATACAGTGTGAACGTGAAGAAATAGCCTCATTTCTGAATACTCTTCCCGGAGAAAGAATTCTGATTGGCGGCTGATTTTCTTCCATATAACGGATCTGTACGGAAGACGTATGCGTTCTTAAAAGGACATCAGGATTCTGCTCAATGAAGAAAGTGTCCTGCATATCTCTTGCCGGATGGTACTCAGGAAGGTTCAGCGCGGTAAAATTATGCCAGTCATCCTCTATTTCAGGACCGTCGGCTACTGCGAAACCAATTGATTTGAAAATTTCAATAATTCTGTTTTTCACCAGATTGATCGGATGTCTGGACCCAAGATCCAATGGAAAAGCAGGTCTTGTAAGATCTTCTTTTTCTGTGATAATAGCAGATTGGGAAGAATCTTTAAGATCTTCCAGTTTTCCTGCAACAGCCTGTTTCAAAGAATTGATCTTCTGTCCGAATTCTTTTTTCTGGTCGTTTGGAACTTCTTTAAATTTTTCAAAAAAATCATTCAGAACACCTTTTTTACCATTATACTTAATTCGGAAGTTTTCAATTTCCTCTTTAGACGTAGCATTGAAGCTGTTTACTTCGGTAAGTAGTTCTTCTATCTTTTCTATCATTGTTTTACCCTTTCAAAATGTTTTGCAAAAATACGTTTTTTAAGTTTAATAATGAATCTGTGATAAAAAAATCTGCCCCTTTATGGGAGGCAGACTTCAATCACTTATTTCACTTAAATAAAAAAATTATTTCTTTTCTAAAGCTTTAACGCTGATCTGAAGAGTTACCTCATCCTTGATCACCCCGTTTTCAGCAGGAGCCTGGAACTTCACGCCAAACTCTTCTCTTTTAATATCCTTAGGCTCGGTAGCTACACTTACTTCTCCGTCTTTTACAGAAACATTAGCCTTAAACTGAACCGGTTTTGAAATGCCTTTGATCGTTAAATTACCATCAAGAAGCGTATTGTAATCTCCTTCTGTAGACGGAGTCACTTTTGTAATTTCAAATGAAGCCGTCGGGAATTTTTCCACTTCAAAGAAATCTCCGCTCTTCAGATGACCGTTCAGTTTTCCTAACTGTTCAGCATCGTCTTTCAGATCTACAGACGTCAGAGAAGCCATATCAGCAACAAATTTTCCACTTTCAAGCTTACCTTCTTTTACCGTCACATCCCCACTTTCAAACTTGATGGTTCCGAAATGGCTTGTGCTTTCAGACTTGAATACTTTATATCCTTTCCACTCCACTTTACTGTTTAATGTATCCAGCGTATACTGGTTTCCGTCTTTGGTAGTTACCACTTCATTGCTTTCGCTTGTAACCGGTTTATCTTTTTTACAAGAAACCACTACAGCCGCCACAAATAAAGCAGGAATAGCTAAAGAAAACAGCTTTTTTATCATTTTTGATATATTTTTATTACTTCCGCTAATATAATAAAAAATTTTATTTTTTCATAAAAACCTTACATTTGTATTATGCTATTAGAAATAAACAATTTATACTTTTCCCATACTAAAGATAATCCCCTGTTTCAGAACCTTAATCTGGGTTTTGAAGAAGGCAGAATCATTGCTCTTGCAGGCGAAAGCGGATGTGGAAAGTCTACATTGCTCAACCTGATTTATGGCCTTCTGGACTGGGAAAGCGGCGAAATTATTTTTAACGGAAAGCAACTTTTAGGACCTAAAGGAAATCTTGTTCCCGGAGAAGCCGAGATGAAACTGGTCGCCCAGAATTTTGACCTGATGCCCTACGCTACCGTTGCCGAAAATGTAGGTAAATTTATTTCCAATATCAATTTAACTCAGAAAAAAGAAACCGTGATGGAACTTCTGGAAGTGGTAGGCCTTCAGGAATTCGCTCACGTTCTTCCTAAGTATCTAAGCGGTGGCCAGCAGCAGCGGGTTGCCATTGCCAGAGCCCTTTCCGTACTTCCGAAACTGCTTATTTTAGATGAACCTTTCAGTAATCTGGATTTTCCAAGAAAAATAGAGCTTCGCGAAAGACTCTTCAGATACGTGAAACAGCATCAGATTTCCCTGATTATTTCCACCCATGAACTTCAGGACATCATGCCATGGCTAGACCAGATTGTTATTCTGAAAGACGGAAGACTGATCCAGAACGACAGTCCGGAAGAAACGTACAAACATCCTTACAATTCTTATGTCGCCAAACTTTTTGGGGAAGTCAATATTTTCACTGAGGAGGAAAAAGCAGAATTTCAGCTTTCTAAATTTTCATATTATCCAAAAGAAATAAAAATTTCTGAATATGGTATTGAAGCCGATCTTGTGGAGAGCAGATTTGCCGGAAATCATTACTGGAATAAAGTGAAAGTTTACAGTAAAGAACTTATTGTCTATACGGATGAGAAATTAGAAGGAAATAGTAAGATTTCATTTGTTTAAAAGCAGGAAACCACAGCAGTGGCTGAGCTGATTATGAGCCAATGTATGATCAGTTTTTTCACCCTTCTGATTACTCAAAACCCATCATTAAAAACTCATAACTCCTACATTTTCTTACACTTATTGTTAATATGTGGATAAAAAAAATACAAATCTAAGAAGCCGTTTAAAACTTTTTCTTACATTTGTATTTCCACAGCATAAGGAAATTTTTGGTTAATTCTCTTTCTGCCTTGAGACGGACATTAGCACCTCCCTGCAATCAAGTCTTTTTGAAAGATTACACTGTCCAATCTTTTCCTTTTTTTATTTTTTGCAATAAGCCTACGCTTTCTTTACAAACTCAGATTTCAGAGCCATAGACCCGAAACCATCAATTTTACAGTCGATATTATGGTCACTATCCGGTCTTAAACGAATATTTTTAACCTTAGTTCCTGCTTTTACCGGTTTTGGAGCACCTTTCACAGGAAGATCTTTGATTACTACTACAGAATCTCCGTCATGAAGCTCATTTCCGTTCGAATCCAGAATTTTTCCTTCACCGGCTGTTTCAGCTACCGTCTCTTCAGGACTCCATTCATAAAAGCATTGTGAACAGGTCATCATATTATCTGTTGGATAGGTAAATTCAGAGCCGCATTTCGGACAAAGTACAGTATCACTCATATTTTTGATTTTTGCAAAGGTAGGATTTTTGAGATAAAAAGAAATTTTAGACTTGAGATTTCAGACACGAGACATCAGACTGAGAGATGAAGACGTCAATGGTGAATTTTGCTTCGTAAGTGAATTGTTAATGGTAGATGCCAGATTTTATACATGTTTCGGGATACGAGTTTCGAGTTTTGAACCAGCAACCTTCAACCAGCAACTAGGTTACTTTCAAACTCATCAACCCGATCCTCAACTCTCAACTATAATTCGTACTTTTGCAGATTCAAACAGCGAAGCAAATTTATGGAACTTATTCACAGAAACTTAGCGATCGGAATTCACGATGCTTTACAGGAAACATTTTTCGAGAAAAATAAATACGCCGATAAGGTTATCGAAAGACTATTAAAAGCCCACAGAAAATGGGGAAGCCAGGACAGAGCCGTTGTTTCTGAGATTTTCTATAATATTATCCGCTGGAAAAAACGTCTTGAATATTATATGGGTGAGGGTGTAAAACCTACCAACATCTATAAACTGATGATTGCGTACCTGCTTTGGAGCAAGACCAATTACAAAAAATTTGAGGAATTTGACGGTATCAAAATCGCAGATATTCTTACTAAGCTTAAAAAGAATACCGTTCCTACAAAAGCTATCGAGCATTCCATTCCTGAATGGCTGGCTGAAACTCTGGAAAAAGAATTAGGTCCGGGATGGGAAAAAGAAATGCACGCTTTAAATGAGCAGGCTCCAACAGTATTAAGAGCAAACAGTTTAAAAACAACTCCCAAAGAATTGATCTCTGACCTTTCTGACGAAGGTGTTGTAGCGTATACGGTAAAAAATTACCCTGATGCTGTACAGCTTGAAGAAAAGAAGAATGTTTTTCTTACCACTGCTTTCAAAGAAGGTTTATTTGAAGTTCAGGATGCTTCTTCACAGAAAATCGGGTATTTCCTTGATGTAAAAGAAGGACAGAGAGTGGTAGATGCGTGTGCGGGTGCAGGTGGAAAAACACTTCACTTAGCTGCATTGATGGGAAATAAAGGTCAGATCGTGGCTTTAGATATTTTCGAGTGGAAACTGGCTGAACTGAAACGTCGTGCAAAAAGAGCGGGCGCACACAATATCGAAACCCGTATGATCTCTGACAATAAAGTGATCAAGCGTCTTCATGATAAAGTGGACCGACTTCTTATTGATGCACCTTGTTCAGGACTTGGTGTTTTAAAAAGAAACCCGGACAGTAAATGGAAAATTGATCAGGATTTTATCGACAGAATCAAAAAAGAACAGCAGCAAATCCTTCAGGATTATTCCAAAATGCTTAAAGTAGGTGGAAAAATGGTGTATGCCACATGTTCTATCTTACCATCTGAGAATAATTTGCAAGTAGAAGAATTTTTGAAAAGCAACCCGGGATACAAAATGGTTAAAGATGACAAAGTAATGCCTAGTCATGGTTACGATGGATTCTATATGGCGTTGATCGAGAGAATTTCTTAATTTAAGATCAAAATAAAACATATAAACTACTCTATTTTTAGGGTAGTTTTTTTATTGATGTCATATACGTAAAAATAATATCCATTATTAAATAAAATAACTTTTCCTTTAAATCTGTCTTTCGATATATTAAAAGGATAAGTTCTGTCTTTTTCTCCAATTTCCAAAATCATTCCTGTATTTTCTTCTATCCCATCAAAATGTATTAATCTATCTTTTTCATCAGAAATCACAAAGAAACCTGATAAAGGAGAATCTACAAAATACTTAAAATCTTTAACTTTATACTGTTCTCTTACAAAACTCATATAGTTTCGGTCAGAGGATGGAACAGTATTTATTCCGAAAACAAATTCATTATTTTTCCAGAATAATTCTGTCTGTAGATATCGATTAGCCAATAGAACAATAGCTTTATCCATTACCTCTTCAACCAGTTTTGACTTCCTTCTAGTAATTGTGTTGATAAATTCTTCAGAATTAGCCCAGACATCAATACTATTCTCTTCATCATATGAAAACTTAACATTGTTGAGATACTTATTTATTTGTTTTCTATTAATGATCGTATACTCTACTAGTTTTAATATTTCATCAACATTGATTTTTGTATCTATAATTCTGACTGCCAAACCCGATCCGTTGCTTTTTAGAATATTCCCCTCCACCAATCCTGGAATCTTATAATGTGAATTTTCACTTTCGAGTATAGCTAACTTATCCATTCGTTCATTAAACCTAACCTTATATTCAATCAAAAGAGTATCCTTATATCCTAACCTTTTAGCAATATCTTCAGAAAGCTTTCCTAAAATTTGAATTTTCAATTCTTCACTGCTTACTGCATCACTGAAATTAAATTCAGATACATAGTAAGTTTTTACATTTCCAAAATTCTCCACTTTTACCTTCGGTTTATGTGCCGAAAAAAAGTTTGAAAAAAGAATAAAAATCAAAAGCATTAAATAGTGCCTCATATATATTATTTTAACCTCAACGTAACATTTGTCTCTTTATTACCTACATATTATACATAGAACCGTTTAAAACTCAGTAGAACTTAGCATAAATATTAGAATTATTTCTGCAGAAACCCCGTCATTATGTATAAAAAAACGCTATTCAATTTCTTCGCCTTATTCTTATGCTGTATGGCGTATGCACAAACTTATGAGATTCAATACACCAGCTCTTCCAATGGAAAAATTCTTACGGAACAGTCCCCTACCCTTGTCTGGGCAGATGCGAAGGAAAATTTTATTCTGAATAATAAGATCCGGGAGCAGAAAAACGATTATCCTTATGAAATCATCAAAGTCGAAAAACCTTCCAATACCGTTGTATCCTATGCTTTCCTGAAACCGGGAGAAATCATATCCTCTTCAGATGCAGAATCCATCGGAAAACAATCCTTCGAACTAACCAATGAAACAAAAAAAATACTGGGTTATACCTGTAAAAAAGCGGTTACAAAGATCAATTCCAATACGATCGAAGTTTGGTACACTCAAGATTTAAAGATCAGTGGCGGTCCGTCTGTTTTAGGACAAAATTTAGGTTTTGTATTAGAAATTGAAAGAAATAAAAATTCACTGATCACCGCAACATCGATTAAGAAAATAAAGAAAACCGACATTGATACCATTATAAAAGGATCCGTACCATCTACCGATCTTTTAGGATATAAGGACCTGCTTTGGAAAAGTCGTTTTACCACATTGAAGGTTTTCGAGAATGAAACAATCAATTTTTCAGACCAATCAAAATCCAATGAAAACGTAAAAAAATTCGCCAACGGAACCATTATCCTTAAAAAAATAAAATTTCCTGCCATCAAGGAAGGGGAAAATATTTTTGTAGAAGTTAAGCAGCAATCCAATGGTGACGCTTACGACAGAACGGGAACCGTATTTTTTATCCCTCAGGATAAAACATCATCCTTTTTTGACGGACTGGAAAAAGGAGCTAAAACGCTTCCTGTTTACGACAATGGAAACGGAAAGCAGTATTTCGGAGTAACAGCTACTGAAAACTACAGCCCTGCAGTAGAAATGATGAGATTTTTTACCGCTTTCGGAATCCAGAAATTCAATCATATTCAGTTGAAAGGAAAAGACTGGCAGACGGTGAGCCCTTACCGTCAGGATATCACGGAATTAAAACCGTCTCTTTCCGAAAAAGAACTTTGGGTGGGAGCTTTTATCGGCAATTATGATAAAGGCGGCCATACAATAAGTCTGGACATCACCATTCATAAAAGTGATCAGACGGTGTATAAAAACAATACGGCCATTCCTCTTTTCAATACTTTAAATATCATGGAAATGGCGGGTCAGGATTATTCAACCATGTTCGATAAGGATAAAGGACTTTTTGTAGAATTCACCTTAAAAAAGGATCTGAAAAATGCCCAACTGAGATACATCACTACCGGACACGGAGGCTGGGAAAACGGAGATGAATTTGTTCCGAAAACAAATTCTGTATTCTTAGACGGAAAAATGACGTTTTCTTTTATTCCATGGAGGTCAGATTGTGGTTCTTATCGCCTGTACAACCCTGCATCGGGGAATTTTCCGGACGGACTTTCCTCATCAGACCTCAGCCGATCCAACTGGTGTCCCGGAACGGTTACGAATCCAAATTTCATCCCACTCGGAGATCTGAAAGCGGGAACGCACACCATACAGGTAAAAATCCCTCAGGGAGCCTCAGAAGGCAAAAGTTTCAGTTCATGGAATGTATCAGGAGTTCTGTTAGGATCCCAATAAAACAAAACCTTCTTGCAAAGAGAATTGCAAGAAGGTAAAAACACAAATGATGAAAAAAAATTATTTCGAGCCACAAAGTAAGGGCTAAAATTCATATAATAAATTACCATATATTATTAATTATTTCATTTTAATTTTGTATAGGATATATCTCCTATTTTCCCACAGCGAAAAAAATTAATTAAATACGCGATAACTGACTCAAATAGTTAATATTTTTCGTTTAAATAAATTATTAAGTTAAAAATATTAACTTTTATCTATTTTTTATTGTTATTTTTAAACATCAAAGCTAATTTTGTTTCAAATAAGTAACAATATGTGTGGAATAGTATGTTTGTTTGATGCCAAACAAAAGACCGAAATACTGAGACCTCAGGTCTTGGAAATGTCAAAAAAGATCCGTCACCGCGGCCCGGACTGGAGCGGTGTGTTTCAGGATGAAAAAGTCGTATTTTCTCATGAGAGGCTTGCTATCGTAGATCCTACTTCAGGAAAGCAGCCCTTATTCACCAAAGACGGGAAAGTAGTTCTTGCAGTGAACGGGGAGATCTATAACCATAGAGAATTAAAAGAAGAATTTCCTGATTTCGAATTTCAGACCCAGTCGGATTGTGAAGTGATCCTGGCACTTTATGGGAAATACGGAAAAGATTTTATCGAGAAACTAAACGGAATCTTCGCATTCGCCCTTTATGATATAGAAAAGGGAATCTATCTGATCGCCCGCGATCATATGGGAATCTGCCCTCTTTATCAGGGATGGGACAAAAATGGAAACTATTATGTAGCTTCTGAATTAAAAGCATTGGAAGGCATCTGCAAAACCATAGAAACATTCCTGCCGGGACATCTTTTATACAGTCCGGACGGCACAGATCTTCAGCAGTGGTATAAAAGAGATTGGGAAAGCTTTGACAGCGTAAAAGATAACGAAACCGATATTTCAAAAATAAGAAAAGGCCTTGAAGACGCCGTTCACAGACAACTGATGAGCGATGTTCCTTACGGTGTACTGCTTTCCGGAGGATTAGATTCATCCGTTATTTCAGCCGTTACCGCAAAATTTGCAAGACAGAGGGTTGAAAGCGGTGATACTCAGGAAGCCTGGTACCCGAGACTTCACAGTTTTGCTGTAGGATTGGTAGGATCTCCCGACCTGGCCGCTGCAAGAAAAGCAGCTGACCATATCGGATCCGTACACCATGAAGTAAATTTCACCGTTCAGGAAGGACTCGATGCAGTGCGTGATGTAATTTACCATCTTGAAACTTATGATGTAACCACCATCAGAGCCTCCACGCCGATGTATCTTCTGGCAAGAGTCATCAAATCCATGGGAATCAAAATGGTTCTTTCAGGAGAAGGCGCAGATGAACTTTTCGGAGGCTATCTGTATTTCCACAAAGCACCCAACGCAAAAGAATTCCATGATGAAACGGTAAGAAAACTGAGCAAGCTTCATTTATATGACTGCCTAAGAGCCAACAAAGCTTTGATGAGCTGGGGAATTGAAGGAAGGGTTCCTTTCCTGGATAAAGAATTCATGGACATTGCCATGGCCGTGAACCCAAAAGACAAAATGATCAACGTAGCAGAAGGAAAAATAGAGAAATGGGTATTAAGAAAAGCCTTTGAAGACGTCCTTCCCGATTCTATTGTATGGAGACAGAAAGAACAGTTTTCAGACGGTGTAGGCTATTCATGGATCGATACCTTGAAAGAAGTTGCAGAAAAAGAAGTTACTGACGAAATGATGGTCAACGCTAGATTCAGATTCCCGCTCAACACCCCTCAGAACAAAGAAGAATACCGTTACAGAACCATCTTCGAAGAGCATTTCCCAAGTGAAACGGCAGCAGCAACTGTACCTTCCGTACCTTCGGTAGCCTGCTCCACGCCTATCGCTTTAGAATGGGACGAAGCTTTCAAAAAGATGAACGACCCGAGCGGAAGAGCGGTGAAAGTGCATGAGACGAGTTATGGTTCGTGATGAGTTGTAGTTGGAGAGTTTAAGTGTCGGAGAGTTTTAGGGTTTGAGAGTAAGGGAGTTGCTGGTTGCTAGTTGACAGTTGCTGGTTCGAATCTAGGAGTTCGTATCCCGAAACATGTCTAAAGTCTAGCATCTTGGCTTTTGGTTCTCGACTCCAGCATTCACCATTCACTTGCGAAGCAAAATTCACAATTGACCATTTCAATCTGGTCTGAAATCTCGTGTCTCCTTCTAACTTCTAACCTCTAATCTCTAACTTCTGATTTCGATATTTTATCAATCCTGTAGCAATACGGGATTTTCTTTTGAATAAACGTTAATAATATAATATAATTTAACTGACAATCAAAAATAATATCTAAGAAATAATTATATTTGGACAACGAAAATATCAATTATAAAAAAATGAGAAGAAATCTTACTGTTTTATTTGCCTTACTATCCATCAGTTTTGCTTTTGGACAGGGAAAATATGGCAAATACTTAAATTCAAAAAAGCTTGCTTTATCTTATAAGACTGTAAAAGATCAGGATAAGGATGACTATTATCAGCAGTTCTACTGGCTGGTAAAAGCAGAGCAGCTTAAAACGTATCCTCACCTTAAAGATGTAAAACCTATCGTTTTATATGAGTTCGTGAAAAAAGTAAATCCGCAGAATCCTACCAAAAAACTGGACGACAGAGGAAAAGAGCTTAGAGCAACGGCTGAATTATCTTTAAACCAATACTTTAAGAACAAAAAATTCGAGAACAATTCGGTTTTGATGTACAATCTTGAAACGTATGTAGATCCTTCCAAAGGACAATTCTACACAAGGGTAGATCCTGAGAAGATCAAGGAGCTTGTTCCTAAAGAATTGTTTGCGTTCAACTCTTTAAACAGAAACTTAGGGGAAGAAAAAACCTATTACCTGTGGATCGATAAGAAAAAAGATGACTTAAATATTGTAGACATCATCCCTAGCGAAAAAGAAGACAAAGATTTCTACGTAAGATTAAAACAGTATCTTCCAAGCTATAAGTTTTCCAAATATGTTCCGACTGTGAAAAAAGGAAACAAATCAGACAAAACAGATATCGATTACTACTATATCATGCCGTTCGAACAGAACACCGATAACATCGAGTATAAAACAAAAGATTTCAAAACTTACATCTTAAGCCAGTACAGAAAAGCCGGCAACGAATGGAAAGGAGTAGAAAAACCTAGAAAATAAATTGAAAAGTCCTGTGAAAATTCACAGGACTTTTTTAATTTTATATGAAATTCTTTATCTAAGGATCAGACTGCTTTAAAACAGTATTCTTTTCAATAAAAACAAATCTGGAAATCATTAGATTTTCAGTCTACACCGAATGACAGAAACAAACCCGCAACAGATCTCTTTAAAAAAAATACTTCCGCTCATCCTGGCGACTGCGATCTTTATGCAGATGCTGGACTCCACGATCCTGAACACTTCCCTGCCCTCCATCGCCAAGGACCTTCATGAATCTCCGCTCAATATGCAGAATGCCATCATCAGTTATGTACTGACACTGGCCGTTTTCATGCCTGCCAGCGGCTTCCTGGCGGATCGGTTCGGAACAAAAAAAGTATTTATCTTTTCACTGATTCTCTTCAGCTTAGGCTCATTGTTCTGTTCCATGTCACAGAATCTTACCCATCTCGTTATTTCGAGGGTCATTCAAGGTGTCGGGGGAAGTTTGATGACACCGGTAGGAAAACTCGCACTGATTAAAACTTTTGATAAAAGTGAATTACTGAAAGCCATGAACTTCGCCATTATTCCAGCACTGATCGGTCCTGTACTCGGTCCATTGGTCGGCGGATATATGGTGGACTATCTATCATGGCACTGGATCTTCCTGATCAATATTCCCATTGGAATTTTAGGAATTGTTTTAGGGTTAAAATATATGCCGGATTACAAATCCACCGATGTGGATTTTGATTTAAAAGGATTCTTAATCTTCGCGGCAGCATCGCTTCTGCTCTCTATTTCACTGGAACTATTCGGCGATATGCAAAATATAAGTCCGGTCCTTTTTGTATTCATTTTGGGCTTTTTATTCCTTTACTACTATTACAAACATGCCAGAAGAGGAGGAAATCCTATTTTCCCGCTGGACCTTTTCCAGGTGAGAACTTTCCGGGTAGGAATTGTCGGAAACCTGGCTACCAGATTAGGGATCAGCTCGGTTCCGCTTTTACTTCCTTTAATGATTCAGATCGCTTACAAACAGTCGGCAGTAACTTCCGGATGGATTATTGCTCCGATGGCACTGACCGCTATATTCGGGAAATCATCGGTGATCAAAATTTTAGATAAATACGGCTACAGACAGACATTGATGGTGAATACCTTCATCATCGGAACCCTGATCTGTCTTCTTGCCATTCCCGATATCCATACCTCTTTATATTGGTTTGTCCCCATTATTGCCATATTAGGATTTTTCAACTCCATCCAGTTCACGTCGATGAATACCATATCCATTGCGGATCTTAGAAACTTCCAGACCAGCAGCGGGAATTCATTAATTTCCGTTAATCAGCAGCTGGCCATCGGTTTCGGAATTGCTTTCGGACTGATTGTATTAAAATTATTTGAAAGCTCAGACCTCATCAAAGGGGAAACTCACAACGCTTTCCGCTATACTTTCCTTACTGTAGGAATATTAACCATTATCTCAGGTTTTGTTTTCAGAAGACTTCACATTTCGGATGGGAAGAATATGAAATCTAAGGAAGAATAAGAACAGACAAGCCTTCATCGAACTTAACACAGATCAATGTATCTGATTTCCCGCTATCGTATTTTTGTTATATAAAATTCACAATATTATGACAGCGAAACAAGTAGAAATCGTAGTATCTCCAAAGCCAGCCCATTTTGTAGGGGACGGTTTTAGGGTTCATAATTTTATACCAGGGGTACACGGATTGGATATGAAAAGAATGGACCCGTTCATTATGCTGGATTACAATTCAAAATTCCACTTCAACGGTTCGGAAAGACCAAGAGGTGTAGGCGTTCATCCTCACAGAGGTTTTGAAACAGTAACAATAGCTTATCAGGGGAAAGTAGAACATCATGACAGCGGCGGCGGCGGCGGAATCATAGGCGAAGGCGACGTACAGTGGATGACCGCTGCAAAAGGAGTTCTTCACAAAGAATATCACGAAACCGAATGGTCTAAAAAAGGCGGTATTTTTCAGATGGTCCAGCTATGGGTCAATCTTCCCGCAAAAAATAAAATGAGCTGCCCGAAATATCAGGCGATTGAAAATTCAGCAATGGAACGTGTTGATCTAGGTGAAAACGGGTTAGTGGAAATTATTGCCGGAGAATATAACGGACACAAAGGTCCGGCAGAGACATTCACCCCATTGCATATGATGAATGCTAAATTAAAAGCAGGCGGAAAAGCTGAGTTCAGTTTCCCGGCCAACTTTAATACGGCAGCATTGGTTATCGAGGGAGGCATTATCGTAAACGGGGAGGAAAAAGCAGCAGCAGATCATCTTATCTTATTTAAAAATGAAGGCGAAACGTTCAGCATTGAAGCTCATGAAGACTCAATAGTTCTGATCATCAGTGGAGAACCTATCAACGAGCCTATCTATCCTCACGGCCCTTTTGTGATGAATTCAAGGGAAGAAATCATGCAGGCTTTTGAAGATTTCAATACCGGAAAGTTCGGTTATCTGGAAGATTAACAGATTTAAATTTCTCTTAATCTTGCATTATCCCTTTTTTAGTAACTTTATATAATGGTGTTTGGTGAAACGCAAAGACTCAAAGCTCAATTGAAATATGATGTTTTAATTAATTCATCAAACCTTATAGGTTTTTGAAACCTATAAGGTTTAGTGAAATACTGAAAGCATTATAACAGTCGATTTTTTTTGTTTTTGCGATCCGCCAGCACATTTATTCTATACAATTTATGAAACCAGAATTTGAAAATATACCGCTTGTAAAAGCAGGAACAAGATTTGAAATAGAAATCGACGGACATTTTGCATTTATTGATTACCGTGAAATGGGTCACCAGATCGCTTTGGTTCATACGGAAGCGGATCCTGAATTGGCGGGAACGGGTGCAGCCGTTGCTGTGGTTGAAAAAACACTGGCTTATATTGAAGAGAATGAAAAAAAGCTTCTTCCTTTCTGCCCTTATGTTTTTGCCTATATCAAGAAGCATCCTGAGTGGAAACGCATTGTTGATGAAAAATTTGAAGGCTACGACAAACTTTAACCTCAGATTCAAAAATTAATCAGCTTAAACAGAATTCAAAAACATTTACTTTATTATGTCAAATATCGGACTTATCATAGAAGAAAAAGCAGCAGATATAGGAAATTTCCTGGTGGGAAGACTTCTTCCTTTCCGTGAAAAACGAGCGGTGGGACCTTTTGTTTTCATCGATCATATGGGACCTTCAGAACTGAAGGACTACCAAAACCTGGATGTTCCCCCACATCCACATATCGGCTTGTCTACTTTAACTTACCTTTTGGAAGGATCTATTTTTCACAGAGACAGCATTGGCAGTGCGGTTGAAATAAAACCGGGTGCTGTGAACTGGATGACTGCCGGAAAAGGCGTGGTGCATTCAGAGAGAACACCTGAATATTTAAGACACAGCGATAAAAGACTTCACGGATTCCAGATATGGGTAGGTCTTCCAAAACATCTGGAGCAGACGGAACCTAGTTTTCATCACATCGAAGCGGATGAAATTCCTACATGGGAAGAAGACGGAATTCAGTATAAACTTATTGCTGGTGAAGCTTTCGGCAGAACTTCTTCAGTTCCTGTTCACAGCAAGTTATTTTTCATCGAAATCAAAACCAAAGAAGCGAAGAAAGTCAGCATCGGAAAAGACCTTTACGGTGAAGCAGCAATGTATGTACTGGACGGAACAGTTTCAACAGAAGGAAATACCTACGGTTCAAAACAGCTGATGATCGCTAAAGACACTAAACTATGTGAATTTGATATGAGTGAAAACGGCACTGCCTATCTTTTCGGAGGCGAACCTTTTGATGAAGAGCGTTTTATATTCTGGAATTTCGTAAATTCAGATAAAGAATTGCTTGATCAGGCCAAAGTCAACTGGAATGATCAGAACCACAATGCATTTCCTTTGGTACCCGGCGACGACAAAGAATACGTTCCGCTTCCTAAGGCTATTTTGAACAGAAAATAACAATCAGAACATATTCATCAACCATGAAAATATTAGCATTTGCCGGAAGTACGTCTTCCACTTCGATTAACAGGGAACTGGTAAAATTTGTTCTGAAAGATTTTCAGGATGAAGAGATCAATCTGATTGACCTCAACGACTTCACCATGCCTGTTTTTTCCGTAGATCTTGAGAAGAAAGGATTTCCTGAGGAAGCCCACAACTTTTTAAAGGAGATCGGAGATTGTGACGTGATCATCTGCTCGCTTGCAGAACACAACAGATCTTACAGCTCGGCTTTTAAAAATGTTTTCGACTGGTCATCAAGGATCAACGTCAAGGTATTTCAAAACAAACCGATGCTTCTGATGAGCACTTCTCCGGGAGGTTATGGCGGCGGGAATGTGATGAATACAGCCAAAACGTTTTTTCCTCAGTTTGCAGCAGATATTAAGGATACGTTCTCGCTTCCCAAGTTTTATGAAAATTTTGATCTGGAAAGCGGTGTTATTAATCCTGAGATGCTTAAAGAACTTAAAGATAAGATAGGAAACTTTAAAAAAGCGGTTAAAACCAATGACTAAAGGAAGACTGGAAGCTTTCAGTGATGGTGTTTTAGCCATCATCATTACCATTATGGTACTTGAACTGAAAGTTCCGGAAGGAAGCAGCTGGACCAGTCTCAAGCCGCTCATTCCAAGAGTTCTCGCATATATTTTCAGTTTTATTTATGTAGGAATCTACTGGAACAATCATCATCATCTGTTTCAGGCAGTGAAAAAAGTCAACGGAAGTATTTTGTGGGCCAATCTTCATCTTTTGTTCTGGCTTTCCCTGATGCCGATCGCTACGGAATGGATAGGAACTACGCATTTTGCAAAAAATCCGGTGGCGGCGTATGGAATCTGTCTTATCATGGCTGCTGTAGCCTACACTATTTTGGAGCATGTAATTGTCCGGTGCGAAGGTGAAAGTTCTATGCTGAAAGAGGCTATACATTCAAAGTTTAAAGAATATATCTCGATTATATTTTACGTTCTCGGAATCGCCGTTTCATTTTTTTATCCTTATATTGCCATAGGTTTTTATTATATCGTGGCTCTCATATGGCTGATTCCGGACCGAAGAATCGAAAAATCACTAAAAGAAAATTGATATGGAAACACACGAATATCTCAACGGCAGTATCACTGTCATCTGGCAGCCCCAGAAGTGTATCCACTCGGCTGTCTGCGTAAAACTGCTTCCCAAAGTCTATAATCCCAAAGACAGACCCTGGATAAAAGCGGAAAACGCAAGTCCGCAAGAACTTAAAAATCAGATAGACCAATGCCCGTCAGGTGCATTAAGTTATAAATTCAATACAGAACAATAATGGCGGTAACCGTAAAAGCAAGTTTAGGAAAAACAAAATATTATACTGAGGTAACGGCCGGCGAAAACCAGATCATTACAGATGAACCCATCGATAAGGGAGGTCAGAATAAAGGTTTCAATCCCATGGAAATCTTAGCGACCTCTCTGGCAAGCTGTACGGCAGCTACCTTAAGAATGTACATCGAAAGAAAGGAATGGGATGTGGAAAACATCAATGTAGAAGTAGAACTCGAAAATTTTCCTTTAACGAAAAGAGCGATTTTCAAAAGAGACATCAGCTTTGAAGGTATTCTGGATGACGAACAGCTGAAAAGACTGCATACCATCGCCGATGCCTGCCCTGTACACAAGATATTAACTAACGATATAGAAATACTAACAAAATTCTCATAACATGATCGAAGTAAAACAAAACAACGACGAGAAACACGGAAGTTTTGAGGCTTTCATAGATGGAAAACACGCAGGGCTCATGACGTATACCTGGGCCGGAGAAGAAAGATTCATCATTGACCACACGGAGGTGGAAGAAGCCTACAACGGAAAAGGCGTAGGAAAAGAAATGCTTCTGGCAGCAGTAGATTTTGCCAGGAAAAACAATAAAAAAATCATTCCTCTCTGTCCGTTTGCCAAAGCAAGTTTTCAGAAAAGTGAGGAGCTGCAGGATGTATTGGTGAACTGATCCTAATTTCCGTCCTTGAGATACAGGCCTTTCAGAGTTTAACATCTGAAAGGCTTTTTCTTTTACCAGAACAGAAAAAAACTATATTTGTAAAATTTTAATTGAAAAAACTATGTCTCCAATTATATTACTGTCTATTATTATCGTCTACTTCGCACTCCTGCTGTGGGTAGCCTACAAAACAGGGAAAGGAAGTGATAATGAGAGTTTCTTTATCGGAAACCGTAAGAGTAATTGGATGCTGGTAGCTTTCGGGATGATTGGGACCTCGCTGTCCGGTGTTACGTTTGTGAGTGTTCCGGGAGCAGTAGGAAATGATAAATTCGGGTATCTGCAGATCACACTGGGATATCTTATCGGCTATATGGTGGTGGCTTATGTTCTTCTTCCCTTGTATTACCGTCTGAAACTGACTTCTATTTATGGATATCTTCAGCAGAGAATGGGTCAGCTGTCTTATAAATCGGGAGCGTGGATCTTTATTGTTTCCCGACTGGTAGGTGCCACTGCAAGACTGTATCTGGTGGTGAATATTCTTCAGCTTACGATTCTGGACAGTTTAGGTATTCCGTTTATTGTAACGACACTGATTATTTTAGCGATGATCATTCTGTATACTTATGAAGGAGGGGTAAAAACCATTGTCTGGACGGATACCTTACAAACTTCATGTATGCTTTTGGGATTAATCATCTGTACGGTATATATGCTGAATCATCTGGGCTTAAGCTTTGGCGAAAGTTTTACGGCGATGCAGGATAAAGGCTACACCAGAATTTTTGATTTTGACCCGAACCAGAAAAGTTTCTTTGTGAAACAGATCCTGGCCGGAGCTTTCATCACGATTACAATGACGGGAATCGATCAGGAAATGATGCAGAAAAGTTTATCGGTAACGAGACTGAAGGATTCGCAGAAAAACATGGTGACATTAGGATTTATTCTTCTTGGGGTTATCTCATTATTCCTTTATATGGGCGGACTTCTTCACCTTTACGGAGCACAGGAACATGTAACGAGTGCAGGAGATCAGCTTTTCCCTGATGTAGCTTTGAATCATATGCCAGGTTTTATTTCCATCATCTTCATTATTGCGTTGATTTCAGCGTTATTTCCAAGTGCAGATGGTGCTATGACCGCTCTTACCTCTTCTTTATGCATCGATATTTTTGGCATGAAAGAAAAGAAAGACTGGGATGATTCCAAAAAAGAAAAATTCAGAAAAAATATCCACTTAATTGTGGCCCTTTCTTTCCTGATTATGGTGGTTATTTTTAAAATGATCAATGACAATTCCATGATCGGGCTTATTCTAAAGCTTGCAGGATTCACCTACGGACCTCTTCTGGGACTTTTCGCCTTCGGAATTTTCACAAAATACAAAGTGAATGACAAACTGGTTCCTTACGTATGTATTGCAGCACCGGTGATCTCATTCTTTATTGATAAATACCAGGAAAACCTATTCGGAGATTTCAAGATCGGGCTTGAATTACTGATCATCAACGGATTGTTGACTTTCATAGGACTTTGGCTGATCAGAAAGAAATAATATTTAATTTTGTAAATGGGTTAAAGCCCGTTCCTATTGAAAATTAGATTTTATAACAGATAACATTCGATATGAAATTATCCCTATTCATAGCTATTGGCTTACTTGTAGGCGAGTTGGTACATGCACAAAGTGCTGTTGATTTTGCTAATCTGGCCAGGTACAGAGAAGACAATACAGCCATTTTAAATGTGAAGAAAAAAGTGGATGTGGTCTTTATGGGCAATTCCATTACGGAAGGCTGGGTAAAAAGTCATTCTGCATTTTTTTCTGACAATAACTATGTAGGCAGGGGGATCAGTGGACAAACCTCTTCACAAATGCTTTTACGATTTCAAAATGATGTGGTGGCTTTAAAACCGAAACTGGTGATCATCAATGCCGGTACCAACGATATTGCTCAAAACTCAGGAGCCTATGATCCGGATTTTACATTCAATAATATTAAAGCCATGACAGATATTGCCCGAAGCAACGGGATAAAGGTAATTATTGCCTCTGCACTGCCTGCAGCTGCATTTCCGTGGCGTAAGGAAATCACCGATGTAGCTCAAAAAGTAGATGCCTTAAATACAAGACTCAAACAATATTCTCACAGCAGCAAAATCACTTTCATCGATTATAATACACCCATGCGTAATGACAAGGGCGGTATGCGTGAAGGTCTTTCAGGTGACGGAATTCATCCCGATCCGGCAGGTTATACTATTATGGAAACTATTGCTAAAAAGGCTATTGATAAAGCATTGGGAAAGAATTAAGATGAGACATTAGACATCAGACCCTACGAACCAACGAATGTCAGCCAGTAATATTCCCAAAAACCTATTAACTCTAAACCTCTCAAACCCCTATACAATCTATTATCAACCATGAAAAAAATTATTTCACTTTTCGTATTCGTGCTCACATTCGGCCTTATGACTGCGCAGGATTTTGAGGTTTCCACTTTAAGAATGGGACCTTACAAAGTCTTTATGGAAAAAGCAGAAGGAGAAAAAATAGCCGGTACAAAATTAAAAATAACGGACGGACAGTTCAAAAACAATGTAAAATACAATGGTGAACTGATCCAGATCGATCTTTATGAAACTTATATCAGTGAAGCAAAACCCAATGCGGCAAGCATTATGGGACTTACCACTACCAGTAAAAAATTTAAAACAAAAAGCGGTATCGGCATTGGAAATACAAAAGATGACCTTATTAATGCCTACAGAAATCACCCCAGCTTTACGGTACATCCTGCCTGGGATGACAAGGGTGAAAAACGATTGAAAGATACCGGATACTTCACCTTAGAAGACCTTGACGCCGGAACTCAACTCACTTTTAAATTTGTTAACAATATTATTACAGAAATATCGGTATACCTTAACGAAGGCTGTTAAAACCAGTATTTCTCTGAAATAATTCTAAATCCGGATCACAAGTCCGGGTTTTTGCATTTCCGTAAGCCGTGAAAAAATTGTAAATTCGCGTGCAAATAAATCAGATATAATGAGTAAAAGTATTGAAGAGTTAAAATCTCTTACTACGCAGATCAGAAGAGACATTTTAAGAATGGTTCACGCTGTGAATTCAGGACACCCGGGCGGAAGTTTAGGTTGTACGGAATTCTTCACAGCGCTGTATGGAAAGGTGATGAATTATAAGCTACCTTTTACAATGGAGGGTAAGAATGAGGATCATTTTTATCTTTCAAACGGGCATATTTCACCGGTTTTCTATTCTACATTAGCGAGATTTGGCTTTTTTCCGGTAGAAGAACTTAAAACTTTCAGAAAGCTGGATTCAAGACTTCAGGGTCATCCTACTACTCATGAGGGTCTTCCGGGTATCAGAATCGCTTCCGGATCTCTTGGTCAGGGACTTTCTGTAGCGCTTGGTGTAGCTCAGGGTAAAAAACTTGACGGAGATACTTCTCTTGTTTACACGCTTCACGGTGATGGTGAACTTCAGGAAGGTCAAGTTTGGGAAGCTTTGATGTATGCTGCAGCGAAGAAAGTTGACAATATTATTTCAACGATTGACTACAATGGACGTCAGATTGATGGGGATACGGATGATGTATTGAGCTTGGGAAATCTTCATGCTAAACTTGAAGCATTCGGATGGACTGTTCTGGAAGAGAAAAACGGTAATGATCTTGAAGCGGTAATTGCTATTCTTGAAAAAGCAAAAACTGAGACAGGAAAAGGAAAACCTGTAGTAATCATTCTTCATACAGAAATGGGCTACGGTGTAGATTATATGATGGGTTCTCATGCATGGCATGGAAAAGCTCCTAATGATGAGCAGCTTGAAACCGCATTCAAACAATTATATCTGGAAGCTCCCGCTGATTATTAATCATCAATAATCCACGATAAGTGATGGTGTTTTGACATCCTTAGAAATATCATTTATCCATTATTAAAAACTTTAGTAAAAAAAATGAAATATACATATACAGAAAAAAAGGATACGCGTTCAGGATTCGGAGCCGGATTAGCAGAACTTGCCGACAAAAACCCTAACGTAGTGGCACTTTGTGCAGACCTTATCGGTTCTTTGAAAATGGAGAAATTCATTGAAAAAGCACCGGAAAGATTCTTTCAGATAGGTATCGCAGAGGCTAATATGATGGGAATTGCTGCAGGTTTGAGCATCACAGGAAAAATTCCTTTTACCGGAACTTTCGCGAACTTCTCTACTTCAAGAGTGTATGACCAGATCCGTCAGTCTATCGCTTATTCAGGAAAAAATGTAAAGATCTGTGCATCTCATGCCGGTCTTACTTTAGGTGAAGATGGTGCTACGCACCAGGTTCTGGAAGATATCGGAATGATGAAAATGCTTCCGGGTATGACCGTAATCAACCCTTGTGACTACAACCAGACTAAGGCAGCGACTATCGCTATTGCTGACTTTGAAGGTCCTGTATATTTAAGATTCGGAAGACCTACCGTTCCTGTATTCATTCCGGAAGATATGCCTTTCGAAATCGGAAAAGGAATTCTTCTTCAGGAAGGTACTGATGTAACGATTGTTGCAACCGGACACCTTGTTTGGGAGTCTCTTGTAGCTGCAGACGAGCTTGAAAAAGAAGGAATCTCTTGTGAGGTGATCAATATCCATACAATCAAACCTTTAGACGAGGAAATCATCTTAAAATCTGTAGAAAAAACAGGTAAGATTGTTACAGCTGAAGAGCACAACTATCTTGGTGGTTTAGGAGAATCTGTTGCGGGTATGCTTGCAAGAAAGAGACCTACAAGACAGGAATTCGTAGCCGTAAACGATACATTCGGAGAGTCTGCAACGCCTGCTGAGCTTATGAAGAAATATAAAATCGATTCAGAGGCTGTAAAAGAAGCTGTGAAGAGAATTTTAGCTAACTAGTCAGATTGACTATCATATACGGGCTCGGGCTGTTTCTTCGAAACAGCCCGAGCTTTTTTTGGAGTTAAGATATTAGATGCCAGACATCAGATATCAGATATCAGATCTTAAATAGTATGAGCTGGTGGCTTCGAGGTCCTCAGCCACCAGATATCAGGTTTTAAACTTAGACTTAAACTATTAGAATGTGAAGCTTAATTACTGCCAACAAACAACCGTTAACCAGTAACTTTTTTTACACTCATATACTCTAAAACGCTCCGACTCTCAAACCCGCGCGTTATACATCGCCGTTAATGTGGTCTGTTGATCGGGACATCTATGGCATCGAGTACGGGGTATAATATATTCGTAAGGAATTCATCCTCTCTCAGACGGGATTTTTTAGATCCTGAAAAATAATTACTGATTCTGTAGTTTTTAACAAACTGATTTCTCTTTTTCCCAATCACATAATAATATCCTCCGCTGTCTTCATTGATGAAATAAGTCATTTCATCAAAACTCATGATCTTTTTGGTAAGAAATAGTTTTCGGTAAATACACTTCTCCCGCTTATCGAATATGTATTTTACAGGAATTCTAAAAAGAAGATCCCACAGAAAATAAATCATGTAGATTCCTAATACAACAGCAGCAATGGTAAAGGCATTCTGAGACAGTATATTTCTGAAATAATACAGCACCGGAATGGCAAGAATACCTGCTCCCAAACACCATTTTAAGGTGTGTATGAAGTTGTAATTAGGCATAAAGCTTATATCACTGCCATTATTCTCAAATTTATATTGGTCTTTGGTATTATTCATCGTACATTTTCATTTAAGCGCATAATATCTTCTGTTTCGTTCACCATTTTCTGTATGCTTTTATGCGTAAGGGCCTGTCCTACCGCAAATTTCTTCTCTTTTCCATTCACCTCAAAATAGATATTCAGGAATACATTGGTTGTGATAAAGCCAAGATATTTCATCGCCAACACTTCAAAATGAGTGAAATCCTGAAAATAATAAATCTTTGTAGGAACAAAAATACTAGGCTTACAGGTAATGGTCTGCTGCTGCGGATCAATCACAAACTTTTTCGCAAAGAAATTGGCGATCATAAGACCTCCAAAAGCAACAAGAAATAAGGCTAATAAAGGAATTTTATACTTATAAGAGAATCCTGCAGCAATGAATGTAAGAATAGCCAATACGGCTACAAATACTGGCTGGTTTTTAAAAATTAACAGGTTTCCGTCTCTTTTGTAAAATTGATAAGTGTTCATAATAAATTGTGATATATTTTAATGTATTTTATTTTATGATGTATACCGTTTTGCAATTTCGTCATCGCTGATCGTCTGCCAGGTATTCAGATCTGTTTTAAAGTAGGTATCGTGAATTGAAAAATAAGCGTCTATCTTGCTTTCCGTATGTGCTGAAGCTTTTTTCCACCCATCAAAAAACCAGTTTTCAAATAGCTCATATTTTTCTTCATTGTATTCATCCCATGCATCATCGAAGTCCTCATCATTTTCACACTTTTCCTGAAAATCTGTAGCTGCGGTCCATATCCGTTCCGGTAAAAACGCGTTCCAGTCTTCTTTCTGATCGCTCCGTTTTTCTCTTTGAGGGAATAAAAAAACGGGGTTGATTATGACCGCTCCGGATTGGTCTACAGTCCGTGTTGTGATATCCAGATAATCATATTCATATTCGAAATAAAAAGCTACCCTATCTGTTTTGGTCTTTCCGCTCAGATACTCTGCGCTTTCCCCTTTGAGCACTTGTACAAGAGCATCAACAAGTTGTCCTGTCTTTTCTTCAAGGTAATTTTTTAAATCAATATTGAGCTGTTTAAGATTTTGCATTCCGAGATTTTGTGATTTAGGTTTTGCCTTTGGTGGGCAATGTACAAAAATAGGTGAAAAATTAAATGTACCGAATAGCCACATGGCCTTGTTTCTCTTGTATTTTTTTGTATGCACACTGCATACACATGGAAATATCGGATTATTTATCTGTTTACTTAATCTCTAAAATCAGGACTTACATTTTTCAATCCCCGGTTGACAAAATTTTACAGCCTTATGATCTCCTGTGATTTATTTTAACCTGTACAACCGTACACAAAGCCCTCCCTAATTTACAACAAATCCACACATTAAATCCCTTAAAAGAGATTTAATAATCTATAGTTTTGAAACCATCAACGTTGATGCAGCATTTGGCAAATCTGCCTGTAAGTGTACAGTACGGGCTGAAATGCAAAATGACAAACCCCAATGCCAGGGATGATATGGCAACACAAATATTAATTAAAAATTATTCAATTATGAAAAAATTACAAGGAATGAAGAACTTTTCTTCATTGGAAAACAAGAAGCTGAAAAATTCAAAAGTAATTTTCGGAGGTGGTACAAATGTTAGAACAACACAAGAAACCGGAGCCAATGGTAACCCTGGTAATACTGGTGACACCAAAATCATTAATGATGGAAAGGTTCATTCTACTATAACAGTTGACTAAATAGGAAGGGGGGATCTTCCCCCCTCTCTTTAAAAGCCTAAAATATATTGGTGATGAAATATAGAAAAATTGTTTTCCTGCTTCTGACAATCATAACTTTCATTTCCTGCACAAGTAAAAAGCTTAGCTTTATTAATTATTACAATACAATTTATGCAATTGATAGTACTCATAGAGTTGACAGGGATACTTTAGCAACGATCAGGAAGTACAAAAGGCTATTCAGGAAATACCCTCCTGCCCAGAATGAACGAATGGAGGAATATGAAACGTATATAAGGTATGCAGACCGGTATCGTAAAAACTTTGGTGGAAAAAGAAGTCTTGAAAAGCTCATCGCACAGGCTGCTCCTAATTGGAAATACAAAAGGCAGGAACCAGAATTTTTTGAACTTTACAAAAAATACGGAATTGACAGCATTAGTTTAGAAAGAAAAATTCTTCAGTGGAATCAAAGACTAAATAAAGTATTAATTGACTCCTTCAGCATTGCGTTTGATCGTGATCAGCATAATCACCGTATCGGACCAACTGTTGAAATGAATGACAGAAAAAATGCAGAACTTCTGATCTGGACCTTTAAAAATTATGGTTTTCCATCAAGACAAAAAATAGGACTTTATGGAAACAATGAACAGCTTATGCATATGGGAACCCTTCTTAATCATATGGCAGGAACAGAGCACTATAACTATTTCAAGACAAAATTACTGGAATATGTAAGATCCGGTGAATGTGCCCCAAGGGATTATATTGAGATGGTAGATAAGTACCAGTACATTCATTATTTACATCCTATTTACGGTATATATATGCATTATGACACGAATTTTAATGCTGAAGATTCTGTAAGAGTAAACCGCGACCGACAAGCGGTAGGATTTCCCACATTCAAACAGTCTTCAAAAATGACGAAAGAATTCCAAAGAAAATAAATAATCATTAAATTTATTATGATCCTGATTATCTCTCAAAATAATGAGATTACAACCACTGAAGTTATTAAATATCTTCTCGCAATGAAGAAGCCCTTCATCCGTATTCATGAGGATGAAATTTTTGAGATCAAAACCCGGAACAAGAGAATTTTTCTCGAAAGCAGCCGCAATACATTCTTTCTTGATGACATTAAAAGTGTCTGGTACCGGAGGGGAGGATTACAATTTAAAAGATTAAAATATGCCAATCGATCCATCCATTTGAATATGACGGAAACACAGTTCTGGCTTGAGGGCTACGTCCGGAAGATATTGGAATCCAAAAGAAGTATCAACAAAGAAAGTAACAGTGATGTCAATAAACTTATTGTCCTGGACATGGCAAAAGATCTCGGCTTTAATGTTCCAGACTATTTTTTAGCAGAAAATACTGACGATGTGGAGGTAGAAAAGACGATTATAAAAACATTGAATGGCAACGTCACACTGGATGAAATAAAAAAGAATTCCGGTGGTTTTATGTATACGTCCGTGGTTAAAGACACCGAAGACGGAGATTTTTTCATCACTTTTTTTCAGGAGAAAATTGAAAAAGACTTCGAAGTAAGGACATTTTATTTAAACGGTCAGTGCTGGTCTATGGCCATATTCTCACAAAATGATGCACAGACTCAAGTAGATTTCAGAAAATACAACGAAATAAAACCCAATAGAAATGTCTCTTATCATCTTCCCTCTCATCTGGAAGAAAAGATACATCTGCTTATGCAGTCTCTAGATCTTAACTCAGGTTCCATCGATTTTATAAAGAAAGGAGAAAAGTTTTATTTCCTGGAGATCAATCCCATTGGCCAGTTCATGGGAATGTCCGGTACATGCAATTATTTCCTCGAGCAAAAAATAGCCGAATACCTATGAAAAAGCTGTACAACGAAAAAAATAAACTGCCGCTTACATTTAAATACCTAGAAATCTTTAAAACCAAAAACGTCGGCAAAATCCATAGTAACCTGATGTATTTTGTACAAAGCAAAAAATACCAGACGGAACATCATGTCAGAGAAAAACCTTTAAAACCGCTTACAAGAATTTTATGACGTACTTTAACTTATTCAACAATATCCGCGTCACAAAAGGCTCTACACGTATCCTGATCTCTGATCTCCAAAGGAATTTTTCAGAGCTGTATCCTCTGGAATTGTACGAAATCATAGAGGAACTGAAGACGAAATCCATAGAAAATATTCTGAAAAATGATGATGAAGAATCTGCCCGAGTCATTCAGGAATATATGAGTCTGCTGCTCGAAAAAGAATATGGTTTTGTAACAGAAGAAGACTGGGATAGAAATTTTCCACGCCTCTCCTATACATTCTATGAGCCCAATGAAATTTCAAATATTTTCATAGAAATCAACAGCTATCTGATTCTGGATAAAATCAAACAAAGTGTGGACAATCTGGGAGTGAAGCATCTCGTTTTATTCAGTCATCAAAAACTTTCGCTTAAAAATTTTCTTGATATCGACTCAAAATTTAAGGGTTCTGTTTTAAACGGTATTGAAATTATTTCGCCATTCCACGATCAGGTAGATAAAAACTTTATTGACTCTCTTAGTCAGACAGTTGAACGAATTTATAGTTTAGTATTTCATAGCTGTTCAAAAATTCCATTTACATCAAAGGATATTTTCAGATTCAGTTTACATTTTACAAAAGAAACATTGAAAATTTCCTCCTGCGGAAAAGTAGATCTGAACTATTTCAATACCAATATCTCAAAAGTAACAGAGGCTATGAATTATAATTCCTGTCTCCACAAAAAAATTGGAATAGACGTTCATGGAAACATCAGAAACTGTCCCTTAATGCCTGAAAGTTTTGGAAATATCTATGACATCACCCTTGAAGAAGCCCTGAACAGACCAGGATTCAAAAAATACTGGAATATCACTAAAGATCAGATAGAAGTTTGCAAAGACTGTGAATTCAGATATATCTGTACAGATTGCCGGGCTTACACAGAAAGCCCCCATCAAAACCATGAAGGACCAGACACATCAAAGCCCCTTAAATGCGGTTACGATCCGTATACGGGGAAATGGGAGGAATGGAGCAGAAACCCGTTAAAACAGCAGGCTATTCGATTCTACGGACTGAATTAATGGTAGAGCTTAAAGTTCTATCTGAAAAACTTCCATTTCGGAATAATAGCCAGCATTCCAAACCCCGTGAAAAGGAAAAGATTGGTTACATCCGTGTATAAAAAGGTAGACAGGTAGTAATTGTGCATAAAGAAATGCAGAACCAGCAGCGCCGGAAACATAAATATACCCACTTTCCTGTAGAAAAACATCAGGATAAGCCCAATCATCATCAGAAGATCAATGGAAAAGATAACGAAAAAATACCACCTCGGAATCTGAAGATACTCGTGCTGCAGATATTCATCCACATCAATTCCAAGCCCCATAATTGTAAATAGCATCAATGCTGCAAATGCTAAAATAAAGCCCCATCCTTTCTTCGGATCCTCGTCAAAGTAACTGTATTCTTCCATAGGTACAAAAATAAAGAACTTATGAATAAATCCATAAGTTCTTCAGTATATTTATTCGTTTAAAATTTGAATTATATAGAAATAGCGTTGATCAATCTGTTTTTGTCGCTCAAGTACTCTTCCATGGAGATCATACTCTCGGTTCTCATTACATCTTGAATGTCGTCTATCTGATAGATAATTCTTTTTGCATCTTCCGTATTCTTAGCTCTTACTTTACAGAAAATATTATATTTCCCGGAAATAACGCTCGCTTCGATTACGTTCGGAAGTACTGATAATTCTTTCAATACCTCTTGAGTGCGGTTTGATTTTGTCAAAAGGATCCCAATGAAAGCTGTAAAGTGATAGTCCAGCTTACCATAATCGATATTAAGAGATGATCCCAAAATAATACCTGCATCCTCCATTTTTTTCACTCTTACGTGAATTGTTCCCGCAGAAACATCCATCTGCTTTGCAATCTCTGTAAAAGGCATTCTTGTGTTTTCTACTAAGAAATCAAGAATTTTCTTGTCTATTTCGTCCAGTTGATAGTTCATATTAGTTAAATTACAATTTTCTTAAAAAATCCATGTATTTTTTGCAAATTTATAAAAAATTATTTAACTAAAAAAATTATATCAAACATTAACAATAATTAACACGGATGATAAAAATCATTAAAATATTCAGATTATTTAGCATTTGATTTTATAGAATCTGTTTTTATTTCCGTTTTAGGTTCTGTGGGTTTTTTATCTTTTTTCTTCTTTTTAAAGAGAGAATTGAAGCTTTTACTCCACACAACTCCCCCACCATAGGCCTGATTTGCAGAACCATTCGTACTTACCATTCCGATATTGGTAGGTTTGGAATAGCCTCTCAGGACGAGACTACCGTCATTCTTTTTAGAAACATCATATTCAATGGATCCTTCCCCGGAGAGGTAATTATTCTGGGCACCTTCGGTTTTTGTTAGTGGAATACCCAGTCCGGTTTTGATATTTATTCTAGGCGAAACCGCTACGCTTACCCCGGCATTAGCCCGGTCACCAGTGTTGGAATTTTGATCACCTTTTACATAATTCAGATCGATCTGGAACTCGTTACTCATTGTATTCAATACAGAACCCAACTGTTTAAGAAGCATATTATATCCGGAAGATTCCGCGACTCCCGCCACATCAAAATCCACTCCTCCACTGTTGGAGACATTAAAGGTACTTAACAGCAATACAGAACCAAACTGGAGTACTTTCTCTCCTTCCTGGCTCATCTTGGCTGCCAATGTTTCCTTTACCTGGCTGGATACGTCGAGAGCGGTCACATTCAGATCTATTTTCGGGTTGATTAAAGATTGGGTGATATTCGCTTGAAGCAATACACTGATTGGCTGCAGTTTCCCCATACTTAGATATTCACCAGCATTCGATACCATTCTTACATAATTGGCTGTAATATCAAGCGCCGGCTTCATCGCATCACCATCCCATCTGATGCTGCTGTTCTTTTGGATCTGGAAGGTTTTATTCAGAATCGCTTTAGAAACAAACGTACCGTTATCTACTTTATAAGTACCGTTCATTGCAATTCCTCCACGCCTTCCCATCTGGAATCTCAGCCTGTCTGCAGTTCCTTTTACGGTAATATTTCCTACGTCATCGCCCACAAGTACGTTTACGGTAGTTCCTTTATCCACATCAAGACTGAAGTCGATATTCATATTCGCGCCCGTCTTTTTCTTTTCTTCCAGCGTGATCAATCCGTCTTTTCCTTCTTTCAGGAACCTCAGCATTTTAAATTCTTCCACATTGGATGTAGAACTGGAATTAAAGGTAAAGGTACTTCCGTTCAGTGCCTTCATATTAGGAGTGGAAATACTCAGTCCGGAAACAGGTCCGTCTACGTAGAGATCTCCCTGTCCGTACACTCTTCCCCAGAACAGGTCAAAATCCTTCTGTGAGGTATTCAGTACCAGAAGATTGTCTGCTCTCATAATTAAGTTGACCCCCATAGAAGAAATCGTTTCAAACTGGATCGCCCCTGAGATTGTTCCCTTAGAGTTCGTCCTTCCGTCATGTACTTCAATATTGTTAAGGATCGCAAGTCCTTTGGAAAGTGGAATCACCGTATCGTCAAATGAATAATCCACCCCAGTGAAAAGCAGTTTCAGACCGAAGCCTTTCAGGGCGATATCTCCGCTGTAATCCAGATTACTTAGTTTTCCATTGATCTTAAGGTCACCCGTCGCCTTTCCTCTTATATTTCCGAAAACAGTCTGAACAAACTGCTGGGTAAAAGCGAGGTCAAAATCCCGCATTTCCGCGGTCAGATCGATCGTAGGAGAAGCGGTATTATTGTTTACCGTACCTGTAAGATGCAGGTTATTATTTCCGAGAACTCCGGCAGAAGTTACTTTGACATCTACATCATAAACATTCAGCGAGAATCCATTAGTTGCGGAAATCGTAAGGTCGCCCATTTCATTTCCGTTCATCATGATATTGTCTACCGTAAGGTCTACCAATGGCTGCAGCGTGCTCTTATCCATTTTGATCTTCACACTTCCGTTTGCAAGACCTTTGATTCCCATAGGGTTTCCTCCGGACTGCATTTCAAGCAGCTTTTCCACGGCAAATTCTTCAATATCCGCATCTATATAAAAGTCTTTCGCCGATTTAAATTGGGCTTCTTTAATAAACAGGGCACTTTTATCTGAAAACACCCGCAGGTTACGGATATCAAAATCAGCTGTATTTTTTCTATAGGTAATGGAGTGATCCAGCTCAGGACTTGTATCTATGGCCCAGGTTACATCATTAAACTTCACTTCTGTAGGCTCAAACCTGAAAACATAATCTCCCGCCGCATTGGTAGATTGATCTACATTAATGGCGTATGATTTAAGACTTTCACTCAGCTCATCCTCCGGACTTCCATGTTTAAATGTTGTTGCCAGATGAAGTGCCGTATTGTTTTCATTTTTTCCTCTGAGTTCAAAATCTTTGATGATATTTTTATTATACACCAGCTTACTGATCCTTGCATACAGCTGCTCATCAAGCTTAGCCGTATTGATTCTTACCATCACACTGTCTATCATCGCACTGTCTCTGGAAATATTATTCCGGTCATTTAGCTTATATTCAGGATTAGCTGCTGCCAAAGCTTTGTCTGCGTCGGTGATTTCTTCCTTCTTCGTCATGATATACTTCAGAGAAGCTGCATCCAGATTCAGGATCAGGTCATTGGAATCTCCGTTATATTCTCCTTCTACCACAGCACCCTGCGGAAGTTTAAGATCCGGCAAAAAGTAATTCACAACCCCCTGCTGAACATCAAAATTCATCTTGAAGCTCTGACCTCTGTACAGTTTTCTCGGCGGAGGTCCTACCAATATTCTTCCGATACCGTTTTCCATCATTCCCACAAGATCACCAAGGTTGTATCTTCCTGAAATCTTACCACTGGCAGCTCCCGGTGCATCGACCTCTATCACACGTCCGCCAGCTTCTAAAAAGGTTTTAAGCTTTGCTTTTGGAACAATATATTTCTGTGTTGCTGTAGCAAAATTAAGGTTATTGGCATCCACATCCAGGGTCAGATCATTAATGGAAGACATGGACATTTTACCTACCACCTGGCCGCTCACAATCTGGCTTCCCGGTTTGTTGGTAAAATAATTCATATTCAGATGGGTGACGTCTGCATTCACATCCATCATAATCCTTGGGGTACTGAAATCAATAAGTCCCTTAATAGTAGCTTTTGCCTGCTCATCATTGATGGTGATAAGTCCGTTGTATTTTTTATGGTCTAGTAAACCGTCCAGATACAGATTACTGATCTGCTTATCCATAATCTCAATGCTGCTGATCTGGGATTTGGTGGTGAGACGCATGGTATTGACGTCAAAACTCTGCCCGTTAAGATCAAATTTACCGGAGATAAGACCGACCGCTTTATTTTTGGTAATGACAGATGTATTCAGGTCTTTTACTTCCAGATATCCCGAATATTTAGGTATCGCTGTGCTGTATCCTGTCAATGAAAGTTTAGTGATCTTCGCCTGCCCTATTCCCGTCATCAGATTTCCGCTGGAAACATAGATTTGCCCGGGGTCCACTTTGGCGGCTCCGTTGTATTTCAGTTTCCCAAAATCGTCCGCGAAATTCTTCATCTTTTTGGAAATAAATGAAGGCATCATCGCTTTAAGGTCTTTATAGGTAAAATCTACAGATAGGTCATTGGTTTCAATGGAGAAATTTCCTTTCAGCAGCCTGTCGACTCTCATGGTTTTGGTGGCAATATTGACGTCAGGATTTCTGATCAGGAAGTTTTCCAGGTAGAATTTATTCAGTGGACCGGTCATTTTCCCGGCCAGATTGAAGGGTTTAAAATTATCCCAGTTCGTCACAAAGTAGCTGATATCATATCCGCTCAACTGGCTTCCCTGCTTGATATTCATATCCCAGCGTACACGGTCTGCAAAATCGGACCATGAACCGTCATGAAGATTAAATTTAATATCTCCCTGAAGCAGTGAATGATCTGTATTCAGCGTAAGGTCTTTTAAGGAAAGGAATTCATGGGTCAAAGAGAGCTCCGTAGAAAAGGTATCTACGAAGTGAGATTTTCCCCATCTTGCCGTGACGAAGGACATATTATTGATCAGCGCGGAAATATTGGGTCCGTTCACCTTTACATTAGGCGCTATTAAATTAAATTTTGTAGCCGTCAGCCATTTTCCCGGTTCTCCCGGAGAGTTTTGGCTAACGATCGAAACTTTTGAATCGATGATCTGCACACGGGAATTCAGCTGAAAAGGAGGTTTCTTTGGATCCCGCTTCTTTCCGCTGTCGAAAAGCTGTGTAAATCTGATAAAGTTGGAAATGCTGTCGCCTTTGTACGTGATGACTTTTACATCGGCATTGACAAGAGTCAGGGAATTAAAACTTAATGAATTGCTGTTCCCTGAAATCGCATTGTAGGCAAGGGACATCCAGTCGGAATTCGCACGAAATTCTCTGGCTTTGATGAATTCAAGGCCTTTGTAATCCTTGATTTTTAAGCCTTTTATAATAACGTCTCCGAAATAATCCACTTCTACACTTTCCGTAGACATTCCGGCTTTAAAGTCTTTGTTAACGATCTGAAGTGCCTGATTTGCTGCCCACTGTTTGGTTGCCGGAAGATTAATGGCCGTAAGGATTCCTCCAACAAGAATAACTCCCAGCCAGAAAAGGATCAGGAGAAGTTTGGCCCACCAGGAGTAGCTGGTCACATCTTTGACCGCCTGCTTTCCAAATTCTTCAGCCGTTTCTACGGGATGATGAATGGCATCTGATGCCAGTTCAGATGCTTCTTTAACGGTCTCCTTCACAGCGCCTTCTACATTCTCCACAGTCTTCTGTACCTGATCACCTAGGTTCTCAGCTACAGATTTTTTATTCTCATTCTCGTTATTATTCTCTAACTTTGCCATTATTATGAGCGACTCTATAATTTTAGGTATTGAATCGTCCTGCGACGACACCTCAGCAGCTATCATCAAGGGAAACTGTATTCTGTCCAATATTGCTGCGAATCAGGCCATCCATAAAGAATATGGAGGTGTGGTCCCGGAACTGGCATCGCGAGCGCATCAGCAAAATATCATCCCCGTTGTTGAAAAATCTATTACTAAAGCAAATATACAACAAAATGCTATTTCAGCTATAGGATTTACACGCGGCCCCGGACTTTTAGGATCTCTTCTTGTAGGAACGTCATTTGCTAAGTCTTTGGCAATGAGTCTGAATGTTCCGTTGATTGAAGTTAACCATCTCCAGGCCCACATTTTAGCCCATTTCATCGAAGATGCAAATCCTATGCCGCCTCAATTCCCATTTCTGTGTCTTACAGTAAGTGGAGGGCACACCATGATCGTATTGGTGAAGGATTATTTTGATATGGAAATCGTCGGGAAAACAATTGATGATGCCGCAGGAGAAGCTTTTGATAAAATCGGAAAAATTTTCGATCTTGACTATCCTGCGGGACCTATTATAGACCGACTGGCCAAGGAAGGAAATCCTGATGCTTTTACGTTTAACAAACCGAGAATGGAGAATTATGATTATTCGTTCAGCGGTATTAAAACGTCTGTCCTTTATTTCATTCAGAAGGAGGTCAGAAAAAATCCGGATTTTATTAAAGAAAACTTAAACGATCTGTGTGCTTCCGTTCAGAGAACAATCATTGAAATTCTGATGGCTAAACTTGAAAAAGCGGCTAAAGAATTAGATGTAAAAGAAGTAGCGATCGCAGGTGGAGTTTCTGCCAATTCTGCTTTGAGAAAGGCAATGGAGGACAATCATGAAAAATTAGGCTGGAATATTTACATTCCAAAATTTGAATATACAACAGACAACGCGGCGATGATTGCGATGGTGGCTCAACTTAAATACGAGCGAGGAGAATTTACGGATATGAAAACGTCCGCAACTGCAAAATATGATTTATGAAAATACTCTTAGAAGAAAAAGTACTGGGAACGCAGTCTAAAAAAAATTCAAAATATTACTGGGTTTTAGAAACCATTATAGGAAAAAACGAAGTGACAGAACAATCTGAAGACGAAGATTATTTAATGATCAGTTCAGAAATCGGATATGTTCAAAATATAAAGGAAGAGATCATAGAGAAAATCAATTCAGAAAATGTATTTAGTTTTGCTTACGAGCCCAAAGAAGGAGATTATTTATCCATCAAAAATAATTTAAGAAAAAACGAATATTTGAATTTAATTTTCATGAATAATAAGTGGATTGAAGAAATTTACGCATGTTCATACAGAGACTGTGAAGGTGATGTTTATACCACGATAAAAACAGGTGTGGCATTTTTAAGCGAGAATGAAATCTCCTTTTAATCATCACTTCTCAATACAATTCAGACGCATTCTAAATATCAGTATATGAAACTTTTTTTTGGCGAAATCAATAACGGAAAAGCAATCATTAATGACGAAGAACAACAACACATTGTGAAAGTTCTTCGTATGAAGGATGGTGAAGATATTCACGTAACAGACGGTAAGGGAAATGTTGCTTCCGGAAAATTAGTGATCGAAGGGAAAAAAGCCAATATCGAGGTTTCTGAAATTAAAACAGATACTCAGGATTTCAATCCTAAACTTCATATCGCTATTGCTCCCACGAAAAATATTGACCGAATTGAGTTTTTTGTTGAAAAAGCTGTAGAAATGGGTATTTCTGAGATTACCATTTTACAAACTGAAAAAACAGAGCGTAAAAATATCAGTATAGACAAACTTAGAAAACAAGCTATTGCGGCCTCAAAACAAAGTCTGCGATTTCATTTTCCTGTTATTAATGATTTAATTAAACTTCCTGATTTTCTGAAAAATATTAATCCAGAAAAGACTTTCGTGGCACACTGCAATGAAAATTTAGAAAGGATGGAGTTAAAAAATATTCCGCATTTAGATAATATTACGTTTTTAATTGGTCCTGAAGGAGATTTTTCTGAAAGGGAGATCCAGTTTCTATCCGACAGTAACGTAAAAGCTGTTTCACTTGGAAACCAAAGGCTGAGAACTGAAACTGCGGGAGTGTTTGTGGCGGCGTGGAATTATTTTAAGATGATGAGATGATAGGGATTAAGGATTAGGAAATAAGGAGAAAACACATTATTCTATAATGATTCTTCCATTCTTCCGGTACATACGGATTAACTCTCCTTCCTCTTCAATATAGGCGCTCATCATCAAAAGTTTTCCATTTTTCCATTGATAGGTTTTGCTGTAAGTATTAGCCGGGCCAATATGATAATCTGAAGTAATTTCTCTTTTCCCGGCATCAATCTTAATATTCTGAATCGTATCCATGGGTTTGTAATAATCGTATTTTTTTGTTTTTTGATTATAAAGCCAAAAGCTTGATGAATAAGCATAATTCCCGGCCCAGTTAATGAGTTCTACATCATTAAACCCGTCAAAATTCGCATCTTTATCAACATTAAAAACCACTTCCCTTTCGTTCAGAACAGATACCGTGTCAAAAATAATTTTCTGATGAAGTTTGTTTCTGTAAAATATGTTGATGCATTTAAAATTGATTGCTCCGTTAGAGCTTTCGAGCCCTTTAAGTTTATACACATATCCATTTTCTTTCAGAGATTGGGAAAAAGGAATTGATACAGTATCTTCTTCCTGCTGGGTATGTATTTCTATGTTTTGTACCACACTGTCTTTACCCTGAATACGATTTTTTTCAGTTGCTTCCTTTTTCCCACAACTGCTTAAAATGATTAAGATAAAGACCGCTATTCTGTTCATAGGGTAAGGTTATGGTCTCTCAAATATTTTTCAAAGATCTGCTTTCCGCTTCGCATAGAATTCACGGCCCAACGGATCTTCATTTTCATCTTTTTTTCTTCGCTGAGTTTATAATCGATGCCTGATTTAATCAGTTTCTGTTTCAGTTCGTACATACAGATTCCTGCGGCTACGGAAACATTGTAGCTTCTCGTTAAGCCGTACATCGGAATGGCCAAGGTTTCGTCTGCAAAATCTATCACTTCTTCCGATACCCCTTCCATCTCGGTTCCAAATACGAGCGCAATAGGTTCTGTAATCTGATAATCAGGGAGCATCACTGCATTTTTTTCAAGGGAAACCGCCAGAATTTTATAGCCTCTATCTTTGATATGCTGCAGGGAAGCTATATTCTTAGCCATTTTCTCTACTTCCACCCAGGTTTCGGCACCTTTGGTTACGGTAAGGTTGGGATCAAAAACATTCTCCTCTTCCATGGCCACCACCTTGTGAAACGCGCAGGCTTCCACAGATCTTATGATAGCCGCCGCATTTCTGAACTGGTAGACATCATCCATCACAGGAAGTACAAAATCGGAACTTTCCTGAGAGAAATGTTCTATTTTTGAGAGTCTTTCCTCTGTTAAAAACTGTGTTAAGTATTCAAAAGTTTGCGCTAAATCTTCCATTCATTTTCAAATCTTTGCAAATTAACGTAATTTTGAGCTATGAACCTGAACGAGGCTCAATTTCTTACTAAAAAGTAATTCATGAAAAGAAAAGTCCTGCTCATCTATACCGGAGGAACCATCGGTATGGAAAAAGATTATGAAACCGGAAGCCTCCGCGCATTTGATTTTGGAAATATTTTTGAAAAAATGCCTGAGATGAAATTAATGGAATGCGAGGTGTTTGTCCATCCTTTCGCAAAACCGCTGGACTCTTCGGATATGGGACCTGAGGAATGGAAGGCCATCGCGAACTATATTCTCAAGAATTACGAGCTGTATGACGGCTTTCTGGTCCTTCACGGAACTGACACTATGTCTTATACGGCTTCTGCTTTAAGTTTTATGCTGAAAGGTCTTAGAAAACCTGTTATTATGACGGGTTCGCAGCTTCCGATAGGAGATCTGAGAACAGATGCCAAGGAAAATCTTCTGACCAGTCTTTATTATGCCAGTCTTTATGAAAACGATGAAGCAGTCATTCAGGAAGTAGCCGTTTATTTCGAGTACAAATTATTAAGAGGAAATAGAACGCTGAAATATTCTGCGGAGTATTTTGATGCCTATTCAAGCCCGAATTATCCAATTTTAGGACAGTCAGGTGTTCATTTAAATATTGTTAAGGACAATCTTTATCGTTGTGATCCTGAAGTTGAATTTCATGTAGACGAACATATTTCTGAAGATATTTTATTCTGGCGTATTTTTCCGGGGATGCATCTGAGTTATTTCAAAGAAATCCCAAAAATGAAAGTTTTAATCCTTCAGGTTTTCGGTTCGGGAACCATTTTCAGCAGTGAAAAAACGCAGGAAACGCTTGAGGAAATCAGAAGCAACGGAACTGAGATCGTGGTGGTAAGTCAGTGTATTTCAGGAGGTATTTCTTTCGGGAAGTATGAAAACAGCAATATATTTTCAAGAATCGGAGCGATCAGCGGAAGGGATATGACGGCTGAAAGTGCCATCACCAAAGCGATGCACCTTATAGACAACCCGAATTACTCAGGAACCTTTGCCGACAACTTCACCAGAAGTCTTTGTGGAGAAATTACTGACTAATTTTGAATAATAATTTGCAGATTCCAGAAATTACTCTATTTTTGCAATCTCAAATAGAGAGGTGTCCGAGTGGTTGAAGGAGCTACCCTGGAAAGGTAGTATACGGGTAACTGTATCGAGGGTTCGAATCCCTTCCTCTCTGCAAGCATTAATTGAAACCCGTTGAAAACCAACGGGTTTCTTTGTTTTCTATAGATTTATTCCCCACCATTTCCCCACTGCAAAGTTATAACGTTTTATATTAATTTGCTTAAAAATGAGCTAAAAAGTTTTTAATTGATTAAAATACTATAATTATTTCTTTGCTTAACCACTCTCATAAATTAATAGCAATGCGGGTTCTTACAGAAATCAGCAAGACGGCTACGAAAATATTGTATCTTTTTCGGACTATAGAAAAGTTTTTTGGGGAATTATTTTCCAGAATGAAAATTTATGAACCCCTACCTCCCTTAAAAAAATCGACTTTCCTTTTGAACAAAGAGGGGGTGGTTTTATACACAGACCTTAACCTCTCCATTTTTTCTAAAAATTTTTAAAGTAGTTAGCTGCTGAATAATCTCGAACGGTCTACGAACGTACCTCACTTTTTTCGCTTTTAACTAAATTCTGGTATATTCATACCACTTTAACAGAGATAAGGTCTAAAATAAAATACCGTATAACGTTAAAAATTCAAATGAAAATCTTGCTCAATCGACAATTTACCAAGCAAAATATAAAACTTTGCAAACAGCTTACCAGAAAAGGGTTAAAGTTGTTTACGTGGTCTTAATTATGTGTGAATATCGATACTTTTCTATAAGACAATGAGGTATAGAGAATATGTACCATTATCTCGCTCTGAGAGTAAAAATAATTTGTATATTTAATATTAACGTAATGCGTATATTTAGGAGTTACCAGAAATTGAAAGAAAATGATTGAAAAAAATCAGGATGAAATATTTGTTGAAAATGTTTTCACAAATTTAATGGAAATCTATTTTAATCCAGAAATTGAAAGAAGAAAAGAAAATAAAACATTAGATGAAAATTTTGAACTATATGCTGCACAAGCTTTAATATTTCCAGATGAAAGACAAAATATCATTAGACTTAATGATGAAGTTAGTGCTAAAGTGAAAATAAAAGAAGGAGTTGACAAATCCGTAAAAGATTTTTTTCCAAATTCTGAAGATGTTGAATCAATTGATATTAATGAAGAAGAATATTTAGACTGTGGACACATCATAATAATTCGTTTTACAGATTGTTACCAATTAAAATTTGATTTTATATATAATAAAAAGTCTTGTAAAAAATTACTTGATAATTCAATACAATTTCTAAAAACAGCCGATTATGCATTAAATAATGATTTTTATAATGCATATATAGATAATGCTTTCAGCGCATTTGAGTTGATGGTAAAAGCTAATCTTCTATTTGAAGCTAACAAAAATATCGGTGTGAAGTCAAATCATAAAGCAATTAATCAATCGTTTAATTTAAGATATAAAAATTCTAGCCATGAAGATGAATTAGAATTAAGACGGGTCTTCAACAAATTATCTAATGAACGTAGAAATGCGAGATATTTGGATGATGAAGTAAACTTAAATAGAGATGAGTTAATTTGTAGTTTAGAAAGAATAAACAATTTTTATTTGAACCTTATAAATAGAATAAATAAATTTGAATAAATAGATAAAATATCGTTCTTTATTTAATTTAGACAATAGGAACAGATTTTACCTTTGCTCAATCTTGATCTAACTAAGGATTCAATCCAGACCCAATTCACCAATGCTTTTCCGGTACAGGCAATTACTTCCAGCATCTTTTTAAAAAATGAAAAAATTTCAACTTGATAATCAGTCTTTAACTGTCAATGCTTTTTATAATGAAATAGAAATTTCCCAAAATGGAAATTTTATTCAAAAAATTAGAGGAATTTCTATTGAGCCTATTCAGGCAAGAATAGAGCCTCTTAAAATTAAATTCAATTTAACAACTAAAGGACAAAATAGAATTTCTGTAGAAAAGGACTTATTTAATGGAGTATATTATACAAATGTATTAGACTATTCTTTGGGTGAAATTTCATATTTTGCAAATTTTATAACTGAAATTTGGGCAGAAAAAGTGTGGAATTTATTAATTGAACATAAGGAAAATCAATTAATAATTACGCTACAAGATGAAACGATAAAAGAACTTTTAATACAAAAAAACCCATCAATATTTAAAAGTAATGAAGATATTGATGAATTCTGTAAGAAGTATAATCTTAGAATTGAAAATTTTGTTGATGCAGGAAAATTTGAAAATTTAGAAATTGAATTAGAAGGAATATCGGCAAGATTATCATCAGAAATCATTTTTTTTAGAAAAAAGATTTTTACCGAGCTTTTAATACAAAAACTAAATTCTAAAATATATGAATACGAGGATGTAAATAACTATTCACTATCATTAAAGAAAAAAGAAATTTTTCTAAATTGGAAGCAAAAGCAGATTGATGAAATTGCCATTGTTCAAAAATATATACAATCTCCTTTCACATTTGATAACTTAGAACAATTTTCTTCTTTTCAGTCTTTGAATGATTTTTCAGCTAAAAATTACTCTCAACAAGATTTAATTTCTGAAACACTTTATTGGTTAAATAATTTTTCAAAAGCTAAAAAAAGATTTGAAATTGCATTAAATCATTATAGCAAAAATGAAGATTTAAGAGATGGTGTTGATAATTTAAGATTAACATTAGAATTATTACTAAAAGATATATTTTGTAATAGTAAAAGTCTTGAAAACCAATTAACCGAAATTGGTAAATATCAAAAAGATTTGGGAATAAGTAAAGAAATTAGAAATACGTTTCAGAAAACACTTGAATACTATAATACATATCAAAATGAACATGTTAAGCACGACGATAGTATTTCTAATAGGCATGAAGCAGAATTTATTTTTGGTTTAACTATGTTGTTTATCAGAATGCTAATAAAACCAAATCCAAAATTCAGTTCATTGTGACTGCCTATGATATTGTATTGGCAAAATGCAAAGCGAAACAACTTCGATACATTCTCCTAACATTTACATATTCCAGCCCCTCAAATTATTTTTTGACACTGATATACCAGAAAAAAAAGATAAGGGCTAGAATCTTTGAACGCTGGGGTAAAAAAGCTTTTATTGTCGTGTAGAAGACCGTATAAAATGTTCTTTAGATACAAATCTTATTTTAAAATTAATTTTGAATACATCATTTTGATTGATATTGATTCTAAAGTCATATTAAACAGCTTGCCAGTAATGGTTTAAAGGTATTTATAAAGTTCTTTATTTTGTATAATAGGAATATCAAAGATTGAATATATGCATCATCATGACTCTCTGAGAGCTGGTGGAAATTATTATCTCAACTCCAAAACTTTATCCATTGATTTGTTAACAATATCCATTAACTGTGAAGTTATCTCTGTAAAATTTATCTTGCTTTCTAAATCCAAGAAAAATTCTTTATCAGTAGAAAATGGCTTGGTCTTAGATAATTTTATTAATGCTTTAGAAGTATAATTTTTAACCTTATCAAACTGTTTTTCGAAACTCCCTAAATGCTTTGCAAAAGTATCTCCGTTTTCCATAGTCATTGCATTTTGCATAAAGCTTAAATCTGCACCGTTCTTTGCTCCTTTTGGGCATTTGAAAGCTATACTAACTAAATTCTAATATCTCGATGCTTGCGTGTAAAGTTCTTTACTCATTATTAATTTATTTTGTTAATAACATTGTTACTATTGCGACAACAATCCCTCCAATTATAGTACCTACAAGACCAGCAACAAGTGCATTGTTACTGTACTTATTCCAAACTTGCATAGTGTATTTAGGGTTTAATCTCTTTTTCTCTTCCTCAATAAATTCGTATGCTCCCTTAAGTTTTGCTAAAGCAAAATTTTCTCCTTCACTAAATTCGAAAGAATCACCGTTTATTGAGTCTCTTAAAATATTCCTCGTTAAAACTCTAAATTCCACTAACTTATTTGCCATTAAATCTTCATCAGTTTGATTAGATTTTATTTTTAGAGCATATCTTCCCTCCCTACTTACTACTTGGAGTATTAAGTTGATTACTCTTTTTTCATCTAAAACTCCCATTGAGCGAATTCTTATTACTGCCATAAGTATAATATTACATAAAAAGCCGTCAATATAACAGCTTTATTTATTTACCTAAATGTTTTTTAACAGCACTTGTAGATGTACCTACTGCGATTACTGCTTTTTTTAATTGATCTTTAATTACCCAAAACTTTATTGACCAATATTCCAGTTCCCAAATGTAACCTTTTAACAAGAATAAATAAACCAAACCTAATCTACTGTCAGTTTGACATTTAAACCACAAATACAAAATAATAGATTCTCCTGACATATCCAGATTTTAGCCTCTATCTTTTACTTATAATACTGATATACCAAAAAAGAAAGAAACAGGCTAAAATCAGAATAGGGTATACTAAAAATCATTAATTTTTACTCCTGACCAGATATACTATTAATATCCCAGAATTGTTTAGTCATTTTCTGTTTACTAAATTCTATCTACTTAGTAAAACTTAGTTTGATATATATTACAAGTATTTAACTTTACTAAGATGCTAAAAAAATATTAAAGACCGCTCATAAAAAAACCGCTGAAAAGCGGTTTATATCATTATTGTTTTGTAAAAATCAAATCCTTTGTTTCAGGAAGATAAATTGTAGTATCTTGATTACCCGGGCAACTTTGAGATGTTGTTGTAATATCATCTGGTCGATATTCCCAAGAGATTTGAGTTGCATTAATCTTTTTTAAATAAATATCTCCCCAACCGACATGGCAATTTGTGCCAGTATAAATAAACTGTAAAGCATTTTTTGCTGGTCTCATTTTGAAACTGTAAAATTCAATATTTGATGCATTATTTTGAGTGTCTTGTAAAATAACTCCCGAAGAATTTTTAACAATGTACTTTACAATTAAAGCGTCTATATAATAGGTTTTCTGAGCGCTTTGTTCTAACTTATTTTCCTGTTTAGTTATAAATAAAGTAATTTCTTTTCCATCGAAATTAGCTTTGTAAGTGCCTGTAAATGGAATTAATTCATTATTTGTATCTTTTATATATGCACCATTAGGAATACTAGCAAATGGTGTGTTTAGAGGAAGATTTTGAGCAGAACATGATAGTGTGCTAGCCATTAAACCTATCATTAAAAATTTCAAATATATTGTTTTCATTTTTTTATTATTATAAAATTAACATTAAGGACAAGGTGTTGCTGTAATAATCCCAGTACTACTTTTACTTAAGTTATATACTGTTCCGTTAGGTTCAACGCGTTGAAGAACAACCTTGTTATCTAATCCTATATTTGTCAAAGTATCAAAAAATAATTTTTCTAATCCTTTTTCATTTAGATTTCCCAGACTATCACTGAAAATAGTTCCGCTTATATATGGATCACTTAAGTCTGAAGCTGTCTTTCGATAATCTTTTATAAACTGTGTCATTTGCGCAGGCGAATATACAAAATTCCCAAGTTCTGATCCTGTTCCCGAAAAACGTATCACATAATGCACATATTTTACACCATCAGGAAGACAAGTACTACAAGGTTCTGCTGCTATCATCCCAAAGTAAGCATTTCCAACTCCATCATTTACACTTTGTGCTGCTGCAAACCCAAATAATGTATCGACAATATCTGGTGGAGACACCATGTGAATACCTGTTCCTGTATGGTTATGATAGCCACCATATCCATCTGTTACATTATTAATCTGTACTTGATGAGCTGCGTTTACATCCGCAGGAACAACAGTTCCATCTTTCTTTTCCTTAAAACCAATTTCACCTGCTTTTGGGTCGGTCATTGCTTTTTTTGCCTGCTTCTTAATATCTTCAATATTTGCACTAACTCTTGGTAACATTGATTTTGTTTTCTCACAAGGATCATCAGGGGTATTATTTCCTACATTAGGTTGTGTAGGAACGCCACCACCGCAAAGCCCTGGACTGCCTACAGGATCAGTTGGGTTTTCAAATGCTTCTGCTTCACATCCTCCTGATCCAGGAGTACTTCCTCCTTCACCTGTACCCGTACCTGTTCCATCGCTTCCACCACCACCATTACTGCACTTCCAATAGGCAATAGTATAAGCAGATGGTGCTATTTCAGCTGTACATTCTCCCCATGCAAAAACATTGAATTGGTTATGTATTCCCTCACTGCATTCATTCCAAAAAGTTTCTACTTCATACACACAACCTGCAACTTTGGAAGAAATTATTGAAGCATCCAAATCTCTTATGGTCGTTTTCCCCTTTGTATTAACAGGAATACCATTAAGAAGATTTTGTTTTTCAGCAAGTGTAAAATCGTAGGTAAAGATTAATTTTTTATAACTCCCGTCAGGAAGTGGAGACAAAACTAAGTTCTCTAAAGGTTCGTTTTCGGAAGTGTTTTCTTTTACAATCCTAAAGGTGTATGTATGGTAGTTAGACCCGTTTTCTATATAGATCACATGATCTGTATCAACAGAAACCCCGTTTCCTAAATCCCCGTTTTTGCCAAGTTTGCCTTGAACTTTCTGCAATTCTCCGTCAAGCATTACCTTATGCTTAGTTTCTTCTAAAGAAATAGTTTTTGAGGTAAGCCGAAATTTACTGCTGTTGCTAAGGGTTTCTTTTTCAGGAAAATAATCATTCCTACAGGAATACAGCGAAATACTGAGTGCTATTAATAGAAATAGCCAAAGAATACTTTTTTTTCTCATTGATTGTTTTTTTTAAGTTGTTAAATATAAGTTATTATCATTATAGGGGGAAATAAATTATCAAATTGCTTTTAACTTCCCTTAAATCACTTCTGTAAATTTAAGCATGAGAAGCGACAGAACCTGTCGTATTATATTTTGGTGTTATTAATGAGGTGGAAATTAATTAAAAATCCTATTATAACAGTCTCCTGACATATCCAGATTTTAGCCCCTCAAATTTATTTTTGATACTGATATACCAAAAATGAAAGAACGGGCTAAAATTCTGATACGTCAAGGTAAAAATCAATTAATTTTTATCTCCTATCCAACTCCTATTCATTCCAGTGGAATTATTTACCCAAGTCCCAGTTGCTGAAGTACCTTCCATTTACCCTGATGCAGAAATACTGACTGAGCAGTGTTGTCATCATTACTGCCTTAACAAGATAAGATGATGGAACTGGAAATAATTGTTAATGTTGTAATTATATTTTTTTTCTGATAGTTGTTTTATTGATTGTTAAAATTATTACAATGAGCCACTAAATAAATACGGTTAACCGTACTTATATATTTACCCTTAATTTTTTTGACGATCTTTTCAAATTGATAGGGGGAAACCAGAATTTGATAAAAGAGAGGAAATTATCACTTCTTTCTATTTTTAACTTTACTTACAATAGTTTTTGCCCATTTATTAAAATTTACCAGTACATTAAATAAGAGAAGTACATCAATTATTATTATCACAAATCTGACAAACCAACCTTTTAAGGTTAATATTTCTAAATCAAGAGCCAAACTCTCTTTATAGAAAAATGGTAAGTAGAAAAAAATGAAGAGTAATGTTCCAGCAATACCCGCTACAACTAATAGAATCGGTATAGCTACAAATACATAACTGATTTTGTACTTTTGGAAAACCTGAAATAAACCTAAACAACTTAAAACTAATCCAAATATCAGATTAACGCTATTATTTTGGCAATAACCTATCCACATTAATGATGCTCCACCGACAACGAAAGGAATAAAGAATACTAAGAACATAAATAGGCGTGCAATTATTTCGTTTTTATTGATTTTCATGGTATTTGTTTTTATTGATTGTTAAAAATTATGTACAGTACAATAATTGGTCAGATATACCTATATGTGTGCTCCCTGATTTTTCGATTCTCTTTTCAAGTTAATAGGAGGCCAAAGTTTCATAAAAAAAGAAAATTGAGGGCACGGTTAAAAGCTTAATATTTTTTCAAATTCCACAAAAACAGGATAATCATTATAAGAAAAGGAAATTGTAATAGCTTTTCCCTGTTTTAAAGATTTCATAATAGTAGTTCTGTTTGCCTTGAGTAGTAAAACCCTCAAATCATCTTCTGATAGTCTTTGTTCATTATTAAAGTTTCCTAATAAAATGATGGTATTTCCCTTAAAATCTGAGATTATTTCAGTCGTGAAATCCTGTTTATAATCCGTGTTGGTTTGAAAAACTAGTGATTTGATATTAAACCCTTCTTTTGTGGAGTGTATAACTTTCCCACAAACATAAGAGATAATGAAGATTATAATAAAATAATACCATTTGAGGTTAAATGTAAATAGGTGTGCCGAAACATAAAGCATTAAGCCGATAAGTAGTAACAGGGTAATTGAGTGTTTATTCATGATGTTATTTGATTCATTAAAACCCCTAACAATGAATTTAGTGTAACAAAAAAGCGTTGAGGTTTCAAGCCTTGTTGCAGAGAGGTTCGGCAAAACCCAGATACAAACAAGTACATCCCAACGCCCATAATGGACGAGGCATTTTTACTTGTTGTTTTGTATCTTGAAATTTTGCCGATTTCCCTGCAAACAACAGCTTAACGCTTCGTGATTTATTTAATAGTTATAATTATTTTTCTTTCCTATTTTTATATTTTTAACTTTTCACAAAATTAAACATTCCAAGTTTTATGAGCAACTCAAAGTTTAACTCTATGATGAGAGATTATTTTTCGTCTCTTGATACTGATGTAAAAAGATTTATCCATTCAAAATTTATTGGTGCTGGAATGGATTATTTTAATTTCTTGGATACATTCTTACACAGCTATGGGATTATTTCTTTCAATGTCGTAACCAATATTGATAACAACAAATACAGTTCTTACATCAAATTTTCTAATGAGAATATATTTGATGAAACGGGGAAAATCACTCTCGCAACCAATGTAAGTTCTAATACTGCCGAAGAGAGATTAGCAAACAAAGTGATTGCTCTTATTCATTTTACTAATTATAATGATTGGGTGAGGTAAAACCTAATTACATTCTCTAAACATACCTTAATTTTTTACCTATTTGAATTCGTCTGGTACTTCCTTATCATAAAATATTTTGAGGGGGGGGGGAATTAGTGGTACGTTCAATCTACCATTCCTTAATCTCTGTTTTAGGAAAACAATCAAAATATTCAATAAAACTTTCATTGAAAACTTGCTCTAGCTTATCCACGTAATCTGACGTAGTGATTAAGCAGTAATGCAGAGTAAACACTGGAGCATTTCTATAGTTTTCTTTATTAAAAATTCGACCTACAACATCCAAAACAAAACAGGCTTCAATCTGAAAAAGAAGATATGAGAGTTTTTCGTGCCCAACCTCATCTTTGAACTTATTAATCCTGTCCAACAATTCAGGAAACTTCATTTTAAAAACCTCTTGTTCTTTCAAATACTGGATTGGTTTAGCAAAGAGCATTGCCAATAATTGTTTTTTGCTAATCTTTCTTTTTTGTTTGTCAGTTCCTACATAGCTATCTTCATTATCTTCTTCATAAAGATCTCTCATCTCTTCAAAAGTAAAGTACTCATCAAATAAAAAAACAAACTCGTCATAAAATGTACCATTCCTGCCTAGTTGTTGTATCAGCTGAACCTCCCTCTGTGAAAGGTTTTCAAAAGATTTATAAAACATTAGTAGGAGGAAAGAACTCTCTCCATTTAATATATTATTATATATATCTTTATTAAATAATTCTTTAATAGAATCTTTATCAAGAATATTCTCTAACAATATCCCCATAAAGAAGATTACAGAATTAGATACATCCATTTCGGATAACTTCTTATCATTATAGGATACAAACCTTCTATAAACTTTAGGTAATTGGGTAAGGTTGGTATAAATTCTTCCTAATGAATTCTTTTTAAAAGTCAGTCTATAAATACCATTATAAAGGTTTGTGATTTGGGTCATCTCTTTTACGTATTTATCATACTGCTTATGACCTTCATGTCTCAACTCACATAATTCAACTGCTTTTGGTAAATCAATTTGTAGCCTGTTTTGATCAAAATATTTTTGGAAGAATTTATAATGACCTCGTTTTAACTCGCTGTCACACTTTGATTCATTCCCTTTGATTGCTTTAATGATTTGCTGATCCTGAATGAATTCTATTTTTAACTTGCTTTTCCTATAATATGCCCCAATCCTATATTCAAAAGAGTTCTTTTCTGGGATATATGGGATTCTCTCAAATATACTCACCAACTTTGTTGTCGTTCTGCTTCTATTCACCATAACGCTATCCCGGCAAAGGTATTCACACAATTTTTTGTGTTTTGGGTATTGGGTTCCTTTTTTTAGTGACTCAATCTTAACATACCTTTCAGAACACCCATAATAAGGTTTTTTATCAAAAACTAGTTCCATCTCTAACTCATGATTCTCAATCATTCGCCCCTGCTTAATCACTATCATATTAATCAAATATCGTAAGTAATCCTCTTCAAAAAGAGAAGGATTGACATTTACTATGCCTTCAATGTCAATCCTTTCTGGTATTAAAACTGCAAACGGTTTCATTTAATTAATAGCCTGCATGGCATCTTGGATATCTGTAAGTTTATAATAAACTCTGTTACCTAGTCCATAAGCTTTGATGTCACCTTGTTTAGTATGGCGGTATAGTGTACTAGTGCTCATACCAAGATAATCTGCTGCCTGCTTTCTGGTTAACGTTTTATCTTGATCAATTAACTTGGAGTTGAACCAATTTGCGAATTTATAAGCTTCTTCGCTTATTACTTCTCTAATTAATTCCTTAATATTATTATGATTTGTAATTATTATATCGTTCATTGTAATCAATTTTAATTTTATAAATATTCTGCTAAGGTTAAAGACTGTTGTTCGTCAATTTTCCCTATATATCTCATCAGCATACTTGGACTTGAATGTCCCGTTGCTACCATTAAAAGAGGTGTCGGAATTCTTCCAAAGTTATTAGATGCAAATGTTCTTCTTCCTATATGAGAACTTACCAACATATATTTGGGGAAATTTCCTTTTATTTTTCTTCTGTTGTTTTTCTTTCTATTCTTAATATGTTCTGTTTCGTCCTTTACTGCCAAAGTTCCATCTACTGGTTCATCTATTCCGACCTGCTCACATACCTTTTTTATATGTTCATTATATCTTGGTTCTGACATTTTCCTAGGAAAGCACCAATTCCTCTTATGAAGAATTTCTACTATTTTTTCGTGCAGAGGGAGCAAAAGTTGTTTATTAGTTTTCTCCTGAGTAAATTCAATAAAGTATTTTTCTTTCTCTTTTACTTCTCTTATATGAATCATTGAAGTATTGAATCTCATAAAGTCTGAAATTCTTTGTCCACTATAACAGGAAATTAATAACCAGTCTTTAGCAGTCTCAAAATGCTCCTCTTGAAAAGTTGTTCGTTCTATTCTTTCTAATTCTTGTTGAGAAAGAAATACAAACATTGTTTTTTCCGTCTTGCATTTAATTCTGTTCAGGCCTGAATAAATTTGATGTCCATTTTGTTGAGCGTGATAAAGTATTGTTTTAATAAATTTAAAATTCCTCTCAAAATAGTTAACTGAATATTTCTCCACTCCTCTACAGTAGTTTTCAAAGTCATTTTTGAAGTCATTATTAATGTCAATTAAAAATAATTTCTTTAATTTCCTATTGATTATATATCTTTCAATAATTGCTTTGATGCTGTTTACTTTTGTTCCATACTCTTTACTGACTGTAGTTCCTTTTGACTTCAAGAAAATATTACAATAATCTGTAAATAAAATATTTTCAGGTGCTGGTTCATTAATCTTTGGATAAATTAAATCTTTAAGCCATTCCGAATTAATGAATTTATCAGTAGATTTATAAGAGTCTTCTATTTTCTTCTTTAGTTCAATCAAACGATAATTCACAATTTTATTTTCATGAATTTTCTGTTTTGTTTCTGCATCCCTCTTAAGAATAGGTTTACCATTCCTGTATTCATCATATTGCTCTAACAAACATTCATTGATAATATCCCAATCACTTAAATCAACAGTTTCCTTTGTAGCCATTGTTAAATCAACGGCTCTTCCTACTCTTACTCTTACATAAATTGTATTCTTATCCTCTTTAGGATTTTTTAAAATGAATTTTACTTTCATACGTTATTTTAATTAAATTATACATCTCCGTTTTTTTGTTCAATAAACAGGTGACATTATTCAATTTTGTATGAAATTCTACAGAAAAGATATCTGCACCCTTTGTTTAGCTTATTAGCTTTGCTTTGAAGCCGAATCATTGAACCACCTTATCAGTAAGGTCTGACAGGTTGGTGTTATTCAAAGAATAAACTCTATAGATCCAAATATTAAAGAACGAATATTAACGTACTTTAACATTTACAAATTCGATGCCAAATTAATTATTATCATTCCCCACATGTTCCCCACATTAATGAAACCTAAGCAGAATGTAATGTATTGATTATAAAGTATAGTATTTATAAATGATCTTATAAACACCTGTAAATAAAATAAATACACTTCATTTCAATTCATTAGATTGCATTAAATGTCACAATACCAGAACCTTCCTCTCTGCAAGAATGTAAAAGTCTTAAACTTAATTGTTTAAGGCTTTTTTTATTGTCCTTTTTTCTTTAAAAACTTTTTACAACTCTTTCTATTCCTAAAACATTCCTAAATCATGTATTTAATTTGTCCTGTTTATCAACAGTATTAAAATCATTTACATCATTATTTAATGGATAAAGGACCTACATTGGCTACGACAAATCATCATTTTACAGTATCGCTTACTGTTCAGCTCCATCTTATTACCGAACAAATACTCAACATACGATTCAACAGATTTTACAGAATGCTCGGAACAGGAAAAATTATTATCGGGATATTTTTAGTAAGCTTATGCGGGTCATTACATGCGCAGATTAGTTCGCCGGGCCTTGGAGATGCGAATACTGCATTCTGGTCAGCTTTTGGAGTACGGCGTCAACTGGATTCACTGGGAAAGAAACAGGCATTAAGTTATATTGCTTTGGGAAGGAAAAGCAGCACTGATGATTATAATTTAGTCTCAAAACAGGCCATCATTGTCCTGAACCATGAGGTGTATCATTCTTTTGCGCCCAATCAACAATATAGTTATGCGGTCAGTTACCGCCGGCAACCCAAATATGAAAGCTCTGCGCCTTATGAAAAGGAATCGACTGAGCAGGAGTTCAGGATTTACGGAAGATATGCTTATACTTTCAAACTGGGAACCAGATGGAAACTCAAGAGTACAGTCCGTCAGGAATTTCGAAAGTTTTTTGATGCCGGTTTCCGTCAGGCTGAAGAGAATTTCCAATTGAGAACAAGGATTAAAAGTCAATTAACCTATAATTTATCTCCCAAAAACAATCAGAAGCTGGCTTTAAGTGCCGAAGGTCTGTTTTCTACAAGCTACCTTAATGAACCGGAACAGAAATGGACACCTTTCGGATACCGGGAAATGCGTATCGGAGCTTATTATATGTTTTCTATTCCCCACTCTTCTTTCTCTGTGGACATTGGATATGTGAATGATCTGATCCGGGGAAGCAGAAGTGTAAGGAAAGGTGGAGTACATTATTTGGCGGTGGATGTAATTTGGAATTTACCCGTCCAGTAATGAGTAATGAGTAATGAGTAATGAGTAATGAGTAATGAGTAATGAGTAATGGGTAATGGGTAAAATTAAACAAAATCCTGGCATTGCTGTCAGGATTTGTTTGGAAGACCGGTCAGGGTATTCCGTTAATATAATTTAGATATGAATGTTGGTGAAAATTTTAATTGCAGATCGTCAGAAACTGATGACTCATCTGCACTTTGAATTTGGCTTCTGATTTTAATTTCGCATAAATGGTATGTTCAAAAGCCTGTACAGACCTCAGCTTTTTATCAATGTATTCCGCGATCTGTGCTATGGAGAAAATAAAGTCTCTGTACACGGCAATATTCACAGTCTGTCCGTAATAAGGAAGGTAAGCCTTTAAAAACGGAACCGCCGCCTGATGTCTGCTGTAATTGACGCAATATCCGGCCCCTTCTCTTGAAGTGATAATGTCCCGATCATTGATATAATTAGGAATTGTTTTGTTATTATCAAGAGAACTGCTATTTTTTAAGAGATGCCTGTTGATCTTGTCCAGAATATGCTGCGCATACTCCATCATCGTAATGGTTTTCCACTCAAATATGTGGTTCATACCTTTGGATACTTTAGGATGTTTTCCATTTTCACAGCTTGTACAAAAAGAGAGCCCGATCTTTTCATGATAAGGAAAAAAACAGTCTTTAATCTCCATAGAAGCATCAGCCATCAGTCTGTCATCCGCAAAACTGTAATACAGATAAGGGCTGTAAAGATCTGCCAGCGTCTTAAGATAATCGATCTCGCTGGCGTTGTGATATTCTTCAAACCATTTTTCAAGATTATCGTAATAATGGCTTTCAAATTCTGTAAATGTTAAGTAAAACGGCAATTCCATAGCTCTGTAATTTTGATAGGACAAAGCTATAGCGGTAATGCGACAAAACTTGACGTGTTATTTTTTTGTTTAGATTTCAGATAACAGACATCAGACCTTAGAATGAGATAAGAAAAATGTCAATGGTGAATTTTGCTTCGCAAGTGAATGGTGAATCGCAGATGCCAGATTTCAGACATGTTTCGGAAACTCTAATACACTAAAACTATCTGACTCTCAAACCCCGCATCACGGAACCCGAAACTATTTGTCGTAGTTGAGCATCATAAACTCAAAATAATGAATCATCTTCATGTAGTTTTCAATGCTGATGTACTCATTGGTGCTGTGGATGCTCTGCTGCTCTGAGCTGTTGATTTTGATGGGCATGAATCTGTAGATATTTTTGCTTACAATCTGGTATTTGTAGGCATCGGTACCGGCCATGGTAAGGTATGGGGTCACAATAGCACCCGGATTAATCTCTCTGACTCCGGCTTCTATTAACTGATATGCCTTTGTATTGGTAGGAGAAACTGCGGAAGCCTCTCTGGTATTGTCGATCTCTTCCACTTCAACATCGAAACCTTCTGTAGCTTTTGCAATATGATCACGGACTTCTTTTGCTGTATCACCTGGAAGAAGTCTGAAATTCACGACAAATTCCACTTCGGGAGAAAGGACGTTGGTTCCGTCGCTTCCTTTCATCATGGTAAGAGCAGTTGTGGTACGTACCAAAGCATTGGTGGTATTATTTTTGGTCAGTTGAGAGAGCAAAAGTGGTTTTAGAAGCCACTGGTTGGCAATAGCAAGCCTGTTCGTAAATGGCATAGCTCCTCCGATATTGTCAAAAAATTCTTTGATCAATGGGGTAATCGTAGGTTTCATCTGATGGTCTTCAAGGCGCTGCATAATGACTGCAGCTTTTCCTATCGCACTTTCCATAGGTGGCATCGAGGAATGTCCACCAAGTCCTTTGACTTTAATTTTTGCTGATAAGAAGCCTTTTTCGGCACAACCTACTACAGCGACATCGGAATCTATTCCTGCCACGTTTCCTTTCTGCATGATCAATCCACCTTCATCGTAGACTGCATCGAACTTCAATCCTTTTTTCTTTAAATAGTCTGCAATCTGTATGGCTCCTTTCTGCCCTCCTACTTCTTCATCGAAACCGAAAGCCAGGTAGATGTCACGTTTAGGAGTTTTTTTACTTTTAACCATCATACTCATTGATTCCATGAGGGAAAAGAGCATTCCTTTCATATCGATGGCTCCTCTTCCGTAGATTCTTCCGTTCGCGACGGTTCCTGAAAAGGGTTCGAAATCCCAGTCTTCCGCTACTTTGGAAACGGGTGGCAATGGCTGATCATCGGGTCTGAAAATATTCTGTTCTTTATTTTTTACATCTGCATCTCCGGGAGGCACTACATCTATGTGCGAAAGGAAAAGAATCGGGTCCAGTGAAGAATCACTTCCTTTAAGACGAAATACCAATGCATGGGTGTTGACCTCATTGTTTTCGGTGTATTGATAAACCAGCGGATAAGATGTTTTCAGATATTCTTTAAACTGATCAAACGGAGCATAATTGAATTCACCCAGACTCCCCGTAGAAACCGTAGGGATTTTGATCCCGCCTGACAGACGCAGTACTGCTGAATCATTTTTAACAGGTTTCCATCCTTCAGAGCTTCCTTCCGCATTCTTTTTAAACGGATACGTATACATCTTAATCAAAAGTATAGCAACTACAATAACAAGAATGCCGAGAACGGCTAAAAGGAACTTTTTCATGGCGGTAAGATTTTGTGTTGTGATGGTCTAACAAATATAGCAAACAAAACGGCTATAACCGCAGTAAAAACCAAGTATTTCCCTTAATCCAGATATAAAATCAATGGAAATTACTACGCCTAATTCCAAAGTTGGGCATTGATATCAAAAAATACATTGTTATTTTCCAGCCTGAACTTCTCAACAGCCTGTTTTGCAGAATTGTTTACCGAAATGAAACGGACTACTCCTTTCTCCTGCTGTCTGTAGCATTCCATAATGTAGTAGCCTTTGTATTCATAGGTGTATAAAAGGCCGCTCTGCATTTCTTTTTCGGGAGTTTTAATGGCGAAATTAGTCTTTATATCAGTCAGGCTTTTTTCGGCATAATAAAATCCCAGCATATTATTGTAGATACTGGATTTGGTATAGGTGAAAAGGATCTGGGATGAAGGCTTTATGGTAAGATTGCTGAGAATGCTACCGATATCTTTATTGGTAAAAAAGATCAGGCTTTTGTCTGCCTTATCAAATATATAGTCACCGTAGAAATTGATATCCAGCGTTCCATCCTGAAAGACTAATTTTCTGGTTATATTTTCGGAGCCCGATACTGATTCTGTGTGGATGGGTTTAATATAATTTGTGCAGGAAAATGTGAGGAAAAGGAGCGTGATGGTGAAGATGTGGGAAATTGTTTTTTTCATGGATTGTTTTTGGATTTAGTTTTTTCTATGTCAAATTAAAGATTCAAATTTCTATTCTTTACTGCATGGTTGACCAAGCAAAAATGAATCTTACCAGATTTTTATGGTTCCTTTCTGTTTTCCAACTCCTTCTATTTCAATTCTAATCGTGTCTCGTAAATAAGGTTGTTTTAAATACCCCCACACTACATCAGAACTGTCTAATTTTTCGATATCCTCCGGAAAAATATTGAGTACAATAGAATCTTTTTTATTTTTCTCATAACTTAAATTATATGGATAATGTGAAAACCTATCTATTCTCGTATCTTCCATAGAGTGATACCCATACCTAAACCCTTTTTCAATATAAGGTTTAAAATCAAATCCGTTCAAATGAGCAGAATCAATGATTTTATAATTCAATTCCTTGACGAAAACTTTTCTTTGTTTTGATTTTTCAATGGTCGAAGTGCCTACTCTATATTTCCACTTCTGATATCCATACCATCCCACCGATGAAGAAAAAACTCCAAAAGCATAGTATAAGAATATGCTTCCCAATATGATCCCAATTAAAACTACAACTCGTTTTTTCATTTTCTTAACTTAAAACTAATGTAAAAATAAAGACTCATTAAAACCAATATTGAAATTATTATTTTAGAATATATTGAAAAGGAAATCTTATGACTACTCCCTAATATCACGAGTAGATAAAATATAGAAAATAAAAAGCAGGCAATGCAAACAAATTTTAAAACGATCAATACTATTCTAGTATTCTTTTTCATCTATTTATTATTACTTACTGGAAAAATGAGAAGTCACTTGTGGAAAAATCATTCTATATGATTGACTGAACTTATTTTAGGTTAAAAGGCATTTGTAGTTTGATAGATATTTATTATCGTCGACAAATATAGCCGTTTAAAAAAAAATGAAAATAATAAAAGAGGCTGTCTCAAAAGTGAGTCAGCCTCTTATTTTTAGTGATGGACAGGAGCGGAAGACTCGTGCCATCTTGGCTTTCATTTTATTATTTTCAAATTTTTATTGTACATATCATAAATTAGTTTAGTATTGTCTTTTTTATAAACGGTAAAATAGGTAACGTCTTTATTCTTTACTATAGAATCTCCTATTTTAATTAAGGAAATTATTTTTAAGTTTTCCAAATAAATTTTATTACCATCTGATGATCTAACAATATTGAAATGAGTTGTAAGATCATATGAGTTTGAAATAACTTGCCCATTACAGGACTGATCAAAATATTTATATTTGGATAAGTTAGGATCAAATATTTTTTTTATAATGATCCCACAAAACATAATTCCGAAGAATAATAAAATAATTTTGTTACTATTTTTTTTAAAAAATCCCATACAGAGGTTTTAGGTCGTTTATAAAAAAGTACTTTTTCCACTCCTTTTATGCTTGCGCTAATTTCTTTTACGTGTCTTCTAATCTTAAAAAATGACCTGAGTGGTAGGATGGAATTCTTCACATTAATCTAAGCTAAAATAATAAAACCACTGCGAAAAACAGTGGTCTATTTTTATTGATTAATACTAGCGGAATTCTAAATAACTAGGGATCTAAATACCGAGTAAATTCAGACTAATTAAAATATAGTAGAAAATTTAGTATTTAAATATTGAAGCTTCCTAATCTCATCGGTTTCCCAGTCTTGCTCTGTGCAATACTTACTCAATAAATTAACATTTCTTAAAATCTCTTCAAAGAGATCTTTTGCACTAATTCTGTAACTCAACAATATATTAGTATGATTTTCAACAAGTTCAATCACACAAACTTCTGAATCAATCTTTCTCACTTTCATAAGGAATGGTCCATCCATAAAGTAAAGTTCTTCGTACTTGGTACATCCACTTAAAATATTATAAGAAGAATTTATCCAATTATTGATAATAATAATAATAAAGTCATTCCATTTTCTTTCCGGAAAAAAAAAACCATCAAAATTAAAATATATATTTCCGGTAATGTTATTCTTATGTTTAAAAATGGAATTTTTATCAATATAGATTATAAATTTATTCATAACTACTCTTTTATTATTGGATATGCCGTTTCAATTGTTTTAGTCTTAGTATTTACCCACATTTCTATATCATTTCCTCTTAACAATACCCTATCTCCCTGTGTTTTAACTTTTTTACTATTCTTATATGCACTTCTAACTAAATTTTCAACTTGTCCTTCTGATAGATTATCTGGAAAAACAGTCTTTATAGAACTAACACGTGAACCTCCTTTCATATGTCCAGAGGCAATATGTTCAATATCTACTGCAATAGTCTTCCAAGCCGGAAGATTAGCTGGTTTAATGGTCTTTAGAGTTTTTAATAAACTTTTTGCAGGACCCTTTCTGCCCATATCGGGCATTTCAAGCAATATCATGTTATCACTATCGCTCGTAGGCATTCTACGTTTGTCTGGTCCTGAATCTAATAAAGAAGCAAAGCTAAATCCATCACCATATCTTGTACTGTAATAAAAATCTATATAGCCCTGATTTACTTCATAATTAGAATTCCCTTCTAAACTAGCTTTATTAGAATCATAATATTTAGCATATGTTTTTGCTTTTGCAAAGTCATACCCATTGACTAAAACAGTTTCATTGACTCCGTCGTTAACATTTACCTCTTCTCCTGTTCTTTTATTCTTATAAATTGTTGCAATAGCTTCAGGTTGTTACGCAATCATACCTGTCGGGTCATTATAAAAAATAGGATTATTATCTGCATAACTATAGGGTTGTAAAGTCGTTTCAGATAGAGGATCGTGTACACCCCATCTTCCCAAATCTGGCATATACATTCTCGCACCATAATCATACATCCCACTCTCCTGAAGCTCCTTTCCATTGTATTTATATTTATACGCATGATTTCCTGATAAAACATTATACCCTTCATGCTTTAACCCAAAAGGATAATAATTACTCTCTTCTATGATCTCTGCTCCCGAGCCATTTTTAAAGTAGCTCAATCTTGTATTTCCAAGATGGTCGGTGTAATTATAGACATATTTTCCGGTTTCAAAATTAAAATAACCTTCTGCGATAGGGAAGAATTTCAATGTGCCGTTTTCATACTGGAAACCGTCTAGATAATCTGTGGTGTCTGTACCAAAGGTCTTTTTATTTAATCTAAGCTAAAATAATAAAACCACTGTAAAAAACAGTGGTCTATTTTTATTGATAGGCACGAGCGAGAACACTCGTGCCAGCAGTGTATCTCATTTTATAACAAAAAATTCATCGATAAAATTTTCATCTTCATCTAAATATAGAATATAAAAACCTATTTTTTTTCCTTTACATTCTATATCTATTTCAATTTTAAAGCTATTAATATACAGCTCATTTTTCTCGTATAGAACATAAACAATACTTTTGTTTATTAGCTTTAAATCTCCTTCACAAGATTCTTTTAAATCATTTAAAACATCTTCATCCTTTAAAACATTATTTATATACTCTGAGGAAATCACAAATAAATTTTCTATATTTCTATTTAATATTTTCATAAGTTTAATGTATTAATGACCCATTACTTTATCAAAAACAATGTGTCCATTTGCACTTGGATTACCATAAATTCTATAATCGCCTCCTTTTCCTAATACTTTTAATTTGTATTTATATCCTGTTGCAGCTGCTTCTGTTGCTGACAATCTTATTATACCTTGTTGTCCTTCAGGGGCAACTATTCCGTTACTAATTGCATTTTTAACTTTTTTTTGTATATTAGGATCTAAAGAATCAAAAACTTTTCTGATTACCCAGCCTGAAGTTTTTTTAGCATCTTTTTTGGCAAGTGATTTTCCAACAGCTTTTCCTACTGCCCTCAAACTACTTTTTAACGGTCCCCTACTTATATCGGGCATTTCAAGCAATATCATGTTATCACTATCGCTCGTAGGCATTCTACGTTTGTCTGGTCCTGAGTCTAATAAAGAAGCAAAGCTAAATCCATCACCATATCTTGTACTGTAATAAAAATCTATATAGCCCTGATTTACTTCATAATTGGTATTCTTATCATTTAAATTAGCATTATCAGAATTATAATATTTAGCATATGTTTTTGCTTTTGCAAAGTCATACCCATTGACCAAAACAGTTTCATTGACTCCGTCGTTAACATTTACCTCCTCTCCTGTTCTTTTATTCTTATAAATTGTTGCAATAGCTTCAGGTTGTTGCGCAATCATACCTGTCGGATCATTATAAAAAATAGGATTATTATCTGCATAACTATAGGGTTGTAAAGTCGTTTCAGATAGAGGATCGTGTACACCCCATCTTCCAATCTCCGGCATATACATTCTCGCACCATAATCATACATACCACTCTCCTGAAGCTCCTTTCCATTGTACTTATATTTATACGCAGGATTTCCAGATAAAGCATTATATCCTTCATGCTTCAATCCAAACGGATAATAATTACTCTCCTCAATGATCTCTGCTCCTGAGCCGTTTTTAAAGTAGCTCAACCTTGTATTTCCAAGATGGTCGGTATAATTATACACATATTTCCCGGTTTCAAAATTAAAATAACCTTCTGCGGTAGGGAAGAATTTCAATGTCCCGTTTTCATACTGGAAACCGTCTAAATAATCTATGGTGTCTGTACCGAAGATCTTTCTTACTTTTACTCCGTCTGCTCTATACGTGTAATCTGTTACTTTGGTATTCTGGGTAACCTTTCCCGGTAAATTTAAATAATTATATTGAATAGAGATCCCTTTATCCTGTTGAACTGTCATATTTCCGTTCAGGTCATAGCTGATCGTACTTCCGGTACTTCCTGATGAAAGCGGATAGCCACTTAAAGCATTACCCGTTCCCACTTCTTTAAGATAGGCTAACTTATTACTCTGTTCACCATTTTCATAGTGGTATTCCAGATCATCCATTACTTCGGGAGCGGTATAGCCGGGAAACTGTCTTCCTCTTCTGAGCAGGGATTTAATATTTCCGTTCAGGTCATAGGTAAGCTGCTCATGGTATTCTCCTCTGTCTAAATTCATGGCATCCCAGAAACGCCCTTCCTTAAGACGGTTGAGACCATCATATTCATAGGAGTAATTTCTCAGTACCGCATCGCTTTGGGTAATCCAGGACATTTGTGAGATATTTCCGTTGTACCTTGCAGAACCTGAAAACTGGCTGTCCGGTTTGTTGTACCTCAGCTCGTAAGCAAAGAGTTTATTCTGCAGATTGGAAGGTTCATTAAGCTTTGTAAGCCATCCTCTGATATTGTATGCATATTTGACACTTTGGAGCGGACTGCCGGTTGTATTTCCTACATTTTTGGTCTGAACCTGTCCGAGATCATTGTATAGATTTTCAGCAAGAAGTTCCTTAACACCGCCATTTACTTCATTCCAATGTCTTACCAGCCTTTCCTGATGATCGTACTCAAAAGTTTCTTTGATGTTGACTTCAGTGGCATCTGCAGCTCTTTTATGTTCGGTAAGTGTATATTCCGGTACCCCTGAAAATTTCAGGAAGCTTTCTGTTTTGGTGTATCCTCCGAGATGATTCACAGAATAAGTGGATATTGCCCGTCCTTTCTTGTCATAATAGGTATATGCTTTTGTCCAACTGTCATTGTCAATATTTTTCACATAAGAAGCTGTAGGCAGACTTTTTGTGCTCACATTCGAGGACTGGGTAGACTGAGGCAGTACTTCCTGACCTAAGATGGTCGCAGAAACCGCCGGTGCTCCCTGAGGATAGGTATCATAATAACTGACCGTAAGGATTTTATCAATACTCGTAGGATAGGAAACGTTTCCGTACTCTATATTCATTCCACTTAAGGCAAAACTGCCTCCACGGGCTTCGTAAGAAACATTTGCAGCCTGATTATCGACATAATTCTGGATGTTCTGTCTCAGAGTACCATCCCTTGAAATCCCGGTGTAGGTAACTCTTCCAAACTGATCATATTTGGTAAAATTCCATGACTGGTCGGCAGTAAAGTTGGCGATTCCATTTTTCAGAACGGTATCCCGATACAGAATCACCTGGTCTTTTTTGTTGTATACCATCTGTTCCCAGCCTTTTCCCGGAAGCTTCTTTTCTACCAATCTGCTTCTGCCATCATATTTATACTGATAACACAGATGCTCCAAAGCGGAAGCGGATACGGATGTGGAAGCAGAAGCCAACGGCGGAACCACAACCGCTAACTGGTCATACTCATTGTACACATAATAGGTATCTGCATTTTCTGAAGCACTGATGACTTTTCTGACTAATAGAGTCTGTCCATTACCATTCCTGAATTCTATGGTTTTATTGTTGTCTTCATCCGTAACGGTATTTTTATACAGTTGCGCTTCTCCGTAGGTCCCGGATAGAAGTAATTCGGAAGAAGTAACTCCATCCGCCCAATTCGTGGCTGTTGTGGTATATTTTTTCACCTCGCCTGCTGTATTGGTATCATAGCCGAAAACAATAGGTTTGCTCTGCCAGTCGGTCCCTGGATTTTTCTGGCTCAGAATCCTGTCAAGCGGAGAGTTTTCTAAATTTTTATGGCTGAAAGGAAAGGAATCATTAATCCCGTTGGACTGATAATACGCATTGACAGCTCCTTCCACTCCGGTCTGAATATTTCCACTCTGCGATGACATCGGAACCGGAAGCCAGCTGTCTATCTGCCTTCCAAATCCATCATAAGGAATATGCGTCACCATATCTTTCCCGGTAGGAGTAGATTTTATGCTAACCGCTTGCTTAGGTCTTCCAAGACCGTCAAAAAACTGAACACTTTGTATCTGTTGCAGCGATCCATCTGAAACTTCAGTAGGCACTAAATACTGTCTGGTATACACATAATTTTCAGTATTTGAGATATTAGCTGAATAATCAACGGTGATAGGGGTATAGGTATTCCCCGGGTTATTAGGATTGGACCCTCCGATATAGGCGCGAAAAGTTCCATTGACAGAATTAAATTTGAATCCCGGGAGCATCCGTATACTTTGGGGATCTGCCACTTCTGTATTGGGAGCAGGAGGAGAAGTTAACACCACCTGTCCGTAATGATGCATCCCCCATAGCAATCCAATACTTATATATAATTTTTTATACATAATTTTTAATTAATGGGTGGTGGATTTCATCTTAATAAGCTCTTCTTTCAGCTGCTTAATTTCTAAGACTGCTTTTCCTAAATCCGTATTTTCTGTTTCTAATTTCTGAATTTTTTCATGCTGATCTTTTAACTGTCTGTTTTGTTCAATCACATACAAAGTAAGCTCTTCGATCTTTTGCAAAAGTTTAATCTGAAATTCGCCCACATTGACCCCTTCTTTTTCCATGACTTTGGCTGAAGCAATTTCCGGTAAATGCTTTTTCTCTTTAATATGTTTTGCGACTTCCTCCAGCTTTGGAAGGTCATAGTTTTCTTCAAATACGAAATCTGCAGTTGGAGTCAGGGTCACTTTAATTTCTTTAGCCTCTAATTTACCCTGTAATAAAGCATTCCCATTTGGATTAATCTTCATGATTTCATGCATTGTTACCGGGGAATTCATTCCAATGATTTGCTTTGGTGAACTTAAAAAGCGGATCCCATCATCATTCATGATCATCGACACCTTAGAAAAATTTAAGGTTCCATTGGAAGACAACCAACCGTCCGCTGTATTGGGATCTGCCTTAACGCCAAAACTCATATAGGATGCCGCAGAACTTCTTAAAGATCCCCAGTTACTTAAAGATCCATCTTCGTATCGTATTGCAAGAGCATTAATTCCCTCGGTGGAACTACCACCACCAACCAGTATATTTCCTGAAACATCCAGTTTTTCCTTTGGCTGTGTATTTCCCATTCCAATATTTCCGTTCTCGAGGATTGAAAATCTTTCAACTAAGTTTACATTATTTGTATTATCCTGAAGTAAAATAGAAAATTTTGACCCAACCGTATTTCCTGATTCTTCAGTAGCTGTTATTCTTGCTTTAGGATTACTTAAGTATCCAGCGAATTCCAAAGTAGGATATTTTGGATTGGCAGAAGAAGCGCTCCATCCACCGGTAGAAATTGTTATCTTACCTCCATTCTGGTCACCAACTTCTAAATTGGAGTGAGGATCATGAACCCCGATTCCCACATTTTTGGATGTAGGAGTAGATGTTGGGTTTACAACACCTGCAGAGGTATATAACTGTGCCGAAGCAAATTGAGCAGCAAAAAGGCCTGCAATGAATATTGTCTTTTTCATAATTGAGTTTTTTATTGTTTATAATTGTATTTAAATTCTTTAATGATTTTGTAAACAGGATTTCCGGAAGCATCTTTATCAAGTTGTTTCACTTCTTTCAATCGATTAGCGGTGTCATAGATATAAACCTCTCTGATTCCGGATGGCGGGGTAATGCTGGTTACACCAATTAATGGATTGTAAGTATAGGTGCTGATCTGATAAGCCGATAAAGCAGAATTGTTTCTGAACAAATCTAAAGCCGCAACCAATGATTGTTCGGAAGCCTCTGTACCCAACTGGGCATCATTATCTGAAGCACTAACGATATTATCGATTAATGACTGGCTGATATCTGATAGTTTCGCGCCTTCAATTTTAACAATAGGCTGGCTATTCTTGTAGCCCCAGATCACCGTTGTAGAAATTCCGTTTCTTGTTGTGTATTGCTGTATGTTGCCTTTAGAATCATATCTGTCATAAGTAGCTTCAGTAGATGGTGCATTGTTTTGAAGGTCATAGGAAACTGATGATAAAGGAAGCACCAGAGAAGCATTGTTGTTTGTAATTTCTGCAACAGTTTTCGGATAAATGGTTTCTGTTCTTGATAATGTTTTTGTAGTACTTCCAATAGTTTGAGAGGTTGAAGTTTCCAGAGGAATACCTGTCATTTTATTATCAAGCATTAGCTGATTACCCTTTTCTTGAGCATATTTAAATTCTGTTGAAATTAGTTTATTATTATTTTCATAAAATAAATCTTCTTTTTTAACTAATCCTTGAGTATTATAATTAACCAATTTTTTGGTAGTGATAATTTTATCTCCAAAATATTGTTTAGTTATTAAAGAATCTAGTTTATATGATTCTGATATCATTGGACTTACATAATATACATATTTTGAAAGTCCATCATATTCTCCTGATGTAGTTAAATACGGATCTTTCCCATTTCCACCTAAAAGAAATTTCTTTTCCGCTCTAACACTATAAAATTGATTAAAAGGAATCAAATTACTATATCTATAAGTTTCAGATCTTAATAAGTTGTCATTTTTATCTTTAACTACTTTCGCTGATAAAAGCCCATTTGTTTGTTTTTTAATAACAGGAAAAGAATTAGAAGTTGTATTTTCAAGATTATAATAATGATATTCTGTTTTGCCTTTAAATTGGGTTGAATTATTAACGTCAACCATTTTTTCCGTAACCTTTCCATAGCCTACAGCATCATATTCACTTGAAGAAATCTTATCATTAACAACATAAAATTCATTATAACTAACATTCCCCGAACATGGTGTACTCGAACTACAATCAAAACAATAATAATCTTTCTGGTTAATAGGATTAATTCTATTCTGTAGAACACCTTCATCATATTCATAGTTTTTCCAATCTGCAAGAATTCCTTGATTTGAATAATTTTTTACAGATTTTATGCGTGGCCCATGTCCAAAAGATGTAAAATCACTGTCTACAGTTGGAGAATCAACATAACTAACAGTAGAAAATACACCTGCAGAATGATAAATATCAGCAGGATGATACATGTTATTGTTAAGATTTAACTTAACCATATATTTAGTTGTTGGATCTGGATCTACAAGATCAACGGTGTAGAGCTCTTGCCATTGATAACTGTAAGTTTGATGAAATGTAGAAGCATTAACAACATTAGCAAGATTCCATTGCTTCAGAACTTGTATGTTTGGAGTTCCATTAGAATTAGTTTTTACTTTCAAAAACTGAATTGAGGCACCTGCACTTATCATTTGATAATAATCATACCGTTTTGATTGAGGTCCAGAGGGGCCACCATCAAATCCTCCTGAAAACATATTCGTAAACCTAAATGTTTTTGGTGCTGTTGTTATTTTTATAGATAAAGTATCTTTATGAGGAGCACTATAGCCACCAACTCCTGTGTTGTTAAGTAATTCTGTTTTAGTTAAGTCAAATAATTGATCATGACTTGGAATAAATTGATTTTTGAAAGAATTAACTTCATAAGCAAATTCAGTATAACCTTTTGTTGGATATTGAATTTTTCTCAACATATACGCATCAACATAATCTTTATTAGAATATCTATTGTTTCCCTCATAATTCATAGGTAAACCGCTATTTGCTTGAAGGTAAAACTTTAAATCTGGCAAAAGAACATTACTACTATGACCATTATAAAAGCCCCAAAAATCCTTAGCAAATGATACTTTAGCAGGAAGTGTAGTTGTCATATTGTAGTCAAAATTATAATCTTCTCCAATATCAATTTTATTATTGGAGTTATCATATGAATGCATTGATACTTTATCTAATTTTAATCTTTTTCCTAATGCATCTTTTTGAGTTGAGGTTAAAGAATTAACAGGAAACACAACACTTGGAAAATCATCTATATAAGGAAAATATGTATATGTAAAATCAATTGATTTTATTTTTTTATTACTCCTATTGTTAAATACATCTATTGATTTCAATCTTTTTAAATTATTACCATCATACACGTTTATATCCTGACGATCTTCAAGGTTAAACTGGGCAAGCAAGTCATCTGTCTTTATCCTTCTTAATATTTTGACACTACTAACATTAATAATTGATTGAGGATTTTGATATTGATAGTTAATTTTGCCATCACACATTCCCATTGACATGTTATATCCTGATTTATATATATTCCTACTTTGGGTAAATGTGTGGAAATAGTAATTGGCATCATCATATTCAAAAAGAATTTTTTGTTTTGTTGGAAGCTCAATTTCACTAATCTTATAGCTTCTACTTGAATAGTCAGGAGATAATGAGTTACCATTATGACTTGTAAATAATTCTCTTTGACCAAAAGTATATTTTATACCTTTATTATCAGTTGCTATTATTTTTCCATCCGTAACTTGAAACTGTATATCTTCACTTTTATCCAGAATAAATACTTGCTTTGTTTGAAGATTAATAAAGAAGCTTCCAGTATGTCCATAAAAATTAAATCTGAAAGTATCTACCTCCCCATAATTTCTATAAACAAGGTCATTTACGATTACATCAGAATCAGAGCCAGTAGGAGCAAATGGCGGAAAGCAAACGACTGGTCCACTACTCGGCATGCACCAATTGTAATCAGCAAACCCCTTCTGTTTTACTATTTTATATCTACCAGTTCCTCCTGGATAGGCTTCCAATCTATTATAAAAAGCGGCATAATCATTTGGACTTATATAACTTCCATCTGATTGATCTGCTTTACCTTTAACATCTTGATAAATTATACCTTCTGGCATAAGATTCCATCCTAGTCCAACCCAAGTTGCCTGGTCATCCAGTTTAATACCTGAAGCTTGATAATTTAGTGATATTGGTATACTAAATCCATATTGATTCAATGTATAAAGTAATATTTCAGTTCCCGAAACGCCTGTATAGTGACTTACTGGTATATCTCCAAATCTTTTAAACATCGCCACTTCTGGTGAGGTTGGAAAATTAACTGTATTTTGAGTTTGCGGAAAATATAAATTACAGATTATAAATGTTAATAATAAATATATTTTTCTCATGTTACTTTTTTATTAATTTAGCATTCGCCGTTTTATTCCCATCCGTCTTTATCGTCACCAGATAAGCCCCCTGAATCAGATTCTGAGTATTGATCTTCGTCACTTTATTCTTCGTCTTCAAACTCTGAAGCTGTCTTCCACCCATGTCATACAACAAAATATCCGCTTCTTTAAATTCAAAGCCTATTTCTACGTAAGCATAGTCTGAAACCGGATTCGGATAAATTTTAATATCCTGTTTTTCAATTAATGTATTGATCTGGCTGTCTCCCAATTTCACAATCTTCCAGTTCTCTTTTCCAAGTTCTTCTGCACTGGTGCCTGCAAGGATAATTGAGCCATCTCTGTTTAACTTAATATCTGAAAGTCTTTCTTCTTTTTTCCTGGATTCTCCTTTAACATATTTTCTCCACTCTTCATTTCCATCCTGATTCAAATACAGCATCCAGAATGTTTCGTCATCTGTTTCTATTTTTCCTTCTGCCTGTGTGTAGCCACCTAAAAGAATTCCTTTTGAAGATTTATCATCTGCTGAATGAAGCACACTCATTCCCATTAAAATATCTCTGTTTTTGAAATTGAAAGATTTCTGCCAGATCTCTTCGCCTCTTTCATTTAAAGAAATCAACCATAAGTCTGTACCTTCTTCAATACCTACCGTTTTATTTCCTGACCTTTCTGATCTGGATTCTCCACCGATAATAAATCCCGAAGATGTTAACGCTAATGTTCGTATATGATCATCGCCTTTTCCTCCGAAATTCTTTTCCCATTCTACTTTTCCGGTTTTGTCGAGCTTGACGATCCAGTAGTCTCCTTCACCGAAGTTTTCAGTTTTTTTTGAACCTCCTAAGCCACTTCTGGAATAGATCCCCAATAAAGCTCCACCGTCTCTGGTTGGAATTATTTTCTCAACTTCATCAAGTCCTTTTCCTCCCAATACGGATTCAGACAAAGTTTTGCCATCCTTATCAAGCTTTACAATCAAAACATCTTTTGATCCGTAACCTTTAGAGGAATTTTGAACATTTCCAGCAACAAAAAATCCAAGGTCTGTAGTTTGAATAACTGACCTGGCTTCCTCATCAGAAGCACTTCCTAATGTTTTCTGCCAAAGCTCATCTCCGAATTCATTGATTCTGATCAGCCAGATATCAGATCCTCCTTTGGAATCTTCTTTTTTATCCAGTCCTTTTCCGGAATAAGAAGTTCCAGACAAAAGAAATCCTCCCTCCTGAGTAGCTACAGAAGCTGAGAGATAGTCATGGTTCTGTCCTGAGAAATATTTTTCCCAAACCTGCTCACCCTGCTGATTAAGTTTAATTAAATGGAAATCGTAACCGTTGTTTTGCTTTTGGCTATTAGCTGCCGGCGTGTGGCTGGATCCTGAGCTTGTCGAAGGATGAATCGAGCTTCCTGAGATAAGATATTGCTGATCAATAGTCGTGGTCACCTGGCTTAGAAAATTCTGGGTAGAAGACCTGATATCCTTCTGCCACAATACTTGCTGGGCAGAAAATCCCAGAAGCGTGCATAATGTCAATGCACCGGAGTAGAATCTCTTCATCTGTTTGTGTATTTTAGTTTTAAGATTAGCTTTTATAATTTTGCGGCAAATTTAACACTTTTTAACGCATTTCAAGTCCCTCAATTGAGATTTAATGTAAATTTTTAATTAAGCGATATATTATTAGCACTTTGCCATTAATTGATGAACAAAATTAACCTCATGACACGACAAAACGCGTCGTATAAAAATAAAAAGAGCCGACCCCCGAAAGGATCAGCCCAAAACATTAACTGTTTATATTGATAGAATTATGATTTCTTATTTCCAGCCACCGCCTAAACTTTTGTAAATATCTACAACGGTACTCAGCTGTTGCTGTTTGGCTTCGATCAGCTCCATTTTCGCATCCAGAGCATCTCTCTGATTCAGAAGAACCTCAAGATAATCTGCTCTTGAATTCCTGAACAATTGGTTCGCTATGTCAATCGACTGATCCAAGGCTTTTGTTTCTTGCGATTTCATCTGATAATATTGGTCAATATTTTTAACCTTTGACATTAGATTGGCTACATCCAGATACGCATGCAAAATCGTTTTGTCATACTCGTACAACGACTGGATCTGTTTGGCATCCGCAGTCTGAAAGTTGGCTTTGATCGCACTTTTATTAATCAGCGGTCCTGCCAATTCTCCTGCCAGATTATAGGCAACAGATTCCGGCATTTTAACCAAATAAGAAGGCTTGAAAGCTTCCAGTCCTAATGTTGCAGAAATCTCCAGTGACGGGTAAAACTCCTTTCTTGCAGCCTGTACATCCAGTTTTGCCGCCTTTAATTCCAGTTCCGCCTGTTTGATATCAGGACGATTAGCCAGTAACTGAGAAGGTATTCCCGTATACACAGTCTGTGGCATCGTAGACATAAAGCTTTCTTTGGCTCTTACAATAGGTTGCGGATATCTTCCCAGAAGCGCATTGATCTCATTTTCTTTCTCCGTGATATCCTGGCGGATGGTATATTCTGCAGCCTTGGATTTGGCCAGCTCAGCTTCAAATTTCTTCACAGCCAGTTCCGTAGCGGCAGCAGCTTCTTTCTGAATTTTGGAAATTTCCAATGCTCTTTCCTGCAATTTAATATATTGCTGAATAATATCCAGCTGATTATCCAGAGCCAGCAATTCATAATAATTGTCTGCTACTTCTTCAACAAGGCTGGACAAAACGAAGTTTTTCCCCTCAACAGTAGAAAGATAATGGGCTACAGCTGATTCCTTCTCAGTTCTGAGTTTTTTCCAGATATCAATCTCCCAGTTCGCCATCAATCCTCCTTCAAAATTACCAAGCGGATCCGGCATTTCTCTTCCAGGTTCTATCTCCGTAGTAGCATCACCGGCACCTTCGCTGGTATAGCGGCCTGCTTTTTTAAGACCGGCTCCTATTCCGGCTGAAACGGTTGGACTCAGTTTTCCTTTTTTCGCTAAAACACTGCTTTTCGCCATTTCGATCTGCTGAAGCGTAATTAGTAATTCCTGATTGTTTTTTAAAGCGGTTTCAATTAAGCTTACCAGATTCGGATCTGTAAAAAACTGTCTCCATGGAGTTGTGCCACTGTTTGCATTGGCATCCTGCTGCTCTTCCTGATTGAAATTCTGAGGCAGGTTCTCTTTTACCTCATCTTTTATCACCGTGGCCATGGGAGCTCTACAGCCTGTGAGCACAAGCGATAGAGCAATGGCTGCTATATATTTATTATAAATCTTCATGTTTGTCATCGTGTTGATAAGGTTCAGTTTGTTCTGTTAAAGGATTCTCCTCTTCATATCTTGCCAGTCTCGATTTCTCTGCGATGGTTCCGAAAATATAATACAGACCCGGAATAATCATCAGTCCGAAAATAGTTCCTATCAGCATTCCTCCTGCTGCGGCCGTACCAATCGTTCGGTTTCCTACAGCTCCCGGCCCGGTAGCCATTACCAACGGAATAAGACCCGCAATAAAGGCAAATGAAGTCATCAGGATCGGACGGAAACGGATAGCCGCCCCTTCGATAGCTGCCTGCGCTACTGGAATTCCTTCTTCAGCTTTCTTCTGAACAGCAAATTCTACGATCAATACGGCATTTTTACCCAACAGACCAATCAACATGACCATCGCTACCTGAGCGTAAATGTTATTTTCAAGACCTAGCAATTTCAGACATAAGAATGCTCCGAAAATACCGGTAGGAAGAGATAAAATCACCGGTAACGGCAGGATAAAGCTTTCATACTGCGCTGCAAGGATCAGATAGACAAATCCAAGACAGACCAAGAAAATAAATACAGCTTCATTTCCTCTGCTCACCTCGTCTTTAGAGATCCCCGCCCAGTCGATACCGAAACCTCTCGGAAGTGTTTTATCGGCCACCTCCTGAATCGCTTTGATGGCCTGTCCGCTACTATATCCCGGCGCGGGAGTTCCACTCACCTCGGCAGAGTTATACATATTGTGTCTTGTGATCTCTGACAATCCATATACTTTCTGCATTTTCATAAAATCTGAGTACGGAACCATCTGCTCCTTATCGTTTTTCACATACAGTTTCAGCAAATCGGTAGGCAGTGCACGGTATTGCGGACCAGCCTGTACAATCACTTTATACGGTCTGTCGAAACGGATGAAACTGGTCTCATAGTTGGAACCGATCAATGTAGAAAGGTTATCCATCGCACTTTGTATCGTAACTCCTTTCTGTTCGGCAAGATCATTGTCTACCTTCAGCATGTACTGAGGGAAACTGGCAGAATAGAAGGTAAATGCAGAACCCAGTTCGGGACGTTTCTTTAATTCTTTAACAAAATCATTACTTACCTGCTCCATTTTATGATAATCTCCACTTCCTGCTTTATCCAGTAAACGGAGTTCAAAACCTCCCGCAGCACCATAACCAGGAATGGAAGGCGGCTGGAAGAATTCTATATTGGCACCGGGAATATTCTTGGCTTTTTCCTCGAGCTTTTCAATGATTTCTGCCGCAGATTCTTTACGTTCTTCCCAACTTTTAAGGTTGATCAGACAGGTTCCTGAGTTGGACCCCGTACCTTCTGTCAGGATTTCATAACCCGCAAGTGAAGAAACAGACTGTACCCCATCGATATCTTCAGATTCTCTTAATAATTCTTTCGCAATCTGATTTGTTCTTTCCAGAGTAGATCCCGGAGGTGTCTGGATAATCGCATAAATCATTCCCTGATCTTCCGCCGGAATAAATCCTGAAGGAAGTGAGTTGCTCAGGAAGAATGTACAGGCACAGAATGCCAGTAATAAAGGAAGTGTAATGGATTTTTTCTTAACTGTTTTGTTAAGCATTTTCTCATATCTTCCGGCTCCTTTTGTGAATAAATTATTGAATTTATCCAGGAAAATGGTAATCGGTGTTTTCTTTTTGGCTTTTCCGTGGTGATTTCTTAAAATCAAAGCACATAAAGCCGGAGTCAGTGTCAAGGCTACAACCCCTGAAAGAATGATCGCTGAAGCCATTGTAATAGAGAACTGGCGGTAAAATACTCCAACCGGACCTGACATAAATGCAATCGGAATGAATACGGATGCCATTACCAACGTGATCGCGATAATCGCCCCACTGATTTCATGCATCGCTTCTTCAGTAGCTTTTAAAGGCGAAAGTCCTTTTTCTTCCATCTTGGCGTGAACGGCTTCAATCACGACAATTGCATCATCGACGACAACCCCGATGGCCATTACCAATGCAAAGAGGGAGATCATGTTCAGCGTAATTCCAAATGCGGACATGACCGCAAATGTTCCCACCAGTGAAACCGGAACTGCCAGCGCAGGAATTAAGGTCGAACGCCAGTCTCCAAGGAAAAGGAATACCACGATTGCCACCAGAATAAAGGCTTCAAATAACGTATGAATAACCTTTTCCATAGATGCATCCAGGAATCTTGAAACGTCATAACTGATGTCGTAGTGCATGCCTTTCGGGAAGTTATTCTTCTCAAGATCTTTCATCAAAGCTTTCACATTTTTGATAACGTCACTTGCATTGGAACCGTAAGACTGTTTTACTGTAATTGCGGCTGAAGGTTTTCCGTTCAGTGTAGAATAGATATCATACATTGAGGAACCGAATTCTATATCCGCTACATCTTTTAATCTTACAAATTCTCCTCCCGGTTTTGCTTTCAGGATAATATTTCCGTAATCTTTTTCATTGTTGAAACGTCCGGAATATTTCAGAATATATTCAAAGGATTGGGAGCGCTTTCCTGAGCTTTCCCCTGTTTTACCTGGAGAAGCTTCCAAACTCTGCTGGTTCAGGGATTCCATCACTTCGTCTGCGGAAATATTATAAGCGGTAAGTCTGTCCGGTTTAAGCCAGATACGCATCGCATATTCACGCGTTCCGAGGATATCTGCGAAACCTACTCCACTTACCCTTCTCAATTCGGACATCACGTTGATATCAGCATAGTTGAAAAGGAATTTCTGGTCAGCTTTAGGGTCGTCACTGTACAGGTTAATGTACATCAACATGTTCGGTTCTTCACGGGTAATTTTAACCCCCTCACGCACGACCAGAGGCGGAAGTTTGTTAACAACGGAAGATACACGGTTCTGAACGTTTACTGCAGCTACATTGGGATCTGTTCCAAGATCAAATACGATCTGAATGGATGCTTCTCCGTCGTTACCGGCATCGGACGTCATATATTTCATACCAGGAACTCCGTTCAGACCTCTTTCGAGGGGAATCACTACTGACTTAATCAATAGCTCGTTGTTAGCTCCCGGATATTCTGCGGTGATATTTACTTTAGGAGGTGAAATGGAGGGAAACTGGGTCACTGGAAGTTTTACCAGCGACAGAACTCCCATAAATACGATGATCAGTGAGATCACGATAGACAGAACAGGTCTGCGGATGAATTTCTTAAACATACTGCTTCGTTTTACGAGTAGACTACTCTGCTTTTAGTTTCAATGACTGAAGAACTTTTTTAGGATCCTGGAATTTGGACTGTATTTTCTGGTCATCTTTTACCTTCTGTACCCCTTCTAAAAGGATTTTATCTCCCTCGGCAAGCCCAGAACCTACCACATAAAGATCCGGCAGTTCATAAGCTACTTTTATGTTTCTGGATTTTGCTTTTCCATTTTTATCAATGATGAATACATATTTCTGATCCTGAATTTCATACGTCGCTTTCTGCGGAATGATCAACGCATTATGAACAGGCATCGTCATCTGTACTTTTCCGGTTTCGCCGTTTCTTAGGAGTTTATCCGGGTTCGGGAATTTTGCTCTGAAGGCAATATTTCCAGTTTCGTTGTCAAATTCGCCTTCTATGGTCTGGATTTCTCCTTTCTGCGGAAGCATTTCTCCATTAGCCATAATCAAAGACACCTCCTTGCTTCCTCTGTCGGCAGCATGGGTCTGATAGGTTAAATATTCCGGCTCTGAAACGTTAAAATAACTGTACACATTGGTGTTGTCTGATAAAGAAGTCAGCAGATCTCCTTCGTCTACAAGGCTTCCCAATTTCAAAGGAATCCTGTTGATCACTCCTGAAAACGGAGCTTTAATATCTGTAAAAGATAAATGAATCTGAGCCAGCTTCATTTCGGCATTGGCGGCGTCCAGCTTAGCTTTCGCCATTGCTCTTTCGTTTTTAGACACAATGTTGTTACTCGCAAGTGTGCTGGCATTTTTCAGTTCAATGCTCGCCTGCTCTACTTCAGCTTTGGCTTTCAATAATTCAGCCTGGTACAGCTGAGGCATAATTCTGAACAGGGTTTGTCCTGCCTGTACATACTGACCTTCGTCTACGTAAATTTTTTCAAGAAATCCTTTTTCCTGTGCACGGAGTTCAATGTTTTTCACAGATTGGATTTGTGCTACGTATTCTTTGTTGATCACCGTATCCATTTTCACAGGACTGGTGACGGGATATACTGTGGCTTCTTCTTTTTCTTCTTTCTTCTGACTGCAGCCAACAGTCAATAAAAGGGTGCTTATCGCAATGCCTGAGGCAACTCTTTTGATCATAATTCTAGAGTTTAATATAAATCGTTAATGTTTTGAATGGAAATAAAACGGTAATAGAATTCCTGCGATGTAATGATTACCGGCATAGGCAACGCAGTAGATCTCCCGTCCGGAGTATGGACAGAAAACGGATCACGAAAAAAGATTTTTTAAATTCTGATAGAACGGATCAGAATGAATGTTTTAACATTGGAATACAGCGAAAGAAAACCATTGATATCAGGCTTTCTGCTTTTAGAAGAACGAAGACCAAAAATATAGACAAGACTGAATACACCGGCAAATACAGCAATCATCTGAATGGTATCCGATAACTGGAAATCTTCTTCAGCAAGCTCAAGGGTGGTATTGTCAATATTGTCTGCCATCTGCTGCACCGACAGTTTCTCGAACGTCTGGTTCAGGCGGTTGGCCTTTTTGGGCATATGATGAGAAACATGACCGGAATAGTCATTTCGAAGTGTTTTGACATCAAGTCTGCTTTCTACTACAAAGAGCAGAAAAAGACCGGTCAAAAAATATACAAATAGGTTTCTCATTTTGAAGTGGCAAATGTACACCTAGAAATGTATACCTTCATAGTAGATTAACAAAATTTAACTCTCCTTTAAATTAGCTGAATAGAAAAGACATTCATTTTTTTATTACGACTCACGATTAAATTTCATATAATTTTGAAATTATGTGCACAAAACAACTTACAATGTATTTTAATTACAAATTTTAAACATTAAAATCAATTTAAAATAAAAAAAATACGTGTAAATACATTTAATGTAAATTAAATTTCGAATTGAAGATTAAATATTATTTAAAAATCGAATATTAATTGATATTAATCATAATAATTCGTATATTTATGAAAAATTATCAATAATAAATCAACAATTTAATACAGGCATTAAATTTAAATTAAACTGTTTTATTTTAAAACCAGCTTTGATTTACTTAATTTTTGATGACCGATTTTTAAACTAACCAACCACTATAACCATGAAAGCTTTAATTATGAAAAACAGAATATCTTTTGCAGGGCCTTAATCTTGTATAAAGATATTACTTGATCCTACAGAGAGCTGAAATTTTTCAGTTCTCTTTTTTGTATTACATCTCAAAAAAATAAAGTCTCACGCGTATGATTTAAATCATTTTTTACTGTGTATCAGTATAATAGAATTTTTAATACTTTTGCAGCAAATTAAAACAACACCAATAACGTGAAAAAAACTGTACTTTTTTATTCTCAGCACCGGCTGTTTAAACCAGCATTCCAACGGTTATCAGCTTAGCAAATCTTTATTCAACAGACTTATTTTTATCGTTTATAAAAGAACACTGTAATGAAGGCGTAAAGCTCAACAGATAGAAATATCAGATTAATTTATGTAAAATTAACATATATTTATTAAAAATATTCGTAAATTTATATAGTATTAATATCACTATTCATGACACCTATTCAAATCACTTATCACTATGAAAAAATTATTCACATCGGTTCTTATGGGGCTGGCAGTCCTTTCCTCAACAGCGTGTAAGCATCCGGGCAAGGAAGCGGAAACACTTACTGAGGCGGTACCTGAAAACAAGGATGAAATCTCTAAAGATGTTTTCACGGACAGTTACGGGGAAAAAATTGAAGTCACTATCAACCACACAAAAAGCACAGCAACCGTTCATCTGGAAGGCAAAACGTATGATCTTAAGAAAAGCGATGCTCTTCCCGAATACACTGCGAGTAATGAAGAATATCAGTATTCTGATATCAAAGGAAATATCACTTTACTGAAAAAAAATGTAGATATGGTTCTTTTTCATGCCAAGCGTGATCCCAAAGGATCCGGATCTGCAAAGATGGCTTCCTATTAATCTGAAGCCACAACATCCATCATCTAAACTCACACAAAATAATAAACTATGAAAAATTTGTATTACTATCTATCTGCCCTATTTTTACTGGCATTTCTTACGGCATGTAAGACTCCGCCGGCACAGAAAACGTCAACAGATATCATGGGAAAAACATGGAAGCTTACGGAACTGAACGGACAACCTATCCACCTTAAAAATCCTAAAAACAATCCTTATTTCAAGCTCAATACAGAAGATATGAGATATGAAGGTCACGGTGGCTGTAATGGTGTCGGAGGAACTTTCGAGATCAAGCCTGAAATGATGAGAATCAAATTCAACCAGGGAATGTCTACAATGATGGCCTGTGAAGATCTTGAAACGGAACAGCTATACACAAAAGCTTTGCTTGCTGCGGATAATTATTCTGTGAATGGAAACACACTGACCTTAAACAAGGCAAGAATGGCTCCACTGGCTAAATTTGTTCTTCAGCCTTAATTAAATTTAAAAATTTTACGATACAAAAAAGGTGGCCGAGAGTTTCTCGGCCACCTTTTTTACTTCTTATAGATCATATAACATATCAGCAGGCTTATATTGACCAAAACAGCAAATGCATTTGACAAAATAATAGGCAATTCGTCTTTCTTAAAACCATACCATACCCAAAGCGAAAGCCCTGAAATAAGGACCAACAGCATGACCAGGGAAATATCGTCCACATTCTTCTCTTTGATCACCTTGATCAGTTGGGGGATCATGGAAATGGAGGTAAGAACTCCGGCAATGATACCAAGGGTATTTTCATTCATAGTTGTAATTTTTATTGGCTTCTGACTTTTAGTTTCTGGCTTCTGGCCTAAATCTGTCACTTGAAACTTCTTCATGTAATGGAATATTTTCTTCGATAAATTGGTACAGACTATGAGAAAAATAGCAGCCATTCAGAATTCCTCTGGCTCCAAGACCATTGAATACATAGAGATTTTTAAATGATTCGTGTCTTCCGATAATAGGCCTTCTGTCTTTCACAGTGGGTCTGAAACCGAAATTCACTTCTTCCACTTCAAAATCATGGGGATAAATTTCAGACAGTCCGTTCACGAGCTGTGCTACAGCAGATTCGTCTATGTGATGATGCAATTGCTCTCTGTCATAGGTTCCACCATAGAAATGAAGTCCGTTATCTGTAGGAAACAGGAAATGTTTCTTTTTAATAGTGATATCTTTAGGAATAGGTTCCGAAAGTTTCACTTTGATATGATGTCCCTTATTCGGAACTACTGCAATATCTGAAAAGAAAGGATTTTCTTTCACACCCATTCCTTCACAGAATACGATATTTTTGAACTGAAGGTCCCTGTAAATTCCTTCGGAAGGTTCCAACTTTTTATAATCGAATTTTTCTTTGAGGAGAAATGCTTTTTTTTCTAAAAAATCAAATAGATCCATGAAAAATCCATTAACTTTTAATCTGGCAGACTGATTGACCTTTCCTGTGTTAAAGTCGTTTTTTACTACCTCTAAGTGATCGAATTTTTCATCAAGAAAGCTGGAAAGTTCTTCATTTTTAGATTTTTTTTCCCAAAGATTCTGTTCATTCTCATCGTGAAAAATTCTATGGATAGGTGAATCTATCAGATAATTTTTTCCGGTATAGGATTCTATCTCTTTCAATGTATTTTTAAGGAAATGAATTTGCTCCTGTGCTTTCCAGAAAGTTGTGAATTTTTTGAGTACCACGGGATTAATAATTCCTGCAGAAACCTGGGAAGCACTTTTTCTGCCTTCCGAGAAGAGGACAAAAGATTTGCTATGCTTCATTAACTGATGAGCGAAAAACAACCCCGCATATCCATCTCCAACGATGATATAGTCTATATGTTTCATAATAAAAAAAACCTGAGTAAAAGTACTCAGGTTTTCTATAAATATCAAGTGAAATCTTAGTAATTCCACATATCATTTTCCATACTAAGGATCTGATTTTTGATTCTTTCGCTTTCAGCTAGCTGTTCGTCAGCATCTTTAGGAATATAGTCCTTGATGGAGCCATCACCTAAACCGCTTGATGATTTGTAAATAACTGAAGAGAATCTTCTTGCATTGATGATATCATCGAAAGACAGGTCAGCAGAAGAATTTTTTCTGTTGTATACAAAGTTGTTAGCCAACACGTCTCTTGCATTCGGATAGAAGATCCAGAATAGGTCGATAAGCTCGTCATTACTTGCAATCGGCTTACCATCTGGTCCAATAACTCCCTGTACAGCTGGATCAGGACCCATTGCTGCAATACCAAGAGGTCTGTATTTCATCTGTCCGTCTCTCTTATCGATAAACCACATACCCATGATTTTAAGAACTTTTACTTTATCAGTAGTCGTCTTGAAAACGTCGGTATATTCTTTTTTCTCCTGATCCGTTAATTGTCTTCCGGAGTTTAGGATATCAATAGCAGCATCATTGATGATTACTTTTTCCAATCTCTTCTGAATACCTTCCGGCGTCAATTTCACCGTAAAGTTCTCGTCATCATAAACCTGCTCGATCTTTCCGCTTAACGCTGCATCCAATAATAACTGGTACAGAGATCTTGTAGGTGTAGCCAAAAGTCCATCCGGATTGTCATAGTAGAAAGGCTGGTTGATCTTATCATTCATATCAATGATCTCCCAAACAAACATACTCTTAAAGATATCTTTATCTTCTACAAAACCATATTCAAGAGGCTTTACTGTTTTATCAATAATAGTATCACCAACTTTTTGTTTGTTTTCCTCTCTCATCTGTCTGAACTCTTCCGGAGAAGCTGCGTTCAGAATAGTCTGGGATAAAGCGAATCCCGAAACTAATACTAAAAGGGTGCTAATATATTTTTTCATAATAAATTACAATTTTAGTCCTATGGAATATTAATGATTATAGGAGTAATGTTTTTAATCTGTTGTCCTTCCAATCCTTGAGCAGTTGCTTTAATATCGAAGATCGAAACTACATCTCCTGATCTAAGATTCTTAACCAATCCAGCGGCATCACTCAGTGAATTTCCGTGAACTAACAGTGCCGCTCTACCTGGTACTCTAACCATAAACTGAGTTACAGTAAATGAAACCGGGAAGTCGAAGTCAGGAATTGCTGCCTGTACAGACTGATTCTGGATAGAAGTAGCCGGCATAGATACCATACTCTGGCCTCTCATCTGGCCTTGTGGCGGCGGAACATTCTTAATTCTATACTCAAATACCTGTGATACAGATTTTCCGTAAGGATCTATTCCTGATAACGTCAGTTTAACTATATTACCTGAGCTAGGTTTCACACTCCATTTTCCTGGGCCTGTATTTTTCACAGATGCACCCGGAGCAGATAGTGAAAGTCTTGAATTGTCGGCTCCTAAGATTGATCCTGAAACAGGGTTCTCAAGTCCTCTATACATTACATTCATTTTATCTGCTGAAAGCAATAATCCTTTTTCAAGTTTTACTTCTCTTGGTCCTGCGATTACGTTATACGTGTGCGTCCATGGGAAACTTTGAGGTTTTCCTGAAGCATCCGTTAAAGTAATTGTTCCTCCCAGTTTGTGCTCTCCAATACCAGAACCAGAAATAGATGTAATACCTTTTCCGTTCTCTACTCTGCTTACCCCTGAGATCGCAATCTTGTTACTTGTAGAATAAGTACCTAACATTACTTTTACTTCAGCCTGTTTTCCTGCCTGGATATCCACCGGACCAGAAACGATAGGCTCGTAACTTGAGAATTTGATACTTGCATCCACTTTCTCCTGAAGCAATAATGCCAATGCATCAGACTGTACGTTTCTCGCATCATTCTGGATGATCTCCAGATTAGAGATTGCAGCGATCAACGGCTGGTGATAGAATTTATTCTGAAACCAGGTCTTGTCATTCGGAGATTTTCCTTTTGGATATTCAGCGATCAAAGATTTGTTAGCTCTGTCTACTAAGTCTTTCAGCTGAGGGTTGTTTCCAAAAGTTGCATTGATATAATTTCTTACGTCGTCAATTTTCGCTTTTAAATCTAAAGCTCCTTTTGAAGGCGTATTCTCTTCTCCTTCTTTAAAGAAATATTCTGTAGTCGCTTCATTATTATTCAGCGCAGCAAAATTTTCGCTTACATCAATATCTTTTCCTGTTTTTGGATCTTTATCATGAAAATCCGAAGTCTTTTTTAAAGCATCTTTGATCCCTTGTGCCGAAGCCACCAAAACATCAATTTTACCTTTCAAAACTTTATACTGTCCCCAAGGCTGTGCATAAGTATCTGGTACCTGCATCGCTTTAGCCTCAAGCGTTTTTTCGAATATTTTCTCGTTTTTATTTTCTGTTAAAGTCCTTGTTTCATTCAATGCTCTGGTAGAGTCATAATATGATCTGATGATCTCTGCATCAATATTTAGGGCCATCATCGCGATGAACACCAAATACATTAGGTTGATCATCTTCTGACGAGGGGTCTGTTTTCCTTGTGCCATTCTCTTTTCTTTTGTTTTTGATTAAGTAGTTAAATTTCAGAAATGGTTAGGAATTAAGACTTCATAGCAGTAAGCATACCACCATAAACTCTATTTAAGCTGTTAAGATTAGTTGTTAAACCTTGTAACTCTTGATTGAATTTTTCAGACTGCTCTGCAGATTTCTGCATATCAGCTACATATTTGTTAGCAAATTCAGATTGTCTCTTACCGCTTTCAAGCTGCATTACGTATAAAGCATTCATACTTTCCATATGCTGAGCTGCTTTGTTAAGCTGATCATTATATTTATGAGTAGAAGCAGATACGTCAACAGTCTGGTTGATCTGGTCTACAGAGTTAGAGAACTTGTCAATACCTGTTCTCAGTCTGTCGAACAACTGAACATCCAGTTTTGCATCCTGAAGCATTTTGTCTAACTTGTTTGAAAGAGAATTTTCTAATTCTGCAAAATGCTGAGCATTATTTTTAGATGATACATTAGAATGTAAAGGATTTGGGTTAGCATGCTTATCTAATAATTCAGGATAAACATTTTCCCATGCATAAGATTCTTCTGATTTTGGAGGGTCGAATGCGAAAATGATAAAGATAATAGCCTCCGTAATAAGTCCCACAGTAAGAGCGATATTACCATTAATTGGTCCCAAGGTAATGTGAGTAATTTTAAGCCAAGCTCCAAGAATTACAATTGCAGCACCGAATGAATAAAAGAAATTCATCCAAGCATCTTTAGTCTTAAACATATTAAGTTAGTTTTTTTAATGTTAAATAAAATTGTTATTGAAAAATAGTTGTCCGGTTAAATTATCTGTTAACTCTTCTTGGCTTAACAGCTGCTTCAGGAATATCCTGTACAGTTCTGAATCCGATATAGCTTCTTGCGGAATCTTTTCTTTCCCAATCTCTAGCACCTGTCATCAGGGCATATCCTATATCTTTCCAAGATCCACCTCTTACTGATCTCTTCGTATCCTTTGTATCTTTCGTAGAAGGATTTAAAGTAGATGAGAACCCGTAAGAAGAGTTGTTATACGCAGATGATGTCCATTCAGAAACGTTTCCAGCCATATCAAATAACCCAAATCCATTTTTCTTAAATTTCTTTACTGGAGCTGTATATGTATAAGTACCTTTTTTCTCGTCTTCCATGTAGTTACCTCTCTTCGGTTTGAAGTTAGCCAAGTAGCAACCTCTGTCATCCATTAAATATGGACCACCCCATGGGTAAGTAGCATTTTGCATTCCACCTTTTGCAGCGTATTCCCACTCAATCTCTGTAGGAAGACGGAACTGCAATGGTCTTTGTTTTCTTCTTTTTAAGCTTTCGTTGTAGTCAGTTTTCAGTTTAGATCTGAAATAACAGTAAGCTCTAGCCTGATCCCAGGTTACCCCTACTACAGGATAATCTTTGTAAGCTTTGTGCCAGAAATACTGTTCGAACAACGGCTCGTTGTAAGTGAAGTGGAAATCATTTACCCATACCGTAGTATCAGGATAGATGGCAATGCTCGAACTCTTAAGGTAGTTAGCTCCTCTTTCGTTGTCAGCAAGTGCGGCATCCATATCTCCCCACTGATAGTTGTATTTTAGTTTACTAACGTCTAAAATCCTTTCGTTTCCAATTCTGGAAGAAGCAGGCAGATACATAGACTCTAAAACTTCCGCATATTCTACATCAGGATACTTTCCAGTGCTCCAGTGTAATGGGATTTTCCAGTCTAATTTTTTGGTAGCATCATAACCTCCGTCTTCTCTACCTCCCTGGCCTTCTAAATATTCTTGATAAGGTGTTAAATTTTCTTCTTTTTTAGCAAGGTATGCATAGTCTCCTATACTTGCTCCTCTACGTCCACCTTCTTCACCGCCTTCCCCAGCAGCTTCGGCTAATAGAGTTCTCGCAATGGAATCTCTTACATAATTGATAAATACCCTGTATTCTGCATTGGTAGTTTCCGCTTCATCCATAAAGAAAGAAGAGACTGTAACAGTTTTCAATGATGCTTTTTCAGGTGTGTTTGTTGGGTCCTGATCTGCAAGACCGGCAACAAATGAACCTGCTGGAATAGCGACCATTCCAAATGGTCTTTCCGCAACAAATGATTTCGTTTTTTCTCTTGGTATCAATTCTCCTTTCGTTCCAGGCTTCCCTACAGAAGAACTGCCACCACCTGAACAAGATACTGATGCTACCGACGCAGACAATAATAAAAGAAATATCCTTTTCATGTTAATTTTTATAATTAAGCCGTAAATATATAATTTTTTTAAGAAACTTTTAAGATTTTTTTTGAAATAACGGAAGAAATCTAAATTTATTTTATTTACAACTAGTTTTTATTCCACGGTTACTGATTTTGCCAGGTTTCTTGGCTGATCTACATTGGCTCCTCGGTATACTGCAATGTAGTAGGCTAATAGCTGTAAAGGCACTGATGCAACGATTGGTGAAAAACATTCAGACGTCTCAGGAATTTCAATCACATAATCTGCCATTGCACTTACCTGTTTGTCTCCTTTATTGACTACCGCAATGACTTTTCCTTTTCTCGCCTTAATTTCCTGAACATTACTTACAATCTTATCATAGTGTCCTTTTTTAGGAGCAATAATAACGATTGGCATGTTCTCATCAATAAGGGCAATAGGTCCGTGCTTCATCTCTGCTGCCGGATATCCTTCTGCGTGAATATAAGAGATTTCCTTTAGTTTAAGAGCACCTTCCAACGCTGCAGGATAGTTGTATCCTCTTCCCAGATAAAGGAAGTTTGTAGCACCGATGAAGTCTTTAGCTATATTTTGAGTAAGCTCGTGCGTTGTACTTAAAACTTCTTCGATCTTCTTCGGAATAGCGTCCAGTTCAGCAATTAAGCTCATGAATTCTGCATTTCCCAAGTTACCGTTATGTTTTCCTAGTTTAAATGCAATCAGGGTAAGGATCGTAAGCTGTGCCGTGAATGCTTTTGTAGAAGCCACACCGATCTCAGGACCTGCGTGAGTATATGAACCTGCATCTGTAATTCTTGCAATGGAAGAATCCACGACATTACAGATACCATATATAAATGCTCCTTTTTCTTTGGCTAATTTCAATGCAGCCATTGTATCTGCAGTTTCTCCGGATTGGGAGATGGCGATAACAACGTCTTTATCTGTGATGATCGGGTTTCTGTATCTGAATTCAGATGCATATTCCACCTCTACAGGAATCCTTGCATATTCTTCAATAAGATATTCGCCGATAAGACCGGCATGCCATGAAGTTCCACAAGCGATAATGATAATTCTGTTGGCATTTTTGAATCTCTCCAAATGATCCCATATCCCAGCCATTTTGATAATCCCTTCGTCTACAAGAAGTCTCCCTCTCATCGTGTCGTGTATGGATTTAGGCTGTTCAAAAATCTCTTTAAGCATAAAATGCTCATAACCACCTTTTTCTATCTGCTCTAAGCTTAATTTAAGCTCCTGAATCTCAGGCTCAATTTTAGAGTTATCATTAATTGTTCTGATATCTACCCCATTTTCCAATGAAATAGTAGCCATATGGCCTTCTTCAAGGTAAATAGCTTCTTTAGTAAATTCCACGAAAGGAGAGGCATCGGATGCAATAAAGTACTCTTTATCACCCAGTCCAATGGCTAGCGGAGAACCTAATCTTGCTACCACCAAAACTCCAGGATAATCTTCGTGAAGGACTGTGATAGCGTAAGCTCCGTATACTTCATTCAAAGCATATCTTACCGCTGTCGGGAAGTCTGTTTCTGAATTCAAATCCATGAAATACTGGATAAGATTAACCAGAACTTCCGTATCTGTTTCAGACTTAAAAGTAAATCCTTTGTCAGTAAGCATTGTTTTAATAGTATCATAATTTTCTATAATACCATTATGTACAAGAGCTATTTTTCCGCTATTTGACAAATGCGGGTGTGAATTTCTGTCACTAGGAACTCCGTGAGTTGCCCAACGGGTATGTCCCATTCCTATTTTAGCTGTACCTTTTAACTGCGCCGAAATATTGACCAAGTCATCTACTTTACCCTTTGTTTTTTCAACTTCAAATGTATTATTTGAACCTTCCAAAACAATTCCTGCACTGTCATATCCTCTGTATTCTAATCTTCTAAGACCGTTGATCACAATGTCATACGCGTCCTGAAATCCTGTATATCCTACAATTCCGCACATATTTTTTCTAGTGTTTTTTATTTTTTTGTCCCGTAAGTGACATTTAACTGCATTCTGTGTTTGTTATTTTTATCTTTTGAACCCACAAAAACGGCTCTTTCTGTTTCAAATGCTCTGGATGTAAATTTGAATCCGCCAAACGTATTTGCCGTTGTCGGTGTAAACTCACCCATATTGATAAGCAGCATCTTATTGACAGCACGAACTCCATTATTTTTTGGGTCTCCTTCAATAATATCTTTCACTGTTTTTGTTACCGTGAACTCATAATAAGAAGGGTTTTTATCAAGATCATAGCACTTTAACCAATCAAAACCGGCAGTAATATCGGCTAAGAAGGCTGACGAAGTAAGCACCGGGGTCCCAGGATCTATAGGACTAATGGTAAGATTCTCCTGTTTTCTTCTGAAATTATTTTTCCATGCCAAATCATCCGTATAGATTCTGATTTTAGCACTTACGATAGCCGCCTTTTTATCATTATACATTGCCATAAGACTATTGATCGTACTTTCCGGAATTTTCACTGCTATAGAAGGTCCTCCCATTCCCTGTAGATAAAGTCTTTCATTTCCTTCGGCTTCGTTGATTGATGCTATTGCATCTCCCCATTGAGAGTTTGTTCTGTTATACGTATACTGACCTATACGAGCATTACCCAGACCTCCTTTCATCAATAATTTGAATGAAGACTGTGGTCTTGTTATTGTACCATTATCATTTTTCTCGTTGGTGTAGTACATGATCACTTCCAAATCATCCGGAGAGAACTGTAGCAGATATCCATCAGTTTCATCCACAGAAAGTCTGATTCCTTTGAAGTGTCTGGTAAAATTAGCTGCATCCTGAAGTTCAGGCTTACCGCTTTTATCAAGAATTTTAGTCTGGAAGAAATCGTTGTTCAAACGAATTCTGAATCCGGCATCTGCTGCAAACAAAGTAGAGTTGTCAGACTTCTTGGTGATCGTAACTGCTTTTACATTTCCATCAAATACAGCAGAACCAAGCGCTGCCCCTGTACCTGCAGTTACATTAGAATATTTGAAATTGTTATCATTACCATCGAGATAAGTGGTAATTTCATCTACATTGATATGAAGCAGAGTATTAGTTCCGCCCGCACCCAGTTTAGTTTTACCATATTTTACTCTATAATCAACAGGGTAAGTTTTAACTTCTGTAGAAACAGGTGTAGCTACGGTTCCGATCAATATACTCTCGTCTTTAGCCCCTGAAGTTTTCACAGAATCGGTTACAGCTTTTGGCTTCATTACCAATACTACAGAGTCTACCTTTGGGTTTTTTCCAAAATCGAAATTATCGCTGGACATTCTCAGCTGAGTAAGAAATGATGCTTTCTGCATTCCGAACTGCTCTTCGGAAAACGCTCCGAGAACTGCCGTAGCGGAAGAAATACCTGATGTATTGATCAGACTTACCAACCTGCTTGCATCACTTCGTATTGAATCTTTATTATTAATATTATAAGCAACAAGATCATAGGAAGTCATATTGCCTTCTGCACCATCATTGATAAACAGCTGCTCACCCAGCGAATCCGCTTCCGGTTCGCAGTTATAAAGAAGAGCACTTCCGAAAACGGCCACAAAAAGCATGGCAAAAGTCCTTTTAACAGTATGAGTCATTAAAAAAGTGTTTTTAGTAAATTTGATTTATAGAATCTACGTCTACGTATTCTGATTTTGGAGCCGCTGTTTCATTGAAACCTTTGTCAAGGTCCTCATCTAAAAACTCATCTCCTTTCACCACCATGTCCACGTAATTCATACTCTCGATAACAAAATTCTTGATTGTCGGATTATCTAACGCTTTTAATCCGGAAATATTATCGAATGCCAGTTTCTCAGCGATATTTTTATCAAGATCAGCGTCTTTCTCATTGTATAAAGAAAGAACGATTTTGGCGTCTTTGAAATAAGTATCAGATTCGTAATAGGTTTTAAGGTAAATTGGAACGAAAGAAGACATCCATCCGTTCAGGTGGATCACATCCGGAACCCAGTTCAGCTTTTTGATGGTCTCGATAACACCTCTTGCAAAGAAAATCGCTCTTTCGTCGTTATCATCAAAAGGATTTCCTTCGTCATCAACGTAGTATTGTTTTCTTTTGAAGTATTCTTCGTTGTCAATAAAGTAAACCTGAAGTCTTTCCCCCGGAAGAGACGCTACTTTAATAATCAAAGGCTGGTCCAGGTCATTGATGATAATGTTCATTCCCGAAAGACGGATCACCTCATGAAGTTGGAATTTTCTTTCACTTATTTGTCCAAATCTTGGCATAAAAACTCTTACATCATTGCCTTCATTGTGCATCTTAAGTGCCATTTTGTTTACCACTGCAGCCATATTCGTATCTTCCTGATATGGATACATCTCTGTAGTAATGTACAGTATTTTTTGATTCGGCATAAATTTCTATCTATATTTTTGTAAAAATGCTTTAATGTGCAAAATTACAAAAAAACATCCAACATTATTTTAATTAACATTATTTTACGATAATTCCTATTTCCAAATTATTAAAAACTCATATAATTATGTGATATTTTTAGTATTTTTGAATTAGTATTAAAATAAACTATGGAAGTTATAAAGAACAAGAAAACCCTTCAGGATTTCATTGAGAGACAGAAAGAAATGGGGAAAAAGATAGGCTTTGCCCCTACTATGGGTGCACTCCATAACGGCCATCTTTCCCTGTATGAAGAAGCCAGAAAAGATAATGACCTCGTAATTTCTTCAATTTTTGTAAACCCAACCCAATTCAATAATCCGGAAGACCTTGAAAAGTATCCGAGAGATATCAACAGAGACATTCTGATCCTCAAAAACTCAGGACTGGTGGATGCTGTCTACATTCCCGAGGTAGCCGATATCTATCCGGAAAAAACAGAAAGCCAGCATTATGATTTTGATGGACTGGAAAATGAAATGGAGGGAAAATCAAGACCGGGACACTTTGACGGTGTAGGAACCGTCGTAGAAGAGCTTTTCAGACAGATCAAACCGGACAACGCCTACTTCGGGGAAAAGGATTTTCAGCAACTTGCCATTATCAAGAAAATGGTAGAAAAGAAGCAGCTTCCGGTAAAAGTAACAGGTGTTTCCATTTACAGAGCAGAAAACGGCCTTGCGTTGAGCTCAAGGAACCAGAGGCTTCATGAAGACCGAAAAGAAGCATCAAAGGTGATTTACCAGACTTTAATTAAAGTAAACGATTGGTTCCGTACCGTTACCATTCCTGAAATAAAAGAAAGAGTTGCCGATATCTTCGATCAAGAACATGGAATGAAACTGGAGTACTTTCTGATCGCTGATGAAGATACCCTTAAAGAAACCGATTTTTTCTACAAAGACAGAAAATACCGTGCATTCATCGTGGTTGTAGTAGATGGCATCCGATTGATAGACAATATGCACCTCGATTAATATTAAACACGCATTCAACAAAAATACCTCGCGTACTTTTTATAAAGAAAAGCTCTGATCAATATAATCAGAGCTTTTTCTTTTTCGGGTATAGTATATAAAAAAATCAAAGGTCTCTTGAGGAAACCTTTGATACACCAAATCACAAAATATTAATATGAAAAAAATTTACTTTTCAGTAAACTTGTGACCCGGCTGGGATTCGAACCCAGGACCCATACATTAAAAGTGTATTGCTCTACCAGCTGAGCTACCGAGTCGGTCACTTTATCAACGACTGCATTTGAATAATAACCTTCGTTTTAGGAGGTGCAAAGATATATCTTTTTTCTTACCCCTGCAATAGTTAATATAAGTTTTTTTTTATAAAAATCAAAGGTCTCTTGTGGAGACCTTTGAAACACCAAATCACAAAATATTAATATGAAAAAAATTTACTTTTCAGTAAACTTGTGACCCGGCTGGGATTCGAACCCAGGACCCATACATTAAAAGTGTATTGCTCTACCAGCTGAGCTACCGAGTCGGCCACAATTAAAAATGAAATCAATTCATTAATAATTATTAAATTTTCGTTGCAGTGCCTGCGACTGGACTCGAACCAGCACATCCTTAGGAAACCACCCCCTCAAGATGGCGTGTCTACCAATTTCACCACGCAGGCTTCAAAAATTACAAAAATCCAGTAATCTTTTTCGCTTGTGACCCGGCTGGGATTCGAACCCAGGACCCATACATTAAAAGTGTATTGCTCTACCAGCTGAGCTACCGAGTCGGTCACTTTATTAACGATTTGCATTTGAATAATGTCCCTCGTTTTCAGTGGTGCAAAGATATGAGTTTTTTCGTTATCTCAAAACTTTTTTGCAAATTTGTTTAAAAAAAATTCATGGTTATTTCACTCATCGGATACATGGGATGTGGCAAATCTCACATTTCCAAAATATTAAGCGACAAAATAAATTTTAGACTAATTGACCTCGATAAAGAGATTTCCAGGAGAAATAAATTAACCATTCCTGAGATTTTCGAAAAAAAGGGCGAGATCTACTTTAGAAAGCTGGAAAGAGAGGCATTGGAAGAGATTCTCGCATCGGAAGAAAATCTGGTTTTAAGCCTGGGAGGAGGAACGCCGGTTTACTACAATAATATGGAAATTATCAACCATAGCTCCAAAAGTATTTTTTTGAGAGCGTCTGTGGGTACTCTATATGAAAGGCTTACTAAACAGAAAGAGAAAAGACCCCTAATTGCCAACATTTCTGACGAAGATCTGCCTGAGTTTATTGCCAAGCATTTATTTGAGCGAAATGCATTTTACAGCAAAGCACAGTTCAGCGTCAATACCGATGCCAGAGATCCTGAAGACATTGTGAAAGAAATAATAGAAAAGCTCTATCTCTAGAGCTTTTTATTTTAACTTTCGTTTTCGGCACTCTCATCTTCGGTACCGCCTGCTGTTTCACCAAAAAAATCATCCCAGTCTGTAAAGTCTGAGGCTATATCATTTCCTATATACTCATCCATATCTCTTCGGTCTCTTTTGGTAGGTCTTCCTTCGCCTTTATTTCTGTAATAGTCCTGAGACATTTTGCGGAGTTTTAATAATTCATACTGCTCCTTATCCGTCACATCCTGTATATGAAGGGGCACCAGCTTTGCTCCCAGCCTGCTTTTTGGAATCTGGATGACCTTTATTTTATAATCGATCTGATTTTTACGGATCTTGATAACATCTCCTTCTTTTACCTCCTTAGACGACTTTACGGCAGACGTTCCTAGTGAAACTCTGTTCTTTTTAATTTCCTCTGTTGCAATACTTCTCGTCTTATAAAAACGAATGCACCATAAAAATTTATCTATTCTCATAATTTTTTATACTTTTGCCGTTATATTATTTGTAAAGTAATTAAAGTTTTTTGAAATGAAAAAAATATTTTTATATATCCTTGCGGGATCTCTGTGTTTTACTGCATGTAAGAAAGATGATGAAGTTGAAACTTATAAAGAACCGGAAGACATCGCCGTTCAGAACAATTATGACGATCAGGCCATTAAGAAGTTTATGAACGAAAATTATCTGGATGCACAGGGAAATATAAAAACTTTCAGCGCAACGGATGCCAGTGATGACAATGAAAAAAAATTATCTGATCTGCCTCATGAGACGCTTCCTTCCGGAACCATCTACATTATGAGAGAAGGTGCACAGCCAGCCGCTGATGTTGCTCAAACCGTTAAATCTGACGATATTCTTACCATGATGATAAGAGCTAATGGGCTTTTAGCAGCCGGTACTGATGGAAATGTCAATTTTATTACTAACCTGAAACTCGTTAATACCATCAATGACAACGGTCTTCCAATGATTGACCCGACGTTCTATTATGCTAAAAAGAGTATTCGTACGGCTGCAACAACAGGGGTAGCACAGCAGAGAAGTTATTACGAAATTGAAGGCTTCAATGAGGCTATTCAGAAATTCAAAGCATTCAATAATCTTTCGGGTGGAAGTCCTTATAACCTTCAGGGAGTTATCTTAGTGCCTTCAAGAGCTGCATTTGCAAGAGATCCTCATTATCCTTATGTAGGAACTATTTCTTTAAGAAATTACTCTTTCATCTTCAACTTCCAGATTTATGGAAGAGCAGACAGACCCGATGCTGAGAAATAAATTAAAAACTACACATAAGAAAATCGCCCTCAGATGAGGGCGATTTTTTTTATTTTCTATCTTTTGTTAAGATCTTGCTTTCTGCTTTACATTTCCTAAAATATCAGGAAAGTAAAGATCTGCCAGATGATCGAACTCATCTCCTCTCATAAACATAGTAGCATCCACTTCTTCATAAGAACTTCTTCCGGCCGCCGCAATCAGCTCATTGCAGGTATGCAAAGTATTTTTGTGGAAATGGTATACTCTCTCACTTTTATCAGTAACATCAAGCCCTTTCACCAGCATTTTATCCTGAGTGGCAACTCCTGTAGGACAATTATTATTGTTACATCTTAAAGCCTGGATACAACCCAGCGAGAACATAAACCCTCTTGCGTTGTTACACATATCCGCGCCCATTGCTACTGCTCTCAAAATATCTAAACTTGTTAATACTTTTCCGCTGGCAATTACTCTTAGCTTACTTCTTAAATTGTAATTATTCAGGGTTCTGTTCACAAAAATCAAAGCAGGTTCTAAAGGCATCCCTACCCCATCCGAAAATTCCGGCGGTGCTGCTCCTGTTCCTCCTTCTGCTCCATCGATCGTAATAAAATCAGGATAAATTTTTAAAACATTCATCTGCACACAGATATCCTCGAATTCTTTGGTATCACCGATACAAAGTTTGAAACCCACCGGCTTACCTCCTGAGAGCTCTCTCAGGTGCTGTACAAACCTCAGCAAACCAGCAGCATCAGAAAATGAGCTGTGGGATGGTGGTGAAATAACAGTCATTCCCGGGGTGACGTGACGGATCTTTGCAATCTCCGGTGTATTCTTTACACCCGGAAGAACACCTCCATGTCCCGGCTTTGCCCCTTGAGACAGCTTAATTTCAATCATCTTTACATTCGGAAGGGTAGCGTATTTTTCAAAGAGTTCCGGGTTAAATTTCCCTTCTTCGTCACGACACCCGAAATATCCGGTCCCGATCTGCCAGCAAAGATCCCCTCCTTCCATGTGATAAGGAGAAATCCCTCCTTCTCCTGTGTTATGGTAGAAATTCCCTTTTTTAGCCCCTCTGTTTAAAGACATTTGTGCTCTGTCGCTCAACGCCCCAAAACTCATGGCCGAAATATTGAACAGAGAAGCATGGTAAGGCTGGGTACACTGCTCTCCTCCTACCCAAACTCTCGGCAGCTCTTCTACAGGAGATTTCGCATAGATGGAATGCTTGATCCCTTCATATTTTCTGTGATTAACTTCTAACTGTGTTCCAAAAGCGACTGTATCGCTTAGGTTTTTGGCACGTCTGTACACTGCAGAACGCTGGTTTCTGGGAAACGGTTTCCCGTCTGTCTCCCTTTCGATGAAATACTGCTGCATTTCGGGTGAAATACTTTCGAAAAAGTACCTGAAGTATCCCAGGACCGGGAAGTTCCTCAAAATAGCGTGTTTCGACTGGTAAGCATTGTAAACACCCAATGCATAGATGGCAGTTAACAGGATGGGTATCCAATAATGCGCTCTGATCAGTAATGCGACGATCCATGTAGCAGTTACTAATACAATTCCCCAAGATAAAAACTTATCTCTCATGAATGTAGTATTTAAAGTTAAAATAAATTTAGTGGAATTTTCGCAAAGAGACTACGCTTTTGCTAAAAAACTTTCGAAGGATGACTGCACAGAAACCGTGCCATCTGACAGGATTTTTTCTAAATTTAGAAATTCAATCTGATTAACGAATGCGGGATCAAAATCTTTCTGGACTCTCACGTAGTTTTCTGTGAAGCCATACATTTTGCCGTCTTTATTTTCGTGCTCCCAAAGAACGGGAAGCGTTTTTCCAAGTTGGGTCTGATAAAATGCCATCTTTTTCTTTTCAGAAAGGATTCTCAGCATTTTATTTCTTTTTTTTCTTTCAGGGATAGGAACGACACCGTCCATATCGGCTGCTTCCGTATTTTCTCTTTCAGAATAGGTAAATACGTGAAGATAAGTGATAGGAAGCTCATTCAGGAAGTTATAGGTCTCCATGAATTTCTCTTCGGTTTCACCCGGGAATCCTACAATAACGTCCACACCGATAGCCGCATCGGGCATTACCTCGCGGATCTTATTCACTCTGTCATTGTAGAGTTTCGTAAGGTAACGGCGTTTCATTTTTTTCAACAGATCATCGCATCCCGACTGTAACGGAATGTGGAAATGAGGAACAAAACTTTTGCTTTTTGAAACGAGATCAATACTTTCGTCTTTCAAAAGATTCGGCTCAATGGAAGAAATACGTATTCTTTCGATACCGTCTACCTGATCAAGCTCTGAGATTAAGTCCAGGAACGTATGTTCGTGTCTTTTATTACCGAATTCACCTTTACCGTAATCACCGATATTCACACCGGTAAGAACAATTTCTTTGATGTCTCTTTCAGCAATTTCTCTGGCATTTTTAATGACGTTCTCGATGGTATCCGAACGTGAAATTCCTCTTGCCAGCGGAATGGTACAATAGGTACATTTATAGTCGCATCCGTCCTGTACTTTCAGGAAAGCTCTTGTTCTGTCACCGATTGAATAGCTTCCGATAAAGAAATCGGTTTCTTCAATTTCGCATGAATGAACAATCCCTTCATTTTCCCTTTTTTCCAGGTCATCAAGGTAGCTTAGAATATTGAATTTTTCTTTCGCTCCCAGGACAAGATCCACTCCATTGATCTGTGAGATTTCTTCAGGTTTCAACTGTGCGTAGCATCCAACAATCACCACCAACCCTTCCGGATTGGCTTTCATTGCTCTCTTCACGTGAAGTTTACACTCACGGTCAGCGTTTTCAGTCACCGAACAGGTATTGATTACATAAACATCAGCCTTATCATCAAAACTTACTTTATCATAACCTGCATCTGTCAATTGACGGGCAATAGTAGATGTTTCCGCAAAATTTAATTTGCAGCCAAGTGTATGAAATGCGGCAGTTCCGTGAAAAGTAGACATTTTATTACTCCTGAATTTTCTGGGTGCAAAGATAGTAATTTTAATAATAATTCTGAATCGATTCAGTCTATTATTTATATTCATCCCTTATTTCAGGGCTGTTTTGAAAGCATACGGGTGATGAATTGGAATCTGCATTTTCATTGGAAAACCGGTCTTTCATTTCATTATTAAATTCCTGAGACTTATTTCTTTCAATGGAAAGTGTTTTCCAGTCATCATTCTTCATCATTTTCGCAATATAAACGATCTGTCCGATGTGATACGGATAATGGGCCAACTGGCGGCAGACTGCATCCAAAACAGAATGGGCTTCACCTCTTAAATAGACGGTGTGATGTAAATTGTCATCATTAATCTGATCCAGACCTTCAAAAAGACATTTCCAGCCTGCTTCCCAGCAATCCATTACTTCCTGTTTGGTTTTAAAGGTATTGACAAATTCATCGTCCCGGTTTCGCCAGGGCTTTTCTCCGTCTTCCGTCAGGAAATTCGTCCATCTTGACAGCATATTTCCACCGATATGTTTTACAATAACAGCAATAGAATTACTTTCATCATTATACTGCCAGAAAATCTGTTCATCAGAAAGCTGTCCGAATGATTTATCCCCGAGGGATTTGTAGTATTGAAAACGTTTTACAAAAAGCTCTTTCATGATATTCAAAATAAAAACCAAGTTAGCAATTTTCCCGTATATAAAGGTAAACGGCAATATGGTGTGTAAAATAAATGACTTTATGAAGGATCTTAATTCGTTAAAAATTGAACATCTTGAAAAATGGTTCACTGATGAAAGCACGATCTGGATTCCTCCTTCCAAAGAAATTTCAGGGAAGAACAGGATTTTAGCCTTATTCAGAGCGATATTCAGACGTTATGATTCTATTGAATGGCAGGTTTTTGAAATTTTCCCTCTGGGAAATCAGAAGTATTTCTACCAGACGACGTCTTATGGAACGATGATTAATCAAGGAGTTTATGAAAATAATATCTGCACCGTTGTTCATTTTTCAGAGGAAGGGAAAATTATTTATCTCTCTGATTATTTTAAGGATACAAAAGCTTTCAATTAAAACTGTTCTTTGATAAAAAATAAAACCACTTCTTTCGAAATGGTTTTACCTCAATAGTTTATTATTAAAAAAGCTTAATCTCTGTTTTTGACCACAATCCAACCTGAATATTTGATCGGTGTGCTCATTTTATCATTCTCGTTCCAGCCCACGGAATACCAATAGTTTCCTGTAGGCACTTTTGTTCCGCCTCTGATGGTTCCGTCCCACTTATAGCCGGTAGACTTATCCACCTGGAAGATCATATTTCCGTAGCGATCGAAAATATTCATCACGAGGTTTTTCTTATTGGCCAAGGCTGAATAATCGATAACGTCATTATAACCATCGCCGTTTGGCGTGATGACGTTCACCAGATTCGGTATCACGATGCTGATGTCTATAGGGTCGCAATCGTAAGAATCTTTTACGAATATAGTCGCATCTCCTCTTTTAAGGTTATTAAAAACATTGGAATCCTGCCAGTTGATATTATCCAAAGAGTATTTGTAAGGTGGTGTTCCTCCTATCACATATACCGTAACGGTTGTATTTGAAATTTCAATATTCGAAACCACAGGTTGTTCGGAAGGATATACTTTTACATGCTGCACTACGGTACAGTCACCTGTTTTAAGTTTCACCCAATACGTTCCCACTCCAACATTCGCGATAGCCTGCGTTGTCGCTCCGGTACTCCATTCGTAGCCGTTGAATCCGGGTCCTGCATCCAAGGTTGTTTTGTCTTCCACACAGATGGTTTTATCTTTAAGAGTGGCTGAATAAACCGGAGGAATCACGACCAGTGTTACTTTAGCAATATTATAACAGCCTTGTGCATTGGAAACCCTCACATAAACCACTCCGCTTGGAGCAATGTAGCCTGTACCTGTTAAAATTTCATTGGTCTGATTCGCTGCATCCGTTGCAGAAGGATAGTATTTCTTCACAGCACCGGTTAATCCGGTTACTGGTGCAGATGTAAGATTGAAAGACGCCGTAGAAGGATTGCTCTCGATAGAACAGGATCTTAAAGTAGCATCCGTGACAGTCACTACAGGATGGAATTTCAGTGTGATCTGTGCAATGCCGCTACATCCGAATGTGGAAGTCACTTTCACATAAATCGTTGCTTCAGCGGAAATAAATGCTGACGGAGTTGTGATTTCATTAATGCCTGCATTCAGATCAGAAAGACTGTTGTAATATTTCTTGGTTACCGTTGGATCTGCAAAGACGTCTGCTGTGGTGAGGTCATAAAGTGCAGTGCCTGCATTATTATTGTTACATTGAGTCAATGTAGCATTTTTCGTGGTGATCTTACCATCTTTAAACTTAAAGGTTCCGATCTGCTTACATTTATTGAGCGGGCTGCTTGGATTGGCTGGATCTGTATAACCAATACTGTAATAATAAATAGAAGTCATATTGACGAGCGTGGGAACCGTAATCGCATTATTTCCCGTCAATGCATCATTTTGACTTGTATGATAACTTACATAAAAATTAGGATTTCCATTCAGAATTCCCGCAGTCAGCGTAGAGAAATCAAATACAGCAGGATTAACGCATACCACCACTTCTCTCGGATCTGCAGGGTTCGCCGCAGGAACTCCCGGAGGGGTAAACGGATAAGGCTGTGTAGCCGGATCTGTAAACGGAGATGCCAGTGTTGCGGTACCGCCCCATGTTAAAGAAAAAGGAGCTATAGTAGGATTAAAGACATCCACCCAGTTATCGATGTATAAATAATACGTCTGACCTGCCACAACATCCATATACTTACAATACGGTGTGGGTGAACCTCCGGCTGCACTGATAATCGTACTGGTCATATTCATTCCCGTGGATGCTCCTACCCCTACAACCGTCGCAGCGTTACAACGGATGGGTGATCCCAAACTTCCGCAGGAAACATTAGGCCCGTAAATTGCCCAGTCATAATCTGCTCCGGGATCATTCGGAACCAGATCAAAAGTAAGCGTTCCACTGGTGGCAATGGTAATTTTGTACCAGATTGAATTATGCTCACCGGATGACAGACATCCTCCTAAATTTTCATTCACAGCGCCTATCCCGAAAGGGCTGTAGGTAATATTGGAATTTCCGCAGACTGCAAGAGCCGTAGTACAATCTGCCTGAGCAAAGAAAGCACGCGATATACCGAAAAAAATAAGAAGTAAAAGTTTTTTCATAGATATATAGTTTTTGGTGAATATAATGTGAAAAACACATGATATGCATTGATTTACAACACATACATCAAATATACCTATATTTTATTCACAAACAATGGATTTTTAAAAATCTTAAATTATTTTAAATAAAAACATAAAATAATTACGATATATATGAATAAATAGCGACTATTTTATACTTGTAATATTTCCGCAAAGGTTCTCCAAATGGAAAATTTTATGGAACGGGCTCTTCACTTCCTGCAAATGTTCTTTATCCTGAATAAAGGTATATCTCGAGGCTATGGAATTCATATCAGAAACAATCACCAGCCAGCATTCATCTACCGAAGTATCGTAGTAAGGGAACTTTTCATTTTTCTTATCAATAAGGTCCAGGATCTTTTCGGAGCAGAGTTCGTCAAAAAGATTCATGCTGTATTCATGGGTAATGAAAACATTTCTGCGGTGAAAAGATTTCCGCATTCCTTTCACACAGCCCACAGGTTTATTCTTTTTGATACTTTTGTAAATGTTGATGATATTTTCTTCCTGTTCTTCTATATTGTCAAACTTGATGTTTGGGTGGAATTCTAAAAAATAAACACCACGGTGCTTCGCGGTGTCTTCCTGTTCTAATAATATTTCTGCCTGACGGAACATCTTATTCAAGGTACTTTCTACCTTTTTCATTTCCAGATGATTGATCACTTCGGTCAATTCTATTCCGATCTTTTTGTCGTTGAGTTTGGCGATAAAGTCGGGACTTTCGCAGGTGAGGTCTTCAAATTTCACATCAGGGAAATGATGCATAAAAGAATTAAGCAGGAGAATCTCAGACTTTTTTCTGTATTTTTCGCGGTCATGAAGCAGAGATTCGTCTATTTTACGGTGATATTTTTCCATCGGCTTTTTTTTCAAATGCCGGTTCATGTAGTATAGGCTCAGATTCTTTATTAAATCTTCATCAGAAAATGTCTTTTTCATGGGTGATTTTTTTATGTGACCAAAGAACACATGCCATAATGGTTCTCACCGTTAGAAGTTTTTGATTTTCAAAAATTTACCTATTAAAGGTAAGTAAAAAAACTATTCATCAGATACTTTTATATGAATTTATCAAATAATTAATGTAGAGTTTATTTTCATAATCAATACCTTTAGCCCTCTAAATATAAACACTGTGATCTATGGATTTTAAAAATTTTAAAATACCTTACAACATCAATCCACAATATTCTAAAAAAGCCGCTTATTTTTCAATGGAATTTGCCATTGAACAGGTTTTAAAAATATATTCGGGAGGTTTGGGATTCCTTGCAGGATCTCATATGAGAAGTGCATACAATCTGAAGCAGGATCTTATCGGGATCGGAATTCTCTGGAAGTTTGGCTATTACGATCAGGCCAGAAACCATGACCAGACCCTTCAGCCGGTATGGACAAAAAAAATGTACAGCTTCCTGGAAGATACCGGAATTAAATTCCAGATCGAGATCCACAGCGCTCCGGTATGGGTAAAAGTATGGTATCTTGACCCTGAAATTTTCAATACGGCACCCATGTTTTTCCTTTCCACAGATGTTCCGGAAAACGATCATGTTTCTAAAACAATCTGTCATAAATTATATGACGCGAACGAATCTACAAAGCTGGCTCAATATATTCTGCTTGGAAAAGGAGGCGCCAAATTACTGGATGAAATGAACGCAGAAAGAGATGTCTACCATCTTAATGAAGCCCATGGACTTCCCGCTGCATTCTACCTTCTGAAAAAATACAACGGAGACCTGAACAGGGTAAAAGAAAAACTGGTTTTCACTACCCACACTCCTGAAGAGGCAGGAAATGAAAAACACAATCTGAAACTGTGTTATGATATGTCTTATTTCTCAGGCTTCAGCATGCAGGATGTAAAAAGTATTGAGGGAACAGATGACGACCGTTTCAATCACTCGTTATGTGCTTTGAAAATGGCAAGAATAGCCAATGGTGTCTCTCAGCTGCACGGTGTAGTTTCAAGAGCGATGTGGAGCAAATATCCGGGGATCTGTGAAATTACGTCAATTACCAATGCTCAGGAATTCAAATACTGGTCTGATAAACCTCTTTACAACGCTAAAGATGAAAATGATGCAACTGTTTTCGATTACCGTAAAAAACACCTGAAGAAGAAACTTTTCACCATTGTTGCCGATCAAACGGGGAACCTGTTCAATCCGAATATTTTCACCATCGTATGGGCCAGAAGATTTGCAGGTTACAAACGTGCAGACTTGCTTTTACACGATAAAGAAAGATTTTACAGATTATTAAATAACCCGAAATATCCGGTACAGATCATTTGGTCTGGGAAACCTTACCCGATGGATTATTCTGCGATTTCTACTTTCAATACATTGGTTGAAGAAAGCAAGAATCATAAAAATATGGCAGTTCTTACGGGCTATGAACTGTCTTTAAGTAAATCGATGAAGCAGGGTTCTGATCTTTGGCTCAACAATCCGAGGGTACCGAGAGAAGCTTCCGGAACGTCAGGAATGTCAGCTGCAATGAATGGATCTGTGAACCTTTCTACCGATGACGGATGGATTCCTGAATTTGCTAAACCGGGAGAAAACTCATTTGTCGTTCCGAAAGCAGATTATATGAATATGAGCATCTACGAACAGGATACCTATGATCTGAATGCGCTGTACGATATCCTTGAAAACGAAATTCTTCCAACCTACTACGATAAGCCGGATCAGTGGAGAAAAATCCAATATAATGCAATGAATGATGTCCAGGAGCACTTTAACAGTGACCGGATGGCGGACGAGTACTATAAAATACTGTATAAATAAGCAAATCCAAAATTTACATACCCAAAAAAAATTCCGTGAAAACATTTTCACGGAATTTTTCATGGTTGAAACTTATTCTTTTTTCTTCTTCGGTACTTTTAAAACATTTTCACGGGCTTCGGAAATACCTATGGCTACTGCCTGTTTTCTGTCGGTCACTTTTTCTCCGGAAGAGGATTTCAGTTTCCCTTCTTTGAATTCGTGCATGACTTTTCCTACTTTGTCCTGAGCTTTTTCTGAATATTTGGTTTTGCTCATGATAAAAAATTTAAGATTTTGGCAGGGATACCCCTAATTCATAAACTTCAGCGTGCTTCAAATATTTTGAGCGTTCTCTGGAAGTTACCGATTCAAAATGATCGTTCTTGATCACAATGATCGGATCTTCTATATTTTCAATTTCAAAACTGGCCAAATACCGTTCATCCGGACTTGTTTTATCTTTGCTGGCTTTTATTTTCTGCAGCTCATCTGCATATTTTCTAAACCCGGGATCAGACGAATGGATAAATTTATACTCATCACCCGCATATACATAATAATGAAGTTTTTTCTCGATCAATCCTGCTTCACTACTGATCTGAGGATTATCATTCCCGTCTTTAAAACTCACCTCTACTAAAGTCCCGCCTTTTTTATTCGCACATTCTTCCGCATCCTTAAAACTTGAAAATCCAGTATAAACAATCTGATCGGCTAAAACATAGCGATTCAGTTTCTGGTTGTATGCATTCGTTTCCATAATTATTATTTAATTTGATTCTAATGATATACATTCAATTTTTTTGCCAAATTGTTAATTTTAAAAAATTCACCGGTGTATGATTTTTTTTACTACTTTAGAAGTTCAAATTTTAAAAACTAATATTTCATTATGAAAAATCTTAAAAAGATCGCAAGAGAACAGTTAAAAGAAGTACAGGGAGGAGGTCGTCCCGGGATGAAAAGATGTGCGGATCCTGTTACCTGTCAAATCATTATGTGGTATGCATTGCCGGCAATGGATAGTCCATGTGATCCTACCCTTCCGGTTTGTCTTACAGAACTGAATCCACCAGACTAAGAATAATTTATAAAAATAACAACAAAAACAGGATCTCACGGTTCTGTTTTTCTTTTATATGGTTATCTGACTAAGAATTATTAAATTTGGAATCATTAAAATTAGAAATGAAAAAATTACTCTTAACTCTTACTGTGGCTGTGGCATTCCATAATGTATCGGCACAGGAAATCACTTTAGATAAAATATACTCAGGGTATTACCGTGGAAAAGGCATTGCCGGTATTGCATCCATGAAAAACGGAGAAAATTACCTGGTCATTGAACCCACAGGAATCGCGAAGTATTCATACAAAACTTCACAAAAAGAAGGTAATATTGTTGACGGTAAATTTGAGAGCTATGAATTCTCTGATGATGAGTCGAAAATTCTTCTTTTGACAGAGAGCCAGCCGATTTACAGACATTCTTTCCTTGGAAAATTTGATGTAAAAGATCTGAAATCTGGAAAAACGATCAGCTTAAATGAAGGCAAAACAGTGCAGGAGCCTAGATTCTCCCCTGATGCTACCAAAGTTGCATTTATCGCAGAAAATAATTTATTTTATCAGGATCTGAGTTCAGGAAAAATCACCCAAATCACCAATGATGGTAAGAAAAATTCCATCATCAACGGTCTTGCAGACTGGGTATATGAGGAAGAATTCGGGCACGCAAGACTCTATGAGTGGACCAAGAATTCTGATGCAGTGGTATTTGTAAAATCTGACGAAAGCCAGGTTCCGGAGATCTATATTCCGATCTACGGGAAAAAACTTTATCCGGATGAAATGCGTTATAAATATCCTAAAGCAGGAGAAAAAAACTCTATCGTTTCTGCACAGCTGTACCGTCTTGACACCGGAAAAACGATGCCTCTGAATTTAAGTTCTTTCAAAAACTATTATATCCCGAACGTTATCCAGACCGCAAAACCGGACGAGATCGTTCTTGTAACGTCTGAAAGAATTCAGAATGCTTCTGATGTCTTAAAGGTCAACACCAAAACCGGAGCGATTCAGAAATTATTCACGGAAACGGATGACAAATGGATTGATACAGACAGCCCGACTCTTGAATTCCTTGAGGATGATTCTTTCCTTTGGGCTTCTGAAAGAGATGGAAACCGTCACCTGTACTGGTATGACAAAGACGGAAAGCTTAAAAAGCAGATCACAAAAGGAAACTGGGAAGTAACCGACTATTACGGGTTTAATCCAAAATCTAAAGAAATTTACGTTCAGACCACTGAAAAAGGAAGCATCAACAAAGTCGTTTCCAAAGTAAATATTGAAAACGGAAAATCCCAGCTTATCTCTAATGGAGAAGGAAATAATTCTGCCAATTTCAGCAAAAACTACAGCTATTTCATCGAAACCTCTTCTACCGCTTCAAAACCTTATACGTTTATATTAAAAGACGGAAACGGTAAGACAGTGAAAGAACTTCAGAATAACAATGATCAGCTTCAGAAATTAAAGGCTGATAACTTTTCAGAGAAAGAATTCATCACCATTCCAAATGATGCGGGTGATCAGATGAATGCATGGATCATCAAGCCTAAGAACTTTGATCCGAATAAAAAATACCCTCTGTTTATGTTCCAGTATTCCGGACCGGGATCGCAGCAGGTAGCCAATTCATGGGATACAGGGAATACTTTATGGTTTAACCATTTGGTACAGAAAGGCTATATTGTTGCTTGTGTAGATGGTCGTGGAACAGGTTACAAAGGAACTAAGTTCAAGAAAGTAACCTATATGAATTTAGGAAAATACGAGATTGAAGATCAGATCACGGCTGCAAAATGGTTCGGAAACCAGTCTTATATTGACAAAACGAGAATCGGAATGTTCGGATGGAGTTTCGGTGGATATATGACCAGTTTAGCGATGACCAAAGGTGCAGATGTTTTCAAAGCAGGAATTGCTGTAGCACCGGTAACCAACTGGAGATACTATGATTCTGTTTATACGGAGCGATTCATGAGAACGCCTCAGGAAAATCCGGACGGATATGACAAAAATTCACCTACGGAATATGCAAAACTGTTGAAAGGTAAATTCCTTTTAATTCACGGAACAGCCGATGACAACGTACATTTCCAGAACTCTATGGAATTCTCTGAAGCTTTAATTCAAAATAAAAAACAGTTTGATTTCATGGCCTATCCGGATAAAAACCACGGAATCTATGGCGGACAGACAAGACCGCAACTGTATCAGAAAATGACGGATTTCATTGTAGAAAACCTATAATATGAAGTATCTATTTGTTTTGTCAATGCTCGTGTATTCTTCTTTTGCAAAATCGCAGGCATTGGCAATGACAAAAGAGAAAATGGAAGTTGCCGTTTTTGCGGAAGGGAATTGGGAAATCAGAAAACTCAATGATGAATTCAACCTTTCTGAGACAACAGCAATTACCGAAAACGGCGCAAAACTTATTCTATATAAAGATAAGACATGGAAGTATGCTAATCTTAAAGATCGGGAAGCTTTTGAAAACATTCCTGTTAATAAGCAACTTTTAACTAAACCTATATCTGCCGATTCCCTGGTGAGCAGTGAACGTGCAGACGGAGGCGTTTATCTTGACACGAAAAAATGGAAGGCTTACGAAAGTGATGATATTCGCTTTTCTGAATATCAATTTACAGGACCTGATGAGTCAGAGCTATACGGTTATTTTTATTGCATCAATGCGAAAAAAGAAAATCTTGAAGCAATTAAAAATGAAGCAATCGGATCTGTTTTGAATACGCCCAATATTTCAACTTTAAAGAAGACTGAATACAGAACCGTGAACGGATTGCCTATGTTTCATATGTACTATTCCAGAAAAATAGACGGTGACCGTTTTGATTTTCTGGACAACTATTTTCAAACAGCTTATGGATATTGCCACATTTCCGGATATACGTACAGTAATCTCCTGATAAAAAATAAAGAAGAAATTGAAAAGCTGATCAACGGACTTTCAAAAGCCGACCAGTTTAGAAGAAATCAACAAGCTCCGGTGCCTCCTCCTCAAATTTATAAATAAATGAATATATCATCCCTTTCAATACTGAAAGGGATTTTTATTTATTTCATTAATCATTTCCCTGTGTATTATTTATTTTATCAATTGAAATTAAAAACTTATTTTTGGGAAATTTGAAATTTGATTATATGAAGACTAAACATCCTAAAGGCCTGCCCTTTCTCTTTTTCACAGAAATGTGGGAGCGTTTCGGGTACTATCTGATTCTTGGAATCTTTGTCCTGTATGTTATTGAACCTACCGGAATGAGTGGCGGACTTGGACTTCCGGATAAAACAGCTGATGATATTTTCGGAACCTACATCGCTTTGACCTATTTAACGCCTTTCCTTGGAGGATTTCTGGCTGATAGGGTTTTAGGATATATCAAATCTATCTATCTGGGCGGAATTCTGATGGCTGCCGGATATATCGGAATGGGGGTATTCAAAGAGCTTCCACTTTTTTATGGTTCTTTAGCATTGATTATTATTGGAAACGGATTCTTTAAACCTACTATTTCTACATTATTAGGAAACCTTTATTCTGAAGAGCCATATAAAGCCAATAAAGACTCCGGATATAATATTTTCTATATGGGAATCAATATCGGGGCGTTTATCTGTAATATCATTGCGGCTTTCATGCGTAATAAATTCGGATGGGGTGAAGCTTTCATCACTGCGGGCGTAGGAATGCTGGTAGGTCTTGTGATCTTTACGATCGGAAGGAAACACTATATTCATGCAGCACAGATGAAACCTGTGGAGGAAGGAGACACTAAGCTTTCTGAAATTTTAATGAAGGTTTTTGTCCCTGCGATTGCGATTGGGGCTATAGGCTGGTTTGTTCCCGGAAATATCTTCGGAAGCGACAGTACGGATGCCTTTATTTTTGCCTGTGTCCCTGTCATTTACTTCTATGCTTCGCTTTACTTCAAAGCTAAACCTGAAGAAAAACCTTCAATCGGAGCTTTGCTTTCCGTATTCCTGATCAGTATGTTCTTTTGGGCGGTTTTCAAACAGAATGGTACGGCACTTACAAGATGGGCCAATTATTATACGGACAGAAGTGTTCCCGATTCTCTGGAAAAACCTCTTGAAGACATCTATATGGTGGAAGGAAAGAGCTATGAAGACAAAGAAGTTCCTGTATACGATAACCAATTCCAGTCTCAAAAAGATAAGGATGGAAAAAGCATTAAAGAAACAGGAAAAGATATTTATTTCAAAAATATTACTCCTGAGCAACGTGCAGCTCTGGAAAGAAATCCGGAATCTAAAGTCTATTTATACAACACGGAATTATTCCAGTCTATCAATCCATTCTGGGTAATTGCGTTGACTCCGGTGGTTGTAGGATTCTGGGCTTTACTGAGAAGAAAAGGAAAAGAACCGCTGACGCCTACAAAAATTGTACTGGGACTATTCATCTCCGGATTATCATGTTTAGTGATGGTTCTTGCCGTTATGGCCGGGGATAACGGAGCTGTAAAAGTCTCCCCGCTCTGGCTTGTGGCCGGTTATGGAGTTATTACCATCGGTGAATTATGCCTTTCTCCAATGGGACTTTCCTTTGTATCCAAGCTTTCCCCTGCAAGAATTACGGCATTGATGATGGGAGGTTTCTTCCTGGCCAACTCGGTGGGAAACAAACTGTCAGGAATCCTGGCGAGTACATGGTATAGCTATGACAACAAAATGAATTACTTCCTGGTGAACTTTGCTTTGTTAATATTTGCAACACTTTTAGGGCTGTCTATGTTAAAAAGATTAAACAAGATCATGAAGGAAAAAGGGCACTAATCCCTGTTTATCATAAAGAATATCAAGCTGCAGAATCACTCTGCAGCTTTTTTATTTAAATATAAAATTAAAACCTTGCCAAAAACTCAAAAAAAACTATATTTGTCAGTCTTAACAAAAATTAACAATAGAATGGATAATATTGAAGCATTAAGTCCGAAACCGGATGAATTTGTAGAGAATAAGAATTCAAGGCATCCAAAAGGATTGTGGGTTCTTTTCGGAACAGAAATGTGGGAGCGTTTCAACTTTTATGGGATGAGAGCCCTTTTGACGCTCTTCATGGTAAATTCCTTATTAATAAAAGAAGCTGACGCAGCAATTATCTACGGTGGATTTTTAGCTTTATGTTATTTAACCCCTCTTTTGGGAGGATTTATTGCAGATAAATATATCGGAAACAGAAATGCCATCTTAATCGGTGGATCTCTAATGGCTATCGGTCAGTTTCTACTGTTTATCAGTGCCTCTACTTTCTCTGCCGATCTGGGCAGTTCCAAAATGATCATGTGGCTGGCGTTATTCGTTATCATTTTCGGTAATGGATTCTTCAAGCCGAATATTTCCTCCATGGTGGGAAGTCTTTACCCTAAGCAGGAGAAATCCAAACTGGATTCTGCTTTTACTATTTTCTATATGGGGATCAACATCGGAGCATTCCTTGGACAGTTTATCTGCCCATATGTAGGAGATGTGAAAGATGCAACGACAGGAGTAAGAGATATTTTTGCTTTCAAATGGGGATTCTTAGCCGCTTCAATTGCCATGGTGATTGGAACCGTAACATTCTTTATCCTTAAAAATAAATATGTGGTAAATCCGGAAGGAAGACCTATCGGTGGTTTACCAAAGAACAATACAAGTGCAGACTTTGAAGAAGGAGAAACTCAAACCGCTAAATTCTCAGGTTTATCTTTAGGGATCACTGGGATTATATTTGTTGTTTTATTCTTCGCTTTCCGATATTTACTGGTAGGAGAATTCGGATTTAAAGCCGTAGAAATGGGTCAGCTGATCAAAGGAATTATTTATCCTTTCATCTATGCAGCTGGTATTTCACTTGCTTTCCTGATCATGAGTTCTGCAGAAAACAAGATTGAAAGACAGAGAATCTGGGTAATTTATATTGTATCCTTCTTTATCATTTTCTTCTGGGCCGCTTTTGAGCAGGCAGGATCTTCACTAACGTTTATTGCAGACAACCAGACAGACAGAAACATTTTCGGATGGAATATGCCGCCTTCAATGGTTCAGATCTTCAACGGTATCTTCGTAGTTCTGTTAGCCGTTCCATTCAGTTTGACATGGGATAAATTAAGAACAAAAGGAAGAGAGCCTGTTTCTCCGTTCAAACAAGCAATGGGATTAGCTTTGATCGCTCTTTCTTACTTCATTATTGCGCACAACGTAAAAGATCTTGGAAATTCAGGATTATTAGCCATCAAATGGTTAATGCTTCTTTATTTCATCCAGACTTGTGGTGAGCTTTGTCTATCTCCAATCGGTCTTTCATTGGTAGGAAAACTGGCTCCAAAAAGATTTGCTTCATTATTATACGGAGTATTCTTTATTTCCAATGCAGCAGGTTATGCCCTTGCAGGCTCACTGGGAGCACTTATTCCTGCAACAGGTGATAAATTCACAAAAGCACAGGAAATAGGCGTAAACCTTCAGGACGTTTTAGATAAAAAAGTAACGTTGACTGCTGAGCAGGCAGCAGCATTTGAGAAAGCTCAGTTACCTTTACACAATCCTACATTTGCAGGATTTGAGATCCACAACCTGTTCGAATTCTTTATGGTATTCGTAGTACTTTGTGGTATTGCAGCTGTAATTTTGGGTCTGATTTCTCCAATCTTAAAGAAAATGATGCACGGTGTAAAATAACCGCATTAATAAAATACAACAAAACCTCTGCTAAGTCAGAGGTTTTTTTTATTTTCGTATGATGGAAATTTCCGAAGATTCTTTATTTCAATCCGTAAAGGAAATTATTAGGCAGTCGCGCGAAAAAGTGTTTCGGATAGCGAATTCTACTTTACTGCTTACGTACTGGCAGATCGGAAAACTAATCGTAGAAGATGAGCAAAAGGGAAAGGAACGCGCTGAATACGGAAAGCAAACTTTAAAAAATCTTTCTAAAAAACTTTCTCTGGAGTTTGGAAAGGGCTTTGATGAGAGTAATCTAAGAAATATGCGGTCTTTTTATCAGGCATTTCCAAAATATGACGCATTGCGTCACGAATTGAGCTGGACCCATTACAGATTGGTTATAAGACTTGATCACCCTGATAAAATGAACTATTACATCAATGAAGCTGTTCAGAATAACTGGAATTACCGGGATCTGAAAAGACAGATCAATTCACTTGCCTACGAAAGAGTTCTGGAACATAAAAAATCCCCTTCAGAAAATATACACAGTGTTTTAAAAGACCCTTACATTTTTGAATTTTTAGGCTTAACACCAGATCAAAAAATTTCTGAAAAAGAAATTGAAACCGCCATCATTGATCATATTCAGAAGTTTCTTCTGGAATTCGGAAAAGGATTTGCTTTTGTGGCTAGACAGCAGCATATTTCTACAGATACATCCGATTTTTATATCGACCTTGTTTTTTACAATTATATTCTGAAATGCTTTGTCATTATTGACCTTAAAACCGGAGAACTCTCCCATCAGGACATCGGGCAGATTGATATGTATGTACGAATGTATGATGATCTGAAACGTGGAGAAGGTGATAATCCGACGATAGGAATTTTACTCTGCTCAGAAAAAGATGAGACCATTGTAAAATATTCCGTTCTGAATGACAAAAACAATCTCTTTGCCAGCAAATATCTCCTCTACCTTCCAAAAGAAGAAGAATTAAAAGAAATCATAGACCAGGACAGAATCCGTTTCGAACTGGATCAAAACAATAATAAACAACCTTAATTAAAATCAATCATATACGATTATGAGCTTAACTCTAGAAGAAATACAAAATTTTAAAGGAAAATATCCTAAACAGCTTTGGACGCTGTTCACGGTAGAAATGTGGGAGCGTTTTTGTTTTTACGGAATGCGGGGTGTTCTGACTATCTTTATGGTGGATCAGCTGGGCTTGCTGGAAGATAAAGCCAACTTACAGTATGGAGCGATACAAGCCTTTATCTATGCTTTTACATTCATAGGCGGAATTTTTGCCGATAAAATTCTTGGATTCAAAAAGTCTCTGGTATTCGGAGGACTTATCATGACGGTCGGAAACCTTATCATTGCTTTTTCTCCGCATGATTTCTTCTATTTCGGGATTACCTGTTCAATTATCGGGACAGGATTTTTCAAACCCAATATCTCTTCCATGGTAGGAGAACTTTACAAAGAAGATGATCCGAGAAGAGATGCAGGATACGGACTTTTCTATGCCGGAATTAATATTGGCGGACTTTTAGGAGGGGCTCTTTGTGTCTACCTCGGAAAATATCATTCGTGGTCGTGGTGCTTCCTGGCCGCAGCTATTGTAATGCTTCTTGGTCTAATCACCTTTTTTGCGACAAAAAAATCGCTGGGACCTATTGGAGATTCGCCGTTGCAGGTACTTCCACAATCTAAAAGAACTTTACGTGAAGTATTAGTCTATATTGGAGCATTATTAAGTATGCCCCTTATTTTCATTATGGTTAAAAATACAGACTATACAGATTATTTCATGTATTTAATCGGTATTGCGGCTGTGGGTTATTTTATAATAGAAACACTGAAACAGACAACGCCTTATCAAAAGAAGCTTGTTGCAGCGTTCATCTTTATTTTCATGTACTTCCTGTTCAATTCAATCTATGAACAAAGTGGAGGATCTCTGTCTTTATTTGCAAAAGACAATCTGGTTCACAATCTGTTAGGCTTTGGGATGGATCCGAATATTATTAACAACAGTGCCAATTCTTTCTTCATCATCCTTTTCAGTCCGCTTATTGGTCTGGCATGGGTTGCTTTGAATAAAAAGAAACTGGAACCGAATACGATTAATAAGTTTGGAATTGGATTTTTATTTCTTGCCGGAGGATTCTTCCTGTTTTACAGCTTAAGATATTTCGCAGGCGCAGACGGAAAGTCTTCCCTTAATTTATTTACGTTCACCTGGTTGGTCATCACTTTCGGTGAATTGTGCTTAGGACCTATCGGAATGTCTATTATTACAAAATTATCTCCAAAGAAAATGTTCGGGATGATGATGGGATTATGGTTCCTGGCCAGTGCTTTCGGACAGTTTGCCGCCGGAAAAATCGGTGCCAGTTTATCTGAAGCCAATACCGGGAATACCAACATGAGTAAACTTATCGCCTATACAGACGGGTACAAAACCCTGGGAATCTACGCCTTAGTTGCCGGTGTGGTACTAATTTTGCTATCCTCGTTCGTAAGAAAATTAATGCAAGATGTAAAATAGAATAAGCTATATTATGCTTATTTTTACGTAAATATCAAAATATGAAAAAAATTATAAGCATAATCCTTCTATTTTTAGTAAGTTTCACTTTTGCCCAGGTAAAATGGATGACTATCGAAGAAGCCTTAAAAGCTCAGAAAGAAAATCCAAAAAAAATCCTGATCGATTTTTATGCAGACTGGTGTGGCCCATGCAAGATTATGGACAAAAAAACATATGGTCATGCTGTGATTGCCCAGATTATCAATGAAAACTACTATCCTGTGAAGTTTAATGCTGAAGAAAAACAATCTATTGATGTTTTTGGTAGAACATTTTCCAATGATAATACAGAACATAAAAAAGGAAAAAATTCTCTACATGAATTTACCCAATATATGAACGTAGGCGCTGTGCCAAGTACTGTGTTTCTGGATGAGAAAGGCGGACCAATCACCATTCTTCAGGGAGAATTATCTGCAAAAGAACTTGAACCTTATCTGGAATTCATTTCTAAAGATCTATTCAAAAAAATCCGTTCAAGAGAACAGTGGGAAGATTATCAGAAAAAGTTCAAATCTAAAATCAAGGATTAAAATCATACAGCGGCTTTCAAAAATTGGAAGCCGTTTTTTTTATCTTAACGGCCCATATTTTCAATAAAAAATTTTAATCTTCAGCCTATTTTTCCGAAATTAGGCCTCATTTTTAAAATGACCTTAGAAACATCCATAGAATACGTCAAAGGAATTGGTCCTGACAGAGCCAAACTCATCAAAAGTGTGTTGGGGCTTTCCACCGTTGATGATCTTCTGAACTTCTACCCTATCCGGTATCTGGATAAAAGTAAAGTATTTAAAATTTCTCAGCTCGAGGAAAGCAGTATTGAAATACAGCTAAAGGGAAGAATCACACAGGTACAGGAGGTACAGACCGGAAAGACGAAAAGACTTTCGGCAAAATTCAATGATGATACGGGAACAATGGATCTGGTTTGGTTCCAGTATTCAAAGTGGCTGAAAGAGCAGCTGCCGATCAACAGAGAGGTTTATATTTTCGGGAAAATAAATGTTTTTAACCGTCAGTTTTCGATGCCGCATCCTGAAATAGAAGTGGAAGAAAAAAAAGAGGGTGACAATCGTTTAAAGCCCATTTATCCAAGTTCGGAAAAGCTTACTAAAAGAGGACTGAACCAAAGATTTTTCCAGGTGGTTTTAAGGAACATCTGCAAAGAAATCCCCAATCTTGTTGAAGAAAACTTTCCGGATTATCTCACGAAAGCATTTAAATTTTTATCAAGACAGCATACGTATTTAAACATCCATTTCCCAAAGGATATGGAGCATTATGAAAAAGCGGATAACAGGCTGAAATTTGAAGAGTCCTTCTTTTTCCAGTTAGGATTTGCCCTGAAAAAGCTTCATCATAAAAGCCATTCCCCTGGAAATCCGTTTCCGATTGTGGGTGATCATTTTAATAATTTTTACAATCACCATATTCCTTTTGATCTTACCGGTGCACAGAAAAGGGTTTTAAAGGAAATCCGTCTGGACATGAAAAGGCCTATTCAGATGAACAGGCTTCTGCAGGGTGATGTAGGATCCGGAAAAACAATGGTTGCCTTGCTTACCATGTTAATTGCTATGGACAACGGTTTCCAAAGCTGTATGATGGCTCCGACTGAAATTCTCGCGCAACAGCATTACAACGGCATCAAAGATCTCTTGGAAGCAACAGATATCAACGTTCGCCTTCTGACAGGTTCCACCAAAACTTCGGAAAGAAAGATCATTCACGAAGAACTTGAAAACGGAACTCTTTCTATACTGGTGGGAACGCATGCCGTTCTGGAAGACAAAGTGAAATTTAAAAACCTTGGACTGGCCATTATTGATGAGCAGCACAGATTTGGTGTGGCACAAAGAGCAAAATTATGGGCTAAAAATAAAATTCCGCCGCATATTCTGGTGATGACAGCAACTCCTATTCCCAGAACGCTGGCCATGAGCTTTTATTCTGATCTGGATGTCTCTGTGATCGATGAAATGCCGGTAGGAAGAAAACCGATTATTACGGCTCACAGACGTGAAAAAGACAGAGATTATGTGTATAATTTCTGCCGGGATGAGATTAAAAAAGGAAGACAGGTCTACTTTGTATATCCATTGATTGAAGAATCTGAAACATTGGATTATAAAAACCTGATGGAAGGCCTTGATCATGTAATGACTGCATTCTCCGACTATAATACCACCATGCTTCACGGAAAAATGAAACCTACTGAAAAAGATGCTGCGATGAATTATTTTGCATCGGGAAAAGCGGAGATTATGGTGGCGACCACCGTCATTGAAGTAGGTGTAAATGTTCCGAATGCTTCCGTAATGGTGATTGAAAGTTCTGAAAGATTTGGGCTTTCCCAGCTCCACCAGTTGCGCGGCCGTGTGGGAAGAGGCGCAGAACAGAGCTATTGTATTCTGATGACTTCTGATAAATTATCCAAGGAAAGCAGAACCCGTATTAAGACGATGACGGAAACAAATGATGGATTCAAAATTTCAGAGGTAGATATGCAGCTCAGAGGTCCCGGAGATATTCTGGGGACACAGCAGAGCGGTGTTGTAGATTTCAAAAGACTGGATCTGGTGAATGATTCCGCTATTATCAAAACCACAAAAAATACGGTTGACAAAATTCTGGAAGCAGATCCGCATCTGGCCAATCCGGACAACCTGATCATCAAAAACTACTACCTGAGGTACTACAAAGGAAAAAATAAGTGGAGTAAAATTTCATAAAAAAACCGCGAAAAGAAATCTTTCCGCGGCCCCCTTATAAAACTGTTATTTAGAAGAAATTACTTTTGGTCTGTTTAAAAAATTTATTTTAATAGCAAGAACTAATATCTTGTGATTTGGTGTGAAAATATTTATATACTATTTGAATTTTTTCAGCTCTGACTATTAAAATAAATTAAAAAAACAAAATGAATTATTTTTCCAACTTGCTTATTATAAAAACTAACTGTTCAGGTTGAAGGAAGTGGGAATGAAACGAATAAATACCCTTCAACTTTCTTAAGTTTTCATGATTGTACCGTTTTGTTTAAAGATCTTCTATGCTTTATAGTTGGAAATGAACATAATTCATTTTGTTAAAACTAACATTGTGATTTATATCTTTATTTCTAATGAAATAATCTATTCTCTACCATCCACTGCTTTTTTATATAGCTAATTTGTGTTGCAATGTTTACTTTTACAAAGTTGCTGATATTGACTGGATTTCTCCTTATATGATTTTAATTATTAGTTATACAATTTTCACCTATTTGTGAATAGTATGCTTTAAATACAAATTCTGATTTCATAATTAAAAACTTAAAAACTCTTTATTCATCATACTTTCATAATAAAATTATCTTTATTGAGCCCTGATGAATGATACTGCCAGTTGATGGTAATAATTTCTGTCAGTGCTTTTTTTAAGCCATCATAAGTCTCGGGTTTTCTCATAAAAATATTCGCTCCGTTGACAAAGATTTCCTCTATCTCAGCTTCCGAAATCTGGTCAGCATACGCTGCAATAGCAATGTTGTTGAATTTCGGATCGGCTTTGATTTCTTCCAGACATTCCATGAATTTTTTCCCGGGAATATCGTATTTGATGAAAACTATTTCTGGAACAATAGCTCCGTAACTGTTTAGATATTTCATAAGATCGTCACCGTTTGAAAAACACTGGGACTTTACGCCTATCTTTAAACCTTTGAAAATATTTTTAAAGAATATGATATTGCCTTCGTCATCGTCTGCTGCTATTACATTCAAATATTCTTTAATCATACAGCATTTTAGAATTTATAACCATGCTTTGAAGCTTTCTCCTTTTTGTAATAATCTTCTGAAACTGGGAAGGAGTAATCCCGGTTGTATTTTTGAACTGCGTACTCAAATGAGCCACACTTGAGTAATTCAGTTTATGAGCAATTTCTGTAAGGCTTTGTTTATTATTTAATATCAGTTCCTTTGCATACTCAATTTTCTGCAGGATGATGAAATTTTCAATGGACGTAAAGGCAACCTCCGAAAAAAGATTGGAAAGATATCCGTAACTGTGGTTCAGTTTTTCAGCAATATAAATAGAGGCTTTTACAGGAACCGCATTTTCAGAAAAAACAAGTTCTACAATAGCGTCTTTTATTTTCTGTACTAAAGCCGTTTTTTGGCTTTCAATAATCTCTATGCCATAATCTTTAAGGTTCTTCTTAAAAAGATTATGCTGCTCCTGGGTAATGGGTTCATAGAATTCCACTTCGCCGAAGTTCAGCAGGCGATATTTCAGCCCGTGCTCCTTTAGCTTCTCATCCAACACTTTCTTACAGAGAGCATTGAAATCAAATTTTACATACATTTTCATCCTGGTATAAGTGTGTCAAATTTCGAAGTAAATATAATAATTTATTTCATTTAAAAGTGAAATAGTACTAAATATTTTTAACATAATATATAAAAACAAAAAACTCCTGCATTATGAATACAGGAATTTAAACACTAAGGATGAAAAAAATATACTGATAAAAAGCTACTGTAGCTCAAAACCAAGCATATGAATGTATTATTGAAAGTGATTTGGTTCTGATACAAAGATGAACCAAAAACAAACATCACACGTTATAGAATTAAAATTAAATGTTACACAATTTTAAGTCAACTATATGTGAATTACAAATTCCATAAGATAGTCATCCATTACATAACCATGCCCTATATCAAAGATTCCTTCGTCATAAACTCTGTACCCCTGTGACTCGTAGAAGTTTCGGGCGGCATTATTTTTATTCACATTCAGAATAATTCTTCGGTCACCGTTTTCAGCTACTTTACCGTTCAAAAACTGCAGTGCCCCTTTTCCAAAACCTTTTCCTTTGCTTTCAGGAACCAGATAAATACGGTGAAGTTTTGTAGTTCCCTCTTCATAATGATGCTGATACCCGATGAAACCTTCATAAGAACCCGTGCTTTCATCCTGAATCATATAATAATGATAATCCGGCTGCCGAAGATGACTTCCGATCTCAGCTTCGGAATACATTTCCGAAAGCATATACTCCATCTGTTCACCGGAAAGAATTTCTGCATAAGCATTTTCCCAGGATCTTCTCGCCAGATCCTGAATAAGAGGAATGTCTTTTTCTGTTGCTTCTATTAATTTCATAATTTTTATGATTAAAAAAAGTGAAAAGCCGGAACTTTTCACCTTATTATTTTAATGTTAATGGTCAATTTTGCTTCGCAAGTGAATGGTCAATCTTTAACTGTTATTTTAAAATTCACGATTGACAATTCACAATTCACATTTTTTAAATCTTCTCCATTTCAGCTTTGATCTTCGCATACAATCCTTCTGAAGCAGGTACTAATGGAAGTCTCAGGTAATTTTTGATGATTCCTTTTTCTGTAAGAATCACCTTAATTCCGCAAGGGTTTCCTTCTGCAAAAATAAGTCTTGTGATTTCAACTAATTTATTGTGAATTTCATACGCTTCTTTTACTTTTCCGTCAAGAGCTAACTGAACCATGGTAGAAAATTCTTTCGGATAACCCTGCCCGATCACAGAAATTACTCCGTCACCACCGGCTAAAGTTACCGGAAGTGCATATTCATCATCTCCGGAAACCAGTGAAAATCCTTCCGGCTTCTTTCTTAGAATATCGAAATACTGAAGAATGTTCGGTGCCGCTTCTTTGATCATGAATAAATTCGGGAATTCTTTTGCAAGACGAATGGTGGTATCCGCTTCAACATTCTGACCTGTTCTGGACGGAACGTTGTACATAATGATATTTTTACCGGTAGCAGCAAGCGCTTTATAATGCTGATAAAGTCCTTCCTGATTAGGTTTGTTGTAATATGGAGATACGGAAAGTACCGCTTCAAATGCAGAAAGATCCGCTTCTTCTATCTGTTTCTTAACTTCAAGAGTATTATTCCCGCCAATTCCTAAAACCAAAGGAAGACGTTTATTATTAACCTTAATGATATGCTCAATCACCTGTTTCTTCTCCTCCTCAGAAAGCGTGGCAGCTTCCGCCGTAGTTCCCAAAACAACTAAATAATTGGTTCCGTTTTCGATGTTATACTCAACAAGTTTTGTTAAACTATCGAAATCAACGGATAAATCTTCATTAAAGGGTGTTACCAACGCAACACCTACTCCTTTTAAAATGCTCATCTGTTAGAATTATTTTTGTCAAATTTAATAATTTACGATAAGAATTTATAATAAATAATAATGTTTTATTATACATATAATTATATTTGCATATACTAAAAGATAGTATGGCATCGCTATGACCGAAGTTATTTATAAAAGTAATATAAGTACAGGCGATTACATATGACCTTAAAAAAAATAATTTGCAACATATGAAAAATAAATTCTTGTTACTAGGAATTGCTCTGGCTTCCCTTACTGCCTGCAAGACAGCTTCGACGCTGCAGCTGGCGGAAGCAAAGCCCCAGAAAAACATTTCTATTAATAATGAGCTAAAGAATGATGAGGAGTTTGTAAAAGTTATTGAGCCTTATAAGCTGAAGCTGGACAAGGAGATGAATCAGAAGATCTCCCACACCAGTGTAGACCTTACCAAGCAGGGCGATAACAGCAATCTGGGCAATCTTTTGGCCGATTATACCTTCGAAGGCGCTGATGCGTGGACGAAAAAAAATCTGCAGAAAAATGTAGATGCAGCCCTGATCAACATCGGGGGAATCCGTACCACTATCGGAAAAGGAGATATTCTTCTGAAAAGCGTTTTTGAAGTAATGCCTTTCGAAAATGAAGTGATCATTGTAAAAATGAAAGGATCAGACCTTCAGGGACTTTTTGACTATTATGCAAAAACTCAGGTGAATAATCCTGTTTCCCATTTATACATTGAAACCAATAACGGGCAGCTGACCCAATCCAAAATCAATGGAAAACCTGTAGATCCTTCCGGGGAATATTACATTGCTACTTCCGATTATCTTGCACTGGGCGGTGACAATATGAAATTCTTTTCCAAAGGAGAATCAATTTCTACAGGAATCAGACTAAGGGATCTTTTTATTGAGTATTTCAAAAAAACTTCTGAAGTGGTTCCGAATACAGATGTTCGTTTAAATTTTATCGGCAAGAAATAATGGATAGAAAAAGTTTTTTAAAAGTAATAGGCGGTGGATCTTTAGCAGCAGCTTTAGCTCCCAATATGATGATGGCAGAAGAATTGAAACTCAATCCTTTTAAATCTGCCAATAAACTCACCATTCTTCATACCAACGATCAACACAGCAGAATAGAGCCTTTTGATGCAAGCTATACCAAAAATCCCAACCAGGGAGGATTTGCCAGAAGAGCAAGCCTGATCCAGCAGATCAGAAGCCAGGAAAGCAACGTCCTTCTTCTGGATTCCGGAGATATTTTTCAGGGAACTCCCTATTTCAATTTCTTCGGTGGTGAACTGGAATTTAAGCTGATGTCTATGATGAAATATGATGCTTCCACGATGGGAAATCATGATTTCGACAACAGCCTTGACGGTTTCTTAAAAGTTCTTCCCAATGCGAAGTTTCCTTTCATCTGTTCAAACTATGATTTTAAAAATACAGTTCTGGACGGAAAAACTTCACCGTACAAGATTTTTAATAAGAACGGAATAAAAGTAGGTATTTTCGGAGTGGGCATCCAGCTGGACGGCCTTGTGGGTAAAAAGCAATATGGTGAAACCGTATACTCAGATCCTGTAGAAGTGGCACAACATTATTCCAACTTCCTGAAAAACGAACAAAAATGTGATCTTGTGATCTGCCTTTCCCATATCGGCTACGATTATCACGATGATCCTAATAAAATAAGCGACAAAATTCTGGCTGCCAAAACAGAAAATATTGATATTATCTTAGGCGGACACACCCATACTTTTTTATCAGAACCCCAAACTTTTACCAACAGACAAGGGAAAAACGTTCTGGTGAATCAGGTAGGATGGGCAGGTCTTCTTCTGGGCAGAATAGATTTTTACTTTGATGACAATAAAAACGTTAAGCACATTTCCTGGAACAACCAGGCGATAGACAGCAGTATAACCGTATAATATGAAAAAACTCTCTTTAATCTCTCTGGGTATATTAGCATCCCTGCAATTCACAGATGCACAGGTCATTTCATCAAAAAAATGGACGGATCTTTTTTCCTATAACAATGTCCTAGCTATGAAGGAGGACAATGGGAAAATAATTGCAGCCACAGAAAATGGACTGTTCTACTATACTGTTGCCACAGGAGAAGTGACCAAGCTGTCAAAAGCGAATGGTCTTCATGATGTCAGTATCACGGCCTTCGACTATAACCCACAGACTAAAGTAGGAGTTATAGGCTATGCGAACGGTTCTCTGGACATCGTTACTCCGCAGGAGATTAAATATGTTGTTGATATTCCTATCGCTACCGGCTATAGCGGGAGTAAAAGTGTCAACCACATTTCTATTACGGGAGATCAGGCTGTTGTTTCGGTAGGCTACGGATTGTCTGTATTCAATCTGAAAAAACTGGAATTCGGAGATTCTGCCTTCTTTATGAACGGTGGTGTTTATGAAGCCAGTAATGAAGCAACTATTTTTGAAAACAAGGTATATTCTGTAACGAACAGCGGTCTGAAAAGCCACGAGATGAATATTACATTTCCTGTATTCTCTACATGGACTACGGAAATTCCAGGCTCATTTAAGCATATTGATGCCGAGCCTTCCTCAATGATATTTTCTTCCGCTACATCCGCATTCATTTACAATGGGGGTACAGGTACTCCACTTCCTGCTGCTTTCGGAAATATTAAGGATATCGTTTTAACAGCAAACAATATTGTCGTAACGGACAGCCGAATTTACACATTCGGTTTAAACGGAGTATCTTTAAATGCAGTAAGTCTTGGAGAAGACTGTAATACCGCGATAACAGTAAACGGAAAAATATACGGAGGAACGATACTTTCCGGAATAAAAGACGAAGGAAGCAATACCTTCAAACCGTCCGGTCCTTATGCTAACTCTGCCTATAAGCTCAATCTGTATGACAACAACCAAATACTGGTATCCTCAGGATCAAGGCTAAACAGATTTAATCAGCCGGCCATTAATCCCAAGAAACCGGGGTTTTATTATTTCAACGGATCTGAGTGGCTTCGTCCTTCTTTTTTCTCAACAACAACATCTCCAACGAATGTACTGGATGCTGTATTCAATCCGGCTGACAATAGTGAAGTATTTTTCACCAATTATACAAGTACTGCCCAGGGAGTCTATAAAATGAAATACAATGCCGGAACTAAAGACTTTGATTTTGTAAAACGCTATGACCTAGGATCTCCGGGTGATCACTCACACCGTCCCGTAGGTTTTACCAGCGATCCTCAAAACAATCTTTTTATCTCTTTCGGATTCAACTACGGAAGTCCTTCTATAGGTATTTATGACAGAGGAACCGATGATTTTATCATCAAAAAATTCGGATTGTCAAGTGAAGCGGTCCAAAAACCGGTATATTATGAAAATATGTTGTGGATTCCTATTCCAAGGACGAACAACTTTATTGTATACGACTATAAAACCGCGGGTAACCTCTCTGATGACAGTGAGTATATATTAAAAGATTCAAACGGATTTGCAGGAAACTCAAAAGGAACATTATCTGTAGCCTTTAGCAAATCAGGAGATGCCTGGATAGGCACAGACAGCGGCTTAAGAATAATGTCTAATGCTGTGGCAGAAATAAAAACCCCGGATCCACAGGTGGAACCTATCATCATCGAACAGAGCGGACTTGGAGAGGAGCTTTTCAGAGACTCCCAGATCCTTCAGGTAGAGGTGGATGCCGGAGATTACAAATGGGTTTCTGTAGACGGAGGAGGTGTATATTATCTTTCCTCAGACGGCCAGAAGACCATCAAACATTTTACAAAAGAAAATTCCCCGCTTCCCACCAATTCCGTTACCGACATCAAGGTGGATAAGAAAACAGGAAAAGTATATTTTGCAACATTTAACGGTATCGTAGCTTATCAGGGAGATGTCGCTGATGTGACTTCCAACTTTGGAAATGTCGTGGTTTATCCTAACCCGGTAGTCTATTCCAACTTTAAAGGAAAGGTGACCATAAAAGGTCTTGCAGAAAAAACAAACATCAGAATTGCTGATTCAGCTGGAAATGTCATACACTCTGCAGTAGCAAGGGGAGGTTATTATGAATGGGACCTTACCAACCAGAAAGGTACCCGTGTAGCGTCAGGTATTTATTTCGTGCTGATGACCAATGAAGACGGATCGGATAAAGCTACCGCAAAAATAGGTGTGGTTAATTAATGAATTCACAAAACGGATTTTTATTATCTTTCATAAAATACGGCGAGAATGATGCAGTTCTGCATTGTTTTACAGAAGAGGACGGCTTTCAGACTTATTTCGTAAAAGGGATCTATTCCAAAAGAAATAAAAAGAAAGCTCTGCTTCAGCCTTTGAGCATGCTCAGCTTTACCATTAATCCTACAAGAGGCAATGGAATCCCTTCCGTTTCAAGATTTGAACTTGTGAAAAGCCATGATATGTATATGGATATCAAAGCCAATACCGTCATATTCTTCATCTCAGATTTCCTAAATCAGGTTTTAAGACACGAAAATAAAAACCCGGGACTCTTTTTCAGCATCGATGAATTTATCGATGAACTGAATGGTAAAAACTACCAGTGCCATCTTCTTTTTTTAATTACCATACTGAAAATTCAGGGAGTTGCTCCTCTGATCAACGACGGGCCATATCTGGATCCGGAAACCGGAACGTTTTCTATGAATTCTTCCCACCATTTGTTTACGGAAGAGATTTCAACCATCTGGAAAACAGCTCTGTGCTCTGAAAACCTGTACACAACAAAGATCCCCAACACTTTAAGAAAAGATTTCCTTGACAGTCTTCTCGTCTATTATCATTATCATATTACAGACTTTAAAATCCCAACATCGCTGGAAGTTATTCAGCAGATTTTTGAATAATTTGATATGCTACAGCATCTCCCAACTATCCCAACTATTAGCCCTTCACTTCTCCCGGCATTTCCGTTTCAGACTCTGCCATTTCTTTTTTGGAAAATCTTGGCTGCAGAATTTTCGCGATCAGACCTGTCCATCCCGTTTGATGGGAAGCTCCTACCCCTCTCCCATTATCTCCATGAAAATATTCATAGAATAAAATATAATCTTTGAAATCCGGATCGGTTTGAAATCTTTCGTATTGTCCATTTACAGGACGTTTTCCGTTTTCATCCTTTAAAAAGATCTTAGACAGTCTTTTGCTTAAAGAATCTGCGATTTGGTCCAGGTTTGAATAATTTCCGCTTCCTGTAGGATATTCCACCATAAAATCCGGACTGTAATAAAAGAAAAACCGCTGAAGACTTTCAATGATCAGAAAATTAATCGGAAACCAGATCGGTCCGCGCCAGTTGCTGTTTCCCCCGAAAAGTCCGCTGTCACTTTCTGCAGGGGTATATTTTACACAATAATCCGTTCCGTTTAAGTTTAAAGTATAAGGATTATTTTCATATTCTTTGGACAAAGCCCGAACGCCATAATCACTTAAGAATTCTTCGGGATTCAGCATCCTTTTCAAAAGCCTTTTTAATCTGTGTCCGCGGAGCAGGGACAATAGGTGTTTGGAGTCCTGCCCTTTCACTTCCCATCTCGATACGAGGGAGGCCAGTTCCGGCTTATTATCAAGAACCCATTTCATTCTTTTTTTGAAATTGGGAAGCTTTTCGATCATTTCATCATCAATCACCTCAACGGCAAACATCGGAATCAATCCAACGATGGTCCGAAGTCTCAGATACATATGATCACCATCACTGGAAGCAATGGCATCATAGAAAAATTCATCTTCCTGATCCCAAAGACTGAACTCCTCATCCCCCATATTATCCAGTGAATTGGCGATAGAAAGGAAATGTTCAAAAAACTTCATCGCCATTTCTTCATACACATTATTGTAAAGAGCCAGCTCAAGAGCAATTCTCATCATATTCAGGGCAAACATGGCCATCCAGCTTGTTCCGTCGGACTGTTCCAGCTGCTCACCGTTTGGAAGTGTGGTGTTCCGGTCAAAAACACCGATATTATCAAGCCCTAAAAAACCACCTTCAAAAATATTATTCCCGTTGCTGTCTTTTTTATTCACCCACCAGGTAAAATTCATAAGCAGCTTCTGAAAAGCACTTTCCAGGAATTCAAGATCCGGCTTTCCTTTAATATATTCATCAATTTTAAATACCCTGAAAACGGCCCAGGCATGAACCGGAGGATTCACGTCACTTAAATTCCATTCATAAGCGGGAAGCTGCCCGTTGGGATGCATATACCATTCAAACAGGAAAAGTTTGAGCTGATGTTTCGCAAAATCGGGATCGATTAATGAGAAGCTTATCGTATGAAACGCCAGATCCCATGTCGCATACCATGGATATTCCCATTTATCGGGCATCGAAATGATATGTTCATTATTGAGATGTTTCCATTCATAGTTTCTGATTTTCTCACGGGACTTGGGAGGTGATACTTCTGCAGGATCGCCTTTCAGCCACTTTTCTACATTGTAATGATAAAACATTTTGTTCCAGAGCATTCCCGCAAAAGCCTGCCTTTGCACCAATTTTTCATCCTTCGATTCTATGCCTTCCTGAATTTCAGCGTAAAACTCATCGGCTTCTTTTTTTCTCAGCCCGAAAATGTCATCAAAATCAGCAAACGGTTCTTTCAGATCCTTATCCGTCATCCTGAATTCAAAAGTTTTGGATTCTCCGGCTTTCAGGGTTTCATCAATAAAAAAGGAAGCTTTCGTCCCGCTACTTTTTGGATTGATCGCTTGCGAATTTCCATTAATCACAAAATAATTGATTCCGTCTTTACAATATCTTGATTCATTTTCCGATTGATATAATCTTTCAATATTGGTTTCGTTATTACAGAACAATGTCTTTGAGGACTGCTTGGCATAGATATTTTTAATGCTGAGATCTTTATGGCTGATCTCAATATGTTCTGCATCTTCACTGTCCAGCTTTGGTTTGTAATCATCATATCCCCAGTTCCAGGTATTCCTGAACCAAACTGTCGGCAATATGACAATCGGTGCTTCTTTTTCAGATTTATTAATGACTGTAAGTTTAATCAGAATATCATGTTCACTCTCTTTAGCATATTCAATAAACAGATCGAAATATTCATTGTGATCAAAGATTCCGGTATCGATCAGCTCATATTCCGGGTCATCCTTACTTCTTTCGGCATTGGTTTTTAAAAGATCTTCGTATGGAAAGGCGTTCTGTGGATATTTGTACAGCATCTTCATATAAGAATGCGTAGGTGTGGAATCCAGATAATAGAAATATTCCTTCACATCTTCCCCATGATTTCCCTCTCCGTTGGTAAGGCCAAAGAAGCGTTCTTTCACCATTTTATCTTTCTTATTCCAGAACCCTATGGAAAAGACCAGCTTTTGAAGGTCATCACAGATCCCACAAATACCTTCCTCACCCCAACGGTAAGTTTTGGCTTCAGCTGTATCATGATTGGTGTAATTCCAGGCATCCCCGTTTCCGCTGTAATCTTCACGGACAAGCCCCCATTCGCGGTTGCTGACATAGGGCCCCCATATTTTCCACTCGAGATCTGAAAGTCTTTGTTTTTCGGACATGTGTTTGTTTTTTCGTAAAATTTCATTGATGAATAGAGACAAGAATAAAGAGAAAAGACTCAAGACGTCAGATTTCAGACATCAGATTTCAGATTTCAGACTAAAAGCAGAAGCCTTAATTACTATCAACTAGCAACTCGTAACTCTCAACCCTAAAACTCTCATACTCTCAAACTCCAAAACTCGCCTATCCTCCTGTAGAAAAGCTCTCGAAAGTCGTCATCCCTCCATCTACAAAAATGCTGGTTCCGGTGATATAGTCTGCCAGATCACTTGCGATGAAAGCGGCTAAATTCCCGATATCCTGTGGCTGTCCTATTCTGTTGTAGGGAATAAGGTTCAGTAAAGAATTCAATGCTTCCGGAGTGCTCCATGCATCTTTATTGATCGATGTTTGAATGGCTCCGGGACAAATCGAATTAACACGAATCTTATCAGCTCCGTATTCCTGTGCAAGAGTCTGCATCAGCATTCTGACGGCACCTTTACTGGAAGCATAATTCGCATGACCGGCCCAGGGGATAATTTCGTGAACGGAGCTTATATGTATGATTTTTCCACAGGCAATGGAACGGGAAGGATCTATACCCCGGCGCAGAAATTCTTTGATCGCTTCACGGGCACAGAGAAATTGTCCGGTAAGATTTACGCCTATTACCGCATTCCATTGATCGATAGTCATTTCGGTGAATTTTGCATCTTTCTGAATTCCGGCATTATTGATAAGAATATCCATGGTTCCGAATTGCGAAACGGTGTCCTTAAACATTTGGATCACCTGATCTTCTTTGGAAACATCGCACTGGTAAGTGATTCCATTTCCGCCAGCATCAGTAATTTCCTTTAAAACAGCTTTCGCCTCATCCGTTGATCTTTCTGAGGAGTGATTGACAATCACTGTAGCACCTGCATCTGCGAGAGATTTTGCAATTCCTGAACCGATTCCGCTGGATCCTCCGGTAACGACAGCTACCTGATTACGAAGTGATATTTCCATATGGTATGATTTGATGTTACTCAAAGTTATGGAAACAATTCAGCAGGATGGAATTTTTAAATTTAAAATTTTCTTAAAGTTTTTTATACATCAGATATTGAGGGCCGCTTCTTCCCATTCTGGTTTTTCCATCGTACAGGTATCCGGTTTTCAGATAAACATGATAAGCCGGAATATTTTTCTGGTTAACTGCAAGGACAATTTCATTACAGTCCTGAAAATTTTTCTTCACAAACTCACCGACAATTTCCATCGCTTTTTTTCCGATTCCTTTTCCCTGTAAGCCCGGATTGATGGACAAAGACCTTATCAGAACTGACTTTTTATTATCTGTCAGTTCAAGCTTATCTTCTCCAAAGTCCAAAACGAAAAATCCGGAGGGTTGATCATCTTCAAATACCGTAATGGCAAACGCTTCAGAATCATTTCTCTCACTTATTCTCTTCAAAGCATCCTCCACCGTTGCTGTATACTGCTGCTGAGTTTCATCCAAGGCATAATTAAGCCCCGAGAAATCTTCCTGTTTAAAAAAAGCTAAGCTGACCATATTTTTAATGATGATAAATATCCTGATACATTACACCCGCTTTGATCTCCACCGGAAGTCTGTTTTCTTCAGGAACAACCGGGCAGTTGTAATCGTAGGCGTTATACGCACAATAAGGCTGATAGGATTGATTGAAATCCAGAACAATCGTGTTTCCTTTCGGAATTTTCAGATCCATATATTTTCCGCCGCCGTAGGTGTCTATCTCATTCGTCGCATCACGGAAAGGAAGAAAAAGATAGTCTTTGTATTTTTCCTGCTTGATCAGGTCGAGACTTTGGTATAACGTCAGTGTATAAGGTTTTCCCTCCAGTTCAAATGTCGCCTTTCCATATTCACGGTAAGATTTGGTTTTACCGGAAGAAGTGGGAAGATCAAATGGCTGTGGATTTTCTGTTTTAACGAATTTTGCAGTGACTCTGTATTTTAAATCCGCCGGAAAGAAGGGATGTTCTTTAAAATTTGTAAAATTGTCTCCACGTAAAGGCGTTTCCTTGGGATTAAGATATTCTGCATTGAGTTCCTTCTGAAATTTTTGGATCTCCGCCATCTCTTTTGAAGCCTTTTTCTGGGCGAAAATAAACAGTGGAGACAGCAGAAGTATGATTAAGTATTTTTTCATGAATGCTTCAAATTATAAGTAAAACTATGAATTTTTCATGGCATGAAAAGTTAAAATTGTAATAAAAAGACACAATCTGTTTTAAATAATACCCATTCCATTTTCTTTAGCATATTTTTTGACCCACTGAGCACATGGACAGAAAAAAATTCATTAAGACAGGCATTCTCGCCGGAGCAGGTTTTTATTTCCTCAATACGGAGCTGTTTAAAGCCATTCAGCCCAAAACCGATCTGCGGGAAAAAGAAATCACCGACGCTCCCATCCTGATTATCGGAAGCGGATACGGAGGTGCTGTATCTGCCCTGCGTCTTTGTGAAGCCGGAAAAAAAGTGGTGATGCTGGAAATGGGCCTCAACTGGGAAAAATCAGGAATTCCGTTTTCCAATATGCTAAAACCTGGAAAAAGTGCCGCATGGCTGAAAAAGAAGACGATTGCTCCGTTTATGAATATATTTTCTTTGACACCTTTTACAGGAACGCTGGACCGAATGGATTTTGAACATATCAATATCTGGGTAGGAAGAGGTGTTGGCGGCGGTTCTCTGGTCAATGGCGGAATGGCCGTTACACCCAAGGAAAGCTATTTCAGGGAAGTTTTTCCCGATCTGGATGCTGAGAAATTTTACAATACTTACTTTCCTTTAGTCCATAAAGAATTAAAAGTAAATGTCATTGGAGAACAGTTTATAAAAGACTGTCCCTATTATAAATTTACGCGGGTTGGTGAAGCCGAGGCCCATAAAGCAGGCTTTAAAACCATAAGAGTTCCGAATGTTTACGATTTTCAATATATGGAGAAGGAATATAAAAATGAAGTTCCCCGCTCGGCTTTCAATACGGAAGTGATTTATGGAAATAATCATGGTAAAAACAGCCTGGATAAAACCTATCTCAAAAAAGCCCTCGATACCGGAAATCTTGAAATCCTGGATCTTCATTGTGTGGACCATATCAGGCTTAATGAGGACAAAACTTATACTTTAAATGTTCAGCAAACGGATACTTCGGGAACTATAGTTGCTGATAAAGTGTTTAACTGTAAAAAACTTATTCTCGCTGCAGGAACGATGGGAACTTTGAAACTGCTGTTAAAATCCAATGCGGTCAATAATTTCCCGATTCATGAACAGATCGGGAAAAGCTGGGGCAACAATGGTAATTTCATGACCGGCAGAAACTGGGTAAAACCTCTGTCAGGCGGAACCGGCGCAAAACAGTCTACGATTCCTGTGGGTGGTATCGATAACTGGGATGACAAGGAACATCCGTTTTTCACAGAGATCGCTCCGCTTCCTATGGGAATGGATGTGGCTACAGCCCTATATTTACTCATTAACCGGGTAGATAAAAAAGGAAAAGTTTCTTATGATGCTGATTCTCAAAAACTCAGTCTGGACTGGGACCAGAGCAATACCGCCAAAATGAGGGAGAATGCCGATTATTTTATCAAAAAGATGAACCGGGCTAATGGCGGGACCAGAAGTCATTTCTTATTTAATAACGGTTTTGGGGCAGATGTGTGCTATCATCCGCTGGGCGGCTGTGTATTGGGTAAAGCAACTAATGAATACGGGAAATTAAAGGATCACGACAATCTGTATGTTTTGGATGGCTCTTTAATTCCGGGAACTATTGGGGTCAATCCGTTTGTCACTATTACGGCTATTGCAGAATACTGTATTGAAAATCTAATCCGGCAGAATGAATTTGCTTAAAATTGAGGCATGGATTTCACCTCATCTAAATATCTCCTTATATCATCTTCCAGCTTCTGAGGATATTCGAAATTAAGTTGTCCGGCTAAAGTTGTCCCAAGCTCATGCACAAGATCCGCAAACGCATACAGAGCACGCCAGTTATCTTCTATATCGCTGGCTGAGAAAGTAGCTTCTATTTTTGTCCAGAGCTCTGCAGACAGGTGTTTTTTGAAAAGGCGTCCATGCTTATTGGTCGTTATATTGTTCCAGCCGTGCAAGCTGGCGATATACCATTCAATAATAGGAACCAGATAATCTGTCCTGATCACATCTTCAGACATGAATTTAGCATAAAAAAGATCACCGCGTTTAAGGCATTTTGCCACATAGGTAGTATCCCACCAGAAATCATTCATCAGTTGACGGAACTTCTGCTCTGTTGGCTGATGAATCATAATGGATTGATAGGTTGGCGGTTTCAAACCCTTCGTCAATTGGTCTTTATCCACCAAAACTTTATACCCTACATCCCAATCCTCCGGAAGAGTTTCTGACTGAACTTCTTTTATAAATTCTGATTTTTGATACAGTTTAAAATCAACCTTCACATGATCGGTGTACAATACCATTTTCATTGCGTGTTTCCCGTCAAAATAAGTATCATCTTCTTCCACCATGGAAATAGGCTCGCCAAAAAGAGAGATCCATTCTTTATCGGTCACATATTCCTGCAAATTTTCAAAGACCAGCTCTACATCCAGATCGCTGAAATCATCTACTGGTGCATAGGGATTCACGAGCGAACTGGTCAGCAGCACAGCACGGATGTCAGGATTTTTTTCTGCCCAACTGATGATCTGTTCCAATTTTTTCTCCCTTGCTTTCATGGTTTTCTGTTAATAAGATTCTGAGATTTTCACCCGATAGACATCAAGAGAATTTCTTTTAATAGATTCCACAAAAAATCCACCTTCTTCGGGAATGACTTCTTTCAGATCAAAGCTTTTACAGTCTCTCGGCAAGCCGGAAAACACTAAGGTAAACCAAAAATCCCGCATAAATGGTACAGCCGTCCAGTTGGGATAAATTGTAATATTTTCAGCATGAATCAGTTTACTTTTATGATCAGACTGATTGTCTAAAAGGTAAGTGGAATTCCAGATCCTGATCAGGTTTCCTAAAAACGGCGATGCCGGAAAACAGCAGTGTACAATGACCTGCTTTTCCTCTTCTATTTTAGTTTGAAGGGATTCCAGCAGTTCTTTAGCAATAATGGGTTTTACGAGTATTTCTTCAACCTCCATAAATCATGAGTAATAGGTAATGAGTGATGAGTAATGGTGACGGGCACTGGTTAATGAGCCAATGGTGAATGGTGAATTTTGCTTCACAAGTGAATAGTGAATTTTATCGATAAAATTAAAAAATTCACCATTGACAATTCACCATTCACTATTACTCTAATATTCCAGTTCCAGTTTTTCTTTTGTATAATTTCTCACCTTCTCGGTAAGTTCAGGATTATGGGCTAATTTCTGACCGTAAGAAGGCACTATTTCCAACAGCTTATCTTTCCACTCACCCTGCAGCTTTTCAGGGAAACATTTCTCAAGAACGTTCAGCATGGCATATACCGCAGTGGATGCGCCCGGAGAAGCTCCCAGCAATGAAGCGATGGTGCCGTTTTTATTCACTACCACTTCGGTTCCGAATTCCAGCTTTCCACCATCTTTTTCATCTTTTTTGATGATCTGTACCCTTTGGCCGGCAACTTTCAGCTCCCAGTCTTCTTCGTTGGCATCCTTGATAAATTCTCTCAGGTGCTGCATTCTTTGGGATTTCGTCATCGCTACCTGCTGAATAAGATATTTTGTCAGAGGAAGGTTATGCCACCAGGCACCAAATAAGGATCTTAAGTTTTTAGTATTAACACTTTCCGGAAGATCCAGATAACTTCCTTCTTTCAGGAATTTCGTGGAAAATCCAGCGAAAGGACCAAAAAGAAGTGCTTTTTTACCATCAATAATTCTAAGGTCCAAGTGAGGAACAGACATGGGCGGAGCATCTACAGTCGCCTGAGTATATACTTTAGCATGATGTTTTTCCACAAGTTCCTGATTGTGACTTACCAGCCACTGCCCGGAAACAGGGAAACCTCCATAGCCTTCACTTTCTTTGATATCTGAACTGTCCAAAAGAGGAAGCGCATACCCGCCGGCACCGATAAATACAAAATCAGCGACTACTTCCTGCTTATGATTGTGGATTCTGTCTTTCACCTTCATTTCCCACTTGCCGTCTTCTCTCGGATCAACGTCTTTGACTTCATGATACAGGAAAACCTCAACATTGGAATCTTCCAGCAAATGTCTACCCATTTTTCTGGTTAATGTTCCGAAATTGACATCGGTACCCATATCCATTTTGGTAGCTGCCATCACCTCAGACTGATTTCTTTTGCTCATCACCAATGGAAGCCATTCTCTGAGCTGTTCATGATCCATGGAATATTCCATCCCGGAAAACAGAACGGAGTCTGCCATTTTCTCATGACGTTTTCTAAGATATTCAGCATCTTTTTCACCAAATACTAAACTCATATGCGGACACGAATTGATAAAATCTTTAGGATCCTGAACATATCCTTTGGTCACCAGATAGGCCCAGAACTGCTTTGACATTTCAAACTGTTCTGCGATACTTTCCGCTTTGGTAATATCAACGGTTCCGTCTGGTTTTTCAGGAGTATAATTCAGTTCACAAAAAGCCGAATGCCCCGTCCCTGCATTGTTCCAGGCAGCTGTGCTTTCTTTCGCAAACCTGCCAAGCCTTTCGAATATGGCGATTTCCAGATTGGGATCAAATTCGTGAAGCAATGTTGCTAAAGTGGCGCTCATGATTCCGCCGCCTATCAGTACAACGTCATATTTTGGTTTCGGTGTTCTGCTTGTAAGCGAGTGTGGCATAATTCTAAAATTTACATCAAATTTCGGGAAAAGTTTTATAAGTATGGATGGGTTTAACGATTTTAACACGTTAATTTTTATGGTTAAAACAGTTTCCGAACAGGCAAAAAAATTCTATGGATACGGTCTATGCTTTCCTATTGAAATAAGTAATCAAATCGTTCGTCGATTTCCTGAAATGACCATTTAAAGGTAATTCTAAAATTTAAAAAAAATTAAGGATGATCAATTAAAATATATTCTAACTTTAATATCTTAGCTTATAATTTGCCTATACCACCCGTATTTTAACCATTCACCTTTATATGGTTTAATGAATAATCATTTTTGGGGATATTTGCTTAATACTTAATGATATGTTTGAAAAGAAAGTGTACCTCCAAAGACGTGCTGCGTTACAATCGAAATTAAATTCCGGGATATTACTCTTTTTGGGTAATGAAGACAGCCCCATGAATTTTAAAGATAATATTTATCATTTCAGGCAGGACAGTACTTTTTTGTATTATTTTGGAATCAATGAACCTTCATTGGCAGCAATCATCGATCTTGACGAAGATGAAACCATTCTCTTCGGAAATGAAATGAGTATTGATGATATTGTATGGATGGGCAGGCAAAAAACCCTGGCTGAAAAAAGTGCCGATTCCGGTTTAACAAAAATTCTTCCACTGGATCAACTCGACATTTATCTCAAAAAATATCAGGACAAAAGCCGTTCAATTCATTTTTTACCGCCTTACCGTCCGGAAAATATAATTAAACTGACGAACTGGTTTAATATTCCTACGTATCAGCTTAAAGAACGCTCATCTCTAAATTTTATAAAAGCCGTAGTCGCACAACGTTCAATCAAATCTCCTGAGGAAATCGAAGAACTGGATCGTGCAGCATCGATATCGGCTGATATCCATTTAATGGTGATGCAACAGGCAAAACCCGGAATGTACGAGCGTGAACTTGCCGCTAAAATACAGAGTGAGGCATTAGCTTCTGGCGGTAACCTTGCTTATCCGGTTATTTTAACGGTTCAGGGTGAAATTCTGCACAATCACTATTATGGTAATCAGTTAAAAGAAGGTCAATTGGTTTTAAACGATTCCGGAGTGGAAACCGCTTTAGGATATGCCGGTGATCTTACGCGTACTTTTCCTGTGGGCAAGACTTTCAGTGCTGAACAAAAAGATGTGTATGATATTGTACTGAATGCGTATCATCATGCTAAAAATCTGCTGGCACCCGGTGTAAGGTATCTGGATGTACATCTGGCTTCGTGCAAAATTCTGGCTCAGGGATTAAAAGATATCGGCCTGATGAAAGGCAATATTGACGATGCAGTGCAGGCTGGTGCTCATGCTATGTTTTTTCAGTGCGGTACAGGTCATATGATGGGGCTGGATGTTCATGATATGGAAGATTTAGGCGAACAGTATGTAGGTTATACGGATGATCTCGTTAAAAATACCACCCAGTTTGGTATTAAATCTTTAAGGCTCGGCAAAGAACTGGAAACAGGTTATGTACTAACCGTTGAGCCTGGTATTTATATCATTCCTGAACTTATCGACCGTTGGAAAGCATCCAATCAGTTTGCAGAATATATCAATTACGATAAACTGGAAACCTTCAGAAATTTCAGCGGCATCAGAGTGGAAGATGATTTTCTGATTACAGAACGTGGAAGCAGGATGTTGGGTAAACATCTGGCCTTAACTACTGAAGAAATCGAAGCGATCAGGAGCGAGGCTTATTAAAATTATCATAGTCAAAGTTTAAAACCTTGATAAGAGTAAAGAAAAACCGTCATCCACTGTTTAAGTAAATGACGGTTTTTATATTTTAAATTAGTTTTACAACCAGATTTAATTCAGTTTTGCCGTTAATTTTTTAAACTGCTTTTCTGCATTCTTGCCTTCATAAAGAATGGCGTATACTGTATCAATGATCGGAAGCTTCAGGTGTTTCTGCTTGGCCGTTTTATAGATAGAATCTGCGGCATAATACCCTTCTGCCACCATGTTCATAGACTGGATTGCGGATTTTACGGTATATCCTTTTCCGATAAGATTTCCTAAGCTTCGGTTTCTGGAGAAAAGAGAATAAGCTGTTACCAGAAGGTCACCCAGATAAGCGCTTTCATTCACATCTCTTGGCGCTTCGTATACCGCTTCCAGAAAGATTTCCATTTCACGGATGGCATTGGAAACAAAAACGGCAGTGAAGTTATCCCCATAACCAAGTCCGCTTGCTATTCCCGCACCGATCGCGAAAATGTTTTTAAGGATCGCGCTATATTCATTTCCTAAAATATCTTTACTGGAATGTACTTTGATAAAATCTGAACTGAAAATTCCTGTTAGTTTATCTGCTGTTTCATCCTCCACGGCAGCAACAGTAAGGTAAGAAAGTCTTTCCATAGCGACTTCTTCAGCGTGACATGGTCCTGCTATAACCGCCTGGTTTCTGAAACCGATTTTAAATTCGTCTCTTAAATAATGCGCTACCACATCATTTACTTTAGGAATAATCCCTTTAATCGCGGAAACAAAAATTTTGTCCCCATATTCACAGGTCATTTTATCCATCGTATCCGACAGGTAAATAGAAGGTGTTGCCAGTACGATGACATCGCAGGCGCTCACCAGCTCGTTGATATCTGTGGTAAGTTTTAGACTTTTAAGATTAAAATTAACGGCTGTAAGATAAGATGGGTTGTGTCCGCGGAGTTCAATAGCTCCTTTCACGAATTCACTTCTTACGCACCAGTGTACCGTTTTACAGTTTTCAACCAGCATTTTTACGATAGCGGTAGCAAAACTTCCGCTTCCTACTACTCCTACAGAAACGTCGTTCTTATTCTTTTTTGGATTAGAAGATTCTGAAATTATTTTCTTTTTAGCCATAATTGGAATGTGAACTGCAAATATATTAAAACAAAGACGGAACAAGGACTTTGGGGCTATGATAAAAGCCACTTTCTGAAAAAATTAACACTTCAACACAATTAAATATCTAATTAGACGTTAAATACAGAAAAAACTAAGTTTTATTTAAAAATATGCCTCAAATAGTATTTTTAATTAAATTTGCAGGCTTAAAACCGTTTTGTAATTTACTAAGAGAAGAAATATGAAGAAATTTCTAAACAGCAGGAAGAACGTGAATATTCTCCTTGGAGGACTTTTGCTAGTAGTTTTTGCACAGGCTATCTTTATCGCTAGGTTATTTTCTGAAAAGGATGACAAGATGTATGAAGTGAACCTCGTCAAAATAAACACTGAAAAAGACAGTGTAGATTATTTGAAAATGAAAACTGATCTTACCATGGTAGATCAGACTGTGGCTGAGCTGAATTCGTTCCTGAAATCCAAAAATATCACAGATCAGAAGCTGATGATTCTAAGTCAGGACAGTATCTCCAATTCTGTATATCTGGCAAAACAGGCCAACCGCTACAGCCAGTACTTAATGAATCTCCAAAAAAAGCTGATGGAAGTTCCCCTGGGAATGCCTACCGACGGATACATCTCGTCTAATTTCGGCATCAGAAAAAATCCAATTCCTTTCAAAACCGTATTTGCTTCTGTAAAGCCTAGTGCCGCAGAATCCAAACCCATGGCTGCTGCCGCACCAAAACCGGAAGTAAAAGCTGAACCCGTTGAAAAAATCATTGAATTAACGGACAGCTACGGGAATAAAAGAGAAGTAAAAGTAATGGTTACCCCGAAGGCTGCTCCGGTAGCCGCCACACCGTCTCCAGCTGTTGCTTCAACGAAAGCTGTAGCGGGAAATACCTCAGCGAAAGCGCCGATGGAAAAGAACAACCCACCTGCTGAAGCGGATCAGATGCAGTTTCACAAAGGACTGGACATTGCTGTTGCTTATGGCTCGGATGTGAGAGCTGCTGCAGCCGGAACCGTTATTTTCTCAGGTCAGAAAGGCGGCTATGGAAACTGTGTTATTGTTTCTCACGGAAACGGACTGGCTACCCTTTACGGTCACCTGTCGCAACTGGTTTCAAAAGTAAATGAGAAAGTAAAAGTAGGACAGGTTATCGCCAAATCCGGTAACTCCGGACGTTCTACAGGACCGCACCTTCATTACGAAGTACACAAAAACAACACTCCGGTGAATCCGAAACTGTTTATGAATTTATAAAAAAATGGCTGTCTGTTAGACGGCCATTTTTTATGTAATAAGATCAAAAGAAAATCTGTGTATTCTGAGAAATCAGTGGGAGATTTTATGAAAAAAAATATTTTATAAGACAGATTTTTTAAACCATTAAGATCCTATTAAACTTTTAATAATATTTAAGTTGAGCTTCGCTTTAAGCAGTCCTGATTTAAAAATCTATTTGATTTTTCTTAATGAAACTTAATCTCTTCCATATTCTTAATGGTTCAAATTAAGAAACTTTTTACCCATTACATTCAACTAGAATGTCAGAATAATGCAGGATAATCTGTATACCCTCTTGAATCTCCTCCGCCGAAAAGGGTATGCGGATCGCTGATCTCATTCAGGGCAGCATTCTGCAGAACTCTTTCCGGATAGTCAGGATTGGTGAGAAATTTTCTTCCGAAGCCTATAAGATCTACCAGATTCTGCTCCAACAGCTCTTCGCCTTCGGATGGCGTTTTGTTTCCTGTGGCGATGATTGTATTTCTGAATTTATACCTCAGCTCTTTTCTGAACAGATATGGAATTTGAGGGGTATCATCCCAATCGGCTTCACATAAATGAATGTGTGCAATTCCCAGTTCATTAAGTTTTTCGGCTGCCAGCATGATGGTTTCAAGTATTTCCGGATCATCCATATCTTTAAATTTTATGAATGGAGAGAGTCTTACCCCGGTTCTTTCTTTACCCACCGTTTTGATCACTGCCTCAGTCACTTCAATCAGAAAGCGGACTCTGTTTTCTATACTTCCTCCATATTCATCGGTCCTTATGTTAGAATTACCACGTAAGAACTGGTCGATGAGATAACCATTCGCTCCATGGATTTCCACGCCGTCAAAGCCCGCATCTATTGCATTTTTTGCACCTGTTGCGAAATCATGGAAGGTCTGGTCAATCTCAGCTTTTGTCATTGCTTTCGGTTCTTCCACCGGAATAAAAGTGGCATCGCCGTTTGCTGCACCATCAAAAATATAAACATTGGTATTGCTTGCGATAAGAGCAGATGGAGCCAGAGGCTGCAGCCCGTTGATTCTGGAAGAAGATACTCTGCCTACATGCCAAAGCTGTAAAAATATTCGGCCGCCTTTTCCGTGTACAGACTCGGTTACTTTTTTCCAGCCTGCAGTTTGTTCTTTGGTATAGATACCGGGAGTTCTGGCATATCCCATTCCCTGAAGAGAAATCTGAGTAGCTTCAGAGATGATAAGACCTGCGGAAGCACGCTGCCCGTAATATTCTGCCATCAGGTCATTGGGGATATTATCAGGCTCTGAAGAACGGCTGCGGGTCATTGGAGCCATTACAAATCTGTTATCTAACTGGATATCATTCAAATGATACGATTGAAATAATTTTTTCATACTATAATTTTTTATTGTCTGTCCTCAATTGTACCTACAAAAGTATAGTAAAGATCAAGCTTAATAATTGTAAAAAATCATTCCATATTTGTAAAAATCAATGATACTTCTAATGATTTTTGGTCATAAAAAAACTGCTGTCATACGACAGCAGTTTTCTATAATTATTTAAGAATTTTAAGCGTTCCTTTAAGATGCTTAAATGATCCGTCCGGTTCTGCAATATTAGTATAAATGATATTTTTGTTATAATCCTGAATGTGGGTAATGTTTGAACCCAGTTTGGGTTCGTGCCAGTACACCATAAAGATATTCTTGGCTACTTCTGTTACGGTATACTGTACAGTATCTGTATTTCCTTTTACATTTCCGGAAACGCCTGTGAAGGACATTTCTTTATTGTTTTTAAAATCCAAAACGAATTTAAATGTTCCGAAATCAGCTTCCACTTTGTTGCCTATCGCAGGGTAGGGTGACTTCAGCTCCCAGTTGATTTCTCCAAAGAAAACTTTCGCTCCCATTTCCAGTTCATCTTTTCCGTGAAGGTCAGGATATTGTTTCACCATAAAATTTACGACACCTGAAGATGTTTTGTTTTCGGTGATTGCCTTTTTATAGTTTTCCAGATAGTTTTTAACGAAATCCAGAGACTGTGGAGATAAAGATAATTTTGCAAAATGGGAAGGAATAACCTGTTCAGGTTTTAATGCCTTCATCGCATCAATCTGCCCGATCCACTGATCAATTGCCTTGATATTCTGAGTATCTGCCATCCAGATGTGTGAATCTACGGAAACAGAAATACCGCCGGCCACTGTTTTTAAAGATGGAATCCAGACAAAACTGTGGGCAGGATCTTCCGCATTCTGTTTAATTTCAATTTTATTTCCTTCCAAATCAGGAATGGCATTAGCCGCTTCCGGAACAATGATCTCTGAGGGGGCATCTTCTTTCAGCTGTGGTTTCCATACCGCCATCTTATCATCTTTTGAAGCAGATATCAGATACACAGTCTGAGCTGTGGAAATGATTTTTACATTGGGAAATGCTTTTTTAATCACATCGAGTCCAAAATAAAAATCCGGATCGCTGTGAGAGATAAAAACTGTTTTCAGATTTTTTCCCGTTGCTTTAATTTCCTTCACCAACTGTTCTGCATACTGCTTCTGAAACTGGGCATCGATAAGTACAGCATCTTTATCTCCGTAAATAATGGTCGAAGTAATAGGAAAAATGGCTTTCGGACCGGGATTGTATACTTTGATCTTTACATTTCCTGCAAACATCATACTTACCAATCCAAGCACTGCTGCCAGTGAGAATAATTTCTTTTTTAACATTGTCATTTTTTTTGTGAATTAGTAGGCTGCTGTAAAACGCTCGCGGATGTGGTTGTTCTGCTCCAGTTCGTCTACCAGTACGGCAGCTACATCTTCTACAGACAGACGGCTTCTTCCGTTTTCATCAAAAACAGGGGTTTCCAGAGAGGTTCTGTATTTTCCGGTTCTCTCTCCTACATTCGCCTGATTCATTTCAATAGCCGGGCTGAAGAACGTCCAGTCAAGGGTATTGTTTTCTCTGATTTTGTTTAAATAATCTCTTGCTGCTGTAGCACCCGGTTTGTAAGCTTCTGGGAAATCCGGAGTATCTACGATCTGTACATTGTCCGGTGTATAAAGGCTTCCGGCCCCTCCTACTACGATCAGTCTTTTTACGCCCGACTGTTCTACCGCTTTTTCAATATTTACAGAACCGTTCAGGAAATCATTATACAGATTTGGGTTGGTCCAACCTGCGTTGAATGCACTGATTACGGCATCACTTCCTTTCAAAGCTTCTGTAAGCTCTTCCGTATTGTTTACATCTACGCTTTTTGCCGTCACGTTTTCTTTTGATTCTACTTTAGAAGCATCTCTTACCAAAGCTTCCACCGCGTATCCTCTTGATGCTAGTTCGTTTACTACTTGTTTCCCTACAAAACCGGTCGCACCGATTACTGATACTTTTTTCATAATATTTTATTTAAATTAAATTGTAATAACTTTTGTTACATTTAAGGGTAAAAAATTTTATTCGAACTGATCGCTGAATTCCTGCAATGACTTATCGCCTAAAAAATTAATTACCAACTGATCTGTTTCTTCAAACAGTGTATTTAAATGAACATTGACTTCTTTTCCCACGCTGCATGCCGGATTGGGATTCTGATTCTTTTTTCCCAAAACATCCGTATTTTTCACAGATTTATAAATCTCTGAAATAGTGATCTGATCTGCATTTCTCGCAAGCTGAGTTCCTCCGTCTTTTCCCTGTCTGCTTATAATCAAACCTGCTTCTCTCAATACACTTAACTCCTTTCTTACCATCACCGGATTTACATTCACACTGCCTGCAATCCATTCAGAAGTGAGCCACTCCTGAGGGCTTTTGGCCAACAAGGTCAGAATATGTATCGCCGTAGCAAATCTTGTATTGTTCATTTTAATTACAAGGCAAAGATAGATAAATTTTTAAATGTAACAAATTTTATTACAGTTAAATTTTTCTTAAAGAATTAATTTGTCCAGATCCAGCAGCAGATAGTTGATATTCTGATTAATCGTGCGAGTGGCCGACTGCATCTGATTCAGCATCGCCGCCCGGTTGTGAAGGTCATCAGCCCTGTAAAAGCCTCCGTCGCTGAAAATCACAGATTGATCGGCTTCTGTTGTGCTGTCATCAAATTGATAATGAAGCCATCGCTCCTTCATGCTGCTGATAATGGAATGTTTCTCTTTATTGGAAAACTTTTTCTCCGTATACATATACCAGATAAATGGTGGAAAATTCGGGGACTCCAGTTTTTCCCTCCAGATATCTCTTAAAAGGTTTCTCTGGTGGATAAATTCTACTTTTTTCCCTTTCGGATTCAATGTGGCAAGACCGAAACCTGCTCCCACAACACCCCCGCCGATATCAATTGCGTTGCTCCATCCTCCATCGGATACAATACCACCGGCAATGGATGCTGCTGCACCCGTTACAATGGAATAAAGGATCATTTTATTGTTTCTGGAATCATTAAGATTATCCACATAATTTCCGATCTGGGCTACTCTTTCTCCCTCACAGTCAAATTCTGCAGCTACGGCATCCAATTCGGTAAGTGCAATGGTGATTTTACTGTTGATCTTGCTTTTAAGTTGTAAAACCTTAACCTGAGCAGCTATGGAAGAATCTTTTTTCAGATCAATGATCTTATGAACCTCATCAAGGTTATCCAGGGCATTCAGGATAAGAATACTCTGATCAGAAAATGTTCCCTGAAGTTCTTTATTGGCTGCTAAAATAGAATCCGAATTATAAGACGGAACCCTGTTACTGTAGTTATATTTAAAAGGCGCTTTGCAATAGCTGTCTTTTAACGTAAGGATGTTCTGCCTGATAACCTGGTTCTTTTTTGAAACACAGGAAGTCAATAAGCTGAATACGGCCAAAAGGTAAAAGAGTTTTCTCATTCAGTTTATATTTTTTCTTTGTGTAGTGTGGTGGTTAGATCATTGCAAAGGACGCAAGTCTTTTAAACAAATTCGAATGCTTTAAGGTGCAAGGATTTTATTCACGATAAAATTTTAAACCATCAACTTTGTGGAAAGTTTTAAATTGCTATAACCTAAAAAATACTCCAATAAACTTATTCTTTGTAATTAATCAATACGAATATAATACAAATAAAAAAATTTACCTGAATTCAGGTAAATTTTTAAGCTATTTTTAAGCAGGATTATTTAATATCCAGCAATTCCACTTCGAAAACCAATGTAGAATTCGGTCCGATTTCTTTGCTGATTTGCTGATCTCCATACGCCAAATGCGGAGGAATAATCAGTCTCCATTTACTTCCGACAGACATTAGCTGAAGGGCTTCCGTCCATCCTTTGATCACCTTGTTTAAAGGGAAAGATGCCGGTGTTCCTCTTTTTACAGAGCTATCGAATACCTTCCCGGAAATGGTCGTTCCGTGGTAATGGCATTTTACTGTGGATTTAGGTCCCGGCTGTGCGCCATCGCCTTCGGTAATGATCTCGTACTGCAAACCGCTTGGCAATTGTACAACACTTTCTCTTTTACCATATTCCACCATATATTCCTTACCGTCGTTAAGGTTCTTTTCAGCCTGTTCCTTTTTCTTTTTAAATAACATATCTGCTACTCCCATTGTTGATATTTTTTACAAAGATAGGGGTTTTTGAGAAGATGGAAGAGATGGGAGTTATGGAGGTGGATGATAGGGATAATGGTTAAGATGTTGCTGGTTGCTAGTTGTCGGTTTAGAATATAATGAAGAAATAAATTTAAATCACCGCTAACTAATGGGGAAATCAGGAGTTCTTCCATCTTCAGACTTCCACCTCCCCTTTCCGTTAAACTACAGATTAACAACAAGTTATACCCAAACCTCTCTGTCTGCCGCAAAATTCAAATAATTTTAACATTGGGTTAACGCGGATTCAGAAACTTGGCGTTATAATTGAATTTAAAAACTAAATGCCAGAACCACTAAAATATAATAAGAAATTTGACGAGCTTACTGAAGAGGAAAAAAAACTTATCGAAATCAATAAAAAGACAATTGCTGATTTCGTTGAACAGTCTTCTTCCATAAGTGATGTCGACTATGCTACCAGAAATGCACATGCCAAGACTTATGCCACAGCTGATGGTACATTCTTTATCGATAAAAATATTCCTGAAGAACTTCTTCCTTTCTTTGACATTGAAAAATTTGATCTGACCATCAGACTTTCCAATGCCAATCTGAAAATTAAGAACTCTGAAAAAGATATTCCTGCTTACGGATTCGCTGTCAAAATAAAAGACGAGAAAGGCGGACTGATCGCGAATTTCCCTTTGGTTAATTTTCCTTTATTCCCCACCAATTCGGTTTCTCATTTTCTGAAACTGTTTACTGCCGTGAACCGGTTTTATATCAAAAAATGGAGCAGCTTCTTTTCACTGGTAGTTCAGGCGGTAAAAGTAATTCCTTCCGTTTGTACCCTGTCGTTTGCACGAAATATTTTAAAGCTGCTGGGAAAAAGAAATGATTTTATTCTGTCTTTTGACTATCATTCTGTAGGTGCCTACCGTCTTGGTGACCATATGATCAAAATAAAGATGGTCCCGAAATCCGTAGATAAAAATTTTGGCAAGAAATTAAAAATGAAAGACGCTCTAAAGCATTATTTTCAGGATCATGATTATGTGGCCGATGTCCTTATCCAGTTTTGTTATAACCTGAAAGAACAGCCTATCAACAAGCTGAATGTGGAATGGAAGAATTCACCCTATATTAAAATCGGGGAAGTGAAAATCAACAAAGATCAGCTGCTAGATCACCGGAATTGCAGTAACGAGCTGCTGTCATTCAATCCATTTGAAAGTAAAATCTTTTTCCAGCCTGTAGGAAAGATACAGAAACTGCGTGATGAAGCTTATAAAGTATCTGTGCAGACGAGAAGGAAGATTAACAAGCTGCTGCACAAACATCAATGAATTTAAAGGCGTAAACCTTACCCATTCCGATATCTACAAAAAAAGACTACTCTTTTCGGGCTGTCTTTATATTATTATTTAAACCTCCGGTCTTCTTCTTTGATGTTTACATCATTGATACTGGCATATCTTTTTTGCATAAGCCCGTTGTTATCAAACTCCCAGTTTTCATTGCCATATGCTCTGAACCAATTTCCATCCTGGGTTTGGTATTCATATTCAAAGCGGACAGCAATTCGGTTGTCGGTATGGGCCCAATATTCTTTTTTAAGCTGATAATTAAGCTCTTTCTCCCATTTTTTCTGCAGAAAAGTTACAATCTCTTCTCTTCCGTTAATGAAAGTATCTCTGTTCCTCCATTCGCTGTCAGTCGTATATGCTTTGGATACTCTTTCCGGATCCTGACTATTCCAGGCATCTTCTGCCATCTGTATTTTTTCTCTTGCGGTTTCAAGCGTGAAAGGCGGAAGCGGGTGTTTCTGTTCCATTTTTAAGAAATTAAATGATTAATTATTTTTTTTGATCTTTCGATGAGTTCATTGGATTTAAAAAGCTGACTTTCTATAAGACTGCTTTCAAACAGTAAATAAATATGGTCTGAAAGTTCTTCCTCTTCCAACAGTTCTGAGAAATAGGTTCTGAGATCCATTTTGTGATGTTGGATCACCGTTAAAATCTTTACATTATCTACAGGAATTTCCGATAAAATATTAAGAAAGCTGCAGCCCTGAAAATGTTCTTTCTGGTTCATATGGATCAGAAAATCGAAAGATTTTAAGGTTTTTGATTTCGGGGTTTCTTCCTGTGCACAAAAATGATTCAGTTCACTAAACCAATATTCGTGTCTTACTTTAAGGTATTCTACACACAAGTCATCTTTAGATTTGAAGTACTGGTAGAAACTTGCTTTGGCTACTTTAGCTTCAGAAATAATCTGATTGATACCTGTAGAATTATACCCCTGCCTACCAAATAAACCGGAAGCCGTATGAACAATTCTATCTCTTGGTGATGCCATCTATTTTAATTTATAGGACAAATGTACAACAAAATCCAATACATACAGACAGGTCTGTCTATTTTTTTTATACTATTGTTTTAAATCAAAAATAGGTTTGGTTCATCATAAAAAAAGCCCATGAAATTTAATTTCATGGACTTCTATTTTTTAAGAAAATTCTTAAGATTTATTTATCTTCCAGTTTCTCTTTTTCCTCATCTTCCTTTTCAGGGAACATAATGGATATAAGAACAGAAAGCACCAATACTCCTCCTACGATTCCCAATGAAACCGGAGACGGAATATGAATCCACGGAGCGATCAGCATTTTTACCCCGATAAATGAAAGGATAATCGCCAGTCCGTAAGGAAGCTTGCTGAACATGTGGATAAAGTTCGCCAACAGGAAATATAAAGATCTTAATCCCAAGATCGCGAAAATATTGGATGTATACAGGATGAACGGGTCATTGGAGATCGCAAAGATCGCCGGAATAGAGTCTACCGCGAAAAGAACGTCGGTAAATTCAATAACCCCAACTACTACTAAAAGTGGTGTTGCCATCTTGATTCCGTTTTGGATCGTGAAGAATTTATCACCATCATAATTATCGGAAACTTTCCAGAAGCTTTTGATCAGCCTTGCACCGGCTGTATTGCTGTAATCTTCGTCGTCATCGTCACCTCCGTCACCCCAGGATTTAATCCCGGCATAGACAAGGAACAGACCGAAAAGGGCCATTACCACGTTGATCTGAACTGCTTTTCCGAAAACATTCATTTCAGGAAGATACGTCAGGTTGATCAACCCTACTCCAGCGAAGATAAATATCGCTCTGAATATCAATGCTCCAATGATTCCCCAGAAGAGCACTTTGTGGTGAAGATATTTCGGAACTTTAAAGAACCCGAAAACAAGGATAAATACGAATAAGTTATCCACAGAGAGGGCCTTTTCAATCCAGTAGGCGGCCTGATACTGTGTAAATTTCTCTACGGCCACAGCGTGGCTTTCAGGACTTCCGTCTGTATTGAAAACCCAATACACTACTCCGGAGAATATCATGGATAGTGAAATCCATACGATAGACCAGATGGTAGCTTCTTTGGATGATACTTCATGGCTTTTTTTGTTGAATACTCCTAAATCCAGGAGCAGCATGATAACTACCGTTACCGCAAATCCCCACACCAAGCCCGGGTGCAATTCTAAAATACTTTGATGTTCCACTTCAGTTTATGTTATTATATGATAAAAGCAATAGATGTACAGTATGCACAAATATTGCTAATTTTTAATGTTTTTTATTTGATATCAATAGGGTCAATAAGTTTTAGCTCAAGCCTATAAAACTATTCATTTTTTTCGAATGAACCAAAGCTCTTTCTTACTGATGATCTATTGATTATAAATAATTGGCCTGAACCGTCTGGATCGTCTGTTCCAGTTTTCTGTCTGAAGTAGGATCTCCGATCGCGTTGAATTTCCATTCTCCGTTTCTTTTGTAGAAAACCCCCATTACCATGGCAACGTGTCCTTTGAAAGAAGCATCATTAGCGATGTCATATTTAGCGAAAACTTCTCTTACATTGGTAGGCGTTCCTTCATAGATACGGATAGAAGCGAAAGGAATTGTTCCGAAATCCTGTCCCTGGTAGCTGTTCAGTACCAATGCAACGTGTTCTACGTTAGGCTCCAGCTGGCTGAAATCTACTGTGATTACTTCATTGTCTAATCCGTCATCTCCGTTGACATCCCCGGTAAGGTCATCACCGCTATGTTTTACAGAACCGTTTCTTGATTTCAGATTTCCGAAATAAATCACTTCCGTAAGCGTCTTGTTTGAATCAAATAAGATGCAGCTTCCATCTAAGTCTACTGCTTCTTTTTTAGTTCCGAAAAGTCCTTTTTTCTCAATTGCTCCCCAGTTGATTCCCACACAAGCTTGGGTAAGCTCAGCACCGTTTTCCTTCTTCAGGTTGATTCTTTGACCTTTTTGTAAGTTAATAGCCATCTTTTTATGTTTAGTATTGTTATGTATTCTAAGGCGAAATGATTTGTTTTTCTTTCGCTTTAATTATTATTCAAATTTAAATTAAGCATTGCACGCAGGATATTCGTTTCTTCGTCGAAATCAAATATTTTGCTCATAATATCTATATTTTCCAGATTTTTGAGATAGTCTTTCAGCACATTTCCCACTTCTGCAGGAATCGTTCTTTTCCTTTCAGTGATCGTATTTTCCAGCAGCTCATTTTTTGTTTTCAACTGATTGATAATTGAACTCTGGTTCGACTGATTCTCGGAAACATCAAGTTTTTCAAGATCCCCGTCAAACAGATAGAGTTTTTTATCATCGATGCCGAAAATAAAATGATCATCAGACTGAAATATCTTGAAGAGTTCATACTCATAAGTCCCGATCAGATAACCGCAGACAAAACGTACTTTAAAACTCTGGATATTGAGTCTTCCCAAAAGTTTCCTTTCTATAGAATAATCTTTGTACTGATAGGCCGGAAAAGGCTGGGGTTTCAGCTGCTCTTCATCTGCATTGTTCCTGTAGAATTCCTGTCCGTATTTTTTATGGAAATACAGGACATTGTTCCAGTCTGCCGTAAAAATATCTTCAGTAAGGTCTTTGTAAAGCATTTTCAGATGTTGGGAAAATATACCGCTGTACATCTTCCGGTCAGTCTGAAAACTGTCTACCCGTCTTTCCTCAAAACCTTCAATATATTTATTATTAACGTCTATTTCATTAATCACAGCCAACATATCATTTTCCTTCTGCCTTTTTATTTTGGTGAGAAGTTCTATGAGGCTGTCGGTATACTGCAGGTGGAAAAGTTCCAGCTTATTGTAGTCCAGCGCTGTATTTTCCTGAAACAAATTGTGGATGATATCCGTTTTGATGTAAATAGATATGATATCAATATGTTCAAAAAAATTAGCAAGAAGTTTAAGCTTGGTTAATCTTCTTTTGCTCTGAGACATTATGGTTGCTGCATCATCCCCCACCTTGGTATCCTGTTAATTAACCTCTGACGTTTGCTTTTAATTCATGCTCCAGTGTCTGAAGATCCTGATCCAGTTTTCTTCTTCCTTCAGCACCCTGTTTTTGGATCTGCTTCACTTCATTCAATGTGTTGATAAGCATTGAAGTTGTTTCTCTCAATGTTTCCACAGATACGATGGTCTGCTCGTTCGCTCTCGCTACATTCACTGAATTCTGACCCAGACGTTCTGCATTTTTCTTCAGAATCGCTTCCGTAGTAGAAGATACCTTCTGCTGGATCTCGATATTCTGCTGCTGTCTGTACATCGCTACTGCCAGTGAAAGCTGGTTTTTCCAAACCGGAAGTGTCGTGGTAAGGATCGTCTGTGCTTTTTCAGCGATAGAAACATTGTTATTCTGTACCAGTCTGATCTGTGGAAGGGACTGCATCATGATGATACGTACCACTTTAAGATCAGCCATTCTCCGGTCTAATCTCGCGATAAAATCTCTTTTATCAGCGATCTGATAATCCTGGTAGGTCTGCGGATCGGCTTCCATTTGAGCCAATTCGCCGGCAGCTCTTTCCATTCTTACATTTCCGGCAATCACCAATTCTTCAATGGCTTTAATAGAATTCACATTGCTCTCAAAAATAGTCTGAAGAACAGCATTATCTTTGGTAGAAGTGATGATTCCTGCATTTACTTTGTGAGCAATTTGCTCGATATTGTTGATGATCTTATCATATTTCGTGAACAGATTTTCCACCTGCGTGATGACCTTTTTCATGAACGGGATCTTGCTCAGAAAGCTTTTCACTTTATTCTGCTGAAGCTCATCAACATCTACGTAGTTCAATTCTACCAACAGGTCATTGATAAGTACTCCCACTTCACCAGAGTTCGATCTTCTTACGTTTCCTAAGAAGCTATCACTCTGATTGGATAAAGTTTTCTGAAGCTCAGCTCCGTAATTCACGATGGAACCGGGATTGGTCTCATCAATAGAATTGGCAAGAACTTCATATTTCTTACGCTCTTCTACCTGCAGCTGAGTCAGATTGACGTTCCCTTCTCTATCCACAAGAACTGCCGGTGCCGTGTTTTGTAAAGGCTGGCTCGGTGGAGCCATCGGAGCAGGTTCAAATGTTTTAAGAGGTTCAATGGATCCCATTGGATCTATCGGTTGATTTTCCTGATTGTCCATAATTACTTTTGATAAATTGATACGAATTTGTCAAGGCCGTCTCTCTGTCCTGCCCCAACAGCTTCAAATTTCCATTCTCCGTTTCTGTTGTAGATTCTTCCGAATTCTACGGCAGTTTCAATAGAGAAATCTTCGTCTAGTTCATATTTCAGGATTTCTTCGTTGGTATCTGTATTGAAAATTCTGATGAAAGAATTTCTCACCTGTCCGAAGTTCTGCTTTCTTGCATCAGCATCGTGGATGGTTACCACTACCGTAATTTCCTGAATCGCTGCATCGATTTTTGTAAGATCGATCTTGATCTGCTCATCATCTCCTGAACCTTCACCGGTAAGGTTGTCTCCTGTGTGGATCACAGATTTGTCCGGAGATTCTAAATTATTATAGAAAATAAAGTGACTGTCTGAAACCAGTTTTTTGTCCTCGCCCAATAAAAATAAAGAAGCGTCAAGGTCAAATCCTGTTCCTGTAGAAGTATTATTGATATCCCATCCTAAACCTACAGTGAATTTAGGTGCGTTAATGTTTTCTCTTTGTCCTTTTTGTAAGTTAATAGCCATAATATAGTTCCGTTTGTGTTAAAGTATTGATGTTATTTTCGTATTCTTTTATTAAATGATAATTGTTGCTGATCGCCAGCTCCAGAAGCAGGTCCATCTGCTCCTTTTTTACTTTAGACGTAAGATAGTCAAAATTACTTGAATCCAGGCCTAAAATATATTTCACGATCCTTGTGTTAAATTCAAAACTTGGCTTTGTCATTACTTCTGCCACGTGTTTGATGTTTTTCACGGCATAATAATTAAAATGGTTTTCAATTTTCGGGTCGATGTCAAAATTCATCAGTTCCGCATAATAGAGGAACATAAAATCTGCGTCCACATGATATTCGTTCAAAATCCTGTTCACCGTAAATTCGTGGCTTCCCGTGATTTTTATATCGTCTATAAAAATACAAAGTTTTCCGCGTAAAAAATCCTTATCGATATAATAAGTATCATTCGCGATCAGATTTTTACGGTCTTCAAAATTAAGATTCCCGTAATCCGTGATATATGTGTGGTTACGGTTGATCTTGGAGATCATACTGGATCTCATTCCTTTCTGAAACAGGTACAGATCCAGATGCTTTTTAAAGAAAAAACATAAAAAATTAGAAGCCGTGGGAATGGCCATATACGGACTTGGAAGAACCACGATCTCTTTTTCTGTGTTTAAAAGTTCTGCATGCTCTGCAATAAATCCGTTGAATAATTCTTTAGCAAACTTTTCAGCATACGACTTATCGCCATATTTGAAATAGCTGTATTCTGCGGGTGAAAAAGTGAACTCATCCGCGGAATGAATGTGGTGTAAGCTGTATCTTTTATTCATATCAATTTAGTGTTTAAGTAAATGGGCACTGAAGCCGAAATCTTTCGCTCCCTTATAATCTGCCACGGGATTGTCTCCAATGTGCAGGATACGGTGCATCGGAAGATCCCGGTCTTTAAGATTGTTTTTCACTTCCTGAAAAATAAGAGGATTCGGTTTTGAAATATTGATCTCATCCGAATAAATATGGAAGTCTATATACTGATCCAGCTCTTCCTGAATCAGAAATTTTCTCATCGTTTTTCCTTTGATAAATCCTGTATTACTCAGAATATTTACCGTTTTTCCTTCATTCTTGATCTGATCAAAAAATTCTTTTATGTTTTCGAAAATGACAACAGGCTTGTATTCCAGAAACAGTTCTTCGCTTTTCAGATAAAACCCGTCCAGTTTTTCTTTATCCAATTGTTTTACATCTACATCCAGCGAACCAAGAATCAGTAAATACATTTCAAAAGTATCAATATTTCCTCCTGTAACCTCATTGATCGTATTGCAGAGATCGTCGTAATATTTTACGGTTTTCGCAACCTCCTCAATGGGTTTGTCAATATTAAAAAACGAGGTGAACAGCTCAACTCTTTTTGTTTTAAATTCAGGGTGAGATTTGATTAGGGTGAGCCACAGGTCAAAAGAAAAATGACAGTGGTTGTGAATGTCGATATCCGTTTTCAATAGTTTTAAGTTAAAAGTTTTATTTAGCTTTCTTGAAAAAGATTTAAAATTATTTAATCATCAACAAGTGTTTAATTGGGTATTCTTTCCAAAGATAAAATTTTTCTTAGAAAAGCATTACGTACTTCTCTGTTTTAAGAAATTTTTATGAATTTTCACCTACTTTTCTATTGATGACAGTCCGGCTTAACCATTTGTTTAAATTTGCCGATCAAAAAATTTATCTAAAAAATTTTGGACAATTAAAAAATTTATCTAATTTCGCAACCGATTAAAAATCAACAATGTCAACAACAATGATAAATATAATAACTTTAAGTAACCCTGTGAGAGCTGTGTACTCTGGCAGCACTAAATATTTATCTGAATAGTTCCTTAGATCTTTTATTACTAAAAATATATTGAAGACCTATCTGTTCAGATGGGTCTTTTTTGCTGCCTTATTTTCCAGACCTCAAAACGAGGAGAATACCTAGCCGTATTCTCAAAATCAACAATTTAAATTCAGCAAAATGAAATATAACACAAGAAATATAGGAATTATAGCACACGTAGATGCAGGAAAAACCACTTTAACGGAAAGACTTCTTTATTACACAGGCCTCATACATAAGATCGGAAATGTGGACGATGGAAATACCACTATGGATAAAGACATCCAGGAGAAAAATAGAGGAATCACCATCTCATCCGCAGCTGTTTCCACACAATGGAAAAAAGGAGAAACTGTTTATAACATCAATATCATCGATACACCCGGACACATCGATTTTGCAGTAGAAGTCGAACGTTCCTTAAGAGTTCTGGATAGCGTTGTTGCTGTGTTTTGTGCCTCTTCAGGGGTTCAGCCACAAACCGAGAATGTTTGGTTCCAGGCTGAGAAACATGGAATTTCCAAGATATGTTTCATCAATAAAATGGACAGAATCGGAGCGGATTTCTTTGCGGTTCTTAAGGAAATTGAAAAGAAACTTAATGCAGTTCCTATGGCCCTTCAGATCCCGATCGGAGCTGAAGCCCAATTTGAGGGAGTGATTGATTTAATCAGACAGAAAGCTTTATACTGGACGGACGAAAACGGAGAAACCATTATTGAAAAGGAAATTCCAGAGGATCATAAAGCGGATGCTTATGAATACAGGATGAAATTAATGGAAACCCTCGCAGAATACGATGAAACATTCTTTGAGATGTTCATGGATCCTGAAAACAGCATTACCGGGGAAATGATCACTGAAGCTTTACAGAAAGTTTGCAGATCAGGCGCTGCGGTTCCGGTTCTCTGTGGTTCTGCCTTTAAAAATAAAGGGGTACAGCCGCTTCTGGATGCAGTAGTCACTTATTTTCCGGCACCGGATCAGCTTCCAGCCGTTCAGGGGAAAGATCCCGATACGGAAGAAACTGTAGAACTCGTAAGAAATGAAAGGGAAACTTTTTCAGGACTTGTTTTTAAAGTCTTAATCGATAAACATATGGGAAGGCTTGCCATGCTCCGTCTGTATTCCGGTTCGATCAAATCTGGCGACACGGTTCTGAATGTAAGGACAGGGGAAAGTTTCAGAATATCGAGAATTCTGAAGATGCAGTCTGATAAAACCTTATCGGTAGAGGAAGGAAAAGCGGGTGATATTGTGGCTTTAACAGGAATTAAGGACGCCAAAACCGGAGATTCTTTATCCGCAGTAGAAAAACCTGTCCTTCTGGAAGCGATTACCATTCCTGCTCCTGTGATCAGGGTTTCGATAGAGCCTAAAACGAACAGTGATGAGAAATCTTTCGGTTTGGTTCTGGCTAAAATTCAGGAAGAAGATCCTTCTTTAGTGGTGGAAAGAGACAGACAAACCGGAGAAACTCTATTGAGCGGTCTGGGTGAGCTTCATCTTGAGGTCACTCTGGAAAAGATACGTCTGAATCACGGTATAGAAGTCAATCAAGGGAAACCTAAAGTGTCTTACCGTGAGATTTTAACGGAAACCAGAACGCACAGGGAAAAGCTTTCGAAGCAGAATGGAGGAAGCGGACAGTTTGCCGATATCACTTTTGAAATCGGGCCGAGAGAAAATAATGAACCTGGATTGGAATTCAGTAATCTGATCAAAGGAGGTGTTATTCCGGGTGAATTTATTCCTTCCGTAGAAAAAGGTTTCAGGGAAGCCATGGAAAACGGACCCTTAAAAGGTTATCCTTTGGAAAGTATGAAGATCAGACTTCTTGACGGGGCTTTCCATGCTCAGGATTCTGGTGCATTTGATTTTGAAAATGCCGCGAGAGATGGATTCAGAGCGGCGGCTTTATCATGCAGTCCTAAGCTTCTGGAGCCCATCATGCAGGTTGAAATTCAGAGTATTGAAGAGTACACAGGCGCCGTAACGGCTGATATTAACCGGAGAAGGGGAATTATTTCGTCTATTGATGAAAGATCAGGAAGAAAGATTTTCACAGCGGAAGTTCCGTTGGCCTCAACGTTCGGATATATTTCCGATCTGAGAACGCTGACGAGCGGAAGAGCTTCGATCAGCATGAAACTGTCACACTATGCTTTGGTGCCGGATTTCATTGCGAATACATTAATAACCTAAAAAACGAGGGCTGTAAAGTGATTTTACAGTCCTTGTTTGGTTATTGTCGTCGTGAAATGTGAATAGTAAATTTTTATATCCCGCAGATTTCTCAGGTAACACAGATCTTTTTGATACTGCTCCTATCTTCCAATCTTTATTCTAATAGATAATTCTTTAATCTCCCCCAGGTTTCACAAATGACACAGATTTTTAAATCTTTCAATTTCCAATCCCCTACCTCTCCGGCATCACCTTATACGTAGGATCCTCCTGGATATTCACTTCAATCACGGCCTCCGCATTTTTCAGCATGGCACGGCAGTCTTCACTGAGGTGGCGCAGATAGAGTTTTTTATTTTGCTGACTGTAGCGTTTTGACAATTTATCCAAAGCATCAATGGCACTCATATCTACAATACGGCTTTCCCTGAAATCTACAACGACTTCATCCGGATCATCCATCAGATCAAATTTATCCATGAATGCCGTCACCGAGCCGAAAAATAAGGGACCATATATTTCATAGTGCTTCACTCCATTTTCATCGGTAGATTTTCTTGCACGGATTCTTTTGGCATTATCCCACGCAAAGACCAGAGCAGCGATCACAACCCCTACCAGAACGGCCAATGCCAGATTATGAAGAATTACCGTAATTAAAGCCACCGTAACTCCGACCACGATGTCAGACTTCGGCATTTTGTTGACAATTCTGATGGACACCCACTGGAATGTTCCTACAGCCACCATCATCATGACTCCAACCAGCGCTGCCATGGGTATTCTTTCAATAAAAGGGGCTCCGAATAAAATAATGATTAAGATCATCAATGATCCGATAATTCCCGAGAGTCTGGCTCTTGAACCTGCATTGAGATTCACTAATGTCTGGGCAACCATAGCACAGCCACCCATTCCTCCGAAAAAACCATTCGTAATATTCGCGATACCCTGAGCTACTGATTCTTTATTGGCATTCCCTTTTGAATTGGTGATTTCATCTACCATGGACAGGGTTAGAAGAGATTCTATAAGCCCGACTCCTGCCATCACCATCGCATACGGAAATATGATCTGCAAGGTTTCCAAAGTAAAAGGAATCTGAGGAATATGAAAACTTGGAAGATTTCCACTGATATAGGCAATATCCGCAACAGTTTTCGTAGGAATATTAAAACCGAGAACCACCGCAAAAACTACGATAATGGCAACTAATGATGCAGGAACCGCTTTTGTGATCTTTGGAAAAAAGTATACGATAGCAATCGTAAGAGCTGTCAGTCCCGCCATAATATACAAGGGCATTCCGTGAAGCCAGCTGGAGACTCCTGAACTGTCTGTAATTTTAAACTGCTCTACCTGAGCCATAAAAATAATGATCGCAAGACCATTTAAAAAGCCGTACATCACGGGTTGCGGAATGAGCCTGACAAATTTCCCAAGTTTGAAAATTCCTACCAGCATCTGAAAGATTCCTGCAAGGGCAACAGCGGCAAAAAGATATTCTATACCGTGAGATTTTATCAAAGCAATCAGTACAACAATGGTAGCGCCAGCGCCTCCTGAAACCATTCCGGGACGACCACCCAAAACGGCGGTTACAATCCCCATCATAAAAGCTGCATACAATCCTGTAAGCGGAGAAAGTCCGGCCAGAATTGCAAACGAGAGCGATTCCGGAATCATGGTCATGGCTACTGTAAAGCCTGCCAGGAGCTCATTTTTATAATTTATTTTTTTCGAAAAATCGAATAAGCTTATGGTATTTTTCATTGAACTGCAAAGGTATATACTTGAAGGATGGAATACAATGGGTATTTTTTGTTTTTTCCTACCATTAAAGGATCATAAAAATAATTCACACATATGTGTATTTAATTTGTTAATTTTAATTAAATTTTGCTTTTAAGTAGATTTTTTATGCACTTTTAAGAATTAGGTTCAATTTTTTATTTAAATTTGAAAACGAACAAACAAATTATTTACTTATTAATTAAAAATTAACAGGCATAATAATCTGTTTACACTAAGGTCAATAGTCAAAAATATTACGAATAAAACTGCATGAAAGAGCGTTAATAGGTTATAAATATTCTTACAGAAAAGAAGTCTGAAGCATGAAAGAGGTCTTACCTGAACCCATTGAATAAGGATACCGCAGAAGGAAATAGAAGAAAAAAGTATTTTTAAGACACATAACCTGAAAACTAATTTATCGGCAGACCGCCCCACCGACTGCCGGCTGTACACCTGCCAAGTATAGCACAGAGCTTGACATTCCCCTTTTGCTGCCGCTGAGATTTTCTTAGCGTAATTTTATTGTTCAGACAGTCCATTCATTCACTGTAAGAGTGAAATATATGATCTGTTGATTTTAATTCGTGAATTAACAAGAAATAGTACTCAAAACATGTTATATAAAGAAATTCATATAGGAAAGTTTATCAAGGAGATGGTTGATGAAAATGAGATACCCATGGAGAGGATCTGCAATTTTCTCAATAAAGATGATGAGTTTATTGAAAATGTTTACAAAAGCAAATCCATAGATGCGGAACTGCTTTTAAGGTGGAGCAAGCTGCTGGAATATGATTTTTTCAGACTTTACAGTTCACATCTTATCCTCTATGCACCGCCATCTGCCGTGAAGAAAAACCAGGACCAGAAGAAATCTGATAAAATTCCTTATTTCAGGAAAAATATTTACACCCAGGAAATCAAAGATTTTATCATGAAAAGGATTTTGTCCGGTGAGATGACCTACGGCGAGGTAATTAAAGAATATTCTATTCCAAAAAGCACGCTTCATAGATGGCTTCAGAAAAATAATGATAATACTAACGGATAAACAGAACTCACTATGCGTCCCAATTACAAGAAGATCTACTACGATATGCTGAGGCTGGAACATCCTGAAAAGCTGAAAGACCCAAAAATCAAGGAGCTCCTCGGAAAACTCAATACGACTGAAGATGTATTGAATTTCAATGACAAGATTTTTGCACAGTCGAAAGAGAGCCAGATCAACAATCAGAAGCTTAAAACCTATGATAAAAAAACAATGTTCAAGCTTTTGCAGTATCAAAACAAACATGGTTTTTCTACCAGCTATATGTCCAGGACCTATAAGATCAGCAGAACAACGATCATGAACTGGAAAAAAACCTTCGAAGAAGAAATAGAACAAGTAATCAATGCCGGCGAATAATTCACCGGCATTGATTTTAAAAGGTAGCGGACCAGGAAAACCGGGGCTGTCGTTTGCCGGATTCGAACCGGATAACCTTGCCGGAGTAACCGACTTCGCTATTCCTCCCCAAGAGATGGTACGATGTATTTTTCCTGTACGACACTTTAATTTTTTAAAACAAGGCAACAGCTGAGCGTGTATTGTCGTGCTCTAACCCACTGAGCTACTCTTCCTATTATAGAATGTGTTTTTTTGTGGAAGAGACGGGACTCGAACCCGTGACCCCGTCGTGATGAGCGAAGTAACACTGTTCTACGGCACTTGTTTATATTTTTAATTAAAAAAGAGGCAAAAGGCGAAAAGACAGACATGCATCTTTTTCCTTACTGTTATTCGGGGATACTGCACTTTTCTTAGATTTTCAGGTCTAATTTTCCGACTCGAAGTAAGCCTTTTCTACGGCACTCTTTTATTGAAGTCAAGGTTATAATGTTAGAATCTTTCTTTTTCACCTGCTCTGCCTATTGAACTACAATCCCTTTACAAAAGAGACGGCAGGATTCGAACCTGCAACCTGGTGAACCGTAATCGAAGTATGATTCTGAGACGACACTTAACTTTTTTATTTTCAATTTATTGACTCGTTTTACATTGAGTCTGTTTTCTCTAAATCATACTCTTTATTTTTAAATCAAGGTAATAATGAAAGGATCTTCCGTGCATGCGCTCTACCTGCTGAGCTACTTCTCCTTTTCGAGGGAAAAGGCAGGAATCGAACCTGCGACCCTATGTTTTTAAATCCCGAAGTATGATCCTAAAACGACACTTGATTATTTGTAAGCAGGGCATTAGGCCAAACAGAAACTTACGACAGAGCGATACCCTTACGCCATCTGTTTCCAGAACAGGATTCGAACCTATATTGCTGTCACCCAACGAAGCAATTCTGTTTTACGGCACCTGCTTTGTATTTTTCCAACGGGTGTTTCTGTATTTTTTCCAGTTTCTCTGGGAGTTTTCCTGATGGGAATTCGCCGTTTCAAAACCGTGCGGAAAGCAATACGAACAGCCCATTTCATTTCCATACTTTAATCTAGAGATTTGTATTCCGGAAATTTTCTTCGGAAAGTCAATGAGTCCATATCCATTGATCCCGAAAGATTGTTTTAATGTCTTGAATTTTTTCATGTCTATTGAGAATTAACCTCAATACACCGTTCCTTTAAGACAGGTTTTATCAATTTTCATGGTTACTGGTTTTTAATATTTTATCTTTTCATTGTATAAAAACCAAGCAATAAGTCATAAGCGTTTTTGAATGTATTCAAATTGGAAGTTTGACGATGAAACGCTTATTGTACGGCATTGGTCTGTTTTTACCGGGCATCTGGCGAAAAGACTCTGTTCAATGAAAAGTCGAAGAAGTTCTTTTCTTACGGCACCGGATCAATAACAATGCAAAGTTATCTTTGAAGTGCGCATTCTTTTTACGCAGTTTATTTTATTTTTTTTAAATACTGATATACAGTTTTTGTCTTTTTCTCATAGCCTCTTCTGCAAATTTTTTAAAAACGGGATAATAGTAGTTTTCAAAGTCATCATACAGATATTCCTTACGGCTGCCATTTTTTATGGATTCTAATGTCAGCAGAAAATCATCTGAATCGATCTCTGTACATTGAGCACTGATATCCTGCCAGCCGGTGCATTCATTGTTTTGTCTTACAAATTCCGGCAATGTGTTGTACTCTTCCGGGGTAATCCCTTCATAAAACCAATAATTTAAATATCCTCTGAAAGTTCCGCCTCCAAAGAGTATCGCTTCCTGCTTCCCTTCCGATTTTGTCAGCAACATATATTCTTCGCCACAATCGGGCGCTCCGCAGCAAGGACACAGACAAAGATGTGTTAAATCTTCTTTTATAAATGAATTTCCCTGATATTGGTAGGTTTCTGGCATGGTATTTTTATTTTGTCATTGTGAGGAATGGAATGACGAAGCAATCTTAAAATTAGGATATTTGTTCATTTTGCCTTGAAGCAAAAGAACCAAAAATTCAAGACTTGGAAACTCCGTCTAAAAATAATCTATACTCTCTAAAAATTCTAAAACTCGTGCGAATTATATAGTGTTATCTTCGTTCAAAATGGGTCTCGCACTCAGACAGTAGAATTTTTTTAACGTTCGCATAGTTTATTTTTTTGACGCCTCCGTTTCCTAGGTCGTTTTGTTCATGCCGGTCAACATTTCTGAGATCCTATCAAAATTTTTAATCTTCATCTTTTCCAAAATTTTTGAAATTCTGTTTTTGAAATTAATTTGTTGTTTTTCTGCTTTCTCCAATTCCGTTTTTAATTCCAATTCATCAACTTCGATATGCGCTTGTATATTTTTTGCGTCTTTAAGATTTAAATCAGAATAATCAGACAACTGAATCTTTCCGTTCACTTTTTTATAAAAAATCCATGGGTGACCAATCCACAGCTCATTCCATTTTTCAGTTTCATCTTCAAGAATTTTTTTCCATTCTATAATATTACCAATATCTCCACAACAGGTAGGCAAAACCCATGCTTTATCATCTTCCATCAAAGCTATTCCTCCATCAAAAGCTGTGAGCATGTCTTCAATTTCTTCCGGATTTATCTCTTTAAGATCCGCTTCTAAAACAATCCCTAAATTCTCATCATCAATAACTTCAATATCAACAAAATAAGAGTCGTTATCTATTGGACTAAAATTAAAATTCAGACTAGAGACAGACTTTACCCATTCCTTATACCAAATTTCAGAATCTGGAAAATCAGAACTATCTGGTAATTCAGATTCTTCTTTTGAATATTTTAATGGGTTGATTTCAATTACATTAATAAGTTTCATACTCTGAAGAATTCAAGTTTGAGTTTTATTTATATTTATTCGCTCGTTTTGGCGTGAAGATGGATCATCATTCATCATTCATCATTTATAAAAGCAGCGCCTTTTACAGCACCACTTTTTTAATTAACTGCACTGCGGATTTTCTGTTTTCCAGTGCATTTAATACATCGAAGACTTTATCTGACCAACCTGCAATAAGGTATACGTCATTTTTTCTGACATCCAATGGCTGGTTTCCGTAACCCGCCAGGTCAAAAATATATAATTTCGCGTCCGGAGCTATCTTTTTATAACGATTCCAGGAATCTTCAAATGAATACTTGGCATTTTTGCTATTCCACAACTGTGTGTCGGTAAACAACATGATTTTATCTATCTTTTCTCGCTTTCCGATCAAATCTTGAATCACCAGATAACCGTTGGTAGAATACCCTACTTCACCTTCACGTTTGTAAAATGCATTGACGTTTCTCAAAATACCACTTTTAGGCATAGGAACTCTCAACCATCTGTCACCGAATATACCCGTGATCACATTTTTGCACTGAGACTGCAAAATCATAGACATCAATAATCCGATATCGTAAAGCAATACTTTACTCTTAGGAGAAACAGGCTGTTGCATAGAACCTGAAACATCCGCTGCAATCACTACCGAAGTATCAAAACCAAAACCTTTGATATTTTTCGCACTCACCATCACCGCATCTTCCAATGCTTCTAAAACAGATGACAGATAAGGCGATTTCATAGCCTTCAATTCTCTGTAGGCCGCTAAAAATCTGAATGGAAGCTGTTTTGAATTGATGACAGCCTTTTCATTCGATAAATAGCTGCAAAGCTTAAACATCGCATCAGAAGAAACTTCTGATTCCAAAATATTTCTCAGGTTTCTCAGCGTCGCCATATAACCTAGCTTATTGCTGAAGATTAATTCTTCCCACTTGTTTTTAAAAGCCAGCTTTTTTTCAGCTTCATCTGCAAACCTGGTCTGACCCAATACAGAAAGTTCAACTTCCCACGTGTAAGGAGTTTCCAAAGTATCACCCACAATTTTATTAAAAACAGCCTGCTGATTTTCATCCTTTGCTTTCGGGTGAACAAGGAACAGTGCATCTCTAAGCGTTACTTCTGCCTTTCTGTTGTATTTTGCAAACTGATACTCATCAAATTTATTGAAAGACTTAGCAAGACCTTTCTGGATCTGCTTTGAAAGTCTGTTCAGTTTTTTCATTTCTGTTCTTTCGTTGGTCGTTTGGTAGTACGCCAAAAGTTCAGTGATCTCATCCGCTCTCTGGATCACCCCATCAACCGTTCTGCTGACTAAGTCTGTACCTGAGGTCTGCTTGGCCAATTCGGCAGTCAATACCAATGGTATGGAACGTAAGTACATATCTTTCCTAGCATACACCGCTAACTTCGCTACGAATTCCGGATCGTTTTTTTTGATTAGAGACTGAATTCTCACCAATCTGTCGCCACCTTTTTCATAGGAGGTTCTGGATAATCCTGTTGTAACAACAGCACTGTATAATTCTTCAGCAGGTGTCATGGTAAATGCTTTGGCACCTTCATAATTCATTACGGTATTTTTCTCTTTGTTTAAAAAATTAAATTTCATGAGTTACTGTTTTTTTGTTAAACATTTTTGGAGGATCGTCTTTTCCTCTCTGATTTCTGATGCAAAGTAAAAACAGTATTGCGCATCCTTTTTGCGTAGTTATTTTTTGTTCAATTTTTTTTTCAAATTTTTTATCCACCGATTTCACGGATGTGCACAGATGATTGTGTTTATTTGCGAAAAGGATTTGTGACATTTGTGTTTAAATCTGGAATTTGGCTAAAGCCTGTTCCTATTGAAATTTTAATGGCAAGATCTTTTATCTTTTAAATAAAATTTTTCTATCACTCAATTCAAATAAAGGAATCAGTACGCTCGTGTTTTTGTAAATGCATTGTCTAGCTTTGTGTACATTAAAATTAAGGCTATGATTAAAGGATTATATGAAACCCATGTTCAGGTAAGTAGTTTGGAAAATTCTATCCGGTTTTATACCGAAGTATTAGGGTTGAAACTGGCCCATATGGATGAAACGCGTCCCATTGCATTTTTGTGGATCGGTGAAGGCAAAGAGTTTATGCTGGGATTATGGGAACAAAAAGAAAACCTGCAGCCAAGGCATTTTGCTTTTTCCAGCAGCCAAGAAGATATTTTAAATTATTCCGTAGATTTTTTGAAAAATAAAGATCTGAAGCCTTATAACTTTCTGAAAAACGGCATCGATGAACCTATGGTTTTTGCATGGATGCCCGCGCTGGCCATTTATTTCAATGACCCGGACGGCAATCAGCTTGAATTTATTTCTATTCTTGAAGGTGAAGGAAAACCAGAATTAGGTGTGATTTCCTACGAAGAATGGATGAAACATCAATAAATAAAAAGGACAGCCTTCAATTCACAAGCTGTCCTTTTTTATTAAGTATGTACTAATTTCTTTACGGCAAGAACATGTTTGCAAGGTCCTCTTTCGCCCTGGTATTTACTGAACCATTCACAGGTACAGCGTTCTTTATCATTATCAATAATAACGGTATGATGTACGCCGGTTCCTTCTACCCTGGCTTCGGTTCTGGCTAAACTTTTATTTAAAATTTCCACCTTCCCTTCTGCGATGAGCTTTTCTGCATTTTTCATCCTTGGATTTAAACCAATAATACGGTTGAGTTTAAATGGTAATCTGCGGTAGAAAAATCCATTATCATCAAGGTCGTAGCCTAGAAGCCCCATGGCAGCCAATCTTCCTGTCAGGTTATCCGTTGTGTTAAGGCTGATATTTTCCTCCACAGCAAACGCAGAAGGATTAAAAGACTGATTCGCATAAGCGTATTTATCCAGTGCATCAATCCATTCATCGGAGATATCGTCGATCAGACTGTCCAAAACGGCTCCTTCTCCCGAAAATCCTCTCCAGCTTTCCCTTGACAATGAAAAACTAAACCTGATGTTCCCCATATACAGCTGCCACGTCGTAGACTGCATATCAGCATGTGGAAATACCTGCATCTGATCGATATAAGGCAGAAGCGGTTCCAGCAAGCGTAGTCGGTTAAGCCCGCCGATACACACAGCATCCGCCGATTTCACAGGAGAAAACATAGGTTTATTTCCCCGGATGATCAGGTAATAATCTGATTTTACCGGCCCTTTCGGTATTCCTCTGAATAACTGTTGGGTCTGGATTTTATTGAACGTATGAAGCTTTTCCGATTCTGACAGGTAGATCTGAACGGTACTGAGTCCTTTGATCCATTTTACAGGCAGCGGAACTTTTCTTTCCACTACCTTTTCTTCTTCTTTGTACAATCCTACCTCTTTTTGCCCTACCGAAAGCATTATTTTTTCATTCGGGCAAATGCTTCCCAGTGCAGTGATCATCGCCTGGTTAAAATCCACATTGGTGGTTCCATTTTCCAGAAACTCACCGTGGAGCCCATCCGGCAGTACATCTACCCTGGCGTACACTCCGGCACAATGTGAAAATCCTTCAAACCGCAAACGCTCGTTTCCGGCCGTAACGATAGGATCTTTAAGCAGCGCCATCTGAAACGGCGACAGATTAAAGCTGGATTTCACAATATTGGAAAGGGTAATAAGGCATCTTGCCAATATAAACGGCTGACTGACATCTCCCCAGAAAAAGCAGGGAGCATCCGTGTTCTTCTGAATCTCACTGTACTTGGACAGAAATAATTCTTCAGATGCATCTTTTTTTATCAAAGACGATGGTCTCTGATAATTGTAAACAAGCGTATCTTCCATATCTATTTTTTTAGAAGAAGATTGCAGATTTTTTTCAGACTGGAATTCTCTTTCCAGCTATTCAGTTTTTCTTTTAAGTTTTTATCGGCTTCAGATTGGTTTAAAGCCAGAACCTCGTGGTAAATATCCAATATTTTTTTTAGATTGGTAACAGGTGTTTCCATCTGCAGCAAAATATGGGTAAGAAGTTGTTCCAGTGCCAGATTATGATCTTTGCTGACATTAAGCATCTGATGCTGTACCAAATCTGTAAATCTCTTCACAGGTGCCCATTCCAGTTTCTCGTGCAGACCGGTCACACGGCCCAGCTGTACATTATCCATTACTTTATGGGAAACATGTTCCAGCCAGATCTCGGCAGCAGTTCCACGGATCACTTTGTCTCCGTCCAGGAAAATGGTTCCCAAAAACAGATATCCCATTGCATCCAGAGGCTTTTTCATCTGATGAAGGGCCTGTGCCGTATTCAGAACAAGACTTCTTTCGTAAACCTCTGCTATTCCAGAATAAAACAGGCAGTCTTTGATGATCTTAGCAAAAACATTCCCGAGCGTATTCGGGAAACTCCACATAAATGAAGGGGTTTCAGAGAAATGCTTCTGTTCCGCAATAAAGTATTCCATAAAAAGCGGATGTTCTCTTTTTTTCAGGTGATATTTTGGAACATTAATATTAAGTTCAACCGGATAATAGGAGTTTTTTTTGCTGTCAATTGTTTTCCATTCATACGAACCGGTAAGAAATTCTTTAGGGATATCATCATATCCGAAGTCTTTGAATTCTTTAAAAACGGTCCCGGGAGAGCGCGTAATTCCGGCAGTCATCCACCATGACGGATGTTCAAATTTTCCTTTCGGTGCGGCATTTGGATTAAAAAAGAAAAGAAGCAGATCTTTGTATTCTCCCTTTAATTTTTCTTCAACCCGTTTTAATCTGTCTGATGTTCTTTCAAGGGAACAACGTTGTAATGCCAATTGTACATCCAGATCATCAGGCTTTTTATTTTCGTTCTGATAGATTTCAAATCTTTCTACCAATGCATCCGGACTTACCCAGCATGGTTCATGAGTTACCGTAGATAACAACGGAGTTTTATCTCCTGATTTTATTTTATTGAAAACCTGAACTGCGATATGTTTGAAAGGCTTCATAGCAAGACCTCCTGCATAGATATCCCGGATAGGTCCCAGCTTTTTGTGATAGGTGGAATACACCTCTCTTGTCGCTTCGTCTTCCTGTGTTCTTTTGTATATTTTTTCCAGATTCTTAAGCTGAACCGGAAATTTTTCCAGTAAAGAAAGTCCGTAATTGATAATCAGATTGCACAGCAGCACATTAAAATGATGTACTTCCCATTTGGCAATGGTTTTACAGGCTTTCTGAAATACGGGTTCAAAAAGTTTTACGGATGCCTCATCTGCTTCATCAGCAAACTTTACAAGTCCGCCAAGCGCCAGATCATAATAACAAGTCCCCGGCCTTTCTATTGCCTGAGGAAGGAAAAACATCAGATCTTCGAAACTTGCAGGCTCTTTAGCCCGGCTTTCTTCGCTGATCAGTTCCAGCTTTTCCTGCTGTACGGCATCCAGCTCCAGTTGTTTGTCATCTATGTATTGAGCAAGTCCCGGTCTTACATTAGCCAAAACATTATCCGCATAATGCGATAAGGCTTCCTTGATATCTTCGGAAACAGGGATGTATTTCTGGATGATCTTTGCGGCTTTGGTCTGTATGCTTTCATCTTTGCTTACAAACGCTGCACTCAGAGCCATTCCTAGATTTTCGGTATCGGTTTTCTTTTTCTGAAAGATATTTTCAGTGACGGCAAGACTGGCTGCCACCACTGTTTTGACCTCTGAACTTAACAGATTCGGAAGAAAATGGGAAAACTCACTGGTTTTGAATTCCGGCTCCGGAACTATTTTTTTCAGATGAGCCAGCATGGTATTCACTGCTTTTGACTGTACAGAAGCCAATCCGGCCATCAATTCGTCCTGAAGCATGATGAGTTCATCGTTTGAAGGTTTCAGGATATTGAATGCATCCATGAACCATCCGGTCACGTTTTTATTAAAATTTCTGTTGGCTGCCAGAAGGCATTCTTTAAGAAATCTTTTTCTCTCGATTTTGTTTTCGGCAATCAGTTTTTGAACCAAAGGAAGCCATTCTCTTGTAAAAGGGAGTGATTTCGATGGAAATTCGCATAAATACCAAAAGTGTGTGTTCAGCGTCTCCGGAGATTTATCCAGGTCATACGGCTGAAGACTTAAATGGTATCCCAGCAGCTCAGGTCTGGGTTTTACATAGCCTTTTTCTGCCCATTCCAGAATATCCTGATAATTAAATGCTGTAAATTCAGCTTCTATAGAATCATTTATAAATTCTGAAAACCATGGCGGGCATCCCCATTCCAGTATTTTACGGGTCTGTTCTTTGTCTCTGAAAAGGCTCCAGTAGTTTTTCCCGTAATGTTTCTGATCCATGCAGACAAATGATGCGATATCAATGATAGAATGCTGATCTGCAGAACCGGCAGTATGGTAGGAGTTTTTCGTCATTACAATCTTACTGATCTCCCGGTCCAGCTTTTTTATTGTGGGTATCAGGGTTTTTCTTTCTTCTGTGCTTAGCTGCTTCAGAAACGGAATAATCTCATGTGCTTTTTCCTCATTAAGGATCTCATAAAGTCTTTCTTTCATTTGTTTTTAATTTGATGATAATTTTTTTCAGGTTATTTTCGTTTTTCCATTCTTCCAGCTTTGCAGCTACCACACCATCAACTTCGGACTGATTAAGGTGCAGCAGCTCGTAGTACATCTCTAAAATCTTTTTGAGATTAAAAACGGGATGATCTATCGCTGTGAGAATGGGTATCAATAGTTTTTCAAAAGCGCGGTTATGACTGGGAGTCAATCCGATAAAGCCGGAAAGTCCATCCGTCAGTCTTTTTACCGTAACCAGTCCGTGACTGATCTTTTCACCGATCATTACTCCTAATATTCCGGGGTCAGAATCTTCTGAAACTATCTTGTGAATAATCGCTTCAAAAGCCGTACCAGAGAAGGTTTTATCCTTACTGAACATGGCCGCGGAAAGGAATAAATAATGCATTGGCCGGAATGGCAGATTCAGCTTCATCCAGGCATCTAAAAATTCAGTATTGGTTCTGCTGTCATATTGATAAACAGCATTGGATAACGTTTCGTTATATTTTTTAGCAAAAACAGCCACCGAAAAGTACGGAGCAGTATATAAAATCCGGATAAGATCCTGATCATAAATGCCGTGATAAGAGTTAAATAAATGATCCAGCAGAGGAGCATCTCCGAGAATTTCTTTATTTTCAATCGCTACCGTAAGCTCCGGAATTTCTTCTGCTACGTAGCCTTTGTATATTTTTCTGATGCCTAACTTTCTGTCAAAACTGCCTTCCAGATAAGACTTTTCATAAAGGTTTTTATAATATTCGGGATCAAAAATAGGTTCCAGCAGTTTTAAATATTCTTCGCTAAGCTGTTTCTCGGCATCCTTTTGTCCTTCTTCGAAATTCTCTTTTCGTACCCGAAGCACTGCTCTCTGCAAATCAAAAGGAACCGGAAATTCGTTCTGATCCTGGTATATTTTTAATTTATCAATCAGTACACGGATATCAATCCAGCAAGGTGTATGATCCGCAACTGATAGTAACGGAAGGTTTTTTCCTTGTTTTAAAAGATCAAATATTCCCGACAGAAACTGATGATAGGCTTTAAAGATCAAAGGAGTACGTTTTCCAATCCAGTTTTCAAGGGTTGGAAATTCTTTCTTGGCTTCACTAAGTATCGCAGATCCTTTTTTCAGTTTTAAAAGTCCGTATGCCATAAAAAATGTAGCATACAAATGATGCATTCCTCCACTTCCTTTAACTTTAAGGGCTGCTTTGAAAGCCGGTTCCAGCCGAGTCATCTGTTCATCACTGATCTCCGTATTGAACCTCAGTAGGGCGTCCAGGAAAAGATCGAAATCATTGGGTTCGTTTCTGCTGAAAACTTGTGGTGCAAAGAATATAAAATCATTTATGGTTTCAATGGAAGAAATCGACTGAGAAACATGCCAGGAAGTTGGTTCTGCAGTTTCTACCAGTTCAGTAGCTTCATTAGTATTGCTGATAAGGAACTTTTCAAGCACTATTTTAGTATCTGAAAGTAATGATTCTGCATAAGGCTGTAATTCAATCTTATATTTTTCAGAACCGGGATCGCCATATTTTATAATGATTTTAGCTGCTTTAGTCTGTATAGAAGCGTCTTTGCTCATAAAAGCAGGAAGGACAAAAAGACAAATTTCTTCCCAGTATTTTTTATCGTTCTTCGCTATTTTCTCAACCGTCTGAAGCAATGTATTCAAAATATTTTTAATCTGAAGGCTGGGTAAATTTGCTGTGGCATTAAGAAAATCAAGTATTTTAAAATCAGGTTCTGTAATAACCGGATTGATCATTTTCAGTACCGGAATAAAAAGTGACTTTTGTGGAGCGTGGAAAATTGAAAATAAGTTATCCTGAAGTACTAAAACCTCCTGCGGGGAAGGTTCCAAGTAAGAGAAAAGCTCCAGAAACCACGTATTATGATCTTTGGAAAAATTGAGACTCACTGCATCCAGACAGGATTGTAAAACTTTTAAACGGTCAATTTTATTTTTTTGGATCAGATCTTTAAAAATGACTTTCCAGTTTTTTTCGTTTTTATAATGATAAGTGATATTGGAATTGTGGTGAAAAAGGAGCCATATATGGGCATTCAGTGTTTCAGGATAGGTGAAAAGAATTTCTTCAGTGGTATGGTTTGAAACCAGTGATTCGGAAAGAAGATGGGCCGCGATTTCATCATTGAGAGTAAGATAGCCTTTCTGTTGCCATTCCATGACTTTCAGATAGTCTATATTCCTGAGAAACGGATAGCTGTTTCCTAGCCATTCCGGAGTGTAGGATTCGAATAATTCTTCAACGAGATGTATTGGAACCGCGTAATAACCGGGTGACAGTTTTGCGTATTCGTCCCGGTTAGTGCTGCAGGCCAGAGCGGCAAGCATAGAAACGTGATTGTGCCCCCAGTCTTTATTTAAAAATTTCTTTAAAACAACTGCAGTTTCTTTCTTTTCTTTTGGGGTCAGCTTTATGAGAAAAGGAACAATTTCCTTGATTCTATAATTTAAATAAATCGTCTTCAATTCATCTTCAATAAGCATAATTCCAATCTAGGCGACTAAAATAACAAAAATTGCCAGACAGACACTTAAATATCCCAGTAAAGTGATTTTTTTAACAAAAAATTATGCTTTCAGCAGCAGTTCTGGAAGCATTCCTGAATAAAAGTTAAAGTGCATTCTTCTTTCTTCTTTGAAAAAAATCGATTCCACGGTATGCTCTTCTTTCTTTATATTATGAAAAAATATGTTAAAAAATCCGTCCGGAAATTCTTTCATTCTTATCAATCATTAAGATTAAAAAAGGGCAGACCGTTTTTACACAAGCCCACCCCTATAGTAACAGTTATTAGTTTTTATTTTGTGAAAATCTCTTTCAGCTGGGAAACGATGTTGCTGTTTCCTGAAACGGTAATATCACCAATCTTTTCTGCGATTTTTTCCATATACTCCATTTCTTTCAGCTTCCATAAAACTTCATTTTCTTCCATCAGTTTTGCGGTGTTCAGCAAACTTCTTGTGGAAGCCGTTTCTTCACGACGCATGATGCTGTTGGCCTGAGCTTTTTTCTCAGCGATCAAAACCTGGTTCATAATTTCCTTCATTTCACCGGTTAAGATCACATCACGGATACCCGCATCAAAAGCTCTGATTCCTAAATCGCCGGCTTTTTCACCCAGATTTTCAAGAATTTCTTTTCCTACGGAATCTTTTTTCAGCAACAGTTCATCCAGTGTTAAAGCTCCTACAAACTCACGCAATGCCAGCTGCATCAGAATATACAATTGCTTATCATATTCTTTATTTTCCATCAGTGCTTTTTCGATACTCTGTACCTGAAAACTCACATAAAAATTGATTCTTAGCATCGCTTTATCCTTAGTCAAAAGCTCCTGACCTGCAATTTCCATCTGCTGCATTCGCATATCAACCGTGTTGACATCGATGGAAATTTCATTATTCCAAAAACTGTAGGTTCCCGCTTCCAGAGTGTTCACCAATTTACCGCCAATGATCAACAGTCCCTTATACTGATTCGGTACAATAAATTTTCTTACGTAATGTCTCAGCCTTGAATTTTCCAGGATGGTATTCGGGATATCCTCTGTGATTTCAACTTTCGTTAAATCCACTTTTTGAAAAGTTCTTTCAGTAATATCCATCCAGAATGCATATTGTCCAACATTCAGAACATCTTTTAAAGTCCTATTTTCATACATCAAAAGGATTTCGCCATCTTTTACCTCTACGATTTCCAAAAGATTTTTCAGGGTTTCATTTTTTAATAAAGCAGCTACATTTTCATGCGTTCCAAACTGGGATTTTACTTCATAATTGGGATCAATTAATTTAACCTCAACTGAAATTTCATTGTTCCAAAAGGAGTAAATACCGCTTTCCAATATATGAGTTAATTTACCGTCAATTAACAATAAACCTTTGTGGTGATGAGGCACAAGAAACTTTCTTACAAAACTTTTCACCTTTATATTTTCCAAAATTGTCTTGGAGATTCCTTCCCGGATTTCGATCTTTGTTAAGTCTATTTTCTGAAATTCTCTGTTAACCATTCCCTTCCAGAATGCATAGTGTCCAACAGTCAAAACATCTTTAAAAGTTCCGTTTTCATGAACTAAAATGATTTCTCCGTCTTTTACCTCTACGGTTTCCAAGAGATTTTTCAATATTTCATTTTTCAACAGAATCGGTAAATCTTCACCGGCTTCAAAACGGGATTTCATCTCATAGATTTCTACCGATTTATTTCCGAAGACATAATGATTACCTTCTTTAAGAACTTCAATTAAGTTTCGGTTTTTGAAGACCAAACCCATTTGGTAGGCTTTAATGTGTACATTTTTTATCATTTTATTATATTTTTAAGTGTTATTATTTTTAATTAAAAAGAGAAAACCGAGTTTCTTTCTTCCAAAAAATGGCGGAAGCAAAGGAGTTTCAAAAAGCTCAAATCATTTCAAAATACTGTTCTTAAACTTATTTTTCCAATTGGTAAGATCTTGGGCGTGTCCCTTGGCCACCGCTGAAAGCAGCAACCCCGGCCGCTACGTTCACTGCTATCTTTTTTGCGTACAAAAAAGGATATCCGTTACCATCGCTCACGCGGAAAACCCGTCCTCATTAGAAAATTCCGTTCAATTGGAGTAATCCTCAACTGAATTTCACTTTCAGAAAAAATCTTTCTTACTGGCTTTTTCAAAAATGTTGATTCAACAACTGAAAAAACTCAGATTTTCTCTATAGGAATGTTTTTAAAGAAAAACATTGAAAACTTTGTAAAAAATAGATTTTCAGTCTATCTTCAACTACATGGAAAGTGTAGTGCTCTAACCAACTGAGCTATCTCAATCTTAATTGAGAGAAGGATTCGAACCTTCGCAAAAAAACTATTTACTCTATCCTCTTGAGTTATATTTCCCTGAAGGAAACAGAAGGATTCGAACCTCCGTACAATAGCTTATGGTAGAAGTTTTTTGGTTAACTCCTCAAACCTTCGGGCCAAGCTGAACAGAACGAAAACAATGTTTTTCAACAAATTCTTCTGCAATGGTGTTATACAGAAACACACAACCTGCCTTGCCTGATATTTTAACTGAAACCTGTTTTTCAAAATTTCAGTGTTGTTTCATTTTGATAATGCAAAGTAAAAAGCTTATTGCGCAATCATTCTGCGTAGAAAATAAACTTTGATAAAAAATAAAAAACTCCCTTAAAAAAGGGAGTCATTGCTATACTGTTAAACTGTTACATTAAGCTTTGTTTAAGCACCAATGCAGGATTTTCGCAATATTCTTCGCATCATCCACACCTCTGTGGTGCGTACCTTCCAGCTTAAGATTCAGCTCTCCTAAAGCTCTGCTCATGCCTACACTTTTTCTTACGGTAGGATGCAGCTGCCCGAACAATGTTTTAACATTGATATGGTCATCGCTCAACGGATAATCCACATTGAATCTTCTGGCCTGGTTCTGCAGCATATTCAGGTCATAATTACCGTAGCTTGCCCATGTCAGGTCCTCGGAATCGTATTCTGCCCTAAGGATATCCAGAGCGTCTTCCAGCATAATGCCGTCATCATCCAGCATATTTTGTGTTATGGAAGTCAGTTCCGTACAAAAAGGACTCACCTTTGAGTATTGTGGTTTCACTAAAATGCCTTCATTTTTGGAGACCTTGCCGGTTGCAGCATTCATAATGCAGACCCCGATCTCAATGATCTCGCTTTCCTGGCCTCTGGGTGGTCTGTCGTCCCAGCAGGTGGCTTCCAGGTCTATAATTAATATATTTTCTGTTGTTTTCATTTGTTTAAAATTTTAATGTTGCAAAGGAGGGAAGATGGCTTCTTGCTTCTTGCTTCTGGCCTATAGCTTCCATCTTTAATATCTACTCCAAAATTTTCCGTAAAATTTTGGCAGCATTGTAAGCATCGTCTGCTCCGCTGTGATGGTTTCCTTCGAAATCCATTTTCAGGTACTCAAGAGCTCTTTTCAGGCCTATCATTTTATGGAGTCTGAAATGTTCTCTGAATTCTTCCATCACATTCAGATATTGTCCGCCAAAAGGAATTTCTATTCCGAGCCAGTCGCACTGTTCGAAAATCTGTTCCTTGTCAAAGTTTCCAAAACCTGCCCAGGTAAGGTCTGAAGAATGATATTCATCCAGAATTTTTTCACAGGCTTCTTCAAAATAGATTCCTTTCTCTTCAATAAGCTGCGGCGTAATTCCGGTCAGTTTTGTACAGAAGTCATTGATTTCTGATCTTTCCGGAATGACATAAATGCTCTGTTTTTGGGAAATGGCTTTCGATTTTAAATCCAGCTTGCAGATCCCTATTTCTATAATATCGACTTTCTCTCCAATGGGAATTCTGTCATTTTCCCAACACGTGGCTTCTAAATCGATGATTAATATTTCGTTTGTTGTGTTCATAGTTTTTTTGTAAAATCTACAATGTAAAAAGTACGCTGTAAAATGTATTCATGATTGTGGTAGTCCGGTGTAATTAGAATGGCCATGACTCATTACTCCTTACTTATAGTCCTCTATCTCCAAACGGTGGTGTCCATTTTTTTAGCTTCATAATTTCTTTGACTTCCTCGTAAGAAATCGGGTAGAAATCATGGCAATCTACTCCCACGTCGAAGCTTAAAGCCATTTCATCATCAGGTAAAGTTCCGTGCGAATGGCCTTAGAGCTGCCATACTCCGCGGTGTGAACCGTTCCAGCTACGCATGGCGTAATGCAGGAGGATAATTTTCTGCTTGCCATTGCTGTTTTCCGGTTCATCAATTTTCAATTCATGATAATCTCTCACGGATTCAAATCGTTTGGGGTATGTGAGCGCAGCACCTTCGTGGTTTCCCCTGATCAAATGGATATTGCCGTTTAATCTGTCTAGGATTTCTTTGGTAAAATCCGGTTTTCCCAAACTGATATCGCCAAGGTGGTAGACGGTATCATTGGTACCGACTCTTTCATTCCATCTTTTAATCAGTTCTTCATTCATATGATCTAAAGACTCGAATGGTCTTTCTGAAAATTTTATAATATTGGCGTGACCGAAATGATGGTCCGCTGTAAAAAATATATTAGGTTTCATTTTTTTAATAATTTGTTTGTTGAATCTTTACTACGTTTTTTCCCACGGATTACACAGAAAACACAGATATTGTGTTGATTTGTGGAGATCATTTGTGGTGTTTGTGTTTAAGAAAATCAATTCTTTTGTAGTTTAAATTTTAATTAATTTTCGCGAAATGCTTTATAAAAAGCAGTTTCAATTTCAATAACATCAGTTTCCGTATATCGTCTTGAAAAATGAATGGGAACGGCTTCTTTCACCTGACATTCTTTCATGATTTTTCCGGATGCAGAAGCAAAACTGTGATAATTGAGCTTTGCAAATTCCTGATCAGAATCTTTATAAAAACTCTCGATATACACTAGATCTGCTTCACTGAACACCGCTTTTATTTTTTCATAATTTTCCTGATCTGCCGCATGATCCATGATTACCCCAAGCTTGTAACCATGATTTTTCGTCAGTAAATAAAACAAATCAGCTGCTTTGTAAACCGTTCCTTCAATTTCTATTTCCTTATCCGCATCATTATTTTCAAACGCCGTTTTCAGTTCGCTGATCCATTTTCCTTTTCTGAAGTCGGAAGCCTCTTCATGAAAGGTGACTGAATCTTTTTCTTTGAACAGATACGCAATGGAATCTGTTTTATGATCGAGAATGGCAAAATCAACTTTTACCTGATCATCTTCAAAAAGAAAGTTCTGTGTCTTCACCAGTTCCAGATTCCAGTGTGGTGGACGGAGGTTATAGACATTGATTTCTTTAGGGGAAATAATCTCCCGTATCTCATATTCAATGGCCATTTCATCAATAAGATTCCATGTGTAAGATTTTAATCTCGCTTCAATCTGGTGATGGATATTTTTTGGTCCGCAGATCACAACTCTTTCTCCGCTACCGATCTGATGTCTGAAAATTCCGTCAAAATTAGAAAAATGATCAATGTGTGTATGGCTGATGAACACTGCTGAAACCGACTGTATTTCTTTTACCGTCAGCTGGCTTGCTTCACCGCAGTCACACAAATAATGTTTTGCTGAATTTGCAATTTTTATTAATATACTGATGTCTTCTCTCAAAAGACTTTTTATCTCTGCCTGTATCATTGTATTAGTTTTTAAACATAAAAAAGTTCCGGTAAAAATATACCGAAACTAAACTTTAAGAGTCATCAACTCTTCTTTTATAAAATCAATCACTAAAGTATTCAACTTTTTGTTGATTCTTTTCTGTTCGTCTTTTTCCACTGAAGTGAAAGCATCCGGAAAATCTTTTCCAAAGTCTTCCAAAATATCCTGAGCAAAAAGACCTATGATCTTGCCTATCATTTTGGGTTCAAATTCTCCAACTTTGCTCACCACATTATGCAATCTGTTAACTGTGGCGTACCTCTGAATTTCTTCCCAGATATTCTGAGCATTTTCTGAAAAATCTGCTGGCTTCTGAGTTTCTTTACGGTCTTTTTTCACCATTTTAGATCTTTCGACCCACTTGTCATTCTTGTTTTTAAGAATAACTCTGGCGCCGTTTCCAAAATACCTGGTTTTCAAAGTTTTGACAATTGTTCCTTCACACATATTGTTCTCCATTTCAGGTAGGCCAAGCCAAGCCGGAATGTTAGAGTCAAATACATTCGGGAAGCTTAAAGCATCTTCCAGACTGCCCTGGAACAAAACCTTTGCGTAGAAAAATCCGGTTTCCTCAAAAATCTGATTCGTCACATCGGTATCCAAATAAGTAGTACCGTTCAACTTAATATCGAATCCATAGAATTCGTTATGAGCGGCGTATTCAATACCTTTTTGTACTTTGATGGAATCTTTTACGGGTTCTACTTCTGGATGTTTGTAACCTCCTCCGAATAGTTCACCGTAGATCACTACCGTTTCCAATTCCGGGTGAATGGTTTTCACTTTTTGAAACAAATCAATTACATTTTTTCTGTAACGTTCTAAAATTTGGTGTGCATTGTAGAATTTTTCATCCTTTTCAATGAAGGCGGTTCTCTTCGCGATTTTAATCTCCTTTCCATCGGTAAAGAAAGAGAAATTAGCACCGTGAACCTTTTCCTGCACGATGAAAATCTCATCCCCAAAACCCTGCAATCTGATCTGATCGATCACGCGGGTTTGGTAAGCGTTTTCTATAGAGTTATATGTTTTGAAAATCATTTTTTTTAGTTTTTAATAGTTTCTGATTCATTATTTTTCATTTGAGTAAGGTGTCGCTGAGCGTGAAGTGAAAGGAAATAAATGTATTCATACACATTGATTTTCCCCAGTCCATTCACTGTCATAGTTGTTTTACAGAGGAGACCTTCGCCGTTTTTCATCAGGTATAAATAATTTAAACATTGATCATACTGCTGACTCATTAAATTCCTGATTTCACTCAGACTTAATTCTCCTTTCGGCTCCATATGTTCCGGTCTTATCCATTCAAAAGCTCCGTGCTCCCCTACTTTCTCAAATTTTTTATTATCGAAACTGTAGTTTTTTATTTCGGAATTCAGATCAAGCTCAAGATAATTCCGCATTGCTTTTTTTGATCCTTTTTCAATGAGAATGAGCAAATAAAAGTTGGTAAGATAAATATGTTCCAAAATCTGTTGAACTGTCCAGCCCTCATTGGCAGGCAGAATATTCAATATTTTTTCATCTTTTTCAAACCACTTGTCCACTTCATCAAAACTGAGTTTCAAATGCGTTTTTATATCCTGAATTAATCTAAAAATATCCATTACAATTTTTTATAGTTTTCCAAAAGGCTTAGAATATTTTCCTGCCTTTCGATCAATCATCTTCTTTCTTTCAGTAATCTTTGATATTACGATTATGCAAAGTAAAAAAGTAAAAACGCAATCTTTTTGCGCTGATCTAAAAATGTTGATTATAATTGTTTAAAATTTTCCAAAAGGCTAAGAATATTCTTCTTTCCCACCGGATTCATGGAATGACAGTAGAATTTTGGGAGATCCAAATAGTTATCCATACAATATTCTACCAGCCATTTGGCACAATCGTAGCCTGTTTTTTCAGTGTATTCGTCAGCATTGGGCTTCAGATAGTGGACATCTGCCAGGTCATGGTCAAAAGAAATGAGTTCCGGAAGTCCCTTTTCCATAATTCTGTTGACAAACTGCTCGTAATTGCGAACAATATGCCAGTCTTTTCTGAGGAAAATATCCTGTTTGGTATAATGATACGCTTCAACCGGGTATCTTATATCATCCAGAAATAATAATCTTTTGGTCATTTCCATCCTGTTATTTTTTTAAGTCCGAAAGCCTGTGAATACATTTTTTATTCATTAAACCATCATATCAGCACAATTGGTGCTTGCGAATGCGTGAGGCTTTGCTTTAAACACATAGCCCATTCCCAGAATATAGCCCATAGCATCTTTCAATGCTGTATTTGACTTGAAATCAGGGTCTGTATTAATGTCTGCGTGTACCTCCATTTCCACACCATAAGCATCCAGAACGGCACAGATAGCGTAAGCAATTTCTACGGATCTGTTGACCTCATTCAGCATTCGTTCTTTGATACTGATCTTCTGTATTTCTCTTTCTTTTCTGATAAAGGTAAACGCTCCTTTTCCCTCACGGACAAATACTACTGCTGTAGCATAATTGATCGCTTCGCCGTAAACGTGGGAATCTGAGCCCACACATACTTTCAGGCGGTGACCGTTAGCCTGTTCGCGGATGATGGCTTCTTCTACCAGCTGTGTGATAGGTTTTAGGAAAAAATTTCCTTTCATATTCTGCCATACTTCTTGTTGCGTTTCCATTTTTTTACATGTTTTAAATTCTGTGTATATTAATTTGTTAATTGTCAATTCGTTTCAGGGTCAATTTTATAAATTCACTTACGAAGTAAAATTCACTATTGACGATTCACTATTATCTTTCACTATTTGCACTCCGAACCGGACTCGAACCGATACCATCAGTTTTGGAGACTGGGATGCTGCCATTACACTATCAGAGTTTTTTTATAATTGATGGATAATGATTGATAATTGATACTATCCTACAATCAGCATTTATGTTTTGGTGGAACAGACAGGAATCGAACCTGTACCTCTAGTTTTTCAGACTAGCGTGCATACCTTGTACACCACTCTTCCATGGTTTATGAGTAATTGGTAATGAGCAATCCCAACATAGTCCTATTGGTATTTATCAATGATCTCTCATCATCTATGTTCTGTACGGGAAAAGGGATTCGAACCCTCAATATCTTGATCCTAAATCAAGCGCGTCTGCCAGTTCCGCCACTCCCGCGGGTTTTATCAGTAATGAGTAATCGGTAATTAGTAATTTTAAAAATTGACTTATTGACCATTCACAATTGATTACTCATTATTTATACATTTGTGAATGATCGGATCAATTTTATCTCATCGATCTGAACTTTCATGGTATTATTTATTCACAATTGATTTTTGACCATTCACATTTTGTACTCCATAAGGGAATCGAACCCTTATCATCTGCTCGAAAGTCAGGCGTCCTCACCGTTAGACGAATGGAGCGTTTAAACCAACTGACCAGGAATCGAACCTGAACAACAAGAGTACTTTTCCTGCATGCTGCCGTTACATTATCAGTGGTTTTTGTGGAAGCGGTAGGATTCGAACCTACTCAGCAATAAAGCAACAGATTTACAGTCTGCCCCGGCTCTCCAACTCCGGCGAGCTTCCAGTATAATGAGTAATAGATAATTAGTAATGAGCATCTAACTTCTAACCTCTAATTTCTAATTTCTATTTGAAGAAAAACAAAGCCTGTCTTAATTTTTTGTTTGATATAAGAACTTCTTCGCTCGACAAACTTTTACTTTTTCTCCGGAACTAATCTCATTTTAGTTATTTGAGATGGCTATGGGATTCAAACCCACTCAGCTTATGCAACGGTTTTGCAGACCGCCCCGACTCTTCAACTTCGGCGAACCATCAGATGTGATTATAAATGATAATTGATAATTGATGATTGATGATTGATGGTTGATGGTTGATGGTTGATAATGAATCTACAAACCCTCTAATTTCTAACATCTAACTTCTCAATAAAAAAAAGAAAAAGGCTGTCGGTATTTTCCATATTTGGCGTAAAGATCTTCTGCTCTTGACACACCTTATTTCTTCTCTTTTGAAACAATTAACATTTAGTTATCTGCGATTCCGGAAAGATTCGAACTTTCAACTTCCGGTTTAACAGACCGGCGCTCTACCGTTGAGCTACGAAATCATTTTTTTATGTGAATGGTCAATGGTCAGTCCGTTTTACTGTCAATTTTTAAAAATTCACTTGCGAAGCAAAATTCACTATTCACTATTCACCATTCACCATTCACTTTTTCATCTTTTGTAATTCCGGAAGGACTCGAACCTTCAACCTTCGGTGTATCAGACCGACACTCTAACCACTTGAGCTACGAAATCTTTTTTTGTTTGTGAATGGTCAATTGTCAATTCGTTTTACTGTCAATCTTTAAAAATTCACTTGCAAAGCAAAATTCACCGTTCACCATTCACTTTTGCCCCTGGCAAAACTTGTCTGGAAAGCAAGATTCGAACTTGCGACCTCCCGCGTCCAAGACGGGTAAACAACCACCGTTATCTTTCCAGTTTTTAAGGTTCGGTTTCCAATTTTCTTTCCGGGAGACAGCCGGAGCTAAAATTTTCCGTGAACCTTTGCGGTCTATGCGGGAATCGAACCCGCAGTGCCCAAGAGACAGTCGGGCAGGTTAGCCTTTACCTCAATAGACCTTTTTTGTAATTCTGAGAGGAATCGAACCTCTAACCTTCGGTTTAGAAAACCAACGCTCTATCCAATTGAGCTACAGAATCAATAATTGATCAATGATGTTTGATGAATGATAATTATTCGTCATACGATGGCTCCTATTTTTCATCTTCTAACTTCTAATTTCTAGTCTCTAACATCTATTGTAATCCCAGAAGGAATCGAACCTTCAACCCCCGGTTTAAAAGACCGGTGCTCTGACCAATTGAGCTATGAGATTGTTTTTTATTTTGTGAATGGTCAATTGTCAATTTTAAATTCATTATTCACCATTGACCATTCACTCTTACCAAAATTCATCATTCCTATTCACTTTGGGTATCTTCGGGGATCGAACCCTGTTCTCCGGTTCCACAGACCGGCGCTTTACCAAATAAGCTAAAGAAACCATAAAAAAAGCACCTCTTTTCGGGAGGCGCTGTATATATTTTGACGTGTCAGATCACTGAGACCTACGTATATAAGCACCTTTTATCAATAAATTCACTATCCAGAATACATGCATATCCTTTCGGCTCCTGTCCGTCTATTCCTGAATACTGATTAGATATGTTATGTAATTGTTTCATTATATTCTTGTTATTTAAAAAGTTTTTGAATCCTGAAAACCTGTTGCTTTCAATTTTCGGTTGCAAAGTAAGTATGAAATTTTTTAATCTGCAAATTTATTTTTCAATTAAATATTTGATAATCAATAAGTTAAACGATGTTTTTAGCATAAAGAATAACCGTCCGCAATATCCTGCGGATCTCTTAAATACCTAAATGACTGTCTCTCATCGGGTTACTTATCACTCTTATTTATCGTATTAAATTGACATTGTTAATTAAAAAATTTTTGTTTTTACGGTTATTTTTTTTCATTCTAAATAATTTATGGCCTAAAACACAAGAAACGCCTCGAGTTATCGAGGCGTTTCTGTGGTATTTTGTTTAAATTCTTACGGGTTTATTGTAAATAATTTTCAAAGCAAGCACATTTCGCCTCATTCCATATCATCCATTCGTATCCGAATAATCCTTTTATTGAAGGGCTATCGCATAGATTTACATTGATATGTGCTCTTTGTAGTGTCATAATTTTATGGCGCAAAGATAGGAAAAATTGTTTTTCATTAATGAAAATAATACTTTTCTTCACTGAGCAGGGGGATAGTTTAACTGGAAAAACTATTCAAATATTGGCTCTTAGGTGGTGGCTTCGAGTACCTCAGCCAAATTGCATTTGTTGGTATAATCAATTTCTTCTAATTTTTTAATGCTTGAATTCTTAAATGTTTAAATTTATTAATTCCTCAACATCTTATTCCTCCCCGTCTTAAACCTCGAAATATCCTTCAGGATCACACTGTCATCAGGATTAAAATATTTCAGTTCATTGATGATCTCAGAACGGGTACCTACTTTTTCTGCAATAATCTCGTACGCTATACTTCGTGTTACAGGCTGCAGTTTGGGATCTTTTTTAAACTCATGTTTCATTGCTTCAAGATAGGTCGTCTTTTTATAGGAAGGTGTTTTCTGATAAAGCTTCCGGATTTCAGTTTCCAGTTTTCCGACATCAAAAACATTGGCGAAATAATTATTCAGACAGTTGAAGGCATCTTTATCTTCCTCCCAGCCTTTCAGCAGGATTTTCTGGGCTTCTTCCAGCTGTTCCATTTTTTTGCTGTATACCAAAGAGGCTTTTACCATTTGATTATTGCCTGTATAATCATCTGCAACCATCTGATAATAGATATGTGCATTTTTTATATCACTAATTTCCCGGTAAAGATCTCCTACTTTTTCTTTCTGCTGGAGTTCTTTGTACAAGTCGATTGCCTTTTTGTACTGTTTGGCTTTTTCATAGCATGATGCGGCTTCTGATTTATTGTTTAGTTTTTTCAGATATACCGCTGCCGCTTCATTGTAGAAACCGCCTTCTTCCAGTGTTTTCGCCCCGCGGAAATGATCCTGAAGGAGATTCATATATACTTTAGCCGCTTTTTTGTAATCGTTTTCCGCGATATATTTTTCGGCAAGTTCTTCATACTTACTTCGAATCCTGTCAAACAAAGAAGCTTCAAGGTAGAAATTTCCGCCGCTGGAACCCCTTCTGCCAGAATTATTCCTGTTCTGTTCTTTATCTTTCAGCGCAGTGATTACAATCATGATAATAAAAGCTACCACAAGGAAAATAGCCAGCGTCCCTACAACACTCCAAATGCTTTCGTGAAATAATTGTGCTCCTATGCCAATGATCTTAAACACCGCCAGGATCATAAATGCGATCAGGAATTTGTCTATAAATTTCTGCTTATTCATCGTCTTCAGGGTTTAAAATGGTTTTATCTTCGCTGAACAGTCTGTACAGAAGAAGGATGACACAGATCACCAGAATCCATACAAACCAGTTGTAGCCGAACATTTTTATCAGTGGATAAAAAAGATACACCAGCATGGAAACAAGGAATACCGACAAAATAATCTTTACCCAAAGCGGCACGCTGTCTCCTCCAAGGTTTAATGATTTCCTTTTGAAGATGAAAGAATAGATTCCCACCGCCCCAAACATAAAAATCACAAGATAGAAGATATCCGAAACTTTTGTTTTTTCAGGTGAACTGCTCTCGCCGGACTCCAGCTTTCCAATTTTTGAATCTTTAATCGGAGACGGAGGAAGCTCCATCATATCAAGCGTTCCGTACAGTTTTCCAAGAGAATCTGCCATGAGCACCTGCTTTTTCTTTAAAACAAATTTCACAATCTCTCCATTCACAGGCTTTCCTTTACTGTACTGTTTCAGGGAATCCGTAATGCGGCGTTTCATCGGGGCTTCCTGCTGAACCAGATGTTTCGTTATCTTTTTTGAGTAAACGATTTTCAGGGAATCTCTGCTGTTCTGTTCTCTGCTGTTGAGCTTTTCGATGTCGTTACCAACTTCTCCTAGATTTCTCCCTCCTGCTTTTTTATATTGTTCCCTTTCGTTTTGATCTTTTGACATGGCAGCACCGGCTGCAGAATATTCACGGGATAGTTTTTTTCTTGTTTTTCCGTAAATGGAATCAATTTTCATATCAATATCCGTCACTCCGGATTGATATGCGATCATATCAGCGCGGGTTTTATCAGCACCGTTCATAATTTTACCGGATGAAACGAGAAAATCTTCTTTCAGCGTCTTGTCTTTATCTGAAGGCATAAAAATCCTGAATAGTATCGCGATTACGACAACAGCCCAGAATATTCTGCGGAAATTGCGGGTTCCTGCGGTTTCTTTTTTATCTCCGGAGCCTCCGAACAGGGTATCCAGCCAGCTGTTTCCAAACGTAAAGTTTCCAAAGCCATCACCACGGGAAGTTCCCATAATATCCAATGGTACGCCCAGTTCTACCGCTCTGTCAGGATATTTTTCTATATATTGTAAATACTTCTCAATCTCTTTTTTATTCCCGGCCATGACTTTTTTAAGATCAAAAGGCAGGTTTTTCATCCATTCTTCTTCGTTCTTCGGTTGCTGGAGGGCCGCCAGAATTTTTTCGTCATCCATCTCAACCGTAAAACTCTCAATATGTAGAGGGATTTTCACACCATTCGAAGGTTTTCTTACTTTACCCTGTGCTATTTCAGGTTCCTGCACCATAGAAAGCCAGTCTATTTCTTCTGACAGTTTGACGAACCCAAATTCAGGATGTATGATCATTAATTTAGCCCCCGCTGACTGCCAGTCTTCAGGATTGATCTTTGGATAAAATATCGTATTTTCAGGGATAAATAGTTGATCGTCTACACACTGAAAATAGGCATTCTTTCCAATTTCCTGAGGAGCTTCATGATAAAATACCAGCAGACATCCGTACAGAACATTAGGCTGATCCGCCGGAATCGCATAGGATTTTACTTTATTGAGATCGAGTCCCAATATTTCCATTTCGTTAAGCCATACCTTCGGGGACGGATCTTTGATCAAAACCCCTTTCTTAGGATAGCTGTTTTTCGGAAAAGGTTTTATTCTAAGCTCCATAATCCAAAATCTGATCAATAAATGCGGTTAAATACTGGGAATACATTTCTTCCAGGGTTTTTACTTTCAAAAGCGTCTGTTTCGGAAGATAATATTCTGAACCGCCATACTCCGTAATCGTAGACAATGCCAGGAAACCATATTCCGTGGAGGGAATATAAAATGTGGGAATTCCGGTATTGCTGCTATTAAAAGTAAGCATTCCACGGGGATCCGTAATGATCTCGCTTCCGTCCTGAAATGTAAATTTATTTTTGTTTTGTTCAGCAAGAATCTTCACTGTAAATCTGTTTTTGTAAAGGTTCAGTGAATTGTCATACAACCTGCAAAGTTCATTTCCTGAGATCACCAGATTATTATTTTCATTGATTCCCATCCGGTTGAAATTGCTGATGATTTTCATTCCGCTTCGGTTCAGCTTGGCGACTTCGGTTTCAGCTTTTGCAATATTCTTGTCTATTTCACGGTCATCATTAAAAACGGATTCTACCGATATATTTCCTTCCAGACTGATTTTGTAAAGGGAAGAATTTGTAGGCTGATGCAGATAAAAGTTCCTGCTGAAATAGATCAAATGGTACGAGCTCGGGATATTCAATCCTGTAACGTTGAATTCAGAATATTCTTTTGTATTCAGATTCAGTTTGGAGATGAGTTTTTTATCCGGCTGATACTGGCAGAGGATAAACTGTTGCTGCTTATTTTTTGCCAGGGCAAACTGTCCTCTCGGTTTTACGGAAATATCTTCAATCAGGACTTCGCATCCATGATATGTTTTGTAGTAGTCGTAAGAGCTGCGGTCATAATAGTTATCGGAAAGATATGTTTTCAGCAATTGCTTCTTTGAACTTAAAATATAAAATTCACCTTCGTATAAAAACTGGGCAATTTTATTGGACGGAGTCGGAAACAGGATCGGATAATTTTGTGGAAGATCCGTTTTTTTGCCATTAATGGTCGTCGCTTTCAATTTACGCTGTGGCGGATTGGCCCACAATTCCTGTAATGGGAGTTTTATCTTTTGAATATGTTTCCGGGCTCCTTTATGATGTTTATAAAAATTCAGTTCGCCATCTGAGGAAGTCGTGATCAGAAATTTCAGGCGGTCCCTGTTTTCGTGGATCACTTTCCGCACTTTTTCATCAGCAAGGTTTTCCTGATTAGTAATGAAGAATACTTCAAGGTCTTTTTCAGGATGGTCCTCATTAAAAAACTTCCCAAGTGCTTCCGAAACTTCCAGAATCGGACTCACCTGATTCAGGTTTTCAATAACGTCTTCCGTTTTATCGAGAGATACCGACAATCCGGCCTGTCCTAATGCAAAAACCTTACACTCCGAATGGGCTTTCGGATGTCTGATTACCGCAATAGCTGATGCAAACGCCAATACTTTAGGCGTTCCCCAGTTTCTCAGGGAAGTATCTATTAAAATCGCTCTTTCAAATATATTTTCTTCCGGCGGAATCTCTCTCTGGATGTACAAGGCTTCATTATTCGCGATACGGTTCATGAACACTTCATCTTCATTGGCAAATTCAGAAAGCAGCATTCTATGGAGATCACCTTTATTCGCCATATCGGAAATTCCTCCGATGGGCTGTTCCCCGGGAGATAAATGACGCATCGGAATTCTCAGTCCGCTCCAGATTCTTTTTATCAGACTTCCTACCTGAAAGGTTTTCGGCTCTTCGATTAGTTGCTGGATAAAATCTTTATCGGTTTCTACCGTAGTTTCTTCTTCTACAAGTTCATCGTCCAGCTCAGGCTCGTCGATGTGATCCTTCATGGCATCAATAATAGACTGTACTGTTGGGAATTTTTCATTCAACAGGTCTAATGCGCTTAAGTCTCTGTTGATGGCGGACGGTCCTGCATATTTCTTCTCCGCACTTGCTGCCAAGATGTATGGTCTTTTGTGGTAAATCGTCAGGATCATTTCTGCTTTACCGGGAGCGATCCTATTGTGTGCATCCTGAAAAAGGGTCTGAAACAGAACGATCCTGTTTTGTCCATGCTTATAAACTCTGTTTAATGATTTCAACTTTTCAAGAAACTCAATACTCTTCTCGGCGGTGAAGTCGAAATTTCCAATGCTGTGAAAATTAGCCGTATGTTTCAGAGGACCTGCAAAATCTGTATAACCGTCCTGCATGGCATATAAAACCATTAGTAATGCACCAAAAGGAGGCCATCCCTGCGGTTGTAGCTCTTTCAATATCTCCATCACATAAGGTCTGTAGGCTATGGCCCCAACGCCCGGAATCGAGATGAGATTATGATCATGGTACCCGGAATCACCGGCGATATCCTCGTCGGTCTCCCACTCCCAAAAGTAGTTTTCGTATGACTGGAAATATTCGTTTAAATCCATTCTTTTGTTTTTTCAGTAAGGTGGAATGAGCTTACAGACAGTTTCCGGAAATCTTCTTTTTTCACAGGAAGATAAGTTCCGTCTTCTTTCCATAACAGCCATTTGTCCGACGCTTTGTTATATTGCTGCTGCAGGAGTGAACTCAAATTTTTAAATTCGAAATCAAAACCTGAAGGCAAAAGATGACCGTCTCTGGTCCAGTAGGTTTTTCCGGGCAGACTCAACAGCGGTGTTCCCAGAAACAATGCTTTATCATCAATCACTGCCCATTCTATTTTATCCAGTTTGAAATTCGGCTGTGCAGGAATACTGTCTTTAATTTCTGTTATTGAACTTAACAATGCAATGGCAGGCTGTTCTTCATTCCCCGGTTTCAATCTGACTTCCACCTTTTCGCTGATTCCAAAATAATTATTGTTGGAAGCAGGAAACGTAAGTCGTAATGCTTTATCTATTGGCGACCAAAGCAAAGCTGTTCTCATCTTTTTGCTGGGTACCAATGCTTCTTTTTTGAACAAAAGTCCGTCGCGCAGTTCGTAAAGCATAAAATTAGGCAGCTGCTGGATATCTGCGGATACAGCCTGCTCTTCGGTGAAGCCCTTCAGCCAAACCGTCTCGTCGTCTACTGCAATCTGTACATTTTTCCAGTCCCGGATGGCGCCCAGAAAATCTTCATCGGCGCGGGGAAGTTCTGCCCAGAATTCTTTTATACCGTTTGAAGGATCTTCTGCCATAAGCTCTCAATTTCTTGCTGGATATACTGCTTCTGCTCCGGATTTCTGATCCAGTCGCAACGGGTCTGCAGGTATCTCAATTTATCTTTGATCACATTCTGTTCTTCAAAACTCAACGTTCCGCTGTTCCATTTTTCCACGAGAATTTTTACATCCTTCATTACTTCCTCCGGATTCGGAGTTTTGTTCTGCATCGCCTGTGGATGGGATTTCGGGTTGTCATCTTTTTCAATGGTTCTGTTGATGATCCCTTCCAGGATTTCGATCTGTTCTTCTGTGTCCCAGATATTTTTCAGTACCCAAAGATCAGAAAGCACGGCTTCATTTCTTCCGCAGATCAGAGCGCTGGCCGCGATCAGGTTCTGAAGTTTTACCGCTCTACGGTCTGAAATGGCAATTCCCGTATTTCTTAAGCTGATGATCGTATTTAAATAGACTTCGTAAATAGGTCTCAGATCTACTGCTTTACACAGATTCTGAAGTTCTCTGATTTCGTCTGTCAGAATTTCCGGAATATCAGTTACCGTTTCGTTTTCGAGCTTTCTTCCGGCAAGAAGTACTTGCTGAAGCAGATCAGGATTTACATAATCAACATTAATTCTCACCAGAAAACGGTCAAATAATGCGTTCAAAGATTCATCTTCGGGAAGAACATTACTGGCTCCAACAAACATAAGCGCTGGTAAATGTTTTGTTTCTTTTCCTCTTTTGAAAATTTTCTCGTTCAGAGCCATCAGCAGTGAATTCAGGATGGCAGAATTGGCATTGAAAATCTCATCCAGGAAAACCAGTGAAGCTTCCGGCATCATGCCTTCGGTATTCGTAAGAAGCTCACCTTCTTTTAATTTTCTGATATCAAATGGTCCGAAAATTTCGTTCGGTTCTGTGAAACGGGTCAGCAAATATTCAAAGTTTTTGCCGTCTTTCACTGTTTTGGACAGCGTTCTTACAATCGCAGATTTTGCGGTTCCCGGTGGTCCGTATAAAAACGCGTTTTCTTTGGCCAGAAGACATATTCCCAGCAGGTCTACGACATCATTTTTTCCTACGAAGGTGTCTTTTACGTAGTTGAGAACGGTATTGAGTTTTGTGATATTTTGAGTCATTAGTATTTATTTAATGAAAAATCTTAACAGTAAAAAGTATATAAATCCAATTACAATCAGTGAAAGAATAAGATCAATATAAAAAGTAAATGGAAGTTCTAGAAATTTAAAGCCTACAACAAAGTATCCAACTATTATCACAAGGCCCATAAGCGCCGATAGGAAGGAATACAGTGAGGAAATCATCATGACCAGTGAGATAAAAATAAAATATATTCCCACACTTAAAAAAATAAAAAAATGCTTCCCGTATGCGGTGTATTGGCTGTGAATAAAATTTACAAACCCAGAAAAGTCATTCTTTCCTGAAAACAGCAGCCAGATATGGGTTCCGAAATCTTTAAAAATCACAAGGGAATCATACCCTGAAATCCAACTGACAGCAACAATTAAAACGTTGAGGATAGTTCCCATCATTCCATGAAAAATAAAGGCATTTTTCATAGTCCGCCTGTCATATTTCTTCAGTTCATCATCATTAAGCCCCACTTCCCCTCCTGAATCTGTTTTCACAAGGCTGGAAAGGGGAATATAGCCAAACTTAATTCTGAGATCATTTTTTATGGTGTAGGCATACAAGGGTTTTGAAAAGGACATGAACATCCAAATCTCATTCACTTTCGTTTTAAACATCAAAATATTGGCATAATATGCCAAAATACAGAACACAAAAAAGTAGGAAGCAACTATTCCTCCTAATGCAACTGCAGTATTAATCTCCATGAGCAACTATTTTTAAATCCCGCCAGTAAATATCCTTATGAAGTCCAAAATCTGCCATAAGCAATTTATTAATATAGGGAATTTCTGCCAACGAATAGGCTTTCTTTTCAACGATCCTTTCAAGATATAATTTTCTATAAACCTTATCCTGAAGCTCTTTTTCCCAGTTGATTTTCTCCAGATTCAGCGGATATCCTATTCCGGAATAATGAAACTGCGTGAGAATATCTTCCAAAATTTTCACCAACGGGTCATACGGATCTGCGGTTTGCAATACGGAAGCGATCTGTGGTAAAAACCTCAATGATAAATCAGCAGACAAAACGGAAGAAACATCAGTGGTTATTTTCATCTTCGGAATCAGTTTATCCAGATCTTTTGATGTATTTTCCCGGATAAGACAGAGCTGAGCACTGTGATATAAAACTTTAGCTCCCCAAACTGCAGCTTCTTTATTGCAATTCAGATCACCAGATAAAAATTCCAATCTCTCTTTTTCGAACTCTGCTTCAAAATAATCTCCTGCTTCCTGCTCTTCCATTTTAGAAATTTCCTGCAGGTTCGAAAATACAGTAATGGACCCGCTGTTTCGCAGCAGAAAAATAGTATCTAGAAATGGGGACTTGGTTTCCATCATCTAACAAAAATAAAACTATTTCGCAGAGAATAAAATTTTTATCTGAATGATTGACAGTTAAATAATATTTGGGGTGAATAATTAATAAATATGTTGATCGAATTAATAATAAAAGTCTTTTTTCTGTTTTTTTTCTCGCATTGAGCAAATCGTGCAGATGATTTAGAGTTTAGGGTTTCGGGCCGCGTCTTCGACGCGGCCCGAAACCCTAAACTAAAATGTTCTTTCAGATCAAAATCACTCTGTTACTTCAATGATGTTGTTTTCAGGATCTAAAATGACACTTTCATAATAACCATCACCTGTTGTACGAGGTTCTCCGGCAATTGTATAACCGTCCTTTCTTAAAGTTTCAGTGAGCTCATCTACTTTTTCTTTACTTCCCGTAGAGAATGCAAGGTGAATAATTCCGTATTGCTGGGAATCGTACGTATTTCCACTTTCCTGTATATCAGGTCGGGTCATGATTTCGAGGCGGCATCCGTTATCAAAACTTAAAAAATAGGACTGAAAATGTTTTACGGGATTATGGTATTTCTCGTTGCAAACAGCTCCAAAATATTTCTCATAAAATTCTCTGACCTTTTCCAGATCTTTTACCCAAGAAGCGATATGTTCAATTTTCATTATGGTCTATCTTTTAACTTTTACTAAAGTAAGAAGGAGATGCTGTCCATACTTCTTCTGTGTTATTCTATTTTAAAACTCTATTGGCATTAATAAAAGGTACTCTAGTTTCTCTGTTAATTATTATTGTTGATTAAACCTCATCGGTTTTGGAAACGTATGATGGTTGTTTGGAGCATTAAATTATTGATTCTTTTTACCATACGCTAGACCTTTTCAGATGATAGAAATTCATGCTTAAAAAACTTAGTCTATTGAGAAACAAACCTTTGAATATTTCAATCTAAAAGTTGCTATCTTTGTCCCTTCAAAATAACATTATGAGTATTCACATCAGTGCAAAAAAAGGAGAAATTGCTAAAGTAGTATTGCAGCCGGGGGATCCGCTTCGTGCACAATATATTGCTGAAAATTATTTGGAAAATGCTAAACTGGTAAGCAAAACAAGAGGAATCTTTTATTATACAGGTCTTTACAAAGGAAAAGAGATCACTGTAGGCGCCAGCGGAATGGGCTTTCCGAGCATCGGGATCTATTCTTTTGAATTATTTACGGAGTATGAAGTAGATACCATCATCAGAATCGGGACGTGCGGAGCTTATACGACTGACCTTAAACTTTTTGATATTTTAAATATTGAAAATGCAGCCAGCGAAAGTACATATGCAAAATATGCATGGGAAATTGAAGATGATATTCTTCCTCACCAGGGAAATATTTTCGGAACCATTAATGAAACGGCTCAGGAGCTTTCTTTAGCCACCAAAGCGATCAATGTACACAGCAGCGATATTTTCTACAGAAAAGATCCTAATGTTCCTGCCATTGCGACGAAATACAACTGTCCTGCTGTAGAAATGGAAGCTTTCGGATTATTCGCGAATGCACAGCATTTAGGAAAAAACGCAGCGACTATTCTTACGGTAACTGATATTATTCCTACCCACGAAAAAATTTCTGCTGACGAAAGAGAAAAAGCCCTTAAACCGATGATGGAACTGGCTTTGGAATCTGCGATAAAAAGTCTTTAACAGAAAAGAAAGTTAAGCTGTGGTTTTGCAGTTTCATCATAAAAAAAGAGCTTTACTTCATCAGTAGAGCTCTTTTTTATAGCTTGAAAAAATTCCTGGCGGTTTCCGTGGTTTCCTCTGCGACTTCAGAAATACTCATCTTCTTCCAGTGAGCGATCGTCTGTGCCACATAAGGTAGAAAAGACGGTTCGTTCCGGCGGTTCTGCATTCGCGGCATATTTTTCGGAAGCATAAACGGCGCGTCTGTTTCTATCATCATCCGGTCCAGCGGGGTATATTTGATCACGTCTTCCAGCTGTTTAAATCTTTTCTCATCACTTATCGCGCCTGTAAATCCTAAATAAAATCCTTTGTCAAGATAAATTCTGGCTTCCGCCAATGTTCCGGTGAAGCAATGAACAACCGCTTCCGGCAATCCGGAAAGGTATTCATCAGTAATTTCATTAAATCTTTTGAAAGCTGATCTCTCATGCAGGAAAAGGGGTTTGTCAACCTCAACGGCTAATTCCAGCTGGGCTCTGTAGCATTTTTCCTGAACAGGTCTGGGCGAAAAATCCCGGTCAAAATCCAGTCCGCACTCGCCTACCGATACCACCTGATCGGATGTCAAAAGGTTTCTAAGTTCCTGGATACTTTCCTGGTTAAAAGATTTGGCATCGTGGGGATGAATTCCTGCTGTAGAAAATAAAATCTCAGGATATTCTTCTGCAATTTCAGCAGATTCTTTACTTCCGCGTACGCTTGTTCCGGTGAGGATCATTTGTTCTACCCCATTATCCAGGGCGCGGTTGATAATTTCTTCGTGTTCATTATAGAACTGTTTATTGGTCAGGTTAATGCCAATATCAATGTATATATTCATTTTTTTTTGTTTTGTCTTTGTTTATAAAATATCTAACAATGTTGGGTCCTTTCAAAACGTTTTTGAATTCTTTTTCAGAATAAAATCCTCTGAAATCCGAACGCTTTACTCCGTTGAATTCTTTCGTTATTTTCACCCGGATTATTTTGTGTCTGGTTTTTCTGCCTTTTTTACATGTAAAGGTGTCACTTAGCTGATCTTTGATAACTGCTTTTGCTGTCCTTCGCCATTTTTTATTGCCATATTTTCTAAGTTCCTGAGAGATTTTCCCATCTTCTCCGGCTCTGAAATCTCCTTTATTATAAGTATTTCTCATCTTTTATTCACATTAAAAAGGGAGGCAAGCAGGATTCGAACCCGCGTATCACATTAGCAGTGTGCGTTTTTCCGTTAAACTATTGCCTCCGTTTATTTGAAATTTAAGAGTTTACTATGTTTTTCATTGTTTTAGTTTTTAAAATAGAAACAGACAGGGCCCGAACCTGCAACCTTCCGGTGAAGGGAATGTTTTTCCAGTTAAACTACTGTTTCTTTATTTATGCTTCCACCTCCAGCAGACTGAAATATTCTGATGCTGTCAGTGCTCTGGGAAAACCTCGTGGTGTAATTTCCCTTTCCAGTTCACAAATCAGAAGATCGCCCTGTCTTTTCAGACATTTGATGTGTGGAATAATGTTTTCGTGTATTCTGAACGTAGATGCGATGGCAGTGAGCGCATTTCCTTTATATTCCTGTTCTATCCAAAGCCAGTGTTCCTTTTCTGTGGAAGGGCACCAGCATTTTACGGCGTAGGAATACTGATCTGTTTCACGCCATGTGTAAATTCCTAATTTTTTATTTTCAATTTTATACACTTCATAACGGTTGATTCTTCGGATCTGGGTTTTATTTCCGTTTTGGTCGTATTCATTGTAATTCAGTTCCACTTCTTCTTCAGTGATCTTTTCTGCTTCCAGACGCTTCATCAGATTTCCTACTCCAATATAATTGAAACAGAAGAGACGCAGATTTCTGTCCGTGGATTCGAAGAATTCTTCAAATTGTATGGTTTCCACCCCATTCCAGAGTTTTTCTATTTTTTCCAGAATTTTGGTAAAAAACGGAGTTTCAAACCTCGTCCACTGGCGTTCATATTCTCTCGTCATAAAGTTCTGAAAACTGCTGTGACGCAGCTTCAGGATAGAAACCAGTTTCCGAATCGTGTAATTTTGCTGATGAACCGCATAGTTGAAAGACGCTCCGGAAAGAATCAGTTTATCCTTGGAAAGATACATTCTGTCATTGATGTTAAAATAAATATTTTTAGCCAGATGTTCAAAATGATCGTCTTTCTGGTACAGATAGAAATTAATTTGCTTCAATGCCGGAAGACGGGAACCATTCTGTCTCTCATCACCGAAAAAATTAATATACTCCAGAGATTTAAAATTAACTTTAAATGCATTGGTCAGCCTTCCATTGATTCTCTTAAGATGGTCAAATTCTAAAGAAGTATGCATCTCCAGATCCCCGACTTCCTGAATTTTAGTGGCAATCGTCTGGTGGGTTTTATACGTTCCTTTTACTTTTTCCAAAGCTATAAAATGACAGGTTTCCCCCTGATTCTGAATATTTCCGTTCACATTTCTCAATAATGGAAACCTTACGCCTGAATTACGGTTAACAGAAATGCTGCCTGAAGTCTCCAGCAATGGAAAATCTGCATAACAACCCTGTTCCAATAGAATGTTTCCCGTGATTTCCTGAAGCACAGGAAAAGAAGCTTTTGTCTTTTCAAATCTGAGGTGTCCGACTATTTTTTTCAGTTCCGGAAAATCGTGCGTAAAATAATGCCCAGTTTTGTCACGGCATTCCATATTGATCTGCCCCTGAAGAAATTCAAGGTAGGGAAAAGATACATTTTTACCATAAACATTGATTCTTCCACGGATTTCATAGTGCGGAATAATAATATCGTTACCGAAAATATCAACATTAAAAATACCTTCCTTCGGAAGAAATTCCACTTCATACTGATGATTAATCGGGATGACAATTCTGGACTGCACCAGTTTTTTACCTCTTGCGATGACATTGGCTTTTTTAAGGGAAATATTTCCTCCTATCGTGGCCAGATTTTTAAAATCAAAATCTATGATGCATTTGAAATGACCTTTTACTGTTTCCAGCTCCCAGATCTGGGCAAAACAGTGAAGGGTAAAATTCTCTTCCAGCGTCTTAAGATTGGGAAGAGAGCAGTCTGCCGCATCTACTGACAGAGATCCTTTGATTGTTCTCAGATTCGGAAAGTGACATCCTTCCCCACGCAGAATCAGGGTTCCGTTCAGTTCTTCAATATCCCATGTGATGTTTCTGCCATATATTTCTACGGTCACAGGGTCATCAAAAGCCGTCTCCGGAAGGTCTTCCACGGAGAATACTTTATATCTTGTCATGGGATCAGTCGTATGCATTTTCTGTCAGTTGGGTTATTGGGTTGTATTCCTGCTGAATGTACTTCACAAAATAGTCACTTTCTATGCGAAGGATTTTGTGTTCACCGTGAAAAATAAAGCCATCACCATAGATTCTAAAAGTTTCCGTACTGCCATCTTTTTCAAGGATCTTATATCCGGGTGCTTTCAGGGTATGCTGGTTGCTTGTCTTTTCCAGACAGTATTCTTTATAAGTTTTGGTGTATTCTTCTAAATTGTTGATTTTTTCTCTTGCCTCTGAACTTTTTCTTATATAAGGATTAATTTCAGATGATTCGGGCATATCAATATTTTCTTCAAAATGAAGTGTACTTTCCTGATTGACAGGAAAAACTGTTATTTCTTCAACAGGACCGTTTTCTCTAAAAAAATCAAATATCTTTTTCAACATGGCTTTTATTTTTAATGGTAAAAAACAGAAAGAAAATCGGATTCGAACCGATAATTCGCTTCTTAGAAGCTGGTTTTTTCCGGGTTAAACTATTTCTTTCCTTATTATTCTCTGTGAAACGGCAGGATTCGAACCTGCGCCTCTGACTTGCCGAACCAGCGCTCTTCCATTGAGCTAACGTTTCTCCTTTTACCAGGCATTTATTTTATAATTTTTCAGCAGTACTCCGCTGTAATAATTTCCTTTTATACCTTCAATGACCGGGTGCAAAATTCGCGCAGCTCCGTCTACAGAATCCAGTGGCGGAATATATCCCTGCTCAAACTGTTTCTTTCGAAGACTTTCTTTCGCACCTGTAGAAATCCACCCTACATCCACTGCACTCATATAAATCTGATCGTTTTCAAATTCTCTTGCTGAGGTAAGCGTCATCATATTCAGGGCCGCCTTTGTCATATTCGTGTGCGGATGAAATACTGTTTTATTATCGTAGCTGAAAATACCTTCAGAAGAGGTCACATTGATGATAAATTTCGCCTGAAATGCTGAGTTTTTCATCAAAGGTTTCAGTTCTTTGATCAGAAAATAAGGTGCGATATGATTAATCAGATTCACCTCTACCAGTTCATACATGGAAACTTCTTCAAGTGTAGAATTCCAGCTCGTTTTTTCTCTGTTATCCACAGGCTGTCCGAAACGGGTAAGCGCCACCGGAGTTTCATCGTTCTGAGCATATTCAAGTTTTGCGATTTCGCTTGAAATTTCCGTCTGATTGGGAAAAAGATTCTGAATATTTTTAAATTCAACTAACTTTTCTCTTTCACGATTGATAATAGGAAGATAGTATTCATCAGGATATTTTATAGTTTGAGCAGCATTATTGATCAGGATATCCAATGTATCAAAACGGGTTTTATAAAAGTCTATAAAATCCTGTATTGCCTTCAGATTTCTCAAATCCAGTCCGTATATCCAAAGTCTTTCTTTCCAGTCTTCATAATCTGCTTCCTGCCGCATCATTTCCAGCGCCAGTGCAGGAAAACGGGTTGTCAAAACCAAATTGGCCCCATTTCTCAACAGCTTCAGTGCGGTGGCCCATCCTACTTTTACTCTTCCTCCCGTCAGGATCACATTTCTTCCTTTGAGATCTGCTGTTTCAAAACGTTTTTCATAATTTTCTGCAGCACACTTCGGGCAAAGTCTTGTGTAAAAAGAATGGGCATACTGATAGCTCTGGTTACAGCAGTAGCAGTTTTTGGGAATCTGAAGCGGAGTGAGTTTCGTATCTTCTTTTTCTTCATCATAGAAAGCTGAAGCTCCTTCCAATGCCTTTTGCATTAATACAGCATCAGCACTCACCGCTAGATCATGAGATTTCATCCTGGAATAATTTTCCTGGCGGTTCTGCTTTTTCGCATTCTTATGAATTTTCGTGATTAATCCCGAAAATATCTTATTGTCAGGATTAAGGAATGGATCGTCTTTCAAGGCATCCAGTACCTTGAGACATGTTTCCCATTCGTTTTGCGAAAATTTTTGATCTGAAAATTCCATAGCTTCAGTTTATATAGGCAAAATTATCTGCGCAGTACGCAATCTTTTTACGCACTGAAATTTTATCCGTTATTCGTTGAGAAATTTTTCAAGAAAACCGATCAGCTGTTTCCCGCCATGGCTCCACCGGATTCCGTGACCTTCTTTTTCCCTGACTTCAAAAACAAGTTCATGTTTGTAATGATAGAAAACATTCCACCAGGTTCTGTTGTCCAGAATATAACTGATCTTTTCCATAACTTTTTCCTGTTTCTGCACATTATTTCCCTTGATTTCACCCCAAAACCGATCATTCATTCTTCCGATATGCTTTTCACAGGCTCTCTGTGCAATGGTAATTTCACTGTTAAAGGGTTTTATGCAGGCTTCGATTAACATTTCTTTTAATGGCGGAACAGCATTTTCATCCCGGATGCTGGCAGAAGTCAGACGCTGGCCCAGAATATTCAGCCAGTGCTCAAAAGGAATATTTTCAAGTTGAGATGCTTTGACCTCATCAGATTCATTGCTTTGGAATATATCGATAAACAGTTCAAAACTTTCAGGTCTGTCGGTTTTAATTTCTTCATTAAAATACGGAAGCTCGAATTCCAGCATGTTATCCTGAAATTTTCTGATATTGCTTTCCATCGCCTGCACATGTTCTTCAGCAAGAATGGCCTGGTATTTTTCTTTCCAGGATGTTGAAATTAATGGAATATAAGGTGTAAACAAATTCATTCTCAAACCATTTTGATCAGATTGGCCTCCAGTTTTTCTTCTGTGATGAGATGTGCAATGAGATTGAACCATTGCTGACAGTTATCCAGGATCCATGCATCTGAAGACACGGCAATTTCTGAATTTTCTGCTAAAAACTTATCCGGATTGAATTCCAGTTCTGCTTCCCAGTTCAGTTTGTTTTCTTCTGCAAAATCAAGGACAATCTGTTTAATCCTTCCACTGTTGGAAACCGGTTTGTCAAAAACCCAGACGAGCTTCTGTACCTCAGCTTTTTGAAAAAATGCAGCCACCAGTTCTACCGCTCTTTGGGTTTGGTTGACTCTTTTATACGTTCCATGAACGCCTGAAAGATCACGGAAACATCCGTCTGCTCCTTCAAAAACATAAGCACCGGACAGTAAACTTTCCATTAAAATCAATACATTGAAACCGTCAAGATAAAGGATTTTGTTTTTCAGACCCGAAACTTCCAGCTGTTTATCTTTTCTATTTTCTATCTGCTGTTCAGAAGCAGAAGCACCGCGCAATGCCTGAATCTGCCGTGTTTTCAGCTTGTACCGGTTTCCTACGAGTTCAGAGGAAGCTTTCTCTGCGTAATCTCTGCTCAATAAATACAGCATGTCCTGAACAGCCATTTTCAGCTTATCAATTTGTTTTTGGGAACCGAAAATCACATCATCACCCGTATTTTTCCCGCGGTTTCTGTTATTCATACTCAAAAATAGTTTTTTAAGCGGATATAATTACAGGAATCTGTTTCTGAACCTCTGTTATCTGTTAATTTATCAACATCTGAAAGGTGGAGTTATACATTTTACAACAAAAGAGATATTTCGTACAACGTTTTGATTTTCATAAGGAATATGTTTGCAGAGAATAAAAATATCGATTATGAATACCTTGAAAAAATTATGTTACCTGTTCACAGCAATGCTTCTGTCTGCAACTTTTGTATCATGTTCCGATAACGACGATATGGTCATGGAACAGATCACTCCCTCTCAGATGCTTTCTTCTACTCCCTGGGAAACTACGGCTGCAAGAGACAAGAACGGTCAGCCTGTGAACCTCAACGACGCGAGCGTAAACGGATTTGCGGGTTTTGCTTACTTTAAAGCCGATGGAAATTTTGTGATTTACGGATTAAATGACGTTTTAAGATCCAGAGGAACATGGTCTGTAGATCCACTGGGAAAAACCAGAGTCATTACAGCATTGAACCCAGACGGGACGACCATCTTTACCCGTTCTGTGGATATTCTGGTGTTGAACAACAATGAATTCACATACAGAATTCACACCAACCCAAGTGATCCTTCTGTTTATTACGATATTGTCCATACCAAAACGGCTCATGCCGAACCAGCCAATGGCCAGCTTACTTTAGCTTCTACCCCATGGGAAACTACAGGAGCTAAAAACAGCAGTGGAAATCCGGTAGCCTTAACGGATCCAAGTGTTTCGGGGTTTGTTGGATATTCTTATTTTAAAGCGAACGGTACTTTTACGATTTACGGGCTGAACAATGTGCTGAGATCTCACGGAACATGGTCTATTTCTCCGGACGGAAAAAAGAGAACAATCACCGCTCTGGACGCGAACGGAAATGTACTTTTCACCAGAACCGTTGATATTCTTACGCTGAACAGTTCTGAATTTACCTACAGAATCACTCCTGATGCAGGAAACTCTTCTGTCTACTACGATATCATCCATACCAAAGTAGATCATAAGGAACCATAGATATTTTTTAAGTTAGTTGATTATGGATGGACTCCTGCGGCCCTTCGGGCCGCAGGAGTCCTTTTAATAGTATAGCTGTATGACATTCAATAAATCGTTGGACTGGAATTGCTTTCTTACATCAAATCTTCCCACCATTTTTTCCAGGGTACTTCTCCCAGCTGGTGCAGATTTACTTTTTCACCAATCATTGGATGAGTAACCGGGATATTGTTTTCTTCCGCATATTTTGAAACAAGCTCCAAAGGTTCAAACCAGGGATGCTGGGCCAGCTTGAATTTTGAATTATGAACTGGGATGAAGTTTTCAGCTTTCAGTTCCTGTACCTCTGTAATAATCTGTTCAGGAAGGCTATGGATGTAAGGCCATTTTTCATTGTACTGCCCGCATTCCATTACGGCAAGATCAAAAGGTCCGTACTTATCTCCTATCTCTGTAAAATGATTTCCGTAACCGCTGTCGCCACCCAGAAACATTTTTTTAGATGGAGTTTGAAGCACAAAGGAAGTCCAGAGGGAAATATTTCTGTTCAGAAGTCTTCCTGAAAAATGTCTTGCAGGAGTCAGTATAATCCTAAAACCATCCGACATGTCAATGCTTTCCCACCAGTTTTTTTCAATTACTTTCTCAGAATCCCAGCCCCAGTATTCAAAATGCTGTCCAGTTCCTAATCCGCAAATTACCTGGCCTACTTTATCTTTCAGCGCCTGAACAGTTGGATAATCCAGATGATCCCAATGGTCGTGGGAAATCAGGAGTACATCAATCGCTGGCATATCTTCAGGTTTGTAATGATCTGACCCCGGAAATGCTTTGATAGAGCCGGGCATCGGAGAAGCGTTTCCACTGAACACCGGATCTACCAGAAACTTTTTACCATCAATTTGAATAAAATAAGAGCTGTGCCCGAACCATACCAGAACATTGTCTTCCGGCTTCAGGTTTTTCAGGTCTGTGGTGACAAACGGAATCGGGGATTTTGGGGTTACATTTTCTATTTTGCACAGGGTCTGCAGGAGTAATTTGGTCATGCTTTCCCCTTCCAGTAAAGCCGGCGTAGGAAGGATATTCTGAAATTTTCCGTTGGTATAATTCGGCAGTGTACTGAAATAGGTTTTTCTTTTTTCATTGGGAAACTGTCCCATTTGCTTCTTTAAATTCATTCCGTTGTTGTTTTTTTCTGAATCTTGATCATGAACGATTAAATCAGAATAATAAATATAAGGATTAGATGGCTTATGTAAACACATCAACGAATAAAGGAGACCGTTTACTTTATTTTTCAAAGATGAAACATAGATTTTATGCATAGGTTTATCCTACAGAAGCATTAACTTATTTGTCTTCGCTTATTTATTTTTTATTTATTTTTTCAGATTGATGTAACAAACATCCACTAATAAGTGTCTTATTGGTGAAATATCACTTTGAATGAAGATAATTATATGTTCGGCAGCTTTATTGATGTCCTCTTTAGTCCTTTCACAGGCTAAAAACGACACCATTAAACAGAAAGAAAACCAGATTGAAGGCGTTACAATAACCGCAAGAAAACCTACTGTGGAATCTAAAGCGGACAGAACGGTTTTTAATGTATCCAACAGCTCTATTCTGGCAGGAAATACCACTTGGGATGTTTTGAGAATGACCCCTTTGGTAAGCATCGACAATAATGATGCAGTGAAAGCAGAAGGAGAATCCGTGACGGTATATATCAACGACAGAAAATCTGTATTTACCGGTAAGGAATTGAAAGAATATCTGAAAACCATTCCTGCGGATAACCTGATGAAAATTGAAGTGATCACAAGTCCGTCATCGCGCTATGAAACGGCAGGATCGGTCATTAATATTGTTCTTAAAAGAAGGGATGACGAAGGAATGAAAGGCAGTGTGACTTTCAATAACAGACAAAATGCCAAAAATTCTCAGTATACGAATATTAACCTCAATTATCACAAGAAAAATTTCACGCAGACGCTGATCGGAAGTTATAGCGACAATACCTATTTTCAGAGAAACACCAGTGTGAATAGTTTATATAAAGATAATGATATTACGAATATTACAAATGAAACCTTGGGGAAAGGCAGAAGCCCGTCCATGTCTTCTACATCTGAATATGAATTGAATGATAAAAACAATATAGGTCTTATTCTGGAATATTATCAAAGTAAAAATTCTTCCAATTCTGATGCAGATCTTTTCAGAACCAAGAATGATCAGCCATTTGAATCTTATCATCAGGATCAGGATGTAACGGGACGCTACCGTACGCTGGGCACGAATGTTTTTTATAAATATTATGACAAGGAGAAAAACAGGATTCTGGATATTAACTTAGGTTCCAATTACAATTCTCAGGAGAATCTCAATGAATTTTTAAAGACATACAACAATATACCTAAAGTCAATCAGCTGGGAATCAATTCCCATGAGCAGACCAGAAACTATTATATCAAAGTGGATTATACCCAGCCTCTTGGAAAAGGCGGCAGCTTTGAAGTGGGCGGAAAAATGGATTTTAATAATAATGTAATCCCGAATACGCTTTCAGGAAATAATGCAGATAATCTCCGTACGAATGATATTTTTCATTACGAAGATAATATCAATTCCCTGTATGCGAACTACAGCAAAACCTTCTTCGAAAAGCTGGAAACAAGAGTCGGAGTCCGTTATGAGCATATCGATTATAAAATGAGAGAGGATGTATCCGGGAAAAACCGAAAGGATTCCTACAGTACCTTACTTCCCAATTTATTGTTGAAATATTCTTTTTCAGATAAATATGATCTGACCCTGACGTACAACCGTAATCTATGGCGTCCATGGTATTCAGAATTCAATCCTTTTCTTGTTCCTACGAACGACGGAACATTCTCCCGCGGAAACATGGAGCTGGAACCGAACCCGAGCCACAGAGTCTATATGAAACTGGGAATTCTTAAAAAGTACTTTATTTCTGCAAGATATATGTATACCGATAAGGATTACTGGACCTCATTTGCTGAAGAAGATGGAAGAACAGTAACCCTTCCGGATAATTTCAACGGAAAAGTTCAGAAGTATTACCTTTTTGCGAATACCAACCAGACTTTCCTGAAAAATAAGCTGAATGTGAATGTCGGCGTTGGATGGTATTATATCGATAACCATGATTTCAACCAGGTGAATGATCTTAAAGGTAAAGATTATATAAGCTATATGGGAGCTTCAGCCAATTTATCCTACACGAATCTGTTTAATAAAAACATCAATCTGAGTCTGTGGGCCGAGCTTTCTAACCAAAATAACGGAAATTCATACGCGAATAAAACGAATATTTTCCATAACATCTCAGCCACCAAAATATTCCCTAAAACACAGATGGAAGTCAGTCTTCAGCTAATGAATATTTTCAGCAGACCTATTTTCGACAATACCACTTACAGTCAGGATGGTACCTTCAGATCTTCGATGAGGTCAGACTGGTACGGATTTTCACTGTCGTTCGTGAAACGTTTTGGAAACCAGAAGGTAAAAGGAAACACGAAGACGGATGTTGAGAAAAACAGCGGCGGCGGAAAATAAAATAATGATTTGCCCTTGATCAGTCCTGAAAATACAGTTCAGACAAAAAATAATTCAAACAGTAAAAATCTAAGGGTTTTTACTGTTTTTGTTTTTGGGCTGTAAGGAAAATTATTCCTCACTATTCAAACAAAAAAAACATGATCTGATTCATTGAACACTATTTTTTTAATCATTCCGGATGAGACTAAAAAACCGGAAGTGAATAGAACACTTTCATAAAAATATACATCATATTTAAATTATTCATACATTAGTGATTAATTATAAACTAAAATATTATGAAAAATTTAAAGAAAATCTCAAGAGACCATTTAAAAACGATCAAAGGAGGTCTTTCGTATTGTAATGAACAGCGGTATTGCAATATAAAATTCTGTTGTGCTGACGGAGTCTGCCGTCATATAGATTCCGCTTACTGCCAATAAGCCGAAAATAATTTGATCTATTGATTTACATTCAAGCTTCTGAACCACCGGAAGCTTTTTTGTTGCAGAGCCTTTAAAATCATATATTTGGGCCTTTAACAAAAACCATGAAAAAAATTCTCTTATTTCTAGGATTATCCTGTTTATCTACTTTTTCCGCTCAGGAAAATTTGTTAGATCCCAACTACGGGCAAAACAACGGCTATTCCATTTTTGCATTTTATACCAATGGCCAGCCAAGTGGCGGTCTTCAAATCCATGACACGACCCAACTTCCGGACGGAAAGATTCTGGCAGTGGGCGCCAGTTTTTATGCACGTTTTACGGCAAATGGACTTTTAGATCCCACTTTCAATAATGGGATGGGATATAAACTGATCTCTCCTGCCCATTCCTATAATATGGTAAAACCTGCCGGAGACGGTAATTATATTGTGCTGGACGGCAGTACGGGCGGGCAGATCTTAAAGATAGACGAAAACGGAAATTCTGTAAGCGGCTTTACCACCTATAACCAATCCGGGGACTACCTGGATATGCATATTGATCCCGATGGGAAAATTTATGTTATTAGAAAGGCCAGTAATAATCACTTCTTAGTCCGCCTGCTTCCCAATGGTCTTGTGGATACTGCATTTGCCAATAACGGGGAGATCGCCTTAGGCTCAACTTACCTGTACAGACAAGTGAAGGTAAATGCCAACAACGAAATCTTTATCGGAGGAAAACACCAGATCGCACAAAACAACCGCTACCTGCTTGTTTCAAAGTTTGATGCTGCGGGAAACCTGGTGACTACCTTCGGAACAAACGGACATTTCACACGTCCTGCCGGAGAGTATGTAGGTGATTATACCCGTCTCGAACTTCTGGAAGACGGAAAAATACAGGGCTTTACTTCAGGAAGTTTCTGCAATGGAAACAACTGCTTTGGCCTGATCGCCTACCGCCTTCTTCCCAACGGAACTTTAGATCCTTCCTACAAAAACGGAGGAGCATTTGTACTGCCGATACAGTCAAATTCCGATCCTGTAGAAGTAAAACGTATGCCGGATAATTCGTACATTATCGGAGGAACAGGTAATCACACGATGTATGCCTTAAGAATGAAGGCTAATGGAGAACTGGACACATCTTTCGGGATGGATGGAAAAATTATTACCCCAATCATTGGTACCGGAAGCTCCTATGTCTATAATAAAGGTTTTGAATTATACGGGAATTCCATTGTATTGATTGGCATCTATTCTATTTGGTACGGAGCTCAGACAAAATATGTGGGGACTGCGCGGAAATATTTCTTTTCTTCAAGCAATTTGGCAACAACAGATTCGGAAAAAAGCAGCGACAAGGTGAAAATTTATCCCAACCCAGTCGGAAACAATCTGCAATTCACATCCAATGATCCGGTCAACGGATTTGAAATCTATGATATGAACGGGGAAAGAATCATGCATTCTGTAACTCCTGTAAAAAATAATTTCATCAATGTGGATGCCCTGACTTCGGGAAATTATATTCTTAAGCTGGAAACTTCGAAGGAAGTGATTACGGCTAAGTTTATCAAGGAATAAGACATCATTTCAGGTATAAGACTTGAAGATTTAGAAATGTGAATGGTGAATTTTGGGATAGATATGAGATTTTAAACATCAGACATCAGACATCAGACATCAGACATCAGGTTTCAGAAATACGAAACCCAGATCCCGCATCCCGAAACTCTAGATATACCTTTATAGATGAGCATCAACAATTAGGTGCGTTTTTGACAACACTACAAAATATCTTGTCTGCTTATAATCCCAGCCTTCCACCAGAAATAATTAAGGCCATGGCTAAAGCTGGAATAACCACAATGACACCGGAAGAAATTAAGCTAAATAAAAATGAAAGAGATACAATGCTTGGAAAACATAAAGGAACAAAATGTCCATAATAAATACAATAAAATGAAGGCAATCTTATCAATACTACTATTTATTCCATGTTACATTTATTCCCAAGAATATTTTCTTTTGGATAGTTTGAAAACGAAATTTAAAGTAAATGAATATACACTGGAAACCAATGAAATATATAATATTAAAAAAGATATAAATATTTATAATGTTTTTATTTCTAAAAATCTAATCTTGTTAATTTCTGTACTTCCGGATTTAGATGAAAAAATACTTCAATTGTTATTAAAAGAATGAAACAGAAAATAAAAGGGTGTCAATAGACACCCTTTTATTTATATCTTAATCATATGAAGTGCAAAATTTCTACACAAAAAAATAACTCCAGAATTTGTAAAGCGTTATCTTGATGAAAGTTCATTTAATTATTTGAACAATCTTTTATCCTCATATTTCTCTCTTTCTTTTCTCAAAGATACCAGCCAGTCTAAATACATATTTTCAGGCATGCTGCGGTAACCGATTTTGTGGATATGTGCATATTCCTTATTCATCAAATCGAACAATTCCTTTGCCTTAGGATTAGTTAATGTAGCCTGAACATCTTTAGTGTTCTGTTCTGTCATTAGTTTTTGAAACTGTTTCTTATGTATTTCAGCCTGTAATATCAAAGCATTTGCTAAATAAGGATGAACGTCTATTGCTCTTTCCGCACATTTCAGAGCAAAGCTTCCATCATTTTCTGGATAACTTCTTTCATAAGCATTTGCTAAATCAATTAACAGCAATGCAAGACTTTCTTTGTTGTTCAGTGCCTTCATGAAAACACCATTTTGGATGGCATCTAAATGGATGTATCCCGAAGCCATTAACCAAGAATCCTGTGGGAAAATACCGCTTGTTAATTCAGTATTAAACCAGCCAATCGATTTAATATTATGTTTGATGTAAACATGATTGGGTGCAAGGGCTAAGTTTGCACTTACTCCTAATTCTTCAGCAATAATTTTGTACAGGTAAGGCATAGAATTACAATTCCCTTTCTGTGTATTTAAGAGTTTTGACACAAACAGATTAGATAATTCTCTATGCCCAAATACGTCTTCAAAATCATAGGTGAAAGGTTTGTATTTCAGTGTATCCTTTCCAACAATTACAGGAGTAGCTTGGCACATAACCGTGTAAATTGAAGCATACTTATTTACCGTTGCTTCATCTTTCTCGATATATTGTAATTTTCTGTTAGCAACAAGCTGATTACAAAACTTTGTTAGAAAGATAATTTTACGGTTTAATTCCTCTGTATCTAATTTCCCTTGAGAATATGCATTCTCAATACTAAAAACGGCAGTTTTGAAGCTGTAAGGCTGTCTGTCAGTAAGCATATTATCCAATGTCTCGTAAGCATCAGTGTAAAATTTATTTTCTTGTGCTTTTGATAAAGTAGATAAAATTAATAAGATTGTAAGTATAAATATTTTTTTCATCATTTTGATGGTGGTGGAGCTGGTTCTAACATTGGCGGATCAGCAAAAAGATTATTATAGTAAAAAGAGTCATGTGAAGTTTTTAAAAAATTATTGCCTTGAATTTGAAAGATTTCAAAACATCTTTTTTCAGAAATTACCCCACCACTGTATTTATTATTAAAATTTTCATATTTTTTCAAAACTGTATCTTTTTCTATACTGTTATGGTTAATTTTATTTTCAAAATATTCTTTGTTATAAAATACAACAAGATTGCTTTTATACTCAGTGCAATGAAAAAGTGAATCGATACTGTAATCGTACACAGAAGCTACTTGTATAAAATCTTTATTGTCATATTTTTGATACCTTACTTGCAACATTCTATCCTTTCCTCCTCTGCAATAGGTTGAATCCAAGACATAATCTATTGAGTGTATCAATTCTTTTTGAAAAGGATTAGATTGATTTGAGCTAACTTCTTTATTTTTATTGCAAGAAATTAGAAATAAATTAGCAATTATAATTAATAAGAATCTTTTCATTTTATTTCCTTTTTAGATTTTTTAAAAATTGAACATTAAAAGGATACGTTTGTTTAGTATTTGGTCCTGTTCTTGAAATTTCTATCATTCTATTGTTATCATTAACTGTAAAAAATCTTGGATCTCCTAATCCTTTACTTTGGTTACTTCTAAAAATCCCATACATTGTCGACTTATCAGCATGCCATTGGTTACCAATGTTTTTATAATCTAAACCAATTTTTCCATCGTGATTGTGAAGCGACCAAGCCAAATTATCTTGGGAAAATTTATTAGAAAATATTCTTGAACCATCAATATCATGCATCGTTGCAATTTGAAAATTATCCTGCCCATTAACGTTATAATTTGCTAAAGAAAATTCAACTCCGCTATTAGTATTATTATCTAAAAAATTATAAACATTAAAAGCATCATTAAGGTTTTGAGTAAAACCCTCTGAAAAATATGGAGTTGTAGATTGCCCTAATATTTTAGGAGTTAGTTCCCCTCCTTCACTTAATCCACTAATAACAGAACCGTCACTTGGTTTATCTTTTGCCACAGTTACACTTTTACTTTTATCTACATTTCCTCTGCTATCTGTTGCAAAGAGTGTATCAGATTTATCTTTTTCACTGCCATCCAGTGGATTTACACGTTGAACCTCACCATTTTTCAATAACTTATAGTCAGTAAGAGGAGCCATTCCGTCAGGGTCTATATAACTTATGGGATTATTAAATACATAATTATATGGTGACCAGCTTGAAAATTCTTCACTTAAAGGGTCAGGAGACATCCATCTACCATGAGTATCACCAATAGGTTGTGCATCGGGGTTCGTTAAGTCAATATCCATCACTTCAACAATCTTTTGTGTTTTTGTGTTGAACTTTACTGAACCAATGACAACAATACTGTCTTTATCATGAAATTCCAGATATTTCCCTTTGCTTAATGTAGCAACTTTGGGATAGTATCCATACTTCTTAAATGGGTTTCCTGCTTCAATATTTTTACGTCTTCTTTCTGCTTCCTCTGGTGTTAACGGATCTCTTGTTTTCAAAACTTCACTCATATAAGGACGATTTCTTTCTTCCTTTGTCAGTTTGAGCGGATTTATCCATTCTTTTTCTGATATCTTTGCTTTATTTTTCTTAACCTGTGCCTGTGTTATACCTGCTAAGGTCAAAAAACCAAGAAATATAATTTTTTTCATATAACAATTATGCTTTTTAAATTTACAACTTTACTTATAACCACGCTTTAGGAATCGTATAAACTTTGGGAGTTTCCTTTTTAGGAGTGTTCGGTTTTAATTTTTGTTTCTGTTGGGCTTCCTTTTGCTTCTGAGTATTAATGATTCTCATACGTTCTGCAATTTCTTCACTCTTTTGTTTATTTTCTGCATTACTCAATGAACCTAACCATTGTTCATAATCTTCCTGTGGCATTATGCTGAATCCTGATTTGTCAATTTTATCAAATTCATTATTAATCTCCTGAAGTTGTCCTACTAAATTGGGATAATTTCGAATGTTTTGTAATTCCTGCTTGTCCTCATAATTAATTCCCAATCTTTTACAAACTTCCTGAAAACGGATCTGATCGGTATTACTTTTCCACAATGTAGCATTGATGTTATTAGGGTTAAGTTCCAATGCTTTATTTATAATCTGTCCAACAAATTCATCATATCCGAATTTATGAATATAACCACTTGCTAAATCAACAAATGTTTGGGATAATACTTGTTTCTTATCCAAATTCTGCATATAGAGTTTGTTCTGTAATGCCTCAGATTTAATATAACCGGAATTAAGGACAAAAGAATTAGCTGAAAACATTCCGTTAGTAAGTTCTAAACTCTGCATTTCTCCGGTATCATCCATGTATCTAATATAGGAATGATTCGGAGACAAGACCAAAAAGGCTTCAGCCCCAATTTGTTCAGCTAGAATTAGATATAATAATGGCATTGAATGACATTGCCCTGTATTGGATTTCATGAGTTTAGAAACAAACATTTTGGAGTAGTCTTTTACTCCCATGTAATCATCAAAGTCATATTTCATAGCTTTATGCACTACTTTTCCATTTTGTTTGGTGTCATCAGCAAAATACTGGAATATGGCTAAATTCTTTGAACTGTTATCATCCTCATCAATATTTTTATTCTTGATTTGGCTCTGAATGACCTTTATGGCTTTCTGAATACCATTTTGGAATGTACTCTGAAAATTCTTATCATTATTGTAATAGGCATTCTCAACAATAAAAACAGCATCCGCAATGGAATAATCTTCAGGATTAAATTTTGAAAGATTATTAAATGCTGTGTAGTAAGCTTTTACTCCCGTTTTGTCAGCCAATGAGTTTAAAAGATAGGTTTTTCCTTCTTGTTCTTGAGTTTCATTAGAATATCTCTGGTGGTTTCTTGCTCCTTCTTCTGCTTCAACTCTCTTAAAGTCATTCTGTACCATAGCCATATTTTGTTGTTGTATTCTGGAAACATTAGAGTTTGAAAATGACGAAGGGAGAGCCGGAATATTTTTGTTCTTTTGAGGACTGACAAAATTCTTATCAGAATAATTCTGAAAAGTATTAGGATTAGGCTGTTCTCTTGTTGGTAAATTAGGAATCTGTGAGAATCCTAATAGACTTAAAGATAAGAGAATAGAACTAAAATAAATTTTCTGCACTGCATTAAGTGTTTGGGTTACAATTTACATATTTTTTTATTTCCCAACTCTGGGGGAAACTGTAAATTTCTCATTTTGATATCACAAAACTAGAATGTCAAGACGACAAAATCTGTCGTGTTAAAAATAAATTTAAAATATTTTGTGTTTCTTAATTGGAATTTGACAGAATATAAATTTTTCCACTTTCAATTGAATGTTTCCTTCTACTTAGCGATGAATTTGATATTCTTTTTCACATTTTAAAGAACAGAAATCTTTCTTTTCAAGAACAATACATTGATATTTATTTCCAGTCTCATAACTTTCAATACACAAGATTGGATCAACACGACCAAGGTTTACAAATAAACCGATTACTTCTATAGGATCCTCAATCGGTTCCACAATATTACTTAATAATTGTTTGGATGAATAGTATTCACTTTCAAGAGAGAATTCCTTACCACACCATTTGCATTCTTTGGTTTCAGAAGTACATGGTTTTCCTGAAAGGTTTTGCGGGTCCGGATTGGGATCACTCATAATCTTCTTGAGTTTTACAATCTGTTCGTCACTCAAATTATATTGCAAGATGAACTCAGCATTATCTATCAGGTTATCTGCTTCCGGAGTTATAGCGATATCTGCCCAATTGAAAGTAGATGTAAATATTTTTAAATTAATTCATGAGTATTCAAAGAATAAAAAAAATAGAATACTACGGAAAACTTCATTATTCAAATTTCCGGACTTTAAACATAAAAATGAACATGGAAAGGAAAATTTAGGAAAATTATTGATAGATATTTTTGAAGATTTTCCAGTTACCGAAAACCCTTCAATCTTAAATTCCTACAAAAACAAAAATAAATAATAACTTCTTGCAACAATCTTGCAACAACATAAAAAAAAGACACATACATTATTGTAAGTGTCTGATTTTCAGTGGTCCCACCTGGGCTCGAACCAGGGACCACCTGATTATGAGTCAGGTGCTCTAACCAACTGAGCTATAGGACCTCAAAACTTGGTTAAATTTTGTGATTGCAAAAATAGCAAAATTTCCTTCACTACAAAACTTTTTATTGCTTTTCTTGACAAAGTTCTACCAGTACGCCATTCGTGGATTTCGGGTGCAGGAAGACAACTAATTTGTTATCAGCACCTTCTTTCGGTTCTTCGGAGATAAACTGGAATCCTTCTTTTTTTAATCTTTCAACCTCTTCCAGGATATTTTCTACGCCAAATGCCAGATGATGGATACCTTCGCCCTTTTTATCAATAAATTTGGAGATCGGACTTTCTGGGTTACTGGCCTCCAGCAATTCAATTTTGCTTTCTCCCGTTCCGTAAAAAGAAGTGATCACTCCTTCCCTTTCCACACTTTCTTTTTTGTAGGATTCTTTTCCTAATAATTTGGCAAAAAGCTCATCAGAAACTCCCAAAGATTTTACGGCAATACCGATATGTTCTAGCTTCATAAAATACTAATAAATATAATTAAATCGTAAATTTGATACCGGAGCTGAATTTCAAAGGTATCAATTCAAACAAAAGTACTAAATTTGCATAACTTATGGAAAGTAACAGACAAAGAAAAGTAGCACAGATCATCCAGGAAGACTTCGCAGAGCTTTTCCGCAAACAGGCTTCAGAAAGCAAGCAAAGTATATTGGTATCCGTTTCAGACGTAAAAGTATCGGCAGATCTGGGTATCGCTAAAATTTATTTAAGCATTTTCCCGCAGGAATTCCGTTCCGCGGTGATGAAGGAAATCGAGGAAAACAAACCTCAGTACAGAAATTTTATCGGCCAGAAAATGGCAAAACAGGTACGTATCATTCCGCAACTTAATTTTTATTTAGACACGGCTCTTGATGACGTTGAAAAATTGGAAAGAGAATTAAGAGGCGAAGGCGACAATCCTGTTTTATAAGATCTTGAAGAATATTGCATTTTACATAGCATCCAGATACCTTTTGGCAAAAAAAGGAAGTACCGCCGTGACGTTCATTACTTGGCTTTCGGTAGGTGCCATGACGGTTGCTGTGACTGCAATGTTCGTGATCATTTCAGTATTTTCGGGGCTTGAAACCCTGAACAAAGACCTGATCTCCAATCTTCACGCAGACCTGACCCTGAAAAGTGCTTCAGGGAAAACGGTGAAAGATCTGGATAAGGTCACTTCTGTTTTAAACAACAACAAAGCCATCAGCAGTTTTTCCCGTGTCATTGAGGAAAAAGTCTATGTCAACTATAAAGGCAAAGGTGATATCGCTTATTTAAGAGGTGTAGATTCTGCTTATACAAGGGTTAATCCTATTGATAAAGACGTATTCTACGGAACGTATCCAAGTTTCAAATATTCCAATGAAGTATTGATGGAAACCAACCTGCATAACAGGCTGTCCATTCCCATTGACTCCACGAGTAATTATGCCACGATATTCATGCCTAAGCCAGGAACCGGTATCATTAATAAGGAAGAAGACATCTATAATAAGAGAGATTTTCTTGTTACGGGCGTTTTTCCAGGGAAAGATCAGTTGGACAGTTATATCATTGCCCCTATTGAATTGACTGAAGAACTGCTTAGTTTACCAAAGAAATCAGCGTACCAGATCGTTATTAAATTAAAGAATCCGGAAAATGCAGATGTGGTAAAACAGAGTCTTCTTAATTCACTGGGAAAAAATATTGAGATAAAAACCAAAGAGGAAGAAAATGCAGCCTTCTGGAAGATGATCAATACAGAAAAAATGTTCATCTATCTGATTTTTGCACTGGTGATCTTCATTACCACCTTTAATTTGGCTGGAGCCATCATTATTCTCCAGCTTGACAAAAAAGAACAGTCAAGATCCCTTATTTCATTAGGCTTCCCGATAAGCCATTTAAGAATGACGTATTTCTACACCGGACTTCTTATTGTAATTTCAGGTGTGATCTCAGGATTAATTATGGGAACCCTACTTTGCTATTTCCAGCTTTATACGGAATTCTTCAGAGCTAATGAAATTCTTCCTTTCCCTGTAAAGATTGTCGGAAAAAATTATCTTATCGTAGCCTTCACGGCTTCCCTGTTCGGGATCATTATTTCATGGTTCTTTTCTAAGATCAGCAAAGACTATATTACTAAAAGTTAATACACTAGATTTAAAATAAAATATACTTCATTTTCAATTTTTTGTACCTTTACGGCCCAATTTTTTTTAAATGAAACGAATTTTATCCTTTTTTTTGCTGAGTTTTACAATTATCATTGTATCAGCACAGGCACCTGCCGGTTATTACGATGCCGCGGCCGGTTTAACCCTAGCACCTCTTAAGACTGCACTTAGAGGTATTATCAAGCAGGGGCATCAGGACAAAGGCTACAACGGCCTATGGACAGGTTATGCCACTACAGACCGTGACTACTTTTACGAAAACGATGGAAAGATTTTAGATATCTATTCTGAAAACCCTACCGGACCGGATCCGTATACCTATACATTAGTAACGAATCAATGTGGACAATACAATAGCGAAGGAGATTGTTACAACAGAGAACACATTGTACCTCAAAGTTTTTTCAACGAACAAAGCCCAATGGTTTCAGACATTCACTTCATCCGCCCAACAGACGGAAAAGTAAATGGAATGAGATCTAATTTCCCTTTTGGAAAAGTAGGAACTCCTTCTTTTACTTCCGATAACGGATCTAAACTTGGAAACTCTGTATCTGCAGGATATGGTGGAACTGTATTTGAACCAATTGACGCATTCAAAGGTGATGTAGCCAGAATGATCTTTTACTTTGTAACAAGATATGAGGTTGAACTTCCTGGTTTCAGTACCGGAAATATGCTTGGAGGAAGTACATATCCGGGACTTCAGCAATGGGAACTTAATCAGCTTTTAGCCTGGCATACAATGGATCCAGTATCTGCTGAAGAAGTAGCAAGAAACAATGCATCTTATACCTATCAGGGAAACAGAAATCCTTTTATCGACAACCCGGCTTACGTTAACCAGATCTGGGGAACACCTGTTGTAGATACACAAGCTCCAACAGCTGCGACTAACCTTACTGCTTCAAATCCTACATCCAATACCATCTCTCTAAGCTGGACAGCTGCTACGGACAATATTGGTGTAGCAGTTTATGAGGTATATGCCAACGGAGTTTTGAAAACGACCGTTTCAGGAACGACAGCAACGGTTCAGGGACTGGCACCTTCTACTACTTATACATTCTATGTAATTGCCAAAGATGCAGCAGGAAACCCTTCTCCTCAGAGCAATATAGCAACAGAAACAACATTGGCAGGACAGCCAGGAAACACAAGTTGCGGAACAGAAAATTTCGAAATGATTCCAGGATCGGCTTCAAGCTACGACACAAGAACATGGACCAATAACAATATCACATGGACCGCTACTTTCGCAAGAACTGACGAAACTATTAACGGAAAAGCCATTACCATCAGAAATGGTAATCTTACAAGCTCTACCATTACAGGAGGTATCCAGAACTTAGAAATAAAAACCCAACTTAAGTACGGGAGTACAGCAGGGACCCTTAATGTATTAATCAATGATGTACAGGTTGGTACTATAGCTTATACAGCAGATAAATCAGTATCTACATTGAACATCAATAATATTAATGTCAGTGGAAACGTAGTGATTAAAATTGTTAATCCTGTATCCTCCAGCGGAAACAGAGTCGCATTGGATGACCTTACATGGACCTGCTACAGTGTCCTGGGTACTTCAGATGTGAAAAAAGACAAATCTGAATTCACGATCTACCCTAACCCGGTAAAAAACAATGAATTATTTGTAAAAGGTGAAAACTTAAGCAAAATTTCAAAAGCTCAGATCTATGACCTTTCCGGAAAACTTATTGAAGTGATTGAAAATCCTTTCAAAAACTCTAATAAGATCAACCTTAAAGGACTTACCAAAGGAAATTATATCCTGAAAACAGACAGTTTCTCTACAAAATTCATTGTAGAATAAACCTTAAAAAATATTTGACTACACAGACCGATTTATTCGGTCTTTTTTTTATTTTTGATGTATGGATTCCAATAAAAAATTAGGATTAATAGGAAAAAACATTTCCTACTCCTTTTCTAAAAAATTCTTTGAAGACAAGTTCCAGAAGCTGATGCTGAAAGACTTTACCTACGATATTTTTGATTTGAATGAAATTGATGAAGTAGAGAATCTCCTTACCGATCCGGAACTTTTAGGATTCAATGTCACCATCCCATATAAGGAAAAGATTGTTGATTATCTTGACGGGCTCAGCGATGAAGCTGAAAAAATTGGTGCTGTGAACTGTGTTTTGATCAGAGACGGTAAAAAAATCGGCTACAATACGGATGCTTTCGGTTTTGAAAAAACACTTTTGCTCCATAAGAAAGCCTATCAGGACAAAGCATTGATTCTCGGAAACGGAGGCGCTGCAAAAGCGGTAAAATATGTAATGGATAAACACGGAATTCCAGCCATCACCGTTTCCAGAAATTCTGAAATCAATTTTGAAAACCTCGACAGCGAGACGGTTCGAGACCATAAAATCATCATCCAGTGTACTCCGGTAGGCACATTCCCGAATGTGGAAGACTGCCTGGAATTTCCTTTTGAAGGAATCACTTCGGAACATCTGATCATCGACCTCATTTACAACCCGAACTATACTCAATTCATCATTAAAGCATCCGAAAAAGGAGCCAAAACGGTGAACGGGTATTACATGCTTGAACAGCAAGCAGAAAAAGCTTGGGAAATTTGGAATTTTCAAAAAAAATAACCTAAATTAGTACCTTAATTGGCTTTACAGCTATATATCAAAAGGATATTAACGCCACTCACATAAAAGATTTGCTATGACTACAGAAAACAATCTTTCTGAAAACGAAGAAAATAAAATTCCTAACGAAGTATCTCAGGAGGAAACGTCAGAAACGCCCGTACCTCATGGTGAAAGTGCTCATGATGATGAAGTAGAACACCTTGAAGAGGATCACACTGATGATATTTCTCTGGCTGATGCTTTAAAAGAAATGGAAAAAATCATTAACACGGCCAATGCTGGTGAAAATTTCAAAAGATTCAATCAGTTAAAAGAAAAAGCAAGTCATTACATTCATGATGAGGTGGAAGACAAAAAGCATGAATATGCTGAAGGTGGAAATGCTCCTGAAAATTTCAGCTATGAGCACCCTTCCCAATCTAAACTCTCTGCTCTGATCAATATTTTCAGAGAAAAGCACGACACTTACCAGAGATCTCAGGATGAAGAGCAAAAGAAAAATCTTGATCACCGTCAGAATATCATAGAGAGACTTAAAAATCTTTACACCAATTCTGAGCCGGGAACCAACCTTTTCAAATCTATCCGTGAGATCAAAGAAGAATGGTCAAAAGCCGGACAGGTAGCAAAATCTGAATTTAAGATCCTTAACAATAATTATTTCCACCACCTGAATCAGTTTTATCAGATGCTGGATCTGAATAAAGAATTCTTAGAGCAGGAATTCAGCCACAACCTGGAGAAAAGACAGCACATCATTGCCCGCGCCAAAGAACTGGAAAGCGAGCCAGTGATTCAGAAGGCATTGAATGAGCTTCAATACCTTCACAAACTCTGGAAGGAAGAAGCTGAACCGGTAGCTGAAGAATTCCGTGAAAAAACATGGGAAGAATTCAAAGAAATTTCCAACAAGATTCACGAAAGAAAATCTGAACTTTCTGCCGCAATTGAAGGAGAACAGAATGATAATCTTGAAAAGAAAAACCAGATCATCGCAGAAATTAAAAAATTATCTGAACCTTCTGAAACGCCTAACCACGGTTACTGGCAGAACTCCATCAAAAGAGTGGAAGACCTTCGTACCGAGTTTTTAAAAACAGGAAGCGTTCCAAGAAAACTGTCCAACCAGAACTGGAATGATTTCAAAACAACGCTTAGAGCTTTTAACACCACAAAGAACAATTACTATAAATCTCTGAAAGGTTCTCAGCAGGCCAATCTGGAAGATAAATTAAAACTGATCCAGACTGCTCAGGACAATATGAACAACGAAGAATGGGACATTGCGGTTCCGTTATTCAAAAAGCTTCAGGAAGACTGGAAAAAAATAGGGCACGTACCAAAGAGCATGACCAATAAAATCTGGGATGAATTCCGCGATGCATGTAATACGTTCTTTAATAATTACAGAGAGAAAAACAATGCGTCCAACGATAACTGGAAAGAGAATTACAAACAGAAAAAAGAAATTCTTGAAGACCTGAAAACAGTTTCCAATGACGAAGGCAGCATTGAAAAAATTGAAGCGATAAAAACAGCCTGGAACAATATCGGGAAAGTACCGAGAGACAAAATCGCGATCAATACCGAATTCAACAGAACATTGAGAGAAAAGCTGAAGCTGAATAAGATCAATGAGCTTGAACTAAAAGAAGAAGGATTAACAGAAAACCAGCTTACGGATAAAGCAAGAAAAATCAAGAGCCAGATCTCTGACCTTGAAGGCGAAATTGTAAAACTGGAAAACAACCTGTCATTCTTCAAAAACCCATCAAAAGAAAATCCACTTCTAAGAGATACCTTCAATACTATCGACGAGAAGAAAGCACATCTTGAAACTTTAAGACAAAATCTGCACAGTATCATTGCAGGAGAGTAATCTATTAAACAATATCATAAAGGCGAAGCAAAGAAATTTGTCTTCGCTTTTTCTTTTACCCCTATGAGCAACGACGAATTATATATCAAAAGATGCATTGAACTCGCCCAAAAAGCACTGGGCAAAACCTATCCTAATCCTCTTGTTGGCAGCGTGATCGTCCATAATGGAAAGATCATCGGGGAAGGCTATCACCATAAAGCCGGCGAAAATCATGCTGAGATCAATGCCATCAATTCTGTAGAGGATAAAAGCCTGATCCCGGAATCTACGATCTATGTCTCCCTGGAGCCGTGTGCTCATTATGGGAAAACACCTCCTTGTGCCTTAAAAATTAAAGAACTTGGTTTTAAAAAGGTAGTAATCGGTGCCATGGATTCTCATGATAAAGTAAACGGAAAAGGAAAGAAAATCATTCAGGATGCAGGAATAGAAGCCGTTTCCGGAGTACTGGAAAAAGAATGCATTCAATTAAATAAGCGATTTTTTACCTATCACGAAAAAAAGAGACCTTACATCATTCTAAAATGGGCAGAATCCGGAGACGGATTTTTAGATAAGGATTTTAAACCTACTGCCATTTCAAATTCTTTGGTGAACCAGTTTGTGCATCAATTAAGAGCTGATGAACATGCCATTTTAGTCGGAACACAGACGGCTTTGAATGATAATCCCAGTTTGACGGTAAGAAATGCTGACGGCGTAAATCCGGTAAGAATTCTCATCGATTTCGATTTAAAAGTTCCGCGAGATTTTAAAATGTATAATGACGAAGCCGAAACGTTGGTCATCAATTCTTTAAAAGAAGGAACAGAAAACAATATCAAATTGATCAAAGTTGGAAAAGAGAATTTCCTGCCTGATCTGATGACTGCACTCTATAAGGAACAGATCCAATCCGTCATTATAGAAGGCGGGAGCTATACTCTACTGCAGTTCATTAAAGCAAATCTCTGGGATGAAGCGATTGTCATTAAAAACGAAGAATTAAAACTGGAAAACGGAACGAAAGCTCCTATAATGAATGTAAAACCTAATGATATAAAAGCTTTAAGAGATAATACCCTTTCATTTTATAAGCCGATCATTTAGATGAACACCATATCAATGGAAAATGATTTTAAGCCATTCATAACACATTCTATCATCAATATCTTTATAATAGTAATTTAACATAATAAAATTCTCTAAAAATCACATTTTCAGCTGAAACTAATTAAGTAACTTAATGGTGAATTAAAATATAAATTATTATTACATGAAAAACTTAAAGAAAATTTCAAGAACCGACTTAAAAAGCGTTAGTGGTGGCGCTCTGGTATTTGTAGACTGCAAGTTGCCTAACGGTGAACCTACAAGATGCAGAGACAAATGTCCTCAGGATTTTTGTGGTCCTACAAGTTATATGTGCTTAATTCCAATGGATCTTTGTGGAAATGGAATCTAGCCATTAAGTATAAATTAAGAAAATGTAAGGAGCTGTCAAATATTTTGACGGCTTCTTTATTGATTCTTCAGCATGTACATTACTTTTTTATATCAATATAATAATCAAAAACAACCTTAAATACCTATTATTCAAAACTTAACATAAAAAAATATTTTTTATCTTTTCACTTTTATTGGATTTAATTCCTTATCTTTTTATTAAACTAACCATCAAATTCAATATTACATGAAAAATTTAAGAAAACTATCAATCAGAGAATTAAAGACCGTTCAGGGAGGAATCCAGGGATGTTATTATTTAGCAAATGGCACCTACTTTTGTCCTTGCAGACCCGGTTACTTTAGATGCGTTCCCACGGACGCCAGTGAAGTCTGTAAACCAAATGGTACCATATGTATTTAAAATAAGAAGGAGCGGAAACGCTCTTTTTTTTATCAATATATAAACCGTAAATTTGCAGTCCAAAAGTTACAGAACGGTATGTTCGAATACAAAACCATAGAAAACCCCATAGAAAACACTTTATTAAAAGAAAAAGGAAGCAAATTCATCGGATTTGCATTTCCTGTTAATAATGAAAAGGAGCTGAAAAACGCACTGGAAAAAGTAAGAGCAGAACACCCGAAGGCAACCCACCACTGTTACGCTTTCAGAATGGGACTTGAAGGGGAAAATTACCGGGCTAACGATGACGGTGAGCCTTCAGGAAGTGCAGGACTTCCTATTTACAATCAGCTTTTAGCTCATGAAATCACCAACGTTCTTGTGATTTCGGTACGTTACTACGGCGGAACAAAACTTGGCGTTTCCGGTTTGGTAAAAGCGTATAAAGAATGTGCAAAGATCACCCTCGAAGAAGCGAATATCATCACCAGGGAACTTGAAGCAGAAATTGAAATTCAGTTTAACTTCAATCAGCAAAATACCATCTTCACCCTACTTTCTAAATTTGATGCGAAGGTTATGAATTTCGATGCTCATGAAAACTGCATCCTGACCGCGTCTTTAAAACTAGCCCAAAAAGAAAGCATCTCAGACAAATTATCCGAGATGCAGTATGTTTCATTTGAATTTAAAGATTAATTTCTTCTTCCGCCAAGCAGTAAAGATCCCCAGTAAAGAAGCTGTGCCAGCGATCCGATGGCTGCCACCACATAGGTTCTTGCTGCCCATTTCAAACTGTCCTGTACGCCTACGAATTCTTCCTGAGTCACCGTCCCTGTATCTTTAAGCCATTTCATCGCTCTGTTGCTCGCATCATATTCAACGGGAAGCGTTACAAAAGCGAAGAGTGTCGTCATGGCAAACATCGCTACTCCTATGGCCAGAACGGCTGTATTTCCGTTCGGATCTTCAATAGACCTTGTAGCCGCCATGATCCCGATACCTGCAAGCAGGACAAACTGCATCAGATTAGATGTTATATTAACAACAGGAACCAGTTTGGAACGCAGATTCAGCATTGAATATCCTACCGCATGCTGTACGGCATGACCGCATTCATGAGCTGCCACCGCAGCCGCAGCCGCGTTTCTCTGCATATAGACTCCTTCAGAAAGATTGACTGTTTTATCTGCCGGATTATAGTGGTCCGTCAGCTGACCGGGAACTGAAATTACCTGTACATCATTGATCCCGTTATCTCTAAGCATTTTTTCTGCCACTTCTTTTCCCGATAGACCATTTCTCAGATGTACATTGGAATAATATTCAAATTTCGACTTCAACCTTGATGAAACCCACCAGCTCACCAGCATTGAAATACCGATAATGATATAATAACCCGTCATTTTATATAGATTTTTGTGTTTGAATTTTAACCATAATGATGTAAAAACTGTGCCAAAGTATTACATTTTATTATTTATATTTGTCCTCTAATTACCCACTAATTATGTCTGCAGTTTCAGTTATTGAAGTAAAAAATCAAAGTGAATTAAAACAATTCGTAAGGTTTCCAATGGATCTTTATAAAAACAACCCGTATTATGTTCCTTCTTTTATCAAAGATGAATTTAAAATCTGGGACGCCAAAGAAAATCCGGCTTTACATTATTCAAAATCCAAACAGTTTCTGGCGTTAAAAGACAATAAAGTGGTTGGAAGAATTGCTGTGATCATCAATAACAAAGAGGAAAAGGAACTGGGTATTAAAAAGGTTCGTTTCGGATGGATCGATTTCATAGATGACAAAGAAGTTTCTAAAGCCCTGATCCAAAAAGCAATAGATTACGCTAAAGAACATCATATAGACAAGATCGAAGGACCGATGGGCTTTACCAATCTTGATAAGGCAGGAATGCTAACCATGGGATTTGACAAATTAGCCACCATGATCGGAATCTACAATCATGAATACTATCCCAAACATCTGGAAGACCTCGGTTTGACCAAAGAAAAAGAATGGGTAGAATATGAAATGAATTTCCCGAAGGTTCTTCCTGAAAAAGTAGAGAAATTCAGTGGTCTGATCGCACAGAAATACAAACTTAAGGTTCTAAACTTCAAGTCAAAACAGGAAATACTTCCGTTTGTAGAGCCCATGTTTAAGCTTCTTGACGAAACCTATAAACACCTTTCTACCTACACGCCTATTTCAGACGAGCAGATCCAGACCTACAGAGAAAAATATTTCCCGTTTATAGACAAAAACTACGTTATCTGTGTTGTAGATGAAAATAACGAATTGGTTTCATTTGCCATCACTATGCCTTCTTATTCAAAGGCACTGCAGAAATCTAAAGGAAAGCTGTTTCCTTTCGGATGGTGGCACTTTTTACAGGCTGGAAAGAAAAACGACCGCGCCAATTTCTATCTGATTGGAATTCATCCCGAGTACCAGAGACGTGGGGTTACCGCCATTATATTCAAAGAAATTTTCGTGCGTTTTACCAGTATGGGAATTGATTTTGCCGAAACCAACCCGGAACTGGAAGAAAATAAAAGTGTTCAGGTTCTGTGGCAGGACTACAATCCGGTGAACCACAAGAGAAGAAGAACCTACTCATTAATGATAAGTAATGAGTAATGAGTAATGAGCAATGAGTAATCGTTGATGAGTTATTAGTGACTTATTTCAAACCAATAACTAATAACTCATATTTTTCACCTTGCAACATGAACCCCGTACCTCACAACCCGTAATACGCATCCCTACCCCATGAAACCACATCTCATTGTTTTCGCCGTTCTTATCGCAACATTTATCGCCTACAACTTCTTTTTCCGGATCGAGGATGACAGGATGAACACGGTAGTTAACATAATCTTAGCCAGTATTCTGTTCGGATATATATCATTCATGGCCTATTCTCTGCTTAGAAAAATGAAGAAATAAACACTATTTTTATTGATTCTAAATTACCGGTTTTCCCTATTTTCAACCCACTTTTAGGCTTATTAATTTCATGCTTTCTTGTTTATTCGCTAAATTTGCAAATTGAGATAATAATGCAAAAATGAATTTACCTGAAAGTTATATTCCAATCCTTCTTCAAGCAGGTGTAGCAGTGGCATTTGTAGCCGTTTCTTTGCTTGGAGCCCATTTTCTGGGACCGAAACAGAAGAAAGGAAATTCTGTAAAAAACCAAAGCTGGGAATGTGGAGTTCCTGTGGAAGGCAATGCGAGAACACCGTTTTCTATTAAATACTTCCTGACTGCGGTATTGTTCGTACTATTCGATATTGAAATCGTATTTTTTTACCCATATGCGGTTAACTTCAGAGAATTCGGAGTAGAAGGATTCCTGGCCGTACTTACCTTCGTCGCGATCTTCTTCATGGCGTTTTTCTATGTTTGGAAACGCGGTGCATTAGATTGGGATAAATAAACTTTAACATTAAAAGATTTAATGTATTTAACGAATTTAAAGATGGATCAGTTTTTAAATTTTTAAATGTTTGAATCTTTAAATATTTAATAAAAATGTCAGATAAAAAACCAGTAATAAGAACAGATGCACCTGCTCCCGAAGGATTTGAAGGAGAAGGGTTTTTCGCAACGAAACTGAGCAGTGTGATCGGGATGGCCAGAAAGTTTTCTCTATGGCCTTTACCATTTGCAACCTCTTGTTGTGGTATCGAGTTTATGGCTACCCTGAACCCTACGTATGATGCTTCAAGATTTGGTATGGAAAGAAACTCTTTCTCTCCAAGACAGGCAGATATGCTAATGGTTTGTGGAACGATATCTAAAAAATTAGGACCGGTCCTAAAAGAAGTTTACACTCAGATGGCTGAGCCGAAATGGGTGGTGGCTGTTGGTGCTTGTGCATCCAGCGGTGGTATTTTTGACACGTACTCTGTATTACAGGGAATCGATAAAATTATTCCGGTGGACGTTTACGTTCCGGGATGTCCTCCAAGACCGGAGCAGATCATTGAAGGCGTAATGCAGGTTCAGGCTCTTTGCGAAAGCGAAAGCATCAGAAGAAGAGATATGCCTGAATACCAGAAATTACTAGATTCTTACAACATAAGCAACTAAGGGAAATGACAAACGAATTTGTACTAGAAGCCATTACAAGAGAATTTCCGGATTCTGTGATTTCAAGTTCAGAACCTTATGGAATGCTGACGATTGAAGTGAAGAAGGATGACATCAAAAAAATCATTCATTATTTAAGAGATTCATCACTGGAATTTAATTTCCTTACTGATATCTGCGGTATTCATTACCCTGAGTTTCCTGAAAAGGAGATTGGTGTCATCTATCACCTGCATAATATGATGGCTAATTTCAGATTACGTCTGAAGATCTTCATGTCCAGAGAAAATATTGAAGTAGATTCTCTTGTAGAATTATTTGCCGGAGCGAACTGGATGGAAAGAGAAACGTTTGATTTCTATGGAATTAAATTCAAAGGACATCCTGACCTGAGAGCGATCCTGAATATGGAAGATCTCGGATACCATCCCATGTTGAAGGAATACCGTCTGGAAGATGGAACAAGAACAGATAAGGACGATAATATGTTCGGAAGATAAAAAGCGAATGGCCAATGGCAGCTAGCCAATAGCCGGAAGCAAATAGCTAAAGCAATCATTATGAAAGATAACTCATTATCTAATATACTTAACCAGTACGACAGTAAGGAGCAGATTGACGGGCAGCTGTACACCCTCAATTTAGGACCTACCCACCCTGCTACCCACGGGATTTTCCAGAATATCTTAACGATGGACGGAGAAAGAATCCTTCACGCAGAGCAAACGGTAGGATACATCCACAGAGCATTTGAGAAAATTTCCGAAAGAAGAAATTATGCTCAGATCACGACGCTTACCGACCGTATGAATTACTGCTCAGCACCTATCAACAACCTTGGTTGGCATATGACAGTAGAAAAGCTGATCGGCATAGAAGTTCCAAAGCGTGTAGATTATATGCGTGTTATTTTAATGGAATTAGCCAGAATCGGAGATCACCTGATCTGTAACGGGGTAACCGGAATGGATGCTGGAGCGATTACAGGTCTTACCTATATGTTCATCGAAAGAGAGCGTATTTACGATATGTACGAGCAGATCTGCGGAGCGAGAATGACGACGAATATGGGAAGAATCGGAGGATTTGAAAGAGATTTCACCCCGAAATTCCATGAGTTACTACAGGATTTCTTAAAAACTTTCCCGGCAAGATTCAAAGAATTCGGAACTTTACTGGAAAGAAACAGAATCTTTATGGACAGAACCATCGGTGCAGGAGCAATTTCTGCCGAAAGAGCATTAAGCTATGGTTTTACAGGTCCGAACTTACGTGCAGCAGGAGTAGATTATGATGTAAGAGTTGCACAGCCTTATTCTTCTTACGAGGATTTCGACTTTATCATTCCTGTAGGAACTGCAGGTGATACGTACGACCGTTTCATGGTTCGTCAGCAGGAAATCTGGGAATCACTTAAAATCATCAAACAAGCATACGAAAATCTTCCTGAAGGGCCATTCCACGCGGATGTTCCTGACTTCTATCTTCCTGAAAAGGCAGATGTTTACAAGAAAATGGAAGCTTTGATCTACCATTTTAAGATCGTTATGGGAGAAACTGAAGTACCTAAAGGAGAAGTTTACCATGCTGTAGAAGGTGGAAACGGAGAATTAGGATTTTATTTGGTGAGCGACGGAGGAAGAACCCCTTACAGACTTCATTTCAGAAGACCATGCTTCATCTACTATCAGGCTTATCCTGAAATGATTACAGGTTCTGTAATTTCAGACGCAATCGTTACGATGTGTAGTATGAATATTATTGCGGGAGAATTAGACGCATAATACATTAGACAAAAAAGATAAAAGAAGAAAGATAAAAGACTTTCTTCAACCCAATATAAATACGAATTTAGAATAACGGACTTCAGAATCTTTTTTCTTTGTTCTTTACTCTTTAATCTTAGATAAAAAATGAGCGAAACAATAGCTTTTAAACCGGAAAGTTTAGAACAGGTACACAAAATTATCGCAAGATATCCTGAGGGAAGACAAAAGTCTGCTCTTCTTCCTGTACTTCACTTAGCACAGAAAGAATTCGGAGGATGGTTAGACGTTCCTGTGATGGATTATGTTGCTGAATTATTAAGTATTAAGCCAATTGAAGTATATGAAGTAGCTACTTTTTATACCATGTTCAATATGAAGCCGGTTGGTAAATATGTTTTGGAAGTATGCAGAACAGGACCTTGTATGGTTTGTGGAAGCGAAAAAATCCTTGATCATATCAGAACCAAACTGAACATTAAGGACGGAGAAACTACCGAAGACGGAATGTTTACCCTAAAACCTGCTGAATGTCTTGGAGCTTGCGGATACGCACCGATGCTTCAGCTGGGGAAATTCTTTCATGAAAATTTAACGATAGAAAAAGTAGACGAAATCCTTGATCTTTGCAGACAGGGACAGGTTGCTTTGGACTAATAAAGATTTTGAATCCTGAATTATGGATTTTAAAATCAGTTAATTTTTAAATAATTATAAAAAGCTAGAAGCCATAAGCCTACAGCTAAAAGCATAACAAAACAATGAGTAAAAAACTTTTACTTAAAGACGCACATATAGAAGGTATTCGCTACTTTGAAACTTACCGTAAACAGGGAGGTTACACCGCAGCTGAAAAAGCCTTGAAAATGACACCTGACGAAATTCTTGAAGAAGTAAAAGCTTCTGGACTTCGTGGACGTGGTGGAGCAGGATTCCCAACAGGGATGAAATGGAGCTTTCTGGCAAAACCGGAAGGCGTTCCAAGACACCTGGTTGTGAATGCCGATGAATCTGAGCCTGGAACTTTCAAGGACAGATATCTGATGGAATTTCTTCCTCATTTACTGATCGAGGGGATGCTTATTTCATCGTTTACTTTAGGTTCAAACGTTTCTTATATCTACATCCGTGGAGAATACTCATGGATCCCGGATATTTTGGAAGAAGCCATTGAAGAAGCTAAAGCAGCAGGATTTTTAGGTAAAAATATTCTTGGAACAGGTTACGATCTGGAAATCTATGTTCAGAGAGGAGGAGGAGCTTATATTTGCGGGGAAGAAACTGCATTGCTTGAATCCCTTGAAGGGAAAAGAGGAAATCCAAGGCTAAAACCACCATTCCCGGCTGTAAAAGGACTTTGGGAAAGACCAACGGTGGTAAACAACGTGGAATCTATCGCGGCTATCGTTCCGATCATTGATATGACTGGAGCTGAATATGCTAAAATCGGGGTAGGAAGATCTACAGGAACAAAATTGATTTCGGCTTGTGGAAATATCAACAAACCCGGAGTTTACGAAATCGATATGACCATTACGGTTGAGGAATTCATTTATTCTGATGAATACTGCGGTGGAATTAAAGACGGAAAAAAATTAAAAGCTTGTATCCCTGGAGGAAGCTCAGTACCGATTGTTCCTGCTAATTTATTATTAAGAACGGTAAACGGAGAACCAAGATACATGAACTATGAATCATTGGCAGACGGTGGTTTCGCTACCGGAACCATGATGGGTTCAGGTGGTTTCATTGTTTTGGATGAAGACCAGTGTATCGTAGAACATACCATGACTTTAGCGAGATTTTATCATCACGAGAGCTGTGGACAGTGTACGCCTTGCCGTGAAGGAACAGGATGGATGCACAAAATCCTGAAGAAAATAGAAAAAGGAGAAGGAAAAATGGAAGACATCGACCTTCTTTGGGATATACAGAGAAAAATTGAAGGAAATACCATCTGCCCATTAGGAGATGCAGCGGCCTGGCCTGTTGCAGCAGCGATCCGTCACTTCAGAGACGAGTTCGAATGGCACGTGAAAAACCCTGAATTATCTCAGACACAAAATTATGGATTGGCACATTATGCAGATCCTATTCCTGCTGTTGAAAAAAATGCATAGCTGAAATGAAGAAGTTATTAGTTGCTGGCTTAATGGTGTCGGGTTTTGCTTTCGGGCAAGTTAAAAAAGATACATTAGACAAAGAATATAAACTGGAGGTAGCTCCATACAAAGCTGAAAAGAAAGAAAAGCCCTTACCCTTAAGTAAAAAAGGTCAGGTATTTGTTTTTTACGGATGGAACAGAGGCGCTTTCAGCAATTCTGATATCCATTTCACAGGAAACGGTTACGATTTTCAGTTGAATAATGTACAGGCAAGAGATAAACCTACCAAGTTCGGAATCGTTTATATCGATCCAAGCTGGTTTACCGTAACACAGTATAACTTCAGACTGGGATATTTTATAAAAGATAACCTGGCTATAGTTTTAGGGATCGATCATATGAAATATGTAATGAAACAGGACCAGACGGTTGATTTTTCAGGAACTATTTCAGATCCAAAATATGCAGGAATGGTACAGAATGGACAGGTTAATTTAGCCGACAGCCAGTTCCTTACTTTCGAGCATACGGACGGATTGAATTATGAAAATTTAGGTATTGAGAAATACAAAAATCTTATTCATAAAAAAAATATAGATTTAGTATGGTCTTATGGAGCGGGAATCGGGGTGATGTTTCCAAAAAGTAATATCAAGCTTTTCGGAAATGAAAGAAGCGACCGATTTCACGTTGCAGGTATGGGAACCGACCTTAGAACCAGTCTTAACATGGTTTTCTGGAAAAACTGGATGATCAGAGCAGAGGCTAAAGCCGGATATATCAATATGTGGGACATCAAGACTACATTGAATAACAAGCCGGATAAAGCACGTCAGGATTTTGTTTTCGGGCAGGTCCTTGCAGGAGTCGGGTATACATTTAACACGAAGAAGTATAATTAAAATATAGCTTAACGCCTTAAAAGCATAAGCGAAAGCATAGAATATGAGCGAAGAGGTTAAAAAATTCAAAATAACTATAGACGGACAGACTACTGAAGTTTTGCCTGGGACTTCTATTTTGGAAGCTGCCAGACAAATCGGTGGAAAATCTGTACCTCCTGCAATGTGCTATTACAGCAAATTGGAAACCAGTGGAGGGAGATGTAGAACTTGCTTAGTCGAAGTTTCGAAAGGATCTGAAGCAGATCCGCGCCCTATGCCTAAATTAGTTGCTAGTTGCAGAACTAACGTAATGGACGGTATGGAAGTGAAAAATCTTTCTTCTGAAAAAGCTCAGGAAGGTAGAAAAGCCGTTACCGAATTCTTATTGGTGAACCACCCTCTGGACTGCCCTGTGTGCGACCAGGCCGGTGAATGCCACCTTCAGGATCTTGGCTACGAGCACGGAAACCTTGAGACAAGAACTGAATTTGAAAGAAATACTTACGAAGCAGACGATCTTGGTCCGAATATCAAGTTGAATATGAACCGTTGTATTCTTTGTGCAAGATGTGTACTGGCAGCCAATCAGTTAACAGGTGAAAGAGAACATGGTATTCTTTTCAGAGGAGATCATGCTGAAATTTCTACTTATTTAAATAAAGCTTTAGATAATGACTTTATCGGAAATGTTATCGATGTTTGCCCGGTAGGTGCATTAACAGACAGAACTTCCCGTTTTGCAAGCAGAGTTTGGTTTACAAAGCCAATGAATGCAACCTGCAAATGTGATAAATGTTCAGGAAAAGCCGTAGTTTGGATGAAAGGTGACGAAATTGTAAGAGTTACCGCCAGAAAAGATCAGTGGGGTGAAGTGGAAGAATTCATCTGTGATACCTGTCGTTTCGAAAGAAAAGAACTTTCAGACTGGAATATTGAAGGTCCTAGACATATCGACAGACACTCGGTAATTTCATTGAACCACTACGAAAAACCTAAGGATGAGCTAAGAGTTTTAGACAATCCTATGGCAAAAGAAATCAGTGAAAAAGACGAAAAATAATTGATAATGAGTTGATGTGATGATGGGGTGATACGATGATTAATCTCTATCCTCCAACATCTAACTTCTAATATCTAACATCTAAATAAAAAATGGATTTACTAACATTTAAACTTATACTTGTACTAGCACTTTTCCTGCTGTCTCTTACGATAGCCGCCTACTCTACCTGGGCTGAAAGAAAAGTTGCCTCTATCATGCAGGATAGAATTGGTCCCAACAGAGCCGGACCTTTCGGACTACTGCAGCCACTGGCCGACGGTGGAAAGTTTTTCTTTAAAGAAGACTTTACCCCTGCCAATGCTGAAAAGTTTCTTTTCGTATTGGGACCGGCATTGGTTATGTTTATTTCATTGATCACAGGAGCGGTTATTCCTTGGGGTAAAAGTTTAAATATTGCAGGTACTTCTTTTGATTTACAGGTTGCCAACATCGACGTTGGGGTACTTTTCATCATCGGAATGGCCTCAATCGGTGTATACGGAATCATGATCGGAGGTTGGGCTTCGAATAACAAATATTCATTATTAGGTGCTATCCGTGCTTCTTCACAGATGATCTCTTACGAATTGGCGATGGGACTGGCATTACTTTCTATCATTATGATGACGGGAAGTTTGGATTTAAAAGAAATTACGGAAAGTCAGACGACTGGAAAATTATGGGGAGTTATTCCATGGGTTTCCGGTATGAACTGGAACATCTTCTATCAGCCAATCGCTTTCCTTGTATTCTTTGTAGCTGCTTTGGCAGAGACGAACAGGCACCCTTTCGATTTACCGGAGTGTGAATCTGAATTGGTAACAGGATATTCTACGGAATATTCTTCAATGAAATTAGGACTGTATATGTTCGGTGAATATGTGAACATGTTTATCTCCAATGCTTTCATGGTCGTTCTTTTCTTCGGTGGTTACAACTATCCTGGAATTGAATGGGTTACTCAGAACTGGGGTGAAAACGCTGCCGGAATCCTGAGCATCGTAGCATTTTTAACGAAAACGGTAATCGGAATTCTGATCTTTATGTGGATCAGATGGACGCTTCCAAGATTTAGATATGACCAATTGATGCACTTAGGATGGAAAACGCTTATCCCAATGGCATTAGTAAACCTATTGATTACAGGTGCTGTAATTTTAGCATTTGCCAACTAGAATAATTTGAAAATGAGATGATGTGATGATGTGATAATATGGTGATGCGGCAAATAAACCTACTTCCATCTTTTAACATCTAACGTCTAACATCTAACATCTATAATTAAATGAAACTTACAAACAGATCAAAAGTTGTTTCCAACAAAGAAATGACCCTTGCTGAAAAAATCTACCTTCCTGCTATTTTTACAGGGATGGGGATTACCTTTAAGCATGCTGTAAGAACCGTGATAAAAGGTGCTCCGGCAGTATATTCATATCCGGAAGTACAGAAACCCAGAACCACGATCTGGAGAGGTCAGCACGTTCTGAAAAGAGACGAAGAAGGCAGAGAAAGATGTACAGCCTGTGGACTTTGTGCCGTAGCCTGTCCTGCAGAAGCCATCACCATGACGGCTTCAGAGAGAACGAAGGAGGAAAAAGGTCTTTACAGAGAAGAAAAATATGCATCAGTATACGAAATCAATATGCTGAGATGTATTTTCTGCGGGATGTGTGAAGAAGCCTGTCCTAAATCTGCGATCTATCTTACAGACAGATTGGTGGATGTAGAAACCAACAGAGGATCTTTCATCTATGGAAAAGACAAATTGGTTGAAAAAATAAATGAAAGGATTGACATTACAACAAGACAATCCGAGAAACAAAAAAATGCGGTAAAATAATGGATCAGTTTTTATTTTTCTTGGTGGCGTTTTTAGCAGTAGCTAGTGCAGTGTATTTTGTATTTGCAAGAAATCCGCTCTATGCTATTTTGTCATTAATTGTTACGATGTTTTCAATTGCGGGAATGTACATTCTTCTGAATGCCCAGTTCCTTGCAATCATTCAGATCATAGTGTACGCAGGAGCCATCATGGTATTATTCCTTTATATCCTGATGATGCTTAACCTTAATAAACAAGACGAAAGTAAGAAGAACAATACTTTAAAATTTGTTGGAGTTTTTACGGCCGGTCTTTTATTAATTGGAGTTTTAGGCGTATTCAGAGGCGTTCAGGACAATCACATTGTTGTTGAAAATGTAGACAAGGGTGTAGGTCTTACGAAAAATCTGGGCAGACTTTTGTTTAATCAATATGTTTTACCGTTTGAGCTTGCATCCATCCTTATTTTGGCAGGTATTGTAGGTGCGGTATTAATCGGTAAAAAAGATTTATAAAATTATGGGAGAAGTAAATACATTTATACAAAGCGTCCCTCTTAACTATTTCATCATGCTTTCATCAGTATTGTTCTGTCTGGGAGTATTGGGAGTATTGTTGAGAAAAAACGCTATTGTTATTTTGGGCTGTGTAGAGCTTATGCTGAATTCTGTAAACCTTTTATTGGCTGCTTTTTCAGCGTATAAAGGAAACGGAGACGGACAGCTTTTAGTTTTCTTCATTATGGTGGTAGCCGCCGCTGAAGTTGCGGTAGGTCTGGCAATTATTGCTATGCTATATAGAAATACCCGTTCTGTGGATGTAAGTATATTTAATAAATTAAGAGGATAAGGAATGGAAAATTTAGTGTATGCAATAGTACTTTTACCACTATTAGGGTTTCTTATTAACGGTTTATTCGGGAAAAATCTTCCAAAAATATTTGTAGGCTCTCTGGCTACAGCAATGGTTTTCGGATCATTCTGTATCGCGGTAAGTCTTTTCATGAAATTTGATTCTGAAAGTCAGCCTGTCATCGTAAAAGCTTTCGAGTGGTTTACAGTAAACGGGGTTCAGATCAATTTCGGATTCCAGATTGATCAGCTTTCATTAATGATGGTGATGATCATCACAGGTATCGGATCCCTGATCCATTTATATTCTATCGGATATATGAGCCACGACAAAGGTTTCTATAAGTTCTTTACTTATCTGAATCTTTTCATCTTCTCGATGCTGCTTTTAGTAATGGGAAGCAACTACCTGATCCTGTTCATCGGATGGGAAGGTGTAGGTCTTTGTTCTTACCTGTTGATCGGATTCTGGTATACCAACGAAGAATATGGTAAAGCGGCAAGAAAAGCTTTCATCATGAACAGAATTGGTGACCTTGCGTTACTGATCGGGATCTTCATGATCGCGGCTCAGACCAATGCAGTGGATTTCCTTACCGTAGCACAAAACTCTTCAAAATTTGAATTAGACGGAACAGTAATTATCTTTATTACGGCCAGTTTATTTATCGGAGCTACCGGTAAATCTGCTCAGGTTCCTTTATATACATGGCTACCGGATGCGATGGCCGGTCCTACTCCAGTATCAGCGTTGATCCACGCGGCAACGATGGTAACGGCAGGTATCTATTTAGTGGTAAGATCAAACTTCTTATTTACTTTGGCACCTACGGTTCAGGGAGGAATTTTATTCATCGGATTCTTAACAGCTGCTTTGGCTGGATTCTATGCACTTCGTCAGAACGACATCAAAAAAGTATTGGCCTACTCTACCGTTTCACAGCTTGGATTTATGTTCATTGCTTTAGGATTGGGAGCTTATACTACAGCGATGTTCCACGTAATGACACACGCATTCTTCAAAGCACTATTATTCCTGGGAGCAGGTTCTGTGATCCACGCGATGAGCAACGAGCAGGATATGCGTTTCATGGGAGGTCTGAAAAAATACATTCCTATTACCCACGCTACTTTCCTTATCGGAACATTGGCGATCTCAGGTTTCCCTTTATTATCAGGGATGATCTCAAAAGACGAAATTTTAGTAGCAGCATTCGCTAAAAACCCAATGTACTGGGTGATCTTATTTGTTTTAGCGGCTATGACTGCCACCTATATGTTCAGACTGTACTACCTGACATTCCACGGAGAATTCAGAGGTACGGAAGATCAGAAACATCACTTACACGAAAGCCCGTCTAATATGACCCTTCCGTTAATCGTGCTGGCTATCCTTTCTGTGCTTGGAGGTTTCATTAACCTTCCTCACTTCATCGGACACGGTCATTATGCGAAACTAATGGAATGGCTGAAGCCTGTTCTTACCGAGCAGAGCTACAAACAAATGGAAGCAACTCTTTCGGGAGTTCCTTTTGGGACTGAAATGATCTTATTAGGCGCTACAGTGCTGATGTTCTTCTCCGTATGGTTTATCGTAAAAAATACCTACGTGAAAAAGAAAAAAATGGCTCTGGCAGAAGAAAGCTATACCGGATGGGAGAAACTTTCTGCTAAGAAATTATATGTAGACGAACTTTACAATGCATTGATTGTAAAAACTGTTGAAGGATTAGGACGCGGAGGAAAGATGTTTGATAAAGGGATCTTAGACCGTTTTGTAGACTTCGTAGGCGAAGGCGCTGAAGACAGCGGAAAAGCGATGAAGCGTATCCAGAACGGAAATGTAGAGACTTATATTCTTATCATGTCTTTAGCAGTGGGAATTATACTGATTGTTAACTTTATATTACAATAATGTCTGGTTTATTATTAACATTATTACTATTACCTCTAGTAGGTTCGGGATTAGTTTTTGCATGGAAAAATAAATCCAGCAAATATTTGGCGCTAGGAATAGCTTTGATCCAAATGCTTATTACATTTTATATCGTAGCGGATTTTGATTTTAATCCAACGGTAGACAGTGTATTGCAGCACGAGATCAACTACCCTTGGTCACAATTTATTAAAAGCTCGCTTCATTTCGGGATTGACGGAATGAGTCTGCTGCTTTTACTGTTGACCAATATCTTAACACCCATCATTATTTTATCTTCGTTTAACGAAAATGTAAGCTACAGAAATACATTCTACGGCCTGATTCTGCTGATGCAGTTCGGTCTTGTTGGGGTGTTCACTTCTTTAGACGGACTGTTGTTCTACATTTTCTGGGAAGTAACCCTGATTCCGATCTGGTTTATCGCCGGACTTTGGGGCCAGGAAAATAAAAGATTTGAATTCACTACGAAATTCTTCGTTTATACATTCGTTGGGTCGTTATTCATGTTAGCCGGATTGATCTATGTGTACAACCACTCTGCATCATTCGCTTTAACAGATTTATATAATGCTCAGCTTAATGAGGTACAGCAGACGGTGGTATTCTGGTTTATTTTCTTTGCATTTGCAGTGAAATTACCGGTATTCCCTTTCCATACGTGGCAGCCTGATACGTATACCTACTCTCCTACTCAGGGATCCATGCTTTTATCAGGGATCATGCTGAAGATGGCGGTGTATGGGGTTATCCGTTATTTGCTTCCGATCACTCCGCTTCCTATTGCAGGAATTTCAGGACAGATCGTAATTATCTTGGCTATCGTAGGAATTGTTCACGGTGCTCTCATCGCGATCATCCAGACCGATATGAAGAGAATCATCGCGTATTCTTCTTTCTCTCACGTAGGATTAATGGTGGCAGGGATTTTCTCTTCTGCAGTGATCACGTTAAGAGGAACATTCAATATTGAAGGAGCTGAAGGCGCATTGGTACAGACATTTGCTCACGGTATCAACGTAGTGGGACTATTCTACTGTTGTGATATTTTATACAAGAGATTTAAATCAAGAGACATCAGACAAATGGGAGGTTTAGCGAAAGTGGCTCCTAAGTTTGCCGTGTTGTTCCTGATTATTATATTAGGTTCAATGGGAGTTCCATTAACCAATGGATTCATCGGAGAATTTATCTTGCTGAAATCAGTATATGATTTCAACGGACTGGCGGCAGTGATTGCAGGTCTTACTGTAATTCTTTGTGCGGTTTACCTGTTGAGATTCTACGGAAAAGCAATGTTCGGAGAAGGAGACGAAGCCGTTCTAAGTACAGCTAAAGATTTATCAGCTGTTGAATTTTCTGTATTGGCAAGTTTAGCGGTTTTCGTGATCCTGTTGGGGATTTTCCCACAGCCGGTGATCGATATGGTGAGCAGTTCGCTGAAGTTTATTTACACAGCAATGGCTAATTAGAAGATTAAAAGATTTAAAAATTAAAAAATTAAGAGATTAGGAAATGAGAAATCAGAAATTGTATCTCAGCTCTCATGTCTCACATCTCAAATCTATATTATGAGTGTTTTAATTATTGTTTTCCTAACGGCAGTTATTGCGTTATTTTCGGGAGTTTTTGAACAAGGAAAATTCGCAAGATACATTGGGATTTTAGGATTGATCATCGCATTATATGTAAGCTTCTTACCTGAATGTGCTTTCTTCGAAAAGTACAGACATATGTATGAGTACACTGCAAATACGGCGTTATTCACCAAAATTTCTATTGTAACAACCTTATTGTTATTCTTCCTGGGAGGTTTTGCGTTCAGCAATCACAGAAGCCACCAGTCAGAATTATATGCACTGATGCTTTTTGCATTATGCGGAGGGATCGTCCTTTTCGGATTCCAGAATTTGGTTACTCTTTTCTTGGGAGTAGAAATTCTTTCCATCCCTTTATATGTAATGGCCGGTGCCAACAAAACTGATTTAAGATCAAACGAAGCTTCGATCAAATATTTCCTAATGGGTGCGTTCGCCACAGGTTTCTTACTGTTCGGGATCGCATTTATCTACGGAAGTACCGGAAGCTTTGACTTGTATAAAATACAGGATTTTGGAGTTAAAAATCCGAAGGACGTTATGTTCATTTTAGGTGTTCTGCTTATTCTTTGTGCTTTGGCATTCAAGGTAGCATTAGCCCCTTTCCACATGTGGAGTCCTGATGTATATGCAGGCTCTCCTTCACTGATTACGGCATTCATGGCGAGTGTGGTAAAGATCTCAGGATTCTTTGCTTTATTCAGATTAATGACCATCGGATTTGGAGGAGTAACGGAACAATGGATTAATGTTTTTGGAGTATTCTTAATTATCACATTGCTTTTAGCCAACGTAATGGGTCTTGCCCAGACGAATGCCAAAAGAATGCTGGCTTACTCTTCTGTATCTCACGCTGGATACATCGGATTGGTATTCTTCGGAATGACAAGCCTTTCTACGTATAACCTGGCATTTTATCTATTCGCTTACGCGTTATCTACAGTAGGCGTTTTCATGTGCCTGATTTATGTAGAGAAATTAAAGAGAGAAACGTCTTTCGGAGCATTCAAAGGATTGGCAAAATCAGAACCTTTATTGGCTACAGTAGCGGCTATCTCTATGCTTTCAATGGCAGGGGTTCCACTTACAGCTGGATTTATGGGGAAATTTGCTTTATTCTCCCAGGCAATGAATTCTAAGCATGGTGTTTTCTTGGTATTGGTAGCCGTACTGGGTTCTGCAGTATCTATTGCTTATTATCTGAGACTGATTATTTCAATGTTCTTCTTTAAAGATTCCACATTCAAATCTTCAGAAAAAGTAACCCTTACCTACAATATCGTAGCGGTATTTGTAATAGCATCTATTATCGCATTGGGAGTTTTCCCGGATCTGTTCGCAAGACAGTTCGGATTGTAAGATTCTCCTGTAAAAATATACAAAGCACAACTTTTCAGTTGTGCTTTTTTTTGTGAAAGACAATGGAAAGAACTTAGAAATAAACTTTATCAACATAACATGATTATGAAATGCAGAATTATTATTTTAAATCTCCCTGAAAACACTTAAATTTGAGTACCTATTAATCACCATGAAAAAAATCCTTATCACCCTACTTACTGCCCTGCTCATCGCAGCCCTTGTATTTTTCGTCAATAAAGACCAAAAGGACACTGCGAATTACAGAATGTTCGTTCTCCCTTTTGCGCTCATATTTTCTGTTCCTTTAATGAAATTTCTATTTCCGGTCACTAAAGAATTAAAGATCGGAACATCAGAATTTTATCCTAATCTTTTTCATAAAACTGCAGAATTTTTCAAAAAGAAAAGCGGCAACAGATAATGTTCTATCTATTTCTGCCTATTGTTTAAGAAAAATAAACAAAGCGGTTCCAAAAGATCATTTTCACCAATCCAAAGCCCATTTGCAAGTGGTGTTTTTTTCATAACTTTACTTTAAATTTCAGCTCTTGGCCAATCTTTACAAAAAAGACGCTCCATTTCAGGTTCTTATATCATTCAAAAAATATTTGGATGTGCTTGAACATATACGGTACAACGACCGTTTCGAGTACAGGGTCAATTATGCTGAATCTTTAATTGAAAGGACAAAAAAATTTCCTGAGCTCAGAGACGGATTCCTGGATGAAGCACTTCTCGAAAAACATGAAGACCTCATCAGGCAGCTGCTTGCAGATCTCTTCCCTACCGGTCTTACACGCAATGAAATTAAGGCGGCCAGTTTTCCGCTTTCCAAAACTACTTTCAACTATACCGAAAGATTTAAAGATATCCTTAAAGACGCCGGAAAGGACTTTGAAATAGAGCTGAGAAATATCGGCGACGATGAATTTTACGTCTTCTGCTGCTGTCTCATTCTTCAGAGTTATTTCAAAAGAGATATAAAAAGTACCATGCCTCTTTATTATGATATCCCCAACAGGCTGGGAATCATGAAACATTATAAGATTACGGTCAATTCAGATTTCACAGAAATTTACCCTACCGAAGAGGCAAAAATTCCGACGGATGATGTACTGGATATGCTGCTCGAAAATCTGGATGATTTCAAGCTGTGGAAAAAATATTTCCCGTCAAAATCATGGGTTCTGAAAGGTTTCACCATCATTTCTCTGGTAGATTGTACATCAGAGGTAGCTTTATCAGATCTTAAATCGAGTATGATAGAAATCGATCCGGAAGATTTAAGTCCCGACGAAAACCTCGTGGAAATTTTCAAGTCTTATTTTGATGTCCCGGAACTCAATTTCGGATTGATGCTGTTCGATAAAAAAGATCAGAAACTGGGCAGATTGCCGATTTACGAAAATGTGTTCACCCATCACGTTCTGGATTTCTGGATCAATGCATTTGATGAGGAAACCCGAAAGAATACATTCACAAATTTAAACCACAACTCCAGACCGATTGTCATTTCCAATGTCAGCAATCTGGATGACGATATCAAATCACTTCCCTCTTTCAGTATTTTAAGGGATAACAATATCAACAGCTTTATGGTGATTCCCATCATGAAGGATAATGAATTGTTGGCCATCATGGAATTCACCTCTCCGCAAGCCAATAGTTTTAACGGATTAAAGCTGAAAAAAATGGAGTTTTTCACCGATATGATTCTGTTCTCCCTGAACAGATTCAGTTTTGAGAAAAACTACCAGATAGAAGCGATTATCCAGCGTGAATATACATCCATCCACGACAGTGTGGTATGGAAATTCAGGAATGAAGCGGAGAAATATTTCAATGCTTCACTCGGAAAGAAAATGTATACACTGAAGCAGATTTCTTTTAAAAACCTGACGCCATTATTTGGTTTTTCTGATATCCGTTCTTCTTCTGAAAAACGTTTCAATCTGATGCTGGAAGACCTCAACCAGCAATTGGAAAGTCTTCATGATATTTTCACGATAATCAATTCGGATTCGGAGAAATATCTTTTGGCACTGGATGTTTTCGAGAATGAGCTGAACAACGAAATCAAAGCAGATACGGAACAGCGCTTTCAAAGATTCCTAAGAGAAGAAATCCATCCTTATCTTCAGGGAAAACTGGAGCTGAAAACGGATGCCCAAATTAAGAATAAGATCAAGGATTATTTTGTGCAGGTTTTTACACAAACCGACCTGTTTTATGCCAACAGAAAAAGTCTGGATGATTCTATCACACTGGTGAACAGAAAACTTGCTGATATGCTGGATGAAGGTCAGGTAAAGGCCCAGCAGATCTTCCCGCATTATTTTGAAAGGTTTAAATCTGACGGTGTGGAGCACAATCTGTACATCGGACACAATATTGCTCCGGAACTCACTTATACCTCAAAAGAAGTTCATAAATTAAGGTACTGGCAGCTGAAGACCATCTGTAATATGGAGCGTGAATTTCACAACTTCAAGAGAGATCTTCCGATCCAGCTGGATATTGCATCACTTATTTTTGTTTACAATGAAAAAATAGACATCCGCTTCAGAATGGATGAAAAGCGTTTTGATGTAGATGGTGCCTACAATTCTTATTATGAAATTGTAAAAAAACGTCTGGACAAAGCTCATGTAAAAGATTCATCGGAAAGAATTACCTGTCCGGGAAAAATCACCATCGTATATTTCGGTATGGAAAACCAGAAAGAATATCTGGACTACATCAGTAAACTTCAGAAAAAAGGAATTCTTCAGAATGACGTGGAGTTCCTGAAGGTGGAAGATCTTCAGGGCATTACGGGATTACTGGCGCTGAGAATTTCTCTGGATAATTCATCAGTAAGCATTGAAAAGAATCAATAAAAACCGGCTTAAATTTGTTTTTCAACCTCCAGAACCTCCCTTTTCAAGCCTCCATCTTCAATTCTTCAATCATCATTCATCAATCATCAATCTATAAAATAAGAATCAGGCTTTTTAAGCTCCCCCTGAGGTATTCCGGCCTGCTCGAAAATAGAATATTCAATGGTTCTGCACATGCTGTTCAGGGCCAGGTCATTTTCCTCTTCTCCAAATGGCTCCCCAATCTCCTGGATAATGGCATCCAATGCAATGAAGGTATAACTGATCAGCAGAACGATCAGCGGCATCATCCAACCCAATGAATCCACCAGCCCGAAAGGCAGCCAGAAACAGTACAGATAAACCGTGCGGTGAAGCAATACACTGTAAGCAAAAGGCAGCGGTGTATTGAAAATTCTCTCACATCCTCCTGAAATATTGGAAAACTGATTCAGCTGATGGTCCATGGAAGTCATCACGATGGTGTCTATATTTCCCTTCCGTTGCTGCTCATTCAGCCAGTCTGCAATAAAGCCGATAATAATGCTTGGAATAAACTTTTTGTCTTTCAGCTGTTCTGCCTGTTCGGGAGAAAGAAGCCTTGTCAGATGTTCTGTCCCTGATTTCTCTCTTAACTGATAATTTAAGGACCAGCAGAATGCTGATATTAATTTGATGATTTTTTCTTTCTCTTCTTTCGCAGTAACAGACGGATCATTCACCAGTGAAAGGATCTGTCTTGTAAAAGATCTCGTTTCTATCACAAGTGAACCCCAGAGTTTACGCCCTTCCCAGAAACGGTCATAGCTAGCGGAATTACAGAAACCCATGAAAATAGCCAGTGCAAGGCCAAGCAGGGTAAAAATGGTAGGATTAAGATGTACTTTATAATCAAAAACTTTCCCTTTTAAATAATAGACAGAAAGCGAAAACAGCAAAATAATACTGAGTTGAATTATTATTTTCTTCAACACGGAACCTCTCCATATAAACAACATTTTCAGCCAATTGGCACGCTGTCTGACAATCATCTGTATTTATTTTTTTAATTAAAGAGAAAGAAAGGCATATCCGAAAGATAGCACGGAAATAATAATTCCGGCCATAAATATCTTATACGTTACCGATAAAAGTTTGTATTTTCTGTCAAGAACTTTTCCCAGGAAATAAAGGTCTTTTACCATAGAATCGTAGATATAATCTCTGTCTTTGATCAGGTCTTTCATTGCATTGTGATAGTCGTTGAACATCATCTGGTGAAAGTTTCCGAAGAACAGAAGATTCACTTTCCTTTCCGTGATATCCTGAGCTGTAAAACTGGTTTTCGTAACATTCGGTTTTGTAGATAAGATCGCAAAAATGATCGTCAACACACTTGAAAGTAACAGGACAAAACTTGGAATGATCAAGTGCGCATTCTTCGGCGTATCCAGCTTGGGAACCAACACAGATAGACAAACCGAAATAATGATGGCATTGACGGAAAGAAGAATATTCGCCTTGCTGTCTGCAATATCACTCAGTCTTGTGTGGTTATTCAAAGTTACCCGGAACAGCGTATCTACACTGCGGTCAGATTTTGCTTCCTTAGGTTCTTTTTTACTTTCCGAATTGTCTTTTTTGTCTTTGTCCTCTTTCTTATCCTCCTCCTTTTCTAGTTTCTTTTCGATCTTTTTGATATTTTTATTTTTCAGAGGATTCCAATTTTCCTTTGCGTATTCGGTGTAATAATGATGCTTGTTTTTCAGCATATCAAGATTTCCGGCATTCCATTCTTCATTGGAGAAGCATCTTACATTGGTAAGCTCCCACTCTTTTCTCAGTGCATCGGAAATATCATTGTAATCGTGGCTGGCAAAGTGGCTGCAGTCTGCATCTTTTACAATTTTTTCCAAAAGATTCTGTGGCTCATAAGTGATCTTTGTTGCCAGAATCAATTGAGAAACATCTTCAATATAGGTTTCAGGATAATTTTCCTGCTTCAGAAAATCGGTAAGGATCTGTACTCCTCTTTCCTCATGATTCTGGGCACATTCTATATAACCGGTATCATGGAACCACAGCGCCAGCAGAACCTTTTCCTGGTCTTCTTTGGATACAGGCGTATTTCGCAAGATCTCCTCGGCCTTATTGACAGTATAGGTCGTGTGAATAAAATTATGGTAAAAGTATACAGAAGATAACCTATCTTTGAATAAGATTTCGACATAATCTTTAGCTTTGTGTAAAATGCTCATTCCTGAATTTTTGTTAATGTAAATTTATGAATTTATCCTTTAAAAGTCATTTAAAAAATACTTCTATTGCCTTTCGAGCTGTATTGTCTGCAGGAGTTCTGTATTCCTGCGCAACATATAACGTAAAAAAGGGTAAAAACTTATTTGAAGTTAAAAATTCTGATATAAAATCTGAGACTGATTTTAAAGTTTTTCTGATTGGAGATGCCGGAAACTCAGACGATACTCAGGCTCAAAACACCCTCAATTTACTCAAAAACAAACTGGATTCTGCGGACAGCAACTCTATGCTGATCTTTCTTGGCGATAATATCTATCCCAACGGAATACCGAAGGAATCTGACAAAGACTATGCACTGGCCAAACAGAAACTGGAAAACCAGCTTGCCATCACCAAAAATTTCAAAGGGAAAACACTCGTTATTCCTGGAAATCATGACTGGAACAGTGGCCTGGACGGATTAAAAGCTCAGGAAGACTTGGTGAAAGCCTACTTCAATGATAAAAAAGCGTTCCTTCCTAAAAATTCCTGTGGTATCGATGATATCAACTTGTCAAAAGACATTAAACTTATCGTTATAGACACCGAATGGGCATTGGTCAACTGGGATCAGTATCCGGGCGTCAATAAAAACTGCACCATCAAAACCCGTGAAGACTTCTTCACAGAGTTTAAAGATCTGGTGACTAAAAATCAGGATAAAAGAATCATTGTGGCCCTTCATCACCCGGTGATCAGCAGTGGTACCCACGCAGGATTCAATTCTGCGAAATCACATCTTTATCCTTTGAAAAGCAAGATTCCGGTTCCGGTAGTTGCCAGCGTGATCAACGTTTTGAGAAGTTCTTCGGGAGCAAGTCTTGAAGATATCAACAATCAGCATTATGCAGATCTGGCCAACCGGTTGAAAAGTATCGTTCAAGATAAAGAAAATATCATATTCGTTTCCGGACACGATCACAACCTGCAGTATCATGAAGAAAGAAACATCAGACAGATCGTGAGCGGTGCCGGTTCTAAAACAGATCCTTCCACCATTGCTGAGAAGACCGATTTTTCTTACGGAGGCAGCGGTTTTGCCGTTCTTAATATCCGAAAAGATCAAAGCACAGACGTAGAGTATTTCTCTACAAAAGATAATCATCTTAAAAAGCTTACCCATATTTCGGTGATTTCAAAACCGGATGTATTTGTCAATAATTATCCAACATCATTTCCGGGAACAGTTCAGTCCAGTGTTTATCCTGTAAAACTTACCCAAAAAGGAGGCGTTTATCGTTGGCTTTGGGGAGAACATTACAGAAAATATTACGGAATTCCGGTGGACGCCCCTACCGCAGATCTTGCTGTCCTGAATGGTGGATTTACCCCTTTCAGAGAAGGTGGCGGAAACCAGTCGAACAGTTTAAGACTGAAGGCTGCGGACGGACAGGAATTTGTAATGCGTGGTGTAAAAAAGAGTGCCGTGCGTTTCCTGAATAATATGGCTTTCAAAAAAAGCACTTTCGGGAATGAGCTGAACAATACGTTTCCTGAAAAGTTCCTGCTTGATTTTTATACAACCAATCATCCGTTTACGCCTTTTTCAGTAGGAAATATGGCGGATAAACTGAATATTTTCCACAGCAACCCCAAATTATATTACATTCCGAAGCAATATGCTTTAAGAGAATACAATGAAAATTACGGGGATGAAATGTACATGATCGAAGAACGTTTTTCTTCTGATCCTAAAACGTTAGCCTCACTGGATAATGCCAAAAACATTGTTTCCACAGACGATGTTCTGAAAAATTTCACTAAAAATTATAAATATTCTGTAGACCGCGAATCGTATATCAGAGCAAGACTTTTTGATATGCTGATCGGCGACTGGGACAGACATTCTGATCAGTGGAAATGGGCAGAATATCAGGACGGTGACAAAGTGGTTTACAAACCGATCCCGAAAGACAGAGATCAGGCCTTCAGTAAGTATGACGGTGCTGCTTTCAAACTTATTATGAATGTTCCTGCCATCCGTCACATGAAAACTTTTAAAGAAGAGATCAAAAATGTGAAGTGGATGAATATGGAGCCGTATCCGATGGATCTTATCTTCTTAAAAGGCGCCACTCAGGAGGAATGGACCGCACAGGCTAAGTATATTCAGGAGCATCTTACGGATGTAGATATTGACGATGCCTTCACCAATCTTCCGAAAGAAGTAAAGGATGAAACTATTGCTGATATTCAGAGAAAATTAAAAATAAGAAAAACAAAACTGCAGGATTATGCGGCTCAGTATTATGATGTGCTGCAGGAAAAAGTTTCTCTGGCAGGAACGGTGAATCCTGACCAATTCGTTATTACCAAAGACCGTCATTCCGTTACGGTAAAACAGTATAAATTAGACAAGAATAAAGAAAATCCTGAATTGGTTTTTGAGAAGACCTATGATGACTCGAAAACGAAGGAACTTTGGATCTACGGTCTGGAAGATGATGATATTTATGATGTTTCAGGAGATGGAAGACCAAAGATGAATATCAGACTTGTCGGTGGCTATAACCACGATGTATACAATATCGCTGATGGAAAAAGCGTGAAAATTTATGACTTTAAATCTCAGAAAAACACGTACAACGGTTCCGGAACGAAAAACATTTCTGATGATTACGATATCAACACCTACAATTACAAGCATCCGAAATACAATTTCTTTGCCGGTTATCCGAATTTGGATTACAACCCGGATGATGGGGTGATCATAGGTGTTCTGGCTAATTATACGGTTAATAATTTCATCCGGGATCCTTACACCCAAAAACATAGTCTGAGGGCTAATTTTTATACTGCAACCGGTGGATTCAACGTGGCTTATAAAGGAATCTTCAAAAAAGCCATATCGGGTTGGGATTTCAATCTTGATGCCGCATACACGACACCGAGATTTGCTGAAAACTTCTTCGGACTGTCTAATGAAAGTAAATACGACAAAGAAAATACGGAAAGGGAATACAACAGAGCGAGAATCTCCAAGTTTAATTTTGCTCCGTCTGTCTCTAAAAAAAGCTGGATGAATCTTCAACATCAGTTCCAGCTGACCTTTGAGGATAATAAGGTTCAGCAGAAAGGAAACCGTTTTGTAGACCAGTCTCCAGACGTAAGACCTGAGGTTTTCAAGAGCCAGCAATTTGCAGGAGCCAATTATACATTCAGCTTTAAAAATTTAGATAATAATGCCTTTCCTACTTTAGGCCTGGAATTCTTAGTGAATGCAGACTGGAAAACCAATCTCGCCAACACCGAAAAGAATTTCTTTACCCTGAATGGAACACTGACCATAGATCACCGACTTGACAAAAGAGGAAATTTTGTTTTTGCGAACTCCAGTAATGCAATGTGGATCAGCAATAACAATTTTGAATTCTACCAGGCAGCTAGCATCGGTGGGAATAATGGAATGAGGGCTTTCAGAAATGACAGGTTCTCAGGAAAGTCTTATTTTACCAACAATTCTGAGATCCGCTGGGATTTCGGAAGGGTAAGAAACAATATTATTCCTGCCAATATGGGGGTTCTTATCGGCTATGATATCGGCCGTGTATGGAATGACAATGAGGATTCTACGAAGTGGCATCAGTCTGTAGGAGCTGGTTTCTGGATGAGCGTTGTAGACATGTTCTCCGCGAGATTGAATTATTTTCACGGCTCGGATGGAGGCCGAATTTCTGCGGGTGTAGGGATGACTTTTTAAAATAATCTGATTTCTATTTTTCAATACAAATTCTGCGTCTCATGATGCAGAACGATGAATTTTATTTATTAACTCTAATTTAATTTAAATTTAAAAATTCGTTGTTTTCATTTGTAAATCATTACGAATAAAGTAAATACGATTAGGAAAGCCAATTCATATCATCCACGACTTCAAACCATTACACCCATAGCCCAATATGTTTGTACATCTTTTAAAAATTCAATGATTTAAAAAGAATCTATATTTGTTTTAAATTATTTCAACAAAAACAACTATTGGATGAAAAAAACGCTATTATACATGGCATTATTTGTCATGTCTTTAAATGCACACGCACAAGTGGGTATAGAAACACCAACACCACAAAGTACTTTACATGTCAACGGAAGCCTTCAGGTGGTCAAAGACCTTAATGTAGGGGGCAATGCCAAGACCAGAGGAAACTCGGGAAACCGCGGTGAAGTTTTAATGTCAAACGGAGCCGGAACCGCACCTACCTGGGGCACTATTGAATCTCAGAATTTTTTAAAAGTAGTATTTGTCGGCAACAAGACTGACACCAACCCGAGTTCCGGAAGTTATACAGGAACGGGAAGCAACCCCGTAAGCACGCATGAAAGCTATGCAAAAAGCTATGTTTATAATGTGAGTAATAAAGTGGATAATACCTACCTGAAGTACAACTCCACTACAGGAGTATTCACCGTTGTAAAGCCGGGATATTACAACATTGTGCCATATATTACGTATGACCTGAGCTTAAACGGTAACGGATATACAGCCGGAACAGCAAAATCTTCCATCCAGAAGGTTTCTCCGGCAACGGAAACACTGGCATCGATATCTACAGGACATGGCGAACGTACCCTTGCGGTGAATCATAACCTGTCGTCTATTACGTATTTTAATAAGGATGATACCTTCAGAGTCCGTTGTGTGTATACCCAAAATTTCAGATTATCTGCCGGGAATATTCACATTTCTTATCTTACTCCATAAGACATTTTTGAGTTTAACCCTTTTGCCGCTATTTGGCTTGAGGGTTAAGTTCAAATCTATATACATTTCCGCCCGTCTCTTTATCCTTTTCATCAGCGATCAGCAAGGTTTTATCATCAAGAAAAACAACTGCTTCTTTTTGGGAGTTGTGGTTTAAAGATATTTTTTCAATTTTGGACGTATTGAAATTGTCTGCCGTAAATCCTGAAAGAACATGAATATTTTTATGGGTAAGCAGAACGATTTTATCCTGAGTACTGTTCAGGGCCGCCGAAGTAATGGCAGCATCGCTGTATTTCCCATCAAGCTTTAATTTCCCTACTAATTTTGCTTCAAAATCCCCTTCTTTATTAGGAACCTGGAAAACCAGGAAAGTTCCGTCAAAACCTTTGCTTCTGTTCTTGGTGAAAAGATAGAAGTTTCCATTCATTTCTACGAAAGCTTCGCAGTCATACAGCAGGTTTGACTTCTTGGGAGGAAATTCAGTCTGTCCTTCATAATGAAATTTTGTGGTCTGAACGGCCTGTGTTGCTTTTTCGGTGGCATCTTTCAAATCCAGCTTTAAAATAGCCAGATTCTTTCTGTTATTGTCATTATTTCCAAAATCTCCAAGGTAAATATTTCCCTGAGCATCTTTTGTAATATCTTCCCAGTCATTGTTTTCAGCATTTTCTACCAGAACATCCGTTACCAGCTTGCCCTGTTTATCCAAACCGTACACGACATTTTTATTACCCTGGTCTTCTATAGCCCAAATGGTATTTTTATCTTGGGACAAAACAATTCCTGAAACTTCTTTCAGTTTTTTAGGCAGAGCAAATTCCACTGTCAATTCATCAGTTTTAGGGGTATCCTGAGCTTTAGGGTTACAACTCCACAATAAAAAAGCGGATAGGGTAAGAATACGCAACATAGCTATTTTTTTAATTTTTTAAACTGAACATACGAGTACCGTATATTTTTCTCTAAGTTATTAATAATCTGCTGATGGTAAAGAAAAAAACCAGCCGTCAGCCCGATTAAACTTCCGATAATAGTATCCAGAAGTCTTGCATGCATCAGGTTTTCTACATTATGATGAACAAGGCTACCGGTTTCCGTCAGAAGAATCGTTAATGGTGTTATAAATATTACAGCAAAACCGTAGTTTCTTACAATAAGCAATTCAATAATAAACTGCAGTATCGCAATAATGATAATCATTTCTATTTTTGCGGGATTAAACAGCAGGATGAGCCATGCAAAACCTATTCCAATAAAGGTTCCCAGGATCCTGTGCATATTTCTTTGACGCACATGTTCAAAATTCCTGCCCTGAATAATGGCTACCGCCGCAATGGAGATCCAGTAGGTGTTTTCAAATTTCAGAAGATGTCCCACAATCAGGGTTAACATCATAAAGAAGCCGATAATACTGCTTTCTACAAATTTAGTATATCTTCTTTTATTAAACCTTCTCCTTCTAGGGATCGATAAAACATCCCCTTTTTCGATAAAAACAGAGTACAGAAACGCCAGCGTACAGGATAAGATTGCTCCCATAGCTACAAGCCCAACCCGTGTGGGGATCATTTCAAGGTCAAACTGATAGGTACTGGCCATGGCTGCCAGCATAATAAAGAAAAAATTTCCGGGTGGAGGAATTTTAAAATACGAGGTAATAAAGTGCGCAAGAAAAGATACAATTCCCAAAGACAAACCTGCTGCATACGCATTAAAGCTGAAAAACAGACTGATCGTAAAGGAAAAAACCATCCCGAATGCACAGACCGCCAGATGCACCATCCTTTGTGTAATGGGCGCTGAAGTGAAATATAAAATCGTCAGAGCGCCCAAACTGGACAAACTGCCGTAGTTAGGTTTTCCCAAAAAATAACCGATGAAAAGGCAACTTCCTATACAAAGTGCTGCGAGGAACGGAAAGTGCCATTTCCTTTCTGTTTTTTTGAACTCCAGCAAATACTGGAACCTGTGGTGTACGCGACGCTGTACCTTCATTTTATGACATCAGTTTCGCTTTCTCCCACAGCACATCCATTTCCTCCAGAGAGAGGTCGGAAAGCTTAAGATCAGATTCTTCTGCCAGTACTTCCATTTTCTGGAACCTTGAGATGAATTTTAAATTGGTTCTTTCCAGTGCAGAATCCGGGTTCAATCCTGATATTCTGGCATAATTGATCAGGGAGAAAAATACATCTCCTAACTCCAGCTCTTTTTTATCCGGATCAGTTTCTTCGTGAAATTCCTTGATCTCTTCATCCACTTTTTTCCAGGCATCTTCCGCATCATGAAACTCAAAACCGATTCCTTTTACTTTATCCTGAATCCTGTAGGCTTTTACCAAACTTGGAAGACTCTTTGGAACACCGCCCAAAATAGACTTGTTTCCTTCTTTAAGTTTCAGTTTTTCCCAGTTCTGCTTCACTTCTTCTTCGTCTTTCACTTCTGTATCACCATAAATATGAGGATGACGGAAGATCAGTTTTTCATTTAAAGAATTGATGACATCTGCAATATCAAAGCTTTCTTTCTCTGATCCTATTTTAGAATAAAAAACAAGATGCAGCAAAACATCTCCCAACTCTTTTTTGATTTCCTGTAGATCTTCCTGCAAAATAGCATCCGAAAGTTCATAAGTTTCTTCCAGCGTCAGATGACGAAGCGACTGCAGCGTCTGCTTCTGATCCCACGGACATTTTTCACGCAAATCATCCATGATATCTAATAATCTTCCGAAAGCTTCTAGTTTTTCTTGTCTGGTATTCATAAATTGAGAATTCAAAGTGATGCAAATTTAGGGTAAATCTTTAAGTAAGCCGTTTTAAATTGGTGATAAAAAATCCCTGTCAGAAATTTCTGACAGGGATTGATATTTTAAATTCGGGATAGATTATCCTTTTTTAGTGTGTGTACTTTTTGGAGCTGCTTTTGCTGCCGAAGTAGCTTTTACTTTTGGAGCGGCAGGTTTTTCAGCTTTTGGAGCTGCTTTTTTAGGAGCATCTTTGTCAATGCTTATTTCTTCCTGTACCCCATCCAATGTTTCAGGTTCTGCTTTTACGAAGCTTTCCGGAGTAATGTATCCTGCTTTCTGAAGAAGATTGTACCACTGAGCCAATTTCTTGATATCTGAAGCATATACTCTTTCTGTATCATAATTAGGAAGAGATGCCGCCATGAAATCTTTCAGAACTTCGTCAGAAGATTTGTGATTAATGGTTTCTTTGTAATCATAATTTTTAGCAATATTTTCAAAAACTTCGAACAAAGGAACTTCTTTATCAAATGTAAACATCGCAATATTATCCAATAAACTCACCTGACTTGAGTTTCCAATGCTTACTTTTTTCTTGGAAGTAACATCTTCAATGATGAAACCGTTTCTTAATTGAGAAACTAATTTGAAAAGTCCTGGCTTTCCGGAAATTGAAATTATTTTTTCTAACAGCATAATTTTATTTTTTGTAAATTCTGCAATCTGCGCGGGGCTTTTTGCTTTTTATTATTTTGTTTTTTAATCCTTGTTTAAATTACTTTGGAAATCTCATTTTGTAACTGATACTCACCTCACCCTGGGAGATTTTCGTCAGTTTACCTTTTACGAGTTTTTTCTTCAATACACTCAAATGGTCTGTAAACAGCACGCCTTCAATGTGATCATATTCATGCTGAATTACGCGGGCTCTAATATCGGAAAAAGTTTCTGTATGTTTCACAAAATTTTCGTCATAATATTCAATAACGATCGTTTCTTTTCTCTTTACATCTTCTCTTACATCCGGAATAGAAAGACATCCTTCATTGAATTTCCATTCTTCACCGGATTCCTCAAGAATCGTTGCATTAATGAAAACCTTCTTAAAATCAGCCAGTTCATCTTTGATATCCTCGTAATCTTCGTCGTCTGCAAGAGGAGTCACATCAATCACGAACAGGCGTAAGTCCAGCCCAATCTGCGGTGCAGCAAGGCCTATGCCGTTTGCACTGTACATCGTTTCAAACATATTATCTATAAGTTCCTGTAAACCGGGATAATCTTTGTCTATATCTTTCCCTACTTTTCTCAAAACAGGATCCCCAAAAGCTCTTATCGGTAAAATCATCTTATTCTTTGTTCTAAAAAATTCTGCAGTATGATAGTTGCACTTACTTTATCTATTAACCCCTTCTCCTGTCTCTTTTTTTTGCTTTTTCCGCTTTGGGAAATAAAAAAAGAAGCCATTTTAGAGGTAAATCGTTCATCTAAACGGTGGACCGTGATACCGGAAAATTCTTTCTGAAATCCTTCAATGAATTTTAAGATATCCGTTTCCACTTCGGAAACATTCCCTTTTAAATCTGTAGGAAGTCCTACTACTACTTCATCCACTTTGTTTTCGATGAAATATTTCTTCAAAAATTCCATCAAAACCCGTGTTTCCACAGTATCCAGGCCGCTTGCAATAATCTGCATATCGTCTGTTGCAGCGATACCGCAGCGTGCCTTTCCGTAGTCTATTGCAAGGATCTGTCCCATAAGTGTGCAAATTTAGTAAAATTTAATGATTTTATTCATAACGCAGCTTTTTTATAAAAATCATGTTTTATTCCATTATTTTTTTTATAATTTTAATCTTCCAAAAAACGATAATATGAAGAAACTCATCCTCGTAAGACATGCAAAAAGCGACTGGCCGGAAGAAACGGAGGACTTCGACAGACCTTTGGCAGACAAAGGATTGAAAGATGCGATGAACATGTCCAGATTCATGAAAAGCAATAATATTTCTATTGATCATTTTGTTTCGAGCCCGGCGGTGCGCGCACTGAATACGTGTAAGATCTTTAATCAAACCTATCAGCTTAAGGTTGATACTGAAGATCAACTTTACAATCCATCGGAAAGAAATTTCGAATCTGTAATCTACGACCTGGATGACAATGTGAGTTCTGTAGCTCTTTTTTCTCATAACAACGGAATATCCAATTTTGCAAATTCCATCTCTGAAGATATTTTTCACTTCCCGACCTGCGGAGTAGCCGGTTTTGAAATAGACTGCAATTCATGGTCTGAATTTGACGGTGCCAAAAAGAGACTCCTGTTCTTTTATGAGCCCGGGAAAATATAATTTTATCTGTTTTTATCTGCTTACGCTCCTCTTTTTTTCATGTCACAAAAAGGAGAAGACTTATAGTGAAACCATCACTATCAATGATGTTAAGCTGCCAAAAGCAAAACCCGGAGACTGGAGATACTCAAGAGATGAAGAATTTCAGACTTTTGAGGATTTTCAAAAGCTAAAGAAAATAAAACCGGAACCGGGGAAAAATACAGTTTATCTGCAACCCATCGGAGAATTCAATGAATTACAGAAAAAGGAAATAAAACTTACCCGTGAGTATTTAAGTATCTATTTTCAGCTGCAAACAAAAGTTCTTCCCGTTTTATCCAATACCATTTTTCCAAAAACAGCGAGAAGAATTTTTAAAGACGGTCAGGAGCAAATTCTGGCAGGTTACGTTCTGGACAGCATCCTTATCAAACGAAAACCTAAAGATGCTGTGGTCTTCATGGGAATCACAGAAAAAGACCTTTTTCCAAGACCTGAATGGAATTATGTTTTCGGTATCGCATCTTATCAGGACGGTGTGGGGGTAACTTCTATGTACAGATTTGCCAACGGAGGCCTGACGGATTCTAATTTTAATGAAAGTCTTGAGAGGTTGATCAAAATAAGTTCTCACGAAATCGGACATATGTTCGGACTTAGCCATTGTCTGAATGCGAACTGTGTGATGAACGGAACCAACTCGCTCACGGAAACTGATTTCCACTTTGCAAGAGCATGCTCACTCTGTCAGCAAAAATTAAATTCAAGCATTCCGTATGATCCTAAGAAACGGCTTCCGGATCTAAAGCATTTCTTTGAAAAACAGCATTTAAATCCTGAACTTTCCCGTGCGGAGCATGATCTTCAACTTTTAAAATAATTTTTTTCCGTACAAATATCATTAATAGGTTTTGGCTAAAGCCGGATTCTACAATCTGTTTACGTGTAAACGGGCTAAAGCCCGTTCCTATTGAATGATAAGGTTTTCTGTTAAAAATCATTCAAAAATTACATATTTTATATCTAAAATAAGAGGCAAAATTTCTTTTATAATTCTACATTTTATTGCGGGAAGATTTATTATCCTTTGTTCATGATATTTGTCAGACCCGTGGGGATTTTATTTTTAATAAAGTATTTTTGTTTAAAATTTAATTATTCTAAATAAAAATAAAATGAAAAGACAACTTTATTTCTTAGTTTTAGTTCTGCTTTTAGCGGGAAACAAAATGTATTCACAAGCTGCTGCCAATGTCTTCATCGAGAATCTTGGAACTCCCAATCCGATGGTTATTAATGGTAATACGATGTATATCGGTATTTATTATCTGGATAAGGTCGTTAAGGTAAATATTGATGATCCCAGCGCTGCGCCGATTGACGTGGTAACGGGAGTGAACCGTCCTTATGGCCTTGCTTTAAAAGATAATATCCTATACGTTTCAGAATTCGGAGCGGGTAGACTTTCTAAAGTTGATCTGACTGCTGCTAACCCAACTCCACAAGTCATATTAGGGGGAATAAGCAGTCCGCTTGGTCTTGAATTCGTAGGAAATGAACTTTATATGGCTCTTGAAGGGGATAATAAAATTGCTAAAATAGACGTAAGCCAAGCTAATCCTCAGTTGATCGACGTGATCCCTGCAAAATCTCCTTTTGAAATTGAAATTATTAATAATGTCATTTATTTTACAGAGCGGTTTGAAGGAAAGCTTTCAAAATTCGATATGACTACATCAATCGGTCCCACCACAATAGCACAGGGATTAAGCTATCCGTCAGGTCTTGCTTTTCATGGAAAAGATCTGTTTATCTGTGAGGCAGGTGCTTCTAAAGTTTCCAAAATTAATGTCACTCAGTCCAATCCTGTCGTGTCCACAGGTCTTGTGTCCACTGGATTTGATTATCCTTCCGGATTAGCTGTCAAAGACAATATGATCTATGTAACCGACTTTTTTGCAGGTTCTGTGTTAAAAGCAGATCTGGCTGCATTATCAGTTTCAGATCATAAAAGCCGTGAACATACAACATTAATTTATCCGAATCCGGCTAAGGAAACATTAAAGGTTATGAATGCTCCGTCACAGGATTATAAAATCTATGGGATGGTTGGAAACCTTGTGCTTTCAGGAAAATTAGAGCGGGATTCTATTGATGTGAGTAAGTTAATCAAAGGTGCTTATATCATTCAAATCGGGGATGTTATTAAGAAGTTTATTAAAGATTAAGGGGCTGGAAGCAAGAAGAGGGAGGTTTGAAGTTACTATTAGACTTAATATTTTTTATAGTCATTATTTAGACTCTTAATAACTTCTCTCTTCGACCTTCTAATAACCGATCATCTATAAATCAGAAGAGAAGAGCTCCAATATTCGTTGGAGCTCTTTTTTGATTTGGCTAAAGCCCATTTGCAAATGTTTAATAAAAAAACGGACTAAAGCCCGTTTCTATTGAATATTTTAAGTTATATAATTAACTGTGTATCTTATTTATCTTCTCAGATCCAAATCATCAAAGTCGAAGCTGAAATCAGTAACATCTGAAATTGGTTTTAATCTGGCGGATTCTGCTTTTCCGGTTTCATCATAATCAAAAATAATATAGGCATCGGCATCATAGCTTCTGTCATCCCATTTAATGATGAATGAATTATTGGAATAAGGAAGTAATTCTCCTTTCAGACGCGGAGAATTTTTACATGAAATTCTGTATGTATTTCCTTGTTGCGAAATTTCTACCTCTCCAAACCATTGGTCATTGTATTTTCCTACGAACTGCTCTGCTTTAGGCTGAATATTTTTTTCTTTTTTGAAGGCATCTGATTTAGCAAAGGCTTCTTTTTTCTGCTTATCATACTCAGCATTGACTTTCGTCATTCTTTCCCCGTAAGTTTTCAGCCAGTTTCTGTCTGCCACTCCAAGATAAGAATCTTTCACCGTATTCGTAATAGAGTTGAACGCTGCTCCTGACTGTTGGTTGGTAAGTACTACGATTCCTAATTTCAGATCGGGGATTAAAGTAAACTGGGTAACCGTTCCGATAAGACCTCCTGTATGCTGAATCTGTTTATGCCCTTTAACATCACTTAAGAACCATCCCAATCCATACCCATAAAAGCTGGTGTCATAAGGATTTTTCATAGCGACTCTGTCCGGGATCTGTAAGCTCCATAACTGCTGCACATTTTTATCGGAAACGAGCTTTTTACCGTCTTTTGTTGTAAAATTATTTAAAAGGCAATCTGCCCATGTGGTCATATCTTTGATGTTACTCATAATTCCACCCGCAGCATTACCGGTTTCATTCCAGTCGTGAGGAACGGCAATGGCTTTTCCATCTACAGGGGCGTGTGCATCGATCTTATTGGCTACTGCTTTGGCTCTGTTGTAGCTTCCAAAACTTGAAGTCATACCTACCGGTTTCATAATTCTCTGCTCAATAAATTCTGCCCAGCTCAGTCCGGAAATCCTGTGAATGACTTCTCCGGCGACGATGAACATGACATTATTATAGTCCAACTTAGTTCTGAACGGATTTTCAGGCTTCAGATATCTGACGTTGTGAATAATATCATTAACGGTCATATTTCCGCCTTCCGGAAAAAACATCAGATCGCCCTGTCCCAAACCTAAGCCCGCTCTGTGGGTAATAAGATCTTTTATAGTTACATTTTGGGAAACGTACGGATCGTACATCTGAAATTCAGGGATGTATTTTGATACTTTATCGTCCCAGTTCAGTTTTCCTTCGTCTGCTAAAATAGCCAGGGCAGTACAGGTAAAACCTTTTGAGTTAGAAGCGATTCCAACCAATGTATTATCATCCATCGGTTGTTTGGTGGTTAAGGAACGCTGTCCGAAACCTTTGGAATAGATTACTTTTCCATCTTTTATAATCCCTACAGACATTCCCGGAACGTCGAAAGTTTTCAAAGTATTCTGGATCAGTTCATCCAATTTTTTTTCTTCAACCTGAGCATTGAAGAGCCCTACCGCTGCGAGAAAAAGTAAAAAAGAAAATTTCTGCTTCATTTTTTTTTAATTTTCTCAAATTTAGTAAATATTAGGTCATACAGGCTTCCGTTATAAAACTTTGTCTATTTAAAAGGAATCTAAATCTTAATAAAAAATAAATCTTTCCTAACTTTGCACAAATCTCAGAACTTCATGACAAAAATCCTCCTTCTTTCCGATTCTCATTCCTATATAGATGACCGTATCTTAGAATATGCGTCTCAGGCCGATGAAATCTGGCATTGCGGAGATTTTGGAAGCATAGAGGTTATCGAGGAACTGGAAAAAATAAAGCCTTTAAAAGGAGTTTACGGAAATATAGACAACGCGAAGATCAGGGCTGAGTTTCCTGAAGTAAACCGTTTTTTCTGTGAAGATCTTGAAGTTCTGATGATCCATATCGGAGGTTATCCCGGGAAATATACACCACTGACCAACAAAGAAATCTCTGAGAAGGCCCCGAAATTATTTATTTCAGGACATTCTCATATTTTGAAGGCTATGTTTGACAAAAAAAATAATCTTCTTCATCTGAATCCTGGAGCCTGTGGAAAACAGGGATGGCATAAGGTGAGAACGATGATGCGTTTTGTAGTGGAAGGACAAGAAATAAAGGATCTTGAGATCATTGAGCTGGGACCGAAGAATTAATTTTGAAAACAATAAAAGAAGAGGAACAATACATGAAAATCGGGGACAAAGTTTCTGTAGTAGATGAAGATTTAAGCGGGGTAATCACTTCCGTAAAAGGCAATATTGTTGTTTTTAAAGATGAGTATGGATTTACCTATCAATATCCAAAAGAAAAGCTGGTTCCAAAAAACGCCGACCTTTATGAAAACATCCGGATCATCAAAAAAGCGGAACCGAAGAAAGTAGTTTCCAAAAAACACCAGAAAAATCATATGGTCCTGGATCTTCACTTTCATCATCTGGTTAAAAACCCCAGTGATTATGATAGTTTCGAAAGGCTCTTCATTCAAAAGGCAAAACTGATGGAAGTTCTTAATTTCTGCAGAAAACATAATCTGAAAAGGTTAGAGATCGTTCATGGTATTGGTGACGGAACCCTGCAGAGAATGGTTATGGATGTTTTGGAAAGCCAGTCGGATATTGATTTTTATAATAAGGAAATACTTCACCATCAATCAGGTGCCGTTATGATAGAATTTCACTAAATTTGCATCAATTGAAATATGAACGCACTTAATTTACTTTTTACCAAAGACGGATTAATCTGCCAGATTGCAAAGAACAAAAGCATTGTGGAGGAAAAGTCTTATTTCGTTACCGAAGAAACACCGGAAAATCTCATCGAGGATAAACTTGATGAAATTCTTCTTAAGCAAAGGTTTGAAGAGATCCACGTGATCTCTGCACTGAATCATTTTACACTGATGCCGGAAGGATTTTCAGAGCATGAGGCAGGATTCGAACTGATCGCCTTCAATGCTCCTGCAGATAAGGAAAAAGAAGAATTAATGCTTTCTGTGAACAAAAGATTCGGCGTACAGTTTTATTATACGTTCCCAAAAAACTTTTATAAGAAAATAAAAGAACTGGCGGTTCCGGTTCATTTTAATTTTTCAGGAGAGAAGTTTTTAAATTCCATCAATAATAAAAACAATAAAGAGATTCATATCAATTTATACCACAACCAGTGTGAGTTTTTTGCCATCGATAACAAGAAGGTGATTTTATACAATAACCTGGATGTGAATTCTGAAGTAGACTTTCTCTATTTCGTGATGTTTACCCTGAGTAAAATAGGCTTTGGTATCAATGAAACCAACTTTTACGCGTATGGTGAAACTACAGAAAATGAAACCTTTATCTCCGAACTTCAGAAGTTCGTCAAGAATATGAGAATTGTTTTTGACAATGTTCCCAACAAGAATTTTATACTGAACTAACGAAATAAAAAAGGTACTGTCTGAGACAGTACCTTTTTTATATTATTTCATATTACTTAGAATAGTGTATATCCTAATATAACTGAGAAGTTTTTGTAATCTGCCGTGCGGACACTGCTGTCGCTTCCAAACAAGTTTCTCTTCGTATGCATATTCAATTCTACACTGAATCTGTCATTGTATTTATAACCTACTCCAAATCCAAAATTGGTGGATGATCCTATCTTTATTTTTTCAGCAGCAAACTGATATCTTTCGAATACCGCTTCAGATTCTCCTACCGGCACATCAAAAATAAATGAAGCATTGAAGAAAAACTTCGATTTCTCATTTAAAAATGCATAGTATCTCACCCCGATCGGAACTTCAATTGAAGAATATTTTATGCTGGCTCTGTTAGCTACAGTTTCACCTAAGATAGTAGTTGTAGGAACGTCTTTTTCTGTTTTTTTGAAGTACTGATAAGTCGGTTCTAATATGATTGCCCATTTGTTGTTGTTAAATGGCATTACATATTCAAGCTCTACTCCAATTCTGAAATTCGTCTGACTTCCGAAATCAGAACCGAAAATATCTGCTCCTTTTCCATTCGTCAGGTCTAAAGATGAAAAGTTCACCCCTGGTCTTACTGATACATGAAAAAAGCTATTCGAAGTTTTTTTCTCGAAACTCTTATAGTCCCCATTTTTACAGGTATTGAATTTGATAAAAATATCTTTAAGGTCACTTTCTCTGTATTCAAGACCGGAGATTTGTGATGCTTTAATATTTTCACAGTTGGATAAAGCCTGCAGCTGCCTCATATATGTATTGTTTTTGGCAACATTAGACCCGGAGATCATATAGCGTTTAAAAACCAACGGTTCTGTTTTACCTTCTTGCTGATAGAAAAAACGTTTTACATTTTCATTACTGTATCCGTATAGGGTATATTCTCCTTCAACAATAACCTTAAGAAAAGCGGTCTTTTTAGTAAATGACGGCTTTTCATCATCGTCCAAAGAATTGATATCATCACTGGACATATCAATATCCACTTCAGATCTTACATATTTTGCCTTTCCTTCTACTTCAAACTCCTTGATAACATCAACACTTAATAGTTTTGAAGATGCACTGTTATCCTGCTTAAATTCTATTTGAGAAGGAGACCTGTTCCAGTCCATATTTTTTATCAGTCCTTCAACCTTGCTGCCATCATTATTAATAACATATCCTTTTTCAAAGTTGTTTTGCGCTGATAACTGTACGCATAAAATGACACCGAATAAGAATGTCAATAAATGTTTGTTCATAATCATTATTTTTTCAACCGCGAAAATAACCATTATCATCCGACTACAGAATATTTTATGACTAAATTCTTTTTATTAGCCAACATTTAGTAATTTCGTTGCCTAATAATTTTTCAGTATGTACAGAATAATCTCAGGCAAGTGGAAAGCCAAAAAAATAGCCGCTCCTAAAAATTTTGACGTAAGACCTACAACAGATTTTGCTAAGGAAGCGCTATTCAGCATCCTGGAAAACAAGTATGATATGCAGTCTATCTCCGTGCTTGATCTTTTTGCAGGCATTGGTTCTATCACCTTTGAATTTGCTTCCAGAGGATGTCAGGATGTCATTTCAGTGGAACTGAATCCGAAGCATACAAGTTTTATCAATTCTACAGCTTCAGAGCTGGATATGTCTCAGCAGGTGAATGTTCAGAGAGGTGATGTTTTCGACTGGCTTAAAAAATTCAGAAATAAAAAAAGTTTCGAGATCGTATTTTCCGACGCTCCTTTTGAAATGGAGGAGAAGAAATATTACGAGCTTTTATCTTTAGTTCTGAACAATAAATATGTGAAGGAGAACGGTGTTCTGATCATAGAACATCAGAGTAGGATGAAACTCGAGCACCCCAATTTAGTAGATACCCGAAAATACGGAAATGTAAGTTTCAGTTTTTTCGAAGCAAATAAAGAAGATAATCAGGAAATTTAATTCCTGATTATTTTTTTTACGGAAAGATCCGGTGCAGCAATTCCCCATTGGGTAATCGCTTCAATCACCGGGAGCAAAGTCTTCCCGAAATCCGTCAACGTATACTCTACCATCAAAGGTGGCTTTTTCGTATATACTTTTCTGTTGACTATATGATCTTCCTCAAGCTGTTTCAGCTGCAGACTTAAAGTCCTTTCTGTTATGGTCGGAATTAATTTTCTTAATTCATTATATCTTTTGGCACCGTCCGTCAGGTGAAATAAAATTACAGCTTTCCATTTTCCTCCTATAAACTTCATCGTAACGCTGGTGCAGCAAGGATATTCTTTGTTATCTATCGTATACATTTTTATACTATCATTTTTTACCGTTATTGCAAAGATAATAAACTTAAATTACTTTTGTAACTATAAAAATGATAGTACAATAATTTATGAATTTTTTAGAACAAATGAAAAAGAGGTATACGGTGAAAAAGTATAATCCTCAGGGAAAAATAAGTGCGGAACAAATTGCAGAATTGAAAGAGATTCTTAATTTAAGTCCATCTTCGATCAACAGCCAGCCTTGGAATTTCATTTTCGTGAACAAGCCCGAATTGAAAGAACAGCTGGCCAAAGCATCTTATTTTAACAAAGAAAAAGTATTGGAAAGCAGTCATGTAATTGTATTCCAAATGATGAAAAATCCGGAAGAATTTGAAAAACAGATCGAAGAAAATCTTCCTGAAGGTTCCGTGAATTACTACAGAACCATGGTAAAACCCAACGGTGAAGAGGCCATCAGATCATGGTTTGGACATCAGGTTTATCTATCTCTGGGTGTATTTCTTTCCGCATGTGCAACGATGGGAATTGATTCTACTCCAATGGAAGGAATTGAGCCTGAAAAATATGATGCCATCCTGAAAAATGATTCTTACGAAACACTTTTCGCCGTTGCAATCGGTGAAAGAGCGGACAGTGACAGCAATCATCCGGCAACAACTCCGAAAAGAAGACTGAAGCGTGAAATGGTGATTTTAGAATCTTAATATTTCTGATATTTCCACAAAAAAATAAAAGCTGTTTCTTCTGAAACAGCTTTTTGTATTATAGTACTTTCAATTCCAGATCTATGGTCTTTCCGAAGAATTTTTTAGAGATCTTCTCAAAGTTTTTCGTCAGATCCGAAAGATAGAAATGATAGTTCGGTTTTGGATTATTATCATTCAGAAGATGATATTTATCCAGAATGATCTTCAGATGATTGGCGACAATATTCGGAGAATCAATCACGCGGACTCTGTTTCCGTAATATTGTTTGATTTCATCGATCAATAATGGATAATGGGTACAGCCAAGAATTAATGTTTCAATATTTTTCAGCTTTTTATTGCTCAGATAATTATAGATGATTGCATGTGTGATCGGATGATTCTTGAATCCTTCTTCAATGGCAGGAACCAGCAAAGGTGTAGCGAGTTCATCTACTTTAATCCATTTATTCTGCTTTCTGATGCTTTTCTTGTACAGCCCTGAATTCACCGTTGCTTTCGTTGCAATTACTCCTACATTATTATGAATCTCATAGGCTACTTTTTCAGCAACCGGATTAATAACATCAATTACAGGAACTTTACCATTCACCGATTGCATTACTTCATTCAAAGCATTCGCAGTAGCTGTGTTGCAGGCAATAACAATAGCTTTACAGTTCTGCTGAAGAAGGAAATTGGTGATCTTGGTAGAATATTCAATGATGGCGTCTTTGGATTTTTCACCGTACGGAAGATGCTTGGTATCTCCGAAATAAATCAGGTCTTCATGAGGAAGAAGTCTTTTGATTTCTTTGGCTACGGTAAGTCCTCCCACCCCACTATCGAAAATACCGATAGGCTGGCTTGGTGAAAGATGTGAATAATCTTGTTTTTTAGTTTTCAAGTGAGCTGAAATTTTACACAAAAATACGAAGATTTTTAGATTTCTGTATTCCTGATTCCGGACTTTATTTGTACGGTGTCATTTTATTACCATTAAGTCAATATTGCTTTAAGATACTATGCTTCGACTTCGCTCAGCATGACATTACCAATACTTATTATTCTGAAATCAACATTTAAAAATGGAGTTCCAAAAGCATCTTTATGAATCATTTACTTACACCATAAACAGATCGGAAGCAATTCCATCCGCCATAAACCAATGTTTTTCCGGGATTTTAAGATGTTTGTTTTCTGTAATCAGAATACCTTCTTCTATTTTAGATTGTATTTCACGTCGGAAATGTTCAAGAGTCTGTTCGCTGAATTTACTGTTCAGGCTTTCAATATCTACACCCCAGATAGTTCTTAGCCCGATCATGATCATTTCATTAAATTGGTCATTTTGGGAAAGTATTTCCTCTTCTTTGGCAAGAATTCCACCATCAAGCTTTTTTATATACTGTTGGTTATTGGCTACATTCCAGCTTCTGACATCAAATCCGTTGTAAGAATGTGCGGAAGGACCAATTCCAAGATACTCTTTATACTTCCAATACGAAGAATTATGTCTTGAGTAGAAGCCAGGTTTCGCGAAATTAGAAACTTCATAATGCTCAAATCCGTTGTCTTTTAAGAAATCCGACAGATAATAGAACTCTCTATTCTGTTCTTCTTCCTTCGGACTGGCTATTTTTCCTTTTGCTATCCAGTTTTCCAAAGCTGTTTTCGGTTCAACTGTCAGGGCATAAGATGAAATATGAGGAACTTCAAGGGCTATCGTTTTGTTTAAATTCTCTTTCCAGATTTCCAGATTGGAGGTTGGTGAGCCATAAATCAGATCGATGCTTAGATTTTCAAAGCCAAAATCCTGTGCTCTTTTGATAGAACCTTCTGCTTCGGAAGCATTATGGGCGCGGTTCATGAGTCTCAAATCTTCATCAAAGAAACTTTGTGTACCAATAGAAAGCCTGTTTACCGGAGATTTTGCCAGCTGTTGAAGAAAATTTTTATCCAGATCATCGGGATTGGCTTCTAAAGTAATTTCAATATCACGATCAAAACTGAAATATTTCAGTACTTCATCGATCATTGAGCTGATCTCATCTGCTGAAAGAATAGACGGTGTGCCGCCACCAAAGTACAATGACTTTAAGTTTTTGTTCTGCAGTTCGTCTTTTCTGAGCCTGATTTCGGTCTTCATGGCACTGATCATTTCATCCTTAAAGTTCAAAGATGTAGAAAAGTGAAAATTACAGTAGCTGCATTTCTGTCTGCAAAACGGGATGTGAATGTATATCATAAAAAAAGCTCTGAAAATTTCAGAGCTCAAATTTATTTAAATTAAATCAGATTAATATCTATATCCTCTATGATTAATAAAGTTATCGAAGTTATAACCTAAGCTCAGCATAAAGCTGTTTCCACCATAAGTCTGGATATCAGACATTCCGATGTTGTAAGTTGCTCCAATCATTAATTTATTAATTCTTACTTTAACAACCGGTGCCACCTGTAATTGCTGGCTGTCAAATCTGTTCTGTACCGTTCTGTAGCTTACACCGGCAGAGAATGAATTGATGTCATTAAAGAAAGTCGCCATTAAGTTATAGTCGATCATTCTTGTTGAATTCGTATTCAGGTTGATCAACGCTGATGGCGTTACATAGATATTGTCAGCAAAATGCCAGTTATATCCTAAGTTTAAGAAGAATTTAATTGGTGAAGGCTCGATTCCGTTTACGATCGCCTTGTCATTGCTTAACGCGATATCATTTACAGAAACTCCTGCAAAGATATTTTTATACGTTGCTGCTGCACCGAAGTTGGCATAAGCCATAAAAATATTCCCTTCTTTTCCGATCAACAATGGATCGTAACCATCTTCAACATTCACTGAAGTATAGTCAAAGTTCATATTATAAAATGAAACACTAGTACCGAAAGAGAATTGGTCTTTTCTTTCTCCTTCACTGCTTAGTGGAATAAAGTATGAAGCTCCCGCTGTAATACCGCCTGCAGAAATAGGTCCATTACTGTCTCTGAAAATAGAAAGCCCTGCTCCCACTCTGTCGAAGATGTTCCCGTTGATTCCTATAGACTGCGTATTTGGAGAATCGCTAAACTTGTCAAATTGTTTGTGGTAATTAGCATTGAGCTGTACGTAATCGGTCTTTCCGTACTGAGCTGGGTTGAACAGAAAATCACCATCCAAAAGATATTGCTGATAGTATGGTAGTGATTCCTGTGCTTTGTATGCATTTGACAAAAGAGCTAAACATACGATAGCATATAGTTTTCTCATAACAAATCTTGATTTCAATTCAACAAATATAAAAAAATTCTCAATATATTTTTAGTTTTCTAAATAATTTCTCCATTTTTTTACAGCATCCGCCATATCTTTAGGCATTGGGCTCTCAAAATATAATTCCTTTTTCGTAGTTGGGTGTATAAACCCTAAAGTATGGGCATGGAGTGCATGCCTTGGAAGAATTTCGAAAACATTTTTTATAAACTGCTTATACTTAGGCAGATTCAATCCTCTGAGAGGCGTATGACCTTCATATCTTTCGTCATTAAACAGCGTATGGCCGATATGTTTGAAATGAGCACGGATTTGGTGCGTTCTTCCTGTTTCAAGCTTACATTCTACCCAGGTCATATATCTGAAACGTTCCAACACCTTGTAATGTGTCACCGCATGCTTGCCATGGCTTCCGTCTTCATAAACGGACATCTGCATTCTGTTCTTAGGATGCCTGCCTATATGCCCCTTAATAGTGCCTTCATCTTCCTGAGGATTTCCCCAGACAAAAGCCCAGTATAATCTTTTTGTAGTTCTGTTAAAAAACTGTTTCGCTAAAAAGCTCAGCGCATATTCATTTTTTGCAATCACCAGCAGTCCGGAAGTATCTTTATCAATTCTGTGGACAAGTCCTACCCGATCCAGATCGGATTTCTCCCCTTTCTTTTCAAAATGGAAGGCCAGTGCATTCACCAAAGTCTTATCCCAGTTTCCGTGACCCGGATGTACCACCATTCCCGGTTCTTTATCCACCACGACCAAATCATCGTCTTCGTAGATGATATTCACAGGGATATCCTGAGGAATAATCACATTTTCTCTCGGCGGATGGGCAAGAAGCACCGAAACCTGGTCACCGGGTTTCACACGGTAGTTTTGTTTTACCGGAGCTCCGTTTACAACCACATTTCCGGCTCTGCAGGTCTGGGAAATTTTATTCCTTGAGGAGTTTTGTCTGTATATTAATAAGAACTTATCAATCCTTAACGGCTCCTGGTTTTTATCGACTTTGATATTAAGATGCTCATACAATCCTTTATTTTCCTCGTCAATATCGATATTCTCGAGACTGTCGGACTCTAATAATTCTTCATCTAAAAAGTCTTCGTTATCTTCTGCCATTATTTTATCTTTTTTACGCAAAAGGCCCCAACATTTTGCAGTTGAAGCCTATATTTTATATAATAATTAGTTATTATTCTACTACTACTTTTTTAGCCTTTGGCTTTTGAGCCGGTTGCTGGGTAGCTCCGGTGGTAGCCGGTTTATTTCCTGAACCCTGACTGCTGGTTGCAGTAGACTTAGGTTTTTCGGCCGTGGTTCCTGCTGGTTTAGCTCCTGTTGCTGCACTGGTTTTGGCAGGTTCAGTTTTAGCAGGTTCAACTTTAGGAACTTCTTTTCTAGGTACAGGCACTGCAGCAGGCGGATCATAGCTTGGTTCCGGATGGTTCGGAACTTCGTCATAATGCACCGGTGGCAGTGAAGTATCTACCTTCATACGGTAAATAGCATTCAGCTGTTCTACTTTAGCTCGGAGCTCAGCAGGTGTTCTCTTACTCGCCCAAAGGTCGATCTGCATTCCCTGGTCTCTTACATCTCCTGAAGCCGGATCCTGATAATAGATAATATCAGATTCATCTTTGCTTCCATCTTCATGCTCTACCAGACCGATCTCAAACATACTTTTCAAAATCACAGCTCTGGCCTCTTTTACAGAAAGCCCCACTACGCTAGGAATAGAAATGTTTCTCATAGGTCCTGATCCCACTACAACGTCGATGACGGAGAATCTAGGAAGACGTGATCCAGGATTCACAGCGTTACCTTTATATAATACTCTTAAAAGAGCATCTTTCTGAATACTCGGTTCGTAGATGGTATCGCCAATCTTCAGACCTACCTGATCCAATCTCTGGAAAGCAAGTCCTGAATACTTATTGATCACATCCGGAACTGTAATAGGAGCCCAGGTTCTTGGATTAACAACGATTCTTACCAGCGATCCCGGTTTTACACGGGAACTGGATATAGGATGCATCTTTAAAACCTGAAAAGGTTTATATTTAGGGTTATATTCTGCACTGTCTACTTCATATTCAAGCCCGGTATCCTCCAATATTTTTACGGCATCGTATACCGATTTATTAATAACATTAGGCACAGGAATTTCCTGACCGTGCTTGGTATGATATTCCAACCAGCGGAAAGTAAGCCACACCAACCCCACAAAAACACCGATGGCGACTACTAAATTCAGTAAAACTTTCCAATTGAAAAGTGATTTAAGCATACTTAAAAATACTTTAATTATAACGGCAAATATAGCTAATAATTTTAAATGTGCTTTTATTTAACACAATTCATTTTCAATTTTAAAATTTCTGAATTTCCCTTATTGCATTACATAAAATGATTAAATTTGCCTTAATTGATACTATAATGGTTATGAGCAAAAAAAGTGTTGCCGTTGTCATGGGAGGCTATTCAGACGAATATGTGGTTTCCTTAAAAAGCGGTCAGTTGATCTACGATTCTCTGGACAGAAATCTATATGATGTATATAAAGTAGTCATTCTAAAAGATGAATGGTATTTTTTAGGGGAAAACGATAAAAAATATGAAATCAACCGAGGGGATTTTTCAGTGACATTAGACAATAATGAACAACTGAAATTCGATGCCTGTTTCAACATTATCCACGGAACTCCGGGTGAAAACGGAATCCTTCAGGCCTATTGGGATGCTATCGGACAGAAGTATACCGGCTGTGATTTCTACCAAAGTGCTTTGACCTTCAATAAAAAAGATACATTGGCTGTCCTGTCAAAATACGGGATTCCCTCTGCTAAGAGCATTTATTTAAGAAAAGGAGAAGAAATCAATACAGACGAAATCATTGAAAGTCTTGGGCTTCCGGTTTTCGTTAAGCCGAATCAGTCCGGATCTTCTTTAGGAATTTCAAAAGTAAAGGAGAAATCAGAATTAATTGCAGCTACGGAAATCGCTTTTAAAGAAGACGATGAAATCCTGATCGAAAGTTTCCTTGATGGGATGGAAGTTTCTGTAGGCGTTATAGACTACAAAGGTGAAACCCTTGTTTTGGGGATCACAGAAATTGTCCCTACCAACGAATTCTTTGACTATGAAGCTAAATATGAAGGTGCTTCAGAAGAAATTACCCCTGCAAGAATTGATGATGCCACCAGAATCAGAGTAGAAGAAATTTCAAAAAGAGCTTACAATTCCCTGGGTATGAGTGGTTTTTCAAGAAGTGAATTCATCCTTATGGACGGCATTCCTTATATGCTGGAAATGAATACCAATCCTGGATTTTCCCCTGCCAGCATCTTACCCCAGCAGGCAAGACATTATGGAATCTCCATCATGGATCTTTGTGGGAACGAAGTAGAAAAAGCATTGAATAAATAATAGAAGTTAGAAATCAGAGGTTAGATGTTAGTGGATGGAGGTTTTAAAAACAGGAGAAATAGGTAACCACCTCAACCTGAAACCCACCACCCAACCCTTAACTCGTACCCCGTAACTCATCATAACACGTAAAACATGAAAATTGCTGTTTTCCCCGGATCATTTGATCCTATTACCCTGGGACATTATGATATTATTGAAAGAGCGGCTCCGCTTTTTGACAAACTGATTATTGCGATCGGGCAGAATTCCCAGAAAAAATATATGTTTCCCCTGGAAAAAAGAATGGAGTTTATTCAGAATTCCGTCTCAGAATTTCCTAACGTGGAAGTCGATTTTTTTGAAGGATTAACGGTAGATTACTGCTTTGAAAAGGATGCACAATACATTCTCAGAGGCTTAAGAAACCCTGCCGACTTTGAATTTGAAAAAGCAATCGCCCACACCAACAGAACGCTGGCTCACAAAAAACTGGAAACTGTATTCCTGTTAACCTCATCCGGAAAATCTTTCATCAGCAGCAGCATTGTAAGAGAGATCATCAACCATGATGGAGAATATGAATTACTGGTACCGGACTCGGTGAGGGTAAAAAAATGAGTAATGAGTAATAGGTAATGAGTAATTTGGGAAATATGGATTACAATCAGGTTTTTCGGGAAAGAACTAAAAACTTTTCCATTCTTGTGATCAAATCCCTCTCATAATTACCTTATTCGGATGATGTTTCGGTCATAAGAAAGCAAATTATAAGATCTTCCTCTTCAGTGGCTGCAAATTACAGAGCTGTTTCAAGAGCAAGATCTGAAAAAGAAAAATTTGCTAAACTCTGCATTGTTGTGGAAGAAATTGATGAAACTCAACTTTGGCTTGAAATCATTGAAGAATTGGAATATCTAAGTCCTGAAAAAATGATACTTTTAAAATCAGAATGCGAAGAACTTGTAAAGGTGATGACTAAATATAAATTCAGATTATCCCAGCTTTAAATGGCATAATTTTTATTACTCATTGCCCATTACCTATTACTCATCAATATATGCATGAACAGTTCAATTTTGCCATAGAGGTACTCGGAACCATTTCCTTTGCGATGTCGGGGAGTTTTGCAGCGATGCAGAAGCGCCTTGATCCGTTCGGGGTACTGATTATTGCATTCGTCACTTCTGTAGGCGGAGGAACTGTAAGAGATCTCCTGCTGGACATTCCTGTGTTCTGGATGCATGACCTTTTAACCTGTGCACTGATTCTGTGTACCAGCATTTTTGCCATGATCTTCAAGTCCATTGAAAAGAATTTCAAAGTAACCTTATTTATTTTTGACAGCTTCGGATTGGGACTATTTACCATTATCGGAGTTCAGAAAGGGCTCAATGCGGAAATTCATCCATTGATATGCATCGCACTGGGAACTATCACCGGCTGTTTCGGAGGAATTATCCGGGACATCCTTCTGAACAGAATTCCATTGATCTTCAGGAAAGAAATTTATGCTACGGCATGTATCGTCGGAGGATCTGCGTTTCTTCTGATGACCAAGTTTATTCCGCTTTCTTATACACTTATACAGATCTTCACCATCTTGCTGATTGTAGCTATCAGAACGCTTGCTGTGAAATACCACTGGCAGATGCCTAAATTTTATGGATATGATCATAATTCAGAAATGTGATGACTACATTTCATTTAAAATAAAAAAAGCACCTGAATCAGGTGCTTTTTCGTTTTGTATAGTGTTCTTAGAAGAATTTTCCTCTCTGTCTCATATTCGGGTTGTGCATATGTTTCTGCATAGAAGGCATTTTCAGCTGATCTTTCATCATTTTGATCTGATCGGTCATCATTCCTGCCGTGTCTAATCTCTTAGCTTCATCCAGAAGCTTCTGCCCTTCCTGTTTTCTTCCTTTAGAAATGGCTGCTGCCGCAAGATTCAATGTTGCCATTGCTCTGTCGTGCTTCATATTCAGACCGTATTCCAAAGCTTTTTTCATCAACGGTTCCACTTTCGCAGGATGTTCCTGAGCTTGGGTCAATCCCTGTAAATAGTGGAAATATCCATACTGGGATTTATGAAGCTGTGCCTTGTAGTTGGTGATTCCGTTTAACCACTGTGCCGCTTTTTCCATATTCTGTTTTCTCAGCTGCCAGAAGGCCAAAAGGATATATTCATTTTTGATGAAAAGTATAATAGGCAGTGCTGCAAGAAGGAATACGACAATCCCCCAGCCCAGACTTCTTGTGAAAATCATCATATAAAGTCCTAAAAGGATAAGAACTGCTGCAATTACAATTTTTATGTACTTATTCATTATTCAATTTTAAGAGTGCAAAGATAGAAAATTTAGAGGTTAGAAGCTAGAAGTTACAAGTTAGAATTTTCATAACTATTCTGTCTTGATTCGCTCATACGTCTGAAAGAAGAAATCATATTCATTCTTTTCGTCTTTTTCATGAAAAACTTCTTCAGTTTTTTTCCAGACTTTCGGATTGATTTTTGGAAAGAATGTATCTGCTTCAAGATCAGCTTTCACTAAAGTCACTTCCAGCTTATCCACAATCTCCATGGTCTGTTCATAGATATTTCCGCCACCAATGATGAATACATTTTCATCGATTTTCTTAGCAAACTTTACGGCTTCTTTAATACTTCCCACGATCAGAATCCCTTCTTCAAACCAGTTTTTCTTTCTGGAAATCACAATATTCGTACGGTTCGGCAAAGGTTTTCCTATACTTTCATAGGTCTTTCTTCCCATAATAATAGGATGCCCGGAAGTTATATCTTTAAAGTGTTTCAGGTCTTTCGGAAGATGCCACAGCAGTTTGTTTTCAAAACCGATCTCGTTCTTCTCACCCATAGCCACCACTATTGTTGTCATTCTAATAATTTTTTACAAAATTAGCACATAATTTGTATATTTGATTAGCACAAAAAATTAAAAAAAATAAACTATGAAAAATAAAGGCTGCCTGAGTGCAGGAACTATCGGTATTGCTCTGCTAATCATTGTAGGAGTATTATTCTTCTGGGGGAAAAACGGTTATAATAATTTTGTTTCGAAAGAACAGAACGTAAATTCCAAATGGTCTAATATCGAAACGGTATATCAGAAAAGGGCTAACCTTATTCCGAACCTGGAAAGAACCGTTAAATCGTATTCAAAATTTGAACAGGAAACATTAACGAAAGTGGTTGAAGCACGTTCTAAAGCGACTTCCATTCAAATCGACCCTTCTAATATGACAGAAGCTGATCTGGCGAAATTCCAGGCTGCACAGGGAGAACTTTCCGGAGCATTAAGCAGATTAATGGCTGTGGTGGAATCTTATCCGAACTTAAAAGCGGATCAGCAGTACATCAACTTCCAGAGAGAGTTTACAGCGATAGAAAACAGCATCAGAACCGAAACGGTTTATTATAATGACGCTGCCAAAGATTACAATACAACGATCAAAACGTTCCCGAACAATATTCTGGCGAACTTTACCAACTTTAAAGAAAAACCATTCTTCAAGGCTGAAGCCGGTGCACAAAAAGCGCCTGAAGTATTTAAATAATGAGCCGCTTTCTGACAAATCAGCAAATTACTTCCCTTGTGGAGGCCATACAATCTGCAGAAGAACATTCTACAGGCGAGATCCGTATCCATATTGACTCGAACACCGAAACCCAAAATGCACAGACTGCATTTGAAGTTTTCAAAGAACTCTGTATGAATAAAACTGCCGACAGAAATGCTGTGCTTTTTCATGTGAATTTCGAACAGAAATATCTGACCATCATCGGTGATATCGGAATCCATGATAAAGTACACCAGTCGTATTGGGATCATCTCCACGACTATATTACTGCTGAATTTGCTAAAGGAAATTATTATAAAGCTTTAAAAAGCGGCATCCTGGAGACCGGTCTTGAATTAAAAAAATATTTTCCTGTTCAGGGAAAAAATCCCAATCAGCTCTCTAATGAAATTACGTTCTCTTAAACCTGTATTTTCATTTCTACTCTTCTGCTTTTACACTTTTGTATCAGCACAATACACGATTCCGCAAAAACCTGCGGTCCTGTATCCTGTGTTTGACGAAGCAGGACTGTTGACGCAGCAGCAAAAAGATGAGCTGAACAACAAACTGATCAAGTTTGCAGATTCTACTTCTACGGAAATTGAAGTGATCATTATTCGTTCTACCAAAGGAGAAGACGTCAATTTTCTTGCGACCATGTTCGGTGAGCAATGGAAAATCGGAAAAAAAGGGGTGGATAATGGGGTCGTTTTCCTTATTGCAACAGAAGACAGAACTATGTCTATCCAGCAAGGACGAGCCGTAGAACAGTACCTTACCGCTTCTGTGGCGGGACAAATTCTTGATTATATTGTCACTCCCAATTTTAGGCAGGGACAATGGTACGAAGGTATCAACCGCGGTACCTCAGCCATTATGGAGGCCGTTCAAGGGAAATTCAAACCTACGGAAACTTCAGCGCCTTCAGGCAATGGAAGTGCTTTTAAAATCATTCTGATCGCATTTGTCATCTTTATCATTCTGGCCTTTCTCTTCGGAGGGAGAGGCGGAGGACGTGGTGGCGGCAATAATGACGACGACGATGTGATCATCACAAGAAGAGGACGCAGAAATTATCCAGGCGGATTCTTCCCGTTCCCTGGCAGCTTCGGAGGAGGCGGAGGCTTTGGTGGTGGAAGTTCCGGTGGCGGCGGAGGTGGATTCGGCGGCTTTGGCGGCGGAGGAAGCTTCGGAGGTGGTGGTGCTTCGGGCGGATGGTAATCGAAAATAACTCAACTAAATTCAATATAATCGGGCTCATGGCCCGATTTTTTATTTAATATGCTAAAATACCACCATTTATTTATCTTATTTTAATACTAAATTCAACTTTACATATTAAAAAATTAACAAAACCACTTAAAAACCGTCTTTTAACTATTTTTTTTTCATTATATTTACTGAAAACAGGTTTATGAAGAAGACGCTGGTAGTTTTTGCACATCCCTATTTAGAGCACTCCAATTCGAACGTAGAGCTTTTTAATTTCTATGTTCGTCACCAGCATTTTACCCTCAGAGATCTTTACGAAGAATATCCGGATTTTCATATCGCGGCATTCAGGGAGAGAAAAAGGTTAAGAAATTATGACCGTTTTATTTTTCAGTTTCCGCTGATCTGGTTTGGAATGCCTCCTTTATTGAGATTATGGATTGATGAAGTTTTCGACAGAGACTGGCTCAGGGAAGGCGAAACCAATCCTCTGGAAGGGAAAGAGATCTACATTCTGATCACCACCGGCGGAAAAGAGAGATCGTTCACTAAAACAGGAACATACCAATACATGGTAGAAGAGCTCATCAGTGGACTGATCGTATCCTTAAAGGTTTTCAAAGCAGATATCAAACATATCAAGATCGTTTACGAGGCCAATAAACTGAGCAAAAAAGACATTATTTTACATAAAAAAGAATTTACAGAACTTCTCAATCAATAGCATATGGAGTCGAGCTTAGCAATGAATACATTACTTTTCTTAGGCGTAGCCATTATTATGGTTCCGCTGGCGAGAAAATTTGGGTTAAGCTCAGTGATCGGGTATATTTTGGGAGGAATCATTATCGGCCCTTATGTTCTGCGTCTTACCGGAAAAGATGTCAATGATATCATGCACGCCAGTGAATTTGGAGTGATTATGCTGCTTTTTTTAGTGGGACTGGAACTGGAACCCCGGAAATTCTGGGAAATGCGTAAAAAAATAATGGGTCTTGGGCTTACGCAGATGCTGCTTTCTATTTCACTGCTGTTTCTCGTTTTCATCAGTGCGGGATGGAGGATAGACAAAGCTATTGCCATTGCAATGTGTTTTGCGCTTTCTTCTACCGCAATCGTACTGCAGACCCTCCAGGAAAAAAATAATTTTAAAACAATGGCTGGAGAAGCCTCATTCTCTACCCTTCTGTTTCAGGATATTGCGGTGATCCCTATCCTGGCTATCCTCCCGCTTATTGCTAATTATAAAGCAAGTCATCACGATAACGAAATCCAAATCATCATCCAGAAACTTCCGGAATGGCTGCAGGCCGGAACCGTAATTCTGGGGGTTGCTATTTTGATTCTTCTGGGGAGATATGTATTCGTTCCTTTCTTACGATATGTTTCAAAGTCTGGAATGACGGAATTGCTTACCGCTTCCTCCCTATTCCTCGTGATCGGGGTTTCAGAGCTTATGGCTGCGATTGGGCTTTCTCCGGCATTGGGAGCTTTCCTTGCCGGTGTCATGCTTGCCAACAGTGAATTCCGGCATGAGCTGGAAGCGCAGATCAATCCTTTTAAAGGGCTGCTTTTGGCAGTATTCTTTGTGAGCGTTGGGTCTACCATCAATTTTAATATTATTCAGCAGGATCCTGTTTTTATTTTCTCTACTGTTTTTGCGGTATTGACTGTAAAATTTTTGGTTCTTTATGCGATTGGGAAGTTTTTTAAAATCGATACACCGCAGAGCTTATTTTACGCCTTTGCTCTTTCTCAGGTAGGGGAATTTGCTTTTGTACTGATCAATTACGCCTCGGATCTTTATCTGCTAAGCCCTGAACTCAATGCGCAAATGATGGCCGTTACAGCAATCACTATGTGCATCACCCCTATCCTTCTGATTATTAACGATAAATTCATTACGCCTAAATTCATCAAAGAGATTCCTGATGAAGAGAACGATTTCAATATCCTGGACAATGATGTAAGCCAGAAGAAGATTATTATTGTCGGTTTCGGGCACTTTGGCAGTACGGTAGGCCGTCTTTTAAAGGCAAATAAAATATCAGCAACCGTTCTGGACAGGGATTCTGACCGGGTGAAACTTCTGAGAAGCCACGGTTTTAAAGTATATTATGGAGACGCCACAAGAATTCCCACTTTAAGGGCTGCCGGCATTGAAGATGCGGAAATTTTAGTTTTGTGTCTTGATGACCGGGATGACAATAAATTCATTGCTGATCTTGTACGTGAACATTATCCGAAGGTTAAAATTTTTGTGAGAGCCAAAAACAGGATCGATGCGTATGACTATTTGAATAACGGCATTGAAAACATTTATCGTGAAACATTGGGAACCGCCGTGGATATGGCGGTAGACCTTCTTCATGAAACCGGGATGAGGAAATATGCTGCAAGACGTCTGGGACAAAGATTTATGGCTATAGACAAGGCATCCATCCGGAGACTGTCCAAGGCAAAGGACGATGATGAAATCCTATCATTCACCACAAAAGAAATCCTCCAGCGTGAGGAGGAATTATTAGCTTATGACAATCTTAATTTTGATAATAGAAACTGGGAAGGTTCCTCGTCAGTAGATGATGATAATGACGAGGAAACTCCCAATTGATTTATTGAATACTGACGCTTCCGCCACTGCTTTCCTGTTTGGTTACATTTTTAAGTTCTCCTTTTTTAGAGACATCTACGCTTCCTCCTGAAGAAGCTTCGGCATTCACTGAATTCACAGCACTTATCTGAAGGCTCGCTCCACTGGATGCATCTGCTTTTACATTATCTGCAATAAGATCCTTGGCTGAAATACTGCTTCCTGATGAAGAAGTGATGTCCGCATTTTTACTTTTCCCGGAAATATCAAGACTTGCCGCTGAAGATGCTTCAATATCAAGATCCACCGCCCATACTTTTCCTTTATAACTGCTGCTGCTTCCTGCTGAGATATCGAAATCATTGGCTTCAAGATCTCCGGAAACGCTGGCTGCACTGGAGATGTCAATGCTTACTTTATCTTGTGTAAATTTATCTTTGATGCTTATACTTGCTGCAGAATTGGCTGTAAGTTTTGAGAAATCTTTTGTGTAAATCTTAGCCTTTACATTGTGGCTGTTCATCACTCTGATTCCTTTTTTATAATGGATATGAAGCTTTCCGCCATCGTTGTCCACAAGAATTTCGTTGATGATATTTTCGGGTGCGGAAATAACCACTTTCTCTGCATCAGCCTTGATCACTTCAGCATCGATCGCCTGGGAAACTTCTATTTCGTCAAAGTCTCCGTTGAATGTTTTTTCTTTAACCGGGCCGTTGTCCTTGTCGATTACTTTGTCTACCCACCCGTTACCATTATTGTCATTATCATTGTTTCTTTTATTATGATTTTCATTGCAAGAGGTCATCAGCGCGAAGGCTGACAGCATAAAAAGAGTTGTTGATTTCATGTTTACTGCGTTTATAAATTAAGTTTTTAATATCTTTATACTTTAATAACAACTAATTTATGAAAAATATTTCATCGGTATTGTTAATTTCTGCGCTGGCATTTAACCAATCTTGTACTACAATGAAGAAAACCGATACTCAACAGGAGATTCCTGTTACCGATCCATCCTTATCTTCAAACCCTTTTATGAAGAAAAGCAAGCTTCAGTATGAAGCTCCGGAATTCGATAAAATTAAAAATGAACATTTCAAACCTGCTTTCGATTTTGGACTGAAACAGCACGATGCTGAGATCCTTAAAATCGCCAACAATCCGGAAGCTCCTACTTTTGAAAACACCATTGTAGCCCTTGAAAAAAGCGGTGAAGTTTTAAAAAGAGCCACTATTGTATTTTCCAATCTTACAAGCGCGAATACCAACCCTACCCTTCAGGCTTTAGATGAAGAATTTGCTCCTATTTTTGCAGCACATTCCGATAAAATGTACCTGAATGAAAATTTATATAAAAGAATCAAGTCCATTAAAGAAGACGGTTTAGACTCCGAAGGAAAAAGACTTGTACAGTTTTACAAACAAAATTTTGAGATTGCAGGAGCGAATCTTTCTGCAGCGGATAAAGAAAAATTAAAGCAGATCAATCAGGAACTGGCATCACTTTCTACACAATATGCCAATAAATTATTGGAAGCCAGAAAACAGGGAGGTGTGTTTTTCTCTGATGCCAAAGAACTTGACGGACTTTCAGCTGATGAGATCGAAGCAGCAGCAACGGATGCTAAAACTGCAGGACAACCGGGAAAATATCTTCTTGCTCTTCAAAATACGACCCAGCAGCCACTTCTTCAGAATCTGAAAAACAGGGCTACCAGAGAAAAATTATTCAAAGCTTCATGGTTAAGAGCTGAAAAAGGCGACGGAAATGATACCCGTGAAACCATTGAAAAGCTGGCTAAATTAAGACTTAAAAAAGCTCAGATCCTTGGAAAGAAAAGTTTCGCTGAATGGAAACTTCAGGACCAGATGGCTAAAACGCCTGAGGCAGCCACCAAGTTAATGAACCAGATCGCGACTCCTGCTGTGGAAACGGCAAGACGTGAAGCAAAAGATATTCAAGACCTTATCGATCAGCAGAAAGGTGGCTTCAAAGTGGAACCATGGGACTGGAACTTCTACGCAGAGCAGGTAAGAAAAGCAAAATATGACCTTGATGAAAACCAGATCAAACCTTACTTTGAAGTGACTACTGTTCTGGAAAAAGGTGTTTTCTATGCCGCTGAAAAGTTCTACGGACTTACTTTCAAAAAGAGAACCGATCTTCCGGTTTATCACCCAGATGTAGTAACGTACGAGGTTTTTGACCATGATGGAAAATCTATCGCGATCTATTATCTTGATTTCTATACCAGAGATTCTAAAAACGGTGGTGCATGGATGAGTAATTTTGTTGAGCAGTCTTATCTTTTAGGAACAAAACCTGTGATTGTCAACTGCTATAATTATCAGAAACCGGCTCCGGGAAAACCTTCTCTGATCAGCTATGATGACGTTTCTACAATGTTCCATGAATTTGGACACTCCATCCACGGAATGTTTGCCAGCCAGAAATATCCATCTCTTTCAGGAACGAGTGTTCCGAGAGACTTTGTGGAATTCCCTTCGCAGATCAATGAGCACTGGGCTTTAGATCCTGTGGTTCTTAAAAATTATGCGATTCACTACGAAACAAAGCAGCCGATTCCTCAGACTTTAGTTGAGAAAATTAAAAAGGCAGCGACATTCAACCAAGGGTATATGACGACAGAACTTGTTTCTGCAGCAGCTCTTGATATGGATTGGCATACCGTTACAAATGAAAGCCAGCTCATTCCTGTTCTTGATTTTGAAAAACAGTCATTGGCAAGCCACGGATTTACTCTAGCTACCGTACCTCCAAGATATCACACGCCTTATTTTGCGCACATCTGGGGCGGTGGATATTCAGCGGGCTATTATGCTTATTTATGGTCTGAAACCCTTGACAACGATGCATGGGAATGGATTAAAAGCAATGGCGGTCTGACCAGAGAAAACGGTGACCGTTTCAGAAAATATATTCTTTCTGTAGGAAATTCTGTAGACCTGAATCAGGCTTTCAGAGATTTTACGGGACATGATCCGGATATCAAACCTTTATTGAGAAACAGAGGTTTTATAAAATAAATTTTACAGAGAAGCATCCGATTGGGTGCTTCTTTTTTTTATACGTTTTGGCTAAAGCCATGGAAATGGTTGAATGTTTCCGTTAAATGGGTTAAAACCCATTCCTATTGAATATAATGGCTTGAGCTTTTTGAGAGGTTCCTTATGCCACGGGCTAAAGCCCGTTCCTATTGTTAAAATTTATATTTTTGTGGTTCAAAAAAAATTAGAATATGGACTGTCCCTGCTGTTCAGGAAAATCTTATGAAGAATGCTGCAAGCCGTACCACACCGGAGAAAAGAATGCACCTACTGCGGAAGCCCTGATGCGTTCCCGTTTTTCTGCATTCGCGATTCCGAACGGAAAATACCTGATGGAAACTACCTATCCTGCAAAAAGGAAATACCACAATACAGAAGATCTGCAGGAATGGGGAGAAATTAATGAGTGGACAAAACTGGAAATTATAGATAAGCCTTCTATCAGTAAAGTTGAATTTAAAGCTTTCTATACGGATGAGGAAGGAAAGAAGCAACTCCATCACGAATTATCAAAATTCAAAATGATTCAAAACCGATGGTTTTATGTGAGTGGAGAATTTTTAGAATAGAGAAAAAAATGTCCGAAATTTTTTCCGGACATTTCTTATAGTTTAGTGAGCGTCAGTTCCGTCAATTCCATGAGCGTGACCGTGCGTCAATTCTTCTTCTGTTGCAGGACGTGTGTTTACAATTTCCACCTGGAAATCTAAAACTTTCCCAGCCATTGGATGGTTAAGGTCAGCAATTACTGCTTCAGGTGTCACCTCTACTACAAATGCCTGGAAATTATTTCCCTGACCATCAGATAAAGGTAAGATAGCTCCTATTGGAGGAACTCCTGATTCCTGAAACATATCGATGGGCAACTGCGTGATAGAGTTCGGATCCTGTTCTCCGTAAGCTTCTTCCGGCTGAATAACGAAAGCTGCTTTATCTCCTGCTTTAAGGCCAAGAATATTTTGTTCAAATTTTGGAATCATCATTCCTACACCATATAAAAATGTAAGTGGATTTTCTGCTGTTGTTTCTTCTACAAGAATTTTACTTCCATCTTCTTCGATCGTGTGAAGTATGTAGCTTACTGCTACAACATGGTTGGTTTCAATTGTCATATTTTATCTTTTTTTTCGTGATGTTTTTCACGATTAACGGCACAAATATACTATTTTTGAAATGATTGACTATTTAAAACCTGTTAAAACAAAAATCTCAAAACAGCCTCTTTTTTTACTTTCCGTTTTTCGTTTCGTTTCGTTTTTTCTGTCTCAAAACAAAGAGGTACAGACTTTCTACTTTCGTCCTCGCCCAATCTGTTTTTCTTAAAAATTTCAGAGAAGAGTTGATGCTCGGATTATCTGTAAAGCACTTGATATTGATCTGCTCGCCAAGTTTCTCGAATCCTTCATAGTATTCTACCAGTTCTTCAAGAATGGCATCGAGTCTTTTTCCGTGCAAAGGATCTTTTGATTTTTCTTCCATAACGCAGTAAAATTAAAATATTTTATCCGACTTAGCGACTAAAATTGTTTAAACTCCCAATCTTTAGTATTTTTGATGAGTGTATTTTTACCTAAAAACGATTCATTCCGAAAATAAATATGAGCAAAAATAACGAGGCAAACCGTCAAAAACATAAAAAGAAAATTGATCAGAAAAAACGTAAAATACAAAATGCTGAAGTAGAAAGAAAAGCACGATTAAAACAGATTCGAGAAGATTTTAAAGCAAGAGAAGCCGATAGCAAACTTTAATAATCATTACTATTTAAAACCTGACGATTTTGAAATCCGTTAGGTCAGAAGCTGCCAATTGTCTTTTGCTACATACAAGGTTATTTTTCCTAAATGTAATTGGTCGTGAATTACCAACAAAACTTGTTTTGATCAATCAGGTAATCCCTATCTTTAAAATTACATTTCATATTTACTTTAAAAACATAATAGAATTTTCATGAAAATCCTCCACACCGCCGATTGGCATCTGGGAAAACGACTGGACCGGTTTTCCCGTCTGGAAGAACAGATTTCAGCAATGGAAGAGATCATCACTACTGCTGATGAAGAAGACGTTGATCTTATTCTCGTTGCCGGCGATCTATTTGATAATTTTACGCCTGGTGTAGAGGCTGCTGAACTGTTTTATAAAACACTGAAGCGTTTATCTCAAAATGGAAAACGCCCTGTTATTGCTATTTCAGGAAATCACGATTCTCCCAATCTGATCAATGCGCCGGATCCTCTGGCACGGGAATGCGGAATTATTTTAATTGGTCATCCTAAAGCAGAAATTCTTCCTTTTGGGACTGAATATTTCAAAATCATCAATTCAAAAGAGGGCTTTATAGAACTTGCCCTTGTAAACATAGATTTTCCGGTGCGGATTTTACATACGCCTTATGCCAATGAAGTCCGTTTGAAAGAATATTTCGGGGAGAATAAGGAAGAAGAAATTAATAAGGTCCTATCCGAAACCTGGAAAGAACTGGCAGATCAGTTTTGCGATATTTCCGGAGTCAACCTTCTGACCGCTCATTTGTACATGAACAAAAGAGGAGCTGAAATATTAGAAGAACCGGAAGGTGAGAAACCTATTAAGATAGGAAATGCAGACCTCATCTTTTCGGATAGTATTCCGGATCAGATTCAATATACGGCATTGGGTCATTTACACGCCTTTCAAAATATCGGAACTCAGGAAAAGCCTGTTGTCTATTCATCTTCGCCACTCTGCTACAGTTTTAGTGAAGCCGGACAGACGAAATATGTTTCAATCATTGAAGCGGAACCGGGGCAACCTGTATCATTCATAAAGAAACCTCTTAAAAGTGGAAGAAAATTGGTCAGAAAGACCTTTACTTCCGTTGAAGATACCGTTCAGTGGCTGGCTGAAAATCCTTATACATTCATTGAGCTGACCCTGGAAAGTGAAACCTTTTTAACCGCTGATGAACGGAGAATGATCCATCAATCCCACAACGGCATCGTTCACCTGATTCCAAAAGTTAAAAGCAAAGGACTTACCGAACAGGAAAATATGGAAATTAATCTGAATCAGGATATAGAGCCTTTGTTCAGAGATTATTTTAAATCTAAAAATGGTGGCCAGCAAGCCAATGAAGAACTGATGAATTTGTTTAACGAAATTTTAAATACCTAAGCCATGATACCTGTTCAATTAACGATCGAAGGTTTATATTCTTATCAGGAACGCCAGACCATAGATTTTAAAAACCTTACCGATGCAGGGTTATTTGGTATTTTCGGGGCTGTAGGTTCAGGGAAATCATCGGTGCTTGAGGCTATTTCGTTTGCTCTTTATGGTGAGACGGAGCGTCTGAATATGCGCGATAAAAGGGCATATAACATGATGAATTTAAAGTCAAACAGTTCTTATATCGAGTTTGATTTTATCAATTATGAGAATAAACTGTTCCGGGCAACCCGAGATTTCAGACGAAATTCGAAAAAATTTGAAGATGTAAAACCTTATTCGGTTACATTTTATGAGCATATTGGTGGTAAATGGATTCCTCTGGATCATTCTAATGCGGAAGCTATTATTGGCCTGAGTTATTCGTATTTCAAACGGACCATCATTATTCCGCAGGGCCAGTTCAAAGAGTTTCTGGAATTGGGTGCTGCAGAACGAACCAATATGATGAAGGATATTTTTAACCTTCAGCGCTATGATCTTCAGAATAATGCATCTGCTCTATACGGGAAAAACAGGTCTGAACTGGATCAGCTGGAAGGTCAGTTAAAAGGTTTTGAAGAAATCAACGAAGAAAACATTCAGCTTCAGAAAGAGCTTCTGGTAGAGGAACAGAAAAAGTTCGAAGAATCCAATAAAAAGTTTGAAGAGATTTCAACAGCCTATCAACAGCTGAAAAATTTAAAAACAGATTTTGAAAGTTTAAAACAAAACAGAGAAAACTTTAATAAGCTATCCGAACGCAAACCCCAAATGGATGCTTTGGAGGTGAAAACAGAGCTTTATGACCGCGTGTTCCGGATATTCAATCCTTTAATTAATGAAAAAAATAAGCTTTCCAAAGAAGTGGAAGCCAAACAGACTGAAAGAGAGCTTCAGGTAAAAACTTTACAGGAAATTGAGAAGGATTTTAAAGCAATTACAGAACAACTCAATGTGCTTGAACCGCAGTTTAAAGCATTGGAACAGTCTAGAGCTCAGGAAAACGACCTGAATCTGATTGTAAAAATTCTGACCTTTTCCAATGAAATCAAAGCACTTAAAGACAGAACACAAAAAGGATCCGAAAAAGTAAAAGAAGTAGAAGAAAACAGAAACAGTATTCAGAAAAAGATCGATTCCCTTTCCAAAGATGCAGAAATTCTGAAGGAACAGAAACTGGATTCGGCTGTACTTTCAGCTGTTGGAAACTGGTTTGTTCAGCAGAAAAACTTCAAAAAATCCAGGCAGGAGCAGATCGGTAAAATTGAAAACCAGCAGAAACAGATCAGAGAAATTTCTGAGGAACTCAAGCATTTTTCTTACCATGAAAATTTTAAGGAAGATTTCAGAAGTAAAAAGGAAGTGTTGGAAAAAAAGAAAAAGGAGCTTTCACAAAAACAGGATCACTTAAAAATCCAAAAGGAGCTGTCGCGTTTTGCCAGCGAACTTCATGACGGTGAAGCCTGCCCGCTTTGTGGTTCTTCGGAACATCCGCATATTGTAGAAATTCAAGATGTACATACTGAACTGCAGGAAATCCAGGAGAATATTCATTCTGCAGAACAGGAGATCTTAAAGAATCAGACACAGGAAACTGAAATTGAAAAAATATTAGCCCGAAAAAAAATATTTGAAGAGCAGCTGGCCAATGAGCAGAAAGCATTGCTTGAAATTCAGAAAGATATTGACCTACATCTTCAACATTTCGTCTGGACATCATTCAGTCCGGATCATGAAGATGAATTTGAAAAAAAACGGTTAGATTCTTTTGCCATCGAAAAGAAGATGGAGGAAAACGCCCAGCAAATTGCTTTGGAAAGGGAAACTCTGGAAAGAGAAACTAAGACCCTGGATAAATACAGAAACGCTCTGGAAACTTTCAGACTGGAAGAAGCTGCGAAACAGGAACAGATCAATATCAGCCGTTCCAATTTGAAGACACTGGATTGGAAAAGCTATGAACAAAAATCCGTAGCAGAGGTTGAAAATGCTTATCGCAAGCTATTACAGTTCAATACTGAGACAGAACAAAATTACCAGAAAGCATCGCAACAGGAAAAAATACTTGCTCCTAAACTGGCAGAACAAAAAACGATCGTCACTCAATTTGAAAAACAGATAACGGAGCTTGAAAAAGAAATATCGGAAAATAAGGAAGCAATCATTTTAGCACTAGCGGAACAGAATTTTGCAGATTTTAAAGAAGCAGAGCATATTTTACGTCAGGAAATCAATATCCAGGAAGCCAGAGCTCAAATTCAAAAATTTAAAATCGATTATGAAACTTTAAAGAAAGTCATTGAAGGTCTGGAATTAAAACTGAAAGACCTTTCCTTCAATGATGAGCAGTTTTCTCTGGCTGAAAAACAGTTCACTGAAGCTCAGACTGATTTGAAACAGATGAATGATGCTGTTGTAAAAATCAGGGCCGAAATTGAAAGACTGGAAAAGGAATTCCGGAAGAAAGAAGATCTGTTGAAGAATCTCACGAGCCTTCAGAAGCGCTCTGAAAATTTAAAACTGATGATGAACCTGTTCAAAGGAGCCGGTTTTGTACAGTATGTTTCCTCTATTTATCTAAGACAATTGTGTGATCATGCGAATATCCGTTTCCACAGAATGACAAGAAATCAGCTGAGTCTTCAATTGAATGACAGCAATGATTTTGAAATCATCGATTATCTGAATGAAGGCAGAAGCAGAAGCGTAAAAACTCTTTCCGGGGGACAGGCATTTCAGGTTTCATTGAGTCTGGCTCTAGCTTTGGCGGAAAGTGTTCAGTCCCATGCGAAGGCTGACAAAAATTTCTTTTTTATAGATGAAGGTTTCGGAACGCAGGATACGGAATCCGTCAATATAGTTTTTGAAACTCTCACGAATCTGATGAAAGAAAACAGAATTGTAGGAATTATCTCCCATGTGGAAGAGCTTAAAGAAAAGATTCCAACCGCTCTCAATATCGTGAAGGATGAAGAAAGGGGAAGCCTGATTGAAATTGTATAAATTTTAAACGACAATAAAAAACCTCTGCTGACTTATAGCAGAGGTTTCATTTTATAGATCCTGAACAGCCGGTTTTACTTCATCCCCGAACAGTTCAATAGATTTCATCATGATATCGTGAGCAGGATCACCGATATCCATATGCCCGATGAATCTGGTGATTCCGAAAATCTCTTTCATGTAGGTAATTTTATCCGCTACCTGTGCAGGACTTCCGATGAACAGAGCGCCTTCTTTTGCTCTTCCGCCGTCATACTGCATTTTCGTATAAGGAGCCCAGCCTCTGGTGGCCCCGATTCTGTCCATCTGAGATTTATAGGTATTGAAATATCCGTCCACTACAGCCTGATCATTACTTACGAACGTATGTGAATGAATCGCGATTTGCATTTTGGAGACGTCATGTCCCGCTTTCTGATATTCCTGCTTGTAAAATTCAACCAGATTTTTAAACTGCACCGGCATTCCTCCGATGATGGCGACTACCAATGGCATTCCTAATTTTGCTGCACTTAAAACAGATTGCGGAGTTCCGCCTACTGCTCTCCAGATCGAAAGTTTTCCGTCGTTTTTCGCTCTCGGATACACCGTTTGATTCTGCATCGGTGCACGAAGTTTTCCTGACCAGGTTACATTTTCTTCTGAGTTGATTTTTAAAAGCAATTCTAATTTTTCGTCAAAAAGTTCTTCATAATCATTGAGTGAATAACCATACAACGGAAACGACTCAATAAAACTTCCTCTTCCGACAAATATTTCAGCTCTTCCGTCTGAGATCAGATCTAAAGTTGAGAAATCTTCATATACTTTCACAGGCTCTGAAGAACTTAAAACCGTAACCCCGCTTGCCAGCTTTATATTTTTGGTGATACTCGCTGCGGCAGCCAGTACCATTTCCGGTGACGAAACTGCATAATCCGGACGGTGATGCTCTCCCATCGCAAAAACATCAATCCCCACCTCATCCATTAATTTAACCTGATCCAGTATTTCACGGATCTTCACGCCTGCATTTCTATATTTTCCGGTAGCCTGATCAAAAGCCAGATCCCCAAACATTCCTATTCCTAATTCCATATTTTTAGATTTTAGATACACAAAATTACGGATGAAAAAGGGCAAAAACATTGATGTTTGTTAAGAACGGATTTTACCTATATTTAGCCCTTTCTATCATGATAAAAATGAAACACACGTTAACAGCCTTCTTACTTCTCCTTACCGGCTTCTTTTTTTCACAAAGCAAGACTGAAATCTATGTCATCGGCAACATTCATGACAGTGTACCCAATTATCATCCTAAAATACTCTTCGACATCCTTGATAAAGTAAAACCGGATATCATCCTTCATGAAGTGGACACCCAGGGAATGAAAGACTACGAAAACGGCATTAAGATTACAGAAAACGAGATCAAAGCAAGTAATGCTTATCTGAAAAAATACCCTAAAACATTAAGATTCCCTTTTGATTTTGAAGGAAGGAATCAGTACAGAAAAGACAGAGGAATGGTTCCTACGGATAATTTATCGGTGATGCTGATTGACAGTCTTTATAAAGCAAAAAAACTGACCTCTTCCGAAATGAAGATCTATGAAAACTTCACCAATCTCACAAAAGATCTGATGAAGATTGCAGAATTATCCCCGGAAAATTTTAATAATGCCAGTACCGACGAGATCTCAGGAAAAAGACAGAATGCCCAGTATTCCGAGCTTTTAAAGATCATTGAAGCAAGATCTGAATTTACGAAAAGATTCGTTGTAAAACCAAACGGTGAAAAGATCAGCTACAGAGACGGTTTTAAATTAATGTCCGGATTCTGGGACCTCCGAAACCAGACGATGGCTAAAAACATTTCCAAAATTGCAGCAACCCATCCTGGTAAAAAGATCGTTGTGCTTACAGGTTTCCTACATCGGTATTATATATTAAAAGAACTGAAAAGAATCAATAATGGCACTTATGTGACAAAAGAATTTTATGATTAATCCGTCGCATCTGCGAGAAATCAAAATTCAATGTACTATCAAAATAAAAAACCCAGCCTTTCGGCTGGATTTTTCTATTATTTCTTCAGATACTGATCAAAGTAATCCGTCACTTTCTGCATCAGGTGAACCCTGTCTTTTCCAATCACATTGTGCGGATGTCCCGGATAGGTAAAGTAATCCAGCTGAACTCCATTGTCTACTGCAGATTTGATAAATTTAATGGAATGCTGCCATACCACCACATCATCCTGAGCACCGTGGATCATCAGTAATTTTCCTTTCAGGTTCTGAACTTTATCCAGAAGATTCGCTGCTGCATATCCCTGAGGATTTTCCTGTGGCGTATCCATATATCTTTCTCCGTACATGATTTCGTACATTTTCCAGTCGATTACCGGTCCTCCAGCAACACCTACTTTAAATACATCCGGCTTGCGAAGCATGAAACTTGTCGTCATAAAGCCACCAAAGCTCCATCCATGGATTCCCATTTTCTGAGCATCTACATAAGGAAGAGATTTTAGATAGTCCACTCCTTTCATCTGGTCATTCATTTCTGTGGTTCCCAGGTTTCTGAACACAGCCTGCTCAAACTTCATTCCACGGTTGGCAGAACCTCTTCCGTCCATGGTGAAAATAATGTATCCGTTTTGAGCCATATATTCGTACCAAAGGTTTCCGGATGCGGGGAACGTATTGGTCACCAGCTGAAGGTGTGGTCCGTTGTACAGATAAACAATCACCGGATATTTTTTGCTGGCATCAAAATCTGTTGGAAGAATGATCTTTCCATAAAGCGGTGTTCCGTCATCAGCTTTCAATTCTATATTTTTAATTTCAGGTCGCTGATAATTTTTCAATGTATTTTCTGCCGTAAGGATATTCGTAGATTTTGCCGTACTGGTATTGATAATATTTATAGATCTTGGGGTACCTGCATTACTGTAAGTGTCATACAGATAATTTCCGTCACTGCTTAAAACTCCTGTGTGTACACCGGCTGCATCATCCAGACGCTGCATTTTGAAGTTGGTCCAGTTGATCTTATATAGATGTTTCTCTGTAGGAGTTTCCTTCGTAGAAGTGAAATAGATCTCCTTTTTCTTTTCGTTAAAACCTAAAATATCAGTAACCAGCCAATCTCCTTTTGTAATTTGCGAAACCAGTCCTTTTTCAAGGCTGTAGTGGAACAGGTGATTGTATCCGGTTCTCTGACTCTGCCAGATGAAGTCTGTATTGGAATTCGGGAAGAACGTAAGCGCGTGCTGAGGCTCAACATATTTGTCGCTGGTTTCTTCAAATAAAGTTTTTATAAAATTTCCTGTAGCAGCATCGTACTGGTTCATTTTTACATGATTCTGTCCGCGGTTCAGAACGCCTACAAAAATGTATTTTGAATCCGGGCTCCAGGTAACGGCTGTCAGGTACTGATCTTTTTCCCCTTCGATTTTAAGGAAAGTCGTTGATTGATTCTTGATATTATAAACACCCAAAGTGACTTCGTGAGACTTCTGCCCTGCCATCGGATATTTAATGTTATGGTTAACGGCTGGTGTTACAGACCAATCGATGATCGGATAATCTGCCACCATTGTCTGATCCATTCTGTAGAATGCTACCGCTTCAGAATTGGGAGCCGGGAAAATTCCTGTGTCGATTCCGAATTCATTTCTGTGAACTGTTGCCCCACCGTTGATGATATTTTCATCAGAATCGTTGGTAACAGCAATTGTTTTTCCGTTTTTGTTGACAAATAAATTGTTCTTTACTGTAAAAGCAAAAGTCTGATTATCTCCAAACATTTTTACATTGGAAGCATTTCCTTCAACGGCAGCTGATGTTTTCACTTTCCAATCGTTTCCAGATTTTTCGATCCAGACCATTTTGTCATTGGCACTGAAATAACCGTTTGAACCGTTTGTAAATTTAATTTGCGGAACCGCTTTCAGTTTAGCATCAGAGAACGATTTGTTGAGTTGAGTCAGAGATACTAAAGTATCCTGCTTATTCGTCTTAAGATCGGTGATCAGATAGCCGCCTTTTACAGCGTGAATGTAAGATTTACCATCTGCAGCCCATGAAAACTGAGAGATATTTTTCACGGCAAGATTCGTTCTCAATCCGTTTACTGCCTCCGCCATGGTGAATTTTTGGGTCTGAGCTAATGCAGAACTACCCAAAACCAGCATCAATAAAGAAAATTTATGTAATTTCATTGTATAAAATTGAATCCCTCAAAAATAAGAAATAAAAGTCATCCGTTAATAAATGTTAAATTAAAACATTCATAAAACAGGATTAATGTATTGATAAAAATAAATTCTTAACTTAATGGGAGGAAGAATTAGGGTGAAATTAATGTGAATTGTCAATGGTGAATTGTGAATTTTACCAGCATCCATAATTCACTATTGACTTGCAAAGCAAAATTGACACTTCACAAGAAATATTGAGTCAAAGGTGAATTGTCAATTGTGAATTTATCCGCCTCAAAATTGACCACTGACTTGCGAAGCAAAATTGACACTTCACAAGAAATATTGAGTCAAAGGTGAATTGTCAATTGTGAATTTATCCGCCTCAAAATTGACCACTGACTTGCGAAGCAAAATTGACATTTCACACTCAAAAATAGCACTACTCTTATTTCTTATCCTAAATCAATGACCCGTATACGTTCTCTGTCCTACATTTGCAGTATCAATAACAAACAAAAAATACAATACAATGGCAACAAAATGGAACCTAGACCCAACGCATAGTGAAATTACTTTCAAAGTAAAACACATGATGATTTCTAACATCAAAGGAAACTTCAGAACGTTCAATGCAGAGATTGAAGCTGACGATGATACATTCACCAACGCTAAAACAACAGCTACCATCCAAACTGATTCTGTATTCACCAATAATACAGACAGAGATAATCACTTAAAATCTGCTGAGTTTTTCAATGCGGAAGAATATCCGTCTATCACATTTGAATCTCAGGCTTTAAATGATAAAATAACTGGAAACCTTACCGTAAACGGTGTTACAAAACCCATCACTTTAGACGTAGACTTCGGCGGAATCAATGTTGACCCTTGGGGAAATACAAAAGCTGGTTTTTCTTTTGAAGGAAAGATCAACAGAAAAGATTTTGGACTGAACTGGAACGCAGCTCTTGAAGCAGGCGGCGTAATGGTAAGTGAAGAAGTAAAAATCGCCGGAGAATTACAGTTTGTAAAACAAGCATAACAAAAAAACGGATTTTTAGTTTAAAATAGGGAGCCACGAAGTGGCGACTTAGCCCAAAATAGGATGCAATCTTATTTAAATAAAAATTATCCAATTTATAACATAAAAAGGTTCAGGGATTTTTCTAAAAGCCTTGAGCCTTTTTCTAATTACAACCTTATTATGAACCTCAACGATCTGCAGAACATCAGCGACCATTTTGGAAATACCCAAAGAATGCCCGTATTATTTCTCGGGCACGGTTCGCCGATGAACGCTATTGAAGACAACCAGTTTGTCCGGGGATTCAGAAAAGCGGCACAGGAGATTCCAAAACCTAATGCTATTCTGTGTATTTCTGCCCACTGGTATACGCAGGGAACATATGTTACTGCGATGGATATGCCAAGAACCATCCACGATTTCGGCGGTTTTCCGAAAGCTTTGTTTGATGTGCAGTATCCTGCTCCGGGAAGCCCGGAACTGGCAAAAGAAACAGTTGAACTTTTAGCTCCGGCTTTGGTGGAGGAAGATCACAACTGGGGACTTGATCACGGCGCATGGTCGGTGATTAAACATATGTACCCCAATGCTGATATTCCGGTGATCCAGCTGAGCATCGATTATACAAAACCTCCGCAATATCATTTTGATCTGGCCCAAAAGCTGAATAAGCTTCGGGAAAAAGGGATTCTGATCATCGGAAGCGGAAATATTGTTCACAACCTTCGTCTGATCGACTGGAAAAACATTGATACAGTAGGTGCCGGCTGGGATTGGGCTGTAGAAGCAAGAGAAAAGACCAATAACTGGCTTCTGGACGGAAATTTTCAGAATATCATAGACTATCAGAAACAGGGAACATTCCTTCAGTATGCAGTTCCTACACCTGATCATTACCTTCCGTTAATCTATTCATTAGGTTTAAAAGATACATCTGAAGACCTGTCTTTATTTAATGATGAACTCATTGGTGGGTCTTTAAGCATGACGAGTATGAGGATAGGATAAACTGCTTTAAGAGTCTTTTTTTATCACTAGAAATTTAGTAATATTGTTTCCCATGAAAAAAACGATATTCCTATTTTTATTGATACTCCCTTTGTATTTTGTAAACGGTCAGGTCATTAAAGGCCGGGTAGTCAGTGATACCGGTAATCTCATCCCCGGTGTCAATATTTATATTGACGGAACCAAAACAGGAACGGTTTCGAAAGAAGACGGCACATTCAGCCTCAGTATCTCTTCCGCGAATTTGGGAAATGTTGTTTTTCAGAAAGACGATTTTGAAACCTTTACCACAGCTGTATCAGAAGTTATCAATAAAAATCTGAAAGTAGTTTTGACTAAAACCAACGCTATTGAGGAAATCAGGCTGGTTCCTTATACTTCCGAGGCTTACAGAAGTTATATCAATTATTTTCTGGAAACTTTCATCGGCAGTGACCGTGAGCATGTAACGATCAAGAACCAAAAATCCCTGAAATTTTCCTACGATAAGAAGAATAAATTCCTGAAAGTAAAAGCTCCGAATACATTAATCATTGAAAATAAAAATCTGGGCTACGAGATCCAGTACAATCTTATCAACTATTCCTCAGACTTTAATACCCGCACGGTCAATTATTCAGGAACAAGCTTTTTCAAGGAAACAAAAAGCACGGGTAAAATCAAACTTAACCGGATGAATGCTTACGACGGAAGTCTGCTTCATTTTTTCAGAAGCATCTACGACAATAAGATCTCTGAAGAAAAGTTCATTGTGAATCATGTTGTAAAAGTTCCCAATCCGCAATACCCTACAAAAGAAGAATTACAGGCATTGGAAGACTTCAGAACAATGGCAAAAAACACTGAATTAGTCAAGATCCCTGAAAATATCAGCGAAATTTCCCAAAGAAAAAACACCCAGAGACCGTATGCATTGGCTATTGTAAAAACGCTCATCCCTGATTCTGCCTACGTCGCAAGAAAAGAAGGGAAAGTTCTGTTCAGTTTTAAGGATATGCTTCAGGTGAATTATAAAAAGTACCTCTACGAAATTAAGGGAAAGGAATTTGTGAAAAGCAAATTACCCAAGACACTCTCCTCCTATCTGCATCCTGAAGGTGAAATATTTGAGGTTACAAAAGAAGGGAATATCACCAATCCGGACCTGCTTATCAACGAAGGCGATTTTACAAAAAATAAAATTGAAAACCTGCTTCCGTTAGATTATCAGCTGGGAGACTGAGATATTCCCTTTGATATTTTTATTAAGAGATAGCCTGGATGTTTAAGGCATAAATCTCATAACTCATAACTCATAACTTATAATTCATACTTTATTGTACCGCTTTCAGAACATTGATATTTCCATAGCCGTAGCTTGAATTCACGGTAGGATAATAGGTAGCGGACTGTCTCATTTTATTCAGCACCTGATCTCTGGTCCATGATGGATTTTTAGACCACACAAGAGCTGCAATGCCTGCCGTAGCTGCTGTTGCCACTGATGAACCGCCAACATAATCAGACTGATTGTTATAATAACTTAAAACAGGAACGGTATTTCCATTCGCTCTTTCCATCTGGAAAGTAAAATCGATCTGACTTCCGGAATGGCAGACATCGCATTTCTGGTTGGAAGTTCCTTCTTTTACACCGGTTACCGCCTGTGTTTCGGACATACTTGCCGGGAAAATAACCCCAACAAAATTAGTAAAGCTGGTAGAAGTTCCTCCTGCGCAGAAGATCAGTTTTCCTTTGGAATATGCGTATTTCACTCCGTCTTCAATTTTTCCGACAGAGAAAATATGTCCCATTGACATTGAAATAATCTTCACGCTGGTATTATTGGCAAGATCCGTAAATGCTGTTTTCACTCCGTTCTGCTCGCTGGAAGTTTCCAATACCACATTGGAAGCAGCGCGGTAAGTGATCAGATTGGCATTATACGCCACACCTACAGGAAGTCCTACATTATTTTTCGGGGCTGCCATTACGGAAGCCATTTTTGTTCCGTGACCGCATTGGTCAGTCGGCCCGTCTGTAGTAGATCCGTTCACATAGGATCCGAACTTGTTGATCGTTCTACCGGAAGAAGCTCCCGTATTAAAACTGCTTCCCAACAACGTCTGTTCCGGTGAAACTCCTGTATCGATAAGTCCTATGGTAACTCCTGCTCCTGTACTGTAGCTCCATGCGTTAGGAATATTGTGCTGTGTAAAAGCCCACGGAACTTTAGCATTTGGAGTTGTAGTCGTATAATCTGCAGCACTTAAAGCAGTAGATTCAAAGCCGCATCCTGATGAGGAGCCACTGGATTTTGCATTGGGATTAAGACCATTTTCGATCTCAAAATAATGATAGTCTCCCGGTTCTACATACCGTATGGTTTTCATTTTTCTCAGAGCTGTAATGGTTTCCTCTTTTTCTACGATCACATCTATTTGGTTAAGATATTGATCTGAAGCAAGCAGAAATCTCTCCTGTGAAACATTTTCGTACTTTTTGATCACGTCTAAAACTTCAGCTTCCATAGTTTTGCTGTCTGTGGAAAGGCTTCTGTCAAAATCATCCTTTGAAGATCCGAATCCGATGGACACCATTCTGTTTCCCCTGAAAATGGCACTCCAAAGCAAATGATCTGAAGCATTTTTCCAGTTGAATGTCCCGGTATTTTTGATCGAGCTGTTAATTTCAGCGTTGATCTGCTTTCCCGTTAAAGGATCTTTCTGAATGTTTTCAATTTTAGGATTTTCGTTTTGAAGTTCGTCACGGGTACATGAATTCATGACAAAAAACAGTGCCAGTAGGTAAAATACACTTTTTCTCATAGTTTTAATTGTATGGTTTGGAACCACAATATAACACTTTGATGAGAATTAAAAGCTCAGAAAAAATGAATTTACTATTACAAGAATATGAATCCTTATCAATACCCTTTGAAAATTTTACAATATTTTCTCATAACAAACGCTTTTATCAATACCTATATACTGTCCGTAGTTAGGAATTCTGCAATATCCACTTTTCTCGTAAACAGAAAGGGCTTCATTCTGCTCAAGGGAACTCTCTAAAACTGCTTTTGCGTAGCCTGATTCTTTAGCCCAGGATTCCAGTTCCTCCACAATAGCTGTGGCCAGACCTCTTTTTCTAAAATCCGGATGGGTATACATTCTTTTGATCTCAACGGTGTCTTCAGAAAATTTCTTGAAAGCTCCACACGCGGCAGGTTTTTCATCAATGTAGATGACAATACAGTTTTTGATGCTGTCAATTTTATTGAACTGATCATAGAATGGATGATCATCTCCGTTACGGATGGCCAGATCGGCATCGAGAAGTTGGACTAAATTTTGAAAATCTTTGTGGGAAGAATCTGTTCTGGTGATGGTCATTTTTCTTGATTTAAAAATTTAATTGATTTAAGGATTTAAAAATGGGGTATAATACAAAAGCTTCCCCGGTGAGAGGAAGCTTGGGATTTATTTGTTTTACTTATTTTTTTTAGGCATCGGTGGTGGCGGATTTTGATACCCTGCTTTTTTATCAAGTTTTTCTTTCACTTTGAGCCCTATTTCTCTTCCCATTTTTTGTCCTGCTTCTATGCTTTCTTTCATAATGGCCGGTAAAACAGAAATAGTCTTTTGCCCAACGGGTGACTTATAGAATCTGATCAGATCATCGACTTCTGATTCTGAATAATATTTAGAATATATCGGAATATACAATTCAGTTATTCTTTCTGTTGTTACTTCTGCCATAAATTCATTAAAAAACTCATCGGAAATATCGGGAGAGCTTTTTTTAATCTCCTGCACTTGGTGCTGCATTCCGGAGATGGCCATTTTATCTGCACCCATCACTTTAATAAGTTCCCTAACTTTAGCTTCTGAAGCCTGGGAAAAAGCAAATGTACCTGAAAAAAGGCTTACAATGGTGATTAGTTTTTTCATTTCTGCTTACTGTTAAACTTCAACCTTAAATTTTCTTTCGTTGATCAGCTCTGCAATAGCCAGCATATCTTTTCCTATCAGTCTGTCATCTTCCAGTTTCTTTACTTTAGAACGGATGATGGTAAAGTTTTCTTCGATGATCTTCGAACATTTGGAAGGTCTTCTGAATTCTAATCCCTGGGCTGCAAACATCAATTCCACAGATAAGATATTCACCAGATTTCCTAAAACCTGATTGAATTTTCTACCGGAAATACTTCCCATAGAAACGTGGTCTTCCTGACCTAAGCTTGTAGGAATAGAATCAGCTGATGCCGGGAAACATAACGTTTTATTTTCCGTCACCAAAGCTGCAGAAGTATACTGAGGGATCATAAATCCTGAATTCAGTCCTGAGCTTTCTGTCAATAATCTTGGAAGTCCGTATTTTCCTTCTAGTAATAAATAGCTTCTTCTGTCTGAAATATTTCCTAATTCAGCAGCAGCCAGTGTAGCATAATCTAAAGGAAGTGCCATCAGCTGTCCGTGGAAGTTTCCTCCGGAAATAGATTCTTCAGCACTTAGAACGATAGGGTTGTCTGTTACCGAATTCAGTTCTGTTTCAGCCATTAGTTTAAGATGTTCAAAAGCATTTCTGCTGGCACCGTGCACCTGAGGAACACATCTCATGGAATAAGGATCCTGAACTCTTTCGCATTCCTCATGCGCTTTCATGTTTTCAGAACCTTTTAAAAACTTCACCATTCTTGCCGCCACTTTTTTGCTTCCCTCGAAAGGTCTGATCTCGTGAAGTTCTTTTTTGAACGGACTTTCAGAACCTCTGTATGCTTCAATACTCATAGCCGCAGTCATATCAGCCAGGTTCAGTAGATATTCAAATTTCTCCAAACCTTTAATAGCATGAGCCAGAATAAACTGGGTTCCGTTGATCAGTCCCAAACCTTCTTTCGGGCCTAATACCAATGGTTCAAGATCATGCCTTTCTAAAACTTCCATGGTTTCGAAAATCTCATCTCCTTCCCAAACCTGTCCTAATCCAAGCAATGGAAGTACAAGGTGAGCCAGAGGTGCTAAATCTCCGGATGCCCCTACAGAGCCCTGCTCAGGCACCACCGGGATAATATCTTTTTCAAGCATCAGGATCAGTCTTTCGATCACTTCAAGAGAAACTCCCGAAAAACCTTTAGACAATGCATGAACTTTTGCAATGATCATAATTTTGGAAAATTCCTTATTGATAGGCTTTCCTACACCTACTGCATGGGAAATAATAAGGTTGTACTGCAGCTGAGCAGTTTCGTCAGCAGATATTTTAGTATCGCAAAGGGGCCCAAAGCCTGTATTGATCCCATAGACACATCTATCGGATTCTACTATTTTCTGAACGTTTTTCTGAGATTTTAGGATCTGTTCTTTGGCTACTTTATTAAGCTTAGCTTTATTTGGTTTTTTACAGATTTCCAGAACATCATGGAAAGTGAAAACATCTACACCGTATATCATTTCTAAAAATTTCCTTAAAATTACGCATTTAGCGATAATTGTAAAAGCTAAATTTTACGGTCTTATATTTTTTCTACCGATACGTCATTTAATTTGTTATTTTTACCGCCAAAATAAAAAAACAATTACCAATAACTTATGAAACTTACCACTTTACTGCTTACTTTATGTTTAGCAGGTACTTCAACTTTCGCACAGAAGGTAAAATATTCCAAAGAAGAGAGAAAAGAAATGAATCGGTATTTATTTAACGAAGGTTTCAATACGGCATCAGACAAAAAAGTTTCCACTATCATATTAAAGGATAACACTGAACATCAGGGCTACAGTAAGTCCTGGGAAAAACAAAGAGGCCAGATCCTTTCTATCACGATCGAGGATGTGGATACCAAAAAACCTGTGAAGTTTGCTGCTGCAGACATCGCCGAAATGTATTTGTACGCCACTGAGACTGAAAAATCGATGAAGGCGGCCAGTTTCATTTCGAATATGAGAAATTACAGCACTAAAAAGTACAGTAAATCTACTACGGACGAAGCGATCCGTTTTGAAAATCAGACTGTTTCGTTAAAAAACAAAAAAGAAAGCAAAGCTTTTTTAATGCAGGTCATCAATCCTGAATTTAATGAGATTATTTCTGTTTATTACGATCCGTTCGCAAGTACTACCGCTACAACCGGTTTTGCAGGAGCTCCGGCATTTGGTGGTGGTGTGATCAAATCTTATTATGTGAAGAAAGGGGATAAAGTAATGTGGCTTCACAAAGATGATTTTGAAGACAACTATGATTTCCTGTTCGGAGACAATCCTGAATTTATGAAAAAATATCCTAAAAACTCTGTAGAGTGGGATTATTTCAGCTTCTTAGTCTATCAATATACGGATATGAGCCATACATAGAATTTAATTTTAATCCGAATTTGGGATAAGCATCAAAAGCAGAGAACAAAGTGCCAAGGTAGAGTGAATAGTGAATTTTGCTTCGCAAGTGAGTGGTGAATCTTTTGTGCATATGTGAGACTGCATATATCAGAAGGCCCAATACTAAAACGCTCTGATCCTCAAACCCAAACCTGATTTTAACATACATCATAAAACTGCAGAACATTCTGCAGTTTTTTTGTTCTTTTAAATCCCGGATGGATTCCGTAATTTTGTTATATGAATCCTTCTTTAGAATTACAGCTTAAAACTTTACCATCAGAACCAGGCGTTTATCGTTATTATGATAAAAACGACCAATTGCTGTATGTAGGAAAGGCCAAACACTTAAAGAAAAGGGTTCTCTCCTACTTCAACAAAAATCTTCCTGGCTACCGTATCAAAATAATGGTAGGAAAGATAGTACGCTTGGAAACCACCATCGTTAACAGCGAATATGACGCTCTATTACTGGAAAACAATCTGATCAAGGAACACCGTCCTTTTTACAATGTCTTGTTGAAGGATGACAAAACCTATCCATGGATCTGTATTAAAAACGAGAACTTTCCAAGGATTTTCCTGACCAGAAATGTGATCAAAGACGGATCCGAATATTATGGTCCTTACGCGAAAGTGCGTCCTGCAAAGATTCTGCTGGATACCATCAAGCATATTTATAAGCTCAGGACCTGTAATCTGAATCTTTCACCCGCTAAAATAAACGAAGGAAAATATAAAGTCTGTCTGGAATATCATATCAAAAACTGTGAAGGCCCTTGCGAAGATCTGGAAAGTAAAGAGGATTATGATGAAAAGATCGATGCTATCCGGGGAATTATCAAAGGAGATTTCCGGAAAGCCAGGGAATATCTGATCAATCAGATGATGAAACATGCAGAAAATCTGAAGTTTGAAGAGGCACAGATCATCAAAGAAAGGTTGGATATTTTAGAAGATTATCAGGCTAAAAATACGGTTGTAAATCCTAATATTGATGATGTGGATGTTTTTGGAATGACCAGCGATGAAACGGCTGCTTATGTGAATTTCTTTAAAATCCGGAACGGAAATATCATCCAGAGTTTTACCACAGAAATCAAAAAAATCCTTGAGGAAACGGATGAAGATATTATGGAAGAAGCCCTGATCGAGATCCGCCAGAAGTTCAGTTCCGATTCTAAGGAGGTCCTGTTGCCATTCCATCTTTCTGTGGAGATCCCGAATGTGAAACTGATTGTTCCTAAAGTAGGCGATAAAAAAAGGATTGTGGAACTTTCCGAGAAAAATGCTAAGGAATACCGTTTGGAAAAACTGAAGCAGGTACAGATCGTAGATCCGGAAAGACATACCAACAGGATTATGGCTGAAATGCAAAAACTGCTGAGAATGCCGGTAGAACCGAGACATATTGAAGGTTTTGACAACTCCAATATTCAGGGAACAAATCCTGTTTCTGCGTGTGTCGTATTTAAAGACGGAAAGCCAAGCAAAGCTGATTACAGAATTTTCCATCCGAAAACGGTAGAAGGAGCCAATGACTTTGCTACCATGGAAGAAGTGATTTACCGCCGCTACAAAAGACTGCTGGATGAAGGGGAAGACCTTCCGCAGCTGATCCTTATAGATGGTGGAAAAGGACAACTTTCCTCTGCTGTAAAAAGTTTGAGACTATTAGGACTCTACGGCAAAATTACGATTGTGGGTATCGCGAAAAGACTTGAAGAAATTTTCTTTCCTGAAGATTCTATTCCGTTGTATCTGGATAAAAAATCGGAAACATTGAAAATTCTTCAGCGCGTAAGGGATGAAGCTCACCGTTTCGGAGTAAAGCACCACAGAACGAGAAGAAAAAATTCTACGATAAAATCTGAACTGGAAGAGATTCCTGGTGTGGGTGAAAAAACTATTGAATTGCTGCTTTCTAAATTAAAATCTGTTAAACGCATCCGGGAATCGAGTATGGAAACGTTGGAGGAGATTCTGGGGAAAAGTAAGGCGAAGGTGATCTGGGAGTATTTCAATAGTGCTGACCAATAAAAAAATCCCTAATTCGTGGAATTAAGGATTGTATATTATTGATAGCGTATTCTTATTTTGACGAAAATACTTCTTTAGAAAACTCACCGTTAGATTGTGGCATATCAATGATGATATTACCATTTTCAACATATCCGATGGTATAAGTTCCGTCTGCAAGCTTTACTCTGAAGACATCTTTCTTTGAAGAAGCTTTGAAAACAGCAAATGGCACAGAACTTCCACTGTCTGCCAGGATAAACTGATTATTGTCTACCTGAATTTTCTGAAGGTTCCACTTCCCGTTTGAATATTTTCCGGATTTATTTTCTGAAATAGGTGAAGAAGAAGGTGCATCATTTTTACTGATCGCTTCAGTAACTGCAGGTTCTGCTTTTACAGTCTGAACTTTTTCTGTAGGATAAGAAACAGGAACTGCTATAAGAGCCTGTTTAAGAGCATCCTGAAATCCCTCCTTAAAATCTTTAATATTGGAAGATCCTTTGGAAGAAAAAACAGTTTTCTCATTACAGTCTTTCACTTCAATCAGTACCCTGTTTTTTAAAAAGTTACTGTTGTCTAAAAGATTGGCATATAAAACATGACAAGGATTTTCTCTGGCATCGGACGGCCATTCCTTTATTCCTTGTACCACTGTATATTTTTTACCCGTCAATCCTTTTGCCAGAGAGGTTTCAAGTCCATAGGAATCTTTATCGAAATCTTTGAGTTTTTCCGGAACGGAAATATATTTATAATCAGAAACTTTCTGTCCAAAAACAGCAGTTACTAAAAAAAAAGACGCTATTACTGATATTTTTTTCATTGCTTTTAAATTACATGTCAAAGTTAATCATTTCTAAACTGCCCCATATCCAGTTTAAGAGAGAAAAAATTAGAATAGAAATTAGATCCTCCTATACCTGAATTGGTGATGGCATAATCCAGTGTAAGCCCTCTGTATTTTATCCCGATACCTGCGCTCGGCTGGAAAGAAACTTTTCTCTTTAGGTCCTCAATATCTGTAATAGACTGGAATCTGTTTACCCCAAGTCTTACGAAAATCATTTTCTGATAGCCAAGTTCAGCACCCGCATAAGGCGTAAGGCTGGCAAAATCTGTAGAAACCAGCGCTGCCGTTTTCGCGAAATCGACATTGATCCCTGCTTCCGGTAATACATACAGACTGCTGTTGATATTGAATACTTTACTTGCCCCCACATTCAGTTTAGGCATGGTAAGCTCCATTTTATCTTTTGGAGCCGGGTTAAATTCTTCACCATTTACAATAGTAGAAAGTTCCCCCTGGTTGATGCTCCAGAAGTTGACAGTAGTCGTTGCATCACGCAACATCCCTCCAAATTTCCAACCATTATCTGCTTTATAAATAGCCCCCACGTCAAAACCGAAACCATAACCGCTGGCAAATTTTCCTACATTTCTGTAAACAATTTTGGCATTCACCCCTACATCCAGTTTAGGATTTCCGGCAGGATGAAAAGCATAGGAAAGAATAGCTGCGTAGTCAGACTGGGAAAATTTGGTGATCTTGTCATAGTCAATATTCCCTTCTGCATCGATCATTTGTGTAGTGTTCAGGATATTGTCTACCCCCAATCTTACTATAGAAACCCCGAATACACCTTCTTCCAGTACTTTTGCGTAAGCCAGATAATCATATTTGGCAATAGATTCGAAATATTCTGCGTGCATTGCTGCGCCCTGCCAGTCTCTTTCGATAGCCATTAAACCTGCGGGGTTCCACATCGGGGCATATACATCGTCCTGATTGGAAATTACAGCTCCACCCATGGCCAGTCCTCTTGCTCCAGCTCCGATATTTAAAAATTCATTGGAGTATTTTCTTATGATCTGAGATTGAGAGAGCCCAAACAGCAGTGAAAATGCAAGTAAAAAATATTTCTTCATCATATAAATTTGATGCTAGTTAAAGTTTTTTTGTTTTTTTGTTTTCCTGGATTTCATCAATCCATTGACAATGATTGCCAGTATCATAACGCCTGAAGCTCCATAAAATACAGGGCTCATTTCTTCTGATTCCCCAAAGATAAAAAAAGCTAGTATAATTCCGTAAACTGGTTCTAAATTAACTGTTAAAATTAAGGTAAACGGTGAAATATATTTCATCAGGTTTACAGATTCCAGCATTGGAAAAGCTGTAAAAACACTGGCTAACAAGCATATTAACGCCAGATCTCTGTAGTTTATTTCATTCATCTGAAAAATCTGTCCTGTCGCCATATAAAATAGAGCAAGAACCAACCATCCGCAGAAGATTTCATAAAATATAATATTTCCGGAACTCGTTTTTCCAAACATCTTCCCGTTAAAAACAGAGAAAATAGTTCCGAATATCGCACAGAGAACCCCATAGATGATTCCTTCCTTAAAATGAAACTCTGTTTTAAAGATCAGTAAAATACAGGCAACAATCACTACGCCCATGACAACTTCCGAAATATCGATCTTTCTTTTAAAAATAATGGGTTCTAATATGGAAGCAAATAAAGTAGAAAGTGACAGGCAGCTCAATGCAATGGAAACATTCGATACTTTAATGGAATAAAAAAAACAATACCAATGGAGAGCCATAGCACAGCCAATACCGGCTAGCTGAAAAAAGATCTTCTTCGATACTTTTATGCTCTCTTTTTTGTAAATTCTAATAAATATAAAAAGGAATATAGCAGCAAAAAGCATCCTGTAAAATACGAGGATCTGAGCATTGGCATGAATCAGTTTTCCTAAAATTGCAGTAAACCCCCACAAAAAAACAATCAAATGCAACCTGAAAAGTGCTAATTTTTGCATATCCTAACTTCTGTAAATTTTTAACAGGCAAATTTACAAATAGGCTTTTACAAATCTCATAAAAAATATAAATTTTACTTTAATAAAAAAATAATTAATGCATATTCACCTTATTTTTCCTAAACAATCGATCATAATCACCTAAAAATATAAAATATTGAAATTAAAATTTCATATCAAACAAAAGCAACTGTTGTTTCACAGGACAATGCACATGATTTCCTGCACTCAATAAAAGAATTATAAATTTGAAAATGATATTAAATAGGGATATTAGAATTAAAACAGATCGACTACTGTTAAAACCAGTAGAAGAATCATATGTTGACGATATCAACACCCACTTCACTGCAGAAATTACTAGATATATGCCTTTCAACCCTGAAGGTGATAGAAATGATATTCTAAGCTTCGTGGAAGAATCAAAAAAAACACTGTCAGACAATACCGACTTGGTAATGGTTGCAATTGACTCTGAAAATAATTTTATAGGTTGCTGTGGTATCCATCATATAACATCAGAATCTGTGGAATTGGGGTTATGGCTGAAAAAAAGCGTGCAGGGTATTGGGCTGGGAACTGAAATAATAATGAGCCTGATTGAATTTTTAGAAAATAACTTTACTTTTAAATATATACGCTATCCGGTTGATAAGGGAAATATAGCCAGTAGAAAAATACCGGAAAAATTAGGTTTTATACCTTATAAAAAATACCGGAAAAATAAAGGCCAATCCTCATTTCTCGATATTGTAGAATACAGAAAATATTATTCAATTTAATGTTCCGATATCGCTTTTCGATTATTAATTGTATGAGCATAAAAAAACCCTGAAAATTTGTTCAACGTTCAGGGCCTTCAAATAATAAACTATTAAAAAAATAAACTAGGAACTTAGAGTATTTAGCAGGGAATATTATCCCCTTAACTCTGAAGTAAAGTTATAGAAAATATAAGTAATTTAAAAATAAATTTTTGTTAAAAATTTCACAAATTTCTGAGAACCAATATATTAAACACTTGTTTTACTTCGGTGTGTATTCGTTATAAAAATAGTATCTTTAGGCGTAAAAAATTGAAATTTTATGGACCTTGAATTCAACAAACGGGAAGATCAAAACCGATTAAAATTATCCGATCTTAATCAATTGCTCGCTGAAATAAAAAAAGGAGGCGGTGAAAAGAGGCTTCAAAAGCTTCGTGACGAAGGAAAAATGACAGCAAGAGAAAGAGTTGAATATCTTCTCGACAAAGGTTCGGATTCCATAGAAATCGGTGCATTTGCTGGCTATGAAATGTATAAAGAGCATGGCGGATGTCCTAGCGGAGGAGTTGTAGTCGTGATGGGATATGTTTCGGGTAGACAATGTCTGGTGGTAGCGAATGATGCTTCTGTAAAAGCAGGTGCATGGTTCCCGATTACCGGAAAGAAAAACCTGAGAGCACAGGAAATCGCGATGGAAAACAAACTTCCAATTATCTATCTTGTAGACTCTGCAGGAGTGTACCTTCCTATGCAGGATGAAATCTTCCCTGATAAAGAGCATTTCGGACGAATTTTCAGAAATAATGCCAAAATGAGTTCGATGGGAATCATTCAGATCTCTGCAGTGATGGGAAGCTGTGTAGCGGGAGGAGCTTATCTTCCTATTATGAGTGATGAAGCGATGATTGTGGATAAAACGGGTTCTATTTTCCTTGCCGGAAGTTACCTTGTAAAAGCAGCCATCGGTGAAAGTATTGATAATGAAACTTTGGGTGGAGCTACCACGCACTGCTCTATTTCAGGAGTGACGGATTATAAGGCTAAAGATGACAAAGATGCTTTAGACCGAATCAAAAATATCATGAAATCTCTTGGAAGTACTGAAAAGGCCGGATTCGACAGAATAGAAAGCTTTCCTCCAAAAGAAAATCCCGATAATATTTTCGGCATCGTTCCAGTTTCAAGAGCGGAACAGTATGACACTTACGAGATCATTAAATGTTTAGTGGATAATTCAGAATACGAAGAATACAAACCTGATTACGGGAAAAGCATCATTTGTGCTACAGCTAGAATTGATGGCTGGTCCGTAGGAATCGTAGCGAATCAGAGAAAACTTGTTAAAAGCGGAAAAGGTGAAATGCAGTTTGGAGGTGTCATTTATTCAGACTCTGCTGATAAATCAACAAGGTTTATCGCTAACTGTAATCAGAGAAAGATTCCTTTGGTTTTCCTTCAGGATGTTACAGGATTTATGGTAGGTTCGAAATCTGAGCATGGAGGTATTATTAAAGATGGTGCTAAAATGGTGAATGCCGTTTCCAATTCGGTAGTTCCAAAATTCACGATCATTACAGGAAATTCTTACGGAGCAGGAAATTATGCCATGTGTGGTAAAGCTTACGATCCGAGACTGATCGTGGCGTGGCCTTGGGCTGATCTGGCTGTAATGGGAGGATCTCAGGCAGCCAAAGTTTTGGTACAGATTCAGGAATCTACTTTAAAGAAGCAAGGTAAGATGATCACTGAAGAAGAACATAATGAAATTCTAGATACCATCACCAAAAGATACCAAAAGCAGACTGAAGCTACTTATGCCGCAGCAAGGCTTTGGACGGATGCTATTATTAACCCTACTGATACAAGAAAATGGATTTCCATGGGTATTGAAGCCGCAAACCACTCCCCAATTACGGAAAAATTTAACCTAGGAGTTATTCAAGTATAAAAATATTCACGATATATTAAAATTAAGTTTATTTTTTTGATAAACATCAATAAAGCGGCAATATGATAAATAATTCATATTGTCGTTTCTTTTTATTTATTAACTTTATAAATAAAATCACTTTATTATGAGATATAAATTAACTTTTATTTTATTAATCATTTATACTTTTTTCTGGGGACAAAATATTTCAAAAGAAGCCTCATTACCAGGTAGTGAATTCCCTTTCGATTTTCAAAAATTCGAAAGCCAGTTTAGAGAAAGCCGGTTAAAAAAAGAAAAAATTTCAAAGGTCTGGATCACCATTCCTTCGGAAAACGGAAAAAGTATTAAATTTAATTTAAGCGAGAACAGCCTTACAGAAGAGAGACTTAATTCAATTCTTACTTTTGATGGTGTGAGTGAAGATCGGGGTTCATCTTTGAAACTGTCTGTTTTTAAAGATCACTTTAATGCCATTATTAAAAATGATGAAGGCTATTTTATTGTAGAGCGCTACAAAACATCTCCCGGCCAGTACAGGATTTACAATGCTTTCTCAAAGTTTGACGAAAGATTTACCTGCGGAGTGGAAGAAAATGATATAATTAAGGAGTTAGCGATCGTTAAACAATCCTTAACCTCAAAATCAGCGGCCAACTTTCCATTTGGAAACCAGATCAGAAAATTCAGGCTGGCCGTAGCTACTACCGGTGAATTTACGCAGGCTTTTGCCGGAAATACGGATGATGCATTGGCTGAAGCGGTCAATATGGTGAACCTGATCAATAAGATTTATGAATCAGAAGTTTCCGTAACGTTTGGTCTTATCGCTGATACTACTAATAAAACCCTGATATTTACTGATCCTGCCACTGATCCATTCACTGTGGATCCTTCTTTTGCCAGTGCAGCTAATTCTCAAACAGGTTTTAACACTTTAAATACCAACACGACGTTGGTTTATAATAAATATGATATAGGGCATACATTCAATATTTTAAGCAGTGGCGGAGCACAGGGCCAGGCTGGCCCACAGCCATGTAACAATACTTCAAAATCAAGAGCTTGGAGCCAATGGGCACTCACCATGCCTAAAGGTGTTGTTGCAGGATTAATTGCGCATGAAATGGGTCATCAGTTCTCCGCAGGACATACCTATAATGCGGTTGGAGGAAGTGCCAGTAGTCCTACATTTTGTACAAGCGGTTGGAATGCAGGTGCCGCCATTGAACCCGGTGGCGGATCAACGATTATGGGATATTCTACCAACTGTTCAACTCCAAATAATCAGACCAATACAGGTAATAATAATTTAAATTATTTTAATGCAAGAAGTTTAGATCAAATGCTTGCTTATCTGCAATCACCGGCCAACTGCTACACCATTGTAGCCAGTGCCAACCAGGCTCCTTCTACCAATGCAGGAGTAGATATTACCATTCCAAAAAACACCCCATTCAAGCTAAAAGGAATTGCTACTGACCCGAATGACAGCAATCTTTCATATACCTGGGAACAGGCTGATATAGCCACAGCTAATGATAAAGGAGCATTCGGATCCACCATTACCGGAACAGGAGGTTATACTGCTGTAAACAGTACGACTGCACCTTTGTTCCGTTCTGAACAAAGCATCTCAACTACAGAAAGATATTTTCCTAAGATGCAGTTTGTCCTTAATAATCAAAACAATCCACCTACCAATGATGCTGAAGCTTTACCTCTGGTAGCCAGAAATATGAAATTCCGTTTTACCGTAAGAGATAATAATGTGACAAACGGAGGGCTGGATTCTGATGAAATCGTTGTAACTGTGAGTAACAATGGACCGTTAACGGTTTCATATCCGAATGCTACTAGTATTTCGGTAGCTGCCAATACTAATGTGAATGTTACCTGGGATGTGAATAATACCAATACAATTAAGAGTAATGTTGATATTTTACTATCTATCGACGGTGGAATCTCATTCCCTTATACTCTAGCATCCAATGTTCTGAATAATGGCAGTTATACAGCTACTATTCCATATATCCCTTCTACAGATAAAGCAAGAGTGAAAGTAGTAGGAGTTATCAATCCTTATGCAGAATTCTTTGATGTCTCTGATAATAATTTCACCATAACATCAGACTGTGCGGCTTATTCTACCTATATTACACCACAGGCTGCAGCTACAGCGGTTTCCGGCAGCCCTGCAGCCAATCTTAATATGACTGCTCCTCCAGTGGCAGAGGCAGCCTATACTTCTAAAACCTTCGTATATAATGTAGGGACCAGTACAAATAACGTTATTGTTTACAGCAATTCCGGAATGACAGCCCCTGTTTCTGCAAGCAGCAATTCTGTAACCAATACCTTTAAATTCAGAGTTACAGAAAGCGGTTCTTATGTTTTCTCCAAATCATCAGGATTTCTGATTACTTCCGTACATTCAGGAAGTCCTGCAACATTGGCTAATTTCTTAACATCAAATGCGTATTATAACGGTACAAATTATACATCTACCGGAACTGCTAAAGCTGTGGTATTAAATGAAGGAGTTGATTATTACTTTGTGATTTCAAACTTTTCAAATCCTGCCAATGCAACCAGCTATACCCTTACGGCTTCCGGTCCTGGAAGTCTATATGAAACTTCTGCAACACCGGCTGGGTACAGTTATACATTTGTAGCGATCAACAATTCGACAGGTAAAATTCAGGCCGTGAGCCCTACAGCCAACTTTACTTCTCTTCCGGCAGGCACATATACCGTAAAAGGTATTTCTTATAACAGTGCGGCTAATGTATCAAGTTTCGTCGGAAAAAGTGTCAGTGAGCTTATTGCTTTAAATATCTGCTTAAATGAAAGTAAAAATTCTAGAGTATTAACACTTACTTCAAGTTTAGGTACAAAAGAATATCAGAATATTAGTGATATTAAAATCGTCCCTAATCCGGTGAGAGATATCCTTTCAGTGATTACAGACAGACAGGTTACCCATTATGAACTCTATGATATGTCGGGAAGAAATATGACCGGAAGAAAAAAATATTCTGGAAATATCAATTTCTCCGAATATTCGGCAGGTTCTTATGTACTGAGACTTTTCGATAAGGAAGGTTTGATTTTTACAACACCTGTTATTAAAAAATAATATTATTTCTAAATACAATAACAAAAGATGGTCGAAAGGCCATCTTTTTTGTTCTGTATATTAAATTGTGATGGATAAGAGTGGACAATAGTTAACGATCTTTACAGTTTAAAATCTTTGGTTCCTTATAATAACATAAGTTTGGCTAAAACCTTAAAGCACTCTCCTATTAAATATATAGAAGATCAGATATGAGAATAGTATTATTTACTCTGCTTATGGCTTATTTAAAGATAGATGATGATTGATAAAAGATGATTGATCGCTGATGTATTGACTGGAAGGTCTTGATCCACATTACTCATTACTGATCAATCATGATTTATAATTGATGATTGATGATTGATAAGCCATCATTGATCTTTTATCA
>NZ_JAHXYH010000029.1 GCF_019970065.1 Chryseobacterium sp. OSA05B | reverse complement strand
CAAAGATACAAACTTTTTTAACTCTCGCAACTTTTATTTCTAAAAATTTTAAGAAGCTTTTCGTCTCCATCCTAAAGCTCATTTAAATCATTATGCTTATCTAAAAGCTCTTCTGTGCTACCGAAACACTCTCGTTTTTCAGTGGGGCAAAGATAACAACTTATTCAAACGTAAAACAAATTTATTTAACATAAAATTTACACTCCATTCATATTGGGGATAAATATCATTATAAGATTTTAATTTACAAGATATTACACCAAAAGTGCAGTTATCCACAATGAGGGGTTATAAATGAGGCTAGCGGAAAAGACTGTTCAAAAGCTGGAAAATAGGGTCTGGGTAGATGAATACCAAAGAAGGAACGCGGCAAATTTTAGAATCTAAACTGCAGGTGTAGTGAGGATATTTTTGGATATAGATCCGGAAAAGTTTTGCAGTAAAGATAAAGTTGAGAAAATGGAAAGAGGATTATAACCGGGATAAAGTAGATCAAACTAAACTTTATGCTTATGAATAGGCTACGAAGAAGTTTATCGTGTTTGCATAAGATTTAAGTTTATAAAAAAGATATAGGGGTAAAAAACCTAGAGCATAAGTTTTGACTAAAGCCTACTCCTATTGAATAAAGATTTTGAGTTATAATTGTACATCATACTGAGATCATTCCCACAGATAAAGCAGATTGCACAGATTAGTATAAAGTATATAACTCCAAAGTTTTTAAAATCATTTTTTAGCTGCGATGAATGCTTCTCGCAGATCTTATAGATTGGGCAGATCTTTTTTATAATTATGGAAAGAGATCTCACAAAAGCCTGGAGCATAAGTTTTGGCTGAAGCCTTTTACATTGGCTGTATATTGTAAGCGGGCTTTAGCCAACTCCTATTGAATAAATATAGGAAGCATATATAAGAGATCAGTTTACGGTTTTGGGACAAAAACTCAAACAGTGCGGTGTGGTACAAGAATAGTATTTAGGGATAACATATGATTTATAAACAATGGA
>NZ_JAHXYH010000028.1 GCF_019970065.1 Chryseobacterium sp. OSA05B | reverse complement strand
ATAGCATATAAGAATTCAGGAGAGCTTGTTTTCAGTAATCATCCATTCTTTAATCCACAAATAAGGGTTATGCAATATGATACTTCCACAAAACAAACATCCCCTTTTCCAAATTTAGATTGGAATACTCCAAAAATAGGGAGTGAAGATTTTTTAAGTACTGTTTTGGGGCTTAGAAGTGATGATAAAGGGATAATATGGATGCTTGATATGGGATTTAGAAATAATATAACACCAAAACTGGTAGGTTGGAATACTATTACCAATACCTTGGAGAAAATAATAAAAATCTCTGCTCCGGCAAGCTTACCAACATCTCAACTCAATGATTTTACAATTATCAACGGTGGAAGCACATTTGTTATAGCCGATGAAGATATCGGGCCTAATGGGGATGGAAGTAAGGGAGCATTAGTTATTGTTGATGTCAATACAGGAGCAAGCCGTCGGGTATTGGAAGGACATTATAGCACAGTTCCTGAAAAAAACAAGCCTATTGTTGTTGATGGAAAACAGCTTAATATACCCGGTACTAATAATCCAATTTCTGTAGGTGCAGATTGTATTACCGCCGATAAAAATAACGAATGGCTATATTATGCACCGTTAAACGGGTCAAAATTATACCGGATCAGAATTGAGGATTTACTCAATAATTCACTTACTTCAACAGAATTAGAAAATAAAGTACAAGTCTATTCATCTAAAGAAAATAATGGTAGTGCAAGTATTGATGAAGCTGGCAATATTTATTTAACATATCTGGAAACAAGAAGCATCGCAGTCATACCCGCTTATAGCAGGCAGCCATATCAGTATACAAAGCACACTGACTTACTTTGGCCTGATGGTGCTAGTTACAATAAAGATGGTTATATGTATGTGCCCGCTACACAGCTGCCGTTGGGGGAAGCTTTCAACAATGGACAGGATAAAACAGTGCCACCTTATCGCATCTTTAGATTCAAACCTCTTGCAAAAGGGATCTTTGGAAAATAAACAGGTGAATCATAAGAATATCCTT
>NZ_JAHXYH010000027.1 GCF_019970065.1 Chryseobacterium sp. OSA05B | reverse complement strand
ATTTTTATTGATGATACAGAAAGTTTATTGAACATTGTTTCAATAAACTTTTTTTATGGCTGAAAATTCAAAAAAATCGTTTTTGGATTTGCAAAAGTCTTGATGTAATTTCCTGGGGAAAACAAAATGGTAAGCGTCGTTTTAAATGTAAAAACTGTGACCTTTATTTTACTTTAGAGAATAAATCTGTTAGCTTAAAAAACAAAGAGATTTGGTTAAAAAAATGGATCGTCGAAAAACAAACTTATGAGCAAATTTCAGCAGATTCTGGATATTCAGTCAGTACTCTTCAGCGGTATTTAATGTTATGCTTAGAAAAGCTCCAAAGCTCAGCTACAGCTAGAATAAGTAGGTTTATCATCTTATTGACGGCACTTATTTTTCCAATGAAATCTGCTTGGTGGTTTATAGAGACAATGCCTTTAAACAAACCCAACTTTATAGAATTACAGACGGAGAGCATTATGAAGGACTGAAAGAGGATTTGGAAAACATTCTTAATTTATGAATAAAAATCGGCAGTATAACCTGTTATGGTGACAAATCTTTACTGAAAGCCATCCGTATAGTTTGTCCGAAAGTTCCTGTTCAGAGATGTCTTGTTCATATTCAGAGAATGTGCAAGATATGGATTTCCGCCTATCCTAAGTCTTTAGCTGGTTTTGAGTTGCGTGAAATTGTCTGCAAACTTCATTTTATTGATAATGAAGTTAAAAAACAATATTGGATCAAAGAGTCTTTAGACTGGTCTGAAAAGCATAAGTGATTTTTTAATAAAAAATCATCATACAGTTAGGAAACCGGAAGATCTTGGCAAACCCATAAACTGGTGAGAAGGCGCTTTTCGGTTATCAGAAAGGCTTTGCCTAATATGTTTATCTTTCTGCAAAGTCATAAAATCCCAAAAACAATAAACGGTATAGAATCTTTTTTCGGTCATCTGAAATGTAATCTTAATATTCATCCGGGACTTACCAAAAGTCGGAGAAAAAAGTTTATTCAATGGTATATTTTTATAAAAATCTAAAGGCGTAGAAGTTTTTTTAGCCATAGAGCTGTTCCAATAATTTACAAAAAAAGGATGGCAAAACCATCCTATAAACTATTGTTTACAGCCTCATTGTATTGCTGGTAAGTTGCTCCTCAGCATTGCTCA
>NZ_JAHXYH010000026.1 GCF_019970065.1 Chryseobacterium sp. OSA05B | reverse complement strand
GGGGAAACCTTTGCTTCGCAAGCTAGAAGAGGACCTGAAAAATCTCCCTCAAGCTATCGCGCCAAGCGCTAAAAACACGAAAATCGACCTCGGATACTCCTCACGCAAAGGGTGTGCCCGATTCAGGCGCTTTGTACTGATGGATCCAGATGTCCGGGCTTACTCTGGACGTCGATTTTAGAAGCAATAACTTCTGGTGGAGGCTCTGCTTCTTTTGTTCCTGGTGGAAGTACTAGACCTACTGGGTCTAAAGGAAGTACCGGGGTATTGGTTCCAATTGGGACATTAGAAGTGCCGAGACCGGACGGGTCGACAGAAAAGATTCCGTTGTTTTTTGAAGCCCAGTGCAGCGCCCCAGGAAGTGGGTTGGGGCAAGCCGAAAACTTAGCCGGGCTAAGTCGATAGCTTGCTCCGTCGGAGACAGCCGGCACGGCCAAGCCATTTAGGGCACCTAAATGTATAGCTTGCTCCGTCGCGCTGCTGCACGGTCGCTATTTCTCCGACGTCCTGTGCGGCTTTCTAAGGCGTTGGGACGTGACCACATGCAGTTGAGTTCTCTGGATCCTGTTCGAGGAGCTCTGAGCCGGGGAGAAAGCCGACCAGGAACAGACATAAGCACGCTTACCTCATGATCCGTCCGGATCAGTATCCAGCCCGTTGAGCTGGCACCCAGCCGTTGTTGTGTGGACCGAACTTAGCCGGCTGTTTTGGTCGGTAGTTTGCCGGCCTGTTTCGGTCACACCTCTTGCATCTTTGATAACCGTGGTCGGTGACATGACAGTTTTCGTTACGGTGGGACCATTTGGTGCCAGACGTATGAGGGATTATTTACCCACGTCAATGAGCAAACCAACGCTTCCTCAGAAGCAAGACATTGTGCTCGCTGTGGGTCCCTAATTCTGCTGTCACTGCTAGGCTTTAAACACCATTTAGTGAAACACTCGCGAGAACTGTTTCACGGTGTCACCTCACCCGTAGGTCAGAAGCGGGCGCTTAGTACATGGGTCAGAGCTTTTCGCATGGATTTTGCGCTCGATACACATCGGGCGTTCCTTCAATGCGGACGAAGCGAGGTGATACAAGGTGCATGAGTCTAACTGCTGCGCGTATTGCGCCGAAAAGCAGAAAGCCGCAACCTACTTGGGTTTAGTCTTCGCAGGACTCCAGGTAGTTGCAGCTTTCGTGCAGCTTTTCTTAGGCGCATAACCAGGTGGTCTTCTGACCGATCTGCCTCAGATGATCTTTCGATCTTCTGATCATGGTCTAGGCCCGGTGTTAGCGCACTGGGCCTATTCCTGTTTAGGAACCTAAGTCATAAAAAGAGGGCGTTCTCTCTTCTCATTCTCTATTC
>NZ_JAHXYH010000025.1 GCF_019970065.1 Chryseobacterium sp. OSA05B | reverse complement strand
TAATAAACCCTTTGGCTCTTCCAATGGAAAAATATCAAACATATGGTGAAGATACTGGGGATGCCATAAAGGTATAATGAAATTTTGCCTGGCTTTGAGCTGTGCTTCTACCAGATTGTTAAAATTTTCTGGTGAATTAGTGATAAATTCAAACCCAATATCTCCCAATCCATAATCATCCATAATTTCCAGGGAAAACCTGCTTATGCCAGCTCCCATCCCTATACCATTAATTTTTTTAGACATAATCGATGTAATTTCCCTCCGAGTTAAGTCGGCAATAGAAGTAACACCTTTTTTTGCAAAATAATCTGGGATACCCCAAATACAATAGGGCTCATATATAGCATTAAGTAAAAGCACCTCATCCAGGTACGGCGCCAAATATTTTGCGTGACTTCCAGGAAGCCATGCACTAATGAGCAGATCTATTTCTCCATTTTTCTGCATTTCAAATATCTGCTCATGCAGCTTACAGACTGTTTCTACCTCATATCCCAAGTATTCAAGTACATTATGAAAAACACCTGCAGTCACTTTGTGGAAAGAAAGATCTATAGCTCCTAAAATTATTTTTTTCATACTATTTCCGCAATCACATAAATAAGTACAGGCGCATCCAGTGGCGCTTGAGATATTCCCAATGCGGAACGGGTATGCAATCCCTTGACACCAAAAACTTCGTTGAAAATATCAGATGCACCGTCTAATACATCAGAGTGGGCACTGAACCCTTCTGCAGCCTGTATATGCCCATCAATGCGTACAATTTTTTGTATTTGGTTTAAATCGCCTACGGCATCCTTTAATTGTGCAATAGCATTTAGTGCACAAATTTTCGCACATATATACCCCTCTTCTATCGTCACATCCAGCCCTACTTTCCCCTTAAAAGCCAAATTGCCATATTCTCCATCTTTCCATGGTAACTGGCCTGAGGTATAAACCATATTGCCTGATATTACCCACGGTACATAATTACCAACTGCTTTGGGCGTTATTGGTGGAAATGAGATATTCATCTCCCGCAGCTTTCTCTCGACATCTTGATTCATATGTTTTATTTTTTAAATTCGACCGTAGAAAATATTAATGTTGTGAGACCAATATTTTCAAGATTGTGGATGAAAAAATTTTCTTCACTCAGATCCCAAAAACATTTAGTATATCCTTCAGCATATGTTGTTTCAACTATTTTCCCAGTGCTGTAATAAGAGCGAGATTTTCCACCAGACAAAGCAGTGTAGAAATAAGGTTTGCAGTGTTTATGAAAAGGCAGCGATTTTCCAGGATGTAAATGTATCGTCCATATTTTTATTTTTTCGTTTTCAAAAACAAGGTATTCACCTACACTTTGATTGTCTAAATTTTCTTCCAGAGA
>NZ_JAHXYH010000024.1 GCF_019970065.1 Chryseobacterium sp. OSA05B | reverse complement strand
CAAAGATACAAACTTTTTTAACTCTCACAACTTTTATTTCTAAAAATTTTAAGAAGCTTTTCGTCTCCATCCTAAAGCTCATTTAAATCATTATGCTTATCTAAAAGCTCTTCTGTGCTACCGAAACTCTCTCGTTTTTCAGTGGGGCAAAGATAACAACTTATTCAAACGCAAAACAAATTTATTTAACATAAAGTTTACAATCCATTCATATTGGGGATAAATATCATTATAAGATTTTAATTTACAAGATATTACACCAAAAATGCAGTTATCCACAATGAGGCGGGATACATACTAATAATGGAAAGGATTGTTAAAACGCTAGAAAACCAGGATGAGCAGGATGATAAACCAGAAATGGAATATGGTATAGTTTGGAATAGCAGCTGAAGTTTTAATGAGGAAAATTTCTAGATATAGAAGTGGAAAGGATCAACGGCAAAGACAGTGTTTACAAAATGAAAGGAGGATTATCATGGAGATCAGGCGAAGATTCTGTTTTTACTGATTAAATTATAATGAAGCTTAGAATCTTTGTAAGTAGTTTAAGATTATTTGAAAACTATATGATACAGATGTTTGTTTAAAGACGTAGATCTAAAAATCCCCAAGATAATTTTTTACAGCAATCAATGCCTCTCGCAGATCTGCCAGATTGAGCAAATTCTTTTTTGTAATTCCGGGAAAAGATATAAGGAAAATCCTGGAACATAAGCTTTGGCCGAAGCCTTTTGCATTGGATATATATAATAAGCAGGCTAAAGCCCGCTCCTATTGAATAAAAGATGTTGAGTAATAATTGTAAATGATACTGAGATCATTCCCACAGATAAAGCAGATTGCACAGATTAGTATAAAGTATATAACTCCAAAGTTTTTAAAATCATTTTTTAGCTGCGATGAATGCTTCTCGCAGATCTTATAGATTGGGCGGATCTTTTTTATAATTATGGAAAGAGATCTCACAAAAGCCTGGAGCATAAGTTTTGGCTGAAGCCTTTCCCATATATACATATAGTAAGCGGGCTAAAGCCCGCTCCTATTGAATAAATATAGGAAGCATATATAAGAGATCAGTTTACGGTTTTGGGACAAAAACTCAAACAGTGCGGTGTGGTACAAGAATAGTATTTAGGGATAACATATGATTTATAAACAATGGAGATATTAACCATACCATCATTATTCATCCTTCAGATTTAAAACTAAAAAGCCCCGCACATTTCTGTACAAGACTTGTATTATTTATCATGAATGATCATTGATAAAAGATGATTGATCGCTGATGTATTGACTGGAAGGTCTTGATCCACATTACTCATTACTGATCAATCATGATTTATAATTGATGATTGATGATTGATAAGCCATCATTGATCTTTTATCA
>NZ_JAHXYH010000023.1 GCF_019970065.1 Chryseobacterium sp. OSA05B | reverse complement strand
AAATTTTAACAATCTGGTAGAAGCACAGCTCAAAGCCAGGCAAAATTTCATTATACCTTTATGGCATCCCCAGTATCTTCACCATATGTTTGATATTTTTCCATTGGAAGAGCCAAAGGGTTTATTATGGGGTAAAGATCTGGCAACCCCAATACTATTAAAACAAGCGGCAACTTTTTTTTCTGAAAATGATCTGGATATATTATCGTCAATTAGAATTGGTAACGATGCTGTATCCTATATAGAGTATTCATTTTATAAATATAAACTAAGTGCCAAAGAAGCTGCTAAACGTTGGATTCAGCAGAATTACGGTTCTATCGAAAGCTATATCCGCATGCTAGAAGGAAATGTATAAAAAGATTTATAGAATATACCAATTATTATACTTGAGATTTGTTTACTAAAAGTTTTCCTACAAAAGATTCTTAGAACTTCAGCAGAGAAGTTTTGTAGTTTTCGCTCTATTTTATGAAGAAAAATGTTTGGGAAAATACACAGGAATTAGTTTTATTGACAGCACCACCTTGAAATTTTGCAGAAATCAAAGAATCCATAATCATAAGGTTTTAAAGGATTAGCAGAACGGGGGAAAATCTTCAATGGGTTGGTTCTATGGGTTTAAATTGCATTTGGTTTGCAATGAAAAAGGAGAACTTTTTATCCTTTTATTTAACGAAAGGCAATATGGACGAAAGAAACCCAAAACACATCAAAAAAATGACAAAACAACTTTTCGGAAAACTTTTCGCAAGAATATGAAGAACCATATTACGAATATGGAAGACAAAATTTTATTTCACAAAAGAGAGATTGAACTATAAATGATGAACTAAACATCATTGTCAAGTGGAGCACACTCTTCATAGAAGTGTAAACAACTTTATGATAAATATTTTGGGAAGCATTACTGCATATTATTTCTTTCCAAAAAACCATAATTAAATTTGAAAAAAGTAAATGATGGTCAATTATTTTTAAACTTCGCTTAACCCAAACTCAGGTTATATTATTTATTTAAAGCTTATAAATATTTTTTGTCTTAAAGGATTAATATTTAAATAAATTCCGGGTGTTTTGGTTTTTGTACTTTTGGGCGCACAAAATAATAAGGATTTAAAAAGAGAGTTTGCAACGCAGAGAATTGGAATGAATAAGAAGTATGATGCCTAAGTCGTAAAAAATTAAGGCAATGTAAAATGAGTAAAAATCAAAGGAAATTTGAGAAAAATGTTCTAGTTTGACAGGGTTTTCACCTAATTTGATTCTTAACAATTAAATATTTATAATTCTTAGGTGCAAACTTTTTGTACTTATTAGTAAACTATAACTTATTGTTTTATCCATTTGATATTTTCAGAATTAATATTCAGGTGGCAGATATCTACCTTTATTTGGCATTAAAATACAAGTATTTAGCTTCAACATATCATAATTTAGTTGTAAATAAATATCCTTTTTAATTCGATATGAAAATATAAAGAAATGAAGAATTTTGTTATAATATTAATTTTTTCTGTTGGTTTGATCAGTTGTGATCGTAAAGATGATGCTTTATCAAATGAACAGATACAAAAAAAGACACAGTTGGAGTTGTTTGCCGAAGTCTCTGCACCAGTTGGCAATATAGCATATAAGAATTCAGGAGAGCTTGTTTTCAGTAATCATCCATTCTTTAATCCACAAATAAGGGTTATGCAATATGATACTTCCACAAAACAAACATCCCCTTTTCCAAATTTAGATTGGAATA
>NZ_JAHXYH010000022.1 GCF_019970065.1 Chryseobacterium sp. OSA05B | reverse complement strand
TATGACGGAAGAGGGAGATTGGTAGAAAAGAAGCTACCGGGCAAAGGTTGGGAATATATGGTGTACGATAAAGCAGACCGGCTACTTCTTACCCAGGACGCCAATATGAGAGCTTCGGGTAACTGGTATATGACCAAGTATGATATGTTTGGGAGAGTCGCTTACACAGGAATAGTGAACAACAGCAGCAACAGGAATACCTTGCAGAGTCAGATTGCAGATTTGGTAATTTATGATGCCCGACATCCGACAGGTTTCGTAAGGAATGGAATTACCGTTTATTATACCAGTGTCTATTTAAATGTAGATACCCTTTTGTCCGTTAACTATTATGACACCTATCCTCAGGGGTATGACTTCAATCCACCTTTTCCATCCACTATTCAGGGCGATCCCATTTTAACAGAAGCCCCTTCCTCTGATGGCAGAAGCACCAAAGGACTTCCTGTGATGAGCCTGATCAAGACTATCGAAGATGATAGCTGGACGAAGAATTATAGCTATTACGATATGAAGGGCCGTGCCGTTGGAACCTATTCTATTAACTACCTTGGAGGCTATACCAAAACAGAATCCAAACTTAATTTTTCAGGTGTTCCCCAAACTGTTATTACCAAACATAAAAGAGTTGCTAATGAAACAGAAAGAGTTATCACCGAAACCTTTACTTATGATCATCAAAACAGAATGCTTGTTCATAAGCACCAGGTAGACGGAAATCCTGAAGAGATTCTTGCGCAGAATAAGTACAACGAACTTTCCCAGCTAGAATCCAAGAAAGTAGGAGGTACCGATAGTGCATCCCCGCTTCAGATTGTAGATTATAAATACAACATCCGTGGCTGGATGACCCAGATCAATGATCCAGCCAACTTAAACGGAAAACTGTTTGGTTATAAAATCAAATACAATCAGGTTGATGGGCTTGAAACTCCCAATACGGATTATACGGATCTTAAAGTAAAACCAAGATATAACGGTAATATTGCAGAAGTAGACTGGAAAACCACCACAGCTCCCAACGATAACCTCAGAAGATACGGATATGTCTATGACGGTTTGAACAGGCTAGTTGCCGGTTTTTATCAGAAAGACAGTAATCCTTCTGCAAAAGAATATTTTGAAAAGATAGAGTATGATTTTAATGGGAATATTACCAATCTGAAGAGATCCTCCAGTCTTTGGGGAAATACCACAGCTGCCCTTATCAACAATATGGGGTATGCATATGAGGGTAACAGGCTTATTTCAGTTACGGATGCTATCCCTAATTTTATTGGGTATGTGGGTGGTGAAATGAAGTATGATAGCAATGGTAATATGACGGAAAATCCGGATAAAGAACAGGAGATTTTGTATAATATTCTGAACCTGCCTTCTGTTATTTCTGTTGGCACTGGCAGGAGAGGCTCTTCAATAGGTTATACGTATAGAGCAGATGGAGTTAAACTTCGAAAAGACCAGGGTTCATCCATGGGAACTGTGACGACCGATTATCTGGATGGTTTTCAGTATGCTCCTGAAACTACGTTGTGTTTACTCTGTCCTCCCCCTTTAGCTGTTCTTCAGTTTGTACCTACTTCAGAAGGTTATTTTGATTTTATCAAAAATAAGTATATTTACAATTATGCGGACCATTTAGGAAATACCAGGGTAAGTTACATGAAAGGAAGTTCAGGAATAGAAGTTTTGGAGGAAAATAACTATTATCCTTTCGGATTACAGCATGAAGGCTATAATGCGGTAGGTGCCAATCCTCAGTATCAGTATAAATACAATGGAAAAGAACTTCAAATAGGAACAGGGATGTACGATTATGGTGCGAGATTCTATATGCCTGATATTGGGAGATGGGGAGT
>NZ_JAHXYH010000021.1 GCF_019970065.1 Chryseobacterium sp. OSA05B | reverse complement strand
TTTCTTTTTGCAGCTCTTTTCCGTTGTACTCGTAATTGTAGGCAGGGTTCCCGGTGAGTGCATTATAGCCTTCGTGTTTTAAGCCGAACGGGTAAAAATTGTTTTCTTCAAGAACTTCTGCGCTGCCTGCTGTATTTTTAGAGTAGCTCAGCCGTACATTTCCCAGATGGTCGGTATAGCTTTAAATATAATATTTTTTTGTTTAAAATAAAACCACTTCGTAAACAGTAGTTTATTTTTAAAGAGCAAAAGAATAATAATTGTATCAACTGTGGATCAGTCTATTTATATACAATTATTATTTCTTGTTAAAAAAGAAGCCAAAACTATTGAACCATTACTAATACTTAGAACATGTTTAAAATAATATACAGTAAACATATGCAGTTTGATTTATCCAAATGTAATTATTATTTATTTCGAGGTTTTAAATCAAAAAAATATCTTTATAATTAGATACCAATTATTTATATTAGCTTACAAATAATACTTTCTATCCTTTAATTTCAATATCATGAAAACCAATGTTTTAATGTTTTTAGTTTCAATTTCAATAGTTAGTTGTAATTATAATGAAACTTATTCAAACAGAGAGCAAGATAAGCGAGAAGCTGAAAAAATAATACACAAATTTTATATTTCTATAAAAGGAAATAATACAGAAAAGGCGAGTAAATTATTTAGTAAAAAATTCTTTCATATAACAAGTAGGCAACGACTTAATGAAATGATTAATTGGACTAATGAAAAAGGAGGTGCTATTTCAAATTATGCTTTATCTAATTGGCAGACATTAATTATCAATGGGCCAAATCCTAAATCTGATTATTCTCTTGTATATTATGCTAAGAGAGATTCTATTAACACCCAAGAGATTTTTTCTTTGCAAAAAGAAAATGATACTATAAAAATTGTAGGATATAAAATTAATTTGGATGTTAAATAAAAATCCATAAAAATGCCCCTGAAAATGTAACATCTTTGGGGCATTATATTTTAAAATACTTTATTTATTAATATTATAGCTTTTAAAAAATGTATAATTACCATTCTTCACCCTATATACATCAAAGTTTTTTGTGTCATGTTCTTTGGAAATGGAATCACCAACTTTTAGCGTATCTCCTCTAGTATTTGTCGTAGTAATACAATATTCATTGCTATAATAAAATTGTAATGACTTATTTTCATAATTCATCACCTTAATGATTTTAGTCTTAATCTTATTTTTAAAAAAATGGTCATTATTTTTGTATATATACTTATATCCATAAAAATATCCCACTAATACTAAGCCTAATATCATAGGTACAAAGCGATAATATTTTGAAATTTTCATCTTATTTAAATTGGAAAATAGGTTTAACAATTGGTGTATACTGGTAATTTATTTGAATATTAGCCACTGATGCAGGACTTCCCTCTATTCCAACTCCTATCTGTCCTCCTACATTTATAAATCCTCCTCCTTGAATTGGATTTCGTGGATCTACAGGTGCATACATTGCATTCAAAGATCCATCAGCAATAAAACCTATCCCTGCCGAAACACCTCCCGAATGTCCTTGCAACATGCTGTACGTTATATTTCTAGAGTCACCTGTATATCTACCACCGCTAAATGTGATTCCTGCATTTCCCTCTATACCGTCTCCAACTGATCCATTCACTGAAGGAGTATAATATAAACCAGGCTGACCAGGCTTACCCCTTGTAAGTAACGTAAAATTAATAGGAGTCGTTCCTGTACCAATGATAGCTGCTACATTGGAGGATAACCCTAAACTATATGAATCATTAACCAAATCTCTTGCAATACTACTATTCCAAGCATCAGATGCTTTTGAAGTTATTTTATCTTCAATTAGTTCAACATTTACCCGAAGAATCTCTCCAATCTGAACTACTCTACTAACCTCTGCTCCAGCTAAAATAGTTGTAATACCGGCACCTTTATTGGAACCAAACAAACCTCCAACAAAACTTGCAGCTCTCTGCCAAAAAGTAGGCTTTGGAGAGGGATTGTTACCTAAGGCTGCCATTGCATTTCTATACTCTTGTGTCTCACCAAAGGTTTTTGGACTGCCACCCCCATCGGTTCTAAAATAAAATAGGCCCATTCCGTCACCTAATCCAA
>NZ_JAHXYH010000020.1 GCF_019970065.1 Chryseobacterium sp. OSA05B | reverse complement strand
CAATTTTTAATGCAGATATCGTTAAGCATATTGATTTTTATAAAGGCTCTTTTCCATCACGCTATGAAGGGCGTTTATCATCCGTCATCGATATCAAAACAAAAGAAGGCAATATGCAGGAATATCATGGAGCTGCAAACCTGGGTCTTCTTACCAATTCGGTTATGCTTGAGGGGCCAGTCGTAAAAGACAAGGTTTCTTTTATCGCAAGTGCTCGCCGGAGCTGGATTGATGGCCTTATTGGCCTTCTGGATAAAGAAGCGTCAGATTTTAAGTATTATCTCTATGATGTAAACGTTAAACTGAATTACAGGATTGATTCAACAAGCCGGGTCTACCTGTCCTCTTACGTAGGCAGCGACCGGTTTAGCCTGGGGATATCCGATGAAAATCGTCCTGATTTTGCTCTCAATTGGGGCAACAAGCTTATTTCTGCCCGGTGGAACAAGGTGTATAACAGCAGGGTTTTCCAGAATAGCACCTTATTGTTCAGCAATTACAGCAACCTTGTACAGGATGGGGACGTAACAGGAACCGAACAGTTCAACAGGATCACTGATGTAGGCATCGATAACGACTTAACCTACCAGTGGAACAATAATCTGCAGAGTTTTATTGGCTTTAGGGTAAACTTTACAAGGTTCAGTGCTGCAGCATCCGATTTTTATTCTGAATCTGTACCGGATGTGGAAACACAGAAATCTGTACACCTGAAGTTTTATTCGGATAATGATATCAGCCTTTCGGATAAGCTGAAATTAAAGGCAGGACTGCATTATACATCGTTTTTGGTAAAAAACAAGACCTATCATTCTTTCCAGCCGCGTACCGCACTTTTTTATGACCTGAATGCATCCGGCCGGTTTTTTGCGGCCTACTCCTTTATGGCCCAGTTTTACCATCAGATCAGTCTGAGCGGAATATCCGTACCCAATGAATTCCGCGCACCCAGCAATAAGGATCTGCCTCCGGAAGAGGCCTTCATTTTCGAGCTGGGATACCGTCATTCATTTTCCTCAGGCGGAGGTGTCAGCATTGAACTGTACCGGAAGAATTTCAATAATATTTTAATGTACCGGCTGGATGAAAATTATATGCCGGTAGATGAGGCTGCCCCATGGCCGGATAGGATTATTTCCGGAAAAGGTTATAGTGAAGGTTTAGAAATAGAATATAAGCAAAAATTAAATTGGCTGACGCTTCAGGCGAATTATACGCTTAGTAAGACGATGTATTCATCTGCGCAGATCAATGGAGGAAAACTTTTTAAGGCGCCAACCGATTTAAGAAATCAGGTTACCTTTATAGCAACAGCTAACCTGGGCGGGCGGTGGAGTGTTTCGGGTGTTTTTAATTACACTACAGGAAAGTCTATTACCGTACCACAGTATACGCTTATAGACATTGGTGATGGGCTGGCCGGTAAAAACAGGTTGGAGAATTTTCAGGGGTATGACCCGGAACCGAATAACTATACACTTTCAGATAATTATAACCTTGATTTGGGTGCGGCATATTCTAAAACCTACCGATCTAACAGGCAGGGAGTGCTGCGCTTTGGGATAAACAATCTCATTGGCAATCCTGCTCCACTATTTGTCAATGCAGAAATCGAAGATAACCGGTTTAGGATATATAAAACCAAATCTATTAAGATTCTGCCCTATATTGGCTATTCTTTTAGATTTTAATATTCTTTCGTGTATGATTTGCTTTCTTAAATTTCATATATGTTTTTTATCAATTCAGAATATTGGTAGAACTGTTATTTGTCCTAACATACAGTTTATACTGAATGGAAGTATATTAATCAGTAATTCGCATTGCTTCTAAGATTAGTGTGTTTTCATTCGAACTAATTTATTCATGTGCAAGCAAAAGAATATGGGAAAGTATTTTGACTATATCTCTACCTTGTATTCAAATGATTGAGTACAGCAAACACTAAATTAGCATTTAATAATCGTCAAATAGAAGAAATTCTAAATTTTCGGGTATAAAAACGTAAGGTAACTACATACATGTTTACACAAATTTAGCAAATAAAAATCAGCGTACATCCAAAAAAAAATCTGCTTTTAAGCTCTCTATTATTTGATTTTAGTTACGTAATTTCTTTTTGTTGTTTTGCATAATCACATGATGTCAATAAAACAAAGGGTAATATTAATGTGGGTAATCTCATTTTACTTCTTTTTAATTTTATTATGAATGTCTTTATAATTAACTATAACCATTTTGTAAGCTCCCCCGAAAACAGTACAATTTAAAAATATAAAAAATTATTAATTTTAAATTGTAAAAATCAATATGAAAAAGAGCAGAGCACTAAGATTCTGAAGGACTACGTCAGAGTAACCAGCAGTGAAGAATTGTGCAGAGTAAACGACATCAGCAACCAGACTTTCTATTAAATGACGGAACAAGTATGGTGGAATGGAATCCGGTGAGCTAAAACGGCTCAAATAATTAATGCGAAACTGAAAAGGATGTACGCTAACCTTGCCCTGTATTTGGAGGCAGCAAGGTATATTATCGAAAAAAAAAAGTTTTAAAGCCCTGCCACAAACGGAGTCTGATCGGAGAGCTGCAAAAAGAGTCTGAAATGGTTATTGCAGGGCGTGCCGAATAGTTATAGTTGGAATCAGTCGGATTTCTATGGCTTACAAAAGCATCAAATATGACACGGTGCTTTACAGACAGTTGCTATCGTTGAGAGAAAGTCATCCTCGTGACGGTTCTGGAAATACTACCATAGGCTTCTTAGCCAAGGTGAGAAAGTAAATCATAAAAGGCTTCACAGGATTTATAAACTGGCAGGATTATCTTTAGAAGAAAATCCAAAAAACGTAAGATCGCCAGAGTAAAAGAACCGCTATCCATTCCGCAAGGCTTTACCCAGAGTTGGAG
>NZ_JAHXYH010000001.1 GCF_019970065.1 Chryseobacterium sp. OSA05B | reverse complement strand
TGATAAAAGATCAATGATGGCTTATCAATCATCAATCATCAATTATAAATCATGATTGATCAGTAATGAGTAATGTGGATCAAGACCTTCCAGTCAATACATCAGCGATCAATCATCTTTTATCAATGATCATTCATGATAAATAATACAAGTCTTGTACAGAAATGTGCGGGGCTTTTTAGTTTGGGCCTATGGTGAAAACGAGTTGAGAACTATATGACGCCACTGGGATTACTACAGAAACACCAGTCATCTGCAACTGTACATTGATTCCAGAATAAGATACACTATTCCCCAATCCCAAAATTCCGGAAAAGTTTATGGTGCAAAATGCTGTATCGGTAGCCTGAAGGATCTCTACATAAGTGGTTCCGCCATTAACAGTTGCTGTACAGCCAAGGCAAAGCCCACTGATAGTAGCCGTTCCACCACTTCTTTTGGCATAGAGATGCAGAGCGTTATTCCAGGTTGTAGGAGTATAGCGTACACTGATCCTGGCGGCTCCATTGGAGAGAAGATTGAGAAAAGATCCCGGCATTGTTCCTGATAATATGATGGCATTGGTAGCACTTGCATAAGTTCCTCCATAGTTGCTTCCTGCTTCAGTAATAGCGGGTACACTTACTGTCCATCCACTTCCGCTGGGAGTTACTGTTTGAGCTTCCAGATAACTGCCAATCATTATAGGAATGAGATACAGATATTTTTTTAAAAGGATATTGCTGAGAAGGCGACTATTGATTTTCATTTTTCAATTTTATTCTGTGATGGTATAGGTGATGATGACAGGAGTATTGGTTCGGGCTGAAAGATTAGCATAAGAACTAACCGAAAGGCTGATCGTAAGCATATGCCCGTTATTCGCGCCATTTCCGGTAAATGCACCACCTATTCCTGTAATAATAGTAGTAGCCGTTGTACTGAGAGTAACCAGCCCGGATGATGTACCCAATGTACCACCGCCAGCTCCGGAAGCTGCCGCTGCCTGCACTCGTATATTTACTCCTGCGATGAGCGTATTGATAGATGCAGTAATTCTTCTGGTAAGCCCTCCCGATGCAATAGCCGAAGTATAATTGATCCATTTTGTGGTATTGGCTGCCGGAACAGTTACAGCTTGTCCTGCTTCTGTTGGAGCTGTAAAATTCAATGTAAAATTTCCCGCGGGTTCTATATCCATCAGTGTAACGACCGGAAGCGTTATCGGAACAGTCGTTTGCGAGGACATGGCGATCGGAATGAGACTAAAAATCAGATATATGATATGTTCTTTTAATTTCATTTTTTCTTTTTTAATTCATTATAACCTACTTTGATCATTTCCTGCTGGTATTTAATTTCACTCTGCTGTTTTACGATATGAATGGCAACATTCTGTGTTTCCGATGGCTTAAGGCTGTACTGGAAAGAATCCGTTGCTATTTTATACCGCTTGTCAAGACCGTTTCTGTACAATTTAACTTTCCATTCTCCGGGACGCAGATACATGAAGTCAAATGTTTCACCGATGAAGGCTATTTTCCGGTAAGTCTGTTCACCGTTTGATGCTTCAATAATGATGCTTTGTCTTTTCTTTTTCTCTGTTTTAGGTGAAAACTGCGCGAAGCTGTACGACTCCTTATCTTCAGTTTCAATAAGTTCTATATTTCCTTTAATGGTAGATGCCCTGGTTAATCCGAAGTTGAATGTATTTTCTTTGCCGGTAAGATGTAGAGAAGCCGGTAAAGAAATATTGGTAATATCATTAATATCAGCCGTAGATCGGTCTATCTCCAGAAAATAATCTCCGGGAACAACATTTTTAAACAAATAATTTCCATCTTTGTCCGTAATGGATAAATGGTTGCCCAGCATCAATCTGATTCCCTCCGTTTTTTTTACACCCAGATTGCTGATGTTTCCTGATAAAGTTGTGTACTCCGCAGTTTTCTGTACCGGAACGTTAAGACGAAGAGTATAACGCAAAGAAAATATAAAATCCTTATTCCCGAGCTCACCGCGTTGTAATGAATATCTTCCAGAAAGATCAATTTCACTGCCCCTAAAAAGTTGCTGATGAAACAGAACCTCAAAAAGATTCCTGTCTCTGAAATATTCTTCAGGCATATAATTATTCTGATAAAAAATGCTTAGGCTGGTCTTATCCGAAAACCTGCTGAAAATTCTTGCTCCGTAATAAACCTGTTTGTCATTCTGCAGCTGATACCTTGAGGTAATCGCATAACTTGCATAAATATTGAAGGAGGTCTTAAATTTTTCAAAAGATATATTAGTAGTATAAAAACTGGAATTTCCATTAAATCCACTCAGATAATTATTGGTTTTCCCAAACTGTCCCTGAAGATTCACCTGAAACATTCCGATCTGCTGGTCAATACTTACTTTAAAATACTTTTCATAATAATCAAACTGTTTTGGTTCCAGGCGATCCTGGTACTTCTGAAATCCATTATAGAAAGTGATAAGGCCACTCGTCATATATTTGTACTGTATTCCATACTGCAGAAAACTTCTGTAGGGCGCTGCATAGAATAACGTATCCCGCTGGAAATTCTTGGCATCCTGAATGTAATTTCCAAAGACATTCAGCTTTTTAGAAATCCTGTACTGAAGGCTCCCGTTAAATGTACTTGTATTGGTGAAATATCCCGCAAATTTCGGACTTGCACGCATATACATCAGATTACCATTAAACCTTTCAAAAGTGGCCTGTGCCTGCGCCATATAAGCGGTTCCTTCCATCTGTTCGGTCTTACTGAATGCAGCCTCTCCGGAAATCATTATGTTTTTTGAAATCTTGAATTTTCCTGTGGTGTACGGAAGGTGAGCTTCGGAATCCAGTCTGATATTGCCAAAGTTCATTTCTCCTTTCCTCGGAATTTTATAAAGATACCCCGCAGTGATCTCTGATTCTTTACGGATTTTAAAGGTTGAATACACATTGAATTCATCCTTGATATCTCTGAAAAACCGCGGATGATTGTAAAAACCACCCAGACTGACGTTTTTGAAATCATAGCGTATTTCAGCCCCACGGCCATATCTTGCGAACTCCGTCAAATAAGAGGCAGAATAAGTTTTATCACCAAGATGAAGAAAAAAATGGTCTCTTTTATAATTGATAAAATACTCTTCATACTGAGTAAAAGAATTGAATTCAACAGGATTTTTTGTTACCGCATGAAATTCAATCTGATTTTTATTGTCTTTGTCAAGTGTTCCTTTACCATATATTTCTCCCTGAAATCCATCCTGGTAAACACCCATATTCTTCATTCCGATAAAAGACATGGAAGCAGAAACAGGAAGTCGGTGATAAATATCGTCTGCAACAGGTTTTACGGATATAACTTTTACGCTTACATAAGCTATCTGATTTTCTGTTGGGTTATCCCGAGAATAGACAGACAGGTTCAGATTCTGAAATTCATTCTGCCCAACTTCTGCATTCGTGACTTTATAGATACCGATTACTTTTGATTCGTTGGGACCTAATGTAATAGACACATCATGATCTACTACTGCATTTTTACTTTCTAAAATCAGCGTTTCGGTAACATTTCCATTGTTTTTTAATAAGAAAGAAGCCTGAATCGTTTCACCCGCGCGGATAAATTCAGGGGAATTTAATGAAGTTAGACTGAGTTTTCTGCTTCCGGAAATAATAACCTTCAAGGTTTTGATGAAGGTGGTTCCATCGTGTTGGTCGGTTCCGTGAAGAATGACCGAGTAAACTCCCTGTGCTGCTTCTGCCGAGATCCGGACGGGAACAAGATAAACTGTTTTCTCATGAGCTGAGATTTTAAGTTGTCCTTTTGCTAAAATAGGGGTAAGAAACGGACTCGAAGCCGTAACTGTAAGTTCGTAGGTTTTATTTTCATCCGAATTGTTTTCTAATGCAAAGGAAATAGAAGTAGACATTCCCGGCATTAAACTATCTTTTTTACTGGCCAATTGACTTGACTGCTGTTGAGAAAAAATAAGTACCGGGAATAGTGATAACAGGACGATATATAAAATCCAAGTTTTAATCATTCTTTACTTCTAATTCCACATTGAGTGCAAAGGCATTTTCGTCTTCATCCGTGGCTATAATGACCGCTTTGTAGTGGTCTGCCGGAACTTTGCTGATATCAATGTAGAATGATTTGGAGGTCTGTGGTAATAATCCCATCGCAATGCTCGAATAGCTTCCGATGCGTTCTCCGGTTTTCCGGTTGTAGATTTCTATAGCCGCTGTAGGCTTACAGTACAGATTGCCGCTGTTGGCGATGGCTATTTTTGCGATCTGTTTTCCTTCTTCTTTCTCAATTTTTACACTCTCAAATTTAAGGTCCGGTTTGGCTTTTTCTGTTGCATAATCAGTGATGATCTGAATGGCATAACGTACGACAGAAGTGATATTAACACCCACTTTATCATCGCTCGGTTTTATATCATCTACAGGCTCAACAATAATCACACTCCAATAACTTCCCGGGTCTACCGATTGATTGGGAACGGTAATTTCATAAAATACCTCAGTTTTTTCCTTTCCCTTCAAAGTGATCAGATTCGTATTCAGTTTGATCCAGTCACCATTCGTTCTACTATTTGTACGAACAGTCGTATAATTGATGGATCCATCCGCATGATATGTAAAATCCTGTAAAAATAATTTTACGCTCTGAGGTTTGGTGCCTGTATTTTCGATCTCCACTTTTCCTTTGTATACTTTTCCGTTTTCTACTTTGTAGGCGTGAGTAAGACCGTTTAGAACGACAATACCGGCATATAAAAAGCTAAACTGCAGCATCATCAATATCAAAAGAAAAATACGCTTCATCATAATCATGTAAAGTTTGAAATTAAATTGCAGGCCATATAAAACCTGGAAGAAACTGTCGGGCGGTTTCTTCTTGTATTACTTAAAATTGAGAATAAAAATTAGTTGTCCGAGATCGTGTAGGTAACTGTAGCTACAGTAGTAGCTGTTGCCTGTAGATCTGCATACACAGCTACACCACCAGGTCCGCTTCCTGCCGCCAGAGCATACGTCAGATTATGTCCGTTGTTAGCCCCGTTTCCGGTATAGGCACTTCCGATCCCTGAAATAATAGTCTGATCCGCTGCACTCAATGTGATCTGAGCTGCCGGCGTACCCAATGTTCCGGCTCCACTTCCTGTTGCCGCTGCTGCCGTTACATGGATATCGATTCCTGGAATAAGGGCATTGACTTTCACGGAAACATTACGGGTCGGATCTGCCACAGATTTGATGGATGAATAATTCAGCCAAAGTGTATTGTTGGACGCACTCGCTGTCAATGGGTTACCGGCTTCTGTAGGTGCTGTAAATCCCAGAGTAATGTTTTTGGTTGCAGCAGGTTCAATATCTACCAGTGCAACTTCAGGAATGGAAATGGTGATCGTGTGATTGTCAGTATTGGTATCTTGAGCTTTTAGGCCGCCTGAAAATGCGGCGGTAAGAAAGCATACTGCAAGGCTAAGGTTTAATTTTTTCATGATGTTTGTTAATTAGTTAAGTGAATTTAATAAAAATCAGTAAATAATAGTAAAAAAATCTTCTTTTTTAAATATTATTATGTATTCTTTTACAGTATTACATTATGTGTTGTAATATCTGTATGCAAATTATATAAATCTGCCGTACTGAGCTATGATCGTAATCATAAGAAAAGCCTCGCATAAACTATGCAAGGCTTTGGTTTTTATCATCTTCCGGGTTATGCCCAGTGCGGATCTGAAATAGAAACTTTTCCGGTTTCTACTCTTCCTGCAAAATGCCAGATATGATCGTCTGATCTTAGTTTTAAATCATACCAGCCTTTATTTTTGCTGAGATCAATTTTTATTTTTTCATCGGGCTGATTTAGAGAAACCGTCTTCGTCGTTTTATCATACAGATCTTCCAGAATAACCGAAACGTTTCCTTTTTTCTTTTTGAAAACCAGTTCTGCTTCATTTTTTGAACCGCTGTTGAGCAGCTGTACTTCTATTCCCGGTGTATTGCTACCACTGAATTTCCGGAAGAAACCATTCGGACCAAAGATTTCATAATCATAGGTTCCGGGATTCACTGTATGGGCGAGTTCCTGCTTTGAATACAGGGCATATGAAAAATGATAATCGGTGCTGTTAAATTTTGTTCTGTCATACATTAACAAAGGAACTCCGGCTTCTTTTAAATTGGTCATTTTGATCTTTCCGTTGTTCAGATTCACATGGAAATGATAGGGAAGCGGGTTGGAAGGCTTAGTTCCTCTTTCCTGAATTTCAAGCAGGCTGTCATTAATTTCATTTTCAGCATGCCATTTCAAATGGGGAACAGGCTTACTTTTGGCAGCATTAATGGTCTTTGTATACTCTTTCTGATCCAGATAATCCATCTGGGGAGCTTTGGTGTTGGAAGAATTAAAGGCAGAAGTCAGGTCTCCGCAAACTGCTCTTCTCCAGTCACTGATATTGTCAACTTTTACATCCTTACTGAATTTTTTCTGAATAAATTTCTCCAGGAACTGCAGCACGGAAGTATGATCCGATATTTCTGAATTCACAAAACCTCCTTTCGTCCAGGGCGATGCAATAATCATCGGAACTCTGTAGCCTAAACCGACTGTTCCTTCTATTTTTTCATAGTCTTTCAATGAAGGCTGGGACATATACTCCTGTGATTTATTCACGTATTCCACTCCTTCTTTACCGTTCATATCAACTGGCTGACTTGGATTAACGGGTGGAGCAAATGGAAGAACATGATCGAAATAACCGTCGTTTTCATCGTAATTAATAATAAAAATAGTCTTTTTCCAGGTTTCAGGATCTTTGGTCAGAATATTTAATACTTCTGAAATATACCATGCCCCGTACCAGGGCGATCCCGGATGATCCGAAAAATGTTCGGGAGCCACAAGCCAGGAAACCAAAGGAAGTTTTTTCTCTTCCACATCTTTCCGGAACTGGAAGAGTACATCGCCCTTAGGAACGACTAATTTCTGTCCGTTTTCATCTTGCCCAATTTCAAGATTCCAGTAGTCAGGATCGTTGATATTGGTGGTGAATGCTTTTTCGTGCAGATTTTTTTCGTGCTGCGAAAGCTTAGCATAGTTTTCGGGAGCATAACGGGTCTGATCTTCTTCAAGTTCAGCGATCAGTGTTTCAAATCTTTTCTTCTGATCCGGTTTTTTAGCCATCTCTTCTTTCAGATAAGCGATGATCTTAGGAATATTCTGATGATAGCCTTTTGAAAATTTCACATTGAATTTGGAAAACCATTCAATAGGATTATCCGTAAAATTGCTCAGCCAGGCCTCCTGCTCACTGGACATTCCCTTCGGAAGACTGATCTCATTCTGATAGATCTTCCACGACACCATCTGTTCCTCTAAAATTTCAGGAAAACTTTTCCAGTGGGCCTGTTTTGCTTTGTCGTAATCAATATTTTCATTGTAAACATTGGCCTTTACTTTTCCGTTTTGCTGCTCCCTCAAAGTTCCGGACCAGTGGAAAAGCCTGTTAGGAGTCGTTCCTGTAAGTGAAGAGCAAAAGTATTGGTCAAAAATCGTAAATGCATCCGCCAGCTGATAATAAAAAGGAAGATCTTCCCTGTTATAGTAACCCAATGTAAGCGGAATATTTTTATAGTCTTTATTTCCCGAGGCTTTAAACTGAAGCCACTGATCATATTTTCTTTTATTTAAAGCTTTCTGCTGATCAGACCACGAGTGAGGTAAAGAGCTCATCCACGTTGAATTTGTATTTCTTAGATCCAGTCGGGCAGGTGAAGCATATTTTCCGGAATCATCTTTTTGAAAGAAAACGGAATGTCCGTCCTGTTTCACGAAAGCTCTTTTGTCTAAAAATCCCCTTACGCCTTTTAATGCCCCGAAAGCATGGTCAAAAGAACGGTTTTCCTGCATCAGGATCACAACATGTTCTGCATCATAAAAAGTAGACAGTGCTGCAGGCTCAATGGCCAGTGCTTTTAAAATAGCAGGATGAAGAACGCTTGAAGTTCCCAGTCCCGCCAGCAAAAGGCTTGATTTTTCTAAAAATTCTCTTCTGTTCATGTTCAATCAAAATAAGAAATAAACCGCAAGTTAAAAAGGATTTTCCTGCGGTTGATCTGTTTTTATATAAATTTTAGATTCTTACTGAAGCCACCATGGTTTAGAACGGATATTGTCATTTCCTCCGTATTGGGCTGTCACTGCAGCTTTCAGGTTGGTATTGTTATAGTTATATTCAGCTTGTGGGTATCTGAATCTGAACGGGGCAGAAACTCCGTCTTTCAGCGGATATTCAGGATATCCTGTTCTCAGATAATCATAATAAGAAGTCCACTGGCTCTGGTGAAACATAGTCATATATTTCTGAGTCATAATTTTCTCCAGACGTTTTTCCGGAAGATCAGTATCGCTGTAAACCACCAGTGGCGATACAAGATATTGGTTTACATCAAATCCTGAAAAATATTGTCCCGGATTTTTTACATACGTCTGATAGAAACTGAAACTCGCTTTAATGGCATTGTCATAATGCGTTTTTGCAGATCCGGAGATCCATCCTCTGCTGGCAGCTTCCGCAAGAATAAATTCAAGTTCCGGATAGCTTAATATGGAAGAGGGCTCATTGGTAGCATCTTTATAAAAACGGTCGTTGACTTTTGAAATATTTTTTGCAGTGATCAAAGCGGCATTGTCAGAATAGGGAGAATTGGGATCTCCACCGTTGTATCCTGTGAAATCTGTAACAGGCTTTCCGGCTTCTTTGGCACCTGTAGTCTGTGCTGCAAAAGTGAAAAGACGCGGATCCTGTCTCAGTTTAAACAGATTGATAAAATAATCGGCCATGTATAAACTTGATCCGTAACCACTGCTGTTGAACATGGTATATCTGCTGTCTGCAGCATCAACAAATTTAAGTTCTCCGTTATCTGAGATGGAAGTCATTAAAGGCTGATTGTTGGCAATAGAAGCAAATTCAGATGTCACACTGTAACTTCCCAGGGTCATTTTTTTAGACATGGTGATTAAAATCTTCAGTCTGAAAGAATTGATCAGCTTTTTCCATTTGGTGGCATCTCCGTTGTAAATGATGTCACCTTCTATTTTATCAGTGGTATTGATCAGATCATTGGCTTCTTTCAATTCTGATAAAATTCCGGTCATTACAGTTTCCTGGCTGTCGTATTTCGGCTGGGTAATTCCTGATTCACCCTTTACAGCTTCCGTGTAAGGAATGCTTCCGAATTTTAAACTTAAATTAAAAAAATGATACGCTCTGTAGAATTTACCGATGGCCACGTAGTTCTTATTGTTGATCTTCGCAGCTTCGTCCATCATTTTTCCTACATTCAGAAGACTTTTGGTATAGGGCTCGAAAGTATCATCATTCCATTTCATGTATTGGTAGACGTTTTCACCGTCTGTCCCGATCATCATTCTGGAAGCATACATATTGTCACCGGTCACCTGAAAAGTATTTTTGGACACATAGGTCAAAAGAACTTTAGGGTCTACCGTGGCCTGATCATTAGGGTTTTCATTGATTTTGTCAAGATCGGATTCGCATGAAGCCAATAGCATAAGTCCTGCAAAAGCAGCCGATTTTATACTGAATCTTCTGAGCCATTTTGCTGTTATACCACTCTGCGATTTCGCTATAATATTGATATTGTTTTTCATTGTTCAGGATACTTATTAATTAAAATTTAAGATTAAATCCGATTCCGATCCATCTGCTGGAAGGATCCTGGATGTCATTCACGTCTTTGGAACCGATCTGGTAGTCCGGGTCAGAATAAAGGTTCTTCGATTTTTTCCACATCGCCAGATTGTAGGCAGAAATATTGGCCGTGAAATTCTTGATCGTTCCTTTCGGATTAAGGAGATAAGAGAAGTCATATTCAAGGACTACAGATCTCAGTTTGACAAAGGTTCTGTCGAAAACATTCGCGAATAATTCACTTTCGTCTTCTGTTACCCTTGCCTGATAAGGGTAGTTCTGTGCCCAGTCCTGGAAGCTGATAGGCTTCGTATGCGGAGTGTACATTCCGGTAGTTGCGTTGTAATTGACCCCATCCGGCACGAAATAATACGTTCCCGGATTCGCATATTCAAGATCTCTGTAAGCTGTTGAGTTCGGATGTTTTCCACCCCACCACATTTTTTCTACCACCTGAGATCTCATGACACCGCCTATGCTTCCGTCGATTCCGATGTTCAGTGAGAACTTTTTATATTTGAAGGTGTTGTTAAAACCAAAAGTCCAGTCCGGATTGAAATGGCCCAGATTGCTTGGTGCATCTGCTCTTGTAGGCATTCCTGTTTTAGCATCCAGCACTACTTTTCCATCAGGAGATTTCTTCCAGGTGTAATCATAGAAACTGTCCATTCTTTCGCCGAGCTTGATGTTGTTGTAGTTCGGCATATTGTCATAGATGGAAGTCAGTTTCTGCTCGTAAGTGCTCCAGTTAATCAAAGATTTCCATGTGAAATTGGCAGTCTTTACAGGAACCAGACCTAATGAGATTTCCAAACCTTTTGTGGTGTATTCGTTGCCGTTCACATATTGAGAAGTGAATCCTGATGATGGCGCAGCAGGGAATTCAAGGATGTTATTATAGTCCAGCGTTCGGAAATACGTTACATCCAGAGTAAGCCTGTTCTTGAATAGCCCGGCACTCATTCCAAGTTCATAAGATTTGGTCTGTTCCGGTTTTAAAGAATTTTCAACGTTCAGGATGGTAGGATAATTGAACATCGGGTTTCCGTTGAACGTAGTTCCTTTATTGTTAAAATAATAGTTTCTGATTGAATATGGTTTGAAATCATACGCTACTTTCGCCCACGAAGCTGAAAGTTTTAACAGACTCACCGCTTCAGGCATTTTCACCAAATTTGAAATCACCGCACTTACTGATGCAGAAGGGTAGAAGTAAGATCTGTTGGCCTTTGGAAGTGTGGAAGACCAGTCATTACGTCCCGAAACGTTGATGAAAAAAGCATCATACAATCCGATATCGATCGTTGAATAAGCACTGTAGATCAGTTTTTCTTTAAGGTAATCATAGTATTTTACCGCACCTGTAGAGTTTTCTAATGAATACAGCTCAGGAATCTTCAATCCGTCTGTTGAAGCGTTGTCTATATTGTTTTTGTAGTAAAATGTAGAACCTCCGGCATTGATGGTAAAGTCAAAATTATCAGAGATTTTTTTCTTGTAGGTGGCCAGTACATCAGAATTGAGGTTCCAGGTTTTGGCATCATTCAGCAGATAACCACCGCTTCTTGGAGCACTGTAGTTGAAGTAGGAGTAAGGACTTAGTATTTCCTGCTTGTTGTGATTCTCAACTATGGAGATTTTACCTTTTACAGAGAAATCTTCGGTAGCTTTATACTCCAAGCCAGTCTGTGCATTGATCACATTGGTTCTGTTCTTATTTTTATAATATTCAGCTCCGAACCATGGATTGTTGTACCATGCATAATTCCAGTTGGCCTGTGCAGTACCTTCTTTTCCGGGAATCCACATATGGTTTTTAAGATCTCTTCCGTCTACGTCCGCTCCCATCCAGATCAGGATGGTATACATATGCCCGCTTGGGTTGTAGTCGTAGTTGGGAATGTTGGGTGTAAAAGTCTGAGTAAAGTTGAATTTGGTATCAAAGGTCAGTTTTTCACCTAAGTGATTTTCAGAAGAGAAATTGACCCCGTAACGCTGCAGGTACGAACCGGGAACCCTATCGTCATAATTCATGAAATTTCCTGAGAGTCTGTAGATGTCTTTATTGTTTTTATAGCTGATCGCGAAACTGTTATTGTTGATGACGGCCGGCTTTAGAAATGTATCTAAGTTATCGTGATACTTCCAGTCGATCGGAACTCTTTCATATCTTGATTTATCATTGTACTGCGTTCCGGTTACCGCACCATACCATGGTGTTATCTGTCCCGTCAGTTTATCTCGGATCGGGCTGTTCCACTGGGCAATTTGCAGTCCCGGGACAAATTTGGGTCCCCAGATCATATCACCATCATTCACACCGCCGTCTGCTCCGTCCCAGAATTCGTACTTTCCGTGCGAGCCGTTTCCATATTCGGTTTGGGTTTTGGGAAGATTCGTGAATCCGGTGGTAACCATTGTGTTTTGAGAAAATTCTACCGAGAAACCGTTCTTTTTTGCACTTTTAGTGGTGATCAAGACAGCTCCGTACCTTCCTCTGGAACCGTATAGGGCAGAAGCTGTTGCTCCTTTCAGAACATTGATGTTGGCAATATTATTAGGATCCAGATTCTGGAAAACTTCTTTTTCTACGATCACCCCATCAATAACGAAAACCAGATTGGAATTTCCTCTCAGCGTAAACTGCGGAGCCTGCTGCATTCCGGTAGGATTGGAAACATTCAGACCTGCTACCTGTCCGGAGAATAAGTTTCCTATACTCGGCGAGGTAATCGTTTCAAACTGTTTGGTACCTACTTCCTGAGTGGCATACCCGATTTTTTCTTTCTTCTTGGCAATACCCAAGGCCGTAATAACGACACCTTCAATCTGTTTTTCATTGGCTTTAGTCAAAACAACAGAATATTGTCTTTTAGTAGAAACTTCCACCGTGTACATGGAAAAATCAGGAGCATAAAACTCAAGGAGATCTTTTGGGTTGGCTGAGATCGTAAAATTACCGTTTTCATCGGTCACCGTAGTTTTTCCGTTGTTTTTGTCGGTAATGCTTACTCCGGGAACGATGGAGCCGTTTTCGGATTTTACATTTCCGGAAATGTTAATTTCTTGGGCAGTAAGGTAAAGGGGGAGTAAAAAAACAGCAAAAGTAGCTAAAGTCTTCTTCATTTTTTTTGAGGACAAATTTAGCGGGGTAGTGTTACCAGTATTTTAATGTGGTATTAAAATAAAAATACGTTTTTAATATTTTTTAACAGAAACATTTAACATAATAATAAAACTGAAAATGTTTGAGTTATTTAATATTTGCTTTTATTTTACTATTTATATTATGATGTAAAAGCATAACTTTTCGATGGATAAACCATACATAATTTTTTAAACTCAAAGTTTGAATATCATCCTTCTTATTTTAGAAATGCAAACAATGGAATCAATTAAAATTGATTCTATGAAGCGTACTGATAAAATGCTTGCTTACTCAGTGGCGCAGCCACATCTATTTGCTCATCTTAAAATTAATGCACATTATTTTGAAACTTTGCGTTTAAAAACTCTGGAATTAATTAAATGAAAGGAGTGATGAAGAATATTCTCTCCTAGAATCTACTCAGGATACCCCAGTGAATCTTGATATCATTAAATTTAAAAGGATTCCCGAACTCATTACCATTCGAAAGCTGGAAACTCATCAGCCCGATCGGTATAAAAAAGTTAAATCCAAGTCCGACACTGTAGAGCTTAGGCTTTACATTTAAAGATTTATTATTGAGCTGTCCGTATTGTCCGAAGAAGTCAAAAAAGGCTTGGTTCCCAATAAGATATCGATATTCTAAACCTGCGTAATAATAAAAGTCAGCACTGAGAGATTTCTCGTTGAAACCCCGCATAGAATTCCAGCCCCCGAAACGGTACAATTCATTCGCAGAAAACTCAACCTTTGAATCCATCATCGCTCCTTCACCTTTGATATTAAGGAAATGGTTACCGGAAATATGGTAATTATGCTCTCCAAAGAAATAGAATTGGTTCTGGTTGGCCTTAATATTATCTTTGGAGTAAGTAGTTGTCAGATAATCGTATCCCGCATTGATTCTTGTTTTGTACAGGAAAAGATCAATATCCGTAGGTTCTGTCATTTCAAACCAGATCCCGAGTCCTTTTTTATTGTAATCTTTACCCTGAACATATAAGGCATCAATGATACTCGATGTTTCCAATGTCCCACGAAGTCCGATTTTATTACGGTTGTTGATGTGATAGTAGAAAGCCGGAAGGAACTTGACGTTCGCAAAAGTAGAATCCTGTCTGAAAATATTAACTTTCAGGTTCATCCCCACATTGGATTTAAACAGATACGGAATATCAGTCTGAAGGTCAAACGTCTGCCCTTTATCCGGGTTTCTCTGCCAGTAAAGATTCACGGTCTCAAAACTGTTGAACATATTCCTGAAATTCACGTTCAGGGTTCCGTTCAGGGTGAATTTCTCCGTTTTGTCATTTCCGAAACCGATCACTCCATCGAAAGTATTCGTTTTTTTCTTTTCCATAAACAGATAAATGCTTGTGGAATCTTTGGTGAATAAAGTTTGAGGAGGTCTTTCAAGGGTAACAAAAGCATGATTCTGGAAATTTTTACTGATGGCCACAAGATTTTTGTCATCGTAGGTTTTTCCTTTGAATTCTTTTTCCAGGTTTTTCATAAACCTTTTGGGAACCCTCTCATAACCTTTGACGACAAAACCGTTAATCGTTCGCTTATCATTCTTGTTGATGTCAAGTTCTATGATGGGATAACCGTTTTTCTGACCTTTGTATTTAGATTTCAGGCGGCTGAAAGAATAACCGTCATCAATGTACTTTTTGTTAATACTTTTCTTTGTTGAATCTAAATTTTTGGTGAAAAAAACTTTCTGGATCTTTAACCTTTGTGCAATAGAATCAGAAATTTCTACATAGGTTTCGTTGAAGTTTTTTCCTTTGTCGTAAAAAATTTCTGTACTGTCACCTTTCACTTTGACATCTTTCAGTTTAGTGAAGAAATAATTGCTCTGGGATAGAGAATCCAGAAATTTGACTGCAGAAACAGAATCTTTTACTTTTTTTCTGACCTTCGTTTCCGTGTCGATGAGCCAATACTGTTTCTTCTGCGCTTGTACAAAAACGCAGAACAGGATAAAAAATATTTTTAGAAATAACTTCAATGCTCAATTTATCTAAACCATTAATGGATATTGTAAGAATTAATTCAAGCTCATTCTTAACTTCTAATAGATCTTAATGGTTCAAACCAGTATTAAATAATTTTTTTTAAATAACTGAATTTAGTCCAGTTTATTATATTTCTTCATCAGATTTTCATACGTTCCCTGAGGAAGGATCCATTTCAACGGAACCCCGATCTTCTGCCCGAATTTACCAAAATAATAATGGGCCTTCCATTTATTTTTATTCAGAAGATTTTCAACGTAGGTAGCTACCTCAAGAGGTTCAGTTCCGTCGCCTACGTGGGAATTCATCAAAGCATACACTTTATTGAATACACTTTTATAAGGAGCAGAAACTTCCGTTCTTACCCTGTTCTCTGCAATATTCGTTTTGATGTCACCAAGGTGCAGCGAGCAAACGTCGATATTCCATGGATAGACTTCATACCTCATCGCTTCCGTTACTTTATCCAGAGCAGATTTTGAGGCAGAATAAAAACCGCGGAACGGAAGTCCCATTTCACTTCCGATACTCGAAATATTGATGATCTTTCCGAATTTGTTTTCACGCATTTTCGGAAGAACGGCGCTCATCATCTGGACAGAACCTACAAGATTCAGGTTGAAAAGTTTTAAAATATCTTCTTTGGTAGAATCTTCTACAGCTCCCACCATTCCCATTCCGGCATTGTTGATCAGGACATCAATCCTTGATTCTGTTTTTAAAACTTCAGCGATAGCATTCTGAACGGCACTGTTATCGGTCACATCTGTCGGGATAGACCTGAAATATTGGCTTTCTGTATGTTTTCGGCTTAAACCGTATACTTGATGCCCTTTCTTTCCAAAATATTCAGCCAGTACAAAACCTATTCCTGATGAGGTTCCAGTGATGATGATCGTCATTGAATTGTTTATAATTTTTTAGACTTTTTGCTTTTTGTTCCGGATGCCGGTGAACCGTTTTTTATCAACTGTCTCAGCGTAACCGTATTTTCAGCAAATGTAAAAAAAGAAAAGTGAACTCTGTTATTTATTTATGGCTTAAAATGGTTCAGGATGTATATTATCCCGCCATATGAATCTGAATCTTAAAATAAGGATAATAAAGTTGAGGTTTATTTAAACTAAATTATTAGTTTAAAATTGATATGTCTGAAAATTAAATTGTTGTATTTGCCTTTTGTCGGTTAATATGACGATATCCGTTTGTTAATAAAAAGATAAGAAAACCTTAATGGAACGGACCCAAGAGCTTTACTAATTTTGCCCGAACGTATTATGAAATTATCAAAAAAAACAGCAGCAGTACTCGCTTTTGGTTTGTTTACCCAAAACCAGGCACAAAATTATCTGAAGTACACCGTAGGAAATGCCCATTCGCATAATGATTATCAGCAAGAGATTCCTTTCTGGCAGGCCTATAACGCCAAATTTGGATCTGTTGAAGCGGATGTTTTTTTGGTGAAAGGGAAATTATGGGTTGCTCATACAGAAAAAGAGTTGTTACCAAACCGTACACTTGAAAACCTTTACCTTGATCCGATATCGAAACAGATCAAACTGAATAAAGGAAATGTCTATTCTGATGGTAATAAAAAGCTACAACTGCTTATCGATATCAAACAGGATTACAAAACATCTCTCAGTGCCTTGGTGAGCGTTTTGAAGAAATATCCTGAAATTACCGGCTGTCAGGGAATTAAAATTGTAATCACTGGTGGAAGACCACAGCCGGGAGATTTTAAGAACTATCCAAATTATCTCTCTTTTGACGGGAATCTTGATACAAATTATACCGATGATCAGTTGAAAAGAATCGGTCTGTTCAGTGCAGACTTCCAGAATCTTGTTCAATGGAACGGAAAAGGAATTCCAAGGGACGAGGAAACAGAAAAGATCAGACAATCTGTAGCAAAGGCCCATGCTCAGCAAAAGCCTGTCCGATTCTACGGAGCCCCTGATTTTACCAATGCCTGGGTAAATCTGATGGATCTTAATGTAGATTATATCAATACGGATCATATTCCCGATCTTAAAAAGTTCATCAATACTATTCCAAAGAATTTTTATAAAAATACAAAGGAGTATGAGGTCTATCAGCCAACGTATAAAACAGATAAAACCGATAAAAAAGTTAAAAACGTTATTCTCCTGATTCCGGACGGAACTTCTCTTCCGCAATACTATGCTGCTTTTACGGCCAATAAAGGAAAGCTGAATGTTTTCAATATGAAATCCACCGGATTATCCAAAACCAATTCTTCGAACGCTTACATTACAGATTCAGCACCGGGATCCACGGCATTTGCTACCGGCATTAAAACCAAAAATACATTTGTAGGAGTAGATGATCAGGGGAAAGCTCTGGCGCAAATCCCCGATATTATTGCTGCTAAGGGAATGGTTTCCGGCTTAATTTCTACAGGAGATGTTACCGATGCCACGCCGGCGGATTTCTATGCCCATTCAGACAATAGAAACAGCTCAGAACCAATTCTGAAAGATTTTGTCAATTCTAAAACTAAAATTTTAATTGGAGGACCTACCAACGGATTGAGCCGGGAGAATGTGCAAAAGATAAAAGATGCTAAGATCGATTTTTATCAGGATCTGAAATCAGTTGGTAAAATAAATAATCGTACGCTGGTGATTGATCCTTTGGCTTCACAAAGAATGAGCAATGGTAGAGGCAACTGGCTGGCAGATGCTTTTGACCTTACGTTAAATGATTTAAAGGAAAACAAAAAAGGTTTCTTTATGATGGTCGAAGCTTCCCAGACAGATAGCGGCGGACACAGTAATAATCTGGAGCAGCTGGTAACCGAATTGCTGGATTTTGATCATGTAGTAGGAAAAGCGATGAAGTTTGCTGATGAAAATAAAGAAACGCTGGTGATCGTTGTAGGAGATCATGAAACCGGAGGCTTGACACTTTTGGATGGAAGTCTTAAAGAAGGCTGGGTTTTCGGGAATTTCAGTACGAATGATCATACCTCAATTCCATCCGGTGTATTTGCTTACGGACCCCATTCTCAGGAATTTACCGGGATGTTTGAAAATACAGAGATCTTTAATAAAATACTGGAAGCCTACGGAATCCGGAAGTAAAAAGTTATTCATAAATTGTGGATAACTCTGTGGATAAGTATGTGGGCAACGTAAAAAAGAAATGAGCAGGATTTTCATTCTGCTCATTTATATTGTTGATAATCAATAGTAAATTTCCTTTTTTAAACCCGGGATTTTAAATTTGTTTTCCCCAATCCTGAAATTGTTCATTTTGATCAGCGTCTTAAAAGGATGGATCAGTTCTTTGTGAATATCTTTTGGGATCACTTTTTCGTCCTCATCGCAGGAACCATGTTCTTCATCAATAATCACTTTTCCTGTTGAGAAATTGATCTCGTTCAGATAGTTGAAATCACAGGTGTCTTCAAATCTGTCGTGAGAACCGATAAGGTAAAAATCACCGTTCTGAAATCTGAAGGTATGTGTATAAGTCTGCGTATGTCTTGAATTTGTATTGAATATTTGGGTAATAGAAAGGCTGTTATTTTTGATGGATATTTCAGGAGGTGCATTTTCTTCCGGATAAAATCCCATTCCGCTGGAAAAAAGAACTGAGTTGTTCTCCTTCCATATTTTCAGTTGGCCGTCTATGTCTTTTAAGATATAGAATGATCTCAGAAAATCATCGCGCTCATCCAGATTGACTTTTTTATCTGTATTAAAAATTATTACCGTTTCGTCTTTTCCGTCTTTATCCAGATCTCCTTTCACTTCGGCAATTTTTTGATAGCCTTTCGGAACAGAGAAATCTTTCAGGTTTTGGGCATGCAGACCCGCGATTAACAGTGAAACGGCGAGACAAAAGAGCTTTTTCATTGGAGTCATATTAAAATTATAATCCAAAATCTTCTTTCTTCACCTCTGTGTCGTCCAGATTGCACATGCAGCCTTTAATGGATTTGTAAATTCCTGTAATATTAGTTTCCTTGCCTTTGCTGTCAGTTACCGTAATGCCGGTAGATAGTGATTCATCTTCTGCATAGTACGTTCTGAACAATACATATTTGTAGTTATTATTGGTAAAGGTCAGATAATTGAGATCCATACCCGCATTCTGTTTTCCGCCGCCTCTGTGGTAAGAATTGTAGGTAAATTGCTTCCAGCTTTCTTTTGTTCTGGTGGTTGGGAATTCCATCTCTACAAGATCTTTACTTCCGAATCTATACTGAATATAACCGTTATTGTTATCTTTCACCAAAGCCATTTTCTTTCCGTTTTTGGTATCGAATGAGAAAATAGTTTCCTCATTAGGTAAAAGATATTGCGCCGAAAACACCATCGGAATCATTACAGCAAAAAGCAGAAAAAAAATTCTCATAAGATCATCATATTTTTTAAATTACCCCATCATCATATCAACACATCACCCAATCGTCACATCACCCCATTATCGAATCATCACATCATCAAGATCATTCCAGAACATCGGGTAAGATTTCTCCACAACATCTTCTTCTTCAATATTGATTTCTTTAATAAGACAGAACGGAGCAAAGCTCATCGCCATTCTATGATCCTGATACGTTTTGATGGAAATGTTGTCTTCCGGTTCTCCAAAATGTATTGATTTAATAGTAAGGTCCGTGATTTCTGTTTCAGTTCCCAATTTTTTCAGTTCATTATATAAAGCCTGAAGCCTGTCGGTTTCTTTTACTCTTAAAGTTCCCAGTCCGGAAATTTCGAACGGAATCTTTAAAGCTGCGGCCGTTACACAAAGTGTTTGGGCAATATCCGGACAGTTGTTCATATCCAGAACAATTTTTTCAGAGAAAGAGAAATCCGGCTCCGGGATCAACGTAAGCTTATGTTCATCTTCTGTGAATATCGTTTTAATTCCGAAAAAGTCTTCATAGATTTTCGCAATGGCAGAATCTCCCTGGGTAGATGCTTTATAAAAACTTTTCAGGTGGATGGTTTCTCTTCCCAGCGCACAGATCGAGTAGAAGTACGAAGCCGAACTCCAGTCACTTTCCACTTCATAATTTACTGTTGACCATTCACTGTTCGCGATGAAAGGTTCTACTTTAATGGTATTTCCTTCAAAGCTGTTTTTGATGCCGAATTTGGTCAGAATGTCCAGTGTCATTTCGATGTATGATCTGGAAGTGACTTCCCCGACCAGATTAATTTCCAGTCCGTTTTCCAGTTTCCCGGCAATCAGAAGGAGGGAAGTGATGAACTGGCTGGATATATTAGCAGGAACATTCACCTGCTTTTGGGTGATCTTTTTTCCTGTGATTTTTAAAGGCGGAAAACCTTCATTCTCCAAATACTCGATGTCGGCACCTAAGTCTTTCAGGGCACTTACCAGATTTTTGATCGGTCTTTCCTTCATCCTTTTGGATCCGGTAAGAATGGTTGTCTTTCCTTCAAAGATTGAATAATAGGAAGCCAGAAAACGCATGGCGGTTCCTGCGTGGTGGATATCCACGGTTTCCGTATTTTCAGACAGTGCTTTTTTCAGCAGCTGCGTATCCTGAGAATTGGATAAATTCCCGATCTGTATATTTTTAAATAAACTTTCCAAAATCAACAAACGATTCGAAATACTTTTCGAACCGCTGATCTGAACTGTTTTATCTGCTGATAATTTTGATTTTTCTAACTTCATTGTTTCTTCAAATTAGAGACATCAGATGACAGATTTCAGATATCGGACCTATCATTAGTCTATTATCTGAAATCTGATATCTAGTATCTTATTTTAACTTTTCATTATTCTGATGCCGATCTTTGTCGCGGTCAGTTTTGATCTTCATTTTTTTGTCGAAAGCTTCCTGCAGATTCACTCCGGTCTGGTTGGCGAGACATAATGTTACAAACAGTACATCTGCCAGCTCTTCACCAAGGTCCTTGCTTTTATCGCTTTCTTTTTCGCTCTGTTCGCCATATCGTCTGGCTATGATTCTGGCTACTTCGCCGACTTCTTCGGTCAGCATGGCCATATTGGTCAGTTCATTAAAATAGCGAACGCCTATGGTTTTGATCCATTCGTCTACCTGCTGCTGCAGTTGTGTGATTTCCATTATTGATAAGCGCCTAGTGTAGGGTTAGTAGTTCTTGATACATTCACAATGTCAAGAGGGACAGTTCCTGCTACAGTTAAGTTTCCTTTTCCTCTTGCCGGAGATGTGGTTTTTACTCTTAAGTTCAACTTCGCTGCAAAATAGTTAAGGAATTGGGGTTCCTGATTCTTGATGCTCTGGATGACATTAGGACTGGTGTCAAAATTAAATCCTGCCTCAGGTACACCTGAATATTTGATTAAAGAGTTCTGGATCAGGAATTCAAACTGCTGACCCGGAGTCTGTTCAAAATTCACAGAGTTATCCCTGTCTGAGTACACGATGCTGTTCTTAATATCAAGACGCTGAAGAGCTCCCTGTTCTGTAGTTCCTGCAGCATTCTTCCATTCATTGGCAGCCGTAATTCCGTTCCTGTTGAATGATCCCATTGTTTTGGAATAATTGGCAATGGTAGCGTGTGTATAGCTGTGATTTCCTCCTCTGAAGATCCCGATGCAAGACTCGCCACAGTTATTCATGACTAAGTTTTTAGCAGTAACTGTTGAGCCAACAGCATAAATACCGTATTCAAAGAAAGTATGGATGAATGAATTGCTGATATTGGCAGTGTTCTGTTTCATGTCTAGTCCTCTGGTTCCTCCGAAAAGTCTGGCAAAATTCATATTAAGATTAGAATTGGCTTCCATGCGGATGGAGTTCCAGTTTTTAGGAAGTGTATCATGATCCAGGTCGTTTCGGTCTCCACGGAGAATGACTTCATCATTCAGTGCTCCGTTAATATTTAAAGTAGCACCTGTGGAAACTTTCATCCCGCTGTTGGTGTGGAAATACACTTTGGTTCCCGGCTGGATATCCAGTGTTATATTAGGATTGATGGTAAGGTCCCCATAAATAATCTTCGCTTTATTTTTGTTCCAGACGGTATGGGTAGCAATCTGGTTAGGATTGGTAGGGGTTTGAATGAAGAATTCCGCATCCTGTACCACTGAGAATAAAGTAACATGCTGTTGTCCTGCACCGCTGCTGAATAGAATTTTGTCTTCAGCAATAGCTTCAGGGCCGGTTGCCTGAGGAGCAATCTCAACGAAAATATACATACTGTCTTTCTTTCTTAAAGGCACATCTTTAAAATCATAGCCTGGTTTTCCGTCTACATTGATTCTGTATAATGATGCACTTCCTTTTTCCAGATTGATTCTTGGGATAAGAACATCCTTGTCTTCATTATTATATACCTTTACTAAATACGTCTCAGAACGGACCTGATGATAAACCGTATCACAGAATACCGTGTCCTTTGAAAAACGGAGCTGCTGCGAGGGCGCATCAAAGGTAATCTCGTCTTTATTACATGATACCGCTACAAGAAGCATCCAGAAAGAAAAAGCCAGTAATAGTTTGAATTTCATCGAAATTAAAGTTTAATAGATTCCAAATTTAACGAAAATACTTTGAATTTCTTATCAATAAAAAAAATTGGATGGAGTATTTGGATATTTAAAAAAATGTTGTATTTTTGCAGCCTAAAATTAGCAGAGAAATACCATTACTATTTCGAAAGCAAACTTTAATTTTTTAAAAATTGTATTATGAAAAAAGGAATCCACCCAGAAAATTATAGACTTGTTGTTTTCAAAGATATGAGTAACGACGACGTGTTTCTTTGTAAGTCTACTGCAGAAACAAAAGATACTATCGAATTCGAAGGACAAGAGTACCCATTGATCAAAATGGAAATCTCTTCAACTTCTCACCCTTTCTACACTGGTAAAGTGAAGTTAGTTGACACTGCAGGTAGAGTTGATAAGTTTATGAACAAATACAAAAAATTCGCTAAGTAATTTTTTGTTATCACACATACTGAAGTCTTCCAATCTATTGGGAGACTTTTTTTGTTAATAGAAGTTAGAGATTAGAAGTTAGAAGTTAGTTTTAAGCAGTATTCTGTACTTTATTTCTATAAATTGAAATTATATTCTTTCCAAACAGAAAGACACATATTCTTACCAAGGCTTTCATAAACTAATCTCTAACTTCTAACTTCTAATATCTAATTTCTCCATTCCCGCTATTTTCGTATTTTTGTTCTGAGCAGAAATCAGATGCTGTAAATGATTTGTGAAGCAGAATATTTGCATCTCCAGCCTCTAATCTCTAACTTCTAATCTCTAACTTCTAAAATAATGCAATTAGTATTTTCAGATGCCCAGTATTGGGAAGATTTTCTTCCGCTTACCTTTACCCGTCCTGTTGCCGCCATGCGATGCGGAATCCTTACTTTCTCTGAGCGATGGCAAAAGATTCTGGGAAATACCGAAGTTTCTTATTTTACCGAAAATTACCTTCAGAATAAATTTAAAAATCCCGAGGACAAAGAAAGTCTTTTCTTAGTCACTAATTTCCTGCCGACTGAAACTGTCATTCAGCAGATTAAAGATCTTAAGCAGGGTGAAGCTTTGGTTTATGAAGATGAACTGGTAGCTGCTAGGATTAATATGAAAGGTTTTTCCCTGAATCAGATTGAAAAGATGACGGATATTAAAGAGAAACTAACCTTCTTTAAAAAACCGGCTGACCTATTTACTTACAATCATATTGCAATCGACTTTGATTTCAACCTGATTACTGAGGGAAGAACTTCTCAGGAACTGTCTTCTACCAATGGTTTTTTAGGAGATAAAAAAGACCTGTTTATTGAAGAAGGAGCGCAGATAGAATTTTCTACCATCAATACAAAAACCGGAAAAATTTATATCGGGAAAAATGCTGAGGTGATGGAAGGCTGCAATCTTCGGGGACCTATATCATTGGGAGATGATTCCAAATTTAATTTAGGTTCCAAAATTTACGGAGCAACGACTGTGGGGCCACATTGTAAAGTAGGAGGAGAGGTGAACAACATTATTATCTTCGGCTACTCAAGTAAAGGGCATGAAGGTTTTGTAGGAAATTCTGTGATAGGTGAATGGTGTAATTTCGGGGCGGATACGAATTCTTCCAATCTTAAAAATAACTATAGCCAAGTAAAGCTTTGGAATTACAGAACAAAAGCTTTTGAAGATACAGGACTTCAGTTTGCGGGGTTGATTATGGGAGATCATTCAAAAACAGCGATTAATACTCAATTAAATACAGGAACGGTCATTGGAGTTGCGTCCAATATATTTAAACCGGGTTTTCCACCCAATCTTGTGGAGAACTTTTCATGGGGTGGATGTAAAGATGATGAAAGATTTAAACTGGATAAAGCTTATGAAGTCGCGGAAAGAGCTATGGCGAGAAGGAAAGTGCCATTAACCGATGATGATAAAGCTATTTTAAAACATATTTTTGATACCTATTAATATTTAAAGCCTCCATTTCGGAGGTTTTTTTTGCTACAAGTCATACAAGAACACCGATAATTGAGAATATTTCCTACCGCTTTGTCCATATAAAAATTTTAGATTTTTGGAAAACTTATGTGCCCTTCTATGAAGTTGTAAGGTCAACTTCAATTAACTAAAGTGTTAAAAAAAATTTGCCTTTGTGGTTATTATTTATTGACAACGGATTGCACAAAATAAATAGATTCACATAACCCAATCATCTGGGTGATTCGTGTGACCTGCGGGAATTTTTTATCGTTCAAACCCCCACTAAAAATAATTCTTTTTTTTATCCCACAAATTCCACAGATGATTGCATTTCTAAAGGTATGGTAAGGAAAAACAATGGGGTGTAAGTTTTCTATCTCTTTATGAACTTTCAAATTTATTATACCGAAAAATAGCAGAAAACTTAAGATTTTCAAATTATCTTTCAGAAAAGAAAAAAAATAGGTATTTTTATAAAAATCATTAAAACTCTTTTACAGACGGGTTTTACGAGCACGGAATAAAAATAAAATGCGAACTACATCACTTTTTTTACAGGGTAATGTAATAGAATTAAGATTTTAATTGTCTTACTAATAGAAACAAAACTCATGACCCAAGAAACTTTCAAGAATACGGTGTTTATTCTCAAAGACGAGATGTATCGTTTTGCGAAAAGATTTGTTATGAGCAGTGATGAAGCAGAGGATGTGGTGCAGGACCTGATGATGAAGTTCTGGCAGAAGAGGGAGGAACTGGAGCAGTTTGGAAATTTGAAATCCTATGCTTTAAAGTCCGTCCGGAATGAATGCCTGAACCGGCTCAAGCACCACGACGTGAAGTTGGGATTTGCAGATTTGCAGCTTCACCGCTCAGAGCTATACAGCATGGATATCAACAATCTGAAGGAGTATATTATCGGTTTTATCAACCAGCTCCCGGAAAAACAGAAAATGGTGATCCATCTGAAAGATGTAGAAGAATATGAAGTCTCCGAAATTTCCGAAATGCTGGAAATGGAAGAAAACGCAGTAAGAGTCAATCTGATGCGGGCGAGACAAAAAGTAAAAGAACAAATATCACAACTGATGAGCTATGAACAAAGATCAATCTCAGAATAAATACGACGAGATCTTCCAGGTGATAAAGGAAGAGAAAATGGACTGGAGCTTTGAAGATTTTCTTCAGAAAACAGAGGAAGGGGCTCCCGGTACGGAAACAAACGATACTCCCATCATCCCACTTCAGAAGAATAAACCTTCTTTCCCGAAATGGTTCTGGATGGCAGCAGGAATAGTGCTTGTTTTCAGCGTAGGCTTTTTCTTTAATGATTACCGTACAGGTGTTCTTGAAAAGGAACAGTTTGTAAAAAATGAAGTTTTAAAGCAGAAATCAAAATTTATAGAAGAGAATAACGACCATCAGGAGCAGGTAGCGGTGAACCACACCGATTCTATTTCCGGGGCGAAGAAAGATTCTATATTTCAGGAGAATTCGGTAGCGGAAAAAGATGTACTGGATGAGATTCTGCCAAAAAGAGGAAGGCTTAAAAAAGAAACGAGGCCGAGATTTGTAAACAATGCCTCTTTTAAAAACAATAAGGCTTTAAAAGATTCTACGGGCTATAAAGATTCATACGTGATTGTCAACGGTAAAAGAATCGATAATGTAGAAGAAGCCATCAATGTGACTAAATATTCATTCCAGATATTGGCAAATAACGTTAGTGAAAAGTTAGTAAAACCTACCGTCGTAGACGACGATTATTAACAAAAAATAGATTATGCACCTGATCAGGCAAAAATAATCAGCTTTAAAAGAAATAAAAATTGACTCATGAAAAAAATATTCATAATATTCGCACTTGCCTTTTCGCACTTCTTTACGGTGTATGGGCAGGGTGACAAGTTCGACAGGCTTTTTGAAAAATATCAGGAAGTGGAAGGGGTGACTTCTATTAAAATTGCTAAACCCATGTTTGGGATGCTCAGCAGTCTTAATATTGATGATTCGCAGCTGGATCAGATCAAGCCGTTGTTGTCTAAAATTAACGGATTAAAGATTCTTATTACCGAAAATCCGGAGAAAGCCAATTCTAAGGAAGGTATTCAGGTGCAGACCCATCTATCTCAGTTGAATAAAGATGTAGCCTCTTATTTAAAAACCCTCAATTACAGCGAAATCATGTCTGTGAACAGTTCCGGATCGAAGATTAAGTTTCTTTCTGCCGAAGCAAAAGACGGAATACTGGATGACCTGCTGTTGAGCATCGACGGAGGGAAAGGAGAAAATATCCTAGTAATGCTGGATGGGAAACTTTCCATGGATGATGTGAATAAGATCATTAATTCCAGCGAGACCAAAACCAAAACAAGTTCTGTAACCACTACCAGAAGCAGCTTTACCGCTGAAAGTAATTCCTCTTATATTAACGGGGAAGCAAGAAATGTCGGTGAATTCTCAGGAATTCAGGTGAGTACAGGGGTTAATGTAGTTTTCAAACAGGAAAGCCCGACCAATGTAAAAGTAATTGCTGATGCAGATAAACTTCAATACGTGATCACTAAAGTAGAAAACGGAGTTTTAAAAGTATATATTGACAATAAAGGGACTAAAAATTTAAGATTTAGAAATTTAAGCGTTAATATTTCTTCCCCAAGAATGGATAATATCAAAGCCTCTTCAGGTGCTAACTTTAATGTGGTTAATTCGATAAAAGAAAATAATCTAAGCATTGATGCATCATCCGGAGCGAATGTAAAGGGAGATTTTAAAATTTCAAATGCAGTGGATATCGGGATTTCTTCAGGTTCAAATATCAGAGCGGGAATTACAGCCGGAACCATTATGGTAAAAGCTTCCAGCGGATCCAACGCAGCCATTGAAGGAAAAGCGAATTCAGGAATTATAGATATCAGCAGCGGAGCACTCGTAAAAGCAGATGAGCTCAAACTGGACAGTCTTGAGGCAGAAGCTACATCCGGGGCAAACCTGTCTGTAAATGTTTCAAGCAGACTGAAAGTAAGAGCGTCTTCAGGAGGATTGGTAAAATACAAAGGAAGACCTGAAATAGAAGCTAACATCAGCAAAACATCCGGAGGTACTCTGAAACCTATCGACTAAAAAATAACGGCCATGAAAACTTTAATAAACGTTTTTTTAGGAATCTTCGCAATGCTTATGCTTCAGTCATGTATAGTGTCAGGCAGACCCAATATCGATTTCTTTAAACAGTCGGGGTATGATTATAAAGGGGCAAAATTTGCAAGCTTCAATGTGCCTGTATTTCTTGCCAAACCTTTTATCAAGAAGGCATTAAGGGAAGATGGCGAAAGTGAGGAAGTGATTGCCCTGATCAAGAAAGTATCGAAGATCAGAGTAATGACGGTAGATAACGGGAGCAAAGCGATGCTGAACGACTACTCCAAATATTTAAATGACAATGATTTTGAAGACTGGGCGACCATTAAGCATGACGGAGAAAACGTCAATGTACGTGTGAAGCAGAACGGAGAAAGCATTAAAAATATGATGATCACCGTAAACTCAGATAAAGAACTGGTTTTTGTGGATGTGAGAGGGAGCTTTACTGCAGAGGATATTTCAAAAGTGATCAATGCTGCTACAGATAAATGAAAATCCCTGTTGCTATGGAAAAATTGATAAGAGAGGTTCGCATGCTGAAAATATATGCAGTCTCATTAACGGTAATTTGTATCCTGTTTTTTATTCTTGCTTTTAAAGATAAAACTTCACGCCAGCGTTTTGAGGAAATAGATGTGGAGCGCATCAATATCATTGAAAAAGACGGAACGCTGAAGATGACGATCAGTAATAAAAAACGTCAGCATCCGGGAATGTTCAACAACAAAGAACTAAAGCCAAGAGAAAGAGAAGCCGGATTGATTTTCTTTAATGAATTAGGCGATGAATGCGGAGGTTTGGTGTATAGCGCCGATGAAAAAGAATCGGGGATGGTGTATTCTTTTGACCAGCGAAATACAGATCAGATTATGCAGCTTCAGTATCTGGAAGAGGCAGGTGATAAAAAATCCAGAACCTATGGATTGAAACTTTGGGACAGGCCGGATAATTTTCCAATGGAAGAGATTATGAAATTTGAAGACTCTTTAAAACGTCTCAATGATCCGGTAGCTTCTAAAAAAGCATACGCGAAACTAAGGCAGGAAGGAAAACTAACCAGCGAGCGTTTCTTTGCGGGGAAAACACCAGCCGGAGATGTAGGAATTTTTATCAGAGATACCCATGGAAAAGTTCGTCTTCGGGTCTATATTGATAAAAATAACCAGACCCATATTGATAAATTAGATGAAAGCGGAAACGTGATTCCATAACAAAATCATTCTTCCGTAAAAGATATAACAAGTAGTTTCATACTATACTAATTATTTTGTACAGAAAGACCGTTCTTAATAAGAGCGGTTTTTTGATTTAAGTTATTGATTATTAATTTTTATTTAAACTATTGAAAAGGATTTTCATATCTCGTCAAAATAACCTAATTTTGCAAAGAAAGTAAAGATGTCTATTCATAACAAAATTGTAGAGACAGCCATCACTTTCGATGACGTTCTTCTAGTCCCTTCTTATTCAGAAGTTTTACCTAATCAGGTATCATTAAAATCAAGACTTACCGACAAAATCACGCTGAATGTTCCGATAGTTTCTGCTGCGATGGACACAGTTACTGAAGGAGATCTGGCCATTGCTCTGGCAAGAGTAGGAGGTTTAGGTTTCATCCACAAAAACATGACGATCGCTGAGCAGGCTGCACAGGTAAACCGTGTAAAGCGTTCAGAAAACGGAATGATCTCTGATCCTGTTACCCTTTCAAAAGATCACACTTTGGCTGAAGCTAAAGAAACAATGGCTAAGTATAAAATCTCCGGTCTTCCTGTAGTAGATGCAGATAATGTACTGATCGGGATCATTACCAACAGAGATGTAAAATATCAGGAAAACCTTGATATGAAGGTAGAAGAGATCATGACCAAAGAAAATCTGATCACTTCCGATAAAAACACCAACCTTGAAAAAGCAAAAGAAATTCTTCTTAAAAGCAGAGTTGAAAAGCTTCCGATCGTAGATAAAGACAATAAACTTGTAGGATTAATTACCATCAAGGATATAGACAATCAGCTGGAATATCCGAATTCGAATAAAGACCACAAAGGCCGTCTTATAGTAGGAGCAGGCGTTGGCGTTGGAGAAGATACCATGGACAGAATTGCAGCATTGGTGAACGCCGGTGTTGATATTGTGGCTATCGATTCAGCTCACGGGCATTCTAAAGGAGTTTTGGATAAAATCTCAGAAATCAGAAGAACTTACCCGGATTTAGATATCGTAGGAGGAAACATTGTAACAGCTGAAGCAGCGAAAGACCTTATTGAAGCCGGTGCCAACGTTCTTAAAGTTGGAGTGGGACCAGGTTCTATCTGTACTACCAGAGTAGTGGCAGGAGTAGGAGTTCCTCAGTTATCCGCGATTTATAACGTTTACGAATACGCAGCCTCTAAAAATGTAGCGGTAATTGCTGACGGAGGCATCAAACTTTCCGGAGATATCGTAAAAGCGATTGCAAGTGGAGCAGGAGCAGTAATGCTGGGTTCACTTTTAGCAGGAACAGATGAGGCTCCGGGAGAGGAAATTATCTTCCAGGGGAGAAAATTCAAATCTTATCAGGGAATGGGAAGCCTTTCCGCAATGAAAAGAGGTGGAAAAGAAAGATATTTCCAGAGTGAGGCTAAAAAATTCGTTCCGGAAGGAATTGAAGGTAGAGTACCACATAAAGGGAAGTTAGAAGATGTGATCTTCCAGCTTACCGGAGGACTAAGAGCCGGTATGGGATACTGTGGAGCTAAAGATATTGAAGCTTTACAAAAAGACACCAAAATGGTTATGATTACCGGAAGCGGATTGAAAGAATCTCACCCGCATGATGTGATCATCACTCAGGAAGCTCCGAATTATTCTTTTTAGAATATATAAAATGATATAAAAATGCCGCACAGATCTGTGCGGCATTTTTTATTTGACGTTTTGTTTGGAGGTTAATATGAAGAGTAAATTTTTTTAAACTTAAAATATGAATTAATTCTATGTTTTTGACTATTTGTTGAATTTTATCCAGTGTATTGTTTGTTTTTATTCATGTTTTCAGTTTAATATTGCAAGTTTTAGTTTAAAATATTTTATTTTTTATAAAATATATGGATGAAATACTCGAATATTTGTAACAAAATTAGATTTTTACTACTAATGTGGAATGTATTTGTAGTTTATTTATTGATACTAATAAATATACCTAATAAAATTTATAATTAAAATATTTGAAGAATGAAGAAAACTTTCCTTTATGGGGCCATGTTGCTTTCCGTTTCATTATCAGCACAACAAAAAAAAGATTGGTGTGACTTTGATACTGAACAGCGAGGGCATCAAAAAGACAATCAGGAAATTGATGAAATGATTCGCAATATCCGTAATCGTATTGTTAACTCCAGCCAAAATAATAACGCTGCTAAGAATGGCAATGCTTTTAAAACAGTGAATGGAGTTTATGAAATTCCTGTAGTAGTACACGTAATTGCACCTACGGGAGCTGCTATCGGATCTGCTTATAACAAGAGTGACGAACAGATTCAGGCATGGCTGGATCGCTGTAATGCAATGTATGCCGGTACTTACCAGTGGGCTCAGGGAGTTCCTGCTGATTTTGGAGTGGCTGCTACAATGCCTATAAAATTAGTTTTGGCTAAAAGAGATCCGAATTGTAATGCTACCACCGGTATTGTACGATACAATGGTGGAACTCTTATTGGATATGATGCCAATGGGGTGAACCGTGAAAATACAAACGGTGTTACTACGGCACAGGTAAAAACAATCGCTCCTCATTGGCCTGAAGCGTCTTACTTTAATATCTATATTATGAATAAAGTAGATGGTGGAGGCCAGTATGGAATTATGGGATGGGCAGGATTGCCTCAAAACCCAGATTCTTCATATGAATCTTTTATGAAGTCTTTTGTAGTTACTTTACAGGATGATATTACTTTGGCGCATGAATTTGGACATAGTATGGGATTGCTTCATACTTTCGGTAATGCAAATGGTAATGCCCCACAGGGTACCAATAACGTAGCTTATTGCCCTGCACAGACGAATAATGACTGTACTAAAGATGATGATCAGGTTTGTGATACGGAAAGATCCAGAAGCTTACTTAATGATGCGGCTCCAACCAATAACAGTATCAATCTTTGTACAGGGGTAAATTATCAGGGTGTCCAGTATAATATGATGAATTATACAAACCCAACGGCCTTCAAATTTACAAATGGGCAGCATGACAAAGCAGCTACTGCTTTCTTTTTGTTTAGAGGTTCTTTAAGTACTTCGCTTGGAGCAACGGCACCTGCGCCTGCTTCAAATGTTGGAGCTCCAATCGCAGCGTGTTCTCCAACTGGATTGACTACACTCGCTAATTATTTTGTTGGGCCTACTTTGGTTAAATTAGGAAGTATTAATAATGCCAGTACAGGAGTTTGGCAAAATGCGCCTAGCTATTATGTGGATTATACGGGCGCAAACTGTCTGAGAGCAACTTCTACACAGCTTTTGGTAAGCCAGTCACATAACCTTCAGGTTAATGTTTCGGGTAGTGAGAATGAAGTAAGAGCCTGGATTGATTTTAACAACAACGGAACTTTTGAAGCTGGTGAATTGGTAGCATCAGGAGATAATGTTGCAGCAGATCCCATCACTCTAATCGGTACTTTCAATGCAACTTTTACGGCTCCGGCTTCTACAGTGCTTAATACGCCATTAAGAATGAGAGTAATGGTAGATGATGAGAATGCAAATATGACAGCTTGTGGACAGTTACAATACGGGCAGGCAGAAGATTATACCGTTAAATTTGTTACTGTTTTGGGAACCAGTGAAGTGAATGCTGAAAACAATGACCTTGTGATCTATCCCAATCCGGTTGCGACAGGTGACAATGTGTTTATCAAAGCTAAAAACGGTAAGAATTTAAAAGTTTCTATTTCTGATATGTCAGGAAGATTTGTTGCGAGCCCTTCTGTAAAAGAAGAAGGAAACGGAATTTACAAAATAAACCAGCAACTTGAAAAAGGAGTGTATATAGTTCAGATTTCCAACGGAAAAGAAAGTAAAACATCTAAACTGATCATTAAATAATTTTTAGATCATATAAAATTTGAATGCCTCCGAAAATGGAGGCATTTTTTATTCAATGTATGTCAGCTGACCTTAATGTATTTAAATCTCCGCTTGATTACAGAGTTTAAAAAACGCCCTTTAGATCTTGCTTGCCTGAATTTTTCAGAAATGGATAAAGGCACTTTCAAATAGTCATACACAGTTCCGGACTGATAAATAATTCTCAAAACTTCAGTCTCCGGAAAATAAATATAGGTGTTGACAACACTTGATGGCATATCCATTAACCAACAAAAATTATTCCTCAAAAAAATAGCCCTCAGGAAATTCTGAAGGCTATATCAATAATCAATTAATGCTATAAAAACATTATATCTCTACTTTTTCACGAATTTAAATTCATGAGATTCGAAATTTTTAGTGGTAATTTTTAAAACATAAACTCCCGCAGAAAGAGAAGAAACCTCAATCTTCTGATCAAATGCATCGGTTTTCACGAGTCTTCCGTCTACATTATAAATCTGAATCGTTTGTCCATTATCAATTCCGGAGATATGGATTAAATCAGAAACAGGATTCGGGAAGATCTGAATTTTGGTTTTCGTTACATCCGTTGTTGCCAGCGGACTGCTGTGTACATCGCCTGTCATTGTAGAGTTGATTCCCGTAAGATTTCCTCCGCACTGTCCATTCGTACCGGTTGGTACTGCGTTTTCTATCCATGCTCCGAAGGTATTACTCGGAGGTCTCGGGCTGGTATTGTTTCCTGTAGAATTATAATAGATCAGCGTAGGAGTGGTAAAGGTTCCGTTTCCTTCGTCAGCAAGAAATTCCCATCTGGTAAGGGTATTATTCCATTTGATTTTAAATTCACACGTTCCCAATCCGCCGCAAGGCTGTCCATCCACCGGTGTTGTAATGTAAATGTTTTTGTTGTTGGCATCCACTCCGGTTTTTGTAAAAACAAAATTCTGGTTGTCAAACAGATTATGACATCCATTGAAAGTGATGGTCTGTGCGGCCAATGAACTTCCAAGAGCTATAGCAAATAAGTATAGAGTTTTCATAACTTATTAATTAAAAGATGGATAAACACCCTGTGTTGCAATGATGCATCTTAAGGTAAGGAAAGGAGACCTGTTTTCATGAGGCTGGTTTCCTCCTGTCGGATTGACCATGGTAGCCTTCATGGTTGTATTGGCGTTCGCATCAGAATATTCTTTGTCCAGAAGTTTGGTGTCTGCAGGAAGGTTTCCTGTTGGTGTATTCTGATTTCCTTCAGCGGTTACAGCATTGACGGTATGACTGTGCATAGGCATCTGCTGCTGGGTTAACGTAACTGATTCGCTGCCTCCTGTCTCACCCACAACATAATTGTTGCTGCTTCCCGGGCCCATTCCATAAGAAATAGGAACTCTTCCTCTCATATCGGGTAAGGCAAAATTTGTAGTTCCGTTTCCTCCGAATGTTGTTCCTAATAAAGAAAAAAGAGCTTGGTTTTGTGCGATTGGCAAAAGTTGTCCGTTGCAATCAGCCCATCCATTAGGAGTTCTGTTATAAGGAACAAAAATAATTTGTCCCAGATAAGGATCCATTTGTGCTTTTAAAGTAGGTGTGAAGGCACTGCTTACAAGCAGGATGCATACTAGAATTAAGTTTTTCATGATGATTAGTTTTGTTAATGTAAAATTATAAAATATTTCCAATAAAAGGTTTATGGAAAGAAAAAACCTTTCAGAATTAACTGAAAGGTAAGATTATATTAATGTAAACTTGTAGCATGTTAGATTTTTCCTCTATTGTTCCAGCATTTTATGATACTCTGCAATATGAAGATAGCCTTCCTCTTTGATGCTTACTTCAAGGTGATGTTTTCTGGCTGTTTCATGGATTTCTTTAGGCAGCATGCTTCCTTTTTTGCTGAGCTCAATGCTCATGTCTTTCAGTAGATCCAATTGAAGAATCAGATCTTCTCTTGTCTTTTTGGCCAGATCCTGCATCAGTTTTTCGATCTTTTTATCGGTGATATGTTGCTGCATGCGATAAGGATATTCTTCAAAACTGTAGACAGCCTGATATTCTTCGTCAAACCCATATTTTCTGATGTAGTCCGAGGCCAGGATGGTTGCCTGTTCTCTGTCATGGCTGCGTCCTATACTTGCATTGTTTTCGCCGAATATAATTTCTTCAGCTATCCCGCCTGCAAGATAAATTTTGATTCTGTCCAGAAGACTTTCCTTAGTGTCATGGATCTGATGGGGGAATGTAAATCCTGCGGCATAGCTGCTGGCCACCTTGCTCTTCAGCTGCAGCGGGGCAAAACCGGTGTACAGCATATAGCAAACAGCATGTCCGCATTCATGAACGCTGATGTTGGCCACAGCATCCTGCTGACTAGACTGGCGGATACTGTCGATTCTCCCGGTATAAGGAATATCGATGATGCGTCCACCTACTTTCCCGGAAATCTTTTTCTCTTTAACCTGATAGTCAATTTCAATGGTTTTATCGTCGTTAATGATTGCTTCAAAAAGAAATTTGCTGAGGTTTGTATCCAGAATGTCTACAACACTGCTGAAGACCGGACGTACGCCCTGAACAGGAAAAACGCCGTTTCTGTAAATCAGATCATTGATGTTTTTTGTGATTTTTAAACTGATACCGAACTTTGATTTGGTCTTCGTCTTAAGATTGTTGATTTCCCTCTGAACCAGGTGCTGAAAATCTTCCGTCTTTAATGAAAAATAAATCAGATGGATATTTCCGAACCTGGCTACCTGTTCAGGACGGAACTTCCTTGATAATGCATTTTTTATATCAACGACGGTAATTTTCTTTGTAAAGGCATGGTAGATATTGGCATCGATGTCTGCTTCGCTCGTCTCGCGGGACATCTGAAAAGCTTCATCCAGGTTTCCGCTGATGATGATCAGCATTTTGCTGTAGTCTACCGGCTCATAGATCTTTTTTTCTTTCTGCTTTTTAAGGATCAGCTTGATCATATCTTCCTCTTTCATGTCAATGATGCTCATGACATCATCTTCCATGCTGAGGTATTTCTTCAGTTCTTTGGCATCCCATAGATTCAGATAAGGATTTTCATCCATTTCTGTTTCACCGTTCTTTTTGCGTCGGTCATTTTCTTTTTTACGCAATAGATAAGAGAACAGATAGTGCTCAAGGTCGTCACGTTCTCTTTTGCTTAGCTTGCCGTCACTTAAAAGCTCCCAGAAATCCGTGAACTTGGTCTGCGGTACCGGAGTGCCGTCAGGATCTATGGTATTAAAACGCTGGATCTCATCGAAGAGAACAATACTCGGTTTTTCGTCATTGAGGCGGTTGCTCTGCAAAATATCTGAAACACTTTTGCTCCAGGTGGTTTCATCGCTGTTGCTCAGTTCTATTTCTACAAAACGGTTTTGAAATTCAAGAAAACGGACGGTTTTTCGCACCAGGTCTGTCTTTCCAACGCCTGTCATTCCCCATAAATTGATCACTACGGGACGCGTCAGGATTTCCGGCATCAGGTACCAGATCTGGATGTATTCCATTAAATCATCAATAATCTTATCAATTCCGATGAATTCTTTTTTCAGAAATGCTTTGCAGTCGTCCAGCTTCTTTTTTTTCTTCTGGATCTCTTCTTTATCAATAATCATGCGTGAAAAATACGCTATTTTTTTAAATTATCCTTAAAATCGTCAATTCTGAAATCAGTCAGCGCATTCCCCTTTTCTATTTTTTCCCTGGAATAAAGCCTGAAATCGTTTTCCGTTTTTTCTAAAAGATGATCATAGGGTCCTACATGAGAAATTAATTTGACTAAAACCGGAGAAATCTCAAGACAGATAAAAAGCCCCATGATGAAAGCCGCCGCAAGCCCTATGATCGCTGAATTTTTCCCAAGTTCATCCAATGCCTGCAATCTAGCTGCAAACCCATTGAATTTATCTTCAAAGGTTTCCGAAGATTTTCTTTCTGTTTCCAGATTCGTATAGACTTTGGATATTTCTTTATCTAAATATTCTACTCTCGGTGCGTTTTCCTTCTTGAAGTTTTCCAGATCAAGGCGGCGTTGTTCTTTCAGTTCCTGCTTACGTTTTGCATTGGGACCATAACCTTCTTTTCCACTTGTCAGTCCGGACTGTTTTCCAAGGATTTCTTTTTCAAGTTCTACTGCTGCCGAGTCATAAGCCTTTTGATACTGAATGGTTTTTTCAGCAATCTGATTTTTTTCCGTTTCAAAAGGACCGCTCTGCTTCAGAATTCTACCGCTCATTTCGCCCTCAAGCTGTTTTTTATTTCTTTGAATAATAGTATTCAGCTGTTTGTTCACTTCCTTTTCAAAAATTTTAAGTTCCAGAGGTTTGGAAATAATAATACCCAGAAAAGTAGCCAGAATCAGACGGGGAATGGCCATCAGAATCTGATTCCACCATGTTCCTGTTTTTTTGATGGAAGAAACAATATATCGGTCCAGATTAAAGATCATTAATCCCCACAGGATCCCGAATCCTACGGAAGTCCATACATTATCAAATACCGTATACATGGCATAACCGGCAGACAGGGTAGCAAATACCGCGGTGAATAATACTATACATCCGATCCCGGAAAACTTATTCCATTCACTGGGGGTTTTTCTTAAGATATGAATGTTTCCTCCGGAGCATACCATCAGAAACTTCTGGAACCAGTTTATTTTATGATTCGCTTGATTTATAGTTTGTTGGTTTGTTTTCATTAGTGAAAATTTATACAAATGTAATACTAAAAATCATACCAATGTAAAAGATAGTATTATGTTTTGCCAAGTAATTGATTGTTTTGATTTAATTGATTGTCTATCAATTTTTTAGTTTTTTATGGAAAAAATGTAATTTGTATTATAATTTGCATTTTTTGATTTATTATTTTGTTAATAAATAATTATATTTGCGTAGAATTAATCAAAAAATTAGTTAAAAATGAAGAAAATAAGTATTCTTTCAATGCTTTTGTTGTTTTTTAATGCTTTTTCTCAAAATGTTGAACATTTTTGTGGTTTTGACGAAGAAATGAGAAAAATGGACATAAGATTTCCAGAATTAAAGAAAAATAGGGAGGAGGTGGAAGCCAGATTAAGAAATATGGACAAACAGTCTTTTCTTAATAAAGTGGGTGGTACAACTTCCTGGAATGGCCTGTATACGGGACAAACCTTTGAAATTCCAATTGTAGTGCACGTTATTGAGTCTAGTGCTGCTGCTAATTCAAATTTGGCTCTGACAGATCAGGATGTGATCAACTGGATCGACAGAGCTAATAAAATGTATGCCACCACTTACGGCAACGGTTTTTATCCGGAAGGTGCAGGTGCCGCGGGAGGAAACGTGATTCCCTTTAAACTGGTATTAGCTAAAAGATCGCCAACCTGTGAACCGACCAACGGAATTGTAAGATACAACGGAAGTACCATTCCTTTATATGATACGAGAGGTGTAAAGTCTGAATCTACAGGAAACGGAGCGAGCGACAGCCAAATCAAAACCCTGGCACCGCACTGGCCTGAAAGCTCTTATTTCAATATCTATGTGGTCATTGGTTTCAACGGCCAGCAGCAGAATGCAGGCGGGCTGATGGGATATGCAAGATTCCCGGAATCTTATGATTATTTCTATGAAAGCTTTATGAAGGTAGCCACTCTTAAAAACCAGCATGATACAACCCTTACTCATGAGTTAGGCCATGCATTCGGTCTTTATCATACTTTTCAGGGAGTTAATTATACAAGCCAGACAACATGTCCTGTTAATAATAACTGCGCAACAGACGGCGACAGAGTTTGTGATACATCTCCTTCAAGAAGTATGTATGGCGTAGCCGTTCCAAACAACACTAGTGTGGATCCATGTACAACTCAAAATTATGACGGAACCCAGTATAATGTAATGAATTATACCAATTCTAACCGTAAATTCACAGAAGGTCAGAGAGACAGAGCAATCATGCTGATGATGGAATACAGAAAAAACTTGATCACTTCAACAGCAGGGCAGGATCCCGCAGTGGTTATTCCATCCCCTGTAGCAGTGGTGGCAGCACAGTGTAACCCATCAGGAATTGCAAATCCTGCGAATAATAACTTTGGTATTGGTGCTTCAAGAGTACAGTTTGGAACGATAAGCAGCACGACCAACGGATATGATTCTGATGAGCCTGCTCCGAAATTTTATGAGGACTATTCTGTAGCTACTTGTATCAGACCGGCTTATTATACGGATATTCCTTCCAATGCAAGTACTGAACTGAAAGTGACGTATGATAACGGTTTCAACCAGACTGATAAGTTTAAAACCAAAGTCTGGATTGATTATAACAACAACGGAATATTTGAAGAATCTGAATTGGTAGCCAATGATTTGTCTGCTACTATGGCTTCTGGGGCACGAAAGGTTGTTACTGTCGGAGTTACACCTCCTGCCAATGCTGTCTTGAATACCTATTTAAGAATGAGAGTTTCTGTTGATGCAGCTACCTTTACCGGAACAATACTTGCTGACGGTACTCCATGCTCACAGCTTCAATACGGTCAGATGGAAGATTATGCAGTAAGAATAACCGGAGCTTTAGGAACTTCTGAGGTGAAAAGCAATAAGGGAGAAGCGAAAATTGTATATCTGAAATCCGAAAATAAACTGAAACTGTCTGGTGAAGGCAATTTTGGAGATTATCAGATCTTTGATATGAGTGGAAAGGTTATCCAAAAAGGAAATGCCAAAACCAATGAGATTCAAATCGAGAGAGTTCTTCCAAAAGGAGCATTTATTATTAATTACTCCGATAAGAACAAAAACGGATCGAAGAAGTTTTTAAATAATTAATTCTGAATTATTCAAATAGTAAAGCCCCGATTAAGGGGCTTTTTTTTTATATCATTATTTCAACCGGTCCGGATTCTGTTTAAGGAAGCTTTCCCACCCACTGAATGATTTGGTATCCGCTATCGTTCCGGAATTGAAATGGTGGCATACCGCAACCGCAAGACCATCCGATGCATCCAGATATTTGGTAGGAAATTCTTTCAGATTTAAAAGATTCTGAAGCATTCCGGCTACCTGTTCCTTGCTGGCGTTTCCATTGCCGGTGATTGCCATTTTGATCTTTTTCGGAGAGTATTCTGTAATTGGGATGTTTCTGTGAAGACTGGCTGCCATGGCAACTCCCTGGGCTCGCCCCAGTTTAAGCATACTCTGTACATTTTTCCCAAAAAACGGAGCTTCCAGAGCTACTTCATCAGGATGATATTCATCAATCAGGGCTAATGTTTTGTCGAAAATATATTTCAGCTTCGTTTCGTGATTCGGATATTTTTTCAGGATCAGTTCATGAATAGAAACCATCTCCATTTTGCCTTTTTTTACGGAAATAATACCGAAACCCATAATCGCTGTCCCCGGATCAATGCCTAAAATTATCTTCTCTGAAATCATGGGTCAAAGATAGGATATTCTGAACTTTTTTATCTGAGAAAAGATGATTTAAAATAATGGGAATTTGGGTTGAAAAAATAGTTAAAAGGTTGGGAAGCTGGAAGCGGGAGGTTGGAAGATACTATGGAGTCCTTTGAAATTTGATGAGGAGTTTTTAAGAAAAATATTAAAAAGGCTTCCAGTTAATGTTATAGAATTCAATAACTTCCCTCTCTAGGCTTCCATCTTCCTTACCTTATTAAAAATCCCAATTCAAATAAAAAAATATTCAATGTATCGGGAAATATTTATAACTTTAAAATAAAATGTGCTATGAAAAATTTATTTAATTTTTTTATTGTTCCCGTACTTCTGCTGTGCAGTTTTCATAAAAACAGTACGTTAAGTGATTCAGGGAATAAAGCCTCCGGTGCTGAAATCCGGAAAGAAGGCAAGATTGTTTATCTGTTTTTCAGGATGGATAAAGAAGCTTCCGGAAAAGAAAAAATTGTTCTTCAGGAAAAAAAAATAGCTGAAGGAAAGCTGAAATTCACTCCTTCTTTTGACAGAAGCGAAGTGGAAACAGGAGATTTTATTGTTATTCTGTCCGATGCGGGAGGAAAAGAAATCATGAAACAGCTGGTGAAAAATCCACTGCATCCTGAAATGGAAGTCTATGAAAAAGAAGGCGTCAGCAGAAAGAAAATTCCTCTTGAAAATGCTGAATTCAGTGTGAGATATTCTTATTCTGAACACATTCAGTCGGTAAGAATCGAAAAAGTAACTGAATCAGGAACTCAGCTTTTATTCACCCAAAAACTATAACCATGAGAAAAACTTTATTAGCCCTTTTCATCAGCAGCTGTTGTGCTGCACAGACATTCCAGACGGTTCCCCTTCTTCAGAACGGATCGAATGACAAACGAATCATTATTGCGGTATTGGGTGACGGTTTTACCACGGCTCAGCAGAATTCCTTCGTCTCTTCGGCGCAGTCTACCGTTAATTATCTTTTTACAAAAAGCCCTTACACAGAATATAAAAATTATTTTAATGCCTATGCCGTGAAAGTCGTTTCTACGGCTTCAGGTGTAAAACATCCGGGAACGGCGACTGATGTCACTGAACCTGTCATTCCGGTTTCCAACCCGAATAATTATCTTGGTTCTTCCTTTGACTTCGGGGTTCACCGGTGTATTTACAGCAATACCACAAATAAAGTAGGTCAGGTTCTGGCTGCCAATGTTCCGGATTACGATATTACTTATGTGTTGGGTAATTCCACAGAGTATGGAGGGTGTGGCGGTTCGTATGCATTCGCGTCTCTCAATGGATCTTCCAACGAGATTGTTGTTCATGAATTAGGACATTCATTTGGGAAACTGGCCGATGAATACTGGTTTTCCGGATCAGGAGAATCTCCCAACAAAACCCAGACTTCCAATCCGGCCACTGTTAAATGGAAAAATTGGGTAGGACTTAACGGGGTAGGAGTATATTCTTATGCGGAAAGTCCTTCGTGGTACCGTCCACACCAAAGTTGTGAGATGAGGTACCTTAACCAGCAGTTCTGCTCGGTTTGTAAAGAAGCCATTATTGAAAAAATTCACTCATTGGTATCTCCGGTAGATTCTTATACACCAGCGAATACATCAACGGTGAATGCCAATTCCAATGTGACTTTTACCGTAAATGAAATTCTTCCGATTCCTAATACACTGGTGAATTCCTGGAAGCTGAACGGAACATTGCTTGCCTCCACGTCCAACTCACTCACCGTTTCTCCATCCCAGCTGAATGTAGGAAATAATACCCTGATCTTTTCAGTGAATGATAACAATCCATTGCTTAAAGTGAATAACCACAGCACGGTTCACTTTACGAATGTCACCTGGACATTGAGTAAATCTGCTGCCCGAAAAATGACAGAAGTGAAAGCAGAAGAAAGAAGGTACAGCATATATCCCAATCCTTCAGACGGTGAATTTTTTATTAAAGGAAAGCAGGAATTCGCAGGAAATACCAGAATTGAACTGTATGATACATCCGGAAAGCTTATCCGTATAAAATCAGATCTTAAGGACCGTTCAACATTGTTGGTAGATATTAAAAACCTTCCTGCCGGAACGTATCTTGTGAATGTTTATGAAAATGAGGGAATGATTATTTCGCAGAAAATTGTGAAAGAGTAGATGTAGTAAAGGCTGGAAGAGGGGAGATGGAAGTCACTGTTAGGAATATTTATTTCTGGGAGTGGTCAAGCTATTAATTGTGTTTAATTTTAAAGTTGAATAAGAACAGAATAATACGTGTTGTTTCCGACCTCAATAACTTCCTTCTTCTATCTTGGAGCTTCCTGACTCAATAAATGCCGGTTGTATAAGCCGGCATTTATTGTTCATGAATGTTTCCTGTGAGTTTCTTTTCTGCAATGGGAACCCAATTCTGATCATGGCGGAGAAGCAATATTTTATCAACTATGAATTTAGTTTTGTATTCTTTTTCTTTATATACTTCCCATGCTTTCAGGTAGTTATCATAGCTGAGGTTTCTGTAACCAACGGTCATATGGGAATGGAAAGAATATTTGATAAAATTGAAATGCTGTTTTACGTTTTGATGAAGGATATTTAAATTTTCATTCGGTTCAGGCTGTACAAAGAGGACAGGATTTTTGGGATTTGGAAAACTTCCGAAACCGTTTAGTAGTATTTCAAAGGGAGGCAGATCGGTATCTATCTTTTGAAAAGCTGCATGAATGTCACTCTCCAACTCCAGCTCTCTGGAGAAGGGTGGAAATAAAGTGATATGGGCATCATTTTTCAATGCTTTTGAATTATCATAGTTCAAAGCAAGATCTTCTTTAAAAATCTTCACCTCGTCAATGATTTCCTGTGGAGGATAGATCGCAATGAAATACATTTTTTTCATACAGCAAATTACATTTTTTTGAGAAAAACTTTATACATAAGAAAATTATGCATAGATTTGAAAGGTATAAAAAAAGGATCATTTGAAAAAGAACAGTCTTTACAAAGGAACACTCCAGAACATTATCTTAAAGCTTCTTTCAAAAGAGGTAAAAATGTATGGGTATCAGATTACGCAACGGGCAAAAGAGCTTACAGAAGGCGAGCTTGAAATGACCGAGGGTGCGCTGTATCCGCTGTTACATAAACTGGAGAATGATGGAATGATCACTTCAGAAGTTCAAAAAATCAACGGTAGAGACCGGAAATATTATCTTTTGACGGAAAAAGGAAAAAAGCATCAGGCTGTTCAGGAGAACGAAATGAAAAGTTATTTGTTAAACCTAAATACCATTTTTAACATATGATGACCGAGGTACAGGAAAATGAGGTGACGGACTATCTTATCTTTCAAAAGCTTCCACTGGATATTTTATTGGAAGTAAAAGACCATATGATGTCGCAGATTTCAGATATTGAGCGTAAAGACAATCTACATTTTGAAGAAGCTTTCGTAAAGACTAAAAGATTGTGGGAGAATGAGTTTAAAATGACCAGCTATTCTGTTTTTTACTCAGAGCCGATTCCTGTAATTGTCAAGAAAATCATTAAAGGGAACAATCATAAAATGCTTAAAAAGTCATTTTTACTTGCCTTAATCTCTTTTGTCATCAATCTGTTGCTGATTTACAGTTCTAAAAGCGAGGAACAGTATGCCGTGTTCTTTAAAGTACAGAATTCTATATTTTTTCTGGCTCCGGTTATCGTCTGGGCATTCCATTACAAAATCCGGAAGTTTATCAGAACAGATTTTAAGTATAAAGGAAAATTGTTTTATACCATGTATCAGCAAAATATAGGTTTACTCGTGATATGCCTTATGTCGATGGCGCAGGTTATTACAAAAGACGGAAAGTCGATCTACTTGTTTTTTAAAACTCAGCATCATGATGAATTCATCAGTGTCCTGATTTCTCTCGCTTTTATTTTTACGCTGCAGACATTTATGATTTTTGGATTATTCAATTTCTTTGAACATAAAAAATCCCTTAAAAAACTACAGAATTTTCTTCAGACTGCGGCCTGATAGATTGAATAAACAACTGAAAATTACCATTTAATACCTATTAAACATGATAAATACGGCACAGGAAATTGAGATCATACAGTATCTTGTTTCGAAAAAACTGGAGCAGAAATTATTGCTGGAAATCAAGGATCATTTTATACTTCAGATATCAGACCTGATGGAAGAACACCATGAAAGTTTCCAGGAAGCTTTTCTCCAAACCAAAATGAACTGGAAAAGTGAACTTGAAATGGTAAGAGCAGATTTTTTATCGGCAAGAAGAATGACCAGAATTGAAAAGGATATTCTTCAGAGCCGTTTCAAAAAAATGAGTGGTTATGCACTGGCTTTTTCATTGATTTTTTCAGGGTTGTTCTTTATAAAACCCGACTTGTATAATGATGCACAGATCCTCTTATTAGTGATAGTATCAGGTCTTTCGGTGTATAATTTCATGCGGAAAACGATGAATTTCAGTGAATATTTTCAGATCAGCTTTCATCCTTTGCTTTTGAAAAATCTTTTTGCAGGAGTCACATTGATTGCCATTTCATGTTTCTTTTTTCAAGATGTTCATACGGCGCTATCTGTGATGATAAAGCCTTTCTTTTTGTGTGCAGCGGCGATTCAGATCCAGCTTTTATACTGGAATGCAAAAAAGGTTAATGTTTTAATCTAAGCTGTAACAACGTATTCTCAAGGTTATCCGTTATCTTTTTAACTTCAACATGAGGCCTGAAGGTAGAACTCTTGCCCTTTTCTTCATCTGCAATATTCGATAGAATCACAACGGATGTTTTGGTTTGCGGATAATAAATGTTCAGAGAAGGAGAGCCTTTTATATAGCCGCTGTGAAAATAGCTTTCAGGCTTGCCTGTATTCATCATGATCCCGTAGCCATATCCCATTTTCCCAAGAATAGCATGATGTCTTTCCGCACTTTTGGATGTGAACTGCTTTAGCGTTTCAGGTTTGAGGATTTTTCCACCATAAAGCACATTATTCCACAGGTGAAGATCCTCTATGGTAGAGAGAATACCTCCGGCAGGAGTGCCTATGTCTTTACTGCCCAGTCGCTTCGGCATATTGGGAACTTCCTGGGTATTTTTTTCATTACCCAGATAAGCACTGGCGAAATGATTTCCTTCAAACGTATTTCCGGTAGAAGAATTTTTCATTCCTGCTTTTCTGAAGAGTTCATGTGCATTTTCGTTATATGATTTTCCGGAAACCGTTTCCACGATTTTACCCAAAGCATTAAAACCGTCATTGGAATAGAAGAAATCCGAACCGCTTTTAAACATCAGCTTGCCTCCAAAAGTATTAAGGCCTGAAGTATGATTCAGAAGCTGATGGATGGTGATGTTCTCATACTCTTTGATCTGAAATTCCTTAAGATATTGGGAGGCCTTGTCAGTAACATTCAGTTTTCCCTGTTCCATCTGAAGAAGAACTAAAGCTGCGGTGAACTGCTTGCTTACGGAGCCTATGGCAAAAACAGTACTGCTGTCTATCTTTGTTTTCGTTTTAAAATTGGAATAACCGTTTTCTTTCCTGTACAGCTGCAGTGAATCTTTGAAGACAGCAATGCTTCCGTTGAAATTGTATTTTTTAAAGACAGAATCGATTTGCTGCTCCAAAAGGGTTTTCTGGAAAGCCACTATCGTAGAATCAATGATGGCATTTTTGTCAACCGGTTTTATTTTGGGAATTTCGGTTTTACATGAACATAAAAAGTAAAAAAGGAACAGAAATGTAATTTTTTTTATCACAGGTGCGTTTTTAGATTAAGATTGAAGTTATTGATATTAAGAATAATGCCTATTTAAATGTAAGAAAATTCTTAGAAGTCTCAAAGAGATGCAAAATTTATGCTAATACAGGGGATTATGTGTATAAGTATTTTTATTTTTGAATAGATTATCAATCCATCATCATGAAAGAATATTTGAAAAATGATTCTGACCAAATAGATCAGATCCTGGAAACTATAAAAAACCAGGGGATAGAATACCTCAATACTATTGCAGAAAGACCTACTTCTGTAAGTAATATGCCGGTATCTGAAACGCAAAATCTGCCTGAACAGGGGTTTGGAACTAAAGAAGCATTAAGAATATTCAATGAAAGGTTTGAACCGATCATGGTGGGTTCAGGAGGACCGAGATATCTGGGATTTGTAACCGGAGGTGCTACTCCTGCTTCGGTAGCCGGCGATTGGCTGGCTACGATTTATGATCAGAATACGCAGTCAACAAAAGGACACGGAGATATTTCAGCCAATATAGAACTGGAAACCATAAAAATTTTGCTGGATCTTCTTGGGCTGCCGGATAATTTCCTGGGAGGATTTGTGACCGGTGCGACCATGTCAAATTTTACCTGTTTGGCAGTTGCCCGCCAATGGGTGGGAAAAGAGCAGGGAAGGGACATCGCGAAAGACGGAATTTCAGGGCCAATAAACATATTAACAGCAACGCCTCATTCCTCCGCTATAAAATCTCTGTCGCTTCTGGGAATCGGAAGTGGTCATATTACAAAGATTAAAACGGCGGGAGAAGATCGTGAATCCATCTCTGTAGAAGATCTGGAAGATCATATCATCAGGCTTAACGGGGAACCATTTATTCTGATTTCAAGTGGAGGAACGGTGAATACGGTTGACTTTGATGATTTTAAGGCAATTCATGCATTAAAACAAAAATATAAATTCTGGTGGCATATTGATGCGGCTTTTGGAGGTTTTGCAGCCTGTTCAGATACTTATAAACATCTTGTAGAAGATTGGGAATATGCAGACAGTATTACAGTTGACTGTCACAAATGGCTCAATGTTCCATATGAAAGCGCCGTGTTCTTTGTCAAAGAGCAATACAGAATTTTACAGGTGGAAACTTTTCAGAACTCCAATGCGCCTTACCTTGGAGATCCGTTAGAGAGTTTCGGCTATTTAAACTTCCTTCCTGAAAACTCGAGAAGATTAAAGGCTCTTCCCGCATGGTTTTCGTTGGTAGCTTACGGAAGAAAAGGATATCAGGGTATTGTAGAAAATAACGTCAAGTTATCTAGACAGTTTGGGCAGATGATTGAAAACAGTGATGGTTTTAAACTCCTGGCTCCGGTCAGATTAAATACGGTCTGCTTCACCCTTAAAGATATCGGAAAGCAGGATGAGGTAGGAGCGTTTTTAGCAATGCTTAACGATACCGGAAAAGTCTTCATGACGCCTACTTTCTATAATCATCAGAATGGAATCCGGGCTGCTTTTGTCAATTGGAGAACCACTGAAAAAGATGTTCAGCTGATATTTGAGGTGATGAATACCATTATTTCTGAGTTGACATAAAAGGTCAGAAAATCCTTTTGGAGCAGCGTTTATTTCAAAATCAGATCGCAGAACCAGAAAACATAGGCTCCGTCCTCATCTTCAGGACTGGCTTTAGGTTTGGGATAGGTTTTCTTTACCGTTTCCCCGATTTCAAAATGAACGGCTTCTCTGAAGATCGGTCCGTCAAAAGTAAACGTGTGGAATTCTCCGTTTTCTCCACAGGGATCAACATTTTTCGGTAGGTCACGAATAAAATCAGGGTCAATGATTCTTCCTGCGAAACTTTTATCGAGGTACGTTTCATTCACGCAGGTGACGATCGTTTTAAAACCAAGATCCAGAAACTCGTGGATAAGATTTGTCGTGTTTTGTTTCCAAAGCGGAAAAACAGCTTCCATACCTATTGATTTTAGCTGGTCTTCACGGTATTTCCGGAGGTCTTCCAGAAAAATATCCCCAAAGACAGATTGCGTGATTCCCATTGCCTGAATTTCAGACATCGTCTTATTCATAAGTTCCCGGTATTCTTCCATGGATGGTTCTTTGGGAAGTTCCATTTTAATCAGAGGTAAGCCTAGATTGTCAGCCTGTTTTTCCAATAGCGAAACATGAACGCCATGCATGGAAATTCGCTGAAATTCCTTATTGACACTCGTGAGAAGCGTAATGACTTCAGTTTGGTTTTCCTGCAAGGTTTTATAAAGGGCAAGAGCAGAATCTTTTCCGCTGCTCCAGTTGAATACGGCTTTGGGTTTCATATCGCAAACATAGTAAATATTGAAGATAAAAACCTGTCAGAAATTATAAATGAGTAGCGGCTTCTTCTCTGATTCCGGCTCCTGATCTTAATTTCTTCTGCGGTATGATAAGACAACTCCGTATTGAAGATTATAAGTTTTCCCAAGAAGTTCTTCAGCATAGTCTTCTGATAAAAAATAAGACTCTATATCGGAATCGTTTTTATTTTTATCATAATCCTCATAAGAAATCTCTTCACCATCTAAGAAGTATAGTGTATTTCTTTTGTCCGGGTTAAAATCTATCTTTTTAGCTTTATCAATGTTTAAATCTAATGAATTGTCTTCTTTTGAACGTCTGCTGTTGGCAGATAAAAACAGCTTACTTTTATTGGATTCATCCTCGAAAACATAGATATTTTTGAAGCTGATGTCTTCTTCAGAAATTCCGATTTCACCGGAAAAATAGGAATAAGTGGAATATTTTTTTGAAAGAGTGAGAATACTTGTTTTTTTATACTTCCGTGCTATTTCTTTGTTTCCTGAAATGTTAAATTTCACTGTTTTTGTTTTAGGTCTGTAAAATTCTCTGTCCTTATCCGGAGCGTCCTGCGAGTCGGATGGTGCGGCGTAAAAGATCATACCAATTTCTAATGTTCTAAGAGTATCTCTTGTTTTGGATTGTCCGTTGAGACTGGACGTGAACATTGCGGCAATGAATATTCCGCTGGCAATTTTACGAAATGGAAGTTGAAAAAGCTGGTAATTTATTTTTGTTTTTTCTTCATCAATATATAATCTGCTCTTCTGTATTTTTCCACATACAGATGGATTGGAACTTAGTAATAGCTGAATTTCTTCATCTGTTTTGCCGGTAAGATCATACACTTTTTTTGAGCATAGGTCACAAAATTTTCCTCCCGGAGCCTGCTGCATTTTGTCCCAGTTTTCACTGCATGGATTTGAAATCTGAAATTCTTTTTTCATCATCGTCAACTTTAGATTAAAAATACAAAAAAACCTCAAAGAAAATTCCTTGAGGTTTAATTTATATAAGTGAATCCAGGTTGGATTACATATTTCTTCTGTACTTACCACCCACTTCAAACAAAGCATTGGTAATTTGTCCAAGAGAACAGTATTTCACGGCATCCATCATCACTGCAAATAAGTTCTGCTGGTTGATGGCGGCATACTGCAGCTTTCTAAGAGCTTCCTCACATTTGTTCTCATTTGATTTCTGGAAATTATGAAGCGTTTCGATCTGAACCTGTTTTTCCTCTTCTGTAGAACGGATCACTTCTCCCGGACGAACCGTTGGTGAACCATCTTTTCCAAGGAAAGTATTCACCCCGATGATCGGATATTCTCCCGTATGCTTCAGCCATTCGTAATGCATAGATTCTTCCTGGATCTTGGAACGCTGGTACATGGTTTCCATAGCGCCAAGAACACCGCCTCTTTCCGTAATTCTGTCGAATTCGGTATACACCGCTTCCTCTACAAGATCCGTTAATTCTTCAATAATGAATGAACCCTGTAATGGATTTTCGTTTTTAGCTAAACCTAATTCTTTATTGATGATCAGCTGAATCGCCATAGCTCTTCTTACGGACTGCTCGGTTGGTGTTGTAATCGCCTCGTCATACGCATTGGTGTGAAGAGAGTTACAGTTATCATAGATAGCATAAAGCGCCTGAAGCGTCGTTCTGATATCGTTGAAATCAATTTCCTGTGCGTGAAGAGAACGTCCTGAAGTCTGGATGTGGTATTTCAGCATCTGGCTTCTTTCGTCTGCTCCGTATTTTATTTTCATCGCTTTGGCCCAGATTCTTCTTGCTACACGTCCGATCACTGAATATTCAGGGTCGATACCGTTGGAGAAGAAGAAAGATAAATTCGGCGCAAAATCATTGATATCCATTCCACGGCTTAAGTAATATTCCACATACGTGAAACCGTTGGCCAGTGTAAATGCCAGCTGAGAAACAGGATTCGCACCAGCTTCAGCAATGTGATATCCTGAGATGGATACGGAATAGAAGTTTCTTACTTTTTCAGTAATGAAGAACTCCTGAACGTCACCCATTAATCTTAAAGCAAATTCAGTAGAGAAAATACAAGTATTCTGAGCCTGATCTTCTTTTAAGATATCGGCCTGAACCGTACCACGAACCGTTGCAATGGTTTTAGCTTTAATTTCAGCATAAGCCTCAGCCGGGATTACTTCATCTCCTGTGATTCCCAATAGTTTTAAACCTAAACCATTATTGGAAGGAGGAAGTTCACCGTTATATTTAGGTCTTTCTAGACCTCTGTCGTCAAATTTTGCTTTTAAAACAGCTTCAACTTTGGCTTCAAGCTTATGTTCAGCGATATATTTTTCAACATTCTGATCAATCGCAGCATTCATAAAGAAAGCCAGCAACATCGGAGCCGGACCGTTGATCGTCATCGAAACTGAAGTCATTGCATTAACCAGATCGAATCCTGAATACAGTTTTTTAGCATCATCCAGTGTCGCGATAGAAACTCCCGCATTTCCTATCTTACCGTAAATATCCGGTGGTAATGCAGGATCCTGACCGTATAACGTTACAGAGTCAAAAGCTGTAGACAAACGTTTGGCATCCATTTCTGCAGAAACATAATGGAATCTTCTGTTGGTTCTTTCCGGACCTCCTTCTCCCGCAAACATCCTTGTCGGATCTTCACCGGTTCTTTTAAATGGATAAATTCCGGCTGTATAAGGGAATCCGCCGGGTAAATTTTCCTGGCCTTTCCATTTGATCAGGTCACCCCAATCTGTATATTTCGGTAATGAAATTTTTGGAATTCTTAAGTGGGATAAAGATTCGGTAGACGTTTCCACCTTGATTTCTTTTCCACGTACAAAATAAGAATAGAACTCTTCATGGAAAGCTTTTTTCGTATCGTCCCACGTTCTCAGGAAGTCGATGTTTTCCTGCTGAAGGTCCTTTTCTGCTTTCTGATATTCGGCGTCTAATGTTTCATTGGATAAGAAACTTCTTACGCCTTCGATATGATACATTTTTCTGGCTAGCTCAGCCTGTTTTTCAACATTCGCATCATAAATTCTGTTGTTTTCAACAATTTCAGACAGATAACGTACTCTTTTTGGCGGAATGATCGTTACTTCGTCTGTAATTTCCTGCTCCACGAAGCCCTGTAAATTTAATCCTGAAAATTTATCATTTACTTTTTCAACAAGTCTGTTGTAAAGTTCAGTCGTTCCGTGATCATTAAACTGTGATGCCTTTGTAGCATAAACCGGCATATCGTCCAATGGACTTTCCCACAGTAAATGGTTTCTCTGGAACTGTTTTCTTACGGCCTGAAGCGCATCAAGAGCACCTCGTTTATCAGATTTATTCAATGCTACAAGATCTGCATAGTCTAGCATGTCGATCTTTTCAAGCTGCGTAGAAGCACCATATTCAGGCGTCATTACATACATTGAAACATCAGCAAAGTCTGAAACTTCCGAACCGGACTGCCCGATACCGGATGTTTCAAGAATAATAACATCAGGAGCAGCCAGCTTCAGTACATTCAATGCAGAATGGATGAAAGGCGAAACGGAAACGTTATTTTCTCTTGTTGCCATAGAACGCATATAAACTCTCGGATCATTGATCGCGTTCATACGGATTCTGTCTCCTAAAAGGGCTCCTCCCGTTTTCTTTTTGGAAGGGTCAATAGAAATGATAGCAATTTTTTTATCAGGATTGGAACGGATAAAACGTCTTACCAATTCGTCGGTAAGAGAAGATTTTCCGGCTCCACCTGTACCTGTAATCCCGATAATCGGGATATTTAAGTCTTTTGATTTTTCATCGATAGCCTTGACCAATTCAGGCTTTTCGTCTGAAAAGTTTTCAACGGCTGAAATAATTTTAGCAATGCTTGTGGAGTTTTCAAAATCAATTAAATCCAAATCAGCAGCTGTGATATCTTTTCCTGTTGCGAAATCTGATCTTTTAACGAGATCATCAATCATTCCCTGTAAACCAAGTTCACGGCCGTCATCCGGAGAATAAATCCTGTCGATTCCGTAAGACATGATATCTTCAATTTCTTCAGGCAGAATAACACCGCCTCCGCCACCGAAGATCTTGATCTGTGGAGAGTTTTTCTCTCTTAAAAGGTCGTAGATATATTTAAAATATTCGTTGTGACCTCCCTGATATGAGGTTAAGGCAATAGCGTTGGCATCTTCCTGGATCGCTGTGTTCACCACTTCCTCTGCTGATTTATCGTGGCCAAGGTGGATCACTTCACATCCTGTTCCCTGGATCACACGTCGCATGATATTAATCGCAGCATCGTGTCCGTCAAATAATGACGCCGCGGTTACGATTCTCACTTTATTGGTTGGAGTATATTTTTGGGTTTCCATATAAAAACTAGAAAATTTCTGAATTTTCAAATATAATAATAAAATAAGAACCTTTTGGTTTTGTTTAATGATTTGATTTTAAGAAGGTTGATTGTTGGTTGTGGATTGATTTTTTACCTGCTTACCAATCATTCGTTTAAAAATCATCATTAAAATCTCTATTTTTGCATCATTATCTATAGAATATGAAAAAGGCTTTGATGTATTTTGTGTTGGGAACGGCAGTCAGTTTCCTGATCAATTATTTTTTTTACAGTTCTGAAAACATGGGTCTTGATATCTATTATGCATTAGCCTTTGGGATTGCATGGGGAATTGCTTATTATCTGGATACACCCAATTTCACACTGTCTCAGAAATTAGGTATTTCTTTTGCGGTGATGGGAGTTTTGGTGCTTATCGGAACAGGTTTGTTCAGCCTGGAGCTGGCCATTCCTTCAATCCTTAAATTTTCAACGGTTTTTGTAGCATATTATATGATAGCGAGTTTCAGGGCCAGCAAGTCATTAAGAAAATAAAAAGAAATGAGGCTGTTAAACAAAACAGCCTCATTTTATATTGAATTGCTACATCTTATTATTTAGTGGATCATCAGGAAACTTACCAAAGCAAGACCTACAACCAAAAACAAGAACGCAATATAGTTAATGGTGAATAACAAGACCCCGATAATAAAGCTCACAAAACCGTGTGAATGATACACCCTGCGGTGGGCGATGAAGAAATATGCAATAATGTAGATCGTCAGTACTGACAGGATTATGTATAAAATAAAATTCACCAGCCAAAATTCTGAGAGACTTGCCAATTTGGCAAGTAGAAATACAAACAGAATATTCAATAAAAGGAATGAAAAATAATGCAGAGTGAAAATGCCATGATCAAAATACCACCATTTTTTCTTTTTGTGGAAAATCCATAAGAAGAATGCAAAAATAGGAAGGTAGATGAAAAGAGCTTTCGGTAGATTGTGGAAAGACTTTTCCATAATGTTTTTAAAAATCTCTTCTTTTGTAGCTCCTTTTTCCCTGAGCTCAAAGAATTTATGTGCCACCGGTATTTCAATAAAATCTAGAAATGATGGGTTTTTCGCTGCCGCCGAGTCGTAGGATTTTCTGGTATTATATCCATTAAAACTAAAGTCAGCATCTATTTTATTATCCATTTGCAGAGAGTTTTTGATCGCATCTGTTTTGGAAGAATCTGCAAGTACAGTCAGAGCTTTGATGGATAGAGAATCTTCTTTATCCAGAATAGGTTTGGTTTTGATGCTGTCGATGACTTTTTTTACCTCAGAAGATTTCATGCCATAAAAGAAGCCTGCTTTAGCGCTATCTCCTTTATCTGGTTGGTCGCCAAAGTTGATATTGATCAATGGGAAAAGAGCAAACACGAAGAAAGTTATAAAACTGACAAAAATGTATAGTTTTACAGGTGGAACGAATTTTTGCCTTTTACCTTCGAGATAAATGTTGGTAAGTTTACCTGGATTAAAGAGCAAATTTTTTAGGGTCCCCCAAAACTGGCCGTCATAATGGGTGAAGTCTTCAACAAAATGGGTGAAGAGAAAGTAAAAAGGATGGCGGCTTTCGATATTCTCCTGTCCGCAGTTTGGGCAGAATCTTTCTTCGACCTGATGCCCGCAGTTCTGGCATGTTTTATCTTCTCTGATTTTTCCGTGGCTCATGGATGATTAGGAATATGGTTTGATCGCAAATATAAATAATTCGCGATATAAAATAATCACATTGGTAAGCTTTTACGGAAATGTTTAAAGTAAAGTTAATAAAGAAAGAGTTGAGGGACAAAACTCTTTACTTTATCAGGTGTGTTTTTAGAATCTTCGAATTTTTTTTTTCAACGGTCATTCATTTTACAAGTTCTGTGCCAAAAACAAAACAGTTGTTAAAATCTATTAAAGGAAGGTGAAGATCCGGAGGTGAGATAGATTAAATAAAATATGTTTTCAGGTTACGAAAATTATTTGTACCTTTGCACACCCTTTTAGGGGAAAATTATGTTTAATCTTTAACTAAAACGTGTGAATACATTAAGTTACAAAACTGTTTCAGCGAACAAAGCTACTGCTAATAAAGAATGGGTTGTGGTAGACGCTGAAGGACAGCCGTTAGGAAGACTAGCTTCTACGGTTGCAAAGATTTTGAGAGGTAAGCACAAAACGAACTTTACACCTCACGTAGATTGTGGTGATAACGTAATCGTTTTGAATGCTGGGAAAATTACGCTTTCCGGAAATAAGTGGGCTGATAAGACTTACATCTGGCATACAGGTTACCCTGGTGGACAGAAGTCTATGACTGCGGCTGAACTTCAGAAGAAAGATTCTTTAAAAGTATTAGAAAAGTCTGTAAAAGGTATGTTGCCTAAAAACAGATTAGGATCTGCTTTATTAAAGAACCTTTATCTATATGAAGGAACTGAGCACAAACATGAAGCTCAACAGCCTAAAACAATTAATGTTAACGAATTTAAATAATTAATTATGTCTATAGTTCACAAAATCGGAAGAAGAAAAACTTCTGTAGCTAGAGTTTATGTAAAGCCAGGTTCTGGTGTGATTACAGTAAACGGTAAAGATGCTGCAACTTATTTCTCTACAGACGTGATGGTTTACAAATTAAACCAACCGTTCATCCTTTCTGAGACTGTTGGTCAGTATGACGTTACCGTAAATGTTTTCGGTGGTGGTAATACAGGTCAGGCAGAGGCTATCAGATTAGGTATTTCAAGAGCTTTATGCGAGATCAACGCTGAGTTCAGATTAGCATTGAAGCCTGCTGGTTTACTTACAAGAGACGCAAGAATGGTGGAAAGAAAGAAGCCAGGTCAGAAAAAAGCAAGAAAGAGATTCCAATTCTCAAAACGTTAAGATTTCTTGTGGGCGAATGGCTTATGGCTGTTGGCTACAGAAATGTATTAAATTTTTTTTAAACTTAATCTCGGCGAAAAGCCAATTGCCACAAGCAAATAGCAAACCGCCAATTGCCCGTTACGTTTAGCATCCAAACACTTCTCCCATCTAAAGAAGTTGTTGATTGTTTAAGAAACGGAAAGTAAACTAACAAAAACAGAAAACATGGCAAAAGCAAATGTAAAAGACCTTCTAGAGGCTGGCGTACACTTCGGTCACATGACCAGAAAGTGGAATCCAAATATGGCTCCATACATTTTTATGGAGAAAAACGGTATTCACATTGTAGACTTACATAAAACAGCAGTTAAATTGGATGAAGCTTGTAGCGCTTTAGAAAAATTAACTTCTGCAGGTAAAAAAGTTCTTTTCGTAGCTACTAAGAAGCAAGCGAAAGAAGTAGTTGCAAAGCATGCTGCTGAACTTAATATGCCTTATATTACAGAAAGATGGCCTGGAGGTATGTTAACGAACTTCGTTACAATCAGAAAGGCGGTAAAGAAAATGAACCATATCGACAAAATGAAAAAAGACGGTACGTTCGAAACTTTATCTAAGAAAGAAAGATTACAGGTAGACAGACAGAGAGCTAACTTAGAGAAAAACTTAGGTTCTATCTCTGACATGGTTCGTCTTCCTTCTGCAATCTTCGTTGTAGATATCATGAGAGAACACATCGCTGTAACTGAAGCTAAGAAATTAGGTATTCCAGTTTTCGGTATTGTTGATACAAACTCTGATCCTAGAAAAGTAGACTTCGTTATCCCAGGAAACGATGATGCTTCTAAGTCTATTGATATGATCTTAAACATTGTTTCTGATTCTATCAAAGAAGGTCAGTCTCAAAGAAAAGCTGATAAAGAAAAATCTAAAGAAGAAGGAGAAAAGGTATCTGCTGAAACAGATGCTGATTTCGATGCTGAATAATTAAAGATTTTCTTTAATATAGGAAAAACGCTGGATCTAGATCCAGCGTTTTTTTTGTTGTTTATCATCTAATGTATTGTACTGTGCTTTAAAACGGTATAGTAATGAACAAGCTATAAAATTTATATTTAATAAAAAGAAAACCCGATTCATACAGCGGGTTTTTATTTTAATTGCTAATCTTTATAGCGTATGATGTTGAAATGAATTTCGTAGACTGGTAAGAGGCATTACAAAGCATACCGGACAGTCTGTAGTTTTGGTTTTTAGGAACCATCGTATAACCCACTTTGCCGGCAGCTATCGGAATCTTTTTAAAAAAACCGTTTCCGCTTACGGTAAGGACCATATTGCATCGCGACTGGTTTTCTACAGAAATCGATGTTTTGAGATTAGAGGGAGAATCTGCATTCAAAAGATCATTTAAAACATCTGCCGTTTCAGGCTTGTACGTTTTAATAAGTTCTGAATATTCCCTCTCTGTACTGGCTGTAGTGCTTCCTGAACCCGTAGGATAGGTAGTTCTCGTAGGGTAGCTTCCATAGTTTGCACTACAGCTGATGAGGATAATAAGCGAAATGCCGGAGAAAAAAAACAGCTTTTTCATACAATTATGATCTTTTCTTTTTTATAGCTTTTTCAGGTTTTACTTTTTTCTCATCTTCTGCCAGATTTTTAGCAGGTTCAGATTTCAGGGTGCCGGGATTTTCAATGACTACAAATATACTTTTTTTTATGTCTTTTGCAGAGGTATACCTGATGTCACAAACATTGCTGTTCAGGGTATAAGAACCCTTATTGAGAACAATAAAATTTTCTCCGTGTGCAGGAACAGCCAGGTTATAGAAATTTTTTCCTTCAATTCTCAGAATAATATTGCAATCCGAATTATTTCTGAACAGAAGCACAGCCTCTTTACGAGTAATATCTTCATCAAACATAGCGTTCAGAAGTTGCACCGTCTTTTCTTTATGCTGGTCAGAGGTTTCTGTAATTAGTTTTTTAAATTCCTCCGCATCTTCAGAATTGGAATTTCTCATGAATCTGTTGGGAATATCCGTCATAACAGGTCTGGCTTCCATAGGTTTGGCCTTTGCTGCACCTTTTGTCCATTCAGCATTCTTCAGAGCAATAAGTTTCGGTTTCAGCACACTCCGTTTAGGATCTTCGGGATGTGCGTTTTTTAAATACTCTTCAATGTCCCGGATATTTGTGCTTTTAAGGATGTCTTTGCTGTTTTTCTGCGCAAAAACAAAACCCGTGGTCAGGAAAATGAGGAGGAGAGTCGTTAAATTTTTTTTCATCAATGGGTGTAATTACTTCATCAGCTTATCCGGAATTTAATATACGTTATCGTTTTTCCTTTTGCTGAGAAAAGTTCTTCATAATAGGTTTTTATATCTCTTAAATGTTCTGTATCAGGATCATATTCAGGAGCGCCATAGATGTCATGGTGAGCACTGATGATTTCATGTCCTGCACCTTGCAGATATCCTAAAGTATAGCCATGCAGAAACTCTGAATCTGTTTTTAAGTGAACGATTCCACCCGGTTTCAGGAATTTTTTGTATCGTTCTAAAAAGTCAGGATGGGTAAGTCTGTGCTTGGTCCGTCTGTATTTGATCTGAGGATCCGGGAACGTGATCCAGATTTCGTCAACTTCATTTTCAGCAAAAAAATGATCTACAAGCTCGATCTGTGTTCTGAGAAACGCCACATTGTTCATGCCGCTTTCCACTGCTTCTTTAGCTCCAAACCAGAATCTTGCCCCTTTGATATCGATCCCGATGAAGTTTTTTTCAGGAAATGTTTTCGCAAGTCCTACAGAATATTCTCCTTTTCCGCAGCCCAGCTCCAATACGATTGGATTGTCGTTCTTGAAGAATTCTTTTCTCCATGTTCCTTTAAGTGGAGAACCTTTCAGCGCATCTTCTCTGGTTGGTTGGATAACGTTCGGTAATATCTTGTTTTCTGCGAATCTTGCTAGTTTATTTTTGCCCATCGAGTCATTTTAAAATCCCGCAAAAATAGCAAATTTTGAATAGACTACCTTGCCTTTTACCTATAAAAGACATATACTGAGTATATTCATAGTGCGGCTAAGGTGCTGTCGAGCTCCCCAATGCTACCATGATTGCTTTCTGGATTGTTTTTTGAGAAGCATATTGTGCGCCGCAGACAAGGCTGGTAAAGAGGTACTGACCTTTATCTATGACAATGGAGCTCTCGTCATGAGCCGGAACCGCGAGCCTGTATTTGGTGGTTCCTACACCCTCCATTCTTACAATGATATTACAATCGGATTTATTTTGGATAAGAACAATGCTTTCCTTGCTGTTTGGATCGTTGTCGAATAGTGAGTTTAATATTTTTACCGTTTTGTTTTGATGTTCTACCGGATTGACAGCCATCAGCATATTAAATTCTTCAGCTTCCGCATTAGGAATGGCTGTATTGGCAGCGGCATTAACGACAAATGTATTCTGAACAGTGCTTGGAGTATACACTACGTTAGATTTCTTAGCGGCAAGTTCTGCTTTATATTTTGCGATCTGTTTCTGTTTGATGATGGCATTCATTTCATCGAAGCTGATCTTTGTAGACGGTCTTCTCTTCAAAAGGGCAAGCATTTCCTGCATATCTTTTACTTTCTGATCAGCGGGGTGTGCGTCTTTAATGTAGGCTGTCATCAGTTCCATGACACGGGGCTTCAGTACAGACCTTCGCGGATCATCTGGGTGTGCATCTCTCAGGAAAGCATTGATCTCGTAGATATTCTTGCTTTTTATAACATTGCTGTAGTCTTTTCCCTTTTTCTGGGCAGACACACTAAAGCATAGAACAGAAACAAAAAGTAAAAGTAATTTTTTCATTGACAAATATTAAGTAAAAGTTTGGTGTGCTCTCTTAATTTGTTTTGGTCAATTAGTTTTCTCAATAATAACGATGTTCTTTTGTTTTTATTTTAAACACTTAATTGTGATATGAAATTAAGCATAATTTTAAACAAAAAAGGAATGTATACCATAAATTTTGAATAGTATACATTCCTTTTTCATTATTGATATCAAAAAGCTATTTAATGACTTCCTGAAGATTCGATGTTTTAAGCCTTTTCTGATAGATCGGAAGATATTTTTCGATCGGGATTTTGATCGCCTCAAAATTGCCGGCGAGTACATAGGCTTCTATATTTTCTGAGGTATAAACGAACTGCAGGAAGTTATCCACAAGGTTTTCCGGAATCTTGAACTTGGCAAAATAATCTTTCCCCAGATAATTTTTGATCTGAGATACAGAATTATTCATTCTTTCATACGCCATATAACGCTGTTTTTTCTTTCTGTCTCCCGATAGGATGTCATAGATACTCTCTAAGCTGAAAGTAAGTCCGCCGTCCCTTAATCCGGCGACAGGAAGTTCAGGCGAAGTACCGTCCCCTTTCGGTTCAGGCAGGCCGATCACTTTTTTAAGCGCCAGGCCTTTATCCACTTTACGGATAGAATTTACATCATACCTGAGGTTTCCGGTAGGCTTGAAACGGGTCAGCACAATTTCCTGAATTTCGTAATAGGCGATTTTTAACTCGATTAAATTTTTCTGTTGCATCATTTGGGGAGTAAGTTTCACATCTTTACGTTCGGTAACGATAGATGTAAAACGAACCACATCGCCAGGAGCAGCGGGTAAGTTATAAGTTCCGTTATAATCGGTAAGTACGGTTTTCTGAGTGTTCAGATTGGTGACATAAACCTGATTAAGATATAAGATAGAATTGTCTCTTAAAAATACCTCTCCGGAATAAATCTGTGCACTGAATTTTGCCAGAAAAACCAGCATCAAAAGGGTAATTAGCTTCTTCATATAATTAGGGCAAAATTACGTAGAAATACAGCAATTTATACCTATTAAGATAGTGATCTCAGGTTAAAGTTATATTAAACTTTAAGACTAAACTGTTAATGAATGTTATAAAGTTGTGTAAATAAAAATGATAGGGTGAAATTTTAACCAATATCACGAAATTATTTACCCTGAATTCAGAAAAAAATCTCTGTTTTCCAACATAATATGGATATATAAGCCAAAAGAAGAAATTATTCAGATCAGGAACAGCAATGATAATTCTGCTTCCATCCTTTACCCTCAGCCTCAGCCTTAGTCTTAGTCTCGACCTCAACCTCCTATTTATGTTTCACCAGCAGCCAGCTCGAATACTTTACCGTAGTGGAAGTTCCAAACTCACTCCAGCTGATGAAATACCAGTAGGTAGCGGTAGGTACAGGTCTTCCGCCCATTCTTCCGTCCCATGTAAATCTGTTGTCCGGGGTTCCTCTGAAGATTTCAGCTCCATAGCGGTCGAATATTCTGAATTCCAGATTCGTATGGCTCATCAGGGCAGAATAGTCTATCTGTTCATTGTGTCCGTCGCCGTTTGGAGTGATGGTATTGATCAGATTGATGATAGCAAATGGTCTTGTGACTTCTTCACATAGTTTAGAGTCGCGTACAAAGACCTTGTGGGGACCTCTCGGTACATTGTTGAAAACATTTGAACTCTGCCAGCTTACTCCGTCAAGAGAATATTCGTAAGGAGGAGTACCGCCGCTTGCTCCAACTGTTACCGTCGTGCCGTTGATTTCAAGAGAAGTGATCATTGGTGAAGGAGATTCACTCACTGTAACGGTTTGCCTGTAAACACAGCCGTTAAAGGTAAGTTCTACCCAGTAGGTTCCAGCAGCTACATTCGAAATGGAAGGAGAAGTAGCTCCGGTGCTCCACAAATATTTTTCAAATCCCGGACCGGCATCCAATGTAGTCGTAGCTTTAGGGCAAATGATCTTGTCTGTTAGGATATCAGATTTCTTAGGTGTCTTAACTGTAATTCTGATGGATGCAACCTCAGGACATACTCCGTTTTTCTCGAATCGAATATAATAAGTTTGGGTACCTGTAATATTTACAGGACCTGATATCGGACTGGTGTCATTCTGCGCATCAGCTAACGTTACATGGAAGGTATACGTGACATTAGGGTCCAGGGTAAACTGAGGAATAAACTGCGCAAGATTGACGGATTTTGTTCCATCCAGATCATCGTCACAGATATTGGTAGCCGCTGATGTTGTTATTAAGGTAATTCTTGCACCAATGCTGAATTGCAGAGGTTTTACCACTGCAGCACAGCCATCCGGAGATTCCACTCTGATGTAAATAATCGTTGTGGCTGTATAGCTCCAGTTGTTAGGAAGTGTATTGGCATTTCCGGCATTGGCATCAGCCAGGGAAGCATAATATCTTACGTTGGTAAAATAGGCCGGATTATTCAGGACAATACCTGTGACATTGGGTAATATAACGGTCACGGTTCCATCCAGATTATCATCACAGAAAATACCGTTGTAATTATTCAGTATAATCGCAAGATTGTATAAGGAGAGTGTGATCTGGGCAATACTTTTACATCCCATACTGTTTTTTACCACGGCGTACACAATGGTGCCGTCCGGTGCCGTATAAGCATTTGCTGTAGTGATAAGGGCTGCCGCATTTTCTGCTTGGGCATCCAGAAGGGTAGGGTAATAGGTAATGGTCACGGGTGAATTATTCGTGACATTCGCGTTGGTCAGATTAAAGGTTCCCTGCCCGTTAATGTTACAGGCATTCAAAGTAACATTCATCACCGTAAGAGCAAGGATATTGACCGTGACGGTTACCGTTTCACAATCGGTGAAAACAGGATCATTTCCGCAAAATGTATAGGTAAAAGTATCTGTTCCTGTAGTTCCCGGCGTAGTAACGTTGTAAGTAATGGCACCGGTTACAGGATTTATAACTACTGTACCCAAAGTAGGAGCAGTGACAATAGCCACTGTGGAAGGTATAGGTGTTTGTGTGGAGCTGGTAAATGCCGGAGTAATCACCTGCGAATTACAGACGTTATACGTCGATGTGCTCAGCTTTGTACAGTTAAGTACCTTGAACTGTTCTGTAACCAGCGGTGCACAGCTTCCCATGGTTACGGAGCAGATATAATTTCCGGATTGTGTAGGGGTAATAGATGCTGCTGTAGCTCCCGGAATAAGGTTTCCGTTCACATACCACTGATAGGTGTCATAAATGATCGGGTCTACGGTAAGGACGATGCCCGGGACACAGGTTCCGCCTGATCTTAAAATAACAGGCTGAGTAGGAAAGCCTGCAAAAAAACCTCCGTATCCTACAGCATCACTTCCTGCATTAATTCCTGCAGTGATCGCTTTATCTGAAACTACCGTAATGGTCCCTGTTACATTGGGAATGCCATAAGTTACCCAGTTGTTGGTTCCTGTCATATTGAACGGACCGGTTGATGCCAGGGGAGTGGCTCCGTTTACGGAAACATTGGCCCCCCGTTGGGTAATGAGGTTCAGCTTTGTCGGAATATTAAGAATTCCGGACGGATTAGCATTGGAGTGAACAAAATTCTCGTTAATAAAGCCCAGTTCATTGATTTGTTTCGGAAGATAGCAGTTCAGAGCCGGAATAAAATTGAATCCTCCGGTTGCTACCTCACTTCCTGAAGCGGAATCTCCTGCGAGAACCTGATAGACGTAGGCGTTTTTTGTGGTTCTTAAATAAAGATTATAATGGTTTCCTCCCTGGTTCATATATTTTAAATCAGGAATGATAAAATATTGACCTGCATTTATAGTAGTCAGAGGAGGAATTTCATCGTTAACAAAGATCTGAGTATTGTCTTCAGTCGCAATAACGATAGCACCCTCCATATTGGAGCCTATGCTGCCATTTCCTTTCACGAGAGCAAACTCGGTGCCCAGTCTTTCCACCGGAACGGCCTGATCCATTAAGATATCTGAGCTTGTAGGGTTGTTTCCCGCATACTGACCGTTGAAATTTCCGTTGGTGACGTTTACCGGTTTATTGGCAGTGATCTTTGCTCCGATAAACGGATCGGTGTTTCCGGGGGCAGAACCTATACCGTCTATAATATAAGACTGACCTTTATTAAGGGTAAAGGTCATGGTAGGATTCGTGGCTCCTGTAGTTCCGTTTGAAAATTCTGCAGTAGGTTTATATCCGCTTACAGTAACTGTTGTATTGTCTTCCGTAGCAAGAACGCTGGCCATAAAATTTAAGATAGAATTGCTGACCGTAATGGGTGCGTTCGCAGCGTAAAAATTTTTTCCTGTGGAAGGTATTCCTTTCGAAGTAATGATTTCAGCGTGATTATATACGGAGAATCTTAAATTGGCATAAAAAGGAAATTCGGCCTTTAGATATAATCCTTTCGAAGTAGGCGTAAACAGATCCGCCTGATTGGTGGTGATAATATAGTTTCTGAGTACATCAAATTTCTGGGGATTGTTTTTACTGATATTGACTGTGCCGATAAGCACATTGTTATTATAAATATTGACCGGGAAAGATGTTGTTCTGTTGGTAGATAGGTATAATTTCTGATACGGATTAGGACTTCCGCTTCTGTCCATCATGGGAGCAAACCAATGTTCCCTGTCCAGTTGGGCAAAGGTAAAGGTGAAAAAACAAAATATAAATAAAAAAGATAAAGTTTTCTTCATTCAGTGCGGGAGTTTAACACAAATTTAATAATAAAATGTATTCATCGCCTGAAAAAGTAATAAAAAAACCGCGATTGTAATATCGCGGTTTTGAAACTTATATTTTTTGGAGATTATTCTCTGCCTTTCACAAGAATCCAGCCTGTATATTTTACTGGAGTTTGCTTGCCTGCAGGCTCATTCCAATGAATTTCAAACCAGTAATTCCCGGTAGAAACTCTTTTGCCTCCAATGGTACCGTCCCATTTATAACCGTTGGTTTTATCACCCTGGAATATTTTGCTTCCGTATCGGTCGAAAATACTAAACTCAAGGTTCTTTTTACCTGACAGCAATGAATAGTCCAGAACATCATTTACGCCGTCACCGTTTGGTGTAATGGCATTGATCAGATTAGGAATTGTGATTTCTACCTTGATAGGATCGCAGTTGTAGCTGTCCTTCACATATACCGTGGATATGCCTCTTGCCACATCCGTAAATATATTGGAATCCTGCCACAGGATATTGTCAATTGAATATTGATAAGGAGGGTTTCCGCCTATGACAGATACAGTAACAGTGGTATTGGAAACTTCAACATTGGAAACGACTGGCTGCTCCGAAGCGTATACTTTTACGGTCTGAAGGGTCACACAGTCTCCTGTTTTCAGTTTTACCCAATAAGTCCCCACTCCAGCATTGGTGATTGCCTGTGTAGTGGCACCCGTGCTCCATTCGTAGCCTGCGAAACCAGGACCGGCATCCAGTGTTGTTTTATCTTCAACACAAATAATTTTGTCAACAAGCACGGCAGATTTTACAGGAGCAAGAACGGTAAGTGTTACCTGTGCAATTCTGTAACAGCCATTCGCATTGATTACTTTTACATAAGCAACTCCGGTAGGGGCAATATAGGTGGTAGGATTCAGGATCTCGTTCGTACTGTTGTCAGCATCCGTAGGAGATGGGTAATATTTTTTAGTAACTCCCGGCTGTACGGTGACAGGGGCATTGGTAAGATTAAATAAGCCTGTAGCAGGATTCGCTTCCAGGAAACATGCCCTTAAAGCAGCATTGTTAACAGTAGGGCTTTCTGAAACAGTTAAATTTAAGGTAACCTGCTCACAATCTGTAAAGTTCGGATTGTTTCCGCAGAATTTATAAACAAAAGAATCAGGTCCTACGTAATTAAAGGCAGGTGCATAGCTGATCACACCTGTAGCAGGGTCAATCACCGCATTACCATTTGTAGGAGGAGTAATGATAGTCACAGAGCCGGGTACCACAGACTGTGTGGAATTGGTAAATGTAGGAACAATCAGTTTTACCCCGTCGCACACTGTTTGGTTTGATGTAGTTTCTGCAAGACAGGTGAAAACTTTGTAGACAGGAGTAACAATCGGAGGACAAGATCCTACGGTTATCTTTACGGTATATTCACCGGATTGTGTAGGGGTAAAAGAATTGCTTACAGCACCCGGAATAGGGTTGCCGTCTCTGTACCATTGATAAGAATCAAAGCTGTCATCCAATTCAAGGACAAGTCCCGGAATACAGTCTCCGGTCTGCTTGGCAATGACCGGAATAGATGAGAATCCAGCGAAATATCCGCCGTAACCTACCACACCACTTCCTCCGGAAATCCCTGCCGTTACAGCTTTTGTGGATGTAATAGTAACGTTTCCTGTCACATTCGGGACAGAATAAGATACCCACGATGTAGTTCCTGAAACCGGAAAAGGTCCCTGTGTAGCAGGAGGTGTTGCTCCGTTTACTGTAACTCCGGCTCCAGTTTCTGTAAGGATATTTAATTTTACACTGTTGGTAGTAGGAGGGAGAATATTAATATTTCCTATTTCGTCAATTTTTCTTGGAAGATAACAGTTCAACGGTGGAATATAATTAAATCCGATCGTCGCATTACTTGTTGCCACCCCTGCCAGTAGCTGATACACATAAACATTTTTGGTCGTTTTAATGTACATATTATAATGGTTGTTCCCCTGGTTGATGTAATTCGTATTGCTCAGTTTGTTGACTCTGTAGCTTTCTCCTTCACTTAAGGTCACGGCAGGGGTTGTCGCATTATTAATGTATACCTGAGTACCACCTTCGGTGGCTACGATCAGGGCATCTTCCATTCTTTCACTGATGTCTCCGTTTCCTTTTACAAGAACGAATTCATTTCCCAATCGGTCCGTAGGTACAGATTGATCCATTACGATATCAGACCCATCGTGGATGGAACCCGGAGGAATGATGGCAAACTGACCGTTGAAATTCCCATTGGTGACGGAAATCGGTTTGTCAGCTTCTATTTTGGCTCCAATGAAGCCTTCTTTGTTTCCTGCCATATCACCTGTTCCCTCAATGATGTAAGATTGTCCCTTATTAAGGGTAAAGGTGAGGGTAGGATTGGTTACAGCGGTCCAGCCGTTGGTAAATATAACGTTGGCAGAATAATTTGAAACGGTGACCACGGTATTATCTTCCGTAGCCATAATGCCAGCCGTAAAGTTCAGGGAAACCAGAGGGTTTTCCAGTGGTGAAACTACGGCATAAAACTTCTTACCGATTCCGGCTTTACCTTTAGAAGTCAGGATCTCACCATGACTGCTCACGGAAAATCTGAGGGTAGCGAAATAAGGTTTAGTTCCCTTTGTGTAAATTCCTTTATTTACCGGAGCAAACATCTCAGAAGTGTTGCTGGTAATAATGGATCCCAAAGGAATCTGGAATGTCTGGGGCGCACCCTTTGCAACCGTCACTGTTCCAAGCAGGGTATTGTTGCTATAGATTTCCACAGGAAAAGGAGTGGTAGAATCTGTTGAGAAATACAATGCCTGCTGTGGGGAAGAAATCTGGGCACTTCGTGCGGCCATAGGAGCAAACCAGTGTTCGGTGTCTCTTTGGCCATAAAGCGGATTGAATGCTGTAAAAAGCAAAATAAAAGTGAGTAAAAATATTTTCATTTATTTGGAAATTAGGATTGTCGCAAAAATAGGAGAATATTTAATGTGGAATTATAAAATATTTAAAAAATATTGATTTTGGGTCAAAAAAAAACCGCGATACTAAATCGCGGTTATCTATTTTACTAAAATGAAGACTTATTCAATGTTTTTAACTAAAATCCATCCTGTGTAATGAATCGGAGTTTTGTCTTTATTAGATTCATTCCAGTTGATATGATACCAGTAGGTTCCGGTTAAAAGTTTTTTGTCATAATGTTTCCCGTCCCACTTGTAATTATTGAATTTGTTTCCGGTGAATATCATGTTTCCGTATCTGTCATAAATTACAAAAGTCAGATTTTCTTTGTAAGCCAGCTCGCTATAGTCGATAAAGTCATTTTTAGTATCGCCGTTAGGAGTAATTGCATTGATAAGATTAGGAATAGTTACTTCCACTGCTGTAGGATCACAATTGTAAGTGTCTTTTACATAGAATGTATGCTGACCTCTTGTAAGTCCTGTAAATACGTTAGAATCCTGCCAGTTTGTCGGAGTATCGACAGCGTATTTGTAAGGGGCTTTTCCTCCGTTTACAATGACTGTTGCTGTTGTATTTGAAATTTCAATCTTAGTGATTACCGGATCTTCAGCTTTTCTTACTCTTACTACCTGCTTCAGTAAACATCCGTTCTTACCAAGGATTACAGAATATTCTCCTACCCCTACATTCTGAATAGAAGATGTAGTAGCTCCCGTGCTCCACAGATAAGAATCATATCCAGGTCCTGCATCCAGATTCGTTTTGCTGTCTACACAGATAAACTGATCCACAAGAATTGGTGATTTTTTAATTGGAAGAGCAATCAGTTCAATTTTTGCATTCGCTGTACATCCTTCGCTTGTTGTTACTTTTACATAGACGAATCCTCCTGCAGACGGATAATTATCCGGAGTAGTGATTTCGTTGGTCCCTGCATTAAGATCTGCCAGTGTAGGGTAATATTTTTTTACCACTAAAGTAAAATCTGTAACGCTAGCTTTAGTAAGATCAAAATAAGCATATGGATCCACATCATACTGACATGCCTTGATAGATGCATCTCTCACTACGAAAGGTACTACAGTAAGATTTAATGTGATCTGCTCACAATCGATAAACTCAGCAGCATTACCACAGAATTTATAAACAATCTGATCTGCACCATAATAGTTGGTTGTAGGAGTATAAGTAATCGTTCCGTTAGGATTCACTACCGCTGTACCGTGTGCCGGTGGTGTAATGATCACCAGTGTTCCCGGTACTACCGTTTGTGTTGAAGAAGTAAATGCAGCCGTAATTACTTTAGTAGAACATGCATTGAGTGTCTGAGTTGTAAGTTTCAGACAAGTAAATACTTTATAAATTGGTGTTGTAACCGGCGGACATGTACCCATGGTTACTTTTACCGTATAGTTTCCTGAAGTTGTTGGTGAAAATGTATTGGCAGTCGCTCCCGGAATAGCGGTTCCATTAACGAACCACTGATAGGTTTCATAACCGTCATCAACTTCCAGCACAATACCCGGAGCACATTCACCTGTTTTCTTTGCAATTACCGGAATGGAAGAGAAACCTGCAAAATATCCACCGTATCCTACAGCTCCACTTCCTGCAGAAATACCTGCCGTAACAGCTTTTGAGGAAACAACTGTAACGTTTCCTGTCACATTGGGAACAGAATAGGATACCCATGCTGCAGTTCCTTGTACGGGGAAAGGTCCCTGTACCGTTGCTGGAGGTGCTCCATTTACGGTAACGTTAACCACTGCTCCGGTTTCAGTAAGAATATTTAGTTTGATGGTTTTTGTGCCACTGGAAAAAGTTTCAGGAAGCTCGCTGATCAATCCTATTTCGTCGATCTTTCTTGGAAGGAAACAGTTCAAAGGCGGGATATAGTTGAATCCTTCTGTCGCCGTACTGTTGGGAAGACCAGCCAGAAGCTGATACACATATGCATTTTTAGACGTTTTGATGTGCATATTAAAGTGAGAACTTCCCTGATCAATATATGGGAATACGTACGTGCTGTTCGGTCCTTCACCTACTCTCATCCATTGCCCTTCATTCAGGGTTTGGATAGGAGTGGTAGATCCGTTAAGATACACTTCTGTATTATTTTCAGTTGCGATAATCAATGCATCTTCGTCTCCGTCATTGTTGTCTCCATTACCTTTTACAAGAACGAATTCATTTCCTAATCTGTCTGTAGGAACGGACTGGTCCATTACAATATCAGACCCTGCAGACCCTGCAGAAGGAGGAAGGGCAAACTGTCCGTTAAAGTTACCGTTTGTAACTGATACCGGTTTATTGGCTTCTATTTTAGCGCCAATAAAACCTGTGGCATTGGTTCCGGTATTGTCCCTGCCCTCAATGATATAAGCTTGCCCTTTATTAAGGGTAAATGTCATAGTTGGAGTCGTAGTTCCCGTACTGCCGTTTGTAAACTGCAGTCCCGGGCTGTATCCTGAAACGGTAACTGTTGTATTGTCTTCAGTAGCTAAAACTCCGGCCGTAAAATTCGTATAGGTGATAGACTGACCGGTCATTGGGGTAGAAGCGGCATAGAATTTTTTTCCAATTCCCGCTTTTCCTTTGGAGGTTAATATTTCCCCGTGACTGCTAACACTAAATCTGAAATTTACGTAGTATGGTTTTGTTCCTTTAGTGTAAATTCCTTTACCAATAGGGGTAAACATGTCAGCTGGTGTCGATGTGATCATCGTAGCTGTTGTAATGTCATACGTTTTAGGGTCTCCCTTCATGATCGTCACTGTTCCAAGCAGTACGCCATTACTGTATATCTCTACAGGAAACGGTGTCACTGAATCTGTAGAAAAATATAAGGCCTGTTTGGGACTTGATAACGCAGCCGGTTTTGCTGCCATAGGAGCAAACCAGTGTTCCGTATCCCTTTGTGCAAAGAGAGTATTAACTGATAAAAGAAGTAATACTAAACTGAGTAGAAATCTTTTCATGTGTGTGGAATTAGGATTTCTACAAATTTAAAATAATATTTGAAATAGTATTAAATAAATATGACAAAAGTTAAAAATTAATCACGATTTTTAATTAAAAGCCATCCGGAATACGAAACTGGCAATTTTGTATCAGGCTCTGTCCAGGTGATCACATACCAGTAAGTTCCTGTAGGGAGATTTCTTCCGTTGACCTTTCCATCCCAGATATAATTCTTGTCGGATGATTTGTAAATCGGCGCTCCATAGCGGTCAGCCACTTCAATACTTACATTCTGCTTGATTCTTAAATCTGAATAATTAAGAACGTCATTAAGCCCGTCGCCGTTTGGTGTAATGGCATTCACAAGATTCAATACCAGGAATTCTTTAGTCACAGGAAGGCATCCGTCTGATCCCAAAACAAATACTTTGTGTATTCCTCTTGAAAGACCCATGAAAACATTCGAGGTCTGATAATTCAATCCATCAAGAGAATATTGATAAGGAGGAGTTCCGCCTGTTGCATAAACCGTGGCATTGGAACCGGATACATCCACTCTCGTAATCGTAGGTGCCTGTGCGGTTGTTACGCTTACACTCTGACGGTATACACATCCGTTAAAGCCTAAATCTACATAATAGTTTCCTGCACCCACTGTGATACTTTGCGTTGTAGCTCCGTTGCTCCACAGATAGGAAGAGAATCCCGGTCCTGCATCCAATACTACTTTTTCATCTGAACAGACAACCTGGTTTTGAAGTCTGGTAGATTTTTTAGGCGTTTTTAAAGTCAGTTTCAGGATTCCTGTATTGGGACATCCTGTACTGCTCTGGAATCTTACATAATACGTATGAACCGAAGTTATATTCTGAGTTGGTGAAATGGTATTGATTCCCGCCTGAGCATCAGCCTGTGAAGTATAGAATGAAAGGATTACCATTGGATCCGTGGTAAATAAATTTTTATAATCGTTAAGATTGGCTGATTCGGAACCACCCAGATCATTATCGCAGACATCCGCAGAAACTGAATTCGTAATCAGTGTGATTTTAGCTCCGATCTTAAAATTGATCTGTCCAAAAACGGGAGGACAGTCACCGGTATTGGCTGCGACCCTTACATAAACCGTTGTATTGGCGGTATAAGTCCAGTTAGTCAGAAGATTATTGTTGTTTCCTGCTGTAGCATCCGCCTGAACAAGATAGTATTTCACAGTGAAATTAGCAGAATTGGTAACGATTTGTGGGGTTACCGTAGCAAAATTCACGTTTATAATTCCGTCGAAATCATCATCACAGAAGCTTGCATTAAAATTGCCGGTGTTCACATTTGGTGAAGGATTCAGCGATAAGGTGACCTGTGCAGGTTTGGAACATCCGAATGAAGAAGTCACGTTAGCATAGATTGTTCCGGCAGGTCCTGAGTAAGTAGCAGGGCTGGCAATTTGTCCCGTTAAATTAGCATTGGTATAAAACGTTGCCGTTGTACCTGTATCCGGACTTAAAACAGCAGTCGTGAGATCAAAAGTTCCGTTTCCGTTGTTATTAGCGCAGGAAGACAAAGCCGCATTCTGAGTCTGAAGAACATCAATATTCACCACTACTTTGAAATACTCAAAATCTGCGGGGTTTCCGTTTCCGTCAATATAATAAATGAAAGAATCTGTAGCATCTGCCGTAAGTCCTGGGTTGGGTGTGTAATTGATCTGTCCTGTCATAGCATTCACTGTGGCGGTACCATTGGTTGGCTGGGCAATAATGCTCGTATGGGAAGGAACGATGGCCTGCGCCGATGTGGTAAAAACTGGCGTGATCACTTTTGTATTACATGATCCTATATTATAAGTGGTTGTAGATATCGGTGGGCATAATGTATATTCGTATTCGGAAGTCATTCTTGATTCACAGTTGTTTTTGGTGATAAAACAAGTATAAGTTCCCGCTCCGTATAATTCAGGATTAATAAAATAAGAAGTGGCTCCTGGAATTAAAACACCATTGAAATACCATTGGTACGCATCATAGCTGTTGTCCACTTCAAGACGTATTCCTGCATAGCAGTCCCCTGTTTTTGTAATGGCCGGGACTGAAGAGAATCCCGCGAAATATCCTCCATATCCTACAGCACCGCTTCCTGCAGCAATTCCTGCCGTGACAGGTTTTGTGGAATTGATGGTAACATTTCCGGAAACATTCATTACGGAATAAGTGACCCATCCAGGATTTCCGGTTACCGGATAAGGACCTGTGGCCGCAGCAACAGGATTGCCGTTCAGCGTTACAGCCGCACCTGCCTGCGTGATGATATTAAGTTTTGTATCGTAATAAGTTCCTCCAATTCTATTAATAAAACCTATTTCATTGATCTCTTTAGGTAAGAAGCAGCTTAACGGCGGGATGAAATTCATACCTCCGGTCTGATATACCGTACTTCCGGAAGCTCCGGCCAGAAGCTGATAGACGTAGACGTTTTTGCTCGCGGAAATATTCATATTGTAATGTCCGTTACCCTGATTGAGATAGCTGGTGCCTTCAATCATGTAATATCCTCCTGCATTAAGATTAACGCCCGGTACAGGGTTTCCGTTTACGATAAGAGTAGTGTTGTTTTCTGTAGCAATGATCATTGCTTTTTCCATCCCTACACTCGCAGGACCGTTTCCTTTTACCATCACAAAATCTTTCCCCAATCTATCCACAGGAACTGCCTGATCCATCAGAATATCCACGTTGCTGTTGTTCTGGGTGGTATAAAGACCGTTGAAGTTTCCGTTCGTTACAGATACAGGCTTATTAGCAACAAGTTTTGCTCCTAATAGTCCTTTTCTGTTACTGGCTCCCCCCATATCACTTATGACATCAATGACATAGGATTTTCCTTTATTAATAGTAAATGTTCTGGTTGGCATTATACTGCCATCAGAGAAAACAACATCAGAATTATATCCGGATAAAGTTACTGTGGTGTTATCTTCCGTAGCTGTGACTCCCAGAGTGGAGTTTACATAATCTTTTGGGGAGGTAGTAGGTGCTGTTCCTATGAAAAAAGTTTTTCCGATACCTGCCAATCCTTTCGAAGTAATGATTTCTGCCTGGCTGGGAACTGAAAACCTGAAGTTGGCAAAGAATTTTTTATTGCCTTTTACATGCAGCCCCATTGAGTTCTGAGTGAATAAGTTATTGGGAGTGGAAGCAATCATATAATTGCTGGGAACGGTCAACTGTACAGGATTTCCTTTACTCACCTGTACGGTAGAAAATACTACGTTATTATTGGAAACCTGTACGGAGAACGGGACCGTTTCATTGGTTGACAGATATAAATAACATTGGGGTGTTCCCTGAAGAGAGCTGGCAGACATGGGAGCAAACCAGTGCTCGGTATCCAACTGCGCATTAACGATTAAACAAAGAAAAGTACAAATAGCTAGTAGAAATTTTTTCATGCTTTATTATAAGGGGCAGCAAATTTAAACATTAATAATCTATTTATAGCTTAAAATATTTCACAAATAGACACTTACGGTTAAGTTGTTGAATATTTAAGATTAGCTTCATATTAGGTTAACAACGGCGCATGATTCCATAAAAAATCCCGGTGAATATTCACCGGGATCCGTATTTTTCTTTGAAAGAGATTAAGCTAAGCTAATTCTTACAAATCCTGTTACTTTAAGGTCTGCGTTTACAGATTTTACATAGTCAGCAACAGAGATACTTCCGTCTTTAATGAAAGACTGGTGTACCAATGTGTTGTCTTTGTAGAATTTCTGCATCTTACCTTTAAGGATGTTGTCGATAATGTTTTCAGGCTTACCTTCTTTTATAAGAAGTTCTCTTTCGATCTCTAATTCTTTGTCGATTGTCTCCTGAGAAACTCTTGTTTCATCCAAAGCGATAGGGTTCATTGCAGCAACCTGCATAGAAACAGATTTAGCAGCTTCGTCAGCTCCGTCTACTTTTGCAGAAAGGGCAGTGATAGCAGCAATTTTGTTTCCAGCGTGGATATAAGCTCCAAGGAACGGTCCTTCGATTCTTTCGAATGCACCGATCTCGATTTTCTCACCGATAACTCCTGTTTGCTCGATTAGTTTTTCAGCAACAGTAAGTCCGTGGAAATCTGTAGCTAAAAGTTCTTCTTTGGTAGCAGCGAAGATAGCCATTTCCGCTAATTCGTAAGCAAGCTCGATGAAAGCCTCATTTTTTGCAACGAAGTCAGTCTCGCAGTTTAGAGAGATTACAACACCTAAAGTGTTATCCTCGTTTACTCTAGCGATTACCGCACCTTCAGAAGATTCTCTGTCAGCTCTGTTTGCAGCTACTTTCTGTCCTTTTTTTCTAAGGATATCTACTGCTTTTTCGAAGTCTCCTTCTGCTTCAACTAGAGCTTTCTTGCAGTCCATCATACCTGCACCTGTTTGGTTTCTTAATTTCGCTACGTCTGCAGCAACTGGTGTATAAGACATAATATCTATTATTTTTTATTTAAGATTAGTATTAATTTTTAGCTTAATTTTAGAGCAGGGCAAAGATAATGATTTTAATGATAAACTAAAAAATGACTTTTCACGTTATTGATATATTTAATACTATTTTAAAGACTTGATTAATGAAAAAAATCTTTCTATTGATATTTCTCTGCATTTTTGCATTAGGTTTTTCCCAAAAAAAGAAAAAATCGAAATCCAAAGCTGTGGTAGAAAAAGAAACAGTGATCATCTATACAGAACAGGATGCGGAAGCTTCAAAAGAGGCGAGAGTGATCGCCGGTTTCCTGAAACAAAACCCGGGACATGCCAAATCAGATTACTTTAAAAGAAAACTGATCGAAATGATCATGGCAGATAATTCTCCTGAAGCTAAACCTACGATTAAACCAATCAGCAAGGAGAAAATTGAAAAAATCGTTAAGAATAACGAACTGAACAACGGAAAAACAATGGCAGCCAATACAGCCACCCCTACAACTACAACTAGTACGGCTACAAAACCCGAAAGAATGGTCAACTACGCTTCTGTAGGATCTGCGAAGAGTACCGGAAAAATGAGTAGCAAAGCGGAACCCAGTGAGGAAAACAAAAGAACAGCTGCCATGCTTACCCATCTTTTTAATAATGACATCAGTAAAAATGATGCTTACATCAATATCAAAAACAGATCGAGCTGTAATCTGATTGTAAAAATAAGTGGCAAAAAATATTATAATCTGACTGTTCCTGCCAGAGGAGAGAATTTCATCCTGATCGATAAGGGGGAATACGTACTGACGACCATGGTGTGTGATGCTAAGTACTCTTCTCTGAAAAAGATCGATAAAGATATTGAGATTGCCCTGAATGTAGCTGAATAATACCCATAAGAAGAAAACTATAAACAAAAACGGTTAAGAAATATATTTCTTAACCGTTTTTAATTTTTTATCCTTTAAATTGTCCCATCGCAATGAATTTCTCCTGCCTTTGGGTTTCAAGTTCCTGTCCTGAGAATTTTGAAAAAGCTTTGATATTCTGTAAAATTGAATTTTTCAGATTCAGATAAGCTGTTTCCGGATCATACTGAGCACCTCCAAGTGGTTCTTCAATAATACCGTCAATGAATTTTTCTCTTAAAGCATCTTTCGGGGTTAGGTTCAATGCATTGGCTGCATCTTCCTTGTGATCCCAGTTTCTCCATAAGATAGAAGAACAGCTTTCAGGAGCAATTACAGTATACCATGTATTTTCTAGCATGTATACTTTGTTCCCTACGCCTATTCCCAAAGCTCCACCACTTGCTCCTTCACCAATGATATAAGTGAAAATAGGAGTTTTAAGCTGAACCATTTCAAAAATGTTTCTGGCGATCGCTTCACCCTGTCCTCTTTCCTCAGCTTCCAGTCCAGGATAAGCTCCAGGTGTGTCTACTAAAGTGACTACAGGAATATTGAATTTCTCAGCAAGCTTCATCAGTCGCAAAGCTTTTCTGTATCCTTCCGGATTCGGCATTCCGAATCTTCTGTACTGTCTTTCTTTGGTTGTTCTCCCTTTCTGGGTTCCGATGATCATTACTCTCTGACCGTCCAATGTCGCCAAACCGCCGATCATTGCAGGGTCATCTGCGAAATTTCTGTCTCCGTGAAGTTCCAGAAAACTTCCTTTATCTACCATTCCGTTGATATAGTCGATTGTATAAGGACGATCCGGATGGCGGGATAGTTGTACTCTCTGCCAAGGCGTGAGGTTTTGGTAGATTTCTTTTTTCTTTTCCAAAATCTTATCCTCAATCTGGCTGCATGCTAATTTTACATCAACACCACTTTCTTCTCCTACTAAAGAACAAGTCTGAAGTTGATCCATTAGATCTTTTATAGGAAGTTCGAAACTTAAATATTCCATTTCTTGAAGTAAATTAAATCTTTCAAATTTATGAAAAATTATGAAAAACTATTTAAAATTATTGATAGCATTGTTTATTCGGGAGATACTTTCCTCTTTTCCAATAAGTTCCATGATATCCGGAACGTCCGGGCCTTTCAGTTCTCCAACTAAGGCTAAACGGAGTGGCATCATCACTTTTCCCATCCCCAGGCCTTTGTTTTCCGCGAAATCGTGAATAGCCTGCTTGATGTTTTCTGAGGTATATTCAATGGTACCAAGGTTTTCCGCGAATTCTCCTAAAATGGCAGACGTCTCTTCATTCCATGCCTTTTTCGATGCTTTCTCATCATAAGAAGCAGGCGCCTCGAAGAAAAATTTTCCGTTTTCGTAGATATCATTCGGGAAGGTAGCTCTTTCTTTCATCAAACCGATGATCTTTAGGAGCTTTTCATCTTCCATGTTTATATTTAAATCTGAGCTTTTTAAAATCTGAAGCAATTCTTCGTCAGATTTTAATTGGATATACTGGTGATTGAACCATTCTGATTTTTCTTTGCTGAACCTTGCGCCGGCCTTATGAACTTTATTTAAATCAAATTCTTTTGCCATTTCATCAAGAGATAAAACTTCTTTATCGTCGGCAGGAGACCAGCCCAATAAAGAAACCATATTGATGAATGCTTCTGGAAGATACCCGCTTTCTCTGTACCCTTTAGATACATTTCCTGTTTTAGGATCTGTGAAGTTTAATGGAAATACAGGGAATCCGAATTTATCACCATCTCTTTTGCTTAATTTTCCGGAAAGTCCTTTCTTTAAAAATTGTTTTACAGAAGCGGTTAATGAATTGTCTTTTTCATTCTCACCTAACATAGATTTGAATCTTGGGCTTTTTACCTCAGAAAAGAAAGATTTAATAAGTGCTGCAGATTCTTCAAAAGAAAACTCATTGTTTTTGGCTACAAATTCTTCCGTGAAAGATTTTGTAATACTATCAATATTCTCTTTATTGATTAACGTTGAAACGTCAGGTTTTAAAATCAGTGAAAGGTGGGCAAACTGAGGCGCTTCCCAACCCATTGCTTCGTACAGTAGAGTATGTAAACCTAAAGAAGGCAGCCATTCTTCACCACGGATCACGTGAGAAATTTCCATTTCGTGGTCATCGATGATGTTGGCGAAATGATAAGTAGGCATTCCATCGTTCTTCACCAAAACTTTATCGTCCAAAGTATTGGTGTTTACTGAAGAATGTCCACGGATAATGTCTTCAAGATTTAAAGTTCTGTCAATTGGCATTTTGAATCGTACCACATAAGGGGTCTTCTCATCCAGTAATTTCTGAACTTCTTCTTCAGAAAGGGCAAGACTGTTTCTCAGTCGGTTTCTGGTTTTGTTGTCATAAGAGAAAACATCTCCTTTCGCTTCGAACTCTGCACGAACGGCATCAAGCTCTTCAGGGGTATCAAAAGCGATGTAGGCGTAGTCTGTTTTCAGGATCTGCTCTGTATATCTGTCGTAGATATCTCTTCTTTCAGACTGTCTGTAAGGCGCAAATTTTCCTCCTTTCTTGGGACTTTCATCAGGAATGATGCCGCACCATTCTAAAGCTTCCTCGATGTACTCTTCAGCTCCTTCTACATATCTTGCTGTATCTGTATCTTCTATTCGAAGGACAAATTCACCACCTTTGTTTTTAGCAAAAAGATAATCATATAATGCGGTTCTTACGCCTCCCAAATGCAAAGGTCCGGTAGGACTTGGAGCAAAACGAACTCTTACTTTCTCCATTTCAATTAAAATTTTGGAGCAAATTTACTTAAAATTACCTGAGTTCGGGTTATGAAAATTAGGATAATAGGGCTGGAAGCTTTAAACGGAAGGCTTGAAGCTATTATTGAACGATAATTTTTAACAGTAACCCTAAAATTTAATGATATGAGTTTCAAGAATGAATAAAAATCTGATTTGGGCTTGAATAACTTCCTGCTTCAGACTTCCATCTCTTCATCTATTTTTTAAGCATCAAAAGTTTAAAGAACAAGACCGGGTTTTTATATTTAACCTTATACTTTTCTTTTTTCCATTCTGTTCGCAGTTTTTCTTTTTCAGATTCTGAATGCGTTTCCGATAAAAGGATCTCGTACTTGAAATGGATGAGCTTAAGTCTGTATTTTTTATAAAGCTCCTGATCAGCTTTGATATAATCGATGTATTTATGGGACACTTTCTCATAAGAATCTTTCATCAGCTTCCAGTTTCTTGAAAGACTGGTGGAAAGAATTCTGTAGTAGAAGAGTTTTTTGTCTATAAATCCAATTTTATATCCTTTAGAAGTCAGTCTCAGATTCATGTCCCAGTCTTCCGTATTGATGCTTTCATCAAATGGATATTTTATAAGCAGTTCTGTTTTTACGAACGTTCCTACATTGGAAGTTTTGTTTTCGGAAACATTTTCATGGAAAAAATTGTGGAGACTGTCTATGACCTGTTTTTTCTCTTTCGGCGTGTAGGCATCTGTTGTGGTATCTTCAGACTGATAGTATTTATATCCGTCCGAAAGGATAAAGTCTACCGGATTTTCCTGAATGTAAGCTACCTTCTCTGCCAGACTGTCTTCCGTATACCAGTCATCTCCGGAAAGCAGGGAAACATATTCTCCCGAAGCCTCGGAAACGGCGATATTGATATTTTTTGCCACACCAAAACTTTCGGTATTCCTGATCATTTTATAATGCTGCCCAAATTGGGAAAGCACGCGTTCTGCGTTTTCAAAGGTCTTATCCTTCGAAGCGTTATCCAGCAGAATAATTTCATAATTGGGATAAGTCTGCGAAATGGCAGACATGCATGCCTGTTCGATGAACTTTTCATGGTTCATGGTGATGATGATGAGGCTTACTAGTGGTGGGGTATTCATTGTTTATTAATTTCCTGTGGAAAGCATTTTTAATTGTTGTAAATAAACGAGAATAATAAGTCTGATGAATTCGGGAGTTATTATCCTACTGTAACCATTTTAGTTTTGAGTTTCTTAAATAAAAGAACAGGATTAAATTACAGACTGCAAAATAAACTAAAAAAATAATACTTTTATTAACTTCCTGATATTCTAAATTCGTGATAAAAAAACCTTCACCGATTTTGTTATTATCATGAAATTCAAGAATTGTAAATATAAATTTATAAGGGAGAGAGATAATTAATATTATTAAGTAAAGAAAAACGTTCTTTCTCTTGTCATTATTGATCAGTTCATCAAAAAGAAAAGGAAGTGCTACGCAGAATATTCTGGTAATATCAGATCCGGAAACTGAAAGAAGTGCAATAAGAAAAATGAAAAATAAGGTTTGTTCTGAAAATTTTCTCTTTATAAATAAGAATAAAGAAAATACGATGAAAAAGCAGGCAACAAGCTTAACTGTATTTGTAATAGTACCATAAAACTGGATGAAAAAATATTTAATGATAGCCAGTCCATTACTATCGCTGTCAAAACCAAATATCTTTGAACCTAATTTTAGATACATCCAAAAAAGAAGTAGAACAGGAATCGTGTAAAGGAGATATTTAAGTTTTCTTCTCATTAAAAATCGGGTTCCTAAATAAATACAGCAGATGGGAACAGTACTTTCTTTGAAAGGCATGAAGAATATACTGGCCAATATCACATATAGTGGCTTTTCATAAAAAAAAATCATTATAGCAATAAACAGAAACTGAACTCCATCCACAGAAAACGGATAGAAAAGAGTAAGTCTAAATGGCATTTGTGGAGTTACTATTATCGAAAAAATAAAAACTAATGCGATGGTTAAGTTTTTTTTACTCCACTTATAGCATAAGATAACGAGCCCTAAGAAAAATGCAATAAGATTGATTAATTTAAAACTAAAAACAGAATCAAAAGGTAATTTTGAGGTCAGTTGTGGAACTCCTATTCTTTTATTAAACGGATCTGCATTGCTGTACAATTCATAATATGTATTATTATACTCATTACTTTTGTAAACTTCATTTTCTTTATTCGAGAATGTTTGATGTGCTGCATTATAATAGACTCCATCCCATCCAAACCCATTTTCTTTTTTTATCTGTTTCTGATTGAGAAATCCATAAATAATATATGCAATTATAAAAAATAGTATACAACCGTTAATATAGTGAATCCCCTTATCTTTATTCGTCGTCATAGAATTATTACTATTATCGTGATTTTTTCATGTTTTGTTAATAAAAACATTTCATTTTACTTCAGTATTTCTACCTGGTTTGAAATATTTTCTAAAGTAAATGAAAAAATATGATTGATCCTTTGAAACCGGATTGTATATTGAATAATTGCTCAGGTTCTCTGGCGAAAATTTTATAATTTGATGGGTAATATTCATGAAAGATTTCGGGGTCTCATAAAAATAACAGCCTTTTAGGCTTTGATCTTTTCTGGCTATTACTGCATCATGGTGTATATTTTTGCTAATATAAGGTCTTCCACATTATCTACAGGGACCCCGCTTTGCCCGTAAATAAAAAAACTTTCATATCCCTCATAGTTAGGAACAGCTTTTTTGATGTGCCACTTTACGGGAAGATAACTGGATACATCATTGGAATATCCCAATACCGTTAATTTCATAGGATTAAAATGGCTGTATAAATCAATTGCATATTGAGAAACGGCTTCCCGGCTCAGGGCGATAATATTCCAGTCACCAATTTTTAAAATTTGAATATAAACCATTGCTGATTTAGCAAGTGTGCCGGACGTATACTGATGAATAATTTTATTGGCCCATCTTACGTTTCTTTCGGAGGTTTGGTCGTATTTTCCTGTGTTGGCTTTTTTTATACTTACCGCCTTATTGAAGGTGAAATTATTGAGAGGTACGGCAATTGAGTCGAATTTAACAGTAATTTCCCCGGTCACATCTGATGAAGATAAAGAAAATAAATTACTGAAATCCTGAGTCAGTTTAGTAGCCGTTTGATCCGGAGTATCTGTTTTGTAAGGATTAATATCACCTGCACATCCCTGCATCAGCTGTACATTGTTAATATTCTTTAATATACCGAGTTTATCTCTTGTAGCGCCTACATAATTTGATGAAATAGTAACAAAATCACGTGCCTGACTATGCCACACAGGGTGGGTACTTGCACTCATAATCACACCGTTCAAAGCATTTGTATTGCTCTGTTTTGCCATCACCATAGTAATATTGTTATCTAGGTCTTTAGAAATGTCTGCTCTGTTGTATCCTATATTGGTTTTGCCTTTTACAAAGCTTAAATTACTTTCTGTTTTATTGTTAATTGCATTTTGGGTAGCCACTAAAACAGAATTTTTTACGATATCAAGATATTTGGGATCAGGATTGTGGTAAAAATCCTGCATGCAGGAATAGTTTTGAGCTACCGGTGCATAGTGGGTATGGGAACAGTTAATTAAAATTGTATTTTCATCGATATTAAATGCATTTTTTATTTCAGACTTTATCTTACGTGAAAAAGAATAATTTATACCACATAAATCCAGCGTAATAATGAGTGCTTTTTTCGAATTTTTTTCAAAATAAGATGCATATGCATAGATTGGTGCTTGGCTATGCTGAGCATAGTAGAGTTTGTTCTTGTTGGAAGTTGCGTATAATTTATTGTTGGTATAGGTAATATTGGATAAATAGGTACCGTAAGTAGTGCGGTTAGGAGTTCCTATTTTTGACCAGCTTTCGTTAAATGATGAAGTACTTCTTGTCCATAAATCATTGTCATATTTAGATAAAGCAATCAAGTTCGTTCCATCATTGGTTAATGAACGTACAGAATTGGCTTTTCCTATATTTTTCCAGGGCACATTAAATGGGCTTGTATCTCTTACCCAAAGCGTATTGTTTTTCTTGGTTCCGTACAGTTTATCATTGAGAAAAGTAAGCCCGGTGACTTCATAGGCAAATCCAATATTAGTCCATGGACTGTCATTTTCATCTGCTTTTTTGGTCCACAGCTTATTGTATTTATCTGTGCCGTACAGCTTGCCGTTTCCATAGGCCAATGCGGTTACATAATAAGCAGTTCCTATCGAAACCCAATTGGGTGTACTGGCGTTGATATCAGCCTGCCAAAGCTGGTTGTCACTTGTCGCCATATAGAATTTTGTATCAGAAGAACACATGGCTACAGCATTTTGCGCTATGCCTGTTTCCTGAAAGCTGATGCTGAATCTTCCCTGTTTGGGATCACCGAAGCCTGCAAGGGGAGATGATAATATAGTAGCATTTGGATTGATAGATTCTTTTGAAAATCCCACTAAATAGTTTTGTCCAAAGGTGAAATTCTGAAGTAAAAACAGGGTAATAAAGCCTGCAAAGATCTGTACTTTAGTTCTGGACATCGTTAATTCTCTTTTACAATTTTCTGTTCAAAAACTTCTTTATTTTCATAGGTTCCTTTCAGGAGGTATATTCCAGCCGGCAGATCGGAGATGTTAATGGAGTTAATATCCGAGTAGGTTTTTAAAAGCCTGTTATCCATACTGAATACCTGGAGAGATGTAACGGTTTTTTCTGTATTAAGTTCTCCTGAAGTTGGGTTAGGGTAAAATAATGGTTTGCTATCTTCAGATACCGGTTTTCCTTTAACCGATACATTATCTATAAACCAGTTATTGCCATCATCATCTTTCTTTACAAATGCAATATAGATTTTCTTCTTGTCAAATTTCGAAATGTTGATTCTTTTCAGACTGAAATTTTTGCCGAATGATGCATCGGTATAAGAAGCGACAGTTTGAAACTGATCACGATCGAGTTGTGAATCTGTGGATATTTTGATTTCGTATTTTGTGGAATTGCCAACAAATGAGTTGTGTTGCAAAAATGTGAGAAAATTTCCCTCATAACCGGTTAAATCTATTTTGGGACTAATCAGCCAGTCTTCATTGAGTTCACCTGAATTCTCATATCTTACAAAGAAGCATTTTTCAGATCCATCTTTATTCAGACTCTCTAACTGCCAGTTATTAAAATCATCCCCAGCGTCATTTGTCCCTCTTAAAACAGCCCATTCTTCCGGAGCTTTTGAAAGGTCATGATTATTAAAATTATCAGAAAACTGCCCGTAAAAAAAGGAGCTGAATAATAAAAGACCTGTAAAAATCACTTTCATGCGTGTGTTTTTTTTAGATAACAGACTGATTTATAAACAAAAACAAGTCAAAAATGACCTTGTTTAGAGATCTCTTTTTGACCCGGGAAATTTACATTATTTTTGAATACAACGGGAAAACAAATTAAGATTAATTCAAATAAAAGGATATATTTATTTTCCCTTCAAATAATTGATGTCTAAACTAATACGTTTGAATTTATTTAAATCTGCTTTCTGTTTTAACAGGTTTACTAAAGGTGAGTTATTTGTCAGGTAACAGATTACGAATAACTCTGAATTTCCGTAGAAGGTAAGTTGAATAACTGCTTTAGATATTGATCAAAAATCTCAGGATCCAACCTGTAGTCTTCATGGAATCCTTCGTAATCCTGCGGATAAATATAAAAATTAAGATCAAAATTCACTTCTTTGGCCAATGTAGAGAAAATGGCAAAATCTCCCCATACCGAACTGAACCAGCTGAGGCCTTTGGCTCCGGGTTTTGCAAATAAAACATTGGTCCAGGCTGCTCCGCTTGGTCCTATGATATAATCAGCGTTATTGACCATGTAGATTTGTTCGTGAATGTTGAGGTCTTCAAAGAAAACTTCTTCAAACCCATATTTTTTTGCCGTTTCAAAAATCTCCTCATCGTTATATTTTCTATACTGAGATCTCCTTGAAATGAATATTTTTTTAACAGGTTCGATGCGGACTTTACTTAGGTCTAAATTATCAAAGGCTGTTTGTCTGAGATACTGCAGAGAAGATTTGGATAACTTGGCAAATCCGGCTTCATATTTTACGCCCGGCATAATATTCGGGACCGCATAATTGGTACTGGTGATATGCCACAGCTTTTTAAACTGGTAATAATTCTTTTCGTGGCTGAGGAATATAATTTTATAATCCTTGAGAAAAAACATCAGAAGATCTTTCAGATTTTCAACCTTCTGTACATCCTGATCTATAATGATCAGCTTATTCCTGGCATCAGGAATATACTGGAAAAACTCAACTTTAGACAGAATGTCTACCAGAAAATGATAATAGTTGAATGTGAAAGTTCCGCCCAGGAAAATGGCTTCCTCGTCATAATATACATTCTTATGATTTCTTACTTTCGCAAGGGTCATAGAATGCTGCAACAGATTATTGGTATTGTATACGTAGGTGATCCTGTCGTCATCATGCCATCTTTCGTAAAAGATTTTATCTTTTTTCAGGTTTAAAAAGTACGTGGAATTAGGAATACAGAGTACATCCTGAAGCGCAAAAATTTCTATGGCATTCTTAGGTGTTTTTACAGAAACCTGGGGAGCATCAAAAGTTTTAGGAAGAAAAAGTTCTGCCTCCTGTTTTTCGGTGATCCTGATTCTTTCCACACAATACTCAGAGGGTATAGAATCCAGCGTCAAAAAATCAGTTACGAGTCTTTTGGCTCTTCTGAAAAAAGACTTGATATAATATTTTTTTCTAAGTGCTTTAAGCTGTTGTTCTAAATTTTCAATTTGTTCCTTTGCATTCATACTCTTAAACTTGGGATGACCTAAGAATTTCGGTTGTTATTTCCGGAGATATAGAAAACTTATTCTCTATATGATTTCCTGATAGTAACGTATGGTCTCATCAACCATTATATCAATGCCGAATTTGGATTCTATTAATTTCCGGGCATTCAGTGATATCCTGTTTCTCAGATCATCATCTTCAAAAATGAGACTTATCTTTTCATGGAAGGTGTCTTCCTCAGCAACAAGGCCGTTTACAGACTCTTGTATGATCTCTTTAAACGAGTCTATAGAAGAACATACAATGGGTTTCTGCATCGCCATTACTTCCAGCAAAGATAAGCTAAAATTTTCACCTTTGGAGGGGAAGCAGGCCACCTCTGCGTTGCTGATGAGCTGTACAATTTCCGTTCCCGGTTTATTGCCATAAAAATGAACTGATTTTTGAATCTCCGGATCGTGGATATTCTCTTTGATATACGTAGGATAATGATTTGGATTGCCGATAAAATGAAGCGATGCTTCCGGGTGATTTTTTTTTAGTTCAACGAAAGCACTGATCAGCGTTTCCGCCCCTTTTTCAAAGGAGACATTTCCTAAAAAGAAAACAGACTTAGGAATAATTTCCACATTTTCCTGGGGTTTATAGAATTTTTCATCAATGCCGTTGTAGATCAGTTTTGGATTTTTGATCCCGAACAGGCTTTTATTGATCGTCTCATTGTATTTTGAGATCGTAATTATGTTTTTAGATTTTTTAAAAGCTGCTTTTTCACAGAAAATTCTTCCCTTATGAACTTTTTTATATCCGAAATATTTCTCCAGAACAGACCACGAGCCGTGGCATCTGATCACATACGGAAGTTCTTCGGGAATAGAAAGCGCCAGACCATCAAAATCATGCGTTTCTGCAATATCGAAATGAAGATTGTTTTTTTTGATCCAGGTACTTATTTTGTCGGCTATTATTTTTTTCTCAGATAAATAAGTTTTAAAATGAATCTGTTCAAGAGCCTTTATTTTTCCTGTAAAAGACCTTACGAGCTCAAGAATAGGATTTGCTTTGAAAATATCTTTGACAGAATGAATCTTTACACCCTCTTCCTCTATATCAAATGCATACTTGGAGATCAGGAAAACATGTACCGAGATTCCTCTCTTTACCAGTTCTGCACATAAATTTTTATAAAAAACGCCTGTACCACCTACTTTGGGAGTGCGGGAAGATTTATATTCCCGGGTTACAATAAGTACATTTTTTATTTCTTTCATGAATTCAGTTTAAATACAGTGTTTACCCAATGGTCTAGTGTATACTTATAATAAACTTCTTCAGGCAGTTTTTCGTATGGCGTATTGAAAAATTCTTTTTTTACATTGCGGAAATTCTTATCCAGCACCAGAATATTATGGGGATTATAAAAATCGTACGTTTTAATGGTTGGATTGTCAGTGATGACTTTTTTCTCAAGAGCCATGGCTTCAAATATCCTGAAGCTGAGTCCGGTCTGGTCGGCACGCATCAGATCCAGGATGACTTTCGTATTCTTATAATAAGTCGGAAGGGCGTGGTGCGGTATTTTTTTTCTTCCGAATTTTAAAATGTCAATATTTTTTTTGTCAATGATTTGATTCAGCTTATTTTTCCATCCTTTCTTGCCTGCGATATACACTTCAAATTTTATTTTCATCGGGCAGAGCCTGTTGATCAGCAGATTTAAAGCAGAAAGTCTTTTCTGGTCATAAGACGTAATATAGAAGAGATCTAATTTCGGACGTTGCTTCGAGGCCGGAACATGATCGAGATAATTATAATTGGTGATTTTTTCGAATCCGAAATTTTTCACATCATTGTCATCAAAGGAAAATATGGTATCGAAGTAATGCAGAAGATGTGTCGCGGGGTTTCTGGCCATGCTGTCGTACAGGTAGGCAATGTTACGGTCTGCATATTCTCTGATCTTCTGATGGATGCTTTCATCAATAGCTTCAGGATTGATGACCAGGATCTGATCCTGTTTTCCAATTTTTTCCAGAGATTCAAGTATGAAACTTTGTCTTTTGTAATATTTCGGGTTTTTGCCCAGAAAAATTTTACTGAAAGTGTTTTTTATACGCTCACCAGTATTTTTATGGGTAAAGGCTCCAATGTTGATATGGCATGCCTGAATGCCTCTATCACTCAGTTTTTCCACTATGTGTTCATCATAATGCCAGAAATCGAAGCTGATTAAACAAATTTTCATACTGCAAAAATAAAAATTTCATATTTAAATTTATATTTTTGATGCAAAGCTTAGCTATAATGACACATAAAATTTTAATTGATGCTGAAAGATTGAAGTATCCGAAGTCGGGAATTGCTAACGTATGTGTTTCATTAATAAAGGGTCTGGACGAGAAAGCCTCTGATTTCGAGTATACTTTTTACGGCCCCAAAAAAAATATTCCGCAGACAAAAAAAAACTTTAAAATAATTAACTGGAAGTTCTGGCAAAAGAAAATTTCTTTTAGCACGGGATCTTTTTCACTTATTCATACAACTCACCAGCTTTCTGACTATTTTCATACCATAAAAAGCGGTCAGAAAAAAGTAGTGACACTCCATGATCTCAATTTTCTGCACGATAACAGTTCTGAACAAAAAATAGCAAAAAGTACCCGACTTGTTCAGAAAAACATAGGAAATGCAGATGCCGTGGTTTGTATCTCAGAATTTGTAAAAGAAGACTTTCTTAAAAACAGAAAACTTTTTACACTAAAAAATAATGTAAAAGTAGAAGTGATCTACAACGGACTGATTTTCCCTGAAGCCACAGCGTTCACTTCTGAAAATAAGTACAGCTTTATCGGGAAAAAATATATTTTAAACATTGGAGTGCTTTTCCCAAAAAAAAATCAGGAAGTTCTTCTGGATCTTATTTCAAAAAATGACCGGGAACTTGTATTGGTAACTTCTTCAGCAAAATCTGCCTATAAAGAGAAGTTTTTAGAAAAAATAAAAACGCTGGGATTGGAAAACAGGGTACACATCCTTGAAAATATAGATAACAACGATAAATATTTTCTTCTGCAGCACTGTGAATCCTATTGTCATCCGTCTATGGCGGAAGGTTTTGGTATTCCACCCGTAGAAGCTATGTATTTTGGAAAACCTGTGTTTTTAAGCAAATTGACGAGTCTTCCTGAAATAGGTGGTGATCTGGCTTTTTATTTTGATGACTTTTCAGCGGAACATATGCAGCATGTTTATGCTCACGGAATGCAGACTTATGGATCTAAAACAGATCAATATGCTTCACAATTAAAAGAAAGGGCACTGAAATTCGGATATCTGGAGATGGCCGGTGCCTATGAAAAACTTTACGCTGAACTGTTGAATTAAAGCTTGATTTTTCCCAGTCTCAATTTCCATTTAAAAATTTCGAAGCTGTCACCCCCTTTGATATCGATTCTTTTGATCTCAAATTTATTCTTCCAAGGAAAATAGGCAATATTGTTTCCAATACGAACTGCTGAGGTAATACCGGCTTTTTCAAGGATGGAAAAGAATGCCTTTTTTTGTTCGCCCTTTTTAGGAAACTTACCATAAGGATAGGCGAGTACCTTGGTAAAAGGAATTTTTTTCTCCTCCAGAGTCCGGATGTTTTCGTTAAGGTCATCAGCGGCTTCCTGCAGAGAGATTTGTGAGTAATTCCTGTGGGCATGACTGTGCAGTGCAATCTCTACGTATTCAGGATTGAGTGACCTGATCTCGTCAAACGTCATCATTTCACGCTTTTTGTCCGTCAGATCTTTATGAATAAGCCCTGTGGGAATGAAAATGGTCGCTTTCAACCTGTATTTTTCCAATAAAGGAACCAGATACTGAAGGTTGTTGAGGTAGCCATCATCAAAAGTGAGGATAAGTTTATGTTTCAGCTGGCTGCTAGTGCTAAGATCATTAAAGAACAGGGTATTGTAATGATTTTTAATGTATTGGAATTGTTCTTCCAGATTTTCTGCCGATACGGTCAGGCAATCTTTTCCGGAAATTTCTTTTTCCGGAAGAACTTTATGATACATAAGGATGCGGACACTTTCTTCTTTTGAAAATCCAAGTGTCCTTTTAACAAATCTGAGCATGGTTATATGAATTTTGAAAATCGCATGTTTTATGGAATTTATACCTATAAAAATTACCTGCGATCCATATAATTCTATTGTTTTTATTTACTGACTAACTTATTCCTTAAATAGTAATGAGTCTACATAAACAGACATCTGTTACAATTTTCAAATTTAATTAATTATTAGATGCGTGAGCTTAAAAATACATTAAAATTAACTTTAAAACGCTGACTGGCTGAACCAAATTTAAAAAGAATCAGGACTGAATAAAGGCAGTAAAGGATCAACAGAGGGCATCCGACTATGTATAACCGGTTGCGTTTTTAAAACTGTACAGAATACAGTGGAATAAAGAAACAGCCGGCTGCTTATCAATTGCAGCCGGCTGTTTTTTATTTTAATTAAAAGGATATTATTTGAACTTGTAGATTTCGTTGATCTTTATATATTTCAGGAACGTATAAAACGCCCCGGTAATAGAGATGTAAAATCCGGCAACCCCATCCAGAAAACCCAGTTTTAAAAAATAGGTTTTCGTAAAATCATAAAAGGGAGAAAAGATGATCTTAAAAAGAGATACTGACTTTCCGTTCAAGACTTTTTTCTCTGCCATCAGCTGTGTGTAATTATTGATTTTCTCAATATGATGGGCAATACTTTTATAGGTGTAATGGTTGATATTTCCGGGCAGTTTTCCTTTTTTATCCTGAGTGACAAAACATTCATGCACCAGATCATCCGTATATTTTCCGTGACCTTTTTTGAAAAATCTTTCTCTCCAAACATTACCCCAACCACCATATTTAATGGTTTTCTTCAGCAGAATATTGTTGAAGTGGATCTCATAGACTTTATAAGGAGGATTGGAGCTTTTTAAAATTTCCTTAATAGCATTAACAGCTGTTTCGTCCGGAACTTCGTCGGAATCCAGGAACAGAATCCATTCTCCTGAAGCTTCAGACAGGGTATAGTTTTTCTGACAGCCGAAGCCGAGAAATTTTTTTCTGATAAATTTTACTTTCGGAAACCCGGTACAGATTTCTTCGGTCTTGTCTGTGGAAAAAGAATCAACAACAATAATCTCATCAGCTATCTCGTAGATGCTACTGATACTTTGCTCGATGATTCTTTCTCCATTTAGAACAATATAACAGACGGATAACTTCATTAACGAAATTCTGTGATAGTTTTTTCAATAATTCTGACGCAGTCTAAAAGCTGCTCTTCTGTAATCACCAAAGGTGGTGCCAACCTGATGATGTTTCCATGGGTAGGTTTTGCCAGAAGACCGTTTTCTTTTAACTGTAAGCATAGATTCCATGCTGTAGAGCTATCCGGAGTATCGTTGATCAGAATCGCATTTAAAAGGCCTTTTCCTCTCACTTTGGTAATAAGACTGTTTCTTTCAATGATTTTTTTGATCTCAGATCGGAAAAGCTGACCCAGTTGCTCTGCTCTTTCTGACAGTTTTTCGTCGGCAACCACATCTAAAGCGGCTACTGCCACAGCACATGCGATAGGGTTTCCTCCGAATGTAGAACCGTGCTGTCCCGGCTTGATCACATTCATGATCGTATCATTTGCCAATACTGCCGATACAGGGTACATTCCTCCGGAAAGGGCTTTCCCTAAGATCAGAATATCAGGCTGTACATTTTCGTGGTGGCAAGCGATCAGTTGTCCTGTTCTTGCAATACCGGTCTGAACTTCGTCAGCAATGAACAGTACATTATGTTTTTTACACAGCTCAGAAGCATTTTTCAGGAAACCTTCGTCCGGAACATACACACCGGCTTCACCCTGAATAGGCTCCACTAAAAATGCGGCGATATTTCCTGCTTCTCTGTTTAATACTTCTTCTAATGCTGCAGTATCATTATATGGAATCTTAATAAATCCGGGTGTGAAAGGGCCATAGTTCTGATTGGCATCCGGATCATTGGAGAATGAAACAATAGTGGTGGTTCTTCCGTGGAAATTATTTTCGCAAACGATGATCTTGGCTGCGTTTTCTGCAATACCTTTTACTTCGTAGCTCCATTTTCTGGCTAATTTTACGGCAGTTTCTACGGCTTCAGCTCCGGAATTCATAGGAAGAACCTTATCGAATCCGAAAAGAGAAGTGATCTTCTGCTCGTACTCTCCTAAATTTGAATTGTAAAATGCTCTTGAAGTCAGGGCCAGTTTCTGAGCCTGTTCTACTAAAGCAGCTACAATTTTCGGGTGAGAATGTCCTTGGTTCACAGCAGAATATGCTGAAAGAAAATCATAATATTTTTTACCTTCCACATCCCATACAAAAACGCCTTCTCCGCGGTCAAGAACCACTGGAAGAGGGTGATAGTTATGCGCTCCATGTTTGTCTTCAAGGTCAATAAAATACTGTGAGTTTTTTGCTGTTGCTGCTGTTGACATATGTTTTGGTTTTCGACAAATTTAAGCATTATTAATGAGATGCATGAACAAAAACGTAATACGGTACACGCCAGTAATTAAAGTGTATTTTAGGGCTGGATTAAGCTGTTTTAGAAAAAATTCCTTTCACAAATCAGACAAGGCAGGTTTTATATCTTTCCGGAATGCCAGTATTAATTTTTTAGATTGTTTTTTCCATACAATTCCTGCTAATGACAGAATATTAATAGTATTCTATTTTCTGCACTGTTTCACTTATTTTATTACCCTTATCAGAGATGATATTGGATGTGATGTTAGAGTGTTGATCATAGATCATACTATTTTGTATTTTATTTGCCGTTTTATTCTGAGAGATGGTTATTGTTTCGATATGGTTTCCTTTTATGTCACATTTGTAGATAGTGGTATTTTGAGTTTTTTCATTTCTTTTAGTGATCACAACATCGGGCTTATCATATAACGTTTGGAATTGATATTCTGTCACAGCCATATTTTCAGGATTATTGGTATAGTAACTTTTGATCTGTATGATCTGTTTTTTTTTGTTGTATTTAGATTCCATAACAAGGTTTGCAGAATCTTTTACCGATTTAATGATATAATTTTCAGAATTATAGTGAAAAGATTCTGCTTCATCTATTTCATCTTTGGTTTCGTCGTATTTTCCGTAGGTAATTTTTTTAATAAGACGGTTACGGTCATCATAATTAAAAACTTCCTTTTCTATGTGGTGAGTGTTAGTTATGCTGTCAAGCCTGTTATTATTGTAATGATAATAATATATTAGATTGGGCTCCTTTTCTCCTTCGCTGTAATATGCTTTCTTCGTAAGCAGGCCTGTGCCGGAAAAGAAGAGTGTTTCATATACTGTGCTTATTTTTGGGTCTGCAAAAGAAGTTCTTTTCTCCAATTTTTTTACATTTCCATGTAATCCATAATCCTTTGTGGTAAGAGGATTTCGAAAGAGCAGATTTTGCTTTACTATGACCTGATCCAGCTCTTGTGAAAATAAGAAGCTGGGACCCAATAAGAAAAAAGTAAACATGCAGAATGCTTTAACCATTCTGAAATTGACCGGTATATAATTTTTTAATTCTGAAGATGGTATGAGAAAAATAGTTTTCATCTTTATGTGTCGCTTTATAAATAAAGCACAACCGTTTTGATTATGCCTTAATATGTTGCATTAATCAGGTGCGCCAACACTGTCAAAACCTTCTGCATAGCTGATCAAGTCTTTTAGATTCGGAAGATTATAATAGTTGTTTTTAACCATTTCATCTTTTAGTTGTGACCATTTTATTGTATGTTGTGAGCTTCCTTCGAAACACTCACCAAGAATATTCCATCTCGAGTCCCAGCCATTTTGAATTCTATGGTTTTGTTTAAATAAAATATCGTATGTGTTGGCTATATAGGCGATCATTTTAACCTTTTCCTTCTCCGAATAATCATTGAATTCTTCACTCTTAAGCAGCTTCCTGCAAAATTCTAATAATCCGTACAAGTCTTTTGGATTAGAGTTCGTTTTATAAATGGAAACAATGCTTTTTAGAATACCTTCATGAATTTCCAGTTCTTTTTTGCAATTTTTTGAAAAAATAAGTTCTCCTATTTTAGATTGATCATTGGCTGAAATATAATCATTAATAAGCATCTCATTAAATTTTGGTTCTTGATCATAACCAAAATTTTTCACTAACATTTTTATAAATTTTTTATCATGAGCAGTAAGCCAAGTGATATATGTTTTATTATCATTTAATAAATACATATTTCGGGCGATTATAGTCTGATTATTTTTTTTTCGTTGCTCTTTAAGATCCGGAACATCTTTCCAATGTGGGATTTCGATTTCCATATTTTGATTACTTGAATGGCGGATTATTTTTTTTGTCTCAATTTCATTCAAGGCAGAAAATTCTTTTTGATAGTCCAGAATTTCGGGGAGATAATAAAATTCTGTGATGATTTTTCGAGGCTTATCAATATAAAGGCCGGCATAATCTACACCGTTGTTTTTATACATGACAAACTCTCTGTCACATTGATCCAAAAAATTTAAATATAAAAACTTAGTATCAGATTTGGTATCTATTATTCTTCCGAATATATTCTTAATTTTTTTATTGAAATCTTCTTCTTTTAATTCCTGAAATCCATTAGATTTTAAAATATCATCTACAGTCTGTGCTGATGCATTCAGTTCTTCTAATGTGAAAGGAGTTTTTGGAAGTTCTGCTCCTGCTTGATCAATAGAGATAGTTGCACCCTCTTCCAGTTGTTTTTTTAAAACTGCTTGAATTACATTGTCACTCATACCTATTGTTTTTTGATGATTCTCAGTTATATGCTTTTTTTCCTGGCAACTCAAATTGCTGATGATTATCAAAAAAAAAGAAGCAAGCTTGATTTTAGTTTTTACACTCATAAGTTATCTTTTTTTATCTGGAACTCTCCTTCGAATTCTCTGCACTGATGTCGTATTTCGGAAGTTTTTTATCGTCTTCTGAAATAGTATATTTTTTAGGTTTAGTAATCGCTATAATTGAACTGCTTTTTTTATCGACAGATCCTAAGATGATCTTTTGATGGCCAGCTGTTGACTCTCCATTTCCTTGATTACCACCTAAATAAACATATCTTGTTCCATCCATATTTTCACCGGCAATTAAAGCAACATGTGAAAAATCAAAAACAATCAAAGCTCCAACAAAAGCTTCGCAATTTTCTCCATTATCCCATGCGGTGGCCTTCCATCCAAAAGCAGCGGCACTTTTCGGTGTATTTATTCTTTTGAAATCCTGAGTTTGATCAAAGCACCAAGCCAGAAACGCACCACACCACGGATTGCTGTAATCATATCCTAATCCTGCAGCTGAAGAAACATCGAAGTATTCTGTTATTTTTTCTTTTAAAGGGCTGTCTATTTCTTTTAATCCCTTATACTTTTCATATTCTTTCCATGCCACTTTAAACCAAGGAGCATCACCTGTAAGGTTGAGAGAAGAATCTTTACTGCAATCTGCTACCTGAAATACAGCTTTCATAGATTCATTCGGTTTTACTTCCCAGTTTTGCAGTTTTCCTCCACGATACCAGATTTTTCTCTGCGGCCTTGAAGGAGTAAGACTATTTAAAATATCAATAATAGAATCTACTACAACATCATCAGCGGATTTACCTGTATTATCAGCTTTTAAATACATTGAATCTTTATACCAATCAGCCATACCAGTGACTGCCGCTTCGTTTGGAGTATAATCCCGATCTACTCCCTCTGAAATCTTCACCCCAGAATCAGAAGCTTTTAAATCTATTTTTGCCTGAACATTTTTATAGTTTCCTTTTCCTGTTATCTGAAGTAAGCCTCTTCCTCTAAAGTTCCAGGTATCTTCTACTGATTCATTGCCTAATCGTCCCGCATATGCAATTTCGGCAATTTTCTTTTCGTTGGCTGTATACCCGTTTTTTGAACTTCGCCCATACTCGTATGCCAAATCATTTGGTGGGCTTTGTTTACCTAATTCAGGGTTTTCCCTAAAATTCTTGAAATGCTTTGGAAGTTCTTCTGCAGGATAATCCAGACTTTCTCCGTGAAGTCCTCCTTTTAAACTGGTACCAGCTTCTTGCAGAGATTGCGCAAAAAAGTGGGCCTTTCTTGCACAGGTATTCAATTCAAAAACATTTCTATATTTGTTTAAAGATAATGCTAATTCCTGTAAATCTTCATTTTTTGCATTCTTATATACTTTTTTAAGAATCTCAACTGTGATTTCAGCTTTACATCGGGGACATCCGTTTTCTCCTTGTCTTTTCACCTCCGCCATTTCCACCACCACCGGCTTCACATCATTATCAATAGCCTCCGGAGTCTCTTTTTGAGATACCTTTAGGCAGCCGGCTTCATAAAATATAAACTGTTTTCGGAGTTCGAGCATTTCCTCTTGTGTAAATGGAGTTCCGTCCTGTTTTTTAGCTCTAATGCCAAGTTTTTCCATGTCTTCCGTACGTACCAGATTAGCGGGAAGACTGTCATTGATGGTTACCTGAAGCTTTTCTGCTTTCCAGATTTTTTTATTGGGATCAGCCGGATCTTTCAGCTGTCTTGAGACCTGGGCAATATAATAATCGAAATTCTTTGGCGGGTTTTTCCATTCTTCCTTTGCGGTGAAAGAAACTTCTACCAGACCGTCTTTGCCTGTTTTTTCTTCTTTATAGGTCTCTTTGCTTTCGTGGGTGTAGATAATGTGGTCTTTTTCGTTAAGGCCTTCTTTGGGAACTTCCTTGAAAACATCTATTTTCAGAATTTCTTCGGTCATATTCACGGTATGTACCCAGATTTTATGGGTTTTTCCGTAGAAAGTCTGTTCGCGCTGGATGTCTTTTCCGTTTTCAGTGGAGAACATGATAGACACAATTTTCTGTTCTGATGTAATGACCAGTTCTTCATTGGAGTCCAGAACTTCAAGATACGTTGTGGTAGCATCTATCACCACAGGCTTTGTCCCTTCTATTGAAATAGTGGCCGGCAGTACAACGTCGGTTGAAGTGCTTGCCTGAAGTTCGATGGTAAATACGAGACGGTATTTTGGAGTAGGGTTTTCTGCTGTTTTAGGAATCGCAGTATCAAGTTTTTTCTTATAATCTTCAGTGGTGTTGATTATGAAAGAAGCTTTGCCTTCACTGTTAAGGGTTACACTTTTCTCTTCCAGCATAAATTTCTCTTTCTGCTTGTAGAAATCGTCGCCTTCGCCTTTAACCCATATTTTTACTTTCAGGGTTTGATTCTGCAGGCCATCAATTTCCACGAAGCCATAGGTGTCTTCCCCAAACCCGGTTTCTGTACGTTTTACACCTGTTCCATAGGCCCAGAGTGCTCTTTTTATAGCGGGTTGTGAAACTTTTATTTTGGTTTCAATCTTTTTATTGTCAGTATGATCGCCGGTTAAATAAGCGGAAAGGGTAAATTCACCCAGCTCATTGAACGTAAGAGTTCCGTCACCATTGTCGGTAACATTCTGCGGAACTTCTATTTTTATGGCTTCATTTCCGGCTAGAGTTGCAATTCTTGCGGTAGCTGTATATTTTACTTTAGTGCCTTTGGGAATATTTCCGGCGGGTAAAGTAAATTTGTCAATCACATTTTGGATAATCTCAAAATGAAAAGTATCTGATCCTGTAAAAGCAGGTTGTTTTCCCGCTCCAAGAGGATTAGCATAAGCTTCAACGGTATATTTTCCCAGATAATCGCCGCTTGAAAGTTGAGCATCCTGACTGAGGAACGCATCAGCTCTTTTATTAATGATTGCAGTTTTGAATGAAGGCGAGCTTTCGAATGCGGTAATTCTTCCTGATCCTTCTTTTTTCAGGTACCAGTGAACCGTTTTCCCCGCAGCAGGGAGATAAGCTACATTGAATTTGGAAGCCTGGATTTTAAGCACATCTCCGGAACGAAGTAATCCAGGTTCTCCGCTGACACCCATTACGCCTAATGTATTTTCAATTTTTATTTCTATGGTTTCCGGTTTGGGATCATTGGGATCTGTAAATGCTTCTATGGTATATTTCCCCGCATTTTTAAAGCTAAGAAGCGTTTGTCCTCCGGCTCTTGCTACGCCCACAAGATGGGGTGAAGCCGTCCCTGAATGGCTGTTATACAATACGGTTGTTCCTTGTTTTATCCTCCAGTGAGCGATCTGAGCGAAAGGCAGAAAACTTGTTCCGTTCAGAATTTTCAACTGATCAGCGTTGGTGCTCAGTTTATATTCTACAGAGACGGGAATAGGAATATTGACCAGGGTAGAAGTTCCCGGAGTTACAATTTTTTTGACAAAATCTTTTACGACTTCAATAATGATTGCACAGTTCTTATCGCCTGCTTTTTTTCCGTAGGCTTCTATTCTGTATTTTCCTTCCGGAAGACTGTCAAAAGTTTTGCTTAATGACTGATTGAAAACACTTCCCAGACCGATAAACGTTTTCACTTTGTCTTTGGTGTCTTCACCTTTGAAAATCGCCCATATAATTTTTGTAGCATCGCCTTTAAATTGAGCATTCAATGTAATATTATCCGGCGAAAAAGGGTTTAAAAAGGAAGTCAGAGGATTTTTAGGGAGCTGTAAATAATAATAAGTTCCGGTAGGTTTAGCCGCAGATTGCGGAAGCGTCATTGAAATGGAATTCACGGATGTTGTCGTAGAAGAAGTACCAGCTGTTTGCCATTGCGGCGATGTGTTGGCTACTGAGAATTCATCTGCTTCTTTTACATCGATCTGTGAAACATTGTTAGACTGTCCGGTGGTGGCAAAGGAAACAGTTCCCGGAACGCCATATCCCGGGCAGGTAGCTGTAGAAACATCTAGCAGTATTTTCATGCTTTTATTGAATTCTACATTCTCATAATAATCTTTATACTTGAGGCTGCATTTTGCTTTGCACGGATAAGGCTTCCCATCCGAGCCTTTACAGTTGCCGAACCCGTTACCGCCGCCGAAGCTTTCTGCTTTATCATCAAGGTAGGTGGCTATAGGCTTGCTTTGGGCGAAATATTTGTTTTTGCCGAGTTTTTTTTTCTGGCTTTTTACTTCCATCGGAACGGCAGTCCCTTTGGAGTTATTGGCTACGGAACTGCTGCAGTACGCAGTAGCGCCTTCTACAATAATAAATCCTTTATCTGCCATGTTATGTGTTCATAAAGTTATATAATACTGCTTATTTCCCGGTATAATATCTTTTCTCCGTCCGAAAGGATGAAGTCAGCTTTCTTTTTTGAATACTGTCTTTTCGGGGAGTTGTATTCCATTTGAATGGTGAGCGTTGCTTTATACTGCTCTACTCTGGGTTGGTATTTTTTGTTGATTTCTTCTTTTATATCAGTTGGGATGCTGATTTCTGAGGTGAAAAAAGCATCAAAACCATAATCTCTCTGTGCGGCTAATATGGTTCCTTCGCATTCCACATCTCCGATTCCTTTGATATTCCACGTAAATTTTTCGTGTGTTTTTTCACCGTTATCTACATAAGATGGTGCAAAGAAGAGAAGGTTCCAGAACGGTTCTTTCAGTTTGTTCCTGTAAAAAAGTGATTCATCTTCCAGAGCATTCAGGTATTGATTTCTGAACACGTCTGAATTCTGGTATTTCTCCTGAATTCCTGCTGTTTTCTGTTTCCAGCTTTCTACCATTTTCTGATGGTCCGAAGCACTGAGAAAAACACCTTTTTCATCCACTTTTACTTCAACAGGATAAGAACTTTGTTCCAGCTCCTGGAGAATTTCCATAAAGATGTTTTCAGATGGGAGGGGAGCGTCCTCTATTTTTTCTATCAGCCAGTTTTTGGTTTGGTCTTCATTTTCCGTTTCCTGTATATTGAGTTTGCAGGAAGAATGGAAGCCTTTTTTTTCTCCAAACTGTAATTCAAGCGAGTTTTCCACATGATAAACATGTGTCCCTGAATATTTCTGAAAAGGTTTTACCCGGTTTTCTTGCATGCTGGCTGTTTTTATATTCTATTAAACTCTGCTTTTATCTTTTTTAGAAAAAGTATTGATAAACAAACTAATCACCCATCCTATTATGCCTCCGATGAACATATATATAAGTGTTCTCTTTAAAGAACGTCCAGGAAGTAATTTCAATTCCTATTGGGTTATCCGGAGGAGCAGTATCTGCATAACTCACCATAGAATCCCAAACTGAAAAGAATAGGCCTGCTGCTGTACCTGCAATGATTAATATTTTTTTCATAATTAATCTATTCATTAATACTGTATTCGTACATTGATTGCTCCTCTAATCAGGATCATTCACCAGAATTCTTTTCAGAAGCTTTAAATAGAAGAATAATTACACTTAAGAAAAAATTCATGATAAAGAAAATCAACAAAATTTTCCCAAAAAGAAAGGCAATTTCTCTATTACTTAGACAATCTAAATTATTATCAGTATCCGATGTAAAACATCCTGTAAATATTGCCGTAATCACGACACTTATAACTCCTGTAATTAAAAAAATAAGGCATAAAATTGCAAGGATATTCATTACTTTAATAAATATCTTGCTTTCAACAGGCTGATCCTGGAACTCTATTATCAAGAGCTTAAACTGTTTATTTGTTAATCTTATTCCCAAAGTATATCTTCTTTTTTATAGGTGGTACTCTTTTTTGCATTTGTTCTTTTAACTACTTGGATGAGTAAGTCGGAACCATATTGTTTTCTATAGGTATTAATGGTTTCTACCGTTTTATACCACTCTTTATCAGACATAGAGTCATCAAAGTCATCATCGTCATGAGCTTTTTGTGCCAAAGCAATACTTGATTTAATATCAACACTTTCTACAAAGCCAAAGCATCCCAGAGATCCGCCAAGCCAGTCTACTCCAACTTTTACTCCACCAGGTTGTGCCATATATACAGTGCCGCCTCTTAAATAATGGCCTCCAATATGAATCATCACATCCTTTGCAAAATTTATATCGTCCCTTTTTTCAGGTATTGGAGTTTTGCCATCCAATTTTGTATTCCTTTCGATAGGTTCTGCGGCGAGTTTCAAGCTATTATTTTGGGAAAGTTTAAAAGCAGGAAATTGTATCCAGCCTTTTATTTGGTTTGGATAAATATAATCGATAGAATTATACACATTATCAGCTGAATCCTTTGGCTCAAAGGCTCTGTTTATAAAATAGTAAGTATCCTTGTCAATTTCATCTATTTTTTGCCATCCGTCTCTAGTTACCCCGAATGAATATAATTTCTTTTGTTCATTCGGCTTCATCAATATTAGCTCTGCACTGTAAACATTGACAATGCATGCCGGATTTGTAGTTCCTATCCCTTTATTAGCGATGTCAAAAATTCTGATAATTGAATATCCAATTGTTTTATCAGTAATTACAAGTCTCAAATGCTGAAGATATACCTCAACACTGGCATTTTTATTTGGTGCTTTAAAAAAAGCATATACTCTTACTTTTGTAGTGGTGGTATCCTTTTTAGATACAAAGTGAGAAATTTTTTCCTCTCCGGTTACCTGAAGGGCATTTGATATAGTCCCATTATCATATTGAATGCCCCATTTTAGATTTTTCAGGTCAGATTTATTGGGAGTTCTGTTATACTGGGTTACTTTATAAAAATATCTTTTATCTTTTTCTATTATGGTGACTTCTTTTTTACATTCAAAATCCTCATAACATTTTACAGCTAAAACTCTGAGAGGTAAAATGTCTTTTTTAGCTTTATACTCATCCAGTTTCTTACCACCTTTTTTACCATAAAAGGTATTTTCCTGAGGTGATTTAAAATCCAATGCACCTTTGGAAGCATCTTTCATGATATGTTCTGCTTCTTTGTAAGATTTGCCAAAGACATTCCGTATGATATTTCCGCCTTCGCCAGCCATACTATTGCATTTTTACTTGTTTGCCACTGTTGATATTGACTTCTTTTGCACTTTCTACATTGATAGCATCTTTCGTACTGATGTAGGATCCGGCTTCCATGTTTTCCGTGATATTTTTTGCTCTGGAACTTCTGCCAGCCTCTGCCGTTTCAATAATATTGCTTGCTGTAAGATTGTAATCATCGTTTGCGGTTTCAGTGATGTCTTCACCAGCCATGATATTGACGTTTCTTTGTGCGGAAGCGATGATATTGCGTCCGGCATTGATTTGTACATTTTCTCCGGCGGTGAAAGTCATATTCTTTGGAGCATTCACCGTAATATTTCCCTTGCCATCCATTAAATAGGTATTGCCACTCGGATCCTCTATAAAAATACTGCCTTCCTGGTCATTAAAAATTATTTTATTTCCGCTTCTGGTTTGAATCGATTTAATGTGATTGTTCAATCCGCCTCCTAAAGCGACCTGACCATGGAACATTCCACCCATTGCAAAAGGAAAATCAGGATGATGGTACTCAAAACCTACCATGACCTGGTCTCCAACTTCCGGAATAGCTACGAAACCTCTGTTTTGTGTGATGGCATCCGTTCCTCCTGCGTCAGGACTCATCATTCTGATAAAATGAGTCGTGTCGGGATTTCGCTGCCAGTCAAACTGTACCTGAATACGTCCCTGATTCATAGGATCTGTATTAGAAATTACAGTGGCTACCTGTGGTTCTGCGCTGGGGGTGATAAAATCCGGTTTAGGCATAAAGCCTGTTCCTTCCGCCACTGCTTCAAAACTTCCGGTGTAATATCCTCTGGCATTCACTTCATGAAAGACTTCGGTAACGGTTAATCTCGTAAAATAGGAAGTCTGGCTTGTATCCGGTTTACGCATTTCAATATCGGCGGTACATCCGGGATACAGAAACGGAACTGTTGTATTTCCTGAAACCGTAAAAACTTCTACCGCTGCACTTCCTGCTGCACTTTTCTGTGAATCGTCCACATCCATAAACATATTGGCATTCACCGGAGCAGGGGAGAGGGAGCGGGTTTTGAAGATGTTGTTATTTAATTCATAGGCTTTGGCCGGAATTTCTCCCTGGTGCCTGATATTATTTTCAGAGCCGGCCATTTTGGTGTGGCTGCTGCTGTTATATCCAAAAAATTCAGGTTTGGTGTGCACGGCTTTCAGTTCTACCTGAACATCACTTACGTTGCTGCCGTAAATGAGACGAACAGGTTTTTCGGAAGGCGGAAGTTTTCCGAAATGGAGGACTTCACCATCATAGTAAAACTGTTCACCGTAGGCTTCCGCAGTTCTTGCAAGAAAATTGTAATGGGTTTCGTTGTACTGGGAGCTGTAATTGATATAACTTTTATTCTGAGTGTCAACCCGGAAATCGAATTTTGAAGAACCTAAAGCTTCTTTGATGACCTTGTCTGCAATGATTCCCGTATTAACGGCCTGTGTACCTCCGAAACTTTGGGTATGAGGTGCTGAATCCATCAGGATAGTAGGGCTTTGCCCTTTCAGAACAATATTGCCGAGACTCATTTTTTCCTGACTGAATGCTGCCTTGGTGATAACGCCCACAAAAGTTCTTTCAGGACTTTCATTTTCGTAATCTTTGTATTTAAAGACTACGGTGATTCTTTTTCCCAGGAACTGGCGGGCTTCTTCGAGATTGTGGTTCTGTGTGGAGCCCAAAGAATCATGAGCAAGGATAAGTTCGAAGTGATGATGCCGCCTTGCACTCTGCTGTAAACGGAAATGTTTAAAATGATTGACAGATTTTCCTTCAATCACAATATCCAGTTTTACCACACGGTTGATTCCCGGAATTTGGTTTACAGAAATTTTATCTGCATTACCAGGAGCCTTGTATTGATCGGGACGGAATGAAAAATTGCTGCTTTCTTCCATGATTAGTATTGTTTTGGTATAAACTTAAAGCTGGAAAATATAATCCTAAATCATCTGTACCTTCATTTTTAGTTACAAAGTAGCAAGTACAGTCAAAAAAGACAGAACAGCATCCCTCACGCCGGGTGTACCATTCTGTCTGCTGTTTTTTTGATGTAGGAATTACATTCTTAAGATGAAGGCCATTCTCCTCTGTAAGAAGAAGTTCCAAGGTCGATTTGTTCTGCGCTGATTACAAAGCTGATGTACATACTGTTGTCATCTACTGCATCGAAGTCTACTTCGTGCTGAATTACATATCCGTTCTCCCATTTCAAAGTAGTCAGTGTTCCTTCTTCGTGAGATTTGTTGAATGTTACTTCTCCGGTTGTAGGCTTGTACTTTCCGTTAAGAAGGCTTTCAAGGATGTCAGATTTTTCAGTAGCTTCTACTGTGATTTTGATCAATGCATTGGAAGGATCTGATGCTACTCTTCCGGAAACGTCTGTAGAGCGGGATACACTGTAGTTAAGTTTTAATAACTTCTGTCCTTCACCGCCGTTGAATTTTAAAATTCCTCTTGAATTTCTTTCTGCCATGATAAGTAAATTTTAATTGTTAATATTGTGTGGTTTGTTGTGTTATGTCACCAAAAATAGAAGTAATTATATTATCACAAAAAAGTTTTTCAGGAAATTTTAAAAAGTGTCGTAATTCTTCGACTAACAAGTGTTAGGTAAATTGATTCTTGAGAATCAGTTGTTTATGGGTTTTAATGTTAAGGATTTATGAACTTCCGATGAGCAGGGAGATTGAAGGAGCCTCGGTATGATTGGTTGTGAATATCTGAAAGAAATTAAAATTTCTAAATATCGGGAATAAAAAAACTGCCCCGAAATGAGGCAGTTTAAATTTATATATAAAATAATCTTAGTGATTATCATATTTTCTATCCATTACAAAATCTTCCATGAATTTTGTCGTATAGTTTCCTGCAAGATAATCTTCATTATCCATCAGTTGTCTGTGGAAAGGAATGGTAGTCTTCACACCCTCAATATAGAATTCTTCCAGTGCACGTCTCATTTTAGCAATAGCTTCCTCACGGGTTTGAGCCGTAGTGATAAGCTTAGCAATCATTGAGTCATAGTTGGATGGAATAGTATATCCTGAATAAACGTGAGTATCTACTCTGATTCCGTGTCCGCCAGGAATGTTTAATCCTGTAATTTTCCCCGGAGATGGTCTGAAGTCTGCGTAAGGATCTTCTGCATTGATTCTACATTCGATAGAGTGTAGTTTCGGGTAATAATTGATTCCTGAAATAGGAGTTCCCGCAGCAAGAAGGATCTGCTCTCTGATCAGGTCATAATCAATTACCTGCTCAGTAATAGGGTGTTCTACCTGGATTCTTGTATTCATTTCCATGAAATAGAAATTTCTGTGCTTGTCTACAAGGAATTCGATAGTACCTACACCTTCATATCCAATGAATTCAGCAGCTTTTACAGCCGCAGCACCCATTTGCTCACGAAGTTCGTCTGTCATGAAAGGAGATGGTGTTTCTTCAGTCAGTTTCTGGTTTCTTCTCTGTACAGAACAGTCTCTTTCAGAAAGGTGACATGCTTTTCCATACTGGTCACCAGCTACCTGAATCTCAATGTGTCTAGGCTCTTCAATCAGTTTCTCCATGTACATTCCTCCGTTTCCGAAGGCAGCCACAGCTTCCTGAATAGCAGATTCCCAGTGATCTTTAAGGTCTTCAGCTTTCCATACAGCTCTCATCCCTTTTCCACCACCACCTGCGGTAGCTTTGATCATTACAGGATATCCGGTTTCTTCAGCTACTTTTACAGCATGCTCGTAAGATTCGATCAAACCGTCAGAACCAGGTACACATGGTACTCCTGCAGCTTTCATCGTCGCTTTGGCGTTTGCTTTATCACCCATTTTTTCGATCTGCTCAGGAGAAGCACCAATGAACTTGATGTTGTTTTTCTGGCAGATTCCTGAGAAATTAGCATTTTCAGAAAGGAATCCATAACCCGGGTGGATAGCGTCAGCATTGGTAATTTCCGCTGCTGCGATAATGTTAGGGATTTTAAGGTATGAGTCTTTGCTCATTGGAGGACCGATACATACGGCTTCATCAGCAAATCTTACATGAAGACTGTCTTTGTCTGCTGTAGAGTATACCGCAACGGTTTTGATCCCCATTTCTTTGCACGTACGTAAGATACGCATTGCAATTTCGCCACGATTGGCTATTAATATTTTTTTGAACATCTTCTTCAATTTGAAAATTAGATAATTTGAAAATTAGATAATGTTATTTTGAATGCAGAATTAAGTCTAACATCTAATGTCTAACATCTAACCTCGAAATTAAGATGGATCTACTAAGAATAAAGGCTGATCGTATTCTACCGGAGTAGCATCATCTACCAAAATCTTCACGATTTTTCCGCTGATCTCAGAATCGATCTGGTTAAATAACTTCATTGCTTCGATTACACAAACTACTTTTCCTGCAGAAACTTCGTCGCCTACGTTTACGAATACATCTTTATCCGGAGATGGCTTTCTGTAGAAAGTACCAATCATTGGAGACTTGATAGCCACATATTTGCTGTCGTCAGAAGCCGCTTCCGCTTTTTCAGCTGGTGCTGCTGCAGGAGCTGCTACCTGAGCAGGAGCTGCTGCCTGAGGAGCTGTGTGGTATACTGCTGGCTGTGCGTAAACCGCATCGCTACCGGCTAATGGAGTTTTAATAGTGATCTCGAAATCTTTAGTTTTGTACTTAACTTCTGAAACTTCAGCCTTAGATACAAACTTGATAAGATTCTGTATGTCTTTAATGTCCATAAATTTGATATTTGATTTTGGCTCAAAGATACCAAAAAAACATAAAAAACAACAAAAAACCGCCCAATTTTATCAAAATCGGGCGGTTTTTGTATTAAAATGAGGCTTTTTCAGTGAAAAGCGACTCTTAGTTTTCTTCTGTAGTTGCTACTTCTTTTTCCAATACTACTTTACCTCTGTAGTAAAGTTTTCCTTCATGCCAGTGAGCTCTGTGGTAAAGGTGAAGTTCACCAGTTGTTGCATCTTTCGCTAATTGAGGAACTACTGCTTTATAATGAGTTCTTCTCTTATCTCTTCTTGTGGACGACTGTCTTCTCTTAGGATGTGCCATTTTGAATAACTTTTTTAATTGATGAGCGATGAGATTCATCATCTCATCATATTTAAATTATTTTTATTTAATTATTGTCTTTTAATCTTCTCAGCGCGTCCCATCTCGGGTCGCTTTCCTGTTTTTCCTCTTCGGGTTCCTCAATATCTTTCGGACTGAACCTGTTTAGGATTTCAAGATCTTCATCGCTTACATTCGGTGAAATTTTTTTCATCGGTATAGAAAGCTGTACATTTTCGTAGATCAACTGAGCCACATTAAAGGCATGATCTGAGGCTGGAATAGTAATGACATCTTCATTGCTGTCGTCATATTCTTCACCAAAATGTACCAAAATTCCAATCTCGTTTTCAATAGGATAGTCGAATTCATCATTTGTGAGATCACAAATGAGTTCTACTGTCCCTTGTACTTTGATCTCAAATTCTAAAAATGTAGTGTGCTTTTCAAGGAAAACATCAGCTACGATTTTAGGATTTGTAAATTCCTGTTCAGTGTCAAATAATTGAAAGAACGATTTATCTATCTCAAATTTGAACACGTGCTTCCCGTTTTTGAGTCCGGAAAAGCTTACGTCATAGTTTCTTAACTTGTCCATAAAATGAGTGTGCAAAAATATGCAATTTTTTTATAATAACAAATAAAATCCATAACAAATTAATTTAAAATTTGTTTTAACGAATTATCCTTCATTTTCATCAGGCAGATCTTCATCCACTCCGTTGTCTACCGCCATTTTTCTTGGCTGCATACGATTGGTCATCAGATCGTTATATTCGCTTCTGTTCTTAAATATTTTAATCGCAGTGAAGATGGCTTCTGTAAAACTTTGCTCATCTGCGATGTTTTTTCCTGCAATATCATAGGCCACTCCGTGGTCCGGAGAGGTCCTGATAAACGGAAGTCCGGCCGTGTAATTCACACCTTCTTCGTAGGCTAAAGTTTTGAAGGGTGCCAGTCCCTGATCGTGGTACATGGCTAAAACCGCATCGAAATTTCTGTACTTATTCGGCTGAAAGAAGCTGTCTGCAGGATAAGGTCCGAAAGCCAGTATTCCGTTGTCAGAAAGTTCTTTGATGGCCGGCTCTATAATTTCGATCTCCTCTTTTCCGATTACGCCTCCGTCTCCTGCATGTGGATTTAACCCCAACACTGCAATTTTTGGTTTCTGGATGCAGAAATCCTCGATCAATGTCTGATTCAGGGCTCTGATCTGTTTTTTTATTTTTTCTTTGGAAATATTTTCTGCTACGCTGGCAATGGGAATGTGGTGTGTGGATACCGCTACTTTCAGATCTTCCGTAACTAAGAACATCAGTCCTTTTTTACTGAATTTTTCTTCAAAATAGCCTGTGTGTCCGGCATGCTTAAAGCCCATTTTCACCATTTCATCTTTGTTGATAGGCGCTGTGACAAGGACATCGATGTCGCCTTTCATTAGAGCTTCCGTCGCCAGTTCTAAAGATTCGATAGCCATTTTGGTGGATTCTTCAGTAGGAACACCTAATTCTACATTCACATTATCCTTGGTCAGGTTCACCATATTGAGTTTTCCAGGCTGAGCCTGCGATGCTTCATTTACGTAGTTGAAATTCAGATTCAGCTTGAAAATATTTTTCTGGAAGGTAAATAACTTTCCCGAGCCAAAAATCACCGGAGTGAAAAAATCCGTAATGGTTTTGTCTGTCAGGGACTTCATGATGATCTCCGGACCGATGCCGTTAAAATCACCTATTGAAATTCCTACTCGTACTTTATGGTTTTTTGGGCTCATTTTGATTATCTTTGAAGATTATAATTTACAAATTTAGCAAAAAATAATATGTTCACAGGAATTATTGAAGCAGTTGGCGTTATTGAAAAGATTGAAGAAAAAGGAAGCAACATAGATTTCACCCTAACATGTCCTTTTACCAGCGAATTGAAAATAGACCAGAGTCTGGCTCATAACGGGTGTTGCCTGACAGTTGTTGAGATTAAAGAGGATCAATATGTGGTAACAGCAATCAATGAAACATTGGAAAAGACCAATCTTGGAAAATGGGACGTAGGTACAGTCGTGAATCTTGAGCGATGCATGAAGATGGATGGAAGACTGGACGGACATATTGTACAGGGCCACGTTGACAATACCGGTGAAGTAGCAGGAATCGAAAATAAAGACGGAAGTTATTTTATTACTATTAAATATGAAGATAACAGCAGTTTTGTAACGGTTCCGCAAGGTTCTATTACGGTAAACGGAATCAGTCTTACAGTGGCAAAAAGTGAAGATACTCAGTTTTCTGTGGCTATCATTCCATACACCTGGGAGTTTACCAATATGCAGCATCTTAAAATCGGAGATCAGGTTAATTTAGAATTTGACATCATTGGTAAGTATATTGCTAGGTTAATTAAAAAGTAGGATGCCGATAAGTAAATACAAAGGATACAGTTTAAGGAACCGGGTGTTTTTCGGATTCCTCCTCGTTTGTTTTTTAAGTGTTGTCGCTACATCGCTCGTTCCCTATTTTGTCTTAAGGAATAATTCTCTGCAGCAAAGTAATATTGATATGCAGGAGAAGACCAATGCAGTGATGAGATACCTTGATTATGCCGTAAGCCGGACTCTTGTAGAAACGGAAGATCTGCCTATGGTATTGGGGAATAAAATTTTCGAGATAGCAGACATCAACCAGCACGATATTGTCATCTATGATCTGAAAGGGAATTATCTTTTATCCAATAAAGACGAAAGCCTGATTGATCAGAAAACGATTCCTATCAATATCGTCAATAAAATTCTGTCCACCGATTCAAGGGTGGATATCAAAGGATATGATAAGAAAAAAGATGCAGGACGCACCTCGTCTTATCTCCTCTTGAAAAACAATGAACTGGAGCCTATTGGAATTGTGTATATTCCTTTGTATCACAATGAATCTGCTTATCTGGATGTTCTTCACCAGTATATCAAATACATTTTATTGGTAGATATCTTTCTTATTTTATTCAGTATTTGGATAAGCTGGGTAACCTCAAACAGTTTAGCGAAAAATATTACTAAATTTTCTGATATGATCACGCGTATTACATTATTTGAAAATGAAATGCGTCCTATCAGATATTATAAAAATGATGAGCTTAATGCCTTGGCAAGAGCTTATAACAGAATGATTCTGCAGATTCAGGACCAGAAAGAAAGATTGCGTTTCAAAGCATCTGAAGAAGCCTGGAGAGAAATGGCAAAGCAGGTGGCGCATGAGGTGAAAAATCCTCTTACGCCTATGAAACTTACTATCCAGAACTTTGAAAGAAAATTCGATCCGGAAGATCCGAATATCAGAGAAAGGGTAAAGCAGATGAGCAAAACAATGGTGGATCAGATCGATCTGATTGCTACGGTAGCTTCTGCTTTCTCAGAATTTGCCAAGCTTCCTGAAAAAAATAATGAAGTCATTAATCTGAATACGGAAGTGGAAGATATTCTGCGCGTTTTCAATGATGACAGTATCTTTATGCATTCCAATAAAGGGAATATCATGATCAATATGGATAGGATCTATCTTTCCAGAATCATCACCAATCTTGTAACCAATGCCAAGCAGGCTCAGAGTGATGAACGTAAGCTCATCATCAATGTGGATGTGGAACAGCATCAGAGAAGGGTAATGATCTCTGTGCAGGACAACGGGGTAGGAATTCCTGATAATATGTATGAAAGGATATTTGAGCCTAATTTTACTTCTAAAAACAGCGGGATGGGACTTGGTCTCTCGATGGTCAGAAAGATGATCGAGGATTACAAAGGGGAGATCGCGGTGAAGTCTGAAGTAGGGAAGGGATCTACATTTACCATTACACTGCCTACGAATTTATAGTGAAGCCTTTTACCTTTAAACATTTCGAAATTCAACAGTCAAAAAACGTCTTCCGGGTAGGAACGGATGGGGTATTGTTGGGTGCTCTGGCTGATGTGCAAAATGCTTCGGAGGTTTTGGAAATAGGAACCGGAACCGGCCTGATTTCTTTAATGCTTGCGCAAAGGAACAGTCAGGCATCTTTTCTAGGTCTGGATATTAATGAGGAGGCCGTTTCACTCACGAGGACGAATTTTGAACATTCTCCCTTTCATGATAGGCTGAAAAATATTCATCAGGATCTTAAGGCTTTTGAAACAGAAAAGAAATTTGATCTTATTATTTCAAACCCTCCCTATTTTGAAGAATCCGAATCTGATAAAGATAAAATTGCCCGCCAGACCGTAGAATTAAATTTCCAGCAGCTTATTGTGGCTTCTGTAAAAATTTTGGCTGATCATGGGATTTTGTCGGTTATTATTCCTGCTGAAGCTGGTAATGGTTTTATCGAAACGGCTTCGGAAAATCGTTTGTTTCTAAAACGCAAAGTCAATATCAAAGGGATAGAAAATTCCAAAACGAAAAGATTAGTTCTTGAGTTTTTGTTTGCAGAAAGGCCTGTTGAAGAGTCTGATTTTGTGATAGAAAAAAGTCCGAGACAATACTCGGACTCATATCTTGAACTCACAAAGGAGTTTCATGTCTTTAAAAATAGAGGTTAGAAATTAGAGATTAGAAGTTAGATGGTGACTGCTTAGTTTTTATCTAAATCTCTTTCTTCTTACTCAAATAACTCAGCTGTATCCAGTACAGAAACTTTTCCATCTTCACATCTGATCGCTTCTCCAGGGAAGTTTTGGATCATATGGTAGTCATGGGTGGCCATTACTACAGCAGCTCCGTTTTCAAGGGCTACCTGCTTCAGAAGGGTCATGATTTCATTGGATGTTTCGGGGTCAAGGTTTCCTGTAGGCTCATCGGCGAGGATTAAGTCAGGATGATTGAGTAAGGCTCTGGCAATGGCCACACGCTGTTGCTCACCACCTGAAAGCTCATGAGGCATTTTGTGCTTTTTGCTCTTCATATTAACGCTTCCTAAAACTTCGTTGATGCGGTCTTCCATTTTTACTTTATCATTCCATCCTGTAGCTTCAAGGACGAATTTTAGGTTTTTTTCAACAGTTCTATCCGAAAGCAACTGGAAATCCTGGAATACAATTCCTAGCTTTCTTCTCAGGTTGGGAATGTCCGAAGGTCTTAATTTGGCAAGCTCAAAGCCAACCACAGCACCATGTCCGGATGCCAAAGGAATGTGTCCGTAAAGCGTCTTTAATAGTGAGCTTTTTCCGGAACCTGTCTTTCCGATAAGGTAGCAGAATCTGCCTTTTTTAATGTTAAGATTAACATCAGAAAGAACAGTGAAGTTTTTTTGCGCAATCTTTGCGTTCTGTAAGCTTATAATATTATCTCCGGAGATATTTGTATGCGGCATAATTCAATTTTATGGTGCTATTTCTAAAATATTTTTTCAGATCTTAAAAATAGAAAAAAGAAGCTTAAAAAACCTAAACTTTAGGAAATTTTAACAACAAAAAATGCCTGAAAAACTTCTTTTCAAGCATGATCTGTATATGATATTCGAGATATTATCTCTTAGCGCGCGCAGCACTAACAGTTAAACTCTTTCTGCCTTTAGCTCTTCTTGCTGCCAATACTCTTCTCCCGTTTGGCGTAGACATTCTTTCTCTGAAACCGTGTTTGTTTCTTTTCTTTCTTTCTGATGGCTGGAATGTTCTTTTACTCATTACTATATATTTAAATCGTAATTAATCTATTAATTTTCAGGTTGCAAAGATATAGAAATTTTTAAAAGTTACAAATTTTACTCATCTTTTTTTAGAAATTATTTGAAATATTTTTGCCCCCTCCATTCATAAACCGCGAGAGAAATGAAATCCGGGTACAGAAATTACATTGAGATGATTTATTTAAAAGCTCTATCTTTGAAAACTCAAATTTAAAGAAAAATAAGCACACGATGTTTACACCAACAGAACTTTTAGATATCAACGCATTACTTACGCCTGAAAGCAAGATAGTTATCCTTACTCATTACAATCCGGACGGAGATGCAATAGGCTCCAGTTTGGGACTGAAGCATTATTTAAGAGCAAAAGGAATTCCTGCTGAAGTGATTGTGCCGAATGATTTTCCAAAATTTCTGAAGTGGATGCCAGAATCCAAAAAGGTGATTATCGGTGAATACAAAAGAAAATATGCATTTGAACTGATCAGCGGTGCTGATGTTATCTTCTGTCTTGATTTCAATGCCCCTTCAAGAATCGGTATTCTAGGAGAATGGCTGACAAAGGCAAGAGCTAAAAAAATTCTTATCGATCATCACCAGCAGCCTGAGGAGTTTGATTTTGTTTATTCTGATACTGTAATTCCTGCTACTTCACAGATGATCTATCATTTTATTGAAGCTATGGGGGATGAAACATTGGTTGATCAGGATATGGCAGAATGTCTTTATACCGGGATTATGACTGATACCGGTGGGTTCCGCTTCCGTTCCACGAGTGCGACCACCCATAGAATTATCGCTAATTTAATTGAAAAAGGGGCTGATCCTTCTGTGATCACTTCAAATACATGGGATACGAATACCGTTTCCCGTCTTCATCTTCTAGCTCTCGTACTGGGAAGAATAGAAGTGGTGAATGATGGTAAGGTTGCCGTATTGTCTCTGACCAGAAACGAACTTAAGGAATATGGTTTCCAGAAAGGAGATACTGAAGGTTTCGTGAATTACGGACTGAGTATTGCCGGCGTGAAAATGGCTGCTTTCTTTATGGAAGATCTTTACGATGACTTTATCAAAATTTCTTTCAGAAGTAAAGATGATGTAGATGTCAATCAGTTCTCCAGAAAGTACTTTAATGGAGGTGGACATATCAATGCGGCAGGTGGAAAATCTTCCGGCTCACTTGAAAGTACGATTGAAGATTTTAAACGTTTTATTGAAAACTATTAATTAATTTCATAAATTTTTACTGAATAGTTTGTTTTATTTATTGGTTTATTGTACTTTAGGCAGTGAATTAATGAAAAACCAAATTATTTTATGAAAACAAAATTACTTACGTTTTTGTTTGCGTTGCCAGTTCTGGCCAGTGCGCAATTTTCTCAAAACTTTGATGCAGGTACTACCACTCCTGCGGGATGGAGTGTAATAAACGGAGGAGACGCCAATGGATTTATTTTTGGTCCCGGTGCTCCGCGAAGTGTGTATTCATTACCGAATGCAGCACAGATTAACTACAGTGCTACTGCTCATGATGATTATTTAGTAACTCCTGCTATAACCGTAGTAGCTGGTGTTAACGACAGGATTACCTATTTTGTGAAGAATCAGGATCCTAATTACGTGGAAAGTTACGCGGTTAAATTATCTACGACCACAGCTACTGCAGCTGCCTTTACAACGGTACTTACGCCTGTGGCACCGGCTCCTAATAAATGGACCTTCTTTTCTATAGATCTTTCCGCTTATGTAGGACAAACGGTGTATGTAGGCTTTCAGGCTACTTCGCCAGATATGTTTAGATTATTGTTTGATAATATAAGCAGCGATACGGCACCTACCGTAGCTCCTAATTGTGTTACTGCTTTAACTGCGCCAGCTAATGGGGCAACAGGCGTAAATCCAAATGCTGTCACATTAACCTGGACTGCACCAACCGGAGGAGCGAAAGTTGACAGTTATGACTTGTATCTGGATACGAACCCGAATCCTACGACTCTGGTGGCCAGCAATTATTTATTTGCTGATTTCACAACATTGCAAGGAAATGCTACTTACTATTGGAAGGTGGTTGCTAAGAACGCTGCAGGTGTTGCGGTAGGATGTCAGACTTCCAGTTTCACAACCGGAGATTCATTTGCACCTTACTGCTTCGGAAACCTATTGTTTACTGATGGTGTAGAGCCTATTACTTCTGTGCAGTTAAGAAATATGACGAACACTTCTTCAGAGCTGTTAACCAGCCCAACCCATGAAAACTTTATCAATAAAAATGTATCAGTGGAACAGGGTGGAACGTATCCTATCACTTTCAAAGGAAATACGGATGGAAATAATTCTAACCGATTTATTGTCTACGTAGACTGGAATCAGGATGGTGATTTCGTGGATACAGGAGAAGTATTTTTCGGAACAGCAGCAACTATCGTATCACTTGTTAATTCTACGGGTGTAGATACGAAAACTGCAACCGGAAATATCGTAGTTCCTGCAACAGCTACATTAGGAAAAACAAGAATGAGAGTGAAAAAGACCTATGGATCAACAGCTTATTTAAGCCCATGTTATTCTTCCGGTACAACGCTTGCTGCAACTTCAGGAACAGCGGCTTACGGACAGGCTGAAGATTACAGCATCACCATCGTTCCTGCCGGATCATTAGCAGTGAATGAAACAAATGCTAAAGCTAAATTATCAGTATATCCTAATCCAATGAAAGATGTGTTGAATATTTCAGCGGCGGACAGAAAAGTAACGGAAGTATCGTTCTATTCTGCTGAAGGAAGACTTGTGAAAACTGTGAAGGACAATGTTTCTGTAGTTCCTACAAATGATCTGAATTCAGGAATGTATGTTGTAAAAGTGAAAACAGCAGATTCTGAACAGACCTTTAAAGTAATAAAAGAATAACTTTTTTAATAATCAGATATTAGAGGCTCTCAATTTGGGAGCCTTTTTTATATCCTTTTTCTTCCAGCTCTTTGCAGGTGTATTCATAAACCTCCTGAAACATGATGTCCAGATTTTTCTTGCTGAACAGGCTGAACTTTGTCATTTTAGGAGGGTCTAAAAAAATATCACAGGATTTAGCTTTGGAGTACACCGATTTGGCGATGGCTAGATGGAGGATCCTGTCGAATTCTTTCATCAGGCTCATATTTTTCAGTTCGTCATAGCTTATGGAATTGACGTGGGAAGCAATTAAAAAATCACATTTGTCAATAATCGGTTCAATAGGAAGATTGTCGAGAACGCCGCCATCCACATATATTTTTTCTCCTATTCGTACAGGTGGCAAAATAAATGGAACACTTGACGAAGCCAGTAAAGGTCCAAAAAGTTCTCCTTCCGAAAAGAAGTCCACAATACCATGGGTCATCTCGGTAGCTGTAACGTAAACCGGGATTTTTAAGATTTTAAAGTCATTCTCGGGAAAATGATCATTAAAAAGTTTTAAAATGAAATTTGAGCTGAAAATGCCATTTTTAGAGAGCTTCAGATAAGATCTGGAAAAGAAGGTAGTGTTTCTGACAATGTCCATCATCTCATCCGGTGATTTTCCAAAAGAGTAAAAAGCCCCGACAATAGAGCCGGCGCTGGTTCCTGAAATAATATGTGGCTTCAGATTGTATTCTTCCAGTGCTTTCAGTACTGCGATATGGGCGATTCCGCGCATTCCTCCTCCGGAAAGCGTTAGGCCGATGACCGGCGGTTTCTTTTTTTTGAACGAGAATAAACCCATTGAGATAATTAATCCCTACTAAGATACAAGAAAATTTGATATGCAGGGGCTAAGACCTGTATTTGAAGGGTTTTCTACAGCACCAGCTTTTTGGGAAGATTGTGAAGAAGTTCCGTGTTGATAATCTCTGCACAGATACCCGGTTTTTCCCAGTGTCCGTTGTGTCCGCAGTCCAGAACGTAGGACTTTATATTGGTTCTGTCCGGGAGATGTTTAATCATCATATCTGTTTTCACCGCATTGTCATGTTTTCCGGCTAAAACCAGAATTTTAACTTCAAGATTTTCCACGATATGCTTTTTGTCTGTTCTTTCCACCATGCCTTTTACACAGGCAAGAGCACCCATATTATTGGTAGAAAGGGCTGTGGCAAGAGCAATTTCAATTTTACCTTCCAGAATATCTTTTTCATTGGAATTGAAAAGGTTGGGAATGCCGGCTTTGGCATAATGGGTAAAAGCGTCTTTGATGATTCTGTAACTTTTGATCCGCTGCTTTTTTTTCTCATCATCATCGGCGAAATACGTTGAGAAGAATAGGGTAAGGCTTTTGAGAGTCTCAGGATATTTTTCTGCAAATGCAAGTGAGGTATAGCCGCCCATGGAATGCCCTAACAAATGTACTTTGCTTAGCTTTTCATGATCTAAAACTTTTTTCACTTCATCAGCCATCAGTTCCATGGTGTGAACTTCTGCCAGAATATCAGACTGGCCATGACCGGGGAGGTCTATTTTCAGCAATGAAAATTGATCGGAAAGATGAGGTTCCATATCACTCCAGATAGAAAGGTTTTCCATAAAGCCGTGAAGCAGCACCAAAGTTTCTTTTCCGTTTCCTTTTCTTTCAAAATTCAGCATGATCTTAAATTTTATAACAGTTAAAAATATTTCAGCAAACGATGTCAGTCTGAAATCAGTTGTATCTTCAAATGTAAATAAAAAAAGAGCATTTAAAAAATGCTCTTCTGTCTTATTGGGTTAATTCAGTATATACTTTCTTCTCCCAGGGCTTTATATCAGTGATGCCGTATCTTTCTTTTTTAGAGATCGCGATATTATCGAGAATGTCTACGAAGTTTTTATAGTTGGCTTCATCTGTTGGTTTTACGATCACTGTGAAATTTTCCGGTTTTGGAGCGTTTTTGTACGCTTCGGAAATGATTTTAGAGATTTTTACTCCACTGAAATCTGTTTCTTTCAAATTTCCGGAATTTAAATCTATCGCATTACTCTGGTGGTAAAATACCCTGTTGTCTTTCCCAAGAATAAAGGTAACCTGGTTTTTGTCTTTGATTACTTCATCATTAATAGCGGAGGGATTGGGGTCCTTTGCTGGTAGCCCCAGATCCATTACATTGGGTTTTGTAAAATTGGTAGTGAACATAAAGAAGGTGATCAGGAGGAATCCCAGATCTACCATTGGGGTCATATCCACCCGGATTAATTTTTTCTTTTGTTTGCCACCCTGCTTTTCTTGTGCAATTACTTCAGCCATAATTCATAATTTTAAATGTTAAACGGTACTTGATGAAGGGTCTAGAATTCATCGTGATTCGGAGGAATCGATGCAAAGTCTGTACCTAAATTTATTAAATGATATAAAAAATTAAAAATCAATTATAATTTAACATTAAAATGGTTAATGGATATTTAAATCAATAATTTTTTATGATAGTTTAAGGGTTTGTTTATTATTTATTGATGATCAACTTATCCGATACAATAATTTTCCCTTGATACTGAAGCTGAATAAGATATACACCATTCGTGAGTTGAGATGCAGGAATGCTGATCTTTTTCTCACTATATTTTTGGCTCAATACATTTTTCCCGGACATATCGGTAATATGTACAACCGTTTCTGCGGGAAGATGATCCAGATAAATAATATCTTTTGCCGGATTAGGATAAATAATGGGCTTATTAATAAATTGAGTTTCTCCAGTGTTTAATTGGTTGGAACTTAATTTGACGATCCAGGCATCACGGCTTCCTTGGTAGCCCGTAATGTTTCCGTCTGCAGAAAAAATCATACCTGCGATTATATATCCGCCATCAGCGGTCTGTTTAATGGAATAGGCTTCATCAAATTCACTTCCACCCAATGATTTCTGCCATTGGATGTTTCCTGAGGCATCTAATTTTAAGATCCAGCAATCGAAACTTCCATGATTTCCTATAACATGCCCGTCTAATGAACCAGTTGACCCGGCGACGATATATCCTCCGTCAGAAGTTTGTTGGGTAGAAAAGGGATGATCTTCACCGCTGCCCCCAAAATATCTTTGCCATAATGGATTTCCGTTAACATCTAGTTTTGCCACACAATAATTAGATATTCCGAAAACTGTCGGAATTTCAGAGTTGACAGAATTAGACAAGCCGGCAACAATATATTCTCCCTCTGATGTTTGTTGGATAGATTGTGCAGAATCGGCGAGATTACCCAGCAATGATTTCTGCCATTGCATAGCTCCTGAGGCATCTAACTTTACGATCCAAAAATCTTCGTTTCCGTAATTTATACTAATATCTCCATTAGTAGAGCTGGCTGCTCCTGCAATAATGTATCCTCCGTCAGAGGTCTGTTGGATTGAATTGGCCCTCTCATAAGAAGTTCCACCCAGTGATTTCTGCCATTGTATGTTTCCTGAGGCATCTAATTTTACGATCCAGTAGTCGGAAATTCCATGATTTCCTGTCACATCTCCGTTATTAGAATAAGACTCCCCGGCAACGATATATCCTCCGTCAGAAGTTTGCCGGACACTATTGGCCACATCCTGATTACTTCCACCCAATGATTTTTGCCATTGCAGAGTTCCTGAGGCATCTAATTTTACGATCCAGTAATCAGAATTTCCATGATTTCCTGTCACATCTCCGTCGTTGGAAAGAGACTCTCCCGCAATAATGTACCCGCCGTCAGAGGTCTGGTGAATGGAATATGCTTCATCAAAAAGACTCCCACCCAGTGATTTCTGCCATTGTATAGCTCCTGAGGCATCCAGTTTTACAATCCAGTAATCAGAATTTCCATGATTTCCTGTCACATCTCCGTCGGTAGAATAGGACCCCCCGGCAACGATATAGCCTCCATCAGAAGTTTGCTGGACAGATTTTGCTTGATCTCCATTGCTTCCTCCCAATGATTTCTGCCATTGTATTGCAGGTGCAGTTTGTGCTGATAAAATAGAGTAAAAGGAAAGAAAAAATAAAAAAGTAAATTTAAAATATTTCATATGTAATTGTACTTGAATGACTCAGGGTGTAATTTAATAAAAAAAAGAAAGTGGTCTCAAATCAATTAGTAAGTGTAGATATTCTTCTAATAAGTGTAAGAAAAAAGCCTTACCAAAATAAATTGATAAGGCTTTATGATAGGTAAAGTAATCTTACTTTGCTGTTTTATAATAATTAACTCCGCACTCTAAGAATTTTTTAAAATCTTCTTTCGGCATATATCCGGAAACCGGAGTGTTGATCACTTTTCCGTCCGGTGTGATCAGAACGTAATGCGGCTGGGAATTGTTGTTGAAATTCACCTGCTGGAATAAGCTCCATCGGTCACCAATTGTTTTTACCTTTTTGATCTGTCCGTCACCAAGATCGATTTTGGTTTTCTGATCTTCTGGAAGTTCTTCCTTGTCGTCTACATATAAAGAGGCGAGTACCACATCATTCTGAAGGATCGGTAAGATATCCGGTTCGCTCCATACGAATTCTTCCATCTTCCTACAGTTTTCACAGCCGTAGCCGGTAAAGTCGATGAGGATTGGTTTGTTTTCCTTTTTAGCAAGTTCAATGGCTTTAAAGAAATCATGTTCAGGGTGCATTCCCAGGATACCGTCTTTTTCATCATGGAAATAGCTTACGTTTAGCGGAGGTAAAATACCACTTAGCATTTGAAGTTTTGGACGTTCAGCAGGAATTAATCCCTGGATCAGATAAATCACAAAACCGATTCCCAATGCTCCCAATATCTTTCTTGTGATAGAAATTTTAGGTTTTTTATCATCATGCGGGAATCTTATAATTCCGAATAAATATAAAGCCAGTCCAAGTGCAATAACGATCCATATAGCAATGAAAAGTTCTCTTTTTAAAAGGAATGTTTTAGATACCAGATCCGCTTTAGATAAGAATTTTAAAGCTAAAGCCAGTTCTACAAATCCAAGAACCACCTTCACCGTATTCATCCATCCTCCCGATTTTGGAAGACTCTTTAAAGCTTGCGGGAATAAAGCCAGCAATCCGAAAACGATAGCCCATGCCAGTCCAAACCCTGCCAAAGCAAAGGTAAGAAGCATCGGAACATTGGAAGATCCTGTTACCGCACTTCCTAATAAACCACCCAGAATAGGACCGGTACATGAGAAAGAAACGATAACCAGCGTTAAAGCCATAAAGAAAATACCAATTAGTCCGCCAGCCTCTTCAGCTTTTGAAGATTTGTTCGCAATAGAGCTTGGTAGCGTGATATCATAGTATCCGAAGAAGCTTCCTGCAAAGAAGATGAATATGATAAAGAAGGCGATATTCAGCCAGACACTTGTAGAAATTTCATTGAAAATATTTCCTGCGATCCCATCGATCAGGTGGAAAGGAACACTTAATAAGACGAAGATCAAAAGAATGAAAAATCCATAGATCACAGCGTCTCTTTTTCCTTTGGCTTTGTTGCTGCTTCCTTTTGTAAAGAAAGAAACTGTAAGCGGAATCATCGGGAAAACACATGGTGTCAGTAAGGCAATTAAACCTCCTGCAAATCCTAAGAATAAATAAGTCCAATAGTTTTCGTCAACTTTAGTAGAGGCAGTTCCACAATCCGTTAAAGGTTTCTGGAAATCAATGGTCGCTATTTTTAGCTGCTTCGGATCCAATTGTGAAGTTTGGGTGACGGTTACTTCCCCTTTCGCAGGAGCTGTAGTCACAGTTTCTATCGTTTTCGCTGAATCTTTTGTGGCTTCGGTTTTTTCCTCTACAGGTTCTTCAGTAGCTCCTTTCGGGGTTACTTTTTGATTGAATTCTAAAGTGTTGGGCGCCAAACATACTCGGTCATCACACGTCTGATAGGTAATTTCAGAAGTCACATCGCCCGGTTTTGTGGGATCTTTTAATTTGAATTTCTGTTTGAAACCCGCTGAATTGGAATAGAAAATAATCTTTCCGCCAAAAGCTTCTGAAAATTCCTCATGCTTTTTGCCGACTTCCGTAAACTTTCCGATCAGTTCAATATTTTTCCCCGAAACTTTATATTCAGTAGGGATTCCCGTATCTTCAGGAAGGTCTTTGGAATAAATATGCCAGCCGCTTTCCATCGTAGCATTCAGTACAGCTTCATATTGGTTGTTCCCCAAATCGTTGATGGTGAACTTGAATTTTACAGGATTCTTGATCTGTGCATTAATTCCTGCGGCTAAAAAGAGCAGCACTACTAAAAACCAGTTTCTAAATTTCATTTTTTCTTTTCATTAAAAATTTTGAGAATACTTTTCGTTTCCCCGTCCATTGCATATCGTCTGTCCTGTCTTAATGGTATGATTCCGAGTACGGAATTGTTGCCGTCGCACAGGATCCAGATTTTTTGCCTCGCTAAAATAGATAATTTTTCGTCCCTAAAAAATTTAGAAACTTTCTTTTTTCCTGAAAAACCGACAGGATAAAACTCATCACCGTCCTGCTGTTTTCTCAAACACAGTGGGAATTGAAGTTTTTCGGCATCAAAATCCCATTCAAAACTATTATTGATTCCTTCAATGTTTTCAATCTTACTTTCAATATTGATATCGCTCCGGCTTTCGGAAATACCCGGATTTTCCATCAGGATAATTTCTTCTTTGTTCTCTTTCTGATCAGATTTTCCGGATAAAATTAATTCATTTCTGTTGATAATCAATACATAATCGTTAGAAAAAAAAGTGCTTCCACTCTGAGCTGAGAAGATTTTTTTAATCTCTTCTTCCTTTTTAAAGCCGTATTTTTTTAGAATCTCAAACTTTACAAAATCACTTTCGCTATTAAGCTTTTCTTTTGATATAATTTTTTCTTTTAAGTTAAAGGTCGAAATGCTATTTTCTATCGCTTCAATCTGCTTTTGAACAAAATTTTTGGTTTGATTTAAGTAATCAGAACTTCTTTTGAAGTTTTCCAGAAAATGATCATTGGTTTCTAAAAGCCTGGGAACGATCTCGTTTCTGATTTTGTTCCTTAAATAATCACTTTTTTTATTGGAGAGATCTTCCCGGAAATCAATCCCGTTTTCCTCGGCATATTCATAGATTTCTTTTTTTGAAAAATTAAGGAGCGGACGGAGCGTATGATTGCTGTCTGCTGGAATTCCACTCAGTCCGTCGATTCCTGAAGCTTTCGAAAGATTGATGATAAAAGTTTCAAGCTGGTCGTTCAGATGATGGGCGGTCACCAGAAACTCCAGTTCTTCCTGATCCTGAATTTCCCTGAAAAAACGATAACGGAGATCCCGGGCCCAAAGCTGAATGGAATTTTCCGGTTTTTTATCTTTTTCCGAAACTTCATACAGATGAAACTGAATATGATTTTTCTCACAAAAATCCTGAACCGTTTTCTGATCCCTCTCCGAATCCTCACCACGGAGTTTATAATTGACATGGGCAATTTGGTAAACAAGCCCTAAACCCTGAAAAAGAGAGGCCAGAACCATAGAATCGGCACCTCCGCTCACAGCCAGAAGATAGTGGTGATTTTCCGGGTTCCGGACAAGGTTTTCAAGCTGATTTTTAAAACTGATTTTTTCCAAAACGTTTGTTGAGAATTTCGTTCCTACAAAGATAATGCATATAGTTCAATTGAATTTTCCTAACTTTGATTCGTCTAAAAATGATACGTATGAAGATTTTTAAAATTTTAGCAGTTTCTGCAATGGCGTTGGGATTAACCTCATGTGTCTCCCAAAAACAATACGATGCTTTAAGTTCAAACTACAAGCAGTGTATTGAAAATATTGGCGAAAGACAAAGAGAAATTCAGGATTTAAAGTCTCAGAATTCTGCATTGTCAGGGGAAAATAATCTTTTAAAGAGCCAGCATGATGCTTTAAAATCATCTTTGGATGCATGTCTTTCAAATACGGGCAAAAGCTCAGCTAATATTGATAAGCTGGTGGGAGAAATCAATGCTTCCAACTCTTACATCAAACAGCTGATCTCAAACAATGCGAAAAACGACAGTCTGAATATGGCATTGTCTAACAAGCTTAAAAGATCTCTTGATAATGTAGCGGATGATGATGTACAGGTGAAAGTATTGAAGGGAGTGGTAATGATCTCACTTTCTGATAAAATGCTTTATAAGACTGGAGATTATAATATTCAGCCTACAGCTCAGGAAGTATTGGGCAAAGTAGCTAAAGTGATCAATGATTATGATAAATATTCTGTCCTGATTGAAGGGAACACAGATAATGCACCTTTGAGCTCTCCTAACCTACCGAGAGATAACTGGGATCTTTCTGCATTGAGAGGTACAGCGATTGCGAAGGTTCTTCAGACACAGTTCGGTGTAGATCCTTCAAGAATCACAGCGGGTGGACGTTCTGAATACAATCCTAAAGCAACGAATATGAGTGTTTCCGGAAGAGCGGAAAACAGAAGAACGGAAATCATCATCATGCCTAAGCTGGATGAGTTTATGAAATTAATGGATATTACTCCTAAAAAGTAATTGAAACCCAACATACCCAAAAAAATAAATCCCGAAGCCATTCGGGATTTATTTTTTTAATCAAATTAATTCTTCTTTTTTCAATAGTGAAATAATTCGTTGAAAAAATGAATTGGATATTTGCGTCTTAGTTTTTTTAGACGAAGAATCCGCCTTGCCTAGTGGCCCTGCGGTCTTCTGATTCTCAGTGTTATTTAGTTTTCCCCCTGCATTCATTTCCTTTTTTTCTTAGTGTTTTTACCCCTTGTTCTCTGCAAATGTATAACTATGTTGAACACAAACATATCCGTATTTTCCCGGTATTTTGTACCGTGGTTTTCCCGGAGTCATGAATTTGTCAGCTAATCGGTATTTTCCTTTGCATGGGAAAAACAGCCGTTAATGCGCATTTTCATTCAAATAATATGGATTTGGTATCTTTTGTTAATGTGATAAATGAAAACTAGTTTTTATTAATTCTATTATTTATTTTAAAAGAATGTTTATATTTAAATCTCCATAAAGAGAAATAATAGAGGTGTCCGAAAATCTTAAAGAGTAGGAAATTAATACTAAACTAAAAAATATGAAAAATCTAAAAAAACTTTCAAGAGGACAAATGAAAAATGTTCAGGGTGCTGTGAGAAATTGTAATCCACAGATCATTTGCCGTGTAACCAGAGACTGTTGCCCGGGTTGGGTATGCGGTACACCAGGTGAGTATTGTATAGCCTTGTAATAGAGAAGCAAGTATATTTGAAAAAAAAGGAGGGAAATTAATTTCTCTCCTTTCTTATGAAATGCTGAATAGAAATAGTGAATTTTAAAATGATTAAATTTGTTTAAATTAAAATTTTATGAGCTTTTTTGAAGAAAAGAATCCTGAAATGGACCGGTATCTGGAAACACATGCTTCCTCAGAGCCTGAAATTCTGAGAAAACTGAGAAGAGAGACCTACCAGAAAACCACGCAACCGCATATGATATCAGGGTATCAGCAGGGAAGGCTTCTAACAATTATTTCTCAAATGATTCAGCCTAAAAATGTATTGGAAATAGGAACTTTTACAGGATATGCTACTCTTTGTCTGACAGCAGGGCTGGCCAAAGACGGGAAAATAACCACGCTGGACGTTAATGAGGATCTGGCTTATCTTCCCAAAAAATATTTTGAAGAAAGTGAATTTGCAGGACAGATTGATTTTAAACTTCAGGACGCTAAAGAGTTTTTAAAAGAAACCGATCAGATTTTTGATCTTATCTTTATAGATGCCGACAAAGAGAATTATGCAGAATATTTCAGATTGATCAAGCCCAGAACAAAATCAGGTTCTGTAGTGATGTTTGATAATGTTTTGTGGTACGGTAAAGTACTGGAAGAAAATCCAAAACAGAGATCCACCCGGATCATCAAAGAACTGAATGATTTGATCGCAAAAGATGACGATTTTGAAAATCTTATTTTACCTTTGCGTGATGGAGTGAATTTTCTGAGAAGGAAATAAGACACAAGATACAAGACAACAGATATCAGACAAGTTTCAGTAAATCTGAAATCTGTTGTCTGAAATCTATCATCTAAAAAATTATGAATAAAGGAATTTGTAACGTTACAGTAGCACCGGTCCGCGCAGAAGGTTCTGACAAAGCGGAAATTGTTACGGAAATATTGTTTGGAGAAAGTGCTGATATTTTGGAAGTGAATAAAAACTGGACCAAAATAAAGATGCATTATGACGGGTATGAAGGATGGATGGATACCAAGCAGCTGAGATCTGTAACAGACGAGGATTTAGCCAAAAGAAAAGTGACCGTGGTGACTGAGGATTTTTCTTCAGTACTGATGAAAGATGGGAAAACCCTTCTTTCAATGGGGTCTGAAGTAGAATTTCCGGTAGTGGCTTCAAGAAGAAGTCATGATCTCCGTGAAAGTATTGCTTTGGCAGCCAAGGAATTCCTTAATGTACCTTATCTTTGGGGCGGCAAAAGTTTTTTTGCGGTAGACTGTTCCGGTTTTACACAGCTGGTCTATAAAATTCATGATATAAAATTACCGAGAGACACTTATCAGCAGGCAGAAGTTGGTGTACCTTTAACTTTTGTTGAAGAGAGTCAGCCGGGTGATTTAGCATTTTTTGAGAATCCTGAAGGGAAAATTATTCACGTAGGGATTATGCTGGATAACCAAAGGATTATTCATGCCTCAGGAAAAGTAAGGATAGATATTCTGGATTCCACAGGGATCTTTAACAAAGAAATGAATAAACATACGCATAAGCTGAGAGTGATTAAAAACATGCTCTAGCCTTAAATACGGTCGGAATGGAGAATCTTATTTTTACAGCCTTTGATATTTTTAATTTCGGATTGGTAGTTTTTTTCTGGTGGTTTACGCTTAAACATTACAAAACTCTTCCTGAAAAAATTCCCGTCCATTTCGATTTTGACGGAAAAGCAGATAACTTCGGTAGCAAAATATATTCTTTTTTTACTCCGGTTATTGGGACGGCTTTATTTTGTTTTTTTGCCTATGCATTAAGACATCCGGAAACGGCCAATTTTCCAGTCGATATTACGGATAAGAATAAATATGCTCAGTTCCTGATTATGGAAATTTTTCTAAGATGGCTGTTTGTATTGGTGATGCTGATCTTTATGAATGGACAGGATTATATGTTCCGGTATGCCTTTGATGAAAATGTTAAACCTAGAGTTCCGTTATCTACAGCTATTTTATCAGTGATCGGAAGTTTGATGTTGGTTTTTACTTTTGTAGCGATATTCAAATGATACATTCTAAAACTCATTCAGCGCATTATATCTGGGGAAACGGCTGTGACAGCTGGGTTCTCAATGATTCCCTAAATCTTTCCGTAAAACAGGAAAAAATGCCCGTCGGAACATCTGAGAAAATGCATTTCCACGAACTGGCAGAACAGGTTTTTTATATTTTAAAAGGGGAAGCGGTATTTGATATTAATGATGAAAAGTTTTCTGTCAAGGCGGGAGAAAGTATTTCCGTTCAGCCTCAATCAAAACACTATATTTCCAATGAATCTCAGGATGATCTGGAATTTCTTGTCATTTCCAGCCCGTCTACCCATAACGACCGAATTGAAATTGAAAAATAACTAAGATGTCTTTCCTATACAACATATTTGTCAGTCTTCTCATTTTCGGAATGAAAGCTTTTTCTTTGTTTAATGATAAAACTAAAAAAGGAGTTGAAGGAAGAAAACAGTCTTTAAATAAGGTAAAAGCAGCATTTTCACCATCAGATAAGGTGATCTGGATGCATGCTGCCAGTCTCGGTGAATACGAGCAGGGACTGCCGGTTTTGGAAAAACTGAAAGAGAAATTTCCAGCCCATAAAATCCTTGTGTCCTTCTTTTCTCCTTCAGGCTATGAAAATGTGGTAAAAAAGAAACATATCGCGGATGTGATCTGCTACCTTCCCTTCGATAAAAAAAGTGCCATAAAAGAATTTATATCTCAATTTGATCCCGAAATATTTTTCACTGTTAAATACGATTATTGGTATCATCTTCTGGCTGAGCTGAAACAGCATGGCGCTAAGATCTATGTGATCTCCGCTTTGTTCTATGAAAGACAGGCTTTTTTTACTTCCTACGGGAAATGGTTTGTCAAGCAGCTCAAGAAAAATGTAGACTGGTTTTTTCACCAAACAGAATTTTCTTTTGCATTGGCTAAAAGTATAGGTCTCAGTAATTCTTCGGTGACGGGAGATACGAGATTCGACAGGGTAAAACAGCTGAGAATACGTGAGAATCATGTGGATTTTATTTCAGAATTTCTGGGAGATCGTCAGGCGATAGTTTTCGGGAGTTCCTGGCAGGCAGAGGAAAAAATTGCAGCCACAATTTCTAAAATGAATGCAGATTTAAAATTAATCATTGCTCCTCATGATCTGAAAAGAGTGGAACATTTAAGAAATATTTTCCCTGATGCATTACTCTACAGCGCAATAAATAATGCTGAGCTTCCGGTTTCTGAATATCCGGTTTTAATCATCGACAGCATCGGTCTGTTATCAAAATTATATTCCTATGCAGATGTGGCTGTTGTAGGCGGTGGTTTTCATGATTCGGGGCTGCACAATATCCTGGAAGCGGCAACATTCGGTGTACCTGTGATCTTTGGAAATCATTACAGGAAAAATCCTGAAGCAGATGACCTGATCACAGCAGAAGGCGGGAAATCTTTTGCCGAGGAATATGCGGCGGCAGATTTTGTTTTGTTTCTCTTCAATAATGAGGAAGAGCTAAAGGGAATGTCAGACAATGCCCGGAAGTTCGTTGATGGCAAGCCTGATGCGACTCAACTTATTCTTCAGAAAATATCTTAAGTTTTAGAGTAGGAGAGTTTTAGGGTCAGAGTATTTTAGAGTTTCGGGATGCGGAGCTCGGGTTTGAGATTCGGAGAGTTTGAGGATGAATTTTGGTTGTCAGTTACTGGTTGCTAGTCATTAAGCTAATGAATTATCGTCCTTTATCTGAAATCTTGATTCTTGACTAAAATCAAAAGACCAAAATTTCAACCTCCAGCAAAATCCCTACAACCTGCTGCCTAATATCTGCCACCTAAAACTCACCATTGACATTTTAATCTAAGAAAAGTCTCATGTCTGATATCTGAAATCTAGCATCTAAAATCTTTATCTCAAAAACCCCTGACTTTTCGTGTCCTTCATAATCTGTTCTATATCCTCAGGAATACGGTCAGATTCAAGCCAGCTGAGGTCTAAACCATTATTGATACAGAGTTTCTGCAGATAATGATTCTCAGAAATTTTTTGGTGAGTGTCTCTCAGAAGTTCATCGATTTCCATCCAGTAATCTTCATCCAGTTTTTTCGTTAAAACCAAAGCTTTGAATACTTTATTGATAATGTAAATATAGAGCTTGTAAACATTGTCAAAGCGCTGTCTGCTGAAGTCGCTGTTAGAATCCAGAATTCTGTTCACCAGCAAAATATTCAGGGAAACCTCCCCGAATTTATCCGTTGTTATTTTGATGTGTTCCGTTATTTCTGCACTCAGTTTTCGGATGATAGTCAGGAAATATTTTGCATTTCCCACATACTTTGATGCGAGAAGAACCTGCTCTGCTACATTTTCTTCCATAGCATTTCTCTTGTCATCCGTCGTTTCCTGATCGATCAGTTCGAAATACAGTTTTTTAGACAAAAGTTTATCCTTTTTCAGCAATCTGAAAATAAGACGGTCTTTTTCTACATTTGAAAAAGCACTCAAAGCTGCTTTAAACTCTTTTGAGTACTCCATTAATTGAATATTTTAGAATATTTCAGAAATCCGTTCACTGCCCAATTAGCCGTGTAATAAAGAGATTTTACAGTAGAAAACCCCATAAAGTCTTTATAGACCAGATACTGATCTTTGATGATGTTTTTTTTCTTTCGGGAAACACTGTTCTCACGCATTCTGTATTTCGCCAGAGTCTTATTGATGGGCATTCCTTCCGGAATTACTTTTAAAAGGTTCAGCCACATTACGTGATCTTCCCTTTTGCTTTTTACCGGAAATAAAAATTTCCCGACTCTTTTGGTATCGTACATTGTAGAAACCGGCGCCAGTCTGCATGTTTTCAGAAGATTGGAGAAAGTGACTACTGTATCTGCTAAAAAGTCCTTTAAAACAGGCTGCAGCTGCTCATTACATCTTGAATAGTTACAGTAAACCAGTTCTGCATTGTTTTCCTGCATATAATCGGTCATGGTTTCCAGATATTCGGGATACCAGAAATCATCGGAATCCAAAAAGGCGATATATCGTCCTGTGGCTCTTTCCAGGCTATTGTTCCTTGCATTTCCTGCACCACCGTTTTTCTCAAGAACCTGCAACTTTATCCTCGGATCATTGTATTTTCTTATAAGGTCTACGGTATTGTCTTTGGAAAGATCATCTGTAATCAGCCATTCCCAGTTTTCATAGGTTTGGTTTAAAACAGACTGTATCGTTTCTTCGATGAATTCAGCAGAATTGTAACAGGGAGTGATGATGGAAACAAGGTCTTTCATTTGTGAATTTAATGAGGGTAAAATTATAAAAATTTTTTCTCATAAAGATGCCACGATGCAATTCCCACTCCAATCACCACCAGCATACACACAAAACTCATAAAAAAAGGATTGTAGTTGGCAAACAGTCCAAGCGTAGCAAATACCCTGATAATAGGGAAGTGGAAGATATAAATACCGTATGTGAAATCTCCGTATTTTCCGAAATTATTCAGGAACTTCAGTGAATAGGCGATGTACAGTACGATAATACTGATCATGATAGGCGAGAATAATTTGATATGCAGAATCAGATCAATCCAAACCGTAATGATGGCAATGATGAACAGTGGAGTTTTATATTTGATAAATAAATCAAAATGAAAATAAATCAGCATTCCCCCGATAAAATAGCACAGTGAACCCGGCAATTGCCTTGAAACAGAGGCTTTTCCGGTCAAATCAAAATAATTAAGAAACACCAGAGAGAGGAAATACAGAATGATCAGACTGATATTTCTGTATTTATTGTTTTTTCCGAATAAGAGAAAGATCAGTGGAACCACGAAATAGAAGCACATTTCAATCTTCAGGGTCCATAGTGCCCCGTTGACCGCCTCATTTCCGAATACTCCGGGAAGGGAAGGAGCCATGAAGTTCATGAAGATAGAATTCCAGAAGAAATATTTATAAACCTGTACATTTCCAAAATAATCGGAGAAAGAAAGCGTACTTACAAGACTCAAAAGGACAGTGCAGAGAAGTACCACCAGTAAATAAGCAGGAACAATTCTGTTGATTCTTTTCTTTACATAGCTTTTCAGGCTTGAAGATCTTTCGTAGCTCCTTGCAATAAGAAACCCACTGACAATGAAAAATGCAAAAACGGCAACTTCTACAGGACTATGTGTTAAAAAAGTGAGTTGGGTGGAGTCACTTAAAGCTCCCAAATGTCCTACAAAGACAATGAAAGCGAGGAGAACGCGGATAAAGTCAAAATTATTTTTCGTTATACTTTGCATTTTTGTTTTTCTTTCTGCAAAAATAGTTTTTTTAATAAAAATTCCAGAGTATCTGAGATTCAATATTTGTTAAATAACGCCTATTATGAGGCTTAATGTTTTAAAATTTTCAGAAATATGGATTATCAAAATAATTTTTCACAAAAAATGGTGTTATAAATCAAAAAAATTATAATTTTAGCCCTTGAAAATTTTATATATGAAGAAATTAGCATTACTATTTGCAGGTTTATCATTATTTGTAGCTACAGGATGTAATGATGATGGCGATAATAAGATGGAATATCCTCTTGTAGGGGTGTGGCAGCCGCTTAAAGAAGTGGTTACTACCGTTGAAACCGGTGAAGAGCCTGTTTCAGATCTTATTACGTATACAGACTGTCAGAAAGAATCCAGATGGAGATTCAATACTGAGGTGTCCGGGAAAAGAACGGACTGGGATTTTATTGGAGTTACTCCACAGTGTGCCATTCAATCAGACAGAAACTTTACCTATACGTATGATAAAAGTGCAAAAACTGTAGTAATCAAATACCAGGGAACGGTAGAGCCATCCAATGCGAAAGTGGTGACCCTCGATGATGTGACCCTAAACCTTGCGGTAAGAGAAGAGACTCAGGATCCGACTGTATATAAAACAAGAACGTACACGTTCAAGAGAATTCCTCAATAATATACATTTCATACCTTATTATAAATCTCATCTCAGGATGGGATTTTTTTTGTTGAAGTGTATTCCCGAATTAATTAAAATTAAAATTCTTATTTCTTTTAAAATCATTATTTTTGTGAAAATTAGAATGGGAGTTAAAAAAATCTACATCTAATATCTAACATCTAATATCTATAATAAAGTGTTTTACGATCATCAGCAGATAGAAAAAAAGTGGCAGAAGTACTGGGAGGAAAACCAGACCTACAAAACCTCCAATAACACGGACAAACCTAAATTTTATGTTCTCGATATGTTTCCGTATCCATCCGGAGCAGGACTTCACGTGGGACACCCGCTGGGGTATATTGCGTCAGATATTTACGCGAGATATAAAAGACATCAGGGGTTCAATGTCCTCCACCCGGTAGGTTATGACAGCTTCGGACTTCCTGCTGAGCAGTATGCGATCCAGACAGGACAGCATCCGGCGATCACCACTGAAGAAAATATCAACAGATATGAAGAGCAGCTGAAAAAGATAGGTTTTTCATTCGACTGGAGCAGAGAAGTGAGAACTTCAGATGCATCCTATTATAAATGGACGCAGTGGATCTTTATCGAGCTGTATCACTCATGGTATAATAAAAATACCGATAAGGCAGAACCTATCCAGACTTTGATTCAGCATTTTGAAGAAAAAGGAACAGAAGGATTAAATGCCAACCAAAACGACGAATTAAATTTCACAGCAGAAGAATGGAAAGATTCTTCAGACCTTGATAAAGAAGATATTCTTTTAAATTACCGTCTGGCGTTCAGAGCGGAGACTACCGTCAACTGGTGTCCGGCTTTGGGAACCGTATTGGCCAATGATGAGGTGAAAGACGGAAAATCCGAAAGAGGAGGATTCCCTGTATTCCAAAAGAAAATGATGCAGTGGAGCATGAGAATCTCAGCCTACTCTGAAAGATTACTACAGGGATTGAATACGTTAGACTGGCCGCAGCCTCTTAAAGATGCGCAGGAATACTGGATCGGGAAATCCCAGGGAGCACAGGTGCAGTTCCAGGTAGAAGGTCATGACGAAATTGTGGAAGTATTTACAACAAGACCTGATACTATTTTCGGGGCAACATTTATGGTGCTGGCTCCTGAAAATCCTTTAGTGGATACCATTACTACAGAAGCACAGAAAGCAGAAGTAGATGCTTATATTGAAGAAACTTCCAAGAAAACGGAAAGAGACAGAATGGCTGACGTGAAAAACGTGAGCGGTGCTTTTACGGGAAGTTATGCTGTCAATCCTTTCAGTGGCGAGAAAATGCCGATATATATTTCAGATTATGTATTGATGGGGTATGGAACAGGTGCTGTAATGGCCGTTCCTGCACATGACGAACGTGATCACAGATTTGCCAAGAAATTTAACCTTGATATTAAAAAGGTAGTAGATACCGATGAAGATGTTCAGGAAAAATCTTTTGACTCTAAAGATTCAGTTTGTGTCAATTCTGATTTCTTAAATGGCTTGAATTATAATGATGCCAAATCAAAAATAATTTCTGAAATCGAGAACAGAGGAATTGGTCACGGAACGACCAACTACAGACAGCGTGATGCGATTTTCTCAAGACAGCGTTACTGGGGAGAACCGGTTCCTATATATTATAAGGAAGGAATGCCTTATACCCTTCCGGTTTCTGCTTTACCGCTGGAACTTCCCGAAGTGGAAAAATATTTACCGACTGAAGATGGGGATCCGCCATTAGGAAACGCAAAAGTATTTGGGTGGGATGAAGCCAATCAAAAAGTGGTTTCCGTAGACCTTATTGATGATAAAACAGTATTTCCTCTGGAATTATCTACAATGCCGGGTTGGGCGGGAAGTTCATGGTATTTCCTAAGATATATGGATCCTTCCAATGATGAGGTTTTTGCTAATAAAGAATTGTCAGATTATTGGGGACAGGTAGATTTATACATTGGAGGAAGCGAGCACGCAACCGGTCACTTATTGTATTCCCGTTTCTGGAATATGTTCTTAAAGGACAGAGGATACATTAATAATGATGAACCTTTCCAAAAACTGATCAACCAGGGGATGATTTTGGGAATGAGTGCATTTGTATACAGAATCGATGGTACGAATCAATATGTTTCAAAAAATCTGGCTGGTACTTATAAGACACAGAAAATCCACGTTGACGTATCCTTATTAAAAGGAACCTCTGATGAATTGGATACGGAAGCTTTCAAAGCATGGAGACCTGACTATGCTGAGGCTGAATTTATTTTAGAGGACGGAAAATACATCACAGACCGTGAAGTAGAAAAAATGTCCAAGTCTAAATATAACGTTGTAAATCCTGACGATATCTGTGAAGAATATGGAGCAGACGGTTTAAGATTATATGAAATGTTCTTAGGTCCATTGGAGCAGTCCAAGCCTTGGAATACACAAGGACTAAGCGGAGTGTACGGTTTCCTTAAGAAATTCTGGAACCTGTATTTCAACGGAGATACCTTTGAAGTGTCTGATGAAGAACCGTCAAAAGCAGAATACAAAGTTCTGCATACCTTAATAAAGAAGGTCGTATATGACATTGAGAACTTCTCTTTCAATACGTCTGTATCTTCATTTATGATCGCGGTGAACGAGCTTCAGAAAATAAAATGCAACAAACGCAATATTTTAGAACCCTTAGCCGTTATCATCTCTCCGTATGCACCGCATATCTGTGAAGAGCTTTGGAGTTTGCTGGGGAATAAGGAGTCTGTGGAATTTGAAAAATTTCCCGTATTAAATGAAGATTATCTGGTAGAAGACGAAATAGAATATCCAGTAAGCGTAAATGGTAAAATGAAGTTCAAAATTTCACTTTCAGCTCAGTTATCAGCGAAGGAGGTAGAGGATTTGGTGATTGCTGATGAAAAAATGCAACCTATTTTGGAAGGGAAAACTCCCAAAAAAATCATCGTAGTGCATCACCGTATTGTGAATATCGTAATTTAAAAAAAAGTTAACATTGGCAAATTAAAAAAAATGAGGGTCTTATTTTTTTAAATTTCTAACTCAAATGTTAAAATTGAGGAAAATAAATAAAATAATTAAAAATAATTATTATATCGAAATCGTATTAAAATTTCTTTATCAGAAAAATGCAAAATGTTTATTTAAGACTCTTGCATTTTAATTAATTTTGCCTTTAATTTACACCTTGTAAAATTTTAAAACAATATAATTTAGTTAAATATGGAAATGAATGTTTCAAAAAATGATGAGCAAGTAGTTGCTAGAAAAGCAGGAGGTTTAAACCCGGCTGTTATTATTCCTATTTTATTCGTTATAGGAGTTTGTATTTATTTATTTGTTCTTGGGAACCCAGGGAACTTTAAAGACGCAGAAAAACTAGGTGGTGGATCTGTAGCTTTCTCTAGTGTTGAAGGAAAAGACATTCACCCGGAATCGTTTTTAGGTATTATCTACAAAGGAGGGGTTATCGTACCAATCTTGATTACTTTCATGATTACTGTAATCGTTTTCTCTTTTGAAAGATATTTCGTACTAGGTAAGGCTGCTGGAAAAGGTAACTTAGACAACTTCGTAGTTCAGGTAAGAAGCTTATTGAATCAAAACAAAATTGATGAAGCTTTAGAAGAGTGTGACAGACAACAAGGATCTGTAGGTAACGTAGTAAAAGAAGGTCTTACTACTTACAAAGCACTTTCTCACGATACTACATTAAATAAAGAGCAAAAAATGGTAGCTCTTAACAAAGCTATTGAAGAGGCTACTACTCTTGAAATGCCAATGCTTGAAAAGAACATGATGATTCTTTCTACTTTAGGTACTGTAGCTACATTGATCGCACTTTTAGGAACTGTAATCGGGATGATCAAAGCATTCTTCGCATTAGGTTCAGGTGGTGGTACTCCGGATGCTGCTGCACTTTCTACAGGTATCTCTGAAGCCTTGATCAACACGGCATTAGGTATTGGTACTTCAGCTATCGCGATTATCCTTTATAACTTCTTTACCTCTAAAATTGACGGATTAACTTATAAGATCGACGAGATCGCTATGAGCATCCAGCAATCTTTTGCTGAATTCAACTAAGAATTGAATTTGTAGCAAGGAATTTGCATTCCAATTAAAAGAAGTTTAATTAAAAATAATTCAAAACAATGGCGAGAGTCAAACCAAAAAGACATGGAGTAGTGACGGATATGACGGCAATGTGTGACGTTGCCTTCCTACTACTTACGTTCTTTATATTGACCACTCAGTTTAAAAAACCTGACGTGGAGCAGATTAAACCGCCATCTTCAATATCAGAGAAGTTACTTCCTGATGCAAGTTTGATGACTATCAACGCTACTCCGGACGGAAAATTCTATTTCCAGCCGGTAGAAAATGCATCAGAGAGATTACAGCTTTTAGAAAAAATGGGTCAAAAGTATAATATGACTTTTACCAACCAGGAAAAAGCTGCATTTCAGAAAGTACAAGCAATTGGGGTTCCTATGAACCAACTGAAAGGCTATCTCGATTTGTCAGATGAGGAGCAGAAAAGCTTTAAGAGTCCTACTGGGATTCCTATGGATAGTACAAATAAGCAGTTAGTGGAATGGGTAAAACAAAGTTTGAGCGTAAATCCTGATTACAAATTAGCAATCAAGGGGGACGTTACGACTGAGTATCCTAAAGTTAAAAGCCTATTTGAAGGTTTAAGAGATATTGATTTTCTTAAATTCTGGTTGATTACATCACAAGAAGGTAAACCATAATAATATCATTTAGAAATGGCAGAAGTACAAGTACAGGAAAAAGGCGGCAAAGGCGGCAAGGTACGTTCCAAGAAGCAGAATACCAGAGTAGATATGACTCCAATGGTGGACCTGGGTTTTCTATTGATTACCTTCTTTATGTTCACAACCACATTTAGTAAACCGAATGTAATGGATTTGGGTCTTCCGGCAAAACCAAAAGAGGATCAGCCGAAACCACCTCCAACAGAAATTAAACTTTCTAACTCAATATCTTTATTATTAGGTAAAGACAATAAGATTTTCTGGCATCAGCAGGATAATACATCTTTAAATGATCAGACTCTTAATGAGACTACTTACGATAGAGAAGGGATTAGAAAAATAATTGAGAAAGCAAAAGCAGGGGCAGCAGATCAAACAAAATTTACTGTTATTATCAAGCCTACTGACGACGCTGTATATAAGAACTTTGTAGATATTCTTGACGAAATGGCCATTACCAAAAGTGAGCAGTACGGGGTAACCGATGTGAAGCCTTGGGAAAAAGCTATTTATGATAAGAAAGTTGGGAATAATGGAGCTGCGGCTGCACCAGCTACTAAGTAATTTAACCATAAAACTGTAAATCTATGGCAGATGAAAATGTATACAGTCAGAATCTTACTTTAGATGAGATTGTATTTGAAAATAGAAATAAGGAATATGGTGCCTATGATCTTAGACATCAGTATCCAAGACTTCTGACAAAATCTTTTATTGTTGGAACGGCATTATTCCTGGTTGCGGCTTTGTCTCCTTTTATTTATCTTACCATTAAGAGACTTACTGAACCGCCTAAACAAGAAGTGAAGGCTGATTTGGTAAACATTATTGAAGAGGACCCGATCATTGACCAGCCGAAAGAAGAAGAACCACCTCCACCACCTCCTCCAAAAGAAGAGGAAAAAATTGAAGTGATTCAAAACGTGGTTCCGGAGCCTGTAAAAGCTCCAAAGATTGAAACACCACCGCCACCAATTTCTAAGCAGTTAGAAACGACGACTGGTTTAAATAATCAGGAAGGGGTAAAAGCTCCGGCTTATACACCACCGCCACCACCGCCATCTACTGGTAACAAAGCCAGTACAGCGGAAGTAAAAACAAATAACCCTAACGAGATCTACAAAGATGTAGACCAGTCTGCAGAATATCCTGGAGGTATGGCCGCATTAAGAAAATATCTTGGGGAAAATTTTGATACTTCTCTTATGGAAGGAGGTGAAGGTACCCTTAAGGCGAAACTTAAGTTCGTTGTAGAAAGAGACGGAACTGTTTCCGGAGTTACTATTGAAGAGAAATCTCCAAACGGCGACTTCAACAGTGAAGCAATTCGTGTAGTTAAGAAACTTAAAAAATGGACTCCTGCGAAAAGAAACGGGGAGAGTGTTAGATCTTACTATAGCGTACCATTTACTATGAACTTTGAATAAGACTTATTTATTCGAATTATAAATAAAAAGAGAAGCATATGCTTCTCTTTTTTATTTTTTTTGGTATTTTTGTTACATGATGTTCAATTGGTTATCCTTAGTTACCGGATTATTTTATATCGTATTGGGAATTGTAGTTATTATCTACAAATTTTTCTTCACGATTTTAGAGCCTGCCATTGCTTATGCGATGGGCGCAGTGCTTATTCTTTATGGAATATTTAGAATCTATAGAGCAGTTTCAAGAATTAAAGATTCAGGAAATGAGAAATAGTTTGAAAATCGCGTTGCTTTCTGTAATAAGCATCGCTGCTGTAAGCTGCAAAAAAGAAGATAAATCTCCATCCTATCATAAAGGAGACCTTACCATACTTACCGACGAATCCTTCAAAAGCGTTACCGAGGCATTGGCAGACGGATATATGATCAATTATCCTGAAACCCATATCAAAATCGAAACAAAGAAAGAAGATTTAGGTTTTCTTGATCTGCTGAATGATAAAGCAAGAATAGCGGTCATGTCCAGAGATCTTACTCCTGAAGAGAAAAAAGCATATGAAGAACAGGTTGACCTGAAGTTTCTTCCTGCTAAATTCGCTGCAGATGCAGTTGTTTTTGTTGTTCCAAAAGATTCTCCAAAGCAAAGCATTTCTATGGATGAGATCAAAAGCGGACTGGAATCAGATGCCAAGAACTTTATCTTCGACGGAACCAATTCCAGTAACCTGAATTTTGTTGCCCAAAAACTGAAGAAACAACCAAAAGACCTTAAATTCTCCATTATTCCGGGAAACCAGAATATTATTGAAGAATTAGGTAAGCATACTGATAAAATCGGTGTTATAGGCCTGAATACTTTCAGTCGTCCTTATGATAAAACGTCTGAGAAACTCAGAGAAATGGTGAAAGTTCTGCCGGTAGAAAATAATGGAAAATTATACAGTGTAGATCATGAAAGCCTTCGTCAAATGACCTATCCGTTTACCAGAGTTCTCTATTTTTTAACCAATGAAGGGAACTTTAATATTGCTAACGGATTTATCAGATATTCATGTACACAACTTGGACAGATGATCGTAGAAAAAGAAGGTCTGCAGCCCTATAATATATACAAAAGAGAGGTTCAGATGCGTTAAAAAATATTAAAATAGCATGGTACCCCTTATAAAAATATTAATTTGGTCTAAAAATTGTGGAGCATATAAGTCAAATATAGAAAAATATAAAATGAAAGATATAATGATTATGAATGTAAAGAAAATTGCTTTTGGAGCAGCCGTGGTATTTTTTGCCGGTTTAGCCTCTGCACAGACGTTGCAGGATGGTATTAACAGTATAGACAGTGACAAATACGCACAGGCTAAAATCAATTTTACGGAAATGGTTACCAAAGCACCTACAGCAGAAAATTACTTCTATTTAGGAAATACTTACCTTAAGCAGGGCGAGCCTGATTATGCTAAAGCTATCGAAAGTTTTAACAAAGGTTTAGCTGCTGATAACAAAAGCTACCTGAACAAGATCGGTTTGGCTACCGTGAAGTTAGGTAAAGGAGATAAAAGCGCAATTGCTGAAATTCAGAAAATTGTAGCAGATTCCAGAGAGAAGGATGCTGAAGTATTATTCAGAGCTGCTGAAGCTTTAACTTTATTTGAAAAGAACAATGCTCCTGATGCAGCGATTCAATTCCTGACAAAGGCTGTTGAAAAAGCAGAGAAGAAAGGAGTTCCTGCTCATTACTATTATACTCTTGGAGATGCATACAGAATTAAAAGAGCACCGGGTGAAGCGATGTCTGCTTATGACAAAGCTTTACCTGTAGCTAAAAATAAAGCATCTGTTTATACAAGAATGGCCACATTATGGATGGCTGCTCAGCAATGGCAACAAGCTAAACAAAGCATTGACAAAGCTATTGGAGTAGATGCAACCTATGCACCTGCTTATAAAGCTCTGGCATCTTATGATATCAGATACCAACAAAACGCAAAAGCGACCCAAGACCTTATTAACTATACAAAATATGCTGATGAGGATCCATATACTCAGTTAGAAATTGCTAAATTATACTTCACCAACGAAGATTATGCAAACTCTAAAACTGTTTTAGACAAGATCTTTGATAAAATTGATGATCCTATCAAATTTAAATTAAGAGCGTATCAGTCTTTTGCTGACGGAAACTATGCAGAAGCAAAGCAAAATATGGATACTTTCGTTTCTCAGGCTGAGAAAACAAGAATTCAGCCGGCTGATCAGGGTCTTCAGGGACTTATCGCAGCAGGATTGGCTAAAACTGAAACTGACGCCGCTAAAAAAACAGCTTTAACAACAGAAGCTCAGCAGAAAGTTGCCATTGCAAAAGCTGCTAAAGATGAAACCATGAAGTGGGATATCGAGCTTGCTAATATCGCTGGAGGTGGAGCTTCTCAGGCTGAAGCAGAAAAAGGACCTACTACTCCTGAGATTGAAGCATTGAAGAAAAAAGTGGCTGCTAATAAAGAGGATTCTGATTCTCTATTCAAGTTAGCTACCGCTTACCAGGATGTTAAAAACTGGAACGGAGCTATCCTTACGTGGCAGAAAATGAGTGCGCTTCTTCCGGATTGGGCACCAGCATACTACAGCCAGGGATATTCTTACCAACAGGCAGGAAATAACGATGCTGCGAAATTAGCATACGAAAAATTCATCAGTACGGTAAAACCTGCAGATGCTGAAGCTAACAAGCAAACTTTAGCCTATGCTTACTTCGCGGTAGCTTATATGAACAAAGATTCTGATGCTGCAAAAGCTAAAGATTATGTAGCTAAATCTTTACAGCTTGATCCTACTTACCAGGATGCTGTAAAATTAAATGCAGAAATCAATAAGTAATTTAAATTTTAAATTATAGATATTAAAACTTCCCCTTCTCAATGTTTGGGAAGTTTTTATTTTAAGTCTTATATTTGAACATATGAAACGCCGGGGTTAAAAATTCGAAAATGTGAGAAAGATTATTGGGCGTTCCATCTGACAAAATAAAAAAATAAAAGGAACAGATGAAAACAGATATACTTGCTTTTGGAGCTCATCCTGACGATGTAGAACTGGGATGCGGCGGAACAATCGCTAAAATGATTTCTGAAGGGAAAATATGTGCTATTGTAGATCTTACCAGAGGTGAGCTCGGAACCAGAGGAACCGATGAAACCAGAAGAGTGGAGGCCGCTGAATCTGCAAAGATCCTGGGAGTTTCTGCAAGAGAAAACCTTGGCATGAAAGATGGCTTCTTAGTAAACTCTGAAGAATATCAGATGGAGATCGTAAAAATGATCCGTAAATACCGCCCTGAAATCGTCTTGGCTAATGCAATTGATGACAGACATCCGGACCATGCAAAAGGAGCGAAATTAGTGTCAGATGCGTGCTTCCTTTCCGGACTTAGAAAAATTGAAACCCATTTGGATGGCGAAAATCAGGAGGTGTGGAGACCAAAGCAGATTTTTCATTATATTCAGTGGAAAGATATCAAACCTGAGTTTGTGATAGACATCTCTGAGCATTTGGATAGGAAGATCGCTGCCTGCATGGCCTTCAAAACACAGTTTTATGATCCAAAATCCAATGAACCTGTTACTCCGATTGCGACAAAAGACTTTTTTGAAAGCCTGACCTACCGTGCTCAAGATTTGGGACGTTTATCGGGAGTGACTTATGCTGAGGGATTTACGTCTGAGAAGCTCATTGCGATGAAAAATTTTGACGGAATTGTTTGGTAATAAAAAAAACTTCCCTATATTTGCACTCACAAAACGGTGATTGTAGCTCAGTTGGTTAGAGCGTCGGATTGTGGTTCCGAAGGTCGGGGGTTCGAGACCCCTCATTCACCCAAGAAAAGTACACTTTTACAGTGTACTTTTTTTATTTATATCTATTTCCAATACCAAATTAAAAAACACCATTTGGTGTGTAAATTCTCATTGACTGTTTGATACTCCATAAGAAAAGTATATTTTTGCAGTTCACAACATAAAAAAGTCATCATGATGATACATTTTGTGAACAAAAACTAGAACCTTAACTTAAAAACATTAAACTATGAGAATGAGAAAAATTACCCTGAATTTATTCTGTTAATTCATCAGTACTGATTGTTTCCGGAAACTTGGAACCAAAGTAAATCCTCAAAATTTCTTTATAAGTTCATGTTGTGTAATCGACACATTTTATCAGATTATTTTCCGTAACGGGATATAATCTACTAATATTGGGGAAACTTCGAATCTTCTACGGGTAATGATACTGTATTATTTAACGGACCAAGTGCTTTTTAAAATCATAGCTCGCTTTTTCATGAATGAATTTGATTTTGAAAAGTTGTCATTTCATATGGAGTTCAGAAACCATTCAAACGAAGCGGAACCGAAAAGCTAAACGAGTAGGGAAACATTATGAAACTAAACATGAAGAGAATTATTTTATTAAAAACCATGAAAAAACTCTACTTTTTATTCTTAATCCTCAGTTCAATTTATGCATTTGCACAGACGTATAGTTACACAACGTATAATACTTCGAATTCAGAAATAGGGAGCAATTATATTGCTGATATTAAAACTGATGCCAATGGATTGTTATGGCTTGCCACTTATAATGGAGTTTCAACTTTTAACGGAACGACTTTTACCAATTACAATACTGCCAATTCCGGTATTGCATCTAATTCAATTATAAAAATTCAGATTGATGGGTTGGGAAGAAAATGGATTGCCTCTCAACTTAATGGAATTATTATGTATAACGGAACGACATGGACTAATTATACAACTTCCAATTCAGGTTTACCAACTAATGAAATCAATGATATCGCTGTTGACGGACAAAATAATCTTTGGGTTGCAACAGACTCAGGGCTTACAAAATTCAATGGTACAACGTGGTCTAATTATTCTTCTGTAACGAATCTGAATTCTGTGGCAACTGACAGTAATAATGGAGTTTGGGTTACCAATGGCGGTGTATTGTATAAATTTAATGGAACTGATTATAATTTTATAGCGCAGGGAACTCAAAAAATATTGAGAATTGCCAACAATACAATTTATTTACAAGGTTCTGACAGTTTAATTACAGTAACGACGAGCGGAACTAACCTTACATTTATCTATCAAAGTACTTCTTGTCTTGCAGGATACAATCCTAACGCAGTGGATGTTGACAGTAACAGTAAAGTATGGATTGGATTTAATGGATCAGGTTTGCAAAACTTTACGGATTGTACAACTTACACCAGAACAAATACAAATTTTGGTTTGCCTGATGACTATTTCAGTGCAGTTCGTACGCAATCTTCAGGGACTATCTGGCTGGGAACATTACAGCTAGGTTTAGTGAAAATGTCGCCAAGCGCTGGTCTGCCAGGTTGTTTTCAAAAAGTGAATGCAGGGAGTCTGCATAGTGTCGCTATAAAAACAGACGGAACATTATGGGCCTGGGGGATTAATTCTTCAGGACAATTAGGAAATGGAACAACCACCAACAGATCAACTCCAAAACAAGTAGGAACGGCTAATAACTGGAAAGAAATTGCTGGTGGAAGCAACCATACCATTGCTCAGAAAACAGATGGAACGCTTTGGGCCTGGGGAGCCAATTCAGGTCAATTGGGTAATGGGACAAATACGGATCAGCACACACCGGTACAAGTAGGAACTGCCACTGACTGGAAAACTTTTGATACCGGAATGTATCATACGGTAGCTATAAAAAATAACGGAACACTATGGGCATGGGGACTTAATCCTTATGGGCAGTTAGGTACCGGCAACACGACTACCAGTTTAGTGCCGGTTCAGATAGGAACTGCTGCCAATTGGTTAGCTGTTCAATGCGGACAGGATTTTACCATTGCACTAAAAACAGACGGAACACTTTGGGCCTGGGGTAGCAATACGTATGGAACGATCGGAGATGCTACCAATACCAACAGGCTGATCCCGACTCAAGTTGGAACCGCCAGCAACTGGCAAAGTCTTGGTGTAGGAGCACTTCATGTCGCTGCACTGAAAACAGACGGAACACTTTGGGCCTGGGGATATAATGCGAATGGACAACTGGGAGATGGAACAACGGCAAATAAAAATATTCCAACACAAATCGGAACGGCTACTAACTGGCAGACCGTTGCTTCGGGAGGAAATCATACCCTTGCCATAAAATCCAACGGAACACTTTGGACCTGGGGAAGAAATCAATATGGTCAGTTAGGAAACGGATCGACGACGAACACCAGCGTTCCTGCGCAACTGGGAAGTCTTACGAACTGGAAAGCTATTGCTGGTGGAATATCACATACTTTTGCCTTGAAGAGTGATGGAACTGTCAGCACATGGGGGTTAAACCTTTATGGTCAATTAGGTGATGGTTCTACTGTTGATAAAAATGTTCCAACAGTTATTGCTTGCCCAACTTTAGGTGTTGATGACTTTACCATGTCAAAGAATTCTCTAAAGGCATATCCGAATCCGGTGAATGACAAGCTTATTATTTCGTTTGATCAGAAAATTTCTTTGGTATCGGTTTATAACCTATTAGGGCAGGAAGTGCTGAGCAAAACAATAAATGCTAATGAAGGTACATTAGATTTCTCCGGCTTGACATCGGGAGTTTATTTGGTTAAAGTCAATTCAAATGATGAGACTAAGACATTGAAAGTCATTAAAAAATAAAAAATATCAAAAATTAAATCAGTGAATTGCCAACTCATGCGATCTGGTTTTTGACTATGATTCATAAAAAAAGTACACTTTTTAAAGTGTACTTTTTTATTGTATACCATTCCTGAAATTCCATTTTCAATTATCTTATGTTCTACAACACCCACATTTAGGTCAAAAAAAATGTAATTTTTCCAGATTGGTGATTTAATTCATATGCCTTCTTCAAGGTTTTAAAACAGTCTCCCTTAAAAATTTTCCTATATTTATTGATATCAACTTCACATATGGAAATAAAGGTTACGGTAAAGCAATTAGGCAGGAAGCATCCTGTTCTTTCGGAGCAGAAGCTTGAAATTATGCATAGTGATTCCAAAATATCATTGGAGAATTTATTAAAACTAATTGTTCAGCAGCAGGTGGAGGCATTCAATACGCAATCATTTGAACTGGAAGATACAGATTATGCGAAAATGCCTTCGGAAAACTATCTGAATATTCTTACAGACACCGGTAAGGCAGGTTTTGGAAGTATTTATAACGAAAAGAAAGCCAATCTTCAGAAGGCGCAGGAAAATGCTGTACAGGCTTTCGAAGATGGAATGTTTGCCATATTTTATAATGATGAACAGCTGGAAAATCTTTCCGAAACGATAAATCTGAGCTTAGAGCATACGTTTACTTTCATCAGGCTGACCTTTCTTGCAGGAAGTTATTGGTAATTAAAAACACTGAATCTCAAAATACATGGAAATTATAGAAAAATTAGAATCGAAAAAGACATCCAACCATTATCGGAATTTTAGGAAAGATTTAAAAGAGCAGACAGAAAAAGGTTTTTTATCCCAAGTCTTTTCAAAACCTCAACTTAAGAAAGAGGTAGCGGAACTGGGATTATTAATAGTGGGTAAGACCAACTATTTTGAAGATGTAAGCCTGGGTTCCGAACGCATGGAAAACATCAAAAAATACATCAAACCCGATATTTGGGAGGATAAAGAATATGGTGAACTTTTGGTTTATTTCTTTGGACATCATGCAGACCTGGTAAAGCACGCCCTGACTACAATGCCCCATAAAATGTATCAGACAGGGTACTACAGACGTTCTTTCCGTGCACCCCACAATGAAAACTACATCTTTCTCAACCAGATTAATTTAATTGGAGGCCTGTTGCAGCTGCCAAGTATCTATTCTTACACCAATGGAGGAGAACAGTTTTATGACCTTACGCTGGAAGAGCAGATCATCTATGACAGCGCCATATCAAACAGCTTAAATCAGTTCTATATTTGGTCAGCAGCTATTGATACAGGAAATACAGCTATTTACCAGCTTATTGAAGACATTATTTTCAATAAACATCCCGAAGGAAAAGTATCCCGGAATATTATTAAAGCATTACTCAACAGTGAGCAGAAACATTGCTGGGAACTGGTGGAAAAACTCCTGCTGGCGGCTCAGCGACAGGAAGGGTTAAGACAAACTGTGCTGGAAGCTCTGGATGAAACCAGCATCGGAGCGTTGGAATATATGACGAATGTGATTGTAGAACATAAGCTCACACGTTTTTCTTCCGTTGTCCGTTCCATAGATACATGGACAGGTCTGGGCTGGGATGCCGAAAAGGAATCGGTGGTAAAAAATATTGTTTCGCTGGCACATACCTATTTCAACAATCCTGAACTGATTCCGGATGCCATAAAAAGCAAAAACAATAATGAAGTCTATATGGCGCTTTGGGTGCAGTCTGTATGGGATGTGGAAAAAGCGGTTCCTTATCTGCATCAGCTGTATGACCATGGCAGTGTGGAAAAGAAATGTCTGGCCATAAAGTTTGCCGGAGAAACCCATGATCCTTATATCCAGATGCCGTTGTATTATAAAGCAGTATTGGATGGTGATCTGCAGGTTTTGGCTTTTGCAGGCGAACCTTTGTCAACATTATTAAATGCCAATGCAGCTTCAAAATTCTATATCAATAATACAGATTATCCTGATTTCTTTGAAAAACTGCATGAGCTTACTCAAAAGATTGATGTAAAGGAAAAGAAATTTGAAGGAAAGATATTCTCCTGGCTCAATGCGACATTCAGCAAAAGCAATTTATATGCTTCGATGTTTTATTTGGTAGGTGAGGATAAAGAAAAACGGGATCTGGTGCTTTCTTATTTTGATCAGTTTGACCTTTCATTGCGTGAACAGCTGTCAAGAGGTATTTTAGGGGATTTCTACTGTTATTCCTACTCTTATAATTTTGGAAAGAAAAAGCAGACGGTAACGCCGTTCCAGAAAGAATTTGCATTTAAAATCTTAAAAGACAGAGGAGAATCTTTAGTGGCTTCCGGGATCAACGTGCTTCAGCAAAACCCTCTAAGCAAAGAAGAATTGATGATTTTCTTCGATATGTTTAAAAGAAAAGGCGGTACACTTCGCAAGAAACTGATAGAATTGGTGGTACAGCAGGAAGATGGAGTAGTAAGTCCATTAGTTAAAGAATTAATGGTAAAGGGAGATATAGAACAGCGAACAGCTTCTCTGGATATCATGCTTCAGCTTCAAAAAGACAAAAGAGTATCTGCGCAGATCGGAAGCTGGACCCAACAGTTTTCAGAAAAACCGAAAGTATCCGAAAGAGAACAGAGCCTTTTGGATCAGCTTAATCCTTCTGATGATAAAAAAGTACTTTCCGCAGAAAATGGATTTGGGTTCTATGATCCTTCTGTGATCTCAAAATTTGAACTGCCTGAGGTGAAAGCCAATTCTGTATATGCACAGGCCACGAAAAAGGATAAGTATGGCTTTACACAATCCATGAATCATATCAAAGGGGAGTTACAAAAGCTCAATGATTTATTTCTTAAAAATAAAGATTATGAATACGAAGTAGACGATTGGAATGGCTCAAAAATAACCGTATTGATGGGCAATACCTTCCGACACATCAGAAACAATACGGAAAATTTTACCTCTGAACAGATTGCTGAAAACTATCCGCTGCATGAAAAATGGGCACAGTGGTATAAAGATTCGGGACTTTATCCGCGGGATTTATTCCTGCTGACATTCGCCGAAAACTGTGACCGTAAAAAGTTCAGAGATTTCCTGGAAAACTATGTGTTTTATCACAAGGATATTATACCTAATCCTTTGAAAAGTGATTATTACTGGGACAATCCTGTTAAAAGGATCCTGGAAGTTTTACAGTATAAGTTTGTATTCGAGGAAAAAACAGATTTCCTGATCGATGCGTGCAGTACACTGTTTGCTCATTTGCCTGATGATGTGATTAACTATAAAGCAAAAGAAAATACCTATTATTATGGTGGAGGCACCGGCTGGCAGCAGCTGGGCTTTTTCAGTGTGTTTTTACAGGCCGTTCCTTTTAAAGATCTTACCGATGAACAGTATATCAAACAGTGGAATCTTTACCGCTGGATGCAGTATAATGGTCTGGAAGAAAATAAAAAACATTCAGTTCCGAATTTCCAATTATTCTGCAAAGCTTATGAGTTAAATGTCATTACAAAAGACGAACTTTATGAAGGAATTTTCACGGCAGACTCTGTCATAAGGGATCTTACCAGAGCAAAGACCCATACGATTTACCATCATCAGGAAAGATATACAGATACATTTCCATTCCTGAAACCGATTATCGAAGACATTCAAAATAAATTCCTGGATGTAGAGCTTATTCGGGGTGACGCGAATACTGCCGTTTCCCAATTTGTACAGGAGTTTCAGACCATCTACGGAACCAACCGTCTTGTGCAGCTGCTAAAAGGGCTTGGGAAATCGACCTTGTATGCCAACTATATTTACAGCTATGGCAACGAAAGTATGACCAAGCAGAAGCTGTTTTCTTATCTGATCAAAAATTCTCATCCTTTGGAAAGTGATACCCAGGAATCATTTAACGAGCTGATGAAGAAAGAGAAGATTTCAGAGCTCCGTTTGATACAGGCAGCCGTTTATGCGCCGCAGTGGCAGAAACTCATCAGCACCTATTTAGGCTGGAAAGGGTTGGATTCTGCTATCTGGTGGATGCATGCTCATACTAAAACCAGTGCGTATCAGGCTCAGAATTCAGAACTGGAAAGTGAAGTGGCCAAATATTCATCCGTAGATGTTCAGGAGTTTCAGGATGGGGCAGTGGACAAAGACTGGTTTACAAAAGCTTACAAAGAATTAGGAAAAGCCCGTTGGGAAATGCTGTATGAATCTGCTAAATATATATCCGATGGAAACGGACACCGCCGGGCAAGACTTTATTCAGACACACTTACCGGCGATTTAAAAATAAAGGAAGTAACGGCCAAAGTAAAGGATAAACGTGATCAGGATTATCTCCGGGTGTATGGACTTGTACCATTAAGCAAAGCCAATCCGGAGAAAGATGTCCTGAGCCGCTATGAATACATTCAGCAGTTTAAAAAGGAAAGTAAGGAATTTGGCTCGATGAAACAGGCGAGTGAAGCCCTGGCTATTCGTGTGGCATTGGAAAACTTAGCCCGAAATGCAGGCTATCCGGACCCCATCCGGCTGACCTGGGCGATGGAAACGAAACAGATTCAAACCATTTTATCAAAAGAAACGCAGGTGACAATTGATGGAGTGACAGTAGGATTGATTATAGAAGACGATGGAAAAGCCGAAATGGTTGTATTCCGGGATGACAAACAGCTGAAATCTATTCCGCCGAAAATCAAAAAAGATAAAGCGATTGTAGAATTAGGAAACTACCGCAAGATCATGCGTGAACAGTGGACCCGTTCCCGAAAAGGACTTGAGGAAGCCATGATAAGGGGCGACGAGTTCTTTTTTGCAGAAATTAAAAACCTTTTTGAGCATCCGGTTATTGTAAAACATCTTGAAAAGCTCGTATTCATTTCCAATGATCATAAAATAGGATTCTATCATGACGGGAATCTGATTAATGCTCACGGAGAAATTCAGGAATTAAATGAAACGAATAGCCTGAGAATTGTCCATTGTGTAGATCTTCATCAGCATGGCGCCTGGAGTGATTATCAGCACTATTGTTTTACGGAAAAACTGATCCAGCCGTTCAAGCAGATATTCAGAGAGTTGTATGTGCCTACGCCGGATGAACTGAAAGAGAAATCAGTGTCACGCCGTTATGCAGGGCATCAGGTTCAGCCGAAACAGGCATTGGCACTGCTTAAAACACGGGGCTGGAAAGTAGATTACGAAGAAGGCCTTCAGAAAGTGTATCATAAAGAAGGGTTTCAGGTAAAAATGTATGCCGCTGCCAATTGGTTTTCTCCAGCCGAAGTGGAAAGTCCGACCCTGGAAACCATAGAATTCCATTCATTAAAAGATTATAAAAATATTCCTTTTGAAGATATAAATCCAAGACTGTTTTCAGAGGTGATGCGGGATATAGATCTGGTGGTATCGGTAGCTCACGTAGGTGGAGTAGATCCTGAAGCCAGCCATTCTTCTATTGAAATGCGTGCCGTGCTGATGAAAGAAACCGCCCGGTTATTCAAACTGGATAACGTAAGTATTGAAGGCTCTCATGTATTGGTAAAGGGCAAAATGGGAGAATACAGTGTACATTTAGGCAGTGCAGTGGTCCATCAGGTTCCGGGCAAATACCTGTCTATCCTTCCTGTTCATTCTCAGCATAGAGGAAGGCTGTTTCTGCCTTTTGCGGATGATGATCCAAAGTCTGCAGAAGTAATGTCTAAAGTATTGCTGTTAGCTAAAAACGATGAAATACAGGACCCAACGATTCTTTCGCAGATAAAACGAGAATATAGCTAATCATTCCCTAAGTTACATTTAATCATTTACCGGTTGGTGGATGATTAAATGTAACTAGAAGGGAAATTGTCAATTTTAAAAAAGCGATTGGAGATTTTCATGATAAATCCGGCAGGAAATGACAGCCCTTACTTCTTTATTATTTTTAAAGTTTTTGTGCTGTCCGTAGTTTGTATCTGTAATAAATAGACCCCTGGACTGAACTTAGAAAAATCAATCTGGTTTTTATTGATAAAATGTACGGGTACTTCCTGACCTACCATATTGGTCATGGTCACTTTATCAATTGGAGTGACATAATCTACGGTTAAAATATTACTTACCGGATTGGGATAAACTTCGATTTGATCTTTTTCAAAATCTACGTTCCCAAGTCCTAATGTAGCCGTATTGTTTCTCGAGATAATATGTTTTTCCGGGTCAAATCTTACTCCGGTTATGGCAAAAGGAACATTCACTGTGAATGATTCATTGTTTACGGTATTATTTACATACGTATTATACACCTGGCCTCCCGTGCCTGTGAACTGCAATGGTAAACGCATCTCAAAATAATTAACGGAAGCGTGTGACTGAGTTTGACTCACAAGAACTTTTACCTGGCCAGCACCCATATTTTGAGCTTTAATAGTATAAACAGGATAGCCCTGATTGTAGATCCAGTCATTGAAAAAATCGGTCAGGCTACTCCCGTAAACCGCTTCCATATGAGCTTTAAAATCTGGCGTTCCTGCGGTTTTATATATTAAATTGGGGTCATTTATATAATTTCTAAGCCCAAGCAGGAATGTAGTTTCACCCAACTTAAGCCTTAACATATTAAGGACCATTGCACCCTTATTGTAAGAAAGACGTCCGTCAAAAATACGGTCTTCATCCAGGGCTTCTGAATCCGTAAGATATACCGCACCGTTAGGTTGTGACGTGATATTGTTGATGAGACCGGTTCTGTTCGATATCCCTGCTGCATTACCATCATAATGTTCTATAAGCAGTTCATCCATAAAAGTGGCAAAGCCCTCGTTTAGCCAAATGTCATTCCATGTAGCACAGGTAATTTTGTCTCCAAACCATTGATGGGCCATTTCGTGTTCCATCATATACCTGTTATAATTGCTGATAAAAGAGACAGTAGGATGCTCCATTCCACTCTCGGTAACTTGGGCATTTCCATATTTTTCATTACTATAAGGATAGACACCTAACAGAGATTCGAAGAAATTTAAAAAGGAAGGAACCGGACTTAAATTATTTTGTGCCAGGCTCAGGTGCTCGGGAAAAACATAATTAATAATCGGGTAGGTGTTGGGAGCGGTGCCCCCGGTCTGATTGAAGGTGCTGTAATTGGTCACAGAAACAGAAACCAGATAAGCCGGAATGGGATAGCTGTGATGAAAATGGGTGGTTTTATCAGAGCCGGAAATAACAGGAGCGGCGGGTTCCACACCATTTCCGACTGCTACATATTGTGATGGTGCTGTAATGTACAAATCAATACTGTCTATTTTATCTCTCATGTCTTGCTTACATGGCCACCATTCTCTGTCTCCGAATGATTCTGATAATGTAAAGAAGATAGGGGAGTTGTTGTGGGTTGTAAAAAAGACATGTCCCGTATTGGGCGGTATTCCGGCGTATGTGATTTCTACAGATGCACTTGTACCTGCCAGTTGTGTATTGGGAAGGGTAATTACTAATTCTTTGTTTGTATTTTGTATGAATGAAAGGTTTACATTATTTTGCTTTACAGAACTTACGACCATCTGACTCACCAGGTCAAAGGTTATGGTATTCATATTCGATAGAGCTGTATAAGTGGTGGTTACCTTTCCGGATATGTTTCTTACGCTTGGATTAACTTTTAATTCCAGTTTATGATAAGTAACATCGTAGTTGACCGTATTTGGATTGAACTGAACGTTCTTTTTACTCAACGCTGACTTCTTTTCCTTTTTTGAAATCATGTCAGTGTGGTGTTTTCCTTCTTGTGAAAATGCAAATGAAAATAACAAAACATTTAATATAATATAAATAACGCGTGTTTTCATTGTTAATAAATTTGTTTTTTATCGAAATAATTAAATGCGAATATAATTTATTTTTTTATTATTTCAATGTATAGCTGTTCATTTTATTTCTTGTAAAGTTTTATGTTTTCAAATACACCTTTTTAAAGCAGGAATTCTGTTTATATTCTGAAATTACAGGGAAGGGCATAAAAAAAGCATCTTTTTCAGATGCTTGTGTTTTTAGATATTCTTTTTTAAACTTCGTCGTCAGAATCAATAGTGAATGATTTGCTTTTGAAGTCTTTGTCGTGTTTTTCTGATATTACATCCTCACCCTTCTCGTTAATGATGAAATCTGTGGATTCATTAAACATCTCCTGAAAACTTTTAAAATCTTCTTTGTAAAGATAAATTTTGTGCTTCTCGAATGTAGCTTCCCCATTCTCCCCGAAGTTCTTTTTACTTTCGGTAATCGTAAGATAATAATCTCCTGCTTTCGTCTCGCGCACATCAAAGAAATAAGTTCTTCTCCCTGCTTTTAACACCTTAGTGAAAATTTCATTTTCATGGCGTTCCTTGTATTCACTCATTGTTAGATATTTTTTAATCTTGTTAAGAACAAATATAAAAGAATTCTTTTAATCACAAAATTTTTTTTATGATTTATTTAACAATTGAGAATGAAACGGCTAAGCAGTTACAGAATTGGCAATTTCGGTAAGGTTGATGATTTTATCGGCTTTTTGAGCGCTAGACTCTCTGTGTGTGATAATTATGGACGTGGCATTGTGGATTTTTCTGTCGATATTTTCAAGGATATTCTGTTCCGTTTCCGTGTCCAGAGCAGACAGGGAATCATCAAAAATGATGATATTCGGGTCCTTTATTAAAGCTCTTGCGATGCATATCCTTTGCTTCTGGCCTCCCGAAAGCATCACGCCGCGTTCACCAACAAGTGTTTTATACTGCTCTTTAAATTCAACAATATTTTTATCTACGTCTGCAATTTTAGCATATTCCACCACTTTTTCATGCGAAGGATGGTCGATGGCAAAACCTATATTATTTTCTATAGAATCTGAGAATAAGTAGCTTTCCTGAGGAATATATCCTATGAAATTTCTGTAATTGGCTAGGTTATGGTCTTTCAGATTCTTCCCGTCGATTAAGATTTCCCCTTCCGTAGGATCAATAAGCCTGCACAGCAAAAGGGCAATGGTAGATTTACCGCTTCCTGTCTTACCCATGATTGCCAGAGATTCACCGGCTTTAATCTTGAAGCTTAAGTTATCTAATGCTTTGATTCCGGTGTTCGGATAGACATAGGAAACATTTCTGAATTCAATATCACCTTTAATAGGATAGTCCTCAAAGTTCGTATTAATGACTTCCGATTTTTTATCCAGAAATTCATTGATTCTCTGCATCGAAGCCTCAGCTCTCTGATTCACAGAAGTTACCCAGCCTACCATGGAAAATGGCCAGATCAGGATATTGATATACATGAAGAAATCGGCAATTTTACCCACGCTCAGTTCTCCGGCAATATATTTCTGTCCGCCCACAAGAATAACCGCAACGTTCAGTAATCCGATTACAAATAAAATAATGGTAAAGAAATACGCTTCTGTTTTCGCTAAATCCAAAGCTTTGTTCTGATAATCAGTAACTTTTATACCGTAATTTTTCTTGATGTAATTCTCTTTAGCAAAAAACTTCACCACTCTGATACCTGAAAAACTATCCTGCACGAAAGTGGAGATCGCAGACTGGCTTTTCTGCATAATCTTCGACTTCTTGTTGATGATTGAACTTACCTTAAATATAATATAAGATAGAATAGGAAGTGGCAACAACGTCCATACGGTCATAGATGTATCCGTTTTCAGCATATAAATACTGGTAATCACAAGCAGGATGACTAAGTTTACCACATACATCACCCCTGGTCCCAGATACATTCTTACCGCCACTACATCTTCACTCAACCTGTTCATAAGGTCACCGATTGTAGTTTGCTTATAATCCGTCAGTGAAAGTTCCTGATAATGTCTGTAGATTTTATTTTTCAGTTCATATTCAATCCTTCTGGATGCAACGATGATCGTCTGGCGCATCATAAAAGTGAAAAATCCGGTCAGAAGTGAACAGCCCACAATAATGGCGACATATACAAGAACCTGCTTGTTGAAGCCCAGGTTGCCACTTTTGGTAAGTTCGTCCACAGACTTTCCTACAAACTGAACTTTATATATATTGAAGAAATTACTGGCAATGATAAATAAGAACCCCCAAAACAATAATATTTTGTGCTTCCAAAAGTAAGGGTTTAAGGTTTTTAGCGCTTTCATAAAGTTTTACAAATTTACAAAAATGTAGGCAGACTACGAATTTCATCAATTTTAATTTTTGTATCTTTGCACCCATAAAAAGCTCTTTGAATGTTAGGAAGACGACAAATCCGTGAAAAAGTAGTACAAACAGTGTATTCATACTATCAGAATCCTGTAAAATTTGATGTTTTAGAAAAAAACATGTTCACTGGAATAGAGAAAATCTATAATCTCTATATCTATCAACTCAATTTTTTGGTGGCTCTGAAAGAATTGGCAGAGACTCAGATTGAGATTGGAAAGAACAAATATCTTAAAACTGATGCTGAAATTAATCCTAACCAAAAATTTATCAATAACCAGGTACTGATCAAGCTGGAAGAAAATCCTGAGAGATTATTTTTCACAGGCCAGCACAAGCAGTTGAGATGGGATATGCATGATGATATTTTGGTGAAAACTTTCCAAAGAATGACAGGTGGGAAAAGGTATCAGGATTTCATGAAAGAAGATGGATATTCTTTTGAAGAAGATCAGAAGTTTATTGGAAAACTGTTTTTAAGATACATTGCTGAGAATGATGATTTCCAGGAATATCTTAGTGATAAAGAACTTTCATGGTATGATGATATCCACATCGCCAACTCAATGGTACAGAAAACGATAGGTTTCCTGAAAGAGGATGAAGAAAGCAGAACATTAATCAAAATGATTAAGGATGAAGAGGATAAGGATTTCGCAGGAAAACTTCTGAGAGATACCCTGAACAACTGGGAAGCTAATGAGAAAAAGCTGAGTGAAAGGTTGGAAAACTGGGATCTTGAAAGAGTTTCTTTAATGGATAAAGTCATTTTGTCGACAGCACTTTCTGAGCTGGATAATTTTCCTTTTACGCCTTCAAGAGTTATTATCAATGAATATATTGAAATTGCAAAAGTATATGCAACAGACCGTTCCAATATCTTCATAAACGGAATTTTGGATAAATATTGTAAAGATAAAAATAGAATTTAACATGAAAAAGACGTTATCAATTATCGCTTTGTCTATCATAGGCCTTGGTTTGGTTTCTTGTAAAAAAGAAAATCAGCAAGCTGCTGCCGGTGCAGAAGTTGCTAATATTACAGATTCTACAGCGGGTGCTACCAATTTAGCTCCTACTAACCCAACCGCTGCCCCGGTTTCGGCTGAAACTGCTACAGCAGCTCCGGTTTCTAACCAGCCACTAACATCCGTTGCTCTATCTGAAAACAACTTCGATTTTGGAAAAATCAAAAAAGGAGATAAAGTAGAGCATATTTACGAGATTACAAACACAGGAAAAAATCCTTTGGTTATTTCTGAAGTAAAGCCCGGATGTGGATGTACGGCTCCTGATTTTACAAAAGAACCTATTCTTCCGGGGAAAAAAGGAAAAATCACTTTGCATTTTGATTCTTCAAGCTTCGACGGAAACGTTCAGAAGTATGCAGATGTATTTGCGAACGTAGATAAGGCTCCTATCAAATTAACGTTCACAGCGAACATCCAACCATAATATAAATATATGTTGACAATCTTTTTACAGGCACAGCAGGGGTCTTCATCTATGATGCTGATCATGATGGGGGTAATGTTTGTGGGGTTTTATTTTCTGATGATAAGACCACAGATGAGAAAACAGAAACAAGAGAAAACCTTCCAGGAAACTTTAAAAGTAGGTACCAGAGTAGTCCTTACTTCAGGTCTTCACGGTAGAATTGCTCAGGTTCAGGATGACGGTTTCGTGATCGAAACCCTGTCAGGAAAACTGAAATTCGAAAAAGCGGCCGTTTCAAGAGAATTTACTGAAACGCGTTTTGGAGAAAAAGCAAAAGCAGCTGCTGAAAAAACAGCAGAGAAAAAAGAAATTGATACTGAGAAGAAATAATTTTTCAGTTTGAAAATATCGCTCGGCGCGGTGAACTTCGTTCACCGCGCCGAGTTTTTTATAGCTAAGGAATCAAGAATCAAGAGCCAAGATTTCAGACAGAAGACTTTTCTTAGGTTAAGGCTAAGATTGAGAAATGTCAATGGTGAATTTTGCTTCGCAAGTGAAATGTGAAACCCTTTTATCCCACAACCCGAATCCAGGATCCCGAAACTCTAAGACCCTCCGACCCTCAAACTCTCAAACTCAAATTAAGAATGTCAATAGTGAATTTTGCTTCGCAAGTGAATAATGAAACACTCCAGCTCAGAAACCCACCTCAAATAACTCATAACTTTTAACCCCGATTACTCAAATTAGTGTTGTCCGTGAACCTATTCGTGAAATTTGTGTTTAAAAATTAAAATCAAATAAAATATATTTGCATCATGAATCAAAAGACAGACAAAACCGTTCTCATTCTGGGCGCCAATTCAGACGTGGCCAAACAGTGTATCATACAATACATTCAAAAAGGTTTTTTTGTCATTGCTGCTTCAAGGGATACTGCATCGCTTGAAAAATTTGTATCAGACAACAGACTGGATGCTTCAAAGGTGACCATTCTCTATTTTGACGCGGTAGATTTTGATTCTCATCAGAAATTTTATGATGAACTTTCCGTAAAACCTCATATTGCAGTTTACGCAGCTGGTTTTCTGGTGGATAATGAAAAAGCTTTGAGAGACTTTAAAGGCACTCAACAGATGATGCAGGTTAATTATATGGGCGCCGTTTCCATCCTGAACATCATTGCCATGGATGAAAAAAACACCAACCTGGAAAGAATGATTGGGCTATCTTCATTATCAGGGGTGAGAGGAAGAAAAAGTAATTTTGTGTATGGAAGCACAAAAGCAGCCTTTACCCAATATTTAGCCGGTTTAAGACAGGAATTGGCTTCAAGGAAAATAAAGGTCAATGCTTTAGTGATCGGTTATATCAGAACAAAGATCAATGAAGGACTACAACTAAATGAATCACTTATTATGGAACCGGATTATGTAGCAAAGCATATTGTCAATGCCGGAAATTCTTTCACTATCGTTCCGAATTTTAAATGGAAAATGATTTATATGATTTTGAAAATTCTTCCGGAAAGTTTGGTAGCAAAACTGCCTTAATTTTGTTGTTTGGAATTTTTTTGCAAACAATCAATCAAAGTTTGATAATCATCATTTTTAAATTGAGATGAGTTGAAAATAAAATGAAGAGTGTTGTTTAGAGTACTCAGTATAAGATATTGATCAACAAATTTATAATTTGTTTTTTCCCATACAGAACTAAGCGTGTTAAGAGGATTTTGAATAACTATACTATTTTGGTTCAAAATAATATAGTGCATGTTCAAATCTCTTTTCTTCAAATCATTTATATTTTCATCTATTAATCTAAATGCTTTCCTTTTGGCTGTAAAATATTGATAAACCAGAATAAATGCGTACCCAATATAAAGAAAACCGGCATATTTAAAAATATAAGGAAATGGGCTTCCAATGAAACCTTTTATTGGAAAAAAGCCTAATGACAAAAAAAGGATAGCGTAAATAAGAGCTTTTTTAATGTCATTAAAAGATTTTCTCCATACATGATTAAAGAAAAATTTTTGCTGATCCTTTTCGGTATTTTCATTGAAAAGAAGTTGTAATTTGATAGGCTCAATCATTTTAGGAAATTTGCTGCCGTAAAAATATAGAAATTACTCGCCATTCTGCAATAGCTCCAACGCCTTCATCATATCAATCCCCTTTCCCAAAACAGGCTTAAACAAATCCCCTTTTTCCTTGATTCTCTCCAAGGCATTATGAATGGTAAAATCAGTAGGCTTCAGACCCGGTTTTACTTCCTCCCACTCCAAAGGCATAGAAACGGAAGCGCCTTCTTTGGGTCTCAAACTGTAGACACTTGCTAAAGTCTGTCCCGTGCGGTTTTGAAGATAATCGAGGTATATTTTTTTGTCATCCCTTTTTTGTAGGCTTCTTTCAAGAGTGGTCAGTTTCGGCAGCTTTTCATTTACTTGTTTCATCAGAATGTGTGCAAAATCTTTTACCTGGTCAAAATCATACTTTCCACCCATCGGAATATAAATATGGATTCCCGTACTTCCCGATGTTTTGCAATAACCTTTAATTGTAATTGCATCTAAAACTTCATTCACCTGAAGCGCAGTTTCAATCACATCATCAAATGTGTTCTTCTTTGATGGATCTAAATCCAATACCAGATAATCCGGGTGTTCTAGATCCGGAAGCGAACTGTTCCATGGATTTAGATCGATGCAGCCTAAATTATTGAGATATGCTAAAGTAGCTTTATCATTACAGTAAACATAGTCGATGTATTTGTCATTGGACTCCGAATAGACTTTTGTGGTTTTTATCCAGTCTGGCATACTGTCACCCGCATCCTTCTGGTAAAATCCCTGCTCTTCAATGCCATTGGGAAAGCGGTTCAGGGACAGCGGACGGTTTTTCAAATAAGGAAGAATATAAGAGGCAACGGACTGATAATAGGCTATCACATCTCCTTTTGTAATACCATCTTTGGGAAAATAGATCTTATCCTGATTGGTCAGTTTTACTGTATGTTTATCCAGGGTAATTTCCCTTTCTTTTTCGGAGCTTTCTGATTTCTTGGATGGAGTTTTCGCTTTCATTTCTTTAGGATTTTGATGGGTTGGAGTATCGGTATCTTCAGGTTCTTTATCTTCACGGATGGCCACAAAAACAGGATGCCTGTAAATCCCGTCTTTTGTAATTTCGGAATATTTAATTTCACACACCAGCTCAGGTTTTGTCCATGTTACGGGCATATTCGTCTTCGGAACCTTTTCAAATGGAGAAGTTTTTACCATGATTTTTTGAAGCCTTTCATAAAGTTGTTTTAAAGATTCATTGTTGAAACCTGTTCCTGTATGGCCACAGTAAATCAGTTTTCCGGCAATATATTTTCCTAAAATTAAAGCTCCGAAACTTTCCCTTGAACCCCGGGGTTCCGTAAATCCGCAGATAATGGCTTCATCCGTATTCGTGAATTTTATTTTAAGCCAGTCATTTGTTCTGTGGTTTTCAACATATAAGCTGTTGGCTTTTTTTGCAATCATTCCTTCCAGTTTCATTTTTTTCATCTGATTAAAAAAAGCAATTCCATTTTCTGGAATATGATCACAGTACTTGATTACCTCCGTTTCTGTTAAGGCTTCTTTTAAAAGTTCTTTACGCTGTACGAGAGGAAGCTCTTCTGTAGAATGACCATTCAGCCATAGAAGATCAAAGACCTGGTAGGTTAATGCCATATCAGGATAGTCACCGATCTGCTGCAGAAGCTGGAAATTAGGTTTTCCATGCTCGTCATAAGCCACAATTTCACCATCCAGGATCATTTTATATTTCTGGTGATTAAAGTCCTTTGCAACTTTTTCAAATTTTGATAGAAATGAAATACCGTTTCTGGAGTAGAACAGGGGATCAGTATGGCTGAGATCGGCCACGGCGCGGTAACCGTCCCATTTAATTTCAAAAACCCAGTCTTCACCGTCAAATGCTTTTTCAAAAGATTTAGCCAGCATGGGCTTAATGAAAGAACTTATTTTTTTTTCGCCGGATAAGGTATTGAAGTTTTTGAATCTTTTTTCAGAAGTTATGACTTCTTTTTTTCCTTTATTTTTAGGCTTTTTTTTTCCTCTAAGAATTTCGTCACAAGAGATTTGGGTGAAGTATTTTCCTCAGCATCATAAGGGCTTTCTTCAAATTGGTCTTTGTGTTTAATGAGCAGCCAGGCATTATCCTCACTGTTTTTCATTTTAACAAGAGCAAATTCTCCCTTCAGTTTTTTTCCGTGCAGAATAAATTTTAATGATCCGGCATGAAGTTCTTTCAGAAGTTTCTTTTCATCCGATAGTTTGCTGTCTTTATCCAAAGGTTCATAAGTTCCGCTATCCCAGACTTCCACCTGTCCGGCTCCGTAATTTCCTTCCGGAATATTTCCTTCAAAATCTTTGTAATCATAGGGGTGATCTTCCACCATCATGGCAAGTCGTTTGTCCTTGGGATCCAGAGAAGGGCCTTTCGGAACAGCCCAGCTTTTAAGGACTCCATCCATTTCCAGACGAAAATCATAATGAAGACGGGACGCAGCATGTCTTTGGATCACAAAAATAAGCTGGTCTTTGCTTTTTTTCGTTTTACCCTCAGGTTCGGTAGTTTTATCGAACTTTCTTTTATTCTGGTAATCTTTTAGAGCCATTATGATGCAGATTTGGATTTGGGACTTTGTAAACTGGCCTTCAACTGAGCCATCAGGTCTATCACTTTACCTTCTTTCGCAGGTTCAGCTTTTTTCGTTTTAATACTTTTGCCTTTTGCTTTTTTCCTGATAATCTTCATTAGCTCATCGGAATAGGTGTCTTTGTATATAGCAGGATCGAAGTTCTGAGAAAGCTGTTTGATAAGACTTACAGCCATTTTCAGCTCTGCTGGTTTAGGAGCTTTTGCAGCAGGAATTTTCAGATCTTTATAGTCTCTTATTTCCTGATGAAATCTGAGTCGGTTCAGAACCAATATATCTTTGTAAGGTCTGATCATACCAATCGCTTCACTGTCACGAAGAACAAAGGTACCGATTCCTGCCATCTCTGTTTCCTGTAAAGCTTTTAGCAGAAGTCGGTATGCGCTTTCACCGTTTTTCTGAGGTTCCAGATAATAAGGGTTTTCGAAGTACAAACTGTCTACTTCCGCTTCCTTTACAAATTGGTCGATAGAGAGAATTTTTGTTTTTTCAGGGCTGGCTGCCTCATAATCTTCCTCATCAAGAACGACGTATTTATCATCCATGAGATAGCCTTTTACAATGTTTTCCCATTTCACTTCTTTTCCTGTACTCTCGTTGACCCTTTTAAATTTGATATTGGAAAAATCAGATTTATCGAGCATATCGAGGTCTAGTTTCGTGGTTTCCGTGGCGGAATAGATTTTAACCGGGATATTGACTAAACCGAAGCCAATGGCGCCGTTCCAGATTGCTTTCATTGTCTTACGTTTTTAAAAATCAATCAATTAATATGCCGTGGAAAGATGATGTGGTATATTTTATTTGCTTTGTTGCCAAATGGCAATGGCTTGTCCGCCGTATTTTTATACTTTTATATTTCCCGAATATTCAGGCAAATACATATGGACGAACTTTTTAATTACATCCGCAAATTCGGAATTATCAATGCTGAGGAAGAACAACTGATCGCTGAAGGTCTGCAGGAAATCACCATAGAAAAAGGGGATGCTTTCATAGAAGCAGGAAAGGTGAGCCGAAAGATTGCTTTTGTAAAAGAAGGCGTTTTCCGGTCTCTGTACTACAATAAGCAGGGAGATGATTTTACCCGCTACTTTATCTATGAGGGAAGGTTTATCGGGGATTTTCACGGTTTTGCGGATCAGATGCCCTCACTTGAATATATTGAAGCTATCACAGACGGAGTTTTACTTGCTATAGATCTTGATCATTTTAAAAAGCTGGAGAAAGAAATTGCCATCTGGCCTTTTCTGTTCGCTAAAGTGCATGCTTTTGTGGCAGAGAATAAGCTTAAGGTCGCAAGTACAATGCTCAATCTGGATGCAAAGGCTCGTTACATTCATTTTTTAGATCATTATCCGGGGCTCGCAAACAGGGTTCCGCAATCTATGTTGGCTTCTTATCTTGGAATTACGCCTTCGTCCTTGAGCCGTATCAGAAGGAATATTGTATAAAAATCAACAGATACGAGCTTTATCCAGTTTTAGAATAAACATAATGCACATCACCTTCAGCCGAAAGTATATCTGGTTAAACACCAGATTTTCATCGTTTCATACTTTTATATTAATACATTTTACAAAAAAACACATCTCTTTTTGCCAAATGACAATGGCCTCCTTTTCAAACCGTTATAGCTTTGCATCATAAAATTTAAATATATGGACATTGTATTAGGTCTGCAGTGGGGAGATGAAGGGAAAGGGAAATTTATTGATCTCATCAGCGAAGACTATCACGTGACAGCACGTTTTAATGGAGGCGCGAATGCCGGACATAGCATCGAAAGAAATGGCAAAAGAATCACTTTAAAATCGCTTCCTTCCGGGATTTTCATGAAAGGCGTTCAGAATATTATAGGAACAGGGACAGTACTGGATCCTGTAAGTCTTAGAAAGGAAATTTTAAATCTTAAGCAATTTGATGAAACGATTGATCCTGAAAACAGTCTGATGATTTCCAAAAAGGCACACCTCGTTCTTCCTACCCATAGACTTTTGGATTGCTTTATGGAAGACAATCCGGATTACACCACCATCGGAACAACGAGAAATGGCATTGCACAGGCCTATTCCAATAAAATTTTAAGACAGAATTTAAGGGTCGGTGACATAGATGCTCCGGATTTTAAAACCAGAGTAGAACAGATTTTAGAAAGAGACTATAGGCTTCTTGCCGGGGGAGATATGGTGCTTCCTTCATTAGAGGAAATTAGCAGTGAGTTCTTTGAAGCGATAGATTTTCTGAAAAAATTCACCCGTACAGAAACAGAGATCGTTTTGAATACGGCTTTATCTGAAGGAAAAAAGATTCTGGCAGAAGGATCACAGGCTGCGATGCTGGATATAGATCACGGTACGTATCCTTATGTGACCTCTTCTTCCACCACAGCAGCAGGAGCATGTGTTGGACTGGGTGTTTCACCTAAGAAAGTCGGTGAAATATTCGGGATTGCAAAAGCGTATTGTACAAGAGTGGGGAATGGAATGTTTCCTACGGAGATTTTTGACAGTTTAGGGGAGGAGATCAGACAAAAAGGAAATGAATTCGGGTCCAATACAGGTCGCCCGAGAAGAATCGGCTGGCTGGATCTTCCGGCTTTAAGATATGCCATTATGATCACGGGAGTTACGCAGGTTATCCTGACCAAAGCAGATGTTTTAAGCGGAATGGAATCGGTAGCAGTCTGCACTCATTATGAATTGGAAGATGGAAGTATTACAAGGATTTCAGGAACACTCCCTGAAAATGCCCGTCCGGTTTTAAAACAGATGAAAGGCTGGGAAGGAGATATTACCGCTATTCAAGATTCCTCGAACCTACCCGAAGAATTGAAAGCTTTTCTTTCTTTTCTGAATGATGAGCTGGGTGTTCCCATTACTTATCTTTCTACGGGGCCGGGAAGAGATGAGATATTGAAATTAAGCAGTAAATAATTATAAAACAGGAAAGATATACTGATCTGACAAGCAAAAGAGGTTAGGAAATAAATTCACTAACCTCTTTATTTGATGAAAAAGTTTAATTTAATTAACTTTTGTAAGTTTAAAACGTTGTTTTGTAGGCGGCTGAACCGATTGATCAGTACTACCGATTACAATAGGAGTAAGGTTAGTGGTTAGACCACCCTTCACTTCTAATCTCAGGGATGGCGCATTTTTAGGAGCGAATCCAAAACCATTATTTCCCAGGTTAATTAATAACCATTTCTGAGAATCTGTATTAGAATTAGTTCTAAGCTCTACAGCTGTTCCATTCGCAGTTCCATTGCTTTTTACTGTTAACACCTTTGTGGCATCCAATGTAGATTTGATGGTATAATAGCCATGATCTGATTTAGTAAAAGTAAATCTCTGGTTATTCCCTGTAGAAGCCGAATACAGAATCACACTGGTACCATCTGTAGTGGAGCTTCCGGAAATATCTATATTTTTATCATTCGCTAAAGCTGTGGTCATGGTATAGGTTCCGTTGATTGCAGAAGTAGCATTAACAGGCCCGTACAAGTGGTTAATTCCAGCATAGTCGCCCGCAGACAGAACTGTTCTTTGCTTAGTAAAAGTAGAACCGTCCAGTTTAGTCATTACAGGTTGACTTGAGTTGATCGCAAAGTCTGTAGACTGATACATCATCACCGAACCGAAATCAAATGCCCCATGTCCTGCGTAATCATTGTAAAGGTTGAAGTTGTGACGGCTTCCTTCTACCGCTCTGTTAACATCTACAATAATATACTGATCTCTGTCCGGGCGGCACTGTTCATGCATGATTCCCATAGAGTGCATAACTTCGTGGGCAATAATTGCCGGATAGGTAATATTATAAATTTTAATACCGTTAACCCTGTTTTGCTGCCATCCAAGCGGAGAGCTGTTACCTGTAGAATAAGTAAAGGTGATGTATTCTGTCTGATTGGTACGTTGGACAAACTGAACACTGGTTTGAGAAGAAATCATATCAAACGCTTTGTTAATGTTGGTAAGGAACGTATTGTAGTTCTGAGTACTCAGGGTTCCCTGACTAGGCAGTGTATAATAGACCGTTGCATTGGGCCATGTCTTAATAAAGGAACTCACAATGGTGCTTTTCTCCGCCGTTGACAATTCAGAATTGGCCTGCATCTTTAGTTTGTTAAACTGTTCAGGCGTAATCGTAATATCCTCTGCGTAAAAATATTCACCATTCACTTCATTGACATAAGTATAAGTGCCATTAATTAATAATTTATGAACCGTGGTGTTATCCAGCTTCGCCGTTGTATGGTCCATTTGATCGGCTTGTGCGTTTTCGATATCCGACCTACAAGAATTCAATGCCAAAACGAGGCATCCTGCTAAGAGTAATAGTTTGCTTTTCATATCATTTAAATATTGGTGTGTTGGTAAGTTTTTTCAAATATGAACAGTGATTTTGTTATCATATTCACATAAGAATTATAAATATACTAATAAAACATATATTTAAACATAACATAATATAATAGTTGTTTTACTGCTTATTTTGTTGAATAATGTATTTATTTCGTTAATAAATTTATTCTAAGTAATTTTTTCCTATTAAATTTGGATTTTAATTATTTCACAAATATTTGATATAGGAGTCAAAATTACCGTATATTAGGTATGAAAACGATATTAATCGGAATGTTTCTAGAATTTTGAATAAAATAAGCGGAAGTTTTTCTCCGCTTTAATAGATATTAGTTGATATAAATTTTTTCGATCTGATCATTATCTGTATCTAAAATCAAAATTCCTTCATCTTCACCATTGAGCTGCCCGAGTAAACTTCCTGTATTACTCCAGCCAGACGATTTTCCGGCGCATTCGTAACCTCCGGATTCTCCAATGAAATTAGCCATTACAACATGCATATGATATTTTTCTGCGATGGTGGAGAGTTTAATAAGGTCTTCATCAATGCCATTGACGGAATTAAGAACGCTTGCAGTATAAACAGTAGAACCCGCCTGATAAGCTTCCTGTGAATGGTTCGGATCAGATAAATCATAACATATGGCTAGTGCTATTTTATTCTGCGAAATTTCAATCTGACAGAAGCTTTCTCCTTTTGAAAAAAAGGGAATTTCCGTTGGGAAAAGATTCCGTTTTGAATACATTTTTCTCTTGCTTTCCGGTTCGAAAATAATACTGCTTATAAATAAGTGATCATCGGATTTTGTAGGCATTCCAACAGTGATGCTGATGGTATTGTCTTCTGCCATTTTTTGAAAGACATCCAGAATCTGATCTTGAAAATCAATGGAGAGCTGTTCTGCTAATTCAGTTTCATAGCCGGTAATCGAAAGCTCAGGAAAAATAATCAGGTCAACGTTTTGAGTAGCTGCTGCTTTGATTAATAGTTTGTGATTTTCAATATTTTTAAGAATATCTCCTTTTATAGGTTTGATTTGAGCTGCTGCGATTTTCATATGATGTTAATAAAAAAGCGGAGAAAAATCTCCGCTTTCAGTTTATGCTTTTAAGTTCAATTGTATTTCCAGTTCGTCCAGCTGTGCATCAGCGATAGATGCCGGCGCATCGATCATTACATCGCGCCCTGAATTATTCTTAGGGAATGCGATATAATCTCTGATCACTTCGTTTCCGTCAAGAATAGCCACCAAACGGTCAAATCCGAAAGCTAATCCACCGTGAGGCGGTGCTCCGTATTTAAAGGCATTCATCAGGAATCCAAACTGAGCTTCTGCTTCCTCTTTGGTAAATCCTAGAAGGTCAAACATTTTAGACTGAAGATCTTTGTCAAATATTCTGATAGAACCTCCACCGATCTCGTTTCCGTTAAGAACCATATCATAAGCGTTTGCTCTTGCTTTACCCGGATCTGTTTCCAGTAAGTGGATATCTTCAGGTTTAGGAGAGGTGAAAGGGTGGTGCATGGCGTGGTAACGTCCGCTTTCTTCATCAAATTCCAATAGTGGGAAATCTACCACCCAAAGCGGTGCAAATACATCTCCTTTTCTCAGTCCCAAACGGTTTCCAAGTTCCATTCTTAAGGCAGAAAGCTGAGCTCTTACCTTATTTTCGTTTCCGGATAAGATCAGCATTAAGTCGCCTTCTTTAGCTCCGAATTTTTCAATGATCTTGGCCAGATCTTCTTCGTTGTAGAATTTGTTGACAGATGAGGTTTTCACGCCGTCATTCTGGAATTTAGCCCAAACCATTCCTGATGCTCCGATCTGAGGACGTTTTACCCATTCCACCAATTCGTCGATCTGCTTTCTGGTATAATCAGCACATCCTTTTACATTAATCCCGACTACCAATTCAGCGTCGTCAAATATTTTGAAATCTTTTCCTTTTACAAGCTCGTTAAGTTCCACGAACTCCATTCCGAAACGGATATCCGGTTTGTCGTTTCCGTATTTTCTCATCGCATCAGCGAAAGTCATTCTCGGGAAAGCTCCGAATTCCTGTCCTGTAATATCTTTGATCAGCGTTTTCGTCATGCCTTCAAAGACATTCATAATGTCTTCCTGCTCTACGAAAGCCATCTCACAGTCAATTTGTGTAAATTCCGGCTGTCTGTCCGCTCTTAAATCTTCATCACGGAAACATTTTACGATCTGGAAATATTTATCCATGCCACCTACCATCAGAAGCTGCTTGAACGTCTGTGGCGATTGTGGAAGGGCATAAAACTGTCCCGGATTCATTCTGCTCGGAACCACAAAGTCTCTTGCGCCTTCCGGAGTAGATTTAATTAAAACAGGAGTTTCCACTTCGATAAATCCTTCGTCTGAAAGATAGTTTCTTACCTTCTGTGCCATTTTATGACGGAAGATCAGTTTATCTCTTACAGGCGCTCTTCTGATATCCAGATAACGGTATTTCATTCTTAATTCTTCACCGCCATCCGTTTCATCTTCGATGGTAAAAGGAGGAAGCTGGGATTCATTAAGAACTGCCAGTTTTTCAACTAGGATTTCAATTTCCCCCGTTGGAATATTAGGATTCTTGCTTACTCTTTCGATTACTTTTCCTGTCACCTGAATTACGAATTCACGACCCAGCTTTTTAGCTTCTTCCATCAATTGTGCAGAAGAACGGTCCTGGTCAAAAACCAGTTGGGTAATTCCGTAACGATCTCGAAGATCTATCCAAATCATAAATCCTTTATCACGGATAGTCTGTACCCATCCGGAAAGTGTAACTTCTTCATTAAGATTTTTCAGAGATAATTCTCCGTTCGTGTGTGATCGAAACATAATTATTTGTTTAAGGTTCAATGTTTAAGATATAGGGTTGAGCTTTCTGATCGTGAAGTTTTCAACCCTAATTTCCGGATGCAAAGATAAGATTTTTGCAGGTTCTGTAAACAAAAAAAACTTCCTTTCGGAAGTCTTATATATTATTTGAGGGCTTTTTAATTGTTGGTAGCGCCTTTTTGTATCAGTAGCTGGGCAGTTTGTTCTTTATTTCCCAATTTAGCCCATGAAAGCGGAGTTTTACTATTACACTCTTTGTTTACGTCTGCCTTATTTTCAAGAAGATATTTTACAATATTATTTCTACCATAAAGAGAGCTGAAACCCAATGCACTGAACATTTCATCTTTAAGAGCAAAGCATTTGTTGTAATCTGCTTTTGAAAAATTCTTTTTAAATGAAGTAACATTGTCAGATTGAATAGCCTGCATCTGAGCTGAGCTAAGTGACTGAGCAGAAAGCATGCCGGCAGATGCCGAGATGGTAAGTATAAAAACAGTAGAGATTATTTTTTTCATAAGATTCATTTTAAGAATATACAAATCTAAATTATTTTTTTGATATGAGTAACTAAATTTTTATAAGAATTGAATTTGTATTTTTGATAATCAGATAATTATTGATGAGGAAATGAGAAGATATATAGATTTTTTGAAAAAAGCTTTCAGCGGTGAAGAAGTAGATTATACCAAAATAACGATCAGAAGCGCTGTGCTTCTTCTGGCGGTTCCTATGATGCTGGAAATGGCCATGGAATCCGTTTTTGCATTGGTAGACCTGTACTTTGTGGGACATTTGAAAGAAAGCGGATATGCGATCCAGACGGTAGGCTTGACGGAATCAGTGCTTTCTGTGATGTATTCTATTGCGATAGGAATGAGTATGGCGGCCACAGCTTTGGTGGCACGGAGAATTGGGGAGAAAAATCCGGAGCAGGCTTCCAGAAGTGCTGCGCAGGTTTTACTCGTTTCATTTGTCATTACTTTTTTGCTGAGTGTATTGGGAGTCATCTATGCAGAAGAAATTCTGATTTTGATGGGTTCCAAGCCTGAAGCGGCAGCGTACGGGAAGGATTTCACGAGGATTATGATGGGAAGCAGTGTCATTATTATGCTTTTATTTTTGATCAACGGGATTTTCAGGGGAGCGGGAAATGCAGCCATTGCGATGAAATCTCTCTGGATTGCTAATATTGTGAATATTATTCTCTGTCCTGTTCTGATCAAAGGTTTCGGACCTGTTCCGGCTATGGGACTTACGGGAGCAGCTTTAGCAACGACAATTGGTCGAAGTGTCGGAGTGGTCTATCAGCTATACCATCTTTTGGTTGCGGATACTCAAATCCGTATCGCACTTCCTTATTTCACTCCTGATTTCAAGCAGATAAAATCCATTGTAAAAATAGCGACACCCGGAATTTTCCAGTTTGTGATTGCATCATGCAGCTGGATCTTTCTAGCGCAGCTGGTGGCTACTACGGGAGGGGAAAATGCTTCTGCAGGATATCAGACCGCTTTGAGGTTGATGATGTTCTTTATGCTTCCCGCCTGGGGATTGAGTAATGCTGCTTCTACGCTGGTTGGCCAGAATATGGGTGCCAATGAAATGCTGAGAGCAGAACAGTCGGTCATGAAAACTGTAAAATATAATGTGATCTTCATGCTGGCAGTTAGCTTAATATTTTTCCTGCTTGGAGATTTTCTGGTAGGATTTTTTACACAGGAAGTCCATATCAAGCAGTTTGCTAAAAATGCACTGCATATTATGAGTGTAGGATTTATTTTCTATGGAATAGGGATGGTGCTGATCAATGCATTTAACGGAGCGGGTGATACCTGGACACCTACTTGGGTGAATTTCTTTGGGTTCTGGCTGTTTCAGATTCCGCTGGCTTATTTTCTTTCAAAACATTTCGGAATGGGACCTAAAGGAGTATTTATCTCTATTCCGGCTGCAGAAACTCTGATTACGATTGTTGCCTTTATTCTGTTTAAAAAAGGAAAATGGAAAACGGTGAAAGTGTGACCAAAAAAGAAGAGGGGCCTGGAAGTTACGTGGATTTCCAGGTGCAAAAATTAATAAAATTGTTTTTTTAATTCCCGTTTCTGACTTCAATAACTTCCATCTTCCAACCTCAGGCTTCCTTCCTTTTGTCTCGATTTTATAAAAATTTTAACAGCCTGAATTTTTGGTTGTAAACCATATTTCATAATTTAGTATTCAATCAACAAAACATGTATCATTATGGGAAAAGGAGACAAAAAATCAAGAAGAGGAAAGATCAACTCAGGAAGTTATGGTAAAAGAAGACCTAGAAGGGTTTCTAAATCCGTTGGTTCTTCTGAAACTAAAGCAAAAAGCTAAAAATAAAAAAGGCTGAAGATCAATCTTCAGCCTTTTTTGATATACAAAATTAAATTATTTTCCTCCTAAAATATTACCAAGGATGCTTCCTAATCCACCTCCTTGTTGCTGTTGTTGTCCTCCGCCACCGCCAAGTACACTTCCTAAAATATCATTAAGGGGGTTTCCTCCGGATTGCGACTGACCGCTTCCTAAAACACTTCCTAAGATATCATTCAATGGACTTGATTGCTGCGTCTGAGCCTGGCTGGATGCATTTCCAAGAATTCCTCCCAAAAGATCTCCTAAACCTCCTGCTCCTACATTATTTTGCTGTTTCTCTTTACCGATATATCCCATGATCACTGGAGCCAGCATCGCTAAAATAGGCCCGATCTTATCGATGGAGATTCCTGTATTCTGAGAAAGTTGGTTTTCTACAGTACTTTTCTGACCTCCGAAAACGTGGTCAAGGATTGACCCTCCTTCATCTTGTCTGGCTTCAGCCTGTGATGCATCGTCAAGAATACTTCCGTCGTGGTCTTTATCTAAAGCATTATTTAAAGCTTCTGCTTCTTTAGCATCCTGAGATTTATTTCTAAGGTAAGAAATAACCAACGGGGCAGCTACAGCCAATAAGGCGATGATCTGGTTTCTGCTGATCCCGAATTTGTTTTCTGCCTGCTCAGCAACCTGGTTGCTGGTGTTACCTGTAAGTAGGTCAATTAAACTCATAGTTTGTGTTTATTTTAAAGTATTAAGTAAATCAAAGTTATCAAAAAATGTGATTCACAAAATCTTTTCACCTCACAATTATTGTTAAAGTTTTTTGATCTCCTCCTCTGTATATCCTTTGCTTTTCAGTAGTTTAATGTATTCTACAGCACTCACTGTCATCCAGTTAACGGGTTCAGGGGCCGTCTTTTGATAAATGGTGAACTCCAGAATACCTTCGTTGCCGTTCATCCAGGGAAGCATATAGTAATTCAGTCCTCCCTTATACTTTTTGAAGCTGTGAAATGTTTTTCCTTTTTCTGTCTGCAAAACACTTTGATAAGCGATGAAATATCCTAATGGAATAAGCAGGCATATCCATGAAACTTTTTTAAGTGCAGCATATTTGGGATGAGCCAATCCGTATCCGACAGACAAAGCAAAGATAACGTTGAAAGGAAGGAAGAAGACATAATTATCCGAAACTGCATAAAACGTAGAAAAGCCATACACACACAAAGATGCCGCAAGGAAAACAAAGAACATTTTCCGATTGGATTTGTACAGGAATACCGCACCCATCACTCCGAAAAAAGTAAATACATTAAAATTATAGATAAGGTAAGCCAAGGACTGAATAAAATCTTTTAGATATTGAATAAAAGTCTTTTTAAAAGAATCATCTACCCATGTTCCCTGATCCGAACTGTAAGGTGATTTGAATGGCAGTCCCTGAGTTACATTCAGGATAAACAATGAGGCAAACAGAAGTCCGAATGCCAGCAGTGAAGGGTAGAAATATTTTTTTTCACTCTTGAAATAGAAAAGGAAAACCAAAAACGCAGGAATCAGTAAGATATTCTGGATATGTACCCAAAGGCTGATGCCTAAAAATATACCTGCCCATAGGATATATTGTTTTTTATTTTCTGTAAAACTCCTGATAATGGCAAAGAAAAAAAGGCTTACCCATAAAGTGTTGTAAGTATAGACTTCCACAATTTCTGCATTTCGCCAGAACGAGAAGCTGAAGCCAAAAACAAAAGCTGCCGTTAAGGAAGCCCATTCTGTTTTTGTAATGCTTTTAACCGTTAGATAAACAATAGAAACGGTTGCGGCTCCTGAAGAAACTATTAATAAACGGCTGGCCTCGATGCCATTAAAACCAGTGATGTTTTTAAGTAAAATAACGGTATTAATGTATAAAAAATGAGTTGTTGCCGTAGCAATCGTTGCCAGTTTACCTTTCTCAGCATCCAGGACAAACCCGACACAGTCTCCAAACGGGATTTTTGAAAAGCTCCCGGAATAGTAAATCACAAAAAAAATGAAGAATAGAAATAGGGCGGATAAATATTTCTTCATATTAATTCTTTACAATAGGAACATTGGAGCAGGCTTCGCCAAACATTAAGGATTTTACCAGGGGTTTTAATTGTTCTACCAGTTCTATGTAAGCATTTTCAGGAATTTCTTTATCTGAGCAGCCTTTGACCAGAACTCTTTTGCCTCTCATATCTTCAAAATCATGCGTCTGAATGACATTATGCATGATGATCACTTCCAGATCCTCACGGTTCCCGAAAACAATTTTTTTCGCCACATCAGTAAGCTTGGCCGTCAGCACAAAATAAGCCCACAGCGGAACAATAGTATCCACTGAATTATATATATAGATGTAAGCATCATTGTATTCTTCAGTATCTATAGCATCTACTTTTTCCCTGAAGTCTTTTTCCTTCAGGATCATTTCCTGGAAAAGAAAATCCTTAAGGTCAATACCTTTTCTTATCCCCTTAGGAATCAGAGTGGATAAGTCAAAATTTACAAGGCCGCTTTCAGCAACTTTATTTCGGATTTCAAATTCTTCTGACATTTTTTATCATTATCTTTGGACAAATTTACAAATTAAGATCATGTAAACCTTAATTTGTTCTCTATCCTTACCATAGAAACCTCCCATAATTCGAAATCATTCTGTAAAGTGAAATAAGGGCTGGTTTGTGATGGTTTTAAAAACAAATTAAAAGATTTCGGAAGAAATGAAATATTACATTATTGCAGGAGAAGCCTCCGGTGATCTGCATGGAAGCAATTTAATGAAAGCCCTTTTACAGAAAGATCCGCAGGCGGAAATCAGATTCTGGGGTGGAGATCTTATGACAGCACAGGGCGGTACTCTGGTAAAACATTACCGTGATCTTGCGTTTATGGGATTTCTCGAAGTGGCCATGAATTTGAGAACGATTCTGAATAATATTAAGTTCTGTAAAGAAGACATCAGGAATAATAAACCGGACGTTTTAATTTTGATAGATTATCCCGGATTTAATTTAAGAATCGCCCGTTTTGCAAAAGAATTGGGAATCAAAGTAGTCTATTATATTTCTCCACAGCTTTGGGCCTGGAAAGAAGGCAGGGTAGAAATCATTAAAAAATATGTAGATGAAATGATGGTCATCCTTCCTTTCGAAGAAGATTTTTATAAAAAACATGGGGTTCATTCCCATTTTGTTGGCCATCCTTTGCTGGATGCGATTTCCAGTTTAAAAGAAATCAGCACCGAAGAATTCAAAAAGGAAAATGGACTGAATGAAAAGGAAATCATAGCGCTTCTTCCCGGTTCCAGAAAACAGGAAGTGGAAAAGATGCTTGAAATTATGCTTTCCGTAAGACCTCATTTTAAAAATTACCAGTTTGTCATTGCCGGTGCACCAAGTCTTCCGAAAGAATTTTATCAGAAATATGTGGATGACAATGTTCATTTTGTGTCGAACATGACCTATGATTTGCTGAGATGCTCAAAAGCTGCGCTTGTTACTTCGGGAACGGCAACTTTGGAAACTGCTTTACTGAATGTTCCGGAAGTAGTATGCTATCGCGGAAGCAAAATTTCTTACGCCATTGCCAAGAGGTTGGTGAAAAACATCAAATATATTTCTCTTGTTAATCTTATTATGGATCGGGAAGTCGTAAAAGAGCTGATCCAGACTGATCTGAATACTAAAAATCTGGTGGAAGAACTGGGTAAAATGATAGAAGGAGAAAAAAGAAACCAGGTGCTGGCAGATTACAGCCTTTTAAGAGAAAAACTCGGTGGAAAAGGAGCCAGCGAGAAAGCTGCTGATGTGATTTTAAGTGTTTAGGACAGAGTTCCAATTGATTTAATGCTGAAGGGTTTTGCCGATTTAAATTTTTATTCAAATGAATTTTAAAAGCTTACTTATATTGATCCTGCTTACAGGGATTTCCCTGAAAAGTTTTGCCCAAAAGACTCAATCCCGCGAACAGATCCAGATTTTCTACTATGGCTGGTATGCAAACCCTGCCGTAGACGGAAAGTATGACCACTGGAATCATGATATTCTGCCGCACTGGAGCAATCCGAAGTGGAACAACTTAGGCCATTATAAAGGAGGAGATGATATTGGAGCCAACTTCTATCCGGAGTTGGGGAATTACAGTTCCAATGATCCGGAAATCATTAAAAAACACATGAAAATGATCAAGGATTCCGGTGTGGGTGTTGTGGTACTAAGCTGGCTCGGAAAAGATTCTTTTGTGGATAAAAGCATCTCAAAATATCTGGATATCGCTGATCAGTTGGATCTCAAGGTTGCTTTTCACATAGAGCCCTTCTATAAAAATATTTCAGAACTTAGAGATCAGCTTGCCTATCTTGTGAAGACTTATTCTCATCATCATGCTTTTTATAAGAAAGACGGAAAGCCTTTGTATTACGTATATGACAGTTATAAAATCTCTCCTGAAGAATGGACAAAACTATTGTCTGAAAAAGGTGAGAAAACAGTCCGGAATACTGAACTGGATGGGCTTTATATCGGATTATGGGTTGAAAAAGAACATTCGAAGTTTTTTGAAACCTCCGGATTTGACGGATTCTACACTTATTTTGCCAGCGAAGGCTTTGTTTTCGGGAGCACAACCTCCAACTGGACCTATCTTTCCCAATATGCAAAAGATCACAAACTTATTTTTATTCCGTGTGTGGGACCGGGATATTCTGATACAAGGATAAGACCGTGGAATGAAGCCAATTTCAAGAGCAGGGAAAACGGGAAATATTATGAGAAAATGTTTGAGGCAGCTGCAAAAATCCATCCGGATTTTATAGGCATTACTTCCTTTAATGAATGGCATGAAGGAACTCAGATAGAACCTGCAATTCCTAAAAAGATGGGCAATTTCAAATATGAAGACTATGGAAGAGATCCGTGGTTTTATATTAAAGAAACCAAAAGATTGACGGACAGGTTTTTAAAAGCGAAATAAGCTCAATTCTTTCAAAGTGGAATTTATTGCTTCTGAGAAGATATTCCATTTAAAATTTTAATTAAAACGGGTCTGTTCCTAAAGATCATTTTCAAATACAAAAGCTGTCTCATAAAGGCGGCTTTCTTTTTTTGCCTAAATAGGATTTCATAGTAAATAATCAAGCCCTGTGTTGTTCATTCAGAAGAATGGCAGGCCTGAAATTCTGCAAAATCCGTGTTATCAGCGAATCAAATAAATTAATATTTTTTGATCATCAAGCATAACATGATTTGAATAAACAGCCGCTTCTCATTCTGACCCTGTGTTTTATTCTGGGAATTATTTTTCAGGATCAATTGGTATTGGATAATAAGTCGATTTATGCCGTGTGTGCAGTATGTCTGCTGATCTTCCTTTTATTTCTTTTTCATTCTTACTTTCTGCACAAAACAAGAGCTTTTCTTCTGGGATTGATGTTTTTCGGCGCGGGAATTATTCTTCATTTTTTCAGTGCTTTCTCATCTGATCATTCTTCAGTTTCTAAAAATGGGATGATCACCTTTAAGATATCAAAGAAATTAAATTCGACAGAGAAAAATAAAAAATATGAAGCTTTAGTTTTTACGGAAAAACAAAATTTTAATGCGGTCCTGTATCTCCCGAAAAAAAAGGAGGAGCTTAATTTTGAGCATTATTACAAAGCAGACGCTTATCTTTCAAAGCCAAAGACGCCGAAGTATGATTTTCAGTTTGATTATGCCCGATATTTAAAGAGAAAAAAAATTGAATATCAATGCTATCTTTCAAAAGGAATTTCATCCGCCAAAAGAGATGATCTGACTTTGAATGAAAGGGTTCAGCAGCACCGGTTTACAATAGTACAAAAGATCGATCACACGGAGATGTCATCCAGGACCAGAGAGTTTTTAAAAGGAATTATCCTGGCCGACAGAACGGAAACAGATCCCGAAACCGTGCAGGATTTTAACAGATCCGGAATGGTTCATTTGCTTGCGATTTCAGGAACGCATATCGTAGTCATTTTTGGAATATTCTACTTTCTTTTAACCCGGTTCAGTCCGTTAAGGTTCAGAAAATATGCGATCATTTCTAGTATTTCATTCATCTGGCTTTTTGCCGCATTTATTGGGTTTGGGAACTCAGTGATGCGTTCCTGTATTATGCTGACGGTTTATTTCATTTATGTGCTTTTGCAGAGAAAACCGGACTTGCTTCACTCACTGTCATTGTCGGCAATGATTATTTTGGTTGCAGATACACAGCAAATTTTTGATGTTGGTTTTCAGCTTAGCTTTCTGGCTGTTTTGGGAATCTATTGGTTGAATCAGCCGCTTTTGAAATATTTCCCTAAGCAGGACGGATATTTAAAAAAGCTTTTCTTCAATGCGGTGACCATATCGCTTTCTGCTCAACTCGCGACGCTTCCGCTGGTTCTCTATTATTTTCATCAGTTTTCTTTGGTTTCTGTTCCCGCCAATATTTTGATTGTCCCGTTTTCGGAGTTGATTATTGTATTTTCATTTCTGATAACCATTCTTATTGGACTGCGAATAGATTTTAGCTTAATCAATACCATTTATGATGGTTCAATTCAGATTTTACTAAAGCTGATTCACTGGTTTGCGGAATCGGATCTGCTGTTTTTTTCCAATATACCGATGAATATTGTTGAGGTTTTGACTTTATTCACCCTGATTTATTGGATGAGGCCACTGCTTTTACAAATTAATTTTAAAAATTCGATGAAACTTGTAAAAATTGTTCTCCTCTTTTTTATCATCAGAACCACCTTTACTATTTTTGAAAACAGGAAGAATGAGCTCCTGATTCATGATTTTAATAAAACTAAAGTATTGTCTGTAAAGACCGGAAACAAAGTCTGTTTCTGGACGGTTGAAAATTCAGATGAAAAGAAGTTAACGGGTTTTATAGCAGTTCCTTATTGCGCTTCAAGACGCATCCGCAACATGGAAATTAAGACTTTTCCAAAAGCAGCTCAAAAAGTGGTTTTTAATGGCAAAATATACGATTTAAAATAATAAATGGTATTTTGCATTTTATCCTCACACAATGCCTTAGATTCTTATTTAGAAAGATTACAAACTGGCTAATTGTGAGATTTCTCACTTCCCGATATTGTTAACATTTCTTAATTTTGTGGGAAATTCAAATTTAAACTTATATGGCAGGTTTAACGAGTTCTACGATAGGTAGAAAATATGCGATGGCATTATCAGCTATGTTTTTGCTGATCTTTCTTATACTGCATTTGACGACCAATTTGTTATCAGTCCTGAATCGTGATGCATTCAATACAGCATCAGATTTTATGGGCTATAATCCTTTTGTGCAGTTCTTAATGCAGCCTGTTCTTGGTTTTGCGGTTCTTTTCCATTTCATCATGGGATTTGTACTGGAAATTAAGAACAATAAAGCGCGTCCGATAAAGTACGCTTCAAACAACCCTTCTGTGAACTCTTCATGGATGTCCAGAAATATGATTATTTCAGGGGCTGTTGTTTTGGCTTTCCTGGCGCTTCACTTATATGATTTCTGGCTTCATGAGATCAACTACAAGTATGTGGAAGGAGTTGCTCCCGATGCGGAACGTTTCTGGCCGGAGTTACATGAGAAGTTTGCAGACCTTTGGAGAGTAGCACTATATGTGATCTCTTTTGTTTTGCTTGGACTGCATTTGGCTCACGGTTTCCAATCTTCGTTCCAGTCTATTGGTGCAAGACATCCGAAATATACTCCGGTAATTAAAGCTTTTGGAAAATGGTATTCCATCCTTATTCCTGCAGGTTTTATTTTTATTGCAATTTTTCACTTCGTAACTCAATAATATCAATATACCAATATGAGTAAATTAGATTCAAAAATTCCGGCTGGTCCTTTAAAGGATAAATGGAAGCATCATAAAGACCATATGAACCTTGTTGCACCAAACAACAGAGATAAGATTGATATTATTGTTGTAGGTACAGGTTTGGCAGGAGGTTCTGCTGCAGCTACATTAGCTGAGCAGGGATATAACGTAAAAGCATTCTGCTATCAGGATTCTCCAAGAAGAGCACACTCGATTGCTGCACAAGGAGGTATCAACGCTGCTAAAAATTATCAGGGAGACGGTGACTCTACATACAGATTATTTTATGACACCATCAAAGGTGGTGACTACAGAGCAAGAGAGGCTAACGTTTACAGACTGGCTGAAGTTTCTGCCAATATTATCGACCAGTGTGTTTCTCAGGGAGTCCCTTTCGGAAGAGATTACGGCGGTCAGTTAGATAACCGTTCATTTGGTGGGGTTCAGGTAAAAAGAACATTCTACGCAAAAGGACAGACAGGACAGCAGTTATTGCTAGGGGCATATTCTTCAATGAGCCGTCAGATCGGTAAAGGTAGAATTAAAATGTACAACCGTCATGAAATGATGGAGTTGGTCATTGTAGACGGAAAAGCAAGAGGAATCATCGCAAGAAACCTTGTAACGGGAGAGATTGAAAGACATTCTGCTCACGCGGTTGTTATTGCATCCGGAGGTTACGGAAACGTATATTTCCTTTCTACCAATGCAATGGGATCAAACGTTTCTGCGGCTTGGAAAATCCACAAAAAAGGAGCGTACTTCGCCAACCCTTGTTATGTACAGATTCACCCGACTTGTATTCCGGTTCACGGAACACAGCAGTCTAAACTGACTTTGATGTCTGAATCTCTTAGAAACTCAGGGAGAATTTGGGTTCCTAAGAAAATTGAAGATTCTGTAGCCATCAGAGAAGGTAAATTAAGACCTGAAAATATTAAAGAAGAAGATAGAGATTATTATCTGGAAAGAAGATATCCTGCATTCGGAAACTTAGTGCCTAGAGACGTTGCGTCCAGAGCTGGTAAAGAAAGATGTGATGCTGGTTTCGGAATCGAGAATAATGATACTAAAGAAGGTGTTTACTTAGATTTCTCTACAGAAATCATCAAAAAAGGTAAAGAAGCCGCTATCGAAAAACATATTCACAATCCTACAGATCAGCAGATCTATGATTTAGGAAAAGCCTGGATTGAGGAGAAATACGGTAACTTATTCGTAATGTACGAAAAAATTACAGCCGATGATCCTTACAAAACGCCAATGAAGATCTATCCTGCAGTACACTACACAATGGGTGGTGTTTGGGTTGATTATAACTTACAGTCTACAATCCCTGGATGTTTCGTCATCGGTGAAGCTAACTTCTCAGATCACGGAGCTAACAGATTGGGAGCTTCTGCTTTGATGCAAGGTTTGGCAGACGGATATTTCGTACTTCCTTACACGATTGCTGATTATCTTTCTGCAGACATCAGAACAGGAACAATTCCTACGACTTCCGGTGAATTCGATCAGGCTGAAAAAGATATTAAAGACAAAGTAAATTTCTTCTTAAATAATAAAGGAACTCATTCAGTAGATTATTTCCACAAAAAATTAGGACACATCATGTGGAATAAGGTAGGAATGGGAAGAACTCCTGAAGGATTAAAAGAAGCTATCGATGAAATCGCACAGGTGAAAAAAGAATTCTGGAGCGATGTGAAAGTTCCTGGGGATGCAGATGGAATGAACACTGAGCTTGAAAAAGCGTTCAGAGTTGCAGATTTTATCGAGCTAGGACAATTAATGGCAATCGATGCATTACACAGAAACGAATCTTGTGGAGGACACTTCAGAGAAGATCATGCTACTCCTGAAGGTGAAGCTGAAAGAGATGATGTTAACTTCAAATATGTAGGCGCTTGGGAATATCAGACAGATGATATCACCACTGAAGTTCTGCATAAAGAAGATCTGATCTACGAAAACATTGAAGTTAAAGCAAGAAGTTACAAATAATCTCCAACCTATAAATAAATAATTATGAGTGCAAAAAAAGGCCTTCATCTTACCCTAAAAATTTGGAGACAAAAAAATAGCAAAACTAAAGGTCAGTTTGAGACCTACAAAATATCGGATGTTTCTACAGATTCTTCTTTCCTGGAAATGTTGGATATTTTGAACGAGAATATTATTAACGAGGGAAAAGAACCTATCGCTTTCGACCACGATTGTCGTGAAGGAATCTGCGGGATGTGTTCTCTTTACATCAATGGTAGAGCTCACGGTCCGGATACTGGTATCACGACTTGTCAGCTTCACATGAGAATGTTCAAAGACGGTGAAACCATCGTTATTGAGCCTTGGAGAAGTGCTGCTTTCCCGGTTATTAAAGACTTAATGGTAGACAGAAGCGCATTCGACAGAGTAATGGCTGCAGGTGGTTTCATTTCGGTGAACACTTCCGGTAATACTTTAGATGCTAATGCAATTCCGGTTCCTAAAGAAGATGCAGATAAAGCAATGGATGCTGCAGCATGTATCGGATGTGGTGCTTGTGTGGCAACGTGTAAAAACGGATCCGCTATGCTATTCGTTGGAGCTAAAGTTTCTCAGTTCGCCTTACTTCCTCAGGGTAGAGTAGAAGCAAAGCGAAGAGTTCTGAACATGGTGAAAGCTATGGACGAAGAAGGATTCGGAAACTGTTCAAATACAGGAGCTTGTGAGATTGAATGTCCGAAAGGAATTTCTCTTGAAAACATCGCCAGAATGAACAGAGAATATATGGCTGCTATGGTAGATAACGGATAGAATCTATTCGAAATATATATAAAAATCGTCTTCATTATGAAGGCGATTTTTTTTATACTATGCTTTTAGTTGTTAAAATTTGTTAAGTTGTTGAGCAGATAAGACATTCTTTATTTAATAAGTCTATATTTGGTGAACACTATTTAAGAAAAGAGGAAGAATTCTCACCCATAGATTTTTATCTACAAGTAAAAATCTAAGCGGGTAAAATGGTCTCAACGGCCCTCTCCATAGGATTTCATAAAATTTTCAAAAAAAATAAATAGTGTTAATCAACAAGCCGTAAAAAACGTATTTTTGTGTAATATTAAAATTGAAATGAAAAAATATCTTTTATTGTTTATCATCACAGCATTTGTGATGTCTTGTTCAAAAAAAGTTGAAGTAAAAGGAAAAATTGCCGGAAGTTCACCACTCGAAAGAATTGAATTTGTTGAAGCTTCTGGTGTAGCAACACTTCCACTTGTTAATATAGGTTTAGATAAAAATGGAAACTTTGCAGGAAGCTTTGATGCTCCTAAAGACGGAATGTATGTGATCAACTATGCAGGAAGACAGAATCTGATTTATCTTGAAGGCGGACAGAAGTTAAACATTTCTGGAAACTCAATGACCTTTCCAAATGAATTCGTAGTTACAGGAGACGCTAAGAAAAATAATGATTTCCTTCAGGCGAGCCAAAAGTTTTTAGGGGAGTACGGAAGTAAAATCAACATCCAGCAGTTAATGTCAGGTGACGAAAAAACGTTCTTAAAAGGAGCGCAGAAAATCGAAGCTGATATCAACAAGAATGTGGATGAGCTTGCTAAGAAAAACAACCCTGGCAAAGGAATGCTGGAGTGGAAAAAGAATGATGTGAAAGTAACTATTCTGAACCTTTTGGCCAATTATGAAATGGCGCAGCGTCAGATGTCAGGAAATCCTTCATTTAAAGTGTCAAAAGCTTTCAAGGATTATGAAACTAAACTAGAAGAGAACAAAGACTTAATGGTAAAAACAATTCCATTATACAGACAGTATCTTCTTGTGAAAATGAGTCCGGACTTCCAGAAATTTGCTGAAGCTAAAACGAAAGGAAAAACAGATATCATCACTTCTGAAGTGTTCGCACAGTTCCTGAAAGACAAAAAAGACATCTCGCAGACAGCTAAAGACTATCTTTTAGCATTTGTGGTAGCTCAGGATATTCATCCGGGTGCCCCTGCAAAAAATACAGAGAAAATCAAAAAAATCATCGATACAGATATTACTGATGGTGGTATCAAAGCTGACTTAGGTAAAATGCAGATTGCTATCAACGGACTTAAAGTAGGAGAAGTTGCTCCTGAAGGTTCGCTGGTAAAAGCAGACGGTAAATCTTACCAGCTTTCTGAAAACAAAGGAAAACCATACATGTTGTTCTTCTACGCATCTTGGAATCCTTATATCAGCGAAGCTACCGTGCCTGTATTAAAAGAAGTAGTGAATTTCTACAAATCTAAAATGAACTTTGTTTTTGTCAACGTAGATGATACTAAAGATCAGTTTGTAAAAACAAGCAGTGCATTATTAAAAGGAATTCCTGGAACGAATGTATACGGAGAAAAAGGTCTGGAATCTGATATCGCTAAAAAATATGGTGTTTACGGATTTAAATTACCTTGCTTCATCGTAGTGGATAAAGACGGTAAGATCGCCAGCAGATCTTTTGTGAACTTAGGGGAGCAGGAGGTAGTAACAATTCTTGATAAACTTACGGGTCTTTCTGCACCGAAAGTAGAGCAACAGCAGCCTATGCAGATGCAGCCGGGAATGATGGTGGATCCTTCAGGTCAGCCTGTAAATCCACAGCCCGCTCCTACAAAATAATAAACTTTAATATAGATGGAAACCTTATCTTCGGATAAGGTTTTTTTTTATTGTATTTTTGCAGATTGAAACCGGATATTTTCCGGGAATATTAGAAAAATAGAAAATAAAGGTCACGGGTGAAACTGGAGAGTTTCGTTCGTGCGTTAAAGAAATTGAGTTTACGGATGAGAAAGAAGAAAGATATTATTCTTGAAAATATTAAGGTGTTCGGGGCAGGGGCGAAAGGCATTGCGATAGGAAGAACAGAAGAAGGAAAAACAGTGCTGATCTCGGGAGCCGTTCCCGGAGACGTAGTGAATGCCAGAGTAAAGAAATCCAAGTCCAAATATTACGAAGCGGAAACCGTGGAAGTAGTGGAGCCTTCTCCATACAGAGTAGAAGCTAAATGTATTCATTTCGGTACATGCGGAGGATGCAAATGGCAGAATATGAGCTATGAAAAACAGCTTGATTTCAAACAGGAAGAAGTATACAATAATATTAAAAGAATCGGGGGTATTGAGGACTTTGAAACCGTGCCGATTTTAGGTGCTGAAGAACAGTATTTCTACAGAAATAAAATGGAGTTCTCTTTCTCAAACGCGAGATGGCTGACTCAATACGAAATAAGCTCTGAAGAGAATTTTGGAAGTAAAGATGCTCTTGGTTTCCATATTCCGGGAATGTGGAGCAAGATCCTGGATCTTAAAGAATGTTTCCTTCAGGAAGAGCCATCCAATGCAATCCGTCTGGCTGTGAAAAAATTCGGGGTAGACAACGGCCTGGATTTCTTTGATGTTAAAAATCAGGAAGGATTTCTGAGAACGCTGATGATGAGACAAAACTCTAAAGGCGAGTGGATGGTCCTATTCCAGCTGTACAGAGAAGAAAAGGAAAACAGAGAAAAACTTTTCCAGTTTTTACTTGAAAAATTCCCGCAGATCAAAACATTGGTCTATGCCATCAATCCAAAGCAGAATGATTCCATTTATGATTTAGATGTTAAAATCTATTTCGGAGAAGGATTCCTGATGGAAGAGATGGATGGACTTAAATTTAAAATAGGACCGAAATCATTCTTCCAGACCAACTATAAGCAGGCGTTGGAGCTTTACAGAAAAACCCTTGAGTTTGCAGATTTAAAAGGAGATGAAGTCGTGTATGACCTTTACACAGGAACAGGAACTATTGCTCAGTACGTAGCCAGAAATGCGAAACATGTCATTGGGATAGAATCGGTTCAGGAGGCCATAGATGCTGCCATTGAACATGCTGAATTAAATGGTCTTACCAACACCACATTCTATTGTGGAGATATGAAAAATGTCTTTAACGACGAATTCCTGGAAAACCATCCGAAAGCTGATGTTCTGATTACCGACCCGCCAAGAGACGGAATGCACCAGAAAGTAGTGGAGCAGATCCTGAAACTGGCACCGGAAAAAGTAGTGTATGTAAGCTGTAACTCAGCGACGCAGGCAAGAGATCTGGCTTTGATGAAAGAACATTATACCCTTGTGAAAATACTACCGGTAGATATGTTCCCGCAAACGCACCACGTGGAGAATATAGCATTACTAATCAAAAAATAAATACTTACATTTGAATATATTAATCTGAAAATTTAAATGAAAAGAGTGAAAAACCTGGGTGCTGCATTCATTGTATTGGTTTTGATGTTGAGTCAGAACGAACTGAAAGGGCAGGAAAAAGATTCTACAGCGGTAAAAACAGATACCGCAAAAGTAAAAAAAGACGATCTTAAGAAAAAGCCGGTGATTAAACCTTACAAAGAGGTGATTACAGATAAGGCGGTTTCAGATCAGGGTGTTTTCACGGTTCATAAATTGGAAGATAAATATTACTTCGAAATTCCTGACAGAATGCTGAAAAAGGAATTTCTTTTAGTAACAAGACTTACAAAAGCTGCTGCCGGCATGCGTTCCGGAAGTACCGGATATGCGGGAGATCAGATCGGCCAGCAGGTAGTGGCTTTTGAAAAAGGTCCCCAAGATAAAATCCTTCTGAGAGCTATTTCTTTTGTAGATTATGCAAAAGATTCCACCTCGGATATGTATAATTCTGTGATCAGAAATAACGTACAGCCTATCATCAAATCTTTTGATGTAAAAACGTATGGAGACAGTAAAAAGTCTTCAGTCATTGATGTCACGGATCTTCTGAACTCTGATAACGAAACGGTTTCTTTCTCTGTAAATTATAAAGATGCCTTCAAAGTCGGAGCTTTCCAGAAAGATATGTCATTTGTAAACTTTGTAAAATCGTTCCCGAATAATATCGAAATCAATACCACCAAAACTTTCGCACGTACTTTGGGAAGACCATTGCCGGGAGCTACTCCTGCAAACACCCCGAAAATAAGCGGAAATTATACGGTAGAGATCAATGCCTCGTTTGTTCTCCTTCCGGAAAATAAAATGCAGGCAAGATATTTTGATCCGAGAGTGGGCTATTTTACAGTAGGCTATACAGATTTTGATCTTGATCCTCAGGGCGTAAAAAAGATTTCTCTAGTTAAAAGATGGAGACTGGAGCCAAAACCTCAGGATCTTGAAAAATACAAAAGAGGAGAGTTGGTAGAACCGGCAAAACCTATTGTATTCTATATTGATCCGGCGACACCTAAAAAATGGGTTCCTTATTTGATTCAGGGAGTGGACGACTGGAAGAAAGCTTTTGAAAAAGCAGGTTTCAAAAATGCCATTTATGCAAAAGTCCCGGATTCAAAAGTGGATACCGAATGGAGCCTTGAAGATGCAAGATTCTCTGCCATTGTTTATAAACCTTCAGATGTACCGAATGCTTCCGGACCTTCGATCTCAGATCCCAGAACGGGAGAAATTCTGGAAAGCCATATCAACTGGTATCATAATGTCATGATGCTTCTCAGAAACTGGTATTTTGTGCAGGCTGCACCCAATGATGAAAGAGCACGAAAAATTAAGTTTGATGATAAACTGATGGGCGAGCTGATCCGTTTTGTTTCTTCTCATGAAGTAGGACATACTTTAGGGTTAAGACATAACTTCGGTTCAAGTTCTACCGTACCTGTTGAAAAACTGAGAGATAAAAAATGGCTTGAGAAGAATGGTCACACGCCATCAATCATGGATTATGCAAGATTTAATTATGTGGCTCAACCGGAAGATAACATCGGGGATTCAGGAATTATGCCGAGAATCGGAGATTATGATGACTGGGCCATTGAGTGGGGCTACAAAAGATTTTATCAGTACAACACGCCGGATTCAGAAAAAGAATATCTGAATAAATGGGTGATCAAAAATTTAAAAAATGAAAGACTTTGGTTCGGAACAGAATCCAATCCTCTTGATCCGAGATCTCAGAGTGAGCAAGTGGGAGACAATGCTATGGTTGCAGGAACTTACGGAATCAAAAACCTTAAGAGAATAGTAGACAATCTTGAAAAGTGGACGGCAACTCCGAATGAAGATTACGAAAATCTTGGAATGATGTATGATCAGGTAACCGGGCAGTTCAGAAGATATGCAGGTCATGTTTCAAAATATATCGGTGGACAGATGGAAACTCCTAAAACCGCTGAGCAGTCTGGTCCGGTGTATGAAGCTGTAGCTAAAAAAGATCAGCAGGAAGCGATGAAGTTTCTTCAGGAAAATGTTTTCACTACGCCACAGTGGCTGATCAAAAAAGAAGTTTTTGAGAAGACTGGAAAAACACCGGTGAAAACTATTGAAGAAATTCAGAATGGCGTTCTTGCCAGAATTTTAAGCCCGATTGTTTTACAGAATATGTATCAGATGGAAGCTGTCGATCAGAATACGTATACTCTGGTTGATCTGTTCTCAGACCTGAATAATTCCATTGTAAAAAAAGCGAACCCTGATGTATACGGAAGAAACCTTCAGAGAAATTATGTGGATAACCTGATTAAACTTGTTGATGCAAAAAATCCTGATAAATCTGATGTTTCATCCATTGTAAGAGGAAACCTGATCATGATTAAAAAAGAACTTTCGGCAAAAGCAGATACCAATACGGTTAACCAATACCACTATGAAGATCTTGCGTTCCGAATTGAAAAAGCCTTAGATCCAAAATAAAAAATATGAAATATATTACATACCTTATATTGATATGCGGTATCTTCATGATCTCATCCTGTGGCGGAGACGATGATATCTGTGAGAGTGGGGAAGGAACACCCCGAATGAAAGTAGCATTTAAGTCTTTGGCGTCAGGTAAAGAGGTTACTTTGGACTCATTATATGTAGCCGTAGATTACGGTTCCGGAAAAGTACAGCTGGGTAAGCTTGAGAAAATAAATTCAAGACTGATCCCGTTAAGAGTAGACGACTCACCATATACAGACGTTTATTTCAGGCTAGCCAATACAGCTACTGAATCTCATGTACGAATCAATTATACCACAAAGACCACTTATGTTTCTCCTGGATGTGGCATCAAAAAAACGTACGAAAGTTTAAATTCAGAATTAAAACAACCTAATCCTGTACAGAAAGTAGAAGCAGGGCAAAATCAAATAGAGAATGAAGACAAGACTAATCTTTACCTTCTTTTTTAGCATCGTAGGAATGCTGGGAATGGCCCAGGAAAAAAAAGAAGCCAAAGAAGCCAAAAAAGTTCAGGAGAAATACAAGCCTAACTTTATGGTGGGATTTGATGTTCTTAATGCCGGAGTTTCCTTTTTCTCAGATAGAGTGCTTTATCAGGGATTTATTTCATCTAAGGTGAAAGGAAATGTTCATGCTATTGCGGAAGCTGGTTTTGAAAAAAATGTGTATCAGAAGAACGGGTATGATGCAAAAGCAAGCGGTCCTTTCGTAAAGCTGGGCGCATTCTATATGCTGGCCAAAGACCTTGAAAATGAATTCAACGGTTTCTATGCCGGAGGGAAGATAGGTGGTGCCTTCTACAATCAGGAGTATATGGCAGTTCCGGTCCGCGGATTTGGAGGGAGTGCTTCTTCGGTAGCATTTCCGTCATCATCACAAACTTCTGCATGGCTGGAGGGAACCTTAGGAGGAAGAGTGCAGCTTTTTGAATCCAACTTTTATATTGATGTCAATCTTCAGCCGAAGTATTTAGTTTATACCTCCAAACAGGATGATATCACACCGATGATTGTACCCGGATTCGGCAAAAGTTCAGCCAAATTCAATATGGGCTTCGCCTGGAATATCGCGTACAAATTTTAAAAAGAAAATCAACAGATTTCTACTGTTAAAAAATAAGAGCAATCTTTATCATAAGCATAAAGCAATGTATCATGAATAATGAATCCTCGGGTCCCCATCCGGGGATTTTTTTATGAGTATGGGTTAGTCATAACGTAAGTATAATGATTATTATTCATTAAAATTTAAAATTTAATGATTTTATTTTAATAGAAATATTATATTTGTGGCATTAATCTAATATTTCAAGAAATTATGAAGAAAATTTTTACTTCAGTATTTTCTCTTTGCATGTTCGCTGCTGCTACGGCCCAGTGGACGCCGTCAACTGGACGGTCCGGAGAGGTAATACAGCGGTCTGATATCAAAGGATACTATAATTTAGATATTTCTTTATTAAGAACACAGCTTTCGGGAGCTCAAGAAATGGGTAAAAATGCTAAGCCTATTGCAGTAGCACTTCCAACTTTAGATGGTAAAATTGAAAGATTTAATGTGTACAGCTTTCCCGTTATGGATAAAGCCCTTGCAGATCAATATCAGCTGGGGTCATACGTGGGAGTAGGAATAGATGACCCTTCCAAATATTTAAGGTTTTCACTGGCTCCGAATGACTTTCAGTCTATGATCATTAAAGACGGAGTGTATCAGTTCATTGAACCACAGAATGCTTCTAAAACGGTTTACGGTGTACATGCCAAAACTACAGGTGTAGGATCACAGGGCTTCCTGTGTTCTATGGATGAAGATATTCTTTCTAAAAGTGAGGTCGCAAAACTGTACAACACCAATAAATCATTTGCCAATAATGCATCAGATTTTTCTAAATCTTCAGATAAAAAATACAGAACGCTAAGATTGGCACTTTCGGTAACTGCAGAATATACAGCTTACTTTGGAGGTACACAGGCTGGAGCGCTCGTGGCTATGAATGCTACACTTTCAAGAGTGAATGGCGTTTTTGAAAAAGATATGGGATTACATATGAATATGGTAAATTATCCTGCATTGATTTATATGGATGCAGCTACTGATCCTTATTCTCCTGCTTCTCAGATGAACAATTGGAATGTTCAGCTTCAGCAGACTCTTACCAGTGTGGTAGGAAACGAAAACTATGATATCGGACACTTGTTCGGAAGAAGCGGAGGCGGTGGAAATGCCGGATGTATCGGATGTATCTGTGTAAATCCAGCCACTCCCACTACCAAAGCAAAAGGTTCAGGGTTTACTTCACCGGCGAATGCCATTCCACAGGGAGATACATTTGATATTGACTATGTAGCTCACGAAATGGGACATCAGCTGGGAGCTAATCATACATTCTCTCATGCTCTGGAATCGGCAGGGGTAAATATGGAACCGGGTTCAGGATCTACCATCATGGGGTATGCTGGAATTACAGGTGCCAATGTTCAGATGAACTCTGATCCTTACTTCCATGTAGTAAGTATTATTCAGATGCAGAATAATTTGGTGGCTAAAACCTGTGACGTGGAAACATCAGTGACGAACAATCCACCGGTGATTTCTGCGTTGAATGACTACGCGATTCCAAAAGGGACGGCATTTGCACTTACGGGAAATGCAATTGATCCTGAAGGAAATCCTATGACCTATACATGGGAGCAGTTTGATAATGCTGCCTCAACGGTAACTTCTGTTAACGGAAATACAGGAGTAGGGCCGCTATTCAGATCTATTCTTCCGTCTACTTCACTTACAAGATATTTCCCTAAACTGAATACCGTATTGGGAGGGAATCTTTCTTCTGCGGCAGATTGGGAAACGGTATCGAACAGAGCAAGATCTACCAATTTTGTATTTACGGCCAGAGATAACAGCCCGATTGTGACAGAGCAGCAGACCAATTCTGCACTTCAGAAAATCAATGTAGGAAATGAAGGACCTTTTCAAGTGACTTCTTCTACAGTATATAATAACGCATCCGGTGCTGTAACCTGGAATGTAGTCAATACAAATTCCGGTATTTACAATACGCCGAATGTTAAAATAGATTATACCGCAGATAACGGAGTTACATGGGTTGTGCTTACACCATCCACTCCGAATGACGGAGCAGAAGCATTTACATTTTCTTCTCTTGCAACAGGGGCAGCTATAAAAATCAGAGTAAGTGCTGTTGGAAATGTTTTCTATGCTATTGGAAATGCTACGGTAGCAGCTTCAATGGCGACATGTTCTTCTACAGCTACAACGGGAGTTGCTGCTTCAGGACTGACAATTTCTTCCGGAAATATCAGCTGGGCGCCGGTTCAGGGAGCAACCTATTCTCTGAGATACAGAAAAACAGGATCTACAACCTGGGTTACTGTAAATGTTCCTACAAACTCTTATTATATTGCTGGTCTTCAGGATACTACTCAGTATGAAGTACAGGTAGCCAATATTTGCGGAAGTACTACCGGTGATTATTCTGCAAGTACCAATTTCAGCACATTGGCTTATGCGTTCTGTACCAACAGTGCCGGAAGTTTTGCAGATGAATATATCTCAAATGTTTCTGTAACTCCTGTAGGAATGAGTGTTGTTTCAAACACAAGTGTAGGTTCTTCTTATACCGATTATACAGCGGACCCTTCAAAAGTAATTACACTTAGACAGGGAAGTTCAGGCAACGCAATCAGTGTGACAAAAGCATGGACGGCGCAATCATACAACGAAGGGGTAACTGCCTGGATAGATTTCAACAGAGACGGTAATTTTTCAGATTCTGAAAAGATCTTTACCAGCGCCTCCAATATGGTGACCCCGGTTTCCGGTACATTCTCTGTTCCTGCCAATGCATATACGGACAGCAAGGTGATCATGAGAGTTGCTATGGCTTACGAAAATCAGCCTGACAACGGATGTAACCCTTTTGCTTATGGTGAAATTGAAGATTATCCGGTTCAGATCCAAGTGTCATTAGGAACAAACGAAGTGAATGGTGCCAATAACACTGGAATCCAGATCTATCCAAATCCGGCAACCGATATTCTGAATGTAACCAAAGTTTCAGATAAAGCAGCGTATAAAATTTATAGTGCGGCTGGTCAGCTTGTGAGTGATGGAAGTATCAACGGCGGAAAAATCAATGTTTTATCTCTGGTGAAAGGCGGGTACGTCATTACGATCGATGAAAAAGGGAAAGATCAGTTCCGATCTAAGTTTATCAAAAAGTAAAATAATTAGAATATATAAAATCCTCAGACTCTTCTGGGGATTTTATATTTTAATGTATAAAATGTGGAATTATTATAGAATTTTAACAAAAAAATATTTGAATGAATGTATTAATAGTGAAAAAATTATTAGATTTGTGTAATTATAAAATTGTTAGCGTATGAATTAAAAAATTATTCTTTTTAATACAGATGATCTGTAAAAAAATGGATGTTTCAAAGAAAACATTTGAACACCAAAAAATAGGAAACACTATACTTACTTACTATTGTTATCACTACTAAACTAAACAAATATGAGTGGATTTTTACTCTGTAAAGTGAGCAGGCCCTTTAGGGTGCTCATCACATTACTGTGTATGGTCTTCGGACTGTTGTCACAGGCACAAACAATCACTATTGGTACAGGAACCAGTACTCAGAGATATCCTTTGGCTCCCTATTACGGGCACCAGAGAGATGCTTCACTTTATACTGCAGCTGAAATAAACCTTCCTGCAGGCGGAAGTGTTCTGTCGGTGGGATGGAACGCTACAGTAGCAACGACTATCACTACTCCGGTTAAGATTTATTTGAAAACCGTTCCTGCTGCTACGACTACTCTTCCTTCACAAAACTGGGCTACTTCCACTGCGGGAGCTACTCTGGTATACGACGGAAATATCGCCAGTATACCTACAGGATGGAATACAGTGACGCTTACAAACCCTTATTATTATAATGGGGTGGAAAACCTTGTTGTATTGGTGGAAACCAACTACGGAGGAACCGGAACCGGAACATTAAACGGAAATGCCTTTACGTATTCCAGTAATGCATCAAAGCACCAATATATTGAAGGTGACAACACGCCACCTACAACTAACGGGACAATTGATGGCAACAGACCAAATATTCGATTGACTTTTGGCCCGGCACCTTCTTGTTTACCTCCTATAGGATTAACTTCAGGAGCAACGACGGCTACGACAGCAGCAATCAGCTGGACTGCACCTTCTTCTGTACCAGCAGGAGGATATGATGTATATTACAGTACAACGGCTACAGCCCCGACGGCTGCCACCGTACCTTCACAAACGGTTACTACAGGAACAGGAGTGACCCTTTCCCCATTGGTACCTAATACAACATACTATATTTGGATAAGGTCAAGATGTAGTGCGACTGACCAGAGTACATGGGTAGGACAGCTAACTGTAACTACGCCTCCTTCATGTATGGCCCCTACGGCATTAACGGTTGGAGCGGTTGTACCTACAAGTGCCAATATCAGCTGGACAGCTCCTTCAATTCCGCCTGCGGGAGGATATGAAGTGTACTACAGTACATCCCCTACAGCTCCAACGACTGCAACAGTACCTTCACAAACAGTGACAGGAACCACTGCAACACTTTCTCCACTGGTAGCCAATACTACGTATTATGTATGGGTGAGATCGAGATGTACTGCAACAGATCAAAGTACATGGACAGGACCTATGACTGTTCTTACAGGATATTGTACACCTACAGGTGGTACTTCAACTACATATTTCCTGAAAACGGTTAATACCACAGGAGCTATTACGAATTTAAATTATACTGCGACTGCTTATGCAGCGTATGTTAATAATACAGCTTCAGTAATTTCAGCGTTGCCGAGCAACACGGTAACGATGAATCTGAATACAGGAACAAGTACATATTATTATTATGTATGGATTGACTGGAATAATAATATGAACTTTAATGATCCGGGTGAAACTGTTTTGGCTACGACTACGTATGCTACAAATGGAACCGCACTTATCAATATTCCTGCGGCACAAGCCCCTGGTAATTATAGAGTAAGAACGGCAACATCTTGGTCCGGAACACTTACTCCGTGCGGACAGGCGACTTCCGGTAATTATGTAGACTTTACATTAAATGTTATCGCTTTACAGCCTTGTACTACAGCGCCTCCGGGAAATATTACCGTTTCAAACCTTACTCCGACTACGGCTCAGGTAAACTGGTTGCCTTCAACGGGAGCCACTTATGTGCTTCAGTACAGATCGCTGCCTGGAGGAGCATGGACAACGGTAAATATTACGACGCCACTTTCAAGTACTTACACTATAACAAACCTTACAGAACAGACTCAATATGAATTCCAGATCGCTACGGTTTGTGGAGGAACCCAGGGACCATTCTCTACAGCGACTCCTTTCACCACTCCGGCTATTACATATTGTACTTCTGCTTCTACAAGTACTACCATTGACGGCTTTATCAGCAAAGTTGCCGTAACTCCGAATTCTGCAATACCAATGAACAGTGATTCTGGTTTCAGTAACTATACAGATTACAGTACAGATCCGGCAAGACTGGTTACTTTGGTAAGAGGTCTTGGAAATAATACAGTGACTGTTAATAAAACATGGCCTGGAACTCAATGGTCTTTCGGAACAGGTGTTTGGATTGACTTTAACAGAAACGGAGTTTTTGAAGCGAGTGAGCAGGTATTGAGTTCACCGAGCAACACAACAAGTCCGGTTACAGCTACTTTTGCTGTTCCTGGTACTGCTGGCGGTGTTTACACTGGAAACCTTACGACCCGTATGCGTGTAGCATTGAGAGAAAGTGCTGCTGCTGCTGCCTGTGGAAATTTCACATGGGGTGAAGTAGAAGATTATGCGGTAAAACTTATTGATCAGCCGCCTTGTACTACTGCGCCACCTACAAACATTACGGTAACCAACCTTACAGCAACTACAGCTACAGTATATTGGTTCGGTGCTGCCAATGCTACATATACCATCAGATGGAAATTGGCTACAGCTGGTACCTATACCATTCCACCGGTTGTTTTGGCACCTGGCGTGAATACTTATACCATTCCGAACCTGACAGAGCAGACTAAGTATGATGTTCAGATTTCTACGACATGTGGAGGTTCTACAGGAGCATACTCTACTGCGGTACAATTTACGACACCACCACTTTCATACTGCCCTATGACTGGTACAGGAACTAACGACCACATTTCAAATGTAACGGTTACTTCTTCTAACCCTGGCGTACCAGTGATGAATAATACAACGGTACAGACTAACTATACAAGCTACATAACCCCTCAGACACTGATCACTCTTGATGCAGGTTCTGCAAACAACAAGATCTCAGTATCAAAAGGATGGACAGGGGCAACGAGCAATGTAGCAGTTTCAGCCTGGATTGACTACAACAGAAACGGAGTTTTTGAAACATCAGAACAGATTCTGAACTCGGCAGCGAATACTGCAACTCCTGTAACGAATCTTAGCTTCGCAGTTCCTGCAACAGCTTATACAGGTCCACTTACGACGACTATGAGAGTTGTGCTTAAACGTACAAGTGCTCCGGTATTATGTGTGGATCCTGTGAATGGAGAAGTTGAAGATTACGCAGTAAGAATCAGACCATGTGCTAACGGTACACCGAACCAACCGGGAATCACGGCAACACATAACTCTGCAACGCTTACCCTTTCAGGAGTTGCGAACACGACTACTTATCTGGTAAGATACAGACTTCAGGGACCTCCTCCGGGAGCCTGGACGGAAATATATGCTTCAGCATTGCTAAACAACATTCCATTGGTGATAACAGGTTTAACGCCTGCTACCAATTATGAAGTTCAGGTTGCTGCAGTTTGTGGAGATGTTATAGGTACATTTACTGCCATCAAACCATTTGTGACAAGATGCGATCCTACGCCTCCGAATGTTACGGTAAGTAATATTACCACCAACTCTGCATTGATTACATGGGCACCGCTTGCAGCGAGCTCTACGTATACTCTGGAGTGGAGAAAAGTAGGAGCACCTACATGGACTCAGGTGCCAAACATTGCTCCTCCTACCAATACTCATTTGTTAACAGGTTTAGACCCGTATACAAAATATGAAGTAAGAGTGGCTAACAAGTGCGTTGGAGAAACAACTCTTAACCCGTACTCAAATCCGAAAGTATTTACTACGGAAAGAACATGTGAGCTTCCTCCTCCGGGATTAACAATTTTACAGCTTACTCCTACATCAGCTGAAGTAACATGGGAAGGTTTCCCTGGTGCAACATATGTACTGAGATATAGAAAAGTAGGTATTCCTAGCTGGACGAATGTTTCTCTTATCACGAATACTTATACCATTACAGGATTATTGGAAGAAACAAAATATGAAATGCAGGTGATGAATATTTGTAACGGTACGCCGGGTACACCTACACCTCCATACTATTTCACTACACCTACAGTAATTTATTGCCAGATGGGTGCACAAAATTCTGTGAACGAGCATATCGCTAAGGTTACAGTAGTACCGAACGGAAGACCTAAAATGGAAAATGCTTCCGGACCTTCAAACTATACGAACTACACAGGAGTACCTGCAACGTTCATAGAATTGGTTCAGGGATCTACAGGAAATCAGATCACGATTGAGAAAAAATGGAACGGAACGAATCATGATGAAGGAATCGCTGTTTGGATTGATTTCAACAGAAACGGATATTTCGATCTTGATGAAAGAGTATTCACATCACCTCCGAACACAACAAGTCCGGTTACAGGAACATTCAGTGTACCGGTAGATGCCTATATCAGTATGACCAACTATAAGTATGTTGTAATGAGAGTGGCGATGATGAGAGACGGAGTTCCGGTGAACTGTGCGAATTTTGCCAACGGTGAAGTAGAGGATTACTCAGTAAGAATCGCTAAACCGGGAATACCAAACTCTGTGAACCAGACTGAAATCCTGATTTACCCTAACCCGGTAAGTTCAGTATTGTATGTGAAGAATATCAGCAAAAAAGCGAAATATAAGATCTACAATTCTGCAGGACAGATTATCGGTGACGGTATCTTACTAAATAACCAAATCAATGTAAGCAAACTGATTAACGGAATTTATGTTATCGATATCGAAGACAACGGTGTTACCGTTCAAAAGAAATTTATCAAAGAATAATATTTAAATTTCAACTATAGGAAGCCCTCAGAAATGAGGGCTTTTTATTTTTATATGGTTTCATCGAATCGGATTAAAATTTTTTAATTAATAATTCAATAATAGTTGAAATTTTTACTTATAATTAGATTTTTATAGTTATTTTTTTAAACCTTTTTATATTTTATTATTCATTTGTCAATGAATTGATGAAATGTGTTTTTTTTTATTAAAAAATACACTAGATTTGTGAGATTATTACAAAATATTGAAAAAGTTATGAAGAAAATTTCTATTTTTTTCTTTTTCCTTTGTTTGTTTGCAATGATCCATGCACAATGGGCACCTGCAGTATATCATGGAAAAGGAGCTAATGATAGCTCAAAATCAGACAGCTATTTCTCTTTGGATATCTCACAGCTGAAATTGCAGCTTGCCAAAGCAGAGGAAACTGGTAAAAATGCAAAGCCAGTAATCATATCTCTCCCGACCATGAATGGGAAGATTGAAAAATTTGCAGTCTACAGCTTTCCGGTTGTAGTAAAAGAACTCGCAGATCAGTATCAGCTGGGCTCTTATGTTGGAGTAGGGATAGATGATCCCTCCAGATATTTGAGGTTCAGTTTGGCACCTAATGATTTTCAATCTATGATCATTCAGGATGGAAATTATGAATTTATAGAACCTGCCAATTCGGCAAAGACAATCTACAGAGTTCATCACAAAACAGGAAAAGACAAAAAAGGTTTTGTATGTTCCTCTGAAGAAAGTGCAGGAGCGAGACATGATATCGATGAGCTTCGCCAGCAGGGAAAAGCTTTTTTTAATCAGCCTGCCGACTTTGCAAAAAATTCAGATAAGAAGTACAGAACTTTAAGGCTTGCCCTTTCGGTATGTGGAGAATATACACAATACCATGGAGGTACCGTAGCCGGAGCACTGGCCGCGATGAATGCCACTCTTACAAGAATCAATGGAGTTTATGAAAAAGATTTTGCACTCCATCTGAATTTACAGAATTATCCTAGTTTAATTTATACCAACGCTGCCACAGATCCTTATTCAGCAACTGAAGGAGGAACAGCCAACGGTATTGTGGGCTGGAACTCTCAGGTGCAGAACGTTATTACAGCTGCAGTAGGGAATGCAAACTATGATATAGGACATCTTTTTTCTCCTCCAGGAGCTGGTGGAAACGCAGGATGTGTCGGATGTATATGCCGGGATAACTTGATCCCTACAGCTAATGATAAAGGTTCAGGATGGACATCTCCAGGAGGTGGACCTCCGGTAGGAGATAATTTTGACATTGACTATGTCGCTCACGAAATAGGACATCAGCTTGGTGGTGTACATAGTTTCTCTTATGATCCTCCCCAGTTGGGATCTGCTACCAGTGTAGAACCTGGTTCAGGCTCAAGTATTATGGGCTATGCAGGAATTACCGGACCCACTACCGATGTGCAGCCACATTCAGATCCATACTTTAATGTGACGAATATTACAGCTATTCAGGCGAATCTGATCAGTAAAACATGTGATATAGAAACAGTGATTACCAATACACCCCCGGTAATCGCAGCGCTTCCTACCTATAATATTCCAAAAGGAACAGCATTTGTCCTGACAGCCTCTGCTACAGATGCGGAGAATGATCCGATGACTTTTAACTGGGAGGAGGTAGATATTGCGAATGTAGTGATTAATAATGCCAACTTAGGAGATACGCCGAATGGTCCGTCTTTCAGATCTGTAGCTCCAACAGCAAGCCCTACCCGTTATTTTCCGAGATTTTCTTCAGTGCTTGCAGGCGTTTTAAACAATGCTAATAACCTTTGGGAAGCTGTATCTACAGTAGCAAGAACTACCAAGTTTACCGTTACTGTAAGAGATAACAATCCCGCTGCCAATCAGCAGCAGACCCAATCAGCAACACAGACTATTATTGTAGGTAACAACGGTCCGTTTAAAGTAAACCCAACAGTAATATATAACAACGGACCTACGACTGTTACCTGGGATGTTGTGAATACCAATACAGCACCTTACAATGCTCCCAATGTAAAAATAGACTTTACAACAGATAACGGAGTTACATGGAATGTTGTAGCCGCATCAACACCGAATGACGGAACTCAGGCATTGGATTTTACTACTTTTCCTTTAACAGTGGGAGGTACTGCTAAAATCAGGGTGAGCGCCATCAATAATGTATTCTATGCGATCGGAACTGCGACTATTGAAACGCTTCCTATCTGTACAACCGCGCCACCGGGAGGAATTGTAGTTTCAGCGATTACACAGACTCAGGCAACAGTGACCTGGAATGCATCATTTAATGCAACCTATGTTTTCCAGTACCGTGTTGCAGGAACTACAGCCTGGACAACAGTTACTCCTGCGCCTACCATTAATACAGTAACTCTTTCCGCCCTTACAGCAGGAACCCATTATGAATTCCAGATCGCTAATGTCTGCGCAGGAACACAGGGAGCTTTTTCACCGGTTTCAATTTTTGTAACCCTGTACTGTGCTGCGGCCTCTACCAATACGGATAATGGATATATTTCCAATGTCACAGTTGGTGCTACGAATTCATATACGATGAGTAATAATTCAGCAGCAGCTAACTATACAGATTATTCATCCGATATTACAAAACTGATAACACTGGTTCGCGGATCAGCCAATAACAGTGTTTCAATTTCCAAATCATGGCCGGCTGCGTTATCAAGCAAAGCGGTAAGTGTATGGATAGATTTTAATAAGAACGGTACTTTTGAAACCATTGAAAGAGTTTTAAACGCCGCGAATAATACAACGACTCCGGTCACTGCAACATTTACAGTACCTGCAGCAGCTTATTTAGGACCCCTTACGACCCGTATGCGCGTTGTTCTCAGAGATTCCACTAACCCTGCAGCATGTGGTAACTTTACCAATGGTGAAGTAGAGGATTATGCCGTAAAACTAATAGATCAGCCTGGTTGTACTACAGCTTCGCCATCCAATATTACCATAACCAATCTTACTCCTACTACAGCTGATGTTTCATGGCTGGCAGCAACCGGTGCAACGTATGTATTGCGATACAGAAAAGTGGGAACTACTGTTTGGACTACCGTAGATCCTGTACCGGCTCCGGGAAATACTTATACAATCCCGAACTTAACAGAACAGACTCAATATGAAGTACAGGTGGCGACAAAATGTAATGGTACACAAGGTGCTTTCTCACCTTCTACACAATTCACAACGCCGCCTATTACGTATTGCCCTATGACAGGCACCGGAACGAACGACCACATTTCAAATGTAACTGTTACCTCCATCAACCCTGCACTTGCAGTAATGAATAATACTTCTGTACAAAATAATTACACGAACTATACTACACCGGCTACCCTGATCACCTTAGAAATAGGTTCTGCTGGTAATAAAATCTCTGTAGCAAAAGGATGGACAGGGGCGACCGCCAGTGATGCAGTGAGTGCCTGGATCGACTTTAACAGAAACGGTGTTTTTGAAACATCAGAGCAGATCCTGAACTCAGCATCAAGTACGACAACTCCTGTGACAGCTAATTTCGGAGTTCCTACCGGAGCTTATAACGGACCGCTGACCACAACAATGAGAGTCGTATTGAAACGTTCAAGTGCTCCGGTAATGTGTCAGAATGCAGTCAACGGAGAAGTGGAAGACTACGTAGTAAAGCTAAAACCATGTAGTACAGATACACCAACCAACCCTACGTTTACAGCAGTAACTCATAATTCAGCGGTGATTAACTGGACAGCTGCAACGAATAACCTTAGTTATCTGCTTCAGTACAGAATATTAGGAACTACAGCATGGACATCAGTATATGTTACTACTGTTCCTTATACGTTGACCAATCTGGTTCCATTTACAACCTATGAAGTACAGATCGCTGCAAACTGTGGAACTTCAACAGGTAATTTTACACCGATCAGAGCATTTACTACAAAATGTGATCCTACGCCTCCTGGTGTTTCAGTGACCAATATCACGACTAACTCTGCGTTGGTTACATGGACGCCATTGGTGACAGGTTCCACCTATGTGATGAGATGGAGAAAAGTCGGTGCGACAGCATGGACTCTTGTTAATCTGCCAGCCCCTCCTAACAATACATATTCATTAAATAATTTAGATCCGTATACGAAATATGAAGTACAGGTAGCCAATCAGTGTACGGGAGAAAGCACACCGAATCCATATTCAAATCCTGTAGTATTTACTACACTGAGAACATGTGAATTGCCTCCTCCGGGATTAACAATTAACCAGCTTACGCCTACAACGGCTGAAGTGATATGGGATGGATTCCCGGGAGCTACCTACATCCTGAGATACAGAAAAGTAGGAATTCCGAGCTGGACCAATATTCCGGTAGCGACTAACGCTCATACGATAACAGGATTGCTGGAAGATACCAAATACGAAATGCAGGTGGTGAATATCTGTAACGGAACTCCGGGAACTTACACTCCTCCGTATTATTTCACAACACCTACTGTGATCTATTGTCAGATGTCTTCTCAAAATTCAGTGAATGAACACATCGCAAAAGTGACGGTAACGCCGAATGGAAGACCTAAAATGGAAAACGCTTCAGGACCTTCAAACTATACGGATTACACTGGAGTACCTGCCACATTTATAGAAATGGTTCAGGGATCTACAGGAAACCAGATCACGATTGAGAAAAAATGGAACGGAACGAATCACGATGAAGGAATCGCGGTTTGGATCGATTTCAACAGAAACGGATATTTCGATATTGATGAAAGGGTATTCACATCACCTCCAAATACGACAAGTCCTGTTACGGGAACATTCAGCGTACCAGCTGATGCCTTTGTAAGCATGACAACCTATAAATATGTAGTGATGAGAATTGCTTTAATGAGAGATGGAGTTCCGGTGAACTGTATGAGATTTGCGAATGGGGAAGTAGAAGATTACTCTGTAAGAATCTCTAAACCTGCAGTAGCGAATCCAGTGAACCAGACGGATATCATGATTTATCCTAATCCGGTAAGCTCAGTATTGTATGTGAAGAATATCAGCAAAAAAGCGAAATATAAGATCTACAATGCAGCAGCACAGATCATTGGTGAAGGTATTCTATTGAACAACCAGATCAATGTAAGCAAGCTGATCAACGGAGTTTATGTGATAGATATTGAAGACAATGGTAAATCCGTACAAAAGAAATTCATCAAAGAATAATAATTAAATTTCAAACATAGAAGCCCTCAGAATGAGGGCTTTTTTTATGGTGCATTTTGGATGTTTTTTTTATGCTATAATTTACAAATGGTGAGTTTTTTTATACATATTGTTATTTTTGATTACATTCTCATTATTTATCTATTTTTGTTATTTAATAGTTACTTTTTCATTGTATTTTATTTATATTTGCTAAATTATATATTAAAATAATAAGATTATTGCAATTCTATTGTGAATTTGGAAAAGTCTGTTGTTTTACAATCCTATTAATGTTTAATAATACATATGTATAGTTAGGGATTAGTATATTTTATAGAATATTTGATGATTAATGGATAAGCAAATCGTTTGTACACATCCACAGATCAAAAAATGAATTGGATAATTCACAACTTATATAGAAAAAGCTATGACTAGAAATTACTCTTTTTTACCAAGGTTATTACTCCTTGTCCTTATTGGTTTTATAACAAGTGCATGTATTCCAACAACCTCACCTTTTCCATATAACGAGAGTTTTACAACCAATAATGGTAATTTTACTTTTGTAAATGGAACCCAAACTAATAAATGGTTGTACGGGACTGCAGCAGGAAATCCACCCAGAGCTATTTATATATCCAATACGGGTGTAACTGCTAATAATTATTCTGTAACGGCTGCCAGTGTTGTTCATGCCCACAGGGATATCAGTATTCCTGCAGGAACGGCAGTTTGCAGCGTATCCTTCGATTGGAGAGCTGCAGGGGAGAATGCTCAGGACTATCTAAGAATCTGGCTTGTTCCTACGAACTATACTCCAGCGGCGGGAGTGCAGATTACCCCGGCAGCAGGAAGAATAAAAGTAGGGAATGATTATAATGGACAGAGTACCTGGCAGACTTATATTAATACGAATGTGAATTTAAGTACTTTTGCTGGAACTAATACACGTTTGGTTTTTGAATGGACGAATAATGCCAGCGGTGGGACCCAGCCACCAGCTACCGTAGATAATATACTGATTACGTCCTGTATTCCTCCTACCGGACTATCTGTAGCCGCAGTTACACCCACTACCGCCAACCTTAGCTGGACTGCTCCCATTCAGGCACCGGCCAATGGGTATGAATACTATCTTTCAAACGTAAATAATGCTCCTAATAACGGAACAGCTGCTACAGGAACTTCAAATAATGTTTCTGTCACCGTATCACAACTGGCGGTAAACACATCCTACTTTTGGTGGGTACGTTCTTTATGCGGCCCAACAAATAAGAGTGCCTGGGTCCCGGGTCCCGGCTTTACTACAAAAATATGCAGTACAACTACACCTGTAGTAGCAATCAATAGCATTACGTTTAATTCAGCTTCTGTAACCTGGCCCCTCGATAATGGAGCTGATTCTTATCAGATCAGATACAGAGCTGTGGGTACAGCGGCATGGAGTGCTACAAATCAACCACCAGCATTACCTCCGGCAGCCACAAATACTATTAACCTAACGAACTTATCACCGGATACTTTATACGAAATAGAAATAGCTGTAGTGTGTAATGGTATTACAGGAACCTATTCTCATAATGAATTTACTACAAAATGTAATCCCGCACCTCCGAATGTCACGGTAAGTAATATTACAGCCAATTCAGCTTTAATAGCCTGGTCACCGGTAGCGGCAAACCTCACATATAAGATGAGATGGAGAGAAGTGGGAACCACCCCATGGAACTTTGTCAATTTACCGGTACCTCCTGCAAATACCTTTAATCTTTCAGGTCTTGCTGCCGGCAAAACCTATGAAGTTCAGATAACAAGCCAGTGTCCTCCCGAAACGTACTCAACTCCAAAAGTATTTACGACGGAAAGAACCTGTGATTTGCCTCCTTCAGGCCTTATGATTCTTCAGCTTCTACCTGCATCAGCACAAATCACATGGGATCCTTTCCCAGGGGCCACTTATATTTTGAGGTATAGGAAAGTAGGGATTCCAAGCTGGACAGAAATTCAGATGCCTAATAATATTTATACATTAACAGGCCTGATAGAGCTTACTAAATATGAACTTCAGGTGGCTAATATCTGTAACGGCACACCTGGCAGCTTTACACCTCTGTACTTTTTTACCACGCCTACAGTACAGTACTGTGGTATGGTGTCAGGAAGTTCAGCTGGAGAGCACATTGCAAAAGTTACCGTGAAACCGGTTGGCAGACCTCTTATGGAAAATTCATCAGCTGCATCAGTCTATACGGATTATACAGGAATTCCGAAGACAGCTATAGAGCTGGTTCAGGGCTCTTCTGGTAATGAGATCACCATAGAGAAAAAATGGACAGGTACAAATCATAATGAAGGAATTGCAGTATGGATAGATTTCAACAGGGACGGCGAATTTGGTATTGATGAAAGAATATTGGTTTCAGGTCTAAACAATGTAACCCCTACTAAAGGAACATTTAGTGTCCCGGCCAATGCATTTGTAAGTATGACTGATGATAAATATGTGGTCATGAGAGTTGCGATGAAAAGAAATGATATTCCTGTAACATGTACGAACTTTGCGGAAGGGGAAGTGGAAGACTATAAAGTGAGGATCTTTAAAAACGGAGTATTTAATCCGGTTAATCAGAATGATTTTCTATTTTATCCAAATCCGGTAAGCACCGTGTTGAATGTCAAGAATATCAGTAAAAGTGCTCACTACAAGCTTTATCATGCAGGTAAACTGATCGCAAGCGGGATCTTGTTAAATAATAAACTTGATGTGAGCCAGTTAGTCGGGGGAGTATATGTAATCGATATTCAGGATCAGGGAAATTCGATTCAGGGGAAATTTATCAAAAGATAAACCTTACATTTTAATAAACAAAAAGACTGTCCTTATCGAACAGTCTTTTTGTTATTATCAGAAACATGAAATCTCTTATTTTTAAGGAATAGGTGAGTAAGGTTCACCTTCCCAGATATTATTAAAAGCCTCGTCAGAATTATGTCTGACGAGGCTTTTTTTATTCAATACTGAAGATAATCCGTTCGGTCTGTTCCTTGAGATCCTCCAGATTGGTATTGTTGTAAATAATGCAGTCTGCCATTTTGATTTTATCCTTTTCGGGCATTTGCTTTTCCATGATAGTTTCTACTTCACGGTAGGTTTTTCCGTCCCTGTCCATCACTCTTTTTGTTCTGATATTATCTTCTGCAGTAACGAGAAGGGATTTGTAGCATTGCCTGTTCAGCTTTAATTCAAACAACAGTGCTGTTTCTTTAAAGACTAAATATTTCGTCTGTTTTTTCAGCCATTCTTCAAAATCGATTCTTACAGCGGGGTGTATGATTTCATTTAATTCGTGCAGCTGTTCCTTATTGTTGAAAACCTTTTCTGCGACAAATTTTCTGTCATAAAGCCCATTGGCATCATAAGCTTCCTCGCCAAGAAGTTCTTTGATTCTGATCTTTAAGTCTTCATTCTCATTCACGATGGATTTTGCCCTGTCATCGGAATAATAAACCGGGAACCCGAACTCTTCAATGAAATGGGCCACGGTAGTCTTTCCTGAACCTATACCACCGGTAAGCCCGATGATCTTGGGTGACGGTTCCGGTTCTGCTTTCTGGGTCTCTGAATGTAATTCTTCCATAATTAAAAATTAATATCCAAAAACATCATTAAAACTGTGAATCTCGTCCAATCTCACTCCTTTTTCAGTCATTTTAAGACTCGCCAGTTCATTATGGGCATCGTGCTCAAAAAACAATAAATATTCATTATCTACGCACTGTTTCAGGAATTTTCCTTTCTCTTCCATCGTAAGAAGAGGTCTTGTATCATACCCCATGACATAAACCTGGTTGATGTGTCCTGCAGTAGGAATAAGGTCTGCTGCGAAAACAATCGTTTTTTCCTGGTACTGGATCACAGGAAGCATTTGTTTTTCTGTATGTCCGTCCACAAAGATTACATCCATTTTCAGATCAGGAGCAAATCCGTAGTTGCCTGTTGTAGGAAGAGGTAGGAAATTAAGCTGTCCACTTTCCTGTATCGGAAGAATATTCTCCTTCAGGAAACTTGCTTTCTCCCTTGGATTAGGTTCTGTAGCCCATTTCCAGTGGTTTTCATTCGTCCAGAACTGTGCATTTTTAAAAGCCGGTCTATATCCGGTTCTGTCATCATTCCATTCAATAGCGCCACCACAGTGGTCAAAGTGAAGGTGCGTAAAGAAGACATCTGTAATATCTTCTCTTACGAAGCCGAATTTCTTTAAGTTTTTATCAAGACTGTCATCTCCCCAAAGCGAATAATGCCCGAAGAATTTATCATCTTGTTTATTGCCAAGACCGCAGTCCACAAGAATCAGTTTCTTGCCGTCTTCTATAAGTAGGGATCTTGTTCCCAGTTCAATCAGGTTTTTTTCGTCTGCAGGATTCGTTTTTTCCCACAAACTCTTTGGGACGACTCCAAACATGGCACCGCCATCCAGTTTAAATTTTCCACATTGTATTGGATATAGCTTCATATATATTTTTGATTATTATTTTTTTATTAATTTCATCTTTTCAGCGATCTTTCTTCCGTTCTCATCCGAATGTTCCAGCTCCGAAATGATATTTTGAAAATCATAATCCTTTCTGTTTTGAGAAAGTTTCTGTTTGATGGATATTTCTTTCGGAAATATTTTCAGTCCGAAAGCGCCCTTCATTTCCTTTTCCACAAATTCACGTCCCATATCTTTGACCATTATCGGACATTTCTGGAAATTTTCATATTTTGACGTTAATTTTTCAAGATGTTTATACAGCTCATCATCATTCATTAGCTGCACTTTTCCACAGATCTGTACCGCTTCATAATTCCATGTCGAAACATTGATATGATCATACCAGCTGCTCGAAATATAGGCATGAGCTCCCAGAAAATCGCAGAGCACTTCGTCTCCGTCCTTTAACGTTTTTGCCTGAGGATTGGCCCTTGAAATATGAGTTTCCACATACATATTCCCAGGATCATCTTCGTTAAGCATCATCATGGAATGAGTTGCTCGTATTTTTTCAACCGAAGAAATAAGTAAGGCAAACGCATTGTCTCTGATGATTTCTTTCATCAGATTATGATCTTCACTTCTGTATAACTTTGGAATAAACATAGATTGTTAAAATAATTCTCCCGGATTTCTCGGTATGGCTATATTTAAATGCTTATAGGCTTTATCGGTCACTTCTCTTCCTCTTGGTGTTCTGATAATGAATCCCTCCTGAATCAGAAACGGTTCGTAAACCTCTTCCAGAGTTTCAGGATTTTCAGCAATTGAAGTCGCCAGCGCGGAAATTCCTACCGGTTTTCCTTTGAAGTTTTCAATCATGACACGCATGATTTTATTATCCATTTCATCTAAACCAAATTCATCCACATTAAGAGAATTCAAGGCATATTTTGTAATATTGATCTCTATTTCTCCGTTCCCTTTGATCTCAGCGAAATCACGTACCCTTCTTAGCAGAGCATTCGCAATTCTGGGAGTTCCACGGCTTCTTCTCGCTATTTCTATAGCAGCATCTTCATAAATCTTACTTCCCAAAACTCTTGCACTTCTCTGGATAATCATTGATAAAAGCTCAACCGAATAATATTCAAGCCTGCTTTGAATCCCGAATCTGGCCAGCATCGGCTTGGTCAGCATTCCACTTCTTGTGGTAGCTCCCACCAGAGTAAAAGGATTTAGTCCAATTTGAACGCTTCTTGCATTAGGGCCGGTTTCCAGCATAATATCTATCTTATAATCCTCCATAGCAGAATACAGATATTCCTCCACAATAGGAGACAGACGGTGGATCTCATCAATAAAAAGAACGTCATTTTCCTCCAGATTCGTCAGTAAACCGGCTAAACTTCCAGGTTTGTCAAGAACAGGACCGGAAGTGATCTTACAGCCTACGCCAAGTTCATTGGCTATAATATTGGCCAAAGTGGTTTTCCCCAGACCCGGCGGACCATGAAGAAGAACATGATCAAGGGCACCACCACGTCTTTTGGCAGCACTTACAAAAACCTCAAGGTTTTCCAAAGTTTTTCTCTGCCCAGCAAAGTCCTTAAAACTCTGAGGACGGATCTGCTCCTCCTGCATAAGCTCTTCATGCGAGTAGTTTTCCTTATCTGGATGTAAAAAATCTGGCATTAATTCATTTCATTTACCTCAAAGATAACAAATTTAGACTAAGGTTGAGGTTTAGACTGTGAAATTTCAGGGATAGAAAAAGGCTGAGATAGAGGCTGAGGTTGAGGTAAAGGCTAACTTGGATTTAGAGGATTAATATATTTTAAGTATTTTTGAGAGTAAATTAATTATAAACAAGCGGTAGCTTAATCTTAGATCAATGAAGTTAATAGGACCCTTTAAGCAGATTGTAACATTAGCAGACCTTCCATTAAGAGGGAAATTATCTGATGAACAATTACAAGTTATTACGGACGGAGGAATTGTAGTGAATGATGGTAAAATTCAAAACATCGGAAATTTCGAAGCACTGAAATCTGAAAACCAAAATATAGAGACTGAAACCATTGAAGGAGAGCAGATTGTACTTCCCGGGTTTGTAGATGCTCACACCCATATCTGTTTTGGAGGAAACCGTGCGAATGATTTTGCGATGCGTAATGCAGGGAAAACCTATCTTGAAATTGCAGAAAGCGGCGGTGGAATCTGGAGTTCCGTACAGCATACCAGAAATGCTTCCGAAGAAGAATTATTAAGAACTTTATTGGAAAGAATCGGTTTCCTGGTATCATTGGGAATTACGACGATTGAAATAAAAAGCGGCTACGGATTAGACGTGGAAAACGAGCTGAAAATGCTCAGAATAATAAAAAAAGCACAGGAGCATACAAAAGCTAAATTAGTCCCTACGTGTCTTTCCGCGCACCTGAAGCCAAGAGATTTTGAAGGTAGCAATACAGAATATTTAAATTATATCCTTACCGAAATTTTACCCAAAGTAAAAGAAGAAGGCCTGGCCCAGCGTGTAGATATCTTTATCGAGAAGTCTGCGTTCCAACCGGAAGAAAGTAAAGATTTCCTTCTTAAAACTAAAGATTTAGGTTTCGATACTACGGTTCATGCGGACCAGTTTACACCGGGAAGTTCAAGAATTGCTGTGGAAGTAGGAGCAAAATCTGCAGACCATCTGGAAGCAACCATTGATGAAGATATTGAGTTTCTGGCACAGTCAGATACTGTGGCTACAGCACTTCCGGGAGCAAGCTTAGGATTAGGGGAGAAATTTACTCCTGCCAGAAAATTACTTGATGCCGGAGCGATTGTCGCCATTGCCAGTGACTGGAATCCCGGATCTGCACCGATGGGAAATTTAATTACCCAGGCTTCCATTTTGGCAACATTTGAAAAATTAACGACCGCTGAGGTGTTGGCCGGAATGACTTTCCGTGCTGCCTATGCATTAGGTCTTGAAGATATAGGAAAACTGGAAACCGGTAAAAAGGCAGATTTTGTAACTTTTAAAACTGATAATTTCCAGAATGTTCTGTACAATCAGGGAAGACTGAACGCAGAACATGTGTATATCGGTGGAACTCAAATTCAATAGAATATGGGGATTTTTGATAAGATTCTGGGTAAAAGGCAGCCGGAAAAAGAAAGCAGAACGTATAAAGAGTTTTGGGATTGGTTTCTGACCCAAGAGAAAACATTTTTTGAAGTTGTTAAAAAGAGAGAACATATTGAAAACCAGTTTTTTGATATGATGGCTCCGGAGCTTTCCAAAATACATGAGGGATATTATTTCCTCTCAGGAATGTCTGATGACCATACGGCAGAGCTTATCATTACCGTAGAAGGCGAGATTAAAAAAATGGTTTTTGCGGAGGAACTTGTCGCCGCAGCTCCGAAGATGGATTGCTGGAAAATAACCGCCCTTAAGCCTGAAACTGATATTGAAAACGTAGGAATCCGGATGAATGACTGCGAGTTCACGAAAGACAATATCTACTTTTACTCCAATGAAATAGACGGCTATCCAGATGAGATCGATCTAGCCTTCGTCTATAGTGACCTGAACGAGGAAAACAGAGGTGCAGCCACAACAGGAATCTGTATTTTTCTGGATAATTTCTTAGGTGAGCTGAATTTTGCCACCCAAATTGATACTTTTAGTGTAATTGGTAAACATGAAGCCGAACAGGAACTAATTCCGATAGAAAAGTTAAAAGAATTTCTTCTCTGGAGAGAAAGGGAATTTACGGAAAAGTATAAAGATATGAAGCTGGAAAGTGAAGACCAGTTTTCTCTTCTTGAAGCCACTTTGGAAAACGGAATGCCGCTTATGGCCACCGTGAATGCCTCTTTACTGAAATACAATGCAAAAGCTTCGTATCCATGGATCTCAGTGCTGAAAATTTCTTACGACGGAAACAGGAATGATGGTTTCCCGGAAGAAAAAGATTACAATACCATGAACATCATCGAAGATTATGCAGTAGAAGTTCTGACTCCTGAAAATGGCCATCTGTACATCGGGAGAGAAACGGCAGACAGCTGTAAAAGCATTTATTTTGCCAGCAAAGACTTCAGACAGCCCTCAAAAGTTTTTGACCAGATCATCAAAGAAAATCCTCAGTATACCATTTCACTCGAAATTTATAAGGATAAATACTGGCAAAGTTTTGAACACTATAACGTCAATTAAAGCAGATTTTTAGCACATCAGGGCACACGAATGAGCCGGAATAGCAGCCCTGATTTTTATTTTTTTATATAAGTTTCCTTATATTGTGCCCCCGTTACTGTTCAGTCTTCGAAGAAAACAGTAACTTTCTATAGTTCTTAAGTACACTCCTTGATAAGGAAAATAAAGCAGTCATATTATTCTTTGAGTACTTCAGCCAGGGCTATGCCGGGTGTCTGTCAATATTAAAATACGAAAAAATAGAGGTGATGAAATTTAAAAATCTAAAGTCTACTTTCAACAAAGGTGTTACTATTCCAAGTCTCATTTTTATTATCGGAACGTGTTTTCTTTCGGCTTTATATCCTAAACCGACGGAAAATATCTTAAACGAGATTAAACAATTCATATTTGTTAATCTGAACTGGGTGTATGTCTGGGCGGTCACTTTGTTTGTGATCTTTTTGGTCTACCTCTTATTCAGTAAATATGCGAACATAAAGCTGGGCGCTAACGACAGCAAACCAGAGTATTCCTTTTTTTCCTGGATTTCAATGTTGTTTGCGGCAGGAATGGGAATCGGGCTGATTTATTTCAGTGTAGCAGAACCTATGCAGCACTATTCTTCCGAAGTTTTTTCCGATAATCATTACGTGAGCAGAGCCAAGCAGGCGCAATTATATACTTTCTTCCACTGGGGAATTCATGCCTGGGCGATTTATGGTGTGGTAGGACTTTCCTTATCATATTTTGCATATCGTTACAGATTGCCACTTTCTTTACGAAGCTGTTTTTATCCGTTGCTGAAAGATAAAATTAACGGCAAATGGGGAAATGCGATTGATGTATTTGCACTGTGCTGTACTTTCTTCGGATTGACCACTACTTTAGGATTTGGTGTCGTACAGATCAGTTCAGGATTAAATATACTCCACATCACTGCGGAAAACAGTTTTACCAATCAGGTGATTATTGTGATCAGCCTTACTTCCCTTTCTGTTTTTTCAGCGATCAGCGGAGTGGATAAAGGCGTAAAGATCTTAAGTAACATTAATGTAATGAGTGTCATTGTCCTCTTACTTTTTGTACTGATATTAGGCCCGACGGTCTATCTGATAGGAAGTTTTACAGATGGATTAGGAAACTATATCAATAATTTTTTCAATCTTACTTTCAATACCCATGTTTACGAAAAGAATGCATTGCCATGGTTCTATGACTGGACTATTTTATACTGGGCGTGGTGGATTTCATGGTCGCCTTATGTAGGATTGTTTATCGCACGAATTTCAAAAGGACGTACCATCAGGGAATTTATTCTGGCAGTTTTGGTACTCCCTACATTATTCAATTTTATCTGGATGTCTGTGTTTGGAAACAGTGCCATCTGGTTCGATTTAAATGTAGCCAACGGAAAATTAAGCCAACTGGCATCCGATCCTGATGCACTGATGTTCCGGTTTTTAGAATATATGCCTTTATCAACCCTGACCGGATTTTTTGTTATTGCCATCATTATTATTTTCTTTGTAACCTCCGCCGATTCCGGAATATTTGTCATGAACAGCATTGCTACTAAAAATTCCACTAAATCTCCGAAATGGCAGATCGTATTCTGGGGTATTTTACTTGCCGTGCTTTCCCTTTTACTGTTAAATGCTGGAGGATTAAAAGCACTTCAAAGCATGACTTTAATTACGGCATTACCTTTTTCAATCATCGTCCTCTTATTTATAGTCAGCCTGATGAAGGGATTGATTATTGACCAGAAATATTATGATACTAATTTTTCTGCTTCCACCGTTCCCTGGTCAGGTGAATTTTGGAAAGAACGTTTAAAAAATATCGTTTCCTTTAAAGATAATTCCTCAGTAGATCATTTTATTCAGGTTAAAACAAAAGAAGCCTTTACAGATCTCCAGCAGGAGTTTGCAGCGAATGGAATTGAAGCGAAAATAAACCATTACGAAAGTCCTGTCAGAACAGAAATAGAAATCCATCAGGGAGTCGTCAATAATTTCATCTATGGAGTCGAAAACAGAGTGAAAACCGTTTCTGAATACATGATCAATGAAGAAAACCTTCCCGATCTGGATGATAAGAAAACCCACTATCCGAGATCCTATTTTGGCGATGGAAGAGAAGGGTATGACGTTCAGTATTTTACAAAGAATGAACTGATTTCCGATGTCCTCAAGCATTATGAGAGATTTCTGGAAATTGTTTCAGAAGAGCGCAATGAAATGTTCATCAGCAGTAATGCCAATCAGGGAAAAGAGTAACCTGAAAAAGCACATTTTCATGGAATGACGGATGTCATGGAACGCTGCTGAAATTGAATACAAGTGAGTTTTAATATCTAAACAATATTATTTAGATTTACCATATAAAACGATGTCATTAAAAATTTAATTTAAATTCTATGTTTCAGGACACTTGGAAAGGCAGATTAGACGGAGAAGAACTTCTTTTCCACAAAATATTTCAGAGAGTTAAAGAAGAACATAATTACGACCAAATTGCGGCAGATGATTTTGTTCTGCACGGTTTTGCCGTAGATGAAGGGGTAAGACGAAATAAAGGCCGTCAGGGATCAAAAGATGCTCCGGATGTCATCCGAAAAAACATGTCTAACTTCCCGGTGATCCGTCCGGATTTTTCCCTTCTGGATTTCGGCAATGTAACCTGTGAAGACGGGGATCTCGAAAGTGCCCAGAACAGTCTTGCTAAAAATGTATCCAAAGTATTGCTGAAAGGTGGGAAATCACTTGTTTTAGGCGGAGGTCATGAAGTAACGTATGCCCATTATTTAGGCGTAAAAACAGCTTTTCCTGAGCAAAAGATCGGCATTATCAATATCGATGCTCATTTTGATAACAGACAGCCTGAAGAAGGAGTAGGGCCAAGCTCAGGTACCGGTTTCTGGCAGATTGCTCAGGAAGGGCAGATCAACTCACTGCATATAGGGATTCAGAGAAATTCAAATACTCTGAAACTCTTTGATACAGCCCATCAGTATGGAATGAAATACATTCTTGCAGACGAACTCTTTTTCGAAAATCTTCCTTCGATTTATCAACGCATCGATGAGCTTACGGAAAGTGTGGATTTTATCTATCTTACGATCTGTATGGATGTTTTCAATGCATCCATCGCCCCGGGAGTTTCTGCTTCCGCATATAATGGTATCTTTGCAGATACGCCTTTTATGCATTTGTACAGGCATATTTTAAAAAGTAAAAAACTCATAGCACTGGATGCTGCAGAAGTGAATCCTTCCCTTGATATTCAGGAAAGAACGGCAAGGCTTGCTGCGTGTCTTGTGAATGAATGGTTTATGATCTGAGGATAAAATTATATTATTTCGATAGAGAAAATCATTCCTTTATTTAGCCTTAAAGGAACAAAATTTGTTACTTTCACGGTGCTTTTTAGAATAAAGGCATTAATAAATTCATTTTTGAATTTAAAACAGAAATTAGATTATGGAACAGTTAATTGAAAATAAGCTTATTAAAGCAGATAAGACATTTTCAGAATGGAGAAAAGTACCGTTTGAACAGAAGCAGAAGCTGATTGCAAAAGCGGCAGAAATTTTAAAAACTAATTCGGAAAAATTCGGCAGGATCATCACCACTGAAATGAATAAACCTATTTCAGAGTCGATTGCTGAGGTGGAAAAATGTGCATTAATGATGAATTATTATGCAGATGCCGAAAATGTTTTAAGACCCGAAAAAGTTGAATCTGAATTTTCTTATTCTGAAGTTCATTACGTTCCGAAAGGTGTAATTTTAGGAGTAATGCCATGGAATTTTCCTTTCTGGCAGGTACTGAGGTTCGCTACACCAGCGATTTTAGCTGGAAATACAGTAGTTCTGAAACATGCTTCCATCTGTTTCGGAAGTGGAAATGCTATTGAACAAATATTCCTTGAAGCAGGTTTTCCGGAAGGTGTTTTCCAGAATCTGGAAGTAGGGCATCAGGCTGTAAAAGAAATTCTTGAGCACGATGCTGTAAAAGGAGTGAGTCTTACAGGTAGCGGAAAAGCCGGTGGAGAAGTAGCTTCAATCGCTGGTTTAAATATCAAAAAATCTTTACTGGAATTAGGTGGAAGTGATGCTTTCATTATTTTCGATGATGCAGATTTAGATGCAGCAGCAAAAGCAGGCGCAAAATCCAGACTTCAGAATTGCGGACAAACCTGTACTGCCGCTAAAAGATTTATTATTGACGAAAAAATTGAAGATAAATTTTTACCGAAATTCATTGAAGAATACAAAACATATGAAATTGGAGATCCTTTAAATAAGGAAACTAAATTAGCAGGAATGGCAAGACCGGACCTGGCTGATGAGTTGGAAGCTCAGTTCAACCGGGCACTGGAAAACGGTGCTGAAATTATTATTCCTTTGGAAAGAATTTCTGAAAATGAATTTAAACCCGGTTTAATTCGCGTTCAGGAAGGAAATCCTATTTTAAAAGAAGAACTTTTTGGACCTCTTGGAATGGTAATGATTGCTAAAAGTGATGAAGAAGCTTTACAAATGGCGAATGATATTCCTTTTGGACTTTCCAACTCCGTTTGGACGAAAAAAGCAGACCGTCAGTTATTTTTTATCGAAAACCTGGAATCAGGAACGGTGAATATCAACAGAATGACGAGTTCTGATCCGCGTTTTCCATTTGGTGGAAGCAAGGGTTCAGGATATGGAACGGAGTTGTCTTTATTGGCTTTAAAAGAGTTTGTAACAGCAAGAACGATCGTGGGGAACTAGTTGTACAAAGTATGATGTAAGCCTATGGTTATGAATATAAAAAATCCCGGAAAGATCTATTTCCGGGATTTTTTTGTATGCTCGTCAAAAAGTAATTTTGCTTATTGCTTATTGCTTATTGCTTATTGCTTATTGCTTATTGCTTATTGCTTATTGCTTATTGCTTATTGCTTATTGCTTATTGCTTATTGCTTTATACAGTGGTCAGTCTCAGTGTATTCGTTTTTCCGCCTTCGTAAGATGGAGTAGCGTTGATATTGATAACAAAATCTCCGCTTTCGATATACCCATGGTTGTGAGTCAGCATATTCACCTGAATGATTGTCTCATCCGTAGACTTTTTCATATCATAATAGTAAGCATGAACGCCCCAAAGAAGGTTAAGCATAGTGATCACCCTTCTGTTTCCACTGTATACAATGATTTGAGAATTCGGTCTGTGAGCAGCAAGCTGGAATGCTGTGTATCCTGAGTGCGTCAATGTAACGATTGCAGAAACGTTAGTCGTTTTAGCAATTCTTACGGCTGCAAGACATACTCTGTTCGTGATGAACCTTTCGTCGATGCAGTTGTAATCTTTTTCCATTGGCTCATTTTTATGTTGGTAAAAATGAGTGGTCTCGATATTCTTTACAATCTTCGTCATGTTTTCAACGACCTGAATCGGATATCTACCTACAGAAGTTTCTCCTGAAAGCATTACAGCATCAGCACCGTCCAATACAGAGTTGGCAACGTCATTTACTTCCGCTCTTGTAGGCGTAAGGCTGTTGATCATGGTTTCCATCATCTGCGTAGCGATAATCACCGGCTTCGAATAGAATCTTGCCTTCTCTACCAAAGTTTTCTGGATTGCTGGAACTTCTTCCATCGGAACTTCCACACCAAGGTCACCACGAGCAACCATCAGTCCGTCACATTCCAATAGAATTTCGTCAATATTTTTAACGCCTTCGGGCTTTTCAATCTTAGCAATGATCGGTGTTTTGAATTTTCCGTTCGGATGGCTGTCGATCAGTTTTTTAAGGTCAATGATATCCTGTGCGTGACGTACGAAAGAAAGGGCGATCCAGTCAACCTCCATGTCAAGCATAAAATTGGCATCCTGAACGTCTTTTTCCGTAAGAGCTGGAAGAGATACATTAGTGTTTGGCAGGTTGACCCCTTTCTTGGAACTTAAAGGTCCCCCTTGGATCGTCTTTGCTTTTACCGTATCTATTTCGTTGGTTTCAATAACTTCCAACATCAGTTTTCCGTCATCAATAAGGATTTTTTCCCCAACTTTTACATCCTGAGGAAACTGTTGGTAGGTCATGTAAACCTTAGTAGAATCTCCTTCTATTTTCTCATTTGTAAAGGTAAGGATATCTCCGGGATTCAGGTAAGAACCTTCTTTTACAACGCCCACTCTCAGTTTCGGGCCCTGAAGGTCTCCTAAGATTCCTATAGAATAGCCGTATTCCTTATTAAGCTCTCTGATAATTTCAATATTATTTCGAACTAAGTCGTAGTCTGCATGTGAAAAATTTATTCTGAAAATATCAACACCCGCTTTCATTAGTCCTAACATTACCTCCTTCGATGATGAAGCAGGCCCTAGTGTTGCAATAATTTTTGTCTTCTTTAAATACTTATTCATAATACTGGATAATTTGATAAAGTTCCTCTTCAGAACTCAGTGTATAGTCTTGTATCGGAAATACAAGATTTTCCGGGAGCAAAATTACGGAAAAATCAGGAATTTGTTCCGATGTATGCAGAATATATTCCACATCTACCTGATTATTTAATAAAAATTTAATGTTTTCTTCTTCTGTGAAGAGCTCGGTCTGCAGTTTTTTTTGCTTACTTTCCGAAGACCGGTTTGAAATGAACGTAAAACACGTTTTCGTAAACTTATGATAAGCCTCAAATCTTGGAAAATAATAGTCGTAATAAGCCCCGTGAATGATCACGTCTTTTTTTCGGGAAAAGGTGAGGCCGTTGATTTGATTAATCTTGTAGAAAAACTCATGAGCAGGTACATCTTTTGCTAATCTTACCAATCCTATGGCAATATCTTCAAATTCTATATCGTCTAGATCATAAAGTTTTTGGATTTCCAAGTATGTTTTCTTTTTTGTTTAAAATATAAAATGCTCTCTGGGCTGCCTTTTCTTCTGCTTTCTTTTTGGAAGTTTCCGTCGCATTAGCAATTTTTTCTTCTCCCAGCCAGACGTGGCACCTGAAGACGACTGCTTTATTAGCCTGAACTTCTTCGCAGGTTTCGTATTTTATATTTACTTTTTTCTTCTGGCTCCATTCAAGCAGAAGACCTTTGTAGCTTACAATTTTATTTTCAAGCTTATTAATTTCAGTAGGCGTAAGTAATCTTTCCAGAATGATCCTTTTGCAGGCGTCATACTGGAAGTCCAGATAAACGGCACCAATAAGTGCCTCAAATAAATTTCCGGAAATATTTTCGCCCAATGCTGCGGATCCCTGCTTTTGCAAAAGATCAATAAGCTTCAGGTCTTCACCTAATTTATTAAGATTCTTCCTATTAACAATTTTAGATTTCATCTGTGTGAGATATCCTTCGTTGGCCTGAGGATAAGTCTGGAACAGATGACAGGAAATAATTGTACCCAAAACAGAATCTCCCAAAAATTCAAGTCGTTCGTAATTACTGTCTTGATTTTTAGAAGAACTTTTTAAAGAAAAAGCTTCCCGGTAAAGAGCTACATTCTGAACCTCCGCGCCCAGCATTTTTTTCAGCTCGGTACTGAGGAAATAGTCTCTCTCCGTTAATTTTCTTTTTCTTTGTCTGAGAAGGAATTTAGAAAAGTATTTCTGTAACTCCATTCATTGAATTTAGATTTTCTTAAATAGAACGCAAGCGTTGTGCCCGCCAAATCCAAAAGTATTGCTCATGGCTACTTTTACATCTTTCTTCACAGCATTAGTGAATGTGAAATTCAGTCTGCTGTCAATGTTTTCATCATCAGTAAAATGGTTGATGGTAGGCGGAACAATACCATGAATAATAGTTCCTAATGCAGCGATAGCTTCAATAACTCCAGCTGCACCCAGAAGGTGACCGGTCATTGATTTTGTAGAATTGATCTGAATATCAAAAGCGTGCTCGCCTAATAATTTCGAAATTGCGTTGGATTCTGCAATATCTCCTAATGGAGTAGAGGTACCATGCATGTTGATATGGTCTACTTCATCAGCAGTTAAGCCTGCGTCTTCCAAACAGTTTTTCATTACCAGATAAGCGCCTAAGCCTTCAGGATGCGGGGCAGTCATATGGTGTGCATCTGCACTCATACCGCCACCTAATAATTCTGCATAAATGGTAGCACCACGTTTTACCGCATGCTCATATTCTTCAAGGATAATCGTTCCTGCTCCTTCTCCCAAAACAAAGCCATCTCTGTCTTTATCAAAAGGTCTTGAAGCGGTGGTAGGGTCATCATTTCTTGTAGAAAGTGCCATCATCGCATTAAATCCACCGACACCACTTGCTGTAACGGCTGCTTCAGAGCCTCCGCATACAATAACGTCTGCTTTTCCTAGTTGGATAATCATCTTGGAATCAATTAAAGCATTGGCTGAAGATGCACAGGCAGATACCGTAGTATAATTCGGCCCGTGAAAACCGTACTCAATTGAAATATGTCCGGGAGTGATATCCGCGATCATTTTAGGAATAAAGAAAGGGTTGAATCTTGGAATTTCCGTATTCGCCCATCCTAAAACCTCAGTCTCGAAAGTCTCTAAACCTCCAATACCGGAACCCCAAATTACACCGACTCTGTTTTTATCAACATTGTCTTCCATAATTCTGGAGTGTGCTACCGCTTCTCTTGCAGCTACTAGCCCAAGCTGAGTATTTCGGTCCATTTTCTTTGCTTCCTTCTTATCGAAATGCTGCAGCGGATCGAAACCTTTTACTTCGCAAGCGAACTTAGTTTTAAAGTTTGTGGCATCAAAAAGAGTAATCGGAGCAGCACCGCTCTCACCTTTAAGAAGATTTTCCCAGTATTCTTTTGCATTATTTCCAATCGGTGTTATTGCGCCAAAACCGGTTACAACTACTCTTTTTAATTCCATAAACTTTTAAAATTTTCTTTTTTGTTGAAGAATATTATTTATTTACTACTTCTTCGATGTAAGCGATAGCGTGACCTACAGTAGTAATTTTTTCAGCCTGATCATCAGGGATTTGAATGTTGAATTCTTTTTCAAATTCCATGATTAACTCAACTGTATCCAATGAATCAGCTCCTAAATCGTTAGTGAAGCTAGCTTCAGGAGTTACTTCTGTTTCTTCAACGTCAAGCTTATCAGCGATGATAGCTTTTACTCTTGATGCAATGTCTGACATAGTAAATTATTTTTTTAATTGTTAGATGGTGCAAATATATAAAATTCTTCACGATAAAACATTTTTTTAGTCTTTTTTGTGGGTAGACTATACTTATTTTATAGTGAGAAGTTTTAGTGTTTTCGTTTTCAGGTATTTATGTTTGCTATGTAAATCATAAGTAAAATAGATGGTGAAAGTAGGTGAAGAAAGTGTGAAATGGTTTGTGGCAGAAGGCTGATCGCATTTATTTCAGTCTGAAACGAGATCAGATCATGAGGAATAAGAACTGATTTATTGTTTGTGGAATTTGAGTATAAAAGATTATTTTAAATTTTCATCGGAGAAACAGACGGGTAATTTTATACGTATTCTGAGCTTTATAACAAAGTTGAATTGAGCCATAGAACAAAATAATTCCTTCGTAATTGTGAGAACTTTGTCCTGTACAATTAAAATAAACAATATGAAACGTATAGAACAAGCTTACATCAACGGTGAATTTATCAGATTACACGGAACAGAAGTATTCGATCTTATTAATCCTTTCAATCATGAAAAAATAGGAGAAGTGGTTTTAGGAGATGAAGCAGATACTCAAAAAGCCATTGTTGCAGCGAAAGAAGCTTTTAAAACATTTTCAAAAACGAAAATTGAAGAACGTGTAGAAATTCTTAGGAACTTAAAGAAGGCTGTAGAAAAACGTGAAGAAGAACTTATTGAAACTATGATCATGGAATATGGCGGAACCCGACAATTCTGCACGGCAGGCTTCCGGAATATGGTGGGCGCTTTTGAACATATGATAGAAACCCTCATTGATTTCGAATTTGAAAGAAAAGCAGGAAATAGCCTTGTACAAATGACCCCGATAGGAGTGGTTGGTATTATTACCCCATGGAATTCCAGCAATGGTTTTATATGCAGTAAATTTGCCACAGCAGTTGCCGCAGGCTGTACAGTCGTTGTGAAGCCTAGTGAAATGAGTGCACTTCAGACCCAAATCATTATAGAATGTTTTCACGAAGCCGGCTTGCCAAAAGGGATTTTCAATGTCGTGAACGGATTGGGAAATGTTGTGGGAAATGAAATTGTGAACCATCCAGATATTGCTAAAATCTCTTTTACCGGTTCTACCCACACAGGAAAAATGATTGCTAAAGGCGCGGTGGACAGTATGAAAAGAGTAACCTTAGAACTTGGCGGGAAATCACCTAATATTATTCTGGATGATGCTGATTTTACACAGGCCATTCCCCAGGCTGTTTTTGGTGCTTATATGAATAGTGGACAGGCCTGCATTGCGCCAACCCGTTTGCTGGTTCCTCAGTCAAGACTGGAAGAAGTTAATAACATTGCTAAAGAAACAGCACGTCAGGTGGTTGTAGGAAACCCTTCCGATGAGAACACGAATGTAGGTCCTATGGTTTCTGAAAAGCAGTTTGATCGCGTTCAAAGTTACATTCACTTAGGTTTGGAAGAAGGAGCAGAATTATTAGCCGGTGGTATTGGAAAACCGGAGGGTCTTGAAAATGGAAACTTCGTTAAAGCCACTATTTTCACCAATGTCCGAAATGAGATGCGCATTGCACAGGAGGAAATTTTCGGACCTGTACTTTCGATTATCGCTTATGAAAATGAAGAAGAAGCTATTGCGATTGCAAATGATACACCTTATGGATTGGCAGCTTATGTGACATCTTCGGATGAGAGCAGTGCCATCAGGGTGGCTTCTCAGATTGAAGCCGGAAGGGTTTGTGTGAATGGTTTCAAACATGATCCGCTGGCGCCGTTCGGAGGATTCAAGCAGTCGGGGATTGGAAGAGAATTCGGAGCGTTTGGCCTGGAAGAATATTTGGAACCGAAATCAATTTTGGTTTGAATGATCATTAAAAAAAACTGAGTTCGGGATATTTTAGTTTTTATTATCAGATAATGAATTCAGAAGCCTAAAGAGGGAAGCTAATGAAGTCCAAAGATAGAAATACAGGATGTTTTATTGATCTTTTAAAACGACTTCAATACATTTAAAGGAATCGTTAAGTATTTACTGCTCAATAGTAACTTCCACTCTTTTAATCTTAACTTTTTATCCCAAACTCAGGTTAAAAATATTATATTGAACAGTCAAGTCTGAGTTTTTCCGGCTTGACTTTAATCCGAAGAGAAATGTCTGAAAATATAGATTACATCAATTACTCCTGCTACTTTACTGTTTTTCGTGAAGGGGAACAATTTGTTTCCTACAATGCTCTGTCGATGGTGATTTCAGGAGAAATGGAACTTAATGATGGTGTTCACCGAAAAATATTCAGGAGCGGAGATATTTATCTTGTCCGTAAAAATCAATTACTGAAATTTCTGAAAAAACCGGGTGAAGAATTGGAATTCAAATCTTTATCTATCAGGTTTGACGATGAAATGCTGAAGGAGATGAGCTCAGAAGAACAATTTGTACTCCCGGAAAGGTCAAAAATGTTTGCTTTTACTGATGTTTCAGAAGTGAAGCATCTGAAATACTTTATGGAATCCTTGCTTCAGTACCAGAATCTGCTGGAGAATAAATCTCCCGAGCTGGCTTTATTGAAACAGAAAGAAGCTTTAGTCCTCTTATTTGGACAAGATCCGTCATTAAAAAATATCCTGTATGATATTTCTGATCCATATAAAATAGATCTAGAAGGTTTTATGCAGAAGAATTACCATTTCAATGTAAAACTGGACCGTTTTGCTTATCTGACAGGGAGAAGTCTGGCGACCTTCAAACGGGATTTTGAAAAAATATTCGGCACCGCACCGAGAAAATGGCTGTTGGAAAAGAGACTTCAGGAAGCCCGTTATCTTTTGGAAAAAGGAAAGAAAGCAACGGATATCTATCTGGATCTGGGCTTTGAAGATCTTTCCCATTTTTCATTTGCTTTTAAAAAACAATATGGGTTGCCACCGAGCAGGTTTTTATTGTAATCCTGCTGTGTATCATAATGTGTCATGATGTGAAATGTTGATAAAATTACACAAAGGTGTTATTTCTCAGGCGAATAGAGCGTGGTATTTTTGATTATAACAAATTTATAATTAAAAATTTTTATCATGAACATTCAAGAATTAGTATTTAATAGTCTTAATGAGGCATTACCTGAAGATGTAATGAACTTAATTAATGATACAGCAGTTATTGAAAATGTATTTCCTGTCAATCAAGGAGAAATTTTTAACGGACAGATCTTAAAAGCGAATGAAATTATTTGTCAACCGGATGCGACACTGACTTTTACCAATAGTAATGTGCCGTTTTGGGTGATTTATTGCGATAAGTTGAAGTTAAAAAATAACAGTTTTCCGGTAAGGATAGAGATCGATCAATCCATTAATGGGAAAAATGGTGCTAATGGACTTAAAGGAAATGATGGCGCTAATGGAGTAGGAGAGGTCAATAGACAAGGGCAGCCGGGATGGGTTGGACAGGCTGGCTTGGCAGGTGAAAATGGAGAAACCTTAAAAAATCCGAATCTGTATATTATTGCCAAAGAAATTATCTGTATAGACACTCTTCAAAATATTGAAGACTCAAAATTTGTTTTGGATTTTGATGGTATCAGCGGAGGAGACGGCGGAAATGGTGGAAACGGAGGAAATGGCGGGAATGGTTCTAACGGTAAAGAAGGAGCAACCTCCGCCTTTGATTGTAAAGAAGGTCCTGGCCGGGGAGGAAATGGCGCTGAATCCGGAAGAGGTGGAATGGGCGGACAAGGTGGAAATGGAAGTAATGGTTCCGATATTTATTTTGTTTCAACCGCCATATATACAGAAGTATTTGTGAATGCAGCAAAATTTTACATAAGAGGGGGTAATGGAGGTATCGGAGGTAATGGCGGAAAGGCCGGAAAACCGGGGTATGGCGGTAATGGCGGGTCTAAGAATGGTTGGTGCGGACGTGGCCCTGAAGGTTCTGATGGCGTTTATCCGGAGCCCAAAACACTCGGTGATGGCTTGGATGGACAGGATGGTGAAAAAGGAAATGTGTTTAAAGTTACCCTTAGTAATTTTTAATAGTATCCTTACGAATTCTATGATTAGCATACAGATCAATTAAAATATTTCTTTAATTTCAGTTGATCAAATGTGGTAAATATTAAAAAGCGTTTTGTCCTAATTGAAACAAAGCGCTTTTTTGTGGAATTGGATAAATTTGGCGAATTTCAAATATATCCTCTGTCTTTCTTAAAGTAGTTCATCCAATTATTGAATCTCTTCTATTTTTGATATGTTGAAAAGACCGGGAATTTTTTGCTTTTGGATCCAAATCATATTCGAATCCGTAAAATTTTTAGTTCTAATAAACAAATAATTAATCCCAATTTAAAAGTAATGGATAGTAATTAGAAAAATTACCCGAAAGGGTGATTGTTCTATTCTTTATAAAATAAGAAATTTACATTCATAAAACTAAACCCAATCATAGCTAAACAAAAAACTTGAAGTGTTTGCTAACAGAGAGTAATTGATTTCATTAAACAAAAATGAACTGCCATGGGAAGTCAATGAGAATAAATACTGTAAGTTTCTCAAATTATAATTCGAAATACTTAGGATATTAATAAGACTTAAAATGTGACAATCATAGTATTTAGGATTAATGATTGTTTTACAGTGATTTAACAGAAATATTATTTAAAAATTATATACCAGTTCTAATCAAAAAAACAAAACCATGAAAATTTTAATAACGTTTTTATGCACGGTGTTCGCTGTGGCGAACTTCCATTGTCAAAATAGTGAAATTCTAATTTTATCAGGTAAAATTAAATTTACGGACATACCGTCAAAAATTACTAATGCTGTAATTTTAAATACACAAAATGAGTTAACTCAAAGATTACATCAAAGCGGAACCCTGATTCTTAGAGATGTAGAACTAAATCTCGGCAATATCGGAGAAAATGACTCGCTATTCGTGTTAGCGATTGATAAATTAAAATTGGAAAACACTAAAATAATTGCGAATGGAAATTCTCTCGAAGTGTACGCAAATAAAATTGAATTTGATAATAGGTCAAGTATTCAATCATTCAATCAATATTTTGCAAAAAATGGTTTAAATGGGAATGAACAAAATATAAATGGTACAAATGGAAATAATGGAGATAATGGTAGTTTAGTGAAATTTTTTATTTTGGACAAAATTGAAAGTTTAATTACAATTAATTTAAATGCTCAGAATGGAGGGAATGCAGGAAGTGGTATGCCTGGTAAAAATGGTATTAAAGGAAGCAATGGAAGAAATGCGAGGAACGGTGATTTCGGTTCTTGCAGAAGAGGCCCTGGAAGAGGGAGTGATGGAACTAACGGAACCCCAGGAGGGAATGCAGGGAATAGTGGAAATGGAGGGAATGGAGGATTCTTTTTTGTAAATTATATTAATAAAAACCCTTCGACTGAAAATCTTTTTAATCTAACATCTGAAAAAGGTTTAGCGGGTGAATCAGGTGTAATTGGTATTGGGGGAAGAGGTGGTGATGGTGGTGAAGGTGGTTCCAATGCTGGAAATTGTACACATTTAAGTGCTGAAAGAGGACGAGGAAGAAAGGGGGTTGATGGGACTGACGGTGTAAAGGGGATTGACGGAAAATCAGGGGAATCGGGTAAATTGACTGTTCAAAAATATACTTTATAATTTATCGCCTTATATTGTCTTAGCTAGGTAAGACATCCACCATATATAAATAAGTAAAAGGTCTCACAAACAGGAGGCCTTTTTTCGACGAGGTATTTAAATAAACATCTAAGCATATCACTCAAAGAAATGTAGATTCGTACAAATGATTAAGTGTCAATTTCGATTCTTAGATGATTCAGCAATCCGGACCACCATTTTTAATATTGAATCGTTGTTTATTATTCTACTGTAGCTCTACTTCAAAGATTCATATACAAAGCCTTAACAAATAAATTCTGGTTTGTATTCGAAGATAGATTTTTGCACTATAAAATAACTTAGTCAACAATATGTAATTGTTTATACTTGTAGAATATTAATATCTGTTCTTTAGATAACAAAATTAGAAAGCTGATGGAAATTGGGAACAATTTCGGATACAAAATAAAAAAAAGAGAAAATGTAATTATTTACAAATTCTCTTTGGTTTAAAAAGTGGAGTTGGAGGGATTCGAACCCTCGTCCAAACAAGCAATACATAAGATTTCTACATGCTTATTCTACCATTGGTTTTCGACTGAAGGCAGAGGATAGACACCCAACTTCCAGCTTATCTTCTAAAATTTTCGAGTTTCAGCCGAAGCGTCAGAAACCTTATTTCTACATTCCTATATCCCAGGATCAAACGCCGTAGAACGGAGCATTTGTGAGATATCTTGCTTCCTTACTATCTTCGGGAAAGCGCTTGAATCTTACTTTATTCGGATTAAGCTGCAAGAGCGAACTCTTCGTTGCCAGTTAAAGTTGTGTAGCAAGGGATTTAAGAGATCGCGCTACGGTTCTCTGCATGCTTACTTACCCATTGATCTTGCTGTCGAAACCAGTCAACCCCATGAATAAAGTGAATGCAAAGATAGAGATTTTTGTTTACATACGGTTAATGTCACGCATTGCTTTTGAAAAATAAACTCAGTTTTTAAACAAATTATACATAAAACCTGCCGGCAATAATTACTGCCGGCAGGTGAAGATTGATTAATCTCTGTTTTTTAACAGGATCCAACCCGATATTTCGACCGGCTTTTTAGTGATCTTGTCTTCCCAGAATAATCTATACCAATACGTGTCGGAAGGGAGAGGGCTGTCGAGGTATCTTCCATTCCAGATTGGAGTTTTTGTGCTGATTTTGAAAACCGCCTTTCCATACTTGTCAAATATGCTTCCCTCAAAATTTCCATATTTGCTGATTTCAGTAAAATTGATCACATCATTTTTACCGTCGCTGTTGGGAGTGATTACATTTGACATAAAGAAAGTGTAGTAAGTGGCGCTCGTTTCACATAATGCACCTCTGTTCCTTACTTTGATAGAATATTGAGTATTCCTCAGAACATGGGTGAATATATTGGAAGACTGCCAGATCACTCCTCCGTCAATGGAATATTCCGCAGGAAGACTCCCGCTGTTTTTGATGTTAATCGTTAAAGTAGGGTCTTTATAGACAATACTCAGGATTTCCGGAGTAACAATGTATTTTACGGTAGCTGTAAATACTTTAGAACAGAATCCGTTGCTGATGGTTACAGAATAAGTTCCTGCAAGTTCTGCATTGATGGCGCGTGTTGTCGCACCGGTACTCCAGAGATAAGTGTAGTTGAGGCCTGCTCCGGCGTCCAGTATGGATTTATCGCCTTTACAGATTTCAATATCATGTAATGTAGAAACGATTTCAGGGACCACTTTAATCGTTATGGTAGCAGGTGTTTGTGTTGTACATCCATTAGCCCCGGTTCCCGTTACAGTATAAGTTGTGGTAGCAGTGGGTGATACAGTTTGTGTATTTCCGTTGCCGGAAAGCCCTGTCCATGTGTAGGTAGCAGCACCTGTCGCTGTTAACATTACTGATTCTCCGAGACAGATTGTAAGTTTAGGTGCAGAAACACTTATGGCAGGCTGAGTGGTGTTTTTTATGACCGTTACAGCAGCCTGATTGGTACAGCCTGAAGGTGTCGCGCTGGTGATCGTAAGGGTATAGGTTCCGCCGTTGTTGACTATTGGTGTTAAAGTATTCGCTCCCGAAACAATAACACCTCCGTTGCTGACGGTCCATGCAAATGTAGAGCCTGGTGGGTAAACCGAAGCGGTAGCATTTAATGTAACCTGTGGATTGGGACAAGTGATCTGTGTAGGAGAAGCGATATTAACAATAATAGCAGCATCCATAGTGACGGTCGCAGATTTTTGATAAACGCAGCCGGCGGGTGTGGTGACCGTAACGGTATAAGTTCCTGGTGTATTTATGGTATTTGTAGCCCCGTTTACGCCATTTGACCAAACAAATGTATTCCCAGTTCCCTGAGCCGATGCAGTGAGTGCTGTTGAAGATCCCTGGCAGAAAGTCAGATTTCCCGTGATGGTTGCGTTGGGATTGTTTTCCGATGAAATGATCACAGATGCTGGTGTACTGGCGCATATTCCGTTCGATCCGGTTAAAGTATAAGTTCCCGGACTGGTAATTGTGATGGATGGCGTCGTTGCTCCTGTCGACCAGGTATTTCCTGTGGCATTACTTGATGTTAAAGTAACGCTTCCTCCATAGCAGATTGCTGTAGATGATGCCGTAATGGTCGGTACAGGAAATTGTGTGATGGAAAGCTGTAATTGGGCGACTTTAAAACATGTTGAAGATTGTACACGGACATAAATAGTAGCGTTTCCTGATGCGTAAGTTGTGGGATTTGCAATGGTGTTTGTATTTCCGGCGAGAGCATCCGCCTGATTGATATAATAAGCAAAACTTACAGATGCTGTGGTGCTGATGTTCTGTTGTGCGGAGGTAAGATCAAAAATAACCGTTGCTGAATTGGAGCATTGACTTAAGCTAGAATTCTGAACAGTCGGAACAACGCCCTGGGTTACCGTTACAGATTTTGTGTATTCGCAATTGGCCGGTGTTTTTACTGTGACAGTATATATTCCCGGTGCCGTAACAGAAATGGTATTTCCTGTTGTACCTGTAGACCATGTATATATATTTCCTGTTCCGTTTGAAGAAGCGGTAAGTTGTGTACTCGTAGATTCGCAAAGTAATAAATTTCCGGTAACTTCTACATTTGGATTGCTTTCCTGGGTGATTGTAACGGAAGCAGGATTGCTTGTACAGGTTCCGCTTGTATTGGTTAAACTATACGTTCCGGGAGAAGTAATGGTGATCGATTGTGTTGTTGCACCGGTTGACCATGTATTTCCCGTTGTAATACTTGACGTTAAAGTGACATTTCCGCCATGGCATATCGTTGTGGAAGACGGCGTAATGGCTGGAGTGATAGATTGAGTGATGTTTAATTCTAATTGAGCGACTTTAAAACAGGTTCCTGATTTTACACGTACATATAGAGTTGCATTTCCCGAACTGTAAGCTGCCGGAGTGGTAATGGTATTGGTATTTCCGGCAAGAGCATCCGCCTGATTGACATAATAATCAAAACTGACATTGGCAGTGGTGCTGATGTTGGCCTGCGATGAGGTAAGATCAAAAACGGCAGTCGTTGAATTGGAGCATTGGCTTAAACTTGAATTTTGAACAACCGGAACGACCCCTTGAGTCACCGTTACAGATTTTGTATACTGGCAGTTGGCCGGTGTTTTTACCGTCACCGTATAGATTCCCGGTGCCGAAACTGAAATGGTATTCCCTGTTGCACCCGTAGACCAGCTATAAGTATTTCCGGTTCCGTTTGAAGAAGCCGTAAGCTGTGTGGCTGTGGATTCGCAGAGTACAAGATTTCCGGTTATGTCTGCGCTGGGATCTGTGTCCTGGGTAATGGTAACGGAGGCTGGGTTGCTTGTACAGATCCCGTTCGTACTCGTTAAAGTATAGGTTCCGGGAGCTGTTACAGTGATCGTTGGTGTGGTGGCACCTGTAGACCATGTATTTCCGGTTGTATTATTTGAGGTTAAGGTTATATTTCCTCCCGGACATAAAACGGTAGATGAAGACGTGATAGCTGCTGTTAAACTTTTATTTCTAAAAACGATAGCGTTGGTTTGTTTACAGGCATTGATAGTGCTGTTTGTGCTGTTCGGGTCGTGATAATTAATATTATAATAATAGGTAGTCGTCGTATTGACGGTAACCGGTGCTGTGATAGGGTTGGTTCCAGTGGCTGCATTATTGGCGCTATTAAAATAGGTTACCGTAAAATTAGGATTTCCATTTAATATGCCCGCGGATAAGGTGGTGAAGTTGAAAAGAGCAGTGGTTCCGCAAATTCCGATTTCCCGTGGTGAGTTGGCATTTGGGCCGGGTGTTCCCGGTGGAATAAACGGATTCGGAGCTGCTGTAGAATTGTTGAATGGAGAAACAAATGTTGCAGTTCCTCCCCATGTCAGGTTAAAAGTATACACCGTCGTAGACCAGTTATCCAGATAGAGGTAATAAGTCTGCCCTGCCACAACATCCATATACCGGCAGTAAGGATCAGTGTTTCCACCGGCTGATGTCGTATTGTTGTTGGTCATATTCATTCCCGTGCTGGTAAGGGCGCCGGATGCGTTACAACGGATGGGTGACCCCAGGTTGTTGCAGGTTGCATTGGGTCCGTAAATGGCCCAATCATAATCCACAGGTCCTGTAGGAACAAGATTAAAAGTAAGCGTACCGCTTGTTGCAATGGTAAATTTGTACCACACGGAATGATGTTCACCGGATAAGCAACCTCCCACATCTTCGTTAATATTTCCAATTCCGGAAGGTGTATAATTGATATTAGAGTTTCCGCATACTGTTATAGCTGAGCTGCAGTCTTCCTGTGCAGAAAGGGATATACAAAAAATGAATAAAAAGAAGAGGAGTAGTTTTCTTGTCATAATGAAAGAAGTATTTATGGAAAGAAAGTTTTTAACAAATTGTTATTTCCTTATGAATGAATGGTTTGAGTACAGAAAGTATAGGGGCTTATACGTAAAAGAAGAGGAAGAATGAAAGGATTGTTCTTTTCCTGAGGTTTCATAGCAGTCTGGTTTTTAGAGTTTTAATAATTACAAATCTATTGAAATAAATTTATTTTAATAGATTTCGGTTATATTTTAAATTAATTTGATGATTAAGTTAAAATTGTAAACATTTTACACTAAAAACAATTAAATAATACCGTTTAAATAATCGATTAGGTTAAAATAATATCGGTGAAATTATTTTTAAATAATATAATTTGTGAATTAATGAAAAAATGTTAACTTTGCAATCCAAAATGAGATGTAAAATATGTTAATAATTCCAGTAAAAGATGGGGAATCCATCGACAGAGCATTAAAAAAATATAAAAGAAAATTTGATAAAACGGGTACAGTTCGTCAATTGAGATCTAGACAAGCGTTTATTAAGCCTTCTGTAACTTTAAGACAATCTAGACTGAAAGCCGCTTACAAACAAAGAGGCCTTAGTAAGGAAGAACAGGCTTAAGATTTTTCTTAACCACATATAATTCACTTCTTAAATATTCGTATATTTGAGAGGTGAATTTTTGTTTTTACACCTTTCATGATGTTGGATAAATATATAGAATACGTACAGTTCGAGAAGAGGTATTCACCTCATACCGTTACAAGCTACAAAAAAGACCTTGAGGATTTTTCCCATTTCTACCTCAAAACAGAAGGTTCCGACGATATTTCCAAAGCCGACAAAAAAGTCATCAGGAATTTTATTGTTGAACTAAGTGAAAATAATATTTCAAAAAGAAGTATCAACAGAAAATTATCCACTCTTCGAAGTTTTTATTTATTTCTTTTAAAAATCGGTGAAATCAAAGTTTCTCCCGCAGAAAGCATCTCCTCCCTTAAGTTTTATGCTGAAAAACAGATCCCTATCTCACAGGAAGAAATGCAGACCCTGAGTGATCGTGTTCTCCCGGAGCATCATGATCTCCTTGATCAATGTATTATTGAGGTGCTATATCAGACCGGAATGCGTAAAGCCGAGCTTTGTGGCCTGATGTTTGAGTATGTAAATATAGGCGGAAACGAGCTAAGGGTAATAGGAAAGGGAAATAAGGAACGCTTTATTCCCATCTCCGAAGATCTGTCTCATCTGTTGGAAAGTTACTTGGAAATAAGGAAACCGGAAGACCCGTATAAATCATATTTTTTTGTCAATAAAAAGGGTAAAAAACTCTCAGAAAAATTTGTTTATGTGGTAGTTAATAAGTACCTTAGTCTTGTAACAACGAAAGAAAAAAGAAGTCCTCACATCCTTCGGCATAGCTTTGCTACGCATGTTTTGGATAATGGGGCGGAGATCTCCAAAGTAAAAAAAATATTAGGGCATTCCAGTCTTGCAAGTACTCAAGTCTATACGAATGCCAATATTGAACAATTGAAAAAAGTGTTTAATCAGGCTCACCCTCGAGCATCTAAAAAAGAAGAATTATGAAGATTACAGTTCACTCAATTGGTTTAACTCCACACGAACCATTAGAATCACACATTGACAAAAAAGTAAGCAAGTTGGAAACCTTCTATGATAAAATTCATGAGTGTAAGGTATTCCTAAAAGTTGAAAACGCTTCGGACAGAAACAATAAAACTACCGAACTTATCCTGGCCGTTCCGGGTGATGATATCGTTGTAAAAAAGACATCTGAAACTTTTGAAGAAAGTTTGGACCTTTGTGTTGATACTGCTAAAAAGCTACTAATCAAGAAAAAAGAGATGGCGTAAGAAAAAAAGATAAAAAAAGTCATAAAAAAGTTTGAGAATTCAAAAAAACCGTTCTATATTTGCACTCGCAAAAAGGGAACAGCGTTCTTTTGAATTCTTTTTATTTATGCCTCCATAGCTCAGCTGGCCAGAGCACGTGATTTGTAATCTCGGGGTCGTGGGTTCGAATCCCTCTGGAGGCTCATTTAATATAAACTTTTGGGAAGATTCCAGAGTGGCTAAATGGGACTGACTGTAACTCAGTTGCTTCGGCTTCGCAGGTTCGAATCCTGCTCTTCCCACTATTTTATATTAAAAAAAGTCTTGCAGGTTTCAAGAAGTTTTCTTAGATTTGCAGACCGTTACCAATGATTTTGGAAACAAAATTGCGGAAGTAGCTCAGTTGGTAGAGCGTCAGCCTTCCAAGCTGAATGTCGCGAGTTCGACCCTCGTCTTCCGCTCAAAATATAATCACTCTCCATGTGGGTGATTTTTTTTTAACAGCTGAAAAAGCATAGAGTAGATTTTCTCTAAAGCATTCAGACTACATTTTAAAATTGCCTCCATAGCTCAGCTGGCCAGAGCACGTGATTTGTAATCTCGGGGTCGTGGGTTCGAATCCCTCTGGAGGCTCAATTTTAATATAATATTTTGGGAAGATTCCAGAGTGGCTAAATGGGACTGACTGTAACTCAGTTGCTTCGGCTTCGCAGGTTCGAATCCTGCTCTTCCCACTATTTTATATTAAAAAAAGTCTTGCAGATTTAAAAGGATTTTCCTAGATTTGCAAAGCGTTTACCAATAGTTTTGGAAACAAAATTGCGGAAGTAGCTCAGTTGGTAGAGCGTCAGCCTTCCAAGCTGAATGTCGCGAGTTCGACCCTCGTCTTCCGCTCAAAGAAAATCACGCTGATTAGTGTGATTTTTTTTAGTTAGTGCCGACTTAGCTCAGCGGTAGAGTGCTTCCTTGGTAAGGAAGAGGTCACGGGTTCAAGTCCCGTAGTTGGCTCTCCAGATTTCCCGAATTTCTTTCGGGATTTTTTTTGCCCAAAATTTTCCTAATTTAAAATTAAAATTTAACGACGCCGAATGATAGGCCTATAGATCATACGCCCACTTAGTCGAATCAATGCAATTGATTCTCTCTTTACAACCTTATAGTATGTGGTATTAAAATCAAACTTTGTGTTAAAAAAATTAAATACTACTTTAAAAATAATTGCTGAGACTTTTTTATTCTGAATTATCTGAACTAATCGTAGACTGTATTTGTAAATTTAGATGAAAAGGAGTTTTAAAAATGCTGTCTCAATTCCTTTATCATCATAACCCGTAGACAGAAATCATAAAATTTTCGTTAAATTCGTATCAAATAAATTTTTGATGAATATTCTTTTATTGGAAGATGACCTTATTCTCTCGGCAGAACTCTGCAGGTTTTTGGAATCAAACAGCTTTACCTGTGACAAAATATATGACGGTGAAACCTTTCTCCGCCAGATCAAAAACAATACCTACGACCTGTATCTGCTGGATATTAATGTACCCAAAATAAACGGGCTGGATGTATGCCAGACCATCCGTTCTTTCGATAAAAATACACCCATCATCATTATTTCGGCCTACGGAGATATTTCCGATAAAAAAGATGCCTTCACAAGACTGGCCGACGATTATCTGGTAAAACCTTTTCAGTTTGAAGAACTGCTGTTAAGAATCAACTCGCTGTTGAGGAGAAAAGCGCCATCCGACACGGCAGATCAGGATATCATCAGAGTGGATGACCTTATCATTAATAAAACAGAGCAGAAGGTGTACAGAGCCGGCAATGAGATCGCGCTTACGCTAAAAGAATTTCAGCTGCTGGTTTATCTTGCCGAAGCACAGGGAAGAACCGTCTCCAAACAGCAGATCACCGAACACGTATGGGAGCATAACTTCAATACGAATACCAATACCGTAGAAGTCTACATCAATTTTCTGAGAAAGAAGATCGATAAAGATTTTAAACTGAAACTGATACACACCCGTTCCGGTTTCGGATATTACCTAAGCCCATTGTAGATGTCTTTAAAAAGAAAGATAGCATTAACGATCAGTATCGCCTTTTCCCTGCTTTTTGCAATGGTAATGGCGGTTATCTATCTGTCTTTTAATGATTTCAGAAGAGATGAGTTTAAAGAAAGATTCAGACAGCGTCTTGAATTTACCTCCCACTTCATTTCAAAGTCTAAAGATTTCGAAGAAGAAGCTCCGATCTTTTTTAACGAAAACTCGGATAATATCCTTCTCAATGAGACCATCTTGATTTTCAACAGCGAAAAAGAGCTTATCTACAGTACGATCAAAGACCGTAATGTCACCTGGGATAACGCCCTTCTCAAAGAGCTTGACGAAAAGAAAATCATATACACAGAAAAAACAGTTCCCGAAATCTATGCGGCGCTCCGGAATATCAATGGCGAAAACTATTATATCCTCACCAGCGCGTTTGATACCAATGGAAAATCAAAACTGGAATACCTGAAATACCTTCTGATCACAGCGTATGTAATGAGTACCCTTCTGATCGGGTTTTTCAGCTATTACTTTATGGGACAGTTTCTCCGCCCTTTGGAAGATCTGAATACTGAAATTTCAGAAGTCACAGCCCATAAACTCACCACGCAGATTCCTGTTCAGGAGTCGAATGATGAGATCAATGTTCTGGCCAAATCATTTAATACTATGATTGCAAGGCTGGACGATGTTTTTCAGTCGCAGAAAGACTTTACAGCAAGTGCTTCCCATGAAATCAGGACTCCTATTACCAGGATGGCATTTCAGCTGGAAAATTTGATTAAGTTTGAGGAACATTCTCCTGAAACTTTAATTTCCTTAAAACAAATTCAGAAAGACGTTTATCAGCTGTCGGATCTTACCAATTCTCTTTTACTCCTTACCAAATTTGATAAAGAAAATATCCAGAGCATTTACGAAGAGGTAAGAATTGACGAAGTTATTTTTGAAGCTTTCGAAGCCGTAGAAAAAAGCTATCCGTCGCTGAAACTGGACTTCCTGATCTCTGAAGATACTTCTGAAAACGGTCTTCTGACCATAAGTGGTATTCAGTCCCTGCTGGTGATTGTCTTTATCAACCTCTTTAAAAATGCAGCGGTCTACTCTGATGATGAGGAAGTGGATGTTCTGATCACGGAGACAAACGATCAGCTTACGGTAGATGTGATCTCTCGCGGCAATACAATTCCTGAAGAAGAGCAGTCCAAATTATTTGAAGCTTTTATGCGCGGAAATAATTCCCAAAACATTTCCGGCTCCGGTCTCGGACTTCGAATTGTCAAAAGAATCCTTGAATACCACGGCGCAGAGATCATATATTCTTCTCCTGCCGAACAGACCAATACGTTCAGTATCATCTTTAATAAACAAATATAATAAAGCTCTCACGCTGTACTTCTATAAAATATGGGCGCCTTGCATTCTATCTTCCGGCTTCCAACCTGTCATTTTTCCGACAAATACAGCATTGATCGATGTTCATAATCCAAATTTAATTTTTTTTTAAGGCTCCTTTAAGGTCGTTTTAATCGTATAGCGGCAATTTTGTACCATAAATAAAGATAGAATGAACAAAATTGCAGGGCTGTTTATTGCCATTTCCTCATTCATGGCAGGGCAGCAGCAGATGTCACTTTTGGACTGTGAAGAGGCTTTTCAGAAAAACAATCTTCAGCTTCTCGCAGAACAATACAACATCAACATGGCCGATGCAGATATCCTGCAGGCTAAGATATGGGAACTTCCACAGCTGAGCGGACAGATCAATGCCTATAATCCTGAAGGTAAGAAAGCCTTTGATATAGGGCATGCCAAAGGAGCAGAGATCACCCAGCTGATTTACATGGGCGGAAAAAAGAAAAACGAAATTGCTTTTGCAAAATCAAACAAAGAACTGGCACAGCTTCAGTTTTCGCAGCTGCTGGTAGATCTCAGAACCCAGCTTCATGCAGCATATTTCAATCTGTACTACGAAAAACTGAAACTGGATAATACCAATAAGCAGTTGGGGTACATGAATGACCTTTTAAGTGCTTACCGTGCGCAATCTGCCAAAGGAAACGTTTCCCTTAAAGATGAAGTAAGACTGCAAAGTCTCGTGATTCAGCTTAACAATGATAAACTGGGCATCAATAAAAACATCCTTGAATTTGAGCAGAGTTTAAAAGTCCTGACGGGAATCTCAGATGATATAGAACCCCAGCTTTCTGAGGTGGATGCCAAAGAAATTCTTGCGGCTCAACCTTTCGGAGATGAAGATGAATTAAAGAAGAAAGCCCTGGAAAATAATTCCGATTACCAGTATTTCTTAAAATTAATAGACAACAGTAAATTATACGCACAATGGCAGAAATCTCTGAATGTTCCGGATCTTAACGTGGGAGCCGGATGGGACCAGAATGGTGGAACCTTTAAAAACGAGGTCAACCTGATGGTCGGTATTCCGTTACCCTTATGGAAATCCAATCAGGGAAATGTGGTAAAGGCCAATTTCGCCATTCAGCAGAACCAGAAAAATGCAGATTATCAGAAACTGAATCTGGAAACCAAAGTTCAGTCTGCTTATAAAACCTGGAAAAGCCAATATGATCAGCTTGTTGAGATCAAATCCACAGATCTGAGCAATATGGAACTGGTGTATGACGGAATGCTGAAAAATTTCAGAAAAGGAAACGTCAACCTTATAGAATTTACAGATTTCATGGACAGCTACAGACAAACGGCGCTCCAGATCTATGATATGAAGAATGAAATCATGCAGTCGGCAGAACAACTTAATCAACTCATACAAACGAAAATCTTCTATTAAGCAATGAAAAAATATATAATCCCTTTACTGATAGCCCTATCATTATTATCATGTACTAAAAAAGAGGAAGAAAAAGCACCACAGGCCAAGAAAGGGTTTGAACTGAGCAATACCATGCTTAATTCCATCGCTCTGGCCAAAGTGGAAGCGAAAAACATAGAAGACCAATATAGCTTTTACGGAAAGATATCTGCCGATAAAAACAGCTACATCGATGTGTATCCTTTAGTAGGCGGAAATGTCTTGAGTGTAAATGCAGAGCTTGGAGATTACGTCAGAAAGGGGCAGGTACTGGCTACCATCAGAAGTACAGAGCTGGCCGAAGTTCAGAAAGATGTGAGTGATGCGAAAACAGATCTTGTAGTTGCTCAAAACAACCTGCGTGTCGCCAAAGAAATGTATGAAGGAAAGCTGAATACGGAAAGAGAAGTTCTTGAAGCCCGAAGTGTCGTGCAGAAAGCCCAGGACCAGATGCAGAGAGCTACCGCCGTAAGTACGGTTTACAATGTGAAAAAGGGAAATATCTACAGCGTTCTTGCGCCTATCAGCGGATACATCGTTCAGAAGAACATCAATAAAGACATGCAGCTGAGAAGCGATAGAAGTGAAAATATTTTTGATGTTGCCAATACGACCAATGTTTGGGCCATTATGAACGTCAATGAAGCTGATATTGAAAAAATAAGCCTGGGAATGAAAGCGCAGGTTTCCACACTTTCCTATCCGGATAAAGTTTTTGACGGAAGAATTGATAAGATATTCAAAATCATTGATCCTGAAACTAATTCCATGCAGGCAAGAGTTGTACTGGATAACGCCAACGGCCTGCTGATCCCAGAAAGTAAAGCAACTATTAAAGTGTCAAGTTCAGAGAACAGTACAGCATTGACAGTTCCTTCAAAAGCCGTGATCTTCGATGACAACAGAAGTTTTGTGGTCGTTTTTAAATCCAGAACCGATATAAAAGTGAAAGAAATAAAAATATTAAAGCAGGTGGGAGATATTACCTATGTAGCCGGAGGCCTGTCTGAAGGAGAAGAAGTGATCACCAATAACCAGCTGCTGATCTACCGTTCTCTGAACAGTTAAATTTTTATTTTGAATGTAATTTGAAACATTAAGAATTATTGAAATGTTGAAGTAAGAAGTTAAGCTGAATTAAGAAAAACATCTGGAGATATTTTTAAGCATTCTGCTTACCAAAATTCGCTTGCGAATTGCTTAACTATTCTTCACCTCTTCATTTCCTTAACGGTTCAGAAAACATACTGAAAAAACAGGAAGAATCAACAATTTTTTCAACGGCTTTTTTAGGTCACCAATTTAATCTATCATGAATAAATTCATTAAAAATATAATTGCTTTCTCGTTAAAAAACAAAGCATTTACCTTTATCTGGGTAGCTATTTTGGCCATTGCGGGTTTTATAAGTTTCAAAAATATGCCCATTGAAGCTTTCCCCGATGTTACCAATACCCAGATTGTCATTATAACCCAATGGAATGGACGTAGCGCAGAAGAAGTGGAACGTTTTGTCACTACGCCCATCGAATTGGCCATGAGCCCGGTTCAGAAGAAAACGAGTGTGAGAAGTACCACAATGTTTGGTCTCTCTATCGTTAAAATTCTTTTCGACGATGGGGTGGATGATACTTTCGCCAGAAATCAGGTGAATAACCAATTAAGAACCGTAAGCCTTCCTGATGAGGTGGATCCGGAAGTTCAGCCACCCTACGGGCCTACCGGGGAGATTTTCAGATATACCCTGGAAAGTAAAACAAAAGACTCCAGAGAGTTGCTTACTCTGCAAAACTGGGTGATAGACCGTGCACTGAGAGGAGTTCCGGGTGTTGCAGATATCAATGTTTTCGGAGGTCAGGATAAAGTTTTCGAATTAAGTATTGATCCGAGAGCTTTGGATAAATACAATCTGACACCACTTCAGGTGTATGATGCCGTTACCAAAAGTAATTTAAATGTCGGAGGTGATGTGATCGAGAAAAACGGGCAGGCCTATGTGGTACGAGGAATAGGTCTTGTAAAATCAGTCGCGGACATTGGAAATATTACCATCCAGAATGACAGCGGGAACCCTGTACTGGTAAGATATGTGGCAGATGTTCACGAAAGCTCTATGCCGAGAGTAGGGCAGGCCGGTCTTAATAAACATGAAGACACGGTAGAAGGAATCGTGGTGATGAGAAAAGGAGAGAACCCGAGAGAAGTTCTGGTTGGAGTAAAAGCGAAAATCAAAGAACTTAATGAAAAGGTCCTTCCGAAAGATGTCAAAATGGTAACGTTCTACGACCGTGACAATCTGATGGACTTCACTACCCACACTGTGATGCACAACCTGATCGAGGGAATCATCCTGGTTACCGTGATCGTCCTGATCTTTATGGCCGACTGGAGAACGACTTTTATTGTTTCCATTATTATCCCACTGTCCCTGTTATTTGCATTTTTATGCTTAAAGCTGGCGGGAATGAGTGCGAACCTGCTTTCATTGGGAGCGGTAGACTTTGGGATCATTATTGACGGAGCCGTCGTCATGGTGGAAGGGCTCTTTGTGATGCTCGACCACAAAGCTCTCAAATACGGAACAGAAAAATTTAATAAACTCTCAAAGGGAGGCTGGATCAAACAGACAGGAACAGGTTTAGGAAAGGCGATCTTCTTTTCTAAATTAATTATCATCACCTCTCTGATTCCTATTTTCTCCTTCCAGAAAGTAGAAGGGAAAATGTTCTCGCCGCTTGCATTTACATTAGGATTTGCGCTGATAGGAGCACTGATATTCACGCTTACGCTGGTTCCGGTTCTTTCCCACATTTTATTAAATAAGAATGTAAAAGAAAAAAACAACCCGTTTGTGAATTTCTGGGACAGAATTGTTCTGAAAGGATTCAACTATACTTTTAAACATAAAAGAATGAGTTTAATTGTTGCCATATCCTTCATGGTGGTTACATTATTCTCAGGGAAATTCTTAGGAACTGAATTCCTGCCGCAGCTGAATGAAGGTTCACTCTGGATCACCGCAGAAATGCCGATGAGTTCATCATTAAAGGAATCTTTGAAAACGGCAGACCTTCTGAAAAAAGATATTATGAGCTTTTCCGAAGTCACCGATGTTTTGGCTCAGACAGGACGTAGTAATGACGGAACGGACCCGAACGGATTTGGATTTGTACAGTTTGCGGTTAACCTTAAGCCTAAAGATGAATGGAAGCGCAAGATCAGCTATGAAGAACTGATCGAAGAGATTGATAAAAAACTCAGAAGTTACCAGGGAATTACCTTTAATTATTCCCAGCCGATCTCAGATAACGTAGCAGAAGCCGTAGCCGGTTTCAAAGCGGAAAACGGGATCAAAATCTATGGAGACAATCTGGAAACTTTAGATAAACTGGCAGATCAGGTGTTGAAACAGATCAAAGATGTAGACGGAGTAAAAGATCCGGGAATCATTAAAAATATTGGACAACCGGAAGTAAGTGTGGTGCTGGACAGAGATAAAATGGCGGCTTACGGCGTGATGCCAGATGATGCACAGTCTGTACTGGAAATGGCTTTTGGTGGGAAAACCGCTTCAGAAATGTTTGACGGTGAAAGAAAATTCCCAATCCGTCTCCGCTACTCCCAGGAATACAGAAAAGATGAGAATGATATTGCTTCATTAATGGTCCCTACACAGGGCGGTGCAAAAATTCCGCTGAAAGAGATCAGTACCATTGTAAAAGATAACGGAGCCGCATTTATTTACAGAGATGATATTAAGCGATACATCGGAGTTAAATTCTCGATCCGTGACCGTGACTTAGGAAGTACGATTGCCGATGCACAGAAAAAAGTAGCAAATATTGATCTTCCGGATGGTTATTCCATCGGATGGACAGGTCAGTTTGAAAACCAGCAGAGAGCTTCACACAGACTGGCACAGGTGGTTCCAATCAGTATTCTGGGAATATTTTTCTTGTTGTTTATCCTGTTTGGAAATATGAAAGACTCGTTACTTGTATTGGCGAATGTGCCTTTCGCACTGATCGGGGGAATTATTGCCCTTCATCTGACCAGAATGAATTTCGGAATTTCCGCAGGGGTAGGAATGATTGCTTTGCTCGGAATCTGTATCCAGAATGGAGTCATCCTGATCACAGAGTTCCATCAGAATGTCAAGAACGGACTGACTTTAGATAATGCCATATTAAACGGGGTAAAATCAAGAACCCGCCCTGTTATCATGACTGCCCTGATGGCTTCGATAGGATTGATGCCGGCTGCATTATCCACAGGCATCGGTTCGGAATCCCAAAAACCCTTAGCTATTGTCATTATCGGAGGACTGATTACAGCAACCGTATTAACCCTGTTGATCTTCCCGATTATCTTCTGGATCTTCAACAGGACGAAGAAGTCCCAACAGATTTAATATTTCTTCTATCTATATTAAGTGAAGCGCGGAAAACATAGTTTTCCGCGCTTCTTGGTATCGAAATAATTATTATGAGTCTTTTAAAATCCTAATCCTACGGCAAAAGCTTTTACTGTATTAGGGTAATCAGAAACGGCTGTAGCAGCTCCCGATGTCGTATTGACGGTATATAATTTTGTTGAGGTTCCCACCGTAGCCATCAGATAGGCTTTCTGGCTTACACTGCCGATATCAAAACCGTTAGCATTCGTAATATTGATGCCTAAAGAACCGGTTTCTACCAGAGTTCCGTTATTGGGAGGCGTTTGTTGGTATAATTTATCTGTATTATGATCGATCACGAATAGAGTAGTAGACGTAGCTCCTGCAAAATTATTGGTATAAGCGGCAGCTCCGATCATTGCCGTAACTGGAGTGATGGCTGTGTCTACTGCTGTGATCCCTCCGGTAACAGGATCCAAACGAAGATTTTGTCCGGTATTGCTTACTACGCGTATTTTATCAACCATTGGATTGAAATCAAATCCGAAATCCGTTCCTGCCAGTAAAGTGGCGAAAGGAGAGCTCCCTACAGCCGTAGCAGCCCCGGTTCCTAAATTAATCGTATAAATTCTGCTTGAACTTCCTAAAGCATACAATTGCCCGTTCAAAGGGCGGAAATCGATTCCTAAAATATTTTCTCCGGTCTGAAGTCCGGCCACTGTTTTTGAAACCGGCATCGGGCTGTTAGGGTTAAATATCTGCAGATTATTTGAATTGTCGATGGCATAAGCTACTGCTTCAGTAGGAATCGCAAGATCTATAACAGCTTGTGGAAATGATCCTATAAAAGTAGCTTTACCACTATTCAGATCCAGGACATGTAATTTTTCGTTTAAGGCAAGTAAAGACGTACTGTTATCAAATTTAATATCAAAAGCAGCCTGTCCCGAGAAGGTAGCCCCAAGACTTCCTACTTCTACCAAAGTTCCGTTATTCGGAGGATCCTGCTTAAATAACTTTCCGGCTACGGGATCAATATCGTAGAGGATAGTGGATGAAGCACCTGCTTTGCTGTTCGTGTAGGCTACTCCGTTAATACTTGGCGTTCCGGTACCGGAGATATTGGTATCCGTTGCTGCCACAGCTCCGGTTTCAGGGTGAAGTCTTAAATTTTGTCCTGTATTACTCACTAACCGGATTCTGTCTACCGTAGGATTGAAGTCGATAGAAGCTATCGTTCCGGAAACTGCAGGTGTGAAAGCCGTACTGCTTACGATTCTTGCAGAGGCGCTGGCTGTATTAATAATGTATAATTTGCTGGCATTAGAAAGAGCATATAATTCTCCGGTAGCCGGTCTGAAATCTATACTCATTAATTTTTCTCCTGCTGTAATTCCTGTAATGGCTGTTTTAGCAGCAAATGTTTTGGGATTATTGGCATTGAAAGAAACTAGTTCATTCATTCCTGTAAGTCCGTAAGCCATAAGATCTGGTCCGGTCACATTGCTGTCCGGCATCATCATCGGATCATCGGAGTTGTCGCACGAAAAAAAAGTCGTCACGGTCATCAGGACCAGAAAGAAGTGTAATACTGTTCTCATAATATTATTTTTAATGGTTTATAGTATGTACGAGAAAACATTAAAAGCGGTTTTTTTAGGGTAAATTTTGTTGATAAAAAAATATTTTTGGGTTCTATACTATTCAGAACGAATCAGATACTTTATCATTTGGAGTAAAAAGGGTAGAGATGATTTTTTTCAATCCGGAAATTTGTGTAAATTTGCAGTCTCAATACATTGAAATATAAGGTTTGTGCTTCTTTGATTTGAATATTAAAACTTTTTTAATGAAAAAGGTTTTGGTATTTAAAAAAATCATTATATTTGCACACCGAAAAATTGAAAAATAATAAAATAAATAATTTTAAATCATGGCAAAGGAAACGTTTAATCGTAACAAACCACACTTGAACATTGGTACTATTGGTCACGTTGACCATGGTAAAACTACTCTTACAGCTGCAATTTCTGCTGTATTAGCTAGCAAAGGTCTTGCTGAGAAAAAAGACTTCTCTGCAATTGACTCTGCTCCAGAAGAAAAAGAAAGAGGTATTACTATCAATACTGCTCACATCGAATACGAAACTGAAAAAAGACACTATGCTCACGTTGACTGTCCAGGTCACGCGGATTATGTAAAGAACATGGTAACTGGTGCTGCTCAAATGGACGGAGCTATCGTAGTATGTGCTGCAACTGACGGTCCTATGCCTCAGACTAGAGAACATATCCTACTTTGTCGTCAGGTAAACGTACCTAGAATCGTTGTTTTCATGAACAAAGTTGACATGGTAGATGATGCTGAGTTATTAGAGCTTGTTGAAATGGAACTTAGAGACTTATTGTCTACTTACGAATTCGACGGTGATAACTCTCCAGTAATTCAAGGTTCTGCACTAGGTGCTCTTACAGCAGCTACAGCAGCTACTCCTGATACTGAAGACAAGTGGTTCAAGAGCGTTGAAGAATTAATGGATGCTGTTGATACTTGGATCGAGCAACCACCAAGAGATACTGATAAGCCTTTCTTGATGCCAATCGAAGACGTATTCTCTATTACAGGTAGAGGTACTGTTGCAACTGGTAGAATCGAGGCTGGTATTATCAATACAGGTGATCCTGTTGATATCATCGGTATGGGTGAAGAAAAATTAACTTCTACTATTACAGGAGTTGAGATGTTCAGAAAAATCCTTGACAGAGGTGAAGCTGGAGATAACGTAGGTCTATTGTTGAGAGGTATTGAAAAAACTGACATCAAGAGAGGTATGGTAATCGCTAAGAAAGATTCTGTTAAGCCACACAAAAAATTCAAAGCTTCTGTTTATATCCTTTCTAAGGAAGAAGGTGGACGTCACACTCCATTCCACAACAAGTACCGTCCTCAGTTCTACGTAAGAACTACTGACGTTACAGGTGAGATCTTCTTACCAGAAGGTGTAGAAATGGTAATGCCTGGTGATAACTTAGAGATCACTGTAGAATTGTTACAGCCAATCGCTCTTAACGTAGGTCTTAGATTTGCGATCAGAGAAGGAGGTAGAACAGTTGGTTCAGGTCAGGTAACTGAAATCTTAGACTAATCATCTTAAAATAAATAAAGCTTCCGAAGGGAAACTCTCGGAAGCTTTTTATCTACGGGCATCGTCCAATGGTAGGATACCGGTCTCCAAAACCGTTGATCAGGGTTCGAATCCTTGTGCCCGTGCAAATATTAATTATGAGTTCATTTGTTGATTTTTTAAAAGGTTCTTATAACGAATTCAGACATAAAGTTGAATGGCCAAAGTGGGCTGATCTTCAGTCTTCCACTATTGTAGTAACTATAGCTACGGTGATTTTGGCATTGTTTACCTTTGGAGTTGATGAATTGTTTTCAAAAGCAATCAGCAACATAATTGGAATGCTAATTAACGTGTTCAACTAAAAAAGTATTTTCCCATAATGAGCGAATTGAAATGGTATGTGCTGAAAGCAATCAGCGGACAGGAAAATAAAGTGAAAAACTATATTGAGACAGAAATCAAACGTCTAGGGTTTGAGCAGTACGTTACTCAAGTGGTTATTCCTATGGAAAAGGTTATACAGATTAGAAACGGTAAAAAAGTTCCTAAAGAGAAGCCTTACTATCCTGGATACCTGATGATCGAAGCTGATCTGATGGGTGAAATTCCTCACGCGATTAAGAATATTCCGGGAGTAATATCTTTCCTTAGCTTAACGAAAGGAGGTGATCCTGTTCCCATGAGAAAGTCTGAAGTAAACAGAATGTTGGGAAGAATGGATGAGCTTTCAGAGTTTGCAAGCGATGTTGAGATCCCATACATTGTAGGTGAAAACGTTAAAGTAATTGACGGACCTTTCAATGGATTCAACGGAACTGTTGAGAAGATTCTTGAAGACAAGAAGAAAATCGAAGTATCTGTATTGATCTTCGGTAGAAAAACTCCAATGGAGTTGAGCTATATGCAGGTAGAAAAAGTATAATTCATACTTTCAAAATATAGGAAGACCGCTTTTCAGCGGTCTTTTTTTGTGCTTTAACTTTAAAATTGATCTCAATTTATTAAAGTGGTATACTTTAATAAATTTTCATTGTAAACTTCGTATAAAAGAGGGTTTGTTTTTATTTAATTTTCACTGATTTGTGATAAATTGATAGATTTTTATCGAGATAAAGATTTATTTTTTGATTTATTTTCATGTGGCATGCTTCTTGTAAAGTAGTATCAAGTTAATCCATAAAGTTTTATCCTTTTAAATGGTTATACCTGCGCATTGCAGAGTATGGTCAATTACTGTGTTTTTCAGGACACTAAAGAGATAAAATAATAAAAGATTAGTAAAAAAAAACAAACACATACACAAGTTCAATGACTAAAATTATTTCGATGGTGCTTTTTGCATGCACTGCACTCATGAACGCTCAGGTTGGCATAAACACTTCTAAACCTGAAAAAGATCTGACAGTAAACGGAACGATGAAGACTTCAGGAATGATCTTCAAAAAACCTTTAGAAAAGTTAGGAGCTGATGAAAATTATACTTTCGTGATCAAATCTCCCGCTCCGGAAAACAAAATTACGGCTTACAATGATACTTTTGTACCCAATTCTCCGGCACCCATCAATCTTATTCAGTTTAAAATCACCTGCGATCCTACAGATAAAGACTGGGTGAATCAGTTTGATACAAAGATCAATTCAAACAAATTTCTTGTGGTGATTTCTTCTTTCGGATTTACACAGGCGGTAAGAACCTATTCGGCAGACTGGCTGACACCGGTACCGCAGATTTTTGCTTATTCTTCCGGTGGAACATGGAAACTGAAAGCAGACTACCAGGGCTTTGCTCCGGACAGCTCTTTTCCTACCGGAGAGTGGACGTTGAATTTACTGGTTTTTGACAAAGCCTATGCAAAAGAACTTAATACTACACAGGATCTGGGTGCTTCCACCACAGGTGCAGCTGCAGCTCCATTACTTCAATAAAAAACATAACATAATGAAAAAATTGACCACATTCTTTCTTGTGGCGGGTACTTTTTTTGCCGCAAGAGCTCAGGTTGGAATTAATACTGCAAATCCTCAGGGAACTTTAGATGTAGCGGGAGAAACTCTGGTAGAGTCTTATCTTGTAGATACTGTAAACTCACCGGCAAGAGGAAATTATTTTCTTTTGACCCGTTCAAAGGACACTTCTCCTGTGGGAAAAATTAAGATGCTTGACATATCGCTGCGTAACGTAGCACCGGTTAATACCTATAATGTTATTCTGAAAAATGTAAGCCAGGACGAAGTTATTAATCTGAATACAGGTTTAGAAACCAGTAAATATGTTGTAGCGATCACCGGTGCTGTTTTTTCAAATGCTGTTTCAGCAGTGAATACATCCACAAATCCTAAGTCTTTCGGGGCTTATTCTACAGAAGTGACTCAGGTGACTAGTGGAGGAAAGACCTATCATGCCGTCAATTTAAGCTTTAAGGGGGCGGGCACGGTATCTTCTACAAACGGAACATGGACGCTTACCCTTAATGTCTTTGAAAAATCTCTGGTAAAAGAATGGGGAACATTCACAGGATCTGTTTCGGCTTCGGCTTCACCGGTGTATTCAGGAGTTTCAACTAACACGCCTTTAGGGCTTCAATAATGATGATCATGGAAAAAAGAATTTATATTGTAATGATAGTATTTCTGGGAATTATGATGAATGCCCAGTCCGGAAGAGTAGGAATTAAAACCACCGATCCAAAAGAAACATTGGACGTCAACGGTCAAACCTATACAAACACTTTGTATCTTAGAAGTCCGGGAGAACCTACAATGACCGGAGGGAGCTTTCTGGCTACTTCTGAAAATTCACTTCAGCTTTATGATCCAACTTTGGAGAGCAGCGGGCTGTTTAATTATCTCAAACTTTCTCTTACCGGAATTTCGGGAGCAGGCATTACAGATTACGACACCAAGATTGATGCAGATAAATTTCTTGTCGTAGTTCACAATTACTCATTTAAAATGAATGACGGAACCACCAACGTAGCATTGGACTATGGTGATAACGGAACGAATGACAACAGACAGGGATCTCCGGACGTGACTGCATTTAAAAGTAAAGGGACATGGCATGTCAGAGCAAGGTTTACAGACAGTAAGCTTATTGCCCTCACTTCTGCCAATCCGGGAAGAACATATAATAATTTTACAGTAGATCTTTATCTGATGGCCTATAAAAGACTGATCACAAAGCAGAATATCACCGATATCAATACTGATCTCGGAGGAACAAACGGTTCTGCACGTACAGTGAACAAGCCTTCTGGATTTTAATCGAAGATCTTTTTACCTATATATTAAGCCACATCTGATGATGTGGCTTTTTTAGTGCCATAAATATATTGTAATGATGAGACAAAAAGTAAGGAGACTGATCATTACTGTGGAGAAAATTCAAAATAGGCAGGCTGTGTCTGAATTAATCCTTTATAAATTTTTTATGTATTATATTTTGAGCTTTATCTGTTGCTTTCAGCAGATAAATTCCTTTCGGCAGTGCTGAAACATCTGCTTGTTTTCCAGTCAGATTATTTTTTAACAGTCTTCCTTCTAAAGTGTAGATTTCTATATCAGACAGGTTTTCTGTGAAAAAGAGGGTATTCTTTACCGGGTTCGGATATATACTTAAATTACTTTTTCTCACCTCAGAAGTGGAAAGCATATTACATTCCGGATTGTAGGTGTCATTGGTAATGGTCCAGTTTTTAAAATTGATCAGACCGTTTCTTGCTGATAATGCCTGAGGAGTGGAGTAAACTAATCCGGAGGCGCCCAGGGACATTGCGTTGGGACTGGAAATGCTGTTGGCCCAGCCCTGTAATGTAGTATTGTAATTAGTACAGGATAAACCTGAGAAATCCAGCATAGCATTCATTTGGGTAACCGCATACAAATTCCAGGTTCCCAGGTCCTGATTGAAAGCTGTGGCATTTTTAAACATAGTCCGCATATCCTTTACTGCTGACGTATCCCAATTTCCTATAGGCTGATTGAAAATAGTGTTATCACTAAACATACCATACATATTGGTTACATTTGAGGTATCCCAGTTTCCTATAGGCTGATTAAAAACCAAGGCATGCGTAAACATATAGCTCATTTCGGCAACTATTGAAGTATTCCAGTTTCCTATAGGCTGATTGAATTTTTCAGACAAGCTGAACATATTCGCCATATTGGTCACCTTTACAGTATTCCAGCTTTCTATGGGTTGGTTAAAAAGTTTACTTTCACTGAATAGACCAGACATATCCGTAACATTTGAAGTATCCCAGTTTTCTATAGGCTGATCAAACTTATACGTTTTATGAAACATATAACGCATATTCGTCACTTTAGAGGTATCCCAGTTTGAAATGGGCTGGTTGAACATCAGTGCATCTGAAAACAGGTAACTCATATCTTTAACATTTGAAGTGTCCCAATTTCCAATAGGCTGATTGAATACTGCAGTGCCGAAAAACAGTCCGTTCATATTGGTGACTTTTGAAGTATTCCAGCTGGAAAGAGGTTGATTGAACGCAGATGCAGATGAAAAAGTAAATTGCATATTGGTAACATTTGAAGTATCCCAGTTTCCTACAGGCTGATTAAACTGCCCTGCCGCCATAAACATCAATGAAATATCCGTGACATTGGAAATATCCCAGCTGCTGATAGGTTGATTGAATAGTTTGGCAAAATAGAAACTTTGGTGCATTTTGGTCACATGAGAAACATCCCAGTTACTGAAAGAAGAATTTCCTACCAGTTTGTAGCATCCCGCAAAAATCCCTGACATATTGGTAAGGTAGCTTAAAAGAGGAATATCTGTGGCTGTAACATCCATTTCTTCACAATAAAAAAAAGCATTTTCCATGCTCGACCATTGAATATTTCCCCATTGGGCTACATCAATGATTTTGTAAATGTCACCACGAACGGCTGTAGAGGTAGTGTAAAAACAGATCCGGTGAAAGCTTCCATTTTCCGGACTTACCTTTAGAGTGTAGGTCGCATTATTGGCTACTGGATTATACGATGTCCCAAAATCAATTAAAAGAGGAACCCCCAATACGGTAGTTACATTATTCAATGTTCCGTTGTGGGCAGGATACCCTACTTCTTCCCAATAGATTTTATAGTTGGTTCCTACGCCTGGAAACAGAATTTGAGTAGACGTGCTGGGAGTAGACAGAGAACCTGTATTGCTTGGTTTCCATATGGTGGTAAACTCATTTTGCGCTTTGATGCTAAAACAAAACAGTAGAAAAATACTTAAAAGTATATATTTCAGTTTCATAGATTTCGTTTTTTGTAAATGTAGAAAAAAAATAATTATTTGTAATTCTTTCTAAAAATCAACACATTCCATTTGCTAATTCAAAAATATTTCATAATTTTGCAGTCCGAAAAGTAGATTTACTGTATGTGAGTCGGTAATCTGCTGAATAATAAATGCTTCCAAACTCATTAATTATTCAAACTAAAAAAATTAAAAATGGCTAAGAAAGTCTTTAAAATGGTAAAGCTTCAGGTGAAAGGTGGCGCAGCTAACCCTTCTCCACCAGTAGGTCCAGCATTGGGTTCTGCAGGTGTGAACATCATGGAGTTTTGTAAGCAATTTAACGGGAGAACCCAAGATAAGCCAGGGCAAGTTTTACCTGTAGTAATTACAGTATACGAAGACAAATCTTTTGAATTCGTTATTAAAACTCCACCTGCAGCGATCCAATTGATGGATGCAGCTAAGATCAAGGGAGGTTCCGGTGAACCAAACAGAAACAAAGTAGGTTCTGTGTCTTGGGATCAGGTGAAGAAAATCGCTGAGGATAAAATGACTGACCTTAACTGCTTTACAATCGATTCTGCAGTTTCTATGGTTGCAGGTACTGCTAGATCTATGGGATTAAGAGTAACAGGAACTAAACCAACTTTTAACGCTTAAAACTAATAGAAATGGCAAAATTGACTAAAAAGCAAAAGGAAGCTTTAAGCAAAGTAGAAAAAGGAAGAATCTATAGCCTTGAAGAAGGTTCTGCTCTTGTAAAAGAAGTAAACACTACGAAGTTTGATGCTTCTGTAGATATCGCTGTAAGATTGGGTGTAGATCCAAGAAAAGCAAACCAAATGGTAAGAGGTGTAGTATCTCTTCCTCACGGAACTGGTAAAGATGTTAAAGTTTTAGCACTTGTTACACCAGATAAAGAAGCTGAAGCTAAAGAAGCTGGAGCTGACTATGTAGGTCTTGACGAATATTTACAGAAAATAAAAGAAGGTTGGACAGACGTTGACGTTATCGTTACGATGCCAGCTGTTATGGGTAAATTAGGTCCATTAGGTAGAGTATTAGGTCCAAGAGGTTTAATGCCAAACCCTAAATCAGGAACTGTAACCATGGAAATTGGTAAAGCAGTAGCTGAAGTAAAAGCAGGTAAAATTGATTTCAAAGTAGACAAGTATGGTATTATCCATGCTGGTATTGGTAAAGTATCTTTCGATGCTGCTAAGATCAAAGAAAATGCTCAGGAATTAATTTCGACATTGATCAAAATGAAACCAACTGCTGCTAAAGGTACTTATGTGAAGAGTGTTTATCTTTCTTCTACAATGAGCCCGGGTATTGCAATTGATAGTAAATCTGTTAACTAATAATAATCCTTAAGACAATGACAAAAGACCAAAAAGTTGTAGCAATACAAGAGATCAAAGATTTGCTTCAGGATGCGAAAGTAGTTTACGTAGCAGATCTAGACGGTTTGAACGCTGCTAAATCTTCTGACTTCAGAAGACAGGCTTTCAAGCAGAATATCAAAGTGAAAGTGGTGAAAAATACACTTTTACAAAAAGCAATGGAGCAAATTGACGGAGTAGATTTCTCTGAAATGTTTGAAACTTTCAAAGGTAACTCTGCTTTGATGATTGCTGAAACAGCTAATGCTCCTGCAAAATTAATCAAAGACTTTAGAAAAAAAGAAGAGAAGCCGGCTTTAAAGTCTGCTTTCGTTCAGGAAACTTTCTATGTTGGTGACAACAACCTTGATGCGCTAGTAAGCATTAAGTCTAGAGAAGAAATGATCGGTGAAATCATCGGATTACTTCAGTCTCCAATTCAAAGAGTTGTTTCTGCTCTTCAAAACAAATCTGAAACAGTAGAAACTGCAACTGAAGAAGCTGCTGCACCTGCTGTAGAAGAAACTCCTGCTGCTGAAGCTACAGAGGCTCCTGCTGCAGAAAGCACTGACGAAACGCCAGCTGCTGAATAATTACTCTCAAAAAATTAAATAAATAATCAACAAAAACATTACAACAATGTCAGATTTAAAAAATTTAGCTGAAACGCTAGTAAACCTAACTGTAAAAGACGTAAACGAATTAGCTACTATCCTTAAGGATGAGTACGGAATTGAGCCAGCTGCTGCTGCTGTAGTAGTTGCTGCAGGTGGTGCAGGTGAAGCTGCTGAAGAAAAGACTGAATTCGACGTAATTCTTAAGTCTGCAGGTGCTTCTAAATTGGCTATCGTTAAATTAGTAAAAGATTTAACTGGTGCTGGTCTTAAAGAAGCTAAAGATATCGTAGACGGAGCTCCTGCTGCTATCAAGCAAGGAATCTCTAAAGACGAAGCTGAAGCTCTTAAGAAGCAATTAGAAGAAGCTGGTGCTGAAGTAGAATTGAAATAATTCAATTTACTATAAAATAGGAAGCCCGGACAGTAATGTCCGGGCTTTTTTTATTTTTATGATATTTCAAAACCGTAAATATTTCCCAACGGTATTTGAATATGTTTACCGTGTGTTGTGGTATATTTGAATATGATTATTGATTTTATTAAAATTAACATAATTAAATATTTATTATTCATAGAATTGTATATTTTATATTAAAATTTAATATTAAAATATTGTTTTGATTGAAAAATTACTATATTTGTACCGAAAAAAACACACACCATTTGAAAAGAAGTTACTTTATCTTCTATGGCTCTGCTGTAGCATATTGTATCAGTATGCTGGCTGCAATGCAGATAGGAAGTCTAAGCACCATATCTTCAACAGTACAACAATCTACTGTTTCCTTATGCTATTCTCATAAACCAGATTCTTTTGAAAACCATACAGATAGCTCAGGAAAAGATAAAGTGGTAAGCCCTGCTATTGAACCATGTATTCCTGCTGTCAGCAACATTTCCCCGGAAATGAGTACTGATAGAGAACAGCAGAAGAATAAGATGAGTTTCAGAAACGCATATCATGGGAAAACCGGGAGTACGGAATCTATCCGTCCTGCTTTGGTTTCCAATGATTCTTTAAAGAAAATCCTTTCTTTTATGACATCCGATAAACTGTGCACAAGTCATCATTCAGATCTTGCATCTGATGATATGAAAGTTGGACAATACGGAACATCAGTCAGCTATTCCGTCGAAGATTCTAAAAGTCTGGGAGGTTTTGATTCTATTATTGAATTTCCTGATAAATTATCTTAACCCAACCGCAGGCAGACACTACCATCCATATACTTTAACGAAAAATAAGCATTTTCCACTCCGGACCAGGGTGTAAAAAGATAAGGTATGCCTCCTCTGAAAAATAAAACACACAAAAAAAGACAAATATCACTAAAAATGAAAAACAGATTATTAACGCTCGCGGCTTTGTCCTTGTATATTGGGGTAAACGCACAAGTAGGAATTAATACCAATCAAGGCCAGGCAACCCTGGATGTGGTTGGATCTCCTTCAGTCACCACAAAAATGGATGGGATTATTGCTCCAAGACTGACTGAGACTGAGCTGAACAAAAAAACATATGGCACTCCTCAGATAGGAGCATTGGTCTATGTGACATTGGCAGACATTGCACCGGCTGGACAGACGGTCAATATTACCACTCCGGGATATTATTATTTTGACGGAACACAATGGCAAAAACAGACCGGCACAGAATGGCAGGTGAAAGGAAATGCCAGTGGTGAAATTTCTACATCAGCAGAGGTGTTGGGAGCTGCACCGGCGTCCGCCAATTATCTGGGAACTAAAGGAACTGCTGACCTTGTCATGATCACGGCCAATAAAGTTCATGCGGTTCTGGATGCTGCAGGAGGTTTGTCAGGAGGAGGGGAAAATGGTTCCAGCCTTTCATGGGGAAGCACGAATGTAATCAATGCTACTTCCAATAATATAGCGCTTGGAAGAGGAAATACAGCAACTGCTTCAGCGGCCAATTTTCCCGGAGTTGCTATCGGATCAGCCAATATAGTGAGCAGTGGGGGGAAGGCTTTTGGTGCCGGAAATACAGCGGTATCTGCCAATAACTTCGCTTTCGGAGGATTTAATAAAACAGGAAACTCTGTAGCAGTTGCCGTAGGATATTCCAATGATGCTTCAGGAGGTGGTTTTGCTTTTGGAGCCAATAACACGGTCACACTGAATAATTTCGCTTTTGGCAGCAACAATACGGTGGCCGGAACAGGTTCTATCGCAATAGGAATCGGGGGAACCTCCCAAGGGAGCCAATCTACCTATGCCAACACGACACAGGTGTTTTCCGGACAGGGAGCTGTAGGGACAGTGCTTACCGATGTAGGGATCAATATGAATCCCAATTCCACCAACTACGCAGATCTTGAAGTAAGCAAGGCGGTTCAGATTAAATCCACGGCTGCAAGACCTACCTGTGATGCCGGTAATGCGGGATCCATCATTTATGAGGTGACCACTGTGCTGGGTGTGACATCGGGTAATTTCGTGGGCTGCAGACAAACCAATAACACTACTTACGGGTGGCAGAATTTATAATAAGAAACACAAATCTTTAACATAAAATAAAAACAAAACAATGGCAAAAAAATTATTCGATAGATTGGCGGCACTACTCATGGTATTCATGATGTCTGCAGCGATATCTGCTCAAAAAGGGTACGAACCTATCCGTGGGATGGGGGTAGAGGCAAAGCCTGTTAACAATTCAGGAATCTGTCTGGCATGCTATAGTGGAAGTATGAATCCGGTAGTGGATGCAAACCTTGACAACAGTGTAAGCATGGGGAATTTCGCTTCCCTTTTAAGTGGAAACGGTATTTCTGTAAAGAATACAAACATGACTTATCCGGCCGGATATGTCACCGGATTTAATGTGGATCTTGGGACAAGTTTCATTACGGTAGATTTATTAAGTTCACTAAGAATCAGTACCTACAAAAATGGAGTGCTGCAGGAAACGACTACCAGCAGTACTTTATTATCTGTTCCTGCATTCGGTGGAAGCAAGAACAGAATTTTTCTTCATTTAAAAACAACAAAGGAGTTTAATGAAGTAAGATTATATCAAACGAATGCACTGTCTGTATTCAGTTCAATGAATGTGTATTATGCATTTGCATTCGATCCTGCCAAAGTACCTGTTGACCAGAATGGTATCTGTGACGACATCATAGCGGGAAGTGGGGTAGATGGTAATGTATCCGGAAGCAGCAGTTTCCTGGCTCCGCTTTCATTTATTCAGAATAAAGAGAGAATAGGAGATGGAGATAAAAACTCTTATGGATCTGTTGTATTGCCTGTAGGGCTTCTTGGGTCTTATTCAGTAGGGGTATTAGATAAAAATCAAGTCTATCCTGCCGGAAACAAAACCGGTTTTGTAATTTCTCCTGACGATGAAGGAAAATTGTTAAGTGCGGAATTCCTTAAAAATATTACGGTAGAAACTTATTTATACGGACAGCTTCAGGACTCCAAAACACTATTTGATGGGGGTGGACTGATTAATATCAAAGTTTTAGGCTTCGGTTCAGGAAAACAAAAGGTAACCCTTACTTCTACCAAACCATTCAACGAAGTACGTTTAAAAATTACTCAGACTGTAGGGGTTAATTTAGGATCTTTAAAAGTGTACTATGCATTTGAAGAGCCTGCATCTTGCGAGTGTAATGATAAAATTCAGACCAGTGGTTCTGCTATTCCCGGTAATATTGTAACCGGATCTAACTGGACTTCAGGTCCCGGGTTTCTAGGTCTTATTTTGGCTAAAATGACCAACGCGTCTGCTATTGTAGATACTAATACTTCCAATTATGCAACGGCAACACTTCCTGCGGCTTCATTTCTGAGTATCTTCTCAGCTTATGCTACAGTGAGTAGCAATACTTTACTTCCTGCCAATACCTATGCAGGATTTACCTTGGAAAAAGCGGCTAACCTTATCGGGGTGAGCGTTCTTGAAAATATTACTGTAACACTTTACAATAATAACACACAGACGGATACTTTCACGAGTACGGGAAGTTTGATCAGTGGAAATTTTTTCACTACGGATTCCAATAAATTTTATGTAGGCGGAAAGTCTACAAAGCCTTTCAACCGTATTAAAGTGACCTTCTACAGTGGTACCGGCGTACGTATTCCTCAAAACTATAACATCTACAACGCGTTTGCAAGCAGAGATGATGATAATGATGGGGTACCTAACTGCTTTGACCAGTGTCCGAACGGTAATGACAGCATTGACTTAAACGGAAACGGTATTCCTGACTGTGCAGAAGGATGTACGGCTGTAAACGATAAATCGCCTACACTGGATACAGATGGAGATGGTATTGTGGATGCTTGTGATCTAGATTCTGATAATGACGGAATTCCTGATGCTTTAGAAGATCTTGATAAAAACGGTAAGTTTGAAGATGATGATACGGAAGGAGTATTCGGACCGGTTCAGGTATTGGGAGACGGAATTTCCAGCTACCTTGATTTAGATTCTGATAATGACGGTGTCTTAGATTTATTTGAATCCGGTATTCCAACATCAGTTGTTAACCAGATCGATACAGATCGTAACGGTATTATTGATAAAGGTGTTGCAGTAGGAACTAACGGTATTGCGGATATCCTGGAAACTTCTCCGGATTCAGGAATACTGAAATATCCTCTGAAAAATACAGATAATGATGATAAACCGGATTTCATTGATTTGAATTCAAACGGAATTGATTTTGACCTGTATGCGATTGGTAAAGGAGATCTGGATGATTTCGGAGCAGGATTTATTTCCAGAATTGTGGATCTTGACAAAGATGGTATTCAGGCGGTTGTAGATACAGACCTTGTGAAGAGGGGAGCACCGGATTCTCCGCTTTCACCATATGCTACTCTGTTGAAAAATGCAATGAAGACCAATGCAAAAGGAATTACAGATCCTGATGTTACAGAAAAGGCTAACGATATCAAGGTATATCCAAACCCTGTAAAATCAGGTGAAAACCTTAATATAAGATCTGAAGAAGCAGGAGTTTATACCCTATTCTCTGCTCAAGGACAGTTGATAAGATCGGATAAATTCTCTGGTAATGCTGAGATCAATACGGCTTCACTTCCGGCAGGAATCTATATGGTGAAAATAGAAACCAAGTCAACAGTGAAATCTTATAAGATCATTGTGAAGTAATTTTTCATAATCTATACATGAAAGGCCGTCCCTAAGGATGGCCTTTCTTATTGAAATACTTTTAACGTTCTCAAAATGAAGTGGTTTTATTTGTCTATGTGGATAAATTTTTGTAATTTTGTCCCTCTTTTGGCGCGAATCATTGTACGAAAATCTATAAAATATTGGAAATCAGCTCTTTCATGGAAAATAATGAAAGGGGTTTCTTGTATATAGATACTGCGGCTCATTCCGCCTCAAAAGTAATAAAAATATTTTGCATTACGCTGTGAAAAGATATACCAGCGTTGCAGTTAGAAGTTAGATCAAAGACTTTTTAGAATAAAGAACAAAGAATAAAGACCGATAATTGCGCCAAAATTTTCACACTTATTCTTTTCTCTTTCGTCTTTTCTCTTTTTGTCTTCTTCTGATATTTTTGAATGAATCAAAATATTTTTTAACCCTTTCTTAAAAGTTTTATGAGTAAAACAACAGCAACAACAAGGGGGAATCAGAGAATTAACTTCTCATCAGCTAAAGGGAAAATTATCACTCCTGACTTCCTGGACATCCAGTTAGAGTCTTTCAGAGATTTTTTCCAGCTTGATACCCTTCCAGAAGACAGAACAGACGAAGGTTTATACAGAACCTTCCAGGAAAACTTCCCAATTACCGATTCTAGAAATCAGTTTGTATTGGAATTCCTTGATTATCTGGTAGATTCTCCACGTTATTCAATTAACGAGTGTGTGGAAAGAGGATTGACGTATTCCGTTCCTCTTAAAGCAAGACTTAAATTGTATTGTACAGACCCTGAGCACGAGGATTTCCAGACTGTGGTTCAGGATGTGTATTTAGGCCCGGTTCCTTATATGACGCCTAGTGGATCTTTCATCATCAACGGTGCTGAGAGAGTTATTGTTACGCAGCTTCACCGTTCACCTGGTGTATTCTTCGGACAGACTTACCACGCAAACGGAACTAAACTGTACTATTCAAGAATTATCCCTTTCAAAGGATCTTGGATGGAATTTACGACAGATATCAACAGCGTAATGTATGCGTATATCGACCGTAAGAAAAAGTTACCATTAACTACCCTGTTAAGAGCGATTGGTTATGAATCTGATAAGGACATCCTTCAGATCTTCGACCTTGCTGAAGAAGTGAAAGTTTCTAAAGCTGCCCTTAAAAAAGTGGAAGGAAGAACATTGGCTGCGAGAGTATTGAACACTTGGTTCGAGGATTTCGTAGACGAAGATACAGGTGAAGTAGTTTCTATCGAAAGAAACGAGATCATCTTAGACAGAGAAACGATTCTTGAAAAAGAACATTTAGATCTTATTCTTGATGCTGGTGTGAAATCTATCCTGATTCACAAAGAAAACAGCAATGAATTCTCTATCATCCAGAATACATTACAGAAAGACCCTACGAACTCTGAAAAAGAAGCAGTAGAGTACATCTACCGTCAGTTAAGAAATGCAGATCCACCAGATGAGGAAACGGCAAGAGGAATCATTGAGAAATTATTCTTCTCTGAGCAGAGATATTCATTAGGGGAAGTAGGACGTTACAGACTAAACAAAAAGTTAGGTCTTAATATCCCTACAACTACTGAGGTTCTTACAAAAGAAGATATCATTGCTATCGTAAGACACTTGATCGAATTGGTTAACTCTAAAGCGGAGGTGGATGATATTGACCACTTATCTAACAGAAGAATCAAGACGGTTGGAGAGCAGCTAGCAGGACAGTTCGGTGTAGGTCTTTCAAGAATTGCAAGAACAATCAAGGAAAGAATGAACGTTAGAGATAACGAAATCTTTACTCCGCTTGACCTTGTAAATGCTAAGACATTAACATCAGTAATTAACTCGTTCTTCGGTACCAACCAGCTTTCTCAGTTCATGGACCAGACCAACCCGCTATCAGAGATCACGCACAAGCGTAGACTTTCTGCACTAGGGCCTGGTGGTTTATCAAGAGAAAGAGCAGGTTTCGAGGTTCGTGACGTTCACCATACCCACTACGGAAGAATTTGTCCGATTGAAACTCCGGAAGGACCAAACATCGGTTTGATTTCATCTTTAGGTATTTATGCTAAGATCAACAACCTTGGTTTCATCGAAACTCCATACAGAAAAGTAGAAAATAGTAAGATCGATCTATCTGCTGATCCTATTTATCTGAATGCAGAAGACGAAGAAGATAAAGTAATTGCTCAGGCAAACGTAGAATTAACGGATAGCGGTGAATTCTTAACAGACAGGATTATTGCAAGACTAGATGGTGACTACCCTGTAGTTGAGCCGTCTCAGGTTAACCTTATCGACGTTGCACCAAACCAGATCTCTGGTATTTCAGCTTCATTAATTCCATTCCTGGAGCATGATGATGCGAACCGTGCATTGATGGGATCTAACATGATGCGTCAGGCCGTTCCATTGTTGAAGCCACAAGCTCCAATCGTAGGTACAGGTCTGGAACAGCAGGTTGCTAAAGATTCAAGAATCTTGATCAATGCTGAAGGTACAGGTCTTGTAGAATATGTAGATGCTGATAAGATCACTATTAAATATGAAAGAAGCGACGACGAGGATTTAGTACAATTCGAGTCTGCTACTAAAACATACCACCTTACTAAGTTCAGAAAAACCAACCAGAGTACGACTATTACCCTAAGACCAAACGTAAGAGTAGGTGAAACGGTACAGAAAGGTCAGGTACTTTGCGACGGTTATGCTACTGAAAACGGAGAATTGGCTCTTGGTAGAAACTTAGTGGTAGCGTTCATGCCTTGGAAAGGATACAACTTTGAGGATGCGATCGTAATCAACGAAAAAGTGGTACGTGAAGACTGGTTTACTTCAATCCACGTAGATGAATATTCTCTTGAAGTTCGTGATACCAAACTAGGTATGGAAGAGCTTACAGCTGATATTCCAAACGTTTCTGAAGAAGCTACCAAAGATCTTGATGAGAACGGTATGATCAGAATCGGTGCTGAAGTGAAACCTGGAGATATTATGATCGGTAAGATCACTCCAAAAGGTGAATCTGACCCGACTCCTGAAGAAAAACTTCTTAGAGCGATTTTCGGTGACAAAGCCGGTGATGTGAAAGATGCTTCATTGAAAGCGGATTCATCACTAAGAGGAGTTGTGATCAACAAAAAATTGTTCTCTAGAAACATTAAAGATAAAAAGAAGAGAACTGAAGAAAAACTTAAACTTGAAGAGATTGAAAACACTTACAAGGCTAAGTTTGATGAGTTGAGAAATACTTTAATTGAAAAATTAAATACACTGGTAGGTGGTAAAACTTCTCAGGGAGTAACCAACGACCTTGATGAGGAAATCATCGGTAAAGGTGTGAAATTCACTCACAAATTATTGACTTCAGTTGAAGATTACGTTAACGTAAGCGGTGCAGACTGGACGGTAGATAACGATAAGAATGAATTGGTTAAACAATTAATTCACAATTATAAAATCAAGTTCAACGATATCCAGGGAGTTAAAAACCGTGAGAAATTTGCTATTTCAATCGGAGATGAGCTTCCGGCTGGTATCATGAAATTGGCTAAAGTATATATCGCTAAGAAACGTAAGTTGAACGTAGGGGATAAAATGGCAGGACGTCACGGTAACAAAGGTATCGTTTCAAGAATCGTTCGTGAAGAAGATATGCCATTCCTTGAAGACGGAACACCGGTAGATATCGTATTGAATCCACTTGGGGTACCTTCTCGTATGAACATCGGACAGATTTATGAAACAGTTCTTGGATGGGCTGGTCAGAAACTGGGAATGACGTTCGCTACACCAATCTTTGATGGAGCTACTCTTGATCAGATTACTGAATACACAGAGAAAGCAGGTCTTCCTAAATTCGGTAACACTCACCTTTATGATGGGGGTACTGGAGAAAGATTTACTCAGCCGGCTACCGTAGGTATTATCTACATGCTGAAACTGGGACACATGGTTGATGATAAAATGCACGCACGTTCTATCGGTCCTTACTCATTGATTACTCAGCAGCCGTTAGGAGGTAAAGCTCAGTTCGGAGGTCAGAGATTCGGAGAGATGGAGGTTTGGGCTCTTGAAGCATTTGGAGCATCTAACATCTTGAGAGAAATCTTGACAGTGAAGTCTGATGACGTGATTGGTAGAGCGAAAACTTATGAAGCTATTGCAAAAGGTGAATCTATGCCTGAACCAGGTATTCCGGAATCATTCAATGTATTACTTCACGAGTTACAAGGACTTGGACTTGATGTAAGACTTGAGGAATAATTTTAAATTTTGAATGTTGAATTTTGAATCAATTCAGAATTTATAATCCAGAATTTATAATCCAAAATCTAAAATCTAAAAAATGTCAAATAAAAATAAATCAAGTAGATTTAATAAAATAACCATCGGTTTAGCTTCACCGGAATCGATTCTTCAGGAATCAAGAGGGGAAGTTTTAAAACCGGAAACTATTAACTACAGAACGCACAAACCTGAAAGAGACGGGTTGTTCTGTGAAAAAATCTTTGGTCCGGTAAAGGATTACGAATGTGCTTGTGGTAAATACAAGAGAATTCGTTACAAAGGGATCGTTTGTGACCGTTGTGGGGTAGAAGTTACTGAGAAAAAAGTAAGAAGAGAGAGAATCGGACACATCAACCTTGTCGTGCCTATCGCACACATCTGGTATTTCCGTTCTTTACCAAACAAAATCGGTTACCTTTTAGGAATTCCTTCTAAGAAATTAGACATGATCATCTACTACGAAAGATATGTAGTGATTCAGCAGGGTATTGCTAAAAAATTAGACGGTTCTGACTTCGATAACATGGAGTTCCTTACAGAAGAAGAGTACCTTGACATCATGGAAACGCTTCCTGTGGAAAACCAGTATCTTGATGATTCCGATCCAAACAAATTCATCGCCAGAATGGGTGCTGAAGCTGTAGAAGATCTTTTAAAAAGAATCAACCTTGATGCATTGTCTTTCGACTTGAGACACAAAGCTCACAACGAAGGTTCTAAGCAAAGAAGAACTGAAGCCCTTAAAAGATTGAACGTTGTAGAAGCACTAAGAGGTGCCAATACAAGAATGATCAACAGACCGGAGTGGATGATTATGCGTGTGCTTCCTGTAATACCACCAGAACTAAGACCATTGGTTCCATTGGATGGAGGACGTTTCGCAACTTCTGACTTAAATGACCTTTACAGAAGAGTTATCATCAGAAACAACCGTCTGAAAAGACTATTGGAGATCAAAGCTCCGGAAGTAATCTTGAGAAACGAGAAGCGTATGCTTCAGGAATCAGTAGATTCATTATTCGATAATACAAGAAAATCTTCTGCTGTAAAATCTGAATCAAACAGACCATTGAAATCACTTTCAGATTCATTGAAAGGTAAGCAAGGCCGTTTCCGTCAGAACTTACTAGGGAAAAGGGTTGACTACTCTGCGCGTTCCGTAATTGTTGTAGGTCCAAACTTACAGCTTCACGAATGTGGTATTCCTAAAGATATGGCAGCAGAACTTTACAAACCGTTCATCATCAGAAAACTGATCGAGAGAGGAATTGTAAAAACTGTGAAATCTGCAAAGAGAATCATCGACAGAAAAGAGCCTGTAGTATATGATATCCTTGAAAATGTGATGAAAGGTCATCCGGTTCTATTGAACAGAGCACCTACCCTTCACAGACTGGGTATTCAGGCATTCCAGCCTAAGATGATCGAAGGTAAAGCGATTCAGCTTCACCCGTTGGTAACAACAGCATTCAACGCCGATTTCGATGGTGACCAGATGGCGGTACACTTACCGTTAGGCCCTGAAGCGATCCTTGAAGCTCAGTTATTGATGCTAGGTTCTCAGAACATCTTGAACCCTGCAAACGGTTCTCCTATTACAGTACCTTCTCAGGACATGGTTCTTGGTCTTTATTTCATGACCAAAGAATTGAGCTCTACAGAAGATATGAAAGTTTTAGGTGAAGGTCTTGCATTCTATTCTCCTGAAGAAGCGGAAATCGCTTATGCTGAAGGAAGAGTTTCTTTAAATGCTAAAGTAAGATGTAGACTACCGGTTAAAGAAAACGGAGAGATTTCAACAAAATTAATCGAAACTTCTTTAGGTAGAATCTTATTCAACCAAATTGTACCAAAACAATCAGGATACGTTAATGAACTATTGACGAAGAAATCACTGAGAAATATCATTGGTAGAGTTTTAGCGGATACTGATTTCCCTACAACAGTGAAGTTCCTGGATGCAATGAAAGACTTAGGGTATTCTAATGCATTCAAAGGAGGTCTTTCATTCTCACTTGGGGATATTGTAGTTCCTGTTGAGAAGAAAAAGATGATTGCTACATCTATTGAAACTGTTGATGAGATTAGAGCCAACTATAACATGGGTCTAATTACAGATACAGAACGTTATAACCAGGTAATCGACGTTTGGACAAACACCAACGCTGGATTAACTGAAATGATCATGAGCAGAATGAAATCTGACCAAGGTGGATTCAACTCTGTATATATGATGCTTGATTCCGGGGCGAGGGGTTCTAAAGAACAGATCCGTCAGTTATCAGGGATGAGAGGTTTGATGGCGAAACCGCAAAAAGCTGGTTCTACCGGTGCGGAGATCATTGAAAACCCGATCCTTGCAAACTTTAAGGAAGGTCTTTCGATTCTAGAGTACTTTATCTCTACCCACGGTGCCCGTAAGGGTCTTGCGGATACCGCACTTAAAACTGCCGATGCTGGTTACCTTACAAGAAGACTGGTAGACGTTGCTCAGGACGTTATCGTTACTGAGGACGACTGTGGAACGCTTAGAGGTACTGAAGTGACTGCACTTAAGAAAAATGACGAGATCGTTGAAAAGATCTCTGAAAGAATCTTAGGTAGAGTTTCTCTTCATAACATCTATGATCCTGAATCAGACGAGTTAATCGCTGAAGCAGATCAGGTAATTAATGAAGCATTAGCGAAGAAAATTGAAGCAGCAGGATTAGAAGCTGTTGAAGTTCGTTCTCCACTTACTTGTGAAACCAAGAAAGGAATCTGTGCGAAGTGTTATGGTAGAAACCTTGCCACTGGTAAGATGATCCACATGGGTGAAGCTGTAGGGGTTATCGGAGCACAGTCAATTGGGGAGCCGGGTACTCAGCTTACATTGAGAACCTTCCACCAGGGGGGTACTGCAGGTAACGTATCAGAAAACCCATCTATCGTTGCAAGAAGAGACGGTATCGTTGAAATGGACGAAGTAAGAACCATTACTTCTGAAGATGAAAACGGTAAAACTGCTGAGGTAGTTGTTTCACGTTCAACTGAATTTAGATTGGTAGCGGATAACGAAACCAGAACACCATTGATGATTGCTAACGTACCTTACGGTTCAGAATTAGCAGTGAAGCCAGGTGATAAAGTGAAGAAAGGAGATGTCATCTGTAAGTGGGATCCGTATAACGCGGTAATCATTGCAGAAACTGCAGGTAAGGTTGAATACGAAGACATTATTCAGGGTATCTCATTCCAGCTTGAAATTGACGAACAGACAGGATTTGAAGAGAAAGTAATCTCTGAATCTAGAAATAAGAAAGCCGTACCTACATTGAAAGTGGTAGATTCTAAAGGAGTTGAGCAGAAAGCATACAACTTACCGGTAGGAGCCCACTTAATGGTAAACGATGGTGAAAAAATTAAGGCTGGTAAAGTCTTGATCAAGATCCCAAGAAAATCTGCAAAAGCAGGGGATATCACTGGAGGTCTTCCGAGAGTTACCGAACTATTCGAAGCAAGAAACCCTTCAAACCCAGCGGTTGTTACTGAAATCGACGGGGTAGTTTCTTACGGAAAAATTAAGAGAGGTAACCGAGAATTGATCGTAGAAGCTAAAACTGGTGAAAGAAAAATTTACTTGGTAAAACTTTCTAACCAGATCCTTGTTCAGGAGAATGACTTCGTAAGAGCAGGAGCACCACTTTCTGACGGTTCTATTACACCAGATGATATCTTAAGAATCAAAGGTCCAACGGCGGTTCAGGAATATCTGGTAAATGAGATCCAGGAAGTTTACCGTCTTCAGGGGGTAAAAATCGACGATAAGCACTTCGAGATCATCGTAAGACAGATGATGACGAAAGTATCTATCGTAGATGGAGGTGATACTCAGTTCTTGGAAGGAGCTCTGGAGCACAAGTTTGACTTCTTGGAAGAAAACAACAGAGTATTTGGTCTTAAGGTTGTAGTGGAAGCTGGTGATTCTAAAGAATTCAAACCAGGTCAGATGATTACAGCAAGAGAATTAAGAGACGAAAACTCCAAACTGAAGCGTGAAGATCAAGCCTTAGTTGAAGTAAGAGAAGCACTTCCTGCTACAGCAACGCCTGTATTGCAAGGGATTACAAGAGCAGCTCTTCAGACTAAGTCATTCATGTCTGCAGCATCATTCCAGGAAACTACGAAAGTTCTTAACGAGGCAGCAGTAGCTGGTAAAGTTGACTTCTTAAGTGGTCTTAAAGAAAATGTAATTGTAGGACACAGAATCCCTGCAGGTACAGGTCTTAAAGAATATCAGAATGTAATTGTGGGTTCTAAGAAAGAATTCGAAGACCTTAACTAAAATTAATGATTTGAAATTTGAGGTTTGGATTTATTTTTATATTTTCACAATCTCAAATTTCGAATTTTAAAAACATATTTTATAACAATGGACAACAATCAAAATCCACAAGACGGAAACATCAACATCGAATTGAACGAAATGGTAGCTGCTGGAGTTTATGCTAATTTAGCATTGGTAAACCACTCTCCATCTGAGTTCGTAGTAGATTTCATCCAGTTAATGCCGGGTGTTCAACAAGCTAAAGTAAGATCAAGAATCATTCTTGCTCCACTTCACGCTAAAAGAGTATTATCTGCTCTTCAACAGAACATTGCTAACTACGAGCAGCAGTTCGGAGAAATCAAAGAAGTTGAGCCTTTCGTATTAGGAGGTAACAACGTACAAGCATAAGATTTTTCTTACAATACATAAGGATGCCCTGGTGAAAACCAGGGCATTTTTTTTGTACAAAGGATCATCCAATCTAATACCAGCATAACAAAGTTTATTTGATTTTTAGATGATATATTTTAGTTAAAATGTTATTTTTGATTTAAAATTTACTTATTAATTAAGAGATTGTTAAGTTTTTGATAGAGATAATGAAAGAATATTATTTTTCTATTATATGAATAGCTCAATTTTATATATTTGCTATGAAAATGATATAGCGGATATGATCAATAATCAATTTATTCTTAATAAATTCGGTTTTTTGGGCGAAAATTTTTTAAATGAACTGCACGCAAATGCCGTAGTGACAGAAATCAAAGCAAAAACTGAAATTATCAGGGAAGGACAAAAGAATAAGTATGTTCCCTTTCTGATCAAAGGTTCTATAAAAGTATTTACCCTCAATGATGGTAGGGAGCTCATCTATTACTATATAAAACCGAACGACAGCTGCCTGATGACCTTCTCATCTATATTTACAGATTGCACCAGCAGAGTATATGCCGTTGCAGAAGAAGAATCGGAAGTGATCCTGGTTCCCGTTTCAGTGATCCATGAATGGCTCATCCGGTTTCCGGAGATCAACAGAGTGTTTTATCATGAATACGACAAACGCTTTTCAGATGTTATGAATATGGTGAATGATGCCGTATTTCACAGGCTCGACAAAAGAGTGCTGAACTATATCCGTCAGCAGATTTCAGCAACCGGAAACAATCCTCTGAAGATTACACACCGGGAAATTGCCAGTAATTTGGGGACTTCCAGGGAAGTGGTAAGCAGAGTTTTAAAAAAGATTGAAAATGAAGGTGAAATTATTCAGACCAAGGAAGGCATTAAAATTCCTGTAAATGAAAATGTTAGATCAATCTAATATATGATGTTTTAATGATTTTATCTTTATTATTGATAAAAACAATTTCTCTGGTGACTTTTATCACCTACTTTTGACTTTATAACTCGATAAGTTTGTCATATCATAATTTAATTCAAATAGTATATGACAAAAACTCTCTTATTTTTGTCGGTATTGGCATCAGGTCTTGCCTCCGCGCAGGAAGACCTGCTGAAAGATATTGACACACTCAAAACCAATGCAGAAGTATCGCAGCCGGCTTTTAAAGCCTTACAAATCGTCACCGGACAATCCACCAAACTTTCCGCTAAAAACGAATGGTACATTGTGGTGGCCCACCGTTTTGGGGACATAAGTACAGGATTCAAAAACTTTTTCGGCCTTGATGACGCCTCTACCAAATTAGGCGTAATCTACGGTGTCACAGACGGAATTTCAGTAAGTCTTTCCAGAGAAACGAATATGAAAACATTCGAAGGCGCTGTCAAGTACAAGCTGATCAAACAAACTGAAAAAAGCCCTGTGGACATTGTAGGTTACAATGTGATGGCGGTCAATACCGATCTGGATAAAGACAACTATCCCTATCTGAAATTCGGTGACAGGCTTGCTTATCTTACCCAGGCTCTTATCTCAAGAAGATTCAACGAAAAGTTTTCTCTGCAGCTAACGCCTTCATACATTCATAAAAACCTTTACGATCCAGCCATTGAAGACAAAAATCAATTTCTGGCCGGATTGGGAGGTCGTTATAAAATTTCCAAAAGAATTTCTCTCAACGCAGAGTATTTTGTGAATTTCGATAGTCACAGTTACTATAAAAATCCTCTTTCATTAGGGATGGATATAGAAACCGGGGGACATGTGTTCCAGCTTTTATTCTCGAACTCCCAGATCAATTCAGACATCGGCTATCTATCCAATGCAGCAGGCAAATGGGGAAAGGGGCAGATATTTTTTGGGTTTAACCTTTATAGAGTTTTTTAATATGAAAAAGATAATATACATATTGTCATCAGCTGCTTTGTTTATTGCTTGTGACAGCAGGACCTATGAAGAGATTTCGGATAATACACCCATTACAATACCTGTAAAATACAATGCGGAGGTGAAAACCATTGTGGATAACAACTGTATCGGCTGCCACGGTGCAGGAAGTTTTAAACCTTTCGTTACGTACAGCGATGTAAAGAATAATATAGACGGTATTCTCGACAGGATACAAAGAGCCAATGGAGATCCCGGAAAAATGCCACAGGGCGGATCCTTATCACAGACCCAGATCAATACCTTCATAAAATGGAAAGCTGATGGGCTTACCGAAAATTAAAAAATATTTGATATGAAAAGATTAGTATTAATGAGTGCCGTGCTGTTTTTTACCGGGTTTGCTTCAGCCCAGAAATACAGCACTAAGACAGGGAATGTGACCTTTGAGGCATCCGTTCCGCTGTTCGAAGATGTGTACGCAAAGGATGATAATAATGTGGTGATCCTGAATGCCGACAGCGGTGAGATGGCTTCCGTTTCAGTGGTGAAAAACTTCCATTTTAAAACCAAATTAATGGAAGAACACTTCAATGAAAGCTATGCAGAAACCGCAAAATATCCTAAAGCAACCTTCAAAGGAAAGATCGCCAATTTTGATAAAACGAAACTGAGTGCTTCACCACAGAAATATACCGTTCAGGGAACCCTGAATTTTCATGGAGTAGATAAAGCGGTTACTTCTGCAGCGACGGTTTATGCCAAAGACGGGAAAATATATATGCAGGGAAGCTTTATGGCAAGACCTGTAGACCACAACGTGACCATTCCGAAAATGGTGACCAAGAAAGTCGCAGAAAATGTAAAAGTGGAGTATAATTATGTAATGGCAAAACAATGAAAAACGTACTCCTTATCATCGGTATTTTCCTGAATTTTTCTGTTGCATCTGCCCAGGAAAAGACAAAATCAATATTCGATATTGCCAGAAGCGGAACGGTAGCTGAAGTGAAAGATCTCATGAAACAGGACCCGGATATCATTAACAAAACCAATGAAAATGGCTTTTCTCCCCTTATCCTTGCCTGCTACAGAGGGAATACGGAAGTGGCTAAATTTTTGATGGACAATGTAAAAGATATCAATTATAAAAGTCAGGAAGGAACTGCTTTAGCCGGGCTTTCTGTGAAATATAATAAAGAGCTGACCACTTACCTGTTAAGTAAAAATGCTGATCCCAACATCGCTGATTCTACCGGAGCAACGCCTTTGTTCTGGGCCGTAAAGTTCGGGAATAAAGAGCTGATCGAACTGCTGCTTAAACATAAAGCAGATAAATCCAGGAAAGATTCGATGGGAATGACCCCTTTTGAATATGCATTACAGACCAACAACAAAGACATCATCAACCTACTAAAAAATTAAAATGAAAAAAGTTTTACTAACATTCAGTTTAGCTCTTGCCAATCTGGTATGGGCACAGTTTTCGACAGGAACGGTCAATCTTCCGGCTGCCGGCATGACCGTAAAGATTGTAACAACGGCTACTCAGGTGACCCTTACTTTAACCGGTGACAGCAATTCGATGCTCGGAATAGGTTTCGGAGGAAACGGAGTAGATACTGGCGGAATGGCCAGCGGATCAGACGGATTTATTTATAATTCAAATTCTGCCAGCAGAGATTTTAATTTTATTGGAATGACGACTCCTCAGGCAGACCCTGCACAGGACTGGACCGTTACAACTGATAATGTTTCCGGAACCACAAGAACCATTGTAGCAACCAGAAGTCTTACCGGAGGAATAGGAGATCATGTGTTTACCAATGACGCTTCTACCATCAATGTATTCTATGCCCGAAGAGCAGGGAATCAGTTATTAGGTTACCATAACGCAGCCAGAGGATATGCTGCACTTACGAGAGGCGTACTGGGGATAAGTGAGACTGTTGCAGAAGGCAAGAAAGTGGGTCTTTATCCAAATCCTGCCAAAGAAAGAGTGAGCTTTAAAAATGCAGATAAAATAAAATCTATCGATATTTATGAAACTGCGGGCAGAAAGATCAGAACCGTGCAGCCTGACGGAGAAACCATAGATGTCAGAGATCTGAAACCTGGAATCTACTATTTTGAGATCACATTAAAAGACGGAAGCCTGTCTTATGAAAAGCTGATCAAAGAATAACTCTTACACACAGTTTAAAACATTCATATAAATGCCTCTGATATCCGGAGGCATTTTTTTATTGTTTACCGAGGGCAACATTTAACAATGTCGATTGGTAGGGGGCTGAACGGTTTTTTATATCTTTGCTGTTCAACAAAATCTCCAATGGAATTTCCCATTCCATTAATGCTAAATCATTTAAAATTGATGTATGGAAATAAGAAGCTTAGAAAATACCAGTACAGAAGAACTTTTATCTGTATTTAATACGTCTTTTTCAGACTATATCGTTCCCTTTCACCTTTCATTAGAACAGCTTGAATTAAAAATTACAGCGGATAAAATAGATACAAAATTGTCTGTAGGGGCTTTCGAATCAGAAAAGCTGGCAGGATTTATTCTCTTTGCTGAAAAAAAGGAAAACGGAAAACGTGTTGTATATAATGCCGGAACAGGAGTCATCCAGGAATGCAGAGGACAGGGGCTCGTAAGAAAAATGTATAATTACAGGCTTCCAGTATTCGAAGAGAGAAAAACGGATGTGCTGATCCTTGAAGTGATCGAAGGAAATAATCCTGCCATTAGGGCTTATGAAAATTTAGGTTTTAAGATTGTTCGGAAACTCCTTTGTTTTAATGGAATTATTGATCTTAAAGAAAAAAATCCTGAGATCGTCATAAAAGAACTGGAAGCTTTTCAATGGGAGGTATTCCGGTCTTTCTGGGATGTAGAACCGTCATGGCAGAGCTCAATACCGGTGTTGGACTGTATTCTTAAAGATTGCAGAATCCTTGGAGCCTGTAAAGAAGGACAGTTTGCGGGATACGCCATTTACAACCCGGCAGTAAGAAAAGTTTATCAGATCGCCGTTGATAAAAATTACAGAAATCAGGGCATCGGAACCCAGCTTTTCAGAGCGATAAGAGAGATGGCTGATGGACAACCTATATCTGCTAATAACGTAGAGGATACTTCAGAAAATACATCAGCGTTTCTCGGACATACAATAGGCCTTAGAAACTGGGTATCACAGTTTGAAATGAAGAGAGAGCTTGATTAAGAGCGGGAAGCAGGAAGAGGGAGGATGGAAGTTAATATTGATTATTAATAGTCGTCATAAAATAAAGTAGCTTCAAAATAATAATGTTTTTGCTTTAGTTATGTTTCGGGGTTCAGTGACTTCCATCTTCGAGCTTCAAACTTCCCAAGTTCAATGTTTTAATATACTTTTAATCTGATAAACTTTTTCGGGAGCTTCGTAGGCCGTAACTTTGCCGAAAATTTTGACAATGAAGCGAGGAATACAAATTGTTCTGCTGTTTTTTTCTCTGGCGATCTATGCCCAGCAGGCAAAAATGGATACGGCTCAGGTAGTCGTTTCGGGCCGCACCAACAGTGCTGAAGCACAGGCTAAACCTTATGTAATCATGATCTCTACAGACGGTTTTCGTTATGATTATGCTAAAAAATATCAGGCAGAAAATCTTCTGAAATTATCATCCAGTGGCATACAGGCTGAAGCGATGATCCCAAGTTATCCGAGTATTACTTTTCCCAACCACTGGAGTCTGATCACTGGACTTTATCCGTCTCATCACGGATTGATCGATAATTTTTTCTACGATTACAAACGGAAAGAGCCTTACGCGATGAACAGTAAAAAAAATGCTGAAGACGGAAGCTGGTACGGAGGAACTCCGCTTTGGGCACTCGCCGAAAAGCAGGGAATAGTTTCTGCTACTTTAATGTGGGTAGGCTCGGCAAGCAATGCAGGAGGAATGCGACCTTCCTACTATTATCCGTATCACGAAAAGTTTAAACCTTCCGAAAAAGTTGAAAAAGTGGTTAACTGGTTGAAGCTACCTGCAGAAACAAGACCTCATTTTATTACCCTGTATTTTCCTGAAGTAGATGGAAGCGGACATCACTTCGGTCCCGATGCTCAGGAAACAGAAACTGCAGTTCATTTGGTTGACCAGGCCATTGGAGAACTGGTTCAGAAAGTCAATGATCTTGGACTGAAAAATGTCAATTTTATTTTCGTTTCCGATCACGGAATGATCAAAGTAGATGGTGGAGCTCCATTGGAAATTCCTGCTATGCTTTTGGACACAGCCAGATTTGATTTTTACAATTCCCAGACTTTACTGAGAGTCTATGTTAAAAACCCTGCTGAGGTTAAAAAAGTTTACAAAGAACTGAAAGCCAACAAAACATCGGATTACGAGGTATATCTTGATAAAAGGCTTCCAAAATATTTGCATTTTGCCACAAAAGACGATAAATACGAAAGAATCGGCCAAATCCTTTTGATTCCGAAAGCTCCGAAAATATTCCTGGAAAAAGGTAAAAAAACATCCGTAGGAAAACACGGCTACGATCCCAAAATAGTGCCTGAAATGAAAGCCACTTTCTTTGCATGGGGACCACAATTCAAAAATAATATGGTGATCAATGAGTTTGCCAATGTCAACGTCTATCCATTGGTTACTGAAATTTTAGGATTGAAAAATGACCAGCCTATAGATGGAAAATTGAAGATTTTAAAGGAAATTTTGAAGGAGAAGAAATAGGGTTAAGGCTGAGTTTAGGATTTAGATTAAAAACTTAACTGAAAGGTTGAGTTAAAGATACAGTTTCGGCGCACCGCAGGTGCGCCGAAACTGTTTTGTAAAAATTTAAATTGAAGCTGTCATAAAACGACCTGGGAATTAAAAGCGTTAAAAAAATGAATTTTGTGAACGTTAAAAAAAATCTTCTGTTCGAAGGGCGACACAAAATTAGAATCGAAGAACTCAGATTAAATTCGCGCGAGTTTAGAATTTTTAAAGAACAAGATTTATTTTTAGCTTTTGATTCTTTTGTTTCAAGACAAAAGAATTTAAAAATCTTAAGAATTAAATTTTGCAGAAAACTTTTTCGCGAAATCTTCCAATTTAATCTTCCCGTCAACAGAAGCTTTGTGCTCAATAAAATCCTTCTGCACAACACCCGTTCTCACCCCTCTTCCCATTTCAGTGTACAATTCAGCCATTTCCTGTGGAAGGCCTGCCTGCAGCATTCCGTTTAATGAATCTTCATCTGAAAACTCTACCCACGGAAGTTCCGGCTTTCCTATAGCAGCACCAAAAACGCTGGCAAAATCAGCCGCTTTACGGACGTCGCTTATAATATATCTTATATTTTTACCCTCCGGATTTTTTATTAATTCTTCAGCTGCAGCTCTGGCAATATCATTCGGGTGAACCAGTGGAATGCTTATGTCTCCCGAATAATTTCCACCCATAATTCCGGCACCTTTGATCAAAGGAATATCATTAAAGAAATTAAAATAAAAATATCCTGCTCTTAACAAAGTGACCGATGTATTTTCAAGGTCATTATAAAATTTCTCAATGTGGTAAAGACTTTTGATAGGACCGTTTTCCACAGGAGATTCAGCTCCGATACTGCTTAGCATTACCAGTCTTTTTATATTATTTCTTTTAACAGCTTCTGCATAATTTTTACCTGCATTCACCGTATTTTCAACAATATTGACTGTTCCCATATTAGGAGGCGTCATCGCAAAAACAGCATTAGCTCCCTCAAATGTTTTCACTAAAAAATCCAGGTCTGCAATAGAACCGATAGCCGCTTTAGCTCCGATGGATTCAATTTCCTGGATCTTAGAGTCATTGCTGCTGATCACCGTAATATCGTGTCCTTCCGCAACGAGTTGCTGTGTTAATGGTTTGGCTACGTTTCCTGTTGAACCTGTGATGATAATTTTCATAATAAATATTTTTTTATTCTGATAACAAAGGTATATTTGTACTTACTTTTATACAAGTACTTACCCTGAAGTATGTAATATTATGACAGCCATTAAAGAAAGTTCTACCATTCAGCAAAACAAAAAATATGCACTGGACAAGTGCCCCGTTACCTACGTGATGGAAAAAATCGGAGGCTATTGGAAGCCGATTATTTTATACCAGCTCTCCAACGGTGATAAAAGATACAGTGAATTAAAACGTGCTATTCCCGCCGTGACGGAAAAAGTACTGATCCAGCATCTGAAACAGTTGGAAGCAGACGGATTAGTCATCAGAACGGCAAAGCCTGTAGTTCCGCCGCATGTTACTTACAAATTAAGTAAAGCAGGAACCGGCCTTATTCCCGTGATTGCAGCTTTGGCTGATTGGGCGTTTCTTGATATGAAGGGGGAGTATAAGTGATTTTTTTGTAAAATGTATTAATGTAAAATGTATGTATGATAAAGGTCTATGATGAACATATTACAATTTTATATTAATCTGGTAAAATTCAATAAGAAGTATTTATGGCTTCAGCCAAAACTTAAAAAAATTGTATTACACAAAACAAAAAAAGACCGCCCAAAGGCAGTCTTTCCGTTAAAATATACGAGTAATTACAAAGATTGCATATCAATTACGAAACGGTATTTCACGTCACTCTTGATCATTCTTTCATACGCCTGATTAATATCCTGCATTTTGATCAGTTCAATATCTGAAACGATATTATGCTTTCCGCAGAAATCCAGTAATTCCTGAGTTTCAGCAATACCTCCGATCAATGAACCGGCTACAGAACGACGTTGGAAAATCATCGGCCTTGTGCTCACTTCAGTCTCGCTGAATTCACCTACAAATCCTACAAGAACCAAAGTTCCGTTCAGGGTAAGTGTCTGCATATAAGGATTGATATCATGCTCATAAGGAACCGTATCGATAATCAGGTCGAATTTTCCTTTTACAGTATCCATTTGTGAATCATCGGTGGAAATAACGACGTGATCAGCTCCCAATTGCTTCGCATCTTCCGTTTTTCCCGGAGTTCTTGAGAATAAAGTTACATCAGCACCTAATCCTTTGGCCAGTTTGATCGCCATATGTCCTAATCCGCCTAATCCTACAACAGCTACTTTAGAATTAGGTCCTACGTTCCAGTGTCTCAATGGAGACCATGTTGTGATCCCTGCGCATAAAAGCGGTGCTACTGCAGCAAGGTCAAGGTTTTCAGGGACGCTTAATACGAAATGTTCATCTACAACTACTTTCTGAGAATATCCGCCAAAAGTATGACCTCCCAAGTGCTTGTCTTTTCCATTATAAGTTCCTGTAAAACCATTTAAGCAATATTGCTCAAGATCTTCTTTACAGCTGTCGCAGTGTCCGCATGAATCTACCATACATCCTACTGCGGCAAGATCGCCAACTTTAAATTTAGAAACTTCACTTCCTACACTGGTAATTCTGCCGACAATTTCATGTCCAGGAACCACAGGATACAAAGATCCGCCCCAGTCATTTCTTGCCGTATGGAGATCAGAGTGACATACCCCGCAGTATAGAATTTCAATTTCTACATCTTTAGGAGTGGTTGCTCTTCTTTCAATCGTCATTTCTTTAAGGTCTGCCGTCGTAGACTCAGCTCCGAAGGCTTTTACAGTTAATGTGCTCATTGGTTTGGTTTATTTGATTTAAGTTAATTAAGTTCAGTTATACATTATTGTACTCCTCATCGCTTACAGGTTCCAGCCATTCTACAATACCGTTTTGAGTATTGGGATTGATGGCAATATGGGTGAATTCACCATCTGGGCCTGCACCATGCCAGTGGATGACATCAGGAAGAATATTCACCACATCTCCCGGACGTAAAACCTGTGCCGGTTTCCCTTTTTCCTGATAAAATCCTGTTCCTGAAGTTACGATTAAAATCTGGCCGCCGCCGTGAGTATGCCAGTTATTTCTGCATCCGGGTTCGAAAGAAACGTTTCCGATCTGGCAGTTCAGATCATCTTCATTAGGTTTTAGAATCTGCACCCAGGCTGTTCCTCCGGAAAAATAAGCTGCAGGGGCTTTCTCTCCTTTTGGAAAAATGTTTGTATTGAATGTTTCCATAACGGTACAAAAGTCGATACTTTTAGATAAACACGACTTATACAGATTACCGAAATACTTACCAATTTTACAGACCCTGTACAAGGTACGCAGGAAAGTGGTAATTTTGAATAAGTTTAAAAAGATAGTCAATGGAATATCAGGAAGTTGATAATATAAAGAGCGTTTCAGATTACAATAAAATGGTAAACAATGAAACCCTGCATCCGCTGGTAAGTGTGGTAGATTTTTCAAAATCCGATCCCATATGCCAGTACAGGAGAACGTATACCTTTTATACCGTTTTCCTGAAAGATGTGATTTGTGGAGATATGCATTACGGCAAGCACAGCTACGACTATCAGGAAGGAACACTGGTTTTTATTGCTCCCGGACAGGTAAGCGGAGTGACCAATGACGGAAAATCCATACAGCCCGGTGGATATGCCTTGCTGTTTCATCCTGATCTGATCAAAGGAACTAATCTCGGTAAAAATATCAAAGACTACAGCTTCTTTTCTTATGACGTTCATGAAGCCCTTCATCTCTCGGAAAAAGAACGGGAAATTGTTTTGGAATGTTTTAAAAACATCAAGCTTGAACTCGAGCAGTCCATTGATAAGCATAGCAAATCACTAATTGTAAATAATATTGAACTGTTTTTGAATTACTGTATGCGTTTCTACGACCGTCAGTTCATTACCAGAGATCATATCAATCAGGGGGTAATTGGAAAATTTGAAAACCTTGTGGATGATTATTTTAAATCTGACAATCCTAAGAACATAGGTTTTCCGATGGTCAATTATTTTGCAGAAAAACTCAACCTGTCAGCCAATTACTTTGGAGACCTGATCAAAAAGGAATTAGGAGTATCCGCCCAGGAATTTATTCACAATAAACTCATCGATGCGGCAAAAGAACAGATCCTAAATCCTGCAAAATCTATCAGTGAAATCTCCTACGATCTTGGGTTTAAATATCCACAGCATTTCACCAGATTATTCAAAGCAAAAGTGGGAATTTCTCCCAGTGAATATAAAATGCTAAACTGATTGTTTTAAACACAAAAAGCACAAATATTTTCACAAACACCACAATTTTTCTCTACAATGATTTGTGAAATTAGTGTAAAAAATTAGTGTCATTCGTGTTAAAAAATCAAACACAAATACCACAAATATTTTCATAAATAGCACGATTTCAATTCATCATCATTTGTGAATATTAGTGTTAAAAATTAGTGATATTTGTGTTTAAATTTCCTCATTTCAAAAAACTGAATTAATTTTAATAGACAGAATTTTTCAAAGTTTTTAAAATGACAGTTCAGCCGACCAAGACTCACATTTTTCAGACCTCCTTTGGGAAAATTATAGCACTGAAAGAAAACGGCATTATCAGAGCAAAAAGCATCCGCTATGCCCATTCTGAAAGGTTTAAAAGACCAGTTACTGAGCAACCATCAGCTTCAGAAATTATTTTCCCGCACAAAACGCCCGTTTGCCCACAGGTGATAAGTCCGTTGGTGGAAAAGATGATTGGTCCCACTCATATTGAAGATTTTGATGCCGATGAATCTACCCAGTTTCTTTCCGTGTTCCGTCCTGAAAGTTTCACAGATAACGAAAAGCTTCCCGTGGTAGTATGGATCCATGGTGGTTCGCATGAGATCGGTTGTGGTGACCTCCCGACTTCTGATCCCAGTGACTGGGTGAAAGAACAGCACATCATTGTGGTTAATGTTTCCTACAGGCTTGGGCTGTTTGGCTTTCTGGGAGGAGATGAAGAAAGACAAGCTAATTTGGGACTGTTTGATATCATCGAAGCTTTAAAATGGATCAAAAACTATATCTCAGATTTTGGCGGCGATCCTGAAAATACGACACTTTTGGGGCAGTCATCAGGCGGTGACGCCATTGCTCACCTGATGATTTCCGAAGGTGTTGAAGGTTTGTTTAAACGGGTAATTATCCAGAGTGCGCCTTTGGGACTGCGCCACAGCCGACAGAAAATGTCTGCAGAATTTTTAAAAAGAACAGAATTTCTTAAAGATGAAAAAGATGTTTTAAAAATGGTAGAAGAATACCGGAAACATGTACCGGCGGTGATAAAATACGGGCTGAAGGCTGCGATGCCTTTCGGAACACAATATGGATTTCCTCCTTTATGTCAGGAAAATGAAGCGGTGGAAAAGTGGAAATCAAATGCAGAGAAATATGATGTGCTCATTGGTTTAAATGACAATGAAACGGCATTTTATCTCAAAACATCCGATGCTTTGAATAAATATTTCGGAAAAGGATTTGGCCTGGTCATTTTAGATAAAGCAGTAAGAAAAACTACGGAATTCATCTATGGAAAACCGGCAGAAGAATTTGCTGAAAATTATGCAAAAGCGGGAGGAAACGTTTATCTGTTCAGAATTCATTCAGAAACGGAACACAATCATATTGGGGCTGCACATTGTATCGATCTTCCTTTGGTCTTTGGGAATGAAGAAGCCTGGAAATCTGCAGAACTGCTGAAAGATATTCCGTGGGCGTATATTCATGAGAATGGTAAAAAGCTGAGAGCGCTTTGGACAGAATTTGCCAGAACCGGGAAAATATCAGAGACTTCTGAAAGACCTGAAATTCTAAGAGTCCGAAAAATTTAGTGTTAAACCTGTTAATGTTTTTGACTGAGTTCTACAGATTATGTTCCTGTTTATTTATGAAATTGATAGACTAAATCATGTATTTGTGAATAATTTTCAATGATTTGTTGATTATTTATTTATATTTGATTAACAAATCTTAAAACATATTACCTATGAAATCAAATGCACGAAAACTAAATCGAGAAGAACTTAAGAATTTAAAAGGAGGAGGACCTATCCGTGACAGGGTATGCTGTACTTCCAACGAAGATGGCTTCTGCTGTGAATGGGCCATCAATATGGAGAATTGCAGATACATATTCTGCTAAGAACGATCGTATCAGTACAATTTAAGACATACATGAACCAAGAGATGATCATCCGGTCATGTATGTTTTTTTATGAGTGGAATTATTCAGAAATCCAGACACTTACATTCCCTGCAGGAACAGGAAAATTTCCCCATCCATTTTCATCAATGACCACTTCACCTTCTACTCTTTTAAGCAGATCATGAAATTTTTTACCGGCATAGCGTTTCCCCATTTCCATAGGTTTGCTGTACGTGTCTTTGTTACTTAGAACCACAGCACATCCCGAATGTTCGTCATCTCCTTCGCGCGTCCAGCCAAGACAGTTAGCGTCTTCAAAATAATCCCTCTGTTCACCGTAGGCATGTTCTTTTCTTGCCATAAGAAGTTCTTCAATGCCATCTACTTTTTCCAGAAAAATTTCCTGGTCATTGCCATCTCCGCCTTTATCGGTATAATGAGCCCCATATAGATCAGGGTAAAATACACACGGATAACCATTCTCCCGAAGCAGAATTAAAGCATAAGCCAACGGCTTGAACCATGATTCTACCGGAGCTTCAAGGTCCTGCAAAGGCTGTGTATCGTGATTGCCCACAAGACTTACAGAGTGCATAGGATCAGCCTGGGTAAGCGTTTCATCAAAAATTCTTCGGAGATCATAGGAGCTGCCTTCGTTGGAAGCGGTGTGGAAATTATTCTGAAGTGAGCTGTCAAAAAGGCTCATGCATCCTTCGGTAACCTCAATATATTTCTGAAGCAGATTCAGCTGTCCCGGAGCCCAATATTCTCCCACTGCGAAAATGTTTTTTCCGGAATTGGAGCGAAGCATTGTCAGCCATTCTTTATAAAAATCAAAGGAGATATGTTTTAAAGCATCCAGTCTTACCCCGTCAAAATCAGTCAGGTTAAAATACCATTCCGCCCAGCTGTTGAGCTCTTCACGGACAAACGGATTACGGTGTTCGATGTCGTTGTACATCAGATAATCGTAGTTTCCCTTCTCATCATCAATCATTTCTTCCCAGTCGTTACCGTACTCCGACTGTATCTTATAAATGTGGGATTCCATACCTTCGGCAAAATCTACACCGCTGAAGCAGGTGAAATTCCATTCGAAATCTGAATATTTTTTTCCTCTTCCGGGAAATGTGAATTTAGTGTAGGATTCTATTTCGATAACATCTGAAATAATTTTTTCCCTGTTGTTTTCATCAACTTTTACAGCCTTAAATTTTTCCAGCTCATCGCCGCCGGCTTTGTGTCCCAGAACAATATCAACGATGACCCCGATATTCTGTTTTTTTAAGGCTTTAATGGCTTTTAAATAATCATTTTGGGTTCCATATTTAGTGGGAAGACTTCCTTTCTGATCAAATTCTCCAAGATCATACAGATCATAGGCATCATAACCTACCGAGTATCCGCCATTTGCGCCTTTATAAGCGGGAGGGAACCACACCGAAGTGATCCCTAATTTTGCCAGATAGGCGGCCTGTTTTTCTGCTTCTTTCCATAATTTTCCGTTTCCTTCAGAATACCAGTGGAAAAATTGAATCATTGTCGTGTTCATAGGCTGTGATTTGGGTTGCTTTCCTACAAGATAGTGAAAATTTTCTATCTGTTGATTCTCAAATTCTTCGAACGGGATTTTTAGTTGAATAGAAACCTGCTTTTTCTCTTCCGTGTTGAGGTGGGAGAGAGACAGGCCCAGTAATCTTACCGGTTTGTCAAAAGGTCTGAGTTCCCAAAGTTTTTTCCCGGTATTGAAATACTGTTCAGGAGAAGTGAAATAGTCTTCCTTTGTAAAACTTCTTGTAAAAAGTGAAAAGTCTTTGTATTTAATTTTTAAAGTCAAAGCTCTTCCTAGGATATTATTCTTTTGCAGACGCTGATGCAGTTCCTGACTCAGGTGATCCAGCTTCTCATTAATTTCCTGATCATCAAAAAGGTCTTCAAAAAAAGTCCTTTCTACCGCAACGCTTTTCTGGATGCGATGAGGTTTGACTTCAGAATTATGAATGCCCCGGACAACATTGTAATAATAGCCGCCAGATTTCCCGAAAAGCCTTACCAATTCTTCGAGTGATTTCTTTTTTAAATCTTTTCCTTTATAAATGCCTAAACTAAACATTTTGTTAGCTGTAACCTTTCCTACGCCATAAAATTTTTCAACGGGAAGTTCTTCCAGGAAACCCTCAATTCGATCAGGATGAATAGTCTTTTGTCCGTTCGGTTTATTGATATCGGAAGCCACTTTTGCCAGAAATTTGTTGACCGAAATCCCTGCAGAAGCCGTCAATCCTGTCTGTTCAAATATTTTCTGACGAATTTCTTTAGCAATCTGATTGGCCGATTCAATATCTTTTTTATTTTCAGTGACATCCAGATAGGCCTCATCCAAAGAAAGAGGTTCTACGAGATCTGTATATTCATGAAAAATTTCCCGGATCTGTTTAGAGATTTCTTTATAACGGGCAAAACGCGGAGGAACAAAAATAATATGCGGACATTTCTCTTTAGCTGTTTTGCTGGGCATTGCAGAGCGGACTCCATATTTTCGTGCCTCATAACTCGCCGCTGAAACTACACCACGGTGCTCTCCTCCCACAGCAATAGGTTTCCCCTTAAGCGAAGGATCATCATGCTGTTCTACGGAAGCATAAAATGCGTCCATATCGACATGAATAATTTTACGGGTGGGAAAAGAAGAATCCATACCGCAAAGATATGGATTCATTTATTTTGAATTAAATTCTAATCAGGTTTTCATTCGCATGGTAACCAATAATGAATCAAAGCCTGCTTTTTCATAAGCTTTTACAGCAGATTCGTTTTGGGAATAAACATCCAGTCTTATTTCAGAAAGACCTTTGGATTTTGACCAATTGATCAGTTCATCAAGAATTAACTTATTCACCCCTTTTCCTCTGTGCTCGGGCTTTACGTACATAAAACCTAAATAAGCGTATCGATCAAAATTAGAATAGTCATTTCCCGGTTCTTTAATCTTGGCATAACCGGATGCGATGATTTCATTATTCTCTTCCGTGACCAGTACTAAGGCATCCTGAGACTTTATCAGTTGAAGCAGATCATAGTAATGAATCTCTCCATCACGCAGCGTACTGTTAAATGGTCTTTCTGCAAAGACAATTCCCTGTTCAAATTCTAAAAGGACCTTTAGATCCTGTTCTGTAGCTTCTCTTGTAATCATTATTTTGAAAGACGGTTTATGGTTTCCTGGATCTCCGGATCTTCGGGAGAAATGGCGTAGTATTTTGCGATAGAAGACTTTTGATCTACTACCATATATCTTGGAATCCAGTTCAGGTCAACGTAGTTGTTGAAATTATTTTTCCATCCTGAAGCAAACCAGTAATTGTCTTTATCCTTCATATTGAATCTGTCCAGACTTTTGTCAAAACCTTCTTTTGATCTTTCCAGAGACAGAAATACGAAATCTACATTCGGATTGTTTTTTTCGAGTTCTTCAGCTTTGGGAAGCGCCTTTAAACAGTCTCTGCACCATCCGGCCCAGAAATCAATCACTAAAACTTTTCCTTTATGCTGATCAAGAATCTGCTGAATGGTAATATTCTTCCCTTCCTCATCTTCCAGCTTCTGTACTAAAGCTTCTTTGGAGAAAGAGGTTTTGAGTACTTGAGGCTGCTGCTGCGCAGAGTTTAGCCCGAAAATACCGATCATAAAAATGAATGCTAACTTTTTCATTCTTTCAATTTCATTTATACAAATCTAAACAATGAAACGCAATCTGAGATTGATTTCTTATGAATTAGGAAAAATTTATGAATTGAAAATTTCTATAAAGATCTATGGGTAGTTTCTGATCAGGCCTTTCACCACTGCAATCACATTCGGCATGGCTTTATTGGCTGCATTCAGAACTTCTTCGTGAGAAACGGCAAGCGCAATATCCGGCCCGCCAAGATCTGTAATCACGGAGATACAGAAAACATCCATGGACATATGTCTGGCGACAATGACTTCTGGAACGGTGCTCATTCCTACCATATCGCCACCGATGGCTTTAATCATTCCGTACTCTGCAGGAGTTTCAAAGGTAGGTCCCTGTAAAGCTACATAAACACCCTGATGAATCTTAATATGCTGTTCGGCAGCAGCTTTTTCAGCCACTTCGATCATTTTTCTGTTGTAAGGTTCGCTCATGTCCACAAAACGGGGTCCGAACGATTCAATATTTTTGCCACGAAGCGGATGTTCAGGCATCATATTGATATGGTCTTTTAAGATAACGATATCTGCTACATTGTAAGCAGGATTGACGCCGCCGCATGCATTGGAAAGGATAAGATTTTTAATGCCTAACAGATGAAAAACCCTTATCGGAAAAGTTACGGTTTCCATAGAGTGGCCCTCGTAATAATGAAAGCGTCCGCTCATCATCAGCACTTTTTTGCCTTCAAGAATTCCGTAAATTAATTTTCCGCCGTGTCCGGCAACAGTCGTTTGCGGGAAGTTGGGGATTTCAGGATATTCCAGAACGTGAATGGCTTCCACTTCGTCCTGTAGTTTTCCCAGTCCGGATCCTAAAACGATCGCAAAATCTGGAGTTTCTTTAATAATATTGTGAATGAAATCTGCAGTCTGCTTAATTTTTTCTAACATAATCTAAGATGATTTGGTTGAATTCTTCCTTTTTATCAATGATGACATTGATCGGCCAGTAGTAAACAATTTCCCTAAGATAATCAAAAGTTTTCAGACGTACATAATCTTTCTCTGTGGTCAGGATCAGTTTGTATTCCCCTAATTTTTTATATTCTGCGATGATTTTTTTGATGTCATCATCCGTAAAATTATGGTGGTCCCTGAATTTTAAATGCTTAACCCGCTGTGAGAATTTGGACAGATGCTCAAGAAGAGGTTTCGGATTGGCAATTCCCGTGATCAAAAGGATATCGTAATAATTCAGGTTGTTATCCGGAAGCATTTTATCCCTTCCGTACACATTTTCATCGTAGCCAATGGAGGAAAAGAAAACTTTCTGGTTGTGGGAAGGTCTTATCCTCGAAATATAATATCGTTTGGTTTCTTCGGTAAGCTCATCCGGACATTTGCTGACCATGATGATATCTGCTCTGCTGGAACCATTTCGGGATTCTCTTAAATCTCCGGCAGGAAGCAGGTGGTCTTTGAAATAGGGATCATTAAAATCAGTCATCAGAATATTGAATCCTGCTTTGATCGCTCTGTGCTGCAAAGCATCGTCGAGAACAAGGACATCCAGGTCCATATCTTCGATCACTTTTTTAGCGCCGGGAACTCTTTCTTCTGAAACAGCAATAACGAAACGGTTTTTGAAGCGCTCAAAAAGCTGCATGGCTTCATCGCCTACTACTTTATAATTGCTGTCATAATTCGTTACTTCGTAGCCTTTGCTCAGTCTTCCGTAGCCACGTGAAAGTACGCCTGTCCTGTAGTGTTTGGACAGGTATTGGGCAAGATACATCACCATAGGCGATTTTCCGCTTCCGCCCACAGAAAGGTTACCGACATTGATTATCGGGGTCTTGAACTTAGTCGTCTTAAAAACTCCCAGATCATACATTGTGTTTCGGATACCCGTTACCAAATGATAACCAAGGGAAAAAGGATAAAGGTACCATCTTTTCATACGTTTGCAAAAATAGGAATTTTCATAAGGATTTTGTGTAATATTCTCAAAGACTTTTCAACAAATATTTCATTAAATTAAAGTATTTTTGTGGAGTTATTTTAATACATTGAGATACTTTATTGAATTTTCTTACAATGGCAAAAATTATTTCGGTTACCAGATACAGCCGGATGCCATTTCTGTACAGGAAGAACTGGAAAAAGCGCTTTCCACCATATTAAGGGAAGAAATTAAAACTACAGGTGCCGGAAGAACGGATACCGGGGTTCACGCCAAAAAAATATTTGCCCATTTCGATACGGAAAAAGAGGTGGATGTGATCAACCTTCCTTATAAACTGAACAGTTTTCTGCCTCCCGATATCAGCATAAAAAGAATGTTTCAGGTGAAAGATGATTTTCATGCCCGTTTTGATGCTACGTACAGAACGTATGAATATTATATTTCTCTGGCCAAAAATCCATTCACCCAGGAGTCTGCATGGCAGCACTGGAAAAGACCGCTGGATATTCAAAAAATGAACGAAGCCTGCAAGATTCTGTTTGAATATGAGGATTTTACCAGTTTTGCGAAATTAAAAACGGACAACAAAACCAATATCTGCAAAATGTACAAGGCCGAGTGGGAGCAGGATGGAACAGAACTTAAGTTTACGGTTTCAGCCAATCGCTTCCTCAGAAATATGGTGCGTGCTATTGTAGGAACCATGGTGGAAATCGGAAGTGGTAAGATTAAGCCTGAAGATCTGCGAAAAATCATTGAAGATAAACACCGAAATGCTGCCGGAACTTCAGCGCCGGGACACGGACTGTTTCTTGTAGACGTGGGCTATGAATTTTAGTCTGAAGAGAACTAAACCTATCTGATCATTTCAACGTTTTCGTATATGATTCTGTTTGTTCACAATACAGAAAAATTTGTTATTTTAGCAGGATAACTATTTCCATGAAAAGATTCTTTGCATCCCTTTCTTTAGCATGAAGTGTTCTTTGGTGGAAATAGAAAAAGTACTGAACGTATGATGAATTCAGGAATGGCCTGAATTTTCTGCTATGATAAAAACACGAATTATGTTATCAATTTTTATTCTTATCGGAGCCTACCGATATTACGCACAGCTTGCCGAAAGGTTCGGGAAAACAAAATGGCACTATGGGCTTTTAGCTATTGGAGTATATCTGGGAACGCAATTGTTTTTTGGTTTTTCTTATGGAATTTATCAGGGAATCAGCAATCCCGATGCTCTGGAGGAAGTCAATTATACAGGATTTTCTATCATTAATATCATCAGCTGGATTATTTCCATTGCAGCCGTTTATGGTGTTTATCAGCTTCTTGAAAGGAAATTAGTGAAGGAGCATGTGAATAAACCTTCCATAGAAATTGAAAAGATCGGGGACAAGAATTTATAAAATCTGGATGACATAAAGCCAGGTGACTGAAGTCATCAGTTTCTCCCAATTAGCATCATAAAATCATCAGCCATGACTGAAATTGAAAAACTAGCATTTGCCCTGAATCAGTTTGCCGGCATTTCTGAAGAGGAATTTAAAATTTCTGAAGATTTCTGGCTGCCGAAGACGTATAAAAAAGGAGAATTTTACAATCTCCGTGGCACTGTCTGTACCTATTTCGGATTTATTACTGATGGGGTTTTCAGGTCTTACACTATTGAGGAGAAAACAGGCGAGGAGAAAAATGTCTTTCTGTATTCTGCGAATGGTTTTGTGGTTTCTTTTAAAAGTTTTATCAATCAGATTCCGTGTGATTACCATACCCAGGCTTTGACAGATGCTTCCATTGTCTACATCCGGTACACGGATTTACTTTCGCTGTACCAGCAATCGCATCGCTGGGAGAAGTTTGGAAGACTTCTGGCTCAGGAAGCATTCAATATTACCATGACCAGAATTGAGGGATTTCTGCTGAAGTCTCCTGAAGAACGGTATTTGGACCTGATCAGCCAGCATCCGGATATTTTCAATAATGTTCCTCTGTATCATATTTCTTCCTATCTGGGTATTCAGGGACCGTCTCTGAGCAGGATAAGAAAAAGAATTTCAGGGAAGTAGTACGATTTTAACCGAGGTTAAAATAATCCTCATTTTATCTGCGGAACTTTGTCTCATAATTTAAAACAATAAAGATTATGAAAACAAAAACAATCGTATTGATTCATGGATTATTTGTGAACAATACAAGCTGGAAAGACTGGAAAACTTATTTTGAAGGACATGGCTACACTGTTCATACGCCTTCCAATCCCGGACATGAAGGAAATCCTGAACAATTGAAAAAGAATATTCCGTCAGAATTGAAAAATGTAGGCTTTGATGATACGGTTGACCATCTGGTGAAATTCATCGATGCACTTCCTGAGAAACCCATTGTTATCGGACACTCATTTGGTGGTTTGATGGTTCAGAAACTGATTGATATGGGAAAAGCGGTGGCTGGTGTCAGCATTGATGGTGCACCTCCTAAAAATGTAATGGCTCCTTTTTCTACGGTAAAAATAGTATGGCCGGTTGTGAATTTCTTTAAAGGAAACAGTCCGTATTTAGGTTCAAAAGAGTGGTATCATAAAGCATTTTTCAACAATTATTCAAAAGCGGAAAGCGATCAGTTATACGAAACGGTGGCTGCTCCTGAAAGCCGTAAACTGGCCAGAGATCCACTTTTTAAATCTTCTGCGACATTAGATGTAAAGAAACCTCACGAACCTCTGCTTTTCATCGCCGGTTCCAATGATCACATTTTCCCCGCAGCTTTTTCCCGAAAAATAGCATCCGCTTACAAAGATCCAAACAGCATTGTGGATTTTAAAGAATTTGAAGGACGAAGTCATTTTATCTGTGGTGAAAAAGGATGGGAAGAAGTAGCGGAATACATTCTGAACTGGCTGAAAAACCGGGCTTAATATATTCATATTGTAAATAACTCTTATCTGAAATTTTCTATAACGAATTGGTGAAGTTGTAAAGGCTGTCAAATTATAAAGTCTTATTTTTGCATAGAATTTTAAATTCTTTCTTCAACTCGTACAATGAAAAAACAAGATACCTGGGGGATTGTTAAGAGGTTGTTCTTTATTGGAATGAAATTCCGTTCCTGGTTCATCCTTACTTTAATAATTTCCGTCATACTGTCCATAGTTTCTACCTACAGGCCTTATCTTACCATGGAAGTGGTGGATAACGATATCACCAAGCTGAAGGATAAAGCTTTGATGATGAAGCATATCTATATCCTGGTAGGTTTGGTTTTTGCAGAAACTATTTTAAACTTTTTCTTAGTTTATTTTTCAAATTATATTTCGCAGAACGTTATCCGTGATATTCGTGAGAGGCTCTATGCGAAGCTGATCTACTTCAGAACCTCATTCTTTGATAAGACCCCTATCGGGCAGCTCGTGACCCGTGCTGTAGGGGATGTGGAAACGATTGCCACCGTATATACCGACGGTTTCCTGATGGTTTTTGGAGATATTCTGAGAATTGTATTCGTTCTGGTAATGATGTTCAGCACGAATGTCCATCTGAGTTATATTACATTGGCGATTCTACCTTTGATGGTGGTGATCACCAGATTTTTCCAGAAAAGACTGAAAAAAGCTTTCGGGGACGAGAGAACCTGGACAGCCAATCAGAACTCTTTTGTTCAGGAAAGACTGGCAGGAATGTCTATTATTCAGGTATTCAACAGACAGGGTGCTGAATTTAAAAAGTTTGATGACATTAATATTACCCTGAAAAGTGCTTTATTGAGAACGGTTTTCATCTTCTCACTATTCTTTCCGGTGGTAGAATTGATTTCCTCACTATTTATAGGATTTATCCTTTTTTATGGTGGGTATATCACGATCAGTGCCGGTGTTGTTATTGCATTTATCCAGTATATCTCCATGCTGATCCGTCCGTTAAGACAGATTGCAGACCGGTTCAATAATATCCAGAGAGGGATTGTAGGGGCAGAAAGAGTATTGGGAGTGATGGATGAAGATTACGCAATGCCGAATACGGGAACTGTGAAAAAAGATCATTTTGACGGTAAAATTGAATTTGAGAATGTGCGTTTTGCGTACGATGAGAAGCAGGAAGTACTGAAAGGAATTGATTTTAAAGTAAATCCCGGAGAAACAGTTGCTATTGTAGGGGCTACAGGTGCCGGAAAATCCACAATTATCAGCTTGATCACGAGACTCTATGATATTAATTCCGGAAGAATTGTCATTGATGATGTTGATTTAAAGGATTACGAGCTGTATAACCTGAGAAGTCATATTGGCGTGGTGCTGCAGGATGTATTCCTTTTCCATGGAAGTATTTTTGAAAACCTCGCGTTTGGTGATGATACCATTACGTTGGAAAAAATAAAAGCAGGAGCCAGAGAAATTGAAGTGGATGCATTTATCGAGCAACTTCCGGGCGGCTATGATTTTGTGGTAAGCGAAAGGGGTTCCTCTATTTCTTTAGGGCAGAGACAGCTGTTGTCTTTCCTGAGAGCTTATCTATCAGATCCCAAAATTCTGATTCTGGACGAAGCGACCTCTTCAATAGATCATGAAAGTGAAAAATTAATCCAGAGAGCCACAGAAAAAATTACTAAAAACAGAACCTCCATTATTATTGCCCACAGACTTTCTACTATTGAAAAAGCAGATAAAATTATTGTCATGGAGCATGGAAAAATCGTGGAGGAAGGAAAGCATTTAGAGCTTCTTGATAAGAACGGATACTACGCAACCCTTTACAAAGCACAGCTGAGACATGAAGTGGAACTGGAAGAAGAAGAGCAGAATTCATAGATCAATTGATTGTATATAAAACAAAAAGAGAACCTCGCAGCTCTCTTTTTTATTTGAATATGTTTTCTTAGAATCTTAATTTCTTAGTGATTACTTTTCCGTTTTCCAGAACCGCTGTTACGGTTAAAATCGTATTCTTTTCATTCACAGGGAATCTGAATTCAGAGGATTTTATATCTGTCCTGCCAGTAAGCAGTCTTCCTGAAGCATCATAAATATGAAGGGAAGAAATTTTCAGATCACTTTTTATGTATACAGAGTTCTCATCTTTAATAATCTGTGCGGTGTGTACCTTGGCAACATTTTCTACAGCCAGTAAGCCCGGTCGCGAAATGATCACCGAATAATCTTCTACCTGCCCATACTTTGGAGTATAGCATGCTGTAACGGCTGTTCCGTTAAATTCACCGATTACTCTCATTCTCAAAGCGATGTTCGCTACAGCAGTTGCAGGAGGCGTTATTGAAGCCGTCGCAACAGAGCCGCTGCTGATTCCACTTTGGTTAAGAACAAGTTCAGTCGTTTCATTAAACTGTCCGTCATTATTATAATCAATATAAGCTTTGATAATATGCGGATTGCTGGTGCCCGGTGCAACGGTTAGAGTTGTTGCCGTTCCGCCGGGAATCGAAGTTTTGGAAACGCCAGCGCAGTAATTTCCGGTAAAGTTTTCGTAGAAATTATTGGAAGCCTGCTTATAGTTGGAAGAATAATTATTGATATCTGCAAATTTCACAGACGTGATCCCGATATTGAATCCTCCGGGATTCGTCATAGTGGTCGGAGCACATGCTGCGGTTAAAACAGAGCTGTTATCAGGTATCGTGGAAGAAGCAACAGGGGAGTTGATTAAAGACTGTCTATACTGCAGGAGTTGTGCCGTTGCCCGGTCGGTCTGCCCGGAAGTAAATAAGTCTCTGAAGCAGTAGGTATAGGCCATGACATTTCTCTCACCACCCGCATAAACCACACTGGTACATGGATTGATCTGTCCTGTCTGGCAGCTGCTTGGAACAGAAGAATGATAAAGGCTTTTCATAGGTTCTGTATCGCAAACCAGATCTCCCTGCAATGTACAATCAGTATTGGTAGGGCAGGCTCCTGTAGATTCCGTATAGCCTTCATGAGTATGGCGAAGTCCCAGAGCATGTCCGAATTCATGGGCTAGCGTTTGCTTATTCACTGCGGAAGCGCTTGTTGCCATAAAAGAATAATCCTTGCTGCCTCCCGGATAGTAAGCATATCCGTTCAGTGCTCCTGCATTGGAAGTTAGTTTCTTAACGACATATATATTGTAATATTTGCTGGTGTCCCACATCCCTAGGGCGGTGATCTCGGTAGCAGTTACTGCATTGGTAGTATTGTCATCATTGACTCCTCCGCTCACATATTTTGGAAGATGGGATGCATTGATTCTGTTGATTCCATTGGTTGCAGCACAGCTTGGATTTACTTTAGCAAAAACAAATTTCACAGGCAGTACAGCACTCGTTCCGGACATACCGCTGGATGAACTTCCGGCAAATACACCGTTCGTATAATTGACCCATGCAATAATATCAGCATCGGATTTGTTGTTTACGGTTCCTATAGCACTTCCGTCACTTACTACATGCACCACCACCGGAATTTCATAAACCAGCTTTTTGTTGATGGTTTTAGCAAATTTTCCGCTTTTGATCAGTTTGGATATTTCTACATTAAAAGCATCATCCTGAGCTTTCTGTTCCGGATACCTTTCATAATGCTTCCGCATCAGTTCATCGGTTCCGCATTCCTGAGGTTCCAGCTTCTGCGAGTAGAAATTTGAGCAGAGTAAACCTGAAGCAATAATTAATAGTAGTTTTTTCATGAATATATTATTTAAATTGTGGGGTATTAAAAATAAATAAAATAATCAATGAATTAGTAGATTTTATAGTTTATTGATTGTTAAATTATGTAATTGACTTTTAAAAGTTAATTAAATTAACGAATCAGTATATAAATGAAAAACCGTAATTTAATATAAATTGCGATTAAAATTCAACAAATAAAAGTTTAAAACGTTTTATATTTTCTTAAATCTACAAAATACAAAATTTTGTACGGTATTAAAAGGTGTTATATGGTTTACGGTATGACATCTTATTTTTTCAAAATCTGATTCAAATCCAGCAGCCATTGATTGTTCATCGTACTGCTGAATCTTAAGTCCGCTGCACTTGATCGGGCCATTTTTGGAAAAAGTTCCTATAATCATGAATCCCCGTACATTTTTCTTTGCTATGGAAGTGTATTTTAGGATCTGTTCCGATGTTGTCAGAAAGTGAAATGCTGCCCGGTCGTGCCAGATATCATACGTTTCATCCGTATCAAATTTAGTAATATCAGCTACGATCCATTTTACCTTTTCAGCCTTACTTCCTAATCTTACCTTTGCTTTTTCCAAAGCTTTTGATGAAATGTCGAGCACAGTGATATTTTCATAGCCTTCATCCAGTAAAAAATCTACAAGATTACTATCTCCGCCTCCGATATCAATGATTTTGGCATCTTTACCCAATTCACAGGAATGAATGAAATCGAGGGAGGTCTGTGGTTTTTGCTGAGTCCAGCTTACCTGATCCGGATTTTTGGTTTTATATACGTTTTCCCAGTGATCGGTGTTGGTATTACTCATCTGAATGTATTTAAATGGGGATAAAAGAACTTGAATTTGGTTTTTCTCAGGAAATCTATTATTCCTTTAACTGTTGGTTTATTTCTTCAAATTTATGAATTAATCCATTTAATTTTCCCTGCTGTTTCCTGATAGTTTTGGGTCTTAAATAGAACCAGTTGAAAGCTACCCAAAAAAAAGTGATCCCGTACGTTAAAACGGCATACATCATCTCCATTCTTGAAGCGTATTCATACATATAGAGGCTAATCCCAGCGAACAGCATGATGAAATATAAGTTCAGCATCGTGGTCTGCATAAATTTCTGCTTATTCTTCAGTGAATACAGACTTTGCAGATATTCAGCATTCGTTTGGGTACTGTCGAGTTTATAAATAAGCCTGAACAGCTTATTATAAACAAACAGGAAAATAGCCATAGCCAGAATAACCAATACAATTCCGATTTTGGTAGATAGAAACTGAGGCTGATAATAATACCAGATAAATCCTATGAATAGGCTGGTGAGGATCAGCAATATATTGGTGAGCAATAACCTTTTTAAGTTTTCGTTTTTGAATTTCGTAAGTCTGCCAAGCAATTCTTCGAGACTGGGTTTTTCAGCAGTCTGCTGTTTCCAGAGGTTTTTAAAATCTATATTAGTAGCCATTTTCTTTGAATCTTTTTGTTAATTTTTCTTTTATCCTGTGAATCCTTACCCTTATATTGGATTCCGAAAGTCCTACAATACCGGCAATTTCAGCCTGTCTCACTTCTTCAAGTTCCATCGAAATAATGATTCTGTCCGTTTCAGGCAGCTCAGAAATAAACTGATACAGCAACTGGATCTGCGGTTCCATAGATTCCTGTTTTTTTTCTTCGAGATGAATGGGAAGTTCCGCTTTCGTAAATTTTTTCTCTTTTTCAATCTGTTTTAAACAGTTATTGGAGGCAATTCTAAAGATCCATGTCCTGATACTGGATTCATTCCTGAATTTCGGAAGTTGCCGCCAGACAATAATGAAGGTTTCCTGAGCGAGATCCTGTGCCAGGTCAGAATTATTTACATATCCCATGCATAAACGGAATATCTTCTGCCAGTACAGCTCATATATATCTTCAAATACCATTATTTGGAGGATAAAAAGTTATTCAACTGTACAAAATACCACTCTTTATCGTCGTACATGATAAAATGAAGCCCTTTGGAAGCATACCTCATATCTGCATTTTTTAAATTTTTATATTGATTTTCAATAGCCGGTTTAAAATTAACAAAATAAGATTCCAGAAGGATAAGCGAAGGACATTGAATCGTTTTAATTTTTTCACGTAAATCTGTATTGGAAAAATCGCAGTACATTTTGGCAAAAGTGGTCCGGTCGGATTTCACGCTCCAGTCAATTACGGTTTCCTGCATAGCTGGATCTGCGACAAGGCGTGGGATCATGCCAGTTTGCATTTGTTTAAACTGCTCATCACTCATGGCTTTTAATGTATTGATTGTTGACGTGCAGTCGTTATTTTCTTTAGAGGTGAAATTCGGATTCGATAATGCAGCCAGACATGGAAGAGCATCCACAACAACTATTTTGGAAATAAGTTCCGGATAATCTGCTGCTAATGCCATAGCCAGACCGCCTCCCATACTGTGCCCAATGATGATGGGCTTATCAATTTTCTGGTCCTTGATATAAGCTGCAATTTCTTTTTCCCAATCCTTAAAACTGGCATCTGCCAATGGTTGTACGCCTGCAAATCCTTTCATGGTTAACACATAGCAGGAAAATTTGCTATCAAATTTGGATACCGTTTCATTCCAAACGTCTCCCGAAGAAGCAAATCCGGGAATAAAAATAATTGCCTGTTTGCCTTGCCCTGTTTTTTTGATTTCAAAAGGATACGTTTTTGTCTGTCCGAATATATTGCAAGCTGCTGCAAAAACTAACATCAGGATAAAGAAGATTCTGTATTTTTTCATGATTATAAAATTTTAAAGTGAATATGCCTTTTAGAGACAGACTTTTTTAAAATGTTACAAAATGTTTTAAATTATTCTTTTAAAGTTGTCTTTACCGTTCATTCATTACTGAAAATCTTTGATTTTCTTGGGCCTTAACATACCCATATTTTATTAAATCTCGTGCCCTTACGATTTTCCAACACGCTAATTTCACATTTAAAAATCTTTAAATTCATTGATCAATATGGTCTTTTCTCCCGCTTAAAACATTTGATTTTTATACAACTTAAAATGAAATACATTAAAACTCTCTGGATACTTGGGCTATTTCAACAAGTTTTCAAGATAATAGTGTTGTAAAATAGCACGTTACAGCTGCTTTATATTATTCATGCAAAGATTTATTTTTTTAATAGTTTTTCCTGATTTAATAGGCTTTTTAAAAATGTTTTCTATTAAATTTCTGAGCTTTGAAATTATTTTATAATTATGAAAAAATGTAAAATCCGTATAAAATCATCAAATTGAGTAAAAAAATAGTATTTACCTGATGGTTATATTGGAAAATTCACTAATTTTATTACTAATTAAGAAGGTGCCCCTAGCTTGCTGAAGGGTATAAAGTATAAAGTTGAATTTTTAACTAAAATCCAAAAATATAAATGAGTAACATACAAGATGAATTTAAAGTCTTTAAAGACGAGCTAAAAAAACTGAATATCGATGTACAGAAAGTAGTGAAAGTAGGGAATGGAAGCATGGATTTCCACGAGGTTTTTTACAAGTCACCAAGATACCAGGAAATAAAAAGCGTGTATGTCCAGCGTCATAATCTGGACAGTATGGTGGAGAAATTTAAAAAGGCTTACCACTAAAAATAAAATGGGCGCCGCAGATTCTCTGCGGCGCCCGGCTTTTATAGCTGTTGATGTTAATCTTTGTCCAGTGAGGAGTTTTCTTTTGTGTCCTTCATTCCGGCGTATACAATCAGTGAGAACAAAATACATCCGGTGATATACCAGTAGAAATACTGTTCTGTTCCCGCTTGCTTGAACCAAAGGGCGATATACTCTGCAGTTCCTCCGAAAATAGCCACTGTAAGCGCATATGGAAGACCTACTCCCAGCGCTCTGATCTCAGAAGGAAAGAGTTCTGCTTTGACAACAGCATTGATGGAAGTATAACCGCTGACAATAATAAGCGCTGCCATAATCAGGAAAAATGCAGTCCACATCGAAGTAGTTGTACTTAAAGCGGTGAGAAGTGGAACCGTAAATAATGTTCCAAGGATTCCAAAACCTAAAAGTAAGGGTCTTCTTCCGATTCTATCCGACAATGCCCCGAATACAGGCTGCAGGCAGGCAAATATAAACAGGGAAACAAAAGAAATCAGGGTAGACTGTTCTTTGGTAAGATGAACAGTATTCACCAAGAACTTCTGCATGTAGGTAGTATAGGTGTAAAAAGCCAGAGTTCCTCCTAAAGTAAGTCCAATTACAGTAAGTAATGCTTTCGGGTGTTTCAGAAGCTCTGTAACGGTTCCTTTTTTCTTGTCGTTAACCTCTTTTTTATTCTCAAAAGCTTCCGTTTCGTGAAGATTGGCTCTTAAATACAAAGCAATAACAGAAAGTAAAGCTCCGATGACGAATGGAATTCTCCAGCCTCATTCTTCAAGCTGAGTCTCTGTTAAAAGCAGTTTCTGCAGAATCAACTGAATTCCCAACGCGATCAGCTGTCCTCCTATAAGCGTTACATATTGAAAGCTCGAATAAAATCCTCTTCGGTTTTCCGATGCCATCTCGCTGAGGTAGGTTGCAGAAACGCCATATTCCCCACCCACGCTCAATCCCTGCAAGAGTCTGGCAATTAATAATAGAGCAGGAGCTAAAATACCTATGGTTTTGTAAGTTGGGGTAAGAGCAATAAGCAGCGAACCGAAAGACATCAGCAAAACAGAAAGCGTCATCGCTTTTTTTCTCCCGATCTTATCTGCAATACTTCCGAAAATCCAGCCTCCGATAGGTCGCATCAGGAAGCCTACAGCAAAAATTCCTGCCGTATTCATCAATTGGGCATTCAGGTCGGAATCCGGGAAAAAGGAATTGGAAAAATAAATCGCGAAAGCGGCGTAAGCATACCAGTCGTACCATTCGACCAGGTTTCCTACGGAACCGCCCACAATGGCTTTGATCCTTTGAGCAGTTGTAATTTGAGTAGTATTCATATGAGTAAGATATTAAATTTTTTAAAGTACGATTTGAAAAGACAGCAAAAATTCACCTTTTCTGTCAAAAATTGTTTTGGATGTAAGGTCATAAAGCGGTCTGCTGCTGTATTGGGCAACGATTCTTGCGTTTTGACCATAGAGATAAAAATTGGCTCCAATGTCATAATAGCTTCCACTTTGATTAAGCGCCTTCATATCTTTCAGAGCATAATTGACAAATGGCTGAACCTTCAGAATTTTACTGAATTTCGGAAGTACAAAACCCATCTGTGAAAACCAGATATTTCCTGTTCCCATCAAAACCCTGTTGTTTCCGGCGCCCTCGAGAGCTTTTTGTCCCATGAAATCTGCGTTGGGTGTTCCGGGATTCAAAAGACCGCTTATTCTTAAATAGTTGGGACCGTAATTATAATTGTAAAAAACAGAATAGAGCGTCAATCCCATTTCCTTACTTTTATCTCCTAAGGGAAGTTCCGTATAAACATCTGCGCCCAGAATATTAACATCATGAGATTCGAAAACATTTTCAGACGGTTGAGATTTCGTTGCTTCTTTATTGGTATAAAAGCCAACTCCAAGATTCAATACTTTCTTGGTAGCTAAATTATTTCCCGGGAGAAAAGAAGTCACCGTAGTTTCTTTGTTGAAAAACTGGTAGAATGCATATCCGGAATAAGACAGTTTTCCACTTTGGTTGTTATCCACAGCAGCACCTCCAATGGCTGGTTTCAAACTGGTAGCAAAAGGTTTGTTAAAGCTGAAACGGTAATTAATCCTATCCAACTCCCCATGGACAAAAATTCCCAGCTGTCTTGAAAACTGATCGGCTATTTCTATCATTGGAAAATTGAAAACAGGAATATCACCTGCGAGCATTTTGGTGGTACTGGCATTGGTCAGCCTGCTTACGCCATTCCATGAATGCAGTCCTGCGCCAAAGTACAGATTGTTTTTGTTTGGTTTTCCTGTCTGGAAATCATTTCTTGGAATAACCGCGAATTCATTATAAGCATCATGAAAAAAGAAAGGGGCTTTTTTTCCGGCTCCATTGTTTCCGGTACCGGTTCCGCCGCCTGAAATAAAACTCTGGTTATTGATTCCCATCTGTAAAAAGACAGAATAAAACGGAGTGACCTGGCTTTGAATGATCAGTCTCATTCTCCGGATGCTGGCATCGTAGGTTTGTTCCTGAGGAACTCCGTTCACCAGGGTTCCCGGATTGTTATCTATACTGCGGAGCCAGATCTGGCTGGAAATACCGAATTTCAGCCATTTGTCGCCTTTAGCATTAAGATTGATTTTAAGCTCTCCTACATCCAAAGGATTTTTCTCGGAAGAAACCTCTTCAGTATTTTTTTTAATACTCACCGTATCCTGACCGTACATACACTGCATAACCGTAAAACTGAAAATGATAAGTAGTTTTTTCATTGGCGCTTTTATTTGCACCTAAACAATAAATACATTCTGAAGAAATTCTGAAGTTTTCACAAAATTGAATCATTTGATGTTATGTTTTTGAAATTCAGTATTTTATTTTACGAAATTGATTCTTGTAATATGCAGATTGTTCTCAAATTGATAGAATATTTCAGTGTCATAAATCTCCAAAATTTTCTTCACGAGGGCCAAACCAATGCCGATGGAATTCTGATTGGGGTTTCCGCGTCTGAATCTCTTGAATAATTCTTCAGTAGGAACAGTGGGAGGATTTCCCGTATTGGATATCTGTAAATAGCTTTCCGTAAGCATTATTGAGATTTTTCCGTTTTCTATATTATGTCTTTTGGAATTATTGATGAGGTTGTTGATAACGATCGTAGCCAGATTCTGATCAAAATTGAGATAAACTTCCTGCTGGATATCTTTTGTCACCGTTAGATTCTGTATTTCAAAAATATCTTCAAAATAGAGAAGCCTTTCCTGAAGCAGTTCTGAAAAATTGATAAGCTGGGAATCATTTTTTTCAAAATGTTCAAGTTTGGCAAGAAGAATAAGAGATTGATTAATCGATGAAAGCCTGTCCAGTTCATCATTCATGGAAGAAAGTGTGATCAGTTGGTTTTGCGAAAGCTCACTGTCCATCAGCAGTTCGATTTTTCCTTTGATAGAAGCTAATGGTGTTTGTAGTTCATGAGATGTATTTTCCGAAAGCTCTTCCAGCAGATGATAATCCTTTTTGGAACTTTCTGACATTTTTAACAGGAATCTGTTTAATGATTTGAATTCTTCGGTTTCCGTTTTCATCAGGTCCATGGAGCGGTTGTCTCTCAAACTGAATTTCTTGATTTCATCTATTGCATGATAAAAAGGTTCAAGGATTTTTTTAGAAACCAGAATACTCACAATGATGGTAAGAATGATCAGAAAAACCATAATCCATGCAATAACCATGATGATGCTCATCAGAAAATTATTCTCAATGATCGTAATGTATCTTACACTGGTAATAGCGTATCTTTTCTGCTTAATTAAGGGATACGTAGTCACCGTGATCCTGTTCATGTGTGACTGGATACTTTTATTCCAGATGTATTTCTCCTCAATGATTTTTTCCTTAAAATTTTTAGATTCTGCAGGAAGAATTTTCACCTGAATCTGTCCGTGATGAAATTTTAAGTAATCGTAAGCGGGATCACTTTCCAGCCTTCGGGCTACATAACTGTTTAAATCCTCAAGTTTGAGAATAGCAGAACGCATCGTTGCCCTTTCAAAAGCAAAATAAAGGATCGCAAAACCGGTGATCAGTACGAAAAATACCAATACGGTAAATGCTCTGGCAAAACGGAAACTTAAATTCATTTATCAATCCATTTATAGCCCAATCCGTAAACAGTCTGCAGATAATCTTTTCCACCCGCATCAATAACCTTCTTCCGTAAGTTTTTTAAATGCTGATAAACGAAGTCTACATTGTCAATACTGTAGGTATAATCACCCCAAAGATGACTGGCAATAGCCTGTTTGGAAAGCATCCTGTTCTGATTGTTGATGAAATAAATCAGCAGGTTCAGTTCCTTTTTGGTAAGATTGACCAGTTGTTCATTGATTCTGCATTCTTTAGATTCCAGATCAATTTTAATTTCATTGAAGCTTAGAATGCGGTTGGCTTCCGGAGTTTTTCTTCTGAGTACCGCTTTTATCCTGGAGTGAAGCTCGGGTAAAGAAAATGGCTTGGTGATATAGTCATCAGCTCCATCATCCAGTCCGGTCAGCTTGGTGTCTAAAGAATTTTTTGCAGAAACAATAATGACACTTGCCCCGGGGGCATAGTTTTTAATATGTTTCAGAATATCCAGCCCGTTTCCGTCGGGAAGCATAAGGTCCAGGAGAATGCAGTCGTACTCAAAAAGTTCTATTTTGTCTATAGCTTCTTTCGCATCAGAAGCTACTTCACAGACGTAATCTTCTTTTTTAAGATAGTCTGTGATGTTGGACGCAAGATCTTTATGGTCTTCAATGATGAGAATTTTCATGCGAAATTATTAAACGGGATATACGGTTATCCGGTTTAAAGATATAAAAAAACCGTTCAGAAAATAAAGAACGGTATTTTTTAATTATGGATTTAGAACCTGTATCCAATCGATAGCCCGCTTCGAAAACCGGCCCACGGTCCGTCCACTTTTACTTTGGCTCCACTGGCATTTGTTTCTACGGTGTAGTCTACAAACGGGATATCCAGATTTTCAATTTCTTTTTTAAGCTGAGCCTGCATTTCCGGAGTCAGGACATAATCGCTGGTCATTGTGAAATCTCCTTTTCCGCTTCCGTAATGGGCACCGGCGATCCAGAAATCAAGAACCAGATTTTGGCTTCTGGTTAGGAAAAACTGTACACCAACCATCAGTCCGCCACTGTTTCCGCTTGTGCTTCCCTGACCTTTCAATGGAATCTGGTAGGTATTTCCATCAATGGCGTCATAATCATAATAGAAATCAAAACTATTGGATGAAACATCGGAATACCGATAGTAGGGAGCGAAATAGAATCCTTTTCCATAGCCTTTCCCAATATAGAATCTGGGCTCGATGGTGAAATTGGTGGCCTTTACCCTTAGATTTTGAAATCTTTTCTCATCTTCATCTTTCAAAAAAGCATTGATGAAAGGAACTTTCCCCTGTGTCATTGTTCCGAAACCTATATTGAGGGAGAACCATTGGTTAATCGCTCTTTCATAAGACAGGTTGATGTTTCTGAATGCATACGCTGTAACGTTGGTCTTAATGATATTCATTTTTTCCGAGGGAACAGCCTGAACTTCCTGTGCATCTGCTTCGGAAAGCAGGAAACAGGGAATTAAGATGAGAAGCTTTTTCATGATGTTATATTTTGTGGGTGTATAAAGGTATCAGCAAAAAACGGGCAAAAAATTATTGAAATTTAAATATGGTTTTATATTTAACTTAAAAATAAAGATATGATTGTTGTTTATATTATCTGATGGAAATATAATAAGAATAATTGACAGTGCCTTACAGCTTCCTTTTTAAAAATAAAAAAATTCATAAAAAACAACCCCACTCAGAAATCCTGAACGGGGTTGATTGTTTATAATGTTGTATAGTTTTATTTTTTGATGAACTTCACAGTTTCTGTTTTAGCATCTTTTCCGGAAACCTGGATAAAGTAATTGGCCGTCGGAAGTTCAGAGATCTCTACTTTTCCGGATTTCAGATCTGATGTTTTGATCAGTTTACCATCTAAGCTGTAGATCGTTGCTGTCGTATAATTCCCTGTATTTCCCTTAAATCCGATGAAATCCTGTGCCGGATTCGGATAAATGGTAAAATTTTCTTTTTTTGCATTGTCAGCCGTTGCTAAAAATGTTTCACCCAGAGCCACAGCACTTGAAGTGGATTGATTGATTCCCAGCAAAGGAACTGAAATATTTCCGCTGGTAGACGTTAGTAATGCATATCGGTGGCTGCCGTCATAATAAGAATAAGCAGTGTTGGTAAAAGTTCCTATCGGATTGGTTAAACCGGCATCAAATGGAGAGTATAAATTAAAATTCTGTGTAAATTTCACTCTCAATACGTTCGTATAGGTTCTGCTGCCGATGATCAGCGTTCCGTGTGCATCAGCCAGAGTACCCATTGTTCCGCTGAAAAAACCGTTAGCAACAGATGAAGTAAAATTTCCTCTGGCATTATCGGTTTGATTTACATTGAAAACAGTAGGGTAATTCATGTATGTGCCGTTGTCTACAGAAAAGTTCAGTGTAGCTTCGGGATTGATTACTCCGGTGATTTCCAGTTTGGTAGCGGAGGCTTTATAAAAAATAGTGGTTGCACCGCTGGCCATTTTAATGGTAGAGCCCGGAAATGTAGTAATTTCTGCAGCAGATGGTGTCGAATAGACCGTTGGAGAAGCTGTTCCCTGTATCAGGCTGGCGTTTGAAAAGGTAACATTCGCTCCTGTAGCGGAATTGTTGACAGTTCCTGTTACCGTATAATTATTCGCGGTATCACCTGATAGAGGATCGTTGGCCGCTTTGGTCAGCGTGATTTGTGCAGAAAGTGCGCCGGAAATACCCAGCAAAAAGAGTAGTGATGTTTTCATGGTCAAAATTTTTACTAAGATAAATAAAAACAGATATTAAATTTTTATGTTAACTAGTTTTTAATGAATAATTTAAACAAAAAAGCCATCCGGTAGGTTCGGACGGCTATTCTGTGCGTTATATATTTTTTTCTAGTTGCTCATGATTTTACGGTAGGCGTAAATATCTTCGATAGTGACTACGCTCATATCTTTTAGAGAGGCAAAATTCACAATTTCGGGTAGCCTTGCCATTGAACCGTCTTCATTGGTCAGCTCACAAAGTACGGCATCGTCACCGAGATTCGCCATTTTTACAAGATCTACACTGCCTTCGGTATGGCCACGTCTTTCGAAAACACCGCCCTGTTTAGCAATCAAAGGGAAAACGTGTCCCGGACTTGCAATGTGAGCGGCCTGTGCATTTTCTGCCACAGCTGTTCTGATCGTTGTTACACGGTCTTTGGCAGACACACCGGATTCAACGCCTTCTTTGGCTTCGATAGAAATGGTGAATGCAGTCTGGTTTTTTGAATTGTTGGTTTCCACCATCGGACGCAGATTTAAGTGCTTGCTTTTTTCTTCCGAAATACAAAGACACACGATGCCGCTGCATTCGCGGATCAGAAGTGCCATGTCCTGTTCTGTAATGGTGGATGCGGGAAAGATGATGTCTCCTTCGTTTTCACGGTTTTCATCATCTACTAAAAGAATTCCTTTTCCCTGTTGTAGTTTTAGAAGTGCATTTTCTACACGTTCTGTGGAGGTCGCTCCAAATTGTTCTAATAATTTTTCCATGTTATTTTACTTTTAAAAGTTAAAATAGTCTTCGGTACATGGAAATGAAATACGGCACAATAAGCCCGTAAGGAATCTTACTGACCGTTTCATTTTCTTCTCCCATCCAGACTTTAACTGTCGGTTTTGGAATTTCACCAAATCAGTCCCTTCGAAAGAAAGGAGTCGCGGACTATAACCGCCGGTAGGGAATTTCACCCTGCCCCGAAGAAAACTTATACTAAGTTTTACTGTATGTTCTGATTTAAATTTTTATTTCATTGATTATATTTAACGCACAGACCGCAAATTTCGGGAAGTTTTTTGAATTGAAGAAGGGATTTTTGATGCTATTTATCAATAGTTACTATAAGTTTAAAAAAAACCATTCAAAGTTAGAATGGCTTAATTTATAAAATTCTGATATGTTTTACTTGATAATTGTTGATTTAAAGAATCTGTTTTCCATCCTTATATTCCTGAACTGTCTTTTCGAGTCCCTTTTCATTATACATTTCCCATTTGCCGTCATATACTCCATTTTTCCAGTTTCCTATGCCCCGGATATTTCCATTTTCGTACCAATATTCATGAGTTCCGTTTGGCTTTCCATTAATAAATTCGCCTTTTCTTGCTTTTTGTCCATTAGGATGCCAGTATTCCCAGACCCCATTTTCTTTCAGATTTTCAATCTTCCCACTTGAGTATAATTTGCCATTTAAATAGTAAGCCTTTTTAAGTCCATCTGTTATTGGTTTAAATTCAAGTGTTTTTGATTGAACATCATTTAAATTCTGGCTGTTTTTTATGAAATCCCCCTTAGCAATAAGAGTATTTCCAAGATAAACTTCATATTCTTCTAAATTTATATTTTGAGAGTACAGGTTTTTGTTTACGAAAATTGTTAAGAGTAATGTAAGAAGTATTTTATACATAGATAAGGTTGTCATTATTTTTCTTTTACAGATTTTTCGAGTTGGATTGTCAATCGTTTGATAAGCATCAAGACATTCTCCAAAGATAAAAAGTTTTAATTCTTATGACTCATACTCCTTTAAATAAAAGACTATTTTCTTCTCAATTAAATCAGACAGTGAACTCGCGATTTTTATCACTTTCGGAGGTGCATTTTCATGAGCAAAAATGTAAATATTCTGAGTCTCCAGACTGTATAGCAATTGATCTCCATCTCCATACAGCCAGAATTCTCCCAGAACCAGATATTGCTTTTTCTGAATGGTTTCGACAGATAATTCATTGCAGTTAATTTCCAGCCCTTCTAATTTTAAAACGGATACATTCCGGTACCATGTTATCAGGTCATCAGGAAGTTTGATAGAAAGTTCTTTCTCTATATTGGGAATAAAATCCTGCTGTATGCCCGCTTCGATGACATCAGAATTGCTGTATGATTTGGTTAATTGTCCGAAAAACTTCGGATAGTAGTCTTTTAAATAGCCGAATTTATGTTCAACGTCCTTCTGAAGCTGTATTTCTTTTTGTTTTTCCGCTTTACAGAAATCATCAAATTCTCTTTCCCAGCCTTTTTTATAAAGATCGGAAAAATCAACATTTATTTTCAGAGATTTCAGCCAGTCAAAAGCGCCCAGCTGCCCGATGTACAGATTTCTAACCCCGCTGAAACTTTCCTTCGGTTTTATTTTAAGAAAAGCAGTTCTTCCACATATTTTTTCCACATCATCTTGATGATCAGAGAACCAGCTCAGCCATTCCTGTGTGGTGAGTTTTCCTTCTGAAAGGCTGCTGAATTGGTCAATAATTTCCTGTTGCATCATGGGGCTGTTTACTCGTTTCAAAATTTATTTTTCTATCCATTCCCGGAAGAGGCTGGTATTGCTCTGGCTGGTTATCAAATGTCTGTCATATCCCTCTATCTTTAAAGCTAATGAATTTTTAGAATATCGTTCGATTCTTTCGATGAATTTTTTATTTACCAGCTCACTGCGATTGATTCTGAAAAACTGTACCGGATCAAGCTGTATTTCGATTTCCTTTAGGGTAGATACATTCAGCATATGTTTTTTTCCTGTTTTATCCAGAGCAAAGACAACGCCTTCGTCAGCCTCAAAAAACAGAATGTCTTTGGTCTCAAAGAAATAAATCCCCTGAGTGGTATTGACGGAAAACCTTCCTTTATATTTTTTTTCTGCTGCATTTCCAATGATCTGATCTAGTTTTAAATGCAGAGAATGATCTGTGGGGTGACTATTTCTGAGCAGTAGAAATTTATCCCAGGCCTTCTGGAATCGTTCTAATGAAAAAGGTTTTAAAAGATATTCTATGCCGTTGCTTTCAAAAGCATTCATCCAAAACTGGTCGTAGGCAGTTGTGAAGATAATGGGGCATAAAACCTGTACTTCACGGTAAATATCAAATGCATTTCCATCCAAAAGTTCAATGTCACACAGGATGAGGTCAATAGGGACATTGGTTTTTAGAAAATTCACAGCATCCTGTACCGTATCTACCTCTGCTTCCACGGAAATGGATTCGTTGACCTCGTCCAGAAATCTTCTGAGTTTTTTTCTTGCCGGGATTTCATCTTCAATGATAAGAATTTTGATCATTTCTCTTGTCATGGGATTATGGGTAAAGTTACTGAAAACTCATTTTCCGTATGGACGATTTCAAACTGTTTACTGGCTAACAGAGCATATTGCTGCCTCAGATTATTCAATGCCCTTCCGGATGTGGATTTTGTGTTTCTTTTGATAACAGTATTATTTGATACAACAAGACTGCTGTCTGCAGAGATGGTGATCAAAACAGGATTTTTTTCTGTTCCGAGATTGTGCTGAATGGCATTTTCCAAAAGCAGTTGCAGGGTGAGCGGTATGATATGGCCCTTGATGTCCGGATTTTGAATTTCCAGCAGATAGGCATTGCCATACTTGTGCTGCATGAGGTTGAAGTATTTTTTTGCAAAAGAAATTTCTTCATTTATTGAGATTAAACTTTTATCAGAAACCTGAAGAACATACCGGTATATTTCAGCAAATTCATTCAGGAAATCAGAGGCTTTGTATTGATCTTCGTTGATTAACTGGTCTAAAACATTCAGGTTATTGAACAGAAAATGAGGATTAAGCTGTGATTTGAGCTGGCTGATCTTTGTTTCAGAGAATGCCTGATTATATTCATCGATCTGTTTTTGCTTTTTTTTGTTTTTTTGATAATAGTAGAAAGCCAGAAAAAAACTTCCATAGATAAAAGTGTCCATTATTTCTGGCAGGGTCGAAAGCATCAGTGTTTCCTGATTGAAGTTTCTTTCAAAAGTGTCAAAAGCCAGTGCAATGAGCAGTCCCAATAGCTTCATGACGGCTAGATAGACGAGCATTGAGGTACTGAATATTTTTAATGCTTCACCTGTACTGAAAGTATCTGATTTCTGCCAGTGTTTCATAAAGAAATGCATCACAAAAAACAGAATTCCGGCACTTATAAAAGACAGGACTGCTGCTTCCGGTGTAAAGATATACCAGTCAAGTGTTTTCCTTACCAGAAGCCTGATCTGTATGGATTGTGCATAGCCAAACAGAAATACAAAAAATAGAAAGTACCTGTTTTGCCGAATTTCGTTCAAAATATTTTTCATAGATATTCTGGTCAGATGATACAAAAATAGCCCTATAAAACATAAAGGGCTATTGATGACTCAAATTATTTTGTCTTATGATCCGGGAATGATGCGGTGACTTCTCCTTTGTCATTATAGAAATCAAGTTTTGCATTATTTTCTTTATCAATATAGAACATTGCTTTGGGCATTCCTTTGTCATCAAATAAAAAGAGGCCGTTATTTTCACCTCTGGATTTCCCCAGCATAATTCTCGGAGCGCCTCCTATCAGATTCTTTTTTACATAGTCGTCATACTTTTGCTGCATGGCTTTAGGATCTTTTTTTCGGAGGTCTTCAAGCTCCTTCATAATTTCGGAAGTTTTAATTTGTGATTCTTCTGAAGGACGGTCATTAAAAGCAAGACTGCTGGATACAAACCGTTTACCCCCTTTTGTATAATCCTGGGTTAAAAGCTGCATCACCTGATCTCCGTCGTATTGATCATAGGTTAATGATAAGCCTGAGCTGTGCCCGTTTTCCTTTTTTTGCCCGTCATAGATAAATCCACCACATTCAATACCGTCTTCATTAAAAAACAGCATTCCTGAACGTTTTTTCCGGCTTTCATTGGTCGGCCGGGTATTGATTTTATCGTTTCCGTTGGGAAACCTGTCAACATTGGTAATGATCATTTTTACCGTTCCGTCTTTTTCTACGATATTGATTCTTTCGACATCAATTTCCGTGAATTTTTGATTACCGTTCGTTTTAAAAGCTGAGGTCGTCAGGAAAACCATTCCGATTACTGTTGCAAAAGCAAACGCTCTTAGAAAAATCAATTCTTTATTCATAGTGTTGTTATATTGTATAAGACAAAACTATTCAGATATTGATTGCTCCTCAAGCCAAAAGTAATAAGCCAAGGAAAAATTCCTTTGAATAAAGGAATTTTGGGAATGAATTGTGTATTAAAAACAGGATAGTGACAGGGAAGTTCTTCTTACACAGATTAAGTATCACATGAAACATCATCCCAATCCTGATCCATATAAGTGATCAGCCAGTTTAATGCATAATGTCTTTCATACACAATGCCCGGATGGATGGTTTCCATTTCCAGATTATTCAAACGGGCATCTACACAGGCCCAGTCGTATCTGTAGTACAAATCAGCCGCATCAAGGATTTCGGATTTTGAACGAACTTCATACGGTCCATTGATGAAATCATTAGGATCGAGGTCGCCGCCCACCGGATAATGTTCTGCCGGAATATCATTCAGATCGCATAATTCATTGGGAAAGGGAAGGGTGTCAACTATTTTTAAGGCCCAGAATAAAACCCAGATACATTCACATTTCCAGCTTTCCTGAGATTTTTTATGTTCTGTGGAATCATTTAAAAAATCCTTTTCGTCCGGAGTGACAAAGTCCCAGAGATCATATTCTTTAAGATAATCAATGGCCTCTTCCGGCCCGATGGAATCAAAAGCAATAAGATTGGTGACAGCAAGAACCGTCAGTCTTCGGGCTACTTCTTCAGAAGTTCTCAGGGTGGTTTCCTCTTCTGTTTCTATATGGGGAAGGTTAAAATTTATTTTAATACCCTCTCTTTTGAGGATTTCCTCAGTTCTTTCTTTTCTCGAAAGACCTTGTTCGTTTGTAAACATATTGAGTATGATAAAAGGATGGATGTGAATAAATCAGATAAGTTCTTTGATCATCTGTTCAAGCAATTGATTAAACTTTTCCGGATTTTCCAGCATCGGATAATGACCGGTTCCGGCGATTTCAACGTAGTTATAATCCTTTAGATACTTTCTGTTATTCTCAAGATGTGTAGGGAAGTTATCTGAATTGATGGCCCTCACCGGAACCTGAACTTTTGAAGCGATTTCCCTGAAATCTTTTTTATACAAAGGTCTGAGGAGATAGATGGCTGCTTCCGATGTGTTTTGAAGGAACTCATTCTGCAGTCTTTCTCTTACCTCAGAAGGGGTATTTTCCGCAAAAAGATATTGAGGGAGAATATGTTCAACCGCATTTTTAAAATCATTGCGATAGTGTACAAACATATATTGCTCAGCCTGTTCATCTGTAAAGGCTTCATCAAGATCTTTTATGGTGTCTATCAGAATAAGACCTTTAACCTGAGGGATTTGTAAAGAAGCCTCCAGAACATAAGCTCCCGACATGGAATGTCCTACAAGAATAATTTCGGATGAACCGATATCTTCAGCTACTGCCTTGATATCAGCTGCATACAATTCACTTGACCATTCTTTTCGCGATTTATCAGATAAGCCGTGACCGGCAAGACTCATTTGTACAATACGATAGGTATTTTTGAAATATTCCTCCTGGCTGTTCCACCATTCTGCATTGCCGAGCCATCCGTGTACGAATAGGAGAGTAGGATTTCCCTGTCCGCTTTCTTTATAATGAATTTTCTGTCCGTCTGACGATTGTGCGTATTTTTCCATGATTAATATATTGTTTTGCTGTATGGCAAGTTTGTGATTAAAAAGCTAATTTACAAAAAGCCCATAGAAAGAGAATGGATTTCTCTGTATAATAGGGGAATGAAGCTTTATTAAAATAGAGATCTGATGTTTAGGTAGGTAAAGGTTTGTATATTTGCAGACTTTTCAGAAATTCAAAGAACTCTATCAATGAAAAAAATCTATTTCTTACTATTTTCGATTTTATTGCATTTTTTTAATGCACAAAATATGGCTTTAGATCCTGCATTTGGAACAGGTGGCTATTCTAATTATGATACTTTTTATTCTACTTCAGATGCTGTAATGCTCTCCGATGGGCAATTTATTACGGCCACTTCAACGGGTTCCATCAGTATTAGAAAGGTAAAACAAAATGGAATGCCGGATCCTGCTTTTGGCACGAAAAACCATAATATGGGGGCTAATGCATCCGATAAAAGTGAATTAATCAAAAGAATTGTTTTACACAATAACAAAATACTTATTTATGGAAGGGTCAATGCTACACCTACCCATAGTTTATATGATTTGTTTGTGACAAGAATTAATCTGGACGGCACTTTAGATACCAGTTTTGGAACCAATGGTTTTACAACGCAGTCAGTAGGACAGAATGGTTCCGTATACGATATGGTTGTTGATTCTGATGGCAATAGCTACCTTTACGCCTCTAATAATGGGTACTATCTGACAAAAGTAAATTCCAGCGGAATGATTGACACAGGTTTCGGAACCAATGGAAAATTAGCATTACCTTCTTTCACATCGAATAAGTTTTATATTCAGAATGACGGTAAACTGGTCATGGCCGGATCCCGCTTGAATACATTGACAAATCTTACCGAATCCTATATAGAAAGAAGGTTACCGGATGGTACGTATGATTCAACATTTGGAAATAACGGAATGGTATTCATACCGAATACTCAGGGAACAGTCATTAAAAGTTTTGAGTATAACTATTCAGACAATTCCATCTTATGTCTGCATCAGTCTGCATCTTCATCTGATGTTTTCTTTTTATCCAAAACTCAAATTTCGAATGGAGCTGTTATTTCAAGTTTTGCCAATAATGGCAGGACTTCTAATTATTTCTTTGTAGCCGCACCTCGTCTTAGATTGAGTCAGATAACAGTGCTTCCAAATTCAAAAATAGTGGCCATAGGAAGTGTAACGAATTTCTTCAGCGGCGGACCCAATATCAATGAACAGTTATTTGTGACAAGATTTAATGCCAATGGAAGTATAGATTATACAGCTTCAAGCAGTGGATTTCAGATATTCATGACCACACTTCCACCTCCCGTTGAAGGAATCAGGGCCGATTATATTAATAAATTATTTAATGCCAATAATGGCTCACTTATTCTTGCCTACAGCGGAGGAAGTGTAACCACCGGTGATAAGTCATATTTATGTAAGTTTATAGATTCTACGTATTTAGGGACGGATTCTGTACCGGATAAAGATCAGACTAATCTGTTTACACTGTATCCCAATCCAGCAGGAAATACGGTGACCATCCAAAACAGGAAGTATGGAAATGATGCTTTTAATTTCAAAATTTATGATCTTTCAGGTAAAATAGCTCAGACCGGATCTTCAAAATTCAATGACCGGATAGATGTTCAACATTTGGAAAAAGGAAATTATATCATTCAGATTGAAACTAAAAAAGGAGATAAGCATTCCGTGAAATTAAGAAAGGATTAAAAAAAATTAATAAAAAAGAAGACTTCTGTTTGTACGGAAGTCTTCTTTGTTTTTTAAAATTTTACCATTTCCAGATCTGTGGCTCGTCTTTCCAGATCAGCAGCCTGAACTCTTCATAATGATTTCCGTTGCCGATGGTGTGAGTATCTCTTTTGCCTTTTTCCAGTTTTAATTGGTGTAAAACCCCGGAATGGGCAGCCACCCAAAGTGTTTTTTCATCGTCCGAAAGAGTGATTCCTGAGATCGTGGAACCTAAGAAATATCTCCATAAACGATTTCCCTCTTTGTCAAATGCTTTGATGTATCCGTAAGCATCGCCCAGAATGTAGTACTCTTTTGTAGCTGTACCTGCATATACTCTCATTTCTTCGTCGATAATGGTATAATCATCACTTTCAGTATACGCTTCGATATCAGCCCCTACATACTGATCGGAATTGATGCCTATGGTGATCCCGTTGTAGAAATGACAGGAATTCGTGATCAGCTGACTGTCATCTTTAGCAAACAGACAAAAATGCGGATATGAGGACTGGGCCCCGATTGAACCCAAAGTATTGCCTTCCGGATCTAAAATCCTGTGATCATAGCTTTGATCTCCCACCACAATGTAAGAATTGTCATTGGAAAGGGTGGCATTTTCCATATCAATGTCCGGGGTCCATTCTTCCTCGTCATCTTCATTGAGGGGATGAATTAGTTTTTCTTCTTTTGGCGAGATCAGGTAGATTCCGAATGATGTGACCAGAAGAACTTTACTTCCGTCATTGAACGGAATCAGTTCTGTAATTCCCAGTTCTGCGGTTTGGGCCAATTCGAATTCATTGATGAGTTCTCCTTCCCAGCCTTTATACAAAGATATTTTACCGGGAGTCGCAATGGCAAAAATATCATCCTGTTTAGATTTTCCGATGGCCTGAATATTCTCGTCAAGTTGAGTCACCTGGCCATGATCCAACAAATAAGCCTGTCTTTTTTCATAAGAAGTTCCGGTCATGAAAACGATCTTTTCACCGGAAATAAAATGAAGCTGTTCAATACTTTGTGACCTGTTTTCCAGTAAAGGAATGATGGGAGTGTGAGCTGGAGGAAAACTCGCTCTGAAGTTTTCAACATCTCCGTTCTGATTGGCTGTTTTAAGCAGGTTGAAAACGCTTTCCGCAAGATTTGATCTCTTGTCTTCAGGTTCTTCGCCTTTCCAGTTTTCCCAGCCGTTCTTTTCACCGAAATCAACCATTTCATTAATTTCTGTAGCATATCGTTCTCCTTTTGAGAACCATTCTTCCTGGATTGTAGTGTTTTGCATAATTGATGATTAAAATAAAGTTTGAGATATTCTGTACGGAATATCCTGTCTTAAAAATAAAGTTTCTTTTTATTTGAAGTTCGCATGCTCGTCATGGTTTCCACTGATCATGATGCTGCTTCCTTTTAACAGCTGCGGATTGACGGTTCCGGTTTTTTCAGCGGTGAATTCAAACCCAAGGATATCCAACGTTTCACCAGGTTTGAAGAATTCTTCTTTTTTTAGCGTGTAATTTCCTGCCGGACCGATCCTGATGGTATCTCCCGGCTGTTGCATAAACGTTTCGATATTATTTTTCTCTTTGGTCTCTACTTTAACACTTTTAGATAAGTAAAGCATATTGACATCATGAAGGCCGGACCAGTGAATAGAAAAATCCTTGTTCAAAGAGTTTTCTTCTTCATAAATAATATTTCTGGCACTGCTTAATTTCAGGGAAGGAACTCTGCCCAGAAAAAACTTTTTACCGTTGGCCAGTTGAATTTGAAGATCGTATTGATTATGTTCCGGGGCTATTTTTTCAGCATGGTACAGATGGTTTTTGTTGTAATATAGCTGCTGTACAATTTTGTATTCTGCTTTTTTGCCATTCACCCATATACCCACAGAGTCACTGCCAAACATTTTACCGTTCTTATCACGGAGGACTACAGAAATACTGTTGTCATTCTCATCAGTAAGCTTTTGGTAAATGCTGATCTCCGCTTTCAGATCAGAAATGTCTGTAATCTTTGATGCCGGTTGCGGTCCTGAACAGGAATTGAACAGGAAGTATAAGCAGCAGAGCAGGATAGAAAGCTTCAACTTGATATAACCAGAAGTTCTCATAATGTGATATTTTGGTGTGACGGAATTTTTTCCGGAGTGTTAAATTACGAAAAGAAATAGAATGGGGTTAGCTTTGGTATGGATTAATTTAATCTTGATTCAGTGCTGGAAGCTGGAAGCGGGAGGTTGGAAGTTACTATTGCTCATCATTTTTAATCATTCGATAAATACTTATTTACTGGTATTAATTTTTTCCTCAAGTATACGAATGTACTTTTTTAAAGTGTGGGATACTGGGTTGGAATTCGAAAGGCGTAATGCTTCTTCAAAATTTTGTTTTGATTTCAGGTAATCAATTTCCTGGTAAAGATGTCCAAGGAGTGAGTAATAAAAAGGATTGTCCGGAAGATTCAGCTTTTCAGCTTCAGGAATGGCTGAAGATTTTCCTCTCACTTTCGCAAAGGCAAAAGTACGGTTGAGCGCAGCGATAGGAGAATATTCAATCTGTAAAAGCTGATTGTATAACTGAAGAATGTTTTCCCACTTTTCATCAGTATCCCTTTTTCTGGTATGCCAGTATGCGATAGCGGCTTCCAGATGAAACTTGGTCAAGAAATGGCCTGATGCACTCTGATTCAGGTGCTTAATTCCTTCTTCAATCAGGTCGTTATTCCAAAGTGTATCATCCTGATCCTCATACAAAATACTTTCTCCTTGCTCGTTGAATCTTGCATTAAATCTTGAAGAGTGAAAATACATCAATGACAGTAAAGCATTGGCAGTAGGTGTATTGGTCGCTTTATTTTCGGTGAGAGTTGAAGTAAGACGAATGGCTTCGTAGCATAAATCCTGTCTGAGAACTGTATTGGTGGAAGTGGAATAATAGCCTTCTGAAAATAAGAGATACAAAGTGGTAAGCACCGTATCTAAATTTGTATTGATCTGGAGTACGGAAGGTTGTTCTATTTTTATCTTTTGTTTCTTTAATTTTTCCTTGGCACGTTGCAGTCTTTTGTAGACGACCTCTTTACTGATGAGAAATGCATCGGCAATTTCCTGAGTTCCGAAACCACAGAGTAAATTTAGGGCTAAAGATATTTGAGAATCTTTGGAAATAGAAGGATTACAAACCGTAAACATCATAGCAAGCTGACTGTCTACAATGTTTTTCTGAGAAAGGTCGATTTCAAATTCTTCATATTCAGAATAAGAATATTTTATTTCAGTTGAAATTTTTTGATAAAACAGGGAATCCCGTTTAAAATAATTCTTAGACTTATTTTTAGCCACCGTATAAAGCCATGCTGTCGGGTTTTCGGGAGTTCCGCTGATACTCCAGGATTCTGTGGCAGTGAGGAAAGTATCACTCACAATATCCTCGGCAATTTCGATATGATCGATACCAAATGTAGAACAGAGTACGGAAACAATTTTCCTGTACTCTGTTCGGAATAAGTTGGGGAGTAATGACTGTTCGCCCATTTGCTTTAGTGAGGTTATTCAGTTGCAGGAGGAATGGCCATTCTTACTTCTACGCTTGCCCCCCACTGAAGAATAGGGCAGCCTTTTGCTATTTCTACTGCTTCGTCATAATCATTGGCCCTGATGATGAACATCCCACCAATTGATTCTTTAATTTCTGCATAAGGCCCGTTAGTAACAGTATCATTCTTTACGACTCTTCCTCCCAGATCCCATCTCTTTGGAGGAGCAACCAGTTTATTTTGTGCCGCAATTCCTCCCAGCCAATCCTGGAACGGTTGAATGGCAGCCTGCATCTGCTCCGGAGAAGGAGAAGCGTCTTTATTAATAATATCTCTGTGTATCGCAATCAAAAATTCATTCATGATATTAAATTTAAAATAAAATATATTTGACTTGTATAAATGTAATATAAAAAGGGTGATTTTTACCGTTGATTGGCAGGATTTGAAATCCATTCGTCGTAACGAATTTCTCCCAGCCACGCATCAGCGTGGGGTATCAAAGTGGAATCATTCAATGGTGCTCCAAAATAAGTAGCATCAGGATTTGAAAGAACTTCATCAGAATTTTTCATAATGGTGGTGTATTTTTTGACAAGATCTGCTAATTTGATCTTGTCAGGCCCGCCAATTTCTACTGTGGTATTCTTTGGCCCGCCGATGGTGACTGCTGTCATTTCTTTTACCACATCGTCTGATGCAATAGGCTGGATCAGAGCCGGAGAAACAAGGATTTGATTATTCACCGTACTTGAATGAACAATTCCACCAACAAATTCAAAAAACTGAGTCGAATGAACAATGCTGTAAGGAATTCCCGAATTTTTAATAATGTCTTCCTGTACCTGTTTTGCCCTGAAGTAACCACTGTCCTGTAATCTCTCTGTTCCAACTACAGATAAGGCTATGTGATGTTTTACTCCTGCTTTTTTCTCTGCCGTCATTAAATTTTCACCTGATGTTTTAAAGAAATTCATAACATCGTCATCTGCAAAAGATGGGGAATTGGCTACGTCTACTACAACGTCAACATTTTCCAGTGCTTTGTCCAGACCTTCTCCTGTAAGGGTATTCACTCCTGAGTTTGGTGATGCGGCTAAAACATCATGCCCTAAATGACGAAGACTATTGACAAGTTTACTTCCGATAAGACCTGTACCGCCGATTACTGTAATTTTCATTGTGTATAAATTTTATGTTATACCTTAATGACAATTGAATTCTGAATATTGGACAATTTTTAAAAAAAAGATTAAAGATTTTTTATCGGGTAAGTTCCCGGGAATAATTCAGTACAGATTTATTGTATCTGGGTAAATGTTTCGATAGCGATTCCAAAACCAAAGACAATGCTTCTTTATCATTACCGAGCGATGAAAGTGAAAGCGCCAGAAAAGCATGTACGGCATCATCCAGTTCATCAGAATAGTTTTCCTTTTCTTCCCTCAGAATCTCGATGCTTTCCTGGATTTTGCCATTATTCCGCAGCGTGCTTGCCAGTTGAATCCGGGCTCTTCTTCGCCGTAATCCGGTGAGACCGGCTTCTAAAGCAGATCTGTAAAGCGGCTCCGCATTTTTTTCAAAGCCGGTTGAGTCGTATGCGCAGGCCCTTTCGAAATCTGCAAGGGCATTAGGCTGATCACCAGAGATTTTGTCCGTATGTTTTTGTATCTGATCAATAAATTCACCGTTGGAAATGGTTCCCAAACGATCCCATATGGTTTTTAATTCCTTTTCCCAAAGTTCAGATTCTGTCATCTTTTCAGTTGTTTTTTTAGTCCTCAATAGCTTCAATGCCTTGCTGTTTCAGTTTTTCAAGATGATCTTTCATCGTTTTCAGCTGCTCCGGTGAATGGCCCTGCCAGTCTGTAACTTCCCCAACTACCTTAAACGGGTGTAGAGAACGGTAAGACTTTGTAGGATTTCCCGGAAATTTTTTGTCTGTTAAATTGGGATCATCTTCAATAGGACCCGTTGGTTCTACGATATAGATTCTTTCTTTTCCATCCCCGAAAGCCAGCTCTGCACCCCATGTTGCCGCTTCCAGCGTAGCCGAAAGGTAAATATATTTCGCTTTTCTTTTTGTACCATAGTTGGAACTGAACCCAATTTCGATGAGGTCACCGGTTTTGAGATCCGCTTTGGTGCCGTGGTAATAGATAGGAGTTTCGTGAATAGGACTAGAGCTCATAATATCATGTTTTTTAGAAAGTAGGAATGACTTTTATTTTTTGGATCATCTAAAAAAAACTACGGATACATCATGGGAAGATTGATTTTTACATCGTCCAAATGCTCCATTTTGATTGTATGGCAGAAGGATTTAGCTTTTCAATCTTGCGGTAAAATTCAAGAAAATTTTTATTCCAGATAGTGTAGTTATGCGCGAATTTGAAGACAATTTCTTCGCCATTATTATTAATTTTCACCTGCCAGATCCGGCTGTTATTAATTTGAATGGAGGTCTTACTGATTTCGCTGATATCCTTTAAATTAAATTTTGCCGTCTGCTGATGGCTGTTAACGGCGTAAAAATGCTCATGATCAAAATAAAATTCCTGATCGGAAATGATATTCTTCTCAAGTCCGAACAGAAATGGTTGTGTTGAAATTTTATTTAAATTTTGAGTCCCTGACTGAGTATAATTTATCTTATTATTTTCTTTTTTAAACCCGGAAATGTTTTTTTTATAAATGATACGAATCACCAAAAAGGCAAAAATGAGGCTTAGAATAACAATTGCAATCAGGTAACCGTCCCCTTTTTGTGATAGGGTCAAAGTGACGGCTGTAATTAAAAATGCATAGACGGCCGAAAGTATAAATATTTTTTTTATCATTAATGAATTGCTAAGTTAAGTTTTAAGCCTCTTTAGTTTCTTAATTTTGCTCTACTTCCGAACTTTTATAGACATTCCAGAAATTATAATCCGTCATAGGTGCATCTGTGATCCCGACGTTTCGGCCCATCGTTACGATCTGTCCCCTGTGATAAGCTCCGTGAACAATCACATGCTGAATATACTCATACTTGGAAAAGTCACACTGAAACCACGGAGATTCAATTTTTACGTTTTTCGTTAAATCTTCTTCGGATAAACTTTCCACGTAATCTACCAGCTTGTGAGAATTGTTTTTGATCCCGTTGAAAATCTCTTCCTTAGTGTTGGCAGCAGAAATTTCAGCAAAATCGAAATCACCGTTTTCTGCAATATAACCCCACCAGTATTGCTGCGTCTGCCAAATGTGGTGTAAGGTGGTTAAGATCGTCGGAAAGCTTGAAATAACTTCCTGATTAAGCTGTTCATCGGACTTGGTTGATAGCCAGTCAATGTACTTATTGACTACCCAATTATTGTACTGAACACTGTGATTGATTAATGTTTTTAAATTCATGATGATTAATATTTAGTTGAATGATTTAGGTGACATAAAAATAAATAAAATACTCATTGAATTTTGTTTTTTCAGAATAAGAGTGAAGATTTCAGATATTAGAGGTGGGACGTCAGACTATTGAGCTTTTTAAGATTGTGAATGGTGAATGGTGAATTTGCTTCGCAAGTGAAAGGGAGGTAGAATTTTAGGCATCAGAAAACCCGGAACACGAATCCCGAAACTCTCAAACCCTAAAACACTCCGACTCTTAAACACGTACCTCGTATCACGCATCCCGCATCAACCAAGTTTTGCGACCTGAGCCTGAAATTCACCGGCCGTTATAGTTCCCATGGCCCATTGATACTGAAGCCATTCGTGTTTTTCATTTTTCGTCAATGGCTTCTGATGGATTGTTTCTATGATCTGATCCTCATCTGGTAATGCCTCCAAAATATGGTTTTTTTCTTGGAATGCTTTACAATATCTGACTCCAAATTTTCTCTGGGAAACAGCATCGAAATGAATATTGTCAGGATTAGCCGTCAAACCTTCAGCAGACACAAAATAACAGTGATGATGATCTTTTGCAAACTGCATCAGTGCTGCATTCACTTCAACATGCTCATTGAAATACTGACAATACATCCCGTCCTGTAAAAAATCCCCCAATCCCCCAATAATAAGCGGAAGATCCGGAGCGTTCAATTCTGCTCTCAAAGTTTTTATAATCAGAGCAAATTTTTCAATATAAAGTCGGTGTTTCTGCCCGTTGCTGTCACTCTCTCCCTGATGCCATAGAATGCCACTCAAAGTGCTTATTTTTTGTGCAGCTTTAGCCTGAAGGACTGCATTTTGAAATAGCGGGCCTTCCACAGACCAGTCATCCAGACTTGTACCGCCATCCGCACACGGAATTAATCCGATATCATCTTTCTGATTATGCAATAAACGCCATGAAGAAGCAAAACTGGCAGCTAGGCTGATTCCCGAAGTAGGACGGTCATAATTAATCGGCTCTGCCATCATCTGCCATCTTCCGTTTCTCAGCATTTTAATCTTTTCATCATAAATAGGAGAGACTTCATGCAGAAATCCGCGGCCTGCCATATTGGATTGGCCAATCATTAAAAATGAATGTGTCATTGTTCTTATTGATTTTTCTGTTCTTTATTTTTTAAGTGCTTTGCAAACCTTGTCGAAGGTTGTCCATACCATTTCGTTTGTTAACACAAAAGGTAATCCGTTGATGTTTCTTCCCTGCTGGTGAAAACGTAATAAAGTGTGCAACGGAGCGAAAGCAATGGACCAGAAAATTTCAAATGGCGATTCATCGATTTCTCCGCGTTGTACAGCATTGGAGATAAAATGTATAAGATTGTTTTTGAATTCGCTCATAAATGTTCCCGGCTTTTCATTAAACATTTCAATAAACTGATGGCTGTAATGAGAATTGTTAATCTGTTCAAAAAAGGGAAGCACCAGGGGATTTTTGATGGCATAATGATATCTGTTAGTCCATTGGACACGCATTCCTTCTTCGAAAGCAGAATCCGGATCAAATCCCTCATTAATTTCAGTTTCCATTTTGTTTCCTTCTTCAATAACCAGCTTCAGGATGAGATCATCTTTATCTTTATAATACACATAAGGCGTCCCTACAGAGATATTGCAGGCTTTCGCCAGTTTATTGATCGTAAAGCCATACAGTCCATCTTTTACAATGATCTCAATAGCTTTCTCTTTTATCATATTTTCTTTTTTAAGATCCCGGTTACGCATACTTAATTTATTATCAATTGATTATAATTAAATGAATATTCATTTAATTATAAGTGCAAATGTATATTATTTTTGGATCAATACCAAGAAAACAGGATTCAGATTATTTTGGGATAGGAATAAGAAGGGTTTTAAAGGAGGTGATTCGTTGTGAAATATTACTTCCCGGACCTGCTGATCGCATCTAGTTTTATAAAATATTCATCAAGCAGATCGTAAATGGCTTTTTGATCTTTTCCTGAAACTTTATTATCCCAGTCGGTATTCACGATGAGGTATCTGCCCATTTTTTTCTCTTTAAAAAACCAGATGACGGAATTCATTCCCGGATCTCCACCCGTATGTCCGAAATTTCCGGTAGATCCGAAACCCATGGTGATGCCCATATTGTATTCATCACTGTATTCGCTGTTGCTTCGGTCCTGGAAGTTTTCGGCTTTCAATTGGGGGGTGAAATATTCTTTATAACTTTCTTTTGAGAGTATATTTCCGTTTCCAAAATACCCTTTCATCAACTCAAGAAGGTATTTACCCATATCATCGGAAGTGGTCAGCATTCCTCCATCGGGATAGGTATTGAGTGAATAATAGGGATAAGGCGTTTGTTTATTGATAAACGTTTGGGTATATTTTGAAAAATGGATGGTATTAAAATTCCAGCCTGAGTCATTCATTTTTAACGGCTTGAAAATATATTGGGTTGTGAAAGTATCGTAAGGAATTCCTGTCGCTTTTTCCAGAACCAACGCAGCCAAAGTAGCTCCGATATTAGAATAATTAAACAGTTCACCCGGCTTTTTATCCAAAAATACATCTTTCGAGTACCATTTTCCTTTTTCGCTGAGAACATGATTCAAAAATTCTTCAATGGAAATTTTAGCGGAAGGAGGATTGAATTTTGTAGGGGAAATATCAATCTTCAGATTCTTCGCCAGATTAGCAGTGTCTTTTAATACAACCGTTTGGGTCATATACTCATTATTATCATTAATAGAAGAAGTATGCGTAGTCAGCTGCCTGATCGTGATAGGAATATCGGGATATTTAGGATTGATCACTTTGAATGGAAGATATGTATTGACTGGATCATCCAGTTTCAGTTTTCCCAGTTCCTGCGCTTTAAGAATAGCAATGCCAATAAGCGTTTTTGAGACGGATGCTATATTTTGAACGGTATGTTCATCATACTTTTGAACCGGATTTATATGGGCGATTCCGAAACCGTTCTGATATAAAACTTCCCGGTCATTCACGAGTGCCACTCCAAATCCGTTGAAGCTTGTCGTTTTACTGATTTCTGCGAGTTTGTCCGTTAATTCTTTCTGTGTTTTGAGCAGTTCCTGCGACGGCTTTTTCTGTGCAGTACAGAAAGTAAACATAAGAATAAAAAGAAACGGGCAGTATACATTTTTCATGACAGGCTTTATTAAAAAACAACTTCAAAGACACAGATATTACATGTTCAGCTATTTCCTATAATAAAATGAGGCATAATGATTTTGTGATCAATGGGTTATTGAACATAAAAGTAAGTAAAATATGCATCTGATTCTGTAAAAAGAAACCGCTCTGAAATTCAGAACGGTTCTATTTTGAAATAAATAAAAGCCTTTTGGTATTTAATAATCTACAATGACAAAATCCGGATTGTCCACCGCGAAAAAGTACCCGTTGATATAATCTTCAGTAGGAGGCTGCTCGTATTCCTTTTTTAATGCAGCGATTTCTTTTTTTGACATTCTTCTGGTATTCTCTTTAGACAGCTCTGATTTTTTACTTTCTTCCCAATCTTGAATGTAATTTTTTAATCTGATTTTATATTCTTCAGTATTTTTATATTGATCAAATTGACGGAATTTGAATTCGATAAAATCATCTTTATTGAGCTCTTTCTCTTTGACTACCATATCATTGTTGATAGTCATTAATGTATACTGCTCGTGTAAAGACGAATATCCAAAATTGGCAGCTTTAATAAGTTTCCCGGTTGGAATGACAAGGATTCCCGAATAATTAAGAATCACTTTTTGATCTCCAAACAGTTTTTTATACACTGAAACGAAGTTTTCTTTTTCTGAATTGAGATCCCGGATGGTAAGATCTACTAAGCTTAAAACAGCATTTTCAATTTTAAATGTTGCAATATAATCCCGGGAGTTGGATGTAGAAAAATAAATCATCTGTTCTCCGTTTTTATATTGTTTGAATTCTGAGAGCTTGTTCCCGTAGATGGGATGATCGTCAGGATGCTCTTCAAAATATTTTTCCAAAGGATTATTCAGAAGGTCATATTCTTTATTGTTGATGATGATTTTGTCCGGCTCCTGACCTGTAGCAAAAATCTGAATCATGGAAAAGGTGAAGAGGAGGATACATATTTTGAGTTTCATTTTTGAGGATTGTTTTTTAAAAGGAGAGTTTCCCAGCTTAAACGTAGTTCTTTACTTTCATGTTAATTAAATAAATGTTTAATATGCCAATGATCCACCAAATCGGAATTTTAAAAATTACATACAAAACATTAAACCCATCGACCATTTCAAATTTATTGTGAACATTATTTAATTCAATTTGGGTAGATAATACGGGAACAATGATGAGAAAAAGCAGTCCAATAGTTATCTTGTTTATTCTGATTAATGTGAGCCATTTCTTTTTGATCAGAATATACAGTATCAGATTAATAATGATTAAAATGAGAAAATCAGAATAGCTGAAAAAGGTAAATGGTTCAGCCGGTTCTCTAAAAATATTCTTCATGTATTGTCGTTAGATTTTTTTTACTTTCAGCTGAAATACATTGCCTTCCGGATCGGTACCATCGCACAACCGGAAATTATAATGATCAAAGGTTTTGATCTCTCTCATTTCAGTGTTTTTTGAAATCAATTCATTTCTCGCCCATTCTATATCCACATCAATTTCAAAAACGAGTTTCGTATTATTATCAAACTGATAACCGGATTCTATTTCCCTTAGGTACTGATCCCCGATTTTATGAAGTCCGACATTGACTGTTCCTGCATTCAAAAGAACCCAGCTGGAATCCTCTTCAATTACTTTTAAACTGAAGTTTTCAACATAGAATTTTTTAAGCAATTCAACGTTTTGAACATACAGGATAACGCTGTCAAATCTTATATTCATGGATTCATTTTAGGAAAGTAAATATAACGAAAAACCGCTCCGGAAAATAGAACGGCTTAGATTGTATGTGGTTTCTTTTTAAAATAAAGGTTCTCCGTTTAAATCTGTCGTCAGGACTTCACTCATATAATCGAAAAAAGGACGCATGGCTAATAAGGTGAGCAGGACTTCCTTTTGAAAACTATCCGAGAGAACTTCCTTGTCCGTAAATTTCCTCATCACTACATATTGTTTTTTCCTGATGAGATCAATGGCAGGATGATTTTTATCAAAACCTCTCGGAGCTGTTTTTACGGCATCACCTTCAATTTCTCCAAAGTACTTGATGAATGTCTCGTCAGACGTAATCTTTTCAATTTCTGTGGTACTGATTTCAAATTCTTTACGGATACGGAGTAAATCATTCGCATCCGGACCCCAAAATCCACCACCCACGAAACTGTTCCCAGGCTCCAGTTGAATGTAATATCCACCTCTCAGCATTGGTTTTGAACGGGAATAGCCAACCCCGAAATTGTTTTTGTACGGTGTCGGATCCTTGGAAAAACGGACATCCCTGTAAATCCTGAAAATATGAATACCTTTCAAGTTATCATGCTCCTGAAGCTCGTTGTAAATGTGCGTGAAAAAAACTTTGTTGTCTTTGATCACTGAATCATATTCCGCTTTATGCTGCGTAAACCATTCACGGTTATTGTTTTTTTCCAGTTGTTTAAGGAATTCAAATGTTTTTTTCATGATGTTATATATATTGATAGTCCGATTATGTTCAAAAATGCAAGAAAAGATATTTTTATCATTTTTATGAGTCAGTAAAATTGATTTCCATTTCAGGAAGTTTTTTCAATGCTCTTGTTTTATTGATTATTTCAATAATTTTTCCAGAAAATTTATCCTGATGACCGGAATCAGTCATTAGAAGATTGACGTGGTCTTTTAATTCATTTAGCCATTCTCCCGGATGCTCGGCTTGTAAAAGTTTTTGATAATACTCATTTTGTTCCACTAAATCATTCGTCAGTCCGCATATCGTTCCCTTATGATAATTTCCCCAAATATCCTCGCTGGTGTAAGTTTGGTTCAAAATGAATGGTTTGGCCTTCTGAATATTTTGAAGATTTTCTCTGTATCCCAGAGCCTTGTGAAGGGCCAGGTCGCAAATTTTTTCAATTTCGTTTGCAAAGTCATTTTCATTTCCATCGTATTCTACAAAATCCACATCCTGTCTGGAACCAATGTCAAATGAAAAATAGACCTGCTCATGCCAATTGAAGTTGATACCGACATTAAGCGTCGTTCCCTGTCTTCCTGTAAACGGTTGGAACTCGATCACGGTGGTGTACCAACCCTTATCGTCAAGCCATATTCTTGATTTTCCTTTTTGTTTTATGCCGTAAGGAGTAAATGTTTTTTTGGCTGTTTTATTGATGATCTTTGAATAGTCCGGTTGATTCATAATGTCATTTTAAAATGGATGATCATTCCCATAGTTTTTAACTCTCCTTCTCAATAACAAACCCATGCGACCGAAGATATTCATCCATATCCACATCGAAAGGAATATCAAAGCCGTTATCCATATCAAATAATCCACCTGCACCATCTGAAGACTCTAAAAATCCGATCGTTTTAGACTGCGTTTGTTCTTTGGCATTTCTCCAGCAATTCATTAGGAAGTCAGTTTCCAAGCCAAACTGGTTTTCCCAGTAATGGGCATAATCCAATTCGTTATTTGTATCAAGATAGGCAGAATAATCAATATTGTTTTCGTCGAGCACCTTTTTGCATAATTCCTCAACCTCCATATAAGAATAGTCTTCGAATGAGTGATCGCTCAAATGAAGTTCCGGCATCTGAATGGTTTTATCGGGAGTGTAATATTCATAATGTGGCAAGACAAATAAAAAGCTTAACGGGCTTGAAGCATAATAGTACAAACTGATGACCTCAATTTTTTTACCATCTTCCCTGAATTGATATTTTGAATTTAAGACATCCACCAGGAATTGAGTGACTATTTTTTCTCTAGGCAGCAGGAAAGTGTTTCTAAAGGCCTCGTCTATTTTTATTTCTATTTTCTTCATGTCTTGTTCACTTTTTTGTGGTTGTAAAAATAAGGAAAACCGCTCTGGAAAATGGAACGGCTTAATCTTATTTAACATTTTTTTGACTGCTTACAAGCGCGAATGCTTTTTAGTATTGTCATTGCTGTTTAAGTTGCTTATCGTAGTATTTTTGTGTTTTGGTATACCATAGTGAAAATCCAGCAACCATTAATGCAATTCCTAAGACTGATAAGATGAGCATAGGAATCGTTGTATATACATTAATATTTTCGTGATTTTTCTTTAGATTTTTCTCAATATGAAAGGCTTTATCACCCAACAATAAATTATCCAGTTCAAATGCTTTCAGTTTTTCATAATCTCTTTCAAAACCTTCTTTGTTATTTATTTTTGAATACTCGGGTTCAGTTATTTTTAAGGTATTTTCTATCCCGTAATTGACTTTTATTTTTATTCGGAGCATTTCAATTTTCTCGTCCAGAATTATTCTTTTCGAATCATTCTGAGATTTTTCCAAAAGAATTTTTGAATGATTTATAGTACTGTTTACAATGCTGTTCTCAAAGGATTGTTGATTATTTACAAGAATATAAATAGAGAGTACAAAAATGGCTAATCCAAAGATAGATATGAATTTGTATAGATTGTCAGTGGGAATGTCCGGAGTCTTAAACATAGTGGTTGTTTTTTATTACGTATAACGAAATATGGAGAGTATATTTTATAAAGATTTATTTATAGCTCAAAGTACGGAGGCTTTTATTACTAATTACAAAGCCATCTTTATTGACTGCTACTTTGCAGAAAGTACACTTTCGCTAATATCTGCTACTTGTATGCTTTTAATCGCTGAGCTGGTGAGAGACGTTGTACTTCCACCGATGATGTATAGTTTATTGTTATATACTTCCGCTGTAGCGTGTCTTCTGGGAATCATATTGGATGATAACTGATGTAACTTATTGGTTGTTGTATCAAAATAGGCCAGGAAAGATTGATTGTTAAAACCACCTACAATAAAAATCTTATTATCGGATACGGCTAATGAATGGCCGGATATAGCAGCAGGCATCGTATACTTATCGATCCAAAGATTAGTGTTGAGGTCATAAACATTGATCAGACGGGATGGGGTACCGTTAAAACCACCAATTACATAAAGTTTATCATTAACAATTTTACCCTTTGTTTCTCTGGCTGTAGGCATATTGGGTAATGGATTCCAGGTATTTGAAGCAATATCATAGTACTGGAATTTATTAGAAAATACGGTAGTTGCGGCTCCATTTAATCCGCTGCCGCCAAATACATATATTCTGCCATTATGGATTGCTGAACCTGAATTTCCTGTATAGGAACGATTAACAGCCCCCTTCGTTATTGTATTGGTGGCAAGGTCTACAATTTCAAGATGGCTGTTTCCCCAACCGTTAAAAATATAAATTTTATTATGGTAAGTCTCCGAATTAGCAAATCTTTTGGGAAGTAGCGTAGAATTGAAAACACTCCAGCTGTTATGGGTAATATTATATTTTTCAACATACTTTGCATCACTTGCCTTTTCATGATACCCATTGCTCACATAGATATTATCATTTACGATGACACTGGCTGTGGCACCTCTGCCGGCAGACATATTGGCAAGGTTTTGAAAATGAAGTGTTTGTGCATGAGCTAAGAATGAGCTCAAAAATGAAAGGAGTACTAATTTTGTTTTCAATGGTGCTAAGATTTTGTGTTTGGTTTTATTTCTGTTAAAAATTCGAGATATTTTGAGTAGTGGAATGTAGCATTAAGATTTATTTTTCTTCATTAACTTTTTATATCTTTTATATTCAGAATAATTATTCTTATTTATTAATTTTAAGGCATTCCAGGAAGCACCATCTTTTGTCCAGCTAAAATAGGAGATTTCTTTTGCGATTTTTTTTCTATTTTGCTGATAATCTATTATTTCGTCTACTTTAATTACAAAATAATTAATAATATTTGATTCTGCAAATTTCTGTTGAGAAGTGGGTGTCCAGTAATGTTTATAAGAAAAATTATTCCCTTCTTTTAATTCAAACTTATAGACAATTCCATCAAAACCAAAAGTCCAGTTTTTAATCTGTTTATCAGTTGGAATTTCATGAATTTTTAATGATGCTATAAGGTTTTTATTTCATTAATCTGTTTTTCGGTTAAACCAAATTCTTTAATAAATGTTTTCCCTGTTTTTTTACCCTCCCAAGTTTCATCAACATACATTAGGTATTTATTGGATTCACTGGAAAGTTCTAAATAATATTTATCTGAACTAAACCTGAAAAAGTCTTTCTTTTCTTTAGGTTTGATAAGTCTTAATTTTTCGATGATTGGTTTATCATACTTATAGTAATGTAGAGTGTCACTGTCTTTTGTCAATTCATATTGTTGAGCAAAAAGACCCAGCGAAAAGAATGAAAAAACTATAAAAAGTATTGATTTCATTTTGCTTTGAATATAATAGAGTGGTAGGCTTTATAGGTAGGATCTTCCCCCCGATCCCGTACGAATCTTTTCGTGTGGTTTAAGTATTTATAAATTAAATCTAATAATATAATCTAAAAGTCCAAGTCACACGATCCAATCGTACGGTAGCGAGGGTAGGGTGATGATGTGTTTACATTGGGGTTGCATTTTGCCAATACAGTGTTAGTCCTATTTTATTTAAAATTCTCAATATCTTCAAAGACCATAAAGTAAATTGATTCATTTCCTTTTGAAAACTCATCAATAGTTCCATCCTTTTCCATCATCGAAGTTCTTTTGAACGTTTTGATATTTTTACCAAGGATGTTGGCAATTAAATATTCTTCACCCACCGAATTTACTTTAAAAGCCGTTTCTTTTGTTTTCCCATCTCCATTTTTCATGATACAGTTTAATAATGTCTTTGACTGTAAGGAATATAAATAATAATTTTTGGCTTCTTTGTCTTTTTTTCTATAGGCGATTTCCATATACGTAAGAACCTCAGAATTTGTCGGATCTTTCTCTAGATATTTTTCTCCATAAATGATGGCCTTTTTCAAATTTCCCTGTGCGAAGTTTTTAGTAAAATCTAAATAATCTGTATCAAAAAAATGAGGCTTATATTTTGAAAAATTTTTTCCATAATATAAATTTTTTACTTCTTCATCTGTTAGGGAGGTGGGGTCAAATTTAAATTTATAGATTAGCTTTTCGTAATAGAATGTTGAATTTTCATTCTGAACATCTATTTTGATGGAGTCAAGATTAATATTTTGGCCAAAAATGCAAAATGAAAAAAGTGAGAAAATTGTTGTTACATATATTTTACGGTGCATGCCGGAAAAAAGAGTGACTCTCATAATTTATATTTTAAGTTTGTATGAATGCTTTTATAAGATCGATTTGAAACGAAAAAATTAGATACCCAAAGTTAGGGGAATTTGTGCAGGAAGGCAGTACAAAATGATACTGTAGTTCTTTCTTAACTTAAGTAATAAAGTCATATCCAATTTCTTTTAATCCTTTAAAATCCTGTTTTGATTCCCTTTGGATGAGAATACCGTCTTCATTAAGTTCTTCCAAAATATGTTTTAGTTTTAAAATCAGTGCTTTATTTTCAAGTAGGAAGTGATGCTCAGAAACAGGGAAACCATATTTTTTTAAAATTGAAACAGGAGTTACCACAAATTTCTTTTTTGACATTTGTAATTTTAGAAATTCAAGTATTTTGGTTTTGTCTAATTCTTCTAACTCCATCATTTTATTTACCATTAAATTTTATTGCTCAACCGAATAGGATATCAGCATGAAGTACTCTCTAAAATTTCGTCTCAAAACCTTTTCGCAAAGCTTTTAATTCAGGTTCTGTTAGGTTCCTTTCATTAATCTCCTCCCAGAGTAATTGTGCTTTATTGAGTTCTGTTATACCTGTTTTTTTTACCGCTGCTCCCCACATCAATATGGCAAAGTCTTTTTTGTTATACATAATTCCGTCAAAATTTATAAAGGCAGTCTCATACTTTTCAACCGTATTTTTGAAGTCTAATTTTCCTCCTTTAGACTCTGTTTTAATATATTTTTCAAGATTAGAATTTTCATCATCATGATTGTCAATGAATTTTTCTTTTACGATATTTTTCACCTCTTCAACGACATCATTGTACTTTAAAATCTGAAAATCTTTGTTGTTGAATTTTAGAACATCATTTTTGATTATTGCATTGTTTTTTTTAATGTTTACTAATTCTTTTGCCCTGTTTTCTGTTATTTTCCCTTTTAGTTTTGAAGGAATTTGAAAACTCTCATTTTTACTTGGAATCACTACATTATAGAAAAAAGAATCATCTTCACTTTTAGGAATTAACATCAACATTCCTTTGACATTTCCTTTATCAACAATCATAAAATAGTAAGAGGGTAATTTGCTCGAAAAACTCCAATAGTTGTCTGAAGTTGGATTTTCATTGATGAAAACTGATGATTGCTTATTATCAATATTATTTTTAATGGTGTAATAACTTGAAATTATTTCAACATTCTCAAGAGTGAAATTTTCTATTTTTTCACTGTTAAATATTGGATTTCCATTTTTATCAAGTTGAGCGTAAAGGTTTGAACCCGTTACAAAAATCGAGAATATAAATATGAATAATTGTTTTTTCATGGGTGGTTTTAATATTTCTTTTAGCTTACAAATTTAAACATTCATTGGTAATATAAATTCCCGTATCAGCGTAGGGGAGTTCAGTTATTTATACAATCCTCTTTCAATAAAATTATTATTTTTCTTAAAACTTTCCTGTGCCCGCTGTTCTTTTCCTTTTATGAGATCTTGTTTTGTGAGCGGATTTCCATTGGCATCAGAAAATAAGGTTTCTGACATTTCTGAAGAACCGTGCATAATCTTTATATTCTTTGCGGGATCTTTTTTATATTCATTCCAGATTTGATTGAATTTTTCATTCGTCACAGAAATTTCTTTCATGCTTGAACTGATCATTAAGGGTTCATAGTTGAGTTTTTTACTTCCAACTAGATTGAAAACATGATCCCCTTTATCATCTGCGATACTTAAAATTAAACCGGGAAGACCACAAAATTTATAAGGTCCGTCCGGTATTTGAATGTCATTCGTGAACCAGGCAATCCAGTTCCTTCCGCCAAAAGTGGTGGTTGCTTTTTGAACCTTAAACCCCTCAATAGTTTTTGTTTCCGGAATAATGGTCCAGTTTATTTTATTATGTTCTTTTAAAGCGATATTGCTGGCACTGATGGACGTATGATAAACCGTTTCTAAATTGGGATAATCCTTGGAAACCCGGAAATTAACTTTTGCCTGTTTAACTTTTCTCATGTCAAAGACATAAGACTGTGCCGCTTTTCCTCGCTCAAACTGTGCTTTAAAAAGGGAATCTCTGCTGATTAATAAAGCACTGTAGAAGTTGGAGCCCTCTTTGGTAATATCAAGATTCATGATTTCTTTTTCAACGTTTTCTTTGTGTAAAGAATCCATTTTAAAAGAATATTCATAGGTAAATCTTTGATTTTGAGCAAAGACTAAAGAAGTGGTGAACATGAAAATTAAAAGGATGGTGAGTTTTCTCATTTTTTGATTGATGGGTTTAAACGTAGTTTTTGTTGAAATTATTAGCTAACACTCAAATTTACACATTGCGACGATATTAGATACAAAAAAATCGCTTTACAAAGGCGGAGCGATTTATATTGTATTTGAGATAAACAAGTTCTTTGTTTTTTTAATTGGAAATGAGCAAGGTGATTATTCCAACCAAGGGAAGTTTGTGGTTAATTTTATTTTTCAATTAATCAATCCTATAAGGTTTTAATATCTACGTCTGTAAATGGATGATCAAGATACATGCCTATTCCTGATTCTAAACTGTTGTCTGGATTTCTCCCCTGTCTATTCATATGCTCTTGAAAACATGAATTTGAAATGCACCCTACAAACCATGTTATCTGGTCAGAGGCGTCATCCGAGTCTAATTTCTGCCATGTTCTTGCCTGACCATCTTCTTTGACTCCGATTTTCCAAAATCCTTTGCCAACAATACAGATCATTGAAACAATTCCGGAAAGCGGGTCAATGCCAAGTTCGTTCATTACTTCTACAAGCCGTTTTAATTCAAAATTTTGATTTTTATTTGCTAGGCCATTATCACTTTTAAATGCAAAGAAAAAATTAAAAGTTCCGAAAATTTTCCCATTAAAATTATTCCTGATTGCAAATTTCAATTTTGATATTTCCAGAGAGGTTTTAGCAAAGTCTTTCATAGCTTCTCTGGTTACAGTTGATTTTACTTCAATTCTTGCAAGAACAGAGTTAAAAAGAAAAACCCCTTCTTTTGAATTACCCGCACCTAAGATGGGAGGGGCTAAAGTCTTATCAAATAAAATAATATCATCTTGGGTTGACTCTCTGGCAAGGTTTTCAGCTTCAATAATTGTTCCGGTGCCACATAAAACGTAGGGAGGGAGCCATGGTGTTAGGATATTATCAATTAAAAGTTCCCTTAGTCGTCCTCTTAGGCCAGTATGTTGAACTTTCTCCTCGTTGGATGACAGTTGAAGTAAGTGTGAGCTGTCTGCCCGTAGTTTGTCTAGTATATAGCCGTTCATTGTTAATAGTTTTATAATCAAATTTAAACATTGCGGCGATATTAGATACAAAAAAAAATCGTTTCATAAAAGAGAAGCGATTTATATATTATTTCTTCCTTTTATCCAGAGTTATTGTCAGTTTGTTTTTTTTTGTTCTATGTTCACCATTTATCCTTCTTCGAAACCGAGTTTATCAAACCATTTTCCCTTGAGAAGGATCTAGGGCACAGTTGTCATTCCATAGGTTCTTGCCTGATATCTCGTATGGATTTTAAGTTTTTTGGGATTGATCATTTGTCATATAATTACATAACAAATGTATTGTGAAATTTTAAATTGTCAATCTTCTATATGACGATTTTGTCAACAAATTAGCTGACATTTGATTTATGACCAGAGCGAAATTAAAGATAGAATTAGGTAAGCAAATTGTTATGCTTCGTCAGCAGAAAGGCTGGAGCCAGTCTGATCTTGCCCGTGCGTGTAACAAGGACCGTCAGGCAATTGAAAAACTGGAAAACGGTAAAGTAAATCCTACCCTTTATACTTTGCTTGAAATAGCAAATGCTTTGGAGGTTTCTTTGCCGGAGCTGGTGGATTTGGGTTGACACGAAAGTTTACGACTTTGGAGTATATTCTATAGAATTTATTTTATTGTGAAAATTCCTAATACTTTTCGCAGTGAGAGTATCCTTTTAAAGGCTATTCATCGGATTCTCCCAGTTATAACTATGTAATTTATTTTTTAAAACTAGTTCAAGTTTATTTCGAATGTTTTCTTTATCAATTTTAGAATCAGTAGTCAATTTAAGAATGTCATAAAATCTTTCAGAGTTTATAAGTTCGATGGGTAAGCCTCTATTAGCTGATTTCTGTATTAGCTTGTTTGCTCCGCTTTGAAAATCTGATGTAGTAATAAAAATACCTTTTGGTATACCAGAAAGAAAAAGAGCGCCTGTTAACTCTCTTATTTGATCAACCTTTATTTTACTCTTGTATCTCTTAACTTGGACACCAATTTGGTTTCCTTCCTTTTCTAGGATGACATCAATTCCTCCATCATTTGAATAACCTGTTACAATTGTATCGTATCCGAGGTTTTTAAAAACTTGTCCTGTGACATCTTCAAATAATTTTGGATGTAAACTAAATCGTGCTTCATATTTAGCTAAAAGATATTTTGAAATTTCATTGATTGGAATATCAATATTATGCAAATCTAATTTTTTCAATAAACCTACGGTACCATAAAAAAATTGCCATAACTGCAATACTTTAGCACTAACTGTCACATCCTTTATTATTCTCCACCAACCGCACTTAGTACAATGATGAAAATATACTTCACATGAGTATCTAGAAAGATCAAGTTCCCACATATCTTCATCCATCCCTTCTTCATAACACCAACTCTTTCCTAATTGATGAAAATTATAAATTTGTTTTAAATCTACATCCCAATAATCATTTATTGAAAATACTTCTAATTCGTTTTGACAAAAAACACATTTTTGTTTGTGGGGATTATCATCACCCACTTTTAGTGGACTATCAAAATTATTATATTCAAAAATTTCCATACTTTTAAATATCTTGAAATATAAATTTATGGATTATTCAAAAATAAAACCACCAAGATAGAGCAATAGCTTTTACATAGTTTTATATGGAATAAAGTCTAATTTATCATTTCCCGAAGTTTTCTGGCTTTGGATAATTTTTTTAAAGGATTTGTTTTATATTACTTGTCTACAATCGTGAAATTTCGCGTGCCTTGGGAGCATGTAAAGAAAAAACATCAAATTAATTAAAAAACCAGCTATTACGTAAAGGGTTGTTAGTGACTGGCGTTATTTTCAAAATTATATGGAGAATTAATAAAATCCATAACTATTTGTGGATATTTTTCCTGCAAAAAATCCATTAAGTTTATCGCGAATGGTAAAATTCTATCATCTTTAACTCCGCTAGTTATATTATTCCAAGCTGTTGGATAATATCTTGAAATCGTACCAAATATAAATGATGTAGCAAACATCTTTGAAATTTCATTTAGAAAGAGAGTACTATTAAACGGTGGAATTAAATATGGATCTCCGATGACTTGAAATGAACTAGACCATTTTTGAGAAATATGTGGATAAATATTGCTTTTGAATGTGACTTTCGTAATCTTTTCAGATTCTTCAATCGTTCTATTTTTGTACAACTGTTCGGGGAATATTCTTTCAAAATTCCCTTTGCCAATCGCATTAATAATTGTTTTTCCCTCTGCATATTTTAAAGTTTCTAATTGATAGGATGGAATTGATTCCCCTAACCAAGCTTCCACAGATTTTTTTAAATCAGGATAAGAATATGAAAGTTCTTTGAGGCTAAATTCATATGCTTCATCTAAAATAACATATTCTAAATGCCAATTTATGTAGTTGCTTTTAGCACGAAAATAGGACTTATTATTAGTAGCTTTTACAAGTTCTTTAAAAGTTCCTGAGGATGTTTTCACAACTATATTTTCGAACTTTCCAGTAGGTGATATATCTGACCAATTACTTATTTTTAATCCGTGCGAAGGAAATATATTGTTTTCTCTTGATTTTCTATTTAAAATTAATATTAAGCCCCGACTAAGCGCAACAATACCATAATATTGCAATAGAGGCTTTACAGAAATATCACTATTGAGGACAGAATCAAAATAACTTCTTCCTTGCTTGAACGCTGATGTGATTTCTGTTGCTTTTGAAGTATTAATTTCATAACCAAATTTGGTTTTGATATAGTGTTTAACCAAATCTTTATTTTCAAACTCACGTAAGAAATGCCAAATATCATTCATGATTTTATATTATTTAGAGTTAAGTTCTGAAACGCTTACCGCTAATGGAAAAATTATTAACAAATTTAGATTTTTGAAGAACTTTGTTTCAAGGACCACCAAAGGTGACTTTTCAATAAAACTATATTAAAGAAAAAATGTGGAATTGAAAAGCAGAAACGGAAGTAGTAAAGAAATATTGTCTTTCCGCATTTTATCAATACAATGTTAGCTGTAGCTTAAAGAAACTTTGAGGAGTCAACTTTTTCGTCCTCTAAATAAGCTTTACAGAATTCATCTCTAATTTTTTTATAGTTTGTATTAAAATGACCATGGAAAAATCCTCTTAGTGTATTAATCCTTACTAATAGCATACCATCACTTTTTATAGTTTTGGTCATGTTTAGTTTGCTCTGTAAATTTTTATCTTTTTGAGCAAGTATAACTAGATTATGTATTGAAGGAAAACATAGATCATTTAAAATATTGCTGAAATACTTTATTGATTTTGTATATAGAATATAATCTGTGAAATTTATACTCTCTGGAGAATTAGGTGCAATAATTTCATAATTATCTTTAAAAAAATCAATGTTACCTTTTATATAATTATTAAAATATTCGTTAGTTCTTTCATGTTGATTTGATGAATCTTGTAAATGAGCAATTGAATTTCTAACTAGTCTATAATAATTAAATAAAAAATATTCAGGATATGTTTTTAACTCTTGGCTTTTATCCTTAGGTAAATTTATTAATAGTTGATTAAGAGGGTCTAAATTTTTACCTTTATCATCCTGAGTTTTCCAATCTCTATCAAAATTATTATAATATCTGTATGTTTGATTTATATTTTTAAAAAAAGGTTCTATAAGGTTATAGGTTTGCAATATATATGATTTATAGAGTGTAGATTTAAACTGTTCAAAATCTCTAATTCCCAAACTAACTTTGAATTTTGAACATAATTCTTTTATGAAAATTTCATTATTTCCGCTTTCTAAAGATTGTTCCTCCAAATATAATATTGCAATTTCATTAGTTTGTAAGCATGAATCTTGTAATCCAATATTTTTCTTCATTAGATTTATTACTCTAAAAATAGGGAATTCATTATAATATCCTGGTTTTTTTTGAAAGGTTTTCTCGGTCATAGTATTACATTATAAAAAGAAAAATTATTTTCTAAAAAAAGAAGCTAAGTTTAATTTGGTATCTTCACTATTTTATAGATTGTTTAAATCTAAAAGCCAAAGCCACACGATACAATCGTACTGCAGCGAGGAACAGATACTTTATTTCAAAGCTTTAGATTTTTTACTATTCAATGCTTTCTGTTGTATCCATTGTACAGCAGTATCAAGAGGAGCTGTATCATTGCTGGAAGAAGTATTGTGCCCCAGTTTAGAAAAAGAAATATATTCGAAAGGTTTTCCTTGTGCTTTAAGGGTGTCCAATTGTTCTATACACAACTTTACCGGAATCTGTATGTCTTTTTCACCAAAAAGCCAAAGTCCGGGAATTGAAAGGGTGTTCAGATAGGTTTTTGGGTCAGTCGCTGCAAATTGGTACCTGTCTGGATCATTTCTGGTATGTTCAATGGCATCTGTTTCTGTATGATTTTCCCAAAAACTATTGTTTCCATTGGTATAAAACTGAAATCTAAGTTGTTCCAGAGTGGTAATGGTAGGCCCGCTAAATAAAACCATAAATTCAATTTGTGGATTTTTGCTTGCTGCCATTGGAATGATCCATCCTGCCTGGCTGAAGCCAACTAATCCAATGGGTATTTTTTTATCTTTCAGATAGGTCTGAAACGTTTCTACAGCTGCATTGGCATCCTGGGCCAATAAAGTAAGATTAGTAGGGTCAATATTGTTGGTGCCCACAGGGGGTCCTACATATACACCACCAGATTCTCCAACTCCGCGTTTGTCGTAGGTGAATACAGCAATGCCTTCTTTGGCAAGACGTTTTGCGAATTCCAGTTCTCTTTTTACCGGATCAGATCCGTGAACAATGACAACTGCAGCAAAGTAGTTTTTAGGTTGTAAAATGGAGCCTGCGAGAGTGATACCCTGACTTTCAAACTTTACATCCTGAATGGTAAAGTCGGCCGATTGTGAAAATACCATTTCTGGTAAAGCTATTAATAACAACCAAATATATAAGTTAGAAAAAAAGTTGATTTTCATGGGTCATGGTTAGTTGTCAAATATAATAAAAAAACCGCTCTGCAAAAGCAAAGCGGTTTATATATAAATTGTCTCAGCGACACGCTGTTACATCATTCCAGACATTCCACCTCTCATTGGCATAGCAGGTTCAGCGCTCTTCACTTCAGTGATCACGCACTTAGTAGTAAGAAGCATTCCAGAAACAGAAGGTGCATTTCCAAGGGTAATTCTTGTTACTTTCTCTTTTTTATTTATTCATCTCTTTTTCAATTTCTTTGATAAGTTCAATTGATAATGGTTTTGTATTTTGGTCATACACCCTTATGTTATTCTTACCTAGTTTAACAAGAAATTCGATGGTCTTTTTAAATTTGGGGTCAGAATATAATTTCTCTTCAGGTTGATCTGCATTTTCTATCATTTTATCAAAACACTTAAACAGAAAATCATTATAATATTTATCAACTTCGTTAATGGCGGGTACAAATATTTGGTAATAATTCAGGATTTTCTGTTTTAATTTTTCGTTTTCAATGTAACCTATTTTACCACTTGATTTAAAACCTTCATAATTAGCAATATTCATTTTCGGTCCATGTGAATAAATTGGGAAATCAACTTTATTTTTAGACTTATAAATACTGTCAAGTTGTGGAGTGGTTAATGCTAAAATTTTTTCATATTTTATGTTTGATTCATGGTAAGCATTTTTTTCAATGTCGATATTTTTTATGTCATTCTCCAGATCATTCTTTAAATTACCAAGAAATACGGATGCTTCCTGTTGTTGATGTCTGTGTTCACTCCAGCTGTGTAACCATATTGAAAGGGTTACAGCAAATACAATAATGAAAATTTCAGTCAATACTTCTTTTACTTTCTCTTTCAGTGAATGCTCTTTATTGCTCATAGCAGATTGTATTTTTTTTGAGTGTTTTATGATTTCGTCTTGCATGTTTTTGTTTTGTCGTTTTAACTTTAGCTATTGGTTTCAGTTTATTTTAGTACGGTATTGAGTTCAATGACTTCAAAGTCGTCATTATTTTGTAGCAGGTGTTTTAATATAGGAATATGTCCCTGCCCAAATAGGAGGACAACGTATTTGTCATTGGGTTTGATTTGAGTAATGATATTGGCATAAACGGCTAAATTCCTCAAATACCAGTCAGAAACGGATTCTGCACCAATGTAATTCTCTCCGGCACCAATTTTTGCATAATATTTTAAGTATAGTGATAAGTTTTTCTGCAAAAGTTCTTTTGTATTGATGTATTTCAGTATTCCGGTTATTGAATTTTGTTTTGTTACACGATCTATTTCACCCATAAAATTATTCGCAGTAGTCCCTAATTCATTTAATATATATAACTGATTTTTTTCTTTAGCTGTGACAGAGACCAAACTGTCATGTTTCATTCCATAAAAAATATCTACACAATTGATTTGTTTTAAATTTAGTTTTTTGGCTAATCTAAAACCAATTTGCTCCCGTTCAGAAACGGTTAATGTATATTTGTTTTGAGAATAGGCATTATACAGACTGTCGATTTTGGCTTGTTGAGTCAATGGTTTTTCTATCATGACTTTATCAGCATTGGTTCGTTTTAAAACTTCGGTCAGTTCTTCCAGTTCCTTCTGTCTTTTCGGAGCTAAAAAATCGTCAGTCTTTAATTCATACGTATCTAAATGAGGGGTTTCGAAGTGAATGGTCCCGATTAATAGAATTTTGGTTTTAGGTTTAGATTGCTGTCCAAAAGTTGTTGTGACACATAGAAGCGTAATTAAAAATGTAGAAATTGTTTTAATGAAAGTCATCCTTTAGGTTATTAGTTTATTTTTTGTTAAAGATAAAGCTTCTTGCGAAACGTAAAGATGAATTCATTACAAAATTTGTAATTTCGTGAAACAGCTATTGAACTCCTCCGCTAGCTTTTCGTGATTCGATGTTTTATTAAACTTGTTTTATTATTCTGAACAAAAAAAGCCCTGCCAAAGCAGAGCGGTTGATATATTTAAAGTATCGGTCATCATCCCAAACATTCTACCTCCCATCAGCATAGCCTGTTTAGTTGTAAAATATGTAATGTCTTATTTCGGACTTAAAACTTTTCCGGTATATTTCCAGGGAAATGAATAATAGCCAATACCTTTATTTACCTGTCCTGATAGGGTGTCAGAGCATTTCGTAATATAATCTTTTATTTTATCCACATTTTTACTATCCTTCATAAGAGACTGCAAACTTGAAAGCCATGCTGCATTAACGCCTTGATCAGCCTGATGGTTCGCAAGATATTGCTCAACCTGAGTATCGATAGTTTCACCAGGGGCGCCACCTCTGTTTTTATCCTCAGGAGCTCTGCAAATATTTACCGGGTTCCAGGTCACAATGGAGAAAAAACCTCCTACTTTAGTTTCAGGATCATGGTCATCAAAAATAAACATGGGGGCACCAATTTTTTTCCCATAATCATAAACAGACTGCATCCATGAATTCTTAATGAAATTTTCAACCTGGGCAGTATTATTACAATTTTTCGCCATATCCTTCATAAGAGGATTTAATACAAGATTAAGTGTATTTTGGGGTACAATATGCCCCTGATGATCGTCAACTAAAGCACCGGGCCCATCAATGGTTACCTTTTGGTAGATGAAATTTTTTGGTTTGTTCTTGCTATCCAGCTCAAAAGAGTGAAACTTAACGGGCTGTTGCGTGCGATAAACGGCATTGTAGCCATGTATTCTGCTATCGTCTCCTGCCATAATAATTTAGTTTTAATATTTTTTACCTACTCTCTACAGTTTTCGGTTGACCTGTTTAAGAAAAGAATTTCTTTATTGTATCTGTAAAATTAAGGGAATGTAAGTGCTGATAATACCGTATTTATTACCCAAAAACAATATAAGTATTTCTACTAATGGTGAAATAGTTAAATAAAAAAACCTTTCTTAATTTGAAGACTTCTTCCTTTTTCAAATGGTTAATGCACAAAAAAACCGCCCTGCAAAAGCAGAACGGTTTATATATTTAAAGCATCGGTGATGACTACATCATTCCCGGCATTCCACCTCCCATTGGCATAGCAGGTTCAGCGCTCTTTACTTCAGTGATCACACATTCAGTGGTAAGAAGCATTCCGGAAACAGAAGCTGCATTTTCAAGGGCAACTCTTGTTACTTTCGTAGGATCAATGATTCCTGCTTCAAGCATGTTTACATACTCGTCAGTTTTAGCATTGTATCCGAAGTCTCCTGTACCTTCCGCAACTTTCGCTACGATGACGGAACCTTCAGTCCCGTTGGTAATACCTTGTTATCAGATGCTTTTTTATTTATTAAGTTTGATTACTCCAGCATAAGTTGCAATCCAAATCGAACCATCTTTGTCTTTCGTTATTCTCTCGCAATGAATACTTGGAACGTTTGAATTTTCATTTGTGTAAGTTTCCCATTTTTTTGAGTTTGTGTCATAACTTAAAACACCAACTCCATTTAATGTTATCCATAACAAGTTGGTTTCTTCATCCAAATAAAAATCATTGATTGCATTTTCGCTGAACATTTTAGGATTTGAATGATTTATTCTTGTCCATTTTTGTTGTAAATCTAATACGTAAATTCCAGCTTCATTTGATTTATCGTTGTATAAGTCAAACCATAAATTCCCTTTTTTATCTTCATAGATTTTTGAAATGTACGCTTTTGATAAAGGCGAATTTTTCTCGTTTAACAATTTCGTTACACCGTTTTCGACCATTACATTTCCTTCAAATGTTCCAATCCAAATTCTATCCTTCTGGTCTACATAAACACCAAGGGTTTTGTCAGTTGGTAGATTTGAATTTTGCTTGTTAATTACTGACCATTTTTTTCCGTCAAACTTTGCTACCCCATCCCAAGACGTAAACCATACATTATTTGAGTGGTCAACAAATATTCTTCTTGCCCAATTTATTGGGGAATTTATTGAGTCGTATTTTATCCAGTTTTTATTGTCATATTTATAAACATCCCAACCGGCAACAAACCACTTATTGTTATTTTTGTCAACTTCTAAATCTCGTATGGATTGTGTTTCATTTTTATTATAATCAGGAGGAGAGATTAATGTATTTTTTGAGTTAAAATGTTCCCATTTTCCATTATTTATTTTTACAATTCCATTATCTGTTCCAATCCAAATATTATTGTCCAAATCATTTGCAACAACTCTTGTCATATCCCAAGGTAATTCTGAGTTCTGTTGGGTGAATACAGTCCAACGTTTTGAAAGTTTTTCTTTATCCGTTCCTTTTATATCAGGACTTCCAACAGATTTTGCATTTGATTGATTTTTAAAGTCAAAGACTTTACGCTTTGCAGAAAAGTTGCTATTTTCAAATTCAAAAATTAGCGAAACAGAGCTATTTGTTTTTTTATTTTCTGAAATCGCAGGTTCCCAATTTGATGTTGAGTTTATTGCATTCTGTAAACCTAGTTTTTTTGATGAGATATTAGTTTGATTTAATGAACTTAGCAGGCAAGGCTTTCCATATTCGTCAATTAAAATTTGTACTTCAATCTTTCCTATTATTTTACTCAAACTCTTTTTATCAAATTTGTTTAACAATTCATTTATTATTGAGTTTTGAGGTTCAGCTCTAGTTTCTCCACAATCAAGACAAAAGGAAGTTAAACTACAATCTTTGTATTTTTCAGGATAAAGATTTTGAGAATAGCTTAATGTCAAACTAAATAGTGTCAATAATAAAAGTATAATTCTTTTCATTGTTCGGTTTTTTCTAAAATATCTGCTAACATTCAAATTTACGCATTGCACCAATATACAATATATACAATTGCGAATAAAGTTTCAAGTAAAAAGTCCATTAGATTTTTGTAAAACAAAAAAACCGCCCTGCAAAAGCAGAGCGGCTTATATATTTAAAGCATCGGTGATGACTACATCATTCCCGGCATTCCACCTCCCATTGGCATAGCAGGTTCAGCGCTCTTTACTTCAGTGATGACACACTCAGTAGTAAGAAGCATTCCGGAAACAGAAGCTGCATTTTCAAGGGCAACTCTTGTTACTTTAGTTGGGTCAATGATTCCTGCTTCAAGCATGTTCACATACTCGTCAGTTTTAGCATTGTATCCGAAATCTCCTGTACCTTCCGCAACTTTCGCTACGATTACAGAACCTTCACCTCCTGCGTTAGCTACGATTTGTCTCAATGGCTCTTCGATCGCTCTTTTCACGATTTTGATCCCTGTAGTTTCGTCAGAATTGATTCCTGTAAGGTTTTCCAAAGCAGTGATCGCTCTTACTAAAGCAACACCTCCTCCAGCTACGATACCTTCTTCAACGGCTGCTCTTGTAGCGTGAAGAGCATCATCTACTCTGTCTTTTTTCTCTTTCATTTCAACTTCAGAAGCTGCACCTACATAAAGTACGGCAACACCACCAGCTAATTTAGCCAATCTCTCCTGTAGTTTTTCTCTGTCGTAGTCAGAAGTAGTCGTTTCCATCTGAGCTTTGATCTGAGCTACTCTTCCTTTGATTTTAGCTTCATCACCACCACCATTTACGATCGTCGTGTTATCTTTATCGATAGTTACTTTCTCAGCCGTTCCAAGCATATCTAAAGAGATGTTTTCCATAGTGAAACCTTGCTCCTCAGAAATCACCTGTCCACCTGTAAGGATTGCGATATCTTCCAACATTGCTTTTCTTCTGTCTCCGAATCCTGGAGCTTTTACAGCAGCAATTTTAAGAGAACCTCTTAATTTATTTACCACTAAAGTTGCTAAAGCTTCACCTTCTACTTCTTCAGAGATAATTAACAGAGATTTTCCGCTTTGTGCGATAGGCTCAAGAACCGGAAGCAATTCTTTCATAGAAGAGATTTTCTTCTCTACTAAAAGGATATAAGGGTTTTCTACTTCAGCTACCATTTTCTCAGGGTTAGTCACGAAGTAAGGAGACTGGTATCCTCTGTCGAACTGCATACCTTCCACAACGTCTACGGTTGTATCGATACCTTTAGCTTCTTCTACAGTAATTACTCCTTCTTTACCAACTTTTCCGAAAGCTTCAGCGATCAGAGATCCGATGGTTTCGTCGTTGTTTGCAGAAACGGAAGCTACCTGCTTTACCATTTCTTTAGAATCTCCAACTTCTTTAGACTGAGCTTTAAGACTTGCAACAACAGCAGTAACTGCTTTGTCGATCCCTCTTTTCAAATCCATTGGGTTTGCACCTGCAGCTACGTTTTTAAGACCTTCTCTTACGATAGCCTGTGCCAATACAGTAGCGGTAGTAGTACCGTCTCCTGCGATATCATTAGTTTTGGAAGCCACTTCTTTTACCATCTGCGCTCCCATATTTTCTACTCTGTCTTCAAGTTCGATTTCTTTTGCTACAGAAACACCGTCCTTAGTTACGTGAGGTGCACCGAAAGATTTCTCAATCACTACGTTTCTACCTTTTGGTCCTAACGTTACTTTTACTGCATTAGCCAATGCATCAACCCCTCTTTTTAAAGCGTCTCTTGATTCAATATCGAATTTTATTTCTTTTGCCATTTTATTTAAGCTTTTGGCGACTGGCTTCTGGCTTTTGAGCCTTAACCTAGCCGCAAGTTTATGTTTGATTTTTTTAATTTGCCTTTAGCCTGTTCCATAATGTGACAAGCTTCTTTTTTAATGTTGTTAATTCATCTAAAAAGATCAGATAATCATCTTCATTAATATATCCTAAATCTTTAGCAAGAATTAATTGGTTTTCAGCTTCATTAGACGATCCTAAAGCAATATTGATAAAATTAGCAAATTCTTTATCTGAATTTCTACCGCTTCCTTCTGAAATATTATATCCAATTGAAGCAAATGATCTTCTGATTTGAGAGGTAAGTCCAAAAACTTCTTCCTTAGGAAAACTTCTGGTTGAAGCATAAATTTTTAAAGTCAACTGATGACTTAATTGCCAAACTTCAAATTTCTTAAAATCTCTCATATACTAATTTATATGCAGAAACGCCATTAGCCAAAAGCCAATAGCTAGAAGCTATCCGATTACTCCAAGTAAATCTCCTTCCTTAACGATTAAGAAATCTTTCCCGTCTAATTTTAATTCAGAACCTGAATATTTTCCATAAAGAACTTTGTCACCTACCTGAACAGTTGTAGGCTCATCTTTTTTACCTGGACCTACTGCTACTACAGTACCTTCCTGCGGCTTTTCCTTCGCAGTGTCCGGAATAATAATACCTGAAGCTGTTTTAGTTTCTGCAGCGATAGGCTCGATAAGAACTCTGTCTGCTAATGGTTTAAAGTTTACTGACATAATATATTTTATTTTTTAATTAATTCTCCATTATAATTCTCTAAATGTATGCCATGAGGTCCCTGTGGATGAAATGGCAGAGTTTTAATTTCAAGTGTGAAAATTTGGCAGAAAAATGAAAAAAGTAAAGCCGGAAACTTCCGGCTTTTGTATTTAACTCTACTTATTCATTGAATTAAGGGCAGTGCTGTCCAGGCCCGATCCATAAAGTACATTTTCCCTGATCGTCGCGTTCGCAACAAACAAGTCTCGCCGCACCTCCGATGATAGATTTTTGCGCGTCTCTGCTTAATGATTTAGCATTTTTCATAGATTAATATTTAATTTGTTTTACATTCCTGAACATTTAGGGTCAATCAGGATTTTTGACGATTTGGTGTGGTAAGTGTTAATTCAAAGATAAAAAAAATATCATTACATAATACACTGTATGTAGATTTATTGTTGATGTTTGTATTTTGATTATCAGTTGTTTAATGATTGTGCTGTAACAGGGAGTATGAAGGATTTATCATTTGGATTGTCTATTAAAAAGAAAAAGTTTACCGTTACAGTAAACTTTAGAGATTTTTATTTGATGGTTTCCAGTGTCATTTTTTTGCCGCCGAGATCCATATCCTGTTTCAGAATTTTTCGGGTTTCGGGATCGATATAGTAGGTAACGAATGTTGTTTTGTCTCTGATATCATCCGTTGTTTTTACGGCCCAGACTTTTTTTCCGTCGTAATCGGTTTTCTTTACTTCCAGTATATAGGCTTTTATGAGCCCCTGTTTGGCATCCGGATTATAATCAAAAATGGAGAGGTCAGCGGTATAATTTTCTTTAAGCGGAGAAAACCGGATCATCATAGGATAACTGCTGCTGTCGAAATAATTGGCTGCCGGAATGTCTATACTGTGTTTTTCCTGAGATTTTTTATTAAGATAATACCCGGTTACTTTCGTTTTGCCCGATTTGAGCACCATATCCCTCATCATATTAAAAGAGGAATGATAGACAGGTTCGAAACTGGCTGTTTTTACGATGGTAGAATCCGTCCACTTGGCATCAGGAGCCTGCTTTAGCTTTACGGTAGTTCTAATGAGGAGATCCGTTTTGTTTAATTTTTTAAGCTCGGTGATGATGCTTCCTATTTCTGTTTTTGTTCCTGCATTGTCAGCATACCAGACCGCTTCCGAGGTTTCATCTTTGATCAGTTTAGCATCAATACTGCTGTTGGCTGGGGTAAGCAGTTTCTGCGAAAATAAATGAACGCTGCTTACTAATAAAAGGACAAGAAATGTTCTCATGATTTTTTTAATAATAAGTGTTACTCATTTTCAAAAAGTTACAGCTTTATTATTCTCTTTGAGGTTCGGGAGAAATACTTTCCTGTTCCATTGAAAATATGACGCTGGTGATCTTCCATTCATTCTTAATTTTCACCAGTCCCCAGGATTCTTTTCCCCACAAGCCTTTCTTTCCGCCGGCCCAGAAACTGAAATCAAAGGTTACTGAAGCTATGCTGCCGTCGGTATCAATATTGACGTTAGAAAACTTTTCTTCTTTTACAGATCCTTTGGTTGTACTTCTGAACCAGGATTTATAATCGGCTAATTTGTGATCTGAGGATTTGGGATCTTTCTCAATTCTTTTCTGCTGCGTTTTATCTTTATAGACACCCACCCAGGTGACAGGTCCGTCATAAAATAAATTGTACAGGCTGGTGCTGTCTTTGGCTTTTAAGCTGGACATAAAAGTATCCAATACCTTTCGAAGCTCAACTTTATGTTTCTCTGTTTCCGTTTTATTTTGTGAATACGTCAGGTTAAATCCTAAAAGAAAGATACTGAGCGTCAGAAGTATATTGTTCATGATTTTCTGTTGAGTTTGGATGAAACCAAATTACAAAAAATGCAGAAAGAGAACGGAAAAATATTGAGTATTAATGCCTTAAAAGAATAATTGAAGTGTTTTACAGCATTTTAGCCTTGGATTTATCGGCTAAATGATTCTTTGAAACCTGATTGATCTTCGAGATCACCGCCCCTGAAATCGCAATGCTGATAAAATTGGTGACAGATCTCGCTTCATTCATAAAACGGTCAACGCTGTAAAGAAGGGCAATATCCGTCAGCGGAATCTTTCCAAATCTGTTCAACGTAAAAATAAGGGCCAGAAAACCTGATCCCGGAACTCCCGATGCCGTTTTCGAAGTCACGGAAATAATGATGAAAAGCCAGAGATAATCACTGACAGTTAATGAAATATTATAAAACTGAATCAGAAAGCAACACGTCACGGAAATGTAAATACACGCCCCGGAAAGATTAAAGTTATATCCCAAAGGAATCACAAATCTTAAAATTTTTCTGCTGTACCCTTCGGATTCCATTTTTTCAAAGATCAGCGGGAAGGCAGTCTTGGAAGAGGATGTGGTGACTACAAGAATGATTTCTTCCTTTAAATCCAGCAAAAATTTCCACAACTGGATTTTGAACAGATACGCGACACCCCCCAGAATTCCAAAGATAAAAACGATATCAGCCAGATAAACCGTTGCTACCACTTTACTGAGTGGCAAAAGGGTATTGATGCCATATACTGAAACCCCATAAGCAATATTGCAGAAAATAATAACAGGAAGGATAATGTAGAGGTATTTAATGACCGTATAAAAAATCTTAAGGCCACGATCCAGGATGTTCAGGAATTTCTCTCTTGCTCCGGAAAGATTCATGAAAATGCCGGCTACGATGGAAACAAGCAAGAAAATTCCGTGTCTGTTGAGATACAGACTTCCGGATAAAGTGCTGTCGTTAATCTCAAATGTTTTGGGAAGAGATCTGCTGATCTTTGCCGTATTAATTCCCGTATCAGCACCCGGTTTTACCGCAAATCCGAAAATGAATCCTAAAATTATAGCGACCGAACTGATGATCAGAAAATACAGAATCGTCTTCCAAACAATGCTTCTCGCATTTCTGATCCCCGAAAGCTGGCAGATTCCATACATGATGGCCATGAAGATAATCGGAAGGATCAGCATTTCCAGAACCAAAAAGAAATACCGGCTCACAATTCCCAACTGAATGCTTGCCTCAGGTGCATAATGTCCTGTGAGCACTCCACCGAGAATGGCGGCAAATACATATAAGGTGAGATTTTTTAAATATCTTCCTGTGAATGTTTTTTGGGTTTCAAAAAGGTTCATTTGAATAAAATATACTGTCCGTACAAAGATCTGTTGTTTTTTTTACATCTGAAATAGAATAATGGGGTAGGGAAGATGGAAGGTGGAAGATGGATGTTTTTGAAGAGGAAAATACAACTTCCAACCGGTTTCTATTGATTTTTAAATCCTGATTATTAAGCTTTAAAATTTACCCATTAATTTTAAAACTGCGTCCAATAAAAACTTCCATCTTTCGATTAAATCACTCCAAGAATCAATGCTGCGATCAACATGACAATTGAAGATCCCAATGCCCATTTTAACGTATATTTCAAATGATCTGAAAATTCTACACCAGCCAGCGATACCAATAAATAAGTAGACGGAACCAGCGGGCTCAAAAGGTGTGACCCCTGTCCGATAAGGCTCGCTCTCCCAAGAATTTCCGGAGAAATACCCAGCTGATGCCCGGTAGCGACAATAATAGGGAGTATTCCAAAATAATAAGCATCATTCGAAAGGAAAAAAGTCAATGGAATACTGAAAGCAGCTGTTACAATATTCAGATAACCGCCCCAGCTTTTCGGAACGATTTCTATCATACTGTTTCCCATCGCCTGCATAATGCCGGAACCATTCAGAATTCCTGTAAAGATTCCTGCCCCGAAGATCATTCCTGCTACAGACAAAGCATTGCCCGCATGTTTTGAAATAATTTTCTGCTGGTCTTTTAATTTGGGATAATTAATGATGGAAGCAATACAGAAAGCGATCATAAAGGCAATTCCCAATGGAACAAGGTCCAGGATCATCACCACCAAAAGAGTGATGGTAAGAGCCAGATTGATCAGGATCAACTTGGGACGTCTAAGTTTAAGATCTACTTCGCCGATGATATCATTCGTGTTATAATTGGTAAATTTTCCATGCTTGGCAATTCTTATTTTTTCTCTTCTTCCCAAAATATAGGCCACGAATATCACCCACAGAATACCGATTGCCATAATCGGGATCATAGGCACAAAAATTTCTGTGTGTCCCAGTTTCAGAGAGCTCATAACCCTTGCTGTAGGACCGCCCCACGGGAGAATATTCATGATTTGTCCTGCCAGCATAATGATGCAGGTAAGAATCAACGGGTTCATGCCCTGTTTTTTATAAAGGGGAAGCATTGCAGCTACCACAATTAAATAAGTGGAAGAGCCGTCACCGTCCAGAGAAACCAGAGCAGTAAGAACTGCTGTTCCTATGGTGGTTTTAATGGGATTATCCCCAACTGCTTTTAAAATAATATTGACCAAAGGCTCAAAAAGTCCCGTATCGATCATTAAACTGAAATACAGGATGGCGAAGATCAGCATAACGCCGGTAAGGGCTATTTCTTTGACCCCGTTTTTCATCATTTCTCCCAGTTCAGGACCAAACCCTGCAAAGAGAGCTACGGTTACCGGGACGATGACCAATGCCGTAAGCGGAGTCATTTTTTTGTTCATGATCAGAACCATGAAGATCAGAATCATGACGAATCCAAGGAATGTAAGCATAGATGATTTGATTTATAGTTATTTATTTTTGTTTTTCTTTCTCCAGTCGAAACTGTTTCTGTAGCCGATGTAGCCGTAATTACTCGTAGATCCGGTCTCCAGCTGATTGATAAAAGCGACTTCAATGGCTGAGTTTTTTCCGACTTTAATTCCAAGTCCGGCTGTTAAACGGTTACTGTCAAACGGATCTTCCTTCACCACATTCATCCTCAATTCATTTTTCAGAATGCCGTACAGTTTTTCTTTTTCTCCCTTTCTGTTAAAAGGAATTCTCAGGGAAATCAGATAACGGAGTCTGACGATGAACTCATCCGGATTGCTGATGAAACGTTCTTCCACCCGGAAGCGGTGCGAGACGGAAGTTCTTCCGATATTACCTCCCAATGTCACTTGCTGGAAAGGCCTTTTTTCATACCGCTCTTTTTTTGAATTGTCAGATTTATAGGAATCCAGAACCAGAAACATGAATCCGGCAGCGGGTTTCACTTCATTGGCCACTTCATAATCTACATACGCAGAAACCAGGAAAAGTCTTGTGTCATACGCGAGATCAAAAGAACGGTACTGCGAAAGGGCAGTCAGTGTACTTTTGTCGGTGAGTCTTGCGGACATCAGATACTGAAACCACATATTGTAGTTATCTCGGCTTTGCGCGTTGGCGAGCCGGATCATTCCCAGCATCAAAATGATGATTAATCTGAATTTAATTTTCATGTAATATTGAGTTAATATCCTGATGTCTCAAATATATTTATAAGAACCAGCCGCAGATTTATTTTTCAATCAATGACAGTTTTTATCAGTGAACTGCACGATGGGGTAAAAAAGATGGTATATTTGAAAGATTGAAATTTGGATTTTTTAGATGTTTTTAATTCTAAATATTGTATTTATATTACTGGTTTTCAGGCTTTTGTTTAATGCGAAAGTGTTGAAAAGACTGATGGAATATCATTGGGGATTTTTGTTGAAGTTTCAGCACATTTTTTTCCTTTTGATCTTCATTGTCATCACTTTTTTTACTGAAAACTACTTTTTAGACGTTCCGGAACTCATCTGGAGTGTTGTATCGGTCATTATTTTTAATGTCGGAATTTACAGTCTTGTCTATTTTTATCTGGTCCCGGAATTTTATCTTTCCAATAAATATCCCGAGTTCATCCTCTATGCCCTGATCAGTTTTCTGGTGTCGAGCCTTTTCCGGATTTTATTACAGCCGGCGGTGTTTCACATGAATTTCAATGAAACCCTTTCCAATACCAAATTCCTGTACAATGTGTATACAGCGCAGGGAATTGTGATATTGGTGGCTTCGTTTTTAGGCATCACCAAGGATAAATTTCTTATCGAACAGGATTTTAAAGATTTGGGAGAAGAAAAAGACCAGTTGTACCTTGATCTGCTTAAATCTAAAATGAACCCCCATTTTCTGCTGAATACGCTTAATAATATTTACTCCAAAAGTTTCCAGCCTTCAGAAAATACGTCAGAATCCATTTTGCAGCTCAGTAAACTGCTTCAGTATGTGATTTATGATACCGGAAAGGAAAAGATTTCTATGGCTCAGGAATTTTCATCTATTAAATCCCTGGCTGGATTGTATCAGTTAAAGTATAATAATGTGTTGAACATCAATTTCGATATTCAGGATGAAGAAACCCTGGAATTAATTGATATTCCGCCATCTGTTTGTCTTACCTTATTTGAAAATGCGTTGAAGCATTCAGCGGTGGGAATAGAGGCGGAGACTTATATCAATGTCAGCTATAAAATACAGGATCAGGAACTTTTGTTTGAGATTGAAAATTCTGTATCAAAGAAAAAAAATCTTGTCGGAAATATGAATGACAGCGGCTTGGGAAATGAAGCAGTCATCAATATTCTGGAAAAAAACTATGCGGGAAAATATACTTTTATATCCGAACCTGCAGACCATAACAACTATCAGACTATTTTAAAAATTAAACTGTAATGGCTAATCTGACGATTGTAAGTGTAGATGATGAATATCCGGCGCTCCAGCTGATCCAGAAGTATTGCGGGCAGATGGAAGACGTGGATCTGCTGAAGGTTTTTCAGGATCCTGAAGAAGCACTGGAATATCTTAAGCAGAACCCGGTAGACCTGGTGATTCTGGATATCAATATGCCCTACATCAATGGAATTGAGCTCCTGCATCAGCTTCCTTATAAACCGCTGTGTATATTTCTGACATTGGAAACCCAATACGCGGTCAAAGCTTTTGAACTCGATGTTGTCCATTATCTTGTAAAGCCTGTCGATTTTGAAACATTCAGAAAAGCGATCAATAAGGCGAAAGATTTTATGCAGTTCAAAAATTCTACCGAACAGCAGAAGAAAGAAGATTTTATCATGTTCAAATCCAATTACGTGATGCACAAAGTTCTTCTGGATGATGTGCGATGGGTACAGGGATTCGGGGAATATATCATTCTGGTGACCCATTTGAAAAAGTACATGATTCTTGAGCGGATGTCCAATTTTGAAGAGAAATTTCAAAACCTGGGCTTTATCAGAATTCACAAATCCTATATCGTTCTATCTTCTCATATCAGTTCGTATGATACCGCGAATGTGTATCTCAAAGATGGAGAAAAACTTCCATTGGGGAGAACGTATAAAAATTCTTTAAAGGCTTATTTGAATTAAAATGAACATTTGAGGATCTCCCAAAGATCCCACAGATTTTGGCTTTAGCCAAATCATAAATCCGTCGTATTAATTATAAGAAAAAAGGTTGTCTCAAATTTGAAACAACCTTTATAGTTTTTATGATTTCTTTCCGCCGGCCTGCATCGGGTTTACTTTTCCGTTGGCACCACCTCTTACCGGCCCGCCTCCCTGTTTCTGTTTAAACAATTGGAATTTGGAAACCTGAGTATCCGTACCGGAACTGCTCCATAAATTATTGGAAGTATTAATATCCGCAGTTTCTCTCATCGGGTCCAGCTGAATCGACTTGATCTTTTTATCAAAATAATAAGTCTTTGAAACTTTCTGCTCATTCTGTCTCCAGATCTGTGCAGATGATTTGTCGTACAGTTTGGATCCGTCTTCAAAAGTAAATTCAAGAATGATCGGCATTACCAGTCCACCTTTATTTACGAAATCGATCTGGTAGCCGGTCAGGTTTTTGAATTTCTCTTTATCCTTAGCATCCAACGGTTGACCGGCTTCCGTTTTTACGGTGTATTCTTTTACGGCATCCAATTTCTCCTGACCTCTGTCGTATCGGTAATAGAAATCCTGGAGCTCTTTATCTTTATCTACATAGAAAGTGATGTTCTTATCTTCTTTATTTCTGATTTTAGAAATATCTTCAAAATCATTCTGAAGAGGTTTTTCCACTTTATACTTTATTTCTTTGGCTTCTTTTGGCGGCGTGTTGAGATCCGGAACTGCCACAGTTACTTTATCGATGGCAATATCTACAGGATCCGTTCCATAGAACCATCCTCTCCAGAACCAGTCAAGATCTTCACCACTGGCATCTTCCATCGTGCGGAAGAAATCTGCAGGTTCCGGATGTTTGAAGGCCCATCGTTTAGCATAAGTTTTAAAAGCTTTGTCAAAAAGTTCTCTTCCCATGATCGTTTCACGGAGAATATTAAGTCCGGTCGCCGGCTTTGAGTAGGCATTCGGACCAAACTGAATAATGTTTTCAGAATTACTCATAATGGGCTCCAACTGATCTTTCGGCAGCTTCATATAATCGGTGATGGTCCATGCCGGACCTCTTTTGGAAGGGAATTTATTATCCCATTTCTCTTCCGTAAGATATTCCGTGAACGTATTTAATCCTTCATCCATCCAGCTCCACTGTCTTTCATCGGAGTTGATGATCATCGGGAAGAAATTATGTCCAACTTCGTGGATCACTACGCCGATCATTCCGTTCTTGGTTCCTTCAGAATACGTTCCGTCTTTTTCAGTTCTTCCGAAATTGAAACAGATCATCGGATATTCCATTCCGTTGGCTGCTTCTACAGACTGTGCGACAGGATATGGATAAGGAATCGTGAATTCAGAATAGGTTTTGATCGTATGAGCAACTGCTTTTGTCGAATATTTTCTGTAAAGTCCATAAGCTTCTTTTGGATAGAAACTCATCGCCATTACTTTATTGTTGTTTTCAGGAATCGTAACGCGCATTCCATCCCAGACAAATTTTCTGGATGAGGTCCATGCGAAATCTCTTACATCGTTAGCTTCAAAATTCCATGTTTTTCTCTGCTTTGAATGATTTTTCTCTGCTTTTTTCGCCTCGTCTAATGTTACAATTTCAATAGGTTCAGTGGCACTTTCAGCCTTTCGGTATCTGGCTATTTGATCTGATGTTAAAACCTGTTCATAGTTTTTACATTCGCCGGTTCCACCTATGATATGGTCTGCAGGAACATTCATCGAAACTTTAAAATTTCCAAATACCAATGCAAATTCACCGCGTCCCGTGAACTGGTGGTTCTGCCATCCGTGAAAATCACTGTATACGCACATTCTCGGATACCATTGTGTCATCGTGTACAGGTCATTGCCGTCTTCAGCGAAATTTTCATAACCGCCGCGGCCGCCCATTTTTATTCTGTTTGGGATATTATAGTTCCAGTCTACTTTGAAGACCAGTTTTTCACCTTTCTTTAAAACCTTCGGCAGATCAATACGCATCATCGTCTTGTTAACCGTGTATTTCAGAGGATTTCCTGAAGCATCCGTTACCTTTTCCAGATTCACGCCATAGCCGTTGTCTTTTTCCGGAAGTTCAGTGACCTTTAGCTGTTGATCATGGGAAGAAGCAGGAAGGGTAGATGGAAACTGAAAACCAGCGTTTTTAACAGTGGACTGTTCGTTTTCGTCCAGCTGAAGCCAGATATAATCCAGGTCATCGGGAGAATTGTTATAATAGGTAATGGTTTCAGAACCTTTCAGATTTCTTTTGTCTTCATCAAGGTAAGCGGTAATATCATAGTCAGCCCTGTTCTGCCAATAGCCGTGTCCGGGAGATCCGGAAGCCGTCCTGTAAATATTGGGAGTCGGGAGAATAGTTCCCAGCTGTTCGAATCTGTTTCCGTGATTACTTCCAGGATTATTCTGGATATTTTGTGCGGTGAAACCTGTATAAGCAAATACAGAAAATGAAAGTAGAACTGTTTTTAGTTTCATTACCGAATTGATTTAATAATTACCAAAGATAATAATAAGTAGCTGAAAAATTGAAAATGTTTCAAAGTTAAAAAGGAAGTCTTTCCAAAGTCATTTTTAAAGCCAGTGCAAAAACTCCGGAAGATACAAACAGGATCCAGTCTTTTTTATTGACCTTAAAGATTTTCAGCAGGACAAATAAAAGGATAAGAATGCCCAAAACAATGACGATCTGACCAAGTTCCAGCCCGATATTAAACCCTAATAGCGGAACAGCGATATTTTGACTTTTGGCGATCATCACCCTTGCCGTATTGGCGAAACCCATGCCGTGGATCAAACCGAAGATCAGAGCGAGATAATAATTGGCTTTCATCTGGGTCTGCTTTTTATTTTTCATCAGAATATTATCCAAAGAAGTAATGACGATCGTCAGTGGAATTAAAAACTCCACCCACGCAGAAGGAACCCGGAACACATCAAGAATGCTGAGAGCAAGGGTAATGGAATGCCCGATGGTAAAAGCAGTCACAAGGATCAGTATTTTTTTCCAGTCACTGTAAGAATATACGGCGATCAGGGCTAAAACAAACAGCTGATGGTCCAGCGCATCCAGAGAAATAATATGTTCCCAGCCAAGGTTTAAATAGAAAAGAAAATCCTGCATTTTGAGTAATGTTTATTGTTTTTTTTGTTATTGATCGTATTTGAAGAAATATTTTTTTAACGGATGATTGAGAATATAATTTATTTAAGAATATGTTGTAATAGTTAATTTCCGGTTTTTTGGAACGATATAGTGAATTATTTTACGTAGTATTTTTGTTTTTATGAATAATATTGATGTTTTGTTGAGATTGTTTATGAGATAAATATTGTATAATTGTAATGTTAAAAAAACTTAAATATGCATTTTAAAAAACTATTTCTTACAAAAGTAAACATTCCGAATGGAGGAGCGAAGTTTCTGAGAAACGCGACCGCTGCTTTTTTAGGATTGTACTCGTATGCTTTTTATGGACAGGTGCAGAAACTAGATTCCCGGTTTGATGTTTTGGTAAAAAACAAGGAGATTCTAGCCAGAGGAAACGCCATAAAAGATATGGAGCGTGATGACATGAAACTGGATAAACATCTGGTGGTGACTTCCAAAGGAGCACAAACCATGTATTCATGCATTATTTATACAAAAACCCCAGAGAAACTTAAAGCTGACGGGTTTTTAGTACAAAGTCAGTTGCCTGGTTTTGCCACTGCTCTGGTGACCATCGAAGATATTGAAAAGCTCATGCAGCTTCCCTATGTAACTTCTGTAATGGCACCCACGTTTGATGAACTTCATAATGATGTGAGCAGAGCCCAGTCCGGAGCAAGCCTTCTGCAGGATGGTGTTTTCAATAATACCGCTTACAACGGAACCGGAATTCTGGTAGGAGTATATGATACAGGGATAGATTGGAAACATCCCGATTTCAGAAAAGCTGCTGACCAGACGAAAAGCAGAATTGTTTCCATTTGGGATCAGACATTGACCGCACAGGGAGGTGAAGTACCTCCAACAGGATTTGCAACAGGAGTAGAATATACAAGAGCCCAGATTGAAGATGAGCTGGACGGTACTCCGGCAGGTTTTGTCCGTGAAAATGATATCAACGGTCACGGAACGCACGTATCCGGAACCGCTGCTGGAAACGGAGCTGCTTTTGCAGATAAAAGACACAAAGGTTTTTCTTCTGAAGCGGATATCGTTTTTGTAAAAGGAGGAAACGGATCTTTTCCTACTACCAATACGATTAATGCTTTAACTTATTTTCAAAATGTTGCCACCGCTTTAAATAAACCCATTGTGGTCAACATGAGCATCGGAGGGCAGGGAAGCGCACATGACGGAACATCATCTCATGAAGTGGCCGTTAATAATTTCACCACTGCAGCTCCTGGAAGAGTAGTCGTGATTTCGGCAGGAAATGATTATGGGGCCAATCTGCACAGAAAAGTGGATATAGAACCGAATGCTGCACAGTCTTATACGTTTACGGTTGGCAGTAACACCTCTGCTTCTTCGGTATTTGCATTTCTGATGTATGCCAATAATGACACAGCCGTTACCGCCAAACTGACCGCTCCGGATGGACAGCAGTATACACAAAACATCGGGACCAATACACCACACAGCATAATAGGAGGAGGCTTTACTGCATCCATGTACAATTATTCCAGTACAGATAATAACAAGCGTTATGTACAGCTGGTGATCAGCAGAAATACTGGTTCCACAGCGAATTGCCAGGGAACTTATACTTTGGAGATTACCAATAACGGAACTCAGCCCATCACAACGCATGGTTGGTTATACAGCAAAGGAACAGGAGTGGCGGCTTCGCTTCAAAATGGAGACAACGAGTATGTAGTAGGAAGTCCGGGGAATGCATCCAATGCCATTACCGTAGCTTCATATATGGGAAGAGCAAGCTGGTATACTGCTGCAGGAGGGTATTTAACCACGATACCTCAGGAATCGATTTCTTCATTCAGTGCGCAGGGGCCAAGGGTGGATGGTTTTCAAAAACCGGATATTACAGGTTCAGGCCAGAATGTGATTTCTTCGAGATCAGTTGATTCTGCTCCCGGAGCAACGGATATTATCAATGGAACCAATTTCTATGTGAAAAATCAGGGAACCAGTATGTCTTCTCCGGGAGTGGCAGGAGCCGTGGGCTTATTGCTTCAGGCAAACCCGGCCCTGACTGCAGCACAGGTGAAGAGCCGCCTTACTGCTAATGCAAGAAAAGACGGGGCTACAGGAAATGTCCCGAACGTAAGATGGGGTTACGGAAAATTAGATATTTATAAAGCGGTTACCGATCAATTGGGATGTGTACAATCCAATTTTGAAACGGTGACTTATGATGAACCTTACATTGTAGCCAATACAGAAAATAACAATTTCTTTGATAACACTGCATTTGCAGTTAGATATACACCAACATTAACAGGGAAATTAGGTGCTTTGTCGTTTGCAACGGGTACATCTGCCATTCCAACTGATATGGCTGTTGATATCCAGGTAAGAAAAGTAGATGCCAATGGTGATCCCGGGGATATTATTGCCACAAAAACCGTTTCCTCATGGGTAAATGATGTTCAGAGATTTACGTGGAACTATGTAGATCTGTCCAGCTTAAATGTACAGATGGTGACCGGCAAAGATTTTTATATTGTCATCAATGGACTGAGTGGAAGAGTTTCCATGAAAAATGAATCTGTTGCAGTGAGCGGACGAAGCAAAACTTCACAAAACGGAACGGCATGGACGGCTAGAACCTTTGATCTTAAAATGAGAGCTACCGTTTATGAAAATGTAGCTGAAGTGAAAAACCTGGCTACGGTCAATCTGAATAAAACAGCAACACTAGCGGGTGGGTATAATTATTTTACCAATACATGCCAGTTGATCACGAGAGTGGAAAAGGAAACAGGCAGCACCGTTTCAGGAGATGTCACTTCAAAAGTCTGGGTGGATAATGCACAGCCTAATTACGTTTCAAGAAGATATGAGATCAATCCGGCCAACAATGCTGCCACAGCTACAGGGAAGGTTACCTTGTATTTCAAACAGGCTGACTTTGATACTTATAATCTGACAAACAGTGTGAAATTACCTACTTCAAGTACGGATAATGCTAATAAAGTAAATCTTGTAATCGAAAAATTTGTAGGAACGAGTACAGCAAATACAGGTACTACAGTTTCTTTCGGTGGTTCGGCTACGGTTATAACGCCTAATGTAGCTGATATCGTTTGGAATGAAACCTATCAATATTGGGAAGTAAGTTTCCAGACTACAGGTTTTGGAGGATACTTTGTAAAATCAAACTCTTCTGTACTGGGTACGGCAGATGTTAAGCTGAATTCAGAAGTTAATATCACTCCGAATCCTGCCAGAGACTTTGTTAATGTAAGATTAGGAAAATATACTAAAGCTACCGTAACTATTTATGATGCTTCCGGAAAATTGATCAGCACAGCCCATGTGAACAATTCGGAAAGTAAAATTGATGTTTCATCGCTGGTAAAAGGTGTTTATCTGTTTACTATTACCTTAAACGACAATACAAAGATTACTAAAAAAGTAGTTAAAGAATAATTAAAAGAACCGAAAACGGTCATTATAAAAGGCAGTGGTTGTATAACTGCTGCTTTTTTTATATTTGTTTAAAAATAAAATCAATGCAGGGTAAATTTTTTCTCATCTTTATTTTTTCGGTCATGCTGATTTTTCAGAGTTTTACAAAAACAGATGAGGTTCATCCTTATCATGTAGGTTCTGTAGAAATTAATTATAACGCAAAATCAAAATCCTTTGAGATTACAGGACGTTTTTTTCTGGATGATCTGGAGAACGGATTGGGGAAGAAATATGGAAGTTCTTTCCACTTTAATGACGAAAAATATAAGACCAGGATCAATGAAGCTTTGGAAAAATACTGCGCTGAATATTTTAAGTTAAAAGCTGACGGCCGGTTTTTAAAGATAAATTATGTAGGCTATGAAGAAGACAGTGAGTCGGTGAATGTCTTCCTGGAATCTGAAACCGTAACTAGTCCTAAAAAACTGGAAGCAGCTGTAAGCTTCCTGTATAACCTTTTTGATGATCAGATCAATATTGTTCACATGATTGTCAACGGTGACCGGAAAAGCGAAAAGCTGACCTATCCTAACCGTTATCTGTATCGACAATTTTAGCCCTCCATTTTTCTTCATTTTTTCTTATGCAGTGTATATTTATTGAATAAATATTAAATCACTAATTATTGATTAATAAATTTCAATTGTATCCCATTTAAAATTATTTTTAATAATTAATTGATAAAAAAAATAACATTTTTGTATTAATAAATTATATATAATTAATATTTTATTAATTAACGTTTGTAATATTTGTTTTTTATTTAAAAAAAATTATATTTGTGTAGATCTATTTAGATTTAATTAATTTTTATTAATTCACTTTTTAAAGGAAATTTTTAATTAAAATTATAATTTGATGAGTAGATCTAAACAACCGATTGGAATACAATAAAGTATTCTGTATGGGATTTTGAAATTCAGCAATAACTTGCATTGATTAGGTAGGTATTGCGACAATAAGTTCATTATCCAACACGGAACAGGAGATTAAGATAACCGAAAATGAGATATTGATTCTAATAACACAAATTGTTAAAAGCACTTACGTTCCCTGTGAGTGCTTTTTTATTTATTTTCAAGCTGGATCAGTGCATTGATCCCTTTGGTGTGAGCAAGAAGATCAGGAAAAAAGTCATTATAACATTCCTGCAGAAAAGGTTTGTTATTCAGAAATGCTTCGTAGACCGGGATATCCGGTTCCAGATATTTGGCCTTATTCAGAACATTTCGCATGCTGAATTTAATGCCCCAGTCTTCGCGGTAATTGTACAGCCAGTCGTCCTGCTCCATTTTAGCCAGCATTATTTTGAAATGGTCAGGAAGCCATTCTTCATTTTCGTTAAGTACTCTGTACACCCTTAGTGAATGAGCTTTCCACTCAGCCAGAGAATGCAGGGAAAGATCGGTAGCCACAAAATAATCCATAGCAACATCTACAAAAGCTCCGGCATAGAGTCTCACCAAAGGGGCAAATACTTTTTTAGCCTCATGAATAGCCGGGTGCGAATCTGTGAAGGTATCCACGGCTCTGTGCAGCGTAATGCCATCCTGAATATCTTTCGGAAAAGAATAACGGTCTTTGTTGCGGATAAAATCTTCAAGAAACTGTCCTACGATCTGTCCGTCCGAAAAAGTGAGAAAAGAATGGGCTAAATAATTCATAAACGAATATAAAAATTTTTACCCAAAAACCGGCCATCGGCAAAGGTCTCCACCCAAACTCCTTTTTCCGCTTCCGTATACTTAAAATCAATTGAATTTAAAATAATTTTCACCGGAGAAACTAAACACAGGTGAAGCTCATCATTACTGACAAAACTTTGAAATTGCACCGGATGAGAAAAGTTGTTCATGATCTGCAGGTCTTTGTAGCCGTACACTACCGTACAGTCAGAGCCCAGCGGAGTAAAACGTTCGTGTTCCTTATAAATATCTATAGAATGGGGATATCTCTCAACAATCGTCAGCCCGGTTTGCAGAGCTGCATAATACAGGATGGATGAAAACTGACAGATTCCGCCTCCAGATCCGCTGGAGATATTATTTTTAATGAGATTCCTGCCTTCTTTGAAATTCTTCTGCGTAGGTTTTCCAATTAATTTCCAGAAAGAAAATACTTCACCGGGCTGAATCACCAGATTATGGATCTTCTCACTGACTACTTTTAAATTGTGAATTTTATTGTCATTGAATGCTCCCTTTTTGATCACCTGTCTGAGCTTAAAAATATGCTCACCTATACTTTCAGCAGCATATTCCGTCGGATAACGGTGACCGGATTTCCGTTCATCAAAATACCGCTGCCACAATCTGATGTGCAGTTTTACAGAATCAGGTAAGAGTTTTTTTACGATCCGTCTCATTTCTTTTCAAGCACTACAATGTAATAGGAAGCCCACTTTTTCATGAAAGTACGGCATAGCAGAATATCTAAGGGCAGAAAAAAACTCCTTAAGCCTTTCGGAAGTCTGTGAACAGGAAATAATAAAATACCGGTGGTGCTCCTGATATTCCATTGAGTTTGGGTTAAATGTGAAATTTCAGCCGGAATAAAGCTGTTCCCTGCATGCCAGTCTTCCTGAGGTGAAACCGTTTTCCGTCTGGCTTTTGTAGGATAATCAAAAATTAAAATGCCCTGGTTATTTAATTTCTGAAAACATTCATGGAGAAAATTTTCTGTCTCCTGTTTGGTCTGATGCATAATGACGTGAAAACAAAAGATACAGTCGAATGTTATATCAAACGGAATTTTAGAAATCTCGCCGACAGCTGTTATTTTATCCGGATGTTTTTTGGAAGCAATGCCAAGCATTTTTTCACTGAAATCCACTCCGTGTGTGGCAAATTCAAGAAGCCTGCCCGTTCCGCATCCGAGATCCAGAACTTTAGCATAGTTTTTATCGATGAAAAAAGAGTTTAAAAATGATTTCTCCTGCCGGTCAATATACTTTCCGTAAGAGTTTCCAAAACGGTTCTCTTCATAGTTTTCTGCCAGGTGATTATAGTATTCAAGGATACTTTTTTTCATTATTTTAAATTCTTTAGTGAAAATAATCAATCTGGCTTAGACTGTAAAACAGTCAAAATCCAGTAGCTGGACCACAAAAGCAGAAACATCCCGAAAAACAAATTTGCTTTTCTGTTGACCCTCATCGGATTGATCAGTACCGTAAATGAAAGCAGGGTCAGACCTCCGTAGAGCAGGACAAGAACAAACTTTTGGATATTTTCAAGCTGCATGTGGAATGGTTTTTAAAAGATCCTTTCGTGGAAATCTTCAATTTTGCTCACTTCCTCGATTTTAATTCCAAATTTTCTTTTCGGAATCTTGTTGAGATTGGAGACAAATATTTTTTCGTAGCCTAATTTCTCAGCTTCTGTAATTCTCTGTTCCACCTGCGCGATAGGACGGATCTCTCCGCTTAGCCCGATTTCTCCTGCAAAACAGAAATGCTCGGAAATCGCAATATCTTCGTTGGAAGACAGAATAGAAGCCACTACCGCAAGATCCAGTGCAGGATCATCCGTTTTGATTCCACCTGTAATATTTAAAAAGACATCTTTCGCGCCCAGCTGAAAACCTGCGCGTTTTTCCAGAACAGCTAAAAGCATATTCAGTCTTTTGGCATCAAATCCGGTAGAACTTCTTTGCGGAGTTCCATAAACCGCAGTACTTACCAGAGCCTGGATTTCCAAAAGCATTGGCCGGTTTCCTTCCAGAGTGACTGCTACTGAGTTGCCGGAAAGTTCTTCAAATTTCTTGGTGATCAGGATCTCGGAAGGGTTTCTGATTTCCTTTAAACCTTGTGAAACCATTTCATAAATTCCTATTTCAGAAGTAGATCCAAAACGATTTTTATTGGCTCTAAGCAGTCTGAAAAGGTGATTTCTGTCGCCATCGAAATTTAAAACTACGTCTACCATATGTTCCAGCACCTTGGGTCCGGCAATCTGGCCGTCTTTCGTGATGTGACCTACCAGGAAAACCGGGGTATTATTTTCTTTTGCATATTTAATGATCTCATTGGAACATTCCCTGATCTGGGAAACGGTTCCGGGTGAGCTTTCAATTAACTGAGACTGTAAAGTCTGAATGGAATCGATGATCATGAAATCCGGTTCCAGTTTTTTGGCTTCATGGAGGATTTTTTCCAGTGAAGTTTCCGTAAAAAGAAAACAGTTTGGGTTTTGAACATCCGTCAGCCTGTCCGCTCTCATCTTGATCTGTGAAGCACTTTCCTCACCGGATACATAGAATACTTTTTTCTTCATCTTTAGAGCCAGCTGAAGCAGAAGCGTAGATTTTCCGATCCCCGGCTCTCCACCAATTAACGTTACCGAACCCAATACAATACCGCCTCCCAGAACACGGTTCAGTTCTTCGGAAGGAGTTTTTATTCTAGGTTCTTCGCTGGTCACCACTTCAATAATGTTGATGACATGCTGTTTTGATTTTGAAAAGGGTGGAGTTTTGGATGAGGTTTTCTCAACAACTTCCTCCACAAGGGTGTTCCATTCTCCGCAGTTTTTGCATTGCCCCATCCATTGGGAATATTGGGTTCCGCAGTTTTGACAGAAATATGCTGTTTTCAGTTTTGCCATACTGCGAAGTTAAAAAAAATGAATGTCCTTTTGGAATTTTAATTAATTTTCAGGCATGAAAAATATTATTCTAAAAAGTCTGGCTGTATTGGTTGTAATGAGTCTTCTCAATGCTCAGCTTGCAGATTGGACCGGCAGATTCTTTACACAGTCTGGAGCTCAATTTGGAATGCTTTCAGCTTCTATTATTGTAGCGTCTTTAATCATTACTGTGATTGCCTGGGTAACGATATTACTATTCAGGAAGAGTTATGATTCGATATGGAAAATTGCTGTTTTATTTGAAGTCCTTTATCTGTTGATGCTCTTGCTGTCCGGAACTAATCCTTTTGCCTATTTTGTGGAAACATCAGATGTTCATCTTACAAATTTGCTGGTGTTTGTAAATTCAGTAGGTGTTTTTCTTATAATCTGTCTTTTTGATGTAATTTATTCAAGAATAATTGCATCTAAAATTAAAAACTAACATACATCAAGAACAAAATCACTGATATATCATACCTTTACTCAACTAAAAATAAGTTATAATGAAAAAAGTACTTTTATCTTTCGTATTCACGCTGCTAAGCGTTTTGAGTTTTGCACAGACTGAATGGACTGTAGACCCGATGCATTCTTCGGTAAATTTCAATATTAAGCACATGGGAATCAACTTTGTACAGGGTAGATTTGATAAATTTGAAGGGAAAATAACAGCCAACGCGGCCAATTTAGATAATGCCGTTTTTGCATTCGAAGTAGACGTGAACTCTATCAATACAGGAACGGATATGAGAGACAAGCATCTTAAAAGCGCAGATTTTTTTGATGTTGAAAAATATCCTGCCATGAGCTTTCACAGCAAATCAATCACTAAGGATAAAAATAATACATACATTCTGAAAGGTGCTCTGAAAATTAAGGAGACAGTTAAAGATGTGAGCATTCCGGTAACATTCGGAGGAGTGACAAAAAACCAGCAGGGAAAGGAAGTAATGGGTTTCCAGGCGAAATTCACGGTTAACCGTCTGGACTACGGAATTAAATACGATCCAACCGGTGCAGGTGTAGCTAAAGATGTAGACGTAAGCTTATATTTTGAACTGGTAAAACAGTAATTTTATAGATAATTTTGGTAAAAAAGGTTTTTCAATCACTTGAAAAACCTTTTTTATTAGAATTGAGCTCTCGCAGATTCAGCTGATTACGCCGATTTAACGCAAACATCTGTTCAATCTGCGCGAGATTATTTTTTAGTTTAAGAATTAATTTTCCCCGAAGAAACGGTGAAAATACCATAATCATCGATCAGCATATCATTTTTATGAACACCGCTGTGCTTCATGACTCTGTCAAGTTCCTTCTGCGAACGTCTTCTCATGACCCAGTCTTTGTTCTGATGATTATTCAAAACATAAGCGATCATTTTCAGTTGCGGATGCCACGGCTGTCCCGTATAAACAACAAAAGAATTTTTTTCAGAAACAGAAGCCGCTCCTTTAATCGCTTTAGCTGCCATTTCGTTGTCTCCGAACAGTTCCAGAATTCCTGAAATAATGATGATATTCGGTTCGAAGTTGATCTTTTTATAGGTTTCAGGATCAAAGCAGTCAAAGTTGGTAAAACGGATATTCTGGTAATTTTTTTCCCTGATCACCTGTTCCCCGATCTCAATGTTAGCCTTGACAAATTCATTGATAACGATGTCTGCTTCAGGATATTTTTCTTTAATATCGAATAAATAATTTCCCGTTCCTCCGGCAATATCAAGAATTTTAATCTTTCTGCCTTCCTTTTTAAGACTTTGAATATTTTGTTCCAAAAGCTGAATCAGATGTTCTTTACGGATACGGATACCTTTCCAGCCGATCGCGTTGAGATAATTTTTATCCATCATTTTTCCAAAACCTAACTTTCCTTTCGGTTGGTTCTGATAGACATAATGTAACGAAGCTCCCGAATCAAAACCATGTTTTAGGCCGATAGCCATTCCATTGCTTATTTTTCCGATATTATTAAGGGAGAATTTCTGAAATTTAAAATTCAGGTTGTTCCCCACATTATTCTGAAGATCTTCATATTCCTTTAACGAGAAACGGTCAGGATGAAGAGAAGCTGTTTTATGCGTTCTGTTGAAACATTTTTCTGCAAAATCGGCCACTTTATCGTAGACTTTCTCTTTTCCGGTGTCAAACAGAATTCCATGGAAAAAGCCGGATAATACTTCATATTTCTTTAAATCCGTATCAAGTTTGTCATAAAATGTTTTTTGCTCTTTATTAAAAACCACATGATCCTTTTCTGCTGCCAGAATCAAGGCAGGTGTATCGATAGCTTCTGCATCTTCTACGAGACGTTTTCCGGCTTTGGCAAGGTCAATAAGAAGTTCTGCGTCGATAGATCTGGTGATCAGAGGATCTGTATCATAAGCTTTTTGCTGTTCCGGATCGTGGGTCAGCATTTTGGATTTTACATAGCTTTTGATAATCAGTCCTTTTTTAAGCTTGGTTCCCAGTGTGATCATTTCATTGGCCAATGGAACGATAAGATTAATTTTAAAAGCAGGCGCGAGAAGTGCCATTCCTGCGATATCAGGCGCAAAATCGTGGGCCCATGCCGAAGCTACAACCCCTCCGATACTGTTCGCTAAAACAAAAATATCTGAAATATTCACACTGTATTTTGATCCCAGAAATTTGGAAAAAGAATCAAGATCTCTTACATAATCCATGAAAACAGAAGAGGTTTTGGTCTCTGTATGCCCATGTCCGCGAAGATCAAAAGCGAAAATACTGTACTTCGAAAACTGGGGTGACTGGGCGATGTCATTCAGTCTTTCCGAATGCTCATGACCACGGTGGATTATGATGATGCTTTTCTGTTGAGGCTGATAATTCCACTCGCGGTAGAACATACTGTTGCCGTCAAAACTCTTAAAATGTCCGCTGTTCATAGTTTAAATTTTTTTCAAAAAATCCTTCAGATAAGGATGAATTAATGCATTTTTGTGAATGCCTTTCATGGTGTTTACTGCTTCATCTATGGGTAAAGATAGAATATTTTTCATTACTAAAATGCCTATGACAGAGCTTCTTGTAAAGCCCATCGTACAATGGATGAATATTTTTCCATCTGCCGGAAGTTTTCGATAGTTTTCGGTGATTTCTGTAATCAGTTTTTGGGTTTGATTAATATCTAACGCTCCGATATCCAGAAAAGGAACAGAATGATAGGAGGATTTATTTTTTAATTCAGATATTTCCTCCATTTCTGCTGAAAGATCATAGACTAAAGTATTCCTATTGATCTCGAAATAATGCAGATTTGCACGGCCGGGTCTTGATGAAATATAAATATGGGGGGCGATTTCCAACGGCTTTTTATTCTTCCTCAAAAACTTCCAGAATATCCAATAAATCATAAGATAAGGCGCATAAAAGATCTTTTTCCACCATGGAATGTTTCCGTTTTTGTCTTTTAAAAAATAAATATTATTCTTTTGATACTGATATCCGATAATAATGGTCATCGCAGCCGGCCACAATACAATAAGCCACAAGTGTCCATAAAACTGGTTCATAAGAACTGACGCAGAAACCGAAATCCATCCAAACAGGAAATAGAAATTGGCCACCTGGAAATTTCTGTACTGAAAATCATTTTTACGATAAGGGAAAATCATAAAGCTGAGATGAGCGAGAACAGTTCCCGAAAGAATATCAATGAAATGATGCTGATAAGTTGTAAGGGTAGAAATTCCCAGCATAATAAACCAGAGCATTAAAAAGGTCCGGAATTTTTTTAAGTTTCTGAAAATGCTCCAGAAAATAAAAGCATACGCAATATGAAGGGAAGGAGATTGATTAAAAGGGGAATCAAATAGTTTTAAAAACTGAAAAGAATAGTCCAGAACAGAGCCGTTTGTCAATGGTTTTGCGAAGGAAAACTGCAATGGGAATAGAATAAAACACAATCCCGCTGTAACCGTCGTGAAAAGCATTCTTTTGGTCAAAACGCTAAGCTGCTCTCTATCTCTGCAGAAAAAAAATACGCAACAGAAAAAAATAACGCTGGTCATATACGGAATAATGCTCCACGACAGAAACGGAATGTATTTTTCAAAATCAAATACAAAAGACGGAACTTTTTCAGCTCTTGAAGTATACCACGCAGCAAAGTTGTAAACAGTCGTGAATACAATAGCACAGAGCGCAAAAGCGAAAATTTGCTGTTTTAAGGTCGGTCGTCTTTCATCCATTGGGCTTTCCTGAACATGATTATGTTTAATAAAAAAGAAGGAAGTATGGATAATGATTTCATCATCCATTTCATTTTTGTCGGGAAAATTACCAGTTTTTCCTTGTTTTCAATAGCTTTTACAATAATATTTACGGCTGTTTCTTCATCAGTAAGAAATGGTTTTTTGTGAAGATCATGATTGTTAAGCTGTCTGAGTTTTTCGGTGTCTACATATCCGGGAGCAATAGCTGTTACAGAAATCCCGAACGGTTTTAACGCACGACGGTAAGCATCCGAAATCTTGATCACAGACCGTTTTGTTTTGGTATAAAGACTGGAATTTTCGTAATCCAAAATTCCTGAAACAGAAGCGATGACCACGATGCTGCCTTTTTTTTGTCCTTTCATTGCTTTCCGGGCGGTCTCAAAGCAGTTGGCTGTGCCTAAAATATTGGTTTGCAGCATTTCTTCAGCTTCTTCGTAGGAAATTTTTCCGGCTACATCTTCGGCATAACTTCCTGCACAATTGACGAAAATATCAAGGGTCTTTCCTCCGGATTGAAAAGAGTGGACTGCAGCAGCAATTGAATCCATATGACAAACGTCTGCCTGAAATATTCTTAGATTTTCAAAGGTGTTTTGAGGAACCTTTCCAGGATTTCGTCCGCAGATTCCTACATCATATCCTTTTTCAAGATAATGCCGGGCAAGAGCATAGCCGATACCGGAAGTTCCGCCTGCGATAAAAATAATCATGAGAGGTTGTGATTTGAATTTTATGTAAAAATAGATTTTAAAACTGAAAGTTGGATTTTTATCAACCACAAAAGGTTCAAAAGTTTATTAAACACTTTAGTAATTTTAAGTATGAAAATTGGTGGCTAGAAGTTCACATAAGTTTTTTGAAAATCAAAGATTTTAAATATTCAATAGGAACGGGCTTTAGCCTGTTTACTGAAAATTGAAATTGTACCATTTGGCTTTAGCCAAAATATATTTCATCATAAAAATTACCTACAAATTGATTTCATGATCTGATCAAAACCATATTGCCACTGCATTTCCATATCTTCTGCAAATTGCTCATAGGTTTTTGGAAAAGAAAAATCAATCTCCAATTTTCCCCAATTGATTCCTTTTTTGAGATAATGTCCTTTTAAATCCTGTTTAATATGTGTAGTGTCAATTTTGAAATTCACAGGAAATTTTTCAATCTCCGAAAGTCTTTCATTACCACTGAAACCAAGGACAGCTCGTACGAAAGCTTCTTCAACAGAACTGTATGTCTGCTTTTTTTCAATAATGATCTTGTCTGCAAGATGGTGAGCAAGCTCAGCAGGAATAAGATCAATCGCTCCGCCTGCAAAATATTTTCCATGAAGAAAAAAAGGTTCCACATAAAACATATCGGAAACGGAAATGCGGGTGCTTTCAAGCAGAGAAAGATCGGTTTTTACAACAGGAAGTCTTTCTACAGCACTGTTCATCATATTTTCAGAAGGAATGATGATTTGTTCAGGATTAATTTTTACTGCCGTCTTTTGATCCGTCAAAATGATTTTCCTATAAAGCTTCCTTCTGTTTCTTTCCTGTCCTGCTTCTTTTGGATCAAAAATAATTTCTGAACCGATGATGACGGTAGGTATTTCTTTTGAAAACCGAACATTTTTTAAGGAAGGAAAGACTTCGGTTAAATCCTGAGGCATTTCAACCAGATATCTGCTGAAAACATCTTCAATATATGGGGCATTTCTCTTGTCAAGTATTTTTTGTAATGAAAAAAGTCCTATCTGAGAAAGTTTTTTATGCTTTGTTAAAACCGTACCGGATACAAACCTGAAATATTCTTCCGACTTTAAATATTCCTTTCGGGAAATAGTGTCTGAAAAAGCGTTGATCACCGTTGCCGCAAATGCTCCGCCACAGGAAGCGATCAACAAATCAGGCTTCATATCCATTTCTTCCAGGGCAGCATACATTCCGAGGTAAATCATAAGTCTGGTTCCGCCTCCTGAAAATAGAACAGCTCTTTTAAATTTTTCACTCATGATTTTAATTTTTTACAAGAAGAGAAAGGATCCAGAAGAAAATGGGAGCATTGAAAATCAAACTGTCCATCCTGTCGAGGAGACCGCCATGTCCGGGAAGCAGGGTTCCTGTATCTTTTATTTCTGCTTTTCTTTTTAAATAAGACATCAATACATCACCGAAAAATCCTGAAACTCCAAGGATAACTCCTATAATTGTATTAACGAAAACGTCTGTCTTTAGTAAGAAAAATCCTAAGATGTTGCTTAATATCACCGTGAGAAAAACACCGCCAATGAATCCTTCTAAAGTTTTATTAGGACTTATTTTAGGGGTGATTTTATGCTTACCGAAAAACTTACCCATCAGATATTGAAAAACATCATTAAGCTCAGTCACAACGACCACGAATATAATTGAATTTAATCCGGAAGCCGATTCTCTAATGAATGACAAATGCGGAAAAGAAAACAGACAGATCAATAAAGCGGTGAAGATGCCGTAAAGCTGTTTCATTGCTATTTTTAAAAGGAGAAAATAGAGCAAAACGATAATGGTCAAAGCAGAACCGTAGATAAAATAGTTGTCAATGGTGAAAAAATGCAACAGAAAAAACAATGCGGTTCCAATAAATAACGATGGAATAATACGGTTCGAATTGATCTTAAAAAGTCTTAAAAATTCAAAGAAACACTGAAAACTTATCCATGAAACAAAAAGCTTCATAGCGAGAGGATGTGAGATGCCCAGTGCAAAAACGATGATAATGTAGATCCATGTTTTTACCCTTAAAGGAACATCTGCAAATTTATTTTCTTCAGGATTCATGCAGTGATTTCTTTAATCTGATATACGTGCTGACCATCAGCAGAACAATGATAAGGCCGAAAATGTATGTTGAAATCCCTGAAATATCTGCCCCGAAAAATACAGCTAGACCATAGATTCCGAGAATTAACGCGCGGTCGCTTTTCCCCATTGGGCCATCGTAACGGCGTTGCTTTCCAATAACTTTTCCTATCAAACCGGCAAATTCGTTAATAATACCTAATACAATAAAGATAACGATAAGGTATACACTTTCAGGCTGGAACTTTAATAAAGGAAAAAAGATGATCACATCAGAAACGATATCACCCACTTCGTTTAAAACTTCACCCAATCTGCTGGTCTGGTTGAATTTTCTTGCCATCATGCCATCCAGAGCATTCAAAGCCATTCTTAAAAGCAGGCCGATGGGAAGACTCAGGAAGAACCATTTCGACAGATCTGCATTCCAGAATAATACTCCAATCATTACCGACAGTAATATGGAACTTACTGTGATCTGATTGGCTGTAATATTGTGCTTATGCAGAAATAATAAAACAGGAGTGAGCAGTTGCTGGAATTTTGGTTTTAATTTATATACGGAAATCATGATGGTTATCGCTTTTTGTCTTTGTGTTTATCAAATATAGATAAATTTTTTCACCGGAATTTATAATTGATAGAGCAGGGTTTTTCCATTTTCAAAATTTAAAAAATTGCTTTGTGTTTCTTTTTCCCATAACTTTGCACAAACCTAATCTAATGAGTAAAAAGAATACAAAGTACATCTTTGTGACAGGAGGTGTAACTTCATCTTTGGGAAAAGGAATCGTGTCTGCTTCTCTGGGACTTTTGTTAAAATCACGCGGTTTTAACGTAACGATCCAAAAACTGGATCCTTATATCAACATCGACCCGGGAACACTGAATCCATATGAACACGGAGAATGCTATGTAACCGAAGATGGCGCAGAAACGGATCTGGATTTAGGCCACTACGAGCGTTATCTTGATGCTCCTACTTCCCAAAACAACAACGTTACTACAGGGAAAATCTACCAAACGGTTATCGAAAAAGAAAGAAAAGGAGATTTCTTGGGAAAAACGGTTCAGGTAATTCCTCATATCACCAACGAGATCAAAAGAAGAATCAAAATGCTTTCCAAGCAGAACTACGATATCATCATTACTGAGATCGGAGGAACTGTAGGAGACATTGAATCTCTTCCATACATTGAAACTGTACGTCAGTTGAAATGGGAACTTGGTGAGAAAAATTCTATGGTGATTCACCTTACGCTGTTGCCCTACCTGGCTTCAAGCGGTGAACTAAAAACAAAACCTTCTCAACATTCCGTTCGTCAGTTGATGGAAAGCGGAATCATGGCAGATGTTTTGGTTTGCAGAACAGAACACAATATTCCAAAAGACCAGAGAGCGAAATTGGCTCAATTCTGTAATGTTTCTCTGGATAATGTCATTGAATGTAAAGATCTTGAAACGATCTATGAAGTTCCGATGTATCTTCAGAAACAGAATTTTGATGATGTAGTTTTAAAAGAACTGGATCTTAAAAATGATAAAGAAGCTGATCTGAAAGACTGGAAAACTTTCCTTAAAAAATTCAAAAACCCTAAAAGAACTGTAGAAATTGCCTTAGTAGGAAAATATATTTCTCTGCAGGATTCTTATATTTCTATTGCTGAAGCTTTCAAACATGCCGGTGCAAGTCTTGAAACTGAAGTGAAAGTAAGATGGGTATACAGTGGAGATATCACCGCTGAAAATATTAAAGAAACTTTAAATGGTGTAGACGGAATTCTTATTGCTCCAGGTTTTGGCGATAGAGGAATCGAAGGAAAAGTACTTACTGCCCAATATGCAAGAGAGAATAAAGTTCCGATGTTGGGAATCTGTTTAGGAATGCAGATCATGACTGTTGAGTTTGCAAGAAATGTTCTTGGCCATTCAAAAGCCAACTCCATGGAATTTGACACTTCTACACCGGATCCTGTAATTTCTATCATGGAAGAACAGAAAAATGTAGTGGATAAAGGAGGGACAATGCGTCTTGGAGCATGGAAATGTTCATTGAAGAATGGGTCTAAGCTATATGATATCTACGGCGCTAAAAATATTTCTGAAAGACACCGTCACCGTTATGAATTCAACAGTGATTATCTTCAGGAGTTTGAAAAGAACGGTTTCCTTGCAACGGGTATCAACCCTGAAACAGGTCTGGTAGAGGCTCTTGAGCTTCCTGATCACCCGTTCTATGTAGGTGTGCAGTATCACCCAGAATATAAAAGTACAGTAGCAACGCCGCATCCTCTGTTCAGAGCTTTTGTGAAGGCTTGCGAAAAGAAATAAGGTAATCGTATACCATAAACGTCTTATCATAAACTCAGGCTGATTATTCTCAGCTTGAGTTTATTATATAGTAACACGGTAATGCATAGAGTTTTGATAAAAAAACAGTATTTTTGTCAGCTCAAAAAGTAGCATATTATGATACTTGGGTTAAATTTAAAATTTTAATATAAAATAAAATGCAAGAAAACAAAGGAATCGATAAAAGTCAGATGATCAGTTTTGCGGTTTTATGTCTGGTTCTTTTCGGATTCATGTTCTATTTCCAGAACAAGCAGTCGAAAGAAGAGCAGGTAAAAGCTCAGGAGCAGAAAATCGAGCAGGTAAAAAATGCTGTAAAACAGACTCAGGCCAATAATATCAATCCAAATGTAACTCCTGGTGCCATTCAGACGGCCAGTTTGAACAACAAAGAGCTGAATGTGGAATTCTCAAGCTTAGGAGGGCAGGTTTCTAAAGTACAGCTTTCGGAGTACAAAGCATATGATCATAAAACAGATAAGGCAGATCTTCCTCTTTATCTGATCGATAAAAAGAATTCCAACTACGGCTTTCAGTTTAAAGACAAAACCGGAAAAGTGATTAATACTAAAGACTTAGTTTTCGCATCGGCTGTCAATGGAAATGTTGTAACGATGACAGCGAACTACAATGGTGCGGTTATTCAGTTTATTTATACATTACTTCCAAAATATACACTAGATTTTAAAGTAAGAACAAAAGGGCTTGCTGCCGTTACTTCTGATAACAAAGCAGACTTTATCTGGGATTATAATGTAAGAAACTTAGAAAAAGGTAGAGCTCAGGAGCAGTCTCACTCTGAATTCTCATATGCTTTCAATAATTATAAAGATTATGATTATGATGGCAGAACAGAAATGAGTGAGGAAAAAGAAACGCTTAACTGGATCGGTGTAAAACAGCAGTTCTTCACTTCCGTGATCGAAGCTAAAAACGGTTTTACGCAGAGTAAAGGAAATCAGGAAGCGATCGAAGAAGGAGAGTATCTGAAAAAACTTAATTTTGAAGGATTCGTACAGATGACAGGAAGTGAGCTTAATCAGGATTTTACCTGGTATTTTATGCCACTTGATTTACCTCTGTTAAAATCTTATGACAAGAACTTTGACGAAATTCTACCATTAGGATGGTCGTTTATCGGGTGGATGAATCGTTACTTCTTTATGTGGCTGTACAGTCTTATTGCGGGTTGGGGATTATCTGCAGGTTGGGTTATTTTTGCCATGACCATCATTGTGAAGTTGATCTTATCACCAATTATGTACAAGCAGCATAAACTGAGTGCGATGATGAAAGTGATTCGTCCTGAAATTGACGAAGTAAACGCGAAGCTGAAGGATGCAGACCCAATGAAGAAGCAACAGGCTACCATGGAAATCTACCGAAAGGCTGGTGTGAACCAAATGGCAGGATGTCTTCCGGCACTGGTACAGATTCCGATATTCTATGCGTTATTCCGTTTCTTCCCGAACTTTATTGATCTTAGAGGACAGGGGTTCTGGTTTGCAAAAGATTTGACAGCTTATGATGATTTGATTAAATTACCATTTAAGATTCCTTTCTTGGGAGATCATTTAAGTGTTTTTGCAATAGCATGTACGATTGTGATTTTAATCTATACCGTAATGACTTCAGGAAATATGCAGCAGCCTCAGCAGGAGGGAATGCCAAATATGAAAGTGTTGATGTATATATTCCCGATCACATTCCTTTTCTTCCTGAACACATCAGCATCTGGTCTTTCTTGGTATTATTTTGTATCTAACGCGATTAACATTTTAATTATCCTTGTTATTAAATACGTGATACTGGATGAAAAGAAAATCCACGCGCAGATCCAGGCGAATAAAGAAAAGCCAAAATCTGAAGGTAAGTTCCAGAAGAAAATGAGAGAGATGATGGAGAAAGCTCAGGATCAACAGAAGATACAGGATCAGCAGAAAAAAAAGAAATAAGATAAATAGTTTATAATAGAAAAGAGAAGCAAAATTTGCTTCTCTTTTTTTTTGTTTATATTGAATTCTGATCGGAAGATATTGTCTCTAATCAATCATATTTCAGTCTGAACGACTGTCTGTGATGTTTTGTTGGTCCGTGTTTTATGAGGGCTTGTTGATGCGCTTTTGTGGCATAGCCGAAGTTGGTATTCCAGCTATATTCAGGATGTTCTTCGTGAAGTTCGATCATTAGTTTATCCCTGTAGTTTTTAGCAAGAATTGAAGCTGCTGCAATAGAAAGAACTTTTGAATCTCCTTTTATAATGCATTGGTGAGGAATGAAATTGTAAGGATGAAATTTATTTCCGTCTACTAATATAAGTTCAGGTCTTATTGTTAATTGATCCAGCGCACGGTGCATAGCGTGAATACTCGCATTAAGAATATTGTGCTCATCTATAAACTCCGGAGGCAGCTCAGCAATGGCGTAGTTTTTTACATTGTCCTTAATATAGCTGTCCAGTTCCATCCTTGTTTTGAATGTCAGTTTCTTTGAGTCATTAACCAGGTTTTGCTCAAAACTATCATCCAGAATAACAGCTGCTGCAACCACGGGTCCGCTCAGGCATCCTCTTCCTACTTCGTCACATCCGGCTTCAATGTACAGATCTGTCCACTTTTGCAATAAATCCATATAATTATTTATATCATTTTATAAATGAGGTGTAAAATTAGTAAAAATTGCATTTTAAGCTGATGTGTATTTTTTTTAGATATATCATTATTTTAGTAAACATATTGCTTCCATTTGACGCAATGAATGTATTGTTTTTAATTACTGTGTTTTGTGTGTTTTTAAATGATATGGATATTTTGTTGAAATATTTCTAAGTATTGTCCCTCTTGATGTTATGTTGTTTGTTAAATTAAATATTTTTAACGAAATATTTGGTGATTTTAAGAAAGTTTCACATATTTGCAATCATAAAAAAAATAATCAATTTAAATATGAAGAAATTAACTACAAGTGTTTTAGCGATTGTTCTTACCGCTTCCTTTGGGATGGTAAGCGCGCAAAATACACCAGGTGATACTTTACAGGTTAATGACATCCGTGAGATCGTTGTTACAGGTGCACTTGGTCTTAAAAAGAGACAGGATGCTGTTATTACCAGTAACAAGGTTATTGATAACAAAGAACTTAATCAGGCCGTAAACCCAAATGCAGCGCAAGCATTAACTGGTAAGGTAGCAGGTTTACAAATTAACACAACCAGTAACTCTGTTAATAGCCAGGCAACGGTAACAATTAGAGGGGCAAGATCTATCTCAGGTAACAACCAGGCACTAATTGTAATTGATGGAGCTATATCTACTCTAAGTATCTTTCAACAATTACCTCCTGAAGTAGTTGAAAGTGTAAACGTTATTAAAGGACAACAAGGTTCTGCACTATATGGTGAAAGAGGAAGTAATGGTGTTATTGTAGTTACTACTAAAAAAGGAACTAAATCTGAAAAAATACAATTTAGCTTAACATCTTCTATAGATGTATCTTCTATTTATAAAACACCGATTCGTCAACAATTATATGGTCAAGGTTGGACAGGTGAGCCTACAGATTTCAGTAGTATTGAATATGGTGGAGCAAACTGGGTGCCTTATGAGAATGGTAGCTGGGGACCTGCCTATAATGACCCTCAGATTGGAGGACAATTGCTAATCGCGGGTATGCCACAAGCGGACGGAAGTCTGATCTACAGCCCTTTTGCTGCAAGAAAAGATAATGCAGATAAATTCTTCAAAAATGGAGTTTTAATGCAGAATGGAATCTCAATGAATGTAGGAGGTAAAGACTCTTATTCATTCTTGTCATTCAACAGAGTGGAAAATGATTTCATGGTTGAAGGAGATAAATTAAAAAGAAATACAATATTCTATAAAGGGGGTAAGCAACTAGGAAAGCTTAGAATTGATGCTACGTTCAATTTTATTGATCAGAATACTTCCCAGTCTGGAGCCAACCTGTTTGGACAGCTTATTCAGACTCCTACCAATATTGATGTTAGAAGATATGCTAACTCTGGTATGGATGGACACTGGACTGCATTTGCCCGTAGCCCGTATTGGTTAAGAGATCATCAGCGTAATGATAATAATACAACTACATTCAATGGTATTATTTCATTAGGGTATGAGTTCAACAAAAACATTAGTTTGACATATACCGGAAATATGTCCACAATCTCTAGTGTAATTGAGACTCATACAGATGCATATGGAGCAAAAGAAGCTGGGACGTATTCTGGTACTGGTACACCTTATGATGGGACTACATATTTAGATTACGGAGGTACGGCTATTGTATCTGCTTATAATAAATCTGTAAATAAAATCTGGAGATATTATGGAGATTTAATGTTAAATTTCGATTATGATTTAACTGACGATATTAACTTTAAGCTTAATTTAGGTAATAACATTCAGGATACAAAAGAGGATTATTCACAAGTTGGAGGAACCAATTTACAGATTCCGGGATGGTATAATGTTCAGAATGTACTGAATTCTACACCTTGGTATAATCTTAACAATGGAAAACTTAGAAAAAGAAACGTTGCTTGGTTTTCTAACTTGGATTTAGGGTATAAAGATTACCTTTTCTTAAATGCAACCTACAGATACGAGCAGTCATCTGCTTTAAGTATTCGTGAAACGCCGCTAGTAGGAGAAGGAGACAGACCATTAAGAAATGAAGGTTATTCTTACTATTCAGTTGGGGCTTCATTTATCCCTACAAAGGCTTTTAAGAATATCACCAATGGAGATATTCTTACTTATGCAAAAGTAAGTGGAGGGTTTACAAGAACAGGTAACTCTGTATTGGATGCTTATGCAGTGGATGAAGTAGGTGTTTTCCCAACAGGTTTCCCGTTCGGAACGCTTTCATCTTATATCATTAATACAACTCCGGTTTCTCAGGACATCAAACCTGAATTTAACAATACATTAGAAGCCAACTTAAGTTTAGGATTCTTAAAAGATAGAATTACTTTTGATGGATCAGTTTATCAGGTTAAAACTGATGGTTTGATTACCAGAAGTGGTGTATCTAATGCTACAGGTTTCAGTACTGTATTAGATAATGCAGGATCTATGAGAAACAGAGGTTTCGAATTAGAATTAGGAGTAACTCCTTTTAAGTCTAAGGACTTCGAATGGAACCTAAAAGGATCTTATGCAACATATAAATCTGTCGTTACAAGTTTGGATAACGGAGCTTTATCTGTGCCTAGAGGAGCTGCAGGACAAGGTATTCCAGCTGGATTTTATGCAGTCTTAGGTGAAAGTGCAAACTCTTTAATGGGTACAGCGTATCAAAGAGATCCTGAAGGTAGAATCATCGTAGACGATTTAGGTATCCCGTTGGTAAGTAGCCAGTATAAGCTTTTAGGGAAATTGGATCCAGACTATATTTTAGCGTTCAGTACATCTATCAGAGTGAAAGGCTTTACGGTTAGTGCTGTTGCAGATTATAGAACTGGAAACAGTTTTATTTCTGAAACTAAAGCGCTAATGTCATATGTAGGTACACTTGAAAAGCAAGCTGATTTTAACCGTGCTAATGGATATGTTATACCAAACTCTGTTCAAAACACAGGTACAGCTGCTAATCCGATATATGTTACCAACACAACAACAGTAGGTGATGATCCAACTTATGCAGGGGCTGTAAATTATTTTACAACTAACTATGGAAGTGATATTGCAGAAGAGTTTGTAGTAGATGGTACAGCACTAAAAGTAAGAGAAATTGCTGTAAGTTATGCTATTCCAAAATCAGTATTGTCAAATACTTTCATTAACAGTATGAGCATCGGTGTGTATGCAAGAAATCCTTTTGTAATCTATGCAAAAGATAACAGAAATTTTGGTGATCCGGAAATGCAGACTGGAGCTAGTTTAGCGACAAGCCAGTATCCTACCGCTAGAAATTTTGGTTTCAATTTTAACATAACTTTCTAAAATTCTAAAAATGAATAAATTAAAATATATAATTTCGTCCGTTATAGTGGCGGCTTCATTAACATCTTGTAATGATTACCTGGATATTAATGAAAACCCAAACTCTATCCATGCAGAGAATATTACGCCTGAGCTAATATTACCAGGTGCCATGGCACAGTCTTACAGAGCACAGGCAGGAGATATGATGCAGTTTGGTAATTTAATGATGAACTCTTGGGCTGGAGATGTATACCATTACGGTGGATTATACCCAAATGAATTTTCACTTTCAGCTGTCAATAGCCAGTTTTATGATGGAATTTGGGATAACATCTATCAAAATGTTAACAATTTTGTTGTAATTGAAAAGTATCCAAACGGAAATCATGCCCAAGATAAATATGTTGCTATGGCTAAAGTGATGAAAGCCTTTTACATGCAGTATATTGTAGACTTATATGGAGATGCTCCTTATACTGAGGCGTTTAAAGGTCAAAACAATCTTGCTCCGAAATATGATAATGATATTGATATTTACAAATCACTTATTACCAATTTGGATGAAGCAGTTGCTTTAATAGATTTAGATAATGAAGCTGCGGTGGATCCGGCGGGGAAGGATATCATTTTTGGCGGTGATATGACTAAATGGAAAGCCTTTGCTTATACTGTTAAACTTAGATTCCTGTTAAGAATGTCAAATGTTACCGGTGATCTTGCTACGTACCGTAATGCTCAGTTGTCAGCGTTAAGTACTGCAACTGGTATGGGAACAGGTTTAATGACAGCAGATGTTATTGAAAAACCGGGTTATTCTAGCGCCGATAATGATAAACTGAATCCATTTGCTTTCAATTATTTTTATAATACAACACCTGCTGAGGTTCAAAATCATATAGTAATTACTTCCTCAGAACATTTGGCGATTGCTTTAAATGGAAACGTTGAAGCTAGTACTGCTGCAGAGTATCAGAAATTCAACGGAGTTGTAGATCCTCGTAGATTTAGATTATTTACTAACGTTAACTATAATGGTGTACAAAAGGTAAAAGGGGTTAGACAAGGTGCTACTTCAGGGCAGCCTGGGGCTCCTACAGATAATCAAAGTGTATCAAAATTAGCAGGTGGAAATCTGGCAGGAAGTGGAACTTTTGCTAATGCTGGACAGTTATTGACTTTAGCCAATGCGAGAGGAGGTGTAGTAATGTCACTTGCAGAGATAAAGCTTTTATTGGCTGAGGCTTCGTTAAGATATCCTTCTTTATTTACTGGAGGGCAGACTGCTTTTAATGCTGCAATTTCTGCTTCCGCAACTTGGCTTGGTGTTACAGCAGCAAATACAAACAACTATCTTACACTTATTGCTGCAAAGCCAGGTTTAGGTTGGACCGGAACAGATGCTCAAAAAATGGAGGCTATAATGACTCAAAAATGGCTAGCACTTACCAATATAAATCCGACAGAGATGTATATTGAATATAACAGAACTGAACTTCCTTACAACCCAGTTGCTGTAAATGCGGTGAAATCAAGAAGACCATACAGATTGGTTTATCCTAATTCTGAGTTTGCTACCAATTCAGCGAATGTACCGAATATCGGAAGTGATGTTGTATTTACTAAAAACCAGTACACTCCTTTCTGGAACCAAAATTAATTCGACAAGTTTTAATATATTTTTATTACCGCCTTCGGGCGGTTTTTTTTGTTTTATGATTTTTTGTAAGGTTTTTTTTGAGTATGTGTTATAACTGTATATTATCCGGATAGTTAGGGATATATTTATTTTTTTTGTATGTATTTGAAAATCAAATTATTTCTACTTGTTGTGAGTTTTTTTGTAGATTGGGTGTGTTATGAAAAAAAATAATTAATGTTTTGGTTCTTTATTTTAAAAATTGTTAAAAATCATTATTTAGTGAATTAATTACTATTGTTTATTCTTTTTAGTTAATGATAGTCGTTTATTTTTATAATTCCTTGCGTCTTTGGGAAAGTTTTACAAATTTGTACGGCTACAAAAATTAAAATTTATATGAAGAAATTAACAGCAAGTCTACTTGTTTTGGTGTTGTCTTCGTCTATCGCTGTTGCTCATGCCCAGCAAAAGAACGATACGCTAAAAACGAAGGAGATAGAGGGAGTGGTAGTTACCGCACTCGGAATTAAAAGAGAGAAAAAATCTTTGGGATATGCCTCGCAAGAAATTAAAGCAAGTGCACTCTCAGATGGAACTACTAATACAGGTAATATTGCATCTCAGTTATCAGGTAAAGTAGCCGGGCTTAATGTGACAACAAACAATAACTTTGGAGGCTCGTCAAACCTATTGATAAGGGGTGTTAAATCATTAGGAGGAGGAAATCCACTAATTGTTATCGATGGATCACCGGTAAACAATACCTATACTCAGGAAAAAAATGTAGATTATGGAAATGCTCTTTCTGATATTAATCAGGAAGATATCGAATCGATCAACGTTTTGAAAGGTGCGGCAGCATCTGCATTATACGGAGAAAGAGGCTTAAATGGAGTGATTGTTATCACCACTAAAAATGGGAAAGGAAAAGATGATGGATCTTGGGGAGTCACATTTTCATCTTCAATGCAGGTTGGTTTTATTGATAAATCTACTTTTCCTGAATATCAGACAAGTTATGGTGCCGGTTATTCTCAAAAATTTGGATCACAAAATGCAGATGGTCTTAACAATGCGAACTATGGAGCGGATGCATCGTGGGGTCCAAAATTTGATCCTAATTTAATGGTGTATCAATGGGATTCCTTTGATCCCACTTCTCCCAACTATAAAAAAGCGACACCTTGGGTAGCTGCTAAAAATGGACCTATTAAGTTTTTTAATAATCCTACAACATATACCAATAGTATAACTCTGGAAAAAGGACAAAAAGGAAAAAATATAAGTTTTACGTATGATAATATGATGTCCGATGGTTTGGTACCCAACTCGCACATCAATAAGAATAATTTTTCCTTAAAGGTTAATTATGATCTGACTCCTAAATTACACTCTTCTTTCTATTCTACACTGACTTTACAGGAAACTAAAGGACGAGGGATTACAGGATATTCCAACAATATAGCGACAGGTTTCAGACAGTGGTGGCAAACCAATGTGGATCTTAATGATCTGGAAAGAGCTTATTTTGCGAACATTGATCCTTCTGTTGCCAGTGCAGCCAATAATTTTGGAAATGTTACCTGGAGCAGGAAATCTGCAGCTAACGGGGCGCCTGCTTACTGGAATAATCCTTATTTCCAGGCATACCAAAACTATACATCCGATAGAAGATTTAGAAATTTCACGTATGCGCAGGTAACTTATGACCTATTTGATAAAATTTCTGTTACAGGGAAAATATCTTATGACAGATCCAATCTTATGGCTGAAAATAGATTAGCCATTGGATCTTTGCCACAAGCTTTTGGGCAATCAAATAATTCTGTTGGTTCAGGCTACGCAAGACGTGATCTTTTAAGAACAGAAACCAACTATGACTTAATGGTGAATTATAAATTTGATATAACGGATGATATTAACGTTTCCGGAGTCCTTGGAGGAAATATACGCAGGAATTATTTAAATTCTGTTTATGCTTCAACGGAAGGAGGACTTGTCGTTGCGGGAATCTACGCGTTATCAAATTCAAAAAAGTCGCCTTTGGCATCTGATGAAAATGAATCTACTACGCAAACAAATTCCGGATATGTTACTGCTTCATTTGATTTTTTTAAAAAATTCTATATAGATGGAACATGGAGGGTAGATCAAAGCTCCACGTTGCCAGCGGGAAATAATGTTTATAATTATCCTTCTGTAACAGGATCATTAATAATGTCCGAAATCTTAGATACTAAAAGCTGGATGAATTTCTGGAAATTGAGAGCGAACTATGCTGAGGTAGGAGGTACAGCAGATCCTTATCAGTTAGTCAATAATTATAGATCTGCAGGGATTTTATCTGGTGTTGGGATATATAACCCAATTTTAAATCAATCTAATCTGGGTCTAAGGCCCCAAAGATCTAAAGAATTTGAAGTAGGAACTGAGGTTCATTTCTTAAAGGACAGAATAACGCTTGATTTTGCCTATTATAAAACAAAAACTGTTGATCAGATTATTACTCTTCCGGTTTCTCCCGGAGCAGGCTACTTAGGTAAAGTTGTTAATGCTGGTAGAATTGATAATACCGGATATGAAGTGCAACTAGGCTTGGTACCTATCAAATCAAAAGATTTTGCATGGAATATTGATGTCAACTGGTCTAAAAATAAAAATAAAGTTATAGAACTTTACCCGGGTATCACTAACTTATTGTTAAACAGTTTTACCGGAGGAGTATCTTTGAATGCCAGAGTAGGAGAAGCTTGGGGAACGTTAGTAGGTGCTGATTATACCTATTTGAATGGCGAAAAAGTTATTAATCCGGCTACGGGCAAATATTTACAGAATGGTAATCAAATTATTGGTAATACAACTCCGGACTGGATTGGAGGAATTAGAAACAGTATCAGTTACAAAGGATTTTCTTTAAGCTTCTTAATTGATATGCGTAAAGGAGGAGATATATTCTCAACTGATATGTATTATGGCTTGTCTTCAGGTTTATACAAAGAAACTGCTGAAGGGTCTTACAGGGATCAAAATGTTGTTCTCCCAGGCGTTCTTCCAAATGGCACTCCAAATACTATAGCATTGTCGCAGTTTGACAATGGAAGCAGTTACGGCTATAAAACTCAGCCTTCGAGAGAGTTTGTTTATGATGGTTCTTATATTAAACTAAGAGAGGCGAGTATCGGCTATATGCTTCCTAAATCGTTATTAGCAGGAACGAAAATTTACGATGCTAAAATTTCGATTGTTGGAAGAAACTTGTGGATTATTCATAAAAATTTACCATATGCTGATCCTGAAGCTGTGGTAGGAGGAGGACTTAACTCTTATGGTTGGTCTATTGGTTCGATGCCAACAACAAGAGATGTAGGTGTCAATGTAACATTTAAATTCTAATTACGTTAAAAATGAAAAATATTATAAAAATAAGTTTAGTGTCTGTATGTATAGGTTTGAGTTTAAGTTCATGTCAAAGTGATTTAACCTCCCTTAATGATGACCCTAAACATCCATCAGTTCTGCCTTCTGAAAATTTACTGGCAACGGCTTTATATCAGTCATCATATTATATGGATAATCCGAATGTAAATTTTAATAATTACAGGTTTTTTACGCAACAATGGGCTGAAACTCAATATCCGGATGAAACTCAATATAACTTGGTTACTAGAAATCAACCTAGAAATCATTTTAATCGAATGTATGTTTACAGCATTAATAATCTTAGACAGGCAAAGGTTAATTTAAAAAATGAAGTTGAAACTGAAGATATTCGAACAAATAAATTGGCAACGTTAGAAATTGAAGAAATTTTTATCTGGGAAAATATAGTTGATACTTATGGGGATGTTCCTTACTCTGAAGCCTTTAAACCTGATGAGATCTTAAGCCCAAAATATGATGATGCGAAAACTATTTACGTGGATTTAATTAAAAGGATCAATAATGTTATTGCAACCATAAAACCATCGGTTAAAGGATATGCTCCAATTGGCGGGGAATCTTCAGGAGATCTGGTGTATTCAGGTGATATGACAAAATGGATAAAACTGGCCAACTCCGTAAAATTAAGACTGGGAATGAATTTGGCTGATGTTGATCCCACGTTGTCAAAAGCTACTGTTGAATCAGCAATATCAGGAGGAGTTATTTCTTCTGATGCCGAGGCATATAAATTTAAGTATGATGGGAACACATTTTCAAACCCAGTTTTTGACAATCTAGTGGCCTCGAATAGAAATGACTTTTTACCTAGTGAATTGGTGGTGAATACCATGAAAAACTTATCAGATCCAAGAATGGATATCTGGTTTACGAAAGTGGCAGGAGTTTATAAAGGTGGCGTTTTCGGAGAGTTAAATGATCCTTATACTAGTTTTTCACAATTAGGTCCTTACTTTAGATCTGCAACTAGTGCTTCAAACCTATTGAGCTACTCGGAGGTAGCCTTTCTTAAAGCTGAAGCAGCTGCCAGAAATTATTCTGCCGGTGATACAGCTGCAAATCTTTATACGGCAGCAGTTACCGCTTCAATGAATGAAAATGGAGTAAGCGTTGCTAATACAACGAGCTATTTGATTGCTAATCCCTATGATGCGGTTAACTGGAAGAAATCTATTGGCGTTCAGGCTTGGATAGCTTTATTTAATAGAGGATTTGCCAGTTGGAACTTTACCAGACGTTTAGATAGTCCAACTCTTGTTAATCCTCCAAAATCCAACTTATCATCGGTACCATACAGAATGCCTTATTCTGATCAGGAGTATGTGTTAAATGGAGCAAACGTTAATGCTGCTGCGAGCAAGATCGGTGGTGATAAAGCAACAACAAAGTTATTCTGGGATAAATTCTAGAAAAATTACGATTTATATTTTATATAATAGACTGTTTTCACGATTTGTGAAAACGGTCTTTTTTTGTTTTTAGGTTTGAAAAGATTTCATTGAGAAGATTCTTGCTTCAATTATCCAATATAAACCAAAGTTGTGTTATGTTTTTATGACCATTTTTTCTTTTTTTGATTTTGTAGCCTTAGATCTCCCTTATTTAGTAGAAAAATAATGTATGCATAACATAGTTTTGTTTTTTGCTATTGATCTTATTTATCAAAAGATTATTTTGAATCCTTTTGACTATCAGTTTGTTATTGTTGTTTTGGGTAATATGTCATATAGAAAATATCAATTGGAAGCAGTTGTGTTTTTCTGAAAAAAAATATTGCTAAAATGTTTTGTTTTTGTTAATTGCGCTTGTTTTAACTAAATTTAATAATTTATTTTATACTAAATTTAATAATTAATGAATATTTGATATTTTTTTAAGATTTTGTTTTGTGATTTTAAGAAAGTTTTACAAATTTGTACAGTCACAAAATTATAATTTGATATGAAGAAACTAACAACAAGTCTGCTTGTTTTGGTATTGTCTTCATCTGTTGCTATTGCTAACGCTCAGCAGAAGAATGATACTGTAAAAACAAAAGAAATTGAGGGAGTAGTAGTAACTGCACTCGGAATTAAAAGAGAGAAGAGATCTCTTGGTTATGCAACCCAGGAAGTAAAGGGTGATGCTGTTAATAAAAATCCTACAACCAACTTCTTAAATAACTTATCCGGTAAGGTAGCAGGTCTAGAGATTAAACAAAGTACCAACTTTGGAGGATCAATCAACGTTGTTACAAGAGGATATAAATCACTACTAGGCGATAACCAGGCCCTTTTTGTGGTAGATGGAATTCCCATTTTGAATAAAAATATCAACACAGCTAATCAGAATACTGGTGGTGGTGGGTATGACTATGGTAGTTCAGTATCAGATATAAACCCTAATGACATCGAGACCATTAACGTTCTTAAAGGAGCTGCTGCAACTGCCCTGTACGGATCAAGAGCCCAAAACGGTGTTATCATTATTACAACAAAAAGAGGAAAGAAAAATAAAGAGGGTATCGGAATGGAGTTTTCGAGCTCTATCACAATGTCCACTATAGACAAATCCACTTTTCCTAAGTATCAAACCCAATATGGGCAAGGATACAGAGGAACAAGTTTTGAGGGTGAGCAGGATGGCAGTCCAATTGTTGGATTTGGAAATGATGCTTCATATGGCTCCCCGTATGACGGGTCTATGGTATGGCAATATGGTGCATTTACGCCGGGATCGACAACTGAAGGGCAGAGAACACCTTGGCAGGCAGCAAAGAATGGACCTATAAAGTTTTTTAATACAGGAGCAACTTATGTAAACAGTTTAGCTTTTAGTGGTGGCAATGAAACTGCTACATACCGATTAAGCTATACCAATACCAATGCTTCTGATATTATGCCTAATAGCTCACTAATGAAAAATAATTTTAGTGGGAATGCATCTTATAAATTAACAGATAAGTTGACGGCAAATTTCTATGCCAATTATATTACTCAAAAGACCAAAGGACGAAACAGTACGGGGTACAATGATAATATAATGACTAACTTCAGACAGTGGTGGGCAACAAACGTTGACATTAAGGATCTGCAGTATTTATATGATAACTATAAAAAGAATTACACCTGGAATATAAATGCAGCTGATGATTTGACGCCTGCATTCTGGGATAACCCATATTTCCAGAGATATGAAAATTATCAAAATGACTCCCGAGACAGATTTGCCGGAAACTTCAGTTTAAATTATGATGTAAGCAAAGAGTTTAATCTATTGTTCAGAATGGGAACAGATGGATACACTATGACTACAGAAGACAGAAAAGCTGTTGGATCCTATATCGGAAATGATTTTGGATTAAACGGTACAGTCGATCAGCCGTCTGGTTATGCATTAAGTAATTATAAATTTAATGAAACCAATTATGACCTTATTGCAACCTATAAAAAGGACATAACGGATGATTTTAATGTCAGTGCATTAATAGGAGGAAATGTTAACGTACAAAAGGCCTTTTCAAATCAGCAATCTACATCAGGAGGTTTATATACTCCGGGAATCTATACCATTGCGAACTCAAGATCAAATCCGGTTAGACCTTTGATTTCTGATGTTTCAAAATATGTTTATGGAGCTTTTGCTCAGGTATCATTGGGATATAAAAATACCTATTACTTAGAGGGAACTTTTAGAAGAGATCAATCTACCGCTTTACCGGAGAATGATGCTGTTTATTGGTATCCTTCATTGTCTGCAAGTGTGGTGTTCTCAAATTTAATAAAGGCCAGCTGGCTGAACTTCGGAAAAGTACGGGCTGCCTATGCTGAAGTAGGATCGGATACTAATGCAGACCAACTACTAAACAGATATTTTGCACAGCCATCTTATGGAGATGTTCCTGTATATGCTTACAACGCTGTATTGAGAAACTTTGAACTTAGATCTCAGGGACTTAAAAATGTGGAAGTCGGTATTGAGGCAAAGCTGTTTAATAACCGTGTAGGTTTTGATGTTTCCTGGTTCCAGAATAAAGCGTTTGACCAAATCTTAGCATTGCCGGTTTCTTTTGCTACAGGGGCAGCTGCTAAAACTCAGAATGCCGGTGAGCTGACAACAGAAGGATTTGAAGTAGCTCTTAGTGTAACACCAATTAAAACAACTAATTTCTCTTGGGATCTTAATTTAAACTGGTCTAACCCTTGGACTAAAGTTACCGCACTTAGCCCGGGTATTGAGAATATATCAATCGGTAGACTTCAAGGTGGAGCAAGTGTGAACGCTCCTTTAAATGGAGATTATGGCTCAATCTGGACCTCTGATTACGTATATGACTCTAATGGTCAGAAAATCGTAGGAGCTAACGGAGCTTATTTGGTAACAGATAAAGCAGTATTCAATCAGGGAAGTTTTCAGGCCAGATGGAGCGCGGGGCTAAATAATACGATAAACTACAAAAACCTTTCATTAAACTTCTTAATTGACTGGAGACAAGGTGGACATGTATATTCACTAGACCAGTTCTATGGTTATGGAACCGGTATTTATCCTGATTCAGTAGGAATGAATGATTTGGGTAATCCGATAAGAAATACATTAGCTAACGGTGGTGGTACCATTTTACCAGGTGTAATGGCTGACCCAAATAATCCAGGGCAATTTATTACAAATACAATAAGATTAGACAAATCAAGATCCAGCCAGGTTTTGGGAACAGACCTTCCTGGAGCTGCATATATTTATGATGCAAGTTTTGTAAAACTTAGAGAGGTAGCAATCACTTATAGATTTGATAAGGATTTCTTTAATTCTAAATTTATACAGGGAATGTCTATGAGCTTAATCGGTAATAATCTTTGGATCATTCATAAAAACCTTCCTTATTCAGATCCTGAAGCAGGTCTTTCAGCGGGAAATATTCAAGGGTATCAATCAGGTCCGCTTCCGACTACAAGAAACATATCGTTTAATGTAAAAATTAATTTTTAAGAAAATATGAAAAAATATATAGTAACATCGTTAGTCGCTATGTTGTTCGTTGGATGTTCGACAAGTGATGATGTAAATACAGACCCACACGCATCATATAATACAACTCCTGAGGGATTAATAACATTCGCTCAGAAAGAATTAAGTGATTATATGACAACGCCTAGTGTTAATGAAAACAACTTTAGGCTGACCATGCAGTACTGGCAAGAGACTATTTATGTAAATGAAAGTAATTACGATTTTACAAATAGAAATGTATCTAATAATGTTTGGACGGATACCTATGTAAATACATTAAAGAATTTAGATCAGGCGAGAAGAATTATTGAAGCATACGTTCCCACTCTTCAGGAAACTGCAACCTGGCCTGGTATAAAGAAAAATCAATTGGCAATGATTGATATAATGCAGGTGTATACATTCCAGGTTCTGGTGGATACTTATGGAGACATTCCTTACACACAGGCTTTAGATATAGAGTCTTACCCACTTCCTAAATATGATAAAGCGGCGGATGTTTATACATCACTCATTTCAAGATTAAACACCGATATAAATAACTTGTCTACAGCTTCAGACTCTTTTGGAAATGGAGATGTATTTTACAAAGGAGATATTGTACAATGGAAAAAATTTGGGAATTCACTACTGCTTAAATTAGGAATAGCTTTGGCAGATGTTAATCCAAGTTTAGCACAGACTACAGTAAACCAGGCGATCGCTGGTGGTGTAATGTCTTCACCAGATGATGATTGTACATTTAAGTATTTGAATTCTTCACCAAATGAAAATCCGGTCTATCAGGAAGTGACTTCCAGAAATGACTTTATTGCTGGAAAGACATTAGTTGATTACATGAAAAACACAGCTGATACAAGAATTAGTGTTTATTACAGAGGACCAATCGGAGGTCAATATATTGGACAAGTGATTGGTGCTCCTGGAGCTTTCGCCAGCTTTTCAAAACCTGGAACTTTCACCAGAGAAGCTACTACAGCGGGAACTCTTTTAAGCTCCACGGAAGTGAAATTTTATCTTGCTGAAGCAGCTGCAAGATGGGGAATTGGAGGTGCTCCTGCTACCCTATACAACAATGCAGTTACCTCTTCTTTTACGGACTGGGGGAAAGCTTCAGATGCTCCAGCCTATTTAATAGCCCATCCATATGATCCGTCAAATTGGAAAAAGTCAATCGGAGAGCAGGCTTGGGTAGCAATGTATAACCAAGCGGTAACTTCCTGGAATTTCTACAGAAGATTAGACTACCCTCAATTAGTTGCTCCTGTTACTGCGATTCCGAATGCCGGTGGAAAAGTTCCGGTAAGACTTCAGTATCCTCCTGCAGAAGCTACAACTAACGGTACTAATAGTGCTGCTGCAAGTGCTGCAATTGGCGGTGATAAGCTGACCACAAAAATATTCTGGGATATCAACTAAAAAATAGTTATTCATATTCAAATAACCGCCTTCGGGCGGTTTTTTTATTTCCGTATATTTGTACTTTAAAATTTTAAGAAGAAAAGACTATTTCCCACAGTCTTTAAAAAAGCAATAGATACACATGAATATTAAAGATATCATAGAGAAAAAACTTTCGGAGGTTATTTTAAATGTTTTTCAATTGAAAGACATCAATCTGGAAGTTCAGGAAAATAAAACGGAATTTGAAGGGGACTTTACCATTGTTACATTTCCATTGGTAAAGCAGCTGAAAAAGAATCCCGAAAATATTGGTGTTGAACTGGGAGGAGCTCTAACCGAGTACTCTGATTTCTTCGAAAGTTTCAATGTAGTAAAAGGTTTCCTTAACATTAAGGTAAAAAACCAATTGTTTGTGGATAACTTCAAATCTGTGAGCAACGATTTTGATACCATAGAAAAGAAAAATTCTACCGTAATGGTGGAATATTCTTCCCCAAACACCAACAAACCGCTTCACCTTGGACACATTAGAAATAACTTATTAGGATTTTCTGTAGCCCAGATTCTTAAAGAAGCGGGATATGATGTGATCAAGTCTCAGATCATCAATGACAGAGGGATTCATATCTGTAAGTCAATGTTGGCTTGGAAAAAATTTGGGAAAGGCGAAACTCCGGAATCAACGAATACAAAAGGAGATAAATTTGTAGGAAACTATTATGTAGAATTTGATAAAAGCTACAAAACAGAAATTACAGAACTTGTAGCACAGGGTTCAACAGAAGATCAGGCAAAAAAAGAAGCTCCATCAATTATTGAGGCTCAAAAAATGCTTTTGGATTGGGAGAGTGGCGACGAAACAGTAAGAAATCTGTGGAAAGAAATGAACTCCTGGGTCTATAAAGGCTTTAGTGAAACTTATAAAAGATTAGGGGTTGATTTTGATCAGATACAATATGAAAGCAATACATATATATTAGGAAAAGATCTTATTCAGGAAGGTCTGGATAAAGGTATTCTTTATCAGAAAGAAGATGGTTCCGTATGGTGTGATCTTACAGATGAAGGACTTGATCAGAAACTTTTGCTTCGTTCAGACGGAACTTCTGTGTATATGACTCAGGATTTGGGAACAGCTGTCGAGCGTTTTAAACAAAATAATATTCAGAAATTGATTTACACAGTAGGAAACGAACAGGATTATCATTTCCAGGTTTTATTTAAAATTCTGAAAAAACTGGGATATACATGGGCAGACCAGTTGTTCCACCTTTCTTATGGAATGGTAGAACTTCCAAACGGGAAAATGAAATCCCGTGAAGGAACTGTTGTGGATGCTGATGATCTGATGCAGGAAATGCATGAGACGGCAAAACTAAAAGCGACAGAACAGGGAAGATTGGAAGGTCTTTCAGAAGAGGAAAAAGTAGCTTCTTATGAAATAATCGGTATGGGAGCTTTGAAATACTTCATGCTGAAAGTGGATCCTAAGAAAAAAATGCTGTTCAATCCGGACGAAAGCATTGAATTCAATGGAAATACAGGTCCGTTTATTCAATATACTTATGCACGTATTCAATCGTTGTTGGCAAAAGCCAATTATCAGTATAAAGAAGTTTCTACTGTTGATGCCAATCAATTTGAAAAAGAACTGATCATGTTATTGGCCAATTATAAAAATGTGGTGGAAAAAGCAGCAGAAGCATTAAGCCCGGCACTCGTAGCCAACTATGTTTATGACCTGGTTAAATCTTACAACTCATTCTATCAGAATCAAAGCACTCCAATGGTGAAACTTGAGGATGAAAATTTAAAACAATTCCGTTTAAATTTATCAGATATAACGGCTAAAACAATACAAAAATCATTAAGATTACTGGGAATAGCAACAGTGAACAGAATGTAAAAATAAAGCCTCCTGAAATTTTGGGAGGCTATTTTTTTTATAACGTAAAATGTATAAATGATAAACAACTGTTAATACTACAGAATCTCACAACTCAAACCACGCAACGCGTACCCCGAAACTCTCAACTCTCTCCCAACTCATTGTTCTTTGCACTATCTCTGTACATCTTCGCAGCACTCCATTTTGCATGCTTGGAAAGAATGACTTTGTAGCCTTTTTTATAATTGTACACTTTCGTAAATTCGGCTCCGAAAAAGATCAGCATACAGGAATAATTAATCCACATCATAATTAAAATAACGGTTCCCGCCGCTCCGAAAGTAGAGGTAGGTTTGAAATTACCAAAATACAGACTCAGTAAAAATTTACCCAGCGTAAATAAAATGGTAGTCAATAAAGCGCCTTTCCATACAGGTTTCCAGCTGATTTTTACGTCAGGAAGCACTTTGAACATGAGTGCAAATAAGAGCATAACCAGACCAAAACCAATGGCAAAATTCACGAGCTCTACCAGCATATAGGTTTCAAGGCCAAAATAATTGGTGATCCAGTTGTTGAACAGACTGATCATGGAAGATAAAATCATTGTGATCATCAGTAAGAACCCTAAAATAAGGATCATTCCCAATGAGTTGGCTCTGTCCAGAAGAAATTTAATTAATGCTTTTTTAGGAGCAGCTTCTACATCCCAAAGCGTATTTAAAGTATGCTGCAACTGAAAAAACAGAGTAGTAGAACCAAATACTAAAGACCCGATCCCTACTATTTTCATGAAAATATTCTGTTTGTCGATGAGGGCGCCCGCAATCATTCCTTCAATACTTTTGGCTACATCAGCTCCCATCAATCCGCTGATCTGGTTGCTGATTTCGCCGCGGATAGCTTCCTCGCCAAAGAAATTTCCGGCAATCCAGATAATGATAATCAATAATCCCGGGATTGAAAAGATTGCATAATACGCTAAACTTGCCGAATCTTTTGATGCGGAAGAATCATTCCATTCAGTAAAGGTTTCTTTAAGTACCTCCCAGAAAAATTTGAAATTGTTGATCATATTAGAAAGGATATCCGATAGCTATATTTAATACTAAATTGTCTTTTCTCCATTGTGAATCTCCGAAGTTAATCCGGTTAAATGCCCATCGGTCTCCTTTCTCATAATAGGGAACACGTAATGGCATCGCAAGATCCAGCCTTAAAATTAAGATAGAGAAATCAAGTCTCAGACCAACTCCGGCTCCGACTGCAACTTCACTTAAAAATTCTTTGGAAAATTTAGCGCCCGGTCTTTGGGTGTCTTCATTAATTAACCATACGTTTCCTGCATCTGCGAAGACCGCAACATTTAAAAACTTATAAAGATTAGCACGGTATTCTGCATTCAGTTCCAACTTGATATCTCCGGACTGGTCAAAATAATATCCTGATTTAATCGTTCTCGGGTCAAAACTTCCCGGACCTAATGTTCTGGCTCGGAATGCTCTGATACTGTTACTTCCTCCGGAAAAAAACTGTTTGGAGAAAGGAATATTCTCCGAATTCCCGTACGGATAAGCTATCCCTCCAATAAATCTTGTGGCTAAAGAAGTTTTTTCTGTAAACTTATGATACAGCCTGAAGTCATTTTCCATTTTGGCATATTGACTGAAGGGGATTCCGAAAATCTTTTTTTCTTTTCCTTTTTCAACATTAGCACCGGTTACCAAACCAGTAAGATTTCCTGCTAAATCCAACGTACCTTTATAATAAATGGTAGTAGGCTTGGACAGCATTGTATTGGTATAGGTATAAGAATAAGTAGGGCCAAAAATAAGCTGCTTTTGAACAACCCTTTGCATGGCATCACTGTTTGCTGATATGGAGTCATATAGAGCGGTAACCTTGGCAGGTGAAACCAATGTAACGTCCAATACCTTCAGATCATGCTCCTTTCTTACATTTTCCTTCCATAAATACCCAAATGATGCACTGAACGTATTAAGCGTATAATACTCGGTACGGTTCTGGAATTCAAATCCTAAATTGATATTCGTTCTCGGAACAAATGCACTTGAAGAATTGAAACGGAAAGGGGCTACGATCCTTGGAATGGAAAGCTGTACAGTTGATCCTGCACGGAAGAGATTCTTGGCATTTTCCTGACCTCCCATCTGGAAATCAAATGCACCGTAAACAGCGGCTTTAAACTGTTCAGCTCCTCTGAAAAAATTTCTGTGGGTCCAGTTTAAGTTCAATTCACTACCGGCATAATTCGCAGAATTGGTTCTTCCCAAAGCTTCCAGTCTCAATGATTGAATTTGTCTTGGGGTCAGTAAATAATAGGCATCAAACTGATGTTTTAATGAATCCGAAACAATGAATTCATTTTTTACAAATTTGAAAACGCCCAGACTGATCAGACGGTTAAGGGTTAGATTATGATTGGAGCGGTTGTACAGATCTCCTTTTTTAAAATACAAAGCTCTGTCGAAGATCTTTGGTTTAAATTTATGTTGCGGATCAATCACATAAATATCATCATAAGCATATTTGGAAAGCGAATCAGCATTCATCGGAACGCTGTACTTGCCTCTTTTTACATCCTGAATATTGTAATTCGGGAAAACAATCACTTTATCGATGCTAAACTGCTCCGTGGACAGATCCGGAGTGTCTTCTTTTAATTTTACGTTAAGCTCTACCTTATGATTTTTGCTCACAGTACTGTCTGCCTGAACAATAATATTATCCGGACTGAAATAATAGAATCCTCTTTCTTTTAACCCATTATCGATCCTTTCTCTTTCATTTTTAATCACATCAAGATCGAAAGGCTTTCCGGATTTAAGCAGCGTTTTATCCGCCAGACTTTGGATTTCCTTATTGACCAGTGAAGAATCCTGCTTAAATTTAACATTGCTCACCAGATATCTTGCACCGGGTCTTAAGGTGTAAATAACCTGTGCTTTTTTATTTTTGGAAACCGTATCATAGGTAGCTTTTGCATTAAAATATCCTTTATTTTCAGAATAATTTTCAATGATCTTTCTGTTAAATTCACGGTCTACATCTCCCAGCAATACAGGTTTTTCACCTACTTTATATTTTAACCAGTAATTAAAACCTTTATCTTTTTTAGGTTCTTTGGCGATATTGTAGAAATATAATTTCGGACGGATGCCCAATAAGGTCGAATTGGGTTTAGGAACCAGATTCTCTTCCAGGGCTGTCTTTAGTTCCTTTTTTTCCTTCTTTGAAAGGCTATCATTTTCTATTTTTACTTCTCCGCCGGTATAAAGCATCTGTCCCTGCTTCAGATATTTGGTATTGCTGCAGGAAAGAGTAGCTGCGGTAATGCCCGAAGCGAACAGATATTTACAATATATATTAAGTCTGCTTTTCATTATTTAAATTCTACCACTTGGTTATTTTTGTTTTCTTTTTTGCGTCTCTCTTTCTTTGTTTTTTGGAAGATCTCACGGAATTTATCATAGTCTAAAGTAATGATAAAACCTACCCCCGTTTCTATGATCTGTCCCTGAAGAGCCACCTGATATTCATCTTTACGATAGGCACGAAGCATATATCTTCCGTCTTTTGAAAGGCTGTAGTCAACAGTGACGTTTCCTGCGATGTTCGTTGTACTTTCGTTTTGTCGGGCTTCACCTTCCAGTGCAAAATTACTTCCCACGGAAACTTTCAGACGGTCATTCAGTAATTTTTTACTTACTCCTACATTCAGATCCGTTCTTGTATTTTTCTTCCCGCTTGAATAATCTTCAGAAGAATCAAGACCTAAATCTATATCCACTCCTTTGATTAAGCCTGAGGCAAGATTGTTCAATTGTTGGGAAAGAATTTTACTCACACTTTGTCTGGCCAGCATTTCACCAGACATTCCCGCACCGGATTCAAAAGGATTTTCCCCAATGAAGCGGTTAAGGAGTAGAAGGGCAAAAACCTGTTTATTCATTTCAGATTCCTGCGTTCTGAGTTGAGTAAGTTTTTGATCTACAATATCCTTTACCGTAGAGGAGATGGCGTTATTTTTTTCGTCTGTCGTGATATCAAAACTGATCTGGGGTTTCAGAAGCTCACCTTTCATTTTTAATAAAGTATTGAAAGGGATTCTTTGTTTAAACTGATTCAGTATGGAAGCATCTTCACCGCTCACTTGTTGTTCAACGAGATCAATAGGTGGAGCTTCCGTTTTATATACAGCGGTGATGTCCATAATGGCAGCAGTCGGTTCACCGGTCCAGGTAATGGTACTTCCTTTCTGGATATCAAATTTACGTTTCAGAAGACTTACGGAAAGCTCATAGGAACCTTTTTCCACTTCATAAACCCCTACAAGCGTTGTTTTTCCTGAAGGATCAATTCCTCCTGTCAGTTCTGCTTCACCTTGAAGTTTTACAAAATCTCCGTTAGCTTTATCAATTACAATGGACATTTTAGCTTCCTTACTCACTTCAATATTCACACTCACATCCATTCCTTTGATGCGGCTCTGGGCTTTCAGAGAATCAGCTTTAACGGTTTTATTCAACACAACCTGATCCTGATCGATGAATTCCACAATCCCATCTCTTTCCTGCACAGAAGGGCTTGATTGTGGAAGTACAAAAGTAAAGTCGGTATCATCAGAAACAGCCAGCCTGCCGTCCACTTTCGGAAGATCTAAGTTTCCGCGGATGTGAAGTCCTGCATCAATGGCAAGAATTCCGTACATCATTGCGTCATTGGATTTTTCTGAATTCACGACTTTGAAATCTTTGGCATTTACATCAAGATTAAAGGCAAAATCCCTGTACGTCTGCGTAAGAACCTGCCCGTTGATCACAAGAGAGTTTCCGTCTTTATCGTTGATTTTAAATTTATTAAACTCAATACCGCGGTTCGTGAAGTCAATTTCATCATTCAGTTTTCTGAAATCACTGCCGGTTTTGGCAATTTCCAGTCCTGCATCATTGAATTTCACTTTACCTAAAATATTCGGTTTTTCTGTATTTCCTGTGATCTTTAAATTTCCTGAAATATAGCCTTCCGTATTCGTTATCGCATTCATGGAGAATCCCTGAACACTCTTCATCTGAAGCTTGTTGATCGCCATATTCAGATCAAAAGTACTTGAAGAAGTATTATAATCTCCAAGAATTTTCACGTCGTTATCATTGCCTGATAAGGCAACATCGGCATTTAAAATATTCGGTGAAGAATTATTCACTTTTACGGCCAGATTTCCAACCGCATTTCCGTACACAATCAGATCGGTGATATTAAGATCTGAAGTGAAGGTCATATTTTTCGTTACATTACGAAGCTGAGCAGTTCCGTTAATGGTTCCTTTGGCCAGAACCGTATCTTTTTTGATCAGTTCGGTAATGGTTTCTATTTTAAAATCTTTCAATGCCACATTCAAGGGGCTGGCTGGACTTTCAGTTTCAGACTGAAGTGAAATCTGACTTCCTCCATTCGAAAGGACAAAATTATCGGCTAAAATCCCTTTACTGCTGATCTGGATCTTATTGTTTTCAGCAACATTCCAGTCCGAATAATTAAGTTTTAAACCATTCGGGTTCAGGGAAATTTCTGTAATATCATTCAGTGATTTTGCATTTCCTGCAATGAGGAACTGCGTCGCATCTTTGTCGTCTTTGGTGGTAATATTATAATTGATGGTATTGTTCGCCACATCTCCACTCACGGCAATTTTTTTCAATGTAAAACTGGAACTTTTTAAAGATCCGGCATTGAGACTGTACTGTAACGCCTGATTTTCATTGGTCACTTTTAAGGCTACATTTTCCAGTGAATTTTCACCATATAATAATTGCGGAATCTGTCCGTCTATTTCAATTTTTTGAGAATCTGCATCATAATTTCCTGCTAAATTGATCGTTTCAAAAGTTTTGAGTTCCGGAACGAATTTCCTGATCAGATCATCATTTTTAATCTTGGCATTGAAGGTGAAAAACTGCCCCGGATCAATTTTCGGTCCTTTAGCAGGCTTCTGGAACTGATAATACTGATTGATCGTCTGCGTTAAAGCACCAAAAATCTGGGTCAGTTTATATTTTCCTTTTAAAGAAACATCTGCGATCTGAGAATTGAAAATGATCTGCGTGGAATCCTGTGTGGAGGATGCTTTCAGATTAACTTCCTGTACCGGATAGACTTCTTTGGTATCTGAAAATGCGAAATCTTTTAAGTTTAGATAACCGTTCAGCGCGTCCGGATCAAGGCTTGAAAAATCCCCGTCGATCTTTCCTGCGATAATCATGGGTTTCTCATAGAATCCAAGTTTATTCACATCAAGCTTGATCACTTCACCATTGATTTTTACCGTAGGATTTTTTTCACTGTAAACTCCGGAAGCTATTAAATTCAGATTCGCATTCGGATCTTTTGAGTTTAAAACGATATTGTAAACACCTCTGTTAATTTTACCCGTCAGATCCATATTCTGATAACGGTATCCTTTGTAAACAGCTGATGCTACATGTCCTTTAAGATCTGCTTTTGCATTTTTAAAGTCAAAGCTTTCACCTTTTGCGGAAATCTGAGCGGTAACGGCTCCGACATCTTTATTCTTAATAATCTTTCCAACCTGAATAGCCTGAAGATTAGCTTTTATATCGTACAGTTCGCGGTTTTTTCTGCTCATATCCACATCTGCCACAATAGCAGCGTTTCCAAGGGTAGAGTAGAGGTTCAGGTCTGCTTTTACCACCTTCGTTGTTCCTTTTGCACTTCCTTTAATACTGAAATGGGAAGGGAGGGAGATATTGGATGGAATGGTATTTTTCGGAACCAGATTGTAAACTGTTTTAGCTTCTGCTGAAAATTCTGCAATCCTAAGATCATAGTACAGATTTTCAGGTTTCATTGCATTTTTGATTCTTCCTGATGCCGCCACTCTCAACTGATCCAGACCTGAAACTTTAAGATCTTTGATGAGTAAATCATTGACGATTCCCTGAACGTTAGCATTGACATTCAGTATAGCATTCGGATATTTATTGAATGGAGCGGTATTTCGCAAAGTAGGAACAATATTCAGGATATCTGCGAAACCTATTTTGGAATCCTTGATATTGGCTGAAATTTTTACAGCTCCCGGATTTGAAGTCAGCTGATCAAGCGAATCATAATTTAAAATGACCTCATCACGGATCAGCGTTTTCGGGGTTTGCAGATAAAGATCTTTCAGGTAAGCCTGTTTTTCTGCATACACAAAATCTGTATTGAATTTCTGGATATCCAGACCTCTTCCTTCCTGAATTTCTGCGGAATTCACGGTTCCTGCAAACGTATTGTTCTCCATTTTGAAGCTTCTTACTTCCACATTCATTTTAGAAAAATTCATGTGGTTGAAATCCATTCCCTGTTTGGTAGGAGCAATCGCGGTGTTGTTGTAGATTGCTTTTACATCATTCAGCACCAGTTTTCCGAGAAGAACTTTCATCGCTTTATCCTTATCCGAAACTTTAGAAACTTCAGGTTCTTTTGTTTCCTTCGGATTGGCGTTTTGGGCAGGAAGATAAAGGTTGGCGTTAATGTCTGCTCCGGACAGGAAAACATTGGAAATATTGTAGGAATTGTTCTCAAGATCCAATTTGTTCACCTTCGTACTTAATTCTTTGAACAGAACTTTAGCAAACGTTTTGGTATTGTCATCGCCGTAATCAATATCGAAATTGGTCAGTTTTATGCCTCTCAGGCCAATATTCATCGGCTTTTTATCATTGAGTGAATCTACCTTTTTCTCTACTTTTTTAGAAACCTCTTCAATAAGATCCTGTTTTAGTTTTAACTTCAGTCCGTCAAGATTAATGTCATTAACGGCATACGTATTTTTATTGAGATCAAAAGTTTTAACCCTGGTATCAAATGATTTGAAATATAATTTAATATCGTTCCTAGACTGCTGATCACTAAAGGTCACGCCAATATCCTTTAAATTAATCTTATCAAGAGAAATAATAAAAGGCTTGGAAGAACTTTCCTCCTTATCGCTGGTCGCAAAAGCATTGATGATATAATCGAAATTGAATGTTCCGTTCGGTTTCCGTACCACATTGGCGCGGGCTCCCTCAAGATCCACCGAAGTAATATCGGCCGTTGAACTGATAAGCTTCATCATATTCAGGCCTACATCCAGTTTTTTAACCGCAAGAAGCGTGTCTACATCCTGTCCTTTAAGGTAAAGATTTTCCATCACAAGGCTGTTTGGAAATCCAATGTAAACTCTTTCCAGGCTTACTTTGGTCTTGATTTTTTTCTCAAGATACACGACCAGTTTGTCTTTGATAAAATTTTGAACGGCAGGAAGCCTTAAGCTAAGGATCAGAAGGGTAAGAAAAACCAATATTGAAATAAAGGTTATTGCAATACGCTTTAAAAGTTTTCTTTTGTTGATTTTCAGTTTCAAATGTGACTAGGTTTTTAACAAATATAAGAATACTATTTTATTAGCTCTTTGTTGTGGTATCCTAGCATAAGTACAAAAATCCTGCCTTGGCTGTCCTGATATGGAATTTAGTTGAATAGTTGTCAAGTGAATATGTTGATAAAGACAACCAAGGTCTGGATTTTTTTGTTTAAAAGCCCCCTTTATATCATTTTTTAACGTTGAAAAGGTTTAGCAAAAATGAAAATTCAAATGTTAGATAGGTTTTCAAAGGGGGCAAGGAATATATGGAGATAATAAATTTTTGTTAAGTTATGTGATCTAAGTTTTAAAGGGTTGGAAGCTGGAAGAGGGAGGCTGGAAGTTATATTGGACATTCATTTTTAAAAGTGATCTTAAACTAGCTTTAAAAAAATAATAAAATGGTTCTGTAAGTCTTCTTTTAGACTACATAACTTCCCTCTTCCAGCTTCAAACTTCCTGACATTCTTAAAATTAATTGTTACCATTTTCCCATTTCACTTCTTCACCTTGAGCAGCAGCACCGCCTTGAGCCGGAGTGATGGGAGAAGTTTCCTGGTTGATGTGGTAGATGTAGGCTGCAATCTTTTCTGCGTCTCTTCCTGTAATGGTTCCGTCTTTAATAAATGGACGCATCGTAGGATTGTTTGGTGAACCGTTTTCAAGCATCCAGAATACGTTTTTAAACAGACTTTTTTCTTTGATATTGATCCAGTGGGTATCCGTAAGGTTAGGCCCGATACCTCCTTTTCCACCGTCACCATGGCAGGTTACGCAATTGGTTTTAAATAATTCCTGACCTTCAGCGATATGATCCGCACTGTATTTTGCATTTTCCAGATTGATTTGAGGAGCATTTTTTTCATATTCCTGGATGGAAGCAAGCATGGTTTTCACTTCCTTGTCATATTCAGCTTCCGGATGGGCGTATTCAGTGAAAGCAAAGGCCATCAGATACACTACGCAGAATATACATCCGAACCAGAACAGACCTATCCACCATTTGGGTAGTGAGTTGTCAAGCTCTGTGATTCCGTCAAAACCATGATCGATAAGGATGTCTTTTTCTTCCGTGGCAGACTGCTTTTTGAATGCAGAATTCCAAAGTTTCTGATAATACGGAATATTTTTTTCTGCTAAATATTCTTTCTTTTCCTCATCGGTCAGCCTGTTGAAACTTTCGTTTTCCACCAGATCTCCAATTGAGTTCATGATCAGAAGAAGGATGACAGCGATCACAATAAGGACCCAGAAAAAAGGGGAGGAAAAATAACCTGAGTCTCCGGCGAACATTTCAAACGCCATGATCGTTAAGCCTATCGTTGTTGCGATATATATTGAAATAGGGGTTCTCTTTTTCATTGCAGTACAATTTTACAGGTTATTCAGCACTTGCGGTCTGGATCTGTGTAGTTTTAATATCGGTACCTAATCTTTGAAGATAAGCGATCATCGCTACAATTTCTCTCTGCTCAAGCGGTATATAAGCAGCACCTTTTGCCATTTTTTCTTTTTCCATCTGGCTTTTCACATCTGTAGCTTCAGAATAAATTCTCTGTACAATCGCTTTGGACTGGTTGTCGGCCCATTGTCCCGCAGAATCTATTTCCGCTTTTGAATAAGGTACATCGAAAGCATTTTTCATTAACCTCATCTTGGCCACCATTTGAGTACGGTCCAGTTTATTCGTGATCAGCCATGGGAAACGCGGCATAATGGAACCTGCAGACGTAATTCTTGGGTTATACATATGTTTAAAGTGCCATGAATCAGGGTTTCGGCCTCCTTCTCTGTGAAGATCCGGACCGGTTCTCTTGGATCCCCATAAGAACGGTCTGTCATAAATAAATTCTCCCGCTTTTGAGTATTGTCCGTTTTTACCTTCAAACCTCACGATTTCATCACGGAAAGGTCTGATCATCTGGGAATGGCAGGAGTTACACCCTTCACGGACATATAAATCTCTTCCTTCTAGTTCAAGCGGTGTGTATGGTTTTACAGCCGTTATCGTCGGAACACTTTGTTTTAATGATAATGTTGGAACGATTTCTATTAATCCGCCTATTGCTACGGTAATGAAAGCCAGGATAGATAATAGTTTTGGAGTTCTTTCCAGCCAAAGGTGTACGCCTTCGCCTTCTTTTCTTGCAGTGCCGATATCTGCGAGTGCCGGTGCTTCTGCCGGAACATTTTTCTGGAATGAGCCTGATCTTACGGTTTTAATCACATTGATCACCATTAAAATAGCTCCTGAAAGGTAAAGAAGACCTCCTAAGAATCTCATTTTAAAGTAAGGAATGATCGCGGTTACCGTATCCAGCCAGTTTTTCCATAACAGGGTTCCGTCCGGATTGAACTGTTTCCACATCAATCCCTGAGTGAATCCTGAGATATACATCGGAACTGCATAAAAGATAATTCCCAGTGTTCCAAGCCAGAAGTGCCAGTTGGCTAATTTTTTAGACCATAACGGCGTTCTCCACATGATCGGGATCAGATAATAGACTACCCCGAAGGCCATGAAACCATTCCATCCAAGCGCGCCCAAATGTACGTGTCCGATGACCCAGTCGGTGTAATGCCCGATTTTATTTAAAGATTTTGTAGCTAATAAAGGTCCCTCGAAAGTAGCCATCCCATAACAGGTGATTGCCACCACAAAGAATTTAAGGATGGGATTTTCTCTCACTTTATCCCAGGCTCCTCGTAAGGTAAGAAGTCCGTTCAGCATTCCTCCCCAGGACGGAGCGATCAGCATAATAGAGAATCCCGTACCTACGGCCTGAGCCCATGCCGGAAGCGCCGTATACTGAAGGTGGTGAGGACCAGCCCAAAGGTATACGAATATCAGCGACCAAAAGTGAATAATGGATAATTTATAGGAGAATACAGGACGCTGTGCTGCTTTCGGCATGAAATAATACATCAGACCCAGTACCGGTGTTGTGAGTACGAATGCTACGGCATTGTGACCGTACCACCACTGTACAAGTGCATCTTTTACACCGGCATATACAGAATAGGATTTCCAACTCGTGAATGATAGGGGAACTTCAAGGTTATTAAAGATATGTAGCATGGCAACAGCAATCCAGGTTGCAATATAGAACCAGATGGCTACGTAAAGGTGTCTCACCCTTCTTTTCGCAATGGTTCCGAACATATTGATTCCGAAAATGATCCATGAGAAAGTGATCAGGATATCTATCGGCCATTCGTGTTCTGCATATTCTTTGGACGTATTGATTCCCATTAAGAATGTGATCACTACGGCAACGATCATCAGCTGCCAGCTCCAGAAATGAATCCATGAAAGCGTATCACTGTACATTCTTGTTTTTAAAAGTCTCTGCATGCTGTAATAGGCACCGCAGAAGAAGGAATTACACACAAAAGCAAAAATAACGGCACTCGTATGCAGCATTCTGATCCTTCCGAATCCCATTGCACCCTGCGTGTTGATCAGTCCCTGGATATTTCCGCTTCTCAGACTCTGAATCGTGGTATCATCTGTCCCGAATAAAAACTCAGGCAACTCAGGGTAGAAAAGCATCAGCGCGGCCGAAAGTCCCAGCAGAAAGCCGACCAGCCCGAATACGATAGTAGCATACAAGAATGCTCTGACAATATTATTGTCATAATTGAATTTTTGCGTCTCCATAATTCCAATTGTGTTGTACCGAAGTGATATTTATCCTCTGAAATCAGAAGGTAGTGACCTTGATTTGGATGAAAAAATAAATATCATGTAACGTGTATAATGTTTTGCCAAAGGTATTTATTAACTTTGTGTAAGTCTAGTAGGTATCCTTCTAAACTATACCGAAAACTACTAAAACAAAAACGATGAAAGTATGTGGCCAAAATATCAGGAAAATCCGTAGAAGTAAAGACTTTACGCAGGAGTACATGGCTTTTGAAATGGGAATTTCCCAAAAGGCCTATTCCGATATTGAAAACGCTAAAGTGAAAATCAATCTCGATATCCTCACGAAGATCTCAGATATTCTGGAAATCAAGCCTTCCGATATCTGCAGTATTTCGCACAAATGTGGGATGGACGGGAATGATGACCGATACCAGTCGCTTTTGGAGTACATGAAAAAGAATAATATTTCGATTCCGGAGGAATATTTATAATGAGTCTTGAATTTGTTGATAAATGCCAAAGATGGATTTATTTGTTCCGTAATGATTTTTAAAACATTTAATCATAAAATCTTTATTTTTAATAACAGTTTTTGGAGTTGCCATTAAATTGAAAACTAAAAAATTGACAATTTCAGGTGTCGTTACTATCTCAAATTTTATTATAAAATTATTTACAATATTAAATTTTTCTTTTTCGTTTATATCAATATGAGAAAATTCGCGTATAACTATATCCAAAAAAATAATGAATTTTCTGGCAGGATTGTAATAGTTAAAAAAAATACTAGTTACGTCATAAAATTGCTTTGCATTCAACATATCTAGTACAATATTGATATCGAGCTCTCCATTTTTTTGGATAGATGGAATATCGTCAGCAGTAAAGTTCTCTGTAAACTCATTTATGACATTATTTATCTTTGCAACTTTTAAAGTATCAGATAAATTGTCATTAATTTTAATTAGGTTGAAGGTTTGATTAAATTCTGTTACGAATTCATTTACATGCTGTTTTTTTATAAATATTGATTGTTTTTTATTAAAATCATATTGCACATAAAAGGCAATAAATGTTAAGATACATGTGGATATACCAATAAAAGGAGCTGAAATGCCTCCGATTGCATCTCCGATCATATTTTTATCACTCATATTGAAGCCCCAATTTAGGTGTGATGCTATATAAATATAAGAGAAAAATAATATCAAAAATATTGTTAGCAATACAAAAAATCTTGTTAGATTTTTTCCGCTAAAAAAATCAGTTTCTTCTTCGATAATGTTCTTCATGGTTTTATTTTGTTCACTAATTTAATATTTTTAATAATATTGAGAGATTGAAATTTTTCCAAAGAAAATTTTTGGATTTAGAAAATAAAATAAGTTATCCGATTTACCCAATTTACACCACCTATGGAATGTTAATTTCTCTGAAAAGTTTTTATATATTTAGGGCATAATTGATTTTATGAGCAGCGAACAGAAAACGGAGTCCAATGATGGGGCTCTTGTCAGAGGATTAACCAACAGACATATTCAATTAATTGCCCTTGGAGGAGCCATAGGAACGGGACTGTTTCTCGGGATCGGTCCGGCAGCAGTTTTAGCGGGTCCTTCCGTTATTCTCGGGTATGCTTTGGCTGGAATTATCGCGTTCTTTATTATGCGTCAGCTTGGTGAAATGGTGGTTCAGGAACCTGTTTCCGGAAGTTTCAGTCATTTTGCCTATAAATATTGGGGAAATTTCCCCGGTTTTGCTTCCGGCTGGAATTATTGGATTCTCTATATCCTTGTAAGTATGGCTGAACTCACGGCCATCGGGCATTATATTCATTTCTGGTGGCCCGAAATCCCGCTCTGGGTTTCCAGTCTATTCTTTTTTATCATGATTACGGCCTTAAATCTGGCATCTGTAAAAGTATACGGCGAAACTGAATTCTGGTTTTCCATCATCAAAGTGGTGGCTATCATTGGGATGATTGTTTTCGGGATTTATTTGTTATTGAGTGGTACAGGAGGAGATAAGGCAAGCATTTCCAATCTTTGGAACGACGGCGGATTTTTCCCCAAAGGTTTCTTTAATAAAGGGGAAGGTGGTTTCTCAGGACTATTTGCCGCCATGGCGATGATTATGTTCTCTTTTGGAGGATTGGAATTAATAGGAATCACGGCTGCTGAAGCTAAAAATCCTGAAAAGACGATTCCAAAAGCGACCAATCAGGTTATTTACAGGATTTTGATTTTCTATGTGGGAGCTTTGGTTATTTTATTTGCATTGAGTCCGTGGAGAGAAATTACAGAAGGGACAAGCCCGTTTGTGATGGTATTCCAGAATTTAAACGGATTTGAATTCAAAATATTCGGAAAGGTGATTCAGTTCAATGTTTTAATTGCCAATATCCTTAATCTGATCGTTTTGACCGCAGCTTTATCAGTGTACAACAGCAGTGTTTACAGCAACAGCAGAATGCTTTTCGGGTTGGCTCAGCAGGGAAATGCACCGAAATTTTTAAAGAAACTGAACAAAAACAGTGTTCCTACCAATGCGATTCTGATCTCTTCCTGTTTCGCGGGAATCTGTATTATCATCAATAAACTGGTACCTGAAAAAGCATTTGAATATCTAATGGCTCTTGTGGTTTCTACGTTAATTATCAATTGGCTGATGATCTGTTACACCCATCTGAAATTTAGAAAAGAGAAAGATCAATCGGGGGTGAAGACGTTATTTCCGTCCATATTTTATCCGGTTTCGAACTATATCTGTATTCTGTTTTTAGTCGCAATTCTGGTATTGATGAGTATTACCGGAATGGAAATTCAGGTTATTTTAATTCCAATATGGCTGGCTTTCTTATTCCTGATGTTTAAATTATATAAACCTAAAATCAAGTAGTCAATAGAAAGCTGGAAGATAGGAGAAGGAAGCTGGAGGTAACTGTCTGACATTAATATTTAACAGTAACCTTAAAATGTAATGAAGTAGTCTTAAAGTTATGCTTTCGGATTTAAGAACTCTTCCAGCTTCAGGCTTCTGACCTAAATAACAATAAGGATAGATTTTGATCTGTCCTTATTTGCGTTTAAATAGATTTATAAATTTGTCCTTTTCATTGAAATTATGTAAGTTATTTAAGTTTTTTGAGCTTAAATTTGACTTTGTCGAATAGATGTTTCCGATTAGAATAATAAGTTCCATAACTTAACACGGATTTTATGAAAACAACACACCCATTAAAACTTATTTTATTTTTTTCCTTAGTATCAACATTTTGTTTTTCACAGAAGTTCAGTTTTATTTATGAAACTAAATTCCTGTCAGCTAAAGGAAAACCTGATGATATTTATAAAGATCATATGGTGCTGGATTTTGAGAATAATATTTCTATTTTTCGGGAATCAATGGCTAAAAATGCTGATTCCCTGAAGTTCATTAATAAAAATGGAGGATACAAACTGGGGGTTGAAAATCAGTTTTACATTAAAAAAGATTTGAATAATAATAAAGTAGAGAAAATTATTACTTATTTACGGGCGAATTACCTTCTTCCTATGGATGAACCATTAAACTGGAAAATTTTATCAGAACAAAAAACAATAGGAAAATATAAATCACAAAAAGCAGAAGTTAATTATGGCGGCAGAAAATGGATTGCCTGGTTTACGTCGGAATTGCCTTTCAATGACGGTCCATATGTTTTCAATGGATTGCCTGGTTTAATTATTTCCATTGAAGATACTGAACATGATTACGCATTCAATTTAGTGCAGATAAAAAAAGGGGGCGATTGGTTTGATGCAAGGAAGAAAACCATTACCATCGATTGGGCAAAATATGATCATCTGGGGAAATCATATTATAATGATCCGTGGAACTCTAAAACCGCAGGGAAAGTTACATTTTATGATCCTCAGGGAAAAGAACAGGATATGAACGAAATGATCAAAAGAGGGCAAAAATCTATTCTTGAAGATGATAATCCTTTAGAACTGAATCATAAAATCAATTATAAATAGAAGCTTTTGACGATCTGTACCAACGTTACTTTAGAACTGCTATTTGGTTCATTAATTAGTTGAATACTCAACTGAAAATATTTATCTTTAGAGTACGTAAGCCAATCCATTGGCAAAATATAAAGCCGTGCAGATCAGTTTTAACGAAATACAGAAGATCGTTGATCATATCGAAGAAAACTTTGACCGGGAGATCACAGCCGATGAAATAGAATATCTGTCTCAGTATTCGTACCGTAATTTTCAAAGGATTTTTTTTAAGATTTTTAAAGAAAACATCTCCGGATTTCAAAAGCGTCTCCGCCTGGAAAAATCGTACAAAAAACTGATCTATACCACTGATAAAATCTCTGATATTGCCCGGGAAGTCGGTTATTTCAATATCCAGTCTTTTTCAAAAGCCTTTAAAAAACAGTATCATATTTCACCTGCTGAAGCCAGAAGTCAGAAGCAGGAGATTTTTAAAGAATTTCTCGACAATGAAGCTGTTGACCTGCAGTATGAAATCAAGTACAAGGATGCTGTTTCTGTGTACTGTACATTCATTAAAGCTAAAGATTACAATAATCAGGAGATTAATGATTTGTGGGCTACCATTGAACAGGAAAACGGAGATTCATTTCCTGCTTATGGAATTATACGCGATCAACCGTTGATCACCAACCGTTCCCACTGCAGATATGGGGCGGCGATACTACAGACTGCGCCGGGAGCCTCCGGACTTCAGAAAACAGAAATTTTTGGAGGAAAATACATCCGGTTTACTCATTACGGATCTTTTGAAAATATTTTAGAAACCTACCGGAACTTTTACCGTTTCTGGCTCACTCGGCCAGAGCTCCTGCTTGACAACTCGGATGTGATAGAAGAACACCTTAAGTATGAAAAGGGAGAAATGATTACTCATATTTATTTTCCGCTGCATTTGTAAGGATGTCCTTTTAGGACAAGTTTTGTTTTTCTGATGATCTAATTTTGTCCTGGATAAATACTCCAACTGTTGGAATTCTACAGTATGCTGATGGTGGAATCCGATTTCAGTTTTCAGGAACATCAGGCCAGCAGTCAGATCATCCGGTTGGGGTTGGAGAACAGCAAAAAAGCACAGTTCGGAATAGGACGTAATATTTCCCAGACCGGAAGTACTTTCGAAACCGATATCAATTTCGGACTATTTATTGGAAAAAAGTTTTAATGATATGAATCAATTATTCGCACTCACTCTTTTATTTAATGTAACATTTTGTATGGCACAGACGTATCACTTCCCAGAAGAATCTTCACCTAACGAAGGAACCTGGCTGCAATGGCCACACCATCATCAGCACGGCACAGAATACCGGAAAAGAATAGAACAGACATGGATCGATATGACACGTGAGCTTCAGTCCGGGGAAAAAGTTCATATCATTGCTTATGATGGCACGGAAAAGAAAAGAATTTCTGATCTGTTGGAAAAAAATAAAATCTCTTTAAAAAATGTTGATTTCAAAGTATATCCTACCGATGATGTCTGGGTGAGAGATAACGGGCCTATTTTCGTGAAAGATAATAACGGCCGAGTACTGATTGAAGATTGGGGGTTCAACGGCTGGGGAGGAAAGTATGACTCCGGAAACTGTAATAAAATTCCTCAGCGGATAGGAGCGGATCTGGGCATTAAAGTGATTGATCTGAATGATGAAATGGTGAATGAAGGCGGATCTGTAGAAACCGACGGAAACGGTGTTCTGATGGCTTGTAAAAGTTCTGTGATCAGTCAGAAAAAAGGATCTACCCGAACAAAAGGAATTACACAGCAGGAAGCGGAGGAAATGTTTGAAAAATACTACGGTGTTTCCAAGGTGATCTGGCTTGACGGTGTTACAGGATTAGATGTTACCGATATGCATATCGACGGGTTCATGAAATTCATCAATCATAAGACCATGATCACAATGGACGAGGACGGTCTTTTTGAGATGGGACTTACCGATAAAGATATCAATACCCTCTATACAGCATCCAATGCAGCCGGAAAGGAATACAAAAAAATATACCTGCCGGCCACAAAAAATAAAGCAAAAACCGCTTATGGAAAGCAGCTGGAAGAAAAAGGTTCTTATATTAATTTCTATGTTGCCAATAAGGTGGTTTTGGTTCCAAACTATGGTGATCCAAACGATAAAGTGGCCAATACAATGATTCAGGAGCAGTATCCTGACCGAAAAGTCATTGGAATAGATGTGAGAAACTTATATGAAAATGGTGGAATGATCCATTGTGTGACGCAGCAGCAGCCTGCAGGGAATCTGTTGAAGTAGAATTTTATAATTGGAACAACTCCTTCGTAAGAATGAATAAATTTTTATGGAGGGGTTTTTACATGATCAGGAATATAAATGATTTAAACTTTTTAAGACAGAATATTTCGGTATTATTAAAAATAAAAAAACCATCCTAAAAAAGAATGGTTTGTAGACCCACAGGGATTCGAACCCCGACTGACGGTACCAAAAACCGGAGTGCTACCGTTACACTATAGGTCTGCTTTATTTTGGTGGTGCAAATTTACAATTTTTTTCTTTACAGGCAAGAATCTCCCGTAAAAAGTCGGGAATTTTTAAGTGAAAAAAGATAAAAGTCTGGGTTTTTATAACTTAAGTTTTATTTTTCCGACTTGATGATACCTTCCGTTTATTTTTAAATAACTTTAATTGATAGGGATCATAGAAACGAAAGATGTTTAAAACAAAAAAAACCATCCTTAAAAAAGAATGGTTTGTAGACCCACAGGGATTCGAACCCCAACTGATGGTACCAAAAACCAGAGTGCTACCGTTACACCATGGGTCTGTTTTTATTTTGGTGAGGCAAATTTACAGCTTTTTTCTTTAGATACAAGAACTTTTTAAAGTTTTTTTTACATTTACATCACTTTTTATGTACCACAATCATGCGGATAGACTTCAATAATCTCAATATTAATAATTTATCATTTCAAACCGATTTTGAACAGAAAACCAAAAAATTTCTGGACGAATGGTTTTCTGATGGAAATACGGTAAAAGTGCAGACCTCGGGTTCCACAGGAATACCAAAAGTTTTTGAAATCGAGAAAAAGAAAATGGTCAATTCTGCGGTGATGACCTGTAATTTTTTAAGATTAAAACAAGGCGATAAAGCTTTATTATGTCTTCCTATAGAATATATTTCCGGTAAAATGATGGTCGTTCGTTCCATTGAAAGAAAAATACAACTGATTGTTTCAGAGCCATCTTTGAAGCCTGTAGAGCATTTAAATGAAGAAGTAGATTTCTGCGCGATGACTCCTCTTCAGGTCGAAAACTCGCTGGAACAATTACATTTGATTAAAAATTTAATCATTGGCGGAGCTACAGTTTCCGAAAACCTGAAAGAGAAAATTGAGCAAGCAGCTCAGCGTTCCCAAACGTCAAACCGTATTTTTGAAACGTACGGAATGTCTGAAACCCTTTCCCATATTGCTTTAAAACAGCTGATGCCTGAACCTGAAGATTATTTCACGGCTTTTGAAAACGTTTCTATCAGTACGGATGAAAGAGGCTGCCTGAAGATCTTTGCTCCGAATGTAAATGCTGAAGTGCTGCAGACTAATGATTTAGTTGAAATTAAAAATGAAAAGCAGTTTAGGTTTTTGGGAAGAATTGATAACGTTATTAATTCCGGAGGCGCGAAAGTTTTCCCGGAAGCTCTGGAAGCTTTGGTCAAAAGAGAGATTCCAAACGAAGCCGTATTCATCGGAATAAAAGATGAAAGTCTTGGACAGAAATTAATATTGATCATAGAAGGAGAAGAATCCGTAAGTTTGATTGAAAAGATTTCTGAAATGCCTTTTGAAAAGAATTTTCACAAACCCAAAGAAATTATTTTCACTGAAAAGATCCCAAGAACGTCGAATGGTAAAGTAAACCGAATAGAACTTCATAAAATAATAAGCGAAAGTTTATAATCTTTTATCTTTACTCTTTAATTTATCAGTCTCTATCTTATGAAAGATTTCTCAAAAGAACTCAGCTTTAAAAATTCCCGCAGCAGTGGAGCAGGAGGCCAAAACGTCAATAAAGTGGAAACTGCTGTAACGGTTCTCTGGTCTGTCGCTGAGTCCGAATTTTTCAATGAATACCAAAAGGAGCTCATTCAGACTAAATTAAAAAACAGGATCAATGCTCAAGGCTATTTGTTCCTGACAGTTTCAGAAAGCAGAACCCAGCTGATGAACAAAAATAAAGCGATTGAAAAAATTATTGATATCGTCAATAAAGCTTTAATTGTGCCCAAGAAAAGAGTGGCAACAAAACCCTCCAAAGGACAGAAACAGAAAAGACTGGATACCAAAAAGAAAATTTCCGAGAAGAAGGAGAACAGAAATTTTAAGTTTTAAGGGAGGAGATTCGGGATACGAGTTGAGGTGTGTGGATATGGTTTTAAGAGCGGTTTTCTTTCATATGTCTGGATTTTTGAGTATCTTAGGGGTATTAATAATTTTAATCTATGACAGCACCTATTTCTTTATCTGCAGACTGCCATTCCAATGGTCTTTTGCTGTCGCTGTTATATTTACATACAGATTCTTTTCTGAAGAGTTCTAAGGACTTTATCAATTAAGCCCTGTCAGGATCCACGACAGGGAAAGTATTCCAATAAATTTTACCTATTAATTTGCAGTTTTCTACGGGAGAAAAACTGAGTAGAGGTGTAATCCTGCATTGGATCATTGGGAATAACTGCATTCATTGATTTAAAAAAAATGAAAAATGTCCAATCATATTATTGTAACCACAGGAATTTATGATGCTATAAAAGATACACTCAGAAGAAAAAAAGTGAGCATACCTGAAGAAAAAAGACTGGCTGAAGAGCTTAGAAAAGCGAAACAGGTGCTGAGAAGAGATCTTCCCGCTGAGATCGTAACGGTTGACAGAAAAGTGACAATTAAAGATCACACTCGGAATTTTGAACATGAATATATTTTCGTGGCTTCTGCAAAAGCTAAACCGGCAAAAAACAAACACTCCATCTTATCGGATATCGCTTTGGCAACGGTAGGATATAAAGTGGGAGATATCATCGACTGGCCTTTTAAAGACGGGGAAAGGAAGATTGAGATCTTAAAAGTAGAATCTTGGCACGGGTAACCCCTGTGTAATCTATATTGTTAGAAGAAGTACAGCTCCAGGGCTGTACTTTTTATATTCCCCCAATGAATGCAGGTCAATTTATCATTTGTTAAAAAAGGATGTTCAGGGAAGAGTTTCTTTCAGTACTCATGTTGCATTCCGTTTTTAAGTTTTATCTTTGCAAAAATTAAAAAAATGAGCAAACCGATTTCTGAATTTATAGAGAAATATTACCTGCACTTCAATGCGGCTGCATTGGTAGATGCATCTAAGGGGTATGTTGCACATCTTAAAGATGGCGGAAAAATGATGATCACTTTGGCAGGTGCTATGTCTACTGCTGAATTGGGGAAGATCCTTGCAGAAATGATCCGTCAGGGGAAAGTTGATTTTATTTCTTGTACAGGAGCTAACCTTGAAGAAGATTTGATGAATCTTGTAGCGCACTCTCACTACGAAAGAGTTCCTCACTACAGAGATCTTACAGCTCAGGATGAGTGGGCTTTATTAGAAAGAGGGTTAAACAGAGTTACAGATACATGTATCCCTGAAGAGGAAGCTTTCAGAAGACTTCAAAAGCATATCGTTGATATCTGGAAAGATGCAGAAGCTAAAGGCGAGCGTTATTTCCCACACGAATTCATGTACAAAATGATCCTTTCGGGAGTTCTTGAGCAGTATTATGAAATTCCAAGAGAAAACTCATGGATGATCGCTGCCGCTGAGAAAAACCTTCCAATCGTGGTTCCGGGATGGGAAGATTCTACGATGGGTAATATCTTCGCTTCTTACTGTATCAAAGGTGAGCTCACCGCAACAACTATGAAATCAGGAATCGAGTATATGATGTATCTTGCAGACTGGTACACTAAAAATTCAGCTGGAAAAGGAGTTGGTTTCTTCCAGATCGGAGGAGGTATCGCTGGGGATTTCCCAATCTGTGTAGTGCCGATGCTTTATCAGGATATGGAAATGCATGACGTTCCTTTCTGGTCTTATTTCTGCCAGATCTCAGATTCTACCACATCGTACGGTTCATACTCAGGAGCAGTTCCGAATGAGAAAATCACCTGGGGTAAACTGGATATCACAACACCGAAATTCATCGTTGAAAGTGATGCTACCATCTGTGCACCATTGATGTTCTCTTACATCTTAGAAAATTCTTAAGAATAAGTTTCTTATAAAAATATCAACGCTTCAATTCATTTTGAAGCGTTTTTTTATGTTCCCACACCGTCATTGCGAGCAAAGCGAAGCAATCTCATTCAGACATATAATATGCATTATAGCGTGCCCCTCACCACCCAATCCCCAATCCCGGGCTGTTCCGGGCTCCACTTCGTTCCGGTACGCTGTACCGCTCGCTGCGCTCGCGCCCTCCATATCCCTCACGCGGAGGTCAGTCAAGGGAATTCACCAGCACAAAATAACGGTAGGCCAGAATTCCTTTCTCTATTTTACTGAGACGGTTCGGATCTTTATTACTCAACTTTGGGAGCATCTTTTTATTCACTGCATTCAGCAGCCTGAAAAATGATTTTTTCATATCTTTATATTTAAAATCAGACATCATTGAATCATTAAGAATTCAAAAATGATGCAGAAACGGTTGTAAATTCATTTTAACTGTATTTTCAATACAATAAACAGATCACCTGGCTATGGACGAAATTTTCAAACAACAGATTTATGAGATTACAAGGCTTATTCCGAAAGGAAGAGTTTCCTCTTATGGGGCGATAGCTAAAGCGGTAGGGTATCCCAATCATTCCCGTCATGTAGGAAAAGCGATGGGTGGATGTCCTGAAGATGTTCCGGCGCACCGTGTCATATCCAGTTCAGGCGTATTATCTGTTCCTGAGTTTCAGAAAAGACTCGAAGCAGAAGGGATTACCGTAGAAAATCTCCGCATAAAAGATTTCAAAAAGCTTTTCTGGAACCCACTTGAGGAGATTTAGTCTAAAAAAATTTACCGTTCAGATAAGGATATTTACAGCTCAGTCACCTATTTTTTTTAACTGCCGGTAATCGGGATATCTTTGGTTCATAATAAAACTAAAACTTATGAAACCAATTTCAATCTTCTCATTATTATTCCTTTTTATCGCTGTATTTTCAAAAGCGCAGATGGATGATAAATTTTATCAGCCAAGCAAAGTGATGAAGCCTTTTGAATTTAAAACACCTGAACAGATTAATTTGTCGGTTGATAAAGATACAGTCACCGCTTTTATAGTAAAACCCAACACGAAAAACATCAAAAAAACGATTTTCTATTTTCATGGCGCAGCAGGAAACGTGACAACATATCAGTTTATGACCAAGCCTTTGGTGGATGCAGGCTATCAGGTAGTGATGATTGATTTCAGAGGATACGGACTGTCTACAGGAAAACCTAATCATAAAAACGTTTCGGAAGACGGACAGAAATTCTTTGATGAACTGATGAAAAGACCCGATATTAAAAGTACCAAAGTCTATATCTACGGAGCTTCCCTGGGAACACAGATCGCTGCTCACCTTGCCAAAGATAATATTTCAAAAATATCAGGCCTGATTTTGGACTGCCCAATGTCCTCTTTCACCGATATAGCTGCTCATTTTACGCCTCAATACAAAGATTTTATCCTGCAGTCGATGGTTTCACCGTATGCGGCTAAAGAAGATGTAAAAGCGTTAGGGAAGCTTCCTGTGCTTGTCATTCATGGAGGAGAAGATCAAACCATTCCCTACGAACAGGGGAAACTGGTTTTTGATAATGCTTCTGGGCCAAAAGTATTCATCAAATCAAAAGGGGATCACCTGCAAGGGTTGGTCAATAATAAAGAAGAGATCCTGAAAGCAATTGATAAACTATAATAGAATTGTTTCCAGCGGCTTCGCCGCTGGAAACACCACAAAATAATCACCTGATATTCCTCGCAATCATAAGCAGGAGCATCATTCCCCTTCCTTGAAGGGGTGGATTTTGGCGAAGCAAAAAGACGCGGTAGTTAAAAACACACAATACAAGAAAAAAATCCCTGAATACGGATAAGCATTCAGGGATTTTAAAATTTATAAATGAACAGGTATTTTTAAAATTCAACTGTTATTTTCTTCCTTTCGGAGTTCTTAATTCTTCTTTCAATCTTTCATTTTCTTCTTTCAGCAAGGCAATATAATCTTGCAAACTCTGAATAATAGATGCAGAGATGTTATGAAATTGAGTCATAGTCCCATTTCCAGAAGAGCTGTCATTAAATACAGGATGATCATAATTAACAACTACTTTAGCTTCCTCATCCTCATAAATATCTTCTACAGTCACATCTAGAAAACGGGCAATTTTGTCCCATTCATCTTTTACAATTCTTACATCTCCACTTTCTTTTCTGCTGTAGTTGGATACATCAGTCGCGATAATATCAGCTATCTGCTGCTGGGTATAGCCTTTTTGTTTTCTGATGACGCGTAATTTTTCTTTTTGCATATCCGACATTTTATACAAAAATGGAAAAAAAGCACAATGTGTACAATAGAAAACAGAAAAAATGTGCAATAAGATTGGATGTTACGGTCATACTGGATTCGTAGAATATAGTTAAATTTGAGCTTTTATCTGGATTACAGAAAAAATTATTTACGCATTCGGTTTTTAAAGGCGGAAAATCTACTTGTTTTTTTGATTGTTTTTTCTCTGGTAAAAAGCATTTTTAGGTATCCGAAGAAAGCTGGAATCAGAATGGTTACAAAAAGGCTGCAAATTCCTAATGCCCAAATCGGCATATCATTTCTTCTCCCTTGAAAATATTCCCAGATCACCCAGGACATCACCCCGATAAAAAACAGCATGGCTGCAGGAAAAACCAGATACATTACAAAACCAATCCCTATCCGGAAAATAATGGAGTAGTCTTTCCCCAAAGAATATAAGATGATCCAAGCCATCGCGAGCCCTAATAAAAACAGGAAAAGTGAAACAATAAAAACGATGAGTTTTTGTGTTCCAAAACTTAAGTTGGTCACACTTTGGTCTCCGTCTTCATAGCCAATGGTTATTGTTTTTCCTATTTCTACGGGATGACTGCTTCCATAGTTTAAAGGTTTTTTAATCAGTTGATTTTTATGATCTCTGAATTCTACTATGGCTCTTTTAGCTTCATCGGTATCTGATTCCATGAGATCATATTCAACAACTTTGGCTTCATACTTTGGGGATGAAAAAAGAGAAATTACAGGGTGAGAAATCATTGCGACCAAGCCGAAAAATAAACTGGAAACAGCAAAAACGACAAGACCCGGATAAATGAAAGAAGTCAAAGAAATAGATGCACCATCCTGTCCGGATTTCTTCCTTCTGTAATTCATGAGCAGAATGAAGGCCGTAAAAATTAAAGGTGTAAATAAAATAAATTTTCCCATGGTTCTGTTTTATTTTTTTTGTGCGTTTTTCAATTTTGACGCGTCTTTGAGAAAGTTAACAGTCTCCTCTGTATTGAATAATGTGAAACCGGTTACGCAAATTAGAATGGTCAAATAAATCAATGTCAGCTTTAGTTTTTCAAAACCAATAAAAGCTGAGAAGAAAATAAAAGGGATAAATACAATCACGGACAGTCCGAAAGTGAGAATGATGAATCTGAGAATTTTTTTGACAAAGAAAATTTTCTTAAAAACACTGTACAGCATCAATAATCCGATGGTAAGAACCGGAAAACCAATAGCCAGACTTCCGAAAAATTTTTCAGAATTGATAAAACTGCCAAGGGTACCTAAATCTATTTCCATTATTAAATTGTTATGGGATTATTTTGTTTTTCGGTATCGGAAAACTGGAGCATTTCCTTTTTTCTGTAATTCATCATTTTCGCAAAAATAAAATCCGGGAAAACTTCAATGCCGGTATTGTACAGATTGATAGAATCGTTGAAATACTCTCTCCGGTCAGCAATAATATCTTCCAGTTCACTCAATCGTTTCTGAAGCTCAAGAAATGACTGGCTGGCCTTTATTTCAGGATAGCTTTCCACGGTAATTAGAAATGATTTCAGCTTTCCGTCGATGTTGTCAGCAATTTTCATTTTCTGATCGTTTTCTTTGGTGTTAAGATATTGGGAGCGAAGGGCTACAAGTTCCTTCAGAATCGTATTCTCGTTCAGGGCGGTTGCTTTTACGGTTCTTACAAGATTGGGAACTTCGTCTGCCCGCTGTTTCAGTACCACATCGATGTTGGCAAAAGCTTTTTGAGAATTGTTTTCCAGCATCACCAGTCGGTTATAGGTGCTGATTAAAAAAGTAATCAGACCCACAGCAACAATAATGATAAGTAAAAGCGAAATCATGGTTTAATGGTTATTAACGGTTAAAAATACTTTCAAAAGGATTTGACTTCAGGACCTCTTTCCAGTTTCTCTGTTCAATAATGATCTTGGTACCATTAATTGTAATAGGTGTAAAAAGAATAATGGCTGCCAATACAGCGATGCAGGCCAATGCAGTCATTGCCCTGAGTTTTAAAGGTCTCCATTTGTTGGAAAAATTCACGATATCCAAAGGAGCAATTCCAAATACTTTCTTACCTTCATCGAAACGGAGAATAGAGTTGGCCCCTTCATAAAAAGCCTGTCCGATTAAAAGGAAATCAGTTTTTTCATCGAGGATATATTCCTGATACCGTTTTCCGCCATCTTCCCGGGAATGGGCAGGTGAAAAATTAATCCATTGAAGCTGTGCAGGAACTATTTCTATTTTTCCGGTTTCATCTTCAATATAAAAGTTTTTAAGATCTGTTTTCCTTGAAATCTCGTGATAGGAAGTAGAAGTTCTGCCGTCATCATCTCTCGTGGTATGAATTTCATCAACAGTATAAATATAACCTACACATGGCGTATCCGTATCCGGAGAAATAACAGGCTGAATAGCTTTTGCCTTTCCCGAAATTTCTGCAAGACCCATCGCTACACTTTTTATAGTGGAAGTAGGAAGCGTTCTTTGATAGAAGTAAAACCTGTTTTTATTATTCGGAAGCATGGAGCTTAAGATAATCACAAAAAAGATGAGGAAGAAAGAATAGATGCCCAGGTAGAAAAAAGCAAGATATCCTAAAAGAGCCAGCAATCCACCGCCAATAATTTTCCAGACTGGAGTTTTATTTTTTCGCTGTTCTTTAAAGGAATCGACAGTAGATTCAATACCATTTTTGATCATCCCGATAATGGCCATGGCAAAAACAGAAAGAAATAACGCAATGAAAACAATTCCTGATTCTTTTCGGAAAAAGAGAAAAGCAATTCCTAAAATAGCAGGATCTATGACAAACATTATCCAGCCGGGTTTTAAGTTGACATTGAAAATTCCGGATAAAATAAAGGTATGAAACAAGGCAATCCCTAAACAGAACAGGAGAAGAAAAGGAAGTATTTCAGAGGTTATTTCGAACATCGATTACGTTTTGAACAAATGTAATGATATTCAGGATAATAAAGAATCTGTAGGATAATTTAACGTTAGCTTGGGTTAAGAAGATTAAATTAGGCGGGTGGAATAGGGAATAGGGAATAGGGTGGCAGGAAGATATCCTTGTCAAAGTTTTAAATCTTGACAAGGATTAAGTAATAAAAAAGGCCGTTGTCACGGGTGTGATACGGCCTTCTTTGTCATATTATTTTTCCAGTTGCTTATAGCTTCTCTGGATGAAATCTGTCAGGTCTTTTCCTTTCAGTAGATTCTGGGAAAGTTTCGCAAGATCAAGAGCATATTTGATCAGCGTTTCTTTTTCCTCAGGATTTTCTGTCTTTAAAATCTGGCTGGAAAGTTCACTGTTTGAGTTCACCACCAGATTGTACATTTCTGGGAAACCTCCCATTCCGAACATTCCACCTCCGCCTGTGGCTTGCATTTCCTTCATTCTTCTCATGAATTCAGGTTGCGTAATGGTAAACGGAGCATCATTACTGTCAAGATCTTCAAGCTGTACCGTGAATTTTGCATCTTTTACCGCATCTTCAACATTCTTCTTTAATGATTCTTTTTCAGTTTCATTTAATTTAGAAATGACAGGCTCATCCTTCTTGATCAGATTGTTGATATGATCTGCATCCACTCTTGCAAATGAGATTTTCTCTTTTGAAGTTTCCAGTTTCTGGATCACGTGAGAGATGACAGGAGAGTCCAGCAACAGAACATCATAACCTTTATCATTCGCTGCCTGAATATAGCTGTGCTGCTCATCTGCATTGGTTGCATACAGAATGACCGTGTTACCGTCTTTATCCGTATGAGCCGGCTGAATTTTTTCAATCAGTTCATTCCAAAGGAAATATTTTCCGTCAGTGGTAGGATACAGGGTAAATTTATCTGCCTTTTCTGCGAATTTTTCTTCAGTGATAATCCCGTATTCGATGACGATTTTAATGTCGTTCCATTTTTGCTCATAATCTTCACGGTTCTCATTGATCAGAGAAGCCATTTTATCCGCCACTTTCTTAGTGATGTAAGAAGAAATTTTCTTTACTGCACCATCTGCCTGAAGGTAAGAACGGGAAACGTTCAACGGAATATCCGGAGAATCGATTACCCCTCTCAGAAGCATTAAGAAATCAGGAACGATACCTTTCACTTCGTCCGTAACAAATACCTGGTTCTGATACAATTGAATTTTATCCTTATCAATATTTAAATTGTTGCTCAGTTTCGGGAAAAATAAAATTCCGGTAAGATTGAACGGATAGTCAACATTCAGGTGAATATTAAATAAAGGTTCCTCAAACTGCATGGGATACAATTCGTGGTAGAACTTCATATAATCTTCGTTGGTCAGTTCGCTTGGTGCGATGGTCCAGGCTGGTGCCGGGTTGTTGATGATGTTGTCAACCTCTTCAGTTTCTGCTACAGCATCTTCCGGAGCGTCTTCCGGTAATGGAAGCGTATGTGTTTTTGTTCCGAATTTAATAGGAACAGGCATGAATTTGTTATATTTTGAAAGCAGTTCACGAATTTTTGCTTCTTCTAAAAATTCTGTAGAATCTTCAGCGATGTGAAGAATGATTTCCGTTCCTCTGTCGGTTTTATCAGTTGTTTCTTCAAGGGTAAATTCAGGGCTTCCGTCGCAGATCCATCTTACGGCAGATCCGTCTTTGTAAGATTTTGTAAGGATTTCAACTTTCTCTGCCACCATAAATGCAGAATAGAAACCAAGGCCGAAATGGCCGATGATTCCGGAGTCTTTTGCAGAATCTTTATATTTTTCAAGGAATTCTTCAGCCCCAGAAAATGCAACCTGATTGATGTATTTCTCAACCTCTTCAGCCGTCATCCCGATTCCCTGATCGATAATACGTAGCGTTTTCTGCTCTTTGTCGATTTTAACTTCAATCTTCGGGTTTCCGTATTCCACTTTAGCCTCACCAATGCTCGTTAAATGCTTTAATTTCAAAGTAGCATCAGTGGCATTGGAGATCAGTTCTCTCAGGAATATTTCGTGGTCACTGTAAAGAAATTTTTTAATAAGCGGGAAAATGTTTTCCACAGATACATTAATATTTCCTTTAGTCATAATAATTTTTGTTTTAATTTTCTATTAATGTTCAAAAAAAATACCGATTTGAAGAAAGTGACAGAATGACAGAAATTGGGGGGTGATTTAAAGATTTAAGAATTTGAAAGATTGAAAGCACTTTGCTAAAATTCAATATTGGGATTCAGCCCACTTATCCGAAAAATAAAGTACACCCACCGGATTTAATTCAAACGTATTAAAATTCAATAAAAGCGGGCTTTAACGCGCTTACAAAATATGGACAAAGCTATATTGGCTTTAGCCAAAACCTAAATAAAGCATTACAAAAAAAGACAGCTTTTTGAGCTGTCTTTCATATTGTAATCCGTAGATAGAACCTATTTGTTATTTTTCAGTTCTTCCTTGATTTTATTTTCCAATTCCTCAGCAAGCTCAGGGTTGTCTTTCAATACATCTTTTACTGCGTCACGTCCCTGACCTAGTTTAGTCTCTTCATAGCTGAACCAAGAACCGCTTTTCTTTACAATTCCCTGCTCTACAGCCTGATCTAGGATTTCTCCTGTTTTAGAAACTCCTTCACCGTACATAATGTCGAATTCAGCCTGTTTGAAAGGTGGAGCTACTTTGTTTTTCACAATTTTCACTTTCACACGGCTTCCTACTGCTTCATCTCCGTTTTTAATCGGTGCACTTGCTTTTCTGATATCTACTCTTACAGAAGCATAGAATTTCAGGGCGTTACCACCGGTAGTCGTTTCAGGGTTTCCGAACATAACACCAATTTTCTCTCTCAACTGGTTGATGAAAATTACGGTACATTTTGTTCTTGAAATCGTAGCGGTCAGTTTTCTTAATGCCTGAGACATTAATCTTGCATGAAGACCCATTTTGGAATCTCCCATTTCGCCTTCAATTTCTGCTTTTGGAGTAAGCGCTGCTACCGAGTCAATAACTACGATATCAATCGCTCCTGAACGGATCAGGTTGTCAGCAATTTCCAATGCCTGCTCCCCGTTGTCCGGTTGAGAAATGATTAAGTTTTCAAGATCGATCCCCAGTTTTCCTGCATAACCTCTGTCGAAAGCGTGCTCTGCATCAATGAATGCTGCAATTCCACCTGCTTTTTGAGCTTCTGCAATAGCGTGAAGTGTTAAAGTTGTTTTACCGGAAGATTCCGGTCCGTAGATTTCGATAATTCTTCCTCTCGGATATCCACCTACTCCAAGAGCGATGTCTAATCCTAAAGATCCGGAAGGAATCACTTCGATGGTTGTATCAATAGTACTGTCACCTAATGTCATTACAGTTCCTTTTCCGTATGTTTTATCTAGCTTGTCAAGCACTAATGCAAGTGCTTTTTTCTTATCGTCTATGTTGCTCATCTGTTGTTAAAATAATTTTTCAAAAGTACATAATTTAAACATCAAAAACTAATATTATTTAGTGCAGAAATTTGTTTTTAGAGTTAAAAAATAATAAAATTGAGAGACTGATATCATTCATTACGAACGGGATGCAGCGTTTTATGATTCAAAACATAAAAAAATATTTTTGTCTTTTAATGTATCAGCTGTTCAGAGCTTTTTTAGTGGAAATTTGAGTTTTTGGTAATGCTCAGATAGTCTTCCAGCACTTTCATCTGATCTTTATTTCCTTTTTTTATCCTGACTTCACGGCTTATCAGCTTATCATAAATTTTGTTGATCATAATTTTGGTTTTTGGAAACAGGTTTCTGTTCGGAACATCCGGAATCTGAAGCCTTTTACATACCTCATCATCCAGAAGAAACCACGTGCAGCAGATGTGAAGGTATCTTAAATTCCTTCTTTGAAATTTAAACTTTAAAATAGGATTTTCCAATGATTCATTCAGTAAAGAATGTGCCAGCAAAATAGAATCCTTGTCCGATGGTGGCTGCACAGAAGTCCACATGTAAAAATATTCCGTTGCCTGCTTTTTACCGTCGGGAAGAAGCTCTTCAGGAATTCCCAGTAAGTATCCCACGTATTTCCAAAGATGAAAAATTCCTTTCTCCTCTTCTTCAGTAAAAGTATTTCCCAATTTTTGAAGACTGTGGAGAAAAACCAGACTGAAACCTATATATGTTGCCATCATATCCCATGAATTGATGGGTTCGCCCCAATTTTCAGCATCCCATTGCTGGTAATGCTTCTTGATGGAAAGTCTGGCGTAAGAATGAATGAGACGGGTTTTTATGGCAAATTCATAGCCTTTTTTATGAAGTTTAAGGGCATCATACCGGGTGGCATTGACCCAGAAATCCAGGGTTTCCGAAAGACGTTTTACTGCTCCTTTTTTCAAGGCTTCCGTTGCGGTAAGGGGTTTGTTGAGGTACGCATAATCATAACCTCCCATCAGACAGTAATCCCTTAACGAAATTAGCGAGTCGATGTTGCCACGCATGCAAAGCTCTGCGCCGCTTTTTAATAGGCTGTAATCGAGCCATTCCGGAATATGTTGAGTCTGGGTAAAAAGCTTTTTTACGCTTTCGGGAACATCGTCTGTGTCGGAAACACCGTTTCGTATATAACTTTCAATTTCTCTGGATGCTTCGTGGAATTTTTTAGTAAAATAGACTTCCTTTACCACCTCATCACCGATTTCATCCACGTGGTAAAAATGGGCGGCAAATCTGTCGAAGTTCTTAAAACTTACTTCCGCTCCGGAAAAATCAATAAGTTGTTTTCCATTGCCTTTTCCCCAAAAATCTTTGAAGTGGGGAGCATCTTTAAAACGGGGCTTGGGAGTCATTCTTTCCATTGTATATAAAAATACAAGTTTTGCACCGAAATACCTTGGTGAGATTTATCAGTCTTTCAGCCGCTACGATATGGAAAGGTGAAAATGTCAGATAAGCCCTCTCTCAAAGGCCTTTTTCACGAGTTCCTTGCAGTTTCTGGAATCTGTTTTTCTTAAAATATTTTTTCTGTGTGTACGTACGGTGTGTTCAGACAGAATTAATGCCTGAGCTATTTCAGGTCCGGAATATCCTTTGGTGATCAGGCCAAGAATCTCCATTTCCCTTTTCGTTAAATGTTCTGAAAACTGCTCCGGCTTAGAAAAAGAGTCCAGTTTTACCTGGTGAAAATCATTTCTTGGACCTATCCCGGAAATCAGAACGGTATAAGGATTTTCTTTGGTGATGTGATGAATGTTGGTATGAATATTTATAGCCTGTACCGGAATGCCGGTCTCATCCTCCATGGTGATAACTGACTGATGATGGAAGAGTTCATAATTTCCTTCTGCCGTTTTCATTCTGAAGCAGTAGCTGCACTTGATGTAAAGCTGGTGCTCCAGGCCGATCTCCGTCATTTTATCAATGAGGGTCTGCTCGGCTTTCATGACAAATTCAATGTCATCAGGATGGGTAAGATCGATGACCTCTTTTAAATTTTCAGGATATTCCTTCAGGCCATGAAGTTTGAGAATATTTTCATGATGGTGCGAAAGCGTACTGTTGGTGAGATTCAGGGCATAATAATAAAACTCGCCGATGGCAAACATCTCGCCAATGATTCGTTCCACGGGAGGTTTATTCAGGATCTCTCTGTCTTTTCTGACGCCGGGATACGTATTCCAGACTTCAATGAGAGGGTGTTTTTTTTCTGAATTCTCCATGAATAAATAGTTTTACGCTAAAATAACTAAAAAACTTGCAAAATACCACAAAAGGGGGATTTTTTTACGACGATAAAATCGTAAACTTTGTACAAGCTAATAACCATGGCGACTCAATTTATTCCTTCCGTTTTGTTTAATGATTTATTTTTTTCTATAATTTATAGTAATTGGAGAAATATTGATCGAAACAAGTTGAACGGACCGTTCTTCAGGGCGGCTTTATTTGAAACGATAATGAATGTTATACAATCAGTTTACTCTTTTCTTTTTAGTTGTTTGAAAATGATAAACTAATGGCCTCTCGTTGCTGGAGAGGCTTTTTCTTTTTTTTGCCATCTGCTTTCTTTCCGATCTGACATTTTCAAAATCACCCGAATGGGTACTTTACTTGTATTCATGGATTTCCAAACTTTGTACAAAACTAATAGCCATGAAAACACATTTATTATTAAAGATTCTTGCTTTCGTAATTTTTATCCCTTCCATTTTTTTTACACAGATAAAAGTTGAAACGATAACAGGAGATGATGGGAAAAAAATAATAGGCAGAAATATTACTATTGATCTGTCTGTTAAAATAGATAGTATTGAAATGCCCGTTGAAAAAGGAATTTATAAATTATATATACCATCCTTGCAGCTAAAAAGTCTGGTGATAAAAAAGAAAGCTATTGAATATGAACCGTTAAAAATGGAGAAAGAAAAAGAGAAAGAGAAAGCTGAAGTTGGTGCTGAAAACGAGATGGTTGCGGAATTGGTTTTTAGAAACAATACTCAATATATTCTGTACATCGGCGTAATTGGTGAAGAGAAAATAAGAAAGTATATTCTGAAAAGTGAATCTGACTGGAAATGGACAACTTCCTTCGGAGCCAATGCCGTTTTTCTCACAAGCCGTTCAAGATTTACGTCCGTAGATAATGTAGTAGCACAAAACAGAGATGGTAAAATGATGGACCTGATGCCAAGTATTATGTTTACATTTATGAATAACCAGCGGAACTTTTCTCCCGGATTTACAGGTGGTTTAGGATTTAATTTCGAAGAATTGTCTGTCTTTGCTGGTGGCGCTCTGGGAATCGGACAGAATATTGTTTTATCAGCAGGCGTTGCGGTTCATAAGCAGAACCGTCCTAACACAGATTACACAGTAGGACAGACTATCGATAGTTCCGTTACCTCCGATAATCTGAATAAATCACAGTACAGGGTGAATCCATTCGTGGGACTATCATTTAGATTTGATAAAAATCCTTTCGGAGCGAAACCGTAAATTATAAGTTTAAGAACTTTATCACCAATATATTAATCATAAAAAAACCTTCCCATCGGGAAGGTTTTTTTATGTATTGCTAATTGCTTATTACTGATTATAAAGAAGCAGAATGAATCAGCATATCTACCAATTTGTTTGAATAACCCATTTCATTGTCATACCAAGAAACAAGTTTTACAAAGTTTGGAGAAAGCATGATACCGGCATCTTTGTCGAAGATAGAAGTTCTCTTATCTCCTACGAAATCCTGAGAAACTACTGCATCTTCAGTGTAGCCTAAGATTCCTTTCAATTCACCTTCTGAAGCAGCTTTGATAGCAGCACAGATCTCATCGTAAGAAGTAGCTTTTTCTAATCTTACGGTAAGGTCTACTACAGAAACATCAACAGTTGGTACTCTGAAAGACATACCTGTTAGTTTTCCGTTTAGTGAAGGGATTACTTTTCCTACCGCTTTAGCAGCACCAGTAGAAGAAGGGATAATGTTGTTCAGAGCAGCTCTACCTCCTCTCCAGTCTTTCATTGAAGGACCGTCAACTGTTTTTTGAGTTGCTGTTGTAGCGTGTACCGTAGTCATTAGACCTTCTACGATTCCGAAGTTATCGTGGATTACTTTAGCTAAAGGCGCTAAACAGTTGGTAGTACAAGAAGCGTTGGATAAGATTTTGATATCGTCAGTAAGTTCCAGGTGGTTCACACCCATTACGAACATTGGAGTGTCATCTTTAGATGGAGCAGAAAGGATTACTTTTTTAGCTCCGGCGTTGATGTGAGCCTGAGCAGAGTCTTTAGATAAGAAAAGACCTGTAGATTCTACGATATAGTCTGCACCTACTTCATTCCACTTTAAGTTGTTAGGATCTTTCTCAGCAGTTACTCTGATTCTTTTTCCGTTGACCACAAGATCATTTCCTTCTACAGAAACTTCTCCCGGGAAAACACCGTGTACAGAATCATATTTTAACATGTAAGCCATGTATTCTGCGTTGATTAGGTCATTGATTCCTACTACTTCAATGTTATCTCTTTCAGTCATTGCTCTGAAAACAAGACGTCCAATTCTACCAAAACCGTTGATACCTACTTTGATTGTTGACATAATAGTTTGTTTTAGATTTATAAAAAATAATTAGATTGCTAAAATTTCGGAAATCAGTAAAAGATCTTTATTGATTTCATTATGTTTTTTAATGGCATCTTCGATCGGTGTGTACACCATATCGTTGGAACGCATTCCCGCCATTACATTTGTTTTTCCTTCCATTAATCCCACTACGGCACCGTAACCCAGTCTGCTGGCCAAAACTCTGTCTGCACAGCTTGGAGAACCACCTCTTTGGATGTGTCCCAAAATGGTTACACGGATATCATAATCAGGGAATTCTTCTTTAGTTAAGTCGGCAAGATCATAGATGCTTCCCTGCTTTTCGCCTTCCGCTACAACAACGATGCTTGATGCCTTTCCAGTCTTTTCAGCCTTTCTGAAATTAGCGAAAAGCTCATCTCTGCTGTCTTTTTTCTCAGGAATAAGAATATCCAGAGCACCAGTTGCCAATCCGCTGTTCAAAGCGATAAAGCCCGCATCACGGCCCATTACCTCTACAAAGAAAACTCTGTTGTGGGAAGTTGCAGTGTCACGAATTTTATCAATGGCTTCCATAGCGGTATTTAAAGCCGTATCGTAGCCGATGGTATTATCCGTTCCGAAAATATCATTGTCGATTGTTCCCGGTACACCGATTACTCTGATTCCAAACTCTTCATTAAAGATCTTGGCACCGGTAAAAGTTCCGTCTCCTCCGATACATACCAATGCATCCACACCATGTTTCACACAGTTGTCATAGGCTTTCTGACGGCCTTCCGGAGTTCTGAATTCCACGGATCTGGCGGATTTCAGAATTGTTCCGCCCTGGTTGATTATATTTTTTACGGAACGGGGACCCATTTTCAGGAAATCATCGTGGATAAGGCCGTTGTAGCCTTCCCTTACTCCGTAGCATTCAATATTATAATAGTTTGCGGTCCTTACTACCGCTCTTAATGCCGCATTCATACCCGGAGCGTCACCTCCTGAGGTAAGAACTGCAATTTTTTTTACAGCACTCTCTTTCATCTAGTAAAAAATTTCGAACACAAATTTACAAAAACAAGTTCAGATAATGGCAGTAAGTTGAGAAGAGTTTTGAATATAAATAATTAAAAGCTTCTAAAATTTGTAGGTTTAAAAAAATACCTCGCCGTTTTCGTTTCTGCAGCATTTACATCAAGGCTGTACCATGGCGAAATATTTTTCTCAAAAGGATTGGAAAGGGTGTGAATAGATTGGGCCGGAGTGAACCCCTGGCTTAATAAAAATAACTTATTCCCTTCCTTATTCTGACATACTCCGGAAATAAAAACAATATGTCCCGGACTTCCAGGTGTGATCAGGATATCACCGGTTTTCAGATCTGAAGTTTTGGCAACATGTTTTGTTTCCTTATTTAAAGATATCGTTCCTGCATAATTGAAAATCAGATCCAGGTATTTTCTGAAATTAGGATAGAAATCATCAAAGCCTGCTGTTTTTCTGAAACTGACATTATTCCCACTGACAAAGGCCCGGATACCATTTTTATAATCATTCCAGGAAACCAGATCTCCGCTTGTAAAATGAAATTTGATCTCGTCAAACTTTTTGGCTTTGTATAAATATTCCGCTCTAAGGCGAATGGCGGCATCAGCACATTGTTGAAGGTCCTTATTTCCTGTGTCAATATCGAAAACAGCTTCATGAAGATCCTGTGTTGTGATGGGAGTTTCATCATATTTCATGATCTGGCTGCCATAAGGTTTCAGCTTAAAGTTTTCAATAAAATATCCGAAAGAATCGGGCTGTTCTTCAATCCAGGTATAACCTTCAGGAGCAGGAAACCTTTCTCTGATGGTGTTTTTATCTTTATGAATGTGAACTGAGTTTTCCGGAGCGATAATTCCTGCCATATTGGTTTTGCTGCCGGATATGGCTTTGTCATTGCTGCATGCTGCTGTCATCATTGCAACAGCCAGAATGGAAATAGTTTTTTTCATGTGGTTTTTTCTTCAATTACAAATATCATGGATTTTTGGAGATGAAATCGTTTTTTTAACCACAGATGGCAGGAATTTACACAGATGTTTGCGTCTATCTGCGTTCTCTGTTCAATTTGCGTGAGTGAAAAATATTAAACATTATCATTCTCAGGGATTAAAAGTTTCCCCCAATCGTTCAGCTGCCAAAGGATTTCTACCAGTTTTCCGCCAAGCTCGGTTAATGTGTATTCAACGCGGGGAGGTAATTCATTAAACGAGTGTTTAACCAAAATGCCATCTTTCACCATCTCATTAAGCTGCTGATTCAAAACTCTGCGGTCTACCTTAGCAATTCCCCGGAGAAATTCACTCGGACGTTTTTTTCCTTCATTGATCTGCCACACGATCGGAATTTTCCATTTTCCACTGATGGTATTAACGGCAATCTCCAACGGACAGATTTTATTTTCTTCGGCTTTCTCCTTTGTTTTCATAAAATTGACTTTTTTATCCCTATGGGTGAAAAATATGCGCTGTTGCTCATCTTGATTCACTTTCGGACTTTTGTAAAGTTAATCATTAATAGAATCATGACCGAAAAACGAAAAGGTGCCCGCTCTATAAAAGATATTCCGAAAGATATACTCGAGCAGTTGAACCGGGGTGATATCGAAAGTGTAAACCTTACAGAATGGCTGGCGGTAGATCAAAGGCTGTTGCTGGAAAATTTGCTTCAGCAGAATCACCGTACAGAATATTTGAAACCTATTGTAGAAAATGTAGACCAGCTGAAAAAACAAACTGTTAATACCATTAATGAAACGATCGGAATGGGTTTACTTAATCTGGCTGCTCAAAATAATAACGATGCGTTTCTTCTTAAACTTTCAGCCCATCCGGCAGATCTCGTACGTTGCTGGGCTTCCTATACCATTGGACGAAACAATAATTTAAAAATTAAAGAAAAATTAGGCAGGATTCAGTCATTTGCTTCTGATTCTCATTTTGGAGTGAGGGAAATCTGCTGGATGGCAGTGCGTCCGGATATCTCCAAAAATCTTGATGAAAGCTTATCTGTTTTATCCGAATGGACGCGGCATGACAATGAGAACGTGAGACGTTTTGCGAGTGAATCTACAAGACCTAGAGGAGTTTGGTGCGAGCATATCAATGCTTTAAAACAAAATCCCGGACTTGGACTGAAAATTCTCGAACCTTTACGGTCAGATTCTTCAAGATATGTGCAGGACAGTGTGGGGAACTGGTTAAATGATGCCAGCAAATCACAACCCGGGTTTGTAGTAGAAATCTGCGATGAATGGCTTCGGGAAAGTCCGACAAAAGAAACGCAATACATCGTAAAAAAAGCTTTGCGAACCCTTGAAAAGTAAGAGTTATCCACAAAAAAATAATGATGATGTAATTTTTATTTCATATATCACATATTTCCAAGTCTTTAGATGATATTTTCAAACCCTTTATTCTCGTTGGATAGGCAATAATTTGCTCGATTTGACAGGAAAAATAAGATTGAAAAAGCTTCAATATTAACTGTATGTTAATTTAAAAAAGTTATCCACAATATGAGTTTTTGATTAATGTGAATTATATATCTCACTAAATGAATGATTTAAATAATATGGATCAAAAACGGACTTGAAATCAGGTCTTTTTTCACTGAAATAAAAAGTTATCCACAATATGGAATTATTATTCAGTTTTAGAACTTCTTTCCAGAGATGAGCTATTTCAATTTTTAAAGGTCTGTTTACCATTTTTCGGTCAGATATTTCCAGTATCTTTTCGGAACATGCTGAACATGCAGTTTTAAATTCTTTCGTTCAACAATATTGGTTTTCGTAAAATATCGCTGCCACAGAGTTTGGTAGTTTTGTTCTTCGTCGTGAAACTTCTGCTGGTATTGGTGAAGGTTTAATTTTTCTTCCGGATAAAAGAATTCACAATCTTCCAGATCGTATAGAACTCCGTAATTTCTTCTCAGATCGTAGATCATCCATTTCTGGTCCTGGTAGCGGTCTTTAAAATGTTTCCGGATGAGTGGAAGAACATCGAAATCGGGATCTATTTTTGCAAAGAAAACACCGTCCAGCATTTTTTCAAAGCGCACGAAAGCGGTCATTCTGTGTCTTTCCCGGTCTACAGATTTACAGATCTTTGATATGGTAAGCATATCGTTGTCCGCATAATTTTGAAGGATATTTTCTTCAGGATGTTTGATCGATTGTCTGACCGCGGATAAAATAAGATGCTCCAGTTCCGGCCCCTCCGACAGGAAAACTTTCAACAGCTGATGAACTCCTGATCTCCCGATATTCTGTTCCAGTTTCTTGAATACCCTTTCGGATTTATCATTTTGCGTAATGGTCTCATGAATGTCTGCAAAGATATTTTCCTGATGAAATTTTTCCTTATTCACAATGTCAACGTCCTTATACCGGTATTCGAAAACTTCAAATACTGCGGTTAAAAGACCGTCGAAACTTCCGTCGTAGAGGAGTGTAGTCATTGGTTGATGTGATGATTTGATGATGCGGGAATATGATGATGAGGTAACTGTTAAGCGGATGACTTCTAGTCCTTATATCTAAATCTCTTAATTCCTCAATCTCTTAATACTTAAATTTTTAAATCCTTCAATCTTTGAATTAACTTAAAACAAACTCAGCTGCTGTGAAAACTGATTGTGAAACTTAGAAGAGCTTCCGCCTACAAGCAGTTTTCTGAGATTCGTATCGGTTAAATATTTTAGATAAGCATTCCCTGCATTAAAATCGATGAAATATCTAGCCCGGTTGACGGCTGCTCCCAATTTTTTCAGATGATCCATATTTAAAACCTGAAAACGGCGCGCCTGAACGATCTTCTGTGCCGTTTTTACTCCGATACCGGGAATTCTTAAAATCATCTGATAATCGGCGGTCTGAAGATTAACCGGAAACTGATGCAGGTGTCTCAAAGCCCAGCTCAGTTTAGGATCAACTTCCAGATCTAAGAAAGGCATATGAGGATCGAGGATTTCCTCCGCTTTAAATCCGTAAAATCGCATCAGCCAATCCGACTGATACAGTCGGTTTTCACGAAGCATAGGAACTTCCGTAGTCAAAGAAGGGAGTCTTTTGTCTTCCAAAACAGGAACATATCCTGAATAATAAACCCTTTTCAGATTGAAGTTTTTATAAAAATGGTCAGCTACTTTGATGATCTGTAAATCATTTTCATTGGTGGCTCCCACGATCATTTGTGTAGATTGTCCGGCAGGTGCAAATTTCGGGACTTTTCTGAAAATTTTCTTTTCATCTTTATATTGATCGATACCTTTCTGGATATAACGCATCGGGTTGATCATATCCTGACGGTTTTTTTCAGGAGCGAGTAATTTCAGTCCGCTTTCCGTAGGGATTTCGAGATTCACGGAGAGCCTGTCTGCGTACAAAGCAGCTTCCTGCATCAGCTCATCACTGGCTCCCGGAATTGATTTTAAATGAATATAGCCGTTAAAATTTTCTTCAGTCCGTAATTTTTTGGCTACTCTTACCAGACGTTCCATCGTCGTATCTGCATTTTTAAAAATACCGGAACTCAGGAACAGACCTTCAATATAATTTCTACGGTAAAAATTAATCGTCAGATCTACGACCTCTTCTACAGTAAACCCAGCTCTTTTAATATCATTGGAACTTCGGGATACACAGTAAGCACAATCATAGATACAATGATTGGTCAATAGAATTTTAAGCAGGGACACGCATCGCCCGTCTTCCGTGTAGGTATGACAGATTCCGCTTACGGAACTATCTCCTAAAGCACCTTTCTTATTCTTTCTCGTTCCTCCACTGGATGAGCAGGAAACATCATATTTCGCTGCATCGGCAAGGATTTCAAGCTTTTCTTTCAGGCGTTCAAAATTCATATTTTCAACTGGATGTTACAATTTGTATCTAAAGTTTATTCAAAAGTAGTTCCAAAATGTATAATTACCAATCTTTTTCTCTGGAAGTTATCAACAATGGAGACTTTCAAAATTACTATCTTTACACTTATTAAATTTATGCTATGAATCATAAACCGGTAGAAGGTTTCTCTAAATTGACCAAGCAGGCAAAAATCGATTGGCTTGTCGGCGAATACCTTGAAGGAAACGAAGAATATCAAAATATACTAAAACAATACTGGAACGAAAATACTGATCTTCAGAAACTTCATGAGGAGTTCTCTGAAAATACGATCTCCAATTTCTATATGCCTTACGGAATTGCTCCCAATTTCTTAATTGACGGAAAATTATTCGCTCTTCCAATGGCGGTAGAAGAAAGTTCTGTAGTAGCCGCCGCTTCCAAAGCTGCGAAATTCTGGATCGATAAAGGCGGTTTCAAGACGACTATTATCAACAATGAAAAATTAGGACATACCCATTTTATATTTAATGTAGAGTCTCACAAACTTCAGCATTTCTTTAATTTTAAACTGAAGAAGAAATTGTATGAAGCTACCGAAGCTATTACAGCCAACATGAGAAATCGTGGCGGAGGGATTCTGGATATTAAATTGATCGATAAAACTTCTGAAATGCAGGATTACTATCAGCTTAAAGCAAGCTTTGATACGGTAGATTCCATGGGCGCGAATTTTATCAATTCATGTCTTGAGCAGTTTGGAAAAACCATGAAGCAGGAGATTGCAACGAGTGAAGACTTCACACAAGAAGAAAAAAACTCACTTCAAATTGTGATGAATATTCTTTCTAATTTTACACCTGACTGTATCGTAAGAGCTGAGGTTTCATGTAAGATTGAAGACTTAAAAGACGATAGCGGAATTTCCAATGAGGAATTTGCAAGAAAATTCAAACAGGCGGTTACCATCGCTGAAATAGAGCCTTTCCGTGCTACAACCCACAACAAAGGAGTGATGAATGGAGTAGACGCCGTAGTGATTGCTACAGGAAATGATTTCAGAGCCACAGAAGCCTGTGCTCATGCCTATGCTGCGAGAGACGGGCAATACAGATCTTTAACACACTGTACGATAGATAACGGTATTTTCAGATTCTGGATCGATCTTCCGATTTCTGTTGGCGTAGTGGGAGGACTTACAAACCTACACCCATTGGTGAAATTCTCACTGGCACTGCTTGGAAAACCTTCTGCACAGGAGCTGATGAGTATTCTGGCCGTTTCCGGTCTTGCCCAAAATTTCGGAGCGCTCCGCTCTCTGGTCACTACAGGGATCCAAAAGGGACATATGAAAATGCACTTGCTGAATATTCTCAACCAGATGGGCGCTACAGAAGCGGAAAAACAGCATTTTGTGACTTATTTTAAAGATAAAACAGTAAGCCATCATGAGGTTATTCATGAGTTTAACAGATTAAGAGCTCAATAATGCTGCAGATCATCTTACCCATTGTATTCATCATCTTCGGGATCTTTTTAAAGAAAACGACATCGCCGGGCTTTAGAAATTCTAAAAAGCTTTCCAATGTCTTTATTATATTAGGGATATCAACGTTGGTAGCGAAACTTATTTTAATCTATATAAAATCGAAATAGTGAAACGGAATCTTCTATTCTTCCTTTTGATTTCAGGTTTAAGTTTTTCACAGCAAAAAAATGTGAAGATCAATAACCTGCCGCCTGCCTCTGAAAATCATTATTTTCCATTAATTTCTTACAGCGGAAAGCCTTTGCTTGAGAATAAGATCAATACTTTTCTGCAGGTAAGTGAATTGGAATATGTTCCGAATTCCGGTGGAAATCCTTTTAAACGGGCTTCCACGGCTACCAATTCTTACTCCAATTATGTAGATTATTACAGTTGGGAAAAAATGGAATCCCCTGACCATATTCTGAGTATTACAATGGAGGGTGAAGCTTCGGGAGCTTATCCGGAGATTTTTTTTATCGCCAAGAATTTTGACCTGAGAACAGGAAATTATATCAATGTTCAGGATCTTTTCCGGCCGGAAGCTGCAAAAACAATAGAAGGCCTGATTCGGAAAGAAATAAAAAAACAGATTACTGATTTTATTGGCGTGTTAAAAGCAGAAAAAAATCCTTCTGATGAGGTTCTGGCGCAGATAGGTCTTTATGAAGGCTGCTTTACTGAATATGGTTTAGACGATATAGAATATTATTTCGCAAAAGATAAGCTGAAGTTTATTGCGCCCAGATGTTCCAATCATGCCACGAGAGCATTGGATGAACTGGATCATCCTGTCGTTGAATTTTCGTATAAAGTTCTGGAGAAATATTGGAGTTCTTATGCTAAAGATTTAGTGTCCGGCTCTGAAAAGGTAGATAAAACAAGTTTCAGAAATAAACTGTATAAAGGAAAAATTGATGGAAAATACCCCATTACAGTTCTTATTAAACGTTTGTATGATGAAAAAGGTGGCGAGGCAAGTTTTAACGCTTCGTACTGGTATGATAAAAATAAAAGATTGCTCGAATGGAACGGTAAGATGAAAGGAAATCATATGTCCATCACAGAAAGTGAATATTACAGCGAAGAAGCCAGACAATGGATGGTGACAGGCTTAATAGAAGCTGAGATGAAAGGGAACACGATCACAGGAACGTGGCAGGATTACAAAACAAAAAAATATTTAAATCTAGAATTAGAAGAATTATAAAATGAAAACAATTACTTTAATTTTCGGTGCTGCCTATGGAATGCTATCGGTTATTCTCGGAGCTTTCGGGGCACACGCTTTAAAAAAAATATTATCTGTGGAAAGACTGGAGAGTTTTGAAACGGGAGTGAGGTATCAGATGTATGCTGCCTTCTTTTTATTGATTGTAGGATACATTTTGAAATTTGATACTTCATCACAAAAATGGATTTCTATTTTCATGATTGCAGGAACGATATTGTTCTCTTTCAGTATTTATTTCCTGAGCTTACAGGACTATCTGGGCGCTAACCTGAAGTTTTTAGGTCCCATTACTCCACTTGGAGGCTTGTTTATGATTCTAAGTTGGGGAATGCTGATTTGGTATTTCGCCAAGACAAAAATATAATTATTGCAGTTCAGTCTGCAGAATAAAATATACTCACTTTATAAGAGTGGTTCACCGAAAAATTTAAAAATGAATACCCGTCTTACAAGCTTTTTGATGATGTTCCTTTTCTTTTTACTAAGTGTTCAGAAGCTGGAAGCCCAGGCGAAGGGAAAATTACTGAATGGACATATTTTAGTAGAAGTGAAAAATATTCAAAAGCGTTTTTCGGATAGCATCAGCCATTATGATTACAAAAAGAATTCTGTTGTATACAGTGAAAAATACAGAGTTTTTTACATTGAAAAAATACAGAATCTGAAAAACCTGTACCAGAGTATCTATGACAAGGATGTAATTACCGGGAAGTCTGATACCGGTATTTCATTTAAAGCAACGGGCGAGGTACCAACAAACACCGTGTCGCCCGGAGAAGCTCCTCCTCAAAATGAAACAAAAACTAAAATTGTTGATATTACTCAAATTGAAAATTATCAACAGCTTACAGACTTAAAAAAACGTTTGACTGCTGATTTTCCGGTTTATTTAATAGAAGATAGCAGTGAAGGCGTGTACCAATGTAAATTGAATTTCATCATTGATGTGGATGGAAAATTCAAAAAAGTAAAATACAGCGGTTCATCCGGTACAGAATTCAATATCATCAGTGCACTGTTTCTGTATGCCATCGGATCTTTGGAGGAACCGTTGATGTATAACAAAAAGCCAATTATCCAACAGTTTTCCCAACCGATCGTAGTAAGATTTGAATAGATCGTAACACGTACTTTGAGAAGTTATCGTGGATAGGGAGATATTCAAAAACAGTAAAAACAAATGATGAGGTTCCTTTAATATTTAAAATAAATTAAATGAAAATCAATAGAAGGAGACGGCTAATAAAAACATTCAATCTTCTGGATCAGCCTATAAGGTTCAATCCGTTTGTATTCAGCAGAACTTTTTTCATGTGGGCTTTTACTGGTCTTGTTGGTGGCGCGATTGCCGGCGGTTACTGGATCGTACTGGAGCATTTTACAGAGTTTTTAGTACAGTTTCAGGGATGGATGGTGATTCCTACCATGGCTATCTGTGGTTTGTTGGCGGGACTTGTTATTCACTTTATAGGAGATCCCGGAGAAATTCATTTGATCGTTAATAATATTAGATTTAATAAAGGAAAGCTGGATCCTAAAAACAATCCTTCCATGATCCTTTCGTCCCTGTTTTGTGTGGCATCAGGAGGAAGTCTCGGTCCCGAAGCACCTTTGGTTCAGGTCACCGGATCTACTGGAACCTGGCTTGGTAAAATTTTCAGACTGAAAGGAGAGGAGCTGCGTTCCCTGAGTATTGCGGGAATGGCTTCAGGTTTTACGGCTTTGTTTGGGGCGCCGCTTGGAGGAAGTCTCTTCTCGCTTGAAATTCTGCATCACAAACATGCGGTGGAGTATTACAGAGCTATTATTCCTGCTTTGGTGGCCAGCTGTTTCAGCTATGTGATGTTTGCTCTGATTATTCATTTGGGAATAGGCGCAACATGGGATCTGAAGGCTTATCACTATTCGGGAGTATACGATTTCATCTATGCCTTTTTATTTGGTGTAGTGGCCACTATTTTCGGATGGATCTTCATTTTTGTGGTTAAATTTTTCAAAAAGGTTTTCGAATACAGACAGCTTCCCATTTATATAAAAACCTTAGTGGGAGGAATTATTTTAGGAGTCATTGCCTACAATTTCCCGATTACAAGATACTTCGGTCATCATGAAATTAATGAGCTGATCAATGGAAATTTCGCACTGAACTTTTTAATAGTGATCCTTGTTTTTAAAATTATAGCGATTGCCGTGACCGTAACTTCAGGATGGAGAGGCGGTTTCATTATTCCGTTATTTTTTGTGGGAACCACTTTAGGACTGATCATTCACCAGCTATTTCCGGCTGTTGATACCACTTTAGCAATTGTAAGCTGTATGGCTGCCATTAATGCCTGCGTAACCAGAACACCTATGAGTACGACAATTATTCTGGGAACCTTAACCGGCTTTACTTATTTCGTTCCGATACTTTTTGCAAGCTTAACAGGCTATTTTCTGGCTCCGAAAATTCCGTTCATCGGCTCACAGTCTGAAAAATTATCCGAAGAATAAAGCAAATTCGGAGGATATGTTAAAAATCAAGTTTCCTGTGCCTTAATTTTTAAGTCAATAAACTTGAACTTCCATGTCTTTTTAGTAAATTTGTCAACCTTTAAATTTTAAAATAAAATAATAAAAATAATATGAATCTTCACGAGTATCAATCAAAAGAGATTTTATCAAAGTACGGAGTTGCTATCCAACGTGGTTTCGTAGCGAACAATGTAGAAGAAGCTGTAGCAGCTGCTGAAAAATTGACTGCTGAAACCGGAGCTCAGGCTTGGGTAGTAAAAGCACAAATTCACGCAGGTGGACGTGGTAAAGGTGGCGGTGTAAAGTTCTCTCCAAACATGGATAAACTTAAAGAAAACGCTCAAAACATTATCGGAATGCAGTTGGTAACTCCACAAACTTCTGCTGAAGGTAAAAAAGTACACTCTGTTTTGGTTGCAGAAGATGTTTATTATCCTGGAGAATCTGAAACTAAAGAATTTTATGTTTCTATTCTCTTAGACAGAGCTGAAGGTAAAAACACCATCGTATATTCTACTGAAGGTGGTATGGATATCGAGCATGTAGCTGAGGTAACTCCTCATTTGATCCACAAAGAAATCATTGATCCTGCTTTAGGTCTTCAGGGATTCCAGGCTAGAAAAATTGCTTTCAACCTAGGTCTTGAAGGAAATGCTTTCAAAGAATTCACAAAATTCATTGCATCTCTTTATAATGCTTATACAGGAATTGATGCATCTCTTTTCGAAATCAACCCGGTTTTGAAAACTTCTGATAACAAAATTATCGCTGTAGATGCTAAAGTAACTTTAGATGGCAACGCATTGTTCCGTCACAAAGATCTTGAAGCTTTAAGAGATACAAGAGAAGAAGATCCAATGGATGTAGAAGCTGGTGAAGCTGGTCTTAACTTCGTAAAGCTAGACGGTAACGTTGCTTGTATGGTAAACGGAGCTGGTCTTGCCATGGCAACTATGGATATCATCAAATTATCTGGTGGTAGCCCTGCGAACTTCCTTGACGTAGGAGGTACTGCTGATGCTCAGAGAGTTCAGACTGCTTTCGGAATCATCCTTAGAGATCCAAACGTAAAAGCAATCCTTATCAACATCTTCGGAGGTATCGTAAGATGTGACAGAGTAGCTCAGGGAGTTGTAGACGCTTACAGAGCGATGGGTAGCCTTCCGGTTCCATTGATCGTAAGATTACAGGGAACTAACGCTGTAGAAGCTAAAAAATTAATTGACGAGTCAGGTCTTCCTGTACACTCTGCAATTACTTTGGAAGAAGCAGCAAACAAAGTAAAAGAAGTTTTAGCATAAGCTGAACTTTTAGATAAATTGAGAAACCGTTCCATTTTGGAACGGTTTTTTCTTTTTAACCACAAAATCCTTGATTGATCTTAATGTTTTAAAAAGCGTAAGATGAGAATCTGTCCCATCAGGGAAATCTTTGAGAAATAAGAAGATATAAGTCAAAAGGTTTTATTGGACACTTAATTTATTTTAAAGTTAAATAGATTACGCATGGAAAGAACACTTCAGTTCTTACGAAAATTTTTGATTTTTTGCTTATGTGATCTTATCACTTTCAGGATGGTAAAACTTTTAAAACTAAAGTGTTCTAAAGTGTTTAACATTAAAAAAAATTGTAGTTCAATTTATTCTTACATAGTATGATGAAAAAAATATACATTCCCAATCCTTGTTCCGAAAGCTGGGAAACAATGCCTTCTCACCAGCATGGAAAATTCTGCTCCGTTTGCAGTAAATGCGTGATTGATTTTACACAAAAGAAATCTGAAGAAATTGAATCTATTTTCAAACAGAACCAGGGCACAGATATTTGTGGAAGATTTTTCAATCATCAATTGGAGGTAGAGGTTGAAAAATCGGAGATGTTAAAAAGCCGGTTTTTGAAATACATTCCTGAAAATTTTCAAAACAGCAGAATAACATTGGCTGTCTTTTCTATGATCCTATTTTTGACAGGCTGCTCAAAACCAAAAGAGGAAGCTTGTGCTACCATTGGGGAGACTAAAATTGAAGAAGATTCTATTCCTAAAAATGAAAATTATGTATTGGGTGCTCCCTTAGCCCCAAATGATTCCGTGGTTAAAATGCATCAGAAAGATAGCCTTCAATTCAAACATCATAAATAATTTGAGGTATAAAAAAACCGCTTAAAAAAGCGGTCGATATTTATTTGTCCTGATTTTCGGCAGGAGGAGATTCCCCATTCGTGATGCTGATGCTCGTAGGTGTTACCAGCTGAATGTTGTCAGAATCCAGACGTTGCTTGATCTTCAGATAAGCCTCACTTTTCAGCTGAACCATGTTGGCGCCTACCTTCATCCAGAATTTGGCCTGGAGGTTAAAATTGCCCTGTTTCAGGTCTGTGAAAATAACTTCTGAAGTATCCAGTCTGTCTACACTGTCAAGGTTCTTAATAACATCCAGCATTCCTTTCTGTGCCTTGGTGATATCTTCATCTGCAGGAATTTCAAAATTCAGAATAATTCGACGCTGCGGCGATGCTGTAATATTGTAAAAAGGTGCATTAAAAATGACCTGGTTCGGGATATACGCTTTTTTCCCGTCATCTGTAATGAGTTTGGTCGTTAAAAAACCGATTTCCTGAACTGTACCCGAATGATTCCCGATGGTAATATAATCTCCCACTTTAAAGGCTTTATCGATTCCGATCAGCATTCCTGAAAAAATACTCGATACCAGATCTTTCAAGGCCACCCCGGCAATAACCCCGGCTACCCCTAAACTTCCGATAAACTTCCAGAGAAAACCGCTAAAGCCCATAATTTCGAGGGCAATAAAACTCCCCATCATCATAATCAGAAATCTGAAAACGCCTATTAAAGTGACCAGAGAGCCTTCTTTCTTACTTTTCGGGAAAAATTTGTGAAATAGTTTTACCGCTCCTAAACTTAGGTATTTACTGGTAATAAGAAAAAATAGGAAGACTACAATTCCGACGATAAGTTTCGGTGTAAGCTCGGCAAACCTCATATACCAGCTTTCCAAAACCCTGTAAATAACGTCTATGTAGCTGTGTTCAATGTTCTGCATGAATAAAATTTTAATTAAAGATATAAATTTTCAACAAAAATTTTGCCAGTTCCAAAAAGTCTACTAAATTTGTAGACTAACAAAGCAGAATATTATGTCAATTAAACTAGGAGATACAGCACCGGATTTTCAGGCAGAGACTTCTTCAGGGGATATTAAATTTCACGAATTTTTAGGGAATTCCTGGGGGATTCTGTTTTCTCATCCTGCAGATTATACGCCGGTATGCACTACGGAACTTGGGTACACTTCAAAGCTTAAATCAGAATTTGAGAAGAGAGGAACGAAAGTGATTGCCCTGAGTGTAGATGGAGTAGAAGATCATCAGAGCTGGATCAAAGATATCAACGAAACCCAGAATACGGATGTACAGTTTCCTATTATTGCAGACAAGGACAGAAAAATTTCAGAGCTTTATGATTTTATTCACCCGAATGCTTCAGTGACTGCTACTGTACGTTCTCTGCTGATCATTGATCCGGATAAAAAAGTAAGACTGATCATTACTTATCCAGCTTCTACGGGACGGAATTTTAATGAAATCCTGAGAGTGCTTGATTCTCTTCAGCTGGTTGATTCACATAAAGTAGCAACTCCTGTCAACTGGGAAAACGGTGAAGACGTTATCGTACCACCGGCGATTTCTACAGAAGATGCCAGAAAGATATTTCCGAAAGGAGTGACAGAAGTAAAGCCGTATCTGAGATATACGCCCCAACCCAATACATGATTTATTTGATTTTTTATAGTTTAGTTTTAATTTGTACGAAAATCGCCCCGAAAAATATTTCGGGGCGATTTCATTTTTTTATTCGGTAAGTTGAAATGATTAATTTCTTACATCATTCGCTACTTCCTTAGCTTTTGAAGTAGGTAAGTAAATACTGAATCCTAAGTTAAAAGTAATGTTGGAATTTAATCCTTCGCTACCAAATCCAGCTCTTCCTTTATATTTCACTAAACCTTCCAAACCGATATTTGGAGTAATGAAATAAGAATAACCCGGACCTGCACCAAAATCTAAACCGGTTGTAGAATCTGCATTTTCTACTGATCTTCCTCCGATACCTACGTTACCTTCAAGGAACCATCTTCCGTGGTGAAGCAAGTTATCCACACCTTTTTCTCCCGGTGATAGATAATAACGTCCCAAACCTCCTACACCATAAGTGAATTCAGTAGGGCTACCGTTGGTAACTTTATTTATTCCTAAGTCTACATATCCACCTACAGCAACATTATCCTGTATAAAGTAAGCACCTTGTGGCTGTATAGCAATATTATAACCTCCTCCGGTGTTTAATCCAAAATTACTGGATATCAATTTACTTCCTACAAGCCAGTTACCTTTTTGAATCTGAGCATTAGCTGTTGCAGCCAAACCTGTTGCTGCTAATATTCCTGCAAAAATTAGTTTTTTCATAATTTATTATTTTAATAATTAAATGTTATCATTTGTAGATTAAATAAAAAACAAGAAATGTGCCAAGCTTCTTAATTTTAGATAAAAACTCAGAATAAGTGTTAATTTTGAAGGAATCGGAATGTGAATTATTTGGTCATTTTTTTGATGATACCACAATTTATATACACAGAAGAATCACTGAAATGATAAGGCCTGCAATCGTAAATTTGATTCCTCGTTTAAAGGCTTTTGTCTTTGGATTGAACATCCAGAAACTGGAGATCACAAAGAAAAATAAAGAGATCCCGAAAAATGTATTCAGAGGTGACAATGTTTCCTTTGACTGGGATTTATGAAGTTTCACCATCTTGTCCAGAACAAAAGGAAGTTCCTTTTTGGTATATTTTGCCTTTCCGGATGCTGCATCGTACGTTCCCTGTTTAAAGTACAGGATATTTCCTTCAGTCTTTTCTACCTCAAGGTTTTTGATTTTCAGTTCTTTTCCCAGTTCTTTTTCTGAAAGATTGACGGCAACTGTTTTATCATATTTCTTTTCTTTTTTTAGAAAATCGGTATCTCTGTAAACGAGGAGAACCCCGCTTAATGCATATATTGCCATTATTCCTGCCAGAAAATACCCCAGATAACGGTGCGTAATTCTCATAAAAGTTCTCGTGTCCTTGATCTTATCCATATCGTATTGTTTTGTTTAATTTAAAAAAGGAAACTGCAAAAATGCAATTTCCCCTTTGATTGATGAAATTATTCCGGTCTTTAATTCTAAAGTTTATATGTCAATGTGAAATAATAATTTCTCGGAGTAATAGGGTTTACAGAATAATTTTCGTGTACGTTATAGTTCACTACATCGAATAGGTTCCCCACTTTCCCCTGAATAGAGAATTTTTTCCACTCGTAACCTACAGAAACAGTTACTGTGGTGTAATCTTTTAATTCGAACATTCTTGTTACATCCTTTCTGGTGACATTCGTAGATTTTGAATCATTCCAACCGGCTATTCTGTCTCCGATATAATAAATACCGGCTCCTACTTTTAATCCTTTTGCATAATTGGTGAATTTATAAAACACAGATGCATTGGCTGTAGTAGCTGGAGTTCTTACCAGTCTTTGTTTTTCTACATATCCTTTTTCAGGGGTATCGATATAAACTGAATTATTGTAGGAGAAACCACCGATAATAGAAAGGTTTTCTGTAGGATTTCCTGTAATATCCACCTCAACACCACGGCTTCTCATTTTACCCGCAAATTCCTTAAGATTAGTATCAGGGGTTTGTACAGTTCCCGTATTATCTACGTAAAAGAAGTTCTGATAGTTATTATTTTGTAAAATCTGATAGACCGTAAGATTAATAGCAAGGGCACTATTCCAAAGGTTTTTCTTTGCTCCGATTTCATATTGATCAATAGTAGTCGGGCTGATACCTTGTTTCTGAAGGGTATTCACTCTGTCTCTCACCTGCGCAAGCGTACCTGAAGTATCTAAAGAACCGATTTCATCAGACATATATCCTGCATTGGAAATAAATGAATTGGTATAAGTGGCAAATACAGAAAGATTATCATTAGGCATATAAACCACCCCTAACTTTGGAGAGAATGCCTGATCAGAAGTTGCAGAGTTTTGTACAAAGCTTTTATCCAATGGCTTTGTTGCCGTTGCATAAGTAGTCTTTATAGAAGGCATATTTTCCACATAAGACCAGCGGACACCTGCGATTACTTTAAACTGTTTGGTCAGGCTGATATAATCCTGTACATAAACACCGGCTCTTCTTGTATTAATTCTTGTCAGTGCATTTTCACCGCTGTCCGGCATTGCCATATTCCCCCATGTTGAAGGATCATCAAGGAACAGAACATTAACAGGAGCAATAACATTGAAAGCGTAAGCATCTGCCTGATTGTAGTCAGCATCTGCTCCGATTAACAATTTATGATTTATTTTTCCCGTGTTAAATTCACCGTTAATATTCACCTGTGCAGAACCATATTTACTTCTGTTATTGGTTTTATTAAAAGGTCTTGCCCACGATAGACGGGTCTCGGATATTTTTTTCTCATAGGTCCACTGCACACGCTCGGATGAGAAATAGTCTTTTACATAGTTTTGGTAAGAAGCAACTGCATTTAAGGTCCAGTTAGCATTTATTTCATGGTTGAATGTCACATTGGTAGACGCCTGTTCTACATTTTGATATTGCCAGTCATTACCGAAAAATGTATTCCTGTCCACATAATTGTTCATAGAATAGCTCAGATCTTTGTTGGTAATAGAACCAATCCCGAAATCCGGAGTGAAATTATTCTTAAGATAATCGGCCTCTACAATTAACTGAGATTTCGGACTTAAATTAAATAAGAATGAAGGGTTAAAATAATATTTCTCAGATTGTACCACATCTCTGAAACTTTCAGCATATTCATAAGCTCCGTTTATTCTGAATGCAATATTTTTAGATAACGGACCATAAATATCAACCGTTGGCTTATAAGAATTCCAGCTTCCTCCGTTTAGTCCTATGCTTCCTCCGAAATTGAATTTAGGTTTTTTGGTGATCATATTGATGATTCCCCCTGCAGCCGTATTTCCGTAAAGCATAGCATTAGCTCCTTTCAATACCTCAACTCTTTCCAAACCGCTTACTTCAGGAAATACTCCGCTGTTAACTCTCGTTCCGTTTTTAAAGACGTTATCGTTACCTAAAATAAAACCACGGCCTCCAAAACTGTCCTGAGAATTTCCTCTGGATGAAGTCACGTACATCCCGTTGATATTCTGAATAACATCGCTCAGTTGTTTTGCCTGCTGCTGCTCGATGATTTCGTGTGTTACGATGGAGATGGCCTGAGGATTTTCCATAACCGTAAGGGCAGACTTCGTAGATGATGTTTTTGCCTGGTTGGGATTTCCTGTTTTGTGAAGATTAATGTCTTCAATGGTTTGAGACCTGATGGTATCGGTTTCAAGGTTTTTCATCTGGGCACTTAAAGATACGGCCGCCAATAAAAATCCTAAAGAAGCTAGTTGTTTTTTCATTTCTTATTTTTATGTAGAACAGTTTTAAATAGCGGCAAAAATAAGAATTCGGAAAGCATTAATTTAGAATTAATAAAAATAATAAAATGATTTTTATCATATTTTGAAGATGTGATAAAAATAGCTGTTGTCGTCAGAAGCTGCTAAACTGAGGATTATTAAATATATTTGTTAAAAAAATATACATATGCAATTGGTAAAAGCAGGACTTTGTGCCTTTGGAATGAGCGGAAAAGTATTTCATGCTCCGTTTTTGAAAGAACATCCCGGATTTTTTATGGCTGCTGTCGTAGAGAGAAGCAAAGAAGAATCTAAGGAAAAATATCCGGAAGCTACCATTTACCGATCGGTGGAGGAAATGCTTCAGAAGGCAGATATTGAGCTTGTAATCATCAATACACCGGTACAGACGCATTTTGAATATGCAAAAATGGCGCTCGAGGCCGGGAAAAATATAATCGTTGAAAAGCCCTTTACAGTCACTGTTTCCGAAGCAGAACAGCTGGTAAATCTGGCGGAAGAAAAAGGATTATTTGTAAGCGTCTATCAAAACAGAAGATTTGACCGTGATTTTTTACAGGTTCATAAAATATTGAATGAAGGAAAACTAGGTGAGATCAAGGAAGCTGAAATCCGCTTCGACAGATTCCGTACGGCACCAAGCGGAAAACAGCATAAGGAAGATCCGCAGCAAACCGGTTCGGGATCACTTCACGATTTGGGTGCCCATCTTGTAGATCAGGCGGTACAGTATTTCGGATATCCGGAAAAGCTTTTCGCAGATGTGTTTTCTATGAAGGGTGAGGAATATGCCAATGACTATTTTGAGATCTTATTATATTATAAGGATAATTTAAGGGTAAGATTGAAATCATCGGTCTTTACGAAAGAAGCGCACTACGCTTATACTATTCACGGAGAAAAAGGAAGTTTCCTGCAGGAAAGAACCGATAATCAGGAAAATGAATTGGTGGCTGGATCTATACCTGCTTACGGGAATGAATGGACGAAGCCATTACAGGGAACAGACGGAATTTTAAATTATGTAAATGAAAATTCAGAAACAGAAAGAATACTCACGTCCAGCGATCCCGGAAATTATATGGATTATTATCAGCAGATCTATGAATATATTGTCTTTGGATATGCGCTGCCGTCTCAGGGAATAGAAGTGGTGCAGAATATGAAGATCATTGATGCTTCTCTGGAGAGTTCGAAAGGGGAGAAAGTGGTTTATTTGTAGGAGAGTTTGAGAGTGGGAGGGTTTTAGAGTAAAAGCGTTGGGTCTAAACCCTAATACACTCTTACTCTAAAACCCTCTAACTTTTTTAAATTTCCTGAAGCTCTAGCCATCTCATCTCATATTCCTCCAGCTTTTCAGAAATGGTTTCCAATTCTGCAGAAAGCTTGGCTACCTTTTCGTATTCCGTTTCATTATTAAGCTGATCCATGATCTTGGTTCTTTTTTCTTCAAGCTCAGGCATTTCTCTTTCTATCGTTTCCAGTTCTCGCTGTTCCTTGAAAGACATTTTTCTTTTTGGGGAAGCAGGTTGAGAAACTTCCGGTGTTGCTGCCACAATTTCTTTTACAGGTTCCGGCTTAGGGGCTGCATTTTTTCCCTGTGCATCCTCACGGTTTTTCGCTTCTCTGTATTCGGAGAAAGTTCCTATAAAATCTCTGATTTTTCCTTCTCCTTCAAAAGCCAGAACATGGTCAATAATTCTGTCCATGAAATACCTGTCGTGAGAAACAATAATCAAACTTCCCTGGAAATTCAATAGAAAGTTTTCCAGTACAGTCAGCGTCGGAAGATCAAGGTCGTTGGTAGGCTCATCAAATATTAAAAAGTTAGGATTCTGGTACAGGATATACATCAGGTGCAGTCTTCTTTTTTCACCACCCGAAAGTTTTGAAATCGGCGAATACTGCGTCTGATCATCAAATAAGAATAATCTAAGGAATTGCGATGCAGAGATCGTTTTCCCATTAGCCAAAGGAAAGTTCTCAGAAATTTCTTTAATGAAATCAATGACTCTTTCGTCCTCTTTATATTTCAGTCCTTTCTGTGAAAAATAGCCGAACTTGATGGTTTCTCCGGTTTCAATTTCTCCGGAATCTTTTGGCTCAAGTCCCTGAATAATGTTCAGTAAAGTAGATTTTCCGGCACCGTTTTTCCCTACAATTCCTACTTTTTCGCCTCTTTGAAACTGATAGCTGAAATCTTTTAATAATAATTTATCACCATAGCTTTTGGAAATATCTCTAAGCTCAAGAATTTTGTTTCCAAGCCTCTTCATTTCGAAATCGAGTTCCAGAGATTCTTTTCTGGTATCGGTTTTCGCTATTTTTTCAGTTTCATAAAAGTCATCCTGTCTGGATTTCGATTTTGTCGTTCTCGCTTTGGGCTGTCTTCTCATCCACTCCAGTTCTTTTCTGTAAAGATTATTGGCTTTGTCGATGGTGGAATTCATATTATCCTCACGGATCATTTTGTTTTCAAGATAAGTCGCATAGGAACCGTTATGGAAATACAGGTTTTTATCCTCCATTTCCCAGATAATTCCACAAACAGCATCCAGGAAATACCTGTCGTGAGTGACCAGGATTAATGTAATTTTTGCTTTACTCAGATAACTTTCCAGCCATTCTACCATCTCTACATCAAGGTGGTTGGTAGGCTCATCCATGATCAGAAGGGTATGACGGTGTTCCGCTCTGGTTTCAGTCAGTAATTTCGCCAAAGCCACACGTTTGATCTGCCCTCCGGAAAGCGTTCCCATTTTAGCCTCCAGATCCGTGATTTTCAGCTGGGAAAGAATTTGTTTCATATCATTCTCCAGATCCCACGCTTTGTGAATTTCCATTTCAGCCAAAGCTTTTTCAATGAAATCATAATCTGTGGAAAGCAGTGATTTATGATAATTTTTCAGAGCCTGAATAGGCGCAGAATCCAGCGTCATCATAAACTCATCAATGGTAAGATCAGAATCAAACTCGATTTCCTGGTCGAATAAAACCACCTGGATGTCTTTATTAATATTTACGGTTCCGCTATCTGCAATTTCTTTCCCCATTAATATTTTAAGAAGGGTAGATTTTCCGCTTCCGTTTTTGGCAACAATGGCTATTTTGTCCCCTTCATTGACATGGAAGGAAATATTTTCGAACAGGACTTTGACGCCATAAGATTTAGTGAGATTTTCGACAGAAACGTAATTCATTGGAATGTAATGGTTTGATATTGATTTTGTATTGAGCGGCAAAAGTACGAAAATGTAACTAGAAAAGTTTGACCTAATCATGTTCATGTGTTCAAATTTATGAAAGAGGGAAGATGGAAGAGGGAGGCTGGACGTTACTATTGGACAATAATTTTAATAGTTAACATAAAATCTGATGAAGTATTTTTGAAAAACTAATAGGACTGTGATCTAGTCATGCTTTCGGTTTCAATAACTCCCATCTTCCCTCATCCATCTCCATCCCTTAAAATTAAGATTTATTTAATCCCATAAAGTAAATTTCCCCAAACACATTCCCTAATTTTGAATGAGCTAAGGCTTGATTTTTGATGCCAAATAATGCTAAATCTGATTTTAAATAATGAAAAAAGTAATTGTCGACATGGATGGGGTAATGGCGGATGTGTACCATCAGCTGGTGACGTTTGAAAAAAGAGACTCCGGAAAGGAAATTGAGATCAGTGGTCTCGCAGGACTGCCTGAAATTGAAGCATTCCCGAATGGAAAGAAACACGTTAATGAAGTAGGTTTTTTCAGAACACTTCCGGTAATGGAAGGAAGCCGTGAAGCTTTGGAATATATCAATAGCAAATATGAACTCTATATTGTTTCAGCCGGAATGGAGTTTCCTAATAGTTTAAGAGAAAAATTTGACTGGCTGGCAGAGCATTTTCCGTTTATCAGCTGGGAGCAAATTGTTTTATGCGGAAGTAAAAGAGTAGTCCACGGAGATGTAATGATCGATGATTATCCTAAAAACCTGGATCATTTTTCCGGCGAAAAATTAATTTTTACCCAGCCACACAACGAGCTGATTGAAAATGAAAATTACAAAAGGGTACATTCATGGGAAGATATCATGAATATCCTGTAAAAAAGGAAAGTTTATACATTTTTTAGAATTCGGATCACAAATCAGTGATATTTTAGAGAAAGTTTAACTAAAGACTTATTAAATTTAATAAGCTGTTATGAGTGTTGAATGCCGGAAATAAAGAATTTTGCATCAAAATTATACCATGAAAAAACTCAATGCTTTATTCTTTGTTTTAGCAGCTTATTCTTTCCATGCGCAGGTGATTTCCGGAACGATAATTTCTAAAAATGAAAACCAACCTGTTCCTTACGTTAAAATTGGCATAGAAAAAGAAAGTGCTGGAACAGTTTCCGATGACAAGGGGAATTTTTCCATTGATCTTTCCGGACTGGATGCTTCCAGAAAACTAAGAATAGAAGTTCCCGGCTATGAACCATATGCTGAAACCGTACAAAATTTCAGAAAGCAGGATCGCAGGCAGATATTTTTAAAAGAAAAGGTTAAGAATATAAAAGAAGTCAACATTAAAGTTAAGAAACTGGTTGATAAAAACTGGGGCGTCAATACCAAGACGAAAAGTGTCCTGTATTCCGTGAATCCTAAATTCAGAAAAGAAGATTTTCTTGGTGAAACGGCTTTGGAATTTAATGCCAGCAAACGATCCAAGATCAAGAATATCAATCTGAATATTGCCAGCTACACTTCCGATAAACCGGTGTTGATGCGGTATAGTATTTACAGTGAGAAAAACGGATTTCCCGCTGAAAATATTCTGGATGAACAAATTACAGTGGAACTTACGCAGGATATGATCAAAGACGGAACCTATACACTGGATGTCAACGAGCATAATATTTGGGTGCAGGGGAAATTCTTTGTCGGAATTCAGTTTTTGAAAGAATTTGATGGAAGGATTAATATCAGTGCAGCGTTGTTCCGGACAGGATTTATGAGGAAGTTTTATGGAGATTGGCACAAAATGACACTGGCGGCACCAGCGATCAATATAGATGTAAAAGTGGATAAAAGTGCAAAAAATACCAAAGATGAAGCAGCTGCTTTAGGGGATGACCTTGAAGGGCTGGTTTCTGATGTGTCCCAATATCAAGCAGTATCTGAAAATTCCGGTTATGGAAAAAATGAATCGGCAGGTAATTATATTGAATTAAAAGACACAAAACTTTATTACGAAACCTACGGCGAAGGAGAGCCTCTTTTTCTTCTGCATGGAAATTCAGGGAGCATAAAAGATTTCTATCAGCAGATTCCGGTTCTTTCGAAACAATTCAAAGTGATTGTGGTAGATACCAGAGGTCAGGGTAAGAGTACTGATACTTCTCACAGACAATTTACCTATATCCAATTTGCAGATGATGTAAAAGCACTTGCAGATAAACTGGGATTAAAGAAAATTAATATTGCCGGCTGGAGCGATGGTGGAATCACAGGACTTGAGTTTGCTTTAAAATATCCTGAATATCTTAATAAATTAATAGCCATCGGAGCGAATACTTTTCCTGAAGGCGTTGATGAAAGACTGGTTAACCACTTGAAAAACCAGCTTTTGGTCCTGAATATTGAAAACAAACCGGAGAAATTCGACGAACGCAGATTGGTAACGATTATGCTGAAAGAGCCACACATCAGCAAAAAAGATCTTTCAAAAATACAAAACCCGGTTTTGGTGATTGCAGGGGATAAAGATGTGATCAAACAGGATCATACGGAAATGATGGCCAAAGAAATTCCACATGCTGAACTTAAGATCTACAAAGATGCCACCCATATGATTCCTCTTGAAAAAGCAGATGAATTGAATGCAGATATTTTGAAGTTTCTGGGGAAATAATTTTAAGATGGGAGAGGGAAGATGGAGGTTGGGAGATATTATAGACGATTAACTTCTGTTAAACGTTTCATGAAATTATCAAATGGATTTAAAAATAAATAAGTTAGGGGAGAGTAGTCGTTCGGGCTTCAAAAATTTCCATCATCCAGCTTCCCTCTTTCTTCCTTCTAATCCAGCGTCAGTCTTTTCAAAGACCATGTACTTCCGTTGTAAATATCAAGATCTACTTTGGTATTGATGCCATGAACGATTCCGTTTTCCGTAAACTGCCAGAAATCCCAGTGATCATTGGGAGTAGGAGACGGGACATCGTTGTAGTTGGCCAGCCAGAGCGGATAGCCCTCGAATTCGCCCTTCAGGAAATCTTTGTAATAGTGATAGTAGGTGTAGATGATCGGTTTCTCACCGTAGGTTTCCTCTACAATCTTGCACCATATTTTCAGATCCTCAATCAGTTTTTTATTAGTTTTTCTTTTCGGAATCTTTTCGATATCCAGAATCGGTGGAAGGTCGCCGCTTTCCAGCTTGACATTCGCCAGAAAATTATTGGCCTGGATGACAGGATCCTCATCTGCCCTGTAAAAATGATAGGCTCCACGGATGAGATTATGCTTTTGAGCTTTAACCCAGAATTCATCAAAATGTTTATCTGCATTCCTGTTTCCCATGGTGGCACGCATGACGACAAATTCAAGCGGAATGGTTTTGTTTCCGATGCTTAAACTGTCCCATTTTATATCTTCTCTGTTCTGATAATGGGAAACGTCAAAACCATAAGTTTTATCCAGATTGGAGCTCAGGATTTTCTGAATCCTTAAAGTTTCTATTTCGCTGTTGTGAAGTTTTTTATGACTGAATTTATTAAAGTATAAAGCGTAATAATAGCTGATAGACTGCTTCAAATACAATCCGGTCCCTATTAAAGCAATAATTAAAACGGCTAATATTACTTTTCTCCGGAAAAAATAATTCTTCCGACGGTTCTCATGTACCTTTTTGGCAGTTTTTTTGGTGTACTTTCTGGGTGTCATAAAGTTTTGCAAAACTAACTTTTTTCACTACTAAATGCTAAATAAAATCAGTAAATTTGTGTATTATGGAAACACGCGAAAAAATCATCATTATAGGAGGAGGATTTGCGGGGCTGCAGCTTGCAAAAACGTTAAATAACAAGAACAAAAAAGTAATCGTTCTGGACCGGGTGAATCATCATATGTTTCAGCCGCTTTTTTATCAGGTTGCATGCGGAAGGATAGAACCTTCCAATATTTCCTTCCCTTTCAGAAAGATTTTTCAGCAATCCAGAAATACACAGTTTCGTCTTACCGAAGTAAAAGAGATCGATCCTGCCCACAACAGAGTGATCACGGATGAGGCGGAATTTACCTATGATAAACTCATCATAGCCACCGGCTGTAAAACGAATTTCTTCGGTAATAAAGACATGGAATCTAGAGCTTTCGGGATGAAAAATACCCAGGAGGCGATAGGGATCAGAAATCATATACTGATGACCTTCGAAAAGCTGATTCTCGAAAAAAGCAGAAGCGATGACGGTAACTGGAATATCGTTATTGTAGGAAGCGGGCCCACCGGTGTGGAGCTGGCGGGAGCTTTTGCGGAAATGAAAAAAGAAATTCTTCCCAGAGACTATCCCTACATGAATTTTGACCAGCTTAAAATCATTCTGGTAAGTTCTACCGAAAAACCACTCGCTGTAATGAGCAGCGAGGCTCAGGAAAAGTCTGAAAAATATCTTAAGGATCTTGGCGTTACATTCTTAAGTGGCGAGATCGTTACGGATTATGATGGTAATAAAGTGTACATGAAGAGCGGAAAAGATATCCCGTCCAATAATGTGATCTGGGCAGCAGGGGTTACGGGAAATGTGGTAGTCGGATTTCCGGACGAAAAATTAGTAAGAAACAGATACATAGTAGATCGATTTAATAAAATAAAAGGTTACGACAATATTTATGCAGTCGGGGATATTGCCTATATGGAAACCCCGAAGTATCCGCAGGGACATCCGCAGGTAGCGAACGTAGCCATTAATCAAGCAAAAAATTTAGGGAAAAATTTCCTGAAGAAGAATGAAAGTGAATGGACGGAGTACGAATATAAGGATCAGGGCTCACTGGCAACCATTGGGAAGCACAGAGCAGTGGTAGATCTTCCGTTTATCAAATTCCAGGGATTCCTGGCGTGGTATTTCTGGATGTTCCTTCACCTGATGCTGATTCTGAGTGTGAGAAATAAACTCGCCGTCTTTTTCAACTGGATGTGGAGCTACTTCAACAAAGATTCTTCTTTAAGATTAATTATTTCACCGAATAAGAAAAACGGAACATTACAATGAGAATTGACATAATAAGCGTACTTCCTGAATTGATGGAAAGTCCGTTTCATACTTCTATTTTAAGAAGAGCAGTGGATAAAGGTTTGGTAGAAGTTCACTTTCATCAGCTGAGAGACTGGGCCATCAATAAGAAAAGACAGGTAGACGATGAGCCTTACGGAGGCGGAGCGGGAATGGTGATGATGATAGAACCTATAGATAAATGCATTTCTGAGCTTAAATCCCAGAGAACGTACGACGAAGTGATTTATCTTACACCGGACGGAGTTACCCTGAACCAGAAAATTGCCAATTCCCTTTCTATAAAAAATAACCTGATTTTCTTGTGTGGTCATTACAAAGGTATTGATCAGAGAGTTCGGGATCTTCACATTACCAAAGAAATTTCAATCGGGGATTATGTGCTTACCGGAGGAGAACTGGCGGCATGTGTTCTTGCGGATTCCATTATAAGACTGGTTCCCGGAGTTTTGAATGATGAGCAGAGTGCGCTTACGGACAGTTTTCAGGATGATCTTCTTTCACCTCCTATCTATACAAGACCTGAAGTTTATAAAGGTTTAGAGGTGCCAAAAATACTGTTAAGCGGCAATTTTGCCAAAATTGAAGAATGGCGTCATGAAGAAGCAGTAAGAATTACCCAGGAAAAACGTCCGGATTTACTTTAAAAATGATAAGTGAAATAATTGAAATCAGTATTTTTTTCACTTATTTAAAAAGCTAAAAATAAACGGAATAAGAATTGATGTAAAAATCAAAACAAGCGAAAATTATTAATTTTAATTTCAAAATTTGTTATTATTTTTCTTATTTAATGGGGAAATATGTATTGTTTTAATTTTAATTTTTGTTCTAATAATTTTAAATGCTTAATAATTTAGCCATATAAAAGCTTTCTTGTTGATGTTTTTTATTCAATAAGTACATTTATTGTATAACATTAATGTAAAAATATTATAAATAAATTAACGGAATTTGAAAAAAAATAATAAATTTACAACGGAAAAGAAAGTGATAATTTTAAGATAGCAATTTGTGCAGATGGAGATGTTCTCTTTTTACAATGTCGAAAATTTATTTTTACCTGATCCCAAACCAGCCCACAGATTAGATCCTACGAGATCGGGCTTGAAAAATTGGGACGAACAAAGATATAGGAACAAGCTTTTTAAAATTTCATACGTTTTCCAATTGATGAAGGAGGAAAATGGTGTCCTCCCATTTTTAATCGGGTTGTCAGAAGTTTCCGGAAGGAAAGTTTTGGAAGATCTGGTGGAGATGGAACCTTTTAACTCAGAATACGGGATTGTACACTACAATTCTATGGATGAGAGAAAGGTGGATGTAGCCCTGCTGTATGATAAAAATAAAGTGGAAATTATAGATTCAGAAACTATTACTTTCTTCTTTGAAATTATAAATAAAAAAAACACAGAAAATTACGACACAACAAGAGACGTACTATTTTCTAAAATTAAATATAAAGGAACTGTTGTTAATGTTTTTATCGCCCATCTTCCCTCCAAGCGAGAAAAAGACGTTAACAAGCCAAAAAGAGACTTTATTCTTAATGAGATCCGTTCACGGATCTTGAGGATTGTACTTGAAGAAAAGGAACATGTGATATTGTGTGGTGATTTTAACGAAAACCCGGATGATGAAAATTTAGTAAAAATTCTCTACGACAACGATCATGAGAAGGTATTGGTAAATCCTTTTCTAGAGTTGTTCTCTACAAGAAATTATTCTACTTTTCATTATAAGTCAGGTCTGCTTTATGATCAGATTATCATGTCAAAATCTTTCATTGACAATGATGTTTTGAACTTTCAGAATGCTCAAATTTTTAATTCTGAAAAAATAAGCAGCCGGACAAGAAATTTTGAAGGACGACCCTTCCGAACCTATGCCGGTACACGGTATTTGGGCGGATACAGCGATCACTTTCCGGTTTTTGTGCAATTTGAAGAAACAAAAACATAAATAATAAAAAAGTAGAAAATGAAAAATTCAAGCAACACAAGTTATCATTTAGATTCAATTGACAAGGAGATCATTTACATGCTGATGGATAACGCTAAAACATCGTTAGCCCACATCTCTAAGAATGTTGGAATTTCCACTACGGCAGTGCATCAGAGAATCAAAAAACTGGAGCATGCAGGAGTTATTGAAAACTCCATTTCTTTCCTCAATCCTAAAAAAATAGGATACAAAGTAATTTCGTATATCGGCGTATTTTTAGATCAGCCCAGCCATTATCAGGAGGTTGTAAAGTCTCTGCATGATGTCAATGAGGTAGTAGAAGCCCATTATACCACCGGGAACTATACCATATTCTTAAAAGTTCTTTGCAAAGACAATGACCATCTGATGCAGATTCTTAACAAACTTCAGAAGTTTAAAGGGGTGACAAGAACAGAAACTTTCATATCTTTGGAACAAGGTATTTACAGACAACTGAAAGTATAAAGATTATGAACATTGCCCAATATTTGGATTCAACTTATTTGAAAACACCTGCACAGTCAGGAATCTCAAACGAAGAAACATTACAATTAGATAAGGAACTTGCGCAGGAAGCGATAGACAACGGTATTTTTGCCGTGATGATCCGTCCGGATTATGTAGAGGATATCAAAAAGTATATTCAGGAAAGAAATTCAAATGTTGCGGTAGGTACCGTAATAGGTTTTCATGAAGGAACCTATTCTATTGACGAAAAGCTTGCGGAAGCTTCAAAAGCAATTGAGGACGGAGCCGATGAACTGGATTTTGTGATTAATTACAGTGCCTATCTCAAAGGAGATTCGGACCTGGTAAAAAAAGAGTTTGTACAATGTACTCAGCTCGGATTGCAGCATAAAAAAGTGGTTAAATGGATCATTGAAATTGCAGCACTTACCGATGAGCAGATCGCAGATATCACCAAAAATATTTCAACCTGGGCAGCAGAGAATTTCTCTGAAAATGAGCTCCCGAATATTTTTGTAAAATCTTCTACAGGCTTTTACCAGACTGAAGGTGGAAAACCTAACGGAGCAACATTTGAAGGCATTAAAATCATGCTGGATAATGCGGGAAAACTACCTGTAAAAGCTGCCGGAGGCGTACGAACCCCTGAAGATGCTGAAAAAATGATCAGCATGGGAGTGAAGAGAATCGGAACTTCCTCAGCGCTGGCATTGATTAAAAACGAATCCTCATCAGGAAGTTATTAAAAACATAAAAAAACCATCAAGATTTTGATGGTTTTTTTATTTATACCTGTGCTTGATATTCTTCGTAGAATTGCTGTGTTTCTTTGATTAAAACATCCATTTCTTCCAAAGTATATACCTCAAGGAATTTTTTTCTGAATTCTTTGAAATGAGGGACTCCACGGAAATAATTGCTGTAATGCTGTCTCATTTCGATAAGCCCCAGCTTTTCCCCTTTCCATTCTGCACTCCATTCTGCATGTTGGCGAACAGCCAAAAGACGGTCTGCAATAACCGGTTCCGGAAGATGTTCACCCGTTTCAAAGAAATGTTTGATTTCGTTAAAAATCCATGGATAACCAATCGCTGCACGGCCGATCATAATTCCGTCGCATGCATATTTCTGTTTGTATTCAAGAGCTTTTTCAGGAGAATCAATATCACCGTTTCCGAAAATAGGAATCTCAATATTAGGGTTTTGCTTAATTCTTGAAATGTGTTCCCAGTCTGCTTCACCCTTGTACATCTGTGCACGGGTTCTGGCATGTATCGTTAATGCTTTGATACCGGTTTCCTGTAAACGTTCTGCCACTTCATCGATATTGATGCTCGTGCTGTCCCATCCCAAACGGGTCTTAACCGTTACGGGCAGGTGAGTCGAAGTTACAACGGCTTTGGTAAGACGAACCATAAGATCAATATCCTTAAGAACTCCTGCGCCTGCGCCTTTGCATACTACTTTTTTTACAGGACATCCGAAATTAATGTCTACCAGATCCGGGTTTACCGTCTCTACAATTCTTGCAGACATCGCCATTGCTTCCTCATCGCCACCGAAAATCTGGATTCCGACCGGTCTTTCGTAATCGAAAATATCAAGCTTCTTACGGCTCTTCATCGCATCACGAATCAAGCCTTCAGAAGAAATAAATTCTGAATACATCAGATCTGCCCCATGCATCTTGCACAGGCGTCTGAACGGAGGATCACTTACATCTTCCATCGGAGCCAGCAAAAGCGGAAATTCCGGCAGTTCTATATTGCCTATTTTTACCATGCGGCAAATTTACGAAATTATAAACATCCGGGAATATGATAATTTCTATGGTGAAGATAGGGGGGAGATATCAGATTTCAGACGATTGAGCTTTGGTTCAAATGTTATTAAGACTGTGAATTGTGAATTTTGCTTCGCAAGTGAAAGGTGAATTTTAGACTTTAGATAGCAGACATCAGACTTTTATAGTAATTTAGAAAAAAATGGACTAGCAACCAGTAACTAACTCCCACTCTCAGACACTCATACCCTAAAACGCTCCGACTCAATTAGAAACTCGCTTTCACCTGCATACTTCCGATATGGATGGTTCGCTCTCCGGAATTCCTTCCTTCGTAGTTTAAATTAAGCTGAAGGAAAGAGTTGATCGCCTGTTGGATAAATACACTCCAAACCTGGTTTTTCCCGGGCTTAAGACCATCTAGCATCTGATTTCCTACAATACTGAAATTGTTTCCTGTGAAATTATTGTTGATGAAAGAAAAATTACCCCTGATCGAAGTTTTCTTGCGCTCCCACTGAATGGCCCCGGTGATATCAAAAGCCTTTAATAGTTCTTCGCCATCTATTCTCTTTTTCTGACGGTACGCAGAAGAAAGCTCAGCCTGAATGGCATCTGTAAATTTATAGGTGGCTTTCGGTTTTGTTTCCATGTTATTCAGACGGTAATCCCTTGTGGCAAAAAGCTGGGATGAGTTTTTGAGATCATGGACAGAATTTTCCCAATCCACCCTGAATTCCTTATTAAACCAATAACCCACATTCACGAAGTGAGATGTTTGCTGACGTTCCTCATTACTGAAATTGGCATTGATTAGGTTATCGTTGGTAATGAAACGGTAATTTCCGTTCCATCCTGATTTTTCAGTTGGATTGAATTGTACCGAAGCTAGAATATTCTGGTTTTTGAGGATTTGGTCGCTGTTTTTTTCAAAAGGATTCAATACCAGAACCTTGTCTTTTTTATAGAATGAGTTTTGTGAATTTAATGAAACATTAAAATTCCAACGTTTTAAAAATCCATTTTCAGAATTGAAAACAATCGCCGGATTGACAAATAATGCCAGCTGGATTTTATTTTTATTGGAAGGAATATAGCGTACCGAATTGGTGTAAATCCTGATGTACTGTGCTAAGTCGGAATATTCCGCAATTTCGAATTCATCGAGTTGCTGGATGCCATCTCCGTTGTAATCGGTCCATTTATAAACACCCTGTCCGTCCGTTACCTTTAGGTATTGGAATTCCCGCTGGGCTTCCTGCCCGTTTCCTAGTTCATAAAAAGCCTGCAGACGCATTCCGTTTCTGAATAACTGCTGGTTATACAATATATTTCCAACAACGAAGTCATTATTTCGGCTCACATCACCTTCATTGCTTTGATAGAAAAATTTTCGGTAGTGCACTAAAGCATTTAAAGTGGTTTTCTCTGTTTTAATCAGCTGACTTTCCGCCATGATCCCCAAAATGTTATTCATGTTTTCAAGCCTGTTGTTTCGCACAGAGTCATTGTCCCTCATATACACTTTGGCCAGTAATTTTGTACGGGTACTGTCACCGATTTTTTTCTGTACAAAAAGCTCTTTCCAGCTGAAACTGGTAACATCCATGAGTTGTGTATCATTATACTTTTTCTCATTATGTTCCATGCTTCCTCCGAAAGCCCAGCTTCCTTTCTTACCCGTAAATTCAGTGGAAGCCCCACCTCTGATGAACTTGGTGTCCTGAAGAGTAGCATTCGTATTCAGGTAAGATAAATTTCCTTTGGTGAAGAACTTTCCGGTTAGCCAGCCAAAATCCAGATCATTTTTTATCCCTTTGTAGGTATCCTGCTCATCCAGATAATTGATTCTGTAGTTCAGTGTGGATTTATTATTCCATTTATTTAAAAAGCTGAACGTAAATCTGTTCTGAGTTCGCTGGCTGAATTCCTGAACTAAGTTAAAGTCTCTTGAGAATTCCACATCATTGATACGGTCTAAAATATGAAACTGCTTATCGATGTACTGGTATTCAAAACTTGGAGTTCCTTTCCATTTGCTTTTTGTAAACGTTTTATTTCCGAAAACTCGCCATGCATACCCCATATTCTGGGCAGCATCTTTTGAAGAGAAAAGGTTCAGGTCATAATTACTCAGGGAGAAATCGGCGCCTATTTTTCCTTCTTTTAAAAGGTATTCGGAATTCACAGAATATACCTGTGATTTCTGAGGCGAAGGAAGTTTTCTAACAGCTTTGTAATCTCCCATATTATTTCCTACATACTCAAAAACACGTCCGTTATTGGTAGTCTGTGTAATTTTATAATCCCCTTTGTTGACCCCGAAATAAGTAAAGGATACCTGATAAAGTGTTTCATTCTGATCCGTGGAAAATTCATAGAAATTTCCTGCAGAATTCAGTTTGTAAAGGATTTTATTCACATCGTACGCTGTAACCACCCCTGATGGAGCATACATTAAGTCTGGGTTATTTCCGGCATCTGCGAGAATCTGTTCGTCTTCCTTAGAAAGATTGAGGGCAAGAGGAGCATTTTTGTTGTCATTTTCCATGAACCAATTCAGTCCTACTTTAAATTTTTCCCTTTGATGCTCAACTTTTCCGGTAAATAAATATCTTGAATAATTTCTGTTCGTATAGTTATAAGAGATCGTGATGAAATTCTGCTGGAAAATAGGTCGGAAACTGGTAAATGTTACCTCTCCCGTGTTATAGTTGATGATATAATCCTGGTTTTCCCCACGTTTCATTAAAATACCGTCAATAAATACCTGCTCAGACCCGGAAATGAGAGTGATGAACTGTTCACCGTTTTTACCGGTCAGTCGGTAAGGCCCCTGGTTACCTTCCACCCCCTGAAATCGGATCCTGTGAAACTCACTTCGGGCCACACCCATAGAAATATCTACAAACGTTTTATTTTCATCTCCAAACTCCGTCTGAAACTCAAGCCCCATACTTCGTCTCTGGAATTTTGCAAAATAATTTTTGGCTTCCACAAGATCAAGATGTCCGGCTCTGAGGATGGATTTATCCTTAATATTAAGCTGCATGTAAATCTTGTCAAACTCTTCCAGGGTTTGTGTATAGCCATCAGCCTGAATAGGCAGGTTGTGATCTGAGATACTGGCTAAAATAGTGACATCCTTCGAAAGGCGACCGGAGATCTGCAGGTCCATAGAACTTTGTACAGACTGCCCCTGATTGTTACCGAAAGTGATTCCACGGATAATGGAACCTTTTGAATTCAGTTCGCCGAGAAATCTTTTCTTATCATTTTTGGCGAGTACGGCTTCGTCTACAATTATTTTGTTGTTGGTTCTTACGAAATCAAGGGTATCCTTTGCAAAAATATCCTGTTCAAATTTTACAGCAAGAATACTGTCTTTCTTGATACTGTCCTGCGGAACGTTCGGATTTTTCCACGAAAATATTTGTGCATGAGCCGAAAATATGCCCATGAAAAATAAACCGATCAGAAGAAAAAAATTGCGCAAGCCGTTTAAAATAATTCGTAAAAATAACTAAAAAATGTTAATAGTTAGGGTTTTAGCATTATTAACAAAAAATTAACCTAATTATTGTATGGAGTGAAAAAAATCAAGTAATTTAGCCTCGGAAATTATTAATTATTAAAATTTTAAATCATGAAAAAACTTTATTCGTTAGCTTTACTAGCTTTGACCGGTTTCGCATTTGGTCAAATTAGCTTAGCATCACTTAACACAGCTTACACCCAAAATTTTGATGGCCTTGCAAATACCGGAACAGGTTCTTCTACATTATCTGGTACGCTTGCCGGTTGGAGCATTTCTGAATCAGGATCTAATGCTAATGGTACCTACACTGCAGATACTGGCAGTTTAAATGCAGGAGATACGTATAGTTATGGTTCAACAGGAAGTACAGACAGAGCATTAGGATCTATTGCAAGTGGTAATTTATTATCAAGATGGGGGGCACAGTTTGTTAATAATACAGGAAGCCAGATTACTCAGCTTTCCGTTGCATATACCGGAGAAGAATGGAGAATGGGGCAGGCTAGCAGAGGAACCAATGATCAGATTACCTTTGAATACAGTACTAACGCAACATCACTGACTACGGGAACATGGACTGCCGTATCAGCTTTAACTTATAATTCTACTGATGTTACAGGAGCTGCCGGGCTGAGAGATGGTAATAATGCCAGCTACAGAACAGCTCTTAGTGCAGCAATTTCCGGATTAAATATTGCAGCAGGCCAAACATTCTGGATCAGATTCGTTGATGTGAATATTGCAGCAACAGATGATGGTCTTGCTATTGATGATTTTTCTATTACTCCACAGGGAACTGTGCTAGGAACTATTGATAATAAAATAGCTGACAAAGCATTCATTAAGAATACTTCAGTTGATCAAGAAATTCATTTCGGTTCAAAAGCAGACATTAAAATTTTCAATGTTAGTGGACAGCTTGTTAAAACTGCGTCTGTTAATGAAAACGGAACTTTAAACGTAATAGATCTTCAGAAGGGGATTTATATTGTAGCCGGAAATATCAATGGTAAAGCGGTTTCTGAGAAAATAATTAAAAGATAATTTTAATTAATTGTTAATTATATGCCGTCATTTTAATATAATGACGGTTTTTTTGTACTTTTATCCCATAAATTTAAAACTTTTTGTAATGAAAAAAATCTTTACTGTTTTAGGATTAATTTCCGCTACGGCATTTATGAATGCTCAGATTGTGATTAATGAGGTGTATGGTGGAGGCGGTGGAGGTACTGCTGTATACATTAATGATTATGTAGAACTTATAAACTTAGGTAGCTCTACAGCCACTTTATCAAATGCTACATTACAGTATGCATCTGCAACTGGAACTTTTAATACATACGCAAGCTTACCTGCAGCAATAACTTTAGCGCCAGGACAAAAGTATTTGATTGAAATGGTTCCAAGTACGGCTAATACTGTGGGACAACCTCTTCCAACTGCAGACTTTAGGATTTTAAATAATACAAGCTTTGCAAACGGAAACGTATTTAATGGAGGATTCAACATGGCAGCAGGTAGTGGTAAGATTGCACTAGCGACAGGTGCTGTTCAGGTTGCTGCACCAACAAATGCACATGTTGTTGATTTTGTTGGGTATGGTACAGCTACTATGTTTGAAGGAACAGCTGCTGCTCCAGCTCCGGATGCTACAACTTCTGTTACCAGAAATGGTGCTGATACAAATAATAATGTAGCTGATTTTACCAAGACAGCTCCAACTCCACAAAATACAACTTCAGGTTCATTAGCTGTTTCTGACGTGAAAAATGCTAAAGCCGGAAACTTCGTAAAAAATACTTTTGTAAAAAGCGACGAAATCACTTTCGGTGCTGATGTGAAAGATGTGAAAGTTTACAATATGTTCGGACAAGTGGTAAAGTCTGCTTCTGTAAAACAAAACGGAACGGTAAACGTTTCTGAGTTGGCAAAAGGAAACTATATCATAACAGGAACTGTAAACAACGAGCCTGTATCTCAGAAGATCTTAAAAGACTAATTTTTTAGTTTCTTTTAAAGAATATACGCTCGGGCCATTTCGAAGAAATGGCCCGAGCTTTTTTTATAGAATTATTCTTTATAATACATTTTTTATTTGAAATGTATCGGTCGATGCTTCATGTAGATTGCAATATCTTTCTTTTTTAAACTATCCTTTAATAATCCTTATTTTTGTGGTATTGTTTTTGATATATTCCATATACAAATAAAAGTCAATGACTTTCCATCTGAACGGATGAAATAAGTCTGTTGAAAAGCATTTAAAAGTTAGTTTTCAATATAAAATGTTAAAAGAAGCAGCTGTATCTAACAGTTGCTTTTTTATGTAAACCAATTTCATGGGAACTATCAAAATGAATACTCAACTTCCAGCCTCCATCTTCCTTCTTCCGTTCCCTTAATACCAACCTCTTCTTGCAGCATTGATCACTGCTCCAAGATTAAGTACTAAAGTATATCTGATTCGTTTAGCATAATCTTTAAAAGAAGGTTCAAAACCTAAGGACGACTGTATCGGGAAATAAACTTCCAGGAAATCAGGAATCACGCGTACTTTAATGCCGGTGTCCCAGATGAATTCTGTCGGGCGGTTTTTGTTTTTATACATTCCAACATCCGCATACACATGAAATATCTTCCAGACACTTGAGTCTACATTCAGAGAAGTGATCCATTGATTGACAGATCCGGGAAGAAAAGATTTAAATCCTCCGTCAGCCAGGATAAACTGCTGAGCAAGCAAACCACTGTTGGCACTTTCGCCCAAAAGATTGTAGGAGAAAGAATAGTTTGAAACCCTTGAGATTCCATAGTTGAACATATTATTTCTGGTCTCATTCCTGATGAAATAACCGGCAAATAACCTGACGCTCAATTTCTGTTTAGGAGCAAATTCCCATCTGTAAAATCCTTCAGCGGTTATCTTATTAAAGTCTTCCATCCCCTGAGTGCTTAAACTTAAGCTTTTTTCATGAATCATCTGGCTGTCACTATACCCATATCCGGCAGTCCACAGGTTGTACTTGCCGTAATCTTTATTGGCAACCATTTTTGGACTTAGATCTCTTTCCAGATAATTGTAGGAAAAGCCAATGCTTCTGCTCACCGTACTTCGTGGATTTTTCCTAAAGCTGAAATTGGAAAATATGGAACCTTTTCTGTAAGCCAATCCGTAATCATAGTGGAAATAAGATCCCGACACTCCAAAAGTAATACTTCTGAAAATGCTTTCAGCAGGAAGAAAAGAGTAGGAGACAGCTCCTGATCCTGTCAGTTTTCCGGTTCCGGTACTGTAGGTAGGAGTAAATGAATAGAGGAACTTCTGATCGAAGAACGACTGGTTTTTTAAATTCACTCCCAAAAGGAATTTATCGTACGTATTGTTAAAACGAACCCTTGGGCTGATGTATATTTCGTTGTATTCAGGATTGGGAATATCCTTAATCAGTTTGAATTTTATTTTTTTTGCATTCGAAAACAGACCTTTTGCATACAAGAAGTTGTCTCTGTATTTTGATTCAGGGAAAATATAACCACTGTTAAGCGTTACTTTGTGGATATCTTCAGAAGCAGGAAGAGCGAAATTCGTAATCCCGTCATTTTGCTCTGTTTCTATCCAGTAAGATTTTTTCTCACCTTCACTGGTCTGGGTTTCCAGTTTTACAGGAATCGGAGAATCTGTATTTTTTGCGATTTTAATGTGGAGAGAATCATCTTCTTTTCGGACATTTTTTAGTCTGAAGTTAACCCTGTTCTTTTGTTTTAAAAAATCCGAGAGATAAGCCGATGTTTTGTCTTTCTCAGCTAAATCCTTCAGGAATTCTTCAGGATTGATTTTTCTGTCCGTATTTTTAGCGATATAATCTTTCAAAATACTGTTGAAATGATCGTAACCCATTTTTTCTGCCGTATAATTGAAAAGACTTCCCGTTTCAAAACTGCTGACTGCCATATCATTAAAGTTGCTCAAAACCGTAAACTTTTCACTGATCTTCTGATCCAGGTTCTGGGACATGATGTATTGATACGATAATCCGTAACGGTCGATCAATTTTACCTGGGAGGCATGGAATAATTTCAGAGGTTTTACCCCGAAAATTTTTGTTTCCGGAAGATTACCCAATAATTTGGTGTCTTTGTAAAACTTTTGAAGGTACTGGATTTCCAGATATGATTTTAAACCGTTTTTAAACCAGTGATGTTCCTGCTTATCCGCAATGATACTTTCGTCAAGGATCTTTTTGGTAATGATTCCGAAATAATCGAGATCCGTTTTTTCAGCATCCGTAAACAGCTGAAATCTGAATTTCCAGAAAGCAATATCATTATTCCCGAAGAAATCCTGTGACGACCTGAATTTATCCGAGATAAAAAGATTGGTCGGAAGGAAACCGATCTTCTCTTTAATAAATTTTAAATGTAAAGGAAGGTAAAACTCAAGATTCTGCTTTTCTTCCGGTTTCAGAGTATATCCGAACTTGATTTCGGTCTCTGATCCATCCACACTAACTTTTATGGAAGGAAGTCCGTTTTGTGCAATCACAAATTCAGGGTCGGAGTCAAGATACCCCTTGAATGAATTCATCTGAACCTGCGGGAGATTACCTTCAATAAAACTGTTGGGAGGAAGATCAAAATTAACGGTCCAGAAAGTGTTGAAACTTACGGACTCTTCAATATCATGATAATTTCTTTTGGAAATATTGTCCGGATCAAAATGATCCGGAACAATAAAGAAATATTTTAATGCTGTCATTTTATCAGATGTACCGTAGCCTGTAAATTTCTTGTCAGGAAGGGACATGCTGTAATGAAGCTGTAATGTAATGCTTTCGCCAGGCTTTAAGGCCTCTGTCAGAGGAAGAAAAAGATTTTCATCCGTTTTGGAGTTCACCGGAACCGGCTGCTGTGCTGAATTTTTAATATCTAAATCCAGAAGCTTACCAAGCTGCTCAGGTTTTGCAAAATGAAGGTCACTGCTGCGGTCTTCCAGTTTTCTATAAACCAGGGAGGTTCCTTTTTTGTTATATGCAGAAACCCAATTGAGGAGTTTCACCGAATGCAGGTCTTTGTCTGAATGATTGTAATAAACAATTTCCTGACTGACCTCCAGCGTTTTTCTGTCGGCAGATAATTTCGCTTCAATGTATATGCTGTCTTTTTGCCCAGAAACCTGTACAATTCCCCAAAACAAAACAAGGCATGTGGTGATCTTTTTCAATATCCTGTGATAAAGCCCAAATATAAACTTATTTTGAATATATTCAACAGCGTTTTAGCCCTGGATGGTATTTTTTTGCAAAGAATTAACATATGCGTTCCAGCCCTCGTTTTTATACATAATAGCAGCAGTTTCAGGATCATCAGATTTATAAATTCCTCTTCCAACAATGATGAAATCAGAGTGAAGCATTTTGAAGACATGTTCAGGCGTATTGTACTGCTGCCCTTTTCCGTCCCCTGAATCTGCAAGATTAACACCCGGAGTGAAAAGTAAAAGCTCTTCAGGAATCTGATTCTGGGATACTCCACCAATTACGTTTGGATGTGATAAAGCTACCTTAAGAGCCTCTTCACGGTAACTTGCTGTAGTGAGTGCTCCTTTGGAAGACATTCCTACGATGGCCACAACTCCTACATTTTTAAAGCAGTCTAAAGATTCAAATCCTCCGATCACCTGTGAGGTCACGAAATCTGCCCAGTCTGTAATTTTAAATACACCGCTGGTAAACTGAAGCTCCTGCGTGTTCCCGATATCTGCAAACTTTCTGTCTTCCATCAGTAAGAACTGGTGTTTTTCAGCCAATGCTTTTAACGGAAGAATGGTTTTTTCGTAGTCAAAATCTGAAATGATATCAATATGCGTTTTCAAAGCAATCACGTGAGGGCCTACTTTTTCAGCAAGCGCAAGTAATTCCTGTGTCGTGGTAACATCTGCTGATGCAATCAGGTTTGATTGTTTAGCTAAAGCCGTTTCAAGTAATTTTTTGGAAACAGAATGTTGTGCGTGTGCAAGTTTCTGCTCGTAAGAACTTCTTGTTTTTTCTTCAAACTGAATATGATTTCCCTGAAGAAAATCCTGAATTCTTTTTACTTCTTCATCAGACAGTTCTCCGGTTTCCTGTAGAATCGTACAAACTTCCGAAATATTGAAAAGGGTATGAACTCTGTATCCTTTGCTTTCCAGCAATTGTTTTCCGCCCTGTTCTCTGTCCAAAACCACAACGATATCAGCTACTTTCAGATCTTCCTGTTCTACCTCTGCGATGGTTTCCACAAGAGATTTTCCGGAAGTGATCACGTCTTCTACTAAAAGACAGTTCTGTCCTTTCTGATAAATTCCTTCGATCAGCTTTTTCGTTCCGTAGTTTTTGGCTTCCTTTCTTTTAATAATTAATGGAATATAACTTTCCAAAGACATAGCAGTAGCCATCGGAAGCGCTGCATAAGGCACCCCGCAGATTAAATCAAAATTATCCAATGGAAGCATTTCCAACAGATAATTAGCCAGATTTTTTAAGATTTTCGGGTCTGAAGCCAAAGGTCTCAGGTCTACATAGAACGGACTTTCGATGCCGCTTTTCAAGGTAAACCTTCCGAATTTGATGATGCCCAGCTTGTAGCACTCTAAGAAAAATTCTTTTTTACTTTCCATTATTTTTTATTAGATACTGCAAATTTAATGATTTGAAATAAGGCTTAAAAATTTATCCGTCATTTGTCAATAAAAAACCATCCCGAAATGTGTCAGGATGGTTGAAGAATATTTCTGTAAATTATTATTTTACAATTTCTGCGTCGATAACTTTTGTTCCGTTCAGCCTCTGTTCAGCTTCCCACAGTAAGAATTTATCCACTTCTTTGATCAGCTTCGGAATCGTAAGCGATAATACAGCTAAGTCATCCATGACACCCAATACAGGGACCGCGAATTCAGGAAGAAGGTCTATAGGGGAGATCACATATAAAAGTCCCAGAAGCGGAAGGATGATATCAATGGATCTCATCGGATATTCTCCTTTTCTCCATAGTTTTACCATTCTGAAGATGTCAGGGATTTTTTTTACGAAACCTTTATGGCTGATGGCCTCTTTTGCAAGATTCAATTTTGAATATTTCATTTTGTGTTTAGTTTTAATAAATTTTTCAACACAGTAAATTTCGCAAATTTTATACCAATAAACTATAAAATTTAGTTAAATAAATTACTTGATGATATTATCAATGAACTGATGCACAGTCTCTGTGTTCCAATCTCTGTAGGCATCCTCCTTAATGATGATTCTTCCATGCTGATCGATAAGAAATGTGGTAGGAAATACTTTCGGAAGTATTTTTTCTGAAATTGGGCTTTGGGCAATATACACAGGGACGTTATAATTATTTTCCTTTAAAAACTTGACTACTGCCTCTTCCTTGTCATTCATCGCAATAAGGACAAAATCTACATTTCCTTTTCTTGAATCATATAATTTCTGAATGGTAGGCCATTCTTTTCTGCACGGCGGACACCAGGTTCCCCAGAAATTAAGGAAAACAGGTTTGTTCTTAAAAGTCTTAAGATTCGTACTTGGCACATTGATTCCTTTCAGCTCAATATCATAATCCTCTTCACTTACATGTACGGCATTTTCAATCGTAGCGATTGGAAAAAACTGGTCTCTGAGGTATTCTTTCAATCCCGGTACAAAAGCGACCACACCAATAATGATGATAAGGACAATATAAATGATATTCTTTTTCATGCGTTGATCTTTACTGTTATTTTAAGCCGTATGGAATTCAGTCTGTCATTATAATAATTCTAAAATCTCCTGAACTGCATCCTTACCTCTGTTTTTGGCATAATACAATTGAAGATCGTTGTAAAAATTATCTTTCGGATAAGCTTCAGGATCGGCCTTGTGCTTCATTAAAAGTTCGTATCCGTATTTTGGACGGGGTCCCCATGAATTTTTCACATTAAAATCTTTGTCCAGAATGATCACTTTTGGGATAGATTCAGTTCCGTTGGTCATAAACTGACCGATCAGACTTTTGTCACTGTCTCTCAGGAAAATTTTGACATCATTGTGTCCCTCAAAAAAGGTTACAAGAGCGGGAACGGTAGCACTGGCATCGCCGCACCACGCTTCTGAAATGATGAGAATTTTTCCGTCAAAATTTTTAGCGGCCAATTCCTTTAACTGTTCTTCATCTGGAACATACTTTTTAAGGGTTCGGTCCATTCTCTGAAGTCCCAGTTCGTAATATTGTTTGTATTCGGTTTCCTGTTGGCTGGAAGGATTTTCCAGTCTTTCTCTTCCGATACGGATATATTCTTCAAAAGAAATACCCTGATCCCAGTAATTTTTCATTACTAAAGTATTTTATTAAAAATTATTAATGTTTCTTGTCTTGTTAATCAAAAACAGGTCAGCCAGCACAAATGCAGCTAAGCTTTCCACTACAGGAACCGCTCTTGGCACTACACACGGATCATGACGTCCTTTTCCTTCTACGATCACTGGATTTCCATATCTGTCTACACTGTCCTGAGGTCTTAAAATAGTAGCCACAGGTTTGAATGCCGCACGGAAATAAATATCCATTCCGTTGGAAATTCCTCCCTGGATTCCTCCTGAAAGATTAGATTTCGTCGTAAAATCTGTATTGAAAGCATCGTTATGCTCCTTTCCTGTCATTTTTGCCCCGCAGAATCCACTTCCGTATTCAAATCCTTTGCAGGCATTGATATTCAGCATTGCTTTGCCTAATTCTGCCTGAAGTTTAGAGAAAATAGGCTCTCCAATACCTACAGGAACGTTTTTGATCACGCAGGTAACCGTCCCGCCAATGGTGTTACCTTCCTTTTTAATTTCCTTGATCCTTTCGATCATTCTTTCTGCCGTTTCAGCATCAGGACAACGTACGTCATTGCTTTCCGTTTTGGAAAAGTCGAGTGCCTGGTATGGTTTTTCACAGAAAATATCGCCTACGGAAGAAACATAGGCATTGATCTCAATACCTGATAAAAGCTGTTTGGCCAGAGCTCCGGCAACGACCCAGTTGATGGTTTCCCTTGCTGAAGATTTTCCGCCTCCGCGATAATCTCTTATCCCAAATTTCTGGTCATACGTGAAATCTGCATGGCTCGGACGATACGAATCTGCTATATGATCGTAGTCCTTAGACTTCTGATTTTCATTTTCTATAATAAAACCGATTGGGGTACCCGTAGTTTTTCCGTCAAAGATTCCGGAAAGGAACTTTACTGTGTCGCTTTCTTTCCTTTGAGTGACTATCGCAGACTGGCCCGGTTTTCTACGATCCAATTCATATTGAATTTTATCGAAATCTACCGTTAATCCTGCCGGAAAATTATTGATGATACCGCCGTAAGCCACGCCGTGACTTTCTCCAAATGTTGTAAGACTGAGAAGATTACCTAATGTGTTGAACATGATACAAAATTACCTATTTTTCTTCAGATAATAAAGTTTCTGGATTTGTTCTATTTATCAGTGTTTTTGATATTATTGATAACCTTCTCCAGCTCCTTTTTTTCCTGTGGGGTGAGTTTTTTCCAGATCAATCCTTTTTTGATGTTTTTTTCGTCGATGTATTGAGGGAAAATTCCGGACTGTGCATCATCAAGTACATATCCGGAGGAAATAGCAGGAAGCGGAGTGTCAAAATTAAAAGGATAATCTTTTGATATATTGAACTTTAAATTTCCTGTCCGGAACGTTTCAAATTTATTATAGTGGTAAGTTGAAGGTTTATAAAGCTGTTCTTTTTTGAATTCGGCCATGAAATTTCCAGGCTTAAAACTTGGAATGTACTGGCGGATAAAGTTGGGAAAAGTTAAAACTCCGATTACCAGAAAACTTAATGCAAAGCAAAAAACAAGTGAATTTCTTTTGCTCAACTGAAGGAACAGGATAAAGAATATGACAAAAAACACATCGATGAAAAAGCGATACTGTGCTGAAAAAGCCAAGACCAGTAGACTTTTTATCAATAGAGAAATACAGATCAGCGTGATGATCTTTTTCTTTTTAATGATAGCAAAAACAGAGAAAAGGGTTAAGCTAAGGATGAAAATAATATGGATCTTTGCTTTAATTCCTTCCAGCGAAAACCAGTTTCTGACCGCATCATAAGAAGAAAATTTCTGAATTTCTTCATATGTGTACTGCATATCATATGTTTTCTGAATCGCATATTGGGAGGATATTTTTAAAATTTCAGGATTAGGTTTCCAGCTGAATCCCAAATCACCTACAGCAACAGGGAATACCGGATATCCGAATGTCCATATGTTTTTAACAAAGAATAGAAGAAGAATGAGAATTCCGAAGAGGAAATGTTTATAACTGGGTTTAAAAATAAATATTGAACAGAGAAAAACGAAAATGGGAAGCCAGATCATGGTAGGCTTTATAGAAAAGATGAAAACAGAGTAGGCGAATAAAAGACTGATGTTTTTATTTCCTTTTATGATCTCATTTAAAATAATTAACGATAAAGTGATCACCGGAAGATCCGGGCTGGGAGACTGTGAAAAAAGCAGTAACACCGGAATAAAACTTAGCTGTATCCAACTTTTTCTTTCAAAAATATAAAGTGTGTAAGCGATCAGCAGAATAGCATTAAGCCTTAGAAAAGGATCTGAAAAGCCGGAAAATCCTGCCTGGAAAATATGCCATACAGACATTTGTCCCAAGGTAAGATCCAGATTGGAAATGCCTTTGATCAGTCCATATTCTGTGAGCCATTTGATGGTAGGAACATAATATCCGAAGTGATCCAATATATAAGGATAAAAAGAGCCTGCGTATACAATGACCAGCGAAATACCACCAATCAGAAAAACATCCTTTCCTGAGAATTTATAAAATTCCAAATAAAGTTTCTTGACGAAGAAAAATAAAATGCCTGCCAGTATAAAAGGAATTTCTACATATATATTAATAGGAATGAAGAATGCAAACACAGTCCAGATTAAACTAAGTCCTACTATTCCTGTTAAAATATTTCCCGAAATCCCGTTAAATAAAGAACCCGTAAATCTTTCCATGATTTTCCCCCAGCCTGCGAGGACCGGGAGAATGAGTACCGTAGAAAGTAAAAGTAACACCATAAAAAAAGATTGCTTAAAAATAAGCAATCTTTAAATGTTATCGTGAAAATATTAATTACGCGGTTGAACTCTTCCGTCCTTTCTGTCTCCAGCCCTACCGATCGTGTAACCGGTTGCACCACCAACTACACCACCAATCACGGCTCCAAGACCTCTGTTTTTCTTAGCAACAATGGCTCCTAAAGCGGCACCACCTACAGCACCAATAGCGGTTCCTTTAGCGGCTTTACTCCATCCTTTTTTCTTTTGTGTAGTTCCCTGTGAAGAACTGTTTCCGTTATCTGCATAAGTGCCACCTCCCGAATTGGAATTTGAGTTGGATCCTCTGTCTCTATATACTGTCTTCGTTTCTCTTATGATCTGAGGTTTTGAATTGGCTGCAGCAGCTGCCTGAGATTTTTTACTTTCAGATATGCTGTCTACCTTTTTCTGTGCCTCATACACTAATTTTTCTTTCTCGATGGCCAGTTTTTGTTTTTCTATATCAAGCTGTCTGGCCTGAAATTCAAGTTTCTGCTCTTCAAGAGATTTTTCAGCTGTCCTGTCGTCTTTTTTACAGGCTGTCAGTAAAAAAACTGATAAAAGACCTGCTAATACTATCTTTCTCATAATTCAAATTTTAATAAGTAGTTTGAGCCAAAACGGCAACAACTTCCTTTGTATTTTCAATTATGAAGCCAAAATTTAGTTAAGGAATGTTAAAATATTGAATTTTTACGTAAAACTTCATTTTCCTTCTTAATCCCTTCCTACAGCTTTACCCTGAGAATGGGGCTGGGAATGTAATTTTAAGTTAATTAAAGGTTTTTATTCAGTTCATATGAATTGGCTACTTTTGAAATACCAAATTACTTTAATATGAAAATAGCAATTTTTAAAACAATGGCTTTTGTGGCTTTGTCGGTTGCAGTTGTATCGTGTTCTTCCAATGATGATATGGTGCAGGAAGTTAAGCCTCAGGCCAATTCTGAAGTCTCTAAGGAAGCTTCAAAAACGAATACCTACAAAGTGAGGTTTGGTCTTATTTCTTTGGACGGAACCAAGACACTTTCAGGGAATCACGATGTAGGAAGCTTTTTGGCTGAGAATACAGTGACAGGGGAGGTATTTGACACCTATTATAGCGGAGGCTTTCAGACGCTTCCTGTATATTATGACGGAATTCCCGCAGGAACTTATACGTTTTCTGCGATGCAGGGACAAGGAGGATGGACAGGCTATGGATCAGTAGCTGGAACTGTTTCTGATGCGCAGGTAGATGCTGACGGATATATTACCGTATATATTCCGGTGACCTGGGCGGAATAATTTGTGATAAAAATATTTACATCCATTTTGAAGATCCTCACCAGAGGATTTTTTTAATGAATTCATAGGTATAAATAGTTTTTATTCACGGATTGTGGAAATTTATATTTAATTTAACATTATAAAAAACTGAAAAACTATTCATTATGGATATCTATGACCATTCATTTATTCTGAAACTTATTATTTTGTTTGTCTTATCAATGCTTGTTATTTTAGGATGTTATTTGATTCTCAAAAAAATCAACCATAAATCTGACTTTTGGTGCTACAGTTATGATTTCGATTACTGGAAGAAGTACAGTAAAAAAAGATATTAGGACATGATCTGTCTACGAATTCTGTTTGGATTTTTCTAAATAGATTTTTTTCATCATTTGTGTTTTTAGGCCTCCTTGATTGGGGGCCGTTTTTATTTCATTCCTTGGTTCAAAATAAAAAAGCTTCCCATTTCTGAGAAGCCCTAATCAAATTATATGTTGAAAGTCACTTTTACTTTATTAATCAGCCGATGAAGTTTTTGGGTCTGATAGTCGAGGAGCTCGTAGATTTCCTGTGCATTGGTATAGATATCCGGAACAATTTTATTATTGATCTTGCTGATACCCCGTCTTTTCATTGTATCGTGAATCACTTTGGCAAAAGATTCTTTTGCTCCTTGTTTAGAACTCTGTTGAGAAATCCCATTAGAGTGTAGCCTGTACAGATAGAGTGGCTCTTTGATGTATTTTACACTGCCATGTTCCAGAATTTTCAGATAGAGATCCTGGTCTACAGCACTTTTTAAAAGGGGATTGATGCCGGAAGTTTTCAGGTAAGTTTCTTTTTTAAAGGTAAAGAAGTGAGCAAACTGCGTAGGACAGTTGAAAAAATACCGGCTGTTGTAGATCTGTTTGGTACTTCCAAATATTTTATCCTGATTTAGATTTTCATCGCACAGCATCATCTGTGAATAGGTGGCTGTAATATCATTTTTTGCAAATTCGTCAGATGTCTTTTCTAAAGCGTCGGGATAAAGTGCATCATCCGGATCCAGATAGGCGCATAGTTCTCCTTCTGCGTATTTCATACATTCTCTTTTGGTATAGCCACAGCCTTGATTACTGGCATTTCTGTACATTCTGAAACGGGAGTCATTTTGTATAATGCCTTCAATTCGCTCCACAGAATCATCAGTAGATGCGTCATCGACAATTATAACTTCCCAGTTTCCGTACGTCTGGCTGATCAACGAGTTATAACAGTCTCTAAAGTATTTACCATTGTTGTAATTGGCTATAAGAATAGAGAATTTTATCACGTTATATTGAATTAAATACTAGTGTAAAAATATGAAATAAAATAATTGAAAAACATAACCTCGATCATGGAATATCTGATATTTTTTTTGTATTTTTTAGAATTATGATGTAAGATGTTTGTTAATAACCGTTTATTGATTTGAATAATTTAAATGGGTTTACTTCTCTAATAGCGAGATTATTTGTCAGGTTTTTAAACTTTAAAATATATGCAATAGAAAGTATGGTGGCTAAAAACTAACTTTATGACTGTACTCATAAAATGGAAAAACTAAAATATTGTACTTTTGACTATAAGATTAAACGATAGATAATTATTTATACATTATAAAAATTTTTTCATCATTTGTGTTTTTTGAGGCCTCCTTTTTTTGGGGGCTTTTTGTTTTTTGCTCATTCCTGGTAAGCATGTTTTATTTTAATTATTAAAACAAAAACTCTCCGTTAAAAGGAGAGTTAAAAAAAAAGTATTGACTAAAAAAATTATAAGTAAAAAAAAATTCACCCTTAATATTTGAAAAAAAATAAGGGGAAAATGGAATAAGTTTGATGTAAATATAAAAGAAAGATGATGATGTGCTTATGATCCGGATCATAAAAAAGGAATTTGATTTCGTTCTAAATTTTATTGAAAATCTGTAAGTTATGTTCCTTTTACCTTTTCAGTACTATATTTAAACTGTCTGTTATGCTATGGGTTTTCTTGTTTTTATTCCCGATTATAATTCTAAATAAAATCTATTCAAAAATAATGACATCAAAAAAATATAGAAAAGTATTTTCTCTGAAACCAACTTTGGCACGATTTTTCAATATATGAAGCAACTCATGTTTAATTTGAGTTTTCATGGTTATTAGTTTTTATCCCCAGAGCAATCTGGGGATTTTTTTTTGCCTATTATTAGCGTGAAATTTCTGATGTTTTAGTAGATTTTGAGCGAAATCTGTTAAGACGTAAAAATAATCATGTTAAATTATTGAAATACTGTAATAGATTTGGTTTTCAGTTGTTTTATATATAAAAATAATCCATGAAAATTTATCTTTTTATTGTATCATTATTCATTTCTTTGTCCTCTTTTGCTCAAAATATAAGTGCTCAGGTCGATGAAATCATTCATCGGGAGATGAAAACGAGACGAATTCCGGGAGCACAAATTGCAGTTGTTCAAAACGGGAAGATTGTTTTAAGTAAATCGTATGGAATTGCTAACGTGCAGGATCAGATTGCAGTCACCAACAATACTATTTTTCCTCTTAATTCAAATACAAAAATTTTTACAGGAGTGGCTGTCATGCAGTTGGTTGAGCAGGGAAAGATAAAACTGGAAGCGCCTGTCAATACCTATTTAGATGGCTTACCTGCAGAATGGCACAAAATAACGATTGATCAACTGTTAACTCATATTTCAGGATTACCTGATATGCTGAAGCTTTTTGACCCCGTAACAGGGAATGTAGGTCCGTTAAGAACTGAAGAAGCGATTTTTGAAAAGCTTAAAATCAGTCCTATGGAATTCAAAACAGGGGAGCAGTTCAGCTATAATCAGACTAATTATTATATACTGGGAAAAATTATTGAGAAGCTTACCCATCAATCATTTGCAGACTTTTTTGAAGAAAACCAGTTTAAAACGGCTCATTTAAAAAATACCGTTTTTGGAGATTCCAGAGATGTAATTCCTCACTATGCACCCAGCTACAGTTATAGAAATTTTTTCAATGGAAAAAGAATAAAAGAGGATAAATTGGTTAATAATTATTACGAATTCCCGGATTTCACCCGCACAAGTGCCGGTCTTAACAGTACTTCTGAAGACCTTGCCAACTGGATTATTGCCCTTCAAAACGGCAAAATCTTACAGAAGTCTTCAACGTTAGATCTGATGTGGTCTTCCGGGAAGTTCAATAACGGAAAACCCACAGAATGGGTAAGGGGCTGGGGAATTGCAAAACTTAGAAAAAATCACAAAGCATTTGGAATGTCCGGTGGAAACAGATCTGCTTTGCTTATTTATCCGGATGATCATTTAGCGGTTATCATATTGACTAATTTAGGAGGAAGTGCTCCTGAAGATTTTATTGAAGAGATTGCAGGATGCTATATTCAGGATATCATTAATGCTGATCCTTTAACCTATCTTCGGAAAAATCTTCAAAAGACAGGATATGAAAATGCCATAGATTTTGTAAAGGCTGAGAAAAAGAAGAATCCGGATTTTCAACCACAGGAAGTTGAACTTAATAATTGGGGATATCGTCTGCTCACTACGAATCAGAAAAAAGAGGCATTGGCTGTTTTTAAACTCAATGTTGATTTATATCCTGATAGTTGGAATGCGTATGATAGTTATGGGGAAGTACTCTTGAAAACGGGAGATAAAAATAGAGGTATTGAAATGTATAAAAAATCTCTCGACTTAAATCCTGATAACGAAAACGGGAAGAAAGTTTTAAAAGAGATTCAAACCCAAAATTGAAAACTATAATACAAACAGATTCTTTATGATCTGCGTCATAGGATGGAGATCTGCTATGGATTAATTTAGCATTGTTTATTATCATTCATTCCCAGTCATTTAGTACTTACAATTCTTCCCGCAATGGGAAGTTTTTTTTGTTTGCAATTTCCCAATGTAAGATTATAAGAAGAAGCATAAAGTTTTTATTAATGTGATAATTGTTTGCCGAAGAAATAGGTCGTTGACTAATAATTAATGAAGTTTGTCTTTTTTTAATATTAGATTTGAGGACTCAAAGGATTATCTACATGACTCAAGAATAGATTAATTAAGGTATGATTAATTTTGATAAAAAATAATTCAAATATTTGAGATTATTTCTTTAAAATAATCTATTTTTATTTATGATAATAAAAACACACAATGAACTGCTTGATGACAAGTGAATCAGAATACCTTTAAAGGTCTGAGGTCAATGTTTATCGTATTAAGACACAAATTAAAAACAATAAAAACTTCACTAAAAAAATCAATCTATGAAGAAAATTTTTTCGATTTTTTACATCTGTACCGCTGTGCTAAGTTTTGCGCAGGTTGGTATTAACACTTCGAATCCACAAACTGTATTTCATGTGGACGGAGGAAAGGACAATCCTACAACAGGAGCGCCCGCAGCGGCACAACAGGTTAATGATGTTGTAGTTACTGCTGCCGGGAATGTTGGAATAGGTTTGATCGCTCCACAGAAAAAGCTGGATATTGATGCCGGCAGTGCAAGTCTCAGGATTAGAAATCTACCCCAGCAACTTCCTGATGATCATGATTTTCTTACGATCAATACAGCCAATGGAGACGTAGTAGCCACACGATATGTTTATACAGCAAGCATTACTGTGGCAGCGGCGGCAAACGGCACCGTTACTATTCCGGCCGGTATAAGTATTCCAAACGGAATGCTGGTGGTTAAAACAAGTAACACATGCGGAGCAAACATGATTACGAATTTTATTTATTCGGATATTTCTCTTGGGTATGCAACATCTATTGCAGGTGATAAAGTGGGTACTCCAACAATTGCCCCAATACCAGGCAGTGGTGGAGGTTCCGGTGTATGGTCTGTTAAGTTTCCAGGAACTGCAACTTGTGCCACGGGAAATGCGACCCAGTTTGATTTTACGGTTTCAAAACCTACAGCAAGCAGCTATTTGATTGTAAACAACGGGAATGTAGCAAGAACCTATGTGGTAACTATTTTCCGTTTGTAGTCTTTTGATCCCAAAAGAGCAGACTTTCACAGATTTATTTCTTCAAGAAATAGTCTGATAAAAATGTTTTTCAGTTAATATTATGTCTTGACTGAAGTCTTGCGGGAATTCAAACATTACATGTTTTTGATTTTTACAAAAAAATGAAATTATGAAGAAATTATATATCATACTTTATATACTCACGTCTTTTCTGAGTTATGCGCAATTTGGTATTAATACAAGCAATACTCAGGGATTATTCCATATAGACGCCGCGAAGGACAATGCTGTTTCTGGAGTTCCTACAGCAGGTCAGGAAGCCAATGATTTTATCATTACATCATCCGGAAATATAGGAATTGGAAACGTATCTCCGCAAAGAAAATTAGATGTTGATGCCAATAATCAGAGTCTGCGTATTCAGAATCTGCTTCGCCAGGTTCCTGCAGATCATGACCTATTGATAAGGGGAGGAGCTACCGGAGATGTAACCACAGCAAAATACAGTTATTCTATAAACAGCACAAGCATATTGCCGGGGGCAAGTGGCACCGTTACAATACCTGCCGCAGTTAATATTCCGTCAGGAATGCTGATCGTGAGATCTGGAAACGCTTGTGGAAGAACAATGATTTCCACTTATATGTACTCTGATATAGCACTAGGATATTTAAGTGCTGTTGCGAGGGACAAAGTAGGAACTGTATCAAGCACTTCAGGCGGAGCCGGAACATCGGTAACCTGGGGACTTCAGTTTGCGAATGTAACCGGTTGTGCTGACGGTGGAGGAGGTACCCAATTTGATTATACCTTGGTTAAAACGGGTGCGAATACGTATACCATTACCAATAACGGAAATATAGCCAGAACATATACTTTTACAGTTTTCCGTTTATAAAATAATTTTTTTGAATGATAACAGTAAATCCCGCTCCAGGCGGGATTTTTTTATGAATAATTTTTAAAAGTAAAGGGAAAATGGGATACTAAATTATTAAAAGCACTCCATTGAAAAACCCCTCTAAAAAGAAGGGTCTAAATTATTAAGGTCTAATTCTAGGCACGCAACCACATGCACAATCCCAGATGTCTTGCTCAGGAAAGCATGCACCTACTGCCTGACACATATAAATGTATCCTACCGGGCAATTTGGAACTGATCCTCCACCTGCAACATTTTTTAAATCTTCTCTAGTTAGCTTTTTGAAATTTTTCATAGTTGAGTATTTAATTCGTTTAGATGTCAAATATAATAATATTCCATCAACAGGGAATTAACTTTTTTAATGAATTTTATTATGTTAAATTAGATTAACTATGAAAACAATTTATTAAAATTTAATTTTTAGTTAATTGTTTTTAAATGTATTTGCAAATTATAATCAATAGATTTTATAATTATTTCAAGGTATATTCAAAAAAAGATACCACAAAAGTCACGATTTATGGATTTACAGTAGTGAACGGCATAAACCTTGGATATAAAAAACCGCATCACTAATAGTATATCTTTCTCAAAAAAAATTACAGTTTTGCCTCCCGTGCCCCGGGAGGCTTTTTTATTGTAAAGGTTTATCTTTTTGATAAGTCTAACTTTAATGGAGTAGAATGAAAAACCCTCTAAAAAGAGGGCTTTGATTTATCTTGGAAAAGGAAGGGTGTTCACAGGATAGCATCCACACAGGCAATCCCATTGATCTATGTTTTCATCACATATTCCAAGAGCTTCGCATCTCCAAAGAGCTCCCGGAGGACATGCCGGAACATTAGGACCTCCACCTTTCAATTGCTTTAATTCTTCTCTTGAGATTTTCTTTAAATTTTTCATAGTTAAGTATTTAATTCGTTAGGCTTCAAATATAATAATATTCCTTTAATGGAGAATTAATTTTTTAGAGAAACTTATTATGTTAATTGTGATTGCCGGGGAAATTGTTCTTTAGGTGATTTTGGAATAAAAAATTGAGCGGCATTTGTCTAGAGCTACAACGGCTCCGAATACAAAGCGAAAATGCAAGTTGCTTATAATAAGTGTTTGAAATAGCAATATGGGGAACCTTATTTTTGCATTATAAAAAATGTATTTTTACTGACATTACAATATGGCAGCAGAATAACAAGGTAATAACACAGAAAATCAGCTACAGGGAAATCAGTTTTCCTGGTTTGATTTCTTTGTTAGTAAGACTATCACTATATGCACGGCCGTTCTTGCTTTGATAGGATTCGGAAGTTCTTCTTATCAAGTTGGCAGAACCTTTAAAGAGAATGAGAAGAATTTAGAGATATTTGATTTAAAGGCAAGTCACTCAAAAGACAAGGATTCATTAAAAGAATCAATTAGGCTTAATTATTAAATAAAATCTGTATTACGGAAACCCGTATTTTATCCGTGAGTACATGGTATACTTTTGCTTCAATTAAATTAATGTACTATGAAAAAAATTATTTTACTTGGTTGCATTTTCGCTTTATCAATATCTTGTAGTGGTGGTGGATCTGATTCCGAAGGGTGTTCTTACAATGGTAATACTTTATATGTCGGAGAAAAAGGAGGATGTTATTATTTGAATTCTTCAGGGAATAAAGAATATGTAGATAAAAAGTACTGTAGTAGCTGTTACTAAAAACATCCCCACTTATTAGGTGGGGATGTTTTGTTATCTTTACAACTTAACTGATAATATTTATTATATGAGAATTAAAGTTTTTATAGATAGTAGTGCCTTTTTTTTAGAGTTACTCTTTTAAAACAAAATGATTGGGATGTTGTGAATATTAAGTACACCACAAGTGCTGGAGAGTATTCAGCTATGATAATTTACAACTTACAATTATAGTATAATATTTTCAAGTCGACTTTTTATTTATGTTGCCTCTCGTACCCCAGGAGGCTTTTTTATTGAAAATAAAATAGAATGTATCCCCGAATTTAGATTTATAAAAATGGGATATTGGAGACAAAAGAAATATGTAAAAAACAAAAAACCCCTAATTAAAATAATTAGAGGTTTTAAAGAGGTACCTAGCGGATTCGAACCGCTGTAGATGGTGTTGCAGACCACTGCCTAGCCGCTCGGCCAAAGTACCATTTTTACCATTTTTGAGGTGTGCAAATATAGCAAAAATTCTTAATGAACAAAAATTTTTAACTCATTTCTTTCGCTCCAATGCTGTTTATTTCTTCTTTTGATTGTCTTTCAGCGAGATAGTTTTTCACATGAATCACTCTGGTATCACTCCAGCTGTCATGCCATCCGTTATTTCCTAAAAAAGAAAGCGAGTCAAAAGGCACTGCACGGGAAAATGTACGGGCAATAATCTGCTGCTGCGTGGGTTTATTTCCGTCTATACTGATCACCTCCGTTCCTGTGATATACTTAGCGATAGTTTTGCCGAGGTAATATTCCATAAAAAAGAAATAAGAAAAAGACATAGCCAGATAAATAGAAAGACTGATGATTGTAAAAGTAATACTTTGCTCTCCATTTTCAGCCGAAAATCCCTCTCCATACACGATGGCGTATCCTAATCCAAATATAAAGAATAAACCATAATAGATGATTTGTATAAAAAGTCGGTCTAAAAAAAAGTTGATAAAGCGCATACCGGATGTAGCCTTGTGCCTGTCGACAACTGCCAGATATTTTCTCATGATTGATTATTAGTTTTTATAAATTTAAATTCCGTTGATGATTAATTTTAAAGTAGCGTTGGTTTCAATGACTGCAGTGATCCCGGATTCGTTTAAAAGAATGCTGCCGGGCTTTAGATTGTAAACTCTGCCATTCATTTTTAAACCTTTGTAATATTCTTTGTTAAAGGCTTCTTCAATACTTTTCTTTGAGGCAAGTTCCAGATCCTGGGTCGGGATTCCGTACTCATCTTCGATCATTTTCACGATCTTTCCTTTAAAGAGCAGTGTAGCGGTTTTTTGCAGGATATTAGCCGTTCTCAGATTGAATTTCGTATTGGAAAGCACAATTTTCTTTTTCGTTTCGTCGTAAACCGGAATTCCGGAGATCAGCGCTTTACCATTCACATATCCTTCCGTTTCAGCCTCAATGATCACTCTTCCGTCTAAGCCATAAACCCTGATGTCTTTGATCTTCACCTTGGAACCTCTCACATCATATTCTTTGTTCATGAACATATTTCTCGCAATATTCGTTGCTTCCGAAAACGGAACATTGGCGGTAGTCTGGAGAAGGAATTTATCGGCTAAAACAGGAACAAGAGTAAAATTACCTGCGGATCTTACATTGGGTGAGGCAGCCGGTTTACTTCCTGTAAAAGTTTCCGAATAAATATCCATTCCGATATTCGTAGTGATCTCATTTCCGTAGAACTTCAATGGAGTGATATTGACCCCTACCGGACTTATTTTCAGCCATGTATTATATTCCTCCGAAATATTAAAAGGCTGTGAAAAAACATTCCAGGCCATTACCGCATATTGTTGGAAATTAAGCTGGGCATTCATCTGCTGATCAATCGTTTTAGCAAATTTTCCCTGCTGTTCTTTCAGGCTTTTTTCTACCAGTGAAGTGATCGGGATTTGTATTTTGCCATAATTCAGGACAGGTTTGGTCACCCATCTGAAACCGTTAGCCTGCGTATTGGTAGAGATCGTCCAGTTATTGTTAAAATTAATGGTCGTGTTAAAGGACATCACCGTTTCAAAAGTGGTGTTCTGGTATGAATACACGCCCAAAGTACCGATCCCTTTTTCCGCCCAGATCTTCAGGGGAACTTCAATCAGTATATTTTGGCTGGTTCCGCCTACCAAACGGATAGGGCGGGTTTTCCATACTTTGACTTTAAACTGATCGTTATTGTTATCCGTATAGGAATCATCCTGAAATACCAGTTCTTTTACCGAAGCATTGATCATATTACTGATCTCAGAAAGCGGAATGGTTACCGGCATGGTGATGCTGGATCTGATTTTAGGAAAATTATAGGCTGGTACATCAGTGGCAGTCTGGCCGAAAACAACAGCAAAACTTAATAAAAATAATAATTTGATGGATTTCAATTCTCTATGTTTTTTTAGTGAAAATAAAAATTATTGGTCACCGGGTTTGAAACTTCTTTCCAGTTCTATGCTTGCACCTTTCATTTCGCCCTGCATCGGTGGGGAAGTTTTTGTGATTTTCAATTTGATGTAAGAAATCTGAGGAAAACTTTCATGAATCTTCATCGTAATTCTTCCTGCCACATGCTCCAGTAATTTGGATTTAATAGTCATTTCCTGATGAATGATCCCGTTGATATCGGCATAGCTTATTGTATCATTCAGGTCATCCGTTTCAGCGGCCTTCCAAAGATCCGTGTGCAGTTCCGCATTTAAAATATAATAGGTGCCGATGATGTTTTCTTCGGGAAGAACCCCGTGGTACGCATATATTTTTACATCTTCAAGAAAGATCTTGCTCATTGTTCGTGATTTTTATTCAGCAAAAATCGTTTTAATTCTTCAAAATCTGCATGAATTTCTACAGTTTTTTTCTCCTTTTTCATCAGATCACTCAATGCTTCAGGATTGTCAATTCTGATATGCGCTGCTTTTTCCACTGCCTCAGGGAATTTCACTGGATGAGCGGTTCCCAGAATAAACCCTTTTTTACCCGGCTTTTCATTCAGATACTGTTCAAGAGATGTAAAGGCAACGGCACTGTGTGGGTCAAGAATATATCCATATTTTTCATAAACTTCCGCAATAGTTTTCAATGTAGATTCATCATCTATAGAATAGCCGGAGATCATATTTTTCAGATCTTCAAACTGATGACCAAAAAGCTCAAGGATTCTGGTGAAATTGCTTGGATCTCCCACATCCATGGCATTAGATAAAGTGGCTACTGCTTTTTTAGGATGATATTCGTTCGATCTTAGATAATCCGGAACGACATCATTTTCATTACAGGCTGCAATAAAATGTTCGGCAGGAAGTCCCCGGAAATAAGCGAGAAGTCCCGCACAGATATTCCCGAAATTTCCGCTTGGAACACAGATGACAGGATTAATATTCTCCTGCTGCTGCCATTGTTTTAAGGCTAATACATAATAAATCTGCTGAGGAAGCCATCTCGCAATATTAATGGAATTGGCTGAAGTTAAAAACAATTCGTAATTAATGTTTTCATCTGAAAAAGCCTGTTTCACAAGGTTCTGGCAGTCATCAAAATTTCCGTTCACTTCCAATGCGAAAATATTTCCGCCCAGTGCGGTTAGCTGCTTTTCCTGAACCGGACTTACCCTGTTTTTAGGATAAAGAATAACCACATTGATTCCCGCAACATGATGAAATCCATGAGCAACAGCTCCGCCGGTATCACCGGAAGTGGCAACCAGTACGGTTACTTTTTTATCCTGATTTTTCAGAAAATAAGAAAGGCAACGGCTCATAAACCGCGCACCTACATCCTTAAAGGCTAAAGTCGGTCCGTGAAAAAGTTCCAGTACCGATATCTGCTCATTGATTTTTTTCAATGGAATATCAAAACTGACCGTTTCTGCAGCAATCTTCTTTAATTCTTCTGTTGGAATTTCATCCCCGATAAGATCTTTCATACATCTGAACGCAATTTCCTCATCAGAATAAAGGTGCAGATTGGAGATGAATTCCTGATCAAACTGAGGAATACTTTCCGGAAAAAATAATCCTTTTTGGCTGCCCTGGCTTTTTATTGTCGCTGTTTTAAAATCAACGGTTTCCTGGTGGTCTTTTAAATTATAATATTTCATTGTCTTTATTGTTGGTTTTCATCATTAATTTCTTCAACGATCTCGATTCCCGCAGGATTTATTTTTGAAACATATACAAAGCTCTCGATTTCAATTTCGTCATAAATCGATTTCATCAGCTGAGCAATTCTTTCTGCTGTTTCTTTTTTCTCTGCCAGCATAAAAATGGACGGCCCGGAACCTGAAATTCCACCGCCTAGAGCTCCTGCTTCTAAACTTTTCATTTTAATTTCATCAAATTTTGGAATTAAAATACTGCGGACAGGCTCTATCAGTACATCATTCAGGCTTCGTCCGATCAGTGGAATGTCATTTTTTAGAATTCCCGCGACTAATCCTGCGATATTTCCCCATTGTTCTACCGCATCTTTTAAGAGGATGTTTTTCTTTAAAATTTGTCGTGCATCAGAGGTCTTCACTTCAACCTGAGGATGTACAGCTGCCACAAACAAATTGGGAGTGCTCAACGGAATAATATCAATAGGAGAGGAGGATTTTACCAATGTAATGCCGCCATAAATGCACGGTGCAATATTATCGGCATGACGGACTCCTGAAGCCAATTCTTCCCCAAACATGGCGAAGTGAACCAGTTCCTCATCAGACAGAATATTTCCTAACAAAGCGTTGGCCCCAAAAGCGGCTCCTGCGGCACTTGCCGCACTGGAGCCGAGCCCGCTGCCCGGTTTAATATGTTTGCGGATCGTTACTTCAAAACCTTTCGTCAGCTGAAGATGTTGCTGGATATGCTGCAAAACTACACCCGCTACATTTTGAGAAGGTTCTTCAGGAAGTCCGAAATGATCTTCGTGTCTGATAATGATCTCCGGGCGGTCCAGTAATTTCAGTTCCATTTCATCATAAGGTTCATGGATGGCCATTCCCAGAATATCAAATCCGCAAACGAGATTGGCAACGGTAGCCGGAACTTTTATTTTTATCTTTTTCATACTATTTATTTTAAACGGATCTTATAATATCGGCAAAAACACCACTGGCCGTTACTTCAGCACCAGCACCGGCACCTTTCACCACAAGAGGCTGCTCGGAATATCTTAAAGTTTTAAAGATGACGATATTATCCTTACCGTAAAGATGATATAAATCGCTGTCCGGAGCGGCGTGCTGCAGTCCTACTTTGGCTTTGCCGTCCTTAAAATCAGCGGTATATTTTAAGATTTTGCCATCTTTTTGAGCATCATTCAGTAAACTTTTGAAATGATCTTCGTATTCGGTAAGCTTCAGATAGAAATCTTCCACACTTCCCTGAAGACATTCCTCCGGTAGGAAGCTTTCGTTTTCAATTTCATCAAACTGAAGCGCATATCCGGCTTCTCTGGCCAGAATTAAAATTTTACGTGCCACATCAGTTCCTGTAAGATCCAGACGCGGATCCGGTTCTGTATAACCTTCTTTCTGAGCCTGTGCAACTACTTCAGAGAAGGTTCTGCTTCCGTCATAATTATTGAAAACAAAATTTAAAGTTCCGCTTAGAACCGCCTGAATAGATGTGATTTTATCCCCACTTTTCATGAGATCATTAATGGTTCCAATCACGGGAAGTCCGGCACCGACATTGGTTTCAAAGTGAAATTTACAGTTATGGTTTCGGGCAGTACGTTTTAACGTTTTATACTGTTCAAAATCTGAAGAAGCTGCTATTTTGTTGCAGGCGACAATGTTCACACTCCTTTTTAATAAATCTTCATATACTTCCGGGACGGATGAGCTGGCAGTCACATCAATAAATACTGAGTTCCTGAGATTCCGTGAAATGATTTCGTCGGCAAATCCATGGATGGAGGCTTCAATGGCTTTTTCATTCCAGCTGCTGGATTCATTTTCAGAAATTCCATGATCGGAAAAGAACATCTTCCGGCTGTTTGAAATTCCGGCAATTCTTAAATTTATCAAATGATTTTCCTGTAGATAACTGTTCTGTTCATAAATCTGCTGTACGAGTTTTGAACCCACATTTCCGGTTCCGCAGATATAAAGGTGAACCTGTTTTATTTCCGATTCAAAAAACGCTTCGTGTAAAATGTTGACGGCCTTTCTGATGTCTTTTTCCGAAATAACAATGCTGATATTCCTTTCAGAAGATCCCTGGGCAATAGCTCTGATATTGATTCCATTGTTTCCGAGACATCCGAACATCTTGGCACTGATACCGCTTCTGTTCTTCATATTTTCCCCAACGAGTGCGACAATTGAGAGCCCGGTTTCTATCTTTACAGGAGCCATTCGCTGTAACTGTATATCATCTTCAAAAGCTGCATTCACCACATTTTCGGCATGAAATACTTCTTTTTCATTCACAGCTATGGTAATGGAATGTTCCGAAGATCCCTGGGTAATGAGAATCACATTTATTTTTTCAAAACTCAGACACTGGAAAAGTTTTGCAGAAATACCGGGAATTCCTACCATTCCGCTCCCTTCCAGAGTGAGAAGAGCAATGTAGCTCATATTCGAGACTCCTGCTGCAGGCTGTTGTTCATTTTCAGGCTTATTCAAATTGTGAGAAACTAAAGTTCCATAGGCATCCGGATCAAAAGTATTTTTGATTTTTAAATCAATATTTTTTGCCATGACAGGCTGTATAGACGGTGGATAAAGAACCTTAGCCCCAAAATGTGACAGTTCCATGGCTTCATGATAAGAAATCTCAGGAATAGGTTTGGCGTTAGATGCCAGTCTTGGATCTGCAGTCATCATACCACTTACATCGGTCCAGATCTGGAGTTCCTCAGCAGAAACAGCCGCTGCGATAATTGCTGCAGTATAATCGGAACCTCCGCGTCCTAATGTGGTGGCGTTGCCATTACGGTCCTTAGCTATAAATCCGGGTGCAACAATGATCTGGTTTTGATGAGCAGCGATGTAGTTTTTTACATTTTCGTCTGTAGTATCAAAATTTACCTTAGCATGGGTAAAGTTACTGTCCGTTCTTATCAGTTCAGCTGAATTCATCCAGAGACTGTCCAGACCTTCGTACTGAAGCCTGGCTGCTATAATGTTTGAAGACAGAAATTCACCGTATGATGTGATCCTGTCCCTGATTTTATCTGTGAATTCACCCAATATAAAGATTCCGTTGTAGATATCTTCCATATCGTTACAGTGTTTTTTAACGAAGCTCAGCCAAGAACTTTGTTCTAAAACCGGGATCAGTTCTTTGACAAGATCAAGATGTTTTTCTTCAAGATCTTTAATAATCGGGATATAATTTTCGTCTTTCACGGCAGCATATTCTGCTGCTTTTATAAGACTATCTGTAACCCCGTGAAGTGCTGAAACTACAACGATAATCCTGTTCTGTGAAGATTCCTTTTTGATCATATGTTCTGCCAGAAGAATATTCCGGGCATTGGCGACGGATGTACCGCCGAATTTTAAGACTTTCATCTATGATGTATTTGAGGTTGGAGAAAAGCGAATATTTGCTCTTTTAAAAAAAAGAGACGGGTGCAGGAAATGATATGTGAAAATGTACCCCGCTACGGGGTAGTTGTTGTAGATGTAGTCGTTGATGTAGAAACAGAAAATAGCCCCGAAATAAGTAATTCCGGTGTAGAAATAGCTGATATGTTTCTTAGAAAGTTCATTCTTTACTGGACAAATGTACAAATTATTTCGGGACACAAAATTATTTGAAGGGATATTTTGATGCTATTTAAATCATTTGTTAGAGATATATTTTAGTGAAAAGTTTTATTTTCCCAGTAAAACTGCTATATTTAAGCGTTAAAATAAAACAAAATAAACATGAAAAATTTAAAGAAGATGACCCGAAAACATTTGGGAATGATTAATGGAGCTGCTGCCAATTGTAATAGCTGCCCTAAAGGCGGATTTGGTCCTGGTGGTTCTGCAGCAGGCTATACTTATTCATGCGAGGATTACTATGAACTTGTTACCGCACGTTGCAGTACCTGCGTTATTGTTAGCTCGGCGTGTTTTCAATAATCGGAAGATAAAAGAAATTCAAGAGACTGTCTGAAAAGGCAGTCTTTTTTATTTAGAATAACGGTAATCACCCAAAACGGATCACTTGCTTAATATTCGGCTACACCTGTTAATTCTGGTTTTGTTTTGAAATCTAGACCATTCATATTTGTTTAACATATCAACAGGGTGTGATAAATAATAAGAACAGTAATTTAAACTTAGAATATTATGAAAAAATTTAAAAAACTAACCAGAGAAGAATTAAAAACGGTGGCAGGTGCCGGTATAGATTGCGGTCCTTTTCCATGTGTTTGTATTTACACCCATTATTGGTGTGAGTATGCAAAAAAATGTATTCCCAAAGGTATTTATTGTGGAAAAATTCCGGTAGAAATCGGTGCTTAATTGACGTGAAATATAATTCAAAAGATCATTATGAAAAATATAAAGAAACTTTCAAGAGAAGAGCTGAAAACCGTGAAGGGGGCAGCTGGAATCGATGGTCCTGTTTACGTCTATTGCGTAAAAGGCCGTAAATGGTGTGAAAAAGGCAAGACATGCATCTCTGCCGCAGCGAACTGCGATGATTTTGTGGTTCCAGGAGAAGGCGGAGGATGGTAAGATCTTAAAAAACACATTAAATTACATTCAATATGAAAAACCTGAAAAAACTTTCAAGAGAAGAGAAAAGTAAGATCAGCGGCGGGTTTACCGAATTTCAGATCGAAACGTGTGGTGGCGCTGTTTATGTATGTTTCCGTGGAGGCGGTGCATGGGGATGTTGGAGAACACCCGGTGGAACCTGTTATCCTCCAATGGTGTAACTGCTGGCCTTAACTTAAGAAAATTAAGATTAAAGGAATTTGAAGATAGAAGATGGAGGCTGGAATTTACTATCAGACCTTCATTTTTAAGAGTTGCTGTAAAATTGCATAAAATGGTTTGAAAAATTAATATAATTACGTTGTGGTCGTACTTTTTAACTTCCTTCTTCCAACTTCAGGCTTCCTGACATCACTATATCAATCTCAAAAAAAAATTATTATGAAAAAATTATCAAAAGAACAATTGAAAAACATCAACGGTGCCGCTTGTCCCGGTGGATGTCCTTACCCTGCAGGAACTACTTTTGGCCCTCCGGGATCCGGTGCGACCCGCAGCTGTCAACAGTATAATGCATTGAGCGATTGCTGTAAAGGGCAGTATCTTGTGCATATGGGTTGTGTAGGTCCGATTGTTAATTAATCCGGACTGAAAGAGCAGAGATGGAAGATATTTTCTTCTACTATTATTTAAAGGGGATTTAAAAAGAAGTAATAAAGCTGAGGTTAATTATTTTCCAGGCTTTTATATCTTCCACCTCAGTTCTTTCATTATATTTCCTTTTAATGAGATATATGTATTCATTGAATAGGTTTAAAATACTATATTTATAAACCAAAATAAAATGAATATGAAAAATTTGAAAAAACTTTCAAGAGAACAAAAAAGTAAGATCAGTGGTGGAATTACCGACTTTCAGATTGAAACCTGTGGAGGTGCAGCCTATGTATGTTTCCGTGGAGGCGGTGCCTGGGGATGCTGGAGAAAACCAGGCGGTATCTGTTATGCACCAATGCTGTAATTAAAAGGCTCTGCTTTTAACTATATTTTTCATGGATTAGGTTTAAAATCATATATTTATCAACCAAAACAAATTAATATGAAAAACCTGAAAAAATTAAACAGGCCCAATTTGAAATCGGTTAACGGTGGAAATGTCTGCTATGAAAACTGTCCTCCGGGACCATATGGACCAGGACCGGATTACCCAAAATCATGCGATGATTTTAATGCTTTACCTGAATGCTGTAAATTACGGGTAAAAGTAGATTATCTATGTTCCGGACCATTATAAGAATAAGAAAGCACTGTTTGATAATAGTGCTTTTTTTCTTTTAAAGTATTATTCCAATGTCTTTATTCTAAGTATTTTATTTTTTCATACAGGTATATCACCTGAATGGGATAAAATGATTATATTTAAAACTCAAAAAAATTAAAATTATCATGAAAAATTTAAAAAAATTAAACAGAAAAGAGTTGGAGAAAGTAAACGGAGCAGCGGGTCCATCGAGATGTTCGGGATGTCCTCAAGATGCTACTTTTGGAGATGGCCCTGGATTTAAGTATCCATGTTCAGCCTATCAGGGACTTCCGGATCACTGTAAAATGTGTGTTCTTGTAAGTATGGAGTGTGTACATCCTGAACAATAAAAAAAGAGGTACTGTTTTGCGATATTTAGAAAACAGTACCTCTTTTATAATTTAGTTTTTAATTATTTTATGCTTTTCGAAAGATCCAGCATCGCTTCAATAGGTTTCAGAGCTCTTAAACGAAGCTCTTCGTCAATAAGGATTTCCGGAAGTTCGTATTTCATACACAAATATAATTTCTCCATCGTATTTCGTTTCATGTAAAAGCATTCTGAACAGTTACAGCTTTCATCAAAAACCAGAGCAGGAATCAGTTCTTTGTGCGGCGCACGTTTTCTCATTTCATGAAGAATTCCTTCCTCAGTAGCAATGATAAATTTCTGACAGTCGTCTTTTTCAACAAAATTCAACAGGGCAGAAGTGGAGCCGATAAAGTGAGCCAGTTTCAGAACCGCTTCTTCACTTTCCGGGTGTGCGATCATTTTAGCATCCGGATTATCAGCCAGCTGCTGAGCAATTCTCTCCATAGAAAACGCTTCGTGTACGATACAGCTTCCATCCCAAAGAATCATATCACGACCGGTCTTTTTAGATAAATATCTTCCTAAATTTTTATCCGGTGCAAAGATGATAGGTCTGTCCTTTGGTAAAGCTTCAATCACGGTTTCCGCATTTGAGCTGGTCACGATGATATCACTTTCTGCTTTTGTTTCAGCGTTACAGTTAATGTACGTAGCAATCAGGGCATTCGGGTGCTGCTCACGCATTTTCCTAAGGCCTTCTCCTGAACATCCGTCTGCCAGAGAGCATCCTGCCATCGTATCCGGAAGAACTACTTTTTTAGTCGGGTTCAGAATCTTAGCGGCTTCAGCCATGAAATGTACGCCGCAGAATACGATCATGTCTGCATTGGTATCTTTGGCCTGTCTGGCCAGCTGTAAAGAATCTCCAAGGAAATCAGCGATATCCTGAATTTCTCCCGGCTGGTAATAATGGGCAAGGATCACCGCATTTTTTTCTTCTTTAAGCTTCAGAATAGCTTTCACTAATTCTTCTCCTTGAGGAATCGCTATATCTTTTATATCCAGAAATCCTCTTACGGGAATCGCAGATTTAGCTTTTTCTAATGTTTCGGTACTCATATCAACCTCAATTTTTTGATTATAGAAGTTAGAGTTTAGAAATTAGAAGTTAGAGTTTCGATGTGACTTAAAAGGGTAGAACGGCACAGCTAACTTCTAATTTCTAGCTTCTAGTTTCTTTCTATAAATTTTTTTATTAAACTTTCTATTTCTTTTTTGGCTTCATCAAGATCGGTATTGATCACGATCCTGTCAAACTTTTTCGCATAGGTCATTTCTTCTCCGGCCTTTTCTACTCGGGTTTTGATGGTTTCTGCATCATCTGTGTTTCTGAAGATCAATCTTCGTTCCAATTCTTCTATGGAAGGCGGTTCAATGAAAATGGACAGGGCCTTTTCTCCAAAATATTTTTTTAAAGAAATTCCTCCTTTCACATCCACATCAAAGATCACCACTTTTCCCTGATTCCAGATCTTTTCCACTTCAGACTTTAAAGTACCGTAATATTTGTCAGTATACACTTCTTCATATTCTACAAAAGCATCTTCCGCTATTTTTTGTCTGAATTCATCCGGACTTAAAAAATGATAGTCCACGGCATGAGCTTCACTTCCTCTCGGCTGTCTTGTGGTACATGAGATAGAAAATGCCAGTTCAGGAAATGTTTCCAGAGAATGTCTTACTAAGGTAGTTTTTCCGCTTCCAGACGGTGCTGAAAATATGATTACTTTATCCATATTTTTATTTATGAATTATGAGTATAAATGATGAATTATTGGAATCACGCTAAAAACAACTCATAACTCATCATTAATAACTTATAACTTTTTACAAAACGTTTAACGTCTGTTCTTTAATTTTTTCCAAATCATCCTTCATCATGACTACCAGTTTCTGGATTTCTGCATGATTGGCTTTTGACCCTAAAGTATTGATCTCTCTTCCGATCTCCTGAGAAATAAAACCAAGTTTTTTTCCGTTGAAATCTTCATTGTCCATTACTTCTTTGTAGTATTTCAAATGCTGGGTAAGTCTTACTTTTTCCTCTGCAATATCAAGTTTTTCTGTGAAATACGCCATTTCCTGGTAGAAACGGGTTTCGTCTACATTTTCAAACTCTTTTAAAGATTTCTGATAACGTTCTTTTACAGCAATGATTCTCTCTTCTTCAAAAGGAATAACTTCTGAAAGGTATTTATCAATATTCTGGATATTTCTTTCCAATTCTTCGTGCAGGATACCTCCTTCCGTCTTTCTGAATTCCATGAAACGGTCTACCGCTGCGTGAACGATTTTTGCCAGAGCTTCCCATTCACCTTCCGTAAGTTCGTCAGGTCTTGAAGTGATTGCATCCGGAAGTCTTACCGCCATTTTCAGGTACTCAAAGTCCGGTCCGTCTGAAGCGATATTACGAAGCTCATTCATATAAGAGTCAATTAAGCTCCTGTTGATTTTCACATCATTTGTCTCTTCCAGGTTCTCCAGATTGATGTAGCAGTCTACCTTTCCACGGATAATTCTGTCGTTAAGGATTTTTCTGATCTCGAATTCCTTTTCTTTATAACGTAAAGGAACTTTAATATTTAAATCAAAGCTTTTGCTGTTCAAGGATTTAATATCTATTGAGATCTTTTTCCCTTCAAAAACACCTTCGGCTCTGCCGAATCCGGTCATTGATAAAATCATAGTTTTTTATTGTTGTACAAAGATAAACATTTAAATTAGCACTGTGAAAAAATTGATTTCTGTTGTAGGGCCCACCGGAATAGGTAAAACGAGACTGGCCATTGATCTGGCCAACCATTTCAATACGGAAATTGTATCCTGTGATTCCCGTCAGTTTTTTAAAGAAATGAAAATAGGGACGGCATCACCTTCGGAAGAAGAGTTGGCGCAGGCTCCGCATCATTTTATAGGAAATCTTTCGGTTCAGGAATATTATTCTATCGGGCAGTATGAGGAAGATGCTTTAAAAAAACTCAATGAACTTTTTGTGAATCATGATACCGTCATTCTGGTAGGTGGAAGTATGATGTATGAAAAAGCAGTTATTGAGGGATTGAATGATCTTCCAGAAGCAGATGAAAATAATCAGAAAAAACTTCAGGAAATACTGGATACGGAAGGAATCGAAAGACTTCAAAACATTTTAAAAGAGCTCGATCCCGAGTATTTTGAAGTGGTAGATTTTCACAATCACAGAAGACTTTTACGTGCTATTGACGTGATCTGGCAGACGGATAAAAAATATTCCGAACAGATCGCGGTTTCGCAGGATTCCAGAGATTTCAGTGTGATCCGCATCGGAATTGAAGCTCCGAGAGAAGAATTGTATGACAGGATCAACAGAAGGGTAGATATTATGATGGAGAAAGGACTTCTGGCTGAGGCGGAAAGTTTGGAAGCATTTAAAGATCTTACTGCATTGAAAACGGTGGGGTATTCCGAACTGTTCAAGTATTTTGATGGGGAATGGGAACTTGATTTTGCTATTTCCGAGATTAAAAAAAACAGCCGCAGATATGCAAAACGTCAGCTGACATGGTACAGAAAAGCGGATGATATTCATTATCTGCAACTAGGATATTCTCAGGAAGATTTTGACAATTTAATTGAATTTATTTCTATCTTCAATAAATAGGAGCTTAATTATATTTTTAAAGGTAATTTTTATTTATAAAAGGTTTTGTCTTTTTTTTTAAATTAAATTGTGCTAAAAATATTGACAATTTCCAAACACAATTTAAATCCATTGAATTATGAAAAAACTAATTATATCGGGTTTAATATCTATGATGATCTTCACAAGCTGTGAAAGAGCTTTCAGTCAGGAAATCAAAAAGGAGAATATTGAAAATAATGTTCAGAGTACGGAAAACCCATTAGGCATTCCTCTACCTTCAGAAATCAGCAGTACAGAAACGGTATGCATTCTGTTGCGTCATGCAGAAAAAGAAAACGTGGGAACAGATCCTGATCTTACCAGTGCCGGTAAGCTGAGAGCGGATGAATTGAAACGTTTGCTAGGAAATGTTCATATAGATAATATTTATACTACCGCATACAACCGTACACGCCAAACAGCCCTTCCACTGGCAGAGAGTAAAGGAATTGTTATTAAAGAATATGCGCCGGCTGCTACTATTGCGGCAACTCAATTATTCATTAACAACATTCTTGCACAAAATCAAGGAAAAGTTGTTGTTATTGTCGGCCATTCCAATACAGTTCCTCAAATGGTAAAAGTGTTGAGTAATAATACGTTGAATGTGACTATCAGTGAGACGCAGTTTGATCATATATTTATTACGAAAAACGCTGCAGGAGGATCGGTGTTTGCGGTTCAAAAAAAGTTTGGACAAAGTACACCATAAAACCTTAACTCTATAAAAAATGCGGCCCCTTCACCAGAGACCGCACTAAAAACAATATAATTAAATTTACTACTTCCAACCACCACCAAGAGCTCTGTAAAGATCGACAATGCTGCTCAGTCTCTGTCTTTTTACGGACGCGAGATTCAGTTCAGCCTGCAGAGAATTTCCCTGAGCAGTAATCACTTCTAAGTAATTGGCCATACCGCCTTTGTAAAGCATTTCGGCACTTTTTATTCCGTTTTTCAACGTCGTTACCTGATCTGTAGCTTTCTGTTCCTGAACTTTTAAACTCTCATTGGAAACCAAAGCGTCGGAAACTTCACCCACTGCATTTAAAACGGACTGACGGAATGCCAGTACGTTTTTCTCCCTTTGGATTTTAGCTACATTCAGATCTGTTTTCAATTGTCTCTTCTGGAAAATAGGCTGAGTAATTCCTCCCAATACAGATCCGAACAATGAAGCCGGAATCTGGAACCAGTTGTCAATTTTAAATGAATTCACACCGCCGTTGGCTGTAATTTTCAAGGCAGGATACATATTCGCCTGAGCAATACCCACCATTGAATTAGATTCCAGCAGAACCAGTTCCTGCTGACGGACATCAGGACGACGGCTAACCATCGCTGCAGGAAGACCTGTTGAAATAGTCTGTGGAAGAGAAGTATCAGACATTTCAATCGTTCTGTTCACTTTGTTTGGATTTTCACCAACAAGAATACTTAAAGCATTTTCCTGGATCGCAATATTTTGCTCCAACTGAGTAATCAGAAGTTCTGTAGATTGTTTCTGAGCTGTTGCCTGCTGAACCCCTAAAGAAGTGGTATCTCCACTTTGCCACATTTTTTCAGTGATGGAAAGGGTATTGGTGCTTAATTCCAGATTTGATTTTGCAATCTGAATCTGTTTGTCAAGCATCAATAAATTGTAATATCCCTGGGCAATAGCTGCCACAACCTGTGTCTGTACTGCTTTTGTTGCTTCGTAAGTCTGCAGATACTGCATTCTTGAAACTTCCTGTTGATTTTTGATTTTTCCCCAGATGTCAGCTTCCCATGAAAGGTTGAATGCTGCATTATAATCTTCAACATGGTTTTGGCCTAAAAATGAATTCAAACTTTTCCCATTCATGCTGTTTTCTGAAGGCTTTGAAATTTGTGCCGAAACGGCAAAACCTACATCAGGATACTGAAGATATTTTGCCTGTTTCAGTTTCTCCTGTGAAGAAGCTACTTGTTTTAAAGCAATCTGAAGATCATAGTTATTTTTAATTCCCTTTTCAATCAAATCCTGTAAAATAGGATCGCTGAAGAACTGTTTCCATTCCAGGTTGGCAATACTCGCTGTATCAGCAGTAGCCGTATACTGGAACTTTTCCGGAAGCTGTAGGTCAGGCTCGGTATATGCCAGTTTGGACACACACGAAACCGCGCCTAAAGCCAATATAAGGGTTAAGATAAAATTCTTAATTCTTTTCATAGTTTTAAATAGACTTTTAGTTGAATACAAAACTTTGAGCGGTTTTTGTAAAGCAAAGAGGTCTTTAGTAGGAGAGTACTCTGCTTTTTTTATGATATTAGTTTGAATAGTTGCTTCTCTATGGGTCTCAAAGTTTTGTATTTCAATATATATTAATGAGCTGTGGTTAGAAGTTCTTCTTCCAATTTCTGTCTTTGAAGTCTTTTATTTTTTCTGCTCGGCATTTTTTCATGCAGATACTGGAAAATCACGTACATAACCGGGATGATGAAAATCCCGAATATCACTCCTGTAAGCATTCCTCCTACGGTACTGTACCCGATAGAGTGGTTACCTTTGGCTGAAGCTCCCTGCGTCCATACCAATGGAAGCATTCCCACAATAAAGGCGAAAGAGGTCATCAGGATCGGTCTCAAACGTAATCTTGAAGCCTGCAGTGCAGATTCGATCAGACTTTTACCTGCTTTTCTTCTCTGAACGGCAAATTCTACAATCAGGATGGCATTTTTAGCCAATAGCCCGACGAGCATTATTAATCCCACCTGAACGTAAATATTGTTATCAATTCCGGCTAGCCCCGTGAAAGCAAATACTCCGAATATTCCTGTAGGAATGGTAAGAATAATCGCAAACGGAAGGATATAACTTTCATACTGTGCTGCTAACAGGAAGTACACAAACAGGATACTTAAAAGAAAGACAAATACCGTTTGGCCGCCCGTTTTGATCTCTTCACGAGTGATTCCAGTCCATTCGTAGCCATAGCCTCTAGGAAGTGACTGTTTTGCAACTTCTTCTACTGCTTTGATGGCATCTCCGGTACTGTATCCAGGTTTTGGAGTTCCGTTGATCGTTACCGCGTTGAACAGATTGTTTCTTGTCACGGTCTCAGGTCCGAAGGTTCTTTTTAAGGTTACCAGTGTTTTCGCCGGAACCATTTCTCCTGATTTATTTTTTACATAAATCCCTTCCAGAGAATTGATATCGGTACGGTAAGGAATATCAGCCTGAGCCATTACTCTGTAGTATTTTCCGAATCTGTTAAAATCTGAAACGAAACTACTTCCGTAATAGATCTGCATCGTCTGCATCAGTTCTGTGATAGACACTCCCAGTTGATTCGCTTTGTCAGCATCTACATCAATCGTATACTGAGGGTTTCCTGCGGCATACGTTGTGAAAGCAAAGGCAATCTCCGGACGTTTCATCAGTTCCCCGATGAAAGCCTGTGTTGTTGTTCCTAACTGTTCAAAAGAACTGTTCGTTTTATCCTGAAGCATAAATTCAAAACCGGAAACGTTACCAAATCCCTGTACGGTTGGGAAGTTGAAGAAGAACGCATTCGCATCTTTCACCTGGATTACTTTTCCTGTCAGAGCAGCTGCAATCTGGTCCGGATCTTTCATATCGCCACGCTTATCGTAATCTTTAAGTTTAATGAAACCTGCAGAATAAGGAGAAGCGTTGGCATTACTTATAAAGTTCATTCCATCTGCTACCCAAAGGTGATTGGTGGCTTTTTCACCGTTGATGATCTTATCGATCTGTGCGGTAGCTCTGTGTGTTCTTTCCAGTGAACTTCCCGGAGGCGTGTTGACTGCGTAAAGAACGAATCCCTGGTCTTCAGTAGGAATAAATCCTGACGGTGCTTTTTTAATTAAGAAAACACTTGCAGCGGTAATCACTACCAGACCTCCTATCGCAACCCATTTATTTTTAATCAAAAATTTAAGGCTATAGATATATTTTCGGGTCATATTATTAAAGGCCACATTGAAGGCGTTGAAGAATCTTGCTCCAAACCCTTTTTTATGACCGTGTTCTCCATGTTCTCCCTGAGGATCATTTAAGAACATTGCACATAAAGCCGGGCTTAATGTTAAGGCGTTCACCGCAGAAATCAGGATGGCAATGACCAGAGTAAAAGCAAACTGTCTGTAGAACACCCCTGCAGGACCCTGCATGAAACCTACCGGAATAAATACGGCACACATCACCAAAGTAATGGAAATAATAGCCCCGGAAATTTCACTCATAGAGTTCGTTGTTGCCTGATCTACCGGCATTCCTGTGTGTTCCATTTTGGAATGGACGGCTTCCACCACAACGATGGCATCATCCACCACAATACCGATGGCGAGCACCAATGCAAACAGGGTAAGCATGTTGATACTGAAACCAAACAGCTGAAGGAAGAAGAACGTTCCGATAATCGCAACCGGTACCGCAATAGCCGGAATCAATGTAGATCTGAAATCCTGAAGGAAAATATATACTACAATAAATACCAGGATAAATGCAATCACCAAAGTTTCAACAACCTGATGGATAGACGCATCCAGGAAATCCTTGGAATTGTACATGATGATCGGCTCAACTCCTTTTGGAAGGGTAGTTTTCATCTGATCAACCTGTTTTTCAATTTCAGTTAAGATTTCATTCGCGTTGGAACCCGCAGTCTGAAGAATCGCAAATCCGGCAACCGGTTTTCCGTCTACTCTGTTGGTCGCTGTATACGTATAAGAACCGAATTCTACTCTCGCTACATCTTTTAACCTTAAGAATGATCCGTCATTATTCGCTTTAATGGCGATATTTTCGTAATCTTCATTCTTGCTCAGCTTTCCTTTGTATTTAAGGATATACTCGTAGGTTTCCTTACTTCCCTGGCCCAAACGTCCCGGAGCAGCTTCAAGGTTGTGATCTTTAACTGCTGCAAGTACTTCCTGTGGAGAAAGATTGTTGGCTGCCAGTCTGTCCGGCTTCAGCCAGAGTCTCATGGAATAATCTCTCGTTCCGAAAACCTGAGCCTGTGCAACTCCCGGAATACGCTGTATCTGTGGAATGACGTTGATTTTAAGGTAATTCTGTAAGAAAAGTTCATCATATTGTTTCGGGTCATCACTGCTCAGTCCCATAAACATAATCATACTGTTCTGAACTTTCTGTGTGGAAATCCCCGCCTGTACCACTTCCTGAGGAAGCTGGCTCATCGCTTTTGATACCCTGTTCTGTACGTTTACCGCAGCATTATCGGCATCAGCTCCCTGCTTGAAATAAACGCTCAGGGTCATGGTACCGTCATTACTGGAGTTGGAGGTCATATAAGTCATATTCTCCACTCCGTTCACTGCTTCTTCAATAGGGGTGGCTACCGAACGGGCAACTACCTCAGCATTGGCTCCGGGATAGAAAGCCGTTACCTGAACACTCGGTGGAGCGATATCGGGAAAGAGGGCAATCGGTAAATTAAAGAGGGACAGTGCCCCCAATAATAGGAGTATTATGGAGATGACCGTTGAAAGTACCGGTCTTTCTATAAATTGTTTTAACATAAGAAGTTTATTTTTTTAAGTCTTCTGTATTCGGAATAGATTACAAAGGTCTGGCTCTCAATAAGCTGTCGGCAGAGATTGCTTTAGGCTTGATAGAAGCGCCGTCCTTTAAAGCTCCGATTCCGGTGTAGACGATTTTTTCTCCGGAAGAAAGTCCCTCAGAAATAAAGTAATAGTTCTCGGTCTTTCCTGAGATTTTAATCGGTTTGCTGGTTACTTTGTTGTCCTTACCTAAAATATATACATAGGTTTTGTCCTGAATTTCAAAAGTAGATTCCTGCGGAATGATCAGGGCATTGGAAAGCATCTGAGGCATACGCACTCTTCCTGTATTTCCGGTTCTTAAAGCTCCCTGTGCATTAGGGAAAACGGCACGAACGCTGATAGCTCCCGTAGTTTTGTCAAATTGACCGTCTACAATGCTCATTTTTCCTTTTTGAGGATAAGTACTGTTGTCTGCGATCACCAGGTCTACCATTGGCATATTCTTCAGTTTTTCATCCAAAGTTGCTCCCGGATATTTCTTCTGAAACGCGATAAAATCCAGTTCACTTAAAGAGAAGTAAGCATAAATTTCACTGATATCCGACAGTAATGTCAATGGATTAACATCAGTTCTTGAAATAAGACTTCCTTTTTTATAAGGAATTCTTCCGATGTATCCGCTTACCGGTGCTGCGATCGTTGTAAATCCTACATTGATTCTAGCATTTCCTACTGAAGCTTTGGCTTGTGATGAAGCAGCAACTGCAGCTGCATAATTGGCTTTTGCAGTTTTAAGCTGTACGTCGGAAACTACTTTTGCAGCTACTAACGGCTGAAGCCTGTCAACTTCCACTTTAGCTTTCTCGATATTGGCATTAGCTGCCTGAAGATTGGCCTGCGCCATATTCACCTGCTCGCCATACGCTCTTGAATCTATTTTAAATAATGGCTGTCCGGCTCTTACGTAAGAACCTTCCTCCACATAGATTCTGTCCAGGTATCCGTCTACCTGAGATCTGATCTCTACATTGTTTTTACCTTCCAGTGCGGTAGGAAATTCCTGATATGTTGTCGCTGGAGATGTGATCACGGTGTAAACCGGAAGTTCCGGAGCAGGCGGTGCTGCATTGGAACCTTCTGCTGCTTGTGTACAGTTCTGCAAAAGGATAATACTTGATATAAGTACGATAAACCTTATTTTTCCAGGTATTTTCATTGTGGGTTTAATTTTTTTAATGAAGTGTTAGATTTAAGTAATAGTGTTCTTTTAAATTAATTCTGATATATTTCCTAACAGTGTTAATATTAAGTTCAAAAAAAATTACAGAATTTTTAATAAAGGGTTTAGATCGTCATTCTCATAATTGTTTGCCTTTTTTTAATGTTGATTTATATATAATGAGGTGTATTAAGTATGTGTTAATTTATCTAACAGTGTTAAGTAGATGGTGAAAGCTCTCCTGAAATTTTGAATTATAGTTTCCATAGTTACTTTTTTTAGTTTTTAACTGAATAATTAACGGATATTCGATGTTATATTTCCTAACGGTGTTAATTTTTGGTTCAAAAAAAATTTACAAAGACTTAACGAAAGCAGAAACCGTTTCGTCTAAAGTCGTTTTATTCATCGTAGAAGGAATATCTGTATTTCGCATCATCATAATAGAGATCAAACCATGCACCGCTGAAAATAAAGCGTGGGACATATGACAGGCATTGTCCGGATTGGATCCGTTCTTCTTAATGATGTTGAAGGTACATTCATAGATCAGGTCCTGGAATGATGAAAACTCTTCTTTCATCTGGCCCTTACCGCTGCACTGCATTCCTAAACCGAACATCAGCTGATAGTATTCTTTATTTTTAAAAGCAAAATCCCAGTAAGCATCTACTATGGCAGTAAGCTGCTCTTCCGGGGTATCAAATTTCTGCTGAGCTTTTAACAACTCTATGTGAAGACAATGAAAGCCGTTGATAGAAATTTCATACAAAATAGCTTCTTTGTTTTCAAAATAATCATACACTACAGGAGCACTGTATTCAATGGCATCTGCGATTTTACGCATAGACAATGAAGCCCAGCCCTCTGTTTTAGCCAAACCAAAAGCCGCCTGCAAAATATTTGCACGTATGGATTCTTTCTCTCTTTGGCGACGTTCATGTAGGCCCATGATTTTTTATTTACTAACAGTGTTAGCAAAACTACAAACTTTTAAGTATATCTTCCAAATAATATTTAATAATTAACATTTAACGCAAGTTTATAAATTACTGAATTGGCTTGTATTAAAAGAAACTTTATCTTTGCGGATAAAGAAAATAAAGGATATGAATACTCCCTCAAATATGCTGGCTCTAGGAACAAAGGCTCCGTTTTTCGAGCTTCCGAACCCTTCAAAAACTAATGAGATCCAATCTCTGGAAGATCTTAAAGGTGAGAAAGGAACACTGGTAATCTTTATGTGCAACCACTGTCCGTTTGTTCTTCACGTGATCGACAAGATCAACGAACTGTATGAAGACTACAATGAAAAAGGGATTGAATTCATTGCAATCAATGCCAATGATGTGGAAAAATATCCGGCAGATTCTCCAGAAAAAATGATAGAATTCCAGATCGAAAGAAATTTTGATTTCCCATATCTGTATGACGAAAGCCAGGCTGTAGCCAAAGCTTACGATGCAGCATGCACACCGGATTTCTATTTCTTTGATAATAAACTGGATCTGATCTACAGAGGACAGATGGATGATTCAAGACCCGGAAACAACAAAGATGTAACCGGAGAAGATCTGATCATCGCTTTTGAAAACCTTCTGTCGGGTGAGCCACAGGAAGAGATTCAGAAACCAAGCATGGGATGCAATATCAAATGGAAATAATATGATGAATGGTTGAATATTTTTAGCCGTCATATATATAGTATTAAGCTGTTCTTTTTTAAGAGCGGCTTTTTTTTATGCGTAAAATTCTGTGAAATTCAGAAGAAATAAAATATTCGACAATAACCTTCATCCACTCCTGTTTACTGATTGATTTCAAGTACTGGATGTCCGATTTTCTTATGTCATTTCCCATTTAATATTAGCGTTAATCCTGGCTTACCAATTAGATATCTTTACAATGATTTTCTATTCGATTACAGCGTGACTATTTTGCATCCATATCTATCCTTAGCATTTTCTTAAAAAAAATATTCTTTTGTGAATTGTTCTACTTATTGAATTTTTCAATGCTAGTTCAAAAAAATATGGAAAACATATACCTGTATATAGCATATATCTACTGCTTTATGCGAAAAATATAATAGATTTTTACTGTGTCAAATAATTCATTATGTAATGAAAAAAATATTGAATATCAGCGTATTGGATTTCTCTTTCCATGACAAGCAAAAAGATGATGACTTTTTCAATACTCATTGATGAATGCCATATATAGGATTGATAAAAGTCCTGCGAAAGAAGGTAATCATTAAATGAATGTAGAGTCCAAAGAAGAATAACGATAAGATGTATGAAAGGTTTAATACAACGATTGTTTCGATTAACGATAACATAATCAGTGATTTATTTGATTTCCTTTTTAATGAGTTGATCACAAATTTTTTCAAAACAATATTTAAAATCAAAAAAATGAAACAACAAAAAACAAAACTTCAGCTTTTAGTAGTTACTATTTCAATGTCATTATTTTCAAATGTTACAGCTCAAAGTGCAGTTTCAGATGACTCAAAAGATGATTATACTACCTCCGCTGGTTGGTCATGGACTATTGATGACAATAATAACAAACCTGATGGAAGTGGTTTTAGGTGGTGGAACAATGGGGGGATAATTTTTCACAGTTATTGATGGAGTTGAGAAGAAACTCAAACAATAAATTCCTGGAAATACCAACTACAAATGAAAATGCTGTATTTTCTCTAATGGCAAATGATAAGAGATCGTCTGTTTCAAATGAAAGTGTTTTTCCCTACATTTTTCTTCAGGCTGGTGATGCCAGATCTTCTATATTTTATGGTAAAGATAATTTTTTAAATTTTTCAATTAATCCTAAAGCACCAAGTAATTCTTCCACTTTTTCATATTCAAACGGGTTTCGTTTTATAAATTCGAATGGTGCTGATATCACCAATCAAGGTAATTCACCTGCATATGGAAACGAACTTATGAGGATTACAAAAGAGGGGAATGTGGGAATTGCAACTCAATCACCTCTTTCAAAACTGCATGTTGCAGGTGATTTTAGGATTCAATCTTATGTTTCCGGATATGACAACATATGGGATAATTTTATTATTCACACTGATGATCGTAGCACAAATTTAACCAGTAATGGTGATGAAAATGGAATGTTTTTATCTTCTGCAACAGGCAATAAAATAACTATTGGAGATAATAATGATAATGTTTCTATCAATTCAAAAAAATTGATCTTCGATTATGGTGAAGAGAATGATCTGGCACAAGTTTCAATAAATACTGATAAGCAGGTGACTCATGCTGCCTTAACAGTTGCTGGAGCTACTTATATTGGTCCAAAAGCAGATCTGGCCGCAGTAGGTTCCCTATTAAAATTTAAACCTGAATATCTGGATAAATACAGTCTTTGGGTGGAAAATGGAATTGTTTCAGAGGATTTTGCATTTGCTAATGTTGCCGCATGGAAAGATGATGTTTTCAATGCAGATTATGATCTAATGAGCTTAGAGGAAGTGAAATCACACATCGAGCAAAATAAGCATTTGCCCAATGTTCCTTCTGAAAAAAGTATTAAAGAGAAAGGGTACACTGCCCATCAGATGAATATGATTTTTATGCAGAAAATAGAAGAACTGACTTTACATACGATTTCTTTAAATGAAAAAATTAAAGTATTGGAAGAAAAACTAACTGATTTAAAAAATAAATAATAAGATATGAAAAAGTGTTTATTATTTATTCTCATATTGATAAGTATCGCGAAGGTCTATTCGCAGGGTGCTACCAGAGCCCAGTGGCTCACAAGTAGTAACCCAAACTATACAACTAATATAGATTTAGCATATCCATATTCGCAGCAGGAATATGCTGCTGGAAATGTAAATTCAATACCGGAACCATCGTCATTCATAGACTTAATTGATTTTTATGGTGAAGGACGAATCGTTGATAATGCATTGGTTTCAGGTTTTAAAAGTGCATACAATATTAACCATGAATACCAGCGGGTAAGTAATGGTCCTGATAGGGATAAGAAAATACCGAATAGAATTCCGGTAAAATCTTATACTGGAGACTTAAATCTTTCAAAGTATGTAGCCAATGATAAAGTAAGTACCATTACCTTAATGGGAGCACCTATCCAAAAGAATACAGCAGAAGAAATGGCCAGAATGATTCGCAAAGACGGGTTTGGAAAAATTATTATCTATGGCTTCAGCAGTTCGGATGCTGCAGTTACAACGTTAGAAACTGAATTAGAAAAGATTGGTTTTTACTATGTTCCAAAGTATAAATTATCGGCGCCATTTAACGAGATTACAGGATTTTCCAATGCTCCTAGAGTGTATAAGAGTAAAAAAATTAAAGTGGTTGGAGAAAAAGTGTTTTATTCATTAAACCCCAAAGCTGATCTTGGTATTGCTCAGTCTGATATGGTAACACTTGATTATAGCAGTTTACTTACCTTAAATCCTGATTTGACCGGAGGGATTAAAGGAACAATTGATAAGCCAGGAGGAAAAATTACAGTTGAAGCTTACGCTCATGATATTAATGAGGCTGATGGAATTCAAAAATTAATACATTTTGGGAGTTCAGGCAGGCCCAAATTAGTATATAGTGCCTATAGTGATGTCAATAGTGTTAATGAATACGTTGAAAAAACAATTCAGCTTCCATATGGATTTGGTATAAATTCAGATGGTTCTTTCAAAGAACTGGGAGAAACCAATTCAAATAATGTAAAGCAATTAGGAGCAAATACCAGAAATGGTTGGAGGACTTCTGATTGTGACTGGGCCCCTGTAAGATTTTTTTATTGGATTGGCTGGAAAGTTAATTCTATTTTTTGGAACGCACCTAACCCATGTCAGGGCGTTGTGACTGACATTCAATCAGGAAAACAACCCGTTATTTTAAAGGTAACAATTAAAGATGCTACCCTCTATGATTTTAAAATACCAGGTGTACAAAACGATGCGGTATTAAACTTAGTGGATGATGGAAAAGGTCCTGAACAGTATAAAATTGTAAAAAAATTAAAAGTTACTATTTTAGAATCTCCTAACGAACATAGAGATGCTAATTTTTATAAAGATAAAATAGGAAGCTATATAAAAGAAGCCAATACATACTATTCTGCAAAAACAGGAAATATTAAAAATCCTCAAATTACAGCAGAAGTTGGGAACCCACGAATTTTGTTTAAAGATGTTGATTTGATCATAAAAACAGGAACTAAGGAAAATTATAATTATCAAGTATCTTCAGAAGAAAATGCATACAAGACAGAAGCTAAGGTAAATGAAAATAATGATCAAACAATGCAGTTAATTTATGTACATTCTTTGTCAAGATATTATCCGGCAAACACAAATAATGTAAGGGTGATTCGGGGAATGTCAAATAATGGACATAATACGATTCAAAATTCAGACTACACTGTTTTTTCTTATAACAGGATGTTCAATGATGATGCGGCAGTATATGGAACTCCTGGAAGTACCGTTGCTCATGAATTTGGTCATTATTTCGATCTGGACCATCCTTTCGAAGGTGGCTGTGCAGAAACGGGTGGTGGTGATCATGTTTCAGATACGCCGCCGGCTGATGGTGCTCTTTGGTATTTAACAGATGATAGCCCAAATGCACATGGGATAAACAACCCTTGTCAGAACGCTCCCTCATGCCCCGGAACAAGAAGACAAATAGAAAATATTATGGATTATGGTCCATGCAGATGGCTGTTTACTAAAGGACAGGCTGATCGTATGAGTACAAGAATAAATACAAAACCAAGTTTATTCAATATCATTAGTGCCCATGATGCAAGTATTGATCCAAATACTATAAATATGGTTGTACATGATCAGAGAAAAGGGGAATTTAGAAAGAAAAGAGATGAACCTGTTTCAGACCTTTCTGTTAGAATGATTTATCCTAATTCTAAAGGAGAAAATTATAATTTGGAAGTTGTTTCTGATCGAGTAGAAAAGGCAAAAATTCAAGTATTTAACAATAATCAGATTATGGTGTATGAAAAAAATATCTCAGTAGAAAAAGGATCCAACAGTTTCCAGATGGAATCTTCTGTTTTTGATAGAAGCGGTTTGTATATATTATTTTATATAGGTGAGGGTAGAACGAAGCAAATAAAAATCTTACCACGTTAGTCAAAGAAATCTATAAATAATAACTTGTTCATTCTGTATGAGAAAAGGCCTGGATTGTATAATCCGGGCCTTTCTTTTGACATAAGCTTGTCAACGGAGAAGAAATATATAAAATATGAAAAGCTTACAATGAAATCTACCGAATACTCTAATAATCAACTACAGAAAGATCCGAACTTCAGCAATTATACACTCACCTTATTATGAGAATAATTCTTAATAAACTCAGAAGGTGTTTTCTCCGTATACTTTTTAAACATCCGGTTAAAGTAAGTCACATTGTTAAATCCACAGCTGTAGCTGCATTCTGAAATACTCTTATCTTGCGCCATCAGCAGGCAGGCTTTGTTGATACGGTAGCGGTTCACAAATTCAGTAAAAGTGATCTGCGTCGCTTTTTTGAAAAAGTTACAGAAAGCCGGCAGTGTAAGATTGGCTAGCTTTGCTACATCTTCAATATTGATTTCCTTATCATAATTATGCTCTACGTAAGTGAAAATATTTTCAAGTCTCGTTTTATTTTTTGAGATGATGGTGTACGGCATGATTTCCTTGTTCAAAAGATCATAATCCTTACATTTTGAAAGTTCAAATAAAATCTCAAGCAGCAATAGATACCTTTTATAGCCTTCCGATTCCAGCATGAGCTTCAGTTTGGGAAGCATCACTTTTTTGATCTTATGATGAAAATGAATTCCATATTTGGAAAGTTCCAGCAGATTTTTGATCGATCGGGCTTCCACTTCCTGCTGAGGAAACTGGAGAATCTCTTCCCTGAACTGAAGGACAATTTCTTCATGGGGATCCGTAGAATTTAATCCAAAACCAGAATGCGGAATATTGGAACCTATCAATACCAGATCTCCATTCGTATAATTGCTTTTGTGATAGCCAACATGGCGGGTTCCGTTACCGGAAATGACACATACCAGCTCAATTTCGGGATGGTAGTGGTATTCCCACTTGAACTCGCAGATAGGCGAATTGTTGTGCAGGGTGCGGAAGGAACTCTTTTCACTCGCGATTATTCTTTCAAAACTGACTTTCATTTCATTAATCGTATTTATTCAATAAAAATACTAATTATATTAATATAGTTCAAATATTGATTTATTGTGTTAAATTAATGTTAAGCGAAATGCTTCTATCTTAGCCGACAAGAAATGATCTCCATGAAAAATTTCAATATTAAAGCCGTCCTGTTTTTGAACTATTTTGTTTTCGCAATTCTTTTGAATTCCGTGGGAACCGTTATTCTGCAGGTACAGCAAAACTTCGGAATCTCAAAATCTTCAGCCAGTGTTCTGGAAGGATTTAAGGACCTCCCGATTGCCATATGTTCATTTATTCTGGCGTCATTTCTTCCCAAAATAGGAATCAAAAAATCAATGCTTATTGCCCTTTTTATGGTGAGCTGCATGTGTTTTGTGATGCCGTTTTCCAATGACTTTTGGTTTTTCAAACTGCTGTTTGCCATTGTGGGAATTTCATTTGCATTAATAAAAATCTCAGTCTTTACCTCTATTGGCCTTGTGACAAATACAGATAAAGAACATTCGAGCTTTATGGGCTTTCTGGAAGGCTTTTTTATGATCGGTGTGCTGGCGGGAAATGTACTTTTCAGTCTGTTCATTGATGATCATAATCCGAAATCGACTCAATGGCTGAATGTGTATTGGGTGTTGGGTGCGGTGTCTACCTTATCATTTTTGTTTTTGTTCATTTCAAAATTAAATGAAAGCGAAGCAAGAAGCGAGAAAACCGATTTACTGGGAGATCTGAGAAACAGTATCAGCTTATTCAGTTATAAAAAAGTATTGTTTTTTCTTCTGTGTGCCTTCTTATTTGTATTGGTAGAACAGAGTTTTCAGACATGGACGCCTACTTTTTATAAAGAAATTCTAAAACTTCCGACGTCGATGAGTATCCAGGCCGGAGCTGTTTTAGCCGGAGCTTTTGCACTGGGGAGATTTTTATCAGGCTTTTTCTCTAAGAAATTCAGCTGGATCTATGTGGTTTCCTTTTGCGTGATTGGTTTTGCAGTGAGTATTATTCTGGTTCTGCCATTAACCCACAATATTCAGATTGATAAAGGGACGGGTTGGTTCAATGCTCCGCTTGTCGTGTATTTATTTCCTTTGATGGGAGGTTTGCTAGCACCTATTTATCCAAGTATCAATTCTGTGATCCTGGCATCCATTCCAAAATATTTACACAGCGCCATGGCCGGACTGATCGTAGTTTTTTCTGCCATTGGAGGAACGATAGGTTCTATGATTACCGGTTTTGTGTTCCAGGAATTCAGTGGACAGCAAGCATTTTATCTTTCACTGATCCCGCTTTTACTGCTGATCATTTCGGCGATTTGCATGAATAAATTAAAAATAAATCCTAAGAAATAATAATGAATAAACAGCTTTACATAAACGAAATCCAGACTCTTTTTGATGATGTACAGAGAGCAGAGATCTTTGAAGACCAGAAGATGATGACTGATGCAGTTCCGATGTTTCCTGTTTCGGAGATCAATGCGGAATATGAAAAGAAAAAAGGAAGTCAGGGATTTGATCTGAAAGAATTTGTGATGTCGAATTTTGATTTCCTGGGAGCCAAAATTTCTATCCACAGAGAAAATCAGCTGCCAATTGATCAGCATATCGAAAAACTTTGGGATGAACTGACGCGCACAGCTTATGAAGAGAAAGGAACCTTACTGAAACTTCCCAAGCCTTATATCGTACCTGGAGGCCGTTTCAATGAGTTTTTTTACTGGGATAGTTATTTCATTATGCTTGGGCTGCAGGTTTCGGGGAGAACAGAAATGATGGAAAATATTGTAGAAAACTGTTCTTATTTAATTCAGAATGTAGGATTTGTTCCGAATGCGAGCAGAACTCATTTCCTGAGCCGTTCACAGCCACCGTATTTTTCGCTGATGCTTGATCTTCTGTTTGAAACCGAAGGGGACGAAAAAATTTATACCCGATATCACGATACCCTGGAAAAAGAATATGCTTTCTGGATGAATGGGGAAGAATGGCTGGAGGATGATTCCAGTGTAAAGAGAGTAGCGAAAACGAAGAACGGAGATCTTCTGAACCGTTATTATGACGCAGAAAACGCACCCCGGCCTGAAAGCTATCTGATCGATATTGAAGACAATGAAAATGCAGGCGAAGAATTTTACAGAAATATAAGAAGTGCCTGTGAGTCCGGCTGGGATTTTTCCAGCAGATGGTTTGCAGACGGAGAACATATACAGACGATAGAAACACTGAATATTGCAGAAGTGGATCTGAACAGCCTTTTATGGCATTTAGAGAAAACACTGGCCCAATCTTCAGCACTTCTGAACCTGGCAGAAAAAGAAAATTATTTTACTCAAAGAGCAGCAGGACGCAGACAGATGATCAACACTTACTTTTGGGATGAAAACACTGAATGTTACAAAGATTATCACTTAAAAAAACACAAAAACACACCGTCTGAACATATTGCTGCTCTTTACCCATTATTTCTGGGATTGGCAGACCAGGCACAGGCGGAATCTGTTGCTCAACACATTAAAGGAAAATTCCTTTATCAGGGAGGACTTGTAACGACTACAGAGAAAACCGGTCAGCAGTGGGATCTTCCGAATGCATGGGCACCGTATCAGTGGTTAGGGTATAAAGCAATGAAGAATTATGGTTTCGATGAACTGGCTGAGGAAATAAAAAATAACTGGTGTAAAAATGTGGAAAGGGTGTACAGCAACACCGGAAAATTAATGGAAAAATACAACGCGTTAGACACTGAAACCATTGCGGGAGGAGGAGAGTATCCGAATCAGGACGGATTCGGATGGACAAACGGAGTCTATCTCAAATTAAAACAAAACTAACTATATAAAAATCATGCTATGAAAAAAAGATCGATATTTTTAATGGCTGCCACCGCTACGCTTTACTTTAACAATGCGTATGCTCAGGAAACTCCTCAGGATTCCATCAAGACGTCATCCATAGACCAGATCGTTATTACCGGAAACTCCGGCCCGAAAAAGAAAATAGAATCCAGTACCGCTATCTCTACGTTTACGGCAAAAGAGATCCAGAAGCAGAACCCTATCAGTGCAGCCGCTCTTTTACAGAGAGTTCCCGGGTTTGCTGTGGAAACTTCCGGTGGTGAAGTGGGAAACAACCTTTTCGCAAGAGGAATTCCTTCTGCAGGAGCTTATGAATTCGTGCAGGTTCAGGAAGACGGACTTCCTGTGTTTGAAGACGGAGCACTGCAGTTTGCAAATGCGGATAATTTCTTCCGTGTAGATAATACGGTGAGCCGCCTGGAAGCACTGAGAGGAGGTTCAGGTTCTATTTATGCGAACAATTCTCCCGGAGGATTGATCAACTTTATTTCCAAAGAAGGGAGTAATGATTTTAAAGGAACCGCTAAGCTTGAAACCAGTACTTACGGACTGATGCGTACGGATATCAATGTAGGTGGGGCTTTGGTTCAGGACAAACTTTTCTTTAACGTTGGCGGATTTTACAGAACAGATAACGGAATCAGAAAAACAGGTTTCAGAGCCAATAATGGCGGACAGATCAGAATGAATCTTAAGTATGTTTTTGATAAAGGGTATGCTAAAGTCTATTACAAAAAACTGGACGACAGGAACACCTTCTTCCTTCCGATTCCTTTATTGCAGGACGGAAACGATCTGAAGGAATTTCCAGGTTTTAATGCCAACTACGGGACCTACAGCTACAGAGGCATAAGCCAACTTAATATTCCACAGGCCGGCGGCGGATTCTTTAAGAGAGATCTTGAAAACGGAATTCACCCGAAAGTAGATGTGCTGGGTGCAGAATTTAAATATGATCTTGGAAATAATTTCAGCGTTCTGAACAAGACGAGATATACCAATATCAATATGGAGTATACGGGAATGTTCCCTGCAGGAGCTCCTAAACTGGCTTCTGATTATGCCACTAAACCTGCCAGTGAAGGTGGTTTGGGAATGAGCAATTATCAGTATTCTCTGGTGAGCAATGGAGCTATTGTGAACCCTCAGTATATACAGAAATTAGGATTCTGGGCGATTGATAAGCAGATGAATAATTTCGTAAATGATTTACAGTTCAATTATAAATTTGACAAAGGAAGTGTAACGGCAGGTTTCTATAAATCAAATTGGAAATCTCATCAGTACTGGAACTGGAGCAATGTTTTAGCGACTGCTTCAGACAAACCGGAGCTTTTAAACCTGGTGAATCCGTCTATGAGTCCTTCAGCTACAGGATATTCTCAGACCTACAATGGGGTGAAAGATATGTCTTTCCTGATCAGAGATTCACAGATCCAGGGAAGTCTTAATGATGCTTATCTGAATTTTGATTATAATGTTACAGAGGACTTAAGCCTTAATGCAGGAATGCGTTACAGCCGTGATTATTATAAAGGATATGGAGTCAATACAACCACAGCAAATCTGAATAATTCCGGTTTAACGACTGACGGAACCCACAGTTTTACAACGACTACAGCAGATGATAATATGGCGGTACTGGGCAATAAGTACACTTACTGGAACTATGATATCAATAAAGTATCTTATACATTGGCCGCGAATTATAAGCTTAATAAAGGAAATGCGGTATACGCCCGTTTCTCTCACGGTTTCAGATCTCCGAATGAAGAAGCTTACTATAATAATATGTCAGATCTGAGCGCCATCAAAGCGGTTGATACCAATCAGCTGGAAGTGGGATACAAATATTATTCACGTACTTTTGATATTGGAATCATTCCTTTCTATTCTACGCTTAAAAACCTTTCATTTACTGATGTATTCTCAGACGGAACTTCAGAAAATAAATTCGCCAACACAACGAACTTCGGGGTAGAAATCGAAGGATACACCAGACTTTTCAATAATATTCTTGAAGTGACTTTCAACGGAACCATCCAAAATCCTAAATACAAAGATTTCGTAGGGAAAAATGCAGACGGAACTACCTTTGACTACGATGGAAACACCGTGAGAAGAATGCCTAAGTTCTATTTCAATATCTCTCCAGCAGTGAATATCACAAAAGAATGGAGAGCTTATGTAAGCATGAACTACTATGGAAAACGTTTCCAGAACGAAGGAAATACAGATGATAATGTTCTGCCGTCTTTCACTGAAGTGGGTGCAGGAATGTCTTATCAGTTAGGGAAAATACGTTTTGCAGTAGACGGAACGAATATATTTAACACGATTGGCATTACAGAAGGAGATCCAAGATCCCAGATTACACCGGGAACGAATATCAGAATGGCAAGACCTATTATGGGCGCTGCTGCAAGAGCATCCATCACATTAGATTTTTAAACTTATATTTATTTTCTTCATAAAAAAACCGTCAGAATATTTTCTGGCGGTTTTGATTTTTTGTGGCGAAGATGTCAAACATGAGAGTGAGATTAGAAAATATCAATGGTGAATTTTGCTTCGCAAGTAAATGGTGAATTTTAGCAACTCATAAAGTTTCGGGATGCGGGATGCAGGTTTCGCTATTCGAACTAGCAACTGTCAACCAGCAACCAAACTCCGCACCCATAACTCTAAAACTCTCCAACTCGAAAAACCCGCACCTCGTATCCCGTATCTCGAAACTATTTAAAAAACGGATTATACTGCTTCTCAAACCCTATCGTCGTAGGATTTCCGTGGCCTGAGAACACCTTAGTTTCGTCGTCCAGAATAAATAATTTATTAGTGATACCGTCGATTAATTGTTCGTAGTTTCCTTTGTAAAGGTCGGTTCTTCCGATGCTGCCTTCGAAAAGGACATCGCCGGAGATCATGAATTTCTGGTGGTCATTATGGTATACAACGCTGCCCGGAGAATGTCCCGGAACGTGGTAGATTTTAAATTGTTCTCCATCCAGTTCAAGCACGTCGCCTTCATTGATGTAGGTAATATCTGCTTTTACGGGATCAACAGTGAATCCGAATCTCATTCCGCTGGCCTGAAGCATGTCCAGTACATCCTGATCTTCCTGGTGCATGTGAACTGGAACTTTGAAGGTGTCAAAAGCCCATTGAAGTCCTAAAACGTGGTCGATATGAGCATGCGTCAGAAGAATCTTTTCGATCTTCAGTCCGTTTTCAGAAATAAAGCTTTCTATCGCTTTGGTTTCCTGCTCATTCATATTTCCCGGATCTATCAGCCAGGCATTTTTATTTTCGTTGTAAACGATGTATGTGTTTTCACTGGCAAAATTGACTACGAAGCCCTGGATCTGAAGCATAACTGATTTTTTTTATTTCAAAAATACGATATTATTAAGAAAATCCCGATTTTTCGTTATCTTCGTCATAATGAAAACTTTGCGAATACTTTTACTTTCTTTGGGCGGACTGGTTTTTGGTCAGAATATCCAGAGCATCCAGCTTTTTAATCCGCAGACGAACGATGAAACACCTGTTATCAGGTTCGGTGAACAGCTGGTTTTAAGCTTTGACGATCTTACCAATTCCAGCGAGATTTACAGATACACGATCAAGCATTACGACAGAAACTGGAATGATGACAACCTGTTTTTTACAGAAATGGCAACCGGAAGTTTAAACGGACTTTTGGATCAGTTCCAGTATTCTTTTAATACGCTGCAGGCTTATACCCATTATAAGCTTACATTTCCGAATGATAAAATACAGCCCAAGATTTCAGGAAATTTTGAGCTGATTGTTTATAAAGATTCAGCAGACAGGCCTCTTTTCAAAAGACGTTTTTATCTGGTGGAAGATGCCGCAACAGTTGCTTTGAATATCTCCAGAATTGCAGATGCCAAAAATCCCAATGTGAATCAAAGGGTTGAAGTAAAAGCTACTTCGAAAACAGGAGACCTTTCTTCTAATGTCAATTCAATGACGTTGAATGTAATGCAGAACAACAACACAAATGTGGTTGTTAATGGTTTGAAACCCAGTGCTACATTAGGAAATCAGCTGCTTTTTCAACAGATGAACTTGACATTCCCGGGGAATAACGAATTCTATTATTTCGATAACAAGAATATGAATATGGCCGCAGATATGGTAAGAGCTACAGAATTGAAAGACGGCGTAAACCAAACTTATCTGCATCCGGTATGGGCTTTCCCACTCAATTACCAATATCAGCCAGATGTTAACGGAGCTTGGTTCTACAGAAGAAATGATTTAGGGCTGGAAAGAAATGCAGAAAGAGAAGGAGATTATTCTTGGGTTTATTTTTCTCTTGATTCCGATCCTGTGGATAAGGAAATCTATGTACTGGGAGGTTTTAATAATTTTAAGCCCAGCAAAGAAAACCAGATGCAGTACGATGCTGCCAATAAAAAATATGTAGCCAAAATATTTTTGAAACAAGGATTTTACAACTACATTCTCGCTACCAAAGAAAGCGACGGTTCACTAAACTTCGGAGAGGTGAACGGTAATTTCTGGCAGACGGAAAACCTGTATCAGGCATTTTTATATTATGCACCTTTTGGACGTAATTACGATGGGCTGATGGGATATGGTGAATTCAGGACACCTATCGGGAAATAATTTTACATTAAATTTTTAAAATATTAGAAGGCATTCATTATGAGTGCCTCTTTTTATTGTGCGGATAATTTTTGGATATTGTTTGTTTTCTTTTTTAACCACAGATTTCGCAGATGTAGAGATGACTGTGAATATTGGTGAAAATCATTTGTGGCATTTGTATTTAATTAAAAATCAAAGTCAATAAAAAAAGGAACTGTATAAAACAGCTCCTTATATTTTTAAACCAGATAAAAGTCATTCAGTTTCTCCTCGCAGAGGATCTTTACTACTTCGATCCAGCGGTCTTCATCATTCAGACAAGGAATGTAATGGAAGTTTTCTCCGCCTCCATGCTCAAACTGTTCTTTGCCTTCAACTGAAATTTCTTCCAGAGTTTCCAGACAGTCTGAAACGAAAGCCGGACATACAACAGCCAGATTTTTTATTCCTTTTTTAGGAATCGTTTCTAATGTTTCATCGGTATAAGGTTCTATCCATTTGTCTTTTCCCAATCTTGACTGGAAAGAAACGATGGTTTTTTCTTTTGGAAGACCCATTTTAGCGATTACAGCTTCTGTAGTTTTGTAGCACTGATGCCTGTAGCAATAGGCATTGTGAGTATCCACCTGGCTGTTGATACAGTTGGCATCGTCAATTTTACAGGTCTTTGACGGATCTGTTTTGTAAAGATGTCTTTCCGGAACCCCGTGATACGAGAACTGTAAAGCATCAAAATTCTGAGGAAGTTTTTCTTTAATACTTTCTGCAAGACAGTTGATGTAAATGTCCCTGTTGTAGAAAGGCTGTATATAATTGATCTTTACTTTCGGAAATTTCTTTTTACGGACTTCCTCTGCTTTTTCAATCACTGTTTCTGTAGTACTCATGGCGTACTGTGGATACAGTGGGAACAAAACGATTTCAGAAACACCCTGATCAACTAACTTTTGAATTCCCGCTTCAATACTGGGCTGAGCATATCTCATCCCGATTTCTACAGGAACATCCACTATTTTTTGCAGTTTTTTCTGAATCTTTTCAGTGATGACAACTAAAGGGGAACCTTCATCTGTCCACACTGTTTTATAGGCTTCTGCAGATTTTGCGGGCCTTGTTTTAAGAATAACTCCCTGAACAAGCAGTGCGCGGAAAATCCATCGGTAATCAATTACCCTTTCATCCATTAAAAACTCGTCAAGATATTCCTTTACATCATTCACCGCCGTGGATCTTGGCGATCCCAGATTTACTAATAAAATTCCTTTTTTTGACTTTAGGGATTCTTTCTGCAAAACTTCTTTTTTTAATTATAATTTCAATTGATAAGGGGGATTTAGATATCAGATGCCAGACATCAGACATGAGACTTTTTATCTTGGACTTTATTGCATTAACAAGTGTTTCGGTGCGGGTTACGAGGTTCGAACCAGCAACTACTCTATACTCATAAACTTTCAGACCCTCATACTCTCCAACTCGAAACTCTAAAACCCGAATCTCGAAAACCGTTACCCATTCACCGCTTCCACTCTTTCAACTAAATCCGGAACGAATTGTTTTAAAATGTTTTCAATTCCGTTTTTCAAAGTAGCAGTAGAGCTTGGACATCCTGAGCATGCGCCCTGTAGAAGCATTTTTGCAGTTTTATTTTCCTGATCGTATTCCATCAGGGAGATTTTTCCACCATCGTTTTCTACGGCAGGAGCCACGTATTCATTCAGGATATCTGAAATTTTCTGTTCGTCGTCCGTATAATCTCTGTTGATGATTTTTTCAACAGGATTTTCATGAGTCTGAGGTTCAAGATTGGATATTTCTCCTCCATTCTGAAGATATTCAGCGATAAGACCTCTTACGGCCATCATCACCTGATGCCATTCTACAGAATCATCTCTTGTTACAGCCACAAAATTATCAGAAATAAAAATTTCTTTAGCGAAATCAAATTCCTTAAAAATCGCTTGTGCTAAAGGAACTCCTTCTGCAGCCTCTCTTGATTTCACTTCTACAAAACCGTCAATAAGCATTTTGCTAGAAACAAATTTCATGGCATTCGGGTTAGGGGTCATTTCTGCATAGATCTGATACATTTCCTTCTTTTTCTGAAGGTAAATTCTCGGATTGGCTAATAACTCATCTTCGATGACATTTTTAAGACTCTCGGCTACATGTTCCCATTCAATGGTGTCCTGTTTTGCTATCGCTACAAAATTGGCAGTAATGAAAATTCTTTCCACAAAAGGATAGTTGAAAAGTTCCTGAGCTAAAGGAATTTCTGAAATATCTGAACTTCTGTCCAACTCTAAAGAGCCCGGGATCAGGTTATAATCCGCGACAAATTTCATCACTTTCGGGTTTTCAGTTGGTTCTATAAGGATCGTACGCATTTTTTCGTTAAATTTGAGTTACAAAAATACGCAATTAGAAATTAGAAGTTGGAGATTAGAAATTAGATTTTTGCTATCACACTCATTTAAAATTAGAGGTTAGAGATGAGAAGCTGGAATTTAGAGGTGAGATATGAGATATCAGACGCCACATATCACACTTTAACAGTTACTATTTTCAAATAAGCTTATTTTATTCAACTAAAAAATCAGAAGTTATAGAAGACCGGCACAATTTACAGTTTCAATTAACTCATTTTCAAATTTTCAAATCAAAATTATGGCAATTGTAAAAGAACTTTTAGGAAAAAAGCCTCAGATAGGAGAGGGCACATTTTTGGCAGAAACGGCAACCATTATCGGGGACGTTACCATGGGAGAGAACTGCAGTATCTGGTATAACGCAGTGATAAGAGGCGATGTACATTACATCAAGATGGGCAATAAAGTAAATGTTCAGGACAATGCCATGCTGCACTGCACCTATCAGAAATACCCTTTAAATATCGGAAATAACGTTTCCATCGGACACAATGCGATCGTTCACGGATGTACCATCCATGACAACGTACTGATTGGTATGGGAGCTATCGTAATGGATGACTGCCTGGTAGAGGAAAATTCTATTGTAGGGGCGGGTTCCGTAGTGACACAGGGAACGCATATCAAATCCGGAGAAGTCTGGGGCGGAGTTCCTGCCAAAAAGATTAAAGATATTTCTGCCCAGTTGCTGGAAGGAGAAGTGAACAGAATTGCAGATAATTATGTGAAATATTCTTCCTGGTATAAGGAGAATCTCGAGGTAGGGAGCTAGTTTTGAGGTGGAGAGTATAGGGTTTTAGAATTATGAGTGGAGAGTCAGTTGCTGGTTAACAGTTGCTGGTTCGAACCTCGAATCCCGAAACTTATCACTTGCTAAAATTCTTTAAGAAAAGGTCTCATATCAGACATCTGAATCCGAAGTATAAAATTCACTATTGACAGTTCCAATAATAGTAAACCATTGCCGTTAATAGTCTGACATCTGACATCTGACATCTGATGTCTGTTATCTGAAATCTAGCCAACCACCAATAGTAAAAGCTCCATCATAGCGATAGAGCTTTTTTTAATCCTTAGTATAAACTCCTGAGTGAGCTTTGTTGATAATTCAACGGATATATAACCTTTGCTTTGATTTTTTTCTTTTTCTACTGCTCCGGTGTTATGAGCAGGGCTTTTCCGGCGATACATTTGATAGATGTTGGTGGCATGACCATCATACAGTCCGACGTAATATTATATTTTTCATTGAAGGTCTTTATTTTCTGAGTATATTCTTCGATTCTTGGTGATAGTGTAGATTCTATTTTTTTAGGATAGGCGATGTATTGCTGAGGTCCTCCGCAGGCTTTGGCTCCCATTGGAGCAAAAGTCCATGCTGATGCATCAGTACATTTTTCTTTAGATGCATCAGATTCAATGAATGCTTTTAACTTATCCAGCTGAGCCTGTTCATATTTCTGGCTGTCTTCATCAGCTGGCCTTTCTGAAATATCTTTAGGAAGATTGGTAGTGGTATTTTTTGTTGTATTACATGAAACAAGGGTAAGTGTAGTACATAATGCCAGTAATGGAATGTTGATCAAGAATTTTTTCATTATAAATTTCTTTTCTGTTAAAGAATTTTCAAAAGTTATGCCAAGGTACCAAATTCAAATTCATTTTGCGTAATTTTGGAGCGATGAACAATCATTTTTTTGACTTAATAGAGCATACGAACAGAAGCGTTTTTCTTACGGGAAAAGCCGGAACCGGAAAGACAACCTTCCTTAATGATTTTGTAAAGAAGACGAGGAAAAAGTATATTGTGGTAGCCCCTACGGGCATTGCCGCGATCAATGCAGGAGGGGTAACGATCCATTCCATGTTTGGGCTGCCTTTAAGAACATTTTTACCCACTACGGATCGTATCGACGGAAGCTTGGCGAATAATATTGCCGACCTGATGCCTCATTTCAAATACAGAAAAGACAAACTTAAGCTTTTAAGAGAAGTGGAAGTCCTTATCATTGATGAGGTTTCCATGTTGAGAGCTGACGTTCTCGATATGATGGATTTTTCCCTGAGATTTATCAGAAGAAATAACCAACGTTTTGGTGGAGTTCAGATGTTGTTCATTGGTGACCTTTACCAGCTTCCGCCAGTGGTAAGAGACGAACATATTTTAAAGATATGTTATCAGTCACCATTCTTTTTCGACAGTCATGCCGTGAAAGATATTCCTTTGCTGACCATTGAACTGACGAAGGTGTACAGACAGTCGGATGAAAAATTCCTGGATATTCTGAACGCCATCCGTGACGGTGATATTGCCAATATCAATTTTGAAATTCTTAACGAAAGATACGATCATGATTTTAAAGCCGGGACCGATTCCTATGTGTATCTCTGTTCACACAATAAAATGGCAGATGAAATCAACCAGGAAAAACTGGAGGAGATTAATCTGACGGTCAAAACGTATGAAGCCAAACTTTTTGGAGATTTCAAGGAAAACCAGTTTCCGAATGAACAATTTTTAGAATTAAAGGTTGGAGCACAGATCATGTTCATCAGAAATGATATTACCGGAGAAAAAAAATATTTCAACGGAAAGTTGGGTGAAATCATGTCACTTGATGACAACGAAATCAAAGTGGTTCTCGATGGAAGTGAAAGAGAAATTGTAGTGAAAAGAGAAGTTTGGGAACAGAAAAAATATTTCCTCGATACTGAAAAAAATATCAAAGAAGAAGTTTTGGGAAGCTTTGAACAGTTCCCGATCAAGCTGGCGTGGGCGGTTACCATTCACAAAAGCCAGGGACTGACGTTTGATAATGTGATCATTGATGCCGGGAAAAGTTTTACCGCCGGACAGGTGTATGTAGCGCTTTCAAGATGCCGTACGTTGGAAGGAATCGTTTTAAAATCCAAAATCACTCCCGAGGTTATTTTTAAGGACAACAGAATCCTGCAGTTCCAGGGAAATACCTTTGCGAATGACAATGTAGAAGCGATCCTGAACCGTGAAAAATATGACTACAGCATCAAAAAAGTACTCCGTACCGTCAATTGTCTGTGGTTCCTGAACGAAGTGGAAGAGTGGAATAAACTTTCCATCACTACGAAAAGCATTGATCATGTAAAAACCAATCAGCTTTATCTTCAGCTGAAACATGAAATTGTTAACCTCGGAAAGATCTTTGAAAAACTGGAAAGAGTCATTTCACAGAAGGTGAATAATTTTATCGAAAATAAAGAAGAATGGTCTGAAATTGAAGGTAAAACGAAAGGTGCCGTTAATTTTTTCTTTACAGAAATCAGGGATAAAGTATTCAACCCGCTGAAGGAATTTTACGCTGAAATCAAAGGAACAAAAGGCTTAAAACAGTACAATGAAGAATTCCGGGAATGGCTGGAAGATACGGAAGAATACCTGAACAGCCTGAAAGAGGTTCATCTGTTGGAAACTAAGCTTTTAGATGAAAAAAATGATAAAGAAATTAATTTAAAAATCGCAAAAGTTCCTTCACAGGTTCTGACCTTTCAATTATTTGAGCAGGGAAAAACCATCGGTGAAATAGCTATGGAAAGAGGTCTCGTGAAAGAAACGGTGATCGGCCATTTAGCAAAATTTGCAGAGCAGGGATTATTGGATATTTCAAGGGTTATTACTTCAGATAAGATCAAAGCATTTGAAACAGAATTCTACAAAAATCCACATGAAACCCTTACGGAATGGAAGAATGCATTGCCTAATGATTTTGAATTCAATGAGATCAGGATTTTGATCAATCATTATACTTTTAAAAAGGAAAAGAATGATTCAATGTAACAAATAAGACTGTCTCGAAGCAAGACAGTCTTTTTTATTTGTTTAAAAGATCTTGATTAAGCCTGTTAACTGTTATTGATCACATCAAAATAAAGCTTCAAATTATCCCAGTTGCTATCACTCTTTGAATGGTATTTGATAAACCTGTCTTCTCTGTCTTCCAATTCATTGGCCATGTCTACACATTCACCTGTGATTTTCTGTGTATCCTCCTGCTTGGCGTAGAAAATGATTTCGTACAGATTTTTGTAAAGCGTTGTCCCGGCAATTTTAATATCGGCAACTTTCATTATTCTTTGAAGGATTTGTACCATCAATAATTGCAAATTGGCCTCATCATTTTCCGTATCATCAAATTTTTGCAATTCAACATACCAACACCAGCTGAACTGGCCCTTGTCGCTATCCTGCATTATACTTTTATTCACCCATAACTCAAAAGGTTGATTGTCTACCTTGAGTATTCTTCGGCTAAATTTTACAGCTTCTTCCACTACTTTAAATTTTGGAGTTCAAATATAATGCAATAATCCAAGTACAAAAAAAATAAAGAAGATTAAATAGTATTCAATAGTTTTTTCCTGAACTGCACCATCAATCCTATCAATTACAAAAAGTAACTAATGCGATTTTATTGGTTTAAATTTGTTTGGTTTTAAACCTAAAATTTAGAATATGAAATCACCGAGGGTGATTCCATAGCGCTTTTAAAAAAAATAAATATCTGATATGAAAAATTTTGAAATATCGGTGCTTGATCTTGCTCCCGTAAAGCAGGGGAAAAGTATTCACGATACGTTTCAGGACAGTTTATCTTTAGCAAACCATACTGAACATTTACATTATAAAAGATTCTGGCTTGCTGAGCACCATAATATGGAAAGTATTGCCAGCTCAGCCACCACAGTTCTGATCGGTTTTATCGCCAATGGAACAAAAACAATAAGAGTCGGGTCCGGAGGGATTATGCTTCCGAACCACAGTTCCCTGATCATCGCTGAACAGTTTGGAACCCTGGAATCTCTTTTCCCGGGAAGAATAGATCTTGGTCTAGGAAGAGCACCTGGAACAGACGGACTTACTGCTCAGGCTTTGGGACGAAATCCTGCGATCATCAACAAACAGTTTCCAAGACAGATCTTAGAATTGCAGACTTATTTTTCGAAGGATAATGCCGATGCTTTGGTACGTGCGATTCCAGGGGAAGGTCTGGATATTCCACTTTATATTCTGGGTTCCAGTACAGACAGTGCATGGCTTGCCGCGGAGCTTGGTCTTCCATATGCTTTTGCAGGACATTTTGCTCCGGAGCAGATGGAAATGGCTTTTAAAATTTACAGAGAACATTTCCAGCCTTCCGAACAACTGGCCCAACCTTACCTGATGGCGTGTATCAATGGGGTAGCGGCAGAAATTTCAGAAGAGGCACACAAAATGTCTACAACATTGTTCCAGGCATTTATCAATATCATCAGGAATGACCGTAAACCGTTTGCTCCGCCTGTAGATGATATGGATGATCTTTGGTCGCCGATGGAAAAATCAATGGTGCTTCAGAAACTGAAATACACGTTGATCGGAGATCAGGCAGAAATTGAAGAACAACTGAAAGATTTTCAGGAAAAATTCAATGTAGATGAATTAATTATCAATTCCCATATCTATGATCATCAGAAAAGACTGAGATCTTATGAAATTTTCAGAGAGGCGGCAAACTCTTTATCCAAAGCCTAACAAACCCTCCATATTAATTGGCAGATGCTCATTTTTATAAGTATCTTTGCACAAATAAAAAGTAAACATGTCTGATATTAAATTAAATACTATTCCAGAGGCTATTGAAGACCTTAAAAATGGTAAAATAATCATAGTAGTAGATGATGAAGACAGAGAAAACGAAGGAGATTTTCTTTGCGCTGCAGAATTGACAACGCCGGAAATTATCAATTTTATGGCACTTCACGGAAGAGGACTTATATGCATGCCGCTTCCTGAAAAGAGATGTGACGAGCTTGGTCTTGAAGTGATGGTAAGCAGAAGCAGTGATCCTAAGGAAACTGCTTTTACCGTATCTGTTGACCTTCTTGGAAACGGAACTTCTACAGGTATTTCTGCGGGAGACAGAGCCAAAACCATTTTAGCTTTGATGGATGAAAAATCCAAGCCGACAGATTTCATGAGACCGGGGCACATTTTTCCGCTTCGTGCAAGAAAAGGGGGTGTTTTAAAAAGAGCAGGACATACTGAAGCCGCCATTGACCTGACTCAGTTGGCAGGTTTAAAAGAAGGGGGTGTGATCTGTGAAATCATGAATGATGACGGTACGATGTCCCGCTTGCCGGAGCTTCACACTTTTGCTCAGAAACATGATATGAAGATCGTTTCCATCGAAGACCTGATTCATTATCAGCTTAAAAAAGGAAATCTTATCGAAAGACTGGAAGAAAGAAAAGTAAATACAGCTTATGGTGAGTTTGATTTTTTTGCTTTCAGAGAAACTTCGAATGACCAGATCCATTTTGCATTGACAAAAGGTGCATGGACGGTTGATGAGCCTGTTTTGGTAAGAGTTCAGTCTTCAGATTCATATTTTGATGTATTGACAAGATTGAACAATGGTGAAAAACCTTTATTGGAAAAAGTAACCAATATGGTGAATGAAGCTGGAAAAGGAGCCGTTATATTCATCAATAACGTTTCAAATTCTGAAAATACACTGAGAAAACTTCAGCAGTTCCTGAATTATCAGGACGGCCAGGAGCAGCATCCTACGTTAGCTTACAACTACAGAGATTACGGTATCGGGACACAGATCCTGAAAAATCTGGGTATCAATAAATTTAAAGTGATCACTCAGAACCCGAATATTAAGCCACAGGTTGGAGGATATGATGTAGAGGTGACGGAGCTGGTTCAGCTTTAAAAATGACTTTTGAATGGTCAGTAGTAATGAATGCTACAGATCATTATAGAAATAAAATCAATAAAAAGGGTTAGAATTTTTCTGACCCTTTTTTATTTTTTGCTTTGCAGATAAGTGGATTTTAGATTTCAGATGTCAGACATCGGATAATAGGTTTGAGATTTTTTATATTGAGTTTAGGAACTAGCAACTGTCAACCATCAACTCAACTTCCCGCTCATATACTCTAATACACTCCAACCCTAATACTTTCCAACTCCAAAACTCCCTACAAACTTATCTCCTCAAAGTTTCTAAATCCATTCAGGAAGTCCTTCACAGTCATTCTTTTTTTGCCCTCAAGCTGAAGTTCCTGTGGGAAATAAAAGCCGTCTTCCGTATAAATTTTGAATTCATTTTTGGAAATATCCAAGGTTCCGGAAGGCTTTCCATGATCTGTGATTTCAAATTTTCCTGCGAAGATTTTCAATCCTTTTTCCTCTTCTCCGATTTTTATAGTGGTGAAGGCGGCCGGATATGGTGACATTCCAAGGATGAACTGGTGAACTGTTTTTGAAGGAGCTTTCCAATTGATTCTGGTATCTTCTTTAAATATTTTATAAGCATTTTTAGGATGCTCAACATGAGGCTGAGGTTTTTCGATAATGGAATTTTCCGCTAAGCCATCAAGAGTTTTTACCACAAGTTTTGAACCCATTTCCATTAACCGGTCGTGAAGACTTCCTGCATTTTCATCCTGTAAAACGTCAAGTTCCTGTTGAAGAAGAATATTTCCTTCGTCTATTTTTTCATTGATAAAGAATGTGGTAGCCCCGGTTTTTTCTTCACCGTTAATCACTGCGTAATTAATAGGAGCGGCTCCTCTGTAGTCCGGAAGCAGGGAAGCATGAAGATTGAACGTTCCCATTTTCGGCATTTCAAAAAGAACTTTTGGCATCATTCTGAAAGCAACTACTATGAAAACATCAGCATCCAGCTTTCTCAGTTCTTCTAAAAATTCAGGGTTTCTCAATTTTTCAGGCTGGAAAACAGGGATATTATTTTCGGTGGCGTATACTTTTACGGGAGACTGATTGATCTTCTGACCGCGGCCACTGGCTTTATCAGCAACTGTTACAACACCTACCACTTCATGATTGGACTGATGGATAGCCTCCAAAGAAGTCTTTGCAAACTCCGGAGTTCCTAAAAAAACGACTTTCAATGATTTCATGGTACAAAGATAAGGGTTTTTGGGAGAGTTTTGGAGTTGGACGTTGAGTTGCTGGTTGACAGTTTCTGGTTCTAACCTCGAAACCCGGACCTGGCATCCCGAACCTTTTTTTAACTATTAAAATGAATCTAAATTCCTAGTTTCCAACGATTGGTCTGAAATCTGATGTCTGACATCTGCTGTCTCAGATTCAACATTACTTATCACTTATTATCCATTACTCATGATTCAGCGCATAGGTCCTGAAATTCAACATCTTTACTTTTCCTGAATCTAAGAGAAAGATCAGGTTTTCAAGGATGTTGTTTTTAGAATGATAATTGAGCTGGACGGATAAATCTTCGATAGTTGAAGGTTTTTTAGTTAATAAATTAATGATTTGCTGGGAAATGTTTTTTCCGAAAATGGATTGTTTGTTCTTCTCACAGACTGAACATTGGCCGCAGTTCTTCGTGTTTTTTTCTCCAAAATAGGCGAGAATAAGTTTCATTTTACAATAATCATTATTTTCTATGAAGAACTTGATTTCTTCCCATTTCTGGATTTTATTCTTTTGGATATGCTCAAAAAGTTTCCAGTAAGCTGCATTGATGGCTCTTTCATCGCGGGGTTTTAGGAATTTGATGCTCGATAAAGCACCGTCCACATATTCCAGATAATTTTTCTGCTGAAGTTCTTTCAAGCGTTCTTTGATCAGAGGAATACTTACCCCGATCTTATTGCTCACCTGCTGCTCGCTGAACATTACTTTATGAGTAGTGATTCCTGACACGGTGCGGAGCAAAAGCTCTATGAAATAAGCGTCTTTCTGTGGCAGCTGGTCTATTTCTTCAGCATTGAACAGAAGTTCCAGAGAAGACAGGCTTTTGTTGTCATTGTGATAAATGATCTCCTGGTTGTGCAGGAAATTGAGAACATTGCTGATCTTAGCTCTTGAGAGCTTTGTAAAGTTTTGTATTCCCTGGATATTCAGCTGGAAAACTTTTTCCGGCAGCTCATATTCTGCCACCTGGAAAATAGAGTAGAGGTAAGTGATGATTTTTAAAAATTCAGCTTTATTGGGAATCTGATTTTTTAAGATCTCGTCAAAATTGAGCAGTTCGTGTTTGTTCCACAAAAGAAATGCAAAACTGTCTTTACCATCTCTTCCCGCTCTTCCTATTTCCTGATAAAAATTTTCAAGTGACGGTGCCGGAGAGTAGTGGATGACAAAGCGGACATTATCCTTGTCTATTCCCATCCCGAAGGCATTGGTGGATATCAGAACATGGTTGTCGCTATTATTCCACTGAGACTGTCTGGCGTTTTTTTCTTTCGTCGTCAATCCGGCATGAAAATAATCAACATTTTTGACCTGATTTTTTTTGAGAAATTCGGCCAGCATTTCTGCATCCTTTCTGGTTCTTACATAAACGATCCCGGAATCATTATTGTGTTTTAAAATATCAAAAACACGTTGAAATTTATCAGAAACTTCATCTAAAAAGATCCTGATATTTTCTCTCCTGAAACTTTTCTGAAAAACAAACGGCTTTTTTAGTTCCAGCTTATTTTTGATTTCTTCCAAAACTTTGGGAGTTGCCGTGGCTGTTAAAGCCAGACATGGAATCTTGGGATTATTTTTTCTGAATTCTTTAATATTCTGGTAACTCGGTCTGAAATCCTGGCCCCATTCTGAAATACAGTGGGCTTCATCTACAGCAATAAATGACAGCTGAATTTCTTCAATATTCTGTAGAAACTGGCTGTTGGTCAATCTTTCCGGAGATACGTATAGAAGCTTGGTCAGGCCGTCCTTACAACGGTCATAAACTGCTTCCGCATCATACTCATCCAGTTCGGAAGATAAATAGTCTGCTTCGATACCGCGGTGCTTCAGCTGGCTCACCTGATCTTTCATCAAAGCAAGAAGGGGCGAGATCACTAAACAGGTTCCTTCTTTTAGTAAGGCCGGAAGTTGGTAGCAGAGTGATTTTCCGGCGCCGGTAGGCAACAGGACAAGACTGTCTTTTTCATTAATAACTGCGTCAATGATTTCTTCCTGGGAATCCCTGAAACTATCATAGCCCCAAAAATATTTTAGGGTATCAAATTTTAATTTTTGGAAATCCTGTTGAGAAATCATAGGGTAAAAGTAATAAAAGTATTACAACAAAAAAAGCCGTGCAAGGCACGGCTTTGATATATTAGCTGATAAGTGTATTATTTAGCTTCGAAGTATACTCTTCTGTTGGCTCTGTTTTTCCATTCAGGGCATTTAGTAGCTGGTTCACACTCAGGATATTTAAGGTCTTTTTCACCTTTTCCTACTGCGTTGATTTTTCCAGTCTGAACTCCGTTTTTAATCAAATAATTCTTAACGTTATTGGCTCTTCTTTCAGAAAGTTTCTGGTTGTAAGCATCAGTACCTCTTGTATCAGTAGCACCGATTACACTGTAAGAACCTGTTGAAGAGTTAATATAGTTAACTGCGTTATTTAAGATCGGCGTGTTTGAAGGTAAAATCCTGTCAGAATTTAAATCAAACTCAATTCCTTCAAGTTTCGTTTCTGTTTCTACTACAGGTCCTGTAGGAGTTGTAGGACATCCGTTGTTTTCCACAGGTCCCGGAACAGTTACACACTTGTCGTAAAGATCAATTACACCGTCAAGGTCAGTATCAAGAGCTACACCGGCACCATCCACTCTTGCCCCAGCAGGAGTATCAAGTTGTCTGTCCCAATCGTCGCAAACTCCGTCGTTATCAGCATCTCCTTTTTTACACACTTCAATATCCTGGTTTTTGTTAGCCAAAACATCAAGTTTGTAATAGATTTCCTGAAGCGGGTCATGCCACATTAAGTGAGATTCGTGCTTTCCTAATTTCAATGAAAGACCTAGCGTAGCGTTGAAGAAGTTGTCAGATACCTGCTCCTCACGTCTGTTGATGGTACTGTATTTGTCACCACCTCCATCGAATTCATCATCACCGGTAACTACATACATTAATCTTCCTTCAAGATCAAGTCTTCTGTTTATTTTATACTTTAAACCGGCACCGGCCTGCATAAACAGAGATCCAAACTTGAATGGCTTAACTTCAGTAGCAAGTCTCTGTCCGTTGATATCTTTCTGATATGCTTTGTAAGCAATTGTACCAATACCTGCGTAACCGTGAAGTGCCCATCTGTAAGGAGAATGATTGTCAACTCTTCTTAAAAGATTGGAAAAGTTGATGTCTCCTAATAAAGAGATCGCGTCATACTGAGTTCTTCCAGCTATAGAAGTTGCATCGGGAGCAGCATCTTTAGTATTGAAAAATCCCTGTCTTGTTTCACCTCTGTCATACTGAAGTTTTAAACCAAAAGCGTGAGTGATCGCTTTGTCAATACTTACATAAGCAGAGTAACCGAAAAGGTTTTTACCATTACCATTCTTGATAGATGTCATATCAGCAGACTGCATAAGTGGTACACCTGCACCGGCTGAAATAGACCAGTCGTTAAATCTTTTTGACTGATTGGTAAACGGGGAAACATTGGCAGAACCGGAAGAAAAAGTATTCGGATATTCTCCATTTGAAACTGCCGTTGAGTCTTGCGCATAACTGGTGGCAGGAATTGCCATGGCTAATGCAACAATTGCTAAACTTAATTTCATAGTGTTATTTTTTTAAGTTAATTTAAATGATTTTATTTCTTAAGTAATTTATTCTTATGATCTCTTCTCAATAGTTCTGATATGCATAATTCACTACATACCGAAATGTCTGAAAAATAATATAAAGGTAGGTAAAAAATTTCGTAGTAAAAAAATTAACCGAAAAGAATTGTTCTTTTCGGTTAATTTGTAAGGATTATTTTTTCTTTTTTCTGATAGTTTTTTTTACGGGAGCATCTTCATAATCTTTCTTCTTAATAGAATCCCAATCAGTGCTTTCTATAAAACGAACCGTAACTTTTCTATCTGCCAATCTTTCGGCATCAGATGCTGTTGCAGGAAATGTAGCATCAGCTGAACCTACTCCTTTAGATTTCAGGACATTCTGACTCACCCCTCTGTTTTCCAAAGCGGCTACCACGGCAGCGGCTCTTTCTCTTGATAATTTAAGGTTGTATACAGCATTTCCTTTGATGTCTGTATGTCCTGTTAACAGATAATTACCTCCTTTATCTTTAATGATTTTAGCAGCAAGATCTAATTTGTCATTAGATTCAGGTCTGATGGTTGCCTTGTTGAAATTGAAGTATATATCTTTAAGATTTTGTTCTATTTCTATGGCGGTCTGATTATTATCTATTTTTTTTACAACCGGGCATCCGTTGTTTTCTACAGGTCCTGGAACAGTTACACACTTATCATTAAGATCGATGACACCGTCAAGGTCAATATCCAGAGCTACACCGGCACCATCCACTCTTGCCCCAGCAGGCGTATCAAGCTGTCTGTCCCAATCGTCACAAACTCCGTCGTTATCACCATCACCTTTTTTACATACTTCTACATTCTGGTTTTTATTAGCCAAAACATCAAGTTTGTAATAGATTTCCTGAAGCGGGTCATGCCACATTAAGTGAGATTCGTGCTTTCCTAATTTCAGTGAAATACCTAGAGTAGCGTTGAAGAAGTTGTCAGATACCTGCTCTTCACGTTTATTGATTATGCTGTATTTGTCGCCACCTCCATCGAATTCATCATCACCGGTAACGACATACATTAATCGGCCTTCTAGATCAAGTCTTCTGTTGATTTTATACTTTAGACCAGCTCCCGCCTGCATAAACATTGATCCAAGTTTGAATGGCTTTACTTCTGTAGCCACTCTTTGTCCCTTAATGTCTTTCTGGTATGATCTATATGCAATAGTACCAATACCTGCATATCCATGAAGCGCCCATCTGTAGGGAGAGTGATTGTCTACTCTTCTTAAAAGATTAGAGAAGTTGATGTCTCCCAATAAAGAGATCGCATCATACTGAGTTCTTGCCGCTACAGCAGTTGCATCGGGTGCAGCATCTTTAGTATTGAACCATCCCTGTCTGGTTTCACCTCTGTCGTACTGTAGCTTCAGGCCAAAAGCATGGGTAATCGCTTTGTCAATACTTACATAAGCAGAGTATCCGAAAAGATTTTTACCGTTACCATTTTTGATAGAAGTGAGGTCAGCCGACTGAATCAGTGGTACACCTGCACCAGCTGAAACAGACCAGTCATTAAATCTTTTTGACTGATTGGTAAATGGGGAAACGTTAGCAGAACCGGAAGAGAATGTATTTGGGTATTCTCCTGTTGAAACTGCCGTTGAGTCTTGTGCATAGCTAACGAAGGGAATCGCCAGTGCTAATGCTGCAACAGCTAAATTTAATTTCATCATGTATTTATGTATTAAAATTTTTTTTCTTCAATTGAAGAAAGCAGTCTTTCAACTGCTTTTCATTGTATTATTTGGTAGGGCATCCGTTGTTTTCAACTGGTCCAGGAACGGTTACACACTTATCGTATAAATCTATAACACCGTCAAGATCCATATCTAAAGCTACACCGGCACCGTCTACTCTTGCGCCTGCAGGAGTGTCAAGCTGTCTGTCCCAGTCATCGCATACACCATCGTTATCTGCATCACCTTTTTCGCATACCACTAGATCCTGAGATGCATTTTCCAGTACACTTGTTCTGTAATATGCTTCCTGTAGTGGATCATGCCATGCTAAATGGGATAATTTTTTTCCTAGTTTGAACGTAATTCCTAAGTTCACTGTCCATGCATTATCAGATCTTGAATCGGAGATCATATTATACTTTGAACCGGCAGTTGCAGGATCGTAGTCGTTGGCCTCAGCCCATCCGCCTCCGTCAAATTCATCGTCACCGCTTACGATATACATCGTTCTAGCTTCGATATCAATAAGTTTTGAAACGTTGTATTTCAATCCTACACCGAACTGATAGAATAGGGAGTTGATATCAAAATCCTGTTTGATAAATAGAGGAACTCTTTTAGGGCTGTCGCTCCATCTGAATTCATTACCATCATGAAGAGATGTATCATAACCCTGGAATCCAATACCTGCATAACCGTGGAACGCCCATCTGTAAGGAGAGTGATTGTCAACTCTTCTCAATAAATTTGAAAAGTTTACATCTCCCATTAAGGCAAGCTGGTTATATTTGGTAGTTGCTGTTCCAACACCTGCTGCTGCACCTGCAGCTCCATCCAGCATTGCTTTCTGTTTCGTTTCTCCTCTCTGATAGATAAGGCTTAATCCGAATACGTGTGTAATCTGCTTGTCAATACTTACATAAGCATTATATCCCCAGTTAACTTTTTTGTCATAAAAAGAGCTAAGGTCAGAATGTGCCATAAAAGCAGCACCCCCACCCACGGAGATAGACCAGTCGTTGAAACGTCTGGCTTTGTTATCAAAGCGTTGTACATTAGCGGAACCTGAAGAGAAGGTATTAGGATACTCACCAGAAGAGTTTACTGCAGTACTGTCTTGGGCATAAGCCGCGATAGGCAGTGTGGCCAATAATAATAAACCTAATTTCATATATGTTTTATGTTTTATTTAGATAAAATCTTTCAATAATATTTTAGAAAAATCTCTTTCAAACAAATGTTTTTGATGAGGTATTTCTAGTCTTTCTGATCTGAAATTCAGATTGTTATATTTAATGATGTCAATATCTATTATTCTATCGCTGTAGCCTCCAGAAGATTTTGAATCATTAATTCTTCCCATTTCAACTTCAATAGTTTTAACAAAATCAAGCAGTTGAATAGGCGAAAGATGCGTGAATATTATTGATGCAATATTACAAAAAATATTAGAACTGACAAATTCTACCGGTTCTGTTATCAAAAATTCGCTGGTTTGTGATATTTCATTTCCGCCCTCCCTGATCTTTTCTAAGGCAAGCTCTAAATTTTTTTTTTGGTCTCCGAGGTTACTTCCTAGTAACAAAACCACCCTATGCTGCGACATATTGGAAAATTGATTGATTTATGAGAAGTTTCTTTAAAAATGTATTGGCAAATATAGTGGCAATTGTCCTATTATGTGCCGTATTTTTCGTCTTTTTCATCATGATGCTTGTGTTCAGTTCCATGGGGAATGACAAAGCCGTGTCTGTGAAAAACAATTCTGTTCTGACGATTAATTTAAAGACTAATATAATAGACAGCCCTACAGAAGAAGAAGTAGGATTGTTCAATATCAGCGATAAAAGCAAAAGTGTGCTTTTGTATGACGTCCTGGAAGCTATTAAAAAAGCTAAAACAGATGATAATATTAAAGGGATAAGTATTGAAGCTGATGACCTGCATGCAGGAATGACCCAAATCGATGATATCAGAAATGCTATAGAAGATTTTAAAAAGAGTGGGAAATTTGTGTACGCTTATGGAAATGCTGTTTCGCAGTCTGCTTATTATTTAGGATCTGTGGCAGATCAGTATTACCTTAATCCGTCAGGAATGATAGAATTAAAAGGACTGGCTACTGAAGTCGCGTTTTTTAAAGATTTTGCGGATAAATACGGAATTGGTATTGAAGTGATCAGACATGGGAAATTCAAGTCTGCAGTAGAGCCTTTCTTAAGGAATGATATTTCTCCGGAAAATAAAGAGCAGTTAAGTACTCTTTTAAATGATATCTGGAGCAGTACTTCAACTAAAATGGCAGTTTCCAGAAAAATGGACACCGCTCAGTTCAAAACGGTTGTTGACAGTTTATACGGAATGATTCCTGAATTAGGATTAAAATATAAACTGGCTGACAAACTGATCCAGAAAACGGAGTATGATCAGATGATCAAATCAAAGCTTAGTCTTAAAGAAAAAGAGAAGTTGAATAAGGTATCATTAGCTGGTTATATCAGTTCTTATGCAGACGAAGATAAGTCAGGAGAGAAAGTAGCTGTATTGTATGCTTCAGGAGGAATTAACAATGGTGATGGCTACAACGAAATCTTTTCAGAAAGATATGTGAAGTATATCAAGGAACTTCAGGATGATGAAAAAGTAAAAGCGGTTGTTTTCAGAATCAATTCTCCGGGGGGAAGTGCTAATGCTTCAGATGAAATTTTATTTGAACTTCAGCAGCTTAAAAAGAAAAAACCTTTAGTGGTATCTTTCGGTGACTACGCAGCTTCCGGAGGGTATTATATTGCAATGGCAGCTGATAAAATTTATTCAGAGCCTAATACGCTGACAGGATCTATCGGAGTTTTCGGAGTGATTCCTTATTATAAAGACCTGGCGAACAAAAACGGTATCCGCTCAGATATTGTGGCTACCAATGCCAATTCTCAATATTATTCCGCATTAAACGGAGTTACACCTTACGGAGTAAATCTGATCACAAGAAGTGTAGAAGGAACTTATAAAAGATTTGTGCATTTTGTGACTCAAAACAGAAAACAGACTTTTGAGCAAATCGACAATGTAGGAGGTGGTAGAGTATGGAGTGGTGTTCGTGCCAAGCAAATCGGTCTTGTTGATGAATTGGGAACATTGAATGATGCTGTAAAATTTGCCGCTCAGAAAGCAGGGTTAAAATCTTATCATGTTTCTTCTTATCCAAAAAGAATGACTCCTTTCGAGCAGATCTTCAAAGACCTGAACGAAGACGATATCTCAGCAAGAATTATCAAAAATAAAATAGGTAAAGCCAACTATGAAATTCTTCAGCAGATCACAGATGAGAAACTGAAGTCTGAGGTGAAAATGGAAATGCCTTACCAGATCAAGATCAACTAAACTAAATTATATTGTACAAAAAATCCCGGAACTGAATTTCAGTTCCGGGATTTTATTTTTTATCTGCTGCATCAGCTTTTCTTGGTAGCCATTCCGTAGATCCAGAGAACGATTAAAGCACCTCCGATAGCGAGAATCCAGCTTCTTGGATTCCAGAATGAGGTAACGTCTCCCCAGTGCAGGACGTAAACTCCTATTGCACCGCCCACGAAAGCTCCGATGATCCCAAGTATAATGGTGATCAGCCAACCGCCTCCCTGGTTACCCGGCATAATCATTTTTGCGATGGCTCCAGCCAGTAGCCCGAATATAATCCATGTTAAAATTCCCATAGTTGCAAATTTTTTAAATGTTAATATGTATTGATTTGTTTGCTAAGTTAAGGGAAAACATGATCTAAATCATCTTTTCTTGAAAAATGAGTCAACAAATTCCGTACCATTGAAAAGTTGGAGGTCCGTCATCTTTTCGCCCACCCCAATATATTTTACCGGAATCTGGAACTGATCTGATATACCAATGACAACACCGCCTTTGGCAGTTCCGTCTAGTTTTGTTACGGCTAATGCATTCACTTCTGTGGCTGCAGTAAACTGTTTGGCCTGTTCAAATGCATTCTGTCCTGTAGAACCGTCAAGAACAAGCAGGATCTCGTGAGGAGCATCTGGAATCACCTTCTGCATGACTCTTTTAATCTTGGAAAGCTCGTTCATCAGGTTGATCTTGTTATGAAGTCTTCCTGCAGTATCTATGATCACTACATCTGCATCTTGTGCTACGGCACTTTGTACGGTGTCAAAAGCTACGGAAGCGGGATCTGAGCCCATGTCCTGCTTAACGATAGGAACACCGACTCTTTCGCTCCAGATGACCAACTGATCTACAGCTGCCGCTCTGAAGGTGTCTGCCGCTCCCAGAACAACCTTTCTGCCTTCGGACTTGAACTGGTGAGCCAGTTTCCCGATAGTTGTTGTTTTTCCTACACCGTTTACCCCAACTACCATAATAACGTAAGGCTTTTTCGAACTGTCTATATTTCCTGTTCCTGCATGAGGATTTTCAAGAAGCAGTCCTGAAATTTCTTCACGAAGAATGTCATCCAGTTCATTGACCCCTACATATTTATCACGGGCAACACGTTCTTCAATCCTTTCTATGATCTTGATGGTTGTGGATGCGCCTACGTCAGATGCAATCAGTATTTCTTCCAGGTTATCCAGTACTTCGTCATCTACTTTGCTTTTACCGACTACGGCCTTCGTCATTTTTTCAAAGAAACCCTGGCTGGATTTTTCCAGACCTTTATCTAAAGTTTCCTTTTCTTCTTTTTTGAAAATATTTTTAAACCAACTCATAGTTCATTCTTATTTGTTTTTTATAACTGCCGTGGCTTCTACCTCTATCAGTACATCGTCTCTGAAAAGACGGCTTACTTCCACAAGGCTGCTCACGGGAGGATTTTGAAGGTTGATGTATAAGTCACGGATTTTTCTAAAGTCTGGTGTTTTGGAAATATCGGTGATGAATATTCCCAGTTTTACAATATCCTTTGCTGTTGCTCCATACTCTTTCAGGATGCTTTCAATGTTTTTAAAAACCTGTTGGGTCTGCTTCTCGACATCGTTTCCTACGAGATTTCCTGCAGCATCCAATGGAACCTGTCCGGACAGTAAAATCATTCTGGAGTTTCCACAGTCAATACTTGTTGATTGGGACAATCCTTTAATGGTAAAAACTTCCGCCGAGTTTTTGTATTCTACATTGTTCATCTTTTTCTGTCCGAATGAAAATAGAAAAATTGCTGTGAAAACCAGAACAAGAATCTTTTTCATATTGGTGTATATTGAATTGATTAATAATCTGGTGAACAAAGATAACAAAAAAACTACCCAAAATATGAGTAGTTTTTTATATTGTAAATAAAGTGGAGATTATTTCTTCAAATAACCGTCTACTTCGTCTGCATTCATTACTTTTTCTTCGAAAACGTAAGCACCTGACTTAGATGACTTAACCATTTTCACAACTTTAGTCATTTTTTTTGACTGTCCGCTTTGTAGGGTTGCTACTACTTTCTTTGCCATGGTAAATTATATTTATAAATTACTTGATTTCTTTGTGAAGGGTAGATCTTTTAAGAACAGGATTGTACTTTTTAAGCTCTAATCTCTCTGTAGTGTTCTTTTTATTCTTAGTAGAAATGTATCTAGACATTCCTGGCATACCGCTCTCTTTGTGCTCCGTACATTCAAGGATTACTTGAACTCTATTTCCTTTTTTTGCCATGATTTATTAATTCTTTTTAATCAATCCGTTTCTAGTAGCTCTTTCAATAGCTTCTTCGATTCCAATCTTGTTAATCACTCTCAATCCATGAGCTGATACTTTCAGTGTTACGTGCTTATCTTGCTCCGGAAGGTAAAATTTCTTCTCTAATAAGTTAATTTCAAAACGACGCTTCGTTTTGTTATTAGCGTGAGAAACGTTGTTACCAACCATTGCACGCTTTCCTGTTATTTGGCAAATTCTTGACATATCTCGATGTTCTTATTTGTATAATATTTGAGAGTGCAAAATAACGAAGAATTTTTTATATAGACAAATGTTTTGGAAAATATTTACAAATAACTGACTGATTAATAATCATGAATTTTAAAATAAAATAAATCCCGAGACACTCTGAGCCAAGTGACTGATATATTTCATGTAAGCTTTGTGGTAAAAGCAAATCCGAATACTTTACCTTTGTTTTTAATTAATCTAAATAAAAATAATATGAAGAGGATCTGTATTCTTTTATCTATGCTTCCTGTTGGGCTGATGGCTCAAAACTATACTGAAATCCAGACCGGTATGAAGAATTTCTACTATGGATCAGCTGATGTGGCTGATATGGACAGTGACGGAAAGCAGGATGTGGTGATCAATGGAGCTATTGACAGTGATGGTGATGGAAATGTAGATACATCTTTTAACGAAGTATACAAAAATAACGGGACTTCACTGGTGCCTTATGCCAATCTGGGAGCCAATGCAACCCATCTGGGAGATATCAAATTCATGGACTTTGATAATGACGGCCTTTTGGATATTATTTCTACAGGGCTGAGTTATAATGATATTGTCAACTATAAGCATTACCGATTTAAAAATACGGGAACAAATTTTGAAAAGGCTGCCGATCTTGCCGGAAAAATCTACGGATCTCTGGAAGCTTTTGATTTCGATAATGACGGTAAAGTGGATTATGCCATCAATGGAACTCAATATGTAGAAGGAACCGGTTTTGTGAATAATCTTGATTTTTACAGAAATATTACAACTGATTTTGAGTTGACAAAAGGTTGGCAACCGGGAACACAAAATGGGAGCTTCAAATTTGTGGATCTTAATAATGACAACTTTCTTGATCTCGTTATTCTGGGAGTAGCTGATGGCGATAATCCTATTTGCAAAGTCTTTCTGAATCAGTCAGGAACATTAACGCTTTCACAGGATTTTACCGCGCTTACAAGCGGGAAAATGGAGTATGCGGACTTTAATGCAGACGGTTTCCAGGATATTGTGATTACAGGACAGGATGCCAGTTATGAAGGGTTTCTTGCCGTGCTTATGAATGATGGAACCGGCCACTTAAACTTACAGAAGATAAACGTTGCGGAGATTGCAGATTCATCTGTCACTACCGGTGATGTGAATAATGACGGCTACTATGATTTTATCGTTTCCGGAAATGATGATAACAATGATGCCGTCGTGAAAACTTTTTTATATAATCCTTCGAATCAGAATTTTACTGAAAATATACCTACAGGACTGCATACTTTAGGAGGGCCAGGTTTTGTGAATCTACTTGACTTTGACAATGACCACCATCTGGATGTTTTATTGGCCGGATTTGATTGGGCAGATCCGGGCATGCCTTCACTTACCAAATTCTTCAAAAATACTTCTACTGAAGTTAATCTCAAACCTGTACCTCCCGCAGTCCTTAATGTAGTAAAAACAGGAAACCGTTTTAAATTCTCCTGGAGTGGTGCCTCAGATGATAAAACGCCTACGAATGCTCTTCGATACGAGATAAAAGTAGGATCAACACCCGGAGCCGCAAACCTTGCTAAATATGTAGTGACAACACCATCCTGGTTTCTGGATCTTGATTCTTCCATTCAGAATGTATACTGGAGTGTAAAATCTATTGATGCTTCAAAAGTATTTTCGGATGCTTCAACGCAGGGCACATTGGGAACGCGTGATGTGCTAGTAAACAGTCAGGTTTCCATTTATCCGAATCCGGCATCTGAGAAAGTATTCATCAAAGGAGAAAAAGTTTCGGATGTTGAAATGTATTCTATAGATGGAAGGAAACAGACTGTTGTTTTGAACAACGACCAGTCTGTCAATGTTTCACATCTTACGAAAGGAGTTTACATATTAAAGCTGAAAATTAAAAACGAGATAACCACTCAAAAACTTATTATTAAATAAAACTGAAAAGTTCTATTAGTAAGAAAAGCCAGACGTCCAGCTGGCTTTTCTATTTTATTATTTGTTATCTTAAAAAAAAGCACTTTATCCCGCCGGATAAAGTGCTTTTAAGTTAGTGTTGGATTTTTTGTTGTGATGAATGCGGGCTTCGAGTGCCTCCTTGTGATTTTAAATGAATCAGTGAAGTGAAAATCTTTAATTTTTTTTAAACTTATGTGATCTTCCTTTTGACAAAACTTTAAAAACTTAAGTGTTAAAACTTTTGTGGTCGAAATTCTCACTTATTTACTATTCTGTTTTGTGATCCGCCTGTGCCGATTTGTGTAAAACATTAGTGTTATTCGTGTTAAAAAATCAAGCCTTCTTTATCTTACTCCTGAACTTCTCAATCAAAAAGTAAAATAATAAAAAGCCCAGTACAAAAATGGAAAACCTTGATAGAAGATCTCCGGCTCTTGTATAGAAAGTCATGGTTTCATACAGATTCACTTTTGCGAATAGGGTGGTTTTATCGCCGTAGAATGTGTCGGCTACTATTTCTCCTTTAGCATTGATATGGGCTGAGATACCGCTGTTGGCAGCGCGGGCAATTTCTCTTCTGTTTTCAATGGCTCTCAGTTTTGCGTAGGAAAGTAGCTGTTTGTGTCCTTCTGTAACACCCCACCATGAGTCGTTGGTCATGATACCCATAAAATTGGCGCCTTTTTTTACGTAATCTGTTGTGAACTCACCATAGATGCTTTCGTAGCAGATGATGGGTGCCATTTTTCCTTTATTGTAAGGATTTGCAAATGACTTTCTTTCCTTGTCTATTCCTAAAGAAGCAACTGTCCCACCCAAGTTAAGCATGGCGTCGCCCAGGATAGGTTTTAAAACACTTATATAAGGGAATATTTCAACGCCGGGAACCAGTTTTCCTTTGTGGTAGGACTGAACTTTTTCCTGTGGAGCAACCTGAATAGCCGTATTATAACTTTCCACCCAAAGATCGGGATTGATCTGGTAGGCTTCTTTAGGCATCTTCTCCTGATTTTTGTAAAAACGGTGGGAAGAAATTCCGGTTGCGAAAACAGCTCCGGGATGTTTCGTTAAAAATCCTTTGATGTTATTTAAAAGTAAGCTCTTTTCAAAAGCGGTTTCAGAAATAGAACCTCTTCCCGGAAGAGCTGTTTCAGGAGCGATGTAATAATCTATTTTTCCTTTTGAATTGCTTTCTGCAAGGCTTAAAAGATCATTTTCAATCGTAAGGCTGTCCTTTGAATACTTTTCAGCATAAGGATCAAGCTCGGGCTGCAGCATCAAAACGTTGACCTGTCCGGAAGGTTTCTCGTTGAAATTATTGTACTTGACCATTGAAATAACCATCGGAAGGATGATTAAAACAGCTACAATGGATACATTTCTGATCAGGTCTTTTCTTTTTCTTCCGGCTTCCCAGGTTCTTATGGTATAGAAAATTAAAACATTAATTAATAGTATCCAGAAGCTTCCTCCGGTGGCTCCTAAGGTGTCATACCATTGTATTAATTTAGGATAATCTGAAAATACATTCCCTAAATTCAGCCATGGCCAGGTAAGTTCCCAGTTCAGATGGAATTTTTCAAAACTCATCCATATCGCAATCAGAAATCCTAATCCCCAATACGTTCCCTGTGCGTTTTTGTACCAGTGATAGCATTGAAAAACAAGAGAATACAGAAAAGAATTGACCAGGACAGGGAATACAACCGCCATCATAGAATGGCTTCCATCCGGATTCTTAGCACCATACAGCCATCCGGTCGTCACAATATTCCAGATGACGAAACAAAGATAGGAGAGCCCGAAGACCATCCAGCTTTTTCTTTTGTAAGCTGAAAATTTGGATATGCCGTGTTCCATCATCAGAAGCGGAACAAGGGCAAAAAATATGAAGAACGGAACTCCGTAAGTAGGCCAGGAAACAGACAGCAACATCGCTGAAATGAGGGTAAGTAAAATGTATTTCATTAAATTAATTTAACACACAAATTTAATGTTTTTGAAATGAATAAATTTGCAAATGATGTTAAAGAAGTTTTACAAAATCATTATTGTTCCGTATATCCTGTTTTTGCTCTACCTTATGTTTTGGGGGATGGGCAGATTCCAATATGATGATCATCTGATTACCGTAGAACCTATTTTTTCTACTTTGGAGTTTATTCACAATACGATCGGGTGGAAAGATATCGTGATTATTGTTTTGGGTAATGTAGTCATGTTTATTCCTTTCGGGTTTCTGGGCTGGATTTTTCCTCAGTTTAAAGAGCTGAAAACGCTGCTGTACTCCTTTATTTCTGCCATTGTCATTGTTGAAGCACTCCAGTATTTTACAAGAATGGGCATATTTGAGGTGGATGATATTCTTCTGAATACCTTCGGCGTTTATCTGGGGTGGTTACTTTGTAGATTGACCGAAAAGAAATTTAGCCGTTTAGTTCTTTAGCCCGTTTTTCAGCATTTAAAATTCCGTTTTTTAAAATGTCTTTAAAACTGTTGTCTTCAAAAGTTTTCAAAGCAGCTTCAGTGGTTCCACCTTTGGATGCCACATCTTTAATGAGCTCTTCAAGGCTTTTCTCAGAATTGTTGATCAGGTGATAGGCACCCAGCATCGTCTGCTGTACAAAGAGTTTGGAAAGATTTTCATCGATACCCATTTCTACACCTGCTTTGATCATAGCATCCACGATATAATAAAAGTAAGCAGGCCCGCTTCCTGAAAGCGCTGTAACGCCGTCCAGAAGATCTTCGTTTTCGAGATAGACAGATCTTCCTGTGCTGTTCAGTAATCTTTCAATATTGATCAGCTGGCTGAAGGAAATCCCTCCGGCTGCGGTATAACCTGTGATCCCCATTCCCAGAAGGGTAGGAGAGTTCGGCATAGCTCGTACAACAAGGGGATGATTGAGTAAAGTCTGAATTTTTTCAATTTTGATCCCGGCCATGATAGACAGAACCATCTGATTTTCTTTTAATGTAAATCTGAAATTTTGGGTTACATGCTGGAAATCCTGAGGTTTTACGGCGATGATAATAAGATCGGCATCCAGTTCCTTAGTTTCTTCAAAGGTAGAAATCTGAGATTTTGGAAAGTCTTCTGCTATCTTAGAGATTTTGGCCTCACTTCGTGTGATCAGATGAAGATCCTGCGGCTTGATCAGTTCATATTTTAAAAATGATTTAGAAAAGGACAGCCCCATATTGCCGGCTCCGAGAATGGCTATTTTCATATCTGTGCTCTTTTTTTAGCTAAAATAATATTTTTATTTCTTCATGACGGTCTAATTATAAAAAAGCTGCTTCCAATTGGTTTGAAAACAGCTTCTGTATTATAAAATATTGACTTCCCGTTCCAGTTCTATCCCGAACTTCTCCTGTACGGAATGAATGATCTCAGTAGAAAAATCAAAAATTTCTTTTCCTGTAGCGTTTCCTGTAGCATTCACGATGACCAGGGCTTGAAGTTTATGCGAAGCTGTGTTTCCGATTTGTTTCCCTTTCCATCCGCATTGCTCGATGAGCCAACCGGCAGGTACTTTTACCACATCTCCGTTGGGATAGCCTGGGATATTTTCAAATTTCTGTTTCAGATCTTCAAATTGGGCTAAAGGAATAGTGGGATTTTTAAAAAAGCTTCCGGCGTTTCCAGTTTCTTTGGGATCGGGTAATTTGCTCTGTCTGATATTGATCACAGCTTTAGAAACATCCTGAATGGTAGGGTGCGTAATTCCTGAATTTTCCAGTTCAGTTTTTATCGCGCCGTATTCAGTTTTAATAAGGTGATTCTTTTTTGTTAACCTGAAAGTGACTTCCAAAATCACATACTTTCCTTTTCCTTCCTGCTTGAAAATAGAATCCCTGTAGCCAAAACGGCACTCCTCGAGGTTGAATGTCTTAAGCTCAAGATTTTCAAGATCTAAAACAGTACAGCTGACGAAGATATCTTTGATTTCCGTTCCGTAAGCTCCGATATTCTGCATCGGTGAAGTGCCTACATTTCCCGGGATGAGAGAAAGGTTTTCCAGGCCGCCATAATTTTTTTCAAGGCTGTACATCACGAATTCATGCCAGTTTTCTCCAGCTTTTGCCGTTACCAGAATTTCATTGTCATTCAGATCTTTTTCATCAATTCCTTTTAAGCTGAGTTTAATCGCAATACCGTCAAAATCCTTCGTCAAAAGAATATTACTTCCTCCTCCTAAAAATAAAATATGAAGATGGTGATTTTTAGAATAATTGACTGCATCCCTGAGTTCTTCAAGGTTTTGTACTTCAATAAAGTATTTTGCTTTGACGTCAACGCCGAATGTATTGTAAGGCTTTAGAGAAAAATTTTCTTGCATATTCTTATTGGTATTCTGTGGGAAGAATGAGGTTAAGTTGTTCTTTAAACTGTTTCAGCTGTTTGTAATGCACGGTATCTGCATAAGAATTGACATAGATATGTGACTTTTTCGGAGTTCTGATCTGAAAAGTTTCATCGATGCCGTCTACAGACTGTTGGCTGGGAGAACTTTGTATCTCATCAAGATTTTTAATTTTAATTGAAGCGATCATATTTTTCCAGTTCTGTGCCGTGATGGCCGAGTTCCATTGCTGATGAGTCTGTTGATCTGCGACGCCCTTTTCTGCATGGATGGAATCCTTAGTGACTTTGATGATTTTGTAATCTCCACGCTCGCCTCCGATATGGGATAAGCTGATGAAGGTGATCTCATTCGGACGCTGATGAGTGGCAGAAATCTGTTCTTTTTTCCTGTCACAGGAAAAAAATGCCGGCAACAAAAATAGCGAAAACAGAAGTTTCAGGTAATTATTTTTTATTGCCGGCATCATAGATTGTATTTTTTATAGGCTGAATTCTTCTCTATAGGTCTTCAGCGCTTGTTTCAGGATTTCAGCACTTCTTCTAAGATCTGCTTCTTTCAGAACATAAGCAATTCTTACCTGTTTTTTTCCCAGTTCAGGATCACTGTAGAAACCTCCTGCAGGAGCTACCATGATCGTTTCTTTATTTAGAGAATATTTTTCTAAAAGCCATTGTGCAAATTTCTCGGTATCATCTACCGGAAGTTCAGCCACACAGTAGAATGCTCCTCTTGGTTTAGGGCAGATAACCCCCGGAATAGCATTCAGAAGGTCTACTAAAATATTTCTTCTGTGTGTATATTCTTCTCTTACTGCTCTGATGTAGGCTCCGTCATTCTGGTGTGCCGCCGTAGCTGCAATCTGACCCAAAAGAACCGGGCTCAGTCTTGCCTGTGCAAAAAGCATGGCTGCGTCGTGGATTTTTTTAGAACGGGTAAGCATACATCCGATTCTTACGCCACACATAGAATAACGCTTGGATTCTGAATCGATGATGATGCAGTTTTCGCTAAGTTCAGGGAAATCCAGCATAGAAATCTGCTGTTTTCCGTCATACACATATTCTCGGTATACTTCGTCTGAAATGACAACGATATCATATTTCAAAGCAATTTCTGCCAGCTTCTGAAGCTCTTCACGGGTGTAAAGATATCCGGTAGGGTTACCTGGATTGCAGATAACGATTGCTCTTGTTTTTTCTGTAATTTTTTTCTCAAATTCTTCGATCGGAGGAAGAGCAAAACCTGTGTCAATCGTAGACGGAACAGCCACCACATGTACGTTGAATGTGCTGGTAAAACCGTTGTAATTGGCATAGTAAGGCTCAGGAATAATCACCTCGTCGCCGTCATCACATAAAGTGGAAATTGCAAAGTTCAGTGCTTCAGAACCACCATTGGTTACAATGAAATTATCTGGAGTAAGATCTGAAAAACCTAAGGTATGATAATACTCCGTAAGGGCTTTTCTGTATTCTATATTACCTTCAGAAAGTGCATATTCTAATACTTTAAGATCAATATTCTTTAAAGCATTTAAAGCCGTTTCCGGTGTTTCAATATCAGGCTGCCCGATATTAAGGTGATATACTTTTATTCCCTGCTGTTTCGCTTTTAAAGCGTAAGGAACCAGTTTTCTTACCGGCGATGGCGGCATATGCTGTGCTCTGTTTGAAATATTCGGCATTGTTCAAAAAATTTGTATGGCAAAAATAGGATTTAATTTCTCAATAATAAAATAACCTGTTGTCCATTTTGAATGCTTTTGAATGCTTTTGGAAATCAATACCTTAAAATTGATTCTTGCCCGTTCTTTTAATTGCAAACGTAATCCTTTTTATTGATGCTTGATGCTGGTCTTCAGTTTGTTAAAAATAGAACTGGTGGAGATTAATTATAGGTAAAAATGCTCGAAATTGTTAAAATAGCATATTAAAATGTGAATAAAATATTTGGTCGCAGAATAATTTTTCCATATATGTTAAAATATCGATATCTTAATATTATTAACATTTATTTGATTATTTAATAAAAATATCAATTTTGTATTGTATTTTTTATTAAATTTCGCCAATAATAAAAATAATTATGAAAACACTTTTACCATTGAGAGTCATTTCTCTTGTGACTCTTTTTGCGGCACCCGCTATGAATGCCCAAAATTATCAGACCATGCCAGTCCAGTCCGGATACACGGCAGATGTCATTGCCAATGATGTGGGTTCTGCCTTATCAAGCACCACAGAAGACGTTGATGGTGTGTCTTTTGCTTTTGTGGCAAGGGATTTTAAACTTACCTCTACAAGTACGGCACTCACCTACGGACTTCCTGTAAACGGGATCGTTAATTCTGCAGTGGCTTCTACACCTGGATTGAGCTTCAAACTGGGAGATCTTTATGGGAATAATTCTCTTAAAATTTCTACCAATGCTGCCAGCGGAACATTATCATTTACCACACCTATTCCTGCCTTTAAAGTATATATGCTGGCTACCGGAGGAAGCGGACCGTGTACAGTGAATGTAACGGTTAACTTTACGGATAACACCACTCAGACGTTTTCGGGAGTAGCGATCTCTGACTGGTATGACGGATCAAACTATGCCATTCGTGGCATCGGACGAATCAACAGAGCAAATAATGTTTTAGAACCGAATTCTACAAATCCAAGACTGTATCAGTCCATGTTGACACTTGATGCCGCCAATCAGACCAAACCTATTCAAAGTGTTACGGTGACTAAAGTCAGTGGTACAGGAATCGCCAATGTTTTTGCTTTTTCAGCGGATGCCTATACAGATTGTGTAGCTCCAACACTTCAGCCTGTAGGTACACTTACTTCAGGTTCAGCTCAGGTTTCATGGACGGTACCGGCCACCGTTCAGGCAGTAAGCTATGATGTATACTACAGTACAACCAATACGCCTCCTACCGCTGCAACAGTGCCGAATCATCCTGGAGTTACAGGAACTTCCTTTACCATTCCTTCCTTATCATCAAGTACGGTTTACTATTATTGGGTAAGAACCAATTGTAGCACAGCAACGGCTCAGAGCGTATGGTCTCAATCAGGAACATTTACTACTTTATGCGGTACTGTGGTTCCATCCTATACGAATGACTTCAGCACCTTCCCGGGAACATGCTGGACCAGTAATCTTTCCGGAGGTACTCCTGCCACAGGTCCTACAGGGACAACCAGCCTTTGGGCATCAGGTGGATTCTTAGGAACGGGATCAGGCGGATCAGCAACGATCAATCTGTATTCTACCAACAGAATAGGCTGGCTGAAAACACTGCCATTTAATCTTTCTGCAGGTTCCTATAAAGTTAAATTCGATTATGGAGTTGCGGCTTATCTTAGTACCAATTCTTCACCGATGGGATCTGACGATTTGATTCAGTTCCTGGTATCGAATGATGGCGGATCTACATGGACAGTTCTGGAAACATGGAATGCAAACAATGCACCTACCAATACGTCAACACCATATTCTTATACCTTAACGGGATACAACAGTGCTAATACCGTATTTGCTTTTTATGGAAGCGACGGAACTGTAAATGATGATCCAGATTATAATTTTTATGTTGACAACTTTAAGGTTGAAAGTGCTCAGCTAAGCACTTCAGAAGTGAAAGACGGTGTAAAGAAAGCATCTGTTCATCCTAATCCATTCAAAGATATTCTGTACATTTCAGATACCAGAGAAGTGAAATCTGTAACAGTAGGAGATACTTCAGGCAGAACCGTGAAAACATTTACCGGTGCTGTGAAAGAGCTTGACCTGAGTACACTGAACACAGGATTGTATTTTGTAACGATCTATTTCAAAGATGGTTCACGGTCTACGGTGAAGGCAATCAAAAAATAATTTTTTTTAATGTCAATAAAGTTGGGCGACAGTGCATTCATGTACTGTCGCTTTTTTTGATTTAATTTTCAATCAGGATATTGATAAATTTTGTTATTTTGGGAGATTATAAAACCTGACCAAATATGCAAATTTCAGCTGACTCCGTAGCCGATTATATCTCAAAAATTCCTGAAGAAAGACAGGAAGCATTCAAGAAATTATTTGATACCGTGAATGATAATCTGCCGAAAGGCTTTCAGGAAGGGGTCAGTTCCGGAATGATAGGATGGAATGTTCCTCTTGAAACATATCCTGCAGGCTATCATTGTACACCGGGTTCGGCGCTGCCTTTTATGGGATTGGCTTCGCAAAAGAATTTCATTGCTTTCTATCATATGGGAATGTACGCCAATCCTGAGCTGCTGGACTGGTTTGTGGCTGAATACCCTAAACATTCCAAACGAAAACTGGATATGGGAAAATCATGTGTCCGCTTCAAAAAGCCAGAGGATATTCCTTTTGAGCTTATCGCTGAGGTCAGTAAAAAGATGACGGTGAAAGACTGGATCAGTATTTACGAAAGCCAGCTTAAAAAGTAAAAGAGCCCGTTTAAAAAACAGACTCTTTACTTACTTCGTTACGACTATAATTTTTGAGGACAAATATTTCTGGGGGCTGAGGCTCTCAAAGTCCCCTTTTAACTTAAATTTTTTCTACACAAATATCCATAATCATCTGTGTCCCTCTGAGAAATCTGTGGTTAAAAAAAGAATATTAATAACCAAAGACGCCCAATCATTAACCTCAAAAATTAATATCCCAAATTCCTGTCTTCCGTTCCAGTTCTACAAGTGCTACCGCATTTTCAGCTAACGTTTCAATATAACGCTGTCTGACATCATTATACGTTCTCTGTGCATTCAAAACTTCCAATATAGAACTTTCACCCCTCTGATAACTGTAGCTGATGCCATCCAGAATGTTTTTCGCCTCTGAAAGCATTCCGTTATCAAACTGTTTCAGCTGCTTTTGTGTTGCCACATACTGCTGATAAGCCTGTGTTACTTCCGTTCGGACGCTGTTTTCAATCTGTTTATATTCTGTTTCTGCCTGCATTCGTCCCATCTCAGCGATCTTCAGATCCGCATTTCTGTGGTTCGAAAATTTTAATGGAATACCTGCTCCCAGTTTTACCGCATTCACAGCAGGTGAGGGAGCAATTTCATTCGTAGCCCATGTGTTATGCTCTGCGCCTACACTTAATCCTAAATCGATGACACGGTTCGCTTTTTCAAGTTTAACCAAACTGGTGGCCGTATTTATATTTTGTTTTGAGGCCTGTAGGTCTGTTCTGTTACTGAACGCTTCAGTAACCAGATCATCAGGATTGAAATCTCTGCTAAAAGCTTTGAAATCTCCGCTGATATTCTTTTCTGCCAAACCTGTTCCTAAAAATACGGAAAGTGTGGAAAAAGCCTGTCTGCTGATACTTTCTGCCATATATAGATCATTCAGTAAAGAAGAAGCTTCCAGTTTGCTTTGCTTGGAGGTGACTTGGGAAATAGCGCCCAGTTTGTACCGAATACTGTCGGATTGGGCTAGCTGCTGCATACTGAGATAAGAATCTTTCTGAACGTCTACGAGAGCTTTTGTCTTTAAAGCTTCAATATATCCGAGAGAAGCGTCGGCCACAAGATTTCTCAAAAAATCCTGAAGCAGAAGTTTGGTATATTCAGCCTGATTTTTTGCCGTTTCTATCCTGGCTTTTCTTTTTCTGCCAAGTTCGAGTGTCCAGCTTAATGAAGTTCCTATCGTGTAACCCATCTTTTTTGAAACTCCGTTATCCGAGGTTTCCATTTCAAGCTGAGGATCGGGAAATATACCTGCTGTCAGGATGGAAGCTTCCGCCATACTCACATTGTATTTCTGAGCAGCGTAGCTTAAATTTTTTTCCCTGACTTCATTCAGATAATCGGAGAAATTTAAAGTTTCCTTTTCCTGGGCTTTCAATGCAATTGGAAATAATAGGCTTATTGATATGATTAAATTGATTTTAGCTTTCATCTGATGTTAATTTAGGTTGGTCAAAACGATATTCTGCGAGATAATAAATAGCCGGCAGGATAAATAAAGTAAGGAGCGTTGAAAACATAAGACCGTACACGATCACTGTAGCTAAAGGTCTCTGCACATCTGAACCAATTCCTGTGGCCAGTGAAGCAGGGAATAATCCTATGACAGCCACAGAAGCAGTCATCAGTACAGGTCTGAAGCGGTCTTCTGCTCCTCTGATCACTGAGGTTTTTAAATTCAATCCCTGTTTTCTGAGCGTATTGATATGAGAGACCATGATCACTCCGTTCTGTACCGCCACTCCAAACAGCGCAATAAAACCAACCGCCGAAGAAACATTTAAAGTCATCCCGCGTACATTCAATGCGAGCATACCTCCGAATAAAGCAAGAGGAATAATACTCATGAGAACAAGTGCCTGTCTGAAACTTCCGAATGCTCCGTAAAGCAATAAAAACATGACTGCCAAAGCCAGCGGAACGATGAAGGCCAGACGCGAATAGGCTCTGTTTTTATTTTCAAATTGTCCGCCCCATTTGATCTGGTATTTCTGATGATCATAGCGGATATCTTTTTCAATGGTATCCTGCGCTTCTTTCAGAAAAGAAGATAAATCGCGATCCCTTAAATTCAGTTTTACCGTAAGATGTCTTTTATTCATTTCTCTGGTGATCGTACTTTCTCCGGTGCTTAATTTAATTTCAGCCACTTGTGAAAGTGGTATTTTGGCTCCTGAAGCTGAAGTCAGCAGAAGATTTCCGACCTTATCCGGAGTATTCCTGCTGTCTTCGGCATACCGGCACGAAATATCATAGACTTTATTGCCGATAAATATTTGTGAAATCGCTTTTCCACCCAGAGCAGTTTCGATGAGGTCGGCTACATCGGAAACATTCAGACCGTACTGTGCAATTTTATCCCGGTCCGCAATGATTTGCAGCTGAGGAAGTGGCGGTTCCTGATCGATGGCAAGATCAGCAGAACCCGGAATCTTTTTTAAAGTGGCAAGGATCTGTTCGGCAATTTTTCTGGTTCCGTCAAATTCATCACCATATACTTTTACGACCAGTTCACTGTGTGCTCCGGAAATTTTATCCATAACCCCATCGATCATAGGTTGGGAAAATCCTACGGAAAATCCCGGCATATTTTTATAATCATCCGCCAGTTCTTTGATAAGATCTGTTTTGGTTTTTCCTGATGTCCATTCTTTGTAAGGTTTTATTCCGACAGAAACTTCAAAATGGGAAGCGGTCCACGGGTCAGTTCCGTCGTCATTCCTTCCGGCCTGTACCATCACATAAGTCACTTCGGAATGTTTCATGGTCTGAGTACGTAAAGAATCACTCATTTCTTTCGCTTTGTCTAATGAAATTCCGGGTGGAAGCTGTACCTGAAGCCAGATAGATCCTTCATCCAGCTCCGGCAGGAAATCTTTACCCACCATAAAAGAAAGGAGTCCTGCGGAAAACAATATGATACCTGCGGGAATCAACATTTTTTTTGGAGCTTTAATAATCCTTTCGATTCTTTTACCATACAGACTACTTATTTTTTCAAGCCATCGGTTATGAAAAATCTTCTGTGGTTTTTTATAGATGAGGTAAGCCAGTCCGGGAATTAAGATCAGTGCCGCCGCCAATGCTCCCAGCAATGCATATCCGATGGTAAAAGCCATAGGAGTGAAGAGTTTCTTTTCCACCCGCTCAAAAGCAAACAGCGGAAGATAAGCGGTGATGATAATGACAGTCGAAAAGAAAATAGGTTTTGCAATTTCTGTCGCTCTCTGGATGATGGTTTTTTCTTCCAGTTCCAGTTCCGGATGATCTTCTCTCTTTTTTAGAATCACTTCCAGCATCACGATCGATCCGTCTACAATAATCCCGAAATCTATCGCACCTAATGACAAAAGATTAGCCGGAATATGAGTAAAATACATCAGGATAAATGCAATAAGTAACGACAGTGGAATGGTGATGGCTACAAGTAATGCTCCTCTCCAGCTTCCCAGAAATACAATCAGGATAATAATGACCAGAACAATTCCCTCCGTTAAAGTATGGGTAACTGTTGTCAGTGTTGTATTCACGAGATCGGTACGGTCCAGATAAGCATGAATTTTTACGCCTGCCGGAAGAGTACGGGTGTTCAGTTCTTCAATAGCCTGATGAACATCCTTTAAAACGACAGAAGGATTTTGTCCTTTTAACAGCAATACAATTCCTCCTGTACTTTCATTATAATTACGGTTCCTGTCTGTATAGCCTAGAATTCCTTTTCTTTCAAGATTGCCGTATTTCAAAGTTCCCACGTCATTCAGAAATACAGGAACTCCTTTTTCTGTTTTAATGACAATTTTTCCAAGATCATCTAAATCTTTGATGAGTCCTATTCCACGTACGACATAAGCCAGGTCACCTCTCGGGAGCATGCTTCCTCCGGCGTTGCTGTTGTTTTTGGTAATGGTTTCAGTGACTTCAGATAAAGATAATCCATACTGGTCCAGCTTCTGAGGATTCAATTCGATCTGGAACTGGGTGGTGATTCCGCCAAAATTCGTCACATCCGCAATCCCCGTCACCTGTTTGATTCTTGGAATAATGAAAAAATTCTGCAGATCGGTAAGTTCTCTCAGGCTTTGTCCATTACCTTCAATGATGTAGCGGTAAATTTCGCCCACAGGAGAGGTTAAAGGATCCAACCCGGGTTGAGCATTGTAAGGAAGTTCCGCTTCGGATAATCTTTCCTGGATGCGCTGTCTTGCCCAGTAATCATCTACACCGTCATCGAAAACCATCGTGATGATAGATAATCCGAAGGTGCTTTTGCTTCTCATAATGTGCATTCCCGGAAGACCGTTTAGTGATCTTTCCAAAGGAATGGTAATTTGCTGTTCTATTTCTTCGGCAGCCAGTCCCGGAACCTGGGTCACCACCTGTGATGTCGTGTCGGCAATATCCGGATAGGCTTCCACGGAGAGTTGAGTCCATGAATAATATCCGAAAATTCCTAATAGTAAGAAAAGGGCAAGCATCAGCCATCTCTTCTGTATGGAGAGTGTGAGTAATTTTTTCATAAGAGTAATTGAATGTCAGGAAACCGTTTTCTTTGCCATGCGATAGTTTTCCGACTTTTGAAGGGTTATTATTTCGTGTCCGGCATGTAGATTCCACCTTGAGTCATGACGATATCTCCCGGTTTGAGCCCGGAATTAATCCTTACTGTTTTCTCAGTAGTATTACCGGGAACAACGATACGTTTTGTAAATTCCTGTTTGCCAGATTGTAGCCACACATACTGACGGTCTCCCTGCTGCATCAGAGCACCGGAAGGAATAACCACAGCTTTTTCTGTTCCCGCAGAATAGGTAACGGCTGCGTACATTCCGGGCTTTAATTTTTTTTGTGGATTATCACATTGAATCAGTACCTTAATACTTCGGGTATCTTCATCTACCAGTTCACTGATATGATACACTTTTCCTGTAATTTCCATATCCGGATAGGTATTGACTTTCACCGATACAGGATCTCCCGGACTGATAAAACGGATGTCTTTCTCTTTCACAGCACCGCTAATCCATACTTTTGAAAGTTCAGCGATAATCACCACCGGTTCTGAGTCTTCTTTTAAATATTGCCCGGTGACGATTTTACTGGAAATAATTTCTCCACTGATCGGGGCTCTGATAATATAGGTTCCTCCCGAACCCTTGCTGTTATAGGCATTCAATGTTGATGAAGCATTGGATAGAGATGTCTTTTTGTTTTTATACTCTGTTTCTGCCCCTTCCAGTTCTTTTTGGATACCAACACCGTGCTTAACAAGATCTTGCTGACGTTTATAATTTTTTTCTGCCAGTCTTACATCATTCAATGCATCGGAATAGTCTTTCTGAACAGAAGAATATCCGGGGGCAAGAATTTCAAAAACCGGACTTCCTGCGTTGACGTGCTGTCCGATACTGACAAAGGATCTGATGATCCTTCCCGAAAACGGACTCGCTATTTCCGCATAATTATTGGGAATGGTTTCTATGGTTCCTGCTGAGGTGATGCTATTGCTGGACTCTTGCTCAGTCACAGTTTCTGTCGTAATTTTCTTCAAGACGGGATCGTTGTTCGTTATGGTAACACGGTTTCCCTGAATGTGAAACGCTTCTTTGTGTTGAGGTTCTTCTTTTTTACCACTACAGGAAATGATAAGGGCAAGAACAGAAGAAAAAATCAGTATTTTCATAGAGCCTATGTTTAGAGGTCGTTGTTCATTGTTTAGATGGATCATTTTACATTGATTTTTAGGTTTATAAATCGCTTTCGGTGCCGATTATTTCCCAGCTTACCCGCGTGATTTTGTCTTCTAGGGTGAGTCTGCTCACTGCTTTTTCTATAATATTATCCTGTGGCGAAGCTGAATATACTTCGGCGGAAATAATAATGTTTTCAGGTGTGTCAGTATCGTCGCTGGTAAGTGATTTGAGCAAGATCTGATCGGTGGAATTGAATGACTGCATCAGCAAAACTCTCGCATGGTTTTCAATTTCCGTTCTGCATTTAATGGTGATCAGGTATTCTGAAGTGCTGACGCGAATGGTCGGGGAGCCTAAAGTTTTTCCCAGTGGACGTAATATGGTATGGGTTAAGATAATAAGTCCGGCAGTGATTCCTGCTTCGGTAACAAATCCCAAAGCCGCCAGTGAGCCTACGGATGCAGAGCACCAGATGGTCGCAGCGGTATTCAGTCCACGTACGGTAAGTCCGTCCTTCATGATAACGCCACCGCCGAGAAAGCCAATGCCACTCACAATATAGGAAGCTATTCTTCCCGTAGCATCACCTCCGATTCTGAGGGATAATAAAACAAATGCAGCCGATCCCAGACATACCAGTGTATTGGTTCTGAGGCCCGCGCTTTTCTGATGCCACTGTCTTTCAAAACCGATGGATGCTCCCAAAATGAGTGCGGTCAGTAATCGTGTCCCAAATTCTAATGTGTTCATAACTTTTTCTTTTTTGCAGGCCTTTTTTCAGGCATACAGAAAAAGCATGCTCAGAAAAGCCTTAAGGTTGATAATAACTGGCAGGATCTGTGTCCATAGTTTGAATTATTTTGCTGCAAAAGTAGAAGTAATGGCTGTGGCAGGCCGTTAGAGATGTTTTAGAATGTTATTAGAATTCTATTAGAGAGATTAGATTTTAGAAGCTAGAAGTTAGAGAGTATTAGATAGAGTATTAGAGTTTGAGAGTCCGAGAGTATATGAAAGTGGAATTTAGTTGCTGGTTGCGAGTTGACAAGTTGCCGGTTCAAACCTCAAAACCCGAAACGTGTATCTCGAAACTTTATTAACGATTAAAATAAATATAAATTTCTAGTTTACCACGATTCTGTCTGAAATCTGATATCTGATATCTGGCATCTGATGTCTCAAATCAATTCATTCATGTAAACAGGATCTGAAAAGTAGTCGTATTTTCCCCCGAAGAGACCTTAATTCGGGCATGATGAAGATCGATGATCTTTTGGGTAAGGTAGAGGCCTATGCCATATCCTTTTTTATCAAAAGAATTTTCTGCCCTGTAGAAAGGTTTGAAAATATTCTGCTGATCTTTTTCAGAAATGGGCTTCCCGTTATTTATAAATTTAATGGAAAGATGATCGGAGACCAATGTGACGTCAATGAGGCAGGTGTCATCTGAAGCATATTTACAGGCATTATCGATAAGATTGTTGAAGGCCACCAGAAGAAGATAAGGGTTTCCTCTGTGAATCAGTTTTTGCTCGTCTATCTCGGGATCAATATTCAGATGGATGGTATACTGCGGATTTTCTTTTCTGATCTTCGTATAAGAATCCATCAGGATTTCATCAATTCTGATCTCAGAAAAACTTATTTCTGCAGGATCATAGCTGGCTTTGGCAAGATCCATTAAGCTTCCCGAAAGTCTGCTCATGTTTTTTACATCCGTTAATGCATTCAGAATGATTTCCTGATATTCTTCCTGCGTGTAATTTTTCTGTAGGGCCAGTTCCAGTTCGGCAGTCATAGCAGCAAGCGGAGTATTCAGTTCGTGGGAAATATTGGATACAAAATGTTTTTGGGTACTGAAGGAATGATCCAGCCTTTCCAGCATTTGATTAAAACTATTTTCAAGTTCGTAAAATTCCCCTTTCTCTTCAGATTCATTCAGTCTCAACTGTAGTTTTCCAGCATTGATCCTTTTGATCTGTTCCACCATTTTCACCGCCGGACTGAGTGCTTTTTTCGAAAGAAAAAGACCCGCAAGATAAATAAGCACGAGAATAATGATGAATGAAATAATACTGATGGTTAATAAATGATTAATCGAATTATAACCGTACTGATCATAAGCCGCCGCAGTGATGGCATACTGTTTCCCATTATGCGAATAAACGATTCCTGCCACCTGAAAATCATCCAGAAAAAAGAAAAGCTGCTTACTTTTGAAAATTTTGGAAAGCATTTCGGTATTTTCCTTCACATAATCCACTTTCGAATCATCATGATACACAAGATTGAACCCGGAATCATAAATAGCTACCTGCACTTCGCTTAAAGTCTGGGTATTATTTTTGTACAGCTGGTGCATTTCCTTTTCACTCAAAGCACCCTGGAAAAAGAGGTTGGCTTTGGCTACAGCTTCACTTTTAAGTTCTGTATAAAACGAAGTTTCCCTGGCTTCCTTTGACGAATAGTAAATGGCAACCCCATAAAAACTGATGAGCATTGCAGTCACTAATGTAAACAGTAAAGTAAGCCTGGTTCTAACTTTCATTCCGAAGTTTTTAAGTATTGGAACTGTCTTCGTAGCCTTTCTTTAAAATAAATCCCATGCCCGCCCTGGTATGGATAAGCTTGGTTTCAAAGCTGCGGTCTATTTTTTTTCTGATATAATTAATGTAAACATCAATGAAATTCGTCCCAGTATCAAAATGAGTATCCCAAACATTCTCTGCAATCTCATGACGGGAAAGCACCCTCTCAGGATTTTCAAGCAGAAATTTCATCAGATTGAATTCTTTGGGTGTCAATTTGATCAGATTTCCGGAACGGGTAACGGTTTTCAGCTTCAGATCCATCACAATATCTTCATATTGCAGTAATGTTGAGGTTTCCGGACGGTAAGTGGAATATCTTTTAAGCAGAACCTTGACTCTGGCCAAAAGCTCCCGCATTTCAAAAGGTTTGGTCAGATAATCATCTGCGCCCGAATCAAAACCTTCCAGTTTGTCATCCGTAGTTCCTAACGCGGTAAGCATAATAACAGGGATTTCAGGTTTAAGAGCTTTGATTTCTTTGCAAAATTCCAGACCGTTTTTCATTGGAAGAATAATATCTGTAATGATGAGGTCAAAGTTCAGCAATTCAGTAAGCTTTAAGGCTGTTTCACCGTCAGCAGCGGTATTGACTTCCATATCATGTTCCATCAGTCCTCTCACAATCAGCTGCGAAAGTCTTTTGTCATCTTCAACGAGTAGGATATGGGGCATAGAAATCTGGTTTTATTGCTGTCCTGCAAAGGTAATTAAGTATTTTCACATACCTGTTATGAATGCAATTTGTAAATTTGACCACTTAATGATAATATCCGATGATTAAATTTAATAAAGACCCGTTGAAGAAAACGGTACAGATATTCACCTATGTTCTTTTCTTTGCTGTAACGGTTTTGTTGCAGCAATGTGCGCCACATCCCAAAACCGGACCTTTAAAAAACGGAGACCTGCTTTTTGTGACGGCAAAAGAAACCGGACTTTCGGGAGCAATCAATAATGTCACTCAAAAACAAAAAGAAGCATCCTTTGATCATATCGGAATTGCAGAAAAGGAAAATAATCGTTGGTATGTGCTTCATGCCGCACCAAAAGGAGGTTCCCAAAAACAGGAACTTGCTTCTTTCCTTAAAGATCAGTCTGATGACGGACAGAAAGTAGTGATCTACCGGTTGAAGTCTGAATATCAGAAATCTGTCCCGGCAGCGCTTAAAAAAGCAGAAACCATGCTTGGGAAACCCTATAACTTCAATTATATTTTAGACGAAAATTCTTACTACTGCTCAGATTATATTGAGAGGGCGTTCCGTGAAAATAATATCTTCAAATTGGAGCCCATGACATTCATCGATCCAAAAACCGGAAAGATCAATGAATTCTGGACTGAATTTTACAAGAAGAAAAACTTAGAAGTTCCGGAAGGAAAACCAGGATGCAACCCTAATGGATTGGCGGCTTCCGATAAACTGGAAAGAGTAGGAGAGCTGTAAATAAAATCTCATAAATACTAGCACCCTTAAAGAATTGGATGATCTTTAAGGGTGTTTTTTTGTATTTAAAGATGTGCTTGAATCTGTGGGTAATATTTAAAACGCAAAGCTCTATGATAATCATGAAGACTTTAAGGTGGCAAAAAGGGAATTAACTCCGTTAATTCGATGAAGCGGACTTGCTGATGTATGATGATTAAAAGAAAATCTGTGTCATTAGTGTCATCCGTGGGAAATATTTTTGTTTTAAAAAATCTGCACAATCAGTTCAATCTGTGAGAGACTATTAAGTACAAAGATTGTTCAGTATATATTCTCCTTATTTCCCGGATTGAAAAATAAAGATGTTAAAATTTAAAATTATTAGTCTACTAATTTGGTGGACTAATAATTTTTTATATTTTTGTCAAAGATTTAACGCAAGAAAGCAACCATGATCTAGAAAATGTTTAACCAAAAAATTGTTTAGTGATGATTACACCTAATCCTACGCTGCAGATAATACCCAATAATAAGATTGGACTGCCTAAAAAAGAACTGATACTGGAAATAGAATTGAATGGCAAAATGAAATTTGAGCATTTGATGAATACCATTTATAATCAGTTTGGGATATGCCACAGGGTGTTGTCTGCCAATGTAGAGTATGTGAATGGAAACAGTTTTGGTTCAGTACAGTTATATATTAATGTTAATTCAGAAGACTACCAGAAGCTGGAGTTTTATCTGAATAAAAATAAACTTTTAAATACCATGGTGGAATACCACTGCCGTAAGTATTTTTAGGGGAGATTCATATAGTTTTAATTACAGAAAGTATCCGGTTTTCCGGGTACTTTTTTTGTGAAAAATGATGGCTGCTGATTGATTGGTTCCAGCCTGTTTGATGATATCGAATCTTTGATATCAGAGCAAAATAATATTCTAAAAAAATACTGAACTTCTCTTTATTCTTTCAATATTTTTAATGGTTTGGAATAAATTTCATTAAAATAAACCTGTCGTATTTTTAAACTTCCATTTCCGATTCAAAAAAACTGTACTTTTAAAGCATACAAAATAAAAAATTATGACCATAGTTATTATTGTTTTAATCGTAGCATTCGTTTTATATGGAGTATCCATCTACAACCGCCTTGTTAAACTGAGAAATCTGGTTCAGGAGGCATGGAGCAGTATTGATGTAATGCTTAAAAAACGTCATGACCTTATTCCCAATCTTGTGGAAACGGTAAAAGGCTATGCTACTCATGAGCGTGAAACTCTTGACAGCGTGATCAGAGCAAGAACTCAGGCCGTAGGTGCTGATTCCGTTCAGGCCAAAGAGGCGGCAGAGAAAAATCTGAACCAGGCGATGATGAATTTATTTGCGGTAGCTGAACAATATCCTGATCTGAAGGCTAACACGAACTTTCAGCAATTACAGAGCGAACTTACTTCCATAGAAAATGATGTGGAAAAATCAAGAAGATATTACAACGGAACTGTCCGTGAGAACAATACACTGGTGGAATCTTTCCCAAGCAATATCATCGCGAATATGTACAAATTTGAAAAATCTCCGTTCTTCGAACTGGACAATATTGCAGAAAGAGAAGTACCAACTGTAAAATTCTAGGAAATGAAAAAGTGGTTACAGCTTTTCTTTCTTCAGTTCTTTTTCATTGCCTTTGCTCAGAATGAATTGGCGCGGGCAGATCAGCTGTCTATTATCGGGCCGGAAAAGATTATTTCTTTCCACTCTGATATTGAGGTTGATAAAAATTCAGGAATAACCGTTACAGAAAACATTAAAGTATACAGCCTCGGAAATAATATCAAAAGAGGAATTTTCCGGGCTCTTCCTTTATCCAGAAACCTGAATAATAAAACGCAGAGAGTACAATACGATATTGTTTCTGTGAAAAAAAACGGCATTGATGAAAACTACCATGAGGAAACAGGAGACGGATATTTGAAAATATACGCAGGAAACAAAGATATCATTCTTGATCCCGGAACTTACGACTACGAGATAAAATACAAAACAGAAAACCAGATCGGATTTTTTCCGAAGTATGATGAATTCTACTGGAATGTCAATGGTGCTTACTGGGATTTCGATGTAGATTCTATTTCAGCAAAAGTAACGCTTCCGGAAGGTGCCGGAATTATCCAGAATTCCTGTTACACCGGAGAATATGGCAGTAATAGCCAGAACTGTACCGTCAGAGTACTGTCAGATCAGTCCATAGAATGGAACGCATCTGGGCTTAAAGCCAATGAAGGTCTTACCATAGCAGTAGGTTTTAAAAAAGGAATTATGGTACCACCACCACCACCTACTTTCCTTGAAAAGTATGGAATTCTGATTGGGGCATCTATGATATTCTTTGGGCTGATGCTGTATCTTTATTCAACATGGAGAAAATATGGGATAGATCCCGAATCCCCGACGGTTTATCCGCAATTTAATGTTCCGGAAAACCTTTCTCCGGCTTCTATGGGGTATATCAATTCTGAAAGCTTCAAAAATAAATACTTGACAGCTGCTGTTGTCAATCTTGCTGTTAAAGGCTATGTAAAGATCATTGAAGGTGAAGATTCCGGTTTGCTGGGATTTTTCAATACCAAAACTTTTACACTGCAAAAACTGAAAGCAGCCGATGAATCCCTTTCAAAAGAAGAGATTAATCTGATGAACAGCTTCTTTTCGCAGTATGAAGATTCCATTAAATTTGATGGAAAATATGATTCAAAAATTGAAAAAGCAGTTCTTAATTTCAAAGAAACACTCAAATTTCAGTACGAAGACTTTTTAAATGAAGGAAATAACACCAAAAAACTGGTGTTGCCGTGGTTGGTTATCACTATGGTCTATGGTCTAGGTTTATTGATAAGCTATAAGATATTGCCTGAAGCTGAAAGAATATTTGCCGGAGTTATTTTATATATTATTCTTTTTATTGCATTTGTTTTAATTGCATTTTTAGCAAAGAAATTATCATGGAAGCTTCTGTTTCTGGTTCCCATTCCCCTAAGTATTGCTTTAGGAATTGGAGGAATCATTTCTCAGGAAGGGACAGATGCCGAAAGTGTCAATTTTAGTGTCTGCTATATTTTTCTTGCCCTTGGATTTTCGGTGATGGTGTTATATCAATATTTAATACAACAGCCATCGAAAGAAAAGTTGAGAAAAAAATCTCTGATAGACGGTTTCAAAATGTATATGGGAGCAGCAGAAAATGAGCAGATAAAATTTCATAATCCTCCGCAGATGACCCCGCAGGTTTTTGAAACTCTCCTTCCTTTTGCCATGGTGATGGGCGTGGACCAGATCTGGGGACAGAAATTTGATGACCTCTTGAAAAGAACATCAGCTGAATATAACAATAGCTGGTATTACGGAGGCGTAATGAATCATTATGCTTTCGGGAATACGTTAAACTCAAGTCTTACGCAGTCCATACAGTCTGCATCTACCAAACCATCCAGTTCCAGTAGCGGATCCGGTGGCGGTGGATTCTCCGGCGGTGGAGGCGGAGGTGGTGGAGGCGGTGGCTGGTAGCCACAGTCTTGAAAAAAAAAGCGTTCAAAAATTACTTTGAACGCTTTTTTTTTATGGGAATAAATGTATTCTTAAATTCTTTCAATATCAGCACCAATCGCTTTCAGTCTTCCGTCAATATTTTCGTAACCTCTGTCGATTTGCTCAATATTGTGAATGATAGATTTTCCTTCTGCAGAAAGTGCTGCGATAAGAAGTGCGTTTCCGGCTCTGATATCCGGAGAAACCATCGTAGTTCCTCTTAAAGGAGCTTCCTGGTTCAGTCCGATTACGGTAGCTCTGTGCGGATCACATAAAATAATCTGGGCACCCATGTCGATCAGTTTATCCACAAAGAATAATCTAGATTCAAACATTTTCTGGTGAACCAAAAGACTTCCTTTCGCCTGAGTAGCCACCACTAAAATAATAGACAACAGATCGGGTGTGAATCCCGGCCATGGAGCATCTGAAATAGTAAGGATAGATCCGTCGATAAATTTCTGGATTTTATAATTTTCCTGAGCAGGAATGAAGATATCATCATTACTCTGTTCAAGCTGGATTCCTAATTTTCTGAATGTATTCGGGATAACGCCAAGCTGGCTCCAGTTTACATTTTTGATGGTGATTTCAGATTTTGTCATGGCGGCAAGACCTATCCATGATCCGATCTCTACCATATCCGGAAGCATCGTGTGTTCCGTACCGCGAAGATGTTCTACCCCTTCAATGGTAACCAGATTAGATCCGATTCCAGAAATATTCGCGCCCATTCTGTTCAGCATTTTGCATAATTGCTGAAGGTAAGGTTCGCAGGCAGCGTTGTAAATTCTTGTTTTTCCTTTGGCAAGGGCAGCAGCCATTACGATATTCGCTGTTCCCGTTACAGAAGCCTCTTCAAGAAGGATAAATTTCCCTCTCAATTCTTTAGCTTTTAATGAATAGAAATATTCTTCTTCATCATAATTGAATTCAGCACCCAGTTCAACAAGTCCCTGGAAATGCGTATCCAGTCTTCTTCTTCCGATCTTATCACCACCCGGAGTTGGCATATAAGCTTCACCATAACGGGCAAGCATCGGACCCATCAGCATAATGGAACCTCTCAGTTTAGCACCGTCTTTTTTAAATTCGTCTGATTTTATATAATCGAAATTGACCTTATCGGCTTTGAACGTGAAATCGCCCTGGCCGTTCTTGGTTACTTTTACGCCAAAGTCACCCAAAATTTCAATCAGTCTGTTTACATCATGGATATCCGGAATATTTTTAATTCTTACCTCCTCATCTGTTAACAGGACAGCGCATAAAATTTGTAAAGCTTCATTTTTAGCCCCTTGTGGAGTGATTTCCCCATGCAGCCTTTTTCCTCCTCTTATCTGAAATGTTCCACTCATTACTTTCTGTTTTTATGGTTGTTGTTATGCCTTCTCTTATTAGTCTGGTCTTTGTTGTTACTCGTGTTGCTGTTGTTTCGTGTGTTATTGTTTCTGCCGTTGTTGCTGTTGTTATTTCGGCTATTGTTGTTGCTGGTGTAATAGATCTTGCTCTTTTCGAGAGATTCTATTCCCGTAAGGTCCAGCCTGTTTTCAGACAGCTCTTTCAGGTGACGGAAAATCACGTCATCCGTCACATGTTCCTTGTTATAGACATTGTAAGACTTCTTCATATTGTTGGCAATCACTTCGATCAGGGCTTCTTTTTCGTCGCCTGGCTCCAGTTCGATAGCTTTATCGATCAGTTGAAGGATACTTTTTCCGTAAAATTTAAAATCACCCTGAAGTTTAGGGTATTCCATTCTTTTAGGTTTTTCTGCAAGCTGTTCTCTGGTAGGGAAAGGATATGGGGAGTCTACGTCAAGATCATATTCTGCTAAAATGAAAAGATGATCCCAAAGTTTATGTTTATAATTTTCTTCGTCACGGAGTTGAGGGTTTCTCTGACCCATAAAATCGATAATGGCCATAGCCATTTCACTCCTTTCCTCTTTGGTAGGGAGCTCTTTGCAGCGTTCAACCAGCTGCTGTATGATTCTGCCGTATTCCGGCATGTGAAGCTGAGTTCTTTGGGTGTTATATTCCATAATATGCAAATATATGGATTAAAAGAAAAATTGTTTTGAAAATATTAAAAGTTTATGATTTTTTAATGAAATATTTATGCAGTCTTTTCTGAAGATCTTTCGGTGAAAATGAAAATATTTCCCGTTTTGTAGAATTTATTTTAATAAAATTGTAATTTAGTTAATAGGTTAATAATTAAAATAAGAGTATGAAAAAAACACATTTTCTCGTTTCGATGCTGGTTTTAACAGTTTTTAGTGCCTGCCGGAATAATGATGAAACCGACAATGACAATCCCAGGAAATCAGAGTCCCATACAAAGACTGTCAATGTTACTACGCATGACGGCCGTCCCTTCAGTACCGGAAGCGGATCTGTAGCCGGAAAGTTTGTATCCGGTCCCGGAGGCGGAGTGCTTATGCAGGGGTTTTACTGGGATGTTCCGGAAGGTGGTACCTGGTGGAATGTTGTAAAGGACAAACTGACCTCCTGGTCAGATTCAGGAATCGGGGCAGTATGGCTTCCTCCCGCGTCAAAAGCTCAGAACGGAGCCTATTCAATGGGATACGACCCCACCGACTATTATGATTTCGGAAATTTTAACCAGAACGGAAGCACAGAAACCCGTTTTGGGTCCCGGACAGAGCTGGAAGCTTTAATTACAAAAGCTCACGCCGAAAATATGCAGGTTTACGCAGATATTGTCATCAATCACAACAGTGGCGGGCAGTCTCAGGCCAATCCTTTTACGGGAACCAATACATGGACTGATTTCTCAGGAATAGCTTCAGGGAAATTCCCGAGAAGTTATAATGACTTCTATAAAAATTCTTATGGGAATAATGATGAAGGCGCTTTCGGAGGATTCCCGGATCTGTGTCATGCGAATCCTTATGTACAGGACTGGCTTTGGGGAAGAGATGATTCTGTGGGAAAATACTATAAAAATGTGATGAAATTTGACGGTTGGAGATTCGATTATGTGAAAGGTTTCGGACCTTGGGTCGTCAATAACTGGAATAGCAATGTGGGCGGATTTTCCGTGGGTGAATTGTGGGATTCCAATGTGAATACCTTAGAATGGTGGGCCAATAATGCCAACAGCTCCGTTTTCGATTTTGCAGCCTACTATAAGATGGACGATGCTTTCGACAACGGAAATTTAAATGTCCTGAATGATGATATGATGTGGAAAAGAAATCCTTACAAAGCCGTGACTTTCGTAGCCAATCATGATACCGATATCATCAATAACAAAATGCCGGCCTATGCCTACATTCTTACCCATGAAGGGTATCCGACCATTTTTTACCGCGATTATGAAGAATGGCTGAATAAAGAAAGACTGAACAACCTGATCTGGATCCACAACAACAAAGCCACCGGAACCACCTCAATCCTCTACACCGATAATGACGAATATATCGCAAGACGTAATGGCTACAACGGAAATCCCGGACTTGTAGTCTATATCAATAATTCGACAAGCTGGCAGGAAAGATGGGTGGAAACCAATTGGAGCAGCCAGCAAATGAAAGACTTCACTGGTCATTCAAGCTGGTATCCGACGACACAGGGCGACAAGTGGGTGAAAATCCAGTGTCCACCAAAAAGTTATTCAATATGGTCACTGAACCAATAAAATTTTTAACGATGTAAACAAAAAGCAAGGGTAACTTATCCTTGCTTTTTTATGTATGATAGAAATATTCAATAGGAACGGGCTTTAGCTCGTTTGTCGTTTTAAGAAAAATCAATTGCCTTTAGCCAAAATCATAATACATCGCAGCCGCAATCATCTGTGAAATCCGTGGTTAAATTTAAAAACCTCAAACCTCAATAAATTTCTTCTTTTGCTCCCGGTCCGGAAGAAAACATTTCTGATTCGCCAGCTTCATCCTGTTTCTCGAAACAAGATCATACACCTGATCACTTAAAAATGCTGGGACAAGTTTTCCAACAGCCGACAGCTTATAAACTCCACCCAAAACATTTGCGATCTGTAAAACTGCACGTGATTTCGTATAGTAATACTGTCCGGGCTTCCAGAGATACAGTGTGTTGAACACTTTTGTTTCCAGACCTCTTTCAGTCAGAAATTTCTGTCCGAAATCAGATTGTAACGATGCAAACATAAACCGGTCATGCTTGTCCCGTTCGAGAACCCATTGCACCCAAAAATTACAGACGCCACATTCGCCGTCAAAAAACACAATATGCTGATCTTCCCAGTTCTCCTGCATGATGTTGATATTTAGAATAACATTTTCCTTTCGGTGTCTTCTTTTACTTTTTTGAAATATTTCACGAGTTCTTTACGCTGTTCGGGAGTCAATTTGGCATCCTGGTGTCCTACATAATAAGATTCCAGTGGCATTTCTTCTTTCCCGACCATTTCTATACATTCTTCCAGTTTATGAGCCTGTTGTTTGGGTTCATACATGGCAAAGGTAGAGAAATTAAGATGCTTTCTGCCTTCATCTATATGATTTTTAACGAACCATGAGGCCGGTGAAATACTTGCGTACCACGGATATTGGGTTTCGTTGGAATGACAGTCGTAACAGGAGGTGCTGATGATCTTTGCAATAGGTTCCGGCGTGTTTTTAATCTTGAGGAAATCCATTCCCGGAGTAGGCGGCGGATTGGTTTTATCGATGGGAAAAAACTGTATGATGATAAATGCTACGAGAAGGATAACCACTATTTTTTTCATATCGAATTCTTGTTTATAGTATAAAAATAAGAAATTTTAGATAAGATTCCATCTTTATATTCTTCTATCCTGTAACTTTTGCTGTTTCTATGATGAGTGTGGTATTACGATAACTCGCGAATAATAGTAATTAATGTACATATCATAATTAGTTAAATCCCAGGTTCCTTCTAACATTTTTATAAGGGCACCTATTATTTTGTTGAGATCTTCTGTAGGAAAAGGTTTGTTGTAGAATATTTTAAAATCTCCATCTTTAGTAGGAATTGACTGCAGTTCTGCCGTTGAAATATAACTTCCTTTATTTTGAATACTATTTTTTACATTTTGAAGAATTTGAATCATGGTCTGTTCTTCCGAAGAGTCTGATATATAGGAATCCCAAAGAAAAGCAAACCAACCTCCCATCTCACCATTGATTACCATCCTGTGATATTCCTGAAGCTCTTCTTTCTTTGTAAAGATATAGTCAGCTTTTTTTAATTCTTCATTAATGTAATGGAATGCCAGCTGCATAAATATATCAGATGTTAGGAATCCTTTATCCTTATAATTCATATTTTCTGTTGCCATAATGTAGTTGTTAAAATCAATGAATGGGGTCAATTGGTGTATGCTCGCTGAGCAGCTATTACATTCTCAAATTCTTCTGAAAAATTCACTGTTTTGTACAGTTTTAGATCATATATTTCTGCTTTCAAAAATGTTTAACGCTCAAATTTAGTGATTGTTGACGATAATAGCTGTGAACCAGGATCAGTTTCATTTGAATCATTCTAAATATGCCTGTTTGCTTTTGCTTTTATACAGATGTTCTTGAATTTTATTAACTTAATTGCACTATTATCTCTTTTGCTACCATGGAGTCAGAGAATTTGTAAAATTGAATTTATTATAGTTTTTAACTATTGTTTAAATTAGAATTAATAGATTGTATTTATAAATTAAGCTTTGTAGATTTGTCATGTCTTTAAGAATAAACTGTATTAATCAACATAAAAAATATTAAACGACAATGGAAAATGATTTAAATGACATCAGTAAATGTCCGTTTCATAACGGAACAATGAAAAAAGAAGCCGTAGCCGGTGGAGGAACCAAAAATCTTGACTGGTGGCCTGAGCAGCTGAGAGTAGATATTCTGCGTCAGCACTCATCACTTTCAGATCCTATGGATAAAGACTTTGATTATGCTGAGGAATTTAAAAGCCTGGACCTTGAGGCAGTAAAAAGAGATCTTCATGCTTTAATGACAGATTCTCAGGACTGGTGGCCTGCCGATTTTGGGCATTATGGTCCACTGTTTATCCGTATGGCATGGCACAGTGCAGGAACTTACCGTGTTGGAGACGGAAGAGGAGGCGCCGGAGCCGGACAGCAGCGTTTTGCGCCTTTGAACAGCTGGCCGGACAATGTGAGTTTAGATAAAGCCAGAAGATTATTATGGCCTATCAAAAAGAAATATGGAAAGAAAATTTCATGGGCAGACCTTTTGATCCTTACCGGAAATATTGCTCTTGAATCAATGGGCTTTAAAACATTCGGTTTTGCGGGCGGGCGTGAAGATGTATGGGAACCGGATATGGATATTTACTGGGGTTCGGAAAAAACATGGTTGGGCGGCGACTTACGTTATGCTCACGGATCAGAAGGAGTAGTAGAGCAACATGGTGTCCTTCCTACCGATGATGATGCAGACGGTGATATTCACTCCAGAAACCTGGAAAAACCGCTTGCTGCCGTACAGATGGGACTTATTTATGTAAATCCTGAAGGCCCGGACGGAAATCCGGATCCTATTGCAGCGGCTAAAGATATCAGAGATACTTTCGGACGTATGGCGATGAACGATGAGGAAACAGTAGCCTTGATTGCCGGTGGACATACATTCGGAAAAACACATGGTGCCGGACCTGCCGATAATGTAGGAAAAGAACCGGAAGCTGCAGGAATTGAACTTCAGGGATTAGGATGGAGCAGCAATTATAAATCAGGAAAAGGAACAGATGCCATCTCCAGTGGTCTTGAAGTAACCTGGACTGAAACACCAACCGAATGGAGCAATTATTTCTTTAAAAACCTATTTGAAAACGAATGGGAGTTGACCAAAAGCCCTGCAGGAGCTCATCAGTGGGTTGCTAAAAATGGTGCAGAGATTATCCCTGATGCATTTGATCCCAATAAAAAGCACAGACCGACCATGCTTACCACGGACCTTTCATTAAGACTGGATCCGGAGTATGAAAAAATATCAAGACATTTCTACGAAAACCTGGATGCATTTGCTGATGCTTTCTCAAGAGCCTGGTTTAAACTTACCCACAGGGATATGGGCCCTAAAGCAAGATATTTAGGACCGGATGTTCCACAGGAAGAACTGATCTGGCAGGATCCTATTCCTGAAGTGAATCATGAATTGGTGAATGACACGGATATTGATACATTAAAGGATAAAATATTAAATTCAGGACTGACTGTTTCGGAATTGGTATCTACGGCGTGGGCTTCTGCTTCTACGTTTAGAGGAAGTGACAAACGTGGTGGTGCGAACGGAGCAAGAATCAGACTGGCTCCTCAAAAAGACTGGGCTGTCAACAATCCTTCTCAGCTTCAGAAGGTTTTGGATGGATTGGAAAGAATTCAGAAAGAATTTAATGATTCTCAAGCCGGAGGAAAGAGAATATCAATCGCTGATATCATTGTTTTGGCAGGAACTGCTGCAGTGGAAAAAGCGGCGAAAGATGCAGGACATAATATTAAAGTAGCATTTACGCCCGGAAGAATGGATGCTTCACAGGAGCAGACCGATGTAGAATCTATGAATTATATGGAACCTGCAGCGGATGGATTCCGGAATTATCAGAAAAGAAAATTCAGCGTGTCTACAGAATCGTTATTGATTGATAAAGCACAGCTTTTAACCCTTACCTCTCCTGAACTGACTGTACTAATTGGTGGAATGCGTGCCTTAGATGCGAATTTTGACGGATCCAAAAATGGAGTATTCACCAGCCGTCCCGGGTTGCTTACGAATGATTTCTTTGTGAATCTTCTGGATATGGGTACGCAATGGAAATCAATTTCGGATGATAATGAACTGTATATGGGAACTGATCGTTCAACAGGACAACCGAAATGGACTGCTACCCGTGCAGACCTTGTTTTCGGTTCGAATTCTGAACTGAGAGCAATTGCTGAAGTGTATGCAAGCAGTGATGCACAGGAAAAATTTGTAAAAGATTTTATCAAAGCATGGACTAAAATAATGAATTTAGACCGCTTTGATCTGAAATAAAGAGATTAGGAAATAACTGATAAAGTGAGTTCCCCCGGCCATTCTGCCGGGGGAACTTTGTTTAAGATATTACTGTATACATCAACTAATTATACTATTTATTTTAGGAATCTTTTATCATGATAGGATATTTCCATTAAAGTATGGAATAAACAGGATATAATATTTCTAATCTATTGATGATTAATTGTTTTGATGATTTAATGATGGTGTTTGAAAAAATATAGGGTATGCATAAGAATCTTTCTATTTCGGCTCTATTTTTGAAATAGACATTATAATTTTAATATACAGGATGCGAATATGTTGATTCTACGATATTTATTATTGTATATTTTTATTGTATAGCTAAGGATAATGTTGAAAAAATGAATGATGAAAAATAAAATTATTAAAGTTTTAATTGTTTTAGTCTTTTCTGTGATTATTGTTTCGTGTAGCTCGTCTGAAAAAGATGAGGCCAATAATTATTTTTATAATATTAATGAAGAGGTTTCTAATGTTGCTAATAATCCTGAAAAGATTAAAGCCTTACATGACAGAGAGTTGGAAAAATATAAAGATACAGGGGATCGTAAATATCAGATAGGCAGTAGATATATTGAATTGTTTTACTCTTATAAAGGTAGCTCTGAAAACCCAAATGATGAAATTGCTATCAAACAGATTCCAATAGTGTATGAACTGTTGATGTTGAATAATAACGAATACGATTATATTACAATTGCATGTAATTTTAATCTGGCTCATCAGTTTGAACATAAATCACCTAAACTTGCGATGCAGTTTCTTAACGATGCAATTAAGCTTGATGAAAGGTCGGGTAAAAAATACTACTTGCCCCACTTGTATCATGTGAAAGGAAGATTGTTGTTTAATAATAAAAATTATTCCCAGGCATTAATTTACTTCAGAAAATCTCTTCAAATTCTTGATAAAACAAGGCATAATCTGATTTTTATCGCTTCCATGCATAATAATTTTGCATTATGTCATGAAAAAATGGGGTACATTGATCTTGCATTAAAAGAAGCCACTGAAGCTGCAAAGATTTTGGAAAACGTAAAGGATTTGCAGCCGGAGGAAATAGCTTTTTTAACAAGTATAAAAGGAAGCATGGGATTTTATTACTTTAAGAAAAAAAACTTTCCCGAAGCAGAAAGGCTTCTTCTTCAGGAATTTGAGGTTCATAGAAAAAGTAAAAAAAATAATCATGAAACTGTAGCCAATCTTACAAAATTATTTGATCTGTATAATGAAACCAATCAGAATGATAGAATGAAGGAGATTGTGGAATTGGGTATGTCTGTAGAATCTGAAATTCCTAATGTATCGGATAAAATTCTTATTAATGAAATGGTTCAGTCTTATTACTTAAAGATGAATGACACCGGAATGGTAAAAACTTTATGCAGAAAATTAATTAATTTGCATAGTAAGCATGAAGAAGAATCTAATCAGAAACTCACCTATATTTCAGATGTTCTAAACAACTTTACGATTAAGAGTATCAACCAAAAACACCGATACACAATAGAAGAACAAAAATTTAAGAATAGGCTGACACTTACGGCGATATGTATTGTGCTTATTATTTTTGGAGTTACCATATATATTATCCGAAATATTAATAAAAGAGACAAAGAGCTTGCATCAAAAGAGAACATTATTCTGATGAAAAATAAAAAGATCCTTGAACAGGATCTTAAACGGCAGGAGGAGAAAATTACCACTCTGCATTTGAATCTCAATCTGAAAATAGAAACTGAAAAAACTTTTCTGGAGAATATAAAAAAGATGAAAAAGTTAAAAAATGTTGATGCTGAACAGGTAATTACTGATCTTTTCCTTAAAATTAATAATCTGATCCAAATTGATAAAAAGAACTATGATCTCATCAATGAGAGCTCTCAGGAAAATAAGCAGTTTATTCAGATGCTTTCCGAAAGGTTTCCTTCACTGACGAATAATGAACTGAAGTTCTGTGTGTATTATAAACTGGACTTTTCTTCCAAAGAAATTTCGTTATTAGAAAATATTACGGAAGGTAGTGCAAGGGTGTATAAAACTAAAATAAAAACTAAAATGAATATCGGAAAAGAATCCATATTAAATAATTACCTGAAAAGTATTTAAATGGTTTTATTTGAGCGTATTTTTTTATTGTATAACTAAGGATAGTGTTTTAAAAATGAATGGATGAAAAATAAAATTATTAAAGCTTTAATTGTTTTAGTCTTTTCTGTGCTTGTTGTTTCGTGTGGGTCGTCTGAAAAAGATGAAGCCAACATTTATTTTTATAATATTAATAACGAGATTTCTAAAATTGCTGGGCAACCGGAAAAAATTAAAGCCTTACAAGTCAGAGAGCAGAAAAAGTATGAAAATACCGGTGATCGGAAATACCAGATTAGCAGCCGGTATGTTGAATTGTTTTACAATTACAATAATTCAAATCAGATTCCAGTAGTGTATGAACTATTGATGCTCAACAATAATGAGTATGATTATATTACGATTGCATCCAACTTTAATCTTGCCTTTCAGTTTGAGCAACAATCTCCAAAGCTTGCGATGCGGTTCCTTAATGAAGCGATTATGGTTGATGAGAAATCAAGTAAAAAATATTTTTTGCCCCATTTGTACCATCTAAAAGGAAGGCTGTTTTTTAATAATGAAAATTATTCCCAGGCACTGATATTCTTTAATAAGTCTCTTCAAAGTCTTGAAAAAACGAGACATAATCTCATTTTTATTTCTTCTATGCATAACAATTTTGCATTGACTTATGAAAAAATGGCTCGCTTTGATCTTGCATTAAAAGAAGCTAAAGAAGCGGTGAAAATTCTGGAAAACGGAAGTAATCTAAACTCTGAAGAAACGTCCTTTTTAGCCAGTGTAAAAGGGAATGTAGGATTCTATTACTATAAGATAAAAGATTTTCACGAAGCGGAAAGGCTTCTTCTTCAGGAGTTAGATTTTCAAAGGAGAAACAAAAAAAATAATCATGATACTGTAGATAACCTTACCAAACTATTTGATTTGTATGGTGAAACCAATCAGATAGATAAAATGAAGGAGATTATGGATTATAGTCAGTCTATTGAGCCTGAAATAAAGGATGTATCTGATAAAATTTTAATCAGTGAAATGGTTCAGGGATATTATTTAAAGATCAATGACCCTGGAATGGTAAAAACTTTCTGCAGAAAATTAATTAAGTTACATAATAGGCATGAAGAAGAATCTAATCAGAAACTCACCTATATTTCAGATGTACTTAACAACTTTACGATTAAGAGTATCAACCAAAAACACCAATACACAATAGAAAAACAAAAATTTAAGAATAGGCTGATGCTTACAGCGATATGTATTGTGCTTATTATTTTTGGAGTTACTATATATATTATCCGAAATATTAGTAAAAGAGACAAAGAGCTTGCATCAAAAGAGAAAATTATTCTGATGAAAAATAAAAAGATCCTTGAACAGGACCTTAAACGTCAGGAGGAAAAGATTACCAATCTGCACTTGAATCTCAATCTGAAAATAGAAACTGAAAAAACTTTTCTGGAGAATATAAAAAAGATGAAAAAGTTAAAAAATGTTGATGCTGAACAGGTAATCACTGATCTTTTTCTCAAAATTAATAATCTGATCCAAATTGACAGAAAGAACTATGACTTGATTAACGAGAGCTCTCAGGAAAATAAGCAGTTTATTCAGAAGCTTTCCGAAAGGTTTCCTTCACTGACGAATAATGAACTGAAGTTCTGTGTGTATTACAAACTGGACTTCTCTTCCAAAGAAATTTCGTTATTAGAGAATATTACGGAAGGCAGTGCAAGGGTGTATAAAACTAAAATAAAAACTAAAATGAATATCGGGAAAGAATCCATACTGAATACATTCTTAAAAAGTATATAACTGTCTGTTCTTTTAAATTATTTATATCAAAATACAGTATTTTCAAATTTATTTTTGACCATATTTCGAATGGGCTGACCCAATTTTTTTACTTTTTGAATATTTTTGTGTAAGATTTTAAACTGATTTTAAAATACAGTTGTTTTGGTTTTAATATTCTGTTAATTAGTTTCTTGTGATTAAAAGTTAACGGTTTTTTAATGTTTTATCTAATCGCAGTTAACAAAAAGTAACGCTTCAAATACTTGATTTTAAAACGGTATAATTTATTTTTGCTTCACTGTTTTACTCAAATCTTCAAAAAAAAAGAAGTAAACCAATGAAGAACTACACAGATGATGAGTTAAAAAAAATTACCAAGACCTATCAGTTGGTTAAAAGACTGAAAAAGTTTGAGTTAATTTTTTATTTGGCGATCTTTTTATTAATTGTTTATTTGGTGCTGAATAGTATGAAAGCATGATAGAATTTTTTTATGAAAGGTTGGGAAGCTTAAAAAAAATTCTGGAGAGTTAAAAAACATAAATGATGAAAAAAGAATAACCGCTTGATTTAAAAAACGGTTATTTTATTATGTACTGGTTTTTATTTTATAGTGGCTTATTTTTTGGCCTTATTTTTTTCTTAATAGTTAATCCTATATTTTCCCCATGTTTTTATTTAAAGCACAAGCAAGCTGTGATTCATCGTATAGGCAATAAGTTCCGCTGAAGTTTTAGTATTTGTTTTTTTTCGAAGGTTACTTTTATGGTTTTCCACTGTACTATAAGAGATAAAAAGCTTTTTTGCGATTTCCGGACTGTTAAATCCTTGTGCCATAAGCATTAAAACGTCTTTTTCACGATGGGTTATATGCGGTTTTTCCATATCTATTTTATGGAGGCCTTGATCGATATGCTTGAAATACTGCACTTCATTATCAGAAAAATCTATGATGGAAAGTAATGGCAGGTTTTGAATAATGAAATGGGAAAGATCATAAATAACTACTAAAGAGGCTTTTATTTCGTAATTGTTAATAATTTGAAGAGGTGATTGCAATAATATCCAGCGATAATTTCCATTCCGGTCGATCATTCTACCATAATAATTGAATCTTACTTCGGGTTTTCCTTCCCTTAGAAGCTGCAAACGTAAAGTGGCGGAAAATACAAATGCGGCCATGATGTGCGGTTTGTCTTGTGGATGAAAAAGATTCATGAAAAAATCAGTATCCGAATTGAGCCATTCTTCTTTGCTGTAAGGGGTAAATTGCTCAACATTCTCACTAATCCGCTCTGTTCTCATTTTAGTATTGTTGGTAATGCACCAGAAATAAGGTCCTATAGAGAAACTTTTTGCATTATTAATTGAATCTGCAAAAAAATCAAAATAATTTTTAGGGAGCTCACTGTTCTTTGCAAAAAAATCATAAAGCTGCTGTACATCTATTGGGTTTATCTTTTTTTTCATAACATTAAATAAAATGGGTATTATTATATAAAATGTGTCTGATGTATTGTTTATAGCGATAATTATACCAATTATAGCTGAGTAAAATCAATAATTTCTACAAATATAGATTGTTTTGCCAAAGGGAAAACAGACACAAAATTTAACATGTTTATGTCCTCTGCTGTTTTTATGAGAAATGGTTAGAAGTGCGAGTGATGATAAATTTGCCTTAAATGACTTTTATCAAATATTAGATTGGGGTGTTTAAAGTCAGATTCAATAAAGCTTTTAGTGATAATGAAATCGAAATAAAACAAAGCATCGGTATCCAAACAAAAATGATAGAAGGGAGTTAAGTCAAAACTCTAAAAAAATAAGATGGAAAGAATAAAAAATATACCGATGCAATGTTATATGTGTAAAAAGAAGCTTATTTTTGAATGGCGTACTCATATACTGTATTTTCAGTAAGATATAAATGCAGTCTTAATTTAAATATTCCAAAAAAATATTTTTTCAAAATAAAAATGCGCTCGTTCGTATGAAATTTTTCTACCTGATAACTAGAAAAAAAGCATTCGAGATCGTCTATTTTTTTTCCAATTAACTGATCTTCTGATATGATATTCCGGTTCTTATCGTGGAAATAATATTTTTTACTATTCATATCGATAAATTTTATGGGTGAAGTCTTTTTATTGTTTGTTGTAGTACTTTTTTTTCCAGACCGCTAAAGTATTACGGCTTAATTTAAATACGGAAGCAATTTCTGTGTTTGTCATCCTTGTTTTTATTTGATATTCCAGTATTTCGGTAATACTTTCATCATCATAAGATTTATGCTCATTAGCTATTTCACCATCTTGAAATAAAATACGGTTGAGAGTTATAACATCCAATGAGGATAGCTTTCCCTTTTCCAGGAAATTCTTGCAGCTGGATTTTTTTTCCGGAAATTTTTTCGAAATGATATCTGAAAAAATTTTCACATAATCAGGTTCATGAGTTTCCATAATTTTTTGTATTTATAAGTACGTATTCTAGGATTTATATTTTCCAAGCCATTTGTATAAGGTGGTTTTCGGAATTTTGTACTCCAGGATAACCTGAGATTTAGTTTTTTCTCCGTTTGCTATCTGGTTTAAAATGAAATCAATAATTTCTTTTGTATAAATGTTTTTCCTGAATTTAGGTAATTCTGATTCCTGTTTTATATCAGACTGATTTTTTACAATTACCGGAGAATACCAAATCAAATGCTGGGTATACATCCTGAAAAAATCATATTCTAAAAGTTTGCTCCATCTCAATAAGAGTTCAGAATCAAGACTTTTTAAAGTATACATGGTATTGATTTCATTTTCTGAACATTTAAGAAATTTACAAATGCGGAGCGTCTCAATTTTGCGTTCCAATACTCTTTTATGAATGATCTGACCTATATGTATATTTTTAAAATTCATTAATTCTTTATTTACTTATGAATGTTAAACTGAATGAAATTGTATAAAGGGAGCCGGCTGCATTTGTAATTATGAAATGAGGCTTCATCTTTTTTATTAGATTACAAGCCTTTTAAAAAAGGCCTGTAACCATTATATATAAAATGTGTTTTTTTAATGTGATGAAGGATTCCAACAAATATCACTTAAATTCAAAAATATACGTAAGCATAGATTGATTTTCCTTTCCGGTTCCGTTTCCTCCAGTGGCAATAGCATTCGAAACATCTTCTTTAAAGATATTTACTCCTATTAAAAATTTTCTTCCTGCCCATTTAGCTGGAGAAGTAACAGTTACATAACAATTCTGAGCCTCTGTGTAGTAGGTAATATTATCACCATCTATAAATCTTCCCTGAGTATCATATAAACTGATATTACTACCCACTATCGGATTGTGATATGCATTACTATTATAGTTGAAAGTAATTCTTTCTCCTGAAACATTATATAAGACGGTTGAATAAGTATCCCCGGTTCTTCTTCCTACATCAATTCGAAACAGATCATTGTAGGCAAAATTTCCATTGGCAGGATAAGCCCCATAGAGCTGAGTGTTGGTAGGACTATATTGAGGTGGAGGTATAGAGATTGTACTAGCGGTAATCCCCGGGTAAATAGGCTTATAACGTCCAAAAGTCATAGTTCCAAAAGGAAGATCCGGTTCCTCGCTCAGGCATTCCCAACGGGGAGCACTTGGTGTTCCATTGTTAATCTGCAAACAATTATCAGTTGTATTATAAATCATAAGGCCTGTTGCCGGCTGGGAAATAGAATCTCTGTTAGTGGTAGACATAGTTCCCAGTAATGTTCCTTTGTACTGGTTGGAGATGTTAGTTGGTGCTACATGTAAATTGGTAGATGTATCCGGTGTTGCAGTTCCTATTCCAACTTGTCCTTTTGAAAAAATTATACCTGCTATTATAAATGCTGCGGCATTTAGTTTATTCATTTTCATACAATTCATTTTTATTATTTGGTCTTTATGCACACCCATTGGGATACAGTTGGAGTACCCTTATTCACTTTTAAACATTTTACGAGAGTATCATACACGATTAATCCTTTAGCCGGATTGGGTATATTGTTGATCTGGCTTGTTGTCATTGGACTTAAAATGGTTCCCTTATATTGTCCCTTTAGATCTGTAGGAGCTATGGTAAGAATACTTGAAGGATGGGGAGTCTCGGAATTAATACTAACCTGTCCGAACGTGTGTGAGGTGTATAAGGTTACACCTATCAAAATCAATTTTTTTTTCATTTTTTCAATTGTATCATTACAAACCCTAAACGAGCCTCAGGGCTTGTTTAGGTTCATAGGTTATTTGTGTTTTTTTTACCGAATGGTATCGGTATTATCTTGAAGGCAAAGTTAATAGGCACGAAAATTAAAACATATAGTAGATATCTATCATTTTTGTCTGTTTGTTTTAATATTTGATAATAAAAACTGAGTTTGTTTATTTATTGTGGGTTATTTAAGTAGTATTTATAGTACCTTGTTGTTCAACGGATGGTGATATATTGAGAATTTGGTAAATGATCTTTTTTATAAAGATAATTTGGAAATACTGGAAAGAAGATTAAAGGACTTGAAGATCAAATAAAGAAGTGAATACTTAAATTGCAGGGTGTGATGAGAAAACAAAAAAACCATTTGAAAATCAAATGGTTTAAAATAATGTGTAGACCCACAGGGATTCGAACCCCGACTGACGGTACCAAAAACCGGAGTGCTACCGTTACACTATAGGTCTGCTTTATTTTGGTGGCGCGAAATTATAAAAAAAATTTGATTGAAAAAAATATTTTTTGACGGATTAACAGCCGGAAAGACTGTGTTTATCTGTAATTGTATGATTTTTAACAAAATAGATAAACAGATATTTTGTTTTTGTAAACAATTTATAGAGATCAATTTTTCAGCAGCTAAATAATAAAATCTTATCTTTGCAAAAAATTGGGCTCCAAAAGTTGGAGATACCCATTAATAATTTCATTTATTAAACATTTTTATGTCAAATATTGTCGCAATCGTTGGGCGTCCCAACGTAGGAAAATCCACACTTTTTAACCGTTTACTAGAAAGAAGAGAAGCCATCGTAGATTCTACGGCTGGTGTTACCAGAGACCGTCATTACGGGAAATCTGACTGGAACGGGGTAGATTTTACAGTTATAGATACAGGCGGATATGATGTAGGAACGGATGATATTTTTGAAGAAGAGATTCGTAAACAGGTTCAGCTGGCAATAGACGAAGCTACGTCTATCATTTTTATGATGAATGTAGAAGAAGGCCTTACTGATACCGATTACGAAATTTACGAACTTCTGAGAAGAGCAAATAAACCCGTTTATATCGTTATCAATAAAGTAGATTCTGCCAAAGAGGAAATAAACGCTACTGAATTCTATCAGTTAGGAATTGAAAAATATTACACTTTGTCTTCTGCTACAGGTTCCGGAACAGGAGAAGTCTTAGATGATATCGTTAAAGATTTCCCTACAACAGATTATAAAGATCCTTTCGAAGGATTGCCGAAAATTACGATCGCAGGTCGTCCCAATGTTGGTAAATCCACATTAACGAATGCTTTGCTTGATGTAGAAAGAAACATCGTAACCGATGTTGCTGGTACTACAAGAGACAGTATTCAGACTCTTTACAATAAATTCGGACACGAATTTGTTTTAGTTGATACTGCCGGAATGAGAAGGAAATCTAAAGTAAATGAGGATTTGGAATTTTATTCGGTAATGAGATCTATTCGTTCTATTGAATTTTCAGATGTTGTGATCATTATGGTGGATGCAACGCTTGGCTGGGAATCTCAGGATATGAATATTTTCGGTTTGGCACAAAAGAACAGAAAAGGAATTGTGATCGTTGTGAATAAGTGGGATCTTATTGAAGATAAGAAAACCAATACTGTTAGGGATTTTGAAAATTCAATTAAAGAGAAGATCGGTCAGTTCAGTGATATTCCAATTCTTTTTGTTTCAGCATTAACGAAGCAGAGAATCTTGAAAGCTGTGGAAATGGCAATGGTTGTATACGAAGACCGTAAGAAAAAGATCAAAACTTCAAAATTAAACGAAGTGATGCTCCCTATTTTTGAGCAGACTCCGCCACCAGCTAACAAGGGAAAGTATATTAAAATCAAATATTGTGTACAGCTTCCAACGCCGTCACCACAGTTTGTATTTTTCTGCAACCTTCCTCAATATGTAAAAGAACCTTACAAAAGATTTACTGAAAACCAATTGAGAAAGCAATTCGGGTTTACCGGAGTTCCTATTGAAGTGTATTTCAGACAAAAATAAAAAATTAATCCCTTTTAGATTTTTCTAAGAGGGATTTTATTCATATTAAATTTAATATTTTTAATAAAAAGTTTTTTCAGAATAATGAATACAATTGTATTGTCAAAACAGTCTTCTTTAATAAACTCCTGGATCAATGAGCTTAGGAATATAGACATCCAGCATGACAGAATGAGATTCCGTAGAAATATGGAACGTATAGGGGAAATTGCAGCATTTGAGATCAGTAAAGGATTGGAATACAAAGAAGTAGAAATTCAAACTCCTTTAGATAAGATCAAAGTTCAGGAAATAGCCGTTCAGCCCGTGATTACCACTATATTAAGAGCAGGAGTTCCTTTATTTGAAGGGATTTTGAGCTACCTGGACAGAGCAGACTGCGGTTTCGTTGCTGCGTACAGAAAGCACGATGCCAATGATTATTTCTCTATCAAACAGGATTATCTTACCTGCCCGAATATTGAAGGAAGACCATTAATTGTAGCTGACCCCATGTTAGCAACAGGTGCCTCATTAATTGAAGCCATCAAAGACCTTTTGACAAACGGAACACCAACTCAGCTGCATATTGTAGCGGCAATTGCTTCCAGGCAAGGAGTGGAAACTATCGAGAAAGCTTATCCTGATGCGAAAATTTGGGTAGGAGCAATCGATGAGGGATTGACTTCAAAAGGATATATCACACCAGGACTTGGTGATGCCGGAGATTTAAGCTACGGTGAAAAACTACAACGATAAATATTAAGAGAGATTCCAGAAATCTTTCATCAGATCAGATAATAAATTGGGCCGTACTTTTTCCATAGGATGCTTTGTGTCCGGGAGTATGGCCAATTTTGCATTCGGAATATTTCGGTAGGCACGGATGCTTTCTTCTATACTCACCATATTGTCTTTATCCCCGGTCATAATCTGTACGGGAATAGTAATTGCCCACAGACTGCTTTCATTCAGAGGTGGATTTTTACCGAGTGAAACCATCATCTGAGCAATAGCCGGCAGTAGCTGCTTCCATTTTGCACCATGCTGTTTTTCCAGCTGTTCCGCATATTTGGGAACCTTTAAAAGAATAGATTCCGGATCAAGCATTTTACTTTCCTTTAAAGCCTGTTCTTCAGTCCAGTTGAATTTTGTACCCAGGGTCATAATGGAATTAATTCTTTCAGAATATCTCAGAGCACAGTTAAGTGTAGCATAACCTCCCATGCTGTGTCCGAAAATACAAACATCTGTGAGGTCTTCTTTTTCTAAATAATCCCTTATTTCTGCCGTATATTTTTCAATGCTGATACCGCTTTCAGGCAGTTCAGTATTTCCGTGTCCTGAAAACAAAAGCGTATGGATATTGAAATATTTTGACAACTCCTTCTCATAAGGTTTAAAAATATTAGAGTGGCCCAATGCTCCATGCAGTAAAAGCAGATTTTTCATAATCAAAAGTTTACTGGAAAATTAAGAAAAAGAATTGAACTTTCCGGTACGAGTTCGAGGGTTTGAGTGCGCTAGTGGAAGTGTAGGAGCGTTTTAGAATTGATAGTTAATAATTGCTAGCTCGAATCCCGAAACGCGAATTCCGAAAATCTCAAACCCTCCCACACTAATACTCTCAAACCCTAAAACTTCCTATACATCGACTGCCATCACCAAAATACTCACTCTGTTATTACCCGCATTTAAAATCTCCCAGGCAATAGAGGATACCGTATTTCCAGTGGTGAAAACATCGTCTATTAAAAGAACATGTTTTCCGGAAATCGGTTTTGAAAGTGAAAAGGGGTTTGCTGTTTCCAGGCGATTTTTTTTATCTTTTAAGGCTTGTGCTTTGGAATAATGATTTCTTTGAATTAATTCGTAATCGGATGGGATACCATAAAATTTTGACAAAGTCTCTGTAAATAAATGGAGTTGATTATAACCTCTTTCTTTTAATTTTTTAGGATGAAGAGGAACTGAAACCAGTAGGTCAGGTTTTTCATCTTTAAAATCAAGCCGCTCTGTAGTCCATTCTGCAAGAGTTTTGCCTGCATTTTCCCTGCTTTTGTATTTCAGTTCATGGATGATTTTTTGGCTCAATCCGTCCTGTTCAAATTTCATCAGGGCATACGTATTCTCAACAGGGAACATGAGTTTACATTTTTCTTTGATCGTATGATCCCCGAAATAATCAAAGTGGGTAAAATGAATCTGTTCAAAACATAAACTGCAGACCAAAAGCTCTGCGCCTATGATCCGGCTGCAGTGAATACAGCGGTTTGGGAAAAATAAATCTAATATCATTTGTGTGTTTTTTTAATTAGAAGTTAGAAATTAGAATTTAGAGGTGGAATTTGTAATTTTGCAGCTATCACTCATCACTCATCACTCATCACTCATCACTCATCACTCATCACTCATCACTCATCACTCATCACTCATCACTCATTACCCATCATCTGTTTTCTGATCTTCTCAATTGCATTTTTCATACTGAGGTTAAACTGTTCTTTTTCCAGTCGGACCGGCGGGGCCTGTCGTACTTCACAATCCGGAATGCTGCAGGATTCGCAGGTAACCCCTACATTGACCGTTTTTAAAGTCTGAGATTTTACAAAACCAATTTTTTTAATGGTCTGCGAGTTCAGTAAAATACCTAGACAGTAGCTTCTGTTGCTGCCGTCTGAAAACGGATTTTTTTGTGAAGTTGAAATCACAAGATAGCTTACTCCCTGATCCTTGTAATGCGAGATCTGAGCATCCGTAAGCGTTTCATTCTCCTTTAAATGGTGTAAATTTTTGACAGCGATCCATCTTCTGCAGTAATGTTCATTCATGGCATTTGCATGCGGTGCCTGCTGGTGGTTCAGATGGAGCTCCTTTAAAATCTGGATCTTATCCGAATCTTTTTTCTTGACCAGGCACAGGTAAAACAGATCTTTTATACCCAATTCAGATGAAAGCAGATTGGTGAGTCTGTAATAAAAAGTTTCAGGAGAATCTGTAAAACTTTCAATCAGCGCTTCAAAACTTTTGGGCTCCCAGGTGTGCTGGAGTAAAAATTCTGAGGTTTTTTCAAGCGTTTTTTCCTTTGAAATTAATAAAGCGCCGGCGAAATAAGATGCGTAAAAATTATTTAAAATTTCTTCAAAACTTCCAAAATCCAGCCATGAATACGTGTTCGGACGAATTTTAAGTTCCAAAACATTGAATCCGATTTCTTTAGCCATGATAAAAGTTCGCTGATCTTTTTCAAGTTTCTTATTCAAAAGCAGGAGTTTCTGCTCGGGAATATAAAGGGATCGCAGATTGTTCAGGGTTCCGAACTGTTCAAAATCCTCTGATCGTATGCTGTAATGAAATTTTTCAGTGAGAATGTTTTCTAAAACGGAGGCTCTCAGATCCTTACTGATATCCAGTCCGTTTTCCTTGATAAACTCTACTGTTTTCTCCTCAATTTCAGGAAAATAATTGTCATAAAGCTCCTGGAAAGATCTGAGTACTGCAAAATAAAAACGTTCTTTTCCTAAATTATAATTCTGCGAGATCTCAATCAGTGCATTGATAAAAGCAGTTACTTTTTTGGGAGCATCACTAATGATACTGATCAGATTGTTTTTGCTGATGCCAAAAAGATCAAGTGGCACTTCTTTGAAAAAATCCGACTGCAGGATCTCGTTGAACGGCGCTAAGCTTTTATCAAGTTTAGTGGAAACCAGTTCATCAAAAGTACAGCTCAGCGATTCTGAAAGCTGGATGATCTTATCGTGCTTCGGATATTTTTTTCCGTTTTCAATCTCATTAAGGTAAGATTTGGACAGACCGGTCTTTACAGCAAGATCCTGCAGAGACCAGTTTTTCTTTTGTCTAAGCTGCTTGAGCTTTAGTCCGAAAACTGTTTTGATAAAATCGCTTTCTGAATTCATAGTCAAATATAAATAATTGGATGCGATTATCCGCATAATAAATTTTAAAAATAATTAGCGAACGTTCGCTAGTTGTGAAAATTTTTATTTATGTTTGTAACATCAAATCACAAAATCAATAGGTTATGGAAACTAAAACTCAATTAGAAATAAAAGCCCCAAAGCAGTTTAAAGAGGTTTTTACTCCTGAACTGACTGATTTTCTGGTATCACTTCATCAGAATTTCAATCCAAATAGATTAACGCTTTTAGAAGAAAGAAAAAAAACACAGCAGCTTTTTGATTTGGGAAATCTTCCGGGATTTTTGCCCGAAACTCAGGAGGTGAGAAATGGAAATTGGGTATGTGCTCCGCTTCCTGTTGATCTTTTGGATAGAAGGGTAGAGATCACAGGTCCTGTAGACCGGAAAATGATCATCAACGCACTTAATTCCGGTGCATCAACTTTTATGGCTGATTTTGAAGACAGCAGCTCGCCCACCTGGGACAACTGTATTCAGGGGCAGATGAATCTGGCGGATGCCATAAGACGTAATATAGATTTCAATGCTGAAAATGGAAAATCCTATCAGCTGAACGAAAAAACGGCTGTTCTCCAGGTTCGCCCAAGAGGATTGCATCTTCCGGAAAAGCATATAGAGATCAATGGAGAAAAAGCATCCGGCTCACTGACAGATTTTGGAATTTACTTTTTTAATAATGCAAAACAGTTGCTGGAAAGTGGAAGTGGTCCTTATTTTTACCTTCCCAAATTAGAACATTATAAAGAAGCACGCTGGTGGAATGAGGTTTTTGTTTTTGCCCAAAGTTATCTGGGAATTCCCACAGGAACAATCAAAGCAACTGTTTTAATAGAAACCATTACCGCTTCATTTCAGATTGATGAAATTTTATTTGAACTAAAAGAGCACAGCGCAGGCCTGAATTGCGGAAGATGGGATTATATTTTCTCATTCATCAAAAAATTCAGAAATCTTCCTGAATTTATGGTTCCGGACAGAGATCAGGTGACCATGGCGTCACCGTTTATGAGTGCCTATTCAAAAAGAGTGATCGAGATTTGTCATAAAAGAAACGTTCATGCGATAGGAGGAATGGCAGCGCAGATCCCTGTCAAAAATGATGACGAAGCTAACCAAGCTGCTTTCGAAAAAGTAAGAAAAGACAAAGAACGTGAAGTGAAAAACGGTCACGACGGAACCTGGGTGGCACATCCGGCGCTAGTATCCATTGCGAAAGAGGTTTTTGATCAATATATGCCGGCACAGAACCAGATTGATGAAAAATTTGAATACCATATCAAAGAAAAGGATCTGCTGGAAGTTCCACAAGGTGAAATCACAGAAAAAGGAGTCAGAAAAAATATCAACGTAGGTATTTTGTACCTGGAAAGCTGGCTGATGGGAGTAGGTGCAGCAGCCATTTACAATCTTATGGAAGATGCCGCAACCGCAGAAATCTCAAGAACGCAGCTCTGGCAGTGGTTACAGAATGAAGCTAAGCTTAATGACGGCAAGATACTGACTCGGGAAATGATACTCCAGTGGGAACTTGAAGAAATAGACCGCATCGAAAACTACGTAGGCGAAGAACGTTTCAAAAACGGGAAATTCAATCTGGCCAAAGAGCTTTTCAACGAACTTATATTCTCAGAAAAATTCGAAGAATTCCTTACTTTGAAAGCCTATCCTTTTATTGAGTGATAGCGTTTGAGAGTGGGCGGATTTTAAAGTTTCGGGATTCGGGATTCGAACCAGCAACTCTTCAACTCTCAAACACTCCGACTCTCTTTCTTTAATACAAAATAACAAATCCAAAATATTATGAAAACAAGACAAGAACAGATCCATGCTATAGAACAGGATTGGCTGAACAATCCCCGCTGGACAGGAATAAAAAGAACGTATACTGCTGAAGAAGTATTAAAACTTCGAGGCTCCTACAAAATTGATTATACCATTGCGACAGAAATGTCTAAAAAATTCTGGGAGAAACTGAATAGCCAGGATTATGTAGCCGGACTTGGTGCATTAACAGGAAATCAGGCGGTTCAGGAAGTTGATGCAGGACTGGAGGCTATCTATCTTTCAGGGTGGCAGGTGGCTGCGGATGCTAATCTTTCGGGTGAAATGTATCCTGATCAATCATTATACCCTGCGAATTCAGTGCCTTCTGTGGTGAAAAAGATTAATAATGCTTTATTGAGAGCAGATCAGATCCAGTCGGTAAGTGGAAACGGAGATAAAGAATATTTGGTTCCTATCATTGCAGATGCGGAAGCCGGATTCGGTGGAAATCTGAATGCTTTTGAGCTGATGAAGCAGATGATTGAGGCAGGAGCTGCGGCAGTTCATTTTGAAGATCAGCTTTCTTCAGCAAAAAAATGCGGACATCTGGGCGGGAAAGTTTTGGTTCCTACTCAGGAAGCCATTAATAAATTGGTTGCGGCCCGTTTGGCTTCAGATGTATTGGGTGTGCCAAGTATCATTATTGCCCGAACAGATGCTGATGCGGCAGACCTTCTGACTTCTGACATCGATGAAAGAGACCGGAAATTTGTAACCGGGGCAAGAACTTCCGAAGGCTTTTATGTCGTAAATAATGGAGTAGAGCAGGGAATAGACCGGGGACTTTCTTACGCGCCGTATGCAGATCTGATCTGGATGGAAACCTCTAATCCTGATCTGGAGCAGGCCAGAAAATTTGCAGAAGGAATTCATGCTCAGTTTCCGGGAAAGATGTTGGCTTACAACTGTTCACCATCATTCAATTGGGCTGCGAGGTTAAGTGTCGAAGAAATGGCTAATTTCCGTGAAGAGCTTGCAAAGATGGGCTATAAATTCCAGTTTATTACACTAGCTGGTTTCCATGCACTGAATACTGCCATGTTTGAACTTGCTTTAGCTTATAAAGAAAGAGGAATGGCGGGATATTCCGAACTTCAGGAACGTGAATTTGCCCTTCAGCAGAAAGGGTTCAGAGCCGTGAAACACCAGTCATTTGTAGGAACAGGATATTTTGATGAGATCCAGAATGTTGTGACTAATGGTTCTTCTGCAACGGTAGCGATGAAGGATTCTACAGAAACGGCACAGTTCCATTGATTATTTTCCATTAATTTTTATAAATAGCAAACCTTCTCATGATTGGGAAGGTTTTTTTTGAACGAAAAAGAAGTTAATAGTCAATTGAAATTATGAAAAAAATATCAAGATAATGACAATGCATTTTAATTATTAAGATCCATCACTGGTCTTCTTTTTCAAATTTTTCACAATATAGTAGTATTTTGCTTAATTTTTTACGTGCTTCACGAGACTGTTACAGCCTTTTTTTGTTAATAAAGTGTTATCTTTTGAAAAGAAATGCGTTAACATTGTGTATGTTATTTGTTGATATTCAGTATTTTATATATTATCGTTGTTAACAGCTCCTATAATCGTTTTATTTTTTTTATCATTTATCCTAGTTTTGAACAAAAGGAAATGACACTGAATTTTAATGTATGGTTTCACGGTTTGAAAAACACTTTTATGAAAACAAAAAATATTCTCTTTTCTGCCCCAAGTTTTATTTTCGGTTTGATCCTTAGTGCAGTAATTATATTATTGATTTCCTATTGTACAGGATTTCTTTAGAAAAAAATACACATCCGGACTATATAATCCGGATATAAAAAAAATTGGCGCCCTTGCCAATGCCCATGATTTTAGATCATCGCTGAATAAAGCAGCAGTATGGAATATCTCAAACACAAAGTAAAGATGAAAAAAATGGTTTTCCGCTGTAGCCTATTGAAAATTAAATGTCATAAAAGATGATCGTCGTAAGAGGGAAAAAGTAGATTCTAAAAACACAAATGATGATGATGAAGTATGCGCCGATGGGCCGGCCTGCTTCATCTCTTTTTTGTAGGATAATTTCTTGAAAAACACTAGAAATTTAATTCACTTTTAATGAATTTGTCACTGTAGTCGGGATCAAAAGTTCATATATTTGACTATTCATGAAGCCGAAAAAACAATGGATTTAATTTATCAGAAACAGATTCAGGTAACTGAAGAGCATATAGACCAGAATCATCATGTCAATAATGTACAGTACGTTCATTGGGTAGAAGAAATTGCCGGTGAACACTGGGATTCTTTAAAACATAAAACAGAATATGCAGAATGGGCATGGATACTCGTTGATCATCATATTCAGTACAAAAAACAGGTTTATCTCCATGATGTAATAACGGTGAAAACCTATCCAAAGGCTCCGGAAGGCGTGAAACAACCTAGAAAAGTTGAATTTTATTGTAATGATAAGCTTGTTGTAGATTCAAGTACGCTTTGGGTTTTAGTCGATCTTAAAACTCAAAAGATGAAAAGACTGGAAAGTGACTGGCTGGAAAAACTTACAGAATAACTCAGTTTATAGCTCCGGATTCACTTCTATAATAAAAACACCTGATTACCAGGTGTTTTTCTTTTGTAAAAAGGTGTAAAATTTTAAATAAAAGGTTAGTTAAATACTTGTGTCTTGATATAGTTTACATCCACATTCTTGATATAATTAACCAAATTGGTATACTGTGGATGAAAATTGTAACCTCCATCAGTCATTTCTTCAGTAGCGTCATGTTTGCTCCAGTTTTGAAAAACAATACGGTACATGGCCATAGTTACACCGGTTCTGTCGCTTCCATGATGGCAATGTATATCTATGGGTTTTGGAGCTGTTCTTATAATTCGTAAAGCCTGGATAATTTCCACATCGGAAACTGACGAGGCAGTCATTGGAACTGTGTACAAATTACCTCTGTAATTGGTTCCTCCGACGTTATCTGTGTGGCCTGATCTCAGATTGAGAATAGAAGCCACATTATTTTGCTGAAAATAGTTATAACCATCAGTATCGGGCTGTTCACTTCTATAGACGTCATCATTGACTTTGTACAGATTATCAAAAGGTGTTCCTGAGACTTTTTTAGCCCATTTTTGGGGCCTTGTTTTAGAAGCAGTAGCCAGATCGGAATTTTTGGATGTGTAAGATGATACCGGTATTGAATCCTCATAATTTTCAGAATTACAAGCTACAGTGCTCAATGCCAGAATGATAAAAATTGCTTTTTTCATATTTTACTTTATTTTTAAAATGAGTATGTCGTTTAGGTGGGCAGTACTATAGTTCGTGTTTACATTCTACTTTTTCACCTCTCGTACATCTGCAAATTAAAGTATAACACAATCTGCTTTAATAATCTATAGTTTCTATTTATGCTTTGAAATAAGGGGTACAATCCGGATCATTATAACTTTAATACTCATGGAGTAATAAAAAGCAAATATATCATTTAAAATATTATATCACAATATTTTGATTTATTATTTTTTAATAGCGTAAAAAGTAACTGAAAGAAAAATCTGTAAAATTTAAACTGTGCGAATACTTTTGTCAATGAATCTCCTACGAATGTCAATTTTTTACAGATGTCGGTAAATCTGAATTTTTTAGACTTGATCGGAAAATAATTTTGATTTATTAAAACAGATCAATTTAAAAATGAAAATTCTTCGGATATAATCTTCAGAGAATAGGATTAATTCAAAGAATAAAATGAATAATATCAGCAACTTGCAAAACAAAATTAGGAGTAGGTTTTTTTCCTGCTCTTTTTTATTTTAAATTTGAACATTATTTTATGATTTTTATAAGAGTTGACCACGATTTTGAACTTTTCGTTTATTGGGTTCAAATCTAATTTCATGGAAATCAGTTATTTAAAAATAATACATTGAGTATGATACGTATTACAAAAATTTTCACATTCGAGACAGCCCATGTGCTGTACAACTACGATGGGAAATGTAAAAATATGCACGGACATTCCTACAAACTGTTTGTAACGGTAAAAGGAAAAGTGATTAATGATTTGGAGAATTCCAAAAACGGGATGGTAGTGGATTTTGGAGATATTAAAAGTATCGTGAAATCTGAGATCGTGGATCTTTGGGATCATGCGGTTCTTGTGAATGCATTGTCGCCCCATAAAGAACTGGGCGAAGATCTTGAGAATAAAGGACATAAAGTAATTTACTGCAGCTTTCAGCCTACCTGCGAGAATATGCTGTACGCCATTGCTGCCAAAATAAAATCAAAACTTCCGGCTGAGGTTTCTCTGGCCTACCTTAAACTTCACGAAACGGAAAACTCTTATGGAGAATGGTTCGCAGAAGATAATAAGTAACAGTAATTTATCCATAAAAATTCAGACCGGTGTTAAAAACGATCATTAATTTAGAACCTGGAAAAAAAGTGTATTTCGCTTCAGATCAGCATTTTGGTGCTCCTACGCTTAAGGAGAGTAAAGTGCGCGAAGAGAAATTTATCCGCTGGATGGACGAGATCAAAGAAGATGCTCAGGTGTTGTTTTTAATGGGTGACCTTTTTGACTTCTGGCACGAATGGAAACATGTGATTCCAAAGGGATATGTACGTGTTCTCGGAAAAATAGCAGAACTGAAAGACAGAGGAATTCATATTTATTTCTTTGTGGGAAATCATGATCTGTGGATGAAGGACTATCTTGAGGAAGAGATCGGATGTACCGTTTTTTATCAGAAGCAGTATTTTGAGATGGGCGGAAAGCAATTTCTGTTGGCTCATGGGGATGGTCTCGGACCTGGTGATAAAGGCTACAAAAGAATGAAAAAACTGTTCACAAATCCTGTGGCACAATGGTTTTTCAAATGGCTACATCCGGATATTGCCATGAAGATTGCTTTATATCTTTCGCAGAAAAATAAAATGATCTCCGGGGACGAGGATAAGGCATTTTTAGGAGAAGATAAAGAATTCCTGATCATCTATTCAAAAGAAAAACTGAAAAGCCAGAAGATTGACTACTTTATCTATGGCCACCGTCACCTTCCAATGGTGCTGGATCTTGAGCAGAAAGCAAAGTACATCAATCTGGGCGACTGGATCTCTTATTTTACTTACGGAGTTTTTGAAAGCGATTTTGAGCTGATGACCTTTAAAGAAGGCACAAAAAAAAATTACCCCTGAGAGAGGTAATTTTCGAATGAACCGAAGCCCACTCTTGTTTTTAATCCATATTCCGAGTAAATCCTTGCAAGAAGTTTACCAAAGTGTAACGCTTCGATTAAAAAAATATTAAAAAAATATGCTTTTTTATCTAATTCATTCATTATGAGTTGATAATAAGTTTAAAAATAGTCTTGAAAATTGGAAAATATATTCAGCATACAGACAGAACAGGATTTTCTGAATGCCTCATTGGCAGCTTTTCATTACCAGTATGAAAATGTTGAGATATATAGAAAGTTCGTGGATTATCTGAACATAAACCCGGATGAGGTCAATAGTCTGGTGAAGATTCCCTTTCTGCCGATAGAAATGTTCAAAAACCACCAGATTCTGGACAGGAATGCCTCCACAGATCTGTTTTTTCAGAGTTCGGGGACTACACAGATGAATCTTTCAAAACATTTTATTGCAGACCCTAATCTTTATGAAGAAAGCATTTATAAAAGTTTTGAACAGTTTATAGGAAAGCCGGAAAATTTTATTTTCTTGGGTTTGCTTCCGAGCTATCTGGAGAAGCAGAATTCTTCCCTGATCTATATGGTAGATTATCTTATGAAGAAGTCTGCAAAACCTGAAAACGGATATTTTCTTTACAATCATTCCGAACTGTTTGAACTTCTAAACTGTTTGAAAGATAAAAAAGTCATTCTTTTCGGTGTGTCTTTTGCACTTTTAGATTTCCTGGATTCCATTGAGTCTCTTAATTTTTCTATTGAAGGATCTAAAGATCTGACCATCATTGAAACTGGAGGAATGAAAGGCAGAAAAGAAGAAATGACAAAAGATGAACTTCTGAAAATTCTGCAGAATGGTTTTAAAACAAACAGAATCTACTCAGAATATTCCATGACGGAACTTCTTTCACAGGCCTATTCATTGGGAAATAACGAGTATAAGTGCCCCAGCTGGATGAAAATACTGGTCCGCAATGCAGAAGATCCGTTTTCATATGAACAGGAAGGCAGAACAGGGGCGGTCAATATTATAGATCTGGCTAATATCCATTCATGCTGCTTTATTGCGACACAGGATTTAGGTAAAACGCTTCCGGGAGATACATTTCAGGTACTGGGAAGAATAGATCACTCCGATATCCGCGGATGCAGTTTATTGGTTTCTTAATTCAAATAACGAGTCTTATGGATCTCATGAAAAAAGGCTTTATAGTTTTGATGCTGACCGGATTATCCGGCTTGGTGTCTGCACAAAAGAAGACAGAAAAGGATATCTGGTCGGGAACCTATATGGTCAATGAAATGAGTAACGGAGTTTCCACTACGACAGATACTTTGGTGATTGCCAGAATTAAGGATGCTGATGTTAAGGAAGTCCCGGGAAAAGAAAAATCTGATCTGGTTCGCTGGTCCATGACCTCAAAAAGAGACGGCGGTAAAGATAAAATCACGGTTAAGCGGTTTTTATTTGATGCAGAAAATGACGAAGATGCTTACAAAGAATTCGGCTGGACAGCTCTGCATAAAGAAGGGAAAATGAATTGTATGGACGGAGGGCATTTTTTTATTTGTCAGACACCACCCAATACAACCGTTGCATTCGGAAAAGAGGAAACTTATCTTACTAAAACTGGCATTTTCGGGATATGGCTGCATTACGGAGTCGTCGAACTGCAAAGGAAATAAACTCAATTTAAACGGTAACAGTCATGTTGAAAATAGAAGAACTTGTTCATGCCTATATTCATTCCCACTGCGATTTTGAAAAAGAAATTGTGCTGACGAATTATTTCCAGGCCGACTGGGAAGCGGATATGCTGTTCATAGATGCTGATGGTTTCAGCCATGAAATAGAGATCAAGCTTTCTAAAAGCGATTTTAAAAACGATTTCAAAAAATCATATCTCAATAAAGAAACAGGAGAGAAATTTCTGAAACATGATAAAATTTCCTGTGGCGATTATATCTGCAATACGTTCAGTTTTCTGCTTCCGATGGGTATGGTAGACCATAGTTTGATTCCGGAGCACTGCGGAATTATTGAATTTTACCATAATGAAGATACCTGGGAAACGGAATTTTATCTTATCCGCAGCCCGAAAAGAGTCCATGAAGATCCTTACTGGAAACTGAATGACAAGGATCTTTTTATCCGTAAAATGGCCCTGAATTTACTGCAGCGTAAAATGGAAATCAAAGGAAAACAGGAAGAACTTATCTTTAAAAATCCTTTTGATATGAAGAAGTGAGGTAGATGGCAGACATCAGACTATTTTAATAAGTCAATGGTCAATTTTACTTCGTAAGTGAATGGTGAATCATGATTGTATCCATAAGACCTTTTGGGGTGAATTTTAGTTTCGGGATGCGGGTTTCGGGATTCGAACCAGCAGTTATCAACCAGCAACTAATTTTCTACTCATACACGCTCAAACCCAAAAACACTCCAACCCTCAAACTCACACCCTGCAACTACTTCCAACACGATCATAAAATAGGCCGCCAAAAAATGACAGCCTATGTTTTTTTTTATAATGTTGGGTATTAATCCGCAACGACTTCCGTTGAATCTCTCTGAAGCAAAAACTTGTAGATCAGTCCTCCTACAATTCCTCCTGCAATAGGCGCTACCCAGAACAGCCAAAGCTGTGACATCGCAAGCCCACCAGTAAATACTGCCTGTGAAAGCGATCTGGCCGGGTTTACTGAAGTATTGGTAATTGGAATAGAAATAAGGTGGATCAATGTTAATGCAAGACCGATAGCGATACCTGCAAACTTTCCATTAGCCCATTTGTCTGTAGCTCCCATGATCACGATCAGGAAGAAGGCTGTTAGTAAAAATTCTGCAAGGAATGCGGCTCCCATACTAAAAGCTTTTCCATTGTAAACGGCTTCTCCGTAAAAATTGGTGGCAAAAGCTCCCGGTTTAGAAAAATCTACAGCTCCGGAGCCGTTAAGGATCACGTAAAGACATCCTGCAGCAACCAATGCCCCAAGACACTGCGCTACAACGTAAGGGATAAGATCTTTGGCAGAAAATCTGCCTCCTGCCAAAAGTCCAAACGATACTGCCGGATTGAAATGTCCGCCAGAAATGTGCCCGACGGCATAAGCCATCGTAAGAACGGTAAGACCAAAAGCTAAAGCTACGCCCAGCAGGCCAATTCCGATATCGGGAACTCCGGCAGCAAAAACTGCACTTCCGCAGCCACCGAAAACAAGCCAAAATGTGCCGAAAAATTCAGCAAAAAGTTTTTTAATCATGTTGTTTATTATTTAAATGTATCTCAAATGTAAAATTTAAATTTTAAAATAAAAAGTTAAAATAGAAAAATATTTTATGTTTTCTTAACTTAAAATTAGAGATTTAATAATTTGGTTTGATGTTTGTTGGGAATTTTTTTAGGATGGCATTATGCGGGGGTTGAATGATATGGCATAAATGTTTATCTTTCGTTTAGTAATTTAAAAGCATGGTTAATGAGAAAGTTTTTGTGTGTGGCCTTCGTGCCTTTTATGTATAGCTTTTATTATTCTCAGGGAACAAAAAAAGCACTTCCCTGTTATGATCTTTCATCGGTACTGAAAGTAGAGCCAACGGCACTGTACAAGTCGCATCTGGATGCTTCCCGAAGTTTTGGGGTAAAGCTGCTGACAGACTCAAAAACGGTACAGAAATACATCAACAGCGGAAAATTTCATAAAATAAAAAAGAGCGGAAAAGGCTACCGTGTTCAGAAACTTGATTACAGCCGTGCCTATATGGTTTCCAAAGCGAAAGCTACATTGGAAAAAATGGCATCCAGATTCAGTAAAGAAACAAAAGGACATACGTTCACTGTTTCATCCATCACCAGAACACTTGAGGATCAGTGCAGGCTGAGAAGGGTGAATTCGAATGCTTCAATGGGAATAAGTTCCCACAATTACGGAAACTCTTTTGATATTTCTTATATCCGGTTTAATGATGTTCTGAAGTACAATCCGAAAATGGAAGTGGCACTGGAAAAAGTTTTAAAGTATTATGCAGCGGCCGGTAGAATTTATTACATCAAAGAAAGGCAGCAGAGCTGTTATCATATTACGGTAAGGAATTATTGATTTCCTTTTCCTCATTTTCTTTCAATTTTAATTCCTGCAATACCCCGCAATTCGTTAAACAATTTTCATCTCATATTATACCTGTCATTGTTGTATCCTGCTGTCTGAATAGACTTGTCCATCATATATCACCAACTGCTTTGTAATGTTTTGCCAATTTTTGTGTCTTAAAATTAAATTTGTTTTACGAATAATAAATTTATGATACGATTATTTGTGCAGGAGGTTTAGTTTATATAATTTTATGCGACTAAATAAACCATGAAATTATGAACGAGAACGATTATAAACTGGCAGTCGCTGAGTGGCGCAAATATCGGTCAGATTACTATTTGATCACACAGCTGATCACACAAACCAATCAAATCTTTGAACTGTCTAAAGAGCAGATTGATAAAATCAAAGAGAAAAATAATTACCCGGACCTCTGTGCGGAAGTGGGCGTATTTGAAGGCTGCATGGTTCTGATTTTCCTTCCTTTGGATGAGACAGGACATATTGACAAAAGTGTTGTGGAATATCAATACACCAAGCTCCAGGTATTTAAACAAAATATAAGACTGCAGGAAACAAAAGAATTTACCATTGTAAAAAACGCTGTTCTTTCCAGTGACCTTGCAAAAATAGATGACAATACCAATACAAATCTTCCGGTAACCAACCAGCCAATTCTTGACCAGGATATCGCTGTAGAAGCGATTGAGCGTTGGAAAAATGAAGGCATGGAGTGGTTCTTCCGCGAGTGTACAGAATTCGGAGGAGAGAGAATTTTTAAAAGATTTTATATTCCTATGGCGGATCTTTCTCACCCGTATCCGGAAGTTACCGGGATCAAATGTTCGTTTGGTCTCAAATACAACGATATTTACCAGAGAATGCTGGTAACAGTGATCTTCATCTCGTTCCATCAACTTCTTCAGGATGGAGAAAGCACAGAAACTATTTCAAATACCTACGATTGGGCGAAACCATGTCCGCCTGTTTGCCGTATTCCTGAACTTGGATTTTAAATACGTAGTATAGATAGGAATGACAGATTTTTTTAAAGCAATTTTATTCCTAAACTATGGTCTGCTTCTGTCCATCATACTTTTGGGAGCAGCAAAATACCGTATACTGAATAATAAAGAGAAGCAATATTTTCACTGTATTGCTTTTCTTTTTTTTATAGAACTGCTGAACCTCGTTCTGCCTTATGTGTTCAATCTTAATGATACTTCCTTTCTGTATCCTCTGTACATAGCCGGGGAATTCTTTCTGGTTACCGCCTTGTTTATCAGGAAACTGGAGGTTCCCAAGTATTTTCTGGGCATCACAGCGTTACTGGCGGCTGGATTTATGGTATCGAAGTATGTATTTAATTACCCTTTTAACAGTGATATTGTCAAGGTGATTTCCAACATTATCATCATCTGCCTTTCAGGGGTTGCCCTGATCCGGGAAATCAAAGATGCTTCTACACAGAACCGTTTTCTTCTTGTAGATGCATGTATTTTTTTCTATTATTCCGTTTCGGTCTTTATTTTTATTATTCAGCACCAAATCGCGAATCTGTCAGAAAATGACTATTATATTATTCTAAGCGCGAATAATATTCTGTCAAGCATTTTATACTGTTCATTTTTATATACCTTCATCAAATTAAAGAAGTAACCTTAAATATTAGCCTGCTGATCCTTATAATTGTTACCATAGCAGTTATCGTATCTTTTATTCTCATTGCCTATCGCTCTTTTATCAGCCGTATCATTAAGGAGAAAAATGTTCAGCATGAAGCGGAAGTTCTTCACCAGAAAAAACTGGTACTTGAAAACATCAAAGCACAGGAAGAAGAAAGAAAAAGAATAGCGGTCATGATTCATGATGATATCGGAAACCGTCTCAATATCCTTTCACTTTGGATGAATAATCTGGATACCAAAGGCGACGAGGTGATCAAGAAAAATATTTACAGTCAGATGTCATCTCTTATTGATGCGGCCCGCAGTATTTCACATTCATTATACCCCGTCAACCTTGAATCGGTTGGATTTGTACTGTATGTAGAAGAACTGATCGCCAACCTTTCGCACAAAATTAATATCTCTATGCAGGTGATGCCCGGATATGAGAAAAAAGATATCTTTGTGGAAGTACAGCTCTACAGGATTATCCAGGAATTTACGACCAATGTGATCAAACATTCCACAGCGACGGATCTCTGGATTTATATCAAAGATTATCCCAAAAATATGGCGGTGATCATTTCAGACAACGGGCAGGGATTTGATTATGATATCGTGAAAAAAGGAATGGGAATCAAGAACATCGAATCCAGAATAAAATCCATGAACGCCGTCCATAAATGGAAAAGTACCTTAAATAAAGGAACCCGTTTAATCATTATAATTCCAAAAAACAATGAACTCCCAAATCAAAATAGCCTTAATTGATGACGAACAGCTGATCCTGGAAGGGGTCAAAATGCTGCTTTCGAATGAAAAGAATATTTCCGTTTGCCTTACGTCCAATAATGGCCCTGATTTTATAGAGAAACTGGGAGACCTTTCCGAAGACGATTTTCCTCATATAGCTCTGGTAGACGTACAGATGCAGCCTATGAACGGCTTTGAACTGGTAGAAATTCTTAAAGAAAAACATCCTGAGCTCAGAATTATCATCCTTTCTTCCCACTACAAAACTTCCATTCTGGGATATATGGTCAAGTTGGGGGTTTCTGCTTTTCTCCCTAAAAACTCGGACAAGAAAACATTTATCGATGCCATTACGATGGTTCATAAAAATGGCGTTTTCTTTACTGCCGAAGACCATCAGATGCTGTTTACCTATATGAACAGCTCTGCCAAGAAGAAATCTCTTTTTGAAATGGAAGACGAACTGTCTGAACGGGAAAAAGACGTCGTAAAACTGATCTGCCAGGAATACACCAATAACGAGATAGGTGAGAAGCTCTTCATCAGCCCCAGGACGGTAGAAAGCCATCGCCAGCGGATTCTGGAAAAAATCGGGGCAAAGAACACGGTAGGGATTGTCATCTACGCCGTTGTGAACAATATATATTCTCTAGATAAAATGTGATTCCGTAGAAATACGGAATTTTTTATTTGGTATTTTTCACGCTAGTATTGCTTTTCCTTCTTCCGTTAATTTGAAAAATAAGTTTTTACGGAAATCAAAGCAGAATCAGATCATGAAGATGTTGAGGAAAACTTTTAACAATTAAAGCAAAACACAGCGATGGAAAAAGATACAATACGATCTGTCGGAATTTTTTTTGACGGAACAGGAAATAACGGGATTAATACAACAGCTTCTGTCAGACCTTCATCCAACAATGAAAGCTACAAAGGAGCACCCACTAATATTTTTAAATTATTCAATTTATTCAAAGGAGACAGTAAAGTATATGTAGAAGGAATAGGGACGGTTACAGGAGGTGAAGACAGTAATTTCGCTATGGCTACATGTTCCAATCCACCGGATGCACAGGGCTATTCTTCTGATGACAAGTTACAGAAAGCAGATATATATGTGCAGAATCTTGTTGTTGATCAAACTATAGAGTACCAGTTTTATGTCTATGGATTCAGCAGAGGAAGCATGCTGGCAAGAGAGTTCTGTAATCAGCTGGTGACGAAATATCCTGAAGTCAATGTAAGGATAAAGTTCCTGGGTGTTTTTGATACCGTTGAATCCAAACCCTTTAACACCTATGAAATGGGGCTGCCGCAGGAAGTAGAGAATGCCCTGCATATGTGCGCGGTCAATGAGTGCCGGTTCTTTTTTCCGCTTACAGGCTTTTTTGAGAACTCAAAAAATATTCAGGATACCAAAACCGAAACGGCTGGTTCTGTGTGGAAAGAAGTTTTTGTTCCCGGAGCCCACGCTGATGTTGGGGGAGGATATTTGCCGGCCGCACATTCCGTATATATTTCTACAGATTTTATTAATGTGAATGATTTGAATGACTATGTTTCAGATGTAAGAAACGCAAAAACCGATGCCGAAGGAAATAAGATCTGGGATGCATTGCTTTCAGATTTTAAAATTGAGAAAGGAGTTGTGCTCTCGCAGGCTTATATTTCAAGAGAGCTCGTTCTGAACACGCTTCCGTTTGTGTATGGGCGGATCATGCTGGAGGAAACCAATAATGCTGTGCCCGGAATATTTAATGCGGATCTTACCCAGTCAGGTCTTGAGATTACCAATGATCCATTCCTTTCTGATTTTTATAAAGCCCTTTCAGCCTATGTCGTAAGCTTTACACTGGATATGAAACCGAAATATGATTATTCAGGTTTGGCAGATTATACGCATATTTCAGCCAATTACGGGATGTACAGAGATCCGTCCGATCATAAAACCGTAGAGGAAATAGAAGCAGAGCTTATCAATAACGGCCTGAATGTACCCAGCAGTACATCCATAGACCGGGGAATTCATACCAGACTTCTTACCGAGCTGCATCTTCCCGAAGACAGTTTTGTAGCAGATTTCCTGTATGGGACCAATATTCCGAATAACGATATCTGGAGCCGTACGATCGAAATGAGATCCGTAGCGGCAGAACAGAATTAGATAAATACGTTAGTACTTTTCAGTTTTAAATTTAGGTTACGAAGGGATGTCTGGCAGGACATCCCTTTTATTGTACCCAATAACGGTGCTCTGAGACGGTCGGTTTTTATTTCTGGGCTATTCATTTCTTTTTCCGTACTTTTGCACCCGAAAATTCATTACTCATCACTAATTTTTATTTAACACAATGCTTTCGGTTCAAGGTTTAGGATTACATCATTCAGGAAACTATCTGTTTCAAAATACAAATTTCACCATTAAAAAGGATGATAAAGTAGGTCTCGTAGGGAAAAATGGAGCAGGGAAATCTACTTTATTGAAAATGCTTTCCGGGGAAATTAATTTCTATGAAGGAAATGTAGTCCGCGAAGGAGGTGCTACCATCGGTTTTCTGAAGCAAGATCTGGATTTCGTAAAAGGAAGAACGGTCTGGGCAGAAACCATGCAGGCTTTTGAACAAATCAACGCCTGGAAAAACGAACTGGAAGATGTGAATCACCAAATGGCTGTAAGAACAGACTACGAAAGTGATGCTTACACGGATCTGATCAATAAAATGACAGAACTTAATGACCTTCTGATGAACCATGACGCCTACAATCTTGAAGGCGATATGGAGAAAGTATTGTTCGGTTTAGGTTTTAGAGCTGATGATTTCCAAAAAATCACCGATGAATTTTCAGGAGGCTGGAGAATGAGAATTGAACTGGCAAAACTGCTGCTTCAGAAAAATGATATCATGCTTCTCGATGAGCCTACCAACCACCTGGATATGGAATCCATTATCTGGCTGGAAAACTTCCTTAAAGATTATCCCGGTGCTATTGTTCTGGTAAGTCACGATAAGCAGTTTATGACCGCTGTCTGCAACAGAACTTTTGACATTAACAATAAAAAAGTTGACGACTACAAAGCCAACTATTCCAAATATCTCGTAATGCGTGAAGAGCGCCGTGAGAAACTGATAGGGGCGAAAAAGAACCAGGATGCGGAGATCAAGCAGATGGAGGACAACATCAATAAGTTCCGTGCCAGTGCTACCAAAGCATCTTTTGCACAGTCATTGATCAAAAAACTGGACAAAATCGAACGTATTGAAGTGGATAATGAAGATGTTTCAAAATTCAACATCCGTTTCGTACAGTCTATGGTTCCCGGAAAAGTAATTTTTGAAGCAGAAAATTTAGGAAAAGCATACGGGAAGAAGCAAATCTTCGATAAAGTAGACTTTATTGTTCAGAGAGGAGACAGAATTGCTCTTTTAGGACAGAACGGACAGGGTAAAACCACTTTAGCGAAAATCCTTGCCGGAGATATTAAAGACCATACAGGAACCTGGAATTTAGGCCACAATGTAAACATCGGATACTTTGCCCAAAACCAGGAAGAAGTTCTGACACCCAATAAAACCGTTTTAGAAGAAGCTGAAGATGCAGCAACGGAAGAAACGAGACCAAGAGTAAGAGACTTATTAGGATCTTTCCTTTTCCAGGGTGAGGCTGTTTCCAAGAAGACAAAAGTACTTTCCGGAGGAGAAAGAAACCGTCTGGCACTTTGTAAACTGTTGCTTCGTCCATTCAACACGCTGATCATGGATGAGCCTACCAACCACCTTGATATTCAGTCTAAGGAAATTATCAAACTGGCTTTACAGAATTTCGAAGGAACATTGATCGTAATTTCGCACGACAGAGAATTCCTAGACGGACTTTGTGATAAAATCTACGAATTCCGTGACGGAAGAATGAAAGAATTCCTTGGAAGCGTTGGAGAATACCTTGAATACAGACAAAAAGAAACCCTTAGAGAAATCTCTGCTGAAAAAGCAAAACTTCACAGCGAAGAAAAAGTTGAGTTAAAACCGGCTCCGAAAGAAGTAAAAGTTGAAGAAAAATCATCAACTATCGTAAGTAAGGAGCAAAAAAATATTCAGAATAAACTAAAGAAAGTAGAAGAAAGAATTTCCGAACTTGAAGCAGAAATTGAAAAATATGAAGCTTCATTCACCAAAGAAAATCCTTCTGAGGAAACTTTAGAAAAATACAATAAAACGAAGGAAGAGTTAGAGGTTGCTCTACAGGAATGGGAACATTTGGGTTCTCAGTTGAGCTAAGAAGAGTTGTGGGATTCGTGATTCCGGTTTGAGAGTAGTGAAACTAGTTGCTGGTTGACAGTTGCTGGTTCGAACACGAAACGCGCATCCCGAAACTAAAATTTACCACAAAAGTCTCATGTCTCTCATCTCGTGTCTAAAATCTGATGTCTGAATTCTAGCATCTTGATTCTTGGCTCTTGACTCTTGACTCTCTCCCCGTAACAAACGATCACTTTCACCGACCTATCGAATAGTTTTTACATAGTCTTTAACAAAACTTAAATTATTTTCATACTTTTGAAACATGATTTTTAAGGAAAGCAGAAATCTGAAGAACTTTATTTCCAAACTTTTGTTTGGGATTTACTTCATTGCGCTGTTTTCCCAAAGTTTTCACCACCACGATGCTGTCGATTATTTTAAAAGTTTCCACTTTAAAAAGACAGAAAATACCATTGCTAAAACTTCAGCTAAAGAAAAGCCGGGCGACTGTCTGGCATGTCATTTCTTAGCGACAGGAAATACATTAATTCCGGACGAGTACCATTTTACCTTCGATCATTTTTCGTACGAAGTAGAACAGGTGATTGCCGTTCAGGAAAAAATATGGTCTCAGACCAAATTCACTTTTCAACTTCGGGGGCCTCCCGCAGTTTCATAAATCATAGATTTTTATGGGCTTTAATTGATTTTAAAGTTCACTACTTTGGGTTTAAAAGCTAATGGCTGATAGATGAGAATTTCGGGATACGAGGTTCGGGTTTATCGGGATACGGGTTTTGATTTCGGTGTTTAAAGCTGCGAGATGGAAGAGGGAAGACAGAAGTCTCTGCAGTTCTTAAGTGGGAATATCATTTCTTGTGAATGGATTCAGTATGTGGAATTCAGGTTTTCGGGATTCGCGATGCGAGTTTTGAGTTCGGTGTTTAAGGCTGGGAGATGGAAGAGGGAAGACAGAAGTCTCTGCAGGTCTTAAGTAGGAATATCATTTCTTGTTGAGCGGATGCGAGGTTCGAGATTCGGGTTTTTGAGTTTGAGGGTTCAAGAGTATACGAGGATGAATTTAGGTTGCTGGTTCACAGTTATCGGTTCGAATCTAGGAGCTCACATCCCGAAACTTTATTAAGAAAAAATCTCTAGTCTCACGTCTGAAATCTGGTATCTGACATCTGAAATCTAACATCAGAAATCTCATCACTTACCATATCAGTCATTCGTACATTTTACATTGTACTTTTTACAGTTTAGAATAAGCCCTTTAACAAAATTTTTACGAAAAAAAATGTACCTGAAACGGTACACAATCAATCTATAGACAATGAAATTGATATATAGTCTGATGTTGGTCCTTTGCGGACTGGCATTGATAAGTGCACAAAAAACGTACTCGGTGGAAGGAACCGTTCAGGATTTTCACGATAAAACCATGCTGGGAAATGCCGTGGTGAACATCGGCGGATTCACTGCGAAAACAGACACTAAGGGTAAGTTCACGTTTAACAAAATTCCTGCGGGAAAATATATACTCATTGCCAAACATCCTGATTGTAATGATTATACTGAAAATATAGCAGTTACTCAGGATGTACACTTGGTAATTACACTGGAGCACCATAGCCAGGATATTGAAACGGTGACCATTCATGGAAGCCATAAATCCAACGGTTCTTTAGTGATTAAAACCCTTGATAAATCTGAAATCGAGAGAAATTCTACGGATAATCTCGGGAATTTGTTATCGAAAATTTCAGGGGTTGCCACTTTAAAAACCGGAAATAATATCTCAAAACCTATTATCCACGGGTTATACGGAAGCAGAATTGCTATTTTCAATAACGGAGTGAAGCTTGCAGAACAGGAATGGGGCGTGGAACATGCTCCCAATGTTGATATTAATAATTTCCAGCATATCGATGTGATAAAAGGTGCCTCCGCGCTGAAATACGGAAGTGATGCCATAGGTGGAGTCGTGGTGCTGGAGCCTGAAATTTTTCCTAAAAAAGATACGATCAAAGGTTCAGTAGGACTTACCGGAATTTCCAATGGCAGAGGGCTTGGTTTGGATGTGGATGTTGCGAAGGTTTGGGAAAACGGATGGGCCGTAAAAACGCGTGGAAGCATCAAGAAATTAGGAGATCAAAGTGCTCCAGATTATAACCTGAAGAATACGGGAATGGATTTCTCTTCCTTTAATTTCACAGTTCAGAATAATACCTACGAAAGAGGAATTTCTTTTGATTATTATCTGACCAATCAGAATATTGGAATTCTGAGAGATTCACACGTTTCCAGTTCGGGAGATTATGACAGAGCAATGACGGCGAATCCTCCTGTTTATTCAGGGAAATTCAGCTATGATATTGATAATCCGAGACAGGTGATTGAGCATCATATCGCTAAAGTTTCAGCGTTCAAGAGATTCGCCAATATCGGAAAGCTTTCCACAACGTACAGTTATCAGTATAACCACAGACAGGAGTATGACATCAGACGAGGGGAACTGAAAGATACGCCTTCTTTAGATTTGGAACTAATGACGCATCAGTTTAACCTTAATGATTTACTGGAAAGAGAAAGATGGTCACTGGAAACAGGAATTGACGGAAGCTTTCAGAACAATTATTCAGATCCTGCAACAAAAGCAAGACGTTTGATCCCCAATTATGATAAATATGCCGCTGGAGTGTATTCTGTTTTTAAATACAAAATCTCTCATGAATTTAATTTTGAAGCAGGAGCAAGATATGATTTCACCCGTTATGATGTCACCAAATGGTATGATCAGGCTGACTGGGATAAATTATATGCGAACACTTTTCCACAGTTCTATGTGAAGAAAGATCAAAATAGGATTTTGACGCGTCCTCAGCTTAATTATAATAATGTTTCTTTCAATGCAGGTTTGGAGTACCGTCCTAATTCCGGCTTTGATTTGAAATTTAATTATGCGAAAGTGGGCAGATCTCCGAATGTGGCAGAATTGTTTTCAGACGGATTGCACCATTCAGCAGGGGTGATTGAGACCGGAAATATGGGATTGAAAAATGAAGAGGGACATCAGTTTAACTTAACGGTAGATTCAAAATTCAATGTTTTAAAAGGACTGAATGTTTCCGTAAATCCATACTTTTTCATTACTAAAAACTTTATCAACCAGGTTCCTGTAGGAATTAAGGGAACAATCAGGGGTGTTTTTCCTGAATGGGAATACCAGCAGATCGATGCCAAAATGTACGGGGTAGATCTGGATATCAACTGGAAACTTACGGATGACCTTACTTACGTAGGAAAAGGAAGTTATGTATATGGGCAGAATGATACCGATCATGAACCTTTAATCCTGATGATGCCACCGAATTTTTCTAATGCATTGCAGTTTAAAAAGGAAAAATGGAATAATTTCTATTTTACGGTAGAAAACCAAACGTTTTTAAAACAAACCAGATTCCCGATCCGAAATGTTGACCTTGAGGTTTATGTGGATGGCGAACTGGTGGATAAAACCATTGATTTGAGTACACCTCCAAACAGTTATTCACTTTGGAATATCCAAACGGGAATCAATATCAGCAAAAACCTTTCTGCAGGACTTATCGTGAACAATCTCTTCAATACTTCGTACAGAGATTATCTGAACCGTTTGAGGTTCTTCGCGGATGAGGCAGGAAGAAACTTTATTTTAAACTTTAGATACAAATTCTAAGGATTCAGAAAAAATATTACATTAAAAATTTTACAAACTTAAAATTCTAAAAATGAAGACACTATTCAATACTAAAAATATCATCAGATTATTAGCCGTTTTATTAATCACATTTACTGTTATTTCTTGTCAGAGAGACGGTTCTGTAGCAGAGGATGATCTTCCTCAGGAAGAGCTTACCAATATCATTTTATTGGTGAAAGAAGATACTCCTGGAGCTACGGCTATCGAATATAATTACAGCATCGGAGCGGGAGGAGTTCCTACGATTCCTTTGAAAGACGGAAAGTCTTATACGGTAGAAGCAAAATTCAGAAACGGAAACGAGGATGCTACACAGGAAATCATTGATGCTAAAAATGAACATTTCCTTATTTTCGATTTTCCAAAATCAAATATCACGGTGACCAGATTGGATGGAGGTGACCTTAGAAATGATGGAAAAAGAGTTGGATTAAAAACAAAATGGGATGTGACCCAGGCTGTTGGAGGAACTGCTCCATTCCTGAAACTTACCCTGATTCATGAGCCTCAAAGTGTAAATGACGCCAAGGCCGGAACTGCCTGGGGAAGTGTAGTGGGAGGAGAAACAGATGCAGAAGCTACTTATAACCTAAGTAATTAGAAATACTTCACATAAACAAAAAACCACTGATATTTTCAGTGGTTTTTTATTTATAGACATTTGGAGACTAAGAATTGATTAGAAGTAGGTTATTCTCATAAAATTTTCATATTTTTGCAACCTAAAATTTTAATCAATAATGAAGGTTACCGCACAAAACCATGATGACGTAAGTGCATTACTTACAGTGACATTGGAAAAATCTGACTACAAAGAAAAAGTAGAAAAGCAGTTGATTAATTATGCTAAAAATGCGCAAGTTCCTGGTTTCAGAAAAGGGAAAGTGCCTTTGAGTATGGTTAAAAAACAATATGAAGCAGGTATTGCATTCGAAGAAATCAACAAACAGGTTTCTGACGCATTGAACAACTACGTTAACGAAAACAAGTTAAGATTAGTTGGACAGCCTGTTCCTCAGCCAGTAAACCAATTGGACTACAACGCTGATCAAATTGAAGTTGGTTTCGAGGTAGGATATGAGCCTGAATTCACTATAGATTTAGCTAAATATGAGGCTCCTCATTATAAAGTAGAGGCTTCTGACAAAGAAATCACGAAGAGCATTGAGAACATGCAGAGACGTTTTGCCGAGCAGGTTCCTCAGGATAAAATCGGTAAAGATTCTTATATCGCTTTAGAGATTTCTCAGGTTGTAGAAGAAGATGCTGAAGGAGAGCACCACCACCACCCAAAGAACGTTACCATTACAGCTGAAAACAAAGAAGCTTTCAAATTGGTAAAAGCTTTGAAAATGGACGGTTCTGTAAAAGTATCTAAGGAAACTCTTGCCTCTGACGAAGAATTAGCTAAAGAATTAGGATTCACTAAAGAAGAAGTTGAGCACTTACACCATGCTGAAGTAGAAGTTAAAATAAAAGATTTCTATGCATTGAACTTAGCTGAGCTGAACCAGGATCTATTCGACAAAGTATACGGAGAAGGAACTATTACATCTGAAGAAGAACTTAAAGAAAAAGTAAAATCTGAATTGGATGAGTACTTCCAGCAAAATGCTGACGTTCACTATGTGAATAAAGTATTGGAGCAGGTTACTGAAAAAGAAGAAGTGAAACTTCCTGAAAACTTCTTAGTAAAATGGTTAATTTTCTCTAACCAGAATATCCAGTCTGAAGATCAGGCTAAAGAAATTCTTGAAGCAGAGAAAAGTCAGTTAAGATACCAGATCATTGAAGGTAAACTAATGACAGATAACGAGATCAAGTTAGACTATGCTGATGTATTGGCACAGGCTGAGCAGTTGGTAAGAAACCAATTGGCGATCTACGGAATCCACCACTTAGGTGATGAAGAAATCCAGAAATACGCTGTTGAAATGTTGAAAGACCAGGAGCAGGTAAGACAAATTTCTTCTGAAGTAGCTATGGCTAAACTAAAAGATGTAATCCTTGAAAAAGGAGGAAAAAAAGAAACTAAAATTTCTCACGACGAGTTTTTAGAAGAACTTAAGAAATAATTTATTTCGATATAAATATTTTAAAACCTCCGGGAAACCGGAGGTTTTTTTATGTCCATTTTAAAGGAGTTTTTATTTATTTAACCTGAATGCAGGATAAGAACTTTTTGTTTTTAATGGGCAAGAAAGTTGGAAGCTATCCGGATCTGAGTGGTTCTGTTAACCATGTCAGGGTTCAAAACCTTGAAATGGTTATTCAAAGGCACAAAAGGAAATTCTACCTTTCTGTAAAATACCAATTTTCGCCCCCCTGTCACTCTCTTACGCATCATCTTTTCACAGCCCTCTTTTCTTAAAAAATCTTAATGTAAACTTACAGGAATTATAAAGTATTGGGATAAATATCCTTTGCCTTATTTGTTGCGGTCATTATTCATATATTTACACTTTAAAACTTATTATAGATATGAAAAAGATCATCATTCCGTTTTTCTGTGCCGTACTATTTTCAGTGCCGGCAGCAGCCCAGCAGACCAGCGCAGCTCCCGCAAAGACGGAAGTCGTGAAATCTAAACTGACACCAAAAGAAGTTATAGACAATTATTTCAAAGCTTTAGGAGGTAAGGCTAAACTGGAAGCCGTAAAATCTACGGTTATTGATAACAGCCTTAGCGTTCAGGGGATGGATATCACCATGAGCACCACGAAAATGGGCAGTAAATTCAAGTCTGTACAAACTGCCATGGGACAAACCGTGAGCCAGGTTTTTGACGGTGAAAAAGGATATATAGAAAGAGCAGGACAGAAAACAGATTTCCCTGCTGAGAATATTGCTGAACTGAAAAAAGGAACAACCGTTGAGGCTTTAGGTTTTAACGCTGCGAACTTTCAAACGGCTACAGTAGAGAAACTTGACGGTAAAGATTATAATGTATTATCTTCAGAAAAGGGAAAATTTTACTTTGACGCTGGTACAGGACTTTTATATAAATCTACAGTAGGACAAGGAAATGTTGTCGTAAAAAATTACATTACGGTAGAAGGATTGAAATTCCCTTCTGAAGTAGATATCGATGGAAATGGCCAGAAAGTGACGATTAAAACGACAAAGGTTGTTTTAAATGCTCCCGTTTCTGATGCAGATTTTAAATAGCAACCATCATTTTGTAAGACTAAAGCCGGATATTTTCCGGCTTTTTTGTGGCCTGAATAATTTTAACTCAACTTTAACTATAATGCGAATTTTAACATTTCTTCACGTGGTGAATAATTGATACTTTTAGCACGAAAATAAATTCAAATTATATGAAGAAAGTTTTATCATCATTTGCGGTCATTTTCCTGATGTCCTCAAATGTATTCGGTCAGAATATCCCCGTGGATTCTTCTGTGAGAATTGGTACCCTTTCCAATGGAATGAAGTACTACATCAAAAAAAACACATTACCTGAAAAGAAAGTAGATTTCCGTCTGGCCATCAATGCCGGATCTATTCTTGAAGACGAAAACCAGAGAGGTTTGGCTCACTTTATGGAGCACATGAACTTCAACGGAACCAAGAATTTCCCGGACAACAAACTCGTAGATTTTCTACAGTCCATCGGGGTGAAATTCGGACAGCACCTTAACGCTTACACAAGCTTTGACGAAACCGTATATATGCTTCCCGTTCCATTGGATAAGCCGGGAAACCTGGATGCAGGACTGAAAGTAATGGAAGACTGGGCTTTTAACGCAACACTTTCTGATGCACAGATCAACAAAGAAAGAGGCGTTGTTCTGGAAGAGCTGAGATTGGGTCTGGGTGCAGATAAAAGAATGGCCGATAAATATCTTCCTAAATTATTATACAAATCACAATACGCAGACAGACTTCCGATCGGTAAAAAAGACGTTCTGGAAAACTTCAAGCCGGATGTGATCAGAAAATTCCACCAGGACTGGTACAGACCGGATCTGATGGCGATCGTGGTAGTAGGAGACATCAACGTAGACGAAGTTGAAAAGAAAATCAAAGATAATTTCAGCAAATATAAAAATCCTTCCAAACCAAGAGAGCGAAAAGTATTTGACCTGCCGAACCATAAAGAAACATTGGTAGCGATAGAAACTGATCCGGATGCGACCAATTCTATGGTTCAGTTCATTATGAAAGATGCTGAGGCTTATAAGCCGGATGTAACGGTTGAACAGTACAACCAGACTATTATCGAAGGTCTTTCTACAACGATGTTAAACAACAGACTGAAAGAACTGATCAATTCAAACAATCCGCCTTTTACATTCGGATCTGTTTATCATGGAGGGACTTATGCAAGAAGTAAAGAAGCTTTCCAGGGATTTGCCATGGTAAAAGAAGGAAATCAGCTGAACGCTCTGAAGGTTCTATTGGAAGAAGTGGAAAGAGCGAAACGATTCGGATTTACACAAACTGAACTTGACAGAGCAAAGGCACAGATGCTGTCTAATCTTGAAAGATCTTACAACAACCGTGACAAGACGGAAAGCGATATGCTAGTAGACGAGTATGTAAGAAACTTCCTCGAGCAGGAACCGATGCCGGGAATTGCCTGGGAATATGATGATACGAAAGCTTTCCTTCCTAAAGTTACTTTGGCACAAACCAATGAGGTGATCAAGAAAATGGTGAAGGATGACAGCAGAGTAATTGTAATCACAGGACCTAAAAAGGATAACGTTACAATGCCAACAGAAGCAATGGTTCTGAACACCTTTGAATCTGTAAAAATGGCTGATCTTAAGCCTTACGAAGAAAAAGCAGCGATTAAAAACTTAATAAAACCATTTAAATCTGAAGGGAAAATTGCTAAAACTGAGACGGATGCTAAACTGGGGACAACAACCTGGACATTGAGCAACGGAGCTAAAGTGACTTTCAAGAAGACGGATTTCAAAGATGACGAAATTGTGTTTTCAGCAAGAAGCTTAGGGGGGAACTCTCTGATCTCTGATGCTGACTTTATCAAAACTCAGTTCGCTTTCGGGGCATTATCCGAAGCAGGAGTGGGCGGATTGTCAAAAGCGGATCTTACCAACTATCTTGCAGGTAAGCAGGTGAGCGTAAACCCAATGATTGGACCTTACTTTGAAGGGATTTCAGGAAGAACTTCCCAGAAAGATTTAGGAACCGCCATGGAGCTTACCTATGCTTATTTTACAGGTTTAAATTACAATCCTGCCGCATTCAATGCATATAAAGAAAAGCAGTCTGCCATGCTGGACAACCTTCTATCTAATCCTCAGGCTTATTTCTCCAATGAACATGCGAAATTCATGAACCAGAAGAACCCTAGATTCATCGGATTATTCCCGATGGAGAAAGACTGGGCCAATACGGATTATAAAAAAGCATACGATATCTATAAAGAGAAATTTGCCAATGCCGGAAACTTCCAGTTCTATTTCGTAGGAAATATAGATGAGGCTACGTTCAAAGAGCAGGTGCTTCAGTACATCGGAAGCCTTCCGTCAGCAGGAAAAACTTCAACGTTCAAAGATACGGGCTATAGACAGCTTACCGGAGATCATTCGAAAGTGTACAAAAAAGGAAAGGATCCTAAGAGTATGGTGACGATCTCTTACAGTGGAGAAGCGCCTTACAACGAGAAAGAAGCTTTAGCCCTTGCAGCCCTTGGAGAAGTAGCGACCATCAAAGTGATCGAAAAACTGAGAGAAGATGAAAGCGGAATCTACGGTGGTGGAGCCAGAGGAAGTATGAACAAAATTCCTTACAGCACTTACAATTTCAGCATCAGCTTCCCTTGCGGACCTGAAAATGCAGATAAATTGACGAAAAGTGCCATTGCTGAACTTCAGAAACTAATCGACAAAGGTCCTGAGCAGAAAGACCTTGACAAGTACAAAGAAGGGGAATACAACGACAATAAAACAGAACTTAAGGATAATATGTTCTGGTTGAATTCTCTTGCTAAAAACCAGTTAGACGGCAGCGATAAATATGACATCCTGAACTATCAGGAAAAAGTAAAAGCGCTTACCGTAAAAGACCTTCAGGGTGTGGCTAAGAAATACCTGGCCAAAGGAAAAATCACAGCGACCCTGATGCCGGAAGACGGATGGGAAAATACTAAAAAAACTGATGCAAAACCTGCAGTAGTAGGCGCAACAGTCGTTAAATAATATTTTCAGAATAATTGATAAAAGAAAAACCGCAGATCAGTCTGCGGTTTTTTTATTGTTTAAGAGCCATATGCTTTTTTCCATTCATCGGCAGCTTCACTAAGAACGCCGTAGAATGCTTCACCGTACTTTCTGGTCAGAGGAGTTTTCAGGAATTTATAGATAGGAACCTGCAGTTCTTTTCCTAAAGCACAAGCATCGCTGCATACACTCCATTCGTGGTAGTTCAAGGCAGTGAACGTAGAGTATTCTGTAACACGGATCGGGTAGAGGTGACATGAAATCGGTTTTTGCCAGTCTATAGCACCGTCTTCATACGCTTTTTCAATACCACACTTCGTGATTCCTCTTTCGTCGAAAGTGACATAAGCACATTCGCGGTCTTCCACCATGGGAGTCACGTACATTCCGTCCTCCGGATCTGTAGTCCATGTTCCCTGCTCTTCAAGGGCTTTGATGCCTTCCTGTGTAAGATAAGGCTTTATTTTATCAAGAATACTGTCTAAAATCTCAAGCTCATCCTTATCTAGCGGAGCTCCTACATCTCCTTCCACACAGCATGCACCTTTACATTTCGTAAGGTTGCAAACAAATTCTTCGGAAAATATATCCTCTGAAATCAATTTATCGTCTATCTGAATCATAATCTTTAAAATAAATTAAAATACGTACCTGCTTTAAAAGCAATCAAACTTATAATGATAAGCCATAAGCTTACCTCCCGCATCCAGTATTTAGGCAAAAATCTCATCATCCTGCTCAGGATAATGCTTGATGGAAATGCCAGAAGCAGTAAATACTCATAGTTTTTATTCATGTACAGAATAATGGTCACCAGCTGAGCCAGTGAAAAGACAAGCAGAAATGTATACTTATACCTGCTTATCGGGCTTTTCTTGTTATAGTTTGTGAAATGGTCGTATACGGCGTACATAAGCATCAGTAAAATAGGAATCAATGGAAAAAGATCTATATAATCCGTCATGGGTTTCATTTTTCCAAACGGGAAATAATCTATATTCCACGAGGTAAAACTGAAAAAAAACATAATGGAGAAATAACTGAAGGCTATCAATATGGTTCCTAAGAGAAATCTGAAGAGGTTTAAACTTATCTTTTGTGAAGTGGCGATCACGTGAACAATCACGAAAAGGGCCATAGGCCAAGTCGTAGGCAGGAAAATAAAGTTCAAAGCAACGATGGCTCCTACCAGAACATACGACTTCTTTCTGATATCTTCATCTGCACTCGTCAGAAGAAGAAGCAGAAAAGAATTGGTGAGCAGCGAAACTGCAATTCCGATGTCCAGATTTCCGGGATAAAGCCCGAAAATAAAAAATGTGTATAAGAATAATGGCAGATGCGTCTGATAATTCAGTGCAATGCTGTGAAAACAAAAATATCCCAAAGCAATTCCCAGGAAAGTTACCCCGGCAATAATTGCTTCATAAGTGTTGAAATTCAGTATGTTAAATATTATAACTACTAATAGAAGAAAACCAATATAAACAGGAATTGAAAAAATATTGCTTTCTTTTGAAAGTAATTTAAACATTTTTTATAAATTTGTACAAAGTTAATTTAAAAAAGGAAAATAATGACGTCTTTCTGGTTATTCTTAAGTAAAGTTTTCAAATGGGCCTTTGGTTTTTTTGATGCATTTGGAAATGTTCTGAACTGGATTTTATTTATCGTTTGCTGTGTGCTATTTACTTACTGGTGCTATGTACTGGTAGTAACTCTTGGTGGTGATAAAGATAAAGACTATTATTCTCCAACTGAGGGTAAGAACCCTTACTACGATCCGAAGATCTATAAAAAAGAAGGTTAATTAATTGGTTATATAGTAAAAAACCGATCGGACTCAGGTCTGATCGGTTTTTTTATTAACAGTTAAAATGTAATCTTTTTTAGTCGTGGATGGGAAGTACCAGTACCGGAACGGGTGAGTCTTTTGTAAGTCCTTTCGTTAAGCTTCCTACAAAAACATCATAAATTCCACTTCTTCCGTGGGATCCCATGACGATATAATCTGCATTTTTAGCCTTGGCATAGTCAAGAATAGTATCCTTGGCGATTCCCTGTTTTAAAAGATGCTCGCAGTCCACATCATGTGCTATAATTCGCTGCTCGATCTTATTCAGCTGAACAAGCTCATCTCTGATCTCGTTGGCTTCTACCTCAGGAAAATATTGGTATCCCATATCACCGATAGCAAAACCAATATCCGATGGCGCTACATGAATCAGAAAGATTCTGCCGTTTAACTGTTTTGCAAATTTTACGGCTCCTTCTACAAGCTGTTCTGTTTTGTCCCCAAAATCTACGGGTAGTACAATATTTATCATGACCTCTAATTTTGTTATTCTAAAGGTAAGAAAAAAATGCCAAAAATTTATGTTAAATACTTATAATATTCGGATGTCAAGAATTTTATCATCTTTCAGATAAGCTTCCAGTACGTCGTTTTCATTTACCTTGCCAACTCCTTTGGGTGTCCCGGTGAAAATAAGGTCACCTACTCTCAAGGTGAAATACTGCGAAACAAAAGCGATGATATCATCAATACTGAAGATCATATCTTTGGTGTTGCCGTCCTGAACTTCTTCTTTGTTTTTGAGTAATGAAAACTGAAGTCCTTCAAGGTCGTAGCTTTCTTTGTTGAAGAAGTTTCCTACTACTGCCGAACCGTCAAAGCCTTTGGCAAGCTCCCAGGGAAGACCTTTGGATTTAAGCTCGCTCTGAAGATCTCTCGCCGTAAAATCGATTCCTAAGCTGATCTCGTCATAATGCTTGTGAGCAGCTTCTTTCTGGATGTATTTCCCACCTTTTGAAATCTTCACAACCACTTCCAGCTCATAGTGTATATCATCTGAAAATTCCGGAATGTAAAAATCGTTTCCTTTCAAAACCGCTGTGTCAGGTTTCATGAAAATAACCGGTTTTTCAGGGATTTCATTTCCTAATTCTTTCGCATGTTCGCTGTAGTTTCTTCCAATACAAATGATTTTCATAATTCTTATGTTATTTTATTTTGCTTCATTTATCATTGAAAGAAATGAAGCTGTCCGTTAGTTAATGAATCCTGTGATCTATTATTGTACAATTCCTTTAAAAAAGCCTTCTCCTTCTTCAAAATATTTTTCTAAACCGTAATTTTTCTGAAATTTAAACCGTACATATCCGAAAATAGGGTCTCCTTTTTTATAAGCACTTTTATCTAAAATCAATTTGCTTTCAAGTAATTTAGTGTATTCTTCCGGTGTATGAGAAGAGGGATTGTCTGTGTAAGAATAATGATCAATCTTATATCTGTTTCCAAGGTTTTGTATTTTATAACCGCCGCCACTGAAACCGTCTCCTGCTTTAAAAATAATTTCCAGATTATATTTTTGATCATATACGGCGCATGAATAATATTCTTCGCCGGTCTGGTTTTTTACTTTTATTTTAAAATTATTAGACTTCACATTCTCCGAGTCACTTTCAAAAATTGTTCTTTGTTTTTGTTGGTCAAAAGCTTTATAAATCGGATTTTTGGCTAAATAGGGGTCTATTTCAGTGTGTTTCCATGATATAAAATAATAGGCCATGATAAAAACCGGGATTGAAACAATACCGATTAAAATGAATAATAAGACCTTCTTAATTTTTTTCATGTATAAGTTTAGCTAAAAAAATCTTAATGCATAAACTCATTCCCACAATAATAGCATACAAACTTCTGGCTGGACAAAATTGAGATCCCAAAGAAGCTCGTCGCCCTGTCGTCCCTGTAAATATGGTTTGAACCGCATTTCGGGCATACAAAATCAAATGCCGGATCCTTGATGGTGTGTTCTACCTCCAGAGAATACGCTTCATTGTCATTATATTCCTGCAGAACCTGTTTTGCCTTCTCCAGATCATCCTCAAAAACCTGAAGCTGAATGCCGCCCACAGCCTGTGAAAGCAGCCAGTCAGATTGGATCAGCTGTTCGTTTGCAATGAAGCCATTCACTCCGTTTTCGGCAAGGATCTGCTTGTCCCTGTTGGCTTCAAGGGCTGTTTCGTAGAATTTAAAACGGACCAGATTTGACATGTATTAAAACTTGCTTGATAGTTGAATTTTGGTGAAGACTTTCTTCGTGTACAACGGGAAATCTGCATTCTGAAGCCATCCATAATAGCCTAAATCCTTTTGGAAAACAGCTTTTACCACCTGTCCTTTATATTTTCCGAAGTTGAAAACAGCTTCCGTTTTATCATTATATCCGATGAATCCTGCAAGATCAGCATTCTTATTATGAAAGGTGAACTCACTTAAAGGAGCAATCTCATTCGGGATATCATCATATTTTCCCACCTGTGCATCCAATACCTCGAAAGTAGCCATCACATCAGCTTCTGCAGAGTGAGCATTTTCTAATACCTTTCCGCAGTAGAACTGGTAAGCAGCTCCCAGGTTTCTGGGTTCTTTTTTATGAAAAATAGTCTGTGCATCTACCAGTCTGAATTTACTCAAGTCAAAATCAATTTCAACTCTAAGAAGTTCTTCTGCCAGAAGCGGTACATCAAAACGATTGGAATTAAATCCTCCCAAATCACTCCCTGCAAGCATTTCCATCACTTTTGGAGCGATATCTCTGAACGTTGGAGCATCCTTTACATCTTCATCATAAATTCCGTGGATTAAGCTGGATTCGTTGGGAATAGGCATTTCCGGGTTTACACGCCAGGTTTTGCTTTCTCTGGAGGCATCCGGGTTTACTTTTAAAATGCAGATTTCTACGATTTTGTCTTTTCCGATATTCGTTCCTGTAGTTTCAAGGTCAAAAATACAAAGGGGTTTATGGAGTTTTAAATTCATTTCTTTAATTTGAAAATGGGTTAATGTGATAATGCGCTGATTTGATGATAAGTTGATATACTAATTTCTAACTTCTAGCCTCTAATTTCTATTTCAGTTGTCTCTGAAAAACCAGCGACACTAATATATAATAAATAACAAGCATAGGAATGCCTACAATCTGAAATATAATCAGGATAGCAATTCCACCGACTAATAAAATAACTTTCGGGTAATTGTCCTGCAGCGTTTTCGATTTGAATTTCATCGCCATCATCTTGATCGGGCTGATCAGAAGCCATGAGGTGATAACCGTCAATGCAATCAAAAACAGTGAATTGTCAAATAAGAATCCAAAAGCTCCTGTTTCTTTGAAGGCATAATACAGCCCAAACAGCAATACCGTATTGGTAGGCGTATTCAGACCTTTGAAATAATAACGCTGCTCCTCATCAAGATTAAAAATAGCCAATCTAAGGCATGAGAAAATGGTCGCGAGAAGACCGATATAACTGATATCAAAAGGAAGGTGCAGTCCTAAAATTTCATTACCGAACGGTTCCAGAGCTTTATACATCGTAAGACCGGGGATCAGTCCGAAACTCACCATATCCGCCAGAGAATCCAGCTGAAGTCCCAGATTGGAGTTTGATTTTACAGCGCGGGCTACAAACCCGTCAAAGAAATCGAAAATGCAAGAAAGAATCATACAGATGGCCGTAGTCTGGTAATCGCCCAGAATAAGATGTATCGCACCTACACAGCCTGCAAATAAATTGGCAAGGGTCAATAAATTGGCAAGATTATTTTTTATGAAATTCATGTCAACAAAAATACAGTTTTTCCAAATTTTATACCGAAATATTATGCATGAAAAAATACATTAATCGGTTTTTGATGTAAATTTGCCGAATGAAATTTTTTAAAGAATTTAGAAAACAGGAAGTTCTGGCGCTTTTGTACAGGATTTTCTTAGCATACGTTTTTTATCAGATTGCCCGGCTTTTGTTTTGGTATTTCAATAAAGAACTCATCAAAGTAGACTCTGTTTCAGATTATTTCAACCTGGCGTTTCATGGGACCGCTTTTGATACAACGGCGATCTTGTATGTGAATGCTTTGTTTATTCTGTTAAGCCTTGTGCCCATTGTTATCAATACGAAAAAAGGCTATCAGGCTGTTTTGTTCTGGCTGTACTTTATCACCAATGGCATTGCGTATGCGATGAATTTCGGGGATTTTATCTACTACAAATTTTCACAGGCAAGACTGACCTCTACCGCTATGGAGGTGGCAAAACATGAATCCAATGTATTTAAAGTATTCATGGTTTCCGTAGGACAGCATCCTTTTGTTCTGATCTGGTTTGTCGTATTAATGGCACTTTGGATTTTCCTTTACAAAAAGGTGAAGGTGACAGAACAGAAACCTTTAAAACTCATTCCTTACTTTATTTGGTCAGTGCTTGTTCTTTGTGGGACAATTGTTTTGGTGATCGGAGGAATCCGTGGTGATTTCAAACACAGTACAAGACCTATCAATTTAGTGGATGCCAACCGTTTTGTCGTGAATCCGCTTCAGGGAAATATCGTGTTGAACAGTACATTTTCATTTTTCAGAACATTAGGGACGAATAATTTTAAAGAAGTTCATTTTGTGGACGAAAAATTCATCACAGACAATGTTCAACCTTATAAAATATACGACAGAAAGGTGGAAAACCGTCCCAATATTGTCATATTTATCGTTGAATCTTTTGGAAGAGAATATTCAGGAGCTTTTAATAAGGATAAAAATATCAATGGCTACGTTTCTTATACCCCTTTTATAGACAGTCTTGCCGGACAGAGTTTGATTTTTCCTAATACTTTTGCGAACGGGAGACAGTCTATCCACGGGATGAGCAGTGTATTGGCGGGTATTCCGAGTCTTACGGATGCGTTTACAAGTTCACCGTATTCCAATCAGAAAATTCAGTCTATTGTTTCGGTTTGTAATGATCTGGGCTATGATACCTCTTTTTATCACGGGGCTCCGAACGGATCTATGGGCTTCCTTGGATTTGGAAATATCTTAGGATTCAAACATTATTTCGGGAAAAATGAATACAACCACGATGAAGATTTCGACGGAATGTGGGCCATTTGGGATGAACCGTTTCTGCAGTATTTTGCAAAGAATGTAGGAAAGAAACAGCCTTTTATGACTACGGTATTTACAGCTTCTTCACACCATCCGTTCAAAATCCCTGAGAAATACAAAGGGAAATTCAAAAAAGGAACCATAGAAATGCATGAGCCGATGCAATACACGGATTATTCAATCAAAAAATACTTTGAAACGGCTAAAAAGGAACCTTGGTTCAATAATACCATTTTCGTGTTCACAGGAGACCATACCAACCAGATTGCTTACGGTGAATATGAAAAAGCCATGAACCGATTTGCCGTTCCGCTGATATTATATTCTCCAAATCCGGCATACAACCTGAAAGGTGTAAACCCTGAAACCGCTCAGCAAATCGATATTTACCCTACGCTGGCAGATCTTATCGGGTACAACAAACAGATCAGAAGCTGGGGAAGAAGTCTTGTGAGTGATAAAAAATACCCTTCTATTGTGGTGAATTCTGATGGAAGTTCAGAGCAGTTCATCATCGGGGAGCACATGTACCGTTTCGATGGAAAGCAAATCACAGGGATATACGATAAAAATGACCTCGGCTTTGAAAAGAACCTGATGGGTCAATTGAAAACCCCGGAAACAGAAAAAGAAATGCAGACGGCTAAAGCCTGGTTCCAGGATTATATGGACAGGGTGATCAACAGAAAACTTAAATAAGTTTGAGAGTCGGAAATTTTGAGAGTCGGAGGGGTTTGAAGGTTTTGGAGTTTTTGTTGCTGGTTGATAGTTGCTGATTCACACCCCGAAACTCGAAACCCGCATCCCGAAACTTTGGCCTATCATATGCTCTGTATAATAAAAGTTTTTGCCTGTTTAAAATTTAATTTATACTTTTAGCAATAGATACATAACAAAAAACGTATATCGGAATTAAAACTATAAGAAATATGAAAAAATTATTATTAACATTCGTGCTGTCTCTGTTTGGCGTATTATCGTTTGCACAGATTGAAGGCAAGTGGAAGACTATCGATGATGAAACGAAGCAGGCTAAATCTGTAGTAGAAATCTATAAAAAGTCAGACGGAAAATATTACGGAAAAGTTTCCCAGTTACTTATCAAGCCGGCAGATCCAAACTGTACGGCATGTAAAGACGACAGAAAAGGAAAACCAATCGTAGGAATGGAAATCATCAGAGGTCTTAAAAAAGATGGTGACGAATTTACAGGAGGAACCATTACAGACCCGAAATCAGGTAAAACTTACAAGTGTACCATCACAAAAAGTGGTGACAAACTGAATGTAAGAGGATACATGGGTGTTTCTGTGTTCGGAAGAACTCAAACCTGGGATAAAGTAAACTAATCAAATTTAAATAGAATATTAAGACGGCATTTCAGCAATGAGATGCCGTTTTTTTTATTTAATGCTGATAAGATTTATAAAAGGACTTATGATAAAATTCTGTCCGATCTCAGAAAAAACTGCAGATAACTTAGTAGTGCGGAAGAAAAACCTTTTTAATTCAATGGATATTAGGTTTCTCATTCAATGAGATGCCTTTTTTGTTATGTTAGTAATAAAAAAACACTATTTTTGTAGTCTAAATTTTTCAAATAAATATGGCAGAATATACTTTTCGTGAGGTAATTGCACAAGCAATGAGCGAGGAAATGCGTAAAGACGAATCCATCTTTTTAATGGGGGAGGAAGTTGCAGAATACAATGGTGCGTATAAAGCTTCAAAAGGAATGTTGGATGAATTTGGTCCTAAAAGAGTAATCGATACACCCATTGCTGAGCTTGGTTTTACTGGGATTGCTGTAGGTGCTGCGATGAATGGTAACAGACCAATTGTAGAGTATATGACGTTCAATTTCTCTTTGGTAGGTATTGATCAGATTATTAATAACGCGGCTAAGATCCGTCAGATGAGCGGTGGTCAGTGGAACTGTCCTATTGTTTTCAGAGGGCCTACTGCTTCGGCAGGACAATTGGGAGCTACACACTCTCAGGCTTTTGAAGGCTGGTTTGCCAACGTTCCGGGACTTAAAGTTGTGGTTCCTTCAAACCCTTACGATGCGAAAGGATTGTTGAAAACAGCTATCCAGGATAATGATCCGGTGATCTTCATGGAATCTGAGCAGATGTATGGTGATAAAATGGAAATTCCTGAAGAAGAATATTACCTGCCGATTGGAAAAGCAGATATCAAAAGAGAAGGTACAGACGTTACTTTGGTTTCTTTCGGTAAGATCATGAAGCTGGCTATCCAGGCTGCTGAAGATATGGCTAAAGAAGGGATCTCTGTAGAAGTGATCGACCTTAGAACAGTTCGTCCTCTTGATTTTGATACCGTTTTAGCTTCCGTTAAAAAAACAAACAGGCTGGTAATTCTTGAAGAAGCATGGCCATTTGGTTCAGTATCTTCAGAAATTACTTATATGGTACAGCAGAAAGCATTTGATTACCTGGATGCTCCTATCAAGAGAATTACTACTCCTGATGCCCCTGCACCGTATTCAGCTGCATTATTTGCAGAATGGTTCCCTAAGCTTGAAAAAGTGAAAGAGGAGATCAAAAAAGCGATGTACGTAAAATAACTATTATAGAGAAAAACTTCCGAAAGGAAGTTTTTTCATTTATTCTATTCATGAAGAATAGTTCTCGGCGTCATAAAATTAGTATAAATTTGCGCGTTTAAAAAAATAAGCTCACATGGCAGACGTTACAGAAGATGGTTATCATTTTGACATAAAAAAACTTTCTTTTATAGGAGTTTTAGTCTCTCTCGGAATTGTTTTCGGAGATATTGGCACATCACCGCTTTACGTAATGAAAGCGATTGTAAATGCAAGAGACGGTGGCAGTAATATGCCTTTCAACGAATACATAGAAGGAGCTCTTTCCTGTATTATTTGGACCCTTACTCTTCAGACTACGATAAAATACGTAATCATTGCTCTAAGGGCAGACAACAAAGGAGAAGGAGGTATTTTGGCTTTGTTCTCCTTAGTTAAAAACCTTAAAAAAGGGTGGCTGTATCTTATAGCCATCGTAGGGGCAGCAGCACTTGTTGCAGATGGAGTGATCACACCGTCGCTTACAGTGATGTCAGCTATTGAAGGTCTTGAAATTTATAATCCTCATACCCCTGTTGTTCCTATTACGATCGGGATTCTGATTGTAATATTTGTGGTACAGCAATTTGGAACCAGTTTTATCGGGAAGTTTTTTGGACCTGTAATGGTGGTTTGGTTCCTGGTTTTAGGTGGTTTGGGAGTCATGCATTTAAGCGAAAATTTCGAAATTCTGAGATCTTTCAATCCTTATTATGCGTACAAGCTTATTGCTAATTCTCCAAGTGCAATCGTTATTCTTGGTGCTGTTTTCCTTTGTACCACCGGGGCCGAAGCTCTTTATTCAGACTTGGGACACTGTGGTGCCAAAAACATAAGAGTGAGCTGGGCGTTTGTGAAAATCATGCTTATTTTAAATTACCTGGGACAAGGGGCATGGCTTTTAACCAATCATGCAAAACCCGGATTCTCTGTAGTCAACCCATTCTTCGGAATCATGGAAGAGTGGATGATCGTACCGGGAGTAATTTTGGCAACTGCCGCGGCAATTATTGCAAGTCAGGCGTTAATTACAGGTTCTTTTACCATTTTCTCTGAAGCAATGTCTCTTAACCTGTGGCCTAATCAGAAAATCGATTATCCTTCAGGTGTTAAAGGGCAAATGTATATTCCCAGAATAAACTGGGGGCTTCTCATCCTTTGTATTATTGTAGTTCTCCATTTCAGAGAGTCAGGAAAAATGGAAGCCGCCTATGGATTGTCCATCACAGTCACGATGCTGATGACAACGATTCTTCTTATTTTCTGGTTATTAAAACACAGAGTAAGTAAAGCATTGATTCTATTCTTTGCCTTGGTATATCTGGCTATTGAGCTAGGATTCTTTAGTGCAAACATCATCAAGTTCATGGAAGGCGGTTGGATTACAGTGGTATTGGCCGGTTCTATCGGTATCTCTATGTACGCATGGTACAATGGGCGACTGATAAAAACAACATTTATCCAGTTTGTAAAAATAGAGAAATACGTATCGATCATAAAAGACATGAAGTTGGATGAGAGCATTCCAAAATATGCAACCAATCTTGCTTACCTGAGCAGAGCTAAAAGAAATGATGAGGTAGAATCTAAAATTATCTATTCCATTATCAAAAAGCAGCCGAAGAGAGCAGATCATTATTTTATATTAAGTATTGTCAATCAGGAAGATCCGTATACTTTTAAATATACCGTAGATGAAATCCTGCCGGGAACTGTATACAAAGTCAATTTCCTTTTAGGATTTAAAGTAGACAGAAGGATCAATGATTATTTTAATATGGTCCTGAAAGATCTTATGGCTGATGGAACCATTCCTTCAAGAAGCAGCCATCCTTCTCTGAGAGCTCATAATATCCCGCCGGATCTGAAGTATGTGATTATAGATAATACGTATATTAACGATATACTTTTAACGGTTAAACAGAAGATTGTACTCAATATCTACAATTTTGTGAAGTACATCGGAAGCGATGATTTCAAGGCCTGGGGAGTATCCTCACACAACGTGGAAGTGGAGTCTGCGCCTATCACAGAACTTACGATTTATGACAACAAGATTGAGCAGTCTGGCTTCATCCGTCACAACTCCTAAAAGTTCGGGCAGTAAACCATGAGGTCTATTTAAATAAAAATCAATAAATTTGTAGATAATTTTTTTGATGGATACAATACAAAAAGAAAAAAATATTGCCTTGATCAAGGATGTTTTAAGAAATTACCTTTTAGAAAAGGGTTTCAGAAACACACCTGAACGATATACGATATTAGAAGAGATTTATAATATGGATCACCACTTCAATGTGGATGATCTGTATCTCCTGATGATGCAGAAGAAATATCATGTTTCAAAAGCAACCATTTACAACACTATTGAAATTTTCCTTGATGCAGGCTTGATCCGTAAGCATCAGTTTGGAGAAAAAACATTGACCTCTTCATCTTATGAGAAGTCTTATTTTGACAAGCAGCATGACCATTTGGTGATCTACAAAAAAGGCTCTGATAAAGAAATTGAAGAAATCATCGAGTTCTGCGATCCGAGAATCCAGGGAATTAAAGAAGCAATTGAAGAAGCATTTGGCGTAAATATTGATTCGCATTCGCTGTATTTCTATGGTACCAAGAATGATTAATCAATGAGAATAATCCTTTTTCTGTTAATTTTTATTTCTGCGTTCAGCTCCGCACAGGACAATAAAACCACGCAGATGGATCCTTATATTCAAAATAAAGGGAAGCCTTTACCGGCTGTACGTCCTGAAGATAAGGTGAAAATCATCCATGCCGATGAATTTAAAAAAGACACTAAATACGAAGGGAACCAGTACATGGTAGGTCATGTTCAGATAGAGCATCAGGGATCTGTTCTCTATGCCGATGAGGTTATTCTTTATAACGATCAAAGTCTTGTAAAAGCCATTGGTAATGCAAAACTGCAGAACGCAGACGGTTCTGTAATTACTGCACATGAAATGGAATATAACGGAGTGACCCAAAAAGGGGTGGCCAAAAAAGACGTTGTCCTTACCGATCCGAAACAGACCATTAAAACAGACATTCTTTATTACGACAGGCTTGCCAATCAGGCCTACTTCAATACAGGAGGGACGATCAGTGATGCACAAAATGTGATGTACACGAAATCGGCGACCTATTTTCTCAATACCAAAATGATCGATTTTGTGGGGAATGTAAAAATAGACAGTCCTGATTATATTATTGAAGGTCCCAATATCAAACAGAACCAGAATACCAAGGTAGCTGAGTTCTTTGGACCTACTACGATCACCAACCGGGCGAATCCCAAAAACAGGATTTACACGGAAAGAGGAACGTACAGAATGGAGACCAAGGAAGCTTTTCTTAATAAAAACTCCAGGATATTCTATAACGACAAGATTCTGACGGGTGACGATATGTATTTTAACAATATTACTGGTTTCGGTAAAGCAACCGGAAACGTTACTTTGGATGACCCCAAGGAGAGGAGATACCTCAAAGGAGGATATGGAGAAGTTTTCCAGAAGAAAGATTCAGCCATGATGACTAAAAGCCCTTATGCGGTAAAGATCATGGAAAAAGACTCTATCTATTTTGCCGCAGAGAAAATCCTTTCTTACCAGCGACCTGATTCAGCGGATATTACCATTAAGAAAAGCTTTTTAAGAGCCTATAAAAAAGGACGTATCTTTAAATCCAATGCACAGGGAAGAGCAGATTCTATCGCCTTCAATGAAACAGACGGGATCATGCATATGTACACCAATCCGATTCTTTGGAGTGGTGAAAAACAGGTGACCGGAGACAAAGTAGAAGCCTATTTCAATACAAAAACTGAAAATATAGATTCACTGAAAGTAATCGGAAATGCTTTTGCGATAAGCAAAGTTGATTCCTTAAACCTGAAAGACGAATTCAACCAGGTGAAAGGAAAATTCATGACCGTTTATTATCAGAATAACGAGATCAAAGAAGCCAGAGTCGTGGGGAATGCCCAATCCATCGCTTATGTAGACGATGTCGATCAGGAAACCAAACAGCCGCAAAGAATCGGGATTACGCTTTCTACCTGCGGGATCATTGGAGCCCTGTTTGAAGAAACCGGATTACAGATTATATCTTGCAGCATCGGAGCTAATTCAGATACCTACCCCATGAGTATGATAGAACCGGACAAGAGAAAGTTTTCCGATTTTAACTGGAATACCAAAGACCGGATCAGAAAATGGCAGGATATCCTGGTAGATACTCCTAACTACGAGGAAATTAAATATACCTCTGATAATGAGTTGTTTGATAAAGCTCAGGAGGCCGTAGATAAAGAAAGAGCCAAAGAAGAAGCCAAGAAACCGAAACGGGTACGAAAATAAGAAACAAAAATTTTCACCGAAAACAATAAATCACCATTTTTTATTAAGAAATGGTGATTTATTTTTACCCGAAAATCAGGATTATTTTGAAAATCTAGTAAAATTATAGACTTATATTTAAGTGATAAGCTTTTTTCTTAGTCGCAGAATAGCCCTTAAAATCTATGTTTTTTATTCTTTCATTCTTATTTAACATTAAATTTTCACCAAGGTTGTTCTTTCAATAATAATATTTTATACATTTAATACACCTAGAATGATAAAAAAATTTACAAATGAAAATCAATTATTTCCTCTTGGTTCCTATGCTTTGCTTTATAGGAATCAACGCACAGGTTGGGATTGCGAAAGTACCCGGTTTTCAACCTGACGAAAGAACACTTCTGCATGTAAAACAAGACAACAATGCAGCACGGATGCCCAGGTCCAACACAGCAGCTGCTCTGCCAACTTCTGCTACGGGTACTTCAGGAAACGGTACCCAAAGTTCCATTATCTTCAACAGGGAAACCGGAAGTATTGTACAGAACGACGGAGCAACGTGGAAAATATCAGATCCCATCGTAACAACATTGAAGAACAACAAGATGGCCCGTTTCATAAGAAGCGCCGCCATCACTGCAGATTGCGGTACCTGCGGATTGGGATGTGGAGGAGTCAACCGGCTTTGTCCACAGGCCGGAGGAGCAGTGGATGTTCCTTTTACAAGCGCCAGTCCAAGCTATAATGATATGACAGCAGATGTCTCGCTTGCCGCTGCTACCAGTAATGTCATTAATATCAAAACAAAGGGATTGTATAAAATCTCCTTTAAAAGTGGCGCCATTGATGTGAAAACACCGGCCCTATGCGTAGGCGTAACCATTAATTTATACTCAAAGGTTGACCTGGAAACAAGCACAGCGGCCACTCCCACTACCTGGAGACCTATTACAAACAATTCGACCAGTTCGACCAGCGGTGCACTGTCCTTAGGAAGTTTATCGCCGGGATCCATTGATGTAGGACAGTCATTGGTTCTTACGTATATCGGTAGCTTTGAAGCAGGTGATAACTTACGCCTCAGGTTTTATGGAAATCAGAACATCGGAACAGGAGTTTGCACCGGGATTATTGGAGGGAATGTATTGTCTTTTTCAATGAATACAACAGGAAATGCAGTGTCAGAAATTATTGTCGAAAAAATAAACATGCAATAAGATGAAAAAGATCATAGTAATTGTAGTGCTTTTATTTCAATATGGTTTAAATGCACAAGTAGTGATTGGGGACAATATTGTCAGCAATCAGAATATACTGAAAGTAAAGGATGGAACGAAAGGAGTAATCCTTCCATATTCCACGACCTATACCGCTTTTCCTAAGTATGACGCTGCATCATCAGATCTCTTCAGCGACTATCCCAATCTTGTAGGGGGTCTTATCTACAATAAAGCTGATGACCAATATTATAAGTATGACGGTTTTGCCTGGAATCCTGCAAGACAGATACAGGGGATTTTTCAGCCTAAAGGTTCAAGACTGGGCATTTCCTCAGGAATTACCATTCCTTGTCTGGCTTTTGGTCTTGGAATATGTCTTTCTCTGGGCGCACCGGTTTATCTTGCCCCGGACAATAAAAGTCAGGTGCTTGTGGATAATTTACTTCTGAAAAATGCAAGTTCGGTGACCATAAAACAAAACGGCATGTACGACATAGCTGCAGCTCTTGGTTTTACGGGAGGCAGTGTAGGTGCTCAATTGGGAGTTACGGAATTTAAACTGACATTACAGGTGAAATATACACCGGCTTCAGACTGGGAAACCATTGTTACCAAGACGAACTATTCTCTTGTATTTATCATCGATACCCAGGGAAGCAAAACATCCAGTTTCGCACAAACCGTATCCTTGCCTGCAGGTGCTGAACTGAGGGTTGTTCCTACGATAACAACTGTTGGAGGTTCAGGAGGATCTCTGTCTGCTTACGGGACAGATAGCAATTCTATAAATTCATATATCGGAGCACGTTTAATTAAAGCCTACTAACCATGAAAAAATATATATTCTGCCTGTTCATGTTTTCATTAAGCATGTACAGCGCACAGGTTAATTTTACCAATATACCTAATCCCGATTCCAATGCGAATGGTAATGATCAGGTGATGATGTATATCACCAATACAAGTGAAGCAACAGGAGTCAAAGGGTTTGGTTTACCTGCTGTTGAAACTGCTACAGATTTGCCTAATACAGGCGTAAATGCACCTGTAACCAGAATAGAAGCTTTACGCGGAATGCTGCTGTTTGTAAAAAATACGGGTCAGGTCATGGTATTTGACGGGCTAGTTTGGAGTAAAGCATTTGAAATAGAATCTGATAACGTTTCAAGATTTTCTATAAATCCGGTCAATACCAGTTCAGGTGCCGTTATGCTTCCTATTAATTCGTTGATTGATAAACCTAATTTTTTAGCAGATCCGTTAAAACTTAAAACCAATACAGCAACAACAGGCGCAGATCTGAACAGGCTTTATATCCGTCAGAGCGGATTGTACAGAGTGAATGTAAACCTGAATTTTACAGGGGCAGCAGGCGCTTTCAGCAGCAGGTTAGGAGCAAGTTTATATGTCAATGATGCCAAGAGATTTCAGCTTCTCGAAAATACGGTGAATTTCGATGGTACAGTCCGGAAAATCAGCTTAGATTTCTCAGTGTATATCGTTCAGGGACAGTACATCACCCTGGAAGCGATTTCAGAACTTGGAGGAACAACTGCCTATAACGTAATTAATAACAGCTTTGTTACGGTGGAAAAGGTACTTTAAATCAGTCTTCTACTTTTTATTATTTATATTAAATTACCCTTGAGATCATCAGGGGTGATTTTTTTTATTCCCGACGGATAATTTCTGCATGTGCTGAATCTTTTTTAGCTTTGCTGAAAATTTTCGCGACAATGGAGATGCACAAGGACTTTTTTATATATCAGGCACAGACCACAAAATTTGCAGCAGGTTTTGAAGTTGAAAAAGCAGAAGGAAGCTATATCTACGGAACAGATGGAAAAAGATATCTGGATTTTGTAGCCGGCGTTTCTGCCAATACTTTGGGACACTCACATCCTAAGGTGGTAGAGGCCATCAAAGAACAGACGGACAAATACCTGCACGTCATGGTGTACGGAGAATATGCACAGGAAAAACCTATTGCATTGTGTAAACTGCTGGCAGAATCTACGCCCGATCCTCTGGAAATCACTTATCTGGTGAACAGTGGAGCAGAGGCGATAGACGGAAGTTTGAAACTGGCCAAACGGTATACAGGAAGAGAAGAAATTGTTTCCTTTAAAAACTCATACCACGGCAATACGCACGGAGCATTGAGTGTATCAGGAAACGAAACCCATAAAAGAGAATTTCGTCCATTATTGCCAATGGTCAGCTTTATTGAATTCAATAACGAAAATGATCTTCATCAGATTACAGAAAAAACAGCATGTGTGATCCTGGAAACCATTCAGGGAGCAGCAGGGTTTTTAGTGCCTGAAGGGGATTATCTGATTAAGCTGAAAAAAAGATGTGAAGAAGTAGGAGCTCTTCTGATTCTTGATGAGATCCAGCCCGGATTCGGAAGAACAGGAAAACTGTTCTCTTTCGAGCATTTCGGAATTGTTCCGGATATTCTCGTTATGGGGAAAGGAATGGGAGGCGGAGTACCGGTAGGTGCATTTATGAGTTCTTGGGAAATCATGGAAACACTGTCACATTCGCCTAAATTAGGACATATTACAACGTTTGGAGGGAACCCCTTAATTGCTGCGGCTAGTCATGCTACTTTGAAAGAAGTCCTGGAAAGCGGCTTGATGGAAAAAACGGCCGAAAAAGAAAAATTGTTCAGGGAACTTCTGGTGCATCCGAAGATTAAAAATATCAACGGAATGGGGCTCATGCTTGCCGTTAATTTGGGGACACCTGAGTATACCCTTGACGTAGCCAAAAAATGCATGGAAAAGGGTCTTATTGTATTCTGGCAGCTCTATAGAAATGAGTACATGAGGATCTCTCCCCCACTTACCATTTCATCAGACGAAATCAGACAGGGATGTCAGATCATTCTGGATGTTCTGAACGAAGATTAAATGATACAGTCTCTCCATTCCGGAGAGACTTTTTTTATGCATTACATGGTATTTTTTCTCCTGAAAATCATATTCGACAGAGTTTTAAAACCAGTGATAAATATCATGAAGATTCTTTAAAAAAGTAATTGCTTTTTTGTGTAATAAAAAAATTAATTTATATATTGCGGGACGATAAAAACAAAGATTATATGGCGAAACATAAAGTCCATTACGAATTTCCAATGCATTGTTTATCAGAGATTTTATATGAATATCTGGCAACGGCGGAGGGGCTATCTGAATGGTTTGCGGATGAGGTTACAGAGAAAGGCGATGATTTCTTTTTTAGCTGGGGCGGAGGACCTGCCGAAAAGGCCACTTTGATTAGATATAAGCCGGAAGGTTTCGTACGTTTCAGATGGGAAGAAGATGAGGGGACTAAAAATTTCTTTGAAATGACTATCACAATAGACGATATTACAGAAGATCTGGCTCTGAATATTACAGATTTCTGCGAAGAAGGTTCTGAAGAAGAGAATGCATTGTACTGGGAAAACCTGATAGAAAACCTTAGAATAAAATTAGGTGCGGCATAAGCCGGACGCGATTAAATGGTAAAACTGATGAACGATTTATCGTTCATTATTTTTTTATAAATAAATCACATCAAAAATTGGAAAATCAATATTTTACATCAGACGGGTTAAATGTAAAGAATAGAGCGTTCCTTTTAGGCGACGCAGTTAAGGTTTCTTTCTTCATAAGAAACGGAGGACTGATCATGGATGAAGAATGCTATTTCTTCCTGATGGCTTCCATGAGAAAGATGAGAATGAACATTCCGCTTACCTATACGCTGGAGTATTTTCAGACCCTTTTTCATAACGATGTTATCGATGGTAAAGGCATTCAAAACGGAATTATCAATTTTCAGGTTTTCAGGAATAATGACGCTGTAACGGTTTCAAAATCTTCAGTGTCCTACTTTTATGAAGTAACGGAATCCGATGATGTCCTTACGGTTCATCAGAGGCCCCTGGAAATGGACCTTACCAAGGAAATTAATGTCAATAATAACTTATTGAGCAATATCAGAGTTCACTGTCCGGAAAATATTTACGGAGGCATCTATGCAGAGGAAAATGATCTGGATGATGTGATTCTGCTTAATCCCAATAAAAGAATTGCGCGTACCACTTCAGGAAATTTATTGTTTCTGGAAGGCAATGTGATCAAAGTTCCCAAGCAGTCCGAAGGCGCATACATTTCTCCTTTGATGGAAAATTTTGTCACTTTCCTGCATAAAAATAACCTTGCGGATATTCAGGAGCATGAAATTATTGCTTTTGAATCACAAAAAGCCGAAGAGATTTTAATGATCTCCGACGAGAAAGGTGTATTTTCTGTTGGTAAAATAAGAAATAAAACTTTTGAAAGCTCCCGCTTTATAGAAATGGTGGAAGGCTGGAAAAATAGTTTTCAATAATTGACAAACCCGGTAAACAACAAAGTACCCAAGTCCTTTACCGGGTTTTATTCTGATTTAATCAGAAATTGTTTCTTTATTTAGTATTCACGGATGATATCTGTGAATTTTTGTGCGATTTCTTTTTGCCCCTTTTCACTGGTAACATAATCTCTGTCCTTGGTGTTATTCATAAAGCCAAGCTCTACCAGAACCGCGGGTGCTTTCGTCTCTCTCAGCATGTGGAGATTGCGTTCCTCGATTTTGGCAACATCAAATTTCTTTGAAATTTTTTCAGCAAGTTTTTTTGAATTTTCAGTGTTCTGAACATATACTTCAGTTCCCTGTTTCGGAGTTTCCTTCTCAGGGTTGCTGTTCATATGAAGAGAAATAACGATTTCCGGATTCAGCTTATTGATCATAGCCGTTCTTTCCTGAAGAGTAGGATAAGTATCAGAATCTCTGGTGAGAATCACTTCATACTGGTCCTGATTTTCATTGAATTTTTTAATCTCTTTTGCAATATTTACAGTAATCTCTTTTTCTGAGATTTTTCCATAAACAGATCCCATGTCATTTCCGCCGTGTCCGGCATCGATAACGATGTATTTCTTGTTGATCGGGGTAAAGGATAAAAATGAAGCGGAAAAGGCTGATAAAGCAAGTAGTTTAAATCCTCTCATGGTAGTGATTTTTGGTTGTTCAAATAACGTGAATTCTTTCTTTAAAATTGGTTAACATAATCTTAAAGTTTGTTAATGTTTTCACAGCGTATCAAAAACGCATTCAGTTAGTTAAGTGAAATATCCTCAGGAGAGTTGGCCCAAAGCAGATATTCTCCACCCAGGTTCTGCATAATCGATTTCCAAAGCGTATGGTCATTGGGAAGTGTATAATCCAGATTATAGACATCCACCACCGTCCAGAGTTTTCTCTGAACTTCCTCGTCAAGTTGTCCGGCAGCCCATCCAGAATAGCCTGAGAAGATTTTTACATCATGAATACTCAGCTCCTTATTCAATACCGCGCTGATAATACTTTCAATATCTTCCGTAATATAGAAATCCTTGCTGATCTCGGAATAGATCTCAGTAACCTTCTTTTCTTTAACGATGAAAAAGACTTTGTCGTTTTCTACAGGTCCGCCGTCATAGACCTCTATTTTGAAGTCAAAAAAGTTTTTGAACTTATTACTCATCTGGCTGTTTTTCTTGTTCAATATCAATCCAAAGGCACCGCTTTCGTTATGCTCAACGATCAGCACGACGGACCTCGAAAAAATATCTCCGGAAATGTCAGGGGTGGAAATTAATATTTTACCTTTGTATGAGTAATTCATACTCAAATTTAATAAAAAATATTTATGGAAAACCTGCACGACAAAAGAAAAGTGTATGAGAACTCCCAACTTATTGAAAGTGAGATAAAACAAAATCCCATTGAACAGTTTAGAGACTGGTTTTTGGATGCCAACACCAGTCCGACGGTCTCTGAAGCCAATGCCATGGCGGTTTCTACGTTAGAAGAAGACGGATGTCCAAGGACGAGAATGGTGTTACTTAAAGAATATACCTACGAAGGGTTTATTTTCTATACCAACTACGACAGCAGAAAGGGAAAAGCCATAGAAAACAATCACAAGGCCTGCCTTCATTTTTTTTGGCCAAACCTCGAAAGACAGATCATTATCAAAGCCGATCTTGAAAAAATAGCTGAAAATCTCAGTGACGGATATTTCCATTCAAGGCCGAAAGGAAGCCAGCTGGGAGCTGCTGTTTCCCCACAAAGTCAGGTGATTCCAAATAAAGAATTCCTGGAAGAAAGATTAAAAGAACTCGAAAAACAATACGAAAACAGCGAAGTACCAAGACCCGCTAACTGGGGCGGATATATCGCAAAACCTTACGAAATTGAGTTCTGGCAGGGAAGACCGAACCGTCTTCATGACAGGATTATTTACAGGCTTGACGGTCTGGACTGGAAGATTTCACGATTGGCACCGTAGGAATTAGAAGCTAGAAATTAGATGTTGGAAGGTGGATGTTGGAAGATGGGAGTTCTGATGAGTGATATCCGAATTTGGTGGCGTTTCTTATTCTAATAGGTGCTGGACTGATTGAATCTAATTTCAATGTATACTATATATAAAATATTATTTAAAACTCAATAGGAGCGGGCTTTAGCCCGCTTTCAATTTTATGGCATCATAAAGACTTTAGCCAAAACCTGAAATAATAAAAACATTGCGGTCATCTGTAAATGCCTTCCGAATTCTGGGGATGACAAGATCTCTGGGTGGCTGAGGCTCCCGAAAGTCACAAAAAAAACCGCTTCCTGAGAAACGGCCCTTGAATTTTCTTAATCTGAATGATTATTTTTTCTTAGCACCAGAAACTGCATTAGATAAATCAGCTCCTGCTTTGAATTTAGCAACTTTTTTAGCAGCAATTTTGATCGGTTTTTTAGTTGCAGGGTTGATACCTTGTCTAGCAGCTCTCTCAGCTACTGAGAAAGTACCGAAACCTACTAAAGAAACTTTTCCGTCTTTTTTCTTCAGAGTAGTAGTTACATTACCAATGAATGATTCTAAAGCAGCTTTAGCTGCAACTTTAGTGATTCCTGCATCTTTTGCGATTGCGTCGATTAATTCAGACTTGTTCATAATTTTTAATATTAAAGTTAGTTCGTAATTATAGCAAATATAATACTATTTTCTAATTGTGCAATTATTTTATTAAAACTTATAAAATTTTTTTGCTTTTCGGTGAAAACAGTTAAAATATGATAATTTGACTTTTCACGTAAAATCTACGTTACGGCTCACTAAAATCATGCCAAATGCTTATGAGTATTGACTTTAGCAAAAAATTAATATTATTTACTCCATTTATTAAATCCTGAATTTCGTATAAAGTATTAATATTTTTAAGGATATGTTTGTAGAATTTATAAATAATGCCTTGAAAACTTGTGTAATATAAAATTAAATGGCTGGGTTTGTGGGAGTTTTAAAATGATTTCAAAAGACCGATTTATTAATTTTTATTAATAAATTTGCAGTATGTTAATAGAAGTTTTCAAGTCTAAGATCCATAGGGTACGGGTTACGGCCTCAGACCTAAATTATATTGGGAGTATAACGATCGACGAAGATCTTATAGAAGCTGCCGGACTGGTAGTGGGAGAAAGGGTCTATATCGTCAATGTGAACAATGGAGAGCGTTTTGATACCTACGTTATCAAAGGGAAAAGAAAATCCGGAGAAGTATGTCTGAACGGGCCGGCTGCAAGAAAAGTACAGCGTGATGATATCATTATTATCATTGCTTATGCGCAGATGACGCCTGAAGAAGCCAAAGTCTTCCAGCCGAAAATCGTTTTCCCGGATGAAAAAACAAATCTTCTAACCTGATCCATGGAGAAAAAATCAAAGAATCCTTTAAAATCAATTCTAACAATAGTAATATCGCTTGCTTTTGCAGGCTTTTTTTTATGGCTTGCCTTAAAAGGTCTTGATTTTAAAGTGATTCAGGCATCTTTGGCCAAGGCCAATTATCTTTGGGTACTCTTTGCTTCTGTATTTGGTATTCTGGCTTACTGGTTCAGGGCTGTGCGCTGGAATCTGATGCTGGAACCCATGGGGCACAGAATTTCAAACTCAAACTCACTTTGGTCCATATCTTTTGGATATCTGATGAATCTTACCATTCCGAGAAGTGGTGAACTGGCAAGAGCTACCGCTTTATATGGGGTGGAAAAAGTTCCGGTAGACAAGTCTTTCGGAACCATTATTCTGGAAAGAGTGGTAGACCTTATATGTATGATGGGATTTCTTGGATTAACGCTGCTCTTTAAATATGACGCTATTCTGTCTTTTTATGAAAACTCAGGTGTTAATATCAATCCCAATAAGGTATTGCTGGTTCTTTTGATACTGGCTGCAGGTACGGTAGGGTTCTTTGTATTTAGAAAGAGACTCGCCAACGTTCCGTTTTTAGGAAAGATCGTGAATTTTATTGACGGGATTTTCGAAGGACTGGCAACCATATTTAAGCTGAAAGAAAAAGGGAAATTCATCCTGTATACATTAGGAATATGGATTTCATACTACTTTGCAGCGTATCTTGTATGTTTTGCACTGCCCGAAACCTCCAATTTTACTATTGCTGACGGCTTTTTTATTATTGTTGTCGGTACGTTGGGAATGATTATTCCTGCCAGTGGCGGCATAGGCGCTTTCAATCTGGCGATGAAATTCGGATTTATGGCGCTTTTCATCTCTATAGGTAAAAGTGCTGAATTAGGGGGCGAAATGGGACTGACCTATTCATTTATTTCACTTCCGTTGCAGATTACCATTATGTTGGTCATGGGACTGATTTCTATTCCGATGCTGGCTAAAGCAAGAGAAAAGGCAGTTTCCGATCAGGAATTTAAAAATTAATTTTACGAAAGTTTTTTAATCTATAGAAGTCCGGTTTTTTAACCGGGCTTTTTTAATGTCGATTTTACTACAACCAACCTTATAGGTTTCAAAGGCTATAAGGTTTATTTTTTTTTCGCATATCAAATGAAAATAGATAGCCGTCGTTGAAGCTATATCTTATGTTAAAACCCTATTAAAATTAAACATTTATCGTGGTGATCACACGTCATTTATTTTTTTATCAATAAATTTGGTCAATTCGCAAATCGAATTTATCTTAAACAAAAAATAATTAATAATCTAAAACACTATGGCAATTAATTTACAGAAAGGACAAAAGATCGATATAGGGCTGACAAAAATGACGATAGGACTGGGCTGGGACCCGAATGAAGGAACAGGTTTCGACTTCGATCTGGATGCTTCTGCCATCATGATTGACTCAGACAGAAAATTAATCAATGAGGAATGTTTTGTTTTTTATAATAACCTCCAGTCTCCTGATGGAGCACTGACTCACACAGGAGATGATCCGAGTGGTAAAAACAGTGATGGGGACGATGATGAGGCGATTATTGTAGATCTTGAAAAAGTAGATCCGAAAGCGGAAGAAATACTTTTTGTAGTGACCATTGAAGATTTTGAAAGAAGAAAACAGAACTTCGGGCAGGTGAGAAATTCATACATCAGAATTGTGGATAACAGCACCCATCAGGAGATCGCAAAATATGAGCTTGATGAAGATTTCTCTATCGAAACCGGAGTAGAATTCGGGAGACTGTACAAAAGAAACGGAAGCTGGAAATTTGAAGCCTCAGGTATCGGTTATAGAGCAGACCTTGCTTTCTTCTTGGAGAAATACTACAAAGGGCAGATCATTAAATAATTATATTTTCAAATACACAAAACGATAACTATGGCAATTAATTTACAGAAAGGTCAGACGATTGATTTAAGAAAAAATGACCGTGGAGAAAATGTTTACGATCTTTCAAAAGTAACGATCGGTTTAGGATGGGATGTAAGAAAGCAGGGCGGTTTCTTTGGAAAACTGTTCAGCAAAGAGGCGGAATATGATCTTGATGCCGTTGCATTTCTTTTAGACGGAAACGGTAAAGTAGCCAATTTGGGAAAAACGGTACAGACGAATGACGGAAGACAGATCGCGCTTTATCAGGGTGATGTGGTCTTTTTTAATTCTATGCAGCATCCAAGCGGAAATATATGGCTGACCGGAGACAACAGAACCGGTGCCGGAGATGGTGATGATGAACAGATCATCGTGAAACTTGACCAGCTGGATGAAAGCTATCAGAAAATATTATTCCTGGTGACAATTTACCAGGGAAAACAAAATAACCAGCATTTCGGAATGATTGAAAATGCCTTTATCAGAGCAGTAGATGCGAAAGGTAAAGAGATTACAAAATACAGTCTTTCAGGCGATGCAAGTATGAATGGGAAATGTGCGATGGTTTTTGCCGAAGCTTACCGTCATAATGGCGACTGGAAATTCCGTGCTATCGGAGAGCCTCACCAGACGGATAACTTTATTGAAATCCTTAAGCAGTACGCGTACAGCAATTAAACCTGAATATTGATTAAACTAAAAAGCCGGCAGGAAAGTTTTCAACTTTCGCTGCCGGCTTCAAAATTAACACCATACCATGAGCAGGAGACTATTAGCATACTTTTTACTGGATACTTCAGGTTCTATGAACGGAGAACCCATCCAGGCACTCAATAATGGATTTAACGGGCTGATAAGCATGCTCCGGGCAGATCCCCAGGCAATGGACAGCCTTCATCTGAGCGTGATCACTTTTGACCGTGAGGTTAAAAATATCATTCCGCTTACCGATCTGGCCAGTTTTTATCCTATGGAAATTACTTGCCCGGACAGTGGACCCACCCATACCGGTGCAGCATTGGAGATGGTTGCGGAACTTGTGGAGAAAGAACTGATCAGAGGTTCTTCGGATGAAAAAGAAGACTGGAGACCGTTACTGTTTATATTTACAGACGGAAAACCATCTGATATCCAGAAATACAGACAGATGATCCCGGTGATCAGAGATCTTGAATTTGGGGCTATCGTAGGTTGTGCTGCAGGTCCAAAAGCAGATGAACAGTTCCTGAAGGAGCTTACAGATCACGTGGTAAAACTGGATACTACCGATGCGATTACACTGTCCTCATTTTTCAAATGGGTAAGTTCATCCATTACGATGGGAGGAAAATCACAGGGAACGGGAGAAAGTACACCGCTGCCTCCGCCGCCATCCGAGCTTAATATTATTATCTAAATCACTTGTCTTTATAATCATGAGAAGACTGCCCATTTATTTTTTAGTTGATGTCTCCGAATCTATGGTTGGAGAACCTATTGAGCAGGTACAGGAAGGTATTGCCAATATCATCAGAGAATTAAAGAAAGATCCGTATTCACTGGAAACGGTCTATATTTCTATTATAGGTTTCGCGGGAGAGGCTGAGGTTATTACGCCGCTTCAGGATATCATCAGTTTTTATCCGCCGAAGATCCCGATTGGTAGTGGTACATCGCTGTCTCAGGGGCTTATTAAAGTAATGGACTGCATAGACAGGGATATTGTGAAAACAACTTATGAAAGAAAAGGTGATTGGAAACCGATTGTTTTTCTTTTTACAGACGGCGTTCCTACCGATGATGCTACAAAAGCGATTGAAAGATGGAATAATAAATACCACGGAAAATCCAATACGATTGCGGTTTCGATAGGAGAAAATACCAATTATAAACTGCTTGGAACCTTGTCGGACAATGTTTTATTGTTCAACAATTCTGATGAAAATTCTTATAAAGAATTTTTCAAATGGGTGACTGATTCCATTAAAACAACAAGCCAGAGTGTTACCGAAGCCAATAAAGAAGGAATTAATCTTTCCAAAATCGATTCTATTATCCTTGAAAAAGTAAACCCTGAACTCGAGCAGAAGTTTCCGGACAATAATTTTGTTGTTTTAAACGGGAAATGTTCAGAAACAGAGAAACTGTATTTAATGAAATTTAAAAAGACATTCGCCGAATCAAGCATACCGGGAATGTCTACCAGATATTACAGACTGGATGGAGCCTATAAAATTGATGAAAAATCCTATTACAGGCTTTCTTCTTCCCAGAAAAATAATCTTAAAATTTCGATTGAAGAACTTCAGGGAGGCACGTCATGTCCTCATTGTGCCAATCCCATTGCATTGGCAACCTGCTCATGTGGCGGAATTCATTGCTTGAAGGGAGAAGGGTACAACAAATGCCCATGGTGCGGAACTTCGGATTATTACGGATTTTCCAGCGAAGGATTTGATATTAACCGAACGCTGGGATAACGAAAGGAAATCCTATTGCTGAAACCCAACACGAACCATGGAAAAAGCTCTTATTTACAGAGAAATTGAAGAATTTAAAGAAGTTCATCTGGTGCTTAAAAATGCCAACTCAAAGCAGTTTTATGAACACCGTTTTGAGATGGATGACTTTCCGAATATAAAGATTAAAAATATCGCCAATCTTCAGGAGACAGGACTTACCTTCGAAAACAATACAATATCCGGAATTCCGTATGTAAACACTGTCCATGATCTGGATATTGAATTCTGTCATATCCATGATGAAACCACTGCAGAGATCAAAAAAGTTCATCTGTTCGTCAATGCAGATCCGAAAGACCTTTGGAAAAACATTCCATCCGACACCAACAATATTTACCATAAACCCGATGAAACCTCCTACAAAGGGAAATTTCTGGATAAAAAAATCACCGTTGTCTCAAAAAGAGGACGTTCCCATGCCCATGAAGGAAAATTCAGAGATGATGATTTTGCTGTAAATCAACTTCCTGCAGGCTGGAATATTGTTTCCATGGCAGATGGTGCCGGTTCTGCTGTTATGGCAAGAGAAGGTTCAAGACTGGCAGTGGTTTCTGTAAACAGTTTTTTCAATTCAGAAGAAACTTTAAACATAATCGAACAAAATATTGAAATCGTTTACAATGGTTCTGATTCATCAAAAGAAACACGGTCCGAAGCGGGAGAAAACGTTTTAAAACTTCTGTATAAAGGCATTCTTCATGTTTATGATGTTTTGGATCAAATGGCAACAGAGCATTCATTTTCGATAAAGGATTTCCATACGACACTGATTTTTGTACTGACAAAAAAGTTTGATTTCGGTTATGTCATTCTCACTTTTGGAGTGGGAGATTGCCCGATCAACCTGATCAGTCCGGATTTTTCTGAAGTAAAACTTTTAAATCAAATGGATATTGGAGAATTTGGTGGCGGAACCCGTTTCATCACGATGAAAGAGATTTTCAACGATGATCCGGCTTCAAGATTTGGAATAAACTGCGTTCATGATTTTTCTTATCTCGTACTGATGACGGATGGTATTTACGATCCAAAATTCGTGACAGAAAGTAAGCTTGAAGATATCGGCAGCTGGAAAGCATTCTTTAATGATCTGGCCGGAAACAACGATGACCGGGCGAAAGTAGATTTTATTAACGATAATCATATTGATCAACAGCTTCTTGCCTGGACCGATTTCTGGAGCCGGGGAAATCATGATGACAGAACACTGGCCATAATCTATTAAACATGAAAAAAACCGTTACCGTTGCTTCTATCCTGGATACAGCAAAATCCTATGAATACGTAGACGAAAGCCCAATCAGAGGCGGAGTGAAAGATGTTTATTTTTCGCCGGACAGGGAATATGTGGTGGCCTTCTACCGGACTCCTCTGGATGCCGGACAGAAAGAGCGTCTCATGAGGATTGTTTCCACGTATCTCGGAAATATACGAAACGGAAATTCATCAGATTATTTTCTGAATGAAATTTTCAGATGGCCGTATGATATTGTAGAAAAAAATAAGCTGACGGGAATTGTGGTTCCCATTTACCATAAAAAATTCTTCTTTGCGAAAGGGTATATCGGATCAGATAATATTCAGGGTCAGGATAAAGTCGGGAAATGGTTTACGGCTCCGATGTTCAGGAATCAGCAATATCCGTTGAGGCTGGATCATTCGGAACTTGGGGACTGGCTGAGCTATTTTCAGATTACCATCAATATCAGCAGGGGCGTGAAAAAGCTTCATCAGATGGGACTGGCGCACTCCGATCTTTCCTACAACAATATTCTGATAGATCCTGTGACGAAATCTGCCTGCATCATTGATATAGACGGATTGGTTGTTCCGAAACTCTTCCCGCCGGAAGTCATAGGAACGGCAGATTTTATTGCTCCCGAAGTTTTAAAGACCAAACATCTGAGCATGCAGGATCCGGGAAGGCATCTCCCTAATCAGAAAACAGATCTTCATGCACTGGCGGTGCTGATTTATATGTACCTGTTCAGAAGACATCCTTTGAGAGGAGGGAAAATCTGGGATCTGGATTCGGAAAAAGATGAGGTGATTTCAATGGGTGAAAAAGCTTTATTCATAGAACATTTCCAGGATCCGTCCAATCAGGTAAAAGCGGATCATCTCAGAAAATGGGACGCATTCTGGGGTGATCCTCAGAAAATTCCTTTTACGGCTGCGGGTCCTTATCTTTCCGAACTGTTTAAAAAAGCATTTATAGACGGGCTTCACGATCCGATCAGACGTCCCACCGCCAATGAATGGGAAACCGCGCTGTTAAAGACCGCCGATCTGATTCAGCCTTGCTACAATGCGGAATGTACCGAAAAATGGTACGTCTTCGATAATACCAGCAATCCGAAATGCCCTTTCTGTGGAACACCACACCGGGGACCGCTTCCTGTACTGGATCTGTATTTTAAATTTGATGATGAAGTCTGGAAACCTGAAAACCACAGACTAATGGTTTATAACAATCAGTATTTATTCAAATGGCATGTGTCAAGAAAGGTTATCAGAAATGAAAACCTTACGATGCAGGATAAAATGCCTGTCGGATATTTCACTTTTCATGAAGGAAGATGGGTGCTGGTGAATCAGAGTCTGACTTCGATGAAGGATGTTACGGAACAGAAAGAGATTCCGCCGGGATCTATGGTGGAACTGACGGATGGTAAGAAAATACTTTTGTCTGCTGAAGAAGGGGGAAGGCTGATATTTGTTACTTTGGCGAACCAATAGAGTGAACTAATTGTGATCTGATATTTAATTTTTATAATATTTTATGAGCAGAAGCAGTATCCAAAATAAGTACGGATATGAGTACCGTGTTTTTGGCGACCATAAAGAGTAGTTTATACCGTGAGAGTATAAACGGTATAAACGGAAATACCAAGGCAATTTTCACTAAAAGCCAGACAAGCAATTCTTCAACATAAAGAAAAGAAAGAAAATTTGTGTGGGTAATTTTTAATCCAATCAATTGATATCAATCGTTTTATTTAGGGGTAATCAGAAAAGAAAAGCAAGCGATTTTCAGAAAATCTTTTGATAAATAAATTGTGCTAAAATTTCTTCCGGCCTTTTTTTTCCAAGTATGATTCCAGAAAATAAAGCCGGAAGAAAGTATAATTTACCAGTTTGGGTTTGTCAGCTATTTCAATTATTTTTTAGCAACGCTTATTACAGAAGATGAGCCGTCAGTATTTCTTATCCTTAAAAAATATTTACCTTTTAAGTAAGAATTCATTTTAATATTTCCCTTGTTTTCCTCCTTTGAACCTGTTGATTTTTGAGTAAACAGTAATTTCCCTGTGACATCATAAAGATCCAGTCCACTGATGTTTTCTGCCGAGGTGATATTCAAGACATCACTGCATGGATTCGGAAAAACCTGGGTCTTACTTTTTGTTTTGTTTACGGTATCGTCCACCCCTAAAGCCGCCGGAAAAGTTAGATTGATCCTGCTGTTGTAGTATTTGTTTTGGGCCATAAGCATATGAACAAATGTAAACTGGGTTTTTGAGGCAGAAGTTAGTTCTATCTCATGAAAGCCTCCAGGAGGAATGTTGACAGGAATACTGCCTGCCCCGTCATTGATAAAGCTGCTGTTTTGTTGGTTAATCGTGTACGGTAAATTATTGGTAAACCTGATTTTGTCTCCAATGACAACATTTTCATTTCTCTGATAAAGAGAGCCGTCTGAGTTGGCATTATTGATGTTAAGAATGATTGTTCTGCCGAAGCTTTTTGGACTTAGAGCCATGAAGAAAATGATCATAGTCCATTGAAAAAGTAGTTTTGTTTGCATGTAAAAAAAAATTTAATTGTTAATAGGTATAAGATTTAAAAAATTGCTAAGGTAATATGGGATGGTTCTGAAACTTTCTAACACTTAAGACAGGCTGTTTTTGAAATAGCCAGCCTGCTCAAGTTTAAAAAATACACTAACACTAATGAAAAAAATACGTGACGATTTTTGAATGATCCGAAATTAGGTATTTACATTAAAATATGAGCACTCCAAAAAAGGAACACAGCAGAAGCAGTATGGGATACGTAGATATTTAAGGACATCAGGTAAATGTATGGAAGTGTAAAATAAGACTTTAGGCTCAGCTATTTTTGGATAAAGAATTAATAAATATGCTTAAGCAGAAAAAGTCTGGACCGGATTATTCAGGTTGGGTGTTTGGAAACAGGATTTTATTTAAACAACATTTAATAGAGAATTGAGAAATAGTCATTTGATTTTTCATAAATTTTTATTTTAAATATTTGATTATCAAAATGTAGTAGGTAATACGTATGTTATAAAGAGGATAAGTGTTTTTATTTTAGCATTCAATTAAATAGTATTAAAAAATGGTAAAAAAATTATTTTTTTTCTTCTTCTCATTAAGTGTGTTTTTAGGTTCTTTCAGCTGTACTCAAAATCTGACGGATGATCAGCTAAAAAAAATCATCCGTGATATAGATCTCATGCCTGCAAATGATAAAGACATTCTGAAAATTCAAAATATCATAAAAAAATGTGAGGCATGTGAAGGGACAGGCTATCTCAAAATTGCCCGGATTTACAGCAAAAACGATAATAATGCGAAAGCTTTAGAGTATATTGAAAAAATAAACAGCAGGCAGCTAATTACTGCAGATACAAGTTTGGAAGAATTTTTCAGTTTGAAGTGTTTGCAGTCCAATATATACATATATTCAGGAGAATATGTAAAAGCACTAGACGAGCTTAATGAATTTTCTGCAGAACCTCGGGCCAAAAATTACCCTTATTATAATTATTTTATTTTATTAATGCGGGGAAGCATCAATATATTTATGCAAAATAATGCTGAGTCTTTAAGATGTTTCAGGGAGGCATATAAAATTTCAAAATTATGCCGGGAGAAAAAAAACCTTGACATGATACCCGGGAAAAAACATCAGGCTCAAATCGAAGACAGTTATAAATCTACTGCTTATTTAGCGGCTGTTTATCTTGGTATGGATAAACTGGATTCAGCCAGAATGTACATTAAAGAAGCTTTAGGGAATGCTGACCATTTGGATGATGTGAGAAATGCAGATATTAAATATTATACGTACCAGACTGCCGGATCTGTATACATGGAGGATCAAGACTATGGGAAAGCACAGAACTACTATCTTATGGCCAAAAAAATCGAAGAGAAATATTTGCCAAGGTATGATACTAAGCTTGCTGTATATAACTCCTTGCTCGAATTATATGAAAGAGAGGGAAGAAAGGACAGTATTAATTACTATTTGAAGAAAATAGTTGAGCTCCAGAAAAATAACAGTAAGACAGGTATCAACTTCAATAAGTCTTTGGATATCAGAGACCGAAAGCAAATGCAAAATCTGAAAAGCAGCAATGAAATATTGATTGATACACTGGTCATCATCCTTGTGGTCAGTACAGGACTCATTTACTTTGCCTTCTTTTTTTATAAAAAATATAAAGAAAAGACTCTGGATAAAAAAGATATTCCTTTAAGTGACTTAACCGGAATGGATCAATATAATGAATCGTTTAAAGAAGTTGTGTTACTTGCCAAAGGCAATAAACCTGAATTTCTGACAAGATTCAATCAGTTGTTTCCTGAATTTTCGGCGAAAATATTGTCTGTTAATGATGCTGTTCAAAGTTCAGAGCTAAGATTTTGTGCCTATCTGTATTTGAATTTTTCTACCAAGGATATCGCAGAATACACTTATATTTCGGTAAGAACCGTGCAGACGAAAAAATATAAATTACGAAAGAAATTAAATATTCCCGGTGATATTGATGTATATGTATGGCTTGATAATTTAATAAAATGATTGCAGGCTCCTATAGGGGAAATTCCATAAAATAAGAATGCTCATCCTCATCTACAGTTTTAAACCCCAGACTGTTATATAAATGTTGGGCTTTATTGGTTTTTAAGACGCTTAATGCTACTGTTTTTCCTGCTTCGGAAGCTTCTCTCAGAATAGCTGTTAAAATCATTTTTCCAAGCCCTTTCCCTTGTTGGATGGGGTCTATCTGCAGCTGCAGAACTTCTGTTTTTTCATCAGTCTTGTTGATCTTCAATAATCCGGCAGGTTTATCGTTTAAAAGGATGATATGGGCTTTGTCGAACTGATACAGGATTCTCTGAAGCGTTGTTTCTCTGTCCGTTGGGAGCTTGGAATCTGCGTAATGCTGATTCATGGTTTTCGTTCTTAGATCAAGAAGATAATCAATGTCGTTTTCTGAGGCTTTTCTATAGGTGATCGTCTTGTTCATAGGTTGTGTAGGAGATCTGATTTTTTGAGGCAGATCGTTGTTATCCGCCAAGAATTAATAGGAATCTAAGATAACGATTCTAGGATTTTTTTCCGCATTAATTCTCAGTTTCATTTCAATGGACTGTTTAAAAAAGGCATAGGCATAGTAGATGGTCTGTGCGTAAGGACCCTTTTCATCAGAGGAACAGTCTTTTATAAAATCACATTCACTTTCAATTTCTTTGAACAGAATCAGATTATTCTGATGGTGTGCCGTTATACGCTGGATGATGTCCTCTTCGTTTTTTGTAAAGTCATATTCATAACCGTCCATTTTTCTATCCAGGATCATTTTCATCAGCAGGATCATATAATCATTGAATTTTAAAAAATCTGTTGAATCTATATTAATACCGCCGTCACATTTCTTTAATCCATAATTCTCCAGTTCGTAAATGGGGAAATAATGCGTATAGTTCGCATATTGAAACATATAGCTGGTACAAATCGTTGAGGTGGGAAGTTCATACAGCCGGATAAGTCCATAACGGTCATACAATTCCTCAAAATATTTTTCCCTTGTGGCATAATCGCTCCCTGTATATTCTGAATACATATCTTCGCTGAGAAAAATATTGATCTCAAACAGTTCATCGGGCGTTATGGTATTGATGTCATTTCTAATCTTTTCGAGTACTTTTTCAAGGGTGATATCATAGGTGCCGATTTCTTTTTTTCTGTCTTCCAGAAACGCTTTAAATGTTCCGGTGTGGAATGTTCTGTGTTGCAGATCCTCATAAAGACGGGCAGACGCCTTCTCCTTATCGAACATATAAATTTCGGTATTTCTTCCCACGTACTTGTATCTGTAAATTATTTCAAACCTATTTTCAGACCCATTTCTTTTTTCATATACAGCAAAACTTCTGCGTTTCCTTTGGCATCGTCTACAGGATGATGCGTATGTTCTGTTTTACGGAGATGTTTCCATTGGGCGAAAGTATCTTTTTCCAGCCCGCAATACAGATCAGACAGTCTTCTTGATGAATAACCGAAAGGATTTTTTCCGGTAAAATGATGAAAGTACCAGCAGATAAACATCCAGTCGAAACCGTTATTGTCACTGATGAAAATAGGTCTTCCTTTGGAGTTTTTCTCAATCCATTCTTCAAATTCCAGCATCACTTCTTTGGGATCATCAAACTGCGTCGTTTCTTCTCTGCTGAAGCCCGAAACCGCCAAAGCATCCGGATTGAATTTTTCCGAAATAGGTTTCAGTTTTCCGTAGAACGTAGTATCCAGTTCCTCATTCACAAGGACCGCTCCAAAGCAGATCATCGAAAAATCTCCGGGAATCGGGCCATCCGATTCAATATCCACCATAATATAGCTCATCACTTTTATTTAATCAAACGAATATATTGAAAATTACCTCACGACTCTTAAGATTTAAAAGAGTTCAAAAAAATCTCTTCTTCCGATTTTCACCTTTGTCTGTGGGAGTAATTCAATTTCTTCATCCGGATCTGTTATTTTGATCTGATTAATCTGAATGCCTCCGCTTTGGATCATTCTGCGGACTGCTGATTTGCTGAGGTCACTTTTAAGCTGACTGCACAATTCCACCAATGTGATCAGGTTTTCTTGATGTTGAAGTGAAACTAAAGAAACCGGTTCATAGACTTTTTCTTCGGCGTTTTTACTTTGAAACTGGTTGCTGAAAAATTCTTCTGCCAGTTCTGCTGCTGCGTGATCATGGTATTGGGTAATGATATTCTTAGCGATCAGTTTCTTAATGTTCATTGGATTTTCGCCGTTTTGTATTTTTAAATGTAAATCTTTCTTTTCCTCAGCAGAAAAATCAGAAGCAAGGTCAATAAATTCATCGATAAGATTGTCCGGGATCGACATGGTTTTTCCAAACATATCATTAGGTTCGTCCGTAAGTCCGATAATGTTGTTCAGTGATTTGCTCATTTTTTCTTTGCCGTCAAGACCTTTGAGCAGAGGCATACACATGACAACCTGCGCTGACATCTGATGAACTTCCTGAAGCTGCCTTCCCATGGTACAGTTGAAAAGCTGATCCGTTCCGCCCATCTCAATATCGCATTTAATCTGTACAGAATCGAAACCCTGAAGGATAGGGTACACAAGCTCATGCATAGCAATCGGAGTGTTTTCCGTAAATCTTTTATTGAAATCATTCCTGTGCATCAGTTGGGCTACCGTGACCTTTGACATCAGCTGAATGACCTCTGAAAAATTCAAGGCATCCAGCCAGTCTGAATTAAAAACAATTTTGGTTTTTTCCACATCAATAATCTTCGATAGCTGATTGATGTACGTCTGCGCATTATGGTTGACATCTTCAACACTTAACGGTTTTCTGGCCTTGTTTTTTCCGGTCGGATCACCAATTCGGGCTGTAAAACTTCCAACCACGATCACGATCTGATGTCCCAGTTCCTGAAACTTTTTCAGTTTTTTGAGCACGACAGCATGACCCAGATGCAAATCCGGAGCGGTAGGATCAAATCCCAGTTTGATAATTAATTTCCTGTTTTCCTGTTCAGCCTGTTTGAGTTTTTGTTCCAGACCGTTTTCCGGTAGGATGATGGCTGCATTTTCTTGTAATGTACTGATCATAATAATTGGGTTTTTAAAACAAAAAAAGCCCGGACAATGCTGTCCGGGCTCTATATATAAATTAGATTATTCTTATTAAATTACAGATATAGAAAGTCTTCCCGAACGTTTCGCCGGGGAGTAATACTCACTGAAAAAAGGAAGACGCAATATGCTGTTTAAATGTTTCATTGATCATGTAAATATAAAAGCTTTTTGATGATAATCCAATATCTAAACCATTAAGACCCGCTGTAAAGTTCCATATCAGTTAAGATTTATAAAAAAACTCACTGTTCTTAACAGTTTAACAGTCCTAATGGCTTAAAATAAAGGTTTCAAAAACAATTTTACTTATCGCTCCTGCAGCTAATTCCATGCCATAAATCCTTTATATGCAAAATAAAGAATCGTTATAAATAATGCGTATTTAATGATTTTCTTGGTTAGCTTATATGTCCTGAATAATAGAGGACCGACGGTCTGTTTTGCTGCTAATTTTTCCATTTTTATTGATTTTAAAGGTTAAAAACCGGCTGTGAATACGTGTTTCTGATCTGCTCTTTCCAAATGTTCACTTCCTCGGGAGCTGCTTTATCAGCCTTGTCAAAAAAGAAGTGCTGAATGATTTCAAAACCGCTGTACAGGAAAATTCCGTTGTCGGAAGTTAGGGTAAGCGCTTTGTCCATGCCCATACGTTCATATTCTTCATGAGATTTTCCGTGGGTATTGATAATGACTGCTTTTTTTCCTTTTAACAATCCCTTCTGTACACCCTGATCATATCGGTAGGCGAAGCCATAACTGAAAACCCGGTCAATATAGCCTTTGATGATGGCAGGCATCCCGGTCCACCAGATGGGGTAAATAAATGTAATCTGTTCAGCCCAGGAAATATAGTCCTGCTCTGTTTTTACATCGTCTGCAATTTTCCCTGCGAACTGTCCCTGCATGTCTTCCAGAGAGAAAACCGGATTAAATCCTATTTTGTTCAGGTCTCTTACTACTATTTCGTATTGGTCTTTTTCCAGGCTTTCAATAACGGTTTGAAGCAAACCGCTGTTCAGGCTGTTTTCATTGGGATGTGCGTAAATGATTAAATGTCTCATCGTTTTTATTGTTTAAATGAATAAGACAAATGTAGAGCAGCAGAAGCCGCAAAAATTGTAAGAAAACGAAATTGAATCAGTCCGATCCGGAGCGGCAGATATCCTTTTGGAACTTTACGTATTTGGATGGAGAAATATTAATAAAATGCTTAAAATCATGGATAAGCTGGCTCTGATCATAGTAACCACATTCATCAATAATACTGAACCATTCGATCTTTTTGTTCCTTTCCTGTTCTTTCTCAATGAGGGTAATTGCTTTAAGAAAGCGGCTGTAACGGGCAAGTTCTTTGGAGGAATAGCCAAACTGATCTTTCTGTTTCATCTGGATATTTCTCTCGCTTTGACTGGTTTGTTCTGCAATGGTTTTTACAGGGTTAAGACCGATGTTTTCAAAATTACTCAGCAAGCGGCTTGTTTCATCCTGATCCTGAAGATAAGGACGGCAGAATTCAAGAATATGTGTGGTTTTTTCCTGTGGAGAATCGAATTCAGAGATCTGATGCCAGAGTTCCGTAAAACAATTGTCCTGCAAAAGCTCATCAGGGTCAGTGCCGTGGCTGGAAATCATCGCTTTTCCGAAGAAACGGTAAAAAGCATTGTCTTTAAAATTAGCCACGAGAATAGAACTTCCCACAGGCAGTGTATAGTCAAAAGCCTGTCGTACAGGGCCTAAAACAACACATTTGTCCACTTCAGCCACTGTATTTTCCTGAGTGGTCATAAAAACATTTTCCCCGAAAGAGAACAGCATAATCGTTTGGTAGGAGGGAAGCAGGGTTTTCGTCACAGAATGGGAAGAACCGTTTTCCGCGAAATAAAAATGAGTGAATACACTTTCAAATTCCTGGGGAACTGATATTTTAAGCTGGTGATATTCCGGTTGTGATTCCTGCATGACAAAGATTTTTTATAAGGCAATGGTGAATTTTGCTTCCCAAGTGAATTGTCAATTCTTAACTGCGTGTTTATAAAATTCAAAATCAATAATTCAAAATTATCATGTCAATGGTGAATTTTGCTTCGCAAGTGAATGGTGAATTAGTGGCGGATAATAAGATTCAAAATCCATAATCCAAAATTCAAAATTCTCTAAAAACGCTTAATTTTCTTATCCCAAACTCAGGTTAATTTAACTCTTTCTCCATTTTATAGTTGGTAAGACCGATTCCTTTTACCTCAACGGTTTGTTCCCTGATCATTTTAAAACCCATTTTTTCAAAGAAAGGTCTCGCTGTTTTACTGACATCGGCGGCCAGAATCTTTTCCTTGCGGACCGTGGCTTCCTGTTCTATAAAGGTATACATTTTCCGGGCAATTCCCTGTTGCTGAAAATCCTTATGAACGAAAAGAAGATCGATATAATTTCCCTGATCAAGGGTACAAAACCCTGCCATTTGACCATTAACTTTAGCGACGATGACGAATTGATGATCGATGACCCTGAGCCATCTTTCTTCATTTTCCGCGCCGGATTTCCATGCATTGATTTGATCACTGTCATAATCGTTTTTACAGACAGAAGTGACGGTATCTGAAAAAAGGGTGCGCATTTCTGCAAGATCGCCGGGAGTTGCTTTTCTGATGATCATGATTAGCTGATATATTTTGATTTGTAAATTTTCTGCTGTTCAGTAGTAAGCAAAGGATAAAAAAGATTCATCTGAATCAATGCATAATGCTTTACTGCCTCTTCTTTGTTGAGTTTAAAAGAAAGGCTGTTGTGGATGAGCCAGTTGTCTGCGATGATAAAAATCTGTGTGGTGAGGCTTCCCAGGATAAAATCTGGAATGTCATTTCTGAAAATATGGTCTTTCTGAAAACCTTCGAAAATTTCCCTGAACTCATCTTTTCTGGTGATGTTAATTGATTCATATTGTGATTCTATGACCGGAATTTTTTTTAGAATATCAAAGAAATTCATGAAGATGAAGCGGAAAGAATAGAAAACCTCATAGGTTGAAAAAGTAAAATGATACAGATCTTCCAGCGTTTTGTTTTCTATTTTCCGGAGATCATTCATTAAAACATCCATTTTAAGGATCAGTTCAGAAAAAAGGATCTTAATAATATCTTCCGAATGCTTAAAATGATAATGCAGATTTCCCGCACTAATGTTAAGTCCGGCTGCAATATGCCTCGTGGTGATATTGTTGTAGCCCTTTTCATTGAATAACTCCAATGCTTTTGATAATATTTTATCCTTGGTTTTCATAGTCCAAATATAAGAGACTTTAAATCATATTTCAAAATTAGAACATTTGTTCTAATTTTTATATCTTTGCATTATAAAATCTACCGGGATGGAAGGAAAAAAAATATTCAATTACGAAACTGCTGAAAACAGAAGCGCCCAAAAGGGAAAAGCGGTACAGGAAACACTGGTGAAAATCCTGCAGATTATCATAGGATTCATTATGGCCATACTTCATATGTGATGAAAAATAAAATTTCATGCTGGTTTTTGCTAGGAATTGCCGTCTGGCTATTGATTATTTTTCTGAGAAGGAAAGGAATTGTTATTCCGGTGATGAGCAATCATCTGACTGATTTTATCACGGTTCCCATGTACGCGTATATCATAGAATATCTGATGAATAACATTCTGGGCTATCACTGGAAACCCGATTTTAAATTTATTCTGTCTTCAACACTCTACCTTTCAATTTTGTTTGAAGTTGTCTGCCCGATGCTTTCAGAAAGATTTACAGGAGATATTTTGGATGTTGTAGCTTATCTTGCTGGAGGTGTAGTTTATTATTTTCTCAAGAACAGATTATTGAGTTTTTTCAAGGGTGATAGAATTTAAAATATTCCTGAATGTAAGATATTCAATAATCAGTCTTTCCTTTTCAAAATAAAATTTCAAAGAATAAATTACGTCTCCGGAGCGGAATTCTATGGTGTCAGGTTCTGCGCTGTATTCGAAGGGAATAGTACGGGTATTGCAATGAAATAAAAGCATATTATAGCCGAAATCCACAGAAGTAATTTCGTTGGTTGGAACTCCGGCTATTCTTCTTTGTTCCGGCGATTGTATGATCAATGCATCTTCCTCATTGGTAGATAAAGAAATTGTTTTAAAATCAACAGTTTTCCATTTGCCGATCAGTCTTTTCCTTTGTCTTTCTGTTTCTTCAGCCCTTGATATCGCTTTTTTCATATGATCCAATTGGAAATCACTTCGAAAAAAACTTCCAAAATAACCTTTTCCTTCTACAATGATCTTGTTGGAATCTAAAACCTTTATTTGAAATAAGACCTTGTCACGATCATACATTTCCAATCCTTTTATCTGAAGATTCTTATTGAGCAGATACTTTTTACCCCAATAGGTTGTACGTGCGGCCTGACCGTTCTCAAAATGCAGAAATTCCCGCCAATGATCGTTGTCTTTGGTAACCAATGAATCGGATAGCCATTCACCATTGAAGAAATCAGGTTTGTAGTCTTTAGAGCAGGAGACCAGCAGAAATCCTGTACATATCAGGAAACTGCCGGTCAGTATTTTTTGTAGCAGCATGGTCAAATTGTATCTGCTTCTAAATTATAAAATAAAGTTTAATTTCCTCCGCCTGCCCGCTTGGATTCTTCAAATTTCACTTCTTTCGTGGCTCCTTTCACATTATTGTTCCCGAATTTGTACGTTACGGAAAGATAAAGGTTTCTGGTAATGCCTTTATTGTAATATTCCACGTCATAGTTGGGATAATATTCTATCCCTTTGTTTCGGTTGGTGTTCAGAATATCATTCACATACAGATTGATCAGAAGCTTCTTTTCCATCAGATTCAGTTTCATCCCGGTATAAACGGAGGTATTGGCAAAATAATAGGTATTTCCGTCTCTGTTCGGGAGATTGCTCCAAAGTCCAAACATTAAAGTAAGCGTCTTGTTTTTATTCAGAAAGAAATTATTATCAACATTAAAATTGGCGCTGTATCCCTTGGGTGCAGCTATCGCCGTTGGATCGTAGGATTTTGTTTTGGAATAAAAAGCATTCACAAAAACATTGGATTCCAGCCATTTCAGCTTGTTGTAATTATAACTGATATTGATTCCGGTCTGATCTTCATTAAAGAAATTTTTCACAATACTGTATTTCGATTTCCCCTCCACGACCTGAATTCTGTCCCAGTCATCTTTCGTTTTGTTGTAGTACAGGGTGACATTAAAATTATTATTTAAAACATAGCCGAACTCCATATTATCCGAGAACGACGGCAACAGATAAGGATTCCCTGTACTGTACTCAAATTCCGAAACATAGAATTTAAAAGGATTCAGATTTCCGAAATACGGTCTTGAAATTCTTCTTGAATAATTCAGGGAGAATGAATGATTTTCGTTCGGTTTATAACTGATGTAAGCGGTAGGAAATAGTTTCCCGTATTTGATTTTCGCGGAAGAATCATCATTCATGGAAATTCCTTCCAGGGTTGTATATTCATAGCGAAGTCCTGCTTTTGCGTCCCATTTATCATTAATCTTAAAATTCGCGGAAGCATAGGCGGCATAATTCTGTTCGTTGTAAAAGAAAGTATTCGTTCTTTTTGTGTTAAGCATATACTGGTCATTCTCAATATTGAAGAAATTAAATTCAGAATCATTTTTGATCTTGGTATACTTCAGTCCCGCTTCTGTTTTAATCTTACCGAAATTTTTCTCAAGATCTGCCTGCCCGGAATAAATCCTGTACTTGCTCACTGGATTTGCAAAAGTAGAAACAATGTCCGAAGTAATGGTATTGTAGAAATTTCTCGCATTGGAATTATTGAGCATCATATTCGCGGTTAAACTCAGCTTACTTCCTGAAGAATCAATTTTCACATCATAAAATGCACTCGCATTGTGAATATTTCTGCGGTTTCTGTTATTGAAATTTGAGGCAACATCCAGATAGCCGTCCTTATCAAAAATACTGGCTTTACTCTCACCCTGTTCGATCGGATTGCTGAAGGAATAATTGTAATTGAACCCGATCAGATTTTTTTCATTGATTTTATATTCACCCTTTAAGCCACCTCCTTTATAGCGGTAATTGTTTGTATTGATACTGTTTGTTTTCCAGTAATTGTTGTCCGTAGTGCCGGTAAGATAATTATAAGAACGGTTCTCCCAATAATTGTCACCGATAGATAAGTTGCTGGTAATCGAAAGTTTTTCTCCCTGGTAATTAAAAGTGGCACCACTTCTGGTCGATGTTGTGGGCCTTCCCCAATATGAACTTCCCGAAGTCTGAATGGAACCGTTCCAGCCCAGACTGGAGTTTTTCTTAAGCACAATATTGATCAGTCCGCTTTTTCCCTCCGCTTCATATTTGGCAGGCGGTGTGGTGATGACTTCGATTTTTAAAATATCATCCGAACGGATCGTTTTCAGGTAATTGATCAGTTCCTGGCCGTTCAGATTCAGAAGCCTATCATTGATCATGACAGCGACATTACTTTTCCCGGCGATACTGATCGCATCATCCGTGGCACGAACCATTGGCGTTTTTGCAAGTGCTTCCACAGCATCAACTCCCTGTGAAGCTACAGAATTTTCGACATTGAAGACCAATCGGTCCACCTTTCTTTCAAATAATTTTTTTCTGGCAGTAAGAGTGACGCCTTCCAGTTTTTGTTCTACCGGAACCTCTTTCAGTTGGATGTCTTTTTTTGAATTTCCTTTTACGGTAATAGTTTCACTGTTGGTTTTTACCCCGTTTTTAATAATTTCAAGAATATAGTTTCCATCCTCTTTTAATGGAATTTTAAACATCCCGTTCTCGTCTGTGATCGCAGAAAATTTGGTATCCGCTTTTGTAATGAGTACTTCAGTTTCCGGGGCAGGTTTGTTCTGCAGGTCGGTCACTGTGCCTTCAAGGCTTTGTGCGAAAAAGTAAGTGGATGAGACAAGACTTAAAAGAAGAATAATCTTTCGGTTCATGGTTGGCTTTTCACATATAACAGTCCATCAACCGGTGGCATTACATAAGAAGTTGGAAAAAATAGAGAAGCTTTCAGTAAATCAGGTTTTGTTTTGGCTATTTTTGTAATATATTCCGAAAAATATTTCATCATGCATGACAGGCTTTTACAGGAGATGAATTCTGATTTTAATTTCAGTTCTGATGAAATTGAAACGGTTAAAATGTACTTTGAACCAGTCAGTTATCCAAAAAATACTCTCCTTGAAGAGGCAGGAAATATTCCCGGACATTTGTACTATATTGTATCCGGATATCTCAGGCTGTTTTATATGGATGAGGGCGGTAATGAAGTCACAACACATATCAATTGCCCTCCCGGATTTTTCACCTCTTATACCCATTTTATCAGCCAAACGAGATCTGAAGATAGTGTACAGTGTATTACAGACTGCACCCTTTTAAGAATCACCAAAGAAAATCTTGATAAGCTGGTCAGCAGCAGTCAGGTGATGAAGGATTTCAGCATTTCCGTGTTTCAGAAGTCTATTGCTTACAATGAAAATCGTTCCCGAGAACTGTCGGTCTTGAATGGAGAACAACGTTATCTTCAACTGATAGACAATTATCCGGAGATCATTCAGAATGTTCCCATTCAGTATATCGCTTCTTTTTTGGGAATGAAACCGGAAAGTCTGAGTAGGATACGGAGGAAAATAATTAACTGATTAAGAACCAAGAACAAAGAGCCAAGATGCTAGACATCAGACATCAGACTTTAATCAATTTTGGTAAGTCAATGGTCAATTTTGCTTAGCAAGTGAATGGTGAATGAAGATTTTAGATGTCAGATAACAGACATCAGATTTCAGACACGGGACTTTTACATTAATTTTCAGCTAGTCATAAAGTTTCGGGATGCGTGTTTCGCGGTTTGAACTAGCAACTGTCAACTAGTAACTGCCAAACAGCAACAAAAACTAACAAAAGTCAAGTGGTTCCGGAGCAGGGATGGTGAACTTTACAGCATTAAAATCAATGCAATGATCAAGAACAATCTGGCTCTGGTTTCAGGGGCCAACGGACATTTGGGAAATAATGTGGTAAGGCTTTTATTAAAAAAGGGGATTCCAGTACGGGCAGCAGTGAGAAATAGGAACAACACAAAACCTTTCGAAGGGCTGAACTGTGAGCTTGTACAGGCTGATATCACAGATAAAACTTCTTTTGTACAGGCACTTCAGGGCGTGGAAACTTTTTATGCTGTGGGCGCTGCCTTTAAACTTTGGGCAAAAGATCCGAAAAAGGAAATCTATGACGTGAATATCAACGGTACCCGGAATACGATAGAAGCGGCAGCTGAAGCCGGTGTAAAGAAAATAGTTTATGTAAGCTCAATTGCTGCTTTAAATTATTCAAAACTTCCGGCAAGAGAGATTGGTGGCTATAATCCGGACAGAAGAGATATGTATTACAATTCTAAAAATGATGGCGAAAAACTGGCTTTCGAATTGGCGCAGAAGCTGGGTGTTGAACTGGTTTCCGTAATGCCTTCCGCAATGATTGGCAGTGATGCTTTTTTCCCATTGAATGTTTCCTACAATATCCTGAAGCTTATTCTGAATAAAGAAATCCCAGTCGATACAAAGATCACACTGAATTGGATTGATGTAAAGGATGTAGCAGAAGGATGCTATCTCGCTGCCCAAAAAGGACGCCCGGGTGAACGTTATATTTTAGCTAATGAAAAGTGTATGACAATAACAGATACCACTATTTTAGCAGGTAAATTATATCCTGAACTGGATGTAAAAGTACCGGGTTCAGTTCCCAAACTTTTACTGTATGCTATTGCAGGAATTATGGAGGTGACCGCAAAATTCAATGGAAAACCACCTTTGCTGACGAGGAAAGATATTGCGATGTTCTCCGGACTTCAGCAGGATTTTGATATTTCCAAATCCAGAAATGAATTGGGGTTTAATCCAAAAAGTCCCGAACTGGCCGTAAAAGAAGCATTGGATTATCTGATGAAAAATAAAAATCTTCTGGGGCTTGAAAAAGCCTCTTTTTACGGGGTGTAAAGCTGAATAATAGATCCTTTATAATATTTCGTCAGATCATAAAGTTCTCCGAAATAATGCTGTAGTGCAAGATCGTTACTTTGACCGGATCCTTTTGCCCGGAACTGCTCTTCTGCAAGGGCATATAAAGCCGGATGTTCCGTTTTTAAATAATGGGAAAGTACTGCACAGCTTCCTTTTTCCTCCAGCGCAATGTCTGTGAAAAACAGACCATAGATCAGAAACTGATTGAAATTTTGAGAATTCACTCTGAAATCAAGCTTCTGTTTGGAGTACTTCTCGTAATCGGAAAGAATTTCCTGGAAAGAATGTACATTTTCTTCTTTCGGGATTTCGTAGAAAAGATCGAGACCATGGATGAACAGCTGGGTTTTAGCTTCTTCACTATCTGTTGGGTATGCATTACTGAACCACGTGAAAATACTTGAAAGCTCTTCTTTGGAAAGGTCTTCCACAGAATCTTTTACTTTATTTTTGATAATTTCAAGGCTTACTTTGGCATCAGCCTGGAGAAAACTCAGGACATTTTCTTCCTCACGGCAGATTTTATTGTACAAATTGATTTTAGCAATATTCGGATTCGTTTTGATGAAATAAAGTTCTTCTGCCATTGCTTGATACCACATGATCTTTTCCAAAATGGTACCTAAAGATACGAAATATGTAGCGATTAAAATCAAAAATATTATGCAGTGAATGATTAATCATTTTTGATGGTTTCATGAAGGGCAATCCGGTTTCCTTCAGAGTCTTCCAATTCAGCGACTGCAAATCCATACTTTTCATTGATTTTTTTAGGATAGAGTATTTTTCCGCCATTCTGAAGCACCCTTGCTAATGTGCGGTCAATATTTTCTGTTTTAAAATAAATAATAATTCCATCTTTTGTCGGTTGATACACATCACCTTTTGCCAGTGCTCCGGTAATACCACTGCTTTTTTCTTCAAAGGGAAATAAAGACATTTCATAACCGTCAATATCTTCTTTTTCAAAAGTGAAATTAAAAACAGCCGTGTAAAAATGCTCGGCACGTTTCATATCAGTGACAGGAATTTCGAAGTAAACAACAGGATTGGAAGGATTCATATTTTTTTCTTTAGGGTTACAGGATAAGAGGAGTAAAAGGGTAATGGAACCATATAAAAATCGTACAAACGGAATTTCTTTATTCTTTATCATTAGCTTTTTCATTTTTACACATGGGATTAGGGATGGAAATTACAGAGATATTTTTAAATTGGAAAGAACATATTGATACTAAAACAAGGTAATATTCAATAAAAATAGGCTTTAGCCAAAACCTGAGTATCATCTCAATTCGAAACGGTTTGTGAAAAGATAAAAATAGATAGACTTATCTATTTTTATCTTACCTTTGTAAAAATTTTCAGGATGAAAAAAGAAAAAGTACAGGAAAGAATCATCAGAGTGGCTTCGGATCTGTTTTACAGACAAGGCTTCAATTCAACGGGAATCAACCAGATTATTGCTGAGGCAGATATTGCGATCGGATCACTGTACAATCACTTCTCATCCAAGAATGATCTTCTCCAGGCTTATTTGATCAAACAGGAAGTAGAATGGTTCAACGGTTTTGAAGAACATTCTTCCAAAATTTCTGACCCGGGAGAAAAACTCCTTTCGCTGATAGATTACCGGAAAAAATTACAAAAATCTTCAAAATTTGCAGGCTGCCATTTTATAAAAATTGTGGCCGAAGTAGGAGACAGCAGTCCTGCTGTTTCTGATTTTGCCAGACAGCACAAGGAAAAACAAAAGGAAATGATCCGAACAATGGTCAATGAACATGCCGAAAATAAAAAGGATATCGATACAGATATGCTTACGGAACAAATTTTTCTTTTGATAGAAGGTGCTGTAGTCACTTCTACGATCCATAAAAACACAGATTCTTTTGATCAAATCCAAAAAATGATTAAGGCTCAGTTGTCTTAATTTTTTTCTCCTTTAAAAAATAGATATATCTATATAAAAATGAATCCTAAATATTTGAAATTGATCGTGATATTATCCGGTCAGCTGTTGACGATCATGGATATCTTCATCATCAATGTATCCATTCCGTCCATACAGCGTGACCTTCATGCTTCCAACGGAGAAATGCAGCTGATGATCGCGTCTTATCTGATTGGCTTTGCTTCATTCCTTATTACGGGTGGAAGGTTGGGTGATCTGTATGGGAGAAAAAAGATTTTCATGATCGGGCTGGTATTTTTTATGCTGAGTTCGGTGGCGTGTGGAATTTCGGTTGGACCGGAAGTTCTTGTGATCTCCCGTTTTATTCAGGGAATCAGTGCGGCGATGATGTCTCCGCAGGTTTTGTCAATGATACAGGTTCTGTTTACAGCCCATGAAGAAAGAACAAAAGCGATGGGGTGGTATGGAATTACCATTGGAGCGGGAACCATTTCAGGTCAGTTTCTGGGAGGTTATTTTTCGTCGGTAACCTGGATAGAAGAATCTTGGCGGCTTATTTTCCTGATCAATATTCCGATATGTCTGATGGCCTTGCTTTTCAGCAAAAAAATATTGAATGAGTCTCAGGTTTCAGCAGAAAAAAAGACTTTTGATTTCTTTGGAGTTATTCTATTGGCTACAGCACTTTTTTGTTTTACCTATGCGCTTACGATGTCTGAGCATCAGGGAATTCAGATCAAAAGTATAGTACTGGCAGTGATTTCAATATGTATTTTAATCTGTTTTATCAAAAATCAAAAGATGAGGTTAGAGAAAGGGAAATCTTACCTGATGGATTTTAATGTATTCAGCTATCAAAACTTCAATCTGGGAATACTGGCCGTTTCCTTCTTCTTCATTATGCTGGATTCTTATTTTTATATTCTTTCACTTTTTTTCCAGGATGGGCTTCAAATCGGGTCAATGGCGGCAGGGGAAATTATTGTTTTCCAGGGACTTGGTTTTATTCTGGCTTCTGTGTTTTCTGCAAGATTTATTTTAAGATATGGTAAAAGGTTTTTAATGACCGGATTGGTTTTGATCATGGCGGTTCTGGTCCTGCAAATCCTTTTATTCGATAAGGAAACGCCATTTTTTGTGCTCTGTCTCTTACTTTTTTTCCACGGAATCGGGGTGGGTTCCATTATTCCTTCACTTGCGAATATTGCGCTGTCCGGACTGCCATCTACATTGGCAGGAAATGCTTCGGGAGTCTACAATACCTTTGTGCAGGCTGCTGCTATCGTAGGAATTATCGTGGTGGGAAGTATTTTCTATTATTTTCTCGGAACAAAACCTTCTCCACAAAACTATCACCTGGCTTTTTCGGTTGCTTTGGCTGTGAATATTGTCTGTCTGGTTATTGTTCTGCTTTCGATTGCAAAAGTTCCGGACTATATACTTCCTAAAACAAAACTAAAAGACTCTAAGTTGTAAATGAATGTCCAAAAGTAACTTCCATCCTCCATCTTCCGGCTTCCAAGCCCTTAATTACTTCAAATACTTTTCTATTGTGGAATCCAGCGTTTCCTGTCCGCCCAGTTCTTTTGAAACGATTTTTCCGTTTCGGTCTACAATGATGAAAAGCGGATATCCTCCAGCGTTGAGTTTCCTGGTGAATTCTTTTGTCGTGTCAAAATAGCTTTTCCAGGTGACCTTATTCTCCTTGAATATTTTATTGGCCAGATCCATTCTCTGCTGCGTTTTGTCGTCTGCTACACTGATGAAATTCACACCTTTTTCTTTGTACTTGTCATACAGTTTAACAAGCTCGGGAAGCTCTTTAATACAGGGTTTACAGCTGGTAGACCAATAGTCGATCAGTGTAATTTTATAATCAGAGAAAGTTGCTTTGGTGATTTTACTCTCAGGACCGAAATCAATATCAGGAAAATTTCCCCCTACATTGGTTGAGTTTTCAAGAATTAATATGTTTTCAAAATCCTTAAAACATGAAGAAGCTTTTATTTTTTTTGAAAATAACGGAAGATCTGCCAGATAATTTTTATGAAAACCATATTTTGAAAAAGCATCTATAATCTCCCAAAACGCAGGATATGATTCCGGATTTTTTTTGATGTATGCTTTCAACAGTTTTTCTTTATTGTCAAGGTCGGCTGGATTATTTTGTTCAAACGGTTTGAGTTTTTCGTCCGCCGGTTGAAGATATTCTTTCAGCTTTTTATAGTCGTTGTTGATAACAGCATCAGGTGGGATGACCAATGTTAAATTTTTATCAGCGACCTGAATTTTTAAATTTCCGTTTTCAATGAAGAACATTTTCGATTGTTGGAATCCTTTTTTATCTTCTTTTGGCCCCATCATAATCACCGGCATAGGACAGGGAACAGTTCCGCTGATGATGTTATTCTCAGGCTGAATTTTAATGAGCGCTCCTTTTGAATTTCCGATAGTTTTAACATTTTTATTATTCGCATTTAAATTCAGACTATACAGCGAAATAATGTTTCTTGAAGTAGGGGGAGGTGCCAGCAGCAGAGAATCTTTTTCAAATGAAGGGGCCATCAATTCAATATTAAACTGTGTTTGGGAAAATGCAGAACTGCTTACTAAAAATAACAAAATCTGTGAAATTCTTTTCATATTAATGGATTGAATCATAAAGATATTACTTCATTATTCGATGTACAAATTTATTTACTCTGTCAATACAGTGTACGTATTTAAAGCTTGTAATTGAGACCAATAAAAAATATTAATTGGTTAAAATACGATCTATTTTGGTGATCAGAAAGTTCTCAGGCGAAAGGAAGAGATAAGAAATTTCATAATAGACATAGCCATACATAAACACAAAATGAATTTTAAATTCATAAGATGCAAGGTTTAGAATTTCAACAAAGTAGTTAATATAATTCATATCTTCTTTACCCATGTCATGATTATGTGCAATAAGACCATTAACGGCTGTTTTCGTTTCAGAGATGATTCTTGACCTGTTATCTATGTAAAAATCAATAAATTCTCCCAGGCACTGTTCAAAATCAATACGTTTGACATATTCGTTAGGGAAATCGTTCTCAAATCCGAAAACAGGACTTCGATCGGTCCCGGATAAGCCACTGTAAGAGAAATTGTCAAGGCTTTCCCAGTTTTCTGTATTTTGTCTGAATTCAAAAAATCTTCCTTTAGGTGTTGTAATTTTCATTCTGCGGATTATTTTTTAACAGACTGCAATGCAATCTTTGTAATGCTTCGGATAATCTCTGTCGGCGAATGACAGTCACAGTTGCTCAACCCTATAACGTAAATATCTTCATCGGGAATATAGACGCCCATACTTTTAAATCCGAAAATACTTCCGCCATGTTCCCTGTCCGGGCTTCCGTTGATATCTTTCAGATGCCATCCGTAACCGTAAGTGAATTCTTCTCCGCTGTTCAGTTTATATTTCTGAAAAGCTTTTTTAGTTTCTGCCGGATTGAGAAGGATATTTTCGTTCAAAGCCTTCTGCCATTTCAACAAATCATCTACCGTAGACATCAAAGAACCGGATGAAAAAGGAACACTGAAGTTGATCACTGTTTTATTGACAAACCCGTGTTCTTTCTGATGATATCCATACGCTCTTTTCGGAATAATCTGTCGGTCTGTAGCATAGTAAGAATGGTTCATACCCACTTTTTCAAAGATATTTTTTTTGATGAAATTTTCATACGTCTGTCCTGAAACCAGTTCGATAATATACCCTAAAACCACATATCCCGAATTATTGTACTCAAATTTTTCTCCCGGGGCAAAATCTACAGGTTCGTTTTTGAAAAAATCAACCATCATTTCAGGCTTCATTTCTTTCTGGGCGATGGTGGATATCGCTTTCATTTTTGTGAAATCCTTGATTCCAGAAGTATGGGTCAGCAGATGATGGATGGTTATTTTATCCCCAGAAGGATAGTCTTTGATGTATTTTGAAATCGGGTCATTGATATTCAGCTTTCCCTGCTGCTCCAGCATAAGAACAGCCACGGATGTAAACTGCTTGGTCATAGAACCGATCTGGAAAACCTGATCAGGAGTCATATTCACATTCAGCTCCAGGTTGGCTTTTCCAAAAGCTTTGCGGTAGATGGTTTTTCCTTTATGAGCAATCATGAATGCACCTCCTGGTCCGTTGGGATCATTGAATTCAGTAGTAATTAAGCTGTCTATTTTCTTTTCCTGGAATTGTGCATCGATTATACTGCAAAAAAGCAAAAGAAACATTGAAAAAAGTTTTAGAGTAATCATAATTATTATTTTGTTATGCAAAGATATAAATATTTATTATTACTATGTTATGCTTTGTAGTGATTCGTTAAAAATAACTTTTAATCTGATTTTTGGTAGATTAAAGGGAATGGAAGAAGGAAGAGGGAGGATGGAAGTTGCTGATTGTCGTATATTTTTTTGAGAGATTAAAATTTAATGAAGAAACGGTTATAAGGGGCAGCAAGTTTTCAGGTTTCCAAAGTTCTCTTCATCTTCCGTTTTTATGAGTTATTTTGTCCGAGTTGTTTTTAGGGTAAGACCTGTTGAAATAATAGTCAGATCGTAGGTTCCGTCACTTTTTGAAGAAAATATATAACCGTCTTCCGAATCAGGAGTATCAAAAAAAGATGTTTGTGATTCCGGATAAATTTTTGTTTTTTCTCCTTCTTTATCTGTAATATAAAGAAAATGGTTTTCTAAAGTGACCGTAAATGTCTGGGATTTATCAACATCCAATGTAAATTGTCCTATATATTGTTTTAAAATATCTTCAGAAACGGTAATGGCTTTTTTGTTGATTTCTTTGGGAACCGTGTAAGTCTTGCCTTCCAAAAGACTGATGATATCGTCTGTCACCTTCTGAAAAGGCATATCGCTGAAATTGGCAGTGAAAATAAATGTTACATTGGATCTTAAGTTCTGATAATAATAAGCTCTGTAGCCAGGTCTTCCACCGGCCTGAATGATAAGACCGTCTTTAAACATTTTCAGAGCCTGTTCCTTCTTCATATGTTCTCCCGAGAGAAGCTTTTTACTGAACGCGTAAAGATCAGCAGTTGTGGAGTAGTAATTACCCGTTTCAAATCTGTTAATACTCGCCTGGGAAATAGGAAGTGTTTTACCTTCTTCGTTATAAAATCCGTAAGCGAAATTGGATACCGAACGGGCAGAATTAAATTCTCCGGTATTTTCTAGTTGATATTTTTTTATAATTTCGTTGTCAATAAAATGTTGATATCCCTTTTCAGAGGATTTTTCAATGATATAATGAAGAATGAAGTAGCCCACATTGGAATAGAGCGTGCTGGTTCCGGGCTCAAATTGCAGTGCTTCTGATTTGGCCAGTTCTATGCTTTTTTCCAGGCTTAGACTTTCATACTTTTCATACTCTTTAATTTCTCTTGGCAGCCCGGACTGGTGATACAGTAAATGTTCCACTGAAATTTTGTTGCCATTAGGGAAATCAGGAATAAATGTATTGAGACGGTCTGATAGTTTAATTTTCCCCTGCTCTGCAAGCTTCAGAATTCCGTATTTTATAAAAATCTTTGAAACGGAAGCAATAATAAACGTGCTTTTTTTGCTGACATTCAATTCGACGGCTTTCCCCGGAATATTGTAGCTCTGATCCAAAAGAATGTGTCCGTTTTGTGATACCAGCACATTTCCATTAAACTTCCCGAGATTTGTTAATGCCGTAAAATATTCGTTCAGTTCTTTCGCGTATTTTTTTTCATTATTCTGAGCAGAAAGGTTCACTGAAAAAATAAAGGCTAAAATAAAGACTACATGTTTCATGGGTTTACAATTTGGCCGAAATAGCATAGTTGAATAATGAGTTCATTTCTTGGCCAAAAAGTTACATTTCAATAATTTGAGTAGGATATATGGACAAATCCCACCATTGAACTCTCTTTTATCTCTGATTCTGTTTCATCGCCTTAATCAGTTTCTCATTGCGTCGGTCTGCTCGTGCATTATTTAATGATAAGGCAGCCCAGATAGCTGCAGGAAGCCATCCAATCAAAGTGATCTGTAAAATAAGACAGACGATTCCGGTAAGAATTTTTCCACGGATCATAAAGGACAGAAAGGGAAGTAAGATGGCTAGTAACATGAGGTATAGTTTTAGATGATGTTTTAAATTTTATTGACTGTTCAGATTTTTATTCTTTAGCTACGGTTTCTTCGTAGTTGTTTGGCTCATTTTCTAACGGAACCGGGAAAAAAATATTTCCTTTTTTAGTGTAGACTTCTGCCCGATAAGGATATTTTTCAATAATGTGTTCAATGGCCTCAAACAAATCCGGCTGGGTAAACCATACCGTTCCGCATTCACCACAACCCCAGAATGGTTTTTCGTCTTGTACATAAGAAATCAGGCCATAGCAGGAGTTTTCAGGACATCGTAAATGATCTTGATTCATTGTTTTCTGTGGAGCAGGCTGATTCATTGTTTGTGGATTCAAAGAGAAGCCACTATAACATGAAGGACATTCCAGCATGATAAACTGCATTCCTTTTTTCTTTGAACCCAGAATGAATGAAACTTGTTCTCCGGATGCCGTAAATGTCTGCTGACAATGACCACACGTAATCATCATAATCATTTCCATTATTTCTCTGCTGAGATCAACAGCATCATAGGGCGGCGCAATTCATCTTTCATATCAGAAAATTCTTTCAGCATTTCTTCGCTAGGTTCCGGCTCAATCAGTTCATTGATTTTGAAACCCTGCTTCAGCAAAATATTCAGGTAGGAAGTGAGTGTTCTATGGTATTTTATTACATTTTCTCCTAAAAATGTGGTGTCTCTTTTTCCTTCTATGAAATAATGATCAACGGGCCAGTGCAGTTTTTGATTATTTTCACCATAGATCCAATCCTGTTTTCCCTGTGCTGTAAAAACGGGATGTTCCACAGAAAATACGAAATGTCCACCTGGTTTGAGCCATTGGTAAATATGATGAATAAGCCTGTCAAATGATTCTACATAGTGAAAAGTCAGAGAGCTCAATACGAGGTCAAATTTTTCTGAAGGATACTCCAGGTCCTCAAGAGCTTTTCTTACATATTCGATACCATTTAGTTGATTGATCTCTTTGGCTTTTTCAAGCATTTTTTCTGAAAGATCAACCCCAATCACTGATTTTGCTCCGTTTTCAATCGCATACCTACAGTGCCAGCCAAAACCACAACCCAGGTCAAGAACATTTTTTCCTGTAAAATCCGGCAGCATTTTTTTCAGTGCAGGCCACTCTCCGGCACCTTCCAACCCTTTTTGAGAGCGGAGCATTTTTTCGTATTGTTCGAAGAAGGACGACTTGTCGTATTTATTTTCTTTCATAGGATAGCTATAGGACATGTTAAAAACGGCTTAGAAATGTTTGAATATCGCAACGGCGGCCGTTCCCAAAGTTTTTTTATAAAACTAAATTAATGAAAATTATATAAGGTGAACTTGAAGATGAAAAAAATAATTTTTCAGGTGTTCCATTTCAGGAATAAACTGAATTGAAAATAAGTCACCAGGATGAATACAGCCATATAAAAAAGTATCATAAAAGCGGTAAGGTTAATAGATGAGGCTCCAAAAGTTATTTTGGTATGAATACATGATATCAGTATCAAAATATTCGTACCCACATATCCGATACCGAACATAGCAATATATCCCCAAGGATTACCTAATTGGATATTCATTCCCCGCCCCATATTCAAAAAGGGGATGATTCCGGCAGTGATTACTCCAAACAGGATCGGATAAAGTAAAAAGGAAACAATCTGTAATGTTTTTTGATTTTTAATCACTGATGCAAAGGGCAGTTGTATAAATTTCAGTATTTTTTTCGACGTCTCACTTTTCTTTCCCTTTAGCAGGAGCCAGCACCGTTCAATTTCCAGGATTAAAAACAGCTGGAGCAGCATTACTGATACATAGATTAATATTTTGATTAAATGGATATTCATGTTTTTTTACAGCTTAATTAAGAATCAGAAGGTTGGGATTATCTCTTTCATCTGTTCAGTTTTTATTTCCGTTGTGTCTTCAATGGGCATAGAAAAATAGCTCCGATGATTCCTAAAAAGATCAGGATAAAAACAACCAGACCTGTTACCATATCGTAGAATAATGACCCCTGAAAATAAAATAGATCTGTGGATAAAAACAGTTTACTTTCCTGAGGCTGATGAGGATTGGTGAGAATAAGATATTCCCTTTTCTGTATTTTTTCTGAAACCGATTTTGAAAACTCCTCCACCAGCTCCCGGCTTTTTTTTCCGTTCCAAAACGGATAATACCTATACAGAGCTTCAGGCTCTGAATTTTTATACATTGTTCCGTTAAACTGATATTCATAATCAATATTAACATAAGAATTTCCTTTCCGTTTATATCCTGTGTCCCATGATGCAAATGGTTGTATCCTTTGGGCATTCACAGGTTTCCAATCTGGATGGGACCATTTAAATTCCAGGGTTTTCAAAAACGGGGAAAGAGATAATAGGGTAATTAAAGCAAAATAGACCACACCGGTTGCAATCAGTAAATTACTGACCACTTTTTTAAAATCAGTTCTGAAATTCCGGAAGCTCTTAAAATTGGTGGCAATGACCAGAAGTACAGCGTATAAAAAATATCTGACAGGATTTTCTATAAAGATAAGAACGACTAATCCACCTACAAGCACGATTGATCCTAGAACCGTAAAAAAGATATCTGATATTTTTTTGAATTTTCCAGCCATAGGATGTGAAGTTTGCGTGTAAAAAAATTATAGTTGGTATCGTTTGAACTGCTGATCAAACAGATTGGTTTTAAAATTATTTTGTAAATACCGGTCTGCGAGCTCCCAGATCTGATCGGTGAAATCTTCGTTCTCTTTTATGATTCCATTTCCTTCATCTTCTGTAATTTCGCCCTGGGAATAAATATATTTCCGTACCAGAACCTTGTCTTTGTACTTCTCAAAATAATAGGTGTCCGAAACATCGGAAATCATAAACTGAATGATTTCTCCGTCAAAATCTGAAATATCGTAAATCTGCCCCAATCCGGTGATCATGAGTGTTCCGGTTTCAGTCTGTACCATATCAACGGTGTTTTCATCCCGGAAACTGTCAGTCGATTCGTCAAAGTCTACCTCTTTTATGTAAGCAATTTCAGCATCAAAGAGGCTTTTAATTTTTTGCTCATCAGCATGGCTGTTTATTAAGATTCCTGTAAAATTAAATCCCATTATATTATGTTTTTGGTTTATATATTTTGTTCTCTTTTCCGATGAGTACGGCAAAACCCTTTTCCAGCACAATATCTACAATTTCATTTTCCAATGTTTTGATGTCATCGTAATCGATATCTAGGGTGAAAAAGTCGGCAAATTCTTCGAAGATTAAATAATTCCCCCAAACCATGGTGTTCGGAAGTTCAGGAAATCTGGATTTGATGAGGGTAATGATTTCTTTTAATTCAGGAGTCGTTTCAGCTTTAGGTTCAGCGAGTTTTTTACTTAATCCGATCCACGTTTTGGTGTCAGACTCAGTAAGTATTTTCATGTCAGCAATAATGATTGAAAATTTCATTTAAAAGGAACTTCATCTGAAAATTACTAAAAAAAATCAAATAGAATAATAATAAGGGCTAAAGTTTTGAAAAAGGGTAAGTCATTGTTTTATTTCAACAATTTAAAACTACCCTATTATCTGTGTGATAAAAAAGATTAATATTTCCTGATTTTCACGCTGGAAGCGTTTTTAACTTTTTTCCGGCGTTTTATTTCAGTTTTGTGTTGCGGATAATATCAAAATTAAAGAATCCATTGGATAATTCCAATTCAAGGAAATGGGCTTCGTCAATTTTTGCTCTCATACTTCGCTTAAATTCTATTCTTTTTGTACTGTTTTTTTTCGTTTCAATAATCACAGCCGGTGTTTTTTTACCACGGTTGTACTTGGGCCCTTGAATTTCAGTTTTTCTGATGATTTTACAGGTCCTATTCTCAGTTGCTTTCTCGGCGAAATAATAGTTAATTCCTAAAAATGATACTGTGGTACAACTGCCTACAACAAAGAGACAAAGGATGAAATTATTAATAGGGTTCCAGGGACTTAATTCTTTCAGCTTATTTTTGAAGAGTATAAAGGATAAAATCCCCAAGGCATAAAAAGTAGCAATAATTTTTATGGGAATAATGGTTTTTTCAAATAATTTAAGGTTGACTAAATTCAGCAAAAGGGCAATGAATAAAATTGCGTTAAATAGGATTGACTTTCGTGTAATCTTCACTTTAAATGATGTTTGTAAATATTCAGTTCGTAAAATCAATATTTCCTGATTTTTACGCTGGAAGCACTTTTAACTTTTACTTTGTTCCCGGTTTTTTTCAATAACCCGGTTTGAGGATCGCGCTTAAATACCACAATATTTCCACTGCCTGCATTGGCCACAATGACAAACTTCCCCGTCTCGTCAATATCAAATACCCTTGAATGTTTCCCTATCGTTGACTGATAGCCCACATTCCTTAAAGTTCCGTCTTCAAGAATTGAGAAAATAGCGATATTATTTTCAAAGCCACGATTAGCAGCATACAGAAACTTTCCGTCCGGAGAAATGTGGATATCCGAACTTTCAAAATCTTCTTTATACTGTTCCGTATGGGTATTCACTCTCTGAATACTCGTCAGAATAGTATTTTCATATTGATAAGCATTGACGGTTCCTGATAATTCTTCAATACAGTAGGCAAATTTTCCATTGGGATGAAAAGTAAAATGTCTTGGTCCGCTTCCTAATGTGGATGGGATGTAAGGTTGTTTTCCAGGTTGTACAGGCTCCTTTTGATCACTGTCAAAAGTATAGGACCTGATTTTATCTGCTCCCAGATCGGTTAGAAATAAATGATCAAAGTCCGGGGAGAAAACAGCAGCATGGACGTGCGATCTGTCCTGCCTGCCTTCATTGATGCTTCCCTCTGAAAACTGAAAATTCTGTACAGCCGGCTGTATGGTTCCGTCTTCAGAGACCGGGTAAATGGACGCACTGCCTTCAGTATAATTGGCATTCACCAGCCATTTGCCATTCCGGTGAGCACTCACATAAACCGGGTTTTCACCGCCACTTTTCTGACTGTTTATGAACGTAAGCGTCTCATCTTTGGGATTGAATTTAAAACTGCTGACGCTTCCTGCATTAGGAGTTTTACTTTCGGTACAGGCAAAAACGTACCGGCCATCTGCAGATAAAGTCAGAAATGAAGGGTTTAAAATTCCTTTCAGAGAGGTTACTTTGGATAATTTTCCTTTAATGGTATCCAGTTTATACACGTAAATTCCCTCGGTGGTTTTGTCCCTGTTAAATGAGCCGATAAAGACGTAGGTGTTTTGTGAATAGAGATGGATGGATGCTACAATGAGGATGATTAGGCTTAGTATTTTTTTCAATTTTTAAAAAGATTTATAGAGGAGCATTATTTAATTTCCGAGCTTATCTGACAAACGCATGAGATCATAACTTCTGGTCATGATGATCTGAATTATTTTACATATTCAATCTTCCCTCTGAAATACCCTTTTCCTTTGTGTGGGATAACGTTTCCATATGGATCGTATTCCGTTTTTTCAAATTCTACATATCCGTAAATGCTGTCATTCGGTCGATAGGATGCTTTATCGAGGATCAGTTTTTGTTGAGGATTTTTAAACGTTGAAGATTTTTCGTTGTCTGTTATATGATCACTCATCCTGTAGGGTGAAACCTCAAATCTATGGTCATGAATCTGTATATTGAATCCTGCAGAAGTGAATCCTGTATGATACACGATATTGACATTGAGTGTGTCCGTATCCTTCCAAAATATGGGTTCACAAATGTACTCATTGCTTTCATCGAATATAAGTTTTGTGGTCTTTTTGCTTTTGGGCGGCTCCGAATCAATCCTCATCTGAATTTCATTTTCAGATTCCATCTGCTTGAAAATTTTGTTGTTCTTCAGATTTTCATCGACAGAGAACTTTAAACGTTCGCCTTTTTTTTCTTTTGAACAGCTCAATAAAAATAGAGGGAAACTAAGGATGAGAATTTTAAATTTCATAGTAAAATAAGTATTTGTTGATAAAGGCTTCATCAGATCACTGTTTAATTTTTTGCTTCAAATCCATCCCGTATGGCCGCTTCCAGTATATCAATGTTGATGTCTTTCAGCTTTTTGAATTTAATACAATATCCGGTGACGCTCGCTTTGCCTATTTTTTCTCCATACGTTTCCGATAAATAGGTCTTATCCTTAATGCTTAGAATGTAAACTGAAATTCCGGTGTTGTTGGCACTGATCCCAATCTGATAAAATTCTCTTGCTTTGCCATCAGCATATTGCATGGTTTGAAATCCATAGCCGATATTGGGATTGGAGACCGTTTTATTGTCATCGTTTTTGCCATCCAGAAACCATAATCTACATCCTGGTGATATTTCCTGAATCATGCGGTGCAGCTCCTGCATATCGTTACGTTTGGGTTCAGGCTGGCTGTTGATATATTCTTTAATTTGTTCCTGTATGTTCATGAAATTTTGGAGTACTTTGTGTGTGCTATTTATTTTTATTCAAATTTTTTCAAAGCAATTCCAATTGCTGTTATTCCATTGGGCATTGCCGTTGTCCTTAAATCTATTAATTTTTCTTTTGCAGACTTATATTTATGAAAACCTAATATTTGAATAGCTCTCTCCTGAATATACATATCATCATGTGTAAGAAATGGATAAATATTATCTTCAACTTCCTCAGCTGAAGTCAATGCCATAATTGAAAATGCAATTTGCCGCTTTATGTCGTCGTCATTTTCTGAAGTGAAGTCAGTTTTAAGTTGTTCGATGATTTGTTTTCGTTCTTTAAATTCACCCAAAGTTTTAGAACTTGGGAAATCGAAAGATGCTTCATCTAAATCGTCAAAGTCATAAGCGTCCGGATTTTTTTCAATTGCTTTTAGAAAACTGGAAATATCTTTAAATCTGGGTTCTAAATTGGGCTCGTCATGACTTAAGTAACAAATCATTCCTTTCATCGATCCGCTAACATTTAGACACCAATAATTCGAATTTTCGTCAGTCACTAAAGCAACTATATTTTTATAAACAGGAAACTGACTGAAATAATTTTCCATTTCATCAAATTCTGTATCGTCAAGAAGCATAAATCCGTCCCATGATTCGAAGACCTTTAGTCTTTCAACTTCCGAATTTTCTAGATCAAATTTATTCAGTTTCTCAATCATAGTTTCTGTCTTTAATTATTTTTATTAAGTTTCAGATAACTTCCGAATTTACACATTCCCTCAATACTATTTATAAAATATTTAACCATCTGTACAAAAGATCTGTACGTTTTTTTATGTAGTGTATTTTGAAAGAAGCTGCCCTTCAGCAGCTTCATTTTATTAATTCATACAGGGTTTGATCTGTTTCCATCAGTATTCCCTGTGGGATCTGATGATGGAGATAAGTGAAAAGTAAATGAGCGATCCATCTGCTTTCAATACCATGCACGTAATAGGAACATATCAGATCCACATCATCAGAAATGTAAGCAGGTAAATCAGACGATCCAGTACTTCTGAATGTAAGAATAAAAATATCCTTCCTGAACTCATCTACTTCAGATTTTATTTCCGGATCGGTTACTTTTTTTTCAATCAAATGAAAAGCTTGCATCCATGCATCTGAAAATTCAGATTCATCTCTTTTGTCTAAGATCAAATCAATATTTTCAGGGTTAGTATTTTTAAGCGTTACTTCTAATGATTTTTTTTAAATAGCTTTAAGCTTATCCAGTTCACCTTTCATCAAACAATTCTTATAGATTATCCAAATGCTCTCTTCAATAAGCTTTCCACCTTCGGTTCACTTCCTCTGAAGCTTTTATACAGTTCCATCGGATCTTTGGTTCCACCTGAGGAAAGGAGAACTTTGTATTTTGCAGCCGTCTCAGGATTGAAAATCCCGTTTTCCTTAAAATACTGGAAGGCATCAGCATCCAGAACTTCCGCCCATTTATAAGAATAATATCCCGCAGAATAGCCTCCCTGGAAAATATGGGAAAAACTAGGGCTCATCGCCGTTTCAGGATTGATCGGGTAAAGAGTGGTCGCTTTTGTATACTTATCTTCAAACGCCTTCACGCTTTCGCCTTCTAACTCTCCAACTTTCGTATGGTAGTTCATATCCAGAAGCCCGAAACCAAGCTGTCTCATGGTTTGGTAACCTTCCATAAAGCTTTTAGACTGCTCAATTTTTTCAATCTTTTCGTCCGGAAGTACTTCACCGGTTTTATAATGTTTCGCGAATGTTTTCAAGAACTCAGGCTCGTAGCAGAAATTTTCCAGAAACTGAGACGGAAGTTCTACAAAATCCCATTTCACAGACGTTCCGGAAAGACTTGGATATTGGGTTTCAGCCAGCATTCCGTGAAGCGCATGTCCGAATTCGTGGAATAGAGTCGTTACTTCCTGGAAAGTCAGTAAACTCGGGGTATCTTTCGTTGGCTTGCTGAAATTACAGACAATAGAAATATGCGGACGGGAATTTTCACCGTCTTTTTTATACTGATTTTTATAGCTGGTCATCCAGGCACCTGCTCTTTTGCCTTTTCTCGGGAAATAATCTACATACAGTAAAGCTTTGAAATGCTCTTCCGGTGAGTCTTTTGCTGATTCAAAAACTTCATACACCTTCACGTCCTCATGGTATTTTGGAATATCATTTCTTTCCTCAAAACGAAGTCCGAAAAGTTTTCCTGCCAATCCGAAAACAGCATCCTGTACCTGATCAAGCGGGAAATAAGGCTTCAGTTCTTCATCATTAAAGTCATATTTCTGCTTGCGGAGTTTTTCAGCATAGAAAGCATGATCATAGCCCTGTAATTCATCAATTCCATCAGCTTTGGCCAAAGATCTTAATTCCTCAATTTCCTTGTCTGCGTAAGGTTTTGCTTTCGTTAAAAGTTCATTTAAAAAATCAATAACCTTCACTGGAGATTTGGCCATTCTTTCCTCCAGAACATAGTCCGCATAGTTTTGATAGCCTAATAATTCTGCTTTTTGCTGTTTTAATTGAAGAAGTTCTTTAATCAGTTCCTGGTTGTCAAATTCTCCACCGTCAAAAGATTTTTTCCCGCTGGCCAAAGCGATTTCCTTTCTCAACTCACGGTTTTCTGCATATGTCATGAACGGTATATAGCTTGGATACTGCAAAGTAACCACCCAGCCTTCAAGCTCTCTTTCCTTGGCTTCTTCGGCATATTGATCAAGAATAGCTTCCGGAATTCCTGCCAGATCTTCTTTATGGGTGATATGTTTAAAATAAGCATTGGTAGAAGCCAGCACATTTTGTCCGAACTGCAGGGATTTTAGGGAAAGATCCATATTGATCTTCTGCAGTTTTTCCTTGTCTTCTTCATTCAGCAGGGCACCGCTTCTTACAAAACCTTTATATGTTTCGTTCAATAGCATTTCCTGTTCTTCATTCAGATTATATTTTTCCTTTTCGTCGAATACTTTTTTGATCTTGTTGAATAAACCTTCATTTTGAGAGATCTTTGACGAGTGTTCAGTTAAAAGAGGAGAAACTTCCTGAGCTATTTTTTGGATCTCATCACTTGTTTCCGCGGAATTTAAATTGAAAAAAATACTTGAAGCCACATCCAGTTGATCTCCTGAATAAGCCAGTGCTTCAATCACATTTTCAAAAGTAGGAGCTTCAGGATTATTGACAATGCCATTAATTTCATCCTCAGACTGCTTGATCAGTTCTTTAAATGCAGGTAGAAAATCTTCATTTTTAATAGCGCTGAAAGGCACCGCGTGATATGGTGTGGTAAATTTCTCTGTTAAAATATTCATTTTTTGATTTTTAGGTAAGGTAAATTTAATGATTCATTGGGAATCACAGGTGAAATGCGCAAAAATAATGCCCGGATATCGGGATGTGACAAAAATGCTTTATCTTTAATAATCTTGTCATATGAAAAGAGGCGGCGAGGGTGGAATGACTAATTTTGAAAACAGAAAACCATCACTTTTTGTGGTTTAAAAAAACTAAACAACTAACTCAAAATATCAAAACTATGAAAACACTCTTAAAAATTCTTGGCTTCATAATCCTTTTGGCCGTAATCTACGCAGTGGTAGCGATACTGGCTTTCGACAAAAAACATCATTTTGAAAGATCAGTGGTGATCAATGCGCCAAAAGAGAAAGTATGGCAGCACGTAGCTTCATTAAAAGAATACAATGTCTGGGATCCATTTTCAAAAGCGGATAAGGATATTGTCATCACCTATTCCGGAGCCGGTGATAAAGTGGGAGATTCCTACCACTGGAAAGGCAATAACAAAGTAGGAGAGGGCGAGCAGTCTGTCACAGAAATTGTACCGAATGATAAATTGGTAACGAAACTTCATTTTATCAAGCCTTTTGAAGGTGATGCGGTTGCGAAATTTATTTTGACCCCGGAAGGAAGCGGAACGAAAGTAACATGGTCCATAGACAATGAACTTAATACGATGATGAAAATCATGAAACCTATGATGGATATGAATATGAAAACCATGTTCGATCAGGGGTTGGGAGACCTTAAAAAGATTTCCGAAAAGTAAAAACATAAGCCTTGTAGAAATACAGGGCTTTTTTATTAACCGGAGAGAAATCTCTGCAATTTATTTGATCTGTGAGAACTTTTTAAACCACAAGCTTTATCATCAGAATCTACTGTCCTGTTTTATAGAAAATGATCTGTTTTTATGAAGGATAAATATCGATTCGTATTTTAAAAAATTATTATCTTTATGTAAAGATTAGATTTATGGAGAAGATCGTATTTGTGAAAAGTGATATAAGACATTATGTCAAAACAGTTATCTCTGAGAAAATAGAAAAGCTTAAAAATTTTATAGAGTTTACCCTGGAAGCAAGTCGTGATATAAAAAAGACCCCGAAGTATGACAGCATGAGAGAGGAAATGCAGGAGGAGATTTATCAGATGCAGCGCCAACTCGGAGCTTTGAATGATCTTAAAAGAAATATGTCAAAAGTTCTGAATACATCTACGGAAAAAATACAGCTGGGTTCTCTCGTGATCACCAACAAAGCCCGTTTTTATATTTCGGTTTCATTGGGGGAATTCTTTTTTGAAGGCGACCGGTTCTACGCTATTTCCCCCGAAAGCCCAATGGCTAAAAAAATGATGGGAATGAAATCCGGAGATGCCTTTACCCTGAATAATATCCATCAGGAGATTGTGGAGGTGATTTGAGAGTCAAGATGCTAAATGTCAGACATCAGATTTCAGACTATGGAGGTCTATGATTCAGTAGTGGTCTGCTTTAATGAGTGAATAGTGAATTTTGCTTCGCAAGTGAAGGGTGAATTTTAGAATCAAGAATCAAGAGTCAAGATGCTAGATATCAGATTATGAAGGTCTATGATTCAGGAGTTGTCTGTTTTAATGGGTGACTTGTGAATTTTAGAATCAAGAATCAAGAATCAAGATTTCAGACATGAGACCGTTTTACAGCAAATTTTGTAAACTATATAACCAGCAACTAGTAACTAGTAACTAGCAACAAACTCACTTACTCTAAAACCCTCCAACTCTCAAACCCGTACCCCGAAACTCGTAAACCCTACAACCCAAAGCAAGCCATGACATTTGAAAAATTAAGAACTAACAAACTGAATCAGTGGATCATCATTCACCTAAGGTATTTGGTAGGATTTGCATTTTTTCCTTCAGGTATGACGAAATTACTGGGAAACAGATTTACCGTTCTTTCCACAGATACTCCTATAGGCGCTTTCTTCGAAGCGATGTATCAGACCGGATTTTACTGGAACTTTTTAGGACTTTCGCAGCTAGTGGCCGGAATTTTACTGATGACCCAGCGGTTTGCGCTTTTGGGAGCTCTTATGTTTTTAGCGATATTAACGAACATCTGGATCATTACCATCAGCCTTTCCTTCACCGGAACCTGGGTAATTACTTCACTCATGATGATTGCGGTCACCGTTTTGCTGATCTGGGATCATCATAAACTGATGCCGATTTTTGGCTACAACCAATCCATGACCCTGAAATTCTATACGGAGCCGGGCCGTATCTGGATCAATGCCGGTATGATGTATACCGTCTGTCTTCTTGGTTTATCGTGGCCGGGACCTGTAGGTGAAGGTCTGGAACGGTGGATATTGAGAATACTGGTCGTTGTTGTGATGCTTACCTTCTTGGTAACTCAGTATAAAACATATAAAAGCCACCGGTTACTGGTGAAAAATCAAAGTTAAATCAATGTAATACTGTAATGCATTCAATTTCATATTGTAAATTTGCAGGATGAATAATGCAGAAATTTTAAAAGACATCATAGAACAGAGAAGAAGCATCTTTCCAAAAGATTATTCTGAGACCGAAATCGCTCAGGAAGTCATAGATGAAATCTTACACTCAGCGACATTAGCCCCGAATCATAAGCGTACAAAACCATGGCGTTTTAAGATTTTCAGAGGGGAAGAAAAAGCAAAACTGGCTTTGGAAATGCAGGCTATCTACAAAGCGAGTCAGTCTGAACAGACTTTTTTAGAGAAAAAATACCAGGATATCGGCTTTAAAATCAATAAAGCGGACACGGTAGTTTCCATCGTCGTGAATTTCAGCGGCATGGTTCCGGAATGGGAAGAGATTGCGGCTGTTTCCATGGCGGTTCAGAATATGTATCTTACCTGTACAGCACATAATGTAGGCTGCTACTGGAGCTCTCCTGCAATTGTAAACCATCTTAAGGAATCTTTGACTATCGAAGAAAACCAGAAATGTCTGGGACTTTTCTATATGGGAAATAATAATTAATTTAACTAGCTCTTTAAGCTTTTTTAAATCCTGGTATTTCACTGATTTCCGAAATACCAGGATTTAATTTATTTCTTTTTAATCAATTGATAAGACGGACGTATCGGATTGGTTGTGTCAAAAATGATGTCGTAAGTTCCGGCTTCCACGTTGATATTTCTGCCGTATTGAACGAGTTGGTTACTGTCATTAATACCAAGATCCAGGGTCCATTCGTTATTTCCTCTGAATTTGATCTGGCCGGATTTCAACGGAATATTTCTGGCTTCTAAAATATCCTTATTCTTTTCATTCGGAACCAGTTTGATATCAGGACCGTTCCAACCGTTTGCAGTAGCACTTCCGGTGACACCCCAAAGAAAATTATTGTCAATTTTTTTCGCTTCTTTTACAATTTTATCCTTAGTAATAATGTTTAAGACTGAATTTTTACCATTACTGTCGGGCTTGAATTCAAAATAGATTCGGTCACCAATTTGATTGTTGACATAAAATTTGGTGTTGCTTTCTGTAAAAAGTGTAGCTTCTGCTTCATTGGTTTCTTTAAAGTTCAGCACATTATCATTGGCTAAAATATAGAAAGAGGAGCTTTTTGATTGGTATAAACCTGTCAGGTCTTTTTCATATTTTGCTTCAATGTTGACTTTTTTAGGAAGATCATACGTCTCGCCGGCAAGAATAGCGATGATTTTGTCGGTTATTTCAAAAACACTGTTATCCCTGTTATTACTCAAAACAATAATAGCAATGTCTTCATCAGGAATTGTCAGGAATCGGCTTATAAAACCAGGTCCGGCTCCATCATGACCAATGGTTGTTCTTCCTTTAATGATCTGCCTGTGCCAGCCGTAACCGAAATCGTAAGTTTTGAAAGGAGTCTGTGCTTTTTTCAAAGTCTCCTTTTTAAGGATTTTATAAGCTTTGATCCCCTGTTCGAATTTGTATAAATCTTCAACGGTAGAATACATGGCACCTGCCGCATGAGGGTGGTCGTAATCATAAACCACCGCTTCACGGTAGTTGTGGGGAGACAAATATTCGTAGCCGGTTGTTTTGTTTTTATCTTTTAAATCTTTAAACCCAAACCCTGTATTTTTCATTCCCAACGGATCGAGAATATAATGTTGAATCGTTTTTGGATACGGCATCCCGCTTACTTTTGTAATAATGTATCCTAAAATATAATAATTGGAATTGCTGTAGCCCCAGCCTTTTCCCGGAGAAAAAACAAAAGGCTGCTGGGAAATAGATTTCATAAAAACGGCTTCATTTTTTGTGTTCTCGGGGCCGGTATCATTAGGAATTCCCGAAGTATGGGTAATTAAATTCTCTATGGTAATGCTGTCTCCTTTAGGGAAATCCGGATAATATTTGGAGAGTTTATCATTCAGAGATAATTTTCCTTCTTCGTTTAACAGGAGAGCTGTTGTAGCCGTAAATGTTTTTGTAGTAGAATAGATCCGGTATATGCTTTGGTTGGTGTTTTTTTCTTTGGTTTGAAAATCCTGAATTCCAAAGCTTTTTTCGAAAATTATTTTTCCTTTACCGGCAACCAGAATACTTCCGTTAAAACGGTCCAGATTAGTATAGGCATTAACTAAGGTATTGATTTTTTCTTCTTTAGTCTGACTTTGAATTTTTACAGCAGATAAAATAATAAGAATGAAAAATAAGTTCTTAAGCATTTTGTAATTTTGTTGTTCAAATATCCTGTTTTTTCCGGCAATTTTAAGGGATGAAATAAAAATATTAAGTTAAATGTTGGAGAAAGTAATTTATTATATGGAGGATTAGTTTTTTTTATTATCTTTGCACTCTTAAATATTTAACTGGGACGAGTTCCCGTAAAATTCACAACATTATGTCAGTAAAAATCAGATTACAAAGACACGGTAAAAAAGGTAAGCCTTTCTTCCACATCGTGGTTGCAGATTCTAGAGCTAGAAGAGATGGTAGATTCATCGAGAAACTAGGAACTTACAACCCAATTACTAACCCTGCTACTATCGATTTGAACGTTGATTCTGCTGTAAAGTGGTTAAACAACGGTGCTCAGCCAACTGATACTGCAAGAGCGATCCTTTCTTATAAAGGTGCCCTTTACAAAAAACACTTACAAGGTGGAGTTGCTAAAGGTGCTTTTGACGAAGCTGAAGCTGAAAAAAGATTCAGTGCTTGGGTAGAGTCTAAAGAACAAAAAGTACAAGGTAAAGTAGAAGGTTTAACTAAAGCTCAGGCTGACGCTAAGAAAGCTGCTTTAGAAGCTGAAGTTAAAGTAAACGAAGCTAGAGTTGCTGCTGCTGCACAAGTTGAAGCTGATGCTAAAGCTGCTGAAGAAGCTGCTAACGCACCTGCTGAAGAAGTTGTTGCTGAAGCTACAGAAGGAGAAGCTCCTGCTGCTGAAACTGAAGAAAACACTGAAGCTTAAAAATAAACCTGTATGCGTAAAGAAGATTGCTATTTACTAGGAAAAATCACACGCAGACATGGCCTTGCGGGAAATGTTATCCTTAAATTGGATACCGATCAACCCGAGCTTTACAATAAATTGGAATCAATATTCGTTGAAATCAACGGATTATTGGTTCCATTTTTTATTACCAAATCATCCTGGAGTAAAAGTGATGCTCTGAACATTGCATTTAAAAATTCTTCCGAAACACTGGTAGACCAATCTTTAGGAAAAAATGTTTATCTGCCGCTTGCTACACTTCCGCAACTTTCCGGAAAGCAGTTTTATTATCACGAAATTATCGGTTTCGATATTCTTGATGAAAATGATAAAGAATGCGGTGTGATAAGATCTGTAAACGATCAGACTGCCCAAAACTATTTCGTAACCAACCTGGACGGAAAAGAAGTAGTCATTCCCATCATTAAAGACTGGATCCTGGAGGTGAACAGAGAAGAAAGATTCATCAAAATGCAGCTTCCGGAAGGACTTATCGACGTTTTTTTAGTATCCTCTAAAAAAGACGAATAATCAGTTTTTCAGATAATAAATCTGAAATTTACCCTCTTTCACATTACTTACTAAGAAATATTTTCCCGTTTTGGTCTTTATAGGATCAGAAGCGATTATTTTGGTATGGTCTTCTTTGGTGGAAACCGTTTTGTTGCCGAGTTTTACATCATAATAATACATATAAACCGGATGGTATCCGAACGAAGCCACAAAATGATTTCCTGTGCTGAACCATTGGTTTCCGGAAACAATTTTATCCTTTATTTTGAATGATACCGTATCTCTGTACTCTGTACGGATTTCAGGAGAGAAGCTGTTTTCGTTTGGAGAAAGTTTGATCTTGGGACGAAGCTGGGCGTAAAGAGGATCTTTTTCCGCAGCAGAATCTTTTGTTTTCAGCTCCTGCAGGAGATTGTAGGACACGAAATAAGTGTTTTTCTGTCCGGGATTAAACAGGTAGTTGCCACCATAGATTGCACGATCCGGAATTTCAGCATTCATGACATCGGCTACCATTACAATCTGATCTGCTTTGTCGAGAACATTATTCTGAAGAACAGCCTGTTCTTCGTCTATTTTTTTAAAAAGTGCAGCGTCTTTTTCAGGTTCACCGGTATGGAAAAGATGTTCGTATTTTTTAGTGATATCGTTGAGGTCAAAGAAAGGAAGGAGCTTTTTGGAACGGAAATCCGGCGCCAGGTATTTACGGTTATTGGCATATACATTACCTGTTTCATCCACGAAAGCCAGGTTGTTGATACCCGGCTTGTTCTTCCATTGCTCAAAAATAGACAGCTTCCCTTCATTCATTATAAAAATCATGTTGGTGTTATTTTGGTGAGAATCTGTAAGTGGGAAATTATAGACAAAAAGATAATTACCTTTAACCAAATAACTGCAGTTATCCTTTTGTGAAAGCGGCAGCTCCATCACCTTCTCTAAGACAACGGTCTTATCTGAAAAATGAGGAAATTCAGGGATTTCAGGATGTTTGTCTTCTTCTACATCAGTTTTGGGACTATAGCATGATGATAAAATGAAAAACGATAAGACAAGTGAAATCCTCATGGTTTATTTTTACTAAAGATACATTTTTTTCCATTCAACAATATCCTGATCTATTACGCATTACTCAATTACCTATTACCAATTGTTCATTACCCATTACTCATAACCAAGGGCTGGCAATAAATACTCCTGCACCATCTTCTCCGACTGCACATGCGCATAAGATTTGTTGTACGCTTTAGCCGTAATTACTACCACTACAGGAATTTCTGTGAACATAATAATTTTGTTTCCGCCATTTCCGCTGCATTGGTAAGCTTCAAAATTCCTGTTTCCAACTTTATAGATTTTTCTCCAGAATAAGTAGCCATAGCCTTCGGAATCAGGATCGTTCGTGAAATAATTGGTGAAAGATTTTTTTACCCAGTTTTTGTCGATAACATTCTTTCCGCTCCATACTCCATTATTTTTATAAAGCTGCCCGAACCTGGCAAAATCCAGCGATTTCATACGTAATCCACCGGCTAAGGATGGTTTTTGTTGTGGGGTGAACTGCCATTTGTAGTGGGTAATTCCTAGGGGTTGAAATAATTTTTTAGCTGCATACTTTTCAAGACCTTTTGGAACATTTTTATCTAAAATATCTCCCGTTACCACAACTCCTGAAGTGAAATAGTTCCAGACTTTTCCTGGTTTATTTTGTGTCGTCGGAAGATCCAGTGTAAACTTCACCCAGTTGTCAGTAGGATACATATTTTCCTCATTTCCCGGCGAGTTTTCATCCTGATCATTACCGTCAAATCCCGAGCTCATTGTCAGTAGGCTTTTAATGGTAACGCTATCCTTTCGGGATGAATAGTTTTTGAAGTGTTTCAGATCATAAAAGTCTTTCAGCATCTGGTTTTCACTTTTAAGATAGCCGTCTTTTATGGCAATACCGGTCAAAGCTGAAGCAAAAGACTTTCCCACCGAACGGGTATCCTGCAAAGAATCTCTTCCGGACTGGTTGAAATATTCCTCCAGAAGAAGCTTTTCATTTTTGATCACGACAATACTTGTGATCTCTCTGAACCGTTTTTCTGCAATTTTTGTATTTAAAAGCTTTATTTTTTCCTGATCCGGTTTTTCATCTGAAACTTTCCATCCGCTGTTGGGCTGTATTTTTTGAATGGCAATTTGTTGTTCTGGAATATTTTTATGCGGAATTATTAAGTTAATTTCCCCTGCTGCAATCGTGTTTCCAACTTTTAATGATGACGTTTTTAAATAAGGCCTGATTTCAATTTTCAAAACATGTTTTCCCTCTTCCAATGCATCTATTCCGCCGTTACCAAGATAGAATCTCATCCATAAATATCTTCCCCACGAATCTTCATTTTTTGAACTTGACAGAGGAATTCTCAGCGTAGTTTTCTTCTTTTTGTCTTCAGCAATTCCCGCTCCGGTATTCAGATTTTCAGTGTAGATCAATTTTCCGTCAACAAAGAAATTGAATTGATAATTTCCTTTTTTCAGGAGCTCATCAGAGGATAGCGAAGGATCGATTTGATGTAAATAATTAACCAGAGCATTGTCCATAAAAATATGGATGCCCAAATCCTTATCTTCCTGAAATTCCATCGTCTTAAGAAAATCAGATTCTTTTAATTGGTCCGGAGCGATGGCTTTATCCAAGAAAACAATCGTGTTGATGTATGTTTTATGTAGAGGAAGGGTAATCGGATCGGGATCTGTAAGATTTTTGGACTGGCCGAAAGAAAGTCCGAAACTTAAAAATAAGACAAACAGTAGAATAGATTTCATTTTAATATTTTATCTCGACAAAAGTATAAATCGGTTTTCAGAAAAAATAGAATGAAATTAACATTATTATTTCTTCAGAAGATTTCTGTATTGCAAAGGCGTAATTCCCGTGTATTCTCTGAATGATCGGATAAAATGACTCTGATCTGAAAAACCACATTCCAGTGCAACTTCAGCCAGGGATGAATTTGCGTTGAGAAGCGTCAGAGATTTATTGATCTTCAGTTTTCTGATGTATACACCTAAAGTACATTGAAAATGTTTATGAAAGTCCCTGCTTAAATGAACCGGATGGACGTCTAAGGTTTTTGAAAGTTCCGTAAGGCTTAGTTTTTCTGTATAATTTTCATGAAGTATTTCATCGATTTTACTTACCCAGGTTGGCTTTCTGTTGAAATTTCCGCTCTTCTCTGTCAGTTGATTGAATAGAGTAAGTAAAAGGTCATGAACAGACAGTTCAAGAGATGGATCATTCAGTTTTGTTTCCCTGAAAATCCTGTACATCAATAATTTTATAGCGGGATCTTTCAGATTAAAACTACCTTCAATAGCGTCTTTAGAAATATCAAATTTTTCAAACCAATCTTCTGTCAGTTCAAGATGAAATCCTCGTGTAAAAACATCCGGTTTGATATTGTAATGAGCATCTTCCCAATGATGATAAAGCAGTGTTCCTGCAGGACAGTCATAAGTTTCCTTTTTGTTTCCTTCCGTCATATTTCCCTGTAGCAGAAAAGTGAAATAAGGATTTTCATGATAATGCCAGTCGACGTAGGGATGCGTATATTCCGTATCCGTAATGGTTAATCCATCGAAACGCAGGGTTTCATTGGTTTGTCCGAAAAATTCACCATTATGGAGGTTTTTCATATTATAGCTTTTGTTTTAAATTTTCAATCTGCTCGTACATTTTATTGAAAAATATTTTCCTGTCACGGTTTCCGGAAGTGTTCAGTGACTTTGAATTTTTAATCTGATGTTCAAAATAATTCCGTGCTTCATCACAGGTTTTTTCATCGTTAATCAAAATATACCCGAACATATTTACCGGTAAAGCAAACAATGACTGGTGCGGATGATGGAAAAAAATGTCATTCGACAGATGCATCAGCTCGTTTTCATATAAGTGAAATTTGGGATTGTTTTCCGTTTTCTGCTCGATATATTCTATAAGTTCTTTAAGCTCGTTCAGAATAATTTCAGCTTCATTTTTCTGTAAAAGTCTGGTTTCATAATAGAATAAAATCTGCTGCAAAATACTCGAAATAGTCCTGTCATTCCACAATTCTACGATGTTTTGTGCTTCGTATTTTTTCTTCAGCTCCTGGGTGTTGGATTCAAAATAAGGTGGCGAAAACTGCAGAAAAGGAATAAAAACCTGTTTCGCATTAAGCAGATTCATCCAGACATAAATTTTAAAACGGGAAAGCAAGGTATCTGAAAGCGTATAGAAAAAAGGAATATCCTTCGCAGAATAATAAACCGTCATCTCATCAGACAGCGGTAGATTTTCGAAAATGCTCAGATTATTCTGGAAAAACGACTGTAAATCTTCGGTATTGTTCACAGCTGAAGTTTTCTGAACCAGGAGCTGCCGGTCTGAAGTTATGAATTGATTGAGGGAAATCTGATAATATTTTGCCAGTTCCAGCGCTTCTTCAAAACTGAACTTTGCTTTCAGGGACGTTCTTCTGTGAGATGCATCATAACTTATATTCAGAATATTGGCGATCTCATCGTTCAAAGATTTGTCTCCAATTTTCTTTCGGATTTCCTTAAGTAAAAGTTCCTGATACATGTTTTTGTGATTTTCACAAATGTACTTCTTTATTTTAATTTTTTTTCGCATTCGTATTTGTGTTTTTCACAGATACTTTTGAGGTATAATTTTAAAACAATGAGTTATGAAAATAAAATTTTTAATGATGATCGGTCTCTTTGCAGGGAGTGTCATCAATGCTCAGGATAGTTTGCATACGATATCGGACAGACCTAAGATTATTGGCTTTTCGCCTTCAAAAGAAACTAAAAACGTTAATGGAATGCTGATTAAATATTATGATGAAATTGATCGGGAAATACAGCCTAAGAAAGTGAATGGAGTGGGATTGGGATTTAATGGTTTAGGAATTTTCTTTCCTGCATTATTCCTTGTTAATATTACCTCTATCGACAATTGGGGAATTAAGGATATTGGTTTGGATCCTTTACCGGATAAAATGAATAAGATTAACGGAATGCAGCTCTCTATTATTAATATGGAGCCTACTGTTACCAACGGGCTGGAATTAAGCCTGTCTAGTAATATCAGTGCACCTTCGGTTATCAATGGTATGGCTGTATCACCACTGTACAATTTTCATCATACAACGAAAGGCGTGGTCATTTCTCCTCTTGCGAACGTAAGTCAGAAATGCAGAGGTGTTCAGGTGGCTTTAATCAATGTGTGTAAAGATTCACGGGGAATACAGATCGGTTTTTGGAATGAGAATGAAAAAAGAAAACTTCCCCTGATCAATTGGAATTTTAAAAATAAAAAGTCATGAAACAACTTCCATATCTGCTTATTGCAACCAGGTTTATCTTAGCTCCGGTGATTCTGTTATTAGCTTATTTTAAAGGAACAGAAGCAGGATCTTTAATTTTAGGATTGATGTATTTCGGCTTATTAACAGATATTTTCGATGGAATCATTGCCCGAAAAGTGGGTGTTTCATCAGAAAAGTTAAGAAGACTCGACAGTCAGACCGATTTGATCTTCTGGCTTTCATTAGGGTTCGCATCCTATTTTCTGAATCCTGAATTGATTAAAAATGAATGGCGGGGAATTCTTTTAATCTTCATCATGGAAGCGCTTTGCTACGTGATCAGTATCTGGAAATTCGGGAAAGAAACCTGTACCCACGCTTTTGTGTCAAAAATGTGGGGTTTGAGCCTGCTGATTGCTTTTACATATCTTATCGGATTTCAGCAAACGGGCTGGGCATTTTATCTCACAGTTGCATTAGGGTTTGTGTCTCATATTGACGTGATTTTAATTGTCTTACTGCTTCCGAAATGGCAATACGATGTACCGAGTTCCTATCACGCCTGGAAAATCCGAAACGGAAAAGAGCGTAAGAAAACCGTATTTTTTAATTAAAGTAATGAATAGGTAAGCAAGTCTGAAGCTTGATGTTTAAAAGGAAAGCTGTAACGCGGTTTTATTCCCTTTTTGCATCCCGATAAACTATCCGGATTATATTCTAAAGAATTTGAATGCCCATTGGGCTTGATAAACCAAATGTGGTTGTTGAATAGAAAAAGTAAATTTAAACTTAATAAAAATGAAAAAACTTATTGTACCGCTAATTTGCCTGCTAGCCGTAGTATTGGAACTTCTCTTAGTGAGATTTAATTTTGAAGCTTGGTTTGTACTGGCACCAATCGTCTTATTCTTTATTTTCCATACATTGATCATTAATGCAATGCATGGCTTGGCTATAAAGATTTGCTACGGTCTGGCTTTTATGATAATGCTGATCTTTCCACTCTCGCTTCCTGTTATCTTTTACTTTAATATTGGTGGCGCAGCAGAAGATGGCCAATCTGCCTTGGCATTTGTCTTTTATCATATTTATGCTTGCATGTTGGGAGTGCTTCCTTGCTTGGTAGCACTGATATTCAAAAAGAGAAATAAGAAAAAGAATCTTAAGGCCGGGATGTTGTAATGTTTTTAAAATACTCAAGCCAGTCTTAATAAAAAAGAATCTTTGCATTGATAGGTCATTTATGCCCCCCTTTTAGATTCAAACAACAAAGTGTATCATCGTCTAAATAATATCCACAGCATAGTTTTAGATTCAATATTTTAATAAATGATTTTTTAAAAATACAGCGTAATCATCAAGTTGCGCTGTTTTTTTGTAACTTTGCAGACGTTAATTTTTAAACGAAAATTTATAATCAACAAATGAAAAAGCAGACGATTAAAGAAATCCTACAGGATTACAAGAAAGTATTACATCATGACATTACAGTTTACGGATGGGTAAGATCATTCCGTGCCAATCGCTTTATTGCCCTTAATGATGGATCTACGATTAATAATTTGCAAATAGTTGTTGATTTCGAAAATTTTGATGAAGAGATCCTTAAGAAAATCAGTACAGCTTCTTCCCTGAAAGTAATAGGAGAAGTGGTGGAAAGCCAGGGAGCAGGACAGGCAGTGGAAATTATTGCTAAAAAGATCATCATCTTAGGAGATAACTTCACGGAAGAACTTCAGAACACGATTCTTCAGCCTAAAAAACACAGCTTAGAGAAACTTCGTGAGCAGGCACACTTAAGATTCAGAACCAATGTATTTGGTGCTGTTTTCAGAGTACGTCATGCTGTGAGCTTTGCCGTGCATTCATTCTTTAATCAAAACCAGTTTTTCTATATTAACACACCGGTGATTACAGGTGCAGATGCAGAAGGGGCAGGTGAAATGTTCGGAGTAACGAACTTTGACCTGAACAATATGCCAAAAACGGAAGAAGGTGAAATTGATTTCTCACAGGATTTCTTTGGTAAAAAAACCAACCTTACGGTTTCAGGACAGCTTGAAGGAGAAACTGCAGCGATGGGATTAGGTAGAATTTATACATTCGGGCCTACTTTCCGTGCGGAAAATTCAAACACCACAAGACACCTTGCAGAATTCTGGATGATAGAGCCGGAAGTGGCATTCAACAACCTTGAAGACAACATTGATCTTGCGGAAGATTTCTTAAAATATGTGATCCAGTATGTTCTGGACAACTGTAAAGATGATCTTGAATTCCTGAACACCCGTTTTGAAGAGGAACAGAAAGGAAAACCTGAAAAAGACAGAGCAAAAGAAGGTCTTATCGAAAAACTTCAGAACGTTATCGCTAAACGTTTCAAACGTGTTAGCTATACGGAAGCTATTGAGATCTTACTGAACTCTAAAGAAAATAAAAAAGGAAAATTCCAGTATCCAGTGGAAAACTGGGGGGCGGATCTTCAGTCTGAACACGAAAGATATCTGGTGGAAAAACATTTTGAATGCCCGGTAGTATTGTTCGACTATCCGAAAGAAATCAAAGCGTTCTATATGAAACTGAACGATGACAATAAGACCGTTGCAGCAATGGACGTTCTTTTCCCTGGTATCGGGGAGATCATCGGAGGATCTGAAAGAGAAGCAAGATTGGATGTATTAAAACAGAAAATGGAAGATATGCACGTAGATGCAGAAGAGCTTTGGTGGTACCTTGATACCCGAAAGTTCGGTTCTGTACCACATGCAGGCTTCGGTTTAGGGTTGGAAAGACTTGTTCTTTTCGTAACAGGAATGACGAATATCAGAGACGTGATTCCTTTCCCTAGAACACCGAAAAGCGCTGAATTCTAGATCAATAAAAAAAGCCTTAATGTAAAAATTAAGGCTTTTTTATTTTCTAATAGTTTATTATGTTAAGAAGTATAATGCAAAAATCATGCTAAATGTGTTTTTTGTCGAATTAATTTATTAAATTCGTAGAATATGTTATGTTAAAACACAAAGACTAATATGCTTAAACAACACTTACAACTCAAGTTAGGACAGAAGCTGGCACCTCAGCAGATCCAGCTGATGAAGCTTATTCAGCTTCATACCCTGGAATTTGAAGAGGAGCTGGAAAGGGAGCTAGAAGAGAATCCTGCTTTGGAAATTGTAAAGGAAGATCCAAAAGAAGATGAATTCTCTTCTCTTGAAGATGCTTATCAGGATGAAGGAACGGCCAGCATTGAAACAGATTTTGACGTCAACGAGTATATCTACGATGACGAACCCAACTATAAAACTGCGTCCAGCAACTATTCTCCGGACGATGAAGAGTTCGATAACGAAAGTCTTCTAACCGAAGGACAGTCATTATACGACTATCTGCTGGAACAGATTCACCTGGTGAATATCAGTGAAGAAGATGAGAAGATCGCAGAATATGTGATTGGAAACCTTGATACAGATGGTTATCTGAGAAGAGAAATCAAAGCGATCGTAGATGATCTTGCTTTCTCACAGGGAATTTATACCACAAAAGAAAAAGTTGACGACATTCTGGAAAACTACATCCAGAAGCTGGATCCGCCGGGAGTGGGAGCGAGAGGTCTTCAGGAATGCCTGTTGCTTCAGATCGAAAAGAAAGTGAGTTCTGATAAAGCAGTTTCCCTGGCAGCCAATATTTTAAGACACCAGTTTGACGCTCTTACCAATAAACATTACAATAAGATCATTCAGAAGTACGATATTGAAGAAGAAGATCTTAAAGATGCCCTGGACGAAATTTCAAAACTTTCTCCAAAAGTAGGAGGGAACTTTGATACGCAGACCATTACCATCAACCAGGAAATTATTCCGGATTTTGTGATCCAGGTAAAAGATGGTGTTGTGATCCCAATGCTTAACAGCAAAAATGCTCCGACTTTAAGAGTTTCTGAAGAATATAAGGACATTCTGACCACGTATTCCCACGATAAAAACTCTTCTGAGCACAAACAGGCGGCATTGTTTATCAAACAGAAATTAGATGCTGCAAAATGGTATATAGACGCTATTAACCAACGTCAGAACACTCTGTTGCAAACGATTACAGCTATCGTGAAATTCCAGAAGGATTATTTTATCACAGGGGATGAAAAATCTCTGAGACCAATGATTCTGAAAGATGTTGCAGATATCACTGGATTTGATATTTCTACCATTTCAAGAGTGGTAAAAAGCAAATATGCCGATACTTCAAACGGAATCCTTTATCTGAAAGATCTTTTCTCAGACAGTCTTACCAATGACGATGGAGAAGAAGTTTCTACGAAAGAGATTAAAACCCATCTTCAGGAGGTGATCGGGAAAGAGAACAAAAGAAAACCGCTTACCGATGATGCGCTGGTAGTGATCCTGAAAGAACAGGGGTACAATATCGCCAGAAGAACAATCGCCAAATACCGTGAACAGCTGAATATTCCGGTAGCAAGATTAAGAAAAGAACTTTAAAAGTTATCCATAAAAGTAAAAGCCCGGTATGTCCGGGCTTTTCTGTTTTTAAGTGAATGTCAACTGTCTGAGTAAACGCGATACTTGTAATCACGTAGCTTAATCAACGGTGAAGCTGCTCTTGGCCTTCCGAAAAAATCAACACTGTTTTAAGTAAACTTTGTGTCAAAAAACAAAAACAATTAAGAACGCTGTTTCAATTTATTCAGCTCTAGCTCTTTGATCGATATCTCACGCATTTCCACTTTCCGTATTTTTCCGGAGATCGTCATCGGGAATTCATCCACAAATTTCCAGTATTTAGGAACTTTATAATGAGCAATTCTTCCTTTACAGTAATCCAGAAGCTCGGTTTCCGATACCTCAAAACCTTTTCTCACCTTTACCCAGGCCATCACTTCTTCACCATATTTTTCACTCGGAATTCCAATGATCTGTACATCCAGGATATTCGGATAAGTGTATAAAAAGTCTTCAATTTCTTTAGGCGAAATATTTTCACCCCCACGGATGATCAGGTCTTTCATCCTACCCGAGATCGTGATATAGCCGTCATCATCCATCACGGCCATATCGCCGGTATGCATCCATCGGGCATCATCCAGTACTTTTTTAGTATTTTCAGGATCATTCCAGTATTTCAGCATCACAGAATAGCCTCTGGTGCAGAGTTCGCCGTGCTCGCCACGTTCCAGGGTTCCTCCATTCTCGTCAATGATTTTAATCTCCAGATGGTCCTGAACGGTTCCCACAGTGTTTACTTGTTTTTCCAGGGGTGTTCCTATCAAAGTCTGTGTAGAAACAGGAGAGGTTTCCGTCATTCCGTAGCAGATGCTCATTTCTTTAATATTCATGAGGTTTTCCACTTTTTTCATAATCTCCGGCGGGCAGACTGAACCGGCCATAACCCCTGTTCTTAAATTTGAAAAATCATAGGTCTCAAAATCCTTAACCGCTAGTTCGGCGATAAACATGGTTGGAACTCCGTATAAAGAAGTGCATTTTTCATCAGAAACTGTTTTTAACGTAATATCCGGATCAAAACTGTCGTTCGGGATCACCATACAGGCCCCGTGAGCCGTACAGCATATATTCCCGATGACCATTCCGAAACAATGATAAAACGGTACCGGAATACAAACGCGGTCGTTCTGTGAATACTTTAAGCGTACACCGATGAAGTATCCGTTATTTAAAATATTGTGATGGGAAAGAGTGACCCCTTTTGGAAAGCCGGTGGTTCCTGAAGTATATTGAATATTCACGGGATCGTCGAACTGTACATGTTCTTCAAAGCTGTGAAGCGTGTCGTCTGAAATTTCCTGTCCGTTATTCAGAAAATCTTCCCAATTGTCGTCAAAGAAAATTTCATGTTCCAGGCTGGGGCAAACTTCCCTGGCATATTCTACCATTTCCTTATAATTGCTTGTTTTAAAGCTTAAAGAAGAAAATATAGAACGGATTCCCGATTGATTGATGACGTAAGTAAGTTCGTGTGTTCTGTAGGCAGGATTGATATTCACCAGTATGGTTCCGATCCTGGCGGTTGCATATTGAAGCAGGACCCATTCATAGCGGTTTGAAGACCAGATTCCGATCCTGTCTCCGGCTTTGGCACCCAAAAAAATTAAGGCTTTTGCAACAGCAGTCGTTTGATTGTAAAATTCCTGATATGTGGCCCTGTAATCCTGATGGACACAGACTAAGGCTTCCTGATTGGGGTATTTTTCAACTGTCTTTTTAAGATTTCCTCCGATCGTTTGTCCCAGTAATGGAACAGAGGAAGCTCCATAGACATAAGATAATGGCATAGTTTAAGATTTGGTGGAATAAAAATAATGAAAAATCTTGAATTGATGCCTGTTTGCACTAATTTTCCTGAGAATCGATGTCTTTAAGCTGTTTTAAATTTCTATCCAGTTTTCTGATAATAATTCCGTACACAAGTCTGTAATAAAGCCAGATCAGAAGCACACAAAGGACTGTACTTACAATGATTCCGATAATAACGATAATCAGATTTGAATTGGAAGGCTGTACATTCTGTGAATTCAGTATATAAAAAATAAATGCTGTGAAGACAAACGTAAAGGCAACCAGAAGTGCAATGCTGATCAGGATAAAAGCGTTGACCGTCTTTTTGAATTTAATGATCCGAATAATCAGGCCTTTAAGGTTTTCCTCAATCTTTATTTTGCGGTAATTCTGATAAAATTTCAGGACAAAATAAGCAGTGATCAGTAAGCTTATAATTTTTATGGCTAAATACGCATGGTCAAAGTTAGTTTCTATTTCAGGGGCTTCCTGGGCTCCCAGCTTTTCTAATATCTTACGGAAACTGTCTGATTCTTCATCCTGAAAGAAATAAAATAATCCCAGAACAGAAAAGAATAAAAATTCCATGACACTGATCCAGAAAATATACTTCACATAATTGCGTGATTTTCTGTTCAGCATCTGAAGGATCTCGGTGCTGTCGTATTTCGGTTGAACAGGCTGCTCCTGCCATGTTTTCTTAAAGCTGTCTAAATCAAAATCAGGCATATTTTTCCATCTGTTCTTTAAGGGTTTTCTTTAATCTGTTCATTTTCACACGCGCATTAACCTCGGTAATCCCAAGGTTTTCTGCAATATCCTTATAAGGCAGGTCGTCAAGATACATCATGACAATCGCTCTTTCTACATTGGGCAGGGTTTTGATCACGGTATACAGAAGCGAGATCTGCTGCTGCTTATCGTCATCATCTTCCACAAAATCTCTGTGGTTGATATCCAGCTCGTTGGTAGGAAGGCTTTTGCTTTTTTTTCTGAAAAGAGTAATGGCTGTATTAAGGGCTACACGGTACATCCACGTAGATATTTTAGAGTTCCCTTTAAAAGAATCGTAGCTTCTCCAAAGCTGCAGTACGATCTCCTGAAACAGGTCCTCTTCATCTTCAAGAGAATTGGTATATAAACGCGAAACTTTGATAATCAGGCCCTGATTATCTTTGATAAGCTGCGCAAATTCTTTTTCTCTGGAAGTCATAGATATATAATGGCACGAAGATAATAATAATGCGGTGATTTGTTGATATGTTGATGCGTTAATTTGTTAATGTGATAATTTGGCGATGTACGGATTTGATGATATAATGATTTGATAATGTGACGATATGTTAATTTATTGATTTGATGATGATTAAAAATTTTTGAATGTATAGGTCAATTTAATATTTAATAGGAATGGGCTTTAGCCCATTTAACAAAAAGAGAAAAAAGCACTCTGGCTTTAGCCAGAACCTAAAAACAATCCTCTCAACAATTTCCACATTGATTCCTGACATATCATCACATCACCGCATCATCAAATTACCACATCACTACATCATCGCATCGCCACATGACCAAATAATCCGTATCTTTGCAACCGCGAGAAAATCGGCTTGTTGATTCCTGTTTCGGCAGGGGTAGGAAAGTCCGGACACCATAGAGCAGCAAAGCGGATAACATCCGTCACCTGTGAGGGTAGGACAAGTGCAACAGAAAGCAGGTACAGTTCGGCTGTAGTGAAACCAGGTAAACTCTTTGCGGTGCAATGATAAGTATATCGGTTCTTTTCAGTAATGGAAATTAGGGGCGGCTCGTCCTGAAAGCCGAGGGGTAATCAGCTCAAGTTTTGCAGCAATGTAAGACGCAGATAAATAACAGGCACTTCTTCGGAAGAACAAAATCCGGCTTACAGATCTTCTCGCGATTTTTATGTAGGTAAACCATTGGTTATTATAAAAAAGCGGAGAATTTTCTCCGCTTTTCTTTTTGATAAGGTAAGAAAGCCTGAGCCTGGAAGAGGGATACCATTGGGTTCCAAAAGAAAAGAAAATAACCACAAACCTTTTTTTCTTTTTCCTTTAAAAGTTATTTCATCCAATTTTACCCAACTGTCAGAAATAATAAGCCCAATGGCAACTTCCAGACTCCGGTCTTTTTAATAAATACTGAAATAAGTAACCTTTCCGGTAGAGGTCGTAATGGTAAACCACTCGGATTCTATACCACTGTTTGTCCCTATCTGATAGGCATTGGCAGTCACGCCTGCATTAATAGCAACATTCGGAGCTCCTACCAGATACGAATCAATTGTATTGCCCGCACTGTCCTTCAGAAAAAAGTGAAATGAAGCCCATTCGTTGATAGAAGACATGGTAGAGGTAATATAACTGTGGTTGTACGGATAGGATACGTTATTCGCCGTATTGGTAGGATCTGTTATATTCCATTGATTCATATTCATAGGAAAAGGTGCCAGACCTGTAGTTCCAAATGAGGCATAGGACGAAGAAATTCCCGCCGGCATTGTATACGAACCAAAATTCCCGTTCGGCGAAGCATACATATAACGAATCGCTCCCGGGGTAGGACTGCAGGTCATCAGCCTTCCGACAGCATCATAAATATTGTAGTTGTTAAATACAAAAGATGAAGTCTGTGCAGAAGAAAATATTCCTGTTAAACCCAATAATAAAGCTGCTGTTTTTTTCATAGGGTTGATTATTGATCAGATTTAATATTTTTTCTGATCTCATCACTTTTCTTCATATAAATCTGGGTAGCCCAAACGATGATCTGGCTCATATCGCCCCCTGTTTTTCTCGTCATTTCAGCTTCCGTAACGCCAGTGGAAAGGATCAGTTCTTTAGATGCCGGAACCAGAAGCGCTTTTCTTCTGTCGCTCAGTTCAGAGGTATTTCTTTTTTTCTCCTCTTCAGTAGGTCTGTTTTGGGGATCTCCCAGACTTTTAAAAGCTTTATCGAAATTTTCCATCTGAGGAGTTTTCATACTTTCTACAGTATTTACTGCGCTTCCTTCATTATTACATGATACTAAGGTTAAAGTGGCAAAAGCGGCTGATATAAAAAGTTTTTTCATAATAAATTAGAATTTAGGTTAGTTTTTTTTGATTAATAAATTTGTAAATAAGAATAAGTAACGTTCGCTGTCGTAATGTTGAACCATTCTGCATCTCCGTATGGAGTAGAAATATACCCTGGGGCACCTGTGCAAGGATCAGGAGATTCCCCGATCTGTCCGCTGAAACCAGGCTCCGGAGTGGAAGTTCCCGCATAATACATCTGAAACTGTGAAGAAGCCCATTTTACATTATAGGAAATAACACCGCCCGGTGCTATGCTGGGATGATTCCAGGATCTTACCGAAGAGTTAGTGGCACTGGTCTGCAATGTCCAGTTAGTGGTAGGATACAGGGAGCTTGTATACTGGTCTTTGAAATTTTTGTAAGCCAGTTCTTTACCGTTACCCTGATGCGAATCTGCCGGAACAATGATGGATGTTGGAGTACTCGATGTTACATAAGGAAAGCAGCTCCCTGCGAAATTGTGAGCCCCAATTTTTCCCTGAAAGTCAAAGTTGGTAGAATAGTTATTGACGATCATGATGCTGTGCTGCGCATAAGCGGATGACAGTAATGATAGTGTGAGAATAGTGAATATTTTTTTCATGCTTTCAGTATTAAAAGTGATTTTAAAAATTAATAAAGCTGTAGATAAGTAATGCCTGAAATGGTGAAAATTTCCGCACTGTTGTCTCCCGACGGAGTAGTGTAATAACTATATGCGGTAGGGTTGCAAGGATTTGCCAGATTTAGATTGGCCCGAAAGTCTGGTGAGGATATAGTCGTTCCGGCCTCCGTCATATCAAATTTTGTGGCAAACCATCGGGTTGTGGTTGAAATGGTACCGCTGGGTGAAAGATTGGGATTATTCCAGGCCATGATGGAAGAATTAGTTGGGCTTAATGTGACAGCCCAGTTGGCGGTAGGATATAAAGAAGACATGTACTGACCATCGTAATCTTTATAGATCAGTTCTTTGCCGTTACCCATATGAGAATCGGCAGGGACTACAATCTCGCCGTCATTTCCTACACGGGGATAGCACCCGGCTGTAGAACTAGCAGCCATAATAAATCCATGAAAATCAAATTTTGAATAATTATTAATGATTATCGTGCCCTGTGAGTAAACAAAAGAAGCGGCCGCAGTTCCTATGATAGCTAAAATCTTTTTCATAATTCAATCAGATTAATAGAGTTGAATGTAGGTTATATTGGAAGTCCCACTGGTGATCGTAAATATTTCCGCACTGTTGTTTCCCGTAGTCGAAATAAGATTATCAGATGCGCTATAACATGAGTTGGCTGCAATAGTGATGGCACCGTTGAAATCATCCGGAGCCAGGTTCGTTGTTCCCGGATAATACATCACAAATTTGGTAGTGGCCCATCTTGTATTGTTGGATAAAACTCCGCCAGGCATTAAAGAACCGTGATTCCATGTTCTCACCACACCGAGAGCACTGGATGTACTTACATGCCATTGAGCCATAGGATATAATGAAGAACCAAATTGATCTCTGTAATTGTCATACCTCAGTTCATTTCCGTTGCCCATATGAGAATCGGCAGGAACTCTTACCATATCAGGATTAGCAGAGGTGATATAAGGATAGCATCCACCGGCAAGATTGTTTGCAATGATGAATCCGTAAAAATCATATTGAGAATAGTTGTTCAGAATAAGAGTTCCTCCCTGAGAATACCCCAGAGAAAAAGCGGCTAAGCCTAGTATAGTTAGTAATTTTTTCATGATGCTTAATTTTAAGATTTAATGTTTTTACGGATTTCGTCACTTTTCTGCATATAAATTTGTGTAGCCCAGACAATGATCTGACTCATATCACCGCCGGTCTTTCTCGTGAGTTCAGCTTCAGTAACGCCCGTGGAAAGGATGAGCTCTTTGGAAGCCGGAACCAAAAGTGCTTTCCTTCTGTCGCTCAGTTCCGAAGTATTTCTTTTCTTCTCCTCTTCAGTAGGTCTGTTCTGAGGATCACCAAGGCTTTTAAAAGCTTTGTCAAATTTTTCCATCTGTGGTGTTTTCATAGTTTCCACGGTGTTTACGGCAGCGCTTTCATTGCTGCACGATCCTAAGGTTAAAACGGCTACTACAGCCGATAAAAAAAGTTTTTTCATAAGTAAATCAGATTAATAAAGATTGATATAGGTGTAATTGATGCCTCCGCTTGAGATCATAAACATTTCTGCACTGTTAGCTCCGGATGGGGTGGTGTAAAAGTCATCAGCCCCACTACATGGATTTCCCGCGACACTTAAATTGGCGTTATATCCCGGGACATTATTCATAGTTCCTGCAAAAAGCATTTGAAATTTTGTAGCACCCCATTTTGTATTGAGACCTACAGGGGAAGCAGGCCCTACCGCAGGATGATTCCATAATCTTCCCTGTCCGTTGGTCGCTGAAACGTTAACCTGCCATTCGTTGATCGGGTACAGCGATGAGGTGTATTGGTCTCTGTAGTTGTCATACTTCAGCTCAGTTCCGGTACTCATATTGGCATTGGCAGGAACGGTGATCATACCGTTAGGAGTTTTAGGACTTACTTGCGGGTAGCATCCTCCTGCAAAATTATTGGCAATGAGTGCTCCATAATAATCAAAAGGAGTATAATTGTTCACAATAAGTGTTCCTCCCTGGGAATATCCAAGAGAAAAAGCGGCTAAGCCTAATACGGTTAGTAATTTTTTCATGATGCTTAATTTTAAGATTTAATGTTTTTTCTGATTTCATCGCTTTTTTGCATGTAGATCTGAGTCGCCCATACAATGATCTGGCTCATATCGCCGCCTGTTTTTCTGGTAAGCTCAGCTTCTGTAACACCTGTGGAAAGGATGAGTTCTTTCGATGCGGGAACAAGAAGAGCTTTTCTTCTGTCGCTCAGTTCAGAGGTATTTCTTTTTCTTTCCTCTTCGGTAGGTCTGTTTTGTGGATCTCCGAGGCTTTTAAAGGCTTTGTCAAATTTTTCCATCTGTGGAGTTTTCATCGTTTCCACGGTATTTACGGCAGAGCCTTCATTGCTGCATGATACTAAGGTTAAAATGGCAAAAGCAGCGGATAACAGTTGTTTTTTCATTGTTAGATTTTTTTTTAATGATCAGGTTTTATTAAGTTAAGTTTGTTGATCGTGTAATAGAAATTAAAAGATCTGGAAATAAGTAATCTGGCCACCGGGTGTTGTGATCGTAAACCAATCTGCGGAAGATCCGGTGTTGGGTCCGTTTTGAGTAGATTGGAGAAAACCTCCCGAAAGTACAGGATCTCCTACCTCAAAAGTATCATAAGTATATCCTGTACTGTCCGTCAGGTTGAACGCAAATCCCATCCATTCGTCGATGGCAGTCACGGCTGTAATGATAGGATGGTTGTAGGGATAATTTCCCGTATTGGCACTGTTTAAAGGATCAATATAATACCATCCGGGAATCGGAATCGGATTGCCACCGCCTGTATTATCAAACTTATCATACTTGGTATAGCCTCCTGCAGGAATTGTATATATGCTGTAGGGAGCGTTTGGAAGAGCGTACATATAAGGCTGGGATGGACCGGAACCTGCCGATCCAACCGTCATAAATCTTCCTGCAGCGTCATAAGCGCTGTAATTATTGATGACCAGTGTAGAAGACTGCGCAGAAATACCAATTCCCACCAGAAGACCTAGAATAATGCTTAGTTTTTTCATATTATAATTCGTTTAAAGGTTAGTGTTTATGGATTTTATTTCATGTTTTTTCTGATCTCATCACTTTTCTGGGTGTAGATCTGGGTCGCCCAAACGATGATCTGGCTCATGTCTCCTCCGGTTTTTCTTATCAGTTCCGCTTCTTTTACACCTGTGGAAAGGATGAGTTCTTTCGATGCGGGAACAAGAAGAGCTTTTCTTCTGTCGCTCAGTTCTGAAGTATTTCTTTTTTTCTCCTCTTCAGTAGGTCTATTCTGTGGGTCACCAAGGCTTTTAAAAGCTTTGTCAAATTTTTCCATCTGTGGTGTTTTCATAGTTTCCACAGTGTTTACGACAGAGCCTTCATTATTACATGATGCTAAGGTTAAAATGGCTACTATAGCTGATAAAAAGAGTTTTTTCATGATTAAAAAATATTAGTATAAGTTTTAAAATAGATGTGAAGTGTAAGCATACGTTTTCCTGAGAAAGCAAAAACAGTTGCTTTCCGGATCTATGGCTTTCAATAAAACAGACAGCTGCAGGACAGCTGTTTGTTATTTAAAAGATCTGCAGATATGTGGTAGGGCCGCTAGGCGTAGTGATCGTAAACCAATCAGCACTTGAATTAACTCCCGTTGCTGTACTGACGAACCAGGGATCAACAGCAGGATCTCCCATCCGGAAATGATCAACTCCGTTTTGGGTTACAGGATCTTTAAGAAAGAAATCAAATCCCGCCCATACATTACTAGGATCCATTACTGTGGCAATAAAAGGATGGTTATAGGCATATGTTCCGTTGTTCGCCGGATTGGTAGGGTCTCCTACGTACCATGATGTGATCCCATAAGGAGCTGTCCCGGCTGTACTGAATGTATTGTACTGGGTAAACCCTCCTGCAGGTATCGTGAATGATCCATAAGGAATATTGGGGGCTGCGTACATATAAGGACCAGGTGCGTTTATCGGGCTGGTACGAAGTCTGCCCTCTGCATTATAGGCACTGTAGTTCTGAATAACGAGAGGAGAAGTTTGCGCAAAAGCAAGAACTCCTGCCAGAGCGGATAAAAGTAATGAGATTTTTTTCATAGTAATATAAGGTAATGGTTTATTGAATGACTAGATAAGTGTAAACATCTGTGCCGGCAGTGATGGTGAACCACTTGGCGCTTCCCCAGGCTGTATTAACCACATCAGGAGCAGTATTACACGGAAGAGCGGTTCCTCCGATATCTCCGTTAAAGTAAGTCTCAGGGACAGAAGTGCCTGCATGATACATCTGGAATTTGGACATCGACCATTTGGTGTTATTGGAAATCACACCGCCAGGCATCAGACTGGGATGGTTCCATGGTCTTGGTGAGGCAGGAGATCCTGCTCCCAAATAAACATTCCAGGTAGAAACCGGAAAGCCTGAGGAAGAATATTGGTCTCTGTAATTTTCATATTTTGCAGTAGCGCCTGCCGGGACTACAATCGGATCAGGAACTTTGGAGACAACCAATGGGTAGCATCCTCCGCCCACGTTGTTATTGGCATAAAGATTTCCGTGAAAATCATAATTAGTGGTGAAATTCTGAATGATCAGCATTCCTCCCTGAGCATATGCCGAAGAAACAGAGCATATACCTAGTAGCAGTAAAAACTTTTTCATGATTTATTTCTCAGATTTTAAGTTTTTACGGATCTCGTCACTTTTCTGCATGTAGATGTTGGTAGCCCACACAATAATCTGGCTCATGTCGCCACCGGTTTTTCTGGTGAGTTCGGATTCTGTAACGCCGGAAGAAAGGATCAGTTCTTTGGATGCGGGAACAAGAAGAGCCTTTCTTCGGTCGCTCAGTTCAGAGGTATTTCTGTTTTTTTCCTCTTCGGTAGGTCTGTTTTGTGGATCTCCCAGACTTTTAAAAGCTTTATCGAAATTCTCCATTTGTGGAGTCTTCATGCTCTGTACGGTATTGAGAGTAGTTCCCTCACTGTTGCATGAGATAAGACCTATTACAGCGATTGCCGGTAATAATAAAAGTTTTTTCATAGCTAAAGTTTAATAATTTGGGGTAAAAATTTAATTTTTGATAAATTTATAAAAAAAAAGCACATGAACAATAAATTATTCACTTTTAGGTGTCTTCTTGGTTAAATTTATTTACAGTTACTTAGCTATGATGTAATATTTTACGTTTCTGGTTTATTCACTCTCAAGTGTTTTTTTAGCTTCCATGAGCTCAGATTTTTCCTTTTCACCCACCTGAGGATACTTAAGATCCATCTTTTCCAACGTGTCGATAATGATCTGGATAGCGGCTACTCTTGCAAACCATTTATTATCTGCAGGAAGCACATACCATGGGGCATGGTCTTTTGAAGTTTCGTTAATAGCCGTTTCATAAGCCTCCATATATTGTGGGAAAAGAGCTCGCTCCGGAAGATCAGCGGCTGAAAATTTCCAGTTCTTCTCCTGTTCATTGATTCTGTCCAGTAATCTTTTCTTCTGCTCGTCTTTGGAAACATTCAGGAATATTTTTACAATGGTGGTTCCGTTGTGGGCTAGATGCTGTTCAAAATTGCGGATGCTTTCATATCTGTTTTCCCAGAATTTATCATCGAAATCCTTTACGGAAGACCAGGTTTTCTCGCTGAGGTTGTACTCTGGATGAACTTTACATACCAGAACACTTTCGTAATGGGATCTGTTGAAGATGCCGATCATTCCTTTCTGTGGAAGTGCCAGATAATGTCGCCACAAAAAGTCATGGGAATATTCTTTTGAGCTGGGGGTTTTAAAGCTGGTCACATTACAGCCCTGAGGATTTACCCCTCCGAAAACATGCTCTATCAGGCTGTCTTTTCCTGCTGCATCCATTGCCTGGAGGATCACAAGAAGAGATTGGCTGCCGTCTGCATACAGTTTTTCCTGCAGCTCACGGAGTTTTTCTTTTTCCTGTATTAAAAGCTGTCCGCCTTCTTCTTTGGTCAGCTTTCCTTTATATTCTGTTGAGCTTTTTTTTATTGAAAATTTTCCTTTTACCAGGAAATCATCTGAGAAATTGGTGTCCATGTTTTTTTTATATTTTATATTTAATGATTGAAAGATGTAAAAATTGAATGATTAAGAAGTTAAAGAGAAGTCTCTGACTAACATCTAACTTCTAAATCTGACGTCTGATGTCTGACATCTAGCATCTAAAATCTCACTTAAATGTAATAAAAAAACCGCCTCCCATGGAGACGGTTCCTTTATTTTTTAGTAGAGATTTACTTTGCTGCTGCTTTTTTAGCAAGTTTAGCGGCTTTCTTTTCAGCTTTAGCGGCTGCTTTTTGCTCTTCAGCGGTCAATGGCTTCGGCTCAGGAGCGCTGGCATCTACATTACCTTTGATATAGATTACGCTTCTGCTGTTGGCAGGGTCGTTAGAGAAAACCTCGATCATTTTGTTGAAAGGTCCGTTAAGAGTAGTGTTATATCCCACTTTGATCTTAGCAGATTTTCCTGGCATGATTGGATCCTGGCTGAATTCAGGAGTTGTACATCCGCAAGAAGGCTTTACGTTAGAAAGGATCAAAGGCTTATCACCAGTGTTCGTTACTGTAAAGAATCTTGTACCGTCCGCACTTGGTTTGATAGTACCGTAGTCAAAAGTCGTTTTATCAAATGTAATAGTCTGTGCAGAAGCTAATGCAAATGTCCCAAATAATGCAATTCCTGCAATTAATTTTTTCATATTCTTGAATGTTAATATGTTTGTTAGATAAATTTTGAGAAACAAAGTTAAAAATTATTTTAATTCATACTTAAAATTTTTTTTCTTTAGACTATTTTTGCAAATTGTAAGCAAAAGAAATAGAATTTTATGCAGATTTCAGAAAAGTACAATCCACAGGAAACTGAACAGAAATGGTACAACTTCTGGATGGAGAACAAATTTTTCCATTCGGAACCTAATGAGAAACCACCATATACTGTGGTAATTCCTCCGCCAAACGTAACGGGGATATTACACATGGGACATATGCTGAACAATACCATTCAAGATGTTCTCGTCCGCCGTGCAAGAATGCAGGGCTTTAATGCCTGCTGGATTCCGGGCACAGATCACGCTTCAATTGCCACTGAAGCCAAAGTTGTTGCTAAACTGAAGTCTGAAGGGGTCAGTAAATCAGATATTACCCGTGAAGAATTCTTAAAACATGCATGGGAATGGACGGATAAATACGGAGGAACCATCCTTGAGCAGCTGAAAAAACTGGGATGCTCATGCGACTGGGACAGAACCCGTTTCACCATGGAGGAAAAATTGTCTCAGCAGGTGATCAAGAGTTTCGTAGACCTTTATAATAAAGGACTCATCTACAGAGGCTACAGAATGGTTAACTGGGACCCTGAAGCAAAGACCAATATCTCTGATGAGGAGGTTATATTTAAAGAGCAAAACGGAAAATTATATTTCCTTAAATATAAAATCGAAGGTTCGGAAGAATTTCTTTCCGTAGCGACAACGCGTCCCGAAACTATTTTCGGGGATACTGCCGTATGTATCAACCCTAATGACGAAAGGTATGCTCACCTGAAAGGGAAGAATGTAATCGTACCGATCGTTGGCAGAGTAATTCCTATCATCGAAGACGAATATGTAGATATTGAATTCGGAACCGGAGCATTGAAAATTACACCTGCTCACGACACCAATGACTACGAGATCGGACAGAAGCATCAGCTGAAAATGATCGATGCTTTGGATGATGACGGAAACCTTAATGAGCACGGTTTACATTATGCAGGTCAGAACAGATTTGATGTAAGAAAGCAGATCGCAAAAGAATTACAGGAAAAAGATCTTTTACTGAAAGCAGAAGATTATGTAAATAAAGTGGGAACTTCGGAAAGAACAGGTGCTGTTATTGAGCCTAAAGTTTCTGTTCAGTGGTTCCTGAAAATGTCTGAGATGGCTCCGCCGGCTTTAGAGGTGGTAATGAATGATGAGGTGAAATTTTACCCTGAGAAATTCAAAAATACCTATAAGCACTGGATGGAAAACATCCGTGACTGGAATATTTCCCGTCAGCTTTGGTGGGGACAGCAGATTCCTGCATTCTACTATGGAGACGGAGAAAATGATTTTGTAGTTGCAGAAAATATTGAAGACGCCTTGGTATTGGCGAAGCAAAAAACCGGCAACGAGCAACTGACAACTGATAACTTGAAGCAGGATGAAGATGCTCTCGACACCTGGTTCTCATCATGGTTATGGCCAATGTCTGTATTCGATGGTCTTCTGGATCCTGAAAATAAAGACATCAACTATTATTACCCAACATCTGACCTGGTGACAGGACCGGATATTATTTTCTTCTGGGTAGCCAGAATGATCATGGCCGGACTGGAATACAAAAAAGAAGTTCCTTTCAAAAATGTATATTTCACAGGGATTGTAAGAGATAGCCAAAGAAGAAAAATGTCAAAATCTTTAGGAAACTCACCGGATCCGCTGGAATTAATTTCTGAGTTTGGTGCAGATGGGGTTCGTGTTGGAATTTTATTAAGTTCTGCAGCAGGAAATGATTTGCTTTTTGATAAAGATCTGATGTTGCAGGGAAGAAATTTTGCGACAAAAATCTGGAATGCTTTCCGATTGATTAATATGTGGAATCATGAAGACAAACCTGCCAATACTGCAGATAAGCAAACTATTGAATGGTTTGAGAATAAACTTAATAAAACCATTGCTGAGATTAATGATCAGTTTGGGAAATTCAGAATTTCAGATGCACTGCATTTAATTTATAAATTAATCTGGGACGATTTCTGCGGTTGGTATCTGGAAGCTATTAAGCCCAATTACGGAGAGGGAATTTCTAAAGAAGTTTATCATAAAACAATATATTTCTTTGAAGATTTAATGAAGTTGCTTCATCCGTTTATGCCTTTCTTAACGGAGGAATTATGGCAGACTATTTCTGAAAGAAGCATTGAAGAAGCATTAATTATTGCTCAGCAGAAAAAAGTGGAACCATTTAATGAAGAGATCATTAAAAACTTCGAAACGGCTGAAGATATCATTTCAGGAATCAGAAACTACCGTCAGACCAAAGGAATTTCTCCTAGAGAAGCCGTTGAGGTGTATACCGGAGCTTCGGAATTTGCTAATGAAGCAGTAATCAGAAAACTGGCTAATGTGACAGAAATTCATTTTGGAGAAAAAACAGCTAAGCCTAGCTTTACATTCCTGGTAGGCGCTACTGAGGTTTCTATTCCTCTAAGTGAAAATTTAGATTTAGCTGAAGAGAAAAAGAAGACAGAAGAAGAAGTAGCCTATCTAAAAGGATTCCTGATTTCTGTGGACAAAAAGCTTTCAAATGAAAAATTTGTAGCCAATGCCAAACCTGAAATCGTAGAGATAGAGCGTCAGAAACAGAAAGATGCTCAGGATAAAATTGCTATTTTAGAAGAGAAGCTGAAAAGTTTGTAATGAACTTTAAAGATAAAGTTGGGACTTTTAGGGTCATTAGCAGTTTTACAATCAGAAGAAAAAAAGAGTTTTATCTGATTGGAGAATTGTTGGACGGAAATTTGATAGAAAACAGTTATGTCAATATTGTTTTAAATTCAAGCCTTGCAGTTTCTGCCAGAATTTCTTCTGCAGAAGATATTGAAATGGCTAATGACCCTAAAATCTATCAGCTTTTAATAATTGAAAGCCCGGAAGATGAAATGAATGATATTTTGTTTTGTCTCAATGTAGGGAATGAAAATGTACACATCACATTGACTGGTGTAGATTAATTAAGAATAAATGACACACATAGACAACATAAAAAAACTATTCTCAAAAAACTTCGTGGAAAGTCCTTTACTGGAAAGCTTCGAAGTAGGGAAACTCTATCTTTCAAGTGGAAAGCTCGTAGCCTGTGATCCTTTGATCACAAATGATATGCAGGCTTTCACTACAGAATTTCCGAAAGGAGATTTTTCTGTTTTACTGCATAAAGAAAGAGAAAGCAACTGTGTCGCCTATGCAGAAGTTATTTTCAGCACTGCGGAAATTGCAGAATGGAAAATGGCTGTAACTGCAGGGCAGGATGTGAAAGATCTAGGAGAAGAAGAAATCTTCGGGTATCCCGTAGAAAGCGGGATGGGATGTCTTATGGATGTAGATACCCAAAACAGCCTGAACGAGCTGGAAAAGAGACTTTATCACAGTAAAGGAGCAGATTTCATGGGGATCTATGAAGAGTTTTTCCATGAGTATTTCTTTGACGAAAAAGGAGCTATCGATCAGTATGCATTCCTGAAGCCGGCTGACGAACATCCCGGAACTATTTTCGCCTTTGAAACAGGTTATGGTGAAGGTTTTTATGCCAGCTATATTGCGTATGATAAAGATCACAAGCCTGTGAAGATAATTACTGAATTTATTGAGATAAGTTAATTAAATTAGTTATTTTTGAAACTTAGTTTTCTGAATACATTATTGAACTAACATAAAACACCAATGAAATTCTCATCAGAACAACCCAAAATTATTGTTGTAGGCAGCTCTTCGATCGATCTGGTTTTAGAAACCGAAAAAATTCCACAGCCGAATGAAACGGTTTTAGCCGTGAATTCAGACAGCTATTTTGGAGGAAAAGGAGCCAATCAGGCCGTAGGTACTGCAAGATTGGGAGCCAGCGTTTATTTTATCGGATGTGTGGGGATGGATCCTTTGGGACAACAGATCATGAGAAATCTGGTGGGTGAAAACGTGAATGTAGGTTTCGTTCATGAAACGGATGCCGAATCTACGGGTACTGCCTATGTAACGACCAGCCACGGAAACGCAGCTATTGTAGTGGTTCCTGCAGCCAATAAACGCTTGAGCATACAGCATATAGAAGAAGCAGACCGATATTTCCAGACTGTAGACCTTATTTTGGTTCAGCTTGAAGTCGCCATGGAAGTGGTGGAATATACGATCAGAAAAGCCAAGAAATATGGTAAAAAAGTAGGACTTTATGCCTCGCCGGCTATGAGAATCAGTGAAGGGATTATTGAAAATGTAGACTTCATTGTAGCAAAAAGCAGCGAGCTTCACACGGTTTTCGGGGAAGATAAAAGAGAAGAGATTCTTAAGAAGTATTTCAACAAAGTATTTGTAAGAGACGATACCAATTCAACCATCTATTTTGACGGTACGGAAATGAAGTACTTTAGAAATGACAAAGATGAGACGGTTTATAAAATGGGAATGGGAGATGCTTTTACTTCAGGATTTGCCGTAGCACTCTGCCATGGAAACTCTGTAGAGGAATGTGTAAAATTCGGGAATGAAGTTTCTTCAAGGGTTTCCGGAGGGAAAGGTTCACAGACCGGTCTTCCGAGAATGTCCGATTTCTATTCCTAAAGCTATTTACCACATATCGAAAGTCAGAAACTTAACATAAAAATATAAGTAAAATCTCCACTTTTATAGTGGATTTTTTCTTTTTACCCTATGGAAAAACTGGAACTCATTACAAAAGATCATGCATCGCTGGCGGTTCATCTTTTCAGCCCTGAAAAAAGCAATGGAAAACTGCTGCTGATCAACTCGGCAACGGGAGTGAAGCAGCAGGTGTATTTCTCATTTGCCCAATACTTTTCAGAACAGGGGTTCACAGTCATCACGTATGATTACAGGGGAATAGGACTTTCAAAACCTGAAAATATGAAGGGTTTTAAAGCTTCTATGAGGATCTGGGGTTCTGAAGACTACAAAGCGCTTACCCGGTACCTTAAAAAGGAATTTTCAGACTATAAGAAGTACTGTCTGGGACATTCTGTAGGCGCATTGATTCTGGGAATGAATAAAGATTCTGAAATGTTTGAGGAATTCATTTTCGTGGGAACCCAGAATGCATTTGTCGGAAACCTGAAATTCAGGACAAAAATAGAAGCCTATCTCGGTTTCGGAATTGTTCAGCCTTTAACGACCGGATTATTAGGATATTTTCCCGCCAATTGGTTTGGGCTTGGAGAAAGTCTTCCAAAAAATTGCGCATATGACTGGAGAACCTTAATTTTAAACAGGAAATCAACCAACAGACTGTTGGAGAAAATTGATGACTATTCTAAAAATCTGACGCAAAAAGTATTTGTGATCCGGGCAGAGGATGATGTGTGGCTGACTGAAAAAGGAGTATTAAGTCTTTTGAACAATACGTATCCCAACCTTAAGCCTTCCTACAGGCTGGTAAAAACATCTGAATCCGACAAAAAAGAAATCGGACACGTCAATTTTTTTAGAAGCTATAATAAAAAACTCTGGAATATTATTTTAAACGAATTGACAGCTTAATGAAAAGTACGATCGAAAACACCGTAGCATTTGTAAAAGAAAAATTAGAAGGCGCTGAAGCAGGACATGACTGGTACCATATCGAAAGAGTATGGAAGCTATCTAGAAAAATAGCAGAAACAGAAAGCTGTGATCAGGAAGTGGTAGAACTTTCTGCTTTACTGCATGATATTGCAGATCCGAAGTTCCATAACGGCGACGAAACCATCGCTCCCAAAATAGCAAGAGAATTCCTGGAAAGACAACAGGTTTCGGAAGACTTGATAGAAAAGGTTTTATTTATCATTAAAAATATTTCGTTTAAAAACAGAGGCGAGGCTCCGGCTGAACTACCGATTGAGCTTAAAATTGTACAGGATGCCGACCGTATCGATGCCATCGGGGCTATCGGAATCGGGAGAACATTTAATTTCGGAGGCTTTAAAAATAATCCGATGTATGATCCGGAAATCCAGCCAAGCCTGAATATGTCTAAAGACGAGTATAAAAAATCCAACGGTACTACAATCAATCATTTCTACGAAAAACTTTTGCTTTTAAAGGATCTGATGAATACTGAAAAGGGGAAAGAGATAGCTCAGCAACGACATGACTATATGCTTGGATTCCTCGATCAGTTTTTCAAAGAGTGGAATGTTGATTAACCTTCCTCCCGAAAAATCTTAAATCAGTATCTTTGCAGTATGGTATTTATCATTTTTGTTATCTTCTGGGCCAGTGTGCTTTCTTTGATTTTGTATAAAGTAAAATCGGGAAGGGTTGCAAAATGGGCAAAACTGTTTCGCATTCTCACTTTGGTTTTTTCAATCTCCACTTTTACGTACTGGTTCATTAAAAAGAGTGCGGTAAGCTTTGTAGACAATTCAGTAGGCTTGCAGGTCGTGAATAAGCTTCCTCAGACCCTGGATTTTTATCTTGTCAAAGTAGACAGTGCCAAAAACGGAAATCTGGAACCGAAGCATATCGGGAAAATACGTCCGGAATATTACAGGATCGAATACCTTAAAATGGATAAGTCCGATGAATATTGGATCATAGGTTATCTGGGGAAAAAGAATATGGTTTATTTCTCTCAGCACTCCGTTCCGAACAAAAATATTGACCAGATCGTAGAAGTACAGAATTACATTAATCAAAGTGTAAAACTTTCCGAAACAGCAAAAAAAGAGGTAGACGCTTACAATTATGAAAATGCAAAGCTGGGAATCTGGGTGTCCTTAGATTTCTTACTTCTGTTTCTGAACCTCGTACTTCTATTGAGAAAAAATAAGCAATAAGTAATGGGTAATGAGTAATAATAAAACTAGTGATTTAAATATTACTCATTGCTTATTACTCATATATTATGGATAGTCCAAAATCTGCATTACCTGCTCCTTAAATTCTTCAGGACAGTTTTTAATCAGTTTGTCTTTGTTCTGTTTGTTGATCTGATTCGGTTCCAGCCATTCGGTGCGGTGGGCGCTCAGGCTGTGGTTATCGTAGACTCTTTTTATTCTATGATCTTCGTAAAACGTATAATCATCGCCGAGCCAGGTGCTCGTGATGCTTATCGTGCAAATTTCTTTTTCCATGACATTTTGTATTTTAGAAATACTGTGCCCAATATGAACGTCAGTACATCCTAAGATACTAAAATTTTTCTACAAAAACAGCTTTGTGGGTATCTTTTTGCAGGTTTTGTTGAAAAGTTAGTCGATACGGGTTCGGGAAGTGTCTAGTTTCGGTGTACGTGGTTTGAGTTTGAGCGTGGGAGAATCTGAGGGTTTTAGAGTCTGAGAGTTGGAGGGTCTAGAGCTGGAAATTGTGAATTTAAAAACAATAAACGAATAACAGATACCTGGTGGCTGAGGCTCCCGAAACCACCAGTACTACTATCTAAAAGTCTCGTATCTGAAATCTTGGCTCTTGGCTCTTGATTCTTGAATCTACCATTCACTTGCGAAGCAAAATTCGCCATTGACAGCTAACATCTAATCCCTAAAATAACGTTCCATTATTATCAGTAGCCATCTGCGGAATATGAAGATCAGTTTTCCAGTCTTCATTCATCTTTTTAATGAAATAGGCAGAAAGCAGTGGGGATGCCTTTTCAATATTCTGATGAACAAAAAAATACACGTTTTGTAGTCCTTCTTTTTTCCATTTTGTCAGATGTTTCATCCAGTCATCCAGTCTTTCATAATCACTTTCGGCATTGGCACCTACGTAGCGGATGAATGCGTTTGGAGTGGTAAGACGCATATGAAGCATATCTCTTCTTCCGGCGGTATCTACGATGATGTTGGTGATATTGTTGGCTTCAAATAGTTCACAGGTCGTATTGAAAATTTCCTCATCGGTGAACCATTCGGTGTTGCGGAGCTCGATGGCCAGAGGAACTTCTTTAGGCCAGTCTTTGACAAATTTCTCCAGCCTGTCATAATCTTTAGGTTTAAAGTTATCATGAAGCTGCAGGAAAGCCATTCCCAGTTTATTATCAAAATTCATCACTGCTGATGCAAAGTTGGTCACCGGTTCAGTTACATCGATCAGTCTTCTGAAATGAGAAACCGTATTGGTGATCTTTGGAAAGAATTTAAAATTTTCCGGTGTTTTTTCTTTCCAGACTTCCACCTGCTCGGGCGTGGGCATGCCATAAAAAGTAGCGTTCAGTTCAATAGAATTAAACTGCTTTGCGTAATATGTCAATTCGTCTTTGGTGCCTTTAGGGTAAAATCCTTTAAGGTCGGTTTTATTCCATTTAGCACATCCTATGGAAATATTTTCCAGTCCTTTTTTATTTTGATTTAAAATTTCCTTGGTTCTGGCATGGTCTTTAGGAAGTGTAAAATCTATTTTTGATGGGTCTTCTACTTGTCCGAATTTCATATCTGAAGTTTTTAGAAATTAAACTTTTTAACAAATATAAAACAAAAACCATAGAAAATTCTATGGTTTTATGCTGCTTTTTTATAATGGAATTTGTGTTTTAGTCTTATTTTACACCTTGTGTTACCATTCTGTTGGAAATCACGGAATAGATACATCCTGTGGTTTTTAGATTGACGGTGATGGTTGCCGGAACTGAGCGGTAAGCGGTATCACCATAAGGCTCAATGATCTTTCCGTTTGAATCTTTTACCGTTCTTCCTTTTACGGTATACGTCATTGTAGCTGTTCCCGTAAACCCGCTTGAAGGATTGAAAGTCACAATACCTGTTGATTTATTATAAGTCCATGTTCCCTGTGGAGTTACTTTTTTACGGTACAGCGTAAGGTCTGTATCACTGCTTTTTGTAAAGCTGAAAGTAGAATAATCAATATTTGTATTGCTGGCCGTAGGCGGAGTCGTGATGCTGATAGCGCCTTTATAAGCTATATCATTAGCGAAAACCGGAATATTCACAGGCTGAAACTTACAGGTAGAAGTCACATCATCGTTCGTCACGGCTGCATAAGGAAGTGTTAATTTAACATTTCTGATGATATGCTGCTGAAACGCGGCTCCTGTAGCGGCAGCAAAACCTAACTTCAGAACAGCCGGAACGGTTGCATCCAGAGTTTGAGAAGTAGCGGTTCCTTCCGTATCTGAAGTATTAAAGTCAGAAGTCTGCGGATTCGCATTTTCAGTGTAAGGCACCGATGTTTTGTAATGATAATAATTAATGATATTCGTAGGGGTTCCATTTTGAGTGGTCTGAATATCCACTTTGATATCAAATCCGTCTGTTGTCGTCGGACTTGTAAAGTGAGGAATCAGATCAAGATATACTTTTCTGAATTCTCCCGCATTGTTTCTGAGATCAAAAACCGAGGCCAGTGTATTGGACGTAGCCAGATAGCTTCTGTCAGTCTGTAGAATTCTACCCACTGTTCCGGTATTGCTTAATGTAGAACGGGTGACCAGAACCGGGTATCCTGTGAATCCTGCCCCTAAACCTGTTGTATTGATGGCAGCCCCTCTTGCCCCTCTTAAAGTGACATGACTGGTCGCCTGGCTCCAGGTAACCCCTGAAATACCATTCACTCTGGAGTCGCCTTGAAAACGTTTGGATTTGAAATTCCCGAACTCATCCAGTGCAATACCCAGATATGCTCCTGATAAACCTGCTTTTCTCTGGCTCGCATACGTATCCTTGGTCCTGTTGTAAGAATATCCTATTCCCGCACCCGGTGATCCTATGGTTGGGTTGGTTACGGCTCCGTCGTAAAGAAAGAATGATAAACCATCTCCAAAAGTACCCCCTAAGGCGGTGCCATTTTTCATGTCATATTCAAATTCAACATGAAGCCCATTGACCGAAGTAAAAGTTCTTCCGTTGATAAATAATCCTCCGAACTGGCCCGAACTGGCGGGAGTAAGCTGTACTCCGGTAGCTGTATGTGAGGCATTTCCCTGTATAGAAAGTTCTGATGCCGAAGAAGCATTCATTAGCGAACTTGAATAGGAATAAAACCCATAAATACTGGCTACTTCAGTACTATCTGTCTGCGCATACACGAAATTGGTAAGCAGTACGAAAACCAGGCTCATCAGAGACAGCCCTTTATAATTCTTTTTCATAGCTGCTTATTTTACAACAAAAACGATGTTGATGAAAGACGCTGAAGTAGCATTGGATAAAACATCGTAATTCAATACGCCCGTGCTGCTGATGCTATTGATCTTGAAAACAGAAGTATCATAGCCCGTTACATAATAGTACAGATCTGTTGCATTGGGAAAAAACGGAATCGAAGCAGGAGCAGATGCACTTCTTGCATTGGTCGGTACATTCGAAAACTGATTTTTATACAGGGTGTACAGATCTTTCGTTTGTCCCGTTCCGGTGGTGGTAGTATCAAAAACTACGCTTGGCATGTAGAAGAACTTAGCCACATACGGAGAAAGACATACCCAGTCCGGAGCTGCAGGAGTGCCTACATTCTGACTGATACATTTTTTGTTGGTGTCAAAAATAACGAGGCCTGTTGCCGGATTGGTTACTAATGAAAGATTGCTGATTCTGGGCAGTAAAACTCCTTTGGAAGTACTTGTAACGTCTAAAGCGGAGCTTGGATTAGGTGAAGAGGTATTAATACCCACCTGTGCAGTAATGGAGCAAAAAGCCATTACCAAAACTAAAGTAATAATTTTGTACATGTTCGAAATAATTTTTTTTGTGTGTTTTCTACTATTAACAAACTTCTTGCCAATAGAAAATTAAATGTTTAATATGAAATTTTTGTGTATTTTATATTATAACTGATATTTGTTTATGATTAATTTTAATTTATAAATTTGTGTTGTGTCTAAATTCATCATTCTGTGAATTGTATATAGGTTATTTGTGTGTTTTTGCTTGTTTTACTATATTTCTATATTCTTCTTTTTTATTTTAAATATTAAATAATGCTTAATTTCTTAGCGTAATGGAGAAATGTATTATTTTTACTGATTTTACTTTTTTACTTATAAATATTTAATTTTATACCATACGATATACTCATTAAATAATCACATTCGGTTAATGGTGTTAAATAGAGTTCTTAGCTCCGTTTCTGTCGTTATTTAAGATCAGGAAATGTCTGATTTTGAATAATATTTTTATTTAAAAGTTAATTTGTTTAGTAAGTTTTAAACAAATGTATATAAAATAGATTGATATTAATAATGAAAAGCCTTTAGTAGAGGGACTTGATTCACTGGTCGGGGAGTGGAAGACCTATATTTTCAATGTTCATGAATGATTAACGGAAAATAACTTTTTCAAATGTAAATGTTAAATTTTTGTTAAATTTTATATTGGACTGTTTATTAGCCTTTTTGGAATGCTTTATAGCTGTTATTTCCCGGAATATGTGTTGTTTTACTAAATGATAAACCTTTAAACAAAAAAAAACACGCTAAAAAGCGTGCTTTACGATATGCTGATGTTTATTATTTATAAATCTTATGCCTCACAAGCTGAACAGCTCACGAAATTAACCATCATTTCCTTAGAAACAGAAGAACTTCTTTGATAATAAAGTGTTTTTACTCCTTTTTTCCATGCCTCAATGTAAAGATAATTAACGTCTTTTACCGGCATTGTAGATGGGATCTGTAAGTTCAGAGACTGAGCCTGATCGATGTATTGTTGTCTTTGCGCGGCCTGAGAGATGATTTCCATCGGAGAGATCTCTTTGAACGTTTTGAATACTGCTTTCTCCTCATCGGTAAGCTCTTTCAAATGCTGTACAGAACCGTGGTTCAGCATGATCGTTCTCCAGGTTTCTTCGTTGTCCAGACCTTTTTCTTCCAGTAATTTAGCCAGATATTTGTTCTTACGCATAAAGTTTCCTTTCGCAAGACCGGCTTTGTAATAGTTGGAAGCAAACGGCTCGATTCCCGGAGAAGTCTGTCCTAAGATCGCGGAACTTGAAGTGGTAGGAGCAATAGCCATGGTCGTGGTATTTCTCAATCCATATCCTTTCAGTAATTCCGGTTCACCGTATATGTTGGCTAATTCTCTTGAAGCAGTTTCTGCCTGCTCTTTGATGTGTCTGAAAGCTCTCGCATTAAACTGAGTCGCTTCAAAACTTTCAAACGGAATCATGTTTTTCTGTAAATAAGAATGGTATCCTAAAACGCCCAATCCAAGCGCTCTGTGACGCAACGCGAAGTTTCTGGCTCCCTGCAGGTAGTAGTTTCCTTCTGTTTTTTCGATAAATTCAGTTAACACTGCATCCAGAAAGTAAACAGCCAGTTTTACAGCATCTGTATCTTTCCACTCGTCATACAGTTCCAGGTTCATGGAAGACAGACAACAGATGAAAGATTCTTCTCTGGTAGAAGGAAGCATGATCTCAGAGCAAAGGTTACTTGCATTGACAGGCATTCCCAGATCTTTATAAACCTGTGGCTTGTTTCTGTTAACGTTATCCGTAAAGAAAATATAAGGAAGACCTTTCTGCTGACGGCTTTCAAGAACTCTTGCCCAGATTTTACGTTTATCCATATCACCATCGATCATATCCTGCATCCAGTAATCAGGAACACAAATTCCTGTAAATAAGTTCTGGATCGGGCTTCCGATATCTTTGATGGATAAGAATTCTTCAATATCGCCATGGTCGATATCCAGATAAGCAGCAAAAGCACCTCTTCTTACGCCTCCCTGAGAAACAACATCCATTGCGGTATCGAATAATTTCATGAATGAAACCGCTCCTGAAGATTTTCCGTTATCTGTTACCGCAGTCCCTCTGTTTCTCAATTCTCCGAAATATCCTGAAGTTCCACCTCCGATCTTCGTCTGCATGATCACTTCACCCATTTTGTGGGTAATGCCTTCAATGCTGTCCGGGATGTGTACGTTGAAACAAGAAATAGGAAGACCTCTCTGTGTTCCCATGTTCGCCCATACAGGAGATGAGAAACTGATCCATCCTTTGGTGATCATTTCTTTGAAAGCAGCCTGTAATTCAGGCTTGTATAATTTTTTTGCAGCTGCCGTTGTAATTCTGTCGATGGCTCCGTCTACCGTTTCTCCTTTTAACAGATATCCTCTGTTCAGCATCTGCTCAGACTCTTCATTGAGCCACCATATATTTGAATTTTGCTCTTCCATAGATGTTATATTTTCGAATTCCGGAGCAGTGTTTGTGCTCCGGAATTTTGTTGCTTTTTATATTGATTGTAAAATTTCCACTTTGTGCGTGCCGTTCAGTCCGCTTTCATCTCTTAATCGTTGAAACTCTTTAAAAGACGGTACATTTAAAACCTCATGCTGAACCTCTTCATTGATATAGTTTGAATAATGTAAAAAAGTAACACCGTCTTCTTTTACATAAACCTTATACTCAAATGTCTCCTGATCCAGATTTTTAAAATCATCCAGAAACTTTTGGATATGGGTTTTGTTTTCTGAAACGTATTCAGGGTTTACGGTGTAGGTTACGATTACATTAATCATTTTTTGTGCTTTGTAATATTTTGTTATTCTAGGGAACGAAGGAATTTGATAGGGTGAGGTACACTGACAGATTTAGAATGATATTTCTAATACTATCTGCTTTGACGCTCGCTTCGCTCGCGCCCACCTATATTAAATTAAAACAAATCGTTCGCCGTAATACTCTTATCGTGTTTTGTATAATCCACCGGTCTTTTTGCAAAGAAGTCATCCATAGAGTTTGCGAAAACTTCCTCTTCAAACCATTTCATTGGACGGTACTGCTCAGGAGTCACGTTGTAACGGGTTTCCATATCGATTTTCTTCAAACTGTCGTCTACACGGTATTTCATGAAGTTCAGAAGGTCTTCTTTTGAGAAAACGGTTAATTCTCCCAGTTCAAAGATCCAGTCTAAGATTTCACCTTCCAGCTCGATAGACTGATCTACAAGGGTGTAGATGTCTTCAATGTCAGAATCTGTTAACAGATCAGGCTGTTCCTCACGGATTTTGTTGATCAGGTAGATTCCGGCGTTAGCATGGATTTGCTCGTCGATAGAAGTCCATGCGATAATATTGGAAACGTTCTTCATATATCCTTTGAATCTTGTGAAAGAAAGGATGATCGCGAATTGTGAGAAAAGCGATACGTTTTCGATCAGGATACTGAATAATAAAAGGGAAGATACGTATTCTTTAGGCGTAGTAGAATTGGCGTGTTTCAATACATTTGAAAGGAAGTCAATTCTCTTTTTTACGGCAGGAATTTCAATAACGTTGGTAAATTCTTCGTTGTATCCCAATACCTCTACCAAACGGGAATACGCTTCGGAATGACGGAATTCACATTCTGCGAAAGTAGCTCCCAGCCCATTGAATTCAGGTTTTGGCAAGTGGTTGTATAGGTTTCCCCAGAATGTCTTTACAGACACCTCGATCTGTGCAATGGCAAGCAATGCATTTTTTACAGCGTGTTTTTCGTTCGGCTCTAACTGCGAATGAAAATCCTGAACATCTGCAGTAAAATCCACTTCCGAATGCACCCAGAACGATTTGTTGATCGCCTCTACAAACTGAAGAACCTCAGGGTATTCAAATGGCTTGTAACTTACTCTCTTATCGAAAATTCCCATATTAAAATATCTTTAAAATTAAATAATCAGCATTACTGTGGATAACGTGGAAGTAATGCTTAACTTCTTGTATGTTTGGTATTTACGTTAGAAACATATTCACATTGGTGATTGGAGGTTTCTTGTAAAGAACTAATGACAAAGTTCGAAAAAAAGAACTGATTTTGAAAGGGGTAAATACTAAATGGCTGAGTTTTAACTCTAAAAGTTTTCCACATTTACATGAAACCAGCACGAATAATGGCTTAGAAGGGGTTATGAGGAAAAAATAAATGAAAAAACACACTTACAGTTAAACAGATTAATGTAATGTACTATAAACAAAGGAGTAATAGGTTAAACAATAAAATGTTCGAATAAATTATGGTTCTTGTAACAAATTGAAAGTATCGTCTACTTATATGGGTATAAAACAAGCATCACTTAATGTTAGTAATTCAGGATTTACATAAATCATACGATACGGGGAAAAGCAAGCTGCACGTTCTTAAGGGTATTAATCTTAATATTTCCGAAGGCGAGTTTGTTTCTATTATGGGAAGTTCCGGGTCCGGAAAGTCTACGCTTCTTAATATCATCGGTATTCTGGATGAAAAAGATTCAGGGACTTACGAGCTGGACAATGTTCCTATTGAACATCTTTCCGAGGTGAAAGCGGCAGAGTACAGAAGTAAGTTTCTGGGCTTTATATTTCAGTCTTTCAACCTGATCAGCTATAAAACAGCTCTGGAAAATGTAGCGCTTCCTTTATACTATCAGAATGTTCCCAGAAAAGAGCGTAACAAGAAAGCCATGGAATATCTTGAGAAAGTAGGTCTTGCACAATGGGCAGATCACTTACCCAACGAACTTTCCGGTGGACAGAAACAGAGAGTAGCTATTGCAAGAGCATTGATCACTGATCCCAAAGTGGTTCTTGCGGATGAGCCAACCGGAGCACTGGATTCTAAAACAACGCATGATATTATGAAGCTTCTTCAGGATATCAATAATGAAGGGAGAACCATCATCGTTGTAACCCACGAACCGGACGTAGCTGCACAAACCAAGAGAAACGTCATCCTGAAAGACGGCATCATTGAAAGTGATGAGTTTATTAAGCAGGTTGTTTTGTAGAATGTGCTGATTTGAAAATTTGATAATGAGATCATTTGAAAATTTAGAGCCCAATATTTTAATCTTTAGATTTTTCAATCTTTAAATACCAATAAAAAATGTTTGACCTAGATCGTTGGCAGGAAATATTCAGTTCTATTCGCAGTAATGTATTGCGAACGGTGCTTTCGGGGTTTACAGTGGCTTTGGGACTGTTTATTTTTGTGGTTCTTTTCGGAATAGGAAAGGGGCTTCAGAATGCCTTTACCGAGGGGTTTGCAAGAGATGCACAGAATCTTATCACGATCTATACCGGTAAAACCACCATGGCCTATAAAGGGCTTCAGTCTGACAGAACAGTCACGATGAATAATGACGACTACGACTTCCTGATCAATGCAGATAAAGACAAAGTAGGTGATGCCAGTCCGAGATACACTACCAGTTTAATGGTGAAATACGGAAAAGAAAGCGGGACGTATCAGGTAAACGGTGCAGAACCGGGGGAGAAGGTCATTGAAAACAGAAAGATGCTGGACGGACGTTATCTGACAGATATGGATCTTCAGAGAAAGCAAAACGTTGCGGTCATCGGAAGAATGGTTCAGCGTGACCTGATCAAGAACGGAAGCCCGGTAGGAAAAGATCTGAACATCAATGGAACCATGTTCAAAGTGGTAGGGGTATTTTCAGATGACGGAGGAGACTGGGATGAAAGACATATCGCGGTTCCTATTACCACACTTCAGCAAATGAAAAAAGGCTCTGATACGGTGTCTACGGTATATATCGCCTACAATGAAAAGATGAGTCCTGAAGAAGCCATTAAATATGGTGATGAACTTAAAGACAGATTAAAATCAAGAAAGAATGTTGCTCCTGACGATGAAAACGGAGTCCGTGTCTGGAATAATGCCAAGAACATGAATGAAACCTTCCAGTTTATGGCCGTGCTGACCATTATTGTAGGTTTTATCGGTTTGGGAACATTATTGGCGGGGATCATCGGGATCAGTAACATCATGGTGTATATCGTAAAAGAAAGAACCAAAGAGATCGGTGTCCGTAAGGCCATCGGTGCAAAACCAAGAAGTATTGTAGCACTGATTGTACAGGAAAGTGTCGTGATAACGGTAGTTTCGGGTATTGTTGGAGTGGGAGTAGGTGTTTTGGCGCTCAGCTTAATCGGCGACAGCCTGGAAGAATACTTTATCAAAAGCCCGAGCGTAGGCTGGGTGACTATCTTTATGGCATTTATTGCTTTGGTATTTTCAGGGCTTATTGCAGGATTTGTTCCGGCATACAGAGCTTCGAGAATTAAACCGATAGAGGCGTTAAGAACCGAGTAGTGATGTGATGATCATTTATCAATCAGCAATTATATTTTATTTTAAACTTATAACTCAAAGAAGTGAACATATTATTTAAAAAAGATACTTGGCAGGAAATTTATTATTCACTGAGGAATAATAAGCTTCGTACGTTCCTTACCATGATTGGTGTAGGCTGGGGAATGTTTTTGTATGTGAGTCTTCTTGGAGCGGCAAAAGGGATGGAGAATGGTTTTGATAAACTGTTTTCCGGATTTGCAACCAATTCTATTTTTCTTTGGGCTCAGAAAACATCCATTCCTTATGATGGATTCCCTAAAGGAAGACAAGTTCATCTCAACTTATCCGACATGGATATGCTGAAAAGAAAAGTGAGTGCTATAGATTATATCTCACCCCAAAATGCAAGGGGAAGCTTTACCGGAACACCTGGTGAATCTATGTCCAGAAACGGAAAAAACGGGACGTATTCTCTTACTGGAGATTACTCTGTGGGAAATAAAATTTCAGAAAAGAAACTTATTTTCGGACGCTACATCAATGATGCCGATGTGATGGGGAATAAAAATGTAGTAGTGATCGGAGAAGAGATCTACAAGAACTTCTTTGATGCCAAGAAAAAAGAAAATCCGGTAGGAAAACAGGTCAATATAAAAGGAATATTTTTTAATGTGATCGGGGTTTTCAGGGTGAAAAAAGGAGGCGGATTTGAAAATGACCAGACTGCATTTATTCCACTTTCCACCTATACCAAAATGTACAACGCCGGAGAGCAGATTGACATGTTTGCGATTGTAAGTAAGCCTAATGCCAATGTAAACGGAGTAGAGGAAGATGTAAAGCAGGTGCTGAAAACTCAGAATAAAGTATCTCCTGAAGATACCAATGCTTTCGGAAGTTTCAACTTAGGAAAAGAATTTAAAAAACTGACGGGATTCCTTACCGGAATGCAGCTTCTCACCATTATCGTAGGAACGCTGACCATTCTTGCCGGAGTTATCGCCATCTCGAATATACTTCTGATTACCGTAAAAGAAAGAACCAAGGAAATTGGGATCCGAAGAGCTTTAGGCGCAAAACCGGCCGAAGTAAGAAACCAAATTCTGTTGGAAAGTGTAGTGATTACACTGTCCTCGGGGATTCTCGGATTCATGTGCGGAATCTTTGTCCTCATTATTTTAAATGCAGTGACGCAGAATCAGGATGAATTCCCTTTCTATAATCCGACGGTGAATTACGGAAATGTATTCGGAGCTATGGCGGTCATGGTGATCCTGGGCCTTATTATCGGAATGATCCCGGCACAGCGTGCTGTAAAGATCAGACCTATTGAAGCCTTGAGATCGGAATAAGATTGATGTGGTGATTTGATGATGTGTTGATGAGTTGATTTGATGATGGGGTAATGTGTTAATTTGAAAATGAAATAATTTGGAAATCTGAAAATAAGGACGAATTTTTTTAATGTTTAAATCCTTTTAGTCGATTTCCTCCTTTTAATAGTAAAAAATAAACTAGATATATGAAAAAGAAATTCACTTGGAAAAAAGCCATTTATATTGTACTGGGGCTTTTATTTGCAGTGGCATTGTTCTTCGGGATCGGGTATCTCGTGAAATCAAATTCTAAAGAGAGTGAAGCTTTCCTGACCAGAAAACCATCGTACCAGAATATGGAAGACAAGGTAATGGCCACGGGAAAAATCGTTCCGAAAGAAGAAATTGAGATCAAGCCGAACATTGCGGGAATCATTGATAAAATTTTGGTAGATGAAGGAGATAAAGTGACAGCAGGACAGCTGATCGCTACCGTGAGAATCATTCCTAACATTGCTGACGTCAACAACGCTCAGCAGGAAGTGGTGAACTCCCAGCTGCAGATCAGTAACGCCAAGTTGAATGTGGATAATATGCAGAAGCAATATGCTATGCAGGAAAAACTGTTTAAGCAGGGCGTAATTTCCAAGCAGGAGTATTTAAACTCTCAGCAGCAGCTGTATACCCAACAGCAGACGCTTAGAAATGCCAACCAGCAGTTAGCCACCGCTCAAAAAAGGCTACAGATTGTAAAAACCGGAGCTACTCCTGAACTTCAGGGATTGGCTACAACGCAGATCCGTTCCAAGGCATCAGGTACCGTTCTTGAGGTTCCTGTAAAAGTGGGAAGCCAGGTGATTGAGGCCAACTCTTTCAACGCAGGTACTACGATCTGTTCCATTGCAGACCTTAATTCTCTGATCTTCCAGGGAGAAATAGACGAAGCCCAGGCTGGAAAACTGAAGCAGGGAATGGATATGAAAATCGTAATCGGTGCCCTTCAGAACAAAACGTTCCCGGGAAAACTGACGATGATTGCACCTAAAGGAAAAGACAATTTAGGAACCATCAAATTCCCGGTAGAAGGAGACGTAACGAATCCTAACAACGAATACATCAGAGCGGGATTCTCTGCCAACGGAGAAATCGTCCTTAAATCTGAGAAGAACGCATTGCTGTTGGATGAATCACTGGTTCAGTACGAAAAGAAAAACGGTAAAGACACGCCTTTCGTAGAAGTAAAGCAGAAGGATGGAAAATTCAAGAAAGTATATGTGAAATTAGGAGCCAGCGATGGAATCAATGTACAGATCATTTCAGGAATCACCAAAGACTCTGAAGTGAAAGTATGGAACCCTTCCGATAAAGACAAGGAAGAACTTAAAGAAAAGAAAAAATAGTAAACAATCACTATATATTTAAACTGTAAGATCCTGGGAATTTATTCTCAGGATTTTTTTATTAATCAGGTTCGTTCATCTCTGAAATAGAATTATTAGATTTGATATTAAAATAAAGACATGTGCAGGTATGCCCGAAAAACATATAAATCCCATTACACCTGTTTTAAATGCAGAAAATCATTTAAACAGACCGATGCATATGATATTCTTTCAAGAATTGAGAAAGAAAAAGTCTATCATCAGCCGGATGGAACGATAAGAAATGTGGGCGATGTGTTTACAAAAGCTAAAAAAGAAGAACTGGATGCACTGACAGAAGAGATCAAGGCAAGAAAGATCAAATGTCCCGAATGTGGAAATCTCATGGCCGATTTGGGATGGGATTTTAAAGCACCAAAGAAAACCGCTGTTAAAGAATGGAAAATTGTAGAAGGCCTGTTTGTCATAGGAAGGTGTTTTCACAGCTGCGGATGTGATGGGATTGGTTACATTCCACAAAATCCTAAAGACTATGAAGAGTACTTAAAAAATACTTTGGAAGAGTACAAAAACAACGTCCTTAGCGGCCAAAGTAAAACGAACAAGGAGTTTCCCGAAAAACGTGAATATATTCAATTTTGGACGCGAAAAGTATCAGATGTCAATGCAGAAATAATCCGTCAGAAATTTGAAAAAACTTAAAATCCTCCTTCATGAAGAAAAACTACCTGATTCTCTTTTTCTTTATCATCGCAAAATTCATTCTCCAGTATTCCCTCATCAGCCCGGAATATGAACTGCACCGGGATGAATACTTACATCTGGATCAGGGCAATCACCTTGCATGGGGATATCTTTCTGTGCCGCCCGTTAATTCATGGCTGGCCTGGCTGGTAAAAATAGCTGGAGGTTCCGTCTTTTGGGTTAAATTTTTTCCTGCCCTCTTCGGAGTATTGACGATTGTTGTGGTATGGAAAATAATTGAAGAACTTCAGGGAAGTTTATACGCCAAAATTCTGGCTTCAACAGGAATTCTGCTCTCCGTACTTCTCCGTCTCAATATGCTTTTTCAGCCGACTTCTTTGGAAGTTCTATTATGGACACTTCTGTATTATGTACTCATCAGGTATTTCAATTCTGAAAAAATAAAATGGCTTTACATAGCCGCTGTGCTCTTCGGGATAGGTTTCCTGAATAAATACAATATTGTCTTTTCCGTGTTGGGAATTATTCCCGCTGTTCTCCTGACAAAGCAGAGGAAGATCTTTCTTCAACCCCATCTTTACGGTGCCGGATTATTATCCCTTATGATTATGCTGCCCAATCTGCTGTGGCAGTACAATAACGGCTTTCCCGTGATTCATCATATGGAAGAACTTGCAGAAAGACAGCTGGTGCATGTCAACCGGGTTGATTTCTTTAAATCCCAGGTCCTGTTTTTTATAGGCTCATTTTTAGTAATCATGGGAGGATTGTATGCCTTGTTATTTTATAAACCGTTTGAAAAATTCAGGTCTTTCTTCTGGATGTATGTCGCGACGATTGCCCTGTTTGTATTTTTTAAGGCTAAAGATTATTATGCGATTGGTCTTTATCCTGTATTAATAGCGTTTGGTGCTGTTTTTCTGGCTCATCTTTTTGACAATGGCTGGAAAAAGTTCCTTAGACCGGCCTTTATTGTCATTCCTGTTTTGCTGTTTTTACCGTTGTATCAGGTCGCTTTTCCCAATAAAAGTCCGGAATACATCATCAGTCACCCGGATTCATATAAAAAAATGGGACTGCTCCGTTGGGAAGATGGTGAAGATCATCCCTTGCCTCAGGATTTTGCGGATATGCAGGGCTGGAGAGAGCTTGCTGAAAAAGTGGATAAAGAATATTCTATATTGTCAAAATTCGGAAATACATTGGTTCTCTGTGATAATTACGGACAGGCAGGAGCCATCAATTATTATTCAAAAAAGGGAATAAAAGCAGTTTCCTTTAACGCCGATTACATCAATTGGTTTGATCTGAGTGAAAAGTATGTTAATCTGATCCGCGTCAAAGAATTTTCCAAAGACGAAGATGAGCTCAAAGAAACAGGTCCTTATTTTAACACCGGCAAAGCAGCCGATTCCATTGTCAATACATTTGCCCGGGAAAAAGGAACTACCGTCTTTAGTTTTGAGGGCGCTAAAATTGATATCAGGAAGAAAATTCAAAGTGAAATTGATACCATGAAATGGTGATATTAACACTTAATTAACTAGGATGTATTACTTTAGGTCGTGAAATATTTTCTAATTTCGCTGTAATGTAACAACCTATGAAATCACTGTCTAAAATTTTACTGTTATCTTCAGCATTGTTTGCTTTTAGCTGTACTTCTCAGAAAAAATCGGAGAAAGCTAAAGTAATGTACAAAACTGATAACCTGTCCATCATTCAACTCTCGGATGGCATTTATCAACACATATCCTATTTAAATACGGATTCCTTTGGAAAAGTGGAATGCAACGGGATGATCGTAAAAGACGGCAATGAAACGGTAATTCTGGATACCCCAACCAACGATACAAGTTCTGCAGAATTGATCACGTGGATCAAAAATAGTCTTCATGCAAAAGTAAATGCCGTTGTTGCAACCCATTTCCATGATGACTGTCTGGGCGGACTGAAAGAATTTGATAAAAATAATATTCCGTCTTACGCCAATAATAAAACCATTGAGTTAGCAAAACAGACTGGCGCTAATGTCCCCGGTCACGGATTCAATGACACCATCACGCTGAATGCCGGAAAACATAAGATTTTTTTGAGATACTTTGGAGAAGGACATACAAAAGATAATGTGGTGGCCTATATTCCCGATGAAAAAGCGATGTTCGGAGGTTGTTTGATCAAAGAAGTGGATGCTACCAAAGGCTATCTGGGCGATGCCAATGTTCAGGCCTGGTCCCAAACCGTTGAAAAAGTAAAAGCCCAATATCCCGATGTTAAAATCGTGATGCCGGGACATGGAGAGATCGGAGGGCAGGAACTGTTAGATTACACTATCAAGCTGTTTAAAAATTAAACTATTTAGCCTGTTCAGGAAATTAGGATTAAAATGGCGGAAGGCTGGAAGTTACTCTCCGTCTTGCCAACTCTGATAAGTAAATGAAATTTGATAAAAAAAATGAAAATCTCTTATTTGGTGTTCCATAACTTCCATCTTCCATCCTCAAACTTCCTTTCTTCAAACTAAACTCTTCCATCAATATATCAACTGACAGCTGATTTTAAATTCTTTACAGGTTTAAAATCAGCTGTTTTTCTTTAATCTTGCTTTCATCAGATAATCATGATAGAAAATATTAATGCAACATTGTTACTTTAATGAAATTTTGTTATACCTTTGTCAAAGCAAAAGAACAAAAGCAAAAAGTTGATCGGTGGAACTATGGTAAACCGTCTCACATCAATCATCATTTATCATTCATCAATCATGAAAAAGTACGACGTTATCATCATAGGAGGAAGTTATGCCGGATTATCGGCCGGAATGTCTTTGGGAAGATCATTAAGAAATGTTCTGATCATTGACAATGGGAAACCATGCAACAGACAGACTCCGCATTCCCATAATTTTATTACCCACGACGGAAAAGCACCAAAGGAAATCTCTGATCTTGCCCGCGAACAGGTTGCCGCATATGACACCATACAGTTTCATGAAGGTTCTGTGGTTAAAGTAAGAAAAACAGACGAAGGCTTTGAAGTAGAAACGTTTGATGGTGAAAAGTTCAATACTAAGAAACTGATCCTGGCTTCAGGGGTGAAAGACCTGATGCCCGATATCCCAGGATTTTCTGAGTGTTGGGGAATTTCAGTGCTGCATTGTCCATACTGCCATGGGTATGAAGTGAAAAATCAGGTGACCGGAATACTTTCCGACGGTGATATGGCTTATGACTTTTCAAAATTGGTGTACAACTTAACGAAAGATCTTTATTTATTGACGAATGGACCATCGGTTCTTTCCAAAGAGCAAAAACATAAACTGGCTGAGAATAATATCATCCTGGTAGAAGATGAAGTTGAAAAAATTGAACATGAAGGTGGGCAAATCCGTAAAATTATTTTCAAAACCGGAAAAGAAATTTCTTTAAAGGCTTTATATGCCAAAATACCCTTTGAACAAAATATCAATGCTTCCGGAGATCTCGGCTGTGAGGTTACGGAGCAGGGATTTATTAAAGTTGACATGATGCAGAAAACAAATATTCCCGGTGTTTTTGCATGTGGAGATAATGTGACCATGATGAGATCTGTCGCTAATGCTATAGCGCAGGGGAATTTTGCCGGAGCAGTAGTCAATAAAGAACTTACAGAAGAAATATTTTAATTTATCCAGTTGGGAAGTGAGGTTGGAAGTTTTGTTCAGACGAATAATTTTCTGACAAAATAAAGGACTTAGTATTTTTTTAGAGTAGTGTAACTTCCTTTTTCCATCCTCTGGCTTCCTTTCTTATCATCTTATTTGGAATTTCATATTCATATATTATAAATTGGTGCGGTCCCTGTAGAAATTTTCTGCAGGGATTTTTTTGCCTGAACTGGGTTCAGGTTGGAAGCTGGAAGAGGGTGTCTGGAAGTTATTATAGGACATTCATTTTCAACAGTTACCTTAAAATTTGATGAGAACAAGTTTAGTCTTTGTGCTTCGAACTTCCTAGCCTGATAAAAATGACTAAAATATTTTGCCGTAAAAATTTATTATCGTAATATTGCGATATAATTAAATGATATGGGAGCTACAAAAACAGATTTTTTTACGGATGAGCAAAACAAAATAGCGGTCATTGCAAAAGCTTTGGGGCATCCGGCGAGAATTGCCATCATTGAATACCTTCTTAAAGTCAATGAATGTATTTGCGGAGATATCGTGAATGAACTTCCCCTTGCGCAGCCTACCGTTTCCCAGCATCTTAAGGAATTAAAAAATGCAGGCTTGATCAAAGGAAATATCGAAGGAAATTCAGTATGCTATTGTATTGATGAAAAAGCTTTTGAAATTTTGAATGCTTTCTTTTCAAACATTATTGCCACGGTGAAAAAGCAGAACTGCTGCTAAAATTTTTTTTGACTTTCATTATCGTAATATTGCATTATAACAATAAAAACAAAAATTTATGAAATTATCAGACATTAAGAACATTTTACCGGCATTGGAGAATGTAGAATTCCAGCTGGAGAACGGAAAATGGGTGCCGGAACACTTCCACGTAACTGAAGTAGGAATGGTAACTAAAAGCTTTATCGACTGCGGGGGAACGGTCAGAAAAGAAGAAAGGGTAAATTTCCAGCTTTGGGATGCCGGTGATTATGAACACCGACTGAAACCCGGAAAGCTGCTTCATATCATTAATTTATCCCAAGAAAAGCTAGGGATCGGAGATTTTGAAATTGAAGTGGAATACCAGGACCAGACGATTGGAAAATATGATCTGGAATTTAATGGTAAAAACTTTGTGTTAAAAAATAAGGTGACCGCCTGTTTGGCTAACGAAGCATGTGGTATTCCTCAGGAAAAGCAGAAGATCAATCTGAGCAAGTTGAAAGCTGATCAAAACTCTTCTTGCACACCGGATTTGGGTTGTTGCTAATATTAACCTAATTATAGTTGAAATGTATCCTAAATTACTACAACATATAGAACAAATTCTTTTGCAGGAGATCAGCGACGAAAGAAAGGCAGTATTGCAGCCCTTAATTGATTTTATAGGAAAGAAAAAAAGAAACCGGGAAGCAATAGATATTAATTTTATCTGTACCCACAATTCACGGAGAAGCCATCTTGCACAGATCTGGGCACAAACAGCAGCAGTTTATTTTAAAATTTCTGATGTACATTGTTATTCCGGAGGTACAGAAACCACAGCTTTGTTTCCCAAAATTGCCGAAACATTCGTGGAAGCCGGTTTTCATATCTGGAAACTAAGTGACAGTGAAAATCCTGTATATGCGGTAAAATATTCTGAAAACGCTCTGCCTGTGATTGGATTTTCGAAAAAGTATGATGATATTTTTAATCCGGAAAGCGGTTTTGCTGCTGTGATGACCTGTTCCCAGGCAGATGGAGGTTGTCCTTTTATTTCAGGGGCAGAGAAACGGATTCCCATTACATTTGAAGATCCGAAAATTTCAGATGGACAACCCACACAAACCGAGACGTATAAAGAAAGAAGCAGGCAGATTGGTGCCGAAATGTTTTATGTTTTTTCCAAAATAAATAATGCAGAATGAAGCCCAAATTAAAACTTCTCGACAGATATCTGACCCTTTGGATCTTTCTGGCAATGCTGACCGGCGTTGGTTTGGGATATTTTTTTCCGGGTATTTCTGTCATGACCAATTCACTTGCGTCGGGTACAACCAATATACCTTTGGCGATCGGACTGATATTCATGATGTATCCGCCATTGGCGAAAGTGGATTATGCTTTATTACCACAAGTGTTCAGGGATAAAAAAGTAATATCCGTTTCGTTAGTATTAAATTGGATCATAGGACCTGTTCTCATGTTTGTATTAGCCGTAATTTTTCTTAAAAATGAGCCGGACTTTATGATCGGGCTGATTCTTATCGGGCTGGCGAGATGTATAGCCATGGTGATTGTCTGGAATGATCTGGCACAGGGAAACCGGGAATATGCCGCTTTGCTGATTGCATTAAACAGCATTTTTCAGATCGTATCCTACAGTTTTCTGGTATGGCTGTTTATCAATGTGCTTCCTCATAAATTAGGGCTTGGGAATTTTAATGTCTCGGTACCCATTGAAGATGTAACGGAAAGTGTTCTGATTTATCTGGGAATTCCCTTTTTAGCAGGTTTTTTAAGCCGTTATTTTCTCACGAAATGGAAAGGAAAAGAATGGTACAGCCGGAAATTCATTCCTATGATCTCACCTGTCACTTTATATGCTTTGTTATTTACGATTGTCTTAATGTTTAGTCTGAAAGGAGATAAAATACTTGAACTGCCCATGGATGTTGTCAAAGTTGCCATTCCGCTGATCATTTATTTTGTACTGATGTTTTTCATTAGCTTTTCGGTCAACAGACTGATCAAAGTTCCTTACGATAAAAACGCTGCTATTGCTTTTACAGCGACAGGAAATAATTTTGAATTGGCCATCGCGGTGAGTATTGCGGTTTTTGGAATTCATTCTTCGCAGGCGTTTGTAGGGGTAATTGGTCCTCTGATAGAAGTTCCGGTATTGATAGTCTTGGTTAAGGCAAGTTTATATCTGAAAAAGAGATACCGGCTGAAGTAAAAGGAATTACGAATAATAGCGGATTCAAACTTAAAACCCGAAATTTTGGTCTAAAATCATACTTTCTGATACAGAAATCTTAAAGTAAATTCCGTACATTTGGGGTGAAAAATTTCAAAAACTAAAAGTAAAATGGACATTATTTTCGACCTGATTGAAAAAGAAAGACAAAGACAAGCCCATGGATTAGAGCTTATTGCGTCAGAAAACTTTGTTTCTGAGAACGTGATGAAAGCAATGGGAAGTGTACTGACCAACAAATATGCTGAAGGATATCCCGGAAAAAGATATTACGGAGGTTGTGAAGTAGTAGATGAGGTTGAAACATTAGCCATCAACAGAGCAAAGGAACTTTTCGGTGTAGACTACGTTAACGTACAGCCGCATTCCGGATCTCAGGCTAATGCTGCCGTTTACCTTGCAGTTTTGAAAGCAGGAGATAAGATCATGGGAATGGACCTTTCAATGGGAGGGCACCTTACTCACGGTTCTGGAGTGAATTTCTCCGGAATTCAGTATCAGGTAGTTTCTTACGGTGTTCAGATAGAAACCGGACTTATAGACTACGATCAGATGAGAGAAGTAGCTTTAAGAGAAAGACCAAAAATGCTGATTGCAGGTTTCTCTGCGTATTCAAGAGATTTGGATTATGCTAAATTCAGAGAGGTTGCAGACGAGATCGGAGCAACGCTTTGGGCTGATATTGCTCACCCGGCTGGTTTAGTGGCTAAAGGGTTATTAAACTCTCCATTCGAGCACTGCCATGTGGTAACTACTACTACTCACAAGACTTTAAGAGGTCCGAGAGGAGGAATGATCATGATGGGCAAAGACTTCGAAAATACGTACGGTCACAAAACACCGAAAGGAGAAACGAAAATGATGAGCCAGGTATTGGACGGAGCCGTATTCCCAGGAATTCAGGGAGGTCCGCTAGAGCACGTTATTGCCGGTAAGGCAGTTGCTTTCGCTGAAGCTATCGACGGTCAATTCGAAACGTATGCTAAGCAGGTTCAAGCCAACGCACAGGCATTATCAAAAGCGATGATCGACAGAGGTTTTGACATTGTAAGCGGAGGTACAGACAACCACTTAATGCTGGTAGATCTTAGAAATAAGAATGTCAATGGAAAAGAAACAGAAAAGGCATTAGTACTTGCAGATATTACCTGTAACAAAAATATGGTTCCTTTTGATGATAAGTCGCCGTTCACTACTTCCGGTATCAGACTGGGAACTGCAGCGATCACCACAAGAGGACTTAAAGAAAATGATATGGATACGATTGCAGGACTTATTTCTGACGTGGTAGACAATATTAAAAATGAAGAAGTAATCGGTTCTGTAAGAAAGAAAGTCAATGAACTGATGGAAGGCAGAGCACTGTTCAACTATTAATTTAACTTTAAACAGTATAATAAAGAATGGGCATCTTGTCCATTCTTTTTCATATCTATTATGGAGAAAAAATCTTTCACTTTTGATGAAATAAAACTGAAGCTGATGAACTACTGCGTTTATCAGGACCGTTGCCATGCAGAAGTTGAACAGAAAATGCGGGAATTCCTGCTGATCGAGGAAGCTAAAGATGAGATCATCCTGTACCTTCTGAAGGAAAATTATCTGAATGAGGAACGGTTTACACGAAGTTATATCAGGGGTAAATTTTACATCAAGCACTGGGGCAGGAATAAGATAAAAATGCACCTGAAGCAGAAACAGATCTCTGAAAAGCTCATTAACAACTGTTTTGATGAAATTCATGAGGATGATTATGACAAAATGATCAGAAAGATATTTGAGGACTATTCCTCCAAACAAAAAGGTTTACAGGAATATCAAAAAAAATCTAAAACGATAAAATATTTAATGAGCCGGGGTTTTGAATATGAGAAAATAGCTGAAACTTTTGATGAGAACTTTTAATTTCAATCTATCGGGAATTAATTATTCATTAATGTTTTGTATAAAAATCGTTAATTGAAGCTGCTTTATTGATTTTTTTTTAGGTCAGCGAGCTTAAACAGGTATATTGATTGCCGATTTTAAATTTTTAAGTTTTTTTTAATGGTATGATTTTTGTCAATGGTTTTTGTCTAGTAGAATAGAATTGTTAGTTTCGCAAACGAATAGGCATGCATAAAAAGAATAAGTCAAATTATTTTGAATTTTAAATAGACAGATCGAATTTTATTTTATTTTTGCATGATTGTATCAGTATTATCTCTAATTTGGATAATCAGATCTTATACCTTATTATAAAAATATGAACACAAATAAAGACAATGTACAGCTCTCTTAGGAAAAAAATATTTGGAGGGGATAATGTTGTCAATCTCTCAGACGTAAGATATCTTCCCAGATGGATCATACTTGTAATTGATATTATTATTTTAGTAATGTCATTATTTGTCTCTACTTATATTATTGAAAAAATTACTCAGAAAGAGTTTATTTATCATGAACAAAAAAGCATTGTCTTTGCTTTTATTATTGTGATAAACACGATGTTTATGTATTTTTTCAAAACATATGCAGGGATAATAAGGCACTCTACGTTTATTGATCTGTTCAAATTGCTGATCTCGTGTTTTTTTACAATGACCGTTGTAGGAATAGTAAACCTGACCTATTTTTGGATCACAGGAGGAAAATTTATATTAACTCCGTTTTTGGTGTTGTATTTTATTATTTCCTTTATGGGGCTGTTTCTCTTCAGATTGTATGTGAAAGAATTTTTTCATGTAGTAAGAGAATACAGAAGAAGCTCTCTTAAAAAGAGAATTCTGGTATTAGGTATTGATGAACAGTCTATTGCGATAGCTCGTGCTATTCTGGATAATCCAAGCCTGCCATATCAGGTAGTAGGTTTTCTTACTCAACGAACGGACTCTAAAAGAGCTTCTCTATTGGGAAAACCTATTTATGAAAAAAGAAGAATAGAAGAAGCAACAAAAGATGACCTTATTATTGATGGGGTTATTATCGTTAAAGAAATGATGTCTAAAGATGAAATGAATTCGTGGGTGAATTTATTTTTAGAAAAAGATCTGAATATATTCAAAGCTCCATCCGTACAGAAATTAAGAGACAGTGATCTGGGAGTTGCGATCAGAAACCTGCAGATTGAAGACCTTCTGAACAGAAAGCCTATAAAAATAGAAAGTGAAGAAGTTAAAAGCAGACACTTCAATAAAAATATACTGGTGACAGGCGGTGCCGGTTCTATCGGTAGCGAAATTGTAAGACAGGTTGCACAGTTTAATCCTGCATTGATTGTTGTTTTAGACCAGGCAGAAACACCACTATATGATATTGAACTTGAAATTAAAGATAAATTTCCTCATATCAGATTTAAATTTGTTTTGGCAGATGTTTCCAGTATACATAGGGTAGAGACGCTGTTTCAGACCTATAATTTTTCAATGGTTTATCACGCTGCTGCCTATAAACATGTTCCTCTGGTAGAAGAAAATCCTAATGAAGCGATCCGTGTGAATGTTTTAGGATCTAAAAATATAGCAGTTTTATCAAGCCGTTATAAAGTAAACAGGTTTGTAATGATCTCTACGGATAAGGCTGTGAATCCCACCAATGTAATGGGGGCTTCCAAAAGAGCTGCTGAATTATTCGTTCAGTCTTTACAGCACGTTGAAGGAAATACCACCAAGTTTATTACCACAAGATTCGGTAATGTTTTAGGATCAAACGGATCGGTTATTCCCCATTTCAAAAAACAAATTGAAGCCGGTGGACCAGTGACGATCACTCATCCGGATATCGTAAGATACTTTATGACCATTCCTGAAGCCTGTGAACTTGTTCTTCATGCTGGAACAATGGGGCAGGGAGGAGAAATCTTTGTCTTTGATATGGGAGAGCCTGTAAAGATCCTGGATCTGGCTCGAAGAATGATTAAACTTTCAGGATTCGAACCCAATATAGATATTAAAATCATCTACACAGGATTAAGACCGGGTGAAAAATTGTATGAAGAGCTGTTAAGTGATAATGCCAAAACACTTCCTACACATAATGAAAAGATTATGATTTCCAAGGATCCGGCCATGACTTTTTCAGAAATAGAAAGCCTGATCAATTTGATTACAGATGCTTCAGTATTGAAGGATAAAGTAGAAGTAGTAAAGATTTTGAAAACAATTGTTCCTGAATTTAAGAGTAATAATTCGGTCTACGAAGTATTAGATAAATAGAAAAATATAAATGTATATTTGTACAATTTTAAAATATGAAGAGTAAATTATTGGCAATATCTCTGGCATTATCATTGGCCTCATGCAAGACCAATCAAAATGCACATAATGACCTTAATTATATGCAGAATATAGAGAAGGTAGCCCTAGAATCATCTGCAAAAAACTCTAAATCTACAATACAGGCTGGTGATCAGCTGGTTATTCTGATTACGGCAAAAGATATGGATGTGGTAAAACCATTCAACCAAAATTACTCATCTTCCGAACTAGTTCAGAGTAATATTTTTGCTGGAAGTAATACTCCTAATCAGGGAGCAACGCTTATTACAGGGCCTACCTATATTGTAGATGCAAATGGAGATATTGACTTTCCTATACTGGGAAAACTTAATACAGCCAATAAAAATCTGGTGGAGTTTAAAGATGAGCTGAGAGAGCGAATGACTAAATTTGTTATTAATCCCTCAGTGAATATAAGACTTGCAAATTTTAAAGTGACTATATTAGGAGAAGTTAACAGGCAGGGAGATTATGTCATAGCAAACGGCCAGGCAACCATCTTGAATGCTCTGGGACTTGCCGGAGATCTTACCATGTATGGAAAAAGAGAAGAGATATTGGTTATAAGAACGGAAAACGGGGTAATTAGCCATGGTAAAATAAACATTCTTGATGCTGATCTTATCAATTCTCCGTATTATAATCTTAAGCAGGGAGATGCCATTATTGTTTCTTCAAACAATACAAAAGACCTTATCGCAAAACAAAATCCAAATACAGGACTTATCTTAACTGCCGTTTCTATCGGAGTGACAGCTATTGCTGTCGTAGTAAGTTTATTTAATAAGAAATAAAAAAAATTGATGGACCACCAGCAATCTTCCACACTTTCAGAAGCAGAAAGCAACTCAAATGTAAATATTAGTGAAATTATAAAGCCATATCTGCGAAAGTGGCCTTGGTTTGTAGCAAGTGCTTTTATTGCACTTGTGCTAGGTTATATTTCACTGAAATTTATGGTTCCTGTATATGATGTACAGTCTACTATACTTATAAAAGATGCTAAAAACTCTTCTTCCCCTGTAGCAACAGACTTAGGCGTCCTACCTGATCTTTCAGGTATTGGAGGGCTGAAGACAAATAGTATTGCTAATGAAATAGAAATCCTGAAGTCAAAGAAAATGATGAGAGAAGTAGTCATTAATCAGAATCTTCAGACCAATATTTCTGCAAAAGGAAAGTTTACCACTCTTGAACTATATAAAGAAACTTCTCCTATTGAGGTTAAAATAATTTCTGAGAAACCAGGGAAATCTTCAAATAATGGATTGAAATTGGCTATAAATGGAGAAAAGCTTACTTTAAGTTCTGAAAAACTTCCTAAAGAAATTAGTACTACATACGGGAGAACAATTAGTCTTCCTTATGCTAATATCATAATTACTAAAAATCCAAAATTTGATCCTTCTACGGTAAAAGGAGTGGATATTAAAAATCTGGAACTTTATATTTCCACGGTAGAGGCAAAAGTAAATAGTCTTCAGGGGCCTCTTAATGTGGCTTTGGCTACTAAAGATGCAACGGTACTTAAGCTTGGGTACAAGTATCCGCAGGTTTCGAAAGCTAAAGATATATTGGATAACCTGGTAATGTCTTATAATAATGATGCAATTTCAGACAAAAACTCTGAGTCAAAAAAAACATTGGATTTTATTGAAGACAGAATCAAGAAGCTATCAGGAGAGCTTGGTGAGGTAGAAAACCAAAAAGAAAGTTTTAAATCAAGAAATAACCTTACGGATCTTGAGACTGAAGCCAAAATCAATTTGGAAAGTTCTGCAGCTGCAAGAGCAAAACAGATGGATGTTGATGCACAAGTGGAATTAACAGATGCTCTTATTGGATATGTTTCCAAGCAGGGACAATATCAGGTGTTACCTGCCAACGTAGGATTAAATAATCCTGAAGCTATATCTGGGATTTCCACTTATAACCAATTAGTATTACAGAGAAATAGGCTTTTGGAGTCGGCAACCTCTGAAAACCCTGCTGTAGTAGATGTTACTAAACAGATTACTTCCATGCGTTCATCTATTATGCAGAGTTTGCAGAGGAATAAAGTTGGTCTTGAACTGGCAAGAAATGAATATTTGGGGGAACAGAATAAGGTGTCAGGAAAAATTTCTAAACTTCCCTCTATCGAAAAAATGTTCAGAAGTATTGAGAGACAGCAGCAGATTAAAGAAAATCTCTACCTGCTTTTACTTCAGAAGAGAGAAGAAACAGCTATTTCTCAGTCTATTATGGCTCCTAAAGCAAAAGTGGTAGATGCAGCATATGCCTCTCCCGGACCGGTATCTCCTAAAAGCAGTGTGATCCTTATTGCTGCGTTAGTGATAGGATTAATGGTGCCATTTATTTTTATATACCTATCGCAGCTTCTTAATAATAAAATCGTTACGAAACATGATCTTGAGAAATTGGTACATGCTCCGGTCATAGCAGAGCTTCCCAGTCTTGAAAAAGGAGATTCGGATATTGTTCAGATGAATGATATCACTCCAATGGCAGAAGCCTTCAGAATTCTTATTACCAATATGAACTTTATGTTACCTAAAGAGAAGAAAGGTAAAATAGTGTTTGTAACATCTACTGTAAAAGGTGAGGGTAAAACATTTGCTTCAGTGAACCTAGCATTGACTTTGGCTAACCCAAAGAAAAGAGCTATTATCATCGGATCTGATATCAGAAATCCACAGCTTCAGAGATATAATCCTGCTCGAAAAGGGCTTACAGGACTCACAGAATATCTTTATAGCGGGCAGACAAAACTGGAGGATGTGATAAATGTATCATCTTTTAATCCTAATTTGGATGTAATATATTCAGGAATGATTCCTCCTAATCCTACAGAACTTCTGTCTAATGGACGATATGAGAATCTTTTAGAAGAATTAAAAGAGAAGTATGATTACATTATTCTGGATACAGCGCCACTTCTTCTGGTAACAGATACGTTCCTGATTGCTGAACTTGCTGATGTTATCATTTATGTGACGAGATCTAAGTATACTGAAAAAACATTGATGGAATTTGCAAATAGCAATATTGATGAGAACAAGATCAAAAATGTTGGATTTGTCCTTAACGATGTAAGCAGAGAAAATTTAGGGTACAGCAACAAATATGGCTATGGATATAATAACCACAAGGAACATACATGGTTTGAAAAAATTAAAAATAAATTTAGCTAATGATGAAAACATATAAAATAGCTGTTATTGGTCAGGGCTATGTAGGCCTTCCATTATCTCTTGAATTTGCCGGCCATTATCCCGTATTAGGTTTTGATATCAATACACAGCGTGTAGATCAGCTTAACGATGGAGAAGATATCACACTGGAGGCAGATCTTGATAAGCTTAATAATGGGCTTAAAAAATACAAAGAGTCGAATGGTAATTTAGGATATAAAGCGACTAGCCAATTATCTGAAATTGCTGATGCCAATGTTTTTATCGTAACAGTTCCAACACCTATAGACAGATATAATGCTCCAGACTTAAATCCTCTGATTTCCGCATCCAAAATGCTTGGAGAGATCATAAAGAAAGGTGATATTGTTATTTATGAATCTACGGTTTTTCCTGGCTGTACAGAAGAAGAATGTGTACCGGTTCTGGAAAAACATTCAGGTCTTACATTTAATGAAGACTTCTTTGTAGGCTATTCTCCGGAAAGAATTAATCCTGGTGATAAAGTAAACACGCTTACCAGTGTGAAAAAAGTAACTTCGGGATCTACCGAAGAAATTGCTGAAGAAGTAGACCAGTTATATAAAAAAATTATTACTGCGGGAACGCATAAGGCATCCAGTCTTAAAGTGGCGGAAGCTTCTAAAGCGATTGAAAACGCACAGCGTGATGTGAACATTTCTTTCGTAAACGAACTTGCTTTAATTTTCGATCGAATTGGTATTGATACCAATGATGTACTGGAAGCTGCAGGAACAAAATATAACTTCCTTAAATATAAACCGGGATTAGTAGGAGGTCACTGCATCTCAGTAGATCCATACTATCTGGCGCATAAAGCTGAACAGTTAGGTTACCATCCTGATGTTATTTTATCAGGGAGACGAGTTAATGACTCCATTGCAAAATTTGTGGCTTCTAAAGTGGTAAAACTTCTTATTGCTAAAGGAGGAGTAATTAAAGATTCAAATGCACTGATTTTAGGAGTTACCTTTAAAGAAAACTGTCCGGATGTAAGAAATACAAAGGTGGTGGACATCTATAAAGAACTTAAGGATTATGGTGTAAACGTGGATATTTACGATCCTTGGGCTAGTAAAGAAGAAGTAAAACATGAATATGGAATTGATATTCTGGGCGCTCTTCAGGAAGGAAAAAAATATGACTCATTGGTGATTGCCGTTTCTCACAACGAATTCCTTGAAATGGACCTTAATACCTTGAAGAAAGAAAATGCAGTGGTTTTTGATACCAAAGCATGTTTAGACAGAAATTTGGTAGACGCAAGATTATAATCAGATATGAACTATGACATCATCATCGTTGGTGCAGGCCTTGTAGGTCTTGCTACAGCATATCAGGCTAAACTTAAGAATCCGGGTTCTAAGATTCTTGTTTTAGAAAAAGAAAAAGATGTTGCGCTGCACCAGTCAGGTCACAACAGCGGAGTGATTCATAGTGGAATATATTACAAGCCGGGAAGTCTTAAAGCAAAAAACTGCATCGAGGGTTATAATACCGTGATCAATTTTGCCGAAAAGTATGGAATCAAGTATGATCTCTGCGGTAAAATCATTGTGGCTTCATCGCAGGAAGAACTTCTCCTGCTGGACAACATCTATAAAAGAGGGGTTGAAAACGGACTTAAAGACCTTCAATACCTTTCAAGAGATGAGTTCAGAGAAATAGAACCGCATTGCGAAGGAATCAGAGCCATTAAAGTTCCGCAGACAGGAATTATAGATTACCCCGGAATAGCTAAGAAAATAAAAGAACTTTTTGAAGATCTTGGCGGTGAAGTTAAATTCAACACTGAAGTTAAAGGCATTACCAATACAGGTTCAGAAATTATTGTCAAAACCAATACGGCTGAATTTAATGGCAAAAAGCTGGTTTCATGCGCAGGGCTTTATTCAGATAAATTGACAAAAATGACCAACAAAGAGAACGATGTGATCATTATTCCTTTCAGAGGAGAATATTATAAAATTAAGGATGAGAAAAAACACCTGGTAAAACATCTTATTTACCCGGTTCCGGATCCCAGTTTCCCATTTTTGGGCGTTCATTTTACCAGAATGATTGACGGTAATATTGAAGCCGGCCCGAATGCTGTTTTAGCCTTTAAAAAAGAAGGATACAGTTTTTTTGACTTTAATTTTGAAGAGACCATGCAGACTTTGATGTGGCCTGGTTTCAGAAAAATTGTCGCCAAATACGGAAAAACCGGAATGGGAGAAATGCACCGCTCTCTTTCCAAATCTGCATTTACAAAAGCACTGCAGAAACTGATGCCGGAAATACAGGAAAGTGACCTTGTTCCGGGAGGTTCAGGAGTAAGAGCTCAGGCATGTGACAGAAACGGGGGATTGATTGATGATTTTGATATCGTGAAAAACGGAAATATTATTCATGTAAGAAATGCTCCTTCGCCTGCTGCCACATCATGTCTTTCTATAGGAAACAAAATTAGCGAACTGATAGAAAATTAAACTCCGTCATCAACAAACGGAATTCAACACCTATTATATTACATATGAAAATTCAGATGGTTGACCTTAAAGGTCAATATGAAAAAATAAAGACTGAGGTAGACGCAGGTATTCAGGATTGTATCAATAATACGGCATTTATCAATGGTCCTGCAGTGAAAGAATTTCAGCAGGATTTCGAAAAATACCTGAATGTAAAGCACGTTATTCCTTGTGCTAACGGAACAGATGCGCTGCAGATTGCCATGATGGCTCTTGGCCTGAAACCTGGCGAAGAAATCATCTGTCCGGCATTTACTTATGTAGCGACTGCTGAAGTAATGGGACTTCTTGGACTGATACCTATCATGGTAGATGTCAATGAAGATACTTTTGATATTCAGCTTGAAGGCCTGGAAAAATACCTTACGCCCAATACCAAAGCCATTGTTCCCGTTCATTTATACGGACAAAGTGCAGATATGGAGAAAATTCTTGCATTTGCAGAGAAACACAGTCTCTTTGTGATTGAGGATAATGCCCAGGCTATCGGTTCCGACTATACTTTTTCCGATGGGACTGTTAAAAAAACCGGAACGATAGGACATATCGGATGTACATCATTCTTTCCTTCAAAAAATCTAGGTTGCTACGGTGATGGAGGTGCTCTAATGACTAATGATGACGAAATAGCTTTAAAAATAAGAATGATCGCCAACCACGGGCAGGAAAAGAAATACCACCATAAAGTTTTAGGATGTAATTCCAGATTGGATACTATTCAGGCAGCGGTTTTAAAAGTAAAACTTACGCATCTCGATGAATATTCTGCAGCCAGAAATAAAATGGCGGATTATTACGATGAAAATTTAGCCGGTATCTCCGAAATTTTTGTTCCTAAAAGAGCTGAAAATTCAACCCACGTTTTCCATCAGTATACCCTTAAAGTAAAAAACGGAAAAAGAGACGGGCTGCAGAAATATCTTGCAGAAAAAAATATTCCAAGTATGGTATATTATCCGTTGCCACTTTACAGACAGGAAGCTTTCCAGCAGTATGTACAGGATGGATTCAGCCTTCCGGTGACAGAACAGTTATGCTCAGAGGTGATTTCACTTCCGGTTCATACAGAATTTGATCAGGAGGTTTTGGATTATATCATCTCAGAGATTAAAAATTATTTTAACTCATAAAAAAATAAATATGTCGGATTTTTTTGCACACGAAACAGCTGTTATTGATGAAGGATGTCAGATAGGAGCCGGAAGTAAAATTTGGCACTTTTCACACCTTATGCCCGGTTGTATTCTTGGAGAGAAATGCAATATAGGACAGAACGTAGTGATTTCCCCTAAAGTGGTTTTGGGAATGAACGTAAAAGTTCAGAATAATGTATCGATCTACGAAGGAGTTACCTGTGACGATGACGTTTTTCTTGGACCCTCAATGGTTTTTACCAATGTGATCAACCCGAGGAGCGCTGTTAACAGAAAAAATGAATACCTCAAAACACATGTAGGGAAAGGAGCATCTATAGGAGCTAATGCAACGATTGTCTGCGGACACAATATTGGTCAGTATGCCTTTATTGGAGCAGGAGCTGTGGTGACGAAAGAAGTTCCGGATTACGCTCTGGTAGTAGGAAATCCGGCAAGACATATGGGATGGATGAGCGAATTCGGACAACGTCTTCATTTTGACGATCAAGGGATCGCTGTGTGTGATGAGAGCGGAGAACAATACAGATTAGAAAATAATAAAGTTTCGAAAATTTAAAAAAATACAGATGTCTGATAAAATAAAATTTGCAGTAGTAGGCTGCGGGCATATCGGGAAAAGACATGCCGAGATGATTTCAAGAAATCCGGAATGTGAACTGGTTGCTCTGATTGACGTAAAAGATAAATCATTGTTAGGAATAGAAACGTATGACGTTCCTTTTTTTGCATCATTGGATGCATTTCTAAATTCAGGTATTGAAGCGGATATCATCAATATTGCTTCCCCGAACGGATTCCACTTTGAGCAGGCTCACCAGGTGGTAGCTGCCGGAAAACATGTCGTGGTAGAAAAACCGATGACTCTTAATAAGCAGGATGCGGAACAGCTGATTTTTCAGGCGCTTCACAAGCATAAGCAGGTATTTGCCGTAATGCAGAACCGTTATTCTCCGCCTTCAGCATGGATCAAAGAAATTGTAGAAAGCGGAAAGCTTGGAAAAATATTTATGGTACAGTTAAACTGTTACTGGAACCGTGACGACAGATATTACAAGCCTGAATCATGGCATGGAAAGAAAGATCTGGACGGCGGAACTCTGTTTACCCAGTTTTCTCACTTTATTGATATCATGTACTGGCTTTTTGGAGATATTACCAATATTCAGGCAAAATTTGCAGATTTCAACCATAAGGACCTTACAGATTTTGAAGATTCAGGTTTTATCAGTTTTGACTTTGTCAATGGCGGAATGGGATCATTGAACTATTCCACTTCAGTATGGAATCAGAACCTTGAAAGCTCCATGACCATCATTGCAGAAAACGGTGCAGTAAAAATCGGTGGCCAGTATATGGACAAAGTAGAGGTTTGTAACGTTAAAGATTACGAAATGCCAGTACTGGCGCCTACTAATCCTGGAAATGATTACGGTGCTTACAAAGGATCTGCAGCCAACCACCATTACATCATCGAAAACGTAGTAGATGTACTGAAAGGCAGAAATACGATTACTACCAATGCCCTTGAAGGCTTGAAAGTAGTGGATATTATTGAAAGAATTTATGCACTGAAAAAAAACGACAATTATGAGCAACTTTAAGAAAGTATTAGTTTTGGCACCGCATACAGATGACGGTGAACTGGGAGCCGGAGGATTTATTTCCAAATTAATTGAAGACGGAGCAGAAGTTTATTATATGGCTTTTTCTACAGCTGAAGAGTCCGTACCGGAAGGTTTTCCAAAGGATATTCTGAAAACTGAAGTAAGAGCTGCAACCAAAGTATTGGGAGTGAAAGATGAGAATGTTATCATTTTTAACTATCAGGTAAGAAAGCTTAACTATGCAAGACAGGAGATATTAGAAGAACTGATCAGGTTTAAAAGAGTACACAATGATATTGATCTTGTGTTGTTGCCAAGTATAAATGATATTCATCAGGATCACTCTACCATAGCGAACGAAGGAATCAGAGCTTTTAAAACCAAATCCATCTTCAGCTATGAGTTGATATGGAATAACCTGTCGTTCAATACACAGAGTTATATCTCGTTAGAAGAAAAACATATTAATAAGAAAATAGACGCCTTGAAGGAATATAAATCTCAGGGATTCAGAGATTACTTAAGTGCTGATTTTATCAGATCTTTAGCGGTTGCCAGAGGGGTGCAGTTCGGAGTGAAATACGCTGAAACTTTTGAAGTGGTAAGACTTTCAATAAAATAATAAATTATGGCAATACTTAAAGAAATAATTGAAAAACTTAATCCTTTAAGGATAATAGGAAATACAGAAAAGAATGTTATCAACGCTATTCAGTTAGATGCAGATAACCAGAGAGATGATGTACTGATGTGGGTATCTCCTAAGTTTAGTGACCGATTGAAAAATATTTCTAAAGGTATTATTTTATGTGGGGAGTTTCCGGATGAATATATCAGTGAAGGCTGCACTTACCTTTTATTTGAAAATCCCAGACTTGCGTTTCAGAAAGCACTGACTGAATTCTTTATGCCTGCCAAAAAAACAGGTATTGCAAAAACAGCCATCATTGGAGATCATGTTAAAATAGGACAGCATGTTTATATCGGTGAATATGCCGTTATAGAAGATAACTGCGTTATCGGAGACCATACCGTGATCGATCATCATACAACGCTTAAAAGCGAAACTATTGTAGGAGAACATGTTATTATCGGAGCAAATAATACCATCGGAAGTGTTGGATTCGGATATGAGAAAGATGAAACCGGTGAATATGTTTTTATTCCTCATATAGGAAATGTGGTTATAGGAAATCATGTAGAGATAGGAAATAATACATGTATCGACAGAGCAGTATTGGGAAGCACTATTCTTATGGATAATGTCAAGGTAGATAATCTGGTACATATTGCTCATGGTGTAAAAATCGGTAAAAACAGCCTTATTATTGCCAATGCAATGGTTGCAGGAAGTGTGGAGATCGGAGAAAACACATGGGTAGCACCTTCATCATCTATCCTTAATCAGAAGAAAATAGGAAATGATGTTACTATTGGCTTATCTGCAGTGGTAGTAAAAAATGTGGAAGATGGGCAGACCGTTATAGGAAGCCCGGCAGAGGAAATTTCTGTGGCTTTGGCTAAGAAAAAGATTATGAATGAAAAATTATTTAAATAGGTTTGAGTTTTAGAAATATAATAAGCAGGATACAATCCAATACATTCTTTAAGAATGTTGCAATATTGGCTAGTGGTACGATCATTAGCCAGGCAATTGTAGTTGCATCTTCGCCTCTTCTCTCCAGATTGTATTCTGTGGAGGCTTTTGGCTTGCTTTCTCTTTTTACAAGTTATATGGTGATTTCTGCAGTCGTTTCTACAGGAAGATATGAACTTGCAGTGGGATTGCCGGAAAAAGATACTGATGCTAAGAAATTATTTCAGCTTATATTATATATTGGTTTTTTTATTTCGGCTATATATCTGGGAATAATTACACTGCTAAAGGAGCTCCTAGGACAGCATGTCGATCTTCAGATTTTTAAATACTGGTGGATTTATCTGGCTCCGATCTATATATTTTTCATAGCTGTTTTTTCTGGAGCTCTTTATTGGCTTCAGAGAAAAAAAAAATATAAGAAGATCACTATTGCGAATGCCATTCAGGTTATTTTCACAGCATTGTGCAGTATTGTTTTTGGCCTTTTTCATCGAACTGAAGGAATGATTTTATCACTGATATTAGGAACAATAATCTCAAGTCTTTATATTGTGGTTTCTGAAAAAGATCTGAAAAAAGATCTGTTTGTATTTACAGATATTAAATCGGTTGCAAAACAGTATAGCTCTTTTCCCAGATACATGCTTTTTTCAGATTTATCATTAACTGCCAGTCAGCAGTTTATTCCTATTTTATTTTCTGCTCTTTACAGTACTACTGTTGTAGGCTTTTTCTCTATGGCTAATAGAATGTTGAGGCTTCCCAATATTGTCATAACAACAGCTATTGGAAATGTTTTCAGAAATGACGCTATTGATGAAATCAGGAAAAATGGGAATTGTGAAAATCTTTATAAATCTACATTTAAAAAGCTTGTGGCAATGTCTTTTCCGATTTACCTTTTTTTATTTATAGTCTCGCCTTATCTTTTTGTTATTGTATTTGGGCAAAAATGGTATGATGCAGGTATATTTGCAAGAATTTTGTCAGTACTTCTGCTTGTAGAGTTTATTTCTACTCCACTTAATGTATTGTTTAATATCAGGGAAAAACAGAAAATTCTTATGAGACTTCAGTTTTTGAATGCAGTTGCAGGAGGGATCATGATTTTTTTAGGATTTAAAGTCTTTAATAATGCATCTGTATCTCTTATTTTATTTACTTTAAATTCACTACTTTTTAATATTATTTTTTTAGTATTATCATATAGAATTGCCAAACAAAAAACGTTTAATTTCAATTAATGAAGATAAAAAGTTTAAAACCCGAACTTAGATTTAATTTAATTATCTCTTCTTTGATATTCAGCGTCCTGCTGGGAATCGGATTTCTTTCATATCTGGAACCTACCTGGGGATATTTTGGCTTGGAAAAAGATGAGCCAACTATAAAGTTGTGGGGCTTTTACATTCTTTTTGCAGTACTTCCTTCTTTTTTTCTTCCAAAAGAAATTGTAAGACCAAGTATGTTTGGCCTTTGGGTACTTTATATACTTACCTATATACCTATGATTACGGGTGCATTTTTTGATAAACAGATATTGTTTGATCAAAAACTCATTGTCTGTTTAAGCTATTGTGTAGGATTTATGTGTCTATGTATTTTTTATGCAGTGAAACTTTTTAGGCCCAAACCATTCAACATTCCACACCGTCTTTTCTGGACTCTTTTTTATTTTGTGGTTTTTTCGATGCTTATCTATATTGTTTTCTTGTACCGGAACAGTTTAACGTTTGTAAATATATTCTCATCCGATGAAGTATATGAAACTCGTTTTGCGGGACAGGAAATCCAAGAACAGTCAGCTTTTGCAGGGCATATTATATTATGGCTTAGTAATGCGTTTTTCCCATTTATTTTAAGTGTAGGGCTTATTCAGAATGATAAATCGAAAAAAATAATAGGTATTGGAGGTCTTATCATTTTATATATGACTATGGCTAATAAACAGTATATTTTCTCTATTGTACTGATTTATCTTATTTACAAATTATTTGCATCACAGGATAAGAGAAAAATTTTTAAATTTTTTAAATTTCTTATTATACCCACTGCTGTGTTATTATTCTTTAATGAATTTGTTGATGTTAAAATAGTTAATGATATTGTTTTTGCGCTTTCGGGTATTTTTCTGTTCAGAACATTATATACAAGTACATTAATGTCTGTATATTATAATGTGTTTTTTGAAAACCATCCACATACCTATTTTAGTCACGTTTCGATTATTAATAAAGTAGTAGAATATCCATACAAAGAGCAACTGGGAATTGAAGTAGGAACCTATTTTATTGATATTGATAGATTTAATGCCAATGCTAATTTTTTCATTACCGATGGACTTTCTTCAGTAGGATATCCAGGAGTCATTATCATGGGTATTTTCGGGTCTTTTATATTTTATTTATTCGACTCATTTTCAACCAATAGTAGCAAAATTTTAGGTATACTGCTTATTACGGTTTCCTGTGTTGCCTTAATGAATGTATCTATGTTTACAACTTTAATTTCAGGGGGATTATTATTTTTCATGTTTTTACTTAATAATAATAATATAATTAAAAAATAATGAAGATTCTTATGTTGTGTGAGCTCTATATAGAAAATTTAGAGTATCAAGAAAATCTTTTAGTAAAATATTATAAAAAGCATGGGCATGAAGTTACTGTTATTACTTCTACCTATGAAAATGTATTTGATTATTATAATAATGTCCATGATAATTCAAAGCCGGAAAAAGTATATTACGATCATGGAGCGAAAATCATAAAATTACCTTTTAAGTTTAATTTTGGAGGTAAAATAAAAAAGTATCCAAATATTAGTCATATCGTCGAGGAGTTTAAGCCGGATCTGCTGTATATTCATGATATTATGCCTAATATGCTAGAAATGCTGGACTACAAAAAAAGAAATCCTCATGTAAAAATGATTATGGATTATCATGCAGATTATAGTAATTCCGGGAATAATTGGTTATCCGTACATGTACTTCATAAAATTATAAGAAGGAAAGTCTATCTTGATCCTGTAAGAAAACATATCACGAAGTTTTTCCCTATAATACCTGCAAGTGGAACTTTTTTAACAGACTTATATGGTGTTCGTAAAGAACAAATGGAAGTTCTTCCGTTGGGTGCTGATGTGGATCGTGTTCAGGAAGTTAAAAAAAGTGGTAAAAGAGTTGAAATAAGAGAGCGCTATGGCATGAAGGATCACCAGAAATTAATATTTTCCGGAGGTAAGTTCACTGAATTAAAAAGAATTCATCTGCTCCTGGAAGCCTTTAATGATATTAATGACCCGGATCTTCATCTTATTATAGTAGGAGATGCTGACGCTGCCAATCAAAAATATAAAGAAGTATTACAGGCTTTGGCTGCCAATAATCCCAATATTCATTTTTCAGGATGGATCAGTAATAATGAAGTATATGAATACTTATCTGCATCAGATCTGGCAGTATTTCCTGCTAGCCAGTCAATTGTTTGGTTGCAGGCCATAGCATCAGAACTTCCTTTAATCATTGGAGATTTCGGAGGGCAATCTCTTGATTATATCAATGAGTTTGGTGCAGTACTTGAAATGAGGCCAAATGAGATTACTAAAGAAAACTTAATTAATTATATAAAAAGTATAACATTAGATAATCAAGCTTATAACAGGATGAAAGAAGCCTCAATAAAAACAAGAGATAAATATTTAGACTGGAATTATTTAATTAATCGCACTTTTGTATAATTTTATATGTAAAATAAAGATCATAAATTTAAATGGAAAAAAAAGATATTTCATACCAGATTTGCACAAAAACAATTATGGATACTACAGATCCTAATATTGTTTTTAATGAAAAAGGAGAAAGTGATTATTATATCAATTATAAAGAAAGTATTCTACCCCATTGGCATACAGATGAAAGAGGGCTTAGAGAACTTGAGCAGGAAGCAGAGAAAATAAAAAAAGATGGTAAAAACAGAGACTTTGATTGTATTATTGGACTAAGCGGTGGACTGGACAGTTCCTATGCAGCCTATGTAGCCAAAGAGATAATGGGATTACGTCCACTTATTTTTCACGTAGATGCAGGGTGGAATACAGACAGAGCTGTAAGTAATATTGAAAAACTGGTTAACGGGCTGAATTTGGATCTTTATACTGAAGTGATCAACTGGGAAGAAATGAAAGACCTACAAGTTGCATTCTTGAAATCTCAGATTGCAGATCAGGACATGCCGCAGGATATTGCATTCTTTTCGGGTCTTTATAAGTTTGCCAAAAAAAATAAAATAAAATATGTTCTAACAGGTGGGAACTTTTCTACCGAATGCTGCCGTGAGCCTGAAGAGTGGGGAGCATATCCAGGAATTGATAAAACCTTAATCTTGGATATTCACAAAAAATTCGGAAAAAGAGATCTTAAAACTTTTCCGATCGTAGATATTATGAGCTATAAACTGTATTACAAATATGTTTTGGGAATGCAGGTATATAAGCCTCTGAACTGTCTGCCATATATCAAAAAAGATGTTGAACAGTTGTTGTTAGACAGATATGGATGGGAGAGTTTCCAACATAAACACCACGAATCAAGATTTACCAGATTCTTCGAAGATTATTGGATGCCAAGAAAATTTGGATATGAAAAGAGAAAAGCACACTTTTCAAGTCTTATATTAACAGGGCAGATGACAAGAGAAGAAGCGTTAGAGAGGGTTTCAAAACCTGAACTTTCTGATGAATTTTTACAAAAAGAATTTGAATACGTAGCACATAAATTAGACCTTACTACCGACGAACTTCAGACCATATTTGAAGGTGAAAACAAAACATACCACGATTACAAGAATAAAAGACAACTTATTGGGCTTGGTGCAAAATCCATGAAAGTATTGGGGTTAGAAAAAAGATTATTTAGATGATAACACTTATTGATTATGGGGTAGGAAATATCAATGCTTTTGTAAACGTATATAAAAGGGTTGATGTTCCTGTAAAAATAGCCAAAACTAAAGAAGATCTGGAAGGAGCAGAAAAATTGATTCTTCCGGGAGTAGGGCATTTCGACCACGCAATGACTCAGCTGAATAACTCTGGAATGAGAGATAAGCTCGATGATCTTGTGCTTGGACAGAACATTCCCGTTATTGGAATATGTGTAGGAATGCAGATGATGGCTAATAACAGTGATGAAGGAAAATTAGACGGTCTGAAATGGATCGACGCTTCCGTGAAAAAATTTGACGAAACAAAAATTCATCAGGTAACAAGACTTCCGCATATGGGATGGAATGATGTAAAACCCGTTAAAGATCTTGAGCTGTTTAAAGGGCTTGAAACTGATTCTATTTTTTACTTTCTTCATACTTATTATTTTCACTGTAACAATCAGGAAGACATCATGGCTATTACAGATTATGGAGGTGAATTTGCTTCGGCTGCCCATCATGAAAATAAGTATGGAATACAGTTTCATCCCGAAAAAAGCCATCATTATGGCGAAATCTTATTACACAACTTTTCAAAATTATAATCACAAATGCTGAGGCCTAGAATTATACCGAGTCTTTTGATCCAGGATAATGGACTTGTAAAGACTGTCAATTTTAAGAATCCAAAATACGTCGGTGATCCCATCAATGCCGTGAGGATATTTAACGAAAAGGAAGTCGACGAACTTGCCATTTTTGATATAGATGCTACAGCAAAAGGCCTTGAGCCAAACTATAGCCTGATTGAAAGAATAGCGAACCAGTCCAGAATGCCACTTTGCTATGGAGGAGGAGTGAAAACAGTGGAACAGGCCCAAAAGATTTTTGGACTTGGAATTGAAAAAATTGCACTTTCTTCCGCTGTACTTCAAAATCCACAACTTATTACTCAGATCGCAGAACGTGTAGGTTCACAAAGTGTGATCGTAGTCCTGGATGTAAAGAAAAAACTTTTTGGAGGATACGAAGTATATACCCACAATGGTAAAAAATCTACGGGAATAGATCCGTTTAAATTTGTTGAAGAAGCACAAAAGCTTGGCGCTGGTGAAATAGTCATTAATTCTATAGATCAAGACGGCGTTATGAAAGGCTATGATATGGCTTTAATTAATAAAGTGCGTGAAAAGATTTCACTTCCTCTTACCGTTTTGGGAGGTGCAGGTACTTTGAATGACGTGAAACAGGTTATCGATAAACATGGTATAATAGGAGTCGCAGCAGGAAGTTTGTTTGTATTTAAAGGAGTGTATAAGGCTGTTTTAATAAATTATCCTACTTTTGAAGAAAAGGAAAAATTAATACAGAAATAGAATAATAAGCATCACGGAAACAGAAATATTAAAAACGCATATGCAGATAAAAGATAAGATACTTCTTATTACAGGAGGAACAGGTTCATTTGGAACTGCCGTATTAAGAAAGTTTATAAATACAGATCATTTTAAAGAAATTCGTATCTTTTCCCGTGACGAAAAGAAGCAGGACGATATGAGAAATCAGTTTAAAAATGATAAACTGAAATTTTATATTGGAGATGTTAGAGATTATAAAAGCATAGAATCTGCCATGAGGGGGGTTGATTATGTATTTCACGCTGCTGCACTGAAACAGGTTCCATCCTGTGAGTTTTTCCCAATGCAAGCTGTAAAGACAAACGTAGAAGGTACACAAAATGTGATTGATGCCGCCGCTATAAATAAAGTGAAAAAAGTTATTTGCTTAAGTACAGATAAAGCTGCATATCCCATCAATGCGATGGGGATTTCTAAAGCGATGATGGAGAAAGTAGCAGTTGCCGCTGCTCGAAATCTTGATGAAACTGTAGTATGCCTTACAAGATACGGAAATGTGATGGCGTCCAGAGGGTCCGTTATTCCATTGTTTATCAAGCAGATCAAAAATGGAGAAGCATTAACTATTACTGATCCTAATATGACTAGGTTTCTGATGTCTTTAGAGGAAGCTGTGGATTTGGTATTATTTGCTTTTGAACATGGAAATCCTGGAGATTTATTTGTGAATAAAGCTCCAGCAGGGACTATTGGAGAACTTGCTCAGGCATTAAAGGAAATGTTTAAGGTAGATAACCCAATAAAAATCATCGGAACCAGACATGGTGAAAAACTTTATGAAACACTCTGTACCCGTGAAGAGATGATTAAAGCTGAAGATATGGGCGATTTTTACAGAATTCCTGCAGATAACAGAGATCTGAATTATGCCCAGTATTTTTCCGAAGGTATGAGTGATATTTCTAAAATTGAAGATTATCATTCACATAATACTGAACAACAGGATGTAGAAGGTATGAAAAAACTTTTGCTGAAACTTCCGTTAATAAGAAAAGAAGTTTTCGGTGAAGATACAATGCAGTACCCTGATTAATCTGTCGCAATCTATTTAATATATAAAAATCATTATGTGAAATGAAAATATCAATAATAACGGATTTTTATGGAAATGATTTGACTTATATTGAAAATGAATTAGCCAAACAGTACACAAAATTTGGGTTTGAGGTTTTTATAATATGTTCTGTTACTGATAATCCTTTTGATTTTTACAGTCATAATTATTATGAAGGTAAAAAGTCTTCAATTGAAGTGCATGATGGGATAAAAATATACAGACAGCCTTATAAGTTAAATATAAAAAAGCGAATTAAGAGTTTTGAAGATGTTTACAATATCCTTTGTTCTGAAAAACCTGATTTCATTTTTTTTAATGGTGTTCATCTGAATCTTAGAGATGCTGCTCGATATAAAAAAAAGAAAGAATGTAAGATTATACTGTATTCCGAGACTGATTACAGTAATTCTGCACAAAACTGGTTATCGTTGAATATCCTTCATAAGGTAATCTGGAAAGCTGTTTTAAATCAGTATAAAAAAAATATTTATAAAATATTTTTTGCTACCCCAGCTAGTTCAAAGTTTTTGAAGGAAGTTTATGATGTACCTTTTAATGAAGCTGAATTGCTTCCTTTGGGATGTGATTGCAATATTTCGGATGATATTATAAATACAGTGGACAGGGATGCGGTCAGAAACAAATTAAACATTGGCAGTAATGATTATGTTTTGATTACAGGTGGTAAACTGGAAATCAGAAAAATGACGGAAATTGCGATTGAAGCAGTAAAGATTTTAAATAGAAAAGATGTTCATTTAATAGTTTTTGGAGCTCCTGCCAATGGCTCTGAGGAATATTTTAGAGAACTTGAAAAAAGTGCATACGGACATCAGATCCATTTTACCGGATGGCTGTCTTCCGATATGTTCTATCAGTATATGGCAATTTCAGATGTAGCCGTTTTTCCGGCAAGCCAATCCGTTTTATGGCAGCAGGCGATAGGGATGCATCTACCATTGATTGCAGGAGATGCAGGAGAACAGGATATGTCTTATCTTAATTTTAATGAAAACATTATTAAGATTGATAAAGATAATATTGTTCCAATTAAATTTGCTGAAACCATTGAACAGTTAATTTCTATTCCGGGACAGCTGAATAAAATGAAAAAAGGTGCTGAAAAAACAGCAAAGGAAAATTTAAGTTACGAAATTATTGCAAGAAAAGCAATCGGTAACCCTATTTCCTGATTAATATAATTTAAAAATGCAAATAATGTATGCTCTTAACCGCTCTGAATAGTAAAAAAATTATGATAACGGGAGGAATGGGATTCATCGGACACAATTTAGTGAAGGCCCTAATCGACCGTTTTGATTGTTCTGTAGTTATCATAGATGACTGTTGTAACAGTAGTTCCGATGTATTATCAGACTATATGCATAAAATTGTTTTTTTTAAAACCGATGTATTAAATATTGATGATTATTCAGAACATATGGATGACTCAGATTATATATTTCATTTAGCATGCTCACCTATAACTGTATCTGGAGAAAATCCAGAACATGATCTTAACGTAAACGCGCTAAGTACATTGAGAATATTGAATTACCTTAAAGATCATAATCCGGACAAACTTAAACGATTTGTTATTGCTTCCTCATCCTCAGTATACGGCAATATGGATGGGTATGATATTCCATTTAATGAAGAGGTCTCTCCAAAAATTGTGAGCAATTATGCCGCAACAAAACTTTTAAGCGAGCATTATACTATGATGTATGCAGAAAAGTATAAAATACCTGTGACTATCTTAAGATATTCAAATGTGTATGGTTATGGTCAATCCTTTGATAAAGAGCACTGTGGTGTTTTAGGCAGATTTATACATAGAGCACTTACAGGGGATAGTTTAGAGGTTTTTGGAAACGGAAGTCAAACAAGAGATTACACATTCATTGATGATGCAGTAAATGCCACTATTTTATCATCAGTATCAGATGTAGCAATGAATGAAATATTTAATATAAGTACTGGCCATGAAGTCTCTATCAATACTCTTATTTCAATTTTAAAAATACATCTTCCGGACTTAATGGTTGAAGAGCATCCCGAAAGAGAGATTGATAATATCAAAAGAAGAGCGGTAAGTCCGGAAAAAGCAAAACAACAGCTTAAATGGTCTCCGTCCGTAGATATTGAGGCGGGAATTAAATTGACGGTGTATTGGTATAAAAAATACATTGATGACCATAAAAATTGAAAGTAATTAACCTCAGAAAATATTGAAAAAATCACTCTAAATCTTATGGAGATACCTGAATTGATTATAGGTGGGAAATATTCTGATGAAAGAGGCAGCCTGTTTTTCAACAACAATTTTAATGTAGCCGCTATCAAAAGAATCTATTTTATAGAAAATGCAGATACGGAATTGATCAGAGGATGGACCGGCCATAAAATTGAGCAACGCTGGTTTTCAGCGACACAGGGAAGCTTTTTTATAAGATTAATAAAAATCAATAACTGGGAAACGCCCGCTGCAAAATCCGAAATACTGGAATTTGAAGTCAATGCAGACAGTCTCGATGTACTTTATATGCCTAAAGGATATGTAAGTGCAATACAGGCGAAAACAGAAGGAGCAAAACTGCTGGTGATGGTAGATCATGCTTTGGGAGAAGTTGATGATGACTATCGGTTTCCGGTGGATTATTTTAAAAAATTATCATAATGAAGAAAATAGGAATTACCGGGCAGAAAGGTTTTGTCGGTTCGCATTTATACAATACATTAGGCTTAAGACCGGAAGATTTTGAAAGAGTAGACTTTGAAAAAGAATACTTCGAAACTCCTGAAAAAATGGATGAATTTGTAAAGCACTGCGACGTAATTGTTCACCTTGCGGCCATGAATCGTCATCCCGATCCTGAAATCATTTATGAAAGCAATGTAGAACTGGTAAAAAAACTGGCTGACTCTCTGGAAAGAACTGGCTCTAAAGCTCACGTACTCTTTTCATCTTCATCTCAGGAGGAAAAAGACAATCTCTACGGGAAATCTAAAAAAGAAGGCCGTGAAATCCTTGCCGACTGGGCGAAAAAATCGGGAGGAACATTTACAGGAATGATCGTTCCCAATGTCTTTGGACCTTTCGGGAAACCTAATTACAACTCATTTGTAGCTACTTTCTGTTACAAGCTTACCCACGGAGAAACTCCTTTGATTGATAAAGATGGCGAAGTAAAGCTGATTTATGTGGGAGAACTTGTTCAGGAAATTATCTGTCAGATAGAGACCGGAGAAACCAGGAATGCCTACGAAGTTTCCCATACATCCGTTAATAAAGTTTCGGAAGTACTGGCCAAACTGGAAAACTATAAAAAACTGTATTTTGATAATGGCGAAATTCCGGTATTGGAGTCTAAATTTGATTTAAACCTTTTCAATACATTCCGTTGTTATTTTGATATTAAAAATCATTATCCAGTTCAATTTACACAACACACAGATCCAAGAGGTGCTTTTGTTGAGGTGATAAGACTGGGAATCGGAGGACAATGTTCATTTTCCACTACAGTTCCGGGAATTACACGCGGAAACCATTTCCATACAAGAAAAGTAGAAAGATTTGCAGTGATTAAAGGAAAAGCCCTGATTCAGCTGCGCAAAATAGATACCGATGAAGTTCTTGATTTTTATCTGGACGGAACGGAACCTGCTTATGTAGATATGCCGGTCTGGTACACCCATAATATCAAAAATATAGGGGATGAAGAATTATATACCATCTTCTGGATCAACGAACCTTTTAACCCGGAAGACGCAGATACTTACTTTGTAGAAGTTTAGTTTAAATGAATAAAATAGTGAACCTGAAGGCTCTGTCAGCTAATAATCTTGAAACCTATTTCTTGGTTATGACACTGTTTGGATATATTTTTTGTTATGTTGATCCTTACCCTTCAGATACAATACCTCACTTTTTTAATCTATTAATTCGGGGGACGGTTTTATTCTCATCATTATATTTCATCTTTCAGAATTTTAAGATCATAAAGCAAAGAATTTGGCCCATTGCTATTTTTCTTGTGTTTTATTTTCTATATCAGATAAAAGCAGCCTGTACTTTTACTAATTCTTATTTCGTTCCGGATGACTTTCAGGTTTTAAAGAATGATTTCTATTATTATTGTTTAATCATCATACCTTTGCCGGTAGTTGCACTGTTAAGTTTCAATTATGAAAAGGTAAATTTTAAATTATTTTATAAAATTATTTTTTGGTTTCTTTTTATTATTTTAGGAGTTAATTTTCTGCATAGTACGCTATTTGTAAAACTTAAAAATGGTGGGGGAATATTCAGATCCTATTATATTTTAACAGGACATTATGGATTAAGCTTAGTATTGATCGGACTGTACAATTTTTTGTTTTTAAAAAATAAAAACTATGTGTATTTATTAGGGATCCTGCTTGGACTATTTCCAATGTTTATGTCTGCTGCAAGGAGCCCTATTTTGGCATTTGCAATTATTCTTTTACTATTTATCATACTTAAAAAAAGCAGACGATATTGGATGTATTTTTGTTTAAGTGTATTAATATCCATTATCGGTCTTCTTATTGTATATAAAAGTGGATTTAAGAATGATATATTATTTTTTAAGAGACTGAATGAAGCTGTTTTTGAAGGCAAGGCTTCGGGAAGATCTCATTTTCTGAATAAAGGGATTGAAGAGTTTACTAATAATCCCTGGTGGGGAGGGAGAATCTTATTTGAAGATGGAATGTATGCCCACAATTTATTTGTTGATATATTGATGTCAACAGGATTAATAGGATTATTTTTGTTTATAGGTTATTATAAATTTGTGACAAAGGGTTTTGTGAAAATTCTAAAGAATATTGACAAATACAAAGAAAGCGGTATAATAGCTTTTTTCTTCATGCAGTATTTTGTTTTGACACAAACATCAGGGAGCCTCTATTCATCTTTTGAACTTTGGTATTTTAGTGCAGTTATAATAGGGTTAAGTTATATAAATTTTAAGAATGAAAAAATTAAAAGTAATGACAGTCGTGGGAACGCGACCGGAAATTATTAGACTATCGAGAGTATTATCCGCTTTGGATGCATCCGAAGCCGTTGAACATATCATTGTCCACACCGGACAGAATTATGATTATGAACTTAATCAGATTTTTTTTGAAGATCTGGGCTTAAGAAAACCTGACTTTTTTCTGGAAGCTGCAGGAAAGACAGCCACTGAAACTGTTGGAAATATCCTGATTAAAATAGATCCGCTCCTTGAGGAACAGCAGCCGGATGCATTTTTAGTACTGGGAGATACCAATTCATGTCTGTGTGCCATTCCTGCCAAGAAAAGACAGATTCCTATTTTCCATATGGAAGCAGGAAACAGATGTTTCGATCAGCGTGTGCCGGAAGAAACCAATCGTAAAATCGTAGACCATACGTCAGACGTTAATTTAACATATTCAGATATCGCCCGTGAATATCTTTTAAGAGAAGGTCTTCCGGCAGACAGAATTATCAAGACAGGTTCTCCGATGTTTGAAGTTTTAAATCATTATCTTCCTGAGATCGAAAGTTCTGACGTTCTTTCAAGACTTAATCTGGAAGAAGGAAAATATTTCGTGGTTTCATCACACAGAGAAGAAAATATCAATTCGGAAAAGAACTTCAGAGGTTTAATAGACAGTCTGAATGCAATCGCTGAAAAATTCAATTATCCTATCATCGTTTCTACTCATCCGAGAACCAGAAATATGATTGATAAAATGAAGCTGGAAGTAAGACCGGAAATACAGTTTTTAAAACCACTTGGTTTTCATGATTATAATGCCCTTCAGATGAGAAGTTATGCCGTTCTTTCTGATTCAGGAACAATCTCTGAAGAGTCTTCAATATTGAATTTCAGAGCACTCAATATCAGAGATGCCCATGAGAGACCGGAGGCTATGGAAGAAGCATCAGTAATGATGGTAGGGATGTCACCTGAAAGAATTCTTCAGGGACTGGTACAGCTTGAAGAGCAGAAAATAGGAGCAGAAAGGAACTACAGACAGGTTACCGATTATTCGATGCCTAATGTTTCGCAGAAAGTGGTCAGAATAATTTTAAGTTACACCGACTATATCAACAGAGTAGTTTGGAGAAAGAGCTAAGGAATGAATATACTTTTTCTTACGTTAGCGAAAATAAATACATTACAGGAACGCGGTATTTATCATGATCTGATGAGGGAGTTTTCCGATCATCAGCATCACGTATATATTGTATCTCCTGTAGAAAGGCGCGAAAACCAGAAAACAACATTAAAAAAAGAAGGCAATGCCGTTTTTTTAAATGTGAAGACCTTAAATATCCAGAAAACTAATTTTATAGAAAAAGGAATTTCCACTCTGACTATAGAAAAATTATTTTTACGGGCAGTAAAAAAACACTTTTCTGAGGTGAAGTTTGATCTGGTTATTTATTCCACACCACCTATCACATTTACGGGGGTTATAAAATACATCAAAAAGAGAGATAATGCCAAAGCTTATCTGTTGCTGAAAGATATTTTCCCACAAAATGCAGTAGATATGAAACTGATGTCTGATAAGAGCGTTTTGTACAAATATTTCAGGAAAAAAGAAAAAGAGCTGTATAAGGTTTCAGATAAAATAGGTTGTATGTCTCAAGCCAATGTGCAGTTTGTGCTGAATCACAATTCATATATTTCAAAGGAAAAGGTGGAGATTAATGCGAATTCTATTCGCCTGCAGCCCTCCAAAACTCCTTCTGATCAGGAGAAAATTGCGTTAAGAACGAAATACGGAATTCCGACAGATAAAAAAGTCTTTATCTATGGCGGGAACCTTGGGAAGCCTCAGGGGATAGATTTTCTGATAGAAACATTAAAAGCAAAATCAGAAGATGACAATGTATTCTTCGTGATAGCCGGTTCAGGAACAGAGTACGATAAGATCAAAGGCTGGTTTGATACTTTTAAACCTAAAAATGCTTTATTGCTTTCTGCCGTTCCCAAAGCAGATTACGATTTGCTGGTACGGGCTTGTGATATAGGTTTGATTTTCTTACATAAAGATTTTACAATCCCGAATTATCCCTCAAGACTGCTCTCGTATCTTGAGTTCAGAATGCCGGTTCTTGCAGCCACAGATCCTAATACAGATGTTGGAACTGATATTGTGAAAAATTGCTGCGGAATGTCAGTTTATTCAGGAGATTTGCCGGCAATGATCGATGCAGTGGATACTATGATCAATATGGATGGTACTGAATTTGAAGCAATGAGTAGGAATGGTTTTGAATTTCTGGAAAGAGAATTTCAGGTAAGCAGATCATATCACAAAATAATAGAATCCTAATGACAAGTAAAAAAAAGATTATTCTAATAATGTTCCTGTTTTTCTGCAGTATGATATACGCACAAAAACCGGTCGTTTACTATTCTCAGTATGCACAGAAATCTCAAAAAGATCATGCTGCTTCACTGACTAAGTTTCTCCAGGATGTTTCTAAAAAAAATGCTGTTGGGGTAATTGACGGATATACTATTGGATTCGATAAAGAAGTTAGTATTAAAAATCTGAATAATGTAGAATTATCTTTTAAAAACTCTGTTTTATATTCAAATAAGAGATTTTCAGGATTCTTTTTAAACTTTGTAAACTCTAATAATATTGTTATTGATGGGATTAATGTTGAAATGTACCGGACAGCTTTGCCGGTGTATATAGAAAAGGACTATCCCAATATTTACAATAGTGCATTGGGGTTTAAAGGATGTCAGAATATAGAAATTAAAAATTCTAAATTTTTAAACTTATACAACCGCTCGGTTCAGGTTACAGAAAGCTCTGGAAAGATATCCGTTCACGATAATATCTTCAGTTCAAAAAAACAGAATCAGAAATATTTAATCGAACATGTTGTAATAGGTTCGAGCCCTAATGGAGCGGTATCGATTATCAAAAATAAATTTGAAAACGAATCGTATGATAACCCTGATTTTGGAATTTCTGCAATTTCCGGTTATGGACTTGGAAAAATTAATGGAAAAGTTGATATAATAGATAATTACATAAATAATGCCGGAAGAAGTAATGCGGGTCTTCATCGTCTTTTCGCTATCGATTTCTATGATGACTGTGATAATATTACGGTAAAGGGAAATACAATCAGTAATGTGATGTGGGGTGCTGTGAGATTTAATGGGAGTTCAGAAAATACTGTAATTGCAGATAATATTATTACCATAAAAAATCCGGATGATTCATCTTCAATAACTAGCTCTACCACTGCAGGCAACCGGAATTTCAGAAATATCAGTATTAGTAATAACACCATTACTGCGATATCCGGTCTTAATTCTGCTATTATGCTTCAAAATCAGTTTGAGAACGTAAAAACAGAAAATATATTAATTAAAAATAATAAAATAAACAATTCTTATAATAATATCTCACTTATTGGTTATTTCGATGATGTATCTATCTCTCAAAATATTATTAAAGGAACCAAAGCTGCGGTAGGAATCTCTTTTATGCTGAAAAATAAATATGGAAACAAACAAATATATATCAATGATAATATCATCCATACTTTTAATACGGGGATTTCTTTGAATTCGATGGATAATAAAGCTAATAATAATGACTTTACTATCAGAAATAATGAAGTAAATACTACCAATAAATCTTTTAAAGGTTATGGTATCATTGTAAATCTTGGAATGAAAGGGAAGATTGATATTGAACAGAACAATATTTTTAATTTTGCGACTGGACTTTATTTAAGAGAAAATACAGTAAATATGAAACTGAATAAATTTGATGGAAATGCCAGGAATCTGTCTAAAGATTAATTCAACTGTATAATGATTTGTAATTTTAACATATAATAGGAATTCATGAGTTATCAGGAGAAAAAAGTAAAATATAGAATTTTAAACACATTTAAATTTTCATAAGCCGATGTATAAATCATTTATAAAAAGATTTTTAGATATAATTTTGGCTTTATCAGTCATTCTGTTTCTGTTTCCTGTGTTTGTAATCATTTATATATTAGTGAAAATTGATAGTCCGGGGAAGTTTTTCTTTTTTCAGGAGAGGCTGGGGTATCAAGGAAAGGTATTCAAAATATATAAGGTGAGAACCATGTATGATAAAGAAAGGGTAGCAGACAGGGAAATAATGAAAAATGATGCGGAAGTTACTAAAATAGGTTTTTATTTAAGACGTTTTAAAATTGATGAACTTCCTCAGATCATTAATGTTTTTAATGGAGATATGTCTTTGGTAGGGCCGCGTCCCTGTCTGCCAAGACAGCTCGCTGAATTTAATGAAGACGGTAAAAAAAGGATAGAAGTTGTACCGGGACTTACAGGTCTTTCTCAGGTAAACGGAAATATCCACCTTACATGGGAAGAAAGATGGAAATATGATAGAGAATATGTAGAGAATCAAAGCTTTATATTAGATACGAAAATTATTCTTAAGACGTTTCTGATACTGCTTAACGGAGAAGATAAATATATAAAACATCCTAATGTATAAAATATTAGTAATTGGAGCTGTCAATTCCACAGTACAGATTATTCAGAAACTGGTAGAGCATGATTTGGAAGTTGTCGGAGTTCTGGGGCACGAGCCCAAAGATAAAGACAGAGTTTCCGGTTGGGCAGATTTGTCTGTGCTTTCAAAAGAACTTCACATTGGTTACAAAGGATTTACCAGGATCAATGATGAAGAAAATCTAAATTGGGCTAAAGAAAAACAACCGGACATTATCTTTGCTGTAGGCTTTTCACAGCTGTTACACGACCAATGGTTCTCAGTTTCGAAACTGGGTTGTATAGGATTTCATCCTACAAGACTGCCACTTGGAAGAGGAAGAGCCCCTTTAGCCTGGGTAACATTGGAACAAACTTATGGGTCAGCTACTTTCTTTCTTATGGGGAAAGGGGCAGATGACGGTCCGGTTTTTACACAGTCTATTTTTGAAGTAGATGAGAATGATGATGCATCTGATGTGGAAATCAAAATATTGAAGAATATTGATTTGGCGTTAGACCAATGGCTTCCGGAACTTAAAAAAGGATTTTGGAACCCGATACCACAATGTGAGCATCTTGCGTCTTACTATGGAATAAGAAAGGAAGAAGACGGACTGATCAACTGGAACAATGGGGCACACTATATCAATCGTCTTGTGAAAGCTGTTTCAAAGCCGCATCCGGGCGCTTATACCTACTGTAAAGATGAAAAAATGATTGTATGGTCTTGCCGCCAGGAAAAAGCGATTCAGTTTAAAGGGGTGATAGGAAGAGTCTTGCTTAAAAACGAAGAAGGGCATCTGCTGATACAGACAGGTGAGGGGTTACTTTGGATTGAAGAATATAACTTCAGAGATAATGCTCTTATTCCTATTAATGTAGGGGATAAACTGGGATATAATATTGAAGACGAAATCTATAAAATAAAATCAATTTTAAAAAAACTAAAAGATGAATAGAGTAGTTGTAATAGCCCCTCATGCGGATGATGAAATAATAGGATGTGGGGCTACCATTGCCAGACATATCCAGTCTGGAGATGAGGTTACTGTAGTTATAGCAACAAATGCTTCATTAGGTGCTCCGGAATTGTTTTCACAGGAAATGATAGAAAGCACCAGATCTGAGGCAGTTGCGGCACATCAGTTTTTAGGGGTTAAGGAAACCATCTTCTTGGAATTTCCTGCTCCGGCATTGAATGCTTTTCCTGAGTTTAAAATTTCGGTGGAAATTTCAAAAGTATTTCAGAAAATCAAACCTACGCACTTATATCTGCCACATCCTGGAGATATTCATCAGGATCATAAAGCTGTCTACAGAGCTTCTCTGGTGGCAGCAAGACCTCAGGGTGAAGATAAAGTACTGAATATATACTGCTATGAAACTCTTTCTGAAACAGAATGGACACCAATGCAGGAAAAAGCCTTCGTACCAAATCATTTCGTAAATGTTACGGATGTTTTTGCAAAAAAGACAGAAGCAATGAAGTTTTTTGGATCTCAGATAAAAAAGTTTCCACATTCCCGTTCTATAGAGGCTTTTGAAGCATTAGCCATGTATAGGGGAGCTACCGTCGGAGTAGAAAGAGCGGAAGCTTTTGTTGTGGAACGTCAGTTGATCCCTTAAACATAAAATAAAAAAATAATATAGTTTCTGTATCATACGAAAATGTTTTCAGACATCAGATTCTTAATTTTATAAAACAACGGCAGCCCGTTAAAAGAAATATTAAATATGAAAAAAATAGCAATTATTGGAGCAGGAGGATTTGGACGTGAAGTAAAAATGTTAATCGATCATATTAACCAAAAAGAAAGACAATTTGAATTGGTAGGTTTTTATGATGATAAACATTATGATCATCCTATCAATGGAATTCCTTATTTAGGAAAAATTGAAAACATTAATGAAGGATCTGAACCTCTATGTATTGCGGTTGCCATAGGAGATCCGAAAACGAAGAAAAAAATTATCGAAAGTATTACTAGTCCTACTATTGAATTTCCCAATCTGATTCATCCATCTGTAATTATCGGTCAGGATAATGTTAAATTTGGAAAAGGAAACATTATCTGTGCAGGGGTTATCATTACGATAGATATTGAAATTGAAGATTTTGTCATCCTTAATCTTTCCTGTACTGTAGGACATGATACAAAAATAAAAAAGTACAGTTCATTTATGCCGACGGTAAATATTTCGGGAGAAGTGATAATCAATGAAGCTGTATATGTCGGTACTGGTGCAAAAATTATCAATCTTCTTGAAATAGGAGAGAATACAATAGTTGGAGCAGGTGCGGTTGTTTACAAAAGCCTTCCTGCCAACTGTACCGCAGTTGGAATTCCAGCAAAACCAATAAAATTCAATGATTAATATGGAAAATAAAATATGGCTTTCCTCTCCCCACATGGGCGGAAACGAACTAAAATATATCAACGAAGCTTTCGCAGAAAACTGGGTAGCTCCTTTGGGACCAAACGTAAACGGATTTGAAAATGATCTGGAGCAGTTTTTAGGAAATAATGTAAAAGCAGCTGCACTTTCAGCAGGAACGGCTGCCCTTCACTTAGCCCTTATAGAATGCGGAGTACAGTATGGAGATGAGGTGATCTGTCAGTCCATGACGTTTTCAGCTTCAGCAAATCCTATTGCATACTGTGGTGCATTACCCGTATTCATAGACAGTGAATCCGATACATGGAATATGTGCCCCAAAGCCCTGAAAGAAGCAATAGAAGACAGAATAAAAAAGGGTAAAAAACCTAAGGCCATCATTGTAGTACATCTTTACGGAATGCCTGCAAAAATGGACGAAATTATAGCCATAGCAGAAGAATATCAGATTCCGGTTATTGAAGATGCCGCAGAAGCTTTAGGCTCTTCTTATAAAGGAAGAGGCTGTGGAACCTTTGGTCGTTTCGGAATTTTAAGTTTTAACGGTAATAAAATTATTACGACTTCCGGAGGGGGTGCCTTAGTATGTCGCACCCAGGAAGATAAAGATAAAATAGTCTTTTTATCCACACAGGCAAGAGACAATGCCCCCCATTACCAGCATTCGCATATTGGTTTCAATTACAGAATGAGTAATATCGTAGCCGGAATCGGACGTGGTCAGATGGAAGTTCTTAAAGACAGAGTAGCAGCACGCAGAGCCATGCATGACTTCTATGTAAAGATCTTCAAAGATATAGACGGGGTAAGCGTATTTTCCGAGCCCGCTGATGATTATTATTCCAATCACTGGCTTTCTGCCATCATCGTAGATCCCGAAATTACCGGGAAAGACAGAGAAAGTCTCAGACTTACTTTTCTGGAAGATAATATAGAATCAAGACCTTTGTGGAAACCTATGCATTTACAGCCTGTTTTTGAAAATGCTCCGTACTATGGAACCAACGTTTCGGAGAAACTTTTCGATAACGGACTTTGTTTGCCTTCAGGATCCAATTTGTCAGATGAAGAAAGAGAAAGAATTGCCAGTGTAATTAAGTCTTATTTCGCATCCTAATATTCCAGACCAGCAGATGAGTCAGTATACCTATTGGAAAAACATTTTTGACGGAATATTAGCATTACTCCTGATTGTTTTCCTGATGCCGCTGCTCATCATTTTATTACTTACAGCAGGAATGGATACAGCTTCCGGAGGATTATTTGTCCAAAAAAGAATCGGGCAGTATGGAAAACCGTTTATGATCTATAAGTTCAGAACGATTCATAAAAAGAAAAGAACCTGTTCCCGGATTGGTATGGTGATGAGAAAATTTAAACTGGATGAGCTGCCTCAACTGTTCAATATTGTAAAAGGCAATATGAGCTTTGTAGGTCCAAGACCGGATATAGAGGGATATTATGACAGACTCGAAGGATCAGACAGAAAAGTACTTGAATTGAAACCCGGACTTACATGCGAAGCCAGCATAGAATACAGAAATGAAGAAACCCTGCTGAATAACCAGGACGATCCTTTGAAATATAATGATGAGATTCTTTTTCCTCACAAAGTAAAAATGAATCTGTTGTATCTGGAGAACAGGTCGTTCAAAACGGATATGAAAATTTTGTGGAAAACATTAGTAACCATTTTAAATTAAAAAACTGACCAAAGCTTCTTAAACTATTGAAACATGAAAATAAAAGAAACCCCGCTTAAGGATTGTTATATCATAGAACCCACTATATTCGAAGACGAGAGAGGTTATTTTTTTGAGAAATTTAATGAGAAAAAATTTGAAGAACTGACGGGGATGAACGGACACTTTGTTCAGGATAATATCTCAAAATCCTCCTATGGCGTACTCAGAGGGCTTCACCTGCAGAAAGGCGAGCATGCTCAGGCAAAACTGGTTTCCTGCCTGGAAGGAAAAGTTTGGGATGTGGCAGTAGATCTCAGAGAAGATTCTCCAACATTCGGAAAATGGTTCGGAATAGAGCTTACAGCAGAGAATAAAATACAGATGTATGTTCCCAGAGGATTCGGTCACGGATTCTCCGTGCTGAGTGAAACAGCCGTTTTTTCTTATAAATGTGACAATTTTTACAGTAAAGAATCGGAAGGGAGCGTAAAATTCAACGATCCGGATCTGATGATAGATTGGAAGATTACTGAAAAAGATATGATACTTTCTGAAAAAGATGTGAATGCACCCGGTTTCGGAGAGAAAAACTTTTAAATAAAACCTTGAAAACCACTTTGCTAAAGTGGTTTTTATTTTTTGGTCACTACTCTTTTATTATTTTGTATCTTTGCACACTCAAAATCAAAACGATGCGCACAAAATCTGTAGGGAAGAAGAAAATCAATGTGGTTACACTTGGATGCTCCAAGAATGTATATGATTCTGAAGTATTAATGAGCCAGCTGAAAGCTAATGGAAAAGAAGTGGTTCATGAAGGCCGCGGAGATATCGTAGTGATCAACACATGTGGATTTATTGATAATGCTAAAGAAGAATCCATTAATACAATTCTGGATTATGTAGAAGCAAAAAACAGAGGTGAAGTCGAAAAAGTTTTTGTTACTGGCTGTCTTTCAGAAAGATATAAGCCGGATCTTGTTAAGGAAATTCCGGATGTAGATCAGTACTTTGGAACCAGAGATCTTCCGATCCTGCTCAAGCATTTGGGTGCGGATTACAAGCATGAGCTGGTAGGAGAAAGACTGACTACAACCCCTAAGCATTACGCATACCTTAAGATTTCGGAAGGCTGTGACAGGCCGTGCTCTTTCTGTGCTATTCCTTTAATGAGAGGAGGACACATTTCTACTCCTATTGAAAAATTGGTTTTGGAAACTCAGAAACTGGCGAAAAAGGGAACTAAGGAAATTATTCTTATCGCACAGGATCTTACATATTATGGTCTTGATCTTTATAAAAAACGTGCCCTTGGAGAACTCTTAAAAGAATTGGTGAAAGTGGAAGGGATCGAATGGATTCGTCTTCATTATGCTTTCCCTAGCGGTTTTCCTGAAGATGTTCTGGATATCATCCGTGAAGAACCTAAAGTTTGTAATTATATAGATATCCCTCTTCAGCATATCAATTCCGACCTGTTGAAATCTATGAAGCGTGGAACAACGCATGAAAAGACGAACGCTTTATTAGCCAAATTCAGAGAAAAAGTTCCGGATATGGCGGTGAGAACTACTTTGATCGTAGGATACCCGGGAGAAACAGAAGAAAGATTCCAGGAGCTGAAAGATTGGGTAAGAGAGCAGAAATTTGACAGATTAGGCTGTTTCACCTATTCTCACGAAGAAAATACAGGCGCTTATGTACTGGAAGATGATGTGCCGCAGGAAGTGAAAGAAGCAAGAGTGGAAGAGATTATGGAGATTCAGTCGCAGATTTCGTGGGAGAAGAATCAGGAGAAGATTGGGAAGACTTTCAGATGTATATTCGACAGAAAAGAAGGAAACTATTTCATTGGAAGAACAGAGTATGATTCCCCCGATGTAGACAATACAGTGCTGGTTTCAGCAGATGAAACTTACATATCTATCGGAGAGTTTGCAGAGGTTAAAATAACGTCTGCAGAAGAATTTGACTTGTACGGAGAATTGATCTGATAACTTGTAAGTTACATCGGTCATAGCTATTTTGTTTTTTTCACAAATAATTAAAAATATTAATAAAATTTAACACTAATTATACAATCGCTTAATTATAGATCATGTTGATTTTCAATAGGTTATTATTTTGTTATATAAAACTATTTTATTTTTTTTATATAATGTGAATAAATTTGAAAATTATGTCTTAAATTTGCGCAATAAGCAATGTTTTAAAATCAAATGCTTCAAGCAGTTGCCTGATTATAAAAGCTGAACACAAACAGCCTGAATGATAAGCACAAGTTGAGATGCATCTTCCATTTGGAAATATTGATGGAAAATAATGTAATTTAAATCTTTAAAAACTTATGAAAAAATTTTTATTAACAGCGACGATGCTCGTTGGCCTTTCGGCAGTTTCCAAGGCTCAGCAGGGACGTGTAGGGATTAACACGACTACACCTTCCTCAACGTTAGACGTAGTAGCCAATACTACCGATAATGCCAGACCTGATGCCTTACTAGTCCCTCGTATGACAGCAGCGGAATTAACATCTAAAGATGATACCTCTGGTACTTATGGTGCTCCTCAGAACGGTGCCCTTGTTTACATTACTTCTGGAACCGGCTCTGGTGCTAGAAAAGCTAAAATTACCGGAGCAGGATTCTACTACTTTGATAATACCGTTCCTGAATGGAAGCCTTTTGGAGGTGGTGGTAGTACTCCTAATGCAGTTACACCGGTTAGAACCTCAGCTACTGGAGCAGATTTATCTGCAGCCGATTTAGATGGTTATGTATTCCTTACTACTAATGCAGACTTATCTACAATACCTGTAAGTGCAGCGGTTAAAGGTAGAAGTATTACTCTCGTTAAAGTTGGAGGTGGAACACTTACAGTAAATGGAGTAAGTGCAGCTTCAGTTAATTCAATGACAGTTAATGGTAGAGGGCTTGGTTTTGTATATGATGGTACAGCTTGGCAATCATATTCAGCACAATAATTAATTTTTAATTTTTAGACACACTTAGTTATGAATAAAAAAATTTTATTAGCTCTTGCCTCTACATTGGCAATGCTTCAATATACGAATGCGCAGGTTAGAACCAATGGTTTTGCCAGCGGAAACATACAAGGACAAGGTGCTTTTTTAGATGCATCAGGCAGTAGTGGAGGATTTAGTGATAGTGCAAATGATGGTAAAGGAATCGTTTTTCCTAGAACCAACTTAACTACCTTCACATTTGTCACTCCTGTTACTGACGAGGATAACTTTCCAACTGCTTACGATGGTATGATTGTTTATAATAATGGTACAGGGAATACAAGTTCAGGAATTACCACAAGTGTAACTCCGGGATACTACTATTTCTCAAACCCAACAGGGGGTGTTGCGAATTCATTTGCAACTTCTACAGGTAGATGGGTACCACTTTCAACTTCTCCTAAAGTAACTATTGGAACTGCTGAAACAGCTACAAATACCCTTATCAATACAGGAGTAGGCGTTGATAAACAACTTTTTGCTAAAAAAGGAACTTTCACCGCTACAGGTACTTCAACTGCAGTAGATATTCCTGCTCCTACAGGGATGACTACTTTATATGGTATTACAATTTATAAAGCAGGTACAAACACTGTTTACGACAGAAGTTTATACTCTTATACTGTAGCTACCAGTGCAGGAAATGCAATTACAGGTTCACCAAGCATGTCAGTTGTTTACCCTTCGGGAACATATGACTATGTAATAGAATACTTAAAATAAGATTTAACCCTTATATACTGTATAAAATATAAAACCAATGAGCAATCATTGGTTTTTTGTTTTAAAGAGAGCCATAGATGTTCTTTGAATTTAAAGGGAGATAAACCAGTTTTTACGAGGACCAGGAAAATGGTTTTATCTTTCAAACTCTGGTAAAAAAGCAGCTTTATTCAAGAGTTCGATTTGGGTTGTCTTGTATACTATATATAAGGTATCAGAATGAAACGTTTTTAGGTTACCTGCTAAGAATTAATATTTCTCTCTGAATCTTGCCGTCTGATCCCGGTGTTATTTTACACAGAATAATAGTTTATAGTTGATTAGAAAACTCATTTGGTATCCAATTTGTTACTATTAATAGAGAACATTGAAAAAACAGATCTGGAAATGGGAGTTTAATTAAATGATTTTTACAGAAAAATTCATGAAGCTGTTAAAAACCATTGTTAAAATAAGGGGTACTGATTGCAGTATACAGCCTTAAAAGACTTCTGTCAAGTGATTCTGCATATCAAGGTTCTTAAAACTTTTAGATTTTAAAATCATTGAAGTGATTTTATTCAATTTTTATAATTTATGTAAAATGTTGATTATCAGTCATTTTTAGTTTTTGAATTTTGAATTTTTTCGATAATAAGTTAATTATGTTAACTTTTGGCCCGTTTTTTTAACGTTTTTTAACAGTGTAGTCTAAAACCCCTGTTAATAGGAACTTACAGGCTTTGTTAACATATAATTTTGTTTTCGTTAACGGTTTTTAACATATGGAGTAGGGACTTTACAACATTCCTTATACTTTTGCTCCGTCAAAACCAATAAAATTCAAGATGATGAAAAGATTCATTCTCGTAATCATAATGATGATTTCAACCTTAGGTGTTTATTCTTTTACAGGTAATACCTTAGATGCGAAGAAAACAAGTTATGCATCGTACTACCACGATAAGTTTAATGGTAGAAAAACAGCAAGCGGAGAGATTTTTAGTAATTCAAAGTTCACCGCTGCAAACAGAACGCTTCCGTTTGGAACTAATATTAGAGTTACCAATCTGAACAATGGAAAACAGGTGATAGTGAAGATTAATGATAGAGGACCTTTCCATGCATCAAGAGCATTAGATATTTCTAAAGCCGCGTTCGATGAAATCGGAGATATCAGTCATGGTACTATTCCGGTTGAATATGAAATTGTCGACTAAATTTATGATTTAAATTTAAAAAAGCCAGCTGATTCAGCTGGCTTTTTACTTTTGTACTCCTTTCTATATATTGAATTCCAATAAAGCAGGACAGTGGTCGGAATGAACGGCCTCCTTTAATATCACTGCTCTTGAGAGCTTATCTTTAAGCGTGTAAGTGGCAAAATTGTAATCCAGTCTCCAGCCTTTATTCTTTGCCCTCGAATTCTGTCTGTAGCTCCACCACGTATAATTATCCGGTTCGCTATTAAAAAAACGGAAACTGTCGATCAGCTCACATTCTTCGATAAAGCTGGTCATCCATTCTCTTTCCATCGGTAAGAAGCCGGAAACGTTCTTTAAACGAATCGGATCGTGAATATCGATCGCCTGGTGACAGATATTAAAATCTCCCGAAATAATAAGGTTAGGGATCGTTTTGCGCAGCTCCTTTATATAAGTAAGGAAATCATGGCAGAACTGCATTTTGAATTCCAGCCTTTCAATATTACTTGCGGAAGGTACATAGACTGAAATCACAGAGTAGCTGTCAAAATCCGCACGGATGATCCTGCCTTCATTATCATAGCTTTCTATACCACATCCGTATTCCACATGACTCGGTTTGATTTTAGACGCAATTCCGACGCCGCTGTAGCCTTTTCTTACTGCGGAATGCCAATAACTGTGATAACCGATTTTTTCAAGGCTTTCGATATCGATCTGATCGTTTCCCGCTTTGCTTTCCTGAATGCAGACGATGTCCGGATCAGCAGTCTTCAGCCAGCCTAAGAAATCTTTCGTAAAGGCAGCCCTGATTCCGTTGACATTATAGGTGATTAACTTCATGAGTTTGTTATAAAAAATTTAAAGTTTTCGTTGTATTTTGATGGAATAAATTCAATGATTTCATAATCTGCTACCTGATGAATATAAAAAGGATCTTTGCTGATGATTTCTTCAACTTCATTCTTAGAACCGGCATTGGCAAGAATTATTCCTCCGTTCCTCGGTTCTTTTCTTCCTGAAGCAATAAAATGCCCGGCAGTGTAGTGTTGGTCTAGAAAATCATTGTGTTCTGGAATGAAATGTTCTACATCTTCAAGTGAAGTTTTGTACGTCAGCGAAATAATAAACATTGTTTTTTTGCTAAGATAGAAACTCTTTAAGATTATTGAAAGAGCTGTAAAAAAGAAGCGGCAAAAATCATTCGATTTTTGCCGCCTTAAACCCAAAATTTTAAATAAACTATGAAAAAAACTACTTGGGTTCTAAAATGCTGATAGGAATGATACATTCCTCCAATGAGATTCCACCGTGCTGGTAGGTTTCTTTATAGTAATTTACAAAATGATTGTAATTCTTAGGATAAGCCAGGAAAATATTGTTTTTAGCAAAAATATATTTTGAACTTAAATTTCCTTTAGGCAGGAACAGTTTTTCAGGATTGGTGATGGCCCACACATCGCTGTCGTCGTAGGTTAAGCTTTTTCCTGTTTTATAACGGATATTCGTTGATGTTTCACGGTCACCCACTACCTTACTAGGTCTTTTTACGTACACCGTTCCGTGGTCTGTAGTGATCACAAGTTTGTATCCGCTTTCTGCTGCTAACTTAATGATTTTTAAAATCGATGAATTTTCAAACCAGTTATAGGTAAGAGATCTGAACGTTTTATCATCACGGATCAGCTGATCTACAATATGATTATCCGTCTTAGCATGTGAAAGGATATCGATAAAGTTGTAAACAATGACCAATAGATCGTTGTTCTTGTGCTGGTTGAAATCATCATAAATCTTACGCTCAAAATCTGCATTCAAAACTTTTAGATATTTCATTGATTTAGATCCCAGACCGATTCTCTTCATCTGGTCATCCAGGAAGTCACGCTCAAATTCATTTTTATTTCCCTCTTCATTATCATTGAACCATTTTTCCGGGAAACGTTTCTCGATCTCAGACGGCATAAGGCCTGCAAAGAAGGAGTTTCTTGCGTACTGGGTAGCCGTAGGAAGAATACTGTAATAATAATCTTCCGAAACTTTATTGTAATATTTTGTAAATAAAGGTTCGATCACTTTCCACTGGTCATAACGGAGGTTATCCACCATCAGAAGAAGAACTTTTTCTTTTTCTACTTCAGTTTTGATTTTTTCTTTGAAAAGCGTGTGGCTCATCATCGGTTTGTCGGAATCCGTAAGCCAGCCTTCATAATTTTTTTCAATGAATTTAGCGAACTGAATATTGGCTTCTTCTTTCTGCGACTGCAATAGATCTGCAAATTCATTATCTGCTACCTTATCAAACTTAATTTCCCAGCTTAATATCTTCTTATAATATTCTGCCCATTCCTGATAGGTTCTCAGATAAGAAAGCTCCATAGATAGGTTTCTGAATTCCTGCTGGTACTGAAGAATTGTTTTTTGCTCCACAAGATTGTCCTCCTGCAGATTCTTTTTTAGTGATAGTAAAATCTGGTTAGGATTTACAGGCTTAAGAATGTAATCAGCGATCTGAGATCCGATGGCTTCTTCCATAATATGTTCCTCCTCACTTTTTGTGACCATCACGATCTTTAAAGAGTTGTCTTTCTCCTTAATCATGGGAATGGCTTCCAGTCCCGAAATGCCGGGCATATTTTCATCAATAAGCGTTAACGCGAACTTTTCTGAATCCATTAATTCCAGAGCTTCGTTCACGTTATTAACAGGGGTTACATGATAACCTTTTTTTTCTAAAAATACGATATGGGGTTTGAGTAAATCTATTTCATCATCTATCCATAATATCTTTTCCGACATAATTTAATTTTTTACATGGTTATTGTATCAAAATGTTGACCAATTCCTTTTAAATTCTCACAAATTAGAGAGAATAATAGTTAAATATTAGTTAAATGAAAATCCGGTGAATCATTACTTCTATTTAATCTATTTAAAAACCGGTCTTTATATATTCTAAAGCTCTTTCCAGAACTTCGTCTTTTCCTTCCTGTACGCCTTTTACCGTAGGTTTTACCACAATATCAGGAATGATTCCTATCCTCTGGGTCTCCCTTCCATCCGGATAATAGGCACCCAATCCTGTAAAGCAGGTATCCAGATCCGCAATTTTAAACCTGATGATGTCACCATTGGCCCCTGACGTGTTGCTGCCAATGACTTTTGCTTTCGGATGCTGCTTAAACATCATAGTGGTAGTCTCTGCCTGACTCTGCGTATTCTCATCTGCCAAAACCACTACGTTTCCTTTATAGTAGTCCGGGTTCTTTCTGCCGATGGTGTTTTTTGCGCTATAAAATTTACTCAAATAATCGGTCTCCGGAAAATTAAATTGATAATAAATTGATTTTTCCGGCAGAATCATCCTGCTTAAAGGAAAGATCGTCTGTTTGGGATAATTTCTCAGATCAAAAATAATGGAATTTGCAGATTTTAGTTCCCTGTACATATCGTCCAGATCACTCTTTTCAATGATCCCCATATTCACATACCCTGTCTTTTGCTCTGCATCCAGAAACTTCCATTTTTGGATAGCTGCTGGTTTTTCCCAGACGATATCTTTGAGAAGATAGGTTGGAGTTGTCAAACTCAGATTCTGGCCGTTCCGTTCAATTTTAATCGTAATAGAATCATTATTGCTGAAAAGAAAAAGGCTTTTTACTTTTGTAATTTTCCCCCAGGAATTGGAGGCAGGAACATATTTTCCAAAACTGTTCACCATTTGCGGGATGGTCCGGCCATTCAGATCATAAATGACATCGCCCTTTTTCAGAGGAATTTCTTCGTTGAATTTATTGGGAAGAATCTTGGTTACCACCAGTTTTCCTTCCGCATATGTATATTCTACAGGAACTTTTCTTCTCCCATACTGATGGGCATTGATTAAAGGGGAATACAGGAAAGCATGGGAGTCATCCACTTTGGTCACCAGTTCAGCGAGCGTAAGATGATAGCTTTCGTCAGTATTGACATTGAGAAATTTCGGGATCATCTCGGTTAAGACATCATTCCAGTTCTGATCAGTCTGATACTTATAAGGAAAAAAATACTCTACCAGATTCCAGTATCTGAAAAGTTCCAACAGGCTCGTCTGTTTGGTCGTAAATTTTGAACCGTATGAATTCTCATTTTTGAAATAAACCTTTTTTCCGCCATTTCCGATGTAATGATTACTTCCGAGATTTCTGTTGTTTTGAATAAACAAAAGCTGACGACTTACTTTTTCATTGAACAAGTGTTTATCGTTCATCCAGCCCAGATCAAAATTTCTCAGAAAATAAACCTTCTCTTTATTCTCCGTCGAACATTTTTTACATTCATCAACTTTCCCGAGGTTATTGATCCATTTAAAATACAATTCATTCAATTGATCTTTGTTACGGATATGGTCAAGTTCGTCTATCTTTTTTAAAAGCTCCTGATCCCATTCAAAGTCTCCTTTTGCCACATGAGGATGGTAATATTTTAAAAATCCCCAGACTTTACAGAGCGACTCCAGTTTTTGAGTCTCAGATAAAGTTTGTGCAGAAAAGGGGATACTTAAAAAGCATATGATGAAAATGAATAAGCTTTTCATGAAGGGATACTAGTTTATTAAAGCGATCAAAGGTAAATGTAAAACCAATATCACGCAAAGCGTAACATAAGTAAGCTTCATAAAAAATTGTAAAAGCTTGCTGAAGGACGTTTTATATTTTTGATCAGAATGGTCTTATGGATTTGAATGTCAATTATAATGACGGTTGCTGATAAGACCTATTTTTTTTTCACTAACGGATGGTTCGTCTCATTTCTCACCACTTCAAAATGAGGCAGGTCATCAAATAATTTTGATAGAGTGGAATACCCATAGGTTCTGGAGTCAAAACTGGGATCGATCTTTCTGATATTGGTACCTAGGGTAGAAATAAAAGCCATATCATTTTCATTGGCAGAAATTTCAAATGCTTTTGCGATAGTTTCCTCGTCCTTCCTGGATAAAAAACTTTGAAATTCAGGGATTTTAGGAGTAACAGCTTCTTTTTTTACAGGATCTTTACTTTTGTTTTCTTTGACCTTTTGGTTTTCAGCTTTTGATTCCTTTTTTATTTTAGGGGTGATATTTTCAGTATAAGTAAATATATCGCAGGATTTCACAAAAGCTTCAGGCGTTTTTTTCTCTCCGATACCCATGACAAAAAGGCCTTCCTCACGGATCCTTTTGGCCAGACCGGTATAGTCGCTGTCACTTGATACGATACAGAAGCCTTCAACACTTTTCCCGTGCAAAATATCCATAGCATCAATAATCATGGCTCCATCCGTTGAATTTTTCCCGCTGGTATATGAGAATTTTTGAATAGGATTGATGGAATAGAGATTGACAAGATCTTTCCAGGAATTCATACTTTGGGAGGTCCAGTCTCCATAAATCCTCCTGATCGTAGCTTTGCCGTATTTTGAAACCTCTTCAATGGTTTCTTTTAACAATTTAGCCTGAGCATTGTCACCATCAATAAGAATAGCAATATTAAATTTTTTGTCACTCATAGTTTAGCGTGTTGGATGAAAAGTAATTATTCATGTTAATTAATTTATGGCAGGAATAATTTTAAAAATTAATATACTTAAATTTAATGAGATGACCGGACTTATTCCTTTTTTTTTTGATTCTGGTTAGTTTTAAGATGATTATGAATGAAAATTAAATAAGGCTAAAATTTAAAATCCCTAACTTTGTTTACTAATATCTACCTTTCAATGCAGAATAAGCTAAAGATCATCAACGACCCCGTTCATGGTTTCATCAGAATCCCACACGAAATTTTATTTGACGTCATAGAACATCCCTATTTTCAAAGATTGAGAAGGATAGGTCAGACTGGACTTTTGAATCTCATCTTTCCGGGAGCTACGCATACAAGATTTCATCATGCACTGGGAGCAATGCATCTGATGTTTACCGCATTGGAAACCCTGCGTCAGAAAGGAATTAAGATCACCGAAGAGGAAGAAAAAGGGGCTATGCTTGCGATTCTGATGCACGATATCGGACACGGACCGTTTTCCCACGCTCTGGAAAATATGCTGATGGACGACTGGCACCACGAAAAACTTTCGCTGTTACTGATGAATAAATTAAATGAAGAATTTGGAGGGCAGCTTTCTGTAGCGATCGAAATGTTTCAGGGGAAATACCATAGAAAATTTTTCAACCAGCTTATTTCTTCGCAGCTTGATGTTGACAGACTGGATTATTTAAATAGAGACAGTTTTTTTACAGGTGTTTCAGAAGGAAATATTAATACCCAGAGAATTATTTCCATGATGAATGTCTGCAGTGAAGGCGAATTGGTCATTGATGCTAAAGGCGTTTATTCTATTGAAAATTTTCTGACGGCCAGAATGTTTATGTACTGGCAGGTGTATTATCATAAAACATCGGCACTGGCTGAGTTTCTTTTGGTTAAGATCTTGGAGAGAGCAAAATATCTGGTTTCGCAGGGTATGGATCTGCCGGCAGGGGAGAATCTGAAGTATTTTCTGCACCGCGCAAAAAGTTCAGCGACTGATGAGGATATTTATCGGTTTAACCAGCTTGATGATAATGATATAATTCATGCCATGAAATCCTGGCAGACTTCTGACGACTTTATCCTTTCCTATTGGTGTAAGTGCGTCATTCAGCGAAATCTTCCCAAAACGGTAATTTCAACGCGTCCTTTTGATCCGGAATTTATTGAAGAAAAAATAAAAAAGACCAATGAATTTTTCGGAATCGATAATGGAAAGGAGCTTGTGCATGAGATAAAAAGAAAATTACTGCCGTATGATACCGAAAAGCAGCCGATTTACCTTCTTCAGAAAGATGGTAAAAAGATAAGGCTGGAAGAGTCCCAGGACCAGCTGCTGTCGGGGCTTATGGTCCATAAGACGGCCAGGTATATTCTCACATTTCCAAGGGATATTTCCAACATAATTTCTTAAATAGTATTAAAATTCACGTTCCTAAAATCAAAAAATGTTTGCGAATTACAGAATTTCTTATCTTTGCAGAATATGGAATTTACAGCTTCGCAAATTGCAAGTTTTATTGACGGACAAATAATAGGCGACGAAAGTACGGTTATTACTGGGGTTTCACCAATTGAGAATGGTGAATCAGGGCATCTTTCTTTTATAGCACAAGATCGATTTTCACATTTTTTAGATACCTCAAAATGCTCCGTTATTATTGTTTCGGAAAAACTTATAGATAAAGTTAATTATAATCCTACCTTAATTGTTGTAAAGGATGCCTATCTTTCTTTCCAGATCTTAATGAATCTGTATCAGGAAATGCAGGGAAGAAAAGAGGGAATCGAAACCGGTTCCTCTATTCATGAAACTGCTGTGATCGGTGATAAAGCGTACATCGGGGCATTTACTTATGTTTCGGAGAAAGCTAAGATCGGAGAAGGGGCGCAGATTTATCCGCATGTGTATATCGGTAAGGGAGTAAAGATCGGTAAAAATTGTAAAATTGACAGTGGTGCCAGAATTTATGACTATTGTATTATCGGGGATAATTGTGTGATCCATTCCAATACGGTTGTGGGTGGCGACGGATTCGGTTTTCAGCCCACCGCTGAAGGATTCAAAAAGATTCCTCAGCTAGGTAATGTGATCATTGAAGACGATGTGGAAATCGGTTCAAACTGTAGCATCGACAGAGCTACTATTGGTTCCACCATCATCGGAAAAGGAACGAAGATCGATAATCTGATTCAGATCGCTCATAATGTGAAGATCGGTCAGAACAACGTTATTGCAGCACAGGCCGGAATCGCAGGTTCTACAACCATCGGAGACTGGAACCAGATTGGAGGACAGGTAGGAGTGGTAGGCCATATCAAAATTGGCAACCAGGTGAAAATTCAGGCTCAAAGTGGGGTGAATTCAAGCGTGAATGATAAAGAGACGCTGTACGGATCTCCCGCGATCAGCTACAATGACTATCTTAGAAACTATGTTCATTTCAGAAATTTCACTGAAATTGTACGAAGAATAAATAATCTTGAGGATACCTCAAAAGATAAAACTAATGAGTGATATGCAAAAAACACTCCAGGAAGAAGTAACGCTTTCTGGAATTGGCCTTCATACTGGTAAAGAAGTAAAACTTACCATTAAACCTGCTAAAGAAAATACCGGTTTTGTGTTCGTAAGAACAGATCTGGAGGGACATCCTCAGGTAGAAGCTGACGTTAATTATGTAGTAGCAACAGAAAGAGGAACAACATTAGAAAAACTGGGCGTAAAAATTACTACGTGTGAACACCTTTTGGCTGCGCTGGTAGGTTGTGATGTAGATAACGCTATTCTGGAAATGGATGCCTCAGAGCCTCCCATTTTAGATGGATCATCAAAATTCTTTGTTGAGGCTATTGAAAGTGTAGGCATCGTAGAGCAGAATATAGCCAGAGAATACCTGGTGATCAAAGAAGTTTTGAGCTATGCAGACCCTGCATCCGGATCAGAAATTACGATTATTCCTTCAGATACTTATGAAGTGACTACCATGGTAGATTTTGGAACCAAAGTATTGGGAACTCAGAATGCCACTCTTAAAAATATTTCAGAATTTAAAGACGAAATTTCTTCTGCAAGAACATTCAGCTTTTTACATGAGCTGGAAATGTTGCTGGATCACGGATTGATCAGAGGAGGAGATATCTCCAATGCGATTGTCTACGTAGACAAGGATCTTACACCTGAAACTACAGAAAAATTGAAAAAAGCCTTCGGGAAAGACAATGTTTCAATCAGACCGAACGGTATTCTGGACAATCTTACATTAAACTATCCGAACGAAGCGGCGAGACATAAATTACTTGATGTAATTGGTGACCTTGCTTTAGCCGGTGTAAAAATAAAAGGTAAAGTCATTGCAAACAAACCGGGACACTTTGTGAACACCCAGTTTGCAAAAAAACTGAACCGTCAGTGGAAACTTCAGAAAAAGAAAAACGTGCCCGATTTTGACCTTACCAAAGAACCTGTATTTGATATCAACGGAATTATGCGTCTTATGCCGCACAGACCTCCGTTCTTACTGATCGATAAAGTTCTTGAACTTTCAGATTCTCATGTAGTAGGTCTGAAAAATGTGACCATGAATGAGCCTTTCTTCGTGGGACATTTCCCTAAAGAGCCTGTAATGCCTGGAGTTCTTCAGGTAGAAGCTTTGGCACAGACGGGAGGTATCCTTGTATTGGCAAGTGTTCCGGATCCGGAAAATTATTCTACTTATTTTATCAAAATTGATAAAGTGAAATTCAAGAAAAAAGTAGTTCCTGGTGATACTATTATTTTCAAAATTGAATTGATAGAGCCCATCCGAAGAGGTATCGTACATATGCAGGGATATGGATATGTAGCCGGTACAGTGGTTGTAGAAGCAGAGTTAATGGCTCAAGTTGCAAAAAATAAAGTTGATTAAATGATTCATCAATTAGCCGCCGTAGATAAACGCGCAAAAATCAGCAAAAATGTTATTGTAGAACCTTTTACTACAATTGCAGGGGACGTGGAAATAGGAGAAGGAACCTGGATCGGACCGAATGTGACCATCATGGATGGAGCAAGAATTGGAAAGGATTGTAAAATTTTTCCGGGAACTGTAATTTCTGCGATCCCACAGGATCTTAAATTTGACGGTGAAGATACACACACCATTATTGGAGACAGTACTACCTTAAGAGAATGTGTCACGGTCAACAGAGGAACCAAAGCGTTAGGATTTACCAGAGTCGGCAGCAACTGCCTTATTATGGCAACTTCTCACATCGCACACGACTGTATTATCGGAGATAATGTGATCATCGCTAACGGATGTGGTATTGCAGGACACGTAGAAATAGGTGATTTTACCGTAATGGGAGGATTATCTGCAGTACAGCAGTTTGGTAAGATCGGAAAACACACCATGATTTCCGGAGGATCTCTGATCAGAAAAGATATTCCACCTTACGTAAAAGTTGCAAGAGACCCGATTTCTTACGCAGGAATCAATTCTGTAGGATTAAGAAGAAGAGGATTCTCTAATGAGAAAATCTTTGAAATCCAGAAAATCTACAGAGCAATCTTCCAGATGAAGATGAACGTTTCCCAGGCTTTGGCATTTATTGAAAAAGAAATGCTTCCGACTGCTGAAAGAGATGAAATTCTTCAGTTTATCCAAAACTCTCCAAGAGGTATTGTGAAAGGATACGGAACTACTAAGGAAAGCAATTAGAAATTAATCATAACTGCATACAAATGAAAAAATTATTTTTAACCCTACTATTTTTCTCTTCATTCTCAGTGATATGGGGACAGGAGAAAGTAAGCTCGAAAGTTGAAAGCAAGCCTTCAAGGCCGATTATTGAAAGAAATACTACGCAGCAGAATGATAGTATAGCTAAAAATAATGTTGGAACTTTCATGCAGAAAAGTAAGTATAATGAATCATTTTTGAATAAAAATCAAAATAATTCTCAAGTTCAGATCAATGCTAACCAGCTGCAACAAAATAATCTGAATTTTAATAATACAAGCAACGGATCATTTATTTCTCCATCAGGAAAAGTGGTGAACCCAACGGGAACGGCTACAGGTAAAGGTTCTATGCAGGTAGGATTACCAATTTTTAAAACAAAATAAAAAAAAGATAACATACATTAATGGCAACAAGTAACGATATAAGAAAAGGACTTTGCATCGAATTTAGCAATGACATTTTCAAAGTAGTTGAATTTATGCACGTAAAGCCAGGGAAAGGACCTGCTTTCGTAAGAACAAAACTAAAATCGGTAACCAACGGAAAAGTACTTGATAATACTTTTTCTGCAGGACACAAGATTGATGAAGTAAAAGTGATCACCAGAAAGTTTCAGTATCTTTACGATGATGAGAATGGTTTCCACTTCATGAATAATGATGATTTCTCTCAATTGTATCTTGATAAAGAGATGATCGAAAACGCTCAGTTTATGAAAGCTGGTGAAGAAGTAACGATTATTTTGAAAGAAATTGATGAAACTCCACTTTCTGCAGAACTTCCTCAGTCAGTTTATCTGGAAGTAATTGAAGCTGATCCGGGCATAAAAGGAAATACAGCTACTAATGCTCTTAAAAACGCAATCGTTGAAACAGGAGCCAGAGTAAATGTACCTTTGTTCATCGAGCCAGGTGATAAAATCAAAGTAAATACGGAAGACGGTAGCTACTTAGAAAGAGTAAAATAATCATAAAATTTACATAAATTCGGTTTGCACTAGCATTCCGAATTTTGTTTTTATAAGAAAATCAATTGTTATGAGATTCCATTCTCCGCAAAAGCTCAAAACTATTGCCGATTTAATAGGCTCGGAATTTGTTGGCCCCGAAGACTTTGAAGTATTGGGAACCAATGAGATTCATATGATAAAACCAGGTGAAATCGTTTTTGTCAACCATCCGAAATATTACGATAAAGCGCTGAATTCAGCCGCTACGATCATCTTGATCGACAAAAAGGTAGAATGTCCGGAAGGAAAAGCCCTTTTGGTTTCTGATGATCCTTTCAGAGACTTCAATAAAATCAATACTCACTTTACGAGAATATATAATTTCACGGAAGAACTTCACGATGCTGAAATAGGCGAGGGAACAAGGATCCACTCTACGGCAGTCATTGGAAATAATGTGAAGATCGGAAAAAACAGTCTTATCTTCCCTAATGTTGTGATTGGCGACAGAACTGAAATCGGGGATAATGTCATCATCCAGTCCGGAACAGTATTGGGAGGTGACGCTTTCTATTACAGAAAACTGAACGGAAATTTTGACCGTCTGATCTCTGTAGGAAACGTCATTATTGAAAACAATGTAGAGATCGGAAACAACTGTACCATCGATAGAGGCGTGACGGATTCCACGGTCATCGGGGAAGGATCTGTTTTGGATAATCAAATCCAAATCGGACACGACACCGTAATCGGGAAAAAATGCCTGATCGCTTCACAGGTCGGAATCGCAGGATGCTGTGTCATTGGAGATGAGGTGACGCTTTGGGGTCAGGTGGGTATTGCTTCCGGGAACACAATTGAAGGAGGATCTGTCCTTCTGGGTAAAACAGGCGTGAACAGAGATCTTAAAAAAGGAACCTACATAGGGATGTTTGCAGAAGATTTTAAAGGCTATCTGAAAAAAGAAGTAAAGCTGAGAAATCTCAAATAAACTATTCTCTTGGTTTTGTATGAAATCAAAGAAAAATAAGTAAATTTGTGAGCATTAATAAAATATTTAAATAAATTAAAACATCAATAAAATGTCAATTTTAGTAAACAAAGATTCTAAAGTAATTGTACAAGGATTTACAGGGAACGAAGGTACTTTCCACGCAGGTCAGATGATTGAATACGGAACCAACGTAGTAGGAGGGGTAACTCCAGGAAAAGGAGGATCTGAGCACTTAGGGAAACCTGTATTTAATACAGTAGCAGACGCTGTAGAAAAAGCCGGAGCTAACGTAAGTATCATTTTCGTACCACCTGCATTCGCTGCTGATGCGATCATGGAAGCTGCTGAAGCAGGGATCAAAGTTATCGTATGTATTACTGAAGGTATTCCTGTAGCGGATATGGTGAAAGTAAAATCTTACATCGCTGACAGAGACTGTAGATTAATCGGTCCAAACTGTCCGGGAATCATTACTTCTGAAGAAGCTAAAATTGGTATCATGCCAGGATTCGTTTTCAAAAAAGGTAAAGTAGGTATCGTTTCAAAATCAGGTACGCTTACTTACGAAGCTGCTGATCAGGTAGTAAAAGCCGGTTACGGTGTTTCTACAGCAATCGGTATCGGTGGTGACCCAATCATTGGAACGACGACAAGAGAAGCTCTTGAATTATTCATCAACGACCCTGAAACTGAAGCAGTAGTAATGATCGGAGAAATCGGTGGTGGTCTTGAGGCTGAAGCTGCAAGATGGTACAAAGCTAGCGGATCTACTAAACCGGTTGTAGGATTTATCGCTGGACAAACTGCTCCTAAGGGAAGAACTATGGGACACGCTGGTGCTATCGTAGGAGGTGATGAAGATACTGCTCAGGCTAAAATGCAGATCATGAGAGAGAACGGAATCAACGTGGTAGATTCTCCTGCTGATATCGGAGTTACCGTTGCTAAAGTTCTTGGATAATAGCTATACAAAACAAAACATATGAAAAAACTTTTATTAACCTCAGCATTGACCCTTTCAACCCTGTCCTTCGCCCAGATCGACTTTAAAAGTACAAGATTTGGTCTAACGGCAGGAGGTAACTATTCCAGAGTAAGAAATGCCCATAATCCTTCTGGTCCGAAATACGCGTTTCAGGGTGGAGCTTTAGCTCTTATCCCGATCGGAAAATCGAATCAGTTTTATTTACAGCCGGAGGTCGTGTACTATGGTGCAGGAGAAACGGGGAAAGATAAAGATGCTAAAGGAAAAGACGGTTATGATGCAGTATATGGTAACAACTATCTGAGTGTGCCCATCTATTTTAAAGGATATTTTTCTGAGGCTGAATCAGAATTCTTTGGAATGATTGGACCAAGATTTAACTTCCTGATGAGTCAGAATGTTAAAAATGCACCGGTAGGCAGACCTTATTATGACCCGGATTATGTTATTACAGACTCTGCATATCCAGCAGGAGTTAGCGGAAAAGCAGCAAGCTTTAATTTCGCCCTTGGATTAGGAGTAGGTTATAGCTACAAAAGACAGCTGGAATTAGCTCTTAAATATGACCTAGGTCTTTCAGATACTTATCCTGATCTTGCCAAAGAAAAAGGAGGGAGTAACAAAGGCAAGTCTGAGCAGGTGATCAGCCTAAGCTTAAGTTATATCTTCAAATAGAATAATAAGTTATTCAGACATAAAAAATCCCGGAAATCAATTTCCGGGATTTTTGTGTTATATGACAAAAATTTGTCAGTAAATCTATTTCTAGTGGTCTAGGAAGCTGTAGCGTTAAAAAAATTAAATCTTGATCCGTTAAAAAATTACCACTGTTTGAGTGCGGGTAGAATATTGAATTGAAGAAGCAATAGTAAATCCGCACGAGTTTGGGAATTTTAGGAGCAAGTTTTAATTTTTAGCGGAAGATTCCAGCCTTGAATTTTTGGTTCATTTTGTTTCAAGACAAAAGAACTTTTAGACTTATCCTCTTATCCATTTCCAGATCTCCTTCAAGGTCGCCTTATTCCCATACATTAAGATCCCCACACGGTAAATCTTTCCGGCCAGGAATATCATTAAAATAGTGGTCCCCAGTAATAAAGTAATAGATAATGCAATCTGCCACGCCGGAACCCCGAAAGGTATTCTGGCGATCATGGCAACCGGTGAAGTGAACGGGATAATAGACAGCCAGAAGCCCAAAGGACCGTCAGGATTGTTCATCAGTGAAAAACTTCCATACATCCCTAAACTAAGCGGTAGAATTGCAAATAAGGTGAATTGCTGTGTCTCTGTTTCATTATCCACGGCAGAACCGATGGCTGCATAAATTGAGCTGTAGAAAATATAGCCCAAAAGGAAAAATACAATGAATACAAAGATGATCAGCGGGAAATTCAGTTCCAAAAGGCTGTGAGAAATCTGTGTAGCGATCTGTGCGATATCAAGCTTGCTTGCCAGTGCCTCATTGCCTCCGGGAATATTTTTCTGAAAAGAAGCAAAGCCGGTATTCAGAACCAAAGCCCCTACTACAGACATTGAGATCCAGATCACAAACTGAGTCAGAGCTACCAGTGTTACACCTAATATTTTACCCATCATCAGTTCAAAAGGTTTAACAGATGAAATGATAATCTCTACCACACGGTTGTTCTTCTCCTCAAGAACGCTTCTCATTACTCTTACTCCATAAATGATGATGAACATAAACGTCACATACATAAGAAGGATGCTTAAGCCACTTTTTACGCCGAAAGCAAGGTCAGAGTCTTCCTTATTGTTATTGGAAACATTAATGGTTTTTAACGTAAAGCTTTTATCAAGACTGTTTAGCTGGGATTCTTCAATACCGAGCTGTTTGATTTTTTCTTTTTTGATGACATCCGTGATATCCGAAACGATTTTCTGTTTCGTATCAAAGCCCATCTTGGCATTGACGATTAGTCTAGTGCTGTTTTCAAGGTTGGCGTAATCATGATCTTTAAGTTCAGGAAGGATCAGAATGCCATCCAGCGATTCATTGTCTTTAAGATTATTGATTTTTGCTTTCTCATCTGCTGCGGAAACAAATACATAATTCAGTTTGTCATTCGATTTCAGCTGATCTTTAAAAAGCCCGCTTTTATCCACCACTTCAATAATGCTGTGAGATTCATTGGCTTTAAACATCAGCCCGATTACCGCTCCAAAACCAACCAGTAAAAGAGGAGCGAGCAGCGTTAATATAATGAAGGATTTTTTCTTAACCTGCGTAAGAAATTCCCTTTTTGTAATTAAATAAATATTGTTCATAAAAATTAAGAATGGTTACTTACGGCATTAATAAACACTTCATTCATGCTCGGAATTCTTTCGTCGAATGATCTTACTTTTCCTATGTTCACAAGATCCAGCAGGATGTCATTCTGTCCGCTTTCATTTTTCAGATCAAAAGAAATAAGATTATTTTCATTGGTGAAATTAAAGATCTCATGAGTGGCTTTGAAGCTGTTAAACTGAGCTTCATCCACCTCAGAAATAGTAACTCCGAAAATATTCTTCTTAAACTTTTCTCTTACGTCAAAAACCCTTCCGTCAATAATCTTCTTGGAATTATTGATCAGTGCTACATAATCACACATTTCCTCAACACTTTCCATTCTGTGGGTAGAAAGGATGATCGTGGTTCCGTTATTTTTAAGATCGATGATCTGGTCTTTAATCAAATTGGCGTTCACCGGGTCAAAACCTGAAAAAGGTTCATCAAGGATCAACAGGTGCGGACGGTGAAGAACAGTTACCACGAACTGGATCTTCTGGGCCATTCCTTTTGAAAGCTCAGACAGTTTCTTTTTCCACCATTGGTCGATGTTCAGTTTCTCAAACCATTTTTTGGCTTCATTCAAAGCATCATTTTTGGTCATTCCTTTCAGTTCCCCGAAATAAAGAATCTGATCACCCACACTCATATTTTTGTACAGACCTCTTTCTTCTGGCATATAGCCGATATCTCTGATGTGCGTTGGATTAAGCTTATTACCGTTGATGAATACATCTCCGGAATCTGCCTGGGTAATCTGGTTGATGATACGGATAAAAGAAGTTTTTCCGGCTCCGTTCGGCCCTAGAAGACCATAAATACTGCCCTGAGGTACATGGATGCTGAAATCATCCAATGCCACTTTCTTCCCGGCGCTATAGGTCTTTCTGATATGTTCAGCTTTAAGCATTCAATTGTTTTTATAATGAGTATAAAAAAGTCCCTAAATTTACGGAAATATTAGGGGAGAACGGAGGTAAAAGAAAAAATCCTGATGATTATCAGGATTTAATTTTTATTGTTTTACGATTTGAGTAACCTTTTGGGTATTATCGCTTAAAATATAGCGAATCAAGTATTTTCCGGGTTTTAATTTTTCAATATTGATCTCTCCGGAATTCATGTTGACAGAATAATTGGCTACCTGTGTTCCCAGAATGGAATAGAAAGTTACACTTTTGATCTTTAAAGCAGTATCTTTTGCTTTGATCAGAAGGAAATCTTTCGCGGGATTTGGGTAAGCTACCAGTACACCGTCATCAGACTTCTGTGTTGGGGAACCCGGCTCTCTCAGCTGTGCTTGCATATTGTTGGAAAACCCAACGAAAGCGCCAATAAATATAAATAAAAGTAAAAGTTTTTTCATCAAATTATAATTTCTCGAATGTATTGAAACAAAAATAAACAATTCTACAATTCTATACAATAGTTTTTTATATAAGTTGTAGTAAATTTGTAGAAACTTATTCAAAAAGTATTCCAAAATGATACATTCAAGAAATAGAAGGCTTAGAGTTAATGAATCTATCAGAAGTTTAGTAAGAGAAAACATCCTTACAACTGATGATTTTGTAATGCCTATCTTCGTAATGGAGGGCGAAAACCAGCAGGAAGCAATCCCGTCGATGCCGGGAATTTTCAGGAGGAGCATAGATTTGACCGTGAAGGAATGTAAGGAATTATTTTCTTTGGGAGTAAAATCTGTCAATCTGTACATGAAGGTGTCAGAGCATCTTAAAGACAATACCGGAAAAGAAGCATGGAACAAGGACGGACTGATGCAGCAGACGATCAGAACGATTAAAGATGCCGTACCGGGAATGATTGTAATGCCGGATGTAGCTTTGGATCCTTATTCAATCTACGGACACGATGGAATCATTGAAAACGGAAAGATCATGAATGACGCTACCAATGATGCACTGGCAAGAATGTCCGTATCACACGCTGAAGCAGGAGCTGACATTGTGGCACCAAGTGATATGATGGACGGAAGAGTTTTGGCGATCCGTGAAGCTCTGGAAGAAAGCGGATTTACTGATGTAGGAATTCTGAGTTATTCTGCGAAATATGCAAGCTCTTTCTATGGACCTTTCAGAAGTGCCCTGGACAGCGCACCGAAAGACAATATGGAAATTCCGAAAGATAAAAAGACCTATCAGATGGATTTCCACAATTCCCGTGAAGCTTTGAACGAAGTATTTAAAGATATCGATGAAGGCGCGGATATCATCATGATCAAACCGGGACTACCTTATTTGGACATCGTTTCTAAAGTACGTGAAGCCATTGATCTTCCGATCGCGGTTTATAACGTAAGCGGAGAATATGCGATGGTAAAAGCGGCTGCACAGAACGGATGGCTGGATAATGATAAAACAATCATTGAAAGTCTTACGTGCTTTAAAAGAGCCGGAGCAGATATGATTTTTACTTATTTTGCCAAAGAAGCTGCATTGATCTTGAATAGATAATTCCCAATCATCAGCTAAAAATAAACTGCCCCTGAAAATGATATTTCAGGGGCAGTTCAATGATATGATGTAAGAATGTTCTTAATCGTGTCCGAAGCATGCTCTGTAATCACGGTCTCCCGGTTGAATAGGATTTTCTCCTCCGTTATCATCTATACAAACGTTTGTTGGACAAAGATACCATCCGGCAGGGCAATTTCCGTTGGCATCCGGAAATCTTAATTTTCCACCATTAATTTTCTTCAGATCTTTTTTCGTTAATTTTTTCATGATAAATATTGTATAGGTTAGTTAAAACTAAAATAATAAAAATTTATCACATGATGTTGAAATCTTTTCCTTTTGTGAATTTAGCAGCGAAAGGAGCCTGATTTCCAGAATATTTTAAAACAAAATGTTTTTTAGTATCCGTATCTATTTTAGCATCCACTTCGACGTCTGTGGTCTGGAAGCTGACATCCAGCCCAACCCCTGATTCCTTTTCAAGAAAGATCTCTACACTTTCCGCATAAAACAGGGAAGTACTCAGATAGTTAAACTTGATATTTTTCCGGTACGTTTTGGATTTGTCCTGGGTAAACTGGGAGTAGTTTTTCAGAATTTCAATTCCGGGAGAATCGATATTCGTCACCCTTGATTTGGTCACTCCGTTGACGCGTACTGAAAAATTAGTGGCATTTTTGATATTTCCGTTCACCCCGATATTGAATAGAGAAGGCAGTGACAGGCCATATTCAACCATGCTGTCTTTTGTGAATTCAAAATCCGGTATCAGCGCAGGATGTTTCGGTGTATTCACCAGCTGTTCTTTTACCTTACTGAGAACATCTCCGGAAAAAAGAAATCCGATGAGGTTATTTTCCGTAGTTCTCCAGTTTCTTCCGTTCCATTCAAAGATCTCACACAGCAAAGTGTCTGCCGATGAATGGGGAAGAAGATCCATGTCCTGCCATTTGAAAACTTCTTTGGCGTAAGGCCTTCTGTTCACAATATTGACACCCAGGTCCAGCGCGAGCAGATCTGTCAGGTCTTGATTATTTTCCATAGTAAATTAATTCTTGATTTGGTGGCATAAAAATAAGGAAATAAAACAAAAATGAAGACGTCCATATCAACGAATCACCCCATCTCCACATCATCCCATCATCAAATCGTCAAATCATCAAATCATCCCATCATTAAAGCCATCCTTTTTTCCCATACACATAGGTATCATCAAACTGCTTATCATTCATGAACAGGTATAAAATCCCCTCAATAAAAGGAATAATGGAAGCCGCCCCAAAAGTGACAATATTCAGGACAAGCTGAATCACACCTTCTTTGGTATAGCCCAGATAAAATTTATTTAAAGCCAGCCAGCCTACAAGAATTCCTAATATCGCCGCAGGAATTTTCTTTTCCGAGCGGTAAGGAACATTACTTTGCTGCTGGTTTTGTGTGCCGTCTGTTTTGGTATAACCGTAATTTTCCATTGTTAATTTTTTTTGGTGATGAATAAAATAATTTCCCAATACGTCGAAGAAAAAGGGAGGGAGTTACAAAATAAGGGTTTAAATGCTTTAGTTTTTTAATGAAATTCATGCTTGCCCCCTTTAAATATAGCAGGAATGATCAATGAAATTAAAACCAATCCATCAAAAAACCGGGGATAGAGTTTATAATCTAAAATTTGAATTCAAAAAAACTTTATCTTTGCTCCTATGATTTTACGAGGAGAAAACTTAATCAAAGAATACGGTCCTAAAAAAGTAGTAAAAGGCGTTTCTGTACAGGTTCAACAGGGAGAAATTGTTGGTTTGCTTGGTCCTAACGGAGCAGGAAAGACCACTTCGTTTTATATGATCGTGGGACTGGTTAAGCCTACTTCAGGAAAAATCTTCCTCGATAAGCAGGAAATTACTACGGATGCGATGTATCGTCGTGCTCAGAAAGGAATCGGGTATCTGGCACAGGAAGCTTCGATTTTCAGAAAGCTGTCTGTAGAAGAAAACATCATGGGTGTTTTACAGCTTACCAAGCTTTCAAGACGTGAGCAGCAGATCAAATGTGATGAACTGATTGAAGAATTTTCATTGCAGCATGTACGTAAAAACAGAGGGGACCTTCTTTCCGGTGGAGAAAGACGTAGAACCGAAATTGCACGATGTCTTGCTACCAGTCCGAATTTTATCCTTCTAGATGAGCCTTTTGCAGGGGTAGACCCGATTGCGGTGGAAGATATCCAGAAGATTGTGAGAAGTTTGGTAGACAAAAATATCGGGATCCTGATCACCGACCACAACGTACAGCAGACCTTAGCCATTACCAATAAAACATACATCATGTTTGAAGGAAAGATCCTGAAAGAAGGACTTCCGGAAGATCTTGCCAATGATCCGCAGGTAAGAGAGGCTTATCTGGGTGAGAACTTTGTATATCAGAGTATTTTAGACAAACCGAAAAAGAAAAAATATATCTATAACATCTGGGCGGGGAATTTTGATTCTAAACCACAGCTTCAGGGATTTGTAGATGAAAACTTCGGACAGTTTGATGATCTGAGACTGATGTACGGCTTTGAAGACGCCAGTTTTGCTTCACTTGCCAATTCAGAAATTGAACATATCTTCAATGAAGTGGTAGATAAGAATGCCAATAATTCTTTCGTTTTCCAAAGAAAAGAACTGACTTCTCAGTATACCTTGGAGCAGGCAGAAGCAGAATCTAAAGCAGCCAGTAAGCCGGAACTGCATTACCTTACAACGTATTTCTACGAAGGATAAATTGAATAACCGGGTAACCAGTTGGAGCGTCGGAGAGTTTTGGGGTTTGAGAGTAAGAGGGTTTGAGGGTAAATGAGTTTGGAGGTGGTTGCTGGTTGCTTGTTTGTAGTAATTAAGTTAATAAGATTATTGTCTGATGTCTGACATCTATCATCTTGGCTCTTGATTCACGATTCTCCAATCTACCACTTACCATTCACTTGCAAAGCAAAATTGACCATTCACATTTTTCAATCTCAGCCTTAACCTAATGTCTCACATCTAGTGTCTGAAATCTGATATCTAAAATCAAACATTTTGACGGCCTGCGAAGATACTTTCCCAGTTATTAAACACAATATCAGAGAGTTTGTGCTGGTTCATGCTATCTATAAAAGCTTGATAAGCAGTATCCAGAAAGAATTTCAACTGACAGCTGAAAGGCATAAAAACACAAGGTTTGGAGTGGCAGTTGATGACGGGAGAATCATCCTGTTCCAAAAGGTGAATCAGAGTACCCAGTCCTGTATTGAGGGCTTTGTCAGATATTATAATACCACCATTTTTTCCTCTTTTCGTAATGACCAGTTCTTCTTTAGATAAAAACTGAACCACCTTAATGAGATGATTGCGCAATATATCCAACTCCCCGGACAGCTCATCCAAAGAAGATGAAGCGGTTTTGTCCTTTTTGTTTAAATAGATTAAGACACGCAGGCTGTAATCGGTAAAGTGATTCAGTTTCATTGATAATTAATTAAAATGAAGTAATTGAGGTCCAAACTCCTCAAATAAAATATTTTCCTGTGCAATTCCAAGTTTGATAAGAGAATTATACTGCACTTTGATAAAGACTTCCGGACCACAAATATAATACTTTGCATCATCAATCAGTACCTCGTCTTTGAGTTCTACCAAATCAATTCTTCCTTCTTTTATAGCACTATTTTCATTTTTTGAAACCGTTTCATAAAAAATATGGGTAGTCAGCCACTCGTTGTCCTGGTTCAATAGATCGATCTGGTCCTTGAAGGCATGAACTTTTTCATTGCGGCAGCTGTGAAGCCATACAGTTGTGTTTTCCTGAAGCTTATTTTTATTGGTTTCGAGCATGCTGAGAAGTGGCGTTACCCCAATACCACCACTGATTAATACCAATGGCTGATTACCGTCAACACCCGCATGGAATACCCCTGCAGGAGCACTTACCCATATTTCATCACCGATATTTTTCTGATGCAGAACATTGGAAACTGCACCTTCCGGAGCGTTTGGATTGACTTCTTTTTTTACGGATATTCTATAGTGTTCCGGGTTAAAAGCAGATGAAAGACTGTATTGTCTGACCTGTTCATGACCCAATCCCGGGATAAATAATTTCACAGAAAGATACTGTCCGGGAAGATAATCTGCGATGGAACCCTCATCTTGTGGTTTTAAGTAGAAAGATTTAACTTCACTGCTCTCCTCAGCAATATCCGCAATAACAAAGGTTCTCCAACCTTTCCATCCTCCGTCTTTTTTAAGCGTAGACTGATACAGATCTTCTTCAATAGAGATCATGATTTGTGCGAGCTCGTTATAAGCCTGTGTCCACGCTTCAATCAATTCATCGGTGGCAGCTTCTCCCAGCACTTCTTTAATGGAAGAAATTAAATGATGTCCAACGATATCGTACTGCTCCGGGCTGATATTAAGACTTACATGTTTATTGCCGATAGACTTCAAAACATTCATAAGGACCTCCGGATTTTCAATGTGTTCCGCATAGGCAAGGACTGCACCGGCCAAAGCATGTTGCTGTTTTCCACTGGCCTGATGGCTCATGTTGAAAATATTTTTCAGCTCAGGATGATGTTTAAACATTCTTGCATAAAAGTGTTTCGTAAGATCTGTACCATTCGTTTTTAAAACAGGTACCGTCGATGTGATTAATTTTTTTTGGTTCGGATTCATCTTGTTTTATTTAATAATGAGACAAATCTACAAAAAGATTTTTATTTGTTGTATTTAAAATACAACAATATGATTTTAAACATTTATTGGAAAAAAACAGCGATTTTTGCCAAAAAATGTATAAATTTTGATTAACGAATTCTCATGGCAAAACCTTTTAACAGAACCGTCACCTTATTTGGAGTCTATAAACAGCTGGTTCCATTTATCAGACCTTACCGTTTAATGATTTACGGGACGTTGTTTCTTACTTTTTTAGGCGCTCTTGCTGCACAGGTTAACCCCCTTGTATTAAAATATACGGTGGATGAGGTGACCAATCTTACTCATCTTCCGCACCCGATGTCTGAAGGAATCCATATTCTGGTGGTCATCTCGATTATTTTACTCGGAAAAGAACTGCTCAATATTTTTATCAATTTCGGGCAGAAGTTTTATGGTGAAAAAATAAGGATCAATGTGAGTTCCGTTCTGGCCCAATCTGCCATCGATAAGATCCTGTCGTACAGGGTAGCTTATTTCAATGATGAGAATCATGAGTCCGGAAAGCTGCAGATCAGGATAGACCGTGGTATTGAAAGCCTAACGAAGCTGGTGCAGAACTTCTTTATTGATATATTACCTCTGTTTTCCAATGCCATCATTGCCTTAATCATTATGTACATGCAGAATGTATATGTTGGAATGGTTTCTACGATCATTGTCCCGATCTATTTTTATATAAGTTCACTGCAGGCAAAAAAATTGGGGGGAGTTCGCCGTCAGCTCAGAAATCAAAGAGAAAGGAAAACTTCAGGATTATTAAATCTGATCAATTCCATTATGGTGATCAAGAGTTTTGTCCGTGAAAAATTTGAAGGTAAAAAACAGTATGACCTGCAGATGGAGTTGATGGAAAGTCAGATGTTCACCAGGAAAACCAACTTTATTTATGATGGTTTAAAAACATTCATCGAGCAGTTTGGAGTGGTTTTAATTATTCTTCTGACGGTGTATTTGGTATTGGACCAGCAGATGACGATCGGAGCAATCATGCTTCACATTATGCTATTTAATAATATTTCAGCTCCTATTCGTCAGCTTCACAGAATTTACGATGATATGAATGATGCCATGATCTATGCAGAAGGCTATTTTGAGATACTGAATGCTGATGATGAAAAAGAACAGAACGGAACCTATGTAGAAAAGCAGATCAAAGGAAATTTTGAACTGAAAAATGTAGATTTCAGTTATCCGAACGGAACAAAAGCCTTACACGATGTTTCCATGAAAATTGAGAACGGGAAAACTACAGCACTCGTAGGGCTGAGCGGAGCCGGAAAATCAACGGTGATCAATCTGCTCTGTAAATTCTATCTTCCAAATTCCGGAGAGATTCTGCTGGATGGAGTTGATTTAAATGAATTTAATAATACTTTTCTGAGAAACGATTTAGGTCTTGTTCTTCAGAGAAACCATATTTTCCAGGGAAGCATTGAAGATAATATCCGATATGGTGATATGAATGCCAGTTTTGAGGAAATTCAGGAAGCTTCAAGAAAAGCCTACCTGCACGATCAGATTCTGGATCTTCCGGATGGTTATCAGCATGATGCTACTCAGCTTTCGGGAGGGCAGCAGCAGAGAATTGCCATAGCCAGATTATTCCTGAAAAATCCACCGATTATTTTCCTTGATGAGCCAACGGCCAGTCTGGACGCTATTGCTACGGAGCAGATCAAGAATTCGCTGGATGCCATTAAAGAAGGCCGGACTGTGGTTATTATTTCCCATTCACTGTCACAGATCCTGGATTCGGATACGATTTACGTGATGAAAAAAGGAAGGGTAGTGGAAAGCGGAACTCACGATGATCTGGTTCAGCTTAATGGAACGTACCGTGAAATTTTTGATGCTTCGGCAAGAAGTTTAAATCTGGATAAACTGGTGAATTCTTTTAAGGATAATTGATCAGAATTTTTGTTCTAGCAGATCCTGCTGATTTTGCAGACATTTATACATTATGGATTTGCTTCATTCGAACAATCAAAATCATGATTTATATTTTCCAGACCAAAAAAGATTGATAGATTTGTCATATTAATATGAACGATCACTATCTTAAAAAACTGGACAGAGTAACGGCTATTCTCACACAACTGCAGTCGAAACCGACAGTAAGGGCACAAGACCTTGCTGCTAAATTTGATGTCAGTATCCGGACGATTTACCGTGACGTGAAAACACTTGAGAATGCGGGTATCCCTATTATAGGAGAAGCCGGGAACGGATACTCCCTGATGGACGGTTATAAACTTCCGCCCATTATGTTCACAAAAGAAGAAGTGCTGAGCTTTATCACCGCTGAAAAACTGATGCAGAAATTTTCCCACCAAAGCCTTGGAGATCATTATCAGACCGCGATGGAAAAAGTAAGGTCGGTACTTCGGCATTCAGATAAAAATCTGATCCGGAATATTGAAAAACAGATTGATGTTTTTAATCACCATACCCAGCCCGGAAGTGAAATCAAAAATGTGATTCCCACCATTTTGGAAAGTATTGCAGATAAAACTCAATTGATCATTGAATATAAAACCGTGGATTCTACAGTAACCAACAGAACAGTTGAAGCGGTCGGTGTTTTCTTTGAATTTAATTACTGGTATATCATGGCATTCTGTACCCTGAGAAAAGATTTCAGACAGTTCCGGGTTGACAGGATCTTACAGATTTTTAAAACTCAGAATCCGTTTTCACAGGAATACGGACAGATCAACGATTACAGAAGATATTCCAATGGGGAGAAAACAAGGGTTAGACTTTTAGTAGAGAAAAAAATAATCGGGCATATCGTTAATTCAAAAAGGTACTACGGTTTTATTGAAGAAACGGAGACCGAAAATGGAATTGAAATGACCTTTGATACGGAATGGATTGATGAAGGTTTTCCCCGTTGGCTCATTACTTTTGCAGATTATGCGACAGTTTTGGAACCGGAATCTTTGAAAATGAAGCTCAGACATTTAACGGAAAGTATTTCAAGAAAATTGGAATAACAGAAGGAGGGAAGAGGGAAGTTACTGTTAGTCTTGCAACTTCTTGTGATCATCAAATTTGATGAAATAACTTTAAAGAATAGTAAAAAGGCTTGTAGTAGTTTTTTGACTTCAATAACTTCCATCTTCCAGCCTCAAACTTTCTTACTTTTAATAAATATAAATTTATGAAAACGATATTCTTACGCAGTCTTCTGTTGGCTGTAATTGTATATTCCGGGATTCTTTCTGCCTGCTCGGTATTTTTGCTGAAAGGAAAGGATCATTGTGTAGTAGGTTTTAATGAAAACTGGAAAACCATGCCGGGAATGATTGTGGTGAACAAGCGTGATATTCAGAAAAGAAATATCAGCTGGGAAAATCTTACAACTGATGATTTAAAATCTGCAAAAGAGTGGACTTCCAGATATGGATCGGTGACTTTCAATCTTCTCGGATACGACTTTCCATGTTATGGAGTGAATGAAAAGGGACTTTTTCTGGTTGAACTATATCTTGAAGAAACGACAAAAGTATTTAATCCAAAACAGGCGAATATGTTCTGGGCCCAGTGGATTCAATACCAGCTGGATAATTATCAGTCTGTACAGGAAGTGATAGATCATCTGAATGAAGGTCCCAATATTGACTGGTGGCCGAATGCTGCGGGAAGTCATTTTTTTCTGAGTGATGCCAAAGGAAATACAGCTACCATCGCTTTGCTTAATGGAAAGTATAAAGTACTGACCGATAAAGATATGCCGATGCCACTTTTATGCAACAACCAGTATAAAAAAGATTTCGACAACGCTAAAAAATTTGATTTCTTAGGCGGACAGGAAAAATTTGATTTTGCCAAAGAAGGAAAATGGGAAGACCGCTACAACCGGGCTTATTATATGCTGAACAACTACAAGTACGACAAAAAGCCGGTAGATTATGCATGGAATATTCTGAACTCAATTTATGCCGGAGAATGGCAGACGGTGATTGATGTAAAAAATATGAATCTCTATTTCCGTTCGGATCTTAAAAAAGAAATTAAAACCATTGATATCCGTAAACTGGATTTCTCAAAAAATGCTCAGGTTAAATTTCTGGATATTCATACGGAAAGTCTGGGGAAAGTGAATGATCAGTTTCAGGTTCTGACCATGAATAAGAATAATGAATATGTTGAGAAAGGATTTCCCATCGGATATGATAACAAGGAATTCGGAACTTCGGAAACTTTTGTCAAGCTAAAAGAAAATATCATTAAATTTTTAAAAAATATTTTACCTGAATAAAAATAAACCGCGGCTTCACGAAAGTGAAGCCGCGGTTTTAGAAATTTATATAATTTGAATAAAGAAACTTTTACTTTACTGAAAGACAAAAATCAGAAACAACAAATCCGGGGGGTCTATATTTAATGAATGGATAATCTGCATAATGGGTTTTGAGATTCTGCCGTTTCATCTTTTTGTCTGAATTGAATCATCAATTTTAGTTTTAGCAAAGGCATTAATGATCCTAAAATCTCTCCCAAAAAAAAGGGGGTTCAATTCCTAAAGCTCTTAAATACGTATATCCCTGACCTCTGTGGTGGATTTCATTGTCTACGAAATAAAGGATGTTCTGATACACCGGAAATTCGTACTGTCCGAATAAATTGAAAGTTTCCTGAAAACGTTCTTCCGTGATCTGGCTGAAATATTCGTTGATCACGCCCGTTTCCTCATCCCATTTGTTTAAAAGTTCTTCTTTTGTTGTCGGGTTGAATCCTTCCTCGTTGTAAGCTTCCATATTTTTATTCACGATTCCCTTTAAAGCAGGTCCTCCGATGCTGATCAGTTCTACTGCCAGTTTTGCAAATGGTCTCATGCCGCCTACAGAAAATTCGAATAATTCTTTTTCCGGGAAAGTTTCAATGACTCTTCTTGTCAGGTTTCTGTGTCCCTGCCAGTGCTCTAATAATTGGTCGGAAGTCATGAACTGTTTTGTGGCTGTTGCTGTAGTTGTCATAATTGTATTGTTTTAGTTTGTTATTGTTGATACAAAGGTAAGACGGGGTAATGACAACAGTTTGTCAGCAGTGTTTTTGCTCCTGAAAAAAATATTTTATTTCTTTGCTAAAATATATGGGTATGTTTTACCGTTTAGATGTAAATTGCATGAATAAATAAATGCCACGCTATTAAAATCTCGAAATGAAGAAGTATATTTTGCCTGTTATTCCTCTTTTTTTATTCATCTCATGTAATAAAATTGAAGAGAAAATAGACGAGACTGTTCAGAAAACCACCGAAACGGTGCAACAGAAAGCCCAGCAGGCGGTAGAAGAAACTGTGAAGAAGACCGTCAGCGAATCCCTTAATTCTTTAACCAATTCCCAGGACGTAAAATTTAATCAGGTATTTCCTGATGGAGGAAAGCCCGTGGTTTCAGAAGAAACCGGAAAGAAGTTTAAATTTCCGAACGGTTCCGAAGGTTACATCTTTAAATATAAATCAGACATCGCAGTATTGCTTCCTTTCCTTGAAAAACAGCCTACTTCCGACGAAAACAAATCCGAAAAAGTGGCCCGTAAAATAGACGGACAAAGCATCATCGACAAAATAAGTCTTGTCTCGAAATTTCTTCCCGAAAATACTTTCGACACCAGTTTTCTTGAAGATATTAAGACCGATAAAAGTATAGAATATTACAAACTGAAAAGGTTCCCGAACAACAGTACAATAATCTATAACCCAAAAAACCAGACCATCATACAATATGTAGAGGTAAATAAATAATTTGTGAGTGGCCGGATTTATCCGGCCATTTTTTATACACAGTCATTGAGAGCCATTCGTGAAGCAGTTCTGTTAAAAAATACGTTTTAGAACAGATGAAATCATTTTATTCCACTGTCTGCTATTCACTTTGTCAGACAGAATAGGAAGTTATTACTATTTCTTTTCAGATTATTAATAAGTAACCATGTTTTATAAATCAAGTCTTATTTTTTATAGAATAATAATAATATTCATTGCATAGGATGGGAAAGGTATTTGTATTATGTCTTTATTTATTTTGTTTAATATTTATATTTTTACTAGATTTATTGAATTATTAACAATATATGAAAAGAAAATCATTCAATAAAAAAATCTATGTATTAGTATTGAGCGGAGCGGGTACTATGGTATATGCTCAGGAAACTGTAAAGGAAAACAATATAGATGAAGTGGTGGTTACTACAGGTAGAACTAAGCCTAGAACCATAATTACATCAGCAATTCCTATTGATAATATTTCGGCAGCGCAGCTAAAATCCACAGGACAAATTACTTTTGATAAAGCTTTGACGTACTCGGTACCATCTTTTAATTCATCACAACAAACCGTTTCTGATGCAACGGCTCATTTTGATCCGGCAGATTTAAGGGGATTAGGACCTTCCAGAACATTAGTTTTGGTTAATGGTAAAAGAAAAAATCAAAGTGCTTTAATTTATGTAAATGATACGCCGGGAAAAGGTGAGGTAGGTACGGATCTGAAAAGTATTCCATCTGCTGCCTTACAGAATGTAGAGGTTTTAAGAGATGGTGCATCTGCACAATATGGCTCTGATGCTATTGCAGGAGTGATCAATATTATTCTTAAGAACAGTGTTGGAAAAAGTACAGTCAATCTTTTTTCAGGTATTACTTCAAAAGGAGACGGCTTTAATATCGGAGCAGATTTTAATACAGGAATCAGAGTTGCAAAAAATGGAAGTTTGAACCTTACATTGGGATATTCTTCCCAAAATAAAACCAACCGTGCTGGTTCTGTTACAAAAGATGAACTTTTTGGTGTTGATAATGCCTGGACGCAGGCTAATCCTGGTTTAGGAATGATTATAGGACAACCGGAGACAAAAGTTGCTAATATGTTTGTAAATTTTGAATTGCCAACAGGTGAAACAGGCAAGTTTTATGCTTTTGGTGGTACAACTTACAGGAATGGAACTAGTTATGGTTTATATAGAACACCCTATTGGGTAAGTTCAGATTTTGGTTTATTAACTCCAAAAGGACAACCTTACAATGGATTTCAACCGGAATTTAAAACAGATGTTTATGATTATAATTTAACCTCCGGGTGGAAGGGCATGTTTGGAAAATGGAGTTTTGATGGTAGTGCTGCCTTTGGCTCTAATGCGGTAGATTATGTTGTAGGAAACACTATTAATACATCTTTGGGAGGAAATTCACCAACCCGTTTTAAAGCGGGTGGTCATCAGTTTAGTAATATTATAGGAAACATAGATATCAATCGAAATTTTGGTGTGTTTGTTTTAGGGGCTGGCGTTGAGATACGTAATGAGAATTATCAGGCAAAGGCAGGAGAAGAGGCATCTTATATAGGAAGTGGTGCAGAATCATTTCCAGGACTGCAGCCTCAAAATGAAATCAATAAAAATCGTCAGAATATTGGAGCTTATATTAATTCTGAATGGGATGTTACGAAAAACTTATTACTTGGAGGAACTGTGAGGTATGAAAACTTTAGTGATTTTGGAAATAATGTTTCCTGGAAAGGAAATGCAAGATATAAATTGCTAGATGATAAATTAGTTTTCCGCGGGTCTGTTTCTACAGGATTTCGGGCACCTTCATTACACCAAATTTATTATTCCAATGTTCAAACCAAAATTACAGGGAATACTGTAGCTAATCAGGGTACTTTTAACAATGACTCTCAAATTGTAAGATCTGATCTTGGGGTACAAAAATTAAATGCTGAAAAAGCCTTTAACATTACCGGGGGATTTGCCATAAAACCTTTTAAGAACCTGACAATTACAGCAGACTATTATAGAATAAAAATTAAAGACCGGGTGCTTTTCTCAGGAGATATTGGTTACAAGACTGGTGCTCCGGGTAGTCCGGATATAACAAACCCTGTGGAAGTAATATTAGACAATAATAAAATTACCTCTCTGAAGTTTTTCACGAATGCCGTAAATACAGTTACTGAAGGGGTAGATTTCGTAGCTAATTATTATACTTCTGCTATTGGCAAAGGAAGATTGGGAGTTATTGCTGCTTTCAATTATAACGAAACTAAAATAGTAGATAATATTGCCGTTCCGCCTATTTTGGCTGAAAATGGTTACTCAGAAAACTTTTTTGATAGAAAAGAACAATCCAGAATTATCTCTTCAAGGCCAAAAACAAAAACTATTCTTAGTCTTTCGTATGACATTTCAAAGTTTAACTTTAATCTTAATAATACTTATTTTGGTTCTGTTACATGGCAACATGCAACTGATCCTACCAAAGATCAGATATTTTCCGGTAAGGTAATTACGGATATAGTTTTAACATATAAAATCACCAAAGATCTTAAAGTTTCCGGAGTCGTAAATAATTTATTTAATATTTATCCGGATGTAATAGACAGTAAAGGAGATGTAGTAACAGATCTTGGAGGAAGGTTCAAATATCCTTGGGAGGTAAACCAGTTCGGATTTAATGGAACAACTTTCCAGCTAAATGTTAATTATACTTTTTAATCTATAAATAAAAAAATTAGCAGTGCTTTATCATGCTTACCAAAGGGAAAGTAATCCAAAAGATATAAAAAACCGTCTGCGTAAATATTCACTGACATTAATTTCTAATGTCAGTTTTATTTTTTAGATCGAATAGGAAGCTATTCCCATATTTTACTTTTCACATTGTACAAAATAAAGTATTTTAGTAGTATGAAAATTTATACGAAAACAGGAGATAAAGGACAGACCGCTTTATACGGCGGTACAAGAGTTTCCAAAGCCAGTGCAAGAGTCGACAGCTACGGAAATATAGACGAGCTTAATTCATTCATTGGTATTTCTAAAAGTCATATTGAGGATGAAGAGGTTTTGAAGCAGTTGAAAAAAATTCAGTTTGATCTGTTTACAGTAGGTTCAGAAGCTGCTACACCCGTGGATAAATTAATGTTGGCCAACGGAAAATCACGTCTCCCATTGATTATTTCAGATACGGAAATCGAAGAACTGGAAAACTGGATGGATGCTTTTGAAGATAAACTGGAACCGCTTCAGTATTTTATTCTTCCCGGCGGTGGAAAATCGGCAACATTTTTACATGCGGCAAGAACCATCTGCAGAAGAGCGGAACGTTCTCTGGTATTCTTAAATGAATCTGAAGAAGTGCGTCCTGAACTGATCAAATACCTGAACAGACTTTCAGATTATCTTTTTGTTTTGGCAAGATACATTTCAAAAATCAATAACGAACCGGAAGAATATTGGAATCCGAATGAAAGATAAAGCATTACTTTTCATTAACGGAGATCATCCAGAAACTTTTCCAAATCCGGATCAATACGGCTTAATTGCCTGTACAGACGGCGCTTTTCATTATTTGAAGCAACTGGGTTTTCCTTTAGATAAACTGGATTTTATTTCCGGCGATTTTGATTCTCATTCAGGGTCGGATGAAAGCGTTTATCAGGACAAATTTATTTTAACGCTGGATCAGGATAAAACAGATTTTCATAAAGCTTTGGAAATTATTCTCGAAAAAGGGTTTACAGAAATTGATGTTTTTGGAGGAAGTGGCGGAGAACAGGATCATTTTTTAGGAAACCTGACGGTAGCTTATGCTTTTAAAGATAAAATGAATCTGAAATTTTATGATGAGTTTTCTGAATATTATTTTGTTCCGAAAAGTTTTAAACTGAAAGGAGTTGAAAATAAAATGATTTCATTGTATCCTTTTCCTTCCGTTGAAAATATAACGACAACAGGATTGAACTGGCCATTGAATAACGGAAGTTTAAACATTACTTCGAGAATCGGGACCAGGAATTTTGCCGTTGAAGATGAGGTTTCCATTCAGTATGAATCCGGAGATCTGTTGTTTTTTGTTGGAATTAATGAAATAGAATATCCCGGAATATATTGAAACAGTTTATACACATATCAGTTGTGCTCATCGCTTCATTTTGTGTTTTTTCCTGCAAGACACAGGATTTTACACAGCCGCAATACGGCAAAAATGAAACCGGAAACCGGATTGAAATCAAAAAAGTATACAATTTCAGGACGGTAGGAAATATTAAAAATTCAGAAGGAAGAACTTTAAAAGAAGGTAAATTCTACAGAAGCGGACATCTTCATAAGCTGAAGAAAAAATCGTTCAGAGAATTGGAAAGTCTGGGAATAAAAGAGGTCATTGATCTTAGAAATTCTAAAGAAATTGAAGCTAAGCCGGATAACCTTCCCACTGATATTATTTATAAAAAATATTCCGCTTTTGAAGATGAAGGAGATCAGCTGACCCAGGCGAAAAAGCTTGTTTTAAAAGGAAAAGTAAATGGTTCCGATGCAGATAAAAGAATGACTGATTTCTATCGAGAATATGTGACGGAAAACCCTGAAGTCATTAAAAAAATCATTACAGATATTCTGGAGTCCGACCAGCCGGTTCTCTATCACTGTACTGCAGGAAAGGACAGAACAGGAATTACAACAGCTTTGATCTTGACGATTTTAAAATTTGATAAAGAAACGATTGATAACGATTATATCCTGTCTAATAATTATCGTAAAAAATTAGTTCTCAAAAGACTGAATCTTGCTGATAATCTGCATTTTTTGTATCCTAAGATGGATGTGAAAGTTCTCGAAAAACTAAGCTGGGTAGAAACCGCTTACCTCGATGCGGCCTTTGATGAAATCAATAAGAAATATGGTTCAATTGATGCTTATATTCAACAGGTTCTGGGTATTTCGGAAAATAAGCGAGAAGAATATGTTAAGAAGTTCACTAATTAATAATCTGTAGGGAGTTTCGAACGGGGTCATTTTTAAATTTATAATAAATTTAACGCTTAAAAATCAAACTTTTTTAGCAATTTTGCATTTCGTAATTCACTTGTCAAGAAATGAAAATAAAGTACTCGGAACTTATTGATCAGACATTGTATTTTCCTACAGAGGAATTTAATGTTTCTGAGAACAATTTGTTATTTCACGATGTTCCTTTAATGGAAGTCGTTGAAAAATTTGGCACCCCGCTAAAAATTAGCTACCTGCCAAGAATTTCTCAAAATATCCAGAAGGCCAAGAGCTGGTTTAGGGAAGCTTTTGAGAAAGCCGAATATAAAAAGAATTATACCTACTGTTACTGTACAAAATCCAGTCATTTCAACTTTGTGCTTGAAGAAGCTCTTAAGAATGATATTTCTATCGAAACTTCTTCAGCGTACGACATGGATATTGTTAAATCTCTTTATGGGAAAGGTAAAGTAGATAAAAATATTGAGGTCATCTGTAATGGATTCAAGACCGATGATTATCTGGCGAAAATTTCCGAGATGATCAACAGTGGTTTTGAAAATATTACTCCGATCCTGGATAACTACCGTGAGCTGGATAAGCTTACAGAAAGTATTGATACTACATTCGATATCGGAATCAGAATCGCTTCAGAGGAAGAACCTAAATTCGAATTCTATACCTCAAGGTTAGGAATCGGATATAGAGATATCATTCCTTACTACAGCCAGAAGATCGCCGAACACCCGAATGCAAGACTGAAAATGCTTCACTTTTTCATTAATACCGGGATCAAAGACACGGCTTATTACTGGAACGAATTGTACAAATGTCTTCGTGTATATGCCCGTTTGAAGAAAATTGCTCCTGAAGTGGATTCACTGAACATCGGTGGAGGATTCCCGATCAAAACTTCTTTAAACTTCGAATACGACTATCAGTATATGGTGGAGGAAATCGTTTCTCAGATCAAAAAATTCTGTGAAGAGGAAGGGGTAGAAGAACCTAATATCTATACGGAATTCGGAAGCTTTACAGTGGGAGAAAGCGGTGCAAACCTTTACAAAATCATCTCTCAGAAACGTCAGAACGACAGAGAAAAGTGGAATATGATTGATTCTTCATTCATGACTACACTTCCTGATACATGGGCGATCTCCAGACACTTTATCATGCTTCCGTTGAACAGATGGGAAGATACCTATGAAAGAGTATTCCTGGGTGGATTGACTTGTGATTCTGATGATTATTATAACTCCGAACAACATACCAATGCTATCTATCTGCCGGTTTTCAGCGATACCAAACCTCTGTATATCGGATTCTTCCATACAGGAGCGTATCAGGAAACAATCGGAGGATATGGCGGTGTTCACCATTGTCTGATGCCTCAGCCGAGACACGTCCTGATCCAGAAAGATGAAAATGGTGATCTTCAATACGAGGTTTTCCGTGAAAAACAGGAACCGGAAGATATTTTGAAAATCTTAGGCTACAAATAAAACTATGGTCATTGCGAGGAACGAAGTGACGAAGCAATCTCATCTTCGGAATGATAAGATATAAAAGTAAAGCTCTCAAATTTTGAGAGCTTTTTTCATTTAAAAATATTTTGAAAGCTTATCCAGTTCCAGTTCTTCATAATCTGAAACCACGATATCGGCTAAAGTATAATCCTGATTTTTTGAATGGGGACTTCTGTAGGCTGCACAGAAAATTTCAGCTCTGCTTGCTGCAAGAATTCCGTTGGTAGAATCTTCAATCACCATACAGTTGGCTACAGGCTCGTCTGCCATTTCTGCTGCCAAAAGAAATACCTCCGGATGAGGTTTCGACTCTTTCAAAGCTGCACCGCTTATTTTTCCGCTGAAATACTGCTCAAGCCCGAACTTTTCAAAAACCATATTGATGGTGACCATCGTTGCTGAAGAAGCCAGGATAAGCTTAACGCCATTCTCATGATAATGCTTAATGAGTTCCTTTACTCCCGGAATCAGGTCAAATTCCTCATCATTATCGAAATAATCTTTGAAATACGCTCTTTTGATGGCAGAAAGACCTTCGTGGGTCTGAGGCAGACTGTATTTCCCGATGAGTGTTTCAAAGACTCTTTTCGTAGAAGCTCCGGTGAATGAGGTGTATAATTCTTCGGAAACAGTAATTTCTAGTTCGTCAAACGTTTTAAAATAAGCTTTTCTGTGAAGTGGTTCCGTATCTACAATAACCCCGTCCATATCGAAAAGAACAGCTTTTAAGGACATATTTTGTTTTTTACAAAAGTAGGGAATTGGTTTGAAAGGGGGAAGCTGGATGTCAGATTTCAGATACGGGATATAAGAATTGAGATTAAGGCTGAGATTGAGGTCGAGAAAGGTCAATGGTGAATTTTGCTTCGCAAGTGAAATGTGAATTGTGGAATCAGGATATCGGACTCCTGACATCAGAAAAGAATCCTACTAACTTAGCCACTAAGAACTAGCAACCAGCAACTGACAAACGGCTCCAAACTCGTTTACCCTCAAACCCTCTCTTACTCTCAAACTCAAATCCTGCACCCCGAAACTAATAACTCATAATTCATAACTCATAACTCAAACAGTATTTCGTATCTTTGCCCCGAATATTTCAATCTTTAAATCATTTAAATTTTTAAATAAAACATGAGAACATACGCAGGAATTCCTGAAGAAAATGCAACGTTAGAAAATTCTAAAGTAATGCTGGTAACCGTTCCTTACGATGGGACTTCAACATGGGGAAAAGGAGCTGATAAAGGCCCGGAATTATTCCTTGATGCTTCCGAAAATATGGAGCTTTATGATATTGAAACAGGAACTGAGCCTTTCCTTGACGGTGTATATCTGGCAGGAGAGATTTCTGAAAATTCAAGTCCTGAAGCCATGACAGAAGCGGTTTATCAAAAAACAAAAGAGCTTTTGAACAACGAAGGAAAAGTATTTACCCTTTTCGGTGGTGAGCACTCTGTGTCTATCGGTTCTATCCGTGCGGTAGGAGAGAAGTTTGAAAACCTTACGGTTCTTCAGCTGGATGCACACACAGACTTACGTCCAGAATTCCATGGTTCTACTTCTAACCATGCATGTGCAGTATTTGAAGCTAATCAGAAGCATAACTTAGTTCAGGTGGGAATCCGTTCTATGGATGCTGAAGAAGCTGAATATTTGCCGGAAGGAAGAGTGTTTTTTGCTCATGAAATTGCTGTAAATGACAACTGGATCAATGATGTTCTTGAAAAGGTTTCAGGAAATGTGTATATCACTATTGACCTTGATGCTTTCGATCCGTCTATTGCACCTTCTACAGGGACTCCGGAGCCGGGTGGACTTCAGTGGTATCCTACATTGGAATTATTGAGAAAAGTATTTGAAAAATGTAACGTAGTGGCATTTGATATTGTAGAATTAATGGATTCTCCGATGGCTAAGCCAACTGCTTTCTTAGCAGCTAAGTTATATTACAAAATGCTTGCTTACAACCATATTTATAACAACAACTAAAATTCCGCAAGAATCAGATTTTTTCTGCCGTATATTCTTTGGAAATTTGTGAGGTAAAACACTTATATTATGTCCGCACAAAGTCAGATCGATTATAACAGAATTGTTAAAGCGATATCATATATCCAAAGCAATTTCAGGCTTCAGCCAAGTTTGGAGGAAGTGGCAGAGAATATTCACTTGAGTCCGGCTCATTTTCAGAAAATATTCACGGATTGGGCAGGAACAAGTCCGAAGAAGTTTTTGCAGTTCATCAGTCTTGAACATGCTAAAAATTTACTGAAGGAAGAAAAAGCGACTTTATTTGATACCGCCTATGAGACGGGATTTTCCAGCACAAGCAGGCTTCATGACCTCTTTGTGAACATAGAAGGAATGTCTCCTGCGGAATATAAAAACGGCGGAAAAAGCCTGAAGATCAATTACAGTTTTTCCAAAAGTCCTTTTGGATCTGTAATGGCAGCATCTACTGAAAAAGGGATCTGCTACATGGCTTTTGAAGACGATAAAGAAACAGCATTGGGAAATCTGAAACATACATTTCCCAATGCTTCTTTTTCTGAAAAACAGGATGCTCTTCAGAAAAACGCACTGTCCATATTTGATAAAGACTGGACAAAACTCAATACGATAAAATTACATTTAAAAGGCACAGATTTTCAGCTTAAAGTCTGGGAAAGCCTTCTTTCTATCCCGATGGGAAAACTGTCTACTTACGGCAGTCTGGCCGGAAAGATCGGTAACCCGAATGCCTCAAGAGCAGTAGGAACCGCCATTGGCAGTAATCCTGTGGCATTTCTTATTCCATGTCACCGTGTAATTCAGTCTACGGGGAATATCGGAGGTTATAGGTGGGGAACCGAAAGAAAGCAGATGATGGTAGGCTGGGAAAGTTCGCATATGTACTCTGAAAATTCTATTGTACTGTAATATTTAAGTTTTGGCTAAAGCCGATTGAATGTTTTATTTATAAACAAACGGGCTAAAGCCCGCTCCCATTGATGTTAATACTCAAAATAGTACTGCCGAATAAAATTTTGGATTTTTCAAAAAACTTAAGTGCACTTTATTCAGCATTTTATTAATAATTTAAAAACTTAAGTGTAAAAAACTTTTGCGACTTTTGTGGTTTAAAAACAATGTGAAAGTCATCAATACGTCTTACATTTTTTCTAAAAATTCAAAATCATGAACAGCCTGTTTGAAGAAATATCAGAGTATCCCTTGAATATTCTTCCGAATGACGGAACGGTCCATTATTACGGAAAAGTCTTTGATAAAGAAAGATCAGATTTCTTTTATGATTATCTGCTCCATCAGATTCCGTGGGAAAATGATGAGGCGGTGATCTTTGGAAAACTGATTTTAACGAAAAGAAAAGTAGCCTGGTTTGGAGAAAAAGCCTTTGAATATACCTATTCAAAACGGACAAAATATGCCAAATTCTGGACCCCGGAATTACTTGAACTCAAGAGCAAATGTGAAGAAGTCTCTGGAGAAACATACAATTCCTGTCTACTCAATTTATATCATGACGGAAGTGAAGGAATGGCCTACCACAGCGATGGCGAAAAGGATCTCAAAAAGCATGGAGCGATTGCTTCCCTGACCTTCGGAGCAGAAAGAAAGTTTTTATTTAAACATAAAACCAGCAAAGAGAAAGTGGAAATATTACTGGAAAACGGAAGTTTACTGATCATGAAAGGAACCACACAGGAAAACTGGCTGCACAGACTTCCACCCACTACAAAAGTAAAAACACCACGGATGAATCTAACTTTCAGAACGATTGAGGAGTAAAAAACGTTGGCTGAGGCACTCAAGGCCACCATCGCCTATAAAAAAAATCCGGTCGCTGATTTCTTCTCGCAGCGACCGGATTTTACATTTTATCAACTGATAGCGGAAACTGAGATTTCCGAAGCCACCATCATTATTTTTTATTTCAATACTTCAGCTTCAATAGAGCTGTCATTATACACTTTGATAAAAGCTTTTGTATAATCTGCCTTCGTAGCAAAGTTCTGATTTCCTATAAATTTCTGAGGATTGATCGCAAATAGCGGCCACCATGTGCTGCTGATCTGAATCTGGATTCTGTGTCCTTTTTTGAACGTATGCATCACATCCTGCAGTCTGAAATTCACGGCTGTTTTCTGATTAGGAACCAATGCTTCCCCTTTTTCTCTTGAATTTCTGAATCTAGCCGGCATGATCTCACTTCTTACCATTTGGTGGTAATTAGGATAGATGACACCGTCTTTCTTTTCCTGAGGTTTGAAATCTTCAGGATAAACATCGATCAGTTTTACGGCAAAATCTGCATCGGTAGAAGTGGATGCGATATTCAGTTTAGCCATGATCTCTCCCGCAAAACTCATATCTTCCGTTAAAACATCGGTGGTAAATGTCAAGACATCCGGTCTTCCCACGGCAAATCTCTGGTCTTCCGACATATAGTTTTTAGGTGTAAATCCGTTGAAATCTTTCAGATTATCAGAACTTAAAACCGGATTGTTTGGGTCACTGTAATATTCTGAGAAACCTTGTCCTGCGCTATCCTTCAAGGTTCCGTCCGTTAGATAGAAATTAACCTTCTGGGCATTTTTTGGAGGATAAGATGCAAACTCTCTCCATTCTTTTGATCCCGTATCATACATCAGCGCTTCCGGAAGCCCGGCATCTTCTTTCGTATTTCCTTTTAGATAATGATTGAAAAATTTAGTTTCAATATTCTTCTGGTAATACGTGGCAATACTGTCCCCGAAATAGATCTGGTTATGGAAATGTTTCCCTTGTTCCTGTGCCCATGCACCGTGAGAGAAAGGTCCCATCACGATTGTGTTTTTAGCTTTAGGGCTTGTCTTTTCAATGGTTTTGTAAATATTCAGCGGTCCTGAAAGATCTTCTGCATCAAACCAGCCTCCAACGGTCATTACCGCGTGGTTTACATTTTTTAAATGGGGAAGGAGGTTTCTTTTCTGCCAGTATTCATCATAATTAGGGTGATTCATAATCTCGGTCATGAAGAAATTATCCTTGTAATATTTCTCATAACCATCCTTTAAAGTCCCCATATCTCTGTAAAACTTAAGACCGTCTTCTGAAGTCTGCTTTACGAAAGTATCCATATACCATGCCTTGTTTTCAGGCTTTGTCTTCTGAATTCCAAAAACAGGGAATGTTCTGAAATATCCCATCATGAATCTTCCGTTGTGAAGAAAGTCATCATTCCAGAAATCAGAAATAGGAGCCTGTGGAGATGAAGCTACCAAAGCAGGGTGTTGTGCCAGTATTCCTACGGCAGTATAGAATCCCGGGTAGGAAGTTCCGTACTGTCCGGCTTTACCATTGTTGTCCTTAACGTTTTTCAACAGCCATTCTATCGTGTCATAGGTATCTGTGCTTTCGTCTACATCTTTTTTGGTTTTGCGATCTACCTGAGGGGTCATATTGGTGAAAGTCCCTTCACTCATATACCTTCCGCGTACATCCTGAAATACAAAAATATATTTATCCTTCATCAGGAACTTGTTAGGTCCCAGTTTCGCTCTGTATTCATTTTCACCATAAGGAGCAATGCTGTAGCAGGTTCTCTGCATCAGGAAAGGATATTTGTTTTTGTTTGAAATATCTTTCGGAACGTATATCGCTGTGAAAAGCTTTACGCCGTCACGCATCGGAATGTAGAATTCCTTTTTGGTAAAATTATCTTTTACAAAAGTATCCTTCTGCTCGGTACTCTGCGCCCTTCCAAGGATGAAAAAGAAAATAAACAAAATTGAAATATGGATCTTCATAAATAAAATTTGCAGCTAATTTAAAAATAAAATAGCTCCGGTATACTACTTATGCTCAATCTTTCAGTGAAAATACACAAGAATGCAAAAAAATAAGCAGCTTGATTTTCCATCTGCGTGATCTGTGTGATCCGCAGGAGATTTTTACACTTGCCGATTTTATAGATGAGATGAATTTTCTTACTGCATTTTTTTTCCTGCAAATTTGTTCAGCTTCATGCTCAGTGAAAACATGATGTAGCGTTTCAGGATAAGATCTTCACGGTCTTCAATATAAGAATTGGAAATGGTTCTTCTGACACTCTGGTTTTGGTTTAAAACATCATAGATCTTCATCTTGGCTGTAAACTGCTTTTTATAGAATGAATAGCCCAAACTCGTATTCCAGAAATAAAAATCCTTTTTGAAACCGGGCGCAATATTGGAATTCGTATTGTATTCAAAATCATTTCCGAAAATCAGTCTGCTTTTAAACAGATAATTGGTGAGTTCCAGTTTCAGGGTCTGATTGGCTGTGTGCACATTATCAATGCTGTAATTGGTGTATTTTGAAAAATTATAGCCAAGTCGATAAGAAGGCTTTATGCTGAATTTGTCCTTAAGTTCATACATTACATTCAAACCGGGAGTGAGGTTGTACGATGCATTTGTGAAAAACTGACCATTAATAAAACCTTTATTATAACTATACTGCAAATTGAATCTCGGACTTATCGTCAGTTTATTGTCTTTCCATTTAAACGTTTTGTTGAATCCGGCGCCTAAACTCATATTCTTATTTCCACTTATGTTGTCATAGGTTACAAGCTGCTTTCCCGCATCATCATATCTTGAATAATTGACTACATCATTGTTTCTGTACGTGAAATTAAGACTCACGTAATAGTTCATATTTTTTACCAGATTGTAATTATTGAAAAACAGCGAAGAGTTGTTGCTCCATGTGTTTCTTAAATTAGGATTTCCGGTAGACGTCACCAAAGGATTTGAAGTGTCCTCATAAGGCGTAAGCTGTTCTGCGCCGGGAATGGTAAAGGCTGAATAATTGTAAAGGCTCAGCATTTTATTCTCGGAGAATTGATACCTGAAGCTGAAATTATAGGCTGGAAGCGCAAAATTTTTCTGAAGACTGTATTGCTGGCCATTGTACACAGAATTGACATTCATATCCGAAATATCAAGATTCATTGTTCCCCACAGGCTGAATTTCTTTTTATTCACTTCAAAAGACAGTTGAGGAGAAATTTGGTTGATCTTCTGTCTCAGGCTGTTGGATAAAGGCGAATTGTAGTCAGAATATTGTCCCGTGGCCGCATTGAAATCATTCACATCTCTGGAATTACTGGAAATATTTGAATTATAAGCTATTTCAAAACTGACCGAAGCAGAATCCGAAATGGGTTCCGTATATCCGGCACTGAAATTATACATACTATTCTGGTTCCTGCTTTTTGACAGCTGGTTTCTGTTGTCATTCTGTTCAGGTCCCTGATAAAATTGAGTCTGGGATTTATTAAGGTTATCCTGATTAGACTGTGAAATTGTACTGTTCATTTTAGCATTCAGGGCACGTCTTTCCTTTCTGAATTGTTTGGTATAATAAATATAAGGATTAAATGAATTGCTTTCAGATTCATTGCTGGTGTAAGAATCACTTCCGTTCAGCAGTCCGCTATTTCTCATGGTAGAAGATTTAGAACGGCTTATACTGGAACTGTGGCTGTTGTTAAATCTCGGTGAAATATAAATGGTGCTTAAAGAATCCAGGGTAATTTTTGCTGAAGCATCTGCATTGTTCTGGCGGGTTTCGCTCTCTCCATTGATCTCAGAATGGGTGGTAAGCGTATATTCCGGAAGAAGGGTTGTTCTGGATGATTTGGAAGCGGTTTCCGTCTCAGAATTGGAATGGCTCAGACTGAAATTGTCCAGATCCAGTTCTTTCCCGATTTTATCACTGTAATTGATTCCGACGGTCGTAGATCTCTGAATTCCTTTTCCTCTGCCTGATGAAGACATTCCGCCCTGCATTCCCGATGAATTCCTGCCTTCTCCCATACTGTCAAATACGTCATCATTGGAAAACCCCTGAGAATTGATATTATTGGATGAAGCGATAAGGCTGATTTTGGTGTCATTTTTAAAGTAACTCAGCAGGGCACTGCCTTCATAGCGCTTGTCTGAGCCGTATCCGAGCATTAATCTGGAGAGCAGTCCTTTATTTTTTTTCTCATCAATATTAAAATTGATGGTCGTATTGTTAGACTTGGGTTTCTTTCCGCTTAATTCTTCCTCTTTCGTCTTGGTAGTAGTAAATTGAATGTTTTTAATGATATCGGCCGGAAGATTCTGAAGCGCAATTTTTCCGTCTTTGTCAAAGAAAGGTTTTCCGTTGATCATGATCTGATCTACTTCCTTCCCGTTGACCTTTATCTTTTTGTCGTTGTCGATTTCTACACCCGGAATCTTTTTCAGAAGCTCCTCAATTTTACTGTCCGGACTTACTTTGATCGAGGAAGCATTAAATTCTATCGTGTCTTTTTTGATTTTGACAGGAGATACTGTGATCTTAATTTCGTCAATATTCTGAACATTATTTTTTCCAAGTTCAATGTCTTCCAAAGTAAGAGACTGACTGATTTTTTCTAACTTTTTGGAATAGGGCGAAAGCTTTTCAGCGTTGATTCTTAAAATGGAAGGCTCGTTCAAAGCATCGGTTTTCAGAGAAAATTTACCTTCTTTGTTCGTCGCGGTATAATTGATGATGGATGAATCTTTTTCTTTAAGAAGATAAATGGTGGCGTTTTCCACTGCTTTTTGATCAGAATCAGACACCTTTCCGTTAATGTACAAATTTTGCCCGTACAGGACCATACTATTGAATGCCAATACCAGCAGCCATAAGATTTTCTTCATTCAGTGCTTTCTTTGAAGGCGTAAAAATATAAAAAAACATCCCCGATTGGGGATGTCTGTATTGATTTTTTTCAAAAAATTAATTTCCGAAAAATTATGCTCTTAAATATCTTGAATAAGCATAGCCTTCCTGACCGTCGTCAGTCTTTACTTTCCACCAGTCATCAGAAGTCTGCTCAATTAAAGTTACAGAAGAACCTTTAGCAGCTTTTCCTACTACAGCAGCTTCCGTAGAAGGCTCCTGTCTGATGTTAAGGTTAGAATCTTCTGTAGCTACCGTTAAAGCAGCACCTGAAGTTAATCCTGCAACCTGTACGTCAATATTGATGTCTGATGCTGAATACGTAGAGTCGATAGTTCCCAAAGCATTCCATACTGCGTCTTTTGCAGCGGTGTTGGAAGCGCTTCCTGAAACATAAAGGATACCATCCTGCTCCTGAACCTGAAGATTAGAAATTCCTGCAGACTGAGCTGCTGAAACTACACTTGAATATTTATCTTGTAATGTACTCATCTTAAAATTATTTTACCACTAGGTTATTGTTATACTTTCCGATTTTCAAAGCATCTACAGATTCTTTGATTTTTCTAGCCTGAAGACCAGAAACGTTTCCTGTAAGCGTAAGCTGTCCGTTCACAACCTCAACTTTTACAGAAGGGAAATCTTTAACCGCATCCTGAACTTTTTTCTGAACTGCAGGATCTACAGCAGAAGCTGTTTCTACCGGTGCTACAGCAACTGGTGCTGCTACAGTAGACATATCCATTACTTCTTTTACTCCGTTGATAGCTTTTAATTTAGTGATCATAGCATCCTTAGACTGCTGGTCAGCGAAAGTTCCGCTTAAGTGAGCCACTCCTTCTTTTACTTCTACGGAAGCATTGGGATTAGAAGTTACGACAGTTGTAGCCTGAGTCTGAAGATCGGCATCAGAAATCTTCTTTTTACAAGAAACCGCTCCGAAAGATACAGCTACAGCTAAGGCAGCCATTGCGATAGTTTTTTTCATATTGTATATTTATTAATGTTGTTAATACAATCAAATGTAATAATAAAATTTGTACCAAAAGAATAAAAACTCAATAAATGTTTCTTAAATTTTTTGCAATATTTTCGGAATCAGCGATTTAATTTTAATGTATTATAATCTTAATCTAAACTTAACCCGGATTCATACAAAATCTTGTACCAATTGAAAAACTATTATATTTGTGGGAATTGAACTATATATATGAAAGGACAAAATAAACTTTTTATAGCCATTATCGTTGCGCTTATCCTGGGAGTAGGAATTGGAGGTGTTGTACACATTAAGTATCCTGAAAGTGCGGAACCCTTTTCCAAAAATATCAAACTGCTCGGAACTGTTTTTATCAGACTGGTACAAATGATCATCGCGCCGCTGGTTTTTACTACGCTTGTCGTGGGAATCGCCAAAATGAGTGATATCAAAATGATCGGAAGGGTAGGAACAAAAGCCATGTTATGGTTTATCTCCGCTTCACTGGTTTCTCTCTTTATAGGACTGATGCTTGTCAATTGGCTGGAGCCCGGGCATGTGACCAAACTGCCTATCCAGGATGCCGCTGCTGCAGAAGATCTTCTGAAAAGCAGTAAAGGTTTTTCTCTGGAAGACTTTGTAAAACACATGATCCCTAAAAGTTTATTTGAAGCTTTTGCCACCAATGAGGTACTTCAGATTGTGGTTTTTTCCATTATGTTTGGAGTAGCTCTTGCTAATTTAGGCGAGGAGTATTCAAAGCCGGTGGTTAAATTATTTGACATCATTGCCCATGCTATACTTAAAATGGTGGGATACATCATGTGGTTCGCTCCGTTTGGAGTTTTAGGATCTATTGCTGCAGTAGTAGCTATGAATGGGTTTGAAATATTTAAAGTCTATGCTGTTTATCTGAGAGACTTCTTCTTTGCTTTAGCCGTTCTTTGGCTTGTGCTTCTTTTGGTAGGTTACCTGATCTTAGGAAACCGTCTTTTCGAATTGCTGAGAAGAATTAAAGCACCCTTACTGATCGCGTTCTCTACCACAAGTTCAGAAGCTGTTTTCCCTAAACTGGTGGAAGAGCTTGAAAAATTCGGTTGTAATAACAGGGTGGTTTCTTTTATCCTGCCTTTAGGATATTCATTTAACCTGGACGGAAGTATGATGTATATGACGTTTGCTTCTATTTTTATTGCCCAGATCTACGGTATTGAAATGGAAATAGGCCAGCAGATTACGATGCTTCTTGTACTGATGCTTACCTCAAAAGGTATTGCAGGAGTTCCGAGAGCTTCACTGGTAATCATTGTGGCAACCTGTTCTATGTTTGGAATTCCTCCGGAAGGTATTGCACTGATCCTGCCGATTGACCATTTCTGTGATATGGGAAGAAGTATGACGAATGTATTAGGAAATGCACTGGCTACTTCTGCGGTTTCCAAATGGGAAGGGCAGCTTGAAAATACGCCTCAGGAAGTTTAAGAGCTATGACACAGGAGTTTTTGCAGCGTCATAAAGAAAATGTTCTTGAAAAAGGCTTCACGGTCATTCATTCTGTTTTTTCTGATGAGGAAATTGAAAAGATCGCCGAAGTCATTCAAAACGCAGACACTTCAAAAGAGAACTTCAGAAAGTCTGATGATCTGTTTGCGGTAAGACAGTTTTTAAAAGAAGTTCCGGAAGTTAAAGATCTGGTGTTCAATGAGGCTGTTAAAACCATTGTCAGAGAGCTTTTCGGAGAAAGATATTTTGCGGTGAAAAGCATTTATTTTGATAAGCCTGAAACTTCAAACTGGTATGTCGCCTATCATCAGGATCTGACGATTTCAGTCGATAAAAAACTGGAAATGCAGGGTTTCGGACCATGGACGACCAAGAAAAATCAGTTTGCCGTACAGCCACCTCTGCCTATCCTGGAAAATATCTGTACCATTAGAATTCATCTGGATGATACGGACGAAAATAACGGAGCATTAAAAGTGGTTCCGGGATCGCATGCCAAAGGAATCTACAGACCTGAAACCATCGATTGGAACACGGAAACTGAAGAAATCTGCAACGTGGAAAAAGGAGGGATTATGATTATGAAGCCTTTAACACTTCACGGTTCAAATAGAACAACAGACGGAAGAAGGAGAAGGGTAATCCATATAGAATTTTCTGATATGGAACTGCCTGAAGAACTCAAGTGGTCTGAGAGGATGAATTAATAATAAAAACAAAGCCCTTCGAAAAACTCGAAGGGCTTTGTTTTTATTATTACCAGTAATTGGAAATGATATTTTTATATTGGGTTTTTGAATTTTCTTTGTGATAAAAAAGTAAGATGAGAAATTCTTTTCTATCTGAGCTATTTGAAAACATTGGTCTGTCAACAATCATTTTTCTTTTTATAACATCCTCAATTATCTTGTCCTGACTGCCAAAACCAGTAATTGTGACAATTTCTTCAATTTTAGACGATTCATTGATCTTTACTCTGTAAATGGAAAAGGAGTGTTTCGGCTGAAAATCTACGATTTTTGATAAATCTGTTTGACCATCATCGCTTGTTTCATATTCACAAAAGGTAAATGTAAGACCTGTAAATTTGTATCTATTTTGATCTAAATAAGAAAAAGTTTTCTTTAAAGTTTCGAGCTGTGAATTCTCATCTTTTGAAGACATAGCACTTAAATTAGATTTTGGAGTGCAGGAAGAAATAGTGTAGCCGTTGCCACCTGACCGACTTAATAAAATCAAATATCTTTCGTTGGGCTGTATATCTATTTCACAGGCACCAGAGGATGAATTCCCGATTAATCCTCTTACAGTTAATGTTTTAAATTTTGTTCCCTTGTATAATTTTTCAAACTCAACATCTGCTTTATATGTTCTTTGTTCAATATTTTCATCATAAACTTTTATAATTTTGATAACACCTACAACATTAGCATTTAAATACTCCTGCGGTAAAGGATCTCTTACACATTTACAGGCTGATACTTTTATGAAACTTGAGAGAACGAAGAATAGTAATAATAGTTTTTTCATTTATAAGAAGATTTTTATTTCACAGAAATCTCGTCAATAAAAATATAGGCCTCACCACCGGCGCCCTGATGCCATTCCGGAAGTTTGCCATAGTAATAGGCTTTTACCTTGATGTAGCGGGCTTCAGTCGGAAGAATTTCTGTTCCGAAATCCTGAACCTGTACTTTTTCATCCTTAGCGTCAATGGTGTTGTCAATGCTTTTTAGAAGTATAAAATCTTTCCCGTTCATCGATGCGTAGTATTCCACTTTTTTAGGCATTAAAATCCACGCTCTGCTGTCCTGAAGATAGGTAGAGGATAATTTCGTGATCTCCTGAGGTGATTTTAAATCAATTACCGCTTCAAAATCCTGTCCCTGATAGCCGTGCCATTCACCTTTTCTCCAGTTTATATCACCCTTAATCCCATCGATAAGCGCCAGTTTTCCATTGGCGGTATATTGCGGATTTGCTTTTGAATGGATGGTAATGTCCCAATAATTTGGCCTTCTGTTAAAATTAGCAACCGTCACAGAACTCTTTTCGCCATTTCTTTCTGAATAGGCATGCACCTGAGTCGTTTTACTGATGGTAAATGGTCCTTTATATGCTGAGAAGGTCTTTCTCACATTGGCATCATCTGAATTCATGGTCATATAATAGACCTTATCACCCGTATTCAGCGGGGTGATCTGTACTTTTGCGGAGAAATCAAAGATCCTGTCTGATGCAATAACCGGTGAGGCAGTCAGCTGTGTATATTTGAAATCTTTTGCCGGTTGGATGTTTTCAAAACCTAATTTTTGAAGCTCAGATTTGCTGGTGTTTTTTGTAATGACTTTTGTAGTGCCGTCTTCCAGATGGATTTTAGCCTCATCAAAATAAGGCGTCGTTGTCTGCCACTCCGGAAGTCCGGGAGTCACGGAATAAATTCCCATCGAGCTTAGAATGTACCACGCACTCATCTGTCCGCAGTCTTCATTTCCAATGAGCCCGTCCGGTGTATTTTTATAGAAGTTATCAAGAATATATTTGATTTTGGCGTCTGTCTTTTCCGGCTTTCCTACATAATTGTACAGATAGGCGATGTGATGGCTCGGTTCATTTCCCTGGGCATATTGTCCCATAAGACCCGTAATATCTGCCTGCTCTCTGCCCGTTGTTTTATCCGGTGCTGCGAAAATAGCATCAATAAATTGTTCAAATTTTTCTTTACCACCATGAGCTGCGATCAGGCCTGGAATATCCTGCTGTACAGAATAGGAATATTGCCATGAATTTCCTTCCGTATAATTATTGTTCACTTCTCTTGCATCAAAAGGTTCATACCAGTTTCCGTTCTTTCTTGGCTGCATAAAGCCGCTGTTCTGGTTATAAAGGTTTTTCCAGTTCTGGGAACGCTTCATAAAATACTGATAATCTTCTTTTTTGCCTAAAATTTTAGCCATTTGAGCGATACACCAGTCATCGTAGGCATATTCTACCGTTTTGGAAACACTTTCATGTTCATCATCAATGCTGATGTAATTGTTCTGTTTGTAAGCATTTAAACCGAAGATATCCAACATGGCAGAGTTTTTAGAGGCTTGGAATGCTTTTTCATAATCAAATCCTTTAATTCCTTTCGCCATCGCATCTGCTATTACGGAAACAGAGTGGTAGCCGATCATACATTCCGTTTCATTGGAAGCCAGTTCCCACACCGGAAGTTTTCCGCCCTGTTCATACTGTTTAATAAAAGTATTGATGAAATCTGCTGTTCTTTTTCTGTTGATCAGAGTCATCAGCGGATGAGCAGCTCTGAAAGTATCCCAAAGCGAGAATACGGAGTAATAGTCAAATCCTTTTGTGGTATAAAGCTTATTATCGCGGCCTCTGTATCTTCCGTCCACATCCATATTGATGTTCGGTTGGGTGAAAACATGGTATAACGCGGTATAAAAGACAGAAAGTTTATCCTTATCATCAGATTTAACTTCAATTTTTGAAAGTTCTTTGTTCCAATCGGTTTCGGCCTGTTTTCTTACCGCTTCAAAATCATTGGATTTTCCTTCTGCCAGCATGTTTTTCTCCGTTCCTTCATAACCTGTCGGGGAAATAGCGACTTTTACAAGAATTTTCTCACCTTTTTTAACTTGATTGGAAAAAGCAATTTTTACTTTAGTTCCATAATAAAAGTTGTTTTTTTGTATAGTACCTTTTGGCACTATGGCATGTTCTTCATATGCGTTTGTTTCAAACATGGGTTTTGAAAACTCAATCCTGGCGTAGATCTGTTGATTGGTAGCCCATGCTTCGCTTCTCCTGAAAACTTCAATGGTTTTATCATCAATGATTTTTACCTCACCTTCCAGTAATTTGTCCCTGTGGTTGAGGTCAAGAATGATATTGGCTGTTCCTGACTTGTTAAAAGTATATTCGTGATAGCCGACTCTTTGGGTGGTGGTCAGACGGACATCGATATTGTTTTTGTCCAGTTTAACAGAATAAAATCCGGCCGAAGCTTTTTCATTTTTATGCGAGAATTTGGATGAATAGTCTTTAGAATTTAAGCTTGCATTACCCATCGTAGGCATCAGCATGATATCTCCGTAATCCGAAACCCCGGTTCCGTTGAGATGCGTATGTGAAAAACCGTAAATCACAGAATCCGAATAGTGATATCCGCTGCATCCGTCCCAGCTTCCGTCTATCCTCGTGTCCGGTGAAAGCTGTACCATTCCGAACGGAACAATAGCTCCCGGAAAGGTGTGACCGTGGCCTCCGGTTCCTATAAAAGGGTTGACATACTGAGAATAATTCTGGGAATATAGGATCTGGGCAATGCATAAAGAGAAAACGGCCAGTCTGTTTTTCATATCATCAATTTATGTCCACGAATATATTGAAAAAACAGCAGAACGGAATGTAATAAAAGAAAGTCAGGAATTGTCTTATTAAAAACTATTACTACAAAATACATGAAGAAAACATTAATTTCTGTGGTGCTGCTTCTGCCGGTTCTTGCTTTTTCGCAGCGCATCACAGGAAAAATAACACAGACAGGAAATTCAGTTTCATACACAGAAATTGTTGCAGTAAAAGGCCAGACCAGACAAACGGCTATTTCAGATGAAAAAGGAAATTATTCTTTAAAACTTCCGGATAACGGAAATTATAATATCAAACTGATCCAGGACGGAGCAGAAGTATCTTCAGCAGAAATTACCATAAACGGAGAGACCAAGCATGATTTTTTCCTTGAGAAAAAACAGGAAAAACAAATTGAAGGCGTCACACTTACCGCCCGGAAAAAATTAATTGAAAGAAAGGCTGACCGTCTCATCTTTAATGTATCCAATTCTGTGGCTTCACAGGGAATGGATGGAGCAGAAGCATTATCAACGACACCATTGCTTAAAGTGGATGAGAATGCAGGAATTTCAATCGTTGGAAAAAGCGGAGTCGCTGTGATGATTAATGACAGAATGCTAAATCTTTCAGGAAGTGAGCTGGTAACGTATCTAAAAAGTTTAAGATCCGAGAATATAGAAAAGATCGAGGTAATCACGACTCCTCCGGCAAAATATGAAGCGCAGGGAAATAGCGGGCTCATCAATATCGTTTTAAAGAAAAATCAAAACTTGGGTTGGAGCGGAAGTCTCACAACAAGTCTTCAGCAACAGACTTACACCGGGTTTTCAAATAATGCAACAGTCAATTATCAAAATGAAAAACTAAGATCTTCACTGAAATTAAGGCATTACGATTATCAAAAACGGTCCTATGAAAACTATACCATTGATGGTGCAGACGGGCTAAAAAGTTCGGATGAAAGAAGGGATTTCGGAAATGGAATTGGGGCTAATTTAAGTGTTGATTATCGGATTAATGCCAAATCCAATGTAGGATTTATTTACGATTACGGTTTTGGGCATTCCAATATGGATGTTCAGAATACGTCGAGATATTTCCAGAACGGAATGTATACGAATACGCTGTCTACTTATGCGGAACACCGCGCCAATAGCCTTCAGCAGATGATAAGCGGATATTACGATCTTAAGTTTGGAAAGCAGGGTCATAAACTGAGCATTACCGGAAATTATTTTTCCAATATCCCGGAAAGTCTGATTGATTTTACTACTACAGAAAGTTCGGGTGACGATTTTGTAGTGAGAACACCTTCTACTGTTGATTATAAAATTTACTCAGGACAGGCTGATCTTACCCTGCCATACCAATTTGCAAAGATGGAAACCGGAGTCAAGTTCACCAATTTTGATAACAATTCAGATATTTCTTATCAGAATCTGACGAATGGAAATTTTATCACAGATCCTTTAAAAAGCAATGTATTTGAGTACAATGAAAAAAACTACGCGGCGTATGTCAGCTTTGAAAAAGAGTTCAATGAAAAATGGTCAGCAAAAGCAGGATTGCGCTATGAATATTCCACAGTGAACGGAAATTCCTTAACCTCAGGGCAGCAGACAGAAAACTCCTACGGAAAATTCTTTCCTACGGCTTATATCAGCTATAAAAGCGATGAAAACAATACTTTCAATTTAAATTACTCTAAAAGGATCAACAGACCGGGATTCCGCGCGATCAATCCTTACCGTTGGTACATCAATGTGAATTCTTACTTTACCGGAAATCCATTGCTGACACCTTCTATCAACCATAATTTTGAAATTTCACATGTTTATAAAGGGAAACTGTCCACATCTGCGTATTTCCAGAGAACGGTAGAAGCATTTGGGCAGCTGGCCAATCTGCAGGGCGAAAACAGGATCAGTACGTTTGCAAATTATTACAACCAGAACAGTATGGGAATCACGGTCAATTATTCTGATACCTTCTTTAAATTCTGGGAAGCCAATTATTCTACGGACGTTTCTTATATGGAAACGAAAGTTTTTGCTACTGATGCCGCCTCCAGAAAAGGAAACAGTTATAATTTTGATTTTCAGAACAATCTTTCGCTTAATAAAAGTAAAACTGTGCAGCTGATCTTCAATTACTGGTTCAGACTGCCATCCAATTCTGGGAATTCCTATATGAATTACGCAGGACTTGTTACTGCAGGGCTTAAATTGAGCCTTATGGAGAAGACTCTGCAGATGAATCTATTGGTCTCGGATATCTTTAAACAAGGGAGAAGCCGTGGAGAAATCTATTATACAACAGGGACCCACTATTACAATAATTATTACGATGCCAGAAGGCTTACTTTATCAGCGACGTATACATTTGGGAATAAAAAGGTGAAGGGGGCGGACCGTAGTGTAAAGTTTGATGAGAAAAACAGGGCGAATTAAATGATAAACGAAGCTAACTTAAGTGTAAAAAACTTTTGCGCCTTTTTTGGTAAAAAACTTAAACTTCCGCTTCGAAAATATCATGTAAATAATCTTGCTGATGAGGTTCTGTACGGTCTGTGCCCAGGAATTTTTTCCAGGATTGGGATTCGTGATATACAATGCCCATTTCCCATACGCAATAGGTCGGAAGATGAACTGTATTTCTGTCCCAGACTTCAAAGGTTCCGGAACCATCATAGTAAACACTTTCCCAGAGTTCGTTTTCGCTTCTCCACGTACAGACCAGAAGTAAATATTTTTCGCCGCATCTGTGCATGATGACAAATCCGAGATCTTCTTTGTTCTGAAAATTTTCAACAGCATTTTCAATACATATTTTAGCATTATGGATATCATGAGATGAAACACTAGCTGGATCTTCAGCGAGATCATACCATTTGAACCTGGTCTTTCCGACGTTGAAAATTCCTTTCGGAGAAGCATATTTAGAAGGATAGGCGGTGGAATTCATGGGTAATATTTTATGATGGTGAATGGACATGATAAAGGTGAAGATAAGAAATAGGAAAGACCTCTCTTTTGTCATCTTATTTATCACATGGGGTTATAGATTTTATTGATTCTAAATTATTAAAAAAAACCGTAAATTTGTGAACAATTTATATTTAGTATGTTGACGAAAGAACAGGTTCAAGATTTCCTTAAAGAGATAGAAGTAGATGATTTGGTGAGTAACTTTCAAATTATGGGTAACGATGTGTATATAGACATGACCGCCCATTCACCGGCAATGCACGAAAAGAAAAAGCTGGAGGCAGCGATGAAGCAGGCTTTTGCCAGTGAGTTTGGAGAGGATATTCACTTAAAACTTAAAATTGTTTCTCCGGAACCGAGTGAGATCCAGCAAAGCCAGATCAAAGGTAAACAGATCCCGGGAATTCAGAATATTATTGCGATTGCATCCGGAAAAGGAGGTGTTGGAAAATCTACAGTGGCTGCGAATATGGCAGTGACTTTAGCTAAAATGGGTTTCAAAGTAGGATTACTGGATGCCGATATTTACGGACCATCTGTTCCTACCATGTTTGATACGGAAGGTGAAAAACCGATTTCTGTAGACGTTGACGGAAAAAGTAAGATGAAACCTGTTGAAAACTACGGGGTAAAAATGCTTTCTATCGGTTATTTCTCAGGAGCCAATCAGGCCGTAGTCTGGAGAGGTCCTATGGCTTCAAAAGCTTTGAACCAGATGATCAGAGATGCAGCCTGGGGAGAACTTGATTTCTTACTGATCGACCTTCCTCCGGGAACAGGAGATATTCACTTATCCATTATTCAGGAAGTACCTGTAACAGGTGCGGTGATCGTAAGTACACCTCAGCACGTAGCTTTAGCAGACGTAAGAAAAGGAATCGCGATGTTCCAGATGGAAAGTATTAACATTCCGGTTCTTGGATTAATCGAAAATATGGCGTATTTTACGCCGGAAGAACTTCCTGATAACAAGTACTACATCTTTGGAAGACAGGGAGCTCAGTATCTTGCTGAGGATCTGGGAATTCCGGTACTGGGAGAGATTCCGTTGATTCAGAGTATCAGAGAAGCAGGAGACGTCGGAAGACCAGCTGCGCTTCAGGAAGGCTCTAAAATTGAAGAAATCTACACTGAAACGGCAAGAAAAATGGTAGAAAGTCTACTGGAAAGAAATAAAAATCTTCCGCCTACAGAAGCTGTCAAGATTTCAACGATGGCGGGATGCTCGCCGAAAGCTAAAAAATAATTATTTTCAATTAAGTTTGAAAAAAAACCGAATTGAACTAAAGAAATATGGAAACAAATATAACACACGAAGATACAGTAACGAGAGTAATGGAAGCTCTGGAAAGCATCAGGCCGTTCCTGAACAAGGATGGAGGTGATATCGAGCTTATTGACGTGAAGGATAACCAGGTTTTTGTAAAACTTTTGGGGAACTGTTCCGGATGCTCGCTGAATTTCTCGACCCTGAAACTGGGCGTAGAAAATACCATCAAGCAACATGCTCCGGAGATTCAAAAAGTAATCAATGTAGAGTAAAAAATTACACGAAATATTTTTTAAAGACAGGTTTTTTCAGCCTGTCTTTTTTTGTTCTGATTTCAGATCATTAATATGAAAATTACCCATAAATTTTACAGAATAAAGATTTATATCTTATTTCAAGTTGTAAAATATACAGACTTTAAAGGTTAATAATCAAATTTAACCTTTAAAGTCTATGGGCTTTTTATAAGATCATTAGTTTTTAATTAACTTCTTTGTTATTGTTTTTCCGTTATCAAATTCAGTCTTTACAAGATAAACACCTTGAGTCAGGTTTGATATATTGGAATTATTTTCAGTTACTGTTTTTAATAGCTTTCCGTCTGCAGAATAGAGCTCAATTTTTCTTATTTTTTCTTTTGACGAATAAACCAAATTGGATGTAGCAGGATTTTCAAACGAAATTGGGCTTTCCGGCTGGATGTCATGTATTGATAAATGAGATGCCGATACATTATATTTTGCCACTACGTAATACCATTTGTTGGCTGAAAGGTCTTTTTTGTCACCTCCTACGTAAATTACATTGTCTTTTGCTAAAACTGAAGTGTAATTTCCTTCAGGCAATGCAGTTTCTTTATAAGAGTTTTGAGCATTCAGAGGGCTGATGCTGCCGGAATTATTATAGCTCACGATGAATGGAGTTGCGGTAGATGTTGTGCCTACGAAGTACGTTTTATTTCCTGCAAAGCTAAAATCAGTGTAGAAATCCAGGGTATTGTTGTCATCAGTCAATGATAAGATATTGGAAGTGGTTCCGGTAGAACTGATGTTGTAGAAGACATTGGCATCGAAATCTAAAGTGTGGATGCTGTTATCTGAGGCTTGTTTTGAAAAGTAGTTTCCTGAACCCGGGTAGGTAAAAGTTCCATTGGTTCCAAATGTATTGACAGGGGCTGCAGTGGTACTGATTTTATCAATTTTATGATCATAAAAAGCAAGTATATCAGAATTGGAAAGCTGAATATTTCCACTGTTAGATTGATTGATCATTCCGTTATTCCCGTAAGAAGTATCAATACTTCCATTTGAAGATAACTTTATAAACCGGCTCCCTGTCGCTAGAATAATAGACTGATCGGAGAGAACGATCACATTGTTGTACCTAAAACCGTTTGTTCCCTCATAAGAAGTTTTAAATTCACCATTATTTCCGAAACCGGAATCTAAAATACCATTAAGATCATATCTCAGGATACTTGTTTCAGCAGAAGCATCATTTGATGTTCTTTGAAATGTGACAAGAATTTTATTGTTTCCATAAGGGACTACCTTAAAATCACTGATGTAGTTGGGAAGCGTCAGTATTCCGCCATTTCCAAAACCGATATTCAAACTTCCGTCAAGATTTAATTTATAAATTTTATTAGGGTTAGTATTCCCTGATGTAATGTCTTTTCCGTAAGCAAAGATTTTATTGTCCGGACTTAATGAAATTTGCAGATCATCTGCTTCTCCGTTTAATGGAAACGAGACCATTCCTCCACTTCCAAAATTTGGATCTAAATTGATAATTTGAGCGTTGATGCTGGTCAATGCAAACATCAGTGCTACACTTGTAAAAATTTTATTCATGATTATATTTAAAGCGGCGAAGGTATTGAAAATTTATCCCCTTTAAAAGGACTTTAGAGCGTTTTAAGGCAAATAAAATTGTTTTTTTAAACCACACAAATCCATATTGTAAAGGTGTGTTTTATGCTGTTTTTTATTGGTCTTATTGAGCTTTTTTAATTATATTTGTTAAAAACGCACCATATGTTTGAATTTCTGCAAAACTTAGAGCCACTTCAACAGGGGTTCTGGTATACGGCCATCGCAGCCAGCTTTATCTTTCTGATTCAAACGGTCCTTACATTTGTCGGAGGCAGTCATGGAGATGTAGCTCACGCTGATTTTAGCGGAGATAGTCATGCTGACAGTCCTTTTCAGTTATTTTCTTTCAGAAACCTTGTCAACTTCCTTTTAGGATTCGGATGGAGTGGTGTGGCATTCTATGGTTCGATAGGAAACAAATCACTGCTCATCTTTGTGGCCGTGCTTGTAGGCGCCGGATTTATATTCTTGTTCTTTATCCTTATCCTTCAGATCATGAAGCTTACGGAAGACAATACCTTTAAGATGGAAAACCTCATCGGCAGGGCAGGAGAAGTTTATCTTACCATTCCGGCAGATATGAGCGGCAAAGGAAAGATCACAATCTCTGTGAACGGAACCAGCCATGAACTTCCCGCAATGACGGAAGAAAAGGAAAATATCCCATCCGGTCATTCGGTGAGGGTAACCTACATCTATGACAAGATCCTTGTCGTTTCAAAAATTTAATTCATTATCAACCATTTTATAAAAACTATTTATGGCAATACCAGGAAGTCTTATTTTAACATTAGTTATCGTATTTGTATTATTCGTCACATTTTTGGCCCTTATTTCAAGGTATAAAAGATGTCCGTCGGATAAAATTTTGGTTATTTACGGTAAAACGGGCGGCAGCTCAGCAAAATGTATCCATGGAGGCGGTGCTTTCGTATGGCCTGTTATTCAGGATTTTGCTTACCTCGATTTAAAACCTATTTCTATCGAGGCCAATCTTACCAATGCCCTATCCAGGCAGAATATCCGTGTAGATGTACCGTGTAGGTTTACCATCGCTATTTCTACAGAACCTGATTCTATGGGAAATGCAGCGGAAAGATTATTGGGATTGGCTCAGGAGCAGATTCAGGAACTTTCCAAAGATATCCTGTTCGGTCAGCTTCGTTTGGTGATTGCTACGATGACGATCGAAGAGATCAACTCAGACAGAGATAAATTCTTAGACAATATTTCTAAAAACGTAGATACGGAATTAAAGAAAATCGGTTTAAAGCTGATCAACGTGAACGTTACGGATATCAGAGATGAGTCTGGATATATCGAAGCTTTGGGTAAAGAAGCGGCAGCAAAAGCGATTAACGAAGCGATCATCAGTGTTGCCGAGCAAACAAAGATCGGGGAAACCGGAAAAGCAATTGCCGACAGAGAAAAAGACACGCAGATCGCCGAAACGCAAAGAGACAGAGACGTAAAGATTGCGATCACACAAAAAGATAAAGAGATCAGTATTGCCTCTGCAATAAAAGACGAATCCATCGGTAAGGCAGAAGCTGCAAAGGAATCGAGAATTGCGACTTCTCTGGCGAACTCTATCGCTGTAAAAGGGGAAAACGAAGCAAAAATTACGATTGCCAACTCTGATGCCGAAAGAAGAGAAAAAGAAGCAGAGGCATTGAGAATTGCAACAGCTGCAGAAAAAGTACAGGCTGCACGATCTTTGGAGGAATCTTACCTGGCGGAACAGAAAGCGGAAGTCGCAAGGGGAGAAAGAGAACGTTCAACCCAACAGGCGAATATTGTAGTACACGCAGAAATCGCAAAACAGAAAGCGATCATTGATGCGCAGGCAGAAGCTGAGAAAATCAGACTACAGGCAAAAGGGGAAGCAGACGCTATTTTCGCTAAAATGGAAGCGGAAGCAAAAGGTCTTTATGAAATCCTTACCAAACAGGCTCAGGGTTACGATAAGATCGTACAGGCTGCGGGAGGCGATACCAACAGTGCCTTCCAGTTGCTGTTAATTGAAAAACTTCCTGAATTGGTTAAAACCCAGGTAGAAGCTGTTAAAAATATTAAAATCGATAAAATTACGGTTTGGGACAGCGGAAACGGCCAGGACGGAAACGGCTCTACCGCCAATTTCGTTTCAGGAATGATGAAAACAGTACCACCGCTGAACGATCTGTTTAATATGGCCGGTCTTAATTTACCGGAATATCTGAAAGGAAAGCAGGATGAGGTTAAAATTATAACAGTTCCGGAGAAGAAAGAGAAAAAGAATTTTGATGATATGAATCTGGGAAATGAAGCTCCGAAAGGAGATAGTCCACAGGCATAATTCAAATAAATGATATTGTAAAGACAGGTTTTTATGACCTGTCTTTTTTGTGAATTCAGGCGGAAAGCGAAGCTTTCCGCCTGAGTCTTTTAATGTATGGACCATTTAATTAAAACTGGTCTGTCTTTTATATGAATTTTCTGTAATTTTCCGTTTTTATTGACGATGAAAAAGAATATTAAACATTTTATGATTATTTTCCTGATTCTAGCTGTGATTATGTATTTCAATTCAGATCCAAATTCATATATAAATGATATGAAGTCTGAATATTTTCCTAAAGCAATTAAAGGGAAAATATATGATGTCATGCGTATAAAAGGAGGATCTTTATATTTAAATATTCATACAGATTCTGGTGATGATGGAATAAGTATCAGAAATTCAGAGAAGGTATTTTTGGAGGTCAAAAAGGGGATTTTCTTTAAAAAGCTGCCGCATACCAATCAGTGTTACGTTATCAAAGGAGACAGTATTATGTATTTTGACTGTTCTACGTTTTCTAAAGATGACTCTATTAAAATAGGGGAAGTTAAAAGATGGAATCCTGCCATCACCAATCAGTGGGTCTTGAAGCGTAAAGCTAAATAAATGTTTATTCGGGTTCGTCAGTAAGCTATATTTTTAATGATTTTTAAACAGAAGTAGACCTTTGTGTTATGATCACTGCATCTTTCTGTCTTCCGGCTGTTCTGCCATGTCAAGAAACAAAAAGCCCCGGAAAATCCGGGACCCCATCAACTCAATTATATTTGTAAGGCATTTCTATTTGTATAATGCTGTCAAGATTTAAGATGACAGATTGCAGACACTAGACTTTAGGCTTAGATTGAGATTGAGAAAACGTCAATGGTCAATTTTGCTTCGCAAGTGAATGGTGAATTGTAGATTCAAGAACCAAGAACCAAGATTTCAGACGGATAAAGTTCGAAACTCTCAAACCCTCCGACTCTCAAACCCGTACCCCGAATCCCGCAACCTCTCACTATTTCACAATTACCCTCTTCACCTGTCCTTCTGAAGTTTTCACCAGATAAACGCCCGCAGAAAGTTTTGAAGTATCTATTGTCAAAGCATTTCTCTCTTTTCCAAGCATTTTTCCTGACATATCATAAAGTTCATAATCCTGCGCTCTGTTGAAGTACAGCACATTTCCTTTCGTTACAGGATTAGGGAAAACATTGAAGGTTGCTTTCTCTGTTTTTACTTCACCGGTTCCCAATGTTGGAGGAGAAGCTACTTCATACATGGATAATGTTCCGCTGATCTCGTTGGCGATAATCACATAACCTTTTCCGGTTGTTGTATTGGCCGGCGCGATGTATGTAATTCCTTCAGGACCGTTGTCACCACCATACGCTGAGGTAGAACGGGAATGTTTATAATCGGTAAACGTAGGATTATTGGGATCGGTAATATTATAAGCCATTACACCTCCGGTTCTTTCCAGAGTAATGAAAGCGTAAGTCTGTCCATTGATAATCGCCAAAGCAACGCCTTCCGGCTCCGGGCCTTTCGCACGGCTTCTGTTCTTGGCACCGTTGCCTTCATTATCGGCATTAAAGATGAGTGGATGATTGGCTGCAATATATCTTTCAAACCGGTCACCACTGTCATAAACCAATTGTTTGGTATCGGCATTAAAAATAGAGAATGAACGTGCTCCCAAAGCTGAAATTTCTTCAAAATCCGAATCTGCATCCGTATTTCCTGTCGCACTGGAAACCCTGAATCTGCCTAAATTATAAGATGCCTTTAAAACAGATGCCTGAGGGAAGAGAACAGGATCCAATGCATATGTATTCGCTCCCACCGTGGTTCTTTCGCTGTATCCTGAAAGATCTTTTTCGTCACCTTCGTTAGCGGTTACGATATAATGGGTATTTCCTATTTTGTAATTCTGAACGGCATCCGGAATGTAGTAGGCTTTTACAGGCCAGTTCGCGATCAGTACTTCACCATTGTTATCTGAAGCATCAAAACCGTTACCTGGAAGACTCATATCTTTTTTACCCAATCCCCAGATTCCTGAAATTGTTTTTGTGGCTAAATTGATTTCGGCTACAGCATTGTTTTCCTGAAGCGTTACCCAGGCTTTCTGACTGTCTGAGCTTACCGTTACATATTCAGGTTCCAGATCCTGAGAAAGGGTATTGTTGGTTCTTACTTTTCTTAATCCTGTAGCCATTAAAGCCGCAGTTTGGGAATCAAAACTGTTAAAATTAAGAGTGGTGACATTGCTCTGTGCCAGATTTCCGATACCATCCGAAATATCAATAATACTGATCGTTCCCTCAGGATCTATGGTATAAGCATCATTAGGCTCACCTTCGTTGGCTGTAATCACTTTTGTTCCGTCCGGAGTGAAGGTGATCATATCGGGAAGAGCACCTACCGTTACCTGTTTCAGGAAGTTTCCGTTAATATCAAAAAAGACTACCGAACCGTTCTGCTGCGGATCAGCATTAGGGGAAGCCGTTGCAATGATTCCGTTTTTAACGGCAATACTTGTGATTCCTCCATAGGGTGCCATATTTACTGTTTTAACTACGGAAAGAGCGTTCGGATTAGTGAAATCAATGATATCAAATACGTCTGTGATCGAACTGATGGTAAATAACTTTTGGCTGGCAGGATCATGAACTACAATCTCTGTAGAACTGTTATTGTTTCCGGAAGGGTCAAAACTTCCGACATAGCTCAGCTGAATCTGCCCTGAAGGAACCGGAGCAGGTTTATCATTATCCACAATATAAACAGTGGCCGCGTTATCGCCTGAAATTGTTGCCCCGGTTGGATTTTCAAGACTTAGGACAAAATATTCTGCCTGCTGCTCTTCCAATGTGTCATCGATGATTGGAATATTCACCGTATAACTTGTTGTAGAAGGCGTAATGTTGATGGTCTGACTGGCTAACGTGAAATCACTGCTGTTGGCAGTACTGAACGGAGCAGGTTTTACCACAAGATTAACCGTAGCTGCCGAAGGATTGGTAACATTGATTTTGAAAGCCGGATTTCCTGCATTTTCATTCACTTTGATGAAATTTTTATCCAGAGAAATCGTCGTTCCGGCTGTTGTAAAAGTGCTAGATGTTACCGCTGTAACCCCATTATCACTTAAATCCTCAACCGTATTGGGTTTTAGAGCCAGATAATAGGTCTGCCCGGGAATAAGTGCAGCCGTAGGAATTACTGTGATTTTATTATTGATGAAAGTGGTCGTGAAGGGAACTGAAGTACCTGAAGCATTTCCGATACGGAAATCTACAAGATTTTGTGCATTAGAATCGGTGATCGCGGAATTGTCTGTAAGCCTTACATTTTCATTGAAAGAAATAGTGGGGTTTACAGTGGTGGAAGCATTATTTGTGTTATGAGCGGGAAGATAAGTGGTCGTAGGAGGAGTCGTGTCAGCACCTCCGGATGCAGTGGCATCCATTGTAAAATTATCAAAACGGTTATTGCCTACCGTTCCGCCTCCTGTAGCGGAGAATTCTACCTTTAATTTAAAATTCGGGTTATTGGAAACACCTGAAACTGCAGAAAAATCAAAAGTGACAAGCTGCGGATTGGCATCCTGAGGATTGATGGTCTGGTACGGAACAAAAGTAGTTCCATCCGTTGAATAAGACCATGATTGAGTTCCTGCGCCCTGTCCGGATCGTCTTGTTGCAAATTTGACAACGGCATTCTGATACCCTGTTGTAGGAAGATTGAACTGTAAAGCGCCTCCTATCGGATTGTTGAATCGCAAATGGGTTCCGGACGGATCACCATTTCTTGTATTTAAATTATCAACATTGAAATTCTGTCCGGTGCCGCCCGCAAAATCTATTTCACTGGTTCCTCCGGCTATGGCAGCAAGAGATCCGCTTACCAAAGTGGAAGAGGGAGTGGTAATGGATGCAGCAGATGTATTGTTGTTAAAATTCCAGTAATGGATAAGTGTCTGTCCGAAAAGCCCGCCATGAAGGAAGAATGCGGCAATGACAGATCCTTTTAATAGATAGTTGTTGGTCATTTTTTACTTGCATTAGATTTATGCAAAAATGAACTTTATACCTCGCAAGTATTTTAATGGAATTTTAAGAAATGTTTAACAAACAGGTAACAGTTGCTACTGAAATGTAATATAAAACAGCAAAACCCATCCTTTTGTTACCTTACTTGCTGACTTTACTTCCTGTGATATTCATTGTTTTATTCACAGATGTTTTTCCATCTATCGGATGTTTCTGCATATAAAAATAACCTGAAACCGCAGTCAGGACCAGGAGTACAAAGATGACCAGAACAATTCTTTTTACCATATCTCTCATATCGCTAAATTTTTAATGTCCCTGATTTCCAAAACTGATGTGGGATAACCTTTATCTACGCCATTGATCATTGCTCTGCCCACTTCGTGTAAAGTTAATGATTTTGAAGGTAAAAAAACAGGAAAAATCCAAATAATAGGTTTGAAGAACCATTTTACATGCATCTGACCTTCAACGGGTTTCATGAATCCTGGACGGAAATTGAACGCATTTCGGAAGCCCAGTTTTTTCAATGCATTTTCGGTTCTGCCTTTCACCCTTGCCCACATCTGCTTTCCGCTTTCTGTGCTGTCTGTATGAGCTCCTGACACATAATTGAAAACCATATCCGGATTTTGGTTCAGAACGACCTTGGCAAAATGAATGGTGGTGTCGTATGTGATCTTCGTATACTCTTCCTCATTCATGCCTACGCTGCTGATTCCTGCACAGAAAAAGCAGGCATCATAGCCTTTCAGGTTTTCATCGCTGAGATCTATGGCCAGGAAATCCGGAACTAAATATTCTTTGAGCTTGGCGTGTTTTTTTCCGGAAGGCTTTCTGCTTACGCTTAATATTTCTGAAACATTGGGATTTTCAAGGCATTCCATTAAAACACCTTCACCTACCATACCGGTTGCGCCTGTAAGAATTATTTTGATTGGATTCATTTTCTTCTGTTGATATTATGCATGACGTACTAAGATAGCGTATTACTTTAAATTTACAGTAAAAAAATACATTTCCGAAGATAATATTGATGCACAGTTTTTTACATAAAACAAAAACCAGCCAAAGATGACCGGTTTTTAAAATATACTGGGTAAGAAATTTATTTTTTTTCGTGCAGCTGACTGAAAATATTGTGGATCAATCCGTCTGCTACGGAGATCTTTGGAACAAAAATTCTGTTGATATCCGACCATGACATTACATTATTGAAAATTCTCAAAGCGTGGACAAGAACATCCGCTCGGTCTTCTCTGAGATTATGTTTGGTCATTCTTTCCTCTACAGAAAGCTCATTGAACTCTTTGTACACCTTTTTAAGATGGGCAAGCGTCATCGGTTTTCCGTCCTTGGTTTTGCTCATGGAGAAAACCTTATTGATATTACCACCGGAACCGATAGCTACGATGGGTCTTTTGCTGACAATATTATCTTTGATCTCATCCTTCATTTCCTGCCAGTTTTCTGGAGTAACCAGGTTATTCAGAAGTCGGATAGTTCCGATGTTGAACGATTTTTCGTATACCATTTTTCCGTTTTCGTAAAAAGTAAGTTCTGTGGAACCTCCTCCCACGTCGATGTACAAATAGGCGAATTCTTTGTCAAGACCTTCTGCAACATGGTTTTCGTAGATTAGTGTTGCTTCTTCGTCACCGGAGATAATCTCTATATTGATGCCCGAAGTTTCCTTCACCTGTCTGATGATTTCATTGCCGTTCGAGGCATCGCGCATGGCACTGGTGGCACAGGCACGGTAATGCTCCACCTTATAGATCCTCATAAGGTCGCTGAAAATTTTCATCGAATCGATGACCATTTTTTCCCTTTCCTCACCGATCATGCCCATGGTGAACACGTCCATTCCCAGCCTCAGGGGGATTCTCAAAAGATTAAGTTTTATAAATTCAGGTTTTCTGTTGCTGATCTTTACTTCATTGATCAGAAGTCTGGCGGCGTTGCTCCCTATATCTATCGCTGCGATCTTCATTTTTTGCTTGTTTTAGCTTTTAAATATTTGTAGGTTTCTATTTGAGAACGGCATTCCTTTTTATCATTCCTGACATACTCGTTGCTCAATTTTTTGTCTAAAATACGAGCTTTTACGTTATCTCTCAACTGAATGTCCAGAATATCTTTCAATTCCTTCTTAAGTTCCTTGTCTGTGATCTTCGCTGCAGCCTCAATTCTGTAGTCCAGATTTCGGGTCATCCAGTCGGCAGAGGAGATGTAGATGTCTTCTGCGCCTTTATTATAGAAATACATGACCCTGGCATGTTCCAGGTATTCGTCTACGATGCTTATCGCTTTTATTTTTTCTTTAAATTCCTTTTGATTCACCGGGCAATAGATTCCTCTTACAATGGTTTTTGTAATCACTCCGGCATAGGCAGCTTCGTAAAGCTTTTCTATCAGGGCTCTGTCACTCATAGAATTGGCCTTGATGATGATCTCCGCTTTTCTTCCCGCTTTGGCTTCTTCAATCTCTTTATCGATGTGGTGAACAATCTTTTCACGCATAAATAGCGGACAGATCATCAGGTTTTTGCAGGTTTTCAACACCGGTAGAAAATCATCTTTCGGTTTTTTCAGGACATTAAATACCTTATTGATATCTGCCATGATGCCACGGTCAGCCGTCATCAATAAATGATCACCGTAGATCCTTGCTGTTTTTTCGTTGAAATTTCCGGTACTTACAAAACCATATTGGAGTGTTTTATTGTGAGCTCTTTTTTTAATGATGCAGAGTTTGGCGTGTACCTTTTTATTCGGAAGACCAACAAGAACATTGATTCCTTCGGGCTCAAACATTTCTTTCCACTTCAGATTGGACTCTTCGTCAAACCTTGCCTGAAGTTCCAGCATGACCGTTACTTCCTTTCCATTTCTTGCAGCGTAGATGAGTGCATTGCTGATCTTTGAGTTGCCGGCAAGACGATACGCTGTAATTTGTATAGATTTTACATCCGGATCCATGGCCGCTTCACGCAGAAGATCGATCACAGGGTTGTATTTGTGGTACGGGAAGGATAGGAGAACATCTTTCTTTAAAATAACATCAGTCACTCTTTCGCCATGTTCAAAAGCCTGATGGGTAAAAGAAGATCTCTCTACCGGTCTTGCGTAGGTTTCAAATACATCCGGGAAATCCATAAAGTGTTTGAAATTGTGAATTTTTCCACCAGGAATGATGCTGTCTTTTTTCGTTAAGTTTAATTTTCGGATAAGAAGCTCCAGCAGGGCTTTATCCATATCTTTATCAAAGACAAAACGGGTCGGTTTTCCTTTCCTTCTGTTTTTAAGTCCTTTTTCTATTTTTTCTGCGAAGTTGGTCCGGATGTCATTATCCAGTTCCAGTTCTGCATCTTTGGTTACTTTAAAAGCATTGGCGGCAAATTCGTCATAGCCGAAATAAGAGAAAATATGCGGAAGGTTGAATGTAATCACATCTTCCAGCAGCATGACATTCTTTTCTTCAGGGTCTTCCGTTGGCAGCAGGACAAATCTTCCCACAAAACGTGATGGAATTTCAATAATCGCATAATTACTGGAATACTGCCAGTCTTTTTTTCTCATGGCAACTCCCAGATAGAGACTTTTATCTCTTAAATAAGGCATCGGTGTATTTTCATGAAGAAGGATCGGGATCACATTGGATTCCACCACTTCGTCAAAATACTGTCTTACAAATTCCTTTTGCTTAGCGGTGAGGTTTTTAGCATTTTTAATAGAAACCTTAAGGCTGGCCATTTCAACCTGAATATGTTTCCAGGTCTTATCGAAATTCTGCTGCTGTCTGATCACGATTTCATTGATCCGCTGAAGAATTTTGGAAGGCGGCTGATAAAAAGATTCTGCAATCACTTTTTCTTTAAAATCCATGGCACGCTTTAATCCGGCTACACGCACCCTGAAAAACTCATCTAAATTGTTGGAGAAAATTCCAAGGAAACGTATTCTTAAATGTAAAGGAACATTTTCGTCCATGGCTTCCTGTAAAACCCTTTCATTGAAAGCAAGCCATGTAATATCTCGCGGATTAAAGTGTACTGACATTCTAAAGTGTATATTTTATCAAAAATACTAATTCGTGAAGTTTAATTCATACTTCTAAAGTTAAACTTTGATTAATTTTTACAGATGTCCGATGTTCAAACTGTCTTGAATAGTACAAATTAACATAATCTGGAGGACATTATTATCTTTGGAAATTCATGGTTCTGTCATTTTGTCACAAAATAGGAGATGGTACAGATATTGAGAAATTGAGAATGTAAATTAAATATAAAAATTAGAAAAAATATAAATATTATGAGTAAAATAATTGGAATTGACTTAGGAACAACCAACTCTTGTGTTGCTGTAATGGAGGGGAAAGACCCTGTTGTTATCCCTAACGCTGAAGGTAAAAGAACGACTCCGTCTATTGTAGCATTTACAGAAGATGGTGAGAGAAAAGTAGGGGATCCTGCAAAAAGACAGGCTGTAACGAATCCAAAGAAAACTGTATACTCTATCAAGAGATTTATCGGTACTCATTTTAAGGAAGATGCTAAAGAAATTTCAAGAGTACCTTATGAAGTAGTAGCAGGACCTAATGATACCGTAAAAGTAAAAATCGACGACAGAGAATATACACCACAGGAAATTTCTGCTATGACGCTTCAGAAAATGAAGAAGACAGCTGAAGATTACCTTGGTCAGGAAGTAACAAGAGCAGTAATCACTGTTCCTGCTTATTTCAACGATGCACAGAGACAGGCTACTAAAGAAGCAGGAGAAATTGCAGGTCTTAAAGTAGAAAGAATCATCAACGAGCCTACCGCTGCAGCTTTAGCTTACGGTTTGGACAAGAGCCACAAAGATCAGAAGATCGCAGTATATGACCTTGGAGGAGGTACTTTCGATATCTCTATCCTTGATTTAGGAGACGGTGTATTCGAAGTATTGTCTACAAATGGGGATACTCACTTGGGAGGTGATGACTTTGATGATGTGATCATCAACTGGATGGCCGACGAATTCAAAGCTGAAGAAGGGGTAGAATTAAAAAGTGATGCTATTGCCCTTCAGAGATTAAAAGAAGCTGCTGAAAAAGCAAAAATCGAGTTATCTTCTTCTCCTCAGACTGAGATCAACTTACCCTATATCACGGCTACAGCTACAGGTCCTAAACACTTAGTGAAGACTTTAACTAAAGCTAAATTCGAGCAGTTGGCTGCTGATCTTGTAAGAAGATCTATGGAGCCGGTAGCAAAAGCATTGAAAGATGCTGGTCTATCTACTTCTGATATCGACGAAGTACTATTGGTAGGAGGTTCTACAAGAATCCCGATCATCCAGGAAGAAGTAGAAAAATTCTTCGGTAAAAAACCTTCAAAAGGAGTTAACCCGGATGAGGTAGTTGCTGTAGGAGCTGCTATTCAGGGAGGAGTATTGACAGGAGACGTAACAGATGTATTGCTTCTTGACGTTACACCGCTTTCTTTAGGTATCGAAACAATGGGTTCAGTATTCACTAAATTGATTGATGCCAACACAACGATCCCAACTAAAAAATCTGAAGTATTCTCTACAGCTTCTGACAACCAGCCGGCTGTAAGCATCAGAGTAGGACAGGGAGAAAGAGCAATGTTCAACGATAACAAAGAGATCGGAAGATTTGATCTTTCTGATATCCCACCTGCACCAAGAGGAGTTCCTCAGATTGAAGTAACTTTCGATATTGATGCTAACGGTATCCTGAACGTTTCTGCTAAAGATAAAGGAACAGGAAAAGAACAAACGATCAAAATCCAGGCTTCTTCAGGTCTTTCTGACGAAGAAATCGAAAGAATGAAGAAAGAAGCTCAGGAAAACTCTGCAGCAGATGCCAAGAGAAAAGAAGAAGTTGAGATCTTAAACAAAGCTGACGGATTGATCTTCCAGACTGAAAAGCAGTTGAAAGAATTCGGTGATAAACTTTCTGCTGACAAAAAAGCAGCAGTAGAAGCAGCTCACACAGAATTGAAAGCAGCTTTCGAAACTAAAAATGTTGACGATGTAAAAGCTAAAACAGAAGCTTTAGATGCAGCATGGATGGCCGCTTCAGAAGAAATGTATGCAGCTGGACAGCAGGCTCAGGGTGGAGACGCCGGAGCAGGTGCTCAAAACGCCGGAGCTAATGCAGGAGGTGCAGATGATGTACAGGATGCAGACTTCGAAGAAGTAAAATAAGTAAGTGTAAGTAAACTCTTACCTTTAACTATACAACCGCAGTAAACAATGTTTACTGCGGTTTTTTTGTTTCCATAAGTTTTTCAATTTTTTGCTGTGAAATAGATGAGCCAGTTAAGTGAGCTACAGCATGCTTAATAAGATGATAATTTGATTATTAGTGACGAATATTCAGGATAATTTATTAATGAATAAATTATTATTTAATTTTAATATGTATATTTGTTTTTATTTAGAATAAGTAAATATTAATATATAAAAATGAAATTTATTCCACTACAGAACGGCTATCGCCTAATCTCAATCAATTAATTCATGATACGTTTTGTAGCCTATTAAAAACTTAAAAAACTATGGAAAAGCAAAGCAAAAGAATTGCAGCACTGGATTTAATCAAGGGTATGAGTGTGATCGGTATGATTATCATCCATACCTTACTCATCTATGCGAACGTGAAGTCGCAGTCGGAGACCGTTATTGGAAGTTTTATTGTCTTTCTGGGAAGAGGAACTTCTATTTTCCTGATCTGTATGGGGATCACCTTTATGACGTCCAGTCATCAGAGTCTAAAAAGCTCAATAAAAAGGGGCGGTTTACTCTTATTAGCTGCTTTTTTCATGAACTTTATGAAGTTTATTGTTCCTGCAGTTTTAGGGTTTGCTCCGGATAATTTTATTCAGAAATATGGTTGGCATGGCCCGATAGAACAACAATATATGTATCTGGTCATGCTGGGAGATATCTTACAATTGGCGGGAATTTCTTTACTGTTTGTTGGCTTTATCCGCGAGTATGTGAAAAATAAATACGCTATTCTGGCTATCGGATTGTTGATTGCATTGGTATCCCGAGAAGTCAGCGGAACTATTATTGATTATCCGGTGATTAATTATATATCAGATCTTTTTTTCAGCAATGATTATCCTGCTTACATCTATTTTCCTGTATTTCCGTGGATGTCTTTTATTATCATCGGAATGTTTTTTGGAAAATGGTTTCTGGAACTGAACCATGACAGCAAGAAGCTATTTAAGAATATGCTGTATGTAGGACTGGTGTTCGTTGCTGTTGGGGCTCCTTTGGTTTTTGGATTTGATGCCTATAATTACAATGGTTTTTATCACATGGGACCCGGAGGAGTGATCTATTTTGCCGGATGGACACTGATTTTCCTGTGGATTATTTTCAGGATCACCTTAAAAATGAAAGATAATAAGTTCACCGGCCTTTTAAAATACTGCAGCAGGAATCTGACCTCAATGTATATGATCCAATGGATACTAATTTCCTGGGGTAAAGGTATTTTCGGATACAGACAGCATGGTATCGGATCCGTATTATTGTTAATTGTACTTTATATGATTCTGACATTTTCAGTTCAGAAATTACTGGATCTCTTGAAAAAGAAAAAACCGGTGATTGTTCTTGAACAGCCTATTTCAGTGGATGAAACTGTCCTGAAGTGATCATTTTGAACATATTGTGATGGAAATAATCAGGTTGCGTGTTGCAGCAGTAAAGAAAGCAGGGACGGAAAACGACTGTTATTGTTTTTCCTCAATTGAATTAAATTATTTTCATATCATACAGGTTTGGCTTGTTTTATGTTATATTGATCAAACTAACTTAAAAAAAAAGACAACATGAAAAAGAATATATTGACCTTATTAGCGTTCGGTTTATTTGCAACAGCTGTTCATGCCCAGGAAACGGTAAAACAGGAAGCAAAAAATGTAGGCACTGCCATTGAAAAAGGAGCAAAAGCCACAGAAAAAGGAGTTAAAGATGGCGCTGACTGGGTTGGAGACAAAGCTAAAAAAGGAGCAACAGCTACAAAAAAAGGAGTTAAAAAAGGCACGAAATGGGTAGGTAAGACAGCAACCAAAGGTGCAAAAAGTGTTAAAAAGACTGCTGTAAAAGGTGCAGATGCAGTGGCAGATGGTTATAAAGATGTAAAAGCAGATTTAAAAAAATAATTTGTCAGAAAAATATATTAAAACGGCTTCAACAACAGAAGCCGTTTTTTTATGCAAAAGGCTCAAAGTATTAATCAGATGAGATTTATATCTTTTATATACTCTAACGAAGTAAGACATTGCAGGATAAGTAAAAGATATCACAAGAAAAATAGCTAAATTCGTATGAGTAAATCCAAAACAAAATTTAAATGAAATTTTTTAAAGTAATCCTTGTTGCCTCTTTATTTCTGTTTCAGCTGAATGCTGCGCAGGAAAAAGCGGATATAGAACTGAATAAAGCGCTTACAGAAGCCAAAGCCCAAAAGAAAAATGTCCTGCTTGTATTCCATGCTTCATGGTGCGGCTGGTGCAAACTGATGGAGAAAAATATGAACCTTCCTGAAACCAAACCCATCTTTGATAAGAAATTTGTAACCACTTATATTGATGTTCAGGAAAGAGGAGAAAAGAAAAAACTTGAAAATCCGGGCGGACAGGAACTGATGAACAAGTACAAAGGAGAAAATGCCGGACTTCCTTTCTGGCTGATTCTAAATTCAAAAGGAGAAGTGCTTGCCGATTCTTTCGACAGCAAAGGTGATAATCTGGGGTCGCCCGCAACCCCTGATGAAGTGACCACATTTATGGCCAAGCTGGAAAAAAGCTCAAAAATGAATAAAGAAGAACTTCTGACCATTCAGAAAGTATTTGTGAAAAAAGATAAATAAAAAGAAACTCCCCGGATGTATTGTCCGGGGAGTTTTTTATTCAGATGAAAAGCTCTGTAATCTGATTATACATCTGTAAAGTATCTTATTAATCGATCACAAGATAGTTGTACTTGTCGCTTGGTGCTATGCTGTATTCCACATGTTCGCTGTAGATCGGTACCACTTCACACCCGAATCTTCCTCTTGGAACACAAGGCCCGTTCTCACGCGACAATACCTGATTCGGAATACTCATATTAATATTCATTCCGGCATTTTGAAGAATAATAGGCTCATTGGTAGTGGTGTAAGTCCATGGTCCATTCATACTGCCATTTTTTCTCCCTACTTTTGATATTTTGTTGATCACAAAGCGGATACTTGGATGGGCAATCGTATTGGTCTGGCTCTTACTGGAATAGAAATACAGCTTTAGGTCCACATTCCTATTACGGCCGCTGGTGACATTTTCTTGCACCAGTTTTACATAAACCGGTGGATTTTTAATATCAAATTTAAAGGTGGTCTTCACCGGAGAATTATCCTTTAAATAAGAGTATGTACAGAAAATCGGAACACCGGGCTGGCTTTTTGAGAAGGTTCCCTTAGAAATATGATTCACAAAAGCTTCATACCCTTTGAAAGACTGTGCCGCTGTCACGCCGCTTCCGCCTATCAGATAAAGATTGAAATCTGCTCCGTTCAGGAAGTTCTTTTCCTCCTGAGTCAGGTAGCTTTCACCTTTTACAAATAGTTTGCTGAATGATTCATTGATGGTTGTTCTTGCCGTCTCTGCCAGTTCATTGGTTTCAATCGTTAAAACTCCCATTCTTCCGTAAGAAATAGAATTCACATACACAGGTTCTACACCGCCGCTGTCAAAATTGTTGTCATTAACAAGTGATCCGGCAGGAATATCCATATCCAGCGTGAAAGACGTTTGGTAAAATTTCACATAGAATCCTGTTCTTTTTGCAATCATTCCTTCTTCAATATTCGTAGAGGAAGAATTCTTACCGAATAAAGATCTCGTATTTACATTCGATCCGAAGGCTACCTTCAGCTCATCATACGACGTAAACTGTTCCACACTGTAGCTCAGCGTCCCGTTCTGTGTAAAATCAGCAGACTGAATATAATCCTGTACCAACTGCCTTGTTTTGGATAACGAAGGCTGATCGATGGTGAATGCTGTCTTTTTATTCAAAGCCGGAATAGACATAGAAACTGTAACAGGCTTTACGGAAGCCGTAATGGGCTTAAAATTCATATCCTGTATGGAATTGCCTTTCAGCAGAGATCCCGGGAAAATATACATCTGGAGGTGGGGTAGCACGATAGATTCCGAAGATTCAAACTCTTTTGTTTCTATAAATTCTTCTGCATTGCCACCTTTTGCAAGCATGCTTCTGTTCTTACCTGATAATGCGGATGGATACGTTCCGAATGAGGTCACATTTACCACCTGTTGTGGTGCACGGACCATTTCCTGAGCTTCTGCAGATCTTTCAAGCTCATTCGTACAACTTTGTAAGGCAGCTATGGAGATAGCTGCCATTACATAAATTAATTTTTTCATGTTTATTTATCTACAGTAAACGTAGTGTAGTATACTGAATTGTCACCAGCATGAGCTGCCGTAAAGTTGATTGGAACTCCCGGAGCATTAGCCGTAAACTGACCTCCGTTCACGATGAAGTTGATAAATCCGGTGTAACCCTGTACCACCTGTACTGCATCAGAACCGATACCTCCCAGGATATACACTTTCAGATCAGACTCTTCAAGAATTTTTTTACTCTGAACATCAATGCTGATAGATCCGTTCACCATTTTAGCATTTAAAGCTGCCTTTAAAGCAAATGCGGTTTCGTTATAAGAATAATCAGATTCCAGAGAGATGATTCCCAGTCTTCCGTAAGTTATGGAGTTGATGTAAACTGGATTTTTAGAAGCTGCCAGATTAAGGTCAGATTCATTTTTGAAGATATTTCCGTTATCCGGAAGATCCATATCGATGGTGAAATTCTTCTGGGTAAACTTAGCAAAGATTCCTGTATTTCTTTTCACCTTATTGTTGCTTCCGCTGATGTCTATGCTGAAAATACTTCCGATATTGACATTAGCTCCGAATGCGATCTTAAGTTCGCTGTAATAAGAGAACTGCTTGATGTTGTAATCAAAAGCAAGTGACTGCTGACCACTGAAGTTAGCACTCTGCATCGCTTTGAAGATAGAAGATCTCATGCTCGAAAGGGTAGGCTTCTCAATCGTGTCCACAATAAAGTCAGACGGGAATGAATAAGAAACCGTGATCGGCTTTACAGGATAAGAGATCGGTGTGTACGAAAGATTGTCCAGGGTTGTGGAATTGTAAACTCCTCCGATAAATGTTTTGTTAGGAGAGGTTACTACCATCTGGTCGCTGTTTAATGTTACCGTAGTGGTTTTAGAAGCTACTTCTTTTCCGCCAACGGATACTTCGTCATAATTTAAATACTTGGAAGGTAAAGCGACAACAGGATTTAGTTTTGAAGCTTTTGCTCCTTCTACAACAGTTTGTGCTTCCTCATTGATATCCTGACGGCAGGAGATTGAAGTAATACTGGCTACAACCAGTAATGCGATAGGTAAAATGATTCTTTTCATAAATTTAATTTGAGGTGCTAAAAGTATAGTTTTTACACAAGTTGGTGAAATATTTATGTATTAAATCTTCATTAACCATTATTAATAAAAGATTAATGAAGTGTAACTGTTTGATTGTATTTAAAATAGTTCTCTTTGTAGTGATAAATATCATGTAAATCTGTAAAAAAAATCCAAAAAAAACTCCCCTGATGATTTATCGGGGGAGGCTGTTTTCAGATCAAATAAATGTATGAAAGGATATTTCTAGGATCTGATTACACATCGTGAAAATTTGTTATAAGTTTTTGTAGTAATAATCCATATTTACCCAGAGAATATCATCTCCGGTGGTATCCATTGATGATGGGTTGTCGAAAGCACTTTTCCCGAAAATATCCTGATAAGCTGTCATTCCAAAAACAGTTTTCTGAGAAATGGTTAGGGCGTTCACATTTTCCCTTGGCATCTTTTTCACATATCTGAACGATCTCTTAAGCGTAAATGAAGATTCACTTCTGTTGAAGATCCCGATAAAATTCTGCTCATTATTTTCGTTAATGAATACCGAATCATTTTCAATCTTCACGCTATAGGTAATATCTGCCGAATTTCCTGAAATCAGCTGCAGGGAATTATTTTTCAGATCCAGACTGATTTTTTTCCAGGCCGGTTCCTGATAGGTACTCCAGTAGTTGTTCAGATATGATTCCGAAACATCAGTTTTTTGGCCGGAAGGACCTTTATACACTGTAATATTCTGTACTGTGTAATTTTTGTACTGAAACTGGTACACTTCCTTTTCTACAGGTTTAGGATTTTCAATAATTTGATCATCACTACCGCTGCAGGAAACTGCAAGCAGGGAAGTAAGAATGATATAGAATGATTTTTTCATAATTTAATTGATTACGATATAACTGTTGCCTGGATCAGGCAGAATAGTATAGGTATATTTTGCACTCTGACTCATATTTCGGCCGTTCACGAAATTTCTAAGTTCGTTATCCAGAACAATGTTCAGCGGGTTTACACAGTAAGTGGCATTATTGGGATTGGCTATGTCAAAAATGCATGATGTAGAGTAAAACCCTGAAACATTGGTGAAAGTATCACCGCCGGCATTTTGGAGTGTAATTTCCCTTGGATAGGTATATTGATCAATGAAAGGACTCTTCATGCCCAGAATATTATCTCCCGTTGCTGTTCTGTCTGCTTTAATCTTAAACTTTACATACGGTGGGGCAATCATTTTGGTTCTGGAACGGCTGTCGTAATAATGAAGTGTCAGTTTTCCCATCTTACCAAACTGTGTAGGTCCAAATGTAGTTCTGAAATTTTCTATATTTTCTATTTTCAGCTCTACGTAAACAGGTTTCTTTTTAATATCGAATTTGAAGGTCGTCTTCACCGGAGAATTATCATTCAGATAAGAATAAGAACAGAAGATAGGAACTCCCGGCTGGCTTTTAGAGAAAGTACCTTTGGCAATATGATTTACAAAAGCGGCATATCCCTGAAAAGACTGTACTGCTGTAACGCCGCTTCCGCCAATCAGGTATAAATTAAAATCAGCACCATTCAGGAAGTTTTTTTCCTCCTGGGTCAGAGAGCTTTCTCCATTGACAAATAGCTTGCTGAAGGTCTCATTAATCGTCTTTTTTGCGGTATCCGCCTGCTCATTCGTTTCAATAGACAGAACGCCCATTCTTCCGTAAGAAATAGAACTTACATAAACAGGTTCCACACCGCCACTGTCAAAATTATTGTCATTAACAAGCGATCCTGCCGGAATATCCATATCCAGCGTGAAAGAAGTCTGATAAAATTTCACATAAAATCCGCTTCTTTTTGAGATCATTCCCTCTTCGATATTGGTAGAAGAAGAATTTTTCCCGAATAATGATCGGGTGTTCACATTCGATCCGAAGGCTACCTTCAGCTCATCATAAGAAGTAAACTGTTCAACACTGTAACTTAAAGTACCGTTCTGTGTAAAATCTGCAGTTTGGATATAATCCTGTACCATTTGTCTGGTCTTAGACAATGATGGCTGATCTATCGTAAATGCTGTTTTTTTGTTCAAAGCCGGAATAGACATAGAAACGGTAACAGGCTTTACCGAAGCCGAAATAGGTTTAAAATCCATATTCTGGATAGAATTCCCTTTCAGAAGAGAGCCCGGAAAAATATATGCCTGTAAATGAGGCAATACTATCGATTCTGAAGACTGAAATTCACGGGTTTCCGTAAAATCATCAGGATCTGTTGCTCCCTTTGCTAAAGTGTTAAACTTTGAAAGTGATGAAGGATAACTTCCGTATGAAGTAATATTAATAACCTGTTCAGGTGTACGTGCCATCTGATTATCATCCAATTTTGCCGCCTCATTAGTACAGCTCCCCAAGACTGCTAAAGAAAAGGCAGCCATTACATATATAAATTTTCTCATAGTCTGTTTTTTACTCCGGACATGGTCTTGTGAAATAGAAAAGAACAAAATCCGGGGCGGTTGAAGTTACAGTATATCAGTAATTCCTTGTATAGTGAAATTCTTGGGTGTAAAGATAATATTTTGCACCATACCGTGAAATATATTTCATGAAATTTGTTGAAAGTGTAATAAAACAGGCTGTTCTTGATGATAAACCATTGATATTAAATTAAATATTTAATGGTGAAAAGTATAATTTTGGGAAAACAAAAAGCTCCTCAGACACAATGCCTGAAGAGCCTATTTACAAATTAAATTATTTCTTACTTACCGAAAAAGATCTCGTCCTGTTTCTGCTGCTCATTATAAATAAGCTGAAAATTATCAGGCATATTCTGATAAAGAAGCTGCCACTGCTGGATTTTTGAATGTTTTTTAAAGCTTTCCAGCGATCTTACAAACAGGTTTTCGATCACGGTTCTCACATAAGAATCACCGTTTCTGTAGATCCAGTCCATCAGTTTGATGTGATGGGCTACAATATAGATTTTCGATTCCTGCAGCATATCCTTTAAATAGTTAATGGTGGCCTGAATCACACCGGCAAAGTTTTCCTGCACAGATAACTGAGTGATTTCACTTCGGAGTGGTGGATAGAAAAATTTTAAGTATTCAACGGCTATTTTTTTATTAATAGCCTGCATTTGTACTTTCATCATAATTAATATTTTTCAGTATTTATCTTGCAGCGAAATGTGTACCAAAATTTACAGCATGGCAGCAAAAATAAAAACACCTATAATCACAGCGATGTGAGTCACCAATAGCTCTGTATTGTGTCTGTTGGTCGTGGTTTTCCAGGTTTTCCAGTCCGATATTCTTCTGATTTTTGTTTTCATAATCGATTGAATTTGAGTGGTTTTGATTTTAAAGCAAAATCTGCGTTTGTAATGAAACAGACGAAAAATGTAATGAAAATTCTAAATTCCGTGATTGTAAATCTGTCTCGAATACGTTTGTTGCAGCTCTTTTGACATATGACTGAAGATTACTTTACGGTATTCTCCGCTACAGAACGCTGTAAAATTGTCCAGAGAATAAATAAAAACGCCTTCTATAGCATTTTTTAACGCCAGATCTCCGTTTGTGTAAATTTTGTCCATTTTCTGGATGCTTTTGAATAAAATATTTCTGTCATTCTGTCGGACCATATTTTTGATACGTTCCGTGAACGTGCGGATTACACTGTACGAGTTCTGGGGCATTGTCTTCGTAAGTTCGTTTTCAAAGTCGGGAATAACTTCTGTAATTTCCCGGACGGCTTCTGAATAGTTCATATGATTAATGATTTTGTTCTAATAGTTTAATGATGGCTCCAAAGAAGAAAACGGTCAGAAAAGCCATGAGAAGCAGATGGTAAGGTTTCAGCCACTTCGGGGTTTCCGGTCCTCTGCTTTTTAATCTTCTTAACTTGTCAATGCGGTTTAATGTCTTTAAGTCCATATTGTATGTTTTGAAGATGATGAAGCGAATTGCGTTCCTTTGAATGTGATTTTAGTATAACTTATTTTAAATCAATTTGTTATGTGTTTTGTTAAGGATGCCAGAATCAAAAAAAGCATGTCAAAATGATAAGGTTTTTATCAAAACGAAATGATGAGGACCTATTTTTTACTTCTAAACCATTAAGAATGAATACGTTTTTAAGAATTTGAAGAAACACTGCTTTGTAATCTTATTCCCTTAAAAAAATCATCTGATTTTACCTTAATTTTCGTATCCCTTTCATTGATCTTAATGGTTTAAATCACATTTGAAAGATAATCTGCATTATCTGCCAGATTCGCGAGAGACAAAAAATATCATCCAATTATTTTCTCCCAACATCAGCCGACTTATTTTATTTGTATGATGGAAAGAATAGAATGAATATCTTTGCAATCCAAATTATTCAGGACATGTTTTCAAAAATTATAGTACACAGAGTAGGAAATAAAATCAACGGAGAATCTTTAACGCTGTCTCAGGAAGAGCTGAAGCTGGAAGAAGGAATGGCAGAATTGCTTGAAGATTACTTTTTAGGTTCTTTTAAATCGGAGGAGACCTTCAATTTTTACAGTGACACGTATTTGGTCAATAATCCGGTATACAGTTCCATATCCGAGATCTTTGAAGACAAAGCCAAATTCCTTTGGGAGTCTGAAAATATTGCAAAACACCTTTTTGAAGCTGCTGAAAACCCTAGAGTTCAGGGTGGAGAACTGTTTATTGTACTTTTTGAAGAGGAAAGTGACCGTCCGGATAAGGTAGATAAAATCGGAATCTTTAAAACAGAGAAGAGAGAATCTTTCCTTAAAATTTCTCCTCAGGAAGAAACTTTTGACATTGAAAAAGACCAGGGTATCGGTTTGTCTAAAATTGACAAGGCAGCATTAATTTACAACAACAATAAAGAAACAGGTTACGTACTTTCTGTGGTTGACAACAACAAAAACGGGGATATGTACTATTGGTTCGAGGATTTCCTGAAAGTAAAACAGCGTGACGATGAATATTTCCACACGCAGGAAGCTTTAATGGTGTACAAAGATTATATCACCAAACAGCTTCCGCAGGAATTTGAAGTTTCAAAAGCAGACCAGGCAGATTTCTTAAATAAATCTATCAATTTCTTCAAAGAGAAAGAAGAATTTAAACTTGATGAATTTGCAACTGAAGTATTGGGAGATGAGCATGTCATTGAAAGCTTTGTGAATTTTAAAACCGATTACGAGCAGGATATGCAGGTGAATATTGCCGAAGAATTCCCGATCAGTGAAGCGGCTGTAAAGAAAACACAGCGTCATTTCAAGAGTATCATTAAACTTGATAAAAACTTCCACATCTACATTCACGGCGACAGACAGAAACTGGAAATGGGCGAGGACGACAAAGGAAAATACTACAGACTTTACTTCGAAAAAGAAGTGTAATCAAACGAAAATAACCTGATTTAGGGCTTGAGAGTGAGAGAGTTGTAGAATGATAGGGTTGTAGAGTTTTGGACTGGTTGTCAGTTGCTGGCTGCTGGTTCGTAGTGATGAAGTTGATAAGATGATTGTCTGAAATCTTGGTTCTTGATTCTTGTCTCTCAAAAACGCACCATTCACTTGCGAAGCAAAATTCAACATTGACATTCTAAATATAAAGAATCAAAGAGGGCTAATTTTTAAATTGGTCCTCTTTTCGTATTGGGGATTTCACTCCTTTTTCCTTCCTTTGTGAGATGAAAACAACCATTATCGATCTGTCCAAACCGATTCAGTACAACGCCGGAGATCCCTGGTTCATGAGGGTTAAGATTAAGCATAAATCACACAGAAAGTCGCATTGGCTGATCCGTCTGGCATTGAATCTTCCGTTCAGACTTTTTCCGAAAAACTGGACAGGATGGGCAGATGATTCCATTAAAAATATGGGACTTCATGCGACGACGCATATTGATGCTCCATGGCATTATGGTCCGATGGTTGAAGGAAAACCTGCCAAAACGATTGATCAGATTCCTCTTGACTGGTGCTATGGTGACGGTATTGTCATCGACTGTACCCACAAAGAAGATTTTGTAGCAATCACCATTGATGACCTGAAAAAAGATCTCGATAAAAACGGAATCACGATTCAGGAAGGAAATATAGTCCTGATCCGAACCGACCGTGATAAAATGATGGGAACCCCTGATTTTGTAGAAAAAGGAACCGGAATGAGCAAGGAAGCCACCGAATGGCTGATCGACCAGGGCGTAAAAGTAATGGGAATCGATCAGTGGGGCTGGGATCTTCCATTAAAATATATGGCTAAAAAGGCAAAAGAACTCAATGATCCTGAGTATTTCTGGGAAGGTCACCGTATCGGCATAGAAAAAGAATATTTGCACATGGAGCAGCTTACCAATCTCGCTGCACTGCCTCCTTCGGGATTTAAAGTCAGTGTATTTCCGCTGAAAATTGTAGGTGGATCTGCAGCGCCGGCCAGGGTAGTGGCGATTATCAATCCTTAAGCTGGAAGGTATCCTTGTCAAGATTCAGGACCTTGACAAGGGTATTTTTCAAAACTTATTTTTTCCTGAAGAATAGTGCTCTTCCATACTCATAGTTCATCCTGGCGATATTCAGTACAGAAATTCCCTGAGGACATTCTATCTCACAGGCTTCGGTGTTAGAGCAGTGTCCGAAGAGTTCATGATCCATCTGGCTGACCATATTCAGAACACGGCTGCTTCTTTCCTCTTTACCCTGCGGAAGAAGAACCATATGAGTGATTTTCGCAGAGGTGAATAAAGCGGCACTTCCGTTTTTACAGGTAGCTACACACGCACCACATCCGATACAGGCGGCAGAGTCAAAAGCTTCCTCAGCAGTTTGATGATTAACTGCAATGGCTGTAGCATCAGGAGCTTGCCCTGTATTCACCGATACAAATCCACCTGAAGAAATAATTCTGTCAAAAGCCGACCGGTCTACTTTAAGGTCTTTCTTTACCGGGAAAGCCTCTGCGCGGAAAGGTTCTATTAAAATGGTTTCACCGTTCTTAAAAGACCGTAAGTGAAGCTGACAGGTCGTAGTATTTTTTAAAGGTCCGTGTGCAATTCCGTTGATCATCATTCCACATTGTCCGCAGATCCCTTCACGGCAATCGTGATCGAATTCTACAGGTTCGTCACCCTCCGTAATGAGTTTTTCATTTAAAGTATCCAGCATTTCCAGGAAAGACATGTGCGGATTCAGTTCTTTCAGATCATAACTGACCAGTTTCCCTTCGCTCTTTCTGTCTTTCTGTCTCCATATCTTAAGATGTAAATCCATAATTTTTGTTTTTTATTTGTAGCTTCTTACCGTTGGCTGTATCTCTTCAAATATCAGCGGCTCTCTGATCAGCTCAGGTTCACTGTTTTCATCGGTCCATGCCCATGCGGAGATAAACTGATATTCGGCATCATTCCTTAAAGCTTCTCCGTCCGGAGTTTGATATTCTTCCCGGAAGTGAGCCCCGCAGGATTCATTTCGGGTTAAAGCATCATAACACATCAGTTCACCGATCTCGAAATAATCGGCAACGCGGCCTGCTTTTTCAAGTTCTGTATTCATCGTGTCTCGCTGCCCGGAAACCCGTACATCTCTATAAAATTCCTGTTTTAATTTCCTGATTTCTCCGATGGCATATTTCAGCCCTTCTTCATTCCTTGCCAGTCCACAATAATCATATAAGAGTTTTCCCAGCGTTTTATGGAAATAATCAACGGTTTTGGTTCCTCTGATATTGATGAAATCCTGAATCTGTTTTTTTACAGCATTTTCGGCGGTTTCAAACTCAGGACCATCCGCTGATATTTTTCCGGTATGGATTTCATCAGCCAGATAATTAGCAATCGTATAAGGGGCGATAAAATAGCCATCTACAGAAGCCTGAAGAAGTGAATTGGCTCCCAGTCTGTTCGCTCCGTGATCTGCAAAATTGGCTTCACCCAAAGCAAAAAGTCCCGGAATAGTAGTCATCAATTCATAATCTACCCAAAGTCCGCCCATTGAAAAGTGGGCAGAAGGGGAAATCATCATCGGTTCATTATAAGCGTTGTATCCTGTGATTTTAAGATACATATCAAATAGATTTCCATATTTTTCCTGAATCTTTTCCTTTCCCTGTTCCCGTATCGCTTTTGAAAAATCAAGATAAACTGCATTTTTCAAAGGCCCGATTCCAAAACCGGCATCAATTCTTTCTTTGGCGGCACGGGAAGAAATATCTCTCGGAGCCAGGTTTCCAAAAGCGGGATACCTGCGTTCCAGATAATAGTCTCTTTCGTTTTCCTGAATATCATTGGGTGGTCTGGTTTCATCAACCTTTGACGGAACCCAGATCCTTCCGTCGTTACGCAATGATTCTGACATCAGGGTTAATTTAGACTGATAATCTCCCGATTGCGGAAGAGAAGTAGGGTGCACCTGAATCCAGCTGGGGGAAGCCATCAACGCTCCTTTTTTATGAGCCCGCCAGATCGCAGAACCATTACAGCCCATGGCTAAGGTGGAGAGATAATAAATTTTCCCATAACCTCCAGTTGCGAGAATGACTGCATGAGCAGCATGTCTTTCAATTTCTCCGGTATCTAAATTTCTGACGATAATGCCTCTTGCTTTACCATCGATCATGACCAGATCGAGCATTTCATGTCTGGAATAAAGTTGTACCGTTCCTTTTCCAACCTGTCTCATCAGCGCCTGATAGGCTCCAAGAAGAAGTTGCTGACCGGTTTGTCCCCTTGCATAAAACGTCCTGCTTACCTGAACACCACCGAAGGAACGGTTATTAAGGTAGCCACCATATTCGCGCCCGAACGGAACGCCTTGCGCTACGGCCTGATCGATGAGGTTTAAAGAACATTCAGCCATACGGTAAACATTGGCTTCACGGGCTCTGAAATCTCCCCCTTTCAATGTGTCTACGAACATTCTGTAAACACTGTCGCCATCATTCTTATAATTTTTAGCGGCATTCACACCACCTTGTGCTGCTACCGAATGGGCTCTCCTCGGGCTGTCCTGAAAACAGAATGATTTGACATTATAGCCCATTTCACCCAGAGAAGCGGCAACAGAGCTTCCTGCCAGTCCGGTTCCGACGACAATAACGTCAAGCTTTTTACGGTTGGCAGGATTGACGAGCTTAGCCTTCTTTTTATAATTGTCCCATTTTTGTTCCAACGGGCCTTGAGGTATTTTTGAATTTAAGATCATAACTTTTCTGTTTAATGGGCAGTAAAGAATACATAAATGGGCATCAGCGCAAAACCTATACTGATAATGACTGCATATACAATTCCGGCGGTTTTGAACCATTTTACAAACTTGGGGTGAAATAATCCCAGCGTTCTGGCCGCACTGTGAATTCCATGAATCAGATGATAGCATAAAGCTCCCATTGATACTACATAAATGATGACATACCACCATTCTTTGAAAACCGTTACGACAAGAATGTACAGATCCTTATTTCCGTTGTCATCCAGCGGTGGGTTTCCAAATTTGTAAACATACCAGAAATTCTGAAAGTGAATCATCAGAAAGATCAGGATCAACGTACCGAGAATTCCCATATTTCGGGAATACCATTTGCTGGCTCGCCCACGTCTTTCCGACTGATAACTCCCTCCCGATTTTTTATTTTTTAAAGTAATGACCAATCCGTCCAGAGCATGCAGAATAATACTTGCATACAGGACGTACGAAACCATTTTGATCAGAATATTTCCTGATAGAAAATGCGAATAGGCATTAAACTGAAGGTGCGCCTGCTCCGGCGGAAGAAACAGCTGGAGATTTCCCAAGAAATGGATCAACAGGAAGAAGCTCAGGAATAGTCCTGTAAGGCACATCAGCATTTTTCTTGACAAGGTTGACAGCATATTTTTGATTTAATGATTAATAATATCCTAAAACTTTCATCCAAAGTCCTCCGACTCCCATATAGATGATGAGTAAAACAATTCCGATTTCAAGACCTCTCAGCCACCAGGCTTTCAGATCTACATAACCGCTGCCGTAGAATACCGGAGCAGGGCCGTGGCCGTAATGGGTGAGTACTCCATAAATTGAACCTAAGAAACCAAGCATCATAGCCAATAGCATAGGCGGGATTCCTAGAGAAACACCAACGCCCAATAACGCAGCATACATGGCAGCCACGTGAGCTGTTGCACTCGCAAAAATATAGTGACTGAAAAAGTACACGACAATGATTACCGGAAAGGCCACCTGCCAGCTTAATCCGCCTATTTTTACTTTAATCAGATCACTAAACCAGCCGATAAAACCAAGCTCATTTAAAGAACTGGCCATCATCACCAGCACTGCAAACCAAACGATGGTATCCCAGGCTCCTTTTTCCCCCTTAATATCTTCCCAAGTCAGTACGGAAGTAAGAAGCAACATGGTAAGTCCGATGAAAGCCGTTGTAGTGGCATCAATTGACAGTGCTCCTCCAAATATCCAAAGGGCTAACAGGATAAAGAAAGCAAGTAACATTAACCACTCATTTCTGGAAATAGGTCCCATTTCCTTTAATTTCTGAGCCGCCATTTTCGGAGCATCCCCTGTTTTTTTCAATTCAGGCGGATATAATTTGTATAAAACCAACGGGACCACAAAGAATGCAACTAAGCCCGGAACGAAACCGGCTGCAGCCCATGACATCCACGTAATATTGATACCTAAATTCGCTGCAAATTTCTGACACATCGGATTACTCGCAGTCCCGGTAAGGAACATGGATGAAGCAATGAGGTTCATATAATAACTGTTCAGGGTAAGAAAAGATCCCAGCTTTCGATGGGTTTCCGGTTTTTCTGGAACAGAATCGAAACTGATGGCCATAGATTTCATGATCGGGTAGATGATTCCACCTCCTCTTGCGGTATTACTCGGAATGGCTGGAGCAAGACACACATCGGCCAGTCCAAGTCCGTAAGCCAGTCCCAATGAGCTTTTACCGAAGATTCTGATGAATAAAAAAGCAATCCTGTTTCCCAATCCTGTTTTGATAAATCCTCTGGCGATAAAGAATGAGATCCCGATCAGCCAGATCACTTTATCCCCGAATCCGGAAAGTGCTTTCGTGATGGATTTTCCGGCATCTCCGGGAGCGACTACCTGGGTAAGTGCTGTAAATGCAATAGCCATCATACACATGGTGCCCATAGGGGCTGCTTTAAGGATGATTCCTAAGATGGTAGCTGCGAAAATAGCAAATAGATGCCAGGCATTCTCAGCAACGCCTTCCGGAGCCGGAATAAACCATATGATCAGCGCAACGGCAAACGTTATCGCGATATTTCTGATATTAATTTCTTTCATGATCTATAAATATTTAAGCGGTTAAAATCTACTTTGCACCTGAACAATGAAGAGATTGTTGTTGTATTGTGATGTATTTTCTACCTGATGTTTGTATCGGTCGAACTGTACGCCAAGCTGGATTCTTGCTCCATAGTTTTTCAGGAATTCCAGCCCAAACATCGGAGTAATCGTCTGCCTTGGATTGGAATTCAGCCTGAAATTGGTATCCAGATATTCATACCGGCAGGACAGTTCAAAGGCGCTGAGGTTTTTATGATTGATCTCGTACCGCAGATTCGGAAGGAAGTAGGCTCCACGGATCAGATATTGGTCAGGATTCGAAGGTCTCAGTTCCGGATCGATGGTGTTGTAAAGGACATGATTGGTCGCCTGTTTGGCTTCCAGCTGCATATCCAGACTCCATTTCGGGTCAAAGTGGATCAGTGAGCTGAGATCAATCCCAACTGCGTATACTTTTTTGCTTAAAACTTCGCCTACACCTCCATTCAGGCCGACATTGAAATTATATTTTTTAGACAAACCGAAAACCAATCTCGTAGAATACTGCTTCCCGTTATCGTTGTCGTTGATCTGATTCTTTCCGTTACCATTAACGACTGACACCGCATATTGAAAAGGAATCTGCCCCAGTTGAAGCTGTCCCGTTGCAGAAAGTCCGATCTGGAAGCTTGTCCAGCCGAGTTTTCCAAATTCCGTATACTGATTGGACCAATCCAGAGATTTGATGATGTCAATAGGATACGTTTCTTCAATTCCGAACCATGGTCTGAACTGACCGACCGTAAAGGCGAGTTTTGGGTTGAAGGTGTATTTCAGGTAAGCATTTTCAAGAACTCTGCTTTTAGGATCGTTTTTAAAATCAGCGAGGTTGGCAAGTGCTACCACTTCTGTTCTTTTGCTGATCTGAGCGCGTACCTGAACCCTCATGTACTTCAGCATGAAATTGTTGCTGGTTCCTGATCCGTCCGCATGATGCAAACCGTTTACGTCTACATCTTTACTCATGCCTACGAGATAACGCGCCTGGAAAAGGCCTTTGATCTGAAGCACCGGATATTTCACGTTGTCTTCCTCCTGCTTGTTCTGCTGCAGAGAGTCCTGGATTTGTGCACCGGCGAAAAAACCTGCCAACAGGGCACAAAAGATCAGACTTCTCTTTTTGGTTGAAAAAAGAGTCATAGTATTTGTGTTTAATGAATTATTATCTGGGAGCCTAGAAATTTGAAAGAGACTTGCTCCAATTCATAGAACAGTTTGTGTTCATCATATTTTCCGGGTCTTCGTAGGTTTCCTCTCTATTGTCTTCGCAATGGATTCTGATTCCTGATATGAGGATGGGGGTGAGGATAATTAAAGGGAACTTTTTCATAATCGTATTATTTGAATTTAAATGAGAATTTAATTGGAGATAATGCAAAAAAAATCAACAATTTTTAAACGTATTCATTATTTGGTGATATAAATTTAATAAATTTTGTTTAATTAACATAATTATTTTAAGAGTTAATGTAAAATTCATGTGATGAATCATGATGGGAAAATTAAACTTGACCGGCCTCAAAATTTTTAGTATATTATAAATTAAAAGCCATTATCACTATCTAAAAAGCAAGCGTATTAGTGCTGAAATTCAGATAGATTCATGTCACGGATTGCAGGGATGATGGTGTTTTAAGGACTTCCGTGATTTCATACCACAAAATAATATGTCGTTAAAAAAATCGTTATATTTGGTAGATCAAAGAAAGATATGAATTTTGTAGAGTGTCATGAGGAGCCCATCCATATTCCTGGGTATATACAAAGTTTTGGATACCTGATTGGCATTGATGCAGAATCTCATTCCATCACTTTTTTCAGCAGGAATATTTCGGATATATTCAGAATCGAAAATGCGGAACAGCTTTTTGGGAGATACCTTATGGATTTTCCTGAAATCTTCCGTACTGTTCTTGATTCGGATCTTTATACTTCTCTGAAGGACTTTACAAAAAGAGAAAACGAAACGCATTTTGATAAGGTATTTATCAGTGGTAAGGAATATCATTTTTCCATTTTCAGAAGCGGGAAACATATTTTTCTGGAATTTGAAGCGGTGCTGGAAAACCCCAACAAGCGTATTTCCAATAAGTATGACAATTTCTATGTCATCGACAATGAAAAAGAGCTTTGGGAACAGTTACTGAGCACCCTTTCCAAGATCGTGAATTATGACCGGATGATGGTGTATAAATTTATGATGGACGGCTCAGGAAAAGTGATTGCAGAACGGAGGGATGAAAATATGGAAAGCTACCTCGGTCTTCATTATCCGGAGTCTGATATTCCAAAGCAGGCCAGAGAACTTTATTTAAAAAAAAGAAAGAGAATTTTCAGCAATGTGTATGCAGATACGGTTCCGTTGATAAGCAGGACAGATGAAACCATTGATCTTACTTTTGCGGCATCGCGCGGGATGTCACCTGTTCACGGGCAATATATCAAAAATTCCGGTGCATCTTCCAGTTTCAGTGTGTCTATTATTATTGAGGACCATCTCTGGGGACTGGTAACCTGTCAGAATTCAGAGGCTAAACATATTGATCTTGAAGACCGAGTGCAGGCCGGTATTTTTACGGCTTTGGCTTCTAATGCCTATTCTTCATTTAAATCAAAAAATGAACTGAACTACCGTCTGGAACTGAACGAGAAATCGTCACAGCTGAAAGCGGAGTTTTTAAAACATAATAATCTGTTCGATTCGTTGGCAGACAATAAAGCAAGAATCAGGAAACTGCCTGAAGCAGATGGTCTGGTAATTATTGCCGAGGGCGATATGGTGACTGTAGGAACGGTTCCTGAACGTGGAACAATTGATACAATTGCGCACTGGGCCCTCGAAAATACCACGGAAAGTATTTTTGTCAGCAGAAGTTTTCTTAAAGATTACGGAGAGGAATTGGGGCTGGATGAAAGTGCGGCCGGAGTCATTATCTATTTTATCGAAAGAACAAAAAAGGAAATGCTGATCTGGTTCCGTAAAGAGTTTGATGAGCATATCAGCTGGGCGGGAAATCCTGAGAAGAAAATCGGGGTGGTCCTTCAGAACGGGGAAGAAAAGCAGATCATTTCTCCGAGAACGTCTTTTCACATCTTCACGGAGAATATTAAAGGAAATTCGAAAAGGTGGAATTCAAGAGACATCAGTTCGGTGCAGACCGTGCGGGATGTGATACTTGAAACTTCGCACAAGCAGTACAATGCCATCAAAGCCCTGAACAATGAGCTTAGAAAGGTCAATGAGGAACTCGACAGTTTTTCGTATACGATTTCGCATGACCTTGGAACGCCTTTGACCGTCATGAAACTGAACGCACAAATGCTGCTTGCCAATTTTGAAAAAACAGAAAAAAATAAAAATAAACTGACCTCTATCGTTGAAGAAATCGACAGTATGGCAGAAATGATGCATGATGTTCTGCAGCTCAGCCGTGCAAAACACAGCGAGATAGAATTAGAACGCTTGCAGCCGGCCAATACGATTCTGAAGATTTCTGAAAATGCAAAGATTACTTTCGAAAGCCCGAATAGTGAGATTATTATCAAGGAATGTCCCGATGTGCTCGCTGATAAAACGATGCTTCATCAGGTGTTTTTAAATATCATCAATAATGCAGTAAAATACTCCTCTCATAAGGATGAACCTAAGGTTGAAATCTGGGGAGCGGAAGAGGACGGACATATTGTGTACAGGATCTCAGACAACGGAATCGGGATTCCACAGGAGGAAAAACACAAAATGTTTAAGATCTTCAACCGGATGGATAATGCGAAAAAATTTAAGGGGAATGGAGTAGGGCTGTCCATTGTACACAGAATCATGAAAAGGATTGGTGGAAATGTGGATTATGATAACAATAAAGAGGGGACTTGTTTCATTTTAACGTTCAAAAAACCGTAAATTTGGGAAACTTTAAAAACCTTATTTATGGTATCAGAGTATCTTAAGCAAAATACAGCGGAATATCACGATGCTGCGGAGAAACTTTTCAATTCTGAAAAAATTTTTAATAAAACGTTCACTCTGGAAGATTACAAAAAGATCATCCATACCAATTATCTGATGCTTCTTCACAGTGAAGATAAAATATTCGGAAGTCTTTCTGATAAATATTCAGAAAAGCTTCAACTTAACAACAGAAAGAAACTTTCCCTTATTGAGAAAGATCTAGAAAGCCTTTCTCTGGAAAACCAGACTGCTTCCCACGATCTTGAATTTGACAACGAACATGAAGCTTTAGGAGCCATGTACGTGATCGAAGGTTCTACTTTAGGTGGGAACGTGATCGCTAAACAGCTTTCTAAAACAGAAGGTTTTGACCATGTGACTTTCAATTTCTTCGGATGCTACCAGGAAAATACAGGACCGATGTGGAAAAACTTCAAAGAGGTTCTGGATACGGAAGTGACTGAAGCTAACTACAATGAAGTCCTGTCAGGAGCAAAAAAACTATATACGTTTTTACTGAACGTCAATTAATTCCATTGAACCCTAATTAAATTCCTGAAAAATTGCCCACATTTTCAGGAATTGTTAAATTTGGGCGTTTCAATTTTTAGACTAAACTAAAAAATAATTTAAAAAAAGTATACAATATGAAAGTAACTGTAGTAGGTGCAGGCGCTGTAGGAGCAAGCTGTGCAGAATACATCGCAATGAAAAACTTCTGTTCAGAAGTAGTTTTAGTAGACATTAAAGAAGGATTTGCTGAAGGTAAGGCAATGGATTTGATGCAAACTGCATCGTTGAACGGATTCGATACAAAAATTACCGGAACAACAGGAGATTACAGCAAAACTGCAGGTTCTCATGTAGCAGTAATCACTTCAGGTATTCCAAGAAAACCTGGAATGACAAGAGAAGAGCTTATCGGTATCAATGCTGGTATCGTGAAAGAAGTTACTCAAAACCTGGTAAAGAATTCTCCGGAAGTTATCATCATCGTAGTTTCCAACCCAATGGATACTATGGCTTATTTAGTACACAAAACTTCAGGTCTTCCTAAGCACAAAATCATCGGAATGGGTGGTGCATTAGACTCTGCAAGATTCAAATACAGATTGGCTGAAGCTTTGGAAAGCCCAATCTCTGATGTAGACGGTATGGTAATCGCTGCACACAGTGATACCGGAATGCTTCCATTATTGAGCAAAGCGACAAGAAACGGTGTTCCTGTAACTGAATTCTTAGATGACGAGCAACAAAAATACGTTATCGAAGAAACTAAAGTAGGAGGAGCTACATTAACTAAATTATTAGGAACTTCAGCTTGGTATGCACCAGGTGCAGCAGTTTCTGTAATGGTTCAGGCGATCGCTTGCGACCAGAAAAAAATGATTCCTTGTTCTCTAATGCTTGAAGGTGAATACGGTCAAAATGATATCTGCCTTGGTGTTCCTGCTATTATCGGAGCCAACGGGGTAGAAAAGATCGTCAACGTAACTCTTACTGCAGATGAGCAGTTGAAGTTTGCTGAAGCAGCTAATGCTGTGAGAGAAGTGAACGGAGATCTTAAGTTTTAATTGATTTAAGCTTTATATAATAGCTCAGCGCGGCCTTCGGCCGCGCTGAGCTATTATATGTATAGGATTTTTAAGAGAATTTGTTTGTATTCGGCGCGGCCTCTGGCCGCGCCGAATACAAATTTTCACCTAATTTTATTCACAAAATCGATAACAGCACTAACGAATTCTTTATTTCTCTCATAATACAAAAGATGTCCTCCATCAATAGAAACAACCTTCTGGTCAGGAAACTTAAATGTTTTGTAATGCTGCGTTCCTACGGCTTTATCTTTTTTTCCGGTGATAATTAACACCGGAACATGGATGTCTTTTGTAAGCGGCGCATGGTCCATGTAATATTCCGGAAAATCTTTAGGTTTAGAAATTACGGCCATCCCAAAATCTATGATCCTTGGATGAAGGGAATCTATTTTGTCCGTCTGTTTGATGGTTTCAATGTCTTCGGTGAGAAATTTATACCCGATTCTTTTCTTTCTTAATGCGGCACTTATTTTTGATAGTTCAGTAGAAAGACTGTCGTCAGAAATGGTCTTATTGGGTTGTTGAAGTAGGCTGTTTCCATATTCAATCTGCTCTTTTAAAGATTCATTGTTGAGGAAATGAAGTGTGATATTAGCCAAGATAAGCCCTTTGGTATGTTGAGGATATTTTTTAGCATAATGAGTGGCAATAATTCCCCCGAAAGAATGAGCCAGCAAAAAAACTTTGTCAATTTTCAAATGCTGTCTGAGTTCTTCAATGTCCTGAACCATTGCTTCGAGATGATAATTATCTGATGTCCCTGATTGCCCTGAACCCCGCTGATCCATATAAATCATTTTCATCTTTTTTTCAAGGCTGTTTCCACCTAAGAGTTCAAATGACGGATATCCCTGCCCCGGACCTCCCGGAACATAAATACATGCTTCCCCTTTTCCGGAAACTTTATAGTTTATCCTGACATGATCAGAGGTTTCAAAAGACCTTTCAGTACTGCCTTCCTGTGCTGAAACAGAATTAACGGCAAGAAATAATAACAGGAGTAAGCAGATGTTTTTCATATTATAATAACAGTTGAGAGGGGTGGTTTATTACCCGTGAGAGATTGTTTTTTTAATATGATTTTATGAACTCAACCTATTTTAAATTCCTCCTTTCTTTTTCTTTTTTTAACCCTTTCCAGTTAATAATGTTGATGACTAATAGCGGAAGAAGACATATGGGGACGATCATGATCGGTGTAAAACCTTTTCTGATAGTCAATAAGATTGTCGCAGAAAATAGCACTACCATTGACGCACCAAGCATAACAGTAAGGATCTTGAGTTTTTTTTCACTGCTGATCAGTTCTTCATCAGTGTATTCGGTTATCAGTTTGTTTCTCATATTAGTTTCTTTTGATGACTTCAAGATGGCCAATACTTGAGACAGGAGCTATTTTAATCTGTTTTTCGTCTTTTTTAACGTAAAAGTAATAGATGCTGTTAATATCGATCAGGTATACCGGAGACTTTTCTCCGGAACCGTTGGTAAGGATATAATTATGTTTTAAAGTTTGGGTTTCCAGCCTTTGTTTGATTTTCTCACCCTGACCTATTCCTAACCCTACAAACAGAGCAAGAAGCTCAAATCCTGCAAGGATGACAAATGCCGGGATCATTGCCTTTCGAAGCTCCCGTTTATCAAGATCCGGATTCATTCTATAGCTTTTCAGTATTTTCTGAACCAGGTTGGTATGACTGTATTTAACAAATAAAACCTGAATTAAAAAGAAAAGAAGAACCACCGAAAGCACCATCAGAATCAGTATGGGATTGGAGATCATATCTGAAATAGGACTGATCAGGATATCAGTAATAGAAGAATACTTCAGAATATTGATTCCCAAAGGATAAAAAAGGATAGTTTCCTTTAAAAGCCCAAGAATAATTAAATAAATATACCCTAATGGCAGAAGTGATTGAATTTTTTCTAAATATTTCATGGTACTAATATATTATTTTTAACTTAATACCTCAAGCATCTAAAGATTATACTATATAATCAGATCATCCCCGAGAATATGAAAAGAAGTATGCTGTTGATCAGTAGCATTGCCGGACTCTTTTTTTTTTTTCAATAAATAAAAGCCTCAAACCGGATAATTCTATTGAAAAACAGGTTGAAAAGATTGCCGACAGTATTAAAGTGAATGATATTTCGTCGCTATAACTTTCAGATTAGTACAAAAACAAAAAGAGCGGTAAAAAGACCGCCCCTCAAGATTTATCTAACAAAATTTTTTTAAATATAAACACATCCGCATCCGGTTTCCCAGTCTTGACACAAATGCATCGGCTCAGTACAGCCTCCCCCTGGATGGCCTCCTCCTGTAACTCTGTAGCAGATACCATCATTACAATAATATGATCCTATAGTATGCGGGCAGTTACCGTCAGCATCACACATGCCATAAGCGATATCGCCTCCGCTGATGAATTCAAGTTGTTTTCTCGTTAATTTCTTTAAATTTTTCATAGCAGTTAATATTTTTAATTTGTTGATTACTAATATAAGTATTTTTAATACACGCATAGGTGATTTAAATGAGATTATTTAAAAATTTAAAGATTAAATCATTAGGTGATTTAAAAAATATCAGGATAGAAGCTTATGATACATTACAAAAATAAAACTGCGGAGAAGAAATATTTCTTCCCCGCAGTAAGGTTATATATAAGGAACCAGTTATTGATTCATCATGCTGAAAGCACCCTCAGAACCTGCAAAGAAGCTGCTGTAGAGAACTTCAGTATTTCCAACACGGATCTCATACGCGTCGTCAATCAGGCCTTGTACCAAACTATCAGCTACCTCTGAAGCCGGAATACCGTTTTCCCTGCCTCCGATTTCTGCGGATAAATCTGTATTGACAAGTGGTGGCATCAGTTCAAAAACTTTAACAGAGGTATCTTTGGCCAGTTCATGTCTCAGCAATTGCGTATAAGAGTGAAGAGCTGCTTTAGAATCTGAATAGGTGGGAACATGAGAACCCGGCGCAAATGCTACAATAGAAGAAACATTGACAACAGCCGCGTTTTCCTGTTGTTTTAATAAAGGGAGTAATTTTTCTGTCAGACGGATCGGAGCAAAATAATTGGTCTCAAATTCTGCTGAAGCTTTAGTGTAGGTATCTGATGCGTCAGAAAGTGTGTAAGCATAGGCGTGTCCTGCATTATTGATCAGAATATTGAGCCCCCCGAAATTGATCTTAATTTCCTCTACCAATCGTTCTACATCTTTCTCATTGGTAATGTCCGCCTGAATAGTGAAGACATTTTCAAGACCTTCTGCGGCGGTATCAAGCTTTTCTTTGCTTCTTCCGGCAATAATAATTTTGTTGGATGCATTCAGTGATTTTGCAATTTCCAGTCCGATTCCTGATCCTCCGCCAGTAATTAAAATCGTGTTGTTGGTAATGTTCATGATTTTTTGGTATTAAATTATTAAATATTTTTAAATTGTACTATTCAGTACAAAATTGGTTAAAAAATTTTAGTCCAGTATTTTAAGATTGATTTCAATAATACCTTTCAGTATTTCCGGTGAGCTTTCCATTCTTTTGGTCACATGAATTCCGTTCCAAAAATTACTAAGATGCCAACCGATAAGTTCCGGATCTTCTGTGCTGGTGATTTGTCCGTTTTCCTGTGCATTTCTGACCGTTTCCGCAAACAGAACCTGCAGTTTTTTCAGCATTTGAGCGGTAATTTTTTTTATCTCATCATCCTTTTCAGATAGCTGTACTAGCGCATTTCCCAGATAGCAGCCGGGCTCTTTGTCGCATTCAGCAGTGTTGGCGATATTCAGAAAAAAACGTTTGAGGAATTGGATTTTATTGTCAGACGCAGCAAGGCTTTCTGAAATTTTTTGATAGAAATGGTCTGAAAACTGGCTGATAGAGCGCATATAAAGTTCTTTCTTTCCTCCTTTGAAGGTAAGATAAAAACTGCCTTTTCCAATGCCCATAGCATGAAGGAGTTCCTCGGCAGAAGCTGTATCATAGCCTTTGTCTCTGAAAACTTCAGTTGCTTTTGCTACAACTTCATGCTCGTCAAATATTTTAGGTCTTCCTGCCATTGGGATTAATTGTGGGACAAAGGTATACAATTGTACCATTCGGTACAAAATAAAAAATTCAATATGTTTTATAGTTTCTGTCGATTACAAAAGCAGATGATTGAGTAAAAGCGCTTCAACCTACAGATCTAAAGTCATAAAAACAGCGGTTTCCTCAGGATTGTCGTACAATCTTGTATTCAGTCCCGTTATGCTGAATCCCATCCTTCTGTAAAATTGGATCGCCGGATAATTCGTGTTCTGCGTTTCAAGTTCAATGATTCTGCAGTTTAAATGTCTCGCTTCACGGACAGCCCGTTTGATCAGTTGGGCACCGGCTCCGCTTCTTCTGAATTTTTCACTGATCAGAATATTTTCGATGTAGAAGCTGTTGTTCCACGTTCTGCGCTCGCAGATGATCCAGCCCATGAGCTCTCCATCTTCAAAAACCCCGAAAGATTGTCCCTTTTCAATGATCTCATTAAGCTCATCAATATCGGTGGAATGGGTCTCCCAGACCTTGGAGTAGGTCATGGATTTTTCTTTGAGTACAAATTCAAAAGAACCGCCATATTCAACAAAAGAGACGGACAGGATTTTGTCCGTAGTGTATCCGTTAAGTCCCCAGCCTGAGGTGGGATCTTCAGTCAGTTTTTCTAATTTTTTGATTTCCATGGAAATAAAAAGTATGATTGTTTTTTACAGGATTTCTGTGCAGATTTCTACTAAATAATGATCAGGATCTTTTACATAAGCTACTTTTTGGCCCCAAGGTTTTACGGCTACATCTTCGTAAATAACAGCTCCGTTGTCAACTGCTTTTTCTACCAGCTTCTCAACATCATCCGTTGTAAATCCCAATTCGATTCCGAAAGGCTTTTCTTCAGATTTGGAAGATATAAAGCCCTTTTTTATATTGGAACCGGCTAAACTTATGGAGGCAAAAGAAAGACTGGTTTCTCCGGTAAGCAGTTCTCCGTAGTCTTTTTCAGGTGTGATGAATTTAACCGGCAAGTCAAATGTCTGGTGATAAAAGTTCATGGACTTTTCAACATCTTCAACGTATAAAATGACGTATTTGAATTTGATCATATGAATCAGTTTTTTGTACATACTTGGTTAAAAAGTTGTGTTCCTTCGGTTTGTTCAAACTCTTTTAATTTTTTTAAGGCAATACATGCTGTAGTCATATCTTTTTTATCAAGGCTGATGGAAACAGTATTATACAGGGCATCTACATTGGTATTGTCGAGGTCAAATGCTTTGTTAAATAATTCGATGGCTTTATCTAATTTTTTATCGTTCAGAGCGTTAATTCCTTTGTTGTATGTTTCGCTAGATAATGTTTTATCTTTTATTATGACAGGAATTTCACCAGGATCATTACGCTCATTTTTAAAAAAAGCAAATTTCATCGTTGCCTGTGGATACTCAGTCTTGTGTTTAAAAGAATAGGGGATAATAACCTGATCAAAGTTTTTAAAAGCTGTAATGGTCCATTGATGGTAACTTTTTTCAATAGTTGATTTTAAAAATTCCATACCTTTTGTATTCTTCTTAGATTCAGGAGTGTTTTCATATTGTAAATCAACCTTTTGTTTTTTTGGATAAATAATAATATTTCCTTTTCCAGTAAGATTACTATTGTACATATAGTCTTCCGGTATCTCAAAGAAAATATTCTTTTTAAGGGAAGGGGTAAAATATGAGCTGGCTACTGCGATGCTGTCATTCTTTAATGTACTGATATATTCATTCTGAAGTTTTGAAATTCGAACGAACCACATTTTCTCTATTTTATCGTTACTGGTGATTCCATCAGCTCTATCAATAACACTTAATGTATCATTAGTTAACTTATCAATTTCATAGAAGGTTTTTGGTGAAGTTCTGATGCTTTTATTTTCGATCTTAATATCTAAGCATTTTTTTCGATCTTCAAATATCGGATCTGGATATTCGCAAAGTTGATGATCAGAAAGTTTCCAGATTAAAAATCGATCAGATCTTTCTGAAAGATTTCGGCTTCCGTCAAGCATTCTGGATTTTACCAGTGCCCAATCATCAAGTACTTGCTGTTTATTGGTTTGTGAACTTGTTTTAATGAGAATGAAAATAAGAAAAAAGGGAATATACTTGCGCATAAATTGAGCTATTAATTATGGCTGTAAAAGTAAGTAAATTTCTAATGTAATAAATCTGGTATTTCTGAAACACTTGCTGGTCCAGACTCTTTCATACATAAAAGACATTTTTATATAGGAGGTCACCTGAACTAATAGAAATTGATAGCTTACGGGTTTGATTAAATTTAATAAAATTTCACACTCCAAAACATTCAAAACCCGTAAATTTGTGGTCAACAAAAATTTACTAGATGCTTAGGAAAATTTCAATTGCGGCAGCGGCTTTATTGTCCGTAATTACAATCAATGCTCAGAAGAACAAAAATTCTCAATTAGAAAGACCCAAATTAGTCGTAGGATTAGTTGTAGACCAGATGAGGTGGGACTATCTGTACCGCTTTTATAATAAATACGGAAATGATGGTTTCAAAAGACTCCTGAATACAGGATATTCTCTAAATAACGTCCACATCCCTTACGTACCTACCATTACGGCTTTGGGACATACCTGCATCTATACAGGTTCCGTACCTGCGATACACGGGATTGCCGGAAACGACTGGACAGATAAAGAAACCGGAAAAAACGTATACTGTACAGCAGACGACAGTGTACAACCGGTAGGAACAACCAATGCAAAAACCGGAAGTCATTCTCCAAAAAACCTTTGGTCTACCACCGTAACCGACGAATTGAGACTGGCTACCAACTTCCAGGGGAAAGTAATCGGGGTTTCGTTAAAAGACCGTGCTTCCATTCTTCCTGCGGGTCATACGCCGAACGGAGCCTTCTGGTTTGATGACAGTACCGGAAATTTCATTACAAGTTCATGGTATATGAATGACCTGCCTCAGTGGATGAAGTCTTTCAATGCTCAGAATCTGCCTGAAAAATTAGTGGCGAACGGCTGGAATACTTTACTTCCGATTAATCAATATACAGAAAGTTCTCCTGATAATTCTTCATGGGAAGGACTGTTGGGAAGTGCAAAAACACCTGTTTTCCCTTACAGCAATTTAGCTCAGGATTATCAGACGAAAAAAGATAATATCCGTTATACACCTTTCGGAAATACGCTGACACTGAAACTGGCTGAAGCTTCTGTGGAAGGAGAAAAATTAGGAGGTGATAATATTACCGACTTTTTAGCAATCAACCTAGCTTCTACGGATTATGCTGGGCATAAATTCGGACCGAATTCTATTGAGGTGGAAGATGTGTATTTGAGACTTGATCAGGATCTGGCTCAATTCTTTACCTACCTTGATTCAAAAGTTGGAAAAGGAGAGTACACTGTTTTCCTTTCTGCTGACCATGGTGGAGCGCATTCTGTAGGCTTCCTGAAGGAACACAAGATCACCACAGGCTTTTTCGGAGAAGGAATGGAAAAAGATATCAATCAGAAGCTGAAAGATAAATTCGGAGTGGATAAGCTGATCAATGCAGTAGACAACTACCAGATTTATTTCGACAGAAAGCTGATGCAGGATAATAAAATCGAACTGGATGACCTGAGAGATTTCACCATCAAAGAATTGCAGAAGGATCCAACAGTTTTATATGCAGTATCTGTAGATGAAGTTCAGGAAGCTACCATCCCGGAACCGATCAAACAGAGGATCATCAACGGGATCAACAGACAGAGAAGCGGCGATATCCAGCTGATCTCTCACGATTCTATGCTTCCTCCGTATTCTAAAACAGGAACTACACACAGCGTATGGAATTCGTATGACTCTCACATTCCATTAATCTTTATGGGCTGGGGAATTCAGAAAGGAGAAAGCAATAAAGCGTATAACATGACCGATATTGCTCCTACCGTTTCATCATTACTGAAAATTCAGTTCCCGAGTGGAAATGTAGGAAACCCGATCACGGAGGTTATTGGAAGATAATTAAATCCTTTTATAGTATAAAAAACATTCCCAGAAGGAATGTTTTTTTTTAATGCAAAGTGTTTGTCTAAGTATTAATTTCTATTTAATTCCAATATTGGAGATATATTATTATATTTAGAAAATTAATTAATTAAATATTTAGTCATGAAAAAATTATCAAGAGAAAATCTAAAAATGATCAAGGGTAGTGGAGATTTAGCATGTTCAGTTGACCTTAGATGTCCACCAAAGCATGTCTGCTGCAATAGAGTTTGCCTGAAAACAACCGAAATAGTCCATTTACCTATTTGTGAAGAAATATAATGATAGCGTGGCTTGGTATATGATTTACTTTACTATTTCAGTTCCTGAGCGGAAATGCAAGTACTAAAATATCGGGGGATATTTTTTACATATTATCAAATCAAAGAGATGCAGAGGTAGCATCTCTTTTTTTACTGATTTCAAGCATTCCAACTTATTGAAAATAGCAAAAATATTATTTCGAAGGCGTCGCCCTGATATTAATGGCATCCCGGTTTCCTGAACCAAATGTGATCCTGAAAGCCGTTCCGCTGGCACCCGCACCGTTGACCGTAATGGTATAATTTCCGGCAGGTAAATTAAGAGTAGAGCGGGGTACAAGGTAAAAATTACCGGTTGTGATAAAAGTGGTAAAGCTATTAATATAAGATATAGAAGATATTCCGAATGCGTTATTGACAGGTATACCTGCTGGCGCAGCAGTAAATGAGTAGTACAGATTACACAGTTTTACGGCATTATCTGTTATTCCTGCTCCTGTAGCTCCAGGTGCAATACCAAAATTGGTAAAAATAGCAGAGATATTGGAATTAAATTCTACTAAAGAAGGCTTGCTTAAAGTAAAAGATAGGGTAGCCAGCGTAATGGTGGTAATAGATCCGCTGGTTGTAGCTGCGGGAACATCCAGAGTGGTTGTAGTAAGGGCATCTCCGCCTATTGTACCTCCTGAAAGCATTACTTTTTCAGACCAGGCTGTCTTTCTCTGCCATTGCGTTCCATCATTGTAATATTCTCCCGGATACACCGGATTTGCTGCTACAGAGGCATTGGTGGCGGTATTGTATACACTCATTCCTGCCACATGTGCTGAAAGCGGTGACGGATTATTGGTTGCTGTAAGTGCTAATCTGGGAAGTAATATTCCTTTGTTTGTGCTGCTTACCTCCAGCATTGCATTATTGTTTGGCGAAGCAAGGCCTATTCCCACCTGGGCTGTCATTTGGGCTGAAATACCTAGAAAAGTAAGGATTGTAAGAAATATATTTTTCATGATTTTGTTTTAGTTATTGAGTTGAAATCAGGGATTTGAAGTTTAGGGATACAGGTTTAATAGTTTCGGACTGGTTGTCAGTTGCTGGTTCGTCGTAATTAAGTTCTGAAATCTTGGTGCTTGGTTCTTGAATCTATCATTCATGATTCACTTTCGTAGCAAAATAGACCATTGTCATTTCTCAATCTCAGCCATAGCCTTAAAATTAATCTGATGTCTTGTGTCTCTGAAATCTGAAATCTGGACTCTTGGATCTTGATTCTTGGCTCTCAACTCTACCATTCACTTGCGAAGCAAAATTGACAATTGACGTTTCTCAACCTCGACCTTAGCCTAGAATCTATTTTGTAGGCGTGGCCTTAATCTGAGCCATATCACGGACTCCGGATCCATACATAATTCTGAACGCATTACTGCTGGATGCCACTCCGTTTAAATTGACCACATAGTTTCCCGCCGGTAATTGGAGGATAGCATGAGGAGCTGTATAAAGATTGCCTGTAATGGTCGTTATATTAGCTGTGATGGCATTCATATAAGTGACTGTACTGTCTCCAAATGGAGCACTGACTGCTATTCCTGCTGGCGCTGTGGTAAATACAAAATTTACGGTTGCCAATTTTACTGACGAATCTCCCACTGGTGTATTGCTGTCACCACTCACCGTAAAAGATGTGGAAATATTACCACTGAACTCTACGCTGGATGGTCTGTCCAGAGTAAATGAAAACGTATTTAAAGTAGTAGTGGCAGGAGTACCTGCTGCAACATCGACGGTTATAGGGGAGAGTAAATCAGCGATGGTACCTCCTGCTATCATTCTCACATCGTTCAAAGCGGATTTTCTTTGCCATTGGGTTCCGTCATTATAATATTCACCCGGATATACCGGATTGGCAGCGACAGAAGTATTGGTAGCCGTATTGTAGACCGTCATTCCGGCTACGTGAGCTGAAAGCGGTGACGGATTATTGGTAGCGGTTAATGCCAGCCTGGGAAGTAAAAATCCTTTGTTGGTACTCGTAATATCCAGCTGAGCATTAGCATTTGGACTGGTTAATCCCACGCCAACCTGCGCATTTGTCAATAAAAAGAAAAGCAGGAAGAACGGGATGATATAATTAATTTTTTTCATTGTTTCATACTTATTGATGTTAAAAACAGACAGGTTTTCCATTACTGTAACGGGGTAGCTCTGACCTGGATCATATCACGGAAACCTCCGCCAAAACCTATTCTAAAGGCAGTTCCACTTAAAACCGTTCCTCTTACAATCAAGACATAGCTTCCTACCGGCAAAGTGACGACGCTATACGGATTCAGATAAACATCTCCTGGTACTGCAGCAGAAAGTGCATTCGTGTAAGAAGTGGAATGATCACCAAAAAAAGCAGTTGTAGAGACTCCAGCCGGAGCTGTAGTGAACTGAAAGTTGACCGTACACAACTTGATGGCTCCGTCTGATAAAGGAGTCGTATTGCTTCCCGAAGCTGTATACTTTGTAGAAACATTGGCACTGAACTCTACAGTAGAGGGTCTGTCTAAAGTAAAGGAAACCGTACTCAGTGTGGTATTGGATGCTGTTTCAGCAACAACGTCTGCGGTGATCAGAGAAATTGGGTCGCTTATGCTCCCTCCGGTAATCATTCTGGCATCATTCCAGGTAGATTTCCGTAACCATTGCGTCCCGTCATTATAATATTCTCCCGGATATACCGGATTGGCGGGTACTGAAGTATTGGTAGCGGTATTGTATACTGTCATTCCGGCAATGTGAGCTGACAGCGGGGAGGCACTGTTGGTAGCAACAAGAGACAGTCTGGGAAGAAGTACACCTTTATTCGTACTGGACACCTCTAATCGGGCATTGGTATTGGGAGAAGCTATTCCAATTCCTACTTGTGCTTTGGCGACGGAAAAGCCGGCCAATAGGAAAGGAATAATACAATTCATAGTTTTCATCGCAGTTTTAGTTTATTTAGGTGTTATAAAAAATACTCAGATAATGACTTGAATGATAGTATGGTATTGACTTTAATTATTTTTTTTAAAAAATTTTCCTCTACATGTTAGGGATATTATCCTCCTTTCAGATACATACGAGATAAATGATTATTTGGTTTTTATTTTTTGAAAAAAAAGTTAAAAAAGTTTAATCCGGGACCCTTTGTTTTTATCAAATCGTTTGGAATCATTGATTAATAGGCGGTTTTCTATTTCAGATTATAGTGAAAATGCAAGCTGAAAAATGCATTATTAGGTGAAAAAAGTATGAAAAGACAATAAAACCGTTTAAGAAAAATTTAAACTAAAAAAGAAGATCACCGGAAAAGCAGAAACAGGATCAGCAGAATCACCTGACTATTTCTGAATAAAAGTCGAACGTGAAATATAAAAAGTGACAGAAACGTTTTAAAGTTATATGAAATGATTTGGTATTAAGGCTATATCAGCTCTTGAATTTTTTGTTTATACTGAAGATTTCGTTTCCTGATTCTGAAAATCAAAGAGGTGAGTAGAATAATGAGGAGACTGCCGATACCAATGATAATCCCAACAAAATAATGAAACCGGGTTTTTATTTCCATACTTTTCTTAAGTGTTTCTTTATTGTGCTCATTGATGGAATGATTGATAGAGCTCAATTCATTCTGCTCTCTCTGAAAACGCATCTCAAAATATTTTCTGCTGTAATTTTGATACAGACCGGACTTTCCCATCGCCAGATAATTTTCGGACATTTCCTTGTAAATTCCTTCATTAAGGATCAGGTCGCCGGTATTTTTACTGAGGTCTTCAGCTTTAATAAGCAGCTGCAGGGCTGTTTCATTTTCCTTTTTCTGTTTGTACATTTGAGCCATTCCTTTGAGTGCAAAGGCTTCGAGGCTTTTGGCTTTGTTTTTCCGGGCATATTCTGCAGACCGGATGAATGCCTGATCAGCCTTTTCAAGCTGGTTGAGATTCAGGTAACAGTAGCCGATATTATAATAGACCACACTCATATTGGAATAAGTGGTCTGTTTGTGTTTTATTTTTTCAAAATTCTGAATGGAGATCAGAAATTTTTCAAGGGCAATTTCAGGATTCGACTGGCTTTTATAAATCATTCCCCGGATGGCATAGCTTCTTGCGGTTTCAATATGTTTTTCAGGAAGATCATCCGGAAGCTTATCAAGATATTGGTCGGCTTCATTCAGCGTTTCAAGACTTTTGCTGAAAAGCTCCATTTGCTGGTACTGGATAGCTGCTGAGATCAGGACGCTTGTACGAACCTTCAGATCATTCGTCTTTTCCGCGGTTTCTTTTGCTTTTAACAGATACTGAAGGGAATGGTCGAAATCTCTTTTTGCGATATGGGCTGTCGAAAGAAGCTGATAAATACCGATTTGCTTATGAATATCCTTTTCCTTTGTGATGAGGTTTTTCCCGATCCTGATGGCATTATCTGGATTGTCATAGATCTCAAGTCGCGCTACCTTCATCAGAGAATCGAAAGATGTTTTCTGGCCGGAGAGGGAGAGACAGACATTCAGAAAAACAAGGGTGACGATTTTTAATACGAATTTCATGATATTCTGCTTTTGGTGATTTCCTGGATATAAGCGTTGGGAGACATTCCTGTTACCGATTTAAATACTGTCGTAAATGCACTGTGGGAAGAGAACCCCGAATATTCAGCGAGATAACTGACCTTATAATTTAAATAAACGGGGTCTGTTCTCAGCAGACGTGCAATATGGTTAATCCTTAATTCATTAATGTAAGCGTTGAAATTTTTTCCTTTACTGCTGTTGATCACTTCAGAAAGATATTTTGTATTCACGCCCATCTGCGAAGACAATGCAGAAAGCGTCATGCTTTTATCCAGATACCGTTGCTGTTTTTCCCATTCTTCGAGTTTCTGGAGGATCTCGTCTTCTTTTTCCTTTGAAATTTTATTGGGATCTTTTTCGGTGGTTTTATCGATAGCAGATTCTTCTTTGGAAACATCCTTATTGATGATCTGCTCCATATTTTTCTGTTTTTCAAAAAAATCAGACTGCTTTTTAAGATCCTTAAGGCTGTTGTTCAGAATTAAGAAATAAATCAGAAGACCCATAATCATGATAAGGAAACCTCCGGAGATCAGACTTATCTTTTTCAGTTGCTTCTGTTTCTGAAACTCCAGATTATTATTCTGGTTGGTTTCCACGAGTTTGACGATATAGCGGATGCCTTCTTTGGTGCTGGAGTCCAGCCTGGTCCTAAGTTCAGTGTAAAGTTTGTTGTATTGATGGTATTTTTCGTCGTGATGAAGGGCGAAGTAATTTTTGGACAATGATTCATAGATTTTTGCTTTCAGGCTGTTGTAAGGAAGATTTTCTATTTTGGACAGTCCTTTCTCAAGAATGTCCACAGCAGTATGATAGTCTTCCTTAAAAAAATAATAACGGGACAGGTTTTCATAAGCCAATGCCTGAATAAAGGAGTAATCTGTACTTTTTTCAGCTAAAGCAAGTGTGCGTTCAAGAAGATACTTCGCTTCCTCCGGTTTATTCTGTCTCATAAAAAAAGAAGCTCTGAAAATCTTGTTCTCCATTTCAAGAATCCTGTTTTCCTGATTGTTGAAACCAAGGTACTGATCACTTTTGCTGAGGTTCTCCAATGCGTCATTATAATTTCTGTTAATTCCGAAATTAAGGGCCTGAAGCTGGTAAAGTTTGGCTGTAATAACATTCATCCGTGGAATGTCTCCTTTCAGTAATTTATTGTCCGCTAATAGTCCGGAAATAATCCGTTGCGACTGGCTGTAAAGATCCAGATTCTGGTACTGGTCGGCGAGATTGTAATCACCGGCGGCCTGAAGGAAATAGGAGAGGTTCTCTTTTTCCTTTGAATCTTCCTTCTGGCTGTAAATATTGACAGACTGGATATAGTCTCCCTTCATAGCATAGGCCTGGGAGATGATATTCTGCAGTACGACTCTGTGCTCAGGATTCTGGTCGCTGATCAGAAGGCTTTGTGAATAGCTGATACAGTCATCCGGATTCTGATATAATTTCTGAAATGCTTTGTCAGCCAAAATGCTGAAGTCGGGACCGGACTGTCCCTTCGTCCAAACTGAACAGAGAATGATCAGTAAAATTTGAACGGTTTGAATCCAAATAGTACGACAAAAAATAGATTTTTTTTCGGTTTTACTTACAGCTTTCCGGCGATCTGTCCTCAAAATAGATTTTTGTTATATAGTTGTATTTTAATGATTTATATTTTTTATTCTTTTAAATTTCACGAATTATGTAAGCCAAACTCTTTTGAAAAGGCAAATATAATATTAATATTGTTTCTGCCAATTCAAAATATTAAACTTAAGTAATTATGAAAAAGATTTACAAAATTTCAATGAAAGCTTTATATGCTTGCTTTCTGTTTGGGTTTGCATCGGCTGATGCCCAGCTCACTGTGATGGCGGTTGGAAATTATACCGTAGGCGGTATTTCTGATGGTGGAATTGTAAGCATGCACACCAGTGGCGGGCAGATTTTTAAATGGGATGAGATCAACGGTCTGGTACAGATCGGTTCAATCTCCAACGGATATCCTGCAGCAGGAAGAACACTGATCACCGGAGATGGTACTAAAATAGCCTCTTCCACCACCAATGCAGGAACAGGATTTAATGAGATATCCACTTACGATACGGCTTCAACCTCTTGGAGCAATCACGGAGGTTTGGTTCCTACAGGCTGGGATGGACATGTAAGTTCTACTTGGGGAATGACTTCAGACGGAAATACGATTGTAGGACTGGGATGGATCACCGCAGGAAGCGCACATGCTGTAAAATGGAATGCTGCCACCGGAGTGACAGATCTTGGAAGTATTGTACCCAACAGAAGTTCAAGAGCGAATGCCATCAATTCCGACGGATCCGTAATTGTGGGATGGCAGGATCAGGATAACGGGACCAGAAGCGGTGCCAAATGGGTCAATGGAGTAGAAAGTTTTATCACAGACAGTAACGGAGAATATGTAGGCGAAGCAGGAGATGTTTCTGCCGACGGAACGACAATTATAGGATCTGCTATGCCCAATCCATACGTATGGAACAGCGTAAGCGGCCTTACATACATAACCCATCCAAATTCCTCAGCCTTCTTCAGAGGAGGAGCAACCGGAATCTCTGCCGACGGTAAAAAAGTAGTCGGATTTTTCAGACCTTTCGCAGCGCCTCCAATGTCCGGAGAAGGCTTTATATGGACTGCCGCAGGTGGTCGTGTAAACCTGAATGATTATGCAGTCAGTATGGGAATCAATACCCAGGGTGTAAATATGTCACTTCCTCTTGCCATTTCCGGAGATGGAAAAAGAATTGCTGGCATAGGAACCAATGCGTCCAGTCAGATCGTTGCCTTTTATCTCGATCTTTCTAAAATACAGCTTTCTACTGATGAAAGTACAAAACGGAACAATAACCTGTCCATTTATCCAAATCCTGTAAAAGATGTTCTTTATTTCAAAGGAATCTCAAAGATTGAGAAAGTGGAAATATACAATATGGTCGGCCAAAAAGTAAAAACAGACAATGCTGTGGAAAGCAGAATAGATGTTTCTTCTTTGTCAAAAGGAAATTATATTCTGCAGATTTTCGTGAAAGGGGAGACTTCACAGAGTTTTAAATTGATCAAACAGTAAAGTAAAAATTAGACGTACTTAAAAAGGCTTGACCAAAAAGAACCTGCAGGAATTTTCTGCGGGTTTTGTGTATGATGTGATTAGATGTGAGATTTCAGACACTAGACATGAGATATTAAGGTTGAGGTTGTCAAAAAGTCAATGGTAGGTTGGAGAATCAAGAGTCAAGAGCCAAGAATCAAGATGCTAGATTTCAGACATCAGATTTCAGACAATAGCTCATTAGTTTAATTACTGCTAACCAGCAACTAACGAACCAGTAACTGGCAATCAAAACCACCTTGTAACACTCAACTCTCAAACCCGTATCACAAAACTCATAATTTATAACCCATAACTCATAACTTCCCGAAGCTCTCAACCCGAAACCCTCAAACAAGAAAACTCTCCAACTCAGTCTTAGTTGATATAAGAAGCATTGAAAGACATAGAAATAGGTCTGCAGGGCATGTCAACGCCGGAGGTTGTTCCGTTATTCACTGCTCTGGTCATCCTTACATCCAAAGTATGATTTCCTGCGGTAAGAAATTTTACGGTATTGATGGTAAATTGCGTATTAGCTCCGGCTGAAGCTTCCTGGATACGAAGATAACAGTCTGTTGCGACTCCATCAATGTAAAGTCTTGCTTCATAAGTGGCCTGTCCACCTCCGGCGGGACTTCCTACATAATCGATTCCAAGCATGAAATTAATAAACAGTGCTTTACCGCCTGCTGGAATTGTAACAGATTGAGAGGTTCCTGTCACGATAGTAGCACCCAGATCATTGACATTATAATCGGCACCGGTAGTACTGTTCACCGTGGATGTGTTAATACTGGCAGGAGTAGGATTGGCTACCGTGATGATATTTCCCGATGCATCCACACCTATAGACTGTCCTGTTCCAATAGGTGAAGCAGAAGTAAGATTAGTGAATTTTACTCCCGAAACATTGGCGGTACCGGAAGCTATTTCAAGTTTTGTATTGGGAGTGGCAGTGCCTATTCCGACATTTCCGTTACTCAGGATGGTAATTTTTTCTGCTCCGTTGGCTTTTAAGGCAAGAGAGCCGGCATTAGTAGTTCCTATGCTTAATTTGGTTGAACTTCCATATGAATTGATCTGTGTCTGACTGGCATCATCGGTGTAAATATCAAGGTTAGCCGTTCCTCCGGTTAAGGTGACAGATCCTCTTGTGGATGCGGTTGTAGCGACTGTTCCTAAACCTGAACTTGTAACGATTCCAACAGTAGTATTTCCGTTTACAAAAAGTAAAGGGCTTCCATTGGTTGTTACTGTTCTTTGACCCGGCAATGATCCGTCTGAGTTATATATATTCACAGAGGCATCTATTTTGGTCCAGACAGTTCCGTTAAAATAATAATATCCTGTGGCATCTATATTGGCAGCCGTTCCGGCTAATGTTCCCGTTGCGATGCTGTTTACATAGATCAATGTTGAAGTGGGAACTGCGGTCATACTTTGCGCTCTTTGTCTGTCTACTTTTGGGATCAGCAGGCCGTCTACATTGGTGGTGGTTCCGGTTGCATTCTTTGCCGTGATATCCAGCGTAGACAAAGGAGTGTTATTATTAATTCCCGTCTGTGCCATGGCAAGTGAAATGCCTGTTAATAAAAATATAATTGAAAGTTGAAATCTTTTCATGACGTAAGTTTAAGATAATGATTAATTTTTGCAATGCTTACACTGCTCTACCTTATTGTGCTTAAGCTTAATTTAAATAAGAGGCATTAAACGACATCGATATGGGAGCACAGATCATAGTAGCTCCTGAAGTCGTACCATTATTGAATGTTCTCTGCATTCTGACATCAATCGTATGATTTCCTGCAGCAAGAAACTTAATCGTACTGATGGTGAAAGACGCATTGGTACTTATCCCTACTTCCTGAGTCCTCATATAGCAGTCTGTGGCCACTCCGTCTATGTATAATCTGGCTTCGTAATAGGCTGTTCCGCTACCTGCAGGATTATTAACGTAATCTACCCCAAGCATGAAATTGATAAATAAAGCTTTTCCACCCGTTGGCACAGCTATCGTCTGCGATGTCCCGGATACAATGGTTGCAGCCAGATCAGTGACATTAAAGTTGGATGCAACCGTACTGTTTACCGAAGAAGTGCTTACATTCGTGGGGCTGGGATTGGCAACGGTCACCAGATTCCCCCCGGCATCTACACCGAGTGCCTGACCAGTACTTATGGGAGAGGAAGAAGTAAGATTAGTCATTCTTAATCCCGATGTATTTGCCGTTCCTGAGGCTAGTTCAAATGCTGAGGAGGGGGCTGTAGTTCCGACACCTACATTTCCGCTACTCAGAAGAGTCAGCTTGTCTGTACTGTTTGTTTTAAGGGCAAGAGGGGTTGCATTGGTTGTTCCGATACTTAATTTTGTGGAAGTTCCCGAAGTATTGATCTGGGCTGCATTAGCATTGTCCACATAGGTATCCACTATATTGGTCCCGGAGGATAAAGTTAGGGTACCTCTTGTGGGGCCATTGGCGGAAAATCTTCCTTCTGTTGCTGTGGTGGTGATTCCTACGCTGCTGGTTCCGTTGACAAAATTTACAGTATTTCCATTGGTGGTTACCGTTCTCATTCCGCTTAAAGTACCGTCTGAGGTGTAGATATTGTTAAGAGGATTTAGTTTGATCCAGGAAGTTCCGTTGTAATAGTAATATCCCACTGCATCTATATTGGCAGCGGTGCCGGCCTGGGTTCCTGTAGCAATGCTGTTCACATAGATCATGGTGGAAACCGGAACACTGCTCATGCTCTGGGCTCTTTGTCTGTCTACTCTGGGTACCAAAATCCCATCTACATTGGTGGAAGTACCTGTAGTATTTTTAGCGGTAATGTCTAATGTGGCAAGCGGGGTAGTGGTATTGGTGCCCATTTGCGCAAAGATGAGTGAGGAACCGAAAATAGAGAGTATGATAGAAAGTTGTATTCTTTTCATGGGAAATTTTTTAAGATGAAAATTCATTTTATACAGTAAGAACTGTCTGTGCTGTTGTTATTTAAATTAATTCAAATAAGTAGCATTAAATGACATGGAAATCGGGATACAAAGCATATTAACTCCTGAAGCCACTCCGTTATTAAAGGTTCTTGTCATTCTTACATCTATTGTATGGTTTCCGGCCGCAAGAAATTTCACCGTATTAAAGCTGAACTGGGCACTGAATCCACCCGGACCATATTCCTGAGTACGCATATAACAATCTGTAGCAACGCCGTCTATGTATAATCTTGCTTCATAATACGATGCACCACTTCCGGCAGGACTGTTTCCGTAATCAATTCCGAGCATAAAATTGATGAATAATGCTTTTCCGCCTGTGGGAATGGTGATAGGCTGTGAGGTTCCCGGTATCAGGGTAACCGTCGTATCATTCACGTTGAAAGTGGCTCCTGTGGTACTGTTAACTGACGCGGTTGTCACACTGGCAGCAGTAGGGTTGGCAACTGTTATCACATTTCCAAGATTGTCTACGCCTAAGGTTTGCCCTGTACTGATAGGAGATGCCGAATTGAGATTGGTAAGTCTTGTTCCTGAAACATTGGCTGTACCCGAAGATATTTCAAGTTTTGTATTGGGTGCTGAAGTTCCGACGCCAACATTTCCTCCACTTAAAACCGTAAGTCTTTCGACGCCGTTTGTTTTTAAGCTAAGAGGAGTTGCATTGGTGGAACCCACACTGAGCTTAGTCGAATTTCCGGAAGAATTGAACTGGGCAATACCATTGGTTTCTATATAATAATCAAGGTTTGAAGAGCCTCCGACCAGATTTAGAAATCCTCTTGAAGAGCCGTTAGCCGAAAGTAACCCTTCGGTTGCAGAGGTAAATATTCTTATGTTATTGGCCCCATTTACAAATCTTAAAACATTTCCGTTGGTCGTTACAGTTCGCGGGCCGTTTAAGGTTCCATCCGAACTATAGATATTCAGAGGAGTAACCAGTTTTGTCCAGATGGTTCCATTAAAATAATAATACCCCACAGAATCAATATTAGCTGCTGTACCCGCTAGTGTTCCTGTAGCGATACTGTTTACATAAATCAGTGTTGATATGGGAACGGCAGACATACTTTGGGCTCTTTGCCTGTCTACACGAGGTACCAACAATCCATCTGTGTTAGCAGAAGCTCCGGTGGCATTCTTTGCACTGATGTCCAGTGTGGAAGCGGGAGATGGATTGTTTAAGCCTACTTGCGCATTGATGAACAAAGAGTTCACCAATAAGAATATCATAGAAAATTGTACTCTTTTCATAGTTTGATGTTACAAGGAGATTAATGATTGATATACTGCAAATATTAATCTTTTATTTTGAAAAAACACTAGAAAAGAGGATAATATTTAGTTAAACTATTTCAGTTGAGACTATGATTATATTTCTTCTTTCTTCCCGTCCTGATCCTGATCCTCATTCTCATTCTCATCATCTTCGTATTGTTCCAGATAATAAGTGAAACTGAAATCTTCCATGTCATCCTCCGCATCTTCCAGAGTGGTCAGCAGATCTTCAAAGATTTCCAGCTGGTCTACCGTCATATTAACGAATTCAAGGTCAAGCGGCATTTCCAGTTCGCCGGTAATAACGTCAGACAGTGCATCCAGATTGTCCCCGAAATATTCAGGAAGAGTTAACTTTTCCTTTAATTGAGCATAAAAATCTTCATAGTCGCCTATGTCTGTAAAATCGATATATATTGTCTTCATATAGAATTAAATTTCCAGTTTTTACTGATTAAAAAGGTTTTGCATTTCTGGCAGAAATCTGTTTCTTCATCGGTAGGATTTCCGCCTTCTGCATCCCTCATAAAGCATATTTTTTCAGGGCAGTGTTTCAGTCCCTGAGTATGTCCCAGCTCGTGGATAGCTATTTTAAAGAACTGCTCATCCGCATTCTTTTTGTTCAGCCTGAATTTTGAAGCTACGCAGGCTTTTCCGGGTCTGTAGCCCAGTCCCATGATTCCGTAGTCTTTTATCTTTCCTTTGGTGACGCTGATATCTTTTGTGGTCAGTCCAATGGTAACAAAACCGTCTTTTGTCCGGCTGTCCAGAAATTTAATGATAGAATCCGCTCGGTAACGGTTTCTTGCTTTGTAATAAGCATTTTCCGGAAAATCAATAGCCTCAAGGATTTTTATATTGGGGTAGATTTTCCTGATTTCTTCGGCTGTTTTCGTGACATTTTCAGCATTGAAATCTTTGAAAGGCTGAATCAGTATGGTCATCGGCTTACTGCTTTTCGCAGGCTGTTGCAGTTGTTTTTCCGAGCATGAAAATCCCATAAATGCTATTGCCAGCAGGCCATAAAGACTATTGCTTTTCAAAACTTTTATAATGGTTCTTAGTCAGATAAACATCACCGTTTCCTGTAAAGATAATGCGGTCTGCATTCCGGTTTCCACAGCTGTAGTTCACATCTGCTTCAAAATATTTTTCACCTTGGGGAAGTTTTTTCTCACGGTTGCTGAAATAATCACCGCCAATAGCTTTTCCCGGCAGTACATCACAGAGATTACCTTTTGAAGGATTCCAGCCGAACTTTCTCGCCTCATTTTTAGTGATGTAATAATCAGGAAGTCTGTGGTTCTGCTTTACATAATTAATGACTGTTTTTTCCTCCGTCAGCTGGTCAATGGACTGGGACGAAGAATTTACACCGGAGCTTTGAGAATCAGTAGAAATGTTTCCGTTGGCGGAAGCCTCTGTTTTTGTGATCTCTGTATTTCCTTTTTTGTCTGCAATAAAATTATTGTAGATATACATCACAGACATCCCGAAGAGAAGCCCCAGACAAATAAAAAACACCGATCTTATTTTACCGTTCATATCAACTTATAACTTATCATTAGTAACTCATAACTCATAATTCATCACTCAGAATTAGCTTTCTCTCCATTCCTCAGGAATATCGCAAACCGGGATAGGATTGATTTTATGCTGAGCTGCTTTGTGCATTCTATCGAAAATTAAAAAGACTTCTTTGTCACGGCCTTCATAATCATCGGCTGTTTTGGTTCCATATTCCTTCTGAATTTTTTCCAGTTCAGGATAGGTGGCTCCGATTTGCTGCTCATCTGTTCTGTCCACATCCCAAAGTCCGTCCGTAGGAATGGCTTCCTGAATATTTTTAACCAGATTCAAGGCTCTTGCAAGCGTATATACTTCTGTTTTGTAAAGGTCTGCAATTGGAGAGACATCTACACCGCCATCACCGTATTTTGTATAAAATCCAATGCCGAAATCCTCTACTTTATTTCCGGTTCCACATACCAAAAGACCGTTGATCTGTCCGTAATAATATAGGGTAAGCATTCTCAGACGCGATCTGGTATTAGCAAAAGCCAGCTTTTCATTAGGATACAGATCATCTTTTACATCAAATGCTTTATAAAGTTCTTCAAAAGCCGGGGTAAGGTTCACGGACATCGCTTCCACATTAGGAAACCTGGATTTCAGATCATTCATATGCTCCCAGGCACGGTCGATCTGATCCGGTTTCTGGCGTATCGGCATTTCAATCAGAAGGGTTTTTAAGCCTGTCATGGCAGCAAGAGTAGAAACCACACCGGAATCTACACCTCCGGAAACACCGATGACATATCCTTTTACGTTAGCTTTTACAGCATAATCCTTTAACCACTGTACAATATGATCTGTTACTTTTTGAGTCTGCATTGTTTATTTTTTAGTGTGTTTACATTTATTGTTTTTCAACCCGAAAGCAATCTTCTTACCTTCTTCATGTTGATAGAATTCTTAAAATAGTCCAAATTCTTCGGGGTATTTTAGAACACCCTTTACATTTTTCAATCCGTCCTTCATCAGTTCAACGGCCATACCATTCACCTATGGAATTTCAAACGGAAATGAGATCTCAAAATTACTGGTTTTTTCGTAACCAAACTTAGGATAATAATTTTCTTGCCCGATCAGACCTTATTATGGGACATATTTATTGCGTTGGAGTTCGTACCAGTTACAAATACCGTCCGATTCCCCAAATTCGCCAGTTTTTTCAAAGCCTAATTTTCTTAGTATATGATTGGATCCGTTATTCTCAGAATGGGCGCAGGCGTAGATGATCTCTGCATTCATCTCCCTAAATCCGAGATAAAGAGCCGCTTCAGCTGCTTCTAATGCATAACCTTTTCCCCAGAATTCAGGAATGAAGCGGTAGCCCAGCTCCAGAACGTCTTTATAGCCGTTGACTGGCTGTGTCAGCAGTTTTAAACCGCTCCAGCCGATCAGCAGACCACTTTCTTTTTCGATAACGGCAAGCCTTCCGGTGCCGTTTTCAGTATACTGATCGCGGATCATTTTGATCACATTTTTTGCTTCATCTACATGGGTAAGTACCGGAACACCGATGTATTTCATGACTTCCGGGTTGGAATCCAGCAGAAACATTCTTTCAACATCTGTTTCTTCAATCTTTCGTAGGATAAGTCTTTTTGTTTCTATTTTCATGCTCATATTTTAGGGCTCAGTTCCGAAAATCGTCACGTCAGTCTTCGTTCCCATCTTAATATCCGTTTCCTTCATTTTATTTCCGCCTACATTCAGGGTCTGAAGAGCTGGATTTCCGGAGATATCAAGCTTTTGGATCTTATTGTGTTCGACGTTCAGCTTTCTTAAATTTTTGAACGTAGTGATATCGATGGTTTTTAATTGATTTAAAGATAATGTTAATTGATCAATTCTTGGTGTTTCCTTCAACGAAATATTCTCCAGAAGGTTATTGTCAAGATACAGTGAAGCTAAGCTTTTAAGCCTTTCTCCCTTAAAAGAAGACATCTTGCATCCCGTGCAGGAAAACAGCTCAAGATTTGGGAGACCTGTAATCGAAATACCGGAAATGGTATTATCATCCAACATGATCATTTTAGCATTGGGAAAAAGCTTGATGTCGTCAGCTGACCGTATTCCCTTTTGAACCAAAAACAGATTGGTAACCATGTCTGCTTCTAGCTGTTCCAGTGAACCGTTTTTATTAAGATCAAAATTTTCCAGTGCTGCCTTTTCAAAGTTTTGATCTTTAAAATTAAGTTTTTGGGCATAGAAAACAGAAAATCCTGAAATAAACAGGCAAAGGCTTGCAAATATTTTAATTTTCATCAACGGTTGTGTTTTTAATCCTTATTTTTGTGTCCTTAAATTTCATGTAAAAATAATGAAGATTTTTAAAATTATTGCCCTTTCTTCCATTTTAGTTCTGGCTTTGGATTCCTGTAAAAAAGAACCTGAAAACATATGGAAAGTAGAAGTGAAAAATACCACAGAAAAAGTTGAAGTAACTGATATTTCCAAAGAGTTTTATGATCAGAATATTCCTCTGGATCAGTTTAAAGCCCAATTTCCATGGTTCCAGGGAACGGTTTCTGATGCCGATTTCGGGAAAAGAAGAGCCGATGCAGAAGAAATTAAGATTTATAAAGAAGCTGCCGGAAAAATAGATGAAGCAAAACTTCAGAAGGAGCTTCAGGATCTGTTTGCTCATATGAAATATTATTTTCCGCAGTTCAAAAATCCTAAAGTTTACCTGTTTTCTTCGGCATTGCAGATGGTTCAGGATCCTATTTTTTATGATTCAAAAGGAAATCTTCTGTTTATTGATTTAACAGGGTTTATGGGTGATGGCAATGCCAATTACAAAGGACTTGAGCTGTATTTTCAGAAGTCCATGAACCCGCAGAATATCATTCCGAAAGTTTCACAGATTTTCGCTGAAAGTATTGTGACAGAATCTCCTGATCATCAGAAATTCATTGACAAAGTTATTCTGAACGGAAAAATCATGATGTTGCAGGATGCTTTTCTTCCTGATACACCGGATTATCTGAAAATGAATTACACCAAAAAACAATACGATTGGGCTGTAGCGAATGAATCGAACATTTGGAATTATTTTGTGGAAAGTAATCTGATCTTCGGAGATGATCCAAGACTGGTAGAGCGTTTCATTTCTCCCGGACCTTTCTCAAAGTTTTATACGGAAATTGATAATGAGTCTTCGCCTATGATTGGAATTTTTACCGGATGGCAGATCTGTAAAGCTTATTTCAAGCAAAAACCGGAAACTAAACTTCAAGAATTCATAAAACTTGATGCCACCAAAATCTTTAATGAAGCGGTGTATAAACCTAAAAAGCCTTAAGTATTCCTATAATTAACAGCCTTCAAATCAGTTTGAAGGCTTTTTTTTGAAATAATTTTTAAAAACATACTACTTTGTATTGCATATTACTATTTAATTTGTATTTTTGCTCTAAAGAAATACACATTTATGGGAAATATAATTCAGATTCAAAACTTAAACTTTGAATTTTCCAGGCATAAACCCGTTCTTAAAAATATAAATCTTTCAGTTCCAAAGGGAAGTATTTTCGGATTTTTAGGAGCTAACGGTGCTGGCAAATCTACGACGATGAAAATGCTGATCGGCAGTATTCCTGATGAATCGGGCGCCATCAGAATATTTGATCAAGGCTTGGCAGAGCTTTATCCTGACGGGTTTCATAAAATCGGAAGCCTTATCGATACGGCAGCTTTCTACGACCATCTTTCCGGATGGGAAAATCTCCTTATTATTTCCAGACTCAGAAACCTGCCCGAATCTGAATGTGAAAGAGTGCTTCATCTTGTAGACCTCTGGGAAAGCAGACATATGAAGATGAAAAGGTATTCTCTGGGAATGAAACAACGCCTTTCCATAGCGATGACCCTTCTGGGAAAACCTGATCTGCTGATTCTTGACGAGCCTGTGAACGGTCTCGATCCGAACGGAATGCTTGAAATACGCGAACTTTTGATCAAACTTAACAGGGAAGAAGGGGTTACCATATTTATTTCGAGCCACCTTCTTCAGGAAATTGAAAAAATGATCACGCATCTTGCGATTATTTCTCATGGTGAAATCCGTTTTACCGGAAGCATCAAAGATTTGAATGAACTGTACAGATACGATCATATAAGGATCGGTCTGAACAATGCCTCCGAATTCATTGACTGGATTCCTGAAAGCTATTCGCCGAAAATGATTGATTCGGCAACCATTGAAATTACCGCTGAATCGAAGGAGAATATTGCTGTTCTCATTAAAAAGCTGGTGATGAATGATGCTGAAATTTTTGAAATTAAAAACAGTGCAGGTCTTGAAGACTGGTTCATGGAAATCACTAAAAATTAAAACACAAATGAAAAAATTACTGACCGCCATCAACGTAGAATGGCTGAAAACAAAAGGTCTCGGACTTACTTATATTGCTATTGCTTTAGGAGCTTTGATTCCTTTGATAGGCTTTATTCCCGGTTTTTTTAAATCTCAGATCGCAAAGGAAGGAGATCTTCCGTATTCTATTTTTGAAGATGCGATAGGAGGAGATGCTATCCGATCTTTTATTCTTTTTATCCTGCTTCTGTTTATGATTATTGCTGCCAACCGGATAGCCCAAACTGATCATAAAAACAATGGCTGGCAACTGATGGAGACGCAGCCGGTAAGCAGATTTGATCTTTATTTTTCCAAATATATTATTCTACTGCTGCTAAGTTTTATCTGTGTGATTTCCTACTTTGGATTTAATATTGTTTTAGTACTTGCAGACTATTATATCCATCCGGATCCGGCTAAACTATTGACTTTCGATGCCTTTTGGATGATCCAGACTTTTGTAAGAGTTTGTATGACCATTTTGGGAATTGCCGCTTTACAGCTTTGTGTGTCTGTGGTATTTCAGGGATTTATCTGGTCATTTCTCATTGGTATACTTGGGCTGGCATCCAATATTACTTCTGTGGTGCAGAAACAGTCTTATTTCTTTAATCCATACAGTTCATTATACGCTTTCTGGAAGGCGCCGGAAGTGAGAAACCTGAACCATTTTATCTCCTATTCAGAATATATGAGCCTTTTCTGGATGGTTGTTTTCCTTACACTAGGCTATTTTTGGTACAGCAAAAAAGGATTTAAGAATGCATTCCTTAAAAGTAAGAAGCAGATTATATTTTCAGCAGTTTCACTGATCATAGCAGCAGGATTTCTTTATATGTTTAAAAATCCGAAACCATATCAAAGTGACGGAAGCGGCATTGTGATCAAAGGAAAACTGGAAACGGATCTTAAAATCGATTCTGTACGGATTTACTCGAAGGACTTTCACAAAAAGATCGGAGCGGCAGCAGTTAAAGACAACACCTTCAGTTGGGTGACTAAGAAGGTGCTTCCGCTGGACGAATATGTACTGGAAGTCGGGAATAAAAAACTGCCTGTCTTCATGGGCGGTGGTGACTGGTTTAATTTTGAGATTCAGCTTAATGGCGCGAACATGGTATCTTATGTGAAATCTAACCGGAAGGCCGATCAGGTATATAGAAATACGGAAAACTCTTTTGGCGATGAATTCAGTTACGCTCTTGAGAAACAAAACTATAATAATGATCCACAAACGTTCTATGAACTGGCAGAATCTGACTGGAAAGAGAACAAAAGGGTTTTAAATGTTTTTGCCGATGCTGAAAATAATGCCGTTTCAGAAGAGTATAAAATATACAGAAGACAACTGATGGCCATAGAATACCTGAATGAGATCAATAATTACAGAAAAATGACCTCATGGAACGACCCGAAATTCGCAGCTCCGGCATCTTTTATGAAGGAACTTAATGAAAATATTCAGAAACCGGGAATTCTTTTAAGTAAAAATGACAACTATCTTCAGTACAAACTGGATCAATTGCTTTCAGATAAAGACCAGGCTTCAAATCCTGACAGCATTCTGTTTGTAAAAATCGATCAGATGCCTAAGGGAATTTCCAGAGATCAGCTGATGGCCAAACATCTTGCAAAAGCCATTGAACTGCAATCTGACATTCTGAAAAGAAATCAACTTTTTACTGCTGAAATCGGAAAAGTAAACGATAAGGATTATAAAGAAATGCTATATTCAAAGATCGACCAGATCAACAGGTCTCAGAAAGGGGCTGCATTTCCGGATCTTGTGATGCTTAATGATCAGGATAAAAAGAATCAACTTTCAAAATATAAGGGGAAATATGTAGTGATCGATTTCTGGGCAACCTGGTGCGGTCCATGTAAGCAGATCCGTCCTGTGTTTGAAACCAGAAGTTATCAGTACCGATATTATGACAATATTCAGTTTATTTCTATAAGTCTGGATCAGGATAAATCCAAATGGCAGAATTATCTGAAGACCAAAAAATCCAATATTCCGCAGTTCTGGCTGACTAATACAGAGCAGTTTATGAATAAATACAAGATACAGTCTATTCCAAGGTTTATCATTATAGATCCGGAAGGAAAGATTTTTAATTTTAATACACCATTTCCTGATGAAGATAATTTCGTAGAAATTTTAGATAAGCTTAAGAAGTATTAACTTTGCGGAAAAATTTTAGATTGATATGAGAAAAACTCAGATTACAATAGATGTAGAGTTGGATGAGAACCACATTCCTGAAAGCATAACCTGGAACGCTCAGGACGGCGGTGTGGAAAAAGAGGAAACAAAAGCGACGATGATCTCTGTGTGGGATGACAAAACAATGGAAGCTTTAAGAATCGATCTTTGGACCAAAGAAATGCCGGTAGATCAGATGAAGATGTTCATTCACCAGATTTTGGTATCTTTAGGGAGTACGTACCAGAGAGCTACCGGAGAAGAGGATGTAGCAGAATGGTTGGAGCAGATAGCGGATGAATTCGCTATTAAATCAGCCATCAGATCTTAAGACCCAAACTCCACACCAATCACAAAATTATATGAAAAAAGCACTTTTACTCATCAGTACAGCGGTATTGTTGGCCGCATGCAGTAAAAAAACGGAGCTCAAAGAAAGCAAAACGGGGGATTCCGCTATCACGGCAGAAAAACTTCCGGCTTCTGAAAATAAAGAGGTTTCCGGCACAGAGAATGTTTCTGAAAACGCAGCTATGGATATCGCTTTATTCAAAGAAAAGGAGATTCCTGCTGCGATGTTAAAAGGAAGTCTTCATCCCCACGACATGGAAGGTGAATCTATCATGGAGCTTGTTCCCAGTATGGATGATTTTATCAAAGGAAACGGCTCGGATATTGCTTATATAGATGATTCCCTGAAAAAAATAATTCTCAAAATCAACGGAAAATTTGAGGAATTGAAAGAAACAGGTAAGGATCAATATGAAAACAGTGAGTATCAGGCTTCTTTTACCACTACTGTTCCTGAAAAAGTTCCTGAAGATATAGAAGTTCTGGCCTATGCCTTTAACGGAAAGCTGGAAGTGAAAAGGAAATCCGATAACGTTTCAAAGAGCCTTGATTTTTTCATGGGAGGCTTATAAAAAATAAAAATATTATGAATTTTAATACAAAAGTAATTCACGGAGGGCAGCATCATGAGTCTGCAACAGGATCTGTCAATGTTCCTGTATTTTTAACTTCTACATTCGCACAGAAAAGCCCGGGAGTACATTCCGGATATGAATATTCAAGAGCTGCCAACCCTACAAGACAGGCATTGGAAGACTCTTTGGCAAGCATTGAGAACGGAGCGAGAGGTCTTGCTTTCGGTTCAGGACTGGCTGCCATCGACTGTGTTTTGAAATTACTGAATCCCGGGGATGAGGTAGTAGCGGTAGATGACCTTTATGGAGGAACTTACAGAATGTTTACAAGACTTTTCGAAAAATATCAGCTTAAATTTACTTTCGTGAATTTTGATGATGTTTCGAAAATTGCTGATGTAATCACGGACAAAACAAAACTGATCTGGGTAGAAACCCCTACCAATCCTCTGATGAAACTGGTAGATATCAAGGCAGTAGTGGAAATGGCAAAAGGAAAAGATATCCTGGTTGCTGTGGACAATACTTTTGCAACACCATATATCCAGAGACCTATTGATTTGGGAGCAGATATCGTGATGCACTCGGCTACAAAATATTTAGGCGGACATTCAGATGTTATCGCCGGAGCACTGATCGCAAAAGATGCCGAACTGGGAGAAAAACTTCACTTTATTCAGTTTGCGAGCGGCGGTATTTTAGGACCTCACGATTCTTATCTTGTTTTAAGAGGAATCAAAACATTGGCATTAAGAATGCAGCGTCATTCTGACAATGGACTTGCTGTAGCGAAATATCTTGAAACGCATCCTGCAGTGGATAAAGTAATTTATCCGGGACTGGAATCTCACCCTCAGTACGAGCTTGCTAAATCTCAAATGAAAGAATCAGGAGGAATGGTTTCCTTCACTTTCAAATCCGGTAAAAAAGAAGATGCTGTAAAATTCCTTGAGAAAGTAAGAGTGTTCACTTTGGCTGAATCTTTAGGAGGAGTAGAATCTTTAGCGAATCACCCTGCATTGATGACACACGCTTCCATTCCTGCCGATAAACGTGAGGAACTTGGTATTACAGATGACTTAGTTCGTTTAAGCGTGGGTATCGAAGATGCTGAAGATTTGATCGCAGATCTTGAGAAAGCTTTTTCTTAACACCTTAAAATAAAATATAATGAGAAAGATTCAATTTTTTTTGATCTTAAGTTTTGTCAGTCAGATGGTATACTCACAGGTAAAAACTACCGATGAATTATATAAAACGGCCAAAAAGCTGGACAGTCTGATATTTGATATAGGATTTAATAAGTGTGATCTTTCTCATTATAAATCTATAGTCAGCAAAGACTTGGAGTTTTATCATGATAAAGGAGGAATTACTTCCGGTGAGCCTGCTTTTACCGCTTCCATTAAAAATAATATCTGTGGTAACCGAAACAAAGTAAGGCGTGACCTTGTGCCGAACAGCATGAAAGTCTATCCTTTATACAATAATAATGTTCTGTACGCTTTCATAGAAGAAGGAGAACATGATTTCTTCGAACTTTCAAATGGAAAATGGAATCAGGGAAGTCGTGCCAAATTTACCATTTTATGGATTCAGGAAGATAAGCAGTGGAAAATGAAAAGGGTATTGAGCTACGATCATCATTTATAATCATATGAAAAATACCAGAAAAGCAATCTTTGAAGATGTGAATCAGTTGGCGGAATTATTCGACCAATACAGGATTTTTTATCACAAAGAATCTGATATTCCTGCTGCTGAACATTTTCTCAGAGAAAGAATAGAAAGCAAAGATTCCGAAATTTTTGTGGCAGAAGAAGAGGGTAGACTGACTGGCTTTGTTCAGCTGTATCCGATATTTTCATCCACAAGAATGCAGCGATACTGGCTTTTGAATGACCTTTATGTCAATGAGAACTATAGAGGGAAAGGCTATTCCAAAGAACTGATCGAAGAAGCAAAAGAATTGTGCAGATCATCCAATGCCTGTGGAGTTCTCCTGGAAACAGGAAAAAGCAACGATGTGGGAAACCAGTTGTATCCCGCCTGCGGCTTTGAACTCTATGACTCTGTGAATTTTTACGAATGGACGAACAAAGAGAAGTGAAAAGGTCAATTGTGAATGGTCAATTGTGAATTCATGGTATAGATCATTCATTATTTATCAATTATCATTTATCACTCATAACTTATAACTCAAAAACCCATGTCTGATTTTCAAAAATACGTACAAAGATATCTGGATCAGATCCCTTCAGAGGACTGGATCGGAGAATTAAAAATATCAGGAGAAAAAACAGTAGAAATATACGCAGCTCTTACAGAAGGACAGTCTCTTTTTGCCTACGCAGACGGAAAATGGACGCTGAAAGAACTTTTACTCCACCTGTCTGATACCGAAAGAATATTCCAATACAGAATTCTGGCCTTTGCAAGAGGAGATAAGGCCCAATTGCCAGGTTTTGATGAAGAAGAATATGCTGCGGCCTCTTTTGCCAATGACAGATCATTAGAATCCTTGTTGGAAGAATATAAACTTGTAAGAAAGTCTTCACAAATCCTTATTGAAACCCTTGAACCCGGTGTTTTAAATAATACAGGTATCGCCAACGGCAATAAACTGGCTGTGGAAACAATCGGGAAACTGATCGTGGGACACAATTATCATCATTTAGGCATTATTAAAGAGAGGTATTTGCCGGGGGTGAAATAGGTTTGTAGAACCAAGAGCCAAGAGCCAAGATGGTGGATACAGGGAGAACTTCTCTACGCTTTAATGAACTGTAACATAAAAAATATTGGATAGGAACGGGCTTTAGCCCGTTTTTCAATGATAGAAAGTTCAAACAAGATTTTAGACGAATCGCAATGAGGACATTAAAAAATTTAGACATCAATAAAAGCATTGAATCAAAAAAACTGGTTTTTGAAGAAAGCTGGAATGAAAGATTAGATACATTTTTGGTTTATTTTTTATTCATAGTATTGATGTTTGAAATGATCGTTTGCTTTTCAGAATTAGAGTCGTTTTCAAAAAATAGATTTGAATATATTATCCTGACTGGTGTAATTGCATTTTGTTTATATGTTTTATATTGTAAGTTTTCAGAGAAAAAATTAAAAAAAATAAAATTTAGTATCCATAAAGAAGAAGCCAAAAAGAGAATTATTGAATATGGGAAAAAATACAATTTCAGGATTTCAAAATGGTCCGGCAACCTCATACTACTTAATGAACCTACTGATGGTTTTAGCTTAAAATTATATGAACGAACTACACTGGTATTTTTTAAAGACAACGAAATTTTATACACATTAATAAAAGAAGGAGCAAAAGGCAATTTTCCTGTATTGTTTTCTCAACATTTTGAAAAAAGAGAATTCACGAAAATCTTGAATCAAACCAAAGTCGAAACTAAAAAAAGCTATTTCAGTGCATTTTTTAATGAATTGTAATGAAAAAAAGATTCTATAGAAATTTGCTTTAGCCCATTTAATAAAAAAGATAAATTGATTCTGGCTTTAGCCGAAATCTAAAAAATTCACCCAAACCAAACATTTATCCCATATTTCTTGGCTGAACCTTCCCGTTTTTTTACCTTTATCCACGGGTTTAATACTCTTTTAAATTATGGAAAATATTGTTGAAATACTCAAATCAGGCGGAACCATTCTTTATCCTACAGATACCATCTGGGGAATAGGATGTGATGCTACCAATATAGAAGCGGTCAATAAAATTTTTGACATCAAAAAAAGAGAAAAAAATAAATCGATGATCATTCTGGTAGAGTCTCAAAAGAGGCTTCAGGATTTGGTGGATGTCCCGGAAATGGCATGGGAAATCATTGACCTTAGCGAAAAACCGGTTACGATTGTTTATGAAAATCCCCGCGGACTTCCGAAAGAACTGCTTGCTGAAGACGGAAGCATTGGTATCAGACTGATAAAAACTGATTTCTGTAAAAAACTGATCACCAAGCTAAACAGACCTTTGGTTTCTACTTCCGCCAATTTCAGCGGTGAAAAAAGCCCGTTGAAGTTTTCGGATATTTCTCCGGAAATGATTAAGCTGGTAGATTATGCGGTAGAGGAAGACAGAGATAAAGTTTCGAAATATTCAGGATCTTCAGTGATTAAGGTATGGAGTGATAATAGAATTAAGGTTCTTCGTGAATAAAATTCTATAATAATTCCTTCATTTTAAAATCTTGTCCATGTATATCGGCAGGATTTCTTTTTTTTAATTTCTATCTTTGCATTCTTCAACTGATAAAAGACTGCCATGAACCACCAAAAGTTTGCTGAAGAATGGATCCGTGCCTGGAATTCTCATGATCTTGAGGATATACTGTCCCATTATGCAGAAGATATTGAAGTGACAACGCCCATGATTTCGTTGGCAACAGGAGGAAAAGAAAGCACATTAAAGGGAAAAACAGCTGTCCGTGATTATTGGGAAAAAGCACTGGCTCAATTCCCGGACCTGCATTTCGAACTGATCAGATCAACAGCAGGTGTGAATTCGGTGGCTTTGTTTTATACCTCCATAATGGATAAACATGCTGTGGAAATCATGTTTTTTGACGATGAAGGAAAAATTAATAAAATGTATGCCCATTATGATTAATGGAAAAGATACATTGACAGAAAAAAGACGATCTATTTATTACGATGAAAATTAATCTTACCCAAAATAAAAACTTAAAACTATTCAAAATCATTGCTGATGCTGCGGAAAAAAATAATCAGTCCGTATATATCGTCGGTGGTTATGTACGTGATCTTTTGATGAAGAGAACTGCCTCTACGGATATTGATTTTGTAACGGAACAAAGCGGGATTGAGCTTGCACAAACTGTAGCAAAAGATATTGACCCCAAGTTAAAAGTTTCTGTTTTTAAAACCTACGGAACGGCCATGATCAAATATAAAGATCTTGAGCTGGAATTTGTAGGCGCCAGAAAAGAAAGTTATACCGAGAACAGCCGCAAGCCTGAAGTGGAAGGCGGTACACTGGAAGACGATCAGAAGAGAAGAGATTTTACGATCAATGCAATGGCGATTTCTTTAAATAAAGCTAATTTCGGTGAGCTTATAGACCCTTTCAATGGGGTTGAAGATCTTGAAAAAGGTATTTTGAGAACACCTTTAGAACCGACCCAAACCTATTCTGATGATCCGTTGAGGATGATGAGAGCGGTTCGTTTTGCATCTACCTTGAATTTTGTCATCGAAGAGAAATCTCTTAACGCTATTAAGCAGGAAGCAGAAAGGATTAAGATCGTTTCTATGGAAAGAATTATGGTGGAATTCAACAAAATCATGATGTCTAAAAAACCATCCATCGGACTGGGGTTAATGGAAGCAACAGGTCTTCTGAAACTTATCATCCCTGAGCTGATCGAGCTGAAGGGAGTGGAAGAAGTAGAAGGACAGACTCACAAAGATAATTTTTACCACACGTTGGAGGTTGTAGACAATATTTCTGAAAATACAGACAACCTTTGGCTGCGTTGGTCGGCATTGCTGCATGATATAGGAAAAGCGCCAACCAAAAAATTCTTGGAAGGAACGGGATGGACTTTCCATGGACATGAGTTTTTAGGCTCAAAAATGGTAAAAACCCTTTTTCACAGACTGAAACAGCCGCTGGGAAGTGACATGAAATATGTTCAGAAAATGGTCAAGCTTTCCTCACGTCCGATTGCCCTGATCACCGATGATGCTTCAGACTCCGCACTGAGAAGGCTTTTATTTGATGCCGGAGAAAACCTGGAAGATCTTTTCACACTGTGTAAAGCAGATATTACCACTAAAAACTCCAAAAAACAGGAACGATTCAAAAAGAATTTCGAATATGTTGCGGTGAAGATTAAGGAAGTGGAGGAGAAAGACCAGGTACGTAATTTCCAGCCACCCATTACCGGAGAAGAAATCATGCAGATGTTTAATCTTAAGCCCGGAAAAGAGATCGGAATCCTGAAAGAGAAAGTAAAAGAAGCCATTCTTGAAGGTGAGATCCTTAATGATAAGGAAGAAGCTGAAAAGTTTGTGATCGCTGAGGCGGAAAAGCTGGGATTAAAATACAATTAAGTTAAAATTAAATAAGAAATCTTCGGCGGGACTTTGTCCCGCCGAAGATTTTTATACATTGTAAAAACAAAATCAGGCCGCTTCAAAGAAGCGGCCTGATAAAAAACACAAATGATGAAAAAAAATAAAAATTTATAGATAATACCGAAGTATTAATATCTTAGTTTGCGTAAACTGAATTTGAACCTATACCTGAAGTAAATGTTCTGATAACAGATCCTGTAGTGGAATAAACCACAATTTTGCTGGCCTGGGTAAATCCATTGGAATCCGAAGTGAAAATTTTGTCATTGATCACGCTGAATCCGTATAAAGCAGAGTAATTATCAACACTGTTAGCTACTGTAAATAATGGTGCTGTAGGTACTGTAGTAGCACTCATATCCATTGTGTACACTTTTTTATCCGAAGAAAAATAAAACTTACCATTCGAAATCTCAAGATTTTTAGCATTCGCGATACCGGTCAAAGTAGTTGTTTTTGTAATACTACCTGTACTGGAGATCTGATAGATATAAGAATCTGTCGTTCCACCGGCAATAGCATACACATTCTGATTATTGGAAATAATTTTATTGATGTTTCCGTTCGGTAATGTGATGGTGGACTGTATGTCGTTGGAAGAAGTATTGATATAAGTAATCTTATTCCCAAAACCGAATGATGCATTCTGTACAAAGATGTTATTTCCTGCTTCCACTACTCTCTCAACAGCATCGGTGAAAGTAATTTTTTTGATGAAAGAAAGGTCCGAAGCTTTATAAATACTTACAAACTTATCGCCGTTGAATTTATCATTCGTTACATAGATATTGTTGTTTGCAAAAGCCATGTAGCGGGGACTATTAAGTTCAGCTTTAATTTCACCTGTGGCTTTAAAGTTAAAACGGTTTACGATCTGGATTCTGTTGGAATTATTCAATAGCAGATAAGCGTTTTCACCTTTGAAAGCGATCATTTGTAAAACATCGCCCAATAGTGCGCCGTTGTTAAGTGCGAAAAGATTATCCTGTTTAAAGTTTAGGTCTGCACTTACAAAAGTGACGTCTCCTTCAGGTTTTCCGTAGGTACCTTCATTGGCGATTAAAAAACCGTTGCCATAGAATACTTCCTGTTCGTCATTATTATCATTGCTACAAGACACGATGCCTAAAAGAAGCGTAAAAGCAAAAAGAAAATGTAGAAGTTTGTTCAGTTTCATAATATTTTAAGTTTAAAAATTGATTGTTGCATAAACACTGTAATTTCTCTTCGGCATCGGATAGAGAGATACCGTCTGATAAATCTTGTTGGTAAGGTTGTTCACCTTAAACCCTACGGTGTATTTTTTGAAGACTGTTGCAGAGATTCCTGTATTTAAAATGAAATAAGGATCAATAGCTGTAGATTTCCGTTCATCGGAAGCAGTATAGGTAAGCCCGTTGAATAACCCCTGAGCATACAGCTTAAGGAAAGAATATCCATACTCGATATTTCCGACAGCCTTGTGAGTCGGAACATACATCATCTGCATCTGAGTCTCCTTATTAATAGATTTTGTGTAGGTATAGCCCGCATCCAGCTTCAAAGTATGCTTTCCGAATGTTTTATTCCAGGTGGCTTGCGACTCCAGACCGTAAGATTGAACTCTGTACGTATTTACCGGTGCCCAATATCCAAAAGAAGTAGGAAGCCAGGTAATAAGATTTTTGATGTCCATATAGTAAGGACTTAATGTAATTTTAAAATCTCCCAGGCTGAACTCATGGTTCATATCAATATTGGTGGAGGTTTCAGGAAGTAAATCCAGATTCCCTCCCGGTTGCCAGTAAAGATCATTAAATGAAGGGAATCTAAAGTTCCTTGAAAAATTGATCCCGGCGTGATACCATGGTGTAGCATCCCATTTTCCTGAAAAAGAATACAGAAGAGGAGAAGAGATATCTTCTACAAAATCCTTTTTAATCCCGGCTTCAAAGCGAAGATCTTTAGTCGCAAAATATCTTATCAATCCAGCTAATGATCCCACATTTCTGCTGATGACTCCGATTCCGGATTTGTAACCTTCCCCTTTATTCAACTGAAATTCTCCTATAGCATTGATATTAATCTTTGGTGTGATGAAATAATTAAAATCATTTTTAAAAATGTAATTCTTTCCCTCTGCACCACTTGCTTTAGGCTGGTTGACATCTGAAAAATACTGGAAATTATCCTCTGTGTAAGCCACTTTTAAGCTGTTGGAAAGATCGCTTTTTTTGATATCCCATGCAATCAGACTTCTTAAGGTCTGTGCATTATATTTTGTTCTGTTGCCATTCTCCTCGAAAATAGGATAGTGCTGTGAAGCATCAAAGATCTGGTTTTGCCACGAAAGAGTCTGATGATCAGCAATTTTATAGGAAACCCCAATGTTGACTGAAGTATTAAAATACTTTCCGTTTATATTATCGAATGGTGTGCTTCCGACTACAAATTCAGGGACTTTATAGTCATTTTTACTCGTTAAATAACTTCCGGAAACCTTAACACTTAACTTTTCATTGCTGAAGGAAGCCTGTGCAAAATTATTATAGGTGTCAAAAGAAGCCACTTCTGAGAAAACAGAACCTTTAAAACCTCTGTTAAAATCTAAAACATTGTTTAAATGAATACTCCCACCTATAGCTCCGCTTCCGTAAACAACACTTCCGCCGCCGGCTTTGACGTCGATCTGATCATATCCGAACAGTGGAATATTATTGACATCTCCCTGTCCTAAAAAACTGGAATTGATGTTGATTCCGTTCCATACAAAAGCGGTCTGCTGTGCAGTAGTTCCACGGAAAGATGGCGAAGAAACAGCACCGCGGCCATTTTCTTTGATATAAATAGAAGATTGATAACGTAAAAGTTCAGAAAGATTGGTTGAGTTTTTCTCGATGTCTTTTTGAGTGATTGTACGAACCGGATGAAAAAGTTTCACCTTGCTCATCTGGCTGTCAAAAATATAAATAGTGTCAAGGGCCTTCTCCTGTCCGAAAAGAAAGCTGCCGTAAGACGAACAAAGCAGTAATAAAGATCTTTTTATATCCATACTATTTTACTTTTCCTCCGAAAGTAATATGTTTTTTAGTTAGTATTTTGGCAGGTCTCCTGACTTTCGCTTTCTGCACCTTCCCGTATGAACAGTGGTTTTTTGCAGAAAATCTTATTGCGATTTACAGTTGCGGGGACAGCTTGGGAGTTTCACCCAATTCCCTATTATTTCCAATACGCTGGAAACCAAAATTTTTGCAAAGATAACTTTTTAAATCTATTGCACAAAAAGGCAGAAAAGTGAATGGTGAATTGTCAATTTTGCTTCGCAAAGAATTTTTTTTAATGTATAAATGATCACCAATGAATACAATACTGCGAAATTGAAAAAAAACTAAAAGTGAATGGTAAATTGTGAATGGTGAATTTTGCTTCGCAAGTGAATCGTCAATGATAATCATACATATACAGCATTAAAATTCACTATTGACTTGCGAAGCAAAATTGACTCTTGACAAAAATCCAGGCGTTCGTATTTAAAATCTAGATTCTTGTATCTTGGTTCTTGACTCTTAATTCCTTCTACAAAAACGTTGAATCAAAATAAAACGGCAGCAGATCCTTGATCGAGTGCACCTTAACCACTTCATCATTCATGCTTGAAAAATAAAGATCGATATCTTCATTTTGCTTTGTTTCATATTCTATTAAGCTTTGTCGGCAGGCTCCGCAAGGTGGAATCGGAGGGTTTTTCTCATGAAATTCCTTAGGACCGCCTACGACGAAAATCTTCTTTACTTTCATATTCGGAAAGTTGGCGGCTACCCAGAAAAGAGTCGTTCTTTCTGCACATAATCCTGATGGATAGGCTGCATTTTCTTGATTGTTTCCGGAGTAAATCTCACCGTTTTCGAGTAAAACGGCACATCCTACCAGGAAGTTGGAATAGGGGGCATAGGCATTTTCACGGGCCTGGATTGCTCTTTCAAAAAGAGTTTTTTCTATATCGTTCAGTTCACTGCTGTTTTTAAAGTGCTCGTAACTGATCTGTATGTCTTTTTTCATATATTAGTCAGACTAAAAAGGGGGGCTAAATTTACTTCTTTTTCATCAGGTGGACAATGTTTTTTTTATCCATAATTAAATTGAAATTCAAAAAAATAAAATGCTATATACACCAATACAATTCAGAAATATAGAGCTAAAAAACAGATGGGTCATGTCTCCCATGTGTATGTACTCATGCGAAAATGGTTTAGCCAATGATTTCCATTTTGTACACTATGGAAGCAGGTCTCAGGGCGGAACAGGATTAATTATGGTTGAGGCTACCGGAGTAGAACCACGTGGGAGAATTACCAATCACTGTATGGGAATCTGGAACGACCAGCAGGCAGGAGAACTTGGGAAAATCGTTGATTTTGTGCATTCGAGATCAGAAAGTAAGATCGGGATCCAGCTGGCTCATGCCGGAAGAAAAGGGTCCACCTGGAACAATCTGCAGATTCCGCTTGAAGAGGGCTGGGAAACCGTTGCGCCCAGTGCTATTCCGTATCATCCTTCCGAAAGAATTCCACACGTTCTTACGGTTGAAGAAATCAAAGAACAGGTCGGAAATTTTAAGGAAGCAGCTAAAAGAGCCGTAAAAGCAGGTTTTGATCTCATAGAAATTCACGGGGCGCACGGATATCTGATTCATCAGTTTTTATCCCCGCTTTCCAATATCAGGACCGACGAATATGGAGGAAGCTTTGAAAACAGGATTCGTTTTCTTTTGGAAATTGTAGATGTAGTCAATGAAGAGTTGAATGAAGATGTGGCTCTTTTTGTCCGTATTTCCGCTACCGAATACGCTGAAAATGGTTGGAATATTAACGATAGTGTGGAGTTGGCTAAGATTTTAAAAGAACATTCCGTAGACCTTGTAGATGTTTCAAGCGGTGGAAATATTCATGGAGCCAAAATACCTGTTTTTGATGGCTATCAGGTTCCTTTTTCATCCCAGATCAGAAACGAAGCTGGAGTGAAAACCGGAGCTGTAGGTTTGATCACCAAAGTGGAACAGGCTGAAGAGATTCTTGAAAAAGGAGAGGCAGATCTGATTTTTGTGGCAAGAGAGATTCTGAGAAATCCCTACATTGCTGTGCAGGGATCATTTGAGATGCAAGAAGACTGCTTCTTTCCCCATCAGTATACCAGAGCAAAAATTTCATCATAACGTTTCGGATGAAAATTGAAGACTTTATGCTGACCTGTCCCAGCAAGAAATTTCTGGGAATTGAATGTTTGGGATGCGGTGCCCAGAGAGCCATTGTGCTCGTTTTTGAAGGGAAGTTTTCAGAGGCTTTTCATCTGTACCCGGCTGTTTATACATTGCTCCTGTTTCTGTTTACATTAGGCCTGAGTTTTGTAGATAAAAAAAGGAAGTACGGAAATATTCTGATAATCATGGTTGTTGTCAATCTGGTCATTATGATCATATCGTATTATTATAGACATTTTTATTTGCATGCTCATCAATAAACAAAAAGATCAGAATGGGACAATATTTTTTAATAGCAATTGAAGATACTCAAAAAAAAGTCGTAGAATTACTACAAAATATAAATCTCTTACATAAAAACTTTTTAAATTAGAGCATGAACTCTATCTTTGTTAGACTAACTTTATGAATAGTATAATCATAAATGATTAAAATATAAGAATATGGCAGGAAATTCAAGAGGAATCTTAAAATTCAATGGAGGTGAAGGACAAAAGTTGTTAAAGCTTAATTACAGCGTATCAAGATCTACTGATGTTTCAGGACGTGTAGCGTCTGACCCATCAAACGCATTGATCAAAGTAACCGTAGAAGCGACTGAAAAATCTGATATTCTGGAAAGCTTATTAAACGGTAAATACAAGCCTACAAGCGGTGAAATTACGTTAAATAAATCTCATGAAGAAGGAACACTGATTGCCCTGAAGTGGGAAAATGGATACGTGATCCAACATGAAGTGGATTTTGATGCGATCGATACCAATAGTATGCTGATAAGCTTTGTAATAAGTGCAGAAACTATTTCATACGGAAATTCACTTTATGAAGGATTCTGGCCGTTAAGCTAGGTCCCGATTAGTAAAAAATATAAAGAGACTGTCCCTCAAGACGGTCTTTTTTTACCTGTTGTGAACGCTATTTTCTGACAAGGAATCTTTGTTTATTTTCAAAAATTCCCGATTAGATGAATAATATACACATTTTAACACAAATCACTTTATAAAATATGTCTACTACACCAGAACAACCAAAGGGTGCAGCTTTTCGCCCGGCACAGAATGCAGATGGGGTATCCGAGAATCATCATACCGGCATCAACCGTCTGGTAAAGCTTTCCTTAGTCATCGAAGGAAAAATTATCAAATTTTATAAGCATTTTAAACTTAAACAGAGTACCCAGCGTCACCACGAATTCACGCTGACTCTGGCTCACGATACTTTGGGAGACCGCCAGACGCACTCACTGGAGGATGCCAATAAATTCCTCGGGAAACGTCTTACAGCAGTTATTTCCTATAAAGATATAGAGAACAGCCCGGAACGAACTTTTGTGGGAATCATCACCGGAGTGGCATTCAGCCAGGAGAAAATGAGCCTTGGGAATATTGTCCTTACCGGGTGCAGTCCCACGATACTATTGGACGGAGCGGCCCATATCCAGAGTTTTGGAGGAAATCAATCCGTTAATATGGGAATTATCGCGGAAGAAGTAATCAAACAGGGAATTGACAGAGGCCGTTTTGATATAAGAATCGATGCCAATAATTTTTCCCAGATCATCTACAGCAGCCAATACGACGAAACTCACTACAACTATCTGGCAAGAATGGCCGAAGCATATGGTGAACAGTTCTTTTATGATGGCGAAGTCCTGCATTTCGGGAAACTTCCGCCTCAGAACAAACCCATTACCCTGACCTACGGAAGCAGTGCCAATGATATTAAGGTGGAACTGAAAGCTGTACACACCAAACCCCAGTACTACGGGTACAATAGCAACAAACATGAAAAACTTACTTCAGGATCTACACCGATCCAGCATGTAAGTGATATTGCAAAAACAGCTTACGATCATAATAACAGCATCTACAAAACCCCTGCGCTTCAGATAGCGCCTATCAAAGCATCGACCCATCTTGATGTGGAATATTCACAGAAAAGCGCTTCAGGAAGTGAAGCGGTCAATGTTTTTTCTATTTCAGGAAACACTACGGTTCCGTTTCTTCATCCGGGATGTGTAGCCGATGTTCAGATGCGTAAACAGGATTCCAATGAGACGTCTTATTTTACAAGAATTATGATCACGGAAGCTGAGCATGAAATTGATACCATAGGTCATTACAAAGGAAGTTTTGCAGGAATAGCAGCCGATACAGGATTTCTTCCAAGACCGGAATACAAAATTCCTAAAGCTGAGCCACAGACGGCCACCGTTATCTCCAATACAGATCCGGAAGGACAGGGAAGAATACAGGTGCAGTTTGACTGGCAGACCAGCGATACTACCCATTTTATCAGAATGATGAGCCCTGATGCGGGAGGAACAGATCAGATCACACAGAACAGAGGCTATGTAGCCATTCCCGAAGTTGGGGATCAGGTGATGGTGAATTTCGTTCACAGCCATCCCGACAGACCTTTCGTCATGGGAGGAATGTTTCATGGTGGAATCGCTTTAGGTGGGGGTATCAATAATCATTTGAAGTCTATCCAGACCCGAAGCGGAATCAGGATTTTAATGAATGATGAAGAAGGAAGCGTAAAAATAATGGATCCCAGCGGAAACATCTATTTTATGGATGGCGCAGGAAATATCAGCATGAAAGCTCCTAAAAACTTTACATTGAATGCCGGAGATAATATCAATATCACCGCAGGAAAAGAAATTTCGATCAGTGCGGGAGAAGGCATCAACAGTTCAGCGAACGACAGCATTATTTCTACAGCTGGAAAAGATATAGTTCAGACCGCTACAGGTGATATCCGTGAATCTTCGGATACCAGAACAGAAATGGTAGAAAAAGAATTCAAAAGACAGTCTGAGACGTCCAATGAAATAGCCGGAGAAATATCCATGTTCAGCGAACTGGAGAACATGACGATGCAGAGCGGCAAGATTGTAGAATTCAACAGTGCTGAAAAATCAAAACTTTTCTGATATGGCGATCATCAAAACAGCTAAAAATATACAGATCAAGGTCAATGACACTTACCATCTGAATGTAGGCAAAAAGGTTGAAAAAATTGCGCAGAAGATCAATGTGGAAGCACAGAAGAACAACCTTGTTTTGGCAAGCAATAAGAAAATAATGTCTCATGGGAACAAGTAAATTAAGAATTCTGATTCTTTTTATTGCTGGAAGTTTCTCACTCATCAATTGTCAAAATAAAAAAATGGAACAAAAATACAGCTGGCTAGGCACCGTTTCGGCACCCATGGAATATCCTATGGAAGTGTACAAAGGAGGCATCATTGCAGATGATTTTACCTACAGTTTCGATGCGATCTGGGGCACACAAAATACAGGCTGGGGAAATGAAGGCGGAACCATGAGCGTAGAAACCCGTCAGATGGATATTCCTAATAAGCTGGAATTTACCTGGTATTCTTTGGTGGAAAATACATTTTATACCGGAAAATGGGACCTGGATAAAGAAAAAATAAAGGGACTTTTTGAAAAAGGTTTTATCGATCAGGATAACGGTAAAAAAACGACCTACACCAATTTTATTGTTGGACTTGCTCCAAAAGGAAAGGTCGTTCTATGGATCAACGGTCCGGGAAACCAGAAAGAAGTGGGTGTTTTTCAGGCTCATGATACCATTATTACTCAGGAAAAGGCATATGATAACGCGAAATATATGTTGAAAGAAGGTTTTGCAGAAAGAATGCTCAAAGATCCTTCCTATGAAACATTCAAGCCGGAAACCAGAGCTAAAATAGAAAAAGAAGGCTATCCCGCTCCGGATATCTATGAGGCGTACAGAGAAAAATTTAACTGGAAACCCACAGTGATCTTGCCGGAAGGAAGTGAATGGATCGATTTCGGGTTTAATAACTATAACGGCGAACAGGAAAACCTTTTCGGAGAAAGCCTGAAAAGTGATACCTATAAAAATCGCGCAGTTCCGAAATTCTGCGGTTTTTACTGGAGAGATAAGAATAAAAACAGATACGCCGTATGGGTGGATGCTTTTGACGAGAAAGAAATCTTTGAACTGTTCCATAAGCTTGGAAAAGGAAAGAATATAGATCTTATCATTAAAGTGAATGCAGATAATACCGGCGCGAGTTTATCATTAAAGAACGAAAAGGAAGAACTGCCGATCAAAAATTCGAAGGTCAGATTTTCCCGTAAAATAGAGTAAGAAGCAACAGTGAAAAGAATTTTCTGTATCTGTTAAAATCTGTCAATAAAAATTAAAATAAAACCATGCACAATAATAAATTTGGAGATTATTCACCTGAGATATCCAAAGAGGAAGTGTTAGATATTACTCTTGGGGTGTTTTTTGACGGAACTTTGAACAACAAAACCAATACCGTTGAAAGAAGGGATAAAACGGCCGACTACAAGAAAAATGGAGGGAAACCCAGTGACAACAACAGTTATAATAACGACTGGAGTAATGTAGCGCGTTTATGGGATAATTACGATAAAAATTTTGGCATTTATATAGAAGGGATCGGAACGGAAGATAAGGAGGAAGATTCTATGCTTGGATATGCCTTCGGAACAGGAGATACCGGGATTCGCGGAAAAGTGAGAAAGGGCTGCGAAGAAATCGTGAAAAAAGTAAAGAACATTAAAAGCTCAAAAAAAGCCGATAAAATTGCTGTCCTTACTTTTGATGTTTTCGGTTTCAGCCGTGGTGCCGCCGCAGCAAGAAATTTCGTTCATGAAATAGGAAAATCAAAATATAAAGCTAAAACCACCACGGTTTCATATGAAGGTACCACCATTACTTCCCACTCGGACAGTGATGGAACCGGTGTAGAAGGTGAGGATCTTCCGAAATGGGGACATCTGGGGCTGAAACTGCAGGAAGCCGGAATTGAAGTAGGTGTACTGAAAGTGAGATTTCTGGGGATTTATGATACGGTTTCGTCTTACTCCAAAAACTTTTCTCCAAAGCCCAACTTCCACAATGATGTGGAAGAACTGGGACTGGATGATATCGGAAGAGCACAAACCATTATCCATTTTGTCGCGGAAAATGAGCACAGGGAAAATTTTGACCTTACGAATGTAAGTGTAGGAGTTGAAAAAATATTTCCCGGTGTACACTGTGATGTAGGCGGAGCTTATGAAGAAGGACCTGAAGTCTGGGAAGAAGTGGAAACCTCATGGACCACCAGTGCAAAATTAAAAACCTTAAGACAGCAGCTGATCAATGATTCCTGGTATACGGAAGAAGAGCTTACCATTACCCCAGGATTTTATCTGTCATTAAGAGGAGAACGTAAACTTTTGAAAAAGACATACAGCTATATTCCCTTGCATTTTATGGCGGAGTACGGCGTTGAAAAAACCGTTCCGCTCAAAATAAAAAAACTTACCGACGAAACCTATTCCATTTCAGGGGATCAGTTGCTGCTAAGAGTGAAAGACCGTTTGAGACCTTATGCCATGGCAGATGGAAAACAATACGTTTTTAAAAGATATAAAGATGTTGAGACCGCGTACGGTGGGGCATCCATACCGGAACAGAAATATGCCGATTACCAGAAAGAAATGAAGGAACAGGATGACCTGAGGACCCTCAGAAATAAATATCTCCACTGGTCTGCAAGAAGAGAAGGCATCGGAATGGATCCTACATCAGACAGAGAAAGGGTAATTCATAAAGCTTAGCAACATGAATAAACATCTGGCGTTAAGAGTAGGAATTTTATTACTGGGATTTATCCTGATCTATGTCTATGACCATTGGGACTCATGGTTCCATCCGGTTCAGTCCATAGGAGGAAACAGCGGGATGTCCATTCCGATGCATCTGGTCTTAAATGTCTGCTGGACCGCTTTATGGTGTTTATTGCTTTTGATAGAGATTGTAGTGAGCTTTTTTACCAAAAATAATAAGAACAGAAGTACAAATTTAATATTGATCGTGTCGGGCATCGTGCTGCTGATCATTTACATAATGAGCATTAAGTAGGAAATACTGACAGAGAATAGGGATGCCGGATCATTTTTATGCAGAAATTTAACATACATACCGTCCAAGCAGGGGAGAGCCTGAAAAGTATAGCTTCAATGTACCAGGTAGACGCAGGAGCTTTAAAATTATTTCACAATAACCACTGCGATGTCAAGGATATAATCCTGATTGAGCTTACCGGTCAGAAGGAACTTTTTCTTCCAAGAACAGCAGTGACGGATAAAAGCCGGCTGGTACCGTTCGGTAGAGGAAACAGTCTTGTTTTTCAACCTGAAAATTCATTCTACAGATATGGAGTTTCTATCAATATGGATAGTAGTGACCATAACAATGAACTGAAATATGAAACCTCAGTACGTTGGCTGAAAATGGATAGAAGGCTGCATTTTTTTGAAATAGACAGAACGTCCAATCTTTTTCTGAACGAAGAGGAAGTGAATGAAATAGCCGATCTGCTGGCCTATAAAACATCCAAAGTTTTGTATCCCTTACAGATCAGTGTGGATGAGCAGGGGAAATTCAATGCGGTGGAAAATACTTCAGTGTTTAAAGAAAGATGGGCAGCGGTAAAAAAGGAAGTTTATAAAGAATTTGAAGGAGAAACGGTAGACAACTACTGTGAAAAGATTGAAAAAATAATAGATGAGCCGGAGGTAATTAGTCTTTATCTTAGAAATGACTATTTCATCAGAACATTGTTTTTCGGGGTTTATCAGAGTTTCGGACAGGATTATGAAACAGAATTAAAGGAAAGTTTCCCGGTGGCAGATAATCCGGTAGAACCGAAATATGAAATAAAACTGGAGATTGATCCGCTGAAAGGAGAATCCGGTCTGGTTAATATAGAAGGCGAAGGGAAATTAAATGATGAAAGGAGTGTATATGATTTTATAAATAAAGCCCCCTTTTCGATGATCATTGAAGATACTCCGGTGATGAATCAGGAAGGAAATTTCAGGATCGTGTATTATCTGAACGGGCAGAATTTACTGGTGAAATCAATGTATTTAGAATGTGACCTGCAACTTGAGAAGAAAAAGAAAATATCACTAGTCATTGCGATGCTGACTGAATAATTGGAAAAAAAACTAACAAAATGAAAATTAAACCAAATCATAAATTGTCCATCCTTGTTTTTATATTGAGCTTTAACCTTCATTTCGGGCAAAAAGTGGAATTTAATGTCCCGAAAGATATCGAGACCTTACAGAATTCTATTTTTGATTTTAAAAATGATTTCACCCAGGATGAACCGAAAGCTGCCGCGGCATCAGATACCGATTTCTCAACCACTGTTGATCTTTATCATTTGAAATATGAAGGCGACCAGAAAAATCCTTATCTGAATTTAGCTTTAAAAAATGGCGCTAAATCTAAACAGTTTATCCAACAGGCCGTATGGAATGTCAATATGAAAAAAGTCTCTGCAAAGAGCACGAAAGTCACTGTCTTTCTTGAAAAAGTGATTCCGGACAGCTGGTCGAAGAAAGAAGTAGATACAAAACTGACCAAATCTACCGGTAAAGTGGAGAAAGAGATTAAAGAATTTCTTTTAACCTACAAACGCCCGGAACCTTCAAATGATGATGAATCACTAACTGACAGCACAGCCACTACCTATACTACCGCTGTAATGACAACGGATATGATCGCAGAAAATCCGAAGCAGAAAAAAGCATCAAAAAAACTGCAGAACCTGTTCGGGAAGAAGCAGTTTATAGCATTACCGGCATCGTCCGAGACCTTTACAAAACTTTTACAGGTACAGCCCACTCAGCCGGAATGCAAAGACTGCAAAGGTGGAAAATATTCCAACTGGGATTTCGATGATTTTAATATGATTTATGCCCATATGAGCACCGGTTTGGAATATTATGCCATTCAGTATTACGGGGAGGATATGGTATCAGGATTACCTCATGGTTTGGTTTTCAACGGTAGCTCACCGTCAGAATGTAAACGGAATTTTGCCAGATATAACGCACAGCTTTATCAGACCGTAGGAGAAACGGAAGAAAATTCAGAAAAAGCTCTTACTGTTGTGACGTTCAAGATGAACTCTTCCTTTGTCCGCCTTGAATTTGGGAATGAGTATTTAACCCGACTAGTAATTTCAAATAAAGAATTTTAACCATGGCAGAAAAACATATTGTAGTACAGGGTGCTATGTGCAAATGCCAGTTCGGACAGCTTCCGGACAAACTCAAAGTGCTCTCACACCAGAAAGAATACGCGAATGATAAAAACGCTTCCAAAAAACTCATCGTCACCACGAAAGAAATAGGAGCGGCCACATTCGAGAAAAATACATTCGGGAACTGCATCAAAATGGGAGTTCCGCCACCGCCCTGCAAAATCATGGTAACAGAGTGGAAAGATTTTTATGAAAAAGTACAGCTTAACAATGGCGGCTATATTATTGTAGAAACCAGCAAAGCCATCTGTGCCATTGCCGGCACGCCGTGTATTGAGATCATAGACCACGGACAGAGAACGGAAGGCAGCCCGCAAAATTTTAAAAATGCGGATAAGGATGTACAGCAGCAGATCAATCCATTGGTGGATTCAGAAGAAATGTATAATGAGCAGCCTACCTACGGTGGGCAGGATGGTGTAATCTAAACGACAGACAAATGGCTAAAGGTGTAAAAAAAATACAGGTTACAAAAGGACTTTACTATCCCGATATGTCGGTGAAAGGCCAGAGAGTGACATTAAAACCTGATCAGTGGGTTTATTTTGGCGTTGAAGAATGGCTGCCCGGGACTACTGCCGAAGATAAAAAGAAAGAAATTATCTGGATGAGGCAGACCAATAACCGGAAAATCATCATCAATCAGGCGCCCTCAAAAGGCGGCTACAAATTCCTTATCTCCAAACAGTTTTGCGGAAGCTATCATTATTATATTGAAGCAAGTCTGTCCGGAAAAAGAGACCCTAAAAACAATACAGGACTCTATGTAAAAGGCTGGTGTGATCCTAAAATTGTTACCAGCAAATGGACGACTCAAAGAGGAAGTAAAACCAGTATCAAAAACCAGAATAAGGGAAATTTCATTTCTTACGGCCATGTTGTTTATCTTAATCTTATGACAGAGGGCCTTAACGGAAATACAGTAACAATAGAACTCTGGAATCAGCAGACTGCAAAAAAAGATAAGCTGGTTCATGTCTACAATAATGTTCAGGTAATAGACGGGGAAGTCAATTTAAAAATAGAAAATACCTACTCATGGATGGCTCATGTAGATAACATCCAGAATGTAGAAGAATTTTATATCAAAGTAAAAGATACCGCTTCCAAACAGTACATTAAAGATAATTTGGGTGATGATCTTCACGCCATTTATCTGAATGTGAAAAATAAAGTGGTGACTACCAATGCCAATGTCAGTAAGAATCAGACTCCTACCAAAGTATACAAGCCGGATGTAAATTCCGTCCGTCAGGAACCGTGCCGCTTCGAAATGATCAAGATCACAGAAAGCGAAGTCAAAGACGGAAAAGCCAGTAATACGACGGTAACTGTTTTTGATAATGGTAAAGGAATTAAAAAAATACAGTCAGCTGCCCTTCAGGAACGTATCGAGAGAACAATCTATTATAAATTTGACTCTACGGTCATCGATAAAGATGGAGTAGCCATCCTCAATAATGTACTCAAGTTTCTTCTGGAACATAGAGATTCAACCATGAATCTGAGCGGTTATGCCTGTGTGATCGGAAAACAGAATTACAATAAAGGACTGTCCCAGAGAAGAGCCGATGTCGTAAAGAAATTTTTTGCAGACGGAGGTCTTGATCCAAGCAGGATCATTTCCGTTGGGAAAGGAGAAGTGGATCCTACAGACGATAAAATGGGGAAGGATAACATCCGGTTCAAAAATGAAAAGGACTACGAAAGTAACAGAAGAGTAGATATTTCTTTTGTATTCAATGCTCACGATGCCCAAACCATTAATTATGAAGTCGTAGCTCCGACGGAGTCAACGAAAAAAGACCTCACGATTGATATCTCCGGATTTGATACGAATGAATGCTACCACGGAAGTAAAAACAAGCATAAAAAGCAGATCCTGATGATCGATGTAGGTCAGGCGGTAGATAAAGGAGATACCAAACAGACTTTTGCGCCATCCTCTTTTAACTATAAAGTCTACTCGAACATGTCAAGGTTCAATGCTGCTCCCATACAGTATATCTGGCCTATAGCAACCAATCCGAATCAGTTCCATATGAACATTCATAGTTGCAGATATTTCAGTAACGATAAAAGAACCACGGTTTTAATTAAAGCCTATCCGGATATTAAATGGGAACTCGCACTGGAATTCCAGGTGAATGTTTCCAATTATAAAGCATCCAATATGCCACCGGGGAATATCTATGCCAAGCATCAGGAAAAGTCCAGGCAGGCAGGGTACAAAAGAATGCAGCTGAATAAAGATGGAAAAGTTCCGATCAATGTAGGTGTAGGATTATCCGCAGAATGGGATGCCGGCCGGGAAAAAAGAAGTTTTACCAACGAGTTTGCAGATAAAATAGAGGTAGTCGCAAGAATGATCGCCACGGCTGTAAATATCGTTCAGAATGCCATCAACTATGCTCAGAGTGCCGCAAAAGAAACCGCTATTCCCGTTGGCTTTAATCTCAGATATCCTAAATTTACTGTTGTAGGAAAATGGTATCTGGAGAGAGTCAATGAGAGAGCTTCGTTAAGTGTCATCGGAGAAGTAGGTTTTGGCTTCAAACCCCTGATAGGCGCAGAAGTCGTTATTGATATCATAGGTGCAGCCATTGCGGTAGCTTCTTACGGAGCAACCGGGAACCCTGCCGCAGCGAAAATTATCAATAAATTCAGAGGCGGACTGGAAAAACTGGGCGCCTCGGTAACCTTTACCGCTACATTTTATGGTGAGCTGGAAATCATGGTGGATGCCCTGAAAATTGACAGTATTAACGGGATCAATATGCTGGGGAAAACCACGATCGGAGGGAAAATGGGAGCTACCATAGAACTTAGTATCAGTATTGAAGTAGGAACTGTAAAAGGAACCAAAGCAAAACCCATTGTAACCTTTAAAGCCGCCGCCAAAGCAGATTCCTATTTTGGAGGTGATATTGTACTGGATTCTGATACGACAGGATTATTTATCCAGCCTGTTCTGAAATTTTCAGGAGTCGTTCTTTCTGTAGAGATAGAAGGTGAAGTAGGCTGGTGGAAAAGTAATTTCAAAGTAGAAGAAAAGGTGATGAAAGAAGAAACTTACTATATGGATAAAAAATATTTAACTTAAATTCAGGTATGCATAATTTTAAAAAACCATTATATTCCGTTTATCCCAGAATGTATTGTTCGGGAACCATCTATGTGAATGATGTTCCTGTCATAGACTGGTACGGAGATGAGACCAAAGAAGGCGGATTCGGAGGAGATACCATGATCAACCAGGCGCTGCTTCAGAGCGGGAAATATCAGGTGGTCGGAAAAATGTATCCGCGTTTGGGAAAAAATGTTTTGGATGAAGATGATACCCTGTCGGTGGATTTCTTTTGTGCAGATTTTGATAACTGGAAGGCATCCCGTGCTGAATTTCGCCCTAAAATGGAATCTCCATGGGACGGACTGACAGAGAATGTTCAGCATCCGACATTTAATGTGGCCAGCGAAATCGAAGTAGAACTTCCTTTTGTACTGGACGGTTGGCAGCATTCGGTAGATTTTAAAGACGTAAAAAAAGAAGACCTTTTCAGTGATGTTTTCAAATATTATAAACAGATACGTGCAGTATTGGTTGAGCATAATGCCGGAAAGTACCTGGAAATGTCTCATGACAAAATGCAGCTCCAGGAGCAGGCTTTATATTATTCCGAAGACCGGAAAAAAAGGTTTTTAGACAGTGCAGGTCAGTTGTTTGGCCAAAATTTAGCTGTTGAGGAACTTAATGAAGCCGATTTGCATCTTGAAATTATGGGCTATGGTAAATTGGTAAGACTCATGAGAAAAGACGGGTCTCAGCCACTTCAGTTCAAAAGTCCTGACCTTGAAAAACAGGGCAATATTGAAATGGAAATCAAGCTTCACATGAGAACGAAGGAAAAAGGATTTAGTATTATTTAAAGTTTCAAATTGATGACTTTTTTTGGATGTTTTGTAGCGGTGGTTGTTCTGTTTTTCATATTCTTGGGATACAGGATTTTTTCAAAAATTTCGGATAAAAAACAAGATTCCGGAAAAACAGGAGGTTTTCTTGAGAAGGCCTTTCTTTTGTTTTTTGTTTCGTTAATCATGGTTTGCATAAATGCATTAACATTTATTTTATCCTACTCATTTTTTTGGGAGAAAGCCTACAGAACTTTTGATGAACCCCAATATACAGCAACCGTGATCGGATATAAAAAAGAAATCACAAAAGGTAAAAACTTTTCCAACTCCTCATACAGCGACAGATTGATCTTCTTTCCGAGAGTGGAATATACCGATGCCAATGGCAAAAAAATTATAAAAACACTCGATATCACCAGTAATGATCCGCCGGCTCTGGGTGAAAAAGTGAAAATTACAGATGCTGAGAATCGGGATAGTACAAATGCTGTAGAACTGGATTGGATCATGCTGGCCGCTGGAGGTATATTTACAGGAGTTGTTGCATTTTTCGGAACACTACTTGCCACTTACGGGACATCTTCTGGTATGAAAAAAAGAATAAGATGGTCCCTGACCGCAGGGCTGGCACTCACTTTGATCAATGTATGCTGCATCCTGTTCATCTATTTAAAACAGTAAAATAGTTGACCTGTTTCTCTCCAAAGAACATGTGAGCGACATTAATAAATCAAAATATAAACTATTATGAAAAAAGGAAAATTCCTGGTATTGATTTTCGTGGTATTGATCAATATCTGCTGTGGAAATAAATCATTTGATCTTTCATCCGTCTCTTTAGGCGAAGATTCAAAAAAATATGATCTTGAAAATAAAGATGTATTTCTTAAAGATAAAGGCAGCAAACCGGATGTCGTTCAATATTATGCAGATGAAAATAAAGGTTTGACCTATGCGGGAATTCCTTTGGACAATACAATGGGGACAAGAATTACCGTATACAAAGGAAAAGTAGGTGCCATTGATACCAATGCCGCTGAAAAAAGCTCTCTGGAGTTTGTAGAAAAAATGGCAGGAAAACATGGAAAACCTACCGCTACCGTGACAGACAAAGCCACTGTAGATGCTAAAATAGTAAAGCAGATTTTTGAAAAGCTGAAGAAAGTGGCACCGGATAAAGTGTCCTGGAACCAGGGTGAGAAAAACTCATTTACCTATCCCACTTCTTTTTTCTGGGACGACGGGAAAAACTATTCCATCCTGAGTATTTCTATTGAAGACGATGGAAGAATCAGAAATAAATATGTAACCGTGACCAAAGATGCCTACAGAAGTGATGCAGTCTTCGGATTGAAATATCCTACTCCACAGGGATCTCCCTGGTATCAGTACATGAAATAATGCTGAATATAATTAGATATATAATGAAAAATAGAGCAAGACATATTTTAATGATCTTAGGATGTCTTATAGCACTTAGCTGTAATTCTCAAAAGAAAGAGGATGTAAGACTTATAGGTAAATGGCAGGGAGGTCTCAAAGATTCTAAAACAGGAGGTTTAATAGATCATATTGTTTTGGAGTTTACCAAAGATGGGAAATTTCTTCAGCATGTAGGGGAAGGTCAAATGAAAAACACAGTAGAATCAACCTACGAATTACGGGATGATAAAATAATCACTATTGAGAAAGATACGAAAGAAAAGGCGGAAAGTAAATACACCATTAAAAATGATACATTGATCATTACATATGAAGGGATGGAAAATAAGTACATCAAACTTAAGCAGTAAATAGATTAAAGACTTTTTAAGATTAAACTTTACAGCAAAAAAATGCCGGTTCAATGTTTTGAACCGGCTGTATTATTTTTAATCAACAGATTATTTTACAATGAATTTCAAAGTAGACTGATCAAGCTTTAAAATATAAATTCCCTGCTCAAGATTTTTGATCTTAATAGAATTTCCATTTTTAAAAGGATTGTTAATCGTCTGAAGTGTTTTCCCCTGAAGATTATAGATCTCTGCTTTTTTGACATCCTTAGTGTCTCCTTTTATGAAGATTTCCTGTCCTGAGATTGGGTTAGGGTACACCTGAAGCACCTGAACTGTAGTTTCGTCAGCGGCTGTTTTCTGAGCCTGTTTTGCCGTTCCCGGATAGCAGGTCCATTTAAGATCATCAATCGCCACTCTGTTGCTGGATGAGCCATTAACAAGACTGACCGTTACATTTCCTGAAATATTGATATTATTGATAGTGGTAGTGGTCGCGGTAGTGGTGTAAGGTAACGTACCTACCGTTGTTCCGTTGACTTTCACATCAAAAGTTCCGTTGTTTCCTGAAAATTTAAGCTGAGTAGTTACCGTAAGTGATCCTATACCGTTCGCAGAACTTCCCGAAGTTAAAGATCCTGATCTTACCGTAATGGCTTTGCTGTTAATAGTCTGGTCCGTTCTGGAGTCAGTTGCAGTCCATGAAATACCGCTTCCAGTCCATGTTCTTGTCGTATAAGAAGCATTGGCAGCAGGAATTGTTTCAAACGTTTCGTTCACACAGCCTGTTCCTGGGTTTGGTGTTCCCGGATCTGTAGGTCCAGGATTGGAAGAACCCCAGATTTGATTCACATAATTAGGATTGTCGATGAAAGGGTTTCTGTTCCCCTGATAAGTGTAAGATGCATTATTTCTGCCAATCTCAGCTGCCGAAACAGGATCCTGATTGTGCCATGCGAGAAGCACATTCAGCTCCCAGGTCTGTAGTCCCGGAAATGTAGAACTGCCTAACATATTACCTGAAGAAAAAGAAGAAAGCTTGCTCTGATAACGGGTTACAAAATAGAAGATCATTCTGGCTACATCTCCTTTAAACTCGTCGATTGGCTCAAATACCGTCCCCGCATATCCTGAAGAAGAAGAACTTCCCAGTTTGGATCCGTTTTTAGAAGTAAATGTGGCTGAACCCACCTTCCCGAAAGGATAATTGCTTCTCATTCCATTCACCTTTCCATCAGTAGCTCTGATAAAGTGAATATCGGAAACCATAGGCGAAGATTCATTGAATAAACTCTGAGGAACAATATGCTCCCTGTTGTAGCAGTTTCCTTCTACAGAATAGGTTCCACACTGATTGGTCCCCGGTGTATATTTGTAAGGATCGGCTCCTGAAGGTTTTTCTGAATAAATATCCATGATCGAACCGTCATTTTCGTAGTTTTTGTCAATGTCAGTCGTTTTATAACCTGTCCAAAGACCTCCGTAACCTTTGTCCTGATGTCCGTTTGTAATGATAGAACTTAATGCCGTTTTCAGCGCGGCACCGCTTAATCCATTGGCTGAATTGTAATACCCTGCAGGAGCCTGGGCATTGGCAAACCCCGCTATTACAGTACATAAGATCAATTTTTTCATATCAATAAAATTTCTGTAAGAATACTATATTTTCACGAATAAGAAATTACATAATTGTTAATTTTAAAATGTAAAGCATGCAGTTTATGAAGACTAGAATTTACTTTGGACCATTGGAAATCTATGTCAAAGGCAGACGATTTCTTTAGAGGGAAAATCTAATCGACTCTGGGAAGATGGGGTATTAAGAAAATTCTACTGTTTGAAGCACGAAAAGAATATTGAATCGAAAACAAATATTGAAGTCGCGGAAGTTGTAGAATTTTTAGAGAATATAAATAATTTTTAGCGGAAGATTCCAGTCTTGAATTTTTCGTTCTTTTGTTTGACTACGTCGAATCTATGATTTCAAGACAAAAGGACAGATAAAAGAAATTTCAGTTATTTTGAACGAAAAAAATCCAGCACAGAAAAACTGCACCGGAATATATATCAAATTGATTTAAATACATCTTACTTTCTCTGAGGAGGATAATTTTTCATGATCTCAGCCATAATCTCAGGAATTTGTCTCTGCTTGGATTTTGGAGAATCTACAGAAATTCCGCTTCCGATTCCCTGCCAAACCAGTTTGTTCGTTTTAGAATCAATCAGGTCAACGATCAGTGCACCTTCATTATAGTTGCTGGTCCATGTTCTGCTCATGCCTACGCCCCATCCGAAAGGACCGCCCCATCCCCACATTCCGTAAGGAGAAGCATTGTTGGTGATGTCTGTTACTTTTTTATGATTCGCTTTTACATTAACGATCAAATCAGGATTCTCTCCGGACTGAAGCCCTTTGCTCTGAAGCTGTCTCGATAACTCGTTTAAAACTCGGTCTTTATCAATATCATTCAGTTTCAGATCGTCAATTCTGATCTTATAGGTTTTATAAGTCGTAAAATTGGCCGTTTCCGCATAATCTGAACGTACCTGGAAAGGACTACACGATGTAAGGCCTAATGCAGCCGTGGCTAACAAAATAAAAATATATTTTTTCATTTTATTTATTTTTTTTATCGTTTTTAATGAATGTATCCGTCTTTTTATCGTACCCGTAAGGACAGTGTCTGCAGCCGCTTTTACAGCAATATCCTCTTTTCAGATGGAATTTTTCCGTAAAAACCTTGTACCCCTGTTCATTGTAGTAGAAGTCTTCACCTTCTTTGATGTCATATTGGGCCATAAGTTAAATCTCTAAGTTAAAAAACTTTATATTTGTTAGTATGATAATTATATGCCAAAAGCCCTTAAAAAAATTAAAAATTAACGGCATTGCTCTCTTTCCCTTTATCTTCATTAGGAAACCCGAAGATAAGGAAAATAATGTACTTATCAATCACGAAAGAATCCATTTGAGACAGCAGCTGGAAATGCTTATTATTTTCTTTTATATTGTTTATGTCATCGAATATTACTACTGGTTTTTCAAACTCAAAGACGGTTTCCTGGCCTATAAAAGGATCTCATTTGAACGGGAAGCCTATGCCAATGAACGGGATCTGGATTATCTGAAGAAAAGAAAGTTCTGGAATTTCAGGAAGTATTTGTAATAATGTAAAATGTAAAATGTAAAATGTAAAATGTAAAATGTTTACCTTAAAATTCAATAGGAGGGGCTTTAGCCAAAACCAAAAAAAACTTAAACACAAATTGCACAAATATTCCCACAAATAATCACAAACGCATTTAGCATTATTATCTGTGAAAATCTGTGTCATCCGTGGTTAAAGAAATAACCTTAAATTTTTCTGCTTTCATTAACGTAAAAAACAAAATGATTAGCATCATTTATATAAATCCACAGAAACGTAAATCTTTTACTAATTTTGCAGATAATAGTTAAACAACAAAAATGCTATTAAAAGCCCCAGCAGAACCCATTCCCATTCAGGAAATACCTCTTCAGAACAATATAAAACTCTTCATTAAAAGAGAAGACCTCATTCATCCCCAAATCTCGGGAAACAAATACTGGAAACTGTTCCATAATATCAATAATTATCTGGAGAAAAACCCGGAAAACCCTTATCTCATTACCTTCGGAGGAGCCTACTCCAATCACATTGCTGCGGTTTCTGCAACAGGTAATTTATCAGGTATTCAGACATTGGGAATCATCAGAGGGGAGGAACTGGAATATAAATGGCGTGATAATCCCACATTGCTGTTTGCGAAAAGAAACGGAATGAATCTGAAATTTGTCACCCGTGAGGAATACCGCCATAAAGAAAAACTGACGGAATTTTTACAAAACGAATTTCCAAATGCCCTGATCATCCCTGAAGGAGGTACCAATGAAGAAGCTGTAGAAGGTGTAAAAATGATGCTGAATGACCAAACAAAAGATTTTGATTATCTTTGCACCGCAGTCGGAACCGGAGGAACGGTGGCCGGAATTGCAAAATTTTGTGAAGAAAATCAGAAAGTTATAGGATTTAAGGTCGTTGACGATGCTTCACTGGAGAATAAAATCTTAGAATTAACTTCAGGACGGAATTTTAATCTAATAGATTCATGTTTTGGAGGTTATGGTAAAATAAAAGATGAAAACATCCGTTTTATCAATGATTTTAAAGAGAAATACGGGATCCCTTTGGAACCAGTATATACAGGAAAAATGATGCAGAAAGTTTTCGAACTGATAGATGAAGGATATTTTCCTGAGAACAGCAGGATTTTGTGCTTTCATACCGGCGGATTGCAGGGTATTGAAGGAGCTAATCTGCTTTTGGAAAAACAGAATAGAAATTTAATTATATAAGTAAAAATTGAAAAACATGAAAAGACTTTTCTTACTCATAAGCCTTTTAGTTTTATCAAAATTCTCAGCTCAAGTTTGGGCTACTGAAGACCAGTACATTCAGAAATTCGCTAAATATGCGGTAGAGGAAATGGAAAAATACAAAATTCCGGCTTCTATCACATTGGCTCAGGGACTCTTAGAGACCGGAGGAGGGCAGAGCAGACTGGCTCAGGAAGGCAAAAATCACTTCGGAATAAAATGTAAAGAAGACTGGACAGGAAAAACAATGAAGCATACGGATGACGCTCCTAATGAATGTTTCCGTGTCTACGACGATCCAAGACAGTCTTACGAAGATCACTCCATATTTTTATCCACAAGAAAATATTACGCGAATCTTTTCAATCTGAATATGAAAGATTACAAAGCGTGGGCACATGGTCTTAAGAAAGCAGGGTATGCAACCAATCCCCGGTACGCTTCGATCCTGATCACCAAAATTGAGAAATACAGACTGTATGAATTTGATGATACCAGCTCAAGAGAAGTTCTGTACGCCGTTCTTAAAATGTATCCGGACCTGAAAGATGACCGTACATTTATGGCTCAGTTGGAGCCTTCAAAAACGGTTACCAAAAAAGCTAAAGATCAGGTTACTGTAGAAGTTCCTTATAAGCAGACTTCTTATGCTCAGCAGCAAAAAAGAGTGGAAAGAATCAAAACAAAGGCTGAAATTCTTAATTCAATTCTTATCAAAACCCACCCGAACGAAGGTTTAAGATACATTGTCATTCCTGAAGATACCAACGTTAAATTCATAGCAGATAAATTCAGAGTGAGCGAAAGCAGACTGATCAAATGGAATGAATTGGATAGCGATGTACTAAAGAAAAACGATATTGTATTCCTGGAATCTAAAAATTCTGCCGGAAATACAGCCATCTATAAAGCCGAATCCGGTGAAGATATGCACGATATCGCTCAGAAATTCGGAATCAAATTAAATAAATTATACGCAAAAAACAGAATGGATGAAGGACAAAAGCCTTCTGCAGGCCAGCTGATTTATTTGATTGATAAAAAACCACGAAACTAATTTTTTGTTGTTTAATTTATGGTTGTCAGTTTTTAGTTAATTGGCTAATCATAGACGCTCAACGTTCAACTAAAATATGAAATACCAAAGAAGTTCGGCTTTATTTGATGAAGCCTACAAATACATTCCGGGAGGAGTTAATTCTCCGGTTCGAGCATTCAAATCAGTAGGAGGAGTTCCTGTATTCATGAAATCGGCAAAAGGAGCCTACCTTACCGATGCAGATGACAATACCTATATCGACTATATCAATTCATGGGGACCGGCTATTTTAGGCCACACCCATCCCGAAGTACTGGAAGAGCTGAAAATACAGGCTGAAAAAGGCTTTTCTTTCGGAGCCCCTACAGAGCTGGAAACAGAAATTGCAAAATTCATCATAGAAAACGTCCCGAATATTGACCAGATCAGAATGGTTTCTTCCGGTACTGAAGCATGTATGAGTGCCGTAAGACTGGCCAGAGGTTTTACAAAAAGAGACAAGATCGTTAAATTTGAAGGCTGTTATCATGGTCACTCAGATTCATTCCTGATCAAGGCAGGAAGCGGTGCAGCTACTTTCGGAAACCCGAATTCTCCTGGAGTAACAGAAGGAACAGCCAAAGACACTCTTTTAGCCCGTTACAACGACTTTGAGCAGGTAGAAGACCTTTTCCGTCACAATCAGGGACAAATTGCAGCCGTAATCATTGAGCCGGTTGCCGGAAATATGGGGTGCGTACTTCCTGAAAACAACTTCCTTCAGAACTTAAGAAAGATCTGCGATGAAAACGGAGCCTTATTGATTTTTGATGAGGTAATGACCGGTTTCAGACTGGCTTTCGGTGGAGCACAGGAATTGTACAATGTGAAGGCTGATCTTGTTACTTACGGAAAAGTGATTGGTGGAGGACTTCCGGTAGGAGCATTTGCAGGAAGAAACGAAATTATGGACAATCTGGCACCTAAAGGAGGTGTTTATCAGGCTGGAACTTTAAGCGGAAATCCATTGGCGATGAGAGCTGGATTGAAAACATTACAGCTGATCAAAAATGATCCGGAATTCTTTAACAGAATCAACAAAACGGCGGAAACACTAGATTTTGGAATCGGAAAAATTCTGAATGAAAAAGGAATTGCCCACAAAATCAACAGAAAAGGATCGATGATGTCTGTGTTTTTCCACATCAACAGCGTCTCCAATTTTGATGAAGCAGCGGCTTCCAATCATTCGTTGTTCAATAATTTCTTTCATCAGATGCTTCAGAATGGAGTATATCTTCCTCCAAGCGGTTATGAAACCTATTTCATCAGTGATGCGATCAAGGATAGAGAAATTGATATGACGCTTGAAGCAGTAAGAAAATTTGAATATTCTTAAGATTTAAACAAATCAATTATAATAGAACCGGGTTTTAAAATCCGGTTCTTTTTTTGCTCAAAAAAGAAAAATTTTTATAAAAATCTAAATTCCCATCCTCTGGAGGGGTGGCAAAAATTCAACGGATTTTTGACGGGGTGGTTCAAGAAAACCATCTACAAATTAAGCCATTCAATAAATTATACAGATATTGTAATAAACCATACACCTTCATCCTTTCCGTTCTTTCTATTTTTGTATGAAATAGATTGGAAATGAAGACCTCTGACAATACGATATCCCGTAAAGATTTTATAAGAAATTCAGCACTGGCCGCAGCCGGACTTAGTTTAATGCCCAATATCATGGCAGCATCTCCTTTTCTTGGAGAACAAAATGTTTCGGCAAAAGGAAAATTAAGCCTTAAAAATGTTCGTCTGGAAACCGGTTTTGACTATGAAGAAGGAGAAGTCATTTCTACCAAAACCGATCTGTTTTATATTGAAATCGAAAACGGGAAAATCAAAAGTATAGCTCCGAATCAACCGAATGCTAAAGCCACTGACGCAAAAGGTAGGTTGATGCTTCCTGCATTTAAAGACATGCATATTCATCTGGATAAAACGTTTTACGGCGATAAATGGCAGGCAGTCAGAAAAAGAACAGGCGGTGTAAAAGGGATGATTGCGCTTGAGCAGAAAATGCTTCCCGAAATGCTTAAAAACTCAACGTTCAAAGCAGAAAAAATGATTGAACTGCTGCAGTCAAAGGGAACATCTTTTGCGAGGAGTCATGTCAATATTGAGCCTACTTCAAAACTGGACTCATTAAAGAACCTTCAGAAGGCTTTGGAAAATAAAAAGAAAGGATTCGGAGCTGAACTGGTAGCTTTTCCCCAGCATGGCGTTTTTTATACAGATTCGGTGCCTTATCTGAAAGAAGCGGCTCAGATGGATATTGATTTTATCGGTGGAGTAGATCCGTTTACTATTGACGGAGCCATTGAAAAAACGGTTGATTTTACGGTTCAGCTGGCACTGGATCATAAAAAAGGAATTGATATTCACCTTCATGAAATAGGGGAATCAGGGTTGAATACGGTAGAATATCTTATTAAAAAAGTCAATGAAAATCCTTCCCTGAAAGGAAAAACATACCTGAGTCACTGTTTTATTTTAGCCAAATTAGACAAAACAAAACAGGAAGAAATGGCTGAAAAACTAGCGGGAGCTCAGATCGGGATTGTCTCTACCATCCCTTTCGGAAACCTCATCATGCCGATTCCTGCGCTGTACAAGCATAATGTAACGGTTCTAACCGGAAATGATAGTATTGTAGACCACTGGAATACTTTCGGGACGGGGAGTGTACTTCAGAAAGCAAATCAGATGGCGCAACTGTATGGATATTCTACAGAATTTTTGTTATCCAGAAGTCTGAAGCTGGCAACGGCAAATATTCTTCCATTGGATGATAAAGGAAACCAACAGTGGCCAAAAGCCGGAGATCAGGCAAATTTTGTGCTGATGAACGCAAGCTGCTCTGCAGAAGCGGTGTCAAGAATTTCAAATGTGGAATCATTGGTTCATCAGGGAAATGTGGTGTATTAAAAAGAATAAGATGAAAGTTGTATCCTTTCTTTTGAAAATCTTTGATTTTAAAAAAAGCTTAAGTGATCATCTTTTCTCAATATTTTCAGCTTAAAATAACTTAAGTGTTTTAAAAAAATACTGCTTTGTGGTTATTTATTGCCCACAGATTTCACAGAAGTTCACAGATGATTGAGAACGTTTTCTACTGCTTTGAAAGTATAAAAATCTTAGATTTTTGAAAGACTTATGTGTTTTTTTATGTGGTTTTATTGTCAGCTTCATTGAACTAAAAGGGTTAAAACTTTTGCTCCTTTTATGATTAAGAAAATATTATATCTGTTTAAAAATGAAAATATCTCCATCCGTTCAGATTTCTCGCATAAATTTTACTAATTTTAAGAGAAAATCAGATCAAGTGGGTCATCATACAGATCATTTTCCAATTTTAGGGATTCAGGAGTTCAGCGAAAACCACCTTCAGGGCTGTCATCTGCTGTTTAATGAACTGAATGGTGAACGTTCCATTGATGAACCCCACAAACATGATTTTTTTATCATTAATCTTTTTGAACACGGAAAAGGTAGCCACACCATTGATTTTACGGAATATGAAGTGGGAAACAGCCAGATTCATCTTGTTTTTCCGGATCAGGTCCATCAGTGGGTCATTGAAAAGGAAACGGTAGGGTATCAGCTGATGATCAGCAGAGACTGGTTTGAGAGTTTTCTGCCTTCGCTGAGGTTTTCTGCCTCATATTATCAGAGTCATCCGGTTATCAGTCTTTCCAAAGAAACTTTTGGCACTTTCCTGTATGAATTTCAGGCCATTCAGAAAGAGGTGAGTGAGGAGCATATATTTTGGGAAGTCATCCAAAAAAGGAGTGAGCTGATCGGATTACTGGTCAGTAAATCGGTCGAGGGGACTTTTAAAGATTTTGAAATGTACCATTCCAATCCTATTATTTCTAAGTTTTTGCAGCTTATCGATGCGCATTTCAGAACGGAAAGATCGGTGTCTTTCTATGCGGAGAAGCTTAATATTTCCGCCAATTATTTAAATATCGTCTGTAAAAAAAATCTGAACGCTTCGGCTTCTTCTCTTATCCAGGACAGAATTCTGCTGGAGGCAAAACGGCTTTTAAAAGTATCCGAAATGTCGGTAAAAGATATTGTTTATGATCTTGGTTTCTATGATCATGCGAGCTTTTCCAAGTTCTTCAAAGCACAGACGGGAATGACACCGTCGCAGTTCAAATAATAATCCATACAAAACAAAGCATAATTGATACACCGGTCTTGAAGCAAAGCCGGCGTAACTTTGTCCTGTTAAAAGATAAGTTATGCAGTTTCCCTATCAATTGGTTGCAAAAGGAACATATTCGCTCAAAAATGTCCGTCTTGAAACGGGTTTTGAATATGATGAAGGAGAAGTGATCAGGACAACAACTGATCTTTTCAGTATGGAGATAGAAGGTGGAAAAATCAAAGCTGTAAAGCCGAATAATCCGGCTTCCGATGCGTTGGATGCCAAAGGTCTTCTGATGCTTCCTGCTTTCAGAGATATGCATATCCATCTGGATAAAACATTGTACGGACTTCCGTGGCAGGCACTTTCACCCAAACGGAGAACCGTAAAGGATATGATTGCTTACGAACAGGAAATCATTCCTGAACTTTTAAAAACCTCCGTGGAAAGGGCGGAGCAACTGATCAGTCTGCTGCAGCATTACGGAACTCATTTTGCGAGAACTCATTTTAATATTGATCCTACTTCAGGGTTAAAATCTTTGGAAAATCTGGAAAAGGCTTTGGAGCATAAAAAAGATTCTTTCAAAGCTGAACTTGTGGCTTTTCCACAGCATGGGTTGTATTATACAGATACGGCTCCTTTGATGAAAGAAGCTGCCCAACTGAAAAGTGTAGGTTTTATCGGAGGACTTGATCCTTTAAGTATCGACGGTCATATTGAAAAAGTGCTTGATTTTACGGTACAGCTGGCTTTAGACTATCAAAAGGGAATTGACATCCATCTTCATGAAGCAGGAGAGTCCGGGATGAAAACAATCAATTATCTGATTGATAAAGCGATTGAAAATCCGCAGTTGCAGGGAAAAACATTTGTAAGCCACGCTTTTGCTTTAGGACATCTTTCGCCAAAAGAAACGGAAAAGATTGCAGAAAGACTGGCTGAAGGAAAAGTGGGAATTGCCTCTTCTGTACCCTTCAGAGGAACGGTAATGCCAATTCCTGTCTTAAAAAAGTATGGAGTGAATGTTCTGATCGGAAATGATAATGTCCAGGACTACTGGAGTACCTTCGGTTCGGGAAACATGCTTCAGAAAGCGAATCTGATTGCCGAACTTTACGGATATGAAACTGAATTTGAACTGTCCAGATCCCTTCAGTTTGCGACTCAAAGTATTCTTCCGCTGGATGGCAAAGGACAACAGCAATGGCCAAAGCCGGGTGACGAAGCCTCCATTGTGCTGGCTGATGCTTCATGTTCTGCAGAAGCGGTTTCCAGAATATCCAAAACAGAAGCCTTCATGAACGAAGGAAATCTTTTTTGGAGACCTTAATTGAAATATATATTTTTTAATATACTTGTTTTTTGTGAATAAAGCCATTGGATTTTCTGATGGCTTTTTCTTTGTATTGTAATAATGATTATTAGTTTATACTTTGCAGACAATAATTAATAACTAATAAATAGGAAGATGCTTCAATATATAGATTCATATTATTTGGTTAATGCGAGAGATTCCGGCCTTGTCTACAAGTTTCTTGATGATTTTTTACCCCAAAACGAAGAATTATATGCAGATTATCCGATACCTCAATATGGTAATGAAGAAGAGAAAATTTTTGATAATTTGAAAGACCTGCTGATTTATCTCGATCAAAATCCGGATGTTGAATATATTATGTATTGGCAAAACCTCGCTGACACTTCTGAGTTAAAGCAGTTTACATTACAGTATACTGATGATGGGAAAATGATTTTTGGAGCCTCTATTTATGGAAACGAAGTAGATTCGAGGGAGAGCTTGCTGATGTACTACAGCATGAAAAGATATCTGAAGCCGGATTATGCCTGCATCACCGGAGAAGAACCGCCTCCCGGAAATTCTGAAGCGTTCATCAGGTTCTGCGAAAATAGGTATGTACCGGTAATAAGTTTTTAGAATGATGCTATATTTAGATTAGTATTAAAAATGATTAAAACCAATATACAATAAAAAGCCATCAGAAAAAATTCCTGATGGCTTTTAAAATTTGATATGAAGAAACTAGTTACTTATTGTAATCCTGCTAAAAGGTTTACTCCGTCTACTGTAGCCCAAGCTCCAGGAGTTAGAGATACTTTGGTAACTGTAGCAGCATTGGTGAACGTTTTTCCACCATTAGTTTGAGCATAGCCCCAAACTCCCGGATTGTCCGAATTCAAGTAAGTAAGAGGTGATACTACTACTTTTCCTGTATTTACCTGGCTTGTATTGGTTGCATCATCCTGGATCAGTACAGCATACCCTTTCTGCGTTCCAATATTTTTATAACCGCTGATATAAACGTTTGAGAAAATTCCTGTTCCGTGTTTTTTGAATTGGATTGCAGAAATTTCGGGAGAGTTTGCAGATTCCGGGTTAGTATTCGTATCTCTGATTAAAGTGATGTTGGATACTTTTGGTGCTACGTTATCAGCATTACCTGAAGCTTCGATTTCCATTCCGAAGTTCCCTGTTCCTGTCTGGAAAGCGTACCAGTTGGTATTGTTCTGTCCGCTCCATGCATCCTGCCAGTCGAAAGAATCATCGAAGTTACCGTAAGACACGATGTTTTTAGCACTTACAGTTCCACCGAAGAATTCATATCCGTCGTCAGTTCCTTTGTAGGTTACAAGGTTCTCTAAAGTAGTTCCTGCTCCTACAGCGTAGAACGTCATAGAGTTGGTTTCAGAAGTACCATCACCAATCTTTTTACCTGCATATTCCACTCTTACAAACTTCATGGTTCCTGAATTTGAATTGGCATCAGTCCCTCCGTAGTAAACGTTATTTCCGTCTTCAGAAAGAGCCTGTGTATTTCCATTCACCGCTTTGATAGGAGCGCTTCCGTAGATGGTAATTCCACCCCAGTCTCCAGGAGTTTTGGTAGAAGTTGTAAATACAATTGGCTCAGCAGCCGTACCTACAGCGTTGATCTTTCCGTCCTGAAGAATCACTAAACCACTTGTTTTAGAAGTTACTACATTGAAAGTAGCTCCTGCTTCGATAGTGATGGTAGCGTTATTTGTAATTTTTACGATTCCGTCTAATGTATAGCTTCCTTTTTTGATAAGGATATCTTTTGAGATAGTTCCTGACAATGTTCCGCTTCCGCTTAATACACTTTCAGTAGTTCCAGGAGTAGTAACTGTAGTACCGTCTCCTAAGCCATCATTTACCTCGATAGTACATGAATTTAAGGCTAATGTTAACACGGCTGTTAACGATAGTAATGATAAAACTCTTCTTTTCATTTTTATACTTTATTTTTATTTTTTATTAATTTATTTATTTAGAATGTATATCCTACGGTAAAGTTGAATGTTATACCTCTGTAATAGTTGACCAATGTATTATTTCCTTCCTCTAAATTAAGCGGGAGATAATTTTTGTCACCCAATAAGATTTTATATTTGCTGTCTAAGATATTCTGGACTCCAAACTTTACATTCCAGTTTTTAGATAACTGTCCCTGGTATACAAAATCGATTTGGCTGAACGGCTTTTCGTAGTAGTTATCCGTACCTGCACCTCCTGTTGCATATATTTTACTTCCTGATACATTGTAAACAAGAGAGAATGTATGCGCTAAGTTATTGCGGTTTTTAAGTTCGTACTTTAAATCAGCATTGATAGTATAAGGAGCAGCTCCCTGTAAACCTCTTTTACGCAGTTTTTCTCCAGTTGTTTTAAACCATTCAGGTTCTTCCATTTTCAACTGATCTGCACTTCTTTCAACATCCGAATACATGATGGTTGCATTGGCACCCAAAGTGAAATTGTGAAGAGATTCAGAGATTCTGCTTAAATTTAAAATCCCTTCCAGTTCTACTCCGAATAAATCAGCTTTTTTAGCATTGAAGAATGTGATCGTAGAACCTGTTGCATTTCCTGACGCTACTAATGAACGTTCAATAGCGTTGTCGATTCTTTTTGCAAATAGGTTAACAGCAAACATTTCCTTGTTGGTAGGGAAATATTCCCATTTCAAGTCGAAGTTATAGTTTTCACTGTTTTTAATTTCAGGGTTACCTACAATGTTTACGTTATCCGGGTTAATATAGGTAATTGGCATAGTCTCGATCAGGATAGGGCGTGTAACCGTTTTGCTGAAAGAGAATCTTAAATTATGTTTATTGTTTATTGCCTTTTTAATGGATAATGAAGGAAGGAAGAAATCTTTATTTTTTTCTAAATTCTGCTTATTATCTTCACTTTGTTTGGAATAACGGATCAGGGTCATATCATTTTCATATCTTGCTCCCAATAAGATATCCCATGAATCATTCGGTTTAAGATTGATATTGGCATAACCACCATTGATGATCTGATAAAAACTGGAATAGAACTGAGATGTATCAGAACCTTCCTGATAAAATAAACTTCCATCATTTATTGAAGCATTAAAGACATCCTGTGGACTGTCAATATTAACTACATGAGCCTGATTTGAGGTTCCTGACGTACGTCCGAAGATAAATCGGTAAGAAGTTTTTCTGAAATCAGAGAAACCATTGTAACCTACAGCAATCTGAATAGGGTAGTCTTTTCTGTCTCCTTTTTCACCCAGTGATAACTGATATTCTGCGAAAGCTGAACCGTAGAATCTTGAATCGACATCCAGATACTGACGGATAAGGTTATTTCCTCCGTAACGCATCTGAACATACCCGTCAGGAAGCATTTGATTTGTTACAGGATCAATACGGTTAGCTTCTATAATCTTTCTGTCAGGTTGCTGATAATTATTCATTACATAACTCGCTCCGGCCTTTACCTGATGTCTGTCTGCTATTTTTTGAGAAGCTGTTAACTGCAAGTCTAAAAATCTTGAAATATCTAACTGATTGGTTCTGAAAAAACCACTTTCTTTGTTACGGACCTGGCCGTCTTTATATCCGAAGTTATCCTCTATGATATTATTTGTATTCTGTAAATAAATAGCATTTAAGTTAACGCTGGTCCCTTTGTTCTTATAGCCTAAACCTAATAAAACGGAAGATTCTGTTTCATAAGTGTATTGTTTACGGTTAAGAAAATTCATATTATCAATGAATGAATCTTTACCTAGCGATCTGAACTGATTGTTGTCTCCGTTTTTATATTCAAACTTACTCCCTTGGTTTAAAGAGAATAAAACGCCTAAATTTCCTGATCCCATTTTTACTTTCTGTGCAGTAGTAAATCCAAGACTTGTATTAGGCATTGTTTTTACATTATCTACATTCCAGGAGTCTTTGAATGAATTTGTCGATTCATTCGCTGTAAATCTATAGTTGCTTGGTCTTGAATTTCTAATCTCATCCGGAAGTCTTCTGTCTTTAGAATTTAATCCTAAATATCCGTTCATTCCGTCTGCGCCTTCAGCCACTTTGAAATTATTTCTGAATGTGCTCAAAGTATTCACTCCCACACTAAATTCCACCTTTGTAAAAGGCTTATCAATCGTAAGTGTTTCGATATCAAAAGTAGCTCCTGCAAAATCTCCGTAAAGATTCGAGTTGAAGGTTTTATAGATATTTAATTTTCCTACCACATCCGTTGGGAACTGCTTCAGCGCAATGATCTTTTGGAATGGGTTGTTGGAAGGAGATCCAAGACCGTTGATCAATAAATAATTGTATCGTTCTTCAAGACCTCTCACGAAAAGTCCTCTTCCTTCTACCGTAGTGATTCCCGTTACTTTCGTAAGTCCCTGTTCTACGTTAGAGATTCCTTTTCTGGATATCTCTTCAGCACTTACAGCCTGTTTTTGAATAACCGCTTTTTTTTGTTCTCCTAATACCGCAGTTTCAGTTTTCTTGTTACTGCTTCCCTGGATTACTACGCCATCAATTTTTTTCTCCTTTATAATCGTGTCCTGCTTCGTTTCCTGAGCGTAAAACATTGATCCGGATAAAAATACGACTGCAATGCTAAGTTTATTAATTTTCATTATTTTACTTACTTTATTTACTAGATTCTTTCGGTGCAAAGGAATAAAAGATTAACGGGGTAAATGGTTTAGGGTGTTTTAATTTTTTTTTAACTAAACATTAATAAAAGGGAGTTATTGTTAACTTTATGTGAACGATAATAGATTTGTTCATCTGTGCTTTAAAATTTATTAACTTTGACTCTGTAAAAATTTAAAATGAACCAAAAGAAAATACTCTTAATAGACGACGAACTGGATATTTTAGAGATTCTGTCTTATAATCTGGAAAAAGAAGGCTACGATATCTATACTGCCACAAACGGTAATGAAGGTATAGATAAAGCCAAGGAGATCATCCCGGACCTTATCCTGTTAGATGTTATGATGCCTGAAAAAGACGGTATCGAAACATGTCAGGAACTTCGCAAAGTAAAAGAACTTCAGAAAACACTCATCGTTTTCCTTTCCGCAAGAAGCGAAGAGTTCTCACAGCTTGCAGGATTCCAGGCCGGAGCTAATGATTATATTGTAAAGCTGATCAAACCAAAAATTCTGATTTCTAAAGTAAATGCTTTATTACAGTTGACTTCTCAGGTATCTGATAATGCAAAACTGATCGAAATTGGTGACCTGATTATCGATAAAGACAATTTCAGAGTTTCCAAAAGCGGACAGCAGTTCCTTCTTCCTAAAAAAGAATTCGACTTGTTGTATCTTCTGGCTTCAAACACTGAAAAAGTATTTAAAAGAGAAGAAATTCTTGAAAAAGTATGGGGAAATGACGTGATCGTGGGAGAAAGAACCATTGACGTTCACATCAGAAGATTAAGAGAAAAACTGGGAATTAATACCATCCAGACATTAAAAGGAATCGGTTATAAGCTTATCGTTTAATACCTTAAATTCCTACCTTTACATAACCTATAAAAACTTGTAAAATTGAAATTTTACAGACTTACACTCGTCGCCTCGTGTCTTCTGACACTGGTGATGTTTCTTTTAGTGATCATCTTTGATTCGCTGAAGGATATCTATTACCGGACGCCTTTCTTTAAAATCGGCCTTTTTATCTGTCTGATTCTTATTTTCATCATCAATTACGTTGTTCTGGAGCTTCTCTTCAACTACTACGGAAAAAAGCAGGTTCGTGGACTTTCACAGATGCTTCCGCAGGAAATTGTTCATGACAATAACGAAAACATCACCATTAAAGAACTGGGCGAAAGGTTTTCGGATCTTAACCAGCAGCAGGTAACGGAGATTGATATGATGAAAGAAATGGAAAGCTACCGTAAAGAATACATCGGAAATGTTTCCCATGAACTTAAAACCCCTTTGTTTTCTATTCAGGGATATGTAGAAACCCTTAGAGACGGCGGTGTGGACAATCTTACCATTCGTGATAAATACCTGGAAAGAATCGATAAATCAGTGGAAAGGCTGATCGCTATTGTTACAGATCTGGATATGATCAACCGTCTGGAAGCAGGAGAGATCAGTATCACCAATTCAAAATTTGATGTCAATCTTTTAATTAAAGAAATTTTTGAACTTCTCGAGTTTGAAGCGGAAAAACACAATACCACACTACAGATCCAGACCCTACATCCGCAAATCTTTGTAGATGCCGACAAACAGAAGATTTCACAGGTTTTCATCAATTTAATTTCCAATGCCATCCATTATGCCAACAGGCAGGAAGCGAGAGTTGTAGTCAAAACCAGTGTTCTTAAAAATAAAGTCCTGATCGAGGTCATCGATAACGGAATGGGAATCAAAGCAGAGATTCTTCCAAGGATCTTCGAAAGATTCTACCGCGTGGAAACCAGCAGAAGCAGAAGGGAAGGAGGTTCCGGCCTCGGACTTGCAATCGTAAAGCACATCCTGGAAGCCCATAGCGAAAATATAACCGTAGAAAGTGTTTATCTTGAAGGAACTAAATTCAGTTTTATGCTTGAAAAAAGCAAATAATTCCGGTAAAATGTAAGAAAAAAAAATATTTTAAAAAATCCTGAAATATTTTTTTGTCACATGTCATTTATTATATATTTGCAACAGAGATTTATCATAATAATTAAGGCAAAAAAGTAATTTAAGAAACTGATATGGTTTACAAGATCCGCGTAATATTAGATGCGAAAGAGGATATTTTCCGTGATATTGAAGTAAAAGGAAAACAATCACTATGGAACTTACATTTGGGAATTAAAAGTGCGTTCAGTCTTCAGGGCGATGAACTTTCCACTTTTAATATGTTGGAAGATGACGGAACAATTGTTAAAAGTGTTCCCCTGGAAGATATGAGTGACGATGGTGATGGCGAAATTATGTCAGATGTGTACATTGATGAAGCTTTTGAAAGTGTAGGAGATAAAGCTCAGTTTCAATACGGGCTTCTTGACCTTTGGGAATTCTTCTGCGAGCTTGTAGAGGTAATCGACGAGACAAAAGGGGTTATTTACCCAATCACAGTATACAGATTCGGAAACGTTCCATTAAAAGCACCAAGCAAAAGCGGTTCTGGAGGATCCAAAAAGAGATCAGCAATGCCTTTGATTGATGATGATTTCAACTTTGAAGATGACTTTGGCGGAAGCACCAATTTTGAAGATGAAGATGATGACAACTTCGATGACGAGGAAGAAGAAAACTACAACGATGATGTTTTCGAAGACGAAGAAGATAACGATGACGAAAGATAATATCTGAATACAATACAAGGCCCTGGATTTTTTGTCCGGGGCTTTTTTTATGTCAATTGTGAATTTTGCTTCGCAAGTCAATAGTCAATGATGGTCCGCTGGTAAAATTCACTATTGACAATTCACCATTCACATAAAATTCACGGTTTACAATTCACAATTCACCTTCACACAGTTCATTTTCCTTACTTTTGTTAAAAATAGATGAATGAAGAAATTAATTCTACTAGCAGTAATTGGTCTGGGAATTGTTTCCTGTACCACTCAAAATACAACACACACTATGGATTCTCCGAAAGAATGGAAGCACACCACCAATATATATGAAGTAAACATCAGACAATATACACCCGAAGGAACGTTCAAGGCATTTGAAAAAGAAATGCCACGCCTGAAAAAAATGGGGGTCAGAACACTTTGGTTCATGCCGGTAACTCCTATCGCTCAGCAGAACAAGAAAGGAAGCCTCGGAAGCCCTTATGCAGCATCCGATTATACTTCCATTAATCCGGAGTTTGGAACCATGAACGATTTCAAACATATGGTGAACGAGGCCCACAGGCTTGGATTCAAAGTCATCATAGACTGGGTAGCCAATCATACCGGTTGGGATCATATTTGGACAAAAACACATCCTGAATTCTACCTGAAAGATGCCGACGGGAAATTCCATATTGCTTCCGGAATGGATGACATTATTGAACTGGATTATAAAAACAAGGAAATGAGACTCGCCATGATTGAGGCGATGAAATTCTGGGTAAAAGAAACGGGCATTGATGGTTTCAGATGTGACCTCGCTTCGTGGGTGGAAGTGGATTTCTGGCAGCAGGCCCGTCCGGAATTGGAAAAAATAAAACCACTTTTCTGGCTGGGTGAATTTGATGAACTGGAAAGTCCTGAATATGGAAAAGTATTTGACGCCAGCTATTCATGGAAATGGATGCATAAATCTGCAGATTATTACAAGAAAAATGAGCCTCTGCAGGAACTGAAAGATCTGTTACAGCAATATTCCAATATCGGAGATGCTTCCATGAGAGCTTGGTTTACAGCCAACCACGACGAAAATTCCTGGAATGGAACGGAATATGAAAAATACGGAGTAATTACCAAGGCGATGGCGATATTCTCAGCAACATGGAATGGTGTTCCACTGTTGTATTCAGGCCAGGAACTTCCCAATATGAAAAGACTTGAATTCTTTGAAAAAGATGCGATCAAATGGACCACTGATTATCAGATGGCCGAATTCTATAGAACATTACTGGACCTAAAAGCTTCCAACCCTGCATTAAGGGGCGGAGATACTCGTGTGTCGACTTATCTGCTGAATACAACAGCCAATGACAAGATTCTGGCTTACGTAAGAAAAAACGGAAAAGATGAAGTTCTGGTTGTGCTGAATATGTCAAAGGAACCCGTTAATTTTACCATCGAAGACCAAAACCTGTCGGGAACTTTTCACAATATTTTCGACAGAACAAAAAGAGATTTTGACAGTGGAAAAGATTTCGCTTTCAAAGTTTCAGATTACGCAGTTTTTGAAAAATAAATAGCTTATCTGAAATACAATATTCAATAGGAGCGGGTTTTAGCCCGCTTTTTTACGCATATTTGCAGAGGGGCTTTAGCCCAATATCTATTTTTGAGGACGGTCATCCTCTTGAAAGATAAATTAAGAGATTTTCACACGAAAACTTTCATGACATGAACAAACAGGAATTATTAAATATCATAAAAACAAAAGTTACCACCAAGATTCAAACCTTTGAAGACCTTATTGCAGAAACCCGTGCTTCGAGCAATGATACCAAAAGTTCCATGGGCGATAAGTATGAAACCGGCCGGGAAATGCTTCAGCAGGAAATTAATAATCTCCAGCGACAGCTTAACGAATCTTTGAATCAGCTGGCAGTTATCCAGAAAATATCAACTGAGCCTTCCGATAAGGTACAGACCGGAGCTCTAGTCAAAACAGATAAGGGTTTATTTTATATTACGGTATCTGTAGGTGAAATTATTTCAGGCGCACAAAAGATTATGACGGTCTCTGCAGAATCTCCACTGGTGAAAGCGATGTCAGGTAAAAAATCTACAGAAGGGTTTGTTGTAAATAATATTCACCAAAAGATTGTAGATATCTGGTAGATTATGGGGGTGAAAACAAGAAATCTAAGTAAAAATTTTTAAATCCGACCATGGGATATTAATTTTTATTCCTTTTGTGATAAATTATCGTTAAAAAATTAATAGAATTTTTGAATCAATAGGATAAATTCATGGTCTGATTTAAAGAAATAAAGGAAATTTGAGCGTAAATATTAATAAATTTTTATCGTTAAAAATTTAAATTAATCTAAGAGTTTTGATGGATCATTTTTTCTTAATTTGAAATATTTTAGTTAATTTTTTTTATATTAATTATTAATTTTGATTAATTATTTTTCAAACATGTTTGGTTAAAAATGTGAATATCGTAATTATATTTTAATTTTTTTGTTAATTGTATTAGTTCAATTATTATATTTGGGTTGACAACACACCAAAATAATATTTTTTATGAAAAACAAATTAACACTTATGGTTTTTGTTCCGCTTTTGATAAGCGGACTTAGCCTACAGGCTCAAAGATATGTTGAGCAAAGAATTGATGAGGGTAATTCATCAATGATCACATTCAAACCAGGAACCAATGCAAGAGATCTTGCATTATCCGACAACGGAAAATTCTTCTCCGAGATCTTAAATCTTCCCGCAGGATCTAAAATGGTTAAAATTAATTCCGCAAAACTCTTCAGTGATTTTTCTGATGAAAAATATCAGCTCTATCACAATGGGATTAAGGTTGAATTTGCCAATTATATGCTGCATTACGTAAAAGGTAATCTGGTAAGTATGAATGGAGAATTCTATGATACCAACGATCTGAATACCCAGCCTGATGTTTCAGAATCTGCTGCACTTAAAACTGCCGTGAAACATATTGGCGCGAAAGCTTTAATGACCAACACAGAGTACGGCAGAGAGATTAATTATCAGCCAAAAGGAGAGCTTGTATTATTACCGGTTGAAGCTGCCAATGGTAAATACAGACTTTTACTGTCCTATAAGTTTGATATCTTTTCCGCTGAACCTTTCCTGAGGTCTAATGTATATGTGGATGCCAAGTCAGGTGCTGTATTGCTTAATGACCAGATTATGAAGCATACCGGAGAGCATTCTCATGGCAAGGGAATGAGCGGTATTTCTCCTGCAGGACCGGAGAACCAGTCAAAAAAGGATTTTGCATCAATTTTTGTTGCCGGAAGCGCCCAGACAAAATACAGTGGAACAAAATCAATTGAAACCACCCTTGTAAGTGGAAAATATGCATTAAAAGACAACACAAGAGGAGGTGGGGTCAATACCTACAATAACAATAATGCAAACTATACCAGTCTTACAAAAAATAATATTACGGATACGGACAACAACTGGACAACGGCAGAACATTCTTCAACAGGGAATGATGTAGCACTGGATGTTCATTGGGGAGTAGAAAAAACATACGATTATTTCAAAGATACATTCAATAGAAATAGTTATGATAATCAAGGAGCCGTACTTGACAGTTATGTTCATGTAAGAAACTCATGGGAAAATGCAGCCTGGACGGGAAGTGCAATGGTGTATGGTGATGGAGCCAGCACATTTAAACCTCTTGGGGCATTTGACGTAACCGCTCACGAATTAGGACATGCCGTATGTCAGGAAACGGCTAATCTGGTGTATCAAAGAGAATCAGGAGCATTGAATGAGGGGCTTTCCGATATCTGGGGAACCGTGATTGAAAATGCTTATGCCCCCGAGAAACAAAACTTTTTAATCGGGGAGGATATTACTAAAGTAGCGCCTAATTATTTAAGATCTATGAGCAATCCCAATTCAGGATTGTCCAAACAGCCGGATACCTACAAAGGAACCTATTGGAAAGATGCCAGCAATTCCTGTATTCCCAATCCTGACACTAACGATAACTGTGGGGTTCACTACAACAGCGGTGTGCTGAATCATTGGTTCTATCTTCTGGTACAGGGAGGTTCAGGAACCAATGATATTGGAAACAACTTCACCGTTGCAGGAATCGGATTTGAAAAAGCAGCAAAAATTGTTTACAGATTAGAAACCTCTTATCTGACCGCCAATTCTAATTATAACAACGCTTTAACTTATGGAATTCAATCTGCAAAAGATCTTTACGGTGCAGATTCAGCAGAGCATCAGGCTACTCAGAATGCATTTTATGCGGTAGGATTAGGAACAGCCTATTCCGGCGGAACCACAACAGATACTCAGGCACCTACTGCACCTCAATTGACTGCTTCAGGGACCACGCAAACCTCCACAATACTTTCCTGGAACGGATCTACTGATAACGTAGCAGTAACAGGATATGATGTTTACAGAGGGACAAGTCTTCTTGGATCTACGGCTTCTGCAACGTACTCCGTAACAGGATTGACGCCGGCTACTGCCTACAGCTTCACCGTGAAAGCAAAAGATGCAGCAGGAAATATTTCAGCAGCAAGTAATGCGGTGAGCATAACCACACAATCTGGCGGAGGTACTGTCACCTATTGCTCATCTTCTGGTAACTCTACGGCCGATGAACGTATCAGTAATGTGAAATTTGCGGATATTAATCAATCATCAACAGGTACAGCAGGATATGAGAACTTTACTTCTGTTATTGGAAGTGTGACGAAAGGAACTTCTTATACCGTTTCCATCACACCATCATGGACCTCTATAAAATACAGTGAGGGATATGCGGTTTATATTGATTATAACGGCGATGGAGACTTTACAGATAGCGGAGAACTAGCATGGTCTAAAACAGCGAGCACAACATCTCCTGTGTCCGGAAATATCACCATTCCAAGTACTGCACTTACAGGAAATACAAGAATGAGGGTGATCATGAGATACAATGCGGTGCCTTCTTCATCGTGTGGAACATTTAACTATGGACAGGTTGAAGATTATACCTTAAAAATCAACTCTGCAGGAGCTGTCTCTTCATTGATTGCCGAAACTTCAGGTGAGAACAGTACAATCAGTGTTTATCCAAATCCGGTAAAAGATATCATTAAGATCAAATCTCAATCCGGTTCAGAATTCAGATATCAGCTTGTTGATGCCCGTGGAAGCGTAGTTCAGTCTGGCGAAACCAAATCCCAGTCTATCAACGTGGAAGCATTGCTTCAGGGTGTTTATATTCTTTCATTGGATAATGGAAAAGAGAAAATTAGCCTGAAAATTATTAAAAATTAATCATTGATTTTTAACGGATCCTTCGGGATTCAATAAGTAAAAAATAATAGTAAACAGTTGTGAAAATAATTTCACAGCTGTTTTTTTATGATCTATGATAACTCAAAATCGGTTAGTTTTTTCTAAATTTGAACCATCAAAACCCGCTTTCAAAAATGCAGAACTACCTAGACCTTTTACAGCATATTTTAGACAATGGAACAGATAAAACGGACAGAACAGGGACCGGAACCAGAAGTGTTTTCGGGTACCAGTTGAGGTATGATCTATCTAAAGGTTTTCCAATGGTGACCACTAAAAAAGTACACCTGAAATCCATTATTTATGAACTGCTTTGGTTTTTGAAAGGAGATACCAATGTCAAATATCTGAATGACAACGGAGTAAGTATTTGGGACGAATGGGCAGACGAAAATGGAGACTTAGGTCCTGTTTACGGTGCGCAGTGGAGAAGCTGGCAGGGAGCGGATGGAAAAATCGTGGATCAGATCACAGAAGTAATTGATCAGATTAAAAAAAATCCGGATTCCAGAAGGTTGATTGTTTCTGCATGGAACGCTGCCGAAATTCCTAATATGGCGCTGGCACCCTGTCACGCTTTATTTCAGTTTTATGTAGCAGATGGAAAGCTGTCGCTGCAGCTGTACCAGAGAAGTGCTGATGTATTTCTTGGAGTGCCTTTCAATATTGCGAGCTATGCATTATTGCTGATGATGGTGGCGCAGGTATGTGACCTGGAAGTTGGAGATTATGTTCACAGTTTCGGGGATGTACATATTTATAACAATCATTTTGAGCAGGTGAATAAGCAGCTTTCCAGAGACCCAAGACCACTTCCTGTAATGAAACTGAATCCTGAGATCAAAGATATTTTCGGATTTACATTTGAAGATTTTACCCTTGAAAATTATGATCCGCATCCGGGCATTAAAGCTCCTGTGGCGGTATAATGAAGATTCCGGGAATTTTCGCTGTTATTCTTGCCATTGCTCTCTTCAGCTGTCATAAAAAAGAAGAGAAAGAACAGGTTGTTACAAATCTGTTGATCGACGATTTTGATTATACAAAAGATGCTGTCTTTGATACTTTAAATGTGCCACAGCATTTAAGAAAGATCGTTAAAGATATTTCGTCTTTAAACATCTATGAAACAGAACAGGGAGGAAAAGGCGCCACAGACACGCCTGCTAATTTCAGGAATTTCAAAAAATTATATAAAGCAGCTTCCAATGAGGAGTTGCTGTCATTAGTAGATAATAAAAATAGTGCAGTCGCGGTGTACGCTGTCATCGGGCTGTCAGAAAAGGACAGTCAATATACAATTCCGGTTTTCCAAAAAATGCTTTCCAGAAAAGGGATCGTACACGTACAGAATGGGTGTATTCTTAGTCATGATCATCCGGCAGAACCGGTCTACTGGACACAGTATTACAAACTGAAACCGGAAGAACTCCACTCCGATCCAAATTTGAAACAGCTCGACAGCATGATTCTGTTTATGCCGGATTCTTCGGAACTTATCCTTGCAACAGCATTGAAAAACAGAACGTATTCCGACGGACTGAAAAGCCAGATCGCAAAACAGGCCTTTGAAAATCATAGACAACCGGCTTTGCAATACCTTAACTCATGGCACAAAAGGGAATACAAAGACCTGTTGCAGAAAGAATTTGCAAATCTGATCGAAAATGATTCTATTAATACTTATCATAAAAGAGGTTACGTGTCCATGCTTCTTTCTTTTAATAATCCGGGAAATAAAAAGACAGTCCTGAGTTACCTTAAAAAAGACAGCCTGTGGAAAGAGGATCATCAGATTATGTCTCAGCTGGAAAATAACGGGATCTCTTCTGAAGATTACGACTAATATTCCTACGCTCCCTGCTGTAACAGAATCCTTAATTTTACTACTGATTGGAAAATTAATAATATGATTCTGAAAAAACTGTTTTTTGTGGCAACAGCAAGTATTTCGTGTATGGCATTTTCTCAAATTGCAAACAAACAGAAATTAATGGATTATCTCGATTCACTTTCTGTTCGTCATAAAGTAATGGGAAGCTTTGCCATTGCAGAGAACGGCCAGTCTACTTTTCTGAAAACTACGGGATTCTCCGATGCCTCAAAACAGCAGAAAGCCAATATCAATACCCAATACCGCATAGGTTCTATTTCCAAAACCTTCACCGCAGTTCTTGTGATGAAAGCTGTTGAAGAGAAAAAAATCTCCCTTGACACCAAGCTTTCTGCCTGGTATCCGGAAATAGAAAATGCAGATAAAATTACCGTGGAAAATCTTTTGCAGCACAGAAGCGGAATTCATAATCTGACGGATGAACAGGATTACTGGATGTACAATACAAAACCCCAGACAGAGCAATCCCTGTTCTCAATCATCAAAAAATATAAAAGCGACTTTGCTCCGGGAACCAAATACGAATACAGCAATTCCAACTATATTCTGCTGACCTTTATACTGGAAAAGGTCTATAAAAAAACGTACGCAGAGCTGCTTAAGGCTAAAATTACAAATCCTCTGAAGTTGACACTTACTGAAGTGGGCGGAAAGATTGATCCTTCCAAAAACCAGGCGCTTTCCTATACCTATTCCAACGGGAGCTATCAGCCATGGCAGGAAACAGATATGAGCGTTCCGCTGGGTGCAGGAGATATTATTTCTACGCCTACTGAACTTTTGAAGTTTATCATTGCTCTGGAAAACGGAAAACTCATCAGTAAAGCCAGCCTTTCCGGGATGAAAAACTTTATCGACGGCTATGGCTACGGAATTGCACAGGTACCTTTTGAAAAATATTCGGGCTACGGACATAACGGTGGAATTGATCAGTTCCGATCGGTATTGTATTATTTTCCTGACCTGAAAGTAGCAGTGAGCGCCATCACCAATCAATCAGATTACGATAATAATGATATTTCGATCAAAATGATCCAGACAGCAGTTGGAAAAGATTTTAAAATGCCTAATTTTAAAGAAGTTTCCGTAGCGACTGGAATTCTGAAAAAATATGAAGGACTTTACAAGACAGAAGGCTTCCCGCTGGATATAAAAATTTTCCAGGAAGAAGGAAAACTGATGGGGCAGGCTACAGGACAGGGTGCGTTTCCGCTGGAAGCAGTCTCTGAAATCGAATTTAAATTTGAAATGGCAGGCATCAAAATGAAGTTCAATGCTGAAAAAGGAACCATGGACTTCTCGCAGGGTGCCAATAATTTTACCTTTAAGAAACAATAAAAATGAAATATTTAAAAATCAATACAGAAGATAATGCAGATCTTACAGCACTTCAAAATGCAGTTCTGCAGCTGAAAGGAGTAGCCTCGGTAGAGATCATTGATGATGAAAACCCGGAAAGCGAACTGAAAAAAGCCTTTGCTAAGACCAAAGAGCAGCTGAAAACGGGTGACTATGAAACCCTGGTTAATGATATTTTTGATATAATAACAAAAAATAATTCTAAAAAATAATAAAGTAACAGATGAAAAAGGCGATTTTGTCCATTGCTATACTCGGAATTTTCTTTTCCGCAAACGTATCAGCACAGACCGAAACTTCAGGAAGAGAAAAGGCGTACAGAGCCACACATACCAAAGTAACGGAACTTAAACATACCAAGCTTAAAGTCAATTTTGATTATCAGAAAGAGCAAATGGGCGGGGAAGAATGGCTGACTGCCACTCCGTATTTCTATCCTACCAACGAACTGACGCTTGATGCAAAAGGAATGCTGATTCACGAAGTAGCTCTTGATAGCAACGGAAAAAAGTCACCTCTGAAATATGAATATAAGGACGAGATCCTGAAGATTACCCTGGATAAAACCTATCAGAAAAATCAGGAATATACAGTATATATCAAGTATACGGCACGTCCGAATGAGGTAAAGCAGAAAGGAAGCATGGCCATCAATGATGCCAAAGGTCTTTATTTCGTCAATGCACAGGGGCAGGATCCGGATATGCCGACTCAGATCTGGACACAAGGGGAAACGGAATCTTCTTCAGCATGGTTCCCAACCATCGATAAACCGAATCAGAAGACTACGCAGGAGATCTATATGACCGTTCCTGATAAATATGTCACCCTTTCCAATGGAATTCTTAAAGATTCACAGAAAGAAGGAAGCTTAAGAACGGACCATTGGGTCATGGATAAAAGACATGCTACGTATCTGTTCTTTATGGGTGTAGGCGAATATGCCATCGTTAAAGACAAATGGAAAAATATTCCGGTAGATTATTATATCGAAAAAGAATACGAACCTTATGCAAAACAGATCTACGGAAATACACCGGAAATGATCGAGTTTTTCTCTAAAAAGATGGGGTACGATTATCCTTGGGCAAAATATGCTCAGATCTCAGGAAGAGACTATGTGAGCGGTGCCATGGAAAATACAACGGCCACTCTTCACGGAAGCGATATCCTTCAGAAACCGGGACAATTGATCGATGAAAACAAATGGGAAGATACAATTGCCCACGAATTGTTCCACCACTGGTTCGGAGATCTTGTGACGGCAGAAAGCTGGAGCAACCTTACCGTGAACGAATCTTTCGCCAATTATTCCGAATATTTATGGAACGAATATAAATACGGAAAAGACCAAGCAGATTATCACCAGATGACCGATGTGAATATGTACATCCATAATCCTTCTGATTTCAAGAAAGACCTCGTGAGATTTAATTATGATTCCCGTGAAGATGTTTTTGATCTGGTGACCTATCAGAAAGGTGGCGGGATCCTTCATATGCTGAGAAATTATCTGGGTGACGATGCTTTCTTTGCAGGAATGAATGATTATCTGAAAAGCAATGAATACCAAAACGCAGAAGCTCATCAGCTGAGACTTTCTTTTGAAAAGGTTTCCGGAAAAGATCTGAACTGGTTCTTCAATCAATGGTATTTCGGAAGCGGAAATCCAAAGCTGAACTACTCGTTTACTTTCGAGCCGGTGAAAAAGCAGGTAGCCGTAACGATTAATCAAACGCAGGATCAGCCATTCGAATTCCCTCTTGCCATCGATGTATATGACAATGGAAAGCCAAAAAGATATAACGTATGGGTCAATGCTGAAGCAAAGAATACATTCAATTTTGATGTTTCAAAAACTCCGGATCTGATCAATATCAATGCAGACGGAATTTTACTGGCGGAAATTACCGATACCAAGACTCCGGAACAAAACCTGATGCAGTTCACCAACTCTAAAGAATTTAAGAGCAGATACAAAGCGTTAGCTGCTATAAAAGATCAGGTCGGAAAAAGTCCGGCTGCAACGAAATTATTGGCTGCAGCGTTAAAAGATCCTTACTTCAGAACAAGAATCAAGGCCCTTCAGTTGATGGATCTTTCCAATACTGAACAGATGAAAGCTTTAGGTGCTGATGTAGAGAAGCTGGCGTCCAATGATCCGAAAACTTTGGTTCAGGCAGCTGCGATTACGGCTTTGGCTAAAACTAAAGATAAAAAGTACCTTCCTGTTTTTGAAAAAGGAGTGAATGCGGTGTCCAATGCTGTCAAGGGAACTTCATTAAGCGCTGTTTTAAGCATAGACCCGTCAAAAGCCAATACGCTGGCTGACAAGATCGACCTTGAAGGTGCTTCAGACGAGTTATTGGGCCAGCTGTTACCGGTGATTGTAAAAAATAAAGTGACTTCTCAGATGTCCAATATCACGCCTCTTGTGGCATTTTATCCTTTCATTAAATTCCAAAACCCGGAACTGGGGAAATCTGCAGAAGAAGGGTATAACTGGATCATGAGCTCGGATAATCTGAAGGCTACTGAAAACATTACAAAAATCATTAGTCATGCAAAAGGTGAGATGGGAGATAATCCTCAGGTGAAAATGATGATTTCCCAGATGCTGAAAGATGGGTTAAATAAAAAAATGGAACTTCTGAGACAGAATCCTCAAAATGCAGCAAGCATCAATAAACAGATCGATGCAATTAATAAAACCATTGAAGATTTTAAGTAAAAAAATCCTTTCAATTATTGAGAATATAAAACTGCTGTGAAAAACAGCAGTTTTTTTATGATTTTTATTTTTAAAAACGAAATTAGGATAATAAATGGGAGGCATATTCAAACATCATTTTATAAATTCGTATAAAAATTTAGAATAGAATGACTTTTGGAATTGAGGCTGCGGGCTATTATGTGCCGTCTTTGTACTTAGAGATCAAAGACCTGGCGGAGAAAAGGGGAATTGAACCCGCAAAACTGGAAAAAGGACTGGGATTGCATAAAATGGGTTTCCCGGATGTTCATGAAGATGCAGCTACATTGGCAGCAGAGGCTTTATTAAAACTGATCAAAGACCATCATCTCAATCCGAAAGATATCGCAAGAATTTATCTGGGAACGGAAAGCGCGCTGGATGCCGCGAAACCTACCGCTTCTTATGCAATGCAGATGGTAGAGCAAGTGCTGGAAAAGGAGTTTGGTGAAAGATGTTTCAGGAACTGTGATGTTGTGGATATGACTTTTGCCTGCATCGGAGCGGTGGATGCGCTTCACAATTCTCTTGATTTTGTAAGAGTAAATCCGGACAAAAAAGCCGTGGTCATTGCCAGCGATTATGCTAAATATGAACTGGCTTCTTCCGGCGAATATACGCAGGGTGGAGGAGCAGTAGCACTACTGGTTTCATCAAAACCGGATCTGCTTGAAATTGAAAACAACTGGGGCGTTGCTACCGAAAGTGTTTTTGATTTTTTCAAACCGAGAAGATCATATAGCAAGGAAGATTTAAATGCAGCACCGGATGCTTTTCCGGACAAGATCGAAATCTTTACGGATGAACCCGTTTTTGACGGACAGTATTCAAACCAGTGTTATCAGGATAGAATCAGGGAAGCTTATCAGCATTATAAAGAAATTTCAGGGATAGAAAAGCCTTATGAGGACTGGAGGTATCTTATCTTCCACCTTCCATATGCCTTTCATGGCAAAAGAGTTTTTACGGAGATATACAGTATGGAAAACGGACTTCCTTATCAAACGTCTGAGGAGCAGAAAGCGGTTGCAAAATCTGAAGACTACCTGAATTTTATTAATGAAAAAATAGAACGATCACAAAGAGCCTCTTCGGAAATAGGGAATATGTATACGGCTTCAATTTTTATGGCATTATTGTCTGCTATTCAGGTTTCTTATGATGAAGGTGAAGAATTGACCGGGAGAGAAATTGGCTTTTTGGGCTATGGAAGCGGATCAAAATCTAAGGTTTTTGCCGGTAAAATATCTGAAAACTGGAAAACAGCCGTTTCAAAATGGAAGGTGTTTGAACATTTAAAAAACAGAACAGCAATTGATTTTGAAACCTACGAAAAATTACATAGAAAGCGGCTTGACCAGTCTGTCAACAGCCAATACAAAGGTTTTGGCTTAGTATCGGTAGAATCGGAAAACCCTGTTTTGAAAGGAGCGAGATATTATCGTTATCAGGATTAAGATATATCAGCAGGATCAATAATTAATGTTTATCTGGATGGAAGCTGGAGGAGGGAAGTTGGAAGTTAATGTTGGTTATTCATTTAAAAAAAAATTAATAAAACTGGACGATAGATCTGGGTAGGAATATAATAACTTCCCAATTCCAGCTTTCAACTTCCTTACATGTCTATTTCCACAAACCATTATTCTTCATCCAGGTTTTAAAAAGTTCCGGCCAGACAGCTACAGGACTTCCTTTTTTACCTAATCCCCAGCCGTGACCACCGGTTGGAAAAAGATGCATTTCAGCTTTTACATTCACCTTCTTTAGAGCAGAATATAGCAGCAAACTATTATCAACAGAAGAAATAGGATCATCAATTGCCTGCGCCAAAAAAGTAACGGGCATATTGGAATTTACAAGTTTTTCTACTGAAAATGCAGCTTCTTCTGGAACAGAAGGATTTGTTCCCAAAATACTTTTCCTTGCATGGGTCTTATTATTGGGAGGAAGCATAGAAATTACAGGATAGATTAGTCCTGTAAAATTGGGTCTTGCAGATAAAGAATCTATCTCATCAAAAGGACTGTAGAGCTTTTTATCTGGTTGAGCTGAGATAAATCCAGCTAAATGTCCTCCTGCAGAAAACCCAAGTATTCCTATCTTATTGGCATCAATCTTATACTTTTCTGCAAGGCTTCTGATGATACGCATGGCCCGTTGAGCATCTTCAAAGGGTACATTGGTGCTTTTCCAGTTTTCTGAAGGCAGTCTGTAGATAAGTTCGAAGGCAGTTACACCTTCAGATTGAAGCCAGTTGGCTGTGGGGGTGCTTTCCTTACCAATTTCAATATGAGCGTATCCGCCGCCGCTGATCACTAAAATAGCGGTTCCGTTAGGTTTTGCAGGACGGTGAACAATCAATCTTGGTGTTGAGATGTTTGTTACAGAGCCTTTGGCGGTTATTACTTCCGCTCCTAGTGGTCCGGGTCTGTCAGGCATTTGGTTTGTATACAAAGGGATTTGTTCCAGTTTTTTTGAAATCTGAAACTTATTTTCCTGAAGCTGGGCTGTATATCTGCTTCCTGTTAATAATACAATGACTAGGATAATGAAGGTTCTCATAGATGTATTTACAAATAAATTTAAAACAATCTTCCTTTTGTACCAAGTCTGATTATATTAAAAGTCCTTTTTATGCAAAATACGTCCATTAAATTATTGAACTTATTGTTATTTTATTCTTAATTAATCATAAAAAAGTACTTTTTATTAGAGACGGTTTTTCTTTTTTAGTGTTTTATTGTTTATTTTTTGAGGAAATTATAGGGTAAAGCTTGATTTTGTTTACGAATTGCTAAAACCGAATCTTTATTTTATTTGTTAATCAATTCATTAATCATTTATATTATTTATCATTTTGTAGATTTTGTTTAATTGTGATGATTTTTTTTTCACGGGTTAAAATTTCTATCTAATTGCTTTTCTTAGATTATTTTTTATTTTTTCAATGCAAATACTTTTTAAAAAACTCCTTTTACTTGTCTTTTAATTAAATTAATACGCCGTATCTATTTGTATTTCAGTATTTTAAATTTTGACATTGTTAAGCTTTATTAACATATTTGCTTTCTAAATGCTAAAATTAAAAACATGAATGTAAAATTACGTGTGTTAAGTGCAGGAGTTTTGTTCTTTATAGGACATGCTGTGTCTGCGCAGAAAGCGAAGAATGACACCATTCGGGGAGAGATTGATGAGGTGGTATTGACTGGATCTTATGGATTCAGACAGACCGCTGAACAGGTTACGGGATCAAGTGTTAAGATCGGAGCAGATAAACTCGTTAGGCCTTCAGCAATTTCTATAGAAAATGCATTACAAGGACAGGTTGCAGGGTTGATGTCCACAGCAAGTAGCGGGCAGCCAGGGGCAAATAGTATTACGCTGATTAGAGGACTTGGCTCATTAACATCCGGGAATAATCCTTTGTATATTTTAGATGGAGTTCCTATTCCTTCAGGAGATGTCTCAGGGCTGCTTACGTCACAAAACTCATTATCACTAATTAATCCGGCAGATATTGAAAATATTGAAGTATTAAAAGATGGGGTAGCCACTGCTGTTTACGGTTCGAGAGGAGCAAATGGAGTTATTGTGATAACTACCAAAACGGGTAAAAAAGGACGATCGGATCTTAATTTCACCAGTGAAATAGGATCAGGTGAGGTAGCTTTTGAAAAATTTAAAATGCTTAATGCAGAGGAGTCAACAAAATTATTTGGACTCAGTTTATTTAACGCCGGACAAGCTTCTACGCTTCAAAACGGCTATAATTTAGCAAAATCCGAATATAACTGGGATGGTGTTTCAGATTATGATTGGAATCGCGCGGTAAGAAGAGCAAATCCTGCATTCAGCAGATATAATTTTAATTACAGTGGGGGAGTTGAAAATCTTTTGATTTTCGCATCATTAGGATATCTCCAGCAGGAAGGAGTCTCCAGGGATTCTAAATTTGACAGGTATAATGCGGCTTTAAGGGCGGATTGGAAAGCAAGTGATAAATTAAAGATGAATATGTCTGTTAATTTATCAAGATCAGTTCAGACGGGTGCAACAGATGGTTCTTCATTTAGTAACCCTGTATTTACAGGTAGACTACTATCACCTACCCAGTCATTTTATAATGCAAACGGAACTTATAATACTAAGCTTTATTACATTAATGAAGAATTTAATCCTATTGGAATTCAGAATGAAAATTTAGAAAAAGGTACTTTTAATAAAGTTATTACAAGTATTGGAAGTGATTATCAGTTTCTTCCTCATTTTAGATACACTTCTAATTTTGGATTGGATTATACATCAGGAAATGAACTGGTTTACTGGAATCCTGATTTTGGAGACGGAACATTTGACGGTGATACGAACGGGAACGGATATCTTGCAAGACAATTCAATAATTATCTAACTTGGAACTGGTATAATTTTGTGCATTATAACAAAGTTTTTGCAGATAAACATGATGTCTCTATTTCGGTCGGTCTTGAAGCCACAAGAACTGAACGGGAATATAATTCTCTTTCCAAACAGGGATTTCCCGCCGGGACAAGATTAAAATATGCTGATGTGGGCGCGAACCCAACCGGAGCCGGAGGATCTGCTGATTTTAGAAGTTTAGTAGGCTATGTGACTAGAGCTTCCTATACATTCAATAAATTTTTGACATTTACCGGGTCTTTCAGAAGAGATGGTTATTCCGGGTTTACAGGGTATAACGGTAATTTTTGGGGGGCAGGACTAAGCTTCGATTTTGGTAAAGCCAATATTCTTCCCGGCTTTTTTAAAAGCTTAAAACTTAGAGCCAGCTATGGCGAAAATGGGAACCAGGCTGTTGGTCCCTACGCAAAATATGATCAGTATTCTTACAGAGCTGCCTATATCTCTTCCAACGCAGGATACGTTTCTAATGTGGCTCCGATTGATGGTTTATATTGGGAGAAATCTGATAAATCTAATATAGGTTTAGATTTTACATTTGGTAAAAACGGCTTAATATATGGTACTGTAGAGGTATATAAAAATAATAATACGGATCAAATTTTTAGTGTACCCAATCCTCCATCTACCGGTTTTACATCTATCACAAAAAATATCGCAGATTCTTATTCAAAAGGACTGGAAGCTACTCTAGGATTTAAAGTTGGAAATAGTGAGGGGCTCAATTGGAATACGAGATTTAATTATGCTTATAATGACAGCAAAATTAAAAGCTTGAATGGAGAAGCTAATCCAACTTCTATTGAAGGTTTTAAAGCCTTTTTTCCAGGTCATAATCCAACTGAATTTTACACAAGACTCTGGGCAGGCGTTGATCCCAAAAATGGAGATCCTTTATGGTATACTGATGATTCAAAAACTGCTACGACCAATAATTCCGGTTTAGCCAAACTTTCTTTTACCGGTAAGCATGCACTTCCTACCCATATTGGAAGTTGGTATAATGAATTGAACTATAAAAATTTTAAATTATCATTCCTGATTAATTATCAGGGAAATTATTCAGTATTTGACAGATGGGCATTCGTTTATGATTCCAGTGGCCAGTATGGCTATCTCAATCAATTATCCTCGGCTTTACATGATTCATGGACACCTGATAATCCCAACGCCTCTCAGCCAAAATATGTGTACGGTGGAAACAAAAATGCCAATTCAGCTTCTACAAGGTACTTGTTTGATGGAGACCATATCCGGTTAAGAAATATTGAATTTGGATACAGATTTACAAAGGATGTTTTAAAAATAGATAGGGTTAAAGGTATTTATGTATATGCAAGAGGAGTTAATTTGTTCACTTATGCATTTGATAAAAATCTTTACTTCGATCCGGAATCCAACTCAAATGCATTTACCTACACTGCTTCTAATTTAGGTGTTTATGATCAAACACAACCCAATCTTAGACAGTACATGCTGGGAATTAGTATAGATTTTTAATTTAATTAAGAAAAAAATGAAAAACATAAAATATATTATAAAATCATTGTTAATAATTGTTTCAGCCACTTCTTGCAGTAATGAATTTTTAGAAGAAAAACCACAAGTTGATGTAGAACTAAAAGAGGGTATTACCAATGAAAAAAACCTTGCTGTTGCCATCCTCGGATTACATCATTCACTACAAAGTACGGATTCTTATGGAGCGATGATTCCTACCCTGAATGAACTTTTGGCAGATAACAGTTTTGTCAGTTTAAGAAACTCAAATAGATTTGCGGGTACCCGTCAGACTGATTTATCATATTATGTACCACAGCAGACAGGTTTTGTTACCTTATGGACTGGCCTGTATAGTATCATTGCCAATGCAAACTTCGTATTGAGCTATGAAGGAAAAATTCAGGATGACATTACTACATCCGAAACTCCAGGCAGTCTTTTTGCACAAGCACATGCTATCAGAGCAATGGCTTTTTACGATCTTATTACTCATTTTTCTGAAATTTCGGGGAATGGAAATCAGGATATGGGTGTTCCACTTCCTTTGGTTTTGGATGTAAATTCAAGACTTTCAAGGTCTACAGTTGCTCAGGTTTATAATCAGATTCTATCTGATCTTACGGCTGCAGAAGGAAAAATTTTGAATACCAATAAAAGACAAATAAACAATTCGGCTGTAGATATGTTGTTTAGCAGATATTATTTAGCAATTAAGAATTATTCTCAAGCTGATACTTATTCTCAGAAAATATTAAACAGTAATTTCTCAGACATTGCCACTGCTACGCAGGCTCCAACGATATTTGATGCTACAGTGGAAGGAGGAAGTGAAACTATTTTTAAGCTTGAGTTTAATGATAAAGATCTTCCGGGAGCTAATGATGGTATTACAGCAACTTGGTATTCAGGAGGAAGGTATAGACAAAATTTTGCAACTAGAGCTTTTTATAATAAGCTTCCCAATACAGATGTCAGAAAGAATAGTTGGTTTACTTTAACAAGTGTAGGTTCACCAGCAATATCTGCTTTTCCTGACAATCCTAAACCTGTTGATGTTGCTAAATATAAGACTCCTGCGACGGATGTTATCTTAATGAGAGAATCTGAAGCTGTATTCAATCAATTGGAAGCATTGTACTATACAAATCCTACTTCAGCTCTGGCTAAGCTTAACGCTTATGTTTCAACGTACAGAGTGCCGGGATACACTTTTACAGGGACAGGACAGAATTTACTGGAAGAGATCTTGTTTCAAAAGAATGTTGAATTATTTTTAGAAGGTTTCAGATATCGTGATCTTAAAAGAAATGGTATAGGATTTACTAATTCGCAGACTGGAGTTGCATTAAATTCATCTAAATATCAGTTTAAAGCATTTCCTATCCCATTAGGAGAAATTTTAAGTAATCCTAATATTAAACAATTCCCCGGATACTAAAAAATATCAATAAATTAATAAAAGCCCTGCACAGCAGGGCTTTTGTTTTCTATTATAGGAGATTATTTAGAAAAAATGACGCTTGTCTGATAACTCTTCGGAGTCACACCCACCAGTTGCTTAAACACCCTCGTAAAATAATTCGTATCCGAAAAACCAGTTTGATAGGCAGTTTCCTTAATACTATTCTGCGTTGCTAATAATTCTTTTGCCCTATTGATTCTTTCCTGCAGGATAAAATCATTAGGGGAAGTTCCCAATTCGTCTTTGAACATTTTAAAGAAATTAGACTTGCTGACGTAAGCTAGTTTTGCCATACTGTCAATAGACAATTTCTGATGAAGGTTCTTTCTGATATAATCTACCGCAAAACCTATTCTGGATTTATTCTTAGCAATATTCTTTTCCACCATACTTCTTGCCTGGGTTTGCATAAGCCTGATCAGGAGTTCTTTTAAAGCGAAATCTGCCATGATATCCTTTTGGGAATTATCATCCATAGCAATTCTCATAATGTTGTTGGTTGCAGAAGTTAAGGACTGATTATTAAAGAGAAAAAATTCATCCAACTGGATATTCCATTGTGAAGTTTCGTCCACTTTAGGAAGGGTGTAATTTAAATAATTAAGAGAATCCTCTATAAATTCAGGATTAAGGCTTAAAGAAATACATTGGGTAGGAGCCTCATCTGCTTCAGGAAAATCGATGACCATAGTTTCACCGGGTGCTACCAGAACACTTTCACCAGGAAAATAATCAAAATAATTCGTTTTATTATCCAGTTTCATGTGTTTTTTGCCTCTCAGCATAGCCGTGAACGCAATATTTTCAAAGTGAAGTTTGACACCGAAAGCGGCTTTATGAGTTTCGTATATGCTGAACTCACAGTTGTTTAGATTGAATTTTGTCTGGTTTTCAACAAGGTTCAATAATTGGCTCTCCTTCTTCAATTCAGGAGTATTCAATAAAAATTTATTATCGTTATTCATTTCTAAACATTTTGTAAAACCCAATCACTCAAATATATAAATTTTAGCCCTACACTGTTGTTAATAAAACTATAAAATTGAACATCTGCACTATTGTGATGTTTTTTTATACGATTGTGCTATCCGTTTTTCATGGGTAAATGTAAATTGGCATTACGAAAAAATTAAAATTACATTAATATGAGCACAATTACAGAACCGAAATCAGAGACCGCATTCCAGTGGCCTGAATTCAAAAACAAATATGATAATTATATTGACGGTAAATTTACACCTCCGGTTAACGGACAGTATTTCAATGTAGTTTCACCGGTTAACGGGAAAAATTTCACCCAGGTAGCCCATTCATCCAAAGAAGATTTGGAATTGGCAGTCAATGCTGCAGACAAAGCATTCCAAACCTGGAAAAATACGTCTTCTACAGAAAGAAGCATCATACTGAATAAAATTGCAGACAGGATAGAGCAAAATCTTGAGCACCTTGCCATCGTTGAAACCATCGATAACGGAAAGGCTGTAAGAGAAACATTAGCTGCCGATTTACCTCTTGCCATAGACCATTTCAGATACTTTGCTTCTGTAGTACGTGCGGAAGAAGGTTCTCACAACGAACTTGATAAAGATACCGTTTCCCTGATCGTTCACGAACCACTGGGTGTAATCGCGCAGATCATCCCTTGGAATTTCCCGATCTTAATGGCAGTATGGAAGCTGGCTCCGGCTTTAGCGGCAGGAAATTGCGTAGTACTGAAACCTGCAGAAAGTACGCCGGTTTCTATTATGGTTTTAATGGAGATCATCGGAGATCTGTTACCTGCTGGTGTTATTAATATCGTTAATGGCTTCGGAGCAGAACTGGGAAGAGCTTTGGTAACTAATCCTAAAGTATCAAAGGCCGCATTCACAGGTTCTACAGCTACAGGACGTCTTGTCATGCAGTACGCTACAGAAAACATCATTCCGGTAACCCTTGAGCTGGGTGGAAAATCTCCAAACGTTTTCTTCAGCTCAGTAATGGATGCAGATGATGCATTCCTGGATAAAGCAATTGAAGGGGCTGTACTTTTTGCCCTTAATCAGGGAGAAATTTGTACGTGTCCTTCAAGACTGTTGGTTCAGGAAGATATTGCAGATGCCTTCATTGAAAAAGTAATCGAAAGAGTAAAAGCCATCAAAGTAGGAAATCCATTGGATAAGACCGTGATGATGGGTGCTCAGGCTTCCCAGATCCAGAAAGATAAAATCCTTTCCTACATCCAGCTTGGAAAAGAAGAAGGAGCAGAGGTTCTTGTAGGCGGAGACATCAACAATGTAGGGGAAAACCTTGAGGACGGATTCTATATTCAGCCGACTATTTTCAAAGGTAATAACAGAATGAGAATTTTCCAGGAAGAGATCTTCGGACCTGTATTGGCATTCACGACTTTCAAAGATGAGGAAGAAGCTGTAAAAATCGCCAATGATACCATCTACGGACTTGGTGCCGGAGTCTGGACAAGAGATGCCCACCAGTTGTACAATGTTCCGCGTCAGATTCAGGCGGGAAGAGTTTGGGTGAATCAGTACCATTCGTATCCGGCAGGAGCTCCTTTCGGAGGATATAAGCAGTCGGGAATCGGTAGAGAAAATCACAAAATGATGCTTGACCATTACCGTCAGACTAAAAATATGCTGATCTCCTACAACAAAAATAAATTAGGTTTCTTTTAATTTTTAAATATTAGGGCGTGCCCGTTTGCCCCGGCGGAGCCGGGGCAAAACGGTCGGGCTATTCCAGGGCTTCACTTCGTTTCGGTGCTCCATTTCATTCCGCACCGGCTCGTTCCTCGCCGCCCTTCCTATCCCTCACGCAGAAAATAGACTTCCTTATCTGAAATATTTCGGGTAAGCAGGAATTCTGTTACCGTGACAGACAGTAAAGTTAAATGTGAAAAGTCAATTTTGCTACGCAAGTCAATAGTCAATGAATCGACTGATAGTAAAATTTACAATTCACCATTGACAATTGACTCCAAATAACCAAATAAACTCAAAAAATATGATTCCAAAAACAATGAAAGCTGCTGTAGTTCAGGGCTACGGGCAACCCCTGAAAATAGAAGAAGTTCCGGTAAAAGTACCCGGAAGATATGAAGTATTGGTCAAGGTAATCGCCTGTGGAGTTTGCCATACAGATTTACATGCTGTAGATGGCGACTGGCCGGCAAAACCCAAAATGCCCCTGATTCCCGGACATGAAGGAGTAGGAATCGTAGTCGCCTGCGGACCCGAAGCACAGGTTAAGGAAGGAGATGCTGTAGGAGTTCCGTGGCTGTATAGTGCCTGCGGATGCTGTGATTACTGTATTACCGGTTGGGAAACATTGTGTGAAGCTCAGAAAAATGGAGGTTACAGTGTAGATGGAGGATTTGCAGAATACGTTATTGCGGATTCAAGATATGTAGGACATTTAAAATCTGATGTCAACTTTTTAGAGATTGCCCCTATTTTATGCGCGGGAGTAACCGTTTATAAAGGGTTGAAAGAAACCGAAACAAAACCCGGAGAATGGGTAGCCATTTCCGGAATAGGAGGATTGGGGCACGTGGCTGTTCAGTATGCCAAAGCGATGGGAATGCATGTGGCGGCTATTGATGTAGCGGATGACAAACTGGAGCTGGCGAAGAAATTAGGAGCAGATCTTGTAGTTAATGCAAAAACCACAGATCCCGGACAATATTTACATAAAGAAGTCGGTGGAATGCACGGTGCCCTGATCACAGCCGTTTCCCCAATTGCCTTCAAACAGGGAATAGATGTGCTGAGAAGAAAAGGAACCATTGCGCTCAACGGACTTCCACCCGGTTCTTTTGAACTCCCTATATTTGAAACCGTACTAAAGAGAATAACCGTGAGAGGATCTATTGTCGGCACAAGAAAAGATCTTCAGGAAGCGCTGGATTTCGCCAATGAAGGCCTTGTAAAAGCAACGGTAACCTCTGCAAAACTGGAAGATATCAATGATGTTTTTGATAAAATGAAGAAAGGACAGATAGACGGCAGAATCGTCCTGGATATTGCCGGCTCAAATTAAATAATGAGTTAATGTACCCGGCGAAATCATTTGCCGGGCTTTTTTCTTCCTGATGTTACAGTGTTTATGAAAACATGCACTATCTAAATATTCATTCGGTAGCAAGGAAAAATCGGCGTCATTTGTGTGATCTGCGTGAAGACAAAACTTATGAATTTCTTCAGCGCGAAGGCACAAGCTGCATTTATCAGCATAACAGCAGTATACAATTTTAATCGGAGATAAAATCTTTTCCCCATAAAACTGAATGAAGATAAAAAACTTTAGTGCCTTTGCAATTATAAAAAATGAAGGCTATAGAGAAAAAATTAATCAAAATCTTCGTATCTTAATACAAATAAACCTGTTTAATTAAAAGAAAAAAATGGAAACCACAATATCCAGACTATCAGCAACAGAAAAAGCACTTGATGTCATTTATCAACTGGAAGATAAATACGGAGCATTGATGTTTTACCAGGCAGGCGGATGCTGCGAAGGGACCCAACCGCAATGCTTCGAGAAAGGCGGATTTTTCCCCCGGATGAATGATGCTATGATTGGAACTATCAACGGCCATGAATTCTGGATAGACCGTGATTTATTCGAATACTGGAAATATTCTCACTTCACATTGGATGTAACAGATGGTTTCGGACCGGGAGGATTTTCTCTGGAAACCCCTTTAGGCAAAACATTCAAAGTCAACTACAGACTTTTCACCAAAGAAGAATATGAAAACCTGGAACCCGTAAAACGCAGTGAATAAAATGGGTATAGTCTGATATTCTTTGATATGATAGCTTGTGAAAGCTTAAACATAACAGTGAAAAAGAACCCGGAAAAAAATGTCTCTTTATTCTTTGTTCTGTGTTCTCTCCATCACACCTTCACAAACCGGTTCACAAACATCGCCGCCACTATATCTCCTACAGCATTCAGAACGGTTGCTAACGGATCCACCAATGTTCCAATGATCATCACTGCCGGAATAGCTTCCTGTGGTAATTTATATACCGAGATCATCAGCATCTCACCAATATAGCCACCGTTTGGAATTCCACCGGCTACAATGCTTACAAATACTGTGATTCCTAAGGCAAGCAGTAAATTAGCCGGATCAAAAAAGTCTTTTCCAATAATCAGAAAAGCAACATAGATCTTGATAATAGAGGACATGGAAGATCCATTCTTATGAAGCGTGGTTCCGATAGGGATTACCAAGTTCGCAATAGAATTCGGAATGCCGATCTTCGAGGCAGCCTGAAGATTCGCCGGCATTGTGGCAAAGCTGCTACATGTGCTCAGGGCAGTCAGAGTAGGATAAACTGCGTTTTTCCAGAAACTTTTGATCCCCTTTTGTCCGTTTGCCATAAAAGCGTACAGCGAAAAGAAGACAAAGAAATAAACGATTCCCGCAATATAATAAAGTCCTAACGGTTTAGCATAAAATCCAAAAAGCTGAGGCCCCAGTGTGGCCACCTGGTAAGCAAAATAAGCTCCAAGACCAATAGGCGCCAGTTTCATGATCAATAAAAGAAGCTCCTTCATCACCTCATATCCGGAAGCGATAAAAAGCCTGAACGGCTGGCCTTTTTCTCCGGACTTTCGGGCTGCAAATCCGGTCATAAAAGCGAAGATCAGCAGAGCCAGCATATTTTGTCTTGAAAAAAGCTGGGTGAATTCTCCAACGGTGAAGAAACTTACGATTCTGTTGCCCCAACTGTCTTCACTGGCGGCTTCAGAAATCATTTCCGAACTCCCGGAAACTCCCGAAACAGGAAATACATAAACCGCACAAATCGTAAAAACTGCCGCCGTTAAAATAAAAAACAGAAAAGTGAAGGACATCACAAGGATGATTTTTCCAAACTTAGACTGTTGTTCCAGAGATGCGATAGAATTGGAAACAGCAAAAAATACCAACGGTACTACACTCACGAAAAGAAGGTTAAGGAAAATATCTCCCAGTGGTTTAATATATTCCACAATACCCGGTGCAGTAATGCCTATAATGCTTCCTGCAACAATTCCTAAAAGTAAAAGTATAATTCCTGAGTAGTTGTTCAGTACTTCTTTCATGTATCGCTTTTTATCAAAGATAGGTTTATTTTTAACATTGTTTTATACAATCTTCAGGTGTAAATTTCATAAATTTGAGTAAACCCCATTTCTATGGCTTATATAGATTACTATAAAATTTTAGGCGTAGATAAAAGCGCAACCCAGGATGACATCAAAAAAGCTTACCGAAAAATGGCGAGAAAACTGCATCCTGATCTCAATCCGGACGACAAAGAATCCGAAAAGAAATTTAAAGAGCTGAATGAAGCCAACGAAGTTCTCAGCAATCCGGAAAACCGTGCCAAGTACGATAAATACGGAGAGAATTGGAAACATGGTGAAGAATATGAAAAGGCTCAGCAACAGCAAAGGCAGTACCAGCAGCAGAATTATGGAGGCAGTGGCGGATTTTCCGGTGCTGATTTCGGTGAAGGGGAAGATTTTTCAGATTTTTTCCAGAGTATGTTTGGCGGTGCAGGTAGTGGCTTTGGGAAAACTTCAAGAGGAAGTTCTTCCGGGAAATTCAAAGGACAGGATGTGAATGCTGAACTGAATTTAAACTTAAAAGATGCTGCACGGACTCATCCGCAGACTTTTGATATCAATGGGAAGAAAGTGAGAATTACAATTCCTGCAGGTGTTTACGATGGTCAGCAAATCAAACTGAAAGGCCATGGAAGCCCCGGATTTAATGGAGGCCCAAACGGGGATCTATACATCACATTCAATATTCCGGTAGATCCCAATTTTGAAAGAATCGGGGATGATTTGAAAACCAAAGTGTCCATTGATTTGTATACCGCTCTTTTGGGAGGCGACGTAAAAGTGAATACACTGGATGGAAGTGTTAATCTTAAAGTAAAACCTGAAACCCAGAACGGGACAACGGTAAGACTAAAAGGAAAAGGTTTTCCGGTGTATAAAAAAGAAGGTCATTCAGGAGATCTTTTCGTGACCTATGAGGTGAAACTGCCAACTGATCTTACAGACAAGCAGAAAGAACTTTTTGAACAACTTAAAAATTCCTAAGCCATGAGTGAAAGAATATCGCGAGAGGAACTCGTAAAAATCTATAATATAGAGATCACTTTTTTTGATGAACTGGTGGATGTTGGTTTACTGAACGTGGAAACAGAGAATGAAATCCGGTATTTATTATATGAAGATCTGCCCGTTTTCGAAAGGTTTACCAACTGGTATTACGACCTGGAAATCAATCTTCCCGGGTTGGAAGTCATCAGTGATATGCTTCGTAAAATGGAGGATTTAAAACGGAGAAACCGTGATCTGATGAATAAACTTTCTGCAATAAATGATCAATATGAAGATATTTAATTTAGTTTTGTACATCTTTAAAACAAACTAAATATTTCTAAAAAATGAATGGAGAGAAAGTCATTAAATTACATGTAAACAGAAAGGATTTTGAAGAAATTTATTTCAGTGGTAACCAGGGAAGTTTATTTTTTTCACAGACGACCCAAGGAAAAACCGTTACTACTGCCGTTGTAGGATTAATTCTATTGATTTTATTCTTTTTTAAAGATGATTTAAGCAAAGAAAAATTTGGAATCCTATATTTTGTAAGCTTTTTATTTCTGCTGTGTACGGTGTATCTTTCTTTGAGCATCAACAAAGTTTCCCGTTGGAAAAAAGAGGTGAACAGATATTTAAAATCTCTGGAAGATTCTGAAATTTATGAGATCAGATTTAATGATGAGATTTTTAATGTTAATCTCAATCATCAGGAAGAAATGAGTAAATGGGAAGATTTTAAGTACTTTGATGTCAATGATGAATTTCTTTCTTTAGAAGGAAAGTTCAATTATATGTTCCCAATGAAATCCATGAGTAAAGCAGATTATGATACACTCAAACAGGTAGCAAAGAAAAAGATCAAATCATAAAAAAATCAGAGCATTTGCTCTGATTTTCTATTTATATAAAGGATTCACCTTCCTGGTTTTGATTAATCTAACCAACCCATTTCTTTCATCCATTCATCATTGTAGACTTTTCCTACATATCTTGAACCGTGGTCATGGAAAAGGACTACGATCACATCATCTTTTGTGAACTGGTCTTTCATCTGGATCAGAGAAGCAATTGCACTTCCTGCAGAATAGCCACAGAAAATTCCTTCTTCCTTAGCCAGTTTTCTTGCATAGACAGCACCGTCTTTATCAGTGACCTTCTCGAAATGATCAATGACAGACATATCGTAGTTCTCAGGAATAATATCTTCCCCGATTCCTTCCGTAATGTACGTATAAGCATGATCATAATGAAGTTCACCTGTTTCGTGGAATTCCTTCAGAATAGAACCGTAGGTATCAACACCGATTACTTTAATATTTGGATTTTTCTCTTTGAAGAATGTACCACAACCTGTCACTGTACCCCCTGTTCCGGCACCTGCCACAAAATGGGTAAGCTTTCCTTCCGTCTGTTCCCAGATTTCAGGAGCTGTAGATTCATAGTGGGCAGTTCTGTTGGATAAGTTGTCATATTGGTTCACATACCATCCGTTTTCCGTTTCCTTAGCCAGTCTTTTAGACACTGAATAATAAGAACGCGGATCGGTAGGCTTCACGTCAGTAGGACAGACAATAACTTCCGCTCCTACAGCACGAAGGATATCACATTTCTCCTTAGACTGCTTGGAATTGGTTACAAAGATACATTTGTAGCCTTTGATGATGGCTGCAAGCGCCAGTCCCATTCCTGTATTTCCTGAAGTTCCCTCAATAATGGTACCTCCTGGCTTTAATCTGCCGTCTTTTTCGGCATCTTCTATCATTTTAAGAGCCATTCTGTCCTTTACAGAATTTCCTGGATTGAATGTCTCTACTTTTGCTAAAACCAATGCAGGAAAGTCTTCTCCTAATACTTTGTTAAGTTTTACAAGAGGCGTATTCCCTATCGTTTCAAGAATATTTTTTGCGTATTTCATAAATGTTTTATAAGCGGTGCAAAGATAATGCTTTAAAATTTAGCTGCGTAATTTAAAGATTATGATTTATAAAGTCAATGATGAAAGGTTAATGGTGAATTTTATTAAAAAATGCCTTTGCATATTATTGTGAATGACGAAAAGTCAATAGTGAATTTTCAACTGCAATAAAATTAATCACTGTTATTAGTCATTGACTATTCGCAATTGACCATTGACCTTTCAGAACTTGCCATTTCCTTTAGTTATACTTAATCGCTTTCACCGGAGAGATCTTACTGATCAGGTAACTTGGAATAATCAAAGCCAAACCTGAAATAATAAGAATTCCTACTGAAATAGAAATGATGGCAACCGGATTTAAATCCACCGGAACGGTACTTACGTAGTAATTTTCAGGATTCAGTTTAATAATACCGAAGAACTTCTGAAGTAAGATAAGACCCAGACCAATGGCATTTCCATACAGAAGTCCCGGGATCATGATGATCAGGGTATAATTGATGAAAGTCGCTCTTATCTGTGAATTGCTGGCTCCAAGAGTCTTTAGAAGTCCGATTGAATTCGTTCTTTCAATGATCAGAATCAGAAGAACCATAATAATATTAATCACCACAACGATCAGCATAATAATGATAATCAGGGCGATATTGGTGTCGAAGATACTGATCCAGTCATTGATTTGCGGGAATTTTTCTGTCGCTTTTTCAGCGTAGTTTTTATAGCCGATCAGTTTTTCAATGTCCGGAAAATCTTTGTCTATATCATTGACGTTTTTAAAGAATATATCGATGCCGCCTATTTCGTCCGGCTTCATTTCCTGAATTTTTCGAACATGATTGATTCCGCCGATAACGAACTGTTCATCAATCATTTTGATATCCGTTTTATAAATCCCGATAATTCTGAATTTACGGTAGATCGGTTTTTGGTCAGCTTTTGAAAATACGGTTACAATGCTGTCATTCACTTTAAGATGAAGATCATTGGCGATCTTCTGTGAAACCGTCACATCATTGTTAAATCCTTTCTCCGTTACTTTTGGAGTCGTTCCGGCTACAAGGAATTTTTTGAATCTCAGGCTGTCAAAATCCTTTCCGATTCCTTTGAATATTATGCCTGAAAAATTGTGTTCATTACGCATAATTCCGGTTACCGTAGCATATTTCTGAACACTTTCTACATCGGGAAGTTCTTTGATCTTTTGAATATTTAATCCCTGATTGTCAAGAACTGAGGTGTTGTATGAAGAATTGGATCTGGTAGACCGAATCGTAATATGTCCGCTGAAATCTGCCAGTCTCTCTTTGATGGCTTTCTTTGAACCGAAGCCCGTAGATACCGTAATCAGAGAAACAATGATCCCCAAAGCTACAGAAAGCCTGCCGATGAAGATGATAACTCTTGAAAGGTTATTTTTGTTATCTTTGGAAAACGCTATTTTTCTAGAGAAATATAAAGGAAATTTCAAGCTTATGAATTTAGATTTCAAAATTAAAAATTTACTTCTGATTTGCCTAATTTTTTTAGGAGTATTCAACCAATATTATTCTCAGGTTCAAGTAAAACCGGATTTTAAAACCGGAGCGGACCAATCCGAACTTTATCTGCCCCTGCTAAAAAATAAAACGATCGGTGTGGTAACGAATCAAACCGGGCTGATGAGTGATAAAGACCACGTCGTAGATTTTTTAGTGAAAAACAATATTAAAATCAAAGCGATATTCGCTCCGGAGCATGGTTTCAGAGGAGATGCTGATGCCGGCGAAAAAGTGAAAAACGGAGTGGATACCAAAACAGGAATCCCGATTATTTCTCTGTATGGAAACAATAAGAAGCCAAAACCTGAACAGTTAAAAGGGATTGATATTGTGGTTTTCGATATTCAGGATGTGGGGGTAAGATTCTATACTTATATTTCGACTTTAGCTTATTTAATGGAAGCCGGAGCCGAAAATAATGTTGAGATAATGGTGCTGGATCGCCCGAATCCACATGATGGCTACACAGACGGACCGGTTTTAAAGAAGAAATGGTCAAGTTTTGTAGGAATGCATGAAGTTCCTGTAGTCTATGGATTAACAATAGGTGAGTACGGGAAAATGGTGAATGGCGAAAAGTGGCTGAAAAATGGAGTTCAGGCTAAATATACCCTGATTCCTATGAAAAATTACCACAAAAAACAGCGTTATCCGATCTTAGATAAACCTTCTCCCAATCTGCCCAACGATAAATCGATCAATTTGTATCCAAGCTTATGCTTCTTTGAGGGAACTCAGGTTTCTGTGGGAAGAGGAACCAATCTTCCGTTTCAGATCTACGGATCTCCATGGACACAGGGATTACCTTATCAGTTTACACCAAAACCGAATTTTGGAGCTAAAGATCCTTTCCTGAACGGGAAGTTATGTTACGGCGAAGATCTTTCAGCCTATTCAAAAGATCTGAGAGAATTGAATCTTGACTGGTTGATTAAATCTTATAAAAGCTATAAAAATCCACAACAGGGATTCTTTCTTGAGAACCTGTTCTTTGATAAGCTGGCCGGGACTGATGAGTTCAGAAAACAGATTGTCGCCGGAAAATCAATCCAGGAAATCAAATCTTCATGGAAAAGCGATTTGGAAAAATTTGAAAAGATTCGTACGAAGTATGTGATGTATCAGGAGTAATTTTGAAAGTCATAGTCAATTTGATTTCGCCGGCCAATCATGAATCTAGAGATTGTAAAAATTCACTGGCGAAGCCAAATTCACATTTAACAATTCACTTTTTTATCAGTCAAAATTCTGCGGAGGATTCTTATCGTTCTTACCCTTATTTAGAATGAAAAGCCCAAGAGATAATCCTATAACTCCGGCAAAAGCTGTCATTAAGGCTCTTTCAAGCTTATCGGGCAGATCGTTTCCGATATAGTTCATTGAAAAAAGGATCACAAAAGTGATCACTGAAATGATAATATGATTTTTTCCGAGCAGTTTCATGCTGTTATTTTAGTTTATAAGAGATCATCACACCGCCTCTATATGGAATGAATTCTCCACTTTTGTTGAACTTTTGTGCATAATCATAGCGATCACCTGTGGAACGGTCATATCCTTTATAGAAATCCTGAGAAGAACCTACTGTAGCATAGATATCCATGTTCAGGCGGTCCGACAATCTAAATTGGTAACCTCCGGTGATACCTAATATGAAAGAATATCCTTTTTGATATAGATTGGAGGTGATGAAAGTTTTTCCACGGTCGTCTATTATAGGATCGTCAGACCAATAGCTCCATTTTTGAGCATTGAAAGCAGATACTGCTATGTTTGCACCAAGGTAAAAACCTTTGAATGCATGATTGAAATAATATCTCCCTTCAGCAGAAAGCGAGTAGTACTGCATTTCATGTCCCGCGAAAGATTTCCATGGTGAAACCAGAACGTCACCTTGCAGGGTGATCTTTGATGTTAATTGTTTTTCCACACCTACATTAATTACTCCAATCGGAGCCAAAAGAGCATTTCCTTTAATGTACAGACTTTTTTCCTGTTCTTGTTCCTGAGCGGTAAGAGCTACTACAGAAAGGAGTGCGATAGATGTCGTAAGAAATTTGTGTTTCAGCATTATTTTATTTGTTTCAGTAATTCTTCTGCGAGTTTGGAGTCTTTACCTGTCTGAGTAGCCATATTTCTGGACATTTCAGCATAGTTTTGGGCCATTTCCTTGTTTCCTGTCAGAAAATAAAGCTTGGCAAGAATATAAGTGTTTTCCGGTGTTTCACCGCGCATCACTGATTTTTCAGCCCATTCTGAGGCTTTCTTTAATGATGCAGGATTTTTGATGTGATCACCGAATACCCATGCCGCTCTCAGCAGCTCATTAGGCTCGAATGCATCGGAATTTTTGTAATATTCTAACGCTGCTTTTTCAAATTCGGGGAAATTGGCATTTTGCTCGTAGTAACTGAGTTTCGTCTGGTTTAGTTTAGATTGAGCGATTTGTTTTCCTACTAATGGCTCGGCCGTTTTCATGAAATACTCATCGTTGATTCTCTTATTTTTATCATCAATAGATTGCTCTACGATTTTTGAAAGCTTAAGTTGATTATCAAATTCGTTATAGGTTTCTTCAGGCAGATATTTGATGATATCCGCTTTTCTGGAGGTAAAGGTGCTGTAGTTTTTGTCTTCTGTAGACTTTACAAAAAATAAAAGAAGACCGATTTCTTCTTTCGAAATTTCTTCCGTTTTCTTTTTGTTTTCAAAATAACGCTCGGAAGCTTTTTTGGCAAAATCATAATCCGAAGAAGAGTTCAGCTTCATAATATTGGTAAGGAATTCCGGATCTTTTTCTCCTTTGGCAAAACGTTCTTTTAAAGAACCTTTTTTATTTCCTGGCGAATTGATATCCTGAGCCATAGTGACAAACATACTTTCCTCCATATACCCGGTGTTTTGGGAAACAATCTCACCTTCACCATTCAGGAACAGGTAAGTAGGATAGGAGCGCACTCCGTATTTGGCAGCGATTTCTCTTCCTTCCCCTTTTTCCATATCGAATCTGGCATTCACAAAATTCGCATTGAAATAATCCCCGACAGATTTTTTAGTAAACACGTTCTTCTCCATCATCTTGCATGGTCCACACCAGGTCGTGTAAGCATCGACAAAAACCAGTTTTTTTTCTTTTTTTGCCTTTGCTATAACGTCTTTGAACGGTAATTCCTGAAATTGTATAGCTTCCTGAGCCATGATAACGACAGAACAGAACGCCAATACTCCGGAGATGATCTTCTTCATTTTCAAATTAGATTTGTAGGCGAAGATAGTTATTTTCCAAAATATAGACGACGATTTTATGCCGGAAGGCTCTATATTAACGAATTTTAAGACAGCCGTGATTTTCTTAAAATAAAATAAACAGGCCGAAACCTGTTTATTGCTTTTTATTATTTTTAAGATCAATAGCGGATTATGAAACAGCTTCTACAGCTTCCTTTATTAGTTCTGTGATTTCTTTCGGATGCGTAGCCAATGAAGCATGACTGGCATCCAGATGGATGATTTTCTTAGGATTCATCCTTTCTGCCATTTCCTTTTCCGTAGCAGGCGGGATCATTCTGTCATTGTCAGAAACCTGGTACCAGCTTGGTTTTGTTTTCCATGCTGGTTCTCCGGCTTCAGCAGCGAAGATACTTCCGTGAATTGGTTTTTGAGATAAAGACATCACCACAGAGTCTTCAGGATTCAGGTCCTGAGCAAAACTCTCATGGAATTTGTCATATTTAATCCATAAAAATCCTTTTTCATCAGGAATGATATTAGCTCCTCCGGAAGGCTGTTCTCTGCGTCCGAAAATACCGCCTAAGCTTTCTCCTTTATCCGGGGCAAAAGCAGCAATATAAACCAACCCCACTACTTTATCATGATGTCCGGCTCCTGAAATAACGGCTCCACCGTAAGAATGTCCTACCAACAGAACTTTTCCTTCCTGTAAATCGATCAGGTCTTTTGTTTTCTGAATGTCGTCATCCATAGAAGTCAATGGATTCTGAACACTGCGTACTTTATAGCCTTCGCTGTGAAGATTTTCAATAATGTGTCTCCAGTGAGATCCGTCTCCCCAGGCTCCGTGAACTAAAATAATTGTTACATTTTTGTTTTCCATATTTTTATTCTTTACATTTTGTACCACAAATTTAGAAGTATACTTTCTAAAAAATGTTCACTTTAGTTAACGTTTTAAAGTTCTGTTCCGGATTCTGCTTAATGACTGTGGTTTTACTCCGAGATAGCTTGCGATATGTTTCTGGGCTACCAATTGAAAGATTCTTGGATTCTCAGTCAATAAGTTGTTGTATCTTCTTTCAGGAGAATAATAGAGTAGTTCTTCGATTCTTTTTTTCGCATTCAGGTAAATTACTTCTGTCATTTTTCTTCCGAATTCCTGCCAATACACATCCTTTTTATAAAGTTTCTGAAGATCATCTTTATGCAGTAACAGAACTTCTGAATCCTTAACTGCTTTAATATTCATTTTGGATTTGGTATGACAAAGGATGCTTTCATAATCCGTGAAGAAATAATTGTCGAAATGAAAATTGAAGTTCACATCTTCGCCACCTTCATTAATGTAAAAAGTTCTCATAAATCCGGTTTTCAAAAAACCTAAGTACTGGCATTCTTCACCTTCTTTAAGAAAAAAATCAGATTTTTTATAAACTGTTTCCCGGAGGTGGCTGCAGAATTCTTCATAGTGCTCTTCGTCTACCAGAAACAAAGGTCCATATTTAGAATACTCGTTAAGAATATTTTTCATATTGTATGTGCATGGGTCAATGGTATGCTTAATGATTTTAATAAAAACTAACATACTTCAGAACTAAATTATTAAAAACTAAACAAAAATCAGGATGTAATGTATAAATTAATAGAAAATAAAACATTGGTTTTCGTAACAAGTAATGGGCTAATGTGTAGTTTTCAATGGTGAATAGTGAATAGTCAATGGTGAATTTTACTACCGCTCATCATTGACAATTGACTTGCGAAGCAAAATTGACTTTTCACATTAAAGTATATTGTAAATCGTAAATCGTCACTGGTTAATTTTACTAGCCGTCCATCATTGACTATTGAATTGCGAAGCAAAATTGACTTTTCACATTAAAATGTCTTGTGAATGAATTTGCTTTAAAATTATATCTATTTTTGCCGTGACACTATTAATCATATTTCACTTAATAAAATACTGAAGCTTTCCTATGCTTTTCCTGTCCGGAGTTTTTCTAGCCTTTTTTTTAGCTTTTCTTTTAATCACCAAAAGAAATAAAAATACTGCAGATTTTCTGCTGTCAGCATGGCTTTTGGCAATCGGACTCAATTTGGCAGGGCATTATATGCTTCTCACAAATCAGTATACACTCTATCCGTCGTTTATCTTTTTTGGATTTTCACTTCCCTTGGTGTATGGTCCGTTTTTATACCTGTATATCAAAAGACAGACTTCTCCTAAGCTGTTTTCGTGGAAATACCTGCTGCATTTTGTGCCATTGGTAGTTTGTAATCTTTTGTTTCTTTCATTTTACATGGCTCCATTTGAAGAAAGGGTGGAAATATTCAGACATCACGGAAGAGAATATGAGACGGAAATGTTTCTGAAATTATATTCCATTTATTTTTCAGGGATTGTATATGTCATTCTTTCGTTCTCGGCTCTGTATCGTTTCAGAAAAAATATGGTTCAGCAGTTTTCCAACACGGAGAAAATCAATTTTAACTGGCTGCTGTATCTTATTATTTGGATTGCAGTGATCTGGGGGCTCGTTCTTTTTACTGAGCAGGTAAATGTTATTTATGGGGCAGTAACCATATTTATCCTGTGGCTGGGGTATTTTGGGATCAAGCAGGTTCAGGTGTTTAATCAGCCGACATCTGTTTTAGCAGCCAATACTGAAAATGCAGACCTTATTTCTGAAAATAAAAATGAACAAGAACCGCTTGTTTTAGCTGAAAAGAAATATCAGAAATCTACGTTAACGGAAGAAAACATTGATGATATCCATTTAAGGTTAATGAATCTTCTCAATGATGAAAAGCCATTTGTCAATCCCAATCTTACATTGAATGAGCTTGCAGCAATGCTGAATGCACATCCGAATTATCTTTCACAGGTCATCAATTCTAAAGAGGAGAAAAACTTCTATGAACTCATCAATGAAAAAAGGATAGAGGAATTCTTAAACAGGATTTCACAACCTGAAAGCAGGCAGTATACATTGCTTTCCATCGCTTTTGAATGCGGGTTTAATTCCAAAACATCTTTCAACCGTAATTTTAAAAAATATACGGGAGTGACTCCCAGTGAGTATCAGAAAACTCCATGATCTCAGGTTTCAACTTTCAGGGGAAAGGTTTCATGTTTCATAAGTGGTTTTAAATCAAAATCTTATATAGTTGTTTTAAGATGTCTCAACTTTCCTGTTGGGGCGATTGGCTGTAGGGAATGATGAATCTTTGCATCATAATTTTAAACCCTAAAGTATGACAGCTTTTAAGAAAAGGAATGCCGTTCTGGCAACCTTCACCATTTTTACTTTATTATTTTCCTGCACCGATGGACGCACCATTGACGGGCCGGGAAATCTGGTTCCCAAAACAGTGGATCAGGATTCTTCACTGCCCTCAATATATGCCAACGGGGCCATGCTTCATTCTGAGGCTTTCGGTCCCGAAAACGGTACGATTGTTATCGCGCTTCACGGCGGGCCTGGAGGAGATTACCGCTATCTTCTCAATGGAAAAGATCTCGCAGCGGAAGGTTTCCGTGTAGTGTTTTATGATCAGAGAGGTTCGGGGCTTTCCCAGCGGTTTTCCAAGAAATCCTATACCTCACTTGGTGCCGGAGCCATGGATCTGATCTATAATGAATTGCATGCTATTATTGCTCATTACCGCAAAACGCCGGGACAAAAAGTAGTTCTGTTTGGGCATTCATGGGGAGCAATACTGGCTTCCGGATATGCTGGAAAATATCCGGATGATATTCAGGGGCTGATTGTATGCGAGCCCGGCGGACTTAAGTGGAATGATATTGAAGATTACGTGAAAGAATCCAGATCATTCAAGCTTTGGAGTGAGATTCTTAATGATGCTGCTTATATGGATCAGTTTATTTCAGGGAAAGAAGACCAACATGAGGTCTTAGACTATAAAATGTCGATGCTTGCTTCCAAAAATGATATTACAGGGGAAGGAGATTTTGATTCCAGTATGAGCTGGAGAAGCGGTGCTGTGATTATGGATGCCCTTTTTGATATCGGTGAACAGTACAATATTGATTTTTCCCAAGGAATTCAGAATTACAATGGACCTGTCTTATTCTTTTACAGTGAACGAAATAAAGCCTATCCGGATTCCTGGGCTCAAAAGATTACGGCAAGCTACCACAATCCTTCTGTTGTCAAAGTATCAGGAGTAGGTCATGACGGGATTGTTACTAATTCTACTGCCTGGAACAATCAGACGAAACCGAAAATAATTAACCTGATGAACGGTCTTTAATACAATACAAATGAAGAATATAATATATAAAACGGCCCTGTTTCTGGGACTGATGCTTAATACGGTGAATGCGCAGGTTATCAATTGGGGTAATACGGGGAAAGAAAAACATATCCTTAATGCTAACATTGGTGCTGAGTACGGAGTGGTTTTTGGCGTAGGTTATGCTTATAAATTGAACAGTAAATTGTTTCCGATGACGGTCGGTGCTGAATTTTCCATTCCTTCGGGGAGTACACTATTGGATGATTATAAAGCAAAGGCCGGAGCCAATGTAAGATGGATCAAGGTTCATGGTTTCCAGTTTTCCACCAGAGTTCAGGGAGTTTTCAGGCGATTTGAAAATGAAAATGCGGCCATAATGAATTTCGGGCTTGACATGGCGGGTGTCGTAGGATATTACAGACCCAAATGGTTTGGCGGAGTGGAAGTAGGATTTGATAAAGCGATCGTTACGCACTTTAAACATTCCGAACATTACAAAGAAATATATCCTGAGGTTAAAAACGGATGGTATGAACCGGCAACAGGTGGGAATTTTTACTATGGTGCTCAGGGCGGATATTCTTTCGGAAATCAGGATATTTATTTAAAATTCGGAAATATGGTTTCTCAGGATTTTAAAACCAAGCCTTTGCTTCCTTTTTACGTTCAGATCGGATACAATTATAAATTGTAGAAACGTTGGGGTAAGGACATAAAAAAACCGCCTTTAATAAGGCGGTTTGTGGTTTCTCCAGGAATCGAACCAGGGACACATGGATTTTCAATCCATTGCTCTACCAACTGAGCTAAGAAACCAATTGTTTCGTTGTTTAACGTGGGTGCAAAAGTATAATATTTTCCAATACCGCGCAACTTTTTTTATTATTTATTTTTAAAAATCGCCCTAAGTAGGGCGATTTTTTATTTTAACAATTTGGTCGTCAGTTATTTGGATTCATTTAAAATTTTCTTTGCATTTTCATTTTCAGGATTCAGCTCCAGTGATTTTTTATAATTTTCCAAGGCTTCCTTCTTTTGTCCTACTTGTAAAAGCGCTTCCCCATAGCTGTCATACGTGTTCCATGCTTTCGGATAGAGCTGAATATTTAATTTAAAGATCTTCAAGGCATCATCAGTTTTTTTCTCACGAATCAGCTGGTAACCGAAACTATTGATCTGCTTTTCACTGACATTATATACAGACTGGATCCCTTTTTTATGTTCTGATTTAATGAGGTTAATGATTTTGTCAACAGATTTTTCAGAAGCGTAAGCATCATTTAATGGAGTCTGATTCATTTCCCTTTCTTTTTGTTCTTGTTCCTTTAGAGTTTCTACACGGTAATATTTCCTCTGTTCATCAGTAATTTTTGAAGGATCCATTTTGTATCTGGCCCATTTGCCATTGGTGGTTTTATCTTTGAAGAATTGTGTTCCGTAGATCTGAGGCTTCTTTTTGTACATAAGATCTCTGTCTACTGCGGCGGCGTACCACCATCTATTCAGGCTCGGATCCATTTTTAGTGCGTTTTCAAAGCTTTTGACTGCCATTCCAGAAGAAATGGTATCTCCGCCATGTTGAAACACGATACCGGAGTTAAAATGGTCTTTTGCGGTCTTTACTTTGTCTTCCTTTAATAGCGTGAAAATTCTGACACGTCTCAGGCTGTCTTCCTTGCTTAGAACTTCCCAGTTGATTGGACTTATTTTCCTTGCATTCTGGTCATCATCTGCCATTTTCTGAAGTTCAGGGTTGTCAGTGGTCTGTGAAAATGTTTTTACGGCAAACAGCAGCAAAAGAAAAGTCAGGAAGCGAATCTTTTTGTTCATGTATTTTGAATTTGATTATAGTTTGGTGGCGTAAATGTATAAAAATATTACATTCCCAAGTATAAAATGTATTACAGGTGGAAATCTTACGTATATTTTTTTAAGTTGGACGTCTTAAAGCAAAGCTAAAACTTAATATTCTTAAAAGCTTAAGAGAATCTTGATGGTTGGGATTTTTCTTCAAGCAGATGATGCGTATAAAGCAGATTTGTAAAAGTAAGAATTTGCAAATCTCCATAATCTGCGTGAAATATTAAAATTACATAATCTGTATCCATTCCCTTCATCAGGATCAATGAAATTGACTTCTTCTTTGCGTGGTAAAAACTTTATTTGTTCCCCAAATATTGCAGACGATCAAAAAATAGAAAATGTCATAATTAATAAGCACAAAAAAACCTCTAAAATGAATTAGAGGTTTTAAAGTGGTTTCTCCAGGAATCGAACCAGGGACACATGGATTTTCAATCCATTGCTCTACCAACTGAGCTAAGAAACCATTATATTTTTGTTGACTTACTTCGTTGTTTTAAAGTGATGCAAAAGTAGTAAGTTTTCCCATATGAAGCAAGTATTCACCGTACTTTTTTTTAATAAAAATAAAACTTACTGATTTTCAGCCGAATTATTTTCCTGTTCTTTTCTGATATGATCGCTCATCTCCTCCAATACAGGCTTGATCGTGCTTTCGGGAAGATCGCTGATCCGGATATACATCAATCCGTCGATGGCATCATTGAAGTTCGGGTCTACATTAAAAGCAATTACTTTTGCATTCTGCTTGATGTACTTTTTGATCAGAACAGGCAGCCTTAATTCAGGTTCAAGGTCATCAATGATCTTGTCCAGCTTATTAAGGTCAGACTCCATTTCCTCAAAAAAGATATTTTTATCCCTGTCACGCAACTTTACTTTATACTCATTTTTAGGCGTAATATATTGTGCAACTGCGGAATCAAAATAATTGGAACGCATGAATTCAATCATCAGAGATTTCGAGAATTCTGAGAATTTATTGGAAATACTTACGCCACCCATTAAAAATTTATGGTCGGAATTTCTTAAACATACATGCACAATTCCTCTCCATAAAAGGAAAAGCGGGAGTGGTTTCTGCTGATATTCTTCACAGATGTAGGCGCGGCCCATTTCGATTACTTTCTTGAAGAACGGGTGGATATCCTGCTCAAACTCAAATAAAGAGCTTGTATAGAATCCTTTGATCCCGTATTTCTTCATAACCTCTTTACCCAAAGCCATTCTGTAGGCTCCGGCAAGTTTCTCCGCACTGCTGTCCCAAAGAAAAAGGTGATGATAATGCTTATCATATTCATCCAGATCAAACGGAAGATTACTTCCTTCACCTACAGCACGGAAAGTGAGCTCTCTCTGACGCCCGATTTCTCTCATGACAGAAGGGATTTCCTCGTAAGTCGTGAAATAAATCTCGTAGTTTCCGTTACTGAAAAGCATTTTATCAGTTCCTTTCAGTCTGTTGATATCCTTAAGAATGTCTTCTTTAGGAGTTTCATCAATGATGTTCTGAACGATGTTTTCTTCTTTTAAAAGAGGAAATTTGACCGTTAAATTTTTAAGATTGATGCTTTGTGCTAATGATTTTCTCTTTTCGTAGTAAGATTTCATCATATACACTTTACGCTTCAGAAACTCACCAAGCTCTTCAATGGTCTCACTTTCATCCATTGCTTTCACCGTGATGGGTTTTCCGATTCTGATTCTGATTGGTTTCTCCCTGTCATTCATCATTTCGGCAGGAAGCATCAGCGTCTGTAAACTTGGATGAAGCTTGGCCACCTGATAAAAAAGGCGACTGTTTTTAGCATGAAAATACAAAGGAACTACCGGTACTTTAGCCATTCTGATCAGCTTAAGAGCGGGTTTCTCCCATTCTCTGTCGAGAATTTCTCCGTAAGGATTATTTTTATTGGAAACTTCGCCAGCAGGGAAAATACCAACACAACCTCCGTTCTGAAGGTGTTTCAGGGTTTCACGCATGCCGGAAGTACTGCTATATGCTTCTTTTCTGTTTTCAAAAGGATTCACAGAAATCACGTACGGTTCCATAGGTTTGATCTTTTCCAGAAGGAAATTTCCCATCACCTTAAAATCTGGACGTACTTCCGAGAGGATCTTGCACATTAAAATTCCGTCGATGGCACCCAGCGGATGATTCGAAACCAGAATGAACGGTCCCGTTTTGGGAACTTTTGCAAGATCTTCCTCAAAAGCGATATAACTTAAGTTTCTTTCTCTTACAAATGAGTCGAAAAAGTCTTTGCCTTCTTTATCTTTTAGTTTATCGTATAATCTATTAACTTCATTTATTTTGGCAATGCTCATCACGGCAGATGCTACCGGGTTTTTCAGGAACCCGATTTTGCTTAAGCCGGAAGCTGTGATAAGATCGTTTTTCGAAATTAAACTCATATGTGTTTAGTCGCAGTTAAAATTATTGTGTTACCATTTGAACCGTATTTTTAGAAATCTGTTCCAATAATACATTTTTTTCCTGGTAAAATTTGTCAATATGATCCATTTTCGCATTTCTTACTGTGAATAAAGATACATTTTTAACAGCTTTGGTTTTAAATATTTTTTGAAGTTCTTCATTAAGCTCATCTACATGGTCAAATTTATCTTCCAGACATAAAGCCAGTGAGATAGCAGAATTCTGCATCAGAGATACTTTGATTTTATATTTGGAAAGGTACCCGAAAATAAGACTCATATGATCTTCTGCAATGAATGAGAAGTCTCTTGTTGATATTTTTAGCAGGACCTGATTTTCTTTTAAAATATAGGATTCTTCGTGCTGATTGTGGTCTGAAGCTCCTACTTTAGTTCCTTCTTTGGTAGGATCTACGAAAGATTTTACATAAAAAGGAATTGCTTTTTGCTGAAGGGGCTGTAAGGTTTTAGGGTGAATCACACTGGCTCCGTAATAAGCCAATTCGATTGCTTCCTCATAAGAAATATTGGAAAGAAGAGTCACATCACTGAATTTTCTAGGATCTCCGGTCATTACTCCCGGTACATCTTTCCAGATCGTCATGGCATCCGCATTAAGGCAGTAAGCGAAAATAGCGGCAGAATAATCGGAACCTTCTCTTCCTAAAGTAACAGTGAAGTTATTATCATCAGACCCAATGAATCCCTGCGTTACATAGCAGATTTCAGGATTTAAAGTTGCAATAAATTCTTCTGTTTTTGCCCAGTCTACCGTACCTTCTCTGTAAGAATTATCGGTTTTGATATAATCTCTGGCATCCAGCCATTGATTGGTAAACTGAATTTCGTTCAGGTACTCACTTAAGATTTTTGTAGAGATCATTTCCCCGCAGCTTACCACCTGGTCATAGACAAAGCTGTAATTGGGAGATTTGTTTCTTCGTAAAAAAGAATCGATGTCATCGAAAAATACATTGATCTCAGCAAAAACGGCATGGTTTTCAGGAAACAGACCTTCCGCAATCTCAATGTGTTTTCGTTTTATCTTTTCAATCTCAGTTTGATAGTTATCCTTCTTGAAATAAAGTTCTACAACCTTTTCCAATTCATTCGTCGTCTTGCCCATTGCTGAAATAACCAGCAAACACTTAGCAAATCCCTGGCTTTGTAAAACCATAGACACATTTTTTACACTTTCGGCATCTTTCACAGATGCTCCACCAAACTTGAAAATTTTCATTAATTTGTTTAAAATAAAATTGTTAGATTAAAAATTACATGAGTTTTTTACGGAGGTCAAAATTATAAATTTACAACGAGATATGAAAGTATCCGGCGATTGGAAGAAATTAAGATTTTATTAAAATTGAGACTTGATGAGGATTATCAGAATTTTATTGATTTATTGTCATCAAATGGGGATTAATAATGTAATAAAAAATTTAAGCGTACCCGATGGGTGTATTTGTATTGTATTGGTATACAGTGGTTAAGGTCTTTTGTAATAAAAGCTTTATTTCTCCGATAAATTTTCCGAAATTTGGGGAAAACGTAAAAAGAAAAATATGTCAAATCAACCATTACAGACTTTAGGAGAATTTCTTATAGATAAGCAGGACGATTTTCAGTATTCTACGGGTGAATTTTCCCGTCTACTGAGCGCTATAAGATTGGCTTCGAAAGTGGTAAACAGAGAAGTAAATAAAGCCGGAATTGTAGATATTACAGGAGCTGCCGGCAACCAGAATATTCAGGGGGAAGAACAGCAGAAACTAGATGTGATTGCCAATGAAATTTTTATTACGGCTTTGTCTCAGAGAGAGGTGGTTTGTGGTATTGCTTCTGAGGAAAATGATGATTTTATTGACATTAAGTGTGGTGAAAATGGTCATTTAAGTAAATATGTAGTACTGATCGATCCTTTGGACGGATCTTCAAATATCGATGTCAACGTATCCGTAGGAACTATTTTCTCTATTTACAGAAGAGTAACAGAACCGGGAACTCCGGTTCAGCTGGAAGATTTCCTTCAAAAAGGAATCAACCAGATCGCTGCAGGATATGTGATCTACGGTTCTTCTACCATGATTGTGTACACTACAGGAAATGGAGTAAACGGATTTACTCTGGATCCATCACTGGGAACTTACTATCTTTCTCATCCGAACATGACATTTCCTACCAGTGGAAAAATTTATTCCATCAACGAAGGAAACTATATCAAATTTCCTCAGGGCGTAAAAAACTATCTTAAGTATTGCCAGATGGAAGAAGGAGACCGTCCTTACACTTCAAGATACATCGGTTCTTTAGTGGCAGATTTCCACAGAAATATGCTGAAAGGAGGAATCTATATTTATCCTTCATATTCTCAGGCTCCGAACGGAAAACTGAGATTACTGTATGAATGTAATCCGATGGCATTCCTTGCTGAACAGGCCGGAGGAAAAGCCACAGACGGATTCAGAAGAATTCTTGAAGTAGAACCTACAGAGCTTCACCAGAGAATTCCGTTTTTCTGCGGAAGCATCAACATGGTGGAAAAAGCAGAGGAGTTTATGCGGATCGACAGTGTAAAATAATGACAGCAAAATATTTCAGATATTTATTAGAATTCAAACGCCCGAGCGGAACATCTCGCGGCGTTTTGCATGAAAAGGAGACCTTTATTCTAGAAGTTGAAGACAACGGGAAAAAAGGAACAGGAGAGTGCGCCGTGTTCAGAGGATTGAGTTTTGATGACCGGCCGGATTATGAGGAAAAACTGCAGTGGCTTTGTGAAAATATCAATCAGGATGTTTTGTATCTAAAAGATGAACTGAAAGAATTTCCATCCATATGGTTCGGATATGAACAGGCCGTTTTGAATCTGAAACATGGAGATCATCTGTATTTCCCAAGTGAATTTACGGAAGGAAAATCTGCGATTGTCATCAATGGACTGATCTGGATGGGAGATGTTCATTATATGGAAGAGCAGATCCGCGAAAAACTTGAAAAAGGTTTTCATTGCATCAAACTGAAGATCGGAGTGGATTGGGAATCTGAGCATAAGGTTCTTCAGAAATTAAGAGAGAAGTTTTCAAAAGATCAGCTGGAACTTCGCGTAGATGCCAACGGCGGGTTCAGCAGGGAAGAGGCTGGGATCGTTTTACAGCAGCTTGCCGACCTTCATATTCATTCTATTGAACAGCCTATTAAAGCAGGGAATTGGAAAGATATGGCATCATTATGTGCGGTGGCTCCAACTCCTATCGCTTTGGATGAGGAATTGATTGGGATTACAGATCTTGCCGAAAAGAAAAAACTTTTGGAAGCTATCAAACCACAATATATTATTCTGAAGCCGGCGCTGGTTGGCGGTTTTGCAGGTTCAGACGAATGGATTTCTCTGGCAGAAGAACAGAATATCGGATGGTGGATCACTTCAGCCCTGGAAAGCAATATTGGGCTTAATGCCATCGCACAGTATACTTTCACCAAAAAAAGTCCGATGCCGCAAGGTTTGGGCACCGGATCTTTATTTGTCAATAATTTTGAATCTAGCTTAGAATTGAGCAATGAACTGCTCAGGTTTAAAACGATCTAAGAAGATGAATTAAAGCTCAGGGCATACAGGATTGTTCATGTGTTCATCATCCCATGCTCTGCAGCATCTTTTTCTTGGGTCCCAGCTATCGCAGCCGATCGGGACAATTCCTCCTTTGATGGTTTTTAATTCACCCTTTTTTAGTTTTCTCATGTTGTCGGTTTGATTTTTCATAATAAAGATTTTTATTGGATTGGTATAGTAAATATCAATCTCTTTTTTTTATTATACAAAAATTTAACGTAAATTAACTAAATTCACCCATCTGGGACTTGTGGATTGTGTGATGTATTTTTATGTACCTGAAAAAAGGTGTGAATAATATAAAATGAAAATATACTTCCAGAAATTAATATGGAAGATAGCAGGGTATTCGAAAGTAGGGGTAAAAGTAGTATTAGGGTCGGATAGCCTTTGTTTTTTTAAGGGTTAATAATTTTCAATTAAATCACGTCTTTTACGAAAATTGCTTTCTTAATATAATTCAATAAGTAAGAAAACTTGCTTTTTATTCTTCTCATGATAAAATTTGTATTTCTCTGTTTAATGAAAATTTACAATCTTTGTGCCAATTTAAACACAGGTTTAAAGTTTAACATATGATTCATCTCATGGCCTTTTTTTTAATATATTGTTAAGAAATAATTGTAAATGTATTCTCGTTATTCTTTGATCTTCCGGTGATTAGGTTCCGGTCCACACCATGTAAATTCTGGTAAATATCCTTTTGTACCATAGAACTGGAAAGGTATCCCCAATGGTTTCCCACTTCATATTTAAAACTGTTCAGCACATCATCTTCTGCGAAAGTGCAGTCGATGACGGAAACAATATCTTTGAACTTTTCAAGATCGCCCGGTCCGTTTTTACCCAACCTCGGAGTCAGAATGTTTTTGGTGAACTGTGAAATTCCCAATATGGTATCTTTTCTGTTTAAATAAATAGAAACGCGATTCGCCAGTAGCGGCAGTTTATTGAAAGAATCTTCGGAATCTTCAAATACTTTATACGTCACATCGGCGTTCAGAAGGAGTACCTGATCAATCACACGCAGAATATTTTCCTTTTTTAAGCTGTACAGCATACTTTGCAGCACTCTGTTTCCCATAGAATGGGCCATCAGATGTATCCTCTGATTGCAGGGAGCCAGATCCCGGTTAGAAAAAATGTCTTTTAAAAATTGGGTGTAAAAATAAAACAGTCTCATCAGTGATGATCCTGAATTGATGCTTGATGCCTTATCATCAAAATAAGTGAGGGGAACAATACTACTCGAAGCCGGCCAGCTTACAAACAGAATGTGTTCAACAGGCGATGCCGGATTGTCAATAAACAGCTTTTTAAGATCAATGATGGCTTTTAATTCATCATCAAAATCATAGGCATATCCATGGATAAAGATCAGAACATCACTTCGGTCTTTTGTGGAAGACATATTCTTATAGAGTTCATAGAACATTCGCTGGGTTCCGCCGAGATTATTGGCTGTAAGTGCCGATTTTTTAATTCCTTTTTCGTTCTGTAAAACTTCCAGAACATCCTGATAGCCCTGTTTTTCAGGCTCAGAAAATAATTTGTAGTTTAAAATATTTCTGTTGGTGTAATCTTTCTTCTTTTTGGCTGCTGCGGTAGGCTCTTTGTAGGTGTCAAAATCACATTTTGCGATCCTGAAATTGGGAATAGAGTATTCATCATTGGAAAATGAGTCTATTTTTTCACCCTTATGGCGAACGATCTTACGATTGCTTAGGATATAAACAGCCATAGTCAGTAATTTTTACAAACGGTTTTTAGTTTGATCTAAATTAATGAAAAATATTGAATTATCATCAGTTTTGCTTTTAAATTATCATTTTCGTAAGCCCTAAATTTTCCGTAACTTTGTCAAACTTTTTTTGCATACAATAAAAGCTAATTTAATAATGGAAGAAGAAAAAAAATCACTCAATTTTATTGAGCAAATTATTGAAGATGATATGGCAAACGGTCTGAATAAAGATCAGATCCGTTTCCGTTTTCCCCCTGAACCCAATGGATACTTGCATATTGGCCACACAAAAGCCATCTGCATCAACTTTGGTCTGGGCGAAAAATACAACGCTCCCGTAAACCTTCGTTTCGACGATACGAACCCTGAGAAAGAAGAACAGGAATTCGTAGATTCTATCAAGAAAGACGTTGAATGGCTAGGTTTCAAATGGGATAAAGAGCTATATGCATCCGACTACTTCCAGCAGCTTTACGAATGGGCCGTACAAATGATTAAGGATGGGAAAGCTTACGTAGATGAGCAGCCTTCTGAAGTGATCACTGAGCAGAGAAAGAATCCTGCAGAACCGGGAATCGAGTCGCCGTTCAGAAACCGTCCGGTAGAAGAATCCCTTGATCTGTTTGAAAGAATGAAGAACGGAGAATTTGAAGAAGGTTCAATGTCTCTTCGTGCACAGATCGATATGGTTTCCCCGAATATGAACTTACGTGATCCTGTGATGTACAGAATCCTGAAAAGACCTCACCACAGAACCGGAACAGCATGGAAAATTTATCCTATGTACGACTGGGCACATGGTGAATCCGATTATTTAGAGCAAGTGTCACACTCATTATGTTCATTGGAATTTGAAAACCACAGACCCCTTTATAACTGGTATCTGGAGCAGGTATACGACAAATCTAAAGTGGCACCGAAGCAGAGAGAATTCGCTAGGATGAATGTCTCTTATATGATCACGTCTAAAAGAAAATTACAGAGACTGGTTGCTGAAAATGCAGTGACAGGCTGGGATGATCCGAGAATGCCTACGATTTCAGGGATGAGAAGAAAGGGTTTCACTCCTGCATCTATTAAAAATTTCATTGAAAAAGTGGGGGTTGCGAAAAGAGAAAACCTGATCGAGATCCAATTGCTTGATTTCTGTGTTCGTGAAGACCTGAACAAGGTAGCGAAACGTGTAATGGCAGTGGTAGATCCTGTAAAACTGGTGATTGAAAACTATCCTGAAGGCAAGGAAGAGTGGCTTGAAACGGAAAATAATCCTGAACAGGAAAATGCAGGGACAAGAGAAGTTCCTTTCTCAAGAGAATTATATATCGAAAGAGAAGACTTTAAAGAGGAAGCGAATAATAAATTCTTCAGACTGAAATTAGGTGGAGAAGTTCGCTTAAAATCAGCGTACATCATCAAAGCGGAAAGAGTAGAGAAGGATGAAAATGGTGAGATTACTACAATCTATGCTACTTATGATGAAAAGAGCAAGTCCGGAAGCGGAACTGAAGAAAGCTTAAGAAAAGTAAAAGGTACACTTCACTGGGTGTCTGCTACTCATGCGATCCCGGTAGATGTGAGGATTTATGACAAACTCTTTACCGTAGAGCAGCCTGATGCCGAGAAAGATGTAGATTTCCTTAACTTCATCAATCCGGAATCCGTAACTACGATTAAAGGATTTGCTGAACCAAGCTTAAAAGATGTAGCTGTAGGAGAACCATTACAGTTCCAGAGAATCGGGTACTTTACAAAAGACCAGGATTCTACGGATTCTAATCTGGTATTTAACCGTACTGTAACTTTGAAAGATTCTTTTAAACCGGAATAATCTTTATCCGGAATAAAAAACATAAAAAAACCCCAGCTGAAACAGTTCAGCTGGGGTTTTATTATTTGTACGATCAATTAGATATCACCATAATACAGTTTTGCACTCATTCCCGCATACCCTCCGCACATGGTATGTTCGATGTAAAGCGTAATACCTACCAAAGGTTTTTTATAACCTTTCATAAACTCTTCTATTCTCAAAAACAGCACATGCATCACCGTAGTAGCAGTAGCAGCACTGATATAGGTTTGAGGAACGAAATCGTAATAAGGCTGGTTAGGATAAATATTGATGGTTGCCTTTTTAATAGTGGGATCATTTTCAAGATGGGTAATACTTGAAGTATTGAATTTGATCAGATCCGCCGGTAATAAATATTCAGTGGTAATGTGTTTCTGAAGGGCATCAAAATACCAATCGTCTGCTGGCAGCGAAGTATTGCTGTTGGGGGTCTGCGAATACCATTTTGGGGTAGTTATGGTCGGGTGATGTATTGGCAGCTGATTTTTGTACACAGGAGTATTGGTAAGATTGGTCAGACCGCATTTCGCTAAATCTTCCGGGCTTAAGTAATAAATCTGACCTCCTTCAACTGCATTTTTTTATGCAGAAGAAGACGCAATATGATTGGTGTTTGCTTCCTCAGACATTGTTGTACTGTCCGTACTGCACGAATTGGCAGCTAATAAAAATGTAAATGCAGAAACTGCAAATGAAATGATTTTAATTTTTTTCATGGTACAATAGTTTAGTTTTATAATGTAACAGCACAAATGTAGGTGATAAGACTATAAATCCCAATCGATAGAGATATTTTTGCATATGATATATATCACTTTATTTAGACTAATTAAAAACAATATAACTAAAAACAAAAACTTATTTTAAAGCCTTGAACGGACGATAAAATAGCAAAATGATCATGCCAATCAAGTGATATTTATGTGTAATGGTTTGTTTTTTAAAGTTTTAATAAGAAAACCGGACTGATATATGATCCGCCCGGTTTTGTTAATTGTTTAAGGCTGTGTTATCAAATTTTGGAACAACTATTGAAAATTGATGTACGATAGTAGCTTCCAGCCTCCTTCTTCCAGCCTTTTAATGTTATCCTTTTACTCCTTTGATCCAGTCCTGAAATCTGCCGAACTGTTCCATAATAAAAGATTCATGTTCTTCTTTTTCCTCCGGACGGTCTACCAGAATATGCTCAAAGTAGCTTCCTTTCAATACTTTTCTTAAAATACCTTCCCCTATGAATGGCTTGTAGTCATTCAGGGCTTGGGTAGCCTTTAACAAATGTCGGATGTCGTACTGTAACGGGTTGATATCCGGAACTTGTTTATTAAGATTAAGAAGATGATATACCGCAATTCTTGCCGTTCTTACAGAACTTTCCATGGTGAAGACCACATCATTATTTGTTTCTACAAACTGTCCTACCAGCCCTAAATTCGTACAGCCTTCTGGAACTACTCTCGGACGGTCGCCCTGAGCTCTTGGCATAAACATAGAAGTGATATACGGCATGAATGAGATGCGTACAATTGTATTTTCCACCACGTTATCCAGCTGATCTGTAATTCCCAAATGATAGCAAAGCTCCGCAAGGATTTCATTTCCGGTACATTCAGGCATTGTTTTTTTGATGTAGTTTCCTTCTTTGTCCATCAGAAGGGAATATACCCATACCACAAGAATATCATCCGGCTGAGTAGGGAAGTGCGGCTGTCTGTTACAGGTAAAACTCATTACCCAGTTTGAATCCGTGATCGTAATAATTCCTCCGGTAGCGGTTCTTCCAGAATAGGGATCGTTCACACATAATTCTTTTAATTTCTCCGTAAAAGCAGAAGGTCGGCAAGTCAGTGTAGCAGATTCCCATGAAGATTTTTCAATGTTGCTGAAGAATTTTTCAGGTTTTCCGAAGACTTCTGATTTAGCGGCCAGGTTTTTCCAAAGCATCCATCCTGGACCTTGTCCTGCACTGCTGTTGTCCAGTGTGATTTCAGGAGCTGTGTTATTATCGCCATAGAACGTACTTTCAGTCATAGATCCTGTTGTGACAATTACGTAATCCTCTTTTCCGACAGGAATTTTCACTTCTTTACCATCCTGTTCCGTGATGATACCTTCCACTGTTTTTCCCTCCGTATTGATGTGGATATCGAGATCTTTAACCAAAGTATTAAACTGGATCTGTACCCCTTTTTCAACAAGGAAGTTTTTTAAAGGCGTAACGTAAGTGTCAAACTGATTGTATTTCGGGAATACCAGACAGGAGAAGTCTTTCATTCCGTCAATAGCGTGAAGGAATCTGTGCATATACAGTTTCAGTTCCAATAAACTGTGCCAGTTTTCAAAAGCGAACATAGAACGCCAGAAGAACCAGAAATTACTGTTAAGGAAAGATTCCGCAAAATAATCTTCAATCGTAAGGTCATCAAGCTCCTCTTTTTTCTTTAATAAAAGTTTCACGATGGCCAGCTGGTCTTTTTTATCAAGTCCGAATTTACTGAAATCCTGGATCTCTCCCTGATTGTGGATCAGTCTTGCTTTGGAATAGTTCGGGTCATTATCATTAATCAGACGGTATTCGTCCAGAACGCTGTATGGTGCAGGAAGTTCAAGGGCAGGAATATCCTGGAACATATCCCATAAGTTTTCATAGGTCATGTCCATTTCACGTCCGCCTCTGATGATGTAGCCGTCTTTTGCATTTCCGGCACCGTCCAATGAGCCGCCCTCTACATTAAGCTGGTCGAGGAAAATAATATTTTTTCCCGGAACACGGCCGTCACGGATGAAATAGTAAGCTGCAGACATTCCTGCAATACCGCTCCCTACAATATAAATTTTACTGTTTTCATAAGATTTTAAAGGAATTCCTTTATTACGCTGATAGTTTCCGATTTGGTCTGAAAAAGGCATCGTCTTTTCAGGAGTGTTAATCTGAACTTCTTTACTGGAATCCGGTTCGTGGTTTACTTTTCCGAATTGTTCAGAAGCATTTAAAACCTGGTCGAATTTTGAATTGATCGTACTCATTATGTATTGTTTTAATTAACAGTATAAAGGTACCTCTATTCAAAATGCAGGGTCTATCCCTAATGTCAGAATTACTATCCCCAAATTCTCACACCTGTATATTTTCCCGGTTTCTGTACTCAGAAGGGGAGATGGAAGTGTGTTTTTTGAAAAAGCGACCGAAAGCGGATGCCGAATTAAACTGAAGTTCAAAAGCAATTTCTGAGATCATCAGGTCAGGACTGCCCAGCATCATATAAGCTTCCTTCAGGAGCGCTTCGTCAATGACCTGGTGAGGTGTTCTGCCGCTTGACTTTTTAATGACCTCGATAAGGTATTTACTGGAAACGAAAAGCTGGTCGGCATAGAACTGAACCGTCCGGTCCTTTCTTATATTTTCCCGGATCAGTTGACTGAACTTGAGAAAAATATCTTTTTTGCTTTCCTCCTTATCAGCAAGGCTGTCATGTTCCGTTTCCATAATGTCAGCGGTTTCCAAGAGCAGATTAAAAATAATGGTGCGGACAATGTCTTCGGTAAATTTTCCCTGTTTTCTGGATTTTTTCTTCAGATAGTCTAAGAGATTCTGCAGCAGTGCCGAGTTTTTCTCATTCGTCTTGACAAGGCTGTAGGACCCGTTCGGAAACAGATTCATCTTTTCAATGATAAAAGGATCGGAAATATTTTTGATCAGGAAGTTTTTGTCAAAAAAGAGCAGTTTCATTTTAAAATCTCTGCTGGTCTCCAGAAACCTGACGATGGTAGAAGGGGCAGCAACAAGAAAGGAGTGGGCATCCACCTGGTATTTGTGATTATCAATTTCAATGTTTATATCTCCGGCCGTACAGATGCATAAGGCATAATAATCCATACGGAACGGCATCTCAGGAAAATCGAAAATAGGATTTCCGGAAGAGATGTAATAAGACTGCCGGCAGTCAATACTGTAAAACGATAGCGTATCATGTAAATTCTCGTAAGTTATCATTTGTGTGTATTGATTAGGTTGAAATTTTACTTATGATTTTATAATTTTAAGTTTAAAAATCCCATTGTTACTGCAATTTACGAAAATTATAAAATCTGATCGTACGTTAGGAGTGGAATATTTATTGATTTTATCCCAAAGTGGTATATTCTTGCCTCTATTGAGGTGATTGATAAAAAAAGTACCTTTTAAAGGGCTTTCCGGACCAATTTGCTTAAATTTGCAGCTTACTCGATTGTCTCCCCAAAAAATAATATTGTGAAATTAATTAGCGTATATACGAGTTCTTTCAAAGGACTCTCAGAAGAGAGCTGGATGTTGGCGCTGGTCATGCTCATCAATCGTGCAGGTTCTATGGTACTTCCTTTTTTAGGAGTGTACATGACGGGTCATCTCCATTTCAGTATAGAAAATTCAGGAATTATTCTGAGTTTTTTCGGAATAGGTTCCGTATTGGGCTCATGGCTTGGAGGTTTGATTACGGATAAAATCGGAGAATACCGTGTGCAAAGCCTGAGTTTACTGCTGAGTGTACCTCTGTTCTGTCTGATTCCGCTTTTTAAAACAGAAGTGGGGCTGGCTGCTATTATTCTGATTCAGAGTATTGTCAGCGAAACTTTCCGTCCCGCGAACTCTGTGGCGATCACTAAATATGCTAAACCCGAAAATATCACCAGAGCTTTCTCGCTTAACCGTATGGCTGTCAACCTTGGGTTTTCTATAGGTCCAGCACTGGGTGGAATATTATCTGCCATTTCTTATGAATTTTTATTTTTCAGTAATGCCCTTGCCGCATTGCTGGCTGGTTTGATGTACATCAGATTCTTTGGAAAAAGAAATAAGCTTGCCTCATTGAAACCGAAAAAAGTAAAAGAAGCCATTGCTGTAAAAAAAGAGAACTCCCCGTACCGCGATGGAAAATTCCTGCTTTACAGTTTCTTCTGTATGCTGTTTTCTATCTGTTTTTTCCAGTTATTCAGCACACTGACTATTTTCTATAAAGATACGGCACATTTAAGCCAACAAAATATTGGGTATATCCTTGGTTATAGCGGTTTCCTAATTGTTTTGCTTGAAATGGGTTTTGTACAGATCGCGGAAAAGTATTTCAGTCTGGCCTTTACGCTACTCATAGGAACTGTATTGTGCGGTATTTCCTATGCAATGCTTGCATTTGACTATTCCATCCTTACTCTTATTGTTTCCATGACGCTGCTGTGTATCGGTGAAATCTGGACTCTGCCGTTTATGTCTACGATAACCGCTTTACGTTCCGGTGAAAACAACAAAGGGGCATACATGGGAATGAACGGGATATCCGTAGCTTTAGCCTTTATCATTACACCTTATGTAGGGACTATGACTGCAGATAAGCTAGGGTTCAATACGCTATGGATAGGAACCGGTGTACTAGCGATAGGCATTGCACTTGGGTTTTATTTTGTAATCCCGTGGATGCTGAAGAAGAGAGTGGGAGAGTCTTAGGGTTGGAGAGTTTAGAGTGTCTTTTATACAGGAGAATATGCGCAAACATCAGTGAAAATCTGTGGGAAAAAGTATCAACAACAAATCACATAAGTTCTCAAAAAATCAAAGATTTTTATTCAAACATTGAATATACCAGAAGGGGCGCAAGGGTTACTGTATAGTGTTGAGCCGTATATCTTTCGATTAACGAATTTTGTATAGTATAACAAGAACATCTGATATCTGATGTCTGAAATCTGGCATCTAAATCTTGTTTCTAGGCTCTCGGTTCTTTTTTTAAAATAACATTCCCCACAATCATCTCCGCATGAATACGCGAGTTCTCAATAAACCAAAGATGCGTATCCTTTCCTCCACAAACAACGCCTGCCAGATATAAATTCGGGACATTGGTCTCCATCGTTTCCGGATGATAGAGTGGATTCAGACAATCACCTTGCAGTTCTATTCCTGAGTTTTTGAGAAAATCAAAATCAGGGAGATATCCGGTCAGTGCCAAAACAAAATCATTGTCAATTTCATTGGTTTGCCCGTTTTTATCTTTAAAAATGACGGTTTTTTCTGTGATTTCTTTTATTTCTGAATTAAAATATGCTTTGATACTTCCTTCGGCAATCCTGTTTTCGATATCCGGTTTTACCCAATATTTGACACTTTGTGAAATTTCAGAGTGTCGGATGATCATCGTTACATCGGCTCCTTTTCTATATGTTTCTAGGGCTGCATCTACTGCAGAATTACTTGATCCCACCACAACGACTTTCTGCTTTGCATAAGGATAAGGTTCTGTATAATAATGCTTCACTTTTGAAAGGTCTTCTCCGGGAATATTCATCAGATTCGGAATGTCATAAAATCCTGTGGAAATAACAACGTTCTTTGCTTTGTAAACTGCTTTTGACGTTTCAATATCAAAAATATTCCCGCTTTTGGAAACTTTCAGAACTCTTTCATACAGATTGATATTGACCTCCCTCTGTCTTGCAATCCCCTGATAATATTCCAATGCTTCCTGACGTCCGGGTTTGGGCGCTGTAGAAATGAAAGGAATGCCATCTATCTCCAGTTTTTCAGCCGTAGAGAAAAAACGCATGTATAAAGGGTAATTGTATAAGGAATTGACGATGGTTCCTTTTTCTATGATCAGATGGGTTAAATTATTTTTCTGGGCTTCAAGGGCACAATTAAGACCGATGGGGCCGCCTCCGATGATGAGGATGTCTAAAATTTCCATAGAACAAATTTACTTAAAACCACGATATGAAGCGAAAAATAGACAACAGAACTTATCTATGAATACGATTGTATTGGCACCAGTTTTGGTGTTTCTTCAGCATTAAAAAATTGAAAAGATGAAGAACCTTATTATTCCAATATTCGTATTAGCACTATTGACGGGCTGTAAGAAAACCCCGGAAAAGCCTGTTCCCAACGTGGTAGATTCTATGGCTCTGGCTAAGGAAAAGAATATTGAAAACACGGCACAGAAGAAGAAAACAGATGAAGCAGCTGTAAAAGCAACTAATGATTTAATTCTGCAGGCTTTGAAAAATAAAGATTATAAAACCTTCACATCATTCATTCATCCTGAAAAAGGAATCAGTTTTTCAATGTATGGATTTGTAAATCCTAAGGAAGACCAACATTTTTCTAAAGAAGATTTCGAAAAGTTTCAGCCGACAAAGACTTTATTTACCTGGGGTGCTCAGGACGGTTCAGGAGATCCTTACAAAGCCAGCATCAATGATTATCTGACGAAATGGGTCTTCTCCAAAGATTTCACAGGATCACAATATTCATTAAACAAATTTCAGGCTGGCGGAAATTCACTTAATAATTTAAAGGAAATATATCCCGGCAAAGACTTCACCGAAAACTATATAAAAGGTACTGAAAAGAATGGTGAAATGGATTGGAAAACCATCCGTTTTGTTTTTGAAGAATTTCAGGGTAAACAATATCTGGTGGCTGTTGTGAATGACCAGTGGACAATTTAGTGAATTCATTATCATTAAATAACGCAAGATTATAATAAGAATGCTTCGACTACGCTCAGCATGACATCTCTAATATATAACGTAAAGTTTACTAAGTGTCATGCTGAGCGTAGTCGAAGCATCTATTATATTTTGTTCTTGTTTTGTTCCAAATTAACCTAAAATCTCAACAAGTTTTTTAGTCAGATTTCTTCTTGAGAACTGCTCTATATTCTGAGTGTTTTCAAGCAGATCTCCTTTTTTCCAAAGCTCATATTTCTCAAGGATGAAATCTTTAACCGCTTTAAAATCTTCGTAGCTGAAGTGTTTTCCTGAGGCAGTTTCTTCAAGTATCCTCGACACATCTGCTTCATTAGGACCGAAAGAGATAATCTGTTTTCCGGTCGCCAGATATTCAAATATTTTCCCGGGAATAATTCCTTTCGAAGATTGATTTGGGAAGTTGGTGATCAGTAACAGGTTGGAGCTCGCCATTTCTTCCACAGCTTTGTCATGGGAAATATAACCCAAATTCAGGATGTGGTTTTTCAGGCTTGAATTTTCTATTGACTGAAGAATTTTATCATCAACCCTTCCCGCAAATTTCAATGTAAAATGGTCTGCAAAGTCTTTATTTTCCTTGACTAATTCATCAAGAACTTTCCACAGATTTTCAGGATTTCTTAACTGCTCGAGAACTCCGATATAGCTTAATGTAAAAGAATCACTATTTTGTCTGTTTGCTGTTTCGATGTGTGGAGCAGAAGCATCACTTTCATCAAACCCATTCGTGATACAAACGGCATTGGCTCCCGCTTTTCTGAAATTTTCAGCATCGGTATAGCTTGTAGCCAGAGTGATATCAGCAGTTTTAAAAACAGCACTTTCAAGCTGGCGGTGTTTGTTGTCGGAACTTTTGGTGAGCTTTAAATGTTTGTAATAGGAAATCTCTGTCCACGGATCACGGAAGTCGGCAATCCATTTCAGATCCGTAAACTTCTTTTTCAGTCCGAGACCAATCATATGAAGAGAGTGGGGCGGCCCGGAAGTCACGATCACATCTATTTTATTTTCTTTTAAATACTGTTCTAAGAATTTAACGGACGGCTTTACCCAAAAAACTCTGGCATCCGGAATGAAGAAATTTCCTCTCACCCAGATCGAAAGCTTAGATTTCCAGCTTTGGTTTTTGCCGACATCAAACTGTCCGGCTTTGAACTTTTTATTGCTTTTATTCAGCTTTTCAGCCAGCTGATAAGGTTCCCAGATTTTGGTTTTTACAATCTCTATATTTTGCGGAACGTCTTTTAAAAGACTTTCATCGAGTAGGGGATAACTTGGATTTTCGGGCGTGTAGATCACCGGGCTCCAGCCGGATTCGGGCAGATATTTTGCAAACTTCAGCCATCTTTGAACACCAGGACCTCCCGCAGGAGGCCAGTAATAGGTGATAATCAGTATTTTTTTTTGTTCCATTAACCTTGAACAATAACTTTTAAACGTTAAACAGTTTTCTCAACGAGCTGTTCTTTTTTCTTATTCTTATTCGTCCAGAAGATCCCGAATGCACTCAGTGCGATAAACAGTCCGAAGCATAGCAGCGACAGCCATTTACCTTTTTCAATCACTTCCGGTTCAAAGACCATTCTGATGTTGTGAGTTCCTGCAGGAACATGTACCGCACGCAAAAGATAATCTGCCTTGATATAAGGAACTTCCTTTTCGTCGACAAACATTTTCCATCCGTGAGGATAATAGATCTCAGAGAATACAGCTAACTGCGGGGTTTTCGATTGAGATTTGAATTCCAGTTCGTTCGGCTGATATTTCGTTAAATTGATAAATGCCGTTGAATCTGTCTGCACTGTTTTCCCTGTGAAATAGGCTTTATCTTCTGCTGCCATCACAGCTGTTTTCTTACTGTCGATGACCCCGATAGACTTGATTTCTTCGTCAGGGGTGTTCACGAACTTAAGGTCGCTTACAAACCATGCATTTCCGTTGGCTTTAGCATTCGGCATGGCCTGAGGCTTGTCCGGACCGCCCATTACCCAGTATTTTGCATTAAGAAGATTAAGGATATTGGGTACTTTCACAGAGTCCATCACCTGGAAATATTCATTGATCACGTCATCATATCTTCTCAGTTTTACGGCATGATAGCCTCCGATTGAAGATTTGAAATAAGACGTATTCGTCTCGCTGAATGTTCCTAAAATATTATTGAAAACTCTGTAGTGTGTTTTGTCTTTTTCGGCAATGGTTTCAAGCGTTTTATTAACGTTCACATTCGCCACGATAGATTCTAAATTCGGATTTCCCTGAACTTTTTCCGCCAGAAGATCTGAACTTTCCGTCTGGAAAGGATTTTCAGCAAATACTTTGTCTACATAATTTTCATCATTCAGATAACGTTTGTTTACCGTCCAAAGATCGAATAAACTCACGGCTCCGATGATGATCAAAGCGATATTCTGGCTCAGTTTCTTCTTCATGGTCATGAAAAGAACTGCGGCTGTTATAGCTACATAGAGTAATGCTTTTATCGCATCAATTCTGAATAATTTAAATCGCTCTTCAGATAGATAATCCAAAAGGAAAGGCGGGAAATAGGTCTTCTCACCGTCTGTATAAAAGCCAAGCAGTGATTTTCCAAAAAGAAGAAGAATCAGAAGAAACCCTAAAGTTCCTCCGCTTACATACATAAGGATTTTCTTTTTGTATTCCTCCGTTAATTTTTCATCGGTAAAGAACCTGTAGATCCCGATAATAGCGATCAGCGGGAATAATAATTCCACAACGACCAGAATAGAAGATGGTGCTCTGAATTTGCTGTAAAAAGGAACGTAGTCGATAAAGAAGTCAGACAGCGGCATAAAGTTGCTTCCCCACGCCAATAGAACAGTCAGAATGGATGCTCCGAGGATCCAGTAACGGTACTTTTTCCATGCAAAGAAGAATCCTAATAAAGCAAGGAAACATACCACGGCTCCCTGATAGGCGGGGCCTGAAGTTCCTGGCTGGTCTCCCCAATAGGTCACCCCGTTGAATCCTTTTGAGATCCTGTCCATTTCAGCCTGTGAGCCTACATTTTCCTGAATAATTTCCTGAACTTTATTCATCATTTCTTTAGCTTCAGGTTCCTGGCTTCCGCCACCCATCAACCTTGGAATGAAAAGATTCAGTGTTTCCAGTTTTCCGTAGCTCCACATCAGAATACTGGTTTTATCCAGTCCTGTTTCTCCTGAAGTATGGCTGTCATTGGTAAGGATCTGCTTTCCACGTACTGTTTCTTTGATGTACTCGGAATTGGCCATAATCCTTTGAGAGTTCATCCCGACCCCAATCGCGCATGAAGCAGCAATAATTCCTGATGAAATCAGAAAATGCTTCATCGGAATTTTTTTCTGAATCGCTCTTACCAGCTCAGAAAGGAATAAAAATCCTAAGGCCAGGAAGAGATAATACGTCATCTGAGGGTGATTGGCTGCAATCTGAAGCCCCATAAACAGGGTAGTTGCAATGAATCCCCAGATATATTGTTTCCGGATATAGACTAATATAATTCCGGCCAGAAGCGGTGCGAAATACTCTATAGTATTTACTTTACCGTTGTGTCCTGCCGCTATAATGATATAAAAATAGGTGGATAAGCCAAAGAAAGTGGCGCCCAGTAAAGCGTACTTCCAGTTTCTGACGGCTACCATTCCAAGGAAGAAAAATCCTGCAAAAAGGAGGAAAAGATAATTGACCGGTCTTGGCAGGAAGTTCAGGTTGCTGTCGATCTTTTTGATGATGTCACCTTTGAACTGGCTTCCCATCTGATAGGTGGGCATTCCGCCAAACATGGAATCACTCCAGTAGGTTTCGTTTCCGGTATCGGCTCTGTAGTCGAGGAGTTCTTTTGCGCCTCCTCTGTACTGTACGATATCATGTTGAAAAAGCTGTTTTCCTGAAAAAACAGGGGTGGAGTATAAAAATGCTAAAACTATAAATACAACGAGTGAAATTGCAATATAAATTAAGTTTTTATTTTTAGCCATGCTGGTTATTATCTTTTATTTCTTGGAATATTTACCTTTTATCTTTACTTTCTTTTACCTCTTCATAGTCAACTGTTTCTGCATCCCAGTTGAGGTTCTGTTTATTCTTATTCGAGTTGTTGAGATCCTGCTGCTGTTTGTTATCCCTATTGTTATTAAACCTATAACTGTAAAAAGATTTATAGAACACCCTTCTCAGGATATTCCAGACAAAGAAAATAACAATGGCTGAGAGTACTAACTCAAGAATGTACTTCATAATTTCTAATTTAAATTCAAGTATATGGTTTAAAGCTTAAAGTTTAAAATTCAAGGGTATAAAATAATCCTGAAAGCGATTACCAACGATAACAACTTCCTCTCAAACTCCAATACCCTTTCAATCTTAAATCTTCAGACTTTAAAACGTCTTTAATTCAATTATTTTGCAGAAGGATTGATCATCACAGAAGATTTTGAGATGCTTTTCATAGACTGTGACTGTTTTCCATCTGAAATAGTCTCGGTCTGTGTCGTTTTTACATCAATATTCTGGTTGGCGATCCATCCTGTGCTTTGGTCAAACTTAATCACACCGTTCTGAGCAAGCTCGCTGCTAAGACTGTGCGTGATAGGTCCCTGCGTTTTCTTTTCTGTTTTCTTAGGAATTCCTCCTGTCACAGAAATTTCTGCAGTTCCGTTTCCTACACTTTTTAATGTATAATTTGAAGTTACCTTCATGGTTCCGCTTGCATCTGCATTTTCAGTAGTCGTCCACTTTTCTCCGATTTTAGCTCCCTTTTTAGGGATAATCGTTAAGTTTTTAGAAAGCTGCTCTTTCAATACTTTTTCGTTGAAAGTTTCCTTAAGACTGGCTACAACGCTTGCCTTTTGGTTAGCATCTTTTACAAGAGTTCCTACCGCATTGGTCACTTTGGTATAAACTGCATCAAAACCTGTAATAGAGATCACATTTCCTTTCGTGTCCATTTTCATGTTAAGCTTGTTACCTGTAAGCGCTCTGTTGATATTCCAGATCATTTTAAGGTCATCTTCTTTAGGAATAGCCTGCTTGGTATCTACGATGATGGTTTTACCCTGCGCACTTTGTGAATTTCTTTTAGCCACAAGATTAAGTGTCATGTCATATACATTTCCCTTGATATCGTTTACCGTGAAATTCATTTCGTCAGTAGACTCACTTGTTGCTGTGATTGATTTTCCCTGAGGATCTTCCATCGTTTTTACGTCTCTCTGGTAAGTGGTAAGAGGATAAGTCTTTCCTTTTTCCAGTTTGAATGTCTGAGTGAAAACTCCTGCAGAATCTTTGATCGCTGGGTTTTCCGCCACTTTAGCTACAGAATCGGCAGGAACTTCTACCGTAACTGTTTTTCCTGTTTTAGGATCTACTTTAGTGATGGTTGCCGTTTCTTTTTTACAAGATACAAGAGCTATAGATGAGATAAGCATGAATGCTGCTACGTTTTTCATTTGAAATTTTTTAAGTTTAAATTTTACTGATATTTCCGTTCTGTGTATCAATAACGATACCATAAACGCTATCATAAAACACTTCTGTCCCTACTGATTATACACTTGGAGCCGCTACGATTTTCTGTCTTACCGCTTCATACAAAATCGCTCCGCATGCTACAGATACGTTCAGTGACTGTGTTTTTCCTTCGATCGGAAGTTTTATTTTTTCGTCTGAATGGTGCATCACTTCCTTAGAAATTCCTGTTTCTTCATTTCCCATTACAATCGCGCAAGGCTCTGTGAAATTCACATCATAGATCAGCTTCTGAGCCTTTTCAGTTGCTGCAAATACTGAAATACCGCTCTGCTGAAGGAAATCTACCGCATGGGCAAGATTCGGTTCCTTACAGATTTTGATATTGTAAAGTGCTCCTGCAGACGTTTTGATGGCATCTGAATTGATAGGCGCTCCTCCTTTTTCAGGAATAATAATGGCATCTACGCCAACACATTCTGCTGTTCTGCAAATTGCCCCGAAGTTTCTCACATCTGTAAGTCTGTCAAGGATTAAAAGGAAAGGCGTTTTTCCTTCCTCAAACAATTGCGGAACAATATTTTCCACTCTGTGAAACGGAACATCTGAAATAAAAGCAACTACACCCTGGTGATTTTTTCTTGTAAAACGGTTCAGTTTTTCAATGGGAACATAGTTGGGACGGATTTTATGTTGGGCTAAAATAGTCTTTAGCTCGGCATAAATAGGACCCTGAAGTGCATTCTGCACAAAGATCTTATCAATTGTTTTTCCCGCTTCAATAGCTTCTATTACAGGACGAAGTCCGAAAATGAAATCGTCTTTTTTGTTTTCGTTTGTCAAAATTTATTTTTTCTGTTGTTAAACTTAGTCAAGGCAGGGAGGTTCTTCTACTGTTTTGTATCTGCTTTCAAAGCCAGAATCTGTAGTCGTGATCTCCGTTGTTTTTCTTTCCTCATTATAAACACCCCATACTGCCTGGTTGTTATCCTTTATATCCAATGTATAATTTACATTTTCCTGACCTTTTTCTGCAGTTTCATCATGCAGTTCAAAAAGGTATGTACTTCCTTTTTTTGTAATATTTTTGATCTCAAAATAATAAGCATCCTGTCCAATGATATGCTCCAGCGTATATTTTCCCTTGTGGCTCAAAATGATCTTTTGATTTTGATAATCACATGGAATGTAGATGATGTATTCCGAGTCTTTTTTGGTAAGCATGGTCCATTCTTTTGGAACAGATTTGAAAATGTCTTTCCAATTTTCAGGGGCTTTTATTTCCGGCTGATGAACCTCTGAAACAGTATCGGCTGATGGCCTGGTAGGGCTGTCAGCAGACTGCGTTTTTACCGTCTCATTCTTAGGGGAACAATTCACCATACTGAAGATGAGTAATCCAAAAAGGAGAAACCGTAAAAGGAAAATTTTCATCATCAAAACATTAATATTTTTCGCCCAATATTGCTCTTTTCTGTGCCATGATATAACCATAATGCAGGCTTTCATGCATGTTGTTAAAGATAATGGCATCCTGGATGCTTTTCAGATCCATTCCGAAACTTGTGGTGTACGGAGTATAGTCTGAAAAGAAATCACTGTCATAATCTTTCATCAAAATCTTTGAAGTTTCAGTGAGTAAAAACTCAAGGTCTTCCACTTCGGATTTTTGTACATTCAGGTTCGGAAGAGTGCCTTTTTTATAGGTTTCGATCCAATATTTATCAATTCTGAATGGATTTCCGCTCAGATAATAATGCAGCAGCTGCTGGGTAGCAACGGTATGGGCAATATTCCAGTACATATTGTTGTTGAAACCATCAGGAATCAACAGAAGATCTTCGTGTGAAGTGTTCTGTAAGATGCCTAAAAGGTTCTTTCTCACCTGTCTGTGTGCTTGAAAATGATAATTCATTTTACAAAATTTTTTAATCACCAAAAATAGTCTAATAAACTGGAAGTGACAATTTTTTGGTTAAAGGATTAAATTAAATGTTCTTAAATCGTGAAAAAAGAGGTGAATGTGAGGTGTGAGGTGCGGGTTTCGAGTTTGAGGGTTTGAGGGTGTGAGAGTTTTTGGCTTTTAGAGTTAAGTTTAAGTCTGAAACTGTTTGTTGGCTGCTTCGAACCACGATCCACGCATCCCACATCTCGAAACAAAAAAACTCCCCTGAAAAATTTTCAAAGGAGTTGTATGTTTTTAAATTTATAAGATCTGATTATGTATATCTATTTTTTGATAATCTTGTGCTTGAATGTTATTCCGTCCTTTAAAATAATGTTCAGCAAATAGACTCCTGCAGGATAGGTTGAAATATCTATTTTGTTTTCTCCGCGGGTTTCGGCTAATTTTTTTCCTTCAACACTGAAAACACTTATCGAAGCTACATCCGACTTGGATCTTATATTCACAAAATCCGAAGTAGGGTTGGGGTAGATGCTTACATCCACCGTCTTGATATCTTTTACATCCAGTACTGCACTGCTTTTGCCCTGCATATAGACAGATAAATATACGTCACCCTGCTGTTGATTGAAAACAGCTGTCGGAATGGTATGTTTTAAAGTATGATTTCCAGCGGTTATGGTAGGCATAGTAAATCCTCTGATAGGAACTGAGTTGCCAGGACACCAGTTATTCCATGAAGTCCATTCTGCAAATGATTTCGGAGTTGCTCCATAGATTCCGTTGCCTTGTGTATTGTATACTCTGAACGGTTCACAGGAAATTCCACCGGGAGTATAGGTGAGCATTTGCACATCATCTATATACGTATAATTCTGTCTTCTTACGTACTCTTCACCACCAGCGTTAGCACCATGAGGGGTAGATATCACGTAAAATTGGGCATTGGTAACAGCGCTGGGAAGATTGAAATTAACAATTCGGACGGTTTCACCGGGAACATCTGTGCTGTTATAGTTATTTAATGTCTTATAGGTTAATATAGGTACAATAGAATTCTGATCAGTAATGGTGGCCCCTGTATCCGTTGAGAAGAACGTAAGATTTCCTGAGAAAACATCAATTCTTCCGGCACATCCGGCAACCTGTGTCTGAGCTGCGTAAGGAACACCGAAAACATCCAGTTCCATATACATATCATAGGTGGTACGCAATGCAGCATCATGAAATACATTGTACATATTACTTAGATCATAGGTATAAGGAACCTCATTAGGAGTCCGGTTTTTACTCATAAACGGGGTAATGTACCTGCCAACTTCGATTCTTTTCACATTTGCATCATTCATCGTATAGGTAGGCTGGTTTTTCGGAACCATGGCTAAATAAACACTTCCCAGACGGTCATAATTGTCACAAAGAGCACCTATGCTCACCCTCATGGCAATTTTTGCTTTAAAAGAATTGAGTTCAGCATCTGTAAGTTTCCTTGCATATCTGGTGTTTCCCAGCCTGATAAGACCCGCAGGTACCGGATCCGATACCGTTGCAGCGTAACCGTCATAATAAACGGCATCTGAAATCAGATTCATACGGCTGGTCTGTGATTGAAAAAGGCTCGCGACAAAAAGGCTCGCAAAAAATAGCTTTTTATACATATGATTGGCATTTGATACAAATATATTAAAATATCTATTTAAAGTTGTTTTTTGGTTGTTTAATTTTAAAATATACGTTATTTTTTTATTGATTATGTAAATTATTTATAAGTGTTGATGAATTATTTTTACCAAATAGACTTTCTGAATTGTTTTTATCCATCATTTTATTAATAATAATTTAAATAATTAACCCAATGGGTGAAATAGTCATATTTGTTATAAATATCAAAACTTTATTATTAAATTAGCATCATTGTTATTGATGACTTTATTAATTATGAAAAGAATTTTACTTTTATCTTTGTTATTGATAGTTTCGCTGTCTAGCGCCCAAATCAATTTGAATATCACAAGCACCAATGTCGGCACTGCACCTGTCAGCAGTTTTTTTTCCTACTCATATGTTCAGCAGATCTATCCTAAACAGGAGTTGAATGCTACAGCAGCGGGAAATATTACTGGCCTTACATTTTATCTGGATCCGTCTGCCACAATCAATGATTCCTCAGACTGGACCGTTTATTTGGGGCATACTGCAAAAACAGCATTTACATCCGGTACAGACTGGATTCCGGCTGCACAGCTTACTCAGGTTTTCACAGGGACTGTGACCAAAACCAATAATAAAGTAGAAGTGACTTTTACCACACCATTTGCCTATAATAATACAGATAATTTAGTGATCGCTGCTAGGGAAAATTCTCAGAGTATCGATATCAATAATTTTGATGAAGCTTTCCGTGTGTATCCGCATATTCAGTATTCTACTCTCTATTATAAGGGAGATCGTGCGGTAGTTGATCCTGCAACGCCACCGGGAGGAATAAGAGCAGATTACAAATCTGCAGTTACCATTTCAGGATTGACCCCTAAACCAGGCCCGTATTGTCCTTTTGTGAATTATCCTACAAACGGTACCGAGTCTGTGGCTTTACTTCCTAATATCAGATGGCTGGCAGTCCAAGGCGCAGATTCTTATAAAATTTCATTGGGAACAATTCCCGGCGGGACGGATGTTGTTAATCAGCAGACAGTGACCGGGGTTAATTTCACTCCATCAACTGCGCTTAACCGCGATACAAACTACTATTTAAAAGTTACTGCAGTTTCAGCCGGCCTTGAGTCTTTGGGCTGTGCAGATATTACCTTTAAAACTATTCCTCCGATTCCTGCCAATGACGCATGTTCAGGAGCTTTCGCAGCATCTGTATTTCCTTATGAATATACACAAAGTGACGGCGTATCTGCCACTAATAATAATGGATTTATAACCTCATGTGCTGATGCCATGAATGACGGAACCTGGTTTAAATTTACAGGAGACGGTGGTCAGTTTAAAGTAGGAATCACGATGCCTTCGGGCAGTGCTTATGATCCACAGATGGATATTTATAGCGGGACATGCAGTAGTTTGACATGTATAAAAGCAGTAGATGCCGGCGGTGGCGGAGCTGCAGAAACCTATACCTTCACCACGACGGCAGGAACTGAATATTTTATCAACGTCGGAGCTTATGAAGAAACAGTCGATATGCCGGAAAATGTATTTACCATTAAGATTACTAAACTTTAATAGAGGTGAAATGTAAATCGTCAGTAGTGAATTTTTACTAGCAGAGAATCATTCACCATTGATTTGCGCAGCAACATTGACCATTGACATGAAACTTTAGTGAATTGTGAATTGTCAATAGTGAATTTTTACCAGTAGGGAACCGTTCACCATTCACTTGCGCAGCAAAATTGACGATTGACAATTTAACACTCTGTTTATAACAAAATATTACCGTAACTTTCACTGTATGAATTGATTTTATACAGTGAAAGTTGTTTTATAGGGAGCTCATTGCTTTATCAATCCCGGAATATTTAACAAACTTTAACTCAAAAATGGCATTCATTATGTTGATTAATGCCAGTATTTATCAGAAATTTACCACTTATTTTAATTAAAGCTATGTCAGATACATATCAAGCCGAAGATATCCGCCAGTTGACGGAAAAAGTAAAAGAAAAAAACTACTTATTTTCTCTTCTGAGACAGGAAATCAACAAAGTGATTATTGGACAGGAATATATGATAGACCGCCTGTTGGTAGGACTTCTTGGAAATGGTCACGTTCTTTTGGAAGGGGTTCCCGGACTGGCAAAAACCCTGGCGATAAAAACCCTGGCAGAAGCTGTTCACGGTGAGTTTTCAAGGATACAGTTTACCCCCGATCTGCTTCCGGCGGATGTGGTGGGAACCATGATCTTCAATATTAAAGACAACGATTTTTCCATAAAAAAAGGTCCTGTTTTTGCGAATTTTGTGTTGGCGGATGAGATCAACCGTGCGCCGGCAAAAGTTCAGTCGGCACTGCTGGAAGTGATGCAGGAAAAGCAGGTGACCATTGGTGATGAAACGATGAAGCTTCCAAAACCGTTTCTGGTACTGGCTACTCAGAACCCGATTGATCAGGAAGGAACTTATCTGCTTCCGGAAGCTCAGAGCGACCGTTTTATGCTGAAATGTAAAATCGATTATCCGAGTTTTGAAGATGAAAGAACGGTGATGAGGATGGTTTCAACCTCTCATCAACCGGTTGTCAAGCCTGTGATTTCACTGCAGGATATTGTAGATGCTAAAGAACTGATCAATCAGATTTACCTGGATGAAAAGATCGAAAAATATATTCTGGATATGGTGTTTGCAACCCGTTATCCTGAAAATTACGGACTTTCCGAACTTAAAAACTACATCGGATTCGGAGCTTCTCCGAGAGCATCCATCAACCTTGCGATTGCATCCAGAACGTATGCATTCCTGAAGGGAAGAGCTTTTGTGATTCCTGAAGATGTGAAAGCATTGGCACAGGACGTATTAAGACACAGAATTGGTCTTACATTCGAAGCTGAGGCGGAAGAAATTACATCAGAAGAGATCGTGAGCAGAATCCTGGCTAAAATTCAGGCACCGTAATGAGTGAAGTGGTCATCAGAAAAGCGGTTCAGGAAGATTGCGCTCCCATGCTGGAGCTGATCCGTGAACTGGCAGAATACGAGAAAGCACTTCATGAAGTGACTTTAACTTTAGAAGAATTTATCGAAGATGGCTTCGGGAAATCTCCAGTTTGGGGAGCTTTTGTTGCTGAACTCAATAATGAAATTGTAGGGATTTCCCTGTATTATGACAGATTTTCAACCTGGAAAGGAAGAAGACTGTATCTTGAAGATCTTGTAGTGACGGAAAGAATGAGAGGAAAACAGATCGGAAAACTTTTGTTTGATGCCACTTTGGAATATGGAAAATCAAACCAATACAGCGGAATGGTTTTTCAGGTATTAAACTGGAACGAACCAGCCATTAATTTTTATAAAAAATACAGCCCGAAATTTGACAATGAATGGCTGAATGTTTCGATTGAACTGAAGGATTAACGAGAAGGGAAGAAAGGAAGTTAGAAGATGGAAACGCAACCCGTAACTCAAAAACATTCAACTCGAAACCCGCAACGCATTATGGAAATAAAAGATATTGTAAAAAAAGTAAAGCAGATAGAGATCCGTACCCGAAAGAAGACGGAAGCTTCGCTTATGGGACAGTATCACAGTGCTTTTAAAGGACAGGGGATGACTTTCTCGGAAGTACGCCCCTATCAGTTTGGAGACGAAATCAGAAGAATCGACTGGAATAAAACAGCCCGGTTCCGTGAACCGTTCGTCAAAGTGATGGAAGAGGAAAGAGAGCTGACCATGATGATCCTGGTAGATATTTCCGCGTCCATGGATTATGGAACCAAAAACCAGCTGAAAAGGGAATATGTAGCGGAAATCGCTGCCAGCCTTGGATTTTCGGCTGCCGGGAACAATGATAAAGTAGGACTGATCCTGTTTGCTGATAAAGTATATAAAGTGATTCCGCCGCAGAAAGGCAGAAAACATATCCTTTCGATCATCAGTAATATCCTGACGGCAGATTATATATCTGCTGTATCGAAGATCGATAAAGCGATGGAATATATGATGGGGATTTTCAAAAGGAAATCTCTGGTTTTTCTCTTCTCGGATTTTGAAGATACGTATGACTCCAAAATGTTGAGAGTCGCATCAAAAAAGCATCAGCTGCTTGGGATGAGGATCTTTGACGAAAAAGATAACGAAATCCCGGATGTTGGTTATGCCCTTCTGCATGATGCCGAAACAGGAAAAGAAGTTTGGGCTAATACTTCCAGTGCAAGGTGGAGGTATACGTTTGCGGAAGCCCAGAAACAGAAAGTCCGCGCTTTGGAAGAAGATTTTGCCAACAGCTCGGCCAGCTTTATGAATATGGGCACCGGTGCCGATTATTCAAAAATGCTGTATAATTATTTCCAGAAGAAGTAAATATCAATAACAAAGGCATCGCCTTAACTCTATTATTTGAAATTGAAAAAAATATTATTCATACTGTCTTTTCTCATCTGTGTAAATGCATTTTCACAGATATTGTCCTCGAAGCTCGAAAAAAAGACCCTTGCTTTGGGGGAAGTGAATCGTTTAACGATTAAAATTGACAATGTGCATGACCTGCAGGTTGTTGCAGCGCCTAAAAATGAGCTGCTTCCTTTCCATTTCGAGGAAATTAAAGACAGCATCGGACAGAATCAGAATTTCTACGAAAGAAAAATTGAATTCTCAGTCTATGACGAGGGGAAATTTACCATTCCCGAACTGGAATTCAATGTGGGAGGAAAGATATTAAAAACCATTCCTTATGAAATTGATGTGATCAACACCGCTCAAAAGGCCGATCAGATCAATGATATCATGAATAATAAGGAAGTAAAGCTTGAAACCAAAGATTATTGGGAGCTCTATAAGTTCTACATTTTAGCTGCCCTTGCCGTGATTGCACTGATTATTGCGGTCATTATGTTTATCAAATGGGGCAGAAAATCGAAAAGCTCACCTGCGGTTGCAACGAATCAGACTTTAAAAGAGCTGGATTCTTTAAAAAAGAAAAAATACATTGAAGACGGTAATTTCCGTTCCTTTTATGTTGAATTAATAGAAATATCAAGAACATTCATCGCCAGACAATACCATCTTCCGGCGGATGTTCTACTTACCGACGATCTTATTGAGGTCATGAAAAAGAACAACACCATTTCCCAGGAAAACGAAAAGATCGTGGAAGATGTATTTTTAAGAGGGGACCTGGTGAAATTCGCCAAGACTTTTCCTGACCAGACTACCATGGAAAAAGATTTTGCAGATATCCGCGATTTTGTGAAGAGATCATCAAAAGATTTAGAATTTGAAAACTTAAGAAAGGATGCCTGATTTTGAATTTTACAGTCCGTGGTTCCTGCTGCTTTTTCTGCTGTTCATTCCCCTTTTTATTAAAGATGCGGGAGGGAAGAAAAAGAAAGGCATAAAAGTCCCTACCATCCAGAATATGGATGACAGCGGAGGAATCCGTGCGGTGCTTGTTTTACTTAAACTTTCGAAATACATCATTCTTTCTGCCCTTATTATTGCGATGGCCAGACCGAGAACATTTACAGTTTCTCAGGACCGGGATGATACCAAAGGGGTAGATATTATGCTTTCTATAGACGTTTCACTGAGTATGCTTGCCAAAGACCTTAGTCCGGATCGTATTACCGCATTAAAAGATATTGCCACTAAGTTTGTTCAGAAGCGCCCGAACGATAGGATAGGGGTGGTAGCTTACGCTGCAGAAGCATTTACCAAAGTGCCGGTGACTTCGGATCATCAGGTGGTGATTGATGAAATTAAAAACCTTAATTCTGCAGGCCTTGAACCGGGAACAGCGATAGGAGAAGGACTTTCCGTAGCGGTCAATCATCTGACCAAAAGCAAAGCTAAAAGTAAGGTTGTGATTCTGATGACAGACGGTGTCAGCAATATTCAGAATGCAATACCTCCGCAAGTCGCTGCAGAATTGGCCAAAAACAATAATATAAAAATATATTCCATAGGGATCGGAACCAATGGTTTTGCACTGATGCCTACTTCACAGGATATTTTCGGGGATCTGATCTTCACGGAAACGGAAGTGACGATTGATGAAAATACCTTGAGAGAAGTAGCGCAGACTACCGGAGGGAAATATTTCAGAGCGACTTCCAACAGCAGTCTGGAGGAAATTTATGATGAGATCAATCAACTGGAAAAATCGGACATTAAGGTTTCCAAGCTGTATAACTATGATGAATATTTTAAAATCTTCCTTTGGATCGCGCTTGGAATGCTGTTTTTTGATGCATTGCTGCGATGGGTATTATATAAATTTTTAAGCTGATGAATTGGTCTTTAGGAAATTACTGGTATTTACTTTTGCTGCTGCTCTTACCGCTGCTGTCTTTCTTTCTGGTCCGTTATCTGAAATGGAAAAAGAAAAAGAGGGAGATTTTTGCAGACAGCCGGTTTCACGATAATTTATTTGAACACAGATCGGGATTTACAAAGTTTTTCCCCGTTTTATATCTTTTGGGAACACTTTTCCTGATATTTTCCATTATCGATCTGTTGAATGGTTCTGAAGAAGTGAAAACCAATCAAAGGCTTAATAATGTAATTTTTATGCTGGATGTTTCCAATTCTATGAATGCGGAAGATATTGATCCCAGCCGTCTTATGGAAGCAAAGAATCTGATGTTGAGCACCATGCAGAAGATGAAGAATGATAAGATCGGGATTGTGATCTTTGCCGGTGAAGCTATTTCCATTATGCCGCTTACAACAGATTACGGGACTGCAGAAACTTACATAAGTGCTTTAGAAACAAGCTCGATGAAGGTTCAGGGGACGGATTTTCTGAAAGGAATGCAAGCTGCAGCTGAAAAGTTTAAAAATGTAAGCAAGGGTTCAAGAAAGATCATTCTGCTGAGTGATGGGGAAGATAATGAAGGGAATGACAATGCAGCCATCCGACTGGCGAATAAAGAAGGAATCTCTATAACATCGGTAGGAATAGGAACAGACGAAGGCGCACCGGTACCAGAATATGTTTTCGGACAGCTGATGGGCTACAAAACAGATATGGATGGCGGAACGGTTATTTCCAAAAGACAGACCGAAGCCCTTAAAAAGATGGCAGAATCTACAGGTGGTGATTATATCGATGGAAATAACATCAACGAGGCACCCAATAAGATCATCGATGCCATGAATAAAAAGGCTTCATCCGCACAGACTTTGGTGAGATCTCAGAACGCCAATCATTATTATCAATATTTTTTAATAGTATCCATTTTCTTCTTCTTTTTAATTTATATATTGAACCCGAAAAAAGATTTCAACGTATAATATTTTATTCTTTGTTTATCAATATTTTAAATAAATACTTTAACCGAACTTTAACAAATACAAGTCTGTTTATTAACATATAAACGAATAATTTTGCAGGTAATGAATACTAAAATCATTTTTTTGTCGTTTTTTATTGCTTTATCATGCTCAAACCTGATGTTTGGTCAGGAAAACTACCGTACACTGGTGTATGAAGGCAATCAGAAATTCAACGGTAAAGACTATGATGGCGCATCTTCCAAGTATATGGAGGCAGTAAAAAAGAATGAAAAAGATTTTACAGCTCATTATAACCTGGGGAATGCCCTGTATAAAAGCAAGAAGTATGAAGAGGCCAAAGCAGAATTTGACAAAGCACAAAAGCTTTCGCAGACACTGCCCGATAAGACGGCTGCCCTTCATAACCTTGGAAATACCTATATGCAGATGAACCAGCCAGAAAAAGCGGCTGATTATTATAAGCAGGCCCTGAAGCAGGATCCTTATAATGAAGCGACGAGAAAGAACTTTGAAATTGCCAAGCTGAAAGAAAAAGAAAAACAGCAGCAAAATAACGAGAAGAATAACTCAGGAAAAGGCGGTGGCGGCGGTGATGATCAGAACAAAGGAGATGATCAGAAAGGCGATAAAAAAGATCAGAAGCAGGATCAGGGTAACGGCCCCGAGAATGAAGGGAAAAGCGATCAGGGAAATACTCCTAAGCAGAACCAGAATAATGAAGGGAAGATCCCTAAAGACCTTGAAAATGCCATATTAGATAAAGTAAGCGAAAAAGAAAAAGAAACCGCCAGAAAAATCTTAAATAAGAACTCTTATTCGACGCCGCAGAGCAACGAAAAAGATTGGTGATGCAGCAGAAATTAATTTACATATTATTTATTTTTGCATCCGTAATTTCTTACGGACAGGTCAACCTATCTCTGGAAACAGATAAAACCGAATACAACGGAAAAGATATTGTCAACCTGACCATCATTCTTGAACTTAACGGAACTGACCTTGTTCAGCAAACAGGTTTTCAGCTTCCTGACCTTTCAAAATTCAACATCATCGGAAGCGGATCCGTAACGAATACTGTGATCGATCCGGCTACCAATACCCTTATTACCCAGAAAGTATCGAGAATTGCTCTTGAGCCTAAGAAAAAAGGAAAAATCAAGATTGGTTCCGTACTGGTAACCGTAAGTAATAAGATCTATAAAACCGAACCCTTTGACGTTAATATAAAAGATATTATCGATAGAAGATCACTGGCGAGTAATGTTTCCGGGGAGATGTATCTGAATATGGAGATTGAAGACCGTGAGGTGTATCAGGATCAGCCTACCATAGCAGTATTGAGGGTGTACTCTAAAAACATGGACAATTTCAGAAAGGTGAAAGATGTCCGTCTTCCGCATCAGGATAACATCAATGTACATCCTATCAGCATGAGCAAATCGGAGATTGATCCTTCGGGCGCCGGAAATATGGCTTCACAGACTTTAGCCGTTTTTATGGTGTTTCCCAATGAAGCAGGTTATGTAGAAGTTCCTTCCGTATCAGCATCGGTAAGTTCCTATGCGAATAAAAATAAAATTGTTTCCAATAAAGTAAAACTTAATGTAAAAAAACTTCCGGAAGGATCCCCCGAATACTTCAAAAATGCAGTAGGGAACTTCAGCGTGAATGTTTATCATGCATCAAAAGATAAAATAGAGGTTGAAAAACCCATCAATGTTATCGTTAAAGTTTCAGGAGAAGGAAATCTTCCTGATATGTATCTTCCAAAGATATTAGCGTCTCCGGACTATGAAGTGTTTACGCCGAAAATTACCTCTAAAGTAGCTCCCGGAACAACGGGAATGAAGGGAGAAGTGTTTGCTAATTATGTGGTGATTCCGAAAAAAGCAGGGGCTATTTCAATTCAGACTGAGCCGTTTGCATTTTTTGATCCGGCCAGCCGCGAATATGTAGATCTTGGACAGGAAAACCTAGCTTTGAATGCATTTTCACATGATCAGATTCTTGAATCCCGTACAACGGTTGAAAAGGTAAACGAATATACCAATACACTTTTAGAAACCGTAAATACACCGGTTCTGAAGACCACTACATTTAAGGTTAAAGAAAAAAGTAAATTCCACTGGAATATTCTTTTAACCAATATTGCCATTCTTGTAGGGTTATTTGTAATATATCTGTTATTTAAGACTTGGCAAAAAAAACGAGCGTTAGTTAGAGAAACAGCATCTCCGAAACCGCTTGGTTCTGTGGCAGAAACAGAACGGGAAATAAGAGAAACACTGAAAACGGATATCAATGATTACTTCAGCTATCTTGAAAATCTTAAGGATAATGAAGATTATCAAAAGTTTTTTGATACGCTGGAAGAAATGGATCTTGAGGTAAGAAACCAGTATTTCAAGAGTTCTTCCGAGGAATTCAGAACATTTTTGGAAAGCCATAAAGGATCTTCTGTTGCAGAGGAGTATAGAAATCTGTCACAAAGAATTCAAATGGAAAAATACTCACCTTTGAAATCTGCAGAGGGAATGGACGAACTTTTAAAAGCAGTTGTTAATTTGTATTCACGTATTAGCAAATAATCACTTTTTTTTCATATTTTTGCGAAATTATTAATTACAAAGAGATGGAAATATTTAATGATTTCTCTATTAAAGAGATCGTTACCTGCTTTATGGTTCTTTTTGCCGTGATCGATATTATTGGCTCTGTTCCTATCGTGGTAAGCCTTCAGCAGAAGTTTGGCCAGATAGAAGCCGGAAAGGCATCCATAACTGCCGGGGTGATCATGATTGTTTTTCTTTTCGTGGGAAACAAAATTCTAAAGCTTATCGGAGTAGACGTTAATTCATTTGCTATTGCCGGTGCTTTTGTGATTTTTATCATAGCGCTTGAAATGATTTTGGGAATCGAGATCAATAAAACCACTGAAGCAAAGGCGGCATCCATTGTCCCTATTGCATTTCCGCTGGTTGCCGGTGCCGGAACCCTTACCACAACGTTATCTCTCAGAGCTGAATTTCATGACATTAATATTATTTTAGGAATTGTTCTCAATACAATTTTCGTATATTTGGTGCTGAAATCAGCAAAGTGGCTGGAAAACAGAATGGGGGAGGCCACGCTGTCTATTCTTCAGAAAGTTTTCGGGATCATTCTTTTGGCGATTTCAATAAAATTATTCACCGCTAACTTTGCCCAATTGGTGCAGAACTATATTAATTTTTAAGAATCATGCAGAAGTTTTATAAAGTATTTCTAGTTGTGTTTATCGTTTTTATTGCCATCAATCTTTATGCATTAGACTGGCAGACGGATCTTTTATCAGAAGATAACCTGAAGTTTGTATTTTCAATCGCTTCAGCAGTTCTCGGTCTGATTTTGCTTTTCGTGCTGGATACATGGAGCAGGATCGGAGTGAAGAAATAATCTCAGAATCACATTATTCTATATAATAAAACCTCTTTCAAGTGAAGGAGGTTTTTTTGTTTTTTGCTGGTGGCTTCTGGTGAATCAATTTCAAAACTTGGGAAGCGGATACGTTTTTTTTAACGCAAAGAAATTGATTACACTAATGATAAAGGGAAGCAAAGGCGGAATCAATTTTCATTGATTCGATTAAGTAGGCGCTCTATCCGAAAGCTTCATCAGAGACGAAGTCGAACTCTTTGCCTCCTCCAACTCAAAAGCACTTTTCATAGAACTTTGCGTAAAAAAAAATTATCTCTTCCTCAAGTTTTGCAGTTGATCTCTTCGAGTGCCTCCATCAGTGTGTCACATATGAAACTAAGTGTACATCCGGAAATAATAAGGCAAATCCCTTGGTGGTTGAGGTACTCGAAGCCACCTACGTACTAAGAAACCACAAGATTCCTTAAAACAGCCTCCGATTTCAGCTCTGTTTCACGCCACTCTTTTTCCGCATCGCTCTGCGCAGTGATACCGCCACCCACAAAGATGTGTACGGAATCTTTATACAATCTTGCGCATCTTAGATTGACAAAATACATGACACTTTCATCAGTTTCTACTTTAATGAAGCCGGCATAAAATTCACGTGGAAATTTTTCAAACTTCTGGATATTCTGTTTGCAGAAATCTTTTGGTATTCCACAGACTGCCGGAGTAGGGTGGAGGTCATGGATGAGGCTGTCGAGATCGTCAGGTTGTATACGGGCCTTAAAATCTGTTCTGAGGTGTTTGATGTTTCCCGAGATATGATCGTAGGTTTCCGACACCTCTATGTTCTCTGAATAATTTTCAAGAATGTCCTTAATATAAGAAGTGACGGGTTTTTGCTCTTCAATTTCCTTTTCTGTCCATTCTTCAGATACCGGAAGTGTTCCGGCAAGGCTCATGGTTTCAAACTGATGGGTTGTTTTATTGAATTTTCCCAGCGTTTCCGAAAAAGCACCCATCCAGGCATTTTGTCCATCATTAAAGAGGTATCGGAATGCGTTGGGATAAGATGTACAGAGTTTTTTAAAACTTTCTTTAAAATCAATTCCTTTAAAATCTGTGAAGATTTTTCTTCTTGAGTACACTAATTTGGGAAGCTCATGAGTTTTAATGACATCCATGACCTGATGAAGGGTAGTTATATATTCGTCTTTGGTTTCTTCGTTGAAATGACTTTCATCTTTCAGTAGATTTTCATTCGTAATGGTATTGTTTTCAAACTGCTCAGAGGCGTTGATGATATTACCTTCAAAAATAATCTGCCTCAAAAGATCAAAAGACCGAAAACTCACGGATTCTTTGTTTTGTTGCTGATCAGTTGAATATAATGTTTCGTCGAAAGGAAGTTTGAAATAAATCATTAATTATGGATAGATTTTGAAAATCACCAGCTGGAAATGGTATAGGAAATTCCCAGGTTGATTTTCCTTTCAGCAAAGGTATTATTAGTCTTAAAAATGTCAAAATTAAAAGCAGAGTTTTTTAACGAAATATTTCTCATTTTATATTCCTGATATTCTAAAGACAGAAGAAACTTACGCATAATCCGGTATTGGATTCCAAAAGAATATCCGAAGTTGATTTCTTTAGACTTAAAATCATCAAGCTTGTTCAGAACATTGTTTTCAGGAACCATAAACTGCATCTTGTAGACATTCTGATTGGCTAAAATACCTATAAAAGGTCTGAACTTTTTCCATTCATAGAATAATTTCAGCTGTAATGCGTATTCCAGATGTTTATCATTAAATTTTTGGAACAGAAGCGGTTGTCTGTCTTCTGTAAAATAATAGCCGTCCAGCCAGGTTTCTGCTTTGTTGGCATCCAGGTCAAAAGTAGAATTCCAGTAATAAAAATGTGCGGAGAGCATCATGGAAAATCGTTTATAAATACTTCTTGAAATCCATATACCCGCATTGAACCCGGGTTGCTGCCTGTTTTCAGATGATTCTTTAGCCCAGCTGCTGTTTTTTAACCCCATTCCGGCCTCCACACCAAAATCGAATTTTATGGTTTTTATCTTTAATCCTTTTGTTGTATCTAAAATTGTAATATACTTAAATCCTGATACCTCAGGAACAATATTCGTATCAGTGATCACCAAAGGTTTAGAATAGATGCCAACCGGTTTTACCTTTATGGCTTTCTCTAAATAAACGGTATCATAGACAATGACTTTTTCGTACACATAAAGCGTATCCGTCTTTTTTCTCTGGGCATTAAGAGGATACAGAATAAGAAAAGAAATGATGAAGATTAATTTTGTTACAGGCATAATGGGTTTATCTCTCAACATAAATAGTGTCTCTCTGAATGATTTTTTTTACAACAATGATCTTTTTGGGAATGCTTTCCGCAGAATCTCTTCCACTGATTTTAGGCTTTGTTTGTGTCATTTTACCTGTAACCTTTTCAGGTGCATTATCTTTTTCAGCAGTGTTAATTTTTGTAATCTCTTTATTGACGGCAGATTCCGTACTTATATTTGTAATAGACTTACTCGAAACTTCTGTTTTGATTTCCTCTTTTTCGTTTACCGTTTCATTGTTTTGCTCCTTAATATTGCTAGTATCCGGAATATTGTTGTTGGGACAGAAGAACATGACAGAACCTAATATAATAACCAAAAGTCCGGCTGCAGCTATGATTTTTGTTTTCAAACTGACCCCTGATGACGACTGAAAATTGATATTTTTAGTTTGAATAGATTCGGGAATTTCAAAAGATTTGGATGGCTCTATAGAAAAGTTCGAAAATCTGGTTCTGATGGTTTGGGCCCATAACAAACTTCCGAAACCCAGGAAAATAAGAAGTTGGGTCATCTTCTTTTTGTTTTTTGGAGTGTCCGGCTTAAGTACATGATTGACCAGATAATTTTGTAACGTTTTTTTTGCTCTCAAAAGATGTGATTTCGAAGTATTGACGGATATTCCCAGCATCCCTGCAATCTCTGCATGGGAATGGTTTTCCAGACAGTATAAATTAAATACCGATTTATGATGGGAGGGAAGGCGGTCAATAGAAGAAAGCAACTCCTCACATGTAAAATCGTAGGTAAGAACAAGGTTTTTTTCTTCCATATTTTCACTCGTTGCTAATGGTATTTCGGATATTTCTGAAGTTTCAGGGTGAATGAAATGTTCACGGCTGCTTTTTCGTAAGTACTGCAAAGCATTATTGATAACAATTTTTTTTAGCCACGCAAAAAGGACTTTTTCATCTTTCAATTGATGTTCTTTTTGGATGGCTGTGATAAAGCTGTCCTGAAGAATATCTTCTGCCGCATAGATATCCGGTATATATCTACGGCAAATCCCCAAGAGTATTGGGGAGTGCTCGCTGTATATTTTTTGCCAGTTTAGTTTCTTCATTAATCTGCATATATGGATAAGATTCCTCCTACATTAGGATCCAACAGTGGCGGAATATCTATACTCTGAACTTCAGTATTGTTGATGAATACCTTTACCAGATTTCCTCCTTCTTTATACCGTGTTGTATAAATATTTTGATCCTTAATGATAAATGAGCCGATTTTGTTGTAACCATTCGGTTCGGTAACGGGTACCAATACATTATTTTTATAGTAAAAATCAGTTCCTATATAGTATTTATCATTACCATCCCATACAAAATTGCTGATTTGGCTTTGATCAATATTGGAAGGAACAGATAAAATAGTATTGTTCTGAAGATTCTTAAAATAAGACAGATTGGTGAAAACATTCTTAATGTGAGCGTATACACCTGTATTATCAGAATAAAATCCGTAAACACCTGAATCGTTGGCCAAAGAGCTGTATTGTAAATTTTTATAATAGCCAACTTCCCACGTAAAGGTATTGGTAACAGGGTCGAGTGTTACATTTCTTCTGGATGAAGGTAAATAGGTTGTATTATTGAATATGGAAAATGCTCCGAAATGTGTCGGGGAGTCAGAGGTTTGTACTACTGTTTTTACGTTGTTTTTCCAAATGCAAAATATATATCGATCCTGAGATGATGTAGAAGCCGGGTTTATAGTATTACCGGTAAAATAAATATTTCCGTTTTCTATAACCATGCTTTGGTTAATATAATTATTAAAATTTGATCCTGCGTTGGGAGTAATTCCTTCTAAATACTGCTCCAAATCATACTTTATGCCATTTTTCCAAAGGTAATTATGTTTGGGTCCTGAAGATAAATACTCAGTCGTTTTGCCTCCCATTGCGTATACATTATTATTGTCTACAATAATTTGATGTACATATAATCCGTCTCCTCCTGCTAAAATAATTTTTTGGCCGTTTTTCCAATAGCAGGCCTTATTGTTTTCGGCGCCTGCAGTATAAAGATCAACCGCGTTTGTATTTTTTTCTAAAGAATTAATATCATCATCCTGACGACAAGAGGTGAAAAATAGCAGTGCTGCTAAGAATGGTAAAAAAAGTGTTTTCATGGTTACTATTTTCTTATAAGATGACAAAAAAGAAAAAGGTTGCAGCAAGTATATAAAAAAAGACCCAATTTTGTTGAGCCTTATATTTTTAATTGATTTTTTTCTCTACTTCAGAATGATATTATTGGTCATCGTGGTATGATTGATGAGTATTCCTTTTTCATCCCTGATCTCGATTTCAGAAACGTGCATGGTCTTTCCTTTTCTGATGAAGCGGGCTGTAGCGGTTACTATTCCGTCTTTTTTGCTTTTAAGGTGATTGGAATTGATATTTGTTCCTACCCCATAATATTTACTGCCGTCGATAAAAATATTAGACAGGCTTGATCCCAGCGTTTCTGCCAGCACACAGCTTGCTCCTCCGTGCAGAATACCGAACGGCTGGTGTACTTTTGGCTGTACCGGCATCGTAGCCGTTAAGGTTTCATTTTCAACATCGATATCGATGAATTGTATTTCAAGTGTTTTGGCTAATGTTACCCCGTTTCCCCAGCTGTTTAGGAACACAAGGAGTTCTTCTTTAGTCTGACCTTTCATTGTATGAGTATAAATGATAATTGATGATTGATAATCTGATGATGACTTTTGGGTTCTAGCTTTTGGCATCGTCATCGTTGCCGGTTCCTTTAATATTCGGGTTCCAGTTGGCCGGGATCTTAGGAACAATATCATTTTTAATATAATATTCCTGAATTTCGTCCATGATCTCGGAAAATGGAACAGAAGCGATTCTTTCGTAAGGAATGGTATAGCCGAGATAAACAATATTTCTTTTGAAATCTCCTGCTGCCAGAACGATCGGGACTTTGGCCGCTAATGCCATATGATAAAATCCTTTTCTCCATTTCGGAACCCAGCTTCTTGTACCTTCGGGCGTAATCACAAGACTGAAGTCTTCTTTTTCAAACTGTTTGGCTACGAAATTCACCAGGTCATTTTTCTGACTTCTGTCGATCCCGATGCCTCCAAGTCCTCTTACCACACTTCCGTACCATGCTTTTGTATGGGCATCTTTGATGATGATTTTCAAAGGCCTTTCTAATGACCAATAGGCAAGATTTCCCAATAGATATTCCATGTTGTGGGTATGTGGTGCCACCACGAGGATACATCGGTTCAGGCTATTTACATCGCCCTGCAGGACGACTTTCCAGCCCAGCATCTTTAACATTAATTTACCTATCAGTTTTCTCATATATCTTTAGATTAAAACAAAAAAGTATAACCAAACAGGTTATACTTTACAAATATATTGAAATATTATCGCTCTTAAAACAAACCGCTGATTAAATCTGCGATCTTCATTACAATTTCTAGTGCAACTTGTACCATGGTTAGGGGTGTTTTTTATTGATTAGGTTAATTTATTTTAACTACACGAAGGTATTACTTTTTTTTAACATAACGAACTAAATAATAGTATTTTTTTTGTTTTCTGAGAGAAGAAGAGTGTGAATTTCAAACGGTTGCCTTCCATTCACACCTCCTGCACTCTCTGAAGTTAATTATTTAGTTTGTATGGAGATTTCTTTCCCGTCTTTGATTTTGATGTCTACATTTTTATTCATCTTTTTGATGCTGGACTTCATAGAATCAATCACTACATCAGCTTGTGAACTGGGAACTTTTTTTCCGTTGATGATGATGCTGTCTTTATCGTCAGAGTTGTATTCAATTGTAGAACCGTTTACAGAAATCTTATTTTTTTCGATTCTGATGTGTCCGTTCTCATCTCTGTCCTGATCGTCATCATTGATCCCGTCTCCGTTAAGATCTCCGTCGAAATCAATTCCGTCTTTTTTCACAGGAATTACTACTGCATTTTGAGGAATCACAAGTTCGTAATCTACTCTGTAGTGTCTGAATCTGTGCTCATACGGATACTTGATGTAGTTTGGAAGCATTATCTTATTTCCTACGATTTCTACAGGTACGTTGATCTGAACCGGAACGTTATAACCGTTTCCTTCTTTTTTAATGATCAGGTAAGGTGTTTTCACCTCAGGTTTTCTTGTAACTTCTACAGAGATATAATCTTCTTTGTACACCGTTTTCTTATCGGAATAAATATCGTCATCGTAAGCGGTAAAATTCTGAGGAATATTGACCTGCTTCACATCTACATAAAGGGTATCAGAAGTGGTGTTGATGGCAATATTTTCCGTGTCTTCCTTACTGCCTTTATAGATCAGGTTTTTCTTAGCCATACTTACTCCGAAATAGGTTCCAAGTCCGATCAGTAAAAGAAACAGTCCTCCGATTACCCATCCGATATTTCTAAGCTTGGTTTTTGGTGAAAATATACGGATACTCAATAAGCTGAAGAGAATGGTAGGAATCAGACATCCGATGATCATAATAGCTACCAGCACTTTGTCCAAATTGTTGTCATCCATATAGAATCTCATCTCATTGGCTCCCGGAAAATCTGCATCCATACCGAACAATCCGAAGATCACAAATATACCGATGATGCTTCCTATCGCCATAAGTACAAAGATTGATCCTACAAAGTATTTCAGGATATTCCATACTCCGCTGCCTGCATTATCAATATAAGGCTTGGATTCGTTGTACATTTCTCCGACTCTCTGAGTAGATTCGTTCGCAAACTGAACCAGTTTGTTGGATTCACTTTTAAGATTGTCGAAGTTCATAGGCTTTCCCTTCATCTTCAAAAAATCTGCAGCTGTTTCTGCTCTTGGAAGTACAACCCAAAGAATCACATACAGAAGACCGATCAGTGAAGAAGAAATCGCTGCTGTGAAAATACCCAGTACAAAGATTCCCAGCCAGATGGCTCTCATTGCGGTAATATCCATTCCTACATAGTGAGCCAATCCTGCGCATACTCCGGCGATTTTTTGTCTTTCCGGATCACGGAACAGTTGTTTTTTGTCTGTATATTCTGCACCTGTCTGGTGTGTTCTTTTCGTGTTCTTTTCAGAATAGTAAGCTTCTTCCTGTTCTTCGATTTTTTCAGGAGATCCAATCTGTGCGATTACTTTCTCTACGTCTGTATCGTTGATCACTTCACGTTTTCCTAAAGAATCTCTGAAGATTTCTACCATTCTTATTTCTATATCATGCATTACCTCCTCCTCCTCTGAAGCATCCAATGAGCTTCTCAGTGCATTCAGGTAATCGCTGAGCTTTATATATGCGTGTTCTTCTATAGTGAAAGAAAAACCTGCGAGTCCTATTGAGAGTGTCTTGTTCATAGCTTTGTTTTTTAAATTTTTTGAGTGATTTGGTTTACTGACGCTGTCAGTTCAGCCCATGTATTTTGAAGTTCGTCCAAGAAAAGCTTTCCTTTTTCTGTGATCTGGTAATATTTTCTTGGGGGTCCTCCTGTAGATTCTTCCCATCTGTAGGAAAGGAACTCTCCGTTTTTCAGTCTTGTAAGGAGAGGATAGAGGGTTCCTTCCACTACATCCAGTTTTCCTTTTTTAAGCTCATCGATAAGGTCGGAAACATACATTTCACGATGGTTGATGAGACTTAAAATACAGAATTCCAGAATTCCTTTGCGCATTTGCGCTTTGGTATTTTCAGTATTCATCTTTAATAAGTTTTGTTAATTAGTTATATTTTCAGAATAATGTTCCTAGCTAGATGAACCTATTCCGATTTTACATTACAAAGATATGTAATTAAAATGGTAATATGCAATACAAAGTAGTGGGATTTTTAAAAGAAATATATTAAGTTGTTGATTTTCAATTGAATAAATTTTTAATGAAAATTTGGATAATTGAAAAGAAGGTTAAAATCAGTCAAAAAAATGACAAATTGTGGCTCGCGATTCGTATTTTTGTTCTTAATTTTCATGAAATATTTAAATTAATGTTACACCAAATGACAAATCCATCTTTTTTATTCCGGTCTTTATCTGCATTGCTGCTGCTGGGGCCTCTGTGCTTCGGACAATACCGCTTTGCAATTGAAGACGCCTCCAAAAAATATAATGCTGAAATTAATGTGGAAGAATGCTTTACCGATCAGTGCAGGCATAAAGCAAATATTATCCTATTCAATAAAAACGGTGGAAAAATACAGACACTCGTTTCCGATGATATGGTTTTATCTTTTAAAGAAGGATTCAGGCCGTCAAAAATAGATGTACTACCGCTTACTTCAGGATTGATGCATGATGATCCCATAGTATTTGATGATTTCAATTTTGACGGAACAGAAGATGTCGCCCTGAGAAACGGCAGCGGAGGAAACTATGGAAGTGCTTCGTATGATGTATATGTTTTTAATTCAACCAGAAATCAATTTGTCCTGAGTAAAGAACTTACCGAAATTGCCAGCTCCTATCAGGGAATGTTTGATGTAGATCCCAAACGCAAACGGTTGACCACTTACGCCAGGTCCGGAGCTGCTTTACTATACACTTACGAATATCAGGTGATTCCGAATAAAGGCATCGATCTGGTTTACGAAAAAATAAGAGATATGGGTGAAGAACCCACTAAAGTCACTATAAAAGAGAAGGTCAATAACAAATGGGTGGTTAAAAAAACAACCGAATAGACTGAATTCAGGTTCGGGAGTCGGAGAGTTTTAGAGTTTCGGGGTTTTGAGAATAATTTTGTTTTAGTGTTGAAAATACAAATTATCCTCTTAATACCTCTCAGCCTTTATCTTAGTCTGAATCCCAGTAATGGATGTTTCCAAACTCCCAGACACCCCATAAAAACAAAATACTTTATCCCAAAATAGGATCAAATAATAAAAGAAATGAAAATACAGAAGGAGATCGATTTTATCCTGGCAGTAGATGCCCTGAAAAACGTACAGCGAAGAAATTACAATGCCGATGATTCCAGAAGAGAAAATACGGCAGAACACTCATGGCAGATCATTATCCTGGCACAGATTCTTTATCCATACGCTAAAAACCGCGCAGATATTGATCTTTTAAGAGTAATAAGAATGCTCTCCATCCATGATCTTGTGGAAATAGAGGCGGGAGACACCTTCCTTTTTGATGAAAAAGCGATGGTGGGGAAATTTGAAAGAGAAAAGATCTCAGCTCAGAAAATTTTTGGAATCCTGGATGAACCTTTACGTACAGAGTTCTTTGAATTATGGATGGAATTTGAGGAAGAAAAAACGCCGGATGCTATTTTTGCCTGCTCCATCGACCGTATAATGCCGTTTATCTTAAATTCCCACACTTCAGGAAAAAGCTGGACAGAAGCGGGTGTTACCGAAAAACAGATCAGAAATATGCTGGAAAATGCCATTACAAGAGCTTCAGACGAGATGGGTGAGGCTTTTGAAACATTGCTGACCAGAAGTCTGGATACGGATAAGGTTGTAAGATAGATAGATTGAAAAGCAAAATAAAGATTTTTAAATTGCTGTTTTGCAGAGTATAGATAGTTTCTGGGCGGCCGCAGGCCGCCCAGAAACTCATCAATTATAGTATTCTGATTGGTTTCTTAGATTCATCAATCGCCACAAAAGTAAAATCACCTACAATGGCTCTTTCTCTCTCATAAGAGTACATCTGTTCCGTGTAGATTTCTACATTTACTTTCATACTGGTTTTTCCAACATAGGAAACCTTCCCGATCAGTTCTACAATAGTTCCGGCCGGAATGGGCTTTTTAAAATCGATTTTATCGCTGCTTACGGTGACCACTCTCTTTCTCGCAAAACGGGTGGCGGTGATAAAAGCTACTTCATCCATCAGCTGCATGGCCGTACCTCCGAAAAGAGTATCGTAATGATTGGTCGTGTTGGGGAAAACCGCTTTAAAAATTCTGGTTTCGGATGCTGCAATTCTTTCTTCTGTAGTCATATTTCATTATTAATTAATGCGAAATGAAATAGATCAAAATAACAGAGCAATGACAGGAATCAAAGGAATTCCTGAAGCAGTCCATCAAATCAATAAACTTCAAATCGCGAAAGTTTTTTGTTTAAAGAAATAGGCAGGTCTCCTGACTTGTAACATCTTTTATCTCCTTCCCGTGCCCTGCACAGTGGATTCTTGATAAAGACTTCAGTTACTTACAGTTGCGCGACAGTCCGTGATTTTCACACGGTTCCCTTTTAATCTGCGTTAAGCAGAACCAGTTTCTGTGATGAATAAGCGTTAAACTTTTTCATGGCAAAAATAAGAATATTACAGCGAAAAAAGGTAATTATTCCGGATTATTGTAAATAATCTGGCTCATCACCCTTCCTTCCTTGATGGCCCAAAGCGTGACATACCTGTTCTCACCGGAGCCATTGATCATATAAAGGTAGATGTGATCATTGTCAAGAGCGGTTACTCCGACATTATTGAAATCCATAGTAGGCTGGAACATATTTTTAATAGCTTCCCTTACAAAAACAGAACCTCTGCCCGGCTGTTGTACACGAATCGATTTAATCTCCGTCATGCCTTCAGGAAGTGCATCCTTAATTCCCCATGGTTTTATTTTATCGATGGTAAGGATTTTTCCGTCTGCATCTTTTTCCTGCTTTCTGTAACTCGCATTCGAAGGGTAAACATCGATTACCACTTTGGTTCTTTGGGAGGTAGGGATTTTGGGATTGCTGTTATCGGTAAAAATAAGCGATTTTCCGTTTTTGGATTTAGAGGGCGTAAATTGAGGGAGCTGGTCGATGAAAGCAATACGCTCTTTGTTTACCATACCTTCCTTCTCAAGAGTCTCATATCTTACAAAAGGTTTTTCGTCATCCTGTTTTTCCGGATATTTGATCCAAATCCATTCCGTTTCTCCCGGAGCAGGTTTTACATAAACAAATACATCCCCTTTACGCATACGGATTTTGTCCACGATTTTTCTGTAGTTATCCTTGTGCACACGCACATTGGCGTAGCCTTCCTCAGCTTTTACAACACCGAAAGGAACTTTATTCTGCCCTTTGACAAATGCTAAAGAAAATAGACTGAAAGCGGAGAGGTACAATGCTCTGTTTACGGAAATCATCTGATGAAATTTTTTGATCCCTCAAATATATAAATTAAATGTTTTTTGAATCAGTAAAATATGACAGGATTTGATTAAAATGATCAATATGTTTTCAGAAAACTATTTTCTGATCAAATAATACTTAGGTGTTTTTACAGAAATGCGATAAAAATGTAATATTTATCAATGAAAATATAATGATATGTAGATAATTTAAATTATTTTTCCACTGAAAATTAATAACCCAATCAATATGACAAGAAATCTATTCTTTATGCTTTTGTTTTTAACAGGAGCACCACAGTTTCAGGCTGCCCATCACAAGGAAAACCTTCTAACAAAAAAAATGTTCACGGCTCCAGCCAATGTAACCGTTTCTAATATTAATCCCACTTCAGCTGATGTTACATGGGATCCTGTACCGGGATCCAATGGCTATACAGTAAGATTCAGACCGCTAAGTGGTGGAGCATGGGTAGCGGTTGTTGTTTCAGCCGGGACTGCATGTAATCTTTCCGGATTAACCCCTTGTACCGGCTATGTTGTTCAGGTGACAGACAATGTTTCAGGAGATATATCTGCTCCTGTGACGTTTTATACCCAGTTGAATTACTGTCAGGCCGGATCTGTAGACGAGACTATGATGCATTTGTCAAAAGTGATGATGACTCCGTCCACAGGACTTCCACAGATGGTGAGCGCTTCAGGAGCTTCCAATTACACAGATTATCGTCTTGATTTGACACGTCGCATCCAGCTTGGTATAGGAACCACAAATAATGTCCTGTCAGTAGAACAAAACTGGGCAGGTACACCGGGAACAGTCTATGTAAGAGCCTGGATTGATTTTAATTCTAATGGAGTTTTTGAATCTAGCGAAATGATGATGTCCGGATCTGTCAATTCCACGGCTCCAAAAACATCTACATTCAGTGTTCCTCCTTTCGTAACGGCATCCCAATGCGGAACCACTATGAGGGTAATGACCAGCCAAACAGTGCCGACAGGTTCATGCGGAACATTTACTTACGGTGAAGTGGAAGATTACGGCGTTACTTTTGTGAATCAGACCTTGGCTGTAGATGAAATTTCAAAATCCAAAGAAATCAGCATCTATCCAAATCCAGCTTCGGAGGTTTTACATATTTCAGGACTGTCATCAGACATGGACTATGAGATTTTTTCAGCTTCAGGTCAAAAAACAGGAGAGGGCAGAACATCTGAGAATACGGTAGATATTCGTCATCTTGCTAAAGGAATTTACTTTATTCAGCTTAAAAATAAAGAAAATACAACCCGTGTGAAATTCATCAAAAAATAAATGAGAAGTAAATAAAAATAAAATAGCGCTGGATTTTTCAGCGCTATTTTTTTATAAAGGTAAAAGTCGTAAAATCCACAAAAAAGTAAATCCTCAACCTATCATCATCAAATCATCTCATTACCGAATCACCCCATCAAATCCTCTCCAATTCATCCGCATTAATCGTAGTCTTAAAACTACCATAATTCACCGTCACTTTATTTTTGGAGATTTTTTCGATGGTTCCTACGCTGGTGCTTCCCGGAATACGGACACGCTGTCCTTCTTTCATCCACACTGCACGATCGGTTTTGCGTTTTTCTTCTAGTTTTTCATTGGTTTCAGCGATTTTTTCAATCACATCTTCCTTTTTAAGCTGTTGGGTGATTTTTCTTTTAACCACCTGAAGACGTTTGGTTTCATCTTTATCAGCGCCTATTTTTCTGAATTTTTCCTGTTCAAGAATCTTTACAAAATCTTTGACCACATCTTTTCTTGACTTTCCTTTTACATAACTGTCGATAAAAGTTTCAATTTTATTTCCAAACTGAAGCTTACGGTGTTCCTCTTCATACAGTTTTTGGAAATTGAACAGTTTCTGTTGCAGCTGTTCATTTAGTTTTTGAAGGTTGTCACGTTTGTCTTCTACGGATTCTTTCCTTTCGGCAAGATCGGTTTTCAGTTTTTCAACTTCAAATTTTTCCTGCTGTAGCTTGACAATCGTTTTATCAAGATTAACAATATCGTGCTCTACCTTCTTTTTGGCTGCATGAATAATGAATCTCGGGATTCTGTTCTTCTCTGCTACTTCAAAAGTAAATGAACTGCCTGCCTGTCCCACTTCAAGTTTATACATAGGTTCCAGCGTTTCTTCATCGAAAAGCATTGCGGCATTTTCGGCGTTCGGAAGCTGTTCAATCACCAGTTTGATATTCGTATAGTGAGTCGTAATGATGGCAAAACTTTTTTTATCATAGAAATACTCCATGAAACTTTCGGCCAGCGCACCTCCAAGCTCAGGATCAGATCCAGTCCCGAATTCATCAATAAGAAGCAAAGTATTGGCATCAGCCTCACGAATGATCCCGGACATTTTCTTAAGCCTTGATGAATACGTAGATAAATGGTTTTCAATAGATTGATTATCACCAATATCAGTCATGATCTTTTCAAAAAAGAACATTTCAGATTTTGGATGTACAGGCACCAAAATTCCAGTCTGGATCATCAGCTGAAGCAGTCCGACTGTTTTCAGGGTAATGGATTTTCCTCCTGCATTCGGTCCGGAAATACAGATGATTCTGTTGTGATCTGTCAATGACAGGCTCTGTGAGTGAATCGTTTTGTTTTCTGCTTTATTTCTTAGCCATAAAAGCGGATGGAAAGCATCTTTCAGTTTTAGCGTTCTGTGACGGTTGATCTTTGGAAGAATTCCGTTCACCTGTTCTGCAAATTTTGCTTTAGCTCTCGTCAGGTCAAGATCAAAAATATAAGCCTGGTATTGCCATAGCTGAGGTTGGAATTCTGCCAGTTCAGCAGTGAGTTTTCGGAGTATTTTATCTATTTCTTTTTTCTCTTCCTCTTCACTTTCCTTCAGCTTGAAGTAATGTTTTACCACACTGTCTGGCTGCATATAGGTAATAGAACCTGTCTTTGAAATTCCTAATACCCTTCCCGCAACCCTTTTTTTGAACCCGGATTTTACAGCTAAAACCCTCATATCTTCAATAATCGTTTCCCGGATATCATCGAGAAATTCACTTTGTCCGTAATTGAACAGCGCACGGTTGAAATTTTCCTGAATCGCTTTCTTAGCGATCTGGATTTCAGCCCTAAGTTCTTTCAGAATAGGAGAGGCGTCACTTTTCACTTCTCCGAATCGGTTAAAGACCTTATCTACCTTATCAATGATCTCTTTTTTAAACTCCAGCACAGAAACATCGCCTATCAAAGTAGGGAAGGTATCAGGCATGGTTGGGAAAAACTTCTGTAGTTTTCCTATCTGTTCAGTTAAAGTTTTAATTTTGATGAAAGCACTGTTTTCCAGACGGTAATTCTCAATCAGCATCACTTTCAGCTCACTTTCGATATCTTCATACTCATCGAACGGAATTGCATTTGAACTTTCAAAACTCGAAAGATATTCCGACGTTTTTTTCAGTAAAAGTTCCGCCTCGTCAATTTCCATCGGACGAAGTTGAAGAATTTTTTCTCTCGTTTTCGGAGAATACGCAAATGGAGAGATTTCCGCGAGCAATTGCGGAAACTCTAATTCGTTTAAATCTTCTTTATTTATATACACAGTGCAAATTTAGTGAGAAAATGTGAATCTTAATTTGAAAATCAATTAATTTGAGCATTTGTAAACAGGGTAATGCATTCATTTTAGTAAATTTGGAAGATGAAACTGGAAACCGAACAATTTATTCTGAGTGAAATCAGTGAAATTCATGTTGACGATATTTTAAAGATCCGAAGCAATCCGGAGATCAATAAATTTGTAAAGCGGATTTCTCCAAAATCCAATTACGATGCGCTGGAATTTATTTTAAGTATTAAACGAAGAACTCAAAGTAAGGAGATCATTTTCTTTGGAATCTCTTATAAAGGTCAAACCAATCTTATCGGAACCATTTGTCTCTGGAAATTTTCTGAGGACCGTAAAACGGCTGAAATGGGTTATGAATTGTTACCCGATTATCACAGGAAAGGAATTATGTCCGAAGCAGTAGATTCAGTTCTACATTTTGGATTTAATGAATTAAATTTACGCGAAATTTTAGCCTTCACAAATAAACTCAATGAAGCTTCCCAAAAATTACTACTGAAACACCATTTTATTTTGGAAGAGGGGAGAACAGATGAAGGTTTTCCTGATAATATTGTTTTTAGTTTACATAAAAAATAATAAAACTGTGGTTACTGATTTTCTCATCATCACATTAGCGCATTATCCAATCATCACATCATCCAATTTGGTCATCCAGTAATTAAAAGATATTTTTGTACTATTAACACATTTTTCATACCAACCTCATGACCTGGACAGAAGTTTTAGCCCCGATAAAAAGTACATCCTATTTTACAAACCTATGGGAAAAAGTAAAACAGGAATATGCCACCACCAAAGTATTTCCACCTAAAAACCAAATCTTCAGAGCGCTGGAAATTACACCTTTTGAAGATGTTGAGGTCGTGATTATCGGTCAGGATCCTTATCATAATGATTTTCAGGCCAACGGTTTGTGCTTTTCCGTTTCCGAGCAGGTAACAGCGCCGCCATCCCTTAAAAATATTTTCACTGAACTGAAGGATGATGTAGGAGTGGAAAGAACGTCAAAAGAACTCGATGACTGGGGAAAGCAAGGCGTTTTATTACTGAATGCTACATTAACGGTTCGTGCCCATACACCGAACTCTCATAAAGATTTAGGCTGGGAAAAATTCACAGATTTTGTCATCAAGGAAATTTCAGATAAAAAAGAGAATGTTGTATTTGTTCTTTGGGGAGCTTTTGCACAAAAAAAAGCCGAACTCATTGATCCGGCCAAGCATTTTATTTTAAAATCGGCGCACCCGTCACCGTTTTCTGTGTACAGAGGTTTTTATGGAAGCAAGCCTTTCTCAAAGATCAATGAATATCTTATCTCAAAAGGAAAGAAGCCTATTTCCTGGTAGGATCCGGGCTGGCAGCTACGTCTGTTTTTTTGATGGTAAGGGCAACTTTATATTTTCCTTCCAGCGCTTTGACACCGCCATCAGATTTTGGGAAAGGAGTGATCTCTTCCAGGGAAATTGTATATCCGTTAAATTCTTCAGACGTGTAATAATTTCTGCCTGCATTGTCTGAAGAGGCAAGAAGCAATACTGTGGGTCTTGTATAGGTTCCCATCACTTCAATCTGCGCTACAGCAACTCCTGCCCAGATGCAGTTAACGCCTTCAGGACAGCGGCTGTCCTCAGAAATGCCTTTAAAAGTGACATTCATTTCGTATTCTTTCAGGAATTTATTTTCTCCCTGATTAAGGTAGATGACTCCTTCTTTTTGTACCGAAGACTTCGTACCACTGGTGTTGGCAGCAGTTCCGGAAGTTGAATCCGGTTTTTTTGTTTTCTTTTGGGCATTGCATCCCGTTAAGGTTATCATTCCCAGACTGAATATGATGGCTTTGTGAAACATAATTTCTTTTTTTATAGAGTTAAAGATACGAGACTGGAAACTTCCATCCTCCCTTTTCCAGCTTCCAATCTCAATCTAAATAACATCAAGCATATCCAGAACTACTACCAAAAACATTGCCACACCCACCACAAGACTGAATCCTGTTCCGTAAATGAATCCGATAAACGCTCCTTTAGTCGATTGTAAAGCTTTGTTCATATCCTTGCTGTCATGAAGAAGTTCCCCGATAAATACCCCAGCAAACATTCCGATTAGAAAGCCCAAAGGAATTGGAATGAAAATCCCGACAATCGTTCCAACAATAGATCCGATGCTTCCCCAACGCGTTCCTCCGTATTTTCTGTTTGTTTTCGCAGGAATAACATAACTTAAAACTGCAGAAATCGCCGTCAGAATTCCAAATGCCCAGATATAAATCATAGGCAGGTCTGCATCGGTCCCGAATTTATAAATCAGAAGTCCGCAGATGCTTAATAAAAGCCCCGGAAGGACAGGCAGGAACGTTCCCAGTAATCCGAGAAACAATAAAATAAGGCAGAGAATATTAATTAGTGTTGTATCCATACTTTAAAATTATCAATGCAAGATAGGAAAAAAGAAGATTTACAGAAGCCTTTTGAATATTTGGGATGAAAATTGATTGTCAATAGTAACATCATCATTCTTAATTTTATAAATTTGCTGTAATGAAAGACGAGATACAGGATACTAAAAGTTTTTTACAGGAAATAAGCGATCAGCTTTACATCTATATCAGCCAGGTTACACCCGGCGGAATGGATTGGATTGTCCACATTATTGTCAAGCTGGGACTGCTGTGTGCCGTATTTTTAATTGTTGACTTTGTTTTTAAATTTGTAATCAATTTTGTCTTCAGATTTTTTAGGAATGATGAGAAATATCCAATCATCCGATCTATTTATCAGTCTAAGATCTCCAATTCGGTAGCTCATTTTGCCGCGCTCTTGGTGGTAGGAGGAATACATCCTTCCATATTTCCTGCAACGGCACTGCCTAAAACCAATATTTTCATCAACAGATCGATCAATTTAGGCCTCGTGCTTATTCTTGCCGGAATGCTATACAGATCTTTAACTGGATTCAGGTATTATTTCACCATAAAACAGGACTTCTACAAGATCATGGCGCTGAATGCGATTTCAGAAACCGTAAAGATTCTGGGGATTTTTATCTTTTCTGTAGTAGGTCTCTGCGTGATATTCGGAATCAAAGGAACGACGATTGTTGGGAGTTTAGGAGCTATTACTGCAGTTCTGGTCCTCGTTTTCAGAGATACAATTTTAGGTTTTGTAACAGGGATTCACGTGGCTACTTCTAAAAACCTAAAGGTGGGAGATTGGGTAAGCATTCCAAAATACAGCATTGAAGGGAATATTACCGATATAAGTCTTCTGACGACGAAGATCACCAATTTTGATAAAACCGTTTCCACAATTCCTACCTACGATTTGTTGACTACAGAGATCAAAAACCTGCAGGTGATGTCTGAATCCAATACCAGAAGAATCAAGAAATCTGTTTATTTTAATATCAATTCTTTTAAATTTTTGAATGTAGAAGATATCGAACGTTTAAAAGAAATTAACCTGATTTCGGATTATCTGGAACAGAAAACACTGGAGATAGAAAAAGAAAAACAAAATCTGGAACATAATGATAAAACCATCAATGGAAGACAACTTACAAATATTGGGGTTTTCAGGTATTATGCACAGAAATATATAGAAAATGATCCTGATATTGATCAGGAGGGAGTCAGAATGGTTCGCCAGCTCGATATTACACCGCAGGGGCTTCCTCTTGAAGTATATTGCTTCGCGAATGATTCCAAATGGGATCACTTTGAGCAGATCCAGGCTGATATTTTTGACCATCTTCTGGTAGCTTCAAAAGAATTTGATCTTCAGGTGATGCAGGTGAGTATTAAAGTTTAGGGGAGAAGTTAGAAGCTAGATATTAGAAGTGAGTAGGATTCGACGGCTTATTTTGATCTGGCTCTAGAGGTAGGCTCAAAAACTAATTTCTAACCTCTACTATCTAACCTCTAAAAAAATAAATAATAATGTGATATAGAAGTAAGCCCAAAAGCTAATATCTACCTTCTATATCTAACATCTAAATAAGAATGACAAAACTAAGCGTAAACATTAATAAAATTGCGACATTAAGAAATGCCAGAGGAGGCGAAACGCCAAGTGTAACGGAGGCAGCAGTGAAAATTCAGGAATTTGGAGGTCAGGGAATCACCATCCATCCAAGACCTGATGAGAGGCACATCACAAGAAAAGATGTCTATGACCTGAAGCCGTTAGTAACCACTGAATTCAACATTGAAGGAAATCCACACCGCTCTTTTATTGATATGGTTCTGGAAGTAAAACCGGAGCAGGTAACATTGGTTCCTGATGCAGACGACGCTATTACATCCAATGCGGGATGGAATACCAAAAAGCACTTAGATTTTCTTACAGAAATTATCGCAGAATTTAAAAACGCAGGAATCCGTACCTCTATTTTTCTTGATCCTTTGCCAGAACTGGTAGAGCATGCTGCAAAAACAGGAGCCGACAGAATAGAACTGTACACCGAAGCTTACGCAAAAAATTACCTGACCAATAAAGAACAAGCTATCAAACCTTATTATGATACGGCAGTTGCTGCTACAGAATTCGGTTTGGGCATCAATGCAGGACACGATCTGAGCCTTGAAAACTTAAAATACTTTGCTGATCATATCCCGAATCTTCTTGAAGTGTCAATCGGCCATGCTTTGGTTTCTGAGGCATTGTATATGGGACTTGAAAATACGGTTCAGGCGTATCTGAAACGTTTGGCAAAATGGTAAAAAAGAAGTTAGAAATTAGAGGCTGGAAGTTTGTGTCGAAGATGCATTGTAAATATTCAACCTCTAATTTCCAGTTTCAAACCTCTAATTTCTAAAATAAAAAAATGGAGATCTTAAACTCAAAAATATTTGGCGAAAATCTTACGGTTACGCCACTTCTTGTATTTCACGGACTGTTTGGAATGCTGGACAATTGGGGAAGTTTTGGAAAAGACTTAGGTGAATACCTTCCCGTACACTTAATTGACCTTAGAAATCACGGAAGAAGTTTTCATTCCGACAGCATGTCCCATGATGATCTGGCGGACGATATTGCCCGTTATATGGATCATTACGGAATTCAGAAAGCTCATGTTTTAGGACATTCTTTGGGTGGAAAAGCGGTGATGCAGTTTGCTTTGAAATACCAGGAAAGGGTAGATAAACTGATCGTGGTAGATATTTCACCAAAGGCTTATCCTCCGCACCATCAGGGAATCATTAAGGCTCTTGAAACGGTAGACTTCAATACCGTAGGTTCAAGAGGTGAGGTAGAAACGGTTTTGAGCCAGTATATTCCTGAAAAATCTACAATACAGTTTTTGGCCAAGAACCTATATTGGGATGACAATAAAAAACTGAACTGGAGGTTTAATCTTAAAACTTTATCTGAAAAATATAATGAATTTGTTTCGAATGCCATAAAATTTGGTGTTTTCGAAGGGGATTCCTTATTTATTGCAGGCGAAAAGTCAAATTATATCCTTCCACAGGATGAATACGGGATTAAACAGCAGTTTCCAAAAGCGAAAATTGTTACTGTGAAAAATGCGGGACATTGGGTTCAGGCTGAAAATCCAGTTGATTTCGCGAATTTTGTGAAGGAATTTCTTGATTTACATTAATTAAATACCGCCTATTCAATCATTTAGTTAAAATTTTCTTAAAATAGGATAATATTTCCCCACGTATTGAAATTTTTGTACTTTAGTTTTTCAAAAAACTAAATATATTAACTTATGGAAAAGAAAAACTCAAAAAAACCTTTCTTTGCTTCATTTTTAGAGAAACAAATTAATGATCCTGAGAAAATCCAGGGAGGTGGAATTACTACACCTACTACTGATGTTCTTACTGTACCGGCAAGAGATGTTGTCACTACATCACCATTTCTTGACAATGCTACATTACCTGTAAGAGATCAGGTGGTAACCATGAAGTACCCGTCTGACAGTGATGAGGGTGGAGAATTGGAAATCTTGTAATCAACATGACAACGAAATATTTTTTTAACTAAAACCCAATGACCATGCAAGACGAAAACTCAAAAAAGAAGCCTTTTTTTGCTTCATTCCTTGAAAAACAAATCAAAGATCCGGAAACCATTCAGGGAGGATCCGGAATTATCACAGACACAGATAACGATGCCATTACTATCCCTTCAAAAGATAATGTTACAGCACAGATCTTTGATCATGTAACAAGTCCTAACAAGGATCTTTTGGTGACTATGAAGTATCCTTCTGACGGTGATGATGGTGTGATTTAAATTTCTGTATACAAGAAATTACAAATATATTTTAACCAAAACTAAATTATTATGAAAGACAAAAATTCAAAAAAGAAGCCGTTTTTTGCGTCATTCTTAGAAAAACAATTGAAAGATCCTGAAACAGTAAAAGGCGGTGGTATCATCACGATTCCTGAAAGAGATGTGATCACTAAACCATCTGTAGACGTGGTAACTTCTCCTAAAGATGACATGATGCATACGCTGAAATATCCATCTGACGGAGATGATGACTCTCCAACAATTCCATTAGATTAAGACGTAAAATATTAATCGTATTAATACAATCATATCAAAGGAAACTTACCATTAAGTTTCCTTTTTTAATAAAAAGCGGCACATGATTCTCTGCATCACCCACTCTAACGATTTTTACAATATCGATATCTTTTTTGAATATCTTACTTCCAAAAATATTCCATGGTTCAGACTGAATTCGGACCGTATGAACCATTTTCAGAAGATCAGCGTGAATGAAAATTCATTTGAACTCACAGATGAGTCCGGAAATGCCATACATTCCAAAGATATTCAAGCTGTATGGCACAGAAAAGCCTGGGGAATAAACACGCCCGAAGAACTGGATGAAGAGTACCGAAAAATATTCCTGAGCGGATACGCAAGTCTTCGCTACAACCTGATTACTGTTCTGGAAAATATTCCATGGATCAATCCTTTTGAGAATGAAAGAAAGATCGACGGAAGTAAAATGCTGCAGTTAAAACTGGCCAAAGAAAGCGGTCTTACAATTCCCGAAACCATTTTTTCCAACGATGAAGAAAAGATTACTGCTTTTTTTCATGAATTCTGCGGAGGAAAAGCAGTGGCTAAACTTCACAGCCTGACGGCAAAGACCATGAACGGAGAAAATCTGATTTCCACCATGATCATTGAAGAGGATACTCTGGAGAATATTTCAGACATCGCTTACTGTCCGATGATCTTCCAGCCCTACATTGACAAAGCGTATGAATTAAGAATTGTCTACTTAGCCGGAGATTTCTTTACCGGAAAGATCAACAACAGTGAGAATGTAGACTGGAGACTGGCTCAGGGAGATTATACCTGGTCAGCCTACGAACTTCCGGAACATATAAAGTCTGGTCTTGCTTCCATGATGCAAGAAATGGGTCTGTATATCGGAGCCATTGACATGATCAGAGGGAAAGACGGGGAATATTATTTCCTGGAAGTAAATCCGCAGGGAGAATGGGGAATGCTTCAGAACGAGCTTGGGTTTCCCATTGCAGAAAAAATTGCCGATAACCTTATAAAAAGAATCAATACCCATGAATAAAATACTAATCATTACGCATACTGCAGATAATTTTTCAATTGAAAAAGTAACAGAATACATAGAGAAAAACGGTTGCGAGGTCATCCGTTTCGATGTAGACCTGTATCCTATAGAAAACAAATTATCCACCATTTTTCAGGATGGAGAATGGATAAGTATCCTTGAGACCAAAGATAAAAAGTACCGTCTTGATGATATTGCTGCTGTTTGGTACAGAAGAGCTTACAATATCGGAAACGGCTTGAAAGAAGAATTGGATAAAAAATTCTACGGGGCTGCCATGGGTGAGATCCGAAACACACTTTTCGGGTTTATAGAGTCTGTAGATGCTTATGCGCTGGGTAAACCGGGTATTTACAGAAGACTGGACAGCAAGGAAGAGCAGTTGAAAATTGCGGTTAAATTAGGACTTAAAATTCCTGAAACCTGCCTGACGAATAATCCTGAAGAAGCCAGACAGTTCATCCTTAAGCATCAGAATGTAGTGGCAAAAATGCAGACCGGATTTGCGATCTACGAAGACGGTGTGGAAAGTGTTGTTTTCACCAATGTGGTAAATGAAGATAAGCTTGAAGAACTGGATACACTGGTGTATTGCCCGATGCAGTTCCAGAAGAAAATAGAAAAGAAAAAAGAACTCCGTGTTACCATCGTAGGACAGGATGTTTATGCATTTGAAATAGATTCTCAGCAGTCTGAAGATGCTAAAGTGGACTGGAGAAAAGACGGTGTTAATCTGTTGACAAAATGGGTCAGAACAGATCTTCCTGCAGATATTGAATCAAAACTTCTTGAACTTTTAGATGTTTACAATGTGGATTACGGTGCGATAGACATCATTGTTTCCCCTGAGGACGAATATTATTTCATTGAAATCAATGCAGCAGGTGAATTTTTCTGGCTGGATAATTTAACGGAAGACAATATGATTTCCAAAAGTATCGCAGACGTTCTTTGCGACAAAGCTCCAAGAAGAAACAATATGGTGATGGCATAAAAAATCATCACTCATTCATAATCAAAAGCCCTTTTGTCAATCTGAAGGGCTTTTTTGTCTATTAGAATGAAAGTTTTTATATCAAACATTTTCATTAATTGACGATTTACTTGCAAAGCAAAATTCACTATTGACTTTACACAGATTTTTTATCACCACAAATGAAATCTTTGATTTTTATCTAAAACTTAAGTGTACTTTCTATGCGAAATACATGAACTTAAAAAATAACGTTGGTGTCAAAAAAACTTTTGCTCCTTTTGTGGTTACATTATCTAAAGTCTGTCAAAATGATAATATTGGTTAAATTAAGCGGAATTCTGCTTTAAAAATTGCAAATTTGCATAAGCAGTTTTTCATAAAATCCTTACGGGAAAATGAAGAATTGCCGGATCGAAAATATTGTCATATTTTAGTCAGCAATCAAGTAAATAATTAATGATTTTTGTAACGGGTGCAACCGGAATCCTGGGACGGGTGATCGTTTTGGAACTTCTTAAAAAAGGGAAAAGCGTGCGTGCCTCCAAAAGACCGGGCAGCAATTTAAACGATGTAAGGCATTCTTACAGTTTCTATACAGAGAATCCTGATGATCTTTTCAGTAAGATTGAATGGATAGACGTAGATTTCGATGATCTCGATGCTCTGCAGAATGCATTAAAAGGGGTAGATGAGGTCTATCACTGTGCCGCTAAAGTAAGTTTCCATCCTCATGATGAAAAAGAAATGTACCATACCAACGTAAAAGGTACAGAAAATCTGCTGTTTGCATGTGAAGGCTCGGATGTGAAAAAATTTCTCCACATAAGTACTATTGCGGTTCTGGATATTTTTAACGAAAACGGAGAATTGGACGAAAGCTCTGAATTTAATCCTAAAGAAGAACACTCGGCCTATGCCATTTCAAAGCACCTTGCTGAGATGGAGGTGTGGAGAGCTTCCGCCGAAGGTTTAAATACCATCATCGTAAACCCGGGAATGATCATCGGAAGCGGAAACTGGGGACAAAGCAGCGGAGATATTTTCCCTACTTTTGAAAAGAACGGTTTTACATTTTCCGGCGGAACAAGTTATATCGACGTAAGAGATGCAGCTAAGATTTCCATTGATCTGATGGAGAAGAATGCTTTCGGAGAACGTTTTATTCTGATATCCGAAAATAAAAGATATGCAGATCTTGGAAAACAGATCCGTTCACAGCTTGGACTGAAAGAAGCGAAAATCCTTTCAAAATTTCAGTTAAATCTCGGAATACTGGGCAATATCCTTTTCGGTTGGCTGATTCCGAAGCTGAGAATCATCACAAAATCCAATATTGAATCCATATCATCTCTGAACACCATTTCCAATCATAAAATAAAAAAAGAGATTGATTATCAGTTTGTTCCTGTGAAGGAGAGTGTTGATTTTCATCTTAAAAATTATATTAACGACAAAAAGCTGAATTCATGAATCTTGCAGCAGCAATTATCCTAAAAAATGTAGAAAAACATCCGGTGAAATCCGCGATAGGCTTTAAAAAGAAAGATGAGGCGTGGAAAGAACTGAGCTGGAAAAAATTCGGTGAAATTGTCTTTAAAACAGCAAATGCTCTGAAAAATGCAGGAATTCAGGAAAATGATAAAGTTGCCATCTACGCAGACAATTCTTCGGAATGGATGATCTTCGATCTGGCCTCAATGGCGATTGGTGCCATCACGGTACCTGTATATTCAACCAATAATGCAGAACAGGCGGAATATATCATCAATGACTCTTCAGCGAAAGCTATATTGGTAGGAAGTCAGGAGCAATATGATGCATGCCTGGACATTTTACAGAAAGAAGAAAATCCATTGGAAATGATCATAGTTTCCAAAAAATCGATCTGGATCAAAAAAGAATTCAACAGCTTTTACCTTGAAGATTTCATCGCAAAATCTTCTTCTAAACTGGAGATCTGTCCTAAAGAAAATGACGATACAGCTACATTGATCTATACCTCCGGAACCACCGGAACCCCGAAAGGAGTGATGCTTACTCACGGAAATTTCATCAAAGCTTTCGATTCTCACTTTGAATTTTTTAAATTTAAAAACTTCGAGGAAGAACTTTCCCTGGCATTTTTGCCGTTAAGCCACGTTTTTGAAAGAAGCTGGAGTTTGCTTTGCCTATATGGCGGTGCAAGGGTGTACTTCCTGGAAGACCCAAAGAATATTGCAAAAACACTGGAAGAGGTGAAACCAACTATGATGTGTGCGGTACCGAGATTTTTCCAGAAAGTATATGCCGGAGTTTTAGAAAAAGCCGAAGAAGGCTCATCACTGAAGAAAAAAATCTTCGACTGGGCGCTGGCAACAGGATGGCAGACTGCAGAACTGAGAAGAAATGAACAATCGGTTCCTTTTGGATTAAAATGCAAAGAATCTATTGCTGATATGCTTGTTTTCAGTAAAATTAAAGAGAAGATGGGCGGAAGAATGTGGTTCTTACCTTGTGGCGGAGCATCACTGTCACCGGAAGTCACAAAATTCTTCGATTCTGTGGGCATCCACGTAACAGTAGGGTATGGACTGACGGAAACAACAGCTACACTGACACTTTTCCCTTTGACCCATTTTGAACATGGAACCAGCGGAAAACCTTTACCAGGTGTAGAAATCCGTATCGACGAAAGCGACGAGATCCAGGCCAGAGGAAACGGCATCATGAAAGGCTATTACAACAAGCCTGAAGAGACTCAGAAAGTTTTCACGGAAGACGGATGGTTTAAAACCGGAGATGCAGGAAAGTTTGACGATAAAGGAAACCTGATCATCACAGACCGCATCAAGGATCTGATGAAAACCTCCAACGGAAAATACGTGGCTCCACAGCAGATTGAAAATCTTCTCACCAATAATAACTTCATCCAGCAGATCATGCTGGTAGCAGAAGGAAGACAGTTCGTTTCCGCACTTATTGTTCCAAATTTTGAGTTTTTACAGGATTTTATCAAGAAGAATAATATTCCTTTTACCAATTGGGAAGCCGCTGTCAAAGACGACAAAATTATAGCTTTGTATAAAGAAAAAATTAAAGAACTACAGGTTCATCTGGCAGATTATGAGAAAGTGAAAAAATTCACTTTGATGCCTGCTGAATTTGATATCAATACCGGAGAAATTACCCCTACATTGAAGGTTAAGAGAAATGTAGTGCTTAAAAAATACGCAGATATTATAGAGAAAATGTATTAGAAATAAAGCTTGATCGACCACAAAAGGAGCAAAGTTTCTTTTGAGTTTCAATAAAAGAGTTTTATTATTTTAAATCAGACTATGACAACACAAGAATTTCTAGGAAAACAAAATTTTACCATTCATACCGAGACCGTTTCAGAAAGCTGTCCTTCCAATATTGCCCTGATCAAATACTGGGGTAAATATGAAAGCCAGATCCCTGCCAACCCAAGCATCAGTTATACGCTGAATCATTGTAAAACCAATACCTCTATGGAGTTTTTGGCGGATGAACCCTTCTCGGTGCAGACTTTTTTGGCTGGAAATGAAGAAGTGAAATTTGTCGAAAAAATCGAAAAATATTTCAAAAATATCGAACAGTATCTTCCATGGATTCTGAAAGGAAAATACATCATCAGAACAGAAAATACCTTTCCGCACAGTTCCGGGATTGCAAGTTCTGCTTCAGGATTCGGAGCTATTGCAAAATGTCTTATGAAACTGGACGGAGTATTTTCCAATGAACTTTCTGAAGAGGAATCATCAAGAAAAGCTTCATTCCTGGCAAGATTGGGAAGTGGGAGCGCCTGCAGAAGCTTATACAACGGCTTGGTAGTCTGGGGAGCATCCGATGAGGTGGAAGGAAGTTCAGACTTATTTGCTGTACCATATCCGGATGCTGAAATTCATGAGATCTTTAAAAACTTCAATGACTGGGTCTTACTGATCCATGAAGGTCAGAAAAGTGTTTCTTCAACGGTAGGACACGGCCTGATGAACACCAATCCTTATGCTGAAAGAAGATTCCAGGAAGCAAGGGAGAACTTTGTTCCGATGAAAGAGATCTTAAAGAATGGTGATATGGAACGTTTTATCAAACTGGTAGAGCATGAAGCACTTACACTGCATGCCATGATGATGATGAGTGATCCTGCCTTTATCCTGATGAAAACCGGAACCATGGAAGTGATCAATAAGGTCTGGGATTTCCGTAGAGAAACAGGTCTTCCGTTATTTTTTACACTGGATGCCGGAGCCAATGTGCATTTGCTGTTTCCGAACAACGGATCTGAGGATCAGATCAAAACATTCATAGAAACTGAGTTACTTCAGCATACCCAAAAGAATGGAGTCGTAAAGGATGTGATGAATTTCTAAAATAGAAAAAAAACAGCAGTTCTTTACTGCAGATAGGATATAAACATCTGCGTAATTCGTGAAAATTGTGAGAAAAAACTCCCGCAGATTTCACGGATCGCGCAGATTCTTTTTTTAGCATAAACTTTAGCTAAGGTAAGCCGATTTGACGGTTCTCTGGCACGCTCGCTTAGTCAAATCCGTGCCAATTGATTTCCTCTTTGCAAACTTAAAATTTTGCATTCTAAAAATCTAGCTTTGCGTTTAAGAAAATATAAAATATTATGATTGAGTATATTAAAGAAAAGGTGCATTCAGGAAATCATTGAAAGGCTTCATCAGTTTAAAAATCTTAGCCATATTTTTGACCGCATTCTTATCCAGAACTTCCTCATCTTTCAGGTTATAAACCACAATAAAGTTTTTCAGCTTTAAATAGTCTCCCATCGGGTCTTCCTTTTCAAATCCCTGTGGAATTTTTTTCAGTTGATCATCCTGATCAAGCTCCGGGAAATGTTTCTTAAAGTCTTTCTGATTGATGATCTTAAGAAAATCCGCTCCATATAACGAGATTTCTTTTCTTACTTCTTTCAAGACAGAAGATTCCGGCATATAAATACCGCCGGCAAGAAAAGATTTTCCCGGTTCCATATGAAGGTAGTAGCCGCCTTTCTGACTGCCTTTACCCATTCCTAAAGAGGCTCCGAAATTGGTTTTGTACGGTATCTTATCCTTTGAAAATCGGGTGTCTCTATAAATTCTGAACAGTGCTTTTTTGCCGTCAAGCTTGCCTAATTCTTCATCGAATCCGGCCATTTCTTTGATCAGTTCATCGAGAAAAGAAATAACGTTTCCCTGAGATTCTGTATAACGGCTTTTATTTTCAGTGAACCACTCACGGTTGTTGTTATTGGTCAGATCTTTTAAAAATGTGAATGTTTCGGACTTTATCGTGCTCATATCTTTTGGAAATTTAATGGAAGTCGGGTTGTGATTTGAATGAACCAAGTTAAAAAATAAACTCAGGCTGACCAAGAATTAAACGGGCGTATTTTTATTTTTTGATCACCCAGAATTGTATGTTAAATCTTAAAAATACGGTAAAATAGAGCTGTAATCTGATGAAAAAAGGGATTTGGGACAGAATTGGAAAAAAATAATTGTAACTTTGAATACGATTCAAGTGATAGTAAATCGAACATTCTTAATGGATTAGTAAATCTTAAAATGCTACCATGAATACTGGAATATTTCAACGGTAACAAATCATAGGAATAAAAAGAAAAATTTACATTCGATGTTCCTATTTTTGAAAATTCATAAATAATACAGAAAAAATCAATCCAATTTAATAAAAAAAAATAATGTTTAACATGTTTTTAACGCAAAGCCCGTTTTTTTGGATTTAATTTTTTAAAAATTAAAAATATATTAAAGGATTCTGAATTAAACTTTACATATTTAGAACTTTATTCAAAAACAAATCAAATATTTGTTGTATCTTTGCAAAAATTTTAAAATATTTAATGAATTTATTTACGGAGTCCAATTTAAGTCCTGATATCCTTAAGGCAGTTGGCGAACTGGGTTACGAAAGCCCGACAGAAATCCAAAAACAGACTATCCCTTTCATTCTTTCAGATATTCGCGATTTGATCGCACTTGCGCAGACAGGGACAGGCAAAACAGCAGCGTTTTCGCTTCCGATTTTGGATATGATTGACGAAACGAGTCGCAAAATCCAATTTTTGGTGCTTTGTCCGACACGGGAATTATGTCTTCAGATTTCTAAAGACATAAAAAATTATTCCAAGTACATGAAAGACATCAAAACCACAGCGGTTTACGGTGGAAGCAGTATTATGGATCAGATTCGTTCTTTAAAGGACAAACCGCAGATTATTGTGGGAACTCCGGGAAGAGTAATCGACCTTATCAACAGAAAAGCACTTGATTTTTCTGCGATTCATTGGTTAGTTTTAGACGAAGCTGATGAAATGCTTTCTATGGGTTTCAAAGACGAGTTGGAAACAATTCTTAGAGAAACACCGGATACAAAGCAGACTTTCTTATTCTCGGCAACGATGAATAAAGAAGTGGAGAGAATTTCTAAAAATTATCTTACCAATCCTCACCGTATTTCTGTGGGTTCTATTAACGAGGTTAAGAAGAACATCAAGCACGAATATTACGTAGTAGGATACCGTCAGAAAAAAGAAGCTCTTAAACGATTGATTGATGCCAACCCGAACCAGTATTCTATTCTTTTCTGTAGAACAAGAATGGAAACTCAGGAGGTAGCTGATTTCTTAATGCAGAACGGTTATGCGGCAGATGCCCTTCACGGGGATCTTTCTCAGGCGCAGAGAGATACGGTAATGAAGAAATTCAGACTGAAAAACATCGATATCCTTGTAGCGACGGACGTGGCAGCAAGAGGTCTGGATGTGAACTCTTTAACGCACGTTATCCATTATTCTTTACCTGATGATCCGGAAGTATTCGTTCACAGAAGCGGAAGAACCGGTAGAGCAGGAAAAGACGGTATTTCAATTTCTTTAATTAAGCCTGAAGAAAGCAGAAAATTAAAGCAGATCAAATCTACAACGAAAATCGAAATCGTTGAGAAATTTATTCCAACGGGTGATGATATTATCAAAGCTCAGGTGGGAGGTGTTTTTGAAAAATTATTTACAGAACACGAAGAAGATATCTTTGAATTCAATGATAGCTTAATCCCTGATTTAAGTGCGTTCACCAAAGAAGAACTGGTACATAAATTACTACAGTTCCAATTGAAAGATCTTGCGCTTTACTATAAAGATAAGCATGACCTTGCTGAGCAGAAACTGAGCAGCAGAGATGATGACTATTCAAGAAGAGACAGAGGACGCGATAGAGACAGAGACAGAGGAAGAGATCGTGACCGTGGAGATCGTGACGTAAGAGGAAGCAGAGATGGCGGAAGAGAACGTGGCGGAAAACCTAGAAGAAAGAATGAAAACATGGTAAGATTCTTCTTCAACTTAGGAAAAAAAGATCAATTAAAAAAACTTGATGTTTTGGATATTATTAATAAAGCGACTTCACCAGCTGGAGGTAGCAAAAAAAGAGCAGAAATTGGTGATATTGAAATTTTAGAGAAATTCTCTTTCTTTGAAATTGAAAAATCATTTAAAGGAGAGCTTTTGAGTAATATTGCATCAATGAAATTCAAAGGAAAAGATATGAGAGCTGAAGAGGCTAATTAATACTCATATTACACTATACAAACCGGCTTTTAGCCGGTTTTTTTGTTTGATAATCAGGGGTTAATCGTATGTTAACAAAACTTAACATCATATAGTTTCAGGGCAAATCCTTTTTTAGGAAATTTGCAGCAAATTATAAATACATAAAAATGGGAATTGGTAATATTTTCCACGCTTTTCAACCGAAAGATAAAATCTTCTTTGTGCTTTTTGAAAAAGTAACGGAGAATTTAGTTGCAATGTCGGAAGACTTTAACAACGGGATCAGAGATTTCGATCTTAACGATGACACGATGTTAAAAAGAATGAGCGACTACGAACATAAAAATGACGAGCTTACACATGAGATCTTCGTTGAATTAGGAAAAAACTTCATTACGCCGTTCGACCGTGAAGACATTCACACCCTGGCAACCGGCCTTGATGATATCGCTGATTACATCTACGCTTCCACAAAATACATTTTCTTATACAAATCGCCTGAGATGAAGGCGTATTCAGATTTCTCATTACTGATCCACAAGGCTTGTCTTGAGATTCAGAATGCGATGAAAAACCTTAAAGGGTTTAAGAATATGGACCAGGTGAAAGAAGCTTGTATCAAAGTAAACTCTATTGAAAACATTGCAGATGATCTGCTTTCCAACTCAATGGTAGATCTGTTTGAAACCAATGATGCCATCAACATTATTAAAGTTTCATCTGTACTTAATTATCTTGAAATAGTAACTGACAAAGCTGAAGATGTTGCCAACACGATTGAGAACATCATGATCAAATACGCTTAAACAATTATAACTAACAGAAATGGAATTTCCGATTTTACTTACGGTTATTATTGCTCTAGCTTTAATTTTCGATTATATTAATGGTTTTCATGATGCAGCCAACTCCATTGCCACCATTGTTTCCACCAAGGTTTTAAGCCCTTTTCAAGCAGTACTTTGGGCGGCCCTTTGGAATTTTGCAGCATTCTTTTTAGCAGCCTATGTGATAGGTGAATTCAGGATTGGAAATACGATCGCTAAAACGGTTAATGAAAATTTTATCACACTTGAGGTTATATTTTCGGGTCTTCTGGCAGCCATTGCCTGGAACCTTTTAACCTGGTGGTTTGGTATCCCTTCTTCATCTTCCCACACGCTGATCGGAGGATTTTTAGGAGCAGCGCTTATGCATGCTTTTATGCTGGATTATCACGATGTGGTAGCAACACAACCGGATTTAGGACTATTTGCTACATTAAAACAGGCTTTTCTTCAATTAACGACCCAGAGTGTCGTGAAGTTTGATAAAGTAATTCCTATTTTCCTGTTCATTTTTATGGCTCCGGTTATAGGGATGGTGATCTCTATCATCATTACATTAATTATTGTTCACCTTTATAAAAAATCAAACCCTTACAAGGCAGACCAGTCTTTCAAGAGATTACAGCTTGTTTCCTCAGCACTTTTCAGTGTAGGTCACGGATTGAATGATGCTCAGAAAGTAATGGGAATCATCGGGGCAGCTCTGATCTACTATCACGTAGAGATGCTTCATGATCCTGTTTATCTGAATATCCCGTCTGCGGGTCGTTTTGATTACTTTGCCCAGCATTATCTTTGGGTTCCTTTGGTATCTTTCCTTGCGATTGGTTTAGGAACAATGAGTGGAGGTTGGAAGATCATCAAAACAATGGGTACGAAAATTACAAAAGTGACTCCATTGGAAGGAGTAAGTGCTGAAACTGCTGGAGCGATTACGCTTTTTATTACAGATCAGTTGAGTATTCCGGTATCTACCACGCATACCATCACAGGTTCTATCATCGGGGTAGGATTAACGAAGAGAATTTCTGCCGTAAGATGGGGAATTACTGTAAGTCTTCTTTGGGCTTGGGTATTAACGATTCCTATTTCGGCAATTGTTGCTGCGATAACTTATCTTGCTGTAACGTTTTTAACTTAATTTTAAAGTTTAAATATATAATATAAACTTTGTCCTTCGGGGCAAAGTTTTTTGTTTTATAAAGCCTCGAAAAATTGTATTTTTGTTCAAATTATAAGATTTTATGGAATTTTTAGACAGATACCAGCAGATCGTTGCTGAAGCCATCACGAAGTATACTTTTAAAGACAAGCCTGCAGAACTTTATGATCCGATGAACTACATCATTTCCCATGGCGGAAAGCGTCTTCGTCCTATTATGGTACTGATGGCGTGTGACCTGTTCGGCGGAGATCTGAAACAGGCGATAAAACCGGCGCTGGCAATCGAATTTTTCCATAATTTCACCCTGATCCATGATGACATTATGGATGAGGCACCTTTAAGAAGAAATAAACCTACCATCCACACCCTGCACGGGATCAATGTCGGGATTCTTTCCGGAGACGGACTGATGCTGAAAGCGTATAAATTTTTTGAAGATCTTGAACCTGAAATCTTCAAGGCGTGCATCAGAATATTTACCCATACCGGACTTCTTCTTTGTGAAGGGCAGCAGTATGACATCAATTTTGAAACGCAGGAAGACGTAACGTATGATGACTACATCAGAATGATTACGTACAAAACAGGAGTTCTGAGTGCATCATCATTTGAAATAGGAGCGCTTATTGCAAGAGCTAATTTTAAAGATGCCAAAGCTATTTTCAATTTCGGAAAACATATTGGTATCGCGTTCCAGATTATGGATGATTATCTGGATGTATTCGGAGACCAGGCTCAGTTTGGGAAGAAACATGCCGGAGATATTTACGAGAACAAAAAAACCATTCTGTACCTTTTAGCAAGAGAACATGCTACAGACGAAGAAAGAAAGGAACTGGATCATTGGTACGGTAAAAAAACCGATAACATTGATAAAGTATACGGTGTAGAAAAGATCTTCAGAAGAACGAAAGTAGATGAGAAAGCATTACGTCTGATCCAGAAACACAATGAGATAGGACAGAGCTACCTGGAGAAGATCAATATACCGGAAGACAAGAAAAAACCTTTTGCTGAACTGGCAAATTACCTGTTGAGAAGAGAGAGTTAATGCGGTAATGTGATGTGGTCATTTGATGATTTGGTTACATCATCACATCATCGTATTATCAAATTATCAAATCAATTCATGAAATTCAGAACCGAAGTAAACATTCCCCCATCGGAAAAAAAGATTGATGTTGAAGATAAAATATTTTCAATAGGATCCTGTTTTGCTTCGGAAATGACGGATTTACTGGGAGAAGGACAGCTTCAGACGGTGAACAATCCTTTCGGGACTATCTTTAATCCTTTTTCGATCAGTAATGCGGTCAAAAGGCTTCATGATTCCGAGTTTTATACGGAAGATGAGCTCATCACATTTAATGATGAATTTATCTCCCTGGACCATCACAGCAGCTTCGACAGAAGATATATCCACCAGACTCTGGATAAAATCAATGCTGGAATAGAAGTGGGAAACCGCTTTCTTCAGGATACTGGTTGGGTCATCATCACCTATGGAACTTCATTTATTTATGAATTCATTCCAAAGAAAAAGGTGGCCGCCAATTGTCACAAGATCCCGCAGAAGTTTTTTGAAAAAAGACTGCTTTCGCATCAGGAACTTACAGATTCAATATACAATACGGTTTTAAATCTGAAAGATATCTGTCGTGATGATGTACAGATCCTGTTTACGGTCTCTCCGGTACGTCATACCAAAGATGGAATGATTGAGAACCAACTGAGTAAATCCAAACTGATCACAGCCGTGCATGAAGCACTTTTACAGCTGGAAAACTGTCATTATCTTCCCGTTTATGAGATCTTAATGGACGATCTGCGCGATTACCGTTTTTACAAGGAAGATTTGATTCATCCGACTTCACAGGCTGTCAATTACATTTTTGATAAGTTCGGGGAAGCCTATTTTTCAGATGCGACAAAGACTTTTATCAAAGAAAGCTTTAAAATCAATAAAGCGCTGGAACACAGAACAGAAGATGACAAAGACCCGAAATATATTGAGTTCAGAGAAAAGCTTACTGCAAGAATTGAAGCTCAGAGGGATAAAGTAAGGCATAAAATATTTTTAAATGATTGATTTCACCCATATTGAATATCTGAAATCGGGCAACGAAAGACAGAAAAGAGCTTATGATGTTCTTAAAAAATATAAAGTCTTTGAAAAATTAAAACCGTATTCTCCAGTCCTGGCAGGAACGATTCCCATCGAAATTGATATCGAAAGCAGCGATCTGGATATTATTTGCGAGGTAGATCTTGAATTTGAAGAAGACTTTTTAGATGTTATTGCCATGAGCAGATTAATGCCTGGACATACTGATATAAAAGCCGAAAATATAGTGGTACGCGGAGAAAAAAGCATTGTCCTGAACTTTATGCTGGAAGAATTTCCAATAGAGATTTTCGGACAGAATAAGCCGTCACTCGAGCAGAATGCTTACCGTCATATGATTGCAGAATACAGAATATTACAGGAAAAAGGAGAAGATTTTAAACATAAAATAATAGAACTTAAGAAACAGGGACTAAAGACGGAGCCGGCTTTCGGGCTGCTGATGGAACTGGAAAACCCTTATGAAGATCTGTTAAAATTTTAAGAAAATGATTGATACACATACCCATTTATACGCAGAAGAATTTGATGAAGACAGAAAAGAAGCCATCCAAAGGGCTGTAGACAAAGGAATCACGAAGTTTTATCTTCCCGCGATCGATTCCGAATCCCATGAAAAAATGCTTCAGCTGGAAACAGAATATCCGGGACAGATCATTTCTATGATGGGGCTTCATCCATGTTATGTAAAGCCTGAATCCTGGGAAAAGGAACTTGAAACCGTTAAAAACTATCTGGACGAAAGAGATTTTCCTGCGATAGGAGAGATTGGGATCGATCTTTACTGGGATAAAACGACGCTTGATATCCAGGTGAAGGCTTTTGAACAACAAATCGATTGGGCCATAGAAAAAGACCTTCCTATCGTCATCCATACCAGAGAAAGCTTTGATGAAACATTCGAAGTGCTGGAAAGAAAAAAACATCCGAAACTTCGCGGTATTTTTCACTGTTTTTCAGGAGATTTACAGCAGGCAAAACACGCGATTGATCTTAATTTCATATTGGGAATAGGGGGTGTAGTGACCTTTAAAAACGGAAAGATCGATCAGTTTCTGAATGAAATTCCTTTGGATAAAATCGTTCTGGAAACCGATTCACCTTATCTGGCTCCGGTTCCGCACAGAGGAAAAAGAAATGAAAGCTCGTACCTTGATCTGGTAGCCGGAAAACTGGTCAATATTTACGGTAAAGATTTTTCTGAAATTGACAGAATTACGACGGAAAATGCAGTAAGAATTTTTAGAAACTAAGAATTTCAGATGAATAAAATTTTAACTTATACGAAAAACGGCACGGTAAACAGTTTTATGCTATTTGCAGTCTATTTTGTGATTAATTTTTTATTCCTGACCAAATACGGCATCCGGCAGTCAGTTATACCGCTCAGTATTTTGATTGTTGCCTTTACAGCTATTCATGTTTTCTTGTTTTTTATGAGAAAGAATGAATTGTTGGCCAAAAAAAGCAATGTAAAATTCGTCTATCTTTTAACGGGTATTTTAGGAGTGGGGTATATCGCTTTATGCCATATCTTAAAAGATCCGTATCAGTTGAATATAGACCGTTGGCAGACGCTGGATTTTTCATTAGATTACTGGATTCATGGGAAATATATTTATGATATCCGTAATTTCATGGGGAATTTATCATCTTATCTTCCCGGTCAGCTTTTGCTGGCTCTTCCCGCCTATCTTTTGGGAAATGTCGGCTATCTTCAGGTAGGTGCTTTTCTATTGTTTTCTTACGCTGTTATACTTGAATTTAAAAGTAATCTGATCAGGTTTACAGCGATATTGATGTTGGGGATATCTCTGTCCTACATTTATGAAGCAGTCTGCAAGAGTGATTTTATTTCTTCTTTTATTTTCGCAGCGGCATTTATCCTTTTCTGGCATAGTAAGTTTAAAGATAATTATTTTCAGAAACCTGTACTTTTGGGCATATGCCTGGGTATTTTATTTCTTACCCGCAGTGTAGCCGTTATTCCACTGATTATTTTCTTGCTGAAACCTTTTTTAGCAACAGATACAAAAAGTAAAATAAAAACTGTGGCAGCATTTCTTGTGACCATAACTGTATTGTTACTGACTGTTTTTTTTCCTGCTAAAGATCTTAATTATATTATAAAGTACAACCCACTGACTCTTCAGGGGCAGAGCAATAAATTTGTTATGCTGGTTTTTCTTGCAGCAGCTGTGTTGGTATCGTTTTATGTAAGAAAAATAAATGATGTATTCTATTTTTCAGCATACATTGTTTTTTTTACGATGGTCGGTTTTGTGTTGGAAAAGTATCTGCTTTTTGGATTGGGTTTTCAGGATAACCTTTTTTCAACCACTTATCTGGCGGCCTGCCTGCCTTTCAGTATTATTGCTTATTGCTTTTCAGTTCGGAAGGAAATAGAAAATACTTAACCACTTTTAAGACTTTCTGATTAATTATCAAGAAAACTGTCAAGGGCTAAAATTATTGTTATTAGTAATAGCAGGTATTGTTTTTTCAAGATTTATAGCTTTTCTAAAAGCTTTGAAATTTTGAGATTTTCTTCTGCAGTTTCAAAAAAATCCTACCTATTATATTTCCTAAGAATACCAAACTATTTTTTGAATTCAATCTTTTACTTAGCTCTTTTTGATTTTTAAGTATTTATATAGGATCGTTAAAAGCTGAATCTTGCAATATATTAAGATTAACATAAAGTGATTTTAAATATTAAATTCACATATATGAGATCTTTAATTGTTAACTATTCTGTATTTAAATGGTTGATATTTTGTGTTTTATAAATAATTATTGTTAACATGTATTGAATGCTGTTTGAAAATTTCCTTTAAATAATATCTTTGAAACAGAGTGGAATAAACACATTTCAAGTCATCCATTTTATTAAAAATACAAACAAACATTAATTATTTACTATGAGAAAAAAGATTATTTTATCAGGCCTCCTTATGGTCGCTGGGGTAACTTTTATAAATGCCCAAAGCCGTGAAGATGTAGCCAGGATCCTAAGAGAAACTAATACTTCTGAGCTTGAAAAGATAGCACAAGAAAGTGAACAGCAATTTACAAAAGAGAAAAGTGAAGCTTTGGAATTTGCTAAAAAAAATAATATTCCTGTAATTGTTTATGGCAAGGATGGCTCTATGTCTGAGCTGATGATGATAAAGGATGATAAAGGATGGTAAGCCAATTTATTATACGAATGATAATGTTGCTGCAGCCAAATCTACCAGAGCAAATTATCTGAACAGCGGTGGTGGTATGGGGCTTAATCTTTCCGGAGAAGGAATGCAAATAAATGTATGGGATGGTGATGGTGTACGTTTAAGTCATCAGGAATTTGGAGGCCGTGTGAGTATAGGAGACAATGGAAATCCAAATACCGACACGCAAAGTAACCAACATGCTACACATGTTGCAGGGACAATTGGAGCCTCAGGAATTGATGCTAATGCAAAGGGGATGGCTCCTAAAGTTAAAATTAAATCATATACATGGAATAATGATAACTCTGAAATGGCCACGGTAGCTGCTCAAGGTCTTTTGATCTCCAGTCATTCTTATGGAATGACTGGAAGTTCGTTGGATGATTGGTATTTTGGAGCTTATATTGACCAATCAGCTAAATGGGATGAAATTCTTTTCAACTCGCCTTATTATTTGATCTGTAATTCTGCAGGAAATGATGGCAGTAAAAATTATAATGGAACACCTTTAGGTGGTGGATCTACTACTGTGTACGATAATTTAACGGATACTTCGACTGCTAAAAATACGATTGTAGTAGCAAACGCGAATGATGCATCTATTGACACAAATGGAAATCTGACTTCGGTATCTATTAACGCTTCAAGTAGCCAGGGACCTACGGATGATCTTCGCATCAAACCAGATATTGCGGGAAATGGCACAGGAGTTTATTCTCCTATTTCTTCTTCTAACACCAGTTATGCTACTTTTTCCGGAACTTCGATGGCAACTCCGAATGTTTCAGGAACTTTGGTTTTAGTCAATCAGCATTTCAAAAACCTAACCGGAAATTATATGCTGGGAGCAGCATTAAAAGGACTGGCACTGCACACCGCTGATGATGCCGGAACAGTTGGTCCTGATGCAAATTTCGGATGGGGATTACTTAATGCAAAAAAAATGGCTGAAACAATTAATAATCGCAATACGACAGCTCTTATCTCTGACAAAAGCCTTGCAAATGGATCCACTGAAACAGTGAATATTAGTTCTGATGGTATTAATCCAATAAAAGTATCCATTTCATGGTATGACCGTAAGGGAACTGTACAGACATCTTCCTCAGATCTTAACAGCACAAAAAAAAGACTTATTAATGACCTTGATCTTCGTATCGTTAACAGCTCAAATGGAACCATATATTACCCATGGGCTCTTACTTCAAGATCGACCAATGATAAGAGGGATAATAACAGCGATAACTTTGAACGTATAGATGCCGGAATACTTCCCGCAGGGCAATATGCGGTGACCATAAAGCATAAAGGTACATTAACCGGAGGTTCACAGAATTATACCCTGATTGTGACGGGTAAGGCTAATGCTGGTACTACTGTTAAAACCTCTTCAGGAAAGGTAAATTCATCTAAAGAAATAACTATGGATAATTTAACCAGTATCTATCCGAATCCTGCCAAAAATGAGATTAATGTAAACCTTGGTACTAAAGCTAGTACATCATTAACTTTGAATGTTTTTGATGTTTCCGGTAAACAGATTCTTACCCAGAGAGCAGTTGATGGTAGAAATAAAATTGACATTTCAGATATCCCGGCAGGATCTTATATCCTTTCTGTGCAAGGCGGAAAAGAAAAGATTTCTCATAAATTTATTAAGCAATAGTAACATCAATTTGACAAAAATAGGAGGCTGTCTAAAAATTAGACAGCCTCTTTTGTTATTTCTGATTGAACATAAGATCAAATATATATTTGATAGTATTACATCTGTTCAATTATTTTTTTCTGGTGAAATTTTTATTCTTAGGTTTCTTAAATCCTGTAGGGGTGCTTCCGGCCGGCTTGTTATTGTTGTTATTCTGAGGCTTCGGAGACCTTGGTCTTCCACCTCCAGCTGCCATAGGCTTGTTGTTGGAATCTCTTTTCTGTGCTACCAGATTGTCGGTATGGAAAGGGTGATCCTTTACCACAGGAATTTTCTTCCCTATCAGTTTTTCTGTACTTCTTAAGTTTAAAAGATCAAGACTGTCTACAAAAGAGATGGAAGATCCCTCAGCACCAGCTCTTCCCGTTCTTCCGATTCTGTGAACATAGGTTTCAGAAACGTCGGAAAGTTCAAAATTGATCACATATTTCAGCTCATCGATGTCAATACCTCTTGCAGCAATATCTGTAGCGACCAGAATCCTTGTTTTTCCGGACTTAAAATTATTCAGGGCATTCTGTCTTGCATTCTGAGATTTATTCCCGTGAATGGCTTCTGCTGAGATATTGTCTTTCTGAAGTTTTCTTGCAATTTTGTCAGCACCGTGTTTCGTTCTGGAAAATACCAGTACGGAATCAGCGATCTCGTTCTCCAGAATATGAGAAAGAAGGTTCAGCTTGTTATCTTTATCTACAAAATAAACTGCCTGCTTGATCGTTTCTGCAGTGGAAGAAACCGGAGTTACTTCTACTTTTACAGGATTATTCAGGATAGAGTCTGCAAGTTTCTGAATCTCTGAAGGCATGGTCGCAGAAAAGAATAAAGTCTGTCTTCTTTGTGGAAGAAGTTTGATTACTCTTTTTACGTCATGTACAAAGCCCATGTCAAGCATTCTGTCCGCTTCATCAAGAACAAAGATCTCAATGTTCTTTAGGCTGATGATCCCCTGAGCGATAAAATCGAGAAGTCTTCCGGGAGTTGCTACCAGAATATCGATGCCTTTTCTCAGGGCAGCTTCCTGATTTCCCTGCTTTACTCCTCCGAAAATAACGAGTTGTTTTAGCGGAAGATATTTTCCGTATGCATTAATGTTTTCCTCGATCTGGATGGCAAGTTCTCTTGTCGGCGTTAAGATCAGGGCCTTTATATGATTATTTTTGGTCTTATTCTTTGATAAATTCTGTAGGATAGGAATAGCAAACGCCGCTGTTTTTCCTGTCCCTGTCTGTGCACATCCTAAAAAGTCGCTGCCTTTTAAGATTTCAGGGATAGATCTCTCCTGAATGGGCGTGGGATTAGTATATCCCTGTTCTTCAATTGCTTTAGCAATAGGTTCTATTAAGTTTAGGTCTGTAAAATTCAAATGAACTGTTTTTTTTTAATTTAAAATAAAATTCCCTCAATGTGAAGGAATTATATGGTGCAAAGGTAGTCTAAATATTTTTAAGCGGATCATTTTACTTTTGTCCACTGTTGGTTATGTCTCAGGTCCTCAATGAAGAGATAGACTTGTCTCAGCTTTTCACTTCCTCTTTTGCCGTAGTCTTCTACATTTTTGGAAGTTCCGTCTGTAAAATTAATTCTCAGATATGAAGTGGAAAGATCCGTGATATTCCTTGATCCGTATTTGTCATTCAGGTTTTTGATGTCAAGAACGTTTAACAAAGAAACGAGTTTGTTGTAATCCGCTTCTTTGATTACCGCTTTAAAAGTTCCTTCCCGCGGTTTTGAAAATTCCCATTTCGAAAAATCCTTGGAGAAATTGAAATGCTCTGCTTCCAGTATCGCTGTCCTGTCCGGATTGACGATCATGGTGAAAATAGGGCAGGATCCAAAACATGCGCCTGCCTGATATTCAATTTTGGAATACTTTGATTCCGTTTTTTGTGTTGTGCAGGAAAATAAAAGTATAAATGCACAAAGGCCTAGTACATATTTCATAGGGAATGGTTTCTCTGGGTTGTTTCAATAATTATTCCAAATAGAGTAAGATTCAGCATTGAATTTACTCCAGAGATGAAACACAGCAGCCTTTGGTGAATGACAATCTTAAAAGCACCGGGTCAATATTTATTGATTCATAGAACTTTGTTCTCTTCTTGGCAGTGTTGTAATAAGAATAGCTCTTTATTTCCCCTTTGTCAAAGAGTATTTTATTTTTGAAGAATAAAGGCTCCATGTCATACAGGATATTGTTATTGAAATCTTTATCCGTATTCATAATGTCCAGCTCAATAACTGCTACATTCATTTTACCTTTATGATTCAGAACAAGGTTGTACTTATAATGGATCAGATCGTTTTCCGCTTTCTTTTCCACCAATTCCAATACCTGACTGGTTTTTGCTTTTTTCCTCTTCCTGATATCGGCAATTTCCGACTCCAAGGGAATGTCACCCTTGAAATAATCGAAATTTCCGGGTTTGATCTCTTTGTTTTCGTCTTTGATCAGAACAGGAAGAACAGGATTGGTTTCTTTTTTTAAATTGTAAATGAAACCGTTTCTGGTGTTATTAAAAGATAGAACAGACAGGTCAGCGTCATTAGTGTAGTATTGGACAACCTCATTCACTTCATTGCTTGTACCCTGATCTGTGCTTTTATCAGAGATAAATCTGTAGGTTAACCTTTTATTGAATTCAAACCTGAAAAAAGCCTTATCACTGAAAGGCGCAGCGTCATCCAATCTGGGGGCTTCCAGGAATGAATCACCCCCCTGAGCATATGCTGAGGAAGGCAGAAGAAATGAAACAAAAATAACAGCGGGTGCTGTTATTTTCTTTAATGAGTGTATCATCTTTTATCCGTGGAGTTTTTTCCAGATTGCATCTTTCAGTTCTACAAGGCCTTCTCCCGTAACACCGGAGAAGAATAACGGTTTTCTGTTTTCCGGGAATTCAGCTGAGATTTCTTTTTTCAGCTCTTCATCAAGAAGGTCCGATTTGGAAATCGAAATGATGAAATCTTTATCCAGAAGTTCAGGATTGTATTCCGTTAATTCATTTTCCAGAATTTTAAACTCCTGGAAGTGACTTTCAGAATCAGCCGGAATTAAGAATAATAAGATGGAATTTCTTTCAATATGTCTTAAGAATCTGTGTCCTAAACCTTTTCCTTCAGCAGCACCTTCAATGATCCCCGGAATATCAGCCATTACAAATGATTTGTAATTTCTGTAATCCACAATACCAAGGTTGGGAGTCAGGGTTGTAAATGCGTAATTAGCGATCTTTGGTTTGGCAGCTGATACAGAGGCAAGAAGGGTAGATTTTCCGGCATTTGGAAAACCAACTAAACCTACATCGGCCAAAATTTTAAGTTCGAAAACCACAAATCCTTCCTCACCATCCATTCCCGGCTGTGCATATCTTGGGGTTTGGTTGGTAGAAGATTTGAAGTGCTCATTTCCTTTTCCTCCTTTTCCTCCAAGCATCAATGTGATTTCCTGCTTGTCTTCAAGAATTTCGCCGATAATTTCTCCTTCTTCATTTTTAGCGATCGTCCCGATAGGAACGTCGATATAAATATCAGCACCGTCAGCACCGGTCAGCTGGCTTTTCGCCCCGTTTTCACCACGCTCCGCTTTAATGTGGCGGGTGTATCGAAGTGGAAGTAAAGTCCATTCCTGAGCATTTCCTCTCATGATGACGTGTCCGCCACGACCTCCGTCGCCTCCATCCGGACCGCCTTTAGGAATATATTTTTCACGGCGAAGGTGGGCAGAACCAGCACCTCCGTGTCCGCTTTTACAATGGATCTTTACGTAATCTACAAAGTTAGACATATAGTTTGTGTTGCGGGTTGCGATTTACGGGATTCGAATTTTTCCAATCCCGTACACCATATCCCGATTATTTAATTTTTTCGACTTCAGCGAAAAGCTTCTGGGAAATTTCAGCAATTTCTCCTACGCCGTTTACTTCAACATATTTTCCCTGCTGCTTGTAAAGTTCGGCTACTTCTGCTGTTTTAGTATAATATTCTTTAATTCTGATTTCAATGATCTCTACATTGCTGTCGTCAGATCTTCCGCTGGTTTCACCTCTTTTCAGAAGTCTTTCCACTAAAATTTTGTCTTCTACCACCAAGGATAGGCAGATATCAATCTTGTCGTTCAGTTCCTCTTTTACGATGGTTTCCAAAGCTTGCGTCTGAGCCGTAGTTCTTGGGTAGCCGTCAAAGATAAATCCGTTGGTATCGGTTGGCTTTCTAAGCTCGTCGATCAGCATATCCGTTGTTACCTGATCCGGAACCAGTTCTCCCTTATCGATGTAAGACTTAGCCAGTTTTCCAAGCTCGGTGTCGTTTTTCATATTGTATCTGAAAAGGTCACCTGTTGAAATCTGTTTTAAGTTGAATTTTTCGATCAGGTTTTGAGCTTGTGTTCCTTTTCCACTTCCTGGAGGGCCGAACAGAACTATGTTTATCATAATGTTAAAGGGCTTCTGGCGATGGGCAGCTAGCTTTTGGCTTTTACCATTGGTCTAATCTGCTTTTAGCCTCTAGCGTTTTTAAGTTATTAAATTAATTTCTTTATTTTACTTTTTTAGGCTAAAAGCTATCAGCTAGTAGCCAACAGCGTTTAATGGTTGATTTGTCCCTCTTCCAGTTGATACAGATTGGCCAGGTTTCTTCCTAACTCATCATAATCAAGTCCGTAACCAAGAACAAACTTATTTGGAATCTCTTTTCCGATATAATCCAGTTTGAAATCTTTCTTGTATACATCCGGTTTCAATAGGAATGAAGCCAGTTTTACAGATTTCGGACGCTGTGTTTCTGTGAAATATTTGAATAAACTTTCAACAGTGTTTCCTGTGTCTACGATATCTTCCACAAGAATGATGTGACGGTCTTTCACGTCTTTAGTCAGTTCCATTTTCTGGTAAACGATTCCTGTAGACTCAGTTCCTGCATAAGAACTCATTTGAATGAAAGCAATCTCGCATTCACCAGGATAATATTTTAAAAGATCTGAGAAGAACATGATCACCCCGTTCAGAACCCCGATGAAAACAGGAACTTCATCCTTGTAGTCTTCATAAATCTTTAAAGCTGTTTCTTTTACAATTTGCTGAATCTCGGCGTCCTTCAAATAAGGAACGAAAGTTTTGTCGTGAACTTTAATGCTTTCCATAAAAAATTTTAGTAGTTGGCAAAGTTACGGATTTTTGATCAAAATCTTTTCTACTTTTGTACCCGATTTCATAATGCCCCGTTTAAATAGAATAGAATAAAAATAATGTGGATCTGAAATCTGTAATTACACTCAACTATCCCTTCAATTCTACAGTTAACCGTCTTTGAGAAGGAGGGTAATTCTGATCTGAAAAATTTTAGTAGACCATGAAATCTGGGAAAAAGTCATATGTTTTTTATCAGGAAAAAGAGGATTGGGAAGAATTTGCTATCTTTGCACTTCCAAAACCCAATTATACAGACATGTAGGATTTAATTTCTTTTCGATGTTATCAAACAGTGACCGATGTGTTGCTGATGTTTAATTATTACCAAGAAATAAATCATGATCTTACTGCAAAATATGTCCTACGGGTTTCCGGGAGGAGACCTTCTGTTCAATTCTATCCATTTAACAATACCATCCCATACAAAATCGGCGCTTGTCGGAAGCAATGGCGTGGGGAAATCTACACTACTGAAGATGATTGCCGGAGCAATTCAGCCATCAGAAGGGAACATTACCGTCAAAGGCGATATGTATTATGTTCCCCAGATGTTCGGGAACTTTGACCATCTTACCATTTCAGAATGTCTTACCATTGACCAAAAACTGAATGCTCTTCAAAAGATCACCAGTGGTAAAGTGGACGAAGAATATTTTGAAATCTTAAATGACGACTGGGAGATTGAAGAACGCTGTCAAAGTGCCTTGCATTATTGGAAACTCGAAGATTTGGAATTGAACCAGAAACTGAAAAGCCTGAGCGGAGGCCAGAAAACAAAAGTTTTCCTGGCTGGAATTCAGATCAATAATCCTGACCTTATTGTACTGGATGAACCTACGAATCATCTTGACCTTGAAGGTAGAAAGCTATTATACCATCTTATAGAAAAAACGAATGCTCAGGTTGTTATGGTGAGTCACGACCGAACGCTGCTTAATCTTGCTGATATTACATTTGAATTAAGCAATCAGGGGATTTCGACATATGGTGGAAACTATGATTTCTATGCCGGACAGAAAGAAATAGAAGATGAAGCTCTTCATAATGATATTCATGCGAAAGAACGGGCTTTGAAAAAAGCAAAGGAAAAAGAACGAGAAACCATTGAACGGAAGCAAAAACTGGATGCAAGGGGAAAACAGAAGCAGGAAAAGTCAGGAGTAGCCAGAATTATGATGAATACGCTTCGCAATAATGCTGAGAAAAATACCTCCAGGCTAAAAGGCGTTCATGCTGAAAAGATAAGGGGGATTTCCGGTGATCTTCGCGACTTACGTTCCTCCTTGAAAAACTCAGACCAGATGAAAGTGAATTTTAATGCTTCCAATCTTCATTCCGGTAAAATACTGATAAGTGCAGAGGATATTAATTTCAAATATGGAAACGAAACTCTTTGGAAGGACAATATCAGCCTTGATATTCGTAGTGGAGAGAGAATTTCAATTAAAGGATCCAATGGTTCCGGAAAAACGACCTTGCTGAAAATGCTGTTGGGTAATCTGAATCCGTCAGAAGGAGAAATTACGAGATCAGACTTTAATACGATTTATGTTGATCAGGAATATTCACTAATCGGTCAGAATATCAGTATTTATGATTTTGTTCAGGGGTTTAATGACAGTGCGATGCTGGAATCCGAAGTGAAAACGCTGCTGTCCAGATTTCTGTTTGGAAAGGAAACCTGGGATAAAAAATGTGGGGTTCTAAGTGGAGGCGAACGTTTGAGGCTGCTTCTGTGCGGGCTTTCTATCAGTAGTAAAGCTCCTGATATGATCATTCTGGATGAACCTACGAATAATCTTGATCTGCAGAATATAGACATTTTAACCGCCTCAATTAAGGATTATAAAGGAACACTGCTGGTGATCTCCCATGATGAGATCTTTCTGGATGAGATAGGAGTGGAGAGGGAGATTGTTTTGGGTTAAAAAATGTTCTGTTGATGTTTTTATGCTTTCGCAGATTTCACAGATTTCACTGATGTTTGTGTTGTATGGGCTGTTGATTTAAACCTTATAGGTTTTTAAAACCTAAGGTTTGAGCGTGAAAAGTATTTACTGTTGGATTATCGCAAAGGCGCAAGTGATTATTAAAAGTGTGTTTGTATGGCGCAAGAAAATCGAAGATTTTCGGCAAGTTTGGATAGGTAAATATTCGATGGTATTGAATTTTAGCGGAGATAAAATCTTTGCGCCTTAAAGCAATTGAATTAGAAAATAATTTGCGCCTTTGCGATGACCAAAAGCCTTATTTCAACAAATGGCAACGTCAAACTGATTAAGAAATCTCACACAGATTTTAGCTTTATAAATGTGTTGAAATCCACTGAGATATTTCACTGAAAACCTCTTGCCTGATTTCCTCATTTAATATCTCGTGGCGCATTTCGGGATAGATTTGGACGTTGATATCTTTAAAACCATCCTGCTTTAAATAATCGAAGGTTTTCATCACCCCTTTGCTGAAATCTCCGATAGGATCATTCTGTCCGCTGACAAACAGAAGAGGAAAGGATTTCTGAATAGAAGCGGCCCAGTTTCTTGCCGTGGCTTTTTTGTAAATGCTGAACAGAGCATAAAATGCATTGTTGGTGAAAGGAACTCCGCAGAGCTCATCTTCAGCAAAAGCTTTTCTGTTGGCCGGATTCAGGCTCAGCCAGCTTGTATCACTGAAGTCTTTGTCTTTCTTAAAAGGTTTATTATTGACCGTATTAAAAAGGGTATTGAGATACGTAGAGTAATGAGGTGCTATTTTGTTGGCCAACGAGAGATAGCCGTTGATCAGGTTAATACCTGCCAAAGGACCTCCGGTTCCTGTAATGATTGCTCCATTAAACTTACCTCCGGCTCTCTGAAGAAGACAGCGTGTCACAAATGATCCCATAGAATGGCCAAGCACAAAATGGGGTACAGCAGGATACTGTTGTATAAGATAATCACCCATGGCTTCAGCATCGGAAACAAGTTTTTCATCCGGTTGCTTCAGCTGGAAAAACCCGATATCTTTTTTATTCTTCACCGATTTTCCATGTCCCAGATGATCATAGGTAAGAACTGCTATTCCCTGATCTGCAAAATAGGTTGCGATTTCAGCATATCTTCCGCTGTGCTCCTGCATACCATGGATGATCAGCAAAGTGGCTTTTACGGCAACTTCGTTGGGTGTGAAGAGGGTATGGAAGAGTTTTGTTTCGCTGGTGGGAGATGGGGAGAGGTAGGAGGATTTTTGGGATGATGTCATGGTGGGGAGGAGATTTGGTTATCTGGGATGTACCAAATAAGTATAATTAGTGATACTTGATTAAAAATTACAGAGAAGCTTATTATTATTTTCTTAAACTCTTAGATAGTATCGAGTTGAGTATATTATCAAATTTATTAATCCCAAAAGCTATAAATCTAAATATCCAAAATATTCATTTGGAGGTATATTTAAGTTTATGAAGTTAAATTCAGGTTTTTGTCCGTTATCTTGAAGAAGCGTGTAAATTTTAATGCTCTCTGCATCGGAAGATAGGTAGTATATTATATTTTTCTCAACATCAGCTTGCGAAAATAGTTTAGAATCGTTTGGTATTATATTTCTCTCTGTAAGCTTTAGCTTTCCTTTTTTTGTAAAAACAATTTTAGCTATTTCTCCAGTTTTTATAGCATGATTTAAGTTAAAGGGAAGAATTGCTAAGTTTCTTAGAGGAAGTTCTGTTATTGAACCTCCCACGCAATATTCAGCAATTGAAATTGTTGAAATAAACATTTTTATTTCTTTGCTTAAGAAATATTTATAATATTCTAAAGCATTTTTAAATAATGGATCAGTATCATTTAAAAATCTAATAAAGAAACTTGTATCTAATAAAACGCCATTAATTTTCATAGCTTCCTCTTATTTGTCTTAACCATTCATCAGGATTAATACTTGAAAGCCAAGATTGTTTTGCTTTATCTCTTAATTTTTTCAAATAGTTTTCGTCAAAAATGGGATTATAATCAATTAATTCAATAAACTCTAAATTTGTAAAGTCGATTTCTCCGTTTTCAGTATGTTGATTACCTTTAGCTCTTATTCCTAAGGATTTGTACAGTATGTTTTCTTCTTGTTGTTCTAAAAATGAAATAGGAGTTTGTATTCTAACTGTGCCGTATTCATCTGTTAATAAATGTATATTCGCTTTATCTTTACCACCTGCATTTGTAATTCTTCCATAAAAATAAAACTCTGCTTCTGCCCAAATTGCTTCTGTTCTTTTAAAGTCAGAAAATTTATCAATTCTAATATTATTAGAGTCTTCAAGTGAAGTTTTAATATAAAATGCAAAATCTTTTTTCTTTGCTAATTCTTGAAGATTTTCAATAGCTTTAGCGGTTCCTAAATCAAGATAATCAATTGTATTAGTTTGAGAGATTAAACCAAGAACAGCATTAAAACTGACGATGTACTGTATTCCTGTTTTAAAAATATTTTTGACAGAACCTTCCTGAATGTCATAAGAAATTAAAGGTCTATTTTTTTTATCTCCTGAATATAACAAATCATCAACATTTTCTAAAATAGAAACTATTTCCCTGATATCAAAGTTATCAGGGTTTATATCTACGTTTCCAATTTTTCCAGAAACTTTTATTTCTACTTGACCAATTCTTTCCACAAAACAAAAGTAAACAAATTTTTATTTCAAAAATTTATACGACACCGATTTCGTTTTTATTATTTAATAACAGTGGCTTTAATATACATAAATTTTGTAGTCAAATCTTACATTTTCCACCCCACCCAAAATAAAATCCCCCCATAATTTGCCCACCCTATTTTTAAAAAGTAATTTTGCATGAATCTAAAATAAAAGAAAAATATGTCAACTTACGTAGTTGTAGGTCTTCAATATGGAGATGAAGGTAAAGGAAAAATCACGGATGTTTTATCAGCTAAATCGGATTATGTAGTTCGTTTCCAGGGTGGAGACAACGCTGGTCACACGGTTTATGTAGGTGAAGAGAAATTTGTTTTGCACCTTCTCCCTTCAGGAGTTCTACAGTGCAAAGGGAAGTGTATCATTGCGAACGGAGTAGTGGTAAACCCAAAATCTTTCATTAGAGAGGTTGGCCAGATTGAAAGCAAAGGCTTGAGAACTGACCACATTTTTATCAGCAGAAGAGCGCATGTGATCATGCCTTACCACATTCTTTTGGATACTTACCGTGAAGAAGAACACGGAGGAACGCAAATCGGAACCACTAAGAAAGGAATCGGGCCATGTTATGAAGATAAGATCGCAAGAATCGGGATCAGAATGGTAGACCTTTTAAACCCTGAAATTTTAAGAGACAAAATTGAGAAAAACCTTAAGGTTAAAAACTCTCTTTTCGAAAAATATTACGGGAAACCGACTTTAGACGTTGAAGAAATTTATAACGAATTTTTAGAGATAGGAAAACAGCTTCAGGACAGAATCGTAGATACAGAAGTTGAACTGAACGAAGCCATCAGAGACGGTAAAAACGTTCTTTTTGAAGGAGCTCAGGCATTGATGCTTGATATCGACTTCGGAACATATCCGTACGTAACTTCATCTTCTCCGTCTACAGGAGGAGTTTGTACAGGAGCGGGAGTTCCGCCAACATCGCTTCAAAACCTTATCGGGGTGGCAAAAGCATACTGTACAAGAGTAGGAAACGGACCTTTCCCATCTGAGCTTGATAATGAATTGGGAGAAAAGATCAGACAGATCGGTGGTGAATTTGGAGCTACAACCGGTAGACCAAGAAGAACAGGCTGGTTAGACCTTGTTTCTTTAAAGCATGCTTGTATGATCAACGGGATCAATAATCTTGTTATTACTAAATTAGACGTTCTTACAGGAATCGAAAACTTAAAGATCGTAACACATTATAAAACAGAAGACGGAAAAATCATCGATTATTTCACTTCTTCAACTGAGAAATTGTACAACTACGAGCCGATCTACCAAGACCTGCCAGGTTGGAACGAAGATCTTACCAAAGTAAGAAGCTACGACGAACTACCTGACACGGCTCAGAAATACATCGAGTTCATCGAGAAATACCTTGGAATCAATGTATACTTAGTTTCTGTAGGCCCTGAAAGAAGCCAGAATATCATCAGAAAAGAGTTATTCTAAGAATAATCCAACAATAAAAAAAGCCGTTTCGTCAATGATGGAACGGCTTTTTTATATTTTTTAGTTAAGGTTGATCGCTCTTTTGCTGAGTGAAACGCCGTTGCGAACGAGAATGTTTTCAGGTTTAATTTGAAAAATTGCGATCATAGCGTTGTATGTTATTGTAAATTAAATTTTATCCCTCTTTTACCACGGCATCACGGTCTCCATCCTCTTCCTTTCCTTCCTGTATCATTTCTTCCGCCTCTTCTTTTTCTTCAGAAGTAGCTTCCTCTACTTCGTCTTCCTGTTCATCGTTGTGATGATCAATGAAAAATTCACAGTACACCGGAAGATGATCTGATCCGAAGTTTTCTAAGGTTTTAAGTTCTTTGATGAAAATATCTTCGCTGTGAAACATTAAATCGATCGGAAATCTCAGCAGAAGGTATTTGGCGTGAAAGGTAGAGACAAAGGAACGCCCGATCCTCGGATCGATCAGATGACTGGTTTTTCTGAATAATATGGATGATTTTGACCATGCGACATTATTAAAATCTCCTACAACAATCACCGGTTCTTTGATATCTTTAACCCGTTTCGCAGCACTTAATAAATCACCGTCTCTTTCTTTTGAAGTTTCCTCTTCCGTAGGGCTTGGCGGTGGCGGATGTACTCCGAAAAATACAAATGAAAAGCCGTCTTCCGTCTTCAGGTGGACTTCAATGCTCGGAATATCATCAGCTACAAAATAATGAGTCTTTGCATTTTTAATCTCAAGCTTAGAATAGAAATGCATTCCATACGTATTTTCAAGAGTTACCTTATGATGAAACGGATAATCTTTTTCAAGAACGGTCATTGCTTTTTCCCAGTCGCCATTGCTTTCCATCGTCATAAAGACCTCCGGTTTATGTTTTTCAATAAGTTGAATAAACCGGTTGTATTCCTTATTAAACTGGTACACATTAGCGGAAATAAAATGCAGCTTTTTAGAAGACTGATGACGTTGTTGATGTTTTTTAACAGGATAAAGCGGTGTGTATTTTACCAATGTGACACCATGATGCACAAACAGTAACAGTAAAAGTCCCTGTCCGTACCAGAAATTTTGAGGATGATCAATCAGAAAACCTATAATAAACGTAATCACAACGATATACGTAATCTGGATCTTACCAAATTCCGGAACCCTGAAAATCCAATGCGCATTTTGAATTTTAGGCAGTAGCGTTAACAAAACCAGTAATGCAATTAAAAACAAATAAATTCCCCACATAACGTCAAATAAACCGATAAAAATAATCTATTTCCAGATAATGGAGGTCAATTCACTTTTTAAACTTTGTTAATTTTAATGATTTACAGGATTTTTTCCTAATTTTATTGAATCAGATTAATTGATACCCCTATGAATAAACTTACTGCAGTAGCTTTACTCTTCTGTACATTCTGTTTCGGACAGCAGAATCAGGATATTGAAAAACCGATCCGTAATCTTTTTCTGGGCATGAAAAATGCTAACCCGGAACTGCTGAAATCTGCTTTTGCGGAAAATGCTATTTTACAGACCATCGCTAAAGACGGAAGCGTAAAAAATGAAAACGTACAGGAGTTTATTGCTTCTGTTTCCAAGTTTTCAAAAGACGATCTGGATGAAAAAATAACCATTGATGCGGTTCATACAGACGGGGGACTCGCGAGTGTGTTTACCCCATATTCTTTCTATTTTAAAGGAAAATTTTCACACTGCGGAGCAAACAGCTTTCAGTTGGTAAAACAGCAGAACGACTGGAAAATTCAGTACATCATCGATACCAGAAGAAAAGAAAACTGCAGAGAAATAAAATAGCTCGATTTTAATGTCAGCATTGGAAAATATACAAGAAATATTTAAAAATAAAATGAAAATCCATCATATTGCCATTATATGTTCAGATTATGAAGTTTCAAAGAAATTTTACACTGAAGTTATAGGGCTTAACATCATCCGTGAAGTATACCGTGAAGAAAGAAAATCGTACAAACTTGACCTGGCTATCGGAGACTACTATGTCATCGAGCTTTTTTCATTCCCCAATCCGCCGGAAAGACCTTCGCGGCCTGAATCTTGTGGTTTAAGGCATCTGGCATTTTCCGTAGAAAATGTTGGGACTAAAAGAGATGAACTCATAGCCAAAGGTCTTATCTGTGAAGACATCCGCATAGACGAATACACCGGAAAAGCGTTTTTCTTTACCCAGGATCCGGACCAACTTCCGCTGGAATTTTATGAAATGTAAAAATTAGTGAGCGTAGCCTGTAAAAAAGCTGATCGCCATAATCACGAGAACAATAGAGGAAATGACTACATACACGTAGTCTTTTTCTTTTAAATACCCGATCAGAGCGAAGATAATCCTTACCAGAGGCGTAAAGATCAACAGTAAAATTCCCAATTGAATAATAGCCATTCCTTCTCCTTTGCATAAAGAATTCCAGAACATTCCCCATACTTTTTCAGAAGAGGAACCCATATCAAGACTGGTGTATTTTTTAGGCATTTTAAAGCCTTCCACGAAGAGTTTGATAAAGCCTACCAGGGATGTCACCACAGACAAAATAACTCCCAGTCTCAAAAGATTTCCTACCGAACGGTTCAGATCTACATCTGTAAAATTCTTTTTCATTATCTGAAACTTTTATTGATACCGTTATACATCATATAGACTGACAGAATCGTGATTACAATGGCAAAAAATACTTTTAATTTCTTTGTTTTCGAAACCATTAAAGTTTTTGAACCGATGAAACTTCCTACCACCACACCGATCAGTACCGGAGCTACGATCACAGGAATGATCTCACCTCTCTGGAAATAGATCAGGGCACTGGCTACAGCCGTTACACCAATCATAAAGTTACTCGTCGTTGTAGAAACTTTGAAGGGCAGCTTCATCATATTGTCCATGGCCAATACCTTTAGCGCACCGGAACCAATTCCTAAAAGTCCGGACATCGCACCGGCAAACATCATCATTAAAAATCCTGGAACGGTATTTCTGGCAGAATAACTTTTTAAAACCCCTTTGTCAGGAAAAGTTCCGTAAAGTTTCAGTTTTTCTTCAAGACTTCCTTTGATTAAAGGTTCCTGATGGTCCGGTTTTCCTTTAAGATTTAAAATCACAGTCAGTAAAAGAATACTGGCAAAGATGATCCCGATGGTATTCGGATTAAGCATTCCGGAAACCAGAGCTCCCATAATAGCACCTGCCGTAGTTCCGATCTCCAGAAACATTCCGATCCGCATATTGGTAAAACCTTCTTTGACGAAAGCTACCGCCGCACCGGAGGAAGTGCCGATCACAGAAATTAAAGAAGCACCGATTGCATAATGCATAGGAACGCCGAAACCCAGCGTCAATAAAGGAATAATGATAACTCCTCCTCCCAAACCCGTAAGTGAACCTAAAAGACCGGCTGAAACCGCGCCGAGGAACAGAATGATGATTTCTGACATGGTACAAATATAAAACTATTGCCGTACTCTGCCAAACGTTTAAAAAAGATAAATTTGACGTATTTTTGTAGGCATGAAAAGTGAAATGAAATTATTTTATATCATTCTCGGTGCAACGCCCAAGGGCAGGAATATCGAGCAGCATGACGTGTTTTTCGGGATTGCAGAAAATCTTAAAGATCTCGTTCCCGATATGAAGGATTTCTGGAAAGAAGCCGAAGGAAAGATCCATTTAGACTGTCATCAGGAAGTGAAATTCGCAGACGGATATGAGGTGAAGATCGTGGAAAAGACAGATCAGCCCTCCGAAAATCAACTGTACTTTCTTAATTTGGGAGGATACAAGAGAGGTTTTTTTGAAGAATTTCACGAGCAGCATCTGATGGTTGGACAATCGATGGGCGAGATCATCAAAAGGGCAAAAGCGACAGAGTTTTATGCAACGATGGGTTTTGAAGGTGCTGTAAGCCATGTCGATGACAAGCACGGAGTCGATATTGACGATATTTTTAATGTCAATGATATCCTGCCTGAAAAAATGAAAGAAAAATATTCCATTATCCTGACAAAATCTGATGCGGAAAATCAGGAAAACCCGATGGGACTGGGATATTTGAAAATCGATAAGATTCAATAAAGCTTTCCATTAAGAAAATCTAATAGAAAAAATAAAAGTAAGAATGAAAATAGGAATTTTAGGAGGCGGACAGCTGGGAAGAATGCTGATACAAAGCGCACTGAAATACGACGACGAATTTTATACGCTAGATCCCGCATCTGATGCGCCATGCAACAATATCTCCCACTTTACCCAGGGAAATTTCAATGATTTTGAAACGGTACTGAATTTCGGGAAAGATAAGGATGTGGTGACCATCGAAATAGAACACGTGAATGCAGATGCTTTGGCCGAACTTGAAAAACAAGGTGTAAAGGTAGTTCCGAATGCAGCTATCATCAAAACCATTCAGCAGAAGATCCTTCAGAAAGAATTCTACAAAACCTATGATATTCCGAGCCCTGAATTTCAGGTGGTGTGGAACAGTAATGAAAAGATCATGATGCCGCTGCCGTTTGTACAGAAAATGAATACAGGTGGTTATGACGGAAAAGGGGTTCAGGTGATCAAAACAGAAGAAGATTATCAGGATTTATGGAAAGAAGCTTCTGTGATCGAAAGTCTTGTGGATATCGATAAGGAACTTTCCGTTATCGTTGCCAGAAATGAAAACGGTGAAACAAATATCTTTCCAGTGACAGAAATGGTTGCAGACCCAAAACTCAATCTTTTGGACTTCAATGTTTGCCCCGTTCTTCTTACTGAAGACACTCAACGACAAATTGACTTAATTACAGAGAAATTTCTTAATGCTGTCAATTCTCCAGGACTTTTTGCTATTGAATTGTTTTTGGATAAAGAAGGAAAAATATGGGTGAATGAAACTGCTCCAAGATTACACAATTCGGGTCACCAGAGTCAGGAAGGGAATACCAATTCACAGTTTGAGCAAATGTATCGTGTAGTAAAAAATCTACCGTTAGCCGATACAGATGCAATTACCTATAGTGGAATGTTGAATTTGGTAGGTGCAGAAGGATATGCCGGAAAAGTACTATATGAGGGAATGGAAGAGGTACTTAAACTACCTGAAACCTACATTCATTTATACGGGAAAACAGAAACCAAACCGGGACGAAAAATGGGTCACATCAATGTACTGGCTGATTCCAGAGAAGAATTGATGGAAAAACTGGTGAAGGTGAAAAGTATGGTAAGAGTGATTGCTGAATAAGAATTAGACTTAAAATAAATATAAAAGAGCTGTAATGATGATTGCAGCTCTTTTTTATGTGGTTTTGTCATCGTTTTTTCATACTCTTCATTGGATTTTCCAGTTTAATACGTGATGTTTTAATCTTTCCAATTTCTGTCTCCATATCAAGACCATATTTATCTGTAAAAATCCAAAATTCTTTGGGATCATTTGAATCTTTACCAATGAAAAGATTAAAATCTCCTGAAGTAGCAGTAACCTGAATAGTTTTAATATTCTCAGGATGGCTGTGATTTGTAGAAATGTCAGTCAGTTTTAAAAGTTCTTTTTTTAATTTTTTCGGAGGTATTGATCCAAAATCATCGCTATTTATAAAAAGTTTTGTCTCATGATCGGCAAGAATACCTTTTATATTACTTCTTATTTCCTTAATTATAAAACTTTGCAGGACTATAAGAATAATAACAAAAGCAAAGCATTGAATAAAGAGAGCGATACCAATGATTCTTACGGTATCATTTTTTAGAACCCTTGTCACCAAGGACAGGATAAGCCCAATAAATGCTGCTCCCAAAGAGAAAGGAAGAATAGAATATAAAAGAGAATCAATATACTGGAAATTTTCAACCATAATCATTTTTTTGTATTTAGGACAATCTCTATGAAACTAAGCATTCACTTAATATCTTTCTCCTCCACCTTTTCAAAAACCTTCTTTTCCTCATTCCAGACAAAGGCGTGGTAATACACATTCTCAGCCTCATTGGATTCCCTGCAAATGCTGGCAATAAACAGTCTGCTGTCCGGATAGAAAATGGCCCTGTCATCGGCAAACAGGCAGGAGGTCTCTTCTCCAAGAGGAAGTCCGTAGATTTTTCCATCACGTACATCCGTCATCATTCCCATAATGCAGCTTGAACCACATCCGAAAATAACGGTGATATAATAACTGGCAAAATTAGGAGTACCCGATTCGTAGGCATCCTTGATTCTTGTTCTGAAATTGTGAGCACCTTCATCACTGGAAAAATCAAGCTTTGCTTTTTTGACGAACTTATAATTCGCAGACGGAAATTTATTAAAGGCAAAATCGTCAGTGATCATTTCAGGTTCTGCGCCCGGTTCTTCGGTTTTTATATTTTCGGATTCATTTCCAGTGGCTGTATCGATTTTTAGCTCTTCCGGAGGCATTGCTACAACAGTGTCTGCCATTGCGGGTTTTGAAACTTCAGCTGTGACGGTTTCTTTTTTCTTTTTGCAGGAAACTAAAGCGAAAGCAATTAACGGGATGAGTAATGAGTTGATTTTCATGGATGTTTTTTTGATATTCTTGTTAGAAAGGCATAATGAGTGTTTTTCCTTTAAAAACTCCTTTTTCTATTGTAAAAAGAACGGCATATCCTCCGGCTCCATCTGAGTTCACCATATTGATGTACAAAGTTTCATGTTCTGAATCAAAATAACATGCTGCAGATTCAGTATTGATATTAAAAAGATTTTCAATCTCTTTTGGAGGAATCTGAAGTGTTTTCCCATCCATTTTCACGGAAATTGATTTGTAATGAGTCTGCGGAATAGTACCATCCGTTCCCCATATTGGCTGTCCTTTAAATTGATCCTCTACTTTATAACCGTTATGGTTAGTGGTTGAAAAGTACTTTTTGTTCTCCTTGTAATTAAAAGGTTCAGATACAATAGTAACGGTGATGTTTTTTGAATTAAGAACCGCTTTATTTTCATTAATAGAAACTGCGGGAACCGATTGATAGGATTCTATATATTTAATTCTTGAACTGTGAATGTATCCTGATAGGGTTTTTCCATTTTTATCGGTGTAATCAGCATTAAGCCAGTTCTTATGATCTTCGGGACTGAATATATAAAGGATCTCATCCGAATTGATCTTTCCTACAATATCGCTTTTTCCATCTGCCTCTTTCCTCAAATTCACATAACCGTCTTTGTCAACGATTTTTGCAAATTGAGCCCATGAAAATTGAAAGCCTAAAATGGCAGCCAGCAGGATTATTTTATTTGTTTTCAATGTTGTTTTAGTTTAATATGGGTATATTGGAAGTTGTACACTTAAACTTTATTACCTTTCCGAGCTTCGACTTCCTTACTACTTAAAAATCTTCTGAATCACATTTCCGATTTCCATAAAATCACCATGATTCCCTACAGAGCGGATTTCCGGGCTGTTTTCGTCAAATTCTGAGAACGGGAAGATCAGGAGATAATTGTTATCACTTAGATATCTGTTCAGCAATTCAGGAATAAGTCTCATCCTTGGAATATAGGACTGCATACCCCGTTTAGCCATCAGAACAATGAGTGCTTCATCTTCTTTAAGTTTTGCAGCGGTTTTTTCACCATCCTGCCACGTACTCATAATGATGAATTCCGCTTCTATATTGGCCTTTTTCACGATCTTCTGAAGAATATCCAGAATGTTTTCCGGAGCATAAAAAACGACTGTAGCGCCAGAATTTCTGGCTACATTCCATACTCTCAGGAGGGCATGGAAAAACCCTGCTTCCTTCTGAGCATTTTCAGGGATCATCACTGCGTATTTCTTAATCGTGGAAAGTGGTTGCGCTGCATGATAAACGAGTACATTCACATCATCATTCTGCAGATATCCGTTGTACAGATTATATACAAAAGAAGGAGAGAAGCCTTTTTCATCCTCAAGTCCGATGATAAGATCGGTGATATTCTGTTCTTTAATTACATTTTTAACCCCGTTGATGACATCGTTGTCATATCTCTTAAGCGTCTGCATCTTCACATCTGCTGCTGAAGCGGCATCTGCGGCCTGATGAAGAAGCTTTTCCGCATTTTTTACCGAAGATTCATTTTTATCTTCATTAATGACATTTAATGCAAACAGATTTTCCGTATTTGAATGGGCCTTGATCAGGATTCCCAGATTCACCATTCTGTCTACTGTTTCCTCGTGATTGATGGCCAGCAGGATGTTTTCCTCTTCATGGCTGTTGCCGGAAACCGTGTCTTCATTGTCGCTTTCCGCAATCTTTTGGGCACTTGCCATTGAGATGAAGGAAGAAATCGTACAGGAAATAAGGATCAGCAGAATACTTCCGTTCAGGACGTGTTCATTCAATAATCTTACCGGTTCGCCTGTTTCAGTTTCGGAGAGGATGATGTTGTATCCTACCATAACCGATGCTAATGTTGCAGCTGCAGAAGCGGAACTCAACCCGAAAATCAGTTTTCCTTCCTCTTTGGAAAGTCTGAAGGTCTTTTGCGTCATGACCGCAGAAATATATTTCCCTCCGATGGAGGCAACGAGCATAATTCCTGCTACTTCAAGTGTTTCCCAGCTTTTAAAGAAAACCTTAAAATCGATCAGCATTCCTACACTGATCAGGAAGAACGGAATAAAGATCGCATTTCCTACAAATTCTACCCGGTTCATAAGAGAGGAGGTATGCGGAATGAGTCTGTTTAAAGCCAGTCCGGCAAAAAATGCTCCGATAATGGCTTCTACACCGGCAAGTTCAGCCAGCATAGCGGCCAGATAAATCATCACCAGGACAAAAATATACTGTGAAATTTTATCATCCACCCTTTTGAAGAACCACCTTCCGATAATGGGAAATAAGATCAGTACAATGAGGGCAAATACAATAAAGGAAACGGAAAGTTTAACCCAGAATTCTGTCCCTACATCGCCTTGTGACATTCCCACGATTACGGCAAGTACCAAAAGCGCGAGAATATCAGTGATCATTGTTCCACCGACTGTAATGTTAACCGCTTTATTTTTTGCAATGCCCAATTTACTCACCAAAGGATAGGCGATGAGGGTATGCGAAGAAAAAAGACTGGCAAACAGAATAGACGTTAATATGGAAAAATGAAGGAGGTAATACCCTCCAAGATAACCCAGAACGAATGGTACAGCGAATGTGTAAATTCCGAAAGTGAGACTCTTCCATTTATTCTTTTTGAAATCGCCCATATCAATCTCTAATCCGGCCAAAAACATGATGTAGAGAAGTCCTGTAGTTCCCGTAACTACAATGCTGCTGTCTCTGGCCAGTACATTGAATCCGTTCGGACCTATCACGGCACCGGCAATGATCAGCCCAAGAAGATGCGGCACTTTAATTTTGTTTAAAAGAAGAGGAGCGGCAAGGATGATGACCAATACCAACAGGAATTTTAATACCGGATCTTCTATAGGAAAACTCAGATTATGTATACTCAATAAAATCATAGGTGTTTTTATTTGGTGGAACGTACTAATTCGACAGAAAATCTGGCGGTACAGCCATTGTCGGCCGTCACGGTTCTGGTCCCTTTTATTTTATTGGCAGAGATGTCATTCAGAAGGACATTCATCTCTACACTTTTTTTAGCGGTGGAATCGGTTTTGAATGAAAGTCTGATTTCATTATTCTCATACTTTCCAGAGTACAGTCTTACGAGATTGTTATTATTAACGATCTTGGTAACCAGTTGGGTAGAGTCGCTGTCAAATTCCCAGGTATCGGTTCGCTGGTCGCCTACCGCATAATCGCTGCAGTTGGATTCCGTGCAGATCACCTTTCCGTTCCATGGTCCTGAAATATCCGCAGGCCATGCGGCAATCACTACAGAATCTTTCTTTGCAAAAATACTGTCTCTCATTTTGATGAGGGCCTGGTATTCGGATTCTTTTTTAGCGAATATTTTTTCTTTTTCAAGTAATTGCTTTTCTCTTTCTGTCAGGCTTTTTTCTTTTTCCTTATAATCACAGCTGATCATTAGAAAAGAACCGACAAAAAGGATGAAAAATGTGTTTTTTAGCATATTGTAGATGTTGGTGTAAACAATATAAGAAAAAATACGGAAAATATAAAATCCAAAGGTCTATATTGGCTTCAATACAGAAAAATTTGCACTGGAATTATTAGTATTCAATAGGGATAAAAACCATTCCGGACACCTCAAAACCATTGACCTTCGTTTTCCACGCCGGCGATTTTTTAATGATTTCGATAAGTTTAGTTTTTATATTTTCTGTCACACTGAGGTTTCTGATTTCTACAAAAGAAGCAGACCCTTTAGGATCTATATCCAGGACCATAACAGCATTTCCACTGTCTTTCTTTTTATATTTCTGATCCAAAACAGGATAGATATTTTTTTCTACCCATTGATACAACGAGGTTTCTCCACCTTCAAATTCCGGATGCGGAGGCTTGTTGTCTTTAAACTTGGGCGGAAGGTCGTTCGGGTAAGCGCTCAGATCAAGGTTTTCTTTGATGAGTTTAAGACTTCCTTTTTTGTTCGGGCTATATATTTTTTGATTGATCTTATTGGATTTAAGGTCGATAACTATAAAATGAATCTCGGTATCATTCATTCTGTAAAATCCCCGGTGAGTTTCTTCACTGGAGGCATTTTTCACCAATGCATTTTCCTTGATAGTATCCCCTTTATTCGGAATCACATACAGTTCTTTGGATATCGACTGATCTTTTTTGTTCTGGAGATAGATGTCGTAATTAAAATTTTTCAGTTTTACATTTTCCCTGAGTTCAGTCTGCTGTGCAAAATAAAACAGTGGTGACAATAGTAATGAAATGGTAAATAATTGTTTTAGCATGTGATCAGTGTTGGTGGAACCAAGATAGGGAATATAAAGCAAACTAAATTGTTTAAAAGCTTTTGTGATGATTATTTATTGACCACTGATTTCACAGAAGATCAAAGATGTTTGAGGATATTTTCTGCTGCTTTGTGCATGTAAAAAATCTTGGATTTTTAGAAAGCTTAAGTGTTCTTTTATGCAGTTTTTTGTCAGCTTCAATTAACTAATGTTAAAAAAAACTTTTGTGTCTTTTTTGGTTAAAAATTATCGGTATATACCGAGTTTTATTTCTCGTATTCCACTTTCTGTCTTCTAAACATTTCCGGTTTATAATTAATAATAAAAACACCGCAGATAATCATGACCGCGGCCAGAATAAATTTAAAGGAAATTTTTTCATCCATAATCAGCCAGCCCAAAAATATGGCAATAATGGTATTGACGTAGGCAAGTATGGAAACCTGTACCGGAGAGATTTTGGTTAAAGCATAATGGAACGCAAAAAATGCTGCAACAGAGCCGAAAACGGACAGATAAATCATCGCTGAAATACTTTTTAAAGACCAGTTTTCGAAGTTATAGTTTTCTGAAAAAAGAAAGGCGAAAATAACCTGTACAACGCCCGCAAAGAGGAACTGATAAAAAAGATTCAGGGTGATATTGCCGCTTTGTATATTGAGTTTCTTGGTGAAAATAGTTCCTGAAGCCCATCCTGCAATCGCACAGAAAAGAAAAATCATTCCCATTCTGTACTCCGGATTGGCAAGATCCTGAATACCGTCCCAGAAAATAAAAAGAATCCCGCTGAAACAAAGCAGAACACCGGCCAGTGCTCTGAAACTGAATTTCTGCAGACCGACCGCCAAGCTTCCCAGGAATACCAGAATTGGAGAACAGGCACTGATCAACGAAGCCAGACTGCTGGATACGGTTTCCTCAGCTACTGTGGTCATTCCATTCGCTACAATCAACATCAGAGAAGCGAAAACAATCTGATAGCCTAAATTTTTCCAGCCTATCCATTTGAACTCCTTTCTTGAAAGAAGAACGACAAGCATTATAATTGCTGCCAAAAACTGACGGATTCCCGCTACAAACCATGCTGGAATAGTTTCCACGGCAACGCGTATCGCCAAAAATGTAGTTCCCCAGACCATGGCAACGGTGAGAACGGCAAAAAGAAGTTTGTAATCTTTCAAGGTGAATGTATCGTATAACAGACAAATATACCTGTTCTGAAATGAATCTTATGGGTACAGTTTGGGTGATTTTAGCTGATACAGATGGGGAATAGGATGGGAGATGGAAGAGGGAGGCTGGAAGTTACTATGGGTCTTTTGATAACTGCAGTTTTTATAAAGTAATTAAATAAAATAGGGCTAAACTTAACTTCCATCTTCCAGCCTCCTTCTTCCTTTCTTTTAACAACAGATCACCACTTTTCCGGTTGCTTTTCCGCTTTCAAGCAATGAATAGGCGTCATCTGCCTGGTCCAATGAATAGGATTGAGGATGAAGTAAAACCTTTACTTGTCCGGTTTCCAGAAGATGGGCTGCTTCTTTTAAAATATCACCGTGGTGTTTTTTTCTTTCGCCTGACAAAAGAGGATAGAGGGTGAAAACTCCGGAATATTTTGCATTTCGGAAAGAGAGAGGAGCGAGGCTGTGTGTACCCCATCCGAGAATACTTACGACATGTCCCGTATATTGTTTTACAGCACGAAAAGAATCATCTAAAACGCTGCCTCCAACCGTGTCAACAACAGCATCGAAGCCCAATCCGTTGGTATAATGCTGTACATACTGATCAACGGATAAAGTAGTGTAATTAATAGGTTCAGCGCCATATTTTCTGATCTGATCTGAATGGTCTGGTTGTACCGTTGTATATACTTTTGCTCCTTTTGCCACAGCGATTTGTATTGCTATGTGACCTACACCTCCGTTTCCTCCATGAATCAATACAGTCTGACCTGGTTGGATGTTGATTTGATCTGTAAGTGCTTCCCAGGCCGTAATAAAAATCAAAGGTATTGCAGCAGCTTCCTGAAATGAGATGTTTTTTGGTTTTAAACTGATATGGTCAGCATCAGCTGTAATGTATTCTGCCAAAGTTCCCTGATGTCCACCGATACCGCCTACCATGCCAAAAACCTCGTCACCTGCTTTAAAATCACGGACGTTTTTTCCTGTTTCTACAACGATTCCTGACATATCAATCCCCGGTACTGCAGGTAGATTGACTTGAGCATGGGCAGCCTGACCGTTTTTTATTTTCAGGTCTAAAGGATTCAGTCCGGCAGCTTTTATTTTAATGAGAACCTGGTGGTCTTTGGGTATGGGCTGATCAATATCTTTCATGACAAAAGGTTTTCCGAACTCTTCTGTTATAAGTGCTTTCATTGTTTTGTTGTTGAGGTCTGAATTCATTATTTTCTTTTTTTTAATCAGACAAAGTTCTGTACTTTGGAGTTTTGAAATGTTGTATTTTTACATCATAAAAGGGTATAATATTGTCATGAAAAAAGATTTTATTCATCAACCATTTGAACTGGATTTAAAAGAACCGGTGGATGTCTGTCCCAGAGGCGGACACAGTGTCAGTTTTTTTGAACTTGTCTATATTGTTTCAGGAACGGGAATACAGGAGATTAACGGGAATGAGTTTCCTTACCGCGAAGGAAATCTGTTTCTGCTTGTTCCGGAAGATGCACATCGTTTTACTTTTAAAACAAAGACCCAGCTGTTTTTTATAAGATTTAACAAAGTATTTCTTCAGACCCATCATATGACGGCTACTTTTCTGAAACGGCTTGAACAGACGTTCTCCAATCATACTTTTCAGGGACCTGTGATCAAAGGGAAGGATAATGAAAAGGTGATTAAGAATCTGATGGAAAACCTGATGACTGAAATGAAAAGTAAGAATCTGTACAGGGGTGAAATGATTCAGCTGTTGGTGCAGGCTGTTCTTACGGGGGTTGCACAGAACCTGATGAAGGAAGATATCGTAGAAGTTAATGAAATGACCGACCATAAAGCTGCAGCTATCATTCAGTATGTGCATGGAAATATTTATGATCCTACAAAACTGACCGGAGAACATATCAGCAGTCTGTTTGGGATTTCCAAAACGTATGTGGGACGTTATTTTAAAAATAACACGGGAAAAACGTTAAATGAATATGCCGCCCAATATAAGATGGACCTTATTGAAAACCGTTTAAAATACAGTGATATGCGCATCAGTGAAATAGCCGATGAATTTGGATTTACAGACAAAAGCCATCTGAACCGCTTTTTCAAAAAGCTGAAAGGAGTGTCGCCGTCCGCGTTCAGGAATGAATAAAGTTGTGATTTTAAAAAAAGACTTTTATTCTTTATCTTTGAAGATCTAATAAAAATTGAAGATGGTAGGAATTATTATGGGCAGCCAGAGCGATCTGCCGATCATGGAACAGGCTGCTAATTTTTTGAAAAGCCTGGATATTCCGTACGAACTGACGGTAGTTTCGGCGCATAGAACACCGGAAAGGATGTTTGACTATGCTAAAACCGCGAAAGAAAGAGGTTTGAAAGTGATTATCGCAGGAGCCGGAGGAGCGGCACACCTTCCCGGAATGGTAGCGAGCTGCACGACTTTGCCGGTGATCGGAGTTCCGATTTTATCCAGCAATTCTATTGACGGTTGGGATTCTGTACTGTCTATTCTTCAGATGCCGGGCGGAATTCCTGTAGCAACGGTTGCTTTAAACGGAGCACTTAATGCGGGGATTTTAGCTGTAAAGATCCTGGGAAGTTCAGATGGCGCAGTAGCAGAAAACCTTCAAAAATACCAGGATTCTTTGAAAGATAAGGTGCTGGGGACCGTAGATGACATCAAAAATCATCACCCAAATCATTACGATAAATAGTCTGTTTATTATTTTAGTTTTTTATCAGTATTTGATTATTTTTTTTAATTTTTTTTTGTGTTTTTCTTGAGTTACACTGTTAAATTTAATTAATTGTTCAATAATATATTGTTTTTATTGCAAATACAATAATCTTTTCAATATTTTTTTATCTTTATCTCGTTAATATTTAAAAAAATATAAAAAAGATGAACAAAAAATTACAAAGATTATTAACGGTAGTAGCAAGCTGTGGGTTTGCCCTGTCTCTGGCTCAGAATCATGAGGAAACGATAAAAAAATACCTGAATGATGAGATGAGTCTAAAATCTATGGCTAATGAGCTGAAAGATTTTGAAATTCTCAATGTTGATCCATCTGCTTCCCTTAAAGGGGATGTGGTAGTGGTGCAGCAGAAAATTAATGGAGTACCTGTGTACAATAAGGTATCTACACTTCTTATTAAAGATAGTAAGATTACTTATGCTTCTATGGGATTTGCCAATCAGTTGAAGATTTCGGGAATGCCTGATAATAAAGTGAGCTTGAGCCCTGAGAAGGCATTTCAATCTTTTGCTGAATCCTCAAAGCTGAAAAGTCCTGAGATTTATCAATTGGAAGGTGCAGACCGGAAAGAAGATTCGGAGGGAAGGCCGGTACATTCCAAATTGTTTTATTTTTTATCGGAAGATCAAATGCATTTGGCGTACCAGTTTGTTTTTGATGAGGCGGAAACTTCCAATATGATGGAAGTTATTGTTGATGCTCATACTGCAGCGGTTTTACACGTAGAAAATAAGACGATCTCGGAAACGTTTCATCATGACATGTTCGAAAATCAGGATGAGGCAGAGAACGGACAGAAAACAGTAGCATATCCTATGCTGCCCAAACAACAAAATTTGGTATTGCTACCTCCGACCAATGCCAGTTACAACGTTTTTGCATTGCCGGTAGAGGCGCCATTATTCGGAGCCAGATCTATAGTTTCAAATCCATGGGATCTTACAGCTTCGCCTCAGGGCTGGCATTCTAATGGCACTACTTCTTATACTATTTCAAGAGGTAATAATGTATATGCTTATACTGACGTGAATGGCACCAATTCGGTAGGAACGACAGCAAACGGTGGCAGTACGAGAAATTTTGATTTTCCTTTGGATATTAATCAGAGACATACTACTTATACTTCAGCCGCTGTCACCAATTTGTTCTACGCGAGCAATATGATGCATGATATTTTTTATAAATATGGCTTTACTGAATCTGCGAGAAACTTTCAGGTTAATAATTTCGGAAAGGGTGGATCTGGTAATGATGCAGTGCTGGCTGAAGCGCGTGACGCAAGTGAAGCTTCCAAGCCTTCTTTTAATAATGCCAATTTCAATCCTGCTGTAGAAGGAAAGGCTCCAAGAATGCAGATGTTTCTTTGGGATCCTAAAGTAGTCAACGGACTTAACATCAGTGCTCCTTCAGATTTAGCTACATTAAAACCTAATACCCGTTATGCTGAGACAGGATTGGGGCCTCAGTTGTCAGCGACAGGCCTGACTGGGGATCTAAAAGTTGCCAGTCCGCTAGATGGATGTACAGCATTAACCAATACTAATCTTTCTGGGAAAATTGCCCTGGTGCAAAGAGGAACCTGCGATTTTACTACTAAAATAAAGAATGCGCAGACAGCAGGAGCGAAAGCGGTTGTATTGTATAATGCACCAACTTCTCCGAGTTTTGCAGGATTCGGAGCCGCAGATGCTTCAGTAACTGTACCTTCGGTTCTTATTCAGAACGGTGATGGTGTAATTCTTAAAGACAAGCTTGATCAGAATGTTAATGTCAACATTACCTTAAAACGTGATCCGTCTACTTTTATTCATATGGATGCATCACTGGATAACGGGATTATTGCCCATGAGTATGCGCATGGGATCAGTAACAGGCTTACCGGGACAGGTTCATCATGTCTGTCATCTGAAACTGATAATGAACAAATGGGAGAAGGCTGGTCTGATTTTTTTGCTTTAATGGTTACTATGAAGCCTACGGATAATGCAACCATTTCAAGAGGGGTGGGAGCATTTGCTTCAGGACAGGAAGCAGCGGGTAAAGGGATAAGACCGGCTAAATACTCACCCGATTTTTCTATCAATAATTATACTTACGGAAAAACCAATGGAATGAAGTATAATACTGAGGATGCATTTCAAAATCCTATAACAAAAGCAAATGTACATGCCATAGGATTTGTATGGGCTACGATGTTATGGGATCTTCATTGGAAATATGTGGAGAAATATGGCTTCAGTAATGACATGAGTAATACAAGTAGTGGATCATCCAAAGTGTTACAGCTGGTAATGGATGCTTTGAAACTGCAGCCGTGTAATCCTACTTTTGTGCAGGGAAGAAACGCTATTTTGGCAGCTGATCAGGCAAAAACCGGAGGGGCTGATAAATGTATGATATGGAAAGCTTTCGCTAAACGAGGTTTGGGAGTAAATGCAGTACCTGGAAAATTAAAAGGACAATGGTCTGGAGCTGACCATCCCGCTCCGGATCTTAATGATCAGGTAGAAGACTTCACGGTTCCTGCTGAATGTGATACCGCTGCCAAATCTGCTTTGACAGAGAATGGAACGAGCTCAAAGAATAATGTGTCCATATATCCGAATCCTGCTAAAAATGAAATTTTCATTGAAGCTAATGCTAAAGGCTCAGGATTTGTTAAGATATATGACGTTTCCGGAAAGTTAGTGAAAGAAGATAAAGTAAGTTTATCCGAAAAATCGGGTGTGAATATATCAAATCTTGCAGATGGCGTTTATGTAGTAAAGGTAGAAGGTTTGGGAATTAATCTTACGGAAAAGATTATTGTAAGAAAATAGAACCGTAAAATGTTTAACCATATATGAGATTTATACGCCAAGTATAAATATTTTTTGGAAGTTTATTAGAAGCTGCGGCCTCATCGAAGATGAGGCCGCAGCTATTAACTAATGTTTTTATTTTAAATTCTATTCCTGGGCCATATTGTCCCTTGTATTTTTCTGTACGGAAATAGCTCCGAAAAGAGCGAGGAGAAATGCAAATGCATAAAATCCTTTTTCACTCGGAAGTATAGTGGCATTCCAAAGTCCGATGGCCAATAATACAATAGAAGAAAGTGTTGCAAACCAACAGATCCCATAATAGATATCTGTAACCGGGATGTTTTCTAATCTGTCACGAACTGCTTTCTGCAGAGAGACTACGGCAAAAAGGCCATACAAAAGAATGGTAAAATAATATCCTTTTTCATTCAACAGCATTTCAGCTCTGGCAAGACCTACAATGAAACCTATCATTCCTGCTCCCAATGCTACCCAAGACGCGGCTACGAATGCATTCGATACTCTTTGTTTTTTCATGTATTTTTTGTTTTATTTAAGAGGGCTAATATATTCATTTTTTATAAATATAGATCTGCCAAAAGGGAAATATGGGAAAAACACGGAACAGATATCTTATCTGACTTTAAGTTTTGGCTAAAGCCGGTTGATTTTATTTTAAGATAAAAACGGATTAAAGTCCGTTCCTATTGAATGCCTGTAAGGATGATAATCCAAAACATAGCTCATAATCCATCATTCAAAATTCCATATCTCTTAGCCCCGATAGAAGCGGTTACCCCACAGCAGGAGTGGTCAGGCTTTGGGGCGAGGAGTATGAGCGGATAGCGGGAAACAGCTCATAAAAAAACTCCCCGAATTGGAGAGCTTACTATTATTGAGTAATGTATTCGTAATTATACTGGGCGGAAAGACTTCCGTTAGCTTCTTTTGAGATCACCTGAACAGGTAAACCGGAGCTGTTGTACAGTATGGTGGAAGTTCTGGTTTGTGTTTGTTCCCAGACACCATTGTTTTTGAAGCTTATCTTTTCTGTCAGATAATTGTTTTTGCTTAAAACATAAGCTCCTCTCATCGTGATTCTCAGATATTTGTTGATATTGGTGTACGGGTTCAGCTTATCATCATAAGAGAAAACAGTTTTAGTATTGAAAGAGGATCCTTGCTCTGAAGATTCTGATGAAATATTGTTTCCATTATAGGCATAAGTATCGACAATAGGATTGGAACAGTCCTGTGATTGGCAAAGGGTGGAAGAAATAACCTGTCCGTTATTATTATAATTATAGGTAATCGTTCTGTTGTAATCCGGGTTAGCGTAGATTGCTTTAACATTTAACAGCTGATCTCCGTTATAATTAAGAACAGAATAGTATTCCAGTGTCTGATTGGTATTGTAATAGTTTATTTTTACAGGTTTCCCGTTACTGTATTCAAACGTAGAAGTTCCTGATGCAGACAATGTTTTTATAAGTTCACCCTGATTGTTGTATTCCAGGGTTTGTGTGCTGGTCTGTGGCTGGGACGGGTTGTCATAGTAAACGATAGTGATTTTACTTAACAATACCTTTGGCTCGGAAGGGGTATTGATTCCATCATTATCATCATTGCTGCTGCAGCTGTTAAAGAATGCAACAGAGCTCATCAGTCCCAGAAATAAGTACTTTTTCATGCTATTTTTTTACCGGGCAAAAATACGAAATGCGCGATCTCTTTGCATAAAAAAATCCCACTATCTTGAAATAGTGGGATAATATCATATGGTATTGATCTCTTAGTATCTGTAGTACTCAGGCTTGAATGGGCCTTTTACATCTACACCGATATATTCAGCTTGTTCCGGAGAAAGAGTTTCCAGCTCAACGCTTAATTTTTTAAGGTGTAAAGCAGCTACTTTTTCATCTAAATGCTTAGGAAGCATATATACTTCGTTTCCGTAAGCAGCAGAGTTTGTCCAAAGTTCGATCTGAGCCAAAGTTTGGTTAGAGAAAGAGTTAGACATTACAAAACTTGGGTGTCCTGTAGCACATCCAAGGTTTACCAATCTACCTTCAGCAAGGATGATTACTTCCTTACCTTCGATGGTGTAGATGTCTACCTGTGGCTTCACTTCAGATTTTGTAGAACCGTAGTTTTCGTTCAACCAAGCCATATCGATTTCGTTATCGAAGTGACCGATGTTACAAACAACCGCTTTATCTTTCATTTTAAGGAAGTGTTCTCCTCTTACGATGTTGAAGTTACCGGTAGTCGTGATCACGATATCAGCGTTGTCTACAACAGTATCCAATCTTTTTACTTCATAACCGTCCATTGCAGCCTGAAGCGCACAGATCGGGTCAATTTCAGTAACTGTAACGATAGAACCCGCTCCTCTGAAAGATGCAGCAGTACCTTTACCTACGTCTCCGTATCCGCAAACTACCACTCTTTTTCCGGCAAGCATAAGGTCTGTAGCTCTTCTTACAGCATCTACTGCAGATTCCTTACATCCGTATTTGTTGTCGAACTTAGATTTAGTTACAGAATCGTTTACGTTGATAGCAGGCATTACCAAAGTTCCGTTCTTCATTCTTTCGTACAATCTGTGTACGCCTGTAGTGGTTTCTTCAGAAAGTCCTTTGATATCTTTTGTGAATTCAGGGTATCTGTCGAAAACCATGTTCGTCAGATCTCCACCATCATCAAGGATCATGTTCAATGGTTTTCTGTCTTCACCAAAGAATAAAGTTTGCTCAATACACCAGTCGAATTCTTCTTCATTCAGACCTTTCCAGGCATAAACCGGAATTCCTGCAGCAGCAATAGCAGCAGCAGCGTGATCCTGTGTAGAGAAAATATTACAAGAAGACCATGTAACTTCAGCTCCCAAAGCTACCAATGTCTCGATAAGTACAGCCGTCTGGATCGTCATGTGAAGACATCCGGCAATTCTTGCTCCTTTTAGTGGCTGAGACGGTCCGTATTCTTCACGGATAGACATCAAACCGGGCATTTCTGCTTCTGCAAGGGTAATTTCTTTTCTTCCCCATTCTGCTAGGGATATGTCCTTCACTTTGTAAGGAACGTATTGTGTTGTAGTACTCATATGTAATGAATAAATTTAAATTCAGTTGATAACGAAACGCAAAATTACAATTAATAATTTAGATAAAAAAACGGCACATCAAGTCGAGGTTTATGAGATTATACATAGATAAAAATTATTTAGTCTTAATCTAAATAACTATTTTTGTGGGATAAAATTTTTATACTATGAATCATACAAATACCCAAGAAGAGGCGAACAGAAAAGCAAAACCGGTAGCTCCAAAAGTAAGAGAACTGATAGAACGTACCAAAAGTGTGATTTTGGCTACGGTAGATGCGGAAGGAACACCTAATTCCAGCTATGCACCTTTTGTACAGGTAGACAATACCTTATATATCCTGGTTTCTTTTATGGCAAAACATACCAAAAACCTTGCTGACGGAAGAAAAACCTCAGTGATGTTCATTGAAGATGAATCTGCTACGAAACAGATCTACGCCCGTGAACGTTTAACGATCGAAGCAGCAACTTCACAGATTGAAAGAGATTCAGAAATCTGGAACACTGTGGTCACCAAATTAAAAGAAACACACGGAAAAGTAGTGGATGTTATTGCTGAAATGCAGGATTTCATTCTGATTGCTTTACAGCCGGTAAAAGGTTCTTATGTAAACGGTTTTGGAAGTGCTTACTTTGTAGATGAAAATCTTGAAATCCTTGAGCACAGAAATGATGTGAATCATCAGTCGAAGTAATATAGTAAGAATGGGAGAGGGAATTGCGAAGATGGAAGTTTATAACTGTTAAGTAAAGAAGAATCTTTTTTTATAGATTTCTTTGTAATCAAAACTTTAAAAGTTAATAGGCAAACGAATACTAACTTCCATCTCCATGCTTCCTTCTCTCATTCTCTTTCATCTTCCACATCTTTTTACTACTTTTATCGAATAAAATAATAATGCCTCTTTACCGCGATTTTTCAGATGATACTGCCACCATTCTTGTATGGAAATATGATGAAAGCGAAGAACTTGATATCCACGAGCTTCTGGAGCCGGAAAATGCCGAAAAGGTAAAAGACTATCATCCGAAAAAACTGCAGGAGGTATTGATGGTACGCAAACTTCTGAAAAGTTTAAAACCGCATTCCAAAATTTTATACAAAGAAAGGGAGCCTTTCCTTTCACCCAAAGATGCTGAAATTTCCATCACCCATTCATTTCCTTTTGCTGCCATTGCCGTTTCCAAAAATAAAATAGGGATTGATATTGAGAAATTCAACCCAAAGATCTTAAGGGTTATCGATAAATTCACGTACGAAAACGAAAGAGGATTCATTCCTAAGGATAATGAGGCAACCTTCTATACTATTATATGGAGTGTAAAGGAAAGCATGTACAAGATCCATCATTCGAAATACTGGTCTCTGAAAAAGAATTATGAGGTGAAGCCGTTCGAGCTTAAACATCTTTATAAAATAAGCTGCAGGGTATATGATGAGCAGTTTTCCGACGAGTTCAAGGCGAGAGTGGAGTTTTTTGATGACTACTGTTTTACGATTGTGGAGGAATAGGACCTTCTTCGCTTTTGTATTTTTCAATGACTTTTCTCTGTTCTTTAGCGACGTCGTAGATCAGCTCCAGGATATCATGGATATTCTTAAGCTCTGTTAAATGTGATATTTTATCAGGATCTCTGCGGTCGATGAGGTCATTTTCCTCAATCTCAGTTTTTCTTTTTGAAAGCATATTTTCAATGGAGGAATCTTCCGGTTCCAGACGGCTTTCCATTCTTAAGGCTTCATTGATTTCATCTCCGTTTAACAAAACAGAGGTCTGCTGCATTTCCGCTTCTATCTTTCTGCTCCAGCTTTCAGCATCTATTTCAGGATACTTTTCATCGTTTTTAGAGTATTGGGAAAGCGAGGCGGTATACGCTGTGATCAGATGCGAGGTGGCTACAAACTGATGCACAACTTCCAGTTTCTTCTGCTGGTTTTTCGGTTCGGAGATCATTCTCTGGAAATTATCGGACAGGTTGGCCAGTGAAATGATTGCGTTTTTTCTCTTCACTTTATAATCTTCAATGTCAAATGCTCCTTCCAGAAATTTTGAAATCACGCTTTCGAAATAGATGAGGTTGTCTGCCGCAGATTTTTTCATCAAATCGAGGTTCTGAGTATGTTCCCATACCGGCAGGACAATATAAGATACCGCAAAAGCAATCACTCCGGCGATGAATGTATCAATGATTCTGTCTTTGAAGATCACGTTTACATTTCCCGGATTTAAAAAATTAAAACTCAGAAATATATAGATCGTCATAAACAGAACCGCCCAAAAATAACGGCCCTTCAGAAAACTGAAACACATGATCATACTCAATAAAAGGATGGTAAATAAAATACCATTGAAATGAATAAAATGAAGGATCGTATACGCTATGACTGCGCCTGCAATGGTCCCATACAAACGAAGAAGGTTTCTTTTTTTTGTAATGGAGTAGGCGGGTTTCAATATCGCTACAATCGTGATCAGGATCCAATAGGTATGTCCCAGCCCCAAGAGATCAAACATAGAGAAAATATATCCCACCAGCAGTGCTGTGGTGATTCTTATCGCATGTCTGAAATGAGAGGATGAAAACGAAATATTATTCCTTAACACTTTGAAGTTAAGTTTCTCCTCATTAGGCATGAATTTTTTTAAATCCAAACCAGTGGAAAGACTTTTCGCCAGTTTGACATCCTGGGAAAATACTTTATAGATCTCATTAATCTCCTTAGTGATCTCGTTGATGCGCATAAGGATCTGGCGGAGGATCATGAAATTCTCCAGATTACCGGGATTCATCTGCTTATTGCGGAGTTCGAAATAATGATAGTTAAGGTTTTTCAGCTCAAGATCGAGATCAAACATAGGTTTTGCCCTTGTTCCGATCTGAAGCGAGATTCCGATATTGGTGATTTCTTCAGCAAGAAGGTTTAAATAATCATGGATATTTACCAGAATCATGCTGTCTTCAAAACTCTGTTGCAGTTTCTGATAATCGCTTTCCGAGGTCATCAGTTTTTCATGAAGGTCCATAGAATTCAGGAACATCAGCATTAAGAGTCGGCTTGTGGTCGTAGATTCGTTAACAATGGTTCTGGTCTTGAAAACGGTTTCTCTGGTTTCTTCCTGAAGGTTTTTAATTCCCACCTGTTTGGCGATAACCTGAGTGGTCAGTTTGTCGAAGTCAGGATTTTTCTGGTAATAATTCGCTTTAATCTTCAGAAATTCTGCAAGCTGGAGATAATTTTCACCGATCATCTGTCCCGCGAGCTTATAAGGTTGGATGGTAGTAACCACTAGGAAAATCAATAAAAACCAGATACATCCGGATGCGAAAATCAGAAGGCTTTTGAAAATATTGGCTCCTGTAAGATGCCCGTCGATAAAGATTGCCAGCACAACCAGAGATAATGATCCCACCGCGGCAAGCCTTTGTCCGTAGACTCCGATGAGGGAGAAAAACATCCCGAATACAATGATCTCCAGGATGACCAGTACTTTAAAATTCATGACCATACTGGCAATAAGCGCCACAAAGACAAAACAGAAAATCGCGAATGTCAGCGCATTTCTTCTTCTGATAAAAGGACCGGGCTGATCACAAAGTGCTACAAAGCTGGTTCCGAGAGGGAAGAGGAAGTATTCTTTGAGAATTCCGAAGTGGGCGAGGACTAAACAGGGCAGAACAGTTGCCAGCGTAATTCTGATGGCAGAATATACATATTGGCTGGTAACGAATTTTTTGAGTTCTGCTGAATAGTTCATGGTACAAAATTAATTATTGAAAACAAGAAAAGCCTTATAAAAATGAGACTTTTGCAAACTTATATATTATATTTCTGTAATCATTTGTCAATTGGCAATTTGGATGGCTGTGTTTATGACGAATTGGATATGACGAATTACATTATTTGGCGTAAGACTGTGAATAGTGAATTTTGCTTTGCAAGTGAATGGTGAATCTGAAGATAGGGGTAATTGTAAAACGGGTTATAAATTCACGGCGAAGCCAATTGACAGCGCAGCTAATTGACAATTGACCGCTAATATTTTACAAAAAAAAGCCCCATAAAAATGAGGCTTTTGATTTGAAGAATTGAATATCTTAATAATCTACGTTAGATGTTTCATCACCGATGTTCCAGGTAAGACCGAAACGAATCGTGTTATCCAAAGCAGTATTGATTTTTGACATATTGATCAGATAAGAAATATCAAGTCCGAAAGAACGGTATTTCAATCCGATACCTGCTGTAGCGAACTGTCTTGCTCCCTGCTCTTCGCTTTCATGGAAGTAACCTGTTCTTACTGCAAATGCATTGTCGTAAGAATATTCCAAAGCACCACTCATCATGATAGAGTTTTTGTTTTTGAAAGATTTTCCGATCCCGGCAATAGGCCCTACGTTAGGGATTTCATATCTTGGCTGTCTTGTGTTAGGATCTATACCTACATATTCAGCTCCTGGAACCAAAATCTTAGAACCTTCAAAGCTAATACCGATCTTGTTCATATCATCTAAATACATATCGTACCCAAGTCCTAATCTTGCCATAGTAGGCAGGTAAGATCTGGATTCTTCATTTCCGGTATAGTCTAATTTCGGACCTAAGTTCTGAACTGCAAAACCAGCGTTCACTTTTCCGTCATATCCTCCGAAACTTGAGAATTTTGGAGAAGTATAGTATCCTGAAACGTCTACTGCAAAAGAGTTCGCAGCTTTAAGTGTAGTATCTGTATTGAAACCTCCGGCTAAATCTGAACGGATGAATCTACCGGTAACGGCCATGGAGTAAGAATCAGAAAGTTTCAGACCGTATGCAACGTCAATAGAGAATTCATTAGGTTTTGATGTACCCATAGAGGTTACCTCTGAACCTACTAACTGAGTAAGATCTACTTCACCCATGTTGAAATAATAGATACTGGCAGAGATGGTAGATCTTTCTTCCTGTCCCAAGAATTTATGGAATGCACCATATAGTAAAAATACATCATTGGTAAGTTTCCCCATATACGGTGTATAGTTAAGACCTACGGAAGAACTTGTTCTGCTAAAAGGATATTTTGCCGCATTCCAGAATTGTGAAAATGCATCCGGTGAAGTTACCACCCCTTGGTCTCCCATACCTCCAGATCTTGCATCTGGTGCAATTCTTAGAAAAGGAGCTCCGGTCAATACTGGATTTATCTTACTTAAATCTTGCGAATAGCCTAAAAAACCAGCACTTAAACCAAATCCCAAAAGCAGTTTAGTAGTTAAATTCATATGTTGTCTTTTATATATTATCAGTTTTTTATAAATATTATTATCTATGTATTATTTAATTATTTCAAAAGTACCATTTTTTCTACAGCTGTAGCACTTCCTTTGCATTTTTCTTGATTTTGACTTTTTGCAAATATCTTAAAAATATACGTACCTTTTGCAACAGTTGCCCCAAAATCGTCTCTTCCGTCCCATTCTATTGCCTGACGTGGCGTTCTAAAGCCCTGTAGGAACGGTTCTGCGACAACCGGCTGAGATAATGTTCTTACTAATTTTCCTGTTATTGTATAGATTTGAACGTTAACATCCAAAATATCATCACAATTATGTTCAAACTGCACGTACGTTTTATTGGTAAACGGATTCGGCCAGTTCAGCGGTCTGTTGATGATAAGGTGCTGATCAGCTTCATCCTTAACTTCAAAGTTTAACGTAGCACTTGTCGAATTATTGTTTATATCCCAAACTTTAAATGTTAATTGATGTTGTCCTATGGCCAGGTTTCTGAAAGGATACGTTACATTTCCTTTCTGGTAGTCGGCAAGGCTTGGATTCAGACATCCGTTTCCTTCGCCTGAAGCAAAGAAGTCATTCAGAACAACGGTATTGATGATCTGCCCGTCCAGATAGACGGTAATATCGTGACCTACACCGGATCCTGTAGAGTTGATCCCGGTATCATCTGTAATACATGCCAGAAGCATTGGGTTTTGATTAGTGATTCCACCATCTGCAAAGTTTGTATTGTTCATATACAGTTTTACTTTTGGAGGTTCGTTGTCATTGATTCCGTTAGGGTTGATGTCTCCCACCTGTACAGGCTGATTATTAAATACATCCGATCCTTTGTTGTCGGCATATCCAAGGATTCTTCCCTGTCCTACGGCGTAGTTGATATCCTTGGGAACATAGAATTCTACGGTAAATACCCCGTTTACTGCGGTTCCGGAAGCTTTAACGATAGCACTCCCTTCTTCCGTATAATCCATGGTAGCAGGAACTAATGTTCCGTCGTTATTCAGCGTCTTTTTATTTAATCTTTTATCAAAAATGTGAATGGAAACTCTTCCGTTGAAAGTAGTATTCACCGTTCCGTTAGGATTGTTGATGTGTCCTTTTACTTTAATAAAGTCCAATCCTCTGATCAGCCCCGGAACCGGAGATTCAATACCATCGATCACAAGATTTCTTTGAGGTCTGCTCAGTTTCATCGCCGGATCTCCGAGGAAATTTACTTTCAGGTGGTCAATATTGGCTCCCTTTTGTTTTTTAGCAATTAAATGAGCATATCCTAACGTTTCAAAATCATCGTTGGTCAGTTTGAAAATACTCTTTGTAAAGGTATCTGTAAAGACACGTCCGTAATCTACCCCAATGGCACGGCTGGATGTAATCATGGCAGCAGCGCCTCCCTGTTTTAGCTTAATGAACTGTTCTCCTGCAGAAGAAGTACCCGGCTCATCCCATAATGTAAATTCACAGGTAATAGTAGATACAAATGGAAATCTGCTGTATACATTGGAGAAGTTGTTGGAGTTTTGGATTTCTGTACTCGTTAGTACTCTTTCCTGGGCCCATCCGTTGATTCCTCCATGTCCGAAATAGAAAAGATAAAGACTGTTTCCTATATCGTTGGAAATGGCCTGAGTCACCTGTGGATATCTCTGTCCCGCTGCAGTACTCTGAGCAGGGAAAGCATCCAGATATAATTTTCTTACGTTGTATTCCTTCAGGTCAAGTTGTCCCGGCTGTTCGAAAATACTCGCAAGGGTAGCATTCATCACAGTGTGGAAAGGACTTCCTCCGTCCTGATCATCATCCACTACAAAGTCTACTTTCATACGCCATTCTCCGAAGGGGGAGGATTGTCCTGGAAGAGCATTATAATAGGCCAGTGTTTTGTTCATCATATCTCCCGCTTCCGTCACATTAGCCGCCGGAATTCTTCCCACGGGAATATCCGGAAGGTTGTTTTCAATGAAAGCCGTAGTCTGAGGCTGCGTCATTACAATATAGTCATCCGTTACATAAGATCCTACAAAGTCGGCAGACTGCTCACTTTGGTAGCTGGTGACAATATTAGTATTCCCGGAGATTCTGTTTTTATAATCAAATGAAGCATCTCCCAGAATAAATACATATTTAAGTCTTCCGCTGGTGTTGAGTTTGGTTACAAAATCTCTGATGGCAGTAAGATCTCTGCTTCCGCTTCCGAATTCATTGTAAATTTTAGTTGGATCTACGATTTCTACTGTATAATTGTTTTTCGTCTGGTGATAACTTGCCAGTCTCTGTGCCTGTCCCATCATTTCAGGAACGGTAAGAATCAGATAATCTACATTCTGAAGAGCAGAAAGATTCTGGTTGGCAATTCTTTCTACAAACTGAGGATTGTAAGCCGCATCAGCCCGGAAAGCGACGAACTCATTATTAAAGCTAGGATCCGCAGCGATATAACCGAAATTAAAACTTCCGGCACCTGCTTTATTTATTCTTCTGTTGGCATTGGTAATGTCAGTCACATCCCATACCTGTTCAAGGTTGGTTGCATTGGAAACACCAAATCCGTAATTCGTATTGGATCCGCTGGCAATAGAGAAATCCCTGAAGCTCATCTGAGACCCGTTGAAAGCTAAGTTTTCCTTGTACTGCACTTCAGCGTAATCGAAGTAAAAAGCTCCGTTAGGGTTTGTAGAAATATTAGGTTTGTAGTTAATGGTGATCTGATTTCCGTTCAGATTAGATATCGTACCGTCGTATTTCAGCTGGTAGAAATCATAGACATAGGTTGATGTATTGGAAGGAACAGCCAACGGAGGTGTCGGGTTCAGGTTATTGATCTTAAACTCCATGGTGTTCTGCTGGGCTCTGTAGCCCACCACCTGAGTTCTGTACCTGATGACATCACCGGCCTGAATAGGTGAGTTGGTTGTAAAGGTTACTGCTTTATCCGTTGTAAACGGTGCGTCTTCCACCCAGATTCTTCCTACTTTTAAAAGATTTTTCTGGTCATTGTTGATCACCTGGTAATTATCATACCTGGTAATTAGATTTCCGGCCGGAAGATTGGCGTCTACGGGCTGTACTCTTTTACCGGGACCTTTGTCGAAATTGATAAAGTAGTATGAAAAATCTTCATAAATATTTTTGAGATTATTACTTGTGTCGGTTCTGGTATCGGTTCTTTTATAACCGCTTCCGTTGGATTGATCGTAAAGGTTGTATCCGTTGGGCCCCTGTGCATAAAACAGAGCATAGTCTCCGTCATTCCACACATTGTCCTCTTCACCCACGACCTGGATTGCATTTTCCTGAAGGGCGCTGTATTTTGTATCCTGATTGTGTTCAGGAAGCATGACACCGCCATTTCCGTAGATTCTGAAGTTTTTCGGATTTACAGAAGCAGGGTTGATCCCGTTATCTTTTAAAAACTGTGCCGTAATTTTAAATATACCGGATCTGTCTACTTTTATTTTATAAAAACCGCCGCTCGAAAGAGGGTTGTTGGTAGTTCCCACTTTGTTTCCATTTCCAGATCTGAAATTGTTGGGAGCAGAGGTTTCAGAAATATTAAATGAAGAAAGTCTCAGGACACGTCCTTTTACATTTTTAAATAAAGAGACGCTGATGCTCGCATATCTTTCTCCCTCCAGCGTATAATACGCAACATCTGCCACTTCAAATTCAGGCAGTCTTCCTTTGTCAAGATCATAGAGATCTTTATTCGAAACACTTTCCCAGGCGAGATCAGAAACTTTCAGTTGCTTTTCTCCTATTTTTTGTTTGGTGATGATAAAAACGTTATTTTGGCTGAACGAAAAACCTTCATTTTTGAAATTTGGAAGATTTAATTTTGTATCACCAAAATCCAGGATTTTAGAGCCTTCCCATTCTATGGCTTTTCTCTGGGCCCAAAGTGTTGATACAAAAGAGAATAGTAATAAAAAGGTGATTTTTTGTTTCATGTTTATTATTGAAATTTCCGAATTACAAATAAAATGAAAATTTTAGAATTAAATTGTGATACAATAAAATTAATTTGTTAACGTTTTTCAAAAAAATCAAATGTTTACTTGATTTATTGAATAATTTATTTTTTCTTTGTACTTTGAAAATATTTATATCGACTATGAAAAAACTAAAGTTGTTTTCATTAATAGCATTAAGTTCTACACTTGCATTAACCAGCTGTGGCGGATCCGGGACCAGCAAAGGAGGCGGTACTAAAAAATTTGTCAGCAAGACGGGTTGGAAACCAAACGAAAAACAAGGTTGGTTTTTTGCAGGAAAGCAACAAAAACAGAAGGGGTGGCCAGGAATGGTATATGTAGAAGGTGGAACTTTTACAATGGGATTAGTGAAAGATGATGTTATGCATGATTGGAATAACACGCCGCGCAGAATGCAGGTGAGTTCATTCTTTATCGGAGAAACAGAAATTACTAACTACGAATACCGCGAATACCTTACATGGTTGAAGTACGTATTTCCACCTAGTGATCCTAGCTTCAAGGAGATCTATAACGGCGCTTTGCCAGATACTCTTTTATGGGATAATAAACTCGCTAGAAACGATTATAATGAAACATATCTGCGCTCACCAGAATTCGATTACTACCCGGTAGTAGGAGTTTCCTGGACTCAGGCAAACAGATATTGTGAATGGCTTACAGACAGAGCAAATGAAAAAGCTTTGATGCAGGCCGGAGTTATTGCTAAAGATTTGTATATCAACGAATCCAATAACCAGGGAGGAACAGCATTCAACATGGATAAATTCAAAGCGAATGATCCGGAAATGCAGGGATATATCAACGAGAAAAGAATGCAGCAAAAATCTGGTATGAAAACAACCAACCAGAGACTTCTTTCTGCAAACAGAGCTCCAAACTCTTCAATGGTTCAGAAGTTCAGACTTCCTACCGAAGTAGAATGGGAATATGCAGCTCTTGGTATGGCTAAAAACAGAGAATATAACCAATACAAAGGTAAAAAACCTGAAATCGAAAGATTAAGAGGTACCAAAGGAAGAGACAAAGGAATGTTCCTTGAAAACTTCAAAATGGGTACAGGTGATTATTCAGGTATCGCAGGATGGAAAAACGACGGATCTGCTCAAACTGCAGATGTAAGACAATACCCATCTAACGACCTTGGAATCTACGGTATGTACGGAAACGTTTCTGAATGGACGGCTGACGTTTACAGACCTATCATCGATGAAGATTTCAGTGATTTCAACTACTACAGAGGAAACATGCCTCAGGCTGTTGTAAGAAACGGTGACGGAACTTACAAAATGATCGACGAAGGAACTATCAAGTATGATACGCTAGCCGACGGAAGATTAGTATACAGAGGACTTCCGGGACAGTTTGAAAGACAAACTATCGCTGACTACAGAAACTACAGAGACGGAGACAGACAGTCTTCTTTAGAATACTACAGAGCTTCAGACTCAGCTGCTGCATATGATATGTACAACTCTCCTCAGAAGAGATTTGTAGTAGATGCAGGAGGTAGAGTGAAAATGATGAAAGATAGTAAAGACAGAACTTCAGCAATGTCTAACGATGTAAGAGTTGTAAAAGGTGGTTCTTGGCAGGATACAGCCTATTGGTTGGATCCGGGACAAAGAAGATACAAAAACCAGGGCAAAGCTTACGGATGGATCGGCTTCCGTGTTGCACAGGATGCTAGAGCTAGCGACAAGAGCAGAACTAGAAGATAATATTATCAAAATACTTATAAAAAACCTTCCGGATTTCCGGAAGGTTTTTTTATTTTTGAACTATGAATATAGAACAGTTTTATCCTTTATTTTTAAAGTCAGATAAAGTAACGATCGACAGCAGAAAAGTCGGGAAGAATGATATTTTCTTTGCCTTTTCAGGTGATAATTTCAATGCTGCAACCTTAGCAGAAAAAGCCGCTGACGATGGTGCTCTGGCCTCGATCGTAGAGCAGCCGGAATTTGAAAATAAAGACCGAAACATTTTCTATGTTCCGTCTACCCTTGAATTTCTGCAGCAGCTTGCCGTTTACCACAAAAATCAGCTCAATATTCCCATCATTGGGCTTACCGGAAGCAATGGAAAGACTACTACTAAAGAGATCATCCATGCGGTCCTTTCGGAGAAATTCAATGTACAGTATACCTACGGAAATTTAAATAATCACATCGGAGTTCCGCTGACAATTCTTTCTATTAAGCCTGAACATGAAATGGCTGTCATTGAAATGGGTGCCAATCATCAGAAGGAAATAGAACTTTTATGTACCATCTCCCAGCCGGATTTCGGCTATATTACCAATTTTGGGAAAGCTCATCTGGAAGGCTTCGGCGGATTTGAAGGCGTGATAAAAGGTAAATCTGAATTGTATGATTATCTGAAAAGTCATAACAAAACTATTGTTGTGAATGAAAATGATCCCGTTCAGGCAGAGAAAACTCAAAACTATAGCCCCAAGATTACCTTCGGAAAAGAGCATTCGGATTATCAGTTCGGACTTTTTTCAGAAGAACATTTTGTAGGACTGGAATTTCAGGGAGCCAAAGCTGTATCAAAACTGACGGGAGAATATAATTTCACCAATCTGTGTGCGGCAGCCAGCCTCGGCCTTCATTTCGGTATCAGCTTTGAAAAAATAAAGCATGCCGTTGAAAACTATACGCCAACCAATATGCGTTCGCAGGTGGTGAAAAAAGAAGGGAGAACATTGGTGCTCGATACTTACAATGCCAATCCAAGCTCTATGACGGCTTCTCTGCATAACTTTGTCACGTTCGAAGGCAGTAAGACCATCATTATAGGAGATATGCTTGAATTGGGGGCGGAAAGCGAGAAAGAACATCAGAGCATTTTAAAACTTGCTAAGGAATTGGCTTTTGACCAGATTATTACTGTAGGAAAACATTTTAAAACCGTCAATCCTTCAGCATTGTCTTTTGACAATACTGCAGAACTGATAGAATACCTTAAGCAGAATACAATTAAGTCTGAAAATATCCTGTTAAAAGGGTCAAGAGGAATTGCTCTTGAAAAATCGATAGACTTTATTTAAGCTTCAGATTCCAGAAATCTTTTACAATCAGTTTGATGTTCTGGAAAGTGCTTGGGAAAACTTCATCCTCGATCTGGGCGGTGTTTTTCCAGGCTACTTCAGTGATGCCTTCCTCGATTTGTGGTTTGGACGTATCTTCACCGTCGAAGTTCATTTCAAACCAATGCGTACATTTAAGGATCTTTTCACCGTTTCTTTCGATATAGATATGATACGTCGTATTGATGAATTGTACCAGCTCTACATCTTTGAGACCGGTTTCTTCTTCAATCTCTCTTACGGCAGATTCCTCGCGGGATTCCCCTTTTTCCATCTTACCTTTCGGAAGATCCCATTTGCCTAAACGTTTGATAAAAAGAAGCTCTCCCTTAGGATTGCTCACAAGGCCTCCCGCAGCTTCTATGATTCTGAAAAGGTTTTCAAACTCTTTCCAGATCTCTTCAATATTCTCACCGAAAACATTCAGTTCTTTTACGGAAGTGTTTTCCAAAATATCCAATGCAATCTCTAAAGTTGTGAAACTTTCGTACCTAAGTTCTTTTTCAAGATGCTCGGGATGCTTAGACACCAATAATTTTTTTTCGTTCACAAAAACTTTATACATATATTTGTAAGAATTAAGAATTTAAATACAAAAATAAAAAATGAATTTAGAAGGACGAAAGATTATTGTCAATAAATCATCTAAAGAATTGTCTGAAATATTGAAATCGCCTGAAAACTATAAAGATTTTATGCCGGACGGTCTTCAGAAATTCGAAACAAGAGACAACGGATTCAAATTCGGTCTTCAGGGAATGCCTGAAATTGCTTTGAAAATAGATGAGGTGAACGAGCAGAAAGCTGTTTTGAAGTCAGCAAGCTCAAGTCTGGATTTTACATTAACAGCCGCTTTAAACCCTGTTAACGATACTCAGACTGAAGTTCAGATGCTTTTTGAAGGGAAGTTCAACCCTTTTATCAAAATGATGGTAGAAAAACCGCTTCAGAACTTTATCAATACACTCACCGATAAGATCGAAGTTTACAAATAATAGGAGTCCTGAATTTTCAGGACTTTTTTATTGCTGTACAGGTTTTAGAGTTTCGTGATTTATTTGATAGTTTATTAGTTGCTAGTTCGTCGTAATTAAGTTAATGAGTTATCGTCTGATGTCTCGTGTCTGAAGTCTTGATTCTTGGATCTTGATTCCCAAAAATTCACCATTGACATTGTCTCCCGAAATCAACAGATTAATCCCGAACTGTGATCCGTTGTACTTCCTGTAGCAGAAGCAAGGACATTAATTTCATTATTCAACCTTAGAACACCCATAAAGGCGAAGATCAGTGCTTCTTTATAATCAATGATCTCCTTTTCCGGAATAATGATCGCATATTCCGTTTTTTCTCTGATTTTTTCGATCAGGAAAGTATTATAGGTACCTCCGCCGGTAAAGAGAATATTTTGTAAATTGTTTTTATTAATAATCTCTGAAATCTGTTGCGCTACATGTTCAGTAATGGTAGCCATGATATCTGATGTCTCAGTGTTTTCCAACAGAGGAAAAATATGTTCACAGCACCATTCAATGCCTAATGATTTGGGGTGTGGCAGGCTGTAGAACTCAATAGAATTAAGCATTATTAAAAGATCTTCATCAATCGTCCCTTTTCTCGCCAGGTCTCCATTTTCGTCAAAATTTTTATTGAATTTCTGAGCAAGTCTGTTCAGGACAATATTCACCGGAGCAATATCAAATGCTATTCTTTTATCATTCTGTTTTAAAGAGATATTGGAAAATCCACCCAAATTGAGGCATGCATCATATTCAGAAAAGAGCAATTCATCTCCGATAGGAACTAAAGGTGCTCCGTTTCCGCCCATCAGTACATCCTGACTTCTGAAATCGTAAATTACGCGAAGACCTGTTGCGATTTTTATCGCTCTTCCGTCTCCGATCTGTAAAGTAAACTTTTTTTGAGGCTGATGAAAAACCGTATGCCCATGAGATGCGATCAGATCGATATGCTCAAGGCGGTTGCTGTCAATAAATTCTCTGACTTTTTCGCCAAGATAAAAACCATATTCCGAATGAAGTTCCAGGAGTTCTTCCGAAGATAAATGGATAGAGTTGCTGAGCTTTTCTTCCCAGTTTTTGGGATAGGGAAGGGTTTCTGCCTTAAGGATCTGAAAATTCCAGCCGTTGTTCTGTTTCTCAAAAGCGGCAAAACATATATCCAGACCGTCCAGACTGGTGCCGGACATGAGCCCAATAGCCTGAAATCTCATGTTACTGTGGTGTTTTCTTTTCTTCGAGTCTTTTTGTACTGAAATCTCCGGAATTATTGAAGAAGGTATATTCCGAGAAATCATCTTTAGCTGTCATTCCATTGGCGCCTACAAGGGTAGAGCCGTCTTCCATGGTAACGTATACGGTGTCTTTGGTGTAGATCCTGTTTTTTCTCTGATCCCAGTAAATACTTTGCATCGCAAAACGCTGTCCTTCATTGGTAGTAATTCTTACATCACCTTTTGCTTCATAGAATTTTTTATATTCAAAAATACGGGCATATTTGGCTGTAATTTTACCGGGTACTTTAGGTTTCTTTTTATCGAAAAACTCGATATTGATTCCTTTTCTGGCCACTACATAAGGACTGTCGATCAATTCATATTTTTCAATGATCGGAGCTTTGGCTTTTAATGAGATAAAACCTGAATCCCTCTGGATAATATTGGCATTATTGATGATCTGTGAAGGGAAGTTCTTGCTTTTACTTCCATTGGCCTTGGTAAGGTCCTCCTCGCAGGATGTCAGTATAAAAAATATAGCACAACTAAAAAGGCATGCTATATTTTTATATGATATTTTTTTTGAAAAATTCATTTTAGTTGTAAAGAGTCTTTCTGAACCATCTGTCAGCAAAGTTGAAACCGATTCTCAGGTTGATAAAATTCTGATTGATCAGATTGTTTTTTAGAGTTCCTCTTTTTCCTAGTTCTACGCCTACTTCAAGACCGCTCATTCTGGTGATGCTGCTTGTTTTGAATGGAAGCATTACCCCGGCAGAGATTCCAAATTTATTGATGCTGTTACCATCTATCTTAAGGTTTCCTCTTTCATAGAACGCTCCGTATCTGTAGATTACTCTTGAAAAATAATTTCTGAAGTTGTTGTAGTTGGGCAGGTACCACCCTCCGGCTGAGATTCTGTACGTATCCTGGAAGTCAAAAGTCTTCCCAAAATAAGAAATATCCTCTCCTTTTTTATAATCAAGCTGTCCTGATACAAACCACTGGTTTTCACTTCCGTAACCTACCCCTAAGGATGCCTGTAATGGAAGAAGGTTTTTAGAACTTGTACTTTTCTTTTCTATAACAGTTTCCAGAGCTTTTACACTTTCTGCAGCATCAGAATATCTGTACGTACTGTTGGTATAATCAGTAGTCATATTACTGGTATTTCCAAACGTAGCCGTTGCCCCGATGGTTAATTTTCTGTCAGTACGCGTATTCAGACTCTGGTAACTTCCACCCAGGGTGAAGTTAAAGTTTTTAATGCTGTTTTTGGTTTCGTAACCGTTGATGTATTCAGTATTTGCAACACCGTTTTTATCATAAGATCTAAGCTCATTCAGGTCGTAAAGATTTCCAAAGTATAAATTGGCTCTCAAACCTACAGCAAAATTCTGGTCGATTTTATAAGAAACGGCTGCCTGTGCTGTGTTTAGCGTTCCGCTTCCTTTAAAACGATTGGTGTAATATCCTCCCTCAGAATAGTTAGGGTCTGTAGTATCGTAGTTGGTAGAGTGTACAATATCATAACTTTTAGAACTGTACGGCTGATAGGAAAGTCCCATTTTCACCTTTGGCGACAAAGGAAAAGCTATTGCAATATTAGAAAGATACGTTGAATGTTTGGTAGACTTCGTATCGTTGTAATTAGTTTTGAAGTAATTGTTTTCGTTGGTAGCTTCCAGTCTGATACTTGTAAGCTCGAAATTAGAGTTATTCGCAGGGTTTGCGAAATTGAAGCTGCTTGTGAAATCACTGATATAAGCAGTAGATATACCACCCATAGAGGCAGTTTCAATAGTATTATCATATTTTACATCTCCAATTCCATAAGTTGCATACGGAGAGTTACTTATACTCTGTGCATTTAGGAAGTATCCAACTGATATGAATGATACCGCAAAGATTTTTTTCATTCTTTATTTTTAAAACAATGCGCAAATATCTTAAATATTAATGAATTGTAAAAATTATATGTGGTTAAAGTTTGTTAAGGGCCTGTCTTTAAAAGAAAAATGCAATTTTTCACGAATAAAAATAAAAATTCTATTATACGGAAAAGACCATTCATATGCGGTGAATGGTCCTTTTTAAGTCTTAAATCTGTCAATTATTTTACCTGAAGTACAGATCTGCTGTGGCTGAAATTTTCAAAACTGAACTTTCCGTGGTATTTTCCCATTCCGGAAGTTCCCACACCTCCAAATGGTAAATAATGAGAGCCGACATGAATAATCGTACTGTTGATTTCTGCATCACCACTTGTGGTACGGTTCAGAATATCATCTGCAAATTCCTGGCTTTCTGTAAAAACATATAAAGCTAATGGTTTAGGTCTGCTGTTTATTTCTTCAAGAGCTTCATTAATATCGGTATACGTTAATATCGGCAGGATAGGGCCAAAAATCTCCTGCTGCATCACCTGATCATTCCATGTTACCTGATCCATAATAGTGGCTTCAAAATGACGGGTTTCAAGGTCGTAGTTTCCACCGTAGATTACTTTTTCAGGAGCAGCTTCCAGATAACCCGCAAGATGTTTGATCTGATTCTGGCTGACAATTTTTCCTATTTTACCCAATGATCCATCTGTGTAAGTCGCATTTAGATACGCTTTGAATTTTTCAATAAAGAGATCCTTCACAGACTCATGAATGTAGATATAATCCGGAGCAACACAGGTTTGGCCGCAATTGATCCATTTTCCATAAGAAATTCTTGCCACCGCTTTATCCAGATCTGCATCGTGATGAACAATGGTAGGTGATTTTCCTCCAAGTTCCAGCGTTAAAGGAATAAGCTGTTCAGCAGCTGCTTTCATGACAATTTTCCCAACATTCGGACTTCCCGTAAAGAAAATATAATCGAAAGGAAGGCTGAGTAATAAGGTGTTCTCTTCAATAGCTCCCTGAACTACGGCAACATAAGATTCTTCAAAGGATGCCTTTACAATATCTTCCAGAACTTTGGCTACGTGTGGTGTATTTTCAGAGGGTTTAATGATCGCTGTATTTCCTGCAATCAAAGCGCCTATAAGCGGGCTGAAGGTCAGCTGAACCGGATAATTGAAAGGGCCTATGATATAATTCACGCCATAAGGCTCATATATAATTTTACTCACTACTTCCGCTCCGGATGGATGTGGTTTTGATTCTACCGGAGTGGGTTTTGCCCATTCGTCTATATGGTCAAGCAAATAATCGAGTTCACCCAGGACAATTTGAATTTCTACATATTCCGCTTCCTTTCTGCTTTTTCCTAAATCGATATCCAAAGCCTCACAGAGTGAATCCGTATGAGCGGAAAACACGTCACGGAATTTTCGTAAATGTGCTTTTCTGAATTCAATATCTTTAGTCTGATTGGTTTTGAAAAAAGCCTTCTGTTGCTCGAATACATCTCTTATTTTCTGTTCCGATTCTTTATTCATTTTATTATTATTTAATGATTGAAATGTGTACTGAAATGGTATCAGTAAGTTAATTAAAAATTGATAGGTCAAATGTATTGCCAAAAATTATATTGTGTGCGATTTAAAATCTGATTTAGTCTAATTGAATGATTGATGTTTCCTATTGGGAATTTTAGAAGCAAGAATCAAGATCCAGAGTCAAGATTTTAGACATCAGATTTCAGATACATCAGACGATAATTCGTTAACTTAATTTACTATAACTGATAACTAGCAACTCACCAACCATCAACCATCAACCAAAATACGCCTGCATCCCGAAACTTATAACTCATCACTATTCTATCTCAACCCCGCAACATTAAATTGACTTAATCTTCGCAATTGAGATAAGATTTTTTATCTTTGGGACATGAATTGGGAGAACATCGCCGGACAGGAAAATCTGAAAAAACTTCTTCAGGAAAGCATCACCGAAAACAGAGTAAGCCATGCACAGCTTTTTTTAGGAAAAGAAGGGTATGGAACTTTCCCTATGGTTTTGGCCTACGCTAAGGAGATTTTTAGCAGAGAAAATGAGCACGCGGCCGCAAAAGTGGAACATTTGAACCACTTGGATCTGCATTTCAGTTTCCCTGTTTTTACCGATAACAAAAATTCGTTAAGCAAAAATAAATTCGAAGATTTCAGGGAAATGATCATGGCTTCTCCGTATGCGAGCTACGATGACTGGACGGCTTTCCTGGAATCTGAAAATAAGCAGCTTTTTATTTCCGCCGATGAAATTGATGATCAGAACCAGAAGTTTGCCCTGAAAAGTTTTGAGGGTGGAACCAAAATTCTGATCGTCTGGAGGGCCGATAAAATGAATGTTGCTGCAGCCAATAAATTTCTGAAATTTTTAGAAGAACCGCCTGCAAAGACCCTTATTCTTCTCACCGCCGAAACTGCGAACGATATTCTTCCGACCATTCTTTCCAGAACACAGATCGTGGAAGTTCCGAGGCTTAACGATGAGGACCTTGAAAACTACCTTAAAAAGAATGCTTCAGTTTCTGCTGAAAAGATAAGAGAGATCGTTCACGAAGCGCAGGGAGACCTTAATGATGCTCTGAAAATTTTAAATTCCGGACACAAAAGCGATGAATTTGAAAAGCTTTTTATCCAGTGGGTGCGTGATGCATTTATGGTGAAAAAGAAACCGCAATTCCTTAAAAGTATCATTTTCTGGGCGAGAGAAATCGCAGGGTGGAACAGGGAAAAACAGAAAAACTTCCTGAACTACTGCTCTGAAATCTTCAGACTTGCCCTTCTTCAGAACTACCAGTCTGAAAATCTAGTCTATAAAAAGATAGATGCAGACGGCTTCAACTGGGCCGGATTCTCTAAATTTATAAGCGGGGCCAATATTGAAAGTATTTTAGAAGAAATCAATACAGCGGATCTTCACCTGACCCGAAACGGTAATCCTAAAATTGTCTGGACAGATCTGGGGATCAAATTATCGCGTTACATTCACAAAAATTCTTAGCTTAACCTGAATTATGTTCCGGGTTGATTAGTTGAGGGTTCTGAGTTACTGATAATTAATTAAATGAATTCTCGTCTGATATCTGGTGTCTGGAATCTGACATCTTAAATCTTGGCTCTCAAAAATTCACATTCACTTGCGAGCAAAATTGACTATTCTCAATACTCCTTTCAGCATCTGTTACACTTGCTTCCCAAATAATGGCACTTACTAAGAAAACAGCTACACTTATTTATTCATAATACAGGGATATATTTTGTTTTAATAGCTTCATAGAATCATTAAAAAGTTCCGTGAATCAAACTGAAACCATAAAACAAGATATATTATGAAAAGATCAAGACTCCTTTTAGGTCTGTTATTGTCAACAGCCGCGCTATCAGTTTCTGCCCAAAATGTATGGACAGGAACTTCGACACCTACCACCACTACAGGAAATGTCGGAATTGGAAATGCATCACCCCTTGCCAGATTGGATATAAACAGTGGCTCCGCAATATCCGCTTTGAAAATAAATCATGTATATAAAATGTTTGGGACTAACACGCCCAATATTGTAGAAATATACAATCAGGTTGGAAATATAATTCCACCCGTAGATCCGGTGATGATTAACTGGCTGAGCTATGGAGGTGTTTTTGGACTTCGGTCTCTTTCAAATACAGCCAATGAAAGCAGGATGATGTATAATGACAATCTGGGTAACCTGAAATCTTCAAATCTTACCATGTATTCAAGTCCTACATTTGGAAATGGGACCAGTATTAACTCTATACGAGGGGTAGCCTATTTAAGCTTTCTGAATGGTGGTAACGGCAGTGCCTCCGGGTTTGGTACAGTTTCAGGCGGTGCCAATGGAATTTATATCGCTAGATTGGGTGTAGGGGTTGATGCATCATCTACTTATGACGTGGATGTTTTTTATGGATCAGTCAGAGCGCAGGCATTTGTTTTAAGTTCAGATAAAAAATTAAAGGATAATATTATGCCTTTAAAAGATCTTTCTTCCAGGTTGCTTAATATCAAGCCTTACTCTTATACTTTTAAGTCTAAGGAAGGAAATACAGACAAAAGAGCTGATAATGATAAACTGCACTTCGGTTTTATCGCCCAGGAAGTAGAAAAAGAATTCCCGAATCTGGTTACTATAGATGAGAAAGGAAATTATGCCCTTAATTATATTGAATTTATTCCGCTGCTACTGAACGAACTTAAAGAGCAGAAAAGCGAAATCAAAGACCTGAAAGAAAGAATGGCTGCACTGGAAGCGAAGATCAACGGAGTTTCTGAAACAAAGAAAACGGTAGCAGATCAACCGGCTTCTTTATCGTCGTTTTCATTGGAACAGAACGTTCCCAATCCATTTAATCAGGAGACTGTCATCCGTTTTAATGCTGCCGGAGAAAATGTATCCATCGCGGTTTTTGATATGGGTGGGAGACAGCTGCAATCTATTCCTGTAAAAAGAGGCGAAAAGCAGATTACTATTTCAGCCCGAACGCTCACGCCCGGAACGTATATCTATAATCTACAGGCTGACGGAAAATTAATTGATTCAAAAAAAATGATTGTTACCCAATAAAGATCCTGTTTTCATAACAGAAGATCCGGCATGATAGCCGGATTTTTTTGTGGAGTGGGCTGAAGGATTAGTATTCTTCTTCTGTTTTCGGGTAAGATAAGATACCAAAATACATTCATTATTGAAATGGTAGATATACTTTCTTGGCGGAAGTCAGATTATATGGGCATCTAATCTTATTAATTCTCAGTTGATTATGTTGGCTAATATTAAAAGAACATTAAAAAACCAATCAATCGTTTGATTTTTTGAAAATCTTGTGTACATTTGCACCCTGAAAAATAGAATGACTATGGTTTCAAAAGAAGAAAATATATTATTTGCTGCTGAAAAGCTTTTTGCTGAAAAAGGTTTTGAGGGGACTTCCACAAGAGAGATCTCCAAGGCAGCGAATGTAAATATCTCTATGATTTCTTACTATTTCGGATCCAAAGAAAAACTGTACGAGAAATTGGTGGAATACAGAATGAATGAGGGGCAGTTCTTTGCGAAGGATATTCTGGAAAGAACGGATATCAACGATTGGCAGAAGATTGAGAAAGTCGTGGATCAGTTTTCCGGAAGGGTAAGACATCACAAATGCTTTTACAGAATTATGCAACGGGAGCAGCTTTATACGCAAAATCCGCAGATTGTGGAATTTCTTAAGCAGACCAAGATGGGCTTTATCTCCATGTATTCTCAGGTTTTGGAAAGCGGACTTAAAAAAGGAATTTTCACTAAAAATCCTCCTATCTATTTACTTCATGCCACGGTAAGCGGAACTTTATTTTACGCATCCAATGCCAAGGAAATGTACAAAGAGTTCCTGAACGATACCGACGATGATGAAGTATTTGAAGAAAAATATTACACAGAACTTAATAAACATATAAAATATTTACTAAAAGACCTTTTAGGTTATGAAGAGAATAAATAACTCGGTGTTCGCATTATCTCTGTTTATGGGAATTGCAGCCATTAATGCTCAGGAGAAAAAACAGCTCACTCTCGACGAAGCCGTGCAGCTGGGAATCCAGAACAGTAAAAACCTTAAGATCGATGCCGCCAAGATCGAAGAAGCTACGGCAGATCTTTTGGAAGCCAAAAACAGACAGCTTCCGGAATTGAAAGTGTCAGGAAGTTATATGTATCTTCCTATCAAACCCAATCTTGATCTAAAAATTGGCGGGGGTTCAGGGGCAGCAGGGGCAAGTCCGGATGTACATCAGGTGGCTTACGGAACTGTTAATTTAAGTGTTCCGATCTACAGTGGCGGAAGAATTAAATACGGGATCCAATCTGCAAAATATCTGGTAGAAGCTTCAAAACTGAGCACTGAGAATGATAAAATAGCAATTGCTTACAACGTAGCTCAGGCTTATAACAACTTATTTAAAGCCAATCAGTCCATTAAAGTTTTAGAAGAAAACCTTACCGCTTCTCAAAAGAGGGATGAAACTTTTCTTAAACTGGAAAACAACGGGGTAATTGCAAGAAACGACCGTTTAAAAGCAAACCTTCAGACTTCAAATATCGAGCTGCAATTACTGGAAGCCAAAAACAACTACAATATTGCCAACATCAATATGGATCTGTTGCTAGGTATTCCTGAAACTACAGAAATTGAAGTAGATCAGAATTATATAGATGAAGGTTCAGAAGTAAAAGCCGTTGATTACTATGTCAATGAAGCCAGAGAAAACCGTAAAGATTTACAGGCTTTGGCTCAGCAGAGAAAAGCAGCAGAACTGGGTTCAAAATCGGCAAAAGCTGAAAACCTTCCTTCAATAGCATTTACCGGAGGGTATGTAGCGGCAGACGTTCCGAAAGTGCTTACCGTATACAATGCAGTGAATGTTGGGATAGGAATTTCTTACAATTTATCCAATATCTGGAAAGAAAACTCTTCACTGAGACAGTCTCAGGCAAGAGAAAAGCAGTTGGCTGCAACGGATGAGTTATTGAATGACAATATTAAGCTTGATGTGAACAGAGAATATCAGAATACAGATTACTCCAAAAAGAGAATATCAGTGTATGAAAAAGCAGCTGAGCAGGCTAATGAAAACTACAGAATCACAAAAAATAAATATGACAACGGTTTGGCAACCATGACCGAACTTTTGGATGCCGATGCAGCTCAGATTGCATCAAATGTAGGAGTTATCAATGCAAAAGCAGATGCAGCACTGGCTTACAGAAAACTATTACAAACTACAGGAACTTTAACATTTAAATAAAGATTAAGACCAAAAATGGAAAATAATAATACACCAGTAATTGAACCTAAAAAGAAAAAAAGTTTAGTTTTCCCGATCATTTTAGCGGTTGTCGTTGTGGTAGGAGGGATTTACGGGTACAGAACATATTCTTACGGACAAATTCACGAAGAAACGGATGATGCCCAGATTGCTTCCAACATGAGCCCTGTCATTTCTAAAGTTTCAGGCTATGTGACGCAGGTAAAAGTAAAAGATAATCAGTTTGTAAAGAAAGGAGATACTTTGGTGATCCTGGACAACAGAGATCAGAAAATGGCTTTGGTACAGGCTGAAGCAGCATTAACGACTGCAAAAAGCAATATTTCAAACGCACAGGCTACGACAACAGCAACGTCTAAAAGCATCAATACTTCAGAAGCAGCTGTAACAACCGCCAATGCTCAGATAGAAGCAGCGAAGGTCAACGTTTGGAAAACCAATCAGGATCTGAAAAGATATTCGGTTCTGGTAAAAGACCATTCTATTACGGAACAGCAATATGAGCAGGCTTTGGCAGCAAAACAGTCTGCAGACAGACAGTTGCAGGTTTTGGTAGATCAGAGAAATCAGATCGCTCAGCAAACGAACGTAGCGTCTTCTCAGACTGCTGCAAGTTCTCAGCAGATCAGCGTGGCAGGTTCAGTGGCCAAGCAGAGAGAAGTAGATGTGGAAAACGCAAGACTGAATCTTTCTTACACCATTATCCTTGCTCCGGAAGACGGATTTGTAGGAAAAGTTCCAATCCAGGCAGGACAGTATTTACAGGCGGGATCTCAGTTGTTCAGCTTAGTGAAAAACGACCAGAAATGGGTAGTGGCCAACTTTAAAGAAACTCAGGTGGATAAAATGGTGGAAGGTCAGAAAGTGAAAATCGAGATCGATGCTTTCCCGGATACAGAATTTGACGGAGTGGTAAGTTCATTCTCTCCGGCTACAGGTTCTACCTTCTCTATTCTTCCTCCGGATAATGCGAGTGGTAACTTCGTGAAAGTAGTACAAAGACTTCCTGTAAAGATAGACTTCGTAAAACTGGACCCGAATATTGCTAAAAAGCTAAGAACGGGAATGAACGTGAAAGCAGAAGTTTCGCTTAAATAATATTAAAACTGTGAAATAAGTGAATTGTCAATTTTGCTGATGCAAGTCAATTGCTGAGGATAACATGAGATTGAAAATTGACAAACGAAGTTGATTTACCATTGGCAATTCACCTTTTTACATCGTAAAAAACTATGCAAGATTCATTAGTAGAATACGGAGCCCGAAGAGTGATCATTACGATCACAGCTATTCTTTGTGCTTTGCTGGAAATTGTGGATTCCACGATTGTGAACGTTGCTCTGAACGAGATGAAGGGTAACCTGGGCTCTACACTTTCCGAAGTGGGCTGGGTGATTACGGCTTATGCCATCGGTAACGTGATTATCGTACCCATGACAAGCTGGCTTTCCCAACAGTTCGGACGACGAAATTACTTTGCAGCCTCTATTATCATTTTTACCGTATTCTCTTTTTTATGCGGTAATGCAGATAATATCTGGGAACTGGTATTTTTCAGACTCTGTCAGGGGATTGGAGGAGGAGCCTTACTGGTAACCTCACAGACCATCATTACGGAATCGTACCCTGTTGAAAAAAGAAGTATGGCTCAGGCTATTTATGGTTTGGGAGTAATTATCGGTCCTACATTGGGCCCGCCATTGGGAGGATATATTGTAGATAATTTCAGCTGGCCATATATTTTCTATATTAATATTCCTATTGGGATTGCGGCCACTTTAATGACCTTACAGTTTATAAAGAGTCCGAAATATGCCGAGAAACGTAAAGCTTCAGATGTAGACTGGTTAGGAATCGCTTTACTGGCAGTTACAGTAGGTTCATTACAGTATATCTTGGAAAGAGGACATGAAGAAGACTGGTTTGCGAGTGAATGGATTGTATTATTTACAGTATCAGCAGTTTTAGGATTTATATTATTCCTCTGGAGAGAGCTTACTTTCAAGTATCCGATTGTAGAGCTAAGAGTTTTGAAAAACAGTAATTTAAGGATTGGAACCGTGATGTCCTTTGTATTAGGATTTGGTTTATATGGTTCTACGTTTATTGTTCCTTTATATACTCAGAGTATCCTCGGATGGACAGCCTTAGAATCCGGAGCATTAATGATTCCTGCGGCATTAACAACCGCTTTCATGATGCCTATTATTGGTAAGTTACTTTCAAAAGGGGTAAAACAGCAGATCCTGGTATCTTTAGGATTATTTACCTTTTTCGTTTATAGTTTCTGGGGGTATAAAATTCTAACGCCGGACACCGGTAAAGACGCATTCTTCTGGATGTTGATGGTAAGAGGAGCCGGATTAGGATTATTATTTATTCCGATCACTTCATTATCATTAAGTACATTGAAAGGTCAGGAAATTGGTCAGGGAGCCGCATTTACGGGGATGATGAGACAGTTGGGAGGATCTTTCGGGATCGCGGCTATCACAACATTTATAGCCAATGCCAGCCAGAAGTACAGGGTGAATCTGATTTCTCATTTAGATTCCAATGACTTTGATGTCCAGCAGAGATTGAATGGTTTAAAAGCAAGCTTTATGGCAAAAGGGATGACTCCCGATGGAGCCATGAACGCCGCTTATAAAATGATGGATATGACGGTCACCAAACAGGCAACAGTATTATCTTATATGGATGTTTTCCTTTATTTAGGAATTGCCTTCTTAATTTGTATTCCGTTTATCTTACTCGTAAAAGAACGAAAAAGCAAAGAAAAAATAGATTTAAGTGAAGCCATGCACTAAATCATACTCAACACAAAACCTCCGGAATTTCCGGAGGTTTTTTTATGGAATTTTTTATTGAAAGAAGATGCTTCTTGAACTTCGGTTGTAAACATTCTGTTTATGCTCAGCATGACATTTCTAATACTGACTGATTTTTAAACGTTGTCATGTTGAGCGTAGCCGAAGCATTTAAACTTAATATTCTTAATAACTTAAAGAATCTTAATGGTTCAATTTTAAGTTTCTTACTTTATGTCCGCAGTCCATTCAATTCCGCTGATATCAATCAGCTTTACCGTATGAATCTCTTCATGTTTTACAGAAATATCATTGATATTTACCGTCAGATCAGCCTTTGAGCCCAGTGGAATAATCAGACTGTGTTTCCCGGGTTTTACTTTCGCTACATAATGATTTTTAATATGTTCTTTAGGAAACTTTGAGAGATCCTTGAGGTCTAATGCCTTTAAAACAGTTCCGTTTTTATCCAGAAGCTGAATTCCGATCAGAAAAGAACCGTACACATCGGCCCCTTGCGTTCTGTACACTTCAAACGTCACCTCCGAAGCAGTCAGGGAAACGTTGGAAATTTCGATCTTAGGTTTTACCGATTTATTATGAAGCGTTCCCCAAACTCCGCCATGGAAATATTGGTTGGTATACAGCGTGAGTCCGAAAATAAAAACAGATCCCGCCAGGACAAGCGTTTTCGGTTTCGATAAAGGAAGCACACCTGAGCCCAGCCACAGAAACCATTTTTTGTGAGTGAATGCCTTATTCTTTTTAATGAAATAATGATCCAGTGAGAAAGAGCCGCTTCCGGTAAGGAATAAAACAAACCCACCCGCGATTCCTAAAACACCGATCTGCCATTCATCCAGACAGGTCGTTCCGATCCAGCCGGAACCGAGAAGTATTCCCATGGCAAGACCGAAAATTCCGATGCTCATTAATCTTGTAAATAAGCCTAAAATAATGAACAGACCTACAATGCCTTCAATAATGGTAAAAGTAACCATGGAAGTATGCAAGGCATCAGGATGAGTAACCAGATATTCTATAAGGGGTTTTATTCCTAAGGCATTAGGCAGAAAATGATTGAATTTTTCACCGATGTATCCGGCTTCATCCGGAATAAGTTTGTTTTCGAGGACGAGTCTGCGCCAGAACGCTGAAAAATAGGTCCATCCGATCACGAGACGGAGTGATAAAGTATAAAGTCCGGCCAGATCATAAGATCGGCTGTCTGAAGTATGTTTCATTGAAATTGTATTGTATTAAAAGACTGTTTATAGAAAATTGGATTCAGATAAGAATCTAAACCACATGTAATTTCAGCCTTTTAAACAGGATATATTTCGGCGGGCTGTTTCCGGTAGTTGTTCCGGAATATTTGTTTTGAAAACGGATTTTCCCTTCTTCCGGAGATGGAACGGTATCTGTAAAGTACTTGTGTTCCTTAGATTTTAAGATGCTTTTTGAAGCAGAAACTTGGCTTGAAGAACGTTCCGTTACACTGTCACAGGCATAGGATTGAACGGAATCTGTAATTTTTACTTTGTTTAAACCACTGATATACTGAATGTCAAAAATACTCAGAAGATCTCTTTTTACGGAGCATGGCGATAATGAAAACACCAATATAAGCATCATGATGAGTGCTTTATAGTTTTTCATAGGAGTGCCTGTGGTTCGCATGTTTACAAAACTACATTTTATTTTAGATTTTCACCCATGAATTGTAAAAATTCATCCTGCTGATCAACAAAGAGATAGTGGGAACAGTTATCGATGGCTTTAAAATGATTTTTGCCAACGATGGTTTTAATGTCATTGAGCTGTTTCGTAGAAAATATTCCATCGTTTTTCCCATAAACGGCGAAAATTGGAATTCCGCTTTTTTTAATTTCGTTCAGAACAGATGTATTATCAAGGTTGTTCTGGGATTCATTTTTATAGAACTTCAGTGGTGATTCCTGATTTCTGAAATTGGTGGTGTAAAATTCACCGGCTTCATATTCCTGTCTCAATTGCTTACTTTCCGGAGTCGGGGAGGGCATGGTGAAGAAATTCATTTTGCTGGCAATTTCATAGCATCTTTTTCTATAAGCTGCGGAGTTTTTGCTTAAATTTTCAATCTCCGCAATTTCCTGAAGCAGGGAAGGATCATTTTTAAATTTTTCTTTGGCCTGTTTTAAAATATGATCATAAGTTTCCTGCTGGGAAAATAAAGCACCTGCCAATGTCAGTGACCTTACTTTTTCAGGAAACTGTTTGGTGAAAAGGGTACCGATAATTCCTCCAAAGCTGTGGGCAAGGATATTTGCTTTTTTAAGATGGTAAGTCGCATAGATCTGGTTGAGATCTTCAAAGCTTTCTTTAAAAGTCATGGTTGCATGGTCATCTTTAGATCTCCCTTCGCCGCGTCTGTCATAAACAATCACATAAAATCCTTTGTCTGCAAGCTTTTGTGCAGTAGTTCCTTCAAACAGGGTAGCATTTCCGCTGGGGCCGCCGTGGATGAAAATAACAGTTGTATCATTTGGGCTACCATAAGCTTTAGAATAGATTTGTTGAGCATTAAAACAAAAATAAACGAGGGCAAAAAGAAAAGACAGAAAAGATTTCATAGATTGTTTTTGAATTTTCAAATGTATAATGTTTTTTAGAATGCGAACTCATAAAATTTAAAAATAAAAGTGCTGCTGACTAACAGTTGTCACTATCCTGTCTTATCTTTATCGTTCGAATGAGTCAGAACCAGTTAAAGCAAAAATAATGGATCAAAATAATCTAGAAGAAATCATTAAACGCTCCCTTAACATCAGAGAAAACTATCATGAACTGGAACGCCAACACCACGGTACAGAATGGACTTTGGAAGAGGATACTCTGGCTTATCTTACCGATGCAGGATTGGTGGGCAGAGATATCATGTCTCACCAGAAAAGATGGCTTAAAAAAGATTCCGATGCCGAATTAAAGCATAAATTGGGCGAAAATATCTGGTGGCTGATTGTTCTGGCCGATCGCACAGGAATTGATATTAAAGAAGCTTTAGACGAATTTTTAACCAAAACAGAAAAATTATTTTAATGAGTTATTGTTTAGCCATAGAAGGAATGCAGCCCGAAAGCAGAAAAGAACTGCATAAAAACTACCACGATCATTATTACGGATTTCCGATCCATGATGACAATGAACTGTTCGGAAGGCTGATCCTGGAAATAAATCAGGCAGGACTGAGCTGGGAAACCGTTTTAAAGAAAGAAGAAAGTTTCAGAAAAGCATACAACAATTTCAATATCCAAACGATCGCTGCCTATACGGAAGAGGACAGAGAAAGACTCATGAACGACAGCGGAATCATCAGAAACCGCCTGAAAATAAATGCAGCCATTGAAAACGCAAAAACCATTATACAATTGCAAAAGGAATTCGGATCTTTTGAAAAGTGGCTGGAACACCATCACCCGAAAACGCTTCAGGAATGGATGAAGCTGTTCAAAAAGACTTTTAAATTCACCGGTGGAGAAATCGTGAATGAGTTTTTAATGAGCACGGGATATCTGAAAGGAGCCCACGCAGAAACGTGCCCTGTTTATAAGACTGTGCTGGAACAGAAGCCGCTTTGGATGGAGTAGATTTGTGTTTGAGAGTTTGAGGGTTTTAGTGTGGGAGAGTTTGAGTAAAGATGGTATTTTTTTAATCATCAAATCATCAAATCATCGCATTATCACATCAACAAATCATCTCAAATTTCTCACCGAAACATCCGGTTTCTCACCCTGTGGAACAATGAAAATAGCATTATCACTGATGGCATCTCCCGGATCAAAATAATAACTTCCTATGACAGGAATCATATTAGTCACGAATTTTCCGGATTTATCGTAAGCGGAATAAGAGACGTTGATCATTTGGGCTTTCATTTTCAGTTCGATTTTTTTGGAGGTCAGCTTAGCACCGGTTGCATTGATGCAGTCGAGTTCTACAAGTCCGATGTTGCTCACGATCTGAGGGTAAGAAGTCAGTCTTATATTGTATCCTTTGTCTGAGGCGTTTTTTACAGTCGCTGAAACCTTATAGCGGTCGTAGGGTTTTCCGCCGGCTTCCACACTTTCTTTGTTTAAAATATTAAAAGTAACGCTCATTCCGTTGACTTCTATAGTCTGACCATCAGAAATTTTCTGTGCATTAACATTGATTCCGAGGAGTAAAGGGAGGGATAAAATGAGGAAAAAAAACAGATTTTTCATAGTGTCGTTTTTAAGTTTTACAATACCTTAAATTTACGAATTATTAATCCTGTGCACTAAAATAAATGAGAAAATTCTTTTCTTCGCCTTCAATGTATAAGTAGTCATAATCTATACCCAACTGATATTCATAACTTTCCTTATTAACATTTTGAAAATGGAATATCCTCTTTTCTTTGGTGAACGATTTTAAGGAATGATAAAAGCTTTCTGTTTTTTCTGAATTTTCTGTCCCGTCCGGATTGATATTCTTTGACCTTTCACGTCCAAAAAACCACTTATGTATTGTTTTTTTGAGTTCAGATTCAGTTATGGGTTGTACAGTCAGTTCCTTATTGTCTTTTAAAGCAAAGTGGGCTATCATGAAATCCACAGCATTGATGGAATGATCAAATGCAACGATATCAAATTCATAAAAATAATTGGCGCCGGGATTATTTCTCAAAGCATGAGCAGATAAAATCTCTTTTAAAAAATCTAATGTAACCATCTGTTTTTATATTATTTATCGAAAAATTTGAATTCACTTCTTAATACATCCAATAATTCTTTAAAGGAAATTAACTCATCAACATTAGGGTAAATTTTTAAATAGGATTCTGGATTATAGTACTCAAATTCGTTTTCCGTTTTATCTGATTTTATTTTCACATAATAAGAAACCCCATCCACTACAACAGACTTAGATCTTGAAACCATATTCTCGCCATCTTCCGTAAAATATTCTTTATTTTTCTTTTCTAATTTATACTGAATACTTTCCCAATGAGGAAGATGTAAAATATCGGTGTCAATAATTTTTACCCAAACAAGCTCTGGGTTGTTTGAAAGATGTAAACTAGATTTTTTGACCTGTACTTTCTGATTTTGAGTGGCTACGGTTTCATACCATTCTCCAACCCAATTGTTATGATCCTGATACAGTCTGAACATATCTAATCCTGTAGAAATAGCATGTTTCCTGTAAATTCTTACTTCATGATTGTTGAATGGCAGGTTTTCTATGTTTAAAATTTTGTCATACTTATTGACATTCTGTGAAAATAAAACATCAGAACTTAAAAACAAAAAAAGGAATATTAAAGTTTTATGCATGAACGTGATTTGCTTTGTAGTATGTAAATGACAGGTTTTTGAATAATGTGAAATTCTATTGGTAGCTTGTTTCATCAATAGGAACGGGCTTTAGCCCGTTCAATGAATAAAATAAAATCAATTGGCTTTAGCCCAAACTTAAATTCAGCGCTTTTTATACCTTTTGTGGCTCAGAATTGACCTCTTTATCACGCATAATCTCCTTATGCTCTTTACCCCATTTTTCAAATTCCAGGATGATAGGTTTTAGCTTGTATCCGATCTCTGTTAGCTCATATTCCACGCGGGGCGGAACTTCAGCATAGACGGTTCTGGTGATGATTTTATCCTCTTCAAGTCTGCGGAGTTGTAGCGTGAGCATACGTTCTGTGATATTGTTCAGCTTTTTTCTGAGCTCTCCGAATCTCAGTTTTCCATTGATAAGGTAGCAGCAGATGGCAAGCGCCCACTGGCCGCCGATGGTATTGGAAGCATAGATCTCCGGACACTCATCAGATAGGGCTTTTTTATTGGCAAAATTGGTCGATGTTTCCTTTATTTTAGTCATTACTTACATTTTTTATAGTACCATACAATTGGGTACTACTATTTAATATGTAAGTTACGTATATTATTTTTGCTGAAGAAAATTCAAACAGAAAAATGAAAACATTAGTAATAGTCATTCACCCCGATATTGAAAAATCGGTGATCAATAAAAGATGGATGGAAGAATTAAAAAAATATCCTGAAAAATATACCATTCACTTCCTGTACGAAGCTTATCCGGATGAAAAGATTGATGTAGCAAAGGAACAGCAGCTTATGGAGTCTTATGACAAAATTGTCTTTCAGTTTCCGTTTTACTGGTTCAGCAGTCCGCCGCTTTTGAAAAAATGGTTTGATGAGGTGCTTCTTTACGGCTGGGCCTATGGAAGTAAGAGCGGTTACAAAGTTGGAGGGAAAAAGATGTCACTGGCCGTTACTGCGGGAATAGATGAAGAAGGCTACAGCGAGTCCGGAAAGTACAAATATACCATGAATGAGCTTTTCCGTCCCTACGAACTGACTTTTGACTATATCAAAGGAGATTATAAAGAGCCTTTTGTATACTATGGAATTGAAAATGATTCTTCACAGGAATGGATTGAGAGCAGTGTACCGATGTATCTGAAGTTTTTAGAAGGTTTGTAATTTAATCTTTTGATTTATTTTTGATTGAATAAATAATAATTCCAGTCAGTGAAAAAATAATTCCCAATGCCCAAAAAGGCAGCCAAAAAATAAAACAAAACTCCGCTAAGCTTCTGACTATTGGTGAAAAGTTTCCTTTGGCAGTAAACATTCCTGCCCCAATTAAAAACATGATGACAGAAAGGGGAAGCATCACTATTCCGCAAAGGAAAAAGTATTTACCAATTGATCTTAATTTCAAAGCATATATTTTTTGTTAAACTCATTTAAATCTATAGCTTGATCTTGGAAATAGGCTTTAAATTTATTTGAAAGCTTTTTATCTTTGAATTTAACGATAGTATATCCACTGTCAAATGCTGTGATTTCGAGATAGGATTCTTTAATCAAATGTTGATTTGGTTTCCATACATTTTCATCTTCTGCAGATAAATTTGAAATGAGGTTAAGATCCATTTGCATATTTTAGGAACAGCAGAAATAATTCCCCAAATTATTTGAGTCCGGGATTGATAAATTATATTAAACTCCTCTCTGTTTAAAATAAAATAATCTTGATCAAAAGTGATTGGTAATTTATCATTTGTCATGAAATCTAGATCTGTCAAGATCCAATCATAATAAATAAGGTTTTCCCAGATAGGTTTTAAAACTTCATGAAGATTCGTGTGAAATTCTACAATTTTTGTGCTTCTTATCACCCAGTTCATATTCAGATCATTAATTTATTCAATTGTTTTTACTCCCATCCCGGGCCGTCTTTTTCATGACACTCCGTTACAATGCCCCAATGTGAATATTCCAGTGGTGGAGCTCCATCCTCAGAAAGCCTGTACATCTCATAAAACAAATCAAAATATTCAGGGTTTAAATCGGTGTAATCCGGTAGCTCCGGATCATGCACCTTGATTCTTCCGTTTTCAATAGCTTTCCAGAACAGCTTTTGGTTTTCCTCTGTCAGACTTCTTGTATCCAGATGCCGGTTGATCCATTCATTGGTGCGTGCGCTGTAAAAGCCGTAGCCGCTTTCTGCTCTTTTATCTTCGTCTTCATCTTCGGGAGGGATCTGAAGTTCCAGCCATTCTGCCAACGGCTTCCCGTTTTCGATAAAAGCCAGTTCCTGAATTGCAATCCGTATGATATAATCATAGCCTGTCCATCTTCTGGAGAAACATCTTCCGTCTTTAAATACAATAAAACAGCTGGCCATTATTCAGGTTTTAAAATTCTGTTAATTCTTTTTTCAGCTTCCTCGAATGAAATCCCATTATAAAAATCATGAACGAAAGGATGATCGTGACTTTGGTGAGGAAAGACAAAAGGACGTCCCACATTGTTATTGACGACAACTGTGGTTGGAATACTTTCTTCAAAATTATAATCCGGAAGATAATTGGACAACCATCCGAAATATTTTGCTTCAAATTCCTTATTATCATAGTTTTCGACATATTCATCAAAGCTTTTTTCACTCAGTGAAACCCAGATTCCGTATTCCAGGTCCTGGCAGTCTTCTTTTACTTCCTGAACCATGACGGCACGGATGAAACGGTGCGTATATTCCAGATCTTCAATAATGCATAAATCTGATGTCAATTCTGCATTTTCAAGTTCTCTTTCGCTTAAATCGTAGTAAAAGACAGGAGCATTATAAGCGATGGCCGGCCACTCTTCTTTTTCTTCTCCGCAGCATTCACAGATGTATTTCATATAATATATATCTTGTATCAAACTATTACTATAATTAAAATAGATTACTCCCGATTGCTAATCAGCAGAATTACCATCTTCCAACCCTTTTTTTATCAGTTTTTGATTTTCTTTAGACTGTACCAGAGGATTAGGATTTTCTTTTATAGTTTCGGCTGTCCAGTACCGAACCGTTGAACTCGGATTTTTCAAAAGTGATAACATTAAATGAACACTTTTGTCATCAGACCTGTTTTGTAAAGCTCTTACCAGTTCGGCTAAAACATTTTTATCTTTTGTATTCTGAAGGGCTGTCTGTAAAGGATCCAACATTTCATCTCTTGCCAGTAAAGGCTGATCATGGACAGAAAAATAATGGTCTTCGGGTATTTCTTTGTTTTGTATTGTAGTTAACCAGAAATTGAGATTTTCAGGGTTTTTAGAATTGAAAAGGGCATCCATGATGTCTTTATCAAATTTTTTACTGTTATTCACCTGTGAAACTAAATATTCCCGGTCTGCTTTTGTAGGACTGTTAGCTAAAGCCCTCAAAGAAATTTTTCTTGTTTTTTCGTTATTGAGAAAAGGTTGGAGAAGGCTTATAAGATCAGGCATCTGAAGTTCCCCCAATGTATAAATTGCATATCCTTTCAGGTTAATATCCCAGCTTTTTACTGCATTTTTTACCAGCTGCTCTGTTTTAGCATTATTTTCTGTTACCGATAAAAGCTGTACAGCTAATATCTTTGATTTTTCATCATGGCTGTCTATCTTTTTATAAGCAGTATTTCTTAAAGAATCTTTATTCAGTTTAAAATACATGGGAAGCATATGAGCATCACCAAAATTTTCATTTTTCACCAGAAAATCAAACAGATCATCCGTACGGTTTGTCTTTAAACTTAATAAAGCCATCCCGGACCAGAGAAGAGTCCCTTTATCGTTTTCTGTTTTAATTTTTTCCAACAGGATTTGTTCCTTTGAATGATCCTGAGTTGATGCAACCAGCAAATAAGCAAGAATTCTTTTGTTTGTGTTGGCAGATCCGAGTAGTTGATCAATGTTTTGTCTATATAGGTTATCTTCTTTAAAAGCCAACATAGAATAATCGTTCGGATGATTTCCTTGTAACGCAGAAAATAATTGAGTAGTATCACTGTGTGGCGTTAAAATAAGTGGGTAATCCCGAAATAAAACATTGAGCTGGTCTTCAGTAATTTCTGTATTTATGATATTTTCAAAGTCCTTTTTGAATTCTTTTATTGTCTTTTCCTGGGCAGATAAAAACATACAAGCGATTAAAAAGGTAATAGTAATTATTTTTTTCATTTTTCTTAGTAACAATAGCTAAAATACTCAAAATTCCTTACCCCACCGTCGGTGTATCCTTCTCCTTCAGAATCTTTTTCTCCTTCATCGAAAGCATCATTCTTTCATATTTGTATTTTTCCCAATCGAACTGATTCAGGAAATCCAGAGCGGCCTGAAAACCTCTGTTGAAAAGATCCTCTTTTTCTTCTCTTTTCATAAAGAAATTCAACCAGCTGCTCGTTCCGCAATTAACGGTCTGAATGCTGTAAAGACGGTAAAAACTATGTTTGGTTAAAAAAGATTTGTCATTAAATCCTTTTAATGTACTGATGATATTTCCTGCGTAAGAAAAAGGGGTTTTGAGGATTTCTTCACTCGTTTTACCCTTCTCAGACAAAATATCCGAATCGCTGGTAAGCTGCACCCCGAAAAGCGGCATTCTCGGATAAAATACATCGCTGGCATGAAAAATATCGATCGGGAAGTTGGAAATACTTCCGCCGTCAATGAAAAGTCCGGCAGGGTAGATGTCTTCAGGCTTTGTATTCATCCAGAATTTCCAGGCGTATTTCACCGAGCTGTCATCTTTATCGATACGTTTTTGGAAAGGCTCAAAAAAGAACGGAACAGACATGGAAGCTCTTACAAATTCAGCCGGACTGACATGTTTCAGCTCTTCTTCAGACCAGTATAAATTGGCCATCGTAGGAAGCTCTACTTTAATCTTTGCATTGATATCCGTACTGATAACGATATATTCCGAGCGAAGCTGGTAAAACGGATTGTTTTTATAATAATCATTGTTCAGGGCGCTTTCATAGAATATTCTGTAGCGCGTCTGATCGATATGTTCCAGATTTTTATTCTTGATGGCTTCAATGCTTTTTAGAGCGATGATGTAATATTCCTGTGTATTTCCGTAACGGTAATTAAGATTGAGGGCCTGTTCTTTCTGAATAAATTTTTCATTAAGCTCGGCTACCGTTTTGATCCCGAAGCCGTCCAGAACACCTTGCATGGTTTGTAAAAAAGTATTTCCGGGATTGAATCCGCTGTTCTGTTTCCTGAAATCACTGTAAAACTTTTTAATACAGAAAAAGGCGATAATCACCGGAATTAAAGGAATCAGGAAAAGGAGTTTGGCATTAAGCGTTGTTTCCGGTCTGGATGCAAAAGGAATGATCACGAGAATCACCATAATGACGGCTAAAATAATCGCATTGATCTTAAAGAAATCCTTATTGTTCAGAATCGCATGAATGGTGGTTTTTACATAAGTCTTTCCGTCCATGAAATCTGCAAAATTCCAGCTGAAGAGAATCTCCTTGATCACTTCGCTTTTTGCTTCCTCTTTGGTCTTGCAGGCCGCAATAAGCATCGTGTTGATCGCACCTGCACTGGTTCCCGCCACTTTTAAAAACCGGACACCGAAAATTTCCAGTCCATAAAGATACCCCACCAAAGCACTTCCCCAGACACCGCCTCCTTCCTGAACGAACTCCACATATTGGCTTCCCTGTGCATCCAGCAGATCGGAAAACTCCTTAGTGGAAATATGCTCATGCAGGGCAGCGAGCTTATCTTTAGATTCCCGGGAAAGTACATTTTCCTCAAGAATTTGGTTTAAGATTTCAGTTTTCATGGGTGATTGGGTGTTTGGTATTTGTACTTGGTCTTTATTTTTGTCTTTGCATTAACCAACAAAAGCTCATATGCCATTGCGAACCGTTAGGTGAAGCAATCTCAAATATAATTTAAAGTTAATAACAAATCCTTATTGCCATTCCAGTGTTTTCACCCTTTATTTTACCACTGTTTCCGTCTTGCATAAATAAAGGTGAAGATCACAACCAAAGCCATAACACCAACGGTGATAAAATATCCGTATTTATGGTGCAATTCAGGCATATTCTCGAAATTCATTCCATAAAGACCGGCAATAAAAGTGATCGGTAAGAAATACACCGAATAAATGGCCAGAACTTTCATGACCTGGTTCGCCTTCTGATCCGAAAGCGCAAGGAACATCGAAATAAGGTTGGTAATCTGAATATTTAAGTGATCAAAATCCGCGACAACATCTTTATGCTTATCCTTTAAATCAGCGATCTCGGAATCCTGAAGATTTAAAAGTTTGAATTTGTCCACGGCATCGGTTGAAATCGTCAGTACGCGGGAGTTCAGACCGGATTTTCTTTTCAGTTTATACAATCTTCTGATCTGGTTGGTATGATTCGTATTTTTGAGGAAAATCTCGTTTTCGATATTGTCCATTGTTTCCAGCAGGCTGATAGACTCATCATCGAAACTCTTCATAATCAGAAGTGCGATCATTAAAGCGATTTTTGAAGGGGGAACTTCTGTCTGGATGGCAGAAATCTGTTTCTTCGTCTCCAGAATACTTTTCGTTTTCATCCTGTGGATGGTGATGATGGTATTTTCCAGCAGAAAGATGGCGATCTTCGTACTGATATCGCTTATGGTATTGAGGTTTTTTCTTTCCAGCTCGGTGCTTTCGCGAAGGAGAAAGAATTTTACACTGCCATCTTCTTCGTATTTCGGAAGGTGGTTCGGATCCATCGTATCTTCCAGCAGAAGATTGTTGATCTCGTATCTTTCGTGAAGAAATTTCAGGTCTTCCGCAGTGGGAGCCTCTACATCTACCCATTCACATTGGGAATCTCTGTATATCGTGTCGATTGGCATATAATAAAAATACTAATATTTTGAAAAACTATGTGTTAAATAATTTTATCTTTGCCAAAATTAAAAAAACTATATGATTAAAAGTACAATAAAAGGAATAGGATTTCATGTTCCGGATCATGTTGTTACGAATGATGATTTAGCCAAACTGATGACCACCAATGACGAATGGATTACGGAAAGAACGGGCATCAAAGAAAGAAGACACAGACAAAACAGAAACGACTCTCAGGAAACCACTGCCTATTTAGGATTTAAAGCTTCTGAAAAAGCGCTTGAAAAAGCAGGAATGACCGCTCAGGATATAGATTATATTGTTTTTGCGACCCTTTCGCCGGATTATTATTTCCCTGGTTGTGGCGTTTTGCTTCAGGATATGCTGGGATGTGATACGATTGGTGCTTTGGATGTAAGAAACCAATGCTCAGGATTTGTATATGCAGTAAGTGTTGCTAATGCTTTCATTAAATCCGGAACCTATAAAAATATTCTGGTAGTAGGGGCAGAGATCCATTCTTTCGGACTTGATTTTTCTGATGAGGGAAGAGGGGTTTCTGTGATCTTCGGAGACGGGGCAGGAGCTATTGTGCTTTCTGCAACGGAAGATGAAAATGCGGGAGATATTTTAGCGGTAAATATGCATTCTGAAGGGAAGTATGCCGACGAATTGTGTACACAGTTCCCGGGTTCTAAATTCGGATGGAGCGACAGAATGAGAAAAGAACCTGAAAATGTAACTGATAAGGAAGTGTATCCGATCATGAACGGAAATTTTGTCTTCAAGCATGCGGTGACCAGATTCCCTGAAACCATGCAGGAAGCTTTGGACAAGGCAGGAAAAACCATCGAAGATCTTGATATGTTCATTCCTCACCAGGCCAATCTTAGAATTGCCCAGTTTGTACAGCAGAAGTTTGGACTTCCCGATGAGAAGATCCATAATAATATTCAGAAATACGGAAATACAACGGCTGCATCTATCCCAATCGCTTTAAGTGAAGCTATTGAAGAAGGAAAGGTCAAAAGAGGAGACCTGGTGCTGCTTTCAGCATTTGGAAGTGGGTTTACATGGGGAAGCGTTCTGTTTCAGTATTAATCGGACTAACGGAAAAGACTAAATCATTAAACCACTATCGATATTTGATGGATGGTTTTAAACATAAAAAATCCGCAGAGCTTTGCTCTGCGGATTTTCTTTTGTTATAATGTATTGCTTAAAGGCTTTTCAATAACTTTTCTGTATCCGTAGAATCCTGTCCTGTACTTTTAGCAAGCTGGACAGACTTTTCAGCCCAGATCTTAGCATTTTTCTTATCCCCGATTTTGTTGTAAAGATTGGCTAAAGTATCAGTATTTGCGTAGTTTTCGTCTTTTTTTACAGATTCCTGAGCCCATGCTAGTGCTTTTTCCAGAGAAGCTTTACTGCTTACATTTTCAAAGAAATTCCAGGCTAAAGAGTTTAATTCTTCAGAACTTGCAGCAGAATAATCCTTATACAATTCTATCGTTAATTTCTCATAAGTAGGAATATCTTTGTCCTTCAACGCTCTGCTGGCTTTCACTTTTTTCAGGAACTTTTCAGATTCCTCTTTCGTCATGAATTTTTGAGTTTCCGTCAGAAAATAGCTGTCATTCCATGTTTTTGTATCTGCGTTGTACGATTTTTTAACAGCGGTGTTCAGCTTTATATTTTTGTCAAATTTTTCATACTTATCTTCCGGAAAAATAACGATGATATCTGCTTTTTTGCTCTGGTAGATCTTGTATAAAGGACTTTCCGTACTCTGTATTCCTGAAAGGAGTAGCTGCACATCTTCTTTATCAAGTGTCGTTTTCTGTTGGAAGTAACGGTCCAGTACCTTTCCAGCCAGTTCAGAATCGTTGTAGATCGTCAGTCCGGCCAGGTTTTTTAGAAATTCAGGATCTTTTTCTCCGTTTTCAAACTTCTTTTTTAATGCAGTAAGTCTTTTGTTCGGATCTTCAGCATCCTTTGCAAACTGGATAAAGTCTTTTTCCTCCACATATCCCAGTGTTCTGTGTATCTCTTCTCCGTCACCGTTGATGAAAAGATAAGTAGGGAATGCTTTTACATTGTATTTTTTGGCAATACCTATTCCTTCACCTTTTTCCATGTCTATCTTAGCATTCACGAAGTGGGAATTGTAAAAATCTCCAACAGCCTGAAGCGGAAAAATATTCTTTGACATCAGTTTACACGGTCCGCACCAGGTCGTGTATGCGTCCACAAATACAAGTTTGTTTTCTTTTTTTGCCTTCGCCAGAATAGCAGCGAAATTGCTGTCTTCAAATTTAATACCCTGTGCGAATGCCAGTGCTGCTATAAATAAAGAAGAAAATATTGCTAATTTTTTCATAAAACTTTTTATTGATTACAAATGTAATAATTATGCGATTATATAAGTAGCTGTAAACTGAAAATAGTTACGAGGAATTTTATTTTTAATAGATAATAATTCTATTTAATGTGAAGATTGTTAACGGTGTGTTATTAAATTAAATAATATTCTTCTTTTTAGTTAAAAAAATTAAATAATAGAAGAATATTTTAATAAAAAATAAAATATTAGTAGCTTTGTAAAAACAAAAAGACACCCATGAAAATGATGAATTATTATAAAATCCAAATAATAATTTATTTTTTTATGCCTAAAAGTCTGCTAAAACTTTTGTTTTTGTTCATCACTGCTGTCCCCATCTGGGCACAGAAAAAATACGGTTTTGACCAGATCTGTGAAAGAACGTCTGTTCAGATGGTGCAAAAGGATATTCCGAAGGCCCTGAAAACTGCAGATTCTTTATACATGGCTGCACAAAAGCCTTTGGATAAGGTGAAAAGCCTCCTGCTTTCTGCCGAAGTGTATCATTACGCCGGGGAATTCAAAAAATCTATATGTTACGGCGAAAATGCCCACTCACTTTTAAATCAGATCGATGATGCGGAATGGTCTTCGCGTGTGAATGAATTTTTGGCTAAAGAATACCGCTTGGTCGGGCTTCACGAAAGATCAAAAAAATACACCCTGCAGGGTCTGGAAATGGGCCAACGCATAAAGGATACTCAGCAAAGAGGTGAATTACTGGGGCTTCTGAACCAGGAAATGGCGTATTATGAAATGGAGCAGGGAAGCTATTCCCGTGCCGTGAAATACATTGAAACTTCATTAAACTCCTTTGCGAAAGATAATATACAGGGTAATGAAAGGGCAGTGGCAGCCTCTTATCAGATTCTTGGAGATGTTTATTTTAGGCTTAAAGATTATGTGCTCTCTGAAAACTGTTACCGGAAAGCAGAATCGATGCTGAAAAGTAAATGCTGCATTCTCGGGCTGGTGTATAACGGAATCGGAGGGATACGTCTGAAACAGAAAAATTGGAAAGATGCAGAAAACTACCTTAAAAAAGCTGAAAATATAGCAGACAGTTCCAGAAGTCTTAAGCTCAAAAAAGCAGTTTATTCCAATATCAATGATTATTATGAAGGGACGGGAGACAATGTCAAAGCCTCGCTATATGCCGTAAAATATGTACGGGCTTTCGACAGCCTTACGGCACGAAGTCGGGAAGTTGCTATTAAAGGTCCCGAAAATTTAGGCAAACCCAATAAAAAAAGTGCACAGATCAGCATTGTAAAAAACGCAGCGATTATAGTATTGCTTCTTACCCTGATTGGAATCATCTTTTTTTTTAAAACCAAACAGAAAAAACAACGTTCAAAATTCAGGAATATTATAAGAACTCAGCTTCAAATGATCCGTTCCCGCAGTGAATCTACTCCATTAAAAGTGGAAAATTCCGATTTTTCCAATATTTCTGTGGAAGAAGTGGATGATCGGGTGGGAGGATCTGACAAAAGAAGAAATGAGTCCCTGATGACCTCCGAAACAGAGACAAAACTACTTGAACTTCTTGAAGAATTTGAAAAAGGGGACCTGTATAATAACAAGAATATGTCGTTGTCATTTCTGGCAGCTGAACTCAATACGAATACGAAGTATCTTTCTTATGTGATCAATCAGCATAAGAATGCGGATGTGAAAACCTATGTCAACCGTCTGAGAATTAACTATATCGTTGATAAATTGATCAATGATGAAAAGTACAGACAGTATAAGATCAGTATCCTCGCAGATGAATGCGGCTTTTCTTCACACAGTAAATTTGCGTCTGTATTTAAAGCGGTAACTGATTTTTCTCCATCGTCTTATATAAAATATCTGGATGCTGAAAATCAGTCAGATAAAAATGTTCATATTCGTGAAAACAATTAAGAATCAGACTCTTTTTATGAATTGTGTCTTTTCATTTTCGCGAAAACAGACAACCTATTGTTTTATCTAAGGCTTTCACATCTATATCTTTGCGCCAGCTTTATGGGAATGAGAATACTGCATTTTGTCACTCATTTTTTAATCTACTTATTCCCATTAAAGCAGAACAGCGCTCCAAAATCTAAATATTAAAACTAAAAATTACCAGGCGGTATAAAATATCTCCTCACTTTTTATACAAAAAAAGCATGAAAACTTTTTAACTGGTACATTAAACAATAAGGACAACTTTAACGGTCGTGTTGGCATCTGTATTCGGTAACGCTGTTCTTGGGCAGATACGAATCAGTACAGCTGTTCCGATTGCGAGTCTGGATATTGCGACGGGTCTTCCGTACACAGCAGACAGGATGCTATGAACAAAATGGTGCAGAACTACTGGGAATCCAGCACGGGAATAATACGATGACAAGTACCTGTTCAAGTCTTGTCGATATTAATGTGATAGGCATAATAAACGGTAAATACTTTTATTTATTCAGGGTGAATAATCCAATGCGATAAAAGATTTTATAATACAATCGGGGTTGATTGCCCGGTTTTTTTCAGTCAAGTTTTTTTAAGTGCAAATCCGCAGCATAGCTGCGGATTTGTTATTTTATTTAGTCTTTAAACTGTCGGTTTTCACTTTGGCGGTATCCTTAGCAACCGGAGCTGGCTCAGAATTGGCAACAGCGGAATCCCCCATTTTGTTTCTCAGAGAATCTTTATTGTGCTCGTCCTTGAACTCTTCTCTTTTTTCCTTGTTCTGGGCGCAGCTTCCTAAAAACATAACCCCCAGAATAGCTCCTATCCATAATTTTTTCATAATGCTTAATTTTGATGTTTAATACAATCAAATATAGAAAAATATTAAGAGCTTTCTGAGAACAATAAATAAAAAAAATCTGCTATTTATTTGGGATTGTAAAAGCAAAAAAAATCCGCAGAGCTTTCATCTGCGGATTTTCCATATTAAGATTAAACTTGAGTTGTATCTATTTTGCCGGAACTACTGTTGCCGTTGAATCTACCTTAGTGGTAGCAGGGTCAGGATTCATCTTTTTTGAAGATGCCGTATCCGTTGCTGCCGGCTGTATGGTCTGTGTATTCACTGCTGCCGAATCCGAATTCTTCGTCGACATGGTAGATTCCTTGGTTCCGCAGCTCACAACGACTATTCCTAAACCAAAGGCTGCTAACAATAACTTTTTCATAATATTTTATTTTTAGTGTACTCATTAAAGTTCAATAACTATTCCTAAGCGGTAAGGTAAAGTATTAAAACATAGATAAAGTTTGTTAAAAGGTGTTAGAAGGAGTAGGTTTTAGGTGGCACATGATAGGTAGCAGGTTGAAGGTAATAGGAGAGTTATGAATTTTGAATTATTTATCACTCCGATATTATTACTCATTACTTATTGCTCATTACCCATAAAAAAGCCCCGGAAAAACTCCAGGGCCTATTATTAATCATTGCTCATTACTTATCATTCATAACTCACAATTCATAACTTATAACTCTTATCCCAGGTATGGGTATTTGTAGTCTTTTGGAGAAACGAAAGTTTCTTTGATACTTCTTACAGACGTCCATCTCAGTAAGTTCATTTTAGAACCTGCTTTATCATTGGTACCTGAAGCTCTACCGCCACCGAAAGGCTGCTGTCCAACAACGGCACCAGTTGGCTTGTCATTGATATAGAAGTTTCCTGAAGCGTTTTCCAAAGCTTTGAAAGCCTCGTTGATTGCGTAACGGTCTTGTGCGAATACAGAACCTGTCAGTGAATAAGGAGACGTAGAATCTACCAGTTTTAATGTTTCTTTCCAGTCCTGATCTTCATATACATAAACAGAGAGGATAGGTCCGAAGATCTCTTCTACCATACTTTCGTAATGAGGATTCGTAGTTTCGATTACCGTTGGGTGTACAAACCATCCTTTAGAATCGTCAACTTTTCCTCCGATTGCTATTTCAGCCTCACCGGAAGCAGTTGCTCTGTCGATGTATCCCTTACATTTTTCGAAAGAATTTTTGTCAATAACTGCGTTAACGAAGTTCGACGGATCTTCAGGAGAACCCACTTTAATTGAGTTGATCTGAGTTTCCATTACTTTTTTCACATCAGCCCAAAGAGATTTAGGTACATAAGCTCTTGAAGCCGCAGAACATTTCTGTCCCTGATATTCAAAAGAACCTCTTACCAAAGCAGTAGCTACTGCTTCTACGTTAGAAGACGGGTGAGCGATCACGAAATCTTTTCCACCTGTTTCTCCAACGATTCTTGGATAGGTTCTGTAGTTATGGATGTTATCTCCGATCATTTTCCACATTCCCTGGAATACTTTCGTAGATCCTGTGAAGTGAAGACCTGCAAAATCTGGATGAGCCAATACTTTCTCAGCCGTTTCTTTTCCATCTGTGAAAACCATGTTGATGACCCCTGCAGGAAGGCCCGCTTCGATTAATACATCCATGATCACTTTTGCAGAATAAACCTGCTTGTCAGAAGGCTTCCAAACCACTACATTTCCTAGCATAGCCATACACGTAGGTAAGTTTCCTGAAATTGCTGTAAAGTTGAATGGCGTTACTGCAAAACAGAAACCTTCCAATGGTCTGTACTCTACACGGTTCCAGATTCCGCTGTCGGAAACCGGCTGCTCAGAATACATCTCGGTCATGAATTCTACGTTGAATCTTAAGAAATCGATAAACTCACACGCTGCATCAATTTCAGCCTGGTGTACGTTCTTAGACTGCCCGATCATCGTTGCAGCGTTGATCACGTCTCTGTAAGGTCCTGCTAAAAGATCAGCTGCCTTTAAGAAAATAGCTGCACGCTGTTCCCAGCCCAGTTCGTTCCATTCTTTTTTAGCTGCCAATGCCGCGTTGATGGCGTCATCTACATGCTGCATGGTACCTTTATAGTAAAACCCGAAATCATGAGCATGATCCTGAGGAGACTGAAGCTGAACTTTTTCGTCTGTTTTCACTTCTTTTCCATTGATGAACATTGGAATTTCTATCTTCTCAGCCCACATTTTTTTGTAAGTGGCGATAAGGCTTTTAACTTCTGGAGATCCCGGTACATAAGAATTTACCGGCTCGTTTACTGCAAATGGTACTTGCGAAATTGCTTTTGACATATTATGTTGTATTATTTTAAAATTATCAATATGTTGGTATACAAATTTACAATAATTAAAGCAAAGAAAAAAAATCACACGTCTTTATACAATGAAATTTGTCACAGGCGTATAGTTCAAAAATAGCTTTTTTAATCAACAGAAAATGATAGGTTTCAGTATTTTATTAGCCTGATTTTTTAGAGTTATTGTGAAGGTGTACCGGTTTAGAACACTTATATAAATGAAAACATCAAAACACGTGTAGCAATTGGATGATCAACAAAATAGCAGGAATTAAGTCTTAAGAATACAGGACGCAGTTTGTGAATAAGAGGGTTTGAGGGGGCTGGGTTTGAGAGTGGGAGAGTTTTAGGGTTTGAGAGTTTCGGGATTTGAATTTTATTTGATGGATGATAATGAAGTTGAAGGTGAAAAATTGATATGAGTGATTTCAACAACTTCTATCTTCCATCCTTCCTACATTTTTTCGTTCTCCAGAATCTTTAGTACCAGTTTTTCCTCCTGGGTAAGACTGGCTTTTCCATCATTTTCCTCAATGTCTTCCAGTTCATCAATATATTTTTTGATGGTATTATTTTCGTAAAGATTGATTACCAGAGGATGAACATAGTATTTCCGGCAGACCGTACTGGTATTTCCGAGATGTTCGGCGACGATTTCCAACGCCTCTTTCACCTTCTTTTTGTATTGAGAATCATTTTCAGCATACCCTATTTCCTTAAAAGCGATCAGGGCACTTACGGTTCCGGACCATGTTCTGAAATCTTTGGCCGTAAAATCTTCTCCGCTTATTTCCTTGATATAGTCATTCACCATTCCCGAATCGATAGAATGGCGGTTTCCTTCATCATCAAAATATTGAAAAAGTTCTCTTCCCGGAATATCTTTACACTTCTGAACAAGCCTTGAAAGTCTCTTGCTTTTCAGATCGATACTGTGCATGATCCCTTTCTTTCCTTTAAAAGAGAAAGTCATTTTCTGACCGTTGATTTTTACATGCTTATCTTTCAAAGTTGTTAAACCGAATGAGCCATACAGCTTTTCATAAGCATTATTCCCGATACGGATATTGGTACGCTGCATCAGACTTACGATGAGCGCGAGTATTTTCCTTTTCTCAAAATTCCTCAAAGCAAGATCCTGCTCTACATGAAGCCGTATATCAGGCAATGCATACCCGAACTGAAGCATTCTGTAAAACTTGGTGTGATTTCTTAAAGCACTCCATAGCGGATGATACCGGTATTGCTTTCTTTTTTTTACATCAAAACCAGTTGCCTGAAGATGTCCGTTGTCCAAAGCGCAGATCCAGACATTTTCCCAGGCAGGAGGGATGACCAGCTTGTTGATCCTGGTGATTTCCTCTTTGTCTTTAAGCTTTTCGCCATCTTTGTAATACGAATACTTTTTTCCTGTTTTCTTACGCGTGATCCCGGCCGTTTCCGCATCGGTGGTATATACAAGATGTACCGCCTTTGCGGAAGCTTCGGGATCCTTCATGATTTTGACAATCTTTGAAGGCTTCAGGTGGGAAATAATCTCCAGATCCGTATTCTTCTCCATAAAAAATGGTTAAGAGTTTTTACCCCTCGAAAAAATCAGAAAAAGGATGACTACAACTGCAACGACCAGGATAATTCCCCACCACATTCCTGCTTTGAAAATAGTTTCTATTGCTTCACAGCTTGTCAGCGTAAGCAATGTTAATAGAGTTATACTGTATAAGGTCAACTTTCTCATGATATAAATATTTTGATGTTATTAGACTCTTTGGTGGTCGGCTCTCCAGTTTTTGATAGACCGCTTGATCTCATCCCCGGAGATATTTTCTTTAAGGGCTCTGTTGAGAAGCTCTTTAAATTCCTCATCATAAGCAAATCTTAGGGCAGCGATCTGACTGAATTTTAACTGATCAGCCACTTCATCGGATCTTTGTCCGAAAATTTCAAAATAACGTTGCTTAAATTCAAGCATCACCATACGGTTTTGAAGTCCCAGTGCATAATGCTGTCTGGTCATAAAGGCCAGATAGAAAAGCAGAAAAATGACAATCGAAAACAAAATCCAGGTCAGTTGATTTTCGGGATTGTCCCAGATTTTATATATTCCAAAAATTTCAAGTATGATCAATATCGGAAGATAAATGAAATGATGGGGTGGATAAAATTTCCTGTGATTTTTATAATTCTGCTCGCTCATACGGTGAATAGTAGCAATAATCTTTCCAAAACTTTATATCTTTAGTAATATTGATGTTTTTGTGGTATGTAAATGGGTATTTTAATCAATATTGCCAATTATTTTTGGTTAATCATAAAGCTGAAAAATTTTTGTTGACTAAAATTATTAATTGTAAATCATAAAGAATAGGCAAAGAAAGTGCAGATTAGTGATTATTTGTGCTAAACATTCGTGTCATTTGTATTTAAAAACAATCAACAAAACTTTGTAACCAACAAACCTATAAGGTTTAGAAACATGTAGTAAAATTCAAACATCAGCTCCATCTCCAAAATAAGTAAGAGCTTAAAATTTAAAACAACAGCTTCTCAAAAGCATTCATAATCATTAAACAAAAAACATCCCTATTTAAACAAAAAAATAACAAATCATTAACGAAAATAGGTCGCTTATTTCATTTCTAAACCTCAATTTTTTCGTAACTTTCGGTGTTTAAAAAAGAAAAAAATGACTTCAAAGGAAAAAGTTGTTGCACTTCGTGAAGAAATGCAGAAAAATAATGTTGATGCATTTATAGTATATTCTGCAGATCCGCATATGAGTGAGTATCTGCCCGGAGAATGGCAGGAGAGAGCTTGGCTTTCCGGATTTTTGGGTTCTGCAGGTTTTGTGGTAATTACAAAAGATAAAGCAGGGCTTTGGACAGATGGTAGGTACTTTACCCAGGCTGCTCTTGAACTGGACGGTTCCGGAATTGATCTTTTTAAAGATGGAATTGAAGGAACTCCCAACTATATCGACTGGATCATTTCTGAAATTCCAGCGGGTGGAAAAGTAGCGGTTAATGCTGTTGCGACATCAAATGCCAATTGGGAACTGCTTTCTCAAAAACTGCAGTCAAAAAATATAAGCTTAGCAGATCTTCCGCTATTGAAGGAAATCTGGAAAGACAGAGGAACGCCTTCAAAAAATCCAATTTTTGTACATCCTGTGGAGAGAGCCGGAAAATCGGTGACCGATAAACTGGGAGCTATCCGTCAGAAAATGGAAGACCAGGAAGCGACCGTACATGTTATTTCAAGTCTGGACGATGTAGCCTGGACCTCGAATTTAAGAGGAAGTGATGTAGAAAGTAACCCTGTATTTTTAGGATACATCGTCATCACAAAGAATGATGCCGTATTATTCACTGATCTTGAAAAACTAGAAGTGCCTGCGAGAAAGCAGATGGATGATTCCTTTGTGAAAATGATGCCTTACGAAGAGTTTTACAACTATCTAAGTGCATTCAAAAATGAAAAGGTATTGGTTTCTCCGAACAGCAACCAAATGATCTATGAAACGTTAAAAGCTGACAACAAGTTTATAAAAGCTCCGGTTCCGGGTAATCTGATGAAAGCCCAGAAAAATGAAACCGAGCTGGAAGGATTCAGAACGGTCATGGTAAGAGACGGTGTTGCAATGGTGAAATTCCTTTACTGGCTGACGCATACTGCCGGAAAAGAAGCCATGAACGAATATTCCATCGGTAAAAAACTGGGAGGTTTCCGTGCAGAAGGTGAAAACTTTGTGGGCGAAAGCTTTGGAAGCATCGTAGGCTATAAAGATAATGGGGCGATCATGCACTATTCTGCAAAAAGTGAAGGAAGCAAGGATGTTACCAATGATGCAACCATCCTGGTAGATTCAGGAGGACAGTATCTGGAAGGAACGACTGATATTACAAGAACTTTAGCGTTAGGAGCATTTTCTGATGAGTTCAAAAGAAATTCAACTTTGGTGCTTCAGGGGCTGATCCGTTTATCTATGGTGAAATTTCCAAAAGGAACAAAAGGGGTTCATCTTGATGCGATTGCAAGACTTCCGTTGTGGATGGAAGGAAAAGATTTCAACCACGGAACAGGCCACGGAGTAGGAAGTTTCATGAATGTTCATGAAGGTCCTCAGAATATCAGAAAAGACCTGAACGCTCAGGATCTTCTTCCGGGAATGGTATGTTCCAATGAACCGGGGTATTATCTTGAAGGAGAATACGGAATCCGCCATGAAAACCTGATCGCTGTAAAGGAAGCAGAAAAAACAATTCACGGAACATTCTATGAATTTGAAACCCTGACTTTCTGCCCGTTCTTTAAAGATACGATTGTAAAAGAAATTCTTTCTGAGGAGGAAATTTCATGGTTGAACAGCTATCACAAGACTTGTGAGGAAAAATTAGGTCCATACCTGGAAGGAGAAGTTAAAGAATGGTTCCTTGAACTGGTAAGCCCGCTTTAATAAAGTGAATGGTGGAGAGAGTCAATTATGAATAGTTAATTGTCAGTTTTGATATGACTAAGAGATTGAACCTTACCCCTTAACCATCGGATTTAAACTTTGAACATTAATAATTGTTAGATAAATCTTTGAAGCCCTGCGGAATCCTCTGCGGGGCTTTTTTATAGATACAACCGTATTTTCACGGATATAATTTTAGGGATTCCCCTGACAGAAAGCCATACAGTGTGATCTATCTTTGCATCAGTAACAAGACATCATTCATAACTTCATATACACTTAGTAAATTCAAAGCAGATAAAACCATTTCGTTCTGAAGTGGTTTTATTTTTTATCATAAACCTACAACATCCGACTAGTCAAATCAATTTTTATTGATTCCAATGAAGGTAATGGAACAGATCATATGATTTTGAAATTTCACGCAGATTAATCAGATGGTGCAGATTTTTACTTTTTTTTTAATCCGCTCTATTCGTATCAACTGTAAGAAAAAATTCAAACCATTAAGATTCTGTGTTAAGCTTTTAAGAATATTAAGTTTTTGCTTTGCTTTAAGACCTACAACTTAAAAAATTATTTGATTTTTCTTAACTAACCTTACATCCTTCATTGAATTTAATGTTTCAAAAAGCATTAATTAGATCTACATTATCAGAGAAATCTGCGAGAGCACATCAACACTACTTTTGCGGATTATCTCTGATTTGCTTAATTTCGCTAAAACTATAGAAAACCAGACAGGATTATAAGTTCTAATTTTGAAACCATGGTAGAAGATTTTTTCCGAAGCTTTAATATATTCTCAGAAGTTGAGATCAAAGATTTCTTGCAGCTTTTTGAAACCAGGAAAGTGTATAAAAATGATTTTTTTGTACAGGAAGGCGAAAAATGTAAAGAAATTGCATTTATAATGTCGGGAATTTTCCGTTCCTACTACATTTCAGATGACGGAAAAGATATGACCTACTGCTTCCGCTTTCCCAATCAGTTGATGGCGGGCTATTCATCATTTATTTCAGACAGTCCCAGCAGAGAAAATATGCAGGCTATTACCGATGCTGATCTGATGGTTTTAAAAAAAGATGCCGTAGATGGTCTGGTAAAGGATGATCTTAACTGGACAAAATTTCTAAAGATGATCGCCGAACAGGAATATCTGGAATTGGAGAAAAGATTTTTCCAGCTCCAGAGAGACACTGCTGCACAGCGGTACGAGGCTCTGTTGGGCAATCAGCCGGATTATGTTCAGAAAATTCCGCTGCAGTATCTGGCGTCTTATCTGGGTATTACCCAAAGACATCTGAGCCGGATCAGGAAAGAAGTTACGATCTAAAATCAAAATATATTTTCTAAATAACGGATTTGGGAGAGAGTTATGAGTTATGAATTATGAGTTTCGGGGTGAGTTTTGGTTACTAGTTGCTGGTTGGTAGTAATTAAGTTAATAAATTATCGTCTGATGTCTGAAATCTGATATTTAAAATCTCGATTCTAGCATTCACCATTCATTTGCGAAGCAAAATTCACGATTGACATTCTTAATCTCAGTTGAAAATCTGAAATCTGATATCTAAAAAAATGTCTTAACTCAAACTCACGTTAAATAAAAACCGATAAAGGTTTAATTCATGGTTTCCCGTTTTAGACATTTGTCCTACACCAGGGTGAAGCTGCTCTATACTTTTGTAAAAAAAAATAAATGGAGCACAATATTCTGGTTATTGGAGGAAATGGTCTGGTAGGTAAAACCATTATCCGTATTTTGAAATCGAGAAATCCACAGGTACCTGTTTTCGTGGGCGGAAGAAAAGGAGGAAAAACAGAGACTGATCTTAAGATCGATGTGACTGATCCCCGTACTTTTCAGGTAATTTCCGATAAAAAAATAAGTCTGATTATTCTTTCGGTGAATGATCAGTCGGATCATATTCTCAAGTTCGCCATTGCGAACGGAATTGATTATTTAGACATTACAAAACCTACTCCCGATCTTGTCAAAGCTTATGATGTGGCTAAAGAAAGTACCATCAAAAGCAGGATTGTATTCAGTTCCGGATGGATGGGAGGTATCGTTAACGGTTTGGTGAAAACACTCGCAAAGACTGAAGATATTCGGGAAGTGAAACTCTTTGTCTATTATTCAGTGAAGGACCTTGCGGGAGAAAGTTCAGCACATTTTATGGCTGAAAACGTGGCAAAACCTTTTATCCGGTATGAGAACAACCGCCGCGTTCCGATCAAACACTTCTTAGATGCCGAAAAATTTGATTTCTCTTTTGGAATCGGGAAAAGGGAAGCGTATAATTTTGATGTCCCGGATCTGTATATTTTGAATCAGATTGAAAAAGTTCCCAATGTCAGTGTAAAAATGACATACAATTCAAAGTTTATCACATGGCTTTTAGGAGCATTTCAAAAAATAAGACTTTTCAGTATTCTGTCATTAAAGGAAAGAAAAATGATTTTCGGATCGAGTGGAAATGGGGATCAGTCAGTATTTGAGATTATGGTAAAAACATCGAGCGGGAATAAAAAATTAAGCCTGCAGAGTACAAAAGGACAGGCGGAATTAACGGCTCTTTCTGCCGTACTGCACACAGAAGAACTGCTGAATAACTCTCATGAAAATAAAATTTACTTCAGTCATCAGTTGCACCAACCTTTGTCATTGATGGAGAAATTAAAGTCTTATGAAACCATCAATATACAGTCCGGATCATGAAAAAAATAGCCATCATCAACGGACATCCCAATAAAGATTCCTTCAATTTCGGAATTGCTGAAGCTTATAAAGAAGGCGCTTTAAAGGTCGGAGCAGAAGTGAAAGAGATCACCATAGCTGAATTAAATTTTGATCCCATTCTTCATTTTGGATATCAGAAAAGAATGGAGCTTGAGCCTGATCTTTTGAAAGCCTGGGAAATAATCCAATGGGCAGATCATCTGGTATGGATCCATCCGGTTTGGTGGGGTGGATTGCCTGCGCTGATGAAAGGTTTTCTGGACCGGCTTTTTCTTCCGGGATTTACCTATCAATACAGAGAAAACTCGGTTTGGTGGGATAAGCTTTTGAAAGGAAAAACGGCACACATTATGACGACGCTGGATCAGCCGGGATGGTATTATTGGCTGTTTTATGGAAGGCCCAGTGTGAATCAGCTGAAAAAATCAACGCTGGAATTCTGTGGGGTAAAACCTGTGAAAGTAACTTATATTGGAGTTATAAGAAATTCTACGGAAGTGCAGCGGACTCAATGGCTTCAACAAGTGAAAGAGTTGGGCAGGCGGCTTAAATAAACCGTCATTGCGAGGAACGAAGTGACGAAGCAATCTCATCTTAAAAGTGTCATTTGGGTTGCAGATAGATTTTGCTGATTTTTTTAAACACGAATGTCACGAACTTTTTACACAAATGGACACTAATTTGAGATGGCTTTAATAATGACATGGCACAAAGATTACTGAACTTTGCGCCATTGCATTATCCCAACGGAGAAAATTCAAAAAAGCTCCGATTAAAGGAATAGACAATCTGTATAAAAGAGGTCATCAGAAATTAGCCTGAAAAATCGTAAATTTGTCCAATGAATAACGATACGATTTGCGCACTGGCTACGGCCAATGGAGTAGGAGCTTTAGGTATTATCAGGGTTTCTGGAAACGATGCTTTACCGGTGGTCCAGAAAAGTTTTCCGGGCAAGAAACTGGAAAAGCAGAAGTCTCATACCATTCATTACGGTTATTTTATGGATGGGGAGGAAGCGATTGATGAGGTGATGCTTTCTATTTTCCTGGCTCCGAAAAGTTTTACGACAGAAAATTCTGTGGAAATTGCTTTTCATGGGTCCCCGCATATCGGAAAACGTATTCTGGAAACCCTGATTAAAAACGGGGCAAGAATGGCTAAAGCGGGGGAATTTACTCTTCGCGCATTCATCAACGGAAGGATTGATCTTTCGCAGGCAGAAGCTATTGCGGATGTGATTGCATCTGAAAATGAAGCTTCCCGAAAAGTAGCCATCAATCAGTTGAAAGGAGGAATTACCAATGAAATATCGATATTGAGAACAGATCTTCTGAATTTTGTTTCCCTGATCGAGCTTGAACTGGATTTTGCTGAAGAAGATGTGGAATTTGCAGACCGGTCAGCGCTTAACGGACTCTTAGATAAAATTGAGGTGAAACTGGATTCTCTTATTGAAAGTTTCCAATACGGGAATGCCATTAAAAACGGAACCGCAGTGGCCATCATCGGAAAACCCAATGCCGGAAAGTCTACTTTGCTGAATGCCCTGTTGAAAGAGGAAAGAGCCATCGTAAGCAATATTGCCGGAACAACAAGAGATACCATTGAGGAAATCTTACATATTAAAGGTCACGCATTCCGTCTTATCGATACAGCAGGACTTCGTGAAACAGTTGATGAGATAGAGGCCATCGGGGTAAAGAAAGCCAAAGAAAAAGTGGAGAACGCGAATATTCTGGTATACCTTGCAGATGCTGCTACCGAAGATTATTCCGAAGATATTGAAATGATCAGATCTTTACAGAGAGAAGATCTGAAACTGATTATCTGTGCGACCAAAATTGACGAAGTGCTGCCTCCAAAATATGAAGCGGTAGAAGATATTTTCAGAAATGCCATTAGTCAGGACTTTGATTTTATCAGAATTTCGGCGGTAGAAAACCAAAATATTCAGGATCTGAAAAACGAACTGTCTTCTTACGTTGAACAGTTAAAATCTCAGGAAAATAACGTAGTGATCACAAATCAAAGACACTTTGAAGCCCTTCGGAAATCTCTTGATGCGACCCATAAAGTGAAAGAAGCCATTTCTTTCCAGATCTCTACAGAGCTGCTGGCCTATGAACTGAGAAATGCATTAGAACATCTCGGAGAAATATCAGGTGAAGTGACGAATGATGAGGTGCTGGGGAATATATTTTCTAAGTTTTGTATCGGAAAGTAGACGGTGTTTTAGGTTGTACATTGATTACAATTGCAATAATACGAAAAACCCTTTAAATGTAATGTTTAAGGGGTTTTTTATTTGCATTCTGTTTCGTTTTAGAATTTAATATTGTAGAATATATACATTCTATTTGTTTCTATTTCGTTTCTATGAATTTGGTTTGGAATAAAATTTGTAATTTAATCGTTAAAAAATGTTACATTTTGAAACAATGAGAAACATGGGGAAACAATGTGAAACATTCTTGGGGAGAATTTAGGCGTTATGGAAGTCAATAAAATTTGCCAATTCTGCGGAAATAGGTTTGTAGCTAAAAAGACTACAACAAAATGCTGTTCCGATGACTGTGCTAAGAAATTCTACAAAAAGAAAAAGCGTGATGAAAAGATTCAGGCGAGTGATAAGGATTTGGAAGTACAAATTAAAGGTTATGATATTGAAGAAATTCAAAAGAAAGATTACTTATCCATCAAAGAAGTTATGCTTTTACTCAATATTAGTAGAACGTCAATTTATCGAATGTTAAAAGATGGCAGATTAAGCAAATTAGAAGGCTTTAAATCGGTTAGAATTAGAAAGGTTGACTTGGATATACTATTTACGCAAAAAGCCGAAAATAACGAAGAAAAACAATATAATTTACCATATTTCTGTGATGACAATTATTATACGATTAATGAAGTCTTAAACGCATTTAAAGTGAGTTCAGGTTCATTTTATCATTTATGCAAAAAACATAATATTCCGAAAATTCCAAAAGGTAAAAATGTTTATGTTCCCAAAAACTTAGTAAATACAATCTTCAATAATGAGTAAAAAAGTAACAGTGCTAAAAAAACTTGTAAAAGGAAATAAGAGCAATCTTTCACTAAATTTTTATCCTCCTGTTTTCAATCGAAAAACTGGAAAAAAGACTCGCTATGAAAAAACGAGTTATTTTATTTATAATGAATTTCAAAGTGAGACTTTGTATTATACAGATGCAAGTGGGAAGAAACAGTCAAAAATTGAAATAGTTACTGATAAAAATGGTAATCCTAAGAAACTAACCTTGACACCCGCTCAAAAACAGCATAACAGGGAAACTAATGAAATGATTGAGTTGTACAGAGCTAAAAGGTTTAAAGAAGTCATCAATCCAGATATTTATAGCGAAACAGAATTGAAGGCTTTAGAGTTGGCGGAAAACAAAAGTAAAATCTTTACGGAATATTTTAAGAAAAAAGCACAGAATGCAACCAGTTCTGAAGGAGCATGGAGTAGTTGTTACGGACACTTTGTTAAATGTTATGGAAATGTTCTTTTTCAAGATATTAACAAAGCTCTCATTGAAGATTTTAAATCTAAATTACTTAATGCTTATCAGTTAAGAAGTACGACGCGTAAAATTAGTAGAAATTCAGCGGCAAGCTACTTCATCAGATTTATGCAGGTTCTAGAAATGGCTTATGAAGAAAACTTTCTTTCTAAAAGCTTTAAGGGACGAATAGAATGGATTGAAGAAGAAGAACCCATGAAAAACTTTTTAACATTAAATGAATGCAGAAAACTATTTACTACTGATTTTTCTGATGAAGTCTTAAAGAAATATTGCATTTTCGCCTTTTTAACAGGCTTGAGACATAGTGATATTAATAATTTACAGTGGTGTGATGTGGTTGAAAGAGAGGGGATCAATTACATATATTTCAGGATGAAGAAAACGTCAGCATTTCAGTATCATCCCATCTCAGAAGAAGCTATAAAGCTAATGGGAGCTAGAAAATTTAGAACAGATTTTGTTTTCGATAGAATTGCATATCACTCACTTAATGATAATTTAAGGAAATGGTTATCAAAAGCTGAAATTGAAAAGAAAGTTACTTTTCACAATTTTAGAACGTCTTATGCAGTTGCGCAATTGGAAGCAGGAGCAGATATCTATCTAATTTCTAAAATGTTAGGTCACAAGAATGTAAGTACTACAGAGATTTACGCAAAAATTGTTGACAGTCGTAAAGCAAGTACAGTTAATAATATAGTTTTAGGAATATGATAGATTTTTTACCTGTTTTAGATAATGATTTTGATTTCTCTCCGCTATTTCAACATTTTGAAGAAGGGAACAAAAATGAAGTGGAATTTGGTGTATATCCATTTTCAAAGTTTCGTTATTTCTTTTGGGATAAAGAAAGTTTACGTCCAAGAGGTTTAAATATTGATGAGACAAAAATAGAGGACTTTGATATGTTTAAAAATATCTTCATTAGAGGTGATTACTTTTATCTTATAGCATATCATTACTTTATCAATGTTAAAGAATATGAATTTGAGTATAAAGTTGAGGGTAAGATGAGAATTGAAGGTGAAGACGGAGAACTTAAAATGGTTTCTTTTTTTGAACCTTTATATAATGCTTTATTAAAAGAAAAGATAAAATCACAAACTTTGCTTCGGCACGAGTATATCCTGTCAAAGAATAAGTTTAATTATATTAACAAACTTACTGAACTTTTGTTGAGTGATTACAATGATTTAGACGATGCAATTCGCAGGGAAAAAAATGTATTTTCCAAATATGGAATTACTGTTAAAGAAATCTATTTAGATATTTTTCGTGATTTCTATTCTAATTTTGTTGATTATTTATCTAAAGATAATTTTAATGCTTTAAAAAAACTTGTTTACCCATCTAAAAAAGAAATTCAATCTTTTCAAATAGAAAATAGACCTAATTTTAAAAAGGGATTAACTGATGAAGCGAGAAAAGTTGTGATAAATTCAATTAAAAATAGCTTGATAGGTAATGGGTTTATTTCAAATATAACAACTTATGAACAAGTAGATGATTTGTTCAATAATCGAAGAAGAGAACGAGATAAAATTATTTGGCTTAAGACACCTTCACTACTAAGAAGTTTTTATAAAGTTTTGAATGATAAAAATATTATTAGCTCAACAAATAATACACATTGGAAGATTTTATCCGATTTTTTCATTTATAAAGATAATGCTGAAGTAAATTCTGATAAGCTAAAAGATTTAAAATATTCAACCAACCAATTGGATGTTTTGAACATTGAAAACTCCTTCAGGATTTTTGATGAAATAGTAAGCATAAAATAACAAACTCCTACTTTGTATTTTTTACAAAAAAATTATATTTTATTAATAAAATTAGGTATTACAAATGAATTGATATTTTATTGATGATTATAAATTGCTGATTTTTAACTTTTTAAAACTCCTATGGTAACGTAGGAGTTTTTTCATTTTTGGCACTATTGCTAAATTGTTGATGGGTGTTGTGTTATGGAAGTAAAACATAACACGACGAAATCCAGTCATAACGGAAATTTCGATTCAATAATCGAAAAATTGGTGCAGACAGAAGTAAAAAAATACTTAACTGCTTATACAACAGAATTAGAAAAATTAAGTGAAATAGCTCTTTCAAAAGCCGTTTTGACAGTAAAAGATGTTGCGGAACTTCTCGATATGAACGAGCGAGTAATAGTTCAAAAGATTAATTCAGGACTAATTCCTGCTTACAAATGTAAGATTACCAATAAGTTTCTTGTTTTGAAGCGTGAACTAATCAACGAAATTGCTTCGGGAACCCAATACAAATCAATTTCAATGATTAGTGCTGAAGTAAATCAGGGATTTGATAATAGAAAATATGTTTAATCTTAATTCTACAGACATGATAGATTACATCAAAGCATATTTTCCCAATAACAATGAAATTCTTGAAATTATGAAAGAAAATTACAATCTTGAAAAAATCAGTTATTCTCGATTTGATAAGGCTAAAAATGAAGTTGTTTTGTATGAGACATACAAAAAGGAATTTGAAAATATGGAGCTAAAAATTACCAATCAAGGAGCATATATCCACAATTCTTTACATCATTTTTATAATAAGTTTGTGCATAACATTGATGGGAATTATAATGATTTTAGTCGCTCGGCGATTGTAAATTCCATTGATTTTTTGGAGGAGCAAATTAAATTTTCTCCTGAAAATCTACACCTTTCACAAAGTTTAGAATTTGGTTTGAATTTAAGATTACCTTTTGATTTAGACCACTTTATTCTTAATGAATGTGTGCTTTACGATTTTTGCCCTGCTTCAAAATTACCTCCACCCAATGATGAGCAAGTGTATAAAGAATTTGAAAAAGGTAATTACAGATTGAAAATTTACCACAAAGGTAGACAACAATGTAATGGAGAGAATATTTTGAGAGTTGAAGTTAAGTTTTTAGATAAAAGAGAATTCAATAAAAATGGAATCTTTGTACTAAGTGACTTGGAAGATAGAGATAATCTTATTTTCTTGTATGATAAGCTATACAATCTTGTGAAATTTAAGCTAATGTGCGTAGATGATATTGAAAACAGACAATTCACAAGCTACAAGAAAAACAAGCTATACAAATATTGTGCGCATAAGTTTTGGTCGGAATTGGATGACGATAAATTCAAAATTGAATCAAAAAAAGCCTATCCATATTTTGATAAAAATAATTTATTGGAACACAAAAATACATTGTTAGACCTTATGAATACTAAATTTGAAGAGTTATTGGATAGTTAATTTACGGACACTGTATAAGCAACCGTAACTGTTGTTTAAAACAAAAAAGTAGGAAATCATTTTCCTACTTTTATTTAAAGCCTAACAATGTTAAGATTGAAATTTGTTGATAATTGTGATTCTAAACTACTATTTAGAGTTGGTACACTAATAAATAGCTTGTCCCTCGCTCTACTTACAGCAACATATCTTATTCTATGTTTTTCGTCATGTTGTAAGTTTGATTCAGTTATAAATTTGAGGTCATTTTCGTCAGTTAATATCAATAGAACATTATCAAATTCGTCACCTTTTGCTTTGTGAATAGTTTTATGAAAACTTTTATCTTCTGGAATTTTAACACACAAATAGTACTGCTCAAAAGTATGATTTTCGTAATGAGTTTTTACTGCTCCTCTGGAAACTTTTACTAATGTAGTGTCAATATTATCCTTTATAAAGTTAGAAAATTCAAGTAAAGAATAGGTTTTATATGTTTCATAGTTCTCCATTAAAATTGAAATGTATTTTAATGCTTTTTTCCTTCCTTTTATTTTATCACTTTTAAAATTAAAATATTTTTCAAATGTGTTTAGGGCATCTTTAAATTTTGATTCTTTAGTATATGCAATAGCTTTTACACAAGTATAAATTAAATTAACTCTGTCTTTATTAGAATCATTATATCTAAGCTCTTCGAGCAAGTTATCGTTTATTCCTGTTCCATTTAATTCTGCCTTTAATGCATTTGAAGTTATATTCTTGTATGATAGAGTATATATGTCACCATCACAATCACGTTTACTTTCTTGAAGTGCGGAAACCATATCACCAACAAGTAAGGTAGGTGAATCTACAGTAATATTTCTATAATATTGTTGAGTGATATCGGTTCTTATTGAGTTTAAGAAGTCTATTATTTCGTTCGAACTCCTTCTATTATGTAGTAAAAAGAAGTTTTGTTGTGAAGGTAAATTAAAAGAATTGAATTGCTCGGAATCTGCTCCTTGAAATTCATAAATGGATTGGGCAACATCTCCAATAATTCCTATTGTAGATAAATTTGCCAACTCTTTTAATATTTCAACTTGAATCGGATTGCTATCCTGAAATTCATCAACCAAAATATAGGGAAATTTTGCAGAAATGACTGATGATACAAAAGGGAATTTTTTAATGATTTGATAACTTAGAAATAAAACATCGTCATGATGAATAACTCCTTTTTCCCACGCCATCTTTTTGTATTCCATATATGAATCATTTCTAATAGGATATCCACCTATCGTAAAAGGGTAATCGGTTTTTGCAACTAATTCGCCCTCATCATTGAATTTCCATTTCAAATTATTAAATGCTTTAATAATTATTTTATCATCATTCAGTCTTTGTTGCCTTGTACGAACTTTCCAATTATTAAGAAAACTGTAGTTTGATAATATTATATCATCATGACCATCAATCGAAGAGACATTTAAATCATAATCACTCGCAATAAATGAAGCATATGGTTTGAGAATATGATTATAAAGAAAACTATGAATAGTTGAAATTTCAACTTGCACAGACGCATTACCTAATCTTTTTAATATTGTTTCCGTAGCAATATTTGTGTAAGTAATACAAAGAATTTTTCTTGTTTTAGCTAATTTGTCAGAATTAGAAAGAATATTTTTTATGTGATTGACAATCCAATATGTTTTTCCTGCTCCTGGACCCGCTGAAACTTTAAAATGAGTATCAACATTGGTCAATGATGTATCTGAATCTATTTCTATTACGGACATAACTTATTAATTGCTTTTTGTATATATTCAGGTATTATAAAATCTTGATATTCTGAAGTTCCTCTTTTTTCAAGATTATTTTTCAATTTTAGTGCAAGGTCTAAAGCGTTTTCGCCTTTTCCGACTGAATTTAAATAACGAGAAGCAATTATTGACCTTTTCTTCTCATCGTCAGATAAAGTAGTTACATTATTAATACTTTCAATAATTCTGTCATTTTCTTTACTCTTTCTCAATTCCTCAATGAATTGTGCAATTGTTGAAGTACCATCATTATACAACCTCATCAATTCCTCTAATTCTTCTCGATTATCAATGAAATCTGTTAAGATTAGTTTTGAATTAGGATTATGATATGCAATCTCATATTCTAAAGTCTTACCCTGAGCATCGTTTTGTGAATAGAAGGTTATGTTGGGATGGTTTCCCTCATTGTATGAACTATCAATACTATTTCTCTGATATTCGTAGGTAGTAGAGTCAATATCATATTCAAAAGGGTAACATTTATTAAATCGAGCTCCCGTTATAGTTTTATTTTTTCTTTGGGGGTCTTTATCCGTTAAGCAAACAACTTGTTTTGAAATTGCAAATTCTTTACTAGTATCAAAGAGATATAAAAAGTGGTCAAAATATCTTCCATTTATATTAATGATAGCTACATGATTATCTTCTAATGATTTATCAAGATATTGTGCAAGAATTGACATTAAAATTTGTTCTGCAAGTCCCTCAACAAATAAGACTTTTTGTGCAAAAAGCATATCTGATTTTGTTGCATCAAGAAATCTTTCAACATATTTTTTGCTATTCTCTTGTATTACTCCTGCTGCATCAACAAAAGTTTTAGAAGGATAACCAACGTTTGTTTGACTACCATCATTATGTAAGCAAATAATTTCATCTAAGTTTACAGCAGATGTAATATGTGTTGAATGGCTTGTCACAAATATTTGCCTTACTTTTCTTTTTCTTTTATTTTCATTTAAAAATTTTAGAAACTTATATTGCATTGCAGGATGCAAATGTGCTTCTGGTTCTTCTATTACTAATGTTGAAAAGACCTTTGCATTATTATCTAAATAGTTGGCATCAGCATTGACTTGCATTTTTGCGAGTAGCAATGACATATAAATTAGATTATTATACCCTAAGCCATTATGTGTTGCAGGTATTTTTATTCCGCTTTCATATTCAACAATTAACTTTAAAACATTGTACATTTCTAATTCCGAAATTATTCCCTCAAAATCTGGTTTAGCATTGTTGAATGACGCTCCTGTATCATTGGCATAAGAAAGTATTTCTGTTTTACCAGATGCTATTCTAACATTTAAGTCATCTACTAAAACTTGTGCTTTATGAGAAAAATCAACTTTTCTAACCTTTATTTCTCCGTGTTTTTGTGCTGAATCTTTTGTCGAATCAATTTTAATATCATAATCCATAAAGAAATCAAAAACTTCCCTTAAAAGAGTATTTCTGCCTGTCAACATATCTCTTTCAACATCTCTTATAGCATCTAAAAATTGAAAATCAAATTTGTTCAATGATTCTGAATCTGCACTATTTTGATTAAGAACATCTCCTCCCCATATTTTATGAGTATAAAACCTCAAAAAATCATGCTTAATAGTTTTCCAACATTTGAAAATTGCGTCTGAAGTGTCATCAGGAATTTCGGCTAATCTTTCTTTATAGCTTGTTATTTGTTTTTCGGGTAAAAAGAACTCATAAGTTAATTTAGCTTCGTAATTAACATCTAATTTTGTAAGCCAATTTGCTACAGTAACCAAATCATCTTCACTTTCAAAGCTACCTTTCTTGATTGTTACCTCAATACTTATTTTAGGGGGATTAGCTTTAAGCTCTGGTAAAGTAATATTTTGATTAAAATCGTCAATATCTAATTTTTTTGACCTTTGATTGTCCAGTACTAAAGAAAGAGCTTTAATAAGATTAGACTTTCCTGAATTATTATGCCCAATAATAACGTTGATGCCATCATTGAATAATATAGTTTTCTCTTTGAAATTTCTAAAATTTTCAATTTTAATTTGTGATATAAACATTTTTAGGAATTAGTTTTTATTTTTTAACAATTTAAGAATTTTTGCAATCTCTGAATTATGGGAAACCATAAATATTACAAATTACTACTACTTTTAAGTGAATACAAGAAAAAAACCTGTTATAAACAGGTTTTAAAGCATTAGCATTTTTCTTTTTTGAAGTACTTTTTCAGTGTATTGATTGTGAGTTTCAACCCTTTCATTAGGTAATAAGCACTTCCGATATACAAAATGAGATATACAAACAGTATCAAAATAAGTGATATATCATCCCAAATGCTGTACTGTTTGTATTCAAATGGTGGTATACAACTGCTTTGAAACTGCAATATCATTTTGCGTTATTAAAAGGGTTTTTCCCTTCACGCATAAAAACTGTACCCATTTTTTGATATTGGATTGACTGTCCTTTTACACAAGCTGTATAAATCCCACTTCCAAAGCCATTTTGCGCTCGAATAATAATTACCTCTTTTTCATCAACTCCGTTGTCAATGGCAACAAATTTTTTTAATCTGTTATTTTTGATTGGTTCTTTAAAATCTTTTGGTAAATCACACTCTTTAGCGTTTGGTGATTCTTTTGGTTTTTCTTCCTGTGCGAAATAAAATGTTGGTAATGCTAATAGTAAAGTAAAAATTAATTTTTTCATGTATTTAAAATTTTAAGATTATTCCAATTCGATTTTCATCAAATATTTTAAGAATGTTTGCTCGTTCGGATATGTGAACGAAACAAGGCTTTTGAGAATTGTATTGAGAAAAATTCCCACCGTCAACTTTGATAACTGTATTTAGGATTCCGTCGCCCTGCTTTTGAGATTTGACAATAACGTAAGTTCCCGAATATTCGGAGTAGGGGTAAATTGTAATTTCAAATCTGTCTTTGTAAACCTCTGCTGTTGCAATTTGAATCGGCTTGAAAGTTATTTCGTGGGTAAATTTGATTTTACTATAATTGAAGACAAATTTTTGTGTCAATGGATTTCCCCTTTGATTTCTGACTTGTTCGTTAAGATTTCGGGTTTCTTCTTCGGCTCTTCTTTCTTTTTTGCTTAAAAAATATCCAAATGCAATAAACGCAAGTAAGCCAATAATTCCCCAATTGATTTCAAGTTCGCCCCGACCATTGCTTGAACAAGATATTATAAATATTGTCAAAAAAGAGAATGTAAATAATCGGCTCATATTAATAGCTGTTTCCTCGTAAGCGTTCAATTGTGCCTGAAAATTCTGAACTACTGATATTACCGTAGCTTTGAAAAGCTTCAAATAAGATGTTGTAGTCTTCTAATCTTCTATCTTGAATTGCACCGAGTAATTCATGACCCATTACAATGAAGTAATCTCGTTGATTCGTGGTTAGGCTTCTTAAATCAATTCTTGTCAAATGTTGTTCATAATTTGAAATAGCAATATCAGTCAACTCAAATATTGAAAGGTATTTGATAAGGATTTTTTGTTGATTAATTTTTTTTGTAAAGTCTGTTGCATTGTCAGAAATTGATTTTACAACTGTGAGCATTGCGAGTTTTTGCCTCTTATTAAGGCTTCGTACTGTGTCTGTGGAAAATAAAATACCCATTTTTATTAAATTTTATGCTTGATTTAGGCAAAAAAATAAGCGTGAGCTAATTCACGCTTTGTTAAAAAGGTATTTGGCGTAACCTAACAAACCAAAGCAGAACAGCCCACGCCATAGGGGTGGGTGTCCAACTTTATCTGCTCGGTTTGTTACTTTTAAAATCGCCAAATTTTATTTAACAAAGCAAATAAGTCTAACACTTATTTATTTTCGTTTATGTCTTTGCGCAAAACTACAAATTTTGTGCCTATTCTCTATTATCCCCTAAAGGTAGCTTTCCTTGTATCTCATAAGGTGCAGTAAAAAAAACTGTTCTGTCAATACTGAAATAATCTAAAAAGACAGATATAATTGCTTTACAAACAGAATCTAACATGTTTGGACTTGTAAATTCTAATTTAAAAGCAAATTGTTCAAAAATTTTCGCCCAGTTAAAAACTCCTCTAAGGATTTCATTTTTTGAGAAAAACTCACTGAGAATTAAATATTGAGAAGAATTAAAACTATCATTGTAATAGTTACGACTTTTTCCAGATAAAGCTACTGCAATATTGATTATTTCATCAACTCCATCTTTACCTAGATTACCGTAGTTTAAACCATCTCTTAAATGTTCATTTTTTTTATTAGTTTCTAAAAATGTGATGTCTTTCAAAATAAAATCCATCATAATTAGTAAGTGAGAGATTATGGCATAAGCAAACCTTGTAGCATCTTCTCTTTTTTGTACATCTGTAATAATTGTTTCAAAAAGGTACTGTAGTGTAAAAAGGTTTGAGTTGAAACCAGAGTAATCTAATTCGTTTAGTAACTTTGACTTAGAATTTTCATATAAAAATCTCCAATCTTTATTAGGGAATTTTTTGTAGCTTTTATATTTTGCCAATTTCAATAAAAATTCATCCTCCGTTAACCTATCTGTAAGGGTGTTATTTTTTAATTTTGAAATAAAATTACCATCAAGAACAATTGTATCATGTATTAAACCAAATTTTTGAATTATAGGTCTACTATCTGTTGTCGCGACAATACATTTATCAAATCTTAACAATTTTTTTAAACCATTAGCCCACAAGATTCTCTCAAAGGCTTGAGGTTGTTTTTTATTTTTAATATCAACATTAATTCTTTCTCTACTTAAAGTTGAAGATCTATCATAAAGGAATAAGTCTACGTCAGTTATGTCATTATCTTCATATCTGAATTTCACCCCTCTAACAACATAGTATCCTAAATTAAGAAAATAATTTCTTAATAACTCTTCTAGCAATTCACCTTTTGAAATCTTATTTTCCATATTTTATTTTCTAAAAGTTCTTAAAATATCTGCGACATTTCTTTTCTCTATTTCTGTCTGTTTTTTTCTATGAAAGGTTCTTTTTGTTTCGGGACCTACATAATTTGTTACGTTACCTGAATACATCTCCGTTTTCAACAACGTATCTTCCGAAGCATCTCCGAATTCTAATACTTGTAATGCTAGCTCGCCAATATCTTTTTTTAATAATGTCATATAGTACATATTGGTAGAGGGTTTTCTTCTTAACTCTATAACCCTTTTTAATTCTAAAATTTTATAATCTTCCCCAATTGCGGTTGCAGGTCCAACTTCATATCCTCTTACAAGTTTTTGTATTAGCGCTTTCAACATTGTTATTTTCCCTCTTCCTTGGGTACTGTAATTCATTCCATAATAAAGAGAAGAGACAAATGCTTTAGCAAGATCTAGTGCATCTTCTTCGAAGGGATTGCCAAATTTAGAAAATGCAGAAGGCTTTGTTACAAAAGTTAATGTTTCATCAGCATTACTAACATCGTTTAAATCATAAAAACCAATTGACTGCAATTTAGACATTAAATTTTCTCCTAATATATTTTCAACTTTTGGGTAAGACAAACAGCCTGTAGTTGATAGTAATTCATCAACTTCTGCTATATTGTTTATATCTTCAGGTTTAAGACTGTTCAAAACATTTTGTGTCTTCTGTATATGATCTCTTTTAAATAAATTCCCATTAAAATAAAGTTTCTCTTCTTGTAGATCTTCATGATCAACAAACCCAATCTCATCAACTTGATTAAAAAGATTTGTAGTGTCAGTTGAAGATAAGCTATAAGTATCTGAAATATATTCTTTTAGAACCCTATCACTTTGTGGTTGTTCAGATACGTTTTCAGATAAATCAATAAGTGCTCTTTGAAAATTATTAGGGGATGTGTTATCAAATATATCAGATGTATGAGAAAGTACAGATGCTGTTGTAACACCTAAAACTGAAATACTTCCATCTTTTGCAACATCAATATAGTTCCCTTCTTTTAGAACTCTGGTAAAGGTTTCGATTTCAGTTTTCTTGATATTTGACACTTTCGCAATTGCATTTACTTTTTCAAGGTCAATATCACTTTGTGCATCAGATGCAGACAAATTTGAAAGGAATAAACCACTTTTTCCTGCCAATTCTACATCTTCAAAATCAAAAGATCCACTAATATCAATTAGTTTTTTTGTATGGTTAATTAACCAAGCTCCTTTAGTTTTCTTGTTCATTTAATTAAGTTCTTATGGTTGTTTTTTCAAATATACATTTAAATGTGAAAATAAAGAAGGTATCTAAGCAAAAGCACCCCACCATAGGGCAAGTTTCTGGTAGTACCCCCACTTGTTCAAACTCGGACAAAAGTTTTCGGACAGCCTAAAAACCTTAACATTTTTTTGAACATTTTTAGACTGTAACCCAAAGTTAGAACAGGTTTGAGAGAATTTCGTACAGGTTTATAATACTTCTTCTGTTTCATTCAAAAGCACCCTAAAATTCACACATTTGGCATAGTTTTCGAGTGATAAAAACCAACAAAAAGCCCCGTCAATACTAGGAATATTGAACGGGGAGGTGTAAAAAATTCTAACGCTAATTAAAACTTATCTACAATGGCAAAGTTAACAAATTGTCTTGATACTTTCAGTATCTATGTTGGAACGTACAAAAAGTACAATGAAGGGTCAATCTATGGTGAATGGTTAAACCTTTCGGATTATTCAAATTATGACGAGCTTTTACAGGCTATGCAGGATCTTCACCAAGACGAAGACGAACCAGAGATCATGTTTCAGGATTATGAATGTTCGGAGTTCTTTATCAAACAAAAGCTAATCAGCGAATGTCATCTTTCAGTAAACATTTATGAGATAGCTGAAGAGATTAATAATTCAGATTATGATTTTGAGGTTATAGAAGCCTATGCAGAGTGCGTGAGTTATTATCATGAGGACATAAGCGACCTATTAGATAGCCTTTCAGATTCTTATTATGGCGAGTATAGTTCGGATGAAGATTTTGCGCAGACTACTTTAGAACAGGACGGTTCAATTCCTGAAAACCTGCCATCTTACATTTATATTGATTGGGAAGCAACCGCCAGACATTTAATGTATGATTATATGAGTTCTAAAGGGTATTACTTCCGAAACTAAAAACAATAACAATCTTTGCACCTTACTTAAACGCAGGGTGCTTTATAACATTTTACAATTATGAAAGCACGATATATAAGAGTTTCGACGGGAGCGCAGAACACAGCAAGACAGGAGGAACGACAGACAAAAGACGAAAAGGTTTTTATTGATATTGTCAGCGGTTCTACTCCCTTTCAGAATAGAGAACAAGGAAAGGAACTTATAAAAGCTATTGAGGACGGCGGAATTAATTATGTTTCTGTGAGTTCTATTGATAGGTTAGGACGTAATCTCTATGACATATTAACAACTCTGGAATTTTTCAAAGAAAAGGGTATTATTCTCAAAGTAGATAATCTGGGAATAGAAAGCCTAATCAAAGGGAAAGAGAATCAGGCTTTCAAATTGATTATTTCTGTTATGGCTAACATTGCCGAAATGGAGCGAAAAACCATTTTAGAGCGTCAACGTGAGGGAATTGCACTTGCAAAGGCTCGTGGAACTTACAAAGGACGTGAGAAAGGTTCTACGGAGAGCATAGAAGACTTCCTTTTCAAGTATAAAGAAGTTATTAAGAATTTAAAGAAAGGAAATTCTATAAGAGATACAGCGAAAATCTGTAATGTAAGTATAGGAACAGTACAGAAAGTCAAAAATAATATTAAATAGATTAATAAGAACTGTATTCCCTCATTTTTAAGACTTCTTCAAAATGATCACTATAAAAATGGGATGATGCAACCTTTTGACTATTGCAAAATTTTTTCCATTCAGAATCTGTAAAAGCTTTGTAAAATGGATTTGCAAGTTCCTTTTCATAATGTCCAGGTGTTCCATCCCGTAGCCAAGCAATAGGATAAAATTCTCGCCTTTTAATTTTATCTGTCAAATAGTCGAAGGATCTAATTTCAGCTCCAATTTCCTCGGCTATTTGATTTCTTTTTTCGACTTCATAATGGTTTGATAATCTTCTACCTATTATTATCTTGAATTTAAAATGTGTTGGGTTTGATATTCTTGTATTGACAGTGGGCAAATATTTCCCCATCCAATTGCGATTATCCATTAACCATCTTTTCCAATCTCTTATTTGTTGTGTAGCTCTATTAAACTCCGCAGTCATTAATCCCTTATCCGTAAATAATTTGGCTGACGGTTGTTTGATTTCAATAAATTCAAAAATGTTTCCATTACTAAAGCCATCTGATAAAGTTATAAAATCAGTTTCCAGCTCACTGCCAAGTTTTAGTTTAGAAATAACTAAATGGCAATCATCATCGCTTAAAAAAATCCCTGCATTTTCAGTCAAATACGTTTGATAATTATTTTCTAACAAATTTTTAGAGAGGAGATTTTCCCACTCTTGTATTTTTTGGGATTTAAACTCTCTTCCATACCATTCTGAATGATTAATGTTTTCCAAAGTTTACTAATAAGATTTTAAAATTTCAATTAACTCATCATAAAGATCAAGTATAATAGCTTTTGCCTCAGCATTAACTAGGTTTCCTGTACTAATATCATGTGGTTCACGCAAGGCTGCTAAAATCAACTGTATTTCTTTATAGCGTTCTCCATGATTTTTATCTTTAGATTTAACAAGTCCTTCAATAATGACGGAAATCTTATTTAATAAATATCTATTATATTGATTATTACGAGATGCTTCTAAATCTCGAATATTAGATTGTATTTCTTGTGGTTTTAAAATAGGCATAAAGTAATGTATAAGTCCCAAATATAAAAATATTTTTTTTGGAGTTTTAGTTTTGTGTGAAAAGAAATGAGGGTAGACCACTTAAAGAAAATAAAATTATCAATATCGATAAACCAGAAGTAGGTAAAAAGTAACTATTTATAGTATTGTGGTAGTTGGGTTCTCTTTATTATTTATATATCTAAAATGGTACATTTTTTTGTTGATATAAGCAGTCATAATGTTGTGTTACTATCTGTATAATCAGTTCAACATATTATATATTGTTTAACTCATCCAATGAGTTATCAAAAAATTCAATAATTAGATCGATTATCTTGACAGTTTCTTTTTCTATTTCATTAATTTGAATGGATAAATCTCCAGCAGACATTTCATGAAGTATTTTGTCAAATTTTTTACTCGTAGCCTTTTCTAAATCATCCCAAAAAACTACTCCTCTAAGATTATTTATTTCTGCTATCCCTCTATGTAATTTCTTATGTCTAACTTTTTTAACATCAATAGATTGCTCAAGAATTGCAGAAATGTAAGAATGTTTTGGATTACCATTTTTTTTAAGTTCTTCCTTGAAATTATATCCATTGCATTTTTCATCATCAATATTTGTTTTATATAAAATATTTCCTAGTTTTCCAACAATGTCCTGTAAGCTGATTACCCTGATAATATAATTTTCGAAATGGTATTTGTAATATTCCTCGTCAGTATCAAGGAGTGGGTGCACTTTTCTGATTTTTTTAGTGTCAATTTTTAAGAAAACCAATACATTCTCAATATCTTGCAAAACCCTCTGTAAAGAGGTAAAATATTCAAATAATTTTAAAGTTAATTTTTCGCTTTCGGTTAGCTTTGTACTATCTTTATCCAATTGTATAGCACCTTTTTTGATAATTGCTTTTGAGGCCTTATGGACTAAAGTTAGAGAAAATTTACTTTTATATAGATGGTCTGAAAGAGTTTGTGGCATATCTACTGAAACATATATGCTAACAAAGATATGTAATTCCTTTGGGTAATCAATTTTTACCAATTGGCATAAATTATCTTACTATAAAGTAATTTCTTTGATTCTATATTGTTGCTATTTTTCGTAACTTATTGATAATTAATTATAATTATTTTTGTATCGGGAAGTAACCATTACAAAATAAACAATCAAAAAACCTGTATTAATATACTCTAAAGCCTTATTTATAGGGCTTTTTTCTTTTTTACAAATATACGTTTCTTTTGTATTGTTTTCTTCACGAAGCTGGGGCTAACTTCATCAGAAGTAGCCTCACGAACTACATTACCAGAAAGCGTTTCTTACCGGCCTCAAGAAATTCTTTGTTCCATTTGTAAAATGTGGATTACTGAATGCAATGCTTACGGTAGAGCTCTGCTACAGAGGTCTCTGCATGAAGGACGTCCATGACAATGAGGATCTTTTGCTTGGCTGTGAAGATTCTTTTGGTTTTTCTCCTGATCTCTTTAATGTAGGTTTCAGGAGTTGGTTTTTTCCTGGTGTTCATAATATCAAATTTAAAAATTAATCTCTTATGAAACACTCCTTAAGTGAGAGCCTAAATGAGTACACTTTTGCTGACGATTTACAAATCCACATTGAACTAGATTTTAATTATTTGCTTAAAACTTTTGTAAACTATTTTATCTCTAATTATTCCTGATTATTTGAGTGAAAATTTAAGCGTGGTATGTATATTGCAATTTGGTAAAGCATTTGATAAAATATGGAAAAAGATTAAACCAACATTTATAAAAAAAAATACAATGAAATTTAATGTAAAAATTGACAGTGCTTCGACTCTAGACGAGATTGAAAACTACTGGAAAAACGAAGATTATACTAACCTTTTAGGACTATTTGACTTTCCGGATGCTAATACTATAAATGCTGAGAATTTAAAGGAAATGCTTTTTATGGCAATCACCGATTTTGAGCCTAATGAAGCAGCGAAAGTTATATTGACTTATAAATTATCAGAAAATTTAAATGAAGGTCAAATCGATCAGATTTCAAATGATATGTTACTGGATAAGGTCTGCGAAGAATATCCGGAAATAAATTTGCATTTCGACTTATTTAATATCAATCAGCTGTTATTTAAAGCCTACAACGGTACATTCCCAAATGCTAAAGCTACACGGGTAAAATTTTCAATAATATCCGTAGATCAAAATTCGAAGGAACTATCGAAGGAAATCATTTTAAAATCTTTCAGCCGTGGACTTTCTGAAAGTAATATTATCAAAAGGCTATTTTCTGAACAAATGTCTACAGATTTGCGTTTTGAAGAAGCTGAAGATATCGTGTGGAAGTTAGATAAAGAGGAAAATAATAATTTTTCCCTGATCACTTCAGAATACTGGTTGAATAAGGATGAAATAATTGCATCAGAATTCGAGGGAGAATGTTTACTAGCAGAAAGTAAGGATGAATAATTTATAAAAACTGATACAAAAAAACTCCTCAATTTCTTGAGGAGTTTGTGGGCCCTGAGGGATTCTCCATAATCCTAATTTTCTCTTTATTCATGCTGCTTTACGAAGACGAAAATTGTGACTGAATCTTTTTGAAAAAGATGTTTCGGCACTTTAAAACTGTACTACTTTTGTACACCTTGACCCATGTCAACCCTCATTAATAAAGACTTGTTTAGATTCTGTATCGGCAAGTAAATATTTTTTAATTTAATGAACCCAATAAAAGTATATTATAAAAATTAAGGCGAGTTAATATCTCGCCTTTTTTGTATTAGTTTTAAACCTTATTATTAGTCGTAATCACAAACATAATCAAGGGCTCATCCCCTATATTTTCAATAGAATGATACCCTATGGAACTGATGGCTGTAATATCTCCTTTTTGGAGTACTTTTTTGCGTTCAGGTCCCTGGGTTCCGGTTCTTTCACGGTATTCGCCGGTGCCATGTAATACCACATACAGTTCCTGTTCATTTCTTTGATTGTGGGTGTGAAATCCGGATTCGTCACCTTTATTCAACAAAACCATATAAGCAGCCAGACGATTATTCGCAAGTTCATTCTGGTTGAACATCTGGATCATGTAGACCGTACCATTTCCGCCGTACATTTTTTCGCGTTTATCTATGCGTGTAAGGGTTCGCTCTTCCCTTTCAAAGGCCATTACATAAAGATGGATGTATTTTGAAACCTCTTCTATAACGCGATCGAATTCAGCTCCTTCAGATAATATAACGGTATCAGCCATGTGAGTTCAATATTTATTTTTAATGTACATCAATTTATCAAAAATTATGTGCCAATCCAAGCAAAAACGCTTTCGCTGAGGAAGCAGTTATTTAGCAAATCAGCAGCAGTCTATACTCCCCATTATTTTCCACAGGAGCCCTATGAACACAGGGTAAAGCCTGCTGTTCCGGATGATCTACGGCTATTTTCCAGAGATGTCCTTTTTCTAAATTGACAGGTATTGCATTCGGCTTAGGCTGATAATGCAGATCGAAGAAATACTCTTTCAAAAAGTCTTCAAATTCCTCTTCCGGCCCGTCGTGTAGTGCTTTAAGTTTTTCCCTGATCTCCGAAATCAAAACCTTTTGCTCCACCTGATCATTGGGCAGAATATCACTGGCAGTACCATGATAGGTGCATAGAAAAGTATTGGTGCCAACAGGTGAACGGTCTACATGATAAGAATATACATCTGTTGATATAAAACCCAGCTCATCATCCCGTTCATAGCACTTCAGCAAATTGAGAGAAGGCAGTGCTCCGAAATCGGTCAGTAACTGTAAATCACTTAAGATCGTTTCCCTTGCCTGATTTCCTTTTTCTGATAATTGCAACGCTAAAAGATCTTCAGTGGAAACTTCTGTAACATGGTCTTTTAATTGAAGTTTAGACACAATTTCTTCAAAATCCCCGATTAAATTTCTGTGCCAGCAAATAGCGTTCATTGCGTCCTTAAAATTGGTATTTATAAGATCGGAAAAAGAAGAAACCACTTCAATTTGGCTGTTATCAGAAAATGTATTGCTCATAGTGTTGAATAAAATGCCCGGTCGTTTAATTCTTTACAAAAATAAGGAATAGGGCAGGAAATCGTGCTAAGATTCTACTTGTTTTTGTAAATCATAGCTCACAACTGTTTGGTAAACTATGTTTGTGTTTTGTGAATTGATGTGATTCTGGTCACACTAATTTTGTGATTATAATCACACTTGTTTTGTGATTTATTTCCTTTCTTTTCGTACTGAATTATTTTTGTTTTGTAGAATATAATGCGTTGAATAATAACCGGATTTAAATGAACTGCAGCATGACTCTGTAATCCCGGAAAATAGTTTTTGTTACAATCTGGGTAGTGGTCAGGATATTATTATCGCTAATTATTAAATTGTTAAGTACCGTGAAAGTTGTATCCTTAGTCCATCCGAATAAAGTACTGTGTGTGGAATCGCTGGATTATAGCAATCCTTATGATTTCACCGAAGTTCATAAGCATGATTATTTTGAGATTCTTTTCATCCGGAAGGGTGGTGGATCCCAATTAATAGATGATCAAAGCTTTACCTTGAAAGATCACTCTGTTTTTGTAATACATCCCGGCCAGGTTCATTTACTTAAAAGAGAAATAGCCGAAGGAATGATTATCCAGTTTGGGAAAGGGATATTTGCCCATATTTTTCCGATAGAATTCCACCATCTTTTATTTACACAGCCGCAGGTTTTTGTTTCAGAACCGGATTTTCTTCATTTATACTCTTTAATCGAACAGATCAGCAAAATTGTGGCACATCAGGAAGCTTCGGGTTTGTCTGTTTTTAAATCATACAGCTACGTGCAGATCATTTTAATCAGCTTAATCGAAAGACAGTCTGTAAAAGATTTGAAAAGCAGCAGCATCGCCACTCGTTTTTTAGAATTGTTGAGCGTACATATAAAAGATAAGAAAAACGTAGTGGACTATATGAAAATGTTATACATAAGTGGTGATACACTGAATTACCACTGTAAACATGTCTTTGGTAAAACACCGTTAAGTCTGATCAATGAAGAAGTGGTCAAAGAAACCAAAAGACTGATGTTGTTAGGTAAGCATTCGATTGTAGAAATAGCGTATGAGCTAAATTTCAACAGCCCTTCCAATTTTAGTTCCTTCATTAAGAAAAATACAGGAAAAACACCGAAACAGTTGAATTTATATATTAAAAATTTAATATGTTTGATTATTTCGGTAAATTTGTAAGTCTTTCCGGGAAATTTGAAACTGTAATCATAGAACTCACGCTAATTTAGCTTCATGAAATAAATAATACAGTGCATATGAGAAAAATAATCTACTTATTAACGATTGCTTTGTTTCCGAAACTGATTTCAGCTCAGGTTCAAAACTTAGATTTTGAAAATTGGGAGAACCCAATCAGCAGTGTAAATAATCGTCCCACCGGATGGATCTGGTCTAATTCCAGTATCACTGATCCTGCATTTTTTTTTTATTTTCCACCGGCTACGGATTCTTATACGGGTAATTATGCGCTTAAACTTGGGGTATGGTATAACTACACTAAAGATGTGGCTATTAAAACCTCACCCATTAATTTCAGACCTTCTGCCCTGAAAGGCTACTATAAATATGTGGAAAACCTGATTTCAGGCCCTAATGGAATGGTTACCGACATGGCAAAAGCCACTGTACTGCTTACCAAAAATATAAATAACCAAGCTGTTACAGTGGGCTCAGGAACTATCGATTTACAGAGTTCCGGTGTATATCAACAATTTACAGTGGTGGTCAATTATATATCGGCTGATATACCCGATACCATCACCATTACACTGGATCCGTCTCTATTGAGAAGAGATCCGGACAGTGACTTTCAGGCCGACGGAGATGGAACAGCTTCCTTCTTCACAGTTGATAACCTTTCCCTGGTAACCGGGGCACTGGGAGTAAATGATCATAGTAAGTCCATTAATTCTTTAACAATATATCCTAACCCTGCTGTTGATTTCATCCATATTCCAAATTATAAAGGAGGGGTTTCCATTTGTGATCTTACGGGGAAGCTTGTACTGTCAAATAGTCAGGTAGTTAATGAACTCGTAGCTATCGATTTTCTGAAGCCAGGGTTATACATTCTTAAATTGAGTGATGAAGGTACAGGCAAAACCGTAAAATTTGTGAAGAAGTAGTTCACCTTCACGCCTGGTCGTGTTGAGGTGGGTTTATCCCGCCTTTTTATCAGTTTTCTGTACAATTTTAGGTCAAAAATGGAGAACAGCGAAAACTTCATTGTGCATACTCATATTAAAACCGGGAATGCAGAATTGTATGAAATCTGTAAAAATTTAAAATAAATCAAAAAAATGAAAACATTTATTTATTGCATACTTATGATATTAAGTTTGCTGATAACAACGATCGTCTTATTAGAAGTCAGTGCCACAACAGATGTAGCTCTGGGTGGAATTAATAAAGAGGCACCTGTAAAAACCTATCAGGAAATCACAATACATGCCTGTCCGCAAAAGGTGTATCAGGTGATGAGTGATATCGATCATTGGGAGGAGTGGAACCATGATATTGAAAATCCGAAATTAAACGGCCCGTTTAAGGTATGTGGAAGTTTTGACTTGAAAAAGGAAGGATTGAGCGTGCATTCAATATTTCACAAAATCATTCCCAACAGAAAAATAGGATGGTCCGGTAAAACCTGTGGTACATTTGCTGTGCATAACTGGTCATTTATTCAGCATGGTAATTACACAACTGTAAAGGTGGAAGAAAGTGTGGAAGGCTGGAAAGCTTATGTGATGCGTGATAGCTGCCAGAAAGGTTTGGAACAATCTTTACAGGTCTGGCTGAAAAATTTGAAAAAGGAAGCAGAAAGCAGATGTTAAAAAGTTGAATTTTCCACGGTTTAAAAATACAAAAGGTTACCATGAGCAGGCTATTTATTGAGTCTTCGATCAGAAACCAGCCGAGTCAGTAAGATAAAGATTGATTGTAAATCATCTCATTAAAATAGATAAATTTGTATGATAAGAATAAACAAGCCATGAACAAACTAAGACAGCATATAGAAAAAATCACCACCTTAACTGATGAAGAATTTGAATATGTTTCTTCTATGTTCTCAACCAAAAAACTGAGAAAACATCAGTTTCTGATTCAGGAAGATCATGAAGTGATCAATGATTATTGGGTGGTTAAAGGGCTGCTGAAAGCATATCATATTGATGAAGACGGAAAAATGCATATTCTCCAGTTTGCAATGGAAGATTGGTGGATATCAGATTATCAGGCTTACAATAATCAGACCCCGGCTACGATAGCCATTGACTGTATCGAAGACGCTGAGCTGCTTGTGATATCACGGGACAATAAAGAAAAACTGTGCAGCGAGATGCATAATGTCGCTAATTTTTTCCGGAAAAAATCCAATATCGGTTATGTGGCGCTTCAGCAGCGTATTCTGCTCCTGCTTAACAAAAATCCGCAGGAAAGATACAACCGTTTGTTTCAGCTTAATCCCCAGCTCTTGCAGCGGCTTCCCAAAACGCTGCTTGCCTCCTATCTCGGAGTGTCGAGAGAAACCTTAAGCCGTTTGAGTCATCCTTAATTAGCGTGATTCAAGTCACATTCATTTTGTGACCAGCCTCCTTTCTCTCCTTCCGGAATTGGTCCAATTTTGCGTATCAATCAGTATCCATATGACTCATCAGAAAGGAAACGTTATTCTTATTGCCGACTATCAGATACAGGAGGATCATATCGCTCTGGTGTCGGATTTCCTCAAACAGGTATCCGAATTTTCTGTTCAGGAACCGGGATGTCTTCAGTATACGGTCTGCCAGTCCGCCGAAGATCCCGGAAGAATTGTCATTTATGAGACCTACCGGGACGAAGCAGCCCTTGAGCAGCATCGCCAGAGCCAATACTTTCAGGAAATCATTCTGCTGAAGGTGATTCCCCTGCTCGAATCAAGAACAGTCTCTCTGTTTACTTCAACAACATAAATCAATTCAAAAATAAAGAATGGATGTATGGTCATGTCCTGTTCAGAATGGATACTATAAACAATTTTAATGATGAAAAAACTCATTTTGTGCGTTCAGTCACATGCTTTTATGATGGGCTAAATGCTAATTTCGTTATGTTTTTTTAATATCAATATTAACGCTTGCAATAAAAAATTATGAAAAATTACATCACTTATTTTCCGGTTCTGATAGCATTTCTCGCTATCATGGCCTGTGCAGAACATAAAAATAAACCAGTTAAAAAAGAAGAAATGAAACACCAAAAAGTATTATTTGTAACAACCTCATTTGATGAAGTAAAAAGCAACGGTCAAAAAACAGGTCTTTGGATTGAGGAATTTGCAACACCTTATTACGCACTTGCTTTAGATGGAGCAGAAATTACAGTAGCTACCCCGAATGGAGGGAATGCCCCTATTGATCCCAAAAGCACCCAGCCGGAATATTCTACGGAAGCCGTAAAGAAATTTTACAGTGATCCTGCAGCACAGCAGAAACTGGCACGTACTATAGCATTGAAGGATATAAAAGCAGAAGATTATGATGCCGTATTCTATCCGGGAGGACATGGCCCTATGTGGGATCTGCCTGAAAATTCATATTCTATTTCGCTGATCAAGTCTTTTTATGACGCGGGAAAACCAATTGCTCTGGTATGCCACGGACCTGCTGCCTTAAAAAATGTAGTGGATAAGAAAGGAATCCCTTTGGTTAAAGGCAGAAAAATTTCAGGATATACCAATACTGAAGAATCGAGCGGACAGACATTGGATATGGTGCCTTTTTCCCTTGAAGATATGCTAAAAGAAAAAGGGGCTGACTATGTAAAAGGAGAAGACTGGAAACCGTACTCAGTTCAGGACGGACAGTGGATTACCGGCCAGAATCCTGCCTCAGCGGAATTGGTAGCCAAGCAGCTGATCAGTAATTTAAATAAGTAAAATCCTGATCACATAATCATTTAAGAAATTAGAACAATTGGTATTCCACATCACATTCAGGAGAAGCCCTATGAAAATGATGTAAGACCAATTGTAATGGCCGATTTACAATGTCCGGCTTCTAAATTAATATCTTCTGCATTGATCATGCAGATCAAAGAAATAGTCTTTCAGATAGGTTTAAAACTCCTCTTCCGGACCATCGTGCAATTCTTTAAGCTTTCCCATATTCACGGATTCTATTTTTTTGTTTCCTGATTATTAAGAAAGCACTGAACGGTGGTTTAAAAATATAGGAGATGAATGATAATAACCTGAATTCTGGAAGACATTTCTGTTTTCTACAGGGAACAAAGTGATAAAGAGCTTAATGTATAGCTGCAGCCCGGTTTTAGTACCTTTTTGAAACTTCATCAATACGTGTACACGAAGTGCCGGAAATGATTATTCCAATATCATCATACTGATGTGTCGGATGAAGTGAAATATTCTTTAAATTTGGTTTCGCTGAATTATAATTTTCCGTCTCAACAGAAATCAAAAACAAAACTTACTAATGAACCCTAAACCCAACATACAACTCAGACAAAGCGAAGAATCCGATCTGGAACACTTCTTTCAGTTTCAGCTTGACAAAGATGCCACTTACATGGCAGCATTTACTCCTGAGAATCCGATGGACAAAACTTCCTATCTTACGAAGTACACCAAACATCTGAACGATCCAGCTATAAATAACCAGACGATCCTTATCGACGATGCGATCGTGGGAAGTATGGCGAAGTTTGAAAGGGAAGGCGACGCGGAAATTACCTATCTGATCGATAAAAATCTCTGGGGAAAAGGAATTGCGACAGCCGCACTAGAACAATTTCTGACCCTTGAAACCTCAAGACCTATTTTCGGCCGGGTTGCATTCGATAATCTGGGCTCACAAAAAGTTTTGGAGAAAAACGGGTTCATCAAAATAGGGACGGATCGTTTTTTTGCCAATGCTCGGCAAATGGAAATTGAAGAATTCATCTATAAGCTAAGTTGAGAATTCAGAATATGATAACAGGACAAGTATTTCAGGACAAATACTATGCAAAAAGAAGAAGAAAAGGGGTAAAGAAGAAGTATCATGACGCTTTAAAAAAAGTGAAAAAATAAGAAATAAAACCAACTGGTAACAAAATATTAATGAAACAAATTTTTAGACTGATATTCATTGCAGCAACCATTTTCCTGACCGGCTGCCATTCTTCTGCACAGCAAAAAGACGATTACTCAACAAAAATTGACAGCCTGCTGAAAGCCACCAATCCGAGGAGTTTTAACGGAGTGGTTTACATTCAGCAAAACGGAAAAACAAAATATGCACAGGCACATGGATGGGCTGATTTCAATACAAAAACTCCTCTGAAAATTTCAGACAAATTCTCTACCATGTCGATTGCCAAGCAGATTACAGCCACACTGATCTTGCAGGAAGTAGAAAAAGGAAATATTGATCTGAATGTGCCTATCCGCAAATATTTACCGGATTTTAAATATTCATGGGCAGATACGGTTACCGTTCATCATTTACTGAACCATACTTCTGGATTAAACAGCGATCATATGGACAAACCATTAAAGTTTAAAACGGGAACGGATTTCAGCTACTCAAATGTAGGATATTCTTTGGCAGGGCAGGTTCTGGAAAAGCAAAGCGGTAAAAGTTTTCAGGAACTGGTGACTGATTTGTTCAAAAAATGTAAGATGAATGACAGCTATTATCCGAATGAAACGAGTAATACATTCTTAGTAAAAGGACATGCTATCAGAAAAGACGGGACTTTCAAGCTCAATGAGCAATCGGCTTTCAATGCGGATAATTATTTTGGAAGTCATTTAATTGTGACAGCATCCGATCTCGCCAAATGGAATGAATCGCTGCACAACGGAAAACTTTTAAAACCTGCGACTTATCAACTTATGACAAGCTACGTGATGACAAACACCCATAAGGTTTTTGGTGAAAAACCTATTGGTTACGGCTATGGTTTGAGAATTAATGATAAAGACGGCATGAAAGAAATCGGGCACACCGGTTTTCATCCGGGTGAAGGTTTTACAGCAGTGAATTTATATTACCCAAAAACGAAAACAAGCGTGGTCATCATGGAAAATACGGCTAATGAAAATTTTGATATTGCTTACTATTTTGAACAGCAGGTCAGAAAAATTGTGAGAGAAAGTCAACTTTTGAAATAGAATCCGATATGAAAAAAATAATATTCGTTTGCGTGACCTTCCTCTTTTCGGCTCAGGCATTGGCTCAAAATATAGATGATCTCCGTAAAGAGCTCAAACAAATTATTTCTACCAAAAATGCAACCGTCGGAATATCCATAAAAAGCATTGAAGACAAAGACACGTTGAGTGTTAACGGTAATCTGAACGCTCCGATGATGAGTGTTTTTAAATTCCATATCGCTTTGGCTACATTAAATCTTGTGGATAAAGGGAAAATTTCTTTAGCACAGAAAGTTTTCATTAAAAAGGAAGACTTACAGCCGGATACCTGGAGTCCGATAAATAACGAATATCCGAAAGGAAATATGTACCTGACTATCGATCAGCTGCTAAGATATACCGTCTCACACAGCGACAATAATGGCTGTGACATTCTCCTGAAATTAATCGGCGGTCCGGAAACCGTTCAGAAATTCATCAACCGTCAGGGAATCAAAGATTTCGTCATCAAAGTAAACGAACAGGATATGCGGATCTGGGAAAATCTGTACATTAATACCACAACTCCTTTGGCAACAACGGATCTGCTGGAAAAATTCTATAAAGGAAAGGTGCTGAAAAAAGTGACCACCCAATACCTCTATCAGATTATGGTGGAAACCTCCAGAGGACTGACCTGGATGAAAGCGGGGCTTCCTGAGGGAACTGAATTGGCACACAGAACAGGAATTTCATCAACGAATGAAAATAATTTAAGAGCAGGGATGAATGATGTGGGAATTGTCAAACTTCCGAACGGAAAGCATTTCATTATTTCAATTTATTTAAAAAACATAACGGAAAAAAGAGAGGACACCGAAAAAATATTGGCAGATCTTGCCAAAGCAACCTGGAATTATATGACGAAATAAACTGCTGAAGTATTGAAAATGATACAATTAATGAGTAAATTTCTTTAATAAAATAAGGATATGAAAACAACCCCTGAACACGACCAGCGTATTGCCAAAATGATATTCGCTTCGGTTTATCCGCACTATATCAAGAAGGTGGAAACCAAGGGCAGAACGATTGAAGAGCTGCATCAGGTTATAGAGTGGCTGACAGGATTTGACAATCAGAAACTGCAGGAACTCATCGACGAGAAAGTGACTTTTGAAACATTTTTCAAGAAGGCGAAACTGAACCCCAATGCTCATTTAATAACCGGTACCATTTGCGGTTACAAAATTGAGGAAATCGAAACCCCGCTGACCAAACAGGCCAGGTATCTGGATAAATTAATTGATGAACTGGCGAAAGGTAAGAAGATGGAAAAGATTCTAAGACAATAACCAAAAATCAACGCTATGGCAAAGACCAAAACGAACTATACCGGAGCTGATGTGACAGATTTCATCAACTCCTATGCTGACAGCGAACAAAAGAAAGCTGACAGTTTCAGCCTTATAGAACTGATGCAGGAATGGTCCGGCTTTGAACCCAAAATGTGGGGACCTTCAATTATAGGATTCGGAAACTACCACTACAAATACGCCAGCGGACGCGAAGGTGATGCTCCTATTCTTGGATTTTCGCCGAGGAAAGCTGCGTTTTCACTCTACGTTTATTCTGATACGGAAAAGAGTAAAACCTTACTCGCCAGTCTGGGTAAATTCAAAATGGCCAAAGCCTGTATCTATGTGAAAAAACTGTCCGATATCGATACCTCCATACTGAAAGAAATGTGCATGGAATCAATACAATATATCAACGAGCATCACGAGTGCGCCTGCCGGGAAAACCAAAACAATTGAAAATCCTGAATCAATCTGATTATTTGTGCGATTATTTTCAGCTTTTAAGAGTTTTACGCTAAATTTTCCTGTTCCTGAATGAGCTAATTTTAATATCTTTGACCACCAAATTATAAATATTAAAAACAGTAATTATGCAGATGAAACCATTAACATTAGTCCTAACCATCGTATTTCAGCTAGTAAGCTTAACTGCATTCTCGCAGCAAAATGCCGGATTGAATTCCTTACTGGACAAAAACACTGAATTTATTTTTCCGCAGACACCGGACAAGATGGCAAAAGCGTTAAATGTGAAAACTGTTTTCTATGAAGACGCCAATGAGGAAAAATACGCCAAATGGATGACAAAATCAGGACTGGAGCTTTATGCCAGCCTTGGAAATAACAAAACGATTAACGAAATGTCTTTTGATATCGTAGATGATAAAGGAGTGGTTATTGAAGGCCTTCCGTATCAACTTGCATTGAACAAAACTACTCTTCAGCAGAGTACAGCCAAATTCAGTAAATATGGTGCTACAACAGAAAAACTCGGCGAGTACACGGAACTTCCGGGTGGCTCAAAAATGACCTTTAAAAAAGGAAAACACTACACCATCTTAATGTTTGACCGCAAGAACCTTTTAAAATCTCTATATCTTACTACAGAACTTATTGGTCCTGGTGTCAATTAATAGGATTGTTTTTAAAAAAGATTAACGCTGTATTGATCAGTATTTATAAAAAATAAGAGTGGCTTTGGTCACTCTTTTATATTTTTCCTTCGGTTTGAAAAATGGATCGGATTCTTAAGTCGAAGGAGAAAATGTTTTTTTTCACGCAAAGAAAAACGAAGACTTGATGTTAATTTCTCTACAGTAAGATAAACAAAGGCGTTTCACTTATTTCCGAAATACAGGATTTTTACTGAAAATTAGAACCTCTGATTTTTTGAGATTTTTACAGTGTTTCATTGTTTTACTTTTTTTAATGAAATGCCCTTGTCTATCTTATTAAAATTGTTTCATTTCAAAGAAACTTTGTTTAACCTTGCGATTATTAAACTATTCTTTACTTACGTTGAAACTAAAATATATTGCTTTAAAACTTTGTGTTAAAATGAATTTTCATACAGCTTTTAAAGACATTTTTCGTCCGGTCCTCAAATTTTGATACTCATCAATAAAAACATTCCCGGGAGGCAGATGATGCACTACACTCATTAGTAGTATTCACATTCAGCGAGGTTTTTTAATGAGAAATACGCAAACAAATCCTGCCTAATATCTATATTTGTACCGTTCACTTTTGAATATTTAGTTGCTGTGACAGTTGCAGGAACTTCATCATAAGCTGAAAAACTATTTTTCTTTGAAAATAATTTACAAACAAACAGAAACAAAAAATGGATAAGATCAATGTATTAATTATTGTGACAGGAATCTCCCTGTTTATTTCATTATTTCTTGCATTTTTTTTGTTGACGGTCAGAACAGAATACAGGTTGAGCAACTCTCTTTTTGCGGCTTTTCTGATGGTGAACATAATGGATATCAGTGAGCCTTTAGTGAGTTTAGTAACGGATGGCCCTTCCAATCTGGGTATGTTGAGAAATACGCTGGCTTTCTTACAGATTCCGGCATTTTACCTTTATGTCTTATCGGTTTGTTATTCAGATTTCCGGCTTAAACCGAAGCATCTACTGCATCTGCTGCCATTTTTAGTAGTGAATATGATCTTGCTGCCCCGTTTTTATATGGTGGATGCCACTTCAAAAATGGATTTTATTATCAACCGCCAAAGCAGGATTGAGCTGCAGGTTACCCATATTCTTTTCCATATTCAGTTCGTAGCGTATTTTGTGGCTGTTTTTGTCCTGCTGAGGAAAGCAAAAAAGCTGTATCGCGAAAATTATGCAGGAGTCAATGTCAATTCCTACAACTGGCTGTTTCAGTTTACATCTGTATTGACGGCTTTATACCTGATTGTCATTATAAAGAACATTTTTAAATTTTCAGATTATCCTTATATCTCCGAATGGATCAAAATTGGAATTCTTGTATTCCAGCTGTTTATCATCTGCTGGTATTTATTTAAGGCATTAAATCATCCCGGTTTATTCAGAAATATTAATTCAAAATTAAGGCTTGTTTCCGATATTATTTCAGAAGAAAAAAATAATGAAGCTCAGACTGTCAGTGAAAGTGAACTGAATGAAGAGTTGATCAAATTAAAGAAATATATGGTTGAAGAAAAGCCTTTTCTTGATCCTTCTTTAACCATTCAGAATGTTTCAGACAGCACTCAGATTCCTGTCCGAGACCTGTCCCTTTTAATCAATCATCAACTGGGGCAGCATTTTTTTGACTTTATCAATACGTACCGCATAGAAGAGGCAAAAGAGATTTTAAAAGATCCTGCAAAAAAGAAGGTAACAGTTCTTGAAATCCTTTATGAAGTGGGTTTTAATTCAAAATCTTCTTTCAATACAGCCTTTAAAAAATATACGGATCTTACCCCTACTTTGTACCGTAAGCAGTTGTTAAGTAGTGATTTATAAAAAGTCGTACGTCCGAATACATTAATCGTACGCATTCTTTTGGTTAAATGCGACCGACTTTTTTTACTCGGTCGCACAGGGCCGGTTTCTTTCCCAAATTTGTATCGAAATCAATGTTTAACATCAAAAAAACGATACAATGAAAACTACTCTTTATTTACTAATTTCTCTGTTTATCCTTTCGAGCTGCCAGACCAGCCATCAAGTTTTGTCGAAAAAAGAAGATTACAGCTTTCTTACCGACAGCTTAAAAATAGAGCAGCAATTAGAAAAGTATAAACTCCCAGGATTCAGCCTTGTGGTTTTTGAAAACTATAAGATTGTATATTCAAACCAATGGGGTTTGAAATCTGCGAATTCTAATGAAAAGATAGATGAAAACACAGCTTTTTCTACAGCTTCTATTTCAAAACCCATCACATCGCTTCTCTGTCATATTCTTGAGGAAAAAGGATTGATTAATTTAAATGATCCGATCGACAAGTACTTAAAGCGTTGGCATTGACCTAAAAGTAAATTTACCGAAAACAACAGCCCGACCTGGAGACAGTTCCTTAATCATACGGCCGGTACCAGTCAGGGTGGATTTGAAGACCATTATGAAGGAGAAACCATTCCAACCATCAAGCAAAGCCTTTTGGGACAGATTCCTAGATATGATAAAGAAATTGAATTTCTCTTTACGCCGGGAACCAGTTTTGCGTACAGTGGAGGTGGTTACGTGATTATCCAGATGGCATTGGAAGACACTTTCAACAGACCCATTGCAGAATTAGCCAAAGAATATATTTTTTCACCACTTAACATGAAAAATACGACCATGATTCAACCTAATGAAAAAGGATTTCCAGCCAATGTTGCTTCTGTACATGATAAAGATGGAAAAGTGATTAAAACGGGATTACCCATCACACCACAGGTTGGAGCATCAGGAATGTGGTCTACACCAACTGATTTAGCAAAACTTTCCATAGAGATACAGAATGCACTTCGCAATAAAAACAACAAAGTCATCTCCCATGCTGTAGCCAAAAAAGTAACGGCAGTGACCGCTTTAAAAGATGCTGTTGGCGGATGGAGCTACGGTTGGCAAAAGTCTTTTGGGTATAACGGTTATGACTGGTTTTCATGCAATGGTTCCAATACCGGAGTGGGTGGAAATGTTTTAGCCACAATGAAAGATGGGGATGGTCTTGTCTATTTAGCCAATGGCGAAAAACCGAACCGTTTTCCTGTAATGGGACAGACTCAAAAAAAGATCCTGACACTGATGGACTGGAACAGTAAAGAATCTGAGGAAGAAACTCAGGAAATACCTTCAGATTTGAAAGCAAAACTCATCGGAACCTATGATGATTTCCTTTACGGCCAGGGAATGGATACTAAGATTGTGGAAAAGAATAACCGTTTGTATGTAGAATCCCTCATATTGGATCATTTTAAAGGAAAAAATGAGAATGAATTGGTTTATCTGAAAAACGGATGGTTTAAAATTATAGATTATCCGAACCCTTTAAAATTTGATTTCATCAATGGAAAACTGAATGCTGTCACTCTAAAAAGAGATCATCTGAGTATTAAAGTCCCAATAACTAGTAAAGTAAAATAGCTGTTCAAATCTTATTATAGTTATCATAATGTAATAAACTTCTTTCCCGAATTGTCTTATTACCAGAGCTGAGGATCAATGAAAATTATTGATTTCCCGGACAACCTTAATGACAAAAACTGAATAAAAACAATGACCAAGACTTTTGCCATCTTACTGACTGTTTTCCTGACCATGAGTATTCCGGGACAGCAATTAAACACTTTCTTTTCTACCCTCTATAAAAATAATATGTTCAATGGGAGTGTGGTGGTTTCCGAACCAGGAAAGCAAATCTTCTATGATCAGTATGGGTTCTCCAATATTGAAAAGAAAGAAAAGTTCAGTGACCAGTCTCAGTTTCCGATTGCTTCTGTCACCAAAACATTTACATCAACAGCGATACTTCAGCTTAAAGAAAAAGGGAAACTTAAAATGGATGATTCCGTTCAGAAATATCTTCCGGATTTTCCTTATCCTACGATCAGCATTAAAAACCTGCTTAATAATACTTCGGGTATGGCAGACTACTACAATCTGTTTGATATCATTATCAAGGAACAGCCGGAAAAAATAATTTCCAATCAGGATATTATTCCAACCTTGATCCGATTCAAAACACCGCTTACCTTCGTGCCCGGAAGTAAATGGGAATATAATAACGTCAATTTTTGTATCGCTGCCATGATCATTGAAAAAGTATCAGGAATGAGCTATGCCATGTATATGGAAAAAAATATTTTCAGCCCTGCAAAAATGAAAAATTCATTTGTTCCGAATGACCGGCAGATTAAAACAATAAATCAGGTAGAATTATATACCTATCCTAATTTATATTCGATGGATCTTGTGAACGTAAATGCCTCAAAAGAACCTTTTCTCATCGCTGCAAAAAGCAATTTTTATGGAAACGGAGGTCTTGTAAGTACCGCCTTAGATCTGGAAAAATATCAGAAAGCATTATTTAGCTATCAGATTCTGGGAAAGAAAGAATTAGAAGAAGCATTAACGGCTACGATTCTTAATGACGGAAAGAAAGTAACCTATACCATTGATGGAAAAGAAGTAAGTTATGGCTTAGGCTGGTTTATGTATACTGATGAAAGTAAAGGGAAAATAGTTTTTCACGACGGATCTATCCACGGACTTACCAGTATTTTGGCGCATAATATCAATAAAAATCAGTCAGTGATCCTTTTATCCAATACGGGAAATAGTCCTGTTTTTTCTACATTGAATGCTGTTTTACAGTTAATTGATCATCGACCGTATACAATTCCTGCACAGAATCTTTCCAGAATCTATGGGAATTTATTGGAAAACGGAAATAAGGAGAAAGCCAATCTGCTGATTAAAGAATATCTGAAAAACCCAAATGGCTATGAAGCAACGGAGAGAGATTTTAACAGATTGGGTTATCAGTTTCTCAGAAACCAAAAAAGTGAAAATTCTTTGCAGACATTTAGCTCTGCCGCATTACTTTTTCCAAAAAGCTGGAATGTTTATGACAGCTATGGTGAAGCATTGCTCCAATCCGGTAAAAAAGAAGAGGCCTTTAAAATGTATCAAAAATCTGTAGAACTGAATCCCGAAAATAAGAACGGCAAAGAGATGATCCGTAAAATCGAACGACAGTCTAAATAGTTCTTTATCTATTCAAAACTTTCAAATTAAATGATTAAAATTTAATCACCTGATCTCTTTCATGTGATTTTTTTATCAGAATTGTCATATTGTCAACAAATCCATTAAATTTGGTCTGCCCGATCATTTTGTTCCCGGAATTCAGGAACCTGAACCCTAGAGTTCACAGGCATTATAATTTTAATTGATAGACAATTCATGAAAAGAAGAGACTTTTTGAAACAGTGTTCCGTTGCGGCGTCCGGCCTGGTTTTGGTGAATGTGCTGCCATCGTACGCCCATGCCATGCTGGGAGAGGATCATTTTCCGAAATATAAGTCACTGTTTGAAATCTTCAGCAATCCCGAAAACCATTACCGGCCATTTGTCCGTTGGTGGTGGAACGGAAACAAAATAGGAAAAGCAGAAATCGCTCGGGAACTCAGGATCTTAAAGGATGCAGGAATAGGCGGAGTGGAGATCAATCCCATATCCTTTCCCTTGCGTACTGAAGATACGGGAAAACCGAGTGTAGAATGGTTAAGTGATGAGTGGATTGAACTGTTGAAGTTCACTCTTGAAGAAGCTAAATCATTGGGAATGACCTGCGACTTGCTTGTCGGGACCGGCTTTCCTATGGGCGGAGATTTTCTGGAAAAAGAAGAGTGCTCCCAGATTGTGGTTGTGGCGGTGAAAAAATTCAAAGGTCCCCTTATAACGGAATTCTCGCTATTTGATCTTTACAAAGAAGCTGATCCTGCCATTACCAATCCATACAGTGGAAGAACAATGGAAATGTTGGAAGTAAAGCTTGTTCCCGATCCTCTTAACAGTTTGGATGAGGTCATCAATCTTTCAGACCAGATTAAAAACGGAATAATTAAGGTATCTATACCCAAAGGAGATTATGCTGTTTACGGACTGGTAAAAATAGACCGGTTTATGAGCGTAATTCAGGGCGCTCCGGGTGGAATGGGACCTGTACTGAATCACTATGATACAGCGGCTGTAAAGAAATACCTCAACAGAATGAGCAATACCATTCAGCAAAAAACAGGACCATTGGCACCAGATATAAGGTCTTTCTTCATCGACAGTCTCGAAACGGAAGGAACGAATTGGAACCATGATATGATGAGCGAGTTCAAAAAGAGGAGAGGGTATGACCTGTATCCCTATCTGCCTTTTGTTCTGTTTAAAATCGGAAGTATGGGAAATACCACGGGTGTGAATATCCTTTATCGTGTAAAAATGGGTCAGGAGTTTAAAAAGATGATAGACCGGATGCGCTATGATTTCGAACTGACGAAAGCGGAACTATTCAGAGAACGTTTTGTACATACCTTCGCGCAATGGTGTAAAGACAATAAGATAAAATCAAGGGCACAGGCTTACGGACGCGGTTATTTTCCGCTGGAAGGAAGCTTTGAAATCGATATTCCTGAATGTGAAACGTGGCTGAAATATGGAATTGGAGAAGATATCAGTGAAGAAAAATTCACACAGTATCCCTGGCATTTGGGAAGGGGAAATACCATGATCAATAAACTGGTTTCTTCTGCCGCTCATTTAAAAGATAAAAAACTCATCAGCTCTGAAGAACTTACGAATACAGACATGCTATTTAATGAAGAGCTGGAGATCTTCAAAATAGCTGGAGATCAGAGTACCATATCCGGAGTAACCCATCCCGTTTTTCATGGATTTAACTATTCTCCGCCGGAAGCTGCTTTTCCCGGTTGGATCACCTATGGCGGGTATTTTAATGAGAAAAATACAATCTGGCCTTATTTTAAACATTATACACATTATCGGGCGAGACTTTCCGCTTTATTGCAGCAGGCGACGATGTTCGCAGATATTGCTCTTTTAGCTCCTTTCGCAGACCAATGGACACAGTATGGAGCACAGAATGAGCCTTTTCCAACGGTGGTATCACCCGCTTATCAGGCTTTGATCTGGGAATCTGTCCATCAGAATGGCAATGCCTGTGATTATGTATCGGAACAGGTGATCAGTGATTCAGAGGTGAAGAAAGGTTTTCTTACCTATGGAAAAAGAAAGTATCACACTTTATTTTTGATTGAGGTGCATAGTCTGGATACGGCCACAGCAGAAAAACTGTATGAATTTGTCAGTGGCGGGGGAAGGATATTCTGTATTGAAGCTATTCCGGATCGGTCTACAGGCTGGAATCATTACGAAGAAAGAGACCGGGAAGTACAAAACTGGATCAGCAAAATGCATACTTTTCCGGAACGTTTTATTTTCCTGAATAAACCTGCATCTGATTTTCTGAACTGGTATAAAGGCGTTCAGGAAAAGTTTAATATTACACCTTATATAAAGATCAAGACACCGAAAACATTCATCACACAGGTACGCTACGAAACCCGGGATGCTGAGATTTTTATGTTTACCAATTCCAGCAGTAAACACAGTGCGCCGTTGGATATCACCTTTGAAAAAAGTGTGGTCAAAAATAAGCAGGCCTGGTTGTGGGATGCGGTAACAGGGAAACGTTTCAAACTGGAGCTTCCGGATGGACGACTCAATATCGATTTAGGCCCAGCCGATTCAAAATTGATTGTCTTTGATGGCCATAAAAAAGGGACAGCCTGGAAAGAAATTCCCCTGACCGGAAGAAATGTAACAGAAATTGATGATCAGTGGCAAGTTGAATTTATACATTATGACGGGACAGTCACAAAAGAAGAACTCAACAAGCTGACAGATCTTAAAGAATTGCCTACCTATAGTCATTTCGCCGGAACAGTAATTTATAAGAATACATTTCAGGTAAAAAATAAACATACGGAAAGCTATATCAATCTGGGAGGTGTATACGGAATTTGCGAAGTGCGCATCAATGGAAAAGAAGCGGGGGTACAGTGGTTTGGAAGGAGAATTTATCCTGTGAGCGGTTTAGTCAAAGACGGGGTTAATGAAATAGAGATCAAAGTAGTCACAGTGATGGTCAATTATATGAAAACCCTTAAAGACAATGTGGTAGCTCAATACTGGACCAATCAGAAAAAGAAAGACCAGCCGCTACAGTCTATGGGATTGGTAGGTCCGGTGACTCTTTATCAGGAATCTTGAATATTAAAGGAAATCATTCTAATATCATTACCAAATTTATTTTTTATCATAAAGTAAACTTAAGTAAATTTATATTTATGAAGTATGAAGTTCCACGGGATGAATCCGAAATACTATCTAACAAACTAGGTTTAAAAAGCCTGGAGGAAATAGCTATTGCCGAATTTGAAGGCTTTTTACAGGCAGAAATTATATTAACAGAAAGTCTCCACAGACGGACCAAATTTAATACGAATTATATATTGAAAATTCATAAGCTGGCATTGGCTCATTTATATACTTTTGCAGGAAAATATCGTAATGTAAATATTTCAAAAGGAGGTTTCCTTTTTTCTTCAGCGAGATTTCTTAAGGAATCAATGAAGCAGTTTGAAGATGAGATCCTGCTAAAATTACCATCCGATTATAAAGATAAAGAAACTTTAATACAAGATGTTGCTATAGTACATGGTGAATTACTTTTTATACATCCATTTAGAGAAGGTAATGGAAGAACAGCCCGTATTCTTGCCAATCTGATGGTTAGAAAAGCTGGTTTTGACCCTTTGGAATTTGAAAAGATAAAGGGAAAAGAATTTGAACAATATATAATTGCAGTTCAAAGTTCTGCAGCAAAAAATTATGAGCCCATGATAGATCTTAGCGGGCAGATTTTGCCATCTTAGCTTCAATTTTTTTCAATGCTTTAGAAGCTGTATCAGCTGAGATTTTAATTCCTTCTATTTTAAAAGAAGCCACAGCAGATTTCATAATCTGTTGACGTAAAGCATCTGTATTTTTAGAAATTGGTTTCATTAGCCTTTTTGAGAAAGATTTAATTGCTATATACAAATATAGGGCTTTTCTACCTTATTTACTAGTTATTTCATGACAAAATGATAATGAGAAAAACCGCCTCATTCCTAAAAATGGGACGGTTGTATTTATCTAAATTCAGAATAATAAATGTATTAATGGGCTAATGAAATTTAATCCTGAAAGAAAAGTCATTAAGATCAGAAAAAGAAATCCCAACCCCAATATTAACTTCCAGCCTCCCTCTTCCAGCCCAATAGTTCCTACCATCCCAAATAATAAGTCGGGCTTAGCCAGATCGGGCGATGCATTCCAAAATGTTCCTGCAGCATTTTTTCGGCTTCGCAGAAAGCACCTTCCACCCATCCCTGTTGATCAGAATAAGCTTCCCCGATAATGTGAATAGACTCATCAGCTACCGGTTTTCTCATGTACGGCATTACGTTTTCAACGGAGTATCCGGCTTTCCAGGCGTGGTATCCTGCCCCAAAAGGCTCGTCAGTCCAGTCTTTAAAGTAAGTTACATAAGGATCCGGTATCGTTACATCAGGACCGTGCAGCTCGCGAAGCTGATTCATCAGTTCATCCACCATCATCTGGGTCGCCTGAACGTCATCGAGCTGATGCAGTTCTTTAAGGGATGCAGACTTGGTAGCCCTTACCTTGAAAAGTAACTTGTCATCGGATAATGCTTTCCAGAAAGTCTCGGTTTCCATGTCGCCATAACTTCCCAACAGCATTGAGTTATTGTTTTCAGGATCAGTCCCGAAATAATAACATTGTCTCATAGGCAGGTCGGTAATAGAATGGCCGGAATCGATGTCCAGTTGTTTCTCTTTCCACCACGGATATTCAAAGCCCATTAATATTTTAAAAGCAGGTTCCATAATCACCGATCGGATATTGGTATTGAGGACTGAATTTTCGTTAATATTGAAAAAGAAATTATTCTGATCCAGAAGCTCCAGAGATTTTCTCGGCATGGCAAGAACCAGCTTATTGGCGTACACATTCCATTTCGTATTGGTTTTCAGGTTCAGAAAAGTTAGCTGATATTGATGCGTATGGGCTAAAGGATGTTCTTTAGTGAAAGTAAGCAACTTATTTTCAGACCAGATGCAGGCGCCCTCATGTTCCATATAAGAATTGGCTATGGCATAAGCAATGCTGTCATACCCTTCTTCAATGGTTTTATAAATCGTTCCGGCAGAAAAATCTCCTACCATATAAGGAAAAGCCTCGGCAGAATTCCAGTTGATCGTGTTTGAATAATATCCGCCTGCATTGGCCACAAATTCATAGCCTTCCTGTGAAATCTGGTCCTTGATCAGGTTCCAGAATCCCAGATCATTTACCTTACGTCGGTCATAAGGAGAATTAGGGAAATTATAAACCAGCTTAGGTTTGATATCATCCCAGTCTTCACTTGTTAGTTTAAAACTATAATCATAGATGCTGTCGCCTTTGATAATCCTGTCGCCGTATTTCTCAGCTACCCACGGATCTGCCATCAGTACATCGTAAATAATCTTATTGAACAATTGATCCGAGCTGAAGCCGTAATCATCATCATTCAGATAATAGCGGGTGGCAAGCTTTTTTCCTTCTTTCTGGGCCACATCCCACGCATCCTGTTTGAAACGCTCTTTCCTCAGGTACATTAATAGTTTCGTAGGATCGCCCATCGGGAAAGGAACGGGGGTCATTTTATCTTTCAGAACAGGAATACGTTTAGCAGGATCTTCTTCAGTAAGCGGATAGCCTTCAATTAAGGTCGTTACGATTTCCTGAGAAGTCAGGTAGCGCATACCTCCGAGTTCTCCCCAGAAATTCATTCCCGGCATGACCACAGATTCCAGTCTTCCGCCCAGTTTACTGTTCATGTCGAAAATCTGTACTTCGCTGGCTTTAAATTTCTTATCGGTTACTAAACGGTAAGCGGTATACAAACCGGAAGTTCCGGCACCGATAATGGCTACTTCTATTTTTAAATCAGGATGCTTTCCTGTGTTTAATGGTGTATTTTTATTCATGGTTGATGGTTTTTAAATGGCTTTAAAGTATTTGCGTCCTAACTGGAAATGAGAGATGTCAAAATCCGTATGGCCGTCCACGGCAAGATCAGACATGATTTTTCCGAGGAATGGAGTGAATTTTGCGGCCCATCCTGTGGCATAGACCACAATGTTTTTATAATTCGGGACATATTTTGGCGCGAAGTCAATCAGCAGTTCCTTATTGGGTATTTTGCTCAAAGCAATAAGACAGGTGGAAGTATATTCAGGCTCTGCAGCCAATCCTGTCATATGCTGCTGTACCCAGTCAGAAGTATAAGCGAGCTCCTGAGGATTGGGAATTAATGTTCGGTCATTGGGTTCTTCTAAGGGCGTTATGACAAAATCCGGTGCGACGCGGATGTATTCCGGATGATCCCATTCTACAGAAGGAAAACCATAAAACTGATTGCCATTTTCCTCTATGGCATTCTGGAATACAAACCAGGTTGGATACTGTATATCCGGATCCGTTTTTCTAAAATAAGCCGAAGACATATTCCAGTACGTAGCTTCTATTTTGAAATCCAGTAAATTGATCACACTGTTGATGTAAGGTCCCGGGATAATCGCCAGTTTTTTAGCGATATAAATTCCGTTAGGAGTGGTAAGTTCAAAGAGATCACCTACCTGTTTGATGTCAAGAACAGGCGAATTTTCTTCCAGCTGAACGGTTTCTTCCTGTTTGCAAAGACCTAAAAGCGTTTCAATTGTTAATTTAAAATTGATGCTCGCACCATCCGGCTGAAACAGTCCGGTGTAATTGTCCGGTAAGTTTTTAAAATGGTATTTTTCTTCGATTTCTTTTGCGGTTAAGGTAGTGTAGGGAACACCCAGTTCTTTCAAGGCCTGCTCAGCCAGAGCGATATTTCCTTCCGTGGAATGTACTTCAGGATCTCCAAACCAAAGCGTACCCACTTTATCCAGCAGTGAAGTATTGGTCTGCTTTTCCAGCTCGTCCCAGTAGGGTTGTGCTTCAAGAGCCATTTTCACCATATATTCATCTGGGTAAGGGATACGGAATTGTCGGGACACCCCCGCGGAACTTCCAAGCTGGTTCACAAAAGTGAACTGTTCCAGAACTAAGGTTTTAGCCTTTCGTTTGCCAAGATGGTAGGCTGTAGCCAGGCCTATGGCTCCGCCACCAATAACGATGACGTCGTAATTTTCTGTTTTCATAGGTTTTGTCGTATTAGTTTTTACAGCGATTGAAATGGATGAAAGAGTAATACATCAATGGATTGTAATTCTTTCGAACATTCAACCTAAAAGTCCCGTTCTTAAATTGAATATTTAGTCAGAAAAACAATTACCGGCCATGTTTTTCGAAAGGTTTAAACACACGAATTTTATATCATGTACTGTATACTCGCAGAAAAAGACGGCCGGCAATTGAAGGATATGGACTGGTTATGATTAAGACTTTTTTATATTTTTAGTGTGCTTTGCACATCGCATCCCAGGTTGTCCAGAAGTGTGCATTAATGGCACCCGGAGGAGGGTTGGTACTGTCAGCAACGATACCTACCATAGAGGCACAGTTGGAATTACAGCCTATTTCGTTATGGTTTCCCTGTTGAGGAGGGATCTGGCGCCATGTACCGGTAGAACCGCTTAATAATTCTACTTTAATATCAAAGATTCCCGAAAGATTGGGTGTCTGAATTTGTTTAGTAGGAGCCTCACTTGAAATAGAATCACTCCAGTTACCCTGTGAGAATGTAACGCGCCATGTTGAAATCATTTTAGACGTGTTGTTCTGAGGGGACAGATAAACCCAGAATTGAGCTCCGTTTCCCAATTGAAGCTGGCCGGATGAGTTGGCGGTTCCGCTTACGTTTGGTGTTTCCATGTTGGTTGTATTTTGGTTGGTTAGTTTTTACTTATGGTATATTTCAGCGTATCAGTTGAGAAATTAATCTTTATCAGTAACGCTTGATTGGTAGTTCAAAGTAACAAAGAACAGCGCATTTTTTTTAGAGTATAAATGACCAATTACGGGGGTGAGTAGAAATACTTAATCTGGTTGAATCATTCTTAAACCTGTATGTTTTCAGGACATTTGCTAGTGAAGGATGAAATACTTTATCTTTGTTTTTCGGGGTTGATGATAAGATGTTAGCCGAAAAATGCCTTTATGAATAACAAAAGTTTTTTAGTTTCTGCAAAAGGAATCTGTATTGCAGCTTTCCTTTCCTTCAATACAATGATGTATGCTCAGAAAACAGCAGATATTTCCACCATTTCAGAGAAAACATTAAGCAGTATTCTGGAAAAAAACAGAACTTATTATACACAGGGTAAAGTCGCCGATTATATTCCTGAGCTGGGAAAGATGGATGCCAGAGCCATTGCTTTTTCAGTAGTGGAAAAAAACGGAAAGATATTCAATGTGGGAGATGTACAGAAGAAATTTACCATGCAGAGTATCTCGAAAATCATTGCCCTTATGATCGCTGTCTCTGAAAAAGGCGAAGCCAATGTCTTTGATAAAATGGGCTATTTCGGAACCGACCAGCCTTTCAATCATTTTTCCAACCTAGAAACCACAGGCAAGCCATTGAATCCAATGATGAATGCGGGAGCCATTTTGACTACCTCATTAATTTCCGGCGATGGCGAAAAACCATTTCTGAAAATTTTGGATCTGGTACGGTATATCACCAAAAATCAGACGTTGGATTATAACATATCCGTTTATGAATCCGAAAAATCTACCGGACATCGAAACCGCGGGATGTTTTACCTGATGAAAAATAACGGACTGATTTCAGGAAATGAAGATCAGCTGGATAATTATTTCAAGCAGTGCTCTATAGAACTGACTGCCGAAGATTTGGCTAAAATAGGCTATTTCTTTGCGAATGAATGTGTTCGTTTTGACGGAGACAGCAAGTATAAAAATGCAGAAATGTCAAAACTGATTCAATCCCAAATGCTTATTGCCGGCATGTACGAATTCAGCGGAGAATATGCCAGAACCGTAGGTCTTCCGAGCAAATCCGGTGTTGGAGGCGGAATTACCGTAAGTGTTCCCGGAAAAATGGGAATTGGTGTTTTCAGTCCGGCATTGGATCAGCATGGGAATTCTGCAGCGGGCTATCATATGATTTTAGACCTGGTGAAGCAGTACGACCTGAGTTTATTTTAAAGAACTGCATCTTCGTTGTTAAATTCAGGCATCAGACCATTTTATTTTTCAAATCTTTATACTTGGAACGTCCTACCGGAAGCACTTCACCTGTTTTAAGCAAGGCTCCATAGCGTGTCCCAGGATTGATGATGATCTTTTCAATTTGTTGAAAATTAACAAGATAAGATTTGTGAATACGTTCAAATCTGTCGGGAAGAAGCTGCTGCAAATGCTCAAGTGACTTATCGTGGAGCTCATTCTGTCCATTGCTGAGATGCAGTTCAGTGTAAATTCCGGCTCCTTTAATGTAGATTACCTCAGAAATGTTGATCAGACGAACCTGTCCTGCTCTTTTTACAGCAAGATATTTAATCCCTTCATCCGGTTTTAAGGCTGGGCTGACAAACCTGGTTAAAGCCTTAAAGAGCCTTTCCTGATCAAAAGGTTTGGGCACAAAATCCAGAACGCCATACGCAAAAGCCGTGATCGCTTTGTCGATATTGGCAGAAACAATGATCGTGTGAAAAGAAGCAGCCACCATCTGCTCCAACAACTCGAAACCATTGTCGCCGTTGAGATTAAGATCGAGTAGAAGTAGGTCAGGAATTTGTGCTGAAACCTGATCAAGTCCCTTTTGCAGAGAATCACAGATAATGATCTCATTAGGCTTGTCCGCAAAAAATTCGGAGGTCATACGCTCCAAACGGCGGGCTATTCTGGCCTCGTCCTCAATAATCACTATATTCATTATTTTAAAATTTGAATGGTAGACTTCCAGCCGTTTTCCGTAGCACCCGATTCGAATGCCCAGTTGTGGCCATAACTTTCAGTCAGTCTTGCTTTGATATACTTAAAACCGTTTCCACCTGTGCGGTCTGTCATGATTTGTCTGTTCTTCGCGACAGTTTCAAAAGTATACTGATGCGCCTCTTTTGACACAGAATAATTGAGTATAAATTGAATCGTATTTCCGGAGAGTGGTTCACTGTGGGTAATACCATTCTCCAGCAACGTATGAATAACCGCCGGTGGGATCAGCTGTGTTTTATCAATTCCCTTTTCCTCCCAGATATAATTCATTTCTTTCCGGAAGCCCATCACCGATATATGTTGACGGCAAAGCTCCAGTTCTTTGGTGACAGGGATCAGAGTCTGTTCAGAGATCTCGTTCATAATATCAAATTCTGTGGCCAATGCCTGTATAAAACGGGCACCATCCTTAGGAGATTCTTCCACCCAATCCATCATGGAAGTCAGGGTATTCCTTAAAAAATGTGGTTGGATATTCTTTTTAAGCAGTTCCAGTTGCAGCCTTGATGAAAGCAAAACCGCATTCTGGTGTTCCGCCTCAATAACACTGGTACGGATAGAATGAAGATAAAGCATTGACAGCACAATAATGGTAAAACTGATGAACAGCCCGAAATCATAGACCACCAATCTGTTGACCAATGCACTCGCCAAAAGAGCCGCCAGAGCTATAAAACCTCCTTTTTCCTTTTGAAGAATACCGTTTAGAACTACAATGAAGGCAGCGATCAACATCGCCAAGCTATAAAGTCGGGCAGTCAGGTCATAGTGACCGTAATTGAATCCATAAAGTCCCAGCAATGTCAACAGCAATGTGGGCATCAGCCATTTTCCATGTCTGAAATTAAACTGAATCATAAAATACCACGGAACCAGCAATGCATTGGCAAATGTCAGCCATCCGATGATCTCAAGACGAATGAAAAATTCAGAATAAGGAATCACTACATGGAATTTCAGATATTCCATGATCAATAAAGTAAAAAAGAGAAGACAAATGGTTGCAAAAATCAGGATGTCCTTCTGTCTCCGTTTGCTGTTCAGATAAAGGAAAAAATAATAAACTGCCGCGATCAGAAAAGCTCCGGCCATCAGGTTCATATAAGCCATTGTGATCAATGGTCTTGTGATTAATGTTGTGTAATTATTGATGTCAAATCCAATGCTCCGCTGCATATCCGGATGCAATGACTGGGAACTGCGCATGGCAATGGTATGAAGACCCGGCGAAATCAGATGATCCGGAATCCTGTAATAGCTGCACTCCGTTCCTGGGATTTCCGGATTTCCGTTTTTGGGAAGCTGTCCGTTTTTACCAATCAGGATACCATCCCAATATACTTCAAAAGCCCCGAAGGAATCGATCTGAAGTCCGAGAGGTGTCAGTTCGTTCTCCACCGGACGCAGGTCGAGCTGTGTACGTGACCAGAATATCTTGTCTGAAGTATTGCCTCTTATTTCCGACCAGTCTTTATCGTTATAATTTTTATCAGTCCACGCCATATCATCTCCGGTTTTATAGACCGGTATAGGTTCTTCATTACGGATAACAGGCGTGGCCAGCAGGCTGAGCAGCGTTAATAAAAATATTAAATTATGCATCATGTAAATATACAAGCTAATTTGAAAAACCCGATGTCGTTCGAAAGCCTGTGGAGCTGTTCAGATGTTTCTGCTGTGAATGGCTGTTTCTGCGATTTAAATTTACATCATGAAACAAGTAGTCATCATTATTTTTACCCTCTTTTCTGTTCAGTATTCATTAGCACAGAAAGCTCAGGTCACCGGAATCATTCAGGAAAAATCTGCCGTACCTATATCTTATGTAACGGTCACATTAAAGGAAACTGGAGATAAGGCCATTGCCGCCGGTATTTCGGACAGCAAAGGCATATTCAGACTGGAAAGTATTCCGGCAGGAAATTATACCATCAGTTACAGTTTTGCCGGGTTTCAAACCATCATCAGACCTGTAGAAGTTAAGTCTGATGAGGTGATCAATGTAGGGACAGTTATTTTAGAGTCTAATACAAAGCTGTTGCAGGAAGTATCGGTAACAGGGCAGCGTTCATCGGTCAGTTTAAAACTGGATAAAAAGGTCTTTGAAGTGGGTAAAGATGTCTTGTCACAGTCGGGAGCGGTAACGGATCTTCTCAACGTTGTTCCTTCAGTGAGTGTAAGTCCTGGTGGAGAAATAAGTCTGCGCGGGAATAGTAATGTATTGGTGTTAATTGACGGTCGCCGAACGGGGCTAACTCAGGGCAATGCTTTGGAACAGGTGCCTGCCGATCAGGTCGAGCGTGTGGAAGTGATCACGAATCCTTCTTCCAGATTCGATGCGGCGGGTTCTGCAGGGATTATTAATATTATACTTAAAAAGAACAGGAAAGGAGGATTCAGTGGTCAGCTTCGTCTGGTAGGCGGTATTCCCAATGAAACACGGATCAGTCCAAGTCTGAATTATAAATCGGACAGGCTCAATCTGTTTGCGACCTATGGTATTAGGTTATCTGATTACGTAGGCTTGTATACGATGAAACAGTCCGCCGGACTTTCAGGAGAGAGGGTTGATCTGAGCCGGAGACAGGATGAGAACAGGCATGATGATGCTAAATTACTTTATTTTGGAGCCGACTTTAAGATCAATGATCACAATACCATTACCGCAGCTTTCATGCGGAACTCAACGCATGATCACGACAAAACCCAACTCAACTATGTCTATTCAAATAAAAACGGCGCTATAGACAGCAGCCTCACCAGAAAGGGTGAATCATGGGAAAAACGGAGCTATAATCAGCTCGAATTGAATTACACCAAAAACTTCGCTAAGGCAGGTAAGAAACTGACAGTAGATATGCAGTATGATTTCTGGGGCAGTGACAAAGACTGGAATTTATCAACCAGCAAAGTATTTCCAACTTCCATTGACTTACCGATGATCAGAACAGGTTCAATGGGGGCGAGCAAGGACTTTATGATTAAAACAGATATGATACAGCCGCTTGACAGCACTTCCACCCTTGAATTTGGGTTGAAAATGGAAGACCGTAGAGTGAACAGCGACTTTATCGCAGAACAACAGAATTCTGCAGGTTGGGAAATCATTGAACAAATTGATAATCATTTGTTATATAAAGAATTGATTGGAAGCGCTTATGTACAGTTTTCCGGAAAGACTGGAGCTTTGAGTTATCAGACTGGTTTGCGTGGCGAACTCACCCATATCGGGATCGAAGACCGCGCGGGAAGCTATAGCAATAAAAAAGATTATAACCGACTGTTTCCGACATTCAACGTAAGTTATCGTTTCAATGAACGGTCAACTTTACAGGGGAGCTACAGCAAGCGGATCAACAGGCCAAGATTAGGCATGATTTACCCTTTTAATGAACTGACTGATCTGACCAGCCGTTATGTTGGAAATCCGGATCTTAACCCGTCTTATGCCAATGTCTTTGAAATCGCTTTCCTTAAAAACTGGAAGACGCTTACGTTGAATCCATCCTTCTATTATCAGCGAAATACCGGAGTGATGGAGGATTATACGTTCCGGAATGCAGAAGGGCTGTTTATCACAATGCCGGTTAATATCAATAGGGAAACCCGTTATGGTTTTGAACTGTCAGTACTCTATAATCCGGTAAAATGGCTGCAGGTGAATACAGAGCTTAATCTGTTCCATTATGCCAAACAGGGAAGTTATAAAGATCAGAGTTTTGACTATTCCGGGAATACCTTAACCGCCCGTGTAAGTGCTCAGCTGAAGCTGAAGAATAAACTTGCCTTTCAGACGCTTTATAATTTCAGAGGAGCCAATGCTACTGCACAAACCCGTACAGATGCTCTTCACAGCATTGATTTTGGACTCAGCAAGACTTTTTTAAAAGACAAAGCAACCCTGATGTTCGATGTCAGTAACCTCTTTGGATTACGAAAGTCAAACAGCAGAACCGTAGGAGCAGATTACGAAATCAGTCAGACCAATATTCCTAATGCCGCGCGCTATCGGTTAACGTTGGTTTATAGATTTAATCAAAAAGACAATCAGACGGTACGGCAAGCCAAAAGCGGAAACAGGGATTAATTTTCAGCATTTATTGGTATTTAAATAAAAAAACAACTTCTGAGTGATCTGTAAAATCTGTGAGCTTAAAATAAGTCTCGTCAGTTTTGCAGATCAGGCAGATTCTTTTACCATTCTGGTGTAATTTTTTTGACTTAAATTTGATCTTTCGTCTTCTAAGACGAGAAAAAAATACTGACAGATGGCAGATGAAATACAGATTTTAAAAGATTTCGTGGAGGGTAAACTTTCCGATAAAGATTTTGAACAGCAGCTTTATACCAATCAGGATTTGGAAAAACGGCTTTCAGATCCGGACGTAAATTGGCAGGGGACTTATTTACAAAACACCACCGCTTACTTTTATCTGATTGAGCAGGATTATAAAAATGCTGAAGGAAGACTCAATGCTCACGGAACGGTACAACTGTTTTTAAGCAAAATTGGGGTAGAGATCACAGCTTTCCCACAAAAGTCTGATGAGTATGAATTCATTTTGAATACCAGTCCCAAATATATAGACGCTGATGCCGGATTTATCGAACAGCATATTCTGCCAAAAGATAAAACACTTTCAAAATCTGAACAGAAACAATACATAAAACAACGCTACACGGAACTTTTTAAATACCAGACTAAGCCACCCAAATGGGTACAGAATCCGGAATGGCCTGTTAAAAACAATCAGCCACTGTTCTTTTTAGGACAGATTGAAATAAAAAAAAGTGATTTTTTCCATGATGAGGGAAGTATGTACCTCTTTATGGATCCCGAAACTGAAATTATTGATATCGTAAAGCAATTTTACTGATCTTATAAAAACGGCTAAAAATAAATATAATCCTGTTTTTGTTATTAAAACCTCTTTAAAGAAACAGGATAATTTTCTTAATCGGATACTGAAGAGGGTTTTATAATCTTCTTATTTTCATAACGTTGCTTTTCAGTAACGTTATTTTTTTTGCGAAAATCTTATGAAATTTTGTCATTGTTTTTTCAAAATCCTGAATTTTATGATTTTTTTTAGCGGATCATCAAACGCTCTTTTTCCAGAATTCATACGCTTTTGTAGACGTATTATATTTTTGTAATATTGGAAAAATAATTCTCTTATTTTTGAAATATTATAGTTTTTATTTCTATATTTGTCTTACATTAATCAATTATAAACAGTTATAGTTGAATCTGATAGACTGTACCGTCTTATTTTCTGAGAATAAAAATATAAATTGCATTTTTTAATAGTATTTAAATTCATAATAATTTATTGTTAAAAAATTATTATCAATTTTCATTTATGGTTAAAAATGTAATATAAATTTATTATTTTTATTCCCTCATAACTAGCAAACGCTCATGATGCCGAAAGGTTCAGCGTTTTGTTATGGAGTTTCTAGTTATCATCTCAATACCATAAATGCAATGAAAAACTTAACCATTCTTGGATTAACGCCTTTTGAAAAGCCGGATGTCAGTCTTATGCCTAAATTGTACCAGGCGGGTGCATTTCCCATCTTAAGCTTAGGACACAATGCGGCAGCGGCTCAGGAAGCGCTAAATCAACTTGACCAGACAGATGTGCCTTCTTATGGTATCTATCTGCCGAACGACAAATTTATTTCCCTGCAGATCCCGAAAAAAGTAAGATTCGCGATCCTTCCGTCCGGAGTTTCAATGAATATTGTACCGGATCTGCCTGTTATCTATCAGGTAACCAGTTTAGATGAAGCCAGGCTGGCCGAACAGTCGGGTGCAGAAGGAATTATTATAAAAGGAAATGAGGCAGGAGGCCTGGTAGGCTATGAGTCTACTTTTGTACTGTTTCAGCGTGTCATTAAAGAAATTCAAACTATACCTGTATGGGTACAGGGAGGAATAGGACTGCACACAGCTGCCGCAGTAAAATCATTAGGAGCAACCGGAATTGTACTCGATAGCCAACTGGCATTATTCCCGGAGAGTTCTGTTCCCCAGGATATAAAAGATCTGTCCTCAAAACTCAATGGTACAGAAACTAAAATTATAGCCAACCATCGAGTATTGGTGAGACCGAACTCACCTGCGTTACCAGAAAACGTTACGGCCGAAGAGCTGAGACAATATTTCACGGATCTTGATCCAAGCAAGAGCTATATTCCTATGGGTCAGGATATTTCATTGGCTGTAGATCTGTATGAAGATTTCAAAAGCCTGAAAAAAATGGTTTTTGGGTTCAAAGAAGCCATGTATGGTCACCTGAAGCAGGCTAAAGCACTTGAGGTGATCAGTGAAAATAATATAATGGCCCAAAAGCTGGGATTGCGTTATCCTATCGCACAGGGACCAATGACTCGTGTCAGTGATGTTCCGTTATTTGCCAATGCGGTAGCGGATGCCGGAGCTTTACCTTTTGTTGCTTTGTCATTATTGAAAGGTGAACATGCGAAAGCTTTGGTGATGGAAACCAAAAAACTGGCCGGTGAAAAAACATGGGGTGTAGGTATTCTTGGATTTGCTCCTCAGGAATTAAGAGAAGAGCAAACGGCTTATATATTGGAGGCCAAACCTCCCGTAGTTCTTATCGCAGGAGGAAGACCTGCACAGGCTAAGGTATTTGAAAAAGCGGGAATTACAACTTTCCTTCACGTTCCTTCTCCTGCATTGCTGGATATTTTCCTGAAAGAAGGTGCTACCAATTTTATCTTTGAAGGCCGTGAGTGCGGTGGACATGTAGGTCCGCTTTCAAGCATGGTGCTCTGGGAAAAACAGATTGAACGTATTTTAAAAGAAGAACATCCTGAAAATATCAGCGTATTTTTTGCAGGCGGTATTCATAATGCATTTTCAACGGCATTTGTCTCTATCATGGCGGCTCCTTTAGCAGCCAGAGGCGTAAAAGTTGGCGTATTGATCGGAACAGCCTATTTATATACGGAAGAAGCTGTACGTACCGGAGCTATTCAGGAAGAATTCCAGGTACAGGCCATGCAGGCAAAAGACACGGTCTTACTGGAAACAGCACCGGGACACGAAACACGTTGCTTAAATACAGCTTTTGCTAAACATTTCAGCACCGAGAAAATTAAACTTCTAGCAGCCGGAATGGATAAAAAAGAAGTTTGGGAGCAGCTTGAAAAACTCAATGTGGGCCGACTTAGGATTGCCGCAAAAGGAATCGATCGTCAGGGCGACAAGTTGGTTAATGTTCCTAAAAACGAGCAGCTGGATCTTGGAATGTACATGATCGGTCAGGTGGCTACCATGCAAAACCGCGTCATTTCCCTTGCATCCCTTCATCAGAACGTAAGTATTGATAATTTTAAATATATTGAAGAGGCGGCCTTACCGGAACAGCCGGTATCCACAGAAAAACCTCTGGATGTAGCGATTGTCGGGATGGAATGTATTTTCCCGGGCGCTAAAAACCTTGAAGAATACTGGCGAAATATCATTTTGGGACGAGACAGTGTCACAGAAGTCCCTGATGAGCGCTGGAACAAAGAACTTTACTACCATCCGGATTCAGACGGACCGGATGTATCTCACTCAAAATGGGGCGGATTTATTCCAAAAATTGATTTTGATCCATTGGCCTTCGGAATTCCTCCTCAATCTCTTGCCGCCATTGAACCAACACAACTGTTGACTTTATTGGTTGCCAAGCGTGCGATGGAAGATGCAGGCTATGGAGAAAAACATATCAACAGAGAAAATATTTCTGTTATTATAGGCGCTGAAGGCGGTAATGATCTGGCCAACAGCTATAGTTTCAGAGGATACTATAAACAGGTTTTCGGAGAGCTTCATGAAGAAGTGAAACAGGCATTTCCACATACGACGGAAGATTCATTCCCGGGTATTTTGGCGAATGTGATCGCAGGTAGGATTACGAACCGTCTGGATCTTGGCGGAAGAAATTTCACTGTAGATGCGGCTTGTGCTTCTTCTTTAGCGGCTATTGATCTGGCTTGTCAGGAACTGATATTAGGAAAATCCGATATGGTTCTTGCCGGCGGAGCAGATTTACATAACGGAATCAATGATTATCTGATGTTTTCCAGTACGCATGCCCTTTCCAGAAAAGGAAGATGTGCTACATTTGACGGAGATGCTGACGGAATTGCCCTTGGAGAAGGCGTTGCAATCCTTGTGTTAAAAAGATACGAAGATGCCGTTAGAGATGGCGACCGTATTTATTCTGTGATCAAAGGAGTAGGAGGATCAAGTGACGGAAAAGCACTTGGTCTTACGGCCCCGAGAAAAATAGGACAGGTACGTGCTTTAGAACGTGCTTATTCCCAAGCAGGGATTAGTCCTGCGGCAGTTGGTTTAGTGGAAGCTCACGGAACCGGAACTGTAGTTGGAGATAAAACTGAATTGAGTGCACTGACGAATTTATTCAGCCGTTCAGGAGCGATACCGGGACAGACTCACTTAGGTTCTGTAAAAACGCAGATCGGGCATACCAAATGTGCGGCCGGATTAGCCGGGCTGATCAAAGCTTCACTGGCAGTATATCACGGTGTAAAACCACCGACACTTCACTTACAGCAGCCTAATGCTTATTATAATGCCCAAACCAGTCCTTTTTCTTTTTATGCAGAAAGTGGATTGTGGGGTGAGAAAAACCGTTATGCCGGAATCAGTGCTTTTGGATTCGGAGGAACCAATTTCCATACGGTTATTGCCAACCATCCTAAGGAAGACGATTCTGCGGTATTGCAATCGTGGCCGTCAGAATTGTTTGTATTCCGCGGAGATACGTATGAGGATGCGAAAATTCAATTATCACAGATCAAATCTTTATTAGAGGTTAACGGTGATATTCCATTAAAAGATATGGCTTACAGCTTAGCAGTAGGCTCAGAAAAACCAATTCAGTTAACCATTGTTGCTGATACCGCCGAACATTTGATGATGAACATCGAATTAGCATTATCAGGAATTGAAAGTAAAGACACTTTCACGGTGAATAAACGTGATGGTAAAGTGGCCTTCCTATTCCCCGGACAGGGCAGTCAGAGAATCAATATGGCCCGCGATCTGTTCGTAGCTTTTCCGGCTATGCGTAACCTGATCGAAGGATATCCTGAACTGGAGAAAGTAGTTTTCCCTTCAACAACGTTTGATGAAGCTGCCTTAAAACAACAGAAAGAAACCATTAGAGATACCCGTCTGGCACAACCTATTTTAGGAATGGTTGACCTGGCTTTAGCTAACTTCCTGAAATCACTGGACATCGTTCCGGATATGGTGGCAGGTCATAGTTATGGTGAACTACCTGCTTTATGCTTTGCCGGAGTTTTCGAAGAAGAAAAACTGGTTGATCTAAGTACTCAAAGAGCCCACGCCATTCTGGATTCAGTAGAAGGCGGAGATCCGGGAACCATGATTGCGGTAAGCGCAACAAGAGAACAGTTGCAACCTGTATTAGACAAGACAGAAGGCTGCTATCCGGTTAATTATAATGCTCCGACCCAATGTGTAGTGGCGGGAAGTACACTGGCCATCAATAAATTAATGGAGATCCTTAAACAGGAACGTATCTCTGCAAAGAAACTGGAAGTTGCGTGTGCATTCCACAGTCCGTTATTGGCCAAGTCTAAAGGCTTATATGATGAGGTCTTAAAAGACGTCCCTTTCCATGAAATGCAGATTCCGGTTTGGTCGAATACAACTGCGGAAACCTATCCGACAGCTCCTTCAGAAATCAAAGAAAGACTGACGGATCATTTGGTACAGCCCGTAAGATTTGTAGAAGAAATTCAGGCGATGTATGAAGACGGAGCCAGAATATTCATCGAAGTAGGTCCTGGAAAAGTACTTTCCGGACTGACAAAATCCTGCTTGGAGAAAGATCAGCTGATCCTGTATGTAGAAGACAGCAACCGAAATAAACTGAGTCATCTTCTTTCCATGCTGGCACAATATCTGGGAACAGGCCGAAGCTTCAGCATTGAAAAACTTTTCGATGGCCGTAATGCTAAACTGATTCAGATAGACCAGCCTGAAATATATAAGAAAAATCCAGCCATCTGGCGTGTGAACGGACAGACGGCACATCCAACCACAGGTAATCTGCCGGCTAATGGTGCATTACCGATATTAAATCCTATTGCCATGAACAATTTTACGAATAACCAACCAGCCCCTGTAGCCGAATCTCAGCCTGCTGCTGAACGTATGCTTCAGGAATATTTAAATACCATGAAACAGCTGATTCAGGCACAGCGTGATGTGATGCTTTCCTTCCTGGGACAGAATCCACAAGTCAGCCCTGCACCTGTTTATGCTGCGCCGGTACAAGCACCTGTGAATGATCGTTTGGTGACGATTCCTGCACAGCCTGTCCATGCAGAAAAGTCTGCTGCTGTTGCGGTAAAACAGGCTCCGGTAAAAGATATTAAAACCCTGTTGCTACAAGTGGTTAGCGATAAAACAGGATATCCACACGAAATGCTCGGTATGGAAATGGACCTGGAAGCTGATTTGAGTATTGACTCTATCAAAAGGGTAGAAATCATTGGAACACTTCGCAGTGAGCTGGGAGCGCTTACATCAGGTAATGCCGATGAAGACATGGTTATGGAAAAATTAGCATCGATCAAAACGTTAAGCGGTCTGGTTTCCTGGTTGACAGAATTGACAGGAACTCCAACAACTGCTCCTGAAAAAAATGGATCTGCAATCACACCGACATCAGAATTAGAAAGCAAATCTGCATTCTCTCTGGAAGAACTTCAAAATGTAATTCTGGATATCGTTAGTGAAAAAACAGGTTATCCAAAAGAAATGCTTGGATTGGATCTTGATCTGGAAGCAGACCTGAGTATCGATTCTATTAAGCGTATGGAAATTATCGGAGACCTTAAAACCAAAATCGGTTTCGGTCAGGATATGGACCAGGCCGACGATCTGATGGAAAAACTGGCGGCCATTAAAACATTAAAAGGACTGGCCTCATGGATCAGCGAAATGAGTGGAAACACCGATGCTGATGCTGAACCGGTACAGAATTTATTGTCACGTCTTCGTTTTGACCTGACTCCAACCGATGTTTCTACAGAGCAGAATACAGAAATCATCAAGGGAAAACGCTTTGCGATCACTCAGGACAACAGTCCACAAACGATGGCGATTAAAAACACCCTTGAAAAATATGGCGCTATCGCAGAATTGGTGGACACGGAAAGAGATCTTAAAGATTTTGACGGATTAATCATTCTGGATCTGTTCTCCTCAACCGTAAAACACAGCATCATTGATCATGTAGATCAGATCAAGAAACTGGATCTTGATAAAGCCAAATGGGTGTATCTGATTTCAGACATTCCCGCTCATATTCAGGAACTGACTGATACCCGTCTTTTGCGTCATTACAAAGGCTATCCTGGACTTTTCAAAAGTTTGGCTAGAGAATTTGAACAAACCTCTTGCAGGCTGATCAGTCTGAGCACACCACAGGAAGTTGATCAGATTACAGAGATCGCTTTAAAAGAAATATTAACCACAGATAAGCCATCCGAAGTCGTTTACAAGCACGATCAAAGGCATAAAATAGAGATCATCCCTTCTCCATTGTCAACAAGTCTTGAAGAAGCGCATATCCAGCTGGATCAGGAATCTGTAGTCTTGGTACTTGGAGGTGGACAGGGAATCACTTCTGAATTGGTGAAGCATATGTCCGGAGCATATCCTTGTACTTATATTCTTGTAGGAAGATCAGCAGATCCTAGGGATGTCATAGCAGACCTTAAAGAAGTTGAAGCCATGAAAACTAAGGAAGAAATAAGAAGCTATCTTATCAAAACCGGAAAATTCACTTCTCCTTCCGAGATAGAAAAAGAGACCGTAAGAATTTTCAAAAACAATCAGATCCTCCGCACGATCCGAGATATGGAACAGCTGGGAAGTACGGTAGTTTATCAATCTTTAGATCTTTGTGACGAAGAAGGATTATCAGATTTAATAAAAAATATTTACGATAAATACGCCCGTTTAGACGGAGTTATTCATGGAGCAGGTCTTTTGGAGGACAAACTGTTCAGACAGAAGACTTCAAGCTCATTTGAACGTGTCTTTGATACGAAAGTAAAACCGCTTCGTGTATTGGCAGAACAGCTTCGTGCCGACTGTCAGTTTGTAGTACTCTTCTCAAGCATCGCTTCAGTGTACGGGAACAAAGGGCAGACAGATTATGCTGCGGCCAACTCTGTACTGGATGATTATGCGAAAGCTTTAAACAAAAAATTAAAGGGAAAAGTAATTTCCATCAACTGGGGCCCATGGAAAGGAGCCGGAATGGTTTCATCGACTCTGGAAACAGAATATGAACGCCGCGGTATTTCTTTAATTCCATTGGACCAGGGGAAAGAAATTTTCCTTAATGAGATCAAATACGGAACCGAAAGTCAGGTATTGATCATGTCCGGAAACAACTGGTAAACCTCTGTATACGATAACTATGAAAAAAACAGATGTTGCTGTTATTGGTCTATCCTGTGTCTTTCCCGGAGCACAGGATGCCCATACTTTTTGGCAGAATATTGTCAATAAGGTAGATTCCACCCAATCGGCTCCGGCTGATAGGATTGATCCTGTACACTTTAGTGATGCTACCAGTCCTGTGGACAGATTTTACTGTCAGCGCGGTGGATTTATTTCAGATTATGAATTTGATCCGACGGCTTTTGGGATTCTTCCATTGGCAGTAGAAGGTACCGAGCCGGATCATTTATTAACCCTCGATCTGGTGCAGAAAGCCCTGGAAGATGCCGGTGTATTTCAAAAGGGAACATCTCTTGAGAAAACGGGTGTCATTATCGGTAAAGGAAACTATACCGGCCCCGGAGCGACGCGTGCCATTGAAATTGTGCGTACGGGAGAACAGATTTCTTCGCTGTTGCAGGAATTGCTTCCTCAGGTGTCTTCGGCAGATATCGAAAAGGTGAAACATGCTTTCCAGGAGCGAAAAGGCCGCTTCGCCGCAGATACAGCCATGGGATTGATTCCCAATCTGGTTGCCTCTTTAGTGGCAAACAGGTTCAATCTGGGAGGTGCTGCATTCACAGTAGATGCTGCCTGTGCCAGTGCTCTGATTGCGGTAGATCACGCCGTTCAGGAACTGAACCGTGGCCGTTGTGATATGGTCATCGCGGGAGGTGTACATACCGGACAGAACGCTGCTTTCTGGAGTATTTTTGCGCAGTTGGGAGCATTGTCTCATCAACAGCAGATCAAGCCGTTCAGTATGGATGCAGACGGATTATTAATTGGTGAAGGCTGTGGTTTCGTCGTGTTAAAACGAATGGAAGACGCAGTCCGTGATCAGGATAAAATCTACGCCGTGATCAAAGGTGTTGGAGTAAGCAGCGATGGGAATGGAACCAGTGTAATGAGCCCGTCCGTTAAAGGTCAGCTTAAAGCTTTACAACAGGCTTGGATCAATGCAGATCTGGACGAAAAGCAGATCGGTTATCTGGAAGCCCATGGGACAGGAACACCGCTTGGAGACAAAACAGAACTTCAGACTCTGGCTCAGTTTTTCACTAAAGAAGAAATAACGCAGGCTGCAGGAATTGGATCCGTTAAATCGAATATTGGTCATGCTATGCCGGCTGCCGGGATCGCAGGTTTAATCAAGACCTGTCTGGCGCTTCATCATGATACGTTACCGCCTACATTATATTGTGAAAATCCAATTGCAGATATGGAGCAGACCCGTTTTGCTCCGGTACAGGAACCGAAAAGCTGGTCAAAAACAGGCTTGCCTAAAGTAGCGGCTGTCAATGCCTTCGGATTTGGAGGAATCAATGCACACGTTGTTTTGGAAGGTTATGATATGCCGAAAAAAGACCGTGTTTTAGTATTGGCAAGGCCTACCCATGAAGAATTGCTTTCAGCTTTAAAAAACAACGAAAACAAAGTAGGAGAAGGGGATTACCGCATTGCGTTATTCGACCCGACCCCTGAAAGAATAGAAAAAGCCACTAAAATTGTAGCTAAAAATAATCCATGGCGCAATAAACAGGATATCTGGTACACCAACACCCCTTTACTGAAAGATGGAGGTAAAATCGCTTTCGTATTTCCGGGTCTGGATGGCCTTGCGAAAGGAGAAGTGGACAGTGTGAGCCGTTATTTTGGATTAACCGAACCTATCGAAACAGAAGGGGAAGGTTTACTAAGCGATGCATTGGGAATTTTCAACAAATGCAGCATCCTTGATAACGCCCTGAAAAAACTGGGAATTGTTCCAGATATGAATGCGGGACACAGCTTGGGAGAATGGCTGGCAGGATATTCCTCAGAACTGGCAGAAGTGAATTCCGTTAAAGCTTTGATTGATGTTCTGAATCCGGAAACCTTTGAATTAAAAGATTCCAGATTTATTGCGATCGGAGCAGGGATTGATGCGGTGAAGCCTTTTATCGATGCGATTCCCAATCTTTATATTTCCAATGACAACTGTCCTAATCAGGTGATCCTTTGTGGTAGTAATGCAGCCTTGGATGTATTGGTTCCATTGTTAAAATCAAAACAGATCTTTCATCAGATTCTGCCGTTCCAATCCGGTTTTCACTCACCGTTTATCGCTGATAAACTGGATGTGATCTTAGCAGGAATGGAAAAAGCGCAGTTTCAACAAACGAAAATCCCTTTGTGGTCAGCAACGACTTTGGATCCGTATCCTGCCGATCAGGATGCGATCAGAAAACTAAGCGCAGAGCATTTGGTGCAGCCGGTCCGTTTCCGTGAACTGACGGATAAACTGTATGAAGAAGGCGCAAAATTCTTTATTCAGATAGGAACCGGAGGACTGATCGGGTTTATTGATGATACATTGAAAGGAAAAGCATTCAGCACGATTGCTTCGAGTGTGGCTACAAGATCTGCACTGGCTCAGCTGCAGCGTGTGGTAGCTGCATTATTTGTGGAAGGTAAAACCGTAGCATTAGACTTTTTAGAAGTACAGAATCAATCTAAAAAATCATCAGGGAAAGGAATCAAGTTACAGCTGGGGTCGCCAATCATCCGTGATTTTAAAGAAATTCAAAATCTGGCTCAGTCTTTTGAGATGCCAAAACAAAATACGGTTTCAGCGACGGTGGCTAAGACAGGTCATCCTCTGGTTCAGGCGTTCCAGGAAAATATCACTGATATGATCCGGATGCAGGAAGAAGTATTGACACTGTTTCAAAACCGCCCGGAAATTACAGTTCCAAGACCTGTGGTTTCTAGAGCACCTGTCAGTAAGAATTTCTCGAAGCTTTTGCATGTCACTTTAGATACGCATCCTTACCTCATCGATCACAGTTTATTGAGACAGCCGAAAGGATGGACCAATGTCTCTGATATGGAACCGGTAATCCCGATGACCATGATTTTTGAGCAGTTAGCAGAAATAGCACAGGCCGAAATACCCGGAACCTACGTTCATAAAATCATGAATGTGAGCGTGTTTCAATGGATGAATGTCGCCAAACCTTTTGAAAAAACAGTCAAAGGAGAATGGCGCTCCAATAACCATGCTTATCTTGATATCGAGAACTTTGCGAATGCAGAAGTCTTGCTGGCTTCATCTGCACCAGCTGTTCCTGCCTTTAACCTGGCAATCGGGGATCTTCTGCCTATTGAAAGAACACCTGAAGAAATCTATGATAAACATATGTTCCATGGGGAATTGTATCAGGGAATTACTGAGATTTCAGCGGTAGGAACGAAGGGAATTATAGGAAAAATAAAAGGAAACGGAGGAAAAGGATCCTTACTGGATAATGCCGGACAATTATTCGGATTGTGGCTGCAGCTTACCCTGACCAAAGACCGTATTGCTTTCCCTGTGAAAATCAGAGATATTGAATTCTTTGATGATATGGAAGACCAGGATGGGCTTTTTGAATGCACCTGCATCCTTACCGAACTTAATGAAGAATTTGCCATTGCCGATATTATCCTGAAAAGAGACGGAAAAGTATGGTGTGCGATTACAGGATGGCAAAACCGCCGACTGGAGATCGATGAACCGCTGTGGAATGTTTCTATGTCGCCTTTGCACAACCGTCTTTCGGAGGAAATAGCTCCTGAAGTATTTTTCTTTCATCAGGCGTATACCAGAGTGGCTTCGTGGGATTTTATTCTTAAAAGATATTTCAACCAGACGGAAAAACAATATCATCAGCAATTGTTTCCCAACAAGCGGAAAGAATGGATGGTGAGCCGTGTAGCCGTAAAAGATGCCGTACGAAATCTTCTCCGTGAAAAGAAAAATCACCCTTGTTTCCCCATCACTTTTGAAATAGGAAAGGATGAAGTCGGAAAACCTTATCTGATCGGTGATGTGACGGAAGATATCCATATTTCTCTTGCTCATAAAGAAAAAGATGCGGTCGGTATTGCACGTCAGGGCCGCCCGGTGGGAATCGACATGGAGATCATGGAAGAACGAAGCTCCGGATTTTACGACCTGGTATTTACCGATCACGAATTAACCTTATTAAAAGACAGAGATCAGGCGGAATGGACTACCAAATTCTGGGTAGCCAAAGAAGCTTACGGAAAATTTCTCGGAACCGGACTGAAAGGAAATCCAAAAGCCTTTGAAATCACCCATATCGAGGGAGATCATTTATGGATCAATCAAACTGAAATAAAAACTATTAAACATAAAAAATATATTATCGGATGGACACTATAAACAACACATTAAAATTGAATCACGAAGAATTGTTCACTCTTTTAAAAGGTTTTATTACGGAAGTGATAGGCGCTGAATTTGTAGAGGAAATGGATATCACTCCGGACAGTTCATTCACGAAAGATCTGGAAATGGACAGCATAGAAATCGTTTCTTTTTCCGAGAAGATCAAAGCGCATTTCGGGGATCAGATTGACTTCACGGGATGGCTGTCTTCTATGGACTTAGACGAACTGATCAACCTTGACCTCCGTATGATCATCAATTATATCTACGAATGCCAATAATCAATGTAAACCATAAACAGGTTCATATTCAGGAACTCAATAAAGGGGCTGAACAGACGGTGGTGCTTATCCACGGGATGTTCAGCAACCTCTCCATTTATTATTTTAATATTGCCCCGGTTCTGGCCAAGCATTTCCACGTAGTGATGTATGACCTGAAAAGTCACGGCATGAGCGAACGTTTTACAGACGGCTATGATTTGGAAAGTATGTCATCCGATGTATTGGCTCTGATGGATGTTTTAAACCTTAAAAAAGCACATCTGGCCGGATACAGTTTCGGAGGATTGATTGCTTTGAAAACGGCATTGAAAGCGCCGGAACGTGTCAGTCAGCTGGTCGTTATAGAAGCCCCGGACCCTCAGGATGAAAAGGCCCGTAACATCATCGATGAATATAGCAAAGAATTCCTCGAACATTATGTGGCCAATTTTACGGACACCACCAAAGTGCAGATGGGCAAAAGGCAGATGGAGAAAAACCACCGGATGTATGAATTCCTGTTTGAAAAAACCAGCATCAAAGCAGATATGATCAGGGAAAAACATTTTCTGGGGGAAGCCAATTTCTCAGAACTGGATACGCCCACACTTTTGCTTTACGGATCTGAATCGAACTGTAAACCTACTGGAGAATGGCTGAAAACACAGATCATTCCGTCTGAACTGGAACTGATTCCCGGGGATCACAATGTCCCGATACAGGAACCTGCACAGATCGCAGAATCGATGGTTCATTTTTTATCTCAATCATTATTTAACACATTAACACAAAATCATGGCTAAATTTGTATTTGTTGTTCCACCATTGACAGGCCATGTCAATCCAACCTTAAGCATCGGTGCAGAATTACTGCAAAGAGGACATGAAGTGGCCTGGATCAGTCTTGATAAAAATTTAAGTACAAAACTTCCTGTCGGGGGAGAACTTTTACTCATTCAATATGACCAGACCGACGAGGAAAAAAGAGAAAGCGAGAGCTATCTTGATATTATTTCTAAAAAAGTAGTGTACGGTATCGACAGCATCAAGTTTCTTTACGATGACGTACTGATTCCCTTAAACAGACATTGCTACAATGGAATCCTTACCCTGCTGAAACACTATCAACCCGATATGGTGATTGGGGATCATCAGTTATTTGCGGCCGCTAGTGCTGCTAAAAAACTGAATCTTCCCTACAGCACCTCCGTTACCGCTCCGGCTGCCATTAAAATGATGGATGAGCTGCCAAAAGTACACGAATGGGAAGTCAACAAGATCATTGAACTGCAGAAAGAAATCGGAGTAACGGAAAACCGTTCATTGGCTTCTTCTGATCTTTTGACACTTGTTTTAACTTCAAAATATTTCTTTGGCGAAATGGATCTTCCGGAGAATTATCAGTTCACGGGGCCTGTTCTTATGGAACGCCGCATCTCCTGTGAATTTGATTGGGACAGATTGAAAAGCAGTACCCACAAAAAGATCCTGGTAAGCATCGGAACAACTTTCGATCATGATCATAAAAAAGCGTTCTTCCAAAAAGTGGTAGATGCCTTTAAAGATGAAGATCTTACCGTTATATTGGTTTCTGATCCGCAGCTTTTTGACAGCTGGCCGGAGAACTTTATGGTGTATCATCAGGTTCCTCAACTGGATCTCTTGCCTTATCTGGATGGAGTTGTTTGCCACGGTGGTCACAATACTGTTTCTGAAGCCCTTTCCAATGGTCTTCCGTTGGTTGTGATCCCGATTGCGTATGATCAGTCTCATGTAGCAGGACGCGTAGTGCGTACCGGAGCAGGAGAGCGCCTTAATTTTAACAGATTTAAATCCCATCACTTAAACGAAGCCGTGAAAAGTATATTAAATAATTCAGAATATAAAGAAGCTGCCGAAACGGTTCGTGAGTCTTTCACCGAAGCCGGAGGTACAGCCACAGCAGCCAATTTGCTTGAAAAAGCATTAATCCCTGCTGAGGAAACCATAAAGCCGGGGTCTAAATTTTTATTTGTGATCCCGCCGTTTTTTGGTCATATCAGTCCGACCTTAAGTGTGGGAGCTAGTTTGATTGCCCGTGGACATGAAGTAAAGTGGTTTGGAATTACTCCTTTAGATAACAAACACATTCCGGAAGGAGGAAGTTATTTTTATCCTGAAGAAGATCTTATTCCGTTTCAGGAGGATATCAAACGTATTTTAAAGAGACAGGATGACGGTCCAGCCTGTTCAGGACCTGAAGTGATAAAGCTCGCACTGGAAGAAACCTATGTTCCGTTTGCCAAGATGATGATGCCCGGATTGGAACGTCTGATGGAAAGCTGGAAACCGGATGTTCTGGTGAATGACTGCATCACTTTCGGAGGAGCTCTTTTTGCTCACAAACACCATATTCCGTGTGTAACAACTACGCCTGTTCCTCCCGATGTAATGGGCGATACCGCAAATAATGCACCCAAAATATTCGAATGGCAGCAAAACCTGATCAAAGATCTTCAAAAAGAAGTGGGGATCAATGATGAAGGCATTTTTATCCATTCCAATAAGCTGAATCTGGTATTCACGTCACAGACTTTTGCGGATTTTGAAACGGTTCCGTCCCATATGAGATTTGTAGGTCCGGTAAAAGGACGTCCGAATCCGGCTCCGTTTGACTGGGAAAAGCTGGAAGCATCTACGACACCAAAAATATTTGTATCCTTAGGAACGCTTTTGGTAGACATCCGTAAAGCATTCTTTGAAAAGGTAATTGCCGCATTTGCAGATCAGCCTGTAACGGTTATCGCAGCCACTCCGCCGGACATATTTGATGAATGGCCTTCTAATTTCATCGTGAACGGTTTTGTGCCGCAATCTGCATTGATGCCTCATATGGATGCGGTGATCTGCCACGGAGGTTTTAATACCGTTAATGATACATTCACCAACGGATTACCGATGTTGATTACCCCTATCGCTTACGATCATTTTCATATTGCCAAATTAATTGAAAAAGCAGGCTGCGGAATCAGCATCCGATACAAGAGATTGCGTGTTGAAGCTCTTCGTGAAACCGTTTTTGAACTGCTGGAAAATCCTGCCTACAGAAACGCAGCGAAGGAGGTGCAGACGAACTTACTGAATGCAGGCGGTAATGACCGTGCGGTAGAGCTTCTGGAAGATTTTGTACAGCAACATCGTTCAACATTAGTTACGGTATAAGCCTATGCGACGAAAATTGTTATTTGGTGAGCGCATGCTGCTGGGTGACGGAACAGAGCCCTTCAATGCGGTGATTCCGTTCCGGTTGCGCGGAACCTTTAAAGAGGAAAATATTCAACATGCCCTGAATCAGATTCAGAGAAAACATCCGTGGTTGAGAGCACTCATCAGTCATGATGAAAACAATGTCCCATGGTTTGAAGTTCCGGAAAGACCTCTGCCCATCCCGATACGGATCGTGGCCAGAAAAGGAGAGGACGACTGGAAAGAAGAATCCGGAAGAGAGTGGAAAACCTTATTTAATTACGGAGAACTGCCGCTGATCCGTTTTGTATGGATCAAAGGGGAAGAGGTTTCGGATATGCTTTTTTCTTTTCATCACTGTTTATGCGATGGGGGTTCTGCGATGGCTTTCCTGTATGAATTTTTACAGCTCCTGGATCGTCCTACTGCAGAAATTGGAGTGGAAAATCCCATACTCGGAATTCATGACGTGGTTCCTGCTGAGATTTTAACGAACCGCAAACAAAAACTGAAAGCAAAAGTAATCGGAAGACTGGCTGCAACAGCCATCAAATGTATTCCTGTCAACAAAAAGGCCATTGACCGGCAAAATGATTATCTGATCCACTGGAAATTTGACAAAGAGATGAGTCAGGAACTGATTGCTTACTGTAAATCACAGGAAGTTACGGTTAATACATTCCTGAGTGCGGCGGTACTTCAGGCATTTAAAAAAGTGAGAGGGGCAGAGGCTTTCAATAAAGTTTCGTGTCCGGTAGATATCAGACGTTTTGCAAAGCAGATCAAAGAGGATCATATTTTTGCTTTCGGGCTGATGATCGTGGTTTCAGCGAATCAAAAAATAAGTTTTTCGGAAAATTTAAGACTGATGCAGGAATCTGTAGAACGGAAAACCTCCAAGTTGAATCCTTACATTACCATGATGGTGATGGAATCCGCGCATGATGCTTTGAAAAATTTCACGAAGCTGTTGAAGCATGGCAAGTCTTCCAACGATTGTATGTTTTCCAACTTGGGACGCATTCAGATTCCTCATCAATACAAGGAATTTACACTGGATACCATTTTCAGTCCTTCTGTGATCGGGCCTTTGGGTAATACCACGACGATGGTAACGTCAACATTCAGAGGGGAAATGGATTTTTCATTTGTAGGAAGTGAAGGATACTTACCATATGCTGAAGCCTTAGCCATTCGTGATGAGGTGATTCAGACGGTGAAATTACAATTAGACCATATAGCAGTATTATGATCAGGCGAAATTTAATGATGGTGGAACGCATCATGTATGTTGATCCGGAAACCCCTGTCAATTGTGTATTTACGGCAAAAATCAAGGGGAATATCCCTGAGGAAAACTTTAAGGCTGCTTTGGAAAAAATCCAGCAAAAACATCCTTTGCTGAGAACAAGGATTGATAACAGCAGTGAAAAGTATCCGTTTTTTATAGAAGTAGAAGACATTGAACCTATTCCGCTCCGTATTGTTGAGCGAAAGACTGATGAAGACTGGCTGCAGGAATCCGAAACTGAGTGGTTCCGGGTGTTTAAAGATGAGAAAAAACCACTGGCCCAATTGGTATGGATCAAAGGACAGGGTGTATCGGAAATTCTCTGGGTATTGCCTCACTGTATCTGCGACGGAACTTCCCTGGTCACCATGATGACGGAACTTCTTGCTTTACTGGATGATCCTGCTGTGGAGCTGCAGCCTTATGAGGTATTCAGTTCTGTAGATGATTTTCTGCCTTTGGATTTCAATATGAAAAAAAAGAAGCGCAAAGCCCGTTTTTACCTGATGATGGCCCGGCTCTTTTTTCTTATGCAGCGCAAAAGTAAGATAAGAAATCTTGGGGGAAATTATGTGGTCCATTGGAAGTTGAATCCATCCACAACGGCACAAATAACAGAAAAGTCCAAAGCTCATGGTGTTTCTGTACATGCTTTGCTTTGTTCCTCATTTATGCAGGCTTTTCAGGAGATTCAGGGAAAGCAGGCAAAGGGGAAGGTGATCAGTCCTGTAGATGTCCGCCATTTTATTCCGGAGATCAGGCAGGATCAGGTATTTGCTTTTGCACCGACCGTTGAATTGTCATTAAAAAAAGGAAGTACAGATCTACTTGATAATGCCAGACAGATCAAAAAAGATCTTGTAGAAAAAATAGAAAAAATGGAAGCCAGAGAGCTTCTTTGGATGGGTGAGCAGATGCATCCCGTTGCTGAACGTATGGTTTCTATGATGAAATCCAGTAAAGGCGGGCATGATATAACGCTTTCCAATATGGGAAGAATCAATATCCCAAGCGATTATAAAAATTTTAAGGTGGAAACCATCATCAGTCCGACTGTTGCCTTTCCATGGCTGAATTCAAATACTTTGGTCGCAACAACGTATAATCAACAAATGGATTTTACGTTCATGTCCAATGAGGATTTCCTTCCCAAAGAAGAAGCCGTTACCATTAAAAATAAAGCCATTGAACTTCTGACCTCGTCGCTATGAAATTTAAACTGAAGCCGCCACCACCAAAAAAACTCAAGAAAACCACGCTGAAACGCTTTTTAATTAAGCGGACGATTTACTATGTCCTTCCGAATGTATTCTTCAATTTCATTATTGCGTACGCCAGCTTTCAGGAATTAGGATACACGCACTTTTTTTCCGGAACCCAAAATCTGGCCAGGCTGACCCTGCCCATGGCGATATTCTTACCGGTAGTCCTTACCATAGATATCATCAACAGAGTGATCATTGCTTCCGAACAGGGCGCAATCGAATTTACCGTAGATGAGCAGCTCAATAAAAAGAAACTGATGATCAAACTGAGCATTCTGCACGGACTTATTACCGGATTACTGGTATTGTCTGTATTACTTTTTGCGCAGTATGGTTTTTCAAAATATTATAAGCTGGATGCTACGGCAATGGCGGTACTTGTGGGTGTGCTGGCAGGAATACTTTCTGTTATTTTTGTATATCTGCCGGTGAGGAGATTGAGGAGGTGGATGTATAGGAAGGTGGAAATAGTGATGTAGATCATCTCTATTATTTCTCTATTTTAAGCTTATTAATTTAAATCTTCAGTTTCTCACTATACTGAAGATTTTTTTTATGCAAAAGGAACCCCGTTAATTATTTAGCTGCTTGCATTGGTGGGGGTGGAAGCTGTTTTTGAGGTAGGTAACTGTTTATCTCATTTTGTTTGAGAATCTCTTTTTTTATAGATTCAAAATCAATAGTAAAATTAGCTGATTTCGCTAATTCATCTTGTTTATAAATTTTATCTTCAAGTAAAGTAATAATTCTATTAAAATCTGAATCCATAAAAGTTTTAATAAAGCAAAGCTTATCGTTATTCTTCCCGACTTTGAATGTGATATAATTCCTGTTTCCGGCATAAAAATGATTCTTTTCCAACTGTTTTTTCACGACAAAATCTTCCAATTTTTTTGAAGGGAGTTGATTAACCTTATCAATTTCATCTTTGGTCAGTTGGTATTTATAAAAAATAGTGTCTTTATATCTTTTTAAATAAACATGTAATATTCCATCTTTATCGATACTTGAATACGAATGGATAATGATAGTATTATCTGATTCGACATCGTAAGTAATGAGCTTAAAATCATTAAACTTTAATTTTTGAGCATTCAATAATACTCCAATAAATAAAACAATAAATAAAAGTTTTTTTTTCATATAGATTATTAATATTTATAAATTCAACATAAAGAGAGTACCTGGCAAGGTTCATATGAATCCGAAGATAGCATCTAAAAATTTCCGTCAGCTGCTGCAAGCGTCTGCCTTTTCCTGCAGTACAAATTTAAACCTATTTCCAATGTTTCATGTGTATCGCAATAAAAAATGACAGAAAACATAAATAAGGTCTGAGAAAGTTTATTTCCCGGATCAGATTTCTTTTAGCTTTTATTGGAGTACGAGTTTCAGTAGAGGATGAACCAATAAACTTTCGTTTTTTATAGACTACACCTATCAAAGAAAAAGTTGCGCAAAAAAAGAAAGTTAATCTAGGCTTAATAAATTCCAATTAAATCGGTCCAGAACCTGATAAAATGATCGAACAGTTCAGGGAAGATGATGAACTTTATGTTTGGAGATTAGACAGATTGGGAAGAAGTTTGAAAAATATTATTGATCTTGTCTTAAGTTTGAGTGACAAAGGAGTTATAATAAAAGGTCTTGTGGATGGTGTAGATACTTCAACTATTAATGGCAGGCTATTTTTAAATTTAATGGCTTCTCTTGCTGAGTACGAAAGGGAGTTAATAAGAGAAAGAACCAAAGCAGGATTGCAATCAGTCTGAGCAAGAGGTAGACTAGGTGGTAGACCTAAAGGTTACACAGCAGAAACAATTTCTAAACTGTTACTTCTGCGAACTATATACAAAGATGTAACGAAACGTCCTGAAGATATTTATAAGCATTTTGGATTGACTACGGCAACCTTTTACCGGTATGCAAAGATTCTTGACAATCATACTGATGAAGAAATTAAAAAGATGTCAATTAAAAAATGATATAAGAAAAAATATTTCAACAATAATAAAACCATATTATATAAAATATTTTTAATACGACGAGTTTTGACGTTTGCCGAAAATATCTTTGATTAAAAAATAAAAAAAAATTTCAAATACAAGGTAAGCAACATTTTATAAAATAATTAAGACTTAAAAGTTATTTTTATTTTTTGCTATTTATAAAATAAAGATTTTCAATCTGCTATTAAATAATTACATTTTGTTATTTTTGAATAAAACGTAATACATGTATAATAGTCAAACAGCTGCTGAGTCATTAGAAGGTCTAATAATTAATAATAGGTGGAAAGTTATCAAAAGAATCATTCCCAATAAAAAAAATACTGGTGGAAATTTTAGTGTAGCATATGTTGTTGAAGATGAAGTCGGAATAGCTTTTTTGAAAGCTATTGATTTTCATTCCTTTTTTAATTCTGGAACAAATAATATTGTTGACGCTATGAAAGAAATGACAGATGCCTATACTTATGAAAGAGATTTACTTAATCGATGCAAAAGAAACTCTTTAAATAAAGTATCAACAATTATTGATGAAGGTGAATTTGAATTAGATAACTTTAGTATTATTAATAAAGTTCCCTATTTGGTGTTTGACATGGCAGATGGAGATATTAGAACAGTTATTGATTTTACATCAAAAGTTGATATATGCTGGAAACTTCAATCTCTTCATAATATAAGTGTCGGATTAAAACAGTTACACGGAATTAAAATAGGACATCAGGATATTAAGCCTTCCAATATATTGCTCTTTGATGACAAGAAAGTTTCCAAAATAGGAGATTTAGGGAGGTCATTATGCAAAGAAATTAAAGCTCCCCATGATTTTGGAGGATTTGTAGGTGATCTAAACTATTCCCCTCCAGAATATTTCTATGGATATATTCATACAGAATGGGATATGAGGGTAAAATCAACAGATTTTTATCTATTCGGAAGTATGATAACATTTTATTTCTCCGGTCTGAATATGACAACATTGCTATTTCAAAATACAGCTAAAGAATTTTGGCCACATGAATGGGGTGGTGATTATAAAGCTGTTCTTCCATATCTAATAAACTCTTTTCAAATTGCATTATTAGAATTCCAAGAATCAATAGATGATGAGAATCTCAAAGATGAATTAAAAAAAATAGTTGAATATTGCTGCCATCCTGACCCGAATTTAAGAGGGCATAAAAATAGTACAGGAAAATACATGTTGGATTTTCAAAAGACAATATCTAAACTAGATTTATTACATAAACAATTACTTTATAAAGTTAAAAAATGAATTTAATTCGCGAAAAAGATAATAGAGAGGTAATTCCAAATTGGAGAAATTTTAATACAACTTCCAATTTAGGAGAGTTATCAAAATTAAGTAATAAACCAGAAATCATTTTCAATTTAAATGAATTAAAAAATGATTGGGAAAATAAAAAAACAATTGGTGTTGCAGCGGATTTAATAAATGCTCATTTTATATCTAATAGCGAAATAGATGAAACTATATTAGAAGTAATTAAATTTATTAATAATTCTTCGAAACCTTCAAAATTGCTTTTGAAATTAAGCAATTCAATAAACAAAATTGAAGAGGATGAACAACATGAAAATATAAGTGATAAAGAAGATGCAAATTTGAATTTGGTATCACAAATAAAATATTTAATTGAAAGTACAGCAAGATATCATATCAATATATATAAAAGACTAACAATAGATAATCCTAAAAATCCTATAAATTGGGTTGAATTATCTCGGCTATATTCAATAGAGGGAAATAAAAAAAAATCAGAAACATGTATTTTAAATGCATTGTATCTTGCTCCCAACAATAGATATGTTTTAAGATGTGCAACAAGATTTTTTATAGAAAATGATATGTCTGAAAAAGCTATCTATTACCTTAGAAAAAGTACAAACACTGCTTTAGATCCTTGGCTTACTTCTGCCCACATTGCCGTTTCTTCATCATTAAATAAATTCTCACCATTCATAAAAAATGCTTTTAAACAGAGAGAGTCTAACAAATTTACTAGCTTTGATTTGTCAGAACTAAATAGCTCTTTAGGAACTTTAGAATTAAGTAGTGGAAATCTTAAAAAAGCAAAAGTATTTTTTAATGATTCTTTAAAACTTCCAAATGATAATAGTTTAGCACAATTTCAATTTATTTTAAATCACGATAAAAGACTGAGTACTATAACTAATAATAATATTAAAAATGTTAAAAACAATTTTGAAGCATTAGCACTCAAATACAGAGATGAAGAAAACTGGGCTAGTGCTATCGAAAATGGATTAAGATGGTTCCTAGATGTACCTTATTCTGCGGAACCAGCTATTTTTACATCGCATCTATTGTGTACAACAAGCGGTGATTTTGATACTTCGGCTAAAGTTTGTGATTTAGCATTAAAAATAAATCCAGAAGCTACTTTACTTAACAACTTGGCTTTTTCTCTTTTACAATTAAATAAAATAAAAGAAGCTGAAAAATATTTACAGATATTAAACTTTAACATAAGAAGCAATCCAGATTCTATTCATAAAGAATCGGCTATTACTGCTTTAGGAACCAATGCTCTGTATTTTATAAAAATTAATGAAATTGATGAAGGTATCAAATTATATAATGAAGCTATTGATAGTGCAAAAAAAGCAAATTTTAAATATTATGAATTAGCAGGGAAACTATATTTTGCAAGAGAGTTGAATTTAATCAAACATCATAGTTCAAGTGAAAAAAATAAAGAAATTTTAACGTTGAAACTTGACCAATTTAAAGATTTAGAGGAATTTCGGAGAAGAAATTTTCCTCTTACTTTATAGTATAAGATCTTAATAGTATAAGATCTTATTTTTTAAATATTTCAATTTTATTCATAATTTTTTTATAGTCTCACAAAACGATAAATATATTGGGAAATTCTTACATGATCTGCGTGTATTTCAACGACAGTGTAAATTGAAAAGCTTTATACCTGAACAATAAAAGCCAACTTTTTGAAAGTTGGCTTTGCCATTGAACAGAGGGAGTATCTCTTCCCAATTCCCTCTACCCATTCCGAAAGTCTCTCGATTTACTTTCCCAACCGTCTCCAGCCACTTCCGAAGCCCCTCCAGCCCGTTACGCAAGTGGCTTTATCCCTTTAAATAAGGGCCTCGATCCGGTTACCCAACCCCTTCAAGACCCTTCTGAACTGTCTCTATCCCGTTGTATAAGTACCTCCAGGCTCTTCCGAAGGGCGTAGATCCCCTTACCCAACCCCCTGGACCCCCTTAGGTAAGGGGGTAAATCCTTTATTAACGGGATTTTTTGCAAACATGCATAAAGCCCGCAAAATCGTATGTGAACATGAGAATAGAAGAGAGGCTCTTTGCTCTCGGGTTCATACGATATTAAAATGTTCAACCGAACTGAAAAAAGAAAACCAACTTGTAAAAGTTGGTTTTTTATCGTCTGTAAAAAAATTGAAATCTTTTAAAATCTAAAATTTCTCTGCCGGTTGTATCGTTAATGTGTCGTCTTTCCTGAAAAACAAGAGCCAGATCCAGACAAGAAATGCCAGTATAAAAGAAATAACCATATTCTGATAAAAGAAGTCTTTAACGGCTTCATTGGTTTGAAATTCCTGAATGGCGTGGTTAATGGTCAAACCCTGTTTTACCAGTAAAGTGATGACCGTCGTCACGTTGGCAATAAGGATGCTTATGATGTTTGTAAGAACAATAATATATCTGGTGAATTTTCCATGCAATCCTTTGAAGTAGTCATAGCCCAAAATTCCGAGGAATGCGATAGCTAATGCCATTCCGGAGGCCAGTCTTTCAAAATAAACAGCACACAAAACCCAAAGAATAATTCCCGGAACTGCAAAAAGAAGCGCGCCTAGAAATCCTGTCAGATAATTTTTTTCTTTTGAAATTCTTTCTTTTTCAATGTCGTGGAACCTCTGATTTTCCCGGCTGAAACACGTATCACAAAGAATGACACCGGTGTCGTTCAGGTCATAATAGTTGATTCTTTGATCTTTGCCACAGCTATGACATTGGTTTTGCTCTGGTAGGTTGAGTTTGTTGAACAGATCCACCAAAAAGTCGAGCAAAGCATAAACCGTCTTAAGTTGAGTAAGCGTTACGTTTTCAACGAATTTAAAGAAAATCACATGGTTGCTGATTTCAAAGTAGGTAAACTTTAATTTTCTTTTGTTGTTGGTTAATTCTGTTTTGAGGTGCAGCTCTTGTTCTTCAGTTAAGCTGCCGGTGGTTGCCGTTACAAGTTTGAATTGAGGAGTGGTCATTAAACTTGCATCTGAAACGTTGAAAAAGTATCCTTTGTAAAGTCCAAATACACTGTCCTTTGTTTTATACCAGCCAAGGTCTTTGGCTATTTTTTTTGCCTTTGGAAAAATCATTGATAATCTTTTAATGTAGGAGTGGTCTTACGGGTTTAAAGCTGCTATAAAATGGCAGATTCCCTCGTTGGAGTGAGCGTCACATTCGCTGCCGATTTTTGCATGGCAAATTTAAATTTATTTTCTAATTCATCATCATTATAGAATGTTTAACTGATGAATATCATCAACTGAAGGAAGGTTTCTTCAGGAAATGTGTTGATTCTCTGTGATCTCAACTGTTTTTTGCTAAACAATGGAGTATTAAAAAGCGACAAAAAATCAAAAAACGGGTATTTCCAGCTTTAATTAAATTTTTGTTTCACATAAAAAGCTTATAAATAATGGGATATCAAATGGTTATTGTATATAATTTCAAACTTGTGTGAAATAAAATCGAATCGTATTGTATTTTTTTTTATTTTCATTACTCAAAACTAATACTCTAAAAACATTAACCATAAAATCAAAATCTATGAAAATTTTTCTTAAAAATTGGATAATCAGCTAACCTTGATATTCATCTCCCCCAACATATAAAATAGAAGTGGCAATTTGAAACGGATAAGCCATTTCCTGTCAATTCTGTATAATTTTCCATCTGCTTTATGTTTAGGTTGGGATTAAATTACCCGGAAGATTTTCTGTATTTCGTTGTTGCGTTTTTTCTGTACCATTTGAACAGCCATCAATTGTAACCCCTCATATTAAATAATACGACCCCAATGTGAAATAAAAAAACGATAAACCATGAACACACTTGAATTACTCAACAAACAATTTAATTACCCGTTCCCTACATTAAAAAATCCTAATGCGGAACAGCTGCAGGAGATTACCGAGAACCAGTGGATCGATGGGGAATATCTGTGGCTGTATGAGCAGAATCCCGATCTCCGTAAAAAGTATAAGAAAACCAAAACAGCCCATATCGCTGCCCAATGGTTTCCTACAGCAACACCTGAGCGTTTCAAACCGATTTGCAGACTGATGCTGTGGACGCTGTACAATGACGATCTGTATGAGGAAAGCGTATCCGGTAATATTAAGAATATACATGCCCAGTCGGTGGCAGTACTGAAAGGTGAAATAAGTGCTGCAGAATCTACCATACCATTGGGAGCCATGTTGGCCTCATTAAGGCAGGAGTTGTTGCAGTTCATTCCTCAGGAATCTATCGTCAGGTTTACAAAAATGATCAGCAGATATTTTACAGGTCTTGAAACCGAGCTCATTTACAAAGAAAAAAAGATGTTTCCAACCGTAGAAGAATGTATTGCATTAAGAGAAAACTCGATCTGCCTGTATCCATTTCTTCAGCTTACAGAGGTGGAAACAGGAATCATTTTGCCACCCGAAATCCACGAACATCCGGTGATCTGCCGTCTGCAGACCCTTGCCTGCCATCTGGTAACTTATTTCAACGAAGTGCAGTCAGTGGTGAAAGACGAAGCCACAGATAGTGTTTATTACAATATTGTGAAAGTTATCCAGCATGAACGCCAGATTTCCCTGGAAGATGCCTGTCTGGAAGATCTGCGTCTCCATAACGAAGATTTGAAAGAATTTGTGACCCTGCAGGCTTCTTTACCGGATTTTGGGATCTGGCAGGATGCGGTTGTCAATTGGGTCCATTACATGAGTATGGTGCTGAGCGGATGGAAGAACATCTCTACCAAACTTGGTCGTTACAATGCCATGGAATTTCCTGAAGCCAGAGAGCTGAAAGAAAAACTGAACCAAATATAAAAAAGACTTTAAAGAGGAATACACTTATAACTAATCTACAAACTTAAAGCTTAAACAAGATGAAACCGGAAGAATATAATTCAAAAGACTATCTGCCCCGTGGTCATTATCCATGGCCAGACCTTATCAATCCGCATGCAGAACAGATGGGAAAAGATATGGATGGCTGGATTGACAATGACTACACTTTCCTGACGGAAAAACAACGAAAAACATACAAAAGAATGAGGCTGCACATGTGTACCGCGCGTATGTGGCCGGACCTGACCTATGAGCAGAGTATTCCCTGTAACAGATTTATGCTTCAGTACGTGGCTCTTGATGATCAGGTGGAACATTCCTCTCTGGAGGAAATCCAACAGCTACGGACCCGTTGTGTAGACATTCTAAGAGGAGCAGAGCCAAAACCGGAAGAAAATGCACTCTATCAGCATATGGCGTTGATAAGAGAGGAATTCCGCGCTTTGATGCCCGATATATGGGTTGAACGCTTTATTTACTATTTTTATCAATCCTTCAGATATGGGATCGAGTTGGAGTATCCTTATAAAATAGCCCAACGTCCACCGTCACTCACGCTTTTCAAAACCATTCGTGAATATTCTGTTCTTATGCGTCCCTATCTGATCCTGGGTGAGATTGAATCAGGCCTCGTGCTTCCCGAACATATTTTTGAGCATATCGTCGTTCAGAAAATGATCTCTCATATGACCCTGGTGGTGGCATGGCAAAATGATATTCACTCTCTGCCAAAAGAAATGGCGAAGGGAACAGAGGTTTTTAACCTGGTTTTTGTATTGCAGCAAGAATACAATCTCTCACTGAAGGATGCCTGCGAACAGGCATTTAAAATCCATAATGAAGAATTGGCCAAAGTACTTGCCTTACACGCTGAATACCGCGAGTTCGGTGAATATCAGGAGCACGTAGACAAGTTCGTGTATTACGCAGGAGTTGGACTTCAGGGAGTGAATTCTTTTTATCTGGAAACCGAAAGATACCAGCATGGAGGAGTGGGATTTGCCTGGCCGGAAATTAGTAATGATATCAAAACCATTTAAAATAAAAAAAAACTAACTGAATGAGAGAAGAATTAATAGTTCCAAAATGTCATTATCCGTGGCCAACAGTGACAAGCCCCATTGCCAACGCCTTTGATGATGAAGAGAAAGATTGGTATGACAATGATTATACTTTTATTTCCGAAGAAGGAATAAAAAGATGTAAGCCTCAGTTTCTATCCCGAGTAGCTACTTATATGAATCCCACGTGTGACAGTATAGAACGGATGCGCCCATGTGCCAGACTGATGATTTACATCACCCTTTTTGATGATTATTTCGGAATGACCCCTGCAAAAGAACTGAAAAATATGGCAGAACGGGTATATGAAGTCATGATGGGTGAAGATCCAAATCCGGATGAAATAGGTATTCTCAGACAGATGGCACAGGCTAGAAAAGAATGGGAAACTTTTATGCCCCGTTTCTGGCTGGACAGGGTAGCCATCAATTTTTATGAATTTATCATCTATGGAATGGTGGAGGAAATCCCGTTCAAACAAGCAGAGAAAAGAACCTATCCGTTACTTCCGCATTATCTCAGTTTTAGAAAGTATTCAATTGGAATGTGGCCGTATGGAGATCTGATAGATCCTGCCACCCATTCTCCGTTACCGGTTTTTATTTATAATCATCCTGTTGTACAGCGTTGCAGAGAGCTGCTTTCTCTTATTATAGTCATTCAGAATGATTTTGCTTCTCTGAAAAAAGAACTTGAAATAGAAAGCGAAAGTCTGAATATTATCTTTATTCTGAGTCACCAATATAATCTTTCTTACCAGGAAGCCTGTACCGAAGCGATGAGGCTACATGATGCCTATGGTCTGGAGCTGGATGATCTCCATAAATCTCTCCCTGATTTTGGGGCTTTTCAGCAACAGGCTTATGATCATATTTATCATATTAAACTTCAGATAAGCGGCTGTGCAAACTGGTACTATAATTCCGGAACCAACCGTTATGAGCCTAAAGGATTTATTGTGCCACAGTATGGCAGGGAAGGGGGTGATATTCTTATTCCACACAGTGTTTTCGTTCAAAAATAATCTTGAGTATTTTATAATTACAACCAGAGGCAGCAAAGGCGTAAGTTTTTGCTGTTTTTATATTCTTTTGATGGGATTGGATCTTAAAAAGCTGAACGTTGCTAAATTGTGCTCCCGGAATCATCACAATATTTTTAAAATCTTATCTTCGTACCTGATAAACTTGATGATATGAAAAAAATACTAATCCTGGCCTCAGTCGCCCTCATCCTCAACTCATGTGTAGTATCCACTGCTGCCAAAGTAGTAAAAGGAGCCGTTAACGTAAGCTACAAAGTGGTAAAAGGAACAGTAAACGGAATCAGCTGGGCCGTAAGCAAAGCCAAAGGGAAAATAGATGAAGACCGTGTGGATGGAACCTGGAAAGTAGTAGGAGCCTATAAAGGATCTTTTGAAGACTTTACGAATGATCAGAATCCGGAAAGTTCTTTTACGTCGGACTGTGCTGAAGGTTTTGATCAGATTATATTCAAAGCTAAAAAGTCTAAATTTAAACCGGTACACTGCAGTGCTGAAAAAGAAGACTGGGTAAAATATTCTATGGAATTCGGGAAAAATCCTGTCACCAAAGAAAAGGAAAATTATATAGAATACAATTCCAACAATTATATTTCAGTGATCGATGTCAACAACAAAACGATGGTACTGGAAGGAAATCTGATGCCTAAGCTGGCATTCTCAGGGGCTAAATTATATCTGCTGGAAAAAGTAAAATAGTTTTATTTCAGGAAATTACCTTTTTTAAGTTCGGATTATGAACCCGGAATCATCTTTTAACACGCATACTTATGAAATTTAGAATATTCACCCTTTTGCTTTTAGCCATTGCTGTCTCTGCAAATGCGCAAATCACAATTAAACAAAGCGATTTACAAGATTTCAGTATTGGAAAAGAGATGGAAAAACATGAGCCACAGCACATCAGATATAAAGACGGTAAAACATTGGCTCCCGGAAAATATATAGTGGTAATGGATGAAGAAGGCCGCAATTCTGAAGGTTTTAAATCATTGTTTGAAGTTAATGATCAGGGCAAAATTGATGGTGAAATGAATTTTGAAACACCGGATAAAAATTTCGCCGTCAAGGCTTTATACAAAGACGATGTTCTGATCAGAATCGATAAAAAAGTAAACGGCACTCTGATGGAAACCAGCTACTTTGATCAGGGTGTTTTCTATGAAAAACAATTTGAACCCAATGGCGATTTTAAAAGTGAATCAAGAGCGATAGATGGAAAAGTGGTTTATTCAAGAAAAATGAATCTTTCCGGTTGGGATGTTGAGGATGAAATTGAAGGCACACGTACATTTTATTATGGCAAAACCAATACAATAGAAAGCCGTACCAGCACTAAGAACCTTGAAAAAGAGGCTACGTTGATGGAAGAGAAATTTGATGAAAAAGGGAAGCTGATTGGTAAGGAAATCAGATATGGATTAGGCAAAAGTAAAGTAATCAAAAAAGATGGGAGCTACGAAGTGATGATAGATACGGATAAAGGATACAAGGTTTCAGAATATTCCAGCAAAGGAAAGTTGCTGAAAACCTATATAGCCGCCTATCCCACGATGACCGTACAACAATAACATTTGATTGAAGGATGCAATGGTATGTAGAACATAGTTGCTATGGTGAAAAATGCCATACTTTAACAAACATTGTAACCTATCCTCGATAAATTTTTGTTCTTTTGCAAAATAGTTTTAATTTTTAAATAATTGCATGTCGAAGTTCGATGAAATCAGGCCTTTTTATGATAGTGAAGTGAATGAAGCATTACGGGGAATAGCCCGTGATCCCATGATGAAAGCGCTGATGGGTTTCACTTTTCCTGATGTTGATAAACAGGTTTGGCGTGAACAGTTTAAAAATATTCATTCTACAAGTGATTTTCAGCACAATTTTATAGCCCACACCATTCGTCAGATTCTGGCGAAGAGCTCGGAAGGTTTAACGACTTCCGGGTTTGATCAGCTGGATAAAAATACTCCTTATCTTTTCGTTTCCAATCACAGGGATATTGTTCTGGACACTTCGCTGCTGAATCTGGTATTGCTGGAAAAAGAGTTTATCATGACCTCTTCCGCGATCGGGGACAATCTTGTTCAAAAAACATTTTTACATGTACTGGCCAAACTGAACCGTAACTTTTTAGTTCAGAGAGGATTGCCGATTCGTGAACAGCTGAAGAGTTCCCAGATCATGTCTGAGTATATCGAGCAGCTTCTGCATGTTGAAAAGCGGTCTGTTTGGATTGCTCAGCGTGAAGGCCGTACCAAAGATGGAAATGATGCTACCCAGCAAGGCGTTTTGAAAATGCTTGCGATGGCAGCCGGGGATCTTTCATTGACCGATTATTTTAAAACACTGAAGATTGTTCCGATATCCATCTCTTATGAATATGATCCTACCGATTCCTTAAAAATGCCTCAGCTTCTGGCCAAACACAGAGATGAGGAGTACGTTAAAGGGAAAGATGAGGATTTTATGACCATGCTGAGCGGCGTATTGGGTCAAAAGAAAAGAATCCATCTGCATGCCGGTACTGTACTGGACACAGAACTAGATGATATCGCAGTGAATTTTGAAAACAAAAATAAGCAGCTGCAGGCAATTGCCCAGATCATTGACGATTCAATCATACAGAACTATAAGCTCTGGCCCACCAAGTTTATTGCCTATGACCTGCTTCACCAAACTGATACCTATGCCTCAGAATACACGGAACAGGAAAAACAATTGTTTGTCCGCAGACTGGATATGCGTATCGATCCTTCTGATGCCGTTTCAAAAGAATTTTTCTTAGAGATGTATGCGAATCCTCTGATCAATAAAATGAAATACGAGGGGAATTCTTCAGTAGAATAGACATCACCCTATTATTAATTCAAAACCCTTTTACATCTTTGTAGGATAAAAAAATCTCCCGCAGATTTCTCAAATTGCACAGATTTTACTGTTGAAAATATAAAAATCTCTGATTTTTTTTTAAGCTTATATAAACTTTTATTTATCAAGCTTTTAACTTAAAAATAACTTAAGTGTTAAGAAACTTTGTGTCTCTTTGCTGGTTGAAAAAAATGTAAATATTTAAACCATTAAGATTCATTAAGCTTTTAAGAATAGTAAGGAAAGCTTCGTTTTAAGCAATGCAGCTTAAAAAAAAATCTGTTGATTTTTCTTAACGTTCCTTACCTCTTCATTTACCTTAATGTTTCAAAAAATATTCCACTGTGAATCCGGGCAAGATTAGAAATATTTGAATTTGAAATAAGACTTTCTCATGTAAATAATTCACTTTTTAAAAACAAGTAAAATGATTTATATCAATTATTTTAAATTATTCTAAATAAAATTAGTAAAGCTGTTTTGAGGCTCCTAACTTTGCCGGAAGAATAATGCTTGATGTTAAATAATGTTTCAAAATTTACTTTTAAATTCCAATTTTTCAGTTTCCTTTTCTTCTTTCTTACAGTTTCTACGCTCAGAGCACAGGACAGAAGTGCGACCATTACTTTCGAGGTGAAAGACCATAATTTCGGATCTGCCCAGGGCTTGGAACTCCAAATGCAGTCGGATGAAAACCAATATAAAATTTTCACGAATGATAAAGGGATAGCTATACTTCAAGCGGTTCCGGGAAGTTATAAGGTGGAAATCCGAAAGAATAATAATCTTGGATATTCCAATACAATAACAGTCACTAAAGCGGAAACCTTTACCGTTTATCTCACCGAAAAGATCAACAGTATCGAAGAAGTGGTGATTACTGCCAAAGAAGGAAAAGGCCTGACTTCATCATCAGTTATTGGTCAGCGAGCAATGCAGCATCTTCAGCCCTCCAGCTTTACCGACATTCTGGAACTGCTTCCCGGTGGAAGATCCAACGATCCGGTTTTGAACCAGGTCAATAAAATCCATCTTAGGGAAACAGGAAATCCGGGTAGTGATTACAACACCTCATCCATGGGAACGACTTTTCTTGTTGACGGAGCTCCACTGAATTCAGGAGCAAACCTTCAGTACAGCTACGATTTTTTGGATAAAAACAATAACGGCCTGAAAAGAAGGCTGAATATCACAAGCGGTGTGGATATGCGGAGTATTTCTACCGATCAGATTGAAAGTGTGGAAATACTGCGGGGAATTCCTTCTGTGGTTCATGGAAACCTGACCTCAGGAATTGTAAAGATTACTAATAAATCCGGATACTCCAAATGGAAAGCCAGATTTAAGGCGGATGGTTACAGCAAACTTTTCGCGGTAAGCAAAGGTTTTGAAAACAAAGAAGGCGACCTGAAAATCAATACCGGTCTGGATTATCTTGATGCCAAATCTGATCCGAGGGACAGACTCGAAAATTATAAAAGAATCACAGCCAATCTGGCGGTGTCAAAAGATAAAAAATACGATAAAGGAACTTTCAGATGGCAGTCTCATCTGAGCTACACTGGTTCTCTCGACGGTTCAAAATCTGATCCGGATGTAGACCTGTCCGACCTGAATTCTTATGAAGTGAATAATCATATGTTCAGTTTGTCTAATTTGATCAGTTACACGAAAACAGAACCTTCATTTTACCGGTCTACAGAAATTCAGGCGACGGTGAATCAGAGGTTTGATAAAATCAAGCAGACCAAATTTATCCAGCTGGAGAATGCAACGGCTTTCCCCTTATCCGGAACGGAAGGGGAGTATGACGGCTATTATCCGCAAGCTCAATATATTTCGGATTATCAGGTAGACGGGAAACCTCTTGATCTATTTGTGAAGATGGTGAACAATTTCCAGCTTGATTATCAATGGCTTAAAAATGAATTTAATACAGGTTTCGACTGGCAGCTGAGTAAAAACTGGGGTGGAGGACAGCTGTTCGATGTGTACAGACCCATTGACCCGAAGTCTACGTTCAGGCCTCGTGCTTACCACGATGTCCCTGCTTACAGTACGGCAGCTTTATTCCTGGAATCCATCAGTACGATAGATCTGGGTAAAAATAAGCTGACCGTGGCATTAGGTGTGAGAGGAAACTCGATGCAGAATGTTCCTTCCAATTTTACAATGAATGGAAAAATCTATGCCGATCCTAGAGCGAATCTTCAGTGGGGATTTCCTTCCTTTCAGATGGCCAATAAAAAAGTGCAGATTGCTTTAACGCTGGGTTATGGAAAGCAAAGTCTCTTTCCTGACCTGAACCTTTTGTACCCTGAACTGGTTTACAAAGACGTTCAGCAGCTGAATTATTTCCACAACAATCCGAATTACAGGAGGGTGAATTATAAAACCATGATCTATAATCCTCAAAACCCTGAAATAGAGCCTGCGGTGAATGAAAAGTTTGAAGCAAGGATGGATTTCAGCCTGGGACTTCATCAGTTATCGGTGACGGTTTTCAAAGAAAATATGGACAATGCTTTCCGTTCTATGAACCAATATGCGGGATATCAGTACAAAAAATATGACACCGCAGGCCTTAATCATGCGGGAATGACTGCGCCGCCGGATGTGAATACGCTTCCTTATCAAACGATCAATGAAAATTTCTTATACACAACCCAGCGAAACGGAAGCAGAATCGATAAAGAAGGAGTAGAATTTCAGTATTCCTCCAACCGTATTCCGGTGATCAATACTCGCTTTACTATGAATGGAGCTTGGTTCCGCACAAAATACGGAAACAGTATGCCGGTATACAGAAGTAGAGATTTAGTCATCAACGGAAGACCTTATCCATACCTCGGATTATACGAAGGCATGGAACCGAATTCCGCCAATGAAGTACTGAATACCAATCTTATGCTGGATACGTACTTTCCCAAACTGGATCTTGTATTTTCCTCCTCTTTTCAGTTTTCATGGTATTCGATGAGGAAACTGTCTCCTATGAATGGCGTTCCCAGCCATTATGTAGATCAAAACGGGAATATCTTCCCATTCAATCCGGAAGCAGCTCAGGGAACCATTCTTGAAAGTTTAATTATTGCTCAGAATAACGATCTCTATAATACCACCAGACGGCCGATGGAAATGAATCTTAATCTGAAAGTTACCAAAAGCTTCAGAAATAAAGCCATTGTGGTTTCCATATTTGCGAGCAGGCTCTTCAGTTATTATGCGCCATATTCGGTGAATGGAGTGACCATCAACAGGAAAGGAGCTCAGGACCCTTACTTCGGAATGGAGATCAATTTCAATTTATAAACAAATTCAATTCAATACACTATGTTAAAACAATTATTACGAACACTGATCGTATTATGTACTTTGGTCAGCTTTACGGCCTGTTCTTCAGATTCAGATTCGCCGGAATCACAGACTTCATTAAAATTGGAACTTAAAGTAGTTCCTTCGGACATCCAGGTGAAAGAGTACAAACATCTTACAGTAACTTTCAAAGAACTGAACACCGGATTTACGACGACTCAGGAAATTAAAAACACCAATACTTTACAGGTAGTTCTTCCTTCAGGAACCTATCATATGACGGCAGAGGGGACCATCGTTTACACCAATAACGCTGAACTTACAGAAGCTAAAGTAAGCGGAGTACAGACAGGCGTTGTCATCAATGGCAGTGAGGTCAGCAAAACTATTGATCTGGCTTTAAGGTCAGGAAGCAGTGACCTTATTCTGGAGGAAGTATTTTTCACGGGCACCAAAACACCACAGGGCGCCATGTACTTCGGAGACCAATATTTTAAGATCACCAACAATACAGACCAGACTTTATATGCAGATGGAATGCTGTTGATCCAGTCAGCTTTTATGACGAACGAGAAGCAGGATTACACCCCAAATATCATGGCAGGTACTTTATCTGCCGGAGCGATCATTAGAATTCCCGGAACAGGAAATACGTATCCGGTAAAGGCTGGCGAATCTATTATCATTGCAGAAGATGCCATCAATCACAAGGAATTTAATAGTTTATCTATCAATCTCTCCCATGCCAATTTTCAGATTTTCAAAGAAGATTCGGATGACATCGACAATCCGGCTGTTCCAAAAATGGTGAACGTCTTTGAAAAAATGGTAATTCATACCCAGGGATATTATGCTTATGCTTTGGCCCGTATGCCCCAGGGAATGACGAGTGATGCCTTGATTGCGCAAAATTCATACACATACCAATATACCCTTACGTTTGGAGGAGAAGCCTATCCGATGGACGGAACTGCCGTTAAAATTCCGAATGAATGGATCACAGATGCGGTAAACTTAAGTGTACAGGATTCCTTCCAGTGGGTGGTGACTTCACCGTCATTGGATATGGGCTGGACTTCGGTAAGTGCATTTGATGGAGACAAAAACCGTTTCGGAAAATCGGTCCGCAGAAAAGTAATCGGAAAGAACATCGAAGGCAAAAATCTTTTTAAGGATACGAACAATTCCACAGCAGATTTTGAACATGGGGTAAAACCTTCATTATTTAATTAAAATGAAAAATTTTCGTTCCATACTTTTGCTGTTTACCGTTTTGTTTTGTGCAAAATTCCAGGCTCAGGTGAATGATTCCATCATGGAAAAAGTTCGTGAGGAATACAGTTATGAAAGATTTTTTAAAGACAATCTTAATGTCAATCCTACCAATAAGTTGGGAGCAAGGAAGTCCAATATCACCATCTTTAAACTGATAACGGAAAACACAGATACTCCTAATGAAATTCAGCAGAAAGGAAAAGGGAAAAATCTGTGGGGCGCTGAAGCTTATTCCTTACAAAATCTGGATTCTAAAACAACGGTTTGGGGGAGTGCCTCTTACACCAAAGGAAAAACAAAACAGATGGTATGGAACGAAAATGCTGATTATGACCTGATCTATCCTTACGTAGCCGCCGACAGTGTGGGAGGAGATATGAAGTTTGAGAACTACAGTTTTTCAGGAGGCTATTCAAAGGCGATCAATTCTTATACAATCGGGATTACCGGAAGCTACAGAGCCAATTTAAGCTACAGGGATGTAGATCCACGGCCAAAAAATACATCAGCCAACTTTTCTTTAGCATTGGGAGCTAATAAACTGGTCCTTGAAAAATTTAAAGTCGGAGCTTATCTGGAAGGAGAAAAATACACTCAGAAACATGATCTGAGCTTTGTCAGCAACCAGGGTTTTCCTATGATCTATAACATGAGCGGGCTGGGCAATTACAACGAACTGCTTTCCGGGAAACTCCGTCAGGCCTATTATGAAGGCTGGGCGTATGGAGGAGGTTTACAGATTTTCGAAGCCGGTAACAGAAACTGGTATCTAAATCTGGGATTTAAAAAATTTAACATGGATAAATTCCTGACCGAATATACAGATCTCAATGCCTCAAAAATCGATGAACAGCGCTTGAATGTATCCCTCGGGAAGTTTTTTAATTCCGGAAAGATCGTCTGGGGAATTTCAGCCGACGGAAGCAGTACAGAAAGAAAAGGAACGGAAAACTTATTCCTGAATGAAAATTCCAGAAACTATATCCGGATCGGAACAGTGGAAAGATATAATCATAAGATCAATCATATCCTCCTTAAAGGACTTTTGCAGATGGAAAATACAGAAGCGAAGTCTTCACTGGTTCCTTTTTTCGGTTGGGTTCAGGAAAAGGAAAAATACAGCAATCCGCTGTCTGTTGTTGAGCTTAGCAGAATGATCTACGGTGCCGATTATCAATGGCTGAAAACCTTTAGCAGTGATTTGGCTCTTTCGGTTTCTCTGGGAGTTTCCGTGACGGATGTGTACAAGAACAGTGCGGTTTTCAACAATTCAGGAAAACCATCCGTTAACCAGATGTTGAAGGAGAATTATGCTTTTCAGTCGTCGGATTTCTGGCAGGCAAAGGTTGATGTTAATTTTCATTTCACGCTACCAGTAGTGAAGAATGCATTCGCAGGAGGAAAAGTCATATACAGTCATTTTCAGAACGGGAGCAATACCTATTTTGCTGCCACGATAGGAACTATTTTTTAAACACAGAAAGATCATCATGAAGTTGTCAGGATTTAAAGTGATTCTGCTGATAGGAGCCATTGTTTTCCTTTTTATGCAGAACACCATGCGGAAATATAGCGTAGATTATGGAGAAGTCGTAGAACAGTACAAAAAGCCGTTGAAAAACTGGCCTGCACCTTCTATAGATGAAGGTGTCAACTGGAAGGAGTTTGAAGCGATAGAGTGGGATTCCAATTATTACGACACGCAGGAACTTCCCGAAGTCATGCTCGGAAAGAAACTGTTTTTCGATCCTAAACTGTCGGCATCCAGCCAGATCTCATGCAGCAGCTGTCACAATCCAGAAATGGGTTGGGCAGACAGCCAGGAAGTCGCATTAGGGCATGATCATTTACAGGGGAAACGAAATACACAGTCGCTGTTTAATATTGCAGACAGAACCTCTTATTTCTGGGACGGAAGAGCCAAAACACTTGAGGAACAGCTAGTGGGGCCTATTTCCGCACACAATGAAATGAACATGAAGCCGGAAAAACTGGCCGGAAAACTATCGAAACTGACAGAATACAGACAGCTTTTTAAAGACGTTTATCAAACCGATAAAATTACTTTCGATAAAATAGCTAAGGCTTTGGCCGTATTTCAGAAAACCATCAGAAGCCAACCCAGCAGACTGGATAAATTCATAAAAGGGGACCATAAAGCATTAAGCGATAAGGAAATTTACGGGATGCATTTATTCCGTACCAAAGCAAGATGCATGAACTGTCACAACGGGAAAAACCTCACGGATGAATCGTTTCACAATATTGGTCTTACCTACTACAAAAGGGAGTATGAGGATCTTGGCCTGTACAATATTACAAAGAAAGCGGAGGATGTAGGGAAATTCAAGACGCCTTCCTTAAGAGATCTGGATTATACCGCTCCGTGGATGCACAATGGCCTTATGGACGATCTGTACGGTGTGGTAAGCCTCTACAATAGCGGAATGCAGATGATCAATCCAAGTCCCGAAGAAAAGAAAGCCGATCCCAATTTTCCGGTTACAGACCATCTGATGAAACCATTAAAGCTCAATGAGCAGGAAGTGGATGCTGTGGTGGCTTTTCTGAAAAGCATTTCGGGAAGTTATTATAGAATGCCGCGTCCGGAAATTCCAAGGAAATAATGCTGTAAAACGGTATTAAAATCTACAAAACACCTTATCCGAACTGTTTGTTCAGATGAGGTGTTTTTTTAATCACGATCAATCATCAGCTATCAACTATCAATCATCCATTATCAATCATCAGTAATAAAAAAGCTGATCATTTGTTTCCTGTTTCACCTTTGTCTAAAAGAAGACGCTCCTCTTTATATTCTGATCCTCAAAATTTTAATGCGTAACTTTGAGTGAAATGAAGTTGTACATAAAATATATGGTAAGCCTTCGGTGCAAAATGGTGGTGCATGAAGAACTGAATAGCCTTGGCATCAAACATGCGGTGGTGGATCTCGGTGTCGTTGAGGTGTTGGAAGACATTACCATAGAGCAGCGAGAGATTTTAAAAAGGGAATTATTGAAATCAGGACTTGAATTATTAGACAATAAAAAAAGCATTCTGATCGAAAAAATTAAAAATGTAATTACCGAAATGATCCATTATTCTGAAGAGCTTCCTAAAGAGAATTTCTCGGACTATATAAGCGAAAAACTGGGCTACGACTATACGTATCTGGCCAATATATTTTCTGAAGTGAAAGGAATCACGATACAGCATTACATCATCATCAATAAAATTGAAAAAGTAAAGGAGCTGCTTTTATATGATGAACTTAATCTTACCGAGATCTCTTATAAACTGAATTACAGCAGTGCGGCGCATCTCTCCAACCAGTTTAAAAAAATCACAGGGCTTTCTCCTTCTTTCTACAAACAACTCGGGCTCAAACGTAAAAACAATCTGGAAGACTTTTAAAATGTGTGATATATATAAGATTAATACAATAATCTGTAGCACAATGTCTGATGGAAATCCCAACTTTGTATGGTAAACAGTAAATTAAGAACAAATTTACCACCACAAAAAATTAATATATTATACCTCCTTTTTTCAAATGGAGCTTAAAACTACCAGAAAATAGTACATATATTTTTGAAGAGTTTTAGAGAAGGGATAGATGCTTAGCGGTCTCTATCCCTTTTCGTTGTGAAAGGTCTCGAATAATAGGGGAAATAATAAATAGCTGAAGTTATGAAAACAATACATCTCTTTCAATTCAAAGACTCCGTTTCTCTCAAAATTCCTTTTTTTAAGGAAAGCCACGGATTGGAAACTTTAAATGAATTAATGGAATACGATTTAATGAATACCGAAAAAGTAACCGAGTGTATCATTGAAACCCACGATGACTTTATTTTTGAAGATACCTCGCGGGATGACCTGCTGAAAATGTGCCAAAATGCAGAAGAAACGGTTGAGCATTATTTTGCAACCGCTGTAGGGGATGATGATATTCTGTGAAAAACAGAGTTATATTTATAAGCTCCGGACATCTTAGAAGAGAAGAACAAATCGTGTTATTGCTTTGTCCTTCATATCTGAGCCCGGTTTTTAATGATAAATCCGGCTGTATTTAACTGGTGGCATTTCTGCTTTCATTCTCTTTATCTTTTCTTTTGGTAGCCTTATCTTCCTTTTTTTCTTTTGCGGTTTTTAAGGGCGCTGTTTTATCCGATTTCTTTTTTCCGTCTTTCTCTTTTGCCATTGTATAAAATATTTATTGAGTGTAAAGGTCATGGATTAAAAATGGAATGACTTGCAAGAGTCTGGGCATTTGTTACATAAATCATACATAATGACAATTTGCAGTCCTAGCTTTGAAAAAATAAATATGATATCATTCTGTTTGAAAAGAGAAAAAACCTTTACCACAAACCAATTTTCCATCATGAATTGGTAAAAAAAGCTTTTGGAAGGAAATAGAATTTTGAAAATAAAGCCGTACAAGGGATCTTATCCAGACTATTTGTTCAGATGAGATGTTTTTTTATAATCACGATCATTAATCAATCATCGATTATCAATCATTAACTTTTTCGGTTAGCAGAGATGGATTGAACGGCATTTTTTCTACTTATATTAAAATTAATGGTATTTTTAGATAATCATAATCTACAGAGTTCATGGGAGCAGCTGTATGAATGATGATATTCATTTTCAAAACTAATACAATTTTACATCATGAAACAATTTCAGTTCAACGATTTTCCAAATGTGAAAGGCAGCAGAGTATCATTACGCCAAATTATGGATGCTGATATTCCGGACCTTATTGAAATTTCGTTTTATGATGCTGTTCAGGCAGAAACTGTTGAGCAGGCGGCCGAAATGCAGGCCAGAATCGATCGGGATTATCTGGATGGGAATTCCATTCACTGGGGAATTGTAGACAACGAAACCCATCAAATCGTGGGAACCTGTGGCTACTACCGTGGACTGGATCAGGGAGAAGGTGAGCTGGGCTGCGTTTTATTACCAAAATATTACGGACAGGGTTATATGACCGAGGGAATGTCACTCGCTATTGATTTCGGTTTAAATGCAATTCGACTGAAACGCATCTGGGCAGCTACAAGCCGGGAAAATGCTCCCGCAATGAAACTTCTGGAGCGGCTTCATTTTGTGAAAACCGCAGATCTAAGCGATGGCGAAATTGAATATGAGTTAACACAGTCAAATTTATCTTAGCAACCTATAAATAGGAAGTTTCTTATTTTTGTGGAACTTTAAAATTTTCGTTTTTTAGGATAGCATTGATGGCTTCTGAAATATCAAAAAGTTTTCCGTTGTAATTATTGCCCAGTAAAATAATCGTTGTTTTCTTTTCAACATCTGAAAATAAGAGCGCCTCAAAATTTCCGGCTCTTCCATCGTGAGCATGTTCTTTTAAGTTTTTATTTTCAAACCGGGCATTTCCCAAGGCAGACTGGCTGTCTGAAATAGGAAAATTCTGACCTAATTCATACAACGAATTTTTGTTCACCACTTTTCCTGAATGCAGACTGTCTGCCCATTTCAGTAAATCAGTCGTCGTCGTATAAGTTCCACCGGTTATAGGCAATTCTGCACGATCCGGTACCGACTGATTGCTAAATCCGTGGGCGATATTTTGATCAGTCTCAAAAGGAGTCATGATGGTGGAGTTCATTTTCAAAGGAAGAAACAGATATTTTTCAACATAGGTTTTAAAAGGAATCCCTGCAATACGTTCGATAATAAATTGTCTCAGAAAGAGATTGTTATTGTTGTAATCATATTCGGTACCCGGTTTAAAAGACAGTTGATCAATTAAAAACAAATCATTGTAAATATCTTTGTCATTTTTAATGGTTTTCCAGTTTACATTAGGAATTCCGCTGGTATACTGTAGTAAATCTTTGATGGTAACCTCACGGGCCCAGCCGGGAAGTTCAGGAATGAATTGAGAAACCGGGTCAGAGAGTTTCAGTTTTCCCTGTTCTTCTAACTGCAGTAAGGCAGCCGCACTAAATTCTTTTGTGACAGAGCCTAAATGAAACCTGTATTCATCCGTTAATCGGGTCGTTTTTGTAGCATCAGTAAATCCAACTGAAGCTTTATAAATTATTTTATCCTGATAGGAAACAAGCACATTACCATTAAATATTCCGATTTCATTGGCAGATTTTACCAGGTTATCGATCAGTTTTATTTTTTGCTGTAAATCAGTTTTTGAATTTCTGTTTTTTTGGCCAAAGCAAAAAGCAGCCATACATAATAAGCTTATGATTAAATTGGATTTCAGTATTTTATACATATTTTCTGAGAATAACTTCAAAGTGGAAACTTTTGGAGATCAATAGTTAATTTGGATTTTTTTAATCTGATCAGATCAGTAAAATAAAGAAGGAATAAAGCATTGTGGGTAAAGATACAGGCTTTTTTTCATGGTAGAATTTATTGTTTTAGTTTGTCCAAATATAGTCTTTATTTCAATTGATTTGGAAACATGATGAAATAGAAAATAATGATCTGATTTAAATGATTTTGTTGAATCCATTATTGAAATTAACTGTATATTTAAATCAATTAAAGGGTAGAAGGTATATTTTTTAGAGAATTCAATGTTGAGGCGGCAAGATAGTTGTAGTTAACTAAAACCCACACAAATTAAAACATATGAATTTACAGTTAAAACCACATTCCAAGGTGGAAGATATTCATGTTGATCATTTTCGAGAGGATGTTTTGGAAGGCTTAAAAAGCATCCCTAAAACGTTGTCCTCCAAATATTTTTACGATGAAACAGGTGACCGCCTCTTCCAGGAAATCATGGCCATGCCGGAATACTATCTCACCCCATGTGAACTTGATATCTTCAAAAATAAAACAGCAGATCTCGCCCGTCTAATCATTCCGGAAAACGAACCTTTCGATCTGATAGAGCTGGGTGCAGGAGATGCCATGAAATCAACGTTTTTACTTCAATATCTTGTAGAAAAAGGAACGGATTTTACCTATATGCCTATCGATATTTCCGGTCATATTCTGACTGAATTAAATGAAAAATTAAATCAAAAGCTTCCCCGGTTGGAAATAATCTCTCTGGAGGGCGAGTATTTTGAAATGCTTCAGAAAGCAGCCTCATTATCGTCCAGAAGAAAAGTTATTTTGTTTTTGGGAAGCAATATAGGGAATATGAATATCGGGGAAGCAGATCAGTTCTGCTCCGATTTAAACCGGAATCTGGCATCAGGCGACAGAGTTTTGATTGGTTTCGACCTAAAGAAAAATCCTCACACGATTTTAAATGCGTACAACGATAAAAAAGGAATCACAGCCGCATTTAACCTTAATCTTCTGATACGTATCAACATGGAACTCGGTGCTGATTTTAATCCTGAACAGTTTCAGCATTACCAAACTTATGATCCCATCAACGGAGCCTGCAGAAGCTTTCTGGTAAGCCTGAAAAATCAAACGGTAACGATAGGAAATGAACCCATTTCATTTGAGGAAAATGAACTGATTGACATGGAAATTTCACAAAAGTTTTCAGCTGAGAATATAGAGGATTTAAGAGAAAAATCGGGCTTTAAAAAAGCAGGAGAAATCAAAGATTCCAAAAAATGGTTTGTAGATGCAGTTTGGCAGGTGCAATAACGAATAGAATTTATAGAGTTTTATTTTTTTAATCTGCTCCATCCGCCCAATCTGCGCGAGAAAAAACATTTCTGACCCCCAAAATAACTCACCAAAACTAAAGAACATGACACAGAATATAGTAACATCAGATTTAGTAAAAAAATATACAGACATCAGAAAACATTCTGAAAAAATATGTGCTCCTCTGGAAATAGAAGATTATGTGGTGCAGCCCATCGTGGATGTGAGCCCTCCGAAGTGGCATCTTGGTCATACTACCTGGTTTTTTGAGACCTTTATCCTCGTTCCGAATTTTCCTGATTATAAGGTTTTTGATCCGCAGTACAATTTTGTTTTCAACAGCTATTATGAAACGATCGGGGCGAGAGTCATCCGGACCGACCGTGGAAATTTAAGCCGTCCTTCCGTTTCCGATATTTACCAATACCGGAAGTATGTGGACGAACATATGAGCATCTTTCTTCAGAGTCAATTCATGACCGAAACTATTGAACCGCTGATGGAATTAGGTTTAAATCATGAGCAGCAGCATCAGGAGTTATTAATGACGGATATCAAATATATTTTAGGTCACAATCCGCTTTTTCCGGCTTATACAAAAGAAAATATTTCGGAAAAGGAAAATTCAGGGGATACCGAAATGATCAGATTTTCAGAAGGTGTGTATGAAGTAGGTTTTAATGGAGAAGGTTTCTGTTTTGATAATGAATTGGGAAGACATAAAGTTTTTCTGAATGATTTTGAAATAGCAGATCAGCTGGTCACCAACAGAGAATACCTTGAATTTATGGAAGCCGGCGGCTATTCAGATTTTAAGCACTGGCATGCTGAAGGATGGGACTGGGTTAAACAAAACAATGCAAAATCTCCCTTATACTGGCACCATATTGATGGAAAATGGATGAATTATACTCTAAAAGGTTTACAGGAATTAGACCTTGATGACGCCGTTTGCCACATCAGTTTTTATGAAGCCTCCGCTTTTGCCTCGTGGAAAGGAATGCGCCTGCCAACCGAAGCGGAATGGGAAGTTGCTTCCGGTCATTTCGATTGGGGAAGCCGCTGGGAATGGACCAATTCCGCTTATCTGCCTTATCCCGGTTTCAAAAAAGAAGCAGGCGCAGTAGGAGAATACAACGGAAAATTTATGGTCAATCAGATGGTTTTACGCGGTGCTTCCGATGCTACACCTCCGGGACACAGCAGAAATACCTATCGTAATTTCTTCCAGACCAACCTTAAATGGCAGTTCACAGGAATCAGACTTGCCCGATAATTTTTGCCGATGATTACAGTTGAATCAGTTTCAAAGAGCTTTAACGCAAAACCAGCCGTTGACCATATTTCTTTTCAGGCCCATGATCAGGAGATTCTGGTGCTTCTGGGAACCAGCGGGTGTGGAAAAACGACAACGCTTAAAATGATCAATCGCCTTATAGAAGCAGACTCCGGGAACATTTTGATCGACGGTAAGAATATCCGTGATCAGAAACCCGAAGAACTGCGCATGGGAATTGGTTTCGTGATGCAGCATTCCGGCTTGTTTCCTCATTATACCATAAGACAGAATATTGCTGTCGTTCCGGAATTACTCAGGTGGGACAGAAAAAAAACGGAAAACAGAACCGAAGAACTGCTGGATAAACTTCACCTTTCAGAAGAGGTACTGTCAAGGTTTCCAAATGAACTGAGTGGCGGGCAGCAGCAGAGAGTGGGAATTGCAAGAGCCCTGATCGCCAACACGCCTGTTTTGCTGATGGATGAGCCTTTCGGAGCGCTGGACAATATCACAAAGGCTGATATTCATTCGGAATTTAAATCACTGGAAGAACTTAAAAATAAAACCATTATCCTCGTCACCCATGATGTTCAGGAAGCTTTTGAACTGGGGCATCGAATATGTTTAATGGACAAAGGAAAAATTATTCAGACGGGAACACCTAAAGAAATGCTTTATCATCCTGAAATTGATTTTGTGAGTGGTTTTTTTGCTGAAAACCGCCTTTTACTGGAATATAAGATCGCCACATTGAAAGATGTCGGTGACTTCCTAAATTCGGATCATCTACTGAATGAATTTAAATTGACAGAAAGCACCAATGTTTGGGAGGCCTTACAGAAATTAAGTTCAGAGCATAAAAATACAGACCATTACGAAAACGTAATCAGGGCTTTTAATGAGTACAGAAAATTACAGATCGTATGACGCAGCAAAGTCTTTGGCAGTTCATCACCGAACAGCAGGAAAAATTACTGACCCAGGTTGTACAGCATCTGGGACTCACGTTTCTGTCATTAATTCTGGCAATCATCATCGGTGTACCGTTGGGAATAATGATTGCGAGAAAAAGGAAACTCTCCAGTCCCGTGTTGGGTGTGGCAGGTATTTTACAGACCATTCCGAGTATTGCACTGCTTGGGTTTATGATTCCTGCATTTGGAATCGGGGCCAAACCGGCCATCGTTGCTTTGCTGATCTACGCTTTACTACCCATCATCCGGAATACTTATACGGGAATAACAGAAGTGAGTCCAACCGTTATTGAAGCGGCAAAAGCGATGGGGATGAATAAAAGCCAGCTTCTCTTTAAAGTGGAACTTCCCCTGGCGATGCCCGTTATCATTGCGGGAATAAGAACGGCAGCGGTGATTAATGTTGGCGTGGCTACTTTAGCATCATTTGTCGCAGCGGGTGGTTTGGGTGAATTTATCTTTGGAGGAATTTCTCTCAATAATACGAATATGATCCTTGCCGGAGCCATTCCTGCTGCATTATTAGCCGTATTGCTGGATCAGACAATTGCTCTTGTACAGAAATCCGGATATCAACTGTTTCAGAAGCTGAAATATATTGTTCCGGCCATTTTAATTATTGTGGGAGCGGCTTATCTGTTCACTTCCGTTTCTAAGAATAGCATTAAGGCAGGTTTTACCCCTGAATTTATGGGCAGACAGGATGGAGATCTCGGTTTACGTTCTGTATATAAACTGAATGCGAATCCGGTGATCGTAAATGACGCCATTATGTACAAAGCGGCCTATGAAAAAGAACTGGATCTGATCAGCGGATATTCTACAGACGGCAGGATCAAATCTTTTGACCTCTATGTTCTGAATGATGATAAAAAAATATTTCCTCCGTATTTCGCAGCACCGATTATTAAAACAAAAACACTGGAGAAATTTCCGGAACTCGAGAAAACCCTGAATCTACTGGCCAATCAATTTAACGATTCAATCATGGCCGATCTGAATTACAAATCTGATGAGCTTCATCAGACCCCGGAAAGAATAGCCAGGGATTTCCTGGTTAATAATAAATTATACAAACCCTCCCGGAAAGGGAATTCAGGGACCATACGCATCGGCTCTAAGATCTTTGGCGAGCAGTATATTCTCACAGAAATGTACAAAATGCTGATCGAAGGCTACACAGACTATAATGTTGAAACAAAAACAGGGCTGGGCGGAACCAAAATCTGTTTTGATGCTTTGGTGAATGATGCCATCGATTTTTATCCTGAATACACGGGAACGGGGCTTCTTGTGCTCTTAAAACCATCTGGGCAAACCCTTAAAGAGGTAACCCAAAGTGCTGATAAAACCTACGATTATGTCAATGTCGAGTTTCAAAAGCAATATGGCATTCAATGGTTGAAACCGCTTGGGTTTAATAATTCCTATGCCCTGATGATGCGCAGAAAACAAGCTGAGGAGCTTAAAATAGAAAGTATTTCGGATCTTAAGAGGTATTTTGAAAAGTAAATACAGGGTGTCTAATTCATAGAATGTTTTTTCTTCCTTAAAAACATAAATAATTGATTTACAATATATAGAAAACCTAACAACTGTTAGTAGTAGTACTACTACACTTTTTGATATTTATGGTTAAATGGGTGTATTGCGTAATTAAAATTCTATATTTGGTGAAATAGATGACATCAAATCACAGAATATTAATTATTAAAATTTACCAATCATGGCAGACAAAAATTCAAGAGGAATTCTAAAATTCAACGGTGGCGAAGGGCAGAAATTATTAAAACTTAATTATAGCGTGTCCCGTTCCACAGACGTATCAGGAAGAGTAGCATCAGATCCTTCCAATGCACTGATCAAAATCACAGTAGAAGCTACAGAAAAATCTGATATCCTGGAAAGTCTTCTTAACGGAAAATACAAGCCTACAACTGGAGAGATCACCTTCAACAAATCTCACGAAGAAGGAACGTTGACGACTTTGCAATGGACAAACGGATACGTGATTCAGCATGAAGTAGATTTCGACGCAGTAGACGAAAACAGTATGTATATCAGTTTTATCATAAGTGCAGAGCAAATCGATCTAGGGAACTCTTCTTATAAAGCAGAGTGGCCTACTTCTTAGAATTCAATTTCTTAAAAACTTTAAAAATATCAGACAGAATGGTCCATCCGGCATTAGGGATGCCGTTCTGTCTTTTTTTGTCCGTAATAGTTACCATTAATAAATGGGCATCGGTCATCAGGTTATTAGGAGTTTAAAAATAAGCCTGACAATATAATTTTATACTGTGAAAGTTTTCTAACTTTATAGAACATCTGTTTATTTTTTAATTTTTTAAAGTTAGAAACAAAAAAAACGCATTAAATAATATGGATAAAAACACTTCAAATTCCGATAAGATTGCAGAGAACTATATCCCTGGAATCAACCGTGTGGTAAAACTGGATATTGTGATAGATGGTAAAATCATCAAACATTTCAAATATTTCCGTTTGCATCAAAGTGTCAGAAAACATCATGAGTTTGAAATTATCCTTGTGAATGATACGCTATCTGAAAAACAAAATCATGAGCTTGAACAGGCCAATAGATTTTTAGGCGGAAGATTAACCGTCAATATCAGATACAAAGATGTTGAGGATAGCCCGGAAAGAACTTTTGTCGGGGTTATTACAAAAGTTGGATTCAGTCAGGCCAATCACAGTCTTGGAAACATCGTATTGAAAGGTTACAGTCCAACTATCTTATTGGATGCTGCTCCACATACCCAAAGTTTTGGTGGGGTACAGCCGGTAAATATGGGCATTATCGCCACCGATATTATAAAGCAGGGAATAGAAAGTAGCAAATTTGATGTAAAAATCAATGCAAAAGCATCTTCTCAGATTCTCTATAGTGCTCAATATGACGAAACCCACTACAATTATCTTTGCAGAATGGCTGAAGCATATGGAGAACAGTTCTATTACGATGGTGAAGTTTTGCATTTCGGAAATATGCCACCCCAGAATAAAGCATTGGAACTGGTATATGGAAGTAATGTTTCCGATGTGAATGTCGAATTAAAAGCAGTGCATATCAAACCCAGTTTTTATGGATATAACAGCAGTGCCAATACTAAGCTCAGCTCCGGAGCAACGTCCATACAACATATAGGAAATTTAGCAAAAACAGCCTATCAGAATAATGAAGGGATATTCAAAACGCCGTCATTACAGATTGCACCTATAAAAGCCGTCACTGATATGGATGTAGTCATTTCCCAGACCTCTACATCAGGAAGCAGGGCCGTGGAAGTATTTACAGTATCCGGAGGAACAACCCTTCCATTTTTATATCCGGGATGTATTGCTGATATTAAAATGCGAAAAACGGATAGTAACGAAACATCCTATTTTACAAAACTGATGATGACCGAAGTTACCCATGAAGTGGATACTTTGGGAAACTATACAGGAAAATTTGAAGCCATAGCTTCAGATACAGGATATATACCAAAACCGGACTTTGCTGTACCGATTGCACAGCCACAGGTCGCCACGGTTATATCCAATACGGATCCGCAGGGACAAGGTAGGGTAACTGTAAGATTCGACTGGCAGCTGAATGACAGCACCAATTTTATACGGATGATGGCTCCTGATGCAGGGGGAACAGATCAAATCAGTCAGAACAGAGGATATGTAGCTGTACCCGAAGTCGGGGATCAGGTAATGGTAGGCTTTGTACACAACCATCCGGACAGACCTTTTGTGATGGGAGGAATGTTTCATGGCGGAACAGCCTTAGGCGGCGGAGTGGACAACCATTTAAAATCTATACAGACCCGAAGCGGAATCAGAATTTTAATGAATGATGCAGAGGGAAGTGTCAATATTATCGATCCTAGCGGCAACAATTATTTCATGGACGGAGCAGGGAATATTACGGTTACAGCTCCTAAAAACATGACCTTTAATGCAGGAGAGAATCTAACCATTAATGTCGGAAAAGACATGAAAACAAGTGTGGGGAATGATAATGCCATTCATGTTATAAACGATCATCAATTCACTTCAAAAAATTATAGGCAGACCGTCAATGAAAATAAAACGATCAATATAACGGGAGATTTGAAAGAGACGACTTCTACCACTACTCATAATGCAAAGAATGGTGATATTTTGCTGCAGAGTGCGGGGGTTGCCAAAATGCTTGGTAAAATAGACGCCAAAGTGAACAAAGGCTAAATATATATCTGAATTCAAAATTAAAATAGATTATTGAAAAGAAATTCAGATATATGAATGTATTAAAGAATAATTTCCCTAAACAATGAACAAATCACTAAAATATTTACTAAGCTTATTATTCTTCGTTCAGATCTCGTGTCAGGATAAGAAAGCGCATCAAAAAACAAAAGCTATGACAAAATATGAATGGTTGGATGCCACTTCCGCGCCTTTAGGTTACCCTGTTGATGTGTATCGTGGAGGATTTGAATCTGCAGATGGAGAATTTACAAGTTTGTTTAGTGGAACGACAGGCGGAATATGGGGAGAAGCCAACAGAGGAATGAGTAATGGAGAAAAAAGTATTCCCGATCATTTACATGTGATTTGGGTTTCCTATGCTGAGAAAATATTTTATGAGATAGATACCGATCTTGATAACGGGAAAATGACTGATCTTTTCAAAAACGGTTATCATACCCCTTCCAATGGAGACAATCCAAGTCCAAGGAAAGAAAACTACAACCAGATTATTGTAGGTTTTGCGCCGGGTGGTGTGGTTGTACTTTGGCTTTCCGGACCTGGAAGACAGGTGGAAATAGGAAGATATCAGAGTAAGAAGATAGTCATACCGCAGTCTGAAATAGATGCTTTGAGCCCTGGACCTCAGAAAAATATGTTTGATACTGAATACCAACGTAAAATAATCCATGAATTTGGAATTGTTCCGGCGGAAGTGGTCAAGGCAAACGAAGGTAAGGCTATTCCTTACGGATTGTGGGACAGTTATAGAGAAAAATACAATTGGAATCTGCAGGTTGAACTGCCTGATAACGGTAAAACAAAGGAAGTAACCTGGTTTCATTATAATGGTGAAATGGAAATGACCTTTGGAGACACCCAATTGGAAAAGTATAGTAATAGTATTCCTAATGAATTAAAATGGAATACTCCTAAAGAAAAGGCCGTCCCGAATGATATTAAAATTTTATGGATAGACGGTGCCGACGGATACAGATATGTTGGTAATATAGAATTTGATGAAAAAGAAATTCTTCCTGCCTTTAAGGAGATTTCTTCCTGCGATCATAAGGCTAAAATCGAATTAAAGATTATGGTTAATACTCCTAAAACCTCTGCTTCAGTGAAATTAGTAAAGGGTGACCAACAAGTCTGGTTGAAAAACAGTAAAATTATGGTACGTAAAACTAAATACAAAGACTAGCCATGGGTAAAACCTTTGTTTACAATACGGGCAATCCGTTGCCAGATCCGCCGGGAACTTTAAATATTACCTGTGGAATATTCTTCGATGGAACCAGAAATAATCTGAAAAATACCGAAATACGTAAAAAGGTTCAGGGCAAAGGAGAGTTTCGCAATATTTCAGCATCAGAAGATGAAAGAAAGATTTTTGAAAAATATGCTAAAGATGACAATAGTTTTGGGAATGATTTTACCAACATTGCCAGAAAGTATATGTGTACAAAAAAAGATGTCTATTCATTTTACGTAGAAGGTATTGCCACTATCGATAAGGCAGATGATGAAGGAGGAGGCTTTAAATACGGGCGTGGGAAAACAGGAGTGATAGGAAAGGTAAGAAATGGATGTAAAACCCTTGCCGTACATGTGAAAGACAGAAAAGACAAGTCTAAGGATGATATTGATAATATTATTTTAACGGTTGATATTTTTGGATTTAGCCGTGGTGCAGCGGCAGCAAGAAACTTTGCCTATAATCTGCAGAAAAAACCATATCCGCCAAAAGCTTACTACCCACCTGTGCAGGGGGCATCAAGAATTGACGTAGACCACGAGACCACTGAATTTATGTCCATCGAAAAATCGTGGGTGAAAGATGGCCAACTTCCCGAATTCGGCCATTTCGGTACTGCGCTTTTGCAGGCTGGATTAGCCCGTGAACTGGTAGATTCCATGACTGTTAAGGTTCGATTTATAGGACTGTATGATACGGTAGCTTCTTATGATCCTACCTGTATTCTTATTCCAAGTTTCAAGAAGAAAGTGGGCGAGCTTCATTTACACGATCTAGGTTCCCCAAGAAAGGCAGTGCATTTTACAGCGGCAGACGAACACCGGAAAAATTTTTCCCTGACAAGATTTGTTGGTGTAGAGCTCGAAACAGGAATTGAAAAGAATTTTCCGGGAGTACACAGTGATGTGGGGGGAAGTTACAATCACGATGTCATGTCTTCAGCGGAACTCAGGGAAAGTGGTTACCAACCGGATCCTGCCGAGGGAGTGACCGAAAGAGAATATGTCTGGCTTGAAAAGGCTTATTTTTCGGGGTCATTGGACGATTTCAAGGATGAGCTCATCGAGCAGGGCTGGTTCAAAAAAGATCAGTTGGCTATTGAAAAACACTGGAAATATACCCTTACCGGAACCCGCTATCTGTACAGAGGATATAGCTTTATACCCCTTCATTTTATGTGCGATTACGCGTTGCCTCTTGTTAATGAAGAAGATAACTGCCTGTTCTATTCAAAAATAATGGCAGATTATGCTTTGAATGATCCATTCTTAGATGAAGTAAAAGCCTATATGAAAGAGCACATCATAGAAAAGAATGAAAAATGGACACTCAAAGGAAATTTTAAACACGAAGAAGAACCGGAAGCAGACAGCAATGTAGAGGTTCCTGTCGCCACTGCTGCGGACCGTGCAGTTCCTGCAAAACAATTGGAAGAAGTAGTGGTGACAGCATATAAATCTGATTATCTTCTCAGAAAATTAAAGAATAAATACCTACACCGATCGGCAAAAATTAACACGTTAATGGATATTTTTGCCTATTCACCAACTGGTGATCGGAAAAGAAAGGAGTTTTAAACGAGAAACAAATTGATATTGGAACATCCTCTGAAGAATTTTAGCAAAACTTATAGATTGGAAACGGTAGTTATTTCTAATCCTGATACGTCCTACCGTACAGAAAAAAGTTATGTGAGAGTAGCTGAGGTCTACTATTTAGGAAATGAAAAGGAGTATTTCCGATATCATGTTTTAGTGGTTGATTTCAATTTTTCAAATGATGATAATGCCATGGGGAAATTTTTAAAACAAATCAGCTATTTGTTTGATGAGTTGGAATTAACAGTTGATAAAGATGGACACATTATTGAAATTAATAACCTTAATTTTCTTCGGTTAAGATGGACAAAAATAGCCGCTAAGCTTTCAGAAACCCACAAAGGAGATTCTATAGATAATTATTTCAGGAAGATCGGCAGTATACTGGAAGATGAAAGCATGCTGATTGGTTTTTTAGAAGGTTACAATATGTTTGGATTGCTTTTCAATGGGTTGCTGCAGCCATTGGATGCAAAAAGAAAGAGACTGTCTTCTGAAGGATTTACGGAAATTTTGGCTCCTCTGAAGGATGGGGATAAAATGATTTTAACAATCTCTTCCGAAGATCCGAAACCAGCTGGGATTGACGATTTCAGAGGATTATTTGTATTCAGAGAAGGCCACAATGAAGAAGGTTTTATGGAAATCAAGAAAGATAATACTCATTTAAAACATTCATTACTATGGATAGGTTAGATAAAGATACAGAGACTGCCATTCCGGAGACTCAAAATCAGGTTGCAGAGCAGGATAGTGATCAGGTAAAAGCTGCCAATAGCCAGAAAATGGAGGAAAAGCGTGCTGAAAATGAGGAAAAGGATAAAACGGAAGCCGGTCTGAAAGTAGTTATAGATACCGCTACTTTGGAGTGCTTGCTGTGCACCATTCCCAAAGGAATCATGAAGGTCAATTTTGATACTCCCACCATACAGGAAAAGAAAACAGCCACGATAAAAGAGAGAGGCCCTAAAAGTCTTGTTTTTACGGGAACCTGTAAAAAAAGTCCCCAGATGGCAGTACCATGTGCTGCCGTTATGAATGTAAGAGACTGGCAGGATGTGGGTACTTATTTGTCCCAGGATCAATTTGTACTGTTGCAGAAAAGCACCATTCCCTGCACGTATGGAGGGGTGAATATTACCATTACCGACAGTGGACAGGTTCACCAGCCTGAAAGCATTGATGCAGAGGGAGCTCCGGTCCCTGAATCGAAAGAAAAGATCAATGGCAACTTCTATAATTATAACGGTACTTTTGAAGGAAGTGTAAAGGGGCAGAAAATAGGAAATGAAACTGATGTGTATGCCTGTGAAGGAAAAGGAGCAGAGGAAGATGTGTACAAGAGTCCTAAAAAGCTGAATATTGTCCATAGTGAATTCCAGAAAGTTTGTAATATTATTAAGCATGAAGGCTTATCATCAGAAAAAGAAGAATACCTTTATATAGCGCATACCAATTATAACGAAGCAAAAAGAGTTGGAAAAACAATGTTTCAGCTATTAAATTCCAGCTATTCCAGTGTAGAAGCTAAAGATAAAGTGGAAATGAAAACCACGGAAAAAGACACCATATCTTTACATTCCAGAGCAGGCGCCATTGATGCTCTTTTAAGAGATGTGGATGACGTGAAAACCGACCCTACGGATAATGCAACCCAATGGGATGGTGAAGACTTTTTAGCCTGGGGTATTGATGCCGACCTAAAACCAGACAGTAAAACAAAATATGGTCATAATAAGTTTGATGAATATGATTCTGTAAAAATAAGTAAGAGCCTGTACGATTCTTTTGTTGCTAAAGTGACAGGAAGAAGAGGCGATACTCTGGCCTATACCTCAGTTCATGATGAGGGCTGTGATAAAGGAGTCCATACACACAAAACCGTGAAAGAAAAAAATAAAGCAGTTTACGCGCTTCCGAATGCTGATTTTGCAAAAACAGACTATTGGACCACAGGTGATTTTTACTTTAAGAATGCAACGAAGCAATCTTTTGGCTTAGAAGCAACCCGAGTTGCCGGATACACGATATTTTGGAAAAAAATAAAAGTTTAATCAATGAAAAACTTAACCTGTTTATTACTCATTCTATTGACCGTTCCTGTGAAATTTTTTGCACAGGCACCCAAACCATATACCATAACTTATATCATTAATAAAACCATTGATAAGGGAGAATATGTGGACGACCGGAGAATAGATAAAAAAGATAAAATAAGTACCAATAACTTAATTTACATACTCAATACAAAAAAAGACAGTATCTCTTTTTATAATTTCAATGATGCTCCGATATCAGAAAAGAAAGTTCCCAATTTATGTACTTTAACGAAGAATCAAAATGCCCTTTTGCTAAATTATAAAAATGAAAGTTACAGTACAAAACTGAATATTGCATTCAACGATAATGAAAAGACAATTTTAATTGGGGATAAGGACATCTTTTACTTCAATGATTCTTACTATAAATACATCCGCAAAAGCATTGGTGACAATTTAAATATTCCTGATCTTATTGACTTTTTAGAAGATTTTTTAACAGGTTATAATCTGGATGATTTAAAATATATTTCATCCTACGAAAAATATAAACATAAGGATTTTAAAATCGTGAAGGGATATATGGAATCTTACAGAACCCAGGCCAGTGACTATCTCGATAAATGGAACGTAAAGTTTTCGTATAATGAAGCAGGGGTAACCAAGTATATCTTAAAAGAATCGGCAGAAGGAGATCAGGAAATAGAAAAAAAGCTGGTATCTGCCCAAAAAGGAGTTTTTAAATATACAAAGCACACCAATGTTGAAAGCAGACTTATCACTGACCGTGAAATTCTGATAGATCCTGATAAAAAGACTTACGAAGAAAAAGTAACAGCCCTTCAGGTGGGACTGGGCAAAGAAAGCAGATATGAAACCAAGCTGATTTCCTATAAAAGTTTCCCTTCAAAAGAATTTATTCTGACATCAGGCAGTATTTCAAAATTAAAGTCATCAAAATAAAATAAGATTATAAAAAATTCAGGTAAGCTGCTACAGTTAACTGATGTCCTGAAAGAACGTATAAAAAAGGCTATCCCAACATCTGGAATAGCCTTATTTATACTTAAATTATTGCAATCTATTGAATCACAAATGTCTTTTTCTGGGTCGTATGCGCTGAGAAATATCCCAAAGCACCATTGTTGATATTACTTGGAGGATTGGAAGGCGTAACACCTGCTCCTCCGTCTCCCGAGATCTGCAGCAAAGCAGAATAATAAGTGAATATATTATGGTCGATGGACTGCATTTCTACATGAATCTTATCTCCGGGCACTACTTTGTGGTCTGTAGGATCTTTTTCATCATCCTCATTAGGCATGAACAAAGGCCTCTGGTTCACCAGTCCGTTATTGATATTATCTGAAAACACCTCAAATGTCTTTTTCGTCATATCATTGACCGTAAAATTGAAAAGATAGCGGTTTCCCAATGCGATAGGATCCGTAAAGATCGGTAAAAGCGTGTAGGTAGTTTCACCCCCGAAAGTAAAGGAATCCTGAGTGAGATCATCAAAATTCACCACTTCAGGCATGGTGCTTTGAGCCGTGTATTCTTTCCCTTCCGCCTGAATTTTCAACGTATACGTACGTCCTGTGACTCCAGTAAAACTGGTGGTTTTGTACTTTCCGTCACCTACGTATTGTAAGGTTTCGGTTTGTCCGGTATTATCGCTTAAAATAACTAGGGCACCCGTAACTGCAGGATATTGGTTGTTTTGCGTAAATGCCACCGACTTTGTTATTCTGACAAAATAAGGTCCGGCCTCATTCGTGATATTCCCTTCTATGACAATGTTTCCGCTCTTGTCATCCAGGTCCAGATCAATCTCCTTTTCACAAGAAGTTACTAAAAACAGGGTCAGTATGATAAAAATAATATTCTTCATGATCTAAAATTTGAAATTATAAGTGATGTTCGGTACCCAACGGAATAATGAAGTCTGCATAGCGCGGGTGGTTCCCGGATTGTTCGGATTGTCTTCAAACGTAATGGTGTAAGCGTTTTCACGGCCGTAAAGGTTATAAATACCAAATGACCACGATCCTTTGAAACGTTTGGTAGATTCCGGTTCATACGTAGCACTCAGGTCCATTCTGTGGTACGCAGGCATACGGTCCGCATTTCTGCTGCTGTACTGGAATATCGTCTGTCCGTTCAGCTCGTATTTCGCAGTAGGGAAAGTAACCGCATTTCCTGTGCTGTACAGGAACAATCCTGATAGAGACCATTTCTTACTCAGTTCATAGGTAGCCACGATGGAAAGATCATGCGTCTTGTCCATTCTCGCATTGTACCAGTCATTATCGTTGATTCCATTTATTTTTCTTTCCGTTTTAGACAGGGTGTAAGAAATCCATCCCGTCAGTCTTCCGGTTTTCTTTTTAGCGATAAGCTCTAACCCATAGGCTCTTCCTTTACCGTACAGCAATTCACTTTCTACATCAGCTGCTGTGTCAAAAGAGATCTGTGCACCGTTCTTAAAGTCGATCTGATTCTGCATGGATTTGTAATAAATTTCAGCATTCACCTCATAGTTATTGTTCTTGAAATTTCGGCTGTATCCCGCACTGATTTGATCTGCTATTTCCGGTTTTACACTGTAGCTGCTTCCGATCCACTGGTCCGTTGGATTTCCGCTACTGCTGTTGCTCAGAAGGTGTAGATTCTGCGTGTTTCGGGAATATCCGGCTTTGATGCTGCTTACCTCATTAATACGGTAGTTGGCTGTCACTCTCGGCTCAAGATTGAAATACGTTTTTCCGAATTTTCCTTTGTCTAAAAACCTGCTTTCCGTAATCACATCACCCTCGTAGGTATTGTAAGTATCGCCTCCTAAAACGCTGAATGTAGAAAGTCTTAAACCGTAATTAACCGTAAGCTTATCATTGGCTTTAAAATCATCATTGATATACACCGCATTCTCCCAAGATTTTCTCGGATTTCTCGGAAAACTGCTCACGCTCGTTCCGGAAGCGCTGCTTGGTGTAATCGTGTGGTAAATAGACTGAAGTCCGAAACGCACAGAATGCTTATTTCCGGCAAACCACGTAAAATCCTGCTTAAGGTTCCAGTCCTCGATCTGTGAATCCAGCCCGAAGGTATTGTCGTTACTTTTTAGACTGATCTTATAATTGTAATTGCTGTAAATAAATGAAGTATTGGAGAACAATTTACTGTTGATAATACTGTTCCATCTCAAGGTGGCCGTAGTATTTCCCCAGTCTGTAGAGAAAGTGTCTCCTAAGCCCAAAACATCTCTTCCGAAATATCCCGAAAGATAAAGACGGTTGTTTTCATTGATCTGATAATTGGCTTTTAAATTTAAATCATAGAAATACAGCTTACTGTCTTTGAAATCTTCACTTCCTTTAAGAAACAAATCGGCATAAGTTCTTCTTCCTGATACAATGAATGATGATTTTTCCTTCTGAATAGGACCTTCCACGCTCAGCCTGCTGCTGATCAGACCGATCCCTCCATTCACATTGTAATCCTTATTGTTTCCATCCTTCATTTTAACATCCATTACCGAAGAAAGACGGCCTCCATACTGCGCAGGGCTGTTTCCTTTGATGATACTGGCATCTTTCAAGGCATCACTATTGAACGTACTGAAAAATCCAAGTAAGTGCGAAGCGTTATAAACAGGCGCTTCATCCAGTAAGATCAGGTTCTGGTCCGTAGCACCACCTCTCACACTGAATCCGCTGCTACCTTCACCGTTGCTTTTGATACCCGGTAAAAGCTGAATCGTCTTCATCACATCCTTTTCCCCGAATAAAACCGGCAGTTTTTCTATATTCTTGATGCTTAAGGTCTCTGTTCCCATCTGAGCGGTTGAAAGGTTTTTATCCTTTTTTACCCCTGAAATAATAACTTCATCAATTTTTCCTACTTTTTCACTTTCTTTTTCCTCCTGATTAAGCGGAAGATCCAGTTTCGTGTTCTGTTCCACCTTTACAGGCAGTTCAAAATCCTTATAACCGGGATAGGAAACAATCAACGTGTAACTTCCTTCGGGAAGGGATAATGAGTAAAAGCCATATTCATTGGCAACCACCGCAATAGACGGGTCTTCACTCACCTTTACGGTTACCCCGATCAGCAGTTCCCCATTTTTGTGATCTTTCACGGTACCGCTTACGGAGTATTTTTGCTGCGCAAAAGCCAAGGAGCTGAAACAGAGGACAGCGGCCGTAGCGGCAGTTTTAAAAAACAATTTTTGCATTGAGTTTAAATTTTAATGTAGTAGAAGTCTATCAAATAGTCTATTTAATGGGGTGAATGTTACAGAAAATTAGAATAATGAAACTTTAAATGTTAGATATATGGTTTTCGTTTACTGTCAAACGTAAAAAAACAGCCAATATTACAGTCTTTAGAAAAAAAATGTGGTATTATAAACCTTGAAGTGAAATATTTCTTCCTTTGTGTTTGGAATAGCTGCTGGTTGTGCAAAGTTTGTGATAATTTTCTCTGGTTTTCCGTCTTTGGCTAGAATAAATGGGCCGCATGTCGTCATCTGGTTCATAGTTTTTAGTGGTTATTCTGAAAAAAAAAGCGGAAAATTCCCCTTTTCGGGAATACAAAAATAGCAAAATACCTTTACCGGTCTTGTAATTCATTGTTATCTTTTGGTAATAAACGGTATAGCCCGATTGCTTTGCAGAATTAAACTTTTCATTTTCGATATTCATAGGGTCATTATATGGCGCTAAACTATGCTTAAAAGAGTCTACAGATGTTCGGAATTATCGAGACGAACGTATTTTTTTTATCCATGTCAGGGTTTTAAACCTTCACCTGGTTCTCCAGAGCAAATAATTACGAAATGATGTATATTTGTTCGTGATTTTTTTTAATGCCGGGTAGCATTTTCCCGGTTGCGTTCCACATCAATAAATGACTGGTAAAAGATGATTCCACTTCACGACCTTCTGTTTTTTGTCCTGGCTGCATTTGTGTTAGTCATCAGCCCGGGACCCAATATGATTTATTTAATTTCAAAATCGATCACCCAGGGGAAGAAATCAGGATTGATTTCACTGGCTGGCGTAGTTTGTGGTTTTCTGTTTCATATTGTCATGGTCTCTTTTGGACTCACTGCCGTATTACTGGCAGTTCCGGTGGCTTACACTGTTCTGAAAACACTTGGAACGGTTTATCTTTTATATCTTGCTTACCAGGCGATTAAACCCAAGAGTAAAAATATATTTGAGGTAGATAGCACCGGCAGGCACGATGGTCCCAAAAAACTTTTCACCATCGGCTTTCTAACGAATGTACTCAACCCCAAAGTTGCGATATTCTATTTGTCTTTTTTTCCACAGTTCATTAAACCTGAATACGGTTCCGTTCTCACTCAAAGTCTTGAACTGGGAGTGGTGCAGACTTTTATCAGCTTCAGTGTTAATTTTATCATTGTTCTGACAGCCGCAAAAGTAGCCGTGTTTTTCGCTGGAAATCCTTTCTGGGTGAAGGTTCAAAAGTGGTTTATGGCGAGTGTCTTAACATTTTTAGCGGTAAAGATGGCCTTTTCCAAAGCCAGATAGTTCAAATGTTTTGGTTTATGCTGAAAAAATCATCTTTAAGATAAAGGATAATGGTCTTCAGTTTCGTCTGTTCTGATGAATATTTCTAATTTTACGCCACCATTTAAAGATGAAACAAAGCATTCCCACCTATGATCTGAGCGGTATTACGCAGCATGGGATTCTGATTGAAAGGATTGAAAAACGTACCATCAGTACGGAAGACAACCTTTTTGATAAAGGAATTCACCGTGACAATCATTATATTTTTACATTTCTGGAAAGTGGCCGGGCCAAAATGATGGTCGATTTTAAGACCATTGAAGCTCAGGATTCTACCGTCTTCTTTTTGCTTCCCGGGCAGGTTCATGAAGGAATTTTAATGGAAAACGTCACCGGATGGTTTATAGCGGTAAAAGCAGATCTGCTACCTGATTCTTTGAGATCCGTTTTTGAAGAGTCATTGGTGGATATACAGCCTGTTTCCGTTGATGACGATTGGCACGAAAAGCTGAGCTCATGCGCCGCAATCTTGAAGAAATCCTGTACGGAAGAAATGTTGGGCTCAAAAGAGGGATTTTTAGTGGTCAGGTCTTTAATGAATGCTTTTACAGGAATGTATGCGATGATTTTTTTAGGTCAGAATAATTGCGAAATAGCTCATGAAAGCCGAGCTGTTCAACTGACCAGAAAGTTCAGGGTTTTGGTACGGAAAGAATTTAAAACCATGAAAAGTCCCTCAGTTTACGCCGGGCTTCTGAATATTTCTCCAGGTTATCTTACTGAAGTGATCCGTGAAGTGACCGGAAAATCGGCTCAGCAATGGATTCATCAGGAAATTTTGATAGAAGCGAAAAGGCTTTTGACCTTCACTCAGCTTACCGTTAAAGAAATTGCCTACGAGCTTGGATACAGCGATCATACCTATTTTTCACGTCTGTTTTCCAGAATAGAAGGATTCCCGCCATCAGAATTTCGGGACAAAAATCACAGGAAGAAGTAAACCGCGAATAGTCCAATCAATTCCCTGAAACAGCTATCGGTCCGCATTCATTTTGCGCTTTCCTTTGCATTAAAATTACTTTATGCCAAGCTTACCAAAATGGATCAATGACACCTTAGAAAATGTCTTGTCCTCCAAGTTTAAAGAATGTACCGTTATCCACATAGAATCTGTTTCAAATGAGCTTCGCCTTGTCCGTTTTGCTACCGAGCTGGAAGATGTTCCTTTTGAGCCGGCGTATGCGATAGGAATAAGAGTGAACGAAAGAGATTACCGTAATTATTCACCATTCAACTTTAATAAGCATACCGGAACTTTCGATGTCCTGTTTCACCTTCATGATACAGACTCGGTAGGAGGTCGCTTTGCCAATACCCTTTCAGAAGGAGATACGACCAAAATTTTAATGCCCCGGGGAAAACGCTTTTTTGAAACTGAAGCGGAAATTCATTTCTCCATCGGTGATGAAACCTCTCTGGGAAGCTCTCTTTCCATCAAAGAAGCAGCGGAAGAGATTGGGGGTTCATTTGTATGTCTTCACGAATTGGAAGACTCCGCAGCATTGAAAGAGCTGGAACTCTACGGTTATCATGCGCCCAAAAATGATATACAGAATATTATGGAAGCTTTAAACGATTTTCTGAATGAGGAGAAGGAGGCCGTTTACCATAACGAGGCGGTTTTCTATCTTACAGGAAACGGAAATACCATGTCTGTCATCCGGAAATTCCTTAAAGCCAAAGGGGTTGATGCCAAATGTATAAGATCGCAGGCATATTGGATAGAAGGGAAGAAGGGACTTTAAAAGCAGTTCATATGGCATCTCAGACAATCTCAAAAACGGATTGAAATTATTTAGATTAATTGTTAGTACTTGTTCAAACCTTATAGGTTTTCGAAATCTATAAGGTTTATAGTAGATACTAAATTCTACTCCCCAGAACATGGGTTTGTCAGATGATCGCAAGGACGCAATATTTTATCTACTATAAATATTTTCCTATTGAATCAAAGACCGTCAGTATTTTACTGGGTGGTTTTTTTATGTTTACAATGTCGATAAAGCCCTTTTAATAAAGGGTTTTTGTCATTTATATATTGGTGACAAAAAGGTTTGCTCATTTGTTTTTCACATTAAAGGGAAATACCTGAGTTTCTAAAAATCAGTAAATTCCCTTAAGTTGGATATATTTTTCTTTTGGACATTTGTATCAGAAGAAAGGGAGAAACAGAAAATGAAGAGGAGGGAAGGCGTAGAACAGTAAACCGGGAGAAAGGTTCTTTAAAGATAAGAAGAATGAATGATCCTCAGAAATTTAATAACCATTAAAACCAAGTATATGTCAGATACAGTAAATAACAAGGTCACCGATGCGGTAACGCAGACCAATGTTACAGTGCTCGGCGAATCACCGGCTCAGGCAATGAGTATGTTGTACCAGATGGCAATGCATGCCAGCGGAATTTCGATACAGAACTCAGTAACCAACCAGCAGAACCTTAACCAGCTTAATCCGGCCATCGTAGCAGATGCCATTAAGATTTTAAAAGGATAATCTAAAACTTTAAAACCATGGGAACGCAAAATTCAGAAGGAGCCAAACCTACCAACGCTGCAGAAGAAGCGGTAGTTTTCATCAACAAAGAAGTACTGTCACCACCAACAGCTTCCCCAATGACCGGCGCAGGAAAAGTAATGATCGATCAGTCGACGGGGATGATGGTTCAGGATCTGCAGTCTTTTTTAAAAGGATTTGAGCAGGTAGGTCTTATTGCACTGAGCAGATTGGCCAATAATTTCCTGACCTACGGAACACCCAGCGAAAATAAGCCGCCACCAAAGAAAAAACTCACGGAAGGAGCCGCTGAAGAGACAGAAACTGAGACCGGAAATGAAATGATGCGGGATCTTTTTAAAATAGTCAGTGATTATGCCGAAGTGAAAACGAAAATTTCTACCGCGATCTTTGCTGTCAACAGCAATTTGAATCCACCGCAGAATATGGCACCGGTCGAAGATCTTCCCACAGAAGATGCTGAAAAAAAAAACAATTGACATCAGCGACTACCAATGAGAAACCAGAAGAACAGGACAGCATGGGAAATAAAAATTTTGAGGCTGACGGCGGAGACGGGAAATTGGTGCTGAAATCTATTAAGCTGTCTCAGCCACTCGTAAAACCTATGATCGAAGAAGCGGTAATTCCCGCAGAAGAGCCTGAAAAAGAGAGGCCAGGGAAGACCCTATCTATGCAAATCACAGACAAACTTAAAAAAATAGGAAATGGATTATTCAAAAGATCATAATCTCAAAAAAATAGATCCGGCCATTTATGAAGATGTTCCCATCGATGGAGAGGAAAATGCAGCCGCAGTTGAAGAAACAGAAGAAGACAGCCCTGTTGCAGAGACAGAACGTAATGCCGTGGGAATAGACATCAGCGCCATGCCGTTTGTTCTCAGTCATGAAGATGAAATCATCAACTACATTAAAGATAAGGCCACCAAAGAAACCCTGAAATCTTTAGCACCACTGCTGGAAAAGCTGGAAGAAGCCGTGAAACAACAGGAAGCGTATCAATCGCCGGCTACCGCGAGTCCTGTAACGATGAACTATGATGACCAGTTAAAAAAACTACAGGAAGCTTCGGTGGTAAAAATTAAAGAGAAAGAATTAAGAATAGCCGAAAGAATGAATAAGCTGCAGGTGAGATTTGCGAATATGAGGAAGTAGGAGTTTAGGGATTAGGGATTAGGGATTAGTGCGGCTCTTGAGGCCCAAAAGCAGAACTTCAGGGCAGTTGTATTCAATTTTTCAAACTACTAAATCTAATTGATGGCTGTCAGAAGTCATCTGCCGGATAGTAACTTCCATCCTCCCTCTTCCAGCTTCCATCAACAATATAACAACCAAAAATAAAAGATCATATGAATGAAATCAATACAGCAGTAATGGGAATGTCTGCCTCTGTACCCGCCGCGATCTCCATGCAGGTGAGTGCGCATTCCATAGGATTAATGCATATCAATTCCGCATTGAACCAACAAAGGGACGCAATGCTTGGAATGAGCAATTACGTCATGGGACTCAAAAAGATGAGTTCCGGGAGAATAAAACTCAAAGGTTCAATCGCCGGAAAGGGGCGCTTTTAATTGAAACCGCTTAAGACAAAACTACGGATGCGGTGCATTCCTCTGTAAAGACAGAAACCGGTGCCCTCAGCATATATACAATCAGGTCAATATTTATTTCCACACCGTTTTTTGAATGCTCGGCGTACAAAATCAAACATCCTCAATCCCCCGAGAAAAGATCACGTACAGCATACCTACAGAAGGAACAGATGGCAAGGAAATATATCCTGAAAATCTAAACCGCATCCTTTCTTCAACATCATACAGGATGGCTGAAGCTTACAAAATAAAAATTTAACTCCTGCAGATGGTACAGGTCATGATTTCAGCCATTGTATCGAGAATCATCCATACAGCGAAACCCAATTACCAGTCTGCAACAATGCCTTGAAAATCTGTTTCATCGTATCATTTGCGGGAGCTTAAAATCATCAGGAAACTAGTTTAAATCAAAATAATTTATTAACCGAGATCAGATCTCAAAAAAAACAATTACAACTATGGCAACAGTAAACGAACAAATCACAGACGCAGTAACGCAGTCGAACGTGAAAGTAGTGGGAGAATCTCCTGCAATGGCTTTAAGCAACGTCTATCAGGCAGCCGCACACTCTACGGGAATCATGTTTGAAAATGCGGTGAACACGCAAAATCAACAGAACATTTTAGGACAGGCGGCCACTACTCAGGGTATTATGCAGATTTACAGCATGGATACAGTAGCAGATGCTGTTTCTATCGCTAAGATCCTGAAACCTTAATTTTTTCTGAAAACGTAGAAATTAAGCCTCAAATCCGGCAGATCCGGTGTTTTTAATCCAAACAAACAATCATCATTATGGCAACAGTAAACGAACAAATTACAGACGCAGTAACCCAATCCAATGTAAAAGTAGTAGGTGAATCTCCTGCAATGGCTCTAAGTAACGTGTACCAAACCGCGGCACATTCTACAGGAATTATGTTTGAAAATGCAGTGAACACGCAGAATCAACAGAATATTGTGACTCAGGCAGCCACTACACAGGGGATTGCTCAGATCTACAGTAAAGATACCATCGCAGATGCTATTTCTATTGCTAAGATCCTGAAACCTTAAGCGTTTTCATTCCAAACTAAAATAATCATTATAAGCCGGAAGCCCCGGTCAATTTTTAACCCAAATAAACAATAATCATTATGGCAACAGTTAACCAACAAATCACAGACGCAGTTACCCAATCCAACGTGAAAGTGGTAGCAGAATCTCCAGCAATGGCTTTAAGCAATGTGTATCAGACAGCCGCGCATTCCACAGGAATCATGTTTGAAAATGCGGTAAATACCCAAAATCAGCAAAATATCGTAACCCAGGCAGCGACTACTCAAGGGGTTACCCAGATCTACAGCCTGGATACAGTAGCCGATGCTGTTTCTATTGCTAAAATTCTTAATCCTTAATAAGTTTCAACTAACAGCGAACAGTAATCCTAATCACCGGGTGATCCGGTTTTCTTTTTAACCCAAATAAACAATAACCATTATGGCAACAGTAAACGAACAAATCACAGACGCAGTAACGCAGTCTAACGTAAAAGTAGTAGGGGAATCTCCTGCAATGGCTTTAAGCAACGTGTATCAAACAGCAGCTCATTCCACAGGAATCATGTTTGAAAATGCAGTAAATACCCAAAATCAGCAAAATATTGTCACTCAGGCAGCGACTACACAGGGTGTGACGCAGATCTACAGCCTTGATACCATAGCCGATGCTGTTTCTATTGCTAAAATCCTGAATCCTTAAGAGATTACGGCTAACGGCAAAAATCCCCCACAGCCGGATCATCCGGCTGTTTTCTAAACCCAAATAAACAATAATTATCATGGCAACAGTAAACGAACAAATCACAGACGCAGTAACGCAGTCGAACGTAAAAGTGGTAGCAGAATCTCCTGCAATGGCTTTAAGCAACGTCTATCAGTCAGCTGCACATTCTACAGGAATTATGTTTGAAAACGCAGTGAATGCGCAGAATCAACAGAATATTTTAGGTCAGGCAGCCACCACACAAGGAGTTATTCAGATCTACAGCATGGATACAATCGCAGATGCGGTGTCCATTGCTAAAATCTTAAATCCTTAATTATTTAGCGTGTTTTTTAGATTCCAATCAGGGAGTGCATATGGTGTACTTCCTGATTTTTGTTTATGGGGATTAGGGATTAGGGAAAAGGGAAGAGGGAAGCGCTTGAAGTCCAAAAACAGAGCTTAAGCACTTTTGTATTACATTTTAAAACAACCTACATCCCGAAACTCTCAAACACTCAAACTCTCCGACGCTCAAACCCGTACCCCGCACCTCGCTCTCCCGACTATTTATCCAGCAAAACAATCTCATTCGCATCAATAATCCGGTTCTGTACCGCATAAATAACGAGCCCGGCCATATTCTTGACACAGGTTTTGATCATCAGATTGGTCTTATGGGTTTCAACGGTTTTTGGGGAGATAAACAGGGTTTCTGCAATTTCTTTGGTGCTCATCTGCTGACAAACCAGTCTCAGTACATCAATTTCCCTTTCTGTAAGGTCATCTTTGGAGTAGGCGTGAAATTCAGGAAGTTTATTGGATAGCTGAGTTCTCATCACTTCTACCTGATCATTTGAAAAATAATGGCCATTCTCATGTACAGCATTGATGACTGCCGGAAGTTCACTAAGTTCGATTTCTTTTGACAGAAAAGCATGAGCTCCCATTTTCAGCATCTGTCCCATAAAAGACCGCCTGTAAAAACTCGAAAGGACAATGATCTTCATTTCCGTATCGGTCTGTGATAATGCTGAAAGTACGTCAAGGCCGCTGCCATCGGTCATTCTCAGATCCAGGATCAGAATATCCGGAGTGTTGGTTTCTATTTCTCCAAGGAAAGCTGTTCCGCCGGTGCAGGTGAGTATCGTCTGGTAGCGTCCATCTTTATCCATATAATCTTTTAAAAGCTGGACAAAGAGAAGGTCATCGTCTACAATCCCAATCTTTATTTTTTCTGATTCTTTCATAGTTTAATTTGATTTAAATGCCGTAAGGATCATCCATTGGGTTCCTTTTTCCGGCTTGGTTTTTAGTTTATATATTGCGTTGATCTGCTGGGTTCTTGACTTAATATTTCTGAGACCGATTCCTCCGTATTGGGTTCCTGTTTTAAAACCACAGCCATTGTCTTTCACGGTCAGAACCAGATATTGCGTTGAAATTCTGAGCCTTATTTCGATCTTAGTCGCTTGGGCATGTTTCAGAACATTGCTGATCAGTTCCTGTACAATCCTGAATACATTTAATTTTACCGAACTGCTGAGCCTGTTTCCATGGCTTCCGGAATGATGAAAAACCACGGGAATATCTTCAACCTGTTCGAGGTAATCTGTAATAAGATCAGGAAGTTCTATGTCATCCAGATCCGGCGGCGTAAGGTTGTGAGAAAGCTCACGGATCAGCTGCATGGAAACCCTGATGTCCTGGCTCAGCTCATTCACGCTTTTACTAGCTGTATTTAAACGGATGAGGTTCAGTCTAGAGATGATATTGTCATGAAGTTCCTCCGCCAGACGTTCCCGGTCTTTTTCCTGAATATAAAGAGTGTTTTCCCAGCATTCCGTCTGGGTATTTCTGACCATCTGCATTACTTTTCTTTTATTTTTTTTAATACTTTTCAGATAAGTGGTGGTGAGTACCGTTATAAATAAAGTCATTAAGAACAGAAGCCCGATCCCGATCCATATCCACAGGACTACTGCCAGATTCTGATTTTCCCGGTACGGCATCCCAGATTAACAATAGCAAGATAAAAGAACAGCAAAAGTACTCCTCTGAACAGCCATACAGGCGCCACCCATTCCATATGATGATTGATCAGGAAATTAAAAGTCGTGGAAATTATCGTTTCGATGGAAAAGAACAAGAAAACGGCAACATTCACAATGAACAGGGTGGTATCTGTTTTGCCCTTTCTGATCACCTGCAGAAAATAAAGGCCTCCAAAGCTGCAGATCACGATATTCGGGATGATATTCGAGTAGAAGGTAAGGGCTTCAATACTTTGATGATACAGTATATTGAATGTCAGAAGTACCAATGCGGAAAGGTAGATGGAGACTCTTACCCGGGGAGAAATTTTGTAGAAATAGGCATTGTAAATCTCCGTCAGGGCAAGCAGGCTCAAAAACTGGCTTAATGAATAATTGTAAACATTGTAGGGAGTCAACTTCATCAGTCTTCCGATAAGGTCGGAGAGTTCCAAAGCAGCTTCACCCAGAAAAAACAGCATCAGCAGGAGTTTTTCTCTTATTCCGGTCATCATAAACAAAATCAGACCCGACAGCAAAACCAGGTTGATCAGGACTTGTAAAAATAGGGACAGGCTGTTATATAATGCCATCACTTTTGATCAGAAGTTGGAAATTTTGCTGGTCAGACATCGTGAATGGGGGTCTTGGCGTGGAGAAATCTTCGGCTTCTTTGCTCATTTCATTCACTTCAAGATGCTTTACGGTAATAAATTCTATATGATAATCGGAAAGGGAACTTCGGTCTTTTAATAGGGTAGTCAGCCCAAGGAAACTGATGCACAGATGATCCTCCTCAAGACCCAATTTCTCATAATCCGAAAAAGGAATGGAGATCAGTCTCAAAAACGGTTTCTCCCTGTTGAGTTCAAGCCATGTACTGCCGAACATATTCCACCTGAAATTTCTGTTGACGGCAGATTCCCAGTCAATGGACGGAGCAATCAATGCTTCACTGAAATACTGCTGCCACGGATCCACCGAATCGCGGGTAAATTCTTTGACTAGAATATGGCTGAAATCTGCTTCTGCATCACTTTTGGAATCGATCAGGAAAAACTTCAGACGGTCTTCATCAATACCTGCATAGGCATGAATAGTAGGGCTTTCTACATGTTCCAACTTATTTTTCCACTCCTGAATTTCCTTTCCCGTAACACTGAAATGCGTCCCCTGATTAAGCGCGTTGAGGATCTCCTGTTCACTTACTTTATTCCCGATCTGGTACAATTCCGTTAAAGTATTCCATTTCCTGATGGCATTGCAGATGTTCTCAATTTCCATAATGTTGAATATTTGTGAATGATATTTCTTTATGGTTGAAATTTACGAAAAAATTGGATTTAAATCACGTTAGTTAGAGATAGGTTGTTGTCGACGATTTTTATATTTTATTTCCCTTAAGTTTAAAGCGAGCCACAATCTATTTTTACCAAGGTGTATGAACTTTACTTGGAAGCTTCTTGCTTATCAAAGAAACGGTTTTCTATGTTACAGGAAAAGGAAATACAATGTCCATGATCTGAAAATTCTTTAAAGCTAAAGGTTGGTAATGCTAATATATCAGATCGCAGACGTTTTGGAGAGGTGGAAGAGAGGGATGCAAAGGTTTCAGGTAAAAGGATAAACATCTATTAACCGGAATGCTTCAGTAGTAGAAATTTTTTTTAGTGACTTGAAGATATCAACGGAAATTAAAATTTATATATTTGTAGCTAACCATTGAAAACTAAAATTATGTTACGGACTAAGCCAAGTCAAAATACTGGATAAATTTAATATTAATTTCTTGAACTACGGTTTTCCGTAAAAAATATAAAATAAATCAACATATTATTGTGATAAATTATTATTGGTACTTATTCTATACTGTTTTGATGGATGTAAGAACTTATAAATTATCATTTTATGTAATTTTTATTTGTATATTTTTGCAATTGTTTATAATTTCAAATTATTATAATTAAATTAATGTCCGACAAAAAAATTAAGGCTGTTGATTTCTTCTGCTCTGGAGGTGGAATGAGTTGTGGTATGCAACAAGCAGGAATTGAAATAATAGCAGGAATTGATCATGATATCTCTTGTAAAAAAACTTATGAAGCGAATATTAAAGGTGCTGAGTTTATTCATGCTGATGTATTTGAACTAAAAGAAGAAATTCTTGAAGATACTTTAAAACTTAAAAAAAATGATGATAATCTATTACTAATAGGTTGCAGTCCATGTCAGTTTTGGAGTATTATCAATACTGATAAGAAAAAGTCTAACAAGTCAAAAGATTTACTAAAAGAATTCAGACGTTTTGTAGAATATTTTAACCCTGGCCATGTCGTAGTCGAAAATGTCCCTGGAGTTTTAAGACGACAACACGAAAGTGGTTTGGAGAATTTTATAGTTTGGCTTCGTGCAAATGGATATGCAGTTCATGCAAATATTCATGAGGTAAGCAATTATGGAGTACCTCAACATCGTAAAAGATTCACTCTAATCGCAAATAGATTAAGTACTAAAGAACTTCAACCTATAGCTATAAATACAAAGAAAGTTACTGTCAGAGATGTTTTAGGTGAACATAATGGTTTTCCAAAGGTAAACCAGGGACATAAAGATAAATCTGAATTTATGCATTCGGTTGCCGGTTTGAGTGAGCTTAACCTTGAAAGACTTAGTTTGACCCCACATAATGGAGGAACTAGGTTGTCTTATGTTTATGACAAAAGGCTAGCTGCACCTTGTCACTATAAAAAAATAAATGGATTTAAAGACATTTATGGTAGAATGTATTGGGATAAACCCTCTCCAACAATAACTACAAAATTTTTCAGCTTTTCTAATGGTAGATTTGCTCATCCTGAAGAAGATCGTGCTATATCTTTGAGAGAAGGGGCTACTCTTCAGTCCTTTCCAAAAACTTATAAATTTATTGGCAATAGCACTGAAAGTATTGCAAGAATGATTGGCAATGCAGTGCCCCCAACTTATGCAAAAGCTATTGGGAAGGCAATAATTCAAAATTATATCAATGGCAAAATTTAAAACAAGAGCTAGAGCACTAGATTTACTAGGGAGACAGCAAATAGCAGGCATCCCAACAGCAATTAACGAGCTTATAAAGAATGCTCATGATGCATATGCTGATAAATTTGATATAGATTTTATACGTAAAGAAAACTTACTTATACTAAGAGATGATGGCCTAGGAATGACCAGAGATGAATTTGAATCCAGGTGGCTTACGATTGGTACTGAAAGTAAATTTATTAATTCAAAAACAGCACTTCCTCCTACTGATAACACAAAACCTTCTAGACCAATTATGGGAGAGAAAGGTATAGGTAGGCTTGCAATTGCTTCAATAGGAAAGCAAGTTTTAATAATTACTAAAGCAAAAAGTAGAAAAGAAGAACATAAAATTGTAGTAATTCTAATTAATTGGGAAATATTTGAATTACCTGGAATTAATCTTGAAGATATAGTAATACCTATAAAAGAATTTGATGTATTACCGAATGAAAATGACATTAATGAATTAAAACAAGAAGTCCAAGAATCTCTTGAAAGTCTTTTAGACAAAAATATCATTTCTGGAAGAGATTTCTCCAAGATTTCAGAAACAGTAAACTCTTTACAAGTTAATCCAAAAGATTTAAATGATAAACTGGTTGGCGATTTTAATATTGAACAATCTGATAGAGGTGGAACTTTCTTTTACATATCTCCCGTTAGTGAAAATTTACTATTCGATATTGATGGTGACAAAGGTTCCAAGGATGCAACCAAAATAGAAAAAATGTTGATTGGGTTCCATAATACTATGACACCTAATCATCCAAAACCTATTATAGACATAAATTTTAGAGATTATAAAGGTGATGATAACTTATATATTAATTTAATTGATAAAGAGCAATTTTTCACCCCTGATGAATTTGAATTAGCAGATCATCATTTTAAAGGCAAGTTTGATGAATTCGGCCAATTCAAAGGTGATATTCAAATATATAGAGAAAAAAAATTCGATCATATTGTAAATTGGTCCGGTAATAATTTGAAACCTACAGACTGTGGAGGTTTTGAAATTAATCTTGCTTATGTTCAAGGACAACTGAAAGATTCAGTAGTTGATTTAGAAAATTGGAATAGATTAACAGCAAAGACTGAAAAGTTTGGAGGACTTTACATTTATAAAGATAACATAAGAGTACTTCCATACGGTGATTCTGATTATGATTTTTTAGATATAGAAAAAAACCGTTCTAAAAGAGCTTCAACTTACTTTTTCTCTTATAGAAGAATGTTTGGGACAATAAATATTTCTCATAATGGAAACTATAAATTAGTAGAAAAAGCAGGTAGAGAAGGATTTATTGAGAATAAAGCATACAGACAATTACAAGCTATCCTAAAAAACTTTTTTATACAATTAGCTGCTGATTTTTTTGATATTCAAAGTAAAACACCACAATCAGAGTTTTACAATGAGAAAAAAAATGAACGTAATAATCTTTACAAAGCACTTGAAAGACGTGATAAACTAGCTAAAGGGAAAAAAGAAAATTTTGTAAAAGCTTTGGATCTTTTTTTTAAGAAACTGAATGAAAATAAATATGAAAAAGATATTAATTTAATTCTTGATGAAGCTCAAATTCAACTCAATACAGTAATGTATATTAAAGATTTAGAAGAGGCTAGTCAAAAAGTAATTGACGTTGAATTTGAAACGAGACAAAAACTATCAGAATATAAAAGAAGTATTACTGTTACCAGTCCGAAAGGGTTTACTATTTCCAAAAGTGTAAGAATTGATTTTGATACTTATCTGTCTGAATATAGAATATTGGAAGAGACACTATTTAGAAATGCTATAACAGAAGTAGATGAAATTATTTCTAATTATAGTGAAAAACTAAATTTAGAAATAAGCAAAAGAAAACGTTTAGAACAAGCTGTTGAATTTATCTCTACTGAAGCAGTAAAGGTTAATACTAAAAAACGAATAGAAACAAATGAGATTGTTACTGATGTTTCACAAAAAATAAAAGAAGTAACAGGACAACTCATGATTGATCTGGATTATCAAATTCGATCCGTAAAAGATAAATTCAAGAACCTAAGTATCAATGAAACTGATGATTTTGATTTGGTCGAAGAACGAAAAAGGATGGAGGATGAAATCGAGATGATTAGCCAAAGAAATACTCATATAATGGATCGTATTATCCGTCAATTTGAAAGCTTCTATGTTGAAAAAGATAATGACGGTAATATTATTACAAACGATCAGATTTCTGATGCTCTAGCAGAAGAATTAGATGATTTGAGAGAGCGTGTACAAGCTGATATTGAATTAAGTCAGTTAGGCTTAGCAGTAGGAATATTACATCACGAATTTAGTAGCACTGTTAAATCAATTAGAAGTAGTATTAAGGATTTAAAAGCTTGGTCGGATGTAAATGAACAATTAGACGGGGTTTACAATAATATTAAAGTAAGTTTTGAACATTTAGATGGCTATTTAAATCTTTTTACCCCTTTAAATAGACGTTTAAATAGAAGAAGAGAAGATATTGGATTATTGGAGATCAAAACTTTCCTTATTGACTTATTTAAATCTCGCTTTGAACGTCATAATATTCAATTTAAACATACGAAAGCTTTTGCAAGCCATAAGCTATTTGGTTTTCGTTCTACGTTTTATCCAGTATTTGTTAATCTAATTGATAACGCCATCTATTGGTTAAATCAAAGTAATGCTGAAGAAAAGATTATAAGGTTACATGCTGATGATACTGGAGTTTATATATCTAATAATGGAATCGAAATCAATATTCAGGATCAAGACAGGATATTCATTATGGGATTTTCTCGTAAAAATAATGGTAGAGGAATGGGATTGAGTATCAGTCAAGAGGTTCTCAATGCTGAGAACTACAGCCTATCTGTAGTTTCTCCTCGAGAGAAAAGCACAGTTACGTTTAAAATAACCCGAATTCAAACACAAGATAATGACTAATACCTTTTTTGAAAAATCAAAAGAAATAGCTAACGACTATATCCAAAATATAGTATTCCTAGACGATAGAGCTTATAAAATTAAAGATGAAGCAAAGCCAAATAATGATCTGGATGTAGCAAAAATTTCAAAACATTTCGCAAAAGAAAAGAAAATTTGTGCGGTTTACCAACCTGAATCAGAGCAAGATATTGAATACTTTAAAGCTATTTCAAATAAATCCGACATAATTGTATTAGATTGGGAAATAAACTTCCCTAAAGATTTAAAACCTGGAACGGAAGATGAAGATGATGAAGATGAACCAAGAGGAGTTTATACAAAGTCCATTATCCAATCATCATTATTTGAAGATGGACAAACTAATAAATCATTAAAAATGATTTTAGTATATACTGGTGATTATACAATTCTAAAAGATATTCTTCATGAAATTTATGATGAAGTGTTTGCTTCAAATGAAAATTATATTTTAGATGACGAAAATTTATCAATCAAATCGGCAGAATTTAAAGTTTTAGTTAGGTCTAAAAAAGTTGAAATTAATAATGAATCTAACAAGGTATATGAAAAACATATGCTTAACTATGAAAATTTGCCTAGATTCATAATCGAAGAATTTAGTAATATGACATCGGGGTTATTACCAAATTTTGCATTAGCATCTTTAACAACTTTAAGAAAAAACTCCAGTAAAATACTTGGTCTTTTCGCAAAAGAAATGGATAGTGCATATATGGCCCATAAAGCTACGATTCCAAAACAAGAGGATTCAGAAGAATTGCTAATAGAATTGTTTGGTGATAGCGTAAAGGATTTACTCTTTTATGCTAATATTAGTAGCTTTATAAAAGACGAATTAGTAGACTCGTGGATAGAAGGAAATATCCTTGAAGAAGAATACATCATTGGACAAAAAAAACTGACAAGATCTGTTGCTCTACTTAAAGAATTGGTTTCTTCCACTGAAGAGAATGTAGAAGAAAGATTTAATAGTGTTTTAGGGGAGACTCTTTCGAAAAATGAAAAGAAAGGAATTTTAAATAATTGTACAGTCTTATTTATTAATGATATTAACCATGCCAATACAGAAAATTCTAATAAAAGATTTTCAAAGTTGGCCCATCATAAAAGTCTTTTTTTACCCAAAAATATAGAACCAAAACTCACATTGGGTTCTTTATTAAAAAGTACAAAATATGATGCTTACTATATTTGTATACAACAAAAGTGTGACAGTGTAAGAATTCCAAAAGATGCAGAAAGAAAATTTTTATTCATACCATTAAAAGTGTCAACTGATAAGTTTGATATACTAACTCCAGATGGTATTAAATTAAAAAGACTCAAGGATTCGTTTTCTATTAGAACAATTAAATTTATTTGTTCCAATGATCATGGAATGGTGATAGCTCAGGAAAATGAAAATGGAGAATATGTTTTTCAACAAAAATATGACACAGCTGATGATGAACATTTTATTTGGGTACTTGACTTAAAAGATTTGCATTCGCAGCGTATGATTATTGATTATACTTCACAATTATCAAGAGTTGGTCTTAATGAGTCTGAGTGGCACAGAAAACAGCTAAGCTAGCAATAATTAAACATTCAAAATTTTTTTTGAAGTATTATTTAGGAATAAAAAAGAAAAAACTAATATATGAGTGAAGACAAATTATCGATGAAATTTGAGGCTAATACTATCCAGCACCTTGGTGTTAAGATGTATTCAACAATGCCTCCCGCTCTAGCAGAATTAATTGCGAATGCATATGATGCATGTGCAACTGAAGTTCATATAAAGCTATATGATAAAGAAGAAAAAAAAGTCATTGTGCAAGATAATGGCACTGGGATGTCTTTTGATGAAGTAAACAATTATTTCCTCAGAATAGGACGAAATAGACGTGAAGAAAATCAAGAATCTCAGTGTGGAAGAATTCCAACCGGAAAAAAAGGGCTTGGTAAATTAGCTCTTTTTGGCATTGGTGATAAGATAACAATATCTACTTCCAAAGAAAAAAAAAATGTAAATTTTGACCTTGACTGGAATGAGATATTAGATACAACAGGTAAGGATTATGAACCTACTTTTCAAATACTAGAACATTCTGATGAGAGCAGTGGAACCACAATTACGTTAACTGATCTAAGAAGAAAAACAGGTTTCCCAATAGAAGATTACGCTGATAATATTGCTAAATTATTTGATTTTAAAGATGACTTTATTATATATATATCACTAAATGATAGAGAACCTATTAAAATAGATAATAAAACAAAATATCAAAATATCGTAGCTGAATTTGAGTGGGACTTTCAAGATATCGTAAATATTAATGACAAAGAATACGGAGAAAAAAAAGAAATTAAAGGATCTATTATTACGACTGAAAAACCTTTGAACGCTAATTTACGAGGTATAACACTATTTGCAAATGGTAGAATGGTTAATATACCTGAATTTTTTGGACCATCCGAATCCAGTCATTTTTACTCATATGCAACAGGATGGTTAAATATTGATTTTATTGATAATTGGGAAGAAGATGTAATCTCAACCAATAGGCAATCCATAGACTGGGAAAACTCAAAAACATCTGAATTACGTAATTATTTGGCTTCTTGCTTATCTATAATTGAGAGAAAATGGCGTGAATCACGTAAAGAAAAAAAACAAAATGCAATTAGTGAAAAAATTAACCTTAATGTAGGGCAGTGGATTGAAAAGCTACCAGAGAATGCAAAAGGTCAAGTAGAAAACATTGTCAATCTATTAGATGAAACTCCTGAATTGTCAGAAAATACTCAACAAAGAGTTATTCACATAATCCATAGCCTAGTTCCAGAATATGCAAACTTACACTGGAGATATCTTCATCCAGAAATTAGAAACGCAGCAGAAGCTGATTATATTAGAAATGATTTTTATAGAGCATTTATTGAGGCAGTTAAAAGGTATATAAATTCAGTAAGAACAAAGTCAAAAAGTACAAACATATCTGATCACGGCATGATGGGTTCTGAATTTGGTTTAGGAAAAGTTTTACAAGTAGCTGCTAAATTTAATAAACCCGATGGTTCTAAATTTCATTCGGATACCTACAAATGTATTGAAGATGGACAAAAATATTTATCTATGGGAATTGTAACTGGTGCTAGAAATCCTATTTCTCATGAAGAAATTGGTGATTTGCGAGATTCTGGGCTTTTTACAGAAAAGGATTGTTTAGATATGCTTAGCTTGCTATCTCACCTATTTAAAAGATTGGAAGACGCTGATCCTGTTCCATAATTATCTTTAAATTCCATCTATAATAAGAACAAATCAAGTATCTTGAATTCAAATGATTTACTTATTTCGTTATATTTATCTTCGCTTTATCTTAATTAGATACAACAATGATAGCTGTTTGAATTGTGCCAAACCATAATTTTCTTATAATAACCATTTCATAACGGATTGATTTTAATTAAAACTAATTAATACTACTAATACTGAAAGAGATTCCACCTGGAAAGTAAAGCATCTTTTGAAGGTGTTTTTTTTCCAATTATTATTTTTTGATTTTCGAATATTCTATACTCTGTATCTAATAAAGTATCTGAAATAGCAAGTGTAAGTGTATAGGGATTTATAGTAATAAGATTAAGATCAAACAAGGTATGTATATCCGCTCTAAGCAAAAGGCCATTCTCTGGATGATTGTCATTTATTCCACGATAAGGATTGATATGTGCAGCTTCAAGAATATCAATTATTTTACACCCTGTCACAATACATGTATTATTGTATCTTTTAAGTAGTTTATTTCTAAAATCTTGCTGTCCTCTACGAAGTTTTATAGCACGTAAAACACAACCTCTTTCATCTTTATTATTATTTATATAGGGCTCATCAGTATCTTTTATATAGCCCTCTTCTTTCTCTAATGTAGGATAGGAATTTAATAGCTTTGCTTTAATATGAATAAACAACTCTATAACAGCTGGATTCAGTCGTTGCATAGACATATTTTGATTATAACCATTCATATAAAAAGGACGAAGTAATTTAAGAGTATGATCTTTATTATTATTTTCAATAAAAGATGTAAAGAAAGCTGTATACCTATCAACATCCCTTACTTCCTCAATCGGAACTTCGAACTCATGCCCTTTATTACAGCGGTATTTAGGTCTTTTTGTTTTACGTGTATCTATAGTTGTTCCTTGGCACTTTGGACAACGTCGGATTGTCTTTGTACTAGGTGAAATATTAATGTGTCCTATTGTTGCAAAACCTAGTATCTTTTCCTTATCTATCAAAATCACAAAATCATCAGAACTAATTTGTTTTGAGTTAGGAACGAGGCTGTCATAATTATAGTACTCTTCTAATTTATCATTATAGCTATCAATAGTTTGAAAAGAACGATCTTTATCCTCAATAATCGTTTTAAGTACCCAATACCTTTTCGTATCCTCAAAAATTTCGTCTTTCAACATATATGATTCAAATAATTCTTAAATTGTAACTAATTATACAAATATAATAATGTCTGATATATTTTCATCTGAAAAACGTTCTGAAATCATGTCAAAGATTTCCGGAAAAGAAACAGAGCCAGAGATTTTGGTACGAAAGTATCTGTTTGCTCACGGATTTAGATTCAGAAAAAATGACAAGCGATTTCCCGGGAAGCCGGATATTGTTCTACCCAAATACAAAACCATAATTTTTGTGAATGGTTGTTTTTGGCATGGACATGAAAATTGTAAAAAATCAAAATTACCAGAGACTAGAAAGGAATTTTGGGAAAATAAGATAAGTGGTAATATTATTCGCGACCAACAAAATATTAACTATTTAAAGTCTATGGGTTGGTCGGTTATAACAGTATGGCAGTGTGAGTTGGGTAAGGATAAAGAAAAAACACTATCAAATTTGGTTGATCAAATACAATTAACTTAAATTTCAATTTTTTTAATTTTGCTAATGCGATATGATAGTGCATTATAGCTTTACATCTACTAAAATTAAATACTAAACTCCAAATTTTCTCTATATTTGCAAGAAACACACCCACTCCTATGGAAAAACTAAGAAATCTAAGAAAGCAAAGAGGCTTCACCCAAGAATACATGTCTAATATCCTTGCGACAGACGTTTCCAATTACTCTCGTAAGGAGAGCGGTAGTGTCAAGATCTATGATGAAGAGTGGGAAAAGCTAGCCAAAGCTCTGGATGTTAAGGTAGATGAAATTAAAGAAGAAAAGGAGGCGAGTGTTGTACAGAATCTAACTTTTAATGATAGCAGTTCAAATACTCAATCTGGGAATTATAACCAATATTTTAACATCCCGGAATACATATTAGAAAACCAACAGGAATATATTAAAATCCTAAAAGAACAGATAGATTCCCTAAAACAGGAAGTAAAAACCTTAAAGTCTAAAAAATAAACCGTTCCTTTCAAAAGGAAATAATACCATATAAAATACTGCTTCTACTGAGGCAGTATTTTTTTTTGAGATGCACAAAGCCATTTTCACGTTTTCATGCCTAAACCATCAATTTTTTCATTAAAAAATCAGGAGAAATAAACCGTATTATTTGATTTTTATTTTCTGATGAATGCTCCCCGAAAAATTACTGATGGCCTGCTTTTTCAATACCTGTACTCACTATATTTGGAAATAATAACACCTAAAACACAACCTATTATGGCACTAGACAATTTAATCAGTTTAAGTTTTTCCAGTGAAGAATTAGCCTCCATTGATCAGGCGCTTCAGGCTATACAGACCGCCCTTTTGGGAAAAACCATCAATCTTACCCCGGAACAGAGACAGCAGTACGGAAGGATTGCAGAGCAGAACAAGCTTTTCGTCAATAAAGCGAAAAGCTATATGGAACAGTATGCACAATATGTTCCGGGATTTCTGGATAAGGCAGAATTCGACAGGGATTATACAGCCAGAGAACAAATAGAACAACGCCTTCAACGTCTGGATTCTCTGAACGAGCAGCTTTCAGATACTAAAGTCCTGCTAGACCACGACAATTACCATAACGCGATCAGCTTTTACAGGAATATCAGATTCCTTTCCGAAGAAAATGTCCTGGGAACCAATGTGATCTATGAGGATCTGAAACAGTTCTTCGTCACATCACCTCAAACTCCTGTTACTCCGCAGGCTCCAACAAATAACAGCAGCAGTCAGGAGGAATAATGCAGATAGACATATTCAAATAAGAAGCACGTTAATACGCGTGCTTTTTTTATAAATGTACAGCAAAAACACCCTGTATACCCTTCATAAGTCACGCCAGAGACTTCGGTAAGCCTCTCTATCCCGTTGAGCAACTGGCTGTAGGCTCTTTTCAAGTCCCTGGAACGCGTTATGCAACCCTATCTACCCCCTTACCTAAGGGGGTAGATACCCTTTATGAAGGGGGTGTCGGCCGTTTGGAAGTGCCTATAGGGGCTTATTGAAGAGGGTAGAGCCACTTTACAAGGGTGTAACAGTTCTTGAGTTTAATAGTAAAGTAGATTTTGTTAAAAAATTATGTTTTCCCGTAAGCAGGAATTAAAGTTTTTTCTTATCATTGCTGGCAATATATAATTTTTCACGGAGGTTTTCTGTGATACCCTATAAAACCAAATACTAAGAAAATTTAATGCCTACGGAAACAATACAAAATTATTTCAGAAACCTTATTAATTCTGAAGAATACTACTTTCAGAAAGGAAGAGATGCTTTACAAAAATGGATGGAAATCCATTTATCGGATGAGGAGCAAATAGAGTTGAGAAGTCTTTTAGATGATTACAGCTCTTTTTCTGACCTCAAAGAAGGGGATACATTTTTTTCAGTGAAAGAAATACTCTTTGAGATTGTATCTTATTGTGATGTACATGCAAGAAACAAAGCTTTTTATAATAAATATGAAGATAAAAGAGTATTGGCAAAAGCAGGAGTGAGAATGCAACCTTGGGTCATCAATACTTTTAATTATAAGTACAATAAAGATGAGGTCAATATAACAGTGAAAAATGCTCTGGATATGCTGATTAATCCAAAAGATAATATCAATTCTATTGCGTTGAGCCATAGGCAGCTTATATCCAATCATTATCTTCATCATCCCTATGATGCTACAACATTTGTTGGTGAACTGAAGGATAAATTTTCTGATTTAGATAAAGCCATAAATCCCGAAAATCAAACGCTTTTAATAGCAGCACATGTATATGATGAGAAAAAAGAATGGGACAAAAAGCAAATGAATTTTAGTGCTTTTGTAAATAACTTGAAAGAATATGTTCAACAGAACCAGCTAGGATATGATTTTCGTCCTTTTGAAGATGGGGATAAGCATATCTGGGTTTTTGATAAAGAACAATATTTTAATGATAAAGGAGCCCATTATGAGCTTATTATAAAAAAGGGTGCGATGTCGGTTGATTTACATTTTGAAGATGGACGTAAAAATGCGGCATTGATGAGAAGTTTGCTTGGTACACTTCCAGATTTCTTAGAATGGAAAAAATGGCATTATGGAAATTCTGTTTCTCATCGTACAAAATTCACGCTTTCTGATGAAAACCTCGTAGATAATGCAGTCGAAGCATTAAATGAACTGTATGAAGCGACCTTCGAAAAACTAATTGATAAAATAAAAGAAATTAAATCTAACAAAATGAGTGAAAAAACAGAGATTAACATACATCATCCGCTTAACCAGATTTTATATGGTCCTCCAGGAACAGGAAAAACGTATAACACAATCAACAAGGCTGTACAAATTGCAAATCCGGATTTTGTTTTATCTAACCATACTAGGAAACAGATAAAAGATGAATATAAAAAGTTAGCAGATGAAGGTAGGATTGTTTTCACAACTTTTCATCAGAGTATGACCTATGAAGATTTTATTGAAGGGATAAAGCCTAAAATAGAAGAAAATGAAGATGGTACTAAAAAAGTGATCTACGAAGTTGAAGATGGAATTTTCAAAAGGATTTCTAATGATGCTCAAAAGCCAAGATTTGAGAACGAAAGTTCAACAGAAGTATATACATTTGACGATGCCTGGAGTGAACTTTTAGAAGATGTCAATAAGCATCTTGAAGACAAAAATCCTCTTGTATTACCTATCCAGACTCCAGATCTGGGATTGAAGATTGTAGATGTTTCCGACAAAGGAAATCTACAGCTTAAACCAATTTATTCGGCGGAATCTAAAATATATACGGTTTCATATTCCAGAGCTGAAAAACTGCATCAGGCTTTTTCTGACCTTTCTGTTATTAAAAATGTGAATAAAGAATTCAGGGCAGTTATTGGAGGGTTAAACTCTACAGCGTACTGGTCTGTTCTAAATGTTATCAACAATAGGATAAAACAAAAATCAGTAAATCTAACCGTAGAAAAAATATTACCCTCTCTGCCTTATGTGCTTATTATAGACGAAATTAACAGAGGGAATGTTTCCCAGATTTTTGGAGAACTTATTACTTTAATAGAAGAAGACAAGCGTTTAGGTAACGATGAAGCTTTACAGATTACCCTACCTTACAGTAAGAAAAAGTTTGGAGTTCCTTCTAATCTTTATATTATAGGAACCATGAATACAGCGGACCGAAGTGTTGAAGCGTTGGATACCGCTTTGAGAAGGAGATTCTCATTTGAAGAAATGCCTCCCAAGCCGGAACTTCTCAATCCTTCGGATATGATAGAAAAATTATTCTGGGAATACAAAGATCATGACTGGAATAATAAAGAGTATAAACCTGAAGAAAATAAGTTATTTGAACTTTTGGAAGCTCCTGAAAATTTGGAACAGGAAAAAGAAAAAATCTGGAAAGAAATGAAAGCTGATGGGAGAGGTAAGAAAACAGGATATTTCAAAGGTTTTAATTATGGTAGAATAGATTTTCAGAAGCTATTGATAACAATTAATGAAAGGATAGAAAAATTGATAGATAAAGATCATGCTATAGGTCATGCTTATTTCATTGGAAAAAACAATCATACAATCATGGATTCCTTTTATAAAAATATTATTCCTCTACTTCAGGAATATTTCTTTGGAGACTATGGTAAAATAGGATTGGTATTAGGAAAAGGTTTTGTAAAAATGAAAGAAAGAGAATCATTGGTTTTTGCAAATTTTGATCATCAAAACGATTACTCAGAAAGAGAATCCTATGAAATTATAGATTACAGAAACCCGAACCACGGTTATACAATAGAAGGAACTGAAGTCAGAATGGATTTCAGAAAAGCTATATCGTTATTAATGAATCAGCCTGTTCTATGACCTCTGCCCAAACAATCGTAGTTTTTGAACACGAGAAATACTATTTTACCGAGGAACAAAAAAGAATAAAACTTGATGAAGCTTTAGAAAAGTATTATGGAGATTATTCGCCTTTTTTTAAGCTTATCAGAGGTGGAGTAAAGTTTAATCAGCATGTAGGAGTTTTGAAAGTTGGTAAAACTACTATTGAAGTGCTACCTAAAGCAGATGGTAATGACAAAGATACCTGGAGACAGTTATTGATAGACATGATCAAAACGGTGTGGGGATTTGATATTAAAGTTTCCAGTAGTGCAGATTTAAAGCTTAAAAGTAATTCGATTTTAGATCTGTATTTTGAGCTTTACACTAAAGAACTGGAATACCTGCTGCATCGGGGATTAATTAAAAGATACAATAAAAAAGAAGGTAATCTGTATGCTTTAAAAGGAGCATTACAGTTTTCAAAACATATATCACAGAACCTGGTCCATCAGGAAAGATTTTATGTGAAATATTCAAATTATGATATCAACCATAAAGTACACTGTATCCTGTATAAAGCATTAAAGCTAATCAATCAGACTAATAATAGACCTGATTTAAAAAGTAGGATAGGAGCACTGCTCCTGAATTTTCCTGAGATGAATGATCTAAAAATTACAGAATCTACTTTTGATAACATAGTATACGACAGGAAGAATCTGCATTATGAAAAAGCACTTCAAATTGCGAAGTTGCTCTTGCTTAATTATCATCCTGATGTTTCCAAAGGAAGAGATCATGTCCTTGCTTTAATGTTTGATATGAACCGTTTATGGGAGCAGTTTGTATATGTTGTTTTAAAACGTGAGCTCAAGGTAACAGATTTTAAAGTAAGATCTCAGGTTTCAAAAGAATTTTGGAGATCAGAAACCGGAACTAAAAGCAGAATGAAGCCTGATATTGTTTTAGAGTCTAGGGACAACACAATTGTGCTCGACACAAAATGGAAGAATTTATATGACGGCGGCCCTTCCTCTGAAGATCTGAGGCAGATGTATGCCTATCATCACTATTATAAAGCTTCAAAAACAGCCTTGATTTATCCTGGAGAAGAAGAAAAACTGATCAAGGGGAAATATTCTCCCATCCACGGTGATAGCAATATATCGGATAATACGTGTGGAATTGCTTTTATATCTACCCATACTGACGTAGTAGTGTGGAAAAAGAATATTGTATCATTTATAAAAGAAAATTTTTTAAAGGATATATTAAAAAACGAATTTGATAATACAGGTTCTCATACTTAAACCACCAAAAAAATGGCAGCCCAAAGGCTGCCATTCACATTTAAAAACATTTAAAAGATCAATCTTATTTCTTAATAATCTGGTGGGTTTCAGATTTTCCGTTGTAGATTATTTTTAAAGTATATACACCTGGCAGTAGACCTGATGCAGACATCGTTCCTCTGAAATTATTCAGTTTAATGCTTCCGCTTCTGTTTCCTGTTGGATTGTATAATTCAGCCTGAATATCGGTTTTGATTTCAGATGTGTTCGTTGGATCCAGTAAAGAGATATTGATGATATCGTCTGTAGGATTGGGAGAAATCATGAAATAGTTTTCTACCTGCATCATTCTGGAAGAATAGATATTCCAGTAGAACCACTTCCATGGACCCCATCCGCAAGCACTTTTGGCTCTTCCTTTAAAGGCAAGGGTACTGTTGCTTCCTGTTGCCTGAAGATTGGCTACCTTACCTTTACTTCCGTTTCCGTTGTTCTGAACATCGGCTACGTAAGGAGAACCTACAAATTTGAAGTTACCCATTACTTTTTCCCATTCCCAAGTATTTCCTGAGTTATCTATACTGTCTAATCCTGCTGCATCAAGGCTTAAAGATATCGTAGACCCTACAGGGAAAGAAGTTGTAATCCCCTGTAAATAACACATGGTCTGACTTGGATCTGTACAGTAATTCTGCATATAAACCATTGGAGCACCTATCCAAACGTCTTTTGTGACGCTGTTGCTGGCACCATCTCCCGAAAGTAATGCCTGAAGTCTTACATTTCCGTTGGCATACGGTTTTGGTGTGAAAGTGATCTGAGGCAGATCGGTAGGACCATTGATATCAACAAGACCTGCACCATTAACGATAGACCATGAAATAGACGGCGCAAAACCTGTAGTATACGTAAGAGGCGTAGCTCCACATGATGCAGCATCTCCTCCGATCTTGATCTTGGATCCGCACAGATAAGAAGAAGTTATTTTCTGATTCTGTACAGCCGTATTTGTTGAAAGCTGGTTCAGGATAAACTGTCCGTTTCTTGCACTGAAAGTGATATGCTCCTGATTGGCATCTACTTTTTCTGCCACGAAATTAGCGAAAGGAACATTCGCAGCGTCATCAATAGGAGAGAATGGTCTCTGATAATCCGCCTCCGTTAAAACGGTATTTCCTGATTTGTAATCCAATGCACTTGGCGTAGGAATAAAGCTGAACGGAGTGGTCGTAAGATTATCCGTAACATATGATGGCAGCTGGTTTTGAGCCAGTTTAAACTTACCGCCTCCATATTTATCTATAGGAAGAATACCTCCCGGCTGTGTTCTGCTTCCACCCAATAAAGTTACCTGGGCATTGATCAGCCAAAGCACTTTCTTTTTGTATTTAATGCTTCCGTTGTACACCTGTGTTCCGGCATTAAGCTGTGTCATAGGACGTACTGTGAAGTCAAATACATATTTGGAACTTCCCGGAACAGATGACAGCAGAATCATATCCAGACGGTTGGTAGCTACTCCTACCAATGCTCCTATGATATCGGAGAACATATGCTGTTTGTTGGTTTCCTTATAAAGACGAAGTAAATTGGAAAGAGTCTGATCCGTTCCGCACTCACTGCCGTTAGATATGGCTACATTTCTGGTCAGCTGAGGATAACCTTTAAGCTTAAGCTCGTTTTGCCAGTTGTCATGGATCGTATTGTTCAGTTGATAATTACCGTCAGCATAATTGATAAGCATTTGTCTGGCAGCAGGAGTGTCCGTCAACGTAAGAACATCATTGATAGAGATCCCCTGATTGAACATCGGAACAATAAATTCTCCGATTCCCGCCACCAGAGGGGTTCTGATATAAGCTCTTGCGACATTAATCAACATATACTGCATTCCCAGTGGAATATTGGCACCCAGATGCGGGCTGTCATCAGAAATGAAAAGCTTGGTCACATGAGGGATTCCTTTTTGCTCCATGTCTTTCAATGCATATCTCGCAACAAGGCCACCCATACTTTGCCCGATCACTACGTTAGGTTCCATTCCGGACTTCTTTGCATTCACCCATTGGATCGCCGTTGAAAGCAGGGCTGCGTTATTCTGGATATAATCTACACCATTATTCCAGTCTACATAGATGATGTCATAACCGTTATTAATATCAAAATACAGTGAAGACGATCCTCCCCAAAGGCTTGAAATAAACGTATCAATATTAGTCAGACCCGCTTCCTGCGTTGGAGCTACAATAGCCCCCATGTCAAAACCTTCTGCTACAATAAGCGGTTTGGTAATTTGAGTATGTCCCGGAGCAAGCTTGATATACATCGTAGCTCTGTTGGCACCATTAAAAATCACGTTCTTAGTGTATTGACCTAAGTTCGTATTTTTAGATTCCATGGCCGTATCCACATATTTCCCCATGTCACCATTGACGGTAAACTGGGTATGCGTATACAATACTTCCCCGGAATTAAGGGTAACTTTGAAAGTCCAGTGATACGTTCCCAGTGCGGCATAGCTTACATTAATCAGTTGGTTGTAAGGCAGTATCTCATAAGGCAGCTGATCACTTAGTTTATACTCTATTTTCTGAATCTGCGAAGTTTGGTTGGTGAGAAACAGATTGTTAGGAAGTTTAATCTTAAAATTCAGCTTGTTGTGAGAAGAAACAGAAGGCGAAAGGGCAAGCACATACTTTTCTTCATATGGATTTTGCCACACGCCGTTCACGTATTTATCCTGTACAGTGCCGTTAGTAACGGTTAAAGTACCCGGATCTCCCGTGTTTTGTGCATTCTGCTGGGTAGCCTGTGAAAACTGGCTGTATTTGTAAAAAACACCTCCAAGAGGAATGATATCCATCTGCTGTTCTGCTTTCCATTGCGAAACAAGAGCATCGGAAGTATGCGTGATAGTGGCATTGGCAGAAAGACGGCTCATAAGGACGGTATTGTAAATATCTGCCACCAGTTTAGAGCTCGTATAGGAGCTGTCGGGCATCGTACCGTCATATTTTTTAAGATTGGCGAATTCTATCGCCGCATCCAGCAGGAGACCATTGGGAATTCTGTCCTTTTCCAGATTGGCAAAAACAGACTGCAGGGTATTATCCTGGATATCCTTGGTCCTGGGGATGACTTTCTTGGTCTGACCGAACCCAATAAATCCCGATAAGGATAAAATAAAGAGAAAAACTTTTGTTTTCATAAAGGTATTAGTTAAAAAAAATTATTGATATTTTCTGTCGAAACGGCCTTCGGTAACGGTTACTGTTTCGCCGTTGTAATAGTATTTGGCTTTAAAGCTGAAGGTTCCTGAAATGATTTTATTGGCTTTGTCAAATTGGGTAATAGATAAGGTCCCGATGTTTTCGTGATCCGTAGCATAGATTTTAGACGAATCATAGTACAGCCCGTGATCGTTTTCATTGAGCGGATAATCTCCAACCGCGAAATCCTGACCGCTCACCAGCAGGAGCTGAATGGTATTCCCGCTTGGGTTTTCAGCATTTCTTAAATGGACTTTCAGTGAATATTCATTGTTCACAAATGTATAGGTGGTATTGTTTCCCAGGGCAGCCACCGTGGATTTTTCAATTTTGGAAACCCATATTTTACCGTTTACGAGTGCTCCGCCTGTATCTGCGCCGGTTTGTGTAGCCTGGGGAAGTGTTGTAGCGTCAGGATCACTGTCTTTGTCTTGGCATGAGGATAAAATTCCTATTAGAGAAATAGCTAGCAGAAAGCTCTTCATAGCTTGTTGGTTATATGATGTTTTAAAAATAAAGTATTTCCCAAATCTGTTAAAATTAAATTTCATTCATAAGGGAAATATTTTTTAAAGATATAAAAATATTTAACTTTTGGCCCTTTGTTGCTGGAAAAATGATAAGTATTAAATTTATTTACATTAATATTTTTTCGTTATTGTCTCATATTGTGGAAATTAATCAGAGAGTTGTTAGATCAATAAGCCGAAGACATTTCATAGAAACAAAAAAAACAGCCGATGAAATATAATATCATCGACTGCATTTTTGAAAATATATATCAAGAATTTAATCCCGGATCACCATCTTTTTGGAACCCGTTATTTTTCCGTCGGTAGTCATTTTATAAACGTACGTACCGGATGGCAGTTCGGAACCTGAAAGGGTAACTTTAGCATGTCCTCTTTCACGGAGGGGAAGAGATCTTACCAGCTGACCGGAGATATTGTAAACCTCAATGGAAGCTGTTTTTGCATCATTGGGAAGATAGTAGCTGATGCTTGTTCCGTTTTTAGTAGGATTGGGAACATTTTGAGAAAGCTGAGCGACATCTGATGACGAAAGATCCGATGATAAACCGTTCTTATTCAGTAACAGCTGTTTCAGTTCTTCTACTGTGTTTTCGAGATTTTTGATGCGGTCTTCCAGCTGCATGATGGTTTCGTCAGAAGACGCTGTTTTATTAAGGGGAGTGCTGGAAACCATTACATTTCCACTGGCATCTACAACCAGAGCATTTCCGCTTCCTGTAGGCAGATTCTCATGCCTTACCGTTCCTACCGTATGAAAATTGGCCGTAGGAGACAGCGTAAGAATTCCTACACTTTTATCCTTGATCAGCATAGTGGCTGTAGGAGATAAACCAAACATGATAGACAATGGAATATTATTCGTCAGTTTTACGCCTCCGGTTCCGGATCCGATCACAAAAGAACGGTTTCCCGTAGCCGCAAGATCAATTCCGAATCCGCCGGAATACACGTCTTTAAGGTCAATACCTACGCCTAAAGCAAATTGGTTATGATTTCTGATGATATTTTTCCAACCCAGAGCTACAGATTTGCTAGAATTATTCAGGACAATGTTGTCCTGTCCGCTCACGATATTGGCACCTCCGCCATTACTGAGATCATTTCCCCAGCCGCTTACTATGGAACTTCCGGCTTGTGCTCCAAGAATATTGGATGATCCCGTAATGATGCTTCCTTTTACTTTCGCCACATTGGAGTTATTAACTGCATCAACGATGAATGAACCGGCCTCGTTGAGAATAGCCTGTCCAGGATTGGAAGAAGCTCCATTGGTTCTCAGAAAAAATGCCCTTGGATCTACGGTGCCGGCATAATTGGCTGGAGTAATTCCTCCGTTTCCGGTAACCTGCCATTGTTGTGCGCTTGCGATTCCTGTTAAAAGAAGCATAGCAGCGGTCAGACCATTTTTCATGGATAATAGTGATGTTTTCATAAATTTTGAATTTTGATGGTTTTTAGTTATCACTAATATATGAAATATTATGATCAGAAATCAATATTAATCACCTTAATGTGACTTTAAATTATTGTTTTGATGATTAAAGTTCAATGATAAAAGGAATAGTTTGTATTATTTGTAATTTCTATAGTTTTTATTTGTAAAATCTAATTAATTGGAAAGGCTTTTTAATACAGGAATATTTGAAAATTTGTTGATACATCCCTGAAAATCATGGTCTTGATTTTAAAGTGACCTTCTCGGATTGACTTTTTAGATCATCTAAGATTTAGACTAAATTTTACAACGCATGTTATTGTTTTCAAAATAAATTCATTTTTTTTCGCCATCATTTAAGTCCCTTCTATACCGCCGGATACATCTGTTTAAATCAAAAAACAACCAGCCGGTTATTAGGCCTAAAATGAACTTTGGTATGCATATTGTTCACTGGTTTTGTGATGTAAAATTTTATTTTTCCCTCTTTAAATTATGTAAAAAGTACTAATTTATTATAAAATCATATGGATAATTTAAATTTTGGTGCCATTAATGAGAAATTCATTTTCTTGTTAATGGCTCTTTTTTACGGCATTGCGGGAGCGCAATGTACAGCTTATACAGGCCAGGCCATGAATCCTGGAGAAACTTATTGCCTTACCGGAAACCTTACACTGGTTAACGATATCATGATTCCTCAGGATGCACTTCTGATCATCCAGCCGGGAGCTTCACTTATCGTAAAAGGAATTACAGTGAACGGTAATTTAGAAATTGGTGATACAGGAAGTGTAAAATCAGAAGGCTCAATCCTGATAGGGGTTTTCGGAAGTCAGAAAAACTCAAAAGTGAAGCTGGGAACAAAAGCCTACCTTTCGCTTAAAGGATCGGTTTCACAGGGAGATCCTACATTTCTGGGAACATTTCCCGGATCAATGTCTACTATTGACATGGGTACGTACAGTGTCGTGGAAATATGCGGAACATTTAGCCAGCAGTCCACTACCTATCCCTTTGTAAATTATGTGGGGGCTCCTTTGGGAAAAGCCTACTGTATTGCAAAAGCTCAGGTGAACGGAGGAGGAACGTCCATATTCAGTAATGACAGCCAGATTATTGCCATTGCCATGGATACCGTTACGGGTCTGACTCCTGGAAATGCCAGTTTCTGTGGTCCTAATGCTACTAAAGCCTTATGCCCGACTTTATGGCCTGATGGACTTCCTGAAGATAAGTTTGCCTGTGGTTTCGCAGATGAAATTGTTCATGAATTAGACGATTACTGTACCAAGCCTGCCACTTTGGGAACGCCGGACGGTTATACTAAAATGGGAATCACGGTACAGCAGAAAACCACAAGTTGGCCGGAAAATATTCCCAACGGATTTCTTGCCTTAGAATCAAAAACGAAAGGTTTTGTTATTACCAGAGTGCAGCATGTAAGTCAGACGCCTCAGTTGGGAGATGCCGTTGCAGAGCCGAAAGAAGGAATGCTGGTCTATGATATTCAGGACCGTTGTGTGAAACTGTACAATGGAACCCAATGGAAATGTATTGAAAGAAGCTGTAATGATTAACCTAATGAGTAATAATATGAAACCTTTAAAAAACGTAAGCATAGCCCTGTTATTAGTATTTTTTAATACTTTTTGCGCCCAGGTTGCTATAGAAAAAGAAACAGTTGACGGCAACAGTACGGTATTGGATTTCAATAATATCCCGACCAATACAAAAGGTATTATTCTTCCCGCCATACAGGGACTTCCGACAGGCAGCCCGGCGAATGGAACATTTGTTTTTGACAGATCCGACGACAAAGTAAAAGTGTATGAAAATAATGCATGGAAAGCCCTGAGTGATACCGGGAATGGTTCAGCAGTAATCAATAACAGTGCAGATGAAACCGGTAATGGAGTGGTGATCGGTAGCCAGGCCGGAAGTGCAGATGGCGTTCTTGTCCTGGAAGCACCGGATAAAGCGATGATTCTTCCTAAAATATCTTCACCCCATCTTAATGTGAAAAGTCCGTATCCCGGAATGATCTGTTACGATACAGCCAGTAAAACCTTTGCTGTTTTTGACGGCACAGTTTGGAATTACTGGAAATAACAACAGTAGATAAACGATTCAAAAAAGCCCTGCATTAATGGTATGCAGGGCTTTTTTTATTTTTTCTTCCGTAAAGGAGGATTCTTTTAAATGCATAAATAGCCGGAAGTGTCATGAAATTTTCCTCAATACGTGCTTTAAATTCGGTGGTGAAGATTTTCTGCTGTTCCTCATCAAGTCTTTCCAGATAAGGAATCAACGCTGATCCGGAGATAAATTTGAATAAAGTTTCATGATCCTCTGCAATGATAGGATAGACTTTCTGTGATAAATTCAGGTCCTCAACACCATTCTCAAACAGGATCTGTGCATATTCATCAATCGTAAGTACGGCAGATGGGCGGTTCCAGCCCTTTAGCTGTGTGCGGAAAGGTTCGTCATTCGCCAGTTCAAAAAGAATTTTATTTAAGGTGTTGCCTGGCTGGTAAGGCATTTGTACAGCAAGTTGACCGCCGCTATTCAGTTTGGAAATCAGTTTAGGGAAGAGTTCCTGGTGATTGTCTGACCACTGAAGCGCTGCATTGCTGAAGATAAGATCCCACTTTTCATCAGCTTCCAGCATTTCTTCAGTCGTAGCGATTCTGAAATGGAGGCGTTCATTTTCCAGCGCCTTAGACTTTTCCAGCATCTCAGGAGACGAATCAATGCCTGTAAATGTGGCATAGGTCAGCTTTTCGGTAAGTATAGAAGTTTGTTCACCCGTTCCGCAGCCCAGATCCACTGCTTTCATCTCTTTCTCATTGGAAATCAGTTCAGCAAGATCATAAAACGGTTTAAAACGGATATCTTTAAAATGATTGTAAACGTCAGGATTCCAGGGCATATTCAGTAATTTTAAATGGATCTTCAATTTAGCAATTCCTGAATAGAATCAGGAAATTAAAATATTAAAAGATTCTTAAAGATAGGGAGTAGGAAGATCGGAGATGAAAGTTACTGGAAGAAGAACGGGTAATCAATCTCGTTTTTATTGAATATTTGAGTTTTTATTAATTTAATATGAATTTGGTAAAAGTCCTTATCAAGGTTTTAAAACTTAACAAGGATCTTAAAAAGCTCTGCAATCCATTTACAGAATGAAAGTACCTCCATCTCCTATCTTCCTGCTTCCATCCTCTTTATAATATCTGCACACTTTCCTTAATACTGTTCATCACAAAAATACTTTTCGTCTGTCCAATGCCTTCAATTTCAGAAAGTTTATTGACGAAAAATTCATGGAATTCATCCATATTCGGAGCCAGGATCTTCAGCATAAAATCAAAATCCCCGCTGATGTTGTAAAATTCTACAACCTCTTTGAGTTTTCCTACTTCTTCAATGAACTTTCCGGCTGTTTTTTTATTGTGAACATTTAAAGCGATCATGCAGATCACCATCATGCCTTTATTCACTTTTTTACGGTCAATCACGGCAGTATATTCTTTAATGATTCCAAGTTTTTCCATCCGCTTAATCCGTTCATGGGTAGGTGTGGGGCTTAAATTGATTCTGGCGGAAATGTCACGCACACTCATTTTAGCATCTTTCTGCAACAAACGCAGGATGGAAAGGTCTTTTTCGTCGGGAATATATTGTTCTGCAGTCATATGTTCTGTTTTTAGGCTTGTTATGAATATTAATAGTGATTTTGTTCTTTAAATGTTCATTAAATTGAAAATATGTTCCAAATTTAACATATAATTTTGACATATGTTCTTTTAAAATTAATTTTGCAGGAAATTTGAATATATGAGTACAAGGGAAAATTTAATATTAATATTAGCATCGGTAGGAACTTTTGTGGAGGCTTTGGATATTGCCATTATTAATTTGACCATTCCTTCTATTCAGGAGCAGTTTAATATTGGAGCTGAGACCGTGCAGTGGTTGCAAACCTTGTATGTGCTGTTTTTTGGAGGCTTTCTGATTATTGGTGGAAAGCTTTCTGATCAGATTGGGCGTAAGAAAGTGTTCCTTATCGGAGCCCTTATTTTTATGCTGACTTCTTTAGGAGCAGGACTTTCTCAGAGCTTTGAAGTTTTAGCCCTATTCCGTGCTCTTCAGGGCTTGGGAGCAGCCTTGATCATGCCTTCTGCTTTATCCATTGTGACCAATACTTTCAGAGGGGAACAGGAACGTAACCGAGCGATCGGAGTTTTCAGCTCGTTTGCTGCCATCGGTTCAGGAAGCGGACTTTCAGTGGGAGGAATTATTAGTACGTATCTGAGCTGGCACTGGGTTTTCCTGATCAATGTTCCTATTCTTTTACTGACTCTGATCTTTGCGTATCAGTATCTGCCCGCGGATGAAAAAAGCGAAGCCGGACAAAAAACGGATCTCGTTTCAGGAATGCTACTGGTTTTAGGCCTGCTGAGTCTTACCTACGGAACCCATGAATTGGTTCATATCAAAGAAAATCCAATCATGATCATCGGTTCTCTGGTGCTTGCTGTTTTACTTTTGGTTGCTGTATTTATCAGGTTGAAATCTGTAGCTCAGCCACTGATCGATCTGCAGTTGTTTAAGCACAGATCTTTAATGATTTCTAATGCTGTTTTCTTTGCATTGGGAGCGTTTTTTATAGGATTTCTGTTTCTTATTTCCCTGATGCTTCAGAAAGATATGGGACACAGTGCGGCTTCGGCAGGACTGATGCTGGTGCCGTTCAGTATTATGTCTGCATTAGCTGCGAAATTTATACTGCCTTCTGTTTCTAAAAGGCTGAGTTCTTCCCAGATGGGCGTATTCGGCTGGAGCTTTATGCTGGCAGGGGCTTTGTCTTTACTGATTGCGGTGTATACAGGACATCCGCTGGCTGTTGTTTTACTGGGAGCTGCATGTATCTCAGGAATAGGAATGACCTTCTGTTTTACGGCACTTTCGGTGATGGGAATTCAGGATGTGGAACCTTCTCATTATGGTGTGGCATCCAGTTTAAGTTCTACCAGTTATTTTCTTGGAGCGGGTATCGGACTTTCGTTCATGACCTTGATGAGTCAGATCTTTCCATCAAAATATGCGGTTGGAGATTTGAGTTTAATCATCCTGGTAGGTTATGCTTTACTGGCTCTTGGAATGCTTCTGTATTTTATCTTTAAAAGTTTAAAAATCAGGCAGACGGAAATTGCTGTTTCATAAACAAATATAAACTTGCAATCTTAACGCAAAGAAATTATTATTCCTTTCTATTTGAGGAGAGCAAAGAAGACGGCTCTGCCGTTGACTAAGTTGTCATATAGATATTCTGAAAATAGACTGCTTTCTTTTGTATTGTAGCCCGGTAATGACGGCCTAGGAAGCTGTAGCGTTAAAAAAATTATAACTTGATTCGTTAAAAAATTCCCACTGTTTGAGTGCGGCAAGAATATTGAACCGAAGCGGTAACAATGAATCCGCACGAGTTTGGGAATTTTAGGAGCAAGTTTTAATTTTTAGCGAAAGATTCCAGTCTTGAATTTTTGGTTCATTTTGTTTCAAGACAAAAGAACACATAAAATTATAATAGTTATTTACTTATATAAAATAAATAGGTACTGATAAGATCAGTTTTATTAAAATTATACAAACTATATGAAAGAGGATCGGCATTATTTTGTCGGTTCTTTTTATTTTAGCAAAATGAAAATACAGATCATCAGCGACCTTCATCAGGAATTCGGATCGACTGATTTATGTTTTGATCTTGCAGACGTTGTCGTATTGGCCGGAGATGTTAATCTTGGGACTAAAGGAATTGAATGGATCAAATCAAAAATAGGAAGTAAGCCTGTCATCTATGTTCTGGGAAACCATGAATATTATAAAGGTTCTTACCCAAAAACATTGAATAAAATCAAAGAGGCTTCTGAAGGATCCAATGTATTTGTTCTTGAAAATGAATCCATAGATATTGACGGAATCAGATTTCATGGAGCGACACTGTGGACGGATTTTTCTATTTTCGGAAATCCATTGCATTATGGAATGATCTGCCAACCTAAAATGAATGATTATAAAAAGATCAGACGGGATCCTTCCTATTCAAAGATGAGGACCATTGATACATTTAAAATTCATCAGTTTTCAAAGCTGTGGTTAAAAGAAAGTCTGGAAAGTTCTGCGGGCTTACAAAATATTATTGTTACCCACCACGCACCTAGCATTCAATCTGTTCCGGAGTATTATAAAGAAGATCCTGTGACTTCCGCTTATGCCTCCAATATGGAAGATTTCATCATAGAACATCAGCCGCTGTACTGGATTCATGGGCATATCCATACTCCTTGCAAGTACAACATCGGGAAAACTGAGGTGATATGTAACCCACATGGCTATATCGATGAGAAATATAATGGGTATGAAAAAGAGCTGATTATTGAATTGTAAAATCAAAGTTTTCTCTATTCTCTTAATCTTTTTGATTTTGCCCCTTCCACTCAAATACCCTAATTTCGTACTCTAATTCATCCTTCATGGCTAAAAAGTCCCCGGCAGCATCCTCAGAATTTGTATCCTTGTTTACTTTTGAAGAACTTCTTCGGGATGTAGAGTTTGATCTCAGGGTAAAAGAATTTGTGGTCATGGAAATTGATAAGGCTAGTTATCTCATAAAGCTCAATACCCCATACCGCTCAGATTATTTCTGCATTTTTATGGTCCAGCAGGGGAGTATCCGTTTCAGGTTGGATGACAAAAGCTATGATGTATCTGAAGGCGATGTCATTTTCTGTCCTTTTTCAGAAATATTCTGGGTAGATATGATCTCAGAAGATTACAAAGCAAAATATATCTTCTTTTCTCTGGACTTTATTTCTGATGCCGGGTTTAATTATAAATCAAATAATGTACTCAAAAGTCTTTCATCAGATCCTACCCATATCATAAGAAATGAACCTGATCTTTACCGGAGAATGAATTTCCACCTTGATGAGTTGAAATCCCTGAACAATACGGAAAAAGAAGATTATTACTTCAATGAAATGATCTGGCATCACTTTTCGCTGGTTATTTATGAGATTGACAACTATTTCAAAAAAATTGAAAGACCCCATCAGGTCACCCACCGCGAGGATGAGCTGACGACCAGTTTCTTTACGCTGGTTCGGGAACATTTCAAAGAAGAGCATAATGTGCAGTTCTATGCCGACAAACTCTGTATCAGCCGGAAGTATCTGACCAAAGTCATCAATAAAACCATGTTCAAGTCACCGAGAGATATCATCCATCAGGTATTGGCTGTGGAAGCGAGGCTTCTTCTTAGGAATCCGAACCTCAATGTCAATCATGTTGCGGTGGAGTTGAAGTTCTCTGATCAGGCGTCTTTCAGCAAATTCTTTAAAAAGCATGTAGGAAAGTCACCATTAGAGTATAAGAAAGATGATTTGTATTGATAATCAGTGTTTTGTGTTTTTGGAATTATGTAATTGATGTCTTTTTGCTAAATTATCACTGTTTTCTGATACAAAAAATGGAATTATATTATTTATGTATTCTATTGAAGGTAATAAATGACATTTCTCATATTTTAAAGAATAAGGAGTCTTTTTGACAAAACAAGGAGTTTTTTGAATATTTCGATTGAATTTTTTTAGGGCGAATTTTGCCCCGTAAATTTAAAAGGAATATTGTTATGCAGAGATTTTTTATCCAAAGATCAACTATACTTTTCCTCTCGCTTATCGTCTTGGCGGGGTGTAGGAAAAACAATCAAAATCAGGCTTTTCAACAGCAGGCTCCTGAACTTCCGGTAGAAAAAGTGAAGCAGGGAGACGCTTCTGTTTCCAGAGAATATGCAGCATCAGTGGAAGGAATCTCCAATGTAGAGATCAGACCACAGGTTACAGGATATTTAAGTAAGATCTTCGTAGATGAAGGGGATTATGTAAGAGCGGGACAGCCTCTGTTCAAAATAGAAGACCAGATCTTCCGCGAGCAGATGAAAAGTGCTCAGGCAGCTCTGATCACAGCCCAAGCCAATCTTTCCACTTCCAAAATTGATCTCGACAGAAAAAAGGAATTATTACGAAACAAAATGGTTTCTGATATCCAGGTGAAAGAAGCGGAAGCTGCTTATAACGCAGCAAGAGGAGCGGTAAGCCAGTCGGTGTCTGCGATTGAATCAGCAAAGATTAATCTTAATTTCTCTACGATCAAAGCTCCGGTAAGCGGATTTATCGGAAGGTTCAATTACCGTTTGGGAAGCTTAATGACGCCTTCCAATCAGGAGCCGATCACGCTTTTATCAGACATTCATGAGGTGTATACTTATTTCAGCATGAGTGAAAATGATTTCAACAGTTTCCAGAAACAACAGGCGGGAAGCAACATTAATGAGATCATCAAAAACACACCTGCAGTTTCACTTCTGCTTTCCGGAGGCGAAAAATATGTACAGACCGGAAAAATAGATGCGGTGGAAGGACAATTCAACAAAACCACAGGTTCCATCACTTTAAGAGCAAAATTCACCAATCCGGACAATCTTTTGAGAAGTGGGAATACCGGAAAAATTGTGATGGATCAGTTTTACAGCAACGTAGTTCTTCTTCCGATAGCTTCTACGAGAACAATTCAGGATAAGATCTTTGTGTTCTCAATCAAAGGAGGAAAAGCAGTGATGCTTCCGGTAGAAGTCACTGGAAAAGCCGGAGATAATTTCATCGTATCAAAAGGGTTAAAAGAAGGTGATGAGTACATTGTAACAGGTTTCGACAGACTGCAGCCGGGAACTCCGGTAGTGGCGCAGAAAAAGAATGCTCAACCGAAAAAATCGTAAGAAAAAATCATGTTAAAGACCATTATAAAAAGGCCCGTACTGGCAACGGTTATCTCCGTATTGCTTGTTATTCTGGGTATCGTCGGTATGATCAGTCTGCCGATCACAAAATTTCCCGATATCGCTCCACCTACCGTAATGGTAACGGCTGCCTATCCGGGAGCCAACGCGGAAACGATTGCAAGATCCGTAGCACCGCCATTGGAAAACGCCATCAATGGGGTTGAAAATATGGACTATATTACGTCCACAGCCAGTAACGACGGTACGTTAAGTATCACGGTCATCTTTAAACTGGGTACAGATCCGGATCAGGCTGCCATTAACGTTCAGAACAGGGTAGCGCAGGTGACGAACCAGCTTCCTGCAGAAGTCATTCAGGCCGGAATCACAACGGTGAAGAGACAGAACAGTATGATTGCGATGGTTTCATTAACCAGCAAAGACGGTAACATGGATGATCTTTTCCTTGAAAACTATGCTAAAATCAATATCGTTCCCGACCTGAAAAGGGTAAAAGGAGTAGGAGATGCCATGGTATACGGAAACAAGGATTACTCCATGAGAGTATGGCTAGATCCCAATAAACTGACCTCTTATAACCTTACCCCGGCAGATGTTTCACGGGCGATCCAGACTCAGAACCTTGAGGCTGCACCGGGAAGATTCGGGGAGAGAAGTAAGGAAGCAATGGAATATGTTCTTCGTTACAAAGGAAAATTCACAGAGCCTGAGCAATATGAAAATATTACGATTAAAGCACTGAGCGACGGTTCTGTTTTAAAATTAAAAGATGTTGCCAAAGTAGAATTCGGGGCGTATAGCTATACCGTTTCTTCTAATTTCAATAAAAAGCCGTCGGTGACGATGGCTATTTTCCAGATGGCGGGATCTAATGCCAATGAGGTACAGATCGCCCTTCAGGAAAGAATGAAAGAACTTGAAAAATCCTTCCCGGAAGGAATGGCGTATGAAATTCCTTATGCTACGAAAGAAGCTTTGGACCAGTCGATAGATCAGGTAATCCATACTTTGATCGAGGCATTTATCCTGGTATTCATTGTAGTATATATCTTCCTGCAGGATTTCCGGTCAACACTGATACCGGCCATTGCGGTTCCGGTGTCTATTGTGGGAACCTTCTTCTTTATGAATTTGTTTGGGTTTTCTATTAATATCCTGACGTTGTTTGCCCTGGTACTGGCCATTGGTATTGTGGTGGATGACGCCATTGTCGTCGTGGAAGCAGTCCATGCTAAAATGGAACATAAAAAGCTTAATCCAAGGGCTGCGACCATGTCGGCGATGAGTGAAATTACGGGAGCTATTGTTTCGATTACGCTGATCATGTCTGCGGTATTCGTTCCGGTAGCCTTTATGAGTGGTTCTACAGGATTATTCTACCAGCAGTTCGCATTAACATTGGCGATTGCAATTGTCATTTCAGCGATTAATGCATTGACATTGAGTCCGGCTTTGTGTGCTATATTTTTAAAACAACACCATCCGGGAACGCATGAGAAAATGAACTTTAAGGACCGCTTCTTTGCCGGTTTTAATGCAAGTTTTAATAAACTGACCTTCCGCTATGGAAAAGCGATTCTGTTTCTGTTAAAAAGAAAATGGGTAGCAGCGATCATCATTGTTGGATTTGGAGGTTTGTTCGCATGGATGTCTATGACGACGCCTAAAGGATTTATTCCTGATGAAGATCAGAGTTTTATCATCGTAACGGCTAATCTTGCTCCGGGAGCATCGAAAGACAGAACCACCAAAGTAGTTTCTGATACGGAAGACCTGTTGATGAAAAATCCGGCGGTAGAAAAAGTTATTTCAGTGGACGGGCTGAACTTATTCAGTGGATCCATGTCATCTTCAGCAGCTTCTATTTTCGTTAAACTTAAAAAGACAGAGCAAAGAGGAAATGTAAGTAATATCAATGACATTATCGGTCAGGTTCAGGGAACACTTTCTCAGGATAAAAGAGCGAATTTCCTTGTCATCAATACACCTACGGTAGACGGTTTCGGAAATACCAGCGGTATGGAGCTTGTGCTTCAGGACCGTACAAACGGTGAACTTCAGAATCTTGGAAATATCTCTTACGGAATGATGGGTGCCTTGATGCAGAGACCGGAAGTGGCGGTGGCATTTACAACGTTTGACGTAACCTATCCACAGTTTGAAGTCTTGGTAGATGAAGTGAAAGCAGCTCAGCTTGGCGTTAATGTTTCTGATGTATTGGGTGTGATGCAGGGCTATTACGGAAGTATTCAGTCTTCGGATTTCAACAGATTCGGGAAATATTACAGAGTACTGGTTCAGTCTACTCCGGAAATGAGAGAAGACAAAGAATCACTGAATGGTATTTTCGTTAAAAATAATTCAGGAGAAATGGTTCCTATCAATACATTGGTAAGCTTAAAACAGGTGACAGGAGCAGAAGTGGTGGACCGTTTTAACCTGTTCAACTCTTCGAACTTAACCGTAATGCCGGCTCCGGGATTCAGTACGGGACAGGCTATGGCAGCTATTGATGAGGTGAGCAAGCAGGTGCTTCCTCCGGGATATACCTATGATTACAAAGGAATGAGCCGTGAAGAAGTAAGTGCAGGTTCACAGTCGGTGATGATCTTCGGATTATGTATTGTGTTTGTGTTCTTCCTTTTATCGGCACAATATGAAAGCTATGTGCTTCCATTTGCTGTACTGATTGCAATTCCTGTCGGTTTATCAGGTGTATTTGTAGGAATTACCATGGCAGATCTTTCCAATAATATTTACGTTCAGATTGCCTTGGTCATGTTGATTGGTCTCTTAGCGAAAAACGGGATTCTGATTGTAGAATTTGCCATTCAGCGCAGAAGAGCAGGGAAAAGTCTTATCGCTTCTGCGGTAGAAGGAGCCAAAGCCCGTCTCCGTCCGATTCTGATGACGTCATTGGCATTTATTGCGGGACTTCTTCCGTTGCTGTTTGTGATAGGACCATCAGCGTTAGGAAACCATTCCATCGGATATGCAGCGGTTTCCGGGATGATCTTCGGAACTGTTTTAGGAATCTTCGTGGTACCGGTACTTTTTGTAGTCTTTCAGGCTTTACATGAAAGAATGAGCGGAAAAGTAATAACAGAAGCCGACTGGGAATATTAATCCAAATGATTATTAAAATGAATTCAATTAAAAATATAGCATATATCGCATTGATCTCAGGAGTTACCGTTTCGTGCAAAGTTCAGAAATACGAACAGCCTGAAGTGAAAATGCCTGAAGCTTTCAGAAGTGACAGCATCGTTGCAGAAACTCAGGACAATATAGCAAAGATCAGCTACAGAGACTTTTTTAAAGACCCGGTTCTGGTCGGTCTTATCGATAAAGCCATTGCGCAGAATAATGATTTTCTCGTAGCATTAAAACAGATAGAATATGCCTCCCTTGCTTATAACCAGAGCAAGTGGGGGAATGTTCCCACAATCAGTGCTACCGTTGGGAACGCCAGTATCAGCAGGCCTTCAGACAACAGTATGAATGGAATGATGGCCGGACAGTTCATGGGAAGAAAATATACGGAAGACTATACCACGTCTGTTAACATTTCATGGGAAGCTGACATCTGGGGGAAGATCAGAGGAAGAAAAGAGCAGGCTCTGACAGAATATCTTAAAACCCAGGAAGCGGCAAAGGCTGTGAAAACCCAGCTGGTGGCCTCAGTAGTGCAGGGATATTACAACTTACTGATGCTGGATACGCAGTTGCAGATCACAAAATCCAATCTGGAATATTCTGATACGACCCTGAAGTTTTTAACCAAGCAACAGGAGTTAGGCTTAACGACGGCTCTTGCCGTGCAGCAACAGGAAATTGTAAAAGATCAGATCTTAAAAACGGTTCCTGCCATTGAAAGTTCTATCGCAGTTCAGGAAAATGCATTAAGTCTTTTAACAGGTTCAATGCCTGATAAGATTGAGCGAAGTGCGAGTCTGAATAATGTACAGTCGCCGGACAGAATTGCAGCAGGAATTCCATCAGAACTGTTAAGCTACAGACCCGATATTAAAACTGCAGAACTCGAAGTCAGAAAAAGTGCTGCTGCAATCCATGTGGCAAAAGTAAGCATGTATCCTTCCCTGAATATTACTGCTCAGGGCGGATTGAATGCTTTCCAGGCCAGTCACTGGTTCAGTATTCCCGGTTCCCTTTTCGGAATGGTGGCCGGAACGATTGCACAGCCTATTTTAAACGGGAAACAATTAAAAACGCAGTATGAACAGTCTAAAGTACTGGCGGATCAGGCTGAAATTAATTTTAAACAGTCCGTTTTAAAAGCTGTTGGAGAAGTTTCTGATGCGTTGGTACAGATTCAGAAGCTGGAAGAGCAACAGAAAATTGCAGAAGGATTAGCTGCGAAATCCGGTGAAGCCGTGAAGAAAGCTGATATTTTATTTAAATACAATTCAGCGACGTATGTAGAGGTCATCATTGCGCAAAGCAATAAGCTTCAGGCAGAACTGGATCTGGCTTCCCTGAAAGCCCAACGTTTAAATGCCATTACTTCTCTGTACAGAGCAGTTGGCGGCGGTTGGCAGTAAAGTAAAATGAAACCTGCTTCGTCTATGATGATGCAGCAGGTTTTTAAACTAAATCATTATGAAGAATACAAATATACATGAGGGTATTATTCTTATTCCTGATTTCAGCGGGTTTACTGAATTTGTGTTCAATACAAAACTTTATACAGGAGAATATATTGTAAGACAACTACTATCTACACTGATCGATATGAATGATCAGTATTTTGAAATTTCAGAGATCGAGGGCGATGCCATTTTATTTTACAGATATGATGACAAGCCTTCCTATCAGAAGATTTCAACGATGCTTTGGAAAATGCGGAATGCTTTTAACCAAAAGATAAAAGAATTGAGCAAGGAGCTCAGTACAGCCATCGATATGTCGTTGAAATTCATCGTTCACTATGGGAAATTTTCACAGTATACGATCGGAAGTTTTAAAAAGCTCTATGGAAAAACGATAGTGGAAGCCCATCAGATGCTGAAAAATGAATTTGCCGAGCAGCCGTCCTATGCCCTGTTCAGTAATTCTTTTTTAGAAAACAGCGTAAACAGCGAGTCAGAAACCCATACACAGAAATATCATCTTCCGGAAGGAGGAATGATTCATTATTTTGAAAGTGTCAACTAGCATATCTATTTTTTAATCCTTGTAAATTTGCTATGCGGTGCCCGGGTGAGATCCGGGCATTTTTTGTGGATGAAAGTGATTTTTTTTTTTGATAGTATCAAATGATACTATCATAGGGTTTATGTAATTTTTTATTTAAATTGTACTTAAAAGATGAAACAAAAATATTTTCTTTTTTTATTCTGTTTTGTACATTCATAAAATATTCAATAAGAATTCATTGATGTATGAAGGAAGCGGGAATTGGAGTTTAGACGAAAATAGAATCACACTGATGAAATTCTACAATAATGAAAATGATCCGATAGCTGAACCATTATCCAATGAAGCTGCTGAAAAGTTTCTGATGCGCGTTTCCTGTCCCGTTTATAAGAAAGGGAAAGATATTACCATTGAAATCAATGCTGACGAAGGAATTGAATATAAAAAAGAAGCTGAAAAGAAATAAATTATTGTAACTAAATAGCATCTTCGTTTAAAAAAAAAATCAAAGATTTTTACCCAAAATAATATCCGCAAACATCTGTGTATATCTGTGAAATTTGTGGTTAAAAAAACAAAAAAAAGCAGATCCCGTAGAACCTGCCTCTATATTTAAAATATATTAATAAAAACTACTTCAACGTAAACTTCACCTTCGTCTTAATCGCATCAGAAGAATTCCCGATCTGCGCCTCAAAATCACCGGGCTCAGCCGTCCATTCATGCTTATCTGCATCAAAATAGCTCAATGCCGTTTTATCAATCGTGAACGTCACTTCCTTCTGCTCACCGGGATTTAAATATACCTTTTCAAAACCTTTCAGTTCTTTTGCAGGGCGTGGTACAGAAGCTTTGGTATCACTGATGTATAACTGTGCAACTTCAGCCCCCGCTTTCTTCCCAGTATTTTTTACTGTCACGGTGAATGTGATCTTATCATCCTGAGATATTACGGTTTTATCAGCAGAAGCCTTCCCAAACTCAAATGTAGTGTAGCTCAATCCATGCCCAAAGCTGAACAAAGGTTTGATCTTTTTCGTGTCATGCCAACGATATCCTACAAAAACACCTTCGTTATACGTAATATTGATCGGGTTTTTCTGATCTTTTCCTTTTCCGGCTGCCAGTTCGTCTTTTTGTCCGGGATATTCTCCCAACTGATGAGCTGAATTATCTTCAAGTTTCACAGGGAAAGTAAACGGAAGTTTTCCTGACGGATTCGCATCACCTGCCAAAACAGAAGCGATGGAATTTCCGGCCTCAGAACCCAAATACCACGACTGGAGAACAGAAGGAACTTCTTTAATCCAAGGCATTGCCACCGCGTTTCCGGAAACTAAAACGACTGCAAGATTTTTATTCGCTTTTGCTAATGCTGCGATCACATTGTCCTGATTATATGGAAGTCCGTAGCTTTTTCTGTCGTTACCTTCACTGTCCTGAAAGTCTGATTTATTCAGGCCTCCTACGAAAATAACATAGTCGGATTTTTTGGCTAATTCTACAGCTTCGTTCAACAATTCTGCTGCAGAACGGTCGTCTTTTAAGTTCTGTCCGGATTTTACTCCATTATATTCTCCACCGATGTCTCCTACATAACCTCTCGCATACTGTACATCCGCCTGTTTTCCAAATCTGGACTTGATTCCGTCTAATGGAAGCGTTTCATATTTTACTTTTAAAGACGAAGAACCACCACCAACAGTCATGATTTTGATAGCATTTTCACCGATAACGGCAATTTTTTTAGCTTTATTAAGATCAATTGGAAGTATATTTCCTTGATTTTTCAGTAATACAATTCCTTCTTCTCCGATTTCTTTGGCCACAGCTTTATGTTCTTCAGAAGCAATATTTCCGAAAGGCTTGTTCCTGTTCATCGTAGTTTTATAGGCTAAACGAAGTAATCTGGTTACCTTGTCGTCGAGTTCCTGAGTTCCTACTTTTCCGGCTTTGATAAGGTCTAAATAAGGTTTTGCTAAATAATAGTTATCGTAAGCATTTTTAGTACCGGCAGAAAGCCCGTTGGTCCAGCTCCCGAATTCAAGATCCAGCCCGTTATGGATAGCCTGTTCTGTATTATTCACTGCTCCCCAGTCGGAAACCACAACTCCTTTATAGTTCCATTCTTTTTTCAGAATGTCATTTAAAAGATACTGATTCTGGCTGGCGTATTGGTTTTTATACATATCATAGGCACCCATGATCGTCCATGAATCACCTTCAGTTACTGCCGCTTTGAAAGGCGGAAGATAAATCTCATAAAGCGTTCGGTCATCAATATTGACATTGCTTGTATGACGGAACATTTCCTGATTGTTCAATGCAAAATGCTTCACAGAAGTGGCCACACCATTGGATTGTACCCCTTTGATGTAAGGAACCACCATTTTTGAAGTTAAGTAAGGGTCTTCACCCATATATTCAAAGTTTCTACCGTTTAGTGGTGTTCTGTAGATATTGACACCAGGTCCCAGAAGAATATCTTTTTTTCTGTATCGGGCTTCTTCGCCCAAAGCTTTCCCGTAATTCCAGGACATTTTTTTGTTCCATGTTGCAGAAAGTGCCGTCAGGGCAGGGTAGGCGATGATTGAGTCATTCGTCCATCCGGCCTGATCCCATTCGTCCCACATCACTTCCGGACGTACCCCGTGAGGTCCGTCTGTAGTCCAGAATTCTGGAATTCCCAATCTTGGAACGCCGGGCGAGCTGAACTTTGACTGTGCATGCAGCATAGCCACTTTTTCTTCCACGGTCATTCTCGAAAGAGCATCCTGAATACGTTGCTCTACAGGTTTTGATTCATCTAAATAAACGGGTTGAGTATGAGTCTGAGCCATATACGAAGCAGCAATAAAAGTGAATAAACTTACAATGGCGGTTTTCTTGAACATAAAATGCCTTTTTATTGATTAACAACAAAAGTAAGTAAAATTTTTATTATCTCAAATTGAGAAAATAAATTTTAAGCAATAAATAGTTGACCCCGAGTTCTGAAGTTTGAGAGTCGGAGAGTTTTAGGGTTTAAGCGTTGCGGGTTGTAGGTTCTGAGGTTATAGTAAAGAGAGAAAAAACATTGAATGACAAATATCTGGCGGCTGAGGCTCCCGAAGCTACCAGTTTCTTTTTTTATCTAAAATATAAATCTTCATCCGGGTTTTGAGTCCTATATTACGAATTACACACCGAATCCGGCATCGCATACCCCGCAACAATCTCATCAGTCATCATTTATCACTCATCACTGATCACTCATGATCTTCCCATCCCTTCACCGCACCTCCTTTGAAAATCTCCTCAGCTTTTTTAGCCACTTCATCAGATTGATAAGCCTTTACAAAGTTTTTGACTTTGGCGGAATTTTCATTGTCATGAGTAGCAACGATGACGTTGACATAAGGTGAGTCTTTATCCTCGCTGAAAACACCCTGCTTAGCGGGATCCAATCCTGCCTGTGATGCAAAATTGTTATTGATAATAGCGATAACCACTTCTTTATCGTCCAGAACCCTTGGAAGCTGTGGAGCTTCGATTTCGAGAATCTTCAACTGTTTTGGATTTTCAGTGATGTCTGTGACTTTTGGAAGAAGTCCGACGCCTTCTTTTAATTTTAAAAGTCCGTTTTTCTGCAAGAGAAGGAGAGAGCGTCCCTCATTGGTTGGGTCATTCGGGATAACAATCGTACTTCCATTCTGAAGCTGGCTGATCGTTCGGATCTTTTTCGAATAAGCAACAATAGGATAAACAAAAGTATTTCCTACCACAGCCAGTTTATAGCCTCTCTGCTTTGACTGTTCATTTAAATAAGGAACATGCTGAAAAGCATTGGCTTCAATATCTCCGTTGTTCAAAGCTTCATTCGGGACCACATAATCATTGAAAGGAATCAGTTCCACATCAAGATTGTATTTTTCCTTGGCTACTTTTTTAGCAGCTTCGGCAATTTCCAGTTCCGGGCCGTAAGTAATTCCTACCACGATATGATTCGGATCGTCTTTCTTTCCTGAACATGCATTGAATAGCATAACGCCGGCCGCTAAAATGGCTATGGTTTTTATCTTTTTCATTAGAATTTTTTATGATTAAAAGGTGGCTTCGAGTGCCTCAGCCTCCTTAATTATTAGATTTATATATTAACTTTCCGTCTTTGACTTATCTGTGATCAAATTTCTTCGCCAATCTGTCCCCTGCAAACTGTATGATAAACACCAATGCCACCAAAAGCACCAATACCACATTCATAATCACAGCATCATAACCGATGTAACCGTATTGATATCCGATCTGTCCCAATCCACCGGCTCCCAAAGCTCCACCCATTGCAGAATAACCCACCAAGGTGATCAGGGTGATCGCTGCGTTGTTGATCAGGGAAGGAAGTGCTTCCGGAAGCAGTACTTTCTGGATAATCTGTAAAGGAGATGCCCCCAAAGATCTGGCTGTTTCTATCAGACCATGTGGGACCTCGAGAAGGCTGTTTTCCACCAGTCTGGCGATAAACGGAGCTGCTCCTACACTTAACGGAACCAATGCCGCATTCATACCGATGGACGTCCCTATGATTACCCTGGTGAAAGGGATCATCCAGACAATTAAAATAATAAAAGGAATGGATCTGAAAATATTAACCAGAATAGAAATAATCCTGTAATAAATTTTGTTTTCCAGCAGCTGTCCTTTTCTTGTTAAAAACAGTAAAATTCCTACCGGAAGTCCTAAAACAAATCCAAAAAATCCTGAAACAAACGTCATATAAACCGTCTCCCAAAGTCCCTTTCCCAAAAGAGCAATTACTGAGTCACTAAGCATATCCTTTTACTGTATTTTGAATTTTATTCTGGTTAAAATAATAGATTGCCTTCTGGTTTTCCTCGGTTTCACCCTGCAGCTGAAGCAAAAGTTTCCCGAAGTTGGAGTTGCCGAGATATTCCACATCAGCTTTCAGAAGCCGGTAAGGGATTTTATATTGGTCATAAAGCGTTGAAAGTAATTTTTCAACACTGATATGTTCATTGAGTTCTATTTCAACCAGCGGAAATAAACCATCCTGTGGTTCTTTCTGCAGTTTTTTATTGAGTTCCTGAGGAATCGTCATGATGTCTGAATTTATAAATTGTCGGATCACCGGATTTTCTTTATTCGAGATGATCTCGCTTAATGTTCCTTTTGCTAATAATTTTCCTTTGTCGATAACAGCTACGTGGTTGCAGACTGCTTTGATGACTTCCATTTCATGCGTGATCAGCAGGATGGTGATACCAAGTCTTTGATTGATATCCCTTAAAAGCTGCAGAATGGATTGTGTCGTTGCCGGATCCAGTGCGCTGGTAGCTTCATCGCAGAGAAGAAGATAGGGATCATTGGCCAGTGCCCTTGCAATCGCGACTCTCTGTTTTTGGCCTCCCGAAAGGCTTTTGGGATAATCATTGGCTTTATCTTCCAGTCCAACAATTTTCAGCAGTTCATTGACTTTTCTGTTGATCTCATCTTTACTCACATGATCCAGTTCCAGTGAAAGGGCTACATTATCAAAAACCGTTCTCGATGAAAGCAGATTGAAATGCTGGAATATCATCCCGATTTTTTTTCGTTCAGCAGCAAGCTGTTTTGAGCTTAACTGAATAAAATCCTTTCCATTGATGATGATTTGGCCTTCGTCAGGTCTTTCCAAAAGATTTACCGTACGGATCAGGGTGCTTTTTCCGGCTCCGGAAAACCCGATGATTCCTACAATATCTCCCTTTTCAACACTGAGACTCACCTGATCCAGTGCTTTGAAAGACTGCTTTTTCTGATGAAATGTTTTTGAAATGTTTTTGATCTCTATCATTTTTAATGTATAGTTTTAATTTTAAACAGGCTGATACGGTCGTACGGTCTTATTGACCAATCGTTTCAGTCTTCTTATCTTCACTTTTGAGCGTTTGGAAAGTCTGAAATACTTAGTGACATTGGTGAGTAAAACGCCTAATAATATCACTGATAATCCGTACAGTTGGCTTCCGTTAATGGTTTGCCCTGCTACGATCCAGCCTGCCAGTACCGTAACGATGGGGTTGATGTAGGTATGAGTACTTACCAAAGCCGCAGGTTTTACAGAAAGCAGCCATATATAAGATAAATAAGCGACTATTGATCCGAAAAACACTAGGAAGAGCACGCCAGCCCATGCTGATACAGGAACATTGGAGAATGAAAAACCGTGCCATTCTTGTCTGAATGCTGCAATAATAAATGCTGCAACACCTGCTGTGATCAATTGTTGTGCTATATTCATAAACGTAGACTGTGAGGCCGGATTTTTCTTTGAATATAAAGATCCGAGTACCCAGGCCACTGAACTTAATGCCAGTACAATGAAGGCTGTTATTCGCAGGTTTCCGTTTACTGCCGCATGATGTGCACTGGAAACACTTCCGTTCAGGAATAATATTAAACCTACAAAACCGATGATTAATCCAATTGGAATAAATTTATCTGAGAAATAATACTTCCAGTTTTTCTTATCAATCGCAATGAACCAGAACGGACCTGTTGCAATGGCAATCGCAGCTTCAGAAGCTGATACATACTGTTCTCCCCAGGCTACAAGACCTGTTCCGCCGGTAAGAATCAATATTCCCGTGATGGCATTCTTTTTCCAGTTGATCAGTGAATTGGCTTTTTCACCTTTAGCCAGCAGCCATCCGATCATCATCAGTCCAGCCGCCAGAAAACGGAAACCGGAAAGAATAAAAGGAGGAAATCCTTTCAGACCAAATGAAATTGCTAGGAATGTAATTCCCCAAATGACGTAAATATTGATAAATGCCACCGGCACCAGCCAGCTGTTTTTAGAAGTGCTCATTCTGTATGTTTTTTGTGTGATGGGTAAAAATAAAAAGGCCCTACAACGTGGTAAGGCCTCTGAAATATGTGATATAAAAGTAAGGTCAGCCACGGAATTTCTGATGCATAGGCATACAGTTGCACATCATCATAGTTTTGATGTTTTGTTTCTTAATAGATTGATGTTTAGATCCTTGTTTCATTTTGTTTTCTTTTCCTGAATACGGTTGCAAATATAGGGCATATATTTTTATTAGTCCACTAAAAAGATAGACTTTTTAATATTTTTTATTTTGAAATCATTTAATTTGTTGTTTTTCAATGAATTAATTTTATTTGATTCATGTTGGAAAGTCTGGTTTTTCACGGTCTGAGCGAAATGATATCATTGAAAATTGGACTCTGCCTGATAAAACAGCACTGAAATTTTCTTGAGAATAAGAGAATTTGTAAGACAAAATTAAAGAGATTGACCGAAGTTATCATAGATCATTATTCAGTTTTACTAAAGAACCTAATTTTGAAATATTAATTTAAAAGAACAAAAAAAATGGAAAGAACAGAAATAGTTTTAGGAAATGTAAGAGGAGAAATCCAGCTTTTCTCAGACGATTTGAAAGCAGGAAAAATGGATATTTCAGTGATTGGAAAAAAATTAACCGTTTACCACACGGAAGTCAATCCTGAACACGAAGGAAAAGGTTTTGCCAAAATATTACTGGAAAGACTGGTTTCTTATGCAAGAGAAAATGACTTGAAAATCGTACCGCTTTGCCCATACGTTCACTTACAATTCAAACGTCATCCGGATGAATACAGTGATGTCTGGCTGAAAGAAGATCAAGAAATTGTATAGCTAATTATACGTACAAAGGAGCGGGCTTTAGCCCGCTTAAATTAAAACAATCATAAACAGGCTTTAGCCAAAATCTAAAAAAACAAAAGATATTAGCCATCAAAAAGGTCTAACCTCTAAATTCTAATATCTAATTTCTAAACAAAAAAACATGCACGAACATCTACTTTTAATACTCGGACTCTTACTAATCGTCATGCTGCTGGTGATGTTGGCCCAGCGCATCAAAATCGCCTATCCCATATTTTTGGTATTGGCGGGATTGGGAATCAGTTTTATTCCCGGGGTTCCTGTTTTAAAATTAGATCCGGAAATTATTTTCCTGATATTTTTACCGCCCCTCTTATATGAAGCTGCGTGGTACACTTCATGGAATGATTTCTGGAAATGGAAACGTACCATTTCATTAATGGCTTTCGGGTTGGTGTTTTTGACTTCTATTGTTGTGGCTTTTGCTGCTCAGTCTATCATTCCGGGCTTCACACTGGCTTTAGGATTTTTATTGGGTGGAATTGTTTCTCCACCAGATGCTGTTGCCGCGACCACGGTTTTAAAAGGATTAAAAGTTCCGAAAAGAACCATCGCCATGCTGGAAGGAGAAAGTCTGATCAATGATGCCTCATCGCTGATTGTTTTCAGATTTGCTTTAGCGGCGGTAATGACGGGCGTTTTTTCCATGCAGGAAGCTACCGGACAGTTCTTTCTTGTTGCGGGAATGGGAGTCGTAGTAGGAATTGTAGGAGCTCATATTTTTTACGCTATCCACAGATTTTTACCGACTACTCCGGCCATCGATGCGGCATTGACGGTGATGACCCCTTATATTTTGTTCTTGGGAGCTGAACATTTTCACTTTTCCGGAGTAATGGCAGTAGTGAGCGGTGGATTATTTATGTCCTTCCGTGCCCATGAAATTTTTAAAACGGGAACCACCAGAATCAATATGACAGGAGTCTGGAACACGTTGATTTTCGTCATGAATGCGTTGGTGTTCGTATTAATCGGATTGGAGCTTCCCGATATTATCAATGGTTTGGGTGAAACTTCTTTAATGGACGGTATAAAGTATGGTTTAATGATAAGTTTAATTGTGATTGTTGTCCGTTTGCTGTGGATTTATCCAGTGGCTCATATTCCGAGATGGCTGAGTAAAAAAGTACGCCAGGACCCAAGTCCCGGCTGGAAAAACCCTTTGATCATCGGTTGGGCGGGTATGCGTGGTGTGGTTTCTTTGGCTACAGCGCTGTCAATTCCGGTGATGATGAATGACCAGGCGGAATTTCCGTTGAGAAACTTAATTATTTTCATCACATTCGTGGTCATCTTTGTGACATTGGTTTTCCAGGGACTTACGCTTCCTTTGATTATTAAATTAACCAAAATTGGAGAAATCGATCCTATTTTACCTTCTCATGAACAACAGACGGGAATTCAGATCAGGCTCGATCATTTAGCTGTAGACAGGTTGAATGAAAAATATGAAAAAAGCTTAATCGGAAACAGTCTTGTTGGGAATTTAAAAGAAAATCTGCAAAATGATATCAAACTTCATGAGAGTCACTTAAGTTCTCTGGAGATGTGCACCAACAGACAGAATGATCTTAAAGAATACCATGAAATCATGTTGGATATTTTTGCCATACAACGGAAAGAATTATTCAGGCTGAAAAGAGAAAAGTTATTCAGTGATGATGAGATCCGGAAAGCAGAATCTCAATTGGATTTAAATGAATTGAAAATAACAGGAAACAAGCATCTGTAGTTTTAAAACTTAAGCTCTTCACTTTTAATACGGAATACAATGAAAACATTACAATTTTTAGTCATTGGAAAAAATCAGGAAATTCTTGAAACATTGAAAAGAATCATCGAAAACAATGAAGGCTGGAAAGCTGAAATCCAAAGCGATGAAGCCGCTTCCTACGATTATATCAAAGAAAAGCAGATCGATATTGTGCTGTTGAGCTCAGGTTTGGAAGAACAGTTCGAAAAAGACATTAAAATATTCTGCGAAAATTTAGAGAAAGAAACTAAAGTGATCGATCATTATGGTGGCGGAAGCGGACTTTTAAAGAATGAAGTTTACAGTCTTTTCCCTAATTTGCAGGGATAAACTTTTTGTATGTTTAAAAATATCATCCGGAACGTTAGCCGGTTTATAGATCTTACCGAAGAAGAACAGAAAACCTTTGCCGATTTATTGAGCTGTCAGACATTTTCTAAAAAGACAGTTTTATTAAAGGAAGGCGAAATTTGTCAGTTTGAGGGATATATCCATAAAGGCTGTGTAAGGCTGTACTGTCTGGATGATAATGGTACAGAAGTAACCCTTTTATTTGCCATTGAAGACTGGTGGATCAGTGATATTGCTTCATTTCAGGAACAGAAACCTTCAAAGGTATACATTGAAGCTCTGGAAGATTCAGAAATCTATGTGCTGACTCCGGCTACTAAAGAAAAATTACTGCACGAAATTCCAAAGTTTGAAAGGGTTTTCCGAATGCTGGTGCAAAGAAATCTCTCTACACTTCAGAACCGTCTTGTGGATACCATTTCCAAAACAGCTTCAGACCGCTACCTTGAATTCATTAAGATATATCCTTCCATTCCACAAAGAGTTCCTCAGTACTATATCGCGTCCTATCTCGGAGTATCGAAGGAGTTTGTGAGTACTATCAGAAAACGTCTTGCTTCCAAAGAAAAATAGATTTTCTTTTGTTGGATTGGCTATTTAAAACTATTTTTTTAGTAATTTTTTTACGGCAAAGATCCATCATAAAGCGGTTTATGTAAGGCTTCAAAGGAGAGATCAATCGAAGATTGATCTGATTAAGCGCACTTATTATCCAAGTAGCTTCATCAACGACGCAGTCTGTCCTTTTCGCTTCCCTCAAAATATCCAGAAGAATGAAAATAGGCACAATCATCTGTGTCAATCCGTGAAATCAGTGGTTAGAAATATAATCTCCCGCAGATCCCACAGATCCCACAAATTTATGTGCATAGTATAGTCGTGTTATTTGTGAACTTATTCGTGAAATTTGTGTTTAAAAGCGTTTTATCTTTAAAATCTTTGCGTGAAAAAAATAAAGACAATATTCCCCTCAATTTTTAATTAAAAAGCAATTTATTAAACTAGTTAAATGCACAGCTATTTCTATCTCCCTAAATTTGTTCTATTAAAATCAAACCAATACCTACAAGATATGGACAGAAAAGATTTTTTAAAGAAAGGTTTATTAGGAACCGGGATGTTTGTAGCATCTGCTTCTCTCGGTAATACCATGAAAAATGAGATCGATGAGATCGAACCCTTAGAACCTATCGGATATAATCACTTACCCAATCCTGAATCAAAAATTAAAGATAACTCCGTGATTCATAAGGCGGATTCAAGAGGAAAGGCAGATCATGGTTGGCTGCTGAGCCAGCATACCTTCAGTTTTGCCAATTATCACAATCCTGAAAGAATGCACTTTGGAGTGCTGAGAGTTTTAAATGATGACAGAGTGGAAGCGGGCAGAGGCTTTGGAACGCATCCCCATGATAATATGGAAATCATCAGTATTCCGTTGGAAGGAGACCTTGAGCATAAAGACAATATGGGAAATACCACTGTGATCAAAAGTGGAGACATCCAGGTGATGAGCGCTGGAACAGGGGTAATGCACAGCGAATTTAATAAGAACAGCGATAAACTTGTCAAATTCCTGCAGATCTGGGTATATCCGAATAGGAGAAATGTAACGCCAAGATACGACCAGATCACCCTAGACAAAACAAAAAGTCAGAATGCGTTCCAGCAAATGCTTTCTCCCAATGCTGATGATGAAGGCGTATGGATTCATCAGGATGCCTGGTTTCATTTGGGACGGTTTGAAAAAGGTTTGGAAACGAGTTACCAGATCAAAAAAAGTGGAAATGGTGTTTATGCTTTTATCCTTAAAGGAAGCGCAGAAATTGAAGGTCAGAAATTGGAAGAACGGGATGGATTCGGAGTTTGGGATATTAAAAATCTGAATATGAAATCTACGGCAGAACATACGGAAATCCTGCTAATGGAAGTTCCGATGGCGATGTAATCACGAACGGAAAAGATTTGAAACCATGAAAAATTTTATTCTATCATTGGCAGCGGGTTTATTATCCTTAACACTGACTGCTCAAAATACAACCCCTGTCGGAACCTCAAAAAATTGGGGATCCGTAGATGGAATCTCAATGATCGGCCTGGTTCAGGGACCTTCATCTGCAGAAACCCAATTACAGGTGGCTTGTGTGTTTGAATACACGGAAAATGATATTCACAGTGCTCAGGCTTTACCCGCCAATCTGAACGGTTTAGTGCATTTGGATGAAGCGTTAAAAGGTGAGTTTACAAAGATCCGCCAATCAGGACAGTTTAAAGGACATGCGTTGGAAACTCTTCTCATCACACCGCCGGCAGTTTCTATGTCTGCTAAAAAACTATTGCTGATCGGTTTGGGTGATCGCAATAATTTCACTCCCGAATTGATGACTTCCGTAGGTGAAGTGGCCGCCCGTGAAGCAATGAGATTAGGTGTAACCAATTTCGCATTGGCTAGTGATCTGAAAGACGCCGGAATAGATTCTCCAACCGCTTTGATAGCCGGAAATGTAGTAAAAGGGATTGTGTTGGCCAACCGTTCCGAAACCTATCTGAAAGAGCATCAACTTTCCCATACAAAGAAATTGAAAAAAGTATACCTTCTGGCAGGCCCATCTTTCTTTGAAGTAGCGGGCGACGGAATTCAGGCTGCAATTGCCGAAGTGAATAGAAAATAATGAACCCGTTTTCATTAATATTGTGAAGGCTCTCCTTTTTTAAAGGGGAGTTTTTTAGTTACAATTATAAGTACGAGTGGGACGCTCGTGCCCACAACTAAAGTCCATCCGCAACATATTTACTACTATTCATTTAACCTTAATCCTAAACATTTATATTAACATAATCAAACCTCTTCCATGGGATTAAACGTCCATGCTCATACCTGTAATTTTCAAACATCAACTCCCAACTAAATTAGCTTAATCCAAAAAAAATCCCGACTTTTGTCCCCCTTCAATAATTCCGAAATTCATGAAACTTTGTATTGCCGAAAAGCCTAGTGTTGCCAGAGATATCGCCAAAGTATTAGGTGCTACCACGCCTAAACAGGGCTATATGGAGGGTAACGGATACTGTGTGACATGGACGTTCGGACACCTTTGTACCTTAAAAGAACCTCACGATTACGGTCCTCAGTACAAATCCTGGAATTTGTTTTTACTGCCGATCATTCCAGCCAGTTTTGGGATCAAGTTAATTCCAAATAAAGGCGTTGAAAATCAGTTCAAAGTGATTGAAAGATTGGTGGAGGAATGTGATGAGGTCATTAACTGTGGTGATGCCGGGCAGGAGGGAGAGCTGATCCAGCGATGGGTTTTACAGAAAGCAAAATGTAACAAACCTGTTCAGCGTTTATGGATATCGTCCCTTACCGAAGAAGCGATTAAAGAAGGTTTTGAGAACCTGAAACCGGCTGAGGATTATAAAAATCTGTATCTGGCTGGAAATGCAAGAGCGATCGGCGATTGGCTGCTGGGAATCAATGCGACAAGATTATTCACGAAAAAATTTGGAGGCAACAAAGCGGTTCTTTCTATCGGAAGAGTACAGACGCCTACTTTGGCTATGCTGGTTCAGCGGCAGAAAGAAATTGATGCATTTAATACCGAAGAATATTGGGAACTTAAAACCAAATACAGGGACGTTATTTTCAATGCTGCGATTGACCGTTTAAAAACCCTAGACCGCGCTGAAAAGGGACTTGAATATCTTAAGCTCAATCCTTTTGAGATCGTTTCTTTTGAGATTAAAGAAGGAAAAGAAAAAAATCTGAGACTTTTCGATTTGACGGGACTTCAGGTGGAAGCCAACAAAAAATACGGCTATTCTGCAGAAAATACCCTAAATTATATCCAAAGTCTGTACGAAAAAAAGCATGTGACTTATCCGCGTGTAGATACCACGTATCTATCAGAAAGTCTGTATCCGAAAATTGAAGGAATTCTTCGGAAAATGCATTTTTATCAGGATCTGGTTGCCCCGTTACTGGAAGCGCCAATTCCAAAATCAAAAGCTGTTTTTGATGATGCAAAAGTGACTGATCACCACGCCATTATTCCTACAGAAGTTCCGCCTTCTCAGAATCTGAGCAGGGAAGAAAAGCTTATCTATGATCTTGTGGCCAAACGTTTTATTTCCGTTTTTTATCCGGAATGTAAAATTTCAAATACACTGGTGGAAGGAAAAGTAGGAACGATTCCTTTTAAAACAAGTGGAAGACAGGTACTGGAACCGGGATGGAGAGCTGTGTATGCAAAGGAACCCAAAGAAGAATCTACCGATAAGGAAAAAGAAAAGGATGAAGAACAGACCATTCCTGAGTTTACCGTGGGAGAAAGCGGACCACACGATCCGATGATCCATCAGGGAAAAACTACCCCGCCCAAACCATATACGGAAGCAACGCTGCTGAGAGCCATGGAAACTGCCGGAAAACAGGTAGAAGACGATGAGCTTCGCGAATTGCTTAAAAATAACGGGATCGGAAGGCCTTCTACCCGTGCAAATATCATCGAGACCCTTTTCAAAAGGAAATATATCGAGAAGAAAAGAAAAAATCTTATCGCGACTCAAACCGGAATTCAGTTAATTGATACTATTGAAGACGAACTTCTGAAAAGCCCGGAACTGACGGGAGAATGGGAACAGAAACTCCGTAAAATTGAAAAAGGTGAGTATGAAGCCAATCAGTTTAAAGAAGAACTGATTCAGATGGTTTCCGAACTTACCCGAAAAGTAGTGGACGGAAAAGGAAAAGTGATCATGCTGCAGGAAGAAGAAAAAGAAGAGGTCAAAGATAAGAAAAAGCGTGAACCTGCCGTAAAAAAAGAGCTTCAGTCCTGGGAAGAAACCCAATGCCCGAAATGTAAAGAACACAATCTGATCAAAGGAAAAACTGCGGTGGGCTGCTCTGATTTCAAGAACTGTGGTTTCAAAATTACGTTTGATATTTTCGGGAAAAAGCTTTCAGACAAACAGCTTTTAGACTTGGTTTTAAAAGGGAAAACTTCAAAATTGAAAGGATTCACGACACATTCAGAAGCTTTGACGGAAGGAGTTCTGACCCTTGAAGAAGGTTTTCAGGTACAGCTTTATTAAATTTATCTGAATAATTTATCATACCATCCGCTAAGATCTTTCTTGATGCCATCGTGGTATTTGGATAAGATCTGGGCCAGTTGCAGCTCTGATCTTTCAGATTTGTAGGGATTTGAAGTCAGATAGCCGAAAAAATTTCCATCCTGATCCAGAATTACGGGAGGATAAGAAGCATAATCGCTCCACGGTGAATAGGTACTGTAGGCACTTCCATAGTTTCCGGAGCCATTCCATATAGATTTTGAACTGAGTATATTCCCATAATCACCGTACGGATTCCAGATCGAGTTTTTATCAAAAGTATCACAGTTGATGCAACCCAGGTATTGGTCTTGATTAGAACCGCCGTATAGGTGTAGCATCTGTGCCTGAAAAATACAGCATAGAAGCATACTTAGGAATGTGAAAAACTTTTTCAGAGGCATATGGATGGTGGTTTACTGCAAAGCTAGTATTTTTTGTAAGTATTTTTTGAGACCACCCCGTCAAAAATTCTTCGAATTTTCGCCACCCCTCCGGAGGATGGGAATAATTTCTCCCAATGAACACTACCCATCAAGAGAATCAGATTGAGTAGCTTTTTAGGGTAAGCTTTTAAACCATTAAGATTAGTGAAGAAGATAAGGATAGTTAAGAAAAAATCAAATGATTTTTTAAGCCGTATCACTAAAAAAAGCGAAGCTGCTCTTAGTATTCTTAAAAACTTAAATGCTTTTAATGGTTCAATTATTCAATAAAACAGATTGCACCACAGCGAATAAAAATCTTTGATTTTTTTTTAAACTTAAGTGCACTTTTTTGCATTAAGAATTTAAACTTCAAATAAACTTAAGTGTTCAAAAACTTTTGCATCTTTTGTGGTTAAAAAAACTTGCGGTATTATTTAAAATTTCAGCATCAGTAAGTAAACTTGTTCCAAATTTTCTGGTATTTCTGAAAAACATTGATGTACTTTGTATTTACATTCAGATTAAAATACATATTCATGACTCCGGAAAAAAAGAAACTCATGACGGACAGCTTCGGCCGTTCAGAAACATTAAAATTTTACAACGCCGAATTACTGGAAGTAGATACCGATTTCGTCTCGATCAAAATTCCTAAAATGGAAATGATGACCCGGAAAGCCGGCATGTTTAATGGGGCTATGATTGCTTCTTTGGTAGATGTTTCTTCAGGATACGCTTCAGTAAGCCATTACAAAGACGACTGTTATGTGGTAACTGTTGAGCTGAAGGTCAATTATCTTCGTCCCGCATTGGGAGATGCGCTGATATCGAGGTCTTATGTGGTAAAAGGGGGCGCAAAGATCATTGTGGTAAGAACTGAAATTTACGTCATTGATGAAAGTACCGGTTCGGAAAGTCATGTGGCGACTTCACTGGTCACCATGATGAGGATCAAATAAATAGAATCCCATCAATAAAATATTCGGTAGATAAAGGAACTACGGGACTTTTTCCGGGTGAAATGGAACAGGATTTGCAACGTAAACACCATAACATTAAAAAATAATAATATGAACTTAATTATCAGGCTGTTCATTACAGCAATCGTTGCTTATCTTTTGACTAAGGTGCTTCCGGGTGTACATTTCGAAGGATTTTCTTCGGCTATTATTTTTGCCATCGTTCTGGGGGTATTAAATATTTTTGTAAAACCTATTTTGGGACTTTTAGGACTGCCTCTTACGATCATTACATTGGGGTTATTTGCCCTGGTGATCAATGCTGTGATTATTTTAATTGCAGATTATTTTATAGACAGTATGGTCGTAGATGGCTTCTGGTGGGCACTGATCTTTAGTGTGCTGCTATCCTTTGTGACTTCACTGGCCAATTCCATGTTTTCAGATGGAGAATAAATAACAAAATATACCGCAAAATAAAAGAGGCTGTCCAGATAGGGCAGCCTCTTGTGTTAACAATATTTCTCAATCCATTTCAGGCATTGATCATATGTGGATTTCTGATCGGCTCGTTGAAGATACGGGGCATTAAGAGGAGCATTGTCAGCGAGTTTTGCCATAATTTTTTCTAATGTTCTGCCATTAAAATCAACTCTTGTTGCATTAATAGTATCATATTTGATATGATCTTTGTGAATGTGCCAGAGATTAGCTGCACCTGCCTCTACCGAGGTTCCTTTAAAATTTCCTGTTTCTAGTGTACTCATGATGTAAATTTTTAAATGGTTTTAATTAATATATTGGACGGTTGTTTTTTTTGATTATAAAGACAAAAACTTTGATGATTTCGTTGAAGTAAAATTCAGGTTTTGAGGGATATGAAAGAAGAGGGAAAGTACCCATCTTTAGAAAACAGGGGTTTTCCTGTAAGAAAGATCCCGGTTTGTGAAATGGAATTTTCTTGTTAATTCTTTCGTTCATTGGTATTTTAAGTACTAACTTTGGGGATCTTTGAATTAAATAAAAGGAATTAATGAACTCGGCATGATTTCATATTTCCGTTAAAAATGAATATCAACATATGAAGCTTAAGTACAGTCTGCTGGCTCTGGCAGCTCCACTCTTAATGAATGCACAACAGTTAATGACACCTGAAATCCTCTGGACTTTGAAAAAAGTGGGAGTACAGGCAGTTTCACCGGATCAGTCTTCACTTATCTATAAAGTGGGGCAGGTAGATCTGAAAACAGAAAAAACAAAAAGCGAGAACTACTTTCTCAATGTTCTTAATAACCAGTCTTCCAAAATAGATTTCGGTAAAAAAGCCCTTATTCAGTGGGATAAAAACGGAATTTATGCACAGGAAGGAGATAAAATCTACCTTTCAAAAGACAGCGGGAAAACCTGGTCTGAATTTTATACCATCGGGGAAGCTGACAATATCGTGATCTCTCCGGACGGTAAGAAAATTGCCTTCAGTAAGCAGGTTCTGGTAGAGAAATTAATGGGGAAAGACAAATACAGCGATACTCCTAAAACTACTGCTCAGGTGTATACCGATCTGAACCACAGACACTGGGATTATTTCAATGAAGGGAAATACAACCATGTATTTGTAGTCAATACCACAGACAAAGCAGAATCTGCAAAAGATCTGTTGGAAGGTAAAACATGGGATTCTCCTCAAAGACCTTTCGGTGGAACAGAAGATTTTATCTGGAGTCCGGATTCTACTCAGCTTTTATACGTTACAAAACCTAAAAGCGGAAAGGAATATTCTACGAGCACCAACACAGATATTTTTGCCTACGATCTTGCTTCAGGAACGACTAAGAATTTAACGGAATCCAATAAAGGATACGATGTTAACCCAAAATTCAGTCCGGACGGTAAATCCATGATCTGGCAGAGTATGGCCAGAGACGGTTACGAAGCAGATAAAAATGATGTGAAAATCATGGACTGGAAATCCGGTAAAACCACAAACCTTACCGCTGGCTGGGACGAAAGCGTTTCCGGAGATGTATTCTGGAGCGGAGATTCCAAAGCGATCTATTTTACAGCCGCGTTCAGAGGAACAAAACAGCTTTTCTCTTTAGATCCTAAAGCGGCAAAAGTACAGCAGATCACAAAAGGTGATTTTGACGTTAACGAAATTTTCACCGACAATAAATCTTCACTTTTAGTAGGAAGAACAGACGTCAACCATGCAACGGAACTATTCTCTGTCAATGTGAAAAACGGAGAAATGAAGCAGTTGACTGAAGTCAACAAAGAAGCTTATGCTAAACTGGCGCTGGGGAAATCTGAACTGAAGATGGTGAAAACAACGGATGGAAAAGAAATGGGCGTATGGTTCCACTACCCACCGAACTTTGACCCGAATAAAAAATATCCTACACTGGTATACTGCCAGGGAGGGCCACAATCTGCATTAACTCAGTTTTTCAGTACAAGATGGAATTTCTCTCTGATGGCTGCCAACGGATATATCGTAGTGGCTCCAAACAGAAGAGGAATGCCGGGCTGGGGAACAAAATGGAATGAAGAAATTTCCAAAGACTGGGGCGGACAACCGATGAGAGATTATCTGGCTGCAACAGATTTCGCGAAAACATTACCGTATGTAGACGGGGAAAGAGTAGCAGCAGTAGGAGCAAGCTACGGAGGATACAGTGTATTTATGTTAGCCGGAATCCACGAAAACAGATTCAAAACCTTCATCGCACACGATGGATTATTTGATATGAAATCATGGTATCTTACTACGGAAGAACTTTGGTTTGCCAACTGGGATTTGGGTTCTCCATGGGAAAAGCCACTTCCGAAAGCATACACAGAATTCAATCCAAGCAATTTTGTTGAAAAATGGAACAAGCCGATCATGATCTTCCAGGGAGGTATCGATTTCCGTGTGCCTTATGAGCAGGGGCAGGAAGCTTTCCAGGCAGCAAAATTAAGAGGTCTGAAGTCTAAATTAGTCTATTTCCCGAACGAAAATCACTGGGTACTTCATCCACAAAACGGATTGGTGTGGCAGAGAGAATTCTTCGATTGGTTGAAAGAAACTTTGTAATGTAAACTAAGAATGAATGATTAAAATGAATTGAATTTCTTTTAATTATTCCTGAAAATATCAATAGAAACGGGCTTTAGCCCGTTTTTTTTATGTGATCACCTGAGAGCTTTAACCAAATTATAAATTTAAGTTTTCCGACATAGGCTTATGGGATACGGAACTCGGTGTTAGAGAATTTCACATTTCACTTGTGTAGCAAAAGTGATCATTGACATTTCTCAATCTCAGCCTTAACCTTAACCTAAAGTCTCATGTCTGGAATCTGGAAGCTAAAATCTACAATCCAAAATCTTTCCCGCTTGGTCCCAATTTTTATATATTTGAGTATGCAAAACAGAATTTCCTCGTTTCCTCCGCTAATTGATGCTCAGTCTGAAATTATAATTTTAGGTTCAATTCCCGGCGTTAAATCTTTGGAGAAGCAACAGTATTACGCTCATCCGCAAAATAAATTCTGGACCATTATTTTCCATCTGTTCAACGAAGAATTTACCGATGATTATGCTCAGCGTTTAGGTATTTTAAAGAAGCATCACATAGCAGTCTGGGATGTCATCGACTCCTGTGAAAGAAAAGGAAGCCTGGATTCTGAAATCAAAAATGAAGAAGCCAACCAGATCGCCGAACTTTTGAATGAACATCCCAACATCAAAGCTGTTTTCTGTAATGGAGGGAAATCGTACAAAAATCTACAAAAGCTTCTAGGAAAAAATTACAGGTTACCGATTATTCAGCTTCCTTCTACAAGTCCTCTTCATACCGTATCTTTTGATGTTAAACTGGAAGAATGGAAGAAGATTCTGGAGTTTCTGATGTAAAATTTTCAACCAAAAAAGAGACAAAAGTTCTGTCTTGAAAAGAATAAGTTCAGATAAGTAGAAAAATCAGAGATTTTCAAAGACTTAAGTGTGGGTTTCGGGGCGGGGAGCAAAGCTCCCCGCCCCGAAACGCATCCCTTGTTACTGCAAGCGTAGCGAAGCAATCTCTGGAAAAAGTTTTATTGCCTTCCTCGCATTAAAACTTGCCTTAAATTGAGATTGCTTCATCGTTACTCGCCTTGCAATGACGGTATTGTGTCATTGGTGAAAACATTTGTGTCATTTGTGTTTGAAAACAATCTAATTAATACGCAAATACTTTCTCAAACCCTTCAGCAACTGCAACTGGTTCCTGGTTCGATCCAGATTATGCTCAGCATATTTCGTCGAATAATAGGTGCTTCCATTCAGATAATCAGTCAGAAAACGAATGGCCTGAATATAAATCACGGTTTGTGCAGCGTAATCGAGGTTTTCCAGTTCCTCAAAAGTCAGTTTTTTCTTTAATGATAGTAGAAATCCATCTTTTACGGTCCTGTAAATATGGGGGTTGAAATTATTGTCTGCATCTCCATTATCCTCATCCAAAGTATTGGTGTAGGATCTTGCTATGTCACCGAAATCATAGAGGATGGTAGATATGGTTACGGTATCGAGATCGATAACGGCCAGAGGTCTTGAAGTTTCATCAAAAAGAATGTTTCTGACGTTGGGATCTCCATGAATAATTCTTTTGGGTAGAATACCTTCCTTTTCCATTTCAATCCATTTTTCGGGGAGGAAAAGAAGTTCGTTCATGATTTCTATTTCAGGTTCAGCATTTTCCAGCAGATCTGGATGGGCATGTTGTAAAGAAATCTGATAATCCGAGATTCTTTTTTCAAAATTAATAAAATCGGGAATCGGGGGCTGAATATCGGGAAGATGTTCAGGATTGATCGTATTCAAAAAAGATCCGACAGCTTTTGCAGATTCATAGGCTGTTTTTATATCAGGGATTTTAAAGAATGTTTTTGTATTCTCAATAAAGCTGAGCATTCTCCAGAATTCTCCGTTTTCATCTTTTATAATAAAACTTCCGGATAAGGTTGCTTTAGGTTTTACCAGCTCCAGCGGATACTTTCCGTTCTCCAGCAAACTGTTGATCAGGATATGGTTATTGGTAATAATTTCAGGAAAAGGAAAAACCTGAGTATTGATTTTTTGAAGAATGAATTTTTCATCAGCATCATAATCCTCCACCAGAGAGGTCGTATTGATCAGTCCGTTGGTAATGGGAGTGATAGTGCAATTTTCAGTGCCGGTAAATCCGGTAACGATTGTTTTTAATTCCATAGATCCTCGGGATATCTGTTTTTTTTGAACTCCGATGTCAGGAAATCTTTCATACTGCTTTTATCATCTGCATAGGTAACCCCCATCCATTGCGAAGGAGAGGCTTTTACCAATACTTTTGCCTTTTTCTCATCAATCATTCTCTGTACGGCAGAAGGAATATAAAATTCCTGAGAGGGCTCAGGCTTAGATTGCACAAAGTCATTAAAATACGTTTCAAGCGCATTGAAAACATTCGGATGAAAAATAAAGAAATTCATAGATACCAACGCATCAGGAATGAGTTCAGTATCATGTCCGTTCTCGGTATAAACAATTGAATCTTCTTTTCTGCGGATCGAAGTCTGTTCTTCTACTTTTATCAGATAATCTTCAGCATCTAAGGTACATATTCCCCGGGCAACATTTCCGTTTCCGCTCAAAGTAGATCCTACGGGATAAGCAGCCATTCCAAACTGTGTTCCTGAAATATGAAGCTCAATTTCTTCAGAAGCAAGCTGATACGCTTCTTTTCCATAAAAATCATCAGCGTTTATCATGACAAACGGTTCCTGTACTGTATTTTTTGCACAAAGGACAGCATGACCGGTTCCCCATGGCTTTTCCCGCTGTGAGAAATCATAATCCGCTGTGAGAAAGCTTTCTTTTTCCTGATATACCCAGTGAAGTTCAAAATTCTTTTCCCCGGATATTGTATTTAATCTTTCCATATAGCTTTGAGGAATCAGTCTGTTCACAATAATGACGACCTTAGTGAAGCCGGCTTCCAGTGCGTCATAAATAGAATATTCCAGAATCGGGGAACCGTTATCCAGAATTCCGTCTATCTGCTTCAGGCCTTTGTAGCGGCTTCCCAAACCTCCTGCTAATATGAGTAATGTCTTTTTAAAATTCATCCGTCATTCCAAATACAGGTTTACGGGTTTTCCATTTTCCGTTGGTGAAATCAGGGATATCTACCACCTGACCGCCTTTAGCAATAGATTCTTCGCTTAATGGCGTGATAGAATACCATAAGGCAAGATCATACACATCCATCGGGAATTCTATATTTCGTTTGATACATTCGATAAAGGTATTCATAACAAAGAAATCCATTCCGCCGTGGCCTGCACCTGCCGCCGTACTTTCAAATTTTTTCCAGATAGGATGATCGTAGTCTTTCATCCACTTTTCGGTATTTTCCCAACGGTGAGTGTGATTCATTGTTTTTTCAAAATAAATATGACCCTGGTTGAAATCGCCCCAGCCGAAGTCCTGCCACAAACCTTCCGTTCCCTGCACTCTGAATCCAAGATCATAAGGTCGCTGTAAACTCGTATCATGGGTTAAAAGAATTGTCTCTCCATTGGCACAGGCAATCTGTGTAGTGACGATATCTCCCTGATTGAATTTTACTTTTGCGTTAGGATGATTTTCTCCGCCTTTAGCATGTTCCACAATATATTTATGAAGTCCCACAGACTTGGAAGAGAATGATGAAAGCCTCGTCAGACGGTTTCCACGGTTGATATCCATCATCACGGCTACCGGGCCTAATCCATGGGTAGGATAAAGCTCACCGTTGCGTTTTACATAATGTTCTGTTCTCCAATGCGCTTCACTGAACCCTTTTTCTCCAAATTCAGCACCTGAATTGTATGGCGTAACCCCATCATTGAAAAGAACGCCTCTTAAATCATGCTGATAACCACCTCTTCCATGAACCAGTTCTCCGAACATTCCTTTGCGGACCATATTCAGGATAGCCATGATATCTCTGCGGTAACACACATTCTCCATCATGAAAATAGGGACTTTGGTTTCCTCATATACTTTCACAAATTCCCAGCAGTCCTGCAGTTTTATTGCTCCCGAAACTTCCATACCTACAATTTTTTTCGCACGCATAGCTTCTGTACCCTGAGGAAGATGCCATTCCCATGGAGTAGCGATCACCACCGCATCAATGGTTTTTAATTTCAACAGATTCCGGTAATCATAATCTCCGTTTGAAAATTCCTGAGCGGCAGATTTATTATTGTCTTTCAGTATTTTCTGTGAAGCAGCCAGCATTCTTTTATCAGGATCTGCAAAAGCCACAATCTCCACGTCATTACGCTTGGCCAGCAGTTTTACGTGTTCCTGTCCGCGGAGTCCTACGCCGATAAAACCGACGCGTACTTTTTTATCTGATTTAAAATCACTGGAATAGGCAAACAGGGAATTGGGTAAAACCAATGCACCAAAGCTTGCCAGGGCTGCAGTTTTAATGAAATTTCTGCGTGAAGAGGTGTTGTCCATCGAAAATTTTTCTTAAATATATTAAAAAGTTCCGAGGTTAGGGGTATGGGATGCGGGATACGAGGTTTGAGAGTGGGAGAGTCTTAGAGTTTCGAGATATGGGTTGGGGTATGTAGGAGGTTCAGGGTTTGAGGGGAAATAAAAAACGGCCGCCCCTGACAGGAAGAGCAGCCGTTTTACAATCATTTGTTCTATATATTATTTTTCTGTGAAATATACTTCTTCGTAAGGCTGAATAAGGACCCATCCGTTTCCTGAGAACTTCATCTGGAATTCTTCACCGCTTCCTCTTCCGATCAGACTTTTGAACGAAACATTCGTTTTCAGATCCGGGCTTAGGTTTCCTGACCATGCCACTGTAGCATTAGGATCTGTGAAAACCGGACTGTCAGGAGTGACCATAAGGGTTAATGGTTCACCGTGAGTCGTTATAGCAATATGTCCCGTTCCGGAAAGTTTTACCTGGAAAAGACCTCCTGCCATCATTCCTGCAACACTTTTAAGCATGGTAATATCGCTTTTTACACTCTGTTCGTGTGCCAGTACATCGTTTCCGTTGACACATACTGATTCATTGTTAAGATAAAGGATACGTACTTTTTTCCCGGAGTCAGCCACATACAGTTTGCCGGTTCCTTCTGCCTTCATCAGCTTTGTTCCTTCACCGCTGATCGCTTTCTTTAAAAGATTGCCGATACCTCCGGCCAGCATTCCCTGTCTTTCAAAGTTAATACCTCCTACATAGCCCACCATACTTCCTCTTTTGGTCCATACAGCCTGATTGTTAAGGTTGATTTCTAAAAGATGTGGAGTTTCAAGCTCAAAATAATCTCTTTGTTGTGGATTTTCTTTTGTTTCGTTGACGAAAGCTTCCAATGAATATTTGCTCATACGTGTAAAAATTATTAATTTTTTTCAAAAATAATCTTTTTTTTCTTCATAAATCACCGTAGAATCACGGTTTTAAATTTGATTTTAAATAATACTTGACAAAGGGGTGTTCAATATCGTATATTTGCACTCCGAAAATTACATTAGTAATTTTATAATTTTTAAACCGTAATTTAAAAAAATGAAAACATCAGATTTTAATTTTGATCTTCCTGCGGAATTATTGGCAGAACACCCATCTGAACACAGAGACGAAGCTAGATTAATGGTTCTTAACAGAAAAACAGAAACCATTGAGCATAAACTGTTTAAAGATGTTGTGGATTATTTCGATGAGAAAGATCTATTCATTTTCAACAATACCAAGGTTTTCCCTGCGCGTCTTTATGGAAATAAAGAAAAAACAGGTGCTAAAATTGAAGTTTTCCTTTTAAGAGAGCTTGACAAAGAAACCAGAGTATGGGACGTTCTTGTAGATCCTGCGAGAAAAATCAGAATCGGTAACAAATTATTCTTCACTGAAGATGAATCTTTGGTAGCTGAAGTTATTGACAATACCACTTCAAGAGGACGAACATTAAGATTCTTATTCGACGGTTCTTATGACGAATTCAGAACAAAACTGAAGGAATTAGGAGAAACTCCACTTCCAAAATATATCAAAAGAGCCGTAGAGCCGGAAGATGCAGAAAGATATCAGACGATCTATGCAAAAATTGAAGGAGCAGTAGCTGCCCCTACAGCAGGTCTTCACTTCTCTAAGCATCTGATGAAGAAACTGGAGATCAAAGGAATCGATTTTGCTGAAGTAACGCTTCACGTTGGTTTAGGAACTTTCAACCCAATCGAGGTAGAAGATCTTTCCAAGCACAAAATGGAGTCTGAAGAAATCATCATCGATGAGAAAAATGCAGATATCATCAATAAAGCAGTAGATGCTCACAGAAGAGTCTGTGCAGTAGGAACTACCACGATGAGAGCATTGGAAACTTCTGTTTCTTCTAACAAAAAGATCTCTGCATTCAATGGTTGGACAAACAAGTTTATTTATCCGCCTCACGATTTTGGAGTAGCGAATTCAATGATCACGAACTTCCACACACCGAAATCTACACTACTGATGATGATCGCCGCATTTGCAGGCAGAGAATTCATCATGCATGCTTACGAAGAAGCCGTAAAAGAACAGTACAAATTCTATTCTTACGGTGACGCAATGTTAATCCTTTAATAAGATAATAGGAATTAGGATTTAGGGCTTATTTGTCCCTAAATCCTAAGCCCTAATACCTACAACCTATAATGAAAGATATCCGAGTTTTATCACTAGACCAGCTTAAAGACTATTTTTTGACTTTAGGGGAAAAACCGTTCCGTGCGAAGCAGGTTTATGACTGGTTATGGAGTAAAAACCTCCATTCGATTGATGAAATGACGAATCTTTCGAAATCTCTCCGTGAAAGAATTTCCGAAGAGTATACCATCAATCCCGTTTCTGTGGACCAACTTCAGAAAAGTACGGACGGAACCATCAAAAACGGCGTGAAACTTCACGACGGACTGCTGGTAGAATCTGTTCTTATTCCTACAGAAACAAGAACTACAGCCTGCGTTTCCTCACAGGTGGGATGTTCATTAAACTGCGAATTTTGTGCAACGGCAAGACTCAAAAGAATGAGAAACCTTGAAGTAGCCGAAATCGTAGACCAAGTGGCCCTGATTGACAGCCAAAGCAAAATGTACTTTAACAGACCGCTTTCCAATATCGTTTTTATGGGAATGGGAGAGCCGATGATGAATTACAAAAATGTAGTGGAAGCCATCAGAAAAATCACCCAGCCGGAAGGTTTGGGAATGTCACCAAGAAGAATTACCGTTTCTACATCCGGACTTCCGAAGATGATCAAAATGCTGGCAGACGACGAGCTTCGGGTAAAACTGGCACTTTCACTTCACTCAGCCATTGAATCCAAACGTAACGAGATCATGCCTTTCTCGGATAAATTCCCGTTGACGGATATTATGGAAGCACTTCAGTACTGGTATCAGAAGACAGGTTCTGTGATTACTTTCGAATATTGCGTATGGAAAGGAATTAATGATGGAGATGAAGATATCAAAGCTTTAATCAGATACTGTAAACAGGTTCCTTCCAAAGTGAATCTGATCCAGTATAACCCTATCGGAGACGGAAAATACGACCAGTGTAATAAGCAGGCGGAAGATAATTATGTACGTCAGCTGGAAAACGCAGGAATTACGGTGATGATCAGAAAAAGCCGTGGTGGAGATATCGATGCAGCTTGCGGACAGTTAGCCAATAAAGCAACTGATTAAAATTTCCTTAAAAAATTCAAAACTTTTCTTAAAAATTTCCTAAAACCCTACCTTTACATAAAGCAAAAAAGTTTATTATGGACTTCTTTATGAGCGAGGACGGGCTGGAAAACGTTTACGCATGGGCTATTCCGTTTCATGCTGCCGTTATTTTGGCAGAAATGATCTACAGTCACGTTTCTGAAGCTAAGCTGTATAATGGAAAAGATGTGGCGACAAGCGTTTATCTTGCCCTGATGAACTTCGGTCTGGACCTGATCATGAAAGCTTTTGCCATGGGAGTGATGTTTTTTTTCTACAACCATAGGCTTTTCTCCTGGGATTTCACAGTTTGTTACTGGCTCATCTGCTTTGTGATTACGGATTTTGCTTATTATGTGTTACATTATGTAGATCACCATTCAAGGGCGTTCTGGGCGGTTCATATTACCCATCACAATTCAGAATATTTCAACTTAACCACTGGTTTTAGGAGTCCCGTACTTCAGCCACTGTACAGATATCTTTATTTTTCCCCGCTTGCTTTTTTAGGCTTCAATCCATGGCATATTATGGTCGTTTATGCGATAGGGCAGGTGTACGGAACATGGGTACATACTCAGACCGTGAAAACGATGGGCATTCTGGAGTACATTCTCGTGACTCCTTCTCATCACAGGGTACATCACGCCTGCAACATCAAATATCTCGATAGAAATATGGGAATGTGCCTGATTATCTGGGATAAAATCTTCGGAACCTTTGAAAAAGAAGACCCGAATGTACCTGTCAAATACGGAATCTATCCAAAAATGCCTGATAATAAACCGGATACTGTTCTTCTGTACGAATGGAGAAAGATCTGGAAGGATATCAAGCAGCCGGGACTGAAATTTTCCGACAGGATTAATTATATTTTCAATTCACCGGGCTGGAGACATGACGGCACGGGAAAAACAGTAAGGCAGTATCAGAAAGATTATTTGAAAAAGCAGGCTAAAAGACAGGAACAAAAACAAAAAATGAAATCTGCATGATCCATAAATGTTCTTTTAATTAAACCACAAAAGGCACAAAAGTTTTCTAACACTTAAGTTTATTTGAAGTTTAAATTCTACTGCAAAAGAGTACACTTAAGTTAAAAAAAAATCAAAGATTTTTATCCAGAATAATATTCATGAAAATCTGTATCATCCGCGGGAAATAAAGAGATTGAACCATTAAGTTTTTTTAAGTTTTTAAGAATATTAAGGAGAGCTTCGCTTTTTTAAGAGATACGGCTAAAAAAATCAAATGATTTCTCAATTCCCCTTAAACCCTTATTTTTGCACTATGAAAAAACTTATCCTTCTCACCGCCGTTGTCATTTTTCAATTATCATTTTCACAAAAGACTGAGCTTTTGAAAATAAGAAAATTCAGGGTGGGTTATTTGGATGATAAGATTCAGGAAACCTCAGGACTGAGTATTTTGAACGGTAAATTGTATACATTCAATGACAGTGGTAATGCTCCGGAACTTTTTGAACTGGATGAAACTTCCGGAAATATTAAAAAGACTCTGACCATCAATGCTAAAAACAAAGACTGGGAAGCTTTAGCCAATGACGGAAAGAACTTCTATATCGGAGATTTTGGAAATAACGGAGGAACGAGGAGAGACCTGGAAATCTATAAGCTTCCTTTTGAAAATAATGAAGCAAAGAATGATTCTATTTCTAAAATTTCTTTCTACTACCCGGAGCAGAACGAATTTATTCCGCAATATACCAACAATGACTTTGATGCTGAAGCGATGATCTTTCTCAATGGAAAAATTCATCTGTTTAGCAAAGAATGGAAATCAAAATCAACCTCTCATTATATCGTTGATCCAGCGGTAACTGAAAAACAGAAAGCTGAGAAGATAGAATTTTATAAGACAAATTTCGTGGTCACAGATGCTGCCTATTATGAAAAAAAACTCTATCTGGTGGGCTACACCAAGAGAACAGAGGTCTTCCTGAATGTATTTACAGAAACAGAGCCGGGGATCTTTTTTAAAGAAACTCCGAAACATTATTATTTGGGAAGTGCTCTGGCAGTAGGGCAGATTGAGGGAATTGCAGTTAATGAGACCGGCATCTATATTTCAGGGGAAAAATTCAGATCGGGATTGGGAACTGCACAGCCGGCACTGTATTTTATTCCAAAAGAAGAACTCAAAGATTAATTTTGTCTTAAAATTGCGTGAAAAAAATTATCTTTGTCATAATTAATAATTACATACCTTTTATTCACAGATTTTGGCTAACATAGTAGAAGAAATCAAACGACCGATCAATGAGGAAATGAAACTTTTCGAGCAGAAGTTTTATGAATCGATGCAGAGTAAAGTGCCTTTGTTGGATAAAGTAACCCGTTTTATTGTTACGACCAAAGGTAAGCAGATGCGTCCCATGTTCGTATTTCTCTGCGCAAAACTGATAGGGGAAGTTAATGAAAAAACGTACCGCGGAGCTTCCATGATCGAGCTGATCCATACCGCAACCCTGGTACACGACGATGTAGTAGATGAAAGTTTTAAGCGACGTAATTTTTTCTCAATCAATGCTTTGTGGAAAAATAAGATTGCTGTGTTGGTAGGCGATTATCTTTTATCAAAATCCGTATTACTTTCTACAGACCACAAAGATTACGATCTTTTGGGGGTGATCTCAAGAACGATCCGTGAAATGTCCGAAGGTGAACTTCTTCAGCTTGAAAAGGCCAGAAAGCTGGATATTACCGAGGATGTTTACTATGAAATTATCCGTCAGAAAACAGCGACACTGATTGCGGCTTGCTGCGAGATAGGCGTTCTTTCCAATAATGCCGATGAAGTTCTTGCCAAAAAAATGATGAATTTCGGAACCTACACGGGAATGGCCTTCCAGATCAAGGACGACCTTTTCGACTACTTAAGTTCCAATGTCATCGGAAAACCTGTAGGAATTGATATCAAGGAACAGAAAATGACCCTTCCTCTGATTCATACTTTAAAAATAGCCGGTGAAAAAGAACGTAAATATTACTTCAATACCATCAAACGTCACAATAACGATCCGAAACGTGTTAAGGAACTGATAGACTTTGTCAAAAATTCCGGAGGAATGGATTATGCAATTAAAGTGATGAAAGATTTCCAGCAGAAGGCTAAAGATATTCTCAATGAATTTCCCGACTCAGAAGCTAAAAAATCACTACACAGTATGCTTGATTACGTGATTGAACGAAAATTTTAAGATTAAAAATAATCATAAACGGAAAATCTGAATGCTATGAGCACTCAGATTTTTTTTTGATATAAATGATGTATTTATATTTTTTGTATAGTGACATTGGTAACATTTCCCCGTCCTGTAGGGCCTATTTCGTCTGACAGAATTACACTGCTTGCCCCGGTGGCAGTTACAGTGAAGCGGATCTGGTATCCTGATGTCGGAACAATGATCATCGTTGTATAACTCATCAATTCTCCAAGCCTGCTGTTGGTATCCACCGCAGGAGTTCCAAAACCGGCGTAATGGCTTCCCCTTCCTAAATAATTGGCATCAGGAAACGGACGTATGCCGAGAACCAGCTGCTCCCCTTCAGAAATGTTGGCAAAACTGGCCTGCAAAGTGATCAGATAGTTTCCTGCCTGACTAAATGTAAGAACACCATTACTGGCATTGTAAGAATACAATGTCGAAGTGGCTAAAGGATTTGCAAATATAAGTGTTACTACTGATGCGTTTGAAATAGTCTGGTCAACTGATAGTCTGGCATGAAACAGAGAGTATGCTCCAAATCCGATTGTTTTCAGTATACCATCTGAACCTGCAACAACGGCTCTATCGTTACCGGCTATGCCAATATTGTTATTGATTTCACGGATACGGACGTTCCCTGAAAAAAGGTCCAGTTTTTCAGTGGGGTAGTAGTTCCTAATCCAAGGTTTCCCAAGGAAGTGATTACGGCATCATTAGATTGTTGGCTTAGCGTCGGTGCATTGGTTCCAGCATTATCTTTTGCACCGTCTATATGGTAAGCTGCCTGAGGATTGCCAGTATGAATCCCGATTTGTGATGAATGGGTTGTGAAAATCATGAAAATCAGCACAACAGAGATAATTTTTTTCATAAGATTTGTATTTTAATTCAACATGATGTGATTTTTATCACTACTAAATTTATAGAATAAAATTCAATTATGAATAATTATCAACTAATTAGCTTGTTTTTTGATTGTATTTATTTTTTTTGGTTTAAATGTTACGGATTGTATATTGTTTTGATTTAAATTTTAAAGTAATAGTACTTTTTATTTGTGTGTTTTTGCTGTTTTTTACTTAAAATGAGTTTAATGATCGTAAAATAAATAGGACTTAAATTAAAATGTGTAGTATTCAGAATATAATATTTAATATATGGTGTTTTAAAGAAAATCTAAATTCCTATTTTAGTGTATTGATCTTTGTTTAATAAAAAATAATTACCGTAATCTTGTTTTCATATGCTTTTTAGAGGTGATGAGTCAGAAATTTCATTCCATATTTTCTTTAGGTTTGGAGATTATTTTATTAAAATTATTTTTTAAGCCGTTCAGAAGTCAGAAATTTAATATTTCTTTTAAAACATAAATCGGCATTAAATTATTTTAACGGTTACAATTATAACAGCCAGAACTATACAAAATAAAGCAGTTAAAAATAAATAATCCGCAATAGTCTCATACCTCGTTTCCCGCTTTTCATTTTGAGTCCGGATTGCAAGAAAAGAAAAAAAACAGCTGCATGCAAAAAGGAGACATGCCAAGCCGGCAAATTCATCCAGATGGGTATGGCTACTGATTTTAGTGATTTTAAGGGAAGTAATGATAATCAGCGAAAAACCTAATAGGTTACTCGATGCATTAAGGATATGAGGCGATTTTTTTTCCATCATTTACAATTTTTTACAATATAAAACACTATTTTTTTATTATCAAATTTTTAAAAAAGATTATTGAAAATTAAAATTAATTTAAAAATTGTATATTAGCGCCATACTTGAAGAATAAAAACTTTTATATCTAGCTATGCAGACAACCTATATTGAAACACAGCAAATTTCTTTCCAGGATTTTAAAAATCAGATACTTGAGGACTACAGGTTAGGAAGGATATCGCGCGAGATGTCTTATCTTGGAAGAAGAGAAGTGCTTACAGGAAAAGCTAAATTCGGAATTTTTGGGGACGGTAAGGAACTTCCTCAGCTTGCGATGGCGAAAGTTTTCAGAAATGGAGACTTCCGTTCAGGATATTACAGGGATCAGACTTTTGCATTAGCAGCAGATGCTTTAACGGTTGAAAGCTTTTTCGCGCAGCTTTATGCAGATACAAGCGTTGAAAGAGAGCCGGCATCCGCAGGAAGACAGATGAACGGACACTTCGCGACAAGAAGTTTAAATGAAGACGGAAGCTGGAAAGATCTTACGGCACAGAAGAATATCTCTTCCGATATTTCTCCTACAGCAGGGCAGATGCCTAGATTATTGGGATTGGCTCAGGCTTCCAAAGTGTATAAAAGTGTAAAATTCGAAGGTTCTGAAAAATTCTCGAGAGAAGGGAATGAAATTGCTTTCGGAACCATCGGGGATGCTTCTACAGCAGAAGGTCATTTCTGGGAAACTTTGAATGCAGCTTGTGCGCTTCAGGTTCCTATGATTGTTTCTATCTGGGATGACGGTTACGGAATTTCAGTTCCCACCAAAAATCAGAGAGCAAAAGCTGACATTGCAGAAATGTTAAGCGGTTTCCAAAGAAAAGAAGGCGAAAACCAGGGATGTGAGATCATTCAGGTGAAAGCCTGGGATTATCCTGCATTATTGGATGCTTATGCAAGAGCAGAGCAGTTTGCAAGAATGGAAAGCGTTCCTGTGGTAGTTCATGTGATTGAAGTGACACAGCCTCAGGGTCACTCCACTTCAGGATCTCACGAGAGATATAAAAATGAAGAGCGTTTGTCATGGGAATCTCAGTTTGACGGATTGGTGAAATTCAGAGAATGGGTTTTAAATTATTCAATCGAAATCGAAGGAAAAGAAGAAATTATTGCTTCTGTTGAAGAATTGGATGCCATTGATGAAGAAGCAAAAAAAATAGTAAAAGCAGGTCAGAAAAATGCTTGGGAAAATTATCAGAAAACCATTACAGATCTGATTCAGTCTGTTCTTCCATTAGTAGAAAACCTTAAAGGTCAGAATGCTGAAATTGAAGACTATATCGGACAGTTCAATAAATTGGTTTCCAAAGCCAAGAAAGATGTGTTCCACCTGATAAGAAAAGCTTTATTGGCAACAAGAGGAACGAATTCTGCGGAAAGAACCCAATTGATGCAGAAGTACAATGAAGTTTTTGAAATAGAAAAAGACAACTATTCTTCCCACTTATATTCTCAGTCTCAGTGGAAAGCTGAAAACGTAAAAGAGATCGCTCCTGTTTTCTCAGAAAATTCTGAAGAAGTAGACGGAAGAGTGGTAGTAAGAAATAATTTTGACAAAATTTTCGAAAAATATCCTGAAACTTTAGTATTTGGTGAAGATGCCGGAAATATCGGTGACGTAAACCAGGGGCTTGAAGGAATGCAGGAAAAATACGGTGACGTACGTGTAGCAGATACGGGAATTCGTGAAGCTACCATTCTTGGTCAGGGTATTGGTATGGCGATGAGAGGTTTGAGACCTATTGCTGAGATCCAGTATTTGGATTATATTTTATACTGTTTACAGGGAATGAGTGATGACTTGGCGACAGTTCAGTACAGAACAAAAGGCGGTCAGAAAGCACCAGTAATCATCAGAACAAGAGGTCACAGACTGGAAGGTGTATGGCATTCAGGTTCTCCAATGGCGGGAATTTTGAACCTTTCTAAAGGGATCTTGGTATTGGTACCAAGAAACTTAACGAAAGCTGCCGGATTCTACAACACCATGCTTCAAAGTGATGATCCAGCAGTGATCGTAGAATGTCTGAATGGATACAGATTAAAAGAAAAGCAGCCTGATAACTTAGGTGAATTCACTGTTCCTGTTGGGAAAATTGAAGTAACGAAAGAAGGAAAAGATGTTACTTTGGTGACTTACGGTTCTACATGGAGAATTGTAATGGATGCAGCGGAAGAACTTGAAAAATTAGGAATCTCCGCAGAGGTTATTGACGTGCAGTCTTTAATTCCATTCGATTTAACCAACGAAATTGCGGAGAGCGTGAAGAGAACCAACAGATTAGTTGTAATCGACGAAGATGTGGAAGGCGGTACTTCAGCGTTTATTCTACAGCAGATTCTTGAGAAACAGAAAGCATTCAGATACCTGGATTCAGATCCGTTAACGATTGCAGCCAACGATCACAGACCTGCTTATGCAAGTGACGGAGATTACTTCAGCAAGCCATCTTTAGATGATATGGTTGAAAGAATCTACGCGATGTTCAATGAAACAAACCCTCAGAAATATCCTGCGATATTCTAATGGGGATTTTAGATAAAATGAAACCGCTTTCTTTTGGGAAGCGGTTTTTTTGTTTACTTTTATTAAAACAACATAATTGTAAATTGATGAAATTCAGATTTTTATATTTACTTTTTATATGGGTATTGATAAATTGTAAAGATGATAAAAAAGAAGTTTTTGTCAGCCGATAGAGAAGCTCCTCTAGGTTGGATTTACTTGAAAATGTACGATGACAAAAGTTTTGAATTTATCTCGCAGGGAATTATGAGAGATAAAGATATTTATGAGGGGAATTATAAATTAAAGAATGATACTTTTTATTTTAAATATAAAGATTCAATTCCTAAAGCAGGTTCAAAAGCGATCATACAAAAAGGATTTGTTATTTATCTGAATGGAAATTATTCAGAAAGTCTTCAGGTTAAATTGAATAATATTTCGATTAATGAATGAAAAGTAAAATCAAGCTTCAGCAGCTTTTTTCATTTTATTATCAAGCACATTACAATTCTTATCATACTGCACCTCCTTATTGTCAAACTTCGCTTCCCACTCTTCCAACAAATATAAAATCGGCAACAATGCCAACCCTTTTTCTGTCAACGAATATTCAACCCTCGGAGGAAGCTCTTTGAACTCTTCTCTTATGATCAATCCGTCATTTTGCATTTCTTTTAACTGATCGGTCAATACCTTTCTGGAGATGACATTAATGCGTACGGCAAGTTCTCCAAATCGAAGTTTACGGTCCTTAATCACCAATACAATAATTGGTTTCCATTTGCTTCCTAATGCAGACATTGCTTTGCCCAGAGGACAGCTGTATTTCATCAATTCACTCTTTACCATACGTTGTTACTTTTAAGTTACTAATGTAAGTTACTGCGAAGTTACCACTTTTTTCTGACAAGAGATACAAATGCGAACTATTATTAGTTACTTTGTGTAACAATTATAAAATACCCATTTAAAAATGAGCACAGAATCATTATTTAAACCATTTGTTTACAAAAACCTGGAACTTAAAAACAGAATCGTAATGGCACCTATGACCAGAGCACAGTCTGATAATGGAGTTCCTACTCAAAATATCGCCGAGTATTATGCAAGAAGAGCCGCTTCCGACGTTGGATTAATTCTTTCTGAAGGAACCGTGATCAACAGAACCGCTTCTAAAAACATGCAGAACATCCCGGACTTCTACGGAAATGAAGCACTGGCAGGCTGGAAAAACGTGATCAATGCTGTTCATCAGCATGGTGGAAAAATGGGACCTCAGATCTGGCACGTAGGAGATACCAGATCATCTGAAGATTATCCATTGGCTCCGATGGAAAAAGCCTCTACCATGACTTTAGAAGATATTCAGGATACAATTGCTCAGTTCGCAGCTTCTGCAAAATCCGCAAAAGATCTTGGATTCGACTGTCTTGAAATTCATGGGGCACACGGATATCTTATTGATCAGTTCTTTTGGGAAGTAACCAATACCAGAACCGATGAGTATGGAGGAAAAACCATCAAAGAAAGAAACCGTTTCGCAGTGGATGTGGTTAAAGCCATCAGGGCTGCAGTGGGAGAGGATTTCACGATTATTCTTCGTCTTTCCCAGTGGAAACAGCAGGATTACAGTAGCAGATTGACCGCTAATCCAACAGAAATGGAAGAATGGCTATTACCGTTAAAAGAAGCTGGAGTAGACATTTTCCATTGTTCACAACGTCGTTTCTGGGAACCGGAGTTTGAAGGTTCTGACTTAAATTTTGCAGGTTGGGCTAAAAAAATTACAGGACAGCCAACAATCACAGTTGGTTCTGTAGGATTGAAAGGAGATTTCATGAGTGCCTTCGCAGGGCAGGGAACAGAGAAAGCAGACCTTACAGAATTGGTCAGAAGACTGGACAATCAGGAATTTGATCTTGTAGCGGTAGGACGTGCTCTTTTACAGGATCCGAAATGGGTTCAAAAAATAAAAACCGGAAATACAGAAGAGCTATTGGATTTTTCAGCAGAAAGCATGGCGAAACTGTATTAAAAGGAGTGAATGGTGAATCGTGAATTCGCTTCGCTGTCAATTTTTAATTTTAATAAAGAAATGGCGGGGGTTATTATTCACTTGCGTAGCAAAATTGACCATTGACCATACACAGGTAAACAATACAAATTTTCTTTATTTATATTTAATTTTCACCTATTTATTTAAAGAAACCCGCTTTCAGAATTTCTGGAAGCGGGTTTTAATTGTGGTATTAATCAGGACATTCCTCAGTAACAGGAGTGCATCTCCAACGTACTGGAAATCCATTTTTAGGTGGTATAAGGCAGGCAATAGTTCCTTCCGGACATTCCGGTGCATTTCCACCATTAATTTCTTTTAAATCTGATTTTCTTAATTTCTTTAGATTTTTCATACGTGATAATTTGTTGATTTGTTAGGTGTACACTATTTTCATTTGGGTTGGAAGTAAAAGAATGCATTTCAAAAATGGATGCATTCTAACTTTGTCTTATTTAGGACATCCTACCCCCGGCTCACATGTCCAATGGCTTGGAATACCATTTTTAGGACCATGATAACATGGTGTTGTTTCTGCAGGGCAGTCAGGTGCATTTCCACCATGAATTTTTTTCAAATCAGATTTGGCTAATTTTTTTAAATTTTTCATACGTAATAATTTGTTGAATAATAAAAGTAAAATATTTTCACCAAACAGCGAAATATTTGTTAAAAAAAATATGACATAATGAAAACAACCGCGCTCCAAAAATTTTTGGAGCGCGGTTTTAACAGATTTAAATATCTAAAATTACCGCAGTGAACGGTAACAGTGATTTTTTATTATAAACCAATATTTTTAGTAGGCTTCAGCTGTTTAAGGATGCTTTTCGGAACCGCATTCTTATGGATCAGGATCGCAGTTGATTTGTACTCTACATATGGTCTTGTTACATAAAGATAACCCTCGAAATCATTGGTTACACCCCAAGAGTTTTTAACCATATAATATTCTTTTCCGGTCTGGTCTTTCGCCAATCCTACGATGTGCATACCGTGATCATCGGTAGTAGAAAGGTTGTTAAGCGCTTTCTGACGCATATCTTCAGTGATGGTTTTATCTTTTTTAGGCTCAGTAAACAGCGTCTGCTTGTTTTCAGGAGTGATCCCGTTCAGATCCACATCAGGAACGTAAGCGACCCCGTTTTTGTATGAGAAATAAGGCTCGGAAACATCTGTAGCCCATCCTACGGAATATCCTTTGTTTACAGCGTTGTCGATGATTGATGTTAAATCTTTCATCGGAACATTCCAGTCAGAATCATGGCTCCAGTTATCAGGAATCGGAACTACGAATTTCTGATAGTAAGGGTAATCTTTGTATGAAGAAATTTCAATATAATCTTCAGGATTGATTCCTACCACTTCTTTAGCAAATGTTTTAGGCGTGTAATTTTTTCCTTCATAGGTAAAATTGGCAGGCACTTTTCCAAGATATTCATCAAGAATTGAATCTACGGAATCCATCCAGTTATCTGAAAGTTTTCCTTTTGAACTTGCCTGAACAAGACTGTCCAGAACTGTTTTTAATTTCCCTTGCATTTCCTTAAAGTTATTAAGGCTCTGCCCGGATTTTAATCCTGTATACACATCCTGAGGAACCGCACCGTATTTTTTGTACATATTGATAACGTCATGCAGTTCGCCTCCGTCACCCCAGCTGATAGCTCCTCCGTTTAGGACAAATAATTTAGCTTTATCGTAGTAAGAATTTCTTGCCGTGAAAATTTCAGCCAGATCTACAGGTTTTTTACCCATTCTCTGCATTTCAGATTCAAGGAAAGAATTCCCCGAGTAGCTCCAGCATGTTCCGGAAGATCCCTGGTTTTTTACTGAAGTAGCTCCTACGTCTTTTAACGCGGTGAACTGAAAATTAGCATTTTGTGATTGATTGTTCTTTAATTTGTTGATCAAGTCATCTTGGGCAAACATCATACTTCCTGCAGACAAAACAAAAAGTAATGAGGCAATTTTGGTATTTTTCATTACTATAAAAAGATTATTTATATGAATAGTCGTTCCTATTAAAGATTTGTTACAAAGGGAAAAGTTAAATTTGAAAGCGAAAAAAATTGAAAAAACAGAATTAAAACGAACGTCTTTGTGTATCAGTTTATTCACTATTTTGCCTTTTTACTAAAAAAGATTTAAAATGTTTCCAACCTATCTCAAAGTTAATGCATCTATAACAGTATAAAGCCTGACTATGGAAAGAGAATTACTAATAGAATGCCAACGTAACAGCCGCAGTGCACAGCGGAAGGTCTACGAGAAAATGGCGGGCAAGCTGTACTCAGTCTGCAGACGCTACCTCAAAAATGATGAAGACATTGAAGAAGTATTGGCCGATACGTTCTACAAAATATTCACGAAGATCACCCAGCTCCAGAATGTGGACACTTTTGAAGGGTGGGCCAGAAAAATTGCGGTTAATGAATGCCTTCAGAAATTGAGAGCTACCAAAGCACAGTTTGTTTCTATGGACGACAATTTTGCAGAAACATCCGGAACCTTATCAGAAAGCATCTCATTTGAGAAAGATATTCTGAGCCTGCTGAACTTTCTTCCCGAAGGCTGCCGAGCGATATTCAATCTGTTTGCGATTGAAGGATATCCGCATAAAGAAATTGCGTCCATGCTTTCTATAAGCGAAGGGACTTCCAAATCTCAGCTCAATTTTGCAAGGAAAAAGCTACAGGAACTTTTGGTTAATCAGAACATTTAAATTTTAGGCAATGGAAAACAATCACGACATAGATAAAAAATTCAATGATGCTTCTAAGCTTTCAGAAGAACCGACGGTGTTTCCGGGTTTTGATAAAGTCTGGGCAAAAGTTGAAGAAAAATTAGATGAAAAAGAAGAGAAAAAGAGAATACTGCCAGTATGGTTTCCTTATGGAATCGCGGCAAGTTTAATCATTGGATTGGGGGCATTTTATTTTATCAGTAAAGATAAAACTGTTGAAAACCCGAATCCTGTAATTGTAGAAAACAGAACTGGAAACCGCCTTGAGAAGAATAGTATCCATGTAGTGGACAGTACAGTAAAAGCCAATATAGAAAAAGAACTAGAACTAAAACCTGTGCAGCCCGTACTTGCTTATGAACCCGTAGCGCCTATAAGTTTAGACAACCCAAGAACCATTTCTTGCGAACTCCCTGAAAGGCCGGAGGAAGATAAATATTCCGGACAAGGAAAAAGAGATACTTTAAGAGAAACGAGGATAGAAGAAGTAGTAATGACTGCTTCTATGGGGTTGAAAAAAAAGGTTAGCTCAGTAACTTCATCAAGTACGACGGTCACTTCCAGGGAGATTAATGCTGGAAGACCTTCTGCGCTAGCTTCTTTAAGTGGCAAAGTAGCCGGGGTATCAGTTTTGTCAGTAAAGGGAAAACATTCGGAAATACTGATCAGAGGGGCTAAAAGTATGAGCGTAGATAAAGCATTGTTTGTGGTGGATGGAGTTGTATTTGATTCGGAAAAATCATTGTCTAGTGTCTTGGATCCTAAAAATATCAAAGAACTGAGGGTCATAAAAGGTATAGAAGCTACGGCTTTATATGGAAGCAAGGCCAGTAATGGAGTGATCTTGGTGACGACTCAGGGGTTATCAAAATCCGAACTGGAAAAACTGAAAGAAGAAGCCTCAAAAAAAACAGAAGAAAGTATAAAAGAAGAAGAGAAAGATCTTCCGAAAGCAGGACTCTTAACCGCGGGGGAGGTCAATGATTTTTCAAAATGGGATTATTGGAAAGATATCGCAGTTCCTACTCTTGACGAATATAAAAACATCTGGAAGTTCTTTCCTGACAGAAGGGTTTCTATTCAATTGGTCAATAAAAACAGAAAACCTGTAATCGGTGAAAAAGTAAAATTACTGAATGATAAAAAAGAGGTCATCTGGGAAGCGGTTTCCAATAACCTGGGAAATGCAGAATTATGGATTGATCCCATGAAGGACAGTCATCCTGTTTCCGGAAAATATTATTTAGCTGACGGTTCAGGGCAGATCATCAGTACCAATATCAGAGATTTTAAGAACGGACAAAATCTGATCATGCTGGATAAAGCCTGCATTACAAAACGAAATCTGGATCTTGCATTCATAGTGGATGCTACAGGTTCTATGGGAGACGAAATTTCGTATCTGCAGTCTGAACTTCTTGATGTCTTAAAAAAGGTGGAACGCAATCTTAAAAATACAACGGTGCGATACGGATCCGTCTTTTACAGAGATCAGGGTGACGATTATGTGACCCGCAAATTTGACTTTTCCGATAAAGCCGAAGAACTAGTCAGTTTCATTAAAAAACAAAATGCCGGTGGAGGTGGAGATACTCCGGAAGCAGTGGTAGAAGCTATGCAGGTTTCCATTGATGAACTGAAATGGAGTACCGAAAATTCAGCAAAAATCATGTTTTTGATTCTTGATGCACCTCCGCACCATTCGGATGAGAATATCAATAAGCTTTATGAGACGATAAAACTGGCGTCCAAAAAAGGAATTACCGTGATTCCTTTAGCGGCCAGCGATACAGATAAGCAGACGGAATACCTGATGAGAACTTTTGCATTGCTGACGAATGGAACCTATACTTTCCTTACCAACGACAGTGGGATCGGAAATGACCATATAAAACCTACCATTGATTCTTATGAAGTAGAAAAACTGAATGCGCTGTTATTAAGACTGATCCTTCAGCGGGCAACACTTCCGGAATGCAACGATGGAATTTCAAATGACCACCTGAACAAAAAACTTGAAACAGAAGTCAATAACCAGCCGGAATCCAAGACTGTGATTTTCCCGAATCCTACCAAAGGAATCATCAACATAAAGTCCAGATATGCAATAGACGAACTCTTTGTTTATGATCTGGCAGGAAAGATCATCATGAGAAAAGAGAAACTTGAAGAAGGTAAAAACACAATCGACATTACTTCCTATCCCCAGAGTATTTATCTGCTGAGACTGAGATCCGGAGATCGGTGGGAAACCTTTAAGGTGATCAAAAATTAACGTATTTAAAAAAAGAAATTTCCCCGGAAATTTCTTTTTTTTCACTATTTTTAGACATATTAATAACGATGAAGAAAATGTATTTGGTGCTGCTGCCTCTTGCAGCCAACTTTTTATTTTCGCAAAACTCCCAGCTTTATTATTCAGGAATATTTTTAAACAAAAAAAATAAGCCTCAGAATTTTCTTAAGGTTTATAATAAGAATAGTGGAATATATGAACTTACCGATGCAAATGGGTTCGCGATTATCGCTGCCAAAGAAAATGATACCCTGCTTTGGAACGATGGAAAAAGCAGACTTGTAGCCTATGGACTTGATGATCTTAAAGATATTCTGGAAAGCCGGATTGAGAAAGCAAGTGTCCGGAATGTCGAAAGCAGAGCCTACGACAGCTTAGTGACCAAAGAATTGAAAGATGAGTTCAGCCTTGAGAATTCCAAAGAATTCGTAACCGGCAAGTCAATTCATAACTTTTCTGCGGTAAGAAAGATCAAAAAGATTACAGAGAACACCTACCACTTAAAAGAACAACCGGATCAATTTCTTGGTTTTGGCGGAAGTTTTACAACCTCTTTTGACGTTAAAATCAGGAATTCTGTTCCAGGGACCCAGAACCGTTACGTTCAGGGCCGTTCCCAAAATGGTCAGCTGGAATGGAATGGGCCTGAAACGGGGGAGATGTTCAGTTTCGGACCGGATATTTCTTCATTGGGATTTGATCATCACCCTTATGAATATGATCGGAATGGAAGATTAATCCCTGTTGGCAGTGGAATTTCTCCGGCAAAAGCCTATAATAACGATATTTTTAAAACGGTTTTCAGCTACAATAACCAGTTGCGATTGAATACTTCCCTGACCAAAGGCTATTATGATGAAAAACTCAGACTGTCTGTAGATTTGGGCCAGCAGAAAGATCAGATGTATTTTATGGATCAGTACAGTATACTCAATACATTTAAAACAAAACTAAGCTCGAAAATTTTTAATTTTTCAGTCAACTTCGGGTTGAATTATGATGAAAATAAAGCGATAAATTCCAACAGAACCGGACTTTTCAACAGAGTGTATCAAAATGCAGTGCTTACGCCAAATTCCTTTTCAAATGTACAGAACATTCTTTTGGAAAACGGTTTACAGAGAAGGTATGGACAGTCTGCAGACAATCCTTACTTTTTGCTGAGTCAGGAAAATAAATACAACTATCGTGACAGGAGAAGACAGTTCAGCTTTGGGCTGGAAAGAAACTGGTCCGATTTTAAAGTGGCGATCAATCAATCTTACGAAAACGACAGCTTTCTGAATACCGATTATTACAAACCATCGACACATGGCTTTGCAAACGGTCTGTACAGTGAGCGCAATCAGGAAAATAAACTTTACAGTTCCAATCTTTCAGGATCTTATGCTTTCGGTGGAAGCGACAGAAGAAGTGTTCTGAGTCTGAATTTTATTCTGAATGACAGAAAATCGGATGTTTACAACAGTCTGACAAAAACAGCCCATTCCTACCAAAGGACATCCCAGGATTATATCTTCAACTATAAATATGATTACTCCAGCTACCGCAGTGACATCAGCGCAGGGTTTAATATAGGGAATGCTTTCTACATATCGAATACATCCGCAAAAAACACCTACTGGCTTCCAAAGGTCAATGCCTATCTGACTTTTCAGAATGTTTTTGACTGGCACAACGTAGATTTTAAAATTTTGGGTGCCTATACGGCAATGAGCTCAGAGCCGGAGATCACAAAATCTTATTCTTCCTATGCTACGACTTTGCTGAATGCGCAGAATGCCTATCAGTACTTTCCGGTTTTAGAAGCTCAGACGTTCCGGAATCTTTCAAATATCAACAGCAAGGAGGGGAAAGCAGGCTTCAGAGTGAAAGTTGGTTACCATATAAGTTTGGAAGCCGAATATTTTAACCGGAAAGTGACAGATGATATTTTCCCGGTTTTCGAAAATAACCTCCTGCAGCTTAAAAATCTGGCAGACCATACTTACAGTGGCTATGAAGCGAATTTTGTGTATGATAATATCTATCTGGGTACAGATTTCACGACCAGCCATAAAGTTTCTTTCTTTAAATACAAAGATGTGGTAAACCGGGTCAATGATGGATACAACCATATGGCAATTTCAGGCTTCAATGATGTGTATAAGACCTTATCTGCAGGACAGATTTTTGGTGCGGTAATGGGAAGTTATTTTGAAAGAAATGCACACGGAGAGCTAATCATCGATGAATTTGGATATCCTAAAAAAGCAGCCGGATTAAAAATTATTGCAGATCCTACCCCTGATTTTGTTGTTAAATTCAATCATACCATCAACTATAAAATGTTTTCTCTGGACATCAACTGGGAATGGAAAAAAGGCGGTCAATTGTGGAACGGAACCCAGGCGGTCCTCGATTACTATGGCCGTTCTCAAAATTCAGGTGATGAAAGGAATATCAAAAATTATGTCTTTCAGGGAGTAGATTCAAGCGGAAATCCTAATCAGATTCCTGTTGATTTTTATAATCCGGCACAGAATGTTTCCGAAAACAGATGGACCAGATACGGCTATCTGGGTGTGGCAGAAGATTATGTGCAGAAGGCAGATTATATAAGGATCAACAATATTTCCCTGACAGGAAAATTTGATATTGGAAAGTTCAGAAGAGGATTGGGAATTACTTTTTATGTCAATAATATTCTTCTCTGGCAGGCCAATCAGGGAGTGGATCCGAACCAGAATTTCTACGATCTGGACAGTGGAAGAGGGCTTGATTTCTTCAATCTCCCTTCTTACAAAACTTTTGGATGCATGGTTTCATTTCAATTTTAAGGTATGGATTTCAAGATTACAACTTATATTTTATTCTTTGTTTTACTGTTTTCAACTATTGGTTTGAAAGCACAGAATCAGTTTAGAGATTTCGAAAAAGAAAAAACGTATGTACAGACCAGTCATGTTTTTTATAAACCGGGCGAGGAAATGTACTTTAAAATTTACGTCGTAAAAGCTGAGAATAATCTGCCGGCGGATCAGAGCAGAGTCGTCAACTTTGAACTCATTGACCCAAGCGGAAGTGTTATTAAAAAGGCAAAATACGAAATTGAAAAAGGCTATGCAGAAGGCTATTTATATTTCAGTGACGAGATGAAAGGCGGAATTTACAAGATCAGGGCGTTTACGAACTGGATGCAGAACGAAGAAGGAAAAAATGCCTTTGAAAAAGAAATCACATTGCAGAAAGTCGTGTCACCGAGAATTCTGATGAAACTCGAGTTTCCGAAAAAAGGTTATGGTCCGGGCGATGAGGTTCTGGCAGATTTTTCAATGCGAAGTCTGAGCAACCAGGTGATTCCCTTTTATGAAGCGGATTATACGGTAATGCACAATGGGGAAATCATTTCAGAAGGAAAACTGATTACGGATAAGGAAGGTAAAAAGCAGCTGAAATTCAATCTTCCCAAGACTTTGAAATCATCTGATGCCTTACTGAATATTAAAGTGAATTTTGACGGGTTTACAGAGTCTATTTCCAGAAATATCCCGATTGTTCTGAATTATCTTGATGTGAAATTCATGCCGGAAGGAGGAACTTTGATCAACGGACTTGAACAGAATGTGGCATTTAAAATTTTAGATGAATATGAAAAGCCTGTAGATGCCGTTCTGGAAATTTTTAATCAAAACAAACAAAAAGTAGCAGATGCTTCAGCCTACAATTTCGGAATGGGAAGTTTTCGATGGACACCGAAGAGAGGGGAGACCTATTACGCCAAAGTGATAAAACCAGAAAACATTTCCCAGACTTATCAGCTTCCGGAGGCTAAAGATGAAGGCGTGGTTTTGAATATGCATAAAGAAAACCAAAAGATCTACGTAAAAATCACATCTACCGGAGCAAGAGCAATTGTTTTAAAAGGAAGCTTCCGTGAAAAAGAGATCTATAATCAAACGTTTTCATTACAGAAAGGATTAAATCAGTTTGAAATTTCTGAAAAAGAACTTCCGGCAGGTATTTGCAGGTTTACTGTTTTTGAAGGAGAAATTCCTCTTGCCGAGCGCATTGTTTTTGCGAATGAAAGCAGGCAGATGAATGTGAAAATTAAGCCTGTAAAACAACAGTATCTTCCAAGAGAAAAAGTAGTGCTGGACATTGAAACCACAGACGAAAACGGGATTCCCGTTCCTGCTAATCTTGCGATGAGCGTCGTTGATGACAAACTCTGGACGTACGCAGATGACAAGCAGAACAATATTCTTTCCTGGCTTCTGATGGATTCCGAATTGAAAGGAAAAGTGGAAAGGCCACAGTTCTATTTTGATAAAAAAGAAGAAAAGGCAGCCAAAAGCCTTGATCTTCTCATGCTTACCAATGGCTACCGGTATTTTGAGATGGTTCCTGAAGTCATTAAAAATCAGAAATACAAATACCTTCCTGAAAAAAGAAATCCTATTTATGGAATTGTGGAAGATGAAAACAGAAAACCCGTCAAAGCTGAAGTTTATCTGTTGCAGGGAGAAAAAGTACTTAAACAGATAACTTCAGAAGAAGGTACCTTTTATTTTTCAGATCTGAAAAGGAATGATTATTATAAGCTGATCGCGAAATCTTTTCAACCAAAACAACAGGTAAAGATCAGAATTCTATCCTATAAGCTTTCTGTGAATCCACTTGCAAATAATTCTCCGAAGAACGTCAATGTAGAAGAAATTGTAAAAGAAGCGGTAAAGGAAACCGGAAAGATAGAGCTCAGAAAAGATCCGGAAAAAAAGATTGTGGAGCAGGAAAAAACAAAATATATTAAAGAAAGCCGTACAAAAAGGTCATCCGGAAGTAAGGGAAATATGAAGAGTGATACTCTGAGGTCGGATAGAATTGAAGAAGTAGTAGTAACCGCCTACGGAATCAAAAAAAATGGATTAACATCAGGAACAATTATTTCAAAGGAAGATGGATTGCAGAATCCGGATGTTGCTTCTTTATTAGCAGGAAAAGTCTCCGGAGTTATGGTCAACAGAGCCGGTGGGCAGCCGGGAAGTAGTGGTAGTATTCTGATCAGAGGAATGGCTTCTGTGTCAAACAAAACGCCGTTGTATGTGGTTGACGGGGTGCCGGTAGAAAATTTTAAAACAGCCATCAATCCAAGTGACATCAATAGCATAACGGTTCTTAAAGATGCTGCCGCCACATCCATTTACGGAAGTCTTGGGGTTAATGGGGTTATCATTATTAACTCTGTAAAAAACTCACGCCCGCAGCTGAAAGTTGATATCACTCCGAAATCGTATTATGCAGTGATGACCGTTCCTCAGGACAGTCTTGTATCTTATTCTTACAGCAGAAATTTTCAGTATCCGGTGTATCAGAGTACCAATACTTCTTACCGTTTTGACTACAGGGAAACGATTTACTGGAATCCGGTGTTGGAAACCGATAAAAAAGGAAAAGCAAAGGTTGAATTTTATAACTCCGATGCCAATACCGCTTTCAGAATTATGACTGAAGGGATCTCCGGAAAAGGTTTGATAGGAAGAGACGAAACCGTGTATTCCGCTCAGAGTCTGATTTCCATTGATGCCAAAATTCCGCAGTACCTAACAAGAACGGATCAGATGATGATTCCGGTGGTCATTAAAAACAATTCAGCAGAAACCCGGAAAATGGTCATGGATGTGATCGTTCCGAACAGGGTTAAGCTCATCAAATTTGACAGTATCATTACTCTTAAACCCCTTGAATCGGGACGGCTGTTTGTTATGATGCAGGCCGATGATGTAGTAAGCTCAAATATTCAGTTTTCAATACAATCAGGAGATTTCAGGGAAGCGGCTATTTTTCCGTTTAATGTGGAAGAAAAAGGATTTCCGCATCATTATTCCATCATCAGTAATACCTTCGAAAATAGAGTGACCCAGATTCCTGCGTATATCAACGGAAGTTTCTCATCGTCGTATTATGTGTATGAAAATACGGCGTTGCAGCTGTTTGATGATATGGAAAGGCTGAAACGTGAGCCACATGGATGTTTTGAACAGCTCTCATCTACAGTATATCCCAATATTTTTATTCTCGATTATTTAAAATCGGTTAAAAAGATCACACCTCAAACGGAAAGTTTTGTGATAAGAAATATGAAAAAAGGCTATCAGAAAATGTTGAGCTACAAAAACAGGGACGGTGGTTTCGGATATTTCAATGCTTCGGAATCTGACGTTTCAGTTTCTGCTTTTGCCTTGCTGGAATTCAGGGATCTTAAGAAATATGTAGATATTGATCCTAAGCTGATCCAGAATCTGACCTCTTTCATTTTATCTAAAAATCAGAATGGAAATTTTGAAGTAAGAAAAAGTTATGAAATGAGAAGCCCTTTCTCCGATTATGCCTGGTCGCGAAATATGTATGTGATCTATGCTTTGGCTAAGATCGGATTAAAAAATCAAATAGAAGAGCCTTATAAAAATGCACTGAATAAAGCATTAGCCACCAAAGATTCTTACCAGTTGAGTCTGATGGCCAATGCTTCAGCCTATCTTGGAAAGACTAAGGATTACCAGGAACTGATGACGATACTGAACCGGCAATATGAAACTAAGAACGAAAAAACGACAGTTACTTTTACCGGTTCAAGCGGTATTTCAGCCAATGCAGAAACACTTTCACTTTATATAATGGCCCTTCAGAAAGATACAGCAATCCACCAGCTGAAAATCGCAGAAGCGGCGGATAAACTGATCAATTATAACGGATATTATGGTTTTGGTTCTACACAGGCTACGACACTGGCATTGGAAGCTTTGTCCGATTTCTTTGCTAAAAATGAAAAGCTGTACGGAACCGAAAAACCAAAAATTAAAATCAACAAAGTAGAAGTTGCTCCCAACATGAGCTTGAGTTCAGCTTACAGAAACGGACAGAACGAAATAGATGTTGAGTATGGCGGCAATGTTCAAAAAGGATTGCCTTATAAACTGGATTATCAGTATTATACCTTACAGGCTCCGGAAAGTAAAGATATTCCTGTGACCCTGGAAACCAGACTGAAATCTGAAGCGGCCAAAATAGGAGAGACGAAAAGAATGACGGTTACGGTAAAAAATAAGATCAATGGACCGCTGCCGATGGTCACTGCTAAAATTGGAATTCCAGCCGGACTGACTCTTCAAAATGCGCTGCTTAAAGATCTTATCGATAAAAAGCAGGTTTCCTATTATGAAATTTTCGACAATTATCTGGTGCTGTATTGGGAACATTTTGATACAGAAGAAACAAAAGTAATCTACCTCGATCTGAAAGTTGAATTTGCCGGAGAATACACTGGAAAAGCCAGCAATGTGTATCTCTACTATATGCCGGAAGCGAAATACTGGAATGAGGGAATCAGGGCTAGAATTGAACCGTGAGACGTGAGTAATGAGTGATGCTGGGGAATGTTTTAAAGAAAATTATTTAAATTAAAAATAGAAGATAGAGGTATTGCTTTAAGCATTACCTCTTTTTTATTTTATAAGCAAACACCGGTCACGAAGTACTATCTTGTAAAAAAACATAACACATCAAAATCCATGCACATAATTCATATCAATTTTATAAGTTAAAACAAACATTTATATTTTTTAATTAATGTAAATGGCTATTTGTGATTAAATAAATTCATAGACATCCTGCTTAATGTAGGATTTTTTATTTGGTAGTATATTCTTTATTATTATGTATTTTATTAATTAAATTAATGTTATTGTTGATAAATGTGTATTTTTTCTTTTTTATATTTGCGAAATAAATTTGAAGATATAAATGCTATTTAATTCCCTTTCATTTGCGGTATTTTTCCCTGTTATATTCTGCCTCTATTGGATGACTAACAAGAGTTTGAAATGGCAAAATATGTTACTCCTTATTGCAAGCTGCTATTTTTATTCATGTTGGGATTGGCGGTTTTTGTTTCTCCTGATGTTTTCCATTGGATTGGATTATTTTTCGGGAATTAAAATTGAAAATAGTGAAAATAAAAAGGAAGCTAAATTCTGGCTGATTTTAAGTATTGTCATTAATTTAGGATTTCTTGGCTTTTTTAAATATTATAATTTCTTTATCGAAAGCTTTGCCGATTTTCTGTCAAATTTCGGATTCAAAGCCAATATCTGGCTGCTTAATGTCATACTTCCGGTGGGAATTTCATTTTATACTTTTCATGGTCTCTCCTATGTCATTGATGTTTATAAGAAAAGGATAAAAGCGGAACGTAATTTTGTTGACTACAGTTTATTTGTAAGCTTTTTTCCTTTGCTGGTAGCTGGTCCTATTGAAAGAGCTACCCATTTATTACCTCAGATCAAAGTTCCGAGAAAGTTTAGCTATGACAATGCCGTAAGTGGATTGCGACAGATACTTTGGGGGCTGTTTAAAAAAATTGTAATTGCAGATCAGTGTGCCATTTATGTGAATGAAATTTTTGCTAACCATCACGGACTGTATGGAAGCACATTGGCTATGGGGGCTGTTCTCTTCGCATTTCAGATTTATGGTGACTTTTCGGGATATTCTGATATTGCATTGGGGACGGCGAGGCTACTGGGATTTGATTTATTGAAAAACTTCAATTATCCATATTTCTCACGGGATATTGCAGAATTTTGGAGGCGTTGGCATATTTCGCTTTCATCATGGTTTCGGGATTATCTTTATATTCCTTTAGGAGGAAGTAATGGTGGCAATTGGATGAGAATCAGAAATACATTCATTATTTTCCTTGTTTCCGGTTTCTGGCATGGTGCCAATTGGACTTTCATCGTTTGGGGATTCCTGAATGCTTTGTTTATTTTGCCTGCCATTATCTTCAAAACCAATAGAAATAATTTAAACGTCGTTGCTGAAAATTCGGTATTTCCTAGTATAAAAGAAGTACTGATGATGGGCTTTACTTTTGGACTAACCGTTTTCGCATGGATATTCTTCAGAGCGGACAGTGTAATGGATGCCTTAAAATACATCAGGAGAATCTGCAGCTATTCACTCCTGAAATACCCGCAAAAGGAAATAAAGTGGCTGGTGGCCATCATCTTATTTTTTATGGCGGTTGAGTGGTTCGGAAGGAAAGACAATTTTGCCATTGAAAAAATTCATTTAGACCATAACCGATGGGTGAGATGGGGTTTTTATTACATCCTTATTGGTGGTATTATTTATTTCTCGGGCGAAGAACAAATTTTTATTTATTTCCAATTTTAATGAAAAAGCTAATAAAAAATATCCTTTACTTTATGTTTCCGGTGGTGGCTGTTTTGGCTGCAACGGAGTATATGGCTGAAGGAATCCCCAATGAGTACAGTATCAAAAATGATTATTTAGATAAAAATTCCAGCAGGGTAGAGGTGTTATATCTGGGAAACTCGCATGTATACTTTGGAATTAATCCCGACTATGCATTGCATCAATCCTATAACGCATCCTATATATCGCAATCACTTAATTTGGACCAGATGATCCTCAGTAAGTACAAGTGGGAAAAGCTAAAGTATATTGTTATTCCTGCCGATTATGTTTCCATGTATTACACATTGGAAACAGCGAATGATAAATGGCGGATAAAAAACTACAATTTATACTATCACTTCAGAATAGGATATGATCCGGTCAATTACACCGAAATTTTTACCGGAAAGTTTAAGGATCAGATGAAAAGAATGGAAGATTATTATATTCAAAAAAAGCATAACATTGTAAGTACACCACTCGGATTTGGAACGGCATACCAATCGCCTTCTCCGCTTGATATCAATAAAACATCGAAAGAAGCCATCAAGAGACATACTTTTGATATACAATCAGAAGAATACTTACATAATTTTAAAATAAATAAGGAAGCAGTGAACAGGATTGTAGGGTTTGCAGAAAAAAATCAGGTCAAAGTTATTTTTCTTTCATCTCCTGTCAGTCTTGAATATTACCGGAATTGTAATCGAATTCAGCTTGCCAGTACCATGAATGTATATAATGATTTATTAAAGAAATACCCGGAAACATGTTCTCATATGGATTTTATGCAAAGTTCTTATTTTAGTAATACAGACTTTTATGATGGTGATCATCTGAATAATATCGGAGCACAAAAGCTAACGAAACTGGTTGAAATGAAATTGATAAAGTAATGTATAGCGATTTTTTTTAAAAGTTATCATTAAAGCAGCCAGTCACGAAGTGACGATTTAACCCAGATAGGACACCGTCCTATCGAAAAATAGTCATATACATAATCATTAATTATAAATATCATCCGGTCACAAATTGACGATTCAACCCGAGATAGGACACCGTCCTATCTATCAAAATATCCTAATTTTATCAATCAAAACCGAGAAAAGAATACAACGTCCTATCAAAAAGGGAAAAAATATAAAAATTAGTTTTCAATAATTATTGAAAATTCAAAAAATATAATTACATTTGTTATAGAAATAGAAAATGGAGAAACAAATGAAACTTTCAGAAGCAAAAGAAAAGTACATCCAAACGTGGGGAACCTTCGCTACCAATTGGGGAATCAACCGTACGATGGCGCAGGTTCATGCATTGCTTCTGGCCACTGGAAAACCGCTTTCTACTGATGATGTGATGGAGCAGCTGGAAATTTCAAGAGGAAATGCCAATATGAATCTCCGCGCTTTGATAGACTGGGGTATTGTGAAGAAAGAATTTGTAAAAGGAGACCGGAAAGAGTATTTCGTAGCGGAAAAAGATGTTTGGTACCTGTTTAAGCAAATCACGAAAGAAAGAAGAAAAAGGGAAATAGAACCTGTCATTTCTTTCCTGGAAGAATTAAAGAATATAGAAGACAATGATTCTCAGGAAGCGAAAGAATTTATCAAGCTGATGGATGATTTCAGCTCTGTAACGGGAAAGATTAACAATATTATGGATCTGGCGATTAAAAGCGATGATCACTGGCTGGTAGGAAAAATTACCAACCTGTTAAAATAGAAGAGGATAGCATCCTTTTTTATTTGAATTTAATTTTCAAAAATTACTGAAAATATAATATTTATAAGATGTTTAATATAGTCTCATATGTCATTTTTCTTACGGTGAGTTCTTACATCACCATAGATGTCGGAAGGCGATGTTTTCACGCTGGAAAGGCTTATCTGGAGTATCTGATTCATGACAGCGAGATGTGTCTTACCATCAACAGAATTCTTCTTGGATGCTATTACCTGCTGAATCTGGGATACATTGCGGTCAATCTGGCATTCTGGGAACGGGTCAGTTCTATGGAAGAAGTGGTCGCGGTGACTGCCATCCGTATCGGATATATTACTTTGATCCTTTGTGTACTGCATTATATGAACATTTTTACGCTTTACTTTTTAAGAAACAAATTAACATTAAAATAATACAGCTATGACCACAACAGTTTTAACCACAACGTACAATTTCTCTGCGTACATGATTTATCTTCCTATTGTAATCGCACTTACCGTATTGGTGTCTCAGTTTCTGTTCAAAAACTCAAAAACATTCATGATCGATATTTTTCACCAGAAAAAAGACATTGCAATGGCAACGAATTCTCTCTTTAAAATTGGTTTTTATCTCCTGAATATCGGATTTGCTTTATGCATCATTGAATTTTTTCAGATTGAAACCATAGAAAGACTGGTTGTCGCTTTAAGTAAAAAGATCGGAGGCTTTTCCATCTATCTCGGACTGATGATGCTTCTCAATCTACTTCTGTTTCTGAAAGGCCGTAAACATGCTATGAACAAAGAAAAACTTATCGAAAATGAAAACACTCATCTTTAAAATCTGGATGTATATCACCTTCAGATCCAACAATAAAAGAACCCGTGGCGATTTCTTAACCTTTTAAAATAAATGATCATGAGAACATTTGTAGCAATCGACTTTTATATTCAGCTGGTAATGTTGATGATTGGAATTCTCCTGGCAAGTTTTCAAGGATATGCAGCCCTTTTATTCTATTATGTGACAGGTGGCACACAATTGATAAGTTTCCTGATCAGACTGTTTCTGCCGGTAAGAAAATCGGTCTTCTATATCATCTATGGAATATTGATTATACCTGTTTGGATTTCCATACTTTTGACTTATACAGATTATAATATTTCTCAATTTTTCTATCAGGTTTTATTTGCCTCTTTATTTTACAGTCCGGTGATGGCTGTGATGTACATTTATGATTATTACAGCGTTTACAAATCTTATCCATAAACCTGCATACATCTAAAAAAATAACAAAATGACTACAATTTATCTAGAAACCCCAATTAAAGCAAACATTCATAAAGTGTTTGATTTGGCAAGAGATATTGATCTTCATCAAAAGTCAACAGGAAAAACCAATGAAAAGGCAGTGGGAGGAAGAACTTCCGGACTTATTGAAGAAAATGAAACGGTGACCTGGCGAGCCAGACATTTAGGAATTTATCAGACACTGACGACGAAAATCATAAGTATGGAGAAGCCGGTCCAGTTCACGGATATAATGCTTAAAGGAGCATTTAAAACCATGAAACATAAGCATATTTTTAAAGAGAGAAACGGAAGTACAGTCATGATTGATGTATTTGAATTCAAATCTCCTTTTGGAATAGTCGGAAGATTTTTCAACCATGTTTTCCTTAAAGATTATATGCGAAAATTTTTATTAGAAAGAAACGAGCTCATTAAAAATGAAGCAGAATCAGTTAATATGTAGTACATTCATACTTTTCAAAGAGATGGAGATTAAGGCTAAGTAAAATGTTATTTGAGATCCAAATATTAAACCTCATAACCCATAAACGCGCATCCCCAAACACTAAAACTCTTCAACTCTCAAACCCCGCAACCCGAACCCCAAAAAGCAATAAAATGAACTTCCTGCAAGCCGAATGGCGAAAACTAGCCATCATCAATTACGAAATAGACCCTGAGGTTTTAATGAAATATCTTCCTGAAGGGACGGAACTGGATTTCTATCACGGTAAATGTTATGTAAGTCTGGTCGGATTTATGTTTTTAAACACGAAATTACTGGGGCTTTCCATTCCTTTTTACCGGAATTTTGAAGAGGTCAACTTAAGATTTTACGTTAAAAAGAAAGATAAAAATACCTGGAAAAGAGGCGTTGTTTTCATTAAAGAGATCGTTCCTAAATATGCACTAAGTTTTGTGGCCAATTCATTTTACAGGGAAAACTATAAAACAATGCCGATGAATAATGAAATCAGATTGAATGGTGATGAACTGACTGTAAAATACGCATGGAAAGATAAAAGCTGGCATTCCATCCAGATCACTGCTGATAGTAAGGCTGTGCCTATGAAAAATGATTCGGAATTTGAATTCATTACAGAACATTACTTCGGATTTACCAAAAGAGAACATAAAACCTCCGAATATGAAGTCTGCCACCCAAAGTGGGAACACTATCCGATTAAAGAATATAAATTGGACATTGAATTTAATGCACTCTACGGAAAAGACTTTGAGTTTCTTAATAAGCAGGAACCCATCTCCGTAATGCTGGCAGAAGGCTCAGAAATTGAAGTGAAAACTAAAAAGTACATCCTGTGATTTTTTAACTACAAAGGACAAAAGCTGTAAGCCTATTGTAATTTAAAACTGGTACCTAATCGATTCAAGTTCATATAATTGAAGAATCATAAATACAATCAGTATAATCTGTAAAAATATCACGAGAAAAGCCAGCCGAAAAGTGGCGATTTAACCCAAGATAAGATGCATTCCTATCACATCAAAATTAAGGTTTGCCGATTAAAGAAAGGATGATTAAATTAGCAAAAACGAACCTTGTATGCTCATTAAACAGAAAACGAAAAGTCTTTTCCTATCATCTTTTCTCATATCCTCAGCCTTTTTTTCGCAGGCACATAATGTTTCTGCGGGCTATCAAAAGCCGGACGATCCGCTGGTCGTTCAGAATCTGGAAGAGTGGCAGGATCTTAAATTCGGACTGTTTATGCATTGGGGAACCTATAGCCAATGGGGGATTGTGGAAAGCTGGAGCTTGTGTCCCGAAGATGAATCCTGGACTCAGAGAAACCCCCAACATGGGAAATCTTACAATGAGTATGTCAGGAATTATGAAAACCTTCAGACTACTTTCAATCCAATAGAATTTAATCCTAAGAAATGGGCGGATGCCGCGAAGAAAGCCGGAATGAAATATGTGGTTTTTACGACCAAGCATCATGATGGGTTCACAATGTTTGATACCAAAGAATCCGATTACAAAATTACTTCTGCCAAAACTCCTTTCTCAAAAAATCCTAAAGCAGACGTTACCAAAGAAATCTTTAATACCTTCAGGAAAGACGGGTTCAAAATCGGAGCTTATTTTTCAAAACCTGACTGGCATTCTGAAAACTACTGGTGGCCGTACTTTCCGCCAAAAGACAGGAATGTAAACTATGATCCGAAGAAATATCCTGAAAGGTGGGAACGTTTTAAAAAATTCACCTTTAATCAGCTGAACGAGATCACATCAAATTATGGAAAGATCGATATTCTTTGGCTGGACGGAGGTTGGGTACGTCCTTTTAAAACCATCGATCCTTCTGTGGAATGGCAGAGAACCATCAAAGTGGAACAGGATATTGATATGGATAAAATCGGGACCATGGCAAGGAAAAACCAACCGGGAATTATTGTAGTGGACCGTACCGTACCCGGAAAATGGGAGAATTATGTCACTCCTGAGCAGGCTGTTCCGGAACATGCCCTTTCTATTCCCTGGGAAAGCTGTATCACAATGGGAGATTCCTTTTCCTATGTTCCCAATGATCACTATAAATCTTCCCAGAAAATCATAGAAACGCTTATAAAAATTATCTCAAGAGGTGGAAACTACCTGATGAATATCGCTCCCGGTCCCAATGGAGATTATGATCCGATTGTGTATGAAAGATTAAAAGAAATTTCCGGCTGGATGGACAAAAATCAGTCGGCCGTCTTTGCAACCAGAAGCGCGGAGCCTTATCACGACGGGAGTTTTTATTACACCCAATCCAAAGACGCTAAAACATTGAACGTTTTCCATATCGATGATACCAGAGAGTATAAAACGCCATCGGTACTCAATTTTCCGCTTCCGGAGAACTTCAAACCCAAATCATTGAAAGTTCTCGGGCTGAGCTCAAAAATTCAATGGAAACAAATTGGAAACAGGATTGAAATAAAGCTTCCTGAAGAAAGAACAAAGCTAAAATTGGCTACTGTAATTCAAATGACCAGATGATGAAACTGAATTTGATTAAACTAACGGTTGTTGCATTGTCCTTCAGTTCCATTTCTTTGCAAGCACAAAAAGAAAAACCGCTATATAAAGATGCAAAGCAGCCCATTGAACTCAGGGTTCAGGATCTGCTGAAAAGAATGACGCCGGATGAAAAATTCTGGCAGTGTTTTATGATTCCCGGAGACTTGGACAATGTTCCGAAAGACCAGTACAGACATGGGATTTTCGGACTGCAGGTGAGTGCAGGGAATCAGGGTGGAGGAGCAGCCGGACAGATGCTGAAGTATAATGCCAATGAGAACGCTGAAAAACTGACAAAAAAAATCAATGCGATCCAAAAGTATTTCGTTGAAAAATCCAGACTCGGAATTCCTATTATTCCTTTTGATGAAGCTCTGCACGGACTGGTAAGGGAAGGTGCAACTGCTTTTCCGCAGGCTATCGGTTTAGCGGCTTCTTTTAATCCGGATCTGATGAAGGAAGTATCTTTGGCCATAGCGAAAGAATCGAAACTTAGAGGAATCCGTCAGATTCTGACTCCTGTGGTGAATCTTGCCAGTGATGTCAGATGGGGACGTACAGAAGAAACCTATGGTGAAGATCCTTTTTTAACCTCAGTGATGGGGACCAGTTTCGTAAGTTCCTTTGAAGAGCAGGGAATCATTACCACTCCAAAACATTTTTTAGCCAATGTGGGAGAGGGTGGACGAGATTCTTACCCCATACACTGGAGTAAACGGTATCTTGAAGAAACTCACCTCGTTCCTTTTTATAAAGCATTTGCAACTGGAAAAAGCAGATCGGTCATGACTTCTTATAATCTGCTGGATGGAAGACCTTCAACGGCTAATCATTGGCTGCTTACAGAAAAATTAAAAAAAGAATGGGATTTCAAAGGCTTTGTGATCAGTGATGCCAGTGCAGTAGGAGGGGCAAATGTATTGCATTTTACGGCAAAGGATTATGATGATGCTTCAGCACAGGCTATCAATGCCGGACTGGATGTGATATTTCAGACGGAGTATCACCATTATAAACTTTTTATTCCCCCGTTTTTAGATGGAAGAATTTCACAAGCTAGAGTAGATGATGCTGTAGCAAGAGTGCTCAGAGCAAAATTTGAACTGGGACTGTTTGAAAACCCTTATGTTTCGGTTAAAGAAATACAGGAATTAAAAAAGATTGATCATAAACCATTGGCTGAAAGGGCTGCAATTGAGTCTTTTGTTCTGTTGCAAAACAATAATAAAACACTTCCGGTTTCCGGAGCAGCTACAACAATAGCAGTGATCGGAACGGATGCCGCTGAGGCAAGGTTGGGCGGATATTCCGGGCCGGGGAATGATAAAGTGAATATTCTCCAGGGTATTAAAAATTTCACCAGAGATAAAAATGTAAAAATCCTTTATGCAAAAGGGATTAAATGGGATTTAAAGGAGTTTAAAACAGTTCCCGCCGACCTTTTATCATTCGGAAATAAAAAAGGATTACACGGAAGTTATTTTTCCAACAGTACGCTGAAAGATATTCCTGTTTTTGAAAGGCAGGATGAACAGATTAACTTTAAATGGACACTGTATTCGCCGGACCCTGAAAAACTGCAACCTGACAATTACAGTATTCGCTGGACGGGAAAACTGAAAGCTCCTGACAATGGAAAATATCAGTTGGGACTGCGTGGAAATGATGGTTTCAGATTGTATTTAAATGGAAAACCTTTGATTGACCAATGGGAAAAACTGGGGTATTCCACCAAGACAACAGCCGTAGATTTTGTGAAAGATCAACAGTATGATATCGTCATCGAGTTCCGTGAAAACAGAGGGGAAGCGAATGTAGAACTGATCTGGAATTACGGTATTGAGAAGTACGAGAAAGACTTTGATGAAGCTTTAAGAATAGCACAGAAAGCCGATCATATTATCATCGCGGCAGGCATTCATGAAGGTGAATTTCAGGACCGTTCTTCGCTGAGTCTTCCGGGAAATCAGGAAAAAATGATTCATGAAGTTTCCAAATTGAATAAACCTGTCACCGTAGTTCTGGTAGGTGGTTCCGCCATAAAAACAACGGGCTGGAAGGATAAAGTTGGAGCGATTCTGGATGTCTGGTATCCTGGGGAAGAAGGAGGAAATGCCGTAGCAAAAGTGCTGTTCGGGGCAGAAAACCCGTCTGGAAAACTTCCTATTACGTTTCCGATGGAAGAAGGACAGCTGCCTTTGACGTATAATCATCACCCAACCGGAAGAGGAAATGACTACCATGATTTGAGTGGAGAACCGCTGTATTCGTTTGGTTTTGGACTGAGCTATACCACTTTTGAGATTTCTGATCTGCATTTAAACAAAGCAAAATATTCAGACCATGAAACCATCACGGCAAAAGTTTGGGTCAAAAATACAGGACCAAAAGCCGGAAGTGAAGTGATTCAGCTGTATGTAAAAGATCTGCTGGCATCAGTATCCAGACCTGTTATCGAATTAAAAGGCTTAAAAAAAGTCCATTTAAATCCCGGAGAATCAAAACAGGTGACGATTGAAGTTGCAGTAAAGGACCTTCAGTTTTTAGATGAAAATATGAAGTGGACGGTGGAAAAAGGAGCCTACCGGATTATGGTTGGAAATTCTTCTAAAAACCTGCCTTTGAAAGGAAATATTGAAGTTAAATAACGGCTTTGATTACACAAGATTTCAGCTTCCGTGACCGCTATGGTATGATATATGTAATATGGATATAAACCTGAATGAATTTAACGGATAAATATGAATCGTTTAAAACCATTCAAAAAAAAGTAAATGTCATGAGAAAGTTTTTTATATCAACCGTAGTGTTATTAGGCTTGTCTATGAATGTTAATGCCCAGAAAAGTCCTCCCGCACCTCCGACTAAAACTGAGCTGATTAACATTAAATCGCGTGAGCTGGACAAAAGATACAATACAGAGAAGAAACTAATTTTGAATCACCCGCTTGCCACTAAAAAGATGAAGCGGGATCAGTTAAAGGCTTTAAATGAGAAATACCAGAGCCAGAAAAAATTACTGAGAAAAATGTAATACCAGTATAATTACATTATTAAAATATTTACCCCTAGTCACTTAGGGGTATTTTTTTGTTTCAAATTATTGGTATTTGCGGACTTACTTGTTATGATTGATGTATTCTTAATGAATAAAAATACAAATAGTGATATAATACGACATATTCTGTCGCAATGGAGGGTTAGATTTGTTTCAAGAATATGCAGTTATATTTTACCATCAGGTATCATAAAATTCACATTAAATCTCATGAAAGAGACTTGTGGATATGTTAAAAATTGTTAAATTTGCCGCGTTGTTTATAAAAACTAATATTAATTTAAACACAAATAGATGAAGAGATTCTATTCCTGTGCATTTACCTTATGCACGCTTCTGGGGCTTTCTGCCCAAGAAGTATTGTGGCAGAAAGACATCAACTCTTCTACACAGAATTTTCTAAGCCAGGTGACCACAACTATTGATCAGCAATATCTTATTTCGGGAAGCAGTATTCAAAGCAGTAAGCTTCAGGCTGAAGGCAGTAAGCAAAATAACGGTTACGATTTTCACTTAATTAAGCTTAATCAGCAGGGTAAATAGGTTTGGGAAAAATACTTCTCAGGACAGAATCATCATGATCTGTCAACTTTCGCAGCCACTGGGAAGTAAGATCTTTTAGGTGGAACAATAAAGGAAGATCGTCAAAGTAAAATTATTAAGAGATAAAAAATGAAAAAAAAATATAGGCTACTGTTAGCGTTTTTGTTGTTAAGAACATTCATTAATGCACAAGTAAATAATAATGGAATACAGGCTAAACAGCTGGTCCCTTTTCCTACAAGTGCTGAATCTTACAGCCTTTCGAAAGTTGAAAAAATACCGGTTGATTATTTCAGAGGTAAAGCAAATATTAATATTCCCATCTATACAATTAGTGTAGGTGGAATAAATATTCCGATTTCTTTGTCATATAATACAGGAGGTATTAAGCTTAACGAGGTTTCAAGTATTGTGGGACTCGGATGGTCTTTAAACATTCCGGGAACTATATCTCAGAATATGATGGGATTGGATGATTTATCTTCACAGTTCTTTTCTAAAAATATAGTTGATTACGAAGCTTATCATGGCTATTTTGACGAGCTTCCTATAAACAATCAAATGAGGGCTAATCTTGCAAGTTTATATGATAACAACTATGATACAAAAAAAGACATTTTGATTATAATTTGCCTACCGCATCCGGATCTTTTATTTTAAAGGAGAATAATAAAACTTTTTTGATTCCCAATGATGATGTAGTAATTACCAGAAATGGAAATAAGTTATATGTTAAAGATACGCAGGGTACGGAATATTGGGTATCCCCAAGAAATGGTGTAGAATCAGTATATATTGGAGGGAATTCTTTTCACAGATCTCTGTATAACTTAGACAGTTTAAAAATTAAGAATAGTATAGTCAGATTTTCTTATAATAATGGGAATAGCTATACCGAACGAAATATTAATCAGATTGCTAATTTCAAAATAACCCCTAATCTTAGTGAAAATTATGAACAGCTTGTTCGTCTTCCCAGGTATGAAAAAACAGAATCTATCACGAGTTTTTCTGAAGGTTTGATTAGTAAAATTCAGTTTGATAATGGTGAAGTAATTTTTTTATATTCTAATGATGCTAATGCTGCATTTCCTGATGGTTTAGCTTACAGAAAGGATTTAAACAATAATATGGGGATTGCTTTACGCAGAATCATAGTGACGAACCAGGATAAGGGATATAAGCTTTAATTACAGTTATTTTGAAAGTAATAGACCTAATAAAACATATGAAGATTACAGGCTTAAACTGAACAGTATATATGATCATCTGCAAAAAAATGATTATTCATTTGAATATAATGAAGATTTTAATTTACCTAAAAGAAGCAGTAGTAATGATGATTACTGGGGGTATATCAACAGTACCCATAATAATGAGGTTTCTAATATCCCCAATAATATCCCTGCGGAATATGGAATTCCCAATGAAGAAATGAATGCCGTTCCAAGAAGGGACCGCGAGCCAAATGAAATTTACGCGATCCTAGGAAGTTTAAAATCTATAAAATATCCTACAGGGGCAAAAAAGAATTTTTATTATGAACTTCCATATAACACGGAGAGGGAATTATCGGGATATGCTTCGGGGTATGTAGAAATAGGTCATATTGAAACAGATGAATCTGTGAATGATTTTTCTGAAACAAGATCATTTCCAATTACTGCAGCACATATGCAACAAATATCAAATTTGGGTATTGATGCAGTGCCTGAAAAACTTGAACTCAACTTTAGCCAAACGTGTGATAATGCCGATAATCAAGGAGATGGTCAAACGATAGAACCGGGAGATGAAACCATCTGTACAGGAACAGCTAAGCATGGGCAGAAAAACTTTGCGCATTGGCGACCACAAACAGTGGATTGGAATATTTCTACAGGCGCTCCTTTAGAGTTATCAATTTACAAAACAGGATCATGCAAATGTAGTATCAATGGAAGTATTAGGTATAAATATCCTACCTATACAGATAAAACTAAAAAATTTGCAGGTCTGCGCATTCGGAAGATTGAAGATGTGGATCAAAATAACGTTTCAAATGTTTACGAATATGCATATGGAAAATATGAGAATGGAACATTTATTCCTGATTTTAGAATGAATCAAACCTATAATTTTTCATCATTTATCAAGAGATATGTAAGACAGTTTACAGGAGATACAGGTGGTGGAAATTCCGGGGGTGTAGGAAATCCAGGAAATGGGCAACAGGTTCAGATAGGATCAACCTTTGAGAAATATTACCGTATACATAATTCCAGCCAGGCAAATAGCAGCTATGGAAGTTCAGATATCATTACATATCCTTCTGTGATAGAAAAAACAGGTAAAGGTAAGATCATTAGAGAGTTTGAAAATTATGATACATCAAATTACGTTTATAATAAGTGGAAAAGCGGAAATCTGAAAAGAGAGATTTATCTCAGCCAAAATAATGATACTTTGAGGGTTGTGAAGAATACCTACAGACTTAATACCCTGAAAAACAGTTTATCTGAATTTACAACCAACATTCCTGAAAAAATAGCCTTTTCTCAGATTTTAGTATTATAAAAGCAATGATAGAAGTTTTAGGGACGCCCGCAGATACTTATTTTGTTGAATATATTATGTCATTTGTTGAATCTGCAAAAGTGGAAAATAACACTACTGAAACGATAGAATACTTCAATGGGAAAAAGATGACTTCCCACACAAAGTATGACTATTATGATACGGATATTAACAAGCCTATAAATGTGAAAACCGTGTCTGTAAAATCTTCAGACAACACCGTCACAGAAACCTCTTATCAATATGCTCATGAAAAAGGCAACCAGCTGATGATTGATAAAAATATGTTAGCTATTCCTCTGGAAACTTCAACCACTCAAACTATGGGAAGTACTACAAAAACTTTATCAAAAACAGAAACGATTTATCCAAAAACAATAGCGGAGATAACTAACAACAGCTCTTCTCTTGTGCTGCCACTATCTGTGCTTTCTTATGATCTTCAGACTAATGTACCTTCCACAGAAGCTACCTACGATAAATATGATTCCAAGGGTAACATACAGCAATACACCACAAGAAGCGGAATTTCTACAACGGTGATCTGGGGCTACAACAAAAGCCAGCCTATTGCCAAAATCGAAGGAGCTAAACTTTCTGATATTGCTCAGTCATTAATTGACAATATTGTCAGTGCTTCAGATAATGATGCCCAACTGGGTACCGATGCTTCAGAGCAGTCTCTGGTTGCGGCTTTAGATTTGTTCAGAAATAATTCTGCATTATCGGGCTATCAGATCAGTACCTATACCTGCGATCCGTTAATTGGATTAAGAAGCATCACCCCGCCCTCCGGAATCAGAGAGCTTTACAAATACGATACGGCCAACAGACTTGAAAAAGTAATTGACGTGAATGGAAAAGTGCTGAAAGAATACCAATACAACTATAAAAACTAAACACAACCATGAAAAAGATAATTATTCCCATCGGGGCTTTGCTGATCGCTCATTCAGCTCATGCACAGCTTACCCAGGGAGAAAACTATGTGTATTCCAAATCTTATCTTGATTATAATACCAGCGGTCAGCCTACAAAAACGTCCGAAACCGTACAGTATATGGATGGTTTTGGAAGACCTAAACAGGTCGTTAATGTAAAAGCCTCGCCTTTAGGAAAAGATGTGGTTACTCATATAGAATACGACCAGTTCGGAAGATAGATCTATGATTTTCTACCCGTTCCTCAGACCGGAACAAAAAATGGAGGGATTGTCCCTTTATCATTAGCTAATGCTACCCAACCTGATATCTATGGCTCTGAGAAGATCTATTCAGAGAAAATACTGGAAAACTCTCCATTAGACAGGATTCTTCTTCAGACTCAGGTAGGAAATGCCTGGAATGATAAACCTGTAAAGTTTTATTATAATGCTAATGTAAACAATGAAGTATTTAAATATGTTCCTCACACAATTTGGGAAAACGGAGCGACAAAAACAACATTAACTCTTTCCGTCTACGAACCTAACCAACTGTACAAAAATACCGTTCTTGATGAAGATGGAAATAATACAACAGAGTTTAAAAACGGTCAGGGACAAACCGTTTTGGTGAGAAAAATGCTCAATGATACAGATTATGCAGACACCTACTATGTTTATAATGAATATAATCAGCTGGCTGTTGTTGTTCCGCCATTGGCTGTCAACAAAGCTATAACAGAGACTTCATTAAATGACCTGTGTTATCAGTACAGATATGACGGAAGAAGCAGATTGGTAGAAAAGAAACTTCCGGGCAAAGGCTGGGAATATATGGTGTATGATAAACAGGACAGACTGGTTGCTACTCAGGATGCTGAACTGCGAAAAAAAAGCCAATGGCTCTATACCAAATATGACCAGTTTTCAAGAGTTATCATGACAGGAATATGTCAAGCCATGGGAAACTCTCAGGTTATGGGAATATCTCGATTAGAAGAACAGAACTATGCAGATACGAAGGGAAGCAATAATGAAAGCAGAAGCTCTTCCATAGTAGTCAATTACAGCGGGATGGAAGTTTACTATTCTGTTGCTCAGGGCTATCCCCAGTACGATAAAGTGTATAACTTTTTAAGTCTTACCTATTACGATTCCTACCCACCTGGAGCACCAGTTGTTCCTTCACAGATACTTGGAGACACCATTTTGCAGGAAAATTCGCAAAGCTTCGGTATCAGTACAAAAGGTTTATCTACGGCTAGTTATGTGAAAAATACAGAAGCCAGCGATCATGGATGGACGAAGAACTACTCCTACTATGATACCAAAGGGCGACCGGTAGGCACTCATTCTATTAATCATCTCGGAGGGTATACCAAAACAGAATCTAAACTGGATTTTGCAGGGGTTGCACAGACCGTTATTACCAAACATAAAATGCTTGCCACAGATACGGAAAAAGTCATCACCGAAACCTTCACGTATGACCATCAAAACAGAATGCTTGTTCACAAGCACCAGGTAGATGGGAATCCTGAAGAGATTCTTGCTCAGAACAAATACAATGAGCTTTCCCAGCTTGAAAACAAAAAAGTAGGAGGAATTAGCATTGGATCACCGCTTCAAAGCATAGATTACAAATACAACATCAGAGGCTGGATGACCCAGATTAATGATCCTGCAGCATTGAATGGAAAATTATTTGGTTATGAATTGAAATACCAGAATCCCACTCTTTCACAGTATACGAGATTTAATGGAAATATTTCAGAAGTAGACTGGAAGACTGCCGGAATTGATGGTGCACTAAAAAGATATACCTATGCCTATGATCCACTGAACAGATTGAAGGCCGGGTATTATCAGGAACCCAATGCCACTGTCCCCAATAATAATTTCTTTAATGAAGAAATAGCCTATGACTTAAATGGAAATATCACAAATCTTCAGAGAAATACAAAAGGATCAGACAATACCCCACATTATATAGACAACATTGACTATACCTATTCCGGAAATCAGCTCATTTCTGTTAAGGACAATACTCAAAATTCTTCTGGCTATCCATATATTGTTACTCCATTTACAATTACTTATGATGATAACGGGAATATGATCCGTCACAGAGATAAAGGATTAGAATCAATTGAGTATAATTTTCTTAATCTCCCTAGTAAAATAATCGGAGCAACGGGTAAATTCCAGAAATTTTATAACTATCAATACAAATCAGATGGAAGTAAAATCTCAAAAACTTACATCCGGGGAATGGAGACTTGGACAACAGATTATTTAGATGGCTTCCAATACGGTTTTTATACAGGCCCAACTCCCTCTCTTCCAGGATCAGGGTTACAATTTGTTCCGACTTCAGAAGGCTATTTCAATTTTGAAAATAATAAGTATATTTACAATTATACTGATCATTTGGGGAATGTAAGAGTAAGCTATATGAAAGGAATATCAGGAGCTGAGCTCATTGAGGAGAATAATTATTATCCTTTTGGACTAAGACATGAAGATGGTAATAATATTCCTGGAAATTCTGCTTACAATTATAAGTACAACGGAAAGGAGTTGCAGGAGACAGGAATGTATGACTATGGAGCAAGAATGTATATGCCAGATATTGGGAGATGAGGTGTTGTGGATCCGTTGGCGGAGAAGATGACTCGTCATAGTCCTTATAACTATGCGTTTGATAATCCTGTAAGGTTCATCGACCCAGACGGAAGACAAGCAGATGATTGGCGAAACAAAAATGGGCAGTTAGTTTATGACCCCAAAGCTAACGATGGAAAAGGAGCGTATACAAAGTTTGCTACTGATAAAGACAAAGCATATGGAGATGGTTTGAAAAATTCAGGTAATACAGGTGCCACACAATTTGATCAATTAGTAACTTCAAAGTTACCAACTACTGTAAAATATAGTAAAGAAAACCACCCTTTTTCAATGGGAGAAACGCATCCAATTAAGAAAGATGGCAAACTTGTAGGTTTTGAGATTACGATATATGAGGGATCTAGTGAAGCTGCCTTTAAAAATCCAGACATACTTTTATATTCTGAAGAAGCAGATAATGTGAAGAAGGGAAATTTAAGTGCTTTTGATATATCAACTTCAACTTTTGGTCATGAGATTGCCCATGCAAATGAAAAAAACCACCAATTAATTAAGAAACAAGAAGAAACTGGTATTGTTGAACCTAAAAATAACAGCGAAACAACGCCAACAGTTATAGGAAAACAGATTCTTAAAGATTTGAGAGATAATAAAATTAAAAATAAATAATTATGAATAAGTACTTTATTATTGTCTTACTCTTTTTAGTTACTTGTTGTAAATCTCAAAATATTACCACGTTTTCTCAATTAGAAAACAATATTAGAGAAATACTTTTTCAAAAAGGTTATATATCACAAAATGCGTATTCTCAAAAAAAAGGTTTTACTATTTATGGAACTTATCAAAGAAAAGTTGATGAAAAAAAGTTACGAAATGGTATATATGATCTTTATTTAGGAAATCATAGTCCTCAATTCAAATTTATTTACGAACGAAATAAAATTATTTTTTTAGATATTTATTCTTTCAATAATTTTTTAGAATCAATGAGAACACAAATGATTTATTTATTTGAACAAAGATATTGTAGAGAAATTATTGTTGATTATGTAAAGAGATTGATTAGAACACATTACAGTTTTAATAGAAATCCAAGAGATCTGTTTAATAAAAATTGTGAATTTCCAGAAAAAAGAATACCAAGTACATTTTATTTAAATGAAATTAAGGGTAAAATTATTACTGAAATTTCGCAGAAAGAGGATTTAAAAGAAGGAAATTTGCAACTTGAAAAAATTGAAAACATTGCAGTTGGTAAGTTAAGTGTATATTTTGGTATTAATGAGAAAGAAAAATTGGAAGAAGGAATTTATAGTTATGTTAATATAAATTCTAGTGTTTCTAATAATAGTTATTTTATCCTAAATGGAAATGATATTAAGTTTTTGAAAATGGATTCAGATGAATCATTCATTAAATCAATTCAAGAAATAATTTTATTTGGAGAAGATAAAAATATATGTTCTGAAAAAACTATTTGGTATATCGAACAATTATTTTCAAATTATATGGAAGACTCTTGTCTTTCTAAATTTACAAAAGATTTGCCGTAAACAATTTTTAAATTTAATTATAACGGAAATGCCCCCGCTAGTGCGAGCGTCTCGCTCGTGTTCCAAACAAAACAAAACCACTGTAAAATTGCAGTGGTTTTTTATTTGAGGAAAACCGTTATATTTACTAATACAGACCACCTGGGAAATGCCAGAGTTAGTTTTGCCAAAAACAGCGCAGGAGCTTGAAGTAACAGATACCAACAATTATTACCCTTTTGGTCTCAATCATAAAGAAGGAATGCTAAGTAGTTCTAATTTTGGAGGGTATTACAGTTATAAGTACAACGGAAAGGAGTTGCAGGAGACAGGAATGTATGATTATTGAGCGAGGATGTATATGCCGGATTTAGGAAGATGGGGTGTTGTGGATCCGCTGGCGAAACAATATCGTAGGTTTTCACCTTTATAACTATACTGTGAATAACCCAATCAGATTTACTGATCCTGATGGAATGCAAATTGCTCCAGGCAGTCAGGAACAATGGGATAAGCATAAAAAAGATATACAGGATAAAAAATCTGAATTAGAAACTACAAAATCAGGACTAGCCCAAAAAGCTAAAGATGAGCGATGGAACTCGAAAAAATTGGTACGACAGGAGAATAGATTATCTGAAAGAATTTCGAGTTTAGGAGGATCATTAGACAATATGGGTGTATTTGAGCAAAGTGATAATGTATATGCATTAGAAAACTCCAATGGTGAAAATGGTAAAACTTATTATGACTCAAATACAGGAAATATATCTTAATTTTGATGGTAGCACAGGCGAGTTTGTGCATGAAATGACTCATGGTTATCAATTCGAAACATGTTCATTGGTATTATATAGTAGTGGTTATTCTGCTGGTGATCTTCATGATGAAGTAGGAGCTTATAAAGCACAATTTGCATATGATCCCGATAATCATAATTTTATAAAAACGAATGTATCTGCTTGGGATAGCAACCAAATTCAAAGTATGTCTGAAATAACAACTAGTTGGATTGGAAATATGAGAAGTGGGATATATAGCAATCATCCTAACACACCGGTTATCTTATCAACTTCAAGAGAAGCTTTACTAAAAATGTATCCAAAGGCTAATCTTCCTCAAAATTACTCTATTATGAAAGATTCAAATGTTGCAATTCCAAAAAGATTTTCAAAATGAAAAAGATAATTAGTCTATTAGTGACTGTACTTTTTGTAAGTTGTACATCACAAAACAGAATATCGCCTGAAAGCTTCAAAGGTAAATATATATATGTTGATAGCAAACAATTTCTAAAAATAGAAATACTTGACAACAATGCAATCACTATAGAGAAAAAAGTTGAAGCAAAAAGGGTTAAATGTATTGGTAGTTATAAAATCATTTCAAATAAAAAGATTAAAGTTAATTGTGTTGATGAAAGAGAGAAACTTCCCATGGATAGTATAGTTGATTTTATTTCGCTGAGATTTAACGTCAAAGAACCGATTTATTTTGAACCAAATATAATAAAATACAAAAATCTTGTATTGAAAAAAGAATGAAAGTCCTATTGGTGCAAGCTTCTCGCTTTTGTCCCAGATAAAACAAAACCACTGTAAAATTGCAGTGGTTGTTTATTATTTTGTTTAAACTGCCATATTTATCAGTACAAAGATCATTTGGGAAATGTGAGAATAAGTTTCGGTAGAAACAGCACAGGTGCTCTTGAAATCACAGATGCCAATGATTATTATCCTTTTGGGATGAATCACCTAAAGACAGGAATTGCTTTCTTTGGTCAGAATACGTATAAAAATTATAAGTATAATGGCAAGGAACTTCAAGAAACTGGAATGTATGATTATGGAGCGAGGTTCTATATGGCGGATCTGGGAAGATGGGGAGTGGTGGATCCGCTGGCGGAGAAAATGACAAGGCACAGTCCTTATAACTATGCTTTTAATAATCCTTTACGATTTATTGATCCAGATGGAATGGAGAATAAGGATATTCATCTTCTTGGAAATTTAGCAGATAAAGCTCTTGAGCAATTAAATGCAAATAGTAGCCTTGCTATGACAAAGGATTCGAATGGTAAATTAGATACTGCAAAGCTAAGTAAAAGTGGATATAATAAATTGTCAGAAACTGATAAGGTTTTATATGATGGAATAAAGAATACCAGTATTGATTCAAAAGTTTATGCTGAAAATAACAATGTAACATCAAGTGGAGGATTAATGCCAGGAGGTTCTTTTGGCGGCGCAGATTATGATTCAGCAACAAATACCAGCACAGGATTCCAATATACAAATCCGGAAGTATTAGGAAATGCCGAGAGCTTTACAGGAACTCAAAAAGGGACAGGAATAACTCATGAAGTTGTAGAAAATGTACTTATTACACAAGAGTCTTTAAATACAAAAACAGATGTTCTGATAAAAACAGCATTAAATCCTAGTCCAATATTTGACAAATTCCATGATCAGACAAGAGGTATGATGCCGTATGATAATTTAGTTATATCAGCAAGAACAAGATTTGAAACGGTTGGAACAACAACAAAAAAATATTATGAAGGTTTTGCCGGAAAAAAAGATATTAACGGGAAAATTCAGACACTACCTTTGTATAAAGTTTATTCGGATGATAAAAGATTAAAAAAATAATTTTATGAAAAATATAGTATTTTTATTTTTCTCTATTATATGCAGTTGCCAAACAAGCAATGTAATTGTTAGTTCAAAACCAATTCATATAAAAAGAAAAATAACCTCTTTCAAGGAAAACGAAGAAGTACGTATATTAATAGCGGATAATAATGATATTATTGAGGTATTTAAAGAAAATAGTACTAAGAAGTGTAAAAAAATAGAAATAGGAAAGACAAGATCTTTTAAAATAATTCCAGTAAGTGATTTAATACAACAAGGTATTAATTCACCTAATGAATACATTTTAAACGATTCAACTATTATAAAATATAATTATTATTACTCCGCAGAGAAAAAACAAAACATTTGTATAAAATAAGCTCTTGAAATTATGCCCATTGGCGAACGTGTCGCTTGTGTCCCAGATAAAAACAAAACCACTGTAAAATTGCAGTGGTTTTTTATTATTTCGTTTAAACTGCTATATTTATCAGTACAAAGATCATTTAGTAAATGTGAGAATAAGTTTCGGTAGAAACAGCACAGGTGCTCTTGAAATCACAGATGCCAATGATTATTATCCTTTTGGGATGAATCATCTGAAGACAGGAATTGCTTTCTTTGGACAGAATACGTATAAAAATTATAAGTTTCAGGAACAGGAACTTCAAGAGACTGGATTTTATAGTTTTAAATGGAGAAATTATATGCCAGATGTGGGAAGATTTTTTAATATTGATCCGCTTTCTGAAAAGTATTCTTATCAATCGCATTACAATTTTGCTGAAAATAGAGTTATAGATGGTAGAGAATTAGAAGGATTGGAATGGCAGGCAAGTAGAAACTTAGAAAACAAGACTGTCAACTTACATCTTACATATAAACCTGTAAATAATACAGTAGGAGTTCTTTCTAAAGATCAAATGGCAACATTAAATCAAGAGCGGAATGCACAAATTGTTTCTTCTTTTGGAGGGAAAGATTCTGATGGTAATCAGGTCAATATTACTTTTAGTGAAAGCAATAAAGCTACTATTATAAGAGATTATAATATTGGTTATGATACTAATAACGTGGATGATTTTAAAGGAAAAAGCCAAGCATTTATTGATAATAATGTAGCTTTAACTAATGGAATGGCTGATACTACTAATAATACACAAACCAATAGAACCCAAATTAATGTTTACACAACCCAAGGAATGCCTATGGATGCAAGTGGTAATTTACTCTTTGATAAAAGGGATAGTAAACAACTAGCTAAAACAGGGGCTCATGAAGACCTTCATACTGCTGGACAGAAACATGACAGTAAAGTCACTTTAGCCTCACCTCCAGATGATTTAATGCGTAAAGGAGGTCCTGGTACAAAAATCACTCCAGAACAAAGGACAGAGTCCATAAAACTAATAGAAAAACAACAACCAAAAACGAGATAATGAAAGCTTTTAATAGAATAATAATCTGCTTTTCGTTTGTTTTTATAAGCTGTTCTGCTGTAAAGACAACTGAAGAATATGGTAAAGAAATGGAAGTGGTTGATAATGTGCGTTCAAGAGTAATGATTAAGCATTTTAATGCAAGTGATAAAAATAAATCTTTTTTAACCTTTACATCGGGATTTGATAATCTTATAACCGTTAAAAATGATGATAGTATAGTTCTGAATGAAAAAAGTAAAACCATGCCTATGTTAGGGCTTACAAACTCTTGTGTAATTTTTAATAATAAAGAGGCAGAAATTATTATTGATAATAAGCATAAAATAAAATTAAACAAAGAACAGTTACCAAAATATAAATTTATATATATTGAAAAAGATAAAAATCATTATAAAATTGATTATACAAATGAAGCAAAGTCTTTTCTATAAAAAAAAACAATACATAATGTTTCCCCCTTGCTCTTGCACGATGGTATGGTGTGGAAGATAATAAAACCCCACCGCAATTGCGGTGGAGTTTTATTTAAACTGATATATTTATCTTAGTAATCTTAATACAACTTTCTCGCCAGGAGCAAATTCAGAAGGAAAGTCCCCGTCCAGTTACTGTTGTTTCCTCCGTTAGTCCCTATGAAATCAATACGGGCAACTGAAACTGTAAGTCTTGTTTTGCCTGAAACATTGGCAAGACTGACAAACGAAGCGGTAAAAACATCAGGAAAACTGGAATTGTTTCCCGCTGTTAAAATCGGATACATATTGGTCACATTGAACGCGGGGCCTTGGTATTCATAAACGATTGTCATTCGGCTGGTATTTGAATAGGCTGCCGTGTGAGCATAGGTTGTAGAGGCTTTGCTGATCACCCACCATGCATCTGATCCTGTTCCCGTATCATAAGAGGTTACCGTGTGGTTAGTCCAGTCATTAACTCCAGGACTACCATTCCCGTGAGGAGGAATAGAAAGCTGTACCCCATAAATGTCTACGTTACTGGGTTTTGGCAGAACGGTAAAGGACAAATCCCATGTTCCACCCGTTGTATTGCTGTTGTTCACCACTTCAGCGTAAGCGCCTGTAGGAATTACAAAAGAGGTAACCGGTGTATTGTCAATTCTCAGGGTATTACCACTTGAAGCCTGAAGTGTAATTCCGAAAGCAGAAATGTTCTTGATTTTATAAATCCTTCCCGTATAACTTGCTGTTCCCGTTCCGATGACAGGAAGGGTAAATGTAGCATTGGCCGCTCCATCATAGGTGATATAATGATCTGTGGCCGTAATATTGTAGGTTGTTGTAGTGATTTGTTTATAATCAGCACCCAGCGATCCTGCCACTGCCAGAGTACTGTTCGGAGTGGTCGTTCTAATACCAACCTGAGCGTTAACGAACAGTCCCCACAGAAGTAGGATCGAAATAAAATTCTTAGTTTTCATTTTGTTTAAATTTTCGCAAAAATATGAAAATAATCATAAAGTATTCATTTATAAATGATTATTTTTCTTTTTTAATATCTAAATCACTTGGTTGTGATTTTGTGTCAAAGTTTAAAATTAAAAACTCAGAACTTGAGATGGGATCCCAAAAAATACATTCATGAAGATCAGGTTGGCCGGTAGCAGTCAAAATGAAGTTAGCATTCAGTGAAATATGAAATGGCATAACATAAAACATCCAATATTTTTCCTTAAATTCGCATAAAAATTTTTAAAATAATGAACTACGATATCATTGTCATCGGAAGCGGTCCTGGAGGTTATGTTACTGCGATCAGAGCAGCACAATTAGGTTTCAAAACTGCAATTATCGAGAAAGAAAACTTAGGAGGTATCTGCCTGAACTGGGGATGTATTCCTACGAAAGCTTTACTGAAATCTGCGCAGGTTTTTCATTATATCAACCATGCTGAAGACTATGGTCTGAATAAAGTGGAAGCCAGTTTTGAATTTCCAAACGTGATTCAGAGAAGCCGTGGCGTAGCCAGTAAAATGAGCAAAGGAATTGAATTCCTGATGAAGAAGAACAAGATCGATGTGATTCTTGGGACAGCTACAGTTCAGAAAGGTAAAAAAGTTTCTGTGACAGATAAAGATGGTAAAATGACTGAATATGCAGCACAACACATCATTATTGCAACAGGAGCACGTTCAAGAGAACTACCAAACCTTCCTCAGGATGGTAAAAAAGTAATCGGATACAGACAGGCATTATCTCTTCCTGAGCAGCCGAAATCTATGATTGTTGTAGGTTCTGGAGCTATCGGGGTAGAATTTGCTGATTTCTATAATACAATGGGAACTAAAGTAACCGTTGTAGAATTTATGCCAAACATCGTTCCTGTAGAAGATGAAGAAATTTCTAAGCACTTGGAAAAATCTCTTAAAAAGACAGGAATCGAGATCATGACCAATGCATCAGTAGAAAGTGTTGACACCAGCGGTGAAGGCGTAAAAGCTACTGTAAAAACAGCGAACGGAACCATTACCCTTGAAGCTGATATTTTACTTTCTGCTGTAGGTATCGCTGCCAATATCGAAAATATCGGATTGGAAGAAGTGGGAATCCAGACAGATAAAGGAAGAGTTTTAGTGAACGAATGGTACGAAACTTCAGTGCCGGGTTACTACGCAATCGGTGATATCATTCCTACTCAGGCGTTGGCACACGTTGCTTCTGCTGAAGGAATCACTTGTGTAGAAAAAATCAAAGGAATGCACGTTGAGAAAATCGACTATGGCAATATCCCTGGATGTACATACTGTCACCCTGAAGTAGCTTCTGTAGGTCTTACAGAAAAGCAGGCTAAAGAAAAAGGATACGAAATCAAAGTAGGTAAATTCCCTCTTTCTGCAAGTGGTAAAGCTACTGCTAACGGAAATACAGACGGTTTTATCAAAGTTATTTTTGATGCTAAATACGGTGAATGGTTAGGATGCCATATGATCGGAGAAGGCGTTACAGATATGGTGGCAGAAGCAGTGGTTGCCAGAAAACTGGAAACTACAGGTCATGAGATCATTAAATCGATCCACCCGCACCCAACGGTTTCTGAAGCGATTATGGAAGCAGCAGCAGCAGCTTACGGTGAAGTGATCCACATCTAATTCATACATAACTAATAACGTATTCAAAGATGTTTAAAAAACTTGCCGCAGAAGCATTAGGTCTTGGTGATATCGGAAAAATTATCCCGTCTCAGGATTATGACAAAGTAGACTCGGACGATTATATTTTATCGGAAGATAATGAAAGGATCTTTTTCTTAATCAAATCTAAAAGAGATGAATACTGCTTTACCAACAGAGCATTAATTCATATCGACGGAGCCAGTGCTCTGGACAAAAAGAGGATTTTAAGGAGATACGAATATTATCAGTTTCCTTTTTCAAATATAGCGCTGCAGACTGCAGGAACCATTGATCTTGATGTGGAAATTTCATTCCATACCGGAAATGTTCCCTTGATGATCAGTGTAAGCAAAGGTCAGATCGATCAGTTAAAAGATCTTTACAAAGCTCTTTTGGCGATTCAGCAGGAAGTACACCACAATCAGTCGATTTTAGGGTTCTCTGTAGACAGCCTTCAGAAAGCGATTACAACAGTCGCTGCCGGAAAGCAGGAAAATGTATCCAAAAGCCAGGAATTGCAATATGTGAATGAATATGTTTTCAACTGGTCTAAGAGCAGCTATGAGAAATACAATCAGAAAGATTTCTCGGCCATCTTTGAAAAATATATCAATAATTAAGAAGATCTTATATCTTAATATACCGACCACAGGCATTTTGTCTGTGGTTTTTTTGTAAATTCAGGGAAAATTAAAAAAATGAAGAACAACTATATCATTCTTGCTCTGTCATTGGCCGGACTCCTGTCTGCACAGACGAAAAATGAATTTATAAGTCCCAACGAAAACCTTATTGCCGAGAATATTCTGCCGATTCCTAAAAATCTGAATCAGGCGATTAAAAAATATTCCGAAAGCAGAAATGCAGGGATTGCAAGCGTTCATCCTAACGGAAAAGAAATTATTGCCGTGACCCGTTTTGCGTCTACCAATCAGCTTCATAAAATCACGGTACCGATGGGAGACAGAAAACAGATCACATTCTTTGATGAACCGGTGAATACAGCATCCTACGAGCCTGTAAAAGGGGAGTATCTGATCTATACGAAAGATACGGGAGGAAATGAATTTGGACAACTTTTTAAGCTTGATCTTAAAACCCTGGAGTCCAAACTGCTTACCGATGGCGGAAGATCCCAGAACGGCGGGATGAAGTGGAAAAAAGACGGTTCAGGATTCTACTTCTCATCTACGAAAAGAAATGGTGGCGACAGGGATATTTATTATATGAACCCTTTAAAGCCTGAAGACACACAGCTTGTTCTTGAATTAAAAGGCGGCGGCTGGGGAATCTCCGATCTGTCTGAAGACGGTAAAAAGCTTTTGATCGGAGAATATGTTTCTGCCAACGACTCTTACCTGTATATCTATGATCTGGAAACCAAAAAGCTGGAGCCTGTTACCGACCGAAAAGAAAAAGGAGTAGCGCAGGGCGGCGCATCTTTCAGTAAAAATCCGGATGAAATTTTCTATGTGACAGACCGGAATAATGAATTCAGCAGACTGGCTGTTTTAAATTTAAAAACGAAAAAGACCGAATATCTGACGTCATCCATCCCTTGGAACGTTGAGGATTATGATTTATCTGAAGATCAGTCAAAAATGGCCTTTGTAACGAATGAAAGCGGAATCAATAAATTGTATATTCTTGATACGGCAACCAAAAAATATGCACCGGTGAGCCAGATTCCGGCTGGATTAATTGGTGGTGTGAAGTTTTCGAATGACGGAAAATCGCTTTATTTCTCAAGATCTGCGGCTAATTCCGGTTCGGATGTATATAAAATGGATATGGCCAGCCAGAATATTGAAAGATGGACAGAAAGCGAGCAGGGTGAAATGCAGCCTGCAGATATGTCTGTTCCGAAGCTGATCGGATGGAAGAGTTTTGACAATATGAAAATCTCCGGGTTCTACTATCCTGCGGCATCAAAATTTACAGGGAAGAGGCCTGTGATCATTAACATCCACGGGGGGCCGGAAGGACAGTCGATGGCGTCATCCATAGGTTCTTCAAACTATTTCACTAATGAAATGGGCATTGCCATGATTTATCCTAATGTAAGAGGATCTTCAGGCTTCGGGAAAACCTTCATTGCAGCGGATAACTGGGATCTGAGAATGAATTCCGTAAAAGATATCGGAAGCCTTCTCGACTGGATCGCGAAACAGCCCGAACTGGACAAAGACAGAATTATGATCATGGGTGGAAGCTACGGTGGTTTTATGACCCTGGCTACCGCTTACGAATATGCCGATAAAATCAGATGTTCTGTAGATATTGTAGGAATCTCCGATTTTAATACCTTCCTTAAAAACACGGAAGAATACAGAAGAGATCTGAGAAGGGTAGAGTACGGTGATGAAAGAATCCCTAAAATGGCTGAATTCTTTACTAAAATTGCTCCTTTGAACAATATTGACAAGATCAAGAAACCGATGTTTATCATTCAGGGAACCAATGATCCTAGAGTTCCGGTGACGGAGGCTGTTCAGATGAGAGACAAGCTAAAAGCCCAGGGTAAAACGGTATGGTATCTTGAAGCTAAAAATGAAGGCCACGGATTCAGAAAAAAAGAAAATGTAGATTTCCAGCGACTTGCGGTGATCCGTTTTATGCAGGAATATCTGTTGAAGTAAATCAATTGGGTAAGAAGTGTGAAGAGGGAAGAGGGAAGTTATTGAACGTCTAAAACATAACTTGAATTGAGTTTTGTCAATTTTTTAAGATTGTTTTATTGAATTTTATAGAAAGGTTTAAAATGAGCGTGTAACAGCAACTTCCATCCTCCTTCTTCCAGCTTCCAGCTCCGATATTGATTTTAAACAGAGTTTAACGGGAGTTATCTGTTAGAATAGTTCTAAAATATGAGATTTCTAAAATTTAACCTCGTTTTCTCACCCCGATTCCTTACATTTATTCTATGAATTTTGAGAGAACAGGACTGGTTTTGTCTGGAGGCGGTACCAAAGGGATTGCTCATGCAGGAGTGTTGAAATTCTTGAACGAAAAGAAAATTGATGTAGATGTGCTGTCCTGCTGCAGTGCAGGATCTATTGTAGGATGTCTGTATGCTGTCGGGAAAACACCGGACGAGATTTTAGAGTTCTTCAATTCGGTTTACTTCTTCAACTGGAAACATTTTACGTTTAATCAGCCGGGGCTGGTTTCATCTGTTATTTTTAGAAATTATCTCAAGCCTATTTTCCATGATATGAAATTGGGTGATCTGAATAAAGAAGTGAAAATTGTAGCCACGGAACTGGTTTCCGGAACCCAGAAAATATTTGACGAAAATTTCAAAGTGGTGGATGCCATTATCGCATCATGCTCTATTCCCGGAGTGACGACGCCCTACATCATCGGTGATGAAATGTACTGTGACGGAGGCGTGCTGAACAACTTTCCGGCAGATATTATCAGAGAAGAATGTGATAAGCTGATCGGTGTTTTTGTTTCTCCACCCCATAACATTGATATCAACGACTTAAAATCAATCAAAGCTATTGTTTCCCGTTCCTATGATCTTCTTTCCTACAGAATAGAAAAAGGGAAATTCGATTATTGTGACTGGTTTATTTCTTCTCAGAAACTGTCCAGCTACGGAACTTTTGAGCGCAGAAAGGACCGTTTGGAAGAGATTTTCAATGTAGGTTATCAGGCGGCCGAGGAAAGTTATGAAACGAGCCGTTTTCGTACAGAATTACGCCAATCCGGAAGTTGAGGTTGCAGGTTTGAGAGTCGGAGAGTTTTTTGGTTTGAGAGTTGGGTATAGTTGCTAGTTGCTGTTGGCTTAATTAATAGATTCACCATCTGATATCTGAAGTCTGGCATCTTGTTTCTTACCATCTAAAATACTCTACTTTTTCCGTAATATATTAATATAGCCCACCATAAACAGTAAGCAGCCTACGGTAATGCAGCTGTGAATCCAGAATCTTCGTGAAAAGTGATCCTTGATGAAATGATCCCAGGCAGATTTTCCAAAGAAATAAGCTGCTCCCGTGATAAGAAGAGGAATTAACACATAAAAACTCCCGAATACCACACCACTCTGGACTTTTTCAAGGTTTGAAGTCAGCGCATATTCAGTAATTCCGGCCAGGATAATCAGACCAAAGAAAATAACAATCAAAGTGCCGATACCTGTCATCAACTTCAAGTCAGTGACAAGTCTGACCTGATTCGCTTTTTCGTTTACAACTATTTTTACTGTTTCATTGAGTTTTGGAGCATCAGAACTGCCAAAGCCGGTATCGACCATCATTTTCCGTTGAAGCCCAGTATGATCCTGATACTGAACAATCGGATAAGCAAGTGTTCCTTTGGAAGCACTGCTTTTTTGAATTTTAAAATCTATAATCTGTGCTTCCCTGATATCTTCAGAGAAGTTGTCTTTGGCTGTAGATCCAAGAAATAATACCATCGTTGTGGTAAAAAATACCAGCTTATAAAAGATAAAGCCTACGGCTGAAATGATAATGATTTTGGGTACAATTTTTATCCGTTTCTCCTTTCTCCACCACTGATAGGAAAGAAACAGGATGAACAAAACAACAGCAACCGCTAAATAGATAGAATGATATTCCTGAATATGGACTCCGAACATAGTTTAATAAACAATAAGTGCTTTATTTACGGATAATGACAAATTCGTTGCTGCCTTCCGGAAGGTATAATAATATACGGTAATCAGCGGCTCCGGACTTTTGGCCTTTTCGGATTAATGCGCCCCAGCCTTTTATGTCTAATGGAGATTTATGGTTAAATTCCATCGTATGATTCTTTCTTTCCAACGTTGCCAGCTTACCGCCTGCATATAATTTCAATTCGTAATCCTCAAGCGGAATCATCATATTGGTGCAGTATTTTTCAACATTGGTTTTGTTTTCACTAACGGAAGTAGCTTGCTGCTCAGGAGTGCTGTAATAAAAGACAGCTGTTTCCGAAGCTCTTTTCTTTGTGAGATCTGCCCATTGGTTTCCATTGCCTTTATTCAGTATTTCTCTTACATTTTCATGGAAGCTGACCACTTTCTTTTCCAGTTCTTTTTTATCCATTTTAGATAAATCCTGGCCTTTGCTCCAACCTTCTAAATCATAAGGAAGGTCTTTAATTTCAACTTCCCATTCCTGCTCAAAATAAGGAACAGGGGAGTCGGGCGCTTTGATTGATAGCTGGGTATACGTTTTCGGATCTAAAATATCTCCTGTTGCTCTGTCTCTTACATAGCTTCCAAAAGTGAACTGACAAGACTTGATATCTTCCGGACTTACCGTTGTATCTCCCCGTCTGAATACCGGAAAGATCTGTATTTTAATTTTATATTTTCCGTTCTTCAATGCATACCCGTTTACATCTACCGATGAATTAAGCGGTGTATTTTCTTCTGATATTTTTATGTCGTTGAAATAGATGGCAACCGGTATTGTTGCGTTAGCGTTGATGGTATATGTGATTTGTTTTTCTTTTGCGGTCTGCTGTGTCATTTCTTCACCTGTTTTATCTGTTGCTTTATTTTTTTGGTCATTACAGTTCATGTTCATTAGGAAAACAATGAATAGAAATACTAAGTTTTTCATTTTAATCAAGTTTAAATTCATACGAAAATCCATCATGTAAAAGATACTTTTTTTCCGAAGGATCAGCATCATTATCTTCTGTATTATTATTTAAATTATCACTGTCTGTTTTAACGCTTGCCTTTATGGTGGCATACAGTCCCTGGTATTTGCATTCCAGTACTTTGGTTTCAGCATTTTTAGCGATATTCAGCACGGCATATGCACTTCCCTGGAATTCAGCTTCCAGAGAGTAGATATTTCCAAACTTTGCGGTTAAGCTTCCACCACATTCTACGCCAAATTTAATTTCCACTGATGGGGTGATATCATTCTCCATAAATCCGTCTACGGTATGATATTTCGTCGCTATAGCTTCTATTTTAAATGCTCCGGAAACAAACAGATCCAGATAATAATCTATATCAAGCTGGATTTTATATTCATCTCCGCCCCCAAAAAAGTCAACTATTGTATTCCAAAAATCGTCTGAAGATCCCACCGTATCAGCCACTGCTGTAATGCCCTGTATAGCCTGTCCTACATAAGGAATTTTGGTGGCTACAAAAAGAAGATCCAGGCTTCCTTTTATTTCTATGAGCGGATCTGCCTTAAATTTTACTTCATATAATGTGCCGATTTCACCACCTTCTTTTTCGCTTGCCGCATAGCTCCATTTAACGGCTCCGGCAAAAGCAGGCTGACTTATTTCTACTTTGAACGGAATCTTGCTTAATTTCTTATTTTTACCGCCAAGATACGCATTACGCTGTTTATTTCTTTTTTTTACCTGATCGGGTCGTTTGTTTTTGTTTTCGGCGATGGCCTCATCCGCTTCTTTGTTAAAGGTTAATAAGCTTATGGTATTCACAACCCACATCGCACTGTCGATAATATTGAAAACGGGATGTTCTCCGGAAAATGTAATGGCTTCCTGTTTAATGTCGTTATATCCCCATTCCAGAGCGACTTCAAACTGACTGTAGCTCAGACGTCCTTCACTTACTTCCTGCTTTTTGTTTTTATAATTTTCATCTCTAGCATCGCGTTGAGCTTTGCGGATTTTTTTATTGTTTTTCTTATTAAAAAAGCCTCCTTTGCCCAGATACTTTCTCTGGGTATAAGATTTAGTCTGCCCGGTGAAAAAAGGGTTTTCCGCAGCCAGTTTAAAACCTACCTCGTAATAGACCGCAGGGTATACTTCTACATTCAGCGGCTTACTGATGGCGCAGGAACTGAACTGGACCGGATATACCTGTTTTTTTACTTTTTCCAGGCTCATCATATCAATAACTTCTTCACGGGAAGGTTTGGGATAGGCCACAGAGAAACTGATATCATTTCGTCCGATAGTCAAACCTTTGTATCGGCTCGGATCTTTTACGGTGACTGCTTTTTTCTCATGCCATTGCTCCGGTTTATCTTCGAACATACAGTCATCTGTTTTCAGATCGGTAATGGTGATCTTAACAGGCTTTTCTTTTTCATCAGAAACAATTCTGTAATGGAGTTCATTTTTATACTTATCTTTGAGGCGCTGAAACAGCGTAGATTTCTTAGTATTGTATTCCCCGGTGATTTCAGTATACTGGCACGGATGAAAGAAAGCGATATCGGTTTCCACCTGGCTCAGAATAACGACCTGATTGGAATTGGAATCATTGACCTTTACTTCCTCCACTGCATTTTTATCAATTTTTAAAATGCATTCCTGAAGGATTTTTTGCTTTCCGGGAATACGGTCATGATAGACGACAGGATAGATTTCCAAACTATCTCCACCCATAGTCTGCCATAAAGGATCTATAAATACAGCAAATTTTGACTTTTGTACATTAGGTTTTCCTTTGGCATCACCGTCGTATTTATTTCCGTCTTCTTCGACAAGGTATCCTCTTTTAGCAGTAGAAGGAACTGTTTTTTCCTGATGTACGGAAACAGGTCTTTCAAAAAATTCTTTCTGTTTTGAGATATCTTCTTTTGTCCTTTCTTCCGTCTCGTTATTAAGATATTCTGTAGCAAAAAGTTTATCATCTGAATCAGTTATCCCTAAAGTGATCAGCCTGATCACTTTGTCTTTGTCCTTGAGCTGAACCTTTATATTGTTTCCATATAAAGCGTCCGTATAAATATTAAGATAAACGGACGAACCGAATTTTAATGGGTTTGAAATTTTGATATTGTCTGCATTGGTCCATTCTGCCGTAATAACAGCAGGACTTTCACCTTTAGCATTAATAAGAATACCGTGTGGATATTTCCCCTGAGGCGTCGTCCCTTCCCAAAAAGGTTCAAGATACACCGCGCCGCCGCCTTCCAGAAATTCACCGAATGAAAACTTAAAGCTGGAGGTACCGGTTGACATGGCTTCATTAAAGCTTTCTGCAGTAAGTTCCGGGCGTCTGTCACCTACAAGCTGGTGTACCCAGCGGACAGATTTATAATCATCCTGAATAGCTTTCAGATCAGCTTCATATTGCTTATTGATCCCTTCAACGTTTTTATTGTGGGCACTACCGAGCTCGGCATATTTTTTCTTCCGGGCTGCCATTCCTTCTTCACGTTTTCTAACGTTGGCATCATAGGTCTGTTCAGTTACTTTACCGGCTCTGTAATCTGCAAGATTTTGGGTAATGAAAGCATGGCTCTGCTCTACCTCTTTATCTATTGCTCCACTTTTTTTGTTGTAATCTTTATTAGCTTTATCCAGATCTTTTTTTTTCTGCTGGTCTAATACGTCTTTCCGGTCTTTAAATTCTTTGATGAAAATATTGAAACTTTCGGCTTTTTTTAATTCCAGCCAGCCAATATCTTTGTGAAAAGTCTGTCCGGGTTTAGATTCAACATATATATGTAATGGGCTCTTCTTATCCATAAGACTTTATTTATTGATTGATAGGAATGTATTTTTTTGCACCGCCTTTTATATTCACAAAAGGAAGGAGCTCTGCTAAAACTTCATTATCAGCATTCTTCACATTTTGTGCAGAAGCTTCGGCTGTCTGTCCATGATTGACGATCTTGATACAGTCGGGTCCTCCAATAGGACAGGTAGCTTTGCTGTCTTCCAGTAAGGCTTTTCCACTGTTGTCCTGCAGTGTTATTTTATCATAGAAACCGCTCCATTGGGTTACCACAACCTGGCACGGACTGTTATTCATTTTCGCACAGCTTCCGAAAGTGTTTTTCTCGAAAGTTTTGCCGATATCCATATGGGTAGCCATCAGTTTTTTGCTGCCGGCATTATCATTGATGTAGCGTTTACTTTGTGTCTTTACCTGAAGTTTATCCGGAGCTGTTCCGAAGTTACACATACAGGTAGCACCTTGACAGACTAAATGTTTTCCGCTCATTTCGTGTTCTTTTAGTGTTTTTTAAATTGACTGAGAATTTTTCTGCTCGTAGGCTTGAAATTCAATGATATACTCTTCCCCTTTTTCAAAAGTTGAAAGAGAGCCGTTGATTGAAAATATTTCTCTGGTTTCCCGTTCAAATTTATACAGGAGATCGATTTTGCCTTTAGATGAGTTTTTATTGAACCCGTCTTCTTCTTCAGTTCCTGTTATTTTGAGTGCTATTTTATTTCCTTTTGTATATTCTTTGTGTAATGAATATTCTATGCTATATTCGACATTCCGGGACAGACTTGAAAAGTAGATCTGCAAAAAGTCTTTCCTGAAAAAATTGGGATATCCTTTATAAACAGGCAAAAAGAATAATTTATAAAATACATTCCTGCCAAACAGGTCTTTCTTTACATCAATATCAGCATACGCCTGATCCAATTGTCCGAGTATACGGTCTGTAGTTTCAGACTGATAGTATTCTTTCAGTTCCGGAAAGCATTCCGTTTTCCAGCGTTGAGCGATATCTTCTTTATTCAGGATTTTTTGAATGGAACCATTGCTATTGGACGCAATTTGCAGCGGATACAAAACCTGTTCTGCCTTTTCAAACAGCTGTTCTATTATTTTATCGATTCCCTGATTGTTGACGTAGGTTTTTTCCTTGTTCAGTTCAATATAGAAAGGAGTTCTCCTGACATTTATTTTATAGTGGATCTGCAGATTTTTAGGAAGGAACCTGATGATCACACCATACACCTTTTGGCCGGATCCTGTTGGAATTTCCAATACTGTATTTTTCAACAGTCTGCTGTCCCTGTTCCTGAATTTGTCTGCCGGGATGTAAATATATTCCACATACTTAGGCAGTGAAATATTCAATAGTTCTGAAATACTGCAATGGGTATTATGAAAACCCACCAGTTCTGCTGCCGTCATGCCATATTCATCACAGAGGGCTTCCAGATTAAGGATCCCTTCTGTTTTTAATTTGATGTATTCTTTCGTGGCAGAATCTTTCATGTGTGCTACGGTTCCAAAAATTTAATTGCTCTTTATACTTTCAAAAAGTACATTAACCCCATGTCATCCAATGCCAATTATAACTGCCTAAGCACCATTATGGGCTAATCAGCAAACTGACGCGAAATACAGCAGACAGTTTTAAATATTCTACTTGACTGGTGACTTTATTGATTTATATTCTTTTAAAAATAAGGACTCTCATCTCCCTGTACTCTATAACCTACTTTGATATATTCCAGTTCAGCACCACTGTATTGTACGCTGTTCAGAAAATAGTAGTTCTGTTTTTTCGGACATTCAATTTTCCTGTTATCATTCCAGTATTCACCGTTGTCTCCATTTGTAGTACCTGTTTCATCAACCAAATTCATATTATCATCTCTGAAAGTAAAGATCTCAAGATCCTTAGCTGTACGGTTTTTATTAAGTTCTTTCAAGGACATACCTGCATGGATTTCTGCTCCGTCAACAGTTACGGTCTGTTTGTAAGCGGTATAAGGGTATATGAAATGATCTGCTCCCATTTCACCTCCAATGCTTCTGTCATCAGTTATCTTTTTCTCCAACTCCTTTGTAAGGAGTGCAGGGTTTCCTTTTTTGTATTCATTAATTAAGTAGGCCGCCGACTCTCTTTCAAAAGCAAATTTTAATTTTCCTTTTTGACCTGCAGGACTATCCAGATTGGAATAAAATATCAATAATTTATCATGTTTACGGACTTCAAAAGAAGGGTCGTAAGGTTGATCTTTGGTCACATTTCCATTATCTATTGCAAGTCCAAGATGATCCCAGATAAATGTAGCTTCGTCAAATTTTCGTGTAGGTTTTCCAAATAGTTTTTCCCATTCTTCAATCGGTTTTCCGAATGGCAGGGGTTTACCTTTATAATAAGCTTCACATTCTGTAAATTGAAAATCTGTTGTCATTACTTTTTGTTGGGATTTACTTTTTGTGCAGGATAAGCATAACATCAATATGCCAAATAAGATTAAATATTGTTTCATTACTTTCCAAAATATTTTTTTATTTCCTCAATTTTATCCATACCTATACGAACTTTTCTTTTTGCCGTATCATGTGCATGGGCTACAGGAGTAGGATGGTATAATTTTTCCAGAAAAGAAGCATCTTTTGAAACTCGGATCACCCAATTTTCCACTTCTTTATCCATCCATTCTACGGCCCGGGGATGTCTTGAGTAGGTATTCTGTACATGAAATACCAGTTTGGAACCGTCAGGATCAGATACCCGTCCGTCCCAAATGTCTTTGATACGTTGTCCAACATCTTTTACCGCAATGGTAGCTAATGAAGCCGCCAATCCGTTTAGTGGATTTTCATGGGCATCTTTTCCAACCTGTGTATGCGTGGGATCTTCTCCATAGTTGACATTCGTGACATGGGTCTGGGCTGCCTTTATATCATCATCTACAGATTCTATCATAATATTAAAGACCACATTGGTAAAGTTCATCAGAATTTCGCCCATATAATGAGAGATGAAGCCAAAGCCTCTCATCACCCATCCAAAAGGGTCATCTCTCTTTTTCTGCTCCGTCATCCAATCGGAAAGTTTCAGTAATTTCTGGTAGTAGTCGAAAAGCTCTACCGAATCCATTCCCAGGTACTGTAAACTTTTTTGAGTCGGGTCTTCTTTCTGTCCTTTTGCTAAATCTTTGAGTACGGTGTAGATCGTCTGCTGTCCAAAGGTTCTTTCTCCGGGGTTACCCACCTCATACTTAGAAAAGCCAATAGGCAACAGCATATCTGCCATCTTTGGAACCACACTCGCACAGGTGTCGTCTAACAGGAACTTACCTGTTACGACAGGTATCGTTGAATAATCGGTTCCCTGGCGATTCTGTACCCAGGGATAAACTTTCTTAAGGTATTTGTAAGGGGAGTCTTTTTTCCAGCCCAGTTTGCATAAGGAGAGTTCTACAAAATTGGTATGTGAAAAGTAATCTTCCAGAACATGCATGGCCGCTCCAAAATGCCGGAAACCATCTTTATTTTTACCTTTCGTTACGGCAAGCCTCAGCTGATTAGACATATAGGAATCTGATGATGGACGCAGGGGATCTGGCTTAATCATTACTTTCTCACCCATTTTCTTCTGGGCATTTTCATCATCCCTGTAAATATAGTACTTCTGACCAAAACTGTTCACCCTAAAGCATTCTTCACTTTCCCCGATATAGAAGCTAATATCCTCTGTACCTCCGGGAATTTCTCTTTTGACACGGGTTTCATCATAAACCGACTGGTGTTCTCTTTCCAATCCTCTGGGGTTATCAATGTGTTCCTCGGGACGGTAAATACCTAAAATGTCTTTGTTAAGCTGTCCATAGGTTTTCCTGAAGCGCTCAAGATGCTTTACGTAATTTTCCGTCTTAATACCGGTTCCACCTTTGGTATAAATAAATTCTTTGGCTGCAAAAAGTTCTATAAGCTCTACCCAGCCTTCATGAGAAAATTTTGCGGTATTTCCTGCTTTAATATGCTGAGTTTTGCCTTTGGTCTGCTTATTATGATTTTCTACTTTGTCTCTTACTGCCTTGGTAAAACGAATGGTAAAAGGTACCAGAACCTGAGAAACATCTCTTAACCAATTACCGTAATATATTTGCAGTACTTCACTTTCTGTGAAAATATTGGTTTTAGCCAAGGCTTCCATTTCAATTCCTCCATGGGTACCGTGGGCAAATCCAAATCCGAAATTCTCTACATCATCTTCATTGGGATCATCATCATACCATTGCTCCTGATTGGCATATTTGGATAAATCCTGGCTCTCTTTTCCAAGGTCTAAAACCAGTGGTCCTGTATATTCCGGTGTTTCAGCTTCGGCAAAATCCAGTTTCGGAGTATTGGCAAAATCAACGGTTAAAAAGTAATAGGCAAACTTGGCCCCTTCATCTATGATATCTTTATCTTCTTTTCCGTTTACGGCATAATCCGTACGCAGGAGATTATCAATATGATGTCCGTACTCTTCCAGTAAAGCCACCATTAACTGAGCTTTTACCTCATTATCTTTAATGGCTTCTTCCAGGAATCCCTTACTGACCAGTATTTTTTTTCGTTTATTGGTATAATTGGCTTTGTAATTTTTAATTGGACTTTTTGTGACTATAATTTCAGGAGGTTCCAGTTTATCATCACATAAATCCTTGTAAAGCTTTCCTATGGCTTCAACTTCAATCTGTTCACCATAAATCTGCAGCATAAGGAGTATAAAAGTCATTTCTGACAATTCCTTTGCTGTATTTTTTAACTGCTCGTGAGCGAGTACACTTTTTAATTTGTATTCTGTTGGCTCATACACTAAATCGGGAAAATCCGGTTTACCATATAAAACACCGTTGTCTTTTCCGGTCTGTATGACTTTTGTTGCTCCGTTATTGATAATAGAACCTCTTGAATATATAAAGTGATCCTGATGAGTCACCTTAGTGAGTTTACCTTTTACAATGCGTGTTCTGCTCATAGCCCAATCATTTTAAAAGTTACTGCTCTTTTCGCCGCTGTTATTTTTTACTTCAACTTTGGCATTTTGGTGGATCGTACCTTCATTTGAAGAATGTTCTACCTCTGCTGCATATTCTTTTCTTTCTTTTTTTACCTCGCTTTGCACATCCCCATCGATAATCTCAGTCAGTTTTCCACTGATCATCATGCTGGCATCACCAATTACAGAGGTTATTTTCATAGCGCCGACACTTTGAGTGTCATTCATGGTCACGGATTCTGATTTGTTCATACCGACAATATTGCTTTGATCGGCACCTACTGTCGTACTCATATTCTGACCTACACTGATCATCAGATTTTCTCCGGCTATGAAGGTCATATTTTTTGGTGCAGTCACGGTAATATTGCCCTTGCCATCCATAAGATAGGAATTGCCGCTTGGGTCCTCAATAAAGATGCTGCCTTCAGTATCATTGAAGATCACTTTATTTCCGCTTCGGGTCTGAATTGATTTAACATGATTGTCTATTCCGCCGCCTAAACCTACTTTACCATGAAACATTCCTCCCATAGCGAAAGGAAAATCGGGATGGTGGTATTCAAAACCTACCATCACCTGGTCTCCCACTTCGGGAACAGCTACAAATCCTCTGTTCTGAGTGATCTGATCTGTACCTCCGGCGTCGGGGCTCATCATTCTGATAAAGTGGGTGGTATTGTTCTGTTGCCAGTCAAACTGCACCTGTATACGCCCCTGATTCAGAGGGTCTGTATTGGAAATTACGGTTGCAATCTGAGGTTCTGCATTCGGTATTTTAAATTCATGTCTGGGCATAAAACCTGTTCCTTCAGCAATGGCTTCAAATGAACCTGTATAATATCCTCTTGCATCCACTTCATGAATGGTCTCTGTGATCATTAATTTGGTAAAGTGTGAAGTCTCATTCGTATCCGGTTTTCTCATCTGAATATCTGCAGTACATCCCGGATATAAAAAAGGAACCGTAGTATCACCGGAAACAGTAAATACCTCTACAGCAGCATTGCCGGCCGCACTTTTCTGAGACTGGTCCACATCGATGGAAATATTGGCATTGATAGGAGCGGGGGTTAAAGACTGACTGGTAAATATACCGTCGTTTAACTGATAGGCTTTCGAAGCAAGCTCACCCAGATGTTTGACACTTGTAGAAGTACTTAACATCTTCGCGTGACTGCTGCTGTCATATCCGAAAAACTGAGGCTTGGTATGCACCGCGTTCATTTCAACCTGTACATTCGTTACATTACTTCCGTAAACGAGAGGTATGGGTTTCTCCGCTGCAGGAAGACTTCCAAAATGGAGAACATATCCATCATAATAGAACTGTTCTCCATAGGATTCAGCTATTCGTGCCAGATAATTATAATGAGTTTCATTATACTGGGCACTGTAATTTATATAGCTTTTATTCTGGCTGTTTACCTTAAAATCAAATTTGCCGGATCCCAACGTTTCTTTAATGACACGTTCAGCGATAATTCCCGTATTAACGGACTGACTTCCTCCAAAACTCTGTGTATGGGGTGCAGCATCCATTAAAATGGTAGGACTTTTTCCTTTTAAAATAATATTTCCAAGACTCATTTTGTCCTGGCTGAAAGCCACGGTTGTAATAAGGCCTACAAAACTACGCTCCGGACTTTCATTTTCCGAATCTTTATACCTGAAGGTTACGGTTAAACGCTGGCCCAAGAATTTTTGACTCTCTAAAAGGTTGTGATTCTGAGCTTTTCCCAGAGAATCATGAGCCAGGATCAATTCAAATTCATGGTGTTTTTTGGCACTCTGCTGTAACCGGAAGTGTTTAAAATGCTTGATAATCTGGCCTTCTATCACAATATCCAAACGTACGACACGGTTGATGCCTGAAATATCGTTCTCCGAAATTTTCTCAGAGTTTGAAGTACTTTTTTTCATTGGTGTTATTTCAATAAATATAGAAATATTATACCCTTTGAAAAAATATTAAGGGTAAAACTTGAAAAATTGTAGTAAAACTACGATACTTTATGAAAAATATAATATTTGTCGGCCGGTCAATTACTGTTTAACCACAAATGCATCCTGACGTACGATTTCACGGTCATTTTCGTCGCTTACAGTCAGAGTATAAGGCGCTTTGGAAGCTGAATCCGTAAGATAATTTCTCCAAACCTGATAGCTGTAGCCTTCATTGACAAAGCTGAAATAATAATTTCCTCCGGAACCGTCTGGGATCAATTCTCCGTCGCTGATGATCATGCTCGGTTTTGAAGTGATTTTGGCATTGGCTGCCCAGGATTGGTAAAGGTATTTTCCGTTGGGTTGTTTGTCGATTCTGATCTTAAACTTTTTCGTTTTGATGATCACTGTTTTGGGTACTTTCTGGAAAGGCTGCACCTCATTGGAAAGATAGATCGGTTGAGTGGTTATTGTTGGTTTTTCGGCTGCATAAGCTAAAGAAAACTGAGTGATGCAGAAGGCTCCTAATAAAATCGGTTTGATCATTGTATATTGAGTTATTGGTTAGATGTAAACCCTATCAAATATGAAGCCATTTGATGGTTATCTCAAGACGGTTTCATAGATCCAGGTATTCAGTTCGATAGTGTTTCTGAGGGTTTTCAGAAACCAGGCATCGGCTTTATAATCTTCAATGTATTTAGGGAAATAAACGTTCAGGCCTTTTCTGAAATTAAAAAAGCTGAGGTGTACATTTTCCGCTAAAGACTCAAGACGTTTGTTAAGCCATATCCTGTCCTCCGGCATTCCTGATTGATGATGCCTGATCAGAACTTCAATGACGGGGACATCAATTCTTTCCGACTCTCTTAGTATTTTGTCCAAAGCATAAGTCAGGACTTCATCATTAAGGAAATTGATATGAGGCAGATTGTCATCGTTGTTTTGGAAAAGATGTTCAAACTCTACATCCTGAAGCAGATGGAGAGCTCCATGCATGATTTCTGAAACAGGGCTGTAATCACTATTGTCTTTTACAATAAAGACGGCAGGAATGTCCATTTTCAGACGGATATAAGCTTCAATTTTATGATGCCCGTCCAGTACAAAAGCACAGCTCAGCATCGGATCCAAATGGAATAGGCTGTAAAATATCACAGGTTTTGGGCGGCCTCCTTTTCTGATCAGATCGATGTAATATTCCGTTCTTTCAGGATCAATGCTTTTACTTTCCAGCGTATACAGATAATTAAAATCATCAAATGGGTAGAACCAGCCGGAAAATTTCTGGTCATTCGTATTCTCATCAGCAGGTAAAGATCTGCTCATGTAAAAATTGGAATTATCGTGCGGAATCTTACCCAGATTGACCTGATAGGTACCATTTTCAAAAAGCTTAAGAAAATCCTCAATACCCGTCATGATTTCAGCTTCTGTTCCTTCGGTAAGTGCCTTATTAAGGCTGTCCGCAAATGTTATTTTTTCCTGTTCAGAAAGTTCAGACACGGCATAGTATTCACCCATACTTCCACGGGAGTCCGGCCAGTTTATGGCCACAGGACGTCTGATGATTAAGCAGGTAGCAAAACCATCGTACAGAGCTTTGATAATGCCCTGTCCGTGAGTGATGTGTATTTCCATGGAATGAATTAAGAAACGGCGGTGTAGCTTGCAAAAGCTTCTTCCAGACTGTTAAATCGACCTTTAAATTCGTCGATAGGGCAGTCCTGAAGGATGTTTCCTTTATGAATTAGAATGACACGGGAGCATAGTGCTTCCACCTCCTGCATAATATGGGTAGACAGAAGAACTGTTTTCTGTTGCCCGATCTCTTTTACTACATTTCTGATCTCAATGATCTGGTTTGGATCCAGTCCGTTGGTAGGTTCGTCCAGAATCAATAGGTCTGGCTGGTGAATGATGGCCTGTGCAAGTCCGACTCTCTGTTTGTATCCTTTTGAAAGCTGACCTATCTTTTTTGATTTTTCAGGAGTGATTCCCACCAGTTCAATCACTTCATCTACTCTGGCTGCTGATATTTTGTGAATGTTGGCCACAAACTGAAGATATTCTCGGACGTACATTTCCAGATACAGGGGATTGTTTTCGGGAAGGAAACCTATTTTTTTCTTGCTTTCAATCTCGTTTTCGGAAATATTCATTCCGTTAAAGATGATTTCGCCCTGATCAATTTTCAGTGCTCCGACGATAGATTTCATCAGCGTGGATTTCCCTGCTCCGTTTGGACCGAGAAGGCCGATGATTTCATTTTTATCAATAGAAATATTGATGTTGTCTAGGGCAGTCTGTTCTCCAAACTTTTTGGTTAAATTGATTATCTGAAGCGGCATAATTCTTAATGTCTTTCTGCAAAAGTAAAAATAAAAAACTCATTCGGGTGAATGAGTTCAGTAATATTGAAAAAAATACGATTATTTCTTTGATTTTTTGTTTTTGCTGTTACCATTTGAAGAGGGTGCAGCAGTAGATGCCTGGCTGGAACCCGCCTTGGTACCATTGATATGGTTGATGGTAGCCGGCTTTTCATACATGGCATATTTTCCATTGACTCTGCCGAATACTTTCTCCACTTGTTTTTTATTTAAAAACTGGGATTTTCCAACGTATTTACGATTTTTATTGATATACTGGATAAACTGAACGGTCGGCTGGCCGTAGTTTTTTTCATAATGAAGTTCAATAATGTCATTGGGAAGTTCCAGGATGATGTTTTCGTCCGGAGTTGTTGTGAAACCGTCCATGATCAGTTTGTACAGACCGGAGACATCTCCGTCCATATTCTGGAATGAAAAAGATCTGATGGTATTCAGGTTACTGGTATTGAGATCCTGATAGTTGATGGTAAATTTATCCTCTTTTTTATATAAACCTACGGAATTATCTTTGCCAATTTCCACCAGGCTTTCGTTTTTCAACACTTTGATCTGTGAGAAAACTGAAACGCCGAACATACATGTAATGAGTAGAATTATTTTTCTCATGTGGAGGGATTTTAATGTTTTATAAATTGGTGGATTAAAACTAATAATAAAAATGCGAAAAACATTTATTTCTTAAGCAAAAGTAACACTTTTTTTTAATATCCGTATGTGATGTCGTTTCCATATTATGTATGCCATAAGGATGTTTTAAGCCTTTCATTGATTTCATTTATAATGATTTACCGGCTTTTATATAGGGGAATTGAACTTTACACAGATAAAAAGATGTGCAATTTGTTTTCAGTATAAATCGCTGGAAAACAACAGGTCATTGTTTTTCATAATACAAGACATGATATTTTACGGATTAAAGGGAAATGATAGGTGCCTGATGATGTTCAAACCGTTTATCCATAGCTTCGAAATCATCATTGAAATACCTGATGAAACAGAAAATATTTTTAGCCCGGACAAAAAATGGAATAAAATAACTGTTATTTTTGTCTAATTATAAATCTTTATTCACGATGATCGATAGCACAGAATTTAAAGAAAACTTAGGATTAAAAGAAATTCCTGTTGAACTGGAAAAACTGATCTATTTCCAAAACCATATATCTTCCGGAGAAAACTATAGCCAGGGTTTTGGTGTTTTGATCGATGATAAATCCGGATTAAAGAGCTGGAGCGAAGATGAGAATTTTTTAAGCAGGTTATTTCCTATTGCCCAGGCGAATGGCTCAGGTTCATTTTATGCAATTTGGAATGACGGAACAGGTAAAACTTTAAACCAAATGCCTATTGTGGTATTTGGAGACGAAGGCGGTGTTCATATTGTTGCTGAAAATATCCTGCAGCTGCTTCATTTGCTCACTTACGATACTGAAATTTCAGTAGATTTTGATACAGCGTATTTTTACAGGGATGAAGATGATTATGAAGAAAGTGAAGATCTCGGTGAGTATCTGAAATGGATGGCAGGGGATTACGGCTTAGCTCAGATTGAAGAACCGGATGAACTCATCAAAACTGCTCAGGAGAGGTATAAGGAACAATTTGAACAATGGTCCGGGCAATATTTTGAATACTAATGATGATTAATGTCCATAGCTGACCACTCTTGAAATCTTCCAGCCATCCGATGTTTTTTTCCACACATGAACAAATTTGAATGTCCCGCAGTTGATCAGTGAACCGTTTTCCAGGCGGCAAAACTGATGAATGCCGGTTTGTACGGCTCCGTAATCTTTAATGGGATAGACTTCAACGGATCCCGTAACTAACACCCTTCGGGTATAGCTGTGATTTTTGGCCACTCTGCTGAAATTGTCAACGGTTTCCTGGTAGTTGGCCAGACCTCCTACATCATGAAAAAATTCAAGATCTGCAGTGAAAAATGTTTTAAGTTGACCAATATTTCCTGAGTTGGCAGCACCAAAAAGAAGGCTGTCTTTTTCCATAATGGTATCGTAAAGTTCCTTTGAAACGGGAGTGTAAGCTTTTGATTGAGAAAATAATGCCGTCCAGACTGAACAGCAAAAAAGTATTGAAAACAGTTTAACCATCAGCATTTTCTTCATAGGATAAGATTTTATAATGTCATGAAATTTAGGAAAGCTGGTCATATGGAGTCCTCAATTTGATCAAAGTTAACCAATTTAAGACTCAATGGGCTGGAAAAAGTTGAGATTGCAGAGTTTGCACTGGAAAGCATTACCGTTTTATTAGTATTGGTAGGGGATAATTTGTACTTTTATCCTGATTATAATTTTTGAATATGACTATTTTACATGAGGATCAGAATTTTACGATCCGGAATTTTTTACCTGAAGAACAGAACCTGTTTTGTGATCTTTTCGAAGATGATGAGGTTACCAAGTATCTTCCTTACCGTTCGCCTAAGCAGTACGCGGAAATGTTTGACATAGCGCTGGAAGATTATACAAAGGGCCCGTTTGGACGTTTCGGAATATTCGATACTGCGAATCATGATTTTATCGGAATGTGCCTGGTGAGGGATTTTGCAGATGCACCCGGACAGATTGAAATAGGATATACTTTAGGAAAAAAATACTGGGGAAAAGGGATTGCAACGGAAGTCAGCCGCGCTTTGGTTAAATATTCTCTTTTAAATACAGAAGCAGGTGATATCGTAGCCGTGACGGATCTGGATAATATAGGTTCACAAAAAGTATTGGAAAAAGCGGGTTTCAGCCGTATAGATAACCTGAAAAGACCTGATGGTGAGCTGGCTTACTACGTCATTCCACGCAGTTAAATTTCTTACTGATTGACAGAACCCTTAGAAACCGCCGTTACAAAAGCATCAAATTCACTTTTATAGCTTCTGCCAACAGGAATATGATAGGTGCCAAGGACGATTTCATGAGTATTAAAAGCAGTAACGAATTGAGTATTAATCATAAATGAACGGTGAATCCTTACAAATCCTTTCTCCGATAAAATGGACTCCAGATCTGTCATTGTAGCCTTGGAAATAATACTTTCATTATTCACCAGAACTGTTTTAATATCATTGCCCTGACTTTCAAAATAGACCATCTCCCGAATGGGAACTTTCCGGGTCATACCTTCCGCTTTAAGCATAATGAAATCCTCCTGAGCATCGGTTTTGTACCTTAAAACCCTTTCCACGGATTTAAAAAAACGTTCAAAAGTAATAGGCTTCAGAAGATAATCCACAGCTTCGAGTTCGAAACCTTCAATGGCAAAATCGCGGTAAGCCGTTGTGAAAATGGTAGGTGGTTTCTTTGACAGGGATCTGAGGAAATCAATTCCGGTTAAATGCGGCATCTGGATATCAAGAAACATCAGGCCTACCGATTTTTTCTGCAGAAGCTGATAGGCATCCATGGCATTTTCAGCTGTTCCCACCAGTTTTAAATGGCCGATTCTGGAAATATGTTTCTCCAGCAATGTGGCTGCCAGAGGTTCGTCGTCTACAATAATACAATTGATCATAAGGCTGCCGGGGTTTTTATTTCTACTTTAAAAGTATGATTTTCTCTTGAAACATTGAATACAAAATGATCCTGATAATGAAGCCGTAGCTGTTTTTCAATATTTTTAAGTCCGATTCCTTCGGGGTCATTGTTTTCATCGTTTCCACAGGTATTTTCAATGTTAAAAATTAAATAAGTTTCATCTGAGGAAACATCAATTTTAATCTCCGTCTGATCCATGCTTTTTCCTGCCCCATGTTTAAAAGCATTTTCCACCAATGTCAAATACAAAAGCGGAGGAATTGTGGCTCCGGAATTGAAGCGGATTTCTTTGCTGATCTTGAGCCTTTCTTTGCTATATCTAAGGCTTTCCAGTGCGACATAATGATCAATGACAGTGAGCTCTTCTGATACAGGAACCTCATTTGTAGGGCCTTTGTACAGAATATAATCCAGAATATCCGAAAGACGGCTGATCGATTCAGAGGTCTTCTCCGAATGACTGAGCGAAAGCGCATAAATATTGTTCAGGGTATTGAACAGGAAATGCGGATTCAGCTGGGATTTCAGCGATTTTAATTCCAGTTCTGCCTTTTCTTTCAGCAGCTGTGTGGTGTTTTCCTTTTCATCTCTGTAGCGGATCACAAACATCACCGATATGAAAATAAAAGCTGCGCTAATGAGCGAAAAAGTATAGTGAGTCAGAAGATACCTGATATCTGTAAAAATGCTGTAAAAACTGTCCTGAGGTTCGTCAATGAAAAAAGGTTCCGCACCATAGACAATAAAGATTCTGTTCATCACAGAAATGAGGTATAAACTGAGAATCAGAGCCAGAGAAAAGATGACATATTTTTTCCGGTCAAAAAAGTTTCGGATCAGAACGTAATAAATGAAATTGGCTCCGGCAATCTGAAATATCCAGTGACAGAAATTATAAATGAGAATCGTTGCAGACATATTGCCGTCATATTCTCCGTAATTTCTGACAGCTCCGAATAAGAATAAAGCCGTCCAAAAGAACAGCTGGAAATAAACAGTTTGCTTTAGATAATGTTCCGGTCTGAATTTCATAACGCTCAAAAATATAAAATCCGGCGCTACAAGTGCTGATTATTTGATAAAATGAATGGAATTGATGACGGAAAGCCCTCATTGCAGTTCAGACGGTGGATACTACTATTGACATCCGGATCAATGCTTTCTGCCATCATTAAGCTAAACTATCGGGTCGGTTGACAATATTTGCAGAAAAAAATAATGCCAACAGACACTCGTTCTTCCGAAAGACTTTACGGACTGGATCACTTACGAGCCTTAGCCATTGTATTGGTTTTAATGTATCATTACCGAGCTTTTAAACATCCCGCCTGGATTGATACAATAGGCAGGTTCGGATGGACCGGAGTGGATTTATTCTTTGTACTGAGCGGATTTTTAATCTCAGGACAACTGTTTCAGGAGATTGGAAAAAGTGGAAATATCAATCTGAAAACATTTTTCACCAAACGTTTTTTCAGGATCATTCCACCTTATATTTTTACGCTTTTTCTGTATTTTACATTTCCGTTTTTCAGGGAACGTGAATCATTAGGCGAATTTTGGAAATATATTACGTTTACCCAGAATTACGGGCTGGATGTCATTAACCGGGGAACGTTTTCGCATGCATGGTCTTTATGTATCGAAGAGCAGTTTTACCTTTTTCTTCCTTTGCTGCTTCTGATACTTATAAAGACTAAGATTTTCAGATACACAGCGTTTTTTGCAGGTGCACTCATGATTTTTTCCTTAACCGCTCGATTGATCATATGGGGAAATTCCATCGTTCCTGTGCTGGATACCGAAGATTTTTGGAAGATATGGTATATGCAAATATATTATCCCACGCACACGCGTTTGGATGGTCTCGCAGTCGGAGTGGTAATAGGTTTTCTGATGCAGTATTCCGTCCGTTTTAAAAATTTAGTTCATAACAATGGGAACAGACTTTTTATTCTTGGAATTATTCTCCTTGGACTCACATTCTGGATTTGTAATGATCAGGTTTCTAAGGACGCTTCTGTCTTCGGATTCACTTTGGTAGCCATCGGTTATGGAATTGTTTTAATGTCAGCCGTTTCCAGATCTTCTTTTATGTTCAAAACGAAATCATCGATCACAGCACAGCTGGCGGGGCTGTCCTATGCGGTTTATCTTTCCCATAAAGGCATTATTCGTATGATTCAGTATGCACTTGAAAAATTGGGGTTGGAAACATCTGACAATATAAGTCTTTTCATCTGTCTGGCAGGATGTATTGCCGGAGGACTGTTGTATAGATTGGTTATTGAAAAGCCAGCTTCAAAGCTTAAACGTCTATGTCTAAAGAGGGTAGATAAAGAACAGAGCTGAGGGATTTAAGAGCCCAAGAGCTAAGATGCTAGATATCAGATATCAGACATCAGACGGTGATTCATTAACTTAATTACTGCAAACGAGCAACTGGCAACTAGCAAATAGCAACTAGCAATTAGCAATTAGCAAAGCTAACTCCAAAACCCTCAAACTCTCTGACACTCAAACCCGCAACCCGGATTATTTAGGTAACGCATTTCTAATATTCTCAATGTCTTTCTGAAAAACATCAAGGTCTTTTTCGAGAACGATTTCATGGGTGTTTTTTGATTGTATAACTAGCACCTGATACTTTTTTTTAAGCAGGGAAGTAAGCGGTCTGTCCTTAAAAGCGAGTTCTTTTTCTCTTATGCTGAAATGATAGTCAGAAAATAGATAGTCAATTTTGCTGATACGAACACGGTCTCCTGTAATCTCACATTTGTTTTTGATGTAGGTCACGATCAGCAGAAGCGGCATGATGACAAACCCAAATAAGCTGAAAAGACCGATACGATAGGTTGGGTTTTTCTGTAAAATGACGCCATCTATCAGATTGTACAATGACCCGATCATAATGAAGGGAGCAAGAACCGCATAAAAGAGAAGGACTTTTTTGGCCAAACATATTTTTAAACTCATCTCTAATCAATTTAAATTATTCCTGTTGATCACATCTGCAGCTTAGGAATAAACAAAATGAAATTCTGTAATTTGTTCATTCTTAATTGAATGGAAAAGTAAGATATATTTTTCATCCTCACAACTAAGCTGATCAAGCGTTTACACTAAGAGAATTTCATAAAATATACTGCAAACAATAAATATTTTTCTTAAATTGAAATAAGATAACAGATATTATATAAGCCATAGGCCTGGATCAAGACCTTTTCCGGTCACGATAGATGCCTGCTTTCTGATCTCTTAAAATTAAAATAATGCAGTATCCAAAAATATCATTACTTCTCATTGTATTTTCTTCCGTAGCTTTTTCCCAAACCTATAAAACGTCTTCAACAGCTTTAGCGGGGAAAGAATTCCCGAAAATAGATGCACAGAAAAAGGCGGAGTTTCAGGTGTATTTTCCGGATGCACAATCTGTGGTTTTAGAGGGAGGTGACGGCATGCAAGGTATACAATCCTCGGTTTCAAAAGGAAAGAATGGTTTTTGGAATGTTTCCACCTCAGCCATGGAGGTAGGATTCCATTATTACTGGTTTAATGTAGATGGCCAGCGCAGAAATGACCCGAATACACAACTGTATTTTGGATACGGCCAGCCAACCAGCGGAATCGAAGTACCTTCCGGAGAAGATTTTTTCCTGGAGAAAAATGTAAAGCACGGAAAAATCGTTAATGACAGTTTACATTCACAAATAACACAGGGCCAGCGGAATTTTAAAGTGTATCTTCCTCCCAATTACGGGACCGGAAAATTACCCGTTTTATATCTGTATCACGGAACCGGTGAAGATATCACAGGATGGGAAAAGCAGGGCTACATCACCAACATTCTGGACAATCTTTTTGCCGAGAAAAAGACGCAGGAAATGATTGTAGTGATGGATTATGGAGTTGCACTGACTCCGGAACAGGAAAAAATGCCGGATGATTATCCCAGAACAGTTCTTTCTTCCAAAAACTTAGACAAAATCGTTGTAGGAGAACTGATTCCATACATTGAAAAAAAATACAAAACGAATACACAAAAAGCAATCGCCGGGCTCTCCCGCGGAAGTTATCAGGCCATGCTGATCGGAAGCAGTCATCCGGAAATGTTTTCTGCGATCGGGGTATTCAGTCCGGTGATTTATGAAGGAACTAATAGCGAGCCTTTTAAAGAACTTTCTATCGGTAATTTATTAAAATCAGGACAAAGGCCTTATTTCTTTATTGGAATCGGGGAAAAAGAAGATGACCGGTTTTTTCAGTTTAATAAGCAACTGACCGATTTCCTGGGCAAAAACAAATATTCTTATTTCCTTTACAAATCTCCCGAAACCCGCCATGAATGGCTTACGTGGAGAAGATCTCTGTATCAGTTTACACAAAGGATTTTTAAGTAAAAAGCAAAATACTTAAGATTAATCCGTATACCGTCTGATGGAACTTCCTGTACTCGAAAAATTTATTATATTTTTGAATATAGTTTTATCAGACTTCTATTTTTTTTAATTGTTAAGCACAATCAATTGGGCACAGCAAACCTCAATATTATGAAGAGAAGGTATCTCACTTATATTTTACTTTTTGGATTTCCTTTGTTTGGATGCCAGAATAAAGTGACCGGACAATCCACTTATCAGCAGGAGTGGATGGCATTGAAACAGCAAAATGAAGCACTGGCTTTTGATGCCGATATACACCTGTCTGATGCTGAAACCGCATTAGATAAAAAATTATTTCAGTTACGGAAACAGTTCCTTACTGAGACCAACAAACAGAAAATATCTTTGTTTAACAGTTCCTTTAATGAGTTAAAACCATTGATTGAAGGCAGCAAATTATTTGAAATCTTCCAATCAATGCCGAAAGGAGGTCTGTTGCATACGCACAGCGGAGGGATAACCGATATGAAGTGGGTGATTGCAACGGCAAGAAAATATAAAGAAGGTTATGTGTATGATCAGGCGGATAATGATCATTTTATCTTCGGTCAGCTGGCGTTCTTTGAAGAAGGGAAGGTGGCGGAAGGATTTGTGAGTCTTGATAAAAAACTGACTTCAGATCCTGATTTTGAAAAGAAACTGGCAGAGCTTCTTATCCTGAAGCGTGATAAACTCTGTACTTATACCGATTACTGGATTGAATTTGAGAAACGTTTTAAGCGGATCAGCCTGCTCCTGCCTTACCGTCCCTTTTTCAAGGAATACTATAAAAAAGGCTTTATGGATTTGGTGAACAATAATGTACAGCATCTGGAAATCAGGTATATTTTTGATGAACTTTACGATTTTCAGAAAGGAAAATATCCGTTGAAGACTTCGGTGACCGATTTACAGGAAATTGTTAAAGAAATACAGAAAGTACATCCGGAGTTCAGTTTAAAATTAATTTATTCCAGTTTTAAATTTTTAGACCAGAAAAGCATTGAAAAACAGCTTGAAACAGCTTTTGAGCTTAAAAAAGAATTTCCGGATTTTATTTCGGGCTTTGATCTTGTGGCGGATGAGGCTGCCGGGAACAGCATTTATTCTTTCAGGGAAAATTGGGTAAAACTGGATGAGCTGAGTAAAAAATACGGCGTAAAAATGCCTCTTTTTCTTCATGCGGGTGAAAGCAATTCGGTCTTCAATAAAAATATTCTGGATATTTCAGTATTGAACAACCCAAGGATAGGACATGGCTTAAACCTCATCTATTTTCCAAAAACGATGGAGTTGATCAAAAAACAAAACAAACTGGTTGAGGTAAGTCCGATCAGTAACCAGGTTTTAGGATATGTCAGTGATATGAGGAATCATCCTGCACTGGTTTTATTAAGTAATGGAATTCAATGTTCTATTAACAGTGATGACCCGAGTGTTTACGGATATGAAGGTCTTGGCTATGATTTCTGGGTCGCTTTTGTGTATTGGGAGCTTGATGTAAAAGCACTGAAAAAACTTGTTTTCAACTCAATCAACTATTCTTCTCTGAATGAAAGTGAAAAAAAGAAAGCTTTGACGCATCTGAATCAACAATGGAATGATTTTGTCCAAAAAACAAATCAGAAACTCAACTAATGTGTCAGAACGGGTGATGTAGTATTGCCCGTAAACTTAGAATAGCTGTACTTATGGTAAATGACTATAAAAAGTATGACCTTTTTGGGAAGACTTTAATGCAAAAGGTCGCATTGACTTCACCATTCCATTTTGATTTTCCTGTGAATGAGCAGGCCTGTTTTCTTTATGTTTTACAGGGGGAATTTCAATATAGAGTTGACAGCGAAGAAATTAATATTCCTGCCAATTATTCCCTATTTTTGAACTGTATCACTTCAGGAAAGCAGATCCATAACCCGGCTACCGAAAAAAAATGTGAAATCGTCATTGTCACATTCTATCCTGACATTCTGAAGAAAATTTATGACAGAGAATTGCCGTTATTGCTGCAGTCTCCGAAAAACAGGATTTCAAACCAATCCAATGAAAAAATAAATAATGATTTCCTGATCCAGAAATATGTGGAAGGATTACTGTTCTATTTTGAAAATCCGTCTCTGGTCAATGAAGATATTCTTGTGTTGAAACTAAAGGAGATTATTCTTCTGCTGTCACAAACAAAAAATGCCGAAGCCGTACAGCTTATACTGTCGCAACTGTTTTCTCCCACCACATATACCTTTAAGCAGATTATTGAAGCCAATCTGTTTTCACAACTCACAATAGAAGAACTGGCAGAGCGTAATAACCTGAGTATATCCTCTTTCAAAAGGGAATTCGCGAAACTGTATAATGATACCCCAGCCAGCTACATTAAAAATAAAAAACTGGAAAAAGCGGCCGAACTTCTGGCAGTTTCTGACCAGCGAATCACGGATATTGCCTTGGAGTGTGGGTTCAATGACCTAGCTAATTTTACGAAAAGCTTTAATGATAAATACAATACCAGCCCATCCAATTACCGTCAGGAAAACAGATAAGGAATACTAATAGTTTTTCAAAGTCTGCCTGAAAAGCAATCTTAAAGTTGATTTGGGGTTGTTTTTTTATGGACTAAAATGCCAAATAATTGAACGGAATCATAAAACCCTTTCCTTTTTTCTGTCGCAATTTTGCATGGTTCCCTAGATACTGAATCTACAGGATGAGGGGATCGTAATCATTTAAAAAAATAAAGAAATTAATCATTAAAAATTACAAAAATGGGACTATCAGGTTTAGGAATTTTTCATACAATCATTGGCGTTGCTTCCATTGTAGGAGCATTGGTTGGATTTATCAGATACGGTAAAATCAGTTTAAAGGAATTATCAGGGAAGATCTATTTTTACGGAACGTTGATCACTTCAATCACCGCATTAGGGATATCCAAGCACGGAGGCTTCAATCCGGGACATGCTTTTTCGGTGTTTATCATTCTGTTAATAGCTGTTGCCTATTTTCTGTTTTTAAAGATGGAGAACAGTAAGAGAGCCCGTTATTTTGAAAACTTTCTCCTTTCCTTCAGCTTTTTTCTTTCACTCGTACCAACAGTGAATGAAACTTTTACCCGTGTACCATTGGGACATCCTTTGGCAAAAGACATCAATGATCCGCTCATTGGCAAAACGCTTTTGTTTCTTTTGATTCTTTTTATGGCTGGGTCTGTTTATCAGTACTTCAATCAAAAAAAAGTCAATAAAACTACTTCACTTTATCTGGACTGATGATGAATTTTACCAACCCTATGCAGGTTATAAAACAGAAAAGAGGCTGTCTCAAATGCGAGGCAGCCTCTTTCTTAGTTGATCTCTGAAGAATTTATCTTAAGCGATTTATTTTTTAGGTTTCAAAGAAAAATTATCTACATAAACTGCCTGGTGTATGCCATTCAGTAAAACTTTCAGTCCTAAATGATTGTCTTTTTTTAAAGAAATTTCATATGTTTTTTTATCTCCCGTTATTTTTGAAGGTTTAGCTATGGAAACATAAGATTTTGTATCAGATGGATTGGCTATTGAGAATAATTCCAGTGTAGTTTCTCCTCCGTTGTCTGAAACATCAAGGGTCAGTGTATAGGTTCCTCCTTTAATTTTCGGAGTTACTAAATACATATTTTCTCCCGGGCTGCTCATTGAATAAAATATGATTCTTTTGTCGCTAGGGTAAAGCATCGCCTTTCCCTGTTGAGCCGTCCAGCACTTGTTCATCTCTTTCCACGTGTCGAAATTTTCTGTAATGGCGGATACAGTAGTGCACTGTGCGTTTGCTGTCAAAAATCCTCCTAAAGTCACTATTCCTGCGAGTACGATCTTTCTCATATATTATTTACATATTATCAGGTAAAAATAGTTAAAAAACGTCATACCGGAAAGTTATTTTTAATTAATCCAGATTAAAATAAAAGACTGATCAGAATTTAAGCCGGTGATTTCATTATGCACGGACCAATCCGTATTCCATGGCTAATTTTATGGCTGTGCTTAAGTTGGTAGTTTTGAATTTGACAATCAGATTTTTGCGATGACTTTCTACGGTGTGTGGGCTTATGCAAAGCTTATCTGCTATCTGAATAGTGGTAAAGCCTAATGACGCTTCCAGTAAAATTTCCTTTTCTCTGCGGGTTAATTTCGGGACTGCATTCAATCCGGAATTCGTTTTCATCTCTACAATTTTTTGGGTCTGATTGCATAAAAATTTCTCACCCTTAAGAATCGTCTGTATGCCTGAAATGATTTCCGAGACCAGGGCATTCTTCTGGATATATCCCATAGCGCCTTCTTCCAGCGTACTGTTGATGACGGCAAACTCATTATGCACACTTAAAATCATGATCTGCGTAGCCGGATATTTTTTTAATATAGGTTTAATCAAATCTATACTGTTGCCATCGGAAAGGTTGATGTCCAGTAATAAAACATCTATAATCTGGTTTTCTAATCCAGTAAAAAGCTCACTGGATGAAGAGTAGCAGCCTACTACTGTAAAGTTCTCCTGTTGGGAAAGAATATTTTTTAAGCCTTCCAGCAATAATGGGTGATCGTCGGTTATAGCAATTTTAATCATGGTTGGTTTATTTGGGAAATTTGATTTCAATATTGGTTCCTATGTGGATCTGGGATTCTATTTGCAAGGTGCCTTTCAGGAACTCAACGCGTGAACGGATATTGTGGAATCCTGCGGAATGAGAGTGATTCAGGATCTTGGTGTCAAAACCTTCTCCATCATCCTCCACAATAATCACATAGTCGGATTCATTTTCGATGAACTGAATAATGATCTGCTCAGCAGCGGCATGTTTTACGGCATTATTAACCAATTCCTGAACAATTCTGTAAACCAGCAACTGATTTTCCAGCGGCAGCTGATTTGAGTAATAGAGAAACTGAACATCAATATCCAGTTTCGGGGTAGTCATCCGGGAAACATATTCCATCAGGGTTTCCTGAAGACCATACTTCAGCAGCAGATCTGGCATCAGATTATGTGCAACACGGCGAAGTTCGTCCACTGCGATATCTATCTGCGCCATGGATCGCTCTATTTGCGGCTGATGATGATCACTGGATTTATCCTTTAATAAAAACAGATTCATTTTGGTTCCGGAAAGCAAACTTCCGAGGCCATCGTGCAGATCACGGGCTATTCTTCCTCTTTCCTGTTCCTGACCTTCCAACATGAGCGTAAGGTTGGAGATTTTTGAGTTCTGTATCACCGTTTCCATTTCAAGAAGATGTAATTTTTCCTTTTGCTTAATACCTTTCGTTCTCTGAAAATAGGCATATAAAAGCAATATGAGCAGTAAAGAAACAGAAGCCGTCAACCCGATGTAAAAGGTGTTGATTTTCTCCTTATAATCAACTCTGGCTTTATAGAGATCTACCTCCCGTTTTCTGTTAAAGGATTCCAGTTGAGATAAACGGAGCTCCTGAGCTTTTTTACTGTTTTCTATTTCAGTGAATTCCAGTTTTCTAAACTGATTCTCTCTCGTTAATTCGAGATTCTCCAATTGCTGAGCCTGCTGCAGACTATGCCAGCTCATTTCCTTGAGACGCTGTTCCTGCTTTTCAGAGGCCAGCTGTAACCGGAGCAACTGCTGCTTTTGTTTTTCCCTTTCATATTGGATTTCCAGTTTTTTACCTATGGCAGCATTTTTCTGATCATAAATCTGTTTGAAGGTTTCTATATATTTCTTTTGGTAAAATATGGCTTCCTTAAAATTATTTTCATTTTGAAAAAGTTGGGAAAGATTTTCAAAAATGGAAAGCTTAACCTGCGGATCTTCGATATTATTATACTCTGATTCTGCCAGTGCAGTCATCAGATAGTTTTTCGCTTCTTCCTGATGACCATTCTGCAAAGCTAATTCTGCCAGAATACCATTTGCGGAGGCTGCATGGTCATGGTTTCCTGTTGCGGTACCCTGGGTTTTAGCAAGATTGGCATAATACAGCACCTTGTCTCTGTGAGATTCAGGGAAATAATTTAAATACAGATTGGCCAGATTGATCGCTACAAAAGAAAGCGTGGAAGGAATAGGCATACGCGCCTTATTGGCTTTATACGTCTCTATTGCTTTGAGATAATACGACTCTGCCAGGTTGATAAGGGCTTTGTTATCGGTAGATTCATAGCGTTTTTCATACATATAGCCCATGGCCATATAAGAATCAAACAGATTCATGGGATCTTTCTGCTGTAAGGCAATTTCCAAGGATAGCTTGCTATATTTTTCCTGCAGCTGATACTCATTCCAGTCGGCATAAATACTGTTTAATTCCCGGTACACCGATGCTTTCCTATTATTTAAACTTTCAGAATTAGGGGCTTTTTCATACAGCGACAGGGCTTTTAAAAAATAGCGAACCGCCTCAGCTTCTTTATTATTACGGGTATGGATCCAGCCCAATCCATAGGCTACATAGCCTTTTGTTTCCTGATCTTTTGTTTTTGTTTCGTAAAATTGGGCGAGTCTGGACGCATTTTCATAGGCTTTGACATTGTCCAGCAATCGGTAGTTAATCGCGGCAATAATATACAGATAGGCAGCATATTTTCCGTCCGTTTCCTTTTTAGCATAAGTAATATTTTCATTTAAAACAGCAAATGCTTTATCCTCCTGTTGATTAAAGAAAAGGGCCTGTGCATACTTTCCTGTCATCATCATTCGCTGGGTGCTTCCCGGTTTGTATTTTTTGTACAGCTGTTCCGGGGTGTTGGAAATTTCCTGGGCTGATGCCGCATGACCTGCTAAGACAAGACATAGAAAGAGAACAGGAAAACGTAAAAAGGAAAAAAAATTGATCAGCATTTTTCAGATGGTAAAGATGGCAAAGATGGCAAAGTTATTACTTTGCGGTTTCTCACGGGTTATATTTCATATTCAATTTAAATAAAAGGACAGTGAATACCGTCAAAGATGAGCCCCTTCATAGATAAAGCCAAAACTCGTTATTCTTGTGCGTTTTTTCAATCCCTGTTTTCAGCTAATTTCAGGGATGAAACTAAACTGAACAAATTGGCTGAAAACAGGGATGTTTTATCATCATTTTTTTGCACAAATTTGCCTTTAGTATTTGTGAAGACAAATAGTATAATCAAAATGGAGATGAAATAAGATGTAATTTTGATTCAGAAGGTGTTCCCATCGTCGGAAGCCTATCATAAATAAAGAGCAAAACAATGAAGAAAACAATTTTGATTTTTTTACCCTTACTAATGTCGATTTCCTGTAAAGATAAAAAGCAGGAAACAAAAAATAAAACAGCACCGCCTCAGGAACAGGTTCAGCATAGTAAAGATTCAGCGGATCTGAAACAGAATCAGGTTGAAGAATCAACGGAGCCTATCAGTATTCTTCTCCCTAAAGAGTACCGGGACTTTGGAAAAGAAAATGAGGTCAATGGATTGGCAAAGGATTGGCTGGATTTATATCAAAAGAATGGAAAATTTTATTTGGGTAAATCTGACTATATGGTTACAAAAGGGTTTTCTGAATGTTCGGGAGATTCTACGAAAGTCATTCATTCTAAAAATAACAGTCTTGTACTCATAGGTCATTCACGATTGACACCTGGTGAAATAAAGACCGTAAAAATTGTGAAGAATAAAATATGGCCGAAGGAAAAACTGAAATTCTACTTCGGAAATGAAGAATATACATTGCGTGCAGAAGGAAAAGTGCTTTCATCAGAAAAAGTACACACGGATGAAGGAGAGGAACTCTATCAGAATGTAAAGGATTATAAGCTCTATCTGTCAGCCAATAATACTCCGGAAACCTTGTTCTTAGAGGAAGAATCATTCAACGATACTTTTGTCGAATTACTTTTCATAGGAGATATTGATAAGGATGGAAAACCAGATTTTATTTTCGGGGCCAACAGAGATTATGAGGAAGAACGGGTGATTCTCTATCTCTCTTCCCAAGCAAAAAAAGGAAAGCTCATTAAAAAAGCAGCAGAAGTAGCCATTCAGTTTGATTGTTAAAACCGTCGCAAGAGAAAACAGTAAAACAATGAGAAAGACCGTTTTTAATTTTTTGTTATTAGGAACAGTGATTTCCTGCCAGGAAAAAATACAGAATTCAGAGAACAATGAAAATCATTACATCAATGAAACTCAGGCTGTTCGTAATGATTCAGTAAATGCTCAGTTTTCTTTTATGAACGTTCCAATGGAAGAATTACCGGTATCGGAAACCACCAGGTTTGAGACTTTTGACGAAGCATACAGAAAAAAACATCCTTCAGCAAGAGTGTATACTAAACTGTCCAATGAACAGGTAGAAAAGCTGGGTTTGCAGAAGTGGTTGAAATTCGGTAAAAACGTTACAGTAAATTACCAGCTGTCCTTTCCCGGAAAATTCAAAACTTTTGTATTGACTTATCTGGACAGGGAAAGTGAACTTAAAACGCTCATGGTAACGTTTGATAGAAACTATAAAAATATTGATGAACTGCTGGTTGCTTATGATGGAAGTCCAAGGTTTTCGACTTCAACCACAAGCTCGATTTCCAGTTCTAACATCTTGGTGCGCAACGTTTATAGAGCATCGAGACGATCAGAAATCATAAATTCGTCATACCTTATCAGGGAAACTGGTAAATTTGAAAAGCGGTAAAAATAAACCATGAAAACAAATAAGATCTGTAAAACTCATCCATCGATTTCCCCTTTATCATTTTATTTCGAAACAGGTAAGAACACAAATTAGCTGAAAGCAGGGATTTTATACGAGGATGCTTTTACAGATCTTTGTTTATAATTATTTCGGACCAAAACACAATGATGAAATTTTTCTATGAGTCTGGAAAAACAATGCAGAACTATGAGGAGAGCAAGTGAAATTGACTATCTAAACCTTTTTTAAAAAACATGAAAAAATTATTGACATCAGCGGTTTTTGCCCTGATCATAAGTATTCACGCCAGTGCACAGGAAAAAATCTATTTTGATGAAAACTGGGAAAAAACCACGCAGAGCAAAATGGAGTTTTACCGGGAAACAGAGCGTAAAGGAAAACTCACTTTAATCAGAGACTTTTATAAAAACGGAACGCTTCAAATGGAAGGCCTTGTTTCTGATGCTACGCCGGGAAATGAAGTGTATGAAGGTAAAGTAACCTGGTACAATGCGGAAGGAAAAGTATTGAGTACAGGGACATTTTCCGGAGGCAACCAGATAGGACCGGCTAAGACTTTTGATCAGCAGGGAAGAGTTCAGGAGGATTTGGTGTATAAAGCGGACGGTACTTTTACAGGCACCATCTACAACTATAAAAATCCGGAAGAAATGACTTATAACAACACGATGACTACGTATGAAACTCCCGACAGTTTCAGATCGGTTGTATATGATGAAGATATCAAAGGGATCCGTTATGAAACCATCAGCAACAGCAAAGAAGAACTGTTTGAAACTAAATATTATGGTGATAAAGGCAAATATATTGGTTCAAACAGCTCCGGGAACTCCAGCGATAAGGTGATGGTGGAGTATTACCAGGATCCGATGAAGGTTTCCAAAATTGAAAAGCAGAATAAAGACGGAATCGTAACAGAAATTACCATTTACTCCAAAAAAGGAGGAATTCTGCAGGAAGACAAGAAAAACAAAAAAGGCGGCTATCAGAAAACGTATGATGAAACGGGTAAGCAGATCGGTAACCTTACGTATATTTATGATAAGGAAACTGAGTATTACAAACCTCAGGATGGCGAGGATTATCAGTACAATTATGAATTTTCCGGCTTCTCGGCTATCGATGTTTATAAAAACGGGGCTTTAGTCCTGAATAAATATTTTGATGAAAATGGAAAACTATCTTCCGAACAGGCCGTAAAAGATGAGATGATCCAGCAAATTACATATTATCATCCAGACGGAAAACAAAAAGGCGCAGTGACTTATAAAGACGGTATGCCTTATGATGGAACACTGTACGAGGGACTTATTGAACAGAAGTATAAGGATGGTCTTTTAATACATTCTAAATCTTTCAGGGACGAGGAAAAATTAAAAGTGGAGACGAAAATTAATGCAGATCAGACCGGATACAATTCTACGGTTTATGATGAAAACGGAGCTGTCACATACACCTACAGTCAACCGCTGGAACAGGAGGATGGTTTCACAGGGCAGATTGTGCAATATGTCAAAGGAAAAGCGGCCAATAAATCGGTGGTAAAAGATGGCATTCTTCAAAGCGGAAAAATCAAATATAAATCTGAATATGGTTTTAAAGAACTGGAACGCAGCGGAAAGTGGGTTCTGATCAAAATTTCTAACCCGGAAGGGAAATTAATTCAGGAGTCTAAAGTGCTTGCAGAAATGGAAGAGACGGATCTTTACAGCCCGCTCAACACATTGATCACAGAAGCTGATCTTCAGTACGAATTTTATGAATCTTTATAAAGTAATATGAGTTCGGGGTAAGATTTAAAGGAGTATGAATTTTAAATGATAAGTGATGAATTTCAGGGGTAAGAGGAAGGAATTTGAGATCAATTGCAAAACTTGGGAGCTGATAAGCTTTTTTTGACGCAAAGAAACTGATGATCCGGTTAATAAAGGGAAGCAAAGGCGGAATCAATTTCATTGATTCGATTAAGCGGATGTTGTATACCGATAGCTTCATCAGTGACACAGTCACATTCTTTGCCTTCTTCAAAACTAAACGTTAACAAGATGAAGCTTTGCGTTTAAAAACTTTATCTTTTTCACAGGTTTTAAAGTTGATCCAGTATACGGATTTGAAAGGCCGTTCCTGGCTTAAACCCCGCATCCCGAAACATAATGAACTCCTAAAATTCGAAAAAAAGTCTCAAATTTCTACTTTCATATCTGAAATCTGAAATCTGATGTCTAAAAAAAATATTAACCCCTAACTCATATTAAAGTAGCTTTTTGAAACCACGCCATAAACCACATACCATGATCAATAACAACCTTTTAATTCTTTCCCTTTTTGCCACTCTGACGATTATAAGCTGTCAGAACGATAAAAAAGAACCACCCAAAAACGAAATAACCGGAAAACCCACCCATCATAAAAAACCCAGCCAACCGCAGGAAAACCCTTCACCAAAATCAAATCCCAATACAAAGGACCATATCGTTTTATCAAAAAAACACAGTCCAAATACAATTTCCTGCGATTTGGATGGAGATCACTTACCGGACACGGTGAATATTGTTCAAAACACAGACAATAAAAAATACGGTCTGGAAATTATTTTCGGCAACAAAAAAGTGGAATATCTGGGCATGGGAAAAGAGATTTTGGGTCAGGGATTTGATGATATCGATTGGGTCGGCGTATTTGAAAAAGCGCCCAAAGGTGAAATCTACTGGAATAACGTCAATGAAAATGGAGACATCATGAGCGACGAAGAAGTTAAAGAATCCGATAAGATCAAACTGCCCAATGACGGGATTTTTATTCATCAGGAAGAAGCCTGTGGCGGCGGTGTCATCTATTGGAAAGACGGAAAATTTGAATGGATACAGCAGGAGTAGGAGATACCCGGATGTATACAAGCTTTAATTGTTCATCGGAAAACCGAAAATTTAAAAACTTTTAGGTATTATTGAAAGAAGTAAGATTAGGTATCCAAAGCCAAATTCCTTTGTAAAGAACTTAAAACCAAATAAAAACGATGAAGATCAATTATTCAATGATCCTGTATCTTTTATGCATTCCTTTAGGATGGAATTTTTCCTTGTCTGGTGTTGAAAATTTGTCTGCTTCACGGACAGTATGTTTCATGATAGCCTTATTGATGACTATGTATGGAGGATTTCTTAATGCGAAACGTCAAATGAAATACCGGTCTGTTCTTTGGATATTTTTCGTCAATCTGCTGTTAGTATTGGGGTATATTATTTCAAATGGAGGCACTGGAAATACTTCCTTATTCGGAGGCAACAATTGGGCGTTAGGGTTTTTCCTGATGCATTACTGGCTGAATATGCATTGGACTTATTTAGGCTTTTTAAATCTTCCATTGTTCGATGATGATTTTACCTTCTTATTGATTGGAATGTGCAGTTCTTTTCTATTTCCGTCGATTGGTTTTCTGATAGGAAAATTTTGGTACAAAAGATTAGATAAACGGATGAAGTAAAGAAGGAGTAATAGTTTTACTTTCTGAAATTGAAGTAAAGGATTGAGTAGTTGATATATTTAGAATCCCTCGATGAGTTGAGGGATTTTTGTTGGTGTAGACTAAAACTATTCATCACCGTTCTTACATAAACTTTGCAGACTGGTTGGAACTCAGTAAGATTAAATAACGTCCATGATCATCGTGTATTTATCAATTCCTTTACTAAATCCGTCCGGGACAATCTCTACTGTTCTAAACCCATTCTTTTCATAAAATTCAGCGGTATGCTGAGAGGTTTCAATTTTGTAGGGGATAGAAGGGTAAGTTTTTTTCAACAAATCAATTCTATATTGGGTAAATGCTTTTCCAATTCCTTTTCCATGGTAATCGGCGTGAACAATTCCCCAGGATAATCCCCCACGATTGTCCCTTATATCTAAGAAAAATCCCCCACATCCTACTACCTGACCATCGATTTTAACCACAAAGTAGTTCTCTTCGGTATCATTATCCAGAAAGCTTTCAAAGAGCGGCAACTCTTCGCTCGCAAAAAATTTAGGTTGATTACTCTTAAAGATTTGGATACAATCTTCTCTGAAAATTTTGGTGTAATTGATGATTTTCATAAATAGGTGTTGGGTACTACCAAGATACAGGAAATTTTGTAATTGTGGTTTGTTGCATTAGAGATTCACTTCTTTCAGATAGCGCAAGCGTCCCGTTGTCTCAAGAAATTATATAGGATAGGAGCCAAGGCTTGCAACAGCGTGGAAGGTAGAATACAAAGAGGAGGGTTATCAATAATGAAGAAAAAGATTTTGTTTGGACCTGTCTTACACTTTTGGGTGATTTTTTAAAGTATCTATTGTCAAAATTAAATATTTCTTTAGATTTGATCATAATAACCCATAAAAAACTACAACCATGCTTATCGAATTTAGACAAGGTAATAATGTGCCTATCTCTGTTAATTTTAATCACATCTGTTCATTTGAGCCACATCCCAACGGTGGAACTATAATAAGAACAGTAAATGGATTTTCTTTTATTGCCGCTGATGCATACAATTTAGTAGGCAATAAAATTCTAAATATGATTAAACCAAGACCTAGATCAAAGACAACAGATGAGACAAAAAAATCTAAAGCTTAGGTAGCAGCCTTCCCATCGCTGTTGCAAATGTCTCGTTTGTGTCCATAATTATAATCTGATACGAGCTAGAACCTTACAACAGCGTGGGACTACCTACTTCAGAGAACGAAAACTCCGGAAGCGATAGCTTTTTATTACGGGTTTCTGTAATTGATGTTTTATAATCACTAAAGATATTAATTATCTTAAAAATGAACTTCACTATTATAGAGCTAAAAAAGCTGAATTAGACAGAAATAATTTTTGGACTTTTGCGGCACTACTTCCATATAGTATATCCTCAATATTTACAGGAAATATGTCTCCATTAACACCAATAGCTAATATATTCTACACTTTTCATTATATCATAATTTATTGTATTGGAATAGGTGTTTTCCTTTACTTTCTGATTAGAAACCTAGAATTAATTATTAGAAACCGAAAATCTAAATTTTAGTTCTTCCGCTGGCGCAAGCGTCCTGCTTGTGTCCATGTACTATATAATCAGGTAAGAACCAGAGTCTCGCACTAGGATGTGAGATAACAAAAAATCCCAACTCTCGTCAGGATTTATTATGTATATTATTTTTGAAATCTATTTAAGAAGCGACCATATTAAAACCCCAATTCCCGCATAGGCAGTCACCGTAATAATATCAGCTATAGGTTGTGAAAAGCGTTTTTCCGCAATTTTCTCGCTATTGATCTGGTTCTTATGGAATTTCAGAGTTTTCTTAGGATTGCTAATCGGGTGGGCCACCAGACTGTCGCTTTCCCACTTGTCAACGATTATTTTATAGCTCTTGCCATCAACATCAATTTTAAATTTCTTATTAGGAGCAAGTTTCTCCTGAACATTGATAGGAACAGGCGCTGGCTGTGAGTTCACGATTTGGGATTCCGCTATTGAACTTTTCATTTGCTCAGAAGAAGCATTATTAGCAAGAGCTGCATTCCTTTTAGAATCCTGCTTGTTATCGGTCGCTGGATCCACTGGTTTTTTAACCTGGTACGTATAGCAGCTGCTAAGAGAAAATGATATGATGATGAGATAAAGATTCTTTCGCATGGACCAAATTTAAGAATTAAACGGAATATTTAGTATTTTCTTTTGCAAGATCCTGTTAAAAAAATCCCTCCACCGGCGCAAGCATCGTCGTTTGTGCCCAGAAACATAATCTGAGAGGGAATGAAATCATCAATCCTTAATTAATTCAATGAAGCGAATATCTTATCCTTCCGCTTAATCAGCGATGAAATCGCCCCCTTTGCTCCCCTTAAAATCATAAGAGTTATAAGACCTTTGCGTCAAAATCTCCCACAGATCCCACCAATTTTTTTGCATAGTATAGTCGTGTTATTGGTGAACTCATTTGTGAAATTTGTGTTTAAAAGCGTTTCATTTTTGAAATTGTTGCGGGAATAAGTATAGCTGTAAACAAAATAAGCATTCAATAACCAAAACCCTCACAATAGCAAGGGTTTTTGGTATACTTCATACGTTGAAATTAAAGCTTTGTTAAGCATTCATATCTGTAATATTCTTATAATAGAGGATGACGTCTTTAAGCTCTATCAGCGGTAGCTTGCTTTCGCTGAGTGATGAGAAGACCGCTATATCGATCTGCAACCAGGCCCCGTTGTTGACAGGCTGATGCTGGCTATACCATGTTTTAAGCGTATTGGCCAGACGGCACACAAACGGGTCGGAGTTGCTGAAAGATGGTTGGCATCCTCCGGCAGGAATCTCATAATCCGTTGGGATCTCAAAAGTGAACGGTGCTGCCAGCAAAACAGGCAGTTCTATCGCAGGGAGAAGATCACCTGACGAGGCCAGCAGAGGATAATTCCATGATACGCTGAGCTTCACCAATTGCTCTGCCAGTTCATCGTACGTAAAGAAAGTACTGAAGAAGTTGGCCAATTGCTGGGCAAGCGGAAGGTTCAGTCCTGTATCATTATTAATCCTTGCGATATCAAAGGTATCATCGCTGCTGAGCAGTGGGATCAGCTTATTGGAGAACCTTACCAGCGGTGTGCGGTAAATAAAGTCGTTCACTGTTGGATTATAAGGCACGAGATCTTCATTACGTATGATAGACAGGCCTGCCCATGCATACTGGAACTGTAAGACATTCAGTGCATCTACATTGACATTGCGCGATGGAATATTGAAGGATTCTTCCCATGACAGATAGGTTTTATCTGCAGCCTGATACCAATACGCATTAGGAATAGGCACGCCTTTCTTATCGGTGGCATTCACTTTCGTATAGTTGTCAATTGTCACGTAAGGGGTTTGCGGCAGTTCTGCTTCCAGTACAGCTTTAGTACCACGGTACAGCAACAGATCACTGGTAGACATATCCACAGAAGGTACAATGGTCACCAGCAGTCGGTTGTCGAAATCAGTATCATCTGTCTGACGGATGATGAAATCGTAGGCACGGGCGGTACCATTACTATTAGGGTTGCTGAAAAGCAGACTGTTGAATTCGCTCCAGGCAATAGCAAGGTTATTGGACAAAGTAACCATCGTTTGTAATGCATAATAAGCATTTGCCAGATTAGTATCGCTGTTATCTGATTGAGCATTAATCAGTTTCAGATAACGGTTGAAATCGTCCAGTACCTGTGGCCATACGGTTACGAATTGCGCCAGATCACTGAATAGGTCGCGGGAAGGTGCTCCGAACATTTTTGCGGAAGGATTCGGAATCATGTTGAACTCAATATCAGAAAATATCTTGTCCTGCGCAGCCTGATCTTCGGTATAGGAATATGTAAAATCCCATTCGGATGCTTTGGCCAGACGCGTTTTGGTAGTATCGCCTTCTACAGACACGCCTTTGCCTGTTTGTGTGATCAATGTAGGCGGTGTAGGATAGTTTCGTAGCACTACAGGAATATCTACGTTACCTAAGCTTTGCTGCAGAGATGAAGTAACAGACGCTGCCTTAAGCGTGCTGCTATTACTTCTAACATCAGCAGGAATAATAAAGGTAAGCCAGTTGGATCCCTGATAGCCATTGATGCCTGCCACATCACTGATGTCACATTCCACATGGGTGACCACATACGTCATATCCAGATCTACGCTGGTAAACTCCTTCGCATTTTTAGTCGTAAAGCTGAAAGTAAGGAAGGAATCCGTATCGGTGGCATCCTTTTCATTCAGTTGGATCTTGGAGGTGGAGATGCTGTATTCTTTCGCTTCACCATCTGTTTTGTTACCGATCACCGGCGTACCATAAAGGCGTGGGGGTGTTTGATAGCTGCCGGAAGCCACAAAGTCTGATTCCGCTGTTACTTCAAATTGTACCAGAGCATTGACGGTGTACGCATTGCCAAGCTGGTTGAGCAATTGCTGTTCGAATTTATCTTTCGCATTGCCAAGGCTGGTATGGTCACCCGATGCAGTTGAAACATAAGGCGCTGTGAGCACAGGCTCTACTGCCGAAGCAATGGCTCCGGCCAGCTTAGTTTTAGCATTCGTGATGGCTTGTAGATAAGTATTGGCATCAATCCCCTGCGTCTCCAGCCAGGCTTTTTCCTCATCTGATTTCAACTGATCCACAAGGAAAGCCGGTATAGCATAATCTGCACTCAGGAACACATCAATGGCATTGAGGGATTGTGCGCCCCAGTTATCCATATCTATCCCTGTAAACGTCTGCACTTCACCTTTGCTGCAATCCAGACCCTGACCTGTCAGATAATCACATATAGGGACGCCAGCTTTGGAAACAAGGCTTGTCGCCAATGGCTTAGGTGCATAGAATACCGCATTCAGCAAACTGTAAGTATAAATATTAATTCGGTACTGATTAAACTGTTCTTCCGTAAGTTGTTGCTGCAAAGCGGTGTCAAACAGGTCTCTGCTGTCATACAGAGTATCAACCAACGTATTGATCGCAGTGGTTACATCGCCCGGGACGCCATCTGCTGTCAGCTGTGCAATAGAATCAGCCGTTAACTGATAAGTACCCGCCTGGTTGACCTGCCAGTAAATACCCTGACCGGATTTTAAGCCCATGCGGACTACAAACACAGCCTGGTTATTGGCACCGCCTGCTGTTGCAGCATTTGTGCCGATGGCGATCTTCAATTCATAATTATCAACACTTAAGAACGCGGCTTCAAACAGGGCAGCAAACTCATTCAGGCTGTACTGCGGATCAGTGCCGTCCTCTGTTGTGGACATCGTTTTCGGTTTCACCTGCGTAAGAGCCTGGGTGACCAAAGTACTGTCTTTAAAGTCTGTATTCACATAATTCAGGTCTCGGTAAAAATCAAGATTGACAGTGAGCTGCAATATGGAATGGGTATCGATATCTGCTATATTAACCGGGCAGGTGAGCGGGTTCATAACCGGAGCTGTACCCTGATTCCCCTGGCTTCGTGCAGATAAATACGTATAAATATCTTTTACAAACTGCAGCAACTGGTTGAACTGGTCTCCGGAAAGATCGGTGGCTTTGCCAGGAGTAAGCGATGTGCTGAGCGTGGCGGTCAATGTATTTTTACCATCTACAGGATTTAACTGGGTCAGTTGATAATATACATTCGTGTAGGTCAGTAAATCATTGGCGGCATTCTGCTTCCAGTCCTGCTGCTGGTCTGCCGGTACATCCGGCAGCTCGTTATAGCGTTGCGTATTGAAGTTGAATTCCAGCTTCAGTTCCGGTTCATTATCGGTACCGAGGTCAAACAAATAGCTCAGTTCCACACTTGGCCATTTACCCAATCCTTTCAGTTCATCCACATAACCTGTCTGAATAGGAAGGTTATTGATTGGTGTGGCAGGATCCAGCTGCGGATCACTGAATGGAGTAACCGTTTGGTTACCATAATAATCCACCCAGTCAAAATGCACCTGCACCGGATGACCGATACCGCGGTAAGGGTTTCCATCTTCCTGCGGATAGCCGGCCGGATAGCTCATAAATGGATTCGGTTTAGCGAACTTGGCAATAGGCACCACCTGGTTGTAATACCATATCAGATCGTCGTCACTGGTGTCTGTTTTACCCAGCACATCATCCTGTGTCTGCGGCTTGGCAGGTCCTGTAGGTAAGCCTACAATACTTTCCGTAAACCAACTGTTCTCTACCACCTGATAACTCAGAAGGTTGTACATATTGTTGAGGTATACTTCTGCATAATCAGGATCCGTTACTTTAGGTTGTTTGTCAGGATCAGGATTCGTACGGTTCAGATCGAATCCGGCAGTACCTTGTTGTACGGCCGTTACTTTATGCAGAATCTGATCGTTGATGGTAAGAGTGGTCGGATTCACAAAGATATTCACTACATCCCTTGCAGCCCAGGCCATAGCAGCCATGTCTATAAAGTAATAGGCAGCAATGGTTTCGAAGGTAACACCTGCTTTACCGCCGATGGTATATTGTACCTGAGGTAACAAGATGAGTTGCCAAAGCGGAAGGTTATTCCAGTTGCTGATGCCAGGGTTGAGCTGTTGGATAGCTGCTGCATCCACTTCATAATAGGCTGCAATGGAGCTCAATGAATTACCGGGACCCTTGGTTCCTACTTCGGCTGCCAATCCATTAAAGGAGATAACAGGTACAGGATATTGTGCAGGGTTTGTTACATCTGCTTTAGTGTTGAGGGTTACTTTTTTATTCAGCTCTACCAGCTCGGCAGGCAGTATATTGAAGCGGGCCGTAATGCTATCGATGGTATCATCAGGACTGTTAACATAGTATGACAGTCCTTTCTGCATTTCGCTTTGTGCATAGACCACACAGGAGTTGGCATCGATCTTATCTCCTGTTACGGCGCAGGTCATATAATCGGTTGGTTTGTTATTGTACTGGCTGCTGTAAGTGACTAATAGACGTACATTAGCTGTATCCCCCTTACCGAATACACTGGAAGGGAAACCTGTATTGCCTTCAGTTTCGTTGTACATCAGGTAATAGCCTCCTGAACGGGTAATGCTGCACTCCCAGAGCAGGCGGATGAAATCGTAGATACTGTTCAGTACACCTGTGGTAGGTGCTGCTTCAGCTTCCTCTCTTGTCGCCATTTTCAGGGAGGTATCAGGATTGGTTTCAGTAGACAAGTTGGCTTGTACGATAAATGTTTTCATGTGCTCCATGCCAACAGATAACAATCCGTCTGAGCCTTCATACAGCCATTGTATATCAACGATCTTATCCGTGTTATTGTTGGCTGATTTTGGATCTAATGCCAGCAACAGTCTTTGCAGAATAGTAGCATCTGCTTCACTTGCCCCCAGAAGTTCATAGCTGTAAGCATTGACAGAAGCGGTAGAATCAGTATCGAGAAGTTTAAGCTCTATATCTACCATCGTACTCCATCCGTAATAAGAAGATGGCCAGTAATCCATCACCCCTTTGGCAGCATCGTACTGTCCTATCTGAACGCTGAACGCTGAGCCTTGCTCTTTATGCAGTGCCAGTTGGTTGAGCATACCGGAAGGGAACTGCCAGATCAGTGGTGATACATTGCTTTGGTCTCCCGGAGATCCGTAAGGTAAATTCAACGCTCCTGATGTCTGCCATTTTGTAGTAGTCTGGAAAGTGTATTGTACCGCCTGCAGATTGAAAGGCTGCATAGGCGCGAGTTCCAGTACATCCGGCTGTATGCCTGTTTCCTGTGCATAGGTAAGCAGGGTACTGATTTGGTTAAGATCTTCAGTCGTTAAGGTTATATTGAGGGTGTTGCCACCTTCTTCCTTCATTGTTTTTCCGTTAAACTGCAGCCAGCTTAAAGAATTGTTGATCAGCTGTATCGAGAAGTCGGCAGGTATGGTAGCCGGCAGCGCAAATTCCTGACCGGTCAGTGCATATAGGGCGCAATTGGAACCGGTACAAGGTGAACCAGCCGAAAGGGTAAGGCCCGGAAGAGTGGTAGGCAGACGCATACCATGTAATTGATAACGTGATACCATACCAGACAGTTGTCCATAAGAATTATTATCGGTAAAGTATTCCAGAATACTGCTTACGGTAAGGTATTGCAGACCCGGAATATTGGCATTGGTATATCCTTTGCCGTCGTAGAATAATTTGTCCTGCTGCTGGTTGGCATAATTGGTGGCCAAGAGGGCTGCAGTAGTATTATATTGTTGTGCTAATGTATCCAGCGTGTCAGCCTCAGCTGCATCGCCGAAGGAAACGGTAGTATGGATAAACGGCTGAACCAATACCTGACCCAGCGGCTGGATTTGCAGGGCCTGTACCTGTAAATCAGCCGCAAGGTCCTGAGGGGTAACCGTAGCATTTGCTAATATGGAAATAGCAGCTGCCATACTGGTAAGCGTATCACCCGGTACAATAGTATATGGGATCGTATTGTATTCAAAGCCGTTACCTGCAATGAATAATCCTGGCGTTATCTGGTTTTGCATCAGTAAAGCACTTACGTCGAGTTTTTTGTATACGTCCGTGCAGATGCCATTAAAGGTGTCTTCGTTTTTGGCCGTATAGATGGCCGCACCAATGATCAGCCAGCTGCCCATCATGAGAACTGCTGTATTTTGGAAACTGGTATCAGCGGCAAGATCACTAACCGTTGTTTTTAATCCGGCTGCTACTGCATTGATGGTATCGGTAGCCAGTACATTATAGGAATTGCCTTTATAAGTAAGCGTTTGAGGTGCCAGTAATCCCGGCACAGCTGCATTTTCTGTGATCAGCATGGTTGCTGTAATGGCATATATAGCCGCCACAGAAGTGAAGGTATCGCCATCTGCAATATCATACATGACACCCGTTATGACTACCGGATTATTGCCGGTAAGCGGATGAGTCTGATTAGCGATAGCGATGTCCTGTACATAAACCTTATTGCTCGTTCCGTCAACACTAATACCATTAGCCCAGTTGACCATAGCAGATAAGCTGTTGCCATTGCTGAGACGATAGGTAAAGTTGTCCATCGCATCGGATGCATAACCTGCCAGCTGCTTGCCTAAGAGTACAAAATAATCTTCAAACACAAAGGTAGACATACTCCATTGCTGTGGATCGGATACTGCAAATCTCGCAGCAGTCGCTGTTTCTTCCTGAACTTTTACAGCCAGTTCATTGAACCATTCTTTTACAGCCGACAGGTATTCCTGTGTGGCCATATTATAATTATTGAACTGAATGTCCAATGAGATATCAGGCACCTTCAGTTCAAGATCAAAGAACATAGGGAAGATGGCTGCTGCGGTCAGATTGTCTTGCAGCAACTGAACGTTAACCGCCTGGAAGCTGTTTTGCAGGAAGCTGAGCAGATCATGGGTTGGTATAGGGAAAGGATTACTTTCGCTGGACAGGAAGGCGATCAAAGCATCGAGATCCGCTTTTGAAATACCTTCCGTATCTACTTCTGCACGGGCAGATTGTGATGGAGTATGATCAATATAGTTCAGCACCAGCCAACGGAAGAAGTCAGCGCATAAATATTCAAAAGAAGTTGTAGCTCCACTGCCGTCACCTGATGGATCAGGTGCATCGGTGAACAGGGTCGCTACATATTGTGCAGTCTGGTCTTTCAGGTTTCCGTTTTCAGGCCCTGCAACGGTCAAGTGAGGCACAAAATACAGATTCAATGTAGGCAGACTATCCGCAGAAGTTGCTGCTAATACAGAACTGTAGTTAATAGGCATATGAGGTGAACGTCTTATCACCATTTGATCAGGCCAGATTTCCTCTGTTACATCAAATGCATCAAGGGTTGCAAATTCAATAGGCAAAGCACCATCAAGCGGTGTTGCTCTGCGGGCTGGTGCAATTCGTACAGTAGCCGCAGGTGTAGACAACCGGGCAGCAGCATGTGGCGCTCCAAGATTGTTGTTCCAAGGCGCTTTGGCGGTTTGGTCTGTCCCAATGGTGAGGTCAAAGCGTATTTTGGCCGTAAACGTAAAGTGAATGGTAATGGAGAAGATCCCCAGATTCAGTTTAGCGGAAACCCTGACATCCACTGAAGCTACAATTGCCAGTGGTATTTTGTTATAGGCTTCAAAAGTAGCCTGTGCATAAACCATGACGGTAATATTGACACTGGCCGATATGATCCCGAAGTCGATAGAACCGTATAATTTACCAATAATTCCAATGGTGCCCTGCAGGTAATAATAATAAGAGGTTTCTACCTGTTCCTTATTGCTTTCCTGTAAAGCTCCGCTGTAAGGATAGTAGGCGGCGATCACTCCTTCAATAATACCAAACATGGTGATGCTGAAACCGGCATCAAGTATACCATAATTTACGCTATAGCCCACACCTACCTGCAAGCCGATTCCAAATACGATCACCGGATTAAAGTTTCCGTAATTGGTTTTAGGGACTTTATTGGTCGTGGCGCTGCTGAGTTTGCCGAAATAGAGACCTCCTGAACCCATAGCAGGGATACCCGGTGGCACAATGGCCTGCAGCGTGAACGAACGGGAGAAGTCCATGTTATAAGGGAATCCAATATCCACCATGAAATCACCGTTGGTATAAATTTCAATGCCAAGGGAAGGCAGCGTAATATTGACTGCTCCAAACTGCAGATAGCGCAGGGCATTAGGCAGTGTCAGATCTATTTGATAGACCCCGATAGAATCGGAGATCTTTTTATACATGATCTCAAAATCAAGCCCTTCGAATATCTTGGCTTTGCCACCTGCCATGGCGATGCGCAGACCGTACAGATTAGGATCGTTAAACACAACCTGCATATCCAGTGTCCATACCGGTTTATCCTTGGTACCTGCATTCAGTATCCCAAAATTGGTGGCGATCAGCCAGTTGCTGTCTTCGTTGAACTGCAACAGGGTATTGCCAGAACCCGGTCCTATAGGCACGGTACCCGGTTTAGGTTCGGTAAAGGCTTCCTGCATGGCCTTGGTTACATCTTTAATGGAATTATATTGGGCTGGATTGACCAATTCTACGTGCTGACCCATGGCCAGCAAACGCAGATCGAAATATTGGTTGCCCTGTCCCGGTACTTCCGGCATTTTCTGAATGTCCTGTCCGCCGGTGGAAGGCTTGAACAGGTTACTGTCGTTGATAGAAGGCACCACGGAACTACCGTCGAAGGTAATGAATACCCCTTTCTCGGTTTTGGTAAGGTTGATGCCGTTAATATTGATGAATACAAGGTTAAGCGTTTTAGGCAGTTTATAGGTAACCTTGATGTCTTTTGTGTCGAGGTTGTAAGTCACCGAGAATCCGTCCAGACTTATTTTGTTCAGTATATCCCATGGAGCATCGAGTTCAAATGTCGGGTTGAACAGCATCTTCATGAAAGAAGTGATCAATCCGCCCAAAGTCCAGTTTTTAATGGAGAAAACAATGGTACGGCTTTGTCCACTTATATCATACATGGCGGTAAAACCTTCCCAGGTAATGGCGAGCTGCTGGTTGTTTTCGGAGAAATTATAGCTGATGCCAACGGTGGCATTGAAGTAATCCAAGGTTACACTTCCCAATACACCGCCGGAGTATTTTCCGGTGGCAGAATCATTGCTTGCGGCTTCATATTTCAGCCAGAGATTGGCAATAATATTGATTTTCTGATCGATAATCGGGAAATTAAAGATCCATTGCAGACCTCCTTTTACTTCATAGCTGCTTTTTCCTGTTCCGCTTGGAATGGTGGCATTGAGGGAGAATTGTGTAATATTTAAGCTGTCGGGAAGGAAGCTGGTAGGCAGACTGATGGTTTGGAATAATTGTTTAATGAGTTCGCCCAGATTTAAATTACTGCCTTCAGGCATAGCCAGACTTAAGTCCCATCCGTCAGATGAATTGTAATTCACATCCGTATTGAGCTGCAGGCTGCCAATGGCAAATAATCCCGATACCTGTGCTGTAAATATACTTGGACCTGAACCGCTTGCAGGTGAAGAAGAAGTCAGGCGCAGGGTACCATCAGTTACCGAAACATTCGTGATGAAATTAATGTCAATATTGGCGTTGGCATAAAACTCATAATATTTGCTGTTGATATCCATATTGATACCGAAAGCGGTAAACTCAACCAGCAGTAAATTTTCAGGAATGTTAATAGCTCCTCCTGTAATGGCTGATAATAAATTGTTAAACGTAACCGATCCGGTAAAGGCAGCAGAAAGCGTCAGGTCTGAAGTGATCTCCACATCGAAACCTCCCACAAATATAGTGGGGAAGAAGTTGACTCTGGCACTGAAATATAAACTTTGTGCATTCGTGGTACCCGGACCAATGATGACCCAGTTCACATCGAATTGCTCAATAACAAAATTGTCGAAAAGCGTCCATGCGCCATTCGATCCTATATATGCTGATACGCTGGTTATGCTCAGCCCGTTGTTGAAATCCAGAGAGGTATTAAATCCTTTGAAAGAAATACTGTTGAGGTACTGCTGTAGAGTGGGTGGGATTGTCTGAAACCAGTTCTGCCCGGCCATCAGTCCAAATAAACTGAGCGGGGTAAGGGGTTTGTCCGGTTCGGAAGCTACATTCAGCAGGAAGGAAGAGGATCCAGATTCAACGGCTGCGCTAAAATTCAGTACAATAGCATCGCCGGCTGCCAGTAACAGGCGGAAATAGAGTATAGGCGTCTGTACTTTTTCCGTCTCACCCGCTGTGGGCATCAACCCATCATCCGTTTCGTACTCAAGCCGCAATGCATCTCCTTCATCTTCCGGTTCTGTGGGAATGGTTTCTTCTTCGGTTTTGATCTGAAACCCTATACCAGGGTTGCTGACTTTCAGAAATCCCAGGGATATCAGGGTGGCATCTACATTGACAAAAAGATCAAGATCAGGATAAACGATATCTTCGTTGTTGACCTGCGAAGGATCTACACTTCCCACAAGAGCCAGCTGCGTGGATGAGCTCCAGGAAGTAAAGAAATTTACAACAGGCTGCAGCCATTTGGTCAGTGTAATAAGTGCTGCAAAGTTCTGCCCTTCCGTTAATGAAATATTTTTCTGCTGCCATTTAAAAGCAGCCACTTCATCCGTACTGAAAATAAAGGAAGGCGAAGTGTAAGGAAGATTGTCAAATACACCGCCGGTCATATACTGCCAGCTTGTTGCAAATACCCAGTTGGAGAGGTTGATCTGTATGGTAAACTGAACTTCATCCGCATCATTCGCTGTAACGGTCAGGGTGACGGAAGTATTAATCTTTTCTACATTGAGTATGGCCGCTGTTGCGTTGGTAATCGTTAGGGTGTTTTCCACGGGCTCAGGTATAGAAGTGCCGGAGGTGTCGATCAACAAAAACGAATCGGCAGGCAGCTTGTAGCTTTTGGACAAAAGATCGTCCAGCCCAGCCTGAGGGATCAGGTCCGAATCGGTAAAAGATGCTGCATTAATAGTAATGTTATTATTATTGGCAGCGGCCTGGCTCCTGAAGGTAGCAGCTAATTTGGATAAGCTCATAATAAAATGTTATTCGGTTAAACGTCTACAATTAATCCCATATGGTCACTTGTACTTCTGACCCTTCGGTAATTGTTCCAGCCAACAAAAGTGGTCATAGCCCCAATATTGCCTCTAACATAACCGCCATGCCCCGTAGGACCTGCAGGTGGAAGTGCTAAAGCGGAAGGTAATCCTGCCGCAGGCATTCCTGCATTCAAAGCCATAGCAGAATTGTATACCAGGCTTCCCGGTGGTGCGCCCACTATCGGCGGTGCATCACGGTTATACGTCGTACCGGTCACCCGGTTCACAATGGTGATATTAGTAGCGGGTCCAACAGCTGTTCCTCCGCCATATCGGGTCAATATATTATCCACACTCGAGAAAGTATCCTGGATCACATACTCATAACCGGGATATCCATTGGTCTGCCATGGCCTTGCACTATTATGTGACCTAATCATGGTACATACGTAGCCTTTGTCCGGCCATACATTGGGTGTGGGGTTGATCTGGCGTGTATAGCCGACACCTCCGGGAAAATTACCCAGCAACCGGTCATAAGCAATAGGTTGGAAATGGGTGTTAAAAATATCAACGTTAAAGTCCCCGACGATTACACCTACCTCATTGACGGCAAGGTTTGTCGTCATTTCCTGAATATAGGAAAGCTGGTTGGTACCGTCTGCCGACTGTTGTTTTTTCGGAGAAGCATGAAAGGAAAGTAATTTGATGGTTCTTCCTCCGTTTGCCGGTTCCCAGAATGTCGTTAAAAAAGGAGTTCTGTTAAAAGCATTCGGAAAATCCAATACCGGTGCTACACCGCCCACTACAGGTCCGCGGAATTGCCATTGACCGGCCAGATGGCGGTAGGGTATTCCCGGATTGATCAGGTTACCTCCACCGGGTGCATTCCCCACAGGGAGAGCACCTGCCCAGTTGATGCCGTAATTAACAAGATTTCCAGCTCCGATATTGGCCACTGAATCAGAGGGATTGGCTCCGCCCTGCCAGCCCCATGGACCTGTGAACTGTACATTGGCATGATTATAAAAAACGGAAATACCTTCCTGCACATTACCCTGTCCCAGTCTGAGGGGAGGAACAAGCCGCCAGTCGTTCGGTGCAGGAAACCAAACTCTTAACTGTTGAAGCAAAAACAGGCTTCCGGTTTCTCCACCTGCTGTGATCAGCGTGCCGGGAGTGCCCGTACCTGTAGATGTTTCTACCACCACAAAAATATCGGGGGTATTCTGGATAAGCGTTGTACGGATCACTTCTCTTCTGTAACCGGCCTGCGGTGGAGGGATCGTAAGCGTTCCATCCCGTTTCCGCTTCGCTCTGGGTTCATTTATTTTGTTGATTCCGAACTTTTCAATGTTCCAATATAAGATACGGGCCATAAGACATCATTTTTTAGGTTTATAGCAACAGGTTTATACATTTTTGTTATAGGCAGCATACCAGCCCAGACTTTTGGCTGTAGCTCCGGGATTGGGATTACCGAACAAAAGAAAGTCAGTGTTACCACCCGGTGGCAGTTTCAGGATACCCAGAAGTTTCAAAGCAATATTGGACAGGGTCAGCAGGTACGACTGCTGGTCCACTACATATTGAAGGCTCAGCTTATCGACAGCCAGCTTCAATACCCCCTGTATGCTCAGCAGCTTGGCATTACTGGCAGTACCGGGCAGCTTGATCCCTACAAAAGCGTTATAGCCGGGAGCTGCCATTTTAGAGCCTGGACTCCATGCGATAAGCAGACTGGCATTAAAACCCATACTGCTGGCCAACTCGCCGGGTGAACCCATATTAAGCGTCATCTGCAGACCATACCAATCCCCTGTAATTCCTGTAGCATTGATGCCGGGTAAGGAGAGTTTTAAATAGCCCTGACCCGATGGTGCTGAATCGTCATTACCGCTCAACAGCTTATTGATCTGTAAAGCAAAATTGGGATAAAGACTGTTGGCTCTGGCATTACTTTGCGATGAGTTAAACGCGATCTGCGAGGCATCAAAAGCATAGGTGGTCACCGTTGGCGTATTGAGATTAAAGGCCATGTTTACGTACAGATTACTGTAATTGAGTCCGCGTTGCAGGGTGCCATCATTAGATGCGATACCAAAGGAAAAAGCATCCAGCGGATAGTCTGAACCATCTTGGGTGGTTGCCTGAGCGATCATCGTATCGAAGTTGAGGTAGCCCCACATGGTAAATCTCGATTGTATGTCGAGTGCCGCAGGATCTGTCGTGAGGGTGTTGAATTGTATTTTAGTGATCTCTACATTGGTCAGCAGGTTACTGTCAAAGTAGAATAAATTATCGTCTTTATTGTCGAAAACATAGACCGGAGTACCGTTATGATCCTGATAAGTACCGTTCAGTACTACCGTGTTCAGGCTGTTCGAACCATACGGATTGTTGGTGCTAGTCACTTTATCGGAGAACAGATTGTTCATGGTGAGCTGTAACTTACTGGCAAAGTCCTTGATAGCGGTATTTTCAAACAATACCTGAAGGAATAATACTTTGAAATCGTAAGTAGCTCCGGCTGCTGGCTGTACCGGCTTATTGGGGTTCAGTCCCTGTGATATCTGTTGGGCATAAGCGGGATCAACGTAATTGATCAATCCAAACAATGAACTGATGGGATCCATGGTGATCACGCCACTGGCATCTACCCGGTTCACTTCTATTCCGAAATGATGCGCGTAGAAGTTTTTAAGGTTGATACCGCTGATTAATCCTTTTAATTGCTGCGGGAATTCCTGTAAATCAATCGTAGCTTTTAAAGCCAGAATACCATTCCAATTGGGATCATTGATGATAGCGTGAAACTTCTGATAATATTCCAGCTGACCGGAAGCAGGATCGGCCAGTGCTGCGCTGTAAGCATCTTCGGCTGCCTCCAGATAGGTCTGCAGCCAGGATGATACCGCAACCAGCTGATTATAAGCAGCGGCGGAATCGGTATTATTTTTATCTATGTTAAATGCATTGGCCTGGGTCCATTCTTTGGGATTTTTTACCCGGTCGATGATGGAACCTTTGCAGAATTTAAAGATCAATACATTATTGTAATCGGCGTAGGTATTGCTGGTGCCTACGTTCAGATCAAACGGCCAGTCTTCAATGGACATTTTATTGTTGAAGCCAGGTTGACTGCTCGAACCACCGCCAGGTGTATTCATGGTTGAAAACAAATCGCCAAGATATTGATTATTGGTCACCACCAGAAATTGCTGATTGGTAAGGAAGGCGCTTTGCATTTCCGGCATCAGGTTAATGAGGCTGAGCTGGTATTGTGGAGGTGCTGCCGGAGTGTGCCCCTCCGGGTTGAGGTATTCAGGCGAACCACTGTTGACGGTATTTTGTGCCAGATTCAGTAAACTCCAGTTACCATTGTTGTTCACATTGGCCACCAGGCCCTGTGGAGTAGTCGAGGCTGTATAGTCTGTAGCTGCAGTTTTGGCCATGGCTCTTTTGGCCTTGCTTTTACTGCTGTGTGGTGTAGTGAAAGCCGCCGATATCAATGTTTTTCTTTCCGCGCTGAGTACTTTGGATTCAAATGTGCCGATACCATCAGCACTAGGTGGAGGTACGGGGTTTACACCAAGATAAGGCGCCATGGGTACCGCAAAACCAGTGGTTTGAGGCATGTCTACCGAAGGTTCGTAAAAGCCGAGGAACCCAGTGATATTATTGCCGGGCGATGCCACCCCATGATCTTTAGCGTATAAAGATGCGCCCTGAGGCTGTGAAGCATATTGCACATTGCCGGGTGTGGAAGCAACGATATTGGCCCATGCTGTCAGATAAGTGCCGTCGAGTACGGGTTTGTCAGTGCCGGGGTTGGCCAGGGATACTTCCTGACCGGGAAAGTTGGCCGCAAAGGCAGCCTGCTTTGAGATAAAACGTATGGTGTCGCCGGTGATAGTGCCGGCGTTGTTTTTATAGGGAGTGAATGAAACCACTTCTGTACCGGAAAGACCGGGCAGTAAGCTGTACTGTCCGCTTTCATCGGCAAAAGCAGCCTGTGATACACCGGGATCGAGGTAGAAATCACCTTCGGGAGACAGGTAAAATGATTTAATCCCTGCAGCATCCTGCGGGGAAATGACAAAGCGTGCACTGTGGTCTGTCGGAAAAAGATTATTGACCGGAGCCCCTGAATCTACCATGTCCACTGCGGGCCATAAGGTAAGAGGGTAGCCGGTATTGATGGCATAATAACTGGGCAGGCTGGCTGATCTTGTTTTACCAGTATTGGCATTGTAGATCTGACCTGTAATGGCGAAATAGGTATTCAGTCCTCCATTATTGGCTACGTCAAGGAGATCGATTTCAGTCTGGGTAATGAGATAATCATTGGTACTGCCTGTTTGCAGAATAGGATAAGCAAAGTAAGACGGTGCTGTGCTGTCACCATAGTAATAGTTGTTTTGCAGACCGTATCCCTTAAAATCCAGGTTCATATTCAGCCCCAGCAAAAAACGGAAGGAGCCCGTACCCGGGCCGCTGAAAGGAATCGTAATGTCACTTCTGAACAAAGAGCTGGTACCCAATGTCTTATTGGCAAAGGTCATATTGGGATTGCCGGGTGTCCAGGTAAGCCGTAAAGCATTAGGATTTTCATCGGGTTGCATCTGCATCACGGTATTGTTCTGGATGGAGAGCGTACCGAAGCCACTGCCGACAGTTACGTTAAATGTTTGTCCCACGACAAAAGGCGCGCTGGTGCCAAATTGTGCAAAGTTGAGAACCGTTGTATTCTGAGTGGAAGGTTTTTGATCCGGGCTGCTTAACCATGCGGTCGTGAGGTTGGCCGTCACATTCTGCCGGAACGTCAACAGGTAAGGCCTGTAGTTATCGATAAAGTTCTTTATATCAGAGGGGGCTGCTTGGGCAAACAGGAAGTAGACCTGTTGCTGTGTTGCCACCTGAAAGCTGATGGTAAGGTCGGTATAAGAAGATCCCTCAGGAAGCAATAAAGCGGTCCAATGTTGTCCTGCCTGATTAAAAATATAGAGCGCAGAATTTCCTGAATTTTCATTGCTGAATATGATCTCTGTTTCGGATGGTGCCATAAGAATAATTATAGGTTGTGAATACTTTAACCAGGGCAGAAGAGCATAACAAGAATCACAACATCCATCAGTGACAGATTTAATACTGTGATTTGCTTGCCTGCAAAGTTGCCTACAGCAATTACTTGTTGGCCGGGCTTTAAAGAATGTATACCATTGAAAATTTCTGCGCTGTCCAGCTGGATAGCATCAGGGGCACCGGTCAAAACGGTCGTAGCTATATTAGCCTGACTGGTATTGGTGATCGAACAGATACAATCGCTTCCGTTATTGGTCAGTTTTTGTGCAAATTCAAAACGGGAAAGTGATACGGTATCAGCTTTAGACCTGATCAAACCCTGACCCATTGCCAGGGTATGACCAAGAATAATTAAAAAAAGGATCTGAAAGTGAAGTTTATAGCTGCACTTAGCTGGTTTGGCACTGAATAGTTGCCTCAGCATCATTTTGAGCATTAGTGATGTTTGTGATCGTGACTGTTGAGCCTCCAAAATCACCAAAAGCAGTAACTACAACGTTAGGAGAATTAGGTTTCAAGGAGTAAACTCCATCGAAAACTGATCTAGACTGGCTAGGATCGTCTACAATAATACCGGTTGCAGGTGCTCCTGAGATAGCGAATTTCAGTACGTTGCTTCTGCTGGAGTTAGCAATAGTAATAGTCGCGTTTGTGCCGTTTGCTGTGTTCCAGGTGCAAAATTGACCTGATTTAATGCTGGCTGTTCCGTTTTGGTTGATTACCGGGTTTTGTGATGCCATAATTATTAGTTTTAAGGTTATAAAATATTTTTGAAAAAATGTAATGTTACTACGGGATAAAGGACTTAATTTTTAGAGTCATAATAGCTCTCCTTCATTTTTAATCTCAATTCTATCTTATCTTAGACCTATCTGGTCTTCTCTCTTTTCTATTTTGTTTTATCATCGGGCTTTTCAAATTAGCCTTTGTTTATAGATAAGAAGCTTGATTAAAGAACAATTCAAAGTAAAGAAAATAAAATAATCCCCTGATAAGTGAAAATACCGGAATTATGAATTACGTATTTATACGTAAATGATAATTTGTTTATATCCAATGGGTTATAGTTGATTGTGATACGGTTTGTTGGAGAGATGACTTTCCTTCTATTCCAATTAAAGATCAACAGTTTTAAAGATTGAAAATTTGCAAAATAGTGATTCGAAAATAGTGCAGTATAGATAGAAAAAAGCAAAAAAAATCCTATTAAAATTGAAAAATTATTTTACATATAAACAGAGTATTTGAAAGTATAATATTAATTAAAATATAAAATTTGTCCCTAAAAGTGTGGTACCACGCGTGTTAAAAGATGAAATTATTATGATTATTTTTTCATTAACTATTTGATGATTCACAATAAAAATATACTTTTGCAATCAATAACATAAATCTTAATTGATGACGCTGTTATTAAAAAAAAACAAACAAAAACTAACCTTGAAAATAAATTAGATCATGAAAATGAACACAACTACACTCCATTTCATTTTACTCAATCATCACAATTCATTGTTTCTAACAATTTAAAACACAGTAAGCACTCAAAATTTCTTTAGAGCACAAGTCGTATTGAACCGATATGGCTGATTCGAATATTTCCACCCATCAGATGGAGATCATGCTATGTAATGAAAGCATGATTGGTATTTCTGCCATCGATTCGGAAAAAAGAATGGTCTTTAGGGATGATTGAGAATTTTGCTTTTGTATTGGTGATGATTTTACACCTTTTGATCAGCCAAAATACTTACAAAATCAATGGTTATTCATTGATTAAAGCTACTGTTTTGCGGTGAGATCATTTTTTATGGAGTTCAGAAACCATTCAAACGAAGCGGAACCGAAAAGCTAACGAGTAGGAAAACATTACAATTTACATATGAAAAAAACACTCTTTTTTTTATTACTATTTATCAGTCTGCAGTCATTTGCTCAATGCTGGAAAAGTATAAGCGTTGGACTTTCCCATTCGGTAGCCATAAAAACAGACGGAACCCTTTGGGCCTGGGGAAATAATGGCAGCGGAGAATTGGGAGACGGTACCGCCGTAAACAAAAGTGTACCCGTTCAGGTAGGAACGGCCAATAACTGGCTCAAAATATCTGCCGGAAGTGCATCTACGCTTGCCATTAAAACAGATGGAACCCTCTGGTCCTGGGGATTTAATCTCTATGGACAATTAGGGGATGGTACCACTTCAAATAAATATTCACCCATACAGATTGGAACAGCGACTGACTGGCAAAGTATCAGTGCAGAAGGTGTCAAGGCAATGGCCATAAAGACAAACGGAACTTTATGGGCCTGGGGAAGTAATGGCCTCGGATTATTAGGTTTCCCAAATACAGGTAATGTAACGACTCCCACCCAGGTAGGTACCGATACCAACTGGAGAAGTATTTCATTGGGAGGATCTCATACCCTTGGCATAAAAACAAACGGAACCCTTTGGGGATGGGGAATTAATGACAAAGGTCAATTGGGTGACGGAACTATCATCAGTAAGTATACTCCTATTCAAATAGGAACAGCGGCCGACTGGAAAGAGGTGGCTGCAGCTAATGGTCATTCTATAGCGACTAAAACAAATAATGTTCTTTACACCTGGGGACGAAATGATCAGGGACAATTGGGAGACGGTACTGCCAGTCCATACAGCTCTACACCGATTGCCATTTTTCAGGGAATTCAGAGTATTGCAGCAGCAGGCCTGCACTCTGCATTCATTACGGCCGGTGGTTCTCTCTACACATTTGGATGGAACACAAGTGGGCAATTAGGAGATGGAACAACAGTCAACAGAAATACACCAACACTTATAGGAACAGCTTTTGATAGGAAAATTGTTAATGTATCATCTGGAAATACAATGGTTATCAATGTAGATGGTTATTTGTCAATTTGTGGAAGTAATGAGATTGGACACTTAGGTGACGGTACCAATATTCAGAGAAATACATTGACTCAAATTAACTGCTCAGTCATTTGTAATCCTCCAACCCAGTTATATACTTCTAATATCACTTCTACAACAGCTACGTTAAACTGGTTACCATCAGCAACAGCACCAAGCGGAGGATATGTATATGCTTATGGGACTTCACCAACTATGGGAGCGGCCAACGGAAATACGGTTTCTACAACAGGCAGTGCAACCAATTTATTGCCTAATACCACTTATTATTGGTGGGTAATGTCAAGCTGTGGATCCTCTCAGAGCAGCTGGATTCCTGGAGGATCTTTTACAACCCTTGCTCCTACAGGCTGCTGGCAAAAAATTAACGGAGGTTATGCCCATTCATTTGGAATAAAAATAGACGGAACACTCTGGGCATGGGGCCGGAATACTGAAGGACAGTTAGGTGACGGTACAACAACTGCCCGTCTTACCCCTAAACAAATAGGAACAGCCAATAACTGGAAAAAAATAGAAGCAGGACAGTTTTTTTCTATCGGAATCAAAACAGACGGAACACTTTGGGCATGGGGAAGTAATGATTATGGTCAGTTAGGAGACGGAACTACTGTTAGCAAAAACATACCTGTACAGATAGGAACATCTACCGACTGGGTGAATATTGTCACCGGAGATTCTCACACATTGGCCATAAAAGCAAATGGAACCCTATGGGGTTGGGGATCCAACTCTTCAGGACAGTTAGGAGATGGGACAGGTACAAATAAACTTATTCCGACCCAAATAGGAACAGCAACCAACTGGAAAAATCTGGCAGCAAGTAATACACATTCTCTGGGGGTAAGAACCAACGGTACTCTTTGGGCATGGGGATATAATGCTTATGGACAAATAGGTGACGGTACAACAACTAACCGATATGTACCCACACAAATAGGTACAGATACAGGTTGGGCAGACGTGGCGGCCGGATTTTATCATTCTGTGGCAAGAAAAGCCAATGGAATACTTTATACCTGGGGTAGAAATAATTATGGACAGCTGGGAGATGGTAGCAATACCAACAGGTTGTCTCCTGTCTCAGTATATGATGGGGTTCAAAGCATTGATGCGGGATGGTATCATACTATTGGAACCACAACGTATGGAAATATGATTTCCTGCGGATATAATGCCGATGGAGAATTAGGGGATGGGACGACTACTGATAAAAACTGGTTTACTTCAGGAAATTCTACCGATAATTATCTAATTTCTGCAGGATCATTCCATACTTTTTCTATGGATACCAATGGCTTTTTGAAAGCTTGTGGATATAATTCCAATGGGCAATTAGGGAGTGGTAATACAGCCAGCAAAAGTACCCTTACGGCTATTGCCTGTCCTACCATCTGTAATGCGCCAAGCCAGTTGTATGTTTCCAATGTGACTTCTACAACGGCTACTCTTAACTGGTCAGCGGCAACACCGGCACCTGCAGGAGGATATATATATACCTACAGTACTTCTCCCGGTATTGGAACTGCTAATGGAAATACAGTTTCCACAACAGCAGATGCAACCAATTTATTGCCTAATACCACTTATTATTGGTGGGTGATGTCTTATTGCTCACCCAGCCAAAACAGCTGGACATCAGGAGGTTCTTTTACGACACTTCCTCCTGCGGGATGCTGGCAAAAAATTGCTGCCGGTGAAACTCATTCATTAGGAATCAGGTCAGATGGAACTCTTTGGGCCTGGGGAAGCAATCAATATGGTCAGCTAGGTGACGGAACCACTACAGATAGAAATGTTTCCAATCAGATAGGGACTGCAAACAACTGGAAAAAAATTGTAGCCGGTGCCAAGTATTCCATCGGAATCAAAACAGACGGAACCTTGTGGGCTTGGGGATACAATAATTACGGCCAGCTGGGAGATGGAACTATTACCAACAGAAGTACCCCTACACAAATAGGAACCGCGACGAATTGGGCAGATGTCTCCATTAAAAGTGGCCATACATTAGCAATAAGGACCAACGGAACCCTTTGGGCATGGGGATATAATAACAACGGGCAGCTAGGAGACGGTACAACCTTTACTAAAACAATACCTTTACAAGTAGGAAGCGCTACTAACTGGAGAAATATTGCAGCAGGGACTGATTTCTCTCTGGCTGTGAAAACTGACGGTACACTTTGGGCATGGGGTACGAATGGATTTGGCCAATTGGGTGACGGTACAGCAGTAACCAGAACGATACCTACACAAATAGGAACAGAGACCAATTGGGCCAATATTGCTGCCGGAGCTTTCCACTCGGTAGCAACCAAGACGGGTGGATCACTGTATACCTGGGGAAGAAATAATCAGGGACAGTTAGGTGATGGTACCTATACCGACAGATCTGTACCTACTGCCGTAACCGATCAGGTTAAGAGCATTGATGCAGGATGGTATCATACAGTAGGAATAAGAACCACCGGAAATATATTTGTGTGTGGACAGAATAATTATGGACAGCTGGGTAACAATACCACCACTACCAGTCCAAACTGGATCACGATAGGAAATGAGATCGACAACAGCATCATTTCTGCAGGAGCCTATCATACTTTAACAATAAACAATGATGGCTTTTTGAAAGCTTCCGGAAATAATGAAAATGGAAGATTAGGCGACGGAACTACAATTCAGAGAAATGCTTTCGTTTCTATTGCCTGTTCTTCGAACTGTATTCCTCCGAGCCAGCTGTATACTTCCAATATTACTTCTTCAACAGCGACGCTTAACTGGGTATCATCAACAACAGCTCCAAATGGAGGGTATTCATATCTTTATAATCTTAGTCCGGTTGTTGGAGGTGCAGATGGAACTGCTCTTTCTACAACAGCAAATTTAACCAACTTATTACCTGGCACCACTTATTACTGGTGGGTGGCATCTAATTGTGGATCCAATCAAAATAATTGGATACAGGGAGGTTCTTTTACAACACTTCCTACCAATGCAACAGGCTGTTGGGATAATGTAAGTTCGGGATATACTCATTCTGCGGCAATCAAAACAGACGGTACACTATGGACATGGGGAAATAATAATTCCGGACAGCTTGGAGATGGTAGTACATTTGCAAAAAATACCCCTGTACAAGTGGGAACCTCAAATAGATGGGTGAAAGTAGCCAGCGGAATGTATCACTCTGTAGGACTCAAAACAGACGGAACACTATGGGCTTGGGGCGCTAACCAGGTCGGACAATTAGGTGATGATACGACCACCAATAAAAATGTACCAACACAGGTTGGAACAGCAACAGACTGGGTAAGTATTGGTACCGGGGATAATTTTACAGTGGCTTTAAAATCCAATGGAACACTTTGGGCATGGGGTACGAATACTGATGGTCAATTAGGTGATGGTACAAACGTGAGTAAAAAGGTGCCTACACAAGTTGGGACCGAAAATGACTGGAAATTTGTTGGCCCGGGAGGAATGCATATTATTGCAGTAAAAACCAACGGAACATTATGGGGGTGGGGATATAACAACCTGGGGCAATTAGGCTTTTCAGGGACCACGAATATACCGGTTCAAATTGGAACAGATACAAATTGGAAAAATGCTGTCGCAGGATATTTTCATTCGATGGGAATCAAAACAGATGGTACCTTGTGGGCTTGGGGAAATAATTCATATGGAGCATTAGGAGATGGAACCACTATTTCCAAAACCATTCCAACGCAAATAGGAACCGATAACAACTGGAAGAGTATTATTGGTGACTATCTTCATTCTTCGATGGGAATCAAAACAGATGGAACTCTTTGGGCATGGGGATATAATAATAACGGACAATTAGGAGACGGAACTACAACCACCAGACTTATTCCTACTCAAATAGGAACAGCTACTGATACAAAGGGTATGGCAGCCAATATGTACAACAGACTTGTTATCAATACCAACGGATTTTTATCAAGTTTTGGACGTAATAACACGGGTCAGGTAGGTGATGGAACATTTATTGAAAGAAGAATTTTCACTCCTGTTGGCTGTCCTACAAGTGTTGTTTTAAGAACTGATGAAGTTTCAACACCAATGGATCAGCTGAAAGTTTATCCGAATCCGGTGCGTGATATTCTGACCGTTTCTTATGACCAGAAGATTCTTTCGGTAACGGTTTACAATGCAGCTGGACAGCTGGTGCTTACTAAAACAATTAACGATACTAAAGGAACGATTGATGTTTCTGCTTTCGCTTCAGGAGTTTATCTGGTGAAAGTAAATGCAGCCAATGAGTTTACGAAAACAGTAAAAATAATTAAAAGATAAACATTAAGATGTGATGACAACCGCTAAGATTTAGTGATGGTTTTATGATTTTTATTCAATTAAACATTAAAAAAATCAGTTAAGCCTTAGCGGGCCTGTCATAAAATAAACAATTGAAAATTAAAAAACTACTAACCTAACTTAAAATGAGAAGAATATGCTTTTTATTGTTAATTTTCCTTTATAGTATTGTCTCTGCACAATTGACGTACACGACGTACAATACTGCAAATTCGGGGATAGCCAGCAACAATATCAGTGACATTAAGATCGATAATACCGGTTTGCTGTGGATAGCAACCAACAATGGAATTTCGACATTCAACGGAACCGCTTTTACCAATTACAACACAGGTAATTCCGGCATTGCATCCAATGCTATCAAAGAAATAGAAATTGATGGTTTAGGGAGAAAATGGATGGCTACCCAGAATAACGGAATTATTGTATTCAACGGAACAACCTGGACTAATTACACAACCGCCAACTCCGGCCTTCCCAGCAATGCAGTTAAAAATATTGCTGTAGACACGGCCAATAATTTATGGGTGATCACAACAGACGGGCTTACTAAATTTAATGGGACAACATGGACGACCAATTCCTCTTTTCCCAATATAAACTCCCTGAAGACTGACACAAATGGTGGAGTCTGGGTTACCAATAACGGGGCACTGTACAAATTTGACGGTACCAATTTTAATTTCATCGTACAGGATGCCGAGAAAGTAGTGAAAATTGATGATAATATTGTATATGTTGACACCAATAGCGGGATGCTTACCTATTCTATTTTTGGAGCTTTACTCAACACGTATTCTATAGGGAGCTCTTGCGTGGCCAATTCTTCAATAAATACCCTTGATGTAGATAGTAACAATGAAGTATGGATTGGCTACGGAGGAAGCGGGTTACAAAACTTTAGTGATTGCGTTACCTATACATCGGCAGGTGCCGGCCTTCCCAACAACACTCTCAATGTTGTGAAAACCCAGAACACCAATACGATCTGGATAGGATATACACAGCAGGGACTCGTTAAAGCGATTCCTCAAAACGCAACAGGTTGCTGGCAAACGATCAGTGCTGGAGACTATTATTCAGCAGGTATTAAAACAGACGGTACCTTATGGGTATGGGGGAGCAATTCTTCCAGCCAGCTTGGAGACGCAGGAGTTATTCGAAGAAATGCTCCAATGCAGGTTGGAACAGCAAGCGACTGGAAAACAGTAAGTACCGGATATGACCATACAGTGGCCATTAAGACGGATGGAACTTTATGGGCCTGGGGAGCGAACCGATATGGACAGTTGGGAGATAATACGACCATCATCAGGACTACTCCGGTCAAAATAGGAACAGCAACCAATTGGAAAGCTGTTAGTGCCGGAGATTCCCATACATTAGCCCTTAAAACAGACGGAACCCTCTGGTCTTGGGGGAGAAATTTTGACGGGCAGTTAGGAGATGGATCCAAAATCGATCGATATATTCCGTTCAAAGTAGGAAACGGCACCAATTGGGATAAAATATCTGCCGGAGACTATTATTCCGTAGGTATCAAAACAGACGGAACCTTATGGACCTGGGGGAGAAATACCAACGGAGAATTAGGGAATGGAACTACCGCAACTACGATCTATGATGTTTCTCCAAAACAGATAGGAACTGCTACAAACTGGCTGAAGATAGCCGCAGGAGGGAGTCATACATTAGCATTAAAATCCACCGGAACCCTTTGGGGCTGGGGATCCAATGGATCAGGTCAGTTGGGAGACGGAACCACAGTGGCTAAAAAAGCTCCGACCCAAATCGGAACAGCAAGCAATTGGATCCGTATAGATGCAGCATCAGGAGAATCTGTTGGAATAAGAACAGGGGGAACACTCTGGGGCTGGGGTAGCAATTCATCCGGAATGTTTGGAAGCGGAACAACGGACATTACATCACCAACACAATTGGGCACCACTACGGATAATATGATGATTTCCATCGGATACTCGCATCTTCTTACCCAAGCTTTTTCCGGATCTTTAAGAGTTTCCGGATCTAACACCAATGGTCAGTTGGGTGATGGTACCTTTATTGAAAAAAACACACTTACATCTGTAGCTTGTCCTTCAAACTGTGCTGTTCCAACACAGCTTTCTGCTACTAATATTACTTCGGGGACGGCTACCCTTAACTGGACGGCGCCGACAACGGCACCAGCTAACGGATATCTGTATACCTACAGCACCAACCCAATTATTGGAGGTATCAATGAAACAACAACTTCTACAACAGTCAATCTGGATAATCTGTTGCCAGGGACTACCTACTATTACTGGGTAGCAGCTCATTGCGCAACGAGCCAGACAAGTTGGATTCCGGGTGGGACCTTTACCACACTTTCTGGCGGCACAGGCTGCTGGAACATTGTAAGTTCAGGAGATAACTATACGTTAGCAACGAAAACAGACGGAACATTATGGGCATGGGGAATCAATGAATACGGACAATTGGGAGATGGGACTACGACCAACAGATCGACTCCAACACCTATAGCCATTTCAAATGTCTGGAAAATAGCTACCGCATATAATCATACAGTGGTTATTAAAACAGACGGAACGCTATGGGCGTGGGGTAATAATCAATTCGGACAATTGGGAGACGGAACGACCAACAACAGAACAAGTCCGTTGAAAATAGGATCGGCAAACGACTGGGTAAGTGTTACCGTTGGAAATAATTTTACATTAGCCCTAAAAGCCAACGGAACACTATGGGCGTGGGGACATAATAATTATGGTAACTATGGAGATGGAAGTACCTACAGCAGAATTGTACCCACACAGGTAGGAACTGCCGCTGACTGGCGAAGTATTGCTGCCGGAGACGATCATGCTTTAGGAATAAAAACAGACGGAACCCTTTGGGCATGGGGTCAGAATTATTCCGGACAATTAGGGAACGAAAATACAACCAGTAAAACAACGCCGGTAAGAATAACAACGGCGACAAACTGGAAAAGTGTTGATGCTGCCGGAGATCACTCTATGGCTATGAAAACAGATGGAACTATTTGGAGCTGGGGCAATAATTTATCCGGACAATTGGGGAACGGATCCAGAAGTTCCAGAACATCGCCGGGTCAGGTAGGAACAGCCACCGACTGGAAAAGTTTTGATACGGCGAATTTTAATTCAGTAGCCATCAAAACAGACGGGACTCTATGGTCTTGGGGAAGTAGTGAGAGAGGACAGATAGGAGACGGTACAGGCATCTCGAGATTAACCCCCGTACTTATTGGAACAGCTACCGACAGAAAAATGGCAGTAGCAGGGAGTAATAATTCATTTGTTATTAGTAACACCGGATTTTTATCAGGGAGCGGAGACAATAGAAAGAGCCAGCTCGGAGATGGTACACTTATCCAAAGAAGAATCTTTAGTCCTATTGGCTGCACATCAGGTGCTGTTTTAAGAACTGATGAAGTTTCAGCACAGAAAGATCAACTGAAAGTATTTCCGAATCCGGTAAGTGATATCCTGACGGTTTCTTTTGACCAAAAGATTCTTTCGGTAACAGTTTACAATATGGCCGGTCAGCAGGTGCTTACTAAAGCGATCAATGATACCAAAGGAACGATTGATGTTTCTGCTTTCCCATCAGGCGTTTATCAGGTGAAAGTAAATGCAGTGAATAATTTCGTGAAAACGGTAAAAGTGATCAAGCGATAAACATGATCAATGATCGTGCGGAAGCAGGATCTATAAAAAATAGCGTCACTTATCTTTTAAGTGGCGCTGTTTTTTTAAGAGGAATCTGTATTTTTAGCAGATCAAATACATCAAAAACAATAACCATTAAAAAATTAAAAATCATGAAAAAAATAGGAGTCATTGGTTTTCTTCTTTTCAGCTTTTCGATGGCAAGTGCACAAACCATAGAATCGGGAAGCCGCAGTACGACGGGTTACATCAAATCAGATGGAACCATTGAAAACAGCAGCCGTTCCACCGTAGGGTATATCAAGTCGGACGGAACCATTGAGAATAAAAGCCGCTCAACCATCGGTTATATCAAAAGTGACGGGACTATAGAAAATAGCAGCCGTTCTACTGTAGGTTATGTTAAAAAAGACGGTACCGTAGAAAACAGCAGCCGTTCAACCATTGGCTACATCAAAGACGATGGAACGGTAGAAAACAGCAGTCGCAGCACGATTGGCTATGCCAGAGGCATTAAAAAAGAGTGGGCAGCAGTTGTGTATTTCTTTTTTAAGTTAAATTAATCATCTGCGTTAAAAGGTAAAATCAACCCGTTGGCTGGATAAGTTAAAAGGTAAGGCCCGGATTGTATCATCTGAGCTTTTATTCAATAAAATTTGTACCTCATCCCGGATCAACGATTAACATCACCCTGAAAGATCATAATACCAAAGATGAAACTGAATATTTCTTACCATCTTGATAAACCCGGTTTTATACTGCATATAGAAATAACTAACGATACCGATAAGGGCAGATGTTTTTACTTTTATAACCCACTCTAAAAGCTGATTAAATGAATACCGAACTCCATGAACTCCTTTATTACTTCAATGAAGAAGGATACGAAGGATATGACTTAAACGAAGTACAACTCCTTGCAAAAATAGATTCTGACAGAGTTGATCACTTAAAAAGACTTCTTCATGATGAAAACCGATATTTAGCTTGTCAGGCCATGCTTATTTTAATCGCGTGGTCTATACCGGAAGGTTTTGAATTCCTTGACCTTTTCATTGCCGAAAAATGGGACGAAAAAGAGAGCTTTGAACCTCACAGGCTCCATGGTGAAGATAATGCTTATGATGTCATCACCAATGCATTGTACATCGCAACATTCAATGGAAAAAGTGAACAGGAATTATATCCTTATATCCAACAGTTTTTACATCTGTATGGTGACCGGTTCTTTGAATGTAACCTGAAGGATTTTCTCTTAAAGAAAGATTGCGCGCCACTTTTGAAGGAAATAGAACAGGCCATGCAAAAGGCTTTAGAAAACAAAAGGTACTACCAGGCCAGTCAGTTGTTTCCGGTACTTGTTCATTATGACAAAAACACATGGAGAAAATACCTGGATAGTTTTCGGTCTTTGATCAGTCAGGATAACAGGATTACATATAATATTCAAGAAGCAGAAAAAATAGCTGATAATCTTCTAAAAGACGGTGAACCTCTATCATAAAATGCATGATCATTCAATCTCTAAATGAGCGTATTTAACATTAACAAAATAGCCAATGGAATCAATACAGGAACTCAAACAATCCAACGCAATATTGCAGTCAGCTTTAAACGATATTCGTGAAAAAATAATTGATGAGTTGGTGAATGTCCTCAGTGGAAAAGCTGTTGTGATGCTTCCCAATTTTAGCAAAGAGGATATTGCTGCACATAATTTTGAATACCGTCACGAGTGGTTTACCATGGTGTTTTTTGGCTCCAATGCAGCTGGTTTAACTATTACGGAAGAAAACGATTTCTTAAGAAATGAGTTGAATGATTATTTCTCAAGGTCAGAAGAATTACTGGATGCAGTCAGTGATTTGGAGGATGATTTTGAGCATGAAGAGGAATGGGAAGAAATGATGGAAGAATACGAGCAGGAAAAGTATGAAATTTTTGACGATTGGTTTACATCCTGCTGGGAAGAAGCTCAAAAAAGCACAGGCAGCAAAGTGCCGACTTATTTTTCAATTGACGAAATGTATTCCGGGGTAGAATTGATGTCTTCAGACAGCGTTGAAATCAACAAGAATCAAATCAATATGAGACGGTATACTCATTAATGATGAGTTATCCTCAATTATTCCAGCGCAATTGATCTACCCAAACAAAGTTTTAATGAATCAGAACAACCCATGTATACAGATTTAGAAGACCGGCTAACGAAAAAATACTATCGTGAAATCGTAGAAAAAGCTTTAGCACGGGCCAAAGAAGAATATGAGCAATTTCCCGATAATTCCATGAACATTTCTTTTTACCGTCAATTGGTGGATATAAAAAAAACGGTCATTGATGATCATACAGCATATACGGAAGATGAAGCGTATCAGAAATATCCAATGGCGGTAATGGTTGTAAGGAATTTTCTCGGAGAAGAATCCAATACGGAGTATGCGAAAATGCTGCAAGATATCGTTTGGGGCATATCATTATATCCTGCTATGATGGAAAACATTGAAATGATCAGGCGGAAATTATTTGACGGAGATGAAGAAAAAGCTCTCAAACATGTTTTTGCAATTGAAAATCAAACGTTCAAACTGATGGATTTTTACAACCATCCATTACGAGAATTAAAAAAAGAAATAAGGGATCAAAGTCTTAATACCCTAATGAAAGAAAGTAAGTTCAATCCGGTCGATAGTTTTATTGAAAAGTATGTATCTGAAGATGGATTGGAAATTCATTATGTAAAGAGAAATGAGGCGATCTACCTGTTTTCCTATGGAGAATATCAGCCGGGGAGGTATCTGTTATTTTTAGAAGGGATCTGCCGCTATACAACGTGAGAACATACTGCTTGATGAAAATAGGTTAGAATTGAAACAATGAACAAAAAGAAATTACTCGAACAAAAAGAATGGCAATATTATGTTTACGAAGAGGACGGCCATATTACAGTATTTGTTCCTATTGCCAGACCAATCCCGGGATTCGATATCATATATACCTTGAATGAATCTGAGAAGGAAGAATATCTGCATACAGGCATCAAAGCCCTTGAAGACAGGATAGAAGATATGAAAGTAAATTTTTCAAACTATGAAATGAATTCCTGGAGGTAATAAGAACTTATTCCCTGCCGGCGTGGGTGCCTGATAGGTAAGAATGGGCAGTATTAAAAATCACAATCTCCAAAGTCAGGAGAGTTCAGAGATTGGATGTGCTTTTTTTAAATAATGCCGTTACTTTTTAGGCGCATTAAATATTGAATAGTATAAAAAAATGGGAAACTTCTCAAACGTTTCCGTTTTACCCAGCGTATATTCAGTAGGGCCGAATACCTGGGAGAAATCCAGAATAGTAGAGGTTTTTGCCGGAGATACCGCGATCATTTTTATTAAGCTGGTCGCTGATGCTTCTGTTTCGTAGGTGAATAAAAGGGTTTTACGGTCTGAACTGTATATTTTATAATGATAGATTCGTGCTTTTAGCTTGGTATCAACGCCTGTACCATCCAGCTTGGCTTTGTACATTAATTTTTTGGTACCGTCTTCCGTAATGTATACATCCGCATTTTTATAGCTGGCATCATAGGTAAAGGTAACCTGATCGTTGGTCTTATAATAATAGCTTATGGCTTTCTCGCCTCCGGCCATCACCTGACCTTCAGCATCTTTAGGCATTTCCATAGGTCCGTGTGCTGATGGAGCCATCTGTTTCTTTTTTTGAGCCGTTACATTCATTGCCGAGCATAGCACTACAATAGCGGCTAACACTAGTCTTGAGTTTTTCATGGTTTTTTTTGCAATGTTAGATAAATTATAGTTACAAAAAAATAAGAGTTCTTATTTTTTTGTAAGAAAGTTTTGGTGATGATGTTAAATAAAGTCCATTAAGCGAAAAAGTCTTTATTTAGAAGAGAAAATAGTAACCTTGAAGTAGAAATTTTTCCAGTTAAAAGAATATTTTTAAATAAAATTTTCATTGTTTTTCACCACACGTAAGGCAAATATCATCAATATCTATTACATTTCCCATGCAATCTTTAATATGACAATCCACTCTTTTTATTTCATTCTCAGAATTACAATTGATACAGTATAAAAGTTTTGAAGAAGGTTTATTGGGCGTGAGAAATGCCCATTTACTTTTTAATTGTTCACCTTTTGAGTTTATTTCATAAAAACAAGCTGGGCAAAGATATCTTCTTCCACTCAAATCAAAATTTAAAAATTTTTTTAGTTGTTTTACACCAATTGTCACTTCCAGAAAATCTAAAAATTTATATGATTGTATACTCTCAAAATTCCAACTATAGTAACCAAAAAGAGGATTCGATTGATTCCATTTTTTTATATCATTAAACCATTGATCTTTTCCAAAAAAATAAGTATATGCTGTTAGTATATCAAGTATTAGAGTACTTGGATTATTTAATATATTTCCAGCTCCATGAATTGCCTTATTTCTATTTTGGCGAATATCTTCAATAAACTTTATTTTTTCTGAATTCAGTTTACCATTAGTTACAGTACAAAAAGTATTAAGAAGGTTCTCTCCTGCATATGTGTACATAGTGGAGTAATCTACATCTTTACTTTTTGGTAGACTCGGCCAATCTGATCTTTTTTGTTCAAGAAGTAAATAAGGCGAATTTCTTACAATTACACTTTTCATATAAGTTTCAATTCCTTGATGTAATAAGATAATAGATGTTCTAAATGTAGGCTTGTTATGCTCCCAAACCTCATTTAAAGGTACTTCTTCATTTATATTATTATTATTATTATTATTATCATATTCTTTATAATTACAATAAATTCTAAAAAATGATTCAAGTGCTTGAATTAAACATTCTTTTTGCTACTTTTTCAAAATCCTCATATTCTGGTATATTAGTTATCATTAACTCTAATGTATATAGTGTTTACAACTGTGACATTACTGGTTTTGGTTCTTCCATTTAAAATATCAATTTCAAGAAAATTTTAATAAATAGTTTTGTAAAGCGTCATTACAATAAAATTAAATTTTATTATATATTTAGTAGACCGATTCAATTTGAAATCAATAAATTCCTGCTGGTGCGTGCATATTGCCCGTGTCCTATAAGTACAATGAGCACTGAAACCACTCTTTTGCAAACTAATGTTAACAGAATTTCAATTAATAATACTCAAATTCTCTTTCTATCTTTTGCTGTAAAGTTCCATGATCATCCACTAATTCTTCATAAACAGAATTGCCATACCGGTCTAGCTTTATATTTTTATAAATTAGCCTGGATTTTTTGTGATTCATTAAATCTTCAAAAAGCATTTCACTTTTTACATCATTGGTATAGGAGTAAATAATGATATTTTTAATTGGGGTTCCATTAAAATGTCCGGTTTCTTCTGTTTTTGCAAGACGGTTATTTTTGTCCAGATACAATAACTTGTTGAGCGACATGACGGTAATCTCAGAATTTGAAACCCTTCTGTACAACGAATCGGAAACTTTCTCAAAATAGCCTTTAGCTTGTACGTTTTTGTTTTCAGCATTAATGGTTTCGAAATGCCTTTTCGCTTTATCCTTCGAATCATAGATAAGAATGTCACTCATCATTCTTTTACCTGGCGATTCGCTTTTGGCTACATTATAGCTTTCCTTTTTTGTCAGAAAACCATCTTTATCAAAATAAGAAATACTTTTATCCGTATTCTGATTGGCAAAAGTGACGATCTCCGTAATTTTTTTAGGATGCCCTACATAATTAGAAAATGTCAGATCATTAACGATTGATTTTTCCTGACAGCTGACAAGAGCATATAATAGAATAAAGAGATAGCTCAATTTTATGTTCATGGGGAAGCGTTTGGTGTTCTGTGATTTTTGATGATGCTCAAATATAGGCAACTTCTCAATATAGACAATAGATTGATCTTTTAATAATTGAAACAAACAAAAAAGCCTTTCAGAAACTGAAAGGCCTTTTAATCCTGAAAAATATACTATTTAAAAATTCGCTGATCATACAAAAGATTATCATCTTCATCAAAACTGATGATCAGAACTTTATATTGTTTTGCGCTGTCATTATTAAAGAATTTAATTCTTGGGGGAACATAGTCGCTGTCGAATAAATTAGGATTCCAGTACAGGGTTTCACGGGTATCATTGTCAACTTTCTTGGCGGGATCATCATTATCCAGCATTTCGATAGGAAATTCCGAAGGTTGATCATAGCCTTTGATGACCGCTGAGTTGTTCTTCGGGGCTTCTTTTTCATTGCTTTTGGATTTCATATTCCCTTTCATGGTATAGATGAGTACTGCATCGCCTATCAATCCTGCGCCTTTAAGGATTTTTACCATGGCAATATTGCTTGGAGGAAGGTTGGCAATCATTGAAGCATCAGTAGCGGTTTCATCTAAATACAGCTTAGCTTGCTGGCCGCGGATATAAGGAACGTTAATCCCTGAGCTGTTTCTTTGAAACGTCAAACCGGCAGCTCTTCCCTGAAGCCAGTCTAATATATTCCCTGACCCGGCGATATGTTGGTCTTCATTCACAAAGTCGAATATAGTGGAATTCATTGAACTGAACATTCCGGTAGACAGTTGTTTGTCCAGGTCTTCTTTCGGATCTGTCTTTTTTCCTACTATTTTTACTTCCTCAATCTGTACATCCGTATTCTGGGTTTTTTTACTGTTTTTCTGTGTATTGATGGCTCTGGAAATGGTGGGAGGAAGGGTTTTATGTTCACCGGCTTTTACCAATGTATATTTTGTACCAGGAAAATTGCCTTTAAATGATACGGGATTAACTAATGGCTCTATGGTGACAAATAAATTATCCGTATTAGATTCTTTATTATCTTCTGAATTCACAAATAATGAAACATTCAAAGGTTCATCATAGTTCAGATTATTTAAATAGACATATCCGTTTTGATCCGTTTGAAATTGATTAAGGGCAGCTTCACGATTGCCTAATTTCAGCATTAAACTTACAGTGGTGTTGACCAGCATGGAACCATTTTTAATAGGTTTTACCTTGTAAGAAAGATATTGCTGAGCATTGGGTTTAATGGTTGGTACAGATCCGCTAAGGACGGAATTCCAGTCAAATCTTTGCCACTTTTCAGAAATAAGGAGCGCGTCCAACGCTTCAGTATTGGCATTTTTAGAAAAATATTGTGCCGGGCTGTCTATTTTTGTTGTAAAATCTCCCGTTAACCAAAGTCCACTCAGAAGATTTTCTTCTTCCGGAGCCTGGGTTCCGTCATCCTCACTGACCAAAACGGTATAATTTTTAAAATAAGACTCCGGAGAAAGATCAATGCTATTGAAAGATCTTGGAGTTGATGTTATATTCTGGCCTACAATTTCTGCTTTCTCAATCTTTAGATTTCCGGGTTTTATAAAGCAAAGTCTTTGGGCAACCAGATTGTCCTGTTCATCAAAAATGGCCAATTGCAGAATACAGTTAGCTCCATTGCTGATTTTTGTAGGAATAAGGCTGGTGGCTTCATTCGTTAAATGGTTGATGTTGGCTTTGTAAGCCAGGTGGTTATTGATCGTTCCTACAACTTTATAATTTTTAAGCTGTTGTTTTAAATTGACGCCTTTTAAGGTGTATTTAATGCCGTCTTTAGAGCTGGAAACTTCCAGATTGAGACCGTTGTCCGCAACCTGTGGCAGATCTATGGTCTGACTTTTTCCTGCATTATCCTGAATGACAACCTGGTATTTTTTTCCGGAGGCAGGCGTTATTTTAAAGGAGGCAACGTTTTTGTCAAAAGATTTAAATGTCGTTATAGGGACGTTGGGGTTGTGTGCATCAATGACTTTTCCGCTCCAGTTTTCCGGCAGGGAAGTGCCTGATAATCTTACGGCAAATTTCGAAGGCATCCCGTTAATGAAGTTTCCGCCTTCCGGAAAGGCTTTTGCAGACCAGTCGGAACTTTTAGAAATCACCAGAGATTCAGTGGATTTAGGATTGTACACCGGAATGGTTTTAACAATCTGAAAATCTTCGTTAAAATTCGTCATATAAGGCGTATAAGCTCTTACAAAATAAACCTGTTCAGGAAGATCTTCTTTCAGTTGGAAATCTCCGCTGCCTTCACCATTGGTCAGAAGTATTGTTTTCCAGTCTATTACCTTTTTATCGGCACTGTAGAGTTCCACAAATAGAGTCGTGGATAATGCAGACCGGTTGTATCCATCAAATACAAAGCTTTTAAACCAGATTTTGTCACCCGCTGCATATTGTGATTTATCGGTAAGGATGTATACTTTTTCCTGGTCGTAATTATTCTCAAGGCTGGTAATTGCTTTTTCTAATTTAGTCTGTGCCAGTACAGGTTGTACCGTTGAAATAAGCAATACAAAGAATATATTTTTCATAGAAATCTTAGCGCATTTTAATTCTGGGCTAATTTAATCATTTAAAGACTTCCGGTGTGATATTTAACTTCTTATTAAGATTAATAATATCCTGTAATTGAGGATTTCGAGATAAAATGTCTTGTACAAGGTTTTAAAATAAGTATTGTAAGTGTGAATTAAATGGGAAAATGCTGTAAATTAAAATCTTAGATGTAAAAAAATAATCAATATATAGTGAAAAAAGTAGGGCGAATGAATATTTTTATTATTTTTATAAAAATAAACTAATACAAGAAAATAAATAAAAATTATTTATATATAAATATTTATTTAAATATAATATTCTAAAAATTATCCATTATAGTTTTAATATTATAATAAATTTTATCCTGTGATAAGATTGCTTTTCTATGTATTAAAGATGATGAATCATTAGAGATACCAATAAAAACTAAACTTAACCATATACTTAAAATCAAATTATTCTTATGGAAAAATTACATGAACACACGCATGGCTGCACACACTGTGCTTGCAACAATCCTGTTTTAAAAATTCTTAAAGAAGAACTTTTCAGTCCGGAAAATCTGGCGAAAATGAAGCCTCATCCCGGAAAAACGAACATTCAAAAGCCAGGCCCCCTGATGATCAGCGGAGGAATTATCCGCCCCATGATTGGCGGATCTACGGATCCTGTAAAAGCTATTGGAATCGCTGATGGAAAAGTTGTGATAACCGGTGAGGTAAAAGATGTAGAGGAATATATGCACAAACATTATCCGGGACATGATATAAAAGAATTAAAAGAAACACAGACATTGCTTCCTGGCCTTATTGAACCCCACGTCCATATGGTTCCTACCGCTATGATGTCCGATTGGCTGGATGTAAGCCCTTTTAACGGACAGGATTTACAGCCTCTATACGACCTGACTTCTGTAGGAGCGATTATCAACAAAAACGTTCACGATATTCCCGGATATGTGATCCTGGGAAGAGGATTGGATCCGTCCCTTATGCCTTTTGTGGTAAAAGCAGATGGGGCCAAAGAGCTACAGACTATTGATAACACAGTGCTGGACAGTATTAATAATGAAAAACCTGTCATGTTGTTGAGTGCTTCCATGCATACCCTTTACCTGAACACCAAAGCATTAGAGCATGTATACAAACATAGTGATACGGTGCAGAAACAATATGATTCAGCTGACGATTATATCAGGAAAACCAATGGGCAACTGCAGGAAAGTCCGGAAATGACCCCGGCACTGAAAGTCGTAATGGTGCAGATCCTGGCTATGAGCATCCATATTAATAAATACCTCACTGAGCTTTTTCAGCTGGCTAATTCCAGAGGGGTCACTTTTATGTATGATGCAGGACTAAACAAAGGTTTTGATACCTTATTGAAACTGTATTCTGATACGCATCCTGAATTGGTAAGAACGGGTGGGGCTTATATTTGTTCCAGCCAGGAAGATGCCGATAAACTGAATACTTATCAAGAGCCTGACCAATACAAACCTGTCTATTATGGACATGTTAAAGTCGTGTCAGATGGTTCTAACCAGGGATTAACCGGTTATCAAAGTACACCTTATTTATGTGATCCTGCTGATAATACCGGGATATTTAATTTCCCGCAGACAGGTATTCCTGCGCATACGATTCCACCAAGCTATAACACGTTAATCAATACGGTGGTGGCTGGAAAAGGCTGGCCGCTAATGATTCATGCTAATGGCGATCAGGCAGTAACATTTGCCATTAATGCTTACCAGCGTACTCTTGCTCAATATAGGGGTCCTGAGCTTCGTAACCGTATAGAGCACTGCTCACTTCTGACACCGGATCAAATTACCAATATGCTGCAAATGGGTGTTTCACCGAGTTTCCTGATAGGTCATGTGGGCTACTGGGGATACGCCTTTAAGAAAGTGATATTCGGTGAAAAAGCGCAAATGCTTGACCTATGTGGTTCAACCCTTGCAGCAGGGATGAGAATTACCCTTCACAGTGATAATGAAGTAAGTCCATTGGGACCTTTAAGAATGATGGAGCAGTCGATTACCAGAATAATGGAAAAGAAGACCACAAGCATTGAAGTTTTGAATAGCGCAGAATGTCTTACCCCAGAGCAGGCTTTGATTGCTGTTACTTATGACGCTGCATGGCAGTGTTACGCAGATAAATGGGTAGGTTCACTTGATGAAGGTTACTTTGCTGATTTTGTTATATTAGAGCAGGATCCTCTTTCATTAACGACTCAATCCACACAATACATGAAGATGCGAAATATTCCGGTATTAGAAACATGGGTAGGTGGGGTTCCTGTTTATGTAAATGATCAAACAACAAAAGGAGTGTCTGAAAAAGATATGTTTTTTTCAAATAATTCATAAGTGTTGCTGAAAAGAATTCAACAATTGTTATTCAGATATCAATCAGGGCAGATCATTTCTGCTCTGATTTTTTTTTTGGTTTGATTAATTCTGTCCTCCGAAGGCTCCGGATTTCAGAGATTATATAACCAAAACACTATTTGAAAAAAATAGAAACAACGGGATCAGAATCTTTTATTTGATGGTGTACGTTTTGTTCTTCCCATGACAACAAAGTCTGTCGTAATGGTTAACGATCCATATAATATCGGCTTCTGATCCTGACATCATTTCCTTCTTAGGTTATTATTTGAATCGATAGCCAATACTCAGTCCATACTTTGCAACTACGGTATGATCTGTTTTGTCTGCATTGAACAAAAGTTTTCCGTAGCCTACGTTGGCTTCAAAAACCAATCCTTTCTTTGTGACCAGTTTATAGCCCAGACCAGCACCCAGCACAACATCATAAACATCTTTGTTTTCAGTGAATGTTAATTTGGCAGGTGTATCGTATATTTTTTTTCCATCAATGGAAGTAAACGCTCCAAATCCTTCGACAAAAAAACCGGAAGCGTATTTTTTACCAAAATAATATCTGTAATACGGGGAGATGTAGTAATTCATATCCTCATTTTTTGTGTGATCATAAACAATAAATGCAGAGATCCCCAGTGAGGAATTTTTGTTGAGAAGACGTTCATAACCTACCTCAAGAGCTCCAGTTAAAGGAGAAATTAGATTCAGTTTAATTTCATTTTTTCTCTCAGATGGATCTTCATTGGTTTTGGTGTTTTGAGCATTAGCAGAATAAAAAGCAAACAAAATCATTGCTAGTAAAAAGTTCTTTTTCATAAAAAAAGTAATTTGAATTATTTAAGCGCAAAACTCAAATAATAAAAATTAGGACGGGTTCCAAAAGCTTAAAAATGGAGAAAATGGTACTTATTTGATGGTATTTTTATATTCATTGGGTGTCTGACCGGTCACTTTTTTAAAGGCATTATAAAATGTGGTTTTTGAAGTAAATCCCGCTTCCAGTCCCATAGTAAGCAGATTATAGTTGTCGTATTCCGGATTGGCTATCATTTCCTTGACCGCTTCCACCCGATATTGATTGATATAATGGGCAAAATTGTCTCCGGTTATTGTGTTTACAATTTGTGAAACATATCCCGAGCTTATACCTAATTTTTCAGCGACTTTTTCTCTGTTTAATGTACTGTCGGTATAAATGTGCTGTTCTTTGCAAAGCAGCTCCAGCTTTTGAAAATAAAGATTATCTGCCGTAATAGATTCCTTATATTCCTGTGGTGTACTATTCTGGACAATTGGCAGATTGGGATACGAAATAGCTGAATCATTATTGAGAAAATGGTAGACAGCCTCTTTGTTTTTGGCAAGCTTGTATTTGTAAATGCCTATATAGGCTGTCCAGTGCATGATAAATGTTGCCGATAAGGCCAGACCACTCATGGTAGAGGAAATGTCTATTCCAAAAAAGAAGCCAGTCATATACGTAATTAGCCAGGTAGATAATAATAAATAAAGCGTCGTTAATAAGGTAATGACCCATTTTTTCTCTTTTGGGTCTTTTAAGTGCCTTATCATAAAATAAGAATAAAAAGGTGGAAACAGGATGATGATAAAGGCAAATAAGAGCTGAATCATCCCAAGTATATTGATGATGAAATTGCCTGAACCTGTGATTTTATAAATTCCTAAAATATCATTAAGATGGTATAGAATAACAAAAGTAGAGGAATAGACAAATGGAATGTAGTATAAATAAGTTCTTTGCTTGTTCCTTACGGTATCATCAATTCGGTTTATGATAAACAGGAAGATGAAGACAGGCAGTAAAAACATCCACTCAATATAGTCCAGAAAACGCAGCAAAGGATAGGATGTAAATGCACCTTCAAGTTCAAAAACATAATTCAGTAAAACCATGGAAAGTGCAAATAGTAAGTAGGCTAAATACTTATTTGATTTACTATTGAACAGGGAAGATTTTAGAATAACTACGCCTAAGACTATTCCCTGAAAAATAGCAATATTTAAAAGTGTTGTATAGATCAATTTTATAAAAGTGGTTATAAGGATTTATGGTGGCTAAATGTACCTCTTTCATAAGGATTGATAAAAAGAATTAACTTTTTTAAGAGTTAGGAAATCTGCTCAGCTGAAACGATTGATTAATGGGTGTAAAAATAAATGTAAAAAACAGATTTGGCGAATTAAAAAACGGCGCTATCGGGCTATTGGTGAAATTATTAGGTTTAATTGACCTTTATATCATCAAACAACTGGTTAACTACTTTTTCTAAAATTTCTCCTGTTTCATTAAAGCTGGTATTTGTTAATATGGATATCCCTATATTTTGTTTAGGATAAATCACAAACCAATTCTGCATTCCGTAGATCCCTCCGTGATGCCTGTATATTAATTGATGATCATTTTCTATGATGTACCAATGATACCCTTCCCAAAAATCAGAGCCTTCTTTATATAATTTTTTATGAGATTCTTTGACAATAGGATTTGATGTGTCAAGCTGCAGCTTCATATATTTCACCAGATCCGTAGTGGTAGAGTACAATCCTGAAATACCGCCCCATAATGTTCTGTTGAAGTTGGGCATTAACTCGTTTTTATCGTTATAGCCTTTTACCAATCTTGTTCTGTCATCTTCATTGAGGGTAAACTTAGTTTGATTCATGGTATTGGGTTTCAAAATAAATTCAATGACCAGGTCTTCAAACGATTTTTGATACACTTTTTCAAGGATATAGGCGGTCAATTCCGGAGCCGTGTTTGAATAGGAATATGTCTCTCCGGGTTTAGTTTCAATGTTGATGAGTTTTAATCCTTCAAAAAAAGCCTTTTTGTTTTCGCTTTTTATAGGGAAATTGGGAAATCCACTGGTATGGGTGATGAGGTGTTTGATTGTTATAGGTTCCCCTTTAAATGCTAAATTGGGATAGGTTTCGTCAAGATAGATTCTGATATCATCCTCTAAATGAATTTTTTGATCAAGCACAGCTTTAGCGGCTATATAACCTGTAAAAGTTTTAGTGACAGAAGCTAATTCATAAAGGGTAGAATCGTTGGGTTTGTTTCCTTTTCCAATCGTTAATTCTCCAAAATGTTGTATGGTGGATTGTCCATCTTTAAGCACGGCAATGGAAACCGAATGAAATCTTTTGTCCTCTAATAACTGAAGCGCATTTTTTGTAATGGCATTTTCAACATTTTGCTGATTGATTGGGTAAACACTTTTACAGCCAAGTAAGGCAAAAAATAAAATAAGGATTGCATATTTCATGGTCAGAATTTTAATTTGATATTCATAATCTGATGCAAATATGCTGTAGAGAATCCTGAAAAAAGTCCGTATAAAAAAGTCGGACTCATTTTTAATGAATACAATGAGTCCGATTATCTGCAAGGCAGAGTTTGAGTATTTACAATTGATTAGTTATCAACTGTTTCTGAATGCTGTTGGTGTTTGGTTTGTATACTTTTTAAATGAAGTATGAAAAGAAGATTTTGAATTGAAACCCACTTCATATAAAATTTCTAACACCGTATATTCTTTTTTCGTGGGATCTTTCAGAAGGGTCATTGCTTTTTTAACGCGGTATTCATTCACAAAATCAAAAAAGTGCTGATTGAGATGATGGTTAATTAATATAGACAGCTCACGAACGGGAATATTCACCTGATCTGCCAGTTCCTGAATCGTTAATGACGGTTCTAAGAAAGGTTCTGTTTCAACCATAAATTTTTTAAGCTGTTCGATCTGAAAACTTTTTGTTTTGTCAGTTGTATTTTCAGTTTCTAGCGTTTCTGCAAAGTCTTTTGCCGGTTGTAGGGTAGAATCAATTCTGCGGAAAAGCTCAGGATAATTTAATGCCTTTAAGATAAACCAACAGGCCGCCAATAAAAATACCGTTCCCGCCACAATATTCAACCAGATAAACAGATCTCTGTGCTGGGTGTACCTTACGATGTTTTTTAAAATAATACATACATGGATGACTAAGAAAATCACGGTAAGCTGAGACAGCCATTTATATAGCAAGGTGTTGGGATTCGTGTAGTTTTCAAGATAAATCTCCCTGTATTTTTTAAGGACAAGGAATACACCAACGATATAAGAGAAAAACTGCAGTTCCCCGATGAGTTGATAAACCAACATTTCAGGAGAGTTCCACATCGTTGTAAAGAAATCTTCTTTAGCACTACCTTCTGCCAGATAGAGTCTTGGAACTAAAATTAAATTGACAATAATAAAAGGGATAAGATGCAGCAAATGCTTTCTTTTTAAGGTGAAATCAGAATAGCAAACGGCATTTACGTACAGATAGAAAAGAGGCATGACCAATAAGTAAGCAGATATTTTGAAAGCTTTAAGATTATAACTATCCACAAAAAGATGCATAAAAAGCCCGCTGATATCAATGGCATTAATGATAAGGAACGCTGCAAATAATCTGTTTTCCAGTTTTCTTTCTGTTTTTACCGTTAATAAAAATACGGCAAGCAGCAGCGATACAAAAACGGCCATCGCAGCAATAACTTCCAGAAAACTTAATTTGTCCATTAGTTTTTTTGCAAAAATAGGATATAAGTCAGAAAGAGAAATGATTGTCAGTGATCATTTTTTAAATATTGTGCTCTGGTGTGGAAAGTCTCCCGAGGTTGAGCTGATAAATAAGATTATTTCCTTTAGACTTGCTCCACAGTCAGGAGACTTCGAAGAGCGGGAAAGGGACTTTTAAGTTAAATTACCGTTTTTGACAGATCTATTGATATTCAGATTAGGAATGCCGGCCAGCCCCCAAACGAATATAAAATACCAGCAAATAAGTACCGATTTATGCACTTTTAAGCTTTTGAAACCTGTTCTAATTTGAATTATTTGAGTTTTGCATTTAAATAATTCAAATTACCTATTATGAAAAAGTTTTTATTACTAGCTGTTGTTATTTTTATCACCTCTTGTTGCCATGACGATTCAAATCCATCACCTGATAGAAAAGCGCAGGCGCAGCAAAAACTCGATAGAGCTTTGTCCAACTTCCCCGGCTTAAGCCTTAGTGTAAAGGCAGCTTCCGGGAATTATACCCTGGTTGCAGGAGACGCGGTAATGAATGAAAAGCCGATGGCCGCTTCTGCACTTCACTATATGCAGAGTATTTCAAAAACCTTTACCGCAGTGGCTGTCCTGAAACTGAAAGAGGAGGGCAAAATTAATCTCGATGCCAAAGTAAACACCTATCTTCCTGACATTTGTAATCATCTGCCCAACGGAAATATCATTACGGTAAGGCAACTGCTTACGATGACATCAGGCCTTCCTGACTATTTGGATAGCGATCAGTTTTTAAACGATGTTGTTGCAGGGCCACTGCCTATGACGAGCGAACAGGTGTTGAGCTATGTATACAATCAACCTGCAAAATTTGAACCCGGCACCTCATTTGGGTACTGCAATATAAATTATCACTTGCTGGCTCTTATTATTGATCGTGTTACTCCAAACGGACATCGACAGTATATTACAGACAAAATAATTAACGCCATTGGACTTTCCAACACCTATTATATAGCGGGTTCTGCAAGCCCTACGGCTCCTGAAGGAACGACGGCTAACTATCTGCAAATAGACGGCACCTTTAACGATGTGAGCGAGTTGCAGTTGGGTACAGTACGTACCTTCATTGGCGATGATGGTATTGTGGCTTCCGTTCAGGATATAGCTGGATTTTACTACAAGCTGCTTCATGACAAAACGATACTGTCACCCGCATTGCTGGAAGAAATGAAGGTGACGGTGAGTGATCAGGGTACTCCGATATATGGCTTAGGGCTACAATTTTATAAAACCAATGGCGGCCTGCAGGCGATCGGTCACCAGGGTAGTGGTATCGGAGCCGGTGCCAATGCTTTTTATTTTCCTTCCAAAAATACCAGCGTCGTCCTGTGTACCAACGCGGGAACGCTTTTCGATGCATTAAAAGAGGAACAGTTACGGGCATTGTATGAGGAAATTATAGGGATATTGCTTGAGTAAAAACTAATGTAAGCCGCCTCATCGCATTCCTTACGTACGAAGATATCTGCTAATGATGAGCCATCAGTTAGCAGTAGTAGAAAGAGAAGTGAAGAAATTACCACTTGTTTCTTCAACATCGATACTGTCAACAGTCTGCTGTGGAAAGTATCCCGACTTTGAGCTGGTAAATAAGAGCATTTCCTTTAAACTTGCTTCAAGTCAGGAGACTTCGGAGAGCAATGTGGTACAGCACATGGTCAATTTTTGATTATTAATATAAATGGATATTAAAATTTATCATAGTAATAATAAACTTAACTACTAACAGTTGTTTCAACAGAATTTTTAAAATACTTTTTGTAAGCATATTTATCCACAGCACTGCACAACTATTTAAAGGCTTAGCAATAATTTTTTAATTCATCCAACGAATTTAGGTTAATCTGGTTTAAGCACTCTAGCTGATGATTATTAGGAAGGTCAATTAAATCAAACTCGTCTTCATTATTATTTAGTTCTATTACTGCATCATTACCTACAACGGTGTGATCTTTATGTTTGTATAAAGAACATTCGCCAGCAACCAAGAGCCGAAGTTTCTTAGTTGCTTCGGGAGTAATTGCAATATTAAATCCTTGACCATTCACTCTAACACTTGGATAGAAAATACCATCAAATCCCTGCTTTATAGCAATCTCAGAAAAAATTGCGGAAATCATATAGTCGTAGTCAGCAGAAATATTTTCTTTTGAGAATTGCTTCGCTAAAAATGTCTGAATTTTTAAAGACTTTTGAATAATGTCAGGGACTTTATTCAAAATTTCTTGTGGAATATTTTGAGTAGCTGTATTATAAGCATTTATAAGCTCTCGGGTATAACTACTTTCTTTAAAATAATTATCTTCATGAATAATTGACAGTAGTTTTAAATCCTCAACAACATGCCATTTTCCAAATGAAATTTTTTTGTATAAACTAGAAGACTTATCTCTTAACTGTGGTAAAGATTCAGATACTCCTATAATTCTCAGGTTATCAAGTTCTCCAGGTTCCGGTTTATCTGGTACTGCAGTTGCATAGAACATTGTTTGATATGGTGTACTGGCTCTTTGATACGTCTTATTAAATTTCTGAGGTTTATAAGAAAAGTCATCTCTGGTTCTATATCTAATATCCTCAGATTCATGGGGACGTGCTCTCATTACAATTTTTCCTGCGTGGAAATTAACTTGCATAGAACAAATGATTCCGATTTGACTTAAGAGGTATTTTATTTCTTTTTCAGGATATGTAGAAAGATCCAAATTCTGAAGTTCTTCTATAATTTTTTCTATTTCCATTAGTAATTAGTTTTTTAATATTTAAATCTGGTTAATCAAATTTTGCTGTAATTCCATCTTTAGATTTTAAAATAATTCTATATAAATCTGTTGGTATATCAGGATAATACATACTGGAACGATCTAAATCATTTTTAAAAATATTTACTAATCTGCCGGCGTTGACTAAATCTTTCCTTTCTGGTCTGTTTAAGGTATCTTTTAAAAATTGATAATATAGCTCAATTTCTTTAGTCAGTTCTCTAATATCATGTTCTTTTGCAAATCTATATAGATACTTCCAGATTAAAAGACCGTTAATTGCAATTTGGAAATTGTCGATCCATATAAAAGCGTCGTAGATTAAGTTGTATGCAAGGTGAACACAGTTTTTCCCATTTTCAACTAATTTTTCTGAAGAGTAATCTTGTGAGCTTGGAAAATATGTAAAAACTAGAGACTTAATTACTTCAGAAATTTTTATGCTCTCTGAGCTCCTGACAGATTGAGATACAGAATATAAAAAGTCAAATATTGAGTGAGCTATTTCTTCGTTTCTATGTTTATAAAATTTGAATAATTTATTTAGCAAATTTATTTTTTTGTTTATAGCTTTACTCTCAAAATTCTCTTCTATTTCATCAATTTCCAAAATAATCAACGCAGTTTTAGCAACAGCCAAATTTATTTCAAAATTATAAGTTCTTTCAGGAGGTTTATTTTGAATATTTAACTGTCTATATTTATCGTAAGAATTAGGGAAAAAATTTGCAATAATTGCTGGAGATTTGTTCATCGTGAGAAGTTCACTTGAAATCCTAGCGTTGTCATAAATAATATAATTAAACCCTTTACTATTGTTTTTTAGACTATGGAGTTTATTTGATAGACCTGAAGAAGGAATTGTTGAGTAAAATCCTATGAAGCCGTCACAATTAAATTTCTTTACTCTATCAGAAATGTCGGGCTCATCAGTATCATTAACCGACTTATTTGAGTGTGCATTATGCTTGCAACTCACTAACCATATAGTTTCAGATGTGCCGCTAAAGCCTTTTTGTATCTCCTTAACTAATAAATCTTTTTTCCCGTCGGGACCTCTATCTGGTCTTTGAACTATTTCAAAACCTTTTGCTTCCAAAAACGCACAAGCAAATTGTTCAAATAAATCTTGATATTTACCACCTTTATTTGATGGTGGAATATCTGCAAAGTCAATGATCATGGATATAAATTGTATATCAAATATACAAAATTTTCACAATCAATAGATGTCAGCTACGCAAAGTCTCCTTACTTTAAGCTATTAAATAAGATTATTTCTTTTAAACTTGCTTCAAAGTCAAGAGACTTTGGAGAGCGGGGATTATAGATAAGGCAGGGCAATGGATTATTCTGATTAAAAAGGACTTTTAGATCATATTATTGTTTTTAGAATTCTTGCGGTATTTGGGGGGAGCCAAAATTTTTACAATGTTTGTAGTATTATTCTAAATTTAATATTTCAAAATTATATCTGTCCAATGAAAGTTGCATTTCATTTCTAATTTGAATAAGATCTTCTTTATGATGTTGATTTTGAAATTGTATTTCATTGAATAATTCTGATGCTTCTTTTATATCCTCAATCAAATCAGTTATATTTGGATTTGATATTTGATTACGTAAACCCTCTTCTAAAAATCTTCTTAAATAAATATAATTATGTTCAATAGAGTTTACCATATTTATATGATAATCCACCAAAATTTGACCAATATGTTCTAGTTCTTCTTCGCTTATTCTATCAACAGGTATTATAGTTAATCTTGCAATTTTATTTATAGCTTTTTTACTAATTTCATTAAATGCTTTTTTCCTTTCATAATCATGATTTTGGGCTTTTTCAACTATTTTCCATAAACTTTCAATTTGTAAGTTAAAGTAGTCAATTATTAAGGAAATTCGATTAAAATTGTCCACCTTATCCTTACCATAATTTTTGATAAAAGCTTGAAAATAATTTTCATTTTTTAAATTCTCATCTAATCTTTCAAATGATTTATTAGGTGAAAATCGTAATAATTGAAATGAAATTAAATCATTTTCATATCTATTTATCATTTGCATTAAGTTCGAAATTGTATTTTCAGCATGATCTTTTGAGGAAACTAACAAATTCTTAAAGTTTCTTATTCTATTTTTTATTTCAGCTTTTTTTCGTTTTTTTTCCTTTCTTTTATCTTTTTTGAGAGTTAGATAAAAAACTAGTAATGCTGTTCCTGTAGCAATCAACGGACCTAATATACTCAGTAAAAATTGTTTGTTAAATATAAAATCAAATATGTGACACATTATTGTGGATTTATGTTAAGATCCAAATATACAAAACTGTATGCATACCTTCTTGGTACTTATCTACAATGGCAAAGATAAAATCACTTTTTACCTTTTATAATGCTTCATCTATTATTCATAATAACAAATAAATCCCAACTCTCGTCAGGATTTTCTCTTATTTTGATTTTTAAATTCTTTTTGTAGCTGATCGATTTCACTTCCAACCTTCTTTAATTCTTTTTCATTTAGTTTTGTAAATAAATGTAATAGATCAATTTCAAGAAAATTACAAAATAGAATAAGACTTTCAATGGTTGGATTAGTTTCAGATCTTTCAATCCTACCAACATGGTTACTTGAGATATTGAGCTCATTTCCAAGCTGAAACTGTGAAAGTCCCCTTTTTAACCTATACAATTGAATAAGCTTTCCAATTTGAAATTTTAATTCCTCTATTTGCCATTTATACATCTAGTAAAGTTTGAGCTTTCTAAAATTTTTCATCAACACATATATGTGTTTTTGTTATTTTTTTATTACATTTATAAAAAATACAAACAATGAAAAAGATAAAAACAGATTTTGCTCCCCGGTTTCGGGCAGATAAAAAGCACTCCGGGTTGCAGCTGATGGAAACTTTCTTTCAGTTCAATGAGTTAGATGTTTCCAAAGAAAGGCTCAGCAACATTATGAATTATGCGGTAAAGAGGAATAGTTGGATCAATGAAGATCCAGCGGTTATCTTCCAGTTTCATCAGTCGATGAGGTCGTTGATCCGGGCAGGCTATCTCATCATGCTGAAGGAAAGGAAATGGACTGTTGATACACAGCCAGAAAAGGTTTCCCCGTGGGTTCTTGGCCTGCTTTCGGAGAAGGAATACCGGAATCCGCTGTTGGTTTTCAAAACAGCATTCAGGGAATACACCCTCAAAGAATTTGATTATTTTATGTCCGGAATCGTCTATTTCTCAATGGGCGTCTATGAAAATCTACCAGAAAGGAATATCGTTATGCCCTACATCCATACGGTTAAAATGCTGGATGCCGCACACCTTATTCTTCAAAGAAAGAGAGAAAAGAAAATGGCTGACACCCATTCAGAATAAAAAAGATTGAGAGTTGTTGATAAAGGTGATTAATATAATGATGACATGTTTTTCTGACGCAAAGTTTTCATTTTTGAAACTGTTGATTTTAAGAGAACAAAGGATAGAATCAACTTCGTTGATTCGTCGAAGTGTATGTATAAGCATACCATTTCATCAGCGACAAAGTCGCATCACTTTGCCCACTTAAAAAGCGGAATTATTAATGAACTTTGCGTTTATCTTTTTAATCAAAAAAGAATTTCAAAGCTGAATCAAAAAAGAATCAATTTGGTTTATTTGCATAAGAAGTAGAATTAACATTTTTATAAAATACAATCGGGTACATCCAGGGATATTATGCCATAATTTTTTCTATATTTAGAAGAAGTATAACAGTATATATGTTTTACTAATGTTTAGAAAATGGTTTGTTTCTGTATTTGCACTCTAAAGCATACCTGGAAATGTAATATAAAAAAAGACAATGCCGATAAGCCAAATACCTCCGGACGGAGGCATGTTATATAAAGAAACAGACATGGCTCAGTTTTTCCCTGAGCCATTCAATGCAATAACTGCCCTGTTATTTTTAGCCATAGCCATTTTTTGGACTATTAAAATGAAGGGTCATTTTAAAGAATATCCTTTTTTAACCTACTGCTTGATTTTACTATACGTTGGTGCCATAGGGGGAACTGTTTATCATGCATTCAGACAATGGCCGGTATTTATCATGATGGATTGGATGCCCATTATGTTGCTCTGTCTGTCCGCGGGATTTTATTTTGTAGCGCAGAGCACCAGATGGTACTATGCTGTTGTAATGGTTCTGGTATATCTGATACTGATGTTGGCTTTGAGAAACTGGATTTTGGTAGATAACACATCTCTCTTTATCAACTTAAATTACGCAATCATGGCTTCATTTGTGCTTTTCTCGGTGTTACGTTATTTGATTTATACTCAATGGAAAGCGGGCAAATGGGTAGGATTTGCTTTATTGTCGTTTGCGCTTGCACTCACTTTTCGAATCATTGATAAAAGGGAATGGTTGAACTTCGGAACACACTTTTTATGGCATGCGTTTGGGGCGGTAGCCACATTTTGCATGTTTAATTATATCTATCTTACGCGGAATACCATCAGAAAAACATGAGGAGTTTTTTGTTTCCCCTCAAACTCTGATTCATAAATAAACTCTGTTTAAACTTAACCACAAATCTTCGATTTGTGGTTTAATAAAAAATTAAACCGCTTTTTTGTGAAATTCACAGTTTAAATCTTTTAAGTTTGAAAGAAAGATGATTTACTTATATTTGCCCTGCAAAGTAAAATTAAATGTTCAAAAAAGTAAGCACTGTATGTATCCTTGGATTTTATACGGTTTTTTGTTCGGCCCAGCAGGTCCGGCCATCAAAATCATCTGAAATTTACCGCGAACTCAAAACGCTTAAACAGCTGCCTAAAGTTTTATACCTTGCGGCTCATCCCGATGATGAAAATACAGGATTGCTCTCCTGGCTAATCAACGATCAAAATGTAGAAACGGGCTATTTGTCCTTAACCAGAGGTGATGGTGGTCAGAATTTATTAGGCACAGAGCAAGGGGCTTCATTGGGTTTAATCAGAACGCATGAGCTTTTAGAGGCAAGAAAGTTAGACGGCGCCCAGCAGTTTTTTACCCGGGCGATTGATTTCGGATTCTCTAAAAATACAACCGATACCTTTAAACAATGGGATGAAGACAGCATTATAGCAGATGTAGTTTGGGTCATCCGTAAATTCCGTCCTGATGTGATCATTTGCCGTTTTCCTCCCACTGCTGCGGCAGGCCACGGACAACATGCGGCTTCGGCTGTGGTTGCGGAAAAAGCTTTTAAGCTGGCAGGCGATAAGACGGCTTTCCCAGATCAACTAAAATATGTTAATGTATGGCAACCAAAACGCGTATTGTGGAATACTTTCCGTTTTGGTGGGGTCAATACGACCGCTGAAAATCAACTGAAAGTTACCGTTGGACAATATGATGCACAATTGGGAATGGGCTATGGCGAATTGGCAGGATTAAGCAGAAGTTTACATAAAAGCCAGGGTGCGGGAACACAGTCTGTAGCCGGCATCAGAACTGAATATTTTGCCCACGTTACCGGCGAACCTGCAAAAACAACACTTTTTGACGGAGTCGTTAAAACCTGGACTGCAAAAGGAAATGCTGATATTGACCAATCATTAGATCAAATTATTTCCGCTTTTAATTTCAACGAGCCAAACAGTAGCTTGCCTGCTTTGCTTGCTTTGCGAAAAAGGGTAATGGCGCTAAAAGATCTAGACCTGAAAAAGGATAAAATTACGGCACTCGATAAAATCATTTTAAGCTGTGCCGGGTTTATGGGCGAGGTAGTGACCAATCAGGCTGAAGCTGTTGCCGGGGATCATTATAATTTCAGGTTAAATCTGATTTCAAGAGCTGCAAATCATGTTGTTTTAGACAATGTAAAATGGTTAACTCAATCAGAAAGCTTCAACAGAAAACTGTCAAAAGATTCTTTAATTACCATTCAGCACGACATTCAGATTCCTGCAGATGCAGCACTCACAGAACCTTACTGGTTGGCAAAATCTCCCACGAACGCAGCAACTTTCTCTGTTCCAAGTGATACTTTAATCGGTTTGCCTGAGACAGAATCACCACTGAATGTTTGGGTTGGTTTAAAAATCGGTTCGGAAAATTTTCAGGTTAAACTTCCTTTATCTTTCAAGAAATTAGATCCGGTGCGTGGTGATGTAGTCGAAGCTTTGCGTATTGTTCCTGCATTGGAACTGAAATTTACACAACCGCTTTATGTGGTCAAAGAAAATGAAGATTTACATTTGAGTTTAAATGTTAAGGCGAATTCCAGCAATAAGTTCAGTAATGGAAAAGTAAATCTGATGTATAACGGAGAACGTTTAGGTGGCGCTGATTTAAATTCGCTCAATGGAAAAGATACGACCATCGATTACGTTATTCCAAAAACTAAGCTTGCCGCAATACATTCATCCCGCTTGCAACTGGATGCCAATTTTGTTGCAGGTGGAGTAACGTATAATAAAAAACAAGTATTAATTCAGTATCCGCATTTACCTTCCTTACAATATTTTGCGCCTGCAACGGTAACCGTAATGAAAGGCGATATTCAGGCGAAGGTTAAAAAAGTGGGTTATATAGAAGGAGCGGGCGATTTCATTCCTGAGTTCCTGCGCATGGCAGGTACGCAGGTAGATGTTTTGAAAGAGGAAGATTTTTATGGCAACTTAGGTGAATCAGGCGGAAACAGTAGTCAAAACAAGCTATCACAATATGATGCCATCGTATTGGGTGTTCGTGCCAATAACACGGAGAAAAAGCTGGGTCGCTGGATGCCTTTTTTATGGTCTTATGTAAAAGCCGGAGGTAATCTGGTGATGCAGTATAACACCAACCAGGATACAACCGTAGACCAATTGGGGATGTACAATTTCAGTATTGCCAATAAGCGGGTTACCGAAGAAAATGCTGCGGTTACGTTTTTAAATCCAAATCACAAATTACTGAACTTTCCGAACAAAATTACGGAGGATGATTTTAAAGGCTGGGTACAGGAGCGTGGAGCCTATTTCCCTGCTCAATGGGATGCAGCGTATGAACCACTTTTTGAAATGCACGATACAGGTGAAGAGCCACTGCAGGGATCAACTTTATATGCAAAATACGGGAAGGGTAATTTTATCTATACACCATTGGCATTTTTCAGACAGCTGCCTGCGGGAAATATTGGGGCGGCACGTTTATTTTTTAACTTTTTATCTGCACAGAAAAACTAATGAACAATCAACTTAAAAATTGGAATACCTGGTACGTATTATTAGCAGCTGCATTAGTATTGCAGATCGTATTTTATTATTGGTTTACTAAATCCTGGGCATGAGTAATATAGATTGGACCGTTCTCATTTTTACACTTGTTGCAGTGGTGGTTTACGGCGTATTCATCGGTCGTGGCCAAAAAAGCAACGAATCCTACCTGAAAGCAGATAATAAAATGCCCTGGTACATTGTGCTGATAGGGATTATGGCCACACAGGCAAGTGCTATTACTTTTCTTTCGGCACCGGGTCAGGCATATACAGACGGGATGCGTTTCGTTCAGTATTACTTTGGTTTGCCTTTGGCGATGATTGTGATCTGTATCACTTTCATTCCTATTTTTCAACGCTTAAATGTTTACACGGCTTATGAATATCTGGAAAACCGTTTTGATAAAAAAACAAGGGTACTCACTTCACTGCTTTTTCTTTTTTCGAGAGGGTTATCAACAGGAATCAGCATTTATGCACCGAGTATCATCTTATCAAGCGTTTTAAACTGGAATATTTATTTAACCAATGTTTTAACGGGTGGCATTCTGTTGATCTATACCTATGTTGGCGGTGCAAAAGCAATTGCTCACACCCAAAAATTACAGTTTCTCATTATTCTGGGAACCATGGCTTTTGCAGGGTATCTGCTTATTCAGAATATGCCGAATGGAATTGGTTTTAAGGATGCGCTTTATCTGGCGGGGAAATCCGGAAAGCTCAATGTCATCACCACAGAATTCGATTGGAAAGATAAATACAATATTTGGAGCGGGCTCATTGGCGGTTTTTTTCTGGCACTTTCTTACTTCGGTACGGACCAGAGTCAGGTCGGGAGGTATATTACTGCAAAAGACAATACCAATGCAAAAATGGGCTTGCTGTTGAACGGATTGGTTAAAATTCCGATGCAGTTTGCCATTCTTCTGATCGGTGCCTTGCTTTTCGCCTTCTTTTCTCTAAAACCGGCTCCGATTTATTTTAACGAACGCTCTTATCAACATTTGAAGGAAACACAACCTGAACAGGCTTCGGTTTTTGAAAAAGAGCATCAGAATCTGCAATTAAAATTTAACGAAGAATCGAAAGAAATTCTAAAGTTGAAAGAAACTCATTCTCCCCAACTAAAAAAAACAATTCAGGATTTTAAAAATACACAAACCCAGGTAAAAGCTCTTCACGACAGGGTAGAAGAAGCGATCAACAATTCAAACTATAATGCCGAGAAAACGGATACGAATTATATTTTCCTGTATTTCGTAAAAAACACCTTGCCTGTAGGAATGATCGGTTTACTGTTTGCCGTCATATTTCTGGCCAGCTGGGGTTCAATTTCTGCAGCACTGAATTCTCTTGCTGCCTGCTCATTAAAAGATGTTCATTTGATATTTAAAAAAGAAATTCCTGATGATGCCACAGAATTAAAGTACAGCCGACTGCATACCTTAGCCTGGGGGATTTTCTCAATTGGTGTTGCCATGTTTGCCACTCAGATGGGTTCGCTTATTGAAGCGGTTAATGTATTAGGTTCTCTTTTCTACGGTCCAATCTTGGGGATTTTTCTGGTCGCCTTTTACTATAAAAAAATCACCGGTCCCAATGTATTTATGTCTGCTATTTTATCAGAAATTGCGGTTATCGCCGTTTATAACTTTGATATCGTTTCTTTCCTTTGGCTTAATGTCATAGGGGCAGCGGCAGTCATTATATTTTCGGCAAGCGGTTTACTGTTTTATAAGCCAAAAGCAGTAAATTCGTAAAAGAACAACAAACAACAAACAAAAATATTATGAAAACAATGATCAAATCTGTTACCGTCCTTTTTGCTGCAATGACGATGTCAGTCAATGCATTTGCACAGGATACTAAAAAACCAGCCAGTCCTCCGGCTACAGCTACAGGAAAAATTAAAGATGCAACCATTACCATATCCTATAGCAGTCCTTCTGTTAAAGGTCGTGCAATCTGGGGTGGATTAGAAGCGTATAATAAAGTTTGGCGCGCGGGTGCCAATGAAGCCACTACTTTCGAAACCGATAAAAACATTACCGTTCAGGGTAAACCGCTGCCTGCAGGTAAATATAGCTTTTTCCTGATTCCTAAAGAAAGCGGAACCTGGACTGCAATTTTTAATAAAGAGCCAAAGCAGTGGGGCGCTTATAAATACGAAGAATCTAAAGATGCTTTACGTGTAGATGTAAAAACAAAAGCTTTACCGGCAACACAGGAAACTTTAGTGTATAAAATAAACAGCAATGGATTCACAATGGATTGGGATAAAATCTCAGTTCCTGTAGAGATAAAATAAAATTAAATAGAAGAAATTAAAATCCCGTTAATGCGGGATTTTTTTTGTTTAAAATAGTAGTACAGACAACCACCCATTGCTATGGTTTCTTAGCAACAAAAAAATGGTTGCCAGTAACAATAATGGCCAATAGATTGAAAAACAGATCCCAAAATCTGGAGATGGGACAGTATATCACGATTCATTAATATTTTTTACTAAGCAAAATTATACAATAATAAAGAAAAGATATACTAATTATTCGCTGTCAATCAATGTAATTTTGCTAAGAATTAATTTCCTCCTCGCAGATGTAGTAAGGTCTCAAGCGAATTTTTTTTGTAATGATAAAGAACTTTATGGAATATAAAACCCCAAAAACGTTGGAAAGGACCCCTTTAATCTTTGGCTATCCTGTAATTACCGCTATGATAGTTGTGATATGCTTGATGTTGTTCCTTTTTATTGTATTTAAAAAGGTACTATTATCATTAGTGTTTTTAGTAATTCCTATCCTGTATTTATATATAATAAAAAAGTACCCTAGACAAGGTGAATTTAAAGAGTTTTTTTTTGATTTTAAGATGGGAGTACAATGTATCAGATTTGATGAGAAACTAGAAAATGTGATTAGTGTAAATTCAAAAGATTTAAAAAAAGAATCAACAGAGGCATTATCAAATTCTTAATTGATCTATTAGGATTAGTTAAATGTCTTATTTACCAAAATGTTTTGTGGGCTATTATAGAATATTATAATTCTGTAAGATGCTAGTGATAAAATTAGGATATTAGATTTTCAACAGATAAACATAAATGAATAAAAAAATTATAAAATGATAGAAAAAATGAAACATTTGAAATTTAATAGAAGAAATTTGTTTGCATTATTATTGCCAATGAGTAGTTTATTATATTCTCAAACAGGAGGAGGTGCAGGAACGATTGATGCAAAAATTACTGGATGGACAAGCACTCTTAAGACATCATTGAATGCAGGAGTTGCTGCTTTTGCAATCGTTGGTGCTTTCCTGATATTTGTTCAGTATATGCAAGGTAACGAGCAGGCTCAAAAGAATTTTGTCCGTTTTGTAATAGGTTTAGCTATTTTTGGTTTGGTTGATGTCATTACTCATGTATTCATTTAGAATATAAATTTCTTTATATAGTATTGTTAGATTTAAGACGTATGTGCTAAGTAGTATATATAGCTTTTTCTTAAATTAACACGACCTATCTCTGCAGGAATTATTGAATACTTCTAAAATATAAAATTATTCAGCATCATTTTTTCAATTACTGTTTCTTAAAATTTTGCTTGTGGCGTGTATCCTAATAGTACGTCCATTAAGTGCACCTTTAATTTAACTGTGAAATTTAAATTTTTTCTTACCTCTTCAAATATTGAAGAAGAAGGAAGGGCGTTAGCTTGAATGGAAGCTGAAAATAAAGGATGAGGTAACAAATGATAGCAGGTGTGTAAAAGTAATTAAAAAGGTGAGCTAGTTAATATTGCTCCAATATCAGAAAAAAAGGGATGGAAATCAATATTTCTATGTAAAAATTGTAGAAAGCCTCTTTTAAAGTTAAAATATTCAGATAGAGTGCTTTTATCTGTATCATAATTATCAATATTCAAATAACAATGGATTTAAAAAAACTACGTGAAATTCCTTCTACTTATTCTTTAGTTAAAAAAGCATTATTTCTCAGCTTTTTTATCACAATAGTAGCTATAGTTTCTAGTTCAATATGGGCCGTTTATGTAAGTAAAGTTTTTACTAAAAAAATATATGTTATCACGGAAAAGGGACAGGCTGCCATTGCAAATTCTATGAATAATGATCAGGACTATGAAAATTACAGGTTGCCTGAGATTAAGAATCATATAAAAGTATTTCACAGATTATTTTTTGGATATGATCAATTTAGTTATGATAAGAATATAAATGATGCATTATACCTAATTGGGAACTCTGGAAAGCAATTGTATCTATCTCTTAAAGCAAACGGGCATTTTGCGAGAATACAATCTCAAAACCTGGTTCAGAAACTGGATATAGACTCAATTAAAGTTAATGACAAAGAATATCCTTATCAGGCATCTGTTTATGGGAAGCTCAGTGTCTCCAGAGTTGATCAGAATGTGAGTACAAAAAATCTGTTTTATGCTTCATTCGATTTATATAATGTGGCAAGAACTGAAAATAATCCTCATGGTTTACTTATTGAAAACTATCTGTTCAAAAGTAAGGGGTTTGAAAATGCTTCTGTTGAGGATGGAGGCAATGGTGAGCAAGAGCTTAATACAGAAGACTCTCAGAAGGCGGAGGATAATTAGTATCGTATTTTGAGATCCTTTTTGATTGTTAAGTATTGGTAGATAATTTAGAATTCCAACAATTGGATTCTATAGTAATTTTTATATAATGAAAAATGATAAATATTCCTTAGATATTTTAATTATATTTTCTTTTTTAGTAAGTATACTATTTGTTTTAGTAGATATTTATTATTCAAAGTATAGTTATGTAGCTGAGAGAAACTTGAGTAACGAGTATATTAATATATTCATCATAAAGTTATTTTCTACTTTCCCCCTCATTAAAAATCCTTTATTATTAAGGGCTTTAAGCCTTACTATTGTTACCTTTTGTTGTTTTGGTTTTGAAGTTAAGAGAGAAGTAGGAGAAAATTCTTCTTTTATGAAGAATATAATAGTAGCAGGATCTTCTCTTGTAATCTTCTTAAGCATATCGGTTTTGAAGATTGAAATTATATCTTATACTATTATATCTTTTGCTTCTTATATTATTTATATAGTTGGTTTTTTAAAATTGAGAAAATTTTTCAATTTTTATGACAAGAAGGATGAATTTAATGATAAGAATCTAATCTTTGAACAGGAGAAAGTCGTTAAGAAGAATCCTTATTCAGTGAATTTTAAAACAGAAAATGGGGTAATTAATGTGGTGAATCCTTTTAGAGCAACTATGGTTTTGGGAACTCCAGGATCAGGAAAGTCTTACTCTGTGATTGAAGAGTATATACGGCAGCATATTCAAAAGCAATTTTCGATGATGGTCTATGATTTCAAATTTCCTGCACTGGCAAAAGAAACATTTGCTTTTTATGAGTATTATAAAGAGAAATATAAAATAGAACCTCGTTTTTGTGTGGTTTCTTTAGATGATTTGGAGAAATCTAATTTTGTGAATCCTCTGGATCCTCAATTGATAAGGAAAGCTGCAGACGCAATTGAAGCATCACAAACCATTTTATTTAATTTGAGTAAAGAATGGATTACTGAAAAAGACTTTTTTGCTCAATCCGCTATTTCTTATTTTGCTGCCTGTATTTATTTCTTGAGAATTTATGAAGACGGGAAGTTTTGTACGTTGCCTCATGCAATATCTTTAGCTTCTTTGCCGGATGAAAAAGTATTTAAGGTTTTTGGTAAATACTCAGAACTGAGGTTCTTTATGACTCCCTTTGCAGATGCATTAGCAAAGCAGGCTTACGAGCAGCTTTCAGGTCAGACAGCTTCTGCGAGAATACCCCTGTCTCAGTTGGCAACAAAGGAATTGTTTTGGATAATGGGTAATAATGTTTTTCCTGAAGAGAATATTTCATTAAGTATCAATAATCCCGAAAGTCCATGCATACTAATTATTGCCAACTCACCAAGTACCCAAACAACTAATTCTCCTGCTTTAGGGCTTGTGGTTACACAGCTTTTAAAAGAAATCAATCAGCAGGGAAGGCAGCCTTGTTCAGTAATATTGGATGAGTTGCCAACAATGTATTTTATGGGCTTAGATAACCTGATTGCAACGGCCAGATCCAACAAAGTTTCTACCACCATCGGAATGCAGGACCTTGAACAGCTGAAGCGTGATTACGGTGATAAAGTAGCGGAAACAATATTTAATATCGTTGGTAATATTTTTAGCGGTTCAGTAAGAAGCGAGACGGCTAATAAGCTTCAGGAAATATTTGGAAAGAAAAAGCAAAAATTAAAAAATGTAACAATTGATACTAATAATTCATATTCTATCAATGAGAATTTAGAATATGCAATTCCGGTATCGACTATATCTCAGCTTTCCCAGGGAGAATTTGTAGGGGTTGTTGCTGATAATTTCGGAGAAGAAATTAGCAGGAAGATTTTTAGAGGAAAAATAGAAGTAGAGAAACGTACTGATCAGATAAAGAAGGAGATACCAACAATCATAGAAGGAGAAATGATCGATGAGGTTCTGAATGGAAATTTTGAAAGAATTGTAAAAGAGGTAGATATTCTTATTGAAAACGAATTATATAGAATTTCCCAGGAGGAAGAAGCTGATAGGGCCAGTGAGCCGTCGTCGCATGGTGGCACTTTATAGAATTGTTTTTTTGTAATTGAAATAAATGTATAATGATGGTAACTTCCTTATGTATATAGTATTTAGCAATAAAAATAGGTTGCCTCCTGTGTACTTTATTTTTCTTATGGCATTTACCTTCCAAAAATTAAAATCACAAAAGATGATGCCACCGGTTGAATCCTATAATAAAATTGTTTCATCAAATTACGGATATCGAAAGCATCCTATTAATGGAGTGATTAAAAAGTATCAAGGTGTTGATTTTTCTGTACCTAGAGGAACTGCTGTATTTTCTACCTATTACGGTATGGTCGTAAGTTCAAAGTACGAGAGAGGATACGGGAATACCATCTTAATTGATAACCAAGGAGGTTTTAAAACCAGATATGGACACTTAATGTCTTTGTTTGTTGGAAAAGGTGAATACGTAAAGCCTGGACAGCTGATAGGATTAAGTGGAAATACAGGACATTCTACAGGTCCTCATCTACATTATGAAATAATAGTTGAAGGTAAAAGAATAGACCCTTTACTGTTTCTGAATATTATGTGTAATAACAGTTTATAAAATATGTTTGCAAATCTAGACAAGAAAAAGAAAATCATTATTGGGGTTGTTTTTGTGGCTGCTTTAGGGATTCTTATTTTGATTATGAGCCTGATACTGTTCCCAAAAATGAAGGAGTCCAATGATAAATTGATTTTAACTCCTAATGTAGATGAGAAACAGCTTGAAGAAAAGTCAAAATTAGAAATTTATAATCAGGATGAGAGGGACTTGAAGAAGTATTTTTCAAAAGATGGAAAGTATGGTATAGATACCGAACTTCCGGAAGATGAAAAATTAATGCAGGGACAGTTTCAGAACTTTGATGGCCAAACTGAAGAAAATGACTATGCCAAAAGGCAGGAGCGGTATATGAAGGCTTTATCTAATATTTCTTCACAAGAAAGAAGTTACCCTTCTAATTCTGGCTATGATTCCGATTATGGTTCCAGCTCTGAAAGTAGTTTGAGTAAAATATTTGAGATTCAAGATAAGATCCGTTCAGGATTAGCTGAAAATGCTGCCTCTCATAATTTCCCGGATTCAGGTAATACTTCACAAACCAAAGAAAGCAAAAAGAATGTAGCTAAAAGTGATATTCGCGATCAAAAGAATTTTTTCCGGGGAACAACAACTGGAAGTAATAAAAAGATTTTGCAGCTGATTCCTTCAGAAACCATAGAGCAGAAGAGAATATTAGACAAGAATATTATTCCTATCAGAATAAAAGAAGATATGAGGCTTTCAGATGTTTCAGGAGGACTGGTCATTCCTAAGAATACGATTGTATATGGAAGAATATCTTTAGGGGAAGACCGGATCAACATTGATATTGAAAGTTATAAAAAAGATAATGTTCTTTATCTGCTAAACTTTAGAGTTTACGATTATGATGGAAGAGAAGGTATTCATATGAATAATCATTCCTGGCTTAAAATTCCATCAACAGTTTCGAAAGATGTTTTTGATTATTCCATTGAAAGAGGAACCAATGCAAGCGGATCTATTTTAGGCGGTACCAATACCGGGATAGATTTAAAGGAGGCTAGAAACCTGGCAATTTTATCAGCAGGAAAAGAAATAAGTAAAGAAGTATTTGAGAAAAAGAGAGTGTTTTTACCTAAAAAATACCAATTATGGATCAATATAAGATCCTCAAATGATACCTCTGTTTCTAATTAGAATGGTCTTATAAAATGGTATTAAAAATTATTTCCTAAGAGTATGAAAGATATAGATATCAAAAAAATATTTAACATATTAGCTGTAGATGATGATTTGTTAATTAGTAAAAAAGGAGATGTTAGTCTGGTCTACAAAGTTATGCTTCCTCAGATCTATTCGCTTGATAGCGATCAGATTGAGCAGATTAGTGTTATTTTTGATAAGGTAATCAGATCTTTACCAGCCGGAACAATTTTACAAAAACAGGATTTCTTTTTTGTAGACGCTGTCACAGAGCATGTATCTGACAGCCCTAATTTTTTATCAACAAGTGATAACAGGTTTTTCCATGAAAAGCCGACCATGAGTCATGAGTGTTATCTCACTATCATAAAGGATTCTAAAAGTAAAGTAAGTATACTTAATAATTCCAGCCAGTATCATAAATATTTAGACGGAATAGATGATTTTATCAAGGCAGTAGAATCGAGTCTTTCATTTTTAACAAAGGAAAGTTTTTTCTCTGTAGAAAGATTGAATAATGATCAGATTATTGCTCTTTTAGGAAAATATTTATCTCTTTCGAAAGAAGGGGAGACTAATCTGAGAGATATGTTTTTTGACAGGAACTTGCAAATAGGGAATAAATTTGCGGAATTATATACCATATCTTCCAATAATCAACTTCCTATTACTATTAATAGTACCATCAAAAGCATTGAATATTCTACACCTAAAACTGATTTTAGAATTCCTTTTATACAGCCGGTATCTACAGGCCTGGATGTAAACCATATTTACAATCAGGTGATTTTTATTGAGGATTCAGAAAAAGTCTTTTCTTCCCTCAAGACCAAGATGAATCAGTTTAAAAGTATGGCAATACTTTCGAGAGAAAATCAGGTTACTTATCAACAGGTAGAAGATCTGGTAGAAGATGTTTTGGAAAGGGAATTAACATTTATTTATCAGCACTTTAGTGTGATAGTCTGGAATGTTTCGCAGAAAAAATTGGAGAATGACGTAAACTTATTAGAAAATGCTTTCAGAGATTTGGGAATTACTCCTTATCAAGTTAAATATGCTTTAAAGGAATTATATATGAATAATTGCCCTGGAGCCCCTGCTTATATTTCAGAGAATCATAAATTTATTGGTATATCCGAGCAAACCTCATCATTACTGAATTTTGAGTCCTATTACGAGAGCAATAAAGATGGAATTCTTTTCTGTGACCGTAAGAATGAATCTCCCTTACGTCTTGACTTATGGGATGAGCCTATTAAAAAGGGGATCATCGTGAACAGAAATAGATTAATTTTCGGACCTTCAGGAACCGGGAAGTCATTTTTGATCAATCACATTGCTAGTCAGTATTATGAGCAGGGTCATCATATTGTAATGATAGATATAGGAAACTCTTATAAGAAGTTATGTGAATTGGTGAATGGTGTTTACTTTACTTATGATTTAAACTCGCCTTTACAGTTTAATCCTTTCTATTACTATGATGAAGATGAAATCAACATAGATAAGAAAACCTTTCTACTTTCATTGATCTTTTTCTTGTGGAAAGGAGAAGAGGGGGCTTCAAGAGAAGAAAAACAAATACTGTCCAGCTATCTGAATATTTATTACGAACATGTCGTCAAAAATGATATTTTTCCATGTATGTCTACTTTCTATGAGTTTATATCAGAAAATACGGCTGTTGAAGAAGAATCCAATTATTTTGACAAGGTCAGTTTTAAACTCTCACTTAAAGATTTTTACGACGGACATTATAAAGATATACTCAATGCAGCAGAACCTGCTGATCTTATTCATGAGCGTTTTATTGTATTTGAAATGGACAATATCAAAGACCATCCCATACTGTTCCCATTAGTTACCATGTTGTGTATTAATCTGGTGATGACTAAGATTCAAAAGATTCCTGGAGAGAAAAAATCAATATTTATAGATGAGTGTTGGAAACCTATCTCTAAGGGAGAGATGGCGGAGTTTATTAAGTATTTGTATAAAACTGTTCGTAAGTTTTATGGAGAGGTTGCCATTGCAACCCAGGATTTGGAAGATATTTTAGACACTGCTGCCGGGCCTGCGATGGTGAATAATACAGATACTTTGATAATGCTTTCACATAAAAAGAAAATGGCATCTAAAGATAAGTTTTCTAAATATTTATCACTTAGTGAATCTGATCTTCAAAAACTTTACTCTACAGACAAAGGAGAGGTGTATGTGAAAGTAGGAAGTATGTCTAACGTATATAAAGTCAAAGTATCCCCTGAAAGATACGCATGTTATTCTTCCAATGCTGATGAAAACAAAGTAATCCGGGATATATATGAAGCAAAAGGAAACATGTCTGTGGCCATTAATGATTTTATTGATTTAAATTCTCAAAAGAAATGAAAAAACACATTGTATTATTTATTCTATTTTTTATATGTTCTCAGATGTCTTTTGCCCAGGAAATATTGGAGCCTTTACCTCAGCGTCAGGCAATTGAAGTTTCAGATGTGAAGACAACACACATTATTTTTGATGAAAAAATAAAGTATGTGGATGTGGGATCTACTTATTTCGTTGCAGATACCATTGGTAATATGCTAAAATTAAAACATACGGGAGAAGAGGTGGAGGATCCAAAGAGCAAACAGGCGAATCTTACTGTTATTAACGGTAAAGGAAGCTATTATTCTATAGATATGGGATACAACAGAAATCCGGATATCACAACATATAAGGCGGTGGAAACCATTACAAAGATAGATTACTTTGCAAAGGAAAATATAAACAAAATTGAAAAGGAAGAAAAGACAGCACAGGATCTTCAGGAATTGTGTATGTTATCTGAAAATGCTCCTTCTACCGTAAAGATTAAAGATAATAATGATGGATTGAACCTGACTTTAAATGGAATCTATTACAGAATTCAGAATAAAATTGTCTTGCGCGTAGAGATTTATAATACCTCTAAAATCACTTTAGATATAGACCAGATCCTTTTCAGATCAAAACTTAAAAATAATAATGCGGCAAAAAAAGATTATGTTTATCAGGAGAGAATACTGACACCCGTAAAATCCTGTGGCGAGCAGCGAAATATAAAATTGGGTGAAACAAGAGTCCTCACCTTCATTTTTGACAAATTCACATTAAATGAAGATGAGATATTGAGTCTTGAAGTAGGGGAATATGCCGGAGGCAGAAGTGTAAATATTCGCATTCCCAGAAAGAAGCTTTTATTTCCGGAGTATATATAAATATATTTAATGTATCCAAATATGAAATATCTGATTCTGCTGTTGCCGTTTTTTTCACTGCCGTATAAGGGACAATTACCCTACTTTGATCCCCCGGGTTTAGTGGCAAGAATTTTTGAGAAGAATGCTACTAATGATTATGAAAAAGCGACAAAGAAAAGCTTAGATGAGCTGGTTCAAATTGATGCTATCAATGAATTTGAAAATTCAGCCAGGACTACGATTTCTAAAAAGAACCTGATCAACTTTGCCAGCTATTCCACCGTTTGCAATCCTTACCTTAATCCTGTTAAAAAAAGCAAGTGCAGAAAGAAACTGGCATATATTAAAGCGGCGAATAACATATTAGAAGATGTATTTATAGTAGGGGTAGGGATAAAGATTAACCGCGGAAACAGAGAAAAACTGGATGAAGGATTTATAAGTACTTTAAATTTTCTGACCAAGGAATTGGATGAAATGAAATATGAGGCGGAGCAAAGTAATCTTTTCTACAAATTAGGTCTTGTGCCTAAGTAACTTCACCATGTATTCATCTATAATAAGTTTTAACAAATAGTATTATGAAAGCATTACCCATCTTGTTTTTTTTAACATTTCAGCTATTTTCAGCGCAGTTTGTACATGTTGCCATACATTTGAATAATACAGATTCAGATACAAGGAAAAAGCTTGCCGAAATTCTTGTGCATACCACTTCAAGAGCTGTGCAACTAAAGCTCCAAAACGATTACCTGGAAGAAATGATTAAGAATGATGAAGAATTTTTAGAAAGGAATTATAAAAAGTCAGATAAATTTGATAAGCAAAATAGTTTTATTGTTAAATCTTTAACTACCGGGGCTTTAGGTGTAGGACCTGTGATATTGAATAAGTTTAAAAAACTTCCTTATATCACCAATGTTAAGAATGATTATTTACAATCTTTAGCATTAGATAAATTAGTACTTCTCTCCCTCCAAAATGTTGATGCCTCAAAAATAAAAGCGTCTGAAAGACAGGAGATTTATAGAATTCGTGACCTGCTGGTAAGAGTATATTCTAAAAATGATAAGGAAGTTTTTGGTATCATGACTTTACCTGCTTTGGCACTTCTCATACAATCTAATCCGGATCTCATCCAATTGATAAAAAATCTTGAAATTATATTTTAGTTTTCTACGCAACGATAAACTTACTCCGATATGTATAGGTTTCTAATAGTACTGTTATTATTTGCTTTTATAAGAGCTTATTCTCAACCGTTTGCCAATAACCCTATTGGCCCTATATCTGACGTTCCTTCAGGAACACTTTCAGGTGTAACTCTTGGACTTAATATGGCGTTAGAAGGAAGAGAAAAAACAACTGAGAAAAGGACCAAAGATTTTTTAAAAGAGTATAGAAAAAGGCTTCAATATTATGGTGGTTTTGCTTGGCTTTCTACGGTAAATAATATTATCAATAATGTCAAAGACAGATCCCGCAGGCTTACGCAAGATAATGAAAACCTTTCTTTCCTGTTTTATTCAAAAAAGAAAGAGAACAGGGTGTATTTACTTTCAGCAAAAAGCCAGATTGAGCATATGTCTTCCAATTTCTTAAGTGGTGAAATTAATACCATTTTGGGAGAAAAATTCAATCTGTATGAAAACTTGAGAACATCACTATCTGCTATTAATCGGGAACTTGATAGAGTAGAGGAGAATATAAAAGAGAGTAATCTAAGGAGGAAATTAGTTCAGCAATTTGTTAAATAATTAATATAAACTTTAAAGTCATGAATATGATATTTATTGATTTCAAAGCATTCGGTGCAAAGGTTTTTTTTTCAGTATCATTATTATTATCTGTATTTCTCAAATCTCAGATCGTCATTAATGTCAATTTAAGCTGGCAAGCCAATGACCTTCTATCAAAGGAGCTGTATAAGGATATTGTTTCAGCACATCGAAAATTACAAGGGTACGCTATAACAAAAACAGCTGTTGTTGCAAGAACAAAAGAGATTTACATTGAACCTAATAAGGAACTTACCCGTATATCATCTGATTTAACTTCAAAAAAAGATGATGTATTGAAATTCGTGTCCAAAACAAGTTATGATTATATAAAGGATAAATATCCGATAGTGGCTACTTCCCCTCTTTCAAGTGGTAAAGTCTCAAATATTTTAGTAAGAAGAAGATTCTCAAAGAAATTTGATTCAGAGAAAGAAAACATTACGAATTATCTGAATACTACCAACTATATTCCTGAAGGTGAACGGCTGCGCTTCATTCAGCAGGCATTAGATAAAATAATAAGAGTAACGCTGGAAGATGAAACATATTAAACTGATATTCACATTCCTGCTTCTTTTTAGCTTTAGTGTTTTTTATACACAGACATGGGCTTTTGATATTAATGATTATGTAGCTGCAGGAACCAAAACCTTAACTATTGCAGGATTAGGAGGGGAAATTGCTCTAAAGGACGAACAAAATAAGTTAATTGAAAAACTTATAAAGCTGGAAAAAAAGATTGATGATAAAAAGAGTGTAGCAAACATAAATAGCCTTGCACTTGCTGCTGCTTCTATTGCTACGATTGAAACTACCAAAAAAGATATAAAAGATATAAAAAAGGTTATTGACATTATAAAATTCAATCCATTATTTCTTAAACATTCTTTGATCAAGAAAGCTGGTGATCTTGAGACAGAAAACAGATATTTAGATGAAGCCCAATCTGACTATTACAGATATTTAGCATCAGGAATTCTTTCCGGAGGTGTGGGGCAGGTGTATACTGTTTTTGGAAAGCTTTTAATAAGGATTATGAAAATCCGAGCCACTGTTTTCTCTATAAAGAAAGACCTACAATCCTTATCGGTCATTAATAAGGTCTTAATTAAATAATAAATAATAGCATCTGTAAAATGAAAAAGTTATAGGTGGTTAAAAAAAACAAGCTAAATGACAATAGATGAAATATTAAATCAATATAGATCAATTCTTCAGACCAGATTTGATCTCTTTATTAATGAGTCGAGACCGTACGTTCTTCTCATAGCGGTTACATTTACTTTTATTTTTGTTGGGTATAAAGTAATGAAAGCAATGTCTGATCCAGATGAAAAGATTGGACGAGATACTCTTTTAAGACCCATTCTCACTCTTATGGCTATCACATTATACATTCCTTTGGTAAAATTATTATTATTTGATACTGTAAATATTTTATCAGATATAATAAAACATGGTGCCTATAAAGTGACAGGAAGAAGCCCAGGTGATTTTGAGCAAGCCTTTCAAACTGCAGTGACACATGTACAGGGAACAGGGGCAGATGGAAATGGAGTTTATGATGTTCTGCAGATCAATCCTTTTTTAGAACTTTTTCATATCATTATTTATTTTATTGCTTCTGTTGTTGGAGGATATATATTATTAAGACAATTATTGATGATATTTGTTTATTACGTTTTGGGAATATTTGTTTTACCATTTTCACTTATTGTTTCTAATGAAAGAATTCTGAAGTCATGGTTCTTTGGCTTCCTGTCTATACTGCTATGGGAACCCATATTAACAATTTTAAAAGTGATTATAGTTCTTTTGCCTGTTGGAAATACAGAATTTACTAATGTCCTGCTTTCTATTGCTTTTCAGGTTATAATGATCCTTATGGTATTGAAAGTTCCGCAATTCGCTAATCTTTTAGTAGATCCCGAATCAGGGAATAAATTTAGTAATAAGGCTGGATCTGTTCTGAGAAGTATACCTGGAAAAATTTTTAAAAGTTAAGGTCTAAATAAAACATGTCTGAATGATATGTATTTAGTTTTAATTGAGGGGCTCTTTTTAGCGTTAAAATAAATTGCAAAAAACTAATGAAACTTAACTGAAAGGTATAATCTTTTACCTTAAGTTTTTCATAAAGGATGAGTTTTGAATCAGCTTTTATGTGGTATTAATGTATTAACTCGAGTATAAATAACAAGATAAAACAATAAAATATTTTAAATTTTTTAATTATGATAGATAGAATAGTCATTTTAGGAGATAGTATGTCGGATTTTGGTATTAAAAAAAATACCATAACAGGTCTGTTAGCAAGGGCTACTGGTGCGATGCGTGTTAATTCTGTGGGGCGTTTTAGCGACACAAAAAATTGGGCTGATTTTATGTGGGAATGGTCTGGTGGTGAGAGTTTAATAGATGGTAAAGATAAGAAACAGGCTAATGCTTTAACGGAGAAGCATATGTCTCTAAAAGAGTCAACTCATGGAAGCCCTGGTAACAGGTTGTCTTTCGTAAACTATGCGGTAGGTGGGGCAGTAGTTAACGAAAGGGAAAAGTTAGCCAACAAAATAGGCCTGACCACCATGATAGAACAGAAAGAAAAATATTTCAAAGAATTAGATCATGATACATCTAAGTCTAAAAATACGTTACATATTGTTTGGATTGGTTTAAATGATACTGTTACTGACGGTAAAGACCCCGAATTAATGAAATCAATCGTTGCTCAGGTCAAAGATTTAACTGATCAGATTCGTGATCGTGTTGCTCAGGATGGGGGGAAAGCATATTTTATGGTGATCAATAATCCTTCTCCGGTAGAAGCTGTACGTTATGCTAAATCCCAGAACGATCCAACAGTACTTAAAGCCCAGGAAGCTACTTTGGAGTTTAACAAACACCTCAAAGAAGCATTTCCAGATAAATATGATGATACGATGGTTGTGGATATGTATAAGGCGCTTAAAACCAATTTATATCATTTACGTCTTATAAAAGCTGCACAGCGCCACGGAAGAAAAGTAGAATTTGAAAAATCAGAAAACAGTACGGATACTTCGCTGGCCAATACACTAAAAGAATTTGAAGGCATATATAAAGATACTAAAGGAGGTAAAGAAGTATTCGCTGAAATTCAACCGCTTTTAGATAAAGCACTTAAAAGTGATAATGAGATTATACTTCATAAGGAAGTTGGAGATTTAATCATAAAGAAAATGGCGGATCCTAAGACATCAGCTGAAAAACTTCCAAGCATAAAGGCGATCAAAAATGCATTGATGGTTAGCGGAACCTATCCTAGCCAGATCGATTTTGTAGCCAAGTACTATCAACAAATAAAACCCGAAAAACATCAAGAAGATATTGCGAAACTTCGGGTAGAGCTTGATAAAGTATTTGCAAACAATCTTCCTAAACAGTTGGAGGATAATTTAAATGTTGCAAATACAGCGTTATACGATACGGTTGCTTCTTTGTTGAGAGAAAATAAAGACGGTGTATTTAGGAACGACAATAGTACATTTAGAAAATTATTGGATAATATAACAGCCAGTAACTTGGGGTTTGTAGCTACATCAGATGGAGCACACCCAACTCAGGCAGCTCATAGAAGTATTGCTTTAACTATAGCTTCTCATCTCATTCAAGGCTTTTCTGTTTCCCCCAGTCCTGATTTTATACAGAAAGCACAAGATGCACTCGTTGAGGCTGAAGTTTTTGAAAAAGAAGTAAAGATTCCACTTACTCGTTCAAATGATCAATCAGCTCTTAGTAAATTTACGACACCTACTGTGGAGGCAAACGAAAAGGCGATTCTTGCTTCTAAAGCCCTAAAACAGGAGCAACAAAAAGGCATACAACAAGAAAAGCCTAACACTAAGACGTTTCATACCAGCCTTTAAAGGTAAACGGAATCGGTCTGGTAGATTCATTTAAATAGGTTAATTATAGTTTACAAAGCTATTATGTTAAACATTAAGTATACTTGGAATTTAAGCGTTACATGGTAATTCTTTTTAAGGGAGTTAAATTTTAATTGACTGGCATTTTTTATTATTGATCAGTTATCGTCTTTAATTTTTGCTGTAGTATACAAGTAGAGTGTTCATTTTTGGATTTCTTTTTTATATACAGGAATTTTGGACAGGATAATTTGGGGGATTATTCGTAATCATAAAAATTTGGAATAGCTGCCCGACTTTGTCAGGTGGCTTTTTTATTTGATGGCATCAGTGAGTTGAATCTTTTAATGGCCATATCATTGATAGGTTGAAAAAGTTCAGCTTAGGATATTGATAATTTCCTTCTTCCTTTTCTACAGTTATCTGGCACATTTTCGATTCCATAGAGAAAATTATGTTAAATCACCTCAGATGTGATTGATTTTTAATCAATTGTTAATGAGTTATTTATGAGTTGGGCGTATCTGAGTAGTAGGTGATGTATAATAGTTTCAATGCAATAATGATAGATTTATTTTTTAAGGAAGTTTTATTGTTTGAGATGGTTTATTCACAACAAATACCTTCTCTTGCATGGCTCAGAAATCTTTTGAAGGATGCTGTAGAAACAGGAAAGAACGCAAAACCTGTGATTCTATTTTTGCCTACAGCAGAAGGTAAGATTGAGAAATTTGCGGTATACAGTAATAACGTTGTAAACTTTTATAATTATTAACTGAAAAAACAATCATATAAACTTTAGAGTTTACCCATTATCTGGCTACTCTTTTCAGCAAGGGACAAGCCATAGTTGAGAGGATATATAACTTAGAAAAATCCTGAAACTAATATCATATAACAGTTCTTTAAAACTTTAATATATATAACATGCCTCAAAAAGAAACCGAAGAATTACACGAACGTTTGGAGAAAATGAAAAAAACTAATTCTAATGCAAAACAGACAGATTGGCAAGAGAATACCGATTTTATAAATAAAAACGGAAAGACAAGCAGCTCTCAAAGAGAAAATCCCCAGAAAGGAAAAGGTTTACGTTTCCTCGATGCTATCATGGAAAACGGTTCTTTTATTAAAAAAGCTTTAAAATCTACTGCGATTGGGCTAGTTGCAGGATTCGCACTTGCATTACTTTTCCCACCATTGGGAATAGCTATTATGGCAATTTCTGCAATAGCCGGCATTGCTGCGATAGGTGCTAAAGTAGCGCACAATTATAATAAAACAAAGGCTGAAAACAATTATAATAAAGAGAATACTGAAACAAAGGCTGAAATATTTACTGAGATTATCCGAGAGTTAAAGGAAGAAAAATTCTCAAAAAAGGAGCAGATGAAACAACAAGAAAAAAATAATGGTATTGAAGATGATTTGGAACAGAATATTGAAATATTAACAGGGAGTACAAGAAAAAAAGTGAGAGAAGATATTACCGAAAATATGATAAAGATTGGAATGGAGAAAGGCCAAAAATTATCTTTTGATTCCATAGTAAGGAATGTTGGGACTGATCACAGTCTTGAACTTAGAAAATCTGTGATAAAAAATACTAATGAATCTGGATTAACAGTTTTTACGAAGCCATTAAATAGCCCTGATCCTAATATAAAACGAGATGCTAAAGCTCCACAATCCAAGGCACAAAAGGAAATGCAGAGTGTCAACAGAAATATGGGAATAACACGTAATAAATTCTAATTTTTACAATAAATTATATATGTAGTGCACTGAGCCATAAATTGATACGACAGTACGATATATTTTTAAGTAGAGGTTCCTGCTCCAAATATCAGAAAAACGGAAGCTTAAGAAATTATGACACGATCACCTAAAGTCAGAACTAATATGAGATATTTTTTGTCATTGTTAAACCTCATGTTTAAGCAAAATTATACTGATATTTTGTTAATATATATAGTACATAGCCGTTTGAATTTTGTGTTTTTTGCTTATAAAACAAATTATCATATGATGAATAGAGATGTTCTATACAAGCCTTATAGTATTCATTTTGAGACGATGGATGTTTTTCCAGATAAAGAAAGTCGAAAAAATTTCTTCGAGCTGGTTTTTATTTTATCAGGAACAGGAACACATTGCATAAACAAGCATAGTTTTTCATATCATAATAATCATATGTTTCTGCTCACTCCTAAGGATTGTAGTCAGTTTTGGATTGATAGCACAACTGAGTTTTTTTTTCTACAGTTTAGTGATATTTATTTAAAAGATAGTATTATTTCGAGAGAGAATATAAAACGTCTGGAATTTATCCTTGAAAATGCCAATCATAAACCGGGCTGTATTATCAAAAATCAAACAGACAAAATGTTAATTCGTCCAATTGTTGAAGCACTTATACGTGAAGGGGTTAATAGAGACTTTTATCATAATGATATTACTGCTTTATTGGTAAATAGTCTTATAGCTCTTGTAGCTCGAAATATTATTAAATATCTCCCACAGAAAATTGGGGAAACTTCTGAATCACGGATTATCAATATTCTAAATTATATTCAAGCCAATATCTATGATCCTGAGATGATTAGAGTTGAAAAGATCAGTAATATGTTTGGATTATCAGAGAATTATCTTGGAAAATACTTTAAAAAACATTGTGGAGAGACATTACAGTCCTATATCAATAATTATAAAGCAACTTTAATTGAGCACAGGTTAAAGCACAGTGATATGCGTATTAGCGAAATAGCAGATGAATTTGGTTTCACAGATGATAGTCATCTTAACAAGTTTTTTAAAGTGCAAAAAGGTAAAAGCCCCAGAACTTTCAAAATAGAATATTTACAGGGGTAATATAAAATATAAGTAATTTGTTGAGTAAATTTATAAATTGAAATCAGATAGCGAACTGTTTGAATTTTTATTTTCTGAGAAACAAAATAGGAATAGCTACATAATGTAGACTTCTCCCGAAGCTTTCTTAAAAACTTATAAAAACGGCTCCCATCTGCAAAACCAAGCTCGTCATGAATTTCGCCCAGGTGCCGGTTAATGAAACGCAGCGTGGCTTCGATAAGTTATAGCCGAATGTTAGTTATGTACTTTTTAATGCTCTCCCGTTGTGCATTTTTAAATATTTGCTGATATAATGTTCGGACATATTATAGTTCCGTCCAAATTCTACCATTCTTAGTTTTGCAGTACCATAGATATTGGCTTGAATATAATTGAGCATATCCGTAGCGCGGCTATCGGTAAACTTTTTAACCGATCAAGGTATACATTTGGCTATCTTACTTGCCACAATTACAATAAAGGCATCGACCATGCTGAAAATCAGTTCGTGATTATAGAGGTCACGGTTGACTGGCCCTGCAATCAGCGCTTCCATCAGATAACGCACATGGGCCCGTTACAAAAATTTTTAAGTATGCAGTCCGGATGATGGCTAGCGTTTTCCAAAATAAATTCCAGCCTTCTGATATCATTCAAACGAAAACCTGCACTCGTGATATAGATATCTGTAAAAAGTAAGAAGAATAATTCAATTGTTATTTCCCGGGAATGGCAGTTATCAGGAGTAATCAGAAACATATGTCCTGCACGATACTCCATCTTGTTATTATTAATATATGACAAGTCCTTCCAGAAATGATCAAAGCCAATTCAAAAAACAGATGCCTAAGTTCTTCCTTAGGATATTCATCCGGGCGTTTATATACCATTTCAAAATGTTGATAAAATTTTCCCCTTTAATTTCTATCTACAAAAGTTTAAATTAAGGTACACAATAATGAATAAACATTCTATTGAATGGCCTATTTGTACAATTTAATGCTGTAATAATACCATAGGAATATATTATAATAGTGCAATTTTGCTCTACTAAATCTTTTTAAATCATAGTTATAAGAAATATGATAAAATAGACCTGACACTCTGTTTCTTCAGCATATATGGATCGGAACAAAACATGGACTCTATCTACCATTATTCGGTTATGGAGGGAATGCACTATGGTATTTCTCAGGGACAAAGCATTGTAAAAAAACTGAGTAAAAAAGGTGATTTTGTATAATTAGTCGGATGGAGAAATGATCGTTTTTGAGGGTATATTTTACAGAGTAAAGAAAGATAGGAAATTAAATAAGAAAAGAAAAAAGACGGCTGTTCTACATGGATAATGGAGGTGTTTTTTTTTAAAAGGACAATAGGATCAATTTTAAACAATTTATAATCAAAACAGAAACATTAAACAAATATAATGAAAAACATAAATTTTTTATTTGCTATTATTACCATATTTGCCTCACAAAAGGCTTTTGGTCAAAAAAAACATGCTTTTAGTGTTAGTTATGGTATATTAAGCAACGATCAAATTGTATCGGGAATTACCGAAGCTCTTTCCTCTCCATTACAAAGCCACGATGTGAAAAATATTCGTTCGTTAGGTGCCTTGGCACTTTCGTACTATATGCCTGTTAACAACGGTAGACTGATGTTAGGTGCAAGCGCAGTCTTCGACAGGCTTGATGCGGATATCGTAAACAGATCCACCAATAAGAAAGAGAGCAAAAAATCTATTACAGCCATTACTGTGGCGGGGGAAGGAAAGTATAAATACACCAACAATCCCCAATTTAATATTTATGGCCTAGTAGGTGTGGGTTACACGTTTGGCAATGCGAGCTATGATACCAACCCTACTATTGAGGACAATGCCAATTACAACCATTTCAACTTTCAGTTCAGTCCTCTGGGTTTGGAATACGGAACAGATTTTAAGGGAATACTCGAACTGGGTATAGGTTATAAAGGGATTGCAAGTGCGGGAGTACAGTATAATTTTTAAGCAACAATTACTAAAATACTAGACATGTATTCTAATATTAAAATATAATGGAAAAACTTTTTATATCTATCGCCATTATCAAGGCAAAAACAGGCAAAGCTGAGGCACTAAAACAGGAACTTTTAAAATTGATAAACCCGACCCGTATAGAAGAGGGCTGTTTGGAATACATTCTTTTTGAGGATGAAGACGTGCCTGGAACTTTTTACATGAGGGAAACATTTGTCAATCAGCATGCTTTTGAAGTGCATGTTCAAACCGCACATTTTTTAAATTTTTCATCACAATTAGATAGTTTGGCAGATGGTGGTGTAAAGCCAATTAAGCTTGTACAGATATCACATTAAGCCCAAATTACCTCTATACAACAAATGGCTTTTTATCGCATTTACTGTATATATTGTTCGGCCATTTCTCCAAAACTTTCATCTATTGGTTTAGGATCCGGATGTGCGAAATAACAAATATATATTGCTTTATTGCGGTTTCTGTGAGATAATGGGCAAGATATCAGACTTCATCCAAACGGTCTCGGTTTGGAAAAACATATATACACCAGTTGGGGAAGCCATTCTTTTAAATAGACACATATTAAAATATTATTATATGATTAAAAACAAATTTTTATTTTTGGTTAAGGTAATTGGAATTCTGATGATTTCCACTTCCTACATTCTGGCTCATGGATACGTGATGAGCCCGGCATCGAGAAATTACCAGGGAAGTCTGGACAAAGGGATCCTGGGATATTCCGCCGCTTATGCAAAGTATGGCACGGTTATTAATGAGCCTCAATCCCTGGAATACCTGAAAGGGTTTCCGCTTGGAGGACCGGCTGACGGAAAAATAGCATCCGCAAACGGTATTATGGGTGATACCGTATTGGATTTACAAACTGCTGACCGCTGGAAAAAAACCAACATCTCAACAGGGGTAAATTCATTTATGTGGAAATATACAGCCTATCACTCCACAACAAAATGGCATTATTACATGACCAAGACGGGATGGAACCCCAATCAGCCACTTAAACGTGCAGATCTTGAGCTTATCGGGACCGTTAATGGTAACGCTTTACCTCCTACTGATAATACACCACACCAAATCACAGTGCCTCAAAACCGGCAGGGGTATCACATTATCTTAGCTGTTTGGGATATTGAAGATACAGTGAATGCCTTCTATAACGTTATTGATGTCAATGTAGGCACGTCAGTAGTAAATCCCACAGCTCCCGCTACTCCTACAGGTTTAGCTGCCCATAATATAACAGGTACTACCGCTCAGATTACATGGACAGCCCAGCCGGATGCGGCATCGTATATTGTTTTCAAAAACAGCCAGCAGGTTCAGGAGGTGAGTGGTGCAGTTTTCCAGGATCAGGGACTTACTCCCAATACTGCATATTCTTATAAAGTACAGGCAAAATCAGCTTCAGGGCTTACTTCCGCACAAAGTGCAGCATTAAACATACAGACATCTGCCGCCAACACAATAGAAAAACCAACTGCTCCCGCACATCTCCATTCTATGGGAACAACGACCCATTCAGCTTCACTGATGTGGGGGCCTTCCACCCATTCGCAAGGTATCCAGCATTATGAGATCTTCCAGCATGGCGTAAAGGTAGCTCAAACCACGACGACACAGTATGATGTGACAGGATTGTCTGCCGACACCCAGTATAAGTTTACCGTGAAAGCTATTTCCCAGAACAACATAAGTTCTGACCCGAGTAATGAACTATCGGTAAAAACCAATCAAAATACAGAAACAGGACATATATATTGCGGTTCTGAGGTTTATAATGCCTCCAATGCCTATCCTACAGCCAATACCCATGTTTTTTACCAGTGCAGAATCTGGAAAAATAAATGGTATGCCAATCCCAATGAAGTTCCGGGTGTCAATCTCGTTTGGGAAGAAGTTAGTGTATGTACTGAAGGTCCGGACTGTCAAAACACCCAGCCTGTAACGTACTGCGGATCCCAGGAATACAACCCTGCAAAGGCCTATGCTACTTCCGGAACAAAAGTTTTCTATGCCTGTAAAATATGGGAGAATCAGTGGTATGCCAACACGGGAGAAATACCTGGCCAAAATATGGTATGGAAGCTTGTAAGCAGCTGCAATGAAGGCGTAAATTGTACGGAGGCAAAATCCGCTGTTCAGGACAAATTGTCATTCATAGTATCAGACAACGTATTGAATCTGGAACCTGTAAGCTCCTACGAAAAAATTGAGGAAGTGAAAATTTTTGATATCCGTGGGACATTGATCTTATCTTTTTCAAAGCCAGTTAAGAACAGCATGAACATCAGTAGTCTTCCATCCGGAATATATTTTACCGGAATCGTTTATTCTGATAAGACTTACATGACCAAAACATTTAAAAAATAAAATTTGGATTATGAAGCGCGTACTAAATCTTGTTTCGGTATTGGGAATTGTTATTTGAAGATGAAGATGAAAATGAAAATGATGCGGATTGCTTGGGAGAGTCTATTTCAGTATCTCTTAAATCAGATCCAGATCCAGATAATAATAAAAAAGTAGTTTTTCCATAATTACAGCAGCGGTAAAACAGTAAGTTCTATAAATTAGGAATTTGAAGGTGAAAACCAAAGTACCGCAACTGTTAAATCTGTAACGCATACCTATAACAGTGACGGAGGCTTCAATGTGAAACTCATGTGAAACTTAACAGTGGGAGAATGTATGATTTCTCCGGCAAAAATGTAAAAATAAATTAATATACAATATCGATTCGGATATCCCTTCCAATCAACTAAAATTAGATTAACGATTATTGTTGATAATGAACATACATTCCATATTTACATCCGGTAAACTGAGGGATTATAAAATTTACCGGATAAGGAGGAGACTACTTGTAGTCTCCTCCCTTTTTGATATAATTTATTTGTATAGTGGATAAGTTACAATATTTCAATTGCAGCTATTTTTATTTTGTGTAAGAAACTGGGTAATCAATTAGTACTTATCTTGTGGTATAACGGCCATTGGCGAAAATAGTCTGTCCGGTAATCCACCAACCATCAGAAACCAGAAACTCAACAAGAGGAGCGATATCTTTAATATCGGTAAGCCCGCCTAATGCTGATGCAGATTTATGATAGGCTACTGCATCATCACTTTCCTGCCCATAGAAAAATGGTGTATCCATTGGGCCCGGCGCAACAGCTGTTACAGATATACCACGCTCTCCAAACTCTTTAGAAGCTGCTCTTGTAAAATGCTCAATAGGCGCTTTCATCCCCTCATAAGTGGAATAAAATCCGGTATACGCTGCAAGTAAAGACGTTACAATAGTACAGATTTTTCCATTATCATTCAGTTTTTTACCTGCTTCCTGAATAAAGAAATAGGCCACTTTTGAATTGATATTGCTCATGCTGTCATATTCTGCTTCTGTGGTATCTACAAAAGGCTTCTTTAGTACCATTCCTACTGTATTGATGGCAATATCTATTCCTCCGAATTTTGAAATCGTTTCATCAAAAAAGCGGGTAATATTTTCTATTTTGGTTAAATCCTCCTGAAAGATGAATGCTTCAGCTCCCAATGCTTTTACTTCTTCCAATGTTTTTTCTGCATCAGGTTTTGTAGCATCGCTATTGTAATGGATAGACAATTTTGCGCCTTTTGCAGCAAAGTTTCTGCTTAGAAGTCCTCCTAAATTTTTGCACCTCCGGCAATTAATACAACCTTGTTTTGTAAATCATTTTTTTGCATAATGAATTTTTTTTATTGATATTGTGTTTATGAATCATAAACAGCTTCTGATTCCAGAAGCTGTCATGTTGTCTGATAATGAATGGTTTATTTTTTTATGAGTTTGAAGCTTTGAGCTTCGTTATTGGCATGTATAAAATAAATACCTGCTGGCAGATCGGAAATATTGATAGTGGATTGATGATCAACATTGGAGATCAATTTTACTAGTAAGCCATTTGAATTGTAGATTTTGACTTGCTGTAGGTTTCCCGGATATTTTACATGCACAATATCTTTAGCGGGGTTAGGGTAGAGGCTGATTTTACTTTCTTTAGTATCTGTTTCATTGGTATTCAGAACCGCAGAGCAAACAACCTGGGTAGGAACTTTGCTATCTGCTGATACACCATCGCCATTACCTAACTGATAAAGGTTATCTGCTCCCCAAGACCTTAATGAAGTATCCTTCTTAACGGCTCCAAAATGAAAAGCTCCAACACGGAGTGCCAATGTTTTCCAGTTTTTATCGGTTCCGATTTGTTGTGGTGCTAAATTATAAGTGTCTGCAGTAGTCCCTCCGGTGATTCCGTTATGATTGACTCCAAATGCATACATACTATTATCATTTTTAATAATAGCTGAAGCATCCCAGGAAGTAGCAATTTGTTTATAATTAAAAGTAGGTTCAACTGCCTGTGGTGTATAGAAAAACTGAGCTCCGGCCCCTGCTATTCCTAATCTTCCATTAGCGCTGGATCCCCATCCCCAAAGTTTTCCTGTAGTTTTAAGTCCTAAAACGTGATAAACTCCACAAGAAACATCTTTCCAGTTTGTATCAGTTCCTATTTGAGCAAAATTAGATGCTGCTCCAGCTGTAACGCCGGTACCTGTTTGTCCTTGTACATTGGCTCCGCAAGACCAAAGAGTTCCGTTGGTTTTGATCCCGAATGAGTTATAATATCCCGCAGATGCTTTGTCCCAATCTGTAGAAAGAGATGCTTCTTGCTGCCATATATTATAATAGCCAACAAGTGTTCCATTACCCAGGTTTCCCCACTCATTATACCCTGTTCCCCACATTGTACCATCTGTTTTTACAATCATTGAGTGATGATAACCTGCTGAAAATGACTTTACATTTTGGGCAATCATTATGGGAGAATATTGAGCTGTATTGTTTCCATTTCCTAAATTACCGAATTGATTGTCTCCCCATCCGTAAAGGTTGTTGTTGGATTTTTTTGCCAAAACAAACCAGCGGCCCACGGATATGTCAGTCCAGTCATTATCTGTTCCTATCTGGGTAGGATGCTGTACAATGGTCACTGTTCCGGAGCCATTTCCCAGAATACTATTGATATTCTGTCCCCACATCCAAAGTGTTCCATCCTCTTTTAAGGCTACACTGAAAGTTTCTCCCTGTGAAAACTTTTTCCACCCGGTTAAAGAGCATTGAGCATTCATCGCATTATTGTGGTTTTGTCTGTTTTTAAATGATGTAATGTGTACCATAGTTTTAATTTTTTATTTGTGAATTTGAAAAGTTATAATATGAGAATAGTTTTAAGGTTTCCAGAAAGACCATACTTTACCATTGTATACCGCAAGCTGTTTTTTTGTGGTATCGTATACCATCATTCCCGGTGCCGGATTGATGATATTGAGGTGTGGGCTGCTTACCTTGGGAAGAATCATTGCTTTATTAGAATCTGTTAAAACCAGTATTCCGGCTGTGGTATCATCAGTTGCTCCATTAGCTCCGATTGTTGTTTTTGCTTTGGATTGCTCTGTTTTATCTAATCCCTGTATAGAAAGATCTGCAGTTCCTGTTGTGGCCGCTGTACCATCATCCTCACTAAGGTTAGCCCATACGCCTGAAGCTTTCAGGTATTTTACTTTATGATCTGTTGTGTCGTAGATCGTACTTCCTTCTACAGTAATATTGCTTTTATCTGTTATGTAGGGAAGGATCAATCCTCTGTTTTCAGTATTCGCAAATTCCAAAGAAACAGATGCATTGGTAATATTCTGTTTCCCGACTGCAACTTGAGCTTTTGTTGTGCCGGCAGCCAGCATCAATAAAGATGATAATGCTGTTTTTATATTGTTTTTAATCATTTTATTACATTTTGTGTTCATGAAATAGATTTGTTGATTCAGTGAAATCATCTCTGATTTTATTTTCAAATATTTCTTAATAGTTAGTAAACCGACAATAGCTCTGATTATCTACTGCCGGCTACTAACTTTAATTAAGCTTTATTAATCCGGGCAGGTTTGTGTAGTGATACAGTGCCATGCCATAGAAGTATCACCTTCTTTTAAGGTATACATCTTCATACATTTGTTGGTTGAATCATACAGCATCATGCCCTCTACAAAGTTGGAAGGATTGATGCCTACAGGATTACCAGCGTTGAAAGCAACTCTATTAGGAACGAAACCTTTAGTTTTTGCTTCCAATGCTATCCAGCCTCCTTTTCTGATCATCGGCCAGTTATCTTGTTGCGCTCCGGCTCTGCTAAGGGCAGTGATACCAACTTTGGTGTCTAAAGGGGTACCGGTTGTAATTCCTGGTTTATAGCAGAATGGTGCGATGCAAGCATTGATGGTAGCGTCTTGAGAGCTTCCTATAGCCTGTCCGGTTCCTGCAATGGTAGGTATTCCTAGTGTTGTAGCGGTACTACCCACTGTGTTACCGAGGTTTTGGTTGACAGGTCCTGCTGTTCCTGTATAAGTAGGTCCGGTATTTCCACCTGGTAAAGAGGAGTTGACAAGGTTAATTGTATTAAAACCTCCTGTTCCTTCTCTTGCATCAGGACAGCCGTCACCATCACTATCAAGATCTAGATAGTCTGGTATTTTATCACCATCTGTATCTCTTTTGGCACAGATATTAGCGATATGATATTCCGGCGTAGTACCGTTGGAACCCGTAAAAGTAGCTTCCACTTTGCTTATTTGTATTCCCGGAACGGAGATTTCTACATAATTGAGATTGGAAACCGCATCACTATTACGGGTCGTAGCTATTTTAACACCATACGTTGCATCTGTTGTAAAGGTTGTGCTGCCAGCTACAACTTCTGTTTTTACAGTAGCATATGGTAAAAGATTGGAAATTCTGTTACCAGCCTGATCGTATAAATTAATATTTACCTTCTCAAGACCATCTAAATCTGCTACCCAAAATTTAAAATTATCTACCGGCAGATCGAATTCATAGGTTACCTTATTGTTATTGACTCTCGGGTCTACACCACTCATGTTAAACTGAGCGACAGGAGAAGCCCAACGTTGAGCAACAGCTGTTGATGATAATTTAAAATCAAAACCTTTAATACCGTTAAAATCGGTAAAGTTGTAGTTCATGACATGATCCGTGGTTAATACAGATGCCGGGATGGAGGCTTTGTCACATATATACCCTTCATTGGTATTCAAAATACCATCATTATCACTATCCAGATCACACATGTCAGCAATACCATCACCATCGGAATCTGGTCCATAGCAAGGATCCATCGCAAATGTGACGAATTTACCTTCTGCTACATTTTGGTTGTATACCCATTTTGAAGCAGCGTTAGATGTAGGATTAACTACGGTAACGTTAGTAGTAAAAGCCGCATCATCTGCTATCAGCATTACCATCATACCCGAAGTCGTATTAAATGTACCACTGTTATACGATGTAAGATCTGCTTCGAAGAATAATGCACCTGCATCTGCTTTTTTCTCCTGTGCCATCCATATTCTTTGAATTCTCTTATAAGTATGTGTTCCTATTGTAAGATCTACTGGAGTAGCAATTGTATTCGCGTTATCACCCAAAAGGAAATATGTTTTGTCGTTTACAAACCCGGTACGTGTTGCATCCTGATTTGGATTTACAAAATCGTTGGTAGTAGCAAGGGTAAGTATTGTTCCTGGATTTATACTTTTTGATACTTTCTGTTCAAAGACTTCAATATCATCTCTTGATACACCAAAAATATTATTGTTATAAATGGTGTTGGCTGCTCCGTTCCATACTATATTTCCGTCAGTATCCAGGTAATGGTCTGTATTGACACGACCTAAAGTTATCCCATACTTTATCGCTAAGTATGAATCCACTCTTCTTCGTTCTAGAGCTGTTAAGTTACCTGCTCCATAAATAATAGTTTCACCGAGACTACCAATAAAACCTCCGTTGTCACTTCCGCTGCCTGTCCAACGGGTATCTCCAAATACATGACCTCCTAAACCTAAGCCTACTGCTGTATAATTTGCTGTAGTTGCATTAGCTGCACCGTTAAGCCCTCTTGCCAATGCAGTATTGGTAAAGGTATTATACATAATACTCGGAATGGTAGCAGAATAAAGTAAGCCAGAGTTAACCATTTGTGTTCCACCGCCTACAACTCTTCTTTCTATGACATTGGTAGTAGGGTATATTCCCATGTAGTCCCAATTGCTAATAGTGGTATTGATATTATCCATTCCTACACTCAGGAAGTGAGGGTTCGGGCTACCTGGTGCGGTCATGCCTTCTTTGGTAACCGTAAATACATCATTACTCGTGTTCGTAAATGTTTGTGTATCTATATTACCTAATGTCTGATTAATAGCTGTAAAGTTAATTCCCGGATTGAAGTTGAAGTAACTTGATGTACCTGCAGCATATTTAGGAAGTGCATTGGTCACTCTTTGTGAAACTGTTGTTCCGTTCCACATATCCGTCCACCCTGTTACATCTGTTGTTGCTCCGGTATTCACTGCGTTTTTATCGGCTCTGTACCAGTAAGAAAGATTGGTAGCAACTCCTCCGGGAGCATTTCCGAAACCGGCAAATGTGAAGAATTGCCCGTTCGCTAATGTTGCAGTGGTTGTGTTATATACTACGCCATTGATGGTAACTTCCGTTATCATGGGTGTAAAAGTATCCGTTCCATCAAAAACGGCATCCGGAGACTGTACCAAATACAGATTTTTTACCCCCTTAGGCCATGCTAGTGTTACAGTTCCTACACTATTTGTATTCTGTACTTTCCAAATGGATTCAAAGCGGTAGTTGGTTGTTCCGTTAGAACCAGCTGTATAAGTAAGTGGAGTAGCTAGGCTCTGTTTCAGACCGTTATCACCTGTTAAAAGGAATTGACCCTCTGTAAGGTTGTTGGGATTGGTGGCATTGGAATCCAATAAAGAGGTTCCATTACCAATAACAAGCTTCTGGCCTGTTGCTGTACTGGTTGCCTGTTTTTGGTGCAATGCTGAGGAATTATCTCTTGCCAGACCAAATATATTATTGTTGTAGCCTGTGTTGTTGTTTATGCTCCATACAATGCTACTGCTTGCAGTAAGATAATCTTCCGTAGCAGTCACCCCGTTCTTAATAGCAAGATAGGAATTCACCCTGGATTGCTCATCGGCCGTAAGGACACGATTATACCATACAATTTCCATAAGATCACCCGGGAAAGCACCGTTAACATCCCATATAGCATAACCTAATCTTAGGTTTGTCCCATAGATCTGGAATTTATTAGATGCAGCAAAACCTGAAAAGACCTGATAAGAACCATTGAGTCCCAATCTTTTTTCTCCTCCGGCGATACTGGAAGTCCCTCCGTTTGCAATGGTATTATTGGCCAATGCTGAAAATACATTAGACTGTCCAATATTGAACGGTGTAGAGAAATCGGATGATGTGGTTGTATTAAAAAACTCATATTGCCTAGGATTTCCGGCTGCTGTAATGGAAACTCCCGGTTCTGCAGCGTAGGCAGCATCATTATCTATACCTATGATACGTCCGGCTGAGGAGTCAGCTGGTCTCAGTGCCGAGAAAATAGAAGTATTGGTATTAGCCAATTCTACATTGCCCAACGGATTCATTGCTGAATTGTTATTATGGAAATACTTGGCGGAAGTATATCCTGTGGTATATGGATAGAAATTATGACTTCTGTCCGCTGCCGATAAAGTTACCCCTCCCACGTTCGGGATATTGTCTTCATTTATAGAATTATCCTTCCATGCCGTGGCAATTACTCCCGCATCGTCTGATTTTACCCAGAAATCAGCACCCATAACTCCTCCTGGTGCTTGTGCAAAACCTGCAAAGGTGAAGAATTGTCCATTGGTTAAGGTTACATTCGTTGTGTTATATACTACACCATTGATAGTAACTTCTGTTACCATAGGAGTAAAGGTATCTGTACCATCAAAGACAGCATCAGATGATTGTACTAAGTATAGATTGCTTACGCTTTTAGGCCATGCTACCGTAACCGTTCCTACAGTATTTGTATTTTGTACTTTCCAGATAGATTCAAAACGGTAGTTGGTTACGCCGTTAGAACCTGCTGTATAAGAAAGGGGAGTAGTTAGCGTTTGTTTCAAACCATTGTCACCCGTTAAAAGAAATTGTCCTTCTGTAAGGATGTTTGCATTGGCAGCATTAGTATTAGCGAGTGAGCTTCCTGCACCTATGATCAATTTTTGATTAGGGTTTTCGCTTCGTGATTGTTTTTGATATAAAGTAGAAAGATTATCTCTTCCGATCCCTATCATATTATTCTGATAAGCTACGGTATTATTCCAGATAATATTATTTGTAGAATTTACATAATCTCCTGTAAGAGTTGTTCCCCATTTAACAGAAAGATAAGAGTCTACACGTGCTTTTTCTGATGCCGTAAGAGGTGTTGCAAATACAATAATCTCATTGATCTGCCCGTCATGACTTCCCCAATTGGTATCACGTCCTATTCTGAAAACACGGGTTGTTGCATTATCAGTTGCATTGACGTTAATATCCGTATTATTATAAACATATTCGTTGCCGTCTAACCATGCTTTAGCAAGTGAGTATGCTGCTGTAGCTCCTGCTGCATTCAGCCATGAAGAACCTGCTACGAAGGGCTTTTTCGCTGCAAACAAATTGGTGGATAATGTAGTGTAGCCACTTCCTGCTGTGTAAAATAACAGTTTGTCTGTAGTTGCATTATTAGAAATATGCAGACCCGGATAATCCATTGACTGATCAAAACCTGCTAATCCTGCAGCACCAAGGGTATTCATTTTACCGGCAATATAGATGCTTCCCTGTGCACGGTTGATAATAGCGTTTCCTGCACCAGGGTCTGCGGCCATAAAGCCTCCCTGTCCTGTTGTATGCCCTACTGAGATAAAAGTCACAGTTGGGTTGAAGTTAGCCAATGTGCTCTGGTTGGAGAAGATAGGTTTCTGTGCAGCTGTAGCCTGAACAAGATGATATCCTGTACCCATCTGATCATTCCACTGCTGAATGGCAGAATTGTCTGCTGCTACAGTTGTACCAGGATCAGAATACACAGCGGCATCTGCTTTATACCATACAGCGGCATTTACTCCTCCGGGTGATAGTGCAGTAACATTAACAGAAGCGTCACTGGTGCTCACACAAGTACCGGTAGTAACTGTCCAGCGAAAATTATAAGTTCCTGCATGATTTAGTCCTGTAACATTCGTATTGTAGGCTGTTGGTGTTACAATGACAGGATTGGCTGCTCCGGCTGGCTTTGATACCAAAGTCCAGACTCCTGTAGAGGTTATCCCTGGATTATTTCCATTAAGAGTCGTTTGGGCGGATCCTACTAATATTTGGGCAGATCCTGCATTAGCACCTACTTGCTGGGATACAAATATCGAAAATGTATCTTCCAAAGATGTTCCCGAACAGGCATATTCTAAGCTAATAAATCTTGGATCTACACCCCCCGCATCTGGAACTGCTTTTATTTTGAAAACATATTCTCCTTCTTTATTTAAGTTACTAATAGTTGTAGAAGTATTGGTAAATTTCCTAAGGTTTGTTGATTCGTAAACAGGATCGGCTGCACCTGAAGGCTTAGAGATCAGTGTAAAATCATATCTCCCACTAAAATTCTGGAAGTAACTAGGATTTGCAGCAATTTCCTGATAAACAGAAGGGAGTGCTACGGTAGCAGATGTGGTACCAGAACCGGAATAACATATTGTCATGTCATTTACGTCAACATTAGGACGAGATCCATCAGATATATGAAGATAATAACTTTGAGATATATTGCAGGCTCCTGAAGTAGTGCTTATGGAAAATCGATAAGTGCCTGCTCTCCATCCGCCTGCGGGAGGCGTTAATGTAGCACTTCTGTTCAGTGTTCCTGCTCCGTTTTCCACTATTCCTGGAGCGCCACCAGATGGAATTGTACCACTTATCGTTACTTTTGTGATAATAGTTGGTAAGTTGGTAGGATCGATCTTAAAATAAAAAGAGATAGGGGTATTAGAACCAACCATATTACAATAGACTGCACCTCCACTACTCCCGGAGGAATATGCTTGCATCTGATTAGGGTATGCAGAGTCTAAAAAGCTTACCTGATTAGGTGATGTACCATTATAGGTGTAGGTAATTTGAGGGGTGGTATAGGTGCCGTTAGAATTGGTAATAGTGATAGTGAATACATAGGTTCCTATTGCATTTACTCCATTGAAGTATAGATTAGTTCCTGTTATTTCTTTAAAGGAAATATTTCCGCCAATAGGCTGGCTTATCGGATTAATAGATACTGTTGTACCAAAAGATGGATTACCAGAAACATTAGGATAGCTAGTTGCAAATACAGGAGAGTTGGAAGCTAAACCGATATAACGATCATTATTTGTTGAAGAGTAACAATGGCTGTATGTTGCATTAAATATGAGATTCTGGTTGGGAACAAATCTAACTATAGCATCATCTTCATACCAACAACTAGGATTATTAATAGAAGTAATTCTTAACACTGCACGATAAGCAGGATCTGTATCATGATTTGCTTTTTTTATAAGAGTGAGTGTTGGATTTGCCGTATTGGTATTAGACATGGTAGCATTAGTCGTCGTAGTATCATTATAACGTTCTTTATCGAGAATGTTATAATACGTCCATGAAGCGGTATATCCTGCAGGTATAGTAGCATTAAGTGCAGCTACTCCTGTGGTTGCAGGTATACCAGTAATATCAGGCCCTGCTGTAAAGCCTGTAGTTGCTCCCGGTGCCGTAAGGGTTACCTGTGAAGTTACTGTCCCGGATGGACTGCAGTTCTGTGAAACTTGAAATACATAATTTCCGGGATAGGTCATTCCTGTAACAACGGGTGTTAAAGAATTAATATTACTGATCACCGGATCAGGTGCGCCTGAGGGTTTGGATACGATTGTCCAGACGGGATTTCCGCTCGTACTGGCGGAGTTGCCCTGTAGGGTGTAGGATGTGCCACATATCGTAGCATTTCCTCCCGCATTTACGCTGCACTGTGCGTAAAGTATCATATTGCCCCAAAAGAGCAATAGGATAAAAAGTAATTTTTGGTTTTTCATTATTTGAATTTGCTTTTAATTCATATGGAAATGATACCATCCCATGATGGAGTCATTATAAAAATTCCAATAACATTTAATATTGTATTGGGAATATGCATGTTACCTGATTAATTTTCCCAAAAGGAAATAGCATATCCTGTTTGCGTCGGAATGATCCGGCAAAATGTACTGAGACTTCACTTTTCTATTAAAAAAAATTAGTAAACAGAGCCTGAGATGATCTCAATTAAATGTAATTGTATGGACGGTATTTCTCCGGTGGAGGTCTTTGGAATTTTTTGGAAAAATAGTGACGTAAGGATATATGACTTTTATAAAAATTGATAAGAAATATATCCAGTAAAATGATTATAATAAGGATAGTTTTCAGATCTTCATTAACCATACATTTAAAGCTAAATGACCCAGCTCCAAAAGCATAAACTATCTTGCTGCCAGAACTGTATAAAGAGGGGTTCGACTTAGTTGAACTGCTAAATCCATATGTGGTTTTTGACTTTTGGCTTAGGTCAGAAAGTCTGGGTTTTGTTTTTTTCAATACCCTCTTTTTTACTATGGCAGGTCTTTTAGTAGTGATGATCCGGTTTTTATTCTTTTTTACATCCGTATGAGAAACATGTAAGTAATTCATACCTGAAACAGCTGTCCCATTTGAAATAAACAGTATTGTTGAATGATCGCTGGTATGTGGTACTACATAAGTCTCTGTGGGTTTAGCAATTGCTCGTATCATATGAAAATGAGTAAATAGCAAAAACCAAAAGAAAAATCTTCCCCATTTTACCTTAGCAGGGAAGATTGACTTCATCGTTATAGTTTTTAGAATCTGCATGATATACTCTTTTCTAAGTTAAATAGAGCCTAAATTGCTTTAATTAATGATGCGCAATTTTATCACTATTAAGGGAATTGAAAAAGACAGAGATAGGTAAAATTCCGAATTGTGCATATGTTTTTTGTGTTTAATGTGTTGTTTTTCAGGGTGTTTTTTTTGTTCTATTTGAACATTCTTCGCCATTTGGTCATGGTATTTCTACTCAATCCGAAATGTTCGGCCACTTGCATATTATTCATTTTATGATTTTTTTGATAATCAAGGACATGTAGAATATCTGTTCTGTTGTAGGAACGCAGTTTTTTATTGACTTTTTTGATATCCTGATCAGTAGCTCCAAAGATTCTTGTATTGAGCTCAATAATATCCACGGCACAAAGCATTTTCTTTTTCAATAGCTTTTCGCATTCCAATTTTTTATGGGGAAATTTCTGATCAATGATGTCCGAATAGATCCGTTTGTAATTAGGTTGACTTTGATTTCTCATGATATTATTTAAAAATTCTATATAAAGTTTCCCGGCTGCGAATATTTGTTTTTAATTTTCAATTGCTAGCACCTCGTGATTATGTTTTGCAATCCATTTGCATAAAGTTGAATAGGGAATTCCATATTCACTGGTAATCTGACGTTTGGTTTTCTCTCCTGTTTCTATCTGTTCCAGGATAAAGTCTATCATTTCCCGCGTATAAATGTTCTTTCTGAAATGGGGGAGCTTTGATGAGGTTTGTTCTTTGAAAGAAGCCGAAGGTGGAGCATATAATATCAGGTGTTGGGAATATAGCCTGAAGAAATCATATTCCAGAAGTTTGCTCCACCTCAGTAAGGTATCAGTTGGTAGGTTTTCCTGCAAATACATTTCGGTAATTTCATTTTCTGAACATTTCATGAAGTTGCATATCCGTGTTAAATCAATGTTATTTTCTTTAACGCGTAATTGTATAAATTTTCCAATATGAATATTTCTAAAATTTGAATTCATAGGCTTTATCTGTTTTTAAAAAGTAAGCGGAATGGGACTCACCCATGTTTTGATGTATGATTGGTTGGTTAATTGTGTAGTTTTCAGGTTTGTTTAGCATTTGATACAATATTATAATTATGTCAGAGCCCATACAAACCTCATGCAGGAAGAATTCAGAAAGTTTCATGTGCATTTTTATTGGTTTTACAAATTTGGTATATTGTAAATCAGTGTGTTATGTGTATTTGGTGTTTGTGCAGATATAAAATAAGACCAAATAGATATTTGTGTTTTTGAGAACTATATATGATTAAATTTGCAGAATTTATAATTTCAAAAATCACATTATCTATGCGAGACTGTGATTTTATATGAAAACATTGAAATCCTACAATAGCAGACTGTAAAATTTTGATATAGAGAATTTTATGGATTAAAAAAAAGAGACAACTATCAAATAGTTGTCTCATTAAGCCAAGAAGAGATTATTTTCAAACACTTTTATAGATGATTGGGTTCGATTGAGCCAGATTAAACTGCGGCTACGGAAACCTCAACTCTGATTAATTTTGTCAATTAGAATATTACACTGTTATTGTCAATGATTGAATATATCCGTCAGAAAATTGAAAATGATATTTCAAAACAATAGGACTGCCCGGAAAATTTCCTGAAGCTTCCGCAGATAAGATGTTTTCATTTTCATTATAGTTTAATGGTTTCATAGTGGCTTTGTATTCTTTATTGGCTTTGTCAATCCAGTTTTCAATTTCAGCTTTTCCATTATGGGTTTTGCCTTCATCAGATACCTCTGCATTTTCGGTAAAACAATTTGCATACGATGAACTGTTAAATTCATTTTGCGCTTTTACTAATTCTGAGATAATGTTAGGTAAATTCATTGTATTGTATTTTAAGATTATTAAATGGTTGGCACAGTGCCCCCATCGATTACAAATTCAGTTCCGGTTAAATAATTAGCTCTTGGTGAAACAAGAAACCCTACTAATTCAGCGACTTCTTGTGGTTCGGCAGGTCTGCCATAAGGTATTCCGCCAAGTGCATCCATAACACTTTTTTGAGCCTCTTCCACAGAAGTATTTGAACCTTTGGCGATCCTTTCCAGAAAAGCACCTGTTGCCGTTGTTTTTATCCATCCCGGCGAAACAGTAAGCACACGAACCCCTTTTGGCGTAACTTCATTAGATAAACTTTTGCTGTAATTAATTAATCCTGCTTTTGCAGCTGCATACGGCAAAGTAGAATCGTACAAAGGCAATTTGCCCTGAATTGAAGCGATGTGAATAATAACACCTGTTTTTCGGTCTATCATTTGGGGTAAAAATCCCCTGTCCAGTCGAACAGGAGCAAGCAGATTAGCCCGTAGGGTTGATTCCCAATCTTCATCAGATAATACGGTAAAGCCACCTGCGGGCGTTGATGAAGAGCCAAGATTGTTTATAAGAATGTCCAGCCTGCCGTAATTAGACAGCACTTCGCTGATTACTTTTTGAGCTCCTTCTGTCTCACTTAAATCAGCTGAAATAAAATGAAGATTGCTGTTTTCTTTTTCAGGTGAGTTTCTTGCGGTGATAATAACCGTTGCGCCAGCTTGTAACAGCCTCTCTGAAATTGCTTTCCCAGTTCCTTTCGTACCTCCGGTTACCAGGGCAATTTTACCTTGAAGTTCATTGTTGTAATTAAATTGATTTTCCATTGTTTAATTCTTTGATGCAAATTTCTGAAGTATCACTCTTTCAGGCAATAACGGAAAACCGAATTGCATAGGGATAATTTTTTCCCCTATTGTATAATTTGGTACATTGGACTAAATTTGTCTATGCACGAGAGAAAAATACCTTTAAATTTAAACTGCGGTCTCGACCTTATTGGTGAAGTCCTTTATGGAAAATGGAAAATCCGTCTACTATGGTTTATCAATGAAGGACATCTGCGTCCAAGCGAATTGCAGCGTAAAATTCCGGATGCTTCAAGACGGGTTTTAAATATCCAATTGAAAGAACTTGAAGAGCACGAGCTTGTGACAAAGAAAATTTATCCGGTTGTTCCGCCAAAAGTTGAATATTCTCTCACAGATTTTGGCAAGACCTTAATTCCGGTAATTTCCGCATTAGGGTACTGGGGTGATGAGAATGAAGATAGGCTGAGAAGAGTAATTTTAAACAGAATGGGGGAGAATGATTGAGATGGGTATTCCGGGATTGTATCCGATTCTATAAATTGGTGATAAAGTGAATCAAATTGTGATTCGCTTTTCTTGTTTTGTATGTAATGTTAAAGGGACAAATTAATTTTAGAAATATCACTGATTTACAGTATATCATCTAACGAATTGATAAGTCTGATATTCAGGAAAAAAATAGCACTAACTTTCTTCAGTTGGCGCTATTTGGCTGTTTGTGAACTTGACAGGACGCTATCCAAACTCTTTTTTTGCTGATATAGAAAATGTTTTAGAGTTATGTGGTTGAAAATAAGTAGTATATAAATATTGTCTTTACGTATAAACTTAAAAAGATGCTCTTCAAACACATTTCCGGAAGATTTTGTCTTATAAGTCAGTTTGATTTGCTGGAATAATTGTTTTACATCTTAACGATTGATAAAATATTGTTTGTTTATGGTAATAAAATGTAAGGGTGTGTTTTTTGATGCTAAAAATTTCATAATAAGAATTTTACATATTTTTTGTACTCGTCATAGTTACTTCAATCATAGATTTTAAACATTGAATTTGGAGGTCCAGTGGTCAACATCATCTGTGGGGACAGCTAATTGGAGTATCTTCCTTGGTCTTGTCATTCCAACATAGATAATTCTCAATTCTTCCTGTTCTTTTTCGCTCAGGGCACTTTTATCTTTTTTTAGCATGGTAGCGTAATTAAAACCTGATTTTTTAGATAGTAGAATAAGAACTGCATCAAATGACCTTCCTTTAACCGAGTGAATTGTACCATGATAAAATTCAAATGGTTGAACATTCGTATCTGTTTCACCGAAATATTCTGAAATTAAATCTTGTCCAGTTCCAGTCTTGATGACGAATGGTTTTCTCAAATTACGATTTGCTTCCTTTATCCATGCTGAAATAGTTTTGTCTTTTGTTGTTGGTAGCTTATCCATCACATGATGAATTCCTTTCCGATATGTCATAAACCCTTTTTCACTAATAATTGTTTGCACGTATTCATTATTAACAATAAGACTATTTGTGTCATTTTGCCTTTTGTATTCTATCAAACCTCTCTCCATGAGTTTGTAGCCTTTTACAAAAAGCCCTGAATCGTATAAGAGCTTACCTCTAATAATTGTTTTTACAAAGAGATTTCTTGGTTCCCAGCAATCCATACTATTTTCGTAATGAACAGGAGTCAATCCGAGAAAATTTACTTTGGCTTTGCCACGATATAGCACTGCAACATTTTTTTGCGAAATTTCAATGCCGTTCTCCGTGCATTGTTTTAAGAAAGTTTCTAAAACACTGTTAAAAGAAGCTATGCTTTCTTCAATGGTAACTACAGAAGGATCTTTTTGGGATGCTTTCTTCTCTTTTAAGTAACCATTAACTAAAGGCTTAAATCTAAAATCAAGAATTCCGGGTGTAATTGCGACTGTAGAATTGAACGAAGATAGATATTTAGTAAAGTCACATATTAATTGAGAACTTCTTCTGTTCTCGATCAATTCAATTTTGTTCCATGCAACATACTTTTCATCAAAAAGGTGGGGTTTAGCATTGTTCCATTCAAAAATAGCTTGATCTCTGTCACCAATCAACATAATGTTTTCAGCTCCTTTTGAATTAAAAATATCGATTATTGCCATTAAAATTTCATCAGTATCCTGAGCCTCGTCAATTATAAAATATTCAAATTTCTTTGCTATTGACTCTGCTATTTTCGGATACTTCATTAATATTTTTAAGGAAAGGTAATTAGCATCCGCTTGAGTTGCATAGCCCTTTTTGAAAAACTCCAATTTTGAGTTAATAATGTTTTGAATATTACCATTGATAGCACCTGAGATGTTATAATATTTCCACAGAAAATGAAAGGACTGGGCAGGTGCACGTTGAATTAATTTATCATTTATATCGAAAGTTGTTTTATCAAAATATTGAGCATAATCTTGAGGATATTTTTTGATACTCCATGTAGAATGTGGCTCACCAACCAGTTCCGGCCGATTGGGACATTCCATAATTAAATGTCCAAAAGGCAGGAATATGAATTGATTGATGAAGCTATCTAAGGTTCCTATAAAATGAGGGTGGCTAATTCCATTAAGTGAGAAATTATCGGATAGTTTTTCTCTGATTTCGTCAACAGCAACGTTCGTAAATGATAATGCAGCGATTCCTTTTTTGCTAAAGTGATTTTTAGCAAATAATAATGCAATTCTCGACGCTACAGAATATGTTTTACCACTACCCGGGCATGCTCGAACAACACAAAGTCCTTTATCAAATTGAGCAATTTGCTTTTGCTCCTCAGATAAGTTAGATAAAATCTCAGCTACCTTATCCATCTATCAACCAAGTTATTCCATCAATAATATATTGAGGAGCTACAAACCCATTCCAATCGGGTTCAAACTCAATATTGTATGCAATTTGCTGAGCCAATTCAGATTTATCCTTAAAATTATTTAAGAGAATAAGAATCTCTCTTGCACGTTCTTCTTTCGAATGAGTTGAATTCAAGAATGTCGTACCAGTATGCATAGAGGCATAGAGGCTCGATATGAGATTAATATTGTTTCCAGAAATCATTAATTCGTATTCAAAAGTAATCTCAGCAGTTACTGTTTTGAGATTGTTTTTTTCAAACCCGGTGGCTTTGATTGCTCTTGCTGATGGATTGTTTATTTTAGCTTCTATTTGAGCTCTAATAAAAGTCATTTTTGTCTCCAGCCCTGGCACCTCCATTTCAGAAAGGTTAGTACCAAGTATAATTCTATTAGTTGAATCTAATAAATCGAGAGTTTGAAGATGCTTAATAATTGCTTTAGAAGTAATTTTATCTATTCCCTCTTCGACAGATTGGAAATCAATTGCTGATATAATTCCTCTGTCATCGTCTGTAATAATAAGACATCTTGTAGCAAGCCGCTTATCCTCATCATCTGGATTATATAGTTTGGCAAAAGGTTCGAACGCAACCCCGTCAATATTGACTAATTCAATGCCATTTTTTTCGATACTATATTTTCCAGGCGGTGTCATTCTCTTTGAAAGAATAGGAAGTAAGAGTGCTTCAGAAATTCCTTCGACTAATATGGTTCCATTTGAAAAGAATAATTGTGATTTAGTGACATCGAGAAACTTTCCCAGATAACTAGTGTTCTTAGGTTCTAAATTTATATTTTTTACACTAACCACTTTTACTTCATGATTTAGATTTTGAAGAACATGAAGATTTTGGATAGATGTTTTGGCAGTTATTGTAGGTGAATGACATGTCATAAAGATTTGGACTCCAAAATCCTTTAATTCATTGAGATAAGTAAAGAATGTATTTTGTCTTTGAGGATGAAGATGTGCTTCAGGTTCCTCAATAAGCATTGCATAATAATGCTCTTTCTTTTCTATCCTTCTATTTTCAATATCGCCAAAAACTGTTGCAGAAAAAATTATGTTGTTTTCTCCCAATCCATTTTGAGATATATCAAAATATCTTTGTTTAGTCAAGTCCGCAGCAACAATGGAATCTGAGTAAATCTGTTTACTAGTTACAACTCCTTTGACGATATTATTATACTTGAAGTTAGTCAGTCCAATTTTAACTTTTGGATTCTTGTTTGCTATATCAGATTTCTCCAAATGCTTGTTTACTAAATTTTCTCCTGATTTAATTAAACCAGACCACTCATCATCATTCACTACATTTTCAAGTTTTGTAGCTAAAGCAACTTTATGGTCATCGTCTAGGATTTGGTCAATTGTTGATGGATTACCTTCTACGATTTGGGTCTTTGAATATTTCGACATTTCTCTGAATAAAGAAGATACTTTATTGTCTTTTGAATAAGGACGAAGCTCATATTCAGCATTTCTCAATGGGGCCAAATAAGTATAATACAACAACTGTAGCTCATTTGAATCTAGAGTACTTGATTCACCTCCCCAATGTGACCATTTTAAACGTTTTCCATTTGCGTTAGGCTCTAGCCAATAGGTTAAATTTAATCTTAAGTCGACTTCTTCTGGAATATCAGGATTTTGCCATAACAAACTAGTAAAGTACTGACGGTCTTCTGCACATTCAATTTCAAAGATTAACTGAAATTCAATTGGCTCCAATATGTAATCTGGGTTAGATGTATCTAAATAGAAATCCTCATCATTTTTTATCCCAATTTCTCTGATTTGACTTCCTAATCCTAAACAAATTCTCAAAGCATCAATAATTGCGGTTTTTCCAGCGTTGTTAGGACCAATAATGACATTTACTTCTTTGTTGAAAGATATATTTAGTTCCTTGATAGAACGAAATCTTTTGATTGATAGGTGCTTGATATACATTTAATAGGGTAGTGTTTAATGAAATGGATATTTCTCTTTCTTAGTAAATAATCTGATTTCAATAGTTTGTAGTTTGATAATACATTTAACTATTGTATTTTATTGATAAAATGTTGAAAAAGGGACATTAGTAATAAATTTTGTTCCTAAGGGAAATTTTGTTATATACCTATATTCCATGAAACACTCAATTACCAAATCGTTTGGTATTCCCTGATTTATTGTAGATCTAATATTAACGCAATTTGTTTCTGCATCCAAAAAGCTTTCGCATTCTAAATTCCTAATAATTAACATGATGACTCTTCAATGGTTATTATCTAAAATTATAATTATTTTTTGAAATAGAATTATTCTTATGAATAAAAATTTTACTTTTAATATAATTATAACAGTAATTTCTAAAATGTGTTTTTTTGGCCAAACTGAGGCTTACTGAGACCAATTGATTTCGATTAAAGATAATTGAGTGAATTTTTTAAAACTTTTTACAGCATCATCAAATTCCTCATTGTTACGATACTTATCAATCATATACAAAACATGTCCAGAGGTATAATAGAGTAGATAGCTATATTCTCCCCTCCAAGTTTTTCCAATTATTGCATTATATAATATTTCAGTAAAATTACTAGCTACTTCATCTTTATCAAATATCTCGAATAGGTCAGTAAAAACTAAAGATGATGAATTACTATCAGCTAGCATAGCCGCTTCCGAAGGCGTTACTTTTTTTTCTTTAATCAAATCAAAATCACCCTCATATATATATCCTTCGTTAAATCGTTGCTCACTTGTTTTGTCATACCTATCTTTTCCCCTTTCAACATATACATCAAGTAAAATTTTAGAACCTTGAAGCTTTGTAATAATGTCATCCGATTTTTCAACCCTTACTTTAGTTTTTGAAATACTAAATTGTAATTCAATATTTTTAAATTTGTTAGATAATAATCCGTTTCTTATATCATCAATATCAACTGATCCGCTTCTATTCTCTTGTAGTAAACCTCTTATAGCGAAATTATACATTTTGTCGGAAAAAATATTAATGTAATTTGTCGGAAGCATGAACCATTGTAATGAAAGTTGATTCAGGTTGAACTTTTCTAGACACATCATTATTTCAGATGGCTCATACAATTCAATAAACTCCCCTAGCAAATGTCTATAACCTTTCTCTGAAATATCTTGGATTTTTGTAATGATATTAATGCATTCATCCAATGTCAAATAATTATTCTTATTAAGTGCTTTAAATGCTTTTGGCAAACCATAAAATGTATAATCTTTCCTGTTGTAATATTTAGTCCATAACAATGAGATACTTGATATATCGATTTTTTTCTTTCGATGCAAAGCCAATCTAATGTATTCATGAATTTTAGTACTTAAATTAAAACTTCCTATTTCTTTATTTTTTAAGATGAATTCTGCTAAAGTTAAATGATTGTATTCATTCTCTTCTATATTACTAACCTCATAACCTGCAGCGATTAAATTCTTTTTTACATCATTCAAATACCAGTCAGCATAGTAAAAGGTATCAGGATATCTATCTAAAAATTTAGCCAACTTTATGGCACCTCGTGACTCAAAACCTTCTAAAAAGAGATCTACTGAATCACTTAATTCTTCAAGCCCTTGAAATCTCTTTTGATGAATAAAAAGATTTTCCATGATCCATTTCAGATAATCACTAAAATAGCGTCTATCTTTAAGAGCTTTAATGATTTTTGTTTTTGTGAAAGCTTTCTCATTTCTGATAAAAAAACATTCTTCTTTATCAACATCTCCCTCCAGTCTTATATGAAAATGGTCGGTTGAATAATTATCATTCGACACCTTATTGTAAAGCAAAATTGGATTACTGGTTCTTACATAAAACAACATTCCAAATAAATATCCTGAACTGGTGATGTCCTCCTCCGAATATCCGTTAAATAATAGTGATTGGGTATAGGTATAAAGAAAGCCATCCGGTGTTGAAATATGATCTCTGTAAATTAGGTTTATAATAAGTGAGAGATCATAATAATGTGAAATTTCAAAATCATCAGACTTATAGTCAGACATGCAATCTCTTAAATCAAAATAAAAAGTCCTTATTGCTTCAATATCGATACTGCCTTTTATTATTTCTTCAAAAATGGCTATATTACTAAATTTTCTGGCAATTTCTTTTCTCTGTTGACTAGTAAGTTTAAATAAAGAAAATCTTGAGAGAAATCTTTTATCTAAGTTCATTATTGAATCATATACCAAGTCGGTCGCTTTGTCATTCAGTATTTTGTAATTGTTAGACGTGTTACGAAGATAAGTATTGAAACTATCGTGAAATAAAGCAATTCTATTCATCTTGGTGTCAAATAGGTAAGGATGTTCATCTATGAACTCCTCAACATAATATTTAGATTCTCCTAAAAAGAGTTCTAATTCTGAATACATTAGATAAGAATTCGTACATAAGAAAATAGAAAGAGAATATTTTCCTTTTTCATTTTTGATTATGCCCTCATAAAAACTGTCAATATCTTGAAGTTGCTCAGTTTCTGGAAGCTTTTTATTTAGTTTATAAAATTCTGTAACGTATTTTACGAGAATAGGATAGCCCTGGGTCACATAGAAAATTTGTTTCTGAATATTGTAATCAGTAATATGAAACAATTCCTCTAAAACAAACTCAGTTTGCTTTTTATTCCAGTTTTCTAGAATATGTTTTTTCCAATCTAACTTTGCAACCAGTGGTCTTGACAATATGATAACTTTGCAATACTCTTTTAATTCTTCTATAAATTGTATAAATCTAGGAAGCTCACTGCTATTATAATTTTCGATATGATCTAAACCATCGATGATAAAAGTTAATTTTCTCTTTTCAATCTCTTTTAACAAAATAGAAATCTCTTTCTTTTTTAGATCATGAAACAGCTTTACATTTAAATCTTGTAAAAAGTTTTGAAATTTTAATCTCTCTAAATAATTGGACTCCTGGTTTCCTATCCAAAATCGGTATAATATATTTAGAGGGTATACTTCAACAAGTGAATTTACAAAATGACTTTTCCCAACTCCAGGTTTACCTTCAATTAATAATAATTTCTCAAATTCAACAAGTGTATGATTAATTTTTACAGATTCTTGTTGGAGATCCGTAGTATAAGTTTTTAAGCTAGGCAAGTCAGACCTGTCAATCAGCCATACTCTGCTATCGAGTGTTTTACTTAAATAATTTTCAATCTCATATTTCCTATTTAAGTTTCCACTATATAAATCATCAATAAAGAGATCTACATCAGTCCGGCTCATTGAGATGATATACAAATTGTCATTTTTAAAGCAATCAAAATTTAAAATTTTGGCATTCGGAACAATATCAATTTCCTTAAAAAAAAGAATGTTTTTATTGTTAGAAAGTTTATGAGCTTTTCCTTTGATTATTAAATTTTTATCTTCAATAATAAGTTGATCTAATTTTACATTGTCAAAATCCTTAATCTGAAAACTATATTTTTCATTATTAATAGAAAGTAATAGATCATCGAAGTTATCATTAACTTTTGCTTCGATTTCAATTTTTGAAATAATCCTTTCTACATCCATTATGGATAATAAAAGCTGAGTTATATGTTTTTGATAAGTATAACCGCTATATGCATTTCTCATTTAAACTATTTTATTAGATGTATAATTTGATTATACATTTTACTGTAAAAAATAAATTTAGCAATTTCGTAGCTTAATTTTTGCAGCATCAATTATGATTTATAAAAATTTACCAATCACTTTTATGAAGAAATCAATATCCGTTCAAAAAGTGGACTCGTTGCAATTTTAAGTCTCATTATGGTATAAATCTTATACGGGCATTACTATAATGTTTAATTAATCGTAAGAAAATGAGACAAAAAATTCCTTCACCTGGAGCGCAGGTATTATAACCACCGGTTTGATTTCTTCCCTTATCATCATTCCGATCACCCTGCTGATCTCACAAAAATAAATCTATTTTATATAAACTTTTTATGGGAATCCGTAATTGAAATCAAATTGAGTTGACTCCTAAAATATATTTAGCAATTTATTGGAGTCTGCGGTTACAATATAAATTCAATATTATAATAGGGTATAGAGCTTTTTATTTAATGTTTTTTTATTATTAATTTGTAAATCAAATAAATACACTAATTATATGAAGTCAGCCTATTTATACGTCCGCGTAAGTACAGATGAACAAAAAAGAAAAGGTTACTCCCAGCCTGAGCAAGAAGATAGATTATTGAAATATTGTAAGTATAACAATATCGAAGTCAAAGGAATTTATCGTGAAGACTATTCTGCCAAAAATTTCAACCGACCTGAGTGGAAAGAATTGTTTTCAGAAATTAAAAAGAAATCATCAGGAGAAGATAAAAACATACTATTTATAAAATGGGACAGATTCAGTCGTAATGTTGAATATGCTTACGAAATGATTGGAAAGCTTCGGAAATATAAAACAACAGCAATGGCTATTGATCAACCAATAGATTTTTCTGTGCCGGAAAGTACCGTTATGCTGGCTGTATATTTAGCGGTTCCAGAAGCGGAAAATACTCGGAGGGCTCAAAATACAGCAAATGGTATTCGTCGAGCGAAGTTGATGGGTAGGTATCCTAATAAAGCACCTATTGGATTTATTAATTTGACATTAATAGATGGTAAAAAAACTATTGCTCCTAAAGAGCCTGAAGCTGATATTATAAAGTGGTCTTTTCATCAAGCTGCCCAGAACGATCATAAGATTTCCGAAATAATGAAAATGGCTAATGAAAAAGGATTGATATGTTCACGGTCACACTTCTTTAGAATTTTACGGAATCCAATTTACTGTGGGCTTATATCAATCAAACTTAAATCTAATGAAGAACAAATGATAAAAGGTTTGCACGAACCTTTAATATCTGAATCGTTATTTTATCAAGTTCAGTCTGTTATTAATACAAAAAGAAAAACTACTTCTAAAAAAGATGATTTAAAAGAACTGTTTTTTCTTAGAGGTTTTTTGACTTGTCCTGTTTGTGATCGAAAACTCAGTGGGAGTATTGCGCAAGGAAGCTCAAAAAAATACCCATATTATCATTGTCATGATCGCTGTAGAACAAGGATAAATGCAGTTTTGCTGAATGATTGCTATCAAAATAAGCTTCAGCAATTGATACTATCAAATAACACAATTGAACTATTTAAGGATATTTTGGAAGGTCAGAATATAAAGACACAGAAAGCAAGTTATTTATACGGTCAAAAACTATTAGAAAGAAGAATAAAGGAGGAAGAACTAACTCTTTCTAGAGGTAGAAAATTATTTATAGCAGGAATATTGAAGATTGATGATTATAATGAGTTAAAAAAAGAATGCCTGGTTAATACTAAAAATTTTGGCAAAGAAAGACGTGATATTGCTCTTAAATTAAAAGCTATTGATAGAAAGAATCAAATAGAAAATAAAGCACTAGTTGAAATTTTCCAAAAATTTTCCGAGTTTGATACCTCAGACAAAAGATGTCTTGTAAGTCTTATTCCACCAGTTGATATTGATTATAAAACAGGAGATCTCTCTTTGGGCTTGAATCAAGCATTCTCAAAAATATTATTAAAGAAAAGTAACCGAAAAACTAATAAGAAAAATGAATTTCATTGATAAAAATGTTTCAGTTGAGCAAGCAATTATTCTTCTTACTAAGAATGGAATTCAGGTAAATGAGAAGGAAGCTAAAATTATATTGGAATTACTATATTCAGTATCAAAAAATTATGATAAGCCAAAAGAGAAAAAAATACTAGAACCTTAATGGGATTTCAAACTACGCCTCAATACCGATGAAATCTCTGATAGAGCACTTTTAGACTGTCTGTTTCAGATGGGCTAGGGATTTCACATCAAAAAATTCAAACCATAAAATATCAGGCTGTAAAAGTTTGATATAGAGATTTTTATGCATAAAAAAAGAGAGACAACTATCAAATAGTTGTCTCATTAAGTGACCTCGACAGGATTCAAACCTGTAACCTTCTGAGCCGTAATCAGATGCGCTATTCAGTTGCGCCACGAGGCCGTCGTTACCTTGTTGTTTAAGGGTTTGCAAATATAGCACTTTTTTCTTTTCTTTGAAAGATGAAACAGAGAATTTTACTTTTATTTACAGTTATAGCGCTAATCTCCTGTAAAAGAGAACAAAAAATTTCGTCCTCAGACTGGACCCAAATCTCAAACCGCACCCAATTTAATGAGCATGACGGTCTTTTGGAGTTGAAGTCGGGGAATTTTACCTATAATTTTAAGCAAAATCAGACTCCATTTAAGAAAATCATCCTTTTAAATGCCAGCATGGCCGGGTATATTTCCGAATTGGGAGCCGAAGATCTGATCATAGGTGTTTCAAGTCCGGAATACATTTATTCGGAGAAAATTCAGAATCTTTTGAAGCAGGGGAAAATCCAGAATGTAGGAAGCGAGCAGAAGTATGATGTAGAAAAGATCATTTCCATGAAGCCGGATGCTATTTTCACCAACTATATTGCAAGCTTTGATAACGCGTATCAATTGCTGAAAAATAATGGAATTCAGGTTGTTTTTCTGGATGAGTACATGGAGCAGCTTCCGTTGCAGAAAACGGCTTACATTAAACTTTTCGGAGAATTTTTCGGAAAAGAGAAAGAAGCTGAAGCAAAATATAAAGAAATTGAAAAGAATTACAGCGACCTGAAGCAGCTGGCCTTAAAAGCAAAAGACAAACCTGTAGTGCTTGTCAATGAAATGTACGGCGACGTTTGGTATCTGCCGGGTGGAAAAACATCGGTAGCAAATTATATCAGTGACGCCAATGCTTCTTACATAATGAAAGATAACAAAGAAGAAAAGTCTCTGACGATGAGCTTTGAAGAAGTCTATGCCAAGTCACCCGGCGTACAGTATTGGGTGAATGCAGGAAGTCATACCTCTAAAAAAGAAATGCTGGGTACCAATCCTTTCTACGGAAAACTGGAAGTATTCAATAAAGGAAAGATCTACACCATTGCCGGGAAAGAAAAAAATAAAGCCAACGACTTCTTCGAAAGCGGAGCAGTGAGAGCAGACCTGATCCTGAAAGATTACATCAAGATTTTCCATCCTGAACTTCTTCCGGAATATCAGCTTACCTACATGAAAGAGCTTCAATAACTCAAAGAATTGTTTATTTTTGCAGTTCCTTTTTACAAAAAATTATGTGGAAAAAAATTAAACAGCTTATTTTCATCGTTCTTGTTCTGAATGTGGTGTTCATTATCTGGGGCAGGTTTTTCAATCCGCCTATTACCATCACACAGATCGGAGGTATTTTCGAATTCGGAAAGCTGCACAGGGATTATATTTCCTATGACGAAATGGGAAACAACGTTAAAAAAGCAGTGATAGCTTCTGAGGACCAGAAATTCTTTGTCCATAACGGTTTTGATTATACGGCGATTGAGAAGGCGATGAAGAATAACGAGAAAGGAAAAAAGATCCGTGGTGGAAGTACCATTTCGCAACAGACGGCTAAAAATGTCTTTCTATGGCAGGGCAGAAGCTGGTTCAGAAAAGGACTGGAAGCCATGTATACCTTCATTATTGAGAAAGTCTGGAGCAAGGATATTATTCTGGAAAGATACCTGAATTCCATAGAAATGGGGCAGGGTGTATTCGGTGTGGAGGCTGCGGCTCAGTATTATTTCGGTAAATCATCCAAAGATCTGAGCGCTTCAGATGCTGCCTGGATTGCGGCTGTATTGCCTAATCCTAAGAAATATGACCCTAAAAATCCATCACCGTATTTAAGAAAGAAACATAATTGGATCATGAGACAGATGAGGAATGTGAGTTTGAAATAGTATCTTTGTCCTAATGAAATTTTTTAATTCCAGCACAAGTTTTGAATCAGTTCTTAAAAAATATTTCTCTTTTAAGAATGAAACCCTTTCTTTAGAGCCTTTTGCCGAGTTTTTAGACAGCATTAAAAGGGCAGATTTCACGGATGTTCTCAATTTCCTTAAAAATAATCCGGATTTTGCTGGAAATTTTAAACATTACCTCCATAATGTTTTTAAAGGAAGACCATTCAACCTTTCCCTGACCGAAGCCAACATTCTTTCAGAAAATGCCTTCTTTCCGGAGCTTAAAAAGAGGATCCTGAATAAAATACTGCCACCCGTAGAAAATGAAAAAACGGTGTGGTACATGATTGATAACGTCAGTCTCAGACCCAAAAAAGATCTGCAATATCTGCATAATCTTCCTGAAAATGAAATTGACGAGTTTTTAGACCTTCTCGACGCTTCCAATTTTATTACCCAACCCAATGTCAAAAAAGAACTGATCTTCTCAATGAGCATTCTTTCCTGGCGTGTGACGGGGATGGCGATGGAAGTAGAAGTCGTAAGAATGGCTCCTCAGTACAGAAACCTGGACAACCCGTTCCTGGCCCTTCAGAACGAACTTGAAGCACTTACCGAAGACCTTAAAAATGATCCCGAACTTCAGCTGCATTCCAAAGACAGTCGCTACAAACAGATCAAGATCTATACGGAACACTGCCATGAATTCGTGAATATTGCTTTTAAAAATTCTGCGAAATACGGAATTTCCGGAAAAATCAACCAGTCACTGCTTAAGATCCGTCAGCAGACCGAAAGGATCTATGAAATTGTACAGCTTCTGGTGATTGATAATGAAGAGGATGTTACCATAAAGTCAAAACAGCTGATTTTTAATATCTTAAACTATAAATCCCATAAAAATAATATTGCAGACCTGATCAACGACAGTACCCGTCTGATCTCGCACCTTATTACCAACCACACAGCAGAAACCGGTACGCATTATATCACATCTACCCGAAAAGAGTATATGACGATGTTCTACAAAGCCAGCGGCGGCGGAATTATTGTAGGCGCACTCTGCGTTCTGAAAATGCTCTACGGATATATTCCCGGAAGTGATTTTTCACATGCATTTTTATACTCGATGAACTATGCCATGGGCTTCATCATGATTTATCTGATGGGCTTTACACTGGCCACAAAACAGCCGGCAATGACCGCCGCTACGATGACCAAAGTCCTTTCAGAAGAAGGAAACAGCAAACGGAATAATACCGAATTTGCCCATCTTGTCTCCAAACTTTTCAGGAGTCAGTTCATTGCATTTGTAGGAAACGTACTTCTTTCCTTCCCGATAGCTTTAGCGATCATCTATGGTCTGGATATCTTTTTCTCTCAGAATTTAGCGGTAGAAAGATCAGATAAGCTATTAAAAGACCTCGATCCGTTTAAGTCAAAAGCGATATTGCACGCCAGTATTGCAGGGTTCTATCTTTTTATTTCCGGGATTATTTCTGGAAATATCGGAAACAACTCAGTATTCTATCAGATTCCTGAGAGGATCGCGAAAAATCTTTCTATCAGAAGCTTTTTGGGCAAAAAAACCGCAAAAAGATTATCTAAATATTATGCTAAAAACTGGCCGGGTATTGTATCCAATTTCTGGTTTGGGGTATTTCTGGGTGCAACCGCTCCGATTGGTCTGTTCTTCGGACTTGACCTTGATATCAGACACATCACTTTTGCCGCCGGAAACTTTGCATTAGGACTTTATGGAAAGGATTTTTCTGTAGATTCCTACACGTTCTGGATATCTTTCGTTACAGTTTTCCTTATTGGATTCTTCAACTTCCTGGTAAGTTTTAGTTTGTCCATGTTTCTGGCCTTCAGATCAAGGAAAATGAACTTCGGACAGGTGAGCGAAATTTACAGGGAGATTTTCAAATATTTTGTAAAAAATCCGTTCAAGTTTTTCTTCCCATTAAGTTCAGGACTGGATAAAAAAGCAGATGATCTGATGAGCAGCACCCTTACCAATAAACAGGAAGAACATTGATTTAATTCATATTATTTATATACTGAAAATGCTCCTGAAAAGGAGCATCTTTAATTTCTTACAGACAAACTGGAAACAATGGACATTTTGTAGGAAGTTGTGTCCACCATGCACATTCATTTTCGTTGGCACAGCTTACAGCACAACAAAGTTGGCCCGCAGCTCCCTGGATTGTTTTTAGTCTTTCTCTTGTTAGTTTTTTTGATGACAGATTTCTCATGTTTAGGTGATTTAATATTGTTCTCAAATATAATATTAAATTCAATATCATGGATTAATTTAATGAAAATAAACCTATAAAATTCGGACGTCATTGAATTTATCCTCTCCAAACTTGTCCTGAAACTTTTTAAGATAAAAACTTTTACGCATCTGAAAATCGTGTTTAAGCAAAGGAGAATCAATCTTGATCATAATGCATTTGTCTTCAATATTCACGCTTTTGATCTCTTTGAAAAGACTTTCATCCAGATAATCCTCAAGAAAATCTTTAATTTCAAAAGCAATCAGCTTATGTTCAAAACCATAAATCCTTGCAAAAGATTTTACAAGTTCTGAGGATTGAAATTCACGTTTTTTATTTCTTTTCATAGAGCGGGTTTCGGGTTTTCGTGTTACGGTGGTTGCTCATCATATCTCAAAAATGATACTCTCTTCATTAATCTTTTTCACCACGCTTTCAGTACGCTCCCTATGGGTATCTGTAATGAATATCTGCCCAAAACTTTCCTGATTCACTAGCTCAATAAGTTGCGAAACCCTTGTGTCATCTAGCTTATCGAAAATATCATCCAGAAGAAGAATAGGTGTTTTTTTGGTCAGTTCTTTTACAAGACTCATCTGAGCCAACTTTAACGAAATCAGGAAAGATTTCTGCTGTCCCTGTGAGCCTATTTTTTTGATCAGCACATGATCCATTTCAAAAAGGAGATCATCTTTATGGATTCCTTTTGAAGTGTATGTCAGCATCCGGTCTCTTTCAAGGCTTTCCGTTAAAAGTGTTCTAAAGGCTTTGTGAGGCTGAGCGGAGTCGAAACCTTCACTCAAATCAGATTGATACTGAACTAAAACCGTTTCTTTACCTCCAGAAATAATCTTGTAGAAATTCTGCACGATAGGATCAAGTCTCTCCACAAAATTTCTTCTTTTGACGAAAATACTGGTGCCGAATTTACTGATCGGATCATCATAGATCTCCAGTGAATCTTTATCCCACGTCCTGTTTTTAGCGAAATATTTTAACAGCGCATTTCTTTGCTGTACCGTTTTTTGATATTGAATCAGATCAAAAAGATATTCAGAATCCGTCTGGGAAATCATAGAATCAAGAAATCTTCTGCGGCTTTCCCCGGAATCTGAAATTAAATTCGAATCATAAGGAGAAATCATCACGCTTGGCAGATATCCGATGTGATCTGCAAGGCGGTCATAGCTCTTATCGTTCTTTTTAATGATCTTTTTGGCTTCTTTGGGCTGGGATATTTTGATGATATCTTCACTGTCTTCATTCTGAATTTCAGCGTCTATGGTGAAAAAATCTTCCTCCCTTTTGATATTGTTAGAATCCGTGTTTCCTAAAAAACTTTTCCCTACGGATAAATAATGCAGGGCATCCAGAATATTCGTCTTTCCGGCACCGTTGTTTCCCACAAAACAGTTGATTTGCGGAGAGAATTCGAATTTCTTCTCCGAATGGTTTTTGAAGTTGTAAAGGGAAAGCTTTTTGATAATCATTCGTCAAAAATACTCCATTATTAGTAAAAATAAAAAAGGAAGTGCAGAACAGGTTTCGATCCAGAAGGAGAAATAAGTGTCATCTCTTTTGTTTTCAGAGAAATAGATGAGGATAAAGGTAATCATTCCTGTAAGAAAAAAAGCGATACCGTAAATCAGCTTAAGATTAAAAATAGCAAGAAGCATACTGACAAAGACCAGTCCGTAAGCAATGTATTTGGTATTCTGAACCCCTATCAGTTTAGGAAAAGTCTCTACCGTATCACTTTTCATGTCCCGGATATCAAAAGGAAGGACCAAAGCGGTTATAAAAAAGAAACTGATCAGAAAAATAGACAGACTGAATTCAGGAAGGGTAAGCCAGCAGTTGACCAGCGCCCATACCAGTCCCACATAAAAAACTTTAAGCAACGGAATCTTCCGGATGTATACATCAAGGAAAAAACTGTTGTAAAGAAGACCCAGAACTACAATGACAAACCATTTCAAAAGTCGTACTTCATTATGGTTATGAATGATCAGAAAAGCACAGATAACGCCGGCTGCGGCATTCAGAGCCAGTATTTTTAAAAAGTGTCTGGTATACTGATATTTAGTGTAAAGATAACCGCTGAAATAAGTAATGAAAATTAAGAGAATCGTAGGGAAACGGAATGTGTTTTGCTCTTTCATGAAAAATACTGCGAAAAGAGTTCCCATAATGGAGACATAAATCTGGCTGTCAATGACAGTTTTTTTCAGTATTTTTAAGAAATTCATTTATCAAAAATAACATATATGAAAAGATTTTCCAAGATTTTTATTCTTTTGCTTTTAATGCTGAGCTTTTCCACCGTTTCGGCGCAAAAATACTACGACGACCAGTGGAAGAAAGTGACTGAAAACAGTGCGAAAGGTGCCTATAAATCTAATCTTCCCATCATTTTAGACATACAAAACCACGCAATGAAAGAAAATAATGCCATCCAGCTCATCCGTTCCCTGAAAGCGGAATTCAGTGTTGTAAATCTTACCGTAGACGACGATAAGAATGATGCAGCCTCAAAGTTCTTTGTCAAACTTAAAGAGGCCGACAGCAAATTGAAAGGCGAAGAGAAACTGGTGTATACGGTTCTTCTGAACGGATTTTTTATGGATTATTACAATCAGAATTCATGGGAAATAGAGAGCAGAACCAATATCAATTCACAGGACCTGGCTCAGATTGAAACCTGGAGTAAGCTTGATTTTAAAAACTATCTGAAAAAAAGCTATCAGGAACTCGATCAGCAGAAGGCGGAGATGAAAAAAATACCTCTGGCGAAATACAAGGAAATTTTTACAGAAATCAAGGATGTGGCTTTTTTCCCAACCTTGTTTGAATGGTATTCTATGAGGAAGATCAGTTTTCTTTCTGAAAACAGTCTTTTCACAAAAAATGAATTATCGGAGAACAGAACACATATCAATGCAACATTTGATGAATTGATTGCACAGAACAGCGGAAATCCTAAGCTGTATTTCACAAAGGAAAAGCTGACGGAAAATTGCAATTACAATCAGTGTAAAGATAAACTGGAACAACTCCAAACTCTTTTGAAATCCGATACGGAAGGAGATTACAAAGTGATCATCATGGAAGATATCATGAATGAGTTGATCGCTAAAAAAAAGGAGAAAGAAGCTTTGGCTATTGCTGATCAGGCGAAGAAACAATATCCGAAATCTCCATTCATTGAAAATATAAAAAACAAGGAAAATCAGATCACCAATCCGTTTCTTACCATTAAATATGAACAGCAGACCCAGAATAATCTGCCGATCCATTTCGTAGCGGAACATAAGAACGTGACGGATTTTTCACTGAACATTTATGAAGTAAAAGAAGATTTTACGACATTGATGCAGTATGTACAGAATTCTTACAACAATACCTTTAGTAAGGTTAAAAAAAATCTGGTAAGAAAAGAAACGTTCCAGCTTGGCGATTCCAAAGATTTTCAGATCCACAAAACTTCACTGGAGATCAAGCCTCTTCCTTCAGGGGTTTACGTTGTGGAATATGCTGTGGCCGGATCTGATGCAAAAGACAGCAATTCCAGACAGAATTTTTACTTCCTGGTTTCAGGAAACAGAATAATTTACCAGACCAAAACAGACACAAACCAGCTTTCCAATACGCTGAAACTGGTCAACAGTGAAAACGGAAAACCGGCAGCGAATGAAGGTCTTGCTTTCTATGAATTTGTGGCCAATAAAACTTTAAATAAAATTGATGGAAAAACGGATGCGAACGGTGTTTTTAAATTCCCTTCCAAGGCCAGCAATGAATATTACAGGACTTTCCTGATCCGCCAGCCGAAAACCAATGATTTCCAGATCATGCAGGTGTATGGAAACAGTGGAAATGCAGAAAACTACAATCCCAATAAACAAACGCGCAGCTTAGCTCAGATCTTTACGGACAGAGCAATCTACAGACCGGGACAAACCGTTTATTTCAAAGTGATCAATACAAAGATCGATAAGGAAGTAGAAGCTGTAACTTCAGGGTTAAAACAGAAAATCGCCCTTCTCGATGCCAACAGCCAGGAAGTGTCTTCACAGAATTTTACAACGAATGAGTTCGGATCTTACCACGGAAGTTTTATCCTTCCAAAAGGCCAGCTGAACGGTATTTTCTACCTAAGAACAGATATAGGGAGTCAGGGGTATAAAGACATCAGAGTTGAGGAGTACAAGAGACCGAAATTTGAAGTGACTTTTGATCCTGTAAAAGACGAGTACAAATACGGACAGACGATTGAACTGAAAGGAAAAGCAATCATGTTCTCCGGAGTGGCCTTGAGCAATACAACAGTAAATTACGAAATCAAAAAGCATAACATCAGATGGAGATATTTCTGGTGGTATCCTCGTGGTAATGACAATGAAAATTCAATCCTTGGCGAGGCTAAAACCAATGAGAAAGGAGAGTTTGTCATCCGTCTTGATCTTAAAAAAGATGAAAAGCTGGAGGGAATTCAGATCGATAACTATGAGATCAATGCTTCGGTAACGGATATCAACGGAGAAACACAATCTGCCAATACACAGCTGAAAGTAGCTTCGGTTTCTCATTATATTAAAGCGGATGGAATCAAAAACACATTCAGTGACGAAAATGTAAAACTGAAAGTAGAAACCCTGAATTACAACGAGCAGGATCTTAAAAAATCATACAACGTAAAATTATCAAAACTGAATACTCCGAAAAGGATTTTCAGAGATAATTTCGCACAGGAAGTTCAGAATCAGCCTAAATATTCCAGAGAAGAATTCATCAGCAAATTCCCGCACGATCTTTTTGATAAAGACGATGAAGCTAAAAACTGGAAAACAGAAAAATTAATTTCTGAAAAACTTCAGCAACCGTCTGCAGAAATGGATTTAGGAAAGCTGGCAGCCGGTGATTATCAGCTTGAGCTTTATAATATGGAAGGAAAAGACACCATAAAATCTTCACAGAATTTCAGTATCTGGGATAAAGGATCTTTACAACCTTCACAGAAAACATTCCTGACCGTTATTGAACCTAAGAATGAGTTTTCAAGAGGTGAGAAGGCTAAGGTCTATGTCTATTCAGCAGTGCCGGATGCGCTTGTGAATGTATTTATTCAGGACGGTTCAGGAAAAACAGTTTCGGAAGTCCATCAGATGAAGAAAGGCGTTCTGGAATACACCACAGATATTCCTAAAGATAAAAGTGTAGCAACATTGAATGTCCAGTTCCAGATTGCAGCATTCAACGATGTGCAGACCCAGTCTGTGACTTTAAAAATAAAAAACACAGAACAGCCTGTAAAAATTGAAACCGTTACTTTCAGAGATAAACTGGAACCGAATTCAAAAGAAAAATGGACGGTAAAAGTTTCAGGAAGCGATAAAGAAAAAGTAAATGCCGAAGTACTGGCCAATATGTATGATATGTCATTGGATCAGTTTGCTGCAAATACATTCAGCTGGCAGAATTTATATACGCCATATTCTATCGTAACTTCTTATGATATCAGACAGTATCTGCTTCAGCAATACTATCAGAAAAGATTGAAATATTACAATGGAAGATATGTAGATATTCCTAATTTCAACTGGTTTGATGGGGGAATATATGAGATGAGTAATGCAATTTACACCACCGATGCAATAGTAGAGGGTGTGAAGAGTCCGGCTTATGCTCCAGCTCCTCCTAATGCACCTATTGTAGCACAGGCTAAGATGGCAAGAACGAGGGAAGTGGCTTTAGGAGGCGCGGAAGCTCAGGCTGATGCAGCAGTATCTTTAAATGAAATGGCAGTTGAGAAAGAAGACCTCGAAAAAGTTCCAGTACGTCAAAACCTGAACGAAACCGCATTCTTCTATCCCGATCTGAAAACAGATGCGGAAGGAAATGTAAGTTTTGAATTCACTTCTCCGGAAGCATTGACAAAATGGAAACTGATGTTCCTCGCTCACACAAAAGATGCGAGAGCAGCAGTACTGGAAAAACAGGTGGTGACTCAGAAAGAATTCTCAGTGACTCCAAATTATCCGAGATTCTTAAGAGAAGGAGACGAACTGAATCTTCAGTCGAAACTGTCCAATCTTACCGATAAAAAATTAAGCGGTTCAGCAGAACTTCAGATTCTGGATGCCTTTACGAATGAAAATATTTCTTCTCAGTTCGGGATCAACGCTGGGACGCAGAATTTTAGCTTAAACGAAAACGGAAACAGCGCATTGACCTGGAAACTGAAAGTTCCGAATAATGTGTCTTCCATTGTATTGAAAGTTGTAGCCAAAGCAGGGGCTTACTCAGACGGGGAACAGCAGGCGATCGCTGTACTTCCGAACAGAATGCTCGTAACAGATGCCGTACCGGTATTTGTGAAAGAAGGCGAAACCAAAACATTTGTTTTGGACAACCTTAAAAATTCAAGTTCTGCGACGATCACTAATGTTTCAAATACATTGGAACTGACCACCAATCCGATCTGGGAAATTATGTTTGCCTTACCAAGTCTGAAAAATGATCAGAATAATTCTGCAGATGTGATCTTCAACAAATGGTTCGCCGACGTATTGGCTTCTGAAGTATTCAAGGCCAATCCGAAAATGAAGACCGTTTTTGAAGAATACCAGAGTAAAGGATTGCTGAATTCAAATCTTGAAAAAAATCAGGAGCTGAAGCAGCTTCTACTGGAAGAAACTCCATGGGTGCTGGAAAGTAAAAATGAAGGCGAGCAGATGCAGAAACTGGCGCTGTTGTTTGATGCCAACACGATGAGAAATTCCATCAATCAGGATTGGAGTGATCTTAAAAAACTGCAGAATCCGGATGGAGGCTTCTCTTGGTATCCCGGATATCCGAGTTCTTACGGAACATCGTTGTACATTCTTAAAAACTTAGGTAAGATCAATACCTGGTTAAAAGAAAGTGCAAAAGATTATCAGACTACAGATCAGAAGGAATTGGTAGCACAATTAGTTCAGTACGTAGACAACGAGATTGATAAATACTGGGATGCGAAAAAAGATAATGTCTGGAACAACTGGACCATGGATTATCTTGATACCCGAAACTATTGGGAAAAACAGTATCCGTTAAAAGGAAAAGGAGCATCATTGAAATCACTGGTAAAACAGAAAGCAAAAACAGCGAAGATCACAGATTTCACGTTCTTCGGACTTCATCGTGCTGCTTTACTGATGAATGATTATGGATTAAAAGACGTTTCAGATAAATTAATGAACTACCTGAAAGAAACTTCTACCGATACAAAAACTCAGGGCGTTTACTGGAAACAGAACCTTAACGACTGGGGCTGGTTCGGATCTAAAGTAGTGAATCAGGCAGGTGCTTTGGAAGCATTCAATAAGTTGAAATCTAACGATCAGAAATTTATTGAAGACATGAAGATCTGGCTGATCACACAGAAAGAGGTGAATTCATGGGGAAGTTCAAGAGGAACCTCAGAAGTGATCTTTACGATCTTAAACTCAGGGAAATCATGGACCGGTGCTGAAAGTGATAAAGCAACCATCGTTTGGGGCGGAAAAGAATTGGCTCCGCAAACAAAGGCGACTGGTTATGTGAAATCAACCGTGAAAACGGATGTGGTAGACAAAAACTTAGGAACCGTCACCGTTACCAAACCAGGTCCTGGAATTGTACAGGGAGGCTTGTTCTGGCAGTATTATGAAGATTTGGATAAAATAAAATCTTCTGAAAACTATATATCGATCACCAAAGAACTTTATAAAAAAGTAAAAACGGTAAACGGCGAAGAACTTCAGAAAATTTCAGCGGATACGCCTTTAAAAGTAGGGGATAAAGTAACCGTAAGAATGATCCTGAATACAGACAGAGCGATGGAATTCATTCACATTAAAGATATGCGTGCGGCAGGATTTGAACCTACAGATGTACTGTCCGGTTATCAGTGGAAAAACAGTTTAGGCTATTACCAGTCTACAAAAGATGCTTCCACGAATTTCTACATCCAGTACATGCCGAAAGGGAAATATGTCTTCGAATATGATCTTGTTTCCAATGCAGCCGGTAAGTTTTCCAACGGGATCACCACGATGCAGAATTACTATGCACCGCAGATGAATGCCCATACAAAAGGAACTAACGTTCAGATTTTGGAATGATTTTTGGCTATAGGGAAGAAGTAAAAATTTTAAAACAAAAATAAGATGAGATTTTCAAAAACTTTAATGACGGGACTGATTATGTTTGCAGGTGTAAATGCTTTCGCACAAAAGAAAGCAGAAAAGTTTGAGAAGCTGGAAATTGAAATGTTCCCGAAAGCGAAAGAAGGATTTAAGCAGGTGTATATTCAGTTGCCTGTTGCAAAAAATGAAAACGATCTGAAAGTAGAGTTTTTTGTAGGAGCTGAGAAAATGCTGGACTGCAACAATTACTTTTTAATGGGGAATGTAAAGACTCAGGATCTTCAGGGATGGGGCTACAACTATTATGAAGTAGAATCAAACGGTGAAGCAGCAGGAACGTTAATGGGTTGCCGCGATCAGAAGAAAACCAAGAAGTTTGTGACCATTAAGCCGGAGATCGTAAGGTACAACAGCAAGCTTCCTTTGGTATTCTATGTACCGAAAGACCTTGAAGTTCGTTACAGAGTTTTACGTCCTGATGCGAAAATGAAATCCGCAGTACAGAGATAAACCCATATCTTTACATATAAACTCCTCACATTTTGTGGGGAGTTTTTTGTTGGCCCTAAATCGGACTTTTTGAGTAAACGTTATATTTTCTCTCGCATATGGTTTTGATGAGGCTGATTTAATCTTTATCATGCCTTGAATTATTAAACACAAAAGCCACAAAAGTTTTCTAACACTTTAGTTTATCTGTGAAATCCGTGGTTAATGTTTTTCCTGCAGATTACACGGATTTCTCAGATAAATCTTGAAGTACTGCAGATAGCACAATTATAAAATTTCAATATTTTGAACGATAAATTCCATACACTTTTTGATCTGTGTGATCCGGGTCATCAGTGGGAACTAAATAACATCAATCAGGAACAAACATCTTTACCTTGTATTACTCTGATAAGTGAAACGCCTTTGTTTATCTTAAAGAAGAAGTACCTCAAAATCGCTTTGTTTACCCTTGCGATAAAATATACTAAATAAGAAACTACGACGGAAAAAAGAAACAACTAATTTTTTCCAATTAAAACATCGTTCAAATTAAAGTTAAACGGATGCTCTATAATCATCACAAATAGAAGATTAAAACTAAACACTTTTTAAACTTATTTTAAATTCACCGTATTGACGAATTATCTTCGGGGATTTAACAAATTTTTGCATTATATTTGTTATAAACATAAGCCATGAAAAACAATTTATTGATTTTTACGTTTAGTTTTTTGGCTTTCCCTGCTTTCTGCCGGGCACAGTCTGCGCCGGATTTTAAAGAACTTTTAGACAGTGCTATGGTCCGTGATTCTGATCTCAAAATGCAGATTACCCAGAACAAACTCACAGACCTTGACGGACACAAACTGAAAGACATCTTTCTTCCCACATTGGAAGTGAGCGGACAGGTCGGATATCTAAATGCAACCGCAAGACTTACATCGCCGGAAATTAACCTGGCGCCCTTTATCAATATTCCCGAAGGAAGTTTTAATAATAACCTCAATGTTTCCGGATTCTCAGGGATTGCAAAAGCAGACGCGAAAATGCTTCTCTATTCAGGCGGAAAGGTGAAATACCTGAAAAAAGCCATTGAAGAAAAGAAAATCTCCGAAGATATTCTCCTTGAAAAAACAAAAGATGATGTAGTCGCCGCTATTTCGAAAGCGTATGATCAGCTTGCTCTTATTCATCAGTCTAAAAAAGTGCTGGATGAAAGTAAAAAAAGACTCGAAATCAATAGAAAAACGGCGGATAAAGCTTTAGGTTATGGCCTGATCACTCCATATGATCATAAAAAAATAGAACTGGCACAGGCAACCCTGGACGCCAAAATGGTAGAGTATGAAGGAAAAAAAGAACTTCTTCTTACCCAGCTTTATATCCTGAGCGGAATCAGTAAAGAACGCCTCAGAATGATCGATCCCGTACTTGCTCCCCTGGAATTGCTTTCCGCACAGAAAAGAATTGAAGAAAGAGCGGAAGTCCGTGCTCTGGAGCATGGCATAACAGCGGCAGACTATAAAATAAAAGCAGAAAGAACCTGGATGATTCCTAAAGTACAGCTGATGGCATCTGCCTATTATATCGGGCTTTACGGAAGCCGTATCAAAACCTCGGAAAATGTAATTCCTGCAGTTCCTGCCCTTGGATATGAAGGCGCAAAACTGGACTGGAGACCTACGAATGTTAATATCCTTCCCTTATTAACGGTTGGTGTCGGCTTTAAATGGGAAATCTTTGACGGCAAAGAAGGAAAACATGCAGAAGAAACGGCAAAAGTTGGAAAAGAGGTTCTTCAGAATAAAAAAGAAGATGCTTTAAAGAAATTAACGCTGAATCAGGCGAATAATCAAACCAATTACGATATAGCAACCGCTCAGATCACTTTAAAAGCCAAAGAAAAAGAACTCGCTAAAAACGCTTTGGTTCAGGCTGAGAAAGAATTCAGATACGGGATGAGCAAATCTTCACAGCTCATCGATGCGGAAAATGATCTTGAAGTCGTGGAGCTTGAATATCAGAATGCCCTTTTCAACCAGAGAAGAGCCGGAATAGAGCTGATGAGATCGACTCAGGAGCTTGATATCACCAAACTTTATTAATCCCTTACTATTAAAATGATGCATAAAAATATACTCACCCTCTTTGCTGCTCTTTTTCTATTGGGGAGCTGCAGTGAAAAAAAAGAAAACCTGAACGATTCCGCGGGAAAGACCAAAAAAGATGTTGTCTCTTTTGCGCCTAAAGTCACCGGAAGAATTCTGAAAATATACGTAACGGAAGGTCAGACCGTGAAAAAAGGAGATACCCTAGCATTACTGGATGTTCCGGAAGTCTCTGCAAAAATTGCTCAGGCACAAGGTGCGGTCAGTGCGGCAACAGCTCAGGAGCAGATGGCAAAAAACGGAGCAACGGCAGATCAGCTGAGACAGCTTCAGGCTAAATACAAAGGCTTGAAAGAACAGTATGAATTTGCCCAGAAATCATATAAAAGAGCCAATAATATGTTCCGCGACAGCTTAATGTCTCCACAGGCTCACGATGAGGTGTATGCCAAACTTCAGGGCGCAAAAGCCCAGTATGATGCTGTGGTAGCCGAACTGGATGATGTTCAGAGAGGAACCCGCGTGGAAAAAGTGGAAATGGCAGCAGGACAGGCTTCCCAGGCTAAAGGTGCTCTTCAGGAGGCCAATGTTGCCTATTCTGAGAGATATATTATCGCGACTAATGATATGGAAATAGAAACCATCAGCTTGAATGCAGGAGAATTGGCTACGGCTGGTTTTGCTTTATTCAATGGATACATTCCGGAAAGTACCTATTTCAGATTCACAGTTCCTGAAAGTTCCATTTCAAAATATAAAAAAGGACAGGAGGTAAATATGCAGGTGGTCTATAATAAAGAAACTTTGAAAGGGACAATTGTCTACATCAAACAGCTGACAAGATATGCGGACATTACCACTGCTTATCCCGACTATCAGCTGCAGGACGCGGTCTATGAGATCAAAGTGAAACCTGCAGACATGAGTAAGGCTAAAGGTATATTGGTGAATGCTAACGTTATCCTGAAATAATTATGAAAGAATTTTTCCGTCTTTTAAAACGAGAGTTCAGGCTTTTTATAGGCAATTCTACCCTTAGGACCGTGTTTTTTCTGGCCCCGGTATTCTATGCCACGCTCTTAGGTTTCGTGTACAAAAGTGGAAAAGTGGAACATACGCCGGTACTTGTTATCGACCGCGATAATACACCGTTGTCAAGTCAGCTGACAGATATGCTGGATGATAATAAAAGCATCAGCATCATTAAATATGCTCAGGAACCTTTTAGTATAAAAGATGAAGTGATCAGACATGAAGCAGCGGCTGTCGTGATTATTCCGTCAAGGTTTGAGGCTGATATGCTCCAGAAAAAATATCCCGAACTGAATGTTTATGTCAATACCGGAAACGTCCTTACTGCGAATTTTGCTTCCAAAGCACTTCAGTTGACGATAGGAACTTTTTCTGCCGGAGCTTCCATCAAAGCTTTACAAAAAGCAGGAATGCCTGCTACAAAAGCGGCTACCCAGTATGAACCTTTCAAAGCCAATTATATCACGCTTTTCAACACCACAGGAAACTATCTGATTTTTATGTGGCCGGCGATGCTGGCTGTCGTTCTTCAGCAGGTGATTCTTCTGGCCATGGCGGTAAGTTTTGCTGCCGAATTTGAAAGAGGATCTTTTGTAAAAGAATATCTGAAGATGAAAAGATGGGCGTTCCCGACCATGCTGATTAAGGTGATTCCGATCTGGATATTCTCCATTCTTATTGTTGGGGTCTATTACTTTATGCATATGATTTTTCGGGTTCCGATGCCGGAAGGAATACTCAATTTTATTCTTCTGACAGCAGTATTTGTGGGCTCCGCTTCGTTTTTAGGAGTATTCATCAGCATATTGATTCCGGATGCTTTAAAAGCCACTCAGATTCTGATGGTCATTGCATCTCCGGCGTTTATTATCAGTGGATTTACATGGCCGTTGAGCGCAATGCCTTCATTCGTACAGTTTATCGCCAATATTATTCCCCTGACTCCTTTCCTTCAGGCTTTTAAAATTTTACTGATCCAGAAAGGATCCGTCGAACTTACATTTCCCTTCTTAAAACATTTAAGCATCCTATTGGTCATCTACGCCATCCTGGGCTGGATTGCTTTAAAGATCAAACTGTGGTTTATTTTTAGAAATACTGGTTCTGAAGAGGTTGTGGAATAGTTATGAGTTATGAGTTATGAGTTATGAGTTATGAGTTTCGGGGTGCGGGGATTCGAGTTTAAGGTTTTGAGTGTGAAAACATGACAAACCCCAATAACTAACACTATGTCCACAAAACCTGCAACTCGCAACTGACAACTCGCATCCCTTATCCCGAAACCCGTACCCTGCAAACCCAAACACGTCACCGTTTTTTTCATTCCCCTATAAAAATCAAAAGAAAAAACTGATATATTTGCTTTCAGATAATTAGAAAGTATATGGAAAATGTATTTGACGCAAAAGATGCTCAAAACTATATTGATAGGATAAATAATCTGGTAGAGGATACCCACGGTTTATGGGGAAAAATGACAGTTGACCAGATGCTTGCTCACTGCAGTGTATCTTATGAAATGGTGTATGAGCCGGAAAAACATAAAAAACCGGGATCTATTGCCAAGTTTATTCTGAAAACCTTTGTAAAACCAAAAGTGGTGGGAGAAAAGGCGTATTCCAGAGATTCCCCTACGGCTCCCCAGTTTTTGATTACAGGAAGAAAAAACTTTGATGAAGAGAAGAAAAGACTGATCGGTTTTATTCAGAAAACACAGCAGCTTGGACCTGAAGCTTTTGATGGTAAAGAGTCATTCTCTTTTGGAAAATTAAATTCTACAGAGTGGAATAATATGTTTGCAAAACATCTGAACCACCACCTGTCTCAGTTTGGAGTATAAAACCAGTGTATGAAAAAACTTTTATGGATCCTCATTCTTGCCTGCAGTTTTGCATGGGGGCAAATGCCTGATATTTCAAATGTCTGGCTGAACAACAGTAAACCTTATATCGGAACCATTGGCAACAGCGGCCAACTACTGAAACTGAAGGTCAATATTTCCGAACAGAATAAGAAAAATGACCAGGAATATTTTATTTCCGGGTATTCTCTTGTGGATGACAACTACGCGAAATATGAAGGGAAAATAACCATCACGAAGTACCGAGATGCGAAAAGAAAAGGAGTTGTTTTCGGGGATTATGAACTGGCGGAAGAAGCGAAAGGAAAACATTCAGGTATTTTTAAAGGTAAATTTATTTATACTTTCAACTGGAATAAAAAAACCGAAAAAATAGAAGGACAGTACATAGAATTTATTGGAGATTGGAAAAGTTATGACGGAACACTGGACTTTAAAACCCGTTTAAAAAATCAATAACCATGTTAAGAAGAATATTGGCTGTCCCGGCCGGACTCATTGCAGGAATTATCAGCATTACCATCGTTGAGAAAATAGGTCATCAGGTGTATCCGCCTCCGGCAGCAGCGGGAAGTGGTGATATGACAGCGATGAAAGAATACGTAGCAACGGCTCCTTTTATGGCGTTGTTTTTCGTAATCATTGGTTATGCACTGGCTGCTTTCGTTTCAGGATTTACAGCTTCAAAAGTCGCCAAAAATGGAAAACATACCTCTGCAGCAGTCTGTGGAGTTATCTTTCTGTTCATAACGATTTATATGATGTTTTCCCTGCCTACGCCGGTCTGGTTTTGGGTATTGGGAATCGTTGTATGGGGATTGGTGTTTGTGGGCAGTCAATTAGCTTTAAAAAAATAAAAACTACATATGAAATCGTTATCACTGGGTAAATTAAATAGTCATGATTATACGCGATTCCATATGACCATTAAAAAAAATCAAAAATACATATGAAATTAGGAGCATTTTCAATCAGTCTAAGTGTCAAGGATCTTCAGAAGTCTAAAGATTTTTACGAAAAACTGGGGTTCTCTGTGATGGCCGGTAAAATGGAGCAGAATTATCTGATCATGAAAAACGGAAGTACACTGGTAGGCTTATTTCAGGCTATGTTCGACGGAAATATGCTGACATTCAATCCGGGATGGGACGAAAATGCCCAGAATCTGGAATCTTTTGATGATGTACGTGACATTCAGAAACATCTGAAAGAAAACGGCGTGGAGCTTGAAAAAGCAGCAGATGAAACCACTTCAGGACCTGAACATATTTTTCTGAAAGATCCGGACGGAAACATGATTTTAATAGACCAACACAGATAATCCCGATTCATGAAAATATTAAAGAAAATTATTCTCGTTCTGGCTTCTATCCTGATTTTATGGATGGTGGTGGCCGCTTTTATCTCAGGAGACTGTGTGTATGAGAAATCAATCACCATCAATGCTCCGGTTGAAAAAGTATGGCAGCAGACCAATACATTAAAAGCAATGGATAAGTGGAGCCCATGGAATGATCTGGATCCTGCCATGAAAAAAGACTGGACCGGAACCACCGGACAGCCTGGTGAAAAAGTATGCTGGGACAGTCAGAAAGATGCGGCCGGAAAAGGCTGTCAGGAAGTGAAAAAAATAGATGCAGCAGGTAAAAGAATTGATACGGAACTGCTGTTCTTAACGCCTTATAAAAGTGAAGCCAATGCCTATGTGAAAATTGTTCCGGAAGGTACCGGAAGCAAGGCGATATGGGGATTTACGTCAAAAATACCTTATCCGTTTACAGTAATGAAATTGTTGATGAATATGGAAGATGCTATCGGAAAAGATTACCAGAAAGGACTGTCCAGATTAAAAGAATTATCTGAGAAGCCTTAAAAGAAACTCATTAAAACTTAACTCATAAAAAAACAATCATGGCATCAGTAAACGTTTATTTAACATTTAATGGAAACTGCAGAGAAGCATTCGATTTCTACAAATCAGTTTTCGGAGGAGAATATCCTTACATCGGAACTTTCGGGGAAATGCCTCCAATGGAAGGCAAAGAAACTCCTGAAGGAGACAAAGACAAAATCATGCACGTTTCTCTTCCTATCTCAAAAGAGACGATCTTAATGGGAAGCGATACCGGTGGGGAATGGGCTTCCAGCTTCAAAGCGGGAAATAATTTCTCTATTTCTGTAAACGCAGAATCCAAAGAAGAAGCAGATAAATTATTCCAGGGTCTTTCTGCCGGCGGACAGGTAACCATGCCAATGGCTGACACGTTTTGGGGCGCTTATTTCGGAATGTTTACGGATAAATTCGAAATCAACTGGATGGTTAATTACGATGATCCTGCCAAAATGCAGCAGCATCCTTAAGATGTATATTTTGTATACGAAATATAGTTAAAACTAACCGACGGAAATATCTGTCGGTTTTTATTTTATGATACATTTGCATTCCAAAAATTTTTAAATTTGGGGAGAAGTGGCAGCAGGTGAGAGAGATTATGAATTAGGATGTGGGCATAGAACTTACTGCCTACAGCTTAAAGAAAAAAAGATATGAAATTTACCATTGAACAAATCAAAGCGGAACATCAGAAAGTAAAAAGCGGGGCAGATTTTCCTGAATATATCCAGGCCATAAAGAAGCTGGGCGTTTCAGATTATACAGTTTCAGTTGCAGACGGGAATACTCAGTATTTTGATACGGAAAACGAGACAGCACAGACCGGAAAGAAATACGATCACCTTACTGTTTCAAAAAATGTAAATCTGGACCAGTTTAAAACAAGATTAAAGCTTCACCAGCAGGGCGGAACAGATTATCTCACATTCTGCAACGACTGCGCAGACAACGGTGTGGAAGGCTGGAAAATGGATCTCAATGAAATGACCTGTACCTATTTTGATACAGAAGGCAACGAAATCCTGGTAGAACAAATTCCCGCAAGTTTATAACCGTCAGCCAATAGCTATTACCCAGCAGCTCACTTATTGCTTGCAATTATTGATTTAAATTATTAATTTTGTTCTGCACGATAGATAATAGTAATTGGTAATTATGAGAAAGGTCTTTACGAAGCTGGTGTTTACAGTATTGAGTCTGGGGTCAGTAGCAGCCTATGCGCAGAAAAATGATTTGGGAGCTTGGTATATGTATTTCGGAAACAATAAGATCAGCAAGAAGCTGAATCTCCACAACGAAATCCAGTACCGTAATTTTGATGCAGTAGGAGACCTTGAACAATTATTGATCCGTACGGGAATCGGGTATGACCTTACTGAAAATAATAATAATGTTTTGTTGGGCTATGGTTTTATTTTAAGCCAGCCTTACGTAAACGGTGAAAAAAAAGAGAATATAGAACACAGGATCTTCCAGCAGTTTATCACCAAACAGAAATTCGGACGCTTTAATCTGCAGCACAGATACCGTTTGGAAGAACGTTTTCTGCAGGATGATTTCAGGATGAGGTTCCGTTATATGATCGGGCTGAATATTCCAATTACCCAAAAGGAAATGCTTCCGAAATCGCTCTATGCTTCGGTGTATAACGAGATTTTCTTAAGTTTTGACAGTCCCGTTTTTGACAGGAACAGAGTCTATGGAGCTTTGGGATACGTTATCAATAAAAACATGAGGATAGAAGCAGGTTATATGAACCAGATTCAGGAAAACAGGAATCGTGGGCAGATCCAGATAGGGTTTTATAATAATATTCCTTTTAATAAAAATTAATACTGACAGCCTGTGCCGGATGCCATGATGATGATGAAAAACTGTTAGTTTAGAGAACAAATTCAACAGATCACAAATAAATAAACACATATGCATTCAGGGAAGAGATTTGGAGCGGTAGAGTTCGCCGTTTGGACGAGACGCAGTATTTATGTACTCACGGTATTATCGGCCATACCTACAATTTTATATTTTTTAGGATGGAAATTTGTTTCCGTTCCATGGCAGCCGATCGCTATTTTAGGAACAGCTGTTGCTTTTATCGTAGGTTTTAAAAACAATGCGAGTTACAGCAGACTTTGGGAAGCCAGACAGATTTACGGAGCCATTATCAATGACAGCCGTAGCTTTGGATACGTTTTAAGAGATGCCCTTTCCAACAAGGATCCGAAAAAGGTAAAAGAAATGTTTCACCGTCATTATGCATGGCTAACCGCCCTTCGTTTTCAGCTTCGTGAGCCGAGAACCTGGGAGAATATGGGGACGGCGCAATATGACGAATATTCTAAGAAATACGATATTCCGGAACGACTTACTAAGCTGGATGATGAACTGAAAAATTATCTTTCTGAAACAGAACTTCAATATATTTTAAGCAAAAAAAACAGGGCGACTCAGCTGATGGCAAGCCAGAGCAAAGAATTGTCCGAAGCTTATGCCAGGGGAGATATCAATGATTTTCAATGGACACAGATCAATCAGCAGCTGGTAAAATTTACAGATGATCAGGGGAAGGCGGAAAGAATTAAGAACTTTCCATATCCTAGAAACTTCTCATCCATCACCACGTATTTATTATTGCTATTCATTCTTTTTGTACCTTTTGGGTTATTGAAAGAACTGGATAAACTAGGGGAAGGTACCGTACTGGAAGGCTGGACAATATGGTTTAACATTCCGTTTTCACTGATGGTAACCTGGTGTTTTCATACCCTCGACAGTGTAGGAGAAGCATCCGTAAACCCGTTTGAAGGAAGCCCGAATGACGTTCCCATCACCCAGATCAGCCGTACCATTGAGATTGATATGAGAGACATGCTGGATGAATCCGATCTTCCGCCGGCTATTGCTCCAAAGAATAATATTGTGCTTTAAAAGGTAAAGGTAAAGGTAAAGGTAAAGGTAAAGGTAAAGGTAAAGGTAAAGGTAAAGGCTGTGTTCTTTAGATAAAAATCTAAACCTACAAGGTTAAGAAAAGTAAAAAGTATAGCTGAAAATCTCTGATTTTCTTGCGCCTTAAAAACATCCACCTTAAACAACCTTGCGCCTTTGCGATAAACCAACATAAGAAAACAGCTAGAACGTAGTAGAACTTTTGTACTCTGCATTTAGCCAATTTCAAACTCAAAAAACAAACTTAAAAAAACAACTCAAAATGATTCACAGTTATGTTATAATTTCCATTGCAGTCCTGCTGTCTGTGATGATATTGGTGATGATAGGGCAAAAGCTGAAGGTAGCTTATCCCATCTTCCTGGTGATTGCCGGTCTAGCGATCAGCCTTATTCCGGGAATGCCGCATATTGAAATAGAGCCTGACCTCGTATTTCTTATCTTCCTTCCTCCGATTTTGTTCGAAGCTGCATGGTTCACGTCGTGGCAGGATTTCCACAAATGGAGAAAGCAGATCTTTTCTATGGCTTTCGGGCTTGTATTTCTGACTTCAATTGTCGTAGCTTACCTTTCATCATCCATTATTCCGGGACTTACCGTTGCCATGGGATTCCTATTGGGAGGCGTCAATTCACCACCGGATGCAGTAGCTGCTACTTCAGTGTTAAAACACATGAAGATTCCTAAAAAGATTACCAGTATCCTTGAAGGCGAAAGTTTGATTAATGATGCTTCCAGTTTAATTGTATTTAAATTTGCTTTGGCGGCTGTTATTTCAGGACAGTTTATCTGGAGAGATGCTATTCAGGATTTCTTTATGATGGCTGTGGGTGGAGTAGTGATCGGTGTTGCTACAGGACTTTTATTTGGAGCTTTGCTAAGAATCATTCCTTCCAACTCGAATATTGATACCGTAATTACACTGATCGTTCCTTACATCATGTATGTGGGCGCGGAACATTTCCATTTTTCAGGCGTACTGGCGGTAGTTGCGGGAGGACTTTTGATGTCCTATAATTCGCATTGCTATTTGAGTCATACTTCGAGAATACAGTCCGGAAATGTCTGGAGCGTGCTCATATTCCTGATGAATACAATCATCTTCATTCTTATTGGTCTTGAGCTTCCGGTAGTGGTTGCTGCCATGAAAGATTATACCATTTCAGAAGGGATCTTTTACAGTGTGGTGATCGGAGGTGCCATTATTCTCACCAGATTGCTGTACAGTTATGCCGTAATGTATTTCCCACGACTTTGCTCTAAAGAATTAAGACTGAAAATTCCGAAACCGGACTGGCGGGAACCTTTCATCATCAGCTTTGCCGCGATGAGAGGAGTGGTTTCACTGGCTGCTGCACTTTCCATTCCTGCGTTTTTACCAAATGGAGAAGCTTTTCCACACCGTAATATCATTTTATTCGTAACTTTCGTTATCATTTTGATCACGCTGGTAGGGCAGGGGCTTCTTCTGACTCCAATCTTAAAATGGTTAAAAATAGATGATGCCGGAAGCGAATTACCTGAAGAAAAACAGGAAGTAATCCTGATGCGTAAACTTAAAGAAACAGCACTGCACAAAATGGAAAACGATTTTTCCGAGCTTGCCGTTACGAATACATTGGTACGTCATCAGAAACATAAACTGGAAACCGAAATGATGCTTATGGCAGATAAGGCCCAGTGTATGGCTTCCACAGGTGATTATGTGAACGCAATCAATGAAAATAAAGATGTGCTTCGCCAGATCATCCAGGCTCAGAGAAATGAACTGCACCGGATGAAAAGGGAGAAAATATTTGATGATCATGTGATGAGATCTATAGAAATGCAGCTGGATTTCGATGAAGCAAAGATCACAGGATTTTCTCACAGTTAAATCTTAATTAAATCTGAAACTATGAATACACCCATCACTGTTCAGTACAAATTCAATGCACCGGCAGAGAAAATATGGAAGGCATTGACCGATAAAAATGAAATGAAATCCTGGTACTTTACGATCCGTGATTTTGGATTGGAACCGGGAAAAGAGTTTGACTTCTATGAATCTTGTGATGGAGGGGAATATCTTCACCGCGGCCGTATTTTAGAAACTATTCTCAACAAAAAGCTGAAACACAGCTGGGCCTATCCTGAGCTCTCAGATGCTGTGACCACAGTGACCTGGGAGCTTCAGCCGGAAGATGACGGAACGCTGGTAACACTGACTCATGAGAATATTGAAGGATTTGAAGGTCTGGGAGAAAATTTTTCCAGAACAAGTTTTACAGAAGGCTGGAATTCTATTATCGGACAGAGTTTGAAAGATTATTTAGAAAAATAAAAGATATGATCGAGCTGCATGTTTTTAAAGAAGAAAATGCTTCTGAACTGATATCTAAAATAAAAAACAACAGGGAACTTCTACAGTTTGCCGGTCCTGCCTATCATTTTCCATTGACGAAAGAACAGCTGGAAAGTGACCTGGAGAATGAAAACCGTTTGATGTTCAGGGTTTTTGATACCACGGAGCAGAAAGCAATTGGCCATGCCCAGATCTTTTTAAAGGATGAAACTTTTCTTCTGGGTAGAATCCTGTTATGGGACGAGAACAACAGAGGAAAGGGCTACGGAAAGAAAATTGTGCGGGAACTCCTGCAATATGGTTTCCGTCAATTTGATAGGGAAACTGCCGAACTTAATGTATACGACTGGAACACCGGAGCCATTGAATGCTATAAAAAAGTAGGTTTTGAAATTGATCCGGACGTGATGAGCGAAGTCAGTATTGATAACGAACTTTGGCTTTCCATTAATATGAAAATCAGTAAGAACACTTTTGAATCCGGGAACATATGACCTACTCAGCACTTCGCCCTATACTCTGGACCGATAATATAGATGAAACAATAGGATTTTATACCCAGATCCTTGGTTTTACTTTGATGGGAAGAAATGATGAATGGCAGTGGGCTTCACTTAAAAAAGACGATGTACAGATCATGCTTTCTCAGAATGATTATGAAAAACCCAATGGAATAGGCTTTACAGGCTCATTTTATTTTAACGTAGATGATGTGGATGATCTTTGGGAAGATCTTAAAACAAAGGCAAAAGTATGCTATGAAATCGAGACTTTTGAATGGGAAATGAGGGAGTTTGCAGTCTATGATAACAACGGCTATCTGTTACAATTTGGCCAGCCCGTGGATAATATTGGCAATACGGAATAAATTTTGCTATTTTTGGGGAAATATTTAGAAATTCAATGAAAAAGAATATAATAGTAGGTTTAGCGGTGGTTTTGATGTTGGCGTCTTGTAACAAAGATGAAAAGATCCTGAACACGCTGAATGAATATAATAATACAATGGTGGAAAAAGGGTATCACTTCGGTGATAAACTTGAACTTCCGAAAGAGGTAACGGAGAACGCAGAAAGCATCAGCATCAGCTTTGGAGACAAAGAAACTTCAAGCTTAACCGTTGATCCTAAATTTTTTACACTGGGTGATAATGCGGTTACTTTTAACATCAAAACAAAAGGCGGGAAAGTCCTTAATCAGGATGCAACCATCAATGTATTTGCAAAAAATCCTGAAAAAAATATCGCATATCAGATTATTGCAGAATATCCTCACGACCCAAAGAATTTTGTACAGGGTTTCCAGATCGAAGGCAACACCATCTATGAAAGTGACGGGCAGAACGGTTCTTCCCAGATCCTGAAATATACATTGGGAACTACTACTCCTCTGGCTTCTACCAAGCAGGCTCAGGAAGATTTCTCTGAAGGAAGCACCATCGTTGGTGATAAAGTATATCAGTTGACTTGGCAGAGCAAAAAAGGGTATATCTATGACAAAAGCTCTTTGAAACTGCTTTCAGAATTTGCTTACCCGAATGTTTTGGGTGAAGGCTGGGGACTGACTTATGACGGCAAAAACCTGATCGCATCAGACGGAAGCAAGCTATTATATTTTCTGGATGCCAACAATCCTTCAAAACTGATCAAATATGTAGCTGTAGCGGGAAGTTCTCAGATTTACGACCAGCTGAACGAACTGGAATACCACAACGGATTTATCTATGCCAACGTATGGCAGAAACCTGTGGTGTTAAAGATCAATCCTGCAACGGGAGAAGTAGTGGGAACGTTTGACTTTACAGATATTGCAAAACAGAATACCAAAGGAAGTGACGACGTCTTGAACGGAATTACTTTCAAAGGCGACAATATGCTCGTAACCGGTAAAAACTGGCCGAAGATCTATGAAGTTCAGATCAAATAATCTGACTGAAGATTTTTTATAAAAAATATAGCGTTCCTAAGGAGCGCTATTTTTATGTTTGGATTAAAAATTTACTATTTTTGACGGATGATTAAGAATTCACTGAAAAGAAATATCATAGCCGGTTTAGGTGTCATTTTCCTGCTGTCTTCGTGCAATAACAATGAAAAAATGCTGGATGCCCTGGCTGATTACAACAATTCAAAAGAAGCGAAAGGTTATCATTTCGGAGATCAGCTTAATTTTCCGAAGGAAATAATGGACAATGCGGAAACGATTACCATCAGTTTTGGCGACAACGAGACTTCCAGTCTGACGGTAGATCCCAAATTTTTTACATTAGGAGATAATGAAGTGACCTTGATCATTAAAACCAAAGGTGGAGAAACCTTAAACCAGGATGCAACCATCAACGTTTTCGCGAAAAATCAGGAACAGAATATTTCATATAGCATCATCGCAGATTACCCTCACGATCCGGATAACTTTGTCGAAGGATTTCTTATGGAAGGCAACACCGTCTACGAAAGCGACGGACTGGATGGTTCTTCCCAGCTTATAAAATATACTTTAGGTTCAGCGACTCCCATGATTACTGAAAAACAGCCGGCAGATGTTTTTTCCGAAGGCTGTGCGGTTGTTGGGGATAAAATTTATCAGCTGACCTATAAAAATAAAATTGGGTTTATTTACGATAAAAATTCATTGAAAAAAATCTCACAGTTCCCTTTACCGAATGTTATCGGAGAAGGATGGGGACTGACTTATGACGGTAAAAATCTTGTGGCTACAGATGGCTCGAAAAATCTTTATTTTCTGGATGTCAATGATCCGTCAAAAGTAGTCCGCACAGTTTCTGTTGCCGGACATACTCAAACCTACGACAAACTGAATGAGCTGGAATACCACAACGGGTTTATATATTCCAATGTGTGGCATAACCCCATTATTTTAAAAATTAATCCTGCGACAGGAGAAGCGGTGGGTAAATTTGATTTCACAAAACTGACCGGGGAAAATGATCAGGGGAACAGTGAACATGTTTTAAACGGAATTGCTTTTAAAGGAGATAATATGCTGGTGACAGGGAAAAACTGGTCAAAAATTTTTGAAATTTCAGTTAAATAATTCATTGTTTAAAATTCAAATAAAAGGATGTAAATTGCTGACGTTCCGCATAGGAAAGTTATCTTTACCAAAATAGATTTTGAGACTACTTTATATCATATTCATGTTCCTTTTCTGTACAGTAAATGCACAGAAAGCCCTTCCTTTTGACACTCTGAAACTGAAGGAAGCCAAAGATATGCTGGCAGACGATTACGGAAACCTGTACATCTACAAAAACAAAGACTTCAGCTTTACCAAATACGATTCTCTCGGGAAACAGCTCGGAAAAATGATGCTGACCGTTCCTTACAAGGTACAGTCGGTACAGAATCCTCTGAGCCTGGCCTTATTTTCGGAAAATGCTCAGGAAATGAAATTTGTAGATCAGAATATGAACGAGATTCAAAAGGTTGATTTCAAGCAGAAATTTGGATTTATCAAAATGGCATATGCAGAAGATCTTCAGCAGCTCTGGCTTTTGGATGACAGCACAAAACGTCTTATTCAATATAATTTCAGGAATGATACGACCATCAATTCCTATCCTTTTGATGTCAGTTTTGATGACCTGATGGATCTGCTGGTCTTTGAAACGAAAGTCTATATTTTAACCCGGAAACATATCAGGGTCTTCTCGCTAAAGTTTGAAAAACTCTTCGAAGCACCGCTGGAAAACGGAAAACGTTTCAGAAGGGAAAATGATGTTGTTTTGGTCGTTGCGGACAACTCGATTCTGAAATACGATCCCGAAAAAGGAATGGTGAAGATTTTTGAAGATAAGGACGCGCAAATTGTGGATAAAAACATCCTTTCTTATTTTGAAATCAAAGCGAACAAGCTCTATCTTTACAACTTAGAAAAAATAAAGGAAACTAAACTGCAGACAGAGCCCGACACCAAGCCGACTACGGTGCCAGCCACAGAATCATCATCTGAAAAACCCGCTGGGGAAGAAGGAAAGAAAGCTGACGATGAAAAGAAGGAATCTGAAGAGAAAGCTACGGACCATACTTTGCAGAAGCTGATAGAAGATACTTCCGAAGTTCAGGCGGCTGGAGTTTAGTCAAATTAAATAAAAAAAATACTTAGGAGAATGCATATTGCAGTTACAGGAAATATTGGAGCAGGAAAAACCACTTTGACCACGATGCTTGCCAAGCATTACGGATGGGATGCACAGTTTGAAGATGTAGACCATAACCCTTATCTGGAAGATTTTTATGCGGACATGAGCAAGTGGAGCTTTGCCCTGCAGATCTACTTTTTAGGAAGCAGATTCCGCCAGGTGAAGGAGATCAGAGAAAGTGGAAAAAATATTATCCAGGACCGTACGATCTATGAAGATGCCCATATTTTTGCAGAAAACCTGAATGATATGAAACTTCTTTCCGACAGGGATTTCAAGAACTATATCTCTGTTTTCGGCCTGATGAAATCATTTGTCTCTGCACCGGATCTTTTAATTTATTTAAAATCTGATGTTCCGAACCTTGTGAAAAAGATCTACAAGAGAGGAAGAGAATATGAAGCATCCATCAGTATCGAATACCTTTCAAAACTGAACCAGAAATATGAAAAATGGATCTCTGATTATACAGAAGGGAAGCTTCTTGTGATCGAAGTAGATGACCTTGATTTCGTGGAAAAACCTGAAGATTTCGGATTTATCCTTGAAAAAATCGAAGCAGAGCTGAACGGTCTTTTCTAGAAACCGATATAAGATATTTTAAACAAAACACTGTTGAATAAAGGGCTATCAATACATCGTATTGATAAGCCGTTTATTTAAACCAATATCAATTATAATGCTAATGATGGGTTGAAAATTATTAGCGGAATCTAATCCTCCAAATCTAAAACAATTATTATGTATTCATTCATTAACAGCCGTGTGATTGCTCTTTCTGTTGCAGCAGTATTCTGTCTTTCATGTAGTAAGCAGGCGGATAAAAAACTTCCATCAACAATGGACAGCGCAACAGCTGAACCTGTGGCAAAAATAAAAGACAGTATTTCCGTACAAGGAAACGCTGATAAAGATAAAAGTACAGACCAGAAGGCTCTGCAGATTGGTGAAATGATAAAAAATCATCTGGATAAAAAAGATCTGAATATACTTACTGAAAATGACCGTAAATTCAGCTACAGTGAAGCCGACCTGAACGGCGATAATGATCCCGAGATCTTTGTTGCCATGAAAGGAAACTACTTTTGCGGTACCGGAGGGTGTACAGTTTATCTATTTAACAGTAAAGGTGAAAAACTCAAAGGATTTACTGTTGTTGGAGGACCTGTTGCTATCTCCACGAATAAGACCAACGGATGGTCTGATCTTATCATTCCGAGTAAAGGACATCATTATCTTGTAAAATATAACGGTAAATCTTACCCGGGAAATCCATCTGTGGAACCGGAGTTTAAAGATACACTGCCTTCTTCTTTCCAGACGGTGCTGGGAGATAGTGATAAGGTGTACAATTTTTAAAGAGAATCTGTTGCCAGGAAATTAAGCTGTCCTCTCAGGAGTTTTTAACAAATTTTTATCAGAATTTAAGACAGCTTTCCAATCATTTCTTCTTAAATTTGAGAAGAAAGTTTAATTTTTTAAATGATTATAGTATGATGGTTAAGGTTTTACATAACGGAAGTTGCTCAAAATCCAATGCTGTTCTTGAGTATCTGGATGAAAACGGGGTGCCTTTTGAGATCATCAATATCGTAGAGGATCCATTAAGCGTCCTGGAAATCAAAACAGTGCTGAAAAAGCTGAATCAGAGCGTATTTCATATGATCCGCAAAACAGATAAACTGTATACGGAACAATATGCCGATAAAAATTATTCTGAAGAAGAATGGATCAAAATTCTGTCTGAAAATCCTTCCCTGATCCAAAGACCGATCTTAATCAAAGGATCTGTGGCTATGCTGGGAAGACCTATTGAAAATGTGAAATTTTTTATTGAAAAATAATAAGCGTATAAACATAAAAAAAGTCAGCGGAAGCTGACTTTTTATTTTCTACAATAGAATAACGCCTTCTATTTTAGCTACTTCTTTATAAATATTCACTACCTGATCTGCATCCAGTACGAACGCGTTGATATTGCAGGCTGTGTATTTTCCATTTTTGCTTTCGCGGTTTCCTAATGTAAATTTAATACCATCGAAAACTTTATAAATTTCTGTAAGTTTAGCCTCGTCTGTAGGAATAATAAATTTAAATAAATAATCTTCCGGAAAGTCATGGTGACCTTCCAGTTTTTCCTTCAGAGAACTATAAAAATCCTCCTGGTTTGCGTGTTGGTTTCCTTGTAATATGTCCATCTGCCTTGTTAAATTATATATAAATATAGCGAAAATTTTTCTATTTTCCAAGAGGCCCAAGCAGGGCTTTAGAGTTCTGATGTTCGTAATCTTCAATGATATTAAACAGTCCGTTGACCAATTGTTCTGAGGCCAGTTTGCTCAGTCCTCCGGTATTCACATTGCTGTTGCTTCCTCCAAGAAGGCTTCCCAGAAGATTGTTTCCTGAAAGTGCTGTGTTGATGGTTTTTGCAATGCCGTATTCGTTCAGTTTCTCATCCACTTTGGGAGCGATGGCGGCTACGAGCTGTTGGGATGTTTTTTCCTTTAGGATCTGCGTCGCCGTTGTACCCTGAATAATTCTTGTGACATCCTGTGCATTCAGGCTGTTGACTGCGTCCTGTAGAATAGGTTTTGAAAGGTTAACCGTATAAGCAGCTGCCTGCGCGATAAAATCTCTCTCTTTAGCCACTAAGGACGGAGCAATTTTTTCAAGCGTTGAGTTGATATCTCTAAGCTCTTTTGGAAGTGCCTTGTCCACCATATTATTCTGAAGGAAGGCTTCTTTATTACTGTAGATCCCCATTCCTTTATCGATACCGTTCAGTAAAACCTTTTTAATGATCGATAGCCCCAGGTCAGTAGTGGCCATTGTTTGACAGGATTGTACAGCGGTCAGAACTAATGTTCCGGTTCCTATTAACAAAGCTGCCGTTATGATGTATTTTTTCATTGATCTTTTTCTTATTTTTTCAAATATTGCGCCAAAGGTAAATACTATTCCTGTATTAACAAAATATTAAATTCCTGTTGCCAATTTGGTGAATTTTCTGCTAAAAATGCAATAATTTTAATTGGGTATTTTATCATAAATTCAAACTTATAATGTAATTTAATCTGGTTAAATAGGTATTATGCGAACTTCTGTTTAATATTTGTTTTGTTTTTTTAAATTTTTAAGATATGTTAACAATGTTCGTTTTTTTTTCTATTTTTGACTAATGTCTTTTTTTGAGAATTTAAATAACTCCACCGGGAAGGACATTATTAAAATTTGATTGTACGAATAAAATTGAACTATATGAAACAACGTGATTTAAAGTATTCATGTCTCATTGCTGTTTTATACTTCGGTATGAACGTCAATGCGCAGACTACTCCTAAAGATACTACTGCCAAAGAGCAGAAGATCGAGGAGGTGGTTCTGATAGGATATGGATCTCAGAAAAAAGAAAATGTTACCGGAAGTATCGGGATCGTTTCTGCCAAAGACCTGGCCAACAGACCGAATGCTAACCCCATCAGTTCTATACAGGGAAGGTTATCCGGGGTGCAGGTTTTAAACTCAGGTGCGCCGGGAGGTTCGCCAAGAGTGGACATCAGAGGGGTAAGCTCTCTTACCGGTAAAACAGTTTTTATCGTGGACGGAATGATCACTGATGATATCTCTTTCTTAAGCCCTCAGGATATAGAATCTATGAGTGTTCTGAAGGATCCGTCGAGTTTAGCTATTTACGGAGCCAGAGCATCCAACGGAGCCGTGATTATTAAAACCAAAACCGGAAAAGGAAAGAAACCAGTTTTTAACTTTAACTCGTACTTAGGGATAAAAACGGTGACTAATATTCCTAAAATGGTTAATGCAGATCAATATGTAGAACTGTATAATGAGAAATTAATCAATGATAAAGTAAAAGATCCTACCTTCTTAAACAGATCTGCTTATCCGGCAGATAAAGACTGGTTCAAAGAAATTTTCAGGACAAGTATCATTAATTCTAATGATATTTCTGCATCCGGAAATCTTGGAAAACTGAACTATTACTTAAGTGCAGGGAATCTTCAGGACGAAGGAAACTTAGCTGCAGGACGAGGAATCAATTCAGGAAGTGGTTTCAATAGATTTACAACTAAGGTGAATCTTAGTTATAAAGTAACGGATAATATTACAATCGGAAACAATTTTACGTTTTCAAAAATGCGTACGGATCATGTGCTGAATACATTACTTGATGCTTATTCTTCACCACCGCTTTATGACGTAATAAATCCGGCTACAGGAGATTATCAGTATTTTACATTGGCTAAAATACCCAATTCAAGAGCTAAAATGGATCTGTTCAGATCTCAGACAAGAGAAGAAAGGCTGTTGAATAACATCTGGGGAGAATATAAATTCTTGAAAGACTTTACGTTAAGAGTAAGCTATAGCTCTGATAATATCAATTCGAGCAAGTATGAATTTACGCCGACGTTTGGTTATTTTCCTTCAGCAGACCAAAAACCGACTAAATTAATCACAAGAGACTCCAGAACCAGAAATTATATCTGGGATAATACTTTGAGCTGGAAGAAAAGTTTAGGAAAACATAATATAGAATTGTTAGCTGGTTTCTCCAGAACAAGAAGTTCTTATGCTCAGACTTATGCAGAAGCATTAAATGTGAAGTATGATGGAAGTAATGCTTCATTGGTGATATCTAACGGAACAGATATTTATATAACCAGTTTTGAAGAAGGAGAAAGAAATGTTATTCCATATCAGGATAGAATTGAATCATTTTTCGGAAGGTTGAATTATGATTATGGAGGAAAATATCTTGTCAATGCTTCCATTCGTAGAGATGGAACTTCTAAGTATTCCTCGAATGACAGATACCGTGTATTTCCAGCTGTGAGTGCAGGATGGGTGGTTTCAAAAGAAAACTTCATGAGCGAGCAGAATGTTTTCAGTCTTTTAAAGCTGAGAGCAAGCTGGGGTAAATTAGGAAACCCGGATGTACAGAGAGCGTATACGCTTAATACAACAAAAATCATTGAAGGGGCCTACTATGGAGAAAATGGCGCACCGGCACAAACTATTGATAAAATTATAGATCCGAATATTGGTTGGGAAACTACAACTGGTAGAGATTTCGGATTGGAAATGGCTTTGTTCAATAATAAACTGAAAATCGACGCTACGTATTTTGATAAAGATACCAAGGACGTGGTTTATGGTATAGTGCAGGGAACTGTTTCTGGTGCCGGAAACTGGAATAACTATATTACTAATGCTTATTCTTTCAACAACAGAGGATTGGAATTTGCGGTTAACTATGATGCCAATCTTAGTGAGAATGTAAAGCTTGGTGTTTATGGAAACATGACCACGCTGAAAAATAAAATTACTTCTGTATTTAACGGATCGTATTTACAGACTGGAGCCAGTTTATATGGTAACTCAATCATAAGATTACAGGAAGGGCAGGCAGTAGGTTCTTACTACGGGTATCAGGTAGAAGGTGTTTTCCAGAATGCTTCGGAAGTGGCAGGGGCACCAACACAGAATGGAGCTACACCAGGAGGATTTAGATTTGCAGATATCGACGGGAATGGAGTGATCGATGCAAGAGACAAAACTTTCCTTGGAAGTCCTATTCCAAAAGGAACTTACGGATTTGGTATTAATCTGAATGTGTATGATTTTGATTTTGCGATTGATTTCCAGGGCGTATTTGGTAATAAAATCTACAATTTCAACAGAGAGCAGCGTTACGGAAATGAAAGCTGGGATTTAGATTTCTATAATAACAGATGGCATGGTGCAGGTACTTCAAATGACTATCCAATGGCTACCAATGACCAGTCAATTATTTTACCTAACAGTTTCTACGTGGAAGATGGAAGCTACATCAGAATCAGAAATATTCAGGTAGGTTATAATTTACCTAAATCATTTGCCAATGCGATGTCTATCACTAAATTAAGATTGTATGTAAGTGCTCAGAATCCTTGGACAAGTTTCAAATACAACGGATTCTCACCTGAAATTTTGAATACAGACAGAGTGCAGATGGGTGTTGATAATAACATTTATCCGATTTCAGCAATCTACACCATAGGTATGAACTTAACATTTTAATTAAGAAAGAGTTATGAAAAAGATATTTTTAACAATCACTTTGTTTTCGCTTGCAGTAAGCTGTAAAGACGATTATTTAGACATAAAACAGGAAGGTCAGACAGAGGCTACATCATTTTTCAAGACACAGGAAGATGCTTTACAGGCTACCAGTGCTATCTATAGTTTTCTGAGAAGCTGGGAGAATTCGGCTTTTCCTTACCAGTTTGTTTTCGGGGTTCCGGCAGACGATGTGGTAAAAGGGTCTAACCCGGGAGATTCCTCTTTCATTAATGTATATGATAATTTCACCTATACAGTGAGTGACGAAGGCGTAAGAGGATATTGGATCGGGCAATGGCAGGCTGTGAACAGAACAAATCAGGTGATCACCAATGTTCCGGCCATAGACATGGATACTACTTTAAAGAACAGACTGATCGCTGAATCCAGAATGTTAAGAGCTTACTTCTACTTCAATTTAGTAAGAATTTATGGAGGTGTTCCTATTTATGATAAAGTAGAGACTGTTTATGAAAAACCTAGAAACTCAGTTGAGGAAGTATATAATTTCATTATTGCAGACCTTACGGCTGCGGCGGAAGTTTTACCTCAGACATATCCTGCTTCAGATCGTGGAAGAGTAACAAAAGGAGCGGCATTGGGATTACTTTCTAAAGTGTATCTGTATAAAAAAGACTGGCAGAAAGCGTATGATACTTCTAACCAGTTGATTGGAATGGGATATGATTTGGATCCTGATTTCAACCACTTATTCAGACCGGCAGGTGAGTTTGGTAAAGAATCTGTTTTTGAAGTGAACTGCGACTGTGTACCTCCGTACAAAGGAAGTCAGTATGCTGAAGTTCAGGGAGTAAGAGACCAATTCGGATGGGGCTTTTTCACACCTTCCAGTGCACTTGAAAATGCATTTGAACCAGGAGATATCAGAAAAGAACTAACCATTCTTAGAAACGGAGAAACGACTCCTGAAGGCGATTTAATTGCTATGGGAGATGCCAATTCTGTGACGACTTACAATCAGAAAATATATGTTCCGAAAGCATTGAATAACAGTGCTTGTGGATATGGATCTATTCAGAACATCAGAATACTGCGTTTTGCGGAAATTCTTTTGATCAACGCTGAAGCGGCTAATGAATTAGGTAACACCTCTACGGCAAAATTAAATCTGGATAAAGTGAGAGACAGAGCTGATCTTCTACCAACAACAGCTACTACTCAGACTGCATTGCGTACAGCAATATGGCACGAAAGAAGAGTAGAATTAGCTTTGGAAGGAGACCGATTTGTTGATTTGGTAAGAACAGGGCAGGCAGCCACTGTACTTGCTCCTTACGGGTTTAAAGCCGGTAAAAATGAAGTATTCCCTATTCCTTTAGATGCAATGGATCAAAGCCACGGAGCTTTCACGCAAAATCCTGGTTATTAATCTACAATACTATAAAATAGCCAAAGTTTACTTTGGCTGTTTTTTTATTATCCATATGAAAATGTATATCTTATGAAGTTAGGTCTTATTTCTATTCTGACAGTATCTGTACTGTTTTCGTGCAAAAATTCTCAGATTAAAAACAATGAAACTGCTCAGAATAAAGCCGTAAAAAGCAACATGACCGATGAACAGCTCATGGACAGAGTTCAGAAAGATGCCCTGAAATATTTCTGGGACTATGCCGAGCCCAAATCAATGCTGGGAAGAGAGCGCTACCATGAAGACAACATCTATCCTGATAACGACAAGCATGTAATTACAACAGGCGGATCCGGATTCGGATTGGCAACCCTTTTGGTTGGCGTGGAAAGAGGATTTATTCCAAGAAAAGAAGCCGTGAAAAGACTGACGCATATGATGGATTTTCTCTCAAAAGCAGACCGTCATAAAGGCGCCTGGTCTCACTGGATCAATGGCGAAACAGGAAAAACAGTTCCTTTCGGGAAAAAAGATAATGGCGGAGACCTTGTGGAGACCGCATTTCTTACTTCAGGAATTCTGATGGTACGCGAATACTTTAAAAACGGGAATGCCGAAGAAAAAGCCCTCGCTTCAAAATGTGACGAGCTTTGGAAAGGAATTCAATGGAACTGGTACACAAAAGGAGGCGAAAAAGTACTCTACTGGCACTGGTCACCGGAATACCAATGGGAAATGAATTTTCCGCTGGAAGGCTACAATGAATGCCTGATCACTTATATCTTAGCCGCTTCATCGCCAACCCATCCCATCGATGCGGAAACTTATTACAAAGGCTGGGCGAGAAACGGAAACTACCTTTCAGACAAAACAAAATACGGACTTCCTCTGTATGTAAAACACAATTACGCCGAAGAATACGGCGGACCGCTTTTCTGGTCACAATATTCCTACATCGGTCTGGATCCTACCGGACTTTCTGATAAACTGGTGAAAAATTATTTTGACTTAAACAAAAATCAAGTCCTTATCGATTATAAATACTGCGTTGAAAATCCAAAACAGTGGAAAGGCTACGGCCCAAACTACTGGGGACTGACAGCCGGATACACAAGAAATGAAGACGGAAGCACAGGTTATACAGCTCACATGCCAACTAATGACAATGGCGTAATCACACCAACTGCCGCACTGAGCAGCTTTCCGTACACCCCAAAAGAATCGATGGATTTCCTGAGATTCCTGTACACACAAAAACCTGAATTCATAGGATCAGCAGGACCATATGACGCGACTTCTGTAAATTATAACAACTGGTTTACGCCAAGATATCTGGCCATCGACCAGGGAACCATCGCTCCGATGATTGAAAACTACAGAACAGGATTTCTGTGGAAACTATTTATGAATGCCCCTGAGATTCAGCAGGGACTTAAGAAATTAAGTTTCCTGTCTGAGAAATATGGGATAAAATAATCTGATTTTTAAAGACTATTTTCATTCAATAGAAACGGGTTTTAGTCCGTTTAAATAAAAACGAGATACCAAACGGCTTTAGCCAAAACCTAAATAACAATATGAAATTAAAACTAAAATACCTTTCCCTTTTACTCCTGCCATTGTCACTACAGATCAATACACAGGAAATAAAAGGAGAATTAAATAAAGAAATTAAAAGAACAGAGAAAATATCCTACATTCTGGATTACCCTCAGAAGACAAAAGGAAATGTTCCGTTGATCGTGTTTCTTCACGGTTCAGGAGAAAGAGGAAATAACCTCGAAGCGGTTAAGGTGCACAGTCCCTTTACGTATAAAAGCCTGATGAAGGAACCTGTCGCGATTTTAGCACCGCAATGTCCCGCAGATTCATGGTGGGATACAGTAACGGTTTATAATCTGATCAAGGAAATTCAGAAAAAATATAAAATCGATGCCTCCAGAATTTATCTTACGGGACTTTCGCTGGGAGGCTGGGGAACATTGAAACTGGCTATGGAGCATCCTGAAATGTTTGCAGCAGTAGTACCGGTTTGTGCCCCTACAGATTTGATCATGTACGCGAATATCAATCAGTATAAAGATCTGAATGTGAAAATTTTTCATGGAGGGATGGATGATATTGTCTTGCCGGAGAATGCTTTAAATTTTTACCAGAGATTACATCCGGTCAATCCTTCCGCAGAATTGGTGATCTTCCCTAATGACAACCACAATTCATGGGACTCGACCTATTCAGACCCTAAACTGTACGAATGGATGTTTTCTAAGAAAAAAGGCGAATAAGTTTAATTAGAATAAAGAATAAAGATGCGAGCTACAACCTCAATTAATTTTATCGCAGATAAAATCCTCGCGCCTTAAAACATAATGTTGGGGAAAAAACTTGCGCCTTTGCGCTATCCAACCAAAAAACAGTCCAAAGTAAACAATAAAACAGAACTATAATTTAAGAAGATAGATTTATGAAAAAGTTAATTGTACTCGCAGCTTTAGCACTTTCGCCCGTGTTTTCCGCACAGGAAATGGTAACCAAACCGGTGCAGTCTTACCAGACAGCCCAGTATCAGGCGAAAAGAAAAGCTTTCGTAGAAAATCTTTTGTCTAAAATGACTTTAGATGAAAAGATTGGCCAGCTTAATCTGCCGACCTCCGGAGATTTTACTACTGGGCAGGCCCAAAGTTCAGATATCGGAAAAAAAGTAGAGCAGGGACTAGTAGGAGGATTATTCAATATAAAAGGAGCTGAAAAAATCAAAGCCGTTCAGAAAGTGGCTATGGAAAAAAGCCGTCTGAAAATTCCTTTGATCTTTGGGATGGACGTGATCCATGGCTACGAAACTACTTTTCCTATTCCACTGGGATTAGCGGCTTCATGGGACATGAATCTGGTACAGCAGTCTGCGAGAGTAGCGGCAAAAGAAGCTTCTTCAGACGGAATCAACTGGACGTTCTCGCCAATGGTAGATATATCCCGCGAACCAAGATGGGGTAGAGTATCTGAAGGTTCCGGAGAAGATCCTTACTTAGGAAGTGAAATTTCTAAAAATATGGTGTACGGGTATCAAGGGAAAGATCTTTCCGTTGGCAACACAATTCTGGCCTGTGTAAAGCACTTTGCATTATACGGAGCAGGGGAAGCCGGCCGTGACTACAATACAGTAGATATGAGTCACGTAAGAATGTTCAACGAATATTTTCCACCATATAAAGCCGCTGTAGATGCTGGGGTAGCTTCTGTAATGGCCTCTTTCAATGAAGTGGACGGAGTTCCGGCAACCGGAAGCAAGTGGCTTCAGACCGATGTTCTAAGAAAAATGTGGAACTTCAAAGGTTTCGTTGTAACCGATTACACAGGAATCAATGAAATGATCGAACACGGAATGGGAGATCTTCAGCAGGTATCTGCTTTAGCCCTGAAAGCCGGAGTAGATATGGATATGGTTGGAGAAGGATTCCTGACCACCCTTAAAAAATCTCTGGATGAAGGAAAGGTAACGCAGACAGAGATCGATATGGCAGCCAGAAGAATTTTGGAAGCAAAGTATGACCTTGGATTATTCGACGATCCTTACCGTTACGGCGATACAAAACTGGCCGCTAAAGAGGTTTACAATATAGAAAACCGTAACATAGCAAGAAGCGCAGCAGCTCAGTCTATGGTTCTGTTGAAAAACGAAAACCAGGTTCTTCCATTGAAAAAATCCGGTACGGTAGCGGTAATCGGACCATTGGTAAATAACTCACTGAATATGGCCGGAACATGGAGTGTGGCTACAAAGCATGCTGCTTCAGTTTCATTGATGCAGGGGCTTCAGGCGAATTACGGGAAAGAAGTAAAATTCCTTTCCGCAAAAGGAGCTAACATTGATTATGATGCTAAATTAGAAGACATTTATGCAGCCCACGGTAAAAAAACAGACCGTGACAATCGCTCTAAAGATGAATTATTGAAAGAAGCGGTTGACATAGCCAAAAAAGCAGACGTTATCGTTCTTGCCATCGGAGAATCTGCAGAAATGAGCGGAGAGTCTTCTTCAAGAACAGAAATTACCATTCCTCAGTCTCAGGTTGATTTATTAAATGAATTGAAAAAGACAGGAAAACCAATTGCAATGGTTCTTTACACAGGTCGACCATTAGCTTTGACCAATGTAAAAGATACTCCTGATGCGATCGTTAATGCATGGTTTGCGGGTTCAGAAGCAGGAAATGCTATTTCAGACGTTTTATTCGGAAAAGTGAATCCTTCAGGGAAACTTCCAATGACGTTCCCGAGAAGTTTAGGACAGGTACCAATCTATTATAATGCAAAAAATACAGGCCGCCCGCTAAGTCAGGATAAAGTAGACAAATGTGTTTACGAAAGATTCCGTTCCAACTATATGGATGAGTGTAACACACCGCTGTACCCATTCGGATATGGCTTGAGCTATTCTAAATTTAGTTATTCTGATCTGTCGGTTTCCAATTCGAACCCGAAGGGAAATCAGACGGTTCAGGCTACGGTAACGGTAACGAATTCCGGAAACTATGACGGTGCTGAGGTGGTGCAACTTTACATCAGAGATATGGTAGGAAGTATTACCAGACCTGTAAAAGAATTAAAAGGATTCCAGAAAGTATTCCTGAAAAAAGGAGAATCTAAGAAAGTAACCTTCGATATTACCCCTGAAAGCCTGAAATTCTACAACGGAGAATTGAAGTTTGACTGGGAGCCGGGAGAATTTGATATCATGATCGGAACCAATTCTGATGATGTAAAACATTCAAAAATCAACTGGACCAAATAATAATAACCAAAGCCGCTCAAAAGAGTGGCTTTTTCCTTTTTTGGCATGATTTTTAATAGCACATTTGTAACTCTAAAATAATAATTATGAAAAAAACGATTGTACTTAGCGCAATGTTTCTGGGTTCTTTTACTTTTGCACAAACGGTGGGTGGTGACAGAGATGCTCACGGATGCATAGGTTCTGCAGGATATACTTATTCTCAGATCAAAAAAGACTGTGTAAGGGTTTTTGAGCAGAAAATCAAATTAACAGAAGTTGCTCCGAAAGGAAGCTCCACTTCAATGGCTGCCGTGATTTTCAGCAAAGACATGAAAAAAGCTGAAGTTTTCGTTCCTGATACAGATGGGGAAAGCCTTATCCTGACAAGATTGGGTAAAGGTAAAGCATGGAAGAAAGATGGATATATATTGGTTCCTTTTAAGAAAAACGGATACCAGCTTAAAAAAGATAATGTTGTGATTTATCAGTAAATCCAAATTTTATAATATACAATAATAAACTGTCTGTTAAGGCAGTTTCTTTGTTTTTAATTGATGAAGCAGGGTCAGTTTAGGGCTCAGTCTCAAAAATTGAGCAGGTAAATTAAATTTCACCTAGCTTAATCAGATAATGTAGATGTTTACTTGCTCATCTGCATTATCCGTACATCTGCGAGAAAAATTCGAACCATTAAGATTCTGTTAAGCATTTAAGAGTATTAACTTTTAGCTTTGCTTTAAGACATACAACTTAAAAAAATCAAATGATTTTTCTTCTTAACTAAGCTTACTTCCTTCATGGATCTTAATGTTTTGAAAAAGCGTGAATGAGAATCTGTTCCATCAGCTAAATCTGTGAGAGCTAGTCCCCAAGTTTTGAAATTGAATCCAACTGTGGGATATAAATATCCTTAAAAATCACGATAATTTAAAAAAATATACTATAAGTCTCCGGAATGAGAGATTTTTTGTATCTTGGAATAACTAATACCTTGTTACTGTTGTTATTTTTTTTAACTCAAACTATTAATATTTCAATATGAGAAAAACTATTTTATTGGGTGCTATGTTCCTTAGTTCTTTAGCCTTTGCTCAACAAAAATCCCCTGTCTTAGGAGGAGATAGAGATGTTCACGGCTGTATAGGTTCGGCAGGTTATACGTATTCACAGATCAAAAATGATTGCGTAAAGGTTTTTGCACAAAAAATCAAATTAAAGGAAGTGGGTTCAGATAAAAGTTCTACTTCAATGACCGCTGTTATTTTTAGTAAGGATATGAAAAGAGCTGAAGTTTTCATATCGGAAGGAGCTGCGAAAAGCATTATTCTTGAAAGAGAGGGTAAAAGCAAAATATGGAAAAGCGGAAGCTATATCAAAGAAACGTATGTTTTAGTTCCTTATAAAAAAGCAGGTTACCAACTTAAAAAAGATGATGTTGTAATTTATCAGTAAATCAGATTTAAAAATATAAAGCGTCTGCCTCACTTTTGAGACAGGCGCTTTTGTTTTTTAACGGTGAATAATCATAGAAAAGATTTGGGTTGGTGAGAGTAGTGTATTTCAATAATAAACCACCGTAAAAACAGTGGTTTATTATTGAGACTTTTGATTTGTAAGGATTTTGAAAATTAAAAATACGAATCCTATGAATATGAACTAAAACCAGATTAAAAGGCTTAATTCATCTTCTGTAATAACAACTATTTCTTTATAATAGTCGTTTTGTATATTCTGGTTTCCCCATTATAAAAAACTATAGTATAGCTTCCTGCTGAATATTCTCTAAAACTAATAGCTTCTGAATATCTTTTTTTCCCAACCAGGCTTCTTCCTGAAAAATCATAAAGTTCATAATGTGTAATTGGATTTTTGGTAATTACGTAAAGTATATCATTTACTGGATTAGGAGCAATTTTAATGTCATTTTCTATATTTTGAAAATCTATGGTATTCAAAGCTCCTGTAATGATTAAATGTCTTGAATTGATACTTTCACTAAAACAAATATTTGATGAAATCAGTTGGCTTATACTTTTGTTAACAAAAGTTGTAGAATTTACTGTATCAATATATGATAAGCCCTTCACAGTATAATTTCCTATAGGGAGGGAGGTGAAATTCGCAGTATTACTTACTGCAGTAATCTTACCAGTGGAATCGTTGATCGCAACAAATACATAATTATATCCTGAAGGATTAGGTTTAGTCACATACATTTGTCCCGGACCTGCAGCAGTGATCGTGAAAACGGTACTGTTTGGAGGATTAGAATAATTTGTGCTTACAGAATAATAATCAACACCCTCATTTAAAAATACAGATTTTGTATTGGTCTTAATATTAGCAGTTGAACCACTGTAATAAATATTTGAAGTTAAAAAATTTCCGTCTGAAACTGGATTTCCCGAATGAATAGCAGTCCATAAATCGATCTGCCCCGGACTGTATCTTAAGATGTATTTTCCGCTCTGAGAAACTCTGAAATTGAATTTATGACTTTTATAAGTGCCTATTAATTTTGGAGTTGTCATTGCTCCACTGCTAAATACGACAATTTTATTCTGAGAAATATCTGAATTATATACATATGTTTTGGCCGGAAATATATCATCTACCATTTGAGGTGCAGACATATTAAGATTGGCAGCTGAGCTTCCAGCAATAGCAGTCACCGCTGAGCTTGGTGAAATGTAAGAATTTTGAGCTAGGCAACTGGATGTTATTGTAAAATTATTATCAGATACATCAAAAAATTCTGCATTTGGATTAATAACTCCTACAATTTTGATTCTTGCTTTATCCGTTGCAGGAATATAGGGAATTGAAACTGTATAATTCCCGTTATTTGTGACACCTGTTGCTAAAGTATAGGGAAAAGAATTTCCGCCATCTATAGATAATAATATGTTAACATTGTCTTTAATTAGGTTTGTATTATTGACATCCCAGGTGATATTTACAGTGGAATTCACCGCAATGGATATACCTGTAGCATTAGGATAGGTAACAGACAAAGGTCCACTATTGTCTACTGTTACAATAATTTCATCAGAATCAACGCCTCCATTTGTAGAGTGATTATCTCTAACTGTAAAACGAAATTTAATGTTTCTTGGAACCATAGAAAGAGCTTCAGCTTCGTTAACAGGTGGGATGTTCTGATTTCCTAAAACAAATTTCATTTTTGGAAAATATCTTTCGGTGGTAACATTACTTGGCTCTGAACGAAATAATGGAGCTGTTGTACTGTTAACGGCTGTGTAGCCACCAACTCCGGTAATAGTAGAACCAAAGGCTCCCTTATCATTAGCAGTAGCTACATCCATCTGCTCCCATGTGTATGTTAAATTCGTATCATTTGGATCGCTGGCAGTACCATTTAATTTAAACGGAGTGTTTTTAGGAATAATAATATCAGCACCTGCATTGGCTAAAGGAGGCTGATTTGAGCTGGCTATGATTGTATTACAGCTTACAGAGGCATTTAAATTTGCAAGAATTTGATCTAAGCTTTTTGCATGAAAATATTGTGGAAAGCTATTGGATATTTTATTGGTTTGATCAACAGGTTGCCAGCAATTTCCACTATAAGACAGTCTGGTGACCCCTGCTCCAGGCTCAACTGCTGAGGTTGAATTCCAGTTATTTGTACAAAAAGTAGGACCTCCATTTCCTCCTCCCGTTGCATTATAAGTGTGGAAAGCACCAAATTGATGTCCTATTTCATGAGCTGTAAGTTCTACATCAGAGCCTAAAGGCCCGTTGGCAGTTGACCATTCTGTCCACGCTCTTGCTTTAGACGTATTATTGCATGGTAGTGGACCTGCATTACCTCCTGCATGCGTACCAATGGTAAAAGTATGCCCAATATCATATTTATTATAGAGAAGAAGTCCATTAGAATTTAATATATTAAAACCTGATTGAGAATTTCCCGCACTAGGAAATGTAGTACTCGCAGGAAATGGATCTGTATCTGGATCTGTAAATATTAATGTTTTATTGGTAGTTTCAAGGATAATACTGAAAGTTATAGAAACTTCGCTCTCATAAATTTTATTAAGAAGATTGATTACGTTTACTACTGCGGCGAGCGCATCATCAGTAACTCCATTAAATCCTTTTGTAAACTCTCCGGTAGCAGCAACTGCCATTCTGAATTTACGAATCTGGTTTCCAATAGGAAAATTAGTGGTAGATTTTGAAACTACATTTTGATTATAAGAATTTAATTCTTTTAACATATCTTGCTCATTGCCTACTCCGCATATAAAATTATTTGTTTCTTCCGAATTCCCTCCATATATTTTATATTCCTTTAAGTTAGATTTGTCAGGTTCTATATAAAAATAGCCTTTATTCGTTTTAATGATAGCATTAATACGATTTTTAAAAACCGATAATTTTAAAGAAGATGTATTGTCAGCACTAACACCGTCAAAGGTAATAATATTATCAAGCCTTTGCTCTGTAAGCTTATTCTCCTTCAATTCAAAACGGACATTTTTAACTCCCTCTTCATCAGGTAGCTCAATAAATAACTGGGAAAATTGTTCACTCTTCGAGCGACTTTGCTTTAATTGTGTTTCAAATTTTTCAAAATCAAAATGAAAAGTGGTTCTGGGTAAATTTTCTACCGGATATACTTGACTATTAAAGTAGTTAAAAACCAATAATAGAAAGATAATCCATCTGTAATTTGCAGCATTTGTGTAATTCATAGTTGAAATATTTTGATATAAGTTGATAGAGTGTACTAATAAAACCCGGAAAGCAATCATTAATTCCGCTTGTTTTTTTTAATACTTTTTATAAATAATTTCAAATTTTGATCATATTATTTCCACTTCCACTTAAAAATATGTTACCAACTTCTATTTTTTCAAATATCAAAGTGTAATCATAGGGAACTTTTTAAGTTTGGTTAATAAACGGACTCATGTTCTGCAAGATTAAAATATCATTGATTTCAATACTTTCATACATCAATATGACGTCTTCAAATTTAATAAAATAAGGCAAAAATCAGTCCGTTTTAACATATATTAACATTTGATTATATTTAATTTTGTGATTTTTTTTAATTGTTTTATGTTTTAATTTGTATTTATTTAACTATTATTTTTTATTTTTTAATTTATTATTTTATAAATATCGTAAAGTTGGTTTATTTTGTTCCGATAGTTTTTTGAAATCTTCCAGTGGATATTTAAAAGTGAATTTTTTTATTTTGAACCGAATGTTTTTTGTGGATAACCAGGAAATGATGATCCCGTATATAGCGAATAGCGTTACTACTATATTTGATCTGAATTCAAGAGTGTAAAATTTTGCACAGAGAATGAAATTATAAAAGGAAGGTATGGTTTTATTGATTTCTTAAGGCCACTTCATTAAACTGAAAATCTACTGTTAAAATGATTCTGTAAAGGTTTTTGCACAGGAAATTAAGCTAAAGGAAGTAGGCTCAGATAAAAGTTCTACTTCAATGACGGCTGTTATTTTTAGTAAAGACATGAAAAAGGCTGAAATTTTCATTCCGGAAGGAGCGGCAAAAGCATTATTCTTGACAGAGAAGGAAAAAGTAAAATGTGGAAAAGTGGAAGCTGTATTAAAGAAACATATGTTTTAGTTCTTTACAAAAAAGCAGGTTACCGGATTAAAAAGATGATGTTGTGATTTGTCAGTAAATCAGAATTAAAAAATATAAAAGCCATTCAAACGAATGGCTTTTTTGTTTCTTAGCAAATAATCGGTAAGAAGAAGCCCGGATGAACCAGGCTTTATTTTTTAGATGCACAATGCTTCATCATATCTTCTGCAAGGTCCATTTTCTCTGTATTGGCAAGTTCCGGACGGACAACTTTGTCCCGGTTGAGGAACCCATCCTCCTGAAATCATTTTTAAAGTACTCTTTGATAGTTTTTTTAGATTTTTCATAATACGTTTTGTTTTGATTTGTTCTCTACTCTGTTAGCTTTTCGAGCGCCGCTTTATTAACGAATTTAAAAAATAAATTGAAATAAAATCACCATCTGTTGAGAAATTATGATAATATTCCACAAATTATTCAATAAAATGGTGAAAAGAATCAGTGCAATCTGCCGAATTTGCTGCAGTTTCAAGGATGCTAGCAAAGGAAATAGGCTTCTTTCTTAATCTGTAAAAAACATGAATCCGGTTCATAAGATGCTACAGAATAAAAGACTTTACGTATTTGATTAAGTCTTTAAAAAAATATAAAACAGATAGTCAGTTTTAGTTAAAATTTAAAAGGACCTTTACAATTTTCATCTCTCACCGAAAATCCTTATTTTTGTGCATCTAAAAGTAAAAGAAAGAATGAATTCCTACAAAAATCCATTGGAAGAGCGCTATTCCAGTGAAGAAATGTTGTTTAATTTCTCACATAATAACAAATTCCGTACCTGGAGAAAGCTTTGGATAGCTTTGGCTGAAATAGAAAAAGACTTAGGTCTTGATATTACAGACGGACAAATTGCTGAGCTTAAAGCGAATGCCGAAAACATCGATTACGATAAAGCGGCTGAGTATGAAAAAAAATTCCGTCATGATGTAATGGCTCACGTTCACACGTATGGTGATGTGGCGCCTTCAGCAAAAGGAATCATCCATTTGGGAGCTACTTCAGCTTTTGTAGGAGATAATACAGACCTTATTCAGATCCGTGACGGGCTTTTAATCTTAAAGAAAAAGCTGGTTAACGTAATGAAAAACTTAGCTGATTTCTCTATTCAGTATAAAGACCTTCCTACTTTAGGATTCACGCATTTCCAGCCGGCTCAGCTAACGACCGTTGGAAAAAGAGCCACCCTTTGGTTACAGAGTTTGGTTCTTGATATTGAAGAACTTGATTTCTTCTTAGAAACACTTCGTTTCCGAGGTGTAAAAGGGACTACCGGTACTGCTGCAAGTTTCTTAGAGCTTTTCAACGGTGACTATTCAAAAGTAAAACACTTAGATAAAGAACTTTCAAAAAGATTCGGTTTTGAGAAAGTATTCGGAGTTTCAGGTCAGACCTATGACAGAAAAATTGATGCTAAAGTAGTAGCTTTATTAGGAAATATTGCTCAGTCAGCTCATAAATTCACTAACGATTTACGTCTTCTTCAAAACCTGAAGGAAATTGAGGAGCCGTTCGAGAAAAACCAGATCGGTTCATCAGCAATGGCTTACAAACGTAATCCAATGAGAAGTGAAAGAATCGGAGCGTTGGCGAAATATGTAATGTCTCTGACGACAAGTTCTGCTATGGTAGCTTCTACTCAGTGGTTTGAAAGAACACTGGATGACTCTGCGAACAAGAGACTGACAATTCCTCAGGCTTTCCTTGCTGTGGATGCTATTCTATTGATCTGGAACAACATCATGAACGGTATCGTTGTATATCCGAACAGGATCAACAAGCACATCATGGAAGAGCTTCCTTTCATGGCGACGGAATATATCATCATGGAAGAAGTGAAAGCTGGTGGTGACCGTCAGGAAATTCACGAAGTGATCAGAGTGCATTCTATGGAAGCTTCCAAGAAAGTGAAAGAAGAAGGTAAAGAAAATGACCTGATTGAAAGAATCTTAAATGACGATTCTCTAAAATTAGATAAATCAAAATTAAAAGAAGTTTTAGATCCTAAAAACTTTATCGGTTTCGCACCTATCCAAACGGAAGAATTCATCGCGAATGAAGTTCAGCCGATTCTGGATCAGAATAAAGATCTGATAGGATTGGAGGCTGATCTTAAAGTATAAAACAGATGCAGTCTTTTGGGCTGCATTTTTTATTTTAGATTCAACATGAAAAAAACGCTTTTACTCATTGCCATGATACCCATCCTTTCTTTTTCCCAGAAGAAAGAGGTTTTAAAGTATTTTATCTCAAAAGATACATTAGCAGGAGTAAAAGATCAGGATGGAAAAATCATCATTCCTGCCCAGTTTAAAATATATTCGGATCTTGAAGATGGAGAGCTTGTAAAAGAGGAAACCATTTATTTCGACGGTTCCAAAAAAGGAGAAGCCAAAGAAAAAAATGCCTGGGGGTATGTGTACGATAAAAAAGGAAACTTCCTGTACAGACCATTCTTTTATGACAATGGAGCAGATTATTTCAGAGAAGGAGTCAGAAGATTCGCTAAGAATGGGAAAGTAGGTTTTGCTGATCGCAACGGAAAAATAGTCATAGAAGCCAGACATGATTTTGTTTCCTATTTTGACTATGGTTATGCAGTATTTTGTGACGGTTGTGATTGGGAGAAAACAGAAGATGAACATAAAGCAATTGTCGGTGGAACCTGGGGCGTATTGAACACCAAAGGAGAAACCGTTAAGCCCATCGCGAAATCATCTGATAAAAACAAAGAAATCCAAGGGAAATATTATCCGAATCCGTTTCAATACAACGAAAAAGAGAAGAACATTCTTCAGTTTTTTTATAAGCAGAATAAAACACTTTCAGGATTGTATTACATCAATGTTTATCCTGAAATGTCTGATGCCGAGAAGAAATTACTTTTTGAAATTGTAGAAAGGCCAAAAGAAAATTTTCCTTATTACCAGATCAATACCTATGCTTCGAGTATGGACAGTATGGTTTCTGAACGGTTTAAATTCCTTGTTTCAGAAGATGGTCAGGAAAAGTATGCCATGGATTATAATGAAAAGGTTCCTTACAAAGAATGGCTGAGTAATGAAATAAAAGAAGCAGAACAGTTTCAGAAAGAACATCTCGATAATCCTAATAAATTTGTAAAATAACAATTGCCTATGAAAAACCTGTCGATTTTTTTATTGATTCTTGTGTCTTCAAAGAGCTTCTCACAAAGCCAGAAACTGGTGTATTCCATCATGGAGACCAATGCACAGAAATTAAAAGAAAAATCAGGGGCTTATTCCGTATCGGTCGGAATCGTGAAAGACGGTAAAGTGTACACAAAACATTTCGGGGAAATAGATAAAGGAAAGGGAAATAAAGCGGATGACAATACCTATTTTGAAATAGCATCTGTTACCAAGCTTTTTACCGGACAATTGTTGGCTCAGGCTGTTTTGGAAAATAAAATTAATCTTGAAGACGATATCCGTAAGTATCTGAAAGGATCATATCCCAATTTAGAATACAATGGAACTCCCATTAAAATTAAAGATCTGATTTCCTACAGGACAGCATTGCCTCGCAGTTTGCCTGATGACACCGAAATCCGGAAAACAATGTCAGACGAAACTCCTTTTCAATACAATACATTAGGAGAGAATTATACAAAGGATCATTTTAAGCAGGATCTTCAAAAAGTAAAACTGGATACAATACCCGGAATCAAATACGATTACAGCAATTTAAGCCTTGAACTGACAGGTCTGATGCTGGAAAATATCTACGGGAAAAGCTATGAAACGCTGCTTAAAGAAAACATCCTGTCAAAAGCAGGAATGGATCACACCAAACTGGAATTGGGTAAAGGGGAGGTCTTAGCGAATGGTTATCATTCAAGCGGACGCCTTATGCCAAAATTCATAAGCCATTTATGGGGTGCCAGTGGAGTAAGAACCAAATCCACTATGGGAGATCTGGTGAAGTTTTTAAAGTATGAACTGGATTCGAAAAACTCAATTGCTCAGGAATCTCAAAGAAACATCAGCAACAGCAAAGGGGACTGGTATGGATATTTTTGGGACGGCTTCGGTCTTAGTGAGCATGGGAAAAGAGGATACAAGCATGGTGGAGCATTCGGAGACCAGGTGTGGTTTGCCATCTATCCAGAAATGAATACGGGAATCTGCTTTATTGTAAACGTCAGTGGTCCGGATACATTTCCGGTGCTTTATAGTTCTGCTGCTGAGTTAATGAATGATCTGACAACAAAACCAGGCAAAAAGGAAGCAGAAGGATACTATCTGAAAGGAGATAACGTTGTATTTACGTATACACATCCAAAGAATTTAAATTCAAAACTGATCAATAGTGCTTCTGTCGCTGGATCTTTCAACGATTGGAAGACAGACCATAAGAACTATCAGTTAACGAAGAAAGAAGACAACCGCTTCGAGTTGGAAGTTCCGAAATCCGGTTTTGAAAAAGGAAAGACCTATACTTTTAAACTGGTTCTGAACGGAGACGACTGGATCAATGCATCAAAAAATGCTTCCAATACAGACGGAACAGATGATAATAATCTGACGTTGAAGCTTTAAAATATAAAGGACCGTTATGGGTTCTGAAAAAAGTAAAAAGAAAGTAATAAATCTAATATTTAAAATCTGACATCTAATGTCTAATAACAAAAGAATTTTCGTAGAAAAAAGAGGAATTTTCGATGTTGAAAGTCCAAAAATTTTTGATGAAGTAAAAGCAGTCGTTCCGGCGGTCAAAAATGTGAAAGTGTATAATGTGTATGATATTTTCGGACTGAACGACGGAGAATTCGAAAAGGTGGTCAACAGCACTTTCGTAGATCCGGTGACCGATATTTTACATACAGAAAACCCTGCCGCAGAGATTGGTTTTGCCATGGAATTTCTTCCCGGTCAGTACGATCAGCGTGCAGATTCTGCGCAGCAGTGTATCGCTCTACTCACGGAGAATGAAAAATCTAAAGTAAGAAGCGGAAAACTGATCCAGTTTGAAGGCGTTTCTGAAGCAGATCTTGTCAAAATCAAAGACCTTCTGATCAATAAAGTGGAATCTCAGGAAAAAGATCTTTCTATTCTTAACATTCCTGCAGATGAAGTGCCGTCAAAAGTTTTGATCCACGAAAATTTCATCAGTTTCGACGATGCTGAACTTGAAAACTTTTACAACAATCATGGTTTTGCATTAGAATTGGATGACCTGAAATTTATTCAGGAATACTTTAAAACAGAAAAAAGAAATCCTACCGAAACGGAACTGAAAGTTTTAGACACGTATTGGAGTGACCACTGCCGTCATACCACTTTTGAAACGGAATTGTCAGACATCCAGTTTGAAGGAGCATTCAAACAGACATTGGATACTATTTTCAGTGACTATATCGAAAAGAGAAAATTCTTAGGCCGTGAGCTGAAGCCAATCTCTTTAATGGATCTTGCGACAGTTTGTGGTAAATATTTCCATAAAACAGGGAATCTGGAGAACCTTGTTATCTCAGATGAGATCAATGCATGCACCATCCAGATCGAAGCTGAATACGACGGTAAAAAAGAGCCTTGGTATTTATTATTCAAAAATGAAACCCACAATCACCCGACTGAAATTGAACCTTTCGGAGGAGCTTCAACCTGTTTGGGAGGAGCCATCAGAGATCCTTTGTCCGGAAGATCATTTGTATTCCAGGCGATGAGATTAACGGGAGCCGCCGATGTTTTAGAGCCGGTTGATCAAACTTTACCAGGGAAATTACCTCAGAAAACCATCACCAAACAGGCTGCCAACGGATATTCATCTTACGGAAACCAGATCGGTTTAGCCACTACCATGGTTTCTGAAATCTATGACGAAGGCTATAAGGCCAAAAGAATGGAAGTAGGATTCGTTACCGGAGCCGTTCCTGTAGATTGGGTAAGACGTGATAAGCCGGAAAATGGTGATTCCATCATTATTTTAGGAGGGGCAACAGGACGTGACGGAGTAGGTGGAGCGAGCGGAAGTTCAAAAGTGCAGGATGAAAACAGTATCCACACCATGTCTACTGAAGTTCAGAAAGGAAATGCCGTTGAAGAACGTAAAATCCAGAGACTGTTCAGAAATCCTGAAGTAACGAAGCTGATCAAGAAATCAAACGACTTCGGAGCAGGAGGTGTTTCTGTGGCCATCGGTGAAATTGCTGATTCATTAGAAGTAAATCTGGATGTTTTACCTTTAAAATATGAAGGATTGAACGGAACCGAGCTTGCTATTTCTGAGTCTCAGGAAAGAATGGCTGTTGTGGTTGATCCGCAGGACAAAGAAAAGTTCATCAAATTCTGTGAAGACGAAAACATTGTTGCTGTAGAAGTGGCAAAAGTGACCGATTCAGGAAGAATGCAGATGTTCTGGAAAGGCGATAAAATCGTCGACCTTTCAAGAGAATTCTTAGATACCAACGGATGTTCCAAAACTCAGGAGGTGAAAATTACCCATCTTGAGGAAGTAAAAGAAGAAACACCAGCTTTTACAAAAGAGAACTTCATGACCATATTAAGCGACAAAAATGTAGCTTCCCAAAAAGGACTGTTGGAAATGTTCGACTCTTCTGTAGGCGGAACTACCGTTGCGATGCCGCTTGGAGGAAAATACCAGCAGACATTGATGGAGGGAAGTGCTCAAACACTGCCTATTTTAGGAGCAAAAGATATTGAAACCGTTTCTTTTGCAAGCTGGGGATTTGATACCGCAATTTCAAAACAGAATTCACTCTTAGGAGCTTCTTATGCGGTCGTAGAAAGTGTAGCTAAGATTGCTGCTATGGGAGGGGATTATAAAAATATCAGATTAACGTTCCAGGAATATTTCGAAAAACTGGGCCAGAATCCAGAGAAATGGGGGAAACCTTTAGCATCTCTTTTAGGCGCTTACGACGCTCAGATCAACCTTGGTCTTGCTGCGATCGGAGGAAAAGACTCGATGAGTGGTACGTATCAGGATCTGAATGTTCCGCCGACATTGATTTCATTTGCCTGCGCTAATGGTGAGAAGAAAAACGTTATTTCGCCGGAATTCAAGAACGCCGGAAATAAATTGTATTTCTTTAAGCATATTCCTCAGGAAAACGGACTTCCTAATTATGAAAGCTTAAAAGAAATCTTTGGATTTATTTTTGACAATATCAAGGCTGGTAAAATTGTTTCTGTGAAAACCGTTAAAGAAGGCGGTGCCGCAGTAGCTTTAGCAAAAATGAGCTTTGGAAACAGATTGGGAGCAGACATCACGATTGATGAGAATGCTTTATTGGCTAAAAATATCGGTAGCTTAATCATCGAATCAAAAGAAGAGCTGAGCAATACTTCTCTTCAGCAGATCGGTGAAGTAAAAGATTCAGGTATTTTAAAAATCAACAATCTTGAATCTCAAATCTCAGAGCTTGAATCTGCGTACACGGGAACGTTTGAAAACCTTTTCCCAACACAGGAAAAAGAAAAATTAACGGTTGAAATCGATAAGAAATCAAACTCAATCAATCCAAGAAATATCATCATTAAAAAACACGGAATTGCTCAGCCGAAAGTATTTGCTCCTGTATTCCCGGGAACAAACTGCGAGTACGAAACCCTGAATGCATTCCAGAAAGAAGGAGCGGTCATCAGCAGTCTTCCGTTGAAAAACATCAGTCACCAGTTATTGGATGAAAGCATTGATGCTTGGGTGGAAGAGATCAGAACGTCTCAGATTCTTGCCTTCTCTGGTGGTTTCTCAGCAGGTGATGAGCCGGACGGTTCAGCGAAATTCATCGTTAATGTTCTTAAAAACGAAAAGATGAGAAATGCTGTTCACGAACTATTGGACAGAGATGGAATGATCATCGGAATTTGCAATGGCTTCCAGGCTTTGGTTAAGTCCGGTCTGTTACCTTACGGAAGAATTAAGGATTTGGATGAAAATTCTCCGACATTGGCTCACAATGCCATCAGAAGACATATTTCACAAATGGTGAATGTAAAAGTGATCAATGACGAAAGCCCTTGGTTAAAAGGAATGAAAGATCAGGTATTTACCATTCCAATTTCTCACGGTGAAGGACGTTTCATGGCTTCGGAAGAAGAAATCAAGAAACTGTACGAAAACGGTCAGATTGCGACTCAGTATATCGATCTTGACGGAAACATTGCCCACGGAATGCCATTCAATCCTAATAATTCATTATTCGGAATTGAAGGGGTTACCAGCCCGTGCGGAAAGATTTACGGAAGAATGGGACACCCGGAGCGTTTTGCAGAAGGCCTCATGAAGAACATACCGACCGCGAATTACCACAACATATTCAAAAACGGAGTAGAATACTTCAAATAAAATAGAAATGACCGCCACTGAATGGCGGTCGTTTTTTTATATCAGAATTCTTTGCTTTTCTTAAACCAAGTATGTAATCATGGAAGTTTTGTGTTGAATCTTATATTTTTTTGACGCAAAGTTTTTACTTTAGACGATGTTGAATTTAAAGGAATGCAAAGAGCTCGACTACGTCGCCAATGAAGCGAGTGGATAATACGCGGCTTAATCGAATCAATGTTAATTGATTCCTTCTTTGCCTCCTCAAAATATGCAGTATTGGAATGAAAACTTTGCGTTAAATCCTTAATGCATGATTGATAAAAATGTGAATTTTTATTAGATAACTTAGTCACAAGAAAACCCTTTTTTTATATTTACGGAATAAATCTTACAAGTAAGATGTTGAATTTAGATCAAAATAAAATAATCACAATCAATGGAAGCCGTTTCTCAGATCTGGCCGGATTCTATGATGAAGCTTCTTTGGTATTCATGAAAGATACAGACTGGAAAGTAGGAACACTCGATGGCTTCGATGATATCCTGTACGATGGTTTCGGAGTATTTGAAAACAAAGATAAAGTTGAGGTCATATGGAAAGCATCCCAGAAATCAAGAGAAAATCTCGGACTTGAAACGACCCGTATTTTTTACGAAAATAAAATCAGACAGGGAAAACCTTTTAACGTAGAATTAATTCAACAAAAACTGGATGAACTGCTTTCAGGGAAAGGTCAGACACTCTTTGAAATTTTAATTGAAATTATAGAATCACACAAGAATATTAGACTAATTTTGGATTGATATTGGACGAATGATGAGTGATGAGTGATGAGTTATGAGTTATGAGTTATGAGTTATGGTCAACAGTACTAACATCTAATTTCTAATATCTAACATCTAATTTTAAAAATGAAAAAAATGATTTACGGGCTGTTCTTTGGCGACAGCATTACTTATGGAGAATACGACGGAGTATTCGGCGGATGGGTAGATATTCTGAAAAGATATGCCTTGCAGCAGTTTCATGAAGGAAAAAATGAACTGATTCTTTTCAATCTTGGAATAGGCGGTGAAACCACAGAAGGCTTACTGAAAAGAATGCCTCATGAACTGGCTGCCAGAAATTCTGCAGAAGGAAATATTGTTTTTATCGGGTACGGTGCCAATGACCTTGCTCTAAAGGATGGAAGTCAGATGGTGAGTCCTGATCAGTTCAGGGATAATATCAAAACAGCAATTCAGCATGCAAAACACTATTCCGGGGACATTTATCTGGTGAGTATTCTTCCATTTTCTGAAAAGATAGATGGAGTAGAATCTGCAACGGGAAAATTACGGATCAACGGAGATGTATTAGTTTATAATCAAATCCTTAAAGATATAGCCACTGAAAGCGCTTTATATTATATTGATTTTTATGCTGCATGGGCAGAAGATAAAGAAATTCTGCTTTCTGCAGACGGAGTTCATCCCAATGAAAAAGGCTACGGCATAATGGCTGAAACCGCAATACCAATCATTGAAAAATATTTATAATGGTGCATTTATTTTCTTACGGAACCCTGCAGAAAGAGCAGGTGCAAATTGAAACATTCGGAAGAATTCTTGAAGGTGAAAAAGATACCCTGATAGGCTATACAATGAAAATGGTAGAAATTACCGATCCCGAAGTGTTGCGCAAAAGCAATCAGAAATACCATCCGATCCTGGAACTTTCCGGAAACAGTGGTGATGAAGTGGAAGGAATGCTTTTCGAAGTGACGGAAGAGGAAATCCTTCAGGCTGATGAATATGAAGTGGATGATTATAAAAGGATTGAAACGGCTTTTAAATCGGGAAAGAAAGGATTTATGTATGTAGGAAAATGATTTTAAACCTAACTAATAAAGAAAAAACGGGCTTTGACCCGTTTTTTTGTTGATTGTCAATACCTGATTACCAGACATTGATCCATAAATCTCCTCCGAAGGTCACAGCTTCTGCTTTAAATGCATAGTTGATCCCATTCAGTGTACTGGTTCCGGTTATATAATTAGGGATACCCGTACAAGTCTGATAAAACCCTACAGATCCTCCCAGAGTAGGATTCATTTGTCCGGGATTACTAGGGTCTTTAAGTTCAAATTTCATATAACTCCATCGCTGAGCATTAGCTGCTGCAGGACTGATAGATGTAGCTGGAACTATTGTGTTGTTGTACCAATAACTGTCAATAGGATAAGGATGCGGTGACGATGCAAAAGAAGATGATTTTAAAAAGGTAGTATAATCGGCAATCACGCCCGGAGGCAGCGGTATACTGGGGCCTAAAGCCTGATACCCATCACCACATTGGGAAGGGTTTACGGTAAATATGGTATAGTGTAAATTTAAGCTGTGGTAAGAATCATCATTAAATACATGTAAATTTCCAGAACCGTCTTGTGCAAAAGCAGAAGATGCGATACTTAGACCGAGAAGAATGGTGAATATCTTTTTCATAATTAATCGTTTAGAGTTTTTTGAGGAGTTTTGTTATTTTTTTCGTTGTAAATTTTTACAGCCCACGTAAGGATCTTATCACGGTCTCCCTGGGTGATTTTTTTGATCTCCTGGTCAGAGGTACCGGTAGATTTTATTAACTCTAAAGCGGATGGAATGAGAATGTCTTTACGACGGTCACTCAGTTCCAGTGATTGTTGGTTTCTTTTTTCCTCCTCAGTCGGAAGATTTTGAGGAAGGCTCAGGCTTTTGATTGATTTTTCAAAATTAGTAATCTCCCTGCTCTTTTTGGCATCACCCGGAGTAACAACCGCGGTGGATTCTGTACTGCAAGAGATAAATGCTGCCATCATGATCGCATAGAATAGTTTGCTTTTCATACGTATAAGTTATTATTAGGTTTTTATAAATGTATTGATTTTACATATATCATGTAACGGTGAAAAGTAAAATTTATTTTAAATATGTATTTATTTGGTAATTATTTTATCGATATTTTATTTTTGGTTTAATTAATACCGCAAAATAATACTTTTAACTAATAATAAAATATTGATGTAATTCAAAAAAAATTAAGAAAATAATCATGCAGAAGGGATCTCACGGTAGGATAGGAGATGAGTAAAAAATCGTTTGGAAACGAGTAACAGTAGGATGACGATAGTTCTAGTGAAGCCTATTTCTAACATGACAGAGCCGGTATTTTAGCCCGTTTTACATTTAAATATTTAAGAACATTCAAACGCTTAATTTTAATCCCTAATCCCTAATCCCTAATCCCTAATCCCTAATCCCTAATCCCTAATCCCTAAATATATTTCCAGTACACAAAAATTCCCACAATAACTGATGCAACAACCATCAATACAACAGCTCCCGCAGCAATATCTTTAATAAAGCCGATTCTTTTGTCAAAATCAGGCTGGATGATGTCACATATTCTTTCTATGGCGGTATTGAAAATTTCGGCACTTAAAACAGCCAAGGAAGCTGTGAGAATGAGTACCGTATCTATGGCCGAAAGTTTAAAATAGAAAATCAGGAAAAGATTAATGAAAAAGGCGGCCAGTTCGATCTGGAAATTTCTTTCCGCTTTGATCATTAGAAAAATGCCGCGGAAAGCGTTGATGAAACTTCTGTGAACAGACGGTTTTTTCATGGATTCTTTTTCACAAATATAGTATTTGTATTTTAATGAAAGCAGAAGATGAAATGTAGGTTTTTAAAATAATAGACTCTGCTCTAAAACAATAAGCAGGTGCTGAAATCTTCTGTTTAAAAATTAATGAAGAAAGAAATCTGAGCATAATGTCAAGTCTGAAAACCAATTAGTGATATTTGTGAAAAACTCCCTATGATTATTTTTTTCATTATAGTTTCTATTTATTATATTTGTAGAAACTTATTTTTAAATCTATGAAATTTATTATTTCAAGTGGTGAACTGCAGAAAGCATTGCAAACTGTAAGTGGCGTAATATCAAGCTCTCAATCGAGACCGATTTTAGAAAACTATCTTTTTGAATTAGACGGAAATAACGTTACCATTACAGCTTCTGATGGCGAGACTACTCTTGTTACTTCTTTGGAGGTAAAGTCTGACGATTCGGGTAAATTTGCCGTTCCTGCTAAAATTTTTCAGGATTTTATCAAGACGTATGGTGAACAGCCTCTGACGTTCGTTGTGAAAGATAATGCGGAAGGAACCGGTAGCCAGCTTGAGATTTTAGATGAAAAAGACAATTTCGCCGTAGCACTGGATAATGCAGATGATTATCCTGAACTTCCGGAATTTGATGCCTCTCAAAGCGTAGCAATGCCTGCCGGAGTTTTATCTGAAGCGTTGACGAACACCCTTTTTGCAACAAGTAATGACTCTCTTCGTCCTGTAATGACAGGCGTATTGTTCCAGTTTGGAGAAAATGAAACCAATTTTGTTTCTACAGATTCCCACAGACTGGTTGTGTATAAAAGAACAGACCTGATGAATGCCGAGCCAATGGAATTCATCATGCCTAAAAAACCTTTGAATATTTTCAAAAATATCCTGGCCAGCTCTAATGAAGATGTGAAAATCGACTTCAACGAGAATATGGCTAAATTTACTTTTGGAAAACATATCTGGATCTGCAGACTGATTGATGGGAAATATCCTAACTATACCGCTGTAATCCCAAAAGAAAATCCAAACGTACTGACGATCAACAGAAACCTTCTTCTAGGAGCTATTAAAAGAGCATCGATCATGTCTAACAAATCTACCAACCAGGTAAGATTTAAATTGTCTGCCAATATTCTTCACCTTCACGCAGAAGATACTGAATACGCAAACAAAGCAGATATGCAGATCCCTTGCGACTATAACGGAGAAGATATTAATATCGGTTTCAGCTCTAAGTTCTTAACGGAGATGCTTACCATTTTAGGTTCTGACGATATCACCATGAAAATGTCTCAACCGAACAGACCGGGGATCATTGAACCTCTTGACGGTCTTGAAGAAAGCGAAAATATCCTGATGTTATCAATGCCGGTGATCGGATTGTAATAATATGATATATATAATTAAGAGAGGCTGGGGGCAATCCAGTCTCTTTTTTAATGGACCTGAATCTCATGAAAAGAATACTTATATTCACTTTACTACTATCATTCATCCATTTATTTTCTCAGAAAAATATTAAAATTTATCATGAGAAAAAAGGAGATGCTGTGATATTTTATGCTGACAACCAGGAGATCTATCCTATGTCTGTTGTTTTTTCCGGCCAACCGGAATTAGAAAATATGAAAACTCCCGAAACCTTTAAAATAACTCAGGTTATCCCCGCTAAATCAGTGAAAAACAGAATAGCCTATTTTGTTATTGCGGATAAAAAAAAGAAGTGGGCTGTAAAACAGATCCCTGGTTATTTGATGTATGTGGGAGATGTTACTTTGAAAGATTACGACAGGGACTATCAATATGACCTGCCATTTAAAAAAGGAAAATCGATTAATATTTTTCAGGGATATAATGGCGTTTTTTCTCATCAGAATGAAAACTCATTAGATTTCAAGATGCATGAAGGAACGGAAATTATAGCTTCCAGAGAAGGGCTGGTAATCGATCTTGTTAAACATAACAATACCGGCTGTCCCTCAAAAAGCTGTGCAGATCAGGGCAATTATATTACGATTATGCATTCAGACGGAACCTTTGCTCAGTACTATCACTTACAGGAAAATGGGGTGAAAGTAAATATCGGAGATCATGTGAAGAAGGGCGATAGCATTGGATTAAGTGGAAATACAGGTTGGAGCAGTGGTCCTCATTTGCATTTCATGTGTTATCTGCCAAAAGCAGAAAAAGATAATCCCAGAGAAACAGTAAAAACTCTTTTTAGAACAGGTAAAGGTGACAAAGCAGAATATTTGCTTCAGAAAAAAAACTATTCAAAAGAATACTAAATGATCTGCTTTACAATGTTGTTCATGATTTTGAAGATCAATCGTGACATAATGCTAACAGATAGTTGTGATTTTTATTGAAAAAGTAAGCCGAATTGACCAAACAAAGATTTAAAAAAAATTAAAAGTTATTCTCTTAAAGTGAGCTCTAAATTTCGCCGTTTCTCAAAAAAACACGACATTTGTAGCGCGGAAAATTCGAATAAATTTTCAAAATAAGAAAAGGTTTTTAACCTTGGAAAAAATTAAAAATGATCAGATAAAAGGCTAAAACCGGTGTCTGACCAATAAAAATAGATTGAGCAAATGAAAATATCAAACAACTGGCTGAAAGACTTTATCAAAACGGAACTGAAAACTGAAAGAATCGGAGAATTCCTTACAGATATAGGTCTTGAAGTAGAGGGGATAGAAAAATTTGAAAGTGTAAGAGGCAGCCTGGAAGGTATTGTCGTAGGAAAAGTATTGACCTGCGAAAAACATCCGAATGCAGACAAGTTAAAGAAAACAACAGTTGACGTAGGAAACGGAAAAATATTGAATATTGTTTGCGGTGCTCCGAACGTAGAAGCAGGACAAACGGTACCTGTAGCTGTTGTGGGGACTAAAATCTATGACAAAACCGGAAACTTTTTTGAGATCAAAGAAGCGAAGATCAGAAGCGAGGTTTCTCAGGGAATGATCTGTGCGGAAGACGAACTTGGCCTTAGCGAAGACCACGGAGGAATTATGGTGCTGGATGAAACGAAATATGAAGTAGGAAAAAACTTTGCAGATTATTTTGAACTGGCGAATGATGAAGTGATCGAAATCGGTTTGACGCCGAACAGAACAGATGCGATGTCACACTATGGGGTTGCAAGAGATCTTCACGCATTCCTTTCTACTAACCAGCAGAAATCAACGTTCGAAAAAGTATCTTCTGAAGCTTTGAATAACGAAGGTTCGCACAATTTCACTTTAGAGGTTGAGGATGCCGAGTTGTGTCCAAGATACATCGGAGCTGTGATTGAAGACGTAAAAGCAGCAGAATCTCCGGCCTGGTTAAAAGACAGATTAAAAGCAATCGGTTTAAACCCGATTAATAATATTGTAGATATCACCAATTATATCCTTCACGGATACGGACAGCCTCTTCACGCATTTGATGCGGACAAAATCACCGATAGTAAAGTGAAAGTGGGAACTGTGAAAGCAGGAACTAAATTCACGACCTTAGATGGTGTTGAAAGAACGCTGAATGGCTCTGAGGTGATGATCAAAGATGGAAAAGATAACCCTATGTGTATTGCCGGAGTTTTCGGTGGTACCAATTCAGGAGTGTCTGATGAAACGAAAACCATCTTCCTTGAAAGTGCTTACTTTAACCCGGTTGCCGTAAGAAAAGGAGCTAAGTTTCATGGTTTAAATACAGACGCTTCTTTCAGATTCGAAAGAGGAGTAGACCCGAATATCACCAGAACAGCGATCACACATGCGATTAAAATGATCCAGGAAATTGCAGGTGGAAAATTAGTGGGAGATCTTTTGGAAGAATATCCGAAGAAAATTGAAGACAATTATGTGATCATCAGATTCTCAAAAATTGAGCAGATTTTAGGAACAAAGATCCACAGAGAGAAAGTAAAGGAAATCTTAAAAGCTTTGGAAATCCAGGTTTTAAACGAGATCCAGAACGGACTTGAAATTTCTGTTCCGGCTTACAGAGCAGACGTAACAAGAGAAATTGATGTGATTGAAGAAATCTTAAGAATTTACGGATATAACAAGATCGATGCTCCGCAGAAGATTTCATTTACACCGGTAAAATTGAGCGCCAACGATCAGGACGAGCTGGAAAACAACTGGGCAAGAACTTTACAAAGTATTGGATTCAATGAAGTGATGAACAACTCACTGACATCTGTAAAAGATGAAACCGATGCTGTAAAATTACTGAACCCGTTAAGTGGTGACCTTGCATTCATGAGAAAATCTTTACTGGAAGGTCTTCTTCAAAATGCGGTGTACAACATCAACAGAAAGAATCAGGATATCAAGTTCTTCGAATTCGGAAAAATTTACCATAAAAAAGATAAATACGAGGAAAGAAAGCAGCTGGCGATTCTTGTTACAGGAAGAGATGTAGCAGAAAACTGGTTGCAGCCTAAATCTGCAGTAAGCTTCTACAACCTTAAGGCGTATGTAAAAGTTTTATTGGAAAAACTGGCTGTCACTTATAAAGAAGTAGCTTTGAACGACGAAAGATTCTCAGATTCATTAGCGTATGAAGCAGACGGAAAAACGTTAGTAAGAATCGGAAAAGTATCTCCTGTATTGCTGAAAGACTTTGATATCGATCAGGAATGTTTCTACGCAGAAATCGAGCTTGAACTGGCACAGGAATTACGTTCCAAAAATGAACTTAAATTTAAGGATATTCCTAAATTCAATAAGATCAGAAGAGACCTTGCCCTGCTGATCGATAAAAATGTAAACTATCAGGATCTGTATCAGACTGCTAAAAAGAATAAATCTTCTTTCATCAAAAGCATCAATTTATTCGACGTTTATGAAGGGAAAAACCTTCCTGAAGGGAAAAAGTCTTATGCCATGAGCTTTGAGCTTCTGAATGAAGAGAAAACACTGGAAGAGAAAGAAATCTCTGAAGTTATGGATTCTCTGATCAAAGCTTTCCAGAAAGAATACAACGCAGAATTAAGATCTTAATTTAGATTAAAAAATATATTATTAAAACGGGCTTAAGCCCGTTTTTTTTGTGTCCTTTTTCGCGCAGATTAAACAGATCAGGCAGATATTTAGAATGGTTAATAAAAATTTCCCCAATTGGCTGGATATGCGAGAGAATAAAAGTAATATCCTATAAACTGTTCAATAGTAGCGGACTTTAGCCTGTTTTAAAATAATCATAATATGAATGGCTTTAGCCAAAAAATAACGAACATGCGCTAAGTTATAGTGATAATTTTAGCCGCGTTGCTGTTTAAAATTAATTCTAAAATAGAAGTCTTAAAAAGTAATAAAATCCCCTGCATCCCGTTTAAATAATATAATTTCCTTAAATTTGAGTAATTCAAAAAGAAAAAAATGAAAAATCTTTTTTTAAGTATAGGTGCGACTGCTATTCTGGCGTCGTGCGGTACCATGTCCAGCGCTTCTGCATCTAAAGTAGGAAAGGCTCAGCCTGCATTGGCAAATACAAAATGGACGTTGGCAGATAACGTGAAAGGTAAGGTTCCTACCCTGAATATCGAAGGGGAAAAGATCAATGGAAACGGGGGATGCAACAACTATTTCGGAACAGCTAAAATAGATCCTTCTACCGGTGATTTCTCTGCAGGACAGATGGGATCTACCAAAATGATGTGTAACAATATGAGTGTTGAGCAAAACTTTATGGATATGGTAGGGAAGGCCAACAAATATGTAATTTCCGGAACTACACTGGAGCTTTATAAAGACAATCTTCTGCTGTTGAAATTCAACAAAGCTGAATAAAATAAAAAAGGAACTCAATCTGAGTTCCTTTTTTTATGTTTAGGTCGTTATTATTCTTCCTCTTCTTCGTCGTACTTAGCCAACTCTTCATCACACCATTTGAACGCAGCCTCTACTACTTTTGTAGCCTCGTCTGCCATAGTTTCTTCATCGTCACCTTCCAAATCATCTAGCCACTCAACTTCTTCTTCCTCAACGTTTAAGATGAATCTTGGATATTCTGTGTGAACTACGAATAAATCTTCAGGAAATTCCGAATTGTCTGCTAATAAAAACTTTGGTAATTTCATTTTTTAAATATTTTAACTTTAATCAAAGATAATAAAATTATTGATATTTGTTCTTGTCGATTTTAATTTTTTGCAAAACTTTATACCTTGTGAGTGTGGTTCTGCGGAGCGTATCTTCAGGCTTGAACGTAAGGGTAATATCTGAATTTACCGTACTTAAAAGTTCTGCCACCTGTATTTTTTCCAGACTCTCTTCTTTTAAAACATAAAACTGTATGGGAACTTTGTCCAGTTTCTCACTTTTTAAAAAATCGGACACCGCTTTTCTGTTTTCAAGATAGTTTCCTTTTGACAGCCAGGTGAAAGCCAGCCCGGACAACAAGCTCAATGCGGTAATCGCATACGTTTTAAAGTTGAAAATCCTGAACAGACGGTTAAAATAAATCACCCATACCGGAATGGTAAAAGGCCCTAAAATTCTGTAATCAATAGGATTTACAGAATAAAAATACTGGACAAAATAAGAGCATACAATACCCGAAATACTGATGATCGTAAAGAACCACTCAGTGTCAGACAGTTTATTTCTTACAAAGAGGTAAATCATCAGGAGAATATTCAGCGCACCAATGCCATAAATCCCATAATTGATAAATCCGCCGCGGGGATCTGCAATATGAATGAATGGATTCAATGAAGTGGCTAATCCCTGCATCAATTCTGTCAGCAGTTGAGAAGTAGGGTGTATGCCAACGGATAAAGCCTGCTGCACATAATTTTCATTAAAATAATCAATAAATAAAAGCTTATAAGCCCCAACAAACAGGAGTCCTATGATACCGGAAACAATAAATACGGATGAATATTTTCTTCTCAAAAACAACAACCCGTAAAGACCGGTTCCTCCGATAAAGAATAACGCGCTGTATCTGATATTATAAAGAGCAATTAACGATAGGGAAAGATAAAAAACAGCCTTTCCTTTTTCAAGTTTTCCTGTAATGATCTGCGAGGCAGTGTACAGAAATAAAAAGACAAGAGGAAGAATAAGGGCTTCACTCATCGTGTATGCAAATAGTGAAACAAAGCTGAACAATCCGCCTACAGCAATGGCTTCGCGTTTATAAAAATCTTTTTTCCAGCAGAAATAAACAATAAAAAGATAAGCTGCAATGCCGAGTGCTTTACTTCCCCAGAACTCATCGAACCCCAGAAAAGTAAACAGCCTGATGCCAACGGGATAGCCCATCGGGGTGGTGGTATTGTCAATGGTCGGGAGAACATGCGCAAATCTCATAAACCGTATGGAATCGGGATTTATTCTTCCTTTTTCATTCAGCATAAAACGAAGAATGGTCATCATTACTGTAACGATGACCATTGCTATCTGAATATTTCTTTCCTTTAATTTCATTCAGTTATTTCAAAAACATTTTTGAAACTTTTTCAGCTTTTTTGCTTTCTGAATAATCGTAGAAACCTTCACCGGACTTTACCCCCAGTTTTCCTGCCATTACCATGTTCACAAGAAGCGGGTTAGGAGCATACTTAGGATTTTTGAAACCGTCATACATTACATTAAGAATCGCAAGACAGATGTCAAGACCTATAAAATCTGCCAGTTGAAGAGGTCCCATCGGATGTGCCATTCCAAGCTTCATTACCGTATCGATTTCTTCTACGCCAGCCACTCCGTTGTAAAGCGTTTCAATAGATTCGTTGATCATTGGCATAAGAATTCTGTTCGCTACGAAACCGGGATAATCGTTCACTTCTACAGGAACTTTCCCTAAGGTCTTACTCATATCGTAAATCGCATCGAAAGTCTCTTTAGATGTAGAATATCCTTTGATGATTTCTACCAGTTTCATGATAGGAACCGGATTCATAAAATGCATCCCGATCACTTTATCAGCTCTCTTGGTAGCCGCAGCGATCTTTGTGATGGAAATAGAAGACGTATTGGTCGCCAGGATACAGTTGGCAGGTGCCAGTTCATCCATTTGTCCGAAGATCTTCAGTTTCAGATCCTGATTTTCAGTAGCCGCTTCTACGATAAGGTCTGCACTTCCCGCAGCATCCTGAAGTTGTGTAAAAGTGCTGATATTTCCTAATGTTTCAGCTTTTTGCTCTTCTGTAAGGTTTCCCTTTGCAATGATTCTGTCAAGGTTCGTTGTAATTGTTTTCAGTCCTCTGTCCAGTGCATCCTGAGATACGTCTACCAGATTGACTTTGAATCCGCTTTGTGCAAAAGTATGCGCAATACCGTTCCCCATGGTTCCAGCTCCAATAACTACAATGTTTTTGATCATTTTTTCTTTTATTTTTTATAGATAGTTAAATTTTTAATGTCCGTCAGGTCAGATTTATAAACAGTCACCGCCGGATCAAAATGAACGCTACCGTCACTGTCCTGTTTTCTGATTTTGTTTTGTGAAGTAATAACGGACTGAAGGCCTTTGGCAAAAGCTGTTTTCTGTTTTTTACCCAACTTATCCGTTCCTATATATAAATTAAATTCACCTTCTCTCCCCAATCCGCCCTGTTTTAAGACTTCAAAGGCCTTTAGCTTATTGCTTTTCTCAAACTTTTTCAGATAATCTGTCACTGGCTTTGTGGAGGGTGTTCCACAGCAGATGCTGCCATAGCTTACGCGTACATAGCTCATACTCTTTTGTGAAAAAAAGAAGGCAGAACAGAACAAAAATGTTGTTAATACAATTTTTTTCATATCGATGGTTTTCCGGATTGAAGAAATGAAATTCTACCGGTTTTTCAGCTTTAAAAATAAGCTTAATATTTTACTTATTAAAATCATCCCAGACCGCTTTGGAAATATCTGAAACCATTTTACAGTTCACGGCATCTGTTTCCATGGAATCGTTTACAAATATGGCAATTGCGTAATGATTTCCGTTCGGAAGAGTGATAATTCCCATGTCATTTTCTGCGATGGTAAGTCCGTTGTCATTTTTCCCCGAAGAACCGGTTTTGTGGGCTACCGGAGTATTTTTGGGAAGCTGTTCAACAATTTTATTCGTACCGGTTTTGGTTCCGATCATAATCTTCATGAGATAATCTGTTGATTTTTTGGTAAGAAGTTTTCCGTCATAGAATTTTTTCAGAACCTGTATGGCAGACCGGGGTGTACTGTAATTCTCATACAAAGCCTTCCCGCTTTTATGCATCTCAGCTTCGTTGTGTTTGATCTGAAATCCTTTTACTCCTTTCGAATCCATGAACTTCTGAACAGTCTGTGTGCCTCCGATAAGTTTAAGTAAGACGTCACAGCCATTATTATCACTTAATGCAACGGTGTAATCAAGTACTTCACCCAAAGACAGTGAAATATTGGCATCTGGATATTTCTCACGAATTGGCGACCAGGTGTTTTCGAGCATATCTTCCTTTTTGAAGAAAAGTTTCTGATTCAGAGACAGCTTTCCCCGATCGACAAGATCCAGTACTGTACAGGCAATATGAAATTTGAATACACTTAAAGTCGGAAGTGGTTGATCCCCGTTTTTGCTATATTTAAAATTATTTTCGAACCCAAGAACTGAAACTCCAACGGTTGCTTTTTTTCCTTCTGTAATGGCATTTATTTTTTGCTCCAAAACAGATTTCTGAGCCGTTGCAAGTACCGAGATCAGAAGAAAGAAAAGTCCTATTTTTTTCATAGTATACAGCTTAAAAGAAGATCCCTTTTAGACGCTAAAAGGGATCTGCAATTTAAGATAATTATTATTGTATTTCAAAATAATTAAGATTCGAACCGTTGCCTTCAAATCGAAGCCTGATTTTGTTTGTTCCTTTCTTCAGCGGGACATTTTTAACGGATACTGTTTTCCAGTTTTCTTCTCCACCGGTAGACGACAGTGAAACATTGGCCAGTTGTTTTCCTGACGCATCTTCAAGCTTAATATTGGTATCATTGCTGCCTGAATATCGGATATTGAACGTATAATTTTTCTCGGATTTTACAGTAACGGTATACTGAAGCCATTCTCCCGTTTCCGTTTTTCCCACATAATATTGATTGGTAATAGCATCATGACAGAGATAAATGTCTACACCGTCATTTCTCATTTGCTGTCCGGAATTCCATTCAGATCTTTTCTTAGGATCACTTACCCAAAGATTGACAAAATCATGATCCAGATAAGCCGAACCCATTCTTCCCAAATCATACTCGGATGCAAATATTCTTCCCGGAACCTGATGGTTTTTGAACGGTTTTGTCGTGTCGTCGGTTACCTGTCTGAACATAGCATCAATAACATCATTTTTGATTTCAACATTGCTGAATTTATAATTTTCTGCAATCTGCATCAATGCTTTCGTGGCAAAATCTTTAGACGGTTTTTCACCTCCGTTTTTCCAATAATTCAGAAGTTTTTCATAGTCAGGAGTGATCTTGACGTTGGTGATTCCTGCAATATTATCGATCTTTTTCATAGGCCAGAATGCATAGCCTATATTATGTTTGTCCAGAAGCTGGATCAGCTCCGTAAACCACACATTTGAATTTTCTCCGGTTTCTCCAAACCAGATTGGAATATTATGTTTTTTTCTGAGTTCAAGGATAGACTGGATGGTCTCATCATTGTTATAATTCCAGTATTTATGGAAGCTGAACGCTATATTGCTGTCCCAAAGAGGAATCAATCCGTTGTAGTTATTTCCCCATCCGTTTCCTTCAATGAATATGAGGTGCTTTTTATCTGTTTCACGGATGGCTGCTGTAATTTCTTTCTGAAGTTTCCAGAGTGGGGCATTGGACATTTCATCGGTACCGTTCGGATTTTTTCCTGTGAAATTAATATTCGGTTCATTGATCAGGTCGTAGCCTCCGATCCAGGGCTCATCTTTATATCTTTCGGCAAGCTTTTTCCATAATGCGATTGTTTTTTTCTGGTTGTCCGTATTTTCCCAAAGTGACGGCTTTGTTTTATCATTATCTGAAATATTGACATCATTTCCCTGTCCTCCCGGAGCTGCATGAAGATCCAGAATCAGATATATTTTATTGGCAGCACACCATTTCAGCAAATCATCTGTCATTTTAAAACCTTCTTCCAGCCAGGTATTTTGTCCTTTTACGGACTCTTTTTCAATAGGAAGCGTATACAGATCATAATGCATCGGCAGCCTTATGGAATTGAAACCGGCTTTAGCCAGAAAATCGATATCCTGTCTGGTAATGCCGTTTTTAAGATAAGCTTTATAGAATTCCTTCATTCCGTCTTCACCAATTAATTCAGAAATCTTTTCCTTGATCTTGTATTGTGGACCGGCAAAATCAGCCGTTTTCAGCATATAACCTTCCTGAAGCATCCATCCGCCGAGACCCAGACCCCGCAGCTGAATATTTTCACCTTTGTCATTTATTATTTTCTGTCCGTCGGTTTTTAATAATTGGGATGTCCCAAATTGAGACAATAATAGGGTGGATAATAGGATGGCTCTTTTCATATGGAATTATATATTTAATTTATAGGAGAGGATTATAGAATAATTATTTTAAGAAAGACAAATATATTTAAAAAATCCAGAACAAAGATTAATATAATGTAACAAAAACAGATTATTTTCAATGAATTGTAAAAATAAAAACAACCTATGCCAAATGGTAGGGTTAAAATAAAACAGGCTGTCATGTATACCATGACAGCCTTTTATGAAGTTATATTGAGATCTTTTTAAGAAATCAGTTTTACAATTTCAAGGGCAACTTTTAAAGCTTCGGTTCCGTCTTCAAGAGAAACTTCTACATTTTTACCGTCGGTGATTGCATCTGCAAAAGAATTTAATTCATCAAGAATAGCATTATTAGGCTGAATGTCAGGGTATTCAAACAGAATCTGGTTCTTTTCTCCATCTGCATTTTCAATGATCATATCAAAAGGAGTAGGGTTTTCAGGAGCATCTTTCATTCTGATCACTTCCGCTTTTTTCTCCAGGAAATCTACAGAGATGTACGCATCTTTCTGGAAGAAACGGCTTTTTCTCATGGCTTTCATTGAAATTCTGGAAGTAGTAAGATTCGCTACACACCCATTTTCAAACTCTATTCTTGCATTCGCGATATCAGGAGTTTTGCTTACTACACAAACACCACTGGCATGAATATTTTTAACCTTGGATTTCGCCATACTCAATAAAATATCCAGATCGTGAATCATTAAATCCAAAACAACAGAAACATCCGTTCCTCTCGGGTTGAATTCTGCCAGCCTGTGGATTTCAATAAACATCGGATTATTGATATATTCCTTTGTAGCAATAAATGCGGGGTTGTATCTTTCAACATGTCCTACCTGTGCTTTGATGCCATTTTCCTGACATTTATGAAGGATTTCTTCAGCCTGCTCAAGGGTTTGGGTCACTGGTTTTTCAATGAAAAAATGAAGCTTTTTCTCAATCGCTTTTAGAGCATAATCATAATGATATACAGTAGGCGTCACAATATCCAGCATATCGATCTGCCCAAGAAGTTCATCAAAATTTTCAAAATATTTATATCCGAATTCAGCTTCTATCTTTTTTCCGTTTTCAATATCTTTATCGTGGAAACCTACCAGCTCGTACTTATCTGACTGGTTAAGAAGTCTTAAATGGATCTTTCCCAGATGTCCGGCACCTACCAAACCTGCTTTTAACATAGATTTTTTTATTTTGGTAAAGATAAGAATTTTAGGTATTAGGAAATACCTTGTTGCATTTAGGTTGATAAGTATTGATAGTTTTTTTACTTTTGTAGAAACTACTACACGCAACCTAATAACTACTATCTTACCAATGATGCATGATTCGTTTGTACATAAAGGAAAAAGAAAAATCTTAGTTGAATATTTAAGACATAAGATCGGGATATCGGATGAGAATGTACTTTCGGCAATGAGTCAGGTTCCGAGACACCTTTTTATCGAGAGCATTTTTGAGGATTTCGCCTACGAAGACCGCGCATTTCCCATTTTATCACACCAGACTATTTCTCATCCTTCAACCGTCGCTGAGCAGTCTGAACTGTTGCAGGTGAAGCCAGGAGAAAAAGTGCTGGAGATCGGAACCGGATGTGGATACCAGACCGCAGTTTTGTTAGCAATGAAAGCCTTGGTTTATACGGTAGAAAGGCAGAAAGATCTTTTTGATTTTTCAAAAAAGAAGTTCCGTGAGCTGCATTTAAGTCCGAAATTTCAAAGTTTCGGGGATGGTTTTGCCGGACTTCCTACGTTTGCTCCTTTTGACAAGATCATTGTGACCTGTGGTGCATCAGTGTTGCCGACAGAATTACTTAAACAGCTGAATATGGGTGGAAAAATGGTCATTCCATTAGGTCCTACTGATGAGCAGATCCTGTACAGGTTTACAAAAACGGCTCCCACTCAGTTTGAAAAAGAAGAATTTGGGGCTTACAAATTTGTTCCTATGTTGGGAGATACAAATCATTAATGATATTTTAGCCACAAAGGTTTCAAAATTTTTAATTCATTTAACACTTTAGAGCAACTAAGTAGAAAATCAATTATTTTCATAAAAAGTTGAGTGTACTTTTTTGCAGTATGAATTTAAACTTCAGATAAATTAAAGTGTTATAAAATCTTTTGTGCCTTTAATGGTTTAAAAAAATCTAACATTTTAATAAACTTTAAGACCGGTTCGGAATAGTAATTGAATTCAGTACACTACCTAATCACTTAAATTGTATTATTATGGATACGAATAGATTTAAAGCATCACATGACTTTAGCAATATTCAGAAAAACCTGCATAATAATCCCGGATATCATGTAGAAAGCTATGGGCAGCAGGTGAAGGATTATATGAATGATATGAAAACAAAGAATCAGGAAGCGACCAAACAGGGATTTATGGCTCATGCACAGAAATCTGCAAAAGATGTTTGGGAAGAAATTCACGAGATGGCTTCAGAAGCCTGGGACAAAAATAAAGATCAACATCAGTAATTTTTAATACAGAAGTTAAAGAACCTCACTTATAACAGGAGTGAGGTTTTTTGTGGGAATACCCGAAAACTAAATCGAAATAAATAATGAAAGTATTTGTAAACAGAAGAATTCCTGAAACAGGAATCAAGATGCTGAAAGAAGCCGGACTGGAAGTTTTTATTCCGGAACATGAAAATCTGTCTCATGACGAATGGCTGATCTATTGCCGGAACCACGATGCTATTTTAAGCGTGGGCGGAGAATTTAAATACGACAGAGATTTTTTCAGTCAATGTCCCAACGTAAAAACGATTGCTTTATATTCCGTAGGTTTCGATCATGTTGATATTAACGAAGCGAACCGTAGAAATATTCCTGTGGGAAATACACCGGATGTACTCAGTAAAGCTACTTCTGATGTCGCTTTTCTGTTGATGCAGTCGGTGGCGAGGCGAGCAAGTTATAACTTTCAGAAAGTAAAAGATGGCAACTGGGGCGACTTTGATCCGTTGCATGCTTTAGGGCAGGAGTTGTACGGAAAAACTTTGGGAATATTAGGATTGGGAAGAATCGGATTTGAAATGGCTAAAAAGTCCCAAAAGGCCTTTGATATGGATATTATTTATCACAACCGCCATCAGAATGAAGAAGCAGAAAAAGAGCTCGATGCCACCTATGTTTCTTTCGAAGAACTGATTGAACAATCCGACGTTCTCAGTATTCATGCCAATTTCACTCCTGAGCAGAAAGATCTTTTCAATGAACAGGTTTTTGCGAAAATGAAAGACAATGCGATTTTCATTAATACAGCTAGAGGCGGTTTCCAGAATGAAAAAGATCTGTACGAAGCATTGATTTCAAAACAGATCTGGGGAGCAGGTTTAGATGTTACCAATCCTGAGCCGATGTCCAAAGAAAGCCCGCTTTTAGAACTTTCGAGTGTCTGTGTACTGCCGCATATCGGTTCTGCCACCATCGAGGCGAGGACCGGAATGGCAATAATAGCTGCTGACAATATCATTGCTTTTTCTAAAGGCGAGAAAATACCTTATTGTGCCAATCCTGAGGTGTATACAGGATAAAACATAAGTAATGAGTAATGAGTAATAAAATTGGGGAGAATTATCTTTCCAATTTTTTTATGGTGAAAAAATGGCTTGCTAGCTGAATTGATGTGACTATGAACACAAAAAACAGAATCATGTATTTGTGTTCGATTACTGTCGAAATCATTACTGACAACTGATCTCTACTAAAAAAAGTAAAGAGGAAACCAAGGCACATGACAAGCAATACTGAAAACAAGGCATATAATTTCAGATTGAATTGACGTTGTTTTTTCATTTCAATTTTTCTGATGATTGTACCAGAAAACCCTAGTGGAAATCCTGCATCAGGCTTCTGCTCCAATGATTGGTAAATCATCCCGTAGAGGTTGAGATCATTCCCGGATAGTTCCTGGAAATCTTTCTGATCATCAATGATCTTCTGAATTATTTTATCTTTATGGGTATCCATCTTTTTCAAGTTTTTGTTTTAATAATTTTCTTGCTCTGAATAAATAGCCTTTTATAGTTCCTTCAGGAAATTTTGTAATATTTTGAATTTCCTGAATACTGAAATCATCCATGTGATACAATGTGATTACCGTTCTGTAGGGTAAAGGCAGTTCACTAATCAGCCTGTTGATGTAGAGATCGAATTCTTTCCCTATCAGTTTTGTTTCCGGAGTTTCGGAAGAAAATCTGAAGTCTGAATCATCATCAATGATATTGAACTGATATTTTGAATTTTTCTTCAGATAATTAACGGCAATATTGTAGGTGATTTTAGCGATCCAGGTGGAAAGTTTAGATTCTCTTTTAAAATTTTTCAAATGACCATACACCTTTATAAAAACTTCCTGGCCTACATCTTCTATATCTTCATCATTACTCAATAACCTGTTCAAAATAGAATAGACCAAATTCTGATACTGCTTTACAATATGCTGAAAAGCGCCAAGGTTTCCCTTCAGAATATCATTAATGGTTTTTTCTTCATCAAACATATTACATTAGACAATCTTTTTACGTTCAGGTTACAAATTTCTAATGTATTGCAATTTTTGTAACCTTTTGCTATCGTATTTTGTCTATTGGTTAAATCTAAATTGTTATGAAACATTTGGCACCCTTTATAGTCATGATTGCTTTGCTAATTACCATAGCTGTAATTATTGTCGTGATCACCAATTACAACCTGAAAAAGAAGATCCTGAATAAGGAAAATATAGATGAGCGCATGTATTTAATCCTTAACAATCTTACCGGATTTAATTCTGAAATGCTGAAATGGGGAATTATCCTGTTATTCGGTGGAGCAGGACTAATTGTTCTTGAATTTCTTCCACATAATGAAAATACACCGCTTCCTTATGGAGTGCTGACCGTCTTTGTTGCACTCGGTTTTCTTACTTATTATTTCGTGATGAAAAATCAAAAGAAATAATCTTCTCTCTTTAACTCATCCATAAAAATCCTGTACCATATTAAGGGCAAAAAACTTTGCTCCTGGGATTTTTATGCCCTTAATCCAACCTATTATGAAACGTATATATGTATTTTCAGTTTTGATTTTTTTGCTATTTGCAGGAAGTTTATGCGCCCAGAAAATATGGTCAGGGAACATAAAGGATTCTGTGTCAGGTAAGGCCGTTTCTTTTGCTTCTTTAAAAATTATTGATCAGGACCAGCATATTATTCAGACAGAAATTTCAAAAGAAGACGGATCGTTTTTAATCCCTGTTAAAGAAGATATCACGAATCTGCAACTTCTGGTTGTAAGCTCGGAATTCGGATCTAAAAGAGTGAGAATTAATGCCAGTCAGACAGATCTTGGAACTTTATTTCTCAACTGTGAAAACTCCATAGAAGAAGTAGTGATCAACGCCAAAAAGCCACTAATCAGAAATAAAATAGACGGGCTGGTTTACGATGTTCAGTCTGATCCCGAAAGCCGGTCAAAAAATGTGATCGAAATGATGAGAAAATTACCTTATCTGTCTGTAGATGCCAATGAAAATATACTTTTCAAAGGAAATACCAATTTTAAAATACTCATCAATGGTAAAGAAACACAGCTTCTCAATACCAATGCAAAGGAAGTACTGAAAAGTATTGCTGCCGGCACCATTCAGGATATTGAGATTATTACCAATCCTTCATCAAAATATGATGCAGAAGGAGTTTCAGGAGTCATCAATATCATTACCACAAAAAAAATGAATGACGGATATAATGCTTCCGTTAATTTTGGAACGAGATTTCCCAAACAGGAACAGAATCTGGGATTCTCTTTGAATACAAAACATAAAAAACTGGGTATTTCTGCTTATGGGGGCGGTTTTTTTAGAAAAAATCCTGAAATAGACTATCACAATCATCAGAATACGGTTTCCAGCAGGCTTCAACAGGATGGAACCACTTCAAACAAAGGTATTGGCGGATATTTTAATGCGAATATAAGTTATGAAATAGACAGTTTACAATTGCTCAACCTACAATTGGGTTCAAACCTCTCCAACAGCAAGTCTCAGGATATTCTGGATTCTTACTTTTATCAGCAGAATGCCCTTTCGGAAAATAATAATTCCAGTAACCATTCTGACAGCAAAGGGAAAGGTTTTGAAACTTCTGCTAATTATCAGATTGGGTTTAAGCATGATAAAAGCCAATTTTTAACCCTGTCCTATAAATTCAATAGTTATGACTACGATATAATGGCTATTTCAGATATTCAGAACCGGATCCTTCATGTATCAGACAGAATTGATCAGCATAACGCTAACCGGAACAGTGAACATACTTTTCAAATCGATTTTGTGAAAAATATAAAGAAAATAGCGCTCGAAACAGGAGTGAAAGCCATACTCAGGAAAAACAGCAGTGATTATACATCCGTTCCGGAAAATGTCAATAATTCGGATGAATTCCTCAACAGACAAAATATATATGGTGCTTATGTTTCTGCGAAATTCTCTTTATTAAACTGGAATTTCCAGACAGGTGTAAGAGCAGAAAGTACTGCAACGGATGTGAGTTTTATCTCCACCAATGCCAAAGTTGATCAGAACTATTTCAATTTTATCCCGAATATTTCAATAGGGAAAACCTGGAAAGAGCATCACAGCATCAGTGTTGGCTTTTCCCAGAGGATCAAAAGACCCGGAATTATTCGTCTGAATCCATTTGTTAATCAATCAAATCCCTATTTTGAAATCAGTGGAAATCCCTACTTAAAATCTGTAGTGAACAACGATATTATGACCAGTTATTCCTACAATAAAAAAGTAAATCTGAACGTTGGACTTTCCTATTCCTTTTCCAATAAAATTGATCTGAAAGTTTCAACCTATAATCCCATGACCAATATTACAAAAACGACTTTTGAAAATTCGGGTAACGCAAGCAGACTGGGACTTGATTATTATTTCAGTTATCCGGTGACAAAAAAGCTGAATCTGAGCATTAATGGAAATTCCGCCTTATTTTTTATCAATGGAAAAGTGAATGATATACCTGTTGAAAATAATCTGTTGACGTACTACATCTATCTGTCTGCTAATTATAGTTTTGAAAATAGCTGGACCATCAGTTCAAATCTGGAGATCAACAGCAAAATGCCTGCAGGTTTACAAAGTACCACCAATGCTTTTACCGGTTCGTTTTTCAGTGTCAGTAAAAGTATTCTTGCCCATAAACTTTCCTTTTCAGCCTTTATAAATAATCCGTTTAATACTTATAGAAAAGCGGTTACAGAAACTTTTGGTGGTACATTCGGGCAGAATAATGATATCAGAGACTATTACAGGTCTTTCGGTTTCAATGTTACATATAAATTCGGAAGGCTCAAAGATGAAATTAAAACTCCCCAACGCAAAATAAACAATACCGATCTCGCCAATTAGTTGTTATGTTTTTGTAAATCACTGACCGTAAAAAGAAAGGTTGGAACCGTTTTTGATCTATACCATTCACACTAAATACTGATATTATGATACCAGAAGACAATACAAACGAACAGAACAGAAAACTCGAAGAGATGGATTACAATCCCAGTGAAGATATATTCAATAAAGAAAAACATATTCCGCTGGACGGCGACGGAAACCCAATCCTGAATGAAGAGGACAATGATAAACTAGATAAAGGACTTGATATTCCGGGAACTGAAGATGACGATGATATGGAAGAAATAGGATCCGAAGATGAAGAAAACAATTACTGGAGCCGCAGTGATAATGCGGACGATCACGAAGAAGAAAATGATGACGTTTTAACTTAAATTTCGGATATATAAAATACAATTGCCTTACTGATTTTCAGTGAGGTTTTTTTTTATTTTTGAAAACCACTTGTTCTCTGACGAATATCATTCCCCTCTTTTGGAGGAGTGGATTTGACTGAAAGGAGAAGACGGGGTGGTTAAAAAAACATAAACAATGAAAGAAATCCTTACCCATATTCAAGGTATTCCCATTCAAAGGAATTTTGTAGAAAATCTACCCTTTAATCCCCATTTAACAGTATTGCTAAAAGAAAAACGGAAAGCACGTATTTTAAGTGAGGTTATTTTCTGGAAAAAGGTGAGGGCGGGAGCATTTCACCACATTGATTTTGACAGACAACGAATCATCGGGAATTATATTGTTGACTTCTATGTAAAAACTTTAGGGCTAATTGTTGAAATTGATGGTTCCAGCCATGATGAAAAACAAGTTTACGATGGAATCAGACAGGAATATCTTGAGTCTTTGGGACTTTTGGTTTTCAGGACTACTGATTTTGACGTAAGGAATAATATATATGTAGTGATGAAAGATCTGGAATGTTTTATTATTCAGTATTTTGGGACCACCCCGTCTTCCAAAATTTTATAAATTTTGCAATCCACCCCTCCGGAGGAGGGGAATCTTTACCCGCCATCTCAACCACAACCAATCATCACATTATCCCATCATCGAATCACCCCATCAACACATCATCAAATACCCTTGCCTATATTTTCTAATTTGAATATCTTTAAAACTTCAAAAAGTTAGAATTCTAAACATTGAACTAAATAGCAATATGACATTTCAAGAACAGATACAGCAGGGGATCCCGAATCAGCTGCCACAACCTAAACCATACGAAACCAATATCAATCATGCACCGAAGCGTAAAGAAATTTTAGGAGAGGAAGAGAAAAAGCTTGCTCTGAAGAATGCTTTACGTTATTTCGAACCTCAGTTTCATGCGGAGCTTTTACCCGAATTCAGAGAAGAACTGGAAAAATACGGGAGAATTTATATGTATCGTTTCCGTCCGGATTATGAAATGAAGGCAAGATCAATTGCGGATTATCCCGGAAAATCTGAGCAGGCAAAAGCCATTATGCTGATGATCCAGAATAATCTGGATTATGCAGTGGCACAGCATCCTCACGAACTGATTACGTACGGAGGAAACGGAGCTGTATTTTCAAACTGGGCACAATATCTTCTGACCATGAAGTATCTGTCTGAAATGACGGATGAGCAGACTTTAACCATGTATTCAGGTCACCCGATGGGTCTTTTCCCATCGCATAAAGATGCACCCAGAGTAGTGGTAACCAACGGAATGATGATTCCTAATTATTCCAAGCCGGATGATTGGGAGAAATTCAATGCCTTAGGCGTTACTCAATATGGGCAGATGACAGCGGGAAGTTATATGTACATTGGTCCGCAGGGAATTGTTCATGGAACTACGATCACTGTTCTGAATGCTTTCAGAAAAATCAAAAAAGAACCGAAAGGAGGCCTTTTTGTAACTTCCGGATTGGGAGGAATGAGCGGTGCACAGCCAAAAGCAGGAAATATCGCAGGCTGTATCACGGTATGTGCTGAAGTGAATCCTAAGATCACCAAGATCCGTCACGATCAGAAATGGGTGAACGAAATTCACGAAAACCTGGATGAATTGGTAGAAAGAATCCTGAAAGCTCAGGAAAACAAAGAAACTGTTTCTCTGGCTTATCTTGGAAATATTGTTGAGGTTTGGGAGAAATTTGATGAGAAAAACTTAACAATAGATATCGGATCTGACCAGACATCGCTTCACAATCCTTGGGCGGGTGGTTATTATCCTGCCGGACAGAGTTTTGAGGAATCAAACAGAATGATGGCCGAAGAACCTGAATTATTTAAAGAAAAAGTTCAGGAAACCTTAAGAAGACATGCTGCAGCCATCAATAAACATACACAGAAAGGAACCTATTTCTTTGACTACGGAAATGCCTTTTTACTGGAAGCTTCAAGAGCCGGAGCTGATGTAATGGCTGAAAATCCGACTTTAGGAAGAGAATTTAAATATCCTAGTTATGTTCAGGATATTATGGGACCTATGTGCTTCGATTATGGTTTCGGGCCTTTCCGTTGGGTATGTGCAAGTGGAAAACCGGAAGATCTGCAGAAAACCGACAATATTGCATGTGCTGTACTGGAAGAGATGGTGAAAAATTCTCCGGAAGAGATTCAGCAGCAGATGAAAGACAATATCCAGTGGATCAAAGGCGCTCAGGAAAATAAACTGGTTGTAGGTTCTCAGGCGAGAATACTTTATGCAGATGCAGAAGGAAGAATGAAGATCGCTGAAGCTTTCAATAATGCCATTAAAAACGGGGAAATTGGGCCTGTTGTTTTGGGAAGAGATCATCACGATGTTTCCGGGACAGATTCGCCTTACAGAGAGACTTCCAATATCTATGATGGTTCAAGGTTTACCGCAGATATGGCGATTCACAACGTAATCGGCGACAGTTTCCGTGGTGCTACGTGGGTATCTATCCATAACGGTGGCGGAGTAGGCTGGGGCGAAGTGATCAACGGAGGTTTCGGAATGCTGCTGGACGGAAGTGCAGAGGCAGACAGAAGACTGAAATCTATGCTTTTCTGGGACGTCAACAACGGAATTTCCAGAAGAAGCTGGGCAAGAAATGAAGGTGCTGTTTTCGCGATTAAAAGAGCGATGGAAGCTGAGCCTAATTTGAAGGTGACGTTGCCGAATTTTGTGGATGAGAGTCTTTTTTAATTTGAGAATTTGAGAATGAATTAATTTGAAAATGGATATTCACAATCAATTTACAAGTATGTACTTTCTACTTTTATTTACAACTTTTGTTGCATTAAATCTTATCATTTTAAGATTTAAAAAGCAAAATTGGAAAGTTTTGTTTGATTGGAAAGTGATTGTATCAGCTTTTGTCATTACGTTATTGGGGTTGTCGTATTGTGAATCTTCAAAATCAAATGATTGGCTTATTGAAACTTCTGGTTTTCCAAAATATTTTTATCTGAAAAAATCTTCTTTAGGAAAAGATTCTTTAATGGACTGGGGGATTGTACAGTTTGATTATATAAATTTCTTGGAAAATTTAATTCTCATTTTTCTTTTAATAGATATTTTTAAGCTAATGTTACAAAGTAGTTTGAAAACGAAAACTACTAATTTAAAATAAGTGAAAAATACTGTACGAAGCTGGGCCAGAAATGAAGGCGCTGTTTTCGCTATTAAAAGAGCGATGGAAGCAGAACCGAATTTGAAGGTGACGCTGCCGAATTTTGTGGATGAGAATTTGTTTTAATTAAACATAAATTAGATTATAATAAACAACTTTGCTGTATTTTATATAGCAAAGTTTTTTTATTTTTAGCACGATAACGAATTACAAATATTTTCAATAAAATTTCAGATAACTGCCTATGAGAAAGTTTTTTTTAAGTGTCATGTTCTGCTCTTTATTTTCAATTCCGGCCTTGGCCTGCTTAAACGGAGAGACCAGAGACCTCAAAGACGGAACTAATATTTATACGGATTTTCAGGGTTTTTCCCCCAGAGGTCACAGTTTTAACAACCCTGAAACCTTGGAAAAAACTTTAGCAGGATTGGAAAAAGAGTACCAAAGAACAAAAGATCTGGATTATTTGTCGGATAAAGGCTATATTCTGATCATTCTTAAAAGATATCAGGAAGCCGTAGAACTATACAAAAGAATTGAATCTAATGATCCTGGAAGATACTCTACAGCTTCCAATATGGGAACGGCATACGAACTGATGGGTAATAATGTGGAGGCCTTAAAATGGATTGAAAAGTCTATTGAAATTAAACCCGAATCTCATTTCAGTTCCGAGTGGATTCATGCCAATATTCTGAAAGCAAAAATTAAAGGTGGTGAAGCGTATACCTCACAATCCTTGATTCAAACTGATTTCGGAAGCAAAAAATACCCTGAAACGGATTTAACCAAAGAAGAATTGTATAAACTTCGCAAATCTCTTTTTTATCAGTTAAATGAACGGATATCTTTTGTAAAGCCTGAAGACAAAATTGTTGCTCAGCTACTGTTTGATCTGGGAAATGTCGCTTTTTTAATGAAATTTAAAGATGAAGCTTTAAGAGATTATGAAGAGGCAAAGGATTATGGTTTTAAAGATTCTATCATACAACAAAGGATGATGTCTTTATCATCAATGACAAGCAATAAAGAAGCCCGATACAGTCCAGTTGATGAATCCACGGAAGAGATGCTCAAAATGGGTCTGTCTGTATTTTCATTGCTTTTCTCTGCGATGATCGTTTTCATTTTCAGAAAAAAGATATTCCCGATGCTTAAATAGAATTTACATTGAAAAGATATACAACGCAAATTAATAACAAACAACTTGTCTTAGTTTCAGAAGATCAAAAAGAGATGGGCAGGATTGTAAAACTCAATAAGTTCTTTTCTTCTGGTTATTATATCATTTGCAATTCCAGAAGCTATGATATCAAAAATGTAGGTTTTCTAAAGAACGATGCAGAACTTTTTAATTCCAAAGGCGTCATTTATTTTACAGATTTGGGAAAAGAAAGAATCATTAAGTCCGGAGCCGATGTTAGGATTTATAATTTCAAATTGAGTAAAACAAATCAGTTATTTGAAAAAAGAAAACTCTTAATAGAAGTAATACCCGAAGATAAAAAGAAAATTAAACATCCTACTTATCACGTTGAGGTTGATGAATCTGTTGATGACTTACTGGTGTTATTTTTCTTACATTATTCTACGCAGGAGTTTAGTTCTATTGGTGGCGATGGGGATTAGATAATAATTTGCTTTAAACTTTTTACATATAGAAAAATCCGTCTCACAAATTGGTTGTGAGACAGATTCTTCTATATTTCTTTTTGTTGGACCATTGCAAAGGCGCAAGGTTTTTAAGCTACATGATTATTTAATGTGCAAGAAAATCGAATATTTCGGCAAGATGAGAGTGAGATTGCTTCGTCGCTGCGCTCCTCGCAATGACGGTGTGATCAATTGTATCGGAGATAAAATCTTTGCGCCTTAAAACATGTTTTTGTCATAGAATTTGCGTCTTAGCGATCATCCAACTTTATGATTATTTCAACATAACCTTTCCAACCTTTCCCATCATTCCCACATCTCTATATAAAAGAGACTATGAAAATCACCATACCCAAACCATGTCATGAAAACTGGGAAGCTATGACACCCGAAGAGAAAGGAAGGTTCTGTTCCGTTTGTTCCAAAACTGTCCGGGATTTCACCGTGGCTTCTGATCAGGAAATTATAGAGGTTTTTTCCCATTCTTCAGAAGACATTTGTGGGAATTTTAATTCATCACAGCTTAACAGAGATCTGAACTATTCTTTTATCAATTCATTATTTACGAAGTTTGCAGTCGGTTTTATGCTGACAACAGGAGGTTTTGTTTCGGTACATGCCCAGCAAAATGAAATACACGATACTTTAAAAGCAGACGAAATCAAAGACGTTGTGATCTTCCCCCAAAAACAAAAAATGTTGCTTGGCTCAACGACAGTAATACCGGGAAATCTTTTAGTCAATAATCAACTGAATGAAATTGTAATACAATCTGGTAGTACAATTGGTAAGGTCGTTTCTACCGAACTAATAGATAATTCGGTTCATCGCAGAATACGGATTGGCGAAGCCTCATCAACTCCTAAGATTAACAAAAAACCTTTATACATAATCAATGGGAAGGTAAGCAGTTTGGAAGAGCTCAATACCATTGATCCTGAAATGATAAAAACAATTAATATTGAAAAAGACACGACTGTTTTCGATGGGATAAAAGCCGAAAACGGTGTCATTGTCATCACCACAAAAAAGGAAGGAAAACTGAAAAAATAACAGGCTTCGGCGATCGAAGATCGCCGAAGCCTGTTTTAAATTATTCCAAAAGCGAGAAATTATTTTTTCACAGCTGCAATCGCTGCTTCATAATTTGGTTCCTGTGAAATATCAGCAACCTGCTCTTCATAAATGATTTTCCCTGAAGGATCGATCACCACTACGGCTCTGCTTAAAAGACCTTTCATCATAGAATCTGTAATCTCTACGCCATACGTTTTTCCGAAATCTGAACGGAAATCTGAAAGCATCACCACATTCTTAATTCCTTCTGCACCACAAAATCTTTTTTGGGCAAAAGGCAGATCTTTAGAAATACAAAGAACAACGGTATTGGGAATACTCGCTGCATCTTCATTGAAATGATGTACGGAAGCCGAGCAAACTCCGGTATCTACACTGGGGAAAATATTAAGAATCATAAATTTTCCCTTGTAAGAATCAAGTGTCTGATCCTTCATCGTAACGTCTGTAAGCGTAAACTTTGGGGCTGCTTTATTCAAGGCCGGAAGTTTCGCATACGTATGTACCGGTTTTCCTCCCATCAGAACAGTATTCGCTGTTTTGCTATTTTGAGCGAAAATAAATGCTGAGAAAAACAATAAGGTGCTGAAAGCTAATTTTGAAAACATGAAATTTTATTTTTAGTAAAATTATTCATTTTTTCAGTACCCGACATTAATTTTAATTCAAACACCCGCCAAATAGAACAAATCTATCAAGTGGTTATTTTTAAAACCAATTTTAACGGCTACCTTTATTCTGTATAATTTTAGAATGACACTCAATTATCAAAAAATAAAAATTTATGGATTCAGTCAATAAGCCGTTATTTAAGGATATTTTTAAAAGCGAAATCGAAATTCCGGAAGAATTTAAAGTAGAGGAAATTCATCAGAAAGTGTATCTCCTCAATGGAGAGCTGGTGGAATGGGAAGGGGAGACTCAGAATATCTATTCGCCAGTCTGTATTCCTACGGAAAACGGTCTCGAGAGAAAATTGCTGGGAAGTATTCCGAATATCAGTCCGAAAGAAGCAATGGAAGTGCTTGAAGCATCTGTTAAAGCCTATGATAACGGTCTCGGAGAATGGCCTACCATGTCTGTAGAAGGACGTATTCAGTGTATGCAGAAATTTGTTTATCTGATGATAGAGCAGCGTGATCTGGTCATTAAATTGTTAATGTGGGAGATCGGGAAAACTCTGGCAGATTCTACCAAAGAATTCGACAGGACTGTAGATTATATCAACCAGACCATTGATGCGCTGAAAGATCTTGACAGAGAATCATCCCGTTTTCAGGAAGCAGAAGGAACTATTGCACAGATCAGAAGAGCTCCGCTGGGCGTTGTTTTAAGTATGGGACCGTTTAATTATCCTTTAAATGAGATCTTTACCACACTGATTCCCGCATTGATCATGGGAAATACGATTTTGTTCAAGCTTCCAAAGCACGGTGTTCTTGCCCATTATCCATTACTGAAAGCTTTTAAAGAGGCTTTCCCGAAAGGAACTGTAAACACGCTTTACGGAAAAGGCTCTGAGATTATTACTCCCATTATGGAAAGCGGAAAAATAAATGTTCTGGCATTTATCGGATCCAGTAAAGTAGCTAACGGACTGAAGAAACTGCATCCTAAAGTGAATCGTTTACGAGCTATCCTGAGCCTTGATGCCAAAAATGCAGCGATTGTAACTAAAAATGCCGATCTGAATGTAGCGGTGAGCGAATGTATCCTGGGAGCACTGTCATTCAACGGGCAGCGATGTACAGCATTAAAACTGATCTTTGTTCAGAAAGAAATTGCCGAAGAATTCACCCGGAAGTTAAGTGTAGCTGTTTCTGCTTTAAAACCGGGACTTCCGTGGGAAAAAGATGTGAAAGTGACGCCGCTTCCCGAAGTGAATAAACCACTGTATCTCAAAGAATGTATTGAAGATGCTTTAGCTAAAGGTGCAAAAGTTTTAAATGAAAACGGAGGGTTTACGGAAGAGTCTTTTGTCTTTCCTGCAGTGGTTTATCCGGTAAACAGTGATATGAAACTCTATCATGAAGAGCAGTTCGGTCCGGTGATTCCGGTAGTTCCTTTTGAAGACATCGAAGAACCCATCGATTATCAGGTCAATGCATCCCATGGAATGCAGGTAAGTATTTTCAGCGAAGATCCTCAGGAAGTTTCCAGGCTGATAGACCCTTTTGTGAATCTGGTGAGCCGTGTGAATATCAATTGTCAGGCACAACGCGGGCCGGACGTTTTTCCGTTTACAGGAAGGAAAGACAGTGCGGAAGGAACACTTTCTGTCTTTGATGCGCTCCGTTCATTTTCCATCCGGTCTCTGGTGGCTGCGAAACTGACAGATTCCAACAAGAAATTATTAAATACGATCGTTAGAGATCATGACTCTAATTTTTTAAGCACCGACTATCTTTTCTAGGTATATTCTACTTAACATAAAATAATAATCCTCATTAAATTTCTTTATTTTTTGAGGATTTTGTACTTTGAGACGTGGACTTTTTAGTTTTTATGTTAAAATTGTAGTATTTTTATCAAAAATACTGCTGTACGAGTAGAGTTTGAGCATGTCTTTAATGGAAAAAGAATTTTTAGAGAAAATAGAAAAGCACAAAGGTGTCATTTTCAAGATCTCTAAAATGTATATGGACGATCGGGATGATCAGAATGATCTTTATCAGGAGATCATTTATCAGGCCTGGAAATCATACGGCGATTTCCAGAGGAGAAGTGACTTCTCTACATGGCTCTACCGGACTGCGCTTAACACAGCGATTGTATTTTTGCGTAGTGAAAAAAAACGTAGTTTTATACAAAATCAGGGGATAGAAGATCTTGTTGTTCCACATGAATCCTATAATGATGCAGATGATAGAAATATGAAGCTGATGTATGAGGCTATTCATCAACTCAGTCCTATAGACAAAGCGCTTATTTTTTTCTTTTTGGAAGATTTTCCGGGTAAAGAGATCGCCCGCCAGCTGGGGATCACTGAAGTGAATGCCCGTGTAAAAATGAATCGGGCAAAAACAAAACTGAAGCAAATCATCGAAAAACAAGAAAGCGACAAGATTTAAAGTAAAAACAAATGGAGTTAGAAAATTTTAAAGAACTTTGGGATAAAGACACCAGGCAGGATTTGCCTGAGATCTCTCTGGAGAAGCAGCGTGAAATTCATTCGCCGATGCGGATGCTCAAAATCAATATGCAAACAGAATTCTGGCTGATGGTCGTCACCTTGCCTATGCTTTTGATGGGATTTCCATTTGCTTCCGGAGATTCGAATATTGTTATTATATCGGCATTCGTCGTCGCCCTTACGCTTGCTTCCATCATTTATTTTTATTCCCGTTTTCTAAAGCTTTACAAAATGCTTTGTAATAGCAGTATCAATACAAATTATGATCTGTTTAACCTTAAAACACAACTTTTAATATCGAAAGAAATCTACATTTCCTATTACATTTCCTACATTCCACTGGCTTTTCTGCTATCTCTTATCAAGATCAACTTTCATTTTGAGGCGAAATATAATCTAGCCATTTTCGGGATCAGTTTCCTGATTACCCTGATGCTGGTGTGGTTTGTGATCAAATATTGGATTTATTATATGTACGGACGGTATATACAAGACGTTGTACGTTTGGTAGATGAACTGAACGGCCTTGAAATAGAGCCGAAGAAAGCAAGAAAAAATTCATGGTTTGAGCGTTCTCAAAGATTTTTCATGAATAAGTTCGGACTTCAGGGAAATATTTTGAATACAGTGATATGGTTTGTTTCGGTGTATATTTTTATCATCATATTCCTGACACTGGTTCTTCTGATTTTTATTATTATTGGCGTAAAGCTCCACTTTATTGATATTCATACCCTCCAGAATGCCCTGGACAGACTGAATTGATTTTTCAGGAAAAAGAATGATCATACATTTAAAAATAAAGAAACAATCCCGAAGAATTTTTTCTGCCGGGATTTTTTTTGCAGCATCAATAAAAATCATAATTATCATAAATGGGCAGTATCAAGGAGTTCACAAAGCTTACTGGAAGTTTTAAAAATATATTGTGAATTTTTGATGAAAATTTTTCCCCAAATAGTGTAACATTTTCACTTTTTTTCTACTAACTATTAGAAACATAAAATGTTAGTGTCCAAATTCGGACTGTTACTGTTCAAATTTTTAACTGACTGTTCAATTTAAAATATAAGCCGTTCATGAGTCGGTTTATAGATTAAAATTATTTCGTACAAAGACTGTGTTTTTCTGAAACACGGATTGGAGTAAAACAAAAAAACACACAATGGGCCCTGCAGGAAATTTTCTGTTGGGTTTTTTTTATCTTTTCAAAAATATCTGTAACATTTTTTTACAATTAAAACTAACTCTATAGAGCCCGAAAATATGAACTCATTAGAGCAGGAATTTTTAGACAAAATAGAAAAGCATAAAGGAATCATTTTCAAGATTTCTAAAATGTATATGTCTGAAAAAGATGACCGTGATGATCTTTTCCAGGAAATCACCTGTCAGCTATGGAAAGCGTATCCGAGCTTCAAGGGACAAAGCGAATTTTCTACCTGGCTGTACAGAATTGCCCTCAACACCGCTATTATTTTTCTGAAATCCGAGAAAAGAAGAAGTTTTATCTCTAATGAGGATTTTGCAGGCTATAAAGTGATTCAGGATGAATACGATTACGGAAAGGAAGAAAAACTGGTTCAGATGTATGAAGCGATCCGTGAGCTGAATTCCATTGATAAAGCTTTTATCTTTTATTATCTGGAAGACTTTTCAGGAAAGGAAATTGCAGAACAGATGGGAATCTCCGAAGGTAATGCCAGAGTAAGGATGAACCGGGCCAAAAATAAACTGAAAGATATCTTAAACTCAAATCAACCATAACTTTAAATCAGTACCAATGAATATAGATGAATTAAAAAATGCATGGAATGAAGATGTTTCAGAAGAAACACCTGAAATAAGTATTGAGCAGAGAAATAAGATCAATCTTCCGCTGGAAAAAATGCGAAAAAATATGCGCATGGAATTCTGGTCCATCATTGCGATCTTTACGTTCTCATTTATCGTGTGTGCATTCTGCCAACCCTTTAAATTACAGTTTTACATTACGGTTCTTATAGCGTCAATGCTGATGGTGACCATTTTCTTTTTCAGTAAATTTTTCAGACTTTACAGCGATATCAGTAATCCAATGCTTAAAACCTATGATTCGTTAAAAGATCTGGTCATGCAGGTCAATCTCAATAAGCAATATTATCTGTCGTACTATCTGAGCTTTGTGCCGTTTATCGTCTGCGAAATGATTATCGTGATAGAATTTATTCCGTGGCCTGAACCCATGAGCGAAATAAAAATTGCCGTAATCCTGATCAGCTCAGTGACGGTAGGGCTTTTTGTGCTCTATTTGATGGGACAGTTCTGGTTCAACCGGTATTACGGACGATATATCGTACATATCGAAGATCTTATGAAAGAATTAAAAAGATAAAAATAGTTTCGGCAGGCTTTCAGCCCGCCGAAACTATTCATAAAGCTATTGAAGCTCTTTTTCCTTTGCAATTTCATTTTTTACCCAATCCAGCTGCGGATCTTTTTTATCAATAATATCCTGCATGCTTTCGGTAATTGTAATATCCGGAACGACGCCTTTTTTGGTATTCAGAAAATCAATATTAGGCTGTACCAGCAGTAAACCGATAGGAAGATTGATCTTTGAATGCGGGAGTTTCTGGTAAGAATAGAAACCCGCCACAGTTCCGTCATTGGCACCGCCGGTTTCTTCACCCACGAGGACCGCGCGTTTATCGTATTTCAGCTTTGCCGTAATGATAGAAGAAGCTGAAAAACTTCCTCCGTTGATCAGGACAAAAACCTTCCCCTGGAATGCATCTTTATTGGGTTTTGTTGGCTTGTCAGCTTTCATTTTGTAATATACCTTTCCGTCCTTTTTATAAGTACTGAAGGTCTGTGCAAAAACATAAGTCGGGTACGCCAGACTCTTAAAAGCATATTGAAAAGGTGTACTTTTTCTGAAATAATTTGTTTTTAAAGGAGTAATCCTTGAGGTAAGCTGTGATGGTTTTATTAGGACATACGGTTCCGGAGCCAGATAAGAATACAGATTATTAATCTCATGCAGAGACCCGCCATAGTTATTGCGGACATCTATAATAAGGTATTTTGACCCTGCATTTTTTATTTTCGCAAATGTTTCCTTGTAAAACTTATCGGAATAATCTCTTGAAAAACTCTTTACTTTAATATAGGCAGTCGTGCTGTCTTTATCCAGGAATTTAAAATTCCGGTTGTAAGAATCACTGGACGCTACATAATCATTAACTTTTTTTTCAGGCGTTCTTTTTTCCTGCTCCTTGTCTTTGTCCAGATCGTTTTTAGATTTGGATTCACGGTGAAGCGTATAAGTCAGTTTTTCGCCGTTATAAAGCGTTTCTATCGTTGCAGTGTCCTTGAATCCGTTTTCTGCAGTATAAAAATTAAAAAATACATCCTTCAGAAAGTAAGACTGAAACGTAGTATTGTAGCCGTCACTGCTGATCAGTTCACGGTATTTTTTTACATAATTGGAGGCAGGAACTTTATTGATGGTCAGAATCTCAGTTCCGGGTTTTATATTTTCAATTGAATCTTTATTTTGAATAATAAACAAATGATCATCTTTTATATAATATTCAAAACGGCTGAACATTCCTTTTTTATGTTCCAGAGATTTAATTTGTCTTTTGGTGAATTTTTTCCTCGGAATTCTCAGGGCAAGGTGTCCTTCACGGATATCAGCGATCACAGGCTGCAGTTTAAAATAAAACTGAAGCGGAGTCAAAGGCTCGTCGATGGTCCCTTTAAGACTGTCAAATTTACGGTCAAGTTCCGGCTTGGAAATGTACCAGTAAAGCTGGGGGTGCATCTGTTGAAGTTTTAGGTAGGCGTAATCTACATCCTCCTTAAGCTCATCAGGGCCCACGCAGGTCGCCCTCTGTTCGTTGTGCCTTCTGATAGACGTACATGAAGAGAGTGCTGCAGCCAGCAGTATGATCGAATAATTTTTCAACGTATTTTGAATTTTTTTCAATCTGCTAAGTTAAAAAGTTTGAGATTATTTTAATTTAAATAAATAATAAATTATTCAGAAAGCTTTATAAATTAAGTTAAAAAACCGTTGAGTTTTCCAAGTGAGACCAAAAGTCAATACCTTTGACGCTTATTTCGATGCAGATGCTATACCTGATTTTTACAGTCATTCTTTTAGTGACCATTTATCTTTTGGTGATGAATAGGCCCGATTTCGGAGCAGCTCCCAAAGGAAAAAGACTGGAACGTATAAGACAGTCAAAACTCTACAAAAACAGACAGTTCCGTAACATCAGTCATACGCCTTCCATTACTGAAGGGTACAGTCCCATAAAGGTTACTTACGATTTTATTTTGGGCAAAAAAGATCCGTTGCTCAAGCCTCTCAAAAATATTCCCGCCATTCATACAGATTTGAAAAGAATCCGGAAAGATCAGGATGTCTTCATCTGGCTGGGCCATTCATCCTATTATCTGCAGACTGATGGTGTGTCTTTTCTGGTAGATCCTGTGCTGAGCCTGTACGGTTCACCATTCAAATATTTTAACAAAGCATTTAAAGGTTCTGATTTGTTTAAACCGGAAGATATTCCTGATCTGGATTATCTGATCATCACACATGATCATTTCGACCATTTGGATTATCCGACTGTGAAATCGATAAGAGACAGAACCGAAAAGGCTATTGTACCACTGGGAGCTGGTGCACACCTTGAAAGATGGGGCTATGCAGAAGAAAACCTGATCGAAGAAGAGTGGGGTACAGCAGTTCTTTTAAAAAATAATCTGAAAATTACTTTTACACCGGCGAGACATTTTTCCGGGCGAAAAATAAAACAGAACAATACCCTGTGGACTTCCTATGTTCTTGAAACTCCTACGAAAAAAATATTTTTAGGTGGTGACAGCGGCTACGATTCTCATTTCAAAATGATTGGTGAACAATTCGGACCTTTTGATTATGCTGTTCTTGAAAACGGACAGTATGATGAAGCATGGCGGTATATCCACGCGCTGCCTGAAGACGTGATCCAGGCAGCCATTGATCTTAAAGCCAAACATAGTATTCCTGTCCACTCATCAAAATTTGCGCTGGCTCTTCATCCATGGAATGAGCCGCTCCAGAAAGTGACAGGTTTAGGAAAAGAAAAAGGACTCAATATCCTTACCCCAATGATCGGGGAAGTAGTGGATATGAATCATACTCACTATCAGTTCAGCAACTGGTGGGAAGACTGATTCAGGCATGCCAGATATCTTTGTACCGGGTAGGATGATTTTCAAACTGCTGGCGCACAAAATCACATTCCGGATCTACCAGAAGATCTTTTTCTTCAGAGTAACGAACCAGTTCGTCCAGAAGCATTTTGGCGTATCCATGGCCTTCACGTTCTTCAATGATTTTTGTGTAATAAACGATCAGCAGCCTTCCATCAATTTTTATTGACATATATCCGGCCTTTTCTCCGTCCAGTAATAGTTGCAGTTCATCCTGATAAGGAGATATCTCAAACTTTATATTTTCCATAATCATTAAAAATTTGATTAGTTAAAAAATGACTTGCTTTATTGAATGGATAAAGCAATCTAACAGTCCCTCGACATTACAAACCTTACGTATGCATACTTCTCACTCTTAAAATTACAAATTAAAATAATATAAAACATGAGTTTTCGGGAAACTTAACGAAATTTTAGGAGAATGAAAGAGTCAGAGGGTTCGAGAGTTATAGAGTTTTTTGAGTATTATGATGTATGGAATTTTTATCTGTTTGTAGACCTCTTATCGCTTATGATTGAGTCTTTTACTATGTATTTTAAGTAATAATTGAACCTGTTTTTGTGGTTTTTAACAAAGATTGGGAAGATACATTGTGAACTTGGCATTTTAATTGACTATGTTAAAGCACTTAACCAAAAATAGGACTAAAGATGAAAAAAATAATGATAGCATTAATGCTTGCAGGAACTTTCAGCCTCAGCTATGCACAGTCAGATTATTATATCGATTACAGAAGAAGTATTACAGATATCAACTGGCAGAATGTGGCAGCAGATCTTCTGCTTTCTGTGACTCAGACCAATCAGCTGAATGCCTTAAATGACAGATACCGCGATTATGATTCCTGGAACAGGGCCTATGTAAGCCAGCCGGACAGATGGAGAGAAGACCGGTATTATGAAATTGAAAGAATACTAGGAAGGGAAAAATATACCAAGTTCAAAAAGAATTATTACAAAGGTCAGAATCCTGTAGCCGTTTACAACCGAAACAAAAATAACTACAAGAAAAGCAAGGCCAAAAAGAACAAAGTGTACAAAATGGAGAAGAAAAACGGACATCATCACTAGATCAGGGATTAACTATACATACAATCTTGGATGGCTGGCGTTTTGCCGGCCATTTTTTATTATATCGATCATCTGTATCAATCCTGTTTTTTATTTGTTTGAATTTTATAACTTAGTGGTATGGAATCTAAAGAAACAATACAGGGATTTTATTTACGGAATGCATCTGTGGAAAGACTGGAAGCTGTCAGAACTCCCGGGATAGGGCATTTTAACGTGTTTACACGCGAAAGTTGTTCACTGATAACCCCTTACAGCAGAAGGGATTATTACAAAATATCACTCATTATCGGAAAAGGAAAGCTTCATTATGCAGACAAATGGATCTATGTAGACCGTCCGGCACTTTTGTTCTCAAATCCTGTAGTTCCATACTCGTGGGAAGCGGATGACGAGGATCAGACAGGATGGTTTTGCCTCTTTACAGACCAGTTTTTACAAAACGGAACACGTCTGGGAAATCTCCAGGATTCTCAGCTGTTTAAAATTGGCGGAACTCCCATGTTTTTTGTGGATGAAGAGCAGCAGAAAACCATTTCGGATCTTTTTATCAAAATGATGAAAGAGATCGAATCCGAATACATGCATAAGTATGATATGCTTCGTGCCTGTCTTCATCTTATGATTCATGAAACCATGAAAATGCATCCTGCTGATAACTTTGAGCCCTATCAGAACGCATCCCAGCGTGTTGCTTCATTATTTATGGAACTGTTGGAAAGGCAGTTTCCCATTGACAGCCCTGAAGCATTTCTGAAACTGAAGACCCCCAATGATTATGCGCAGAGCCTTTCCATTCACGTAAATTCGTTAAACCGTTCTGTGAAAGAAATGACAGGAAAGACTACGAGCCAACAGATCGCTTCAAGGATTGTTCAGGAAGCCACGGCACTGCTGAAACATACTGATTGGAACATTTCTGAGATTGCCTACGGATTAGGATTTGAAGAACCGGCTTACTTTACCAATTTCTTTAAAAAACAGACCGGAATGGCTCCCAACGCCATCAGAACGGAAGTTGTTTGAATTTTATAATTCTTGGTTTGAATTCTATAGAGTGTAGGGCTTATTCTTATTCTAATTTTGTCTTATCAATTTAAAATCACAACCCATTATGAAATTCAGAAAATTAGGAAACACAGGAGAGCAGTTATCTGCAGTAGGTTTAGGATGTATGGGAATGAGCTTTGCCTATGGCCCGGCAGATGAACAGGAAAGTATCAGTACGCTTCACAAGGCACTGGACTTAGGTGTAAATTTCTGGGATACGGCAGACATGTACGCCGCCGGAGAAAATGAAAAGTTAATTTCAAAAGTTCTGGTTCCCAACAGAGACAAGGTCTTTATCGCGACCAAATTCGGATTCAGATTTAAAGACGGAAAACCAAGTCACAGCGGAGCTCCCGGAACGTATTTTGACGGCTCACCCGAATGGATCAGACAGGCTGTTGATTTAAGCCTTCAGAGACTGAAAATCGATACCATTGACCTGTATTATGCGCACAGGGTAGACCCGAATATTCCGGTAGAAGAAACAGTTGAAGCGATGGCAGAACTGGTTAAAGAAGGAAAAGTAAAATACCTGGGATTATCAGAAGCTTCTGCGGAATCCATCAGAAAAGCGAATAAAATTCATCCGATTACAGCTTTACAGTCAGAATATTCCATCCTGACGAAAGATGTAGAAAATGATATACTTCCGACGATCAGAGAGCTTGGAATTACGTTGGTTCCTTATTCTCCACTGGCTAGAGGCCTTTTCGCAAATATCAATGAAGTACAGAATTTCGGTGATGAAGATTTCAGAAAGACCCTTCCGCGTTATCAGGAAGAATATCTTGAGAACAACAGAAATCTGGCAAGAGAAATCAATGAATTTGCCGAATCTAAAGGAGTAAAAGGAACCCAGCTTGCCTTAGCATGGGTGCTGAATCAGGGAGAAGATATCATTCCGATTCCGGGAACTAAACGCATCAAATATCTGGAAGAAAATATTGCTGCGGTGAATATCGATCTTTCAAAGTCTGATCTGGAAACGATTGATTCACTTCTTAAAAAATATCCTAACGTTGGTGAAAGGTATACAGAAGGTTCTATGAAATTAGTCAATAACTAAAATATAATATTTCCGGATTCCTGATGACTTTTCAGCAATCCGGAATATTAATAATCACCTATTCAATTATGAACAGAAGAGAACTTTTAAGAAACGGACTCCTCGCAGGAGCATTAAGTTTTGTCCCTTTTTCTGATGTTTTTGCCGGAACACAGCAGGTTTTACCCCATTCGGAGGATGATCTTTCAGCATTTAAAAAGATTAAACTTGGAGAACTGGATCTGTATATTCTTACCGACGGATACATTCACGAAAAAAACGTTGATACATTTTCTCCTCGGGCAGATGTTCCTCAATTAAAAAAACTTCTCAGAGATCATTTCCGTCCCGATGATTATGTCGACATGGCGATGAACCTGCTGCTCGTTAAAACAAAGAACCGACTGATTTTACTGGATGCCGGAATGGGGATTTTTGCGGATGAAAGAACAGGTTTCCTTTTGAAAAGTCTTCAGAAAGCAGGATTTTCACCTAAAGATATTACCGATGTTTTTATTTCCCATGCTCACCCGGATCACATCGGTGGAGTGGTGGACAAGCAGAATAATCTGGTTTTCCCGAATGCAGATTTATATATTTCAAAGATCGAGCATGATTTTTGGCTTCAGGCTTCCCTTAAAGATTTTAAAAACAGCTTTTTAAAAAACGAACCGGAATTTCTTAACCAAGTGATTCCTCCTCTTCAGAATATCCTGAAAACGATTCGTCCAAAACTGAAGTTTTATGACTTTAAAAAGCCATTATATGATCATTTCAATTTTCAGCTTGCTCCGGGACATACGCCGGGACTTACCATCATGACGATTTCTTCAGGAAATGAAAGACTGATCTATATGGCAGATCTGATCCATTCTGATGTCATTCTTTTCCCACATCCCGAATGGGGATTTTCAGGAGATACCGATTTGGATATCGCTACGGACTCCCGTAAGAAACTTCTTCAGCAGCTGGCGGAAACAAAGACCAAAGCATTTGCCTATCATCTTCCATGGCCGGGACTCGGCTTTACAAGGAAAAAAGATACAGCCTATGAATGGATTCCGGAGAGTTTCATGAATTAACGGAACAAGGAGTATCAATAAGCTTAACTTAAGTTTTCTACGATATCATTTAAAAATAAAATCCTCTCATTTCCGGGAGGATTTATTGATTGAAAAATTCCCCAACCAAAGCAACGTAAAGTAGAAAATGAATAAGGCATACAGTCATCTGATTGGGGGAACATAAATTTTTTTCTATAACTCTTAAATGATCATTGATAAGTTGAATGCTTGACAAATTTTAGCTTTTTCTTCCTTACTAAAAAACAGAAGAAGTGTGCAATTCTGAATTTCTAACTTATCAATTGATCCGTTTAGAGGTGAAATTCCTGCTAAGCTTCTCCAAATATCAGTTCATGTGTATACAGTTTTCTGAACATGATGTACGTTACAGAAAGTACCGTAAAAGCGATAATAGCATCTGTTGTTGCTGCAAAACCAAGTACGGCAATTTTTGAAAAGAAGGCAAAGATGATATCAAAAAACATTCCTGCAAATACCCATTCTTTAAGCCTTAATAAACGATTGGGAATAAGAAGTACTAGGATTCCGGATAATTTAAAAACACCAAGAATGTAGATGAAATGGGGCGGATAGCCAAGTTGTTGGGTAATGTCCCATACCACTGGATTTTTGGTCAGTTCAAAGAAACCGCTGGCACCGAACCATAATGACATGAAAATAATGCCTGACCAGTAGATGATTTTTGTTGTTTTTGTTTTCATTGTTTTTATTATTTTAAGTTTTGTTGTTGTTTGAATGATTTTTTCTTAGTTATCGAAAAGGCGCCAAATTTAGGAGAAACTGTATGCTGTAAGACGTTTTCATTATCTATTCCCTGCTGAAAATTTTTAATTTTCTAGCGCCTTAAAATATTTTTCAATTAGATAAAGCTTAGCGCCTTTGTGATTCTCCAACAATTGTTTATACTCGTTGGATGATGATTTTTAACCTATTTTACTGAATGATAGCCTTGGATGCTCCAGAAATAATTCCGTTTTTAGGATTCTGAATAAATCCAATGATTTCCCAGTTATCCGGAGAGAAGTTTTCTGGAAGTGTAAAATTCAAAGTTCCTTCCGGATGATCTTTCAGTGAGATATGTTCTTGCTTATGCACAATCTGCCAGTGCAGCAGCCGATGCCCTTCATTTTCTCCGCCATTCACCTGAGTGGATGATTTCTTTTCAACCAGATTAATCATTAATTTACTTTGAGAATCAGCTTGAGTTGTTTTAAAACTAACGGTGATTGCTTTTTGTGAGACAGCTGCGGAAAGGTTTATAGAAGTATTTTTAGAATCAGGAATAACCTTTTGAATCGCGTTTTCTATGGCGTTTCGGTCAGAACCTACAAACTCATTTTTTCCATTCACAACCAATTGTGGTGTGTAAGTTTGTGATTTGAGAAGCCGGCTGTACGCTTGTTGCCGTTGTGAATTTTCAGCACTGCTGAACCTGTCTTTCCACCCGAGACGGTTCCAGTAGTCTACATGATAAGAAAGGATGTAAACCGGTTGGTCTTTGTATTCTTTCTGGATCTGTCCCATCAGGTCATCTGCGGGAGGACAGCTTGAACAGCCTTCTGAAGTAAAAAGTTCCAAAACTGCAAAGCCATTGTTGTCAGGTGCTGTGTCTTTAGAGGTTGTTTTAATTTCGTCTTTCTGTATGAATGCAGAAGCTGCGAACATGAAGACCGTAAAAGCGCTTACGGTTAAGAGGTTTTTAAGAATCATTTCTTTTAATTTTGATTCAAAAGTAGTTGCTCAGTAAGCGCGAAAGAATATAAAAAAGGGTCAGCCGGACAAATTGAAAGGCGAACCCGGAAAATATTCAGGTCTAAGATTTGAGAGGTTACCGGTTCTCCAGCCAGCTGAAGAAACTGTGGGTTTTCTCTTTATTGATAAGCAGTTTTTCAGGCGTTTCAATGATCAGTTTAACCAAAATTTTACGCTGAAAGTAATGCTCCATTTCCTTTATCGCTTTGAAATTGACAAGATACTGTCGATTGATTCTGAAAAATTTTTTCCCGGAAACCTGCTCTGCAACCTGTCCAAGGGGTTGAGAAAGCTGAAACTGCTCCTTTTCAAAAGTGACAAGATGCGTTATTTCATTATGGATATAAAAATAGGCAACACTTTCGGTGGCAATGGTGGTGTACTTTTGATTTTTAAAAACAAGAAAACTTGTTTTCCCTGAAGGCTGGCTAATCTTCTGCAGCAGCGATTCAATATCGGGAAGTTCATTCTTTTGGAAGAATTTCCTGAGTTCGTCAACTTTTTTCAGAGCTTCCGAAATATCATCACGGGAAAAAGGTTTCAGCACATAATCCACTCCCTTGCTTTTGAATGCATCCAGCATATATTGATCGAAAGCAGTACAGAAAATGATAGGGCAGGTTATATCCACTGCTTTTAAGATCTCAAATGAAAGACCGTCTGAGAGCTGGATATCCATAAAAATAAGATCCGGCCTGATGTCTTTTGATAAAGCTTCAACACTGGCTTCAATACTGTCATAAACGCCAAGAATTTTAGATTCCGGTTTTAAATCTAAAATAAGATTCTGAAGGGACTTTGCCGCTCTAAATTCGTCTTCAATGATGATGATATTCATGGATCAAGGGTAGTTTTATTTGAAAAATTTTTTCGTCTGAATGAATTTCGATATCCTGTTCCAGCAGATGTCTGAAACGCATTTTAATGTTATCCAGGCCAACGCCAAGGGAGTCTTCTGTCGCGATTTTTCGCTGGATCGGATTCTCAATAATGATTCTGTCCTCCGAACTGTAGATCCTGATGTGCAGCGGCTTGCTTTGTGATACAATATTGTGCTTGATGCAGTTTTCTACCAGAAGTTGCATCGTAAAAGGAGGAATGAGTGTTTTAAGATCTTCCTGCTTAAGTTCGTTGGTAAATGTAATTCCTTCACCAAAACGCGCTTTCTGGAGAAAAAGATATGCTTCAATGATGTTCATTTCTTCCCGGACTGAAATAAGGTCTAATTTTCTGCTTTCCAACGTGAATCTGTAAAAGTCAGAAAGTTTGATAACAAAGTCCACCGTTTCCGAATCGTTGGTTTCTGCCATTGATTTTAAGGTATTCAGGCTGTTGAACAGAAAATGGGGATTGACCTGTTGTTTTAATAATTCATATTGGGCACCCAGATTATCGCTTTTTACTTTTTCAAGCTCCAGCTGTATCTGTTGTCCTGCATAATTATTCTGAAGCAAAGTCAGAAACATATAACAGACTAAATTAATCAGAATTCCCCTTACTTCTACCATCAGCATCACCGGACCGAAATTGATATGCGATAAAATAAGCTGCTGGATCCAGGCCAGTCCAAACATAATGACCATTCCGAATGCTAAGACCGTTAATAATCTGGAATACGAAATATCCTGTCTGCGTTTTCCTGCACTACGGTTTAAAAGATAAATATTGAGGTACCACATGATCACGGAAAATGCCGCCGTTATTGCCGAATTTACAGCGGCTTCTTTCCAGTTGAATTCATGGGAAGCTAACTGAGGAACGGAAGATAAAATACCCAGAAAGAGGGAGCTTATCCAGATGATGGCCGATGAAATTTTTACTTTTTGCTGTTGCATGAGAACAGGGATTTTGAGAAGTGAAATTAGGTTTTTTTATTTGTAAAAAGAAGAGTGGGGTGAATAGTTATGGTGAATCGTGAATAGTCAATTCGCTTCGCTTTTGAATTTTTGCTGTGGAAATTAACGATTGACTTGCTTTAGCAAAATTGACAATTAAAAAATTACCCATTCACATAAAAACACTCCGAAGCCGGATATTCAGCTTCAGAGTATTTTTTAAGGTCTTGTAACCGGTTTGTAAGTCATGATATACCGTATTCGTTCTTCTTTGTCAGGCTGAATGTTTCCAGTTCCGGAAGTGCTTTGCATTTTGTAGGATATGTTTCCGCTATTATCGGCCTGAACGGTTTCCACACTCAGTAGTTCACCGGTAATAGTTCCTCCGATGTATTGCGGATTATCATGGTACTTCCAGGTGACTAATTTGATCACAGAACCATTTTTTAATTGATTATTTTCATCTGATAAAGAGGCTAAAGCTTCCGGGTTTCCGTATAGTGCGGATGAGGTTTCCTTTTTTGTATTTAATGAAGTGGCAATGAACTTCAAATCTCCGGGATCGAAAACAATTCGTTTTAAATCTTTATCCGGCTCATCGATTTTACAGGCAGTAAATAATGCACAGATAGACAGGGTGATGAATAGTATTTTTTTCATTATTTCTCAAGGTTTTTAATTAATCTTTCGGTATTCACTTTCATGGGAACATCAAATAAGTAGCCCGTTTTTTCGGCTAGCTGGCGGTGACAGGCGATACAGGATTCTTTCGCGAATGAGGCTGTTTTTCCCGTTGGATGAAGGTCAGTTCCTGAAAATTTAGCAAATCCCCAACCTTCCGTATCGGTGTATTTATGAGCATCTTTGACCATAAACTGAGCATTAACAAATTCGCCGGCTCTCACTTCTCCGTCTGCGAAATTTTCCTGTTTCCAAACAGATTTTACAATGATGCTCCCATCCGGCCAAGGATGAAAATTTTCTGTTTCAATGGCTTTTACTGCAATATCATTTCCATAAATAACCCTGATAGAATGATCGAAAAGCGTACTCATACTGATGACCTTCCAGTTTTTAAACGCATCTGTATATTGTACTCCATTGGGAGAAACTGGGAATTTCGCTGGAGTGGAGTTATGATGGGTTCCAATACTCTGGTGCGGATCTTTTTCCTGTTTTGTGGAAGTGAGACCTGATAATGAAAGAGTGTACTTTCTAATGGTTTCAATATCTTTTTCCGTGATTTTAGCTGACGGATGAAGCAGTGTATACTCATGAAGCGGCATTTTCCCGCTTTGCATCATATTTAAAATAGCATATAATTTTCCCTGATGTTCCCCGGCGGAATAATTCCATTCCGAAAAGTTTAATACTTCTTTAGCTCTATTTATGTCCTTATTGACGGCCCAAGATACAGGGGCTATTTTGTCATACCAACTCAGTTTCTGTTCATTGGAGTGACAATTAAAACAAGAGTTTTCCAGAATCGCAAGAACCTCACGGGGAGCCTCGATTTTTTTTGCAACAGGTTTTCCTTCCAGAGGCTTGTTGAAAAGCTGTAAAACGGCAAAGATGGCCATAACTGCCAAAAATATAATGGCTATGGGCTTTACTGTTCTTTTTTTCTTTACTGAGTCCATATTATATCATTTTTTATGGGTCAAAAGTAGAAGCTTCGGTAAGGTTCTGAAATTTGAAATGAGGTGAACCGGACAAATTGAAAGGTGAGAATGGATTTTTTTTAGGTTAAAAATCAAGGACGCCGGAATTGGTTTGAGTCTTCATTCATTTCCGGCCTTTGGTTCATTCTTTAGTTACAAGACCATTCCTCCGTCCATAATAATTTCAGTGCCTGTGATAAAGCTTGAAACGACAGGGTCGGAAAGATAGGTTACAAGTTTGGCCACGTCTTCAGCAGTGCCCATTTTCTTTAAAGGAATTTCGCTGATCAGATATTCATTGATACCTTTTAAAGTATCTTCATCAAGGCCGGCTTTATTCATTATTTCAGTTTTTGTCGGACCGGGGCTTATCATATTGACTCTGATTTTTCTTGGAGCCAATTCTGCGGCGGCGGTTTTAGCAATAGAGTTTAAGGCGGCTTTGCTTGCCTGGTAGACTGAACTGTTTGGCTTATAGGTTCCTGCGACAATTGATGATAAAACGACAACTGATGAGCCTTCATTAAGAAGCGGGATTAATTTGCTCAATGTAAAATAAGCACCCCGGAAATTAATGTTCATTACCTCGTCAAAGTTTTCGGTACTCATTTTTTCAATGGAAGTGAGACTTCCTGTAATGCCGGCATTGATAAACAGAATATCAATGGTTCCAAATTTCATTTCAACTTCTTCTTTTAACAGGTTAATATCAGTAAGATTCGACTGATCCGCTGTAAAAGGAATCGCACCGAGCTCCTGAGCGGCCTTTTCAACAGCTTCTTTTCTTCTACCTGTAATGATGACTTGAGCGCCTTCTGCAATGAGTTCCTCTGCTGTTGCATATCCGATTCCGCTATTTCCACCGGTGATTAATGCCAATTTGTTATTGAATTTTTTCATTTCTTAAAATTTTTGACAAAGTTATTTGAATTTGGTATACTTTTGTAATCAGTATCACAGAGTATACCAGTATCATGAATGATATCATTTAACTTTGCAAAATGGAAAGAGATCAGACCGAAGAATTACGTGCCCTGCAGGATACCCTTTATTTTATTGGAGGGAAGTGGCGAATTCCTGTAATCAATTCAATCTGTAACGGGAACAGACGTTTCCGTGAAATTGAAAGAAGCATTCCGGGAATCACTACTAGAATGCTTTCAAAAGAACTTAAAGACATGGAGCTTAATAAACTGCTGAAAAGGAATGTTTATCCTGAAACACCTGTTTTAATTGAATATGAACCAACAGAATACTGCCGGACTTTTGGAAATATCATTGCTGAAATGATCAATTGGGGAAGGGCGCACAGGAGGGTTATTGTAGAGGGGTAGGTGTGAGGTGGCAGATGATAGGGATTAGGGATTAGGGATTAGGGATTAGGGATTAGGGATTAGGGGCGCCGCTACATATATTGTTGTGAAGATTCAATAGGGAATGGCTTTAGCCCGTTTTCATTAATAAAAAAGTCAATAGGCTTTAGCCAAAACCTAATTCAACGGTATAATAACCTTAGTCTTATCCTTATTATCCTCAACCTCACCTTAAAACAAAAAAAGCCCCTAAAAAAGGAGCTTTCATTTATATCAAAACTGGAAATTAAATTCCGTCAATGATTTCATTTAAAACAGTGCTTGGTCTCATGGCTGCATACGTTTTGTATGTATCCGTTTTGTAATAACCGTCAATGTTTTGCGGCTTACCTTGAGCACTTATTAATTCTGCGTTGATTACTTCTTCACTTTCCTGTAGTGCTGCTGCAACCGGAGCGAAATGAGCGGCTAATTCAGCATCTGCAGTCTGGTTAGCCAAAGCTTCTGCCCAGTACATCGCTAAATAGAAGTGAGAACCTCTGTTGTCGATCTGACCTACTTTTCTTGCAGGAGATTTATCAGTAGCTAAGAATTTTGCATTAGCTTCATCCAAAGTATCTGCCAGAACCTGAGATTTAGTATTTCCCTGCGTCTGAGCCAAGTGCTCTAAAGAAGCCTGAAGTGCTAAGAATTCACCCAGAGAATCCCATCTTAAATACCCTTCTTCTAAGAACTGCTCAACGTGTTTTGGAGCAGAACCTCCGGCACCTGTTTCGAATAAACCACCTCCGTTCATCAATGGAACGATAGAAAGCATTTTTGCAGAAGTACCCAGTTCAAGGATAGGGAAAAGGTCAGTTAAATAGTCTCTCAATACATTTCCTGAAACAGAGATCGTATCTTTTCCTTCTCTTGCTCTCTTCAGGGTTTCAGTCATTGCATCTTTTACATCAAGAATTCTGATGTCAAGACCTGTTGTATCGTGATCCTTAAGATATTTTTCTACTTTTTTGATGATCTCTCTGTCGTGTGCTCTTCCTTTATCTAACCAGAAGATCGCAGGCGTATCAGAAAGTCTTGATCTGTTTACAGCCAGTTTCACCCAGTCCTGGATAGGAGCATCTTTAGTCTGACACATTCTGAAAATATCACCTGTTTCTACTTTTTGAGAAAGAAGGATGTTTCCAGCTTCGTTCTGAACTTCAATCGTTCCGTCAGCAGATGCTTGGAACGTTTTGTCGTGAGAACCATATTCTTCAGCTTTTTGAGCCATTAAACCTACGTTTGGAACAGAACCCATTGTGGTAGGATCCAGTTTTCCATGAGCTTTCATATCATCAATTACCGACTGATAGAAACCTGCATAAGAACGGTCTGGAATGATACAAACCGTATCTTCTTCGTTTCCTTCTTTGTTCCACATTTTACCGCCACCTCTTACCAATGCAGCCATAGATGCATCAACGATGATGTCAGAAGGAACGTGGAAATTGGTAATTCCTTTGTCAGAATTTACCATAGCGACTCTTGGTCCGTTAGCTAAAGCAGCTTCAATATCAGCTTTGATATCAGCTTCCTGAGCGTTTCCTTTGATTTTTTCAAAAAGATCGGCAAGACCGTTATTTGGATTCACATCTAAAGACTTGAACGTCTCAGCGTATTTTGCGAATACCTCTTTAAAGAACGTTTCTACGATAGCCCCGAAAATAATAGGGTCGGAGATTTTCATCATCGTAGCTTTAAGGTGAGCAGAAAGAAGTACGTTTCTGTTTTTAGCCTCATCTATAGCCTGCTGAACAAATGCTTTCAGTGAGTTTAAATTCATGACAGAAGAATCAATTACTTCTCCGGCTTGAAGACCTGCGAAATCTTTTAACAGCGTTTCAGCACCGTCATTTCCTTTGAATATAATTTTAAATTTGGCAGCGTTTTCTACCGTAGTTGAAGTTTCAGTTCCGTAGAAATCTCCTTTTTCCATGTGAGCAACGTCTGTATTGCTGTCAGAAGCCCAGTTACCCATTCTGTGAGGGTTGGCTTTTGCATAGTTTTTAACCGCTTTTGGAGCACGTCTGTCAGAATTTCCTTCTCTTAACACAGGGTTTACAGCACTTCCTAAAACTTTGGCATATTTAGCTTTGATTGCTTTTTCTTCGTCATTTTTAGGCTCAGCAGGATAATTAGGAACTGCGAAACCTTTAGACTGTAATTCAGCGATAGCTTCATCCAACTGTGGAGCAGAAGCTGAAATATTCGGTAACTTGATAATGTTGGCATCAGGTTGAGTCGCCAATTGACCTAGTTCAGCCAATGCATCACCGATCCTCTGGTCATCTTTCAAAAATTCAGGAAAGTTCGCCAAGATTCTTCCGGCTAAAGAAATATCCGGAACTGCGATTTCAATATTTGCTGATTTTGTAAAAGCTTTCACAATCGGTAAAAATGAGTGTGTAGCCAGCATCGGAGCCTCATCCGTTAATGTGTAATAGATTTTTGATTTGTCTGACATTATACTGTTATTTATTATTTGACTTTTAAGAATCACAAATTTACTAAATATGATTGTTTTATAACGGTATTTTGCATAAAAAAAGAGGCCTGAGCCTCTTTAAATTTATATGGGTGTGATTGTATAACTTCCGGTAGCATCAAAATTGACATTGAATTCGATTTTGAAACTTTTTGGTGTGTTGGTAAGGTTGGGAAGCATAATCCATGATCCGCCGATGTCAAAGTTTCCATCATTCAGGTTATCTCCCAATACTTCGCTGTTAGTAGCTCCTCCCGGCGAAAGATTAATTTTAAATCCTGTAAAGTTTGTAGAAGTAGCTCCTGTTATATTGAATGAGAATTTATTTGTTGCGGGAGTATAAGTGAACGGAGACTGTGTAGATCCATAAGTATTGAGTGAAACATCCGGACTGAAATTGAACGTTTTTATAGGATTTCCGGGATTATTGGTTACTTCAATCTTATAGAACCCGTTGGAAGAAATATTAAAGGCAGTTCCATTGATGACCAGATTGCCCTGACTGTCAGATCCGTAATTTTGAGCGCTCGCGTTTTGAGCGGCAATGAATTTGATCTGTGAATTGGCAGGCAGATATTTGTAGCCTATTTTAGTGACATTGGTTCTCAAAAGATCTGCAGAAGCTGCATTAAAGTTATTATAAGTTCCATAAACATATAAATTGGCTGGCAATTGGGTGCTTGAACCCGAACTTACCGGCAGATTCAACGTTCCGGAATCATTGACATTTAAAGTATAATTGGTTCCGTTTGGAGAAACAAGTGTAATGCCTTGTCCAGCACCTGTAACAACCGTTTTGCTCACCTGTGCATAAGGAACACTCATCAGCTGATTAACCCCTACATTGGTATAGTTTGAACCTCCCTGAGGATCCATTTCTACTTTCACGAATTTAGTACTCGCTCCCCAGTTGATTCCGGCAAATGTCCCTGTAGAAGGTGTTCCCTGACCGATATTAAGATTAACCAATCCTTTTGCATTGGTTGTTTTGGTATGCGTTTCAGTATATAAAACATTTCCTGTAGCTGTATTTTCCAGAATACTTACTTTTAAAGAAATATTTCCGTTGGCAATGGGAGCTCCCGAAGCATTGAAAGCAATCGTCTGGTAGCTGAAAGCCTGTGGAACCTGTGCACTTACCAGTGCAGCAATACATAATCCTATAGTAGCGTAAAGTTTTTTCATGTTTGATGAGTTTTTAAGGTTTTTTGATGATTTTAATAGGTTTTAGATCCGGATTTTTAAAAGAGATCATATACATCCCGGAATGAAGGCTGCGGAGATCAAGCTTTCCGCTGTCCAGTTTCGCTTTCAAAACAAGTCTTCCTGCGGCGTCATACACTTCAGCTTCCTCAATTTTTGAATTGGATTTAAGAGTGATGTGAACAAAATCAGCAGTTGGATTGGGGTAAATCTTAACGTTATCTTTTTCAAGTTCTTTAACGCCTAAAACCTGTAATACGGATTGGTAGAACATTCCCAGTGTCCCTGAATTAGCCTGGTCAGGATCTGAAGGAATTACATAAATTTCCCCTACAGAATGTATGAAACCAGTATCAGAAACTGCCCCGGAATTGATGTTTCCGATCACAGACTGGGCGAAACCAAAGACCGGCACTCCGAAGAGCAGGAAAGTAATTTTTTTTCGCATGGCTATTATTTTTTTGGATTGCGAATATAAATAAAAATTTAGCTTAAAAATCACTTCAGACGGATAAGTCTTTTTATTTTCGCTGTAACCTCTGTTCGCGGTCAGGGAATTAAGATTGAGGTGGTGGCGGGTTACGGGGTTCGAGTTCTGAGAGTAAAAGGGAGTTGCTGGTTGATATTTGCTGGTTCGAATCTCGCATCCCTCTACCATCTGAAATCATAGTTCAGGCTCTTGATTCAAACTTCCAACTTACTTTAAGAATTATTTAACCTTTATTTATCCTCAGAAATTTTCTATTTTGAGTAAATTTGAAAAACTAAAAATTAATTTATGTCAAATATTACATTAAAAGGAAACGCAGTAAACACAATAGGTACATTACCATCAGTAGGAACAACCATTAAAGATTTTGCTTTGGTGGATTCAGGTTTAAATGTAAAAACACTAGAAAGCTTTGAAGGCAAGAAAAAAGTATTCAACATCTTTCCAAGTATTGATACACCGACTTGTGCTTCTTCTGCAAGAAAATTTAATGAAGAAGCGTCAAGCCTTGATAATACAGTGGTGATCAACGTTTCTAAGGATCTACCTTTTGCACTGGGAAGATTTTGTGCGGCAGAAGGATTAGACAATGTAGAAACGCTTTCAGATTTCAGAAGCAGCTTCGGGGATGATAATCAGCTGACTATCGCAGATTCTCCATTGAAAGGACTTTTAAGCCGCGCTGTCATCGTAACAGATGCTGATAATAAAGTAGTATACACAGAGCAGGTTTCTGAAATTGCAGATGAGCCTAACTATGAGGCAGCTCTTTCTGCTTTAAAATAAAATCTGAAAATAAAATTTTATAAAAGCCTTGTTGAAATTTTATTTAGCAGGGCTTTTTTTGGCATTCATAATTTCTAAATCCGTTGAACAATGATAAAAAGAATTGTCGCCAATATAAAGAGTGAAGATCTCTCCAAAGCAGATCTGTTTTATAATGAAATTCTGGGCCTTGAAATTCTGATGGATCATGGCTGGATCAAAACCTTTGGAAACGATGAAGAAGCCAGGGTTCAAATAAGCTTTGCCACTCAGGGCGGAAATGATACGGAAGTTCCGTTACTTTCCATTGAAGTAGACAACGTAGATGAATTGTACGACAAAATAAAGCAGGCAGGCTTTGAAATTACTTACGGAATCACCGATGAAGATTGGGGTGTCCGGAGGTTTTATGTAAAAGACCCGTTCGGAAATTTAATTAATCTACTTTCCCATCAGTAATAATTATTTTGCCATAAGCCATAAGCCATAAGCCATGAAAGCAGAAAAAATGATTCCCATTCTCAGAATTTTTGATTACAAAAAAACAATAGAATTTTACGTAGACTGGCTCGGTTTTGAGATCGAGTGGGAACATCATTTCGAGGAAAATACCCCCGTTTATATGGAAGTGAAAAAAGGAAATATTATCCTTCATTTAAGCGAACATCACGATGACGGAACACCCGGAAGCAAGGTGTTTATCTGGTGCGAAGGTGTTTCAGAATACCATAAAGAACTGATCGGTAAAAAATATAAATATAACTACCCCGGATTGGAAAAAGCTTTTTATGGAGCAGTTTCATTTACAGTCCATGATCCTTTCGGAAACAAAATTATATTTAATGAAGAATTTGATGAAGAGAAACACAAAGACCTTGAATTCTGTTCTATTCATTAATGGTTGCAATTAAAAAAGAACTTTGAAGCATTCAATTCAATAGGAACGGACTTTAGTCCATTTTTATAGAAAAAATCGGCATTGAGGGTTTAGCCAAAACCTATCTGCAACCAAAACAAATGATCCCAATCATCAAAAATTAATAATACGATAATTACCTTTGTATAATGAAACGTTCAGGAACCGCCGATCTGCCCCTGCACTATGGAAAAGTACCGCCATGGCTGTATGAGCGTATGTCCGCACTCGGACTTTCCATTATTGAAGTGATTCTGATGGACTACGGAAAAGATGAGGTCCTCCGAAGGCTTGCAGACCCTTTCTGGTTTCAGAGTTTTGGAGCGGTGATGGGAATGGACTGGCATTCTTCAGGGATCACCACCTCGGTTATGGGGGCTTTGAAGCGTTCCATTAATCCCAACTCACAGTCGCTCGGGCTTTATATCTGCGGTGGGAAAGGAAAATTTTCAAGAGAAACACCTTCAGAACTCCTTCAGATTGCTGATAAAACCGGACTGAACGGTCATGAACTGGTCAGAGCCAGCAAACTTTCCGCAAAAGTGGACAATACAGCCATTCAGGATGGGTATCAACTCTATCTGCACAATTTTATACTGGCTGATAATGGCAGCTGGAGTGTGGTACAACAGGGAATGCACGAGTCGGATGGTACAGCAAGACGGTATCACTGGCATTCCGGAAACATCAAATCATTTATAGAAGAGCCTCATACAGGAATCAACGGTGTTTCAAGAGGAAAAATACTCAATCTTACCGATGCTGACGCTTCGGAAAACAGAAAGGGAATTCTGGATATTTCCCATACCGATTCCATAGATGTCATGAAAGATTTTTCAAGGCTGATCCTTCCCGCGCATCATGATGTTCAGGCTTCAGATGTTGATTTAAAACGTCTCGGAGCTCTTTTGTACTTAACCCGTGAACAGCAGCCACAGAATTTCGAAGATCTTCTCATGTTGGAAGGCGTAGGACCGAGAACAATGCAGTCATTCGCATTGGTAAGTGAAGTGATCCATGGAGCGCCTTCAAGATTTGCAGATCCTGCGAGATTTTCCTTTGCTCATGGCGGAAAAGACGGACATCCTTTTCCGGTTCCGACTAAAACCTATGATGAGAGCATCAGCATTCTCAGAAAAGGCATTGAAAAATCCAAACTTGGAAGCTCCGACAAGCTGAATACTTTAAATAAGCTGCATCAAATTGTAGTTGCCACAGAAAAAGACTTTACTCCCGATTTCGACATTCAGCAGGTGATAGAAGAAGAAAGACAGAATTCCTGGCGTTTCGGAGGGAAAACGGTTTTTGGAGATGCAGAACCTCCTAAAAAACCTAAACCGATCCAGCTTTCTTTATTCTGATGTAAAGCACAAACTTTTCGAAGATTTGAAGGTGATTAGAAATCTGTTTAATTATTTAGAAAGAATAAAAACAATTAGTAATAATACAGTTAAATGAAGCTTTTTCTATGTACTTCATTAATCTGTTTAATTTTTTTTATTCCGGATTCAATTAAAAATGATATTTTTAAAGCCTTAAAAAAGCACCAATTCAATGACCAGCAAAGCCTTAGAAATCTGTTATGATTTCCCGTTCTTTTTTCAGGAAGAGCTTGAAGAAATTTTTCAGGCCCACGAAAAAGTCTCATTTCAAAAAGGAGATATGATTCTGGAAGAAGGAAAAACAGCCAATGAATACTATATTCTTGAAAAAGGCCTGGCGCGTTCCTACGTTAACGATTTTAACGGAAATGAAGTAACTACTCATTTTTTTGCCGATAACGAGATCATTATTGAAGTGCTGTCGCTTTTCCAGAGAATTCCTTCCCAGGAAAATATTGTGTGTATCACAGACTGCGAATGCTGGCGTTTTGATTATGACACTTTTCAGGAACTTTTTCACAAAATACCTAACCTCAGAGAATGGGGAAGATCGTGGATGTCGAAAGAACTTTTCGCGTATAAACAGCGTTCTGTAGAAATGTTTACCCTGTCTGCCACCAGACGTTACCTTAATCTTTTAGAACAGAAATCACAGGTGGTGCAGTTTGCTCCGCTTAAGCAGATTGCGTCCTATCTGGGCGTTACAGACACTTCTTTAAGCCGGATCCGTAAGGAAATCGTCTCTCATCCAAAGAAAAATTAAATCTTGTCCTATGGCAAGTTGATTTTCATGAAGGCTTGGTAATTTTGGTTTATAGTTTAACACCAAATAATTACAATTATGAAAGCCAATCAAATTTATGTTAACCTTCCGGTAAAAGATGTTCAGAAAACAAAAGCATTCTGGATCCAACTCGGATTTGAAATCAATGAACAATTTTCAGATGACAAAGCGACGTGCGTTGTGATAAAGGAAGACAGCATCTACGTCATGTTCCTGACCGAAGAATATTTCATGACTTTTTCCGAAAGACCCGTTCCGAAAGGAGATACCACTCAGGTTCTTGTCGCCATTGCTCTTAGCAGTCGTGAAGAAGTTGATCAGGTGGTGAATACCGCTTTGCAGAATGGAGCTTCACAACATGAGGAACCTCAGGATTACGGATGGATGTATCAGAACTCTTTCTGGGACCTGGACGGACACGGCTGGAATATCACATTTGCTGATATGTCTCAAATGCCTACTGAATTTTAAAAATTCCAACAATCTGGAAAATCCGCAGAAAATAAAGCGTACAGCTATGGAAACCCAATCAAACGACATTGAAATCGTAAAAGTGCAGGTATTCAGCAACTACAAAGTAATTTCAATGAATATCGACGGCATTACCCAGGAAGAATCCATGATTTTTCCGAATGGTGAAGCCAATTGTATGAACTGGATCCTCGGACATTTAATTTACATCAGAAATGCCTTCTTAAATGTTCTTGGAGAAGAATCAGTCTGGGATGGTGAAAAATTTTCATGCTATGAGAGAGGTGCAATTCCGCTTGAAAGAAAAGACGAGCTGGTCACCTTTGAGGAGCTGAAATCTTATCTGCAGCAATCTCAGGATAGGCTGGAAGCAAAACTCATCAGCATGGAAAGTTTTGCTCCTGAAACAATCAATGATATTGCGATTTTCTGTCTTCATGAACTCTATCACGGCGGACAATTGGGCTATCTGAGAAGAATCCTGGGAAAACCAGGAGCGATAAAATAATACGTCAAATTCCAAAACAAATAATGATGGAAAATTCCTTTTCAATCTTTCACAATCTGGAAGTAGACGCAACACTGGAAAATGTATTCCGGATGGTTTCCGTTCCCGAATTTCTCAATGAATGGTGGACTCATTATTGCCAGGGCAATCCTGAACCCGATGCGGAATATACTTTCGAGTTTTCTGAAACAGACATCTTACAGGGAAAAGTCTCAAAGTTCAGTCCTCCTAATGAAATTGAATTTTTAATAACAGAAGGTGACCAGGACTGGATAGGAACCAGCGTTGGGTTTGTTTTAACAGAAACGGGAAACGGCACCAGAATCAGTTTTTACCATACCGGGTGGAAAGATACCCATGAACATTTCCGTCAAAGCTCATTCTGCTGGGCAACCTACTTAAGGATTTTGAGAAAATTTGTAGAAGAGGGACTTCATGTTCCTTATGCAGAAAGATATCATTTTTAAAACAACTAAAAATCAAGAAAATGGACACACCAAAATCAAAAAAAATGGAAATCATTATTCCGGCCTACCGAATGCATACCCAAAGCTTTCTCAATGTTTTGGACGGTATTTCGGAAGAAGACGGATTAAAAAGAATTGAAGGAAAAACCAACCATATTGTCTGGATGGCAGGAAACTTTGTGAACATGCGCTACAGCCTGGGATGGGTTTTAGGCCTCAGGGATGAAGATCCGTATAGTGATCTTTTTTTTCAGGGGAAAGCTCTAGATGAGAGTAATAAATACCCGACTTTAGACGAACTTGAGAAAAATTTCCATGATATTTCGCCAAAGATATTCCAAAAGCTTTTAGAAGTGACAGATGAAGAACTGGATGAAATTTTTGAGATGGGAATGAATATCCCTTTTATCCGTGAAACCAAACTCAATTTCGCAGGAATGTGCATCGGCCGGGAAGACTATTTATGCGGACAGATCGGCCTGATGAGAAAGATCCTTGGCTATCCGGGAATGACCTATGATGTGGATGAGAATATAAAATACTAATCAATGGAACCCAAAGAAAAAGGCTACAAACAGGTCAACGGGATCCGTATGTACTATGAGATCTACGGTTCCGGAAAACCTCTGGTGCTGATTCATGGTGGAGGCTCCTCAATTCTGTTTGATTTTAAAGAAGTGATCTCCAGGCTTGAAAATCAGTTCCAGTTGATAGGAATAGATCTTCAAAACCATGGAATGACTGATCACCGCGATATTCCTGAAACCTTTGAACAAGATGCTCATGATATCGCTGCTCTTTTAAGGGAGATCCATGTAGAAAAAGCTTTTTTCTGGGGCTTCAGCAACGGCGGGAATACAGTGATGCAGGTTGCTCATCTTTACTCTGAAATCGTTGAAAAGCTGATTGTCGCTTCTGCATTTTATAAAAGAAACGGAATGATGGACGGCTTTTTCGAAAGTATGGCAGAAGCCACACTGGAGTCAATGCCGGAACCTCTTAAAATTAATTTTCTAAATCTGAATCCGGATTTTTCAAAATTGGAAAACCTGTTCGACAAAGACAGCAAAAGGATGCAGACTTTTGAAGACTGGGATGAGAGCATTTTAACATCCATAGATGCTCCCGCATTATTCATCAGCGGGGACCAAGATGTTATGAAACCGGAACATGTGGTGGAAATGTGGCGACTGATCCCGGATTCTCAACTGATGATCCTGCCCGCAACGCATGGTTCCTACATGATGGCCAATTTCGAAGGAAATACGGATGATCATTTAATAAACTTCACCGTAGGCGAGGTGGTGAAGTTTTTAACCCATTAATCTTACCTCGTGCTTTATAGCGTTTAAAACAAATCATTAATTAATAATAACATTTAAAAACAAGAAATCATGGCTAAATTAAATCCATACCTAAATTTTGACGGGAAAGCAGAAGAAGCTTTCAATTTTTACAAATCTGTTTTCGGAGGAGAATTCTTTGGCGAAATCCACAAAATGGGAAACGCTCCCGGAACTGAAAATTTATCAGAAGAAGAAAAAAACAGGGTCATGCACATAGCGCTTCCGATCGGGCAAGATCTTCTGATGGCTTCGGATATTGTTCCAAGCTTCGGACAGACCCTTAACGTAGGAAATAATAATTACGTTTCAATTTTTCCGGAATCAAAAGACGAAGCAGACAGACTTTTCAAAGGACTTTCTGAAGGCGGAAATGTAGAAATGCCCATTGAAGACCAGTTTTGGGGAGATTATTTCGGAAGTTTTCAGGACAAATATGGTGTTCATTGGATGGTGAACTATAATGAACAATCTGCAAAATAGTCTTATATTTAACTCAATTTATGGAGGGCAGTTCACCCGGACTGCCTTTTTATTTCAACATTAAAAAGTAGATTTATGGATCCTATTAAGATAGATATCACGATTTTGGCCCCTGTAGAAAAGGTTTGGAATTATTTTAACGAACCGAAACACATCACGAAATGGAATTTTGCCCATGAAACCTGGGAATGTCCAAGTGCAGAAAATGATTTAAGAGTGGGAGGAAAAATTAAAGCAAGAATGGAGGCGAAAGATAAAAGCTTCGGTTTCGATTTTGAAGGAATTTATGATGAGGTGATTCCGAATGCGGTTATTAAATACCATCTGGAGGACGGAAGAAAAGTAGAAGTCCTGTTTGACAAGATAGACGAAAATACCACAAAGGTTATTCAGATTTTCGATCCTGAAAAACAAAATTCTGTGGAAATGCAGCGAGATGGCTGGTATGCTATTCTCAATAATTTTCACAAGTATGTTGAAAATCATTAAAATACGCATTTTAAGTCATGATCAATCTCTTGATAATGGCAAAATGTTTAAGCTCTGTTTGCGCTGTTAATCATTTTGCTAAAAGTAATAATTTCCTGAACGGCGTTATTGCAATACCGGCGAGAAGGTCTTTGGAAAGAGAGAAAATAGACTCTCTTGAAAAGCTGTCGGACTATTCTGAAGAAGAGATCATGCAGCTTCATGGTTTCGGCAAGAATGTCATGGAGAAACTTAAAAACCATATGAAAGAGCATCAGGTTTCTTTCAAAAACTCATACCCGTAATACCGGAAACTTCCGTTATTGTGGGCTCTTTCAGCTGGTAATGGCTGATAAAACTATATATTTCAACTCTTAAATTTAATACGATGAATAACGATATTTTCCCATGCCTCTGGTTTGATGAGGAATCGAAAGAGGCGGCAGAATTCTATTGTCAGGTGTTTGACGGAAAGATCACTGCAGATACTCCCGTGGTCATGAATATTGATCTGTTCGGACAAAAACTGATGCTTCTGAACGGCGGTCCTCATTTTACAAAGAATCCTTCAGTTTCCTTTATGATCATCTGCGAAACGGAAGATGAGGTTCAGAAATACTGGGATCAGCTTATGGAAGGAGGAATGGCTCTTATGGCTCTGGATTCCTATTCCTGGAGCAAAAAATATGGCTGGGTACAGGATAAATACGGCGTAACATGGCAGCTGTTTTTGGGAGATAAACGGGAATCACAGAAAATAGTTCCAACCATGATGTTTATCCATCAGAACAATGGAAAAGCCTTAGAAGCCATGGAGTTTTATACCAAAACTTTTCCGAATTCAAGCATTGGAAACATCTTGAAATATGGTGACGGAGGAGAAGGGCATCCTATCACAGAACCTGCCGAAAACATACAGCATGCCCAATTTACGATCGACGGCTACAGCTTTTTCTGCATGGATAATTCTTATGATCATCAATTTGATTTTAATGAAGGAATTTCTATCGTTATCATGACCGATGATCAGAAGGAGACCGATCACCTTTGGAATACGCTTATTTCAGAAGGTGGAAGAGAAAGTATGTGCGGGTGGCTGAAAGACAGATATGGATTGAGCTGGCAGATTGTTCCGAAAAGACTCATTGAACTCATGAACGATTCCGATCAGTCAAAAGCTCAAAAAGTAGTTCAGGCGATGATGAAAATGCAGAAAATCGTTGTAAAAGACCTGGAAGAAGCTTATAATTCTTAATGATAAAAGGGTTGAATGATGAAACGAAAATTCGTTTTTCAGCGGTTTTACTATTTTAGATTTTAGTTTTCGGCTTGCTGTTTGATGGAGTTTAGATAAAGATTTGCTTATGAAAACACAGAACAAGTCACAATCCAAATCAAAAGTTCCTAAAGACGGACTCTTTCCCGAGATCATCCGTAGCGATTATCAGGGCAGCCGGAAACTTAAAGGGAAAAAGGCGGTCATCTCAGGTGGAGACAGCGGAATAGGGCAGGCAGTAGCCGTTCATTTTGCAAGAGAAGGAGCAGATATCGCAGTCATTTATAAAGAAAGCGACAAGGATGCTAAGGAAACAAAAAGACTGGTAGAGAAAGAAGGCCAAAAATGTATTCTGATTAAAGGGGATCTCACCAAAAAAACGTTCAGAACAAGATGTTTTGAAAAAATAAAAAAAGACTGGAAGAATCTGGATATTCTGGTCAATAATGCCGGAATCCATACTTCAAAGAACAGCCTTGAAAAGATCACTGATGAGCAGATTAACGTAACTTTTACTACCAATATCATCTCGATGATTTCTTTCACAAGAAATTTTCTGCCTTTGATGGGAGAAGGAGGCCGGATAATCTGTACGACATCGGTTACAGCCTATCGGGGAAGTGATCATCTGATTGATTATGCGGCAACCAAAGGAGCTATTTTATCCTTTATACGCTCGCTGTCAACCAATCTTGCTGAAAAGAAAATACTAGTCAACGGAGTTGCTCCGGGACCTATATGGACGCCATTGGTAAAAGAAGCTTTCAATGATCTTTCAACATTTGGAAAAGATACACCCCTGAAACGTGCGGGACAGCCTTCAGAAGTCGCTCCGGCATATGTTTTTCTCGCCTCCAGAGACGCGGATTACATTACAGGAGAAGTGATTCATGTCAATGGGGGAGATTTCGTTGGAGGGTGAGAATCAGAAGTTAGAGGCTAGAGATTAGAAGCTAGAAACTGGAGGTTATAACGATCAGTAATAGTATTTTTGGCATCTGGCATCTGGCATCTGGCATCTGGCATCTGGCATCTGGCATCTGGTATCTGAAATCTGATGTCTGATATCTAGCATCTTGATTCCTGGCTCTATCCCCGTTATTAACATCTAACACCTAAATAAAAAACAATGCAAAAAATATTTTTTGAAATCCAGATTGATGCACCTACTGAAAGAGTATGGGATGTACTCTGGAGTGATATTACCTACAGACAGTGGACAACAGCTTTTACGGAAGGTTCTTTTTATCAGGGAACATTTGAAGAGGGAAGCATCATGAAGTTTTTCGATCCCAATAATAACGGAATGTACAGCCGTGTTGAAAAAAATATCTCCCATAAAGAATTGAAGCTCCTGCATCTTGGAGAAATTTATGATGGTGTAGAAACACCTCAGGATTGGGGCGAAGCTACAGAAGCTTATATTTTGGAAGAAACTGAAACGGGCACCATCTTGAAAATTGAAATTCAGACTCCTGAAGAGTTTAAAACGTTTTTTGAAGAGAAATTCCCGGTCGCTTTGGGAATTGTGAAAAATCTTTCAGAAAACCAGCTGTAAAACCACACAATATAAAAATTACAAAAACTTAAAATATGGAAACCTTATCTTATGAAATCGTTATCAACGCCCCATCACAGAAAGTATGGGACGTTCTGTGGACTCCTGAAACCTATACCGAATGGACTCAGTTTTTTGGTCCTGGATCTGTCATGAAATCCGACTGGACCGTTGGAGGAAAAACTTATTTTGTGAATGCTGAAGGCGCAGGGATGGTATCCACTATTGACAGTCTGGATAAACCCAATCAGATCATTTTTAAACATCTGGGAATGGTAGACAAAGAAGGGAATGAAGATATACACAGCAAAGAAGTAATGGAATGGAGCGGTGCTTTTGAAAAATATATCCTCATTGATCTGGAAGGTAAAACCAAGCTTCACGCTGAGGTACAGGTAGATAAAGAATGGAAAGAGCATCTGGATATGGGGTTTACAAAAGGCCTGGAAGTGGTGAAAAACCTTGCCGAAAATAAATAATCCGTACTTGCTTTAATAAAAACTAACCTTATAGATATATGAAATCTATAAGGTTTTTATTGATATCAAGAGAAGATGCAGTATCTTTCTAATCCGTTATAATAAACAACCCTATGAAATTATTAAGCATTCTTTTCGGAACATTTCTTCTCGCTCTGGTGGCTACATTCGCCCTTCAGGGAAAGCCTGATTTTTTATTCTCAGGAAATCTGGGAATGGCTGTATTCATTATATTCACAGGGTTTTCCCACTTTAAATTTCAGAAAGGAATGGCGATGATGATTCCTGAATTGGTTCCCGGTAAAATGTTCTGGGTCTATTTCACAGGAATTCTTGAAATTGCAGCCGGAATAGGATTGATGATCCCATCTGTACGTGAACTGACTGCAATACTGCTGATTATTTTTTATGTTCTGGTTTTTATGGCCAACATCAATTCTTCAAAGAAAAACATTAATATTTTCAAAGCAGACTATACTGGTCCCGGTATGAATTATCTTTATAAGGAGCGAATTCCGATGCAGCTTATTTTAATAGCCTGGACATACTATTTTGGAATTTATTTAAGTTAATGATTACTAGGAAAAAAAACATGAATACCATTTTAATGCTTAATTATTTTCTATAAATATATTTTTTTAATGAATTAATTGTGATTTGTGTAACATATTGAGATTAAGTGCGTCATATTAAGCAAAGATATTTACTATTTTTAAAATCTTACTTTATACCGTTTAATCTTAAAAACATAAGTTATGAATCTAAATGCAAAATTTTTTGGTGCGGCTCAGATCGTACTGTCAGCAATGATGATAAATGCACAAACTTCAACGGCTAAACTGCCGGGCGACCCTACGCTTCCCTCTACCAAAGAGACCCTTGACAAGCTGATTTCCTATGATAAAGGGAATTTTAAATACAAAGTAGAAGATTATTTTGCAA
>NZ_JAHXYH010000019.1 GCF_019970065.1 Chryseobacterium sp. OSA05B | reverse complement strand
TTTTGTTTTCCCCAGGAAATTACATCAAGACTTTTGCAAATCCAAAAACGATTTTTTTGAATTTTCAGCCATAAAAAAAGTTTATTGAAACAATGTTCAATAAACTTTCTGTATCATCAATAAAAATTGATATTACAAAGAATTTCACCAACTATTTTTGACTATTAAACTTTAAAAAAAAAATTATTAATCTCCTATTCTAAAAATCAGCAATTGGGTTGATTCTCCTGCTAAGATCATTCCTGGTCCACTACAATTTCCTGATTGCCCTCTTCCCAAATGAATCTGCCAACCGGTGCCTGCGGGAACTGTTGTTGCATAAGTAATCGATCCTCCGTGCGACGAAACCCCACCTTCTACATGAGAGGCAGTACTGTGAATTCGCGTACCTGTCAAATTAAGAGGAAAATCTATAAAATATGAACTGATTGTGCATCCTGGCGCAACATGAACTCCTTCATAAACAAATGTCATCTGGTAAGTTCCGGACGGAAAATTAATAGTGCTTGAAGCAGCATCATAAGTAAGATTTGGGATTGAATTTTTTACAAGTGTCATTGGAACCACTTGGGAACCTCCTGCTCCCTCTGTGCTTAAAAAGTCTGTTATCCCGCTATTTAATCTGAATATAGCTGGTGTAGGTATAGAAAGAAAATTCAGTGTACCAATATTCTTCACCACCCCATTGCTGTCAACAGCCAGTAGCTGATCTACATTGATGTTTCCTGTTGTTACCCCTTGTAGACGTAAAGGATTGGCACCAATTATATGCAATTTATTAGTAGGAGCTGTTATTCCTATACCCATATTTCCAGCAGCCGTCACAACCACATCATTAGCCTGCTGAGTAGCAGAAGGAATACCTGTAGTCGGATTATCCTTGGCCGAGTCAATATTAAAAACACCTTGAGGGTTAACGGTATTAATACCTACCTGAGAGTATAAAACCGTACTTAAAATCAACGATCCCAATAAAAAAGTTTTTGTTTTCATAATATTTTTTTTCTAATTTTGATAATTGTGTAAATATTTTATTGTATTTTTATTTAATTACAGCAAAATAAAATTTCTTTTAATCAATATTTTCCAAAGAAATCATATCAGCATTTTAATTTGTAAGAAGTTAAAAAAGTTAGTCTCAACATAAGAAGAGATTAACAAATTAAATACTAATTGACACTATATTCTGAATTCCTAGTATCTATTACAGATATTGTCATAAGTGTTTACTATACAACAAAATCAAGTACAAATAAACCGCTATTAAGAGAAACATATGTTTTTTTTTTATTAAAATATGTTAGCAAAAAACAATAATCACAATAAAAATTGTTATAACTTCGCGTTAAGGAGTTTTTCTCTTATCAATTTATCAAAATTCTTGTTCAGATTCTGAACAAGGTGGTTTTATGAATCTATGCATACTGTCGATTCTGGCAGATGCACTGAAATGGAAAAACCGGAAAGGAATGCTACTTAAGGCATTTTCGTATGTTATAAGATTCTTCCGTTAACTACAATACAATTAAACAAAAAATATAAAGTAAGTCTATTAATAGGATAATTTATTTACAAACTTTTGAAACCTTCCCGTTTTCAAACATTGAACAAATACAAAATATGTCTGAAAAACTAGAGATTCTTTAGTGTATAACAACGCATTTGGTCCATTTAGGTCTATAAGTCAATGATTTTCGTTATAATCAATCAGCCAAAGATGTACTATTATTAGTAACCGATAACAGACCATTCACGATAACTTCTTATTATAATAATTCGTATGCCGCAACCCTCCCATTGCATATCGCAGTATGGAACGCTGCAACTATCAACACCTAAAATGTAATAATATTATTATCTAAGGAAGGGGGATTAAACTTTAATACTGGGCTTGCTTCCATTATTCCAAATAATTGTTCATCAATTATTAATTTACCAAACGAAAATAAAGCATCTATAAGGGCCATGATTAAAACAGTTAACAGCATCTATTATGCTGTTAATTCGTTTAGCACTTCAGTATTATTAACGAGTGCACAAATTCAGAAAGATCTTTAATATATCCAAACCTTGTTACTGAAGATATATGAATTGTATTAGAAAATAATCATCTAAAAGCTTAGCAATTATTGCGTGATACTTCTGCTAGGTTGCTTATAAAGGGTTATTCCCTGGACAAATCCAAATCGACGTCAAATATTTAATAATAGGCAATTATTTTTTAACAATTATAACCAAAGAAGGTACAAAGTTTATCATAGAATAGCTATATCACCTAAAAAAAGTCTTTATAGTAAGACTATACATATATGCAGTTAAAATAGGTTTTAATATCATAATCTTTGAATTTCGGTGAACTCTTTGATGATTTCATTAATTTGTTTTATTAGTTATTTTATGTACTATGCTGTTGTAATAGATTTTTCAAGTCTTCAAAAATATTAATCAATCCAATTCATATGTCAGAATGCCATTCATTCTTTCTGGTAAGGCATTTTTATAAGGATCTGAGTTCTCTGTCATGCTGATGAGAATAACACTTTTCTTCAACATTTCGGTGTATTCTTTACTACAATACTGTAAGCCTCTATCTGAATGATAAATTAAGTGATGCTTGTAGATCCTATTCTTTATAGCTTGTTTTAAGGCTTTCAGTGTAGAACTTTTCTGTAAATTATCACTCAATTCATATTCTACATTTTCTTTGAATATGCATAGGTAATAATAATTCTTATCTTTAGTTTTGATATAAGTCATATCTGCAATATAGACTTTCTCCGAACATTCCAATTATTTTCTTTTGTAATATTGGGGTATTTCTTTATCCAATATCTGGAGTTCGTTGTTTTAAAGTAGTGGTGTCTTCTGGGAATTAAAAGACAATTTCAACTTAAAACCTTAGACAAAACAGGACGGTTTACCTGTAGACTTTCCCCTTATCAGTACTAATCAAAAGTATTAATTTCTGTTAATATTTTGTTGTTGTTTTAGGAAAAAGCGTTGGGTTTGCTTTGGCTTGCTGTCCATTTTTCCACATTACAGGTGACAATCCACCCAATG
>NZ_JAHXYH010000018.1 GCF_019970065.1 Chryseobacterium sp. OSA05B | reverse complement strand
AAGTTCCGTTAATTGTTAATCCTCATGGTGGACCTCAGGGCGTTAGAGATGAATGGGGGTTCAATCCTGAAGACCAGCTTTTTGCAAGCAGGGGATATGCCACACTGCATGTGAATTTCAGAATTTCCGGCGGTTATGGAAAAGAATTTCAACAATCCGGATATAAGCAGATCGGGCGTAAAGCCATGGATGATGTGGAAGATGGAGTAAAATATGTCATAGAGCAAGGCTGGATTGATAAAAATAAAATTGCAATCTATGGAGGAAGCCACGGAGGATATGCAACCCTGATGGGACTTATTAAAACTCCGGATCTGTATGCCTGTGGTGTAGATTATGTAGGAGTTTCCAATATCTTCACGTTCTTTGAATCTTTCCCTGAATACTGGAAACCGTACAAAGAAATGGTTAAACAAATCTGGTATGACCTTGATAATCCTGAGGAAGCAAAAATTGCTAAAGAAGTTTCTCCGGTGTTCCATATCGATAAGATCAAAAAACCTTTATTTGTAGTTCAGGGAGCTAATGATCCGAGAGTGAATATCAATGAATCAGATCAGATTGTAAAAGCAATGCGTGCAAGAGGAGTTGAAGTTCCTTACATGGTAAAATATGATGAAGGACACGGATTCAGAAAAGAGCCAAGCAGAATAGAACTGTACAAATATATGATGGGCTTTTTTGCCGAAAATTTCAACAAGAAATAAATTTAAATGTAAAAATGTAATCAGAGAGTGTATACATTTTCCAATTCTTTTTTTGTAAATCTTTCATATCTAATAAAAGACGAAATAGCAGAATTGTTTTAGGATAAATTAAAACACGTAATAGTTTTTCAATAATTATTACTATTAAAATACCTGTAACTACTAAAGCTGCAAGGTTGTAAATAAGGATTATCGATAAGAAATAAAATATCTTTTATGTAGTATATTTTCAAATCGATCTTATGGTATACCTGTAATAATTGTCAAAAAAAATATCATCTTTCAACACGTAAAACATAATGTGCTTTAGCCAAATTAGCTACTGTTTGTACTTCATTGTCAGAGTATTGGTATTTACAAAAAACCAATGGATAATAGAAAATTTTATAAAAATTTGTGTTATGATGATACAGCACTACTTAATGTACTTTTATGAAACTAAATTTTTATCTTTTGTTTGCAGTATTTTTATTAATTTTTTCCTGCCATAAAAATAATGATCAGAATGAATATTTTCGTCAAATAGCCTTAAAGATGAGACCAATCAAAGGGAATGACTATAAAATATCATTAATTAAACAACAAGAATTTGAAAAATATGTAAAAACTAAAGATGTAAAATATCTTTTAAGTAGTAAATACACTGAACTATATTCAAGTAATAATGTCAAATCGAAAAGGATATCCCAACTATATGAATTGTTAAAACTTAATAATGGCAAATATGCAATCCTTTCTAGTAGTTGTAATTTTGAGTTAGCTTTGAATTTTGAACATACCTCTCCAAAATTAGCAATGGATTTTATTGATAAAGCAATCGTCTTTGAGAGTAAATTAAATAAAAAATTCTTTTTGTTTCATGAGTTTCATGCAAAGGGAAGATTTTATTTTAATGAATCCAACTACACTAAAGCTATGCTATTTTTTGAAAAATCACTAAAAAATACACCCCCAGATGAGATGCTCTACATAGCTTCCATGCATAATAATTTTGGTTTAACTTATGAAAAACTTAATAGATTAGGATCCGCGATCAAAGAAGCAAAAAGAGGTATTGATATTCTTAACGGTAAAATATATAGAACAAAGGAAGAGACTGATTTTTTATATCTTATGAAAGGGAATTTAGGCAGTTACTTACTTAAAAAGAAAGATTACGCCGGAGCTGAGCATTTTTTAACAGAACATATTTATTATAATAAAAATGAGAGTATGATCTCGGGTAAAGTAATATCTTCGCTAGAAAAACTATTTGAATTATATAAGCAAAGTCACCAAACTGAAAAAGAGAAAGAACTTATTAGTTACATTGTTCGTATTGAACCATCAATAAAAAAAACTCAGGATAAGCTAAGATTAAATGAAATAGTGCAAAAGTATTACATGGATATGGATGATATAGACAATTTAAAGATGATTAGTGAAAAGTTGCTTCAAATTAATCATAAATATGATTATGAGAATGTTAGAAGTATAAATGAAACCTCATATATTTTACATGATTTTATCATAAAAGGTATTGACCAAAAATATGCGAACAATATTTCTATCCAAAAGAAATTCAATATACTTTTGATTATCATAGCAGTGCTTATTATCGCTATTTTTATTGGTGTTATAGGTAATATAAGAAATGAAAATATTAAAAGCAAATTATTTCACGAATCCAATGCACTTGTTCTGGAACAGAATATAAAGTTACGTGAAGATAAAATTAAGTATCTGCATCAAAACCTACAATTAAAAGCAGAGGCTGAAAAAAAAATTCTTGAGAACTTACGAAAAATAAAAAAATCTGATGTTGATTCTGACAAGATTTTAGTAGATCTTCTAATAAAGGTTAGCAGTATGATGCAGATAGGTAAAAGAAATGATTTGATGACAAACGAGAGCAGTATTGAAAACAAATTATTTATAAATAAACTCTCAAAATCTTACCCTACTCTAACAAATAAGGAATTGAAGTTATGTACTTATTTCAGGATCAATTTATCCTCAAAGGAAATTGCGACTCTAGAAGACACTACTACTGGAACAGTCAGAGTATATAAGACTAAGATTAGAACTAAAATAGATTTACCTAAAGAGCAAGATTTAGGGGATTTTCTGTCTTCGATCTAACGCATTTAAAAAACGTATATGTTATTTTCTTTTTTGATAATAAAGGTAAATTTTATTAGAGAATTAGTATGTGAAAATGTCAGAGTTTTAAAATGGTTTAATAGTCAAAAATAGTTGGTGAAATTCTTTGTAATATCAATTTTTATTGATGATACAGAAAGTTTATTGAACATTGTTTCAATAAACTTTTTTTATGGCTGAAAATTCAAAAAAATCGTTTTTGGATTTGCAAAAGTCTTGATGTAATTTCCTGGGGAAAACAAAA
>NZ_JAHXYH010000017.1 GCF_019970065.1 Chryseobacterium sp. OSA05B | reverse complement strand
TGATATTCCTGCATATTGCCTTCTTTTGTTTTGATATCGATGACGGATGATAAACGCCCTTCATAGCGTGATGGAAAAGAGCCTTTATAAAAATCAATATGCTTAACGATATCTGCATTAAAAATTGATAGGAGCCCTGTAAAATGATTATAGTTATATACCGGTGCACCGTCCAGCAAAACCAGGTTCTGATCTGAGCTGCCGCCCCTCACGTTCATGCTTCCACTGGCCATACCACCGGAAACACCCGCCCTGAACTGTATGGCTTTTAACGGATCTTGCTGACCCAGTATGAAAGGCAGGCCGGGGTTTTCTTTTAAATTTACGGCATGCGGATTCTTAAACGAGTTTTGCCTGGGTAATATTTTTATCTCAGCCAGTTTTATTTCCCCTTTTAAATGGAAATCATGAACTCTATCACTTTTTAGGTGAATGGTGTCAATCTCCGGCGGATAACCGATATGGCTGACCTCAATAATATAGGTGCCCGGTTTGAGTTCCATACTGTAAAAGCCATAATCGTTTGCTGTGACAGCTATATTATGAGGTGGCGCTTTTAAAGTCGCATAAGGAAGTGCTTCAAGACTGTTTTCCATATATACAAAACCACTGAGCTTAAAATTCCGGGTTGGTTTTACCTGTACCGGATACAATAATATTTTATTTCCCCGGTCTTCAAAACGTACAGGTTCCCTGGCTAGGAGCATGGACAGCAAGGTGGATATTTTGTACCTGCCTTTTTTAATTTTAATTTTTTGCGTTAATCCAAGCTGATTACTGCTGTAGGATAAGGGGATTCCCTGCGCCGCAATTTCTGAAAGATAGCTACCGAGGGTTTGGTTTTCGGTGGTGATATAGACTTCTTTATTTAACAGGCCTTCCTTTACCTGTGCAAACAGGCAGCTGAAGCAACAAACAACCAGCAGGTAACATAATATGGCAGCTTTGATTATTGTTTTTCGCATGTGATCCCGGATACGGTTACCTTTGTGCCGGAGAATTTGTAGGTAAAACCAAAAATCCGGCTTAGCTCTTCAAATACCTTATCAGGCGGCTGCCTTTCAAACTGTGATGTTAACAGACATGAGCCTTCGTATCCATCCTCCACAACTATTGAAATATGATAATAATCTTCCAGTGCAGTAAAGACATGTTTTAACGGCACATCTTTAAAATTGAGTTTTCCGCTTTTCCAGGCAAGGTAATTTTCATTGGCGGGCTCCTTAAGTATACTTCCGTTGGAAACAGAAACCGCCTGATTGGTGGTCAAAATGGCTGACTGCCCACTCTGTTCATCCTTTACGGATACTTTTCCGCTGTTTACAAATACATGCTGAACCCGTCCGGAATTTTTGATAAGAAAGGTAGTCCCTAACACCTGAACCAGCAACCGGTTGGACTTTATCCTAAAAGGGTGCGCCACATCACGTTTTACTTCAAAATAAGCTTCTCCGGTAAGCTCTATTTCGCGGTTTGCAGAAAAATACCTGGGATAAGTTATTCCGGAGTTGCCGTTAAGTGTAACGATTGAGCCATCTTTAAGCTGAACTTTTTTTATTTCGCTGGCAAGTGTATGCACTGTAACCGAACTGTTGAAATAATACAGTAATCCCGAAACCATTACCAAAACTACTGATGCAGCGGCAATCCAATAATTAGACTGTTTCCTCCCTACCCTGCCTTTTTCTGCCACAGCCGGGCGTATCTGTTGCACTGTTTGCTCCCAGGCTTTATCCACCGGAAATAATTGTGGGCTGCTGACCTCATGAGTATCCGCCCATAGGATTTTTAAGGCCACATATTCTTCACGGTGGTTGGCAATCCATTTTTCCAGGACCAGCTCCTGTTCCCTGGTAGTTTCGTTGGCGAAATGCCTGGCCAGCAATATATTTATTTGTTCTGTGTCCATGTTATTATCATCATTTATAAAACGTATTATCTACAAAAACCCCTACGTATTTATATAAAATATAAAGCATGAAAAAAGTGGAGTATAGTGGGTTCCTATCAATAAAATCGCGCATATGTTTAATGGCCTTACCCATTTGATTCTCAACGGTTTTTACAGATATCCCTAAATGCGCTGCAATTTCGGCATATTTTAATTTCCCAATGCGGCTGAGCTTAAAAACCTCAGCACATTTAGGAGAAAGGTTCTCAAAAGCTTTTTCTAGAAGTAAGGAAATATTTTCCCCATCCTGCGCTTTATGAATATCTTCGGTAACTTCAAAATCGTGCTCATCAATAGAAACAAACCTGATATTGTTCTTTTGACGGAGTACAGAAATACTCCTGTTCCGCACAGCCGCAAACAGATAATTCCGTGCAGTCTGGTCGTTTGGCATTTCCTTTTTGAGCTCCCAAAAGCGGATCAGTACCTCCTGTACCACATCCTCACTTTCATCCCGATCAGAAAGGTATTTAAAAGCGTGGTTACACAGCGGCTGATAATACATGTAATAGAGTGCTTTGAAATCCTGTATCTCTTTTTCCATATTTTAACAGATGCAACAAGGTTACATTTATAATCTGGAAAGATAATCAATATTTCAATAGACGAAAATTTTATTTTTTTAGGGATGGCATAGGGGTATTTATTTTTTGCGCGTATTTAAAGGGAAGCCAGCTAAGAAAATGCTGGAGAAGTTTAGAATAAAATTATAAGCATTTAAAAAATGAAAAAATCAATTATTATTATCGCAACAGGTTTAATGTTCTCAGCTACAGTAAAAGCGCAGACCGGCAAACATGAAATACGTATCGGCTATAGTGAAGGCAGTTCCGTAAAATTAAAGGAAGATGTTCTGGAGGTTTTTACAAATGCTATTGTATCCGCATTATTACCTGATGTAAATCCTTATGTTCAAAAAGACAGTAAACAGCTTGGCGTTTTTGGACTCGGCTACCGGAACCAGATTACAGACCGTCTTAAAGTTGGAGGTGACCTGGGATATATGAAATCCGAGCAAACATTCGTCCCGAAAGCAGCCACTACAAACACCATGGGCGATATCAAAAAAACACAGCACCTGTTCATCGCCATGCCGGTAATAGAGTATTCCTATATCAAAACCCCGTGGTTGAATTTTTATGGCTCGGCAGCGGCAGGTGTTAATCTTACTTCGTCAACAGAGCGTAAAAACGGCCAGACTGCCAAAGACAGCAAAGTTGGCTTTGCCTATCAGGTAAGTCCTGCGGGATTAAGAGT
>NZ_JAHXYH010000016.1 GCF_019970065.1 Chryseobacterium sp. OSA05B | reverse complement strand
GCGTAGAAGTTTTTTTAGCCATAGAGCTGTTCCAATAATTTACAAAAAAAGGATGGCAAAACCATCCTATAAACTATTGTTTACAGCCTCATTGTATTGCTGGTAAGTTGCTCCTCAGCATTGCTCACTTCCTCTTCTAATCAACCGCCAAATATTACGAATTATCTTTGTCAAAAACACCAACTATTTTTGACCACATTACAATAATACTTTGGAAGAGAATTGGTTTCCATAAAATTTTACGGAAATAACTTTTTATTATCTTTAACATTGCATAGTTATGATCGACAAAGAAGATTTATTAAACAACAAGGATTTCTACAAATCCTTTGAGAATGGAGAAGATCTGACATTTTTCTTCAAAGAACTGCACAAAAAAGCTGTGGAGTACATGCTGGATGCAGAGCTGGACAACCAAAAGCACGGTAAAACAACTAGTGGAAATTACCGAAACGGTCATGAAATCCAAAAGATAAAATCTTCTTTTGGGGAATCTGAAATCAAAGTTCCTTCGGGTCGTGAAGGAAATTTTTAACCTGTAGTAGTTCCTAAAAAACACTACATTATCGATGGTTTGGAAAACATTATCATCTCATTCTATGCCAAAGGAATGAGCGTATCAGACATTGAGGAACAAATCCGTTAAATGTATGATTTTGAGGTTTTTACTTCCACCACCATATCACGAATAACCAATGCCTTTGCAAGTGAAGTGGTAAGTTGGCAGAACCGCTCGCTTGAAGATTTGTATCTCATTGTCTGGATGGATGGGGTTGTTTTCACAGTAAGGGAAAACTCCAAAGTCATTAATAAAACCGTTTATGTGGCTGTTGGATTAAACCGTGACGGGAGGAAGTATTGGGAATGTGGCTTGGAAAAAATGAAAGCTCAGCCTTCTGGATGGGTGTTCTCATAGATTTAAAAGCGCGTAGTGTGGAGGATATTCTCATCACTGTCACCAATAATTTAAATGGATTTACCCAGACGATCCGTTCAGTCTTTTCCTAATCTCAGACCCACATTTGTGTTGTCCATAAGATCAGAAATGCCTACAAATATTTGGTATGGAAGGACAGAAAAGAATTCTCAGCCGATATGAAATATATTTATACAGCTCCAACAAAATAAGCAGCTGAACAGTCACTCAATGATTTTGCAGACAAATGGTAAAGTAAATATTATTATGCTATCCAATTCTGGCGAAACAATTGGGATGAGCTGACTGTATTCTTTGAATTTCCTATCGAAATCCGAAAAATCATTTATACCACTAATTTAATGGAAAATCTCAACGAAAAAATTCGTAAATACACAAAAAACAAAATGTCTTTTCCTACGGATGATTCTGTGTTAAAGTCGGTGTATCTTGCTCTGATAGAGTCTACTAAAAAATGAACGATGTCTATTCAAAATTAAGGTATTGTTCTAAACCAATTTATCCTTATTTTTGAAAAAGGCTTAGATTATAAAATCTAAGCCATAACTTTTTAACTTACACACTTATTGTGATAGTGTCTCACCTCATTTATATGAAGTGATTAAGTTGTTTTCATCTTTGCTATTAGATAGTGTACTATTTATGTAAGATGTTATGCATTATATTTATCTAATTTTTTTACCTATTCCAATAGTTTTACACCAGCTACATTATTTTGAATTAAAGCGTGCTGATAAGCAGTTTTTCCTCTATTATCCTGAATGTTTTTATTTGCACCATTTTCCAAGAGCAGTCTTAGGATTTCATTCTTTCCAAAAACTGCAGCATAAATAAGTGCTGTTGCACCATTGTAATTTTTCATATTTATGGAAGCTTTATACAAAAGTAGTAGTTCAACCATTTCATAATAGCCCTTAAATACTGCTCCCATTAATGCTGTATTACCACTATTATCTTGAGCGTCGGGCTGAGCACCATTATCCAATAGAAATTTGGATGTTTTGTAATTATTACTATAAACTGCTAGGATCAGTGGAGTATAACCTTGGGGATTTTTAGTATTAATTTCTGCTTTATGCTTAGAAACTTCTTTCAAATTATTAGTCTTTGCATATGAAAAAATATCCTGTGCTTTTGACGTATTAAAAACCATAAATGCTATTAGTAATAGTACATAATATTTCATGCGTATTAATTTAAAGATGATAAATATTCAATCTGATTGCGATCCATTTTGACATACTCTGCTAGACGTGTTCCGTATTCTTTATCAGATTGATAGAAATATGAAATCATTTTAGCTACAACCTTTTTATCTATTACGCTATTCAGAGCATCGCCAAGATTTTTAATCAAATTAGTTTGCTCTTTTTTAGAGAACGACCTATAAGTATCGCCTGCCTGTTGAAAGTTATTTTCTTTATCTATTTTAGCTTGTGTAGTTGTTACTGCTGTAGGAAGAACGGTTGTGGAATATTTGAATTTCTTATTATCACTTACTGCGGGTTGGCTGGTTGCAGGCTGATAATTTACATCTCCTTTTTGTTCTTTTATTGACATATATCCATTTTGATTATAATTAAACACATTATTTTTTGCTGCATTGACCGGGAGTTGTTGGAAATTCCCTCCAATTCTATGTCGTTGAGTGTCAAAATAAGAGAATAACCTTCCCTGCAATAATTTATCTTCTGAAGGTTCGATTCCTGGCACTAACGTGCCGGGAGAAAATGCTGCCTGCTCCACTTGTTGGAAGTAATTAGTTGGATTTTGATTAAGCGTCATTGTTCCTACCTTAATATATTTAGCAATAGATTCCGGCCATACTTTTGTAACGTCCACAGGATTAAAGTCAAGTTTTTCAAAATCACTTTTTTTTAGCATTTGAACGTATAAATCCCATTTTGGAAATTTCTTATTCTGAATAGAATTGTATAAATCGCGAGTAGCATGTTCTATTTGAGTTGATTGTATTTTATCAGCTTCTTCTTGTTTTAGATTTCTTTGCCCTTGTTTTGGAATCCATTTATATTTCACATAAGTTACTTCTCCTTTAATGTTAATCCATTTGAAAGCATGAACTCCATTTCCCTGCATCTCTCTATAATTAGCCGGGATTCCATAATCAGAAAATAACCAAGTAAGCATGTGTGTAGATTCGGGAATATTAGAAAAAAAATCAAAAACCCTGTTGGGATCCGATGAGTTGTTGGTCACAGGGGATGGCTTAAAAGCGTGTACCATATCTGGAAATTTCATGGCATCTCTTATAAAGAATACGGGTAAATTGTTACCCACAATATCGTAGTTCCCTTGATTTGTATAAAATTTAACAGCAAATCCACGAGGGTCTCTAAATGTTTCGGGTGATCCTTGCTGATGCATCACTGTTGAAAACCTTACTAATACAGGAGTTTTTTTTCCAGCTATTGATAAAAAATCAGCCATTGTAACATCTGAAAAATCGGCATCAGCAACAAATTCTCCTATTGCACCCGCTCCTCGCGCATGTACAACTCTTTCAGGTATTCTTTCCCTATCAAATGCTGCTAATTTTTCTATTAAATGGATATCTTCTAATAGCACGGGACCATTATTTCCTACTGTTTTAGAATTTTGATTATCTCCTACGGGTGCTCCAGCGTTATTAGTTAGTTGCTGGGAATAAAATTGAGACATCGTAAATAGTCCAATTAAAATAATAGTTTTGTTCATTTTAAATAATTTTAGAGCAAATTTATAGATATTCTTTTATGAATCTTCTAAATTTATTCTATCCCAGTTATTTATACAAACTATTATAATTTTAATTTCGATAGTTTTTGTTTATGATTGTATTCATTAATTACCTGGAAAATTTGTTTTCCATATTAAATCAGTGAGATAGAGAACTTGTTTTATCAAGCTTTACAACTCTTATTTGATGAACTAAGCTACATTCAGTGTTTTCGAAAGTCAGCTTTAAAATATCATTGTGCTAATGCTACAAAATGGATAGTGAAAATTTGTTATTTCAATAGCAAATTTTCACTATCCATTTTGACCGTTATTGTAGAATCTATATACTATAATTAAATTGGCGTCATACAATATATATGATATATGGTTTCCAAAATATCTTATGTAATAAAGACATATTAACGGAGAATATTGGAAAAGGGAAAGCAAATTATAGAAATACATTTATATGAAAATTTCTGTAATTAACTTCTATAATGTTAAAAAAAATCAAACCTATAGATGAAAAGGCGCATATTTATATTTTTTATTATACTGAATTTAAAAGCAATCTCTCAAATTTCAATGTTTGATGTTTATTAAACTAGAAATATCAATATGTAATGTTATAGATGATAATACTATGTATAACAGCCTTCAATATTGCGCACTTGAAATTGTAATAACATGATAAATGATAATAAATGGTTGTTGTAAATTTGCAAAGAAATTGCCATATTGATGGCTATTTAGCAATTTTGGAGAGTCTGTTCACAAGTCTTTGCAATCCTTAATATAGCAGGTGAGATATTTAATATAGAAAATAAAAAAACAGATCATGATGAAAAGTGTCATAAAATCGGTGAAACTATTATAAAATTTTAAGAGCCATGGAAATAAATAAAGATGGAAACTGGAATTCATTGTGGACAGAACAGCTGAAATTATCTCTGGAAGAAAATTTAGACAATCAAAGTGTAGGTGAATACCTTGTTTTTGAAAACGAAAAAATAAAAATATGGACGATACATTTACATCCTGGAAAATCGCTGCCTTTTCATAAACACTGCAAAC
>NZ_JAHXYH010000165.1 GCF_019970065.1 Chryseobacterium sp. OSA05B | reverse complement strand
ATGTCCCTGATCGCGGGCATCGGCCTGCTGACCTTCCCCGACATGCTCACCCGCATGCACGCGGCCACCAAGCCCCAGGTGCTCGGCTTCCTGCTGATCTTCGCCGGGCTGGCCATCCACCTGCGCAACTGGACCATCGTCCCGGTGCTGATCCTGGCGTGGGCCATGCAGCTGCTGACCGCTCCGGTGTCCGCCCACATGATCGGACGTTCGGGCTACCGCACCAAGCACGCGGCCAAGGACACCCTGTTCTCCGACGAGCTGCGCCAGGTCGTGGACAAGGTGAGTTCCGGACCGCCCACCGGTGCAGTTCCGGTCGTCGACAGGCAGGACCCCGGGCCGGACGGAAAATAGCCTTCCCGCAACCAACGGCGGCGGGCCATCACCCCGCTGGGGAATGGCCCGCCGCCGTTGCGCCGGGGGTTCTAC
>NZ_JAHXYH010000164.1 GCF_019970065.1 Chryseobacterium sp. OSA05B | reverse complement strand
GGTCAGCACGCCGGAGGCCAGCAGCGACGCGATGGTCACGAAGCCCAGCGCGCGGTACTGGAAGATCGAGTAGATGAACACCGCGATCAGGCCGATGATGCCGGCGATCAGGCCGGCCTTGAGCTGGTCGGCGCCCAGGGTGGCCGATACCTGCTGCTCGGACTGGATGTCGAAGCTGATCGGCAGGGCGCCGTACTTCAGCTGCTCGGCCAGCGCCTGGCTGGTCTCCTGGGTGAAGCCGCCGGAAATCTGCGGGCGGCCGTCGGAGATCACGGCGTTGGTGGTCGGAGCGGAGATGGTGTTGCCGTCGAGCACGATGGCGAACTGGTTGCGCGAACCTGTCAGCGAGATCAACCGCTGGGTGGTGTCGGCGAAAGTCTTGGTGCCCTCGGAGTTGAACTCGATGACCACCACCCATTCGCCGGTGAC
>NZ_JAHXYH010000163.1 GCF_019970065.1 Chryseobacterium sp. OSA05B | reverse complement strand
GAGTTTTCCACGGGCTTGGAGCCGGCTTCAGCTGCGCGCAACGGCCCGCGCAGCGCGAATCCCGAAGCGGCGGCGAGCAGCTGCAGGAAACTGACAGCCAGCAGGGCAAATGCTGCGCCCAGTCCGAGCAGCAGTCCGCCCAGCGGGGCAGCGCCCAGCATGAGCGCCGAATCGCGCCCCTGGTTCGCCGCCATGGCGCGTCCCAGCTGCTTGGGATGGACCACGTCCTTCAGCGCCGCATTCGTGACGGTGCCGAAGTAGCCTCCGCGCAGCTCCATGAGCACATGGGCGACGCACAACACCGCGACGCCCAGCGACCCGCTGAAACTGGCCACTGCCAGTGCCGAGGTGAGCGCCGCACCGCAAATTCCGCCCAGGAGCAGCATTCGCGCCCGGTCGGAACGGTCGGCCGCGGAACCACCCAGCAGC
>NZ_JAHXYH010000162.1 GCF_019970065.1 Chryseobacterium sp. OSA05B | reverse complement strand
CACAAGAGCAGGACCCTTGGATCGATGTAGGATTCCCGGGCGATCGTCGGGGTATTGCCGAGCTTCGCGGCGGCCGTTTCCACCGCGTGCTTGGCCAGCTGTTCCGGGCGCTGCGGGGCGGTGCCCGGGACTTCCAGCATCGCCTGCAGTGCGCAGGTCGTGCCGCCCCATGTCCTGAAGTCCTTGGCCGTAAAAGGCCCGCCCATGGCCTGGCGCAGGTAGCTGTTCACCCGATCGGCATCCATGCGGTGCGCATGGTGGTTCTCATCGAGAAATCGGAAGAGTTCGTGGCCTGGCATGTCTTTCAGCTCCTCGAGGATGCGCATCAGCTTGGGATTGCTCACACGAATGGACTGGGGCTGCCCCGATTTTCCGGTGAACTCCAACTTCAACGATGCACGGGCAGGTTTGACGTGCTTGCGGCGCAGGGT
>NZ_JAHXYH010000161.1 GCF_019970065.1 Chryseobacterium sp. OSA05B | reverse complement strand
GAATACTACCGGGGCCAGGAGTACTCGGTGAACTTCCGCACCAAGATCCGGCTGGAACTGCTCGTTCCGGACGCGAAGGTGGACAGCGCGCTGGGCGCCATTCTCGACGCAGCGCGGACCGGCCCGGACGGCGAAATCGGCGACGGCAAGGTCTGGGTCGCCTCGCTGGAGCAGATCGTCCGCGTCCGCACCGGCGAAACCGGCGAAGCCGCCATCTAGCAATCCACCAACCACCAGCTTCCGCACGTCATTCACGAAAGGTCCACCAATGACCGCAATCAACTTCCGCTACCTCAGCGAACAGGACATGATCGCCGCCGGCGTCACCGATATCGCCCGCTGCACCGACGTCATGGAAGAGGCGCTGATCCTGCTGCGCAACGGCGATTACATGATGGCCGGGGAGCACGGCAACTCCCACGGAGCGATGA
>NZ_JAHXYH010000160.1 GCF_019970065.1 Chryseobacterium sp. OSA05B | reverse complement strand
GGTTTCACCCGATCTCGACTTCACCACCAGTGCACGGCCCGAGGATACCCTGAAAATTATTGCCGGCTGGGCAGACAATACGTGGGATGTGGGTCGGGAGTTCGGCACCATTGCCTTCAAAAAGGGCACATACACGCTCGAAGTCACGACCTACCGAGCTGATGCCTATGACAAGGATTCACGCAAGCCGGTAGTGGCCTTCGGCGACAACTTGCATGATGATCTTTTCCGCCGCGACTTCACCATGAATGCCATGGCCTTGCGTCTGCCCGAGCTAGAGCTGGTCGACCCGTTCGACGGTGTCTCGTCGCTGACCGACCAACAGATCAGGACTCCCGGTTCGCCGGATATCTCCTTCTCGGACGATCCGCTGCGCATGATGCGAGCGGCACGTTTCGCTTCGCAACTGAAGATCGAAGTGAGCCCGGAAG
>NZ_JAHXYH010000015.1 GCF_019970065.1 Chryseobacterium sp. OSA05B | reverse complement strand
GTTTCGGTAGCACAGAAGAGCTTTTAGATAAGCATAATGATTTAAATGAGCTTTAGGATGGAGACGAAAAGCTTCTTAAAATTTTTAGAAATAAAAGTTGTGAGAGTTAAAAAAGTTTGTATCTTTGCAGTCCGGTTAAACGGGGAGCAGAAGCGAGTAAAGATTGAGGTTTAGGAGAGTTTAAGGTTACTTAAAAAACTTTAAAATTTTCTCCGAAAACATTTGGTCGATTAAAAATAAATAATTACTTTTGCAACCGCAAATAAGGAACAGAACGACAGAAAAGCTTCCTTATATATTGCGGAAAGAAAAAAGATCATTGACATACAATATACAACCAAGTAAGAAAAAAACTAAAGCGTAATAAAACTTTGAGCGGGTCAGGAAAAACATACAATGGAGAGTTTGATCCTGGCTCAGGATGAACGCTAGCGGGAGGCCTAACACATGCAAGCCGAGCGGTAGGTTTCCTTCGGGAGACTGAGAGCGGCGCACGGGTGCGGAACACGTGTGCAACCTGCCTTTATCAGGGGGATAGCCTTTCGAAAGGAAGATTAATACCCCATAATATTTTGAGTGGCATCACTTGAAATTGAAAACTCCGGTGGATAAAGATGGGCACGCGCAAGATTAGATAGTTGGTGAGGTAACGGCTCACCAAGTCTACGATCTTTAGGGGGCCTGAGAGGGTGATCCCCCACACTGGTACTGAGACACGGACCAGACTCCTACGGGAGGCAGCAGTGAGGAATATTGGACAATGGGTGAGAGCCTGATCCAGCCATCCCGCGTGAAGGACGACGGCCCTATGGGTTGTAAACTTCTTTTGTATAGGGATAAACCTTTCCACGTGTGGAAAGCTGAAGGTACTATACGAATAAGCACCGGCTAACTCCGTGCCAGCAGCCGCGGTAATACGGAGGGTGCAAGCGTTATCCGGATTTATTGGGTTTAAAGGGTCCGTAGGCGGATCTGTAAGTCAGTGGTGAAATCTCACAGCTTAACTGTGAAACTGCCATTGATACTGCAGGTCTTGAGTGTTGTTGAAGTAGCTGGAATAAGTAGTGTAGCGGTGAAATGCATAGATATTACTTAGAACACCAATTGCGAAGGCAGGTTACTAAGCAACAACTGACGCTGATGGACGAAAGCGTGGGGAGCGAACAGGATTAGATACCCTGGTAGTCCACGCCGTAAACGATGCTAACTCGTTTTTGGGTTTTCGGATTCAGAGACTAAGCGAAAGTGATAAGTTAGCCACCTGGGGAGTACGGACGCAAGTCTGAAACTCAAAGGAATTGACGGGGGCCCGCACAAGCGGTGGATTATGTGGTTTAATTCGATGATACGCGAGGAACCTTACCAAGGCTTAAATGGGAAATGACAGGTTTAGAAATAGACTTTTCTTCGGACATTTTTCAAGGTGCTGCATGGTTGTCGTCAGCTCGTGCCGTGAGGTGTTAGGTTAAGTCCTGCAACGAGCGCAACCCCTGTCACTAGTTGCCATCATTCAGTTGGGGACTCTAGTGAGACTGCCTACGCAAGTAGAGAGGAAGGTGGGGATGACGTCAAATCATCACGGCCCTTACGCCTTGGGCCACACACGTAATACAATGGCCAGTACAGAGGGCAGCTACCAGGTGACTGGATGCGAATCTCGAAAGCTGGTCTCAGTTCGGATTGGAGTCTGCAACTCGACTCTATGAAGCTGGAATCGCTAGTAATCGCGCATCAGCCATGGCGCGGTGAATACGTTCCCGGGCCTTGTACACACCGCCCGTCAAGCCATGGAAGTCTGGGGTACCTGAAGTCGGTGACCGTAATAGGAGCTGCCTAGGGTAAAACAGGTAACTAGGGCTAAGTCGTAACAAGGTAGCCGTACCGGAAGGTGCGGCTGGAACATCTCATTTTAGAGCGTCTTAAAGACGATAAAGAAAAAAAGTACTTAAATGTACATTGATTCTGCTTAAAGTAAAGCTTTAGTTTTTTATTTGGTTGCTATACTATAAAAGATAGATGATAAAGTATAAGAGATATGAATAGATTATTCTATATATCAATTATCAAGCATCATTTATCATATATAAAACAAAACCCACTAGAAATTAGTATCAGAGGGAGAGAGATTTTAGTAAAAGAAGTTAGAGGTTAGAAATTAGAAGTTAGTTTTACTAGCAACAAAGAACCGACAACCGACAACTAAAATTAATGAAGTCTCGTAGCTCAGCTGGTTAGAGCGCTACACTGATAATGTAGAGGTCGGCAGTTCGAGCCTGCCCGAGACTACTAATTAAAAGGACGGGAAGAAGAAAGAGAAAAGAAGAGATATAATTCTTTGTTCTTTATTCTCCAAGTCTACTAGAGGGGGAATTAGCTCAGCTGGCTAGAGCGCCTGCCTTGCACGCAGGAGGTCAAGGGTTCGACTCCCTTATTCTCCACAGTTTTGGAAGTTTGATTTAAAAGTTACGGATAGAGCCAATAACAATATTCGTTTATCAGACAGACAAGAAGACATTAAGATCATTGACATTAACGGTAAAAATATCACAAAGAGAAAACCGAGCGCATAGAAGCGCTTGAGTAACTAAAAATAGGAAAGAAATCGTTAAGGGCGTATGGCGGATGCCTAGGCTTTCAGAGGCGAAGAAGGACGCGGTAAGCTGCGAAAAGCTGCGGGGATCGGCACACACGAATTGATCCGCAGATGTCCGAATGGGGCAACCCGTCTGGTTGAAGACCAGTCACTCCAAATTTATTTGGAGAGCAAACCCGGAGAACTGAAACATCTAAGTACCCGGAGGAAAAGAAATCGAAGAGATTCCGTAAGTAGCGGCGAGCGAAAGCGGATTAGCCCAAAAGCTTTTATATGTTTAATAGAATGTTCTGGAAAGAACAGCCATAGAGGGTGATAGCCCCGTATATGAAAGGCATATTTAAGTGATAAATGAGTAGGGCGGGACACGTGAAATCCTGTCTGAATATGGGGGGACCATCCTCCAAGGCTAAATACTCCTGAAAGACCGATAGTGAACAAGTACTGTGAAGGAAAGGTGAAAAGCACTTCGAATAGAAGGGTGAAATAGAACCTGAAACCGTACGCCTACAAGCGGTCGGAGCCCACAAGTTGGGTGACGGCGTGCCTTTTGCATAATGAGCCTACGAGTTAATTTTGCTAGCGAGGTTAAGGACTTAAGGTCCGGAGCCGGAGCGAAAGCGAGTCTGAATAGGGCGCTTAGTTAGCAGGATTAGACGCGAAACCTTGTGATCTACCCATGGGCAGGTTGAAGCTCTGGTAACACAGAGTGGAGGACCGAACCGGTTGACGTTGAAAAGTCTTCGGATGACCTGTGGGTAGGGGTGAAAGGCCAATCAAACTGGGAGATAGCTCGTACTCTCCGAAATGCATTTAGGTGCAGCGTCGATTTACAGTTTATTAGAGGTAGAGCTACTGATTGGATGCGGGGGTTTCATCGCCTACCAATTCCTGACAAACTCCGAATGCTAATAAATGATGGTCGGCAGTGAGGGCATGGGTGCTAAGGTCCATGTCCGAGAGGGAAAGAACCCAGACCAACAGCTAAGGTCCCCAAATATATGTTAAGTTGAAGCAACGCGGTTGGACTGCATTGACAGCTAGGATGTTGGCTTGGAAGCAGCCATTCATTTAAAGAGTGCGTAACAGCTCACTAGTCGAGCGGTCCGGCATGGATAATAATCGGGCATAAACATATTACCGAAGCTATGGATTTATACCTTAGGGGTATATCTGGTAGGAGAGCATTCTATTTGCGCCGAAGCAGTATCGTGAGGTATTGTGGAGCGGATAGAAAAGAAAATGTAGGCATAAGTAACGATAAAGCGGGCGAGAAACCCGCTCACCGAAAGACTAAGGTTTCCTCAGCCATGCTAATCAGCTGAGGGTTAGTCGGGACCTAACGCGAACCCGAAAGGGGTAGTGGATGGACAATGGGTTAATATTCCCATACTTGCTCACACTAAAAAGGGGACGGAGTGCCGTACTTACTGGAGACTGACGGAATAGTCAAGACCTAGCCTTCGGGCGAAGTTGTTGTAGGGAAAGTGCTTCCAAGAAAAGCCGAAGTGAAGCAACCCGTACCAAAACCGACACAGGTAGTCGAGGAGAGAATCCTAAGGTGCTAGAGTGAATCATGGTTAAGGAACTAGGCAAAATAGTCTCGTAACTTCGGGAGAAGAGACGCCATCAGCAATGGTGGCCGCAGTAAAGAGGCCCAGGCGACTGTTTATCAAAAACACAGGACTCTGCAAAATCGAAAGATGCAGTATAGGGTCTGACACCTGCCCGGTGCTGGAAGGTTAAGGAAGGTGCTTAGGGTTAAACCGAAGGCATTAACTGAAGCCCCAGTAAACGGCGGCCGTAACTATAACGGTCCTAAGGTAGCGAAATTCCTTGTCGGGTAAGTTCCGACCTGCACGAATGGTGTAACGATCTGGGCACTGTCTCAACCATGAGCTCTGTGAAATTGTAGTCTCGGTGAAGATGCCGAGTACCCGCAATGGGACGAAAAGACCCTGTGAACCTTTACTATAACTTCGTATTGACTTTGAGTAAGTAATGTGTAGGATAGGTGGGAGGCTTTGAAGCGGGCACGCTAGTGTTCGTGGAGCCAACGTTGAAATACCACCCTTTACTTACTTGGAGCCTAACTTCTGTATGGAAGGACATTGCGTGGTGGGTAGTTTGACTGGGGTGGTCGCCTCCAAAAGAGTAACGGAGGCTTTCAAAGGTACCCTCAGCACGCTTGGTAACCGTGCGTAGAGTGTAATGGCATAAGGGTGCTTGACTGTGAGACCAACAAGTCGATCAGGTGCGAAAGCAGGACATAGTGATCCGGTGGTTCCGTATGGAAGGGCCATCGCTCATAGGATAAAAGGTACTCCGGGGATAACAGGCTAGTCTCCCCCAAGAGCTCACATCGACGGGGAGGTTCGGCACCTCGATGTCGGCTCGTCACATCCTGGGGCTGGAGAAGGTCCCAAGGGTTGGGCTGTTCGCCCATTAAAGTGGCACGCGAGCTGGGTTCAGAACGTCGTGAGACAGTTCGGTCTCTATCTATTGCGGGCGTTAGATGTTTGAGAGGGCTTGATTCTAGTACGAGAGGACCGAATTGAACAAACCTCTGGTGTATCAGTTGTTCCGCCAGGAGCACCGCTGAGTAGCTACGTTTGGAAGAGATAAGCACTGAAAGCATATAAGTGCGAAACTCGCCTCAAGATGAGACATCTTTTAAGGGTCGTTGGAGATGACGACGTTGATAGGCTATAGGTGTAAAGGCAGTAATGTCATAGCCAAGTAGTACTAATTACCCGTAGATTTATAGCCTATGGTTGCTATATATAGGCCTTTTATGCGCAGTAAAGGTTTTGTCTTTGTGAATGTTTTTATCGAATTAAACCAGATGTCAGATACAAGACATCAGATAACAGACTTCAGGTCTGATATCTGAAATCTAACTTCTGATATCTTATATACCTTCTTTAGGGTGGTTTTAGCGGTGGGGCTCACCTGTTCCCATTCCGAACACAGAAGTTAAGCCCACCAGCGCCGATGGTACTGCGAAAGCGGGAGAGTAGGCCGCCGCCAGTTTTTATTAAAAAGTCTCATACAGTTTTGTGTGAGACTTTTTTTGTTATATACCTAACCCAAAACATCAATGATAAAAGATAGAACATAAGTGATCAATGATAAAAGATCAATGATGGCTTATCAATCATCAATCATCAATTATAAATCATGATTGATCAGTAATGAGTAATGTGGATCAAGACCTTCCAGTCAATACATCAGCGATCAATCATCTTTTATCAAT
>NZ_JAHXYH010000159.1 GCF_019970065.1 Chryseobacterium sp. OSA05B | reverse complement strand
CTTCCCAGCTGGTGGGCACCACTCGCATCCACTGCCCGGTAGTCAGCAGCAGGATGACGAACACCGCGCCGTTGACCAGCCAGAGGATGTCCAGGAACTGGTGGAACCACAGGTTGATGCTGATCTTCTTGGGGTTCTTGCCGAACTTCGCGGTCCAGCTCGCCGGCGGCCGGCGCTGGGTGCGCACCTGCCAACCCGAACGGATGATCAGCACCATCAGGAAGATGTTGAAGAAGTGCTGCCAGCCCATCCAGGCAGGAAGCCCCACCGGGGCGCCCTCGGGCAGGTGGGTCTCCCCCGGGTACCGGGTGAGGAATTCCTGCACCGATTCCATTCCGACCAGCCAACGGGCCAGTAGCACTGCGGCGCCCAGGAGCACCAGCAGGCCCGCGGCCAGCAGCACGGTCTTGCTGATTGCGGTGGCCCACAGC
>NZ_JAHXYH010000158.1 GCF_019970065.1 Chryseobacterium sp. OSA05B | reverse complement strand
CCGCCGCCCCGTCGCTGTCCACCCGGCAGATCACCGGCGTCATCACCGCATTGGCGCTGGCTGCCTTCATGATGATCCTCAACGAAACGGTGCTGACCGTGGCGTTGCCGGGGATCATGTCGGACCTGCAGATTTCCGCGGCCACCGGCCAGTGGCTCACTACCGGTTTCCTGCTGACGCTTTCGGTGGTCATCCCCACCACGGGATTCCTGCTCCAGCGCTTCAACCACCGCTCGCTGTTCCTGGTCGCAGTCATCAGCTTCATCTTGGGCACGGCGGCCGCGGCGCTCGCTGCGAGCTTCGCCATGCTGCTTGCCGCGCGCATCGTCCAAGCCCTGGGCACGGCCATCGTCCTGCCGTTGCTGATGACCACCACGCTGACATTGGTGCCGCCGCAGCGGCGCGGCACCATCATGGGGCTGAATTCCATTG
>NZ_JAHXYH010000157.1 GCF_019970065.1 Chryseobacterium sp. OSA05B | reverse complement strand
GATCAGCACACCACAACACCCCCTCCAGAAGCACCAGACTTGGGTCGGCGCTTACCAAACTTCACAGCCCCGAAATGCGCGCAAACAGCACTCATCAACGGGGTTAAATCAACATCAAGATCATCACGGGTAAACGCCCACGCACCAGCCTTGCCAACAGGCCGCTTTGTCGCGCCAGCAACCGAATCATTCAACTCCTGCTGATCAAAATGGGTCACAGAGCCATCTTTCACAGCATCATGCAAACCCATGCAAGCCTGAGGGAACTCATTACCGCTCAGGACGCGCACGAAGCACTTCTCCTGCTTCAATGGAGCCTCAAACACGCGTGCAGGACTGTAAGCATCAATCACCACAGGGATGCGCCGGCGAGCAGTCTTCTTGATCCACTTCAACAACTCGTCAGAGCCCCCCTCGGTGTACGCTTCAGTCT
>NZ_JAHXYH010000156.1 GCF_019970065.1 Chryseobacterium sp. OSA05B | reverse complement strand
ACAGCGCCAGCAGCACCAGTCCGCCGAGCAGGAAGAGCAGCACCTTCGGGCTGGTGAAGCCCAGACCCTTGCTCAGGGTCAGGCCGTACAGCGCGCCGGCGATGCCCAGGCCGAACATCAATCCGCCGACCCAGTCCACGTGCACCGCGGAGGCCAGCGAGGCCTTCGGCTCGCGGGCGATGCCGAAGTGCACCAGCAGCGCGGCCACGCAGGCGAAGATCGCTGCGGTCCAGAAGATCCAGTGCCAGGTGGCGTAGTCGAGGAACAACCCGCCGCCGAGCATGCCGCCCGCGCCGGCGATCAGCGCGGAGGTGGAGACCACCGCGATGCCGGTGCCGATCTTGCGCTCGGGGAAGGTGGAGCGGACCATGCCGATGGCCAGCGGCAGCACCGCGCCGGACACGCCCTGCAAGGCGCGGCCGGCAACCAGGAT
>NZ_JAHXYH010000155.1 GCF_019970065.1 Chryseobacterium sp. OSA05B | reverse complement strand
GTGGAAACCGTCGCCGAGCCGTACCTGGTGCGCGAGGGCCTGATGGGGCGCACCCCGCGCGGGCGCATCGCGATGCCCAGCGCCTGGAAGCATTTGGGGATTGCCATGCCCAAGGACGCAATTTTCGCCAGTGCACAAAGCTATGAAAACGATGAGGATTAGATCAGCATGACTTCACCGGACGCTTAAATTGTTCGCCAGTAGTCGCTCACCCATTAGACTAAAGACGCCTGACCTATGCCCTTAACCGGGTCTGGGTGGGGCGTCTTTGCTGTTCTGCGCGTCGCCGACGCCTGCAGCATCCGGAATTTTCAGCATTCGCAACGAATCGTTAGCAGGTAATTTACGTGAACTCTCTGGTGATCGCCCAGGCCGCCGGTGGCGCTTTCAACCCCTCGATGATCCTGATGATCGCACTGTTCGCAGTGCTGATC
>NZ_JAHXYH010000154.1 GCF_019970065.1 Chryseobacterium sp. OSA05B | reverse complement strand
GCTCAACCACGTGCTGGGCTTTGTCGCCTACCGCCAGAACCTCATCCAGCTGGATGTGGCTTCGGAGGAAAGCGACGGGTACGACTGGGGCCTGCAACGGGCCGTCGCCGGGCTGCTTTCCCCGGCCTGCGCCACCGCGCAGGATTAACCGAGCGTTCCCCCGGAAAGCTCCAGATAGCACGCGGCGCACAGCGATTCGTACCAGACGTCCGCGCCGTCGATGGCCACCTGGTCCCCGTCGAACACCACATCCTGGCCCACGCGCCGGGTATTGAACATGGCCTTGCGCCCGCAGCGGCAAATGGTCTTCAGCTCTTCCAGCGAGTGCGCCAGTTCCATCAGCCGGGCCGAGCCGGGGAATGCGCGGGTGCGGAAATCCGTGCGGATGCCGTAGGCGAGCACCGGAACATCATCGAGCACCGCAATGCGCAGCAG
>NZ_JAHXYH010000153.1 GCF_019970065.1 Chryseobacterium sp. OSA05B | reverse complement strand
CGGCATGTTGCCGCGTTCTACCCATACGCGTAATGCGCGTGACGCCGCAAAAGGCAAGCAAGGCGGTCGTACCCTGGAAATTCAGCGCCTGATTGCCCGTTCCCTGCGTGCTGCGGTGGATCTGAAAAAGCTGGGTGAATTCACCATTACGCCCGACTGTGCTGTGTTGCAGGCGGACGGCGGCACGCGCACTGCGTCCATTTCTGGTGCTTGCGTTGCTCTGGCGGATGCACTGAATGCGCTGGTAGCTGCAGGTAAACTGAAAGCTAATCCGATGAAAGGCATGGTTGCAGCGGTTTCCGTAGGCATCGTGAAAGGCGAAGCGCTGTGTGATCTCGAGTATGTCGAAGACTCAGCGGCAGAAACCGACATGAACGTGGTGATGATGGAAGATGGCCGCATGATTGAGGTGCAGGGCACCGCAGAAGGTGAGCC
>NZ_JAHXYH010000152.1 GCF_019970065.1 Chryseobacterium sp. OSA05B | reverse complement strand
CTCCTGCCCATCTCATCGGATGTCCACGTTCGGTTAACCCCGGGCGACTTTACTGTAAATAGTCGAGCCGAACGGCCGGCCGCGGGGCGCAGGTTCCCCGTGGAAAGCGAGCAAGGAGAACCCGCCATGGGTATTGCACCAATCATCGAAGAGCACCCAACCCCGTCGGCGGCGCTGTCGAGCGTCCGCCAGGAGCTGGGCGCCCGCACCGTGGCCGCCATCCGCACCGCCTACACCACCCGCTTCGTCGGCGCGCAGCTGCAGCGCAACCCGGGCGACTTCCATCTTCTGGGCGGCGCCGCGCTGGCCCCTGCCGCCGGCGACGTGGTGGTGGCCCGGGTGACCGAGATCGGCCAGCACACCGCGCTGCAGTCCGCCGAGGGCCGCCGCCAGAAGCTGTTCGTCGGCCAGCTGGTGCTCGTGGCCTACGGCGAC
>NZ_JAHXYH010000151.1 GCF_019970065.1 Chryseobacterium sp. OSA05B | reverse complement strand
GTTTAAGCGCGAGCGGTTTAGTCAGCAGAGTCCAGACATATTGCGGACTGGAAATCGCCGCCATGCAAATCAGCCCCAGAACTAACTGCCGCCACCGTGCGCTGGCCGCGATTGTCATGGGCATATTCAATGTTGTCATTCGTCGTCTCCCTTATTTCCTGTCAACGCCAGCCAAAGATTTTTAACATTGCTAGCAAGAAATAAGTTCTCAGCAACAAACATGCCACATTGATTCGATGGGATTTTCAGGTAATTACACCTGCCCTGTCCGACGGGGAGGAATAAAGATGTCGCCCCGGTGCCGCAGAATGTTCAACTGTGGTGCAGCAGGTGCAAAAAAAGAGCCTGCTTTTCGGGCAGGCTCTTTTTGCGTTTTGACCAGCGGAACAGACGTTAAATTTTCAGTTTCACGTAATCAATCGCACGACTGATGAT
>NZ_JAHXYH010000150.1 GCF_019970065.1 Chryseobacterium sp. OSA05B | reverse complement strand
GATCTGATGTCCTTCTCAGAGAAAGCGCTGACCCGCGCACGCCGCCAGATTGGCATGATTTTCCAGCACTTTAACCTGCTGTCGTCACGCACCGTTTTTGGCAACGTTGCCCTGCCACTCGAACTCGACAATCTTTCTTCAGCCGATATTAAGAAACGAGTTTCCGAGCTGCTGAGCCTGGTCGGGCTGGAAGATAAGCATGATGCCTACCCGGCGAATCTTTCCGGTGGACAAAAACAACGCGTAGCCATTGCCCGTGCGCTGGCCAGTAATCCAAAAGTATTGCTGTGTGATGAAGCTACCAGTGCACTGGATCCAGCTACCACCCGCGCAATCCTGGAATTACTAAAAGATATCAACCGTCGTCTGGGTCTCACGATTCTGCTGATCACCCATGAGATGGACGTCGTAAAACGCATTTGCGATCAAGTTGCTG
>NZ_JAHXYH010000014.1 GCF_019970065.1 Chryseobacterium sp. OSA05B | reverse complement strand
GCTATAATGCGGTAGGTGCCAATCCTCAGTATCAGTATAAATACAATGGAAAAGAACTTCAAATAGGAACAGGGATGTACGATTATGGTGCGAGATTCTATATGCCTGATATTGGGAGATGGGGAGTAGTGGATCCTTTGGCGGAGAAATACAGAAGGCATTCTACTTATAATTACGCTGTAGATAACCCTATAAGATTTATTGATCCTGATGGTCGTGGTGTTAATGATATTGTAATTAAGTATGGAAATAACGAATCAATACGGTTATCATCCGTTAATGATATTCAAAAACTAAAAGGGATTGACAATAGTTTTGTTAAATCTGCATATCAAGCTTTAAATGCTATGAGCAACCAAAAAGATGTGGTTGATGCGTTGAATAGTTCTAAAACGACTCAAATGGTAGAATCTTCAGTGACTGTTTTTAATAGTTCGGATCAAACAACTAAATGGAATCCAACTTTGGGAGGTGAAGGATTAACAACCGGAGAAATACTTTCACCGGCATCTTCATTAGTTCACGAACTTAACCATTTTAATCTCTGGAGTGTAGATGATGGTGTATCGCTCGATGCATACGATCAAACCCCTATTGAAGGTTTTAATAGTTCCTTATCTGAATATAAAGCTGTAGAAGCAGAAACTGCGTCAAATAATGGTGTAGCTGTAAGAAATAGTTATGATGATATAAAACCTGTTGTTACAGAAGGACCGTTATCGAAAACAAAAGTAAAAGATTACACTCTTCCAGATTCTATTAAAAAACAAAACGAAAGAAATAAACAGATTGAAGCGGAAATTAAAAAAACTATCCAAGGGAATTAATTAAATATTTTAAAAATGAAAATTTGTTATATATTTTTCTTTATCGGCTTATTTCAGCAAATATTTTCTCAATCCTGTAATTGTCCTATAGATAGAGGAAAAATTATAAAGGGTTATAAAAATAATGAGGCTCAACAAATATATAAAGGAACTTTTTTAAAGGAGAATCCTGATATAACTCCTGTTGATTTAACTATTATAACTAATAATGAGAGTGCTGTAGTAAGATCAATTGTGAATGGTAAAGTAGTTGATGTTGGTAGTGAATTAGATTATATTGCAATAATATATAATGATAATCAGGTTATTATTTATGATTTAATGAAAGATGTTGTTCTAAAAAAAAATGATATTGTAGAAAAAGGGACAATATTAGGTAAAGTCAAGTTAAATAGTTTTACTCCGAAGAATTATAAAGAAATTTTAAATTACGCTGGAGAAATCTATAGCATAAACCTTAGTTTTTATTACATTGATACTAAAACTAAGGATTTGATACACAATCCTATCTCTATGGATACAACTGCTTGTGAAACTATTATTTGTAAAAATTGCCAACCTAAAATTTATGGTATGTAGTTTTGCCCTCGGCTAGTGCAAGCTTCTCGCTTTTGTCCCAGATAAAACAAAACCACTGTAAAATTGCAGTGGTTTATTATTTGAGAAAACCGTTATATTTACCAATATAAGATCAGGTTTAAAATAAAAATGAAAAATACTCTAATTCTTCTTTTTTGTCTTTTTCTATGGAGTTGCAGTTCTAAAATTAAGCTAGGTAGATATAAGAACAAATGTTATTCTACAGATGCTCCCGTCAATATACTCTTCGTTGAAAAAAACAACAGGTTTGTTTTGATATATCCGAGTTCTGTTGAAAAGCTATCTGGAACTTGGTCAGCTAAAAATGATACTTTAGTTTTGAATGCTCAGTATCAAAGCTTTTTAGAAAATGAAAAAGATCGTACGATATTTAATGGGAAATATATTTACGGTATAAAAAATGGAAAGCTACTAAATCCAAATAATAAAAAATGCTATTTAAAATTTCAAAAATAATTTCAGAATATAATTTTAGACTGGCAAAGTTATAACACCCTTTTGGGTGTAAGCCTCCTGCACATCCCATAAAAAATAAAAACCACTGTTTTTTGCAGCGGCATATTTTTTAGATAAAACTCTTATATAAATTAACTGTTTCCAGCAAGTTTTTTAATTGTAGCCCATTGTTTTAGCGTAGTACGTGCTTCAGCGGCTGGGTAGCCAAGATAGGTTTTACCTGCGGGAACATTGCCCGCAACACCGGATCCGGCGCCTATAATTGCACCGCTACCAATAGTAGTGTGATCTTTAATAGAGGCACTTCCACCAATCATAACGCCGTCTCCCAGGGTAACACTACCAGCAAGGCCACTGTTGCCTGCCATAATACAAAATTTGCCCAGTACACTGTTATGACCTATCTGAACAAGGTTATCAATTTTACAGCCATCACCAACAATAGTAGAACTGAATTTGCCCCGGTCTACGCATGCACCCGCACCAATTTCTACCCAGTCGCCAATGACAACATTACCAATTTGTGGAATTTTTGCCAATCCCCTTTCTGGACAGGGCCTGAAACCAAAACCATCGGCACCGATAGTTGAATTAGGGTGTAATATCGTGTTTCTACCAATGTGACAGTTTTCCCGGATAACAACACCGCTCCATACTGTACTGTTTTTACCCACTGTGCTATGATCCAAAATAGTAGCGTTAGGGTAGATAGTTACATTTTCACCAAGTTCAACATGAGGACCAATGTATGTGCCTGCACCGATACGGGTACCTTTACCAACAATAGCAGTAGGATGCACCGATGCAGTAGGGTGGATATCTGTATCAAACTGCGGATGAAGGGGCGCAAACAATTCCAGAAGCTGACACATGGCAAGATCTGCATCATTAACTTTTATAAATGCCCTGTTATTACCAGGTTGAATAGAGATGTCATTATTGACAACAGCTACGGATGCCTTACTCCTTTCCCAAAGTTTCTCATATTTTTTATGACCTATAAAAGTAATTTGATGATTTCCGGCGAGCTCTATTTGCTCTGGAGAGGAAACAGAATGCGAAGTACTGCCCACTATATAACCTTTTAGTAGCGTATTGATTTCTAATACTGAAAATAATTTCATAAGAAGTTGTTTTTTTGTGTGATCCGTGTCGTAATCACGTGCTTCTGCAGGAAATTACCGTAAACTAAACAGGAAATTGATTAGGTTTAATGGTTGGTTTACATGGGAAGATATGTTAGTACAACGGTGAAAAGATACAATTATTTTAATATTAATGATTTTAATTGCTAATTTTTTTTGCAGGGCAGCAAATAAAAGTTCATTATCAGATTATTGTGTGTGTTTTTTAATTTGATATTTTCAAATATTAATTAAACTTATAACTACAATATAAAACGACATGTTTTGTCGTTGTGTGATAATAGATTTGTTCTGATAAAATGAGACGATATAGTAAAAAATAAATGACCAACAAAAATCACATTAAATCTCAGTAAAGAGACTTGTATATGTGTTAAAAAAAATTAAATTTGTCAGGCTATTTTATAAAAACTAATACTAACTTAAAACCAAATAGATGAAGAGATTCTATTCCGGTGCATTGACCTTATGCACACTTCTGGGGCTGTCTGCCCAGGAAGTATTGTGGCAGAAAGACATCAAGTCTTCTACACAGAATTTTCTAAGCCAGGTCACGACGACTATTGATCAGCAATATCTTATTTCAGGAAGCTCGATTCAGAGCACTAAGCTTCAGGCTGAAGGTAATAAGCAAAACAACGGCTACGATTTTCACTTAATTAAACTCAATCAACATGGTGAGCAGGTCTGGGAAAAATATTTCTCAGGACAGAATCATGACTACCTCTCAGCTTCTGTAGCCACTCAGGAAGGAGGGTTTCTTCTGGCCGGAACTTCTTATTCCGGAAAAGGATTAGATAAAAAAGAAGATTCCAAAGGCGGATCTGATATCTGGCTCATCAGAATCAATGAATTTGGAGATGAGCTTTGGCAGAAAACACTGGGAGGTTCTTCTGATGAGGAAGCCAGAGCTGTTATTCAAACTACGGATCTTGGATTTATTGCCGCCGGAAATGTTCAAAACTCCTCTAAAGGCTATGGATCAAAAGACGTTTGGATTTCCAGACTGGACAAAAACGGAAAGATTCTTTCTGAAACTGTTTTAGGAGGAAAAGGTCTGGATGAAGTGGAGAAAATGATTCCAACTAAAGACGGAGGCGCACTGTTGGGAATTTACTCGAGAAGCTCAGCTTTCAATATAAATGATAAAAGATCAATGATGAATGATGTAAAGCAGCCCAATAGAAATGGTGTGCCTTCCAATATCAATGATCATTTATCAATGATCAATTATTCAAAAAACTCTGAAAACTTCGGTGAAGGAGACTACTGGATCGTCAAGCTTGACAAAACCGGAAAAGTAGAATGGGAGAAGAACTTTGGAGGCAAAGGTGATGATCATATCAGAACATTGGCATTAACATCAGCTGGATATTTAATCGGTGGAGAATCCAGATCTGAAAGGTCAGGAAACAAAACGGTAGGAATTGAAGAAGGAACTGATTTATGGTTGATTTCTTTAAATGAAAGAGGTGATGATATCTGGCAGAAATCTTTCAATTTCAAAAACAGAGATATCTTAATGGGTATGAGTGTCCTTCATTCTGCAGATGAAAAATCTTCAAAAGGAATTCTTTTAGGTGGCTACACACAGGCAGAAGGAAAAATACAAACAGATGACGAAACATTCTGGATGCTGTACCTGAACCAAGACGGAAATGAAGAGTGGAGAAAATATGTCAAAGGAGAATCCAGAAAGAAAGAAGAAAGACTTTCAGATATTAAATTAAACAGAGACGGCTCCATCATTCTGGCAGGAACCAGCGCAGAAGAACTTGGAAAAGAGAACTGGAAGATTGTGAAATTGGGAGACAGTCAGATCAATAAGCTGATCGAAAAACAAGACATTAAAATTTATCCGAATCCGGTATCCGATTATGCTTACGTGGAAATAGGCTTTGACTTTAAAGAAGCAGATATTCTATTGTATGATATGGGTGGAAGACAGCTTCAGAGTTTGAAGACGAAGAATAAGGTGACGAAGTTGGGTACTCAGAATTTGATTCAGGGGGCTTATGTGGTGACAATAAAGACGGATGGGAATAAAATGGCGAGTACAAAATTAATTAAGAAATAGAAATATGAGAATCAGTGAAAAAACTTTTAAGCTTTTTGCATTTACTGCGTTAGCAAGCAATTCTTTATTATCTCAAGTGACAAATCCGCCGATCAATATAAAATCTCCTGAAGCATCAAGTTATGAAAAAAGAGGAAATATTCCGGTGAATAAATTTGCAGGAATGGCAGATATAAGTATTCCTATTTTCACACAATCTATAGGCGGCTATAATATAGATTTAAATCTACAATATGATTCCTCAGGCTTTTTACCAACAAAAAAATCAGGATACTATGGATTAAACTGGTCAATAAATCCTGGAGGCTTAATTACAAGAGAGGTTATAGGTGATTCGGATGATTACTATTTTTATGGTTCAAGTCAGATCAATGGTTTTTTGCAGGCTATCAAACTCAATAAAACTAACGAAGAAGTTTTTGCAGCCAATTATAATTTAGATAATTATCCTGTTTTAACTTCGTCAGGATTGAGGGCTGAAATAGAATCTGACAAATATTCATTTAACTTTTTTGGAGTTTCCGGATATTTTTATTTGACTAATAATGGTCTTCCTATCGTGTATTGCAACGATCCTAATATCGTAGTGGATATAAGTGATTATCAACAACAGCCAGTAGAGGACCTGACGGATTGTCGGCCATTATTTTCCGGGTTTAAAATATTTGATGGAAACGGAAATGTTTTTTTATTCGGGGGGCAAATGAACAGTCTTGAAATAAGCAGTAACCTTGGACAGGAACCTGTAGGTGGTATTGTCAGTGGGAATGGGGCTCCAAATATGACGATAACTTCCTGGTATTTGAGAGAGGTAGTATTTAAAGATGGAAAAAGGATCTCATATACGTACAATGATGATTTTGGAGTGGGTGAGGAGATGAATTACTGTAAGCGTAAAAATATGCTTCCATATCCCGCAAACATGAATGTTTCAGCTTTTTCTTTTGATATCAATAAATATGTGAACCAGATCAACACATCCTCCGAGAATAGCTTTGAAGGGAGTATAAATGGATCTCACGTAACTGGAAGCGGACAATCTTCTACATGGCAGAGCCCATATCTTTCATATAATGTGACTAAAAAAGTAAAACTACAAAAAATAAACTTTATTGATAAAGAGGTCTCGCCCGGTGTTTTTGACAATAATTATACGATAGAGTTTGAATATCTGAATACATTAAATGATTCTTACAGATATGACTATCTGGAAAAAATTCTGATTAAAAACAGATATAAAACTGTTAAAACTGTAGATTTTAGTCTTAGTCCTAAAGGCTCAGCAAGTAAAAGATGGCTTTTAACAAAGTTAAAACTAAACCAGGACGAATATAACTTTGAATATTATAATGACGGTTTCTTTCCTCCTGAAACAACCCGGGCAGTAGATTTTTGGGGATATTGGAATGGTAAGCCGGAGAATAATCCAATTATTCCTGCCTATACTTTTTCAAAAATTACAGGTGATTTAACGATAACAGGAGACAGCAGGAATTCGAATCCAGCATATTCTGACGTCGGTATCTTGAAAAAAGTAATATACCCAACAAAAGGAACCACTGAGTTTATTTATGAACCTCATGATTTTTCATATAAAATTGCTAGGAATTCCACCACTGATTTTCTACCACAGGTCGTAGGCTCAACTGGTACAACAAGTGGGCTGAGAATAAAAAGAATGATAGATACTCCCAATTATGGTAGCCCGATTATTCGTGAATTTAAATACCTTCAGAATAGGAATAATAGTACTGCAGGTTCTTCAGGAATCTTAAAATCAAATTATGATTTTTTCACATATACACAGTATACTCAAAACTTTCCTGCTGCCCAACAAAATATTAAACGTATAGTTGAGCAAGGATCCAATATAGAACAGAGCATTTTCTCAAAACAAAATATGGAATATAGTAAAGTACAGGAATATTTAAATGGCTCTTTGTATAAAGAATATATATTTACCAGCTCTTTGTGGTTTCCTGATTATGCTGATAATTTGCTGGTGAATACAAAATTTTTCCTTTCAAACTACAGTAATATAGTTTTGGAAAATTATCAGAAAAACTCGAAAGTTTTTTTTATTGATAATAGCGACAAGAGAGGAAAGCTAAGAGAAGAAGTTTTCTTTAAAGATAATAATGAAATTCGCCGTATAACGACAGATTACAAAACCCTGCCTTTTCATCCATATTGTAAAAATATAATTAAAGGAAACAATGTGACAAACAATTGCAATTTTAATACAGATAAAGATTACACGACTAAAGTTAATCTTATAAAAGGGATTTGGGTTCAAAAAAGTAGAGTTCGTACCATGCCGTTTGTTGTTGATGTTGTTAGTGATGAAAATTATCTGTCTAACGGAAATTTTGTTCAAAATACGATTTATAACTATTTGGACAATAAGAGTCTGAGTGTTTCTCAAATTCAAAAAGCAGAGCTGAGTGGAGAAGTTATCTATAAAACATCCTACTCGTATCCATCTCTACCAGGAGATTCTAAACTTGTACTCAAAAATATGGTGTCAACACCTTTAAAAGTAACGAATGAACTGGAAAAATGGACAAGTAGTGGGTTTGTTTCAAAGGAAACGTCAAAAACACTTACAGAATACGATAATGATCCTGCTAATTTTAATCCAAAATCTATATCTACCTATGACTTATTGACGGGAGTAGCAACAGCAGAAATTGTCTATGACAAATATGATTCCAAGGGCAACATACAGCAATACACCACAAGAAACGGAGTTTCAACCACTATCATCTGGGGTTATAACAAAAGCCAGCCTATTGCCAAAATCGAAGGAGCTAAACTCTCAGATATTTCTCAGTCATTAATTGACAATATCGTTAATGCTTCAGACAATGATGGTCAATTAGGTACTGATGCTTCAGAGCAGTCTATGGTTACAGTATTAGATGCATTCAGAAATAGTTCTGCATTATCAGGTTTTCAAATCAGTACGTATACTTATAATCCATTAATTGGTGTGACCAGTATCACCCCGCCATCAGGAATCAGAGAGTTTTACATTTATGATACTGCCAACAGATTGAAGGAGGTTAGAGAGAATAGCGCTACTGGAAAAATTATTAAAGAATACCAATACAATTATAAAAACTAAACACAGTCATGAAAAAGATAATTATTCCCATCGGGGCCTTGCTGATGGCTCATTCAGCTCATGCTCAGCTTACCCAGGGAGAAAATTATGTGTATTCCAAATCTTATCTTGATTATAATATCAGCGGACAGCCTACAAAAACGTCTGAAACCGTACAGTATATGGATGGTCTTGGAAGACCTAAACAGGTCGTTAATGTAAAAGCCTCGCCTTTAGGAAGAGATGTCGTTACTCATATTGAATATGATAGTTTCGGAAGACAGGTCTATGATTTTCTACCCGTTCCTCAGAGCGGAACACAAAATGGAGGGATTGTCCCTTTATCTTTGGCGAATGCTACCCAGCCTGATATCTATGGTTCTGAAAAGATCTTTTCAGAGAAGGTACTGGAAAATTCTCCTCTCGACAGAATTTTGGAACAGAAGCAGGTAGGAAATGCCTGGAGTAATAAACCTGTAAAGTTTGAATATGGTGTTAATATAGGAAACGATGTATTTAAATTTGTAACTTCTACCGTTTGGGAGAATAATGCTACAAAATCCAATTTGAGTCCGCCATCTGCATATGCCGCCAATACATTATACAGAAATGCCGTAATAGATGAAGATGGAAATAAGACCTATGAATATAAGAATGGAAGAGGGCAGACCATTTTGTTAAGAAAAATGATATCCGATACAGAATATGCAGATACCTATTATGTTTATAATGAATATAACCAATTGGCATTTGTCATTCCTCCCAAAGCCATCAATCAAACCATTACAGATACCTTATTGAATGATTTATGCTATCAATACCGTTATGACGGAAGAGGGAGATTGGTAGAAAAGAAGCTACCGGGCAAAGGTTGGGAATATATGGTGTACGATAAAGCAGACCGGCTACTTCTTACCCAGGACGCCAATATGAGAGCTTCGGGTAACTGGT
>NZ_JAHXYH010000149.1 GCF_019970065.1 Chryseobacterium sp. OSA05B | reverse complement strand
GATTCGCTGGGCCAGCGGGTGCACCATGACGGCGTGAAGTATTCGCAGGACGTGCGGGCCCGGGGAATCTTGGCCGACGCAGCGATGCGCCTGCTGGCCCTCGACGCGCTGCAGCGTTCCGTGGCCGGAGACCTGGAATCCGGCGTCGACCACGGTGCGGCCTGGTTCCCGAAGCTGGTCACGTTGCGGACCCTGGCCGGGCAGACAGCCCGGGAGAACGTCCAGGGCGCCGGCCAATTGCTTGGCGGCGGGGCGTATTTCAGGGGCAGCGAATTCGAGAGGCTGTATCGCGACGTGCAGGCCAGCTGGTACCACCCGTCGAATGCGGCATCCGCGGCGAACACCGTGGCCAGCTGGCTGGTCGGGCCGCTGGAGTCATGACGCGCGACAGGCAGCACAACGGCGCGGAAACGGCCGGCTTGCTGCCTGTCTGTTC
>NZ_JAHXYH010000148.1 GCF_019970065.1 Chryseobacterium sp. OSA05B | reverse complement strand
ACCATGCACGGGCGAAGGCGTCGGCGAACTGGTCCGGGTTCTCCTTGAAGTTCTTGGAGATCGGGCCGTAGATCGGGTCGAAGCGCAGAGCCAGGTCGCTGGTCAGCATGCGCGGTTCGCGGTGCTCCAGGGTATCGAATGCCGGCTGGACCAAGCCTGCTCCGCCACCGTTGACCGGGCGCCACTGCTTGGCGCCTGCTGGGGACTCGAAGAGCTCCCACTCGTAGGCGAAGAGGATGTGGAAGAACTCGTTGTCCCACCGGGTTGGGTGGTAGGTCCAAGTGACCTCGAGACCGGAGGACACGGTGTCCGCGCCCTTGCCGGTGCCGTGGCCATTCTTCCAGCCCAGGCCCTGCATTTCCAGCGGGGCTGCTTCTGGATCCGGACCGATCTTGTCATCGGCGTGGGCGCCGTGGGTCTTGCCGAAGGTGTGGCC
>NZ_JAHXYH010000147.1 GCF_019970065.1 Chryseobacterium sp. OSA05B | reverse complement strand
GTCACGTACAGTGACCTGTAAAGGACTACCAAAGGTCTGTGGGGTCACATTGACACCAGCTATCCTGCCAGCGAGCGCATTGCGTTGACTGACCTGTTGGCCTCGGATCACAACTGAACTTCCGGTGATACTCTTTTTTGCTTGGGGGGTATAACCAAATACCTCCACACTGTCTAACATTTTTGAGTCAGCAGCGGCTAGGTCCCTGTGGATGCCACTATTCATTTTTTCAACCGGAGCTATGCGTACCGATGGCTCCTGATGTACTGGTACTGTCTCCTCCTTATATTGACCTAGATCGGAAGACTTATTGTTGCCTGCCAAGCGGGGGCTATCCTGCTCTTTGATATGAGGTTCAATGGCAGATGAGGCCGCCGTATCGTCTTGAGGTACCGATTTTGAAGAAGGTACATCAGCCGGTACAGAAACATCTGCAG
>NZ_JAHXYH010000146.1 GCF_019970065.1 Chryseobacterium sp. OSA05B | reverse complement strand
GCCCTGACACGACCAGTGCCAGCGCTGAAATGGCCGCCGCCGAATGCCGTGCGGTCCTGCGGAAATTCCTGATATAGCGGCTTGTCATCCCCATGACCGAGCCCATTTCATCCCCAATGATGCGTCTCCCCACACGCGAGCGTTGATACCGCCGAAAAACAAGAATCTCCGGGGCAATCCCAGCATAAGGGGAATCTCACGCACGACAGCGTGCATTCCGCGCGATCACGTAATTTGTGGGTACCTTCCGGTTTTGGGCGACTTGAAGGTCGTGAACGCAGCTCGGCGAGGCGGCCGCGGTCTTCGACGGAATCCATTCGTGAACTCCATTGGGCCTGAATGACAAGCAGTAGAGTGCTCATTGAGCATCCGGCCACACGTCTAGAGGTGCACTCCGCCGGCGCGGGATAGGCAATTTCAGTTAGACGGACCAGAGG
>NZ_JAHXYH010000145.1 GCF_019970065.1 Chryseobacterium sp. OSA05B | reverse complement strand
GTTCGCGCTGGAGCATTGACACCACGGTGGTCCGCGCGACCCCGTCGTCCAAGGCGAAGTCGCTGGGAAGCATCCCGGCAGGCCAGCAGCTGAGCCTGTACTCGACCAGCGGCTCGTGGGCCAAGGTCAAGACCTCCAAGGGCATCGGCTGGGTGCCGGCTGCCTCGCTGGTGGCCACGGCGTACAAGCCGGTAGCCAGCAAGTCCTACTGGGCCGGGGCGAATCTCGCCTTGAAGTCGGCGAACTCCGCTGGCAGCAAGAGCCTGGGCACCATCGCCAAGGGGCAGAAGGTCACCGCCATCGGCACTGCCAACGGCTGGACCCGGATCAAGTCCGCCAAGGGCACCGGCTGGGTGCCGTCCAAGAACCTGCTGGGCAAGGCCCCGGTTCTCGACAAGGTCATCGGATCGCGCTGGACCATCGACATGACCGTCGTC
>NZ_JAHXYH010000144.1 GCF_019970065.1 Chryseobacterium sp. OSA05B | reverse complement strand
GCCCTGGGCGTGGGCAATTCATCCATCATCCGGCTCGCGGACAGACTCCGTGCCTCCGGCCATCTGGCGCGGGGTTCGGACCCCGCGCACCGCAGCGTTGTCACCCTGGAGCTGACGGCTGCGGGCCGCCAGATCGTGCAGCAGGTCACCGAACGCCGGCGCCAGGACCTGAAGGCGGCTCTGGATCTGTTGGAGCCGGCAGAGCGGGCCGCCTGCGCCGCGGCCCTGGACAAGCTGCACCACGTGGCGGGTCGCAGCATTCCCCGCCCGAACAGCACCCATCTGCCCCTGTAGACCCCCGCGCATCAGGCATCCCGCCTCATGGCCATGCACACCTAAACTTTTACCTTCGACAACTCTTGCTTAACGCAAGAGTTGTGCCTACATTGGAATTGATCAATTCAATCGCGGGGTGCCGGGGATGCAGGAACTTGAGG
>NZ_JAHXYH010000143.1 GCF_019970065.1 Chryseobacterium sp. OSA05B | reverse complement strand
CGCCAGACGCGGTCGCGCTTGTCGCGAGCCAGCTCCGGGGCTTCCTCGATCATCTCCGCCTTGGCCAGCTCGCGCAGGTGGAAGCTGACCTTGTTCGGCGCGAGGCCCAGCAGCTCCCCGATGTCCGAGGCCCGCCCGGTGCGCATGGCCGCCAGCGCGTCGAAAATCTGCCGGCGCAGCGGGTTGGCCATGGCCTTGAGCATGGGCGTGGTGAACGTGACGTTCGACTGTGGTTGCGTCATGGATTCAGCATAACAATTGCCAAAAGAAAGTTGCGCAAGTTCTATTGCGCAACTTTATTTGCGGGTCTATGGTGGGTGCATGACCACGGACCAGACGACTCCCCTGCTGCAGCCGCAGACGGCCGGCGCCGGCGCACAACGGCTGCCGGCGTTGCGGCGCCAGCGCAGCTACCGCATCTGGTGGGTTGCCGATACC
>NZ_JAHXYH010000142.1 GCF_019970065.1 Chryseobacterium sp. OSA05B | reverse complement strand
GGCCCGGTGCTGGGCGGCTGCCGGCTGCCGCAGGTCGCTTTACCTGGGTAGGTCGCGGCGCTGCGCTCCTCGGGGCACTGCCGCTGGGGCGTGGCGTCGAGGGCGTGCTCATGCGTTACCTCCGTTAGTGGTGTCATCTTCTGCGGACTCGGAAGTGCTTTCCGACGTGCCGGATGACTCATTAGTGATGTTTTCCGGATCCAAGATTACGGTATCTTCCTCCGAGTTCTCTTCAAGCTCGGTTTCAGTATTCTTGGCGACCGCGATGATCGAATCCTTCTTTTCTGGCTTCGCGAGGATCACGCCCATGGTGTCGCGGCCCTTGGAAGGAACCTGCGAAACCGCGGAGCGGACGACCTTGCCCGAACCCATGACAACCAGCACCTCGTCGGTTTCATCAACGATCATGGCGCCAACCAGCTCGCCGCGTTCCTCGTT
>NZ_JAHXYH010000141.1 GCF_019970065.1 Chryseobacterium sp. OSA05B | reverse complement strand
TCCTGCGCCTGGTCGCGCAGCACCTGCCCCAGGGGCGTGCCGCGTTCGGTGGCGACGACGATGGCGTCCACGAAGCGGGTCATCGCGCCGATCTGCACCCGGTCCGACATGTTGGACATGGCCTGCACCATGCTGGTGCCGGAGTGGATGTCGTTGAGCGTGTGGGTGAACTCGGCGCCGATGTCGCCGTGGCAAATACGCGAGATGCGTTCGACCGCCCCGGTGGTCGATTCGCCGGCGCCCACGGTCAGCGCGAGCACCTCGGCGACGGTGGGAAACTGCGTCAGGATCCTGCGGGCGCGGCGTTTGACCTGTTCGCCGAGCCACCAGCCGCGCAGGAAGTAGCCCATGACGGCGCAGCCCAGCACCACCGTCACGGCCAGCGGAAGCGAGACCGACTGGCGGAAGGCGAGCAAGGCCATCAGCGCGGAGCCGATG
>NZ_JAHXYH010000140.1 GCF_019970065.1 Chryseobacterium sp. OSA05B | reverse complement strand
GATGTCGCTGACGATTTTTGTGAACACCGAATTGTCGCTGGCCAGGGCGATGGCGGCATGGAAGGCGGCGTCCAACTCGACCCAGGCGGCCGGGTCGTCTTCCTGCTCCATCTGGTCCAGCAGCCCGCGCAGCCGTTCGAGGTCTTCGGCGGTGCGTCGTGTGGCGGCCAGCGATGCGGCGGGGATCTCGATGTGCGGGCGGGCCTCATGCAGGTCGTCCGAGGAAAAGGTGCCCAGCTTCAGCTCGCGGGTGGGGCGGTGGGAGATGACGAAGGTGCCGCGCCCGGTTTCGGTGCGGGTCAGCCCCAGCGTGGCGCAGGAACGCAGCGCTTCGCGGATGACCGAGCGGCTGACGCCGTAGTCCGACGCGAGGTTCGCCTCCGAGCCCAGCTTGGCGCCGAGGGGAATTTCCTTTGCCTCGATGGCAGAGCGCAGGGA
>NZ_JAHXYH010000013.1 GCF_019970065.1 Chryseobacterium sp. OSA05B | reverse complement strand
GCGTAGAAGTTTTTTTAGCCATAGAGCTGTTCCAATAATTTACAAAAAAAGGATGGCAAAACCATCCTATAAACTATTGTTTACAGCCTCATTGTATTGCTGGTAAGTTGCTCCTCAGCATTGCTCACTTCCTCTTCTAATCAACCGCCAAATATTACGAATTATCTTTGTCAAAAACACCACCTATTTTTGACCACATTACCTCAATTACTGGAATTTACAGCTGTGAAATATGGAGAGATAATTGGGAGGAATTGACAGTATTTTTTGAATTCAATTTAGAAATGCATAAAATCAAATACACGACACAGTTAATTGAAAATCTCAACGGAAAACCCCGAAAACACATGAAAACGAAATTTCTTTTCCTACTGATGATCCGGTTCTAAAACCTGTTCCGGTTTTTGTGGAAGATTACAATCTGATTATCAAATATAAAAACAAAAACCTAAAATAATATACAAAAAAACCGCCTCAGTTGTGAGACGGCTTCCTAACTTTTTTACTCTACACACTTAGTGGGATAGTGTCTTTAAATTTTCATTATACAAAAAAATATTAAGTGTTTTTTTTAAATAAATGCTGTATTTATCTCTTTATAAAAATTTAGAACTAGTATAATTATTATATTGTCTTTAACATTTTTATTATAGTATATTAATATCAAAATTTATAATCAATACCAGCTACAAGGACAGCCTTATAGCCGAAGCCAGCTTCAACAAAACCACCTATTTTTTTTCCGACACGTAATCCGGCAGGGGTAATTTGATAAGCAAACAATGTAGAAGATTGATCTGGGTTTTGTAATGATAAAGAATTATTATTCTTAATGGAATATTTAACTTTATTAAATGCGACACCGGCAGAAAGTGTGCCATAAAAGTCAAATAGCCCCTTTTTAATATAACTGTATGATGCTGTAGGCATTATTATATAAAATTGATCTTTTACTACAGTTGTAACCTTATCTTTTGTGTAATTATTTTCTATCAAATAGTATGTTTTATTCGTAGAGTATGCGAGATCTAAACCTACTTTTATTCTATCAGTTAAAACATAGCGGTATCCTGTGGTTATAAGTCTATCATGTGATATATCTTTTTCTTTATTATTCTGAAATCCGCTCCATTCTTTTATTACGGGATAGTCATTTTTAAAAATTTTGTCTAGAAAAGAAATTGAACGATTTAAAGTTGCATCTCCTGCGCCTACATATACATTATTTTTTTGTGCACATAAAAAGCTTGATGTAAGAACAGAAATTCCAATAATGAATTTAGTCATATTTAATTTGTTTAAATTTTTGGTAAAAGTATAAAAGAATGTTTCTTAAAAAAGAAAAAAAACAATTAACAGGTGTTATTGAGACATTAGTATTTGTTAGGCTTAAAGGAAAACAAATTTCCTCCGGTCCTATAAAAGAAGAGTTACTGAGGCTTTGAAAGAAACTTGAAGAAATAAAGCCTAAACGTGGAATATTAAAAAAGGGAGATAGACACCTTCTCCATAAATCTATCAAAGAACACAATAATGTGTTTCCTGTTGGGAAGATGTGTAAGGGATTAAAAGGTAAGCAGGAGCAGCTTCTGTCATTTGAATAAAAGAAAACCTACTCAAGGAGCAGAAAGAAGAGCCGTTTTATCTGCGGGGATCTTCAGTATTTATCATTGGAACTGTGGCAGATGTGGGGGGCCAGCATTGTCAGAGAACTAGAATTAAAAAGAATACGAGCTTCTCGCCTTTTTATGGCAAAGCCTTTTAGAGAAAGAGTTTTGAGAAGTATTGTAAAGAATATATTTAAGAAAACTACTAATTGGCTTCGCCGAACGACTTCGTTAGGTTTCCTCTCACCGATACCCTGTTGTAGAAAATTATTTAAATCAGAATTTTCAGGTTAGAGTAGTAAATAGGTTAGGGGCTCTCTGCTATTACCTATATCCGAAAAGGTCAGGGTTGATTTTGTCACGACGGTCATTAATTTATATGACAGAAAAGTTATGGCTGGTCATTGAGTGAGACGATGAAGGTTCAGAATATAAGTATTGCTGCCTTGAAAATTGCAAGACTTCACCGTCCTTTACAGGATCATGATAGCTTGATTTTCCATTCGGAGAGAGTGATACAGTATGCCTAAAAAGAATTTACGTCAATAATAGGAAAAAACATTATTCGAAGTATTAGTGAGAAAGGAAAATGCTCTGACAATGCTATAGCAGAGATTTCCTATTTTAGATATACTTTAATAAATGGCTTGCGCAAAGACTGGGTTAAATTATGAAACATTGAAGATTTATAACTGTAATGCTAACGAATACTAATGTAAATCTAGTGGGGTTTGAGTAGAGTTTTAGGTACTTTTGTAAAAATTTTTAAAAAGTGATTTATTATGAAACTCATGGAAGTTGGCGACAACTTAACCTGAGTTCGGGATAAGAAACAGAATAAAAATCAGCAATAAAAAGCAATAAATATATATTTAAGATTCTGTAATTTAAATATTTAAATGAACCATTGCTTGTGATTTTGAAAGAACAAATTACAAATATTTTTGTATAAGTTGACGATTTTTGTAAAGAATTTGACTCCCAAATCAAACAAATGAAGATTCAGGCACTCGGAGATTATAAAAAGAGAAGAAACAGAAAATCGGTAATGTCGGATTCTGAAATCATTACGATTATGATTCGCTTTCATTTGGGTGCTCAAAAAATTTTTAAGCATTTGTGGTTATTGGAGATATTTGTTTCGTAAAAGTCTTTACTATGTAGTAGCTTTTTTTAATTATAAATACACTGATTTTGAATACTAACCCTCTTCGAAGACTTTTCCAGATTCATATTGTTTCAGAATATTGATAATTTGATCTTGTGGAAATTTGCTCTTTTTCATAAGGTTTAACAAACTAAATTTAATAATTATAATTGATCTCAAAAACAGGAAAGTTTACCTAATTTATTTTAATTATTTGATAACTATTATTAACTGAAATTATATATAAAAATGTCTTTAATATTTGGTTATTTGCTGATTGAATTTGAGTATAAATATTTAAGAAGAGTAATTTAATCAAAATTCTCTTTTTTAATCTAGAGAAGTAAGAATTAACAAAGATTTTTCTTTTTTTGAAGTGGTTCCATAACATAAGTAGATAATTAATGGATTAAATTTGGTAATAAATAATAGAGCCAATAAAATTACTTACTTAGAATATTATGTCATTTTAATTAATCGTATAAACAAAAAAAAAATTATATGGTTTTATAGTATTTAAAACTTTTGATTTTTGTCTTTATTATTGTAAGTATTATAATAATTTAAGTCGAAAATTCAACCTAAGGTGATTATGTATAAAGATTCATATTGTTTAATTCGTATGTTTCATTTTAAATTTTAGGCTACTCAAATATATCTTATTTTACATATCTTAAAAAAAATAATAAAATATGACATTACATTTAGGAATATTTAATTAAATAAAATCATAAATAAAGCATGAAAAAAATTTTAGTTTTAGTTTGTACAACAGTTTTATTTTTTTCTTTAAACGGACAAAAAATACAAGATGGGGGAACCTTAAATATAGATGGTCTTGAAGTCACTATGGATTTTATCAATAAGGAAATAAAGAATATTAAGGGAATTAATTTTGATCGTTTTAGAGTTTCTGTTATTGTTAGAAATAATACAGGAAAGCCTTTTAATATTAGACTTGGTTCAACTAGTGGAGTAGACGTTAGTAATTATGGAAATTCTTTTAATGTGCATATAGGTTCTTCCGGTTTACCATCAGAGAATGAGAACAATATGGGCTTAATAGAAGTTAATTGTTTAAATGCGACAGGTGCAAGACTTACTTCAAAAAGAATAAATTTTGGACTCAAAGCTCATAAAGTTAATGTTAACTATTCATTTCAGAATAAAGATGGGAAATATATTAACTCCGTATTATCTGCAATTGTTGGTTATTACTTGGATTCAGATGATGTAATAAGTGGTGAGGCGACATTTCTTGTTCCGCAGGGACAAGAACCAGATGTTTTAGTAAGGAAACTGTTTTAAGATTTAAATAAAAAACGCGCAAGCGCCATTTTTAGGGTTAGGTAACATATTAAATGGTTTCATATTATAAATAATTAAAGATTAAAATTGAGTTGCTAACTTTGTTAGGACACAATTCTTATACTCTTTATCTTTAAGATGATGAAAAAGATCAGAAAAAATTACAGTTTAGAGTTTAAGATCCAAGCAGTATCTTTAAGTGAGCAGCGAGGCAATATATCCTCGATAACTGAAGAATTGGGGATCTGTAAATAAAGTCTAGTCAATTGGCGAAAACTTCACAAAGAAGGAAAACTTAGCAAGGAAAAACAAATAGCCTCTGATCCGATAAGGGAAGAGTTATTGAGACTACGCAAGGAATTAGAAGAAACAAAGCTTGAACGTGACATCTTAAAAAAGGCGGTAGGCATCTTCTCCAAGAGAGAAGGGTAAGATATAAATTTATAAAAGAACACGCTCGAGTGTTTCCTGTTGGGAAGATGTGCGAAATATTAAAGGTAAGTAGGAGCAGTTTTTATCATTGGAAGAAAAGAAAGCATAGTAAGCGATCAGAAAGAAGAGCCATTTTATCAGCAGAAATCTTCAGGATTTATCAATGGAGCGGTGGGAGGTATGGAAGCCCTCGTATTGCCCGAGAATTAGAAGCAAAAGGAATGAGAGGTTTACGTCCTTTGGTGGCCAGACTAATGAGAGAACGCAACCTGAGAAGTATTGTAAAGAAAAAATTTAAGAAAATTACCAATTCTTTTCATCGATACCCTGTTGCTGAAAATTATTTGAATCAAAACTTTCAGGTTAAAAGCAATAAGGAGGTTCGGGTGTCTGATATTACGTATATCCGCACAGGTCAGGATTGGTTGTATCTTACTACAGTCATTGATTTGTTTGACAGAAAGGTTAGCAGCTGGTCATTAAGTGAGACGATGAAGGTTTAGGATACCAATATTGCTGCCTTGAAGATAGCAAGACTTCACCGTCCTTTACAGGATCATGATAGCTTGATTTTCCATTAAGATAGATGGATACAGTATGCGTGTACAGAATTTACATCAATAGTCGGAAAAAACATTACTCGAAGCATGAGTGGAAAAGGGAATTGTTATGATAATGCTGTAGCGGAGAGCTTTTTCAAAACTCTGAAAACCGAACTTGTCTATCAAAATAAATATGAAACTAGAAATCATGCCAAAAACTCTCTGTGTTTGAATATATAGAAACATTTTACAACACTCACAGAAGGCATTCGGCCTTAGGAAATTTAACAATAAAAGAGTATCAAAATTTAATGTCTAATCAATCTAAAAATGTAGCGCACAGAGTATATAAATTTTGTCTTAAAAATAGTTGCAAGTTCACCCTTCTAATCAACCGCAAAATATTACGAATTATTTTTGTCAAAAACACCAACTATCTTTGATTATATGTAAATTCAAAAATTTGGAAAAATATATTGTATGATCAAGTCGTAGCTATTACAAATCATTGTTCTAGTTGATCTAGTTTCTAATATATCTTGTAATATGTAGTTGTACGAATTTATAAAATTTTATTGAAGACTTTCCCTTTTTCAAACAGTTAATAAATATAAAATACACTAAAACTTCTATATCATACAGCCAAGGACTAAAGATTTATGCTGGTGGTTACTATTGTAATCGATCTGGCACTCTTAAGCAATAGTATTTACTTCTATTAGAGAGCCGAACAGATATATATGTATCCAAAAACATCTTCTCTTAATGTACGATTTAACCTTTCAATATATGCATTTTGTGCAGGCTTTCCCGGTTGTATATATTGCAGTTCAACTTCATTATCCTTAAAGAAGTCCACAAAAGCCTTGGATAAAAACTCAGGACCGTTATCTATGCTCTTGGGTTTAGGTCTGTATGTGAATAATTCTTTTAGTCCAATCTGACACTTGGAATTGAATAGAAACTTCATTAATCAATGACTTTCTATTATAATCATCAATGACATTCAGCACCCTAAAACTCCTGTCATTAGACAAAGCATCACTCATGAAGTCAATTGACGATGTCTCATTGACTGCGCCTGGGACAATCAGCTTCTCTTTAATCCGACTTGGAACACGACGTTTGCGCTTAACTCTTAGTTTTAAATTAATATTTCAATAAACGCGGAGTACTCTTTTTCTGTCCAAGGCAGACCTTCCAAACGTATCTTACCATAATAGGTTTTAGGATACCTCGCTGCCAAATCCAGTAATTTTGAAATAACTGTTGGGTCGTCTTTTTTATGCCCATAATAATACGTACTTCGGCTCATGCACACGATCTTACAAGCCCTATGAACAGTGATTCCTGTTTCGTTAACAACCCCCTCTGCCAGTTCTTTTCGTTCACAGAGCTTTAAAGCTTTTTTCAATGATACCTTTTAAGATCCAATGATCCAGACTCAGATCTACAGACATGCTTTTAAGACGGACATTTTTTTCCTGCAGTGATTTAAACTTCTTAAGGTGCTTGCGCATCCATTCCTCCATACTTCTGCTTCCATTGATAGGAAATATGCGCAGAGATACCATGTTCTTGAGAGATGTCTTTTGTCGCATTCACAGATTTATATTCTTTCAGAATATTGATAATCTGATGTTCTGAAAATTTGCCCTTTTTCATAATATCTAACAAACTAAATTTAATAATTTTAATTGGTCTGAAAAACAGGGAAATTTACCTTATATGTGTGTAATTGCATTATTTTAATAATAATTTTGTTAGTGATTTACCCGTTTTGTGCAGCTATGAATGTGGATTGGGAAAGATAGAGAAAAAGGATTTAAAAATGATAAATTAAAAATTCGTTTAAAATGATATCATAAATTAATTAATTTTCTATTTATATAGCACAAATGATAACATAAAGTAATATATAATTAAGGATGTTTAATACTTAAACAATCTAAATTAGTGCATTGATAAAGATTTTAAAAGCTTTAGTTAATCAAGTCTTAAAAGCTGAAATTGATTGAAAATTAAGATTTGATTTTTCAATTTTTTTGTAGGAAATTTTTGGAAAGTATCATAAAAATAATTTTTTAAGAAGTACTTTAAAACAAATGATCGTGAGTTTTTACTTATTCAAAATTTTTGATACTATATTCGAACTAATTAAAAATTTTGAATAAGTAAACAGATCAATAAGCTTAAAAATATTATCTCTCAAATTATAAAACTACAAGTGAATTAACTAAAAAACTGACAATGACTATGAATAAAAATTTATTAATTAGAGTTATATTATTTATTTTACCTGTTATAGGGATAAATATCATGAACGCCCAAATTCTCTATTGGACTAATTCTACAGGAAATAGTAAATGGAGTGTGCCTGCTAATTGGAGTACTCAAGATCCCAGTACCACTACTACACCTACTCTAGCAGTTTCTCCACCTACTGCTTCTACAGATGTTATCTTTAATTCAGGAAGCTTCAAGAGTGCTACTAATCATATTATTAATCTCGATCTCGCAGTACAAGCAAGAAATATGAGAGTCTCAAGTATAGGTGCTGCAAATAAAGTTACTGTAAATGGTAATGGTGTTCTCTCTTTATTTGGAGGAATACAGGTCTTATCCGAATCTAATAAGTTTTTTTATGACGGAACAGGAAATTTACTTTTCAAATCAAACAGTACGGGTAACATTATTGATATGAAAGGACAAAATCTGGAAACTACACTTCAGTTCGACGGATCGAATGGAGGGTGGCAATTTATTACACCCCTAAATACAAATTCAAACAAGGGAATTACAATTGTAACCGGAAGTGTAAATTTTAACGGATTAACATACAGCTTAGGATTTTTAGCATCTACATCAACAGGATCGACAAGAAGTATCGCTTTTGGTAATTCTACCTTTAATATGTCTACCGTTAATTATCCCTGGAGTATAACAACTGGTGGTTTTACAAGTTTGACAGGCAAGCCAAATATTAATTTTTCAAATCCAACCTATTTTGAACATCACGATACTGGATTAACAGGTTTCCAGTATGGAACAATTACAATGTCTAATAATGCATTCATGAATTTCACAATAAATAATGGAAATTCAAATGAATGTGATATAGAAGAGTTTAATGGATATGGTATAACTTTTTCAGGCGGAGTTAATACTATAATTAAAAATTTAAACTTAAATTATGGCTATTCCGCAGAATTACAAACAAGAAGAGTGATTGTAGATAAGCTATCTTTTATTGGTGGAAATTCTTGTGATTTATACCGCTTTTACAATGGTTCTATTGCATTTACTAATTTAGCAACTCAACCACAACCTGTAGATAGACTATGGTTGGCTTCTGTGAATGCACAAATGCCGAATGGTAGCGGAGGATATATAACTGCATCGCCATTGGTGCTGGTAAGTAATGGAAAAGATGATGGATCTAATACGGGATGGAGTATTAGTCCGAATTTAGGAAGAAATCTATACTGGATCGGAAATTCAGGTGAATGGCATAATCCTCTGAATTGGTCCTTATCTTCTGGGGGAGTTCCTATAGGGGCTTCTAGCTGCCCGCCAACCATTTTAGATAATGTTTTTTTTGACGCAAACTCGTTTAATGAAGATAATCAGGTGATGATTATTGGTGCCAATGTAGATGCTTACTGTAATACTATGACGTGGAATGGATTGGATCAAACAGGAATAGACTGGCAAGGATCTAATGACTTAAATTTAGGTGGCGATATCACTTTAGATCCTAATATGAAGGAAATTCTTACCTACAATCAAACAATTAATTTCTATAATAGGACAGAAGCAAAAGTTGATTTTAAAAGTGGTTCTCAAAACCGGAAAATGCCAAATGTAGGATTTTATATTGAACCTCTTGGAAAAGTGCGTCAAATTTCTGACTTAGTATATGCAGGAGTTTTGTCTATGGCAAGACAAAGTAATAGAGAATATAATGTAGGTGGAGCAGGACATACTTTTCAAATAAAATCAGGTTTTAGGGAATGTGGTACTGTAAGAATGAATGATGCCACGATCATTAATGAAGGTACTGGTTTGGCTGTTTATTATAGTCTTAATTTAATTTTTAATTCTAATTCCCTGTGGAGATCAACTGGAACAGGAAATATTCAACATCGTTTTGTAACTAACAATTTTCCTGCCTTTATACAAACGAGTCCAACAGGAGTATTATATTTTAACGGTGAGGGAAGTACACTTAATGTAAAGGGTGATTTAACAGTCAATGGAAGTATTTATGACATAGGGTCGGCTAGCATAACAGGAACATTAAAGTTATCGGATAAAACCCATCAATTTATTGCGGGAGCTACTATTATTGCAGGTTACTTGGATGCTGCCGGAGAAAATTGTGGAATAGCACCTAAAATTAAGAGTATCAGCGGAGGACAATTTAATCTCAATGTTCCTATCGCAAATGTTGTCGCTAATTATGCAAATCTTTCAAATATAAAGTATACAGGAAATACCAGCCCTTTGGATCTTAGTGGGCAAGGTACGATAAATGGAGGTAATAATACTAATATCAATTTTGGTATACCGATAGAAAATACCTTCTATTGGCGACCAAATTCTGATGATAACAGTTATACTGGAAATTGGAATAATCCACGTTACTGGGCATTAAATAAATATGATACTTATGGACAAAGCAGTTCCACAGGATGTATTCCTTCAATAACTGATAAAGTTATTTTCGATAAACTTTCAGGAAACGGAAGTGTAATGAAGGTTACAGTTAGTGATGACCAAAGTGCCAAGTCTGTACAATGGATTGATAGTGGTGCGGATGCCATTCTTAATAATATGACATTTGAAATATTAGGTACAGGAAATCTTAACATCAAACAGCAAATATCTTTAGGGAATAATATGAGTGTTTCTTTCGGGGGAAACCTCACATTTGTAGGAGACGATGGCCAAGATGTATTATTAGATATTAAAAATAAAACTATTGGTGGAGGATTTTTCGTTAATTCAGGTAATGTTACCCTACAGAATGGCTTTTTGGGATCTACCAGGATTAGAGTAAACGGAGGATCATTCCTTACCAATGGTAAAAATATAACAGCCGGCACCTTATGGTCTACAAATACTTTAAACCGTAAGATAGATCTTACAAACAGTACGATAACTTTAGTCTCTTATGAATTTGATGCGGGTGGATTTAGTGGAGATCCCAGATATATATGGAGGATTCAAAACTCAGCAGGACATCTAAACTTTATCTCTACGAATTCTACAATTAATCTTAAAGGTAATTTTTCCTCTAATGGAAACGGAGGAGGGTTCTTTGCAGGAGATGGGCTGACATACAATAATGTATTGTTCTCATCTGCTGACGGTACTGATAATTACAGTCTGGAATTCTTAGGAAATAATACAATTACAGGAAGGCTGTCTGTGCAGGGGACCCTGAACCTTAGAGACAACCTAACTGTTAATATATTAAATCTGAAAACAGATAGAAACCATGTCTTTTATGCCGGGAAGACAACCACTTTCTTACCAACAGGTAATATTGAGAAAAATGGAGATCTAAGTGCTATTCTTAATATGAAAAGTTCTGCAAGCCCCGCTCTACACAATTTTGTAAAGGCATCTGGAGGAAATGTGTTTATATGTAATATTGGAGTTATTGATATTCAAGCAACAGGTGTTCCTTTTAAAACAAACTCTGTAAGTACGTATAATGGTTTAGCAGGATCGAGTGCGAATCCACCGTCAGGAACTTCATGGGACTTTAATTCATCTGCTATTCCTGCACAACTTACTCTTACAGACCCTGCAGACATTCATATTAATCTTGGTGATGAAGCTAAAATAGGATATGAAATATATTTGAACAATACTGGTCCTTACCAAACAACGATTAATTTACTCGGAGTTCCAACAACTTTTAATATTTTGAGTAGCGGAAATTCTACGACAACAGGAAATTTCACTTTAACACCACCTGCCACAGGCGATGCTGTTGTAAGTAGCTTTAATTATTTTAATTGCCCAGGTCAGTATGATTTAGGAACAATCATAGATGGAATTACTTCAATAAAAGTACCTCCAGTAAATATAAATGGTCTGGCGCTAAATGGAGAAATAGAAACATATCCTTTCAACAATTTATCTAATAAAATTTATGTAATGAACGAAGCGGATAGAGTTGCTAATACTTCGACTTTTGCTAATAGAAAAGTACAGGTATTAATACAGGATAAAGTGGATGCTTCAGATACACAAAGTTTAGCTAATGTAACAGTATCAACACATATAGATACTAATGAGATTAATCTTGGATCTACATATTTGGCAAAAAGGAGATGGAATTTCACAAATACAGGATCAGGTGGAGCTGTTGTAAGATTTTATATTACACAATCAGAACTTACTTCTCTAAAAGCGACAGTTAATAATACCAGCCCTGATTTGTCTTTTTTATCGACTTTATCTGTATTTAGATTTAATCCAGGGATTACGCCTGCTATAGGGCAAACAAATACCCAACAACCTGTAATAAGTAGTGGAATTGCTACTGAGTTGGCTGATGGAATTAATACTTACTATTATATAGAAACTAAAATCAACAATTTTTCAGGATCCTATGCATTAGGAAATATTTTCCGTTTCTGTTATAAACCGGCGGTTACAACAGGGGTATCTCTAGAAACTAAATTAGGTATTACCTCATTAGGCAGAGCTGGAGCAAATAATGAGAACTGGCCAATGGTAAGAAAAGGAGGATGGTTAGCATTAGAATCTAAAAGTAAAGCATTTGTAATCAATAGAGTTTCTTTTAACAGCTCAAATAATCCTATTGATATTACACCTACAAATTTTGTAGAAGGAATGTTGGTATATGATACAACCAATAATTGTTTAAAAATATATACTTCTGTCGATAATGGAACTACCCTTGGCTGGTACTGCTTAAATACTCAAACTTGTCCTGACTAATCTGATAACCCTTTAAAAATATATGGTGATATTACCTTTAGAAGGTTTAAAACAAAATAATAAAAAATGAAAAAAATAATTATAAGTACGTGTATTTTATATTATATTCCTATGATTGCGCAAGTTTCTGTAGGAAAAACAAATGTAACTAACACTTCAGTATCATTGGAGTTTTCCACATCTGAAAATAGAGGTTTAATATTACCCTATGTACAAGATAAAAGTGGGATTAATCAAAATGGAAGTATGATATACGACATTGTTGATCATAAGGTAAAATTTTTAAAAAATGGAAATTGGTTTGACTTAAGTGTAGATAATACAGGAACTATTGATATTACCATACAAAGTGCTAAAATTGAAAATTCTACAGCTAAAGTTTGTATAGGTACAGTTAGCTCTACTTCAGGTATCTTAGTTTTGGAAGACAATAACAAAGCAATGATATTACCAAAAGTTGCAAGTCCACATCTAAATATTATAAATCCATCTGCAGGAATGATCGTATATGATACAACTAAACATCAGTTAGCAGTATATAATGGGACTGTTTGGTCTTTTTGGATGCCATAAGCATTATTATTATTATTATTATTATTATTATTATTTAATTTTAGATCAAAAAAATTTCTAGTATAATATTTTAAACTAATCTAAGCGCGAATTTAGAAAAGGATTCTAATGCTTTATTTTAATCTAAATACTATCGCACAAAGTGTGCAAGTTAAAAACTCAGTGCTTGGATTTTATGATCTTAACCTTTGCTCACAACTAAAGGATAAGTTGATTAAGAACAATACCCCAATTTGAAGAGGTATAGTCTATTTTTTTGTTGCTTCTTTTAGGGTGAGGTAAACTGACTTTATCATGGCATCATCTGTAGAAAAAGAATATTTTTTGTATTTTTCTTATGTAAGCTCCTTCGAAAAAAAAGTTTTAAAGCCCTGCCACAAACGGAGTCTGATCGGAGAGCTGCAAAAAGAGTCTGAAATGGTTATTGCAGGGCGTGCCGAATAGTTATAGTTGGAATCAGTCGGATTTCTATGGTTTACAAAAGCATCAAATATGACACGGTGCTTTACAGACAGTTGCTATCGTTGAGAGAAAGTCATCCTCGTGACGGTTCTGGAAATACTACCATGGCTTCTTAGCCAAGGTGAGAAAGTAATCATAAAAGGCTTCACAGGATTTATAAACTGGCAGGATTATCTTTAGAAGAAAATCCAAAAAACGTAAGATCGCCAGAGTAAAAGAACCGCTATCCATTCCGCAAGGCTTTACCCAGAGTTGGAG
>NZ_JAHXYH010000139.1 GCF_019970065.1 Chryseobacterium sp. OSA05B | reverse complement strand
TGCTCATACTGATACCGCTCCTCGATTGCTGCGGGTGGCAAGGTCCATAATTTTTTCTTGGGTGGCTTCGTGTTTTTCCAGGAAGCCGGTGATGCGCCCCTCGGACATGACCGCGATGCGGTGCGACATGCGCAGCACTTCGGGCAGTTCCGAGGAGATCATGATGATCGATTTGCCGCTCGCAGCCAGCTCGTCGAGCAGCTCGTAGATTTCTTCCTTGGCACCCACGTCGATACCGCGCGTCGGTGCATCGAAGATCAGCACATCGCAGTCCTTGACCAGCCATTTGGCGATGACGATCTTCTGCTGGTTGCCGCCGGACAAGTTCTTCGCCGCCTGGTGTATGGACGGCGTCTTGATGCGCAACCGCTGGATTTGTTCGCCAGCGATGTAGTTGAGCATCTTGTCCCGCATGAATCCGAACTTGTTCAGCTTGCCC
>NZ_JAHXYH010000138.1 GCF_019970065.1 Chryseobacterium sp. OSA05B | reverse complement strand
GTGTTGGGGTGCGAGGCGGTCAGATCATGGCCTGGCTTTGTGGCGAGTTCCCGCCATGGCTGGGCCAAGGGATCCGGCAGGGCGATTTGGACGTTTGCGAGTTGAATGGTGACTAGCTCGCCTGTGATCGTCACGTCCTCCCAGGTCAGGTGTGCGATATTTTCGGCCTGCTGTCCGAAGACGAGGATGAGGATCGCTGCGGCCCGGTCACGGGTGTCTATTTCGTTGGTGTGGATGATCTGCTGGAGCGCTTGGTCTTGTCCTGCTTTGGCGAGTCTGGGGCTGGTGCCGCGACGGTGCGGAACGATCGCGAGCCCGGGTGGGGCAACTTTGGTCTTGATGGCCCACTTCAGGAATCTTTCTGCGACGCGACGGGTGGTCGGGCCTTCGGCTTGCCAGACGTCAAGATGGGACTGCTCTAGTTCGGGTAGCTTGATGC
>NZ_JAHXYH010000137.1 GCF_019970065.1 Chryseobacterium sp. OSA05B | reverse complement strand
GTGCTCACCCCGAGCTTGGACAGCACCGCCGAGACGTGCGTTTTCACGGTGCTCTCTCCGATGCCCAGGCGCTGCGCCAGCTGCGGGTTGCTCAGCCCCTCGCCGATTCCCTCAAGCACCTCGCGCTCCCTCGCCGTGAGCCCTTCGGGCAGCACCGTTGGCGGCGCCGAGGCCAGCGCCCTTTCCATGACCCGGGCGGTGACCTGTGGATCCAGCACGGACTGGCCGCGGCCTGCCGCGCGCACCGCCTCGATGATCGCCTCCGGCTCGGCGGACTTCAGCAGGAAGCCGTGGGCTCCTGCCTGCAGGGCGCCGAAGAGGTAGTCGTCGTCATCGAAGGTGGTCAGCACGATCACCTTGACCTGCCCGGAAATCCGCGCGGTCGCGGTGATCCCGTCCATCACCGGCATCCGCAGGTCCATGAGCACCACGTCGGGAG
>NZ_JAHXYH010000136.1 GCF_019970065.1 Chryseobacterium sp. OSA05B | reverse complement strand
GACCTGATGAGCGAACAGATCCTGCGCACCTGCTACTCGTTCGTGATCTACTCCCGCGACTTCTCCTCCGCACTGTGCGACGCGCAGGGCAACACGGTGATGCAGGGTTCGGGCGACATCGCGGTGCACGTGGGCACCCTGCACTTCCAGTGCAAGGCCGTGCTGGAGCAGTTCGGCACCGACATCCACGACGGGGACGTCTTCGCGATCAACGACCCCTACCGCGGCGGCACCCACTTCAACGACGTCTCCTTCATCCGCCCGATCTTCTCCCAGGGGGAAATCATCGGCTTCGCCCAGAACAAGGGGCACTGGGCGGATATCGGCGGCAACGTGCCGGGTTCCTTCGACGTGAACGCCAAGGAGCACTTCGGCGAGGGCCTGCGCATCACCCCGGTGCGTGTCTACTCCAAGCACGTGTTCCTGCACGACGTGGCGC
>NZ_JAHXYH010000135.1 GCF_019970065.1 Chryseobacterium sp. OSA05B | reverse complement strand
ATCTTAAGGCAAAGTCGGATGCCAATCAAATGGTCGACTAACTATCGCACACACGACGTAACTCAGTAAATAACGAGTAAGTCGCCCTATGTTCGAGGGATTAATGACAGTGCGCAAGTAAAAGAAGGGTTCGCAAACTTGATGGAAGTTGCAAATCTTCTAGTCAGGACCTTATCGCGAGGGCGCCTGCCAAATTCACAGGTTTCGGGGCTTCGGTGCACTAGTACTTGTTGTATCGCGTAGTTGTACTTGGAATTGCCGCAACGCCCTGAAATATGGTGATTTTTATCTACCGCGAGCCTAGGATGAAAACACGCGGATTGGTCGGGGGATCCATCCGCAGTCATATTTGGGGAATGAACCGATTGGGGCGGTTTTTAAATGGAGTACTCGAGAGTACTTATTGGGGACGATACTCGGAATTCACGCAGGCTCTGGGG
>NZ_JAHXYH010000134.1 GCF_019970065.1 Chryseobacterium sp. OSA05B | reverse complement strand
CCCTCGGCGTGTTCGCCGTGGGCGCCGGGCAGCTGCTGCTGACCAGCTTGTTCGGCGCAATGGCCGTGATCCCGGGCATGTTCCTGTTTATGGTGCTCGGCCAGCCGGCCTCCAACTTGGGAATGTCCATCCATGTGCTGCCCGAGTTCTACACCTTCCTGCACCAGTTCCTGCCGATGCCGGCGCTCGGCGAGGCACTGCGCTCGGTAATGTATTTCAACGGCGACGGCGCGGGAATCCACCTGCTGATCCTGGTCGGCGGAGCCGTTGCGGCACTGCTGCTGACCAACGTGCTGGACGCGGTGCGCACCGCCAAGGGCAAGAGCCCGACCCCGACCGAGGTCAATGTGGCGGGCCTGGATGGCGGTCCGCGCCCGAAGCGCCGCGCCTGGCGCTACATCACCCTGGGCGCCATTCCGCTGGGCATGACCGGCATCATGC
>NZ_JAHXYH010000133.1 GCF_019970065.1 Chryseobacterium sp. OSA05B | reverse complement strand
GTGCTCCAGACCGTCTGGTACCGCACCGGCAATGAACAGTGGCTGCGCATGACCAAGTTCTGGGGCAAGCTGTTCCTGATCAACTTCATCATGGGCGTCGCCACCGGCATTGTCCAGGAATTCCAATTCGGCATGGCCTGGAGTGAATACAGCCGATACGTCGGAGACGTTTTCGGCGCCCCGCTGGCCATGGAAGCCCTGCTGGCGTTCTTTGTTGAGTCAACCTTCCTCGGCCTGTGGATCTTCGGCTGGAAGAAGCTTCCCAAGCTGGCCCACCTGGCAACGATCTGGTGTGCCGCACTCGCTTCGCTGCTCTCCGCCTACTTCATCCTCGTCGCCAACTCATGGATGCAGCATCCAGTCGGTGCCGAAATCATCGACGGCAAGGCCGTGATGACCGACGCCTGGGCGGTCTTCACCAACAACACCGCACTGATCACC
>NZ_JAHXYH010000132.1 GCF_019970065.1 Chryseobacterium sp. OSA05B | reverse complement strand
GGCCATGGGGGCGCTCCTACATTTAAGGTGACTCCCGTCGGGGGCCCTCTGAAATCTCATGTTGGAGGTCGGATTCAAATGAAGAAATGGACTCGGTGGCAAGACTGGGTCGGTGTCGTGGCAGGTCTCTATGCCGCAATCGCATCCATCTGGCTCAATGGAACAACAACATCCATGACGCTGATGATGGTCTTCGGTTTGCTGATGGTCGTCACCGCAGTGTGGAGCGTTGCGATGCCGCGTCTCGTTTCGATGGAATGGGCACTTGCCATTTCCGGTGCGCTGCTCTTCGCATCGCCGTGGATGGGACAGTTCACCAGCTATTCCATGAGCACTTGGGTGTCGTGGATCTGCGGTGCCGTTGGTGTCGCCGCCGGCTTGATGGCTCTGGCCCCGGCCATGGAAATGCGCCATGCAACAGGGGGATCGAGCACCGCGCACT
>NZ_JAHXYH010000131.1 GCF_019970065.1 Chryseobacterium sp. OSA05B | reverse complement strand
GCGACGCCCAGCGCGGTCTGTTCCACGTCGCCGGTGAGCATGACCTGGTTTTCCACGCCATGGTCGCGCATCCAGCGCAGCACTGCGGAGGCTTCAGGGCGCGGTGCGTCGGCCATCAGGATCACGCCGGCGAAGCTGTTGTCCACTGCGACGTAGGCCGCGGACTGCCCCGGCTCAAGCTCGACCCGCTCCAGGGCCGGGTCCATGGCGGCGATGAACGACGGCTTGCCCACGGCTACCCGGCGCCCGTCGACCAGGGCGCTGACGCCGTTGGTGGCCACTTCCTGCGCGTCTTCGGCAGGAAGCAGTGGCAGCCCCCGGTCGGCAAGCGCCGCGGTCAGGCCCGCGGCCATGACATGGGTGGAGAACTGCTCAGCGGAGGCTACCAGCTGCAGCAGTTCGTCCGGATCCAGCTGCGTCTGGATGCCGACCAGCGCGGGCC
>NZ_JAHXYH010000130.1 GCF_019970065.1 Chryseobacterium sp. OSA05B | reverse complement strand
TCGTGGTGCACTCGGCCACCAAGGCACTGGCCGGCCACGGCCAGGTGCTCGGCGGTGTGGTGGTGGACTCCGGGACCTTCGACTTCTCGGATCCGGAACGCTGGGGGCAGATCGCCGCCCCTCGCGCCCGCTACGCCGGCACCTCGCTGCTGGAGCGCTACGGGGCCGGAGCCTATTCCATGCTGGTGCGCTCCAAGTTCCTGCACGATCTGGGCCCCACGCTGTCGGCCGCCAGCGCCCACGGCATCCTGACCGGCATCGAGACGCTGTCGGTGCGCACCGCCGCGGCGCAGCAGAACCTGCTGCTGCTGGCCAACTTCCTGCAGGCCCACCCGGCGGTGGCGGCGGTGCACCACCCCAGCCGTCCCGGGCACCCGCATCACGAACGCGCCAAGCGCTTTTTCCCGCGCGGCACCGGCAGCGTGCTTGCGGTTCAGCTGCAC
>NZ_JAHXYH010000012.1 GCF_019970065.1 Chryseobacterium sp. OSA05B | reverse complement strand
CATTGGGTGGATTGTCACCTGTAATGTGGAAAAATGGACAGCAAGCCAAAGCAAACCCAACGCTTTTTCCTAAAACAACAACAAAATATTAACAGAAATTAATACTTTTGATTAGTACTGATAAGGGAAAGTCTACATTATAAGCGAAGTCTAAAAATCAATATCATTTATTTTTTCCACGTTTATCATTTCCTCTCGTAAATTAAAAGGATAAAGCTTTCCTTTTTCATCTGAATTAGCTTAAATCCACTTAACCAGCCCCGAGAAGATTTTCCACGTCCTTTTTTACCGACTTAAAAAAGAACCGGAGACTTTTTTGTCTCCGGTTCTAATTAAATATAGAATTTATACAGGTCTACTTTTTAAAGTGGACCATTTTATAAATTTTAAGTAAGGAACCCTTTAACTGATTGGTTCTGTTGTAAAATATACTTCCTGGATCCAGCAGTCACGGTCAGCAGTAGCCGATAATCCTACAAGTCGATACTTTTTATAAGGAACTCCTTTTGTATTGATAGTTATGAACATTAAATTAATACCAATAGGTGTTGGCCATGTAAACTCAGGCCCGTATACTTCGGAAACTATAAGCCAAACACCATCTACTGTTTCTGCCTCAATACGATACCTGCCTGTCCTGTTTTTAGATGGCTTATCCTTAACCGCTACTTCATAGCCAAGCGAGAATTGCATGGCTGTTACTAATATTTTATCACTGAATTCAAAGGTAACAGTTTGGGGGCCTACATAGTCGAAGACATCGGAAGCTTGCAGCCAAAAATCTTTACGATGGGAGACTTTATATGTAACAGTACTACCATTTGGCACATACCCAGACGATGGCATATTTTGCGTTCTCCATTCATCCCATTCCCTTAATTGATATCCCGATGGAGTATTTGAAGTATCAAAACTTATATCAAGAGGCTCACCATCAATACCATAATGAACTGCAGGTCTCCAAGCATAAAGCTCTCCAGGCTTATCTTTTCCGTTCACAAGATTATCCGGTGTAGATCTACCAAACCAAGAAACCCCAGCAGGAGTTCTTTCCACCCAAAGCGATGTACCTTTGTATTGCTTAAAGAACCAATAAAGTGCTGAAGCGGCGACGATCTTTCTTGCGGCCTGAGGATTCAAGGTGTTATTAATCTCTCCGCCATCAGGTTGCAGTTGTTCAGGCAATAGAGAACCTCCATATTTGTCTGTGATATATCCTGCTTGAAAATTGGAATCAGAAACTAGACTCTTAGGGCGTAGTACAGCTCCGTTAACAGAAGATTTTAATATCCTATAAGTAGCCTGTTCCTGATTTCCCAAGCCGGCAGTAGTAGTAACAGAGATAAGGTGGTTTCTTTTTCCACTTTCGTAACCCAATCTTTTATCATTATTAGTCTTAATATCGAAGCCTGTAATTCCTTGTTTCACCAGCTTTTCGATCTTAGAATTTGTAGGAGACAGCCCAGCATCAATTAATTCAGTTACATATATGGGATCAGACAAAAAACTTTTTTTTGTACTGTCCGTTGGCACCATGATCTCTTTGAGAAGTGCCTTTCTGGAGGTAAAATAGTTCCTGCTCTCCAGTATGGCTGTCAGTATTTTTTGTATTTTATCAGGGTTATACACTTTAATATCGAACCTGGAAACACCCCAGCCCTGCATATCTTCAGGAATAGATCTCTGATTCTCTTCTGGTATAATACCTGAAACTACCAAGGCAAATTTTTGGAAATTCACAAGCCCCTGCGTACTCAAATCATTGATTTGATCAAAATAAGCCTTTACCTGAGCTAAGGTCAGTTTAAATACTATCCCACAAATGATATAATCTGCTAACATACCCAACGCAAACATATCCATTACATAAGCCGCATCTTTTTCTTCCCAGAGAACATCTGTAGAAGGACTCCAATGAATATATAACAAATATTTCCATATAAAATTATTAATATAGCTAATACCATGGGCATTCATCACTCTTCCCGTATCTCTTGCCACTTTAGAAAAAGTCAATAACATTCTCAGGCATTTCCTATTTTTAGGAGTGAGCTGAATCAGATTATTGCTTTTCTCACTTATTATAGCATTAAATCTATCTACATATATGTTAATAACCCACTGCTTTAAATTTTGAAGCTTTCTATTTACAGCATTAATATCATTAAGATACCGAGATTCTGTATTACTACCAACTTCCCCACCAATAGAATAAAATTGATTGAGCTCAGAATTTAACGAGGTCAATTGATTGGTTAAAGATATTAATTCAGAATCATATCGCTGTTGAGGAGTTTGCTCCAGTCCAAGTATAGCTTTTTCCTCATCTGTTATTGTAAGTGTATTTCTGGTTAAGAAAGCAGCTTTTAAACCTTCTATTTTTGACAAAGGAACATTTTCAAACATATACCCGAAGTAATTGCTAAAATTATTCATCTCAACTCTATCCAAGTATGCTGGCAGGGATTCATCATGATTATTGAGATATTCTATCAAAATATCCAATGATATATTGGACAAATCACCTGAACTATTTCCGTTCATAAAGTGCACCAGATTATATATCATCTCGCGATTCCCTAAGCTTGTTGCCAGAATAAAGCCAGTTCTTCCCAAGACAGGCAATGGAGAGGCATTAATATTTTTACTTACATTATGGGTATTAAACTTTTCCTCCACTGCAATTATTTCAACTGACAATGGACATCTATAGTAGTTTTTGAGGTAAAGTACCTGGGTATTATCTTCAGTAGAAATGCGAAGATCTTCACCAATTATTTCTCTTTTTGCCCCCTCTTTAGCCGCACGGTACAAGGCTTCAGATACAAAAAGCTTGGTAACCTGTTTTTCATATGGATCCAAAGAAAGAAGATAGCTGCCTCGCCCAGGGATTCCAACTATTTCAGACCTAGGAACTACCCACCAACCACTACTCGGGTCGTATATCGGTAATATAAAACGAATGATCGCATCTGTATCCGTATCTCCTGCTTTTATATAATGTGGAAGAATAACGGATAGCCCGCTAGCGGAAGGATTAGTCATAAAATCTTTGATCCATACTGTCTTAAGTTTATCCTCTATTGTGCAGAATAAGCCCAAATCTGTACCAGAAACCAGTAGGTTAAGATCAAGAAAACGTATATTACCTCCAAGCTCCAAGATATCTGAAAGCTGGTAGATGGACGTATTATCCACTGTCCATACAAAACGATTCTTGTTGCTCATATCGATATAGTACTTACTAGATTTAGTAGATCCAGCTTTACTGATTACAGAATAATCGGTGCCATTCAGGGAGAATGGACTATTATGACTTAGCAAACGGGTAGGATATAACGTTAACTCACTCATACGCGGTACCCTGGAATAAGATATAGGAGATTGAGCTACAGCAGTTCCGCGAGGGACAAGCGAAGCTTCCACTATTTGTAAAGTGTAGTGGCAGCCAATACCGGATGCAATATCAGGTTGGCGAAGGACACGTACGTAAACCCTGTCATTACCTACACTTGACGAAACAACTAGTGCTTTTTGATTAGAACGTGGAAACATTGATCCCCCAGCTCTGGCCCTTATGGGATTATTGTTTATTGTAGAGTTGTAAAGGGTTTCCAGTTCACATTCGCCGGTATTCATTGTAATACCTATCCCATACTGAATGGACTTTTTAATCGGAAATACATACCAGTCTTCATCATCCGGCTGCTCCAGATACCCTTTGATTTCCTGGCCGATCGAAATTTCCACCGCCAGTTCCAATGCATGATGTGCTATCTGATTATATTCTCCGCTTTCAATCTCCTGAAAATACTGATGCAGAAACATTTTAAGATTGGTTTGGTTGGTCTTAAATACTTCCCGAACTATCAAATGAGGAGGCGCTTTGGTGACCACATCTATATTAGCATTGTCAGCAAAATATAATAAAAGATCGTTTTCCTGGCGGCATTGAATAATACGACTGGAGTCAGATCCTTCAGGAATTGATAAATGAAGCTGATTACCTGCTTCGGCTAGAGCTATAGATGTTATTTCTTCATCAAATTCAAGTGCCTGAAGATCAATAATCTTTCCAGGATCAGTTATAAAAGAAGAGAAAGTTTTGGATGGTAGCTGATAGTCAACCCATTTACCATCAGTCAATTTATCGAAGTCAGGCAGTTCCATCTCTGCAAAATCACCGGCCGAAGTATCTTGTGTTTTGAGCACTACTTTAAGAAGACTTTGATTATAGAATTCAACATAGCGGGCAATACGGATAGATAAATATTGACCTTGACATTCTAATAGTAGATCTGAACCATTCTTTTTATATCGCACTTTACCATCTGGTGCTTCCAGCAACAACTGAGCAAATTGCTGGGTATGGAAATCAACCAGAAAATGACCTGCATCTTTAAAGAAACTGTACGTATTTACAGATTGATCAGCTATCAGACGACGGCGAACTGAATCCTGACTACTAGAACCATTATTTACAGCAATTCGTTCTTTCTCTTCTGCAGTGAGTAACAGGAATGTTTTAGGCAGGTAATTAAGATATGTAGCTGTTGACCGGAGTATATTAGCACTATTGACTATGAGTATATGTCCAGTTATGTCCTGCACTGTTATGATTTTTGAGTTACTAACCTCATACAGATCTTTTATTGTGATTGTTTTACCCTTATGGCTTAATTTCAAGTCTTTCCCTGATTTACATGCTGTTAACTGGCGGTAATCTTTGGTAAAACGGATCATCAGCTGAGTGTTTAGGGATGTTATCCTATTTTCCAGATGCACCGATACATCACAATCGCCATTCCAGAATATAATATCATTATCTGAACTGTAGAATTTCAGACCTTCATGAGCAATCACCACATTACTGCAAAAATCTCCATGAATTTCAAGGTCAGCACCTTCAATACCACTTACATTGAATAAAATTCCTGGTACTGGAACATTGTTTGCTGGAGTATATAGCCATCCTGCCAATACTTTGCTGGCATTAGTAATAATTAATTGTTCAATATTGCCGGTGATCCTGACATTTTTTTGCGTCGTGTATTGTACTGGGTCACAAACTATATGTGCATTCAGATTAGGGTGGCTATCCTGAACCAGGTAACCCTTTTGATCACCCTGGTAGATAAGGTTTAGAGCGTATTCCCCGTCCAACCAGGTTCGTTCAACTCTTACTTCCGATCCACCGGCGTCCAGATTGATGATATTCTTGCCTGTACTTGCGTAAATCCGATTAGAATCAAGGGTTGTGAATCTGTTCAGTAGATAGGTATCGTTCTTACCGTAACCCCTAATGTCTTTGATATAGGTATCACGAAGATCGAAAAGGTTGTCGGCAGCTTCACTGCCACCCACAGAATAATTGGGATCTCTGAAATTATCCCCTAAAAAGGCCATTCTCAAATTCCTCCAATCAGGATTATCCGGGTGCTTATCTACCAGATCTCTAATACCTGTCGTATCATACGAGTTTAAGACATTATCATAATCGCTCATGCCATCTACCCTAAATGTATAGGGCTCTACATGAGGATTCTTACCACCATAAACAATGCGCTCAAAACCTTCTTCCTGGTACCGCTTTATTAGGTATTCCTGAGTCTTAGACCAATTATCGTTCAGATTTTTAAGGTACTCACCAGACAGATACTGACCTTCCTTACGGGCTCTAGCTCTTTTTAATGCATCTGTCTCTAGACCAATCCAGGATGCAAAAAATTGCTCAACACGCTCTGCATCATTGTCGAAATAACTATAGTATTCAGATATGATCATCGCACCTTGAATAATACCATTGATTATTATACCAGCTATTGCAATCACAATTCCAATCGGACCAGCTGCAGCAGCAATGCTTCCCAGAACTGTACTCGCTACTAAAGTACTCAAGGAAGCGGCTAAACTTATTGCTCCAAGTGCAAGACCTGCAGCGGCAAAAACAACCGTACTAACTGTACTGGCTACCAACGATTTGTACTCATAACTATTTATTCCCCTACCGCTCTTCCAAAAATCACTCCATTGAAGTCCTACTGATGCCATAGTGACTGCCACAAAAGCAAAATCAAGAGCTACAAAACCACCCGTCGTGATTTTCATTGCACGTGTTAACGGCATACCTGCACCAGCCAACGTTTTAGTTGTCTGGGCTATAGATTTCATCACCACATAATTGGCTATCGAGGCCACCGGCCCCCCAACAATACCAGTCAGATCAAGAGCTTTTTGCTCATCACTGGCTGTATCCCACCCTTTTATAAGGCTATAGATACCTACTACAGTGGAATATATTTCTATGGCATTGGAAACACCGTTATGGGCTATGTCAGCTACTTCTGATTTGGACTTCACTATGTTTTTGCGCTGTTCTTCTACCTGCTCTGCCAGCTTTCTGAAGCCCTGATCTCCCGAATCTTTGAACTTGCTTAACAATAAATTTCCGTCCGATTCACTCAATCGCATAAGGGCTGCCATCAACCGAAAACGATCAGTGGATTCTGCAGTCGTGATAAAACGGTGAAGCTTTTCGATATTCAGGGTAATGGAATTATCAGTCCCCCAAATCGTCAAGCCATTATCCGTGAAAAACTTCTTGGAATTCGTGGCATCCATAGCTGTAATCGCATTTAAGGCTAACTCCCCTTGAGCATCCATATCCATATTATGCTCCACTTTGCGAGTAACCATCACTTCCAGGACCTTAAGTACGCTCCCGTGCGTTGCTTTCAGACTCTGGTAATCCGCAGTGGGTATCACACCTCCAAGAGCAGAAACCGAAATCCGTGCTTTCTGTTGATCAGCCGCTGAAAGGCTGGCAAAATCCGGCAGCCTCATCACCGCATCCGTATTTCTTGTAATCTCAGCTATTCCAAGGCGAAAATTTTGTAATTCTTTCAGCGCATTGGCATACCGTTTACCAGCTCCGCCTTCTCCATTGCTACTGATAATATTTAAATCCCGCGTAGTACGTACAGGGCCTCTGCTGTCACTAATCTCATCCACATCCCAAACATAATGGCGTGAAGGAAGATCTCCGTCTTCAGAATTTTCCTGCAGTACTAGTATTTTGTTATTATCAAGGTCTTTATCAGGTGAAAAAAGAAGACTCCCTCTAAGATCATTATCGAAATCTTGTAATGAATCAGGCTCGATAGATGCCATTGCTAATTCATGAAACATATTATCATAAAGATCGGGCTCGTTCTCATACAAATGATTAACCGCAAATCCGTCGATCGATTCTGGTCTTATCATTGTCGAATTTTTTATTAATTCCCCGAGTTCTGCTCCGGATTGCTTAAATGATATCCTGTGGGTTTGATCGTCCCACTTTACTGCAATTTTATTGCTGCGACTTTTGTAAGCTAACTGAGGATACTGAGGATCTTCAGGACTGCCAACAGCTGCGGTAATCTTTCCTAAAATAAGTTGAATCTCCGTTATAAATGCTGAAATGTTGAGTGAGTTTCGGTAAGGGCCATCAGGGGTATTCATAAATACCTTACTGATCTGGCCCAGAAATGATTCTGTGAAACGATCACTCCAGGCATTGGGTGTATTGGGTATACGCTTACCATTCTCATCCGTAAGACGAGGAGGACTGGCCATTTCACAACCCGCAATAGTCAGCTTAGTAAAGCTACTTAAAGCCCCAGGAGCCAGTTTATTCCATAAATCAGTAATAATCTGATAACATTTACCAGGTGATAAGCCTGTAGAATCATATCCGCTTCCCATAGCTCCTATCCCCCCCCCTATAGTTACTTTATCTGCATAACCATGACCATAGAGGTAGGTGCGAATTTTCTTCTTACCGCCTAATAATGCCTCAGGGGTTTGTTCGATACCATTAATCTTTCCATTGACTGTTTTGATCAGCTCTGTTTTTTGGGTAACACTATTATAGTGATAAATCAAAGTAGGGACTGTCTCCGGCATCTTAAATGCCAGGCCAAGCGAAGAATATATTTGTCGAAAATCGGGCCCAACCATAATAAACACCTGGGCGTCATACTTACCAGATGAATTTACTTCCCTGGTGACTTTATCCATCACAGCGCGATACGCTTCATCAAAAAAACCCTTCCCAAGTAATTCAAAAAAAATGCCAGCTCCCTCGGAACTTCTCAATAGATTTCTGATAAAGGTAGTTAAGATGTTTCTCCCAAAATTAGCATATCCTGCCATTAAAATTCTGCCTATTTCAGGATCCATGTTCACCAATTGTTCACGGGTCAAAGTGTTAGTAATTTTATATGGTGTTTTATTATCTATTGCTGTAACTAAAAGATGCGCTTTTTCTCTTGAGTTTAGAGAATCCCAAAGCATCAGACCAGTTTTAGAGTCCGGTCTAATTAAATTGGTAGGATCTTGAAGAGATGCTTTCACATTAGAAAGAGCAGCTTTCCAAACTTCGTTTGTAAGATCAACGGCATTATTACTGATATTCTTGTCAATCTCAGAAAATAGATTATAGTCAAATCTTAGTATTAATTCTTTTATAATAATGAGCTGAGACAAATTCATTTCAAATACTTTATTCCCAATGGATAAGACCTGATCTGTTGTTAATTTCTTGATGGCACCATCAGGAATGGCTTGTATCTGTTCCGGTGACATCCCTTTAAAAAATAAAGCAGGAATATGTTCTATATACCGATCCATGTGCTGGAAAAATTTGAGATTCATTTGCTTTGCATCTCCTGGTGTCAATACCTTAAAAAGATTTAAATAGGGATTTTCGCTATTATCGCCGGGAGGAGAGTAATTAGTCAGCAAATCATGTTTCACAGCATCAAGTCCTGCAGCCATACCTTCAAAGAAAACAGGGGATAAACGAAGCTGCACATCTAGGGAAATCTTATCTATAAAATTTAATCGAGTTTGTGCTCCAAGATCCACCATAGCTCTGTAAACAGTATCATCCAACAATTGAAATATCTCGGGGGATAATGATTTTAACTGATCATCTCCCCAGGAGGAAAACAAAACAGCCAGATCTCTCGGCTTCATATACATAAAAGCCTCCTTGCTAATTTTTTTGATTATGGTTAAATCAAGGAATTTTTGTTGGTCAAAATTTAGCCTGTTCAAAATGCCAATCGGGATTATATTAAATTCTATTAAGATCCGATTCATAACAACTGCCGGTATTCTTTGCAGCTGGATATTAGTAAAATAATTATAAACATCGGTCTGTTTACCTGGAAACTTGGTTATAAAAAGATCATCAAAAAGAAGGGGCGTAATTTTGTCAAAAAAAGAAGGGCTGAGAAAACCCCAGCTTCTGTGATGCATATTACGAATAGCATTACATATAGTCTGGTAATAAGGAGAGCTAATAGAATCTGGAACAGATATCCATTTGGCAATATTAATTCCCCATAATTTAGCAGGCTTGTCTAAATTTAAAAAATTTGTCATTATAGCCTGTGGAATAGAATTCAGCTGAACAAGTGTCAATACATCATGCAACGTATTGAAAGCAGCCGGTGGAAGAATTCCTAATTGGTCTGAAGTAATCGTGTTTGCGTATTTATAGAGGATTTTATCAGCCAGCTCTGGTGATATTCTTGCGAGAAATCCATCAGGTTGTGTACCTAACGAATAGATCTGTAGGGCGGTTAATTCGAAAGTAGCTGGTAATTGGACCTTAAGAACATCCATAGGTGTTCTGTTAAGATAACCCAAAAGCTCCCCGTAGGTGGTGAGGGTAACTCCCCCTAAAGTAATTGGTAGCATATATTTTGTTTTAGTATGTTAATATTGGCATTTGATTATTATTTGATCAATCAATGTATATCTTTGATATAAAATAGGAGATCGCTGTACTTTTTTTAAATATTCTTATCGTTCTCTGGCTCTATGATATGATTAAGCATCACAACTCATCAATTTTTTGTTTCAGATTTGTGCAAAAACACCTTGTAATTATTATCAGAAATACAAATCGATGAATCCAATTTCAGCAATGTTTATTTTGTCTTACAATGTTTAGCTCAGATTAAATCCCGTCTTTTCAAAATTATTAACACCTCTGATTTACCAATAAATTTTTCTTTATCTCTTAAAATCTAAACAAGTTCAAACATAATTTCTGTATACTGTGTGTTTAATTCTTGATATGCTATTAATTAATTGTAAATCAACTCTATATATTCACAAATTGCTTGTTATGAAAAATATACTTGTTTTTTGTGTTCAATTAAAAAGTGGCCTAGTTTAATGATAAATTATAAATCCTATTTCATCATTTGGTTAAGATCAATATAAGTTTTAACTAGGTCTTGAGGGACTGAATAATGATGCAATGTTAACCAATAAAACAATCAAACATATCTTCTCATGGGTTAAAAAAAGTTAGCTAAGAAATACAAAAAATTAAAAAAAATTACTAGTATGAGGAAATATAGGAATGACGAGGCAAATTCCTTGTCTTTGAAATCTTCATTCACTACCTCCAAAACCAAACAAAGCAATCCTTTGGGGACAAATACGTTACTCTTTATCATTAATCATTTTTAACTTCAAATATTTTCATATTATATTCTTCTTACTAAAACTTCACGCTCTTGGTCTTTCGTAACAATAAATATAGTTTAAGCATTTACGATATCTCCATGATCAAGATAATAGTCTGATTTAATAGATTAGCATCTTTATCTTGTTTTAGTCCTTATATTTATTCGTTTTGAAGTAAGCCTAGCACCAGTAACATTTATACAATTAAGCTCATTAAAACCGTTATTATCTTCTCTTGAGAAATTGAACCTAGACTAATATTGAATGATTTTGTAGTCTTTCCTAAAAAAATATAGTTTCTAAATTTGGAATACTATAAAAAATGGTAAATTTTCAGAAGTTCAGATTATAAAAATTATGTCTGAACAAAATAAAAGAAAAACAGTAAATGGTATTTGTAGAGAAGATGTTATCAGCCAGCCAACTTTCCAAAAAAAGAAGAGTAAATATGGACAGTTGAATATACAGCAGCTATTTATCCCTTTCTAGGAATACCGTTAAAAAATACATCTCATTATATGAGATCCTGGGCTTGAGCCTTGATGCAATCTATGCCAAAACAGACGCCGAGCTGGAACTTTTGTTTTCCAATACTATCGTCCAGTCCATCAGCCCCAAGCTACAGTCCCTGTACGATTTTTTTCCCAAAATGGAACGTGAGCTTAAAAAGGTAGGTGTCACCGTATATCATATGTGGGAGCAGTATCTTGTCCTGCATCCTGATGGTTTTCAGAGTTCACAGTTCCGTTATCATTACAAGATCTAGGGCAAGCGTGTGAACCCGATGATGCATATGAATCACAAGTCCGGTGACAGGATGTATGTCAATTCTGCAGGAAAGACACTCTCAATTATTGATAAATAGAGCGGAAAGCTTAAAGAAGTTCAGTTTTTTTTAACTATTCTGGGAGCAAGCATAAGGAAGATTTTGTACGTTCTGTAGAAAATGCCATGCGCTTTTTTGAAGGTACACCAGCAGCGATCGTTCCTAATAACTTAAAATCCGCAGTGATAAAAATCCGCCGTATTGAACCCACCATCAATTAGACCCTGGCCGATCTGGCCGAACATTATGAAACCACTATCTTGCCTGCCAGGGCTTACAAACCGAGGGATAAATCCTTGGTAGAGGGAGCGGTCAAGATCCTGTATGGAAGGATCTACGCCAATCTTCAACAGTGATCCTGCGGTCTGGATGAACTAAATAGTGAGATCTGGGATCTATTGGACTCTCATAACAAAAGCAAGCTCACAGGACGTCCCTACTCCCAGTATGAGCTGTTCTTAGAGGACGAGAAGCAGCAACTGCGCCCACTGCCTGAGCGCCGTTTTGATATCAAGTACCAATCCTTTGCAACAGTAATGCAGAACGGACACCTACAGTTGAGCCATGACAAGAACTACTACAGTGTTCCGTACCAGTATATCAAGAAGAAGATCAAGATCTTATACACATCTTCCACAGTAGAGATTTATTATAAATACAACAGGATCACCATGCACGGACGCAATTACAAGCCCTATGTCTACACGACCATTACAGAACATCTGGCCATCATCCACCAGCTTGTGGCAGGATGGAGTGCTTCCCGCTTCATCGATTAGGCCAACAGTATTGACACTGCAGTGCGAGAATACATTCTCCAAATTATCGACAGTCGGAATCATCCCGAGCAAGCTTACAAAAGCTGTATGGGAATCCTGAACTTCGAAAATAAGTAGGAAGAGAACGATTGATAAATGCCTGTAAACGGGCATTGGATTTTAACATCTACAGCTTTCAGACCGTACAGAAGATATTGGAGAACAATCTGGATAAGATGATCGATCCCGAAAAAGAAGAAAAGGAGCAGGAGCTGCCTGATCACGGCAACATCAGAGGAAAACTATCATTAAATATCAACAGTTATGAACGAACCGACAGTGAGCAAAATGAAGCAAATGAAGCTTTACGGAATGCACAATGCCTTTAAGACCACTATTAAAAGCCGAAGGACAGACCTTATACCCTTGACCAGTTTGTATCGATTCTCATCGATGCCGAATGGGATGAAAGACACAACAGGTGCATAGAGCGAAGCATCAAAAATGCAAAGTTCCACTACAAGTCCAGTATTGAAAGTGTCAACTTCGATGACCCGCAATCGACCGTAATCTGGTAATGCGTCTTGCAGGATGTGAGTTCGTAGAGAAAAATGAGAACATCCTGATCACAGGAAGTACAGGCGTGGGTAAAAGTTACCTGGTAACCGCGTTAGGCTATCAAGCCTGTATCGAAGGCTTCAAGGTCAACTATTTTAATACTTCCAAGCTGTTTGCCAAATTAAAAATGGCAAAAGCAGACGGGGCATACCTGCGAGAACTAGCAAAAATACAAAGACAGGATGTGATGATTCTTGATGATTTTGGTCTTCAGGAATTGGACAGTGCCAACAGAATAACCCTTCTGGAGATCATAGAAGACCGTCACAACAACGGTTCCATCATTGTGACATTGCAGATCCCGGTGCAGGGTTAATATTATATTATTGGTGAAAAGACTATCACCAGTCAGGATTAGAAGTACCTGGCTCAGACATGATCTCCATACATTTAACCATCGTTTAAAAGCTCTGGAAGCGAAATCCCAAGAAGGTCTTGTTGTTACAGAAAGTCAGCTTATTGCTTTGGAAAAAGCCAAAGAAGCAAAGAAGGCACATGGAGAAATTTAAACTCACCATCCGGGTTATTTAGGAGCACAGGATACTTATTATGTTGGAAATATAAAAGAGGTTGGACATATTTATCAACAAACTTTTATGGATACTTATTCCAAAGTTGCTTTTGCCAAGTTGTATGATCGTAAGAACGACCTGACCATTGCAGCTGATGTGCTGCAATGATCAGGTCGTTCTTTTTTTGAACAGCAGGAGCTTCGTTTACTTAGAATTTTAACCAACAGGGGACTGAATATTGTGAAATAAGAGAACAGCATGAATATCAGCTTTACTTAGCTATTGTAGACATTGATCACACAAAAACAAAAGCTAAAAGCCCCTAGACCAACGGTATCTGTGAAAGTTTCCAAAGACAATACAGGAAGAGTTTTATGGCATAGCTTTCAGAAAGAAAATTTACAGAAGCATTGAAGAGCTACAACTGGATCTGAACAATTGGCTATTATATTACAATAATGATAGAACGCATACAGGAAAACATTATTATGGTAAAACACCAATGCAGACATTTTTAGACAGTAAACCTATGGCAAAGGAGAAATTATTGAAAACTCCTGCAGAAGAACAAAAAAACCTTACTTTTGGAAGTAAGGATAATATCGAATAACTGACAAATATTTTATAACTAAACTGTCAGGTCAAGTCGTGGCTATTACAAATAAGTGCCAATAATATTTTTTTATTTAAGGCTATCATTTTGAAGTTTCGTTTTATTAAAAAAAATCATCTAATACACTGTAATTCAATATTTTTTTTCACTTTTTTTATCTTGATTGTCTTAAGTAATGCCTATATTTCTTAATCTTAGTAATTTTTTTTAACTTTTTTTATTTCTTAGCTAACTTTTTTTAACCCATAAGAAGATATGTTTGATTGTTTTATTGGTTAACATTGCATCATTATTCATTCCCTCAAGGCCTAGTTAAAAATTATATTGATCTTAACCAAATGATGAGATAGGATTTATAATGTATCATTAAACTAGGCCGCTTTTTAATTGAACACAAGACACAAATATATTTGGCGGCTATATATAATTTCTACACATGATAAATTTATTTTTGTGTAATTGAGTTTTTATATTTGCTTTTGTAAATAGCAGATGTTATGATCAACAATAACTTCAAATCAATTTTAGATCTTATAAAAGCCCTTCCGAATGAACGATCATGTATTGATCACAAGTTCAAAGTTCTATAATTGTAAAGGTAATAAATACTAATGTAAAAATACAGGCAAATACTTCAACGTTAAAACGAATACCATTTTGATAACACTAAATTAAGGTTACAGAAATGGTTTTTGGCTATTTATATAGTCACATCTCATAAAAAAGGAATTTCATACTTGCAATTAGGACGTGATTAAGATATTACTTAAAATTCAGCTTGGTTTATGTTGCAACGAATTAAAAAGTTTTTTGGCATTGAGAATAATAATGATTTAGATAACGAAGTTGAAGCAGATGAAAATTATATTGATGGAAAGAATAAGAAACATCACACCAATCAGAAGATTGAAGGATCACAAGGTAGAATCGCAAATGATAAAGTTCCGGTAGTTGGAATGATTGAGCGCGATGGAAAATTAAATGCCTACAAAGTACAAGATGTGAAATCACACACTTTAACCAGAGAGATAATAAAGAATGTGAAGGAAAGTGCAAAACTTTACACTAACGAATATGTAAACGGAAATGTTCACACTAGTACTATCGAAGGTTTTTTGGTCTTTATTAAAAAGAGGCATTGTAGAATTAATCTACAAAACAATTATTAATTGATAATCAAGAAAATTACGCAAAATTTATATTTTATCAATATGAAGAAGGTAAAACAAATATTCAAGTTATCGTTGATGATAATAACAAAACAATTTGGGTTACTCAGGAGTCTATTTCAGAAATATTTGATATTAATATTGATATTAGTGGTATAACAAAGCATTTACAGAATATATTTGAAGATGGAGAATTAATTGAAAGTAGCATTGTGTAAAAAATGTATATTTCAACATCTACGAAACCAGTAAACTTCTACATTTTAGATGTAATTATATCGCTTGGTTACAGGGTTAATTCATACAAAGCTATACAATTTAAAAATTGGGCAACATCTGTACTAAAAGATTATATGATTAAAGGTTTGCTTTAGATGATGAAAGACTAAAGCAGGGAAACAAAATATTTGGAAAAGATTATTTTTCAGAATTACTTGAAAGGATTAGAGAAATCCGATCAAGCGCAAGACTATTTTACAAAAAAATAACAGACATGTATGCTACATCTATAGACTATGATGTCATTCACCAATAACCCAAGAATTTTATACCAAAGTTCAAAATAAACTATATTTAGCTATTATTCATAATAATACTGCAGCTGAATTCGTAAAGCTTAAAGCAGATGCAAATAAAGAGAATATGGGTTTAACCTCTTGAAAGAATGAGAAAAAAGCAGAAAAATTCTAAAAACAGATGTTCATAATTAAAAAAGGAATTAGGATTTAATCCTAAAGAGGGAAAATAAAATTTTTGCAAGTCTGAAACTTTAATTAGATTACAATTCAATTTTTAACGAAACAAAGTGTTAGCAGTTTATTATACCTCGTGGAATCTGGTAAATTCAAAAAATAGGTGTATTTAAATGTGCGAATGCTCATGCCATAGGCGTGGGCTTTACTGTTGGTAACAATCCACCCAATACATCGTGCAGACGATAGTGATTATAATCTTCGACCCATTCTTATGCTGTTTCTCTTATTTCATCCAGACTTGAAAATAAATATGCATTCTAACACTCCTTCTCTGAATGATTTATTCAATCGCTTTTTCAAAGAATTCTGCGTAGGTTTTTCCGGCTGGATGTAAGCAAACTTGATATCATTCACCAAACTCCAGATATGGATAAGATGAGAGATAAACTCCGGCCTATTGTCCATTCTTATGCTTTTTGGTTTTCCGTAACGGCTTGCCAAGTGTTTCAGAATCCAGACCACACGGCTACTTTTGATAGAATAGTCGGCTTCTATGTGCAATACCTCACGGTTGTAATCATCTATAATATTAAAAGTCCTGATTTTTCTTCCGTTTTCTAAAATATCATTCATAAAGTCCATATTCCAACTCTGGGTAAAGCCTTGTGGAATGGATAGCGGTTCTTTTACTCTGGTGATCTTACGTTTTTTGGATTTTCTTCTAAAGATATCCTGCCAGTTTATAAATCCTGTGAAGCCTTTTATAATTTACTTTCTCACCTTGACTAAGAAGCCTATGCCCTGGACTTGGAGACAGCAAGGTATATTATCGAAAAAAAAAGTTTTAAAGGCCTGCCACAAACGGAGTCTGATCGGAGAGCTGCAAAAAGAGTCTGAAATGGTTATTGCAGGGCGTGCCGAATAGTTATAGTTGGAATCAGTCGGATTTCTATGGCTTACAAAAGCATCAAATATGACACGGTGCTTTACAGGCAGTTGCTATCGTTGAGAGAAAGTCATCCTCGTGACGGTTTTGGAAATACTACCATAGTTAGCTTACATCCTTTTCAGTTTCGCATTAATTGTTTGAGCCGTTTTAGCTCACCGGATTCCATTCCACTATATTTGTTCCGCCATTTATAGAAAGTCTGGTTGCTGATGTCGTTTACTCTGCACAATTCTTCACTGCTGGTTACTCCGACGTAGTCCTTCAGAATCTTAGTGATCTACTCTTTTTCATATTGATTTTTACAATTTGAAATTAATAATTTTTATATTTTTAAATTGTACTGTTTTCGGGGGAGCTTACAACCAAAGCACACTAAACTTGAATATTATTCATGATTTTAACCACAAACAATGTGCTTATAATAATGCTTAAACGTTTTGTGAGCACCCAAATTAAAACCAATCATACTCGTAATGATTTCAGAATCCGATATTACCGATTTTCTGTTTCTTCTCTTTTTATAATCTCCGAGTGCCTGTAGCTTCATTTGTTTGATTTGGGAGTCAAATTCTTTACAAAAATCGTCAACTTGTACAAAAATATTTTTAATTTGATCTTTCAAAATCATAAGTAATAATTTGGTTAAATATTTGAATGTCAAAAAATTAAATATACGGATTATTGCTTTTTATTGCAAATTTTTATTCTGTTTTTTATCCCGAACTCAGGTTATTTAATAATTTATGAGCGTGATTGGTGGTGTTGCAATCTATCTTACCACTCATATGCAGCAATTTCATGTACTTCCATTAGAAATCCAATAAATAGACAAGAACCTTGGATATAAATAAACCGAAGAAAACCAACGTTGTTATGCGCTCGGGTTGAGGTTTGTTAAGTTCTTAATTCTATCAGTAATGTCTTAATATACCTAATGACAAATGGCACTGAATACAGCTTAATCATGGGTTATTAATATTACTCTATTATCTTAATTCTTTCTGAATTACGCGGTTTCATTGGTGGATTTTCAGCAGGATAGCCTAACGATATACAAACTACTGCTTCATAATCATCAGGAATTTTTAAAGCACTTAACAAATCTTTGTTTTCAGGGAAATTGAGTGTAGGTACCATTAATACCAATGGACAAGTACCCAAACCTATTCCATGTGCACTAAGCATAATATTTTGAAGAATAATACCACAATCCAAAGCACTGGTTACACTATTTTTATCCCGTGCTATTACGATAAGAGTCGGAGCATGATGAAAAATGCTGAAATCCGAATCTTTATTACTTTTTACCTGAGTATTTATATAACGCTTATTCACTTCGTCAAGCCACAATTTATTTTGTACAACACGTATCTCCCACGGTTGTTTATTATAAGCAGAGGGTGCATAAATGGAGTATCTCATAATGGTATCGATCTTTTCCTTACTCACTTGCTGGGAAGTATATTTCCGTATGGATCTTCTCGATAGCATATTGTCTAATATGGCACTTTTATTATTACCATTGTACACTTTATTGACCACATCCTCTTTACAAGAAGTAAATAAAAAACCGATCAATAAAATAAAAGGAGCAATTGTTTTCATACTAAAAAAATTTAAAATGGTTGAAAAATTTTATATTGATTATGGACATGATATTTTATAATCATATAGAAGATATAGAGATAAATAGGCAGTTGCATTAACCCTGCATATTGTAAACTGACTACAGCCATCGTAGTTGTTAAAATATATAAGGACAGAAAAAAAACTGATTCCCAATTCAAGTCATTTCTATGTCCCCAAGGAATGGGTTTAAATACTTCTCCAATTTTTGTACTAAATCCATTTAAAATAAGTATCCCGTAAGACATATATGCAAAATTGATCCCACTGTACAATAATATAGCTACCACAATTCCTAACATTCCCCCATAGTAAATCTTTCCATTACTATGTGACGGACTTGAAGCCATATCTGTAGCCATATAGATGCTTCCGAGCAGTAGTCCCTCCATCGAAAATTTATATTCTGTACTCTGTGGGATTAAAATTTGCAAACAAAAAATTACAGATAAAAAAGTAATAGGAATATGCCAACTAATTCTTTTCTTAAAAGTTAAATAAATACCTCCTATCAAAATAAGAATTATGGAGTATTCACCGACTGCTCCTGATGGATGATAAATCCATTCACTGATGTGAGTGGCAAAAGTTTTACTGTAAAAAAAGGAAGAGAAATCTATTTTATGATTATCTATATATCGCGTAAGATTCCACATAGTATTACTACCCATAATAGTAGGAAAGAAAACAACCATACACTCCCTACCTATAAGGGCTGGATTGAATCTATTTTTCCCAACTCCACCCCACAATATCTTTCCAAATAATATGGACATTGAAGCACCAAAAGCAGCTACATACCAAGGCGTTATTGGAGAAAGTGTAAAAGCGAGCAGTAATCCGGTAATAATTCCGGAACCGTCTATCAACTGTGCCGGTATTTTCTTTAAAAAAATCATTCCGAAAACTAAATCACTAATTATACATGCTATTACACAGGTTAATATTACGATAAGACTTAAAACCCCAAATGCCATATATGCAACTAAGACAATAGGTACTAACGCAATAATAACATCGAGCATTATATTTCCAATACCTGTCTTTTTATGCTTTATATACGGTGCTAACATTTCTTTCATTAAAAATTAACTTTTTACCTTCTTTAATACTATACATCAATGGAACATCTGCAGGACAAGCGTAAGCACAAGCCCCACATTCAATACAATCCATTAGATTATTGGACAATAATTTTACTACGCTATTGTCACAAATATATCTTGCAAATTCCAAAGGCAACAAATTCTGCGGACACACATCTGCACAGTAGCCACAGAGAATACAATTATTTATTTTACTTTTTCTATCTTTTAGCAAAAGCAGACCTCCAACTCCTTTGTGGATGCCTTGCCGAGTATCTTTAGACTGCACTCCCATCATAGGGCCTCCTAATATAAAAGTAGATCCAGAAGCACATTGCGAAGAAAAATAAATTGGAGATATATGATTGACAGGTGTTCCTATTTTCACCCAATAATTAAATCCCTTCTGTTCATTTTCATCATAAAAAGTAACAACACGCTCTGTATAAGGCTTTCCCTCAAAGAAGCCTAAATAAATGGCCCACAGTGTACCTACATTGTTTACTATTATGCCATGATCCGAAGGAATACTCCCTTTTGAAAGAACTTTTCCCGTAACAGACTTAATAAGTTGTAATTCTCCACCCTGCGGATAAGTATTCGGTAGCAAGCAGATGCAACCCTTCACACCGTTACTTTTAAATGATTTTTCAATAAGAGGTTTTATTGATTTATTTTTGAGCTCTAATCCCAAAACAACATTTTCAATATCTACAACTCTCTGAATAAGCGCTACAGCTTGGCCGAGTTGATGGGAATACTGTTTCATGATGGCATAATCCGCTGCAAGATATGGTTCACATTCGGCTCCATTTATGATAAGAGTCTTTATTTGTTTCTTTCCTATTCTATATTTTGAGTAAGTAGGATAACGAGCGCCTCCGCTACCTTCTATACCATATTCAAATAATTTTTCAACAAATAGGTCCAATGTCAAATTTTTAAGATCATTTTTTTTCAGAGGAAGTTCGTGTTCTCTAAAATCGTTGAATAGCTCCAGATAAGGTAGATTATCTATTTGAATAACACTGCCTATTACGCCAGACACTGGTGAATGAATAATTCCTGTATACGAGTGTTGTGACAGCGCTAAAATTTGATATTTACTTACATATTCATTTTGTTTCACTATTGGATCAAAATTACTATTGTAGCCAAATAGAGGTATATGGAATTTTTCAGGTTGTTGTAATAAGATAATGTCATCATTTTTATAATTATCTTTTTGATCCGATATCAATAGCATATATTATTTATTTAATTTAAAAAAATAGTTAAATTTTATCTTTCTTCTTCTATAACATAAGACTCCAATAAAATATGTCCGTAATGCTTATTTATCTGCTGGGATACAAAAACATCATTATCATTTGCCATTAACACTGTGGATAAAATATCTCCAAGAAAAGCTGTTTTAGTAATGGTCCCAGCCTGAACATTTTTTGAAGGAAAACCTGATTTAGCATTAATAATGTGTCCATATTTTCTATTCTCAATTTCTACAAAATGTCTTTTTCTCCCTGATAGTGAGAAACACGCATTCTGAAGAAACAGTCTCCCATACTTATCTGGTTCTCTGAAATGAGGAATATCTATTTTCCAATATGGATGTTCATCGTCGTTCAGCCCGTATATTGTACTACCTCCAGCGTTAACGATTGCATCACTCACTCCTTTGGATCTTAAAAAACAAATTACCTTGTCTACAGCAAATGCTTTGATGAAGGATCCTGTCATTATCTCACTTGTTCTACTAATACGTACTCTATGATCCTCAATCTCTATATAATTTGATTTTAGTGTAGTTAGCACCTTCTCAATACTTTCTTGCGTTGGAATCTTATTGATTTCAAGATCATAGAATCCCCATAATTTAAGTAATGGTATCATCCCAATATTATAAATCCCGTCTGTCAAGGTTTGTATATCCAAGATATGATTTAGCATAGTTATAGTTTCAGCATCAACTTCTACCCAATTACCGGCATTCTTATTAATCAAATCAAAATAAGAACCTTCCGAATAAGAATTATACTGCTGATCAATTGTTCTCATGATCTCAAAACATTCATCCAGGTATTTCTCACCCACATCAATTGGTAATTTTATTTTGATATGGCAATGAAATAGAAATTGTGTATCTGTGATATATTGTTTAATTACTTTCTGATGCTTTTTCAACCGTGTTTCCATTTTCTATTTTCTTAGTATTCACATTAAAATCAAATTTATCTATCTTTACACTTTGAAAATAAACTGAGGAATTCCTTAGTTGATTTGTATTATTGTCATATACCAATTCATGTGTGTCAAAATTATGTTCTCTCAACCAGTCTATATTCTTTTGATGTTTTATTTTGTTCCTTTCCTCCAACTCTTCCTTAATATTTAATAAAAGTTTTTTGTTACCTAGTAAAATCAGAAGAACTACAACTAATATTAATGCTATTCCTCTGAATTTCGATTGCCTGTTTTTATAAATCATATCCATATAAAAATATTTTAGTTCTTACATAATTGTTTTTGTGCCACCTCTTAAATATATATTTACATCGAAAGGATATTCTTATGATTCACCTGTTTATTTTCCAAAGATCCCTTTTGCAAGAGGTTTGAATCTAAAGATGCGATAAGGTGGCACTGTTTTATCCTGTCCATTGTTGAAAGCTTCCCCCAACGGCAG
>NZ_JAHXYH010000129.1 GCF_019970065.1 Chryseobacterium sp. OSA05B | reverse complement strand
CTCTTGCTCGGCTCGTTGATGGCAGGTCCCGCCGCAGCGGCCAGGCCAGCGCTCGGCACCCAAGGCTCCGTGCAGTCCGCCGTTCACCAGAACCAGAATGGCAAGCGCTCCCCCGTCCGGCAAGCAACCGGAGAACTTGCGGTCCAGCTGGATCCATCTTCGCTTCAGGCAGTGCCGATTTCTGGCGGCAACCGGTGCCAGTTCACTGTTAACGTCGTACTCCACCTCACCGGCACCGCAGTAGGCGCGGCTTCGGGCACCACCGTCGCCAAAATTAATGCGCCGTGCGCCGACGCATTGGCCACGCCTCCGGGGACCTTTTCCGACACGTTCAAGTTCACCGGTGGATTCGAAGGAACCATCGCCGGCTTCCCGAGCGCCGCCCGGGTTACCTACGCCGGAGTCACCCGAGCCGGTGGAGCCGTTTCGGCATCGCTGTTCTTG
>NZ_JAHXYH010000128.1 GCF_019970065.1 Chryseobacterium sp. OSA05B | reverse complement strand
GAGCTGGGGGCCGCCTCGGCCAAGAAGATGGTTGCCGCCGGCACCATCGCCGTTGCCGAAGGCGCCAACATGCCCACGACCGCCGAAGCGACCTCGGTCTTCCAGGATGCCGGTGTGCTCTTCGGCCCCGGCAAGGCCGCCAACGCCGGTGGCGTGGCGACCTCTGCGCTGGAAATGCAGCAGAACGCCAGCCGCGACTCGTGGTCCTTCAGCCACACCGAACGTCGGCTGGGTGAAATCATGGTCGGCATCCACGACCGCTGCGCGACCACCGAAGAAGAGTACGGAATGCCGGGCAACTACGTGGCCGGCGCCAACATTGCCGGCTTCGTCAAGGTCGCCGACGCCATGCTGGCCCAGGGCCTGATCTAGCGCCTTCTACCCGCCGAATCGCCTGCAGCCCAGAGTATCTGAAGTGGAAAACACTTCAGATACTCTGGGCTGC
>NZ_JAHXYH010000127.1 GCF_019970065.1 Chryseobacterium sp. OSA05B | reverse complement strand
GCAAGGACCAGCGCAGCGAGAACGCGGCGGAAGCCTCGACCCGGACTCCCGCTCCCAAGGCGCGACGAGTCATCGCCTCCGACGCCGCCGCCCACGCGCTGCGCCTGCTGGAAAAGGTGCGCAGCGCCACCGATGCCCAAGCCCACAAGCGCGCCGCCAAGGATGCGCCCGCCCCGGCCCCGCATGCTGTAGTGATCGGCGGCGGCGTCGCCGGCCTGGTGGCCGCGCGCGACCTGCGCCAGACCGGGCACCGCGTCACGGTGCTGGAAGCCGCGGACAGCTTCGGCGGGTGCGTGCGCCGCGCCGAGGTCGCCGGCCTGCAGCTGGACGCGGGGGCCGAATCCTTCGCCGTGCGCGGCGGAATCGTCGGCTCCTACCTCGACGAGCTGGACCTCTCCGGCTCCATCGCCGCCACCTCCGGGGCCAGCGCCTGGCTGATCCAAGG
>NZ_JAHXYH010000126.1 GCF_019970065.1 Chryseobacterium sp. OSA05B | reverse complement strand
TCGACAAGGTCCTGCCGGCCAGCGCCGCCATGTTCGAAGAGGAGCTCGGTTACTCGCCGCTGGAAAACGGCGGCAGCTTCTACCGGGGGCGCGTCCGCCAGCTCATCCGACAGGGCCATACCGTGATCGACACGGACGAGATGGGGAACGTCGTTTTCAAGGCGGACCTTGGGACCGTCACCGAACAGGTAGCCCAGATCCAGGGCGTCTGGATCAACCCGATGTACCGGGGCCACTCGTTGGCCGCGGGCTATATGGCCTCGACCGTCGACTACGCCCTCCAGCAAGCGCCGATCGCCAGCCTGTACGTGAACGACTTCAACGAGGCCGCCGTGCGCACCTACCTGAGGGTCGGTTTCACTCAGGTCGGAACCTTCGCGACGGTCCTGTTCTAGGCGGAACCGGGCACGGTGCCGGTGCCCGAGATCCCGCACTTGCCTTGGCC
>NZ_JAHXYH010000125.1 GCF_019970065.1 Chryseobacterium sp. OSA05B | reverse complement strand
GAGCAACAACAGGATGAACAGCAAGAAAGCCGTGCCAGGGCTCGCTAGCAGCGCGGTGCTAGAGGTGAGCATCTGGGTAAGATCTACGTCCCCACCGGTAGAGCGTTCAACGATCCACCGGGAGAACTCATCCGAGGCTTTGAGCAGCACGCCAATGCCCACGGCGTAGGCGGTCGTGGCCAGAATCAGGTTCACAATCGGGGTGGCTAAGCCGATCAGGCTGTTCTTCACATCTTGGGAAGTGACCAGTTTGATCAAGCCAATAAAGAACCCCAGGACGGCGAACCCTGCGACGTACCAGGACATGTCTGCACGAAGGCTCGTGACGGCCGCGTTATTCACATCCGGGCTGGCGGTATCCATCCAGAAGGTGGACACCTGCGCCACGAACGCCACCGCACCGTCATAGAGCGACTTCACGAAATCAGTGATCGCACTATCCGCA
>NZ_JAHXYH010000124.1 GCF_019970065.1 Chryseobacterium sp. OSA05B | reverse complement strand
CTGCCGACCCACTGGGCCACCAGCGCGATCACCGTGGGCGCCAGGAACCCTGCGTAGGCAAAGGTATAGAAGAACCCGGTGAGCAGTCCCAGCTCATCAGGCCCGGCGGCTCGCTGCAGTTCCAGCAGTCCGCCTACCATCAGCAACCCGTTGCCGCAGCCGAGCAGCACCGACGCGGCCAGCCCGGCCGCCGGGCTGTTGAGCAGGATCGCTGCGATGATGGCCAGCATGCCGCTGAGCACCACGCCGACGCCCAGCAGCAGGGTGCGGGCGCTGTTGACGGTGTCGAACCTCCGCCCCAGCGGCTGGACCAGCACACCGCATCCCATGGTCAAGGCCACCGCTACGGTGGTGTAGGCATGGCGGGCTTCACCACCCATGGCGGGAACCATCTGGGGAATCACCACGAAGCCCATGGTCGCCGCGGCGAATACCCATGGGGCGG
>NZ_JAHXYH010000123.1 GCF_019970065.1 Chryseobacterium sp. OSA05B | reverse complement strand
ATTTTTGGAGATAGTGGCCTCCCGCTTAGAAGCTTCAAAAGATCGTCTTAGTTCTTTAAGGGACCTACCGACAACACTTTTATCACACCCAAGCGAGTATCATTACTTGTTTTGGTGTGTCACTAGTGCGCTAACTAGCTCTGACGAGTCGACGATTCCTCTGCTCGGAAATGCAGCTCGGAGGCTCCTTGAACGCTTTATTAGTTTCAAAGCCCCGAACGGAAATACATTCCAAGATAAAGTCAATATAACAGCGCAGTTAGCCGTTCCGGAAGGTGAGCATCTTCCGGCCGCCATGGCCGGTGTTAAGGAACGAATAGTTAAGTTTGCCCACGGCACTTCGCATCGCGCCGAACCGATCCCGACCACAGGTTTGGATTTCATGGCGATCCGTGATGAGCTTCGAAATGTTTTGAAATTTATCCAGTTATGTGATCGACTGCACTT
>NZ_JAHXYH010000122.1 GCF_019970065.1 Chryseobacterium sp. OSA05B | reverse complement strand
CGTTCTGGGCAATCAGCCTTCATGCCAGTGCAGACCAAATCGGGCGAATGCCTCTTGCAGCTCGGGAAGGTCGGGCGGCACCGGGAGAGGCTCCGTCACAGGTTGGATCCGAGGACTGACAGCCAAGTCATCGGCACGTTCGAACACTGCCCAGACGCGGATCTCATCACCGTGGCGGGAATTAAACCTCACACCATCGACGACAGGCTCGCCCGCTGCCTCTGCGTGCAGGTCGTAAAGCCATCTGGCGATGGATCTAGTGAGCACGCGGTCTCGGGCGTCCTTCAACAGGGCAGTGTCGACGTCGGCGAGGGAAATATCATGTCGCTCGAAGGGGTAGTGGATGCTCAACGCGGCAATACTGCGTGAGTGGGTGACGTAGCAGTATTTGCCGCTTTGGCGTGCAGAACCGTACCGCCGGTCTTCCAACCATGAGTAGCCAATGGC
>NZ_JAHXYH010000121.1 GCF_019970065.1 Chryseobacterium sp. OSA05B | reverse complement strand
TCATTCATCTGCTCAATTTCTGCGGTCTGGGAGTCAACGATGCGTTGGGCCATGTCCTTGGCTTGGGCGAAACGTCCTTCTGAGAGCTCTTGTTCTGCCATCTCGACGGCGCCTTCGTGGTGGGCGATCATCTGCTCCAGGTACAGTGTGGTGCCTTCATCCGCTTCGGCCTGGCGCAGCTTCTCCAGATTCTCTTCATTGACCATTCCGTCATCCTCGCCCATCGAATGGGGCTGTTCCGACGGGACATTCCACTGTTCCTGCCAGGTTCGCAGCGTCTCGATTTCCGGGCTCTGCGCATCCTTGATGTCCTGCGCGAGCTGCTGGATTTCCGGAGCGAGTCCCCGCTTGGACAGCAGGATGTCGCTCATCTCAATGGCCTGTTCATGGTGCACCACCATCATCGAGGTGAACATCTTGTCGGCCTCGTTCTGCGCGGCGTCCACGGA
>NZ_JAHXYH010000120.1 GCF_019970065.1 Chryseobacterium sp. OSA05B | reverse complement strand
CAGCAGAACCTCGAAAACATGACTACGAGTATTTGGTGGGGTACATGAGCGATTACTCCTCAGGATCGCACTGCGGCATACCGCTTCAAGGAGTGAAGGAACCAAAACGCGCACTCAAGGGGTGGTGGAGCCTCGAATCCGTGAAACCCAATTAATAAACTTGGAGAATTCCGTGTATTGCTACAACCGATCGGGGGTGAGTATTGTCGAGAGCCAGAGTCAGAACCCTCGCTGCTATTAGGCTCCGACTTTTAAGACCACGTGTGCGTGTAGCGGAAGGAGTGCCGAATATCGTTTCTAACATTCCAAGGGATTTCATGAATCACTGCGTTCTCCGCCCACCCAGCCAAACGAAAAAGCCCAGATGATAGTCCCCGCATGGTCTGGCAGAATTCGCGGATGGTGATCCCCCGCGGCTGAGCTTGTACTGGCTTATTTACAGCCGTAGAG
>NZ_JAHXYH010000011.1 GCF_019970065.1 Chryseobacterium sp. OSA05B | reverse complement strand
GCGTAGAAGTTTTTTTAGCCATAGAGCTGTTCCAATAATTTACAAAAAAAGGATGGCAAAACCATCCTATAAACTATTGTTTACAGCCTCATTGTATTGCTGGTAAGTTGCTCCTCAGCATTGCTCAATTCCTCTTCTAATCAACCGCCAAATATTACGAATTATCTTTGTCAAAAAACACCACCTATTTTTGACCACATTACCCACCTATTCATTTTTGGAAATACGACTTATTAGAAATAGAAATATCCGAGACTTTTTTGTCTCGGATATTTTCAAGAGTTTTTAAACTCTATAATCTAATCAATAACTTACGATAAGAAATATTTTTCAATCGTTATTTTATAAACAAAAATCTTAGAGGCTGTATTTTCAATAACGAAACAGTATTTCCTGTTATTAGAGATCTCTACATCATTTAAAGTAGTAAATTTAAGCTGGCAAAAGATAATTTCCCTTTCATTTATTTGGAGATTATCAATTCTCCAAGAACTATCCGCATTTTGAGGCCATATGTTATATAAAGTACTTCCTCCTTTTTTTTCAACAGCACCATATACCTTAAGAATATACTGGGTCCCTTTCTCAAGGGTAGGTAATCCAAAGTAGATGTTTGGTGATCCTTGAATTATCATCTTATTAGGATCTGTTGTATTAACACCATTACTTGAAGATGATGAACCACGATTAACAAGAACAATAGCATGTCCTGAAGCAGGCAAATGATCATTATCCATAGCTTGTAATTGCCATCCATTTCCATCTACCGGCGCCGCATCAAATACTATTTGAGGAACGGTTGGAAACAATGTTATAAATGTCTCGATAGGCGTTGTAACTTGAGAATTATTTCCTTTCATTTGTCGCAGCCTTACATCCCCACTTATTGATGATACTTTACTTTGAACATGATTTATAAAGTTTTCTTTATTCATTGTATAAAATCCATCGGGTTCATTTGTTTGCACAACATATTTATTATCTCCATTTTTCCAATTTTTCAAAAGTATAAATGTATTGAGTTCATCAGCAATCAATAAATCATCTTCCTGATAGAAAAAGCTTAAATCATTTTTCTTTAGATTTTTAAACTTTAGCTCATCAAAATCTGAATCATTGTCTTTTTGAGAAATCTCCAATCTGTCTCCTTTATAAATTTCATAGACATCAGATCCTTTTCCCCCAATAAGCAGATCACTTCCACCATTGCCTTTAAGAGTATCATTTCCTTTACCTCCAAGTATAGAATTATCCTCTCCACTTCCAGTTAATAGGTCATTTCCGTCCGAGCCAATAATATTTTCTAAGTTTTTAAGATTGGCTATATTGTCTGATCCATCTCTCCATTGTGCATTCTCATTTGTTAAGTCAACTTTTACACCACGATTGTAGAAATCAGATTCAAACGATACCCAATCACTTCCTTCTTTACCGTCAATAATATCACGCTGATTATTGAAGCCATTATTTTCAAAACCGTTTGGTATAAACATATTATCAGCATCTGAGCCAGATAATTGATCTGCATATTTACTTCCCTTTACTCCCTCAAATCCGGTAACATTATCCTGATGTGTTGTTCCTGCATCACCATGTTCAGTTAAGTTTGACTGAAGATCTACATGTACACCCATGTTCTTTCCCAGTTTAGGATCCCAATATTCTACAGAATTTTCATAAGACAGAATATCAAAACCATCGCCACCACTAAGAGTATCGGCTCCACCGCCTCCTTCAATTATATTTCCTCTCTCATCGCCCTGAATCACATCATCACTGTTTGTTCCTCTAACATTTTTAACAGTATCAGATAGTACATCACCATTACTGGTTATTACAAATTCAGATGTATTTTCGATATTCAAATTTACATCAACACCTTTATTTAAATCTTGAAAAGAAACAGAGTCACCAGTCAAAATACGACTAGTTGGTTTTAGCGGCGCATTCTGATTATAAAGATCGAGAACACTACGAACCTTATTGAATAGACCTCGAGGTACATCATAATAGGCTCCTTGCCCATTTTCAATCCATGTTTCAAGCATTCTACCTTCAATCAAAAATGTGTTTTCTTTAGTTGTCCCAGGAAAAATAAAAAGATATTTTTTGGCACTATCACTGACAAACCAATCCTCTAAAATAATATGTGTATTTACAGAAATTAAGATAAGATGATTGTCGAGCTTTTGTTTTGTAATTGGAGTTGATACATCTAATATTACAAAGTCAATATAAGTATCATAGTGCAGGGCGTCTTCTTGCAAAGTACTCTTATTACTTATAGTTACTACAGCATCACTATTTTTAATTAAATAATAATCACTTGATTTTCCGCCTCGCAAAATATCGCCTCCTCCATTACTGATAAGGATATCAGATCCATCGGCTCCAAAGAGAATATTATTTTCTTTATTGCCTATTAAAACATCATCAAACTCACTTCCTACAACATTTTCAATATTGATTAGAGAATCCCCTTCTGCGTCAGCCCCCATTCCGTATCCCTTATCTAAATTGATAGTTACTCCTGTGGCTGTTTTGGTATTCCCTGTATAAAATACTGTATCATTTCCGCCTCCACCATCTATAACATCGAGGTCATTTCCGCCAATTATAGTGTCATCCCCAAGATCTCCTAAAAGTATATCTTTACCAGCTCCACCTTGTATAATATCTCCTTTCTGGCTTCCTTTAATGACATCATCACCAGGGCTTCCATACCACATTATTGGAGACAGTTTTCCTGCAATAAAAGCATTCTTTCTTTCGTCTCCTTTCACGGTTAACCAAGATAATTGCGACATAGATGTCTTCCCTTTTGTGTATTGATTCATATCCAAAAAAGTATCATCTTCGCGAAGTTTAAAATCAACCTGATTGATATAGAGTTCTCCGTTAGTACTAATAGAAGTAAGTATACCGTCATTAGTAAGTATTTGATACTTTAAATAGTCTTGTAATGGAATAGTTACGGATACCTTATTAACACCCTTACCTGCACTAATGGATAGCTTTTGCTTGTCAATTGAAAGAAATGAATTCAATTCCTCCTGTATAAACTCAGGATAATGCAACATGGTAACGGTTGTTTTATCCGTATTCGAAGCACTACCTCCTGATTTTACATTTAAAAATTTAATAGGTTGCTCTTTACTCTGACCATCAGATTCTCGACTTATTTTCAAGTTATAAGACGCCGAATTTTCCAATGAATATGCTAGAAATGCAAAATCATAGAACCCTGTTTTAGTAGCATATAAATAAAGCCCTGAATTAGCCTCTCCGCCGTTTTGCGTAATCAAGAAATTGCTATTATTATTAGCATTTATCATTGTAAAATTCATCAATAAATTTTTCGATCTATTCTGCACTAAATAAGATGTATTAGCCTCAAGCCAAATTTTACCTTTCACTTTAATAAGTTTTCCTTTCACTAAAGAGCCTACCGAAGAACTTATAATCTTAGTCTCATCTGGAGATTTACTATTGCTCTTTGCTTCCAGCTCACTTGAAGTTGAAGCAACAATATTGTTCCACAATTCTGCCTTAGACGTTATTGCTGTCATATTAGCTACTGAAACTTTTAAATCAGCTACACTTGTTTCTGATGCATCAAGATACAATTGTTTATTACCCTCTTTCTTATGCAACTCAATTATACCTGTTCCAGAACGTAAATGTAACTCTGTGGTGCCATCTTCAGGTACTACTACAGCAGCGGGCCTATTAAGTGTAAGCACTCTTTTAGTAGCAGAACCTTCGTAACGCCCTTCCAAGCGAGATAATAATGTTGTTAACAGTTCAGCATCTGTATTGGAAGCATGATGTTTTTCCCACCAGGTCATATTAAATCCTGATATTTTCTGAACAATATCTCCGTTTTCATCAACCATATAAATAAAGCTGATCCCATCTTTACTAATAAATTGGTACCCAGCAATATCATTAACTAAAACTTTTACGATGAGCTGCTCTTTTCCTACATTATTTACGACATATAACGTCAATACAGAATAGGTAATTTCATTTACAGTAACGGCAAATATTTCAGATTTAATTTCGGAAAATAGTACATCAGAAAACATCACAAGCCCGGCTTTATTATCCCTTTCATTAGCCCAGTTATCATTGAGAGAGTGTATTCCGCTATCAGCAAGAATAACGACACCACTGTTACGACGGATCATATAAGTATCATTGCCCAAACCTCCATCCAATAAGGATGTTCCTTTTGATGATTCTAACATATCATCTTGCGATGTTCCTTCTATCCATCCGTCATTAGTATCAGTATATAACCATATGTTTTTATTAGAAACAGTAGTTTTTAACGGATTTCTAGATTTCCATAAATTTTGGGTAAGAACGGATGGGTCTAGAGCTCCTTTACCTTGTGTCAATATACCTTTGTAAAGTTCGGAACTTAAAACCTTTCCGTTTGGAGCTTCTGCCAGATTCACGACTTCAGATTCTTGAGTCCATGCACCTCCTGACTGCTTCATTGAAAGTTGATAACCATCCTTAGTACGAATATTTATTTGACCAGCAGAATTCGGAATATAGATTCTAAAATCTCCATCCTTCATATTTGATGCAATAAAACCTGTCCCTTTCATATTATCAATAAAAAGGCTATTTGTATTGGTGCCACCCATACGCAGATGGCTGTAATCCTCATCTATAAAAATGATATTTTTACTAAGATTCCAAGTATCCGGTAATTCTAAATGAGTTCCCTTTCTTACAATAATAGTAGCCTTATCCAACTGAGAGGTTAAATCCAAACGACCGTTATTATTTTTGTATAGTTTGTTAACATCAATACTTTCAATGGATGAGATATAATTTTCATTCTTTTTTTCGATTTTTAAAATAACTCCATCATCAGTAACAAAATACAAATCATTCATATCACTCCATCTATTTGCACGAACATACAGACCTGTTAAATTATCTCCGTATCCTAAAAAAATTCCATTAGTATCTTCTTTTATTACAATATTATCAAAATGTGAACCTTCAAGATAGACATAATCGTTTTTAGGCTTTTTCCCTTCAGGAGTAATGATGTTAACCTCAGTATAGATAAAGGTTTTTTCTGTTTTTAAAGCTAATAAACTTAGCCTATCTTGCTCACTCTTAACAAAGCCAGGATACTTTCCTCCGTTACGAGATATAAGAGCATAACTTCTATTAATAATGTATTTACAATTACCTTTTCCTCGGTAAATGATATCATCTCCACCTCCTGTAGAAATAACATTATTTTCATCTGATATAAATACTTCTCTTAGTGCTCCTTTAGTTCTAAACTCTCCTAGCTTATTGGCAGCAGAACTTTCAAATTCAAAGACATTAACATTTGCCTGATAACTACCTACCACATTCTGCACCTGATACGCTTCAACTTTTACTTTCTGAAGTAATATTGTATTCATATCAAGATCGCCTTTTATAAATGAGGACGCAGCTGTATTATTAATTGCGGTAAGAAACAGATGGGGTTCTGAATATGATGGAGTAAGAGCTATTTTATGTTGAGCCAAAAGATTCCACACAAGCATTTGATCAGTACTATCTAGATTTACACTTTTTCCGATTATAGTATTATGTCCATTTCCACCGTCAAATTCATAGTTACCCTCACCAAGATACAAATAGTTTTCTCCATTCCCGGCATGAATAATATATCGGTACAAGTATTGATCTCCATTAGCATTTTTAACTATGCCTCCAGATTGCGGCCCATAAAATGTATTTCCACTATTATTACCAATAATTCGTTCCATTGCTGAAAAAGAAACATTGGCAGAAAGTTCTCCTTTTTGATCATAGTTTGCACCCAATCCTAGAACAACAGTACTGATATCAGTTGTGATGTTTTTCTTACCTGAAAACTTCAAATTATCACTTCCAAAAGCACCAGAACCGGGTGAATGTTGGCCTTCAATACTAATTTCTCCGCCAGAAGAAGTTACCTTGCTGAAATCTACGGTTATATCTCCTGCAAAGTGGGCCGGATTTCCATTGAGCATAATATCATCATCACTCATTTTGCTTCCTTTTGACAAATCCAAAATTGAGAATCCTTCCCGCTTACTATCTGTCTGTAAATTAAATAGGTTGTCTATATCATTAACGGCTTGAATAATTTTATCACCTCCAAATATTTTTATAAAAGGTTTTATAAGCATAGAAATAGGTAAAAATACATCTAATGCAATCTCTCTCCAAGCTAGATCTTCATGCCCCGTGTTAAATTCAGTAACAATACTGTCTATGGACATTCTTATTCCCATAACTAGAAGCGCTGCTCCTTCAAGAATAGGAGCAAAAGGTCCGGTAAACGGGGCTGCAGTTTGAAGCAAAGTTGTAAATACATCCAGCCCAATATCTGCTTTGTCCAGATCTGTTTTCCATTGAGGCATTCCATTGTCTTCATCCTCTTGCAGTGTTTTTACATCTTCATAAACGCTGTATGCACCAAAAGCAAGAGCAATTACTGGCAAGCGTCCCATAATCTCTCCGGCAACAGAAAGAACTCTTTCACTTTCAATACCGGCTTTAACTAAAAGAGCTCTAGTTGACCGAGTAAACAAAGAACTAAAATCTTCTATTGCTACCTCTGAATCCTTAAAAAATATATCTCCTGCTTTTTGAGCTAACTTATTAAAAATTTTCTGGTCAACTCCTGTTAGATTTAATATATTATATGTAAGCCACCCCGAGCCTTCTAATACAGCTTGAGAATTATGATGGCGTAAGCCAGTAAATATCTCATCTAAACTACGCAAAGTTGTTAAAGCCCCTATCCCTTTACCTAATACTTCATTTGCAGGTTCAAGGACCGAATTCAGCCGAGTGAGCTTACTTGCTGAGTCATTGACAAGCTGCTTACTGCTAAATTTTATATCAGAAAGATCAACATCGATTTCTCGAATTTTTTCATTATTCTTTTTAACAGAAACGAAAGCGTGAGAAGATTCATTGATCCTTAAAGGAATATCCTCCAAAATATCATTTACAGAATATCCGGCAGCCGTTATACTCTGGACAATTCTTTCAGAAACAATATTCATATCATCAGCAACTGCCTTCGTGGCTTGTCTGGAACTGTCAACCATTTTTACAGATATATCCCACGATTCCTGGGACTGTACAGATCGTAAAAAATCTGAATTATAGCTATTACCAGATAACGTATTAAATGGATTAGAAAGATACTTTGTAAGATTTATAAAAGCAGGTTTGCTACCCTTCGCCAAGTGATCAAAACCAGCTACTTCAAACATTAATTCCCCTTCCATTGTCTGCAAATCATAATAGGTATCAAGAGTCATATTTGAAATGGAAATATTAAAATAGTCAGAAAACAATTTATATAATTGATTTTCTGTTGGAACAGAAGAAACTCCAAAAGATATTTCCACAAGATTTGGATCATAAAAATAAATTTTGCCAGATTTGCGGGCTACCCCTATTGCATGATTTCCAGTATGAAGCGAAAGAGAAACATCCTCAGAAACAAATAGTTGGTGTGTAATTTCCCGTAATGACATAGTTTTCCTTGCAACGGGCTCACTAACCTCTTGTAAAGTATTTATAAATCGATCTATATCTTCCGGTAAATTAATATCGGTGCCAATGCCCTGCTCAAAATTTTCATTTGCTAAAATTCTGGATCTTGTGTAGATACTATCAAGAAGTGCACTTTTCATTTTTCCATTATCTTCATTTGATAAGGTAAAAAGCCACGCATCACTTAGCGAATCACAGATTCCGATAGAATTATCACCAACTAAAAGTGCTTGTGGGGCTACCTTTACCGAAATACCATCGATTTCTGATAGTGAAACCATACTGCTGATATTATTAATGGTTACATCCTGTGTCTTTGCAAATTCTATTAATTTTTGAATTTCATAATTTGCGTATCTAATGTAATTTTTGGCTCCATCAACATTTTTCCAATTTTCCCGATAAGCATTAAGATTTTGTCTATCCTCTGGCGAAAGTAAATCATCCAATACCTTACCAAAAACTCTAGCTGGCAGCCCTTCAATGATATACTGTTGTAAAATATCTTTTTCATTATACGAAAAATATAAGTCACTCCAAAATCCCTCAGATAATTTTGGCAAACGACTTAGCGTATAATGTTGACCGGTTCTCGTAACAATATCTTGATTATTAAACATCAGACGCTTCATCTTTGTATGTTTGGGAATATGTGCCTGTCTACTTATAATCTCATTTATGATTTTAAGTCTATTCTCGAATTTAGTAGGACTTTTCTGAGTTTTAAAAATGTCTGTACCTTCTTTTATAAGTAAGCGTACTTCATGCTTCAGGTTCTCAATTAATTGATCACTACTAGAAGGACGATCTTGCGCATCTGGCTCTAGACGTTGTAACATTTTAACCAGTGAATCTAATTTTGACTTTGGCATGGATGCGATAGCGCCAGCTGTATTAGATGCCGTTCCGATTAATTGAGAGCGGTAGGCCATAATATGTTCCATGCCAGAAAAACTTCCCCTCGGTGTAAATGTTTTTTCAATCTTAGGATTAGAAACCTGCTGATTTTCTTTATACCCATTTTTGATATATTTAAACAATTCTGGATTTTCTCGTTCAAAGACAACAGAAATCTCATCTCCATCAAAGTCACCAGAAAGATATTTCATGTAATCTTCAGGAATGGACCCTATATTTCCTGCTCCATACCACTGAGTAACCATCAAATTCCCATCTACAACCGAATTAAGACTTTGTGACTGCGTAGTATTTCTATCTTGCATTGTTGTCCAGTCACTTGACAACTTTCTGTCTGCTGCATTATTGATAATATCGTAATCATTAAATTCATCAGGAAATAAAGCGTCATCGATAATACCAAGCATCCCTTTAAATAATACTTGATTACCATTAAGCTTTCCTGTCAAAGAATATTGAATAGCCTCCATTTCATTAATAAAACCAGATTTTTTACCCTCATTATACGATAAATTCTCCTTATCAATTGGCAGAAGGTTAAATTTATCCGCAGGATTTCTAAAGATTCCAATTCCTTTACCCCCTGTTGTCGAAAATCTTTGATCTGCTGGCAAGGTCAACTTTCCATCCGGTGAAGGCATGGCAACAAACATTTCAGTATGTATATTACCTGCCGATAACAAATTATGAACTTGGCGAAGTATTTCTCCGTTTTCTGTTAGAGGCTCTGGATGGCTAAGCAACTCCTGTATTTTTGGTGCTGAACCGGTGGATAATTCCTCAATCAATGCAGAGTTATATTGATCATACCAAATGAGTTGTTGATAGTTCAGACTTCCGGCACCTATTCTGGGGAATCTTTTACCAGCAGGATTCTTCCCATCAATTGATGAAATAGCACTCTTTTTAATAAATCCCCATCCATCATAAACACTAAGACTAACACCATTTTTCAAAATAAAATTTCTTTTAGGGTTGTCCGCTGAAAAAGATGTGACTCTCACTTGTCCTCCAACAGATAATTCTGCACTTGGCAACAATGCTCTTTGAGAATACGCAATAGATTCTTTGAAATTCAATAATTTGAGCAATTCATCATTTTTAACGTTTTCAACAGCATATAAAAATGGCTTGTCCGATTTCAATCCAGAGCCAGCAATAATATTGGTAAGATATGTTTTGCCATTATAATTAATCTGCTCTCCAATAGCCCCTGCAGCTTCTGTTAAAACTATCTTAATTACACCCGGTGGGGTTGTAAAAAAAGAATCAAGGGCAACAGTATTCACTGATACTTTCTCTAAAAATTCACCATTGTTATTAATAACATCAATTGTTCTTAAATTGCTACTTGGCTTTAAACTTGTATTTTTCATACTCTAATTTTTTAAATAATTAAATTGTTAAATGAGAACTGACAAATTTGATCGTCGATGATTTTTTTTTGCAATCGCGTTTTACAATTTGCTAGTCACTTTTGCAAATCTATATTGACATGGCGACAAAAGAAGTCGCATTAAAGCATTTAGTTGGTTTACTTGATATTGTAAAAAAAATAACTAAATTTTTAAAAATACTTGAATAATTAAATTGAAGTATCTATAAATTTAGAATGAGCTAAGTCTAGGTAATCATTATCTGTGAATTTCAGTTTTTAAAGTCAATGAACCATGATACAAGATTTAATTCAAGATTATTAATTTTGGTATCGATGTTAGAGTATATAATAATTGATAGTGTATCTCTTAAATTTCATACCCAATTGAAGCTTCAGCATTTTCGATATCTCCCCTGATTAATTACTTTCATATTCTGATCTAATAGATTACCATCTTTATCTTCTTCACTATATGCATAATAAATTTAATTGATGAACTTTTCGTCTTATATTTATTTGTTTTGAAGAGAGCCTAGCATCAGTAGCATTTATACAGTTAAGCTCAATTAAATCATTATTATTTTACTGCTGAAAAGTCGAACCTAACCTAGTATTAATGATTTACATGTATTATTTTTTTAAGACAACAATAACTTTATATATTAAAAACAATTCCTTTGATAGTTTTTACTTCCTTGTTAGTAAATATTGAAAATAACGGATAAAACGTAGATCTCTATTGTTTAATTGGGTAAATGTAAAACAATGAAATAAATTCTTCATCTGTTTATGATTTTATACGTTAATATTTTGCTTTTGAGAATTAATTATTATATTTTCGTATACGATCTTGTATTTCTTTTACCTTATTTTTAGTTAATTTTAGTTCTGGTAAAAAATTATTTTCTATAAGGGATTTATTATTATCAATCTTTCTTAAAAAAAGGTTTTTGTTTTTTGAATAGAAATCTTCTCTATAGGTTAAGTCATGAAAAATTTCATCGTTATTTTTTTCATAAAGATTTGAAATACTACTTATTAAATTTATTTTATCAATATAATATTCAAATAAGAGTCTTCTCAATATAATATCTTTAATATAATTTGTTTTACCACCATATATGATACTTTCATAACTTCCAGTATTAGGATGAAAATCAAATATTACTCGGCTAATTTTATTAATATTAATTTTCTGAATTAGACTATCATTATTCTTAAGGAATAAATTATAGGTGTTACGCTGATCATAAAGGCCATTAATACAATAATCAATACGATACATATCCTTAGATAAATCTTCATTAATTTGTTCTAAATATTCATGAATTTCAGCTTTCTTATGCCTGTTTTCATTTATATTATGGAACCAAATCGAAATGGTAACCGCTATTACTATCGCAAATATTTCCACTATAAATTCGCCTAATCTATTTATAACATTTAACTCTGAATTAATAAGAGAATGTCCTCCTTTTTTTAAATGTTTTAGAATTTCGTGTAGCATGATAATTTATTATTTAAATTTTAACAATAAAGATGATTGAGATTTTTTGAATTCATTTATTAGTACGTTGTAACACATCTTGCTTCATATTCGGCAGAAACACAAAATCTTATACATAAATTCCGTCTATCTAAAATTATTATTCACAATCCCCTTTAGTTTTTAGTATTGATTCTATAGTTTATTCAGACAGATTAATTTATAATTTAATCAGATATGTATAATCAGTAATACAAAAACATAAAAGCTAATAAACATAAATAGTAGCCCTGATCTTTTATTTTTTTTCTATTTAGGAAAAAATTATGAAATTTTTAAATGTTTAATTAATTGCCCCATCTAAATTCAAATAGCTGTACTGAATTATTAAAAGGATTATAATCACTATTATCTTTTGGTAAACTGGGTGCGAAATTATTAAAAACAGGTTGTTTAATATGATTCTGCATAATAAAATTTTCAATGTTTTTATAATTATTTTCCTTAAAAAGTGGTAAAGCAAATAAAATCGGAGAAATTTCAAATTTTCTAAATAATTCCACCTTTTTAATATTAATACCTAAGCTTTGATTCAACTGATTGATATTTTTGGTGGGAGCTCCAATTATATTTTGAATTTCGATTTTTTCTTGCTCAAATAAGACCTCTTTTTTTTGAGCAATGATAACTTGGTCAAAAAAAAGTAATGAAATGATAGCTAATAAATTCACCTTATTCTTTTTCATGTGTGTTTAAAGTTTAAATTGTGTTATATATATATTATAAATTCTTTACAAAAGTAATATCAAAAATTCAAATACTAATTTCTATTTGAGTTAATAATTGTTATATTTTAAGTATTAAAATGTTAGAAACCACAAAACAACGTTATGATTTTCAATAAATTACGTATAAAAACTCTAAAACTACCCTTTTTCAAATATTTGATAAATATAAAAACACTAAAACTTCTATAACATACAGTCAAGGACTAACGATTTATGCGGGTGGTTACTATTGTAATCGATCTGCCACTCGTAAGCAATATCATTTACTTCTATTAGAAAGCCGAACAGATATATATCCAAAACATCTTCTCTTAATATACGATTGAACCTTTGAATATATGCATTTTGTGCAGGCTTTCCCGGCTGTATATATTGCAGTTCAACGTCATTGTCCTTAATGACTCTCTAATAGTCCGGAGTTTATTGCAGAAAAATTAAAAGATTCGTGCGGCAAGAATGAAGTTATCCTTCATTATATTCCGCCTAGAAAACCAACGCAAAACTCTCTGGTAGAAAGATTCAACAGGACTTTTCGGACAGAATTTTTAGATGTTTATCTTTTTGAGAATATCAAGCAGATGAGAAATTATTCAGAGATTTGGATGTGGAATTATAATAATGAGCGCCTCACAAATCATTGCAATATCTCACGCTAAGGGATTTTTTATTGAAATATGGAAAACTTGCCCAAGCCAAAGCTAACGGGTTTCCCACATTCCAACAAAATTTCAATAACGACAATAGGAAATTATTAACCAAAAACTCTACTTTTGAGTTGACTAAGTAAGGGAAGATTACAATAAGACTTAATCTAAAAGGAAAGAGTCCGTACAGTATCGAACTCTTTCAGATAACAATATTGTTTAATTTTGTTTAAACTTTTGGGTGCAATCTAGGTACAATTTGCGGATTTCATTTTCTTAAATATAGAAAATTATCTATTTACTTATTTTTAGTTATTATATACTAAGACCTGCATTTTGGTAAGCATTGCTTCATTATCTCCATTATAACCTGAATACCCTGAAGGAACATAATTAACAGTAGAACTTCCAAACCATGAGGTGTATCGAACTTTAAAAGTATATGTTCCCGCCGTAAGAGCTACTGATTTCAAAAATGTTACCGGAATTGGCATATTCGATAAAAAAGTTCCTCCAGGAGTCGTTACAGGAAAATACCCAGCTTTGGAAGCAAATGCTGAAGAAATTTTCACTCCATTCTGTAAAAGAGAGAAAACTCCCTGGCTAGAATTACCGTCAAGCAATGTTGCATATCCTAAAATTGTAAATAGGAAAGTCTGGGTTTTTCCAGTAGGAACCGTCAATGTAATAGTAGCTCCAGGAACGTCTGCAGATGTGCCTGCAGCAATAGTTAATGCTGTTGTTCCTTGTACGTAATTAGCTGAAGCAATGGTTCCGCTTACCGTACTCAAGGTTTGCCATAAAGGCGCTGCTCCTGCACCTGAAGAGGTAAGTACCTGCCCAACAGTACCTGCATTTCCTTCAGTAGAAGCATTGCCACCAACGTTTATTTCATTAACAACCTGCAGTGATCCATTAACATGTAAAGTTTTTTGTGGCGTTGTTGTGTTGACTCCCACCTGTGCGTTAAAAATTAAAGGGACAAGTCCAATCAATTGTAATAAATTAGTTTTCATTTGAATAATTTTAAGTTAATTTTAATAAAAAAAGATATCTTCATAATAAAAAATTAAGATACATTCTGGAAAAAAATGAAAAATATTTGGCTAAGAGAAGAAGAGTTTCATCTTTCTTTAATATATCAGCTATCTCTTTTAATGCCTATTATACTATATGAATGTATTTATTAATTAAAACAGTAATTAATAATGATTTCATCACATTTTAAAAAATTAAAATACTCCACTATTACAAATCTTATATCTGACTACTATATCTTTCAACCTAGTCAATATATTACAGCTAAATATTTAAAATTAACAATCAATAATTAACAATTTAAAAATCAAGCCTTCTTTCAAATATTTGATTTGATAATATATTATAAGGCTAAATCAATAACCATAATAATTTTATTCACATCAGACTTCCTCATAATGTTTAACAAAATTTTAATTTGGTCCGAAAAACAGGAAAGTTTACCTAAACAACATTTTCAAAACTAAGATAATTGATATTTTGAGCGAAAAATTGTCTTTTATGGTTTTAAAAGTTTACCCATTGAATATTTTTTTCCACTTAGTAACAGTATTTTTACTAAGATTAAAATGATTAGCTAACTGAATATTATTCATTCTATTTTTTCTTTGATAATCTAGTATTTCAATAATACTTGATTCATTATATGATCTATGTTTTTGATTTCTACAGGCATTATCTCGTGTTTCCGGTCCAAAAATCATTTTATTGATATTAATAACATCCTGAAAAGAAAAAATTGGTTTCGACAATATTGATTTACATTGTTCTATTTTTTCAGGATGCTTATAATTAAGTATATCAGTATATATCTTTTTATAATCTGGATAATTTTTACAAGTTTTCATCTGGAATTAAGTTTATGATTAATAATAAAACTATAAATTTGAAACATTTACTCAATTATTTTTTGTTAAAATGAAATTATAGATAATCATATGCTTTGTTTGAGTTCATTTTGTTATTTAGAATATTTACTAATCCACTTATATAAAGTAGTTTTAGGAATTTTATATTCATCTATAACTTGTTCCTTAGTTTTTCTGCCTAATTTTATTTGTTCTAAAACAAAATCAATAATTTCTGTTGTATAAATATTTTTCTTAAACAAAGGAAGATTATATACTTCAGTACTTTCATTAGTCACTTTATCGCTCATCTTTCCTGGAGGGGAATATAGAATTATATGCTGTGAGTAAATTCTGAAAAAGTCGTACTTTAATAGTTTACACCACTTCAAAATTACACCGGAAGGTAATTCATCCTCTGTATACATTCTTTGTATTTCATCTACTGTACAACTCATAAAATTACAAATTCTGTGAATATCAATTCCGGACTCTAAAACCCTTGTCTGGATTAGTTTTCCTATATGAATATGTTTAAAATTAAATATCTGTTCCATAATTTAGTGGTTCCTGCTGAATACAAGACGTAAACAAAATTGATTACTTCTTAACATTAAAAAATCAAGTGAAAAAATAAAAACACAAATTAGAAATCTTCAAATAGCCTAACTGACCATTATACTGATAATCAGAGGCTCCAGTATAAAGAAGCGTCTGAACGGAAAACTGCTGGGAATACAAAATGCCAAATGCAAGCAGCACTAAAAGCATAATAAAAATTTTAATCATTTTATATTTTTTAATATTTTACTACTAAATTTCTGAGCTATTATCTATAATGAGCTATTAATCCACTATAAATTTCTAGTACTTCAACATCTTAACTTCAAAACTGTTAACAGAGAAACTTAAATTTAACTTACTAAAAATTGCTTGTTACAAAATAGTATATATTTGTTTCTTATGTTCGGTTAAAAAGCGGCCTAGTTTTATGATACATTATAAACCCTATCTCATCAATTGGTTAAAATCAATATAATTTTTAACTAGGCCTTGATGGAATGAATATTGACGCAATATTAATCAATAATAGAATCATGTATATCTTCTGATTGGTTAAAAAAAGTTAGCTTAGAAATATAAAACGTTAAAAAAAATTATTAACATTAAGAAATACGGAAATAAATGAAGACAACCAAGACGTAAAAAAATAGATATACATCCTGAATAACAGAACTTTATATAAAAATCTATTTGTATTTGAATTAGTCAACACCTAATCTGATAATAATTAAAAAGAATAGCTTTAAAACAGATTAAATCATCAAAAACAAGTTAGGTGTACTTGAACTAGTGCAACATTTGGGAAATGTATCTAAAGCATGTAAGGTGATGCCTATTCCTGAGGTATTCTCGGGCTGAGTTAGAAGTATCTGGTAAGATATGACCCGCATACGTTTGAACTAAGATTAAGAGGTTTGTAAGGAATATGTATAGCCTTACTGAATCTCAAACTCTCAATACTAGAAAGAGCTAAGGAGAGATTTAGACGTATTATTCTAGATATTTAGGTGTACAAGACACTTATTATGTGAGTAACAAAAAAAGTTTTTAGGTCATATTTATCAAACAACTTATATATATAAGTTGTTTTTACAAAGCCATATGATCGTAAAAATAACCTTATTGCTGCTGATATGCTCAGTGATCAGGTTCCTTTTTTTAAACAACAGGAACTTCGTTTACTTAGAATTTTAACTGACAGAAGAACAGAATCAGTGGAGTAAGAGAACAGCATGAATATCGACTCTATCTAGCCAGTGAAGATATTCATCACCCGAAAACTAAAACCAAAAGTCCCAAAACTAATGGAATCTGTGAATGTTTTCACAGAACCATACAGTAAGAATTTTATGCCATAGCTTTCAGAAAGAAAATTTACAGAAGCATTGAGAAACTGCAATAAGACATAAACAGTTGTCTGCCATATTACAACAATGAGAGAATTCATGCAGGAAAACATTATTATGGTAAAACACCAATGCAGACATTTTTAGACAGTAAAATATGACAAAAAAAATATTGAAAGCACTTGTTGAAGAACAAAAAATCCTTACTTTTTTAAGTAAGAACAATATTGAATAACTAACAATCATTTTTTAATCCCTAACTGTCAGATCAAGTTATGACTATTACATATAAAATAATGAACCTGCCTTCCCATTTTTATTGTATACTCAAAAGTATAGTTTCTTGTTAATCATTCCTTGTTGCTAAAATTTTGTTAGAATCAAATCTCTTGGAGTGATATTTTTGATTTTTTCATATTTCAATAAAAAATCTCTCGGTGCGAGATATTGTAGCGCAATGTAAGGTCACTCATTATTATACATCCAAATCCAAACTTCTAAATAATTTCTCTTATTTGCTTTAAGTTTTCAAACCAATAAATATCTAAAAACTCCTTACGAAATGTCCGGTTGAATCTCTCGATCAAAGAGTTTTGTGTAGGTTTACCAGGTTGATAAATTGAAGAGCAATTCCATTATTTCGGCTCCAGTATTTTAATTTCTCCGCAATAAACTCTCGACCGCTCTATATCTTATTTTTTCGGGCTTCCCTCACCATTCAATCTGTTACTCCAATTGAGAAACTGCTTTTGTGGATGGAAACTCGCACCAATAGTGATATTCAAAATTTCTCCTGTTAAAATGATCAATAATATTTGAGCTTCTCATGCTTTTACCACATTCCGGAGCATCATGTATAAAATTCATACTACAGGTTAGATTTAGATTAACAGGACGAAGCAATGGTTCTTTTTCCCTTTTCGGAAGCCTTTTCTTGCGTTTATTTCTCAAATCCATCGATTTATAAATCCTATAAACCTGCTTGTGATTCCATCCAAAACCCAAATTTTGTAATCGATGATGCATCGTGCAAAATCCCCCATGTTGAAACTGTTCTACAAGCAAATCCAACTCTTCCTGACTCTTGTCATCTTCTTCATTTTTCTCCTTTTTGTAATAAAAAACTGATTTTTTAATGACAAATATATCGGTTGACTTACGAGAACTCACATTGGATTCTGCCTGAGTCAAGCAACTAATTCCCGCTTTTCGCAAAGCGTTAAATACTTTTTTGCAATCACATCCTTCATCACTACATTTTCCAAAGTAGCTCTGCCACGATTTTTTTATACTGAGAAAGTTCTCTTTCTAACGCTTTCATTTTAGAAAGCTGATGTACATCCAGCCCTCCAAATTTACTCTTATCCTTGTAGAAAATTCACTGACTGATATCATGTTCCCGACAAATATCATTTACTGTTTTTCACAGTAGTCCAAATTTTGAAACTAAATTTTTATTTATCCATGTTTTTGGGGAAGACTACATTAAAACCAAATTTATTTATCAGAGTATAAAATTAGAGAATAGGCAAAGAATCCTATAGTGAAATTTATCGTCAAATCAAGATAATAGAGAAAATTATAAGAAAAAAGAGAAGTAAACATTAAAAATAGTTAACAAAATGAAGAAAAACAATAATAATAATTAGCCAACAAAAACACAAATAATTAAAAATCAATATTTTATCCACAATAGCTAATATTAATATTTAATCCATAACAAAACAAACACAATTAAGATATATTAATAACGAATTAAAATTATTACCTTTAATTTTATAAAAAAAAAATGATTGTACCTATGACAAGAAAGATTAAATTCTTTTTCCTTGTTTTATCTATTAATTTGTTCTATTCACAAATTATTATTGACAACGAAAATTCTAATATAAAGGTTAATAAGTATAAAATTAATCATCATTTACAGCAGAGTGTTAAATCACAACAAACAGCAGTCATTGGAAAAAAAAAATACTGTATCCTATACGCTCCCAATCATAATTTGATATTGGAACAGAAGTCAAACTTCAGCAAAAGTGAAAAAAAGATGATAATTTTCTTAAAAAATAGCTTAGAATCAAATTTAAGTAAAAGGAAGGATTACAAAATATTTGAACATCTTATAACAAGAACACTCTATTTCTGGGAAATCCTCAAACTAGATTTATCTAGTTTAGATTGTTTAAGAAGATTACTGGAAATTTCTATTGATTCGGAGAAAAAAAAGAATGTGGAGATAATGATAGAATATTTAATATTATCTCAAGCAAAACCAGAAAATACCAAAGATAGAGTTTTCACTAGGCCCCTAATGCTAACATATATATATACAAAAAATATAAAATGTATAAAAGAATCAGTTAAAAAGCTTATTAATCTAATTCATTTAGAAAATATTGACTTTAAAAATAAAGTCAAAGAACTTTCTAAATTGAATTATCACACAAATAGATATTCTACATATGAAATACTTATTATAAAAAAAAAGCTTAAAACTCTTTTAGCAATATTTGGATTATTAATAGTAGCATTTCTTTTAGTTACTGTTTTAATTTATCTACAAACTACAAAAGAAAAAGAAATTGCAGTTAAAGAAAAATTTGTAAGTGAAGAAAAGAAAAAAATGTTAGAAAATGAATTACAATATAAAAATGATAAGATTAAGAATCTCCAAAACAATCTTAATTTAAAAATAGAAGCACAAGTTTTTTTCTTAGAAAATTTAAAGAAAATAAAAAGTTCTACATCTGCTGATTCAGATCAAATATTTAAAGATTTATTATTAAAAGTTAAAGAACTCGAACAAATTGACCAGAGGAATTATCATATTATAAATGAAAGCTACAATGAAAGTGAATTATTCTTAAAGAATATTTCGTCCAATTATCCCCTATTGACAAAAAGGGAGGTTAGGTTATGTACCTATTTTAGAATGCATCTCACTATAAAAGAAATAGCATCTATAGAAAACACATCTTCAGGAACTATCAGAGTATATAGAAGTAAAATTAAAACAAAATTGGGATTAGCAAAAGGTGAGAGTTTAGATGATGTATTAGCGAAAATATGATGTTGTATTATCTGTAATAGCCACGACTTGACCTGACAGTTTAGTTATAAAATATTTGTCTATTATTCAATATTATCCTTACTCCCAAAAGTAAGGATTTTTTGTTCTTCTGCAGGAGTTTTCAATAATTTCTCCTTTGCCATAGGTTTACTGTCTAAAAATGTCTGCATTGGTGTTTTACCATAATAATGTTTTCCTGTATGCGTTCTATCATTATTGTAATATAATAGCCAATTGTTCAGATCCAGTTGTAGCTCTTCAATGCTTCTGTAAATTTTCTTTCTGAAAGCTATGCCATAAAACTCTTCCTGTATTGTCTTTGGAAACTTTCACAGATATCGTTGGTCTAGGGGCTTTTAGCTTTTGTTTTTGTGTGATCAATTTCTACAATAGCTAAGTAAAGCTGATATTCATGCTGTTCTCTTATTTCACAATATTCAGTCCCTGTCGGTTAAAATTCTAAGTAAACGAAGCTCCTGCTGTTCAAAAAAAGAACGACCTGATCATTGCAGCACATCAGCTGCAATGGTCAGGTCGTTCTTACGATAATACAACTTGGCAAAAGCAACTTTGGAATAAGTATCCATAAAAGTTTGTTGATAAATATGTCCAACCTCTTTTATATTTCCAACATAATAAGTATCCTGTGCTCCTAAATAACCCGAATGGTGAGTTTAAATTTCTCCATGTGCCTTCTTTGCTTATTTGGCTTTTTCCAAAGTAATAAGCTGACTTTCTGTAACAACAAGACCTTCTTGGGATTTCGCTTCCAGAGCTTTTAAACGATGGTTAAATGTATGGAGATCATGTCTGAGCCAGATACTTCTAATCCTGACTGGTGATACAATAAGACCTCTCTTTCTAAGCTCATTGCTTACTCTGAGCTGTCCTAAGGCTGGATTTTCAATAGCCATATCTACAACAGCTTTTTCAATAGACTCATCTACACTATTCTTTAGTATAGGCTATCTCCTAGATATTCCTTGTAATGCTAATTCACCTCCTTGATCATACTGTGCTTTGAATCGATAAAAACTGTCCCGAGAATAGCCCATGACTTTACAAGCTTTGGAGACATCCTAAATGTCGTGCTAATTCAAGTACTCCTAACTTGTTTTTGATGATTTTTTGTTGTATTGTCATAATACTTAATCTGTTTTAAAGTTATTCAATTTCTTGATAACTGTCAGATTAAGTATTGACTAATTCAATCTAAAATACCACTATCGAATGATTATTTAAAAGATGTTCTGCAATCAATACACATAATAGTCGAACTTAATAAATAGCTCACTTTCAGGTATTTAAATTCAAATATAATACTGATTTTTAACACAAATAATGAAAAAAAGATAACAACAATAAATCTATATACAAAGGTATTTATCGAAAAGCAGATTGACAAATTATTTTCTTAAATGACCTGAGTTCGAGATAAGAAACAGAATAAAAATTTGCACTAAAAAGCAATAATTGAATATTTAAGTTTCTGTAATTCAAATATTTAACCAAACTATTGCTTATGATTTTGAAAGACCAAATTACAAATATTTTTGTACAAGTTGACGATTTTTGTAAAGAATTTGACTCGCAAATTAAACAAATGAAGCTTCAAGCACTCGGAGATTAATTTGGACGACAGAAATCCACAACACATCAAAAAAATGACAGAACAACTTTTCGCCTACAAAGGACATCTATCAAAAGTTTTGTGGGAGATGCTTTTTGCTGATGGAATCCAAATTTTCACCAAACTTCGCAAGAATATGAAGAACCAGATTATAAAGATGGAAGACAAAATTTTATTTCACAAAAGAGCGATTATAGAAACTATAAATGATGAACTAAAAAATCATTGTCAAGTGGAGTACACTCGTCATAGAGAGGTGTAAACAACTTTATGATAAATATTTTGGAAAGCCTACTGCGTATTGTTTCTTTCCAAAAAACCATGATTAAATTTGAAAAAAGCAAATGATGGTCAATTATTCTTAAACTTCGCTTAATCCGAACTCAGGTTAAATAATTATATTTGCTAAAAATCCACAAACACTATGAGTCACGGAAAAATCAGAGAACAAAAAATTTGTCTTAATTGCGGACATACAGTAGAAGAAAGATTCTGTCCTCAATGCGGGCAGGAGAACATCATGCTACGACAACCTTTTTATTACCTTTTCACGCATTTCCTTGAAGATTTTACACATTATGACAGCCAATTCTGGCAAACCATCAAATATCTCCTTTTCCGTCCCGGACAATTAACCAAAGAATACATTGCAGGTAAGCGACAAATTTTTGTAGTTCCGGTAAAACTTTACATTTTTATAAGTTTTATTACCTTCTTCCTTCCCGGGCTTTTTTCAAACTCTGAGAGTAATATAAAGATTATGATTCCGGAAAATAGTATAGAATTTGGGGAATATAAAGATCAATCTCCTCCTGTGGGAAATTTAAATGAAAAAGAAATTAATCAAAAAGATGAAAAGTCTACAGGATCCTTAGATAGTATAAGAAAGCAATTGATGCCTGATAATAAAGACAAAAAGTCTTTAGAAAAAAATGAAACTTCCAAACTTAATGAGATTACTAGTAATCATTCGAATGAAAACACCCCATTAAAAATACTTGGTGCCACAAGTATGATAGAGTATGATTCTATCAGTAAGAAAAGTAGTGACTTTACTTATACCTATGTTCGTCCATTTGCAATAAAGGCATTTCATATGCAGGACAATGGTATTACTCGAAAAGAGATCGATAAAAAATTTATGTATAGCTTTATTCATACACTCCCAAAAGCATTATTTTTCTATCTACCTATATTCGCGTTTCTCTTATGGATCTTTCATGATAAAAAAAAATGGTGGTTTTTTGACCATGGTATTTTCACATTGCACTACTTCTCTTTTTTATTATTAGGAATATTAATCTTAATCTGCATACAAAAAATTTTAAAAACATTACCTAGTAATGGATTTTTCACTATTTTTTCGATATTGGTTTATTCCTTTGTTATATTTTTTATGTTGGCCTATTTCTTTAAAGCCCACCATAGAGTATATGAAGTCACAAAAAGGAACAGTTTTTTAAAGGGAATATTATTATTTATAATTAATGGTATGGGGCTTTCCATTATGTTTCTCATATTGATGTATTTAAGTTTTTTGATGGTCTAGTAGTTTCACAAGAAATATCAACATCTCAGTAGAGATGTAATTTATAAGCCACAAATTCACTCTAGAGGAATTGCCTAGATACATTTCTAATTTATTAAAAAACAGCTTGCTTACAGAATTCACTTTATCAATTCTAATCCTATAAATTTAAAAAAACTATATTTCAAATCTGCCTCCACAATAATAGTATCAACATTCTATCGCTCCATCAAAGTCACTACCGTTCCACTTACATTATTTAGAGGCATTACATTTAAGTCTTTAGTTGGTAATAATATCATATCAGCTTCTTTACCTGGAGTGAGAATTCCTATTTTATGATCAAGATGTGTTGCTCTTGCCCCTTCCATTGTTGCATAGTGAACTACATAATTACTGGTGATTAAGTTTTGCTGAGGCTCTATTTCCGATAAGATTTGTTCATTTATTAAGCCTCTTTGGAAAGCATAAGCTGATCTCATTTGTGTAAATTGTAACTTCTACATCGCTGCTTAAGGAGGGTTAATCCCATATTTTAAAGCTTGTAAAATTGGTGGTGTACAATGTATCATAATTAATTAAATAGGTACTGCAAGCGAGATTGTTGATCCTGCCTTTACAATTCCTTCCAACATTTTATTACTTATTCATGTACAATAAATTAAGATATTATCTTTACTTAAAAGATTTTCCTTTATTATATTTTCAAAGAAAGGTACAGACCGTTGTAACACCAGAATAAATCTGATTTAATGATGAAAGAAGCACAGAAATATATATATCTTCAGGACGAAATACAAGAGTAAGCTTCTTAATTAAAACATCCATGTACATAAAAGAATTATTCGGTTTTTATCATTTACCAATAAAGCCTCGACTAAGTAGCCTCTCATTGCAGTTTCGTATTGATGATGGTGGATATTTATAAAACAAGGTATTACAATATGTCGCTAGCATCAATAACATGAATACCTTCGCTTTTTTCTATATTAGGATTAATTTTTCTTCAATAAGGATATCAACTTTTTCAAAGTTCCCAACTTTACTATCCTGGCTGCAGATAATTCCTCCTTTTAAAATATACTTTACTTTATTATCCATTCAGAATTTAATAGATATGTTTTACAAGATGGATTACAAATAAGACGAAAACACAAAAAAAAAATAATACTCAACGAGCCCTCTAATTAAAAACGATACTATTCAATCAATTAATACTCCGATTTTTTTAACTACTTTGAAAATATTTTCAGCAATTTCTTTTTTTTAAAGACGAAGTAGATATACAAGCTATATACTGTTAAGAAAAGTAGCTAAGTCATCCTGCCTGCTTAATCCTACTTTATTTTTAGTTCTTGTTTTGTACACTCGTACTGTAGTGGTTGTTGTACCTTCAAGGGCCAATATTTCTTTTGAAGATAGATTCATTCTAAAATAGATAGATAATTTCAACTCTTTTTTCGTTAAAATTGGATAGAGGGCTTCAAGCTTTTTTAAAAATCTCTTACTCTCATTTGCTTTCATTCACGAAAGCATCATTTTTTTATCAATCTCTATAAGTTTACTGAATTTTAAATGTAAATTTTGGAAAATTTGTTCATAATCGACATCCCCCGATTTCTTTATTTTTTATATTCTGCAAAAAAGCTTTTTCAGTTTCTATTTTTAAATTAAGATTCTGATGCATATTTTTTATCTTTTCATTTTGAAAAGGATATCTTTTTCAAGTATTCTTTTTTTATTTCCAAAATCCCTCTTTGTTTTTTTAGCATCTTTTCTTTCATTTTTTTTTTGAAGTCCAGATGTTTAATGCAATAAGCGCTATAATAATTATGATTAGACAACACATCAACAGGGGTCAAAAACTGCTTTTTATGATGAATCTTAATTTCGTAATTTTAACACTCATTAATACTCTTAATTACATTTTTATTTAAAGGATACGAGTTTTTTTTGGACACTTTCCCTATTTTCATTATCAAATGCATGATTCAGCACAACCAGTTTTTTTGTCACCTATTTCAAACGCCGAATATCATTGTCAGCAGAATAATATTTTTGAATAATTTCATTGACGATAATCTTATGATAGGTATGCCTTCATTATATAAGAGGTGATCGACAATTTGTTTGTGTTTAACTTTTTGTCCAGTACTAGTATACAGTTCAAAAAGTCTTTCAGAAGCGATAATCAGTTAGAAAAGGCGTTCTTTTTTATCCCTGCAATACTCTAACTCCGCGGTAGGCAGTTTTTCAGCAGACTTATAATCTTTCAACTGATAACAACCCAGTCTGCCTTTCACAAACATTAGAAAGTCAGTCTCCTCTCTTGTCGGGTTGCTTTCACTTTCCAAAATTTGTATCCCTTTTTTAGTTTCCTAAACAGCTTTTTCTATATGATTAACTCTAGAATAAGTTAAACCAAAATTATTGTGCATTGAATCAGTATAAAGTTTATCATCCGGTCTGAAGCTTTTTGAAGCTTTATTAAAATGATACAGTGCAGATGTATAAGATTTACTATTATAATAAAGCCTGCCTTTCATATGATAAAGATCCCCACTATAATACAATTCCATTAAGTTTTTGTTATAGGAAATATCCCCATCTATGAAATGCATTGCCAGTTCAGGAGACGTCTTTTTAAACTGCATTGATATATTATAATAGGATGTTATGGAAATATACTCATATCTGTTGTTATTTAGTTTGAGTAGTTCATAAACAAGAGGAGTTTGTATATTCATATTATTCCTATATAAAAACATTCTACATATTTAGAACCCATCAGGTATTAGTCATTTTTGCTTTTATTATATTTTTCTAACTCTCTCTGCTGAATTTGAGAGATTTTAGCAGAGTTTTCAACAATAGGTTTCAGCTCCTTTGTTAATTAGTGAAAATAGTCGTTCCCGTTAACTTCAGAACGTGCGAAATTGATAAGAATAAGAAGCAAAACATGTATAGCAGTATAGTCATTTTAATTTCAGGTAAGCTTGTCGAATATATTGAAAATAAGATACAAAGATCAAGTCCATCTAAAAATAGAAAAACATATGCCATAATAAGGTTTAAAGTGAATTTATTATACTTGAAATCGAACAAAAAACCATAAAATTCCAAATAAATAAATTATTGCAAAATAGTTAACAATTTAGTTTTTTTAATGAATTCTTATTTAACACTTATAAATTTTACCAATATGATTAACAATGTATTATAATTAAAATACTAGTAAGTTGTTTTAAAATTAACTGTTTTTACCAACAACTATTAATTAATATTTGATTTATAATTCCTCAGATGCATTTTTTTGTAAAAAATATTTCACAAAACACATACACTTAGAACGATTGTTTAAATATGGATTATATGATAAAAAAAAATCTATTCAACTTTTTCTTATTCCATTCAAGGTTTTAGTTCCCAAATAACAGTTGACGGATATACTTATTTTTTTGATCCCAATGATTAAAATACAAGCATATTGAGATCTTTAATTGCATTTGGAATAAAAAAGTACGTATAAGCATTAAAAATTGTTGAAGAATATGAAAAAGATATTATTTCATTTTTATTGTATTGTGTATTGGAAAAGGAGTAAGGACGATCTTAGAAGCGAAGACAAAAGGATTTTGTTCCTAACCGACAATGGAAAAATATATAAAATAAGGACGATCACACTTTCCATAGAGGAAAATTTATCCCACCCCCGCCAAATAAAATTTTTATCGACGGACTAATAACAAAAAAGTCTCCGTGGAAATTATCAATGCCAAAGGGAGAATAGTATTGGAAAACGCAAAAATCAACAATGACAACAGCATTGATATTTCAGGATTACATGCGGGAATTTTTTATATTCATGTAAAATTTGATGAGTTAAAATCTTAAAGTCAGAAAATAATCATTAAATAAATTCTTTAATCTCTAGCATAATTTCTAACCTTTATAAATTTATGAAAAAATTAACACTACCATGCGTAACAAGTTAGTTGAAAACCCGACTATTTAACTATAAAATTTAAACCTAATGAGAAAAACAGCAATCAGCCTTGGGCTATTCGCCACATTTCTGGCCAATGCCCAATCCATAAAAACGACGATTGATCTTGTGAATGTAAAAGACGACAAGGTAGCCGTTACCATGGAATTTCTGAAAATGAAATCCGGAGACCTCAAGTTTCATTTTCCGAAAACCGTTCCGGGTACCTATTCTGTAGATGACTACGGAAGATTTGTGGAAGGCATCAAGTTTTACGATAATAAAGGAAGAGAACTTACC
>NZ_JAHXYH010000119.1 GCF_019970065.1 Chryseobacterium sp. OSA05B | reverse complement strand
TGTCGGGTCTTGGGATGCTGGTCGGGACGCCCGGCGGACTGTAATTCCTGCGCAACCGCTGCGCCGGATCCCGGTCCTTGGGCAGCAGCACCCACGGCAGGCCCTTCACCCACACGATCTTGACCACCTCATGGTCGAACTCGATGTGGTGGTTCTTGCACCCCGGAGCGATCTTGTCCAACTTGGTTTCCCCGCCCAGATTCAAGTTCTCCACCGATTCCAAACTGGATCCCTAGCTGCGCTACTTGATTGAGCTCCATCTGTCTCCGCCGGAGAACGGGTCATTAGCAGAATTGATGAGAATACGCAGATCCCGGCCTTGTCGCGCACGCAACCATTGAAGCCGTTGGTACCGACCCAACCAATGCAGCAAACCCTTGAATACAAGCGCATTGGCACCACTAAGCTGTTCGCGCCTTGGATGTTGTGACGGGAGGGGTCAGTGCCAGCA
>NZ_JAHXYH010000118.1 GCF_019970065.1 Chryseobacterium sp. OSA05B | reverse complement strand
GTATCGGGGACGTGAAAATCCGTCCCGGAGCCATGGTCTACGCCGACATCGACGGAATCCTCGTCCAGCACTAAAACGAGGCGGGTGCGATCAGCGGTCGTCGTTGGCCGGGAGCCACTCGTTCTTGAATTCCTCGACGGTCATCGAGTCCAGGTCCTCGCGGATCTGGACAATCAGCCGTTCGGCCTCTTCGAGGCTTGAGGTGTGCAGGCTGAGCAGTACCGAATCATCCAAGCGGGAATGCACAACGACCTGTGGTTCGTTGGCTTCGAATTCGGCGTCGCCCAAGGTCGCGGATGCCAGGGCCACAACCCAGCGTCCGGCAGCACGCAAAGGGCCTGTCTTGACGGCTTCCAAACGTGCCTCGTAACCGGAGGATGCATGTGTTTCTTCGGTCATGACCTGTCCTTTCGAGATGGTACTCGGCGTGCCGGGTATGTCTTCATCTTAGGG
>NZ_JAHXYH010000117.1 GCF_019970065.1 Chryseobacterium sp. OSA05B | reverse complement strand
GTCCTGGCCCGCGGCACCGTGGTCTACCTGGAGATGACCGCCGCCGGCGCCGCCGCGCGCATCAAGGGCGACTCCACCCGCCCGCTTTTGGCCGGTGACGAGGCCCTCAGTGCCTGGACGACGCTGCTGGCCGCCCGCAAGGGCATTTACGAATCAATTGCTGACGTGCGTGTATTGGTCGACGACAAACCAGTTCTACAAATTGTCGAAGAGATCACGGCCCGACTTGGGCATCTGTGATTAGTGCCACGAGATGGCATATCTGCCCCCGTGCAGGGCTACGCTTGAAAAATCAGCACCATCAGGAGGTTTTAAACTGATGCCATTAGCACCAACCACACTGCAGGTCACCGGCGCCACCCCGGCGGAATCCTACCCGGTCCTGGTCGGCACCGGCTTGCTGGGCCAGCTGCCCGAGCTGCTCGGGCCCGCAGTCAAGAAGGTCTTGGTCATCC
>NZ_JAHXYH010000116.1 GCF_019970065.1 Chryseobacterium sp. OSA05B | reverse complement strand
GCGGAGGGCAGGGGTATGTCCTGGAATACCGCGGTTCCGCCATCCGGGCCCTGTCCATGGACGCACGCATGACCATTTGCAACATGTCGCTCGAAGCAGGCGCCCGAGCCGGCATGATCGCTCCGGACCAGACCACCTTCGACTATGTCAACGGACGTCCACACGCCCCTCAGGGCGAGGACTGGGACGCGGCCGTCGAGGAATGGAAGCAGCTGCATTCGGACGAGGGGGCGCAATTCGATGCAGAGGTCTTCCTGGATGCTGACGAACTGGAACCATTCGTGACGTGGGGTACCAACCCGGGCCAGGGTGTGTCGCTCTCCGCCTCGGTGCCGACTCCTGAAGACTTCGAAGATGAAAACGACCGCAAGGCCTGCGAACGCGCACTCGAGTACATGGGCCTGACCGGTGGTACCCCGATGAAGGAAATCCGCGTTGATACCGTGTTCCTTGGTT
>NZ_JAHXYH010000115.1 GCF_019970065.1 Chryseobacterium sp. OSA05B | reverse complement strand
GCCATCTACCGCGATGCCGTGGACAACCACGCGGACCTGTTCCCCGATTCGGTAAAGAACGTCGGCGCCCAAGCGGCCATGGATGCGCTGGAGGGCACCACCGGCCTCGAAGTCCAGGGCTACGTAATGGTCGACATGGCCGGCTTCTCCCAGTTCGTCGACGCCTTGGGCGGAGTCACCATCGATTCGGGCGGCTGGGTGCCGTACAACGGCAAGAAATGGGAAGGCACCAACCTGCGCACCCACTGGTTCGCTCCGGGAGTCCAGACGTTCAACGGCAAGCAGGCGCTGTGGTTCGCCCGCTCGCGCGACTTCACCGACGACTACCACCGCATCAAGCGCCAGCAGTGCCTGCAGCAGGCGATCATCAAGCAGTTCACCCCGCAGACCATTCTGACCAACTTCACCGGCATCATGTCTGCTGGCGAACAGCTGGTGGAAACCGACATCCCGGCC
>NZ_JAHXYH010000114.1 GCF_019970065.1 Chryseobacterium sp. OSA05B | reverse complement strand
CGGTGCTGCTCATCGCGTTGCCGGCGCTGCGCCTGCTGCGCCGCCGCGTGCGGGCGCTGGGCTACCTGGAACGCGAAGAAGACCTCGTGGTGCGCTCCGGGGTGATGTGGCGCAAGCAGCTGGTGATCCCCTACGGGCGGATGCAGTACGTGGAAGTCACCAGCGGACCGTAGGAACGCAAATACGGGCTGTGCAAGCTCACCCTGAACACCGCCTCCGGCTCCGCCACCGCCGTGATCCCCGGCCTTGCGGAGCACACCGGCCGGGACCTGAGGGAACGGCTGAGCGCCGCGGGCGAAGCGAAGATGTTATGACCGAGCAGTGGCAGCGGGTCCATCCGGCCAGCCCGTTCGTGCGCGGCTGGGTGGCCATCGTGGGCCTGGCCTACATCTACTGGCAGAACACCAACGACCTGACGCTGGCCGAGCGGCTCAGCGGCGAAAGGCTGCGCTGGAC
>NZ_JAHXYH010000113.1 GCF_019970065.1 Chryseobacterium sp. OSA05B | reverse complement strand
ACCTGGCAGCGGTGCGCGAGCGGATCGCGCGGGCGGCCCGCTCGGTGGGCCGCGACCCGGAATCGGTGCGACTGCTGCCGGTCACCAAGACCATCCCGGCCGAACGGCTGCGCCTGGCCATCGCCGCCGGCGTGGACACGCTGGGGGAGAACAAGGTCCAGGAAGCGCACGCCAAGTACGAGGAGTTCAAGCAGGACTACCCGCACCTGCGCTACTCGGTGATCGGGCCATTGCAGCGCAACAAGGCGAAGTTCGTGGCGCAGTTCGCCGACGAGTTCCATGCCCTTGATTCGCTCCGCCTCGCCGAAACCCTGCAGAACCGGCTGGAGGCCGAAGACCGGTGCCTGGAGGTCTTCCTCCAGGTGAACACCTCCGGGGAGGAGTCGAAGTCCGGCATCGAGGCATCGGAAGCCGCGGAACTGCTGGCCGCGCTGAAGCCGCTGGACCGGTTGAAGCC
>NZ_JAHXYH010000112.1 GCF_019970065.1 Chryseobacterium sp. OSA05B | reverse complement strand
CGTTGAAGGAGCAGGCGACGACTCCCCCGTTGGTGACCAGGTGGTTGATGTAGGAGTAGTCCACCCAGCCTTCCTCGTCCTCCAGCGTCGCAGGCGCCGGGACGGAGACCAGTCGCAGGCGGCGCCCCTTGGCATCGACCGCCTGCTCCAGGATGCCGCGCACCTCCGCGGAAACTGCATGATCCGGATGGGTCGGGTCCTGCTGGTCGTGGTAGAGCACCACGCCGGGCGCCGAGAAGCAGGCAACGATGTCCACGTGGCCGCGGGTGCCGAATTCCTTATTGTCGCGGGTCAGCCCGCGCTCCAGCCAAATGACCTTGGAGACTCCCAATTGCCGGGCGAATTCGGCTTCGATCTGCGATTCGGTGGCCCCGGGGTTGCGCCCCGGGTCCAGCTGGACGCTGCGGGTGGCCAGCATGGTGCCCTCGCCGTCCACGTGGATTCCGCCGCCCTCGTT
>NZ_JAHXYH010000111.1 GCF_019970065.1 Chryseobacterium sp. OSA05B | reverse complement strand
CGTGCCTTGAAAGCAGTACCAATACGTTTGGTCGTTTTTGTTATGCTGTCAACACTTGACTGTATCGCCGAGCTATCGATGTGAACTGCAGTAAACGGCTTTGAAAATCGGGTTTCAAAATAGACACGTTGGCCTCTTGCCCAACCTTCTGAAAATCGGTAGCCACGCACAGTGACCGAATCAACCACCTCAATGTATGAATCTATTGTGGCATCCCAGTTCATTGCTTTCTTTAGATCCAAAAAAATAGCCGATTGAGCCTCAGGGAATGTATAACGTTGGATACCGCAACGTGGGGTTGCCGTTAGCTCTACATCGATATTATAGTCTGTCAACTTTACTTTATAGTACCCCGCATGTGCCTGTTCGTTTTGATGCGAAAACTTGGAATGAATACCCAAAGGCGCCACGGCCTCATGATAAGGCAATGTAACTGGCATATACGATATATCATATAG
>NZ_JAHXYH010000110.1 GCF_019970065.1 Chryseobacterium sp. OSA05B | reverse complement strand
GTATTCAATGCCTTGCCGAAGGTGACCGGCTGGTTCTCGTTGGCGGCCTTGGCCGCTGCACGGGCGGTAGCGTCGGAGACGTTCGGGTTCACCCGCGAAGTGGTGGTAGTCATGCTAGGCCTCCTCACGGGCTAGTTCGTCGGCGAGCAGCGCCTGCTGCTCGGCCATCTGCGGGGTCTTGGAAGAGTAGACGTGCTCAAACAGTTCCAGCGGATCGGTGTCCGCGTCCTGGTTCATGCCGTCGCGCAGGGTCTTGGCCACGGCCTCCGCCTTCTGCGAGATATCGGCGGCGGCCTGCTCGGTCAGCAGCCCGGCGTCATCCAGGTAGGACTGGATGCGGATGACCGGGTCCTTGGCCTTCCACTCGGCGACTTCCGAGTCCTCGCGGTAGCGCTTGTCGTCGTCCGCGTTGGTGTGGGCCTGCATGCGGTAGGTGTGGGCCTCGACCAGCAGCGGGC
>NZ_JAHXYH010000010.1 GCF_019970065.1 Chryseobacterium sp. OSA05B | reverse complement strand
TTGGATTAGGTGACGGAATGGGCCTATTTTATTTTAGAACCGATGGGGGTGGCAGTCCAAAAACCTTTGGTGAGACACAAGAGTATAGAAATGCAATGGCAGCCTTAGGTAACAATCCCTCTCCAAAACCTACTTTTTGGCAAAGAGCTGCAAGTTTTGTTGGAGGTTTGTTTGGTTCCAATAAAGGTGCTGGTATCACAACTATTTTAGCTGGAGCAGAGGTTAGCAGGATTGTTCAAGTTGGTGAGATTATTAATATAAATGCAAAGGCATTTTATTCTGTAACTGGTGCTGCATTAACCCGTAGCCTTTGGGCATTGCCGTTAATGTTAAATGGAGATAGTTCTCATGCACGAGGTTATGATATACCTCTTACGGGAGCAACAGATGTACCATCAGATGAATCTAGTGAGGTGGAATTTTTTTACAGAGCAATGTCTAGTAAAGAATATCTAAGTACTGGTGGATTTTTACAACAGAAGAGGGATCAAAACGGCAATTATAGAGGAGAAGGACCATTTGTTACAGACCGTTTGGATTATGCAGAAAGAGCTCTAAATGGCTTTAGTAAAAAAGACAAGTATGATATAATAGTCCAATACACGACACAACAAGGTACAACAAGCCTTCTTAATTCTATCTCTTTGCCTCATGGCCCTGGTGTAACTGGAGCATATTCTGAGAAATTAGGTTTACCTATTAGAAAAATTGAACTTGGAGGAACAAATTACGGATTTTATGGATCTAATGTTAATATTTTCAATACTAGATTAGTTGGACCTCCTATACCTATAAGATATAAATAATAAAATATGTTAAAAGAAATATTAGAAAAAACAGACGATGAGTTGATTATGCTTGGCGAACAATACAAAAAGTATTATAATACTAATATTGAAAATTTTAAAATTGAATATGAAATTTATTTTAATACGACAAAAAAGGATGTTTCACTATTAGTATTAGATCTTATCAAGATTTATCAATTGTTTGGTTATAACGAAGATGAAATATCAGCTTTTATACGTAAAAAAATAATTTCTTTCTACTTATCTAATATATCTAATTTTATTAAGGAAAGGGAAGAATTTGCAATATATTCATTTGTTGATATTTTTTATTGTGATCCTTTGTTCTTCGAAAACAAGGAAGATTTAATGATTTTTTTTGAATCTACTTATCCAATATTGTCGTTAGAATCTGAAGATATGTCATCATTCATTGCCATAGCTTCTATGAGATATATTGCTATATTAGGTGGTGAAAAAGAAGGAAAAGTATTTTTAGAAAGGTATTTACATGAAAATAAGAATGGTATTTATATAGAAGACATAAAAGAAGAGTTATAAAACATGTGATACTACCGATGAGATTGTCCAAAAAGTCTCAAAAAAATGATTTTCAACTGGAGTGATTGTTTCGTTCATATTCTTTTTAAATAAGCCACTGTTTTTTACAGTGGTTTATTTTAAACAAAGAACTATTATATAAACAAGCTTGAGAATACAAAGAGTAAATTTCGCTAGAAACAGCGCAGCTACTCTTGAAATTTTAGATACAAACAACTACGGCTTAACCATACCGTAGGAAACGGGTTAAGCAGCAGCAGATTTGGGAACTGGCAGAGTTATAAATACAATGGAAAGGAGCTTCAGGAGACAGGAATGTATGATTACGGAGCCAGAATGTATATGTCAGACATTGGCAGATGGGGCGTAATAGATCCCCTTGCTGAGCAGTACAGAAGATTTACCCCTTATAATTATGCAGCAGATAATCCAATTATGTTCATTGATCCTGATGGAAGAAAAGTTCAGGCACCAGGTAGAAATGGAGAAAGTCTGATGACGCAATATCAGGATACAACTGGAATGATCAGTTATCTAGGACCTGGAGACAGAGCCAGTGTTTCCGCTTTCCTTGGGTTGGGAGATGGAATGGGATATTTTTACGATATCGCAAATAGTGGCGGTGGCGGCGGTGGATCATATTCTGGGCTATCTATTACCAGCTTAAGTGGAATTATCTTTGCTCAGGCTTATTTTGGAAATGGTGGTTCTGTTAGTAGTTTATTTTCAATGGTTGATCAATTAAAGCAGGCTGGATTTGATAATCCAGCGAATACTAAAGCAAAGTATGCAGACAAAGATGTCCTACTTGAAAAGGTACCAGCTTTAGCTGAGTTATTTAAAGTTACAGAAGCTAGATTTGTAGAAGATTCCAAAATAAAGAGTCCTGCAGTTACACGTGGACAATTAGTACTAATAAACATTAACAATATTAATAATATTTTATCTTATGCTTTCACACTTGGACATGAAATGTATGGACATGTTTTTGCAAATCGTTTTTTTAAAAGTACATTTAGTGAGATAACAAGAATTCCTGAAGCTAGTACAAGGAGTTTTAATCTTTTTCAGGAAGTTATGGGAATTGAATGGGAAATTTCTGCAGGTAGTACAAGATATGGTAGCAAGAGTGTTTTCGAAGCTGTATCACTTTACTATGGTCCAAAAGGTGTAGGGCATGAACAATCTATAATAGATCGTGTCAACAAAGATTTAGGTCGTCTAATGTACGAATGGAAAATTATGTATAATAACAAAATAAATAAAAAATAATATGTACTCGAAATACTATACATTAATTCTGATTTTCTTTTTTTATTCTATATTTGGTCAGTTAAGACTAGAACTTAGATTAACAAATTCAATTGCCAAAGTAACCATTTATAATGAGTCGAAAGAAAACTATGTTCTTCCTATAGATGCATTTCATTTTCGTCCTTACGAAGATGATTGTAATAACTTGTCTGATCATGAATTAGAGTTTCCTTCTTTTGGGCTGATGGTTAATATTATCAAATCAACTGGTAAAAAAGAAGATTACACTATTGGTTATTACAAGACTTCAGAAAATTTTGATTCTATTAGTAATAATATCAATATAAAAAGATCGAGTTTTCAAAAAAAAATATCGAAATGGGGGAAAAATAATAATATCAAAGATTATAATGTTTCACTTATTAATTATAATCTAATTAATAATCTAATTTATTTGAAGCCAAAAGGAAAATTTTCATTTAATATTAAGCTCGATTTATACAATATTACAGCTCAAGAATTAATTTTTTATAATTATATTCTTGAAAAATCAGAAAACTATAAGTTTAATTTAAGCCTTTGTGAGTTTAAAGAAATTGATAGGTATTTAACTTCTTCACAAAAATATAAACTAAAAAAATATAAATTATTTACCAAAAAACTTGAGAGTAATTTTGTTGAATTAAAACAATAGTTCCTAACACTAATATATACTCAGGTCATAAAAATAAGCCATTGCCTTTTGCCGTGGTTTTTATTTGAAACAGAACTAATATATTTACAATTCTATCTAGAAAATTTAAGGGCAAGTTTTACAAAAAAAAAGCGTAGGTGCAACTGAAATTTTAGATACCAGGGATTATTATCCTTTTGAGCTAAACCATACCGGAGGAAATGGGCTCAACAGTAGTGGTTTTGGAAGCTGGCAGAGTTATAAAGACAACGGAAAGGAGCTTCAGGAGACAGGAATGTATGATTACGGTGCCAGAATGTATATGTCAGACATTGGCCGATTGGGCGTAATAGATCCGCTTGCTGAGCAGTACAGAAGATTTACGCCTTATAATTATGCTGCTAATAATCCGATCATGTTCATTGATCCTGATGGAAGAAAAGTTCAGGCACCCGGTAGAAATGGAGAAAGTCTGATGACGCAGTATCAGCCTACTACTGGAATGATCAGTTATCTAGGAGCTGGAGACCGTGCTAGTGTCGCGGCTTTTCTTGGATTAGGTGACGGAATGGGCCTATTTTATTTTAGAACCGATGGGGGTGGCAGTCCAAAAACCTTTGGTGAGACACAAGAGTACAGAAATGCAATGGCTGCCTTAGGTAACAATCCCTCTCCAAAGCCTACTTTTTGGCAAAGAGCTGCAAGTTTTGTTGGAGGTTTGTTTGGTTCCAATAAAGGTGCCGGTATTACAACTATTTTAGCTGGAGCAGAGGTTAGCAGAGTAGTTCAGATTGGAAAGATTATTAATATAAATGCAAATGCATTTTATTCTGTAACTGGTGCTGCATTAACCCGTAGCCTTTGGGCATTGCCGTTAATGCTAAATGGAGATAGTTAATTTGCAGCCAATTCAAAAGGAATTGTAGATATACCCATAACAATGCCAGTAGATATATCTGGAGAAGATGTTAATAGAAATGGGATACTTTTATATAGAGGAGTCTCTTCTAATGCACATTCAAAAACACAACAAATAATGTATAATGAAGCATTATTTGGTATAGCAATTCCAAATGGTTTGAGAGTAGGAAATATGGCACATTGGAATATGGATGACCATGCAATGGGAGATAATTATTCAGTTTGGACATCTTGGACAACTGATTCTAGGACAGCAAGAGACTTTGCTACAAATTATGGAACAGCGCCTGGTGTGATAATGTCAAAGAGATTTAAAGTAGGTGTAAACGCTATTCCTAATATATCTGCTACAGGAAAACAAATGCAGGAAGCTGAATGGCTAATTTTCGGGCCTGTTATTAGAGCTAACGTACAACACGTAAAACCATAGAATATGAAAACAATAGAAGATATTTTTAATTTAATAAAACAAACTGTCAATCTACCAGGAGAAATTAATGACTATCACGTGAGGCTAAGTAATGGCAGATTTGAAAGAGAAAATTTAATTGGAATATATAAAATAAGAAAAGGAAATGCAGTCGATAATAAACATCATAAACTCGCAGAACAAATGAATAATTTACTTTTCGGACTGAAAAATTATTCCGGAAGTCTTTTAAAAGGAGTAAATATTGACAATAACAATTATATAGGGACTTTTTATTTAAGTGAAGATTCGGGGGAAGTTATTGGCTACCTAGAAAGTGAAATTGATTAAAATACTATATAAATATTAATAGAAATAGTATGTAAAGGATTGTTTTCTATATTGAATTTTAATTTTTTAGAAAATTATTGTTAAACTCCTAAGAAGCTAGTTTTATTGATCCCGAAATTAATTCAATCAAAGATTTCGATGAAATGATTAATATAATCAATTCAAATTCTTTAGTATAGATTTTTTAGATATAAAGGGGAAAATTATTGCTAGGGTATTTTATTAATTTAGGGCGAAATAATGATGAAGTTGAAATCTTATTTTTCTTTGATTTAAAGGATTTGAAGGAATCTAACTTTAAGATGTGTATTCATTACTTAAAAGATTGGATAGAGGAATTTCAAAAAAAATAAAATTTCAACTATTTTATTTGCCAGCCTGATAATGAAGACTTAAATGAATATTATTTTGATATTCACGGAAAAGGAAAATTATACAATACTATTTAAATAAAATAAACCACTGCTCTCGCAGTGGTTTTATTTTAAACAAAAAAAGACATTTATATTTACAGCTATACCGACCATTTGGAAAATGCCAGATTAAGCTACTCCAGACACACCTGTAGAATTCCAAGATAGAGGAACTAAAGCACCGGGACAGTTATTAAATAATTCAAACATTATTGCTTTTAATATGAATAAAGTTGATAATGTGTTGTCTTTTGCCTTTATTATTGGACATGAAATGATTCACTTATATGATTCATACAATATAAATAAATCATTGAGAAATCATTTTGGAAATGGAACTGTAGGGTCAAATGCTATTTTATTATACAATGAGTATAGAGCATATACTTGGATGGATAATTTAGGTTATAAAACACTAAGCGGGAATAATTTAAATATTATTAATATTGTGAAAATAGGATATGCTGATAGACTTAATACAAACAAAAGTGATTTAGGGACGAAAGCCTATAATTTATTTATAGAAAAATACAAATTTCTAGATTCAATTTATAAAATGCCATAAAATATGAAACTTTTAATATTTCTTTTAGCCGTAATAAATGTAAAATCTCAATTATTGCTAAATATAAAATCTTTTGAAAATAAGAATAGTACTACAATAATTGTATTGGAGATATTTAATTCTGGTGATAAAACTTGTAAGATTCCCATAGATACAACAAGTTTCAAACCTTTTTATCATGATCATAGTTTTGATAATTTAAGACCTCTAATCGAATTAAAATATAAACATAAGACTATAAATTATGGTACGAAATTACTAGAGTTAGAGGAGAAGGAAATTGATTATGCTAATAAGGGTGAAAAAATTCCAGACGAAAAAAGTAAAAATAGTTTATTTGAAATTAAACCAAAACAAAAATTAGTAATTCCTATCAAATTTAATCCATTTGAATTTAATGTCGAAAATGGAAAATATGATTATTTTAATATTGATAAAAATAGAAATTATAGCATAACAATTTATATTGATAACGAAAAAAAGAAGGAGCAAAATTCTAATAATAATGAATCTCTTTACTTTACAGGTCAACTTAAAAGTAATTCTATTAAGGCAAAGTGGAATTTAAAGAACAGAAAAGATATAAAGTGGTAATTTAACTTTAAAGAATTAATGTCCTCATATAATTATCACTTTTATATCTTAGAAAAAGATAAACCATTATATTTACAACTATGCAACCCGTTTAGAAAATGAGCGGATATGCTATACTAAACCTCAGCATGTAGCCCAGAAGTTCTTGAAGAAAACATTTATTACCCATTTGGTTTAAACATCAAGGTTATAATGTACTTACCCGGATCAATGCCTACAATTACGAGTACAACGTAAAGTAGCTTTAGGAGACTAGAATATATAATTACGGTGCCAGAATGTATCTGGCAGATATTGGTAGGTGGGGCGTAATAGATCCGCTTGCTGAGCTGTACAGAAGATTTACACCCTATAATTATGCTGCTAATAATCCGATCATGTTCATTGATCCTGATGGAAGAAAAATTCAGGCACCCGGTAGAAATGGAGAAAGTATGATGACGTAATATCAGGATACAACTGGAATGATCAGTTATCTAGGACCTGGAGACAGAGCCAGTGTTTCCGCTTTCCTTGGGTTGGGAGATGGAATGGGATATTTTTACGATATCGCAAATAGTGGCGGTGGCGGCGGTGGATCATATTCTGGGCTATCTATTACCAGCTTAAGTGGAATTATCTTTGCTCAGGCTTATTTTGGAAATGGTGGTTCTGTTAGTAGTTTATTTTCAATGGTTGATCAATTAAAGCAGGCTGGATTTGATAATCCAGCGAATACTAAAGCAAAATTTGAACAAGCTTCAAAAATATTAAGTGTAGGCTTGCTTAGTGATCTAAATTCTATACTCAATGTTGTTGCCAATCAAAAGCCAGAAGCCAGTGTATTTTTTGAAAAAACAAAAAGAAGAGATATTATAGCAAAGGCTGAAGGCTACATAATTTTATTAAACATGGATAATATTTCTAATGTATTAGCGCTTTCTTATGCAATTGGGCATTAAATTAACCATTCAATTACTGATCATTTTTTACTACAATTTTATGAAGTCATAGGAAGGAAGGGGCGTAATGAAAGTAATGCTTTTGGGTATTTTTCAGAGTTTATTTCCTATTCTTGGGATGAAAAATGGGGTAATCCTAAAATATCAAATGCTAAGGATTATCTTTACAGAGTTCATGGTCCAGAGGCTAAAAATGAAAAAGCTGGATATGAACAAATATCGATTGATATTATCAATAATAATATAGGTAATTTAATTCAAAGATATAACATCTTTATTAACAGTGCTAAATTAAAAATTGAAAATTGAAAAAAATAATAATTCTTACGCTCTTCTTTTCATCTATTATATCTTTTGGACAAATTGATCTTAAAATAGTTTCATTAGAGAAAAGTTCCTCATCCAGGGGAGAAATGGTAATTGATATTACTAATTTAACTAATGACTATTATGCTTTACCTTTAGATAAGGAAAAGTTTAAAGGTTATAACGTAGATGAACTTAGTAATGAAATTACTTCTTTTGATCATTCGTATAATTTTTTCGCCCCTACTTTACTATTTAAGGACACCACAACTAATGAACCTCTTACGGTTTTAATGCGGAGTTATGATATAGGAGAGGATGAATATTTAATTAAAAAAATAGATAAAAAAGAAATTAAAGAAAGAAGGAAAATAGCTAAATGGAAAAAGGAAAATAACCTGAAAAGTGATTTTGAAGCTAAGAGAAATATGTTTGTGATGGATCACCTTATTTTTTTTGCACCAAAACAAAAAATGAGACTAAAAATAAAATTAGATATTTTTGATATAAGACGCGGAGATACATTCTTTTATGATTATTATATATTAAATGACAAAACTAACTATGATTTAAGTATTCAGCTAACAATAAATAATAATATTTATAATTATTTGACAGATCAACAAAAGAAAGGACTTCAGAAATATATTTTCTTTACAGGTAACCTTAAAAGCAATTCAATTTCGTTTGTATATAATTTTTTCAGTTAAGAGAGTTTATAAATTGTAAATAATATCCATCTTGTGAAAATATTAATTATCCATTGACTAGTCCTGACACTCCGATACAGATTAAAGGACAAAAATAAAACCACCACAAAGACGGTGGTTTTATTTTTATAAAAAAGAACTAATATATTTACAATCATACAGATCACTTCGGAAATGGCAGGGTAAGTTTTGCTAAAAGGCAGCGCAAGGGCTCTTGAAGTTACAGATACCAATAACTATTATCCATTTGGCTTAATCATATTGAAGGAATGCTTTTAGTAATTCTAATTTTGGAGGGTATTATAGCTATAAGTACAATGGTAAGGAGCTTCATGAGATCGGAATGTATGATTACGGAGCCAGAATGTATATGTCAGACATTCTCCGGAATTGCCTTCTATTTCAGGAGTCATTAACCAAATTTCTAGCAAGTTTACTGTTTCAACTTCCACAGCACTATGCTTTTTTGTATTACAGAACACATGCTCTCTTTTATCTGTAGATTTAGATCCTGTCGATAAATTTAGGTTTTCTGGAACACCCTAACGCCCATCATTGTCAAGAAATGCCATGGCTTACCGATTAACCATAGTGATCGTATTGCTCTATAACTTGATTTGATTATCAGATAGAGTAGAGTTATGAAAAAAGATAAGAATAATGCGTTGAACGCTGTAGAAAAAGTAGGTAATACGTTACTCGTACTACATCATAGTAGCAGTACTATTGGAATGGTTGAGGGAGTGGATCAAAATGGAGAGCTGAAAGACAGCAGTTTTAAAGAGGTAGGTTCTGACAAGCGAATTCATTTAGTTGCGCAGGATGATTCCTTTGCAGAGATATTCAGTGAGTTCTATCATCAGTTGAGAGATCCCTCTGATTTTTCATTTTTTAAGGTAACAGAGTATGAAGCCAGGCAGACAGCTGTAGACCTTCAGCATTATGTAGATCAGGCTTCTGAGGAAGATAAAGAACTGCTTAGGGAATATGAAGTTTCTATTGATACTGTAGAAGCGAATAGAGATCTTATGCCCGGAAATGAGGTTACAGTGTATAGGGTAGAAGATCGCTACCTATACAACCCTGAGCAGGTGGATTGGACGATGATGGAGAAAGTTGGTTTGAGTAGGGATAAGCTGCTTGAGATGGGGGCTTTGGAGACGATGCTTAAAGGGTATAAGACACCAATGCTCCTTCCTATTGAATTTAAAACAGGTTCGGTAGTGACTAAAATGGAGGCGAGGCTATCACTTCGGGTCAATAATGCAGGTAATTTGGAAGTCAGGTTTTTTCCGGTAAGAAAAGATCCTGATTTTACAGAGACGTTTTTAGGACATCAGTTTACCGGGGAGGATCAAAAGAATTTGATGGAGAGCGGGAATATGGGACGGGTAGTGGATTTGGTGTATCCTATCACAGGAGAAAAGATTCCTTCACTGATCTCAAGGGACAGGCTGACGAATGATTTGATTGCGGTTAGAACAGGTGAGATGAGAATTCCACTGGTGATCAAGGGAGTGACTTTGAATGAAGCGCAGACGAAAGTTCTTAGAGAAGGCAGGGCTTTGTTTATTGAGAATATGCTATCTAGCAGAGGAACGCTTTTTAATGCTTCAGTTCAGTATAATGCGGATAAGCAGTATGTGGAATTTTTGTTTAAGAAAAATATCAAGAGTCTTAACATGGTAGAGTTGAAGAATGGTATTAAAGCGGAGGTTCCGGGGACATTCAGAGGGAAGAAACTTAAGGTTTGGCAGGTGGAGAAATTGAAGACAGGGGAGAGTGCATATATTGATGGGCTGGTGGATAAGAATGGAAAGAAATATCAGGGGTACGTGAGATTTGATAAGGCGATAGGGAAGTTTGAGTTTTCGTTTAGGAATGTTTGGAAGAAAGAGGAAGACCTTAAGAAGGCTTCGGGTAAATTGAAAGGGAGGAAGTTGTGAGGAGGAAACTTTTCAATTTATATTTTATTTTACGACATATTCTGTCGCATTACCTGTATAGCTTTGAAAAAATATATTATGAAACTTAAAGCTACTATAAAGGAAGAAATTCATCCCGATGATAAAAGTGTTATTGTTGAATTTCAAGGTGATGAAAATAAACGGCATTTTGAGTTGCACTGTACATTCAGTCCGTATCAACAGGGACTCCGCAAATGGGATACCTGGGAATTTAAAATACGACTTGAATCAGAAATATTTATAGACCCTAAGACAGAGTCTAAATCATATTTTACTTATATGTTCTGTGATAAAGCTACGGAAGTAAACTCACCGTATATGAAGAGTATATCAAATAATTCAACATTGGATTCCTCAGGTCTATCCAGATAAAAGGGGTTTCTAAAGTATAACCATGTTATTAAAGAATTAAAGAAATGGCTTATAAATACGGGAATAGAGAATACTGGAAAAGCAATCCAACTTCGAGAATTTTTTACAGAAACTGACCTTTTATCAGTTATGAAAAATGCTGAGACATGCATAGAAAACCTGCTTAGTAGAAAGTATATCAGCAGAAAAAATAAAACTCTGTATCCCATCGATAAGCTATGATTTTAGAAATGCGATAAAGCGAAAAAGATCCTAATTAGGTTCATAAACAGATTGCAAGTTATATTGACTATATCGGGTTGTTTGGTGAAAATCGGTTAATAACTGCAAAAACTTGACATGCTGTTTTCCAAAATTCAGTGTATGTTTCTGCTTTATTCTATTTAAAAGGTCTATATGATTGTGGGTAATCAACGTTTTTTCAAAATCTGATTGATTAACCTTTTCTGTATGCTCACTAAGAATTATTGTTATTTTCTGTAGTCTTTCGATACCAATAGATATATTATACAAAAACTCAAATATTTCATGTTCATAACGAAATATTCAATCTGATCGAAGGAATACAATCCATTATAGATCATACTTCCTGCAAAATGAAGCTCAGTACCTAAGCGAAAATTTTTCCAAAATAGTGAAGGATCTTCGTACATATATTTTGTAATATTAATTTTTTGCAGCTACTAAGCTAGAGTATAAACTAATTTTGGGGAATAAAGCCATGTCCAAATCCTTTAAATTCAATATGATTAATTTGATCTAAAATATCGTTGGGTGGTACTTCGTTCTCTAAAATTATAGTTTGTTTGATTTTTGTTTTAGCTATATATCTGTAAAAATCCATTGCCAAATTTAATTCGATTCCTTCTCCGTTTGCATTTGCTTTTTTATACGTAACTAGCGGTGAATCTAATACGGGAACACCAATTCGGTACGTATTGTCTTCCATCAGCTCATTTAAAGCAATTATATATACTGAATAGTAAATAGCTCTATAACCTTTTCCATAGGTATTTCTAAAACTATTTCCTATTTCAAATTCAAACGATTCACTACTATAATTAACAATTTTATTTTCCCCAATTTCTTTTAATATTTCGGACATTCTTTTACAAAGTTTTTTTGTCACATTGGATGTTAAAGTAGGGTAGTTGCCTTTAGATGTTGGAATTGATGACTCTAAATCTCTGATAGTTTGCGAAAAAGAATTGGTTTTATTAATAATATCCCGAATGCCGATCAATTGACTTTTCTTGTTATTTAACGTTGTTAGAATTTCAATTGTTTTATCCAGCTCATTTCCTATTCCGTCTTTTAACTTTATTCTTAATTGCTCAAGTTCAGTTGTTGTAGATGATAGCTTTTTATCAATATCTTCCTTTTCTTTACTAATTAAACTTTGTGAAACTTTTAATTCTTTTAAAAGTGAATTTATTTTTTCGATTTCTGATTCGCAAGAAACAATAATTTGCTCTATGTCTAGTGTTTTAGTGGCAATTTCCTGCTTACATGTAGGACAAGAAGCATCATTGTTTTCAGACATAAATATACCTGATTCTATCGTAGACTTAAGTCTTAAGACATCGCTGTTATATTGTTGCTCTAATATGTAAGATCTTTTTAATAATTCCGTAATTTCGTTATGTCGTTTATTTAAATCTGTGAAATCAACATTTTTATTTTTGTAATCGCTTTCAACAGACAAATAGTCCTTTTTAATTCTAGCAAAGTTCAATGTAAAATTATTTAAGGAAACATCAATTTTCGCTAATTGGCTTTCAATATCATCAATATTCAAATTAGAATCAATATCAGTATTGTTGATAAATTCATGCAACAAATCAATCTTACCTTTTCTTTTCTGTATCTCCTGACTGGAGATCTTTTTTTGAATATTGCTATCATCATTCCCTGTAAGGAAAAACCTTAAAGTATTTGATTCTTCAGTTTCTCTCGTATAATGAGATACGATTGGAGATGCTTTTGTGATTATGCGTTCTTCATCAATTAAGGCTAATTTTATAACATTTCTGTAGGATAAATTTATCGTATCTCCTTTTACATTTTTTCTTATTTTCTTATTTTCAATATTGTTCAAGCTTAAGAAGAAACTATTCAAATTATCTTTGGAGTTAGAATCTAAATTTCTTTTCAAAATTTCAGGTTCGGAACTTAACTTATTGATTTTAGAACGATATAACTTATAAGTATTGTTATTTTTAATTTCTGTTTCAATTGTGTAGACCTGATCATCTGCTTCTATTTCAAGAAAAATATTTGAATAGCCTTTTAGTTCAGGAATTCCTTTCAATTTATCTGATGAACCTAACATAAAATCAAGGCAATCAAATATAAATGTTTTACCGGTATTGGATGGTCCGGAAATGACATTCAAACCAAGTTTAAATTGAACAACAGCGTCTTTTTTATTTTCGCCTGTTAAACGTAATTCTTTAAAGATATATCCATCCATTATTTTAAAATTCCAATGTTAAATTCTGTATGAGTTAGGTTATTTCCAGTGCTAAAAATATTTTTCAATATTATTTCATCAATAGACTCATATTTCTTAAAAAACCATTTTACACGCATTAACAATTCTTGGGTGTATTCCTCAGATAGTTTTTCCAAAAAAGGTGTAGAATCTTCAGTTGCTGTGTAAGTGATACCTTCTGCATCATAACTTATATCTGCCAAATTTTTATAAAGTAAAAAATCCATGCTGTTTTTGATTAGGTTTCTTTTTATGAAAATCTCACTTTCTCTGTAGGGAACAGGAGCATGAATACTTAAGGTGTTATCATCAAAATCCCCGGAGTGGATTATGATGTAGTCTATGTAAATTAAACTTTGCAAGGTGACTTTTTTAGGAAAAGCTTCATTTAGTATAGAGAGCAATCTTAGGCCTATCTCTAATGGATTATTGAACGGATTATTTTGACTCATCTTTCCATATTATTTTTTTGTCATTAACTAATTGATGACAAATCCCCTTTCTATCATTGACGATACTCACTGTTGTTAAAGGATTTGATGATAATTGGAGAGTTGAAGCTAATTGCTCAGAAGCTTTAATTTTCTTAAATGCATTGTCGTGGGAATCCTCAACGGTATCAATAATTCCATTATATATCTCATCCTGAAAGTCTTGAAAAGTGTTTATTGGTAAACTATCCCTGTAGAAGTTTCTGAGTTGTTCTGCATAATGAAAATTTATTCTAGTCCTATTAAAATGATTTTGATAGTTCAAATTCGTTTGTAAATCAGTTTGACTTTCATATTTGATTTTAGACTCGTCTCCATAAGAAATAAATAGCTGTTGAACATATACTAATTCGTTTTCTTTAATTTGATCAATAGCAGTTTCATCAATTTTTGGTCTGCTCGGAAGCCCCCCTCCAAATCTTATAATATGGTTAGGATGGTTTTTATGTTTATCTAAAATCTCTTTGATATTAGTCTTCTTAAAGATTCCAAAATCAAAATTTTCGAAATAGTTTAAAAATGCACCTTCCAATTTAACATCTACATTTTTAGTGATTTTTGTTTCACAACTTTGAACCCAATTATCCTTAATTTTCTGCTTCAATAGATCTTTATCTGTAAGGAATTTTGATAGTGAGGTGCCACAGCCTTTGGGCGCAACAAAAAAGTATTTTTCCGGAATCGGATAATCTTTTTTAAAAGTATAATATAGTATTTTTCCAATCTCAACATAAACATCTGATGGGTGTAATGAATGGTCATAATGTTTGCATTGGAAACAATCCCACTTGTAATTTTTTACCGTTGCTGGTTCAATATATGCTATTACATCCCTGCCATTATCGTTTGCTCCGCCAATCCTTTCAATTTCAACATAATCATCTTTAAGTACTTCTAAATACTCCTTGGTAAAAAGTTCCCACTCTTCTGGTGAGAATATTTCTATCCTCTTTATAGGAACAATGTTGGCTCCATTGGTAACTTCAAAGTTTGATGTAAATTTTTTTTCCAACATTATTTTGGGTGATTATTTATGTTTGTTTTACTGAGATTTACGCTATATAACAAATATATCAACTTTTCCATTCATCTTTTTACGGAATACCGTAAAAAAGCAAAAATAATATAATGTTAAAAATATTTTGTTGGTATTTCCCCTGAATTATCTAGGAATTTGCCTTTAAGTAATATTATAAGGAAAATGCATTTCTACAGTACATTTCTTAATAAAAGAATTATATTATATCTTAGCTAATTCTAAGGGAATAATTGGTTGCAGCATGAATAAAAAGAGTTTAACAGAACGTGATATTTGTTCTAAATTCATCACACCCGCATTAATTAATGCCGGATGGGATTTACATGTTCAAATTCGAGAAGAATTTCCACTCACCAATGGAAGAATTATTGTCCGTGGTCAATTACATACCCGTGCTAAGAATAAACGTGCTGATTATGCATTGTTCTATCAACCCGGAATTCCAATCGCAATTATCGAGGCAAAAGACAATAATCATACAGTTAGCGCTGGAATGCAGCAAGGACTTGCTTATGGAGATATGATTGATGTTCCTTTTGTATTTAGCTCCAATGGTGATGGCTTTTTATTCCACAATAGCATTGCTAAAGATGGCAAAATTGAAACTGAAATTTCCTTAGAAGAATTTCCTTCACCAGAAACATTGTGGAAAATCTGGTGTGAATATAAGGAGATAACACCAGCTCAAGAAGTTATAATAACTGAAGATTACTACAGTGATGTTGGTAACAAAATACCCCGCTACTATCAACTACTAGCAATAAATAAAACTATAGAAGCCGTTTCAAGAGGAGACAATAGAATTCTTTTGGTCATGGCAACTGGTACTGGCAAAACCTACACTGCTTTTCAAATTATTTGGAGATTATGGAAATCAAAAACTAAAAAAAGGATTTTATTTCTTGCAGATAGAAATATTTTGGTGGATCAAACTATGACGAATGACTTTAAGCCTTTTGGGTCTGCAATGACTAAAATATCAAAAAGACAAGCTAATAAGTCATATGAGATTTATTTGTCACTGTATCAAGCTGTAACAGGAAATGAAGAAGAGCAAAATATATACAAACAATTTTCACCGGAGTTCTTTGATTTAATTATAATTGATGAATGTCATAGAGGTAGCGCAGCTGCTGATTCTAATTGGAGAAAAATTTTAGAATACTTCTCTGCTGCAACACAAATTGGTTTAACTGCTACGCCAAAAGAAACACATGAGATATCAAATACTGATTATTTTGGAAAACCACTATATACTTACTCTTTGCGACAGGGTATTGATGATGGATTTCTTGCCCCTTACAAAGTAGTTAGAATCGATTTGGATAAGGATCTTACTGGTTGGAGGCCTGACAAAGATATGGTCGATAAATATGGCAATACTATTGAAGATAGGATCTACAATCAAAAAGATTTTGATAAAACATTGGTGCTTTTGAAACGGACAGAACTAGTTGCAAAGAAAATATCTGATTTCTTAAAGCAAACCAATCGATATGACAAGACAATTGTTTTTTGTGATAATATCGACCATGCTGAAAGAATGAGACAAGCTTTGGTAAATAAGAACAGTGATATTACTGCAACGAATAATAAATATGTTGTGAGGATTACTGGTGACAACGAAGAAGGGAAAGTGGAATTGGATAACTTCATTTTTCCAGAATCAAAATTTCCTGTTATTGCCACTACATCAAAACTAATGACAACAGGTGTTGATGCACAGACTTGTAAACTCATAGTCCTCGATCAACGGATTCAATCTATGACCGAATTCAAACAAATTATAGGTCGGGGTACAAGGATAAATGAAGATTATAACAAATTTTTCTTCACCATTATGGACTTCAAAAAAGCAACTGAATTATTTGCTGATCCTGATTTTGATGGAGAACCAGTTGTTATCTATGAACCAAAATCTACTGATTCACCGGTACCACCAGAAGATGATTTTGATAATTCCGACAATAATATTTCTGTAAATAATGTTGGAAATGAAAATCATGAAGATAATGCTTGCAACACACCGTCTATTAAAAAATTTTACGTAAATAATGTTTCAGTTTCAGTAGTTGCTGAAAGAGTTCAGTACTTTGATGCACAAGGCAAACTTATAACAGAATCATTAAAAGATTACACAAAAAAAACTCTTGAAAAAGAATTTACTTCTTTAGATGATTTTTTAACGAAGTGGTCAGATGCTCAGAAAAAGAAGATTATAATAGACGAATTGGCGAAAGAAGGTGTTTTCTTTGAAGCTTTAGCAGAAGAATTGGGTAGAGATCTTGATCCCTTTGATATTATTTGTCATGTCGCATGGGATAAACCACCTTTGTCGAGAAAAGAGAGAGCTGAACAGGTTAAAAAAAGAAATTATTTTACAAAATATGGTTTGCAAGCGCAACAAGTTATTCATTCATTACTTGATAAATATTCAGATGAGGGCGTTGAACCCATAGAAGAAACAAAAATCTTAACCATTCAACCTTTTACACATTATGGTACTCCACTAGAGATTATTAACATCTTTGGAGGTAAAGTGCAATATGATAATGCTGTTAAGGAATTAGAACAAGAAATTTATTCATATAAATAATTTAAATACTAGATATGTCATTAGGTACATTAATAAAAACCATACAGGATATAATGCGGAAGGACGTTGGTGTCGACGGAGATGCACAACGTATTAGCCAGATGGTTTGGTTACTTTTCTTAAAAATATTCGACGATAAAGAAAAAGAATGGGAAATTACAATTGACAATTACAAATCACCGCTACAAAGTCGTTTCAAATGGTCTAATTGGGCTGCAAACGACGAAGGGATGACAGGTGAAGAATTAATCGATTTTGTCAACAATGATTTATTCCCACACTTAAAAAAACTTTCAACTACTGCAGGAGTTTCTCCACATGGTAAAATTGTAGGTAGTGTTTTTGAAGATGCGTATAACTACATGAAATCAGGAACGCTTTTGCGCCAAGTAATCAATACTATTCAAGGTGATGTAGATTTTAATTCATCAAGTGACAGACATGTATTTAATGATATTTACGAAAAAATATTACAAGATTTACAATCAGCTGGTAATGCAGGTGAATATTATACACCACGTGCTGTAACGCAATTCATGGTTGATATTTTAAACCCACAATTAGGAGAAAGAGTATTTGACCCAGCTTGTGGTACCGGTGGTTTTTTGGTGAATGTAATTGAACACAAGAAAAAATCATTTAAAACTGATAAAGATATTGCCAAACTGCAAGACAACATTCACGGTATAGAAAAAAAGCCTTTACCACATATGCTTGCCATGACTAATATGATGTTACATGGAATTGATGTACCGAGCAATATCAGACATGATAATACCTTGAGCAAACCGCTTAAAGATTACGGACCAAAAGACCGAATGGACGTCATTATTACCAATCCACCATTTGGAGGTGTTGAAGAAGACGGGATTGAAAAAAACTTTCCTAAAAAATACCAAACTCGTGAGACTGCCGATTTGTTTATGGCGTTAATCATGCACTTATTAAGAGCTGATACTGGAAGAGCTGCTGTGGTTTTACCTGATGGCTTTTTATTTGGAGAAGGCGTAAAAACCACTTTAAAAAGGGAGTTGTTAAAAGAATTCAATCTTCATACTATTGTTCGTTTGCCAAAAGGAGTATTTAGTCCTTATACAGGTATTAATACTAATATTTTATTTTTTGATAAAGGAGAACCTACCAAACAGGTTTGGTATTATGAACATCCTTATCCTGATGGTTACAAATCCTATTCAAGAAGCAAGCCTTTAAGAATTGAAGAATTTGATTTAGAAAAAAAGTGGTGGAACAAGCGCAAGCAAAACGAATATGCGTGGAAAGTTTCTATAAAAGAAATCGAAGATAAAAATTATAATTTAGATTTCAAAAACCCGCATAGCGTTGATATTATTTATACCGATCCAGAGATATTAATGCATGACTATGAGCAAATAAGCAGAGAACTTATTGCCACTAGAGATTTATTGAAAAAAGAATTAATGCAAGCATTAGGAAATTAATACTAGATGAAATTATTAGAAAAACATTTTGAAATTGCATTAGAAACTCCTGAAGGTATTGCCCGATTGCGTGAACTAATATTGAAATTAGCGATGCAAGGAAAGTTAGTTGAACAAAACCCTAATGATCAGCCGGCAAATTTGCTTTTAGAAGAAATTGAAAAAGAAAAAGAACGCCTTTTAAAAAGTAAACTAATGAAAAAACAAAGTTCATTAGATACAATTAAAAAAGAACAAATACCATATTTGATACCTAGTAATTGGAAATGGATCAAATTAGAAAATATTTGCACACTAATAACGGATGGAGCACACCACACACCAAATTACATTGATGATGGTGTTCCATTTTTATCAGTTAAAAACTTAAGTTCTGGTAAAATTGATTTTGATGACACAAAGTTTATTTCAGAAGCTGAGCATCTAGAACTTACTAAAAGATGCAAACCGGAATATAATGATATTTTATTAACTAAAATTGGAACAACTGGGATTGCTGTAACAATTGACACCGATAAGCAATTTAGCATATTTGTAAGTGTTGCCTTGTTAAAAATAATAAGCGATAAAGTTTATCCTAAATTTATAGAGAATTTAATTAATTCACCTTTAGTAAAGAAATATTCAAAAGATGGAACAGAAGGTGTAGGAAATAAAAATTTAGTTTTAAGAAAAATTAGAGAATATATTATTCCACTACCACCACTAGAAGAACAAAAAAGAATAGTTGAAAAAATAGACCAACTTATGCTATTATGTGATAAGTTGGAAGAAGAACGGAATCGCAAAAACAAATTACAACTTCAAATCAATTCGGCAGCTATTAATAATCTTATCAAAGCTAATGATGAAATTTCTTTTAATAAAGCTTGGAGTTTTATTACCAATCAATTTGATACTTTATATACTGTAAAACAAAATGTGACTGTATTAAAAGATGCTACATTAAATCTTGCAATAAAAGGAAAACTCATTACTAAAAATGTTCAGAATAATGAAATAGATATCATATCTAGTAAAAAACATATAGTTAATGAAAAAGATTATCCATTTTCGTTACCAAAAGGATGGAAATGGTTAGTATTAGATGATCTTGGTTTAACCCAAACAGGAACAACACCAGCAACTAAAAATTCAGAGTATTACGGCGATTATATTCCTTTTATAGGTCCAGGTGATATAAAAAATCAAGTAATAAATTATACTAATCTATCGCTTACTGAATTAGGACTTGAAAAAGCAAGGTTAATACCTAGCTATTCTATAATGATGGTTTGTATTGGTGGAAGTATCGGTAAACTTGCAATTAATGATAGAGATGTTGCTTGTAATCAACAAATCAATACAATTACGCCGTATTCTAATATTGATCTAAAATATTTATTTGCCGTTTTACAATCCTCATATTTTCAAAACCAAATAGTATCAAATTCTAGTGGTTCGGCAACTCCAATTATTAATAAACAAAAATGGATCTCAATACCTATTCCTGTTCCTCCTTATGAAGTTCAAAAAGTAATTTCAAACAAAGTAGATGAATTATTTAAATTATGTGATATGTTAGAGAAAAATATTGAGCAATCTTCAAAAAAGCAATCTCAGATCCTTAATTCAGTTTTAGCACAAGTATAGTAACATGAGATTAAAACATTTACACATTATAGGTGAATACAAAAACCTAAAAGATTTTAAATTAGATTTTGATGGTACTAGTTTTATAGATGTTTTTGTGGGTAAGAATGGTACAGGAAAATCTAATTTGTTTGAGGCTTTTTTAGAAATATTCAAACATTTATTCGATAATACTTATACCATTAATTTCAACTATAAAATTCATTATGAAATTAATGGCACTAATGTGCAATTGAAGTGGCTAGATAACAATTGGGTAAATTCAGAAGATGTTAAATCGCCTTTCATTCCGCCAAATCTTTTGCCAGATAACATTTTAATATATTATTCAGGTCACAACAATATGATTAAAAATTATATTTACCTGAGTGATGAAAAGCATAAAGAAAAAATTAATAGAAATAGAAACAACCCTGCATTCAATCAAGATGATGCAAGACGTTTCTTTGGTATTGGTTCAGAATATAAAACATTATTATTAGCCACTCTATTACTTCAAAATAAAGATTTTAATGCTAAAAAAATTATACTGGAGAAATTGGGAATAAAATCTATTGGTACTGAAGTTAAAATGATATTCACCAGACCTGATTATGCAAAAGGAAAAGAGTTAGATTTTGATGAGTTCAACGATGAGGCAAGATTTTGGGGTGCTGATGGTTTTTTTAGAACCTTCCTTAATCAAATATGGAATATCGATAAATTAGAAAATCGACCTGTTCGAGAGGAAGGTTACATTAATAATGAGTATAGGGAAGAATATCTTCTATTTAGAAGCATAAATTCATTTCAGCATGTATTTAATGACATGCCTTTACTTGAATTATTTGTTTCATTAGATAATTTAAAATCAATTGACTTATTGAAAGATATATCCCTTGAAGTTGAATTGAATTCAGGAAAAAAAATAAACATCAGTCAATTTAGTGATGGTCAGTTTCAATCAATTTATATACTTGCAATTACAGAACTTTTTAAGGATAAGAACTGTATAACGTTGTTAGATGAACCTGATTCTTTTTTACATCCAGAATGGCAATTTGATTTTTTTAAACAACTAACAGATATATCTACCGAATCGAGCGAAAGCAATCATTTATTGATGAGCAGCCATAGTGCAATAACTTTAATTAAACTGCTGAAAGATAGAGTAAGATATTTTGACTTTAATAATGAAGGTAACATTAATGCATACACTGTTCCTAAAAGGATAGCGATAGATAAATTGAGTGAAAAGCTAATTAAGTACAGCGAACATGAACAGATACTAAGTATTATTAATACTATTCAAATTGAGAAAAAACCAGTTCTTTTTACTGAGGGTAAGACAGACCCAATTATTATAAAAGAAGCTTGGTATAAGTTAAATCCTCAAAAGGAAATTCCTTTTATACCGTTTTATGCATTTGGTCACAAATATTTAGCTCAATTAATGAAGGATCCAGAAGTTATTAAAGATATGGAAGGATTACCTATTTTCGGATTATTTGATTTTGACAAAGCATATAATACTTGGAATGGTTTTTCTACCATAGATATTTGCACAGATCCATATTTGGGCTTAATCAAACAAATGAAAGAAAATGAAGTTTATGCTATAATGCTTCCTGTTCCAAAAGGAAAACCAATAGAAAACCAAGTTATTAATACTGATGGCGGAGGAACATTTGGAGAAAATGCAGTAATGGCGATTGAACATCTTTTCAGTCATTTACCTGAATTAGATCCAATGTTTGTAGAAGACAAAAGGTTACCTTCAAAATTTAAACGCTTTCACGGAGAAAAAGTTGAATTTGCAAAAGTTAAAGTGCCAACATTTCCAGATGAATGTTTTGGAGTTTTTAAACCTGTCTTTGATTTTATTGAGAGTAGAATACCGAATTAATAAATTTCGTTCTTTAATTAATCTTTTTATCTTGATTTTATTATTAACTAAAAACTAAATTAAATAAAGATCCTTACATCATAAGGATTTTAGGTATTTATATTTGCGAAAAAAAATTCTAAACTTATTTCTTGTTTTTTACAAATTCTAATTAAAGTTCTTAGAGACATATTGTAGTCGGTCTTTGAAGTTCCTAATGCAATATTTTTAATTCTTCTTGCAGTACTTTCCTCTATACCGCATTTGGACGCAAACTCCCTCTGCGATTCCGCCTTTGAAATCCAGTTAGTATAAATGTACTTACAAATAGTAAAAATTACGTCTTTCTCATCTTCCATTACAACAAATTAAAAGAAAGAGTAAAAAAATATTGCGGTTTTCTGTGCGCAATAGTAAAATATTATTATATTTGCAAAATAAGTTACAATAAATGTAACTTTGCGATACTTCAACGAATATTAGAAGCTATTGCTTAGAGTCTCGATTCGAAAACTGGTAATTTTTAACATGCGAGAAGATAAGCAAGAGGCTCACGACCTAGGCGTGGGCTCTCTTATCTGCATGTAAGGTATACCAGTACCCCGAATCGGATAATGTAGAGTCCCACGCCGTTTTATTTCCAATGCTGTCCGCTATCTCTACTAATTTCTAAGTTGCTTCCACAAAATACAGTATCATACGACACGATACAATAGGAATGTACAGCCTATTGCGGCTTAATAGCTTTCACGGGAACACAAATTTCATTCATATTTCAATTGATGGGCTTAGGTTAGGGGGTTATGCCGTGTGCTTAGACTTCCTCCTGGGCCTTCATCAATCAGAGATTAAGAACTAATTAAAACAATAGATTTTTAAGAAACAGAAAGTGTAAAGTATAGTAACCATAGAAACATAAAAGATAAAAGCCCTTTCCGCACCAGAGTTTATTCGAATCTACGCTGTGCAGGAAAGAGCCTAAGTGCTTAATTAAATTAAACTTTTCAAAAGTATGAAAAAAAACTTTTGCAGCCAAGGTCATATTCAGTTGGCTTTTGGCTTCACATTGCTGGTGTCTTGTACAGCAATAGGACAGGTGCGTGAAATTTCAGGCACAGTCACAGAGAATAATCTGCCTGTTAAGGGAGTTTCCGTATTTCAGCAGGGAAGTGATGCAGTAGCTTTGACCGGGGCTTCCGGTAAATATGTAGTTTCGGTTTCAGGAGAAAATCCCGTGCTTATATTCCGTCATCCGGACTATGGGGAGCGGAGGGAATCCGTTGAAGAGGGGAACGTTCTTAATGTCTCTTTAGTATTAGATGATAAAAGGGCAACCAGTGTTGGGGAAGTGGTCCTTAATGCGGGCTACTATAAGGTGAAAGACAGGGAGAGGACCGGGAGTATTGCTAAGGTTTCGGCCAGGGATATTGCCAATCAGCCGGTAGGGAATGTTTTATCCGCAGCGCAGGGGAGAATGGCCGGAGTCAGCATTACGCAGGGAGGAGGAATACCCGGAGGGGGATTTGATATTCAGATCCGGGGAAGAAACAGTCTGCGTACCACGGCTAATAGTGAAATAGACGGTAATCATCCTTTGTATGTGATTGATGGGGTTCCTGTAGGTGGAGATATGAAGTCGGAGTTTTCCACCCTGGTGATTCCGCTTCGGAGTATTAATCCTTTGAACTCAATTAATCCTAATGATATAGAGAGTATTGAGATCTTAAAGGATGCGGATGCTACGGCCATTTATGGCTCAAGAGGGGCTAATGGGGTGATATTGGTGACCACCAAAAGTGGGAAGTCAGGAAAAACGGAATTAAGCCTGAACACGAGTTACGGACTCAGCAGGGCCATGATCGGGCTTAAGATGATGGATACCGGGCAGTATCTGGGGATGCGGGCGCAGGCCTATGCGAATGACGGCTTTACGGCATATCCTGTTAACGCCTATGATATCAATGGGAAATGGTCCCGGGACCGGTATACCAACTGGCCTGAGAAACTCATTGGGAATGTTGCTGCTTCTTCCTCGGTACAGCTCTCGCTTAAAGGAGGAAGTGAAACCACCAGCTTTTTACTGAGCCTGGGGCGTAATGAGCAGACGACAGTTTTTGCGAAGGATTTTACCTATATCAGCCATACCGTGTCCGGTAATATATCCCACCGATCGAAGGATAAGAAATTACAGCTCACACTTTCCAATCAGTTCTCACTTCAGAAAAGTAATGTACTTAATGAAGATAGTACCCAAAAATCATTGCTCCTGGCTCCTAATGCTCCGGAGCTCTATAAACCGGATGGTAGTCTGAACTGGGAGAATAATACTTTTACCAATCCTCTCGCGGTATACAACAGTACATATACCAATGAAAGCCTTCAGTTTCTGAGCAACCTTAATGTTCAGTTTGAACTGCTTCCCCATACTTTGGTGAAGCTTAACGGGGGGATTAATTATAAAGCCTTTGAAGAGTGGTCCCTGCGGCCCAATACAATTTATAATCCTGCCTTTGTGACGGGGCAGTCAAGCTTTTATTCCAGTGCTTCAAAGAGTAATAACAACCGGTTTTCCTATATTGTGGAACCACAGTTGGAATGGAATTTTAAAAGGACAGGACATGAGCTGACCGCGCTTTTGGGAAGCAGTATACAGGTGGAGCAGAATACAAGGGAATCGATGCGCGGAAGTGGTTTTGAGAGCAATGCATTTTTGCACAATATCGGAGCGGCGCAGACCAAAACAATATCGGATCAGGTCACAACAGAGTACCGGTATGCCGCCCTGTTCGGAAGACTGAATTATCAGTATAAAAATAGATATATACTTAATCTGACCGGAAGACGTGACGGAAGCAGCCGCTTTGGAGAAAACAGGAAGCTGGCTTCATTTGGCGCCGTAGGGGTGGCGTGGCTGTTTTCTCATGAGAGTTTTCTAAGCAGTAGATCATGGTTGAGCTTTGGGAAACTCAGAGGAAGTTACGGGATTACCGGAAGTGATAATATCGGAGATTATCAGTATCTGGATAACTATTTAGTCTCTGAATATATCTATAATTCGGTAACAGGGCTGGTGCCTTCGAGGCTCTACAATCCGGATTACAGCTGGGAGAAGACCAGAAAGCTGGAAACAGCTCTGGAGATGGGACTTTTTAAAGACCGGGTGAATCTCAGCGCGTCATGGTACCGGAATATAAGCTCCAATCAGCTGATAGGCTATCAGCTTCCTTCCATGACAGGGTTTACTTCCGTGCTTTCCAATATGGATGCCGTGGTGGAAAATAAAGGCTGGGAACTGGAGATTAGCGCAAGGCCTCTGTCAGGACAGTCTGTGAAGTGGACTTCAGGTTTTAATATCAGTTTTCCAAAGAATAAGCTTTTGTCCTTTCCGGGTCTTGAAGGATCGCCGTATGAGAATAAACTGGTGATAGGAATGCCCGTATCGGTGGTAAGGCTTTTTGAGCTGGAAGGAGTAGATCCCCAGACAGGGCTCTACCGGTTTAAGGATTTTAACGGAGATGGGAAGATCACGGCTCCTGAAGATAATAAAGTAACGGAAAATATTGGAGTGCGTTACTTTGGTGGCTGGAGCAATACGCTTCAGTACCGGGAATGGGATCTTTCCGTGCTGTTTCAGTTTGTGAAGCAGAGGAATCTCAATTATAACAGCTCCATGCCTTTACCGGGAGGAATGTTTAATCAACCTGTAGAAGTTCTGGATGTCTGGTCACCTGACCATCCTTCGGGATACTATATGCCCTACAGTACCGGTACGGTGGGAGATCAGAATACGGCTCAGGATAATTTCAGAAACAGTACCGCAAGTGTTTCCGATGCATCATTTATCCGCCTCAAAAATATCCAGCTGACCTATACATTACCGATACAGAGCAGGGTGGTGAAGAATGTGAAAATATACTTTCAGGGTCAGAATCTCCTCACGTGGACAAAATACTTCGGAATGGATCCTGAATTTACAGCAGGAGGATTTTTACCGCCTTTGAGAACCTATTCTTTTGGAACACAGATTAATTTTTAAAACCAGAAATCATGAAATTATTTAAAGCGATTACTATAAGAAAGATTGTTGCTGTATGGGCAGTCCTGCACGTATTGGCAGGATGTGAAAATCTGCTGGAAGTCGATACCCCTTCCGACCAGCTGGATACCGGGCAGGTTTTCGAGAGTGTGAAGACGGCCAATGCAGCTTTGGCGGGGCTTTATGCTAACTTATGGGATAATTCCCCCCTGTCAGGAGGAACGCAGGGAAGTGGAGTGCTATTGGGGAGCTATACGGATGACCTGGTCTGCTATTACGCTTCCGGGGAGAGCAGTGGAGCGCTTGATCTCTATAAGAACCTTCAGATCGCATCAAATTCTGCGGTATATATGTACTGGTCTTCAGCCTACAAAGAGGTATATATGGCCAATGCTATTATGGAAGGAGCGGAGAACTCAAAATCACTACCGCAGTCTGAAAAAAGCAGGATAAAAGGGGAGGCTCTGCTGATAAGATCCCTTCTTTTTTTCTACCTCCAGCAGGTTTTCGGAGATATCCCAATGCCACTCACAACGGATTATAAGGTCAATCAGTCCTTATCCAAAACCTCCGCTGCAGAAGTTGTTTTGAGACTGGAATCTGACTTTAAGGAGTCTTCGGATCTTTTGTCTGACCAGTACAGGAGTGCTGAAAGAATTTTTCCTAACCGTAAAGTCGCACAGCTGATGCTGGCCAAAATATACATGCTCCAGGGAAAGTGGAATGAAGCAGAAGATGTTTTAAAAACCATTGCATCCAGTCCCTCGTATACTTTTGAACAGGACATTACTAAAGTTTTTCAAAAATCAGGGACCCATATCCTCTGGCAGCTTAAACCTAAAAATAATAATGACCCGACCAGTGAGGTACAGACCTATTATTTCTCTGATTCGGCTCCTGGACTGTATGCCCTAAACAATGATCTGGTGAGCGCTTTCTCACCAGGTGATAAGCGAAGACAGAACTGGATCATGCCCGTAACGGTCAATCAGAATACCTGGTACCGCGCTGATAAATATAAGAACCGCGCAGCAAATCCTACGGAGTATTCTGTTGTCTTTAGGGTGGAGGAAGTTTATCTGAGTCTGGCTGAAGCTCTGGCCAGGCAAAATAAACTCTCTGAGGCTCTTCCCTATATCAATTATACCAGACTTCGTGCGGGGCTTTCTGCTTTAACGGGGATGAATTCCCAGCAGGCAGTGCTGGATGAGATCGTTTCTGAGAACCGAAGAGAATTCTTCTGTGAAATGGGTCACCGTTTTATGGATCTTAAAAGATTCGGGAGTCTTGCTACACTTCCTCCGGTAAAGCCCAACTGGAAAGAATATCACAGGGTGTGGCCGGTTCCGCAAAAGGAACTGCTGCTGAATTCTAATCTTAAACCTCAGAATAATGGCTATTAAGAGAATAAGGAAACGCTGTCTTTTTGTATGGTTTGTGGTAATAGTAGGTTTGGTTTCGGGGCAACAGGGAGCACAGAGGGATACCTTAGATCAGTGGATCTCAAAATTTTATGAGACAGATGGTCTTTCCATGTCTCCGGATGGGAGATGGGTAGCGGTGAAGAAAAGATATACTGATCAGGACAGCATCCTTATTTTTGATACGAAGAATAAAAAGGGAGATAAGTATATGGCTGCTAAAGCTTCTATGATTGAGCTGTTGGATGATCACCATGCAATGCTTACCGGGCAAGGGCAGGCATCCTGGTGGAATCTTCTGTCAAAGAAAAATATCAGCTACGGCGAGGTGAAACAGAGCGGGGTATGGTCTGCTGATGGATATTGTATTTTAAACCGATCCGGGCAATTACAGATCATGGATGCCGAAGGCAAGATCTTAGCCCAATATGCTGGTGTGGAATATTATATTACCGACGGGAAAGGAAATCTTATGGTGCAGGCAAAAACCCAAGAAGGCCATGAAATCCTGAAATTCCAGAACCCCGGTTTTAGAAAATTGCTGGATCTGGATGATTTTGAGCGCATGGAGTTTACGGATTCAGATCGGTATGTGGCCATTTACAGGCAATCGTCAGGAAAAGGTTTTCGTAATATCATGCTGATGGATATAGGAAAGGAAACGTGGTCTTATCCGCTGGGAAAAGAAGGGACTCTGGCAGATTACCTGACCTTAAAGGAAATTGGTAAAGGAGACTCATTCTTAATTGAGGCGGTTAAGAATGTTCCATACCCTGAAAATGAAGTTGAAATCTGGTATGGGAATGACCGGAATCTTGAAAGCAGAGAGTTTGGGAGAAAACCGTCTCGAAGATACTGGAACTGGAAGTCTGGCCGTGATAGAGCAATCCCTTTTAGCACTCTGGAAAATGAAACCATAAGCTCGATTGGCAGCGATCGTTATTTCGTGGTCTTTCGTGGAGATGAGTTACAGGATTATGTACATCATATTCCTGACCTGAATCTATCCCTTTATGATACTTTAACAGGAAAGAGAATAAGCATAGGCAGAGTAGGGAACAGATCAGTGAGTTCAAAAGACGGAAGTCTGATCTTATTCACAGACACACGTGGTATTTGGCATCTGCTTCATGTAAAAACATTGGAAAAGCAGAAGATTCGGGGGGAAGGATTGAAAAAACCTTATTTCAGTGAGGATTCAAAAACCATCTATTTTGAAAGTGATTCAGGGATATGGATGTACTCTGTGCAATCGCGGAAGACGGATAGGCTTAGTATCAGTAGAGGACAAAAGGTTCAGATGATTGGAGGGGAGCAAAAGTCATTGTGCACAGGATATAATTTTTATCAGAGCGTTGTACATGATCATAACGGCTTAGTCTTAAAAATAGAGGATAGTGAGAAGGGAGAAGTTTCCTATGAGTTTTTTAAGAATGGAAAAAGCAAATTAATGTATTTCTCCTCCAATCATGTAAAATCAATAGTCTTTAGCAGGGACTTGACGAAAATGGCTGGTTTGGAAGAAAACTTTAACAAACCTCCCGAACTCTGGATGGTGGAAGCCAGGGAACATGAAAAGAAACTTTTACTGGAGAGTGAATCATCGGATCGGAAAGCGGTATTACTCAGGCAACAGATTATTTCATATACAACTTCTTTGGGAATACCGCTAAAGGGGATTTTATATTACCCCGTCAATTATAATCCCTTACAGGAATATCCTGTTATTGTTCATATTTATCAGAAGCAGTCCGATCAGGCTAAAAATTATCTACTGCCCAGATATGATGAGATAGGTTTTAATATCAGGACCTTAGTGGAAAGAGGATATTTTGTCTATCTTCCGGATGTTGTGATCGAAAACGGTTCTCCGGGCACCTCCGGTCTGGATGCAGTGGAGCGCTCTTTGGATGCTTTAAAGAAATATCCCTTGAAACTTAATAGATTTGGATTAATAGGACACTCATTCGGGAGTTACTTAACGAATTTTATAGCCACTCATTCTAATCGTTTTTCAGCCTATATTTCCGGTTCCGGAGTAAGTGATCTGGTCAGTTCTTATTTCTCATATAACAGGAATTATTCCAGTCCTCATTACTGGCAGTTGGAAACCGGACAGTATGAAATGGAGCGTTCTTTTTTTAAGGATAAAGAATTGTACATGAGGAACAACCCCATCCTGAATGCAGATAGGGTAGGCGCTCCCATCTTATTGTGGACCGGGCTGAAGGATCAGAACGTGGTGCCTGAACAGACTATGGAATTTTATATAGCTCTGAAAAGAAGCGGTAAACAGGTTGTGGCGTTATTGTACAGGAATGGAGGACATGATTTGGGAATCGGGACCAGGGAGAATAGAGACTTAAATCGGAGAATGATTGACTGGTGGGATTACTTTTTAAAAGATAAATCAGATATTGAATGGATAGATCAACAAATGAAAAAGGATGCTCAGTAGCATCCTCTTTCTTTTTTAAGGTTTAAATAAAACACTGCCACACTCGGTAGGGCTTATCGGAGCACGATGTAGAGGTGTTACTCCGTCTGCTGTCCACCTGCAGACTACATTCTGAATGGTACTGCATTCCTGTCCAACCTGTACGCAGAGTCCCGATTCGGGGTCCATACGATACGTTGGAATTACTGCACCTTTGGTGTTGTTTGCTGCTTTGGTTGCAAAAGCAGCGCCTGTGCCCAGTAATACTAAAGCAGCAGGGATCATTAGCTTTTTCATAATAAAAAAATATTTAGTGATGCCTACTCTGTTGTAAGGTTTTCGGCTTCCCCTTTTAATGGTTTTCTAAATTGATATCTGAGTAATTGTTTTCCTGAAATTATATACAGGCCCTCAGAGGTTACTATGATGTCATCGACCTTTTGCTTTGGGAGATAAAAGCTTGCGATATATTCATTACGATCTATTTTGTAGATGTCCACGGCCTTTCTTCCTTTTCGCAGTCTGGCAGGTTCGAATTTTCCAGGCAACCCCGAAATATTGTAGGTATAGTTTCCGTAAAATGCGGATTGGATATTGACCCTTACCGGGGGAGCATTCATAATGTGGGTGCCGTTTGAAAGCTGTGTGATATTCATTTGGGCTTTAGAAATGGGATCAATGGTAGACTGTCTTTTTACATGGGGCAAACTATCATTAATCATGACGAGCTGGTTCCTGTAGAAATACGTGTAGAGAAATTCTCCGGGATATTGCTGATTTTCGATCAGTTTACCATCACAGTCAAAAATACCATCGATCTGCTTTTCTAAAATAGTGGGAAATAGAGTGACATTAGTTTTCTGCCCGGTACTAAGTCGTGCGATGGTATATTCATGTGTCCTGCTATCCTGGGTCCGAAGAATAAAGTTTGATGAATCTATTACCGCCAACTGGGAAAAGAAGGCATCCCCCTTGCTGATTGTTTTAGCGGCAGAATCGTTTAATGTCCCCCGATAAATGACAGGCACAGTTCCGTCATAAAGATAATAGTAAGGATGCTTAACTTTAACCTGTAAACTTTTGAAAGAATAATCTGAGTGGTCAGGAATAATTCTGAATGATTCTGTTTGTTTGAACCTGTAATCGGTTTTCGTCAGAATTAAAGGGGTACTGCGGCTTCCTAAGTATATTCCCTTATTATCTTTACCGGCAAAATAATAATCACCATGGTCAAGATCTGTCTTTTCGCGTTCTGTGATAAAATTTGGCAGAAACTTTCTTGTAAAATTATTTTCCTTTTTGATAATATGTTCGGATTGTAAAAAAAGGATGATCACCATTAAGCACGATAAGATCATTATAATAGCTGACGAAATGATATATTTTATTTTTCTGGTCTGCCTGTGTTTCTCAATAATAATTACGGCGATTAATGAAAGAAAAATGCAGACAATATTAAAGAGGAGATGTTCAGTCCAACCCATTTTCTCCAAAATACCACCGCAGGAACACGGAACAAAATCACTGTAATTCAAAATAAGATAGATGTAAATGGTAAAGGCGGTCATCATACCCAGCGAAGCATACAGCCCCAGTAAACGAAGTTTTGGAATAAGCAAAAAACCAACAATGATTATCTCCGTGAGAATTACACTATATGATACAAATCCCGCAAATGCGCTGAGTAGGGGAGACTGAGCAATTTGTACCTGGAAATTCTCAAAATCAAGGACTTTGCTGATGCCAGCATAACAGAATAGCAGTACAAAGAAGTAGGCTATAAGTAATGATACGATGTGGGCAATATTTTTCATAATGATAGAGGTTGTATGATGATTTATCCTATCTGAATAAGTTTCCATTTTAACTTTTGGCCACAATAGTCAGGCATTTTATGGCCTTTAGCTATAGGGCGGGTTGTTTTAAAATTCCCCATACTCTCCCAGATGCCGCTGGTCGGGCATGTTGATCCGGTTGAACATATAGTGGTTGCATGATTTGGACTCATTTTTAATGGAAATTAGAGGTTAATTTATTGATAAAGCCGCCAATCCTGTCCATCCTTTATGGGGGGATCTTTTTGTTGTTGGGTTGTATCGGATTTACAGTTTATCTCCGTTCTGTTTCGACTTAAAACATGTTTTTTCGGCTCGTTTTCTTCCAGGCTATCTACCTGGCGGCAACTGATCGCGGTTAATAAAATGATACTGATAATCAAAGGGATGTACTTTTTCATGATTAAATTTTTAAAGATTAAAAGTGATCCCGGCCGGGATTTGATAGAATTCTTATTCCAAAATTATCTCAGTTAACAGCGGAAAAAAACAGCACTGTGACAGGCTTTAAAAATAAAGACGTCCTAATTTTTAAATTTTGACGCCAATACTTGATAAATAATTGTTTATTTATCAAGTATTTTATAAAAATGAGACATATTCTTTATAAATATTTTTATATCACTGTATTTTGACATAAAATGTTTAAATTTGGAGGGTCTGGTTTATAAAATTTCTTTATGTCGGTTACTAGATTTCTATTATTTGCCTTTATACTACATTTTAATAGTTTTTTTTCTCAGCCTGGAAATGAGGACTATCTCAGTATTCGGAGAAAATATGAAAATCTGGAAAAAAATAATACAGATGCTTTACCTTCTGTAAGACTGTTTATCAAAAAAGCTAAAAAAGAAAAAGACTATTCGCGTCTTGTTCAGGGGTACAAGGACGCCGTACTTTTTTCTTCATCGGGTCATGATAAAATGCGATATGCTGACAGTACGATTCTGGCCGCGCTGAAATCTGAAGACAATGATCTGATCAGCACGGCGTATCTTGGCAAGGGAATCATTCATTATTTTAATTTTAAAAAATTTGAGCCTGCACTGGATGAATATCTAAAAGCGTATCAGTATGCTAAAAATACAAAAGATGACTATTTAAGGTATAAAGTAAAATACCACTTAGGCGTTGTCAAAAGTTACCTCGGGTATTATCAGGACGCTCTGGAACTATTCGGTGAGTGTAGTGTTTTTTTTGAGAATAAATGCAAACAAAACCTACACCCCAATGAGCTATATAATAATACAAGGGGATATTACAACAGTCTTCATCAGATGATTGTTTGCTATCAGCATCTTAAAAATTTTAAGGTATCAGACAGTTTGATCAACGTATCGCTCTCCAAGACTTATGATATGGATGAATTTTCTTTGGAGCGTGGATACTTTTTTAAATGTAAAGGACTTTTGGAGTATAATCATAAAAACTACAATGCTGCCATATCAGATCTTAACCAATCCTTACAGCCAATCCTCAAAGCAAAGGATTTTGCCTGGGCTTCTGTTGTGTACTATTATTTAGGTAAAAGCTATACCTCTATTAATACAACTAAAAGACTGCAATATTTTATAAAAGTAGATTCGATTTTTAATACTCATCATTTTATCTTACCTGACGTCAGACCCGGCTACGAGGAATTGATTAAAAATAGTAAGAAAGAGAAAAACCTGGAAAAAGAACTGTATTATACCCGGCAACTTTTAAAAGTTGATAGTGTACTCAGCAAAGATTTCACTTATTTGTCAGCTAAAATTCATAAAGAGTATGATACCAAATTGCTTATCGACAAGAAAGAGATGTTGGAGCAGAAAAGTGAGGGAAGACTCATTTCAATGATTATTTTCATTGTTTTAACTTTGTTATTTCTGGGACTATTTATTATCCGGTTTTTAAAAGAGCGGAAAATCCAGAGAAAATATGCGGAGCTACAGCACAGATTGAGTGAAGAAGGAAGGAAAGCCACCAGTAATACAGAAGAAGTTAAAAGAAAGAATGTATTACCTGGTGAAGAGCGAAAAAGTGTACTGACAGCTGAACAAATTCATGAACTATCCGCCAAGTTGGATCTGTTTGAAATCAATAACAGTTTCATACAGAAGGGGCTCACTCAAAATAAATTAGCGGCAAAACTCGGCACCAATACATCCTATTTATCGACCTATATCAATGAACATAAAAAGGTCAATTTTAACCGCTATATAGGAGAACTTCGTATTTCTTATATCACAAAACTTTTAAATTCCAATAAAAAATATCTCAATTATACCATTGAAGCCTTGGCAGAGGAGTGCGGAATCTCTTCGAGACAGAATTTTTCCGATTTGTTTTACGAAATCAACGGGATAAGGCCCAAAGACTTTATCAGGAAGAGAAAAGAAGAACTCGAAGGAATTTGATGCTCAGTATGATCAATCTAAATCTTTGTAATTTTCTAAAAAAAGGTATGGTAACAAAAACATTTTTTAGAAAAGTATGTGAGCTTAGGGAAGATTTAGAAAAGCAGATTGTGATTATAACACAGCAGTATGACAATATTGTCACTTCTTCTGAAGGTATACTTCTGAAGATTGATGAAAGCATAAGAGAACTCAAAAAACTGGTCAAGGATTTTACCTTTGAGTCTATTGCTGATGAGGTTCAATTTTTTAAAGAGCATAAACCTTATTTTATTTCCAGGTATATCTATTATTCTGCAATACTACATATCGAGACCTCAAAACCACAAGCTGGAGATAAATCTTTAAGAAAGTTTTATGAATCTGAGCTGTTAAAATTAAAGACGTATTATGCTGAACAGATAGATTTTTATAATTATTATCGTAGAAAAGCAACGTATCTCGATCATAAGTATTTTGCCAGAAGATCTTACGACTTAAAGATGAAACTCTCCACGGGTCTGTATAATCTTGATGAAGATTTTAACACTTCTCATGATCACAAAATAGCGATAATACAAGCCAATGAGCTGCTTGAGAATTTTGTGATTAAATCTATCCGGAATATGGGTCAAGATATAAAGCCGGATGAGAATGGATATAAATTAGCATGGACCTCATCAAAAGTTTCACTAATTGAATTGATATATGCACTTCATAGGACCAGGTGTTTTAATGGTGGGAATGTAGACTTTAGTGAAGTTGTAAGATTTGCGGAAAAATGGTTAGAAATTGATTTAGGAAACTGTTATAAGACCATTGGTGAAATTAAGAGTCGAAAGTATACTAAAACCAAATTTTTGCAGCTCCTGACAGAAAACCTTGATAAGGCTTTAGAGGAAGGAGAAGACTAATGATTTCTATCTGTTGCTCTGAGTGATTCTAGAGTCCATAAATGATGGAACTTATAAAAAATCCTTCGGTAGTACCGATAAACTACCGAAGGAATTTCGTGACTTTTGTCAAACTTTGTTACGACCATAAAAACAAAATATCATGAATATTGACAGAACAGAATTTATTTCATGGATGGAACGAGTGATGACAAGATTCGATATCCTAAGTGAAAAAATAAAGGAAAATCAAAATGAATTAAATAGTATTGATGGTGAGCAGTTGCTCGATAATCAAGATGTTTTACAGCTGCTCAAAATCAGTTCGAGATCTCTGCAGCGCTATCGTTCTGATAAAAAATTACCTTATTATACCATCAGTGGTAAGTTATACTATAAATTGTCAGATGTGCATCAGTTGATCAGGGATAGTTTTAGAAGAGGTTACCGACAATCATAAATATTGATCATTAACTGTTTTTGACTGTGATTTTTTAAGATATTTTTTAAAAAAGTCAAACTTTATATCGTATGATTGCTAATGTGTTAAAGATTGTGTGGATCCTGTATGAGAACTTTTACAACTCTTTCATTTAGAGAGTAACCAGGGGGAATTTATCTTATCCATTAAATGAATTATCATATGATGGACTAAAAAAAAATTAATATGTTTATTCTTGCTTAATTTCTTACTGATAAAAGCGCAAGATGAAACTTTTGTTGTTAATAAAAACAGATACCCTGTAATCAATCTTATTGTTAAACCTCAAAACTCCTTGTCAGGGGGCGAGGTTTTTTGATGTTTTAAAGGATGATAAGAATTTTACTACTGGCATTCAGCTAAGAGATGATATAAATCCATCAGTTAATATAGAAAATTACTTGTTTGTTAAGTCTCAAATAAGCCATCAAACCCGATTATATCGAGTTTCTGGCTGATTAGTTTATTCAAACTATCCCCAGCCCAAACTAAGGTTACTATCACTTTAATTAGCATTACGCCAAGTGCTCAAAGCACAAAAGATATAGATGTTGACAAAACATTTTCTAACGGAAGATTTGAAAATATTTTAAAGAAATCAGTAATATCAAATAGGCCGATAATGGAACTACGTCGCCGAATTGATCAATAAATTTCGGACGGACCTTTTCTCATAGTTCTGTATTTCGATCAGTAATGAATTTTTCTTTCACCGTTTTTTGAGATTATTTTGAATGGTTTTTGAAATACTTTGAACAGATTCCGTACCATCGCAAAAGATTGATGTTTAATCTCAAAACACTCCTGCGGAAATGCTCGCAATTTCATAAGTACAGATTTTAAATTATCAAGAATTATGGCCGACAGGAGTATATCTAAAAAGGCGAATGGCATTTTCTATGTATAAAATATTCCTTTCTCTAGATGAGAGAAGCTTCAGTATATATATACTTGATCGCATTGCTACCAAGATTTCTCATAGTTTTTTTTCCAAGTCATTTATTTTAAATGATTACTTCTTCTGATGGAGTTAACCAATCTTAGCAAAAAAGTTAGATTGTTTTTATAGTAAGCTTAAGATTTTCTTTTCATATTCTATAAACATCCCATCCAATGGCTCTCCAATTTAGCTCTTCATAATAATCTGCAGTTTTTTTTATAGAATCTTCAAAAATTGAGAAATTGGTATTAAAATCTTTTTTTAATTTTTGATTATCTGTAATAACATTCATTCCGTCCCATAAAGAAGTAATTTCGTGATAGGAGCAAATATTATTTTTTTTAAGAAAATCATTAGGCGTATCTATATAAGTTGGCTTTGTTCCAGTTATATTCTCCATTATTTTAAGATTATCAAGTATAGACTTACTGGCTTGTGTGTTGTAGTATTGTATATATTGCAATGATTTTTTATTTCAATAGATTGTGTAATTATATCCGCCAAGTCTTCAACAAAAGTGTTGTTTTGAATATCAATTCCATTCTCTGGAACTAATATTTCATTTTGTTTTTTCACTCTATACAGCCAGTAATAATACCGGTCACAAAATCATATTTCCCATAGATTATATCTGGCCTTAAAATGATAGGGTCTAACCAATCCGTATTCAGCAAAAGCTTTTCACATTCAGCTTTTTTCTTGCCATATAAATGAAGTGCTGGTTTAAGAAGATTGCCAAACTTTAACGTGGATGAATCCTGTAGATCTTTTTTTGTATAGCTTAATAATTCACAGTCTTCTCTTAATGCTCCATTTATTTTCGAAAAATCATAAACAGAAATAGTAGAAATGAAAATATATCTACATATGGAGATATCAAAACCACGAGCTGGCGATAGATGATTAAGAAAGTTTTATGAATCTGGGCTGTTAAAATTAAAGGCGTATTATGCTGAACAGACAGGTTTTATAATTATTATCGTAGAAAAACAACGTATCTTGATCATAAGTATTTTGCCAGAAGGATCTTACGACTTAAAGATAACACTCTCCTCAGGTCTGTATAATCTTAATGAAGATTTTACCACTTCTCATGATCACAAAATAGCGATAATACAGGACAATGAGCTTCTTGAGAATTTTATGATTAGATCTATCCGGAATATTGGTCATGATACAAAGGGGGATGAGAATGGATATAAATTAGCATGGACCTCTTCAAAAGTGTCATTAATAGAACTGATGTATGCACTTCACAGGCCCAGGTGTTTTAATGGTGGAAATATTGATTTTAGTGAATTGATAAGATTTACAGAAAGATCATTAGAGATTGATTTAGGAAATGTTTACAAGACCGTTGATGAAATTAAGAGTCGAAAATATATTAAAACCAAATTTTTGCAGCTCCTGACAGAAAATCTTGATAAGTTGGTTCGTTTAATTCAAATTAAGCAAAAATTACAAAGCTAATTTTTTTCATTTAATATTTATTGTAAGGCAAGACAATTTAAATTCGATATAAAAATGAAGAATATAAAATCTATTATCAAAGATCTTATTAATATTTCCTGCATTTCTTTTGAAGTATTTTTGCCACTTTGCTGATAATAAAAATACTCCCAAATTATATTTTGGGAGTATGTATGTAAAACATTGTACACGAAAAGCCCACAGTGATATCTTTATATTGTCCCCTAATTTTTCATTTGAAATGATGCCTTAAGAGATTATCTACTTTTCATGGGTATTCTATAGTCATGTCCAGTAAAGAGATATGATGAGTACTAAAATCTTTTGACCAAAATGCCGAATGTAGCGAAGCTCATTCTTGAAAAAACAGGGACGAAAAAAAAGATTACTAATGATTAGAAATTTCATAGATGCAAAATGATTAAAATAATAATGATTAGTTGAGGAAGATAATGATGGCATCAATCCCTGATTGATCAGATGAATCGTGCATTTTATCCTACAGTTTAATTAGCGATAGATTGACTTGCTTTACCTTGTTTAAAACTTAACATTTTCTAAATAAACTTTATCTGATCCACAACTTCCCCTGTGCCTTCCAAAATTGAATATTCTCATTATATGAGTATGTATTTTCATTCCCAAAAAAATAAAGTGACCTTCTCTGAAAAGGTGTCAAACCAAACCGATTAGAATCTCCTAATTTAATTACATGAAAAGACCTTATCTTGATGTAATCTTCCGAGAAATGTTATTTTAATCTCTTTAATGTTACTTGGCTGATAGCTCCGGAGCCAGTAGCACCTGCGCTAAAGGCTTTTACGGTACAGGCAATTCCAGCAGCAGCTCTCCTAGTATGGGTAGAATCCATATCAACAGATGTTATCATGGTGTAGGTTTGTCGTCGTAAATTAGAACCATTAACTTCGGTTGCCGTGTAAAGATCATTACCACGAACAATCCAATCCGCTGTTGTATCATCCCAAACTCCTACAACGGGATTTGAACTTGCAGTTTGAGATAGTTGTATATTCAATATAACCTGATAAACACCACTTGAAGATACAGTAAATGAGTTAGTAGTTGCTGTACTATTGTATTTACCTTCATTGTCAATAATTTCTACATTAAGATTTCCTATAGGAGTGGCTACCGCGCTAGAAATGGTAAAATCAGCTGACAATTGGGCAGTTATCTCCTGAGCTATCAATAACTGTCCATTGACTGCGATTACAGTACCATTTGAAGTAGGTAAATTCCAGCTAAACTTTGCCAAGTGGGAGCAACACCCGGACCGTTGGAAGAAAGGAATTGTCCCGCTACCCCTGCATTTCCGGCAGTTGTTGCATTTCAACCAATGTTCAGTTCATTCGTTATCTGCAAAGTACCATTGACATGAAGGTTTTTTTGAGGAGTAATTGTTCCTATACCGATTCTGTTATTGGCTGCATCAACTGAAAATGTAGTACCGTCAACAGAAAATCCGTTGGCAGCATTATTTCCAGTAAAAGATAAAGGAAATGTTCCTTGAGATACTGTTCTTGCACTATTTAACACACCATCTGTATTGTAGATATTTGCATTTGCAGCCATCGTTGTCCATGTTGGTGCTGATCCTGCGCCTCCAGAATGTTGTCCCTGCGCTTCCGGCAGTTGATGCATTTCCTCCAACATTGAATTCATTGGTTAACTGTAAGGTTCCGTTTACATGCATATTTCTCTGAGGTGTCGTTGTGCCTATACCTAATTTATTATTAAGTGCATCTAAAGAAAAGGTATTTCCATCAACAGAAAATCCATTTGTAACATTCCCTCCCGTGAAAGTCAAAGTATTAGTTCCTTGGCTAACAGTTCGGTTATTTAAAAGAGTTCCGTCTGCATTGTAAATGTTATTATTAACACCTGCTGACACCGTTGTCCATGTTGGTGCTGATCCTGCGCCTCCAGAAGTAAGAAACTGTCCTGTTGTACCTGCATTTCCTAAGACAGATGGACTTTCCCCCACTTTTAAATCATTGATTAACTGCATATCTCCATTCACCACCAACTTGCTCAACGGTGCAGTTGCACCAATTCCTATCCTACGATTAGTCTGATCTATTGACAGTATAGAGTTGATTTTATTTTCAGTACCAGAGACCGTATTAAAATGTAGACCTTCCGCTATCGTGAAATCTGCGCTCTGAGCAGTTTCATGTCTTATATTAATACCATAATTTGAGTCTAATTCTCTAAATTCTAAAATACCACCTGCACCATATGAATTACTATTTGACTGAAGTCTTATATTAGGGTTTTGCTCTGTGGTTTTATTACCTATTTCTAGGGACGCCACAGGAGTTGTTGTTCCAATACCAACTTTATTATTAGCCGCATCTACTGACAATGTTGTTCCGTCAACAGAAAAAGAATTGTTAACCGTTCCGATGAAAGCTAAAGTATTAGAACCCTGAGTTACGATTCTGTTCCCTGTGAGTAATCCGTCCGCGTTATAAATATTACTGGGAATACCTGCAGATGTTGATAGCTTAGTCCATACAGTTCCGTTATAATAATAGTATCCGGTAGCATCAATATTCAATGCAATTCCAGTTTGAGTTCCTGTACTGATGTTATCAACATACAGAATGGTTGAAGTAGCAACCCCGCTCATAGATTGGGCACGCTGCCTATCCACTCTAGGTATAAGTAAACCTTCTGCGTTGGTTGTAGATCCTGTAGGGTTTTTAGCAGCTATTTCCAGCGAAGCTTTTGGTGATGTGGTATTAATTCCAACTTTTAAATAGTTTTTCATATGATGAGTATTTGGTTATAAGTAGATTAAACGTTGTATTTAATTATACAGGAGTTATAAAATGCACTTGCTTCTTTGAAAGTCAGTCTTCTCGTATATTGCTGATCGGAATAATACTTCCACTGCCAATATTTTCATTAGTTTAGGAAGGTAAAAACATTATCTTGTTAATCTACGTTAGAAATGCTCGTTGAAAGGCTATCTTTTCCGGAATCAAAATATTTACTGTTTATTTCCTGCGTGAGAGTTAAAAGAAAACAGACAAAGCGAGAACTGCTTACAAGTGATCATAATTGTTGATTTTCATGGTGTTTTGTTTAAGTTGCAATTTTCAATATGATAAGTGCCAAACCTCATTTTACCTTCCGAAACTTGATAATACATTATCTGTTATTTCCAAGATTAACTATTATTGATAGAACTCGATGAGAAAATTTCTGATAGTTGTCGGTTTAATAAGCACATGAAAAAAGACTGAAAGTTCTTCAGTCTTTTTTCATGTGCTTAAACACTAATTACTATTTATCCACCTGAGCCAAATACAAAGTCTATAATTGTGGTGTAAGTATCCGCGATAGTAGCCCTACCTGAGCAGTAGAAACGTAGAGCATATTTATCTTTGGGATACTCAGTACTTACTGTAACCGATGACTGATGGAAGGTAAAGACCACATTTTTTCCTTCAAGTGTTGCTTGATATATGCCTTTTCTTGATTTGGTAGCCTGTATATAAAGTGTGCAGGTTGTTTTTTTCTTATCTGCACGGGATCTGATTTTAACTGATATTTTATGATCATCGATATTCTGGATGATGATACCAACCCAGTTAACCTTCACTTCTTTTTGATAGTCTGGAGTGAGGTAACTTCCATCCACTTTGATTTTAGTCGTTGTCTTCTTTTCAGTGACCACAGATTTTTCAATTGTAGCCGGTTTTTGTGTACAGCTATTGGTTGCAAAAATCAACGTGCCAGATAATTCTAGTCCTTTTAAAATGTTCATATAGTTCAGTTGATATTTTACATCATTAACTTAGCAAAAGGCTTACCAAGGATTCAAATAAGCAAAGGGGGAGAATAAAAGTTTTAAAGGTATTGCTATCTATAGAATCTTCTTACTAATCATTATTTCTTACCTGTTAGCCATTGATTTTGCAGTTTCACTTCTGCCGGACTTGGATTTGCTCTGAACTGTAAGGTTTCTACTATTGTTTGATATAATACTGCTTTTCCTTTAAGATCAATTTTATCCGTTTTGTCGCCATTTTTTCTAAGAATGGTCACTGTCACATCTTGACCTTCTTTAATTGATTTAGCATAATTGATAAAATCTTGCATTTTCTGGATATCGATTGTTTTTCCGTCCAAGGAAACAATTTCGTCTGTGATTTTAAATCCAACGTTTTTTGAAAAGGGTGATAGCTCAGAGTTTTCATTAAATTTGAAAGTATTATTCTTATCGTTGTAACCAGTCTGGTTTGGGTCTTTGATGAACCATAAAAGAGGAGGTGTATCCTTCTTTTTCGCTTCTACGCCTACCATATTAAGATACTCTGCATAAGGGGTAGGCTGGTTTCCTGCGATATATTTGTTATAGAAATCCTTCACCTGAGGATAACCGGTTACGGTTACCAGTTCGTCGATCAGTTTGTCATCTTTGAAAGGTTTGTTTTCTCCGAATCTCTGGGACAGCTTTCTGATCATATCACGGTAACCCATTTCACCGTTAGATAGTTTTCTCAGTTCAATATCCAGACACATAGCCAGTAAAGCTCCTTTTTCGTAAACGTTTCTGTACTGATCTTTGTATTCGTCTTGCAGGATATTTTTACTCATGACTGTAAATGGCATCGTATCATCAAAACCCTTTGAGTTCGCGATCTTCTTATTGATTCTTTTAAGGAAATCATCTTTGTTGATCAGGCCTTCCTGAATCTGGAAAAGGTTGGCAAAATATTCTGTTCCTCCTTCATACATCCATAAATGCTGAGACATTTTAGGATCTGAATAATCAAAATAATGGATCTCTTCAGAATGCGTTTTCAAAGGATTCACCGTGTGGAAGAATTCATGCGAAACAACATCTGTAATCGTTTTGTCGATCGCTTCTTTCGGCATCATTTCAGGAAGTACCACACTGGTAGATTCATGGTGCTCCAATGCTC
>NZ_JAHXYH010000109.1 GCF_019970065.1 Chryseobacterium sp. OSA05B | reverse complement strand
GTACAAGAACTAGCTGTTGTCATATCGGGCCAGCACCGCCTCAGCGCGGCGTTGGCGCTGTTCAAGCTTCGCGCAGACCTCTTCCCGGCGCTGCGCCGGGCGCAGGCGCCAGCAGGCGGTCAACAGCAGCAGGAACCACATGACGGCCAGGGCCACGCGCCACGGCGAAGGCCCCTGCTCGAACAGCTGCGAGAGGACCGAGACCCCGTAGTACGCCACCAGCGCGAGGAACGCCAGGCGGCCGAGCCACCAGCGGCGCACGACGGCTCCCGGGTTGGAACCGCCCAGGCTCATGGCGAATTCGGCGGGAGTGCCGAACTGCTCGGCGGGATGCCGCGCGCCGGTCTGCAGGCAGTGCTCGCGGACCTCTTCCAGTTGCCGCGCGGCCTCGGAGCGGGAGAAGCCGTAGCGCCCGCGCAGCAGCATCTGCGTGCGGGCCAGCCATTGCCTGCTGTCCAT
>NZ_JAHXYH010000108.1 GCF_019970065.1 Chryseobacterium sp. OSA05B | reverse complement strand
GAAGCACACCGCGGCCGGGCCGTCCCACGGCTCGATCAGCATCGAGTGGTACTGGTAGAAGGCGCGCAGGTCCGCGTCCATGGCTGCGTCGTTCTCCCACGGCTGCGGGATCATCATCATGATCGCCTCGGCGACATTGCGCCCGGAGAGCATGAGCATCTCGGCGACCTCGTCGAAGGAGGCGGAGTCCGAGGCGCCGGCGGTGCAGATCGGGAACAGTTCCTCGGGCACTTCGCCGAGCAGCTCGGAGGACAGCGTGGCCTGGCGGGCGCGCATCCAGTTGCGGTTGCCCTTGACCGTGTTGATCTCGCCGTTGTGCGCGATGGTGCGGAAGGGCTGGGCCAGCGGCCAGGAGGGGAAGGTGTTGGTGGAGAAGCGCGAATGCACGATCGCGCAGCGGCTGGCGAACCCGGGATCGGACAGGTCCGGGTAGAACGGCTCCAGCTGAGCGGTGGAGACC
>NZ_JAHXYH010000107.1 GCF_019970065.1 Chryseobacterium sp. OSA05B | reverse complement strand
ATCCATATCCTGGTCGGGAATTCGCTCGCCGGTTCGCGCAGAAACGATTCCCAAACTTGTTGAATAGCGTTCATACAGGCCATCGGGCCGTTGTATGGAGACGTAGTCGAACTCGCTGACAGGGCTGAAAGCTTCTATTTCTTCGATCGTTGAAACTCGCTTTGGCAACGAACTCTCACGCAGGTCTTTCATTTGATACGTCTGTGCATCGAAGCCGGGCGGATCCTTGATTTCCCGCGCTTTCTCCAGGAGGCTCTCAAGAGCTTCCTCACGGTCCTGTCCTGTTGGCGTTATAATCAGCGCGGGTACCAATCCTGCGGTTGCCTGCGGGGTGTTCAGCCACGTCAAGCCAATGGCGAGCATTCCGACTACTAGTGCCGCGGCAGCACTCCATGCAACACGTGGAAGAGAGATTCTCCGTGCTGAACGGGCACTGGAAAGTGGTGTAACTTTGCCTGTTGGT
>NZ_JAHXYH010000106.1 GCF_019970065.1 Chryseobacterium sp. OSA05B | reverse complement strand
GGACAGCCCGCGCTGCCGGTACAGGCCGGCGAGTTCTTCGAGTTCCTCCTCGGGCTGCTCGCGCAGCTCGCGCTTTTCCTTGGCAATCAGGGCGCGCTCGGTGTCCCGCTGGGTGCTGACCGAGACGTATTCGCCGCCGGCCATGGAAAACGCGCCGGCCACCAGGGCTGCGATGCCGGCAGTGGCGATGGCCGCCAGATTTCCGGGAGTCGCCGCGGCAACGCCGACCACGACGCCGGCCACCGAAACGATGCCGTCGTTGGCGCCGAGCACCCCGGCCCGCAGCCAGTTCAGCCGCTGGCCCACGTTGTCCCCGACGTGTGCTTCGCCCGGGTGCTGCACGGCGGAAATAATGTCCTGGTTTTCCTCGCTCATAGTGCCATCATGCGCGCTTGATGGCGTGCTGACAAGGATGGTTTGGCTTGGTTAAGTTTGCTTCTGATTACCTGCCGGCCGCGGGGGAGG
>NZ_JAHXYH010000105.1 GCF_019970065.1 Chryseobacterium sp. OSA05B | reverse complement strand
GGTGGAGCCCGGGGCCAGCAGGTTCAGCCGCGCAATGTTCTGCGCGACCGAAGCGTTGTGCTGCGCGTTGGCCGCGTCGGTGAAGATGGTGTTGGTGCTCATGGTGCTCCCCCTTCAGGGATTCAACGGACTAGTTGAAAAAGTGTGGTGAAGTTCGTTCTCAGCCCTGCGGCGGCTCGACCTGCAGGGGGTCGACCTGCAACGGATCGGGCCCGTGCCCGACATAGCGGTAGAGCCGCGGCGGGCGGTGCTTGCCGCCGGCCTGGTATTCGTCGGTCGCCTCGATGCTGGCGGTCGAGTTCAGCGTGCGCCGGAAGTTCGCCGGGTCCAGCCGGCGCCCGAGGATCGCCTCGTACACCCCGCGCAGCGCCGCCAGGGTGAAGCGCTCGCCCAGCAGCCGATGCGCGATCTGCCCGTATTCGGTTTTGTTGCGCAGCCGCCACAGCGCGTAGTCCACGATCTGGCGG
>NZ_JAHXYH010000104.1 GCF_019970065.1 Chryseobacterium sp. OSA05B | reverse complement strand
GGTGTACTTCGGATCAGCGAACTCCGGATCCGAGAAGCTCAGGGACATGGTGTCCTGGAAGTCCTCGATCGGGGAGATTTCCTCGAAGATTTCGGCCAGACCCGAGGTGTTCGGCACGCTGGAGTCGCCAGCGGCTTCAGCCTTGGTCAGGCGCTCTACCCAGCGCTCGTTGCCGACGAGGCGGTCAAAGCTCTCGGTCTGCAATGCCAGCAGGTTAGGCACTTCAAGTGGTTCGTGAATCTTTGCAAAAGAAAGTCGGCCAGCGTATGCAGCATCGCGAGCCGAACTAGCGGTTTGCTTGTTAGGGTTGCTCGAGGCGACCAAGATGGATCCTTCCAAAGACCGTCAGGTTTCCGAACGCTTACCGTGCTAAGGTGCCTGTCATAGGACAGGCCCTCATTTTTCGTCCACGAGACCCACCGCTATATGAAGGCCGCGCGCGCAAACAGTAAGGCGCAAATTTCAACC
>NZ_JAHXYH010000103.1 GCF_019970065.1 Chryseobacterium sp. OSA05B | reverse complement strand
AGCCACCTTGGTGTCGACCTTGCGGGTGTACCCGACAAAGCCGTCCGTGCTGAGCAGTTCGCTCAAAACGTCAGCCCTGGCTTCCAGACCTTCCACGCCGGCCAAGGCCTTGGCGTAGCGGTCCTCCATGGCCGCAAACCGATCGCGGGCAAACTTGCGGATCGCGTCCTCGCCGGCAGCTTCACCGAGCACCTTCAGCGCATCGGTGGCGATTTCCAAGTAATCATTGCCGAGCTTGGCTTGCCCTCGGTGCGAAAGCACATATCTGCGGGACGGGCGTCCAGCACCCGTTTTCTGGTTGGCCACGAGCTTTACTTCGACGAGCCCCGCCTTGGACAGGGCATCAAGGTGACGGCGGACCGCCGCGGGCGTGAAGCCAAGCTTGCTGCCAAGCTCGGCCGCACTGACCGGTCCATCTTCGAGAACTGCGTTCAGGACCCGGTCGCGCGTGCGTTCCTCTGTATCACC
>NZ_JAHXYH010000102.1 GCF_019970065.1 Chryseobacterium sp. OSA05B | reverse complement strand
ATCCTGGCGCTCTCATTCATCCCGGCGGTGGCCACGAGCAACCGCGGAATGTTCGTCGGACTGGCCATCGCCGTGGCCTACGCGCTGTTCCGGCATTTGGGGCTCGGTCACTGGCGGATGGTCGCCATCATCTTCTCCGGGGTTGCCGTCCTGGCAGTTGCGCTGGTGGCCAGCGGATCCGTCAGCGGGATCCTGGGGCGACAGGAATACAGTGATTCAACGGGCGGCCGCTTGGCCTTGTACGCGAAGACATGGGAACAAAGCCTGCAGGCCCCCATCCTGGGCCACGGGACCCCTCGCATCGACCCCACCATCGGGGTGTCGCTGGGCTCGCAGGGATTCCTCTGGACCCTGATGTTCTGCTACGGGTTCGTAGGACTGGCGCTCTTCCTCTACTTCTTCGCCGGGGGACTGCTGCGTACCTGGCGCCAATCCACGGTCCCGGATGTGTGGCTGCACGCATCGGTTC
>NZ_JAHXYH010000101.1 GCF_019970065.1 Chryseobacterium sp. OSA05B | reverse complement strand
TTTTGTTTTCCCCAGGAAATTACATCAAGACTTTTGCAAATCCAAAAACGATTTTTTTGAATTTTCAGCCATAAAAAAAGTTTATTGAAACAATGTTCAATAAACTTTCTGTATCATCAATAAAAATCGATATTACAAAGAATTTCACCAACTATTTTTGACTATTAAAAACCGATATGGACCACTAATAATGAAGTCAAAAAGGTGTCTTAAAAGATGGTTTAAAAATATAAAATAAATCTTTACTCTGAGCTGTTTTCTATCAGAACCCATAGCTGATGCCGGCGGTAACAATACCCTTGTTTCCATATCCTACTTCAGCAAATCCTGCCAGTTTTTTGCCCACTCTTAATCCCGCAGGACTTACCTGATAGGCAAAGCCAACTTTGCTGTCTTTGGCAGTCTGGCCGTTTTTACGCTCTGTTGACGAAGTAAGATTAACACCTGCCGCTGCCGAGCCATAAAAATTCA
>NZ_JAHXYH010000100.1 GCF_019970065.1 Chryseobacterium sp. OSA05B | reverse complement strand
GACCAGGCCTGCACCGTTGCCGATGATGCCCACTTCGCCGTCCAGCTTGACGTAGTTCAGGCCCGCGGCCTTGGCCTTGGCCTCCAGCGGATCGGCTGCGCCCTTGTCCTCGAGCTCTTCGTGAGCCGGGTGGCGGACCTCGGAAGCGTTGTCATCCAGGGAGACCTTGCCGTCCAGTGCGACGATGTTGCCTGCGCCGGTCTTCACCAGCGGGTTGACCTCAACGAGGGTTGCATCCTCTTCCTTGAAGACGACCCACAGCTTCTGCAGTGTCTCGTCGACCTTGCCGCGCAGCTCCTCGGCGAAACCGGCGGCTGCGACGGTCTCGGCGGCCTTTTCGGCGTCGATGCCGACCAGCGGATCAACGGCAACGCGAGCCAGCGCCTCCGGGCGCTCCTCGGCCAGCTGCTCGATCTCCATGCCGCCCTCTACGGAGCACATGGCCAAGTAGTTGCGGTTTGCACGGTCCAGCAG